>OY282374.1 GCA_958295815.1 Candidatus Poribacteria bacterium | reverse complement strand
CCACAGACGCTCTGGAGTGCTTACGGGCTTAAGTTAGGTGTCCCTAAAGAATACAAATTGGAACGCCAGAAACTGTTAAGTGGCTATCTGCTGTTTGCCTTTGTCGCAAAAAAAGAACGCTTTCAAAGCGTAATAAGACTCGCTAAATCGGCAAGCAATCGCTTTCAAAATAACGGAAATGTTCACGTTATAAACAAAAAGTCTTCGCCACCCGATAAAGGAAGCCTCAGCGTCGAACGATATGGACCGGCAGAGGTAATGTTAGGAGACTTCGAGGACGCACCAAACCCGCTTGAGGCATGGTTCCGCGCCAAATACGCAAAAGCTATTCGCGGCTATGGGTTTGAAGTAACGTCACACGTAGACGCCGAGGATGAGCACCTTAGGCTTATTGGACAACAGACACGGCTCTATGATGGCATACCACTCTCACCAGTGTTAGTACTCGACAAACTATCCAAACGGACGACGCTCGTGTTTCACCTGTGGCGATGCAATCATTCCAACCGTATCTATGTTATCCAGTCAGTGAGTACCATTGACGCACAACCGACTGTCCAAAAGGTCATTGAGAGCATTGAATGCCATTAAAGGTAGCAGGCAGACTCCGTTCTGCCGTCCGCTTATCCTTAGAGCCAATAGTAGCAGACAGACTCCGTTCTGCCGTCTGCTTATCCTTAGAGCCAAAAGTAGCAGGCAGACTCCGTTCTGCCGTTCGCTTATCTTTAGAACTACTATAGTGATACAAAAACATGATTAACAGAATTCTATACTCCCTCAAACTCAAGAAACGCCCTGACATAGACCGTACACAGGTCATGAAATCGTTTCCGGTGCGAAACCAGTTGATTACCTGGGAAATAGACGACAAAGGTGAAGCATCGCTTGTTGTCCCGCAGAAAGACAAACTCTGGATACGACTCGCAAGTAAATTCTTTATGCTTCCCAATAAAAGAGTGATTGTGCTGGATTCTATTGGAAGTTATGTGTGGCGGATGTGTGATGGCAAGCATAACATCTCACAGATTATCAAGAGTGTCCAAAATCAGTACCAACTGACTCGCAAAGAGGCGGAAACATCGCTCTTTACGTTCATGCAGCAGCTTGGAAAACGGAACTTCATAGGGTTCGCTATTCCTGACAACCGACAGAACACCCCCGCAACACCAGAACCCGAATCTGAAAAACAGAGCATTTTTGGATTTCTACAGAAACGATAAGTAAGACTGTAGGCTTCCCAAGCACTTATTCTACAGGAGAAAAAAATGAATACGCCAACAGAAATAGGCGATGTTGGAGCAATTCTCGCCGAAACACCAAGCAAATTTCAGCGCGTCCTTCCAAAAGAAAACACAGTCCGCGTGCGGAACCTTATTAAACGCTACGAGATGGGCACACAGACTGTTGATGCGCTCCGCGGTGTCAATTTTCAAATTCAGCGTGGTGAATACATCTCAATCATGGGTCCCTCTGGTTCCGGTAAATCAACACTTTTCAATATGATTGGCGGACTGGACAAACCCACTGAAGGCAGAGTCTACATCGATGAAGTGGACATCGCCCAACTTGATGCGTATGAACTCGCATGGCTCCGCTGTCGAAAGATCGGGTATATCTTTCAGGCATTTAACCTTATCCCTGTCATGACAGCACTCGAAAATGTCTCACTCCCGATGATTTTCGCTGGTATGAGCGCCGATGAGAGCAGAGAAAAGGGTGTTGCCCTACTTTCACTTGTCGGTCTCGGTGACCGTGTGCAACACAAGCCGTTAGAACTCTCCGGTGGACAGCAACAGCGCGTCGCAATCGCACGTTCTCTCGCTAACGACCCAGCGATCGTTCTCGCCGACGAACCGACGGGGAACCTCGATACCAAAACCGGGTTAGAAATCATCGCCCTACTCCGTCGACTCAACGCTGAAAACGGTGTAACTATTATCACCGCAACACATGACCACAAGATGTTAGATGTCTCCGACCGTATCTTCCACATGGCGGACGGCAAAGTCGACAAGATGGAATCTCGCGATGAGATCGACCTCCATGTCGGTAGATTAGACGGCGAAGAAGTCGGGTAATTTCCAGAATAGTATTGACGATCAGCTTGCAATAGGACCTGTAACGTGCAAAGTATTCGTAGAGACCACAAAACCCTCTGCCTGACTGCTGACCCCTGATGGCTGACTGCCATAATCATGAATATTTACAAACGTCTCGGCATCCGCACAGTAATTAACGGTAACGCAACCCTCACGCGGCTCGGTGGCTCTATTATGCCGCCTGAGGTCGTTGCGGCAATGGCTGAAGCATCGAAAAACTTCGTAGACATCATTGAGCTTCAAAAACGGGTCGGTGAAGAAATCGCGAAACTTACCCAGAATGAAGCGGCGTACGTCTCCTGCGGTGCTGCCGCCGCTCTGACCCTCAGCACCGCTGCATGTATCACTGGGCTTGATGCAACCAAGCGTGAAAAATTACCGCGCCTCGACGATTCAATGAAAAGCGAGGTTATTGTGCATCGTCACGGTCGCGTCGGCTACGATTTTGCTGTGAGACAGGCCGGTGTCACATTCGTAGAGATAGGCAACGAGAACGGCACACACCCCGATGAACTCGAAAACGCTATCACCGAGAAAACCGCCGCAATTTTTTACTTCGCCAACCCAGGCAGGGAGCATCTTTGGGTCCCCTACGAAAAAGCTATCGCTATCGCCAAAAAGCACGGTGTCCCGTTTATTGTTGACGCTGCTGCGCAGCTGCCACCCCCAGAAAACTTATGGCGTTTCACGCATATGGGTGCGGATTTAGCACTGTTTAGCGGCGGAAAAGGGTTACAAGGCCCGCAGAGCAGCGGGTTAATCGTTGGAAAAAAATCGCTGATTGAAGCTATCGCATTCAATGGACCCCCGAACCCATTCATTGGCAGGGGCATGAAGGTTGGCAAAGAAGAGATGGTTGGACTACTCGCCGCCGTGGAATGGTACCTGAACCAGGACTACAAAGAAGTCCAACAATCCTATGAAGATCAGGTTACCTACTATACTGAGGCCTTCAAGGACATCCAAGGCGTTACAGTACACCGCAGTTTCCCATCTGAAGCCGGACAACCGATGCCGCGCACCGAAATCCAATTTGATCCCGAACAACTCAATATCACACGAGACGAAATCCTCCAACACCTGCAAACCGGTGATCCCGCTATTGACATCGCAGGCGCGGGGGCAAACGGTGTACTTATCAACGGACAAACCCTAATGCCCGGAGAAGTAGAAATTATCGCCCACAGACTAAAGGATATTTTAGGAAACACAGAATGAAACTTAACAACGGTATTCGCCTGACATGGCTCGGACACTCCACCTTTAAAATCGAAGCAGACGGACAAACACTCCTCATAGACCCATGGGTGACCCACAATCCAGTGTGTCCAGATGCGCTTAAGATCTTTGCCAGTCTTGATGTTATACTCATAACGCACGGACACGCCGATCACATCGGCGATGCTGTGTCCCTTGCCAAAACATATACACCCACAACCGTGTCCATCGTCGAAATCGCAGGATGGCTTGGTAAACAAGGCGTCGAAAACACGATTGGGATGAACAAAGGTGGCACCGTCACAGTCGGCAATGTAAAGGCAACAATGGTTTCCGCAAACCACAGTAGCAGCTTCACAGAGGAAGACGGCACGACGGTCTATCTGGGTGAACCGGCAGGTTATGTGATTGAATTTGGGAACGGCTATAAAATTTACCACGCTGGGGATACCAACGTCTTCGGTGACATGCGTATTATCGGTGAAATCTATCAACCTGATCTGGCACTGCTTCCTATTGGCGACCATTTTACAATGGGACCGCGTGAAGCCGCTTACGCCGCACAATTGCTCAACGTACCAGCGATCCTACCTATTCACTACGGGACCTTCCCACTGTTGACAGGAACACCTGAAGAACTCCGTGAATTGACCGCATCTCAGGATGTGGAAATTATCGCATTAGAGGTCGGAGAAACATTAGACTAAAAACGGAAAATTCTCCCGCTACCCTCCAGTTGAATCAATGACAACCATATCTGATAAAAATTTGAATAAATATTGAAGACAAAAAGGATATTCAAATGACTTATCAACCCCTTGCTGAAGTCCGAAAAACGCTCCGTGTAAAATGGTATCGGAGCAAAGTAGACCACACAACCTTACGTAATCTATCAAAACGTAGCGACTTGCAAGGCTGGTTTCAAGCAGGTGGACATCTTGCTCTCTGGCTATTGACCGGTAGTTTAGTCTACTTATTTTGGTCGCAAGCGATGTGGCTCGGCTTTTTCATTGCTTTGTTTGTGCATGGCACGGTCGCCAGTTTTTTTAAAGGGACAGCCAATCACGAATTGGGACACGGCACAGTATTTCGTACCAAGTGGCTGAATAAATTTTTTCTTTACCTATTTAGCCTCATAAGTTGGTGGGATCATTTTGACTACGCCAGTAGCCATACTTATCATCACCGTTATACCTTATACCCCGAAGGGGATCGCGAAAACCTTCTCCCGCTTGAACCAAAGCTTGGCTCTCTGTTCGTTCTTCAACTATTTACCATAAATTTTCTCACGCAACCTGGTCGCACCTTTAACAAAGGCGGGCTGATTGCCGCAGTTATCTGCACCATCCGTAGTGCCTTTGGCAAAGAAGGACCGCCAGCCATTCCGAGTCAAGAATGGTTGGCATCATTACATGCCGACCAACCCGAAGAACATAAAAATTCGATTTGGTGGTCTCGGATTCTACTGCTTTTCCACGGCACGCTGCTTGCCGTTTCACTCGCCACGGGCTATTGGGTCTTCCCACTCATCATCACTGCCAGCGCATTTATTGCGAACTGGGGGTCCTACGTCGTTTCCCTGCCCCAACATTGTGGTTTAAAGGAAAATGACCCTGACTTCCGCAAAAGCACACGGTCAATGAAACTCAATCCGGTGGCAGAGTTTTTGTATTGGCGTATGAATTGGCACATTGAACATCATATGTTTGCAGGCGTGCCCTGCTACAATCTGAAAAAATTACATTACCTAATTGCCAAAGATATGCCCGAACTGCGCACGCTTTTAGGTTCTTGGCGAGAAATGCGCGAGACTTGGCAACGACAAAAAGCCGACCCAGACCACTTTTTTGACACACTGCTTCCGCCAACAGCTAAGCATATACCCACCGAAGCATCCGATATTCTGGAAAGTTCCATCGGGGAATTAGCACCTAAAGGATTGAAGTAACACATCTATAATCGAAAAGATTATGAGAATGCTTCTAAACCCAACTTCCATAGGCATTCCTATGCGCTAACCTACATCCTTTACACAATTGCTCTTGAAACCCGACGTCGCTGGATAACATCCAATAATTCAGTACTTTTTCATTTTTTTTCATATTATGCACGTTTTCTACGCTGAAATGTGTCTTTAAGAACATCATTGAAGAATATCAAGGATATGTCAGTACATCCAAATCCGTTTATTCATCGTGGAGCACTAGAATGATAGAAGAAGATGTTCAACTAATCCATAGGATCTTGTCAGGCGATGACGAAGCATTCACCGCTTTGGTCAGAAAACATCAAAAAAGTGTTCATGCTCTCGCATGGCGGAGGGTAGGAGACTTCCATTTTGCTGAAGAGATTACACAAGACACCTTCCTTCAGGTCTACGAAAAACTCTCGACACTCAAGGATCGACGTCAGTTCGCTGGTTGGCTTTACGTTATTACAAATCGGCGGTGCAGTAATTGGCTCCGAAAGAACAAATCCGCACAGTCACTGGAGACGACAACTATGGAAGACTTAGAAAAATCCGCTTACGCACGTTATGTAGCTGAGCAACGTGAAGCAGAATCCGCGGAACGTCGCCATAAACTCGTCAAGACCCTTCTTGCAAAACTACCAGAGAGCGAACGCACTGTCGTGACGCTCTATTATCTCGGCGAAATGACGACCAGTGAGATCGGCAGATTCTTAGGAGTGTCGGTGAATACCATTACGAGTCGACTGCATCGCGCACGAAAGCGTTTACAAGGAGAGGAAGAACTCTTGATTCAAGAGATGCTCGGGAGCGTTCAACTCTCCGCGAACCTTCCCGAACGCATCGCGCAAAAAGTTTCAGATATAAAACCGGCAGCACCGCCAACTGGAAAACCGGTGCTTCCATGGGTCGCTTTGGGGACAGCTATGGTCCTCATTGTGATGTTACTCGGCACAAGCGATCGATATTATACTCGGTTTCAGAAACCTTACAGTTTTGAGGCAGCATCCGAGCCCACGATCGAAATTATTGAGGCACGCGTCGTCCTTGAAACCGACGCAAAATCGGCACTGCGAAATCAAGTTGGACGTGCGAGGACAACCGATAAAATCAGTGGCACTGGTTTACAGGGTTCTCAAACAGCCTCAACATCCGCTGCACCGGTGCATCCAGAGGATACTGAACCTTGGATGCCAGATCCCGCATTGCGTGCCGCAATTCGCGAGGCACTTGCACTTCCTGCAGTGGTTCCCTTGACGCAGGAGAAGATGCTACAGCTGGATCGCCTAAATGCAGGTGGAAAAGGAATTACGGATATAAAGGGTTTGGAATTTGCCCAAAATTTAGTGTATTTACATTTAGGGGATGAGGGTAATTATGTTACCGATTTAAGTCCGCTCACAACGGTCACTTCCCTAATGTATCTCAATGTAGGCGGTAACCAAGTCGCAGATCTCAGACCCCTTGCAAACCTAACGAATCTAACAGGATTAAGTCTATGGTATAATCAAGTAACCGATATTTCTCCACTGCGTTCACTGACTGCTCTTACTTATCTAAATTTGGCTGACAATTATGTTAGCGATCTCAGTCCACTCGCGAACCTGATAAACTTAGAAGAATTAGACCTGTTTGATAACGACATTGTGAACATCGTCCCGCTCACATATATGAGAAACCTAAAACGCCTGATCTTGACGGACAATCACATTAAAGACTTCAGTCCGATCTCTGGACTGATGGATCTGCAGTCACTGTGGATTAAAGGGAATCCGATAAAAAACTTGCGACCACTTTCCAAGTTGAATCTCACATACCTGAAATACGATGCCATAGCCAATCCGACAGCACAAACAGATTCTGCTGAGGCATGGATACCGGACGCAGCACTGCGGGCAGTGATTCGCGGTGAACTCGGACTCCTTCCCGGTGTCCACTTGACAAAAGAGCAGATGCTAAGATTAGATTATCTCTATGCGCATGACAAAGGCATTTCTGACATCACAGGATTAGAATTTGCGACGAATCTTAGAGAATTCCATTTGAGTAAGAATCCGATAACAGATTTGCGTCCACTGTCGAATTTGACGAGTCTTGAAAGTTTGCATATCTGGAAACTCTCTCCGAGTACGCCAAATCTTGATATCCGCCCGTTGGCGAATCTCAGCAACTTAGAAATGCTCTCTCTGGAAAGTAACAGGATTTCCAATATAAGTCCACTTGCAAACCTGATAAAAATTCGCCGCCTGCATCTAAGGCATAATCAAATCGCCGATGTCCGTCCGTTGGCGAGGCTAACGCAACTTTGGGAATTGGCAATTGAAGGGAATCCGATAACAGATGTGGCACCGCTCTCCGAACTGAATATTAGAGAACTCGACATTAGCAACAACCCTCTAATAGACCTACGTTCCTTGGCGAATCTCAGCAGCTTAGAGGGGCTCTTTCTGGAGAAGAGCCAGATTACTGATATCCGTCCGCTTTCTCGGTTGAAGAAACTTCGCATCTTAGATATTAGATATAACGACATTGAAGACATCCGTCCCCTCTCTGGGTTAACCACATTGCAAACATTGTTGATACAAGGGAACCCAATAACAGATTTCACACTACTTTCTGAACTGGATCTTACAGACCTGAAATACGATGCTGTATCGGAACCTACAGCATATTCCGAACCTGCCGCGGCATGGATGCCAGACGTTGTCTTGCGCACAATAGTTCGAGGTGATCTCGGACTTCTACCGGGTATGTCCTTGACCAAAGAAAAGATGCTTCAGCTGCAGGTCTTGGAGGCATCCGAAAAAGGCATCAGTGACATTAGTGGATTAGAATTTGCGACAAATCTCAGAGAGCTTGATTTAAGCCGGAACTCGATAACAGACCTCCGACCACTGGCGAACTTGACGAGTCTTGGAAGTTTAAATATATCAAATATCTCTCCAAATACGCCAAATCTTGACCTGTCCCCGCTGGAGAACCTAATCAACTTAGAGTCCCTTTATCTGGAGAACAGTAGGGTCTCGGATGTCCGTCCGCTGGCGCGGCTGAAAAGACTTTATACCTTGGATATTAGATATAACGCCATCAAAAACATCGATCCGCTTTCAAAGTTAATTGCATTGCGCAGATTGCTGATCCAAGGGAATCTTATTGAAGACTTCAGTCCACTCTCCGGATTGACGCTCACTGACTTCCACTATGATGAACCGTATGAAGTCACTCCCACTGGTCTCTCCGACCGTTGAGCCTGTTCAGAACGGAACCCAACCCCAACTGCGATGGGTATTGAACGTCCATGATTTCGTTATCGTCGCTAATGTCTTTGGAGAACAACAGGTATTTTAAGACACTAACCACAAAACGGAGAATACATCCATGAGAATAAGAAAAAATCTACTTCTCATCACTCTCATTTTCGTTGCTTCGGGTTTCGCGGCTGCTGATGCCCAAGAAAATCTTGCACAGCAGGCGTACGCTATCTTTCAACAAAACTGTCTCAACTGCCACGGGGAACACGGTGCCTTTACCGAGCAACTCATCATTGAACACACGACGCTTATTGAGAGTGGCGCGGTTATTCCACGTAATCCGGATGGCTCTGTATTCTATCAGCGGTTAATTGAAACAGCTGTCGAAAAACGGATGCCCCTCGGACAGCCTCCGCTCTCACCTGTCGCAATTAACACCATTCGACAGTGGATTCTTGCTGGCGCACCAAACTGGACGATCTCAAAACAAGACACGACCTTCATTACACCCAAGGAAATGCTTGAGAACATCGAGAACCATGTCAACTCACTTTCATCCTTTGATCGGACCTACGCACGCTATTTTACGATGACACATCTCTATAATGCCGGTGAGACGAATGAAGCACTTCATGCATATCAACGCGCACTCTCGAAACTCGTGAATAGTCTCTCTTGGGGTCGTGAAATCGTCAGACCACAACCCATTGACGCTGAGGAAACAATTTTCTATATTGATATCCGAGACTATGAATGGGAGATCGGAACCAATCGCTGGGCACAAATTGAACAGATGTATCGGTATAGTATTGAATTCAATGCACCAACACAGACAGATCTGCGTGAAAAGTTGACGACGCTACGTCAAGAAATGAACTGCGAAGTGCCGTTTATCCATGTGGACTGGTTTCTTGCAAATGCCTCCTTGCCTCCACTCTACCACGACATCTTGAATCTCCCAGACACGGATCGGGAGTTAGAGGCACGGCTTGAGGTGAATGTCGTTGAAAATATCCGAAACGCCCCGGGGAAACGCGTCTGGCGTGCGGGTTTCAACGATTCAGGTGTATCCGGTAATAACCGGGTCGTTGAACGGCACGTCTCTCGATATGGCGCATATTGGAAAAGTTACGACTTTGCGGGGAGTGTAGGAACACAGAATGTTTTTACCCATCCATTGTCTTTCACGCACGATGGTGGCGAAATAGTCTTCAATCTTCCGAACGGCTTGCAGGCATACTATCTCTCAGATGCTGGCGGCAACCGGCTTAACGCAGCACCCATAGATATCGTTTCTAACCCCGCAGTGAGCGACCCAACCGTCCGTAACGGACTCTCCTGTATCGGATGCCACACCGAAGGGATGAAGAGGTTTGAAGATGAGGTGCGTGGTGTTGTTGAAAAAAATGCGAATCCACCGTTTGACAAAGCACGAGCATTACGACTCTACGCAGAAAAAGCAACGATGGACGCCTTTATTGATGAAGATACCGACCGTTACCGGCAGGCACTTGAAGCCGCAGGCGATGTATTCGGTGGTATTGAACCGGTTCAACGGCTTTACGAAGCGTTCCAAGGTCCCGTGGATGCAGCACATGCTGCCGCTGCTGTCGGTTTAGAAACCGAGACATTCCTTGAAAAGATCCGAGGGAATACAGGTTTACAAAATTTAGGTTTGCTCGTGCTGGAGACCGGCACGATGAAAAGAGATACATGGACAGAGCAATTTGGTGATGTCGTTTTTGCGTTGGATTTTCCGGAGAAGAGCACAACTACAACGATTGTGCCACAGACTGAACGCATTCCAGGTACTTCCGTCCATATTCCCGATCCGCACCTTCGCGCTGTGGTTACAGAGGCTCTTGGTAAAACACAAGGTGCCCATATCACAGTAGAAGAGATGGAAACACTTACCCATCTTCGTCCAGTAAGACCTGATATTCAAAATTTGACTGGAATTCAATTTGCAATAAATCTGGAAACGTTCGATGTGAGATGGTCGCCAGAGGGTTTGCTATCTGATTTGTCCCCTCTCTCAGAATTAACAAAACTGAGACATCTTTCCGTTTCCGGAAAATCAATAACCGACTTGTCCCCGCTTACTGAACTGGTCAATTTAGAGACGCTTGTTTTGTTTGTGACTGGTGTATCTGATTTGTCACCGCTCGCAGGATTAAGAAAACTAACGCGTTTATACTTTAATCACGCGCCGGTGTCTGACTTGTCACCGCTTGCGGGATTAACAAGTTTGGAAAGACTGGAATTTTTCTATGCTGAGAACCCTATCCTTTTGCCACTGAAAGGATTAACGAATCTGAGAATACTGGGTGCTGGTCGTAATGGAATATCCGATATTTCACCACTGGCAGGATTGGTTAATTTGGAGGAATTAGAGTTATTTGATAATCATAAAATATCAGATGTTTCGCCACTGACATCCTTGCAGAAGTTAAGACGTCTAAATCTGCACCGCAACGATATATCCGATATTTCGCCACTCGCATCTTTACACAACCTGAAATGGATGGACCTAGCACACAACAATATATTAGACATCTCGCCTTTGAACGCGTTACGCGCAGATACAAATATCATTTGGTATGAGAATCCTGGATTCCCCCGCGGCGGTCCAAAAATAGAGGGACCCTGGTTATGGGCGATGGTTCCGGGACCAGAACTTAATGACCAAATGGATTACCTGTCTCAGGCGAGTGACGGTGTTGTCACGGAACTGCAGATCGCTACCAATGGGACGATGGAAGGGGCAGCTATCGGAGAAAGTCTTTGGACACCGCACGAGATTTCCCCAACAGGAGAAAATAACATTAGTGATATGATAGACGCTCTCGGTTGGGCAACTGGTGAAGAGACGACCGGTTATATTCTCTATGGTTCCATCACATTGAATTCTCCAAGAGAGCAGCAGACCGAAATATTTGTGGGGGCGAATGATGGTGTCAAAGTCTGGCTCAACGGAGAACTCGTTCACAAGGCTCTCGGCGGCACATGGGATCCGTCCGCTATAAATTACAAGCGCATTGTCCCTGTAACCCTAAATGAAGGCGTAAATATGTTGTTAGTTGCTGTTGACAACTGGTGGGGAGAGTGGAGCGGTTTCTTTGGGTTCGCTTCTAAAGCAGAATATACAGTGGTATCTCCAGGAACCGGCTTCGCGTTTTCGACGGATACCACAACGGTTCGCGTCGGTGATAGGTTCACACTACAAATCAATGCGGAAAAGGTCACAGATTTAGCCGGGTGGCAGTTCGATCTTACATTTGACCCTGATGTGCTTGAAGCGATTGAAGTAAAAGAGGGTGGTTTTCTAAAGAGAGGTGGTAGAACGACCTTCTTTCAAAAAGGCACGGTCGATAACGCTGGGGGTAAAATTGAGGGTTTAAGTGCAGCACTGATCTCCAAAAACGGCGTCACCGGCACTGGCACCCTTTTGTCAGTGATATTCTCTGCGAAGGCAGATGGAAACAGCCGATTGTCACTGCACAACTTCCAACTCGGATCTACCACTGGGGACGTCATTCCTGCTGGTGTGAGCGATCTTACAATCACTGTCGAATCTGGACCGACTTGGGATGTAAATTCGGACGGACAAATAAGTGTTTTAGACCTGATTCTCGTTGCCCAAAATTTCGGAGAAAAAGCATCACCTAATTCGCGAACGGATGTAAACGGAGATGGGGTTATCAGCATCCTTGATCTCATCATTGTCGCACAACACTTAGGTGAGTCAACGACTTCAGCGGCTCCTTCGTTTATACTTGCTATGGATCGTATGGAGGAATTGGATCCCGTGGTGATACAGGCGTGGATAGAACGCGCACAAGTTGAAGATGACGGCTCTATCGCGTTCCAACACGGCATTGAGAACCTTCAACGCCTCTTAGCATCACTGATCCCTGAACAGACAGCGCTACTCCCTAACTATCCAAACCCATTCAATCCAGAGACATGGATACCGTATCATCTGTCAAACCCAAGTGTGGTGACAATCACTATCTACGATACACGCGGGACTGTCGTCCGTCAACTCAATCTGGGACATCGGAACGGAGGATATTACACAAGTAAGAGCCGAGCCGCCCATTGGGACGGCAGAAACGCTGTCGGCGAACGCGTTGCTAGTGGCATCTATTTCTATCAATTGCAGGCAGATCATCACTCATACCTGCGAAAAATGGTTATTTTAAAGTAGGAGACACACGATAAAAAGGAGCATCAATTGAGTTTCTCGTCCCCAAAATGCCCCAACTGTGCAAAAAGGATAGGAGATGAGACTATCAGGTGTCCACGTTGTGGAAGTTCCGTGAGAGAAGCGCAGCTTCAAGATGAACCAGAAAGTATGAATGCCAAAGTTTACGCTCGTGTGAAAACTTGCCAACTACAATCAGACCTACACACGATTATATAAAAAGGAGAATCGATAATGTTTAGATTACGAGAAAAGTTGAAATATATGGCTTTAGGGAGTTTGTTGATCCTTGCTGGCTTTATATTGGGTAACATGGACAGTGATACTGATGCCCAATCTGAATCTGAGAGAATTGGCGAGTTGACCGTCCGGGAGTTAACTGTTCTTGAAGACATAACTGTGATAGGGGACAATGGGAACCGTCGAGTTGTTATTTCTTGGGATGAAGATGGGGGAAGGGTAACGTGTTTCGATTCCGAAGAGATACGTGCTGCGGGTCTTTCGATCAGTGAGAACGGTGGACTTGTGGCAGTTGTCGGTAGAGAGGGCGGTGGTGCGAGTCTATCGGTTGATGAGGAAGGTGGAGGTGTATCCATTTTTCCTGCGGATGGGAAGACAGGCGGTGCTGGATTAGGTATAATGGGTGGGGACGGTGTTGCATTTACAATTGATAGATTTGGTGAGTACCGTTCATTGGGACAGTAGTTAATTGGGTGCTGAACCAACAATGGTTTCGGATTGGAGGCGTACGACGATGTTGAGATTAAGTGAAAAGTTGAAATACATGGTTTTAGGTGGATTTCTGACCTTTGTTGTTTTAATGTATGGTAACATGAACAACGATACTGAAGCACAATTTGGATCTGAGACGATTGATGCATTGACCGTTGGGGAGTTAACTGTTCTTGAAGACATAACCTTAGCAGGAGACGACGGGAACAATCGGGTTGTTATTTTTTGGGATGGAAATGGCGGAAGGGTCGCGTGCTTGGGTTCGAGCGGGGTCCGTAGTGCAGGTCTTCAGATTGGTATGTTGGGTGGAATTGCTGGGGTGCTCAGTGGAAAGAGTATTGCCGGTGCTAGTCTCACGATTGGTACAGAGGGTGGAGGCGTAACCATTTTTCCTGTGAATGGGCAAGGCGGTGCTGCCTTAAGTATCGTTGATGGGAGTGGTGCTGTATTCACAAGAGATAGATTTGGAAATATGGCTGCACACGATTGAAATAAGAAAAATAAGAAGGCAGAGATGGCATAAGAGTGAAGAGCACATCAATAAATCAATGTACTCCTCTCCCATATCCGGAGGCAAAGAAAATGAAAAATAGAATCGGTATTGCCATTATTGCAGTCATTAGCATTCTCAGCAGCAGCTTCTTTGTCCCGGGATGCTCTATCGGCAGTGCGTATATCCTTATTGATTCACGCTCGGATTTGATGAAACCTACGTTCTGTCTGTATTGGGATCCATATTTCCAAGAACAGTTGGACATTGGAAAGATTGTAGTTTGCAAAGCACTACGTTCCTCTGAAGAGAAAGGGCGATGGGAATTGGACGCGCCAGTTAACACCGATCAAAAGGTGTGGCAGTTAGAATATAAAACTTCTGGTTTTTTCATTTTCAATCTTATTAAGAGACTCTTCGGACATCAACCATCCTCTCCTGTATCCTGTCTGACTTACGGGGAAGTGCCACCGGGTTATGAAGAAAAAGTGAAAGCCTTACCTCTGGAACCCGAAGAACTTTATATTGTCTGGATGGAACAGCATGATTCCCTAAGAGAATCCGAGCCTCTGAAATTTATTATCCGTTTGAATGGGACAGGTGTCCCCGACCGCCTGGAATATCGCGGGAGGGATTATATTTTTGATGGCATACAATATTACCTGAGGCTCTACTAAAGTGTTTTGTTGGACTCCGCAACCCCCTTATCAAGCGAGCGCAAGTCGGAGGTATCTATGGACGTTTTAATAAAGGCCTTAAGCAAATGCATTGCTGTCGTTCTCACGCTCGGTCTACTCGGATGTGGATGCCTTCATCCGTATACGCCGAATACGCTGCAGAATCTGTACGTTGACTTCTACAGTGATGCGGACAACCTAAGCTATTTGGGTGAATACAGGGAGGCGGTTGAGAAGTATGAACAGGCATTTAAACTTCGCCCTCGATTCTCCAAGATCATTGATGTCAGCTACCTTGCCCTGTTCAAATACCATATCGCTTTCTGCTATGCCAAATTAGCGGAAGCAGAAGCGGATGATTCCCTTTATATCAAAGCCGAAGCGGCAGTCAGAGAAAGCTACCAAACTGCGATACTCCAGTCGGATCAGGCATATATCCTCAATCTTTGGGGGTACATCCTTTTCAAGCAAGGACGGTATGAAGACGCCAGTACTAAATTCGAGGCAATAACCGTCCCGCCGCATTGGCTCCAGATTCCAGCCCGCGTTCGCTTGGTGTGGGACGGCTTATACGGTCTTGGTAGAACGTATCTGGAGTTGGGAGATGAAGCCGCCGCTCGACAGGCATTTAGGCAACTTGATTCGCAAATTGATTCCTTCCTAAAATATGGTGGATGGATCCCCGCTGTTGGAGATGAGATTTTGTATGGTCTTGGTAGAGCGTATCTGGAATTAGGAGATGAAGCCGCCGCACAACGGGTATTTACCCTGCGTGAGGAACTAATTTATACCGACTCGGAGAAAAAGCACCCTCATAGCGGAGATGAAATTCTGTTTGTGTTTGGTAATGCGTATTATGAATTGGGAGATGAGATCGCCGCTCGACAGGCATTAGTGCAGCTTGAGGAGCTGATTAATACCTATCCGCATCCTTGGTACCCTTACGTTAGGAAAGAGGTATTATTTGGTCTTGGCATAGGGTATCTGGAGTTGGGAGATGAAGTCGCCGCACGACGCGTATTTGCCCAAGTCGAAGAACTAATTAAGACCTACCTGCAGGACGGGTGGCCTTTTGTTGGTACTGAGATTTTATATGGTCTCGGTAAAGCGTATCTGGAACTCGGTGATGAAGCCGCCGCACGAAAAGCATTTAATCAACTTCTGAAGGAGTACCCCAACACGTCTTACAAGCCTGAGGTGAAACGCTTGCTTAAAAAGAAGTAAATGTAGCCAACACAAACCTGTGCGCACACCGGTACTAGCAACTTTGATCTACAGAACAAAACAGAATTAAGTCGTTTTCTGGGTGGGTTTCTCAAGTACTTCCTGATAGGGACCTTGCAGTCCAAAGGCATTGACAGTCTTTAGCAGTTCCTGTGGATTTCCTGTATCGTAACGCTTCCCAGGAACCCGATAACCGTACATGCCTTCCTGTTTTATCATTTCGTTCATCGCATCCCGCAGTTGAATCTCGCCGTGCGTCAGGATTTTGTGCTTGTAGTTATAATCCAGAATGTCAAAGAGGAGAGGGGTGAGGAGGTCTATGCCGAAGTTGCAGAGATACTGCTGCTCTGGGATGCCTTCCACGCGGAGATGCTGCTGCGCGAAAGCAACTGTCGGTTTTTCGGAAATTTGTGCTAATGTATAACGCCCTTCGGACTCAACACAAGGGCTTCCATGAACGATACCGTTGAGCGAGAGCTCGCTTTCATCACAGAGATCAAGGCTCGTGACAGACTTTCCAACTTGCCCATAGATATCGGCGAGTTGTTTGGCGCAGGAGTCCCCTGATTCTGAAATATAGAGATGGTCGCCGAGCAGAATTATGACCGGTTCACCCCCGGCAAAATCCTTTGCACAATAGATAGCATGCCCGAATCCTTCTGGTTCCGCCTGAATTGCGAAATGCATCCGCTCGCCTATTTCTTCCAGACGATCCACCTGTGCTGCCAATTCCGACTTTTCACGAATCGCAGCCGGAACGTTGGCAGAAAAATAGTCGGCAATCGGTTCAACCTGTTGCGGTTGCGCAACAAGACACACCTCCTCCACGCCAGCCGCTAACGCCTCCTCAATAATCAACTGAATGATCGGCTTTGCAAAACCGTCTTCAGCGATAATCGGAAAGAGCGCTTTTGGCACGGCTTTCGTTGCGGGGAAAAGGCGTGTCCCGTATCCGGCAATAGGAATAACTGCCTTCTGAATTCGTGGCATGCTGTTCTTAATTCCTCATCCGCTTGAGTGTACCCCAAGTGGTCGAGAGTTTGCCAGCAGGTTCAACAGGTAATTGATCGCTTTGGGACTCAAAATTCTGCACAACCTCTTCTTCCTCAAGAATGCGATCGTAAATACGGACGTTATCTATCATTCCGATGAGGAATCTGCCGTCGTGTTCACTGCCGATGCGCCGTTCTTGCATATTTTCCGGAGTTGCACCAGCATTCCCTTCGTCAACTAACTCGCCATCAACGTAGAGCTTAAGCTCATTATCTTTGGTATTACTGGTGTAAATAATGTGATACCAAGTGTCGGTTTCAGCGTTCAAGCGAATCTTGACTCCATCGTTCTTATGGACCTGGATCTGGTTTCCCTCAAATTTGAAATGGACCTTGCCTGCCGCCCACTGCCACGTCGAAATGATCCCTTGAATGCCACCGAACTGACCTTCAAGCGCATAACATTCAATAGACACATGCTCAAAATCACCGAGATCAGGGATTTCAACATAACTGTCCGGCTTCCCTTCAAACTCCAACGCTTCCCCACTGCCATCCGTCGCACCATCGACAGATTTCAGGGTGCCCATAATTTTTGCATCTTTGCCGCCAAAAACATCTTTGACAACCTTACCATCAATGTCTGCTTCATTGAGGGTATACATAGCAACAAGTCCGTCTGTTACAAAATCTTGGGCATCAGCGGCGTTGACGGACCAGAACATGGTAAAAAGTACGCCGAGGACGCAGATTACGCGCATATCTCTTAGAGTCATCTGAATTTCTCCTTTTGATTTTAGAAATTAGATATCGTGAAAACCTTTATACATTTTACCTACAGATTTTCGGTTTGTCAAGTCAATTCGCCTGTGTGTCTGGAGATATTGGCTCCGCCAACTTACGCTCAAGCATGAGATTATCCTCGTATACCGTTTTGATTAAGTCCTCAATATCGGGCTCCTGAATTGATATATCCAAAATTTTAAATTTCTTGAGGATTGCTCCGATGAGGTCTGCCGCGCTAATCTCTTCTGGAGAGAACCGATACTGCACACGCGCACCTTCCTGATACACAATATGAGCATTCGGAATACTGACGTCTGGATAGATTTCAGCATAATCGACACTCAAAAGCCGCTCTGTCGAAAGCAACCGTCGAAGTGTAGTGAGTTCCCCATCAAAACGGAGACGCGCATTGTCAATGAGAATAACGCGCTTGCACAACTTCTCGACATCGTCTAAATCATGCGTCGTCAACACGACCGTGACCTGCCGTTCGGCGTTAATCCGCTGAATGAACTCACGGATACGTGCTTTCGCAACCACATCCAACCCAATAGTCGGTTCATCAAGGAACAGCACATCTGGATTGTGGAGCAACGCGGCAGCGATGTCCGCCCGCATCCGTTGACCGAGGCTCAACTGCCGAACAGGGGTCTGGAAAAAATCACCGAGATTCAGCAATTCATCGAAAATTTCTACATTCTGTCGATATTGTGCCTGTGGAATCCGATAGATACGCTGTAGCAACTCAAACGATTCTTGAACCGGCAAATCGAACCACAAATGCGAGCGTTGCCCAAACACAACTCCAATGTGCTTAGCACTTTCCTTCCGCTGCCGATGCGGGACATAACCGTTCACAGTCACACTTCCTGATGAAGGCACCAAAATACCGGTCAACATCTTGATAGTGGTTGATTTCCCAGCACCGTTCGGTCCCAAATACCCCACAATTTCTCCGCGTTCTACCGTGAAGGAAACGGTGTCCACCGCTTGGACAGTCCGGTGTTTGCGAGAAAAGAGGTTCACAAAACTCCCAAAAAAACCCTTGCGGTGATGATAGACTTTGAAGGTTTTACTCAAGTTATCAACTTCAATCATTGTCTTCCATTTCTTTGCTCCAGAGGAGCAACATGTCTATAGCAGATAGAGCATCTAAACAACACCATCACAGAAGCGTGCTATATCTATAATCCATCGAAACCAGTCGCCTAATGCCCCGTGCTTTGATAGCGTGAAACTCCGAATCTCCAAAACAGCATGGTAATACCGAGAAAGAGGAAACCCGCGAACGGGGCTAATTGGACACCAACCGGTGAAACACCCAATGATTCAACTTTTCCCAAAACAAAAAGCGACGGAAAATAGTTAACACACGCAAGAGGGACAATAAAGGTGAAAAAACGCCGAAACCACCACCGATAAATAGAGAACGGATAACTTCCCATAAAAACGCCACCGTGTGTAAAAATATTAATGACCTCAATTGACTGAACAGTCCAGAAACAACTCGTCGCACCAATCACAAAGAGAGCAATAAAAAAGCAGGTCCCGCTTACCAGCGAAATCAACAAATATCCTACTTTGGCAAATGACCAATATATAACTAATTGCGAATTGGAAATTAACAATATGGCAACTGCCTGTGCCAACCGACCCACCCGACGGAGTACAAACTCATGTGCAAAAACTTGATAAAAGGTCCCAAGTGGCCGGACAAGCATTGTATCAAATTCACCGCGCACAACACTTTCCTGAAACACATCAAACCCTCTTCCAATCATTTCGGCAACAGCAAAACAGATACCAATCATACCGTAGAGGAACCCGACTTCCCACAGACTCCATCCTTCCAACTGTTTGAAACGGTTAAAAAGGAGAGCAATCATGCAAAAATCAATGACAGAGACACTCGCTTGGGAAAATAGATCAAAGACAAATGAAAGACGATATTCCATCTGCGAGCGGATGCGGAGTTTGACAAAATGGAAATAAAGTGAAAGATGGTGCATTTTTTCGGAAATACCTACTAACCACCCTGTATAATGAGACGGGAAAACCCACGGGTTAAAAGAAAACGCCCGAACCCAAGAAAAAAGAGGTTCCATGCCACCTGTTTGCCTATAGCAACCCAGACATCAATACCTGTAATTTTGCCCAAATAGATACTAAATGGGACATCGATTAAGCCTTCAAACGGCAGCCACCGTGCGATATGTGCCAACCATTCGGGCCACAGTGCAATCGGAACCAACATTCCGGAAAATAAGGTAATTATGGAATAAGACATTCCCACAATTCCTGTTGTATCTAAAGTCCAGAACGCACTGCTGGAAATTGTTATCGTGATCACAGCACTCATGAAAATAGAGAGCGTCATTGAAACCGCAAACGCCATCAAAACGGCGGGTTGCTGTGGAATTGCAACGTCTAAGAAGAGAATACTGATGAGAAAGGTCGGAAGTCCACGCATGAATAGGTAATAGTAGGCTCTACCACATTCATCCGCAAACCAATATGCCTGGAAGTCAACCGGTTTGGTTAACTGGAGTACAACATCGCCACTTTTAATCGCGCTCGTAACTTCAGAGCGAGTTCCCCAAAACGGCATAAGCATGAAAAAAGCCTGACAAAGGACGAAATAGGTAATAATTTCATGCAAATTGAGTGGAAGTGGACCAGTATACACCGCATAGAAAGCAGTATAAACAAAAATCTGTACCAACAGAAAGAAGAAATTGGTAGTCAAACCGGCAAGGTTCGCAACCCGATATTGCATTCGCTTCTGGAATGACTTCATCGTAAACGCCAGATAGACCTGAAACGCCAAATAGAGAGATTTCATCAGGTTGCGGCACTTAAGTCTGCAATAGGTACAGATCGTCCTTTCTGCGCAGATTCGTAAATACCGTCAAGCATCTGCATCAGCATGATACCTTGTTCCGCTGAGGAGATAGGTTCTTTCCCATCGACTATGCACCCTACGAAGTGTTTCACCTCTTCGTCAAAGCTGTTAATCGACGATGCGTTAAGCGGTTTATCCAATTCCTTGCCGTCTTCTTCTGTGTAAAGCGTGAAAGGTGAGAGACTCGCACCTGCTTTGGTACCCGATACCTTAATGTAATTGTCGCCTGGTAGGTTCAGCGCCCACGTCGTCTCAAGGACAATAGTTGCCCCGTTTTCAAAGCGAATCTGCGCAAAGGTCGCATCATCAACATCGTATTTAATGTCATCAGGCACCAAATGCCCGAAGTGAGAATAGGATGTGCCCATAACTTCGACGGGTCTCGGGGAGTTCATTAGCCACCAGACACAATCTAATGCGTGAACCCCGATATCTATAAGTGCGCCGCCTCCTGAGCGTTCTTTATCAACAAACCAACCTTCTCTACCTACAGGAACACCGCGCCGTCGAACATAACCGGCTTTACCAAAGTAAATCTCGCCGAGTTCACCGTCCTGTACCAGTTGTTTGAGATGTTGTGTGCTCCCATCAAATCGCTGTACGAGGGCATACATTAAGGTTTTGCCGTTTTCGGAGGCTGTATCAGCCATAGCCTTCGCTTCTGCTGCGCTCCGAGCAGGCGGTTTCTCACAAAGTACATGTTTGCCAGCCTTTAACGCATCAATTGAAATAGGCGCGTGTAGAAAATTCGGCAGACAGACACTAACAGCATCAACATCACTATTTTCTAACATTTTCAGATGATCGGTATAGACCCGGGGAATTTTATACTCCGACGCAACCTTCTTGGCATGCCCCTTATCCAGATCACAAACAGCAACAACCTCTGAACGAGGATCGGCAACATAGCCTTTGAGATGTTGAATCCCGGGCCAACCGAGTCCAATGACAGCCGCGCGGACTTTCGTTGTTTGATTTGCCACAGCACGTGCTCCTTTACTTTTTAGCGTAGCTTGCAAGCAAAAACTTGTTACTCAAATTTCCTATAAGTTTAGATTTCGGAAAGTCTGAAATGATAGGACTCTACTCATGACGTAGGGCTTCTGTTGGAGTGAGGCTCGCAGCTTTATTTGCCGGATAGAGCCCGAAAAATACACCGATAAACGCGGAAACGCTAAATGCAATCAAAGCCGCTTGAACAGAAACAACAGCAGGCCAACTCGCCTGCATGAGTCTTGAGATAACCAGTCCAGAAACAGAAGCGAGGCTACTTCCGATGAAAATACCGATGAATCCACCACAAATACTTAAAACAATAGCTTCCATCAGGAATTGGGCAAGGATGTCACGACGTCTCGCACCGATCGCTTTCCGTAAGCCAATTTCACGTGTTCTTTCTGTTACAGAAACCAACATGATGTTCATGATACCGATACCACCAACGAACAAGGCTACACTTGCTACCCCACCCAGAAGTATCTGAATAATTCGACTGACGTTACCTACCTGCTTTATAATCTCCTTAGCGGTGAAAAATTCAAAATATTTCTCATCCCCATGTTGCTGGCGCATCGCGATCTTGATTTCAGCGACAGCTTGCTCAACCTTCTCATAACTCTCAGCTTGTGCCCATAAGAAGATCCTGCCCTTCTGTTGCCCGATAAACCGAATCTCCATTGTGGTAAGTGGAATAATCACTCGATTATCCCACCCCTCACTCGCCATACTATTGCCCTTCTCCTCCATGACCCCGATGACGGTGAACCGTTCGGTGCCCACTCTAAGTTCAAGTCCAATCGGATCTTCCCCCTGAAACAGGTCTTTTCGGACTTTAGAACCGATCACACAAACGGGTTCTCTCCGCTCCATATTGCTCTGCGTAATAAACCTACCTGTCTGGATGTACCAGTTATTAACCTCTTCATAGAAAGATGTGACACCCCAAATATCAAGTGACTGATTGACATGCTTGTGAGATACGGTAAAATTCATCTGTGACAGTGCTGTAGCACCCTTAAGAGAAGGGCAGTTTTCAAGGAGAAAACCCAAGTCTTCGTATTCAATATACTCTGGATGCTTATTCTCGATATACGAGCCATCCTCTCTACGAAAAGCCTCTTTTCTAAAGCAAACAATTAGTCCTGCACCGCCGATTCGTTCCAATTCGGCGAGCATAAGATGTTCCGCACCTCCACCAACCGAAACAACCGCAACGACTGCTGCTATACCGATGATAATTCCAAGCGTTGTCAGCACTGAGCGCAACTTGTTACGCCGCAGTGCCGCCAAGCCAACAGTAATACCTTGTGTAATCTGCATCGTTTTTTAAGTTCTCGTAAGAGACTTAGCCTTCAGGTTTCATTGATTCACCGTGCAACAAAAACGCACGAATATCGTAACGCCCTGGGCGTTCGATAGGCAAATCTCCATTTTCAATCATCAAATCCAACGGATTGGCATGCGTCCGAAGCGGTAATTGAACGACTTCGTGCATCCGTGCGGATTCATAGATTGCCATGATAATTTCAACAGCGGCGCGTCCATGCTTCGCCTCACCGCGGTGCTCTGGACCACCTTCAATCCATTCAACCAGTTCGACTGCTTGCGCAATGTGCTGATTCGCTCCGTCAGACGGACGTTCTTCCCAGTCTGTAGCTTTATTATTCAGGAGTCGAACGCGACCTTCCGTGACATCTGCGATGCCATCCGTTCCATAGACGATACCGCCTTGATAGTTCGGTCTGCCGATCTCCTGCAGGAGCATACCAATACAACCGTTTGAAAAGCCGATAACGCCAGCACTCCGGTCCTCAATCTGAATATCGCGCTCATAACGTTCTGTCTTTCGTTCAACGTTGCCGATAACCCACTGTGGATCCGGGTCCCCGATGACATAGCGCATCATATCAAAAAGATGAGAACAGTCATTCAATAATCCTTGACCACCATGACAGACTATTTGGCGCGGTTCACCGATCGCGCCCTCAGCGATGAGGTTTCGGGCATCTGTCCAAGCGGAATTAAATCGACGCTGATGCCCAATCACAATCTTCACATCGGTTCTTCTCGCGGCAATTAGCATGTCATCGCATTCCCCAAGACTCACACCCATCGGTTTCTCACAGAGTACCGCTTTTGGGCTTCGCGCACATGCTGCAATTGTCATTGGCGCGTGGAGTTTATGCCACGTCGCAACACTGACAATATCAAGATTTTCGTTATCCAGCATCTCGCGCGCATCCAAATAGCAATTTTCAGCAGGGACGCTGTAAGTGTCCGCGAACTTGTCAAGTGCCGCCTGAACTGGGTCAGCAAGGGCAACAATTTCTGTCTGCTCAACGCCTTCATAGCCCCGAGCGTGGGCATTGGCAATACCACCACATCCGATAATTCCAACTCGATATTTAGATGCCATGTCCATACTTCCTATATTTCTGCCACATCGGATTCAATCGTGGCAATGAAATTGAGTTGGGTTGAACAGTGGATTCCACTCTCATTCAACCCAACCTATGACTAATTGCTTACATCTTCACCGAAATGCGAAACAACAACGACTAAATCAAGAACATTCACACTACCATCACCGTTAACATCCCCTTTCAGAGACTCACCGGACTGACCAAATTCGTTAGCCACAAGCACTAAATCAAGAACGTTCACACTGCCATCACCGTTAACATCCCACGGTGTCGCCGGTGGTTCTGGTGGCGACGGTATTTCTACAGTAGTCGTTGTTGTGATCTCGGCAGTCATCGTGCTATCCGTTCCAGAAGTCGCTGTTACACGAATAGCATAGTCACCGGATTCTGTAAATAGGTCCCCTGCAACCTCCAGCATAACTTCCTCAGAGGCACCAGCTTCCAGTTCAATTGAACGGTTATTCAGTGAACCCAGAACACTACCTTCAATGCCGACCTCTGCCGAGGCTTCAAGAGCTACCGTGTCCATCATATTTCCAGTATTCGTGACTTTGAGTGTATAACTCACACCCGCAACAGCATCCATCGTAGAGAGTGCCATATCTCCAACAATTTCCAAAGATACACCTGCAATTACCGGGATCGGCGGTGTCGATTCCGACTGTTCCGTGTAGATATAATCGCCTGTGGTCGCACTATCATTATTAGCGGCGTTTCCGGCAGCATAAAAGGTGATAGGTCCTATATCAGCATCAGGAGCAGTCCACTCAAATTCCCAACTATGTGCATCGTCCGTGCCTGCTGCAGTTCCTGCAGTAGTATGCTGGATATATTGCTTACTATTTGTTTCTGTTAGTTGCGTATTCGCTGCAGTGTCAACTTCAAAGGCACCAGCACGATCACCGTTGGCATCCAGTGCCGTCATTTCAAATCCCCATTTGCTCTGTCCGGCACGTGATAAATTGACGATAATTGTATACACTTCATTCGGAACATAAGTTTCCGGGATTGTCAGCATTAGTGAACCACCTGAGGTGTTCAGAGCGTTCCCAACGTGGCAATCCGCGCAAGTTCCTTCATTAGGTGCCCCGGTTTTCTCATCCGGTGGCGGGAGAAAAGAGAAAGCAAACGCACTGCTACTGCTTGCAACAAAAAACAGCAGAAACAGTCCCAAAACAGGTAAGATATTTTTCAGATAACTCAAAAAACTTCTCCTCTCGCATATACATCAAAAAACGCCCCAACGCCGACTGCTAATCGGCGTTGATTCGCGGTTAGCTAAACCGGCAGATTGGGGCGTTTTGTTAAAGTGTTCTCGCTGCTATATTTACTTCAGGATAACCATCCGTCGGGTCGCAGCAAAATCTGAAGTCTGCAACGTATAGAAGTAGATACCACTCGCTACACGTTCGCCTACAGCGTTTCTGCCATCCCAATACGCAGCACTCGATGGTGTCATATATGAACCTACCGGTTGCCAACCCAAATCCAACTCACGAACCAAGCGACCCGATACATCATATATCGAAATCGATACTTCTGTCGCGTCACTCAACTGATATGGAATCCACGTTTCAGGGTTGAACGGGTTCGGGAAGTTCTGTGCCAGAATCGTCTCTTGCGGACGCACATCGCCGACCGTCAGATCCAGACCCAAGAATGCGTTGCGAATGTCTTTCGTGGTTACCGTCCGTTGGAAGGGACCTGAGACGACTCGACCGCGATCGTCGTAGAGTGCGACTTTGAGTTTATCGCCTGCTTCAACGACGCTCTTGCGGTTCAGATCTGCCCAGACAGCGGAGGAACGTCTCACACCAGTGTTGATATTCTGCGAGGCGATGGTGCCAGTGCGGAGGTTTTCAGCAACGAGTGTGTACCCGGCACCCATCTCCATACCTTGTATATCGCTTGTGACAACAAATGCCCATGCGCTCTTGAATGTAGAAAGAGCAGGTGCAGCAGCTGCTGCGCCATTAGCGGCAGCATCGTCTGCGGCAGTATCATCTGCGGCATCGTCTGCAGCATCATCTGCGGCAACATCGTCTGCGGCAGTATCATCTGCGGCATCGTCTGCAGCATCATCTGCGGCAACATCGTCTGCGGCAGTATCATCGGCAGCATCGTCTGCAGCATCATCTGCGGCATCGTCTGCAGCAGCATCATCGGCTGCATCAACTTCCGGTTCAGCATCAACTTCCGGTTCGGGTTCAGGTTCCGGTTCTGGTTGGTTATCCCACGCATCACCTATGAACTTCACCGCTGCGCCAGCGGGTGTATTGACGATATAACCTTTACCACCATCAATGTCAAAGCCATCACCACCATCAGCAACAGTATAACCAGCGAAACTTTGCGTTGCAGCATCAAGCTGGATAACAACGGTTGCACCGAGCATTTCTGCCAACGATTTTGCAGTGTAAGGCTCTTCAGGCATTAACGGGACAGAAATCATGTTCAAACCTGGGGTAAGTGTGACATCAAAACCTGGAACAATCGGTTCGGGTTCTGGCTCTGGTGCTACAACAGGAGTAATCGTCAGCATCGCCGTCGGTTCTTCCCAAGCAAACGCTTCACCAACATCCGCTCCACCTTGGATACCTTCATGCGCCGCAATCACGCCACCTTCCGTAGGAACGCGTTCATTGCTGCCTTCTGGATCAACAGCGGGATCTAAACCCAACGGACCCGGAATATCAGAAGCCATCTCTGTGTTTTCTTCACTACCAGCGTCATAAGCGTTCAACTCAAGAGTCGCGGTTACAGGTGCGCCATCCTCATCAAAAAGTGCCACATCTGTAGCGGCGATGATCGCATCGTTGGTTGAAACGAGCATAGAACCGACAGAAAGCGAAGAGTTCACCATATCAGCGGTTACCGTAACCGTAACAGAACCACCAGGGGGAACAACGCTCTCAGCGACCATGCTATTTGCGCCAGCAACGGTTGCGAGTGCGACGAGTCCTGAGGGGTCTCCATTCTCAGCCAAGAGAACGAGTGCTTCACTTGCGGCTTCACCGACAGGAACGAGATTGATACCAGCAGCGTGCGTCACAAAAAGTGGATGCGATAGGACTTGCCCACCCATACCAGCTTCGCCCATAGTCAGGTTCGTGAGGGTAATCTCGAACATCTGGCTCACCGGCATTTCAGGGGCTACATCATCTGCGGCGGCATCGTCCGCTACGGCATCATCGGCTGCGTCATCAGCTGTATCGTCAGCGGCGTCATCTGCGGCTGCATCGTCATCAACTGTATCGTCAGCGGCGTCATCTGCGGCTGCATCGTCATCAGCTGTATCGTCAGCGGCGTCATCTGCGGCTGCATCGTCATCAGCTGTATCGTCAGCGGCGTCATCTGCGGCTGCACCAGCGACGGTAACCATACCATCCATGGTTGTGATATCCAGGGCAACCCCACCGGAATCAGCGACGATAACATCTGATAGGCTAATCGTGGACGCTGCTGCTGCAACTACCTCAAACGTCACCGTAGCGAGCGTACCATCGGCTGCCGCTGCAGCACCTCCCAGAGAAGTTGCCGCGACTTTGACGCTACTGTCAGTCGCAACAGCCGGTACCGGAAAGGCACCCGCAGGCAGATAATCCCCGTTTGCGCTCGAAACATAGCTAAGAGCAGCCGCATCAAAGTTTACGACCAATTCATAGCCAGCAACATCTGCACCACCCGTTATATTAATACTCACCATGAGTTCTTCCCCGGCCGCCGGGGACTCTACTTCAGCAGGCTCTACAGAAACGACGGCTTGGCCGTAACTCATCGCTGTAAACCCTAAACACATTACAACAGCTAATAAGGAAAAAAGGACTTTCCCGCTAAAAAGCTGATTTCTCATAAGGTACTCCTTACAATTCATTTATATTGTGACATTTTCTCTGCCTTTTCGGACAGATATCGATTCCTCGTTTGAAGGGAATCCATTGAGATACAGGATATCCTCTGAGTTGGTGTGCTTCGATCAGACGCACAAAGGCGGATCGCTTAAACGAGGCTTTCCAAAAGAGAAGTCTATCCTACATATTAAACAATTTTAAACGTTGTTAAATCAAATTCGGTTCAAATCGAGTAATCTTCCCCAAATAAATTAGGCGAACGTCCCTTTGTTGCTTTTAAGTATACCACAGAGTTCAATATAAAACAAGTTAAAAACCGATAAGATAAATCGGAATTCATTCGTTCGCCCACGAAAAGATTAATCGGTTACGCGAGGCGCAAGTGCGTTCCAAACATTTGCCAATTCAGCAGCTGCCTTGTAGACCGGATAGATCGCCTCCCACATTGCTTTACGTGCTGCAGTGGCAGCGTCTGTATCATCTTCGGCAAGTGCCGTCTTGAGCTGTGTCCCCATCTCTTGCTGAACCGACGTACAGGTTTGGGTCAGTTCCTCAAGCAATTGTGATGCATGTATTTGGCGTGCAATGAGTTCCGATACAGACACTTGCATATCCGGCTCGACATCGTAAGCACGAGGCGGTGGAAAATTATGCGGCAGCCGCTCGCCATCTTCTGTCCGCGGCGTGTGCGTCGGGTGTATATGCGGCGTAACGGATAGGTACATCGTCATTGGTTCATCACCAAGAACACGCACTACGTGCGGCTGATCCGCCAAGGCGACACACATCTGTCCAGGTCCCAATTCTTCTGTTTCGCCATCAATCTCAAATTCGACGCGTCCTTCGAGAATCAGGAAAATTTCATGACCTAAGTCATGGCTGTGGAGCTGGGCACTTTGCCCAGGTTCCATCCTTAAGAACCGTGAGCGAATTTGTGGTGTCACCAACACATTGCGTATATCTGTCCGGTAATCATAAACAGGAAATCCCATTGCGTTCCTCCATGCACTTTTAAGTAAACATAGCATTTTTCCTGAAAAATGTCAATGCGAATTAGACCATCGGCACATATTTTCTCTTGACACTTCGATTAGATATGATAAAATATTGGCATAAGATATAACATCTCATTTCCCGAATTGAAAGGACCTAAATTATGGATTTGACACACCAACCACCACGTCGCCCTACAAACCTGAGTATTGCAGGGATCATAGGTGCGGCACGACTGACAGACAAGGCACGCGCACATAACGCCGAGACGCTCGGCGAGTATCTCTACGGCGAAAGCTCCGGCTTGGATCGGCGCGTCTTAGAGTTTTTGGGGATCTCCGGTGACGCTTACGCCGAAGCAGCTGACGGACATGACGATGCTGCACTCGGACAGTGGGTGCTCGAAACAAGCGGAAAAACAGAGGCAGAGATTGCAGCGTTTAACGAGGGAACCATCAACCTAAACCCCGATAACGAAGGACACAAACAACGGTTGAAAGAGCGGCTCGCGCTCTATGCCCCAGGCAGAACCGATATTACGACAGTACTCCAGTCAATGGAATTGGATGATTGGGGAAGCTTCTGGCAGGTTGACCTCACCGCCGGTCCACCGCGCAGTGCCCGATCCACAGATATAGGCGGCATCTGCGGTGTCGCCCGCATGGCGGATAAAGCGCGCGCCGAACGTGCAGAAAAAATCGGCGAATACCTATACGGCGACAACTCTGGACAAGATATCCGCATTCTAACATTTCTCGGTATTTCAGCTGCGGATTTTCAGGAGGCAGCGGTTAACAACCCAAACAATCTCGAAATCGGGACATGGGTGCTGGAAAACTCCGGTAAATCACAAGACGAAATCGATGAATTCAACGAAACGTTGGTAAACTATGGACCCAACGAAGCTACACGGGAACGGTTCGAAGCGCGATGCCAAGAAGTAGACCCATCCCGCACCGACATTACCACGTGGGTTGAACTGCAAGACGTGGATGACCAACTTAGCTTCGGTATTATTGACCTCAACCGCCGCGCACCACGGAGTCCCTATAACACGGATGTCTGCGGAATGGTTCAACTCGCACGGTTGATTGACAAAGGACGCGCATTCAACAGCAACACCCTGGGTGCTTATTTCTATGGTGAGGATTCAGGGATAGACCGCGCAACGCTCTCCTTCTTAGGGGTCTCCGCCGCAGAATTCGCTGAAGCACTAAAGACATTGTCGACTGATGCAGATGTTGAGGCGTGGTTGCAGGCAGATCATCCAAAGAGTGAAGCAGATATTGAAGCTTACAACGAACGGATGAGCCAGATGGGTCCCACGGATGAACGCTATAAGGCACTAATGGCAAAAATGATTAATAGGATCGCCCCGGAGCGAACAGATATTAACACATGGTTCGCGCTGATGGCTCTTGATGACGAGAAGACATTCGCGCTGTAAATTAATTGGTGATGAAAACACATAGGTTGGGTTGAGCACAGTGAAACCCAACTTCTTTCTTTCTTTAGACGTGGCGAGGTTCAACAATGAAAAATCCCGAAGCAATCGCAGACGTTCATTCTGGAAAAAGCCCAGTTGCTAACGCAGCGTGGTGGGGATTCAACCCAGAAGATGCAACAGAAGGGCTACAAGCCGCTATTGATTCCAGCGCGAAACGGGTAGTTGTCCCCAATATGCACACCGACTGGATAATTCAGCCAATTAAACTCGTCGGAAATCAAGAACTGATTTTTGAGCCAGGGACAGTCATCACAGCAAAACGGGGTGAATATCGGGGCAGAGGCGACTCCATGTTCATCGCACAAGATGTCGAGAATCTCACCATCCGCGGATACGGAACAACCTTCCGTATGTGGAAACAGGACTATATCAACGGGCTTGTACTCGAACAGTTTGGTTGGCATCGATGGTACGGGCAGTACGAGAAAGCAGAATGGCGGATGACACTCGCGATTCGAGGCAGTAAAAATGTCAACGTGTCTGGTTTAACACTCAAAGATAGCGGCGGAGATGGCATCTATATTGACGGTGGCAGCGGACGCCAAGCTTCTGAAGATATCCTTCTACGGGACATTACATGCGATAACCACTATCGACAGGGCATTAGCGTTATCAGTGCCGAAAATCTCAAAGTCGAGAACTGCGAGTTTTCAAACACGTGGGGAACACCGCCTGCGTCCGGAGTAGACATTGAACCCGACAAAAGCGAACAGCGGATAAAGAATGTAATATTCTCCGGTTGCAAGTTTATAGATAACGTCGGTGACGGTATCGAAGTGTTCTTAGCACATACTACTAACGAAACTGATGACATAACACTCCGCTTTGAGAATTGCTACATTAGCAGTCAACACGGAACTGGCATCCGCGTGTCGAAAATAGGAGACAACGGACCGGATGGTCGAATTGAATTTGATAACTGCACAGTTGAGAGTACAGTTGGTTACGGCATCAAGGTTCAAGAAAAATCAGCGAAAGGTGCCCGGGTGACCTTCAGCGACTGTAACGTCATCAACGCTGCAAGTGACCGTCAGTTCGGCGGCGAATGGTCACCCGTCTCATTATCCTTACCACAACCGGACATAGTTCAGACGATGGGTGGTATTGATTTTATCAACTGTTTTGTCGAAGACAAACGCGACCGTCCAGCCGTCGAATTCACGCAACCGAAGAGCGATTTTCAACTCCATGACATCACTGGAACGATCACTGTTCTGAACCCAAACGGAGTCCGTGCAGAATTGGGTAAATCGCGTGAAAAACTTCCGTTGATTGTCAGGGAATACCAATAGAACACTGGCACTGTTCAATCCAAAACAAGGATTCAGAACCATGGCAAAAGAACACGCACTTCCCGCTGAACCGCTACCACCGGATACCTTGAACGCTATTTTGGAGGATTTCTATCAAAACGGTGCGACGATTGTCCGAAATGTGCTCTCACGCGAAGAGTGTGAACAAATAGTCGCGCGCGTTGATGAAATCTTCGCCGAACCCTACTTCATGAAGATGCGTAACGTCAAAGGCTCTCGACAAGACGGAAAAGCCCCTATCGTTGTACATCGTCTTTTTGAGTGCGACCTCATGTTCCGGGACCTGCTTGTGCGTGAGCCGATTATAAGTATCGCCGAAACCGTGCTTGGTGAGCACTGCCACTGTATCGCGCAAGGTTGTATCCTTAACCGACCAGATTTAGGCATCAACCGATTTCACGTTGACGACGGCGTGGAATTTCCAATCTCCCCGGAGATGGATCGACATGATCCGAGACTACAGATGCCCGTATTCCGTATGTCTGTCCAGATTGCACTCACCGATCAGGACGATGTTAAATACGGCCCATCTCAATTCGTTCCCGGTAGCCACTACTCTGGACGACAACCCGACGAACCGGAAAATCCATCTTTTAATGGCAAAGAGCCTGTTTCCCTTCTCATGAAAGCCGGAGATCTCTATCTGCTCAACGGACAAACATGGCACCGCGGGGCACCAAACCAAACCGATCGCGTTCGCTACCTGTTTCACCAAGTCTATGGACAACGCTTCGTCGCGCAGCGGTTTTGGCCCTACCTGAACTATCGTATGCCCGATTATGTTTTGGAAGGTGCTGATGAACGCCTGATGCGTGTCCTCGGCAAGCACCCTGAGATGGCGTACGGATAAATTCAATTAAAACCTATTAAGAAGATGGTAACAAATGATCGCCACAATATTTGACATCGACGGCACCTTGGTCGAAAACTTCGGTTTCGATGATGCCTGTTACATCTCCGCAATAAGAGAAGTCTTGGGTGAAGTTTATATCCATAGTGATTGGAGCAAATATAAAAACGTAACCGACACAGGTAGTTTGCGACAAATCATGGAAGAGAACGAGATTCAGGAGGCGGGACAAATTAAGGAAGTTCGCTCGAAATTCGGCGAATTGATTAGGCAGTATCTTAAAAACGGTGGTAAATGTCTCCCAAAAGAAGGGGCTATTCATCTGATTGATAAACTTACCGCTGCAGATGACTATGAAGTTGGATTCGCGACAGGGGGTTGGAGACATACTGCCGAAATGAAACTTCAACATACTGGTTTCAACTTGAGGAATATCGTCTTAACTTCCAGTGATGATGGAGATGCGCGCGTAACGATTATGAAGAAGTGTTTATCCATGTTAGGGAACTGCTTCCACCGCATCGTATACATTGGCGATGCTGAATGGGATATGAAGGCAACCCAAGAATTGGGATGGCACTTCATAGGCGTCGGCGCGCGACTAAAGGGAAAATGCGAATTTTGGGTCGAAGACTTTTCGAGTTCCGATACATTCATGAAAATGTTACATACCTAATAAGAAACTGGATTGTTTACAGAAGAAAAGGAGATAAATGATGTTTATTGCCACTTACAACGCTATCTATGCCCTTGAAGATAATGGGCATAGTGAACCTATTCAGGTCTACAAAGGCACAGATCATCAAGACCTCGGCTATGGCGCAATGGTTTCACTGTCAAACGGGCAAGCCGCCATATTCGCTCTATCGGATGGAAACCTACTACTTCTGTCAGAAGGTGATGCGAAACAGATTCCAACAGGTATCGAAAATCCAATCGCTTCGTTGCTCCTTATTCGTGAAAATCCGTTGACCCTACTCATCGGAACCGATGAAGGGGCGCATGTGTATCGACTCACTGGAGAAGAGGGACCAGCAGAACGGGTCGTAGCGTTTGATGAATTAGCGTGTCGAGAAGAATGGTATACACCGTGGGGCGGTCCTCCAGCCGTGCGGACGCTTGCCAAAACCCAAGACGGCTTTTGCTACGCTGATATCCATGTCGGAAGTATCATGCGTTCCCCCGATGAAGGGGTTTCGTGGGAACCCGTCACGCCGGAACTTCATAAAGATGTTCATCAGGTCACCACGTGTCCCGCAGACGATAATCGAGTTTATGCGAACACGCAAAACGGTGTTTATGTCAGTGCTGACCGTGGGCACTCTTGGGAGAATCGGATCGAAGGCTTGCCGCGTCGATATGGCACCGCTATTGCTGCACATCCTACAGACCCAGACCTTCTGATTGCCACGGTCCAAAACGGACCGAGAGGCGGTGGTGCGTGGCTCTGTCGCTCAGAAGATGGTGGTAGAACATGGACGCAACTGAACGATCAACTTACAGAATCCACCGATCGGATTAGCACAGGGAGTATTGCGTTCGCATCTGATGGAACAGCGTGGGCAGTAATCGGAAATACGCTTTACATCGGAAAAAATCGAGCCACAGATTGGAGCATTTTCTGGACAGCATCCGACTACCAGTCATCATCTAACGAGTACCCGATCCAAACCCTCGCTGTTTAGTACATCACACTAATAACCAGCAGAGAGGTTATAGTTATGAATATATTGGGCATCGACTTTACTTTCTTCGCGGTGAGCGATATGCAGAAATCGCTCACCTTTTATCGTGATCTGCTTGAGATTCCACTGGCATGCTTAGTCCATGAAGGCACATGGGCAGAATTTGAGATAAATCCTGGCACGTTGGTGTTAGGGCATGGATATGATTTTACGCAACCCGGTGGAGGGACAGTCGCGCTTGCGGTTGCCGACGTGAAGGCTGCTTTAGATGAATTAGAACAAGCAGGAATCCAGGCTTGTTCGACTTTGGGTGAATCCGCTGTATGTTTCTGGGCGATTATCGAAGATCCTGACAGTAATCACGTTATTATACACCAGCGAAAAGACAAAACAGTCGGATAAGAGTATCGCTCTGAAGTAATATAGTAAATTATGAAAATAAATGGACATTTCAGTGAACTATAGACCAAGAAACACCGTCTCCGCTGGCGAGGTTTCCAACTTCGCCAATTCGTAGTGCTTAAATAATCGCAAAATTCTCTATAGTTGGAAAAACAAGAAAACAATTTTATCAGGAATAGTCTCACAATTTCATTTATATCTATATGACTTATAATAAAAAAGAACAGAAAGTTGCCCCGCATGCTAAGGAGATATGCTGGGGCTACGAAGCAAAAAACGGACCGGACGTTTGGGCGCAACTCAATCCGGAATATCGACTTTGCTGTGTAGGAATACACCAGTCACCGATTGACATCGTGGATCCCGCACCAACCAAACTTTCCCCTATTACCTTTAATTACCAACCAACATCCTTAAATATCCACAATACTGGCAATACAATTCAAGTTGATTACCACAAAGGAAGTTGGATTGAGGTTGAGGGAACGAAATATCACCTGCTACAATTCCACTTCCACGCACCCAGCGAACATCAAGTGGCAGGAAACCTGTCCGACATGGAGATGCACCTCGTTCACAAAAGTGAAGATAGTACGTTGGCGGTCATCGGAGTATTCATTAAGAGTGGGAATATCAATACAGCGTTCAACTCCTTTTGGCAACACTTGCCGTCTGCCCAAGGCGAATCCCAACAAATCAAAGAGGTCATCTTAAATGCTTTTAATTTGTTGCCAAGTACAAAATACACCTATCGTTACAACGGTTCATTGACAACACCACCTTGCTCAGAAAACGTCAAGTGGTTCGTGCTGACAACACCCATCGAGATGTCTCACTCGCAAATCGCAGCGTTTAAAGCGATCTTCTCTGGGAACAATCGGCCTGTGCAACCTTTGAATGGGCGCGAATTACTTGTTGATATTATCAAGGATAGATGAATCTTAGGAAAAAAAGTAAATCCAAAACATACCCTAATTCGGATTCCTTTGCGATTCAAGAAAACCGTGGATATAATATAAATAAGCCTATGGCTTCTGAAGAAAAACGCATGCAATATTACTTTTTCTATCATAACGCAAAGGAATTCATTAATGATTATCATAAGCAGACACATCACAAAATTCGCATTCATACTGGCTATCATCACCTTGATTGCAGGACTTTACTCCTGCGATCGGATTCATCAAATCATAGAACCGGAGACTCCACAGACAGATACCCCGATTCCGACGGAAGAACGCGATCACGTTTGGGTCATAGATCAAAATGGTGTTGAGGTACCGGTGCCAGGGACTTGGGTCCTTGTATCGCATACACACTTACACTCGACCTCTACGATCGGCGAAAGTTTCACCCTACCGCCAGATCCACCACATAGCGCTCTGATATCGGATGGAACATACACAGACGGTGAAGGGATCCTCTGGACGAAGGTAAAAATAATGACCGCCGATGGTGACAAATGGCAGTTCATCGAACGTGTAGACACCAGCGTTTCACCACATCGACTTTATGTTGTTGTCACAGTAGATGAGAACGGCATCCCTACCCTTGAATACGGAGAGTATCCCTTTGATCTGCCGAGGCATAACGTGCAAATCTGGGAAAAACAATAATCCCCGAACACACTACAAATTGCCCTACTACAAGTAGACCCGTTTGTAGTAGGCCGATTCATCGCCCGTTAATTACCAAAATCATTTTTTAAACATCGCTAGCAAAGAAAACCGAACACAAACTATAAGGAGAATAGAATTGGTTCAAAAGATTGAAGAACAAGACGGACATATGCTACTCCATTTTGGAGAACCACCAGCAGACGTAGGAGAAATTGAGTTTGTCAGTTGTGTCGCACATCAACAAAATCAGATACTTTTCTGCAAATGGCAGGATAACGATTTTTGGATAATTCCAGGCGGACGCGTCGAATCTGGGGAAACAGCCGAAGAAACCGCACACCGTGAGCTTCTTGAGGAGACAGGTGCGATGCTGAAGGACATCGAAGTTCTATGCTATATGCATTGCTTCATGTACAATAGCGAATACTGGGGAATCGCTTACCTCGGAGAAATCAAAGCATTAGGAACCCCACTCGATCTCAACGAAGTGAGTGAAGCGAGTCTGTTCTCAGATTTTCCAGAAAACCCGCCCAAGCCAGGACCGTTTGAGAATCAGAGCAAAGCGTTATATCTCGCCGCAATGCGCAAACTATCAGAAGCAAAGAATTAAAACATAACAATTGCAGAAATAAAGGTATTTTGATGAAAATTGACCGGTTCTCACAACCTGATAATGTTTGGCTAATCTCGCTCTCGACCGAAGACGAGGAAGATGTGAGTCGCCTATGGCTCATTGAGTATCAAATGCGATTCGGGTCGGCAAAACTCAAGATGGGCGGCATCGCTGGTGTCGGCACGAATGAGGAGCATCGGAACAAAGGATATTCCCGGCACGTTATGGAAGATTCCACGGCGTTCATGATAGAAAATGGATTCGATGTCGCCATGTTGTTTGGTATCCCGAACTTCTATCCTAAATTTGGCTACGCAACAGTCATACCGGAAACATGGATCTATCTTGAAACAGAGGAGGCGCAAGCGGCTGTACCTACATATCATATCCGCAAATTTGAGAAGGCAGACGCACCGAAGATATTGTCACTCTACGCAGCAAACAACACTGAGCGAACTGGTACACCGCTGCGAGACGAAATCCATTGGAAAGAATTCAAGATGGGCAGTGGATTTGGGGTTGCCGCTGACCCTTATGTTGTCCTGGACGAAGAAGATGAGATAATCGGATACTTCGTCTGCGACGATACAGAGGAAAACTGTATCCTCTGTGACATCGGATTTCAAAATAGGACGATTTTTGAGACTGTTGCCCACTTTCTTGCGGATCGCGCCAAACGCATCAAGGCAGCGCAGATTCGGTGCCATATACCCGCAGACCACCCATTTACCATCTTTTGCCGACGCTATGGCTGTCGAACAAATACCGATAACTCAAAGGATCGCGGGGGTATGATGCGGATTATCGACCAGTCGAGCACCTTAAAAAAGATTATCGGTGAGTTGGAAAAACGTCTACAACGCGCTGCTGATCTCTCAGAGTGGAGTGGGAAACTTCTCATCTCGACAGATCTTGGACAGGATTGCTTAGAAATTGATCAGGGCAACATCGCACACACTAACAGTCAGGCGAACGCCTTCCACCTTGAGATCCCGCAGGAAAAACTGATCCAACTGATGATGGGAAGGCGAAGCATTGAAGATCTTGCCATTGGATCCGATGTTTCGGTAAGCGAGGATATTATTCCCGTACTGGAAACCCTCTTTCCACTCAGTCATCCACACGTTTGGTGGCCCGACCGATTTTAGTGGATGGGTGGTTCACCACTCATGTTATGGGAGCACCCGTGGTTCCAGTAACATTCATCAGATCTTAAGAAACTTTCAGATTTTTTTCAGATTTTTTTGACATTCACGGAAATTGTGGGTATAATTAAAGATACTGAGATTCGTTATCAATTTCCAAAGGCGTGATCTCTAACATAAAATCGGAAATCTCAACTAAACATCACTAAATATGATAATGAGTCTCAATATCTTTTTTAGAAACCTTATATTTATGAGAAAACAACTGGTGTTCCTTGCTATTTGGGGAATGTTTATTTTACTAAGCTTCAGTGCTTTTGCTGAATCAAATCCGTTCTCAGTCTCTGGATATGGTGTAATCAACTACGCCCACTTCGATTGGGAACTCGACCCGGGCAGGCGTGCTGCTATTGACGTGGAACGTTTCGTTATCGCGCCAAAATACCGTATCAACGATACCATCCGACTTGAATCGGAACTTGAATTTGAACACGGCGGTACCGGCAGCACAATGGAATTTGACAAATTTGAAGAGTTCGGGGAATTTGAGACAGAGATTGAGAAAGGTGGCGAAGTGATTGTCGAAAAACTCGCCGCTGTTTTCTCCTTCCAACCAGCCTTTAACCTCCGCGTTGGGCATATCATCGTTCCAGTAGGGCTCGTTGCAAAACGACATCGACCGCAACACTACTTTACAACAACGCGCCCCGAAGCGGAAGCACACCTCATTCCGATAATCTGGCACGAAACCGGTGTCGAAATTTTCGGTTCACTCGGTTCACTGAACTATCAGGCACAAATTGTCAACGGATTGGACTCAACCGGTTTCAGTTCCCGCCACTGGATAGTTCGCGGACACCAACTGCGATTCGAGACAGCTAACGCTGAGGCACCCGCGTTCGTCGGACGACTCGATTATGCATTTCATGAAAACGCAACTGTCGGTATCTCCGGTTACTTCGGGGACACCGCCGCAAATCGACCGAAACCTGACGTGGATTTCGATGCACACGTCGGGATTGTGAGTTTTCATGGATTTTATGAGGTGAACGCTGTAAAAATTCGAGGGTTGTTCCTATGGGGAACACTTGAGAATGCTGATCGGCTGTCTAAAGTTAACCGAACGCTCTCCAACAATCTCAATGTGAAGCGTACACCAATAGGTAGCTCAGCCTTAGGTTGGTACATTGAGGCAGGCTACGATATCTTATCACTTTTCAGACAACCAAGCAACAGCGCGGAACATTCCGATCTGAAAGATCCTCCTCCAGACAAGATCTTAGATGTTTTCGCGCGTTACGATTTTTACGATACGATGGCGAGTGTTGAAGGGATTATCTTTGACAATCCGCGGTGGGAGAGAAGTACGTGGACTTTTGGTATTAACTACCATGTCCACCCAAAAATAGTTTTCAAGAGCCATTATTCCCTCCGACGGTTAGCGACAAAAGATAAAAACAGAGAAAACACTTTTGCACTCGGCTTCGGTTTTCAATATTAACAAAAGATAATCATCAGTCTTCAGTACTTTAAAAGCAAAAAGAGAGTTCTCCCTCAACCAGAGATACCTTTTAACTGAACACTGATAACCAACAACCGATAACGAATACAAAAATGGAGATTTTTATGAAGCTCTATAAGATTTGGACCCTATTCTGTTGTTTATTACTCACATCCGCTTTTGTTGTTGGCTGTGGAGGCGATGATGTAACAGATGAACAGGAAGTATCTGGTGAAACTTTTGATGCAAGCACGATGCTCAACGACTTTGCCAATACCGTCGTGTTAGCCACATATACCGATCTGGATAATAAAGCCGGTGACTTGTTAGCAGCCGTCAAGGCACTGGAATCGGCCCCCTCGCAGGCAAATCTGGAGAAAGCACAACAAGCGTGGAAAGCCACCCGAAAACCGTGGGAACAGAGCGAATCATTCCTCTTCGGACCCGTTGACACACAAGGACTTGATCCAGCACTGGATAGTTGGCCCGTCGATCATGTCAATCTACAGTCTGTTTTGGACAGTGGTGACACACTAACGGTGGACTTCGTCAGTGGATTAGAAGATACTCAGAAAGGATTTCACACAATTGAGTTTCTACTGTTCCGCGACGGCAACCAACGTAAAGCATCGGATATAACTGCCCGTGAACTGGAGTATCTCGTTTCGACGACAGAAAATCTCAAAGCGAGTACCTCACAACTACGTTTGGCGTGGTCACCAGAAGGTGAAAATTTCAGCAGTGCAGTTGCACAAGCCGGTACGGGAAGTGCTATTTATCCGTCGCAGAGTGCAGCAGTACAAGAAATGGTCAACGGTATGATAACCATCGCCGATGAGGTAGCGAACGGTAAAATATCTGACCCTTACAACGAATCCGATACAACCCTTGTTGAATCCCAGTTTAGTTTCAACTCCATCTCGGATTTCCAAGACAATATCCGAGGGATTCAAAACGTCTACATGGGGAAATTCATGAATGATGGACAAGGACTCAACGATTTCGTGAGCGGTAAAGACGCTGCATTGGATTCCCGTTTCCAGCAAGAAGTCCAAGCAGCTATTGACGCTATAGGGGCAATCCCAGATCCTTTCCGCGATTCCATTACTGTAAACCGTGGTGCTGTCCAAGCTGCAATCGATGCCGTCAGCAAGGTTCAACAGACACTTGAACAAGATATACTCCCGCTCATCCAATCGAGTGAGTTTAATTAGAAAGTAGTAGGCACGCTCCGTCGTGCCGTTCCGGTGCGAAAGATGAAATACTTTCATAGTTTACTATCAGTAACCCTTTTAGCCTTGATTCTACTGAGCGCATGCGACTCCGAGTCCCCTGTGACAGTAGAATCAATACCTATATTTTCGACGAGTGAAATTTCCGGGGGCGAGACGACTGTCTTTGACGCCTCAAGTCACGCCTTTTCAATCCCCGCTCCTAATCTTTCTACAGCAGCACTTGCAAAACATCTGGAAGGCGATGTTGAGTTTGAAGCCGTTTTTGTCACGGCACCTGCAGTCGTAAACCCTGGATTAGGACCCATATACAACAATGTCTCGTGCATCAACTGTCATTCTCGTGATGGTCGTGGACGACCCCCGGGTGCTAACGAAGGACTTGTGTCTCTGCTCTTCAGACTCAGTCTTCCAAAGATGGAGGATTCGGGAGTTGGAAAACCACCAACTCCAGTGCCGGGCTTCGGCACACAACTTAACAATCGCTCCATTGTTAACGCAACCCCAGAGGGCAAAGTCAAGATTGACTATACCGAGCAAACACTGACAACAGCAGATGGCACGCGTGTACACCTACGCCATCCCAACTATACGCTTACAGAAACTTATCAGCAACTGCCAGAAAATATTGAAGTATCCCCGCGCGTCGCACCAGCCGTCTTTGGACTCGGTCTGCTGGAAGCGATTCCTGAAGAAGCCATTCTCGCTTACGCAGATGAAGCCGATGTGGATGGAGATGGCATCTCAGGGAAACCTAATTATGTGTGGGATGTCGTTAAGCAGCGTTACACGCTCGGTCGTTTCGGATGGAAGGCGAACCAACCGACACTTCTTCAACAGGTCGCCGCAGCGTATAACGACGACATGGGCATAACAACTTCACTCTTCCAAACCGAAAATTCAGCGGGACAACCCCAACTCACTGAACACAGTGCAGTACCAGAGGTCAGCGACGAGATTTTAGATGTAGTGACGTTCTACGTCCAGACATTAGCGGTGCCAGCGCGTCGCGACGTGGATAATCCACAAGTTAAACATGGAGAACAACTTTTTGCCAAAGCGCAATGTGCCAGTTGCCATGTTCCGACGTTCAGGACCGGCGTTTTAGCGGGTGTGCCCTCAGTCAGCAACCAGACGATCCACCCCTATACGGATCTGTTGCTCCACGACATGGGACCAGGATTAGCGGACAATCGTCCCGATTTCCACGCCAGCGGTAGTGAATGGCGAACACCTCCTCTATGGGGCATCGGTTTGGTCCAAAGGGTTAACGGTCATACCAACTTTCTCCATGACGGCAGAGCACGAAATTTGATGGAAGCAATTCTCTGGCACGGTGGGGAGGCAGAAGTATCGCGGCAAGCCGTTGAACAAATGTCAAAAGCAGAACGTGATGCACTCATTGTGTTTTTAGAATCACTATAAGAACGAACGAGTAGGGCGGATTTTAATATTCGTCATCCTCGCCTATCGCAAACTTCAACCCACCTTATTTTTGAAACACAAACCGATTGAAACCCGTCTTAACATATGGTAAACCAATTGAGGCAATCAACAGTTTAATTATAACGTAATCATCTACGATAGGAGAAGAACAATGAAAAACGGAAGAAGAAATGCAGTCATCAAAGAACTGACGCGTGTCTACTGGATGGAGTTAGAAACTACAATTAATTATCTGGCGATCTCCGTTGACTTAGACGGCATCCGCGCCGAAGAAATTAAAAAATCCTTGGCAGCAGATATCCAAACAGAAATCACACACGCACAGGAACTTGCCGAACGCATCAAAGAGATCGACGGACGAGTGCCCGGTTCGTTCGACTTCAAACCTGAACAAGCCTCGCTGCAACCCCCCGAAGATTCAACAGATGTCGTAACATCAATCCACGGGGTTATCGAAGCCGAAAACGCTGCGATTGAACAATACAACAAGATTATCCGCCTATGCGATGGGGTAGACTACGTCACGCAAGACCTCTGCATCAAACTTCTCGCTGACGAAGAGAAACATCGTCGGGAGTTCAGAGGATTCCTCAAAGAATACGAGAACGAGTAATCTCACAAGAATAGATAAAAAAACAAACAACGGGCAGCATTGTCCGTTGTTTGATTTTAAGCAAACGAAAATTTGTTTGGTTACTCCGTCCTCAGCCTCGGATCCAAGGCATCTCGCACAGCATCACCGAACAAATTCGCTGGTAACACCAACCCGAACATAAATACAAACGCTGCAGCAAGATTCCACCAAACAATCGGATCACGCGCCAGTTCCAAACGCGCCGTATTAATCATGTTCCCCCAACTCCCCGTCGTCGGATCAACGCCGATTTGGAGATAACTGAGCAACGCTTCTGTCAACACGAATCCACTAAACCGCAAGATAGAGGTAATCAACACAATATGCATAAGGTTCGGAACGAGGTGTTTGAGAATAATGAACCCACGATGCACACCGAAGGCTTCAGCGGCTTGTACGTATTCTAATTCCCGGAGTTTCAAAGTCTCGCCACGTAAGGTACGGCACAGACCTGTCCAACTACTGACGCCCATGATGAGACAGAGATTGAATAATCCTTGTCCGAAAAGGAGCATGAAGGCAGCAACAAGCAGAATAAATGGAATCGAATCAAGCGTAGCATAGACATACTGAACGACATCATCTATCCGACCACCGAAGTACCCCGCAACAACCCCAAAAAATATAGCAAAAGGCACAGCAATCAGGGTGGTAAATCCACCGATGATAAGTCCGGTACGGATGCCTTTTAAGGCACGATAGAAGACATCACTACCCACTTTGTCGGTGCCTAAAAGATGTGTACGTGGATATTTAAGAGGTGGGTACTCGCGAGTTGTCCGTCCATCAGGCGTCTGGACTGTACTTTTGGCATATAGGTGAGTTGCTAAGGGTGCCGAATAAGTCTTTTCGGTCTGTTCTCGAAGGGGTGTGCAAAGTCTGTCAAGGAGACTAAGTGATCTCGGCTTGTAAACAACCCGTCCATCTTCGCTTCGGGTGATGCTGCCTTCTTGAGTAAATAACGGGTCCCGCCAACGAATACTATCGAGTACACCGATGAGAAGGTATACTAAAAGAATAAAGAGACAGACAATGGCAATCCGATTCCTGCGAATTTGCCTCGCAGCATTTTGCCAATACTCCCGCTGAGAGGCGTATCGAAGGAGCCACCATACAACGACTCCACACGCAATAATGATGATATTTTGATAAGCATCAGAGTGCCACACCCAACCGAGCCGGTCACCGATGCCGATGCCCCCAGTATCTATCCCCAATAAAAAAATAGGCATTTTAAAATGGTTATCGGTTGTCAGTTTTCGGTTAAAAAGCGGTTTGTAACCGGAACAAACGTAGTAACCGCCATATAACCATAACGGACAACCAAATTCTGCAGAGTAGAGTTTGCCTTTGTTTGAAATTAACTGACAACTATTAACAAACCGTCCATAACACAGAGACGGTTGGGCTTAACCGAAAACCACCGTGAAATGAAATTGTAAGCGATTAGCGAACAATTTGTCTTAGCTTTACATTGTGGAACGGTGACCAGATTCAATAGTTAAAAATAGCTTCGCGTGTATGAAATCCATCTTTAATGACGATTTCATCAAGGTTTGCCTTATCAACTTGGATAGGTGTAAGCAGTATCGATGGCACGTCAGCCTTGCCGTTGTTAACAGTCTGCGTGGCTTCAGCGATCATTTCACCCTTTGCAAGTGCAACAGCCGCTTGTGCCGCTTTCGTTGCGATGAGGTGAATCGGTTTGTAAACCGTCATCGTTTGTGTACCTTTGACAATCCGTTGACACGCAGCGAGTTCCGCATCCTGCCCCGAAACGATGACACTTCCCGCCAAGTTTTGCCCCTCAAGTGCTTGAATAACACCACCAGCCGTCCCATCGTTGGAGGCGACCACAGCATCCACCTGGTTGTTTGTCTGCGTCAAGACCTGTTCCGCCTTCTTGAGCGCGTCGCGCGGATCCCAATTAACCGCCCAATGTTGCCCGTCCGCTACTAACCGGATGTCACCATTATCAATTGCGGTTTGCAAAGCACGCATTTGTCCTTTTCGGAGGAGTTGTGCATTATTGTCCGTTGGGGCACCACCGAGTAGGAAATAGTCCCCCTTTGGCTTCTGACGAAGCAGATATTCGGCTTGCAGATACCCGACCTGTTCGTTGTCAAAAGAGATATAGAGATCAGGCGAACTCTCGCGAATCAGTCGATCATACGCGACCACTTTGATCCCCTCCGCATGTGCGGCTTGAACAATTTGTGCAGCAGCAACACTATCCTTAGGAATAACAACAAGCACATCCACACCTTGTGTAATCATGTTCTCCGCTTGCTCATTTTGTCGCCGCTCATCGCCATCAGCAGACTGGACAATAACTTCGGCACCGAGTTTTTCTGCTTCAGCTATGAAGATATCCCTATCTTTCTGCCACCGCTCCACACGTAAGGAATCCATGGACAAGCCGATCTTAATCTTTTTATCCACCGTATCTGAAGAAGGCTGACTGGTAGCATCGCTCTTTTTCTGTGTACTTGGATCCGCACACCCGAATAGTATTACGAGACCCACTGCCAAAAAACAGAAAAGTAATGTCGCTTTGATACAAAACTTGCTGTAAAAAGTCGAGAGCCGTATCATATAGCACTCCTTTGAGAATCTATTTCTCTTCCTCAGTCGCATCTGCTTCAGAAGCGGATTGTTCGGATGCGTCAGAGTCGGCGGTAACCGTGCGAACAACGTCGCCGATTTTGAGAGGTTCTGTCATTTTAACGACGCGGAATACGGAAATTTTATCATTCAGGATTTCGGAAACCGCGACTGTCGCTACCTGCTTTTCAAGGTAGGTCAAGATCTCACCAGAGTCCAGATCTCGCACCGGCTTGCCTCTGGTATAGACAGCAAACTCTTGGTTGATGGCGATGTCTCTGTTAGAGCCAATATTGATATAAATCTTATCAAGGTCCTCATTATCCACATATTGGATTTTCCCTTTGATAGGTCCGTCTGCTTTTATTGCTGGAGTTTCCGCCCCTCCGTTAGCAGTTCCGGTTTTCGATTCCCAAGGCGTAATGAAATTCGGTCCAACGTTATCACGGAGTGCCAAAACGACTTTGATGAGTGCCTCATGCGTTACCACACCAAAAAGCGTTCTATCGTATTCAGCACTGGCAAACTGGATTTCATTCAGTTCTGTGGGTCTGACAATCGGACGCGGATTCTTTCGCCGAGTGTCCGGGGTCTGACCAAATGTGAGGTTCGTCCCTTCTTCTGTCACACTTGCCTCAAGGGAAGCGAATTTCGTGCCTGCGTATGAATGGTCACGACTCGCAGAAATACGCGGTTCAGCAACAACACTGCCCGAAGAATTGTAAAATTTCATATTGAGTATAATCGTGGCACGGTGGAGAGAACCTCGCAGAATGACCGGAGCCATATAACTCGCGGTGCCTCGCTGCGACTGACGTCCACCTTCCCGTAATGTCCGAGAAGCGTTAGTCCTTAAGCGTTCCTGATTAAACTTTCGGATATCTCCCATCACAAGCACATCCGCATTCAAGTGTTTAGCAAGTGTTGCGCGTTGTTCCTGTTTCAGTTTCCCTAAGTTATGCCGAGAGAGCGTCATAAGTGCCATAGCATCTAAGAGTTCATCCTTGCTTACCGGTTCATATACGTTTGTTTCCACCAATTTCCGGTTAAGCATTTTGGCAAATCCCGCTTCCAAATCCCATCGTTTCTTTGTGCTAACCATATTTCCGATGAAGCTGGGTATACAACCACATCCGGTGGGCGAATCAAAGCGACTGTGGTCCTCAAAATAGAGAACGGCAATACGTTTTTTTGTAGTCGCATCGCTAACAGCAGCAAAACCGATAATGAAACACAGGCTGAATCCCACCAATAACAGACGTGAGTAGAAACGTCTCATGTTTTTTATTCCCTCCTTGTTTATTCGTTCACTTTAAGTGTAACAGTTACTTAGACATTTATCAAGAAAAATCAAACCCGCGCGAAATCTTGCTTCCACGCAAGCCAGAAAACACTTGAAACACCATACAATATCTGGTATCATTTATACAAGTTATTCGGCTTCGTTGTAAGTGTAGACTTTGATCAGAAACTTACTATTCCTTAAAATATTCAAAAGAAGCGTTTCCGGTTACTATACAAAATACAAACGCAATAGGACATTTTATGTTTACAAAAGACAAATTTGGACATCATAACCTACTATATATATCCATATCCGTTGCTTTAGCTGCGCTGCTTGCCTTTTACGGGTGTAGCGATAAGCAATCGAGTGAAAAAGCCGCAACAGGGGACGCCGCCCCTCAGAAGAAGGAATGGCTCTCAATCATGGGTGGGGTAATAGGCGGTAGTTTTTCACAATTCGCGGGTGGCGTTAGCCAAGTTTTGACACACCAAGAGTCCCATATAAAAATATCCGTTGAAGCCTCAGCGGGTTCCATCGAAAATACGCGGCGCGTGAATGACGATCCAGAAGCACTCGGTGTCGTTTTTGCATCCGAAAGTTACCTCGGCTACCATGGACAGGAAATATTTGAAGAAGAAGGACCGAAAACCAATATCCGTATGGTGACGCTGCTTTTTATCGCCTACGACCAATTTTCAACGCTGGCAAATAGTGATGTCCACCAGTTTGAGGACATCGTCGGTAAAAAGATCGCTTCTGGAGCGAGTGGATCCGGCACCGCCCAGACATTAGAACGTTTGTCGAAATTGGCGGGTATTTGGGGTGAATTTACGCCGATTTACAAAGGTGGCACCGCCGCTGCCGAGGCACTCCAAGACGGACAGGTGGAAGCATTCCAGTGGCTCGTCAGTGTTCCGAACAGTGCTGTTATCCAACTCACGACCATCAAATCCATCCGTATGATAGATCTCGATACCCCTGCCAAAAAGTACGGCTTCTATGAAAAGTACCCGTTCTATCTCTCTGGATCTCTGCCGGAGGGTGCCTATGAAGGCAAAGTTGAACCCGTGAAAACCATTGTAATGCCGACAGTCCTGATTTGTAACAAAGCAGTAAGCGAAGAAACGATTTACGCACTTCTAAAGCATGTCTACTCGCAAGAAGGACACCAGTCAATGCTCCAAACAAATCAAGCCGCTGCAGATATGACGATAGAAAATGGTCCGAAGGCGTTTGTTATTCCGCTTCACCGCGGGGCATACAAGTTCTGGAGCGAACAGGGTGTGGAAATTCCTGCACACGCCATGCCGGTAGATTGAGAGAAAACTGCTACCACTTCAAAATTTGCTTTAAAAACGAAAATTATGCTATAGTATAAAATGACATTATGGGGTGCTCTTACTTGCTTAAGAGCTGAGAAAACACCCTTTGAACCTGATCTGGGTCATGCCAGCGTAGGGAAATATGAAGAAGAGCAATGGAAAACCGCTTCTTCTTGAGCGACTTTAGCAATCGGTCAATTGCACAATTGCTAACGAGGTATCTAACCTCGCTGCACTAAAACATGGAGCCGCTTCCTTTTTGGCATTGCCAAGGCTATAGATAGAGCCATTGGCAAATGGGCATGTTCCCTATACCGAAAATGGAAGACGGCTTTTTCGCGTTAAGGAGCGGATACGCATGCTGAGCAAATTCGTGATACCTGTGGCTATCCTACTCGCAGGGTTAGGCGTATGGGAAGCTGCCGTGAATCTTTTCGATCTCCCTCGCTACATTCTGCCAGCACCCTCAAAAATCGTGGTGACGCTATTTGCGGAGCATGCCCAATTACTGAAACATACGCTCGTGACACTACAAGAGATGCTTCTCGGATTTGTCCTCGCCGCTGGAGTTGGAATCCCGTTAGCCGTGCTGATGTTCGAGTTCCCCGTGCTCGAGAAAGCTTTCTATCCGTATGTTATCGGTTCACAAACCGTCCCAGTATTCGCGATTGCACCGCTATTGGTGCTGTGGTTCGGATTCGGGATCGCCTCCAAAGTCGCCATGGCAGCTCTGATTGTGTTTTTCGCGATTGTACTGAATACTTTAGACGGCTTGAAGTCCACCGATCCAGATACAGTGAACCTGTTTCGGATTTTACGGGCGACGCGGTGGCAAATACTCTGGAAAGTGCGTATCCCCTCGGCACTGCCGTTCATCTTCTCAGGCGCGAAGATAGGTATATCTATCTCCACCATCGGTGCAGTCATTGGTGAATGGGTAGGAGCGAAAGCAGGACTGGGATATCTCATGCTATATGCCAACGGAAAACTCCAAATTTCACTGGTATTCGCCGCTATTTTCTGCCTAACTATTTTAGGTTTAGGTCTTTTTGGATTTATGACACTGCTGGAGCGGTACGCAATGCCGTGGCGGCAGTACCAGTTCAACAAATCAAATGTTCGGTAGCCGTACCGGACAATCAACAAGAGAGGAAAACTACCATGAAAACAGCAATTTGCTTAATGTTTCTTATCAGTTGTGGTATACTTTTAATAGGAATCAACAGCCACGCAGACAGTCACCAGAAAGCCGAAATGGAGAAGACTACACTACTGCTCGATTGGTTTCCGAACGTAGACCACGCCCCGCTTTATGTTGCGCAAGAGAACAAGATTTTTGCCAAACACGGATTGGAAGTTGAACTGCTCTGGGGTGGCGATCCGGATGCACCGCTCAAACTCGTGGCAGCAGGGGAATACCCATTTGCTGTGAGTTACCAACAAAGCGTCACAATCGCACGGGCAAGCGAAGAAGTTTTACCGGTCAAATCGATCGGTCTACTCGTGGAACACCCACTCAACACAATCAGTTTCCTGAAGAAAACAGGCATTAAAACACCTGCGGATTTCAAAGGAAAAAAAATTGGGTACACGGTTGCACCGCTGGACGTGCTCCTGTTTAACGCCATCGCGGCGAATGCCGGATTAGCCGAAGATGATTATGAATTAATAAACGTGGGCACGAATATTTTGGCACCTCTCCTAAGCGGTCAAATAGATGCAGTGATCGGACCATTTCGGAATTACGAAATTAACATGTTGAAACTTGAAGGGGCAGAAGCAGATTATTTCGCGCTTGAGAAACACGGTATTCCGGACTACTATGAATTAGTAATTATCACCAATGACGCTTATTTTGAAAATCATCCAGAAACCGCTAAAAAACTAATGAAGGCGATTCAGGAGGCAATTCAATTCACGAAAGAAAATCCGGATGATGCCCTGAAACTCTTTTTCAAGGCGAACCCGGACGCTCGCAAAGACTTAGAAGAACTTGCGTTTCGAGACACATTGGACGTATTCGCAACAACGCAGATACAATCCGAAGAAAAATGGAACGCCTTCGCAAAATTCGCCTATGAAAAAGGATTGATCTCCAAAACAGTCGAAGCAAAAGATTGTTTTATTAATGTGTTAGAAAAATAACCGTTTTCCCTGCTAAATTAATGGAAAATAAGAAGATTATCATCATCGGTGGCGGTGTGATTGGGCTCGGTATCGGGTGGCAGCTGGCGAAAGCAGGTGCCACCGTCACCATCTATGAGCGCGCACAAGCAGGGCGTGCCGCCTCTTGGGCAGCCGCCGGTATGCTCGCGCCACTCGCCGAAGCACACAGCGAAGAACCTGAACTACTCAAACTCGGCTGTCAGAGTTTAGAACGTTATCCACAATGGGTCAATGAATTAGAAAACGACGCAGAGATGTCCATCGGCTACCGCGTGGAAGGCACCCTCGTTGTCGGATTAGAACCCGATGATACACATCAGCTTCGGCATCTTTACACAGCACAACAAGACTTAGGATTGGATGTCGAGTGGTTGACTGGACGAGAGGCACGTGAGATCGAATCTGCCCTCTCGCCTCGTGTGACCGCAGCCATCCGTTGCGCGACCGATTACCAAGTGGATAATCGGCTTATGGTAACAGCACTTCAGCGTGCCTATCAGGCATGTGGCGGCGTGTTGCATGAAAACAGTGCCATTGAAAAAATTGTCACAGTGAATGGTGTCGCAACGGGTGTTCAAACACAAAACGGTTTCCAAGCTGCAGACGTACTCATTCTCGCAGCAGGATGCTGGTCTGCACAGGTTGAGGGGTTACCAGACACCACTATTCCACCAGTGCGTCCTGTGAAGGGACAGATGTTGGCATTGCAAATGGAAGAGGGCATTACAGTCAAAAACGTCATTCGCACCGTCAGGGCGAGGTATCCGACATCGGTATATCTGGTGCCGAGAACCGATGGCAGACTTATTGTCGGTGCGACGAGCGAAGAAATGGGATTTGACACGCGTTTAACCGCTGGCGGTGTGTTTGAACTCCTCCGCGGAGCGTGGGAAGCCGTGCCGGGCGTTTATGAACTGCCGCTCCTCGAAACTTGGACGGGCCTGCGTCCCGGTAGCAGAGACAATGCGCCTATACTCGGCAAAACACCTGTCGAGAATCTGGTATACGCAACGGGACACTATCGCAACGGTATCCTGCTCACACCCATCACAGCTTACGAGATCGCCAAACTGATTCTGACTGGTGAAACTTCAGAGACAATCGCCCCATTTCAGTTAGATAGGTTTATAATGTAGTAGGCACCGACCGTGTGCCACAAACACACCGGTTTTTAAAGTAGTAGGCACACGCCGTGTGCCGCAAACACACTAAAAAAATGAAGATCCGCGTTAATGGCGAAGAAAAAACAGTGAATCCGAATTCAAATATTTATGACCTGCTTATCGCTTTAGAACTAAAGCCGACGCAGGCGGGCATTGCCGTCGCCGTGAATCAGGAGGTCATCCCAAAAACCAAATGGCAGACAACGGAACTTCAGGAGAATAGCGACGTGGAAATTATTCGCGCCGTTCAAGGCGGATAATACGGCTCCAAAAACATTTGATAAAGAGGCTTTGGGGTGTTATACTAATTCAAAATACAGAGGAATGACTGTGGGCAGAACACTATGAAAAGTCAAGAGGTTCGCTGGATTCAACGCGCAAGTAGTTTCGAAAGGGCTTTTAGTCGATTAAAAGCAGCCGTCGAACTTGCGGAGCAACGGGAACTTTCAGACTTAGAAGCACAAGGATTAATACAAGGTTTTGAATACACGCATGAACTCGCTTGGAAGACCTTGAAGAACTTTCTTGAAGTACAAGGCATACAGAACTTGTATGGTTCGCGGGACACAACCCGACAGGCTTTTAGGAACGGACTTCTCGAAAACGGCGAAGTCTGGATGGATATGGTTGAAAAACGTAATCTAACCTCGCATACTTACGATGAAGAAACCGCAGCACAAGTTGTCACTGCTATCTGCGCTACCTATTTTACTGAATTTGAGCGGCTACTCGTCCGACTACAGCAACTGAAAGAGGAAGGAAACTCTTAAAGATGCAATATGGCTTGTCTACTCAGACGCTTCAAAAAATTCGAGATGTTTTTGTGCGATACCCACAGGTAAAAGAGGTAATGTTGTACGGCTCTCGCGCCAGAGGCGACTACAAAAACGGTTCCGACATCGACCTAACACTTCGTGGTAGTAGTGAACTGACGCACACGCTCCTATCTCAAATCGCAAACGACCTGGACGATCAGATGTTACCCTATACCATCGATCTATCTATCTTTAAGAATATCCGCAACCCTGAAATGGTTGAACAGATTGAACGTGTAGGTGTGGCACTTTACAAAAAATAGTCAAAAAACAAAAAATGCAAGAACTCAAAATCGCAAACCAGACATATACATCAAGACTGCTTATCGGAACAGCTGGTTACCCGAATTTCCATATAATGACGGAGTCTATTGCCGCAAGCGGTGCCGAAATCGCCACAGTCTCAATGCGTCGTGTGAAATTCACAGATACATCCGGCGAAAACCTGTTCGCACTCTTGCGTGAACGCGGCATGACAATCCTACCGAATACAGCTGGTTGTTTCACGGCAAAGGACGCGATTCTGACAGCCAATCTTGCGAGAGAAGCCCTGGAAACATCGCTCATCAAACTCGAAGTCATTGGAGACGAGGAAACACTGTTTCCAGACGTAGAGCAGCTCCTCAATGCAGCGGAAACACTCGTCAAAGACGGTTTTACCGTGCTACCATATTGTAATGATGATCCGATTACCTGTAAAAAATTAGAAGATCTCGGATGCGCTGCCGTAATGCCATTAGGCGCACCGATCGGCTCAGGAATGGGGATCCGCAACCCATATAATATCCAGATTATTCGGGACCTCGTACAGGTACCGCTCATCGTAGACGCTGGAGTTGGGACAGCATCAGACGCGGCGATTGCAATGGAATTAGGGTGCGATGGTGTTCTGCTCAATACAGCGGTGGCAAAAGCACACCGTCCCGTACTGATGGCAGAGGCGATGAAAAAAGCAGTCGAAGCCGGGAGAGCAGCGTTTTTAGCAGGACGCATTCCTCGGAAACTCTACGCCACTGCTTCAAGCCCACAAACCGGAATGATTGAGTAACAGCAAGGGTGATGTCCTAAATCGAGCACCAAAATGTTTTTCTTAATTTGCGGGAAACATCAAGAGCAAAACACCTAGAATCGTTAGGCTTCAAACGGGCGGATGCCTTGCATCTCGCCTGTGCTGAAAGCATTAATGTAGATATCTTCCTGACAACGGATGATAGACTTATCAGACTCGCGAAAAGACTTGGTTCCGAATTGACCATTCGTGTCAACAACCCCCACGAATGGCTACAGGAGATAATTAAAAATGAACATTCTGAAAATGACTGACAATGAAGTCTACCATCTCGGTATGGAAGCACTTGTGGCTAAACTTGGTACCACTGGCGCATCCCGATTCCTTAACCTGATTGAGCCTCCCACCGGTAATTACACACTCGAGCGGTATGAATGGCTAGATAATTTGCCAGATATCGACACTCTCGTCCAACAGATTCAACAGACTAGTAAGGAACTAGGAGCAGAACAAAAACGCATTTCCAAACTGAAAACCAATATTACCAAGAACGGAAAACCCCGGCCAACACACGTCCGCGAGCTTCCAGACGAAGACCTTTACAGGCTTGGACTTGAATTCCTTGTGGATAAACTCGGACCTGGCGGAATGTCTCACTTCCTAAGAGTGTGTGAACCGGGGCGCGGGGTTTACGCTGTCGACCAACACAAAAACCCCAAATTAATTGAAAAAGCACACGAAAAAAAACAGAAGCAAGCCTCGTAATGTCAAAACTTTGTTACCTTGTTGAAGAATTGGAGTCTATGTGAAAAAAATATCTCAACCTGCAAACCAAAACCTGCTGTTAAAAACTGGAATACATCTAATCATTCTTACGCAGTTAATAAACATCACACTCTTATCTAACACGCAAAGTGCCTTTGCACAACTCCAATCCGAATTCGGACAGAGTTTATTAGAAAAAGAACCCGAACCGTCTGAAACCGACCCGGCAGAACTGACAATCAGTTCCCACTTCTCTAATACCTTCAATAACCATATCGAACTCGGTTTAAGCGTAGATCCATACACGAGCAGCTTAGCAGGAAAAGACAATCCACAACTTGCGGGCTTAATCAACCGCTTCGGTCTTGACCTGAACGCGGATTTACCAATAGCCGATAAACTCAGACTCAAACTGCAATACATACCACAAGTCGAAAACTATACGGGCGAGGAGGGCAAACTCGACGAATTCGACGCGTTCAGCGATGTTCTCTTGTCTGAACTGAGTTTCCAGCCCGTTGAAAATTTACCACCGCTTGTGGCTTCGCACCGGCTGCAACGCTTTGTGCGTAGCTCCGATGTCTATAACAACACCGAAAGGCAACTCGGTCTGCGCTTTGGACGCGTCTTAGAATATAACCTACGGATACACCGATTTGACGATGACGATTCGCTTAGAGAGGATTTTCTGCTCATCGGCTCTAATAACCACAAAATAACAGGACGTCTGCAATTCGGACTTCTCAAACAGATACTCGGCAAAATCGAATACGGAATAGAGAACGGCAGTTACGAAACCAATCTAAACAACCTCATCTTAGGCATCACAGGGCTTGAAGACAACGAACGCCGAAATGATTGGCGACACATCGGTTCAGCAAAACTGATACAGGTGGCAACTGAAGGGATCATGTTTCAGGAAGAGGTGAATTTTTTTCTGAATCGTTCCAGCGTCGATTTTTTCAACTTCGCCAGTACTGAAGTAGCAGCAAGCTCATTCTACCGATTCGATACCGGACGTTGGATACGGCTTCGACTCTCCAGACTATGGGTGCAGTTTGAAGGCAGACAGATTCTTGACGAAACAGGAAACATCCCAGAAATTCCTGAAGACCGTCGGGATACACAGATAGGGGTAAATGCTCAACTGAACTGGCAGTTTAATCCATACCTAACACTCAACGCTGATTATCAGCTCACCCAAAACCACACCAACGAAGCAGATCCGTTGCTCGACTTCCTCAACTACACGCATACCATCGCAACTCTCACACTCAAGGGTGAGTATTAAATAGTCTGTGGATTTTTCTATGTTCGCCGCCGCGTGTTGTTATCGTTTCCCTTTAAAGAGTTTCAATTGCCCTTCTGACGCGATCAGCGTATAGCACGCCTCAATCGCCTCAGCGACAACAGGTGTGTTCGGGGTATCCCACAGCAACAGATAATCCACATTGTTAGCGTAATCGCAGAGATCAATCCGCTCTGGCTCCCAATGGACGATTTGCACCCACTCTTTCTCCTCCAATGGCCTCTCAAAATCGGCGTTGAAGCGGACCGGAAAATAGTCAAACTGTACCTCATAGTTGCCGAGATTGATACAGCCATTGTCAAGACAGTAGTAATTGGCAGCATTAACAAAGATACCCACGCGCTTGGAGCTGCCCCTCGGTTCAAAGTGAAGCGGGAGAATGATCTTGTTCTTTTCAACACGTTGAACAAAAGCGTTAAACTCGTGTATCTCAGCGTTGAGATTTTTGAAGACCACGCCGACATAGACGATGTTAATCAAGGCAAGAAGCGTGACAACCGCTGTGAATACACGTTCCCATTGAGGCTTATCAAACCCACGAAACCACGCAAATATGGCAAGTGTGGCTAAGATGGCAAGCCGATCATTCACCCAACCCCCTGGACCGATAGAGTTTGGTAAAACAAAATAAAGCCCGAAAAGCACACCCGCAAGATAGAGAAACGCTTTCTGCCCAGCATGCGCTACCGTCCTCTCTTTCCTATTTTGCCAGATTGTTACAACACCTAGAAAAATCAAAAAAGCAGATACAGCAGCCGAAAGCCAACTCGGAGGGACGGTATAGGAGACGAGTACATGCATACCGATCAGGTTAGCGAACAGTTCTCCAACCCGCCCAAGTCCAAACGTAGGCGGTTCCCCTGCCAATAGGTCAGAAGTAGGGAGGTAAACAAGAATAAGCGCGGCTGCCGGTAGGAGATAACATCCCGTAACGAGAATCCGTTTGAAGTCTCGTTTGAAATGTAGCAGTGCCAACAAAGCGATAGAGAATAAAATAAAGGCATAGGAGATAAGGTGTGCAAAATAGGTAACAACGATGAGCAAGTTGAGGAGAACAATACGCTTCGTATGCAGCTGCTCCTTGTGTTTCCACCAATAACCGAGCGCGAGAAAAAAGAGAGGCACGCTAACAGCAAAGTTATAGAAACCCATGAGAAAAAGGTAATTGTAAATAAAGGTAAAACTCAGTATAACAAGGGCATGTCGTCCGCGCTGGATGGCGTTGAGAAAATAATAGATTGCAAGTGGAAATAGGATAACATAGAGACTCAGAAAAATTTTCTCAGCAATGAGGGGTGGAAAAACGAACAGTAATATCGCCAATGAAAAATGCGAAAGCCAATTGGGGAAAGGGTACCAATTGATCTCGTAATAATCTCGAAATTGGTATTCGGGGTTGCCGTATTCCGTCAGGATTTGCGAGTTGTAGACGTGGCTCACACCATCTTGTGTCGGAAAATAGGGAAACAACCATATCGGCAGCAAATAGATAACAATTAACACACCTATCAAAAGCGACCACTTTGAATTGAAGCGAGATAAGAACGCCATTCTTTTCCCTTTCACCCGAAACTTTAGGCATTGAATTTTTCAGAACTTCAGATATAATGTTATCATGTTTTAGCATTTTGCAGTTATCATTTTTATATCAGCACCAGGAGGCATTCAGTTTGCTTGTAGGAGGGAACTTCGATTCCGGAACATCTCATAGAATCAAAAGAAAACCGAAAATTGAATAGCCCCATATCAGTCACATCACATTATCGTAGAAGCGACTTTATAGAAGCATTCAGTTTTATTTTCAAGGCATAATTTTCTACATAACTATTGGAGAATAATCTCATGACCCAAGATCAGGTCAAACGTTTAGTTGAGGAGAACGGAATTGAGTTTTTCCTCTGCTCTTTCGTAGAAATGAGCGGTACACCGAAGGGAAAAGTTATCCCATCCACACATCTCAAAGATATGGCAGAAGAGGGGGCAGGCTTCGGTGGCTTTGCCGCAGGCGAGATAGGGCAATATCCACATGACCCAGAGATGGCGAGCATCCCAGATTTTAATTCGTTGACAATCGTGCCGTGGCGGAAAAACTTAGCTTGGGTAGCAGGAGATATGTACGTCGAAGGTAAACCGTGGCACTACTGTCCGAGGACTATTCTGCGACAGCAATTAGAGAAGACAAGAGAGAAGGGGTACCTCTTCAATGTAGGTATTGAGGCGGAATTCATGCTCTTGAAACAGAACGAGGCAGGGCACTATGCCCCTTGGGACAAACTCGACACCTTAGACAAACCGTGTTACGACCTCAGAGCACTGCACCGCAACCTTGATATGATGACAACCCTCATTAAATACATGCAAGAATTGGGATGGGAGCCTTACGCGAACGACCACGAAGATGGAACATGTCAGTTCGAAACAAACTGGACCTATTCGGATGCACTCACAACAACGGATCGGCATACCTTCTTCAAGTGGATGGTTAAAACGATCGCTGAGGAACGAGGATTACTGGCAACATTTATGCCAAAACCCTTTACCAATCTCACAGGCAACGGTGCGCACTTCCACATGAGTCTCTGGGATACGGCAAATCAAACAAACCTCTTCTTTGATGAGAATGATAAAAACGGCTTGACCCAACTCGCTTACTGGTTCACAGGCGGTGTCCTGAAACACGCGAAAGCGGTAACAGCCGTCACAAATCCGCTTGTGAATAGCTACAAACGTTTGGTGCGTAGACCCCCGCGTTCAGGTTCATCATGGGCACCTGTTTATGTTACCTACGGTGCAAACAATCGGACACAGATGATTCGGATTCCCGCACCCGGACGTATAGAAAACCGATTAAGTGATGGTGCAGCGAATCCTTATCTCGCGGCGACGGTGCTCCTTGCAGCCGGTCTGGACGGTATCGAAAATCAGATTGACCCTGGGGTGCAAAACGAGGACAATCTCTATGAGGTCCCAGAAGATGAACTAAATAGACGAGGCATCGGTGCTTTACCCACAACACTTAGCGAAGCCGTAGATGCCCTCGAAAAAGACGAAGTCATCAAAAACGCACTTGGAAATGAGTACGCTGACTACTACATTCAAGTCAAACGTGAGGAATGGCGAAACTACCATTGGAACATTAGTCAATGGGAAACCGATAACTATTTGGAGGTCTATTGAGGTTAACCTTCAACACACCGAACACAGTATATTTATGAAAAATTTATTTATATTATTACGCTTAGCACTTGTATGTCTGTCCGCTGTTTACATAGTAAGTTGTGGAGAACGTGCAGATGATGAAATCACACCAGTAGCACTAGTGAAAGCGGAACCAGCAGCTGGGAGTACCATTGAAGCAAATGGAATTATTACTGTTACCTTTGACGCTGTTCCGATAAACGCATCAGCGAACGTAGGGATCATTAAAAAGTCTGGAACCACGGTTACAATCTCCGGTCCCTTTAACACCGGTCCACTAACCCTGACTATCACTTGGACAGATGGCACGCAAACACTCACTTACACTGTCACAGCACCCACCTCGGTAGCGGTTGAGCCTACTCCTGAACTCGAACCGGAAATTATTGTTGAACCTGAACCCATTATTCCTGATGGAATGGTCTTGATCCCAGAAGGCGAGTTCCAAATGGGAAGCAACGACGGCAACGCTTTTAACGACGAACAGCCCGTTCATACCGTTCATCTTGACGCGTATTACATAGACGCAAACGAGGTAACCAATGCCGAATTTAAAGACTTCATTCTTGCAAATCCAGCGTGGCAAAAAGATCTCATTGACGAGAAATTCCGTGATGACAATTACCTGAACGACTGGAATGGGAATAATTTCCCCCTCGGACAAAGTGATCATCCCGTACGTTACGTGAGTTGGTATGCTGCAATGGCTTACGCAGTCTGGGTAGACAAGCGTTTACCAACAGAAGCAGAATGGGAAAAAGCCGCACGTGGCGGATTAAAAAGAAAACAGTATCCGTGGGGTAACGGTATTAATTTCAACAGAGCAAACTACGGCAAAAAAATCGGTCAGACAACACCTGTCGGCGAATATCCTCCAAACGACTACGGTGTGTATGACATTGCTGGAAACGTCTGGGAATGGTGCCTTGACGGGTACGAGGAGGATTTCTACGCCAACTCCCCTCGTCGAAACCCTACCGCAGGCGCAAACGATGCTGAGGAAATTGTTAACGGCTTCAAAAATATCATAGATTTCCGCGTCTTACGCAGCGGTGGCTGGAACAGCCTACCTGAGTGGTTACGCGTTTCAAATCGCCACGGCACAAGTCCTGCGTATGCTGGCATCGGTGCACTCGGATTCCGTTGTGCAAAAAGTGTATCGCCTTGACGTTCTCTCTGATGCCCCAATTTTCTCCGTTGATATAGAAATGAAAATTTGTTAGAATGTGCCTGAGGTGGAAGATAACAATTGTTATCCTTTTCTCTTTAGTAGTTCAGTACAATGTTAGGCTTACTTTTCAACGTAAGGAGACCATATGAAACTCTTTTCAATAATCACATTCTGTTTACTCATCTGTGCGGCATTTTCCCACGCCGACTTAATGGATGGGCTTGTCCTATACATGCCTCTTGATGAAGGTTCGGGAACAGCAACACAAGACTACTCCCCAAACGGCTTTGAAGGTGAAGTGATGGGTGCGGCAAAATGGGTCGCCGGGCAACACGGACAAGCGCTCCAATTTGCAGCTGCCGCAGATCACGTCCTCATTGAAGACGATGCTGCCTTCCATCTTGAAGGTGCGATCACACAAGCAGCATGGGTCCAACTCGACAAGCTGCCAAGCGCACACGCTATAATCTTCGGTACTCGGCAGAGTGGCGCAACTCGGCATATCGGGTTCGGATTCGGTATGAATCCAGCAAACGGTATCAAAGTCTGGACAAACGGTGCAGCCGGTGGGTTCAAAGACATCAACGATAATGATACAGAACTGGAACTAGGCAAGTGGTATTACCTCGCTTATACCCATACAGACGATAACAACGGCTTAGTGGAAATCTACCTAGATGGCGAGGTGACGTACTCCGAGGAATCCGGAAACCCCGTTGCTCCTGCGGAAAACACGAGTGCAGTAACCATCGGCACTTGGGGCGGTGAAGCGTGGACGGGAAGCGTCGACGAGGTTCGACTTTGGGATCGTGCCCTTTCAGCTGACGAGATCATAGCGAGCATGGACCAAGATGCATCGTCATTCCTAACGCCGGTAGAACCGCAAGGGAAACTCACCACATCTTGGGCAAACATTAAGTCGAACAGATAACTCGGTTTCGGCTTATTGTAAAAATACATACACTATTGCTGGTGAGGTTTGAAATCTCGCCAGCAATAAATCTTCGGTAGGTTACTTGTCAACGAACCATCAAAACCTCTAAAACTTTCGGCTTAAAAAGAGGAAAGGAGAATCATGATGAAAAGGTTACTATTTTGGTTAGCTTTCTGTGCTGTCCTGTCCCTTTCAGCGAACGTTGAAGCGATTCGGAACGATTCGGACCTGATAATCTACTACTCCTTCGACAAAGATGAAAAAGAAGTCACGGACGACAGTGGGAACGGATTTGATGGCGAAATCTCAGACGCAGATTGGAGCAAAGAGGGCAAGCTCGGTGGCGCAATGGAATTTGACGGCGGCGGGTCTATCAAAACCGCACCAGAAGTCCCGGGTCTCACTGATGTCGAATTAACAGCAATGACCGTAGAGCATTGGGTAATGATTAATGCGAATACTGGCGACACACAGCAAGTTTGGGAAGCATTGAACGCTGCAGGTGCATGGCCCGCAGAAACCTTTATCGAAGGTGCCGCCGACATGGTGTTCTACATCTACGACACCAAAAACACAGAACATCAAACACCCATTCCAGTCCTACCCCTTAAAAAGTGGGTACACATTGCTGGCACTTATGACGGCAAAGTCCAGAAATCCTATCTCAACGGTAAAGTGGTCGGGGAAGACGCTTGGAGCGGTAAATTCACAATCTTTGCTGCACCTACAGGTGCCATTGTCCTCGGTAAAGACAACGAGGCTGATATCCAATACCTAAACGGGTTTATCGACGAGTTCGCCTTCTATACGCGTGCACTGAGCGAAGACGAGATTAACGCTGACATGAACAAGGGCGTTTTATTTGCCGTTGATCCCAGAGAGAAACTAAGCACCAGATGGGCAAGCATCAAGGCTGAGTACTAATACAAAAAACAATAGGGACCGACTTGATAGTTTGTCCCTTAAACATACCTTACCTCCCTTGATAAAAACACAAACCCAATTAGAATCATATTTATCCGAGCCGACAGACCAAGTGATAACGGCAATCGCTGCACTGGAGGGGGACATCCTCATCCTCGGTGTCGGCGGAAAGATGGGACCGACACTCGCCAAACAGGCAAAATGTGCCATCGACCGCGCCGGTATTACCAAAAGCGTCATTGGGGTTTCCCGTTTTTCGACACCCGGCGTGCAAGAGAACTTACAAGAAGCCGGTATCGAAACAATCGCTGCAGACCTACTCTCGGAAAATAGCCTGCAGAATCTACCTGATACCGAAAACGTAATTTTGATGGCAGGTAGGAAATTCGGTTCTACAGACAACGAAAGTCTGACCTGGGCGATGAACAGCTACATGCCCGGACGTGTGGCGGAAAAGTTTCGTAATTCTCGATTGGTTGTATTCTCAACAGGGAACGTCTACCCACTAACTCCGGTCTCGCATGGCGGTGCAACTGAGAATTCACCCGTTGCCCCGATCGGTGAATACGCACAATCGTGCCTGAGTCGTGAACGGATATGCACCTATTTTTCATCGCAATTCGGCACACCGATGGCAATCCTGCGGTTGAACTACGCCATAGACCTCCGCTACGGAATACTACTGGACATCGCTGAAAAGGTTTACGCCGAAGAGCCTATTTCTCTCGAAATGGGAAGTGTGAACGTGATATGGCAAGGCGATGCGAACGCGATAGCATTACGGGCTTTCGCGCACTGCCAAAGTCCACCGTTGGTCATCAATGTGACCGGTCCAGAGACGATCTCTGTCCGATACCTTGCGTCGTGCTTCGGCGCGCTTTTCAAAAAACTGCCACGTTTTGAGGGTGAAGAGGCGGCAACAGCACTGCTAAGCAACGCATCTCGGTGCCATCAACTTTTTGGATACCCACGCGTCTCTTTAGCACAAATGATCGAATGGGTAGCAGAATGGGTTCAAATTGACGGCACGACGCTCCGTAAACCCACCCATTTTGAGGTGCGCGACGGAAAGTTCTGATTTAGTGGCTATCGGCTTACGGAAACCGAGAACATCTTGCGGGATGCAAGCTATACCCAACGGCCACATCCTACCACAGCCGACGGCTGACAATCATAAAAAATATGGATAGACAAAAAAATGCGAATTCTGTTAGTATGTCAGAGTAGTTTTTTTTTGATGCTTGCCCTTTTAATCGATAGTGCTTTGTGCCAACCACATCCGCCACGGACGATTGCGTTCGCCTCGGATGTCAGTGGCAACTGGGAAATTTATCTGACGGATACCGTTGGGAAACCTCCAGTGAATCTTACACACAATCCTGCCGCGGATTACTATCCAACGTGGGCACCCGACAGCACACAGATCGCATTCTTCTCACGAAGAGATGGAAATCATGAAATTTATCTGATGCAGGCTGACGGTACCAATCAGCATCGCCTAACGCATCATCCTGCGACAGATAAGGCACCTGCGTGGGCTCCTGATGGTAAACGTCTTGCCTTCACATCAAATCGCAATGGGCATTTTGACATCTATCTGCTCCATCTCAATAACGGTGAGGTAGTCCACCTTACGAACAATCAGTTTGAAGACGAGGCACCTGCATGGGCTCCTGATGGAAACTCACTTGTCTTTCACTCAAAACGGAAACTCAACTGGGACATATACGTCGTTGATGCCCACAATAGAGTCGAACGGCGGTTGACGCATCAACCATTAATGGACACCTATCCGGCTTGGGCACCAGACGGCACACAAATTGTATACGCCGCCATGCACCAAGAGGTAGAACTCGCCGATTTTGACTTATACATCATGGACGCAGTGGACGGCGGAAATAAAAAGGCTCTGACCGATACACCGACAGATGAGGCTGTCCCGGCATGGGCACCAGATGGAAATAGCATCGCTTTTCAATTCGAGAAGGACGGTAGATGGGTTATTCACCTCATGCATGCTGATGGTACTGAACGTCGTGAATTGATTAACAATGGCGCATGGGCAGCACAACCGAAATGGCACAGCGGTTCAGATGTGCTCCCAATAGAACCTTCAAGATTACAAATTCAACAGTGGGGCAAAATACGAACCCACAAGAAATCGGGTATCTCTTTAATCGACAACTAACAACTGGCAACTCTTAAAAGGAGATGTTTTATGCGTTTCAAAACTTTAGTATTAGGTACACTTTTCATATTCGGCTTACTGCTGACAAGCGGTATAAGTTACGGCTACGATCGGGCGATTGAGGCAGAAAATGTGGATGCAATCGAAGCACCTATGGTAGTCGCAGACGACGCAAATGCTTCTGGCGGACAGTTTGTATGGATGGAAGGTCCCCCACTGGCAGGCGGTGGTGGCGAAGGCTGGGTAGAATATAAGATCCACATCCCAGCAGGCGGTACTTACGCGCTCTGGGGCAAAGTCATCGCATGGGATGGTAATAGCGATTCCTTCTGGGTGACATGGCAACCCGCCGACCCTGACGAAAATGCTCAAGAAACCCAGAACACTGAGTTCCGATGGGGTGTCGCCCAAGGCAACGACTGGCATTGGGATCGAATTAACCACTGGCTCGATGGTGGCACGTTTGAACGCGAATGGGAAATCGAAGATGCTGGTGAAACCACACTCCGCATCGCAGTCCGCGAAGATGCTGCTATGTTGGACGTGATCTACATCACCGACAACCTTTCTGAGGATGAAGCGGAAGCAGGTGCCCGCGATCCCGGTCCGCAAGATTCCTTAGTGCCGGTTGAACCGCAAGATAAACTCGCTACAACGTGGGGCAAACTCAAAGCCGGAAGATAGTTAATAGAGCCCGCGTTAATAGTTATCAGTCGTCAGGGCGTTCCGCTACGCCCCACTCTCAGTTGTCAGTCATTGTCAGTAACCCGTTTGTGGGCGCAAAAACGTTGTTATCTACCATACGATCTGCTGACTGCTGATGCCTGAAAGCACAGCGACCTGATTGCTGATGGCTATTCCGCTGACGGCAACAGAAAGGAGGTTTGTGATGAAATATAGTATGATTCTGTTGGCTGTATTGACAGCATTCATATATGGAACGGTGCGACTTGATGCCGAGGTAGAAATTGCCCTTGAGGCAGAATTAGCGAACGAAATGGTAGAACCGATGATTATCGCAGACGATAAACTCGCGTCTAATGGACAGTTCATCTGGATGGAAGGCGCACCGGTAGCCGGTGGCGGCGGCGTAGGCCACGCCGACTTTATCATCAACATCCCAGAACCAGGAGACTATGCACTTTGGGGGCACGTCATCGCATGGGACGGAAACAGCGATTCCTTCTGGGTAACATGGCAACCCGCCGATCCTGACGAAAACGCACAGCAAACCCAGAATACAGAGTTCCGATGGGGCGTTGGACAAGGTGCTGCTTGGCACTGGGACCGCATCAATCACTGGTTAGACGGTGGAACATTTGACCGGGAATGGGAATTCGACAAAGCCGGCGAGACGCTTCTACGTATCGGAGTGCGCGAAGATGCTACTATGATAGATGCAATTTTCGCGACGACTAATGTGAAAGCCACGGCACCGGATCAAGCGAATGTGCGTCTTCCAACCGATAGGGATAGGAAGATACAAATTGAGGGACTCGCTGTGGATGCAAAGGGCAAAGCCGCAACCACTTGGGGGTCACTAAAACGGGCGTATCAATAAGAAATGGTGCGGCATACTCGCAGACACAAATTTTAGTACGAGGGTCCGCCTGATGTCGGGATTGCGGGTCAACACAGGGCGCGGATTTGATAAACCGGTTGTTCCGAAACATATAGCACCGCTCCCCATAATGGTCAATACGCCACAAGTCAAATCCACGTTCAAATTGAACAATACGCTCAGGTGGGCCGAGTTGGAGTCGTAGTTTCTCCACTGCCCGCCTGTCCCGCGTAACAAGTGCATGTGTTACATACGTAAGCCCAGACAGAATTCCAGCCAACGCAATTTTTCCTCTTAATTTAACTGAAATACCCTCTGCAACCGGCGTCAACCCCCAAATTAGACATAAAACAAGGACAAAAGCAGACACTTTCTTTATTTTTTCAGGGAAAATTTGACATAAATTTCGCATTTGTGTGTTAACCTTGACAAAAAAGACATCTTTCAGGTATCTTAATAGGAACGATTAAAAAAGAGTCGCTAATTTAGTACACAGCTCGTACCTACAGATTTTCAATACCACGAGTTTGTATGTTTATTCGCTACCCACAGAAAGGGAGCATCTAATTAGCGGCCTATTTGGAGTGTGTCAAAAAAATGACTGTTATGCGTTCTAATGGAGAAACTCCTCGCGCAACAGATACACCGGACTGTACAACCGACCTCAGTATTGAGGATGTTAAACGAGAATTATACAATCGCCACCATCCCAGTTTAACGTTTCTCGATATAGAGGCACATGCCAAGACTGTCCACAGGATACGCACACTAAAGCAGAAACATGACGTTGTGATGCTCGGTCACAACTATATGGAGCCGCTCGTCTTTGGATTGTCTGAAAAAAAAGAACAGGGAGATTCACTCGGCTTAAGCATGTTCGCCGCAAAAACCGAAGCACCGTATCTAATCTTCAACGGTGTACCCTTCATGGCGGAAACAGCGAAAATCTTAAGCCCAGACAAAACGGTATTAGTTGCAGATAAAACAGCTGGATGCTCACTCGCCGACAACTTCGGGGCAGAAGACGTCAAGAAACTGAAAGAGCTCTACCCCGGTGCACCCGTGATGATTTATGTGAATAGCTACGCCGATGCCAAAGCAGAATCGGATATCTGCTGTACGTCAGCGAATGCAGCACACATCGCAAAAACGCTACCGGGAGACACAGTAATCTTTGTGCCGGATATCTTCTTTGCACAGAACTTAGAGGAAGAATTGAAGGGCGAAAAAAACGTTGTCTATCCCGGTAAAGATAATACAGCGCGCGGGGCAGTCTGTGAGGTACATGAGAGATTCACACTCGACGATCTTCTCGGCATACGCGAATCCTTTGAAATTCCGAAAGGACATCCCCACCGTAAACTATACGCACACTGGGAATGCCGTCCAAATGTTCTACAAGAAGCAGATTTTTACGGCAGTACCAGCCAGATCATGAAGGATATTGCGGAGCGTGTCGCGGTAAACCAGTTGGAGCGTGCCTTTGTCGCCTCGGAGTGTGAACTGACCTCGAACTTGGCACAAGAATTTCCAGAAGTCCAATTCTGGACAGCCTGTTCAGTTCGATGCTCACACATGGCACAGGTAAATTTGGGAAAAATTGCGAACATTCTGGAAGCAATTGATCGGGACGACGACCTCAGCGAATACGAGATCACACTAAACCCTGAAGTTATCGACAAAGCCCGGGCACCAATTGAGCGAATGCTCGAAGCAAGTGTTTGATGTGATCATAGGCGCGGTTTCAACCGTGCCTATGATTTAATTAGAAACGAGTAATAAAAGAAACACGATGCGCGTTACCAACATACGCATCTGGCACAAAAGCGTAGTCGAATTGGAAGTCAATATTCGCTAACGCGTCCTCACCACTGCGTCTTACACCAACACCGAGCGATAATCCGTCGCTCGGATTCTCGTTTAAACCGATGCGGTACCCAATACGTGCCGCTATGCTACCGTAGAACCAGCGCTCTGCCCCAACGTGAAAACTCGGATTCGCATCAATAAGTGGCAGGTGAGCGTCAGCAACGAATGCCCATAGTTCGCGTTCAGGCATCGGTGCCTCCACCTCAGTCTCTGCTTCCATCGCTTCCCAAGCCCTATAAGCGAAACCTGCGCGGAGTGCCATCGGCAAATTCTCCGCTCCATCTAAGACGCCAGCATTTTGGATAGCAACCCCGATACCAAGACGATTGTCAAGCATCCGTAAGATTAAACCGACATCAGCCGCAGCACCATAGACGTTCTGAATATCCAATTGCTCAGAGATTACCTTCGCTGTCCCACCAACAGACATAGCCGAACCAAGTGGATAAGCGATAGATAAACCTGTAGCAAAACCTCCCACAGTCACAGTACTATCTGGGTCTTCCGTCGGTCCTTGCCGACGCTCAATTTCTGTGAAACTGCCGAGAAAACTTGCTCCCCACACAAATCGATCCATCCGTTGCGCATAACCGATAGACTGATTGTTAATATCCGCGAATGAGAAGTGTTGCATTGCAGTTAATTCTTGGTCATGAACGGCGGTCAGACCCGCAGGATTCCAAAAGATGGTATTAATATCATTGGCAAGTCCTGCAAACGCGCCACCCATTCCAACAGGTCGACTTCCCCCTTCAACCTTGAGGAAAGCAGCACCTACAGTCCCTGCTCCGTCATGGATATTAACTGCATTGGCGTATGGGGCAACTGCGGTTATCATGAGAAGTGCCATTACAATTAGAACGGCTCCCCTTTTCTCCATCATAAATTCTCCTTATCCTGACTTTTTGATATCGGCTAAAAATCCTAACTTTTTGATATGGGAAACCCGATTCAGAAAATGCATCTCACTTAGTCAACAACAAGCACTTTACCAACAACATTCGCGTTATTTCCGGATGCATTGACGGCTTCTAAGCGGAAGATATAGAGTCCTCGGGCGACAGGGTTACCCCCTTGATTCGTCAAATTCCATTTCACCAATTGGTCGTTTCGCTGCCCCGATACAACATCCGGGTAGGTTTGCGAGAGAACCATATCACCACTCCAATCATAGATGCTCAAAGTGAGTTCTACTGTCTCTCCAAGCGGCACATTAACATCAAATGAAAAGAACGCAACGTCACCTTTGGAGATCCGGAGTGGATTCGGCCATCCAAACGTCGGTTCGCGGAAGGTAAGGGATACCGACATCGTATATTCTCCAATGTCGTACACCTCATAGTTTCCCGCGTTGTCGGTAACACGGACATCCAAGTCATATTCACCAGAACGTGTCGGGAGAAAGTCAACAGACCAGATGCTCCACGGCTCCTGTTCCGCATTACTATCGTCAACTGCAGGAACAGGATCTATAGATTGCCTATCGGGTCCGATACCAACGATTTCAACAAGCCACACACCAGATGCGGGAATCTGGATTTCGCCTTCACCAACCTGCTGTGTACTGCTCGGATCCGAGGCTGTGCCTTCTAACGGTAATGCTTTATCAGTGAGTTCAGTTTCACCACCGTCGGCTGTTACAGCGGCAGTCGGCACGGTCGTTTCATAAAGAAATTCAGTTGTAATGGAATCCGTTGGGGCAAATCCTAAGAGTTCGGAGTCGTTCCCAACACTAATAACCGTAACTTGATAGAGTCCTTGGGTTGTTAAGCCATCGGATTTGAAAACAAGGGTATCAACCCCATTTTGTTGCGTACTGCCCGAAACTTCGGTGCCCTCCGGTCTTCTAACGACAATCCTTGACTGAGCGAGGTTGACCCCTAAGCCTGTGTCAAACATATTCGCTTGTATGACAACCCCACCAGTTGTAGAAATCGCAGTCGGATAATCCAAGGCATTAATGTCAACGAGTAGCGGTGCGTCATTCAGCAGCAAAGTACTGGCATCAATCATCGGTGGGCTGGTGTCGTAGGTAAAGACCTTTTCATAAGATACGTCACCATTTCCTGCCTTATCCTTAGGCGTAACAGTAACCCGGTATTCGCCATCAGCGGATCCGTTGTCTGCAAGAGGTACCGTAAGTATGAAACTGAGAACACTTTCGTTATCATCTTCCACACGTCCGGCAATTTCGGTTGGATTGGGTGAAACGCGTTCAAAAATTAGCCACTCTTCATCAACGTTCTTCCAATCAATTCCAGACTGCTCATCAGTAGGATTAACTTGTATCTCCGTCAAAGAATTATTGACCTCAGGCGACGAGACAATGAGGTTGATCGCTTCAGGTTCAACTTCGGGCACTTCTGTGTCGTGCGTGAAAGTTAAGAGTTGAATATCACCGCTTCGTCCGGAGGCACTAATCGGCGTAAACTCAATGGTATAAAGTCCGTCGTCGGAACCGTCGTCCGCAAGTGGACGAACAAGGTTATAGACCAAACGGTCAGACTCGCGCACTTGTTGCCCCGCGATAACTTGATTCCCAGAATTCAGCAACCGAAGCGTTGATAGATGGTTTTCGTCATCTGTTTCAATCTCTACCTCTATCTGCTCAATCTCTTCATTAGTAAACGCTTCATCTGCCGGTACCGTCCTCGGTGATGTAGAAACAAGTGCCGGTAAACGCCTCGAAAGTAGAAAACCGCGCTCAAAGACGGTTGCACTTCCGTTACCCGCACGGTCAACAGCTTGAACGCGAATGATGTAGCGTCCATCCTCAATAAGCTGATTCGTATTAAGCGTTAACTGTTTCACTCCATCGCTCACAAGCTCACCCGATATTTCGGATCCACTCGGGTTAATTAACGTCACAGTAGCCAACCCCCAGTCTATATCACTGCCACCCTCATCGTTGAGCGTTACCAGTATTTGTGTACGATCCTCGGTGACCTGGGCACCGTCAGCGGGTACAGTACTTACAAGAGTTGGGGCTTGGGTATCATAGACAATGAGGTGTTCAACAGTGAACGTATTCCCAGATTTGTCAGCTAACTCAATAAGGACGGTATATTCTCCGTCCATACTACCATCACGGGAAAGCGGTTCATCAAGCGTGAGAAAGAGTTCAGTACTGGTATCATTCGTGAGTTGTGCTGGTATCAAGTTTCCACTTGAATCCTGCATGCTAACCTTCTGCTCTGACAACTCAAGGTCTGCAGGACCAATATCCTGGACAGTGAAGCGAAATTGTGTCAAGTTGTAGTTAATATACGAGACAGGTTGACTTAAGTCAATCGGATCAGAAGCAGTTATCTGTGGCTCTTGGGTATCATAGACAAACTCACGATAAACCGTACTTCCCTGCCGTCCTGCTTTATCAACCGGTATTACATATACGTTATATCTTCCATCCGTGGTGCCATCGGATGTAAACGCTGCAGGCTCCCAACCGATCAGGTCGGTTCCATTAGTACCGAGAGATCCTGGAACAATTGTTCCATCGGGAGTCGTTACCGTAATTATTGAACCTTGGGTACCGAAGTCTAACCCGGTTTCCGTTGGATCCTGGAGGGCAGCAACTATAACCATATTGCTGGCGTTGACGTAAGCCACACCGCTATCTTGCTCACCTATAACAACACGACTGACTCCCGGCAGCGGTATATCAATAAGGAATTCGTAAGTCGCCACACCTGACACCGCATTACCTACTATATCTTGAGGCGTCACAGAAAGCGTATACGTACCAATCTGATCCAACGCTAAAAAATTGGCAACAAGCTCAGATATACCATCGTCTTCTAAGGTAAGCAGAATCGCCGAATCATCAGGCCCCACCATCTCAATCACAGTACTGGCAAAATCAACGCGTGTCGCCTCTTCAAACTTAAGGGTAATACGACTTATAGGTTCTAAAACCTCGGTAACTTGCTGCGGTAGAAGCTCCATCGGTGTAGCCGTATTTATCATGACTGAAGACAACTTCGGCACTTGCGAATCATAAAAGAGTTTATACTCACCATCAATACGATTTACTGATTTATCAATGAGAGAAAACTTTACCAGATAGTCGCCATCTGCACTGCCATCTCGTGGAAAAGGCGTAGCAAGCGTGAAATAGAGTTGATTGTTTATCTCATCGGTGGTGAGTGTCCCGGCGACAGGTGCTCCATCAGCACCAAGGAGTTCAACCGTTTGCTCCTCCAATTCTAAACCCGCCGGACCCACATCTTCAACAGAAAACTGAATTTGTGAAATGTCACCCACATAGGTAACAGGTTGGTTCAATTCCACCGGTGTAGCGGCGGTAATACGAGGCTCCTGTGTATCGTAAACGATCTGTCGATAAATGACTTCGCCTTGTCTACCCGTCTTATCCCTTGGGGTGACAGCAACCGTGTAAACGCCATCTGCACTCCCATCAGTCGGGAGGACTATGGGAACCCACGTCAACTGATTTATTCCACTAGATGAAGTGATACCGGGTGCGGGGAGACCAGAGGCAGTGGTGACGGTGATAGTTGAACCCTCTTCGTCTAAGTCTAACCCAACACCAGTTGGATCAGCGAAGGTAGCTACTATTTGAGCAGCAGGATTGTTGACGTAAACAAGTCCATCAATCTTTCCATCTATTAAGACGGAACTTACACTCGGCAAAGCGAGCTCAATCAGAAACCTATAAACAAACGGCACCGTGCTTTGGTTGCCTGTCAGGTCTTGCGGTGTAATTGAGAGAACATATTCACCAGGCTGCGTCAAGTTCCCAAAATTGAGCGTTAAGGTAGTTTGCCCGTTATCAAGACGATTGATCGGTATATTTCCACCACCCGGACCGATAAGGGTAACATCTGTATTGGCAAAGTCAACATCACTATCAGAATCTTGTAAATACCGCAATGCACTTCGGGATGGCTCCTCAAAAGTTACAATGATTTGTGAGAAACTTGTAGTAATATTTGTAGTTTTACTTGTAGAAAGTAATGGCTGGGATTCGGTTGCAACTTGGACGCTTTCAATCGATGGAAATTGTGTATCTAAAAGGATAGAAAATTCCTGCGTAAAGCGTTTCCCGGTAAAATCAACGAACGTTGCCGTTATGGTATACTCGCCATCTGCAGCACCATTGCGTGGAACTACAACATCGGTGTTCCAAGTTAAGCGGTTATTTGTCGCATCAGTTTCAATCTTTCTCTCTGGAACAACAACACCTTGAGGATTTGTGACTGTCAGAGTGGATGCATTGAAATTAATACCTGGACCGATATAGTCAACAAGCTCCGTAACGATCGTCCCTAAACTACTGAGGACTGTCGATGTCGGCAGCGTTAGTTCTACTTTAACCTGACTTTGACTGATAAGATAGAATTCACGCCGAGCAGTCGCACCAACGTTACCAGCACGGTCGGTCGGTATAATTTCTATAGCATAGGTGCCATCGTCAGAACCATCCAGCGCAATCGGCTCCAATACAGTCAGAGTGGCAGTATCGGTTCCGTTATTTGTGATATTAACAGGGACCTCTATTTGGGTTCCCCCGATCTCACGTGTTAACCGGAAACTACTCTGAGTGAAATCAATACCACTCGCCACTTCATTCAGAACCACCTGTATCTGTGATAAGTTTTCTACGATCTCATTCGCTGCCGGGGTGGTAGATACAACAGTTGGCAGTTGGGTATCATAGAGAAGTAGGAATGTTTCTCTATCCATATTACCAATCGTGTCAGCGAACTGAACTTCAAGTCTATAGCGTCCATCTTGACTAACGAGAGGGTCTTCCAAAACATAAGTGATTCGCGTGTTAGTTTTATCTACAAAGGTACGCCCCGCGAGCACTTCACTGGTATCCCCAGCTCTGATTGCACTAAACTGGATCTGCGTATTACTTTCAAAATCCACGCCAACGCCGGAAGCACCATCGTCAAAGTCAGCGACAATCTGAGTAAGCGGTTGATTGTGATAAATCGTATCCCCAATTTGGTTAAAGGAACCACCTTGTGTCGGACCCAAAGAAACAAGCTTCGGGGCAAGGTTATCATAAACAAAAGGAACACGAACAGCACCACTCTGGTTACCCGCCCTATCTGTGCCAACAATCTCAATGGTATACCCGCCATCATGAAGACCGTTTCTGGGTGACAAAGGCGATAAGAACACCCACCGAATTTTATCTCTTCCGGGAAAAGTCTGCCTACCTAAAATCTCACCTGCCGGACCTGTAAAACGAATAGTCGAATCAGAGAGATTAACACCGTCCTCAAAATTATCTGCAAGGGTCGCCTCAACAAAATCCAATCGTCCACTAATACCGTCACCAGGAGAGATCGCGCCACTGCTGCCAGCAACACCTGTCAAATTAGGAGCCACATTATCAAAGGTAAATTCCGTTGTGCTTTCAACAAAATTACCCGCTTCATCAGCTACAGTGATTGTTAGCGTATAACGCCCATTTTCGGAACGTATATCTATAGGGTTTCCTAAAACAAAATTCAGTTGTGTGGTATAATTGAGGGCACCTCTGCGCACAACACCCCGGGCATTTTTTAAGACGATATTCGTCTGTTTCTCATCTAAATCGATCGGACTCCCTTCACCCAGCACTGGTATTACGGTTATAGTGCTAAGTGGTGTATTGATAAAACTACCATCGGGAAGCAACATATTGGCATCTTCATTGGCAAATACCCTTGAGATGCGCGGCGGCTCTGTATCTAAAGTAGCAACTTCGGATCTTTCTAAGATTTCGTCAGGTGCAGCCGCCTCCTTGGTAATGACAACAGTGATCGTATAACTTCCGTCCGGCAGCTGCCTATCGTCAACAAGTCCATTCCATTTAATGCGGACTGTCCTATTTCGCGACACAGTTCCCTGTTTAATAAGATATTGATTCGCCGTAACAGTATAGGAATCTCCATTTTCAGCAGTATTTTCATCAACGGTAAAAACAATCTCTAAAGGCTCCTGCTTCCCCCTAAAAATTGAATCACCGTTTGCATTAAGTGAAAAACTCGTGAGACCCGCCCAAACATCAGCAGGCATCATAAGAACTGCGAGACAGACAAAAACCGGCAAAAAGAGAAAATTCACCAAACCTAAACCTGTTTTTTCTACTTTGGTGGCTATATAGTCTCCGCGATGACGCTGGTCTCGACTTTTGTGTGTCGGTTTGCAAACAACACCGCACATATTTTTAATTGTTGGCACTCGTTTCTCCCTGCTTGTAGCGAGCCAGAAGGTAATTAACTCGGTAACTCGCGTTGCAGAGGATGTGTCGGTAACATCCCCGTATTTCTTTGTTGCTTCCTATTGTTTAGCTTTATGTTCTGGGGGTACAGAGGGTATAAAAATCCACTGCATGGCAACCCCTTTTATATCTGTTAGACGCAAGAATTTCAATTAGGTTGATAAAAATTACAGAAAAGACGTAGGCAATAGCAATGAAAATTAACCCAGAAGCACTTAGTTTTTGAGGGTCGGCTACTGGCTGTTGGCAGTCGGTCTCAGAGGAATGGTCGTCAGTCATCTGAGTAGGGTCAGCGGTCTTGGCTTATCCTAGATACCTCTTAACCGAAAATTGACGACTGACAACCAACAACTATTTAACCAATGTCTCCATTGGCAACCATCGTCAACAATGCAGAATCATCTACTGTAAGCGGTAAATTAATCCTCGCCCGCTGTCGGCTCGACTGATATGTTGCAAAAATGAGTTCAGTTGCCTGAAGTGCTTTACGTCCGCTGAGTTCCGGCTCGCGTCCTGTCTTTACACAATGAATAAGATCCAGTACAGAGAGTGTCGTTGCATCGCGTTCGGCAGACAAGCCAGTTAAATCGGGCTCTTCCCATCCATCTCCGCCATCGCGAAGCATGCGCACGGGCGCGCCACTGCCGCCAACATCAATGATGCCTTTCGTACCGATGAGACGATTGGCGAAGCCGCTTAAACCCGTGCCACCTGTTGCAACCAACCCTTCTACGCCGTTCTTCCAGCGTATCCACGAAATACCACTGGTCTCAACCTGAACACCAAAAACGGTCTTTTCCTCTGCCACATCTATTTGACCGATGACCCAATCAACAGGTTCGTCATTATTGTAGAAAAAGAACATATCAAACCAGTGTGTTCCCCAGTCAAGCATATTCGGACAGGCACCCTCAAGTCGGCGCAACTCACCGATCGCCCCTTCGTTCGCCAAACGTTTCGCTTTGATGAACTGCGCACCAAAACGGCGTTGATGGCAAAACGTTATTACCACGTTGTTATCAACACACGCTTCATAGAGTGCTTTGGCATCACCCCAAGTAGGTGCCATCGGCTTCTCGCAATGGATGGCTTTAATCCCGCTGTTAGCGGCAGCGATTACCATATCCTTATGGAGTTCAATCCAGGTACAAACGCTCACAAAATCGAGCGATTCTGTATCCAACATCTCCTGATAGCTTTCGTAGGTGTTAGGCACCTCAAACGTCTCAGCGAAAGCATTTCGTGCATCTTCAACAGGATCAGAACAGGCGACAATGTCAACATCTGCGGACATCTGATACCCGCGAGCATGCGAGCGTCCACGTCCCCCACAACCGATGATACCTGCTTTAAAAGTTGCCATATAAATTTTCCTTTCGGCGCAATTCGGAATCGCACCCACAATTCACTTAAGTTAATTGACCTACAAGCGTATCGTCTAAATGAATACCGGAAACCAGATGTGCCTCGCGCTGACGGTAAGCGCGCTCGCCGGGGATAAGGATCTCTTTAATCCCTACCTCTCGTCGATTCGCCTTGACGCTGGCAATGAGTTCATCAACCTCTGTCTTGAATTGTACTAACGGAACGAAACTTGTTGGGTTCAGTGCAATGATGAGCAAGCCGTAGTCTGCACCAGGGGGCGGGATTGTTGCGGCGTTCACTAACGCCCCAGCAAGAATTTGTATGATGAGTGCGAGTCCAAACCCTTTATGCCCACCAAAAGGACGAACACTCCCTTTCAACGCTGCATCAGCGTCTGTCGTCGCCTCGCCATCTCGACTAAAAGCGATCCCTTCGGCAATTTCAGTGCCTTCCCGCATCGCGACGAGGAGATCACCATTGGTAATCGCTGCAGTGGACATATCAAACAAGAGCGGAACCGTATTAGACGGAATTCCAACGGCAAGTGGATTCGTACCTAAAATAGCCTCAGTTCCGCCTTCCGGGGTAATTCGTGGTAAACAATCAGCAAAGAGCAGCCCAATAATATCCGCCTTTCGCGCCATATCGACATAGTATCCTGCCATACCACAATGCGATGTATTGTAAACGCCGACAATGCTCGCTCCGGTCTGTTTTGAGCGTTCAATAGCAATCTCCATTACTCGGTAGGCAACCAAATAACCCGGCTGGTTTCCCCCGTTAATCCGGAGGCACTGTCCGTCCTCTTTATCAATCTCGATGTCAGTCCGTTCGCCCTGTTCATAACGGCTTTTAATGCCGGGCAAGCGGATAAATCCGTGTGTCTTACGCCCGCGGAGCTCCGCTTCCAAGAGAATATCCGCAATAACGCCAGCATCAGTCGACGATAGCCCACTCTTAATCAAAAAGGACTCAGCAAGCTGTCGCGCATCAGCAATGGAAATATGCACGTTGTTGCTCCACTTCTTTGCAAATGATAGAAAATTATAGGTTAGATGTTGACTTCTATTCTTGAGTTTGCTATACTTTAACGCAAATTTGGTTGACTGTCAAGATACATTTGGCAAGTCACTTTTTAACCGACTACTGTAGGTGAGGTTTTTCAAACCCCACAAAAATACCCAAGGAGGGGCTACAGATGGCGAATGAAAAGCACGATCTGGTCGAATATCCGATTCAGGATAACGTTCGGCTACAGGCATATTGGCGCGACGATGCCGGTGGACGCGGTCCCGCGGCTTCTTTATATGTTTACGACGATGAGATTATGCGTTTCGACTGCTTCGGCGGCGATAACGGACACTGCCATTTCAATTTACGACAGACTCGCGGCAGACGATGGATGTACCCGGACGGGACCTTCCAAGATCACATTCAACAGAGCCTGTTCGACCTCCGCACAAACCTAAACTTCTGCCTCCAAACCCATCAAGACGAAAGGGTTCAAGAAGTACAGATAGAAAATGAAAGCTTAGAACAGGCAGCCCACCAGATAGAAGCACACTTGTTAGTGCTTGCTGACAAACTGCAGCACGACGCCGCATGAAAAATGTCAGCAGTAGGAAAACAACGGAAGCCTCCCGTTGTTTTCCGCTGGCGCGAGGACGAAAAACATGAAAGTCGTGACTGCAGCGGAAATGCGCCAGATTGATCAGGACACTATCGAAGGCATCGGCATTCCCGGTATCGTTCTCATGGAAACAGCTGGGAGTGCCATTGTCCGTGCGATTGAACAACATTACCCAACATGCAAACGCATCGGTATCTTTGCTGGAAAAGGCAATAACGGCGGTGATGGAATAGTTATCGCACGTCAACTCGCCCACACAGGATACGACGTGCATCTCTTCTTGGTCTCCCCACCAGACAACTTCACCGGTGAGGCACACATCAACCTCCAAATTGCGAAAAACCTGAAGTTGTCGATCACAGAAATTCTGACAGACACAGCACCCAAATCTGAAAAATGTGTCTTTTCAAATCACATTGCGAGTTGTGAACTCCTTGTAGATGCCATCCTTGGCACAGGGCTGCGCGGCGAGGTGCGCGATCCAATCGCCACCATAATCAACGCCATTAATAGTCTTCCCATACCAATTCTCTCTGTTGATCTGCCTTCCGGTCTGGATGCAGACACAGGGAATCCACTCGGTACCTGTGTGCTAGCAGATAGAACGGTAACTATAGGCTTACCCAAAAGAGGGCTGTTAATCCATCCGGGTACCGAACTCGCTGGTAAACTGGAAGTTGCTGACATCGGTTTCCCAGAACAGGTCATAGACGCGCAAAATATTAAGGTCCACTGGACAACGACAACACAAGCGGCAGAATGGATGCCGCCGCGTCCATCAGCCTCTCACAAAGGGACCTACGGACGGGTTTTCGTTGTTGCTGGTTCGACAGGTATGACAGGCGCAGCAGCACTCGCAAGTGAGGCTGCTTTGCGTGCCGGTGCGGGGTTAGTAACACTCGCCATACCGAAGCATCTCAACTCAATTTTAGAGGGGCTTTTGCCTGAGGTAATGACCTTGCCACTCCCAGAAATCGACGCCGGAAGTTTGACACCGTCAGCAACCTCAACTATCCTCGAATTCGCAGAAAGGACAAAATCGGTTCTTGCGATTGGTCCCGGGCTTTCCCAGAATCCAGAGACAGTGGCACTCGTTCATCAACTGGTTCGCGAGAATCAGAAGCAGGAACTTGGTTTACGGATGGTCATCGATGCAGATGGATTGAACGCCTTAGCACAAGACAGAGAAATCATCTCACTACTGGACAGAGAGACAGTACTCACACCGCACCCCGGCGAGATGGCTCGGTTAGCGGATACCCCAATTCCTACATTAGAAACAGACAGGATTAGCACTGCACAACAATTTGCAAATGAACACGGTGTGACGCTCGTATTTAAAGGTGCGCCCACTGTTACTGGAACTCCAAACGGAAACGTGTGGATCAACTCCACTGGAAACCCTGGCATGGCGACAGGTGGCATGGGCGATTTACTAACGGGCATAATCGCAGGATTGATGGCACAAGGCGTCTCAAGTGAAAGCGCAGCTGCACTTGGGGTCTATGTCCACGGTTTAGCCGGTGACATTACTTCGGAGAAATTGGGAAGGCATGGACTCATCGCAAGCGATGTACTAAAAACAGTGCCGGAAGCAATCTCTTCGCTGATACAGTAGAGTTGCAGCAGGCATCAATATGTATAAAATCACAGGAGGGAATTATGGAACTCGGATTAACTGGAAAAGTTGCCGTCATCACCGGCGGAAGTGAAGGAATAGGCAAAGGTATTGCACTCCGTCTGTGTGAAGAAAGCGCGAAAGTTGCAATTTGTGGAAGACGCGAAATGATTTTGGAGGACGCTGCTGAAGAGATTCGCACACAAACCGGCGGTGAAGTCCTCGCTATTCCTGCAGATGTAACGGTCCCGGGAACGTTGGAGAATTTTATTGGACAAACGGCAGCGCATTACGGAAAGATTGATATTCTGGTAAATAACGCTGGTAGGTCAGCAGGTGGTGACTTTGAAACTATGAGCGACCAAGCGTGGTACGAGGATTTAGATCTCAAATTGATGGGAGCCATCCGCTGCGCGCGATTGGTGATCCCACACATGAAAAACAACGGCAGCGGCAGAATTATCAACATCACCCATCCCGGTGGCAAACAACCCAGCGCAGGTTCCTGTCCGACCTCGGTGAGCCGAGCCGCCGGTATCGCTCTGACGAAGGCACTTTCTAAAGAACTCCTACCTCACAAAATCTTGGTTAACACGGTATGCCTCACCTCAATCAAAAGTGCACAAGGAGAACGCGCCTGGAAAGCAGCCGGTTCACCAGGTACAATTGAGGAATATTGGGAGGAACGCGGTGCCGAGCACCCACTTGGACGTCTCGGTGAACCCGACGAAGTAGGAAACCTCGTTGCATTCCTCGTTTCAGAATGCGCATCCTTTATTACCGGAACTGCTATCAATATTGACGGTGGACTCTCCGCAGTCGTATAGCAACCTTTTCCAAACGTAGAGAAGATGGGCGGCTCTTATTCTTTAGGACCGCCCTTTTTTATGAGATGTGTTGTAAATACTTCTACATGTTTACGTTGTACCACAAACTGTTAGTTTGTGTTTCCTATAGGATTAAATAAAAAATGGAAATCTACAAAATCTATCCTGTCCCAGCAGCAGACGCATCTACTGCGTTCCAAGTGGAACTCGATCCGCGGGCAATCGCTGCTGCAGAAGAACTTGAAAACAGCGGTGCCCAAGGCACAGAAAGAGAAGAAATCCTACAGAAGCACCTCGGTGACGACTACGAAAGAGGCTACCGAGGCACTGCCTGGGGTCTGCACGGCATCTCCGAAGGTCTAACCCCAGCACGCTTGGAAGTTTTACTGGAAGCACACGGCGAATACCTCGATCCCTGTGCCGAACGCGAAACCTTCGACCACAGCCTGATGGTTAACGTCGAAGAGGAATTAGCATCACAGTTGGACGATATTCCTGAATCCCTCTTGCAGGCAATTGTCGAGGAATACAAGACCGATCTGTTAGGTACTTAGCACCACGGTTTTTACACAAATCATTTTTTGCAACTTTACCCAAGCAAGAATATCCTATAAATCGTCCATGCTTTTCGCCCAATCTATTAGATAGATCGCCTCTTGAAACTTTTCTGGACAGATGGTGTATAAACAAACAATACCATAGCGTCGCGAACTGTCCACTTAACCGAAAACTTTAGAAAAAAATATAGCATGAAACTCATTTTTTATGCACTCAGTGGTCTATTTGCTTTCAGCATCCTCTCCGCTGCTTTTGCAAGAGCTCCAGCGACTGCCAAAATTGCATTTACATCAAACCGCGATGGCAACTTCGAAATTTACACCATGAACCCGGATGGATCCGAACAGGTAAATTTGAGCCAACATCGTGCAGTCGATTACAATCCTGTCTGGTCGCCGACAGGTGAACAAATTCTTTTCGTCTCCAACCGACACGGAACAAGCGATCTCTATCTTATGAACGCAGATGGGACGAATGCACGTAAAGTATTCCAAAAATTAGTCGGTAGACAACACCCTACCTGGGCACCTGACGGGAAACAGTTTGCTTATCACCGACTTGACAAACTGTCTATCTACACCGCCTCAAGCGATGGGAAAAACGAAGAGAAACTTGCAAGTGGTTTGTGGCCCGTGTGGTCACCTAAGGGTTCTGAGATAGCCTACGTTGCCGATGAAAAGTTTCTTCTTCCTGCTGAAGGCGTACTCCAGGTCGAAAATCCCAAGATTCAGATTATTAATCTACAAACCAACAATAAAGAAATACTCATCCCAGGAAAGATCTTCATGTTTGGTCCCTCATGGGCACCCAATAGTGCTAAGATAGCCTTTTCTTGGATAGATCTGGACGCTGTAGATCTCCCAGCGGGTAAAAATATAGAGGACACCGAGTCTGTCTATATTGTAAATCGCGATGGTAGCGATCTCAAACAGATTGTTGATGCAGATAACGGGGCAACGTCCCACCCTATATGGGCACCGCACGGAGACGAACTCGTTTACGAAAAACTGATCCGCAACACTGTACACCTCTTCAAAATCGATTTGGATGTAGGCATCTCGGAACAACTCACGCGTCAAGGTGATAACATCGGCGCGGATTGGTTCGATCCAGAATTCGCCTTACCAGTTTCGCCACAACCACAGTTACTAACTACAGTGTGGGGAAAAATGAAAATAGGAGATTGAACAAAGGGAGATTTTAAATATGACAACAAGAACCTTACAATCAAAAACTTGCGATTCCAAATTTTTTCTACCTTTCAGAACCGTGATACCTCTACTTGTAACTCTACTGAGTCTGAGCTTAGTCCCATTTGCAGCTGGAAATCCACCACTGTTTTATCCAGAAGACATTAAAGACCCAGGCAGTTTGGCGGTGAAACTCCAAGACACACGTGCCACAGTATCCAAATCTATAACTGTACAATTGTCCGACAAAACACAACAATTGATCAGTGAATATGACGGCATAAACAGCCCATCTCCCATGCTTCAGAAAGCACTCCTTACAGACTTGAATCGACTGATCCAAGACGCCTCGCTTTATGATGCCCAAAGTTTCTCCGATATTGAACTCAGTGAACAGACCCAATCACTCATTGCTCAAGAGCCACAAAGCGGGAACGCCCTAGTTCGCCTGAATCGTGCCCTCTTGGCAGATGCCTATCCATACGAGTTAGCCTCGCACTCAGAACACCAAACTGCTGACAATTCTACAGAAATTCAGACATGTAGGGAAAATCTAAGAAAAATAAAACTCGCACTCGAAAACTACCGTGCTGACGCAGACGGAGAACCGCAATGGCTCTCCGAACTTTCTCCGCAATACTTGAAAAAAGATGTCCTCCTTTGCCCAGCAGATCTAACAACCGGAGTACCCGGAGTTCTAACTGAAGGCGCAGCAGATCCGATGCTGCAGTGTAGTTATCTCTATGAACTTCGACCTGGACAGAAAGAAGCACAGGAAATTCTATTAAGATATGAAGGGGATATGCTACCCATAGTGCGTTGCCAACATCATCTTCTCAACCTAAGCGTCAGCGGGAAACTCTATCGAAATGGACCCCAAAGAAACATTTATAACACCACAGCAAGAATTGTGAGTCGCATTTCCATACAACCCAGTTCATTGGCAGACCTACCTACGGAAGTCAGGAAGCAAATAGAAGAGACACCACCCAATAGCCGTAATGAGATGAGCAGCACTACCGTCCTGCGACCTAACGGATCCGGAAACTTACACGCCCAACTCAAAGAACAATTGGGTGAAGCGTTTCTGGAATCACTAGAGGGAAAAGCACTGCTCAAGCAACTAACACAGGCATCGCTTCCCGTTACAAACCGAGAGGAATTGGCATATTTATTAGGCAAACCAATGCCAGATATAGCACTGACCGATCTGTCAGGAAAATCTGTCAAATTGGAGACCCTCCGCGGCAAGTTCGTCCTTGTCAACCTTTTTCCAGCAGACCCTACCACCTACGGACCAAAGTTACAACACTTAGAGAAGCTGCTCGAAAACTATACTACCCAATTGCAAGTAGTCAACATCAGCACCAATGATTCCGTAAAGGCGATTGAAGAACTCAAGGAAAAATATCAACTTTCTATGCTAACTTGGATAGGTAAAAACGACCAGATACAGGCGTTTCTCAATAGAGAAATATCCAAACCTCAAACCCAACTTACAACGATCCTTTTAAATCAGGAACTAATTGTCAAAGATGTGTTTATAGACCTCGATCTACAACACCTTTCGCAAAGTATTAAGAAATTAGTTCAGTCCAAAGAGTAACAGGTTAACATTCAGTTCGGGCATAGGTCAGGACGCGCACTAATCAACGCTGCAAGTGTTGTTGAAACCTGAGAAAAAAGACATGGTGATAACATGCTACGAACGTTAATTCAAAAAGAGATCCTGCATCATATCATGAGCGTCCGGTTCGTCGCGCTCCTTTTGATGTGCCTATTGCTCATCCCGCTTACCCTTTCCATTAATTATCAAAACTATCGTCAAAATCTCATTGACTATCAAGAAGCTATCAAATTAGCGAACATTGAAGAAACCACAGTAAACCCAAAGATGCCACTGGAACCAGAGGTTGAGGTATCCAAACTTTTCCTCAAACCGACCCCGCTGAGCGTATTCGCAAACGGATTAGGGGACACGCTGCCGAGTTACCTTGGGATGACACGCAATGGGGTTACGCAAGGTCCACCTGCTTTGTCAACTTCCCTTTCCAATCTTTTGGGACACCTTGATTTTCTATTTGTCGTCGGTACAGTCTTCAGCCTGCTTGCACTGCTGTTCACATTTGATGCCGTTGCTGGAGAGAGAGAAGCTGGCACATTGCGAATTACCTTAGCAAATTCCTTACCGCGTGATCTATTCCTGTGGAGTAAACTGATTGGCGGATACATTGTATTCGTTGCCCCATTCTTGGTATCGTTTCTCTTCGGTTTACTTTTACTTGTCTGGCAAGGTTTTCCCTTAGGCGAACCTGACATTTTTCCACGAGTCCTCAGTCTGACGGCTGTCTCACTCCTCTACATCGGGGTGTTTTTTGCAATAGGGACAGTAATTTCAACCTACTTGGACAGTACAAAAACCGCACTCATTGTCGCTTTCAGCGTCTGGGTGTTCGCCGTGTTAATTACACCACGTATCGGCTTTCTTGCAGCGAAGATCATCGCTCCAACACGCACCCCGCAGAGCGTCTATATGGAAAAGCAAGCCGTACGCGAGGATTTCGATGCGGAACTCGAAGAACATAAAATGAAATTTACTATGGAGATTCCCCCAGATGAGCTCGGTCGGATCATAATAGATACGGAAAATGCGAAACTACTTGACAAACGCATGGAACCTTTCAAAGAGAAATATCGATTGAAATTCCAAGACCACATTACTAAACTTGATCGAGATTACATGCGTGAAACAGAACGACAAGAACAAGTAGGGGAGACGCTTTCCCGACTCACGCCAACATCTTCGTTAATTTACCTCGTCACAAACCTGACAGACACCGGAAAGGCAAAAAGAAGCACCTACTTTCAAACGGGCGATCGCTATTATGATATGCTTCATACAGATTTGTTCAGTAAAATCAAAGACCACGTCTCACACAGATCTTATACTTCAAGCGATATTGTTCAAATCACACAACCGCCACCTTTGGAAACAACAACCTTAACGGAAACATCCCGTCAATCGGTCCCGGATGTTCTGCTACTCTTTTTCTTCGCAGTCGTGTTAACCACCGTGTCGTTCCTGAAATTCCTCAGGATAGATATTTGAGGCAATTCCATACCACCGATAAGTGAGAACAACAAACTCCCTAACAAATCACTTGTGCCACAGCGAGATCCATCCCCGAAATTCAGCAAAAAACCCTAAAAGATGCAACTTTTCTTATTGTCATTTGTAGTACATGCTAAGAACAGTTCCTACTGGAAGAGATTATACAAATCAACTCAAAGGATAAAGGAAACTCAACATGTTAATGACGCTAATTCAGAAAGAGATTATGCATCATATCCTTAGTATCCGGTTCGTAGCACTGCTTTTGATGTGTCTCTTGCTCGTACCGCTCACCCTGCATATCAATTATCGCAATTACCTCCAAAACCAAGTAAATTACCAAGAGTCCGTCAAACTATCAAACGCAGAAACCGAAGAAAAACCGCCGGATAGTCCGCATCCAAATATGGAAGTTTCCAAACTTTTTCTTGAGCCAAGTCCTTTGAGTGTGTTCGCAAAAGGTTTAGAAGAATCACTGCCGAGTTATCTCGGAATGACACGCAACGGTGTAAAGCAAGGGTCAACAGCACTGGCAGAAGCCCCTCTCACTTCCGCTCTGGGAAATCTTGATTTCCTGTTCATCGTCAGCACTGTCTTCAGTCTGCTCGCACTACTGTTTACCTTTGATGCCGTCGCAGGCGAAAGAGAAGCCGGAACACTCCGAATTACCTTGGCAAACGCACTCCCTCGCGATCTCTTCTTATGGAGCAAACTGATCGGTGGATACATTGTCTTCGTCGTGCCATTCCTCGTATCGTTCCTATTAGGCTTGCTTCTACTTGTCTCCCAAGGGTTTCCTTTAGGTGAGCCTGACATTCTCCTACGTGTGTTCGGTTTGACGCTAATTTCGTTACTTTACATCGGCGTATTTTTTGGAATAGGGACAGTAATTTCCACCTATCTCGATAGTTCCAAGACAGCACTCATTGTCGCTTTTACAGTCTGGGTGCTCGCTGTCCTAATTTCCCCACGCGTCGGGTTCCTTACCGCCAAACTCATTGCACCAACACGCGGTATACAGAGCGTTTATATGGAAAAAACTGCAATCCGTGACAACCTTAATACAGAAAAGGAAAAAGTGCTTGGCGAAAAGATAATAGGAACCTTAGGGGCATCGATTAACCTCGATAAGGAAACGGTAAAAAAAGTTAACAAGCTTAGGGAACCCATTGATGCTGAGTACAGTCAGAAATTTCAGGAACAAGTCGAAAAAGTAGATCGCGACTATCAGCGTGAAAGAGAACGACAAGAATCAGTCGGAGAAACCCTTTCCCGAATCACACCCACATCTTCGCTCATTTATCTCGCTATGAACCTATCAGAAACTGGGAAAATAAAAAGGAACACCTATTTCCAAACGGGCACCCGTTACTACGCCCAACTTGAAGACGAATATTTCAGAAACATTGTAGACGATGACTTCCAAACGCTTGCACAATTTGTAACAGGTAAATCAGAACAAAAGAAAATCACACCTGCCCCAGAGATGGCGGACATATCCTTATCTGAAACCCTACGGCATTCCGTAGTAGATCTACTCCTGCTCTGTTTCTTAGCAATGGCACTGACAACCATAGCCTTTTTGAAATTCTTCAGGTTGGATATCTGAGACAATATATAAGTCCACATACCATCAATAGCGAAACTACCTGCGATGCCTCTTACAACTGGAACCCAGTATTAATAGAAAAAACATGCACCCTTTTTGCCCTCAAAAGGTGTCATTAAAGATATAGACCGGATATTTGACTTATCTTTTTGCTGCGCGGGCTACTGATGGCAAAATTTCGCTGTCTCTCTATCCGTCACAGTTTTCACTATTCTTTTTGCCTGAAGTGTCTCCAATAGACAAACCATAAACTTCCAAGGAGGCGTCATGTTACGGAACCTTATCCGCCAAGAGATTCTGGGACATTTGATGAGTGCCCGGTTCCTCGCTGCCGTTGTGATTACCCTTCTACTCGTTGTCGCCAATGCTGTTGTCCTTCTTGAAGACTACGAACAGCGATTAGCAAGATATAACCACCAAGAAAATGTTCACCGCCAGAAAATTCAGGAAGCGAAAACCTATTCCTTTTTAAAACTGTTTGTTGAACGTCCTCCGAATCCTTTAAGCGTTTTTAGTTCAGGATTAGATAAGCGATTGGGAAGCACCTTTGAAATTTATCACGGTTCCGTTCCGATGATTTCGTCCGGTTCGGCACGCGGTCTCGAAAACCCATTTCTCAACCTCTTTACAAAGATAGATCTCGTCCTTATCTTTCAAGTCGTTCTGAGTCTGATGGCACTGCTTTTCGCCTACGATGCAATTTCGGGAGACTGGGAAAGCGGCACCTTGAGACTGGTCATCTCACACCCAGTGCGAAGAGGTTCTATCTTGTTCGCCAAATACATCGGTGCCATGCTCTGCCTGTTACTCCCCGTGCTGATGAGTCTGATACTGGTGCTTATCCTGTTATCTCTTAACAGCACTATTTACCTGAGCGGAGAGAATTTTCTCCGGATCGGCGGGATAGTTCTGACAACAAGCACCTACCTGTCCGTATTCTACCTAATTGGGTTGGTGGTTTCTACGATAACGCGCCGCACTGCTACATCACTAATGATCTGTATGTTCCTGTGGGTAGCTCTGGTGCTTGTGTATCCGAACTGGAGTCGATTTTCCATCAATCCGGTCGGCGATACAAGCGCCGAAAGATCATCCACCAACCAACAAGTTGAGCAGATTTGGGAAGAGGTCGACAGAGAAGAACGCCAATTCATAGCAAACAGTCCGCTTGAGGGAGAGTCCCCGCGTTTTAACTTGAGTTATTCTGACTGGAGTAGTAGCTGGGGAGATAGGCGACGACAGATTAACGCCAAAGTACAAAAGGAATCAGAGCCGTTAGTTCCTCACCTTCAAAAATATAACGAAACCATGGAAACTCTGTACATCCGCTTAGCGGAACAAACCGCTTTGATACGAAAAAAGAATTTAGACAACACATCTCTCCGAAAAGCAACATGGGATGAACGTTTGATGAAACTCAGTCCAGCAGGTCTGTATACATTTGCAACTTCCGCTTGGGCAGGTACCGACTTAGAAGGTATGTCTGATTTTGTGCGGGCAGTTCAGGATTATCGCCGGACCACTATTAACTACCTCCATGATAAAAAAGCATTTGGCAGTCGACAATGGTTCGCCTCTGATCAAGGCACAGTAGACTGGTGGGATTTGCCTCAGTTTCGCTTCGCGCCAGCGAATGCTTGGGAAAACGCAACGCGAGCGCTCCCCGAACTACTTTTACTGCTACTCACCAATCTCGCGCTGTTCACAGTGATATTCCTGTTTTTTACCAAAATTGAAGTTTAACTGGACAGGCAACTTCTGAGAGGAGAACCCAATGATTTGGCATATCATCAAACGAGAACTCTTTGACCACATCAATAGCCTGCGCTTCATCCTAACGTTTTTAATACTTTCCGCCTTGATGGTTACCAACGCTGTGGTACATCTTCAGACGCACCAAGACAGGGTCCGTGATTACTCCGAGGACGTTACCAACACCTCCAATGAGTTGAAATCCCGGACACAGTTGTATTCTCTGGCGGAAAAAGGTCCCGGACGCCTTTACAAACGTCCGTCCTCGCTCTCCTTCATCGCAGACGGCGGCGAAGCTTACTTGCCAAGACGCACCTACAATGAGGGGTCTTGGTCCAAATCAGGTATAGGTGGCAGGGTAAAAAGCAACTGGTGGCTAAGCTACGGATCCGTGAATCCAGATGCGAAAGATTTTCGTCCGCAAGCAACCAAAATAGATTGGGTATTTATTATCACCTATCTGCTCTCCTTTATTCCGCTCTTATTTACCTTTGACGCACTTTCTGGTGAGCGAGAACAAGGGACATTGCGGTTGTGTCTGGCGAATCCGATTTCGCGACCTACCTTGTTAATCGGTAAATTCTTAGGCACTTTAATAACTGTGCTAATTCCTTTCATTTTCGCCGTTTTGCTGAATCTGGCAGTGATTTCCACCGACAGTTGGACACAACTCAGTGGAGCCGACTGGGGACGTTTGGGATTGATTTTGCTGATTGCTACAAGCTACGCAGGTATCTTCATTGGATTAGGACTGATGGTTTCTGCTGGCACGCGAGAGCCTCGAGTAAGTCTCGTCATCTTATTGCTGATTTGGGTCGCAACCGTAGTTTTTATGCCATCGACGCTCGGAATTCTCTCCACGAAATGGATGACACCCGTCCAAACAGACGATCAATTTGACGCCTCAAAAGACGCAGCCCTTAGACAGATTAGCACAGACTTTGACGATCGAATGCAAACAATTAAAGAAAAAAAGAGTCCTAATCTGCTAAGCATGAGTGAACTTGAGAAACTTTTTGAAACGTCGCCGGAAGAGGCAATGGCAGCTGCAAGAAAAATGCAGGAGGCATGGGAGACAGAAGGTGATGAAGAAATGGCACTCAAAGCAGAATATATTAATAAAGATGTAGAAATCCGAGAACGCTTTAACCGCCAGCATTTAGACGCACAAATTGCGCAAGTCCAACGCGCAAGGGATATAACCCGGTTCTCGCCAGCAGCTATCGTTCAATACGCACTCGAATCCATGGCAGGCACAGGCTTTAATCGGCACTTGCAATTCTTAGAACATGTGCATCGCTACATAAAGCAATTTCGAGAATTCATCGTCGAAACCGATAGAGCAGACATCCAAAGTCGCCACCTCATCGGTATCCCTAAAGGTATGTCTGAGAAGCCGATTGCGAGTGAAGCGATACCGGAATTTGAGGATAAAGTTACCTTTAGCGACACGTTCAATACTGCGACCTTGGATCTGCTGTTACTCGTTTTACTGCTCGGAGTATTTCTTTCGGGGGCATTCATAGTTTTCCTACGCGCCGAGGTTTAACATCGGAGAAAGGTATTCTCAAAAATATGCAACCTCTCCACCCTTAAAACGCGTCTTTACAATATAAGTCGATACTTTTTGAGTCGTTAGACCTAAAAAAATAGAATGAAGTGATATAACCTCTCTCAGGTTACACTAACAAAGGAAATCCAAATAATGAAAAGCACATTTCACAATGCAGACGCTCTACTCACACTCTTCACAGTTTTGGGACTTGCTATTTTTCTGGTAGGTTGTAACTACACACACTCCCAAAGTTACAAAAGTGGATCATCAAATACGGATTTAAGCGTGTCTAACGAAACCGAATTTAAACAGTCATCACCACTCAGTTCTAAAAGGTTCCGCGAATCCAGCGAATTCAAATGGACCTCACCGCCCAGTTCTACTGGGTATAACGGCACTCAAAACGCGCAGGAACTGATGAAGGTGTTCGATGACGATTACAATAGTGGGCATTTAAAGACCGAAGTAAGTGCATTTCGTAAGGTTGCTGGCATAAAAATCGAAAGCTATAGGAGTAAACTCACAATGCTCGAGATAGATGCAAGATATCCACGGGCAGAATGGCTTCAGATGCTTTTGGACAGAGGCATCACCATAAATAATTTCAATGACTACACGAAATATTTGCTAAAGCGACACACTTTCGCACTTCTCAAAGACAATCCAAAGCTACGGCAGTTTGAGATCTTTGACCTCCCACCAACAAGTGATTGGGAAACCCATAAAGAGGCTTATATCAATAAGTTAGTAACCGATCACGCGAAAAATATTTGGAACCCTATGAAAGAGATTGAACACAGCAAGAAAGAAGTTGAACGTGCCAAGGCTCAGATCGAACACAGTAAACAACAACTTGAACGCGCCCTGAAAGAGGTGCACTCACAACAACTTGAGCATGTTAAGGAAGAAGTTGAACGCGCTATTGAACGCAGTAAGGAAGAAGTTGAACGCGCCAAGGCTCAAATCGAACACAGTAAACGACAACTTGAACATACTCACAAAGAAGTCAACTCACAGCACTTTGAGTATGTAAAAAAAGAAGTTGAACATGCTATTGAACGCAGTCAGAAGGAAATTGAACGCGCCATAGATCAGATTGAGAGTGCCCAAAAAACTTTGGAACGCACCAAAAAATCGGCATCTCCTCCTAACGGATCAGACCGATGAGAAAGAAGACACCCTAACTGCGTTACACGCTTTTGCTGAAGCACTTCGCAAACGTATTAGCAACGAAATAGTATAAGTCTCACTTGAAAACAGCCGTAGATTTCTGGTATCATAAATTCAGAACAGAATCAACCATAGGAGAAACCCGATGTTAGAAACCCGTGATCTCACGAAAGTCTATAACGAAAGCGTTTTAGCCGTTAACGAATTGAACCTGAAAGTAGACGATGGCGAAATCTATGTCGTCCTCGGCGCAAACGGTGCGGGGAAAAGTACAACCATTTCCATGCTCCTGAACTTCATCGAACCCACAAGCGGCACTGCACTCGTCGACGACATCGAGATTCCAAAGTTCCCGTTAGAGGCGAAAAAGCACCTCGCTTACGTTTCCGAGAACGTCGAACTCTATCGCAACTTCACGGCACGGCAAAACCTGTCCTTTTTCGCGAAGCTTGGTGGACGCAAGAAGGTATCCAATGAGGAGTTGGACGCCACCCTCGGACGCGTCGGTCTACCTGAGGAGGCGTTTACGCGACGCGTCAAGACGTTCTCCAAAGGGATGCGGCAACGTTTGGGTATCGCCATTGCGATTATGAAGAACGCACAAGCCGTCCTGCTCGATGAACCTACCTCAGGTCTGGACCCGAAGGGCGGTGCCGATTTCCTGAATCTGCTCCGTGAGTTAAAAGAAGAAGGGAAAGCCATCTTCATGTCCACACATGACATCTTCCGTGCGAAGGAAATCGCCGACAGAATCGGCATCCTCGTGCAAGGCAATCTGGAGCGGGAACTAACGCGCGACGAGATTCTCGATGAAGACCTTGAGGCGTTATACCTACACTACGTTGCTGGATACGAACCCGAGGAAGACGCAACGGAGTAAAATAGAAGGGTGAAATCAACAATGGAAGTATGGAAGAAAAGATGGAAGAATGGAAACCGGTTGGAAGGAAGAACGGAAGCAACACACTTCCAATCCGCCAATCTTCCAACCTTCCAGTTTTTGGCGTTCGTGCTGGCTTTTATGAGCACGCTATGGATAATGCTGCCCATTTCATCGGTAGCACAATCCGAAGAACCTCCACCTATCAATGATAACAGTCCGAAAACTAAGGAAGAACAGAGCCGCCAAATCCTCATAGAAACCGAACGCTTGAACATGGAACTCAAAGAACAACTAATGCAGAAAAAATTAGTTGAACTTGAACACCTCAAGGCGATGATGATGGAGGCAAACAATATCGTCACCGTCTCCGAAGTCAACAAAGCTGAGGAGGATTACGACCTCGCTGTCTCCGAATACGAACAAGCTAAACTGACCCTCCAACAGGTGGAACTCGACTCACTCAAAGATGAATGGCACATCACCGTCGAAAACACAAACTTGTATGAATCTGCCGATGGCAAAGAGACTTTCTCAATCACGTTGCGGAACAGTTCATCGCCTGTCATACTCGTTGAGAGTTCCAAAGTACTCGGAAGAGAAATTATCATCAGTGCACAGATCGACGACATCTTCGTGTCGGTTAAAGAGCAGGAAAGTTATGGAGCAAGCGGGGCAATTATCGCCGAACCTTATGAACGCCGTATTGAGACGCTCAAAGAGGGTGAATCCATTACCTTGGAGTTTGAACTCATAAAAGAGGATGTACGAGATGTCGTCGTAGAGTTGACATACTCCGGTGAGACTGAAGGGAAGAATATTCACCTCAAACAGGAAGATCCGTATATCTCCGTTGTTTCCGCACGACGTTATAAGCAGGGCGACCGACGGCGTTTGGAAGTTGTTCTTACCTACGGCGCAATAAGGGGTGAGACTGAAGAAATAGACACGAACACCGCACAAGAGGTTAACAACGTCTATGTCTCCATTAGAGACGAAACGGATGCTATTATCGGATTTCCGTACGAATACCGTATTCCAACACTAAAAGATGGACAGGAAAAAACGCTCGATTTTGAACTCCGACGGAATGTCGATAGCCTTACTGTTTATCTCCAATACCTTGATAAGCCATATCCGAAAAAAATCCATCTGGAGGAGGATACGCGCCACATCTCTATCCTGAGTGCGAAGAAGTTTCGTCTTGAGAACCAGATGATGGTGACGATCCAGTTGAAGAACACCTCCACAACAGAAGCGATGCCAAGCAATGCTACGCCTCAAGAAATCGCAGCGGCAAATGAGATCCGCAGCATTTATGTCTCTTTACTCGATGTCACCGACGATACAAACATCGTCAAACCGTACGAAGAAAAGATTCAGGTGCTCGGCTACAATGAAACCGTGGAATTGACGTTCCAACTCCAGAAAGACGTCGAGAGCCTGAAAGTATCGCTAAAGTACCCCGAACTACCTGAAGCCGATATACGACTCATCTATCTGCAAAAAGAGTCTGCTCTTGATGTCGTAAACGTCAGCTCGCTACGCTTCTCGCAGGAGGGAAACTTAGGGAGCAGCGTCACTTACGATTTAACACTCGATCGACTGGCAGAAACGGAAAACACGTTCCAACTCCGTGTTATCAACCTACTCAACCGTCTCTCTTTTGAGTTCCAAGACCCAGAGACGAAGTCTCGGCAGTCTCAGGTGAAGTTCACGCAGGAACAATCGAAACGGAATCTTTCTCTGATTGTCTATCTGCCAGAAGAATTGGATGCCTCCTATCTCGACAGCACACTTGAATTCTACGTCGCTGTCATTGACGAAACCGAGGCAGACGAACTCGGCGGTGTCAACAACCGATTGGATTTATCTGCCGATAGAATTGCAGGCATCCAAGGTGGTGTTGAGCGGTTTGAACTCATCCCAAAAGGTGTCCCAGAGATTGAGGTGTTCGTACCGAATGCATTCCAAACTATCAAGATAGGTGAAGAGGTCAACATGACAGCGACGCTAAAGAACATCGGCACTCGCGACCTCGTGGATATCCGTATGATCGTCGATGTCAACACGGATTGGAAATATACGGTTGTGCCGGAAGTCATCGGTTCACTTGGACGGAATGAAGAAAAAGAGATACAACTCACACTGAGTCCACCTGCGGACATCGGTGTCGGTGAATATCAGGCAAAGTTGAACTCTGAAGTCACTGTCGATAACAGGAAGTTTGAGGCGCGCGACCGTTCAATCACGGTGCAAGTTGAATCAAAGACGCAAATGTCGGTGACGACACTACTCTTCGGGGCGTTGATACTCCTTATGATTGCGATTGTCATCGTCACAATCCGCATCAGCCGACGTTAGAGAAATGGTTGTCAGCAGTTAGTAGTCAGTAGTGGTTCTGTGGCAGTTCCGAACGTTTTCCCTACTACAAAGACCTCTTACCGACGGCTGACAGCTGATAGCCGATAGCCAATATATGGAGATCGTAATGAGCAAAAAGTTGACGGCACTGGCAGTATGTCTAATTTTGAGTATTGCGGGTGCCGTTTCGGCGCAGCGACTCGTCTCACTTCAGCCAGCACGCGCAATAGAACTCGCTTTACAGAACAATGAAACGGTGAAAAAAGCGGAGAAAGTGGTAGAACGCGCCAAGGCAAATCTTCGTGTGTCCAAAGCCGTCTACCTACCACAGGTGGGACTCACCGGGGAATATCAACGCCAAAAAGACGGGGACCTCGACGAAAGAGATTATCTCACCCGCGCACAGGCGAGTATGCTCCTCGCGCAATTCGGTGAGATTCCTGAAGGACTTGATGCCGCACAGGAAGAGGTCCGCAAAGCAGAAATCGAATACGAGCGCGCCAAAAAGGAGAGCGTTCACACCGTTCGGAATCTCTGGAACAACATTATCCTCACCCAAGAAGAAATCGAAGAACGGGGTGCGATTGCAGCAGAACTCCAGAAAAAACTCGAAGGCACACAAATTAAACAGGCAGAAAAACGGATCCCGTTTCTGAGCCAACTCAATACAGAACTTGAATTGGCAGAACAACAACTCGCACTCAATGAACTCCAACGCCAACTCGATGTGGACACCGCCGAACTCATCAGCCTTATTGGACTCGATCCACTCGCACGGGTCGTCCTCTCACGACCTCTCCCAGATGACGATGTGACACTCGAGGCCGCCGCTGAACTCGCACTCGCAAACAATCTTGATCTCCGCGACTTACAAGGCGATATGCTGCGTCAAGAACGGCTCGCTGGAGAGACGATCTGGAACCGGTTCCCCGAACTCTCTGCTGAAGCACGCTACAAGGATCTTCACGTGCTATTAGAACAACATCAACAGAACCAGACGTGGGACGCAAAAGCCGTCTATGATCCACTGATCCTCGACCGCGAACGAGATACGTCGAGTATGTTTCAGACAAACCCACGCACCCAAGATGGTTGGGAAGTCCGCTTCAATTTCAACATCCCCTTATACGACGGGAACAAGACAAAAAACCTCCGTTCTGTTGAAATCGCAGAACTCGAGCGAATGCAGTTAGAATATATCGAAAAAACAAAGTCAATCCGCGTAGAAGTGAGACGAGACTATCGTGCCGTAGCGAATGCCAAAGAACGGATGGAGATCGAAGAAAAGCGCGTCCGAATCTTTGAGCAACAGTTGCGGACAATAGAGCGAGTCCTTGATGAAGTCACGGTTGAAATCCCCGGCTATCAAAGTCTTACCTACAACGACGCCTTCCAAGCACAGGCACAATTTACCGAAGCGCAACGCGTCTATTATCAAGCACGTCGAGATTACGCAAAGGCAAAGGAACGACTCCGAGAAACCATGCAATGGATAGAGTAAAACGCCCGCTGCTAATGAGGAAGAGCCTCGAACTCACACCAATCTTTTATGCTTTGAGTTTAAGGATATAAACCATGAAATTTCGTTTGACTTTAGGTATCCTGATGCTAACGGCACTATCAATTATCAACGTCATCAGTCTGGTTGCTGAAGAAGATTGGACGCAGAAAGCAAACATGCCTACGCTCCGATCAGGCTTTAGAACATGTGTTGTCAACGGAAAGATATTCGCAATCGGGGGCCATATTGACGGACTGGGGGACTTGTCCGTCTCAACTGTTGAAGTGTACGACCCGAAAACCGATACATGGGAACGAAAGGCTGATATGCCAACAGCTCGCACTGACGCAGCTACCTCGGTTGTGGATGGAAAAATCTACGCGATTGGTGGAACAGCTTTGAATAAATTTGAGTTTGATGCCCTTGTAAATGGTGAAGTAAGAAGGTTCGAAAGGTGGGACCCTGAAGATCTTCCAACCGTCGAAATGTATGATCCAGCTACTGACACATGGACGCAGAAAGCCGACATGCCTACGCCAAGAAACACCAGTACGTGCGTCGTTGATGGGAAAATCTACGCAATCGGTGGAACATCAGACGAAGTAGAATCGTTTCGTTTAGACACCGTCGAGGTGTATGACCCAGCTACTGACACATGGGCAAAGGCAAATAAAATGAACCATGCACGTGCGGGCGCCGCAGTCAGTGTTGTTGACGGAAAGATATATGTCATGGGGGGCACCGGATTGCCTATAATCCTAAATCATCCGGGTCCGTTTCTTTCCAGTATTGAAGTCTATAACTCCCAAAAAAATCATTGGCGAGAAATAGGTGATATGCCTACCGCAAAATCGGGTCATACTGCAAGTAGTATAAACGGAAAAATTTATGTGATGGGCGGTTATTTTCGGGGTCAGGGACAGGATACAAAAGATTTCAAAACAATAGAAATCTACCACCCTCGAACCGGTCGTTGGACACAAAAACCCGACATGCCTGTTGCCAAAGCCGGACATAAGGCTGAAGTCATAAACGGGAATATCTATATCATTGACGGACCAGCCCACAATGGCACTCCATTTGCAACTGTTGAGGTCTACAATACAGGGGAGTTCCCCCAAAGTGTTGATCCAGTCGGAAAACTTCTCAAAACGTGGGCAACAATTAAAACGAGAGAGTAATTGAAACGACACTGTTGTTTATCTCAATCGTGCTGAAAGGTATATGAAATTACAATAAACATCTTAGAAGAATCAGTTATACCCACCACGCTTAGACATGCCTATGCATCAACTTGCCAACCTAATCAAACACGAGTTGACCGACAATCTCACCAGTGGTCGTTATATCCTTACAAGTATTGTGTGTATCGTCTTATGTCTGATTTCTATCGTCCTAATGTCGCACGATTACCAACATCGAGAAAAAGAAACGAACTTGGCGCGCGGCATCTCCACACCTCCACAACCATTAAGTCTCCTCGCAAAAGGCACAAACGAAGTCCGTCCTGTCATCCCCAATTTTCATCCCAGATATAACGTTATTGGTCAGGTTTTTATGCGTTTTGGCGAAGAACGGCACATCTTCGAACTGTTTGAAACCCCTGATTTTGTCTATATCGTCAGTATAATCCTGTCAGTCCTAACGATCTTTCTCTCTTATGACAGCATTTGTGGCGAGAAAGAGACGCACACCCTTTCGCTGGCCCTGAGTAATTCGCTTCGGCGATCAACGTTTCTTTTAGGCAAATGGATAGGCGGCTATATCAGCCTATTTCTGAGTTTCTGCCCAGCCATGCTGCTCATGTTCATCTATATATTTGCCTTCTCTGGAGTTCCACTTTCCAGTGAGTACTTTCTGCGACTCGGTGGTATTATCGGCTTTACGCTAATCTATCTTTCTGTGTTCTTTACACTCGGTCTACTCGTCTCCGCGTTGGTTCATCGCGAAGCCACTTCTCTCGTACTTTGTTTATCCATTTGGATGGTTTGGACGTTGTGGATACCGAGGCTCGCACTTTTAACAACAAGGACAATCGCACCAGCACCATCTGAAGGCGAACACAGACAAATGAAAGAACAGGTTGTTACCGAACACGACATCACCGAGGAACAACGAGAAATATTGTGGTCAATGGATGACGACTACATTTCCAAAATTGACCGCCAAATCGAGTTAGGAAAAAATCTCGCCCGCCTTTCACCATTGGCATCCTATGTCTACGGTTCAACAACACTCGCACAAACAGGAATATCAGATTACCAAGATCATCGACGACGACTTTTCGCATGGCTTAAACGCAACGCCAGACAAGAAGGCAAATGGTCACTGTTCGTTCATCGTTCCCAACCACTTGCGCGGAGTCTCTCTGCAGTTTGGATTGATCTACAACTGCTTCTCTTGTGGAACATTTTGTTGTTCATGGGCGCGAACTTAGCGTTTCAGCGTTATGATGTCAGATGACCACGGGAATCGGAGGAAACATGTTCTCGACATTAGTCAAGAAAGAAATACATGATCACATCCTCAGTACCCGTTTCGCGGTCTCAATGATTTTGGCACTAATCTTCCTCATCGGGTCAACGGCAATGTTAGCGATGGATAAGACTTGGGCGGGACGTCAACTATATACAGGATACAAACTTAAAGACTATCTGTATACCAATAAGTATAGTTGGTATTGGATGAACCGAAACCTTCCCACATTGCGGGTTCTGGCAACCGGATTAGACGAAGAGTTCTCTTTGAACGCCAATAGCGAAGCGACAACAGGTCCCCAATTTGAAAACAACCGACAATTTGTTAATAATCCAAATCGTTATCTCTTTTCCCAGCTGGATTTCGTTTTTTTCTTTAACATTATTGGGAGTCTGTTAGCATTTGTGTTTACATACGACACAATTTCAGGAGAGTCTCGTCGCGGAACTTTACGGCTCTTGTTGGTAAATTCTGTCTCACGTCCTCTACTGTTGGCTGCGAAGTTCGTCGGGAGTTATCTCAGTCTAATCACTTCTTTACTGCCAGCACTGATCAGTGTGATTCTACTCTTATATCTGATGCCGAACGTGAACCTTCGTCCGTCCGATTGGACAGCAACCTCATTTCTTTTTCTATTGGCACTGCTCTACCTATCTGTTTTTTGCGCACTTGGACTTTTCGGATCCTGTTTGACAAAACATCCAAAAACGACACTAACCACCTTGATGGTGTTATGGGTTTTCATAGTCTTAGTGATTCCCAACTTCAGTCCATTCTTGGCTGCCTATTTGCGACCCACACCCACAGTGTATGAAGTCCACGAGAATATACGAAGGTTATCAGCAGAAATTCGGCAACAGAACCGAGAGGAGGTAGAAAAATTCATACAGGAACGCGGCGGTGATCTCGCAGCGTTGAGCGATACAGAAAAACGAACTATAGACGAAATGCGTGCGAAAGCCGACCGAAAACAGATGGATCTCAGCGTCGGAAAGGCAGCAGAAATTCGGCAAAACTTTATCAATGAGGTTGAAGCACAAGCCGATCTGAACCTATCCATGTCCCTAATCTCACCGTCAGCAGCGTTTGTCTATTTAGCGACCGATGCAGCAAACACCGGAATCCTCAGCGAATGGGATTTCCGTCGCGCAGTGCTTCAATACCGCCAGCAATACACCGAACACGTCAACAACTACATCAATGAAACCGGAGACTATGAAATTCTACACCGTATTTTGAAAGCGGATCCACCAGACTTCGTGCCACCGAAATTTTTCATTTCAGATATAATATCAAGGCATTTCAATTTACTGGTAGTTCTTTTGCTATATAGCGTTATCTTTTTCTTTGCAGGTCAAGTCGTATTCATTCGAACACCACTGACCTGATGAGCCCATGCTCAGTCGCAATAGTACACCGCTGCTGCTGGCGAGGTTTCCCAACCTCGCCAATTCGTAGTGTCTAAGTAATAGTAAATCTAATAATCAGCGATAGAGCCATCCGCCAATCTACTATTGGGCCATGTGAAACGTCTCCCAGGTTCCTGTCCGACTTCAATTACCTTCGCCTCATCCACAGTAACACCCAAACCAGGACCTTCAGGAAGAGAAACGTAGCCTTCCTCGTCCATCTCCCATGTTTTGTGCGCAACACCGTCTGGAAGGACATTTTCATAGCCTTCGTGGATAAGGAAAAACGGGACAGCAGCCGACAGATGAAAACTCGCCGTGAGACCGAGATAGGACATCGTGCAGTGCGGTGCGATCGGAACGTGATGTGCTTCTGCGAGTGCAGCGACTTTCTTAACCTGCGTGATACCGCCACCATGTCCACAATCGGGTTGAAGGATATCAATCACTTGTGCTTCAAGAATTTCACGGACCTCCCATATCGTGCGATCGCGCTCACCCGTCGCCAGCGGAACAGGGACGGATTCCCGGATTTTGCGCATCACTTCAATATTGCCCGGCACCCACGCCTCCTCCAAGAAGAGCAGGTCGTCAGGCTGCAGGTAACTCGCGAATTGTTTGACGATAGGTGGTGGCAAGCAGCTATGCGCATCAAACATCACGGCACCATCGGAACCAACCTTCTCCCGCGCATCCCGTACTCGCTGAACCAAGTCGGCAATTTCATCGGGGGTACCAGCAAACGGCTGAGAACCACCAGGTCCCGTTTTTATTGCCTTTGGACTTGGATACTTCCAAATTTTATCGCGGCAGGGACCACCGAGCAGGCGATACACCGGCACACCCCACAACTTTCCGGCAATATCCCACAATGCCATATCAATAGCGGAGATAGTATGCACCATCAAACCGCCACCTCGGATGTTACGGTGTGCGCGGAATAAACGTTGCCAATGATGCTCAATCCGCGTAGGGTTTTCACCCATAATCAGTTCCGACAAGGAATGCGCCAACGCACAGGTGACGGTCGTCTCCATATTGTTGATCTCACCCCAACCTGTAACACCCATATTCGTTTCAATCTTGACATAGGCTTTCACACCCATCGGAAAAGCCTCAAGGTTTGTCACTCGAATCTCAGAACCTTTATCTTCATAGTCTGCCATCTGACAATCTCCGTTCTTTTGGTGAAGTCTACAAGTCTTATTATTCTCTATAGTTTGCAACGTATCCGCACGTTTGTCAAGGAAAACGGTATGGGCATTTAGTTCCTTTGTAGGAGAGATCTTCGAATCCCGACCCTACTGCTAAATACTACTTCGCCATCGTCGCGGAACGTGAGGCATACAACCAAGCCGATTGGCGTACACGTACCCTCACAGGATTCTTACAGATCGTCACGGTTGCGTAAAAAACGGATTATGATTTATTCTTACAAATTCCCTAACATTTCGCCAATATCTGGAGGCATATTAAGACCGGTTTTTTCCTCGAATTCTGCAACGTTTTTATACTCTGTGTAGAATGAAGAGATAATATCTATTTTCATGTTTTTCGCAGTTTTGAAGTTTTTTCTAGCGTCGTCCCACCTCTCAATGTGTAAGTAACACTCCGCGAGGTTTCCATAGGCTACACCAAACTCTGGATCCAGTGCTATCGCTTGTTTATAATGTTCAATGGCTAATAAAAAATCTGCTAGTTCGCCCGTATTGGGTTCCGCCTGATATGCTCTATATTGACACGTAAGACCTAATTCAAATTGTACGTAGGCATTCATTTGGATGTTTCGATGTCTAATAAATCCATGGATGTCGTTGTAGATAGTTTCAGCAGAAATGTCATGGTAGCGCCGTAAATCCTTTAGCAATTCTAGTTTGCGGACGGATGGAATACAGACTTCTTTATAGTCGGAAACATCAATAAAGCCATTGGGAGGGTGTAGGAATACGCTTTTTTGGGCTATTACGCGATGTTGTGGATTCTGTGGAGGTATCATCATTTTTTTTATTTTATCAGTTTTTTCAAGCACGATCACTCGTCCGTCTTCTCCGAGGGAACACAGATCAGAGCATGCGAAAAAAACCGCTATGAGAAAATCGGTTGTGAAGTCAATAAGGTTGGTATCACCTCCAAAGTGTTGAAGTTGAGTAAGTAACTCAATTTCCTCAGTAGTTAAGGTTAGGTCTGGATTAAGTCCAGAGTGATGAATGAACCAGTGCGTACCTAAGTAAATATCTTGAGGAGGTTCCCCTATATGCTTTTTAACGACCTTCAACATGTGCTTTTGAAGAATCCGAAGATCAAAAATATTTAAATCATGCGTAATATGTTCGCTAATATTAATATACTCACGATAGAGCGTTGATGAAATTTTGGAATGCCTTTTACTTTCGCCACGATAGATGTATTCACCATTAGATGATTTATCCTTGATTTCGTCGATGATGTCATCAATGATAGGTACGTTGTTTTCGCTATATGGCATAGTTATTCTCCCACCCCACAATTCAGATTATTTAAGGACAATAGTAGCATGTCAGGCGAGCAGATTTCAAACGTCTTTATCTGATAGGAGAGAGCACCGGTTCACAACACCCGCGGTGTCGTAAGATGATGTCTTTTCATTTTTGGGGTCTGGGTTAAGTCCTGTGGCAGCCGAAAAGGTTTTTACCGACACAGACCTCTCACGCTTTGACTAAGAAAGTTCCCACTCTATTCGTTTCCCAACATTCTCTCTAATATTCGGTTTATCAACTGCAACATTAAACGCCCAGAGTAGCTGGCACATTAAATCCTCAACAATGTCTTTCCGCTTATCTTTATTTTCAAGATCGCGAGTGAAACATTGTATTGAAGTAAAAACCTCTGTATCATTGCACTTTGGTTTGGCATAAAGATTACCAGTGACGTTCACTGTATTATCACGAGCGAATTGGTCAGTCAGTCTTTTGTCTAAAACTTCTTGCAGCTTGACACTAATCTCAATATTTCCCAAATACTCACATTTCTTATATAAATCCATAGTGTGTTCAATTAAGCAGTTTATATGAATAAGAAATTGTCTAAGGTCAACCATATCTTCCTTACCGTCATAATTAAGAACCGATAGTACAATTCTACGATAGACGACTCCATATTCATTGAATTCAAAGTATTCCATTCTGTTGGGTTCAAAATGTGTAGGTCCGTTAACATAAGAAATACCGCCTTGAACCCTCCTAATATTGGATGATAACTTTGTCTCACATAAGTTATAAATATCAGATGCTGATATCACAGGACGATAGGGAAATACGGGCTGCGCAATGATTGTAAGATCTGGTCTATCTGGGGCTGGACGAAATCTATGTCCGGTTCTCCGTTCAATTCGATCAAGGATTTGTCGAGCAACTACTTGTGAATCTTCACGACGTTTGAACATGTAATTAATGCGATCCATGTCAGCAAGATCATAGGGATTCGTAATACTGCCCGTGCGAATATAAATCCTCGTCGAATTTTGAATCGCATGCGGAGCCTGGACGCTCTCATCTACACGCACCACGACAACCATATTCTCAGAATCCGGTACATTTACGATTTTCACTTCAGGTATAACTGCAGGGTAGATCCCATCAAGCGCACTCTTCTGAATTTTCTCATCAATTCCTTTTTGCTGAGGGACACCTGGAATGGAAATGACCTCGTTCCTTACTTGGTCTGCCTCTACGCCTATCAAAAAAATCCCTCCCAGATCATTCGCGAAAGACGACACAATTTTAGGAATTTTACCTTTGATTTCTTCTACATCGAGCTTATATTCCACGCGCACCCCTTCGGGCCACTCTTCACAAAATGATTCAATATCTTCAAATGCAATTTCGTTTATTGGTTTAGTAAACATAGGTATTAAGTCCGTTCTTAAAATGATGATTGCAAGTTGTGTCAGACTCGATCGATCCTACGCAAAATCCCCGAACAACGCTAAATGAGACGAACGCTGCACAGATAATTTAAATTAAATGGTGCCCTCTCTGGGAGAGGACACCTCTTTTTCTCATTATGGCGTGATTGAACGGTCCTGATTGGTCTTGTTTTGACTTGTCTTGTCGCAACGTCTTGTTATGACTTGTCTTGTAGAAGTTTGTCTTGTCGCGCGTACCGCTTTGGGTAATATCATCTCGCCATGAATGCTTATTCCTTCAATATTAGACATTTTAATTGACAAAAAGTTTAATTTTTTCCAAGAATTATGAGATGCAATACCTCTCCCCGTAGGATATCAGTAATACACAAGGTTACACCCCGGGATCACCGACGGCGACGTCCCTTGCAACGGATACGGCGCGTTCGCCTGTTCCTGGAATGACGCGCTGCATGCGCACACACGGGACACACCCAACGGCGCACACCTCACTTTGCTAAATCGGCTCTCAATCGTTTACACCCATCGAGTATCAACTCTATCCAGCCAGGCGTCAAAATCGCAAGATGATATTTTTTACTTGACATAAAATCACGCCTTCGCTACATTATGAACCTACAGAAAAACATAATAATTATACCTAAAAAGGAACTAATTCGCTATTTTATTATGAATACTAAATTTCCTTTGACCCCTCAAGAAATAAGGCGAGCAAGAGAAAGTCTGGGATTAAGTCGGGCAGATGTTGCTTTGGAACTTGGTTTTGCTGTGGGTAATACTACTTCAGTAGGCATGTGGGAGAAAGGCGAACGAAAAGTCCCATTTAAGCATCATGCTAAACTTTTAGATATATTAAAAAATGGTATACCTAAAAGCAAAAGATCCTCGAATAAGTCCTCATCAAGATTTACTAATACGAAACGCACTGCTGCAAAATCATTACATAGAAACATAAATTATTCCAAAAATGAGCAGATCAAAGACCATAGACAAATCGGCGAAGGTAATCATTGCGTTTATCTTTACTATTTACCTAGTCTCAAAGAAAATGCTGAATTAAAGGGTGAAGATAAATGGAAATGTAAAATAGGAAGAAGTAAGTATCCAGATCCAAGCATTAGAACAAATCAACAGACAATAGGATTACCAGAGCAAACAGAACATGGACTTACCATACTAACTAATAAACCTGAAGAATTAGAAAGTGCCATCCATGAAATTTTAAAAGGTTTTGGAAGACATATAGCGGATGCCCCCGGAAAGGAATGGTTTACTACTTCGCCTAATGAAATAGAGTCGCTGTATAATTATCTTATAAAAGATTACAAATAAGACCTCATTATCTAATGTGGTAATATTAGCATCTTTCATTTCTTAACTAACAACTATCAACTACCTCTCTTAACCCACAACCCATAACCCAAAGGATTACGCAGTAATCCGTAATCCGGACCCACAACCGCTATTCAGCTATCGGCGGCTTATCGTGCATCCGGAAAAACCCATTAAACGCCTCCGCCAACATATCGTGCATCGTCATATCCAGTTCAGCACCCATTATCTTCAGCTGCCGATACACCGGCTCGTCAAAATGCCCACCGATATGCCGTTTCTTAGGTTTCGTTTTCTCCGCAGTCGATTCAGGCATTTCCACGACATCGGCTTTCGGTTGTAATTCCTTCTCATCGACTTTGAAAGCTTCCGCAAGATTCGGTTTCTTTGCCATCCTATGATACCCCCATTTCCGCTGATATGTATGTGTACAAATCTTGGTCTCTCGGCTCGCCTTACCACGCAGTTCATATCCCAAAACGCCCAGCCCCACATTGTAGGCGTCAATGAACACCACGCGATGCCCAACATGACACGTCGCATTCTGCCCCTAAAACTCCAATGCTGCCTTACGCGCCTAATCCACACGATCACCACGCGCCGGCGCATCGTTGAACACGATCCGCGCAAGCGCGTTCGCAATACGGAATGCAAGCAGTGGGTGAAAAATTTGACAAAAACGGTGAAGGAGTGATAGAATAGGCAACACGGTTTTAAACAGTTGGCTTGCACAATAAGGAGACTTAACAGATGGCAAATCAGACATACCGTATCGGAATCATTGGCTGCGGCGGAATGGGTAGATCCCACTCCAGAGCGTGGAAACCGAATCCTAACGCACAAGTCGTAGCAGCAATGGACATCTACGAAGAATCCGCGAAACGGACCGCCGATGAATACGATATTCCGGCTACCTATACCGACGTTGATGAAATGCTCGCAAAAGAGGATCTCGACATCGTCAGCATCACAACGTGGCAAGGACCGCGGGCAGAAGCCACCGTCGCAGCAGCCAAAGCAGGCGTGAAAGGGATTATCGGCGAAAAACCGATGGCAGCCTCGCTCGGACAAGCTGACGACATGATCTCCGCCTGTGAAGAGAACAACGTCAAACTCATCATCGGTCACCAAGGTAGATACGCACCAGCAAACATAGAAACGCGTAGACTCGTCGCTGCAGGCGCAATTGGCGAACCGACAACCGTTCATCACCGCGCAAAACAGCACGCCGGACTGCTGAATACAGGCACACACGCGATTGACGGCTGGCGGTTCATTTTGTCTGATCCAGAGACGCTGTGGGTTATCGGGCAAACCTCCCGTACCACCGACCGGTGGGAACGCCGCACGATTTGTGAAGACCTCTGCATGGGTTTAGTCTGTTTCGAAGGCGGTGCACGCGGTATCTACGAAGGCGACCTACCAGACCCGGCAGACACAATGCCCAAAATCGCTGGAACAGAAGGACAAATTCGTAACGGACCCGATGGCACAATTCTCCTCCAAAACGGAGATGCCAAGGGATGGCAAACCATCACACCACCACCAGAGCCCAAGAATCAATTTCAGGAACTCATTGAGTGGATTGAGGGTGACATTCCTGACCACCGTGGCAGCGGCGTTCAAGCCCGCTATACGCTTGAAATCATGATGGCTATCTATGAATCCCTGCGGATCAAGAACGTCGTCAACATACCGATGGAAACCAAGGAATTACCGCTCGAACTCATGGTTAACGACGGCACCCTGCCCGTCCTCGAAGAAGGACGCTACGATCTACGGGCACCGTTTGAAGGACAAACCCGGAAACGGTAATCTATGGAGAAACCGATGGAGAAGAAGAGCCGTCGCTCATTTTTAGAGATCGCAACAGCCTTCATTGGCGGAGTTCTGGGACTTGCTGCCGGAATTCCGCTTATCGGTTTTGCAATCTCACCCGCCTTCAAAAAAGCAGAATCGAAATGGGTTGATCTGGGGCTCGCTGACCGACTCAAAAACAGCCACTTTAAAAAGGTAGATTACTCCTTCACCGCAAAAGATGGCTGGGTTAAAGCAACCAAAAAACGCTCCGTCTACATAACCGACATCGGCAACGGAGAATGGAACGTCTTCTCGCGAACCTGTTCACATCTCGGTTGCCTCGTCCGGTGGGATGAGAAGAAAGATTCTTTTCTCTGTCCGTGTCACGGTGCGATATTCGATAAGACTGGAGCGGTTATTGCCGGTCCACCGCCAGAACCATTGCAGAAGCTTGAAACCAAAGTCGAAGCCGGCATTTTATACGTAAAGGAGACGTAAATGCGGCAATTTCTCAACGAACGTCTCCCGTTAGCGGAATTCTCCGCGCACCTACGTAAACCGCTACCGAAACACATCAACCTGCTCTTCTCACTCGGCAGTCTGGCGACGTTTCTGCTCCTGCTCCAAGCCGTTACAGGCGCATTTCTCGCTTTATACTATTCACCCTCACCGGAACACGCCCACAACGCCGTAACCTATATCAGTGAAGAAGTCCCGTTCGGGGCGTTCGTGCGCGGCTTGCACCATTGGGGTGCGAGTGCGATGGTCATCATCGTTTTTCTGCACCTGCTCCGCGTCGTTCTCTACAGTTCATACAAAGCCCCGCGTGAACTCACTTGGGTCGTTGGCGTTCTTCTGCTATTGGTTGTCCTGGGTTTCGGATTCACCGGCTACCTGCTCCCATGGGATGAAAAGGCATATTGGGCAACTGTTGTCGGTGTGGAAATCGCCAGCACTGCACCCGTATTGGGTGATTTCGTCGCGAAAATATTGCGCGGAGGGGCGGAAATAGGCGCGGTGACGCTGTCGAGGTTTTACGCACTCCATACGATCTGGTTGCCGTGGATAGCCTTCGGCTTGGTGGGCGTGCATCTCTTCTTGGTCCGATACTACGGCTCTTCAGGCAAACCGCAAAACACACCAGAAGAGATGAAGACCGGAAAACCGTTCTATCCAGATCAGGTATTTGAAGACGTTGTCGGCATGCTAATTATCTTCGCAATACTCGCATCCCTCGCACTGTTCGTCTCTGTTCCGCTCGAAGATGTCGCTGACCCAACCAATGCCGATTACGACCCGCGACCGGAGTGGTATTTCCTATTCCTGTTCCAACTCTTGAAGTACTTCCAGGGTCCCTTTGAAGTTCTTGGAACATTTGTAATTCCAACAGTCGGTATGCTGCTACTGCTCTTCCTTCCCTTCTTAGACAGAAGTGAGCGCGCTGTCCTCTGGAAACGTCCAATAGCGTTGACGGTCACGAGTGTCTCTGTTATAGGGATTGCAACCCTGACAATCCTTGGCGCAAGTTCCCCAAAACTCGAAACACAGGAGACACCACAACCTACAGAACAATCCCAAACTCCTACGGCACCAGAGACAGAAGGGGTTGAAGAAGGGGAAGAGGTCTTTGACTTTCAACTAACTGAAGAAGAAACAGGAGAAGAAGAGGTCTTTGATTTTCAGCTAACCGAGGAAGAATTGGAATAGCATTTCCGATGCAGTTCACAAGTCAAACTTGCTCTACAAGCGTTGTAGCAGTCTATGAAAAACCGAAACGTGAAAGATCCACCAGGAAGTGGCTTGCAAACACACATTCAAGGAGCCCTTTTCTCCACAGATGTCGAATCTGAGGTCCCAACAAATGACTCTACGTCTGACGGGATAGAGTTAATCTCGTTCCGAGAACTCGTCCCCGAAATCAACGATACCGGCTATTTGACCCATGCTATCTTTGCCTATCCCGCGAAATTTATTCCTCAGATTGTTCGGTACGCCATCACGACCTATACAAAGGAAGGAGATTGGATCGTCGATCCGTTTTCTGGTTCAGGAACGGTAGGTGTCGAAGCTTATCTGTGTAAACGTAATGCCTTTCTCCTCGATCTCAACCTACTCCTAAATCACATTATGCCACTCAAGATCTACAGTGGAAAAGAGAGGTTACGTGAAGCAGAATTGCATAAATTATTGGTAAGTATGAGAGAAAGTAAGAATCAATTTATACCCTCTTGGTCAAATGTCGCCTACTGGTATCCCCCTGAGACCTTAGAGGTCCTGTCACACTATTGGGGTTTCATCAACAGCACAGATGATAGCGTTTATTCCACTATTGTCAAATCAGCACTGCTGAAGGTTAGTAAACGTTTCTCTTACACAGAAGACAGAACACCCAAACTCGCCAGATCCAAGCGTAAATTGAAGGCTATAGAGGAGCTGCTGAAAGAAAATTGGAGAGAACAGTTAGATGAGATGATTCACAACCATTCCTTGAAGACGTTAAGATGCCTCAACGAATTTGTGATGTACACACAGCAGCATCAAAGCGAGGTTGTCCCAGAAGTCCAATGGCACGGAGGCGTGGATTCATCTTATTTTGCTGTGCCGCGGGAGTGTGACGCACTCATAACATCACCGCCATACCTCCAAGCGCAAGAATATATCCGTTCCACAAAGATGGAACTGTTTTGGTTAGGACACACCGAGGAAGAAATTAGAGAATTATCTCGGCTTGAAATCCCATATCGCAAAGCAGATCGGATAATCCAGACAGAAACATTGGATAAAGTCAAAGGTATGCTCACTCGGGACGACCTCCAAAAACGGCTCGACTCCTATTTCTGCCATACGGTCAACGCACTTGAAAATTCGATGAATCAGTTGAAACCGAACGCAGCCGCCTGTATCTTCGTCGGCAACCCTCGGATTGACGGCATAATGGTCGAATTGTGGCGAATATTAATGGAGTATTTTACAGAACGTGGGTTCGTGTTCGAGAAAGTCTACGAGGATCGGATTCAAACGCGAAAACTCTTTGGCGCGCGAAAGAATAAAAACCCGGATGGAATGAAGTCGGAATTCCTATTAATCTTGAGGAAGGAAACTACCTGTCAAACATCTGCTCAGCATCGCGAATCTGCTTTTGGAGATAAGGAATCCCCTTCGCGCGTTCCAAGAAAATCTCCAGATAACGACGCATCATGAGCGGATCACCGTTTTTCTGATATGCCTGTGCGAGACGATAATACGCCTCTGCATCACTGTCATCAAGAGATAAACCTTTCTCATAGGATTGGATAGCGCGAAGGAATTCACCGGTCTCCTCGTAGGCAAGACCGAGATTAAAATAGGCGTCAGCATCACCCGCTTCTATTTCAAGTGCTGCCTCATAGTGCTGAATAGCCTCCTGATACATCTCACGCTGGAGATACGCATCCGCAAGGTTGTTATAGGCATCAACAAAGGTCGGATCCGATTCAATTGCGCTACGAAAGGCGGCGAGTGCCTCCTCAAACTGGTCTGTCATATCGTAAGCATAGCCGAGGTTATTATAGAAGGCAGGATTCTCAGGTCCGAACTCAAGCGCAGCCTCGAACATATCAATAGCAAACACATATAAACGGAGATCAATGTAAACCAAACCGAGATTGTTGTAGGCATGCGCGTGTTGATCATCAAGGGCAATAGCACCCTGAAACGCGTCTATTGCATTCTCATACTCACCCAATTCACGGTAGGTTTTTCCGAGCTGAATATACCCCTCCGCATCTGTCGGGTTGAGTGCTTGCCCCATTTTCAGTTTCAGGACATCACGTTGCAGTTCCTGCTTCTGTTGCCGTGCCTGATCCGGAGGACCGCAGCAGGTTAAGAAAATAAAAACGAATAATATAGAGAGGTATTTATGATTATCGATACACATACACATTTTTATGACCCTACGAGACCTGAAGGTGTACCATGGCCAAATCCAAACGACGAAGTCCTCTACCGACGCGTCATGCCAGACGACTATAAAGCACTCGCAGTCCCTGAAGGTGCGACGGGCACCGTCGTTGTTGAAGCAAGTAAATGGCTTGAGGATAACCAATGGATCCTCGACCTCGCCGCAGAAGAACCCTTCATCGTCGGGTTTGTCGGACATTTAGAACCCACAGCCGATTTTGAGGATAATCTGAACCGATTTTCTGCGAATCCGCTTTTTCGCGGGATACGTCTCGGCGGGGGACACTTACAGTCGATCGGAGACCGAACCTTCTTGGCGAGTATTGAGAAGTTAGCAGCCAAGGGACTCACCTTAGATTTACTCATTAACCCCGAAACCCTATCAACTTTACCAACGCTGGTTGAACATACACCAGAGATGCGTATCGTCATCAACCACATTGCCGGTGTTAGAATATCAGAACAACCGCCCGATCCAGCATGGGTCTCAGCGATCCATGAAGTGGCTCGCTATCCGAATATCTACTGCAAGGTCTCAGGATTAGCAGAACACACCGGACAAACCCCTGCACCGACAGATGTCGCCTATTACACCCCAACAGTTGATGTCCTATGGGACGCGTTTGGTGAGGACAGGCTCATCTACGGGAGCAACTGGCCCGTATCCGAACGTTTCGCACCGTATAAAGTAGTCCAACAGATTGTGAATAACTACTTCAGTGCGAAAGGCGATACAGTCAAAGCGAAGTTCTTCTGGCAGAACGCCAAGACAGCATATCAGCTCTCACTTTAGCGGCAGTCGGCTATCGGATTTCAGAAAAGAGTTGTTTGTGGTAGGCAAGAACGTTCTTACCTACCACACATCCTACTGACCGCTGACTACTGGTGGCTGATCGCTCCTACGCCACCCAACGGATAAACTCGCCAGCCGGTTGCCGTTTCGGTTCGCTAATGTCGGCGGGGTAACCCGTGTAGAAGAAACCGATGATATATTCCTGCGACGAATCAATTCCGAGCAGTTGATAAGTCTGCTCTTCCATCGTAATTCTACCCGTGCTCCACTGCATCCCGACGCCAGCATCCCATGCGGCGAGTTGGACGTTCTGCACTGCACAGCAGGCAGCGGCATAATCTTCACGCATCCGCTGTTCATCACCTTCCTGTAGACATGAAACAGCGATAATCGTCGGCTTAGACATAAACTTCTCGTAAGCCAGTTCACCGATTTTGGCGAGATTCTCTGCATCAACGTGGTCGGGGGTATCCTCAATCTTAATCTCGCGATAGCGATCGGCGAGGGTTAGTTTCGTCTCCTCACCGATAACAGTAAAACGCCAAGGTTCTGTGACATGGTGATTCGGTGCCCATATCCCGAAGCTGAAAACCTGTTCAATAACATCGTTCGGTACTGGTTCCGGTTTGAACTTAAAAATCGTGCGTCTTGAAAGAATAGCGTCTTTAACATCCATACGTCAGATCCTCCTTATGGAATTGAATTATACTGCATTGGGCAGTTAATTGCAAACTGTCGTGCTCAATCCGCATATTATACAAAAAACCCTTACATCTTCCCCAAAAATAACTATTGATTATCCGGTAAAAAACTTGATATATTCCCAGAGACATCGGTGAATCCAAACCCACCTCTTAACTGACAACTAAGAACCAGCAACTGAAAACTGCTTAATACCACCCCACGAATTGCAAATACTCATGCCAAAGACCGTCTCCCCATAGAAGTACAAGCACAGCGGCACCCGCAAGGAAGGGACCGTAAGGGATCGGGCTTTGACGACTCTTTACACCAGAAACAATAAGGGCAGTCCCCACAATCGCACCGCTCAGAGCAGAAAACGCTATCACCATCGCCAATTCGGGCCACGCACCGAGGAATAAGCCGTTGAGTGCCATCAGCTTGATGTCCCCGCCACCCATCGCCTTTTTGCGCAGGATCGCACTTCCGACCACCGCAATCAGCCATAACGCCGTCCCGCCAGTAACAGCACCGATAAGCCGCGTCAACAGATACCAGACGTCAGTATGCTGATACGCAATCCCACAGACGATAGCGAAACCGAGAATCAACCCCGTTACAATGAGAACGTTCGGAATAATATAGTGCTGGGCATCAATGACGGAAATTGGTATGAGGAGTGTAACGAAAATGAGTCCGAGCAGAAATTCAAGGGTCAATCCAAAGCGATAGAATATTACCAGAAACAGTCCAGCTGTTGCAAGCTCGACCAACGGATATAGAACGGAAATCTTCGCCTTACAATGCCGACACTTGCCCCCTAAAACCAGATAACTCAAAACTGGAATATTATCGTAAGGTTGTATTGTTTCACTACACTCAGGGCAAAAAGAACGGCGCGGCGAATGAATTGACATGTCCGTACGCGGAATACGGTAGATACAGACGTTGAGAAAACTACCAACAGCCAAACCAAAGAGAAAAATGAGCACCGGTATCCAGATCTCTAACACGGATCACCACCAATACTTCTCACCTAAATGCGCGTCAGCGTGATAAACCCTACTGATTTCCGCAATACCACCGACTCGATACTTTTCCGGGACGCGTGGGTGATTCTTCGCGATCCCTACCTTATAGGAAGCTTGAAGAAGAACATAACTTCCACCCCAAGGCGTTTCAGGAATAGACTCCAGATAACTCCCACGCCACCCGTCAATACCAGGATCCTTCACCAGCATGTCTAAACTCGTCGGATAACTCCCGGTATGCTTGAAGTACTTCTTGATAGCGACAGCAACAGTCTCAACATCTATATCCGCTGTACCCACCTTACGATACTCTAACCATGGTGGAAAAGAGAGTACCCCGATTACAACGACTATGACAATAAGAATAAGCAGTTGAAGACGAGTCATCCCACTATTTTCGCTGATGTTTTTCCTTAGCATCGTCAATAAAAAACACTCCCTGAGATATGGTATTCGATTCTCTGTGCTAAGTTTCATCCTCAGAGTTTGGACGGGAAATACCATACTTATTCATTTTTTTGTACAAGTTGCTCCGCTCAACCGCTAACGCTTCCGAAGTACGCCGAATGTTCCACTTATATTCTTCCAAAGCCGCAAGAATACACTCAGCCTCAGCATCATCCATCATTCGACTCAGGGCGATTCCCGGTTTGTAAAGCGGTGTACCCGGAATAGATTCTAAGGAAGGGGCAGTCCCAATTGGGTACGATAAAGAGGGTTGAGGGGTCAAAGACAATGCTTCAGCAACATCAGGAGCCATCACAACATCTCGATTTACCATAATAAGGAGCCGTTCGACAATGTTTTTCAACTCTCGGATGTTCCCGGGCCAATGGTAACTCTGAAATACAGCATAAGCTCCTGGATCAATGACTTTCGGCGTAGACCCCATATCCATTTGCAAACGCTCAGCAAAGTATTTAACCAGCACCGGGACATCCTCCATCCGTTCGCGTAGCGGAGGCACCCGAATAGGCACGACATTAAGCCGATAAAAGAGATCGCGTCGAAACTGACCGTTCTCAATCTCTTCGGCAAGACGTTTGTTCGTTGCAGCAATAATTCGGACATCAACCGTCCGAATCTGATTGCCGCCGAGACGTTCAACTTCGCCAGTCTCAATGACGCGAAGCACCTTTGCTTGTGCCTTCAAACTCATATCCCCAATTTCATCAAGAAATAGGGTACCACCGTGAGCGAGTTCAAAGCGACCCTGCCTTCGGGAATCCGCACCAGTGAACGCACCTCGCTCATGTCCGAAAAGTTCACTCTCAATGAGTTCATCCGGCAAGGCAGCACAGTTGAGTGGAATAAAAGTCTTCCCAGAACGCCTGCTCTGTTGATGAATAGCATTAGCAACAAGCTGTTTACCTGTACCATTCTCACCAGAAATCAGGACCCCAAGTTTACTTGCCGCAACCCGCTTAATTTGTGAGCGGAGATACGAAACAGCAGCACTCTCACCCACCATCTCATCGGTTGGCGTCATTTGTGATTTCAGAATCTCATTTTCTTGCGATAAGCGCGATATTTCCAAAAACGGTTGGACATTCGATAAAATCTTATCAATACTAATGGGTTTCGTAATGTACCGTTTCGCGCCAAGCTCCATTGTCTTAACAGCGATTTCAATATCCTGTTGCGCGGACATCATAATTACATTCAACGCCGGATAGAGCTCACGAAGCTTTACAAGGGTCTCAACACCATCCATGCCGTTTTCCATACGGATATCCAACAGCACAAGATTTACATCGGACTTGGCACACTGATGCAATGCTTCCTCACCACTCACAGCCGTCAGGGCTTGATATCCTCGCATCTTGAGCCCTTGAGATAACATCTTACACGTATTCTTTTCGTCGTCTACAATCAGAATAGTTTCCATTTTACTCGTCCTAATGCAACTTACTAAAAAGTGAATCTGTTTAAGTTTGAGGGTCTATCTCTTGCTCTTCTGTTTCGGTCAACGGTAATTTTTCTTGTTCTGCAGATAATTCTTGGGGGCGAATATCTGGGTTATATGGAAAACGGATACGAACGGTTGTCCCTACGTCCTCGGTACTATGACAATCCATCTCAGCACCATGCTCCGTGACAATCCTCTTGACAATTGGCATACCCAACCCTGTTCCATTCGTTTCAGACTTTGTCGTATAATAAGGGACAAAAAGATTTACCATTGTCTCTTCAGACATACCGCGACCGGTATCTTGGATTTCAAGCGAAACTGTCCCTGGGACATCCCTATCTCTTCTTTCATCGTTCTCTCTGCTCTCGCTCTCGTGTGGTTCACCCGACTTCCCGTCCGTTACTGGGGGACGGAGATTCCCGTTTAAAATCGCCTGCAGGGTGTCAGGTGTGAAATAGGTTTTTACCTTAAGCATCCCGCCATTCGGCATGGCTTCAATCGCATTTTTGAAGAGATTACCGAGTGCTTGCGCGATCTGTTCCGGATCAAGCGAAAGCTGCGGCACAGGTGCCAACTCAGTTTCGACCTTAATCTTAGAGACATTTTCAAGCCAAAACCTATCAGTAGAATCGTGTAGTCCGGAGTCTTCGTGCCTTAAATTAGTTGCTACAGTCTCAGTGTTTTGCTCAAGGTCTGGCACTTGTCTACCCGTGTATAGGTTCAACACAGACTTTACAATATTATTGAGTTGGCTCGGTTTTCTTTCCAATTTGGGCATCCGAGCAAATTGATGGAATTCATCTATTAATTTCCCGATCCGATCAACTTCTTCAATCACGGTGTCGGTGCATTCACCAAATATCTGCTCAAAGACCTCTGGGTTCGATTTCGCCTCTTGCAGGTTTTCAACGGAGAGTCGAATTGGAAACAGCGGATTTTTGATTTCGTGCGCTACCTGTCTTGCGACATCTCGCCAGGTCGCTGCACGTTCAGCCGCCATCCGCTCTTCTAAACTCCGCTTTAACTCCTGTGCCATCTGGTTGAAACCTTCCGCAAGTTGTCCTATCTCATTGCGGGAGCGGATTCTAACGCGATGCTCCAGATCACCAGCAGCGATATGACTAACGCCTTCCCGAAGGATTGCGATAGGACGGGTAATGCGACGGCTAATGATATAACTAATAAGGTAAACCAACGCAAGCCCACCAACACTACTCAAAAGCAGCGTGAGCGTGAGTCGCTGCTGCCACTCCATTTGACGCGCATGCGAATATGCAACGATCAGATCGACAGGTGGTGCCTCACGTGCTGTCGCGAATGGTGAATTGAAAGGCGTTATCCGAAAGGCGGTAAAAGTACTCTCCTCATTCTCTTCAGTTCTCTGCAAAACAACTTTTCGCTCCGATTGTGAACTCGGTAATGACGCAAACCACCCATTTCTGCGTGCTTCTCGGGAGGCATTATTTAACGGAAGCCAGTCCTCCGCCTCTATCTCCGATTCAGGACTAAAGTCTGCTGGATTAGGTGTTTGAGGCTTCTCCACAAGAAAAACTGGATGCTCGTCCGACTGGATACTCGTTTGAGCTTCTAGCCACTCTTGCAATCGGCGACCACCTGTAACGAATCCCCACTCACCTACTTCTGTTGCTTGCACTACAAACTGTAATCCTATATCACTCTGTTCCGGAATATTTCTGAGTTGTATATGCCCATCTCGGCTTTCCAACGGATTATATGTCTGTACACCTCTCCCCACTCTCAAGTCAGGATACAGAAGTTTACCGTTCGGGGTACCGTACTCCAAGAGATCAAACTCTGTTGCAGGCAGATAAGTGTAGGACAATTGCCTTTCTATAGAGCGATGTAACCTCACATCAGAGGCAGCGGCGTGCACCTCCTTTTGGACTTGCTCAACGAAGGCACGATACCTGTTTGAAACTTGAGCTTGGAGTGTCTCGACGTAACTATCAATTTCCCTTTTAAAAGCGAGCCGAATTAGGAAATTGGTGCTACCAAAAATAACGCCAAACATCACGAGAAAGACGAAGCCGTAAGCGATAAATATTTTATCTTGAAACCGTAAACCGGATAGCTTGTTATTCATTTTGGGTACAGCTCGCAAAACATTTCGGCTTTTGAATTTCGGAAAGGTCTAATACGAGAGGATTATTTTTTAAGCATTTACTCGCTCTCCGCACTCGGTGTCAAGGCAAAAGAACGGAAATTCCGCTTATAACCCTCAACCCCATCTTGAAGGTATGTTAACTCGTTCCCCCTATCATTGTCAAGGTGCAAGCCTTGGAGTCTACCTTTCACGGCAATCGTGTCCATCAAGATACGCATGAGTTGACAAACCGACTCGATGTCTCGTTTTGGAAGGGTTAGCGTTGCATTGGACACACCATTTTCACTAAAATCCAAGGCAGTCCCGCGATAAGAAGCAGTCTGCATGTGCGTCATGGACATCCCTTCAAACTCGAGCAATTTGCTATCCACGCCAGTATCTCTCGGCAGCACCAAATCGGGACCCAATTCCTCCCAGTGGATAAATAAGACGACTTTATCCTTCGGACCGGCGATGATGCCGTTGAGAATCGAGTGATTGCTTGTAGGTCCTTTCGCAGGTATCACGTTAGCCCCACCGTCGCGCTCTTGAATAGATTCCGTATAAAGCTGGACAAACCACTCACCGAGGCAGCTACTGTCGGCATAATTGTAAAAAATAATAGTCCCTTTGCGATCTACCTCTTCTGCCAGATGAATCCAACGTGCGAGTTGATAGGCAATGTTGTCCTTATGTTCATAAGGAAGTTCAAAGTCGTCGTGGCCTTGCCCTACACCCTTTAACGCAGAACGGATTCGGGTATCCGGGGTTTCTCCTTTTCCAGCAGCCATAGCCAGAAAGAACAAGCCAACCGGAGAGAAGGCAGAGAATCGTCCACCGACCCCATCCGGCACTGGAAGTAGTGTCCCACCGTAGAAGGGGGATTGCTCGTGCATTCGGAACAGGACGCTGTCAGGAGTCAAGCCTGTAGTAGCAAGTACCTGTTGCTGCCAATGAACATCGCCAAGGGCATCGCGGATAACCATCAGCGTAGCCATCGTTTCGGTTGTTGTGCCGGACTTACTAATAACGTTGAAGAGCGTTTTCTGCAGAAGGTTTCTCGCTTTGAGCATTTCAAGCAGCCCCATGAGCTTGCGAGGATCAAAGGTATCACCCGTAAAATACACTTCAGGGGCACCACCGCGTTCTTCAGGAGACAGTAAGTTATGATAGGGATGGTTGACGGAATCGTGAAAAACACGAGCACTCAGGTCGGAACCGCCTACACCGATGGTGACAAGCACCGAAAATTCCTCACGGGCACGTGTCGCCAACGCAGCAACTTGGTCAATATCCTCACCTTGAAGATGGCTCCGAGTCCAAGCACGAAGTTCACGTTCCAACGCAGAGAGCGATGCCGATGCCTCTTCCTGAAACAAAACCTGAATCTTTTGCAAATCAGTGTCAATCTTCCGCCGCACTGTCCGCGAGGACGAATCTGCTGTCCTATCATCAAGCGAAAAATAAAGTTTTCTGTCCAACAAAGTCTCCTCTGCACTAAGTTCTTCCATACTTATCCGAAAGGCGAACGATGTCCTCTTCATCAAAGTGTCCAAACGCAATTTCGAGGATCCGATAGTCCTTATCTTCACCAATAAGTTGATGTTTAGCACCCTGTGGAATAAAGACCGGCTCCATAGGTTCAGGACGCTGAATGGTACCATTGAGTTTCACACAGGCCCCATCATCAAGAGGAATCCACAACTCGCTCCGATGGTGATGGTACTGATAACTCACCTGTTCGCCCGCCCGAATTTCTAAAATCTTGACGGTAACCTCTTGATTGAGCACATACTGTATGAAACCACCCCAGGGCTTTTCGGTTGTTACGATCTCCTGAAGTGCTTTGGGTGTTAACTGCATGATCCATTCCCCAAGTTTTCTGTAGGAGGGATCTCCGAATCCCGACTCCACGCTTCCAGTGGTTTTTTGTAGGACGGATCTCCAGATTGTGCCCATACGCGGGCAATTTGTCTTAGCTTTACATTTCCCGGCTGCTGTTGCTGACTGCCAACAACCGACGACCAAAGGCGCAAAAAATACTTATAAAAATACAATAGATAGTGTATCATATTAGGAGTCTAACCGTCAATTAAAAACTACTGCTTACATTTCTGTTTGTACATATAGTAATTTAGATTATTCGAGAAACATCCACCTCAAAGACGACGAGGCTAATCTGAGAGAAAACCAAATTGTTAAAAAAATCAATTCCAAGGCTCATTGAGAACAGCATGGCAGAAAAGGTTTTTCCTGGAGCCGTTGTCCATATTCTCACCAACGAAAAGACACTTTATCACGAAGCATTTGGCTTCCGATGCGTTCGGCCGAAACGGCTACCGATGCTCCGCACGACCTTCTTCGATTTAGCATCCCTGACGAAACCTATTGTTATTGGGACGCTTTGCCTGCAGTCAGTTGAGAGGGGCGAACTCTTTCTTACTACACCCGCGAAGAAATACCTGCCGGAATTCAAACACGCAAATGTAACGCTCACCCATCTGCTAACGCATACTTCAGGACTCCCCGCATGGCTCCCTATGTATCTACGGGCTTCATCACCGAAGAACGTAATCCCCTATCTCAGCGAGGTTCCCTTGGAATCTCAGCCCGGCGAGAAGGCAGTATATAGCTGCCTCGGATACATCGTACTGGGAAAACTGCTGGAAAGGGTAACCGGACAACCCTTAGATAAATTGACGGAAAGGCGTATCTTCGCGCCGCTCGGCATGGAATCGACTCGATTCAATCCACCACAAGCATGGCATGACCACTGTGCCGCTACAGAAGATTCCAACAGTTTTGAACGTAGGATGGTAAATTACGAACGCTATGACTGGCGAGAAGGCGTGATTATCGGACAAGTCCACGATGAAAACGCCCATTTCTTGGGTGGCGTTTCAGGTAATGCAGGACTCTTTTCTACATCAACAGATCTCGGCAAATTTTGTAGAACACTGATGAACAACGGTGGTGCCCTGCTACGCTTGGAAAGCCTTCGCAACATGCAACAGGTCGCCTCAGCAGAAGGGGAACGCCGATGCATCGGATGGGCTGTAACAGACGATGGGTGTCTCTATCACACCGGGTTCACTGGCACGTCAATACGAATATGTTTAAAAAGAAAAATCGCCGCAATTCTGTTGACGAATCGGGTGCACCCTGATGCAGATCGGCGCGGTATCATCGAATTTCGGAAAATGTTTCACAGTCTCATATATAATTAACCACATGTCCTTCAGAAAAAAAACGCAAAAAATCAAATTAGGATTAACCGTCTTACTCACAGAAAAGCGGGACTGGATTCGAGGGAAGTCCATAGGGCTTATCACGAATCACACAGGCGTTGACGCTACCTTACGGAGCAACCATCGGCTTTTCGCAGAGGCATCTGATTGTCAACTTTCTGCAATTTTCTCTCCAGAGCACGGACTCTGGGGCGCAGTACAAGACGGTATCGCTGTCAAGAGCACCGATGAATCATCACAGGCACACCTTGAAAACGTGCCTGTTTTCAGTTTGTATGGGCAATCAATGCGTCCAACAGCCGACCAACTCGAAGGCATAGACCTGCTCATCTACGATATGCAAGATGTAGGCGTGCGCTTCTATACCTACATTTCGACGATGCTCCACACGATGGAAACCGCCAGCGATCACAACATTGAGTTTATTGTTACCGATCGACCCAATCCGATTACTTGCACGACTGTTGAGGGACCTGTATTGACAGAAGGGTTTGAATCGTTTGTTGGAATACACACGATACCGATCCGCTACGGTTTGACAATAGGCGAATTGGCAATGCTATTAAAGGCAGAACGTGTGCCATCGTGCCAGTTAAAAGTCGCATGGATGCCCGGATACGAACGCTGGATGTGGTCCGATGATACAGGCTTGCAATGGGTGCCACCATCACCAAACATGCCAACTCTCACAACAGCAACACTGTATCCGGGTTTATGCCTATTTGAAGGGACGAATATGAGCGAGGGGCGCGGAACGACGAAGCCGTTTGAATACATCGGTGCACCTTGGTGCGATGGCGAGCAGTGGGCACAAATGCTGAATGCATTGAGACTACCGGGTGTCCTATTCCGACCCGTTGTTTTTACACCAGCCTCTGTCAACAAAAATACAAAACACGCGAACCAAGTCTGTGGTGGCGTTGCGATCCATGTTACCGACAGAGAACGTTTCAACCCGGTACAAACAGCCATCCACATGCTATCTATCCTCACGTCCGAATACCGCGATCACCTCGCGTTCTTACCGGCACATTTTGACAGGTTGGCAGGCAACAGTTGGCTCCGAAATGCTCTATTAAATGGAAAATCCGTGGATGAAATCCAAGAACAGTGGGCTGCGGAACTTCAGAGGTGGTCTGATAACACAACGCAATATCACGTCTATACTTAACCGACAGCCGACAACTGAAAACTAATAAACCATGATAGAATTTTATGAACGCCTCAAAACAGATAAAAAGCACGTTATCGGTCTGATGTCTGGCACTTCAGTTGACGGCATTGATGCAGCGATTGTCGAAATTAGAGGACATGGGTTGGAAACGACAGTAAACCTGATCGCTTTTGAAACTTTCCCATTCCCAACCGGAGTACCCCAACGAATCCTTGACCTCTGCCAACCCGATACCGGTCGCGTTGACGACATCTGCGAGATGAACTTCTATATCGGACACCTCTTCGCGGAGGCTGTCAAACACGTTCTACAAAAAAGCGGAATGGCTACCAGCGACATTGCCCTTATAGGCTCACACGGTCAAACGATTCACCATCTACCCAAAGGCGCAAGCACCAATAGTAATGCTTCCCGCTATCCGTCAACATTGCAGATTGGCGAGCCTGCTGTCATCGCACATGAAACCGGAATTCCAACCATCGCTGACTTTCGAGTCGCAGATATGGCAGCAGGCGGGCAAGGCGCACCATTGATCGCATACCCAGACTATCTACTCTTTCGTGATAGTACTAAAACAGTGGGGCTTCTGAACATTGGGGGGATCGCAAATATCACAGTACTTCCGGCGAACTGCTCGCTTGATGCTGTTTCTGCTTCGGATACAGGTCCTGGCAATATGTGCATCGATGCAGCCATCCGAGAAATCACAGGCGGAACAGAACGCTATGACCAGTCAGGTATACGCGCAGCGCAGGGCACTCCTTATCAACCTCTCATTGATGCATGGCTAAAGCACCCGTTTTTTCAACAGCAACCACCCAAGACAACCGGACGCGAGATGTTTGGGAACGACTTCGCAATGGAATGTCTGACGGCATGCCGCAATCATGGGCTCACAGACAACGACTGCATCGCCACACTCACCGAATTGACCGTCCAGACAATTACAGACTACATCAAGCGATTTGTGGCAGATCAGTCCACTATAAATACACTCTATGTGAGTGGTGGAGGCGTCCACAACCAGACCATCATGCAGAGACTCAGCGAAATATTAGTAGATACAGCAGTGGAACCTGTGGACAATTCGGGCATCTCATCAGATGCTAAAGAAGCAATTGGGTTCGCAGTTCTGGCGAACGAAACACTTCACGGACACGATGGAAATGTCCCTTCTGCCACCGGGGCATCTGTTCGGAAAATTCTCGGTAAGTTCGTGTGCCCGTGATTTAATAATCAGGTCTGCCCTGCCTCCTCACACAGAATATCTTCTAAGCAGAAGGAGAAATGTCTAAATGTCCCTAACACAGAAAGTCATCAGTAAAGAAACAGAAATACAAGGTTTTCGGCGGGCACTGCAATTGAGTGCATTTACAATTATCTATAATTTCATAGAAGGAATCGTTGCGACCTTGCTGGGATTTCACGATGAAACGCTCGCACTTTTGGGGTTCGGGATAGATAGCTTTATTGAGCTAATTTCAGCGATTGGTATCACCTATATGATTACTAGAATCCGCCGGTTTCCAGATGTATCCAGGGATAAATTTGAAATCACTGCGCTACGTGTGACTGGAAGCTGCTTCTATCTTCTAACAGCCGGGCTTGTGATGACTGCGGTTCTCAATATCGTTCAGGGTCATCAACCTGAAACAACCTTCTGGGGGATTGTTATTTCAGCAGTTTCAATTATTACGATGTGGATTCTAATCGTTTTGAAGATGAAGATCGGAAAACAATTAAATTCTCAACCCATCATCGCTGATGCGAAATGCACGAAAGTCTGTCTTTGGATGTCGTTTGTCCTATTAGCATCAAGTCTCATCTATGAACTGACGCACTTCGGCTACTTAGATAGTATAGCTGCTTTGGGAATTTCCTATTTCTCAGCAACGGAAGGAAAAGAAGCATTTGAAAAAGCACACGGTCAACATTCGTGCTGCGACTCTGAAGAAGATGAGACTTGATAGCGAATCTATTACCAAAATCTGTAACCTTTGCCATCTAAAACCGTATTCGCAGGGACATGCGATGGCTACCACCTAACGCCGGATGATTCGCGAATGCATAATCTAACCCGGCACCCGCACCGGTGACAAATCGTAGGTTCAACCCGGCACCTGCTGTTAATTGGTGAACACTCTCAAGACTTCCACTCCGTTCTGCGAGCCCAATTCGCAAAGCGAGCAAGTCGAAAAGCGTCCATTCCGCACCGACATGTAACTCAACGCCATCTTTGATATAGGTATCCAAGGCAAGAACGAGAGCACTACGAAAAATATTGAGCTTATGTATCGTTGCAATGCCAACCTTGAGATGTGGCGGTATCGTTTCAGTATGCGATGTAAGATCCCCTGACGGCGGCGGTGTATTCCAATAGAGCTTCGTCTGAAAAGCATCACTCGCTTGCAGACCGAGCGTTAGTTGGTGCGGTTTCTCTGGGTTTGTCATTGCAATGAAGCCGATATCCGCGCCCCCACCAATCGCATTCGTACTCCGATAGCCGCTCATGTAGAGAAGCTTCAGCGTGCCACCAACCCGGAGATCCATCCCGTAGAGAGATGGCAGCTGCCAACCCGACGCAAAGAGAAAAGCGTTATCCGTATTATTGAAGGATCCTACGACTTCCGGTCGATTCGTTGCTCCCACAGGACGAGTAACTACCGGTAGACTGGTGATCGGAATATCGTCAACACCAACACGAAGCCAACTCACACCGATTGCCCCACGCTCTTTGAGTGGATGGATATAACTGACAAAATCGTAAGCATCCTCCCCATTGAGTGTGGAGTGCATGAAGCTAACCTCATACCGAGTCAGTTGTCCCAATGCAGCCGAATTCCAGTAAGGCGCGTAAGCATCCGCACTCAAAGCAGTGCCCGCACCGCCCATAGCAAGGGCGCGAGCACCAACGCCAAGCGTCAGGAAATCAGCGGTGTATTTAGCGTCTACGGAAAAAAGACCCACATAGAAGGTAATTATTATAGACACAATGAAGCAGAATATATATTTTTTACAATGTTTCATATTTTTCTGATGGCTGACTGCCATTAACGCAGCTTCATCATTTTAAGTATTTCGGTGATGTCTTTTTCGCCTTCACGCTTAATTTGGAGTTTCGCGTAGTAAACGCCGTTCGCCACTTCAATACCATCAGCATCTCTGCCATCCCATTCTACCATAAGGAATCCCGGAGTCGCTGGCATTGAAAGCTCCCGGATAAGCCGACCACTTAGTGTATAAATTTTTACAGCGAGAGAATCAGCCGGTGCTGTTAACTCACAGGTCAGCATAGTTTTGCGCGGGAACGGATTCGGGTAGTTCAAAAACGATAGTAGCTGCAAGGTATCGTGAACCCGGAACGTGATACGTTCAGTGTCAGTATTTCCATGCACATCGCTGGCTGTTAACCGAATTTCATACTCCCGCGGTTCAAGTTCAGGAGACAGATAGGTTAAAACGAGTTGATTTGAGCTGCGGTGATACGTCAACTGATATGCTTCTGGATTGATGGGTTCGTACGAGAGACCTGTTCCGAGTTCCAACAACAGCGGTCGGGTGAGATAATCGAGTCCGCTCGGATCGGTTAGTGTCGCTCCAATGAGCGGTTCGGCATCTGTCGCATCCCCCGGAACGAAGTGCTGTTGGTTACCAATAGTCAACTGTATGTTCGGCGGTACAGTATCGTCACTATGTAAGAGTGTAACCACACCGAGCCGATCCGTTGTGGCTCTGACAGTACCAACAGGTCGGGTTTCAAACCGAAATCTATCACCAGGCTTAAAAACGCGCCTCCCTTGTGTAATTTGGAGACGTAATCCGTAGGGCGCGTAGAAGAACGGTTGTCCAACTGTCCCACGGAGTGGCGCATTTCCATCGGCTTGGGAACGTAGGATACCGCTTCTCTCTCCTTCAACTTGGAATTCGGTGTCAGTGAGAAAAAAGATAATCCACCGATCCTCCGGCATGATGGTATCTGGTGGGAGCTCAATATAACTGACAGTGCCGGTGCCTTGGTTGACATCCCCAAACCCAGATGCATACCAACGCAGCTCCTGCTGTGGAGTATTACCGATATTCGTATCAGTATCCAAAGGTTGTTCGAGAGCGGTTATATTGAATGTCCAGACATCGCCAAATCTGAAAGGTTCTTTAAGATCAGTTTCCATGTTAAGGGCGAACCCATGCTTAAAACTCGGGTAGTCTGTACTGAAACCTACAAGTTGCTCTCTCGGCGAAAGAACCTCTAATTCTTTCAATTCTTGTGTGTCTTCTATGTACGGTGCGTGGAACAGCCGGTAAGTTTGCGGACCCGTGAAAAGAAGGACATACCTTCCAGGCGGTGCCCCATCGGAACTGATGCGAATATCGCGAAGCTCACCTTCTCCCACATTCTCAGATCCTATGTCGGTTACATGTATCCGCTGATGTAGGGTACCTGCAGCATCGGTTAACAACTGAGAGGAGAGCCGGATCCAGTTGCCGAGTGTCGGACTCCACTGGTAAACACCTATCTCACGTGCACGGGATGCAACTGCGGTGCCAATTGTGGCTGATACGTCCGATACAGCAGCGACATCCTCATCACTCCCTAACAGTTCTTTAGCAAGTTCCGTGCTGAGTGTCCCGAGGTCAAAACTGAAATCAATCGCTACCGGAGCAGTCAGTCGAACTGAAGCCTGCGAACTATTTCCGTCAACATTATTAGCAGTCTGAACTTCTTTTCCTGTACCGGCATCAACAAGGAGATCATAGCCGTAAACGTTACCGGGCAGCGGTGCGCGCTTAGACATCCCACCGACACCACCTGAAAGCTTATCGGCAGTGACAGGTTTCGTTGCTGTATCAGCCAAACTCGCGCCAACAGTAGCGAACTTCTGCTCATCTAAGGCGAGGACTGTAAGCACAGTTGGATTCTCAAAAACACCCGGTGGGGCAGTAATGACGCAGTTCCGATCCAAACTCACAATCTGACCTGAGGCAGCTGCACCTATTACCCCCATGTTAATAGTAATCCGTCGATGGGCGATATTATCGTCCTCTTCATTTTCTGGGACCTTACCGGGCTGATCTGCTTCATCGAACATTGGATCCACATAAACGAATATGTCATGTGTACCAAGAGGCAAACCGTGTCCGTCAATCTTTTCCGATTGTCCGCCTATAAACGAAAATCTCCCTGTTAGCGGTAAAATGGCAGTTGCGATAGGTAGCGTATTCAGTGGATCAGGTTCATAGACATCTTTCCCTGTAGGTGTATCCGCTAAAGGTGTGCGTTGTACCCAGTCTCCCGGTTGAATTCGAGCCGTTCCAATGTGATTGACATCGCTGTCAACAACCGCATCGTCGTCAATGTCCGGATTGCCATAAAAAAAGGCGACTTCAACAGGGCTTTCTATATCCGTTCCCTCTATCTGCACGTCTGCTGCAAGATACCACTGCTTCCTTTCGACGTTGTAGCCATACCTGATAAAATCGGACCTCTCCACCTGCACAACAGATAGGTTGGGATACACATAAGGGTAATACCGTAAAGTCTGCGTCTTAACCGTATGACCATCTGTGTCCTTGACCGTAATATCGTATCGGATGACGGAGCCGTCTGTTGGAGCATCGAGAAGGTCAGGCACCGTCCACCACCCCTCTTCTGACTGCGGCGGTGGTGCTGGTTCGAGAATCACATCCTCCCATTGTCGGCTCGTAGGATTGCGCCAACTCAAGAGGACCGAAGATAACTCTTCTTTTTCATCAGAAATCTGGACAGAGATACGAAATTTGTCCTCACCGACTAATTCATTCCGAATATCAAGAACTTTTGGGATGTTGACGGTAAACCCATCACCCCCGACAGCAATTCTTGCAGCACCTTGGGCATAATACTCAACGTGCGCATCGCCGCTCGCAACATTTTGTGGGACGGTAAAAGTCACCCCCGGATAGGCACCATTGCTAACAGTAAGTGTTTTAGTTAAAATCACATCGCCAGTATAGTAGTTAACAGGACCTGAGATTCCTTGCGCTACAACCGTTTTTCCAGGAAACAGTGCCTTGACGGTAAGCGTCCCGCTAAAAGCCGGATCCCTAACAAATCGTTTCGCACGCGTTGCTGGATCGTAACTGGCAGTCTGAACATATCCCGGTGCGACTCGGAGCGTATCACCAGGAGCAACCGTTTTCGTCTCAACATCAGGCAGAATTTCACCATCAGCGATAGCAAGCTGCAAAGCAGGATCTCCGAAAAGTGTATATTCCATCATGACATCAATCTGACCTGTGCCTTCAGTCATCAGAAGTTCGACCTTTGAATCAAAACTTAAGGGACCCAGCTGCCGGATATTCCGTTTAAAGAGCATATCGAAGATGATACGATTGAGCGCGTCATTTCCACTACCATAAGTCAGCCGCGTGGCACTCAGCATACCGATGATACCGCCCTTCTCCTTTCGCAACAACTTCTCTGCCATACTCGGCTCACCCGGTTTATCAAAGTAACCATTATAACAACTCAGCACCAACATAAACGGGATCTTTGCGGTCTCTTCGACCTCATCAACATCGGCGTTGTCGAAGATTGATTCGTGGGTCCAAACAGTTCTGCCTCCGTGCCCAGCATATTGTGCCAAGACTGCTCCCTCTCCAAGTGCTTCAATGATCCTTGATCTTGCGACGTAACGGGGTAAAACGTTTGAATAATCCGTTGGACGCGCCTCTACTTCGTCAATGACATCCTCAAGAAAGACTTCGACAGTTTCATAGCCTAAACGGGTGTGGTCCTTCGCAATTTCGTTCAGACTCTTTTTGAAGATAAAATCTCCAGAGTTGCTAACTTCGTCGTCAGCCACAGAGATAATTTTCCTGCGCCAGTTCCCACTCGGTGGACTCTGTTCATAAGCCAATATTTTATCAACAATACTCTCTGCTTGGTTGACAGTTTCAACGCTAAGCCTTCCGATATAAAAATCAGTGAATTCATCGTGTCCAGAGACAGTCGCGTACCAGTGATCAGACGCTGTTCGACCAAAGGAATCGGTTCGGATGTAGTGAGTCGGAATATAACCATCGAGTTCAGGGGGATCGAGATGAATATCTGTATCAACGCCACGAAAATCGAACGTACCGTCGCCGAAGAGGACAACGTAAGTCGGTGCTGGCGGTATCCAGGACTGATATGCGTGTGTCAGAAACGCCTTAATCGCCTTAGGACTGACCGCGCCATTGCCAAACGTATTGTAAATTTCATCAGTTGTGACGACTTTCGCACGGTATCCACCGCCTCCCGGTGCTGAGCGCCACGCCGCCAATCTCTGTGCTGCTGATAGGAATTTAGAGTGTGTCACAACGAGATAATCTGCACCCTGATTTCCAGCGGCTAAGTCCGTAGGGGCAACGATCTCGACGTTTTCAGGTTGACGTAAAGCAGTATCGGAGACAGCAATAAACTCTGCATTTCGGGTATCCAGCATCTGAAAAAGCGCATTGTATAAATTAGGGTTTTCTATATCTCTCTGCACAGTAATACCTTGCATCCGGGCAGTGAGGATATTGCCATCTGTCTCAAAGATATGTACACCGGGGTCATGGAACGCTTCAATTTCATACTGGAGTTTACGTCCACCCGGAGGCTTTGCCTGCGAAGTCGCTTCTGCGGTAGGCGTCGTGAACCACAACTCATCTGAAACAACACGGAAGAGACGCGTATATTCGACAGAAAAACGATTCAGATACACATGATATGGATATCGGGTAGTATCCTCATCAACGTTATCATCAACACGCGCAAGAGACAACACATTCTGTTCGCCGTTATTACTATCTTTGAGCGTATCCCATGCACGCAAGCTCCGCGCAACCGTGAGTCTGTCTTGTTGTTCCCACTTCGCAAATTCTATTCGGACACCGTTGATGGCAACCAAGATTTCATGAGATACCGGCGTGCCTCCCTGTAAATCGACAGAGATATGAAGTGGATCGAAACTTTTCGCGATATCATAAAGCGGAAACTCAAGACGCATTTCACCAACGTCGCTCCCATTTTTGATACCGTCCCAGAACCAGAAGTCCAATGCATCAAACCATCCATGTTTATCACCCGGTGAAACAGTGTCAGTGTACACAAATTCAAGGTTGTTTGTGAGGTAATCCTCTTCAAAGGTTAGTTTGGAGCGGAAGGTAGGCACCTGCGTCGCCGTCGGATCTGTTGGACTGGCAGTAATCTGTGGAATTCGCGCCGAAACGCGTCCGCCACTGTCGAGCGTAAGCCAATAAATATTCCAAAGACTATAGCGATTTTTCGGCTTATGCCCCAGGAAAAAAATGGCATCCTCCGGATCAAAACGACCGTCACCAGCGCCACTGATGTAAATCGGAATATCACTATTTTCGTGTGTGAGTCGAAGTTTCGCTGGATCTGCCCCGATGAGTTCTACGCCCCAGTTCTGCTGCAGTGCTCCGGCCGTCACGGCATGAATGCCAGTTTCTTTGACAAACAATTTATAACGCACTCCATTGCTTCCATTAGGAATAACTGCCGGTGCCGCAGGTATCGGTGGTCGGGGTGCTCGGAAGTGACGTGCCTCTTCAGCATTGAGCAGCTGGTGGGACAAAGCACGTTCAAAAGTTTCTGATTCTGGCACAATCCCTCCAGCGCCATACTGCTCTATATGTGACTGTGAACCTAAACCTTGATATGCTAACGACGTTCCCTGTTTTGCTTTAGAAAAACGAATATTCACCGTGAGGCGCGAGTACAGACGCAATTGGCGGGTACTCGGAAAATATTGTACAGGATATAATGCCAAGGCGACGACGCGTTGATTGCGAATGTAACCTTCTCGTACAATGCGTGCAAGAGGTAGCCCTGGATATGAAAGTTTCCTAACATTTGACTGATAGGCACTTCCACTTTCCCGCCAGTATTGCACCGCTGAGTGTTGCGAGTCGAGATCGCGTACATCGAAAATTGAGACCGGCACAAGACGCACACCTGCCCTCGTTTCGGCGGACGCAGCAGAAACATCAATAGCTTCAATTTCAGCTGACGCTGGTATGCCCAACATCACCCGCGTGACCGGAACCCTCGGATTTCCGGGTTCGTCGGTATAGCGACAATCGGCGTAATTAACCTCTTGATAGCGGACCTTGTCTCGAACGACTTCAGTGACAGTGAGTTCCGGTAAGGTGAATTGAACCGTAATGCCATTATCTGATGTAACTTGGGAAACCCTCGCAGATATGCTACCTATGTACGTGAAAAAGAGGAGGACTTGGACACTCAGCATAACACCAAGCCTAAATTGCATGCGCAACGGCTTGTGTTTTCTTCTCGTCTGTCGTAAGAATAATTGCATCATTTATTTTTTTATGGTTATCAATTGTCGCTCCAGAAACCTGCTAAATAGAGCCAACTCGAATACCTCTTGAACTGATAACTGACAACTAACAACCGTTCCGCTATCTTACCTTCAAAAGGATTTTACCAAAATTTCGGTTCGCTTCCATATACTCATGTGCTTGCTGTGCATGTGCCAAGGGAAAAACGGTGTCAATAACTGGTTGGAGCACGCCACGTTTTAACTCTGGTAACCATCGTTCGACAAAACGCCGTGTAATAGCAATTTTTTCGTCAATGGATTGGGGTCTCATGACCGAACCGATAATCTGGAGTCGGTTGCGCATCACCGCGCCGAGGTTAATCTCTGCGCTCGCGCCCGCGATCAATCCAACTTGCAATAGCCTACCTTTTGTTTTCAGTATGGAGAGATTCCGCTCAAGGTAAGGGGCACCAATAAAGTCTAAAACAACATCAACGCCTTGTCCATCTGTTAAGCGTTGGATTTCGGTAACGAAGTCGGTTGTTTTGTAGTTAATACCGTCTACTGCACCGAGTGCCTTGCATTTGTCAATCTTTTCTTGTGTACCTGCGGTGACAAAGACGGTGGCACCTGCATGCCGCGAAATCTGAATTCCAGTGCTGCCGACCCCGCTCCCACCTGCGTGAATCAGAATTGTCTCACCGGCTGATAATTTACCAAGGGTGAAAATATTTTCGTTCGCCGTGAAAAAAACTTCTGGGACCGCGGCGGCTTGTTCAAAACTCCACCCATCCGGTATAGGCATTGCCATGCGGTAATCGATGAGAGTCTGCTCTGCATAGCCACCACCACCCACAAGTCCGAAGACCCGATCACCTTCGGAAACCCCGTTCTCTACGGCACTACCTACTGCTGAAACGGTTCCAGCAACCTCCAAACCGAGTACCTCAGATTCACCAGGTGGTGGAGGGTATCCACCTCGCCGTTGAATCAGATCCGCACGATTTAAAGCAGTAGCATGGACATCTACCAAAAGTTGTGTTCCTGTTGGTGTAGGAGACGGCACCTCGGCTAATTGCAGGACTTCCGGTCCCCCATCGCCTGTTCTGATAATTGCCTTCATTGTTTCTACGTTTCGCTCCAATCTTATGATTTTGATGTCCGAAGGGTTGCTGAGCACATCCCCACAGTTCATTCATGTTTGTCGTGTTTCGTCTCGGTTTACTTCAAAAAAAGAACGCGGAACCTACCATAACCACTTATTTTTTACTACTTATGCCGAGATCACCATGTTTGATAGACGCACGGCGGAAATAGCATGAAAATGGAGGCAGTAAAAAAAGAAGATTACAACCTTTTGAGTTTATTAACGTCTAAAAAACATAATAGTTAAAAGAATCAAAATCAACAAAAGAGAGGAAAATACGATGGGAAAAAGAAGCACAAGAACCCCTAAGAAACTAACAGCGCGGCGATTCAATCCAGTGAAAGCGAAACTGGAATCTATAAGCGAATGTTTCGATCAATTACGGCACGGACTGCCCGCGAAACAAGAAGAATATACTGAAGCTGACCGAATTACACACTCTTACGTTAAAAGCTGCTTCCTCATGATTATTCAACGCGCTGTGGATATAAACAACGTCATCATCGAATTTAGTGGACAGACACCACCACTGCAAAAGCACCACAGTTTTCACACTTTACACCAATACAGCACGATTGATAAGGAAACTCTGGATTTTTTCATGAAAGCCTTAGACTATTATGAGAGAATCGCTAACCCTTACCAGGAACTTCCTCCCTCTGAACTGTATGATGCCTCTCGCGAACTTCTGGAATATGGCGAAGCTTACACCAACCAAATCGAGGATTACTTTTTAAATTCCTCACCAGATTAAACAGTGCTTATATACTTTTATTATAAAATTAGCGCGGTTGCCACCTCCACTCCAATTTGGAGTAAAAAGTTGCAAACCGCGCATATAGATTGATGCCCTATCTAATTAAACTCAACGACACCGCCTGTTCCCTTTAGGACCATATCCGGTTTAAGTATAATCTGCTGTTCTTCTTCCCTCTTCAATCCAGTCGGATGGAGAACATAGGCAATTCTGAGTGGAAGGTATTTTCCCAAATCGGCGAGCCTATCCGAGTCGCTCTTGAAGATTTGTTGTTCGCTCTGCTGCGTCTGATAGGCATACCAATACTTGAGATAAGAACGGATACGGTTGCTAAAAATAAGCTCTCCAGAACTTGAATCAACGACTTTAACTCGGATACGACCGATAGCAGTGAGACGGGTGCGAATGTAAGTGGATGTCCCTGAAATTCCGCCTTGCCTGCCTTGTTTCATCAGATGTTGATCGTAATCTTGACGGGTCAATTTCGGATCATCAACCATGCCAATGATGATCATATCTGTGCCAAGTGCCTGTCCAAGCTTCGCCGCTAACGCCGGATCTGTATAAATCTGATTTAATGTCAATCCCAATTCTGAGAGTTTATCGTCAACCGGCTTAACCTTATTTGAGATGTCATAAACCCATTCTGCGTCTTTGAAGATGAGCTCCATGCGAGTCGCGAGGTTAACGCTCATTCGTCCGGCTAATTTGTTTATTTCCTCTGATTCTGCGAAGAATGACGTGACAGCAATACGCTTAGCGTCGCTAATCGGTGGTGGTGTCGTGATGTTGGGCTCGCCTCGATCACAGCCCACCATGGCAATACAGAGAAGGGGTATAAGTAGGATTGTAAAGAAACGTACCACTGAAGTGTGCCTCCTATAATTTTCGTTTCAAATCAAATTTCCTGCCATCAAGGCTAAAAATTTGCCTTTACTTTACATCGTGTGTTCTAAAAAGTCTTTTCCTTACTCCCATAAGGGAGCATTCGATACCTTGGGCTAAAACGGGTTTAGATTCCTTGATGGGTGAGTTTGTGGACCCCATCTAACTGTTGGCGCGATGGCTAAATCGAGCCGATACCCGTTGGAAACCGAACTGTGCTTTAATAGCACAATTCGGTTTTGCCTGACAATTTCCTTAAGCATACCATAAATTGTGGAAATAGGTCAACATTTATCCGCTGATTGCTAACGCTCGAACCTCTCCGAATTCATGCGAAAGTTTCGTCCAAGAATCTCCGGCATCTGTACTTCGGTAAAGCTGCCCACTGACACTACAAGCGATAAGAAGGTCGTCAGCATTCGGATTGTGTGCAAAACACCAGATTGTACTGTTGGCAGTTCTGCCAATATCTGCCCGAGTCCATGACTTGCCAGCGTCACGCGTCGAGAAAATACCGCCCTGATCACCCGGAGGACCGTTTCCCGCACCAATAAACACACGACCCGCATCACCGTTCAAAAAGAACGCTGCACGGCAGTATGGCCATGGATAATGCGATTTGACATTCAGCGGTGTCCACTCCTGTCCCATATCTGTCGTTACACAGACATCATTATTCGTTGCGGCAATGATAGTCTTCGGAGAACCCGGAACCACACAAAGTCCGTGGATATCCAAACTACTGAGACCTTCACTCCGCTCAGTCCATGTCTCCCCACCGTCCGTACTGAGGTGCATGCCATCAATCTCAATCCCAGCATAAAGCGTCTGCGAGTCTTCCGGATCAATCACAAAAGTTGTGACGCGCGGGATAATCGGAACACCTTCACATTCTTGTGCCAACTCAGCGTTGAGTTGCTTCCAGTTAGCACCACCGTCAGTAGACTTGAAAAGCGCAGACGGACAAGTGCCAGCATAAAGCGTGTCTGGTGCGTTCGAATCAATAGCGAGTGCCCATACTTCCCGTCCATCTGTAGGACTCGGAAGGCGGTGCCATGATTCAGCTGCGTCGGTTGTTCGGAAGATACCGTCCTCGGTACCTGCGTAGATAGTGTCTGAATTACTCGGATTGACGGCTAAAGCACGAATATCGGCTTCTGGAAAGAGTCCATTGCTCGCTCTACGCCAGTTGTCTCCGTTGTCGCTACTCCGCCAGACACTTTGTCCAATAGTTCCTGCATAAAGTGTAGGTTGCATCTTTTTCCCCTTTCTAAAACTCCTAATTAATTTGCAGAAGAAAAAACGAAAACAAAGTTTTCACTTCCACTGATTATCAGTAGGAGCGATCTCCTGATCACGACGGGAGCATTAGCCCCCAAATTTTTACGCGATATTTTCTAACTAAATTCAGGCTTGCCACTTGCTGCAAGTCCTATGCTCGCCAACGATTGACTATAATATTACTCGATTAGCGTTCCTGTGTCAACAAGCCTTGAATCAAGTGATATCTGGTATACGACAGATTCTGGTTCTATTCCGGGTTCAAGAAGAAACGAGAACCGATACAAGCGACTGTTCTGAGGGTTTTGTGCCACTTGATACATTGCCTGTGCCTCCCGATGTAACTGTTCTGACTTGCTGTCAGAGAGCATTAACGCTACCGTAGGGGTCAACCCAACAAGAGGCTCGCTCGACTCAGCGATAATGTCCCAGTAACGTGGGTGCACTGAATTAGGAAGAGCAGTAGTGACAAAAGTAATATGAGCACCGCGGGTCGCACTATATTGATACCTCTCATTCTGTGGAGCCGTACTAAGAATCTCGGCTTGTAAGCTCGGAACGAGGATTGCCTCTGTGACAGTAGGTGGTAACACAAGAGAGCCTGCGTTATTCGTAGACAACTCTATCTCTCGGACTTGGATAGCTCCTGTGTTGTGGAATTCAATAGCGTGAGCAGCAGTACTTGACACAGAACCACTGGAAAATCCAAGGGTCAATCCGCCAGCATCTTCAAATCCTATATAGTCCGCCGAAAAGTTGTGTAGTTGTCCCTCCTGCGCACCACTCGGATATGAACGATGCCAGCGACGAGGCGAGAGAAAGAGGCTTACCGCACGATAATCAGACAAGTAATTGGCGAGTTTCCATGAAACAAAGATGTCCGAGATTGATTGTGGGACCCCCTGTGATGCAAGTACATCGGTGATACCAGTGAGAGATGTTCCACGATTCTGGACAATTTTAATCAGCGTCTCTATACCACCATATTGCTCATGTAGATAGAGCATCCACAAGAAAGCAGCACCGTAGTGTGGCAGCAGAGCACTATTTCCTTCGGACGGCCAAGCTATGAGCGACACAGATGGAGACTTCTCAAACGCTGTTATATGCTCTTGGAGCGAATAACCGCAGAGAAATGAGGCATACTCTGCACACCCCTCATCAACCCAAGTGGCTTCTTTAGCATCGTGTTTCCAATTGATGATGTGTTGAAATTCATGAGCAATAACATTATGGGCAGTGGGGCTATTTGGATTCAGCGGATGTGTATCAATGTACAGTATCTCCGCTTCATTACTGCGAATAGGAAAACCACGAAATCCTGGGTGTCTGAGTACACCCCGGCTTTGATCTGCTGGATTGAAAAAACCCGCCGTAAACTGACCTGTGTTATCCTTATCGCGAATATTGAGTAAAAGTAAAATAATCCTTCCATTACCATCAATATCCGGTGGAGTTCCGAAACGTTCTGTCAATGTCAGGTAGATTCCGCGCTGTGGATCTGCTGGCACAGTAACATCAAAAGCGCGGATTACCGACTGAACGGTTGCAGCAGTAACACGCGTGTTCCACTCTGTATCCTCGACAAAAACATAACAAAAATTGCCGACACCGCGTAGGACTGCAGAAACATTGTACTGTTGACTACTTCTAAAATCAGGAGCGAAGAAGGTCCGTTCTGTACCGACAAGTAGTGCCGGGGCAGCAGGCAGAACAGGGGCTGTCACCTCAAAAGGAGGGTGCAGCGTATCAGAACCACGGTCCACAGTCCTTGTGAATGACAATTGCGGTGTACCGCAAACATACGCCAAACTCCCGAACGAAAAACCGAAAATCAGTAGCATAGCGATGAAAAGTAGTGCTATATTTTTCATCATTTGAATATTCTGTTGTCGGAAGCGCGGCGAGAAAACTATTTACCAGCTTTAAGCGCGTCGAATCTTTCTCGAAATTCTGCGTTGTCCGGTTCGAGCCGTATAGCGTGTTCCAAAGTCTGCAATGCCTTTTCCTTCAAGCCTTTTTGCAGATAGGCGTCAGTAAGATGCCAGAGTATTTCAGGCGTGTCGGGGAGATAGCGGAGTGCAAGTTCCAAATTTTCTATCGCAGCATCTAATTTTCCCTGTTTGAAGTAGATAAACCCCAAACTATCAAGATATGCCCCAGATGTTGGTGAACTTTTAAGTGCTCGGCGGACAAGTAGCGCAGCCTCATCTAATTTAATGCCTTGCTCGGCATAGAGGTAACCTAACGCGTTATAAACATCAGGTAACTCATTTTCTGAGGATAACTCGACAGCCTTGCGAAGATAGACCTCTGCGCGTTTCAAGTCATCTAACATTTGATAAGCCATCCCGACCCCCGAAAGGGCAGGCACATAATTAGCATCAGTCGCTAAAATCTTCGCAAAGGCATCCACAGCCTTCCGCGGCATGTTAAATCTAAGGTAAATCTGACCGAGTGTGTAGCGAGCGTCCCGAAGACGTCTGGTTAAGGCAACGCGGTCGGCACTTCTAACACGCCGGGTTCCACTCCGTATCGAAGCTCCTTGTTCTTCTAACAGTTCGATGGCGCGCGTGATGTGAAATTCGGCTTTCTCAAAGTTGTTCTGTGCCTGATACGCGAGGCTGATGCCCTGATGCACCTCAATTACAGTCTCGCTCATCTCGCGTGCAGCACGGGCAGGATTCCGATTTCTGAGTCTACTGTTACTAACTTCATTACCGGCTTGTGCTTCGAGTTGTGTCAAAGTGACAAGAAAAGTTTCTATTGCCGCAGGATAGTTACCCGTCTGAAGGTAGAGTTGACCGAGACGGTTTCGCGCACTTACCTGCTGTGGGCGGATAGTGACTACCCTTTCATAGGCGTGCATCGCCTCTTCAAGACGATTTTGCATCTCATAGAGTTCACCAAGTTCTCTGTGAAATTGATCGTCATAAGGCATAATTCGAGTAAGTGCCTTGAAGGATGTAATCGCCAGTTCAATCTGTCCAATGTCGCGCGCCATGGTACCGAGGTAGTAATGTGCCCTATGATGGTCCGGATCCAGTTCAATAACTTGTTCTAAAGCTGTAAACATCCTCTCTTGTAATGCCTGAACATCGGCACTACGTCTATTTTCTGTGGTAGAAAAGACCCTGCGTACTAATATTTGCGCCAGAAGCCACGTCGCTTGCACATTTTCGGGATTAAGTTCTATGGCTTGCTCTACATCGTCCTCTGCCCCTTTAATGTTTTGCAATGTGTTAAACCGAAGCTTCGCGCGTTCTGTGTAAACGAAACTGAGATCGGGAAGAGATAGAATCTTGTCCGAAATGATCGAAGAGGCATCGTCCTGTCCGAACTCCTTTATTAACACATCGTAGGCAGCTTTGCTCTTACGAATGTTTTTCTCACCAGTGCCACAATAAACAGCCCACATCAAGTTGGTATAGAACTCGGCGGTGCGTGCCATCTCAGCGTTTAATTCTGTAACAGCATCAGCAGGCACCACTAACTCAGGGGTCTGGAAGGGACCCGTCATCTCAGCCTCTAACATTGTATTATCGGTAGATGATGGGAGATTTCCCTCATCCTGTGCTTGTAGGTCGTGCAAAAAGGTAAAACATGTTGCCACCAGAACAAGGATTATGAACGTGTTGAGATACTTCATCTTTTCTCTCCATGTGCGGCGATTTTCTCAAAGTTCCGCCTTATTTACTTTCCGAGGCAATTCAGTCCAGTTGGAACGTTGCCTATCATTAAAGTGTTCGGAGTCTTGTGCAGCGAAACGCGTTTAAGGCGTACGCTTGAAAGCACTTCTCAGCATTCCCTACGATTTGGATGCTTCCTCAATTAAAGAAGAAGAGAGTTCAATCTTAGCAGCATCAACAAGCGTTTCCTCGCTTTGGAGTGCCATAATCCTGACCCCTTGGGTATTCCGCCCGATACGTCGAATATCCGAGACTGCCGTTCGAGTCACATACCCATTTGAGCTAATGAGAACGAGTTCATCAGTCCTCGTGACGCGCTTTACAGCGACAACCGCCCCGTTCCGTTTAGATTTTCCGATGGCAATGATTCCCTTTCCGCCCCGTCTTTGCAGACGATAGGCGGAGACAGCCGTGCGTTTACCGTATCCATTCTCTGTAACAATTAACAGATCATCTCCTTTGGCAGTAGCACGCCGCGTCGTTTGTTCCTCCTCAAGTGTCTCGCCATTAACAATAGCCATTTGGGCAACAAAGTCCTCAGCACCAAGGTCTATACCGCGGACACCGCGCGTGTTACGTCCAAGAGGTCTAGCATCGCTCTCACTGAATCGGATCGCAACGCCTTTGTGGGTCACAAGAATGACATCGGAAGTACCGTCTGTTATTTGCGCACCGATGAGCTTGTCACCCTCATCAAGTTTAACGGCGATGATACCGCTTGACAATGTGTTCTCGAAACTCGCGAGTTCCGTCTTTTTGACAATCCCCTGTTCTGTTGCCATAAAGATAAAAGCCTTACCTGTAGCATCATCCCCATTCGTATCGGTATCTTTAGGCGGAACCGGAACGTATGCAGTAATATTTTCACCCTGTGCTAAGCGAAGTAGGTTAACTACCGCACGACCCGCTGATTGTCGGCGTGCTTCGGGAATTTGGTAGACTTTTAGCGCATAACACTTGCCCCAATCCGTGAAAAAGAGAATGTTCTGATGGGCAGTAGCAACGAAAATGTGCTCCAGAAAATCTCCATCTTTAGTTGAGGCACCTTTGACTCCGACACCGCCACGGTGTTGCTTCCGGTAAGTATCCATAGGCAGCCGTTTAATGTAACCGGCGTGCGACAGTGTAACCACCATCTCCTCATCAGCAATGAGATCTTCAACCTCAAATTCCTTGATTTCACCCGTAATTTCAGTGCGCCGTTCATCGCCGTATTTTTCTTTCAGGGTCTCAAGTTCTGTTCGGACGATGTCCGTCACCAACGTCTCACTGGCAAGGATTGCGCGAAGCTCCGCGATACGGTCAAGCAGTTCAGTATATTCATCATGAATGCGCTGACGTTCAAGTCCTGTCAGCTGCCGGAGCGTCATGGTGAGAATTTCTCTCGCTTGATGTTCGCTGAGTTGATAGGTAGCTTGAAGCTCCTGCTCAGCTGCTTGCGGCGACTCCGCGGTCTGAACGATTTCTATAATTGCTTCAAGATTTTGCAGCGCAAGTAGATACCCCTCAAGAATGTGACTCCTACGTTCGGCGCGCGCCAGGTCAAATTGTGTACGCCGGCGGATCACCTCCCGACGATGCGCAAGGTAATGGCTGAGAATTTCCTCAAGCGTCAGAACTTTCGGAAGTCCATCGACAAGACAGAGCAGGTTCGCACTGAAGTTCGTTTGCATTTGCGTGTGCTTATATAACTGATTGAGGATAACCTGCGCTATTTCCCCGCGTTTGAGGACTATAACAACACGAATCTCTTGGTCAGACTCATCTCGGATATCTTGGATTCCGGTAATCGTCTTGCTAACTACTAACTGGAGCATCCGTTCGAGCAACTGATTCTTTTTCACCTGATATGGAATTTCAGTGATGATAATCTGTTCCCGCTCTCCGCCGCTGGCTCCAGAAATTCTTTCTATGAATGCCTTAGCGCGGATAGTGATGCTGCCTTTGCCAGTGGTGTACATTTGCCTAATCCCACTGGTGCCAACAATCATTCCCGCAGTCGGAAAGTCGGGACCCATGATGTGCTCCATGAGCGTCTCGGCATCGGCATCGGCATCTGTGAGTTTGCAGAGAAGGGCATCAACCACTTCGTTAAGATTATGCGGCGGTATGCGGGTTAAATAGCCCACCCCAATGCCTGTGGTGCCATTAAGAAGCAAATTCGGTAAGAGACCAGGTAGGACCGTCGGCTCTTCAAGAGAGTCCTTGTAGTTGGGCTGAAAATCGACGACTTGCTTCTCAATGTCGGTGAGCATCTCCCCAGCGATAGTGTCGAGGCGACATTCCGTATAACGCATTGCCCCTGGCGGATCGTCGTCGATACTACCGAAGTTTCCCTGTCCATCTATTAACGGGTAGCGCATGTTAAATGGCTGCGCTAAACCCACCAGCGTACCGTAAATAGGACCGTCGCCATGTGGATGATAGTTTTTCATCACCTCTCCTACGACAGCAGCACATTTATCGTACGGACGATTTGAGGTGAGATTTATCTCTCCCATAGCGTAGATAATCCGACGTGTGCTCGGCTTCATACCGTCGCGGACGTCAGGTATCGCACGGTTGGTATTGACACTCATCGCATAAGTAAGATACGATGTCGTCAATTCATTCTCTATATTGCGTTCTTGGATGTTTTCCATATTATTATTAGCTATAGTTAAAATTATTCCTTTCTACAAACTATGAAAAAAGAATAGACGTTCATCAGTATTGATTAGTCACAAAAAACCAAAATAAATATAAAAAAGAAATTGTAACTATTTATAAACGCATCAGTTTAATCGAAGGCATAATGACAACAGCACAGACGACTTTATTAGAGTAGGACGTAATCTAAGCACCATACAGATCGAGGTTCACTTGCGCACCAAAGCGTTCTATAAACTCACGCCGAGGTTCAACAGTATCACCCATGAGGAGTGTGAAGACACGGTCAGCTTCAACCGCATCGTCAAGCGTGACTCTCAGAAGCATACGCTCATTTTGACGCATAGTAGTGTCCCGCAACTGCTCAGCATTCATTTCTGCTAAACCCTTATAACGTGTAATTGTCAGTCCACGGTGCTCCATCTCAAAAAGATACCGCACGAGCGAAAGAACGTCTCCAATATGGTGGATGTCCCCGTCTTCAGACTGAATGCTAAACAGCTTTTCACTTTTTAGTTCATCTGAAGTGTCCGTTTCTTTTGAAGGCAAAAAATCCGTGTCTTTGATCTGAAATTCAGCGAGTTTTTCTAACTCTTGCTGTAAGTCGTGGTACAACGTCCGACGGGCAATAATCGTTTTTTCACTCTGAATTTCGTGTTGTTCTCGGATCGCATCTGCATCTTCTGGACTTTGCGTTTCCTCTTGAAAAAGATCAGTTTGCGGGCTGGTTACCGAAGGTATGTCAGTCGATTGTGTTACGTCAGAAATCTGAGCACTACTCACTATGCTGCCGTTAGGGATAGGAGCAGCATTAAGTGCCGCCAATAATTCGTCCACGTTATCTGCCAAACTTTCTTCTTCGGTCGCCTCACCTGTCCTAAGGTACATGGACAATTCTTCGGCGGACACACCGTTTTGGTTAAGTTGTCCAATAGTGGACTGAACTTTACGAATAGAGCTCGCGATAGTTTGGTATTCCGAAGCTGTGTAAGGGACACCGCGTCGAGAATTTGTTATTTGGACGCTGTCTAAAACCAAGCTAAGAAGATAATCTTCCATTTCCTCATCGTCTTGCAGATATTGGGAATTTCTACCCTTCCTTACCTGATAGAGCGGTGGTTGGGCGATGTACAGGTGTCCAGAGGCGATAATTTCGGGCATTTGGCGGAAGAAGAAGGTTAAGAGTAACGTTCGGATGTGTGCACCATCAACGTCGGCATCCGCCATGATGATGACTTTGGCGTAACGGAGTTTCTCAAGACTAAAATCTTCGGTGCCGATACCTGTTCCCAGGGCAGTGATAATGTCAATAACCTGGGCATTTTTGAGGATCTTATCAAGCCTCGCTTTGTCTACATTGATGCCTTTGCCTTTCAACGGCAGCACAGCTTGGTTTTGACGATCTCGTCCCTGTTTAGCTGTACCACCAGCTGAGTCACCCTCTACGAGGAAGAGTTCGGTTCGAGTGGGGTCACTTTCGGAACAATCCGCAAGCTTGCCGGGCATTGAGGCAGAATCTAAAACACTTTTACGACGGATAACATCACGAGCACTGCGGGCAGCTTCGCGTGCCTGCGCCGCTTGGATCGCTTTTTGGACGATCTGCTTGGTAACACTCGGACTTTCTTCTAAAATCGTTTTAAGATGTGTTCTGACAAAACTCTGGACGATACCCTCAACTTCTGTGTTTCCAAGTTTGGATTTTGTTTGACCTTCAAATTGCGGTTCTGGTACCTTGACACTAATGATTGCCGTCATCCCTTCACGGATATCTTCGCCAGTGAGGTTTAGCTTAACATTCCGTAGAAGGTCGTTATCAGTGGCATAGGTTTTGAAGGCACGAGTGATCGCACTCTTGAAGCCGCTTTCATGGAAACCGCCTTCTGAGGTTCGAATATTGTTAGCGTAAGAACTAATATTTTCTGTGTATGTGGTATTGAACTGAAAGGCGATTTCTACCTTAGTGTCTTCCTGAACGCCTTCTATGTAAATAGGTTTGGGGTGCAGAACCTCTTTGTTCTGATTAAGGTAAGTGACAAAGGAAGCGATACCACCATCATATTGGAAAGCGATTGGTTCTGAATTCTCTGCATCACGCTCGTCCTGAAATATAATGCGGACCCCTTTGTTGAGAAAGGCGAGTTCCCTGAGTCTATCGCGGAGGATATCGTGTGAGAAGTCAAGGGTGTCAAATATTTCCGCATCCGGCATGAAGGTCGTCCGCGTGCCGGTTTTATTACTGGTACCGATTTTCTTTACTGATGTCTGCGGAATTCCACGCGCATAGCGTTGTTCGTAGGTGCCACCATTTTGTTCAACTTGAACCTGAAGCCACTCAGAGAGGGCATTGACACACGAAGCTCCGACACCGTGTAAACCACCGGCTGTTTGGTAACCCACTTGTTCGCGACCATCAAACTTGCCGCCAGCGTGTAACGTGGTCATAACGACTTCAAGGGCGGAAAGACCTGTTGGTGAATGCTTGCCAACCGGAATACCACGGCCATCGTCGGCGACGGTGACACTGCCTTCACTATGGAGTGTAACTTCTATTTTCGTACCATAGCCAGCACCGAGTTCGTCTATGCAGTTGTCCACTAACTCTGTGACGAGGTGGTGCAATCCAGCCGGACCTGTGCTGCCGATGTACATACTCGGACGTTTCCTGACAGCTTCAAGACCTTCAAGAATTTGTATATCACTCGCCGTGTAGGTTTGCTTTCGTTTTGCCATATTTAAGTAGGGTACCTCGCTATGGTTGACCGAATAGAATTAACCGTCGGTCTTGGTTGGAATTAATACATTCTATGGATTAGGACAATTTTCTTAAATAATATATATTAAGTATGACGAAAAAAAGAATAAAACGGTTTCAGTGTTACGGGTAGAATATCCTTATTCCACTGGACACTCAGCAGGCTCTTAATAAATAGAATACCCTATTTTCATGCTATTGTCAAGGTGTATCTTCGGTCTGCGTAATGAATAGTTGACGAAGCGATTTTTTCAGTCTCGTATCTGTTACACTGGCAAGTGTCTGCTCAATCCGCTCTAATTCTTCGGGGGTTGTACGATGAACGGTTTTAGGACTAGACTGCTCTGATGATCCGCGGCGGGTGGTGGATTGCTTTTCTTCTGGGTCGTCGGGTGTTATGGTCTCCACTTGGCGTAATTCTATCTGAAGATCTGTCAGAATAGGTTGTTCTAACTCTGCATTCAGGGTGGCTATAATTTTCTGTTTAAGAAAAAGTAATTCTCTCCTATAAGGTGGGTATTCGGTGTAGATTTTTAAGACACCGTCCGAAAGCGATACCGGCGTTGTTTTGGTACCGAGCGGCACACCGAAGTATTTCCGCCAGAGGTCGAAAACTTTCTGTTCAAGTATCTTGGGTTCAAACTGCTTCGTCCGGGCGACTTCCTCAAGGATATTACGTAGATTCTGCGTTTTTTCCATGTTGACCTCTGAGAGCTGCTCTTTGTAGGAGGGTTTCTACCCTGGCTCTTTACTAATAGTATACCACATTCATTAGTTTTTGTTAAGTGAATTTTTAATTTCTCTTCAAATTAAGCGGGGGGATTTATTTCGGCATTCTCAACAGTTAGGACGTGGGGTTCGTGGAGATGGTGTACGAGCGGTTCGGCGTGTGTTGCTGTGATGAAGGTCTGGGCACTTAGATTTTGGAGTACCCCGAGCAGATAACCTATACGTTTGTAATCCAGTTCCGATGTGACGTCATCCAGAAGCACTATCGGATTCCTTCCTGTTGTGGCACGAATCAACTCTAATTCTGCCAATTTGAGTGCCAACGCGATAGTCCGCTGTTGTCCTTGTGATCCATAGGCGCGCGCGACTTCTCGACCGATTCCGATTTCTTCCGTTGAGAGTTCATATTCATCTTCTGTTATCTCTTCTCCACTATTATCCGAAATCTGTAACGATTCCTCGCTTAAAAGAGGACGTGGTTGATTTTCCAACTCGATAAGAAAATCATCGCGATGCGGTCCAACTAAGGTTGTACCCCTCTGTAAGTCTGCAGAGCGTGAAGCACTTAACGTCTCACCAAATCGCTTTATAATCTCGCTTTCAATCGCGACTGTAACCGGTTCAACCGCAGATTCCGCCAATGAATTTGCATTTGTAGATATGAGTTCTGAATGGCTGTCCATTACACTATTCATTGACGCATCGTCCCGCATAGTTGCGGAACGATACGTCAATGCGAGGCTTTCCGCACCACCAGTAAGTTTTTGGTGGTTATTCATGGCGTAGCCTGTCAATTGGTGAAACACTTCTAAACGTTTTATGGTAATAACAGTACCGTGTGTGAGCAAAAGTTTGTCCCAAGTATCTAACTGTGCTGTATCGACAAAAGCTGTACGAGCCTGCTTTAGAAGTTCGTTCCGCTGCTTAAGAACTAACTGATATTTTTGCAAATGCTGCAAGTAATCGCTATCAATCTGTGCAATCAGCAGGTCCAAAAATCTCCGTCGTTCGGCTGGTGCGCCTTTCACCAATATTAAAGATTCCGGCGCAAAAAATACGGCGTTAAACTGTCCAATCCACTCAGAGCGTTTTGTATGGAGAACACCATTCTTTTTCAACCTGAATTGCCCACGTGCACGCTTTGACGCCTCAAGAGCTATCACATCATCGCTGCTGTTTGTCAGCACGCCTTTTAGGTAAAAACCAGGCGCATTATGCCGGATTAATTCGGCGTCTCTCGTGGCACGGTGAGATTCAGCAGTACAGAGGAAATAAATCGCCTCAAGTAGACTCGTTTTTCCCTGGGCATTCCCGCCGACGATCAGGTTAACCGGCTTGGAAAAACGCACTTCACAGTCGATATAGTTACGGAAGTTACGTAAGACGATATGATTCAATAGCATTTGTTTTAAATGTAATCGGATAAAAAATGTTCGTAACTCTCATTATGGGTTCAAAAACAAAAACATTGTCGTGTATTGTTAAATAATTTCTTAGTTATCCACAACCCCTATTAATTGTACTAAGTACGATATATATATGAAATCTTAAAATTAGTATTAGTAGTAGGGGCTGTGGATAAGTGGATAAGTCTTCTAAACCCTTGTAACTACTGACAACTCCCTGTTGACAGATTGTGGATAACTTTCCGACTTATCAACAGGTTGTCAACAAAAAGGGAAAATATGTGAGTTATCAACAAGTTATCAACAAGTTATCAACAGGATGGCTCCATAGTTATCAACAGGTTATCAACAATGTTATCAACAGGATTAGGAGGCAACACAAAATTAAAATACAGAACGTTAGACATGTAAACGAGGTACGACTATGCCGTTGAAATACAGAAATTGGGTAGTACGGGACGAAAAAACTGACTAACGGAACTGATCGAGTAGCAGAACAATTGATTCCCGCTCGTCATCACTTTCGTCCATTAGTTTTTCTATCTGCTTACAGGCATGAATGACAGTCGTATGATTTTCCCTATTGAAGGCTTGTGCGATATTTGAATACGACATTTGTGTCAGTTCTCTGCACAGATACATAGCGACTTGGCGAGGTTGTACCAATTCCTTGGTTCGTTTCTGAGACATAAGGTCAGCTGCATCAATACCGAAGTAATCGGCAACAGCGGTTTGTATTCCCTTTGCTGTAGCAGTTTTTCGCTGGCGCAGTGATGAGGATGGACCGACATCGCCAAGGATCTGTCGTGCAAAGTCTACGCTCAGGTTCTCCTTAAGTATTGAAGCCTGCGCTATAAGACGCACAAGTGTACCTTCCAGTTCCCGGATATTAGTCGTGACCACTTCGGCGATGTAACTCAGTACTTCATTCGGAAGATGAGTCATCCCTTGGTCTTTACACTTTTGTTGGAGGATCGCTATACGCATTTCGTATTGCGGTCGATCGATTTCAGCGACCATACCCCACTCAAAGCGTGAGCGGAGACGTTCCTCCAAGTTTTCCAGATTACCAGGCGGTCGGTCGCTTGTCATAACTATCTGGTTTGAGTTCATGTGGAGGTCGTTGAAGGTATTGAAAAATTCTTCTTGTGTTCCTTCTTTACGTTGCAAAAACTGTATGTCATCAATGAGGAGCATGTCAGTGGTGCGGTATTTTGTACGAAAGCCTTGTGCCGATGTACGATTAACAATAGATTCCACATACTCGTTCATAAACGTTTCTGATGTAACATACAACACTTTCTTTTCAGGCTGGTTCACTGAGAGCCGATTGCCAATAGCATGCAACAGGTGCGTTTTGCCTAACCCCACTTCACCGTAGATAAAGAGCGGATTTAACTCGCGCCCGGGGTTCTCCGAGACAGATAAGGCAGTCGCGTGGCAGACGCGATTGCTGGAGCCGACGATAAACCTATTAAATCGATAATTCGGGTTTAATCCTGTATGAACGCGGCGGGGTGCGGCGGGAGGACTGTCAACTGAAATGTTGCTTGAGGTGGTCGATTCTTCGGAATGTGTCTCGCTAAGATTTTCGCTCTCATCGGAAGTGGATTCGTCTACAGTAAGGATAAGGGCACACTGCGCACCAATTAATGTGGCTAACACCCGTTGGATATCAGAGCGAAATCGTTCTTCGATCCGCGCACGCGTATACGCAGAAGGGACAACTATGTTCAACGCTTCCGCTGTAATTGAGCGTGGAACTGCTTGATGAAGATAGACATCCTGTCGCGCTGCATCGCTGAGTTTTTCCAGTACTTCTAACCAGATTTCATTCGGGGTCTGCCGCATGAGCGTAAATCCTAACCTAAATTCTCCATATGTCTTCCATTAATATTTACAAGCCGCGCTCTCCCTACTTTACTTGAGGTCAAGTACTATTTCGGGATCCCTCTTCTCTCGGACGCTTTCTGTGTCAGGTGTCCACGAGATTGAGTCCACCGAAACTTGCTATTGAGAGTTGATTGTAAGAATATCATACCATTTTCTTGCGAAAATGTCAAAATTTTTTTATCGAATTTTTCAGTTTTGAAAATCTGCATTATGGGGGTCGTTAGTGAAATATTCTGTACCGGGACTAAAATTTTGTCAAATCATTTTCTGAAGGTTTCCCACACAAAAAGCAGTAAAAAATTTGACAAACGCTCAAAAATGACGTATCATTTTAAAACGAAATATGATGATTTTTAGCGAGCTGATACTAACGGTATAAGATAGGAAACGAAACATAATGCCCGCTATTGGCTTGGCATCACGACAGAGAAAAGGAGAGGCTCATGAAGCGCACATATCAGCCACGTCGGCGTAAACGGAAAAATAAATTTGGTTTTCGTAAACGAATGTCTACACGGTATGGAAGACAAACTATCGCGCGCCGCCGCGCGAAGGGACGAAAAGTCTTAAGTGCCTAAATTAACCCAATAGGGAAGATTCGCACTTAGGCACCGGAAGCGACTCACCGCACCGCGAGTGATGCAAATAAGCTAACAGTGGCAATTCGCAGATCTTGATTTCAGGAACAAACTTTTAGTCAATCAGAAAATTTGCACGTCCTGCATTGGAAGAAAAAACACGAATGCCTCGAACTTTTAAACTGCCTCACTTCTACCATAGTCCGATCATTTCCGTCGTTAAACACGCACGCCGAGAGATCGATATCCGGAAACGAGATCTTTCGCCTACATTATTGGATTTTGGGCCTGTCCGCTTTAAAATAGCGCGCCACTTCGGTTTCTGTTACGGGGTGGAGAATGCTATTGAAATCGCCTATCAGGCACTTGCAGAAAACCCGGACAAACGCATTTTCCTGTTATCCGAAATTATCCACAATCCACATGTAAACGAGAACTTAAGGCAACGCGGTGTGCAGTTCCTGATGGATACCGCTGGCACGTCGTTGCTGCCTTTTGATATTTTGATGCCTGACGATGTCGTTATTGTTCCTGCGTTCGGCACTACGCTTGAGGTGGAGCAGTCTCTTAAAGAGCGAGGCGTTACCCTCACCGCCTATAATACGACATGCCCGTTTGTTGAAAAGGTTTGGCGGCGGAGTGAAGATATTGGAAAACAGGATTACACTGTCGTTATTCACGGAAAAAGGTATCATGAGGAAACACGGGCAACCTTTTCGCATGCCCAAGCAAGCGCACCGGTCATTGTTGTGCGGGACCTTGAGGAAGCGCAGGCTTTAGCAAAGGTCATATCTGGTGAAGAAAGCACCGAGTTCTTCTTTGAAAAATTTGCCGATCGTTTCTCCGAAGGCTTCGATCCGACCATTCATCTCAAACGCATCGGTGTTGTCAATCAAACTACGATGCTTGCTACCGAGACAGAAGCCATTGCAGATTTGCTGCGGGAGGTTATCAGGAAAACGTACGGGGATACCGAGATGTCCACACACTTTGCTGATACGAAAGACACCCTCTGTTACGCAACAAAGGAAAATCAGGATGCCACACTCGCACTCATTGCCGATGGTGGTAATGTCGCGGTTGTCGTCGGCGGATATAACTCTTCTAATACAAGCCATCTTGTGGAGCTTTGCCAACAGCATCTCCCGACCTACTTCGTCCGAAATGCAGACGAACTAATCAGTCCTAAACAGATTCGCCATCTTGAATTAGAAACAAAGGTAGTACAGGTTACAGAAGATTGGCTTTTTCAGACAACCGAGGTTCCAGAATTGGAAACGCCTATTGACATTGTGCTGACTGCCGGTGCCTCTTGTCCGGATGTCTTACTTGATGAGGTATTGCAGAAAATCGTTGCGTGGTTTCCCAAAACACGTTCTGTTGAAGACGCCTTGGAACCCTATAGTACCTTTGAAGGGCAAGATCTCTAAATCTCTACAGCGTTGATAGCACCTTCAATAATACCGACGTTTGCAAGGGTGTGCCAACACTGATTCGGACATGGTTACTTAGGTCTGGTGTGTTAAAATACCGGATGAGAATCCCTTGTGCCGCTAACGTTGCTTTCAATTCCGCCGCATCCTTTCCGATGACCCGCGCCAAAATGAAATTGGCTTGACTCGGATACGGCTCCAAAAAGTCAAACTCCCGCAGTGCTTGATAAAGCCTTTCACGCTCCTCTACAATTTTTTGAACGTTTTCCTGCAATTGACGCACATCTGACAAGGAAGCCAATGCTGCTGCTGCCCCAGCGACGTTTACGTTGTAGGGCTGCTTAATCTTCAACAGATGCGAGAGCATCCAATGCGGAAAAACACCATATCCTACTCGCAATCCTGCCAATCCTGCCCACTTGCTAAACGTCCGAAGCACAATCAGATTTTCATGTTCTAAAACCCAGTCTACCCGACTTCCTCCAGCGAATTCGATATAAGCTTCATCCAACACAACAATCAATGGCAGCTGAAGCAGCTCCCGAAGACATGCATCATCAAGTATACTGCCGTCAGGATTGTTTGGGCTTGTAATAAAAATCGTTTTAACGTTTTTGTCGCTGTTAGTGAATTCAATCACCGATTCAAGATCTAACGAAAAGTCCTCTTTTCGCGCAATATCGATTAGTCTTCCGCCGTTGAGTTCCGTATCGAAACGGTACATTCCGAACGCTGGCGGGCAATTAATGACCGCATCGCCGGGCGCGATAAATAACCTAATTATGAGATCAATCAGTTCGTCCGCACCGTGTCCAGCGACGATGTGGGTTGCATCAATACCTGTGTATTGGCTCAACGCATGACGGAGCGATGTGCTGGCGGGATCTGGATATATGTGATAATAGGTTTCGTTCGCTAACGCTTGGTATACGCGCGGTGAGGGCCCGTACGGGTTCTCATTCGCATCGAGTTTGATAATGTCCTCAGGGGATTTGTTGAGACGTTGACTAAGTATATCAAACGGCACGATGGTCGTGTAAGGTGCCATATCTGCGATGTTTGGGCGAATAAGGTCTTTGTATACTGTTTTAGATTCCATCTTTGTATGCTTTTGGGTTTTGGCTGTTGGTTATTGAAACAGTCGGTTAAAGAGTTTTTGACGTATCAAAATCACCTTTAACCGACTGCTGGTGGCTGATGGCTTGGACAGCCATCTGTTATTGAATCGGATTCGGTGAGGTTCGGACCTCAACTGCCTTCGGTGTCAGCGCGCCGATGGGTGTTTCACCCTTCAACACCCGAACAAAATCGTCCACAGTCATATCTGCCACGCGTAGATTGGAATCTTCCGTTCTACCGGCGATGTGCGGTGTGTGGACAACATTGTCTCGGTTACGCAGTTCATCATCAACAGGAACGGGTTCGATATCGTAAACGTCGAATGCACCCGCGAGTTCATCCTTCACAATCCGTTCCCGCAGTGCTTCCATATCAACGGCGAAGGCGCGCGTAATCACGACAACTAAGCTTCCCTTCCGTAGGTGGTAGATACGTTCGCGATTCAACAGATGTTTCGCTGAAGGGGTCGGCGGGACTGCCACGAACACAATATCAGAGGTATCAGCAAGCGTATCCATGTCAGTACCCTGCACATCCCATTCACGAAGGAGTTCCTCCGGTACGTACGGATCAAAACCCCTCACGGTTGCCCCGAAAACTCTACACCATTTCGCTATTTTCCCACCAATCTGCCCGAGACCGATAACACCAATGTTTTTGGTGCCGAGGTCACCGTTGACAAAATCTGGATCATCACAGAATTGGTGGGCGACAGGGAGTTTTTCACTTCCCCATATTGGGTTTTCCCAATCCCACAGCACTTCACCATTTGCCATCTTTTTATGCCACTGTGCCGTTCGACGCAGCGAGGACAACGCGAGACCAAAGGCACACTCAGCCACTGACTGCGACCACGCCCGCGTCGATTCAATAACAGGGATACCGCGTGCCTGAAGTGCCTCGTATGGAATACCATGTCCAGAGTTGTCCGTCATTGCTCCGAGCACTTTGAGTTTTGGGGCTGCAGCGATGCATGCTTCGGTCAGGTTACCACCGAAGTGGGATAGTCCGATGGTTTCGCTTAAGTCGATCTGTTCGTGAATCGGATCTCGGCTGTTCGTGTTGAGAACAAGCGTTACGCCGAGTTCTTCTAACCGGCTTACCATCTGTTCGTGTACGTAGGGCCAAGAAATCTCTAAGTTGGAATAACGTGTGAATACAAATTCGGGACTTGCCATAAATTTTTCCTTCTTTTAGTTATGGGTTTCTGATCGGTTTCTTTCGTTGTCGAAAAACCAATTTTCACCGAAATTAATATGGGTTTAAAGTTTGTTGGGTTCTACTCATTTGCGGTGAATAAGCACGTGTGGTCCAGTCGGATATCTGCCCATGCGCGCACCGTAAAGTGCAAACCCACCTTTCGCGTCAGCATTTGCTTTCACTTCATAAGAGACTGTTAGTGTATCTGCCTGACCAATCAAGAGTGAGGGATCGACTTTGATGTTGTGGAGATATCCGTAAATACCGGGTTCTCCATGGATATAAGAGAGGGCACCGCGTATATCCGCAGGGCAATCGGGAATGCGAATAGTGTCAATTTCGACACCGTTGACTGCGATTGTCACATCGGATGGATACTTCTCCGGCTCCGTTTGACGCGCACCACCGTACGAACTGGACGCTTCAAAAATGAGTTCCATCTCTGCAATGTCTACTGTGCTAAGCCCTTCTGGCAACGGAATCTCGTATTCAACACAACCGCTTCCGACTGCAGAAAAAAGCTGCTCACTTGTTGTCGGTTCGCCCCAGGTGGATTCGGATGTATTTCCAGGAGCATAGTTAAGAATAACCGACTTTGCACCGTTTGATTCGACTGCTGCGACTTCTTCTACGAAGTGCTCGAAGTTGATGAAATTGCGGGCGACGACAACACCTGTGCTATCTGTTATCCAGGTGTGCAGTGTACCGACTGCGGGATGAATATTCGGCACAACAAGTTCGAGTTCATGTACCTGCTGCACCTGATACTGTGGAAATGGGATTTCAACGCTTCCTGAGACACAGCCACGTGTAATGTGTCCTGTTGCTGACATCGTATCCAGTTGCCAGTGGAGGGTTGTCCCTGTAATGGTTTTATGTGAAAAATGACTCGCGTAGATGTCGGCTTTTATTCGGTCACCGGGGGCAACCGTTGTGCCAGGTGGATAATCGATGGCGATAAAGTCAAGGGTGTTGATGTCCAGATAGTCGTATCCGAACTCCTTTATCGACCGATCGTAGTTCATAAAACCGTTGTGTTCCCATTCGATGTCCTGCAACTCCGTGTAGATATAACCACAGATTTTCGGATGAATGCGAAGCTCGTTCGTTAGGTATTTGAAACACCAAGAGACATCCTTATCCCCCGCACCTGCTGAGATACCTCCGTATTCGCTATTAATCAGCGGCACATCGGTTTGTACGTTACCACCAACGTAGTTAAACGCTGAACCCGGATACGTCTCTTCTACAACGTTCGCAATATGTTCCTTTGCCTGTTCATAATCATTAATGTAGAAGTGCCACGAATTAATGTCAGTTTCCACATGGTCGTACAGACATGGCGAGTTATCCTCTATAAGGCGTGTCTCATCTAACGATTTAGCAAGGTGGTACATCTCACGCACCCACTCTTGTCGTTCGGTCATATCCTTATATTCTCTGCCACCGAGTCCCCAAGTTTCGTTGAAATTACACCATGAGATGATCGAAGGATGGTTATAATCACGCGCTATTGTACCTCGAAGGGTCTCCTCAAATCTTGCCTGTGCTTTCTCCGTATAATTGCCGAAATTAGGAATGTCGCACATAAAGAGCATACCCAGTTTATCTGCCCAATAGTAGAGACGAGGTTCATCCACTTTGATGTGCAGCCGTAGGAAGTTGAACCCGAATTCCTTTGCGCGTTCGATATCCGTCCGAATCGCTTCGTCTGTGAGGAACGTGTACACGCCTTCCGGAGTGAAAGACTGATTGAGCGCACCGAGTAGGTAAACGGGGCGGTTATTAAGGTAGATATACTGATAGTCCGCACCGGGGGCTTTCGCTATGGAAACCTTCCGCATCCCGAAATAGGTGAAAACCCTGTCGATAACAGATTCTCCGGAGGTCACGGTCAGTGTAACATTATAGAGATACGGCGTATCCACGTCCCAGAGATGGAGATGTTCTTCGGGGATGTCAATACGGACTTTAAAAGTGTTTTCCGCGACTGCCATACTACCACTGAGTTCAGAACCCGTTGCTTCTACAGGAGAAACACACTGCCAATTAAGCGTAGTTCCCGCCGCTACTTCTCCGTCGATTGTGATGTCAAGGGTGGCGGTGCTGTTGTCGATATCAGGGGTGATATAACACGACTTGGTGTGCGTCGCATTTCTGGGTTCAAGGTAAACAGTCTGCCAAATACCGCTGGCGCGTTCATACCAACCTATCTGTTTTCCCGCGAGTTGCTCGCTGTGGTCTTGGGCATCATACGCACGGACAACGATGTGTGCAGGTTCCCGGGCTGTAAGGGCATCTGTGATGTCAAGTTCAAACGGGAGATATCCATTTTCGTGTTCGCCGAGGCATTCACCGTTCACCCAAACTTTTGCGTGCCAATCAATCGCGCCGAATGTCAAAATCGTCCGTTTCTCGCGCCATGTTTCTGGAACAGATACCGTTTTGCGGTACCAGCCAATGGTGTGTCGGGGTGCTTCTCGGTAATTGCCGCCACGTTCGAGACCACCACAGGTGACCTCTTCAGGAGTCAGATAACCATTTTTGCTCAGGTAGTTTACGTTATCCGCTTGTTCTTCTTCCCCCCATGCTGCGAGGCTTTCCCAAGGGTAGGGGACCTGTATTTGTAACGTCCATGCTGAATCAGTGGTTGATTCAGGCGAAAACCATCGGTTTTCTTCGCCGATATCGCCCGGATCAAAAGCGAATTCCCATGTGCCGTTGAGGCAGATCCAGTCAATACCTTCTGATGTGCCGCGTTGGAAATCGGGACGCGGGTATTCTGGACGCGGAATGTCTGTATTATTGCCTGTCATGTTCTTCCTTTTTTCTGGTTTTTTGATTTTGGTTTTCAGTGTTCCATTAAAGAGAATTCTGATGTGTAGCAAAATCCATCACTGAAGACTGACAAACAATGTATCATAGATCTTCTTTCTTTTCAATTTTTTTCTACGCTCCGAAATCATTGAATTTCGCCGCGGACAGTCAACGCACTGGCAATGGAAAGGAAATCTCTACCCTCTTCAACCCTGTCGTGGTTGTAACTGAGACCAAGATGGAAATTTGCTGTGATATGCGTACTGATTTTATATCCGACGCGTAAAGTCGTCTCATAACGTTCCGAACGTTCTTCACGATTTGCACCGTATAGCTCTCTCCGAATAGCCCAAGAAAGCGTATTGGTTAACTCCAAATCGTGTTTGAGTGCGAGTCTACCGTAAAAGGGGATGCGTATCCCGTTTTCTGTACTGTAGCGATAGTCAATACTCAGATTCGGGGTGACAATGAAAGCATTGCCTTGGATACCACTGCGCTGCTGATCTTGAAACGTCGTGCGTACACCCAATGCTGTCCGGGTCTCTTTACCCCATGTCTGTATCCAACTGAGTGACGGGGTGTGTGCAGTGCTATCACTGAGCGTTGCATCCTGCGTTGTAGTATCTCGCTTCGTAAAGCTGTAGCGAAGCTGAAAACTGGAGTTCTCTCTCGCACTCAGTTTTACGTCCCCTTCGTATGATTCTGCATGTGATGTATAGATGGTTCCCGAACTCTTACGGAAGCTGTCAGACGTACTGACGTTTGTACCAAAGGATGCCCATTTCCACGGATCTACTGAGCTCCTAACGGTATATCGGTTGCTACGTCGGGAGTTCGTCCGTTCTTTTGCATCCTCGGCGAGCGAATAAATTTCTATAAGTGACTGCCCTGAAGCAAGTTGTCGATACGATTCAGTGGCAGTAAAGTTGGCGTTTGTGCTGACAGTGAAACTTTTCAGAAGTCGGTTCAAAATTCCATCCTGTACCTGAGATACCGGACTCGGGGTAGTACCTGCAGAAGGCATCGCGCCCTTATCGCGTTCGATCCAATCTCCGCGGTTCTCTTCTAATTCTTGGATTTGTGTTTCCTCGATACCATCTTCTCGTAACTGTTCAAGTATCTCTGTCCCTTCGTCCCCTAATACTGACTCTGTCGGTATGTTTTCTAAAACTTCGTCATCCGGTGAAGGTTCCGTGGGTAGATTTTCTAAAGGTGGTGATTTTCCATCTTGTGGTCCATTTGGAGCACTTTCGGTTTCTGGTGTTTTCTTTCCGAGGAGCCATGAGAACCATTTTTCGACCCGTAAGTTCATACCGACGCTAACGTTCCCGTTGAGTGAGGCGTTTTTCTGTTCGCTGAACCAATTCTCACGAAAACTCATTCGACTTGTGACAGTAGGTCGCATCCCCAGGAGGTCTCGGTTAAGGCGCGGCGTGAGTGACAACCGGTGTTCCCGCTGAGCAATTGAAAAATCGGGTTTCTCTTCTTCTTCCGGCGTTTCCTGCTCTGTTGCCGTAGTGTTTGCAAGGGTAGATATGTTACTCCGATCCTCTCGCCTTTCAAGGGTTCGACTGATATCGTAAGTCGGGCTAAGGCTAAAAATGTTGGTAGGGCTAATATTTAGCGTTATTGTACCGCTGTCTGTTTTTTCGTCCTGATTTCTGCGGTAACCGTAACTATAGGAAGAACCCGAAGTTGAAGACGTATCCGTTGCAGTTTCCGGTTTGGCAAGGACATCTTCGTGACGATATTGCGCGTTCAGTCCGAGTTTTGAACCGAGAGCGTAACGGAAACTTCCGGTATAAAGATAGCTAATTTGCGTCCCTTGGCGTTCGTTCCAAAAGTCTTGGTAATTATACGCGAAACCCAAGTTCGGAAGCGGGTTTCGGTTGAGTTGAACCGAAATATCTCGACTCCGAATTTCGCTTTTCCCGCTCTGGAAGCTACTATAACCCCCTCGCTGAGACTCTGTTTCGGTCTCTTGCTGTCGAATAGAGTATCGGATCGGTAACCACGGGAAAAGGGTCACATCTGCGTCGATATTGAAGTCATTATTTGTGGTGCTATAGCCTCGTGAGGAGAGACGCTGTCTGCCGGTTTCGCCAGCACTGCTCTCAAAGTCTTTATCTTGACTTGCATAACCTCCACGCAATTTAACAAGCCTACCAAGTGAAACTGACATATTGCCGCGGCGCGCCCATCCAGCACGGACAAGCGGGTCTCCAAGGTGGATCTCGTTCACCCAAATTTCGCCGCTGATTTCGCGTTCGGTATTGTTACGTATACCCAATAGAATACCGCCAATGTTTTTAATAGAGAGTCGCGTACTGTTTCTACCTCGAATCGTGAAGCCATCGGGGTGTCCATCGGGGACATCATCCGCGGTTTGTGGGACAGCTGGAGTTGTGTCTCCCGCAACGTTCGGATCCGTTTGAATCCCCACTACAGGTTCGCCAGTAGAAACAGTTTCATCGAGGTCTGGATACGTATTTCGATGCAAGTCCTGCAAATCAATTTCTATCAACTTCCAGCCGTCAAAATCAATCGGCACTGTATATTCATAATAGTCTGTTAGGTTCTCGAATACATTTATATCTTCTTCCTCTGTCTGATTAACAAACGGATCTGAGCTATAAAACGAACTCCTATAACCCGTGCGAACAGTCGGGGCAAGTTGCAAAACGAAAGTTGTGTCGCTTCTATCACCGTAGAGCCAAAATCGAAGTGTGTCATGTTTGCTGAAATCTTGACCTTCGCTTTGTGTTAAGCCTTTCAGTTGTTTGGAAGTAACACCATAAGATCCTGGAAAGAGGTAATACTCAAGGCTAAGGGTCTGTTCACGTTGCTGTTGTGTTTGAAAACCGAGCGATGTTGCTGTGAATGGGTGCAGTTTTTTGAAGAGTTCATTGTCTTCGATATCAAGGTAGGCACTTTGATAATCATCGTAACTAAAGTTATCTTTTGTACCAACAATGAACTTTTCGAGTGTGTTCTCCACAATTGTGCTTGTTGACAGGGTTTCATTCGTGAGGTTAAGAGTAGGATCGCCAATTGTAGATTCGGTCTGCTGACTCGATTGAACGCCTGAGCGGGTTATAATTCCCTGTTGCCATTTGTTGCCAACAATTTCGATAGACGCCCACTGCAGAGTGCCTTTTACACTGCCGGGCGCGTTTTTGCTTAACCAGAATCGGAAATGTTGAACAAACACAAGACTCGGTAGGCGCGAACCTGCCGGTATAAACTTAGAGAGTGGAATACTCAGGAACATCCAGTCGTTTGCGTTTTTGCTTTTAATCCACTCATTAGGAATTTCGTTCAATGGAATCGAAATTTCAAAGTAGGCGTCTATACCGTCGAGCACACCATCTCCATTGAGGTCTTCGCTGTCCAAAATCTGGTTGTTTGTACCGATAAAATTGTTTCCAAGCGGTCCGTCGTAGTTCCAGCCGACATCTTCACCGGTATCAAGCGCACCATTTCCACGATAGCGATCGGCATTCGAGAGATTCTCCAAATCCAAATCTAAGGCATCAACACTCCCGTCCCCGTTTGTGTCTATTAACGTATCCGGGAGATCTTCGCTGTCTAATCGCTTATCAGCGTCGACATCTTCATTCACTGCACCAAGGTCCAAATGTAGTGTCACATTATCGTCCCCTTGGACTCGCAACCAGATTTCCATGAAACCGCGTTCCGAATAGTCTACGCCTGATGCGGAGATGCCGTTTGAAAAGCCGCCCCATTCCGCAACAACGTCTGTTAAATCGTAGCCGAGTTCCATAATGAGACGCTCTTCGGTCGAGAGAGAGAGTGGTTGAATTGAAGAAGCAGGGACATCTCGGTTCCGCATATAGTTTCCGACCGCTTCGGATTCGTTTTTGTCTTTTAGCACGACTTTAAAAAGTGCTCTATTCTCATTGGTCGGTATAACACGGTAAACCGAAGAATCGCTGGAGGTAACCTGATTTTGTGAGGTGTGAGGTAAACTACTCGGCTTCCAGTTGTATTTTAGCGTGGGTACCGTTGTCGCTTCCTTCGCACCCTCCATACTATCAATGAGTGCAACGCCTATGCTATTGGGGTTGTTGTGTGAATAAGCTGCTTCTCCACTAAAATCGAGTGAAAGTGGGAAGTTCCGCATATTAATGAAAGGTAGGAGATTGAAGAGACCCGCAATATTGAATTCTCTGCCAAAACTCGTGTTCATGTTAAATGCTTGCAAGCGATTTGGAACACTGTTTACGTCCGGTATCTCTGCCGGTTTTTGTCCGGTATTCAGAATATAACCCGTTGATAGCATAAATCCTTTTTGAAAAACAGGATTGAAATAGTTCATCCCGCCGCCATAACTACTATAGGAACTCCGGGACCTGCCACCAAGTCCACCGAAGCTACTATAACCACCGCCATAACCACCACCGCCATAACCACCGCCACCGAAACCACTACGTCCAAAACTACTACGTCCAAAGCCACTCCTTCCTAAGCCACCGCTTCTACCTGAAAAAGTTTCACCGAAAGCGTCTGTCCCCGTACCGAGACCACTTGGGTCCATCGTTTGCATACCACCTAACCGATCGAATCTATCTTCAAGGCTCTGCTCTTTTTCTGATTTAGCTTTCGGCTTGTGTGTATATTCTAACCAAACACCGGCTACAGTTTGTTGCGCTGAACCACCAAAAGGAGTCTTTTCGAATTCCACCACGATCTCATCATACTCATCAAGTTGCTTAAAGAAACGAATGGTTCCGACCTCATAAAGCATCATGTAATCGGTATCGCGTGTCAGAACGCGACCATTGAGGCGGACGGTTTCACTGTTCGGGATGACGAATAAACCTACATTGTACGTTTCTGATTGATACGCATAGTCTGCTACAATTGTGTAAATTTGAGCATCTGATCGGACACCTTCGAGATAGATCGCACTGTTGTTGAGAGCATCGCGGTAGGTATAATATGGGTGGTTCTGCTCTGTAATTTGAAACGGGTGGCTTCCATATGTTGTTGGGAAACGAAGTATGCCTCTATCGTAGTCTATGAACTGGGCATCGACAATACCATCGCCGTTTTGGTCCAAGCCGAAGATTGTGATGTAGGGGACAGAACCAGAATTTGTTTGGAACGTCTCACTTTGCCCCTGTCGGAGAATTGTAAGCGTGAAGTCGCGCGGACTAATATTGCGATTGCCGAGGCTATAGACGTGTGTTGCCTCGGTTCCTCGAAAGCCTTTCTCTTTTAATACAACATAGCCAACTTCTTCACCTTCTTCATCAAGTGTGCCATCTGCGTTTTCGTCAACGAAAACCTCGTTAGGTTTACCAACGCTACCACCACCACCGCCGAGATATTCGTACGCTACAACGACGGTATAACTGGCGGAAATCTGCGTGAGGAATTCTATTTCACCGGTCTCGTAGTCTATATTGTAGTCTTGTCCGGCGAACTGCGGATTGAAGTAGCCTCGGCTCGTCCGTTGGCCACCTTGGTTGTTTCCCACAACTCCGTCATCAATGTAGATTTCCTCGCTCCCGGATTTTATCGGCAGATATGCCTCATGGAGTAGCCCATCTTCATCTCTATGGATGTGATAGAATCTGTTCTTTACATAGTTTCCGTCTTGAATCTGGACCCCGCGTGGACCGTAGCCATAGCCCCCACCCGCACGACGCGATTGCCCACGGAAGGTGCGGACCTCGCGTATCCCTTTGCTTCGAGAACCGAACGCTGTAAGACGTGTATTCTTCCATTCAAAAACACCTTCAAGCCCGAATAAATTCCGATTGATGTTCAGAAAACGCGTATTCGGTAAACTGAGCGTAATGTCACCGAAAGAGAGCGTCTGTATGATCTCGTCCGGTTTACCTTCGTACCAGATTTTAATCTTCTGCTCTTTGGCACCACCAATCCCGTATCCACCGCCGTATCCGGCCCCGTACCCGCCGCCATATCCGCCGCCTCCGCTACCGAAACTACTGCCCCCGGCACTATAATCTACAGCGATATGTGTGCGCTCCCCGACGCGACCGTGGAGACCAAATTGCTGGATTTGTCGCAGATTAAAGCCTGTTGCACGCGGTGCACCCCCACTACCATATCCGCCGCCATATCCACCTCCGTACCCACCGCCATATCCGCCGCCGTAGCTACTATATCCCCCGCCGCCGTATCCGCCCCCGTATCCTCCACCAAAACCGCCGCTGCTATAGCCGAAATCCTCGTAACCGTAAGACGAGGTAAGTCCCAAATCAAGCCCCGATGAGTAGCCTCCATATCCCCCGCCGTAGCCATAACCGCCGTATCGGTTCAGGTCGCCATCCCCAAAATAGTGTGTCTTGTTTGCCTCTATCGTTACCGATTGTAATCCTGTTATCTTGAGGTTAGAATCCATTGGAAGGGCAATACCTTTTTCATCCCGTCTTCGCCTCGGCTTCCAATTGTAGAGTTTGCTGAGATCCGTTAAGTAAGGTGGATACCGCCATCTTTGGAGGCTATCTAAGTAAGGTTGGATGAGTGGATCTTCCTCCTCTGACACCTGGTCTGGAACTTCAACGGGTTGCTCGACTTCACCTTGCCAGATGAAATGTTTTGACTCGCTACCGCTATCAAATGGATTACGAGTGGATAACCCGAATTCAATGTAGCGTTGATTTTCCACCGACGTTTCGGATGCGTCGGAATCAGATATGGAGGCACTCTGGTCGGATTTTGTAGGATCTGTGGTGGGAGGAGTTTGTGACTCCGATGTCGGTTCTGTCTCTTCTTCAGCGATACGACTTACAGCAATTTCAGACGTTAAACAGATGACAATGATAAGAATTAGCCCAGTTTTTAACAACAGGTTTTGCGTGTTTAGGGTTAACTGGTCTACAATTTTCGACAAAAAATTTATCTGCACGTATATTCCCGATTTTTCGTATTTACTGCTTTTCTGTGGATACCCAGATCGTGGCGTTGATAAGCCCTATGGGAACAATCTGTTTGCAGTGATACAGAATATTAACTTAATATATTCTTGATTGCAAACGAAGAATTGAAACTTTGTGTTTACATCAATTTTTGCAACACTACTATTTTTTTATCTTAACGATTATTCTGTAGGAGGGATCTCCGAATCCCGACTCTTTCTGACCGCTGATGGCTGACCGCTGACTGCTACTTGTAGGAGGGATCTCCGAATCCCGACCAGAGATGGTCATTGTAGGAGGGATCTCCGAATCCCGACCACAGACCTCTCTTTAATATATCCCCATGCCACCGTTAATTTTCCTGCTGCTTCCACTGCTTGAAATTGTTTTGTGAGGCTCTCCATAACCTCCTCAAGTTCGTCTTCATCCAACGCTGTATCATAAACAGCAACCTCGTCAATGATGCCTTTCAGAGGTCCGTTTTTCCCATCAGGTCCCTGCGCACCGATAATCAATGGCGCGTTGCTTGTTGCTGGTTTACCGGCAGCACCGCGTGGATTAAATTCTTCGCCGTCAACGTAGGGGATAAGGTTCTTTTCATCATACACACCCGCAACAAAATGCCATTGATTATCAGTAACCTCTTTGCTACCGACTTGCAGGTCTTGTGCGCCTCCAGGGAGCGTAAACCCAAACGTCATGACACCCGGACGAATCCACATCGTATAGTTTCGATTTGGCCACGTTTCTTTGCCAAGGATAACTTGGTACGGTTCGACAATTTTGGGCACTTTTATCCACTCCGTCATTGTCCACTGTCTGAGATTCATAACGTTGTCATGTGGGACGAGAACATGTCCGCCATCAAATTTAAGTGCTTTCTCGAATTTCCCATCAACCCATTCCACCTCACCAATAATCTCACCGTCATGTCCGTTTCCTGAGGCATCTTTGACGGTATTGCCATTGCCCTCGTCAAAGAGCCATACACCCACAACTTCGGCAGTTGCACAAGCAACATTGAAATAGAAAAGCATACTTACTAAAAGCATCAAAACAGTTAAGTTTTTCATGATTGTCACCTCCCATGACTGTGTATTGTCTGTTCTATTTTACCAGATTCGGCGCAAAGCTGCATGCTTTTTTTCTATTGACTTTCCAGCCTTATTAAAGTAAGATGTCGCATAATCTCAGAATATGGAGGAAACGACTGTGCGGAAACTATCTATTTTAGCAATAGTCTGTCTAATGGCTGTCCTGGCAATATTCGCAGCTGTGAGCGATGCAGCAATTGATCCAAAAAGCATCGTTGGCGTATGGCTCTTTGATGAGGTGAATAACAAAGACCTCTCTCCCGATTCTTCCGATAACGGCAATGATGCCGAATTGCTTAAAGGTGCCGAATTGGTGGATGATGGAAAGTTTGATAAAGCTTTAAGCCTCTCAGGTGATGACGAATTTCAGATTGCAATGGTCGAAACTTCAAAAAGTTTAGACAGTTGTGCTGAAGAATATACCACGACGACATGGGTGAAACTGAAGAAAAAAGATAAAGTCGTTTTAGGTGGATGCTGTAACGATGACCATGCCATCATTAATTTCAAGTATACCTGTCTGTTGAACATCTTCGGACCCGGAAGAGGCGGCGGTCACGGTAAGGTAGAAATTGGCAGCGGGCAACTCGCACCCTCATGGGTTGCTGGTCCAACGCTCGTCAACGATGACAAATGGCATCACATCGCCTTCACTTATGATGGAAAAAAGATGATAGCTTACATTGACGGTAAGGTTGACGCGGAATCCAACACCGGCGGCGTTTTTGGATTAACAGGACAAGCACTCCGGATCGGCGGTATGGAGGGTGAGCGGCCGGCATGGGGTCTCATGGACGATGTCGCTGTCTTTAACACTGCTTTGAGTGAAGCCGATGTCAATGACATCATGAACCAAGGACTCGGTAAACTCTTCGGGTTTACACCTGTTACTCCAATAGGACGCCTAACGACGGTTTGGGCAAGTGTAAAATCCGAGCGTTAGCCTTGCTAATTGTATTGCTGGCGAGATTTTCTAACCTAACCAATTTTAACGCATCTTCGCTGGCGGGGTTTCTAACCTCGCCCTAACATTCAAAAGAGATTTCAACAGTGACAAAATATCGGAGCGCAATCATCGGCTGCGGCGGTAGAGCCTACGGTCATGCAAATGCCTATCAACACATTCCGCAAGGCGAGTTAGTCGCGTGTGCCAATCGTTCGGACACAACCCGACGCCAGAAATTCGCCGAGACCTTTGGCGTCACCGGTTACGCAGATGCTGAGCAGATGCTCCGAACAGAGCAGCCCGACCTCGTCCACCTTGTCGCTATGCCCGACCAATGGCGCGAACTCATGCCGATGGTCTCTGAACTTGGCGTACCAGCGTGCATCGTCGAAAAACCTATCGCCTGTGGTGCCGAAGACTGGCGTTTTCTGTGCGATTTGGAAGCGCAAACCGATACAAAATTCGGGGTCGGAAAACAATTCCGCTGGCATCCGGGACTCGTCAGTTGTCGAAAGGCAGTCCAAGATGGTGAATTGGGAAGCATTAACTTTTTAGATTTTTCGTGTGGTATGAACCTCACCGCCCAAGGCACCCATATTATCGATTGGGCGATGTCCTTAAACAACGATTCCCCTATCGTCAGGGTCTTCGGCACTGCGAGCGGTGCCGAGTCGCTTGATAGCGACTATCCTGCCCCCGACACAAGTTCATGCCAAGTCCTATTTGAAAACGGGGTCTACGGGCTCTGGAACACGGGATTTACTTCACCACGTATCATGGATGATGATACCATCTACAAGCACTGCCGCGTTGCCGCCTATGGCGAAAACGGGCACGTCCTCTTTGAAGAATTCGGCGGATGGCAGATCGTTTCTACACAGAACGTAGAAATCCATAAAGCAATGCCTGATGAATGCCGTCAAAACAACGATCTTGCACAAGCACGTCTCATACAGGCGATGTTCGACTGGAGTGAAGACGATACGCACCCAGTCGAAACAAATCTAAAACTCGCACTACATCAGTTCAATGCCGTTTTGGGTATCTATGCCAGTGCGATCTCTCACCAACCGATTGACATCCCTTTTGACCCACCTGACGATCTTGATGTCCAGTTTCGCGAGGCTTTGTCGCGCTCCTGATATGGGCATTCTCAAAGAGATTTTTTGATAACCCACTATAAACGAAGGCCCTTGATAGCATCCCACCGCGCGCCCTAAACGCATTGCACCACCCGAAAACCATCCATCTCGATTACGTACGCCCTTCCACTTAAAAAAATCCAGATATCTTCATTTTTTTTACACGATGCACATTTCCTAACCCAAAGATGTGTCTTAACTTTAACAACAAAGGTATTTTCAAATCATCTGATTATACAATGTCGCTGTTAACTGCTGCTCCTTTAAAGTGAACATAAAAATTCGTTTTGTCGTTTGTAATCAAAACTTGTAAACCAGTCAGCCTTTCCCTGATTCCTGATGTCTCAGAGACTGTTTGTATTAAAAAACAAAAGACTCCTCTAAACCGTTTATGAGGTACGTAACATGAAAACGATACGATTCTTAGTGTTTGCCATAGTTAACCTGCTGGTACTGAATATAAGCGTTTCTCCGCTTTTCGCAAAGGCACCAACGACCCCTAAAATATTGTTTACCTCCGTCCGTGAAGGGAATTACGAAGTCTACATTATGAATGCAGATGGTAGTGATCAGGTGAACTTAACACAAAATCCCGCAGATGATTTTCAAGCCGTTTGGTCTCCCACCGGCGAACAGATTCTTTTCGTCTCCGATCGCGACGGTGGTGTTCGTGACTTGTATCTCATGGATCCTGATGGGTCCAATATCCGACGCGTCTTCAAGAGGAAAAGAAAAATTAATAGAAACAATCCAACATGGTCGCCCGATGGCAAACAGATCGCTTATAGTGTTATGGACTGGAATCGTTCCAGGTCTACTATCTACATTGCGACTTTAGGGGAACAAAAGGAAGATGAGTTCGTTATGGATGCCACTGATCCGGCGTGGTCGCCCGATGGGACGGGAATCGCTTGCAGTATAGATGAACGTCTTGCATTTGTCAATCTCCGCACACGCGCCCGAAAACATTTCCTACCTAACAAAGCGATACAGTGGCAACGTCTTCCATCTTGGTCGGCGACAGGTGATAAGCTCGCCTTTTCTGGAAACAACCATGCAGTCGTTTTGGATAGGCAGCACCGCAACGAATGGATGGACAAAAATACAATCTTCATTATCAATAGCAACGGCATCGGTCTCCAGCAACTTGTTGATGAAGCCGGTCCTTATGCGTGGTCTCCTGAATTATCGCCAGATGGACAAGAGGTCCTTTATACACAGGCAATTAACGGGGCACACCAGATCTTAAAAATCGACGTGAACAGCGGCATTCAGATCCAGTTGACGGATAATATATGGAATTTTGGCGGGGATTGGTTCGATCCTGCCTATGCGTTGAAGGTTTCTCCCCAACCAGCGCTGTTAACCGCAATGTGGGGTCGCGTAAAACAGAACGGACTTCCCGAAAAAAGGTAGTGAAATAGAATAAGCGTCCCTGTAAAATCCATGTTGTCTTCTATGGTTTTTTCGTTTTTTCTATATTATGCACACTTTCTACCCAAAAATTGTGTCTTTAACATTATAATGATGGATGTGATCACATAATTTTTTTCATTAAACCTTTTGGCGAATGCAACACGTCCATTTGACAATAGGAGGTTCTCGCATGGAGAAAGAAAATGATGTTCGACTGATTCAGGACACTTTGTCCGGCAATGACGCAGCGTTCAATATATTAGTCCAGAAGTACCAAAAAAGCGTTCATGCACTCGTATGGCGGAAGATTGGCGATTTTCACTACGCCGAAGAGATTACACAAGACACCTTCCTCCAAGCATACAAAAAACTCTCGACGCTCAGGAATCCGAATCAGTTTGCTGGTTGGCTCTATGTTATCGCAAGTCGACGCTGTATTAATTGGCTTCAAAGGCAGAAACCTACGATGCAGTCCTTAGAAGATACGTCTGCAAAAGAAATAGAGAAGTCGGCGTATATGCACTATGAGTGCGAACAACGCAACATAGAAGCCGCAGAGCATCGCTATGAACGTGCCAAAAGACTCCTTCAAAGACTTCCTGAAAGCCAACGCACCGTCATGACACTCTACTATCTCGGAGAAATGACAGCGAAAGAAATTAGCAAATTCTTAGGTGTCTCCGTGAACACGATTTCCAGTCGACTCCGACGTGCACGAAAACACTTACAGGACGACCAAGAACGCCTAATTCAAGAAGTTCTCGGCGGCGTACCAGTTCCAGCAAGTCTCATCGAGAACATTATGCGACATGTCGCTAATATCAGTCCCACACCGCATCCGATGCCAAAACCCTTCATTCCATGGTTCGCTTTTGGCACGGCTGTTCTTCTAATTGCCCTACTTTTCGGCACAAGCAGTCAATACCTCGTCCGTTTCCAGAAACCGTATAGTCTTGAGGCAGCGTCTGAACCGACCATTGAGATCATTGACGCACCTGTCGTTTTTGAGACCCACGCGAAACAGGCATTCCGAAATCAAGGTGGACGTGCAGCTAAGCCCCGTAAAACCATCGGTGCTGGCTTACAAGGTTCTCAAACAGCCTCAACATCCGATGCGTCGGTGTATTCAAAGCAGGCTGAGGGATGGATGCCCGACCCCGCATTGCGTGCCGCAGTTCGCGAAGCACTCGCACTTCCCGCAGATGTTCCGCTAACGAAGGACGAGATGCAGGGGCTGCGCCGCCTAAAAGCCGGTGGAAGAGGAATTACGGATATAAAGGGTTTGGAATTTGCCCGAAATTTGGTGAATTTGCATTTAGGTAGTGAAGGTAATCATATTACCGACTTAAGCCCTCTCGCTACACTCACCTCCCTCATGGATCTCAATGTAGGTGGTAATCAAATAACAGATCTGAGACCTCTGGTGAACCTAACGAATCTAATCGGGTTAAGTCTCTGGAATAATCAAGTAACCGACGTATCTCCACTGGGGTCGTTGACTTCTCTTATCTACCTGAATTTGGCTAACAATCGCGTAAGCGATCTAAGTCCGCTTGCGAATCTGATGAGTTTAGAAACATTGGACCTGACACACAACCACATTGGAAATATCAATCCGCTTTCGGAACTGGTGAACTTGCGGACACTGTGGATTAAGGAGAATCCGGTGAAAGATTTAAGTCCACTCGCAGGATTGAATCTCACAGACCTTAAATACGATAATGTCTGGGAGCCAACAGAGCAAGCACAGTCTTCCGAACCACGAATGTCCGACCCCACAATGCGGGCAACGGTTCGGGATGATCTTGGATTGATAGCCAGTGTTCCGTTAACAAAAGAGTGGCAAAACGCTAATCACAGAGCCATCAATAGCACCAATCTCAGAGAACCTAAGATGGGCAAGAATTTGGTAATAGACTCAGATCCGGTGGTGAATTTAACACAATCAGAGCAGTCGAATTTCTGGCGTGTCCCTGTAAATCTTACAGACCCTAATCTAAATCCGCTGACAAATCTCGTTAACTTAGAAGTGGTCTCTCTGGGACGAAATAGCATTTCTGCTACGCGTCCATTTGCCGGGCTAACGCGCTTGCAGCGGTTGTGGATTAAGAGAAATTTGGCAAATGGTATCAGTCCACCGCCAGAATTGAATCTACAAAACAAACCCTTTGCGGAGTTCACTGAGATCAGAAGTTGGTAATCCTTTTTCCTTGTGTTCGCACTGCGGCGATGTGCTACAACATTGACCGTTCTTCCCACCCGCGAGAATGTGGGCTTTTCGTGTTCCTACCCTCTGCGGATTCCATTGGGTCCAATGTGGAACCATTCTTTTGCTCTCCGACTCCGCTCTCCATGCAAAAATTTGACAAACCTATCGTTTTATGCTATACTATTAAAGGTTAAAAGGCTTCATTTGCGAGTCTACCTTAGCGTTTAAAGACTGAAATTTTGACCCTACGGGAGTGCCATTTTGCCTGTTGAGAATACAGCAGCTTCAGAGCCGCACATCCACATCGCGCCGTCAGTGATGTGTGCCGACTTATGCAACTTAGAAGCCGACATTCGGGAATTAGAAACCGCTGGCGTTGACATGCTACATTTCGATTTGATGGACGCACATTTCGTCCCGAATATGCCCATTGGGCTCGTACTTATTCAGCAGTTGCGCGCAAAAACAGACTGCCCTTTTGACATCCACCTCATGGTGGAAAACAACGATTTCTTTGTTGACGCAGTCGCAGAAATTGGCGTTCAGCAGATAGCCGTTCATGTTGAATCAGCAACACATCTTGATAGAACACTATCTCTAATCCAAGCACACGACATCAAGGCGGGAGCCGCGCTTAATCCAGCAACCCCGCTTTCTGCATTGGATTACGTTCTTGATCGGCTCGATTTTGTGCTGATTATGACTGTGAACCCCGGATTCGCAGGACAGAAAGTAGTACCCGCAACACTCCGAAAAATAGCAGAATGTCGCGCTTTCTTAGACGAACGCGGAATTAATCTACCAATTGAAGTTGACGGCAACGTGAGTTTTGAAAATATCCCCAAAATGGTGTCCGCAGGTGCCGATATTTTGGTCGGCGGTACCAGTAGCATTTTCCACAAATCTGGTTCACGCGCTGAGAACGTCCAGCGAACGCAGCAGGAGATTGCTTTAGGACTTGCCAAAAGATTCCCTAAAAACTACCGTTAAAAGTAGTAGGCACACGCCGTGTGCCGCAACAGACAGAGACCGCCGCTTAATGTAATGGAGCGGCACCCAGATTTAATAGTTATAAAGAATGGAAGCACTTGTTCTTCACGGAATTGGCGATTTACGATTAGAGCAGATTCCAGTACCACATCTCACTGAAGGAGAGGTCCGCGTCCGAATCGGTTTTTGTGGCGTCTGCGGTTCCGATATTCCGAGAATTTTCGTCAAAGGCACCTATAGTTTTCCGACGGTCTGCGGGCATGAATTCGCTGGTATTGTTGACGCATGCGGTCCCGGAGTTAACGAGTTTGCACCAGGAGATGCTGTTGTCGTCTTTCCGCTGCTCTGGTGTGGTAAGTGTTCGGCGTGCGAACAAGGAAAATATGTCCAGTGCCATGACTACGATTATCTCGGTTCACGGAGTGACGGTGCTTTCGCTGAATGTGTCGTCGCACCAAAGCAAAATTTAATCCCCGTTCCGAATGGCGTGACGCTCGAAGAAGCGGCGATGACAGAACCCGCAGCAGTCGCACTACACGCACTCCGTCGAGTTCAAACACCGCTTGCTGGAAAGGCAGTTGCCATCTTCGGTGCCGGACCCATCGGATTAATGACAGCGCAATGGGCAAGAATAATGGGCGCAGCGGAGGTACTGCTCTTTGATATCGTTGCTGAGAAGTTGGAACTGGCGAAGCGAATCGGTTTTGACAGTATCTACAATAGTTCAACTGAAGATCCGATTGAAGTTGTAAACGCACGGACGAACGGAAAGGGCGCACATGTCTGTATCGAAGCAGCGGGGGTGCCCACTACTTATCGCAATGCCCTTGGTAGTGTCGGACGCGGCGGTAGTGTCGTTTTCCTCGGTAATCCTGATGCAGATGTAACGCTGCCCGCATCTCTAATCTCGCAACTCATGCGGCGCGAGGCGTCTATCTACGGAACCTGGAATTCCGATTATAGTGCCGCTGGCAATGACGATGACTGGCGTACCGTACTCCAAGCGATAGCCTCTGGTATGTTAACGCTCATGCCCTTAATAACACACAAAGTTCCGTTGGCAGATAGTGCTGACATGTTACATAAAATGCGAGACAAGCGTGAATTTTACGCAAAGGTTTTGATTCAGCCATCTCCGTAATTCCGCTGAAGTGCTGAAGATCACAACACACAGAGTGTATCTACTACCATTAGAAGGGTAACTATGAAAGCCGCTATACTTGAAAGTCTTGACAATTTAAGCGTGAAAGATGTACCTGAACCCGAAATTGACGATGATGCCGCTTTAATGCGTATTGAAGCTGTCAGTATATGTGGCTCTGATGTTCGCATTCTCCATCACGGCAATCCAAGAGTCAAACCTCCCACCATTATTGGACACGAAAATTCCGGGGTCATCGTTAAAACTGGCAAAAACGTAACGCGCGTCAAAGAAGGCGACCGAGTGTCAATCGGTGCTGATGTTCCCTGCGGACAGTGTCATTGGTGCCGAGACGGTCTCGGAAACAACTGCGACATCAACTACGCCATCGGTTACCAAATCCCCGGTGCTTTCGCACAGTATATGAAACTGCCTCGCCTCGTTTTAGATGAAGGACCCGTTACACCCTTCGATTCGACCCTCAGCTTTGATGAGGCTGCCCTCGCTGAACCCCTCGCATGCGCCATTAACGGGCTTGAACTCGTTAACATGTCCCTCGGAAAAACGGTCGTTATCATCGGTCTCGGACCCATCGGATGTATGATGATTGACCTCGCGCGGGTTATGGGTGCCACGAAAGTCATCGGTGTGCAACGGAGCAAACTCCGGATGGAGATCGCAAAGTTCTACGAGGCTGATGCTTACATCGCTTCGGAAGAGGAAGATGTCGTTGAGAGATGCAAAGAAGAAACAGGCGGCGAAGGACCCGATATCGTCGTTACAACATGTGGTTCTGTTGAGGCGCATGAACAGGCTGTTGAAATGGTCGCACACCGAGGATATGTTAATCTATTTGGCGGATTGCCGAAAACCATGCGGCCCATGAGTATTCTCTCAAATATTATTCACTATAAGGAATGTTTCGTCACAGGTTCACACGGATGTGTGCCTCGCCACCATGAATTGGCAGTTCGACTCCTTGAAAAAGGGTTAGTGCGTGTTAAACCGCTCATCACACACCACTTCCCGCTCGTTGAGATTGATAAGGCATTTGAGGCAATGGAATCCCGAAAAGGAATGAAGATTATGATACACCCACATCAGGAGGAGAATAGGACGTAATGCAGGATTTTTCGCGGTTTATTCGAGAGATACCCGATTTTCCAAAACCAGGCATCTTATTTAAAGACATCACACCATTATTAGGAAATCCAACCGCTTTTCATAGGGTAGTTGACGAGTTCTCACTCCGTTATAAACATGAAGCAATTGATGTTATTGCTGGAATCGATGCCCGCGGCTTCATTTTTGCTTCTGCACTCGCTTATCGGCTCGGTGCCGCTTTTGTCCCTATCCGAAAAAAGGGTAAATTACCCTATCATACACACGAAGCCACGTATGATCTTGAATACGGTCATGATACGGTGGTGATTCATCGGGATGCCTTTCCCAAACACAGTAAAGTGCTAATATGTGACGATCTTTTAGCAACTGGCGGGACTCTCGCCGCATCAGTCGAACTTATTGAAAAATTGGAAGGACACATCGTTGGTATTGCTCTTCTAATTGAGTTGACCGAACTCAATGGCAGAGAAAAGATACCAAACCACGATATTTTTTCGCTCATTAAATATTAAATTTGCCAGACGCGGCAAAATTTGTCTTTGCTTTACATTGGTCGCTTGCGCCTGTAGCTCAGGGGATAGAGCAGGGGCTTCCTAAGCCTCGTGTCGGGGGTTCGATTCCTCCCAGGCGCGTTCGAAGTGGCTGTCAGTTTTCAGAGGATAGTTATCAATGGCAAGAGGTCTCTCTGAAACGATAACCAATAATTTGACAACCATTAAAGCCGATAATTGAAACTATTCTAATGTCTTAGGAGTAAAATTGGATGTACAGATTTAGTATCTGGAAAATTGTTTTAATCCTCGGGGTCTTGATATTTTCTGCCCTATACCTCATCCCTACACCGGATAGGTTCTACAATCCGTTGTACGGAAACCTACCCCTTTGGATGCAAGAAAAGCTCCCGCCTTTTGAAGTCAGCGAAGATAATGCTTTTAAAGTAAACCTCGCAGAAGTCGAATACCCCGAAGGAATCAATTTTCAGGACGCGACCTTTGAACTTCAGGATGTCTTCCGAGTCCACTTAAGAAAACTCGGACTTGAGGAGACGATTGATTATCAATTCGATACTACTGAAGCACGCGAATTCTATGTCAGGCTTATCTCAGAGAAAGCACTTCAAAACCCACGCGCAACACTTGACAACGTACACCTATACGGAAGTCTTCCTGGAACTCTCCGACGACTCATACCTGATAGTCGGTTGAAACTCGGATTGGACCTCAAGGGCGGCGTACACCTCGTACTTGAGGTGGATTTGGAAACTTCAAAGAGGGAACTGCTCCGAGAGCACGCACTCTCTATTCCCGATCGCCTTCGCACAGAAGATGTCTTATGCCGAGACGTTCAGCAGATCAGTGGGCAGGATGTCCTGAACGTGTTTGTCGGTATTCCTTCTCGTCTCCGAGCCGATGCTGCACAAAAGGGAGACTATATTAAGAAAGCAGAAGGCCTCCTCAACGAGATCGAATTTTTTGAAGACGCACAGGTGCAAGCCGAAACAGAAACACAATCCACATATCAGTTAAAACTCAGCGGGGCTGGCATACAGAAATATTCTGAACAAGCAATTGAGCAGGTGCTCATTGTCCTCCGAAATCGCGTTGACGCCTTCGGTGTTTCGGAACCCTCTATCCGACGGGAGGCAAATCACCCGCGAATCATTGTTGAACTGCCAGGTGCCAAAGATTCATCGAAACCTCTCCAAATCGTAAAGACAATGGGTAGGCTCGAGTTTAAACTCGTTAGAAAATCACCTACCGGTGGCAGTTTATGGAGCGGCACTGCCGATACGCCACCACCTGACAATATACCCGAAGATAGCGAAGTCCGATACCATTACGAGACCGGCAACTGGTACGTTTTGGAAAGTCCTGTACTCCTGAGCGGCGACCGGATTAACGATGCTGGACCCTCCACAGGGAGAACTAATTTTGACATTGTCGTTTCGATGAGTTTTGATTCTATCGGTAGACGCAAGTTTGCTGAAGTCACCGGCGACCATATCGGTGAACACTTAGCAATCCTCCTCGACGGAAGAGTCCAATCCGCCCCAGTTATCCAAGACCAGATTGTCGGAAACGCAATTATTCAAGGGAACTTCACCTATGAGGAAGCGAGTTACCTTTCCAATATCCTCAAGGCAGGCGCGTTTCCTGTCGGTGTTCAGATCGCAGAGGAACGAACCGTCGGTCCCACGCTCGGACAAGAATCTATTGAGGATGGCGTTAAAGCCGCTCTTATCGGTTTAGGTGGTGTCCTGATTTTCATGATGATCTACTACCGTCTGTCTGGAATAATTGCTATTACTGCGCTCGTTTTTAATATGCTCATCATTCTCGGCGCGTTGGCAGGATTTGGCGCGGCGTTGACGCTCCCCGGTATCGCTGGACTTGTACTGACGATCGGTATGGCTGTTGACGCGAATGTGCTCATCTTTGAGCGGATTCGCGAAGAGTTACGAACCGGTAAAACCGTCTGGTCGGCTATTGAGAGTGGCTATCAACGGGCGTTTATAACGATTATAGATGCCAATCTTACGACCTTCTTTACGGCACTTGTCCTCTATCATTTTGGCACGGGTCCGATTAAAGGGTTTGCCGTAACGCTCGGTATCGGTATCCTCGCGAGTCTGTTCACAGCGATTGTCGTCACACGCGAGATATACGGTTTGACAATCGGAAACAGAGATGTGCAAAAACTCAGCATTTAGATTATAGCAGGAGGCAATAGGTAAAGATTTGGAACTACTTAAAAATACAAACGTTGACTTTATCAGCAAACACCGCACTGGATTTGTCTTATCGGCGGTGGTTATCATTATCGGCTTGGTTTTTCTTGTAATCCATCAAGGACCAAGCTTCGGAATTGACTTTCGAGGCGGCGTTAAAATCCAAGCCAAGTTCAACAGAGTTGTCACAGAGTCCGAGCTACAGGCCAAACTCACTGAGATCGGTTACGAACGTGTCAAAGTTCAAATAGATGAAAGCAGAAATGAAGCGTCTATCTCTATGGGACACCGTCCAGAATTTCAGCAGCAGTTGGTTAATATCCCCATCATGGCAGATCCAGGTGATGCATCTGCTATGAGCTTGCAGGTGAGTAGTACCGTCGAGAAATCGCATCTATTAGAGGTCGGCGAAACCGTCGAACTCATTGATGGAAATAGGCAGCAGCGCAATGAGATTATCGCACTTGACAATATGAGTGAGGGTGGCGTAATTCTATTGACTTTCGCAAACCCCTTTGGAATTGATTTAAGTGAGAACGCCAATATCCAGGTCCAAGCCAGTGTCGGTAGAATTCTCACTGATGCCTTGCTTGAGGGCGGAAACGGTTGGCAAGCACTCGCTGGTGGTGTTAATGTCTCTGAAGTCGGTCCCAGTGTTGGACGCGATCTCAAATGGGCGGCACTCTGGTCTGTCCTCTGGTCGATTATTATTTTGTTAGCTTACATCTCATGGCGTTTTGAATTCCGTTACGCTATCGGGGCAGTTGCTGCTCTCGTCCACGATGTCCTGATTACCTTAGGTCTCTTCGCTATTCTATCGAAAGAGATTAATCTACCGACCGTGGCAGCCTTCCTAACAATTATAGGATATTCACTCAACGACACGATTGTTGTATTTGACCGGATTCGGGAAAACTCGCAATCTTTACGCGGCACCGACTACGTTACAGTCCTAAACCGAAGCATCAACCAATCGCTCAGTCGAACCGTTATTACATCTTTGACGACCCTGTTTGTTGTTATGGTTATTTTCCTCATCACCACTTCAGGAGAGGAGATCAACACATTCGCCTTAGCCCTTATCGTCGGTGTATTAGTAGGAACCTACTCTTCAATCTTCATCGCCAGTCCGATTTTATATCTCTGGAATCGCGGACAGCAACCAGCTTCGTAGTTATCGGCTATCAGTGGACAGCCGTCAGCAAAGAGACTTAAGGTATTACAAAATACCTCTTCACTGACACCGATAACCGACAGCATACCATATGAGAATATTAATCTTAAGTTCTTACACAACACGGCAAAAACATCAACCCGCTAACTTCCTCCGGCATGAAGACTGTAATTCGGATGAACGCCTACAGTGGCGATTAAAAGAGCTGCGTGGCTACAATACAGAGGGTTGGTACCATGAGGATAGAGACTACAGCGCCCCCGCCGGAGAGATGTTCACCGGTCCCTTGCATACGCAGTTACGCGAAGGATTAAAACAAATTCGGGAGGACGAACAGTATGGCGAGACAACGCTCGATTTGTATTTTCCGTGGTATGCGTGTCGCGTTGATGGAAAAAAGACACCTGTTAGCGAGAACGACACCATCGTTCCCTTTGATATTGCTCCACTTCACGACCTTGAGGTTTTAGAATATGGCGAGACGGGTGTTCCCGAAGCCATGGCAACTTTAATCGAAGATTATGACCTCGTTTTTTCGCTGTTGAGGCAGGACGATATCATATCACTCCAACGCGTTTTTGGGATGGAACGGGCAGCAACCATCATTTTCCTACTCGCACCGAGCCATAGGCGCGCAGTTGATGAGAGTTTATCCAATGTCCACGTGGTTGAAACAGGGAGCAAGTTAGGAAAAGCCATCCGTGCCACGAATTGGGCACTAAAAGGAGTTGTTCTGAGACGATTGTGTGAAGCCGCGTGTAGCCAAGGCTTTCATCTCTTTGAGCAAGTCAAACAAGACCCTCAGCAGCTACTTGAAATAATCCAAAATCAAGGAACCAAGGCTTAGTTCCGTGAAGATATTGGTTATCACCTCTTGCACGAGTCGAAAAAAATATAAAACGGATAACCAACTCCAGCCAGAGGATTTCTTGTCATCTGAGCGACTCGCGGCGCGATCTGCCGAACTTAAGTCTTATGCGACCTCTGCTACCGATATGTACACCGGACAGCAGCATCAGCATCTGAAAGCAGGACTTGAACGGCTTCGGACATGCTATAAAGAGGCAACTGTTGATTTACACATTATCTCTGCCGGATACGGATTGCTGAATGAATGCGATACTATAGTTCCTTACAATGTTACATTCACAGATCTGAAAACGAAAGAACTTATAGCACGTAGCAATAGCCTTCAACTCCATGAACGGGTAGAAACTTTAATCACGGATTATCACCTCGTTCTCTTTTTATTAGGTGAAAAATACGTTCGGGCACTACAACTCCCTTTCGAGGTGCCAGATACCATTACCCAAGTTTTCCTGATTGGTACAGGTTTCCGTAAACTAATTCCTGATTTACCGAATACCCACTTCGTTCCGACAGGACCGTCTTTGAGGCACAAACTTCACACCACGAATACGACTCTGAAGGGACTTGTGTTTGAACGGCTATGTGCTGCTGTGTGTCGTAAAGGATTACAGGTTTTTGAAGAGATTAGACGGAATCCACAACGGATTCTTGACGTTGTACTGGCTAACAGATGAAAACAACTTTGGATGTTGTAGAAGGGCAAAAAAGATGGATCTCCCCAAGCTCGTTATCGGCGATAATTCAAGACGCATTATCGGTGAATCCGCACCGATGCAGGTCGTCTTGCGCCAAGTCGAGCAGGTCGCACCTACAAAAGCCACTGTCCTCATCACAGGCGAAACCGGTGTCGGCAAAGATGTCATCGCCGAGGCTATACACGAAAATAGCCCTCGTAGAAATCGAGCCTTCAAAGCAGTTAACTGTGGCTCGTTTTACCAAGACCTGCTTCAAAGCGAACTTTTCGGACATGAAAGAGGTGCTTTTACCGGAGCGACGAGCCAGCGACGCGGTGTATTTGAGCAAGCAGACGGCGGGACACTCTTCCTCGATGAAATAGGCGAAATGTCCCCCGAAGTGCAAGTGAAGTTTCTGCGCGTCTTAGAGAACCAAGAATTCACGCGCCTCGGTGGCGAAAAAAATATTAAAGTCGATGTCCGAATTATCGCTGCCACAAATATCAACCTTGCAAAATCGGTTAAAGAGAAAAGATTTCGACAAGATCTCTATTATCGGCTGAACCTCTTTCGTATCCAAATCCCACCACTACGTAACCGACGCGAGGATATCCCGCTCTTCGTTTCTGCGTTCATCTCCGAATTGAGTGACCTGCATGGAAAAACAATTACCGGCATAACACCTGATGCACTCAATTATCTCAAAAACGCAGACTGGGAAGGGAACGTTCGGCAACTCAGGAATGCTATTGAGTCTGCTATCATCGTAGCGACAACCGATGAACTCCAACTTAAAGATTTTCCAATAGATCCGGAATTTGAACAAATTGCCGCGCTCCCTGTTCAAGTTTCAGGCACGCAACTCGCACCTACGCAGATCGTGAACACGGAATCCGCTGGCGAGACTGAACTGCTTGATCAAACAGGGACATCCTTACAGGTTGTAGATCCATCCTCTAACGCAATTACAACGGAAAATATAGCGATTTACAAAACAATTCTGGGACTTATTTTTTCTGCGATCCGATCGCTTGATCCAACTGCCACTTCAAATGATGATGTCCCCTTCCTAATCCCTGACGATGATACCAGTTGGATGCAGATCAGTGAGTCTGATGACGCAGCCGCTATCCTCAGAAAAACACTGGAAGTGCTTTCAGCTATTGCCCAAGTACTTGAGGAGCGTGGTCAGGACGGAAATTTAGCGACACTCGCAGGTCAACCTTCAAAAGGACCGATCATTCCATCGGTGGGATCACAAGAATTAGCGAAAGTGATAGGTCAATCCCCGTCGCTGCTTGATGAGGAAGTCATTGGCAGAGTCGGCATGACGATGGCAGAAATTGAACGGGTGGCTATCCAGAAAACCCTCACGGAGACAGGCGGAAATAAAACAGAGGCAGCGAAAATTCTTGACATCGGGGTCCGAACACTGCACCGCAAATTAGACGCTTACAAACAAGAAACCGACGAATGAGAAGGAATAACCCATCATCTCACACCAACGGTCCGACTATGAACTCTTTAAAAGACCTCATACAACGTTGTCACCAACGGCATCAAAAACCATTGCGCCAGCGGCAAACAGTGGTAGCACCTGCATTGGACAAGGGACGTGTTTTTCATTTCATGGTCCACTGTGCGCGGCAATATCCCGTCCGACTCTATGAACTCCAACAGGCGCGCATTTCCGCTATGCCCATAGGTCGGGCACCCGATTTCGACGACGGTCCGAGGCGTTTCAGCGGTGAACGCGTTCTCAGACGACACCTACTACACGGCTGGGCAGTGGAACTTTGGAAAAGATCATGGGGAATTCAAGTGTGTACCGGTACACCTTCTGAGCGCAATGGTGCGCAATGGCACGACCTCGATTTTAAGTATGAGGCTATCTGTGCCGCTCCAGACGTTGTTCTTGCCTGTATCAAGGCACTCGTCAATGCCGTCGTGAATCCGCTCTTGACGATGACAGAATCCGGAGGACTCCGTTTTTCTTGCAGAGTGCTGAATTATCTGCATCCCAATACAGATGAGGCGCAGACGTATATCTACAAACATACACCCACCCTTGAAGATCCACAGCACCGCGACGTGTATCTCGAATTTCTTGGGGAATCCGGATATAGTCGTTGGGATGCACGCTACGAGATTTTGCTTGGAAATCTGCTGGATCCGCCTATCATTGCCAGAGAACTCCTCTTTGCCTCTATTGATCCACTCCGCGATTTGCTTCACCAACCTGTCCCGTTAGAAGAAAACGGATTGGAACCCACTTCACAGGTCGCGACTGTTGCTCCACCCTTACTTGATTCACATAACTTGAATCTCGCGAGTCAAGCATTTCTGAAACGCGGATTTACCTATCTCCAACAGGAAGCAGGTTTTCACCGTTGGTATCTATCCGACACCAAGGTATCACTCTGGGAGGACACTGATGGCGTGTGGATCCGTGCATCTACGCCGAATACCGGTCTACCGACACAAGCCGCACTTCTAACCGATGTCTGGGACGACTCCGGCATTCTGCCCCCGCTTCCATCTACTGGATTGCCTGTAACTGATAAAGTGCTCGCCGTGCGGGAAGGGACCCTGAGTCCATTGGCGATAAAACGTCCGTCCGCGGTGGTACGTAAGCCGGAGACCGATAACACGGTTTACTGGACACTCGAAGAGAACGCCGCTGAGATACAGCGTGTTTTCAATGCCGATGCGCACATTCTTGGACTTACTGCCGAGACGGGGGCAGGAAAAAACTACGGCGCAGAATCCTATGTCCTCAACGGCGGTGAGATCTGTTTAAACGCGAAACCTGTGTTAGCAGATGAAGCAGAACAGCGTTTTGAAAAACAAAACGTGCAGTCTGTTACGCGCTGGAGACCTCGAAAATACCTCTGGGAAGAAGTGGAAAAAGTCCCCACTGCCGAGCGGATGACTAACCCTTTTCAACGCGGTAATGTCTGTGAAGATGCAGCGCGATGCGATGCCTTAGAGGAAAAGGGTGGAAATCCCGATGAATGTATTTGTCCGCAGTGTCCTGTCTATGCAGAATGTCAGGAGCGTGGTTATTTATCGCAATCTACCCCACTCGAACATAGCGCAGTCCAGATATTACAAAGGCCTCAAGTGTTTGTCAATCCACGCTATGCAGAACTGCTAAAAAATATACTTACGCCTGTGAACGGCAGAGACCGACTTTGTATCGTGGATGAAGTAGCACCAGAGGAACTATTTATTCCATGCGATATATCTAAAAAGACATTAAAAGCGTGGGCTGTGGACTGGCAAGGGAATATCTTAGGAAATTTTGCGAATGAACTCCTCAACGCTTTAGAAATCAGAGACGACCTTGATGATAATGTTGTTGGGCGGATTCGCGCAGTGATGCAGGCATTTGAGATACACGAAGAAACGCTCGTCGAGCAGATGTGTCAAGTCAATATACCGGGTAAAATAGTGCCACGAGATGTTGTTGATGCTGAGACGGGGCAAACGTTGATAGATTGGACGATTGAGTTTGAAGGTGGTATCTCAGCTTACATTCCGCTTGACGATGACGCAACGAGTAGACTTATTGCAGAGCAACTGCCGTACTTCCGACTCCATGACTTTGTGCCAAACGCAGCAGTAAACGTTCCGATGTCGATGACACAAGCGATCGAATTGGGCATCCTCGACCCCTCAACTTTAGGCAATATACAAGCATTTCCGACAGTCTATCAAGATCCGAACTGGACGCTTTGGCATCAGTTAAAACGCTTTTTTGCCTATTACAGGCGGGATGCTGACGCACCGATATTGTGGTCTGATCCGATAATCGAGTTCTGGGTGCCACCGATATTGCATCCGAACGTCAAACGCCTTCTGTTCATGTCGTCGTCGTTCTCTGAGCGAGATCTCCATAGGGCGTTCCCAAATGATGACATTGAGATAACCCATATCAAACCGACAGCGTGGGTTACAGGAAACCGAGTTTTTCAGATTCGCACAGATATCTGTTCAAGATATACGCTTTTAAACTATGACACGGACTGGGACATTCTCGGTATGTCTGAAACCGGGCAACGCCTTTTCCTTGGCATCGCCGCAGAAATTGAGAGAGACCCGAGTGTTAAACACGCAATTATCACCACTACACCACTAACTAGACATCTACGAGGGATCGCAGCCAAGGAAAACGTCTGTCTCGTGACAGATTTTAAAGCGGAATTGCCAGATACCGTTTATGAAGCAGCAGATGTGACTTGGATAGTGTCTACACCGCAATGGAGCCCGGCACTCTTTTGGAGACGATCACAGATTTTATTTGGAAACGAGGAAAAACCGCTGTGTTATGAGGGAGAGTCATCAAGAGAGATACAACCCTCCAGCTACAAAGACGAACGTGTCCAGAGTGTTTATAAGCGGCATGTTTTCAACTTACTCACGCAAATTGTAGGCAAAGTCGGATTAGGGCGTTTGTCAAACAAGACAGTCGTGCTGCTCACGGATATGCTACCCCCGAACATCACCGATAGACCTGAGACAATGCTTTTTGATTGGGAAGATTTTGAGGTAGCTGGTGGGCTTGAAAAACTTCCTGAAGTTATAGCCGAACGCGAGCATTTTGAGACAGCGCGTGCAAATCTCACCGCTGCCTCTGACAGACACAAAGTCCAGCAAGTCTTGGGAATCTCCAAAACCCATGCGAATCGTCTGTTGATGAAACTACGAGGCGGGAAAATCGAACGCGTGCCTTTCCATACACAGATCTGCTCGCTTCTTTCGGATGGCGAGAAAACAACGGCGGAACTCGTTGCAGCCATTGATGGACATCCGAATGCTATAAAAAATGAACTCAAACGCCTTGTTGATAGCGGTGAAATTGTAAAGGTTCGCCGTGCGGTCTATGCCATCCATAAATAGTGCCTTAATCCCACACTAAAACTTTCATAAAAACCCCCTATACACTCCTATCGCTGGTGCGGATTCCTATGTTAATCGGTATATCTTTCTTCCATACCAATAGCAATAGATGCTATCAAACTGCTGTGAGAAGAACATATTTTGCGTGAAATTCCGCATATTTTGCAATATCAATTTGACATAACACTCAAAATATGTATAATTAGCCGTATTAAACCATATATTTATTAATTTTCTAAAAATATAATTTAATGTAAAATATGGTTCGTTACGACTTGTGTGATAATTATCACTGGTTTTCGTTGTGTGATGACTGTAACTCCCTAAATCTTTGTGCCAAGATACTTTGTAGAGGTGAATTTCTATATCCCTCCGCATATCGAAAAAAGGAGTATGATTTTAATGAAAAAGATACAATCCTTGACCTTTGCATTACTATTAGTTTGTGTGCTATTTCTGTCTATGAGGACAGCAACGGCTCAACTCAAATCGACGCTTGAAGGGCATACAGATAATGTCTGGAGCGTCGCATTTAGTCCAAACGGTAATATGCTCGCGAGTGCGAGTTGGGACCAAACCGTCCGCCTCTGGAATGTGAATACAGGACGACTCCTGCACACTCTCACAGGACATACAAATGATATTATGAGCGTAGCGTTCAGTCCCGACGGTAACACGCTCGCAAGTGGAAGCTGGGATGGAACGATCCGCTTATGGAATCCACGCAACGGGCAACTGAAAAGAACGCTGACCGAACACGCAGGAGGAGTTGCCTCTGTCGCCTTCAGTCCAGATGGTAACACGCTTGCCAGTGGAAGTGCTGACCGAACGATTCGACTCTGGAATACAACAACATGGAAAGTTGATAGAACCCTCACGGGCCACACCGATGTTGTTGAGAGCGTAGCGTTCAGTCCAGATAGTAACACGTTTGCAAGTGGTAGCCGAGACACAATGATCCGCTTATGGAATCCAAATAACGAGCGACACAAAAGGACGCTGACCGAACATACGGCTCCTGTGAGTGCTATCGCCTTCAGTCCGGATGGACAAACGCTTGCCAGTGGCGGTCGGGATCGGACAATTCGCCTGTGGAATCCAAACAACGGGCGAGAAAAGGAAACCCTCACGGGTTACACGGATGGAGTAAATCCAGTGGCATTCAGTCCAGATGGTGCGACGCTTCTCATCGGCGGACATGGAATTTCCGTTTGGGATACAGAAACGGGTGAAAACAAAAAGCCACTTGCTGGAGATATACGGGGTGTGCTATCTGTTGTATTCAGTCCGGATGGAGAGATGGTTGCGAGTGGAAGTGCGGACAACAAGGTTCGGTTGTGGGAATTCAATGTTTCTGATTACGAGATTCCTTCTATTGACACAAATGGCATGGTCAGATTGGTTTACTTTCTACCAAGTGATCGTCCTGCCCGTCCAGACAGAATAGAAGCACTCCGTCAGTTGATTAAAGATGCACAGCAATTTTTCGCAGATGAGATGGAACGTCATGGATTCGGGGGAAAAACCTTTACTATTGAAACCGATAAAAGCGGAGAGCCTGTAGTGCATCAGATTCATGGAAAGTTTGAAGAGGATTACTACCATCACGGAAATCCTGATCCTCCTGATTACAAGATCTGGGCGGAGTTATTTGAACATCTCAATGACCTCGAACATATCTACTTCATCGCAATAGATATAAGTCAAGACACCCTTGACAGGGCATGCGGCTTGGGGGGTCCCACTTTTATCCCTTCAGGCGAGGGGAAACCGGTATTTGTTTATGATTCTTCAGCTGCTGTAAGACATAGGGGCGAAACACCAGGAGAGCAAATTCTTGGAGGTTCGGCTATTATTCCCGCCTCAGGTCCCTGTTTTTATGAAGATCGTGGCAATGGACATCCTTTAGGGGTAACAACACATGAACTCGGACATGCCTTTGGAATAGAGCATGATTCCGAGCTCCGGCAAGGTTATGACAATGAAACGGTCATGGGGGGAAGTGGCCACCGATTATCGGAAGGCAATGCGGAGTGGTTGTCTGTCAGTCGTTTCTTTAATAACACTCCAAGATCCAACAACTCACCAGGAGACATTCGGCTGATTTCTAAACCGACATATAGCCCGGAAGGAATAAAGCTCCATTTTGAGGTGGCAGACGCTGATGAGCTCCATCAAGTTCAGTTATTAGTGCCAAGAAATCTTGAAAGTGGGTCTTGGGGTGCTTACCGATTATATGATTATAAGCAATTAAACGGTAAAAGGAGTAGAGTCGAATTTATCAACGCAGCATTAATTGTAGACCCCGTTGATAGAATAATGGTTCAAATTATTGATAAGGGTGGTGGCATCACCTGGACGACTTTTCTGACCGATATTGCTGCCCTGCTGCCTCCGTCTAAAGTTGTCTCAATACCAGATCCGAATTTGGCAGCAGCGATACGCACAAAATTGGGCTTGGCTCCACAGGTTTCTATCACAGAGCGGCGGATGCGGGGACTCGCGAGTTTGAGTGCCGACGATAGCAATATCAAAAATCTCGCCGGATTAGAACATGCAACAGAACTTGTAGATTTATCTCTTGGTAGAAACACAATTAGCAACTATGATCCGCTCGCGCAATTGTCAAAGTTAAAGGTGTTAGGACTCTGGGCAAATGGCATCAATGATCTCAATGTACTTCCACCAATGCCACAGTTAGAGTTTTTAGATCTCAATTGGAATGATATTAGTGATCTCAGTCCACTTGCAAAATTTACAAGTCTAAAGGATTTATGGCTCCAAGGGAATAAACTCGCAGATACGTCTACGTTCTTCCAACTCCACAACGGGACATTTCCACCAGATGGAGAGGTTGAGGTAGTGAAAGAGCGAGATAACTCAGATAGGGCATACACACTTCTCATATTCCAGTCATTAGATTTAAAGGTCCGTGTAAATCCAAATGTTACGGTCTACCGAAGTTTGAATGCCGTCCAGAACGCGCTGCTTAGCATTTCCCCTTCATCTGTAACGTCCCCTGCTATTGGAGAACAATTAACGTTCAGTCTGAACATCGCAGGCGGTGTAGCAGTGGCAGGTTATCAGGTAACTTTACAGTTTGATGCGACGGCTCTCCGCTATGTTGAAAGCAGCAACGGTGACTACCTACCTGATGGCGCGTTTTTTGTGCCTCCTGTTGTCAAAAGGAATCGCGTGGAGCTTGCTTCATCTACGCTCACCGGCGTTAGCAATGGTGATGGCACACTCGCAACAATCACCTTTGAAGTCCTCGCGGTGAAGGCATCTACTTTAACTTTGTCTGAGACGTTGCTTTCCAACAGTACGGGCAATACGTTCCGTCCGCAGATTGAAGGTGGCGAGATCACCGAACCGCTCAAACTGAGGGGTGATGTGAACGGTGATGGTGTGGTGAACATCCAGGATTTGGTGTTGGTAGCCTCAAATTTCGGGGAGGCAGGGCAGAATGTTGCGGATGTCAACGGTGATGGTGTCATCAATATTGCTGATCTCGTTTTGGTTGCTGGGGCATTGGGGAATGCAGCTGCTGCGCCGCTTCTGTATCCTGAGGCTTTGGAAATGTTGACGGCAGCAGATGTCGGCGCGTGGCTCTCGCAAGCACAGCACGCAGATCTCACAGATGCTATCTCACAACGCGGTATCCTGATGCTGCAGCAGCTTCTGGCAGCACTCATTCCAAAAGAAACGTCGCTACTGACGAACTACCCAAACCCGTTCAACCCAGAAACGTGGATTCCCTATCAACTCGCAAAACCCACAAATGTTACGCTCACAATTTATGCAGTAGACGGCAGATTGGTTCGGACATTGGCGTTAGGGCATCAACCTGTAGGTGTTTATGAATCCCGGAATCGTGCGGCGTATTGGGATGGCAGAAACCAACTCGGTGAACCTGTGGCGAGTGGCGTCTATTTCTATACGCTCATCGCAGACGACTTTACTGCTACACGGAAGATGCTCATTTTGAAATAGTAGATACAGATTTTCTTTCTGGACGCAATATTGTGGACACTGTAATTAACTCTTGTAATAAGGAAACGATTCTATGCAATTTAAACACTTGTTTCTTACGATTACTTTCTTGTCAAACCTTTTACTCACCGGGTTCACACAAGAGCCAGTACTACTCGAACATGGCAGTGTGGTGCGAGCCGTCGCATTTTCCCCTGTGAATGATAATCTTCTCGCAAGTGCTGGCGAAAACAACACAATCAAATTATGGAATATGCGCAGGGGGACTGCCAGAACGCTGAAGGGGCATACCGATGTCGTCAACTCTATCGCATTCTCTCCCAATGGAAGGTTACTTGCGAGTGTGAGCCACGACAGAACTATCAAATTATGGAATGTTCACAACCAACAAAACATAGCAACACTTCGAGAGGGAACATTGTTTGGCTCCGTTGCCTTTTCTCCCGATGGGAAGCTTCTTGCCACGGGGGGCTGGATGCATGTAAAACTATGGGACGTAGGGCGTCGGGTAGTGGTAGCAACCCTTCTGCACGACCAGCAGGTGCAAACAGTAGCCTTCTCAGCAGATGGAGAGTTTCTCGCTGTTGGAGATAGTTCAAGAGAGGGTTCTGGCACCGTGAAAGTCTGGAATATTCAAGAACAGCAGGTTATCGCTACGTTAGAAGACAATCTGGTGTTTGTCCGGTCTGTCACATTTTCGTCAGACGACCGATACTTAGCAAGCTCCCATTACAATGGCGAAGTCAAGGTGTGGAATGTCACCGATTGGGAACTTCTGCGCACAATTCCAAGGGCAGGGGACTATGATATTGCGTTCTCTCCCAATGGGAAAATGATCGCTGGCACAGGTAACGGGTCCGTAAATATCTGGTGGGCTGAAGACGGAACAAATGTTGCCCAACTGACAGGGCCCGATGGTTGGCAGCATCCTGTTGATTTTTCGCATGATGGGACCTCCCTTGCCGTGGGTGCTGAAGACGGAATAGTCCGAATCTGGCGTATTGATACCTCTCTTGCAGACGCTAAAGGTGATGCGGTTCAAATCTTACATATTGACACTTATTTCCAACAGCTACCAAAAGCAAACTCCGTCAACGGAAATAATATTCCCGACCCCATTCCGCCACCGGCTGTTATTCGTGCCTTTTTTGAACTCGATCCGTATTATGAGCAGTGGATTAATGTTCGAGGACTCCCCGTTATAGCACCAGCGAAGGTAAATCCTTATGCGGTAAAAGAAGCTGCTTGGCTCATCGAAAAGATGATTGGGCATCGCCCAGATGTGCTGCGCGCCATGGTCAGCAACAAAGCTCGCTTTTCTGTGGTGGCGCACACTGATATAATAACAGAAATCCCTGAGTATCGCGACGTGGAAACTCCTGATTTTCTTGCGTTTTGGGCACGGGGTGCGGGCGGGAGCGAAGGGGCAACAGTTTCTTCCTCTGAGGAGAACATTCTTGCTTTTCCCGGTGAAGCACCCCAAGAATACAATGTTCAGATCCATGAGTTTGCCCATGGCATACATATCCTCGGATTGAACACCCTCGACCCGACGTTTGATGAGCGACTCCAGATGACGTACGAGGCAGCAATGAAAAAAGGTTTGTGGCAAGGCACCTATGCTTCCTCTGATAAACGAGAATACTGGGCTGAAAGCACGCAAGCTTGGTTTCACCATAATACTCCTGGCAGTTTCAAGAACCTCGACCCTATCCGTCACACGACGCGGCAGGCATTGAAGGAGTATGACCCAGAGCTGGCGGCATTACTCGCTGAAGTCTATGGTGATCGTCAATGGCGATTCACTCCTCTCGAAACTCGAACCCATCTACCGCATCTTCAAGGATTCAATCCACAGGATTCTCCCATCTTTGAAGGCTGGTCTGAGTTGGAAGACACCTATCGACAATTGAAGAACCCAAACAGTGATGGCAACGGCGCGTGGGCAAACTTGAAATTGTTTGATCCAAACCAACTTTCGCATCTTACAAAATCAAGTGTTCTGGGAGACCAAACGACGTTTGTTTGTGTGAACCTTTCCCAAACGGAGGTCTTACTATATAGGGTATATCCCGATGGCACAGAAGAATACTGGACCCGCGTTCCTCCCGATACTCTTAGAGTCTCAGGACGCGTCGGAATCAATGCGGTATGGCTCATCAAAGATGCCAATGATAGAAATCTCGCTTTATTTCAAACTGTAGAGAAGGCAGGACGCGCACTCATTGGCTCGCCACCTCAGAAGACCGTCGAGGATGTCAATAGCGACGGGATCGTGAACATCTTGGATCTGGTATCCGTATCCGCAAACTTTGGACAGACAGGAGAAAATATCGCAGATGTCAACGGCGATGGGATTGTAAATATCGTAGATCTCGTTAAAGTCGCTGGCGCAATGGGTGCGGGTGCTGCTGCGCCTTCAGCATTGCCCCAGACACTGGAGGGACTCACCGCAACAGATGTGCAACACTGGCTCACACAAGCACAGCACTTCGGTCTAACCGATGCGACTTCTCAACGCGGCATCCTCATGCTTCAGCAGCTTCTCACAGCACTCGTTCCAAAAGAAACGTCTCTGCTACCGAATTATCCTAATCCGTTCAACCCGGAGACCTGGATACCTTATCAGCTGTCTGAACCCGCAGCGGTGACATTACACATCTATGCCGTAGACGGCACACTGGTCCGGACATTGGTATTCGGGCATCAACCTGCTGGAATGTATCAGAGCAAAAGCCGTGCAGCCTATTGGGATGGAAAAAATAAGGTTGGTGAGCAGGTAGCAAGTGGCGTTTATTTTTATACATTAACAGCAAGGGATTTCACCGCAACACGGAAAATGTTGATTCGGAAGTAGGGCTTCAGCGTTGCGATCACCCGGAATCGCGACTACCTGAAGCGGCTGCTATGATATAGTTCCGATTTAGCCATGACGGCTATATCATAGCATCGTCTAAAAATTATATTCAAAGAAAAGGAGCAGACATCTCACCCTTGCTTTTTGTAGGGACCTGTGTCCGAAAAGTAATCCCATGAAACTTCGAAGGTCAGAACTACTTGTGTCAGGTTGGCATAAAATAGGCGTTGAGATCCGATGCTTTACGATAATGCTGTGCATGGTGGTGCCATTTTTGGGGTGTGCCGATGGCAGGGAAAAAACGATGGCTGCTGAAATCTCAGAACACTTCAAAAACTATGCGAAGTTAAAACAGAACGATCCAGTGGGTGCCCGCGGTGAACTCTATGCTGCAGCATACCTACTCTACAAGGGACACCCGAAGTCTAAACTTTGGGCGGAAAAGGTCTATGAGATGGATAGCACGCGGAGGGTGAGTTTCTCGGAGTTGCTTGCCTATGAGGTACTCCTATTTGAAATTGCCACCGACAACGGTGCGCCCAAAGAAGTCTTGAAGAAACACCAAAAGGTCATCAAGACGACGCGACAGCAGATTGAAACTCTCAAAGCCGAGGGTAAAGACCCCAAGGCAGTCTGGACAAAAGCGTATACATTTGATTTTTCACCGGATCCCTAACTTCAATGACGCTACACCGGAGGGAACGATCCAACAGGAGAGACACCCATGAAAATACGACTCGGCAAGGTTCTGATCAATACCCAGCACATAGTGGCAGTGACGCAAAAATCACCTTCCATTTGCCAAATCCAATTCACATCAGGAAGCACTCTTGATGTGGTATGCGGAATCAATACCACCAACCGAGATATTGCAGTGTTTGACGGAGACAGCAGCCAGCTCTTAGACTACATCGAGAGCATTGACGAAACCGAGAAAGCCACGCTGTAGAAAAATCTATAAGGTCTTTCTCAATTTTAGTTGTTTTAATTCAGGTGATTCAAAAAGGAGTCAAGACAGAAGGTCGCGAATTCGCTATAGCCCATTACAATGATTTGGCGAGCGTTAACGGTCAATGGTATGTAGTTATCATTGATGATAGTGATATAGTTGTTTCACGAGCAGTCCTACCTGAACGGATTGGTAGAGATACAAAAATACGGTCGGTTCTGATGGTTAGCTGTGGGATTAGAAATACTCAAAGCGACAGAACAAGGGCATTGGATTAACTATCTATGGAACAATCCAGAATCAGACAAATTGGAACTAAAACGAACATGGCGATTCGTCACGATGGTTATCTTTTCAGCCTATTAGAAAGTAAAAGCTGGTTCAAAACATTCGGCGTTGATTTGAATACGCACGCCTTTAGGTATTGTGAGTATCACACTATTCATAGTCTCTTACCAATTGCACTACTATCGCTGATGCAGATTCCTGTGTTAATCGGCATATCTTTCTTCCATACCAATAGCAATAGATGCTATCAAAGTGCTGGGAAAAAACATATTTTGTGTGAAATTCCGCATATTTTGCAATATAAATTTGACATAATCCTCATAATGTGTATGATTAATCATGTTGGATCATATATTTAATAAAATTGTAATTAATATAAAATATGATTCATTACGATTTATGTGATAATTCTCACTTGTGGCCTACTGCTATGGAAAAGTTTACGTGTGTGCCAGACACCGTAACGAGAATAATGGCATTATTATGTATGCTCCATAGTGTGAACGGGCGTGTTCCAGGTGAGAAGGTAAATTTCTTCTCGATTTTAGGGACTCAACTTCCCGCAGATACCAAAATAGCGGACATTCACCCTTACTTTTTGTAGGTGCTTATGTCTGAAAAGTAATCCTATGAAATTTCGAAGGTCAGAGCTACTTGTGTCAGGTTGGGATAAAATAGGCGTTGAGATCCGATGCTTTACGATGATGTTATGTATTGTGGTGCCATTTTTCGGGTGTGCCGATGGCAGCGAAAAGACAACGGCTGCTGAAATCTCAGAACACTTCAAAAACTATGCGAAGTTAAAACAGAATGATCCGGTGGGTGCCCGCGGTGAGCTCTATGCTGCGGCATACCTACTCCACAAGGGACACCCGAAGTCTAAACTTTGGGCGGAAAAGGTCTATGAGATGGATAGCACGCGGAGGGTGAGTTTCTCGGAGTTGCTTGCCTATGAGGTACTCCTATTTGAAATTGCCACCGACAACGGTGCACCCAAAGAAGTCTTGAAGAAACACCAAGAGGTCATCAAGACGATGCGACAGCAGATTGAAGCTCTCAAAGCCGAAGGTAAAGATCCCAAGACAGTCTGGACAAAAGCGTATACATTTGATTTTTCACCGGATCCCTAACCTCAATAACGCTACACTGGAGGGAAACGATCCAACAGGAGAAACATCCATGAAAATACGACATGGTGCGTCTTGTTCTTACTGAGCAGTAGTTCATGACGTTGATTGCGCACAACGGAAGCCGTAATCGTAGATTGTGTTTGTGGGTGAAAGCAGTAAGCGATTGGTGACGCAGATGCCTTTTTCGGTGGCACTCCAACTGCCACCTCGTAACACTCTTATGGGTATCGTTTCAATGTCTGTGAAATTCGCTGTCAACCAGCCTACCTCATTCGTTCCTGCACGCGGATTCTTGCGAGGCGTAGCAAAGAAAAAATCGTCGTCGTAAAGGTCAAGACACCATTCCCAAACGTTGCCAGTTATATCATACAAGCCGTAGCCGTTAGGTGGATACTTACCCACAGGGGTGGTATCTCCTACATTTTTATCATAGTTCGCTTTCGTATTATCGCTCGTATCACCCCACGGATAGTTCTGATTGGCAAGCCCACCGCGTGCAGCGTATTCCCATTCAACTTCTGTGGGGAGTCGTTTCCCTGCCCACAAAGCGTAAGCCATCGCCGCAAACCAACTGACGTAGACAACAGGGTGATCCGCTTTTGCTTCTGGGTAGTTATTGCTCTCCCAATGCTTTAGGTAGTCCCCGTCGTGAAACCTATCCTTAATCTGCGATTTTTGCCACTGTGGGTTTTCAACCACAAACTGTTGGTATTCAAGATTTGTCACAGGATGCGGGTCAATATAAAAAGCGTTGACGCTTCCGATCTCAAGTTTGCCAGCGGGTATTAACATCATATTTTTCATGGAAAACAATCCTTTAACACAAACATCTCTCTTACCATTGGTTCGCCGCCGCCATCTTCCAACCCATTGCGACGCAAACGGATCTTTACTGACTGCTGACTGTGCTATAATAAATCGCATTGAAAAGCAACTTAAAAGTCCCGTGAGATTGACCCCGGTGCTGAGGTTTGAAACCGAAGAGAATCACGCGCCCTTCTCCAAGCGGTGTTTCCAACAGCGCAGTTTTCTGACGAATCCGTTTCTCGCCTTCAAGCCACCCGCTCATCAGCGGATTGAATTCCGGGTATGTCGCTACGGCTTTTACATCTCCACGCACACCATCAAAAACAGGTCCCGATTTAAAGAGAATCGCCATGTCCCGATCCAGCCCATACCCTATCGGATGTTTCGTATCTATCCGCACGCGCAAGAGCGAGCCGGGACAGAAAAACACATCTTCGTTTGGTTGATTCGCTTTTTCGACCACATTGACAATACCTTTTTCATCGAAACCGAAGTATTCCAGCGGAAGTTCCGTTGCACGGTTCAGACAGATAAGCGTACCGCCATCCTCAACAAATGCGCGTAGATTCGCCAACCCTTCAGTACCAATTCCGCCTACATACTCCGCAGGTAATTTTCCAGCTGCATGCCCGTTGAGAATGCCAGAAGCACCCAGGTCCGGTAGGACGATCGCATCGTATCGCTCCACCAAATTTCCTGCCTGAATCTCAGCGTTGGTGAGACTATTATAGGTGAATTCGTGTGTATCTAAAACCCAGCGTGTCCACCCTTCATCCATGTTTGCTGTCCACGGCTTGTAGAGACCCAAGCGCGGCGCAGCCACTTTTGAAAACGCACGACTGAACGTCTTCTCGTCAATGGATTCATCGGCATAGATGTCAATGCCAAATTCTGAAGCGAATGCCGCCATCTCCTCAACCTCCTGTAGTGGCGGTGCTGCCGTTCTAATCAGAATAGTCCCACGCGAGAAGGTTTTGCCTCCACTATTTATTTTCCGATTGGCTCGGTAGAGGGTATATTTCGGACTGTTATCTGCTGATCTCGCATTGAACAGACGGTTGAGGACAATTGCTTCGACGTTCGTGCGATTCTCAAACAGATAACCAGTGGGTTCAAGGACACGCACCAGACTTCCCTCTGCTTGTGTCAACACAGGAACCTGACTTAAATCCGCTTCAAAGGGATGCACAACCGCGATCGATCTAACACCCATCTGTAAAGGTAGTGTCCACCCTGCGATGTCATAAGGACGTTCAGGGGGTGACTCCGGTGATGGTCGGCGTTCTGGGTAACGTTGAACTTCAAGCAGATCTTTCGCGTGTGCTCGAAACGGTTGGGACATCGAAACAACATAAGTTTCAGCCGGATATTCTACACCATCTGCCGTAAAAGGCGCGTTCGCCTGATGTATCTCTACACCCCCGCGCTTAAGAATGTCTAACATCTTGAGCGTTGTATGAATATCGCGCTGTTGCTTCGGAATAAGAAACGCACGCGGCGGTTCATTTTCTCCTTTTGCTATGGCGTTGAGTCCCATCTTGTAAAAGTTAGTTTTCAGCATCACCCGATGCTCAGCAACGAAGTCGAGGATTGACAATGCCGCCGCTTTTTCATATTCTACGATATTCCGCAGTCGCCACCAGCCTCCGGGCCACGGTTCAGGAAAGTTCGTGCGAAGCGCATATTCGTCAAGTCCGCGCCGATACCCCTTTAAAGTGTGATGCGGTTGGAAAATTGGGGTCGCTATCTCCACGCGTGCCGCCTCCGTCAAAATGCCTATCATATTGTGTCGATACGGCACCGTCCGAAATCCGCCGTGCCACCACGTATCATAAACTGCACTCGAAAGCACGCCTGTAAATCCATCGCTTGTCAAATCGAAGGCAAGCTGCGCGCCAATTAACGAAAGCGTTCGTTGTAAAAGCGGTGGAATATTCGGGTTGACCGGCTCAAAATAGGGCGGAATCACAAACCGAGGACCGCGATAACTCATCTCATGTACATCGTAAACAACTTCGGGGAACCACTCCTCGTAGAGCACGCGCGTGAGGAGCTGCGTCTCTACCTGCGTTAGCATAAACCAATCCCGATTGTTATCGTGCCCCGTATATTTTTGGTACAACCACGGAATTTCCGAACCTTCATGAGGTGTCCCGACCGTGCGATTATACCAATCCACTACAATGTTTAAACCGTCAGGATTAGCAGACGGGATAAGCAGAATTATCACATTCTCAAGAATCTCTTGGATTTGCGGGCTTTCGGTTGTCGCAAATTCGTAGGCAAACTCCATTGACATCTGGGAAGAGGCGATCTCTGTGGAGTGCAAGTTGCAGTTGATGAGCACCACCGCTTTGCCCTCTTGTGCGAGGGCATCTAATTCTGTCGGACTATCTTCCGTTGTAGGTCCGCTCGGCAATGCCAGTTGTTTCTGAATCTGTTGATAGCGAGCCAGATTCTCCAGATTTTCCGGCGCAGAGATTAGCATCATCAGAAAATCGTTGCCTTCTGTCGTTTTTCCGAGTTCTTCCAACAGTATCCGATCCGAGTTTTCAGCGACATGCCGCATATAATCGGAAACTGTCTGCCATCCTGCCACCTTATAGTCTGTACCAACCTGAAATCCCAAGACTTCTTCCGGCGGCATTAGTTGTGCATCTGCCAGGCCGTGTATCAACACCCCACAGATTAGCAGTATGATAAATGTCCACCACCGTCCTATATTTTTTATCTTCAGTGTATGTTTTTTCATAATAGGTTTTGCTTCCAGCAGGAATGGGCTGCTATCGCGACTCCTTTTTGGTTTTCGTTTGTTAGATAACGACAAGTATAACCTTGAATTGGCATCGCGTCAACACGATTTTCCTGTAGGTTGGGGTCTTCTGTAGGAGGGATCTCCGAATCCCGACTCTTAAAATCCGCGATTCAGACAATCCACACTGACCGCTGACAACTGATAGTTGAGCACTGTCAAAAATCTCCACTTGACTTTTTTAAAATATTGTGGTATTGTTATAGAGAGATTTTTTTAGACATGTTGACTCTATTCGAGCAGCACCGCTCACAGAACTTTCTTCATAAAAAGAGCAACGCAATCCTATAAAGCACTGTCCTGCACATCTTACAAGTTCATATTGCAGTGCCCTAATTCCAATATTGAGGGGACTGCTCCTACAAAAAACATATTCAGGAGGAAAACAGAACATAATGAAAAAGGCTATAATTATTCCACTGGTTGTTCTATTGCTTGCAACTTTTGGCTGTGAAACGAAACAGAAAGGCCCGAGCAATTTATCTGTAGGTAGAAGTAAATTAATTGATACCGGAAACGCATTGGAAGCCGTTGATCTTCTTGAAAAAGCAGAAGAGGAAGAGGTGAATAAGTTGGAGCCCCGTGCACTGCTCCTTATTGCTTATTCTCACGGGCTTGCCACCGGAGATGCCACTACCCAAGGCGTTGAAGCCAAATTTAAAAGTCAGCGGAGTCAGCGTATACAAGAACTAACAGAGGCTGAAATAAGGCAAGTTCTCCAAACTCTCAGCACGCGCTCGCGCGTACAAAAAGCTGGCTTACAGGCACTCGTAGACAAGGGACCCGAAGTATCGCCAATAATTCTGGAGAGCCTCATCAAAGGAAGGTATCCCACACTTCACACCAATTTTGCAGAGATGCTTGTCCAAATAGGCTCTGACGGTCTTGACCTCATTTTAGCCACGCTCACCGATGAAACCACGCCACCTCCTGTTAGAACACAACTCGTACAAGTGTTGGCTGAGATCGGCGACGCGGAAGCCGTAGATGCGTTAAAAACGCTCCAAAGCGCAACAGACGATGCGGCTTTGGCAATGGAGATTAACACCACCCTCTATCAACTCGGTGAGGACGCATATAAGAAAGACATCATTGCTGGCTTAAAACATAGTGACGTTGCTGTCCGACGTTCTGCCGCTAAAGCCATGGTGGATATTGAGGATGTATCGACGAAAGCACTCATTGACGGGCTGAAAGACGATGATTCAGAAGTCGTCGCAGCACTTGTAGAAGCACTCGCAATCTATCAGGATGCTGCTGCTGTTGACCCACTTGTGGCTATCCTTACCAGTGAATTAAGCAAAGATCCGAAGCAGGCAGCGATTGACACACTTGATATTTATGGACAAAATAAACTCACTGGAGGCATGGCAAAGCGTATTACGACGCTACTCATTGGTGGTACCGTTGCGGATCCAGACAATCGCTTTTATCTTGTACAACTGCTCAAGAGAGAACCCTTCCTAAGACAGATTAGGGCATTGGAATCGATCGAAGGGCTTGCGTCCAAGCTCTATCAGTATCACCAAAATAAGGAGACCGAAACGCTCGTCAAAACGGCACTTAAACAACTCCTTGACGCACTTGAATAAATATAGTCAATCTCATAAATCGTGGGAAGGCTTGTAAGCCCGAATTTCAATCTCATAAATCGTGGGAGGGCTTTGTAAGCCCGAATTTCAATTGTGGTGTCTTCCCCTTACAGTGAAGGCACGCCGAGAAAACCACCAATAATCCCACCTCTACTACGACGCTGGCGAGGTATTTTAACCTCGCCATTGACCGTTTCTTACCAACAACTTATAACCCAAAACCAGATACCCCTAAAATTTTGCCTAAAATTTCTTGACATAAAAGTGTATTTATTTTAAAATGTCCTTTGCATCGTACTTATCCGGATCGGTAACCTCTGTCTGTAGGTGTGAAGGGGTTTATAATAGACGGAAGACCTTAATTCATTTTCGCATGCAAACTTCACCTAACACCGAGGTTCGCAAGATGCAGTCAGAAGCGTTAAGTTGTCTGTTTCTTGGCTTGTACACTACGCGCTCTGAGATGCACGCGATGTTCATTATCTACATAAAGTATGCCCGCCACAAGAGGTACAAACCGGTGAGTCTAATCGAGATTCCAGGAGGAAAAGATAAACGGAACATGAAAAAACTTTTGATGATATTACTGCTTATAGGGGTTGTAAGCTTCGGCTGCCAGCCGGAACAGGTCATCACCCAACTTGAAGTCGGCAGGAGTAAGTTGCTAAACGCCGGACTCTCGCTGGAAGCGGCACAGCATCTTGAGCGCGCTGAACAGGAAGAAGAAAATAAAGTTGAGCCTCGTGCACTCCTGATACTTGCTTATAGTAACGCCATTTCGACAGGTGCTGCTAGAACCCACAATGTAGAAACCAGATACAAAACTGAACGTGACCGCCGCATCGGTGAATTGGGCGAGTTTGAGATGAAGAAAATCCTGCAGATCCTTGGCGAACGCCATAGGGTACAGAAGGATGCCATGCAAGTCCTCGTTGATAAAGGGGCACCGGCAGTGCCTTTCGTTTTGGAGGACCTCGTTAAAAACCGGTATGCCCAGGTCCACGGCGACTTCATTGAAATCTTGAAGGGAATCGGAAGTCCTGGCATTAACGACATCATGAAGGCAGCTGGCGATAGCAAAACACCATCTGCTGTGAAGATTCAGCTCGTCCGTATCATAGGCGATATAGGCGATACATCCGCTGCCGCTGGGTTAGAAGCACTCCAAAATGCAACCGCTGATGAAGGGTTGAAGATGGAAATTAACACCGCACTCTACCTCCTCGGCAATGAAGGCTCCGAAGGAAAAATCGTCCAGGGCTTGACCGATGGCAACGCTGTTGTCCGACGCGCCGCCGCAAAATCTATGATGTTCCTCAAAGAGCATCCCACAAACATGCTGATTGCTGCGCTTGGCGATTCTGATGACACTGTACGTATGGACATTGCTATGGCACTGCGGAAATATCCTGACGCAGGTGCTGTTGACGGGCTCGTCGCAATCCTCACAAACGGCTCGAGTCTCAATACGAAGCAGGTTGCTATTGATACTTTGGACCATTACGCTGAAAACGGACTCGCTGATGGTTTAGCCGGACGTTTAATCGAAGTGTTGGCAAATCCCGAAGTCGTCAACCACGAAGATAGACTCCGTATCGTCCAACTCTTGAAGAGACCCGCTTTGCTAAAGCAAATTGAAGGGGCTGACCAGTACGATAATCTACCCCACAAACTTGACGTCTTCTTCAGGGAAACTGAAACCAACGATATGGTCAAGGACGCTCTCAATGAACTCCTACTTCAACTTGAGTAGGCAAACCGAAACGCAGTGCTGGTAATTTTCGCTCGAATTCCAAGGCTTGATCGAATCTGGTTTACCGGACAGTGGAAGGGAATTTCTAACTATGCAGGACTATCCGACCGGTATCAAGATTACCAAAATTGAGCAGGTCACAGTCGAAGTTGACCAGCCTGCTATCGGTTGTAACTCTGGCGCAACTGAGATAAAACAGCCTGACCCAAATGGGAAATGGAAAGAACGTATTGTCCGTATCCATACCAACGATGGGACGCTCGGTTGGGGAGTTGGGAGTTGGGCGGCAACAACCGCTGAAGATGCACAGGGCGTACTCAACCAAAATCCGTTTGACCTCTTGAATCCTGAAGACGGTGTGGTTTCCGAATTCCGTGGACTTGAAAACGCGCTCTGGGATACTATCGGAAAAATCCTCGGCAAGCCAGCGTATCAGCTTATTGGCAGCGATGTTTTTTCAAACGGGCTACCCGCTTACGACAGCACTATCTATTTCAACGACCTCCTCTACGAAACCAAAGCCGAAGGTCTCAAACGAATTGAGGACGATGTCAAAAGCAGTCTCGCTAACGGGTTTACCGCATGCAAAATGAAAATTGGGCGTGGAAACCATCTCATGGAACGCAATGCCGGTCTCCAGCGGGACATAGAACTCGTCCAACTTGCGCGTAGCACCGCAGGCGAAGGTTTCAATATCCTCGTCGATGCAAATAACGCATACACCTATGACGAAGTCATCACCTTCCTCAATGAGACAAGCAATTGCGATGTCTTTTGGATTGAGGAGATGTTTGACGAGGATGTTGAATTGTATCGCAACCTAAAGGCTTTCATCCAAGAAAAAGGCTTAAAAACCTACATCGCCGATGGCGAGACTCGTACCCGTGATCCCCTTGAATTTTACGATCCATTCTTTGAGGCAGGGGTTATTGATGTCATTCAGCATGATATGAAGGGGCTTGGCGTTACCGGTTGGCGACGACTCGCCGATATGGCATCCGCACACAATGTTCTATGCGCACCGCACAACTGGGGCTCTCTACTCGGTTTTTACCTCAGTCTCCAATTTGGAAAAACCATTCCGCATTTCCTCTATGGTGAAGTCGCAACCCTCACGAGTGATGTCGTTGATACCTCTGGTTATGATTTCACGGGTGGGACGTTCACAGTACCCGATACCCCCGGGCTCGGACTGGAACTCAATGAAGATGTCTACGACGACCGCTACGCCGGAAATGAGGATTGGCAAATCTCCTGATTTTACCCATCCCAACACAACAATAAATTTTTGATGCTCTTTTTCGTTGGCGGGGTTACAAACCCCGCCGAATCTTTTGGTGCATAAGTAATCTCAGATTTCGGTACAGTTCTGTTCTCTCTTAGCCCCAGCGGGGCGATATGTGTATAGCAGCTAATCAACCACAACACAATCCATCCACCAATTTTTCATGACAAACCCCCTATTATATGGTATAATTAACTACAGCAGCGTCCGTTGGGTTGATATGAACAAAAAAGGAGCATTATCATGTATATCAAAAGATTCTCGTGTTTGATTTTGACTTGTTTTATCTTGGCATCTTTTTATCTCCCTACAGTTCTGGCACAGGATGTAATCGTCGAGGATATAGAAGTCATTGATCTTGAATCCAGGAGTGTTGTCGGCGAGTATGTTGTAGGCGAGGACGGACTGGAGATAGGAAGCGTTTATCTCATTGACAGGGATTATTTCGTCAAGGATATGTCAAAAGAGTTTGAAGGCGCAACGTTTATCATGACAGCAATGGACGATGAAGGCTCTAAGGGTGCGGATTTCATCACATTTACAGTTAAAGTTCCTGTCGTCGTTTGGCTGGCTACTGACAAGAGATGGGGTGATCCGCCAAAATGGGCATCAGACGGTGAAGGATGGACAGAGCAGCCTGATTATTTAGTCCAAACCAATGAGGGCGATACGGATATTTTCGTTCTTCGGAACAAGGAGTTTCCCGCAGGGGACATCTCTCTCGCTGGTAACAACGATGCACCTGCACAGTTAGCTCCCATGTATTGGGTATTCCTAACACGTGGTGATGGAGGGGCTGCTGTGGATGCAACGGACAGGCTCACGACAACATGGGGTAAATTAAAGAGCAATCGCTAAAAAAAATCGCTTTCAGTAGCGTCCGTTGGGTTGAGGGGAAGATGGAAAACCAAACGCTTATAACGCTGGAGATTTCACATGCCAAGAGACTTAGGCACTCCAACATCTCAGCGAAACCCAACACTTCAGCTATAGACGTACGATACTTTACTTAACTGGGCAGTCCCATGAAAAAAATTCTCGTCGCAATGAGCGGAGGCGTAGACAGTTCCGTCACCGCTGCCATGATGGTTGACGCAGGTTATGATGTCACTGGAATTACCATGCGTCTCGGCGCACCCGATACAATCGAGGTAGAGCCGGAGCGACCCAACTGCTGCTCACTTGAGGGCATTGAGGATGCACGCCGCGTCGCCACGCAACTCGGTATCCCTTTCTACGGCGTAAACTACGAAGACGCCTTCCAAGAGCGGATCATCGACTATTTCGTCGAAGAATACCTCGTCGGCAGGACACCCAGTCCCTGTATGGTATGTAACCGTGAACTAAAGTTTGGTAGACTCCTTGATCTCGCCAAAACGTTGGAATGCAATGCCATCGCCACCGGACACTATGCCCGTGTGGAACAACATCCAGAAACAGGACGCTATCTCTTACGCAAAGCACTTGACATCAGCAAGGACCAATCGTACTTCCTCGCCGCACTCACTCAGGATCAATTGCGCTGCGCCATGATGCCGCTCGGTGAATACACAAAAACCGAGGTCCGTGACCTTGCCCGCAAGTACCAGTTGCGCACCGCCGAAAAAATTGAGAGCCAAGAACTCTGTTTCGTTGCCGATACCAACTATAGACGCTTCCTCAAGGACAGAGTCCCCGAGAAAATTCAGGGCGGCGATATTGTAGACGAGAAGGGAAAGGTCCTCGGTAAGCATGAGGGTGTTCCGTTTTATACCGTCGGACAGCGGCGCGGGTTAGGCATTGCAGTCGGCAAACCGCTCTATGTGACGCAACTCAATGCATCAGAGAATACCGTTGTCGTTGGCGAATCCGATGCCCTCCTTGAGGACACAATGTACGTTGAACGCATCAACCTCATTTCTATTGAGGAATTGACAGAGCCGATCCGTGCGCACGTTAAAGTCCGCTCCCGTGATGACGGCGGTCCCGCGACAATCTCACCCATTAGTGACACAGAAGCAGTCGTGAAGTTTGACGAGCCACGGCGCGCCATTACCCCCGGACAAGCCACCGTCTTTTACGACGGCGAATATGTCATCGGCGGCGGTTGGATTGTGGACTCTCGCGACAAATGACCTCAAAACTCCTCTGTCTCCTCGGTCCCACAGCAGTCGGCAAAACAAAGATAGCCATTCAACTTGCGCAACACCTCAATGCCGAAATTATCTCCGTCGATTCCCGACAAATCTATCGACAGATGAACATCGGCACCGCCAAGCCTACCCCCGAAGAACAGAAGGCAGCACGACACCACCTCATAGATTGCGCAGACATTTCCCAACCCTTTTCCGTCGCTGACTATCAACGCCTTACAGACACAGCGATCACTGACATCCAAAGCAGAGGCAAACAAGTGCTACTTGTCGGTGGTGCCGGTCTCTACTTCCGAGCAGTTGTTGACGGCTTATTTGAGGGACCCGGAGCAGATCCACTTCTACGTGAGCAGCTTGAGCAAGAAGCAGCACAACACGGTGTTGATGGACTCCACGAACGGCTCCGCACTTGTGATCCAGAATCCGCCGATCGGATCCACCCCAACAATGTCGTCCGCGTCATCCGTGCCTTAGAAGTCTATGAACTAACAGGGACTCCTATGTCCGAACACCAGCAGCAGTGGCAACCAGAAAAACAGCGGTATCCATTCATCGCCTTCTGCCTGACGATACCGCGCCCCCAACTCTACCATCGTATTGAGCAGCGAGTAGATATAATGCTTGCGAGTGGGTTAATAGCCGAAGTCGAATCATTATTAGCAGCCGGTTATACCCGTGATACTATTGCGATGCAAAGTTTCGGCTATAAAGAATTGATAGCGTATCTGGATGGAGAGTGGACATATATAGAAGCGATTGCACAACTGAAGCAGAACACCCGTCGCTTCGCCAAACGGCAACTAACATGGTTCCGCAAAGACACCCGCCTTGAATGGATAGATCGAGAATCAACCCCAGACATCGTCCCGCACCTCTTAGAAAAAATCGGAAACATTTAACTTCACTCACCAAATCCTGTTAGGTTCACTTCCCAAATCCTGTTAGGCGAGGTCCCCGTGCCTCGCCTATTTTTCCACTAAGACCCGCTGGCGAGGTGTTTTTGATAGGGTGTTTCTCTCCCAACCTCGTCAATCTTCCCGTTTCAATCCATCTCTTCGTCTGCTGTAGGAGCGATCTCAGAATCGCGACATATCCCAAAGATCTACAGAATTCTATCGTGGGTTGGGTTGAGCGTCATGTGAACTACCGAAGGATAAGAATATCTCTGATACCTTATCTCACTTGCTATTCTATATCACCGCGAAACCCAACGCTTTTTTTAATTTACGCGCTTGGGACCAAAGATAATTTGTAGGAACTTTTACTTGCAGTGTTATTCAGTTGATTCCTGCTCCTCACAATGCGCACGGATAATGGGCAAAAAAGCATCAGCGTATTTTTCAACTTTCGCTGGACCAACACCATAAATTTGCTGAAGTTCTTCTTCAGTTCGCGGGAAATAAGTCGCTATCTCTCGCAAGGTCTTGTCGTGAAAAACAACAAACGCAGGAATGTCTTCCTCATCTGCGATTGTTTTACGCTCGGTGCGAAGCCTCTCAAAAAGTTCCAAAGCGTATTCATTCGGTTCTTGGGAGGTGGTCTCAAACGCACTCAGTGCCTCACTTACACACTCTACCGGATCTGTTCTATGTTTCTTGAAGTATTCACAGATAATTGGCAAAAAGACATCGGCGTATTTTTCAGATCGCGTCGGTCCAACGCCAGGCATTAGCCTGAACGATTCTTCAGAGGTCGGAAAATAAGTCGCCATAGCTTGCAGTGCTTTATCGTGGAATACCTCATAAGACAGGACACCCTCTGCCGCAGCGATTCTGTCTCGTTCAGTCCGTAGTAATTCAAAGAGTTCCGGAGAGTATTCAGGTAACGCTTTCGGTATAACACGATTTGCCGACTTCACCGGAAATCCCCAAAATTGATCGCCTCTGTTGAGCACACCCCAACCTTTCTGTGTTACCCGAAGACTGCCGTGTTGATTATCTCGTTCAAGAAGTTTGTATTGAAGAAATTGGACGGACAAATGTCGCCATTGTGCTTTGCTGTGATCCGTACCGATTTCGTATGTGGAAAGCTTATCGTGTCCGTTATCAAGAATCTTTTTCCGGCGTGAACCTCGCAAGACGTCAATAATATGCGCTTCTCCAAACATCTGTCCTGTCCGAAGAATGCAGGACAGGAATTTTTGGGCTGGAATCGTCAAGTCAATCCGTTCCATTTCCGATTTGCGACAGTTGTCACACATTCCACAATTCTGCTTTTCGTATTCCTCCCCGAAATAGGCTAACAATACTTTTCGACGGCACGCTATTGATGCTGCCCACGAGACAAGCATCTGTGATCGTTCCTGTCGTCCCTGTCTTTCGGATTCTGCTCCCTGCTCGATAAAGTGGTTGATAGTGTCCACATCACCATAACTGAAGAGCAGCAAACATTCCGCTGGAAGTCCGTCCCGTCCACTGCGACCGATCTCTTGATAGTAAGATTCCGGCTCCTTTGGCAATCCAGCATGTAGCACAAAACGGACATCTGCCTTATCAATACCCATACCGAAGGCGACCGTGGCGATTATCACCCGAAAGTCGCCGTTGATGAAAGCGTCCTGATTTTGTTTGCGAGTTTCGTCATCCAGATCGGCATGATACGGAAGTACAGAAATCCGTCTGGCAGTTAGGTCGCGGTACAAGGATCCAACCTGTTTCTTTGTTTGGCAATAAATAATACCGGATTCTTGGCGATGCTTATGGAGAAACGCTAGTGTCTGATCTAACAATTCAACCTTTGGCTCAACAGAGATAAAGAGGTTTTTCCGGTCAAAACTGCCAATGAACTCGTTACCGTCATCAAACTTGAGTAATTTTTTAATGTCTTTTTGAACTCGAGGGGTCGCAGTAGCTGTTAGGGCAACACAGACAGCGTTTTGGAATCGCTCGCGAATGGAGACCAGTTGTCGATATTCCGGACGAAAATCATGACCCCACTCTGAAATACAGTGTGCTTCATCAATCGCGAGGCAGGCGACATTTGATTCGTCAAGCATTACCAGTATTTCAGATCGGACGAGCGTTTCAGGGGCAAGATAAAGGAGGTCAATTTTTCCTTGTTTCACATTCTGCATCGTGGCAGTATATTCTGAATGCTTGACGGTACTATTGAGAAACGCTGCACGGATATCTCTGTTTTGCAGCTGCGTCACTTGGTCCTGCATGAGCGAAATCAGCGGTGAAATAACAACGGTCATTCCCTCAAAGATGAGCGCAGGTAATTGGTAACAGAGCGACTTTCCACCACCCGTCGGCAGCACGATCAGAGCGTCTTGATTCTTCAATATATGGTTGATGATTTCTTTCTGAAATGGGCGAAATTCTTCATGTCCAAAGACATTTTTAAGAATCTCTGATGGTGTTTGCTCTAACGTTATGGGTGGAGGTAGTTCCCTTTCTGGAGGAGGTGATGGTTTTTCCTGCTTTACCTCTTCAAGAAACCATCCAGAAAGTTGGGCGTAGTGCCGTTCTTCAGTATCGGGTTGATCTTTCGGTCGCCACCGATGCGCTAACGACACACGCAGAAGCGTGCCTGCAGGTATTGTTTTGATAGATTCTTGAAAACCGACGAATGTGAGCGTGTAACCGCCGTTTTCAGTTGGATAGCGATATCGTATCCGTTTTCCTTCTGTGTCGCGGGTGAGCGGCTGATCTGGTCTCCAAAACGTAGTACTGTAAGGTGGTATATCACCGCCAACAGGGACGTAGAGCGAACCGCTGTCTGTGGTTTTCAATAAACTTTCATAGAGCTTTAGTGGATCCCCTATCTTCGGAGGCATCAAAAGTTCAATAGCACTTGCCAAATCCTGCGGGTCTTCAGTGGTGTGCAGACGCTGCTTTTTATGAACGACAAAGTTTTCATTATGCGGCGGAATCAACGAAGTTTCAGGTTCACCAGTAATTTCCCAAATATCGCCTACGTTATATTCGCTGTTCGCTCCATCATGCGGATCGGCATTAAACGGAATGAGTCGAACACTTTCTCCTGTCTCTGTAATCCCTCCGATACACGCCCCTCCGCCCATTCGAGTTTTCGCAACTATTAATACTCTCAAGGTAAAATATCTTCGACCTCCAGATTGAGTGTTTTCGCCAATTTATCCGCTACCAAGGAGCGGTGACACGCCTCAGGCGCGGTTTCGACACAAAAAAGTGCAACGACTTTAGCATCAGATTCCAGTTCGTCCAACAGACTTTGAGGTGCAAACGCGGCAAGGCATTCAGTGTGGTAGGCTTCAATAAACGCTTCCGCCAAAGCCATGCGTTTACGTTTAGCAGTTTTTGTAGCCTTATCTGCCGCTGTCTGCTTTTCTCGGACGGCTTTTGTCGGTCCCAGGTCTTTGCGATGGATATATCGAATGCCTAGTTCTGCAAGGCGTGCTTGCAACCGCATGCTATTGACGAATGCATAAGTCGCACCACGCACACCACGGCGACTGCGGATATCACAGAACGTATCAACCTCCGCTTCGCATAAAGCGTCAAAAAAACTGGATTCATCGAACCCGTACACGCCAATGGTAACAATTTTGATTTGCATAGTGAATTAAATTAGGAGTATTTTTTCCGAGAATGGAAGGTGTTCTCACCGAACATCGACAGTTGCCCTCCCGTCAGCCGTTCAATAACTTGTACTTGTGTCAATTGTTCATCATTTTCGTCGATATGAACGACTGCTACATTCTCCTGCGTGAGGGTTGCACCAATCAGTTTACATCGGTGGCACGTCTCCGGTTTCCCCTCACTACACATCAAGACAACGCTCTGTTGTTGAGAGAAGGCGGTGTGAAGGCGTTGAATACCGCGCTGGTAGGACTCCGTGGCTTTGACCTTTTCGTAATCGACGTTCCCATTAACATAACACGTTTCGTCATCAGGTCTACCACCGAGTGTATCTCCCATAAATACATAGCGGATGTCGTGCTGTTCTAATTCATTCGCGAGGGGTACCTTGGAGAATTCCGGTTTATAACGGGAGTACGGTGCCGAACGAACATCAATAAGATAGGCAATCTGATGTGCGTGTAGCACTTCAATAAGTTCCTCAATTGAACGGCTTCCGTAGCCAATCGTGTAAATTGGAATAGGGACAGATGATTTTTGCATGTTAAGTATATTATATCACACGATCCCCAAAAAAACAACTCAACTGGCTGCCAATTGCTGACGGCTGACTACTGACCGCTATTCCTCTCACAACCCATAACTCATAACCCATAACCCACAACCATTCCACCCGCTTTAATATATATTTTCAAAAATCATTTGAATTTCTCCAAAATATCCTGTATAATTCCCTTAATATAACGAATATCTAACAATCACAATAAAAACACAATTCGGAGGTATCTGTCATGTTTTGGGGTTTCTTTGACCCACTATATTTCGTATTCCTCGCGCCAGGATTGGCACTCTCCCTGTACGCGACGTTTCGCACAAAGAGAACTTTCTCAAAATACTCACAAGTTGGTTCACGGAGCGGACTAACAGGCGCACAAGCCGCTGCGCTTATGCTGCAAAGACACGGAGTCACCGGTGTTCGGATTGAACGTTCAGGTGGATGGTTAAGCGACCATTACGATCCACGGGAGAAAGCACTACGACTGTCTGATGATGTCTATTCAAGCCAGTCACTATCCGCAATAGGTGTCGCCTGCCATGAAGCAGGGCACGCCATGCAGGACGCACACGGCTATGCAATGCTAAGTTTACGCACTGCCCTTGTGCCTGCGACCAACTTCAGTTCAACCTTTGCATATATCGTAATGATAGCAGGGTTCTTCCTCCAGATAGCTGGCTTGATACTCATAGGTGTATGCCTATTTTCAGTGGGTGTCGTTTTTTCGCTAATAACACTTCCCGTTGAATGGGATGCCAGCAAACGCGCCAAAGTTGCGATGGACGAAGCCGGAATGCTCACACCAGAAGAAAATCGGCATGCAGGCAAAGTGCTTAATGCTGCGTTCTTGACGTATCTCGCAGCAGCATTGACGAGTCTTCTGACACTACTCTATTATCTATTTCGATCAGGGTTGTTAGGTGGAGGAGATGAGTAGAATTAGGTAGGTGGCGCGGCGTGAAACCGCGCCCGTCGGGATGAATGAACGGTTAACCTTTACTGTCAATATCGACCCCAGGCCACTGATCGTCCTGCTCCGTAATATCAACGACGATACCATCTGGGTCTTCCACCTTGAAAGCTTCTGAAGGTAGATCGTCCGAATTCGGATCATAAGGTTTGTTACCACCTAAACCTTCCCAAGTAATCTCAAAACCGAGATCTTCACACCGTTGTGCTGCTTCTCGCAGATTCGGGACGCGGACCCCGATATGTAGGTAATCTAACATTCCACCCACATGCTTCGGGCGTTCAGGACCGCCGTGCTGGAAAACACGGAAGTTATGATAACCATCGGTGAGGTCGAAGCAACCGTTCATAGTTGAAAAGACACGCAAGCCGAGGGCGTCACGCCAAAAACGGATGCTCTTCTCCAAATCCGTCGTGCGAACGCCAATGTGTACAAGTGTTGTTGACATAAGAGATTGTCCTTTTTTCTTACGGCATACAGCGTATGCCTACTATTTTAGATCCAAACAGTCGGTTCGCGGTTTTCCGCGCGATGCTCATAAAGTAACTTGACGTCATCCGGTAATTTATCAAAGGTCTCACCCGGAATAGTCGCCGTATTCACGCCAAAGAGTTCCAAATTTAACCACCACGGAGCGTATCTAACGACAACAGCAGTTCGCTTACCGGCACTCGGATTTTCTGCATTAGAATGCCAAATCCGGCTATCCATGATAAGCACACTGCCCGCACCGCCAGTGGCTTGCATTTCACCATCAAGGGGGTTCCGATCACCAATACCGTCTTCTTTGCCTCTCGGATTCCGAAGATCCACATGCGTCTTAGGAACAATCCATGTGCCGCCATTTTCCGTCGTAAAATCCGAGAGCATCCAGAGGGTAGTAATACCGATAACAGCACTTGGGAACGGTTGTGGAATGTGCCATTTCTGGTTCAAATCATACGGAAAATCCGAGTGATACGCACGCACCAGTTCATAATACGGTGGACGGATCTTATACTCCGTCTGAGAAATCCGCACCTGCGGTCCCAACAGCTGTCGGAGGACAGTGAGGAGCCGCTCATTTGCGAGATGTTCGGCAAATTTCGGCATGAAACTGATAACATTACGCTCCCATGCATCGTTCTCTTTCCTGAATTCATTGTAGTCAGCTTCTGATGTTTCGACCTCTTCACGAACCGCGTCAACCACATCGGTGGGGATAACGTTCTCTAAGACACACCAGCCTTCTTCCTGCATCTGTGTAACGTAGGGTTCAATCGTATCTAATAGATTGTCTGCCATCGTTGCCTCCTTGGATTCTATGAATTAAAACCGGTTTTTCGCTCGCTATTATAGCGGACTGCCGTCTTGATGAGCGGGGCAAGCCGCATCACCTTGCCAAGCGAACCGATGACCCCGATCTCACGGGTCGTTATCGCACCCATGACGTTGAGTTCACCTGTCCAAAACTTGTAGGCGACATCGCCTGTCATCGTAAGTTCAACATCCGGGTCAACATCTTCACAGATGCCGCGAGTAATGGTATATTCGCCGTTCGCTGCCGTCAGCGTCATTATACAATCCGGTTGGGTGTAGTTAAACCGAACGCTCAGGGTCAACGATTTAAGTGCCTCTTGCGCTTCCGGTAGCGTGGCGATTTCTTCAAAAAGTTCACTGATGTAGCCGTAGAGCTGATCAGCGGTTCCAAATATAGCCATGGTTTGCAATAAAGCATACCATATAATAGAGCAGAGGTCAAAAAAAAACGAAAATGAATCTATTCAAAACATTTCCTGAATGTATCCGAAAGAATATCCCTATTGACGTGCAATCAGAAGAAAGTATGCAAGGTTACTTCGCACCGCGGACTATCTCTTACGAATCTCCAATCGGATCTATTGGGATAGTCGCTGCAGATCAAGATAACATTTCGCATCTTTTCTTTATCCATAACTTTCCGTTCAACAGATCACCACACCCTCAAGACCAGTATCCGGTGCTAACTCGCGTGCAGAAGATACTCGATCAGTATTTTGCGGGTAAACCGTTTAGCGATTCCCAACTTCCGGTCCATGTAGACTGCGGAACGCACTTCCAGAACAAGGTCTGGGACACTATACGGCGAATTCCGCATGGCGAGGTGCGCAGCTACAAATGGATCGCAGAACAGATTGGGAAACCAAAGGCTGTACGAGCTGTCGGCAGCGCAGTTGGTGCAAATGCAATCTCTATTTTTATACCGTGTCATCGGGTCATTAGAAGCGACGGAGCGTTAGGAGGCTACGGCGGTGGTATAGAGCGGAAACGCCAGTTATTGACACTTGAAGGTTGTGAAAAAGTAAAGTAGTCTTCTCTCGCAGGCACACTAAAGTGATCGGGGTTACAAACCCCTCCTACAGGAGTTTTTAACGTGACATCAGAAAAAAAATTAGGTAAAGCAACCCAAGCTATCCATGCAGGCGAGACACAAACATCCGTCGCCGAAAAAAGTGGAATCCCTTTATTACCACCTATCTATCAAAACAGCACTTTTAGGTTCACATCCGCCGCTGAATGTGCAGAAGCATTCCAAGATGAAGAGAGTGGTTATGTCTACACCCGATGGGGCAATCCGACACAGGATATATTAGAGGAGAAACTCGCTGTTCTTGAAGCGGGTGAAGCTGCACTCGCAACAGCGTCGGGAATGGGAGCAGTCAGCGTAGCATTGCTCACTGCCTTAGCTGACGGTGGTCATGTGGTTGCTATGGAAAATCTTTATTCCGCTACATTCCAGATCCTGAATGAAGATCTACGGCGGTTCGGGATTGAGACAACGTTTGTTGATGCCACAGACCCGACACAAATTGAACGCGCTATCAGACCTGATACAAAAGTACTCTACCTCGAAAGTCCAACAAATCCACTCTTAAAATTGGTTGACTTGCGTAGGTCTGCCGAGATCGCAAGAGCACATGGAATAACCTCAATGATCGACAATACATTTTCAACACCGTGTGGACAACAACCAATTCCGCTTGGCATTGATGTCGTTATTCATAGCATGACGAAATATCTCAGTGGTAATGGGGCAGTTATCGCTGGCGCGATTGTCGGAGAAAAGGCGTTCATTACGCGTGCTAAAGAAGGGGCATTGCGCAACTTCGGGGCAGTCATAAGTCCATTCAATGCATGGCTAACGCTGCACGGTCTGACGACACTCCCTCTCCGCTTTACGCGGCACTGTGAAAATGCCGCGCATGTCGCAGCATTCCTTGAGGCACACCCAGCGGTGGCGTGGGTACGTTATCCCGGATTGTGCAGCCATCCGCAGCATGAACTCGCCAAACGTCAAATGGATGCTTTCGGTGGTATGATAACGCTCGAACTGAAAGGTGGACGCGGTGCCGGTGAGAATCTTGTAGATCAACTTCAACTCTGCTCACTCGCAGTCAGTTTGGGAGATGTGCGTACACTCATCTGCCATCCTGCTTCAACTACGCATTCTCATGTTCCAGCAGAGATCCGACACCGCACTGGTATTACAGATGGATTAGTCAGAATTTCGGTCGGACTGGAAGATGTCGAGGATATCCTTGTAGACTTGGAACAAGGATTAGAGTCCTGTACCCCTTAAGTTCTGAATATAAGTTTCACTAATACTATTTGAAGGGTGCGCACCTTCTTTATGAGGTTCCGAAAATTCTGTGAGCAGCTTCCGATATGACTCTATCGCTAATTCCATATCGCCATTGTCCTCATAAATTTTCCCGACCCAATACTGCGCTTGCCGACGGTTGTCGTAATCGTATGTGCTGTTATCCGCAACCTTCTGATATGCCTCAATAGCACTCGCCATATCGTTGTTAGCATAAGCAATTTGCCCGACGTAAATTTGCGAATTAGCGGCATTTTCGTTGCGCGGATACAAATCAATCGCTGCCTCAAGTTGCGCGATGGCTTCGTCATACTTATTAAGTCTTTCGTATGCCCATCCCATGTAGAAGTGAGCATCTTGCGCTGCTTTTGAGTCCGGGTAGAGGTCGATAACCGTTTGATATGCGCCTGATGCTTCATCATATTTACCCTCTGCAAGATAAGCCTGTGCTATACCGAAACTTGCTAATGGCGCAAGCGTCGGATCACCGGAATCAACGACGTTGGTGAATTCCACCCGGGCATTTTCGTAGTCTTGCCTCCTGAGATAAATTTCTCCGGTAACATACAGAATCTGATAGAGTAACGGGCTATTGCTGAACGGCTCGCGGAGCGTATCCAACTGCGCGAGCGCACTATTCAATTCTCCCTTACCATAGTAACACATCGCCGTATTAAACTGTGCCTGTTCCGACAGTTCACTCCCCGGATATGCCAAAATGAGTTGATTGTAAAGCGCAAGCGATCGGTCGTAATATGACGCAAGTGATTCAAGTGTGCCAGTCTTTTTTAAATCCTCCGCAATCTGGTAAGAGGCGAAAGCAATAGCGTACATTGAATCATCTGCCCACTCACTGTCTGGATAATTGTTAATCAACCGGCGAAAGAGCGCAAAAGCCTCTTCATCTGTGCGTGGAATGCGAGAGGCAAGCTGATAGATAGCATCATCTGCCCATAGACTATCAGGATAATTCTCAAAAACTTCACGATACGCAGCTCGGACTTTCCGCAGACGCTTTTTGTCCGGTTCATCTAACGTTATCGGTGGATTGTCAAGCTCTTGTGCCGTGGTCCATGCTTTGTCAGCGTTATCGTAGTAGTGTGCATAACTGGTGCTGTTGTTCGTGACGCGTCCCAGCCAAAACCCGCCAGCAAGAGCGACAATTATGCAAATTTCTGCAATTATAAACTGCTTCATCTAATTTCTCCTCGACAAGTGTTTATTTTATTATATTAGCAAGGTTTCCGAAATATGTCAAGTCCTGTTTAGCAAAGTCATTTAGATTTCCTGTAGGAGTGAACTCTTATTCCCGATATCTCCGAGTAGGAGCAACCTCCTGAACCTGTAGGAGGAAACTCTAAATTGTGCCCATACGCGGCACAATTTGTCTTAGCTTTACACTTCCCGACTGCTGATCGACATTTCCCCTATGCTTATAACCAAAAACCAAGTACCCCTGTACCCCTAAGTATAGCAAATATCGTGCCGATCTGAAAATACTGGACTGGTAGAACATTAGGAAAAATAATCCAGAAGTGCTGCACAAAATAGGACACTCTCTTTATTCAATATGCCCAAAATGGGGCAGACTTGACCCGGAAGGACACCGCTGACTTCTGACAGCCGATAGCTGAATTCCCCGACATCTAACATTAATTCTCTTGACAACAGAGGAGCAGTTTGATAAAATCTATAAAGGTATAGCAATCGCTTTTCTTCACTAAAGGAAGGCATAAATAAGGTTTTGAAAAAATTTTAGCAATTATAACAGACTTTAGTTAAACGACCTCTGCGATAGGGGTCACACTGAAAAGAGAGGATTTTTGTGCGCAAATTTTTGTTTCGCGTTTCTGCATTAATTTTAGCGATTTCATTGATAACCCCTCTACTCGCAAGAAGCGAGGACGGGGTTCTGGACAGAGTCAAAAATAGAGGACGACTGATTTGTGGGGTACACGGTAGCCTCCCAGGCTTCGGTTTCCTCAATGAAAATGGTGAATGGACCGGTTTTGACGTAGATTACGGTAGAGCAATTGCTGCCGCTATTCTCGGTGATCCAAGCAAAGTTGAATTCGTGCCTCTGAAAGCACCTGAACGTTTTCCTGCCTTACAGACAGGTGAGATAGATGTCTTAATCCGAAATACGACTTGGACACTCACTCGGGACACCCAAGTAGGCGCCGACTTCGCACCCCCAACCTTTTACGATGGACAAGGCTTTATGCTTCGAAAGGAACTCGGTATCACCTCCTTAGAGGAATTAGCAGGCGCGAGTATCGGCGTAACAGCAGGTAGCACCACCGAATTAAATTTGACAGACACGATGCGATCTTTAGGCGTCGATTTCAACCCCGTCGTTTTTGAAGAAATTGATACGCTCTACAACAGTTACGAACAAGGACGTTGTGACGTTGTGACCTCTGATAAATCGCAGTTGGTTGCTCGCCGCCAAGTCCTCAAGGACCCGGAGGCACATATTATCCTTGATGCCACAATCTCGAAGGAACCCTTGGGACCTGTCACCGTCCATGGTGATAACAAATGGAACGATGTCGTGAGTTGGGTGGTTTACGCTACCTTTTTTGCCGAAGAACACGGAATCACAAAAGCCAATGCCAGCACTTTTGAAACCCAGAACCCCGAAATCCAACGATTCTTGGGCAAAACCGGTGATATAGGAGAAAAACTCGGTTTGTCGAAAGATTGGGCACATCAGGTCGTTTCTGGTGTCGGGAACTACGGCGAAATCTTTGAACGCAACCTTACACCGCTCGGTCTACCACGTGGCGTCAATAAGTCGTGGACGCAAGGCGGTCTTCTCTACGCAATGCCGTTCCGCTAAAGGCAATACTACCTATAGGAAAGACTGAGATGAATGCTTCAGTTCTCAGTTTTCGCTTTTCGGCAAAGGGCGGGTGGTGGCAGGTAGAAGAGTTGGAAACCACCACACGCCTACCAACAGCTGACGGCTGAGGACTGGCATTCATCAAAAAAATGGCACTGAATTCTACAACAACCCCCTTCTGGCGAGATGTTCGCGTCCTACGTGTCCTGCTCCAAGTCCTTTTTCTTATTGGTGTACTCCTGTTAGCAGGTGTTCTTTACGCAAATATGCTAAGAGGGTTAAACAACCTCGGACTAACGCTCAGCCTTGATTTTCTGGAGAGTGAAGCCGGGTTTGACATCTCCGAAGGGATTGAATACGCGCCTTCGGATACCTATCTCAAGGCGTTTTGGGTAGGAGTGGTAAACACGCTAAAGGTGAGTCTCATAGGAATTGTATGTGCAACAATTCTGGGGCTTGTTGTCGGTATCGCTCGTCTTTCCAGCAACTGGCTAATCCGAACCATAGCTTCTGCCTACGTTGAATGTTTTCGGAACATTCCGCTCCTACTCCAGATACTGTTTTGGTACAGTGCTGTAATCCTTCAATTGCCGAGCGTCAGAGACAGTGTTTCGTTATTAGGAAGTGTTTTCATTAACCAACGTGGTCTCTACTTGCCTTCACCTGAACCTACATCCGGTTTGAAAGTCTGGGGTGGCTTTCTTCTCGCCGGTTTCGCTTTAGCCGTAATTCTCTACGTCCTACGTATGAGGAAGCTTCGTCAACTGGAACTGCCAGGGTTTCGTGCCAAATGGGCACTACCTGCCTTCTTAATTGTCGCAGTCCTTGGATGGTTTCTGACGCCAGAAAAGCCGTTTACACTGGATTTTCCAGTTTTAAGAGGTTTTAACTTCGTTGGTGGACTCAGTTTGTCACCTGAATTCTCCGCACTTTTAATCGGACTTACTGTTTATACCGGGGCATTCATCGCCGAAATCGTGAGAAGTGGAATACAAGCCGTCGTGAAAGGGCAACGGGAGGCCGCGAGATCCGTCGGCTTGAGCGAAGCGCAAACCTTGCAGCTAATCGTTCTTCCTCAAGCTGTCCCGATCATCGTGCCGCCGCTCACAAGTCAGTACCTTAACCTCGCCAAGAACTCAAGTTTAGCGATTGCAATTGGTTTTCCCGATGTCTTCAGCATTGGTCATACATTGATGCTTCAAACTGGACAATCCATACCTGTGTTCGCTATGATTATGGTAACTTACCTAATTATGAGTTTGACAACGTCGGCAGCCATGAACTGGTACAACCGCTGGATTACTCGTGTTGGACGATAATTAAGAAATTTAACGAAGAGACAAGGGCAAACTGAATAGGGCATAAACTATACCTATTCTTTAGTCCTGTAAGGGCGAAATGTCTATGGAGACTGAATCAGAACTTACGCAAGAAATTAGACCACCCAAGAATTCAAAGGGCATTTTGACTTGGTTTAAAGAAAACCTCTTTAACACATGGTACAATACCCTCCTGACTATCGTTGCTCTTGGCTTTATATACTTTCTTTTAAAGAGCATTTTGGTTTGGGCGTTCACGGACGCGGATTGGGATGTTATCCCCGCCAATCTACAACTTTTTGCAATAGGTGCTTATCCGAGAGCAGAAGTATGGCGGGTCTGGATCGTCCTTTATACCGTGTGTGCATTGGCAGGCTTAAGTGGCGGAATCTGGGGTGGACTCACACTCAGATTTGCCGTTAGCATCGGCGGATTTGGGATCGTATGCACCCTTCTGTCGTTTGGTATATCAAACTTCAGTTGGACAACACGAGGATGGATACTCGGTGGAGTAGCGTTGCTTTCGATGTTCCTCTTTCTCGGAATCCGTACCCGAAGTTTGCTACCAAAAATGCGACGCTGGGTCCTCATCGGATGGATACTCTCTTTTCCTTGGACGTTGATAATGCTGCGCGGCTTCGGAGAGAACGCCGTCTCCACAACAAATTGGGGCGGACTGCTCCTAACCTTGATTCTGACAGTCGTCGGTATCGGTTTCTGTTTTCCGATCGGAGTCCTGCTGGCACTCGGACGACGGAGTACTTTACCGGCTGTCAAATGGGTCTCAACCGCCTATATTGAAATAGTTCGTGGCGTGCCGTTGGTCACAATCCTGTTCATGGCACAGGTCGTGATCCCGATTTTCATGCCGGATAACATTCGACTTGATAAAGTCTTGCGCGCTATGCTTGGCATAACGCTTTTCTCTGCCGCTTACATGGCAGAGAACGTACGAGGCGGACTTCAATCAATTCCAAGAGGACAGTATGAAGCCGCACAGGCACTCGGACTCAACTATCCGCTGATGATGCTATTTATCGTTTTACCACAAGCACTCCGCTCTGTCATACCAGCGATTGTTGGGCAATTCATAGCACTCTTCAAGGATACATCTCTTGTTACCATCGTCGGACTACTCGATCTCTTGGGCATAGCAAAAACCGTTATTGCAAATCCTGATTGGCTCGGATTACAAGCAGAAGTGTATATCTTCGTTGCGGCGATCTATTTTGTTTTTAGTTATTCAATGTCTTATGTCAGCCAGAGAATTGAAGATGCTCTCGGTGTTGGAATAACCTAATATTATTTAACAGAAATTCAGGTCAGGAAATACAAAAAATGGCTAACCTTGAAAACACTTCCAACGATCCAATTATTATGTGTGAGGATCTGCACAAATGGTTTGACGATTTCCATGTCCTCAAAGGTATTACAACCTCTTTCCAAAAAGGCGAGCGGGCAGTGATATGCGGTCCCTCTGGATCAGGAAAGTCAACATTCATTAGGACGCTGAACCGACTTGAAGAACATCAGCGCGGCAAAATTGTCATTGACGGAATTGAACTCACCGATGACCTCCGTAATATCGATCTTATCCGCCGGGAAGTCGGTATGGTATTCCAACAGTTCAACCTATTTCCGCACCTAACAAATCTGCAAAATATAACATTAGGTCCTATCCGTGTAAGGAAAATGCCGAAAAGCGAAGCGGAATCATTAGCCTTAGCACTTTTAGAACGGGTAGACATTGCAGATCAAGCGTACAAATACCCCGCAGAAATTTCGGGAGGGCAGCAGCAGCGCATTGCGATCGCAAGAGCCTTGGCGATGGAACCCAAAATTATGCTCTTTGACGAACCAACAAGTGCCCTTGATCCAGAGATGATCACAGAAGTCCTTGATGTTATGCGTGAGTTAGCACACTCCGGCATGACCATGCTTGTTGTCACCCATGAGATGGGGTTTGCCCGTGAAGTCGCCGATCGAGTTCTCTTTTTCGATGAAGGACTGATTGTTGAGGAGGCAGCACCAGCAGATTTCTTTGATAATCCGCAGCACGAACGCACAAAACTTTTCATTTCTCAAACGCTGCAACATTAGTTTGGACGGTTTGGGTGCCATTCACCCTCTATCAAACGGGTGGGTACTAATCTTGATACGGACTGAATATTATTAAATTGCGTTTCTGGAAACACCTCATGTAAAAATGCGGAAGGTTATCACCAAGTCCGCAGCCCCAGCGGGGTGGTATGTCTATAGAAACGGGTATCCTCCGTCAATCAAGCCCCAGAGGGGCGGCAGGTCTGTACAAGAGAGACACAGGACAAAAGCAAATGCGATTGAATAACAAAATTGCCATTGTCACAGGCGCAGGACGCGGTATCGGTAGAGCCGTAGCCCTGCGGTTTGCCGAAGAGGGTGCTAAAGTCATTGTTGATGACGTAAACGATGCCATCGGAATGTCAACGGTTGATGCTATAACCGATGCAGGTGGTGAGGCACTGTTCATCAACGCTGATGTCTCTGATCCTACCCATGCCGAAAAACTCATCGCTGAGACTGTTGATACTTACGGCACAGTTGACATTTTGGTGAACAATGCTATCTGTTCGACAGCAGATGTTCTCAACAATAATTGGGAAGCGAACTTGGCAGTCGCACTCCGCGGAACCAGCAACTGTTCCAACGCAGTCATGCCCGTAATGCAGCGCGGTAGAGGTGGTAGCATTGTTAACATCGCCTCTGTCAACGGACTTATCGGCTTACAGGGAATTCACGCCTATTCTGCGGCAAAAGGCGGCGTTATCGCACTCACCCGATCTATGGCGGTCACACACGGTAAGGACAACATCCGTATCAACTGTATCTGTCCCGGCACAATTCAAACCGAAGTGTGGGAGCCGATGATTGAACGCAATCCACAGATTTTGGACGAAATCACACCGTGGTATCCGCTCGGACGAATTGGACAGCCCATTGACATCGCAAACGCTGCGCTCTTTCTCGCCTCCGATGAAGCTGGTTTCGCAACAGGAGCAGTCTTTGTTATTGATGGTGGATTGACAGCAGGCAATCATCAGTTTCCGATTTAAATGTAGGCTTAAAAGTAGTAGGCACGCTCCGCGTGCCGTAAACCATTTCAAAGAGGTGCCAAACGCCATACGGGCGGCTGTAATATAAACATGACTATTAACATACGGAGGGACACAATGGTCACACAAGAACAGATCGATTTTTTTCAGGAAAACGGGTATCTCAAATTTGGAAGGGTTTTGGATAGCGATGGCGTTGAAGCGATGCGCGCTGGGTTAGATGCCATTATTGAGTTGGAACTCGCTGAAGGCGATGACTCATCACCGGAGTTCAAATATGGACACGACCGACACGGAGATAAACTCAATCGAGGGAGTGGCCACCCGCGTGCAATTCACCAATACGTCAACATGTGGAAGCGAGAGTCACACTACGAGGCTGCCATTCACCACCCACTCATCGCAGGGACAGCCCGGGCACTATTGGATACTCCCGAAGTTCGTCTCTGGCATGATCAGATTATTTCTAAGCCACCTCACGACAATGGGCACTTCGCATTCCATCACGATTTCTTTTTCTGGCCCCTTAGCCCACCGAATATTGTAAGCTGCTGGCTTGCTTTGGATGACGCAACAGTCGATAGCGGGTGTATGCACGTTATGCCGAAAAGCCATATAGACGAACGGTTTTCAGTTGCCGCAAGGGAGGCAGCAAATGAAGCAGCGGCGAAAGCACGCGAAGAAGGACGCGAACCATCGCCCGATCAGTGGGCTGAAAGAGGGAAATTAGACATCAGTCACGGTATTCCGGTGGAATTGAAAGCAGGCGAATGTATGTTCCACCACTGCCTAAACTTCCACGGTACACCGGCGAATGTCACGGAAGGGCAACGTCGCGCGTTCGTTATGATTTTCATGGCACAGGATGTCTGCTTTAACAAAACGCAATCCCCGAATCATGTCCTCGTTCCGACAATCGAGGTTGAGGATGGCGAACCACTCGTCGGTGACGCATTCCCGGTAGCGTAACTCTTGATGGAATCGGGGTTACAAACCCCTCCTACAGCACGGATACCAAGGTAAGGGTAATGACATGAAAGATTCATCGTTTATTACCAGAGTTGTTCTGAAAAACTATAAGAGTATCGCTGCGTGTGATGTACAGTTGGGTCCTCTGACTTTCCTTGTCGGACGCAACGGTTCGGGCAAAAGCAATTTTCTTGATGCGCTGCGATTCGTTGCCGATGCGTTGAATTCATCGCTTGACCATGCCCTACGCGCTCGTGGGGGTGCTAATGATGTGTGTAAACGATCTGATAAGTTTATAACCGATCCAGATAATTTCAGCATTCGTCTTGAATTCGCTTTACCAGATGGTTCTACGGGATACTACGCCTTCCAAATCGAGACGCGTTTTACACGATACGTGGTACAAACAGAAGAGTGTAAATTTCAGAATGAAAATCGTACTGAGGCTGATGTGTACTTTAAGGTTGTTAATGGTGAAGTGACAGACACAAGTGTTCCAGTCGCCCCTGCAGCTGTAAGAGATCGGCTCTACTTAGTAAATGCTGCAGGTTTGCCGGAGTTTCGTCCTGTCTACGATGCGTTCTCTCGGATGGGGTTTTACAACCTCAGTCCCAACATAATCCGAGATCTACAAGATCCTGATTCCGGTGACATGTTGATTCAGGACGGAAGCAATCTGACCAGTGTCTTCAACCAACTCTCGTATGAGGTGAAGCAGGATATTCAGGAATATCTGCAAGTGATTATCCCTGACATGAAAAGGGTACATGTTAGGAAGTTTGGACCGAAGGAAACATTAGAGTTCTGGCAGGATGTCGCAGACAACAAACGCCCCTTGCAATTTATCGCAAACAATATGTCTGATGGCACACTTCGTGCGTTAGGGATTCTCGTAGCACTATTTCAGGGAAATCAGGAAGCACAAAGACGCGTAACACTTGTCGGAATTGAAGAACCAGAAATTGCGCTTCATCCAGCAGCCGCAGGCATCCTGCTTGATGCCCTTCAAGACGCTTCTGAAAAAACTCAAGCTATCGTCACCAGTCACAGTCCAGATCTGCTTGATGACAAGAACTTAGATGTGGATTCGATTCTGGCTGTCGAGTTACAGGACGGAGATACAATGATCGCTCCAGTAGATAATGCAAGTAGAACTGTAGTTCGAGATCGGTTATTTACAGCGGGTGAACTTCTACGTCTTGATCAATTGCAACCTGATTCAGAACCCAGCAGTGAGAACTAAACAGCACTCTCTTTTTCATTTGAAGATTGGAAATTCTAAGAAAGGGAAAAGTGAGGAAAGCATAAATGACAGTCAAAATCATTTGTATTGTTGAAGGATACGGTGAGGTGAAAGCCGTACCGGTCTTGATTCGTAACGTTACCCATAAACTTTTCCCAGAGTTGCAGGTTTCCATACCGACCCCTATTCGCGCTTCCAGATATCAAGTTGTGAAGGAAGGAGAGCTTGAGCGGAGAATTGAATTAGCAGCTCAAAAGGTTGGTGGACGAGGAGGTATATTGGTCGTTCTTGACAGTGACAATGTATGTCCAGCGGAACTTGGACCTGCATTGTTGGATAGGGCATTGCAAGCTCGTAGAGATTTGCCAATTGCCGTTGTGATTGCTAAAAACGAGTTTGAGGCATGGTTTCTTGCGGCAGCCGATTCGCTTCGTGGAAAAAGGGGTTTAAGAGATGGTATTTACCCGCCAAACGATCCGGAGGCAATCCGTGACGCAAAAGGATGGCTAAGTGACCGCATGGACGGCAGCAGAAGATATCATGAGGTACGCGACCAGCCCGCGCTTACTGCACTTTTTGATATAGAACAGGCGCGTCGAGCAGACTCATTCGACAAATGCTACCGAGACATTGTTTGGCTCCTTGACGAGTTACGGAACACAAATGATCGAACAACCGAACAAGCGTAAAAATAAAGTTTATAATCTTTAGCACTATTTTATCCATGAAACGAAGGATTCAATATGCAAAATAAGCCGAATGTGACCGAGGGGCAACGTCGCGCGTTCGTTATGATTTTCATGGCGCAGGATGTCTGCTTTAACAAGACACAGTCGCCGAATCATTTCCTTGTTCCACAATCGAGGTTGAGGATGGCGAACCACTCGTCGGTGACGCATTCCCGGTAGCGTAACTCCTGATGGAATCGGGGTTGCAAACCCCTCCTACGGCACGGATACCAAGGTAAGGGTAATGACATGAAAGATTCATCGTTTATTACCAGAATTGTTCTAAAAAACTATAAGAGTATCGCTGCGTGTGATGTCCAGATGCAGCCCTTGACGTTCCTTGTAGGTCCAAACGGCGCAGGGAAGAGCAATTTTCTTGATGCCTTGCGATTCGTTGCAGATGCGTTGAATTCGTCACTCGATCACGCCTTACGCGATCGTGGAGGTATCAATGAGGTCCGACGTCGCTCCAGTGGGCATCCAAACCATTTCAGTATCCGTCTTGATTTCACTTTACCTCAGGAGACTATCGGACACTACGCCTTACGCATTGGTGTTCGTGAACGTGGTGGATATGAAGTTCAACGCGAAGAATGTATGATTCAGGACGCGCAGCTTTCCACGCCAGAGGAATATTTCCGCGTTGATAATGGTGAAGTAAAAAATATGAGTGTAGACGTGGCACCCGCTGCAGCGCGCGATCGGCTCTACTTGATGAGCGCGTCGGGACTACCCGAATTTCGGCATATCTACGACGCATTTTCCCACATTGGGTTTTATAGTTTCAACCCCGATAAAATCAGGGATCTCCAAGTACCCGATGTTGGCAACATACTAATGCGGGATGGAAGCAATCTTACGAGTGTTTTCGCCCGATTTTCGCCCGATGTTAGGAAACGCATTGACGAGTATCTGTCAAATATGATCCCCGGTATACATGGAGTAGAGGTGAAAGAACTTGGACCCAGGGAAACTTTAGAGTTCAGACAGAGTGTCGCAGGAGCAAAACATCCGTGGCGATTTTTAGCAAACAATATGTCTGATGGCACACTGCGCGCCTTGGGGATTCTCGTAGCACTCTTTCAGGGAAATAATGGCACTCAGCAGCGCATAATGCTTGTCGGGATTGAAGAACCAGAGATTGCGCTTCATCCAGCTGCCATAGGTGTATTGCTTGACGGACTTCGGGACGCTAACGACCAAACGCAAATTATTATTACAAGTCACAGCCCAGACCTGCTTGATAACAAGGAGTTGGATGCTAAGTCAATCCTCGCAGTCGAGGCACATGGCGGAAATACGACAATCGCCCAAATAGATAAAGCAGGAAGGTCTGTTTTGCGTAAAAAACTGTTTACAATCGGAGATCTTCTATACCGCAGTCAATCGCAACCCGAAGCAACATCTGCCGTTTCTGCTGCGGATACACCGCAGCTTCAGTTGTTTGATTCTGAGGAAGACCGTTCTAACCAAGAGGAAAATAAAGATGTTGACGAATGAGTCAGGCAACCAGTGGAAAATATCTAATTTGTTACACCTGCTTTACTCATAAAATGGAGGATTCAATATGCAAAATAAGCCAAATGTAATTTTTGTTCTAACAGACGACCAAGGACCTTGGGCAGCTGGCTGCTGTGGCAACGACGAGGTACGTACACCCTATCTCGACCAATTGGCTTCAGAAGGTACCCGATTCCCTAATTTCTTCTGCACAAGTCCCGTCTGTTCTCCGGCACGCGCCAGCCTCATGACCGGACGTATCCCCTCCGCACACGGTGTGCACGACTGGATCCGCGATGGGAACATGCCACCTGATCCCGCCCGCTACCTCGATGGATTAACCTGTTATACCGATGTCTTAGCGGACAATGACTATACCGTCGGACTTAGCGGCAAATGGCATCTCGGCGACAGTCTGACACCACAACATGGGTTCAGCCACTGGTTCACTCTGCTCACTGGTGGAAGCAAGTATAACGACGCAGACATGATCCGAGATGGACAGGTTGAAATGCAACCCGGCTACCTCACTGACGTAATTACGGATGATGCACTGAACTTTATCTCGGCGAACAAAGACGGACCATTCTACCTCAGCGTCAACTACAACGCACCGCATACCCCCTTTACAGGTCATCCCCAAGACATCGTTGACTCTTATGACGATTGTCCGTTCAAAACGTGTCCACAAGAGGCACTTCACCCTTGGGCGGTACAGGGAGCCGCTGTGCACATGGGTAACCGTGAATCATTAAAGGGCTATTTTGCAGCAATAACGGCACTCGATTTAAATGTCGGGCGGATTCTCGATAGGCTTGGGGAACTCGGTATCCGTGAAAATACACTCGTTGTTTTCAGTAGTGACAACGGTTACTCGTGCGGACATCACGGATTTTGGCATAAAGGCAACGGTACATTCCCTCTGAATATGTATGAGAACTCTGTCAAAGTCCCATTCATTGTAAGCCAACCCGGCAGGATTCCAGAGGGGCGCGTCAGTGAAGCGATGGTCAGTCAATACGATTTCATGCCGACGCTGCTTGATTATCTCGGCTTACCTGATCCGAATGACGATATGTCACCCGGCAGAAGTTTTACTCCTGCGCTTTCTGGGGAGACAAACGACGCGCAGGACGAGGTCGTTATCTTCGATGAATACGGTCCCGTCCGTATGATTCGGACACAAGAATGGAAATATGTCCATAGATATCCGTATGGACCGCATGAACTCTATGACTTGGTAAACGACCCCGGTGAACGGAAAAATCTGATAGATGAAAAATCCCAAGGTGCACGGATAACCGACATGCGACAACAGATGGGAGCGTGGTTCCAGCGATACGTCTTACCTGAATTGGATGGCGCAAGATGCTCCGTTACCGGTGGTGGACAAGCCGCTAAAATAGAGGAAGGACAATGTGGTGAAGGCGCATTCCACCCAAGATATGCCCCATCGCAACGCAATGTGTAGAAATAGCGATTGATGCAGGTCAAATAATAATTGGAAATCGTCAGAAACTACCGACAGCTGAAGCCAACAACCTATACGAAAGGAGCGAAATGACGAGTGCCTTTGCCCCTGGCAACATCTCTTGTATCTTCAAGGTTATTCCGCATCCCGATGCTACCCGTATGCATTCACTCGGCATGGGGTTCACCGTTACAGAGGGTGTAGAAGTTACCGTCTCTGACAGCCATGAAACGGAGGTGCTATTTAACGGAGAAAACATCAATTTTCCTACAGTCCGCGCCGTTGTCAGTCGGCTAACCCAAAACACAGATGTTGCAGGGATAAAGGTAAACCTGACTTCTCCTTTGCCGCTCGGCTGCGGATTCGGACTTAGCGGTGCTGCTGCACTCGCAACGGCATATGCGCTTAACGAACTCTTGCAGCTACACAAAGATACAGAGTCGCTTGCGATGATAGCGCATGTCGCAGAGGTCGAAAATCGCACCGGGTTAGGGGATGTTTGCTCACAATATCACGGCGGCTTCCTCGTCAAGTTGAAGGAAGGTGCTCCTTTAGTCGCCGATAGGCTACCGATTCCAGAGCAACCTATCTATTACCGTTACTTTGGACCTATCCAGACAAGCGAGGTGCTCGGAAACAAAGAACAGACGCTTCGTATCAATCGTGCCGCCGATATTGCATTGAACACTTTGAGAACGCTTACTGATGCCAATGCCGGAGTCCCTGTAACAAATAGCGTGCAGGGCAGCCCTGAACTCTTTGATGCCTGTTTTGCTGTCTCAAAGCAGTTTTCAGTCGAAAGTGGCTTGCTCGGCGACGCCCGGGTCATTGACACAATTGCGCAGATTGAGGCAGAAGGCGGCGTTGCATCGATGATTATGTTGGGAAACGGCGTTTTTAGCACGCACCCTTTTGCAGGTGCAGAGAAGACAAAACTTGTTAACAATCCAGCACGTCTTATAAAGTAGTAGGCACACGCCGTGTGCCGTAGCAGTGGTGATAATCCTGTGAATCCTTTAATCCTGATGATCCTGATTCTTATTTCAGTCTCTATTGCCTACGGGACAGTGGAAGTTGAGAATATAGCGTTCGGGTTCAGCGATACTTACAAAGCAGGGACATGGGCACCTTTGACGATTACTGTCCGAAGTCAAGATGAACCCGTTGTATTTACCGGAGAATTGGTAGTAGAAGTCCTAAACTTTTCTTCAGATACACCACTTGAACGATACGCTATCCCGTTACGGCTCAGCACAACTGGACGACAACAGAAAAGTCTCTATGTTTACTGCTCGAAAAATGCGACACGACTTGTTGTCCAATTGGTGCCCTCAACGTCTACAGAAAACTACCGCTTACAGCCTATAAGGCAGGAGATGCCACTACCAACACCTGTTGCACGTAAAGACTATTTCGTGTTAGTATTAGCACCGAGCGGCGACAAGTTAAAACGATTTGTAGACAAAAAGCTGTTGGAGGTATCCGGTGGCGCACAGGTGCATGTTAAGTACCTTCCGGATCCGTCAACATCACTGCTACGTGACTGGATTGGTTATAGTGCTGTTGATGTTCTTGTTATCCGTGAGACCTTTTTGACAGAGAGACATATCTCTAAAGCACGACAGACAGCACTACTTGATTGGGTGCAACGTGGTGGCACGCTTATTATGTCTGGCGGCAGCAGCTTTAACGCTATACGGGGCAGTTTTATAGAGTCCTTTCTTCCAGTTGAATTGAAAAGTCTAAAGAAAACCGATACGCTCCCGGATGTCTTACACGAAAAACTGGGTTTTCAATCTTCCCGTAGCGACAGAATTTTATTTGAACGCATTGAATTCGCGCCGAAAGCTGGATGTGAGATACTGCTTGGCACAACGGAAGATATATACATCGCGAAACGAAATTTTGGAAATGGTCAAATCCTCTGTTTTGCATTTGATTACAACGCACCACCGTTCTCGGATCAAGAGGTCGGTGAAGCGTTTTGGTACAGTTTGCTGAGTGAGTCCGGCAAATCTCCGCGACATCTCGCAGACCAGTACGCACTTTCTCGGCGACATGAGGAGAAAATTGATAAACAATTTCTCTCGAAAATGCCAATGCAGGTACCGCTCATTAAACTGTTAGCCGTAGTATTACCGGCGTACCTTCTCGCTTTTGGTGGGTTTCTGCTCTATTTTGGGAGGTCAAAACAAAAGTCGTCCATCTACTGGATAGGAAGTTGCCTATTTATTCTGGTTTCGGTAACCACAATCGCGACGGCGAGAAGTATCTTGCCTAAAACTATAGCCGCAGACAGGCTGTCGATTTTGTCAGTTTATCCTGAGCGTCAGCGTGCACACCTGCAGAGTTTTGTTTCTATTAGGACTACGTCGCAAATTAAAACATCCATTCGGTATCTGGAAGGCACTTTTATCCGTCAACAGGAAACTGAGCTGCCTCAACAAATTGGGACTTTGATTCAAGGGGCAGATGTTCAGCTGCGAGATGTCTTTGTGGAACCTTGGCACCCTACGACTTATGTAAAAGAAGCATTCACGCAACAGTTGCCGGTTAAACTTGAAAACGCATGGCGTATCACAAACAAAGAGATGACATACTTAGGAAATATCTCCCTAAAAGAGACTATGCATAGAGATGCCAAGCAGACGTCTGACATTTCGGCAGTTCGACTTCCGCTGCGAGCAACATCAAGAATACCTCCTGATAAAGAACTGAACGACACACGAAAAGCATTCGCACGAGTCCTACAGCAAGAGGGTGTATTACAATATCTGACGAGGCAGACAAATTTGAGCCAGCAACCCTATATTGTTGGATGGACTTCTCAGGGTTTTACTAACATCGCAGCAGATGGAAATGTGAACACAGATGATGAAACTTTAGTGATTTTTCGCCTTGGCACTGGGCACTAACAGAGGGTTGGTCCGAGGAAGCCAATAACAACTTTAATTCCTTCTCGAAAAAAAGTATCGCGTTGACAATGAGTTACCGACAGTTTACAACTGATAGCCATATTGTAAAAGAGGTGAACCATGGATGTGCTATCACTCGGCATTTATGTCGTTGATGTGTTAGGACGACCGATAGATCAGTTCCCTGAAAAAGGAAAATTAGCACTCTTTGATGAACTCGAAATTCATGCTGGGGGTTGTGCTAACAACACAGCTATTGCGCTCGCGCGCCTCGGAATCTCTGCTGGTGCAATGGGTAAAGTTGGTACAGATGCTTTTGGGGACTTGATTCTGAAGGAACTCACGGACAACGGGGTCAATACGGTCGGCATGCAACAGGATTCTAATGCCAGCACCTCATTTACATTCGTCGCGATCGCATCTGATGGAGAACGGACTTTCTATCACTACATCGGCGCGAACGGTGAACTTTGTGAGGCGGACATTAATTCGGAACTTATCAAAGATGTCAAAATTTTGCACATCGCCGGTGCGCTCGTCATGCCCAGTTTTGACGGGGCACCCATGGCGAACATTCTACAAAAAGCGAAAACTTTGGGCATAACCACCTCACTTGATACAGTCTATGATGCCACCGGAAGGTGGATGGAAACACTTGAACCCTGCTTGCCTCACGTAGATATCTTTATGCCAAGTATCATTGAAGCACAAAATCTCACAGGACTGTCTGAGCATACGGAAATCATACAATTTTTGCGGGATAACTATGGCATCAATACCATCGTCATTAAAATGGGTGAAGACGGCAGTTACGTCTCCACACCAGAAGGGGAGCACTTTGCACCAGCATATCCTGTGAATGTCGTTGACGCGACGGGGGCAGGAGACGCTTACGTCGCAGGTTTTCTCGCGGGGACCCTCATGAACTGGGACCTAAAAGCAACAGCGGAATTGGCATCCGCAACCGGTGCTGCGTGCGTCACCGCTATCGGCACAACCGCCGGTATCCAAAATCTCGAAGAAACTTTAAAAATTTGCCGTAAAGGTTAGCAATTAGCTGTCAGCAGTCGGTTTGTAACGGTAGCAGGCATCTTGGGTGCTACACCGATTAACTGACTGCTGAGAGTGGAGCGCAGCGGAACACCCTGACTGCTGATGACTATAAAAAATATGAATAATACAGCAATCGTTCAAACAGAAAATTTGTCCAAATGGTACGGCGAGGTCATGGGGGTGAATGATATAACCCTCACAATTCACCCCGGAATAACCGGTTTGCTCGGTCCAAATGGCGCGGGCAAAACAAGTTTAATCAAGCTCATGACAGGGCAACTCCAACCCAACCAAGGCGAAGTCAAGGTGCTGAACCAACCCGTATGGAACAATCCTGATTTGACGAGGCAAGTAGGCTACTGCCCCGATATAGAATTGGCATATCAATTCATGAGCGGATTTGAGTTCGTTACTTTTTTTGCAACATTAAGCGGATACGACAAAACGGAGATCGAACCTCGGAGTCTACAGGTACTGGAGACAGTGGACATGCTGCAGGCAAAGAACCGACCTATCGGCTCCTATAGCAAAGGAATGCGGCAACGCATCAAACTCGCACAGGCACTGGTGCATGAACCTAAACTCCTTTTTCTTGACGAACCGCTCACCGGTTTAGATCCCAATGGAAGACGGCATATCATCGCACTGCTGAAAGAACTTGCTGATAAAGGTATTAGCATCGTCGTTTCGAGTCATATTCTCTACGAGATCGAAGCGTTAACAGAGACGATCTTGCTCATTCATCAAGGACGTATCCTCGCCGAGGGCACTATCTCCGACATCCGAGAGCTAATCGACGAACACCCGCACAAGGTCTACTTAAGCACCGATGAACCACGTCGTTTAGCGCAAGTTTGCCTCCCTTTTGACGATATCCTGAGTGTAACCTTTGTTGATAGCGACAGTAGTAGGCACACTCCGTTGTGCCGTAACAACGAAACAGACGAAGCAGGCGATATTATCATCGAAACCGCCAAGCCCGATGTGTTCTATGCGCGGCTCCCTGAACTCCTTATTGAGAATGATTTAGATGTCTCCCAACTCTACTCACCTGACGATAACCTCTCTTCTGTGTTTAAGTATTTGGTCGGTTAAACACGCTATACTGACCATAGGTCGGGTTGAACGAACTGGACTAAAACCTTAGCAAGTGAAACAACGTTTTGAGTTGTAGACCGTCTATTACATAACTATCGAGTGAAACCCAACGTTAGGCAGCTTGCCCTAATTTCACCAATGCGCCAATGTCTGGTTCACCATCTGCCAACGCGCCGAAACTTCCATCACAGATCGCACTCCGAATCCCTCGCATTAGACTGACATAAAAATGCAGGTTGTGCAGAGTATGCAATTGCGAACCCAAAATCTCATTTTCGACATGCAGGTGCCGAAGATACGCCCGTGTGAAATTTTCACACGTATAACAGGTGCATTCTGAATCCAGCGGACTAAAATCACGACTATACTTCGAGTTACGGATGCGGACGATACCTGCCGTTGTAAATAGGGATCCGTTGCGCGCGTTCCGGGTCGGCATCACACAATCAAACATGTCAACCCCACAGCGAACACCGTAGACTAAATCTTCAGGTGTGCCGACGCCCATCAGGTAGCGCGGCTTTTCTACCGGTAAGAGTGGTGCGGTGTAAGCGAGTGTCTCATACATCAAATCCTTTTCTTCCCCAACACTCAGACCCCCGATCGCATATCCTGGAAAACCGATTGATACAGTCTTTTCCACGCTCGCCTGTCGTAGATCTCGTTCCATACCACCCTGCACAATCCCAAAGAGCAGTTGATTCGGATTCCGATGTGCTTCTTTACACCGCACTGCCCACCGTAACGTCATCTCCATTGAGTTTTTAAGATACGCATAGTCGTTCGGTAACGCTGGACACTCATCAAAAGCCATGATAATGTCGGCACCGAGAGCATTCTGGATTTCGATTGAACGTTCAGGGCTGATGAAGTGTTCGCTCCCGTCTATCGTGGAACGGAACGCTACTCCCTCTTCCGTGATTGTCCGCAGCGGACCGAGGCTGAAAACCTGAAATCCACCACTATCGGTTAAAATCGGGCGTTGCCATCCCATAAACGAATGTAAACCACCTGCTTCTTGGACAATTTCATGTCCCGGACGCAGATAGAGATGATAGGTATTCGCAAGAATAATCTCTGCCTGAATCTGATCGGCTAACATTTGCGGGGTGCATGCCTTCACTGTACCGCGCGTTCCTACCGGCATAAATATCGGTGTATTCACGATACCATGTGCTGTCCGGAGTTTGCCGATTCGAGCGGGAGTTGTTTTGTCTTGGTGAATAACGGTATAGGAGTCTTGTGTCATATTTATGGATTTTACCACGATCCGGGTTTTTAAACGAGCGAATCTGAGGGCTGCTGTAGAGGCGTTTATGGTAAATTATGAAAATAAGTTTACATTTCAATAGAAGCGAAAACCCGCCACCCCGCTGGCGAGGTTTCCTTACCTCACCGAGCGCATTATGTTCACGAGGTCCCCGTGCCTCGGCGATGCAGAAATTGCCCAGACATAATCGTTAAAAAAATTGCTTTTCTATACCAGATTTGCTAAAATATCTATTAAGATTTATCTTAAGGATGCAATACAATGGACTGTATTTTTTGTGAAATTATTGCTGGTAACATCCGAGCAGCTACAGTTTACGAAGACGAACACGTTTTCGCTTTTATGGATATTGCCCCCGCAAATCCTGGGCATACCCTCGTTATACCAAAACAGCACTATAGAAACATCTACGATATGCCTACAGAGGTAGGCAGCAAAATTATGCAAGCCGCGATCCCGATCGCGAACGCCATCAAGACGGCATTAAACCCTGATGGACTTAATCTATTTCAATCAAACGAAGCAGCAGGATTTCAGACTGTATTCCATTTCCATCTCCACCTGATTCCGCGATGGGAAGGTGATCCACTGAGATTGCCGTGGCGACCCAGCGAAGGTAATATGGAAGAAATCGGCAACATCGCGGCAAAAATTCGGCAATCATTACTTGTTTAAGGGGAAACGTTAAAACCCAAGAGGAGAGGGGATTTTTATGAACGTCTTAATTACCTCAGCGACTTCCGATTTGGCACAACAGGTGGCAACCGCTTTGTCCGAGGAGCACACTATCCGATTAACAGAACTACACAACGTTGAGAGCGATTTTGATTTCATACAAAGCGAACTTGGACACGACGAGACAACCAATGAACTCGTCCAAGGTATAGATGCCATTATCCACATCGCCGAAGTACCAACCCAGCTCCTCGCTGAAGTCGACCAATCCGACAATTACGCTATTGATTATCAAACGCGCTGCACCTATAACTTACTCATGGCAGCCTCGGAGGAAGGCGTGAAACATGTCGTTTACGCCAGCACGCTCCGCCTCTTTGAGCAACACGGTGAAGACTGGACGGTCACAGAGAGTTGGCGACCCCGACCCTCTGTGGATAGTTTTGTGCTTTCAAAGCACTTGGGTGAATTCACATGTAGGGAATTCGCACGCGAAGGAAAACTTGACGTAACATGCCTCCGCCTCGGCAATCTCGTTACCGCTGAGACCGTAGCAACCACTGAACACGATTCCATGTGGCTGGAGATGAACGATGCAGTCGCCGCTTTTGACTGTGCTCTCAGTTCTTCCGCACCGTGGCGAATCTTTCACATTCAGTCAGAATTCCCTGGATCCCGTTTCTCAATCGGGAAAGCCAAGTCGCATCTGGAGTTCAACCCACAATTCGTGCCATCACCACGGTAGAAGCGATCTCCGAATCGCGATACTTTTCTCAAGGAGTGAAAATAATGAAAATTCTCATTTTAGGTGGTAACGGTTACCTTGGACCGCATGTCGTCAAAGCCTTAGAACCTTACTACACGTTACGCGTCACAGACATCAATGAAATCGAAACGAAACATGAATCCATGCACATTGATGTCGGCTCATTAGATCAGGTCATGCGTGCAACTGAAGGAATGGATGCTATTCTTAATTGCTCCGTACTCCGGCACGACCGGCAGTTAGCTTTTGATGTTAGTACGCGTGGATGCTATAATATGATGCGTGCTGCTGTTGAACACGGGATCCGTCGTGTTATCAACACTGGACCCCATTTTACCATCCAAGGTGATGACTATACCACTTACGACTACGAGATTAACCCCGATGTCCCACCCCATACGAGTACTGGACTTTATCCAATAACCAAGGGACTCGGACAAGAGATCTGCAAAGTCTTCACTGAGCACTACGACATCTACGTCCTCTGCTATCTATTTCTCAGTTTCCGTGAACACGAAGACGTCGGAGAAGGAACCGATCTCAACCCGTTTTCCGTCAGTTGGCGAGATGCAGGCGAAGCATTCCGACTCGGTTTAGAAATCGATTTGGAAGAATTACCATCACGCTGTGAGATTTTCAACATTTTCGCCGATTTACCGCATCAGCAATTTTCCAATGTCAAGACGAAACGTATCTTAGGGTTCGCACCTCAGGATAACTTTGAGCAAATGTGGCACAAGAAAGATTAAGTATACGGTGTCCCGCTCTATCCACAGTCCCTTGTAATGTACCCCAATTTGTGTTAAACTTGTAAGAACAGAAGTTACGGTAGAAGTGAGTTATGCCAGAAACGCTTATCAAACCTCCAAGGAGGAATGGTGATGGCAAGTATTGAGAACCCAACAGAACTAAAAGTTGAGCATTTGCTGCATAGTGTTAAGCAGTTGTCCCCTGTCGAATTAGATGAATTCACACGAAAGTTGACAGAATGGCAGCGACAGCGAAAGGTTTCGGTAAGCGAGGATGTTGATCCCGATGCCTCAGATGCTACAATTTTAGCGTTCATAAGGAAAAATTCTCAATTGCCTGAAAAGGAAAATCGGCGTTATTGGGAATTGCGGTGTAAATCTGATGATGAAACTCTTACTGATGATGAACTTTCGGAGTACCGGGAACTGGTGATGCAGTTGACGGTTATGAACGCCAAGCGTCTGGAAGCACTCGCTATCTTGGTGAAACGCTGGGAAAGACCCGTCGAGGAAATTATGACAGAATTGGGACTTATCATTTCTCACTTTGATGAACCCGAATTTGCCGAAGAATCTACACCAGAGGATTATATTGAAAACCACGGAGGGAAACCGAGTAAAAGATAGAAACGAATGATATCTGAACGTATTTCTCGATCCCTACGTCGTCAAGTGCAGGAGCGTGCTAAAGGACTTTGCGAATATTGTCGGGCTCCTGATAACTTCACTACTTCTCCTTTTCACTGTGAGCACATCGTCCCCCGGAAACTTGGAGGCAAAAGCGCGTTAGATAATTTGGCATGGGCATGCCCGTGGTGCAATAGTCATAAACACGCTAAAATGCATGCTCGAGATCCGCAGACAGGACAGAACGTTCCACTTTTTAACCCGCGGCTGAAAAAGTGGAACCGGCATTTTATGTGGTCTGAAAACTTTCTATCTATCGTCGGGCGAACGCGAGTTGGCAGAGCAACGGTTGAGGCATTAAATATGAACCGTTTTGAGCAAGTAAATATAAGAACGGCGTTGCGGGTTATGGGAAAATATCCTCCAGAAGACGCTTTAAGCAATTGAGCAGTGCGTTATGAATATTCAACTTCTTGCACATCGTGGCGGTATGGGACGCGCACCCGAAAATACACTCGCTGCCTTCAAACAAGCATTGGCAGACGGTGCTGACGGATATGAGTACGATGTATGTCTCACCCAAGATAAACAACCCGTGCTAATCCACGTCGGCTTCAACAAAAATGATATTCAGGCAGCTACTGGATGCCCAACGCCCCTTAACCAACTCACTTGGAAAGAGGTACAGAAACTGACGTCCCTAACTTCCGACGAACCCGTAGCACACCTCGATGACGCACTTCAGTTTACACGGGAAAACCAGATGCCGTGCTTTATTGAACCAAAAGCAGACTCTCCAGAATTACTACCCATCATTATAGAGCGGATCCGACACTTTGAAGTTGTTCATCTCGTCAGCATACTCACTTTTTACCTCAACAAACATCTCCTTGTTGATGCCAAACGTTTGGAACCGAAATTGAAGACGAGTGCAATCCTCATTAATCCGCTGGCAAACTTCTGCAAAGCAGCCAACGCTATTGAGGCAGACCGCATTATTTTTGGTTGGAGCAAGATTAACCACTTCGGACTCTATAACGCCTTCACGGGAAGTGTTAGGCGTCAAGTCAAAAAACTTCGGGCAGATGGGATTGTTGTGGAAGCCGGATTTATTCACGAACCTAAAGACGTGGCTTGGGCAGCTTCTCCACATAAATCTGGTGGTATTGATGGTCTGTGGGTAGACGATGTCCCTTACATCAGACGCTGTCTCCAAGATTTTTTAAAATTATGAATGTTACTGTCTGCAATCCACTATTAAGAACCCCGCTTTCCCTTATTGTTGACGATTCATGTCCAGTAGTCAATCTCACCTATTACTGGATACACCAGCGGCACGCGTGGAAAGCACGACACCAACCCGACGTTCCGCCTGATCGCTGGGAAGGGGATGCCATTGAATTACAAAAGATGCCCCCGACGATCCCCGCTGACTTCGCGTGGGAATGGGCAGAATGGTGCGCCGAAAATGGTGTGAAAGGGAAATTTAGCCTCATTCCCTACCCTGCCGGAGTCGGACGCGTTGACGAAGGATTTCCTGATTTTCCCGTACTGGAATATCAGGCGTGGCTGCGAATTTATCGGGAGATTATCTGGCCCAACTTCGATCTGACACCGGAAATGCTCACCCATACTGCTGTCGTTGATCTCGATACATTTACACTCACCGAGGAATGGGAACAAGTAGGATGGGTAGATCCGCCCGTTGACAACAGACTGACGGACTATATCATTACAGCGATGGAAATGCTCGATAACGTCGGTATTCCGTGTGAAGGTGTAACGAGTCCCGGTGCATTCGGAAAACGTCAAGAGGCAGCGTATGCAAAAGCAGTCCTAACCGCTTCACAGGAGGTCAATAACAACCCGCGCCCGTTCTATTTTCTCTGGCTCAAACACGATGAACTCCCAGATGTACCTATTTGGTATGCTGAAAAGGAAAAAGGTATCGCAATTGCCAGTATTGTTTCATGTGCAGGGGACTGGTTCGGGGGGTGGACGGGGTACGATTTGGGAGATGCAGACCGATTCATCACGGAAGACTTACAAGGCGGACGCCTGCCCCCGATTCTCGAAAAGGAACTACCCTGTGTCCTCGTTGGACATTGGCCCGGATTCTATTTCAATGGTGAAAAAAGCGGGTTTGATGTACTGAAAACCGTCAAGGCGCGGCTTGATAACTATGACCCGGATGGCTCAAAAACATTCTGGATGAAAAACTCAGAAATTGGTCACTACTGGATGGCACGCGAATTTACAGAGATTACCGTGCTTGAGAAACAAACACAGATTAACCTCTCCACTCAATTCCCGACGGCAAACTTCACACTGGCTATTGATGCACCAGTACGTCATGTTCAAGTTAACGGATGGGACTTGCGCGAAGTGCATTCACGGCGCGACTTTCAGAGAGATACGTTTCTCTACGAAGACAAGCAAACTTTCGTCGCCTTTGATTTGGAAATTGGCGAGACGGAACTTGCCCTTACGGAATAAGGATACGACCCCCACTCGCAATTACCGTCGAACCCGTCATATAACTCGATTCTTCACTCAAGAGAAACGCTATTACATTCGCCATCTCTTCCGGTTCACCGAGCCTACCAAGCGGGGTCGTAGACCGGAGTTGTTCCACCATTTCTGGCGAGACTTCGCTTAGCATATCCGTTGCGATTGCACCCGGTGCCACTGAATTGATGCGTATATTGTGCGCAGCAAGCGGTCCACAACACGATTTCGTCAGTGAGATAATCCCCGCTTTCGCCGCCCCATAGGGCAGTTGATTCGGACGTACTGCCAATGCAGCGATCGACGAAACATTAACGATCCGTCCAAACTGCCGTTCAATCATTCCTGATTTAACTGCCCATAGCACATTGAAGGGACCTGTCAAATTAATCGCAATAATCCGATCCCAGTGTTCGGGTGTAAGCTCGTCAAACACCATATCACCGACATCCCCAGCGTTGTTCACTAACAACTCGATTACACCCAGTTCTTTGGTTACTGTCGCAGCCATTCTGTTCACGGCTTCTCTGTCCGCTATATCCGCTTGCACCGGTATCGCTTGTTGTCCCAATTCGCGAACCTGTTCACAAACTTCTTCTGCTTTAGCAGCTGAGCGTGAATAATGGACAGCAACAGTTGCCCCTTCACCAGCGAGTTTAAGTGCTGTCGCCTTTCCGATGCCTCGGCTCCCACCGGTTACCAACGCAACCCTTCCCTCAAATTTCATCAGATCTCCTCTACAAAAGTGTCTCTAACTGTTCCCATACATCATCAGGCACTGAGGTCGTAGCAGCAGCGAAATTTTGTTCTACTTCCGACGCATTCTTAGAACCTGTTAGGTTCATCGCAATGCGCGGTTGGCGGAAACAGAATTGAATGGCAAGGTTCAGTAGATTCAAATCGTTGTCAGCTGCCCATTGCCAGAGACGATGTGCCCTTTCGGCATCAGATGTACCTAAGTGTATCCTTTCGACTGACACATCTGGCTCAACTCCCGAAAGCAATCCCATCGCGATAGGACTTCCGTTGATAATCCCGATGTCGTTTTCAACAGCAAGTGGAATCAACCACTCGTTTGCCGTTTGGCTCAGGAGCGTGTAATCCAAGTACGTTAGAATTACATCGACGACGCCAGTTTCGATCGCGATCTTATGGAATTCGTGTTGCCGGACCCCGAGCCCAATAAACTTAATGAGTCCTTCCTCACGCATCCGTTGGAGTTCATCCAGCGCGCCGCCTTTCGCGACAACGGGTTCCATACTATCCGGATCGTGCACTAAGCAGACATCAAGATAATCAGTTCCTAACAGGCGTAGACTATTTTCAACGCTTCGACGGGTGCCTGCTCCACTAAAATCGCCACGCCATTCCGGGTGTGTGCCTGTTTTCGTAGCAAGATAAATCTTCTCACGCCAACCATCAGCGAGTGCGAGTCCTACCCGTCTTTCGCTCTCACCGTAGAGTGGAGCCGTATCGAGATAGTTTATCCCTAAGTCAATAGCTCGGTGTACCGCCTCAATCGCCTCATCATCGGTAATATTGCCACCAAGTCCCGCGCCTCCCATACCGAGGCATGTGACCTCTAATTCCGTTCGTCCTAATCGTCGCAACGGCAACGGATTTGCTTGTGTTGACATAATTTTTTATTTTATTACTCCTGGGTGACGTTTTTGTTGTCAACGCCGATATACGATGGTTGAAAAACTCTTTAATAGTTAAAAATTATCTGTGTAGATGCCCGCGGCGAGCATCTGGAGGGATCACACTCACCCACTGTACCCCTTTAACGACATCATCTGGGGTATGTCCATGCTCAACGCCTTTAGGCGTGACAACCAAATCCCCCGGACCGATGCGATAGGATTCGGACTGCCCATCAGCATTTCGGAGCGTTACAGTCGTTGTGCCTTCCGTAAAATACCAATACTCATCAAAGTCGTGATAGTGAAGTTCAGTAGGATTTTCTTTAGAAACAGCAAACGCCCCAATCGTCGTCATATCGGGTGTATCCAAGACTTTTCCGAGCACTTCGCCGACCCGTTCCCCTTCACCCAGTCGAATAATACAGAGATTTGTATCCATTTATATGACTCCAATGTCTTTCAGGTGCTGAAGCGAACCTGCTACACGCGCTTGGACGCCTGCTTCGTCAAGGTTCTCGCCTTCAATACCCTCTAATTCCATTGTAAAAGGACCATAAAATCCAACGTCGTTCAACGTTTGAAATACCGCTTTAAAATCGACCACACCTTCACCGAGCGTCGGGAAATGCCACGTCCGATAGCCACCATCTGTATCCTTGAGATGAACGGCACCGACATGTCCAATAACTTTTTGGACTTCCGAGACAGCCGTCACATTGTGATTGTAATAGTAGACATTACCCGTGTCGAAATTAACGCAGATGTTCGGGTGGTTTACGGCTTCCATCGTCTCCAGGGCGATGTCGCCGTTATGTACCAAATCTGGATGTGTTTCCAAGCACACTTTAATGTCGGCTGATGCGGAATTCTCGCCAATAGCACGGAGCCGATCATATACAACGTTCCGATCCGTATCGCCAGCGTGAACACTCACAAAGATAATCTTCACTCCCATCTGAGACGCAATGTCCAAGGTCGTCTGAAAATCTGAGACAACCGTTTCAGACTCAACATCACATTTACCAAGTAGGCTGGTAGCGGTGAGTCCGTGTGTGTTTAATTCTGATTGGAGTGCATCCACAGATTCAGCCGAAGGGACGCCGATTTCCACGTTTGTCAAGCCGATTTCCGCCAAATGTGCGTACGCGCCAGTGCGAAATTGTCGGTAACTCCCTAAATTGCATGCAATAATATTTTTCACTTTTTCTCCTACAGTCTTTCCTGCCTGTTTGAAAGCAGAAAATTTGATATGAAAAAATTACGGAATTTTTCGTAGCACTGTATTACCCAATAGAACCTCTATTCCTAACAGCAAAACTGCAGGTATCAAGAAATATGCCGCTAACTCCTTATAGACAGTAGAGCTGGCTGTCTTAAATCTCGTCTTTTCAAATCCATCAATTTCTGCATAGACACGTTTCAAGGATTGAGCGTCTGTAGCACGAAAGTAGCGGCCGCCGGTTCCGTTGGCAATCTGTTTCAAAGTATCTTCGTCAAGGTAAGTTAAAACCTCATGGTATCGCTTGCCGAATGTGGTATCGGCATACGGGATCCGTGCGCCTCCTTCTTTTCCCATGCCGATCGTATAAACCTTAATCCCGAAGGACTGTGCGAGGGATGTCGCTGTCCCAGGATCGATAGTGCCTGCATTGTTTTCGCCGTCGGTCAGGAGGATAACGATCTTCGTTTTAGATTCTGAAACACGTAACCGATAAATCGCAGTCGCGAGGGCATCACCGATAGCCGTGCCATCTTCTAACTGACCAATCTCTACGTCGCGTAGTGACTCCATCAAGGCTCGATAATCCAACGTGAGAGGGCAGAGCGTAAAACTCTCACCGCTAAAAGCAACTAAGCCGATACGATCGTTTTCGCGATGGCTCAGAAAATCGTTAACAACCAATTTCGCGACTTGGATACGATTCGCACCTTCAAAATCTTCTGCCCGCATACTCCCCGAAATATCGAGTACTAAGAGGATATCAATGCCCTCCGCGAAATTATGCACACGGCTTTGAGAGAGTTGGGGACGAGCAAGTGTAAAGATAAGAAGCGCAAGAACGACAAACCTTACCACCCGAAGTATGGGTAGCGCTTTAACAGAAAGGGTCCGACGCATCTGTTGAATACCTGCTGTAAATCCGTGTCTAAAATCAGAAAAACGAACTACCGGAACAATCTCCTCTTTGCGGAGCCATCGTCCAGCAATTATTAACAACGGCACTACGATCAGCAGAACGAGGAAAGACGGGGAGACTAATTGCATGTCCGCTAAACCCTTTCTGACCAAGAAATGTCTTTACGCGGGTCTTCCGGCAATACCGTGCTAATACCGCTCAGCAAACATAACCCGATGCTGATAGCGTTGACAAGGAGAAACGTCACCCAATCAATATACGGCAGAGCTGTCGCCATAAAATAGAGAATATAACCGAAGATTACGCCAAGTGGTTTTAATCGTCCTGTAAAGATCGTACTGCTGAGCGTAAGGAAAATCGCTGTCTTGCCACAGACCGCCAAGGGAACCAAGAGTGCCAATACCATCAACATGAAGGGAACCCCAACAATTGACACCGTCAGTAACGTGAGAATCAGTGGTATCACGGGCAACATCAGGATACCAAATAAGACACTCCCAATTGGTCTACGTGCCAGCAGCCCACTTATCGCGTTTATCGGCTTTGGAAGTGCGGCTAACACCAGCAGATACATCAAAAGGAAAATCCCGGATTTAATTAAGGTCCATCGTAAATTTGTTTGCTCGTCAGTAATTTTCCAAAAAATATAGGGATGCATCACAAGTTTCACTGCAGCAGGTACCATCTCCCAGTCATTGTTCACTTGGAGATTTGCTACCCCTTCTATGCTTCCCGATACCTGTCCGCCTATAACCTGAAGTGTTCCGTTTACCCGTGATCCTTGTGTGAGTTCGACATTCCCACCGAACACCAACACATTTTCAGTAACGCTCCCTTGTAACCTGGCGTCACCAGCAATCATAATGAGTGTTGTTAACGCCTCATCCGCAGCCAATTCATAATCGTTAACAATCTTTAATACGCGTTGCTGCTTTTGCGACTGTGTTTGTTTTTCTTGCTCTGTTCCATCGTTCGCTTGGTCAGCGATCGAACCTTGTGTTTGTGTCGATGGCTTTGCGGAAGCCTCTTCCGGTTTTGAATTTGTAGGAGGAGTAGTTTCTGGTCCTTGTCTCGTTTCACTTTGAGCAATAAGAAAACTACTCATCGGTTTTCCATGTCCAAAGTCGGTGGGTGGTAGGTCTGAAACTTTCAGGCTGCTGTTTGAAGTCTGCCCAAGTACCGACTGCGCACTCAAAATTAAAAGGAAAGAAATAATAGCTATGTTTCTCATATAAACCTATATTTTTTCTCAAGATAAATATGGGAGAATTATAGACGATACTCCCTTTCATGTCAACGCTTTTTTCTTGGTGACTACAGGCATTTCGCTTTTGAGGAAATAGCGTTTCACGGCATTAACTGCCACATGTATTACACGCGAAAAGCCGTAAACGGTATAGCAATACCAAAACACACATGCCTTCGAATTTCATTTTTTTTCTTGACATCTACCTATGAATCTGATATGATAAATGCATGTAATATTTTGGAAGCGATTTATGTTTGCCATGATCGTGTGTTCGTGTAAATCGCATGGATGTGTATGACGTTCTTGAACTGTAATATAGATGGAGGGGGTAAAAATGAATTTCAGTGCTATTTTTTCTCGAAAGTTTCGGCTTGCCTGTTTAGTTTTTGCGGGTTTCAGCCTCTGTTTTGCTGGTGTTTTTTTCGTATCCACTGCCTCTGCAGCAATAGATCCCGGCACTGTTATGGGACTCTGGCTTTTTGACGAAGGCAAAGGGAATGTTGCAACCGATGCATCTGAAAATGGGTTAGACGGTGAATTTGAGGGTAAACCGAAATGGGTCGAGGGTAAATTCGGAGAAGGACTTGAGCTTGATGGCGCAGGCGCACACGTCGTCATTCCAGACCATGAAAACCCAACCGAAGCTATAACTGTCTCGATCTGGGTTAAAAGCCATACTGATACTTGGAACCAGCACGGCTGGATGGTTGAAAAACGAAATGCCTATATTATTCATCCCAACCAAGGAACAAATAATGTTTCCTGGCCCATTTGTAACGGGGGTTGTTGGAATAAACCCGGTGGTTGGCGGGACGGTGAGGTCGGCCCCAAGGATATTACTGATTGGCACATGTACACCACCACTTTTGATAGCAAAACCGGTGAGTGGTACATCTATATTGATGGGAAAGTAGCCAGTGATATGGATATCGCTAAAAATGAAATTGATTTGGATACTGGTCCCGTCTACATTGGTAACGACACTTGTTGTGCCGGACGATTCGCCGATGCTACTATTGATGAAGTCGCTATTTTCAATGTTGCGCTGGAGCCGGATGACATTCAGAAACTCTATAACGATGGACTCTACTTCGCAGTCTTGGCAGTTGAGCCCGCCGACAAAATGACAACCACTTGGGCAGACGTGAAAGTCAAATACTAAGTATCTCGGTACTTGGGGTAGTTCACGAGTTTCCTGATTAATATGAGAACTGCTGTGTAGGCGGGCCGGGGTCCCCGTAGTAAATAGCGTGCGGGGACGGTGTCCGCCTACGCGCGCGATAAGGCATACACGCTTGCCTTTATCTTACAATATCATATAAGGACAACTCAACTGACTATCTAAGAACACCGTGGTGTAAAAAAATATGAAATGGAGGAATAGATGCTATTTAACCATGACGACGAAATAGATGATTTTGATGATGAGCCACAGGATTCATTACCGGATGAAGAGGATGATGCTGATATCGGTAGCGACTTCCCAGAAGATGAAAATTCTCCTGAGGTAGGACCAGAAATAATCGAAGGACAAGATGATAATAACGGCGATGATGACAGTGATAAATCCAACCCGTTTGATCGGATTGCAGAGATACTCGGTGGAGACGAATTCGACGAGGTCCCGTCACCATTGATTCCGGTAAACCCTGCCGGTATACTCTTTCAGTCCTACGAACAGAACAACAACGCCTATACAGACGCGATGACAGCCTATTTTGAAGAGAAAAATTATCAACAGGCAGTCGAAAAATTTGAAGAAGCCATTGCAGACGCATCCCAACGCACAGCGCGCGATCTGACTGAGGCACAAGTTGGTGAAATCGTAGCAAAAGCAATGTACTGGCAGGCAGAGGCATACGTCAAAACGCAAAACATTTCGCAAGCAGTTGAAACTTTCAAAGCTCTCATCGAAAAGTGCCAAGGGCATTATCTCACATTAGCTGCTCAGCGTAGAGCAGATGAATTAGATGCCGAAGCTTCTTAAACCATGTGCGACTTAGAACACTATTGGCAAGTTCATACCCCAAAGTACAACTCTACATAAAGAAAAAGGATTGACAAAACTTGTGGAAACCTTGAAAAATCTTCTCAAACAAAAGGCAACGAATTTACGTATTCATTCCCTTATCTCTACATCGGAGGCAGGCTCCGGACACCCAACCACATGTCTCTCTGCTGCGGATATTGTCTCTGCGCTCTTTTTTCACGCTATGCGTTATGACACTACGGATGCCCAGAATCCCAATAACGATAGGTTCATATTATCCAAAGGACATGCCGCACCCATTCTTTATGCTGCTTATGCCGAAGCGGGTATTATCCCCATTGACAAACTGCGAACACTGCGACAAATTGACAGCATCTTGGAAGGGCATCCAACACCACGATTTGAATGGACAGAAGTGGCAACAGGATCCCTCGGACAGGGCTTATCACTGGGGCTCGGTATGGCTCTTAACGGCAAATATTTAGAGGCATCCGATTACCGCGTATACGTCCTCCTCGGTGATGGTGAGACTGCCGAAGGTGGCGTTTGGGAAGCTGCCGCGCTGGCGTCACACTACCAACTCAATAACCTGATCGGAATTGTTGATGTCAATGCCCTTGGGCAGAGCCAGCGCACTATGTACGCCTTTGATATTGACACCTACTGCCGACGTTTCGAGGCTTTCGGGTGGCAAACCATCGGTATTGATGGGCACGATTTTGACGAAATTCTACCCGCACTCGCTAAAGCCAAAGCCTCGACCGATAAACCCACAATGATAGTTGCCAAGACCTTTAAAGGCAAAGGCGTTTCATCCCTTGAAAACGCAGACAACTGGCACGGGAAAGCAATCCCCAAAGGTGAAGACCTTGATGAAGCGTTAGCTGAACTCGGTCCACTGCATACAGATGTGCCCATTCAGATTGAATCACCTACCCCTGTAGTAGACGCAGATCGTGTTGCTCCAACCGAATGTGAACCCCCCGACTATTCGCCTGACGAGGAAGTCGCAACGCGAGGCGGCTACGGCATAGGACTCGCTAAGCTCGGAACTGCCAACCCCAATGTTGTTGCTTTGGATGGTGATACTAAAAACTCCACTTATGCCGAGCAATTTATGACACTCCATCCGAACCGGTTCTTCGAGATGTTCATCGCAGAACAGAATTTGGTAGGAGCAGGCATCGGTTTGGCGAAACGTGGGAAAATCCCGTTTGTCTCGACATTCGCAGCGTTTTTATCCCGCGCCTACGATCAGATCCGGATGTCCGCTATCTCTCAAGCCAATATTAAATATGCTGGATCACACTGTGGCGTCTCAATCGGTGAAGACGGACCGTCGCAGATGGGTTTAGAGGACATCGCAATGTTCCGGGCGATTCCGGGGGCAGCCGTACTCTACCCGAGTGACGCTGTTACCGCCGAACGTCTCGTCGCAGAAGCTGCAGCGCATCAAGGTATCGTCTATCTCCGCACATCACGTCCACAAACCTCAATCCTCTATGATGCCGACGAAAGTTTTCCAATCGGTGGATGTAAGGTCCTTCGAGAAAGCGATGCGGATAAAGTGACCGTCGTTGCCGCAGGTGTGACCCTGCACGAGACGCTTAAAGCACACGAAATACTTGCTGCAGAAGGCATCGCTATCCGCGTGCTTGACTTGTACTCCATCAAGCCGATTGATAAACAAGCACTACAAGCCGCAGCATCTCAGACTAACAATACCTTAATCACCGTCGAAGACCACTACCCTGAGGGCGGTTTGGGAGATGCCGTGTTGGATGCCGTCGCAACTGATGGCGTTTGCGTCCATAAACTTGCGGTTACAGGAATGCCACGCTCTGGAAAACCGGAAGAACTTTTGGAACATCACGGCATTAGTGCGAATGCTATTGTGCAAAAAGTGAAAGATCTTTAAACTATTACGTCTGAGTTGCTGCGTCGGTTGTTCTGGGAAATAAAAAATGCAGAACACAATCGTCTGGATCGCTGTCTTATAAGAAATGCAGAACACAATCGTCTGGGTCGCTGTTTTAGCGATTATTTTGCTCGTTGGTATTGGCATGATTTACGCATTACGCGTTCCACGCGTCGCACCGAAAACCTATCCAGCGGATAAGGGTCCTAACTTTATTGATGTTACCGCCTATTCACCTAAAATGCAAGAGACTTACGAGCTTTTTACCCGTAAATGTAGTCGATGTCATACTGTCGCACGACCAATTAACTCAACCTTCACATCGGAAGTGTGGCGGGAATATGTCTATAAAATGATGAAGAAACCAGGGTCCGGACTTACCCCGAAAACCGCTGACAAGATAATTGAATTCCTCATTTACGATTCGCAACACAGAGAGAAGAATACCCAATGATTATTGCAACATGGAATCGCAAGGTGCAACACGCCGTGTTAGTAGCATTATTCTGTATCGTAGGCTTACAAATAGGGAACATCCAAGGGAATAGCATGAAAAACAGTGAGTTGCAGGTTTCGGTAGATTCGCAACCGATCAAATTCACCACACCACCTGTCTTAAAAAATGACGCATGGTTGGTGCCTTTAGAGCATTTCGCGGAACAACTCGGTTTGAAGGTTGAATACCCAGAAGGTGGGAAGATGGCGGTTCTTTGTGGCGGGACAGAATCGGAACTCTGTGTACCACTCCAATTTCAAGATAGTAAGAACGGTGCTATAGACATTGACGGCGTAGCGTATGCACGACCTGCGAGTGTCGCAGTACCTTTCGGTTTTGAAATTTTTAAAGCATCACCAAATGCCATGGAGATTATCCAACCCGCACACCTTGCCCCGGAATTCACACTCCCTGACCTACAAGATACCCCAAAAGATTTACGAGATTTCCGCGGAAAAAAGACCCTCCTCTATGTTTGGGGCTCGTGGTGAGCTTGTCGTGGACAACTGCCAGGTTGGCAGAAATTTTACACGAAACATCGCGAAAAACTGAACATCGTCTCTATAGCACTTGATGCGCAAGGCGCAGCTGTAGTCCGCCCGTGGCATGATGCCGCGAATGCTGATTTTGTTACGCTCGTCGATTCAGAGAATATATTCGGTACCCGCTATAACCTCAAGGCTATCCCATACGGTATCATGATTGATGAAGCCGGACGACTCGTCAAAGCACCTTTCAATATCAATGTTAAGAATCAAGAAACCATTACAATGCTTGAAAAATGGTTGTCAGACCCCAACTATAATGCGGTGTTGCTCCGCGATATGGAGCAGTCAAATGCGCCAGTGGCGCAAACTATCACTGAAGCCTCTGCCCGTTTTCAACTCGGTCTCGTCTTGTTGGAAGCAGGTAAAAAACAGGAGGCGATGGCAGAATGGCGAAAGGCTCTCACATTGGATCCGCAAAACTGGATTATTCACAAGCAAATTTGGGCAGTTGAACATCCAGACAAATTCTACAAAGGAGATGTTGATTACGGGTGGCAGAAGGCACAGTTGGAGGCAGAAACAAGTAAACAGTAGGAGTGAATCACGGTTGCTTCTACTCGTAGACGTACCCCTCTGTTGAGTTGGAATATTTTGCTAATTTGTGTAGGATTTGCTATATTATCTACGGTCTTAAGGTTTGTAGATAGACGGTATTCTGCGAGAAATTGTTCCTGTCTCCGAAGCGTCAAATCATGAAAGAAAGTTGGCAAAATCTCATCGATCTCGTTGCGAACCCAAAGGCTACGTTTACGCGATTGAAATCTAAACCAAAGTGTCGTATTGCCTTCCTTGTCTTCTGCTTCCTTGTTGTGGTACTGGCGTGGATGGTTTTTCCATTTACACAGCGGTTCATTAACCCACGGTATGCAAGTAGATTAGCCAGTATTGAGCTGTTTGGATCTACCAGAGCAACATCTATGGTATTTGTTGCAGTGAGTGGGATTATTCTTGGTGTTCTCTGTGCCGTTGTGTTCAGTACTGGACTCATTGTGGTATCGCGGGTTTTCAAGGTAAATGAGGCACTTAAATTTAAACACATCTTCGCCGCTTGGTGGCATGCCATCTTGATTAATCCAGTGGTATTTTTTATCAATACCGCATTCATTCCAGTTTTTAAGCGTGTTGAGGATATTGAGACAATCGTTGATATAAGGGTTATTCCGGGGATGCACATGTTGATGCCATCCCTCGAAAGTCCGTTCCTTCTGCTGTTTTTAAGTTATGTAGACATCTTGAGTATATGGAATATCTTTGTTTTAACTGTGGCAGTTGCTACACTTGCCGAGGTCAGTAAAGCAAAGGCGTGTTTTACGGCGGTAATCATTTGGCTGTTAAGGGTCGGCATTGATGTTGTGTTCCAAGTCGCATCTGCTTCTTAAGGAACAGATGCAGGAGGTTCGGGATATATAAACCCTTAATACACGAAAGGGTGTGGTGTTTCCAAGAAGTCCTTTCTACATCAGAATACTTCCCAATATAACCGGTAGTGAATTGAATGTGTGTAGTAGATGAAAGAAAGTTGGCAAAATCTCATTGATCTCATTGTAAATCCGAGAGCCACGTTTACACGCCTGAAATCCAATCCGAGATGGGTAATGGCATTCGCTGCCTATTGTTTCCTTGCTATTGTGTTGGCTTGGACAACTGCTCCGCTTACGGAGCAGCTTCTTCACCAAATACTTTTGGAAGACGGGACACCTATTGAACCGGCTGAATTGGAGCGGAAGAGTTCTTTTGTGGTTCTTATGGTCCCCGCACTCATTGTTTCAGTCATCTCGTGGCTTGTGCTGAGTGCCATATTTACAATAGTAGCACGAATTTTTAGGTTAAATAAAGCACTCAAATTTAAACATATCTTTGCAGCTTTTTTGCATATTTCGTTGATTCGAGCCCTAATATTCCTCGTCAATATCGCTATGATACCGGTTTTTAGGAAGATGGAGGATGTTGAAACACTGATTGATCTCCAAGTCATTCCAGGGCTACACATGTTAATCGGGGCAAGCGAGAATATTATACTGTGGACATTTCTGAGCAATGTCCATCTCTTGAGTATCTGGCAGATTTTTATTATAACAGTTGCTGTTGCCGTTCTTGCCGGGATCAACATAACTAAGGCATGTTTTACAGCGATAATCATTTGGCTACTATACGTTGGTATAGAAGTCGTATTTATGGTTACATCTGCAACTTAATCAACAAAACGGATTCAGGGAGTTCGTTTTTTGTTCGCTGTCTTTTATATTATCGTGGGATCACTACCATTTACAGGCAGAAAGAGGTATTACTGGAACAAAAAATAACAGAAAGCAGGGAAATCGTAAAAACTGATGTAAAACCCGTCCCTGTGGGGAATATAACTGGAGGAGAACGGCGATGAATACAAGAGAAGGTTACGCAGAATTACAAACGAGAATTTTGGACGCACGACGCGTTTGGAAACGCAGCCTCTTCTGGACTGGGTTTGCTATTGTCTTGACAGGGGTTATTGTTTTATTGGTTGGTGAAGCCATCGTTGATTGGCTAATGCCACTCCCAAGCCCTGTACGCATCGGTTTATTAACAGCCGGGGCAGGTGTTACTGCTTACTTACTGTATAAATACATTATTCGACCGCTTCGGGCATCACTCACGCTCCGTGATGTTGCTCTCAATGTTGAACGGAACCACCCAAACCTTGAAGATAGGTTGGTGAGTTCAATCGAATTCGGAGACCGCGAACCAGCAGATCCGATTGAAGCACACATGCTCCAACGCTTACTTGAAGATACCGCACAGCGGACAAAAGGTATCGACTTCAAAGCAACGATTGATCACAGCCGTACCCGCAAATATGTTGGCATCGCGGCTTTAGTTCTTGTGGGTTGTTGTGTCATTTCACTCTTATTCCCGACAGAAATACATACTAGTCTCCTCCGCGTGCTTGCCCCCTGGGAGAAAACCGACCCAATTTTGACAACCAAACTCACTGTTGAACCAGGAAATGCGCGCATCCTCCGCGGTAAAAGTTTACCCATTCACGTCACCGTTACCGGCAAATCTGCTGATAAGGTTGTTCTAACTTATGAGAATACGCATAAGCGAGACGCGTCTACCTCCGAAATCGAAATAACCGAGCAACAGATTAACATGTTACGAAACCCAAGCGACAAGCGTGGATTTGCCTATGAAGTTTTCAACATTGATGCCGATATGGAATACTACATCGTCGCAAACGAGGCTACTTCAGTACGCTATACCGTTGAAGTGTTTGATATGCCGAGGGTGACTGAAATATCTGTTGCTTACACATATCCAGACTATACTGGGCTTAAACCTGTCGTCCAAACAGGCACAGGCGATGTTCAGGCGGTCGTTGGTACACAGGCGAAGCTAAAATTTGTAACGAATAAAGCCATTCAAACCGCAACATTCTCTCTCAAGAGAGATAGCGGACAGTTCTCTTTTATTGAAAAGTTGACGGAAACACAGGAACCCAGCGCAACACAAATGGTTATCTCCGATGGGAACACACTGTCAACAACTGTAGATGTTGTTGAAAACGGGACCTATACCGTTGAACTCCTATGTATCGACGGGTTCAACAATGAGATACCCATTGAATACACCATCAAGGCTATTCCAGATGCTATTCCTGAGGTTGTGATTAAAGAACCTGGGCGCGATATCAAAACCACAAAATTAGGTGAGGTGGAAATCATCGCTGAGGCAACGGACGACTACGGTGTGTCGGAATTAAAACTCGTATATCACGTTGGTGCCGACGAATTACAAGAAATCACTCTTAATTCCAGTCCGATTCCTTCAGGCACTGTTGAAGGAGAGTCAACAGATGGTGCACCTGCACACCGCGTTTTAGACGGCAGCTACACTTTCTATCTCGAAGAATTTGACGTGGAACCCGGTGATGTTATCTCTTACTACGCTCACGCCACCGATAACAACACGCGTACCGGTCCCGGTGAAGCCAGCAGTGAAATTTACTTCATTGAAATCCGACCCTTTAATGAAGATTTCCACGAAGGCGAGTCGGAACCCGGAGAGCCTGCTCCGAATCCGATTTCAGAGGTAATTAGTTCCCAGAAGGAGATTATACGGGAGACTTGGAAGCATACCAACGCACAATCTACAGCCAATGAAGAATATCAGTCGGCTGTCAGGAAAACTGGCGACAAACAGGCTCAATTAAAGGACAAAACGCAGAGATTCGTAGATGAACTTAGCGTCGCTATGCAAACAACGGCACAAGTCTCACCTGAGATTCTGATGAACTTGGAAGACGCAATAGACAAAATGGGTGAAGCGACCGATAGTCTGAATGCTATCCAGCCGACAGAGGCGATACCACCAGAACAAGATGCCCTCGAACTGCTCATCAAGGTCAGCCTTGAATTCCCTAATGTCATCATGCAGATGCGGAACAGTAATCCCCAACTTGCCGAGAACTTTGAACTCGAAATGGAGGAGCTGCAAAGCGAACTCGAAAATCAGCAGAATGAGTTGGATATGGAAATGCAAGAGCAGACACAGGAGATGTTGGATCAAGCACGCGAGATGTTGTCAGAGCAACAGCAGCTGAATGAACAGAGCCAACAGTTAGGACGTGAAAACCAGCCCTCTCCAAGCGAGATGCAGCAGAACAGTCAGCAGCAGGGACAGTTATCGCAACAGGCACAGGAGATGGCACAACAGCTCGGCACTATGCAGCAGAGCGGGCAAGGGACGCAAGGACAACGCCTAAATCAAGCGGGTCAATCAATGCAACAGGCTGGTGAGCAGATGGAGGAAGCCGCGCAGGGCATGCAGGAGGAGCAGCCCCAGCTCAGTGCTGCTAAAGGTCAGCAAGCTGAAGATAGGATTCAAGAAGCCATTGAACAATTGGAGAAGGTCGCCGCGGAATTCACGGATGCTGCACTTGAGAGAGCCTCACAACAACTGCAGGAATTGACGGAAGCACAATCTGATGTCCAAGAGCAGACGCAAGAACTCAGGAACCGGGCACAACAGTCAGAAATGCGTCCTGAAGATTTCCGAAATGCATCTGAGCTTGCTAATGAGCAGCGTGAACTTCAGCGAGATTTGGAGGCACTTGAGAGTACGCTGAGAAACCTTCAGACCCAGCTCAACCAGGAAAATCCAGAAGCAGCCCAAAATGTGACTGATGCCACCAGACGTCTCGCCGAAGAACAGACCCTGGAGGATATGTCAACCGCACAGCGCGCCTTGCAGTGGCGGAGTTTCCGAGCCGCAGACCAGAATCAACAAGAGGTTGTAGAGACACTAAATCAGGCGCAAGCGGATCTCCAACAGGCACAAGCCAATATGGCAAACACTGAAGAAGAGCAACTTGAAGCTGCTCTCCAACAACTTCAGCAATCGCGGGAACAGATTGAGGATATCCAACGCGAACTTCAAGCGATGGAAGGGCAAGAGCAGACGGAAGAACAACAGCGCCGTCAGCAACAACTCGCCGAACAACAACAGCAGATCCAAGAACGGATGCAACAGGCACAACAGGCGATGCAAAGGCAAAATAACCAGCAGCCTGGACAGCAACCCGGACAAGGTGAAGCTGAAGCTGAAAACCAAGAAGCACGTGCTGGAGGTCGGGAGTCGGACCAGGAAATTGAGAGACTTTGGCTTGACGTAATTGATACCATGGACTACCGCCCCGGAAACCGCTCAAATCCATTCCCTAACTACGAATTCGTTGTTCGCGACTTGAACAAGCTTGAAGCCGCACTTGAAGAACGGCTCAACACCCTTCAGGAGAAAAAACGGCTCACGCAAGTCGCCAAAGAGGATGTTCCGCCTGAATACCGGAGACTCGTTGATGATTACTACGAGTCTTTATCGCAATAGGGCATAGCGGAACTTGATGTTATGATGTGCAGGCGATGCCTTACGCCAAATTGCATTGCATTGCATTGCTAAAGCACAATATCTTTTATTTTTTCACGAATCATTGGAAGATTTACAATGGAACTTAAGACTGAGAATATTGTCAAACCTGGTGAGCTCGTCAGTTTGGCTGATTACACCCCCGAATATACCGGAACTTACCGGAAAAAGGGGCAGACCAAAACACGACTCAAAAAACTAAACAAGCAACTCCTGAAACTTCAGGGATTGCTTTATGCTGAAAGCCAGCACTCCCTTCTTATCATCTTGCAAGGCATGGATACATGTGGCAAAGATGGTACAATTCGGGGAGTAATGGCGGGTATCAACGTCCAAGGATGCGATGTCGTTAGTTTCAAAGTCCCTACTGCAGATGAACTCTCTCGCGATTTCTTATGGCGTGCACACAAAGCTGTCCCGTCAAAAGGAAAAATTGGCATCTTTAACCGTTCGCATTATGAAGATGTCCTCGTTGTTCGGGTACATGACCTTGTGCCAGAACAGGTCTGGGGGCAGCGCTATCAGCAGATTAACGATTTTGAAAAAATGCTCGTTGAAAATGGGACCGTCGTCATGAAATTTTACCTGCACATCTCGAAGGATGAACAGAAAGCGCGTCTTGAATCTCGGATGAGTGATCCAACGAAACATTGGAAAGTCGAGGCATCCGATATTCGGGAGCGTGCTTATTGGGAAGATTACATGAAAGCCTACGAAGTTATGCTCCAAAAGTGTAGTACTGAGTGGGCACCTTGGCATATAATCCCAGCGAATAAGAAGTGGTATCGGAATCTCGTTATCACGGAATGTATCGTTGAGACGCTCAGAAAGTTGAATATGAAGTATCCTGAACCTGCTATTGATATTACCAAAATTGATATTGATGACTAAAGCGTGCCGGACTTGTAGGGACGAGGTCTCTGTGTCCTATAACTCTAACCTTCGAACCGAACCAAAGAGTCCATGGAGAAAAATATGCTTTCAGAACAACAGTTAACGCAATTTGAAGAGGAAGGCTATCTACTCCTTTCCGATTTAATTCCACACGAAACTGCCACCAAAGCAGAGGAAGCGATGTGGCGCATGATGGGCATGGAGGCAGATAATCCAGATTCATGGGGACATTTCAAACGTCCGCCGCTTGCTGGGTTTTACATGGAGAAGATGGGAAGTGGAAAGCGCATTGAGCTTTACGGCGTTACCAATCCAGATGTCTTAGCCTGTTGCACACCTGATTATCTCACTATCCTCAAACAACTCGCTGCCAGATATCCAGAAATTCCACACTGTGAAGGGCCACGTCCTGATGGCATCTGGGCACTCAATCAATTCCCCGTTTCAGCTGAGTGGAAAAGCCCGGCACCTCACTTAGATGGAGGCTTTCGGGATTTGCGGCTGGACCCTGGCACATTCCGAGTAACCAGTTTAACCTACCTCACAGATGCGAATTCTCACGGTGGCACAACCATAATATGGCCCAAAGGTCCACAACGGATTCGCGAATTCCGCAAAAAGAATCCAGAGTTTTCCAACCATATCCGTGATGTTGGCGCACACTTTCCAGAGATGGATTTAGGTGAACCGATGGAAGTCGTTGCCAAACAGGGAGATGTCCTATTTTTCCACCATCTTTTGCCGCATTGTGGCACAATGAATGTCGGTTCTAATCCACGTTTCGCGATTCGATATATGTGCTTGTGCCTCGCATGTCGACATTGGGAGAAAAAAGGAGAGTGGAATCTCTGGATGCCGTAAGAAATAGTAAACGACGGAGTGAAAAATGATACAGGATAAACATATTACCTTTTTCAAATATTCACTGTTAGTTATTGCTTTGAGCTTCGTTATTGTGCAAATTACAACTGCACAGGTGGTTTTCGTTCAGACTGGATTTGAAGAATTCGCTGTAGGCAACCCACCCGACGACTGGGAGACAGTCGGTGGGGACTTTGAAGTTACTAAGGACACCGTCAAAACCGACAAACAGGCACTTGCTATCTTAGGCGGTGCTGATGGAGACGGCCTTGGCATACCCATAGAAACTGATAATCCACTCATCTCCGTTGAATTCTGGATTTATGTTGAAGGTGGGGGACGCTCCCTCAACATTAAAGTCGCTTCTGCTGATAACATCGGCGAAAATAACGGTTGCACTTATATCAACTGGGATGCAGATATGGTTCGACTCTACGATGGAGCGGCGTGGCAACCCATGGGTGACTTTGAAACCGATACATGGAGGTACGTTCGCATCGTCGCCGACGTCGGCAAAAGCGAATTTGACTTCGCCTCAGGGGACAGTAGAGACGATGCCTTGGGTGCCAAAGCAGAAAAAGGACTTCCCTTTCGGAATCCCGCACTTGCTCCGACCGCCAAATGGTTTGCTTTCTATGTGTGGGGAATGACATCGCCAGCTTACTTTGATGATTTACTCGTCTATGAGGGCGCAGATCCACTCGACCTTGCCGTTGACCCAGCCGACAAACTCACTACGGTTTGGGGACAGATTAAAAGCGGATTGTAAGAGGAATTCTTGATCTTGGAGGTAGCAGATGAAAAACGGTGAAACAGTTTGCCTAACACCGGCGCAACGACTACACTTCGACATCTACGGCTTTGTCCTATTGGAGAACGTCCTAAACGACGATGAAATTCAGCGTATGAAAGACGCTCTCTATAGAATGAAAACCGACGAAGATCTGGGTGCTAAACGCGTCTATGCACGGGGTCCCGGTGAACACCATGTGCTTTTCGGCAACCTTGTTGAATATGACCCGGCACTATTGGGATACGCTGCGCATCCACAACTTGTGCCACTCGTCGAGGAAGTCGTGGGCGGTGCCGTCCGTCTTGAAGAGACCGAAGCAATCATTAATAAGAGGAATCCAGAGACACCACTTGATGAACTCCACAAACGCCGTTATAATCCAACTGGTTTTCACCGTGGGACACAACACGGCTGGGGCACCTATATAGAACAAAACAAGTTCCACTGCATCTTTGTAAAGACGCTCGCCTACCTCACCGATGTCGGTCCCGACGATGGCGGGACGTGCGTCATTCCCGGCAGCCACCGACTAACTTGGGATCATAGCGAGATGATCGAAGCAGCATTGTCTGATGACAAACTCATCTATCAAGTTGAAGCATCAGCCGGTTCTGTCCTGCTTTTTGCCGAAGCGTTGATTCACAGTACCACTGCTATCCGTAGCGACAAAGAGCGAGTTATCCTTATCTCCGGCTATACACCACCAATGGTGCGGGAATGGCCCGGTAACGAAGTCAGCCCCGAATTTGTTGAGACATTGCCAGAAGACATCCGTCCACTCATCTCGGGAAGCGACAGTTGGCACTGGAAACGGCGTTATTGATTTAAAGCATAGAGTCAGGGAACTGTCCTTGTGGGAGGGGTTTGCAACGCCGATATGAGAGAACTGTCCTTATGGGAGGGGTTTGTACCCTGATTCGAGAGAACTGTCCTTGTGGGAGGGGTTTGTAACCCCGATTTCTTTATGCCCCTGAAGTCCTTGGCATCCACAGCGGTTCATTCCCCATCTCAGCAAACAGCAACTTCATAACCAAATCCGCCTTCAACTCGGCATGCTCAGCCGAATTCCACAAGTTATTGACTTCCCCAGGATCCTCCTGTAAATCGAACAACTCACCGTAGTCTCGGTTGTAATAGACGGTCAATTTATAGCGGTCATTAACATAAGTTTTAACATGCACCGTGGTCGGCTCATGACGGTTTTCGACGATGATATGATCGCGTGCCTCTTCTTCTTGCCCAGACCAGACTTGGGTCTGATCTACACCCGTCATCCGACGAGGAATATCAATACCTGTGGTACTCAGGAATGAGGGAGCTAAATCTACCAACGTTTGCAACGCATCCGAATGTCTCCCAGCAGGCACAACTCCCGGATGCCGCACGATAAACGGAACGCGTATGACATCTTCGTAATGGAATGCTCCTTTTGCGACGAGTCCGTGCTGTCCATAAAAGTGTCCATGATCGGAAGTGAATACAACCAGCGTGTTATCCGCCAATCCGAGTTCATCAAGTTTCGCCAAGATATTTCCAATGTACTTATCCATCAGGCTCACCATACCGTAATAAACAGCGATGTCTTTGGCGAGTTCATCCCGATCCCGTAAATGTGAATTGAATCCGTGAACCCCTTTACCGCTTTCGCGCCAAGCGGAAAAATCTGGATTCTCTTGTTGCGTTAATTGGAAATGCAGTGGATTATTGTCATGCTCCCCTTCCGTTACAGAAGGCACCGTCAATTCTGCCGGGTCATACATCGTATCCCACGGTTCTGGGACAAGATATTTCGGGTGCGGATCAAAGAAACTCGCCCATAGGAAAAAGTTCTCATCGTTCTGCTGATACCTTTCCATGAGAGCATTGGTACGTTCAGCGATCCATGTATCGTAGTGGTATTCTTCTGGAATCGGCCACTTTCGATACTGCCCGCGGGCGTTCCCTGTCGGCGGTGCGAAATAGTCCCGCCAATTGGTGAGACCCTTCTCTTCCATCCAGATTGCGTAGTGCTGTCCGACATGTGCTTCGTCAGCGTGATTGCGCGCCAATTCGACATGTTCAAACCCATAAAACGGCTCATTGAAACTTCGCCAAAAGTCCAAAGCTTGAAGAACCGGGTAAGATTCAAGAGACGGGAATTCATCAGTTCCGTGCAGCGGTTGAAAATGTGCTTTTCCGACAAGCGCAGTACGATAGCCTGCGTCCATAAAATCTTCACCCACAGTATGCTCGTCTTCAGAGAGTTTTGTCCCAAGGGACCAAGCACCGTGTTGACTCGGATACTTTCCAGTAATGATAGAGGCGCGTGTCGGTGTGCAGGTAGGGTTCGGGCAATAGGCTCTGTTGAAGAGTGTGCCTTGCTGTGCCAGTGCGTCCAAGTGTGGTGTCTGGATTTCAGGATTGAGGCATCCCAAGGTGTTCCAATGTTGCTGATCGCTGGTAATAAATAAAATATTAGGTCTGGTTTCAGCCATGCTATTTCCTTTAAGTCTAATTTAGGGGTGAGATGAGGTAGTCGTTGAGATCGGACAGTGAATCGAAATGAGCAGTAACGTGAGGGGCGTGCGCCATTAAAAAGCTACACGTAGATGTTTCTAGGAGATAGTCCATTAACTATCACTTTCCGACTTATCAAAATCGGAATCAAAACGAATTGGGATCTCCCCTTCTTTAATTGAGTGTAGCAGTGCCTTTGCATCTTCCGTTGTCACATGATGCGATTTGTTGATAGCTGCTAAAATTTGTCTGGGTTGACCTTTTTGTTCAATTTTTGGCAAATCTTTCGGATTTCCTAAGTTTCTTGTTGGAATTTGCGATTTCCGGACGAGATATTCTAAGTATCGCTTCAATTCTTCGATATCAGAGGCAGATAATTTATTGATAGTATTAAGAACCCATTTTTTTGTTGTTATAACTGACACAGTTTTCCTCACTTTTCGCAATGCACTGAGTTCGTTAACAAAGTAACGCTCGGAGATTTCGTAAACCTATTGTAAATTTTATCAGGATTTACGACCTGCGTCAAGTGCTTTTGAGTCTTCATGAGAGTCTGCCAAGTGCTGATATTGCTGAAAACAACCGGCTCTGCCCAAAAAAGTTAAAGTGGTTTTCTCTTGACAAGGTGTAAGTGAGGTGGTATCTTAGAGGAAATTGAGGATCTTCACTTGATATAAGAACACCATGCCTTCAAAACAACAACCCAATCTCCTCGTCATCATGTCCGATGAACACGCACCGATGTACAGCGGTCCCTACGGACACCCCTTCGTCCAAACTCCATACATGGACAGACTCGCTGAAGACGGTGTCACCTTCACGAATGCTTACTGCAACTCACCCCTTTGTATGCCCTCGCGAATGTCATTTATGACCGGCAAGTACATCCATCACATCCGTGCATGGGATAATGCTACACCTTTAGCATCCGATGAAGTCACGTGGGCACACCTCCTTCGGGCAGCAGGCTACGATGTCGTCCTCTCTGGAAAACAGCACTTCGGTGGGATGGACCAACTCCACGGATTCCGCGCCCAACTTGCTCGTGATTTGCACGCGGAACGACAGCATGCACTTACGGATTGGGATAACGGCACACCCACAGCACCACGTCCATGGCAAGGACTCGCACAAGCCGGTCCAGGAACAACAGAGGAGATCGAGATAGACGACCTCGTAGAAACAGAGGCTTTAGTGTATCTTCGAGATCCAATTCGGAAGGAACAGCCGTGGGCAATCAACGTTTCATTTATCGCACCGCATTTTCCACTTGTCGTACCACAGCAGTTTTGGGACCTCTATCCACTTGAAGAGATTGATCTTCCCAACATTCCGGATGGACACCTTGAAAACCAGCACCCTGTCTATCAACGCATGCGACGCATGTTTGGATGTGTTGATTTTCCTGAAGAACTTGTCCGCCGAGGGAGAGCCGGTTATTATGGGTTGATTACGTATCTCGATGAAAAGATTGGCAGACTGCTCAAGACGCTTGACGAGACTGGACAGTTAGAAAATACCGTTGTTATCTATACCAGCGACCACGGTGAGATGAACGGTGAGCACGGGATGTGGCGCAAATCGAACTTCTATGAGGCATCCGCTCGTGTCCCACTACAAGTTATGTTTCCCGATAGGTTATCTGCAGGCAAACGTATTGATGAAGTCGTTTCACTCGTGGATTTAACAGCAACCCTCGTTGATATCGCAGGTGCGCTGCCCTTAAGCCAACTTGATGGCGAAAGTCTGCTGCCTTTGATGCAAGGTGCCGCAAATGATTGGAAGGATCTCGCCTTTTCCGAATACCTCGCGCACGGTGTTGAACGACCAATGGCAATGCTGCGGAAGGGACGTTACAAATTCAACTATAGCCTCGGTGATCCTCCAGAACTTTACGACATCTCTGAGGATCCGGATGAATTTCAGAATCTCGCCAATGACGAAGTATATCAGGCGATTTGCCGAGAACTTGAAGCGCAACTGTTGGCAGAGTGGGATCCTATTGAAATCGAAAGGCAGGTTCGGGCGAGCCAAAAAGCCCGTATTCTGGTGGATCAGGTCACTGAAGGGCAATGGAGAAAGCCGCCTAATTCTTGAAGTGGAGTATATTAATGTCTCGTTCAATCGAAAAACGACCCAATCTCGTCTATGTTTTCGCCGATCAACTCCGTTACCAGTCGTGCGGCTATGCTGGAGATACCCGCGCACGGACACCCAATATTGACCAGTTTGCAACAGAAGGTGCGAGTTTCTGCAACGCCGTTTCTGGCAGCCCGATGTGTGCACCCTATCGTGCTTCGCTCTTCACCGGAAAATACGCCAGTAGCACCGGCATGGCGATTAATGAACTCAGAATGAACACGAATCATGACTGTTTCGGACATGTTCTACATCGCAACGGTTACCAGACAAACTACATCGGGAAATGGCATCTGTGGGCAAATCAATTGGGAAGACATGATGATCCGAGGAACTCTTACATCCCACCGGGGCAACATCGACTCGGTTTTGATGGAGAGTGGTCGGCGTACAATTTTCATCATCTCTATTTTGACGCATATTATCACAAGGACTCACCTGAGAAAATTGTGCTTCCCGGATATGAACCGGACGGACAAACTGATTTGGCAATTGACTACCTACAACGAGCATCAATAGCAGAAGACCCTTTTGCACTTTTTCTCTCAATCGGAACACCACACGATCCGTGGACACCAGACAATGTTCCAGCAGCGGATTATGAGATGTTCCGAGATGTTGATTTCGATTTGCCGCCAAACTACCGACCCGAAAACGATCCTTATGGCGATACATGGGCAATTATGTCTCCCGCAGAACGCTCCAAACTCCCTGAGTGGATGCGCGTCTATTATGCGATGACTGCCAATCTGGATTGGAATATCGGGCGTTTGTTGCGTGCTATTGATGATTTGGGATTACGCGACGACACAATCTTCGTCTTTACCTCTGATCACGGGGAGATGTTCGGGGCACAAGGACGTCGTGCGAAGAATATCTTTTATGAAGAGGCGGTACGTGTTCCATTTCTTGTTCGGTGGCAGGGACAAATTCCAGATGGACACGTTTCAGATGCATGCCTGAATACACCTGACATCATGCCGACGTTGCTGTCGATGATGGATCTGCCGGTTCCAGCCGATGTTGAAGGCACAGATTTAAGCCGTGCTGCCTTTGATCAACCGACTCATGAACCCGATGCAGCCTTTATGCAAGGGATGGGATGTACGGCGAAATGGGAAGACGGTTATGAGTGGCGAGCCCTTCGCACCAAGCAGCATACTTACGCTGTTCACCGTCCAGACGGAAGTGAAAAACTTTTCGATAACGTTGCCGATCCATTCCAAACCCGTAATTTGATTGATGAGCCAGCATCAGCGGAACTCCGAGAGCGATTTCGAGCAATGTTAAAACAGCGCATGGACGCACTCAATGATACCTTTGAGGCGTGTACATGGTATCGCGATAATTGGACTGAGGACCGAATTATCTTACGTGCCGCGACTTTAGGAATGGGACAAAATATTTGAAGAACTGAGCTATTCAGCTACACCAAATATTATGATAGTTTTGTTTGTTATTGACGTTGAACAAACGATGTGAAGCCTAGACTCATACCACCCTACCCGAACAATGAAATTACCGATCAACAAAGGAGAGTGTCATGAAATACTTAGTTATGCTCACTGCTCTGATCGCTCTGCTAAGTTGTGGAAGCGATACAAACCTTATATCACCAGATCCGTCGGAGGATATGGGACGACCCACTGAAATAAATGAGTCGTCGGTCGTGGATAATCCGTTAGTCGTACCTCCCGAAGATATGGTTGTGCCACCGAATGAGGATCCACCGCAGGTACGAGTCGTAGTACCTCCAGAGGATATCGAGGTTATAGTTGTGCCACCGAATGAGGATCCACCGCAGGTACGAGTCGTAGTACCTCCAGAGGTTATTGAGGCTGTAGTTCAGCCGCCGAATGGGGATCCACCGATACGAATAGTAGTACGAGTGATAGAACCTCCAGAGGTCCCCGAGGTACAGAATGAGGATCCACCGATGGACCAGTAATACAGCCAAAGCGAGCAGCAAGCGAAGGTCGTTTTCTTCGAAGATTAAAACCCATGTCACAAATTAAGGCGGGGATCAAACCCCGCCTCTATTACAGTAAAAAATATTTTCAGATTCCTACCGATATTCTTTAAACCCAGCCTCCACACGCGTTCTGTGATAGAGGTTTAACGTTCCACCCTCAACCCTCGCTGTCACCCGTCTACCATCGCTGAAGGTCACTTGGAATTGCGTATCGGAATCCTGTGATATCTCCTCCGTTTTCGGCAACGGAATGTCCTTCTGTTTTGCCCACTCCGAAATCAGTTTCATAAGTGAATCCGCGTCATTCGGGGCAGATGCTACTTCCTTCAGTTCAATGCTGAAAGCAGGCATGCTCTTCTTGACGTAATTAAACCAACGCGCTGTCCGCAGGAATGGCACGAGTGCCTGCAGTGCTTCAGCGGTGCCAATCCGACCCAACGCCTCCGAGGAGAAGCCACGCACATAAGCCGACTCGCTCATCAGTGCTTCACGCAGTACTGGGACGGCTTCGGTTGCATCCGGTCCAATACGAGTCAATGCCTGAGCCGCGAAAAATGCTAAATCCGTATCTTCACGATCTTCCAGAATTTGCACCAACGCGGGGACAGTCTTTGATACCGGCACCTTAATCATACCCAACGCCGAGGTCGCATGCCGCCGCACTTCCTCCGATTCATCCGTTAACAACGCAATGAGTCCATCAACCGCCTCAGCTGCAACCGGACCCATTTCACCTAATGCATAAGCCGCTGAAGCACGAACATTCTCGCGCTCGTCTTCCAGTGCCGTTATGAGCGCAGGCACAGCCGCTGCACCGATTGCAGCGAGACCATGTGCTGCATCACAGATATGGAGAATCGGCTCCATATCAAACGCCTCTTTTTCTGAGTCAAGAGCGTCGATAAGCGGTTCAACGGCGGATTTACCAATCGCACCGAGGGCATAGATGGCGTTCCGCCGCACAGGTTCATAACTATCTTCGAGTGCATCAACGAGTGCAGGAACAGTCTGAGCGGCATCTGTCCGCATAAAGCCTAATTCGTTAGCAGCTTTCATGCGCGCATTTGGATGGTCTTTTTTTAGTGCTTCAACTGCCGATGCTATGCTCATTTCAGTATTCGGATGGTCGGTTTCATACAAATTTGTCTTTCCAGACATCCAATTCCACATATAGGTCCAGAGGATCTCGGCATCGTACGGAACATGATTGATTTCAGGGGGTTGCCAGATTGAGTCCTCGCTATTCCACGATGGAGCTGTGGGCTGTTCTGTACGCATAAAAACGAATTTCATCCCGTAGCGGTTCAGTGGGATGTAGTTCTGAAAGAATGAGTGTACCATGTCGAAGTGCATGATCCACACCGTACCGAGTTCACCAGACATCGGGACCACGTTTCGATTCAGAAAATTCTCAGAAAGTAGTCTCGTCCCATTTCCGCCTTCCGCATGTATCTCATGCCGCTGACGATTGTCGTCCAGCATAAATTCTCGAATGTATTGCGTCCCCGGGATGATACACGTCGGTCCCTGCTCAGCGAGACAGGGCTGCGGATAATAAAAGAGGGTTGCCCAACGCTGTGTTCGATGCCGTGGTCGCTTTCCACCAGCGTGTCCATCTTTGTGGAGCGGCATCATCAACCGTTCCTCACCGTTCTCTTTTCCACTCGGTGCGCTTCCAGCAAAATTCGGATGGCAATGCCGATGCGGGTGCATAACATACCCATTTCCCAAAATACTGGTAAGCGCGCCTCGTACTTCTGGCGACTCCAGGACTACCTGGAGTTCCGGCACCAACGGTAAAATGTTATTAAGCGGGTTATGTTGTCTATCACCTCGGAAATCCGCCGCACCAGCGAAAAGTTCATCCGTTTTGTCATAGATAGTCTCGTGGATGTGCGTCGGCATGTCAGCAGTGACATTCACATACCCGTTGACAATAAAATGGCGGATATCTTCATCATTTAGAAGATGCTGTTTAGTTGTTGTCATATTGCTGCTTAAGCTCCGAAAAAATATCTATTGTAACGTGAATCCATAAAAGTAAGATGTTGGGTTTCGCTATCTCTATTTCCACCAATCGTTACTTGAAAATCAGAATATCCCTATAAATAATCGGGGTGTTGGTATTTGGTTTCGCCTCAACCTCGCCGACTTTCACTGCGAGGCAATACGCGCATTCGGCGTTGATTCCCTACCTTTTTATTTTCAACTCACATTGATTATAGCATTAATTCATCTGTAGGGTCAAACCGAATTTTGAAAGGACTAAAGGTATTTAAGGCGCGGTCACAGGGTACTGAAGACACCAGCTACCTTGACAAGATCTCTAATATCGACAACACCATCCCCGTTGACATCCGCGGCATTCTCTCCCGTTTTTCCGAAGTTTCCTGCAACGAGGACCAGATCTTGAATGTTCACGATGCCATCTTCATTGACATCTCCAACTAAATGAGGTTCCTCAACCGCCGTTGGGTCATTAGGGGTGGCAGGGAGCACTAATTTCCACAACAACACTGTTCCGTCCCAACTACCGCTCGCCAGTGTTTCTCCATCCGGACTGAAACGGACGCTATAGACCTTATCCGTATGTCCAACAAAAGTATGTTTTTTAGTGCCCGTCTCTACATCCCATAGATGGACGAGGTAATCATTATGTCCAGGTTTAAGCCCATTTCCACCGCTCGCTAGTGTTTTTCCATCGGGGCTGAAACTCACGCTAAAAATAGACCACGTATCTCCAATGAGAACATGTTTTTCAACGCCCGCCTCTACATCCCATATACGGATAGTGCCGTCCAAACTCCCGCTGGCGAGCATCTTACCATCCGGACTATACGCAACTTCGAGAACACTGCTGGTGTGTGTTGTGAGGGTGTGTTTGAGGGTTCCGCTGTCGGCACCCCATAAACGTACAGTGCTATCTTTCGGATAACCTGCCCCACTTGCGAGTGTCCCTCCATCGGGACTATACACAACGCTATGGACATAGCCGGTATGTCCCTTGAGGATATCTTTCAGAATGAAGCTATCCGTATCCCATAAACTCACGGTATAGTCGGTCCTTCCACCTGCGAGTGTCCCTCCATCGGGACTATACACAACACTATAGATAATGTCCTCATCATCGTCGATATCTGTGATGATGTGTTTGACGGTACCGCTGCCCACATCCCATAAATGCACCGTCCCGTACCAGCTCCCACTTGCGAGTGTCTTGCCATCTGGACTATATGTAACACTCCAGACAACAGGTGGGGAGCTTCCCGTGAAGACATTTTTGAGGGTGTAGTTGTCCGTATCCCATAAACATATCTTGCCTCCTTCGGACTTCCCAGCAATGAATGTATCCGAATGCCCACTGGCGAGCGTCTTACCATCCGGACTATACGCAACACTATAGATACGATCGTAGAAGGGGGCTGCTGCTTTGCCCAGGTGAGCATTTAGACGGGCAATTGCACCTTCAGGTAAGTCCGACTCCGGCGATGATTGCACAAAACTTGGTGTTAGGTTGATGAATAACAGGGTCAATACAGTGATTAAAAAAGAAGTCACCCTTCTCAATTTCATTGAGCCTATTTCCTTTGTAATACTCTATGGGAATGTTGTTTCAACAGAAGTAAAGATTTAGAAAAACCGAACACGTTCTCACACCTATAGTGTTAGGGGATGGTTTTACTTTTCTAATACCACGCTGCCTTATTGACCACGTTCTGCAACGGCTCACCTGCAGCGAATCTACGTGCATTTTCCAAGAGAATACCAAAACGCCGTTCCAGGAGGTTCTCAGCGTCTTTCACAGCGATATGTGGTGTTATTAACACATTGGGCAACTGCCATAATCGATTATCCGCAGGTAACGGCTCAACTTCAAACACATCCAAGCCACATCCGGCAATAATACCCTGTTCAAGTGCATCAACAAGATCAGAAAGTTTTGTCGTCTTACCACGTCCTATATTAATAAAATACGCCGTGTTTTTCATCAAGGCAAAGCGATCCTTATGCCACATCCCTTCTGTGTCAGGTGTGTGCGGTGTTGTGGTTATCACAAAGTCAGCACGCGGAAGTAGCGAGTCTAATGCCGTAGGTTCATGTTTTTCGGCAAAAGGCACCTCATATTCCCATCTGGGGTCAACACCAATTACCTTCATCCCGAATTCATTACAGAGTCGTGCGGTTTCATGTCCGATACCACCGACACCGACGATCAACGCTGTCGCCTCTGCGAGATCTACATAATTTTTGCGTGCGTCCTTATCCCAGACGCCTTCGTGTTGTGCATCCATGTAATAAGGCAACCCACGTGAAAGCGCAAGCACAAACATCATGATATGCTGAGCAATATGGTCGTTGTAGATACCGCGTGGGTTACAAGCAACAACTGGATGTTCTATCAATGCGGGATAATAGAAGCCAGGGAACGGACCGGCGGCGGGGTTCTGTAACCATTGTAGGTTTTTCGCCAACGGTAGTTGTTCCGGCGACACCCAACCATAGACAGCGTCAGCATCGGCGAGGTGTTCCGCTACCGCTTCGTCTGTCTCTGGCAAGACAACAGTATATACGGGCAATTCGTTTTGCAGGCGTTCAGCCCATTCGTGTGATTCCGCGTTCTGTGGCGGCATGATTATAAGTTTAGGCACGGATTCTCTTCCTCTCTGTAATTTTTACGTCTAAAATACGCCTATTTTAGCACAGTGCCATTAGAAAATCAAGATTTTTCACATCTTGTTTGATTTGGAACAGCAAAAAGGCATCCCTATTTTGAATAAATTTCGCGTTGAGTAATACTCCTAATTTTCCAAGATTTTCTACTTGACATTTAGACGGAAAATATAATATAATTAGGTTTATTACGACTTTTTTATCTAAGCTTGCCCCACGTCCTAAACACAAAATCCGCGGAAAACTTTATGACCCCTGAAGGAATAGTAGTTAAAGAAGTTCAACGATATTTCTCTCAACCTAAATTCCAAAAATTTTCTAGAGATACTGAATATCCAGTTCAGATGGGCTCTGATAATCGCAGAGCCGATGTTGTGCTTGTTGATAATAAAGGCGATCTCATCGTCATTGCAGAATGCAAACGTCTAGGTGTAGAGGGAAATGGAATCAATCAACTGAAGTCCTACCTCAGTGCAACGGACACATCTTTGGGAATATTCGCCAATGGGATAGAACCTGACTCATGGAATTTCTACGAAAATCTAGGGAAAAATCGGTTTAGAGAGATAGTTACACGCTCTGAATTTGAGAAGCGGATTGTGAAAGACAGACAGCACCTTGTAACTCGTGTGTTAGATTTTTTTGGCGGGCTCTTTCGACCCAAGCTTAACGAATCTATAAAGGATGATCTTGATGATAAAGAGCCTGCTAGAATGGAAATTAATGGAGAACTTGTTGAACCAATTACAGTAGGAACACCACCAAAACCAAGAGTTGAATATATCGAGGATAGGTCTTTGCAAAACGAATATAGGGACAATATGGTTGATGTCAACCTGAATGGTCATGAGACTTACTATAGCGAGCAAAACGGCTTCTATTGGGCAGCAAACCATCAAGGCATCGCTGAGTGTGTACCGCAACACATTAAACGAATTATCCATAATGAGGAATTGGAAATTGACTCTACTCGCGACGAAGTTGAACAACAAATCAATTATTTGCGTGAAGAGGTGGTTGAATTGGAGGTACAAAGGCGCGAATGTGAACAGGAAGTTGAAGAGCGTTCTCAAGAATTCGCTGAAAAAAAACAAGAATTGGCAGGGCTTGAAGTTCAATTGAACGCACTCACGGTAACGGAATCAGAAACTCCTCCTCCTGAAGTTGTATCTGACAATTCTGAACCTAAACTATTTAATCTCACGGATGTTGATCATATACCGGAAACTCCAGTTATAAAGCCGTTTAAAGAAGAAATCAACAATTTGATTCAGGAAGAGACTGATTTAGCACAAGCAATTAATGAAAAGAACCAAGTAGTGGCGCGTAAAAAAGAAGAACTTGCAGGCCTTGAGGTTGAATTACAAAGTCCAACTGAAACGGAATTAAATCCTGTTGTTGTGGAAATTGGTTCTGATGGTGCTCGACCTGCTAAACATACGTTTTTTGGGATTAGCCTCACCACTGCTATACTTTCTACCGTTTTCTTCGTTTTGCTCGCGACTTATCTCTTCATCTTCTATGCCTCCGCTGTTGATAAAGCCTTCTTTTTAAATACAGAGGCAATCCAAGCACAACTGAGTCAGGGTACTTATGCTGGAGTTAATGATGTTGTTAACCCAAGGGCATTATTCAAAGCTTTTCAAGGTGAATGGAATCTATTCGTCATTATGTTTCCATTTGTCTTTTTAGCCTTTGCAATAGCCCTCGACTATTTCTGGGAGCGAGGAAAATGGATGTATCTGATAGCACTTCTATTGGCAGTTCTCACGCTCATATTTGATGGTATACTTGCAATTCAGATTTCACAAAAAATACATCAGGCTAAGGTTCTCATGGGTCAAGAAACGGGTCAATGGAGTTTCAGGCTTAATGACCTTAATATGTGGACGGTTATTTTTTGTGGTTTTGTCGTTTCGTTGTTGGTGAGTATTATCTATCATGTGATGAATCAGCGATGGAAGATGGTAACTCCCATCCAAGAGGAATCCAAGGACGGGGATCTGCGCGAGATGGAAATAAAAAATGAGAAGACTCAACGCGAGGCACGTATTGCCGTATTAAAAGCCGGAATGGAGAGCGCGCAGGATGAGATTAAACAGCTCAAGGAGAAGTGTAAAATCGTTCAACAGAAAATTTTGAAAGCTATCAGAACACCGATTGAAACCCAAATTGTTGTATTGAAAGCCGAAATGGAGAACGCGCAGGGCGAAATTGAAAAACTCACTAATAGAAGCAAAGCCATCCAGCAGAAAATTGAAAAAGTGCAAACAGAAATTCAAGAATTGTTTAGGCATAGAAACAAACGGGTAGTTAATCGCAATAAAATGGAATTACAGATTAACCAATTTTTAAACGGATGGTGTCGCTTTGTTGCTCATAGTGGAGATGGAATATCTGATGTGTCAGCCGAAATTGACAGAATTAAGCAAGTTGCAAAAGAGACACTTGACTATTATTATCAGGGAGTACCAGATTACTCTCCCCAACCGTAATATTATTCTGCTATAAGGATGACTCTTACACTGTTTTTAAAGGAGTCGTGTATGGAAAAAAGAAATGGAATTTTTGTGTGTTTAATTGTTATTACTATTTTGGTACTAATGGTAGGGTGCACGAGCGACAAATCAGATGCCAAGAACCTGTCATCACAACCATTACCTACGAAATCGGCAAATATCATTGTTATCGTTGATACCTCCGACCGTATTTCTAAAGCGAGAAATCCTCACCAAATTGGAAAGGACATTAAGATTACCGAAAGTATTGTGAATATTTTTGAGGAAAAATTTGTGCGTCCAAGTCTGTATATTGGTTCCAAAGACACAATCGCTTTTGTGGTTCCTGAACAACCGGGGGTTCCTGCAATTTCACAGAAAACGTTGGCGAACCTCAAAATATGGCGGACACGTAAGCAAAGGGCTGGTGGAGCACCAGAATTTAAAAAGATGAAAACGAATCTCCTCGGAGCAATCGGTGAGTTGTACCAATACGTTAATAAACAAGATCAATTCACCGGATCAGATATTTGGAGTTGGTTTCGAGACAGCGCGGAAGTTTACCTAAAACCGGAAGCACATAACTATATCATTTGTCTTTCCGATGGTTATCTTGATTTCAACCACAATATTCAAATCGAACGACCCAAGAGAACCTATATTTCCTATCGTCAAATTGCCAACTTGCGAGAAACCGCAAACTGGAAATCGAAATTTCATGCCGAAGGACATGGCTTATTGGAAATCGGAAAAGATTTCAGCGATTATAGTGTAAAGTTTTTGATGGTCGAAATTGCACATCGGCATATGCTTGATTTGGAAATTGTTAAAGAATATTGGCAAACATGGCTAAAATCAATGGGAATTGTAGATTCGCAGTTCTTGCCTACACAGGATGACCCGCAAATCGTTATAGAGAGGATTAGAAAGTTCATTTCCACTCAATAGTATTATCCCCAAAAAGCGTTAAGGAATAAAAAACAGGTTATTGCCTTGCTAAAATTAACTTCTGCAAAGGTATCCTCATTCTATAGAACATTCCAAAAGTGCTACAAACCAATTACCAAACTTTCATCGGAATAAACGCAGTTCACCTTCCGAGCACTCCGCTGCCTATATTAGCATATCATCTTGTATCTGTACGCGCACAATATCTCATATCAGGATACAACACCCATTCCCAGCCAAATCCCTACTTCAAAAAGAGGAGTTCCTACTCCTAAGTGGTTAAGATGGAAGATACGGAGCGAGTCCGAGAGGTTCTATTCCGTTGTGGTTTTTATTCTCAGATATGTTGTTTTGACCCAGTAGTATAGAATAAGAAAATCAAGATTTGTTAAAAAGTTTTGAGGTAATTTAATTTTCGATTTTGGTTTGGATTTACAGGTGCTAACGTTCTTATCATATATCGTGTAACTTTTCACCCCATATCTCGTAAAAAATAGATAACCCTAAAAGACTTGATTTTCTGCTGGATATTGGTATAATAGAGACATTAACAGATGCTGAAGAGATCCCAACGCAAAACGTTAACCGAATATTATGTCCACGCCATTAAAAATCAACTTCGACAAAGGCACACTCATCTTACAAAACGTTCCAAAAGCACTCGAATCGCAGCTGCAGGACCTCTGTTGGGATGAACGTACGCTCACCTTCCGAGCACCCGCCTACCGTTATCGACACATCGTTTCACATTTACGCGCACACGACATCTCCTATCAGGATACAGCACGACAATTCACAACCGAACCTTTCACGCTCCAAAAAGAGATGTTACCCTATTCCTATCAGACTGAGGCAATTGACGCATGGCATGCTAACGGCAAGCGCGGTGTGGTGAGCCTCCCTACAGGCGCAGGAAAAACCTTCATCGCAATTCTGCTCATCGCAGATACACAACGCCCTACACTCGTGCATGTCCCGACAATTGATTTAATGCACCAGTGGTCCGCCGTGTTGAAGGAACACTTCGGACAAGAGGTAGGGCTTTACGGTGGCGGTCATCACGACTTGCGAGATCTCACTGTGACAACTTACCAGTCCGCTATCATGCATGCGCCTCACTACGGAAATCGGTTCGGTTTCGCTATTTTCGACGAATGCCACCACTTACCCGGCGGACAGTATCAATACGCCGCAATCAGCAGCATCGCCCCTTTTCGCTTGGGGTTAACAGCCACACCCGAACGCGTCGATGGAAAAGAGAGTCGACTTTACGCACTCGTTGGTGAATGTTGTTATGAAGCGAAGGTACAGGAACTCTCTGGAAAAATGCTCTCCAAGTACCGTGTTGTGACAATAGCCGTTGAGATGGAAGACACCGAACGGATCCAGTACAACGAAGCCCGCCGTACCTACTTAAACTTCCTCAAACAGGCGAAAATCAATATGGGCACACCGCGCGGGTGGCATCTATTCCTCTGGAAGACCTCACAAACCGAGGAAGGACGCGCAGCCTTCAAGGCATATCTCACCCAAAAACAGCTCAGTTTTGCATCCACTGCAAAACAGGAGTGGGTGTGGAAGTTGATTCAGAGGCACCGCGGCGACAGGATTCTCATCTTCACGCAGGATAACGATACCGCCTATCAACTTGGTGAACGTTTCTTTTTACCCGTGCTAACCCATCAGACTAAGCTTGAGGAACGGAACGATTTTTTAAATGGATTCCGAGACGGCACCTATTCTATATTGGTCACCTCGAAAGTGTTGAACGAGGGGATAGATGTCCCCGAAGCGAATGTCGCCATTATTGTTTCAGGAAGCGGGAGCGTCCGAGAACATGTGCAGCGATTAGGACGCATTCTCCGCAAACGAGAAGGCAAACAAGCCGTACTTTACGAACTTGTTTCCAAACAGACAGGCGAACACTTTGTCAACAAGCGACGCAGACAGCACAACGCTTATCAGGACTCTGAGTAGTAGACACACTATGTGCCGTTAAACAACGCTATGCTTACCAAAGATCTGATCCGTTACAAAATTCAGAAAGGGCAAATCCATCCGCAATTTATAGAACCCACCGACAGCGAGTTATTGGCAATCGCCGACCAATTAATTGCCGTTTTTGAAAAATCACCAAACATCCCACGCGCAACGCTTTTGGAATCCAGCAAGCATGTTATTGATAGTACACCAGGGGAACCTATAGTCAAACGCGGGTTTGAAAAACTCCTCTTAGACCGAACCGAATTTGACACTGCTCCTAATCAAGAACTAATTGCATTCCGGAAAAAACTTTTCGTGGAGACGAGCCGCCTGCTTTCACAGGAGCAGTTTCACGGTTATACAGACTATCAGCGCAAAGTGTCCCAAATAACAGCAGGTGAATCGCAACCAGAGATCGCCGCTATAGGCGATGGAGAACTGACAGATAAACTCTACGCGGATCTACCAAGTTATCAACCCGTTTTGACATTCAACACCCTTTCCCCCGAACGCCTACTTCACCGCTACAACGCCGCGCAAGTGCAAGGGCTGCTCCTCCATTGTAACACCCTCACACTAAAACTCGCCGATTCTATGACAGCTGAACTCCGTCAACTCTTCAAATACCTCAGATTCAACCAACTTCTATCCACAATTCGGAAAGAAGAGGAACTCTATCAGATTACGGTAGACGGACCACTCAATCTCTTTTACAAAACAAAGCGGTACGGCATGAATTTAGCGAATTTCTTCGTCGCCGTGCTACATCAACCGAGGTGGGAGATTACCGCAGAAATCCAGTTGCGGAACAGGCAACCGTCTCGGTTATTGCTTGATGAATCGTGTGGTATCGAACCGATTTCGCAGCAGTTCCTTGCCTACATCCCAGAAGATATTCAACTTTTTCAGGCAATGCTCCGCAATAAAACCGATGATTGGCAGATTCTTCCCGGAAGCCAATTCCTCCCTTTAACAGGCGATTTCTATTGTTTTCCTGATTATCAACTCGTTCACAAAAGCGGGGTTGAGACTTCTATTGAACTCTTCCATCCATGGCATCAAGGACATCTCATTGCGAGACTTAACACGCTTGCTGAACAGACTGACGCCTCCCTTATTCTCGGTGTCTCTAGGGAGTTAGAAAAGAAACCGATTATTGCAGAGGCACTCGCAGCATCTGCATATTTCTCGGAGTTCGGCTTCATATTTCGAGATGTTCCGACCATGCGCGCCTTGCTCCCAATTCTGAACTCGCTTGTGTAGCTTAAAGTGTACCTTGCATAAAATAGGGTCATTCAACTCTTCTGTAGGAGGGATCTCTGAATCCCGACTCTTAACTTATAACCCACAATCTATAACTCATAACCCTTTTTACTGACTGCTGATTGCTGACCACTGGCTACTGACTTAAAAAGTGTGACATTCCACCATCTTTGTGGTATCCTAAAAGCAAAATCCTTAAATAGTCGCAGCGAAACTGTTCCACCGCCGCTGGCAGGTTTCCAACCTCGCCAACTCACAGAGTCTAAGTAATTCTAAAATCTGCCATAAAAAAAATGAACACTTCAGAATTGAACGCCAATCTTACCGCAGCACCTCACGCCGTAGGGCTATCGGCAGAAGGGCTTAAACGTATTTCCGCTGTCACACGGCAGTTTATTGACGAAGAGCAACTTGCTGGAACAGTCACGGTTGTGGCGCGACGTGGCAAGATAGCACATTTTGAGGCTTATGGCATGATGGATGTTACCGCGAATAAGCCGATGCAAAAAGATACGATCTTCCGCATCTATTCAATGACCAAGCCGATTGCTGCCACGGCAGTAATGATGCTCTGTGAGGAAGGTAAACTGGAACTTGATGTCCCGGCTTCGGTCTATCTGCCCGAATTAGGCGGATTGAAGGTTGCCAAGGATGCTGATGCTAAGCTACTCACACTGGTAGAAGCCGATCGAGAAATGACGGTTCGAGATCTGATGCGGCACACAGCTGGATTGCCGGGTGCTGCGCGATATATGGCAGGACAAACCGCTGTTGATAAGTCCTATCGCAAGGTTGGGCTGCATCGCCTACATGCGTGCAATCTTCAGGAAATGGTTGAGAGACTCGGTAAGATTTCGCTGTTGTACCAACCCGGATCGAAATGGCATTATAGCATCGCCGCAGATGTTCTGGGTAGACTGATTGAAGTGGCTTCCGGTCAATCTTTTGATGTGTTTTTGGATGAGCGAATCTTTCAGCCTTTAGGCATGTGTGACACCGGATTTTATGTGCCGATGGAGAAAGTTGACCGCCTCGCAGGCATGTACGGTCCGAAGCCGAGTAGGGGTTTGCAGGCTATTGATGCACCGGAAGGTGGAACGGGTAATACATCTAAAACCAGTTTTATGCGGAAGCCAAAGTTCCTATCTGCTGGTGGAGGTTTGGTCTCTACCGCTGCCGATTTTACCCGATTTTGTCTGATGCTTACAGGCAAAGGTGCTCTTGCTGGAAAACGGCTGATAAAAGCCGAGTCCATTGAGTTGATGACACGCAATCATCTGCCAGAGCATTTAATACCGCTCGACAAAAAGCCAGAGGCACGTTATGCGGGGCTCGGTTTTGGACTCGGTGTCTCGGTTCGAGTCCAACAGACAGACTGGATACCTGCTTCCCAAGTCGGTGAATACGGTTGGATCGGCGGAACAAGCACCGAATTCTGGATTTCACCAAAAGATGAATTGGTAGCGATCACCCTCGCACAGCACATCCCTTTTTCCGAATTGAGCGAGAAGGTCAAACCACTCGTTTACGCCGCAATCTTGAAAGAATGATTTTCTCGTGAATCCCGATTCTTTCTGACCACTGACAGCCGATAGCTGACGGCTTCTTTAACCAACAACTAAAAACTTATAACCTATAACCACAAAAATGATTATTAAAAACACCCCTGAACAAGTAAGCACCGATCAGATCGTGTTGTTCCCTTTTGACGACTATAGTCTCCCGTTCCAGCACAGTGTTCGTATGCAACTTGTGCCTTATAGAGCCGGAGTTGATCGGACCCGAATTGTGGTGCGTCCCGGTCCACCGGGGACACCGGACTGTTCTCGCGTCATCTATTATGGCTCTGTCCATCGCGTTGGCGACGAACTCTGGATGTGGTATTTGGGACAGGGCGAGGATGACCATTGGCACCATCGCGTCTTATTCGCAAAGAGTCGAGATGGATACAACTGGGAGAAACCAGAACTTGGGCTGGTGGCGTACAACGGTTCCACCCGAAACAATCTCGTGGGTATCCAAGGCGGACAATATCATATTCAGGCATGTGTTGTGTACTATGAACCCGATGATCTGGATCCTGCGCGCCGGTTCAAAGCCATTATTGAGACCTCCAAATATTCCCCAAAATTCGCAGTCATGTTTAGTGAAGACGGACTCCGATGGCACGAAGCCGAGCGGCATCCGAATCCACCATCTTGCGAAATGTCCGGTCTTACGAAATTCAACGGTTGCTATTATCTAAGTGCGCACGGCGGTAGTCACATAGGTCCAACGCGGCAGATGGTAATGTACGCCTCTTACGATTTTGAACACTGGATCGAAGCCTCATGTTTGGGCTTCAGGAGAGGGAACATCCCGCCGAGACCTGTTGAATACGGTGCTCATCAAGGTGAGCAGGTCCATCTCGGTGCAGCACTATGGAATCGTGGAAATGTGATTCTTGGTTTCTACGGACAGTGGCACGGACCCGAAAACAATGACCGGCGGCATGTAACAATGGATCTCGGTTTAGTCGTCAGTAACGACGCACTCCATTATCGAGAACCGGTTCCCGATTTTCAGATCGTAGAGGCAGCGGAGGACGACTTTGAACATCTACCAACACCGATGAATTTCAAACACGCTGCACTCATGCAAGGACAAGGCTTTGAAAACGTTGGTGATGAAACGCTTTTTTGGTATGCGCCTTGGCCAGAACAACTCAGCAACGGCGTTCGGATTGCAACGTGGAAACGCGATCGACTCGGCTACCTTCAGGCGGCAGAGATGACTCGGAAAACTGAGCAACCTCCACACGTGATTTCAGCACCCATTAATCTTGAAGGACAAGCTGGTACGGTGTCCTTGAACGTTGAAGGATTATCTGAGTACAGCCAAGTTACAGTTGACATCCTAAACGAGCGTTTCCAGCCGCTTGAAGGGTATTCCGGCGAAGATTGCCTCCCTCTTACCTCAGGGTTATCCCAAACGGTTAGGTGGAAACAGAGAGAACGTGTTGAACACCAAGTCGGTGCGATCCGTATTCGGCTTAATTACACTGGAATCCGTCCAGAAGATCCGAAGGTCTACGCCGTTTACGTCGAAAAAGCAGGGACATCTTGATTTCAATATCAATTTCTGCTAAAATATAACAGAGACATGGAGGGAAAATATGATGCTTCTATACCAATTGAATAAGCCTCGCCTCGGTGCACTGTTGTCAATTATAGGCTTGATGCTCTGCCTTACCGCGTGTGGTACGAAACCCATTCCCTATTCACAAAGCACGGATGCGCCTGAACCCAGCGAAGTCGCTGTCGCTCACTACAACTGGGGTATGGGATACGCCGAGCAAGGCAATTTCGGGCAAGCTATTACGGAGCTTACCTTGGCAATTCAGAATGAACCCGGATGGGTAATGCCGTTTTTCGCGTTGGGTGTCATCTATGGAAACCAAGGGGAACTCGATAGGGCTATTCAAGCTTGGGAGCGCGCTGCCCAATTAGATGCTGATTTCGCAAAAGCACATTACAACCTCGCTGTTGCCTATTCACATAAGGAAGAGAAAATACTCTCTATTGCCTCGTTGCGTGAAGCGATTCGGGTAGACGGAGCAGCGCTTGCCGCTGCAAAAACAGAACCCGCATTCGATCTCATCCGTAACACACCAGAATTTCAAGAATTAGAGCAGTCTGCCGAAGAGAAACAGACACAAGAGCAGTAATACAGCGTCGAACAAGATATGGCACGTTACACAACCCTTTCACCTGCAGAACTCGCACACATCGTGGCGCAATATCCGATCGGGACACCACTCAAACTTAAGGATATTCCCGGTGGGTTTGGCAATAGCAACTTCAAATTGACAACTACAGAGGGTGAATTCCTACTAAAAATTTGCGATGAGAAAGACCCAACAGAACTCAAAATGCAAATTTCCCTGCTGCAGCATCTTTCTAAACACGCCTATCCGACAGTGTACCCGATTCTAACGAAAGACCAGAAACCACTCACACATCAGACATTCGGCAGTGTCCTACTTTATCCTTTCCTGCAAGGGGACCAACCACAATCTTCACCAAATACCTTAGCACAACTCGGTGAGGCGTTGGCAAAACTACACCACATTCCACCAATCGTTGGACTTCCCTGTTTCGCCATGGGCATCTCACAAATGCTCCCTTTTTTCAAGGAGGTTCAAGACACGGAGTTTGCGAGGCATCCATTTGTTGTATCCCTAAAATCGGAGTTGGAGTTGATGAGACCACATATCAATGCCCCACTTCCAAAAGGACTGCTACACGGGGATCTTTTTTTGGATAACACACTCTTCGATGGAGATCAGATGGTGGCAATACTTGACTTTGAGGAGGGATGTTATGATAGTCTGCTAATTGATGTTGGTATGACGATCATCGGGTGTTGTTACACACCGCATCACGAGTTGAACCTTAAGGTTGCACACCGATTTTTGGATGCTTACAACGCAGTGCGTCCCTTGACGGAAAACGAATGGGAGCATCTGGACTGCTTCGTGCATTATGCCGCTCTCTCGATAGCGTTCTGGCGGTTCAGGCAATTTAATATTCGCCGACCAGACACACACCGCGCAAATACATATCAAGAAATGATAACGCGTAGCGAGCGATGGACAATCGCTAACAGCGATAAACACATTAAAACAGAAATATGTCTTTAGTACGATTAGAACACGTTACCAAATTATATGATCCCGACCTAATTCTCGACGATATATCGGTCTCAATTGAACATGGAGACAGACTCGGATTAATTGGTCGTAACGGAACTGGAAAAACAACGTTAATTAAAATTATCAATGGTATGCTTGCCAGTTTTAGGGGGAAAGTCACTTCTGCAAAGGGGGTACGTATTGGGTATCTTAGCCAAGAACCCGATCTTGCCCCAGACTGTACTTTAAGACAGGAGATGCTCAAGGTTTTTGAAAAACGGCGTACACTTGAAGATGAGATGCTCCTCTTGGCAGAGGAGATGGAGACAAAGGAGTCACCAGATCTCCTCTCACGCTACGCACAAATTCAAGAACGACATGAACGACTCGGCGGTTACGATTACGAGCATGAAATTAACCGTATTCTTGGCGGCTTAGGTTTCAACGAATTAGATTTTAGTCTTCCAATCGGCGTACTCAGTGGAGGTCAGAAAAGCCGAGCGACCCTCGCCAAGCTGCTCCTCGAAAAGCCTGATCTGCTCCTTTTCGATGAACCAACAAATCACCTCGACATCAACGGTATTGAATGGCTCGAAAACTATCTCAATAATGAATACAACGGCGCAGTTCTCGTCGTTTCTCATGACCGTTATTTTTTAGATAAGGTCGTCCGAAAAATTTGGGAACTCGAAGAACATAAGATAAAGATTTACCGTGGGAACTACTCCAAGTCCGTTGAAACCAAAAGAGTTGAACAATTAGTCGGCGAGCGCGCATTCAAAAAACAGCAGGCATTTATCGCACACGAAGAGGAATTTATTCGCCGTAACCTCGCCGGGCAACGCACACGTGAGGCACAGGGCAGACGGAAGAAACTGGGGCGATTGGAGAGAGTCGAGAAACCGAAGCACGAGTCATCCACCTTCAAACTTACTTTCACACCTGAAACACGTGGTGGAAATGACATACTCCGATGCCAAAATGTTGCTAAAGCGTTTGACGACAAAGTTGTTTTCAAGGACCTAAATTTTGAGGTATACCGTCGCGATGTCGTCGGAATTATTGGAGCAAACGGTACCGGTAAGACAACGCTATTCCGCATGATTTTGGGCGAAGAACCCCCTACACAAGGCGAAATATGGGTCGGACCGACACTCAAATTTGGATACTACGCACAAGAATTAGAAGGACTCAACCCAGATAATGAAGTCATTGATGAAATCTGGGAACTGCGTCCACAGCAAACGCAGGGTGAGATCCGCAGCTTCCTCGGCAGGTTCTTATTCTCCGGTGATGATGTGTTCAAACGGATTGGGAATCTAAGTGGAGGCGAACAGAGCCGTGTGCTACTCGCAAAGCTACTATTAACGAACGCCAACGTTTTGCTACTTGATGAACCGACAAACCACCTTGATATTCCAGCACGTGAGGCACTCGAAGCAGCACTAGCGGAATATCCAGCAACACTTTTCATTATTTCTCATGATCGGTATCTTTTGAGCAGTCTCGCAACCAAACTACTAATTTTTGATGGTAACCCTGGAGGGAGCGCGGATCTCTTTGAAGGTAATTACGCTGAGTACGCGGCAAAGCAGCAACAAACACTTCAAGAGAATCAGCCTGTATCTGAAAACATTCAAGAATCAAAGACCGCACAACCTTCTCAACCGAAAGGTAAGTCGAAATCCAAACGCAAGCGGAAGATGAAAGCACAACGTCTGGTTGGAAGCAATTAAAGCCCTTAATTTACTGAAAAATCCGAATAATTTTATCCAAATGTCAAATTTCGCTCAAAAAATACGCCAAATTCAACATTTTTCGCATTTTAATTTGACATTCTGATAATATTGAGATATAATTATTATATCGCATACGACGGAATAATATCACATATAGGAGGTATTATTTTTTCGTAAAAGCGATTGACTCATTAATTATTTTATTTAAGATGGGCTTGGAAACAGTGCCCACAACGCCGATTCTTAACAGCGAGTATTAATTGCAAGTGCCTCCAGAAATGTCCAAAGACCAGGAATTCCATAATGAAATTGACATGGTAATGCGTGTGATGCGTCATGCGCAAGCCGCTGTCAAATCCAGGTTTATGCAGGAAATCGTCCCGAATCGTCTGACGATTGTCCAGTTTAATGCCCTACAGCATCTTCATTGGTATGGGCAGGAAACCGGGATGTCGGTCAGTGAACTGGGCGAGCATCTGGGGCTTGCACATAACACAACATCTGGCTTGGTGAGTCGTCTTGAACGACACGGTTGGGTGATCCGTCGTAAATGCGACCAAGATCGGAGACGTGCTCGGATTAAACTCACACCGCAGTCCGAAGAGCTTTTCCGTGAAGGTGTAGAGCACGCAACAAGTTTTTGGCGGAGCACTTTTGGTCAGCTGTCCGCGCAAGAGCAGGAAAACCTGATTGAAGGCCTCAAACGGCTGAAACAGGTGATGGCGAAACCTGTCTGGCCAAGTTATGCACAGTTACACCCACGCGACGCAGATCATCTCCAGGAACGGTTTGAAGCTGATCTGGACGAACTCGCACAAGCAAAACTCAAACTCGTCGGAATGCGGTTGATTCTCGCACAAATCGCCGAGAAACGAGATGAATATGAACTCGCGGCATACCTGAATCAAGCTGCTTCCGAAGAAATACGTCATGCCAATCAGTTGTTAACTCTGCTCGGTCACGGTGAGAATTTCAAGGTGCTACTCTCAACCCTCGCACATGAAGACAATGTCGTCTATGAGGAGTTGTTAGCCTTACTTGAAACCGTACCCTACACCGAAGATGATGAAGAATTAACGCTTCTACAACAGATGGTTCACGATAACCAAAGATTTAGACGTTGGTTTCGCAGTGTACACAAACAAACGAATCAGTGACTTCTATTTTGTCAACAGCCACCAGAGTTTCTGGTTTTTCCGAAGTCTCGATCTATCCAAAAAATCAGAATCCATTTCCCGGCTGATGACCTTTAAGAGGAGAACATGCAGTCCCAAAGCTCTGAAAGTGTTCCACTAGACTGTTACGACGATACTGAACTTATTGAGCTGTTTCAAAACGGTGATACTGCCGCTTTTGATACGCTCTTTACACGTTACCAAAAACGCACATATCGACTTGTGCAACGTTTCGTGTCTAATCCCGAAGATGCCTCGGATCTGACACAAGATGCCTTCATTCGTGCCTACCAAGGCTTAGGTGATTTCAAAAGCCAGTGTCAGTTTTACAGTTGGCTTTACCGCATTACAGTTAATCTCTGTATTGATTTCCTACGGAAAAAGTCAAGATCGGAAGTGCTGCTCTATGACTCCGATGACTCTGGCGAATTGCCGATGGCAAATATCGCTGACCCGCGCTCAGAATCACCAGCAAAAGCGGTGGAGAATAAGGAACTGAGGGCACACATCCGAAGAGCAGTCCGACGGCTACCCCCAAAACAACGACAAATTTTCGTTTTGCGACACTGGAACGGGTTGTCGCTTAAAGATATAGCTGCTGTCGTTGGCAGATCTGACGGAACGGTCAAGGCGCATCTACTTCATGCGCATCGTAACCTCCGTAAACATCTTCGCTCTTATCTGCGAGAAGCAGATTTCTGATATTGCGACTCGGAACTGAACGTTTAAAGACCGGATATGCACCCGTAACCGGTCTTTAAACACTGGATTGCCAATGCGTAACCCGCATCGCAAGCATCCATGAGAACAGCTGGAAATGGATTATGCGTCCTCAGTTTCAGCCTCAAAAAGTGCTTCAACGAAATCCGCACCCGCAAAATTTCGTAAATCATCGATCTTCTCACCGATCCCGATGAGTTTAACAGGGGCACCAATTTCCGCATTCACCCCAATGACGATCCCACCTTTAGCCGTCCCGTCCAATTTTGTAACCGCAACACCTGTAATCGGCACCGCCTCGTTGAAAATTTTCGCCTGCATCAGAGCGTTCTGGCCTACTGTTCCATCAACAACAAGTAGCACTTCATGTGGTGCTCCAATGTGCGCTTTCGTCATGACACGGCCGATTTTGGACAACTCATCCATAAGCGGTTTTTTGGTATGCAGTCTGCCAGCGGTATCCACTATTAACACGTCGGCGTTACGATGTTTCGCTGCATGAATTGCATCGAACACAACGGCAGCCGGTTCTGCGCTTTCTCCCCCGCGAATAAGTTCTGCACCCGCACGTTCACACCAAATCGCCAGTTGGTCCTCCGCTGCAGCGCGGAACGTATCTCCCGCAGCAACAACCACTCGGCTGCCATCTGCAATAAACCGACTCGCAAGTTTCCCGATAGTGGTCGTCTTTCCAGCACCATTTACACCAAGAACCAAAATCGTATACGGCTTCTCATCCTTTATCTCCAGCGGTACATCGTCCCCAAGTAGATTCAAAATTTCTGATTTTAGAACCGATTCCAACTCTGAGGAATCACTTAACCCTTCTGCCTTTACCCGCTCTCTAACGTTATCCATTAGTGTTAGGGTGGTATCAACGCCCACGTCCGACTGGATTAAAATTTCCTCAATTTCTTCCATCAAGTCTTCGTCGATTTTTCTCCCAACCCGAAGGAGTCCTGACAGTTGAGATATAAACTGGTCGCGAGTTTTCGTCAAGCCGGATTTCAGCCGATTAAACCAGTTTTCCTGCTTGTCTTCAGGTTCGGGTTCAACATCACTTTTATCACGACCTTTAAATAGATTTCTTAACATTATCCTTCCTTTTTTGTTATCCTTACGGATCTATAATCTCCAGCAGAAACTGCGCCTGCTTCTCTGATATGATACTGTAACGGCAGGTGGAAAGGCAACCGAAAATGTTTTTTTCATAATAATACCAATGTCAGTAAACGAACTGTTTCGTCCTACGTTAGTATGGTGTACAATTTTCCTTGCAATACTTGCTATTTTGTCGTATATTAACAAATATTGTAAAGGTATATTCCTAATAGAAATTTTACCAAACTCATTAATTCTTATATTAACAAATTGAGGAAATTAAAAATGAAAACGCAAACACACCGCCTCCTACGAAATCTGGCGATAATGGTGATACCCTTTTTACTCCTTATTGCCTGTACCAGTGAAAAGCAGTTGGAAGAACTCGTTCAAACACCGCAAGAAGAAGCGACAGCAGAAGACCCTGTGGTACCTGAAGAAGTAGCAGTTCCGCTTCCGGGTCTCCCAGAAGATGTGGCAGGTTACACACAGTGGTTGAAATTAAATGCCGAACCTATACCGCCTGTCCCTGGTGGCGATCCACACAACGGCACAAAAAACGTTTATGTCAACAAAACACGAGAAATAATCGCGCCGGATGGTGAACAGCAGTTTCCTTACCCCGATGGCAGCATTGTCGTGAAAGAGGCAACTCGGCCTGGTAAAGACTTTATTGGACTCATCGCAATCATGCGGAAAAAAGCTGGCGTGGACCCCGATCACAACGATTGGGAATTTATCGAATATGTCCGAAACGCCTCCGATGCCGAATTCAAAGTCATAGCCAAAGACGGGGTCTGTTGGGGATGCCACACCCAGGTCCAGGATATTGATTATGTTTTTACGGAGCTTGAATAAAAAATAAGGAGGCCCTTTTGAATCCACATTACAATGGAGTTGTGAGGTGTTTCAACGACACCTTCTTTCGGCATACGAAAACCGGCACGATCAGAAAATCAATGCTACTACTCACACTCATGGCTGGTGTGGCAATGTGCTTCTTCTTGCCTAGTGCATCGGAGGCGCGTCCCGAATTTGCCACCGAACTTGAAAAAGAGTGTAGTTTCTGCCACATTGACCCGGCTGGCGGCGGTCCTCGAAATCGCATCGGCGAAATTTTTGAAGAGAACTATTTTGAATTTCCCGAAGATTTTGACATGGAAGCCGTAACCGAGGAAGCGAAAAAGGTCGTCAAGCAGCTCACAACTTCGCTCGATCTTCAAACCGCATTTATCAAAACAACGCATGTCAACGAGGAAGAGAACGCCATAGCTGGATGCAATTCATGCCACTCTTCGGTTGATAGGTTTCTTCTCATGCAAGCCGAAGTAACCTTCAACGCACAAGCCTCTGAACACGTTCGGCTTACCCTCTCCAACAACGCTGGAACAACCATGAATGCCTTTGCTACGGTAGATGCCATTCCGAAACATCTTTATGTCAAAGTTGGACAATTCCGGCTCCCATTCGCTATCAAACAGAAGGATCATAACATTCTGGTCAGAGAGGGATATGGACTTGGTTCTAACAAACGAGATGTCGGCGTTGAACTCGGCGGTAGTGCAGGGAAACTTTTTTACAATGCAGCCTTCTTTAATGCTAACAATGCAGCAGCAAAGGGTGGACTTGGCACGATCGGTACCCAACTGGGTCCAATTCGAGCAGGTGTCTCTGGTATGTTTGAAAAACCTGGTGAAGACTGGGAACGGGTTATTGGAGCGTTTCTTACCGCTTCATACGCTGGCTTCAGCCTTGAAGGGGAATTCAATTGTGGAAATAGTGGAGAGGTAGCCTCTTTCTCGCCGGATGCCGTTGACTCAAAGGGGTACTATATCGGCGCAAAATACCGACTCCTCCCGCAACTCACGATCACTGGTCGATACGGTTTGTTTGATCCTGATAGAACGATTAAGGGGGATGCCAGTCAGCGAGTGACGCTCAGTGCTAAATACAATTTTATGGAAAATGGTGCTATCTCCCTGTTCTATTGGGCAAACCTCGCCAATGCAGACCGCGGCACGGATGATGCCATCGGAGACAAGGGTAGATTGCGGCAACTCCAAGGTACTGACCAGATTATTGTAATGTCGCACTTCTGGTTTTGAAGTTTATCTGGATTAACACTTTTCCTGTAGGAGGGAACTCCGATTCCCGACTTCTGGTTTTAAAGTTTATCTGGATTAACATCTTTCTTGTAGGAGGGAACTCCGATTCCCGACTTCTGGTTTTGAAGTTTATCTGGATTAACATCTTTCTTGTAGGAGGGAACTCCGATTCCCGATGAAAACCCAAGCAGTAAAGGGCAGGACTGGTTAAACAACGGTTCTGCCACTCCCAACCTCGTAGATGAGGTGTTTTTGATAGGGTGTTTCCCTCCTAACCTCTCCGTTCTCCCATACTTTCTATAGGGTCAACTTTCCAGTCGCAATACTTTCAACCATCTTTTACTGACCGCTATTCCTCCCATAACTCATAACCCACAACCCATAACCCGCCTTATGTGTTTATATTTACACATAACGTCACACAAAGACACCTTATTTGTCTCTGTCGAAGTCTGGCGAAATTTGAAACCCTATCTGGACTTGACTATCCTGCCTTGACCTCCAAAGAAAAACAAAACCCAATTGGCATAAAAATTGCTAAATTGTTATTGCTAAATTTCTTAAGTATCTTTTCACACCTTGTATTCGTTAAATTTTTGGGGACTTACGAACTATTTCAAGCAGCAATATCGAGAACAAGAAATAACACTCATAATAGGAATCGCGATCAGTGGGTCGCTCAGACAAATAATCCCTTAAATTGATTTTGAACAAGAGAACTGTAGAAACAGATCCTTTAGCGCGAAGGAGGCACTTCCATGGTAGCCAAACTTTCCAAAGACTTTTTAATCGGTGTGATCGGACTGATGGCACTAATTCTTGTTGCCTGTATTTTCTATATTGTACGGGATAACATGAGTGCGCGGACACGATACAGCGTTAAGACCTTCACACCGCAAGGAGAGGTACCACAGTGGGTCGATTTTTCGATTACGTTTTCGGAGGCAATCGTTGATAAATCGCGCGTCGGCACTGAAGTCCCAGCCGAAGCATTTCGGTTTACACCAGCTGTTCAAGGCTCTGCACGCTGGGTCGCACGCGATAGAATCGGATTTTTCTTAGACGCACCTTTGGCACCTGCCGCACAATACACCTTTCAACTCACACCCGACCTTAATCCATCTGAGACATTTTTACTAACCGGACAAAAAGAGTTCAAATTCGCTACCCAACCTTTCACAGTAGAGCAGACACGCATGGAGTTCACGACTAATGAGGCGCGTGAGGATGCAACAGGTTTCGGCACGATAGCTTTCAACTATCCTGTAACAACTGCTGATTTAAAGGCACATCTCTCTATTGAATTGGATGACCGGACAGAAATCCCATATCAGATTGAAACCAGTGCTGCCACGGCACGGACGGTCCGGTTCAGAACAAAACGGATAAAGCGCGGCAGCGCAGACCAAGAAATAAAAGTTAAGATTGAGAAAGGGTTCAAATGCACAGGCGGACAAATCGGTCTTGAGAAAGCAAACGTTACACCCGTAATACTCCGCGGTAGAGGGACACTTGGCGTAACGTATTCAGATGTTTGGGAAAGTGATGGGACACCCTATATTTCAGTCAGCTTCAGCGCACCTGTTCTCAGCGATACTGTTGAGCCTTATCTCGAACTTACGCCAGCAGTAGAATATCAAGTCGTAGCCGATTACCGGAACATAGAAATTCACGGCGATTTCAAACGGCGCACTACCTATACACTGAAGATTCGCCGCGGCTTGACAGCGCGAAACGATGCCGTTTTGAAACAAGACTATATGACGAGACACACGATCCCAGATATCCGACCTCAGCTCCGATTCCTCGGAGACGGTTTCTTTCTCGCAAGAAAAGGACAATTGAACCTCGGACTCGCAACGATTAACGTTAACCGCGTGAATCTTGATATCGAAAAGGTGTTTGCGAACAACCTTATCTATGTCTCAAAATTAGAGAGATGGAGCCGTTGGAGCCGGAACTTAGGGAAACCTATCCATACTGAGACGCTTGACGTGCCATCTCAATTGAACCAAGAGGTAACCGTACCTATCTCCTTGGAGGACTATCTCTCGGACGAACATGTCGGCATCTTCAAAGTTGTGGCGCGGAACGCACAGCGCGAGTGGGATAGCGCACACCAATGGGTACTCATCACAGACTTGGGCATCAGTGCCAAACGCGCTGGCGATAGACTCTATGTTTGGGTAAAATCCCTCGCTACCGGTGCTGCTGTGCCAACAGCACGCGTCAAACTCATCAGCGACAATAACCAGACACTCCTCAGTGGCACAACCAACTGGGCAGGATTCGTCGAATTTACGGATGTCGCTGAGAAGACCGAAGATTTCACGCCATTTATGATTACTGTCGCGAAACGCGATGATCTCGCTTTCATTCAATTGGATCGCCATGAAATCGCAACAGCCGATTTCGACATCGCAGGACCCGCCTATTTGCAAAAAGGCTATGAAGCGTTCCTCTACACAAGCAGGGGTGTCTATCGACCCGGTGAGACTGTTCAGTTTGCGGGTATCGTCCGCGCACCGAATCAAAAAACACCGCAACCGTTACCTACCCGTATTGAAGTACTCGCTCCGAACGGTAGAATCCTAAAGGAATTAAGGCAACAAACGACAAAAACCGGGATCTGTGAGGTGCAGATTCCTATTCCTGACTATGCACAAACCGGCAACTATATCGCCAAAATGCTAATTGCTGATCAGGTCGTTGGAAGAGCTCAGTTTCAAGTTGAAGAATTCATGCCAGACCGGATGAAAGTCGCCGTCACTACAGACCAATCTGTCTATAGGATCGGAGATGAACTCGACATCCAAGTAAATGCTGTTAATCTGTTCGGGCCACCAGCAGTGGGACGAAAAGTTCAGGTTTCATGCGAATTTAAAGCAGTTTCCTTCATGGACTCCGACGACACTTCGCCAGCAGATACCGATACAACAGCGTGGCGTTCCTTCGCCTTTGGAAACACCGGATCAAATTTTGCTAAGCAATTTGAAAGCCAACGGATTGAGTTAGGAGAAGCCAAAACTGACCCAGCAGGTGAGGCGCACTATCAATTTACTATTCCGGCGACTCTGAAAGCTCCATCTCTGCTAAACGGCATTCTCACGGCTACCGTCAGTGAGATTGGCGGCAGAGCCGTCACCGCTTCACACCGAGTCGTTATCCACCCATATTCGCATTATGTCGGACTTCGCCGCGCAAACACAGCGGAAGCCAAAATTGACAAACCTGTTCGCATCGACTATGTAGCTGTTGATGACACCATGGCTGTTGCTCCGGGACGATCTTTACGACTCACTCTCCACAAAGTCCATTGGAATACAATACTGCGTCAGAATACAGCTGGACGTTATGAATACGTTTCCGAACCCCAGACGACTGAGGTCGAAACGCACGTCTTGACTTCGGCAGAAACACCGCAAACCTTGACACTAACCCCTTCAGATTACGGCGAGTATCGTGTCCGACTTGAGGATCTTGAGTCAACGGCAACAGCTGAAATCGGATTCTATGTTAACGGTTGGGGCAGTGCTCAGGTGTCTATGGAGCATCCTACACGTTTGGATTTAACGCTCAATAAGACCGCCTATCGTTCCGGTGAGACAGCAAAATTGTCTATCAAAGCACCGTTCCCCGGTACACTTCTGCTCACTGTTGAACGAGAGAAGATGCTGAGTTACCGCACGGTCGTGATGAAAGAGAATACCGCGACGTTGTCAATTCCAGTACGATACAACTATAGACCCAACGTTTACCTCTCCGCAACCTTAACTCGCACTATTCCTACGGATACCGGATCGCTGGATCAGAATCAACCACTTCCAGCGCGAGCGTTTGGTGTGATTCCTTTGAAACTTGATGCAACTCAGAGAAGGCTTTCGGTGAACATGTTTCTCTCACAAACCGATGAGGTAGGTGTATCATCGCAGGTTCCGCTTTCCAGTGAAGATATGAATATTGAAGGTGGAGAAACCTCTGAGGTTACGGTCCGCTCTAACAGTGACGTGAACATTGCATTTCAAGTGAAAGGTAGACGTTCATGGCAGAAATACGAGGTCTGTATCGCAGCTGTGGACGAAGGGATTCTCGCACTAACCGATTTCCAAACACCTAATCCACACGATTATTTTTATCGACAACGGGGATTAAAAACTCGTTCCTATGACCTATACAGTGGAATTTTGCCTGAAATCGCCAACGTTACGGATAACTCCAGTACGGGTGGCGATGGTGTCCTACAAGCAGCGCGAAGGAAACGGCTTAATACCGGCAGCATCACACGCGTGAAACCGGTTTCGCTTTGGTCCGGGTTCGTGAAAACCGATGGTAATGGACGAGGTTCAGTTCAATTCAAGATCCCTCAATTCAACGGGAAATTGCGGTTAATGGCTGTTGCTTTTGCCGGAGCAAACTATGGTGCCACCGAGGCATACTTGACCGTCCGCGAACCTATTGTCTTAACACCGACGTTCCCTCGATTCCTGGCAGGTGGAGATAAACTCCGTATACCTATCACCCTTTTTAATGGGACAGGTGAGGATGGCGAATTTACAGTCAAATTGCAAGCGACAGGTGATCTTCAGCTACTTTCGGCAAGTTCTACTAATATCCCTGAAACGCCGACGCAGAATACGCCAGGTCCACCTTCACAACCTCCGTTACACGAACTCAGTGTAGACAAAAGCGTTGGCGCAGGGGCAGAAGAACAGGTCTTTTTCGACATTCGCGTTCAGGATGCGATAGGAGAAGTCAATTTCAATCTATCTGCGCGCGGCAATGCCGAGACAACGCAAATGGATGTTCAGCTTCCGCTGCGTTCTACCGCTCCACCTATTACGAAAACAGGACATGGAGTCGTGCATGCCGGTAAGCCGGTCGATTTCATTTTTCCCGCAAATTTGATACCAAATTCGTCCGAATTCAGCCTCACGCTGTCACCCTTTCCGAATGTCGCTTTTGCCAATAGCCTTCGTTATCTTATCCGTTATCCGCATGGGTGTCTCGAGCAGACAATAAGTAAGGTCTTTCCGCTTCTTTATTTCAGTGATCTGGCGCGGAGCGTCGAACCGATGCTCGCAGACGATGATGTAGTGGATTACTATATTACCTCAGGTATCACTAAATTAGAAAGCATGCTGACATCAAGGAATCATTTTGCCTACTGGCCCGGTGGTACTTATACTAATCCATGGAGTAGTATCTATGCATCTCACTTCCTCGTTGAAGCAAGAAAATCGGGCTATGAAGTCGCAGATCGGGTTTACGATGCGATGCTCGACGGTTTGAGGGAACAAGCAAAGTTCTCACCGAGTACAGAAAGTCAAGATAGTCCTAAAGAGATAAAAGATAATATCGCACTTGCGACCTATGCCTCTTATGTCTTAGCCGCCGCTGGGCAGCCCGATCGCGGAACGATGAACTACCTCAAGAATAGAGGGCTGAGCGGACTCAGCGATTATAGCCACTTTCAACTCGCTGGAGCATTTGCCCTGAGTGGTGAATTGGAAACTGCATTATCCATGCTGCCGGTGTCAGTATCCTTGGGTGTTAACGGTAAGGATAATGCCCGGTGGGAGACAGGCGGTACGCTTAATTCGCCAATTCGAGCGCAAGCCATCATGTTAGATATGCTTGCCGAAGTCAATGAGAATCATCCATCAATCCCTATGCTCGTCAAGAATCTAAGAGACGCTGCATCCGACGGAAACCGATGGACAACAACCCAGGATAACGCTTTTGCTTTCCTCGCACTCGGTAAGATTATGCAAAAGCAGATGGACAAGGATTACACTGGCACCCTTAAACTCAATGGTGAACACTTCGCTGACTTTGATGCAACGCAGATGCGTTACACCGATGACGCATGGGACGGCACGCGCGTGCAACTCTCCGTCCAAGGCGAGGGAACTTGCTACTATTACTGGAGCGCATTTGGCGTTCAACGCGGCTCTTTTGTTGAGGAATACGAGCGCGAACTACAAGTCCGCCGCCGCTACTTCAACAAAGACGGTGAGGAACTCGCCCGGCAGTTTGTACACGGAGACTTAATTGTCGCAGAGATAACCGTTAAAGCACTTACCGCTAATCTGGAAAATGTCGTTGTTGTAGATATGTTGCCAGCTGGCTTTGAGATTGAGAACCCACGACTGGAGTCCCGCGCAGGCATTCCGTGGTTGAAAGCACAAGACTTCAAACCGGACTATCTTGATATTCGCGATGACCGGCTCATTTTCTTCGGAACGTTCCCGCGCCAGCGCGAACGTAAATTCTATTACGCGCTACGTGCAGTCACACAAGGCGAATTTACCTTACCACCCATCGCCGCCGAAGCAATGTACGATGCAACAAAATCTACTATAACAGGTGGCACGCGCATTGAAGTGGTCGCAGAGCAATGAAAAGGATCAGAATGGTTACCGGCTTAATGGCTATCGGTTCTCGGCTATCGGCTATCGGTAAAGAGCGGTTTGATTTAATTAAATCTCTCTTACTGACAGCTGATAAGCGATTGCTGATGGCTATTTTGCCTTTCGCTGTTATTGCCCTCTTTGTTGCTGCGAACTGGTGTTTCCCGCTGCCTAAAGAGCGTCTTCATCCACCGTCATCTCCTATCGTTTTGGATAGAAACGGTGAATGGCTCCGCGCGTTTTTAGCTGCTGATGGCATGTGGCGAATGCCAGAGTTTGTAACGGACAGTGTTCAAGATTCATCCTATGCAAATGTAACGCAGGGGAATACCAAAAAAGGGGTCTCACCGTTATTACACCAGGCAATGCTAACGTCAGAAGACAGATGGTTTTACTACCATTGGGGCGTTAACCCGGTGTCCATCGCAACTGCTTTCTATGACAACCTCACAGCGGGCGAGATAGTACGCGGCGGTTCAACAATTACCATGCAACTCGCACGGCTGATGGAACCGAAAGCCCGGAACGTTCCAAACAAGTTTTTTGAAGTTTTCCGGGCACTCCAGCTTGAACTTGCTTATTCCAAATCCGAGATTTTAACCTTTTACTTCAACATGCTCCCCTATGGTGGAAACATCGTTGGGACAGCAGCAGCATCTCGGTTTTACTTCAACAAACCCCAACAGCTGATTAGTCTTGGTGAAGCTGCTCTTCTCGCCGCAATTCCTAACTCTCCAGAACGCCTCCGTCCAGACAGATTCCCAGAAAACGCAAGAAAGGCGCGAGATAAAGTTCTGAACCGACTCCTTGCACACCGACAGATTTCTGAACAACAGTGGCGGGAAGCACTACAAGAACCGATTCCAACAAAACGCTACGCTCTCCCGTTCAAGGCACCACACCTTGCGCGACTGCTCGTCAAGGGACAAAGACAGCACACCCAAGCAACAACAGAGAATAAAATATATACAACGATAGACGCAAAAGTCCAAGAAACTGCACTGCGTATCCTCCGAGAATATCTCGATACTTCGTTTGCAGGCGTTGTCCACCACTGTTTGCCAAGCACAGGTGCTGTTGTCGTTATGGACACCCAAAGCCGCCAGGTCTTAGCAATGGTCGGTTCTCACGACTTTTTCGACCGTAAGGCATTAGGACAGATAAACGGTACACTTGCCCCACGCTCTCCCGGATCTGCTCTAAAACCTTTCGTCTACGCACTCGCAATGGAGCAAGGTTTGGTTACGCCAGAAACACTGTTGTTCGATGTCCCAGTCACCCACGCTGGATATGAGCCGGTGAACTATGACGGCAAATACAGCGGTTACGTTACCACGCGTCAGGCACTTGCCCGTTCTCTCAACGTTCCAGCCGTCAATCTTAACGCACATCTGAAAAACTATACGCTGCACGCTTTTCTCAAACAGGCGGGGATTTCGACGCTGGCACCATCAAAGAAGTACGGACTCTCTATGGTTCTCGGTGGATGCGAAGTGAACTTGATTGAACTCACAACGCTTTACGCAGGATTAGCGAATATGGGAGAATTCTCACCTTATCAGCTAACGCTCACTCAACCTGTCAATAGGCGAGATCTTCTGGACATAGTCCCTTCAGATATTGTGGAGAGAAAGCCAATCCCACAACGTTTGCTCCGACAAGAAACAAGTTTCACCATAACCGAGATGCTCACGACTTTACAACTTCCTGCCAATACTGTTAAAAATCCTGAGGCTTTTGACCGCACAGTCAATTTACCGAAGATTGCGTGGAAAACCGGGACCTCTTACGGGCACCGAGATGCCTGGTGTATTGGGTACTCACCTGAATTAACGATAGGTGTCTGGCTGGGTAACTTTAACGGGAAGGGTTCGTCGATGATGAGCGGTACAGACGCAGCAACCCCTATTTTATTTGCCCTCTTTACCGCACTGACAGGGCAAGATACGCACCGCTGGTTCACGAAGCCGGAAGAGTTGAAAACACGACAAGTGTGCGCACTCAGTGGCGCACCTGCTTCACCGTACTGCCCAACCCATAAGAGCGATGTATATATCCCAGGTGTCTCGCCTGTAGCGACCTGCACAATGCACAAGCGCGTTTATATTGATGAAGCGACTGGTTATAGTCTCTGCTCTCACTGTAGAGGTCTTCACAGAACAGAGACGCAAAACGGATATAAGACGGTTATCTTTGAAGAGTGGCCAGCAGCGGCAGCAACTTGGTTGGCTAAAAATGGATTCGCTGTGCCTGTCTTACCGGAACATAATCCTTTGTGCAGCGGCACGATTGCAGGAACTGCCCCTGTCATTTTGTCTCCTACAACGGACACTGTCTATTACATTCGGGCAGGTGTGCCGTTGGAGAACCAAAAGATACGACTCTCTGCCTCCGCTTCTAATCGGACACAGGAGCTGTTCTGGTTTCTGGATGGTGAGTTAATTTTCAAGGGAAAGGCGGGACAGCAATACTGGCTGACACCCGTCAAAGGGAAACATCTGCTGACCTGTGTGGATGCGGAGGGACGCTCGGCGAGCCTCCCGCTCCGCATTTCTATGATACCGTAAGTCTACTGTAGGAGGGATCTCCGCATCCCGACCCTAAATAGCCTTGGCAAGACATTTAAAACCGTCTGGAATCGGACTTAAGTTTACCCCACGTTGTCGTCAATTTATCGCTGGCTTGCACGGCGAGAGTTTTCGCCATACTGGCTTCGACATCCTCCGCAGTGAATGCTACACTCCAGATCTTAAATTCATCAACGACACCGTTGAAGAAATTTCCGTTTCCTTGGCTCGATGCGATGGACATGCCTTGGTCACCGAAATCCATACGAGCGTCGCCGCCGGCTTCTGCTTCGGAATCAAGCTCTCCGTTAATATACATCCACGCGGTCCTTCTGCTCTGTGACCCGACAAAGTAGTACCATTCCGGCTCAAACGCGTCATAATTCGTGAGTGCCTCTAATTCTACACCTTGTGTCGCGAAATAGAACCCGAATAACACGCCGCCGCGGTTGAAAGTGATGTGAGGTCTCCCACCACCAATAAGCCGGTACAACAGATCGATACGGCCGCCACCCTCAATTTTGTCGTCGGGTTTAAACCAAAACTCAATCGTCATCTCTTTTGGCTGATCAATTTTAAGCGGATCGAAGTTAACAGTCCCGTTGTTGAAATGGAGTGCTTGTCCAACAATACCTTCTACCCATTTCGCATTTTTTATATCACCAACGAATCCATTGGGAGATGTATCTTCTGCGTTAGCACCCTTTCCTTCATCAAAGGGTAAATACATAAGTAAATCTTTCGCTGGATCGGCGGCGTGCACGAGCATGCAACTCAGCAAGAACACCGTAACTGTGAAGAAATATGCTAATTGCTTCATCACTCTTTTTTCTAAGGGTATGGTGTTATCCATGATCCCTTGTTTCCTCCAATTTTCTATGGTGTAGGCGTCAGGAAATTATAGTCTGCGATTAGATTAGAATTTCCCGACGCTTTGCGGGCACAGGACACTGTATTTGCGTCATGTTCGGCTTAATGCGGGGATTTCAATTTCCCCCAAGTTGTTGTTAATTTATCATCGGTCGGTTCGACCGCTAAAACCTCTGGGATATAGTAGTTAGTGATGAATTCACCCATAATCGCGCCCCACGAAACACCGGGATGTGGGAAATCACCGACATAGGTCTGCACAAAGATACCGAGACGAGCGCCAGTCTCTTCGTTGAACATCACTGCTGGATCGACTCGCAAATCATCATCCTTGTTTTCAGCCAGCGCGATCTCTAATTCCCATGGTGATTTCTCGTAATCCTCAACATGAAACGGATAAGACGTATTATACTTTTTCAGACTCGGTATATGGTCTTTGCCGGCTTGGGTCGGTGTCATTTCAACTGCATTGGCTTGCCAAGCGTCCGGACCTCTACCCATCCACACGAAAGCTTCTGGAACGTCGATGATATTGGGTAATGCATCTTGTCCGTTCGTTTCATTAGGTCCCTCCGATGTATAAAAGGTATATTCACCGGTATTGAAAATCGTATTACCTGCATCAAGGAACTCTTCAAGAATCGAACCATCAGGCTTCGCGTTCCCCGGTGGATAAATCGATGTCGGAGTAATACCCGTCAGAATCAGGGTATTTCCACCGCCGTCCGTATGTGCTTCCACCCAACTTGCTAAGCCGTTAATGTCCTTCGGCTCGAACGCCTCCAAGTTTACAACACCATCAATCTTCTTGATCAAGGTATCAATTTCCTCTTGCGCACCTTTCGGGTCTTCACGTGCCCACGGATGTGAGTCTGTGTGAACTGCGAAATTATAATTGGCTTCAACCTGAGTAGAGATTAAAACCATGAGAATGAGAATAATAAGTCTCTTCAATTTTAGTTCCTCCTATGTATCAGGAATCGGCGGGCAGCTAAACCACCCGCCTGGCCTTTACCTGTTTTTCAATGCACCCCATGTAACCGCCAGTTTATCAACAGGTTCAATTGCTGTTGGCGGGATACCAGGTCCATTAATCTCAACGGATTCATAGGCGACAGTTGAATCCCTGCCACCTAAACCAGGACGACCCTTGTCGTAAGTTTTATCGTCCGTTTCAACCATTAACTTCCCATCAATATAGGTCCTAAGTGTCTGTCCTTCTACCTCAAAAACTATAGTATACGAATCGCCGCCTTTGGTATCCTTTGAATCCGGACGTTCCGGACGGGCACCACCGGTAATCTCGTTCGCTGCACCACCTTGAAACATGAACACTGAGGTCGTATGCGAATTATAACTGATCTCCATGAAATAGAAATCCACTGCCGGTTCCTGTGTCCGAACAAAGAGATGAAAGTAGGGACCAACAATCTTTCGTGCTTTGACTTCCATGTGGTAGTCCGTCCAATTATCTTCACCAAAGTAGATGCCAGAATTCTGTCCGCCGCCAACGGTAAGTTCAAGCATACCGTCTTTTACTTTTGCCTCTGCCTGCGGTCCCAGTTCCCAATCCGCAATTTCCTTGTCGCTATCAAATTCGTAAAGAATTGCCAACGCTGGGTGTATCGTCAGTGTGAAAACAAAACAGACACACACCCAAACTTGCCACATGTTTAACGCTTTCATGGGATATTCTCCTTATGCGAAATTATGGTGAATCGTCAAAGTATATAGGCATCTCCGTGAACTTCAGAGGCGTTTCCGTCCCTCGGTAGGCGGGTCTCAAATTGGGCACCTAAGCACAATATGTCCTCCGTACGCTACTCGCTATGCGGACTCCAGCATTTATATTCCTCGCTAATTTACTATAGTTTACGCTAAAACCTAAAATCTGTCAACTCATATCCCACATGTCTGTAGGATGGATCTCCGCATCCCGACTCTTCACTTATAACCCACAACCCACAACTTACATCCCACATGTCTGTAGGAGGGATCTCCGCATCCCGACGCTTCACTTATAACCCACAACCCACAACTCACATCCCTCGGATGGCTGCAATAGTCAGACAACCCCATCCCACAATAAATGCTAATCCACCGATTGGCGTAATCGCACCGAGCCATCGAATACCTGTAAGGCTAAGGACATAGAGACTCCCAGAAAAGATTAGGATGCCAGCAAAAAAACACCATCCGGATGCAGCCGTAAGTTGGTTCTGCCACTGTGATGCCGCCCACGCCGCAGCAAGCATTCCCAAACTATGGTACATCTGATACCGAACCGCTACCTCAAATGTTTCAAGCATCTCCGGCGGAAGTTTTGACCGAAGCGCATGCGCACCAAACGCACCAAAGACGACCCCAAGTAGACTTAAACCCGAACCGAGTGCAAAGAAAAGATTAGGCATAGGTGCCTCCTTTCAGAATTTATCACTGCAATTTATCATAACTTAAATCTTATAAATCATGTCACGTCTTTTTACTTTCATCTGTAGGAGGGATCTCCGCATCCCGACTCTTAGCTTATAACTTATAACTTATAACTTATAACCCATAACCCATAACCCATAACCCATAACCCATAACCCACCACCCACAACACTTAAATCGTACAAATCATGTCACGTCTTTTTGCTTTCATCTGTAGTAGGGATCTCCAAATTTTGCCCATACGCGGCAAAATATGTCTTTGCTTTACATTTCCCGACTCTTCACTTATAACCCACAACCTTTCCCATCCTGAAAATCCTGGTTCAGACAATCTGACCGCTGACCACTGACCGCTGATAGCTGACTGCTATTCCTCCCACCACCCAGAAATATTTTCTTGACATTTTTGACACGCTATGCTAATATGTAATTTTAAACGGCATAGCTCGCTCTATTCCGTGTGGTTAATAGTAAAAGGAGAAACTTTAGGACGTATGAAACAACACAGAACAGACCAGATCCGGAACATTGCAATTATCGCGCATTCAGGAGCAGGAAAGACCTCACTCGTTGAAGCGATGCTTTTCAACGGCGGTGCCATTGAGCGCATGGGGGCTGTTGATGACGGAAATTCTGTAGCTGACTATGCCGCTGACGAGATAGAACGCCGAACCACCCTCAACTGTTCAGTCTGTATCGCAGAATGGGAAGAACATAAACTAAATCTGATTGATACTCCCGGTGCAGAAGATTTTTATGGAGACCTCCACAGTGTACTCCGAGTTGTCGATGCTGTTATCGTTGTTGTCGATGCGACAACCGGTGTCGAAGGTGGAACCGAAAAAGTATGGGAAATAGCGGACAAATATGAACTGCCGCGCCTCATCTTTATCAATAAAATGGATAAAGAGAACGCCAGTTTTGAGAACGCCCTCGCGAGTGTTGAAGACATCTTAGAAACTCAGGCAGTTCCGATTCAACTTCCGATTGGTAAAGAAGACCAATTCGCCGGTGTTGTCGATGTCGTACAGATGGCAGCCTATCTTCAACCCGATGGAAGCAAGCGCGCAGCAAAGTCCGAAATCCCAGCAGAATTGGAAGCGGAAGCCGAAGAAACACGTGAAGCACTCGTTGAGGTTGCTGCAGAGAGCGATGATGAACTCATTGAGAAGTTTTTTGAAGGCGAATTGTCCGATGAAGAGATTCAGAACGGCGTACAACTCGGTATTCTCCAGAATCAGTTTACACCTGTGCTCTGTGGTGCTGCATTGAACAACGTTGGTGTACAACAACTGATGGATATGTTGGTTACCGGATGCCCGTCCCCTGTTGATGTTGGTCCCGTAAAAAGCGTTGAGAATGAAGAAGAGACGCGTGACCCCTCATCAGAAGCACCTATGTCCGCTGTCATTTTCAAATCGATTGCCGACCCATTTGCTGGACAACTCAGTTTCTTCCGCGTTTATTCCGGTATCTTGCAGGGTGATACTCAAGTTAGCAATTCGACGCGCGGACAGGTTGAACGCCTCGGAAAAACGGTATTCATGAATGGTAAGGACGCAATTAGTACTCCACAGGTAGAAGCAGGCGATATTGGTGCTATCACCAAGCTTGCCGCAACCCAGACCGGCGACACGCTCTGCGATAGAGACGCACAAATTCAACTCGCAGGTGTTGAGTTCCCTCATTCTGTCATTTCTTACGCTATCCGCCCGACGCGCGAAGGCGATGATGAAAAGCTGATGACATCACTCACACGCATGTCCGAAGAGGACCCAGCGTTCAGAATTGAACGGAACGATGTCACCAAGCAGCTCCTCGTCTCCGGCCTCGGAGATTTACACATTAACATCAATCGCGAGCGAATGGCTGATAAATTCGGTGTAGAGACAGAAACCTTCCCACCAAAAGTACCCTATCGGGAAACCATTCGTCGAAACGTCCAGAGCGTCAACGGACGGCACAAACGCCAGTCGGGTGGAAGAGGACAATTCGGTGATGTTTGGATCAATGTCTCTCCCTTGCAACGCGGTGAAGGCTTTGAATTTGTCAACAACATCGTCGGTGGTTCAATTCCACGCAACTATATCCCGGCTGTAGAGAAGGGTATCCGTGAGAGAATGGACAGAGGTCTACTTGCTGGCTTCCCAGTCGTTGATATCCAAATCGACCTATATGATGGCAAATTCCATCCTGTCGATTCTTCAGATATGGCGTTCCAAATTGCCGGTTCGATGGCTTTTGCTGCCGCCGCTGAAGAAGCCAATCCGGGCTTGCTTGAACCCGTTATGAACGTCTCAATCACCGCCCCGGAGCAATTTATGGGAAGTATCATTGGTGATCTGAATGGACGGCGTGGACAGGTGATGGGTGTTGAACAGATCGGGAGAAAGCAGGTCATTCAGGCGAACGTCCCGCTCTCGGAGATGCTCCGATATTCGATTGATCTCAAGTCGATGACGAGTGCCCGCGGCAACTTCACGATGGAATTCTCGCACTACGATGTTGCACCTGACGATGTCGCACAAAAAGTAATTGCTGAGTCAAAGCAAGAAGAGGAAGAGTAGGTTGTAAGGTCATTCAGTTTTCCAGTAATTTACATCCGGATGCCTTAATACAATAAGGGGTGATATTCGTATCACCCCTTACAAAATTGAGACTTGTGTAGTCTCGAATATTCAATTCACCGATCTTGACGCTTAGCTATCCAAATGGAAGACCGCCATCTTCAATTCGGTCATCTCTTCTATAGCGTATTTCGGTCCTTCCTTACCCATACCGCTCTCTTTGACACCACCGTACGGCATCAGATCCGCACGCCACTGCGTACCCCAGTTCACCATCAGATTACCGGATTCGACTTCACGGACAAACCGCATCGCCCAATCGACGTTCTGGGTGAAGATCGCAGCACTCAAACCGTAATTTGTATCATTAGCAAGAGCGATGGCTTCGTCGATGTCGTTGACCCGCGTCACACCGACAGCCGGTCCGAACACCTCGTCACAGGAAATTTTCATCTCCGGTTTGACATTGGCGAGAATCGCAGGTGTAACAAACTGCTCCTGCTTCTCTCCACCGGTAAGGAGTTCCGCACCGTCCGAAACGGCTTCCTGAATCCAATCAGCAACACGTTCCGCATCGCCTTCTCGAATCATCGGACCCATACGCGTCCCTTCCGTCAGTGGATCGCCCGTATTAATTTGAGCAACTTCTGCTTGGAATGCATCTAAGAAATCGCCATAGATTTTCTCGTGCGCAATGACGCGTTGCGTTGAGATACAGACCTGTCCGGCATTGGAATAACCAGACGCTGCTGCAGCGCGTGCGACCTTCTCTGGATCGGCGTCTGGCATAACGATAAGCGGTGAATTCGAGCCGAGTTCCATCGTGACGCGCTTTAATCCAGCGACCTTACAGATGTGCTCACCAACGTCGCGGCTGCCCGTGAAGGTAATCTTTCGGACACGCCCATCTGCGCAGAGCGTATCGCCGATTTCGCCACCGGGTCCCGTCACACACTGAATCGCTTCTGGCGGTGTGCCGGCTTCTAAGAAGAGTTCAACGAGTTTCAGTGCTGAGAGCGGTGTGTCTGTTGCGGGTTTGATGATAATAGCGTTACCACCAGCAATCGCGGGACCGGCTTTGTGGCAGACAAGGTGCAGCGGGAAATTAAAGGGGCTGATGCCAGCGACAATACCACACGGGACACGTACTGTGAAGCCGAGTTTGTCTCTAACACCCGGCGCGCCTTCAAGAGGAATCGTCTCACCGGTTAATCGTTTCGCTTCCTCCGCAGAGAGCGCGATGATTTCGGAGGCACGAGTCGCCTCAATCGTCGCTTCTGCTAAAATTTTACCTTCTTCACGAGTGATGACCTCAGCGAGTTCGCCCGCTTTCTCCACCATCAAGTCGGCAACCTTGCGCAAGATTTCATACCGTTCATAGCCGGTCAAACCTGCCATGATTTTCGCGCCGCGCTCCGCGGTCTGAATAGCGGTTTCAACATCACCCGCGTCCCCTCTCGGAACGGTGTCAACGACCGATCCGTCGAAAGGACTCAGGACATCTATTTTATTGGATTTATCAATCCATTCTCCGCCTACGTGCATTTGCATAATGCATTCTTCTCCATTTCTGCTACGGCACGTTATGTGTGCCTGTTATTTATTATTGAGATTTTAATAAAGCCCAGGTTGTCGTCGCTTTTCCAGCCGCTTCAACAGCTGCATAGCCCGCCAACCCGTCCTCCATAACATCATTGAGTTGATCTTTAGAGAGTGCTTCCGTAAAGAATCCTACTTCGTCAAAGAGTCCAGTTGCGGCAACATTGCCAGGGCGTGCGCCTATCCAGATGGGGGATTTGCTCGTATCCAACGTTCCGCCACTCGGAGCCTCCCCATCTAACTTGCCATCAACGAACATCTGAACGTTTTTGCCATCGTAGACTTTAGCGATATGATGCCATTTACCGTCAGCAATGATGGTCTTACCCTCAATCCGACCGACCTTGCCTTTGACGTGCCACATAAACACTGGATAGTCGGCATCATGAATCCAGATATCGAGATGACGCACATCTTCCGGTTCGGGCCAGACATCACCATTTCGCCAGACGACATACTGCCATGAAGCGGCTTCCAACTTAACCCAAGCAACGAAGCTGTAAGGATCGGAATTGAAAACGTCATCGTGGTCAACGCGGATGTAACTGTCACCCTTACCGGGAAATTTCAAAGCACCACCGAATTTGCCGTCCTTCACCCAGTCAAGAGTTCCCTTAATCTCACCATCGTGTCCACTGACGATATCTTTGGTAACCTTTCCACCGCCGTCCTCAAAGAGCCAAGCACTCGCCAATCCGAGCTTCGCAGCGTCCGCGGAAATGCCGACGCCTACCACAAGGATTAGCAAACTCAAAATAATCGTGAAACCCTGCACTCGACAGGTGATAAATACCTTCATTCTATTTCTCCTTAGACGCGACAATTATCAAGCGCGTCCTCATCCAATTCAACCCCTAAACCGGGTTTATCTGGGATAGTTGCGTATCCGTCAACAAGTCGAATCGTCGAAGGTGCGACAAGGTCAAAGGCGCGTAAGGCGTTTAGTGTAATCGCTGGCATAGTCGCGTTCGGCATCACTGCGGCAAGATGCATGACGTAGCAGGTCGTGATACCGAGTCCGACGATCTGTATCCAGACGGGGAGATGTGCGGCGTCTGAAATAGTCGCTTCTCGTTTAGCATTGGCAGGGCGCGAATCCGGGTAAGCAATGATAAACGAATCGTTCATTTTTGCCCGAATGGCTTCAATCGGATCTGGATTACCGAAGTGAATTGTTATCGGTATATCAGTGTGTCGTTTGATTTCTTGGTATCCGGCAATATCTGCCTGCGGGATCGGGGTTTCAAACGATTCTATATTGTAATCTTGAAGTTGGCGGGCAACCTCAAGGGTGTGTGCTGGCGTCTCAAACGAATCATTCGCATCAACGCGGAGTCGATAATCATCCGGGACAACTGCCGTGATCGCCTCTACCTGCTCAAGCACTTCAAACCAAGGACGGGCTTTGATCTTATGGAGCCGATATCCGAGCGCATACGCGTGTTTTGCTTCTGCCGCCCACTCTTCCGGGGTCATATCAATCGACCAGTAGCCAAACGATGTCTTGTCGTGGACTTTTTCACCTAAAAGTTGATGCACGGGGACGCCTAGTGCCTTACCCATGATGTCGTAAAACGCTTGCTGCAGCGGCGTCGGTGCCCAACCGTTCATAAAATCAAAGGGATTCCTACCGATATATTGTTGAACAGCATCGTCCGATTGAAGTGCACCATCGCCAATCCCGACGAGTCCAGCGTCAGTGTGTACTTTATAGACGTAATCGATCTGGTAAAGATTGCGACGCGTCATCAGTTCGTTAATGCCTTCATGATACGGCACTTTTACTTTGATGACGTCAATATCGGTGATCTTCATAAGTGTTCCCCCATCTTATCATAGGGTTTTTCGGTTCCTTGAAGCGCGAGTGTTACCTTAAGAATTACTCGTCACGCCGGATCCAACTGACGACATCTTCCGCTTCACCCGTTCCACCTTCAACACCATCGCTTCCGAAGGAGATGAGATCGTATCCGTATCGGTCGTGGTTACCCGGACGGATATAGACATAAGGGTTTCCCCACGGATCTTCCGTGATCGGGATTTGGATGTAGGGTTCCTCCCAGAGTATAGGGATGGGTGGTGCTTCAGGTTTTTCCCAGAGTGCCTTCAAGCCTTGTTCAGTTGACGGATAATCGCCGTTATCTTTAGCATACCGATCAAGAGCGATACCGAGTGTTTCAATATCCTCAGCGGCTTGTGCCTGTAAAGCACGTCCTGCCTGTCCAAGCAGCCGAGGTGCCAAAAGCACCGCTGCTATAATCCCGAGGATAACAACGACGACCAAAATTTGTATAGATGTTAATCCTGCTTGTTTAGAATCAATTGATTTCACACATTTCCTCCACAATCTGCGTATATACGCCTAACCTGACATAGCAAAGATTACGGTCTATCTCATAAATCGTGGGCGGGTTTTATAAGCCCGATTTTCAATACCTTGGTTCAAACACATTTCGACGGATGAGAGCATTGTATTTTGGCAGTTAAGCCCCGTAGGGGCGGCATCTGTGTAGAAATGCGTATCCAAGATATCCAAGCCCCGTAGGGGCGGCATCTGTCCTATTTATGAGAGACTAAATAATTATCAGTAATCAGTTAAAGAGATTCCTAATGAAACCAAAGGCTCTTATAGCTGCCCATAACTGAAAACCGACCACTGACAACCGTTTCTTAAGTGTATCACATCTCCTGCAAATGTGTCAATTTTAAAAAACTTGACACCTCTTACCACACGCCCTATAATAATTTGCTATAATGTGATTAGCGAAGTGGTTACGCCCGTATCAAGCACAGGAATAACGGCACCCTACGGAGTTGTAATCGACAGAACACTCGTGAACGGAAGAAAGGTGAATTTGTGGCTCAACCCAAGAAGGTACTTGTTACAGGCGCGACTGGACAGATTGGTTACATGACATACAAGCGGCTGGAAGAACAGCCGGAAAACTATGACGCTTACGCACTCGACTGCAAACAGGGACCCTCTGTTCGCGTTCCAGGGGCATGGCAACTCGAAATTCCAGATGAGAAATTCATCTTGTGCGATATTGCCGATTTTGATCAGGTGCAGCGTGCTGTTGAAGGCATGGACGTTGTCGCACATCTTGCTGCAGATCCGAGCGGAGAAAGTTGGGAGAGTTTGCTGAACAACAATATCGTTGGAACTTACAATGTCTTTGAAGCGTGTAGAGTTGCTGGTGTTCGGCGTATCGTCGCCGCCAGTAGCATTACGGTCTCGCAGGGACATCGTGAGCAAGAGCCTTACAGGGCAATGATGGAACGCCGACATGCAGACGTACCTGACGATGTTGAGGTGATTACGCCGGATATACCCGCAGAGCCGAGAGGTTTATATGCCGCAACCAAAGTGTGGACGGAGTCTTTAGCGCGAACCTATGCTCATCATCATGGGTTATCCTGTCTTTGTGTGCGCATCGGTCAAGTCGAGCGAGATCGTCCACGACCACCGCAGGGAGCCGATATCTATGTGAGTCAACGCGATATTGTCCAGATATTCGAGCGATGCATCAATGCAGATGATAGTTTGCAATTTGAGATTTTCTACGGCATGTCGAACAACGACCTACGTTGGGTGGACATCTCAGATGCCCGGCGAAAGATAGGGTTTGTGCCACAGGATCGAGCCGAGGATCATCATGACTATGACGCGTAATCAATCACAAAAAGTCAATAACCTATTAAGATAGCGGAGGAATTCGGGGATGGCGAAAACAGTTGGCATTGTTGGAACAATGGATACAAAAGGCGTGGAGTTCTCATTCATCAAATTGCAGATAGAGTCAGCGGGGGTCTCGACGTGTGTTATCAATACAGGTATATTAGGAGAACCGGAGCTAACGCCAGACATTTCTGCGGATGAAGTCGCTCAGGCTGGCGGTTCATCTCTACAGGCGTTACGAGACGAAGGCGATCGGGGAAACAGCGTCGCCGTAATGGCACAAGGTGCCGCCGCACTTGTTGCTGAGAAACACGCTGCAGGCGAAATTGATGGGATCATCTCACTCGGTGGCTCCGCAGGCACGACTATCGGTACCACGGCGATGCAGGCGGTTCCAGTCGGTGTCCCGAAAATTATGGTATCGACCCTGGCATCGGGTGACACGAGCCCTTATGTGCAGTCGAAAGATATCTGTATGATGTATTCTGTCGTGGATATTGCCGGTATCAACCGCTTGTCACGGCAGATTCTCGCCAACGCCGCTGGCGCAATCGTCGGGATGGTCAACGCAGAGGCACCCGTAGCGACAGCAGACAAGCCGCTCATCGCAGCAACGATGTTCGGTGTGACGACCCCGTGCGTTACAAAAGCGCGCGAAGTCCTTGAAGCCGCTGGCTATGAAGTACTCGTCTTTCACGCCACAGGCACCGGTGGACAAGCGATGGAAGACCTCGTCAAAGGCGGTTTCCTCGCCGGTGTGTTGGACGCAACGACGACAGAACTCGCTGACGAACTGGTCGGTGGCGTTCTCAGTGCTGGTCCCGATCGATTGGAGGCTGCAGGACAAACTGGACTACCGCAGGTTGTCTCTCCCGGAGCATTGGATATGGTGAATTTTGGTCCCCCTGACACAGTACCAGACGAATTCAGTGATCGGTTGTTCTATCAGCACAATCCGACAGTAACGCTGATGCGGACAACCGCTGAAGAGACCGCCGAACTCGGACGTATCATGGCACGTAAACTCAGTGAGGCACAGGGTCCTACAACGGTCATCATTCCGACGCAAGGGATCTCAGCAATTGACCAAACCGGACAACCCTTTGATTCCCCTGAAGCCCGAACAGCATGGATCGAGAATTTGAAAGCGAATATCGGTGACAATGTCACGGTTATTGAGATGGACGCTCACATCAACGACGACGAGTTCGCAACTAAACTCGCAGAAACGTTATTGGAGAGTATTCAATAAAGAGGTAATAGATGGGAAAAACTTACAAAGCACTCACAGAATCAGATGTTAACCACTTCATTGAGAAGGGGCATGTTATCCTGAAAGGCTGCTTCTCACGCGAGTTAGCAGAAGAGTGGCGAGGCTTCGCTTTTAAACGGCTCGGTTATGATCCAAACGATCCGACGACCTGGGAGGAACCCCGTGTTCATCTGCCCTCTATGAATCGGGTGCTCATTGAGGATGTCGCGCCGCGGGCATGGGATGCCATCTGCGATTTGCTCGGCGGTGAAGACAGGATTGTCAATTTCTGGGGCGACTCAAAACCCGGATGGAGCGACGGCTTTATTATCAACTTTGGGTTAGGCGCAGATACACCGTGGCAACCCCCTTCTCCAGAAGTCGGTGGTTGGCATAAAGATGGCGATTTCTTCCGACACTTCCTTGATAGTCCTGAGCAAGGGTTACTTACTGTCGTCGTCTGGTCGGATATTTATCCCCAAAGCGGTGGGACGTTCGTAGCGTGCGATTCGGTCCAGCACGTTGCGCAGCGGTTGTATGAACACCCGGAGGGATTGTTACCGAGCGGTTTCGGGCAAATCATTGACAAGTGCGAAGACTTTGTAGAAATTACGGGAGAAGCAGGCGATGTTGTGCTCCTGCACCCGTTCATCTTGCACGCCGCTTCACAGAACCCCTCCGGTCGCGCCCGTTTTATCACGAACCCACCGGTTTCTCTCAAAGAGCCGATGAACTTCAATCGTGAGAATCCAGACGATTTCTCACCCGTGGAATTAGGTGTCCTACACGGATTGGGAAAAGAACGCTTGGACTTCAAACCAACGGCACCGCGCGAGCGTTTAGTACCAGAACGCGTCAAGCGTCAACAAAAAATGCTCGAAGAGCAGAAAAAGCGACTCGGTATGGAAGCGTAAAAGTAGGCGAGGTTTTAACCTCACACTGTCAAATCATGTTGGGCGGGGTGTCTGTGCCCTGCCCTTCTCCAAACCTGTCGCCCCGCTGGGGCTTTATTTTTTTCTGGTGTCGTGTTCTATACACCTGTCGCCCCGCTGGGGCTGCTATGTCTTTTCCTGAACATCCTTGAATCCTGCCAATCCTGGTTCAGACAACTTATAACCCACAACTTATAACCCATAACCCACAACCCAACTTTACATTTCCCGACTTTTAACTTATAACCTACAACTTATAACCCACCACCCTAAAAACTTAATATATGAAATAATAATAAATATATGATTTATTTTGCTTTATTTAAATATATTTTGACTTTTTTTATTATATAGTGTATAATTAATTGCGTCTGAGGTTATGAGGTTCAATTTTTCAAAGCCAACCGAAAAGGAGGTTTCACCATGCGGAGTAGTTCAAAAGGCACCATTCTGGCGGCTTGCGAGATGTCTTTCAACGGCACAAGCAACGCCGAAATCGCAGCACATTTCAAAGTCACCGATTCGACAGTCTCGCGCTGGCGGAAACTCCAAGTCTGGATAGACTTTGAAAATGAACTCGTCGCTGCCTATAAAGCGTCGGCTCTGAAGAAACATGCTGAGGCCGAAAACCCAGCACAAGATTAGGTTAAAAAAAATATAGCGACGGGATAGTCGACATCTCCCATCGCTATATCTGGTCAGTTCCGCGCATTACGCACATGGCCCCCTGACCGCCAGTATTTAGTTTGAATTTAGGAGGTTAATGTCATCCTAAAAAGACAGGGTGAGTTTTTAGCGTCATCCCAGGACGAGCTCGAAAAGATCAAAATCTGTATTTGAAGGTACTTTTTTGACAGGATTAACAAATCCTGTATTTTCTCTGTCGATAAAGATGTATTAACCTACGCCACCCCGCTAAAGCAGGAGGATCCTTAGCATCCTCCTGCGCGAGGTAGGGTCATTTATAGTAAAGCCCATAAATAAATAGACATTATTAACACACATAGGATCCACTCTTTGTAGGAGGGGTTTGTAACCCCGACTCTTTACAAGTGTCCATGTAATTGTAGGTTTTACTATAGTTTTCCAATAATTTATATCCGGATGCCCGGATTTGGTCTGTGAATAGACCAAATTTTGCCCACACGCGGCAAAATTTGTCTTCGCTTTACATTTCCATTCCTTGTATTACATTCTTATTCGGGTAGAATTGGCGTTTATCAACCCTCCTGCACTTCTTTTTCTTTCACTTTCTCTTCATACCACTTCTTATAGTAATCCGGGTTCTCCGCTCGCCATTTCCGCATATATTCCTTTCTCCGTTCGTTATACTCAGGGTTCTTCTTGCGCCACGCCTTCATATATTCTTTCTGCTGCTCGCGAAGTTCAGCGTTCTTTGCGTATCGTTCCCGCTGCGCCGCTTTTCTCCGTTCACGGTATTCGGGATCATTCGCATACCGGTTCTTTTCATAATCTGGGTTCTTTTCTTTCCATTTTTTTAGAGATGTTTTTTGGCGTTCCTTATACTCAGGATTGTTCTGACGCTGTTTACGTGCGTATTCGCGATTGTATGCCTTTTGTTGTTCGGTGGGTTCCTTGCGGCGTTTGGGACTACGCGGTTTTGATGCTTTGCGTTTTTCGGAGTGCCTGCGTTGATACTCGCGTTCCCGCTCGCGATGTTGCGGGTCGCTCTGATAAACCTCTCTGAAGGTATCAAGACTCGGAGGATTGGGCAGACACCCATTTCCCAACCACGACCACACGGCATCGTTGATATAAACCCACGCACGTCTGGAATGCACCCGTTCAAACCGCTTCAGCAGTTCCTGATACGATGCCTCTGCCGCAGCGTGGGTATCATATAGTTCGATACCGAGGAGTTCAATATCCTGCCACGTCACCGACTTTGCGTTTTTAATGTGCGCATAAAACGTTCGGGTCGTGCTCACACCGAACTTGCAAACCCTATCGTTTTTGTAACGCCACGCGTATATGAAGGATTGTTCGTTGGTTAGGGTCATGGGTTATGGGTTTTTGGATATAGGTTATAGGTTATAAGTTAAGAGTGGGAAGTGTCAAACAGTGACAAACTTTGCTATGTTGAAAAAAGGCGGCGTAACATATGTCACATGCCATGCCACCTTTTTTCTGATTATTGCTTGTCATTTCTTAGTTCTCAGTACTGACAACTGACAACTGAAAGGTTGCGCAGCAACCGTACTGACAACTATTTGAGGATAACCATCTTACGCATCGGCGAAACTTCGTCCGTCTGCAACTGGTAGAAATAGATACCACTCGCTACGCGTTCACCCAGTGCGTTACGACCATCCCAATACGCCGCACGGCTCCGGCTCGTGTAGTAACCCGCCGTCTGATGACCGAGGGTCAACGCACGCACCAACGTACCTTGCGCATTGTAGATATTGATCTGCACATCTGTGCTATCTGCCAAGTGATACGGGATCCACGTCTCCGGGTTAAACGGATTCGGATAGTTCGCCAACAAGACTGTCTCGTGTGGTCGTGCAGATGCCAACAGATGTTGGAGATACATCAACGCACGCTGCGCTGCAATCGATCTGTCACCCGATGCGAGCAACATCTCAACCTGCTCTTGGACCCGATCGAAATCAAGATCCATCGCTGTCAAATCAACATCAATCGCCGGTGCGGCTGCATCATCGTCAAGGTTACCGATGACGAGAATAAGGTCAGTCACATCAACTGTGCCGCTGTCGTCAACATCTGTGCGTGGGTTCGTTATAGCGTCTCCGCTCTGTCCCACAGCGCCTGCGACAAGCTTTGTATCAGCACTGTTAACCGCACCGTCCCTGTTAATATCGTACTTCGTGTAGGTCGGTGCTGCAGGCTGCCCCGATTGGCTCCGCGGCGGTGCCGGATCGTCGGCAGGTTCATCGTCCGCTTGCGCTGTGACGAGTGCGATGCCACCCGGATTCATCAACCCAGTGACAATATCCGTAGCATTTCGACCTGTGAGGTTCGCACGCTGGATTCTGCCCTGCGTCTTCGTCCAGTAGAGCCTCCTGTTCACACCATCAATGGCAATCGCGTTCGGAGCATTTCCGGCAAACACCCTGACTTCCTCGACATTTCCGGTGCCGTCAACGTCAGCGCGCTGGAGCGCACCACCACCGGCAACATCGCTCTCAACCCAATAAATCATACCTCTCGTGATAGCGATGCTCAGGGGTTCACCCAAACCTGTAGCAATCGTTTCGACGGTCTTCTCCTCAGCGGTCAGGCTCATCCTACTAATGCCGCCTGTTGCCTCCGCCCAATAGAGATAACCGTTTGACAAGGTAATCGCTGTTGGATTGGACAGACCTTGAACGATAGCCGTGACTTTCGCATTGCCTCCAGTGATGGAGGAGCGCTTGATTTTACCGCTGGCGTTATTCGCCCAATAGACCATTCCACCAGCAGAATCTATGGCGATACTCGATGGCGCGCTCGTCAACGTCCTGATTGTACGGACAGCGGTGCCATCAAGGTTTGAACGCCGAATCTGGGCATTGCCTCGACTGACCTGCACACCCCAATAGAGGTGATCATTCGCCGAATCAATTGCGAGACTCTTGATACCGCTAACATTGGAGGCAAGATTTTCAGTTTCGGCATCGACGAGGCGATGGAGGGTCTCAGTTGATCCATTTATCCAGTAGATCGGGACACGCTCTGATGCGTCAACATGGACCTCTGCACCCGATGTGGCTGTGAAGGTTACACCTGTGATACCCGTAACGCGTGCAGCAACGGTGTTATCACCAGGTTCACTACCGAGTGTAAGGGTTGTCTGTGCGCGTCCGTTGTTATTCGTGTCTACGCTTGTCTCAGAGAGCGTTCCGCCTCCCGCAGTGACCGCAAATGTTACTGTGACGTCTGGAACCGGATCGTCGTTTTCATCAATGACTTCAACAACAAACGGGTTCGCGAGCGCAGCACCCGGTCTACCGCTCTGGTTGTTCCCGGAGACGACAGTAATCGCATCTGGCGGTTCACCAGTAGTGATTGTGAAGCTTACAGGATCCAGGGTGCCTGAAGTTACTTCAATTTCGATCGTCCCTGACGACTGCGGCGTGAAGCCTACCTCCGCATAGCCGTCAGCGTCGGTTCGGGTGCGGGCAGGTGAGAGTCGTCCGCTACCTTCCGCGATACTGAAGAAGACGGTCTCCGCCGATACTCCGGCGTTGTTATCATCTAAGACGCGAACGCGCAGCGGATTGGCAAGCCGTCTGTTGATCTCTCCGTCCAGGCTACTGCTCCCGGGAATGGAAAGCTGCGAGGGTAATGAGACAGGTTCAGGTTCCGGGGTTGTCGTAGTTGTTGTGGTTGTTGTGCCAGTCGTGGTTGTCGTTGTCCCTGTGACCGAAATGCTAACTGACTCTGACAAAGATGTGCCAAGCACATTCGCACTCACACTCAGAGTCGTCGCGGTGCTCGGGAGAATAAAAGTGTGCGACACCTGACCACTGGTGTTCGTCGATAGGATGACTGGCGACAAATTCCCTAATCGCAATGTTACAGCAATACCGGGTGCCGGACTCCCATTACTTTGTAAGACCGTCGCGGTGATTGATTGCGTGCTACCCGCAGCACCTGAGATCGTTGACGATGAGAGGCTGAGGGTTGGAGTAGTTTGCCTGGGTTGTGTGACGGTGATAGTTGCCGTGTCAGTTGTGTAGTTAGATGCCGTAGCAGTAATAGTCCGAGTCCCGCTGCTTGGGAAGGTGAAGGTGGCCGAACTTCCGCTTGAAACTGGATTGGGAGAGAAAGTGATTCCAGTAGCACGCAGCGTGACTGGCACATTCGGTTCACTTGCCTCGTTACTATCGAAAGCGTTGACTGTAACCCTCCCACTCGCACCCGCAGCAGCATTCGTTGGGCTTACAGAAATCGAGAGATATGGGTCTACGTTTCGTTGGTTATTATTATTGGTGCCGCCTCTGACGTTGAAGTCTACTGAATCAACTACATTACCATCCGCATCAGCGATACTCGCAGTAATTCGCACGGACCCTGAATAGGTAGCATCCGGCGTGAAAATAACATGTGCTACGCCATTTTCATCGGTCGCATCGTATACTGTTGCCCCAGCCATTCCATCAGCATCCTCTGTTGCACCTGTTACTAAAGCAAAAGTTTCATCCACTACAGGGTTATCAATAACAGTAGCAGGTGTATCATCTAATACTCCTGCACCTGTCGTGATCCTGAACCTGACCTGTTCATCCTCTACTACACCATCAGCGTCCCGAACGATCGCCCGCAGATTAGACTTTCCCCCACTGGAGGTAATACGTTCTGCAGATAGTCGTTTTCCGGTACCAACAGCTTTAGCGAACAAACTCACCTCTCTCGAAAAACCGGCTGCAGTCACAACAACTTTCTGTTCCGGTGCCTCTCCAAACCTAAAGTTAACCTTAGCTTCACCGTTAGAATCAGTTAGCACATACAGTATCTTACCAGAGTTGGATAGCCCTGGCTCCTCAATACCATTACGATTGACTAAAGTACCTGCACTAAATATCAAGTTGCCGCCGTCGTATGTGCCGCCTTTTGCCTCAAACTTAACGATCACTCCTTGAACGTTCCCAGCAGTAGGAGTAACCCCATCCGCTACCTTAGCCGTAATAGCATCCGTAAGTGTTGATCCAACTGCTCCTCCATTGCCTTCAGTCCCCTCATTTGATGCACCATCATTGTCCATTGTCCCATCAATATTGTCGTTAGCCCCACCACTCGGATATCCTACTTCCAATGTCGGGAATCCGTAAATATAAACCCCCGTAGATGTTCTCCCGCCCGTAACTGCAGCAGTCACTGTCTGCGTAGCAGCACTAGTAGGGAATGTCAGATACACCGTGGCAGCACTGGATGTTGTCAGTGGGGCCGTAGAAAGGGTAGTCTTACGGTCGAAGGTCTTTTGTATATGAAGACTACCACCACCGTTAACAGTATATGTAACTGGGTAGTTACTGCTCCCACTATAAATCAGCACGGGATTGTTACCAAAGTTCCCCGCGCTGTAACCATTACGCAGGCCACGGAGCGTGATAGATGTTGTGTCAGGGATCCTATTGGGATCACTTTCCGTTACGTAAATTGTAAAAGTTAACGACGTGGCAGCTGTCTCACCACTGGGCCTGTCAGCTGAAGGCGTTACATCACTAATTGTAAATGTTTTCTCACCGACAGAGGTGGCGTAACCTGCGACATTAACGGTGATAGTATCGGAGCCGGCCAACGGAAACTTGGTACCATCTGTTTCTGTCACTGATTGTGTTAGCGTCACATCAGAGTGTTTCAGTATCCCATTAGAATCGGAGACGGGATGAGATGTCAAAATGATACCTGAGGGTATATCAATCTTGATAACTTGTTCGTTGTAGTACTGTTGCAGTGATGTGTCCACTGGATCGTCTGGGGCTGCTATTGCGCGCGCGTATGCATAGTTACTATCCGCCGTACCTAAACCAGTCCGTATGTAAACTTCCATTCCATTCCTGTCAAAAACATTATTAGAGTCATCGACGTACAAAGTGCCACTTGCAGTTCGAGCCTGCTCGCCTAAATCCGACGTGATGGGCTGTGCACCATTTGTAAGAATAACACGGGTACCGGTAGTTAACCGAGCATTCGCCGCCGAACTTAGTCGATATGCCGTACCGTTCGTGGCATCAAAAACCTTACGTCCAGTACTATCAATCCGAGTTCTACCATCTTGAGTAACTCGCTGATTACTACTATTGTTTCTATCTACAGGATCATCAAGAGTTAGGGACAAAGTTACATTAAAGCTGCCACTATTAACCGCTATAGTAGCAAGATCCTGCGTAGCACCTATAGCGATGCTATCCTTCTCAATCGCATCAACAACCCCCACCACGCCAAACGCCAGCACGAGCGCCATCAGCATACCAAAGAGGAGTTTTTGTGTCATTAAGTTCTTCATGAAAAAATATACCTCATTTTCGTTTTATGAAGTATGCAGGACTTAGTCACAGGGACCTTGCCCTACAAACCATAGTTGTTCAGCGCGGGCTTCGTGGGGAAACCCACACGTGTGCCTTGCTGTATATTCTCTTGTCACAAAGATTATTTACGGGTTAAATATTTTGATGACGTAGCCAAATTCTGTTATTGCGTGAAAAAAACAGGGACTCACAACCGAAGCCGGGAGTCCCTATTTTTGGTTTAGGTTAGTTCAATTTTTTTCATCCCTGAACAACCTTGGTGTCCGACTGAAGATTTCGGAGTGGCGAGAACGATGTTCCCGCCAATATAAGTTGCCATTAGTTTGCAACTTTTCCAAAATCTGACTATCTGCCAGACGATTTTAGCTCACTCCAACGTGTTGTGAGTTTACCACCAGCGGAGACATCGCCACGCAGATGCGTCGTTGCCAAGCGGGTACGCTTGCCATCTAACGATACATCCTCAATCTGGTAGTAGTAAACAACGTTGGGTTTCGCAGTTGTATCTGTGTACGTATACACATGCTTTTCACTTGTGGTTCCATGCCCGGCAATCATACCTTTGACGTTGACGACTTCATAGGGACCAATTCTCGCTTCACTACGCAAGATATTGAAGCCTGCGTTGTTCAGCTCAGATTGGGTGATCCATCTGATAGCAACGTTACCCGTCGCTTTGTCGCGAACCGGACGGAAACTCGAGAGTTGTACCGGCAGCGGTCCACCGAGACGGTAGCCGGGTGTGCCGATGTCATCGCGATGTCCGTAGAAAGTCAAAGCTGCACCTGTGATATCCGACTGCTGCCAGGATTCCATCATCTGACCATCAGCTGCTGCATCAGGTGTGCCGTCGATTTTACGAGCATTTGCGCCTGTACCATATACACGGACAAGGGACTGACGTGCGGCAGGATCGCGTGGTGGCAGATCCCACTGATGGACACGTGCGGCACCGTCGACTTCAACGTTGCCCACTTCATCCATCAAAATCAAGTCTATATCCGCTGCACTTAAGTCATCTATATCCTTCTCTCTACCATCCTGCATAATTTTACTGGTGAGTCTGATATAGAAGCCTTCACGGCTCAGGAGTCTACTATCGCGTGCTGTCAACCCTAATGCCCGACGATGATGTTCAAAAAGGTCATAGACGCGTTCTTGCGGAACATCATTGGCACCTGTACCGGAGACAACCAGCAACGTTTGGTTCGGAAGAATCTCTGTACCGGCCTCGAATTTGAAACTTGAATCCACATAAGATTCAACGTCCGTCGATTCGTTACGAATCTCCATCGTCCAACCTTCGAGGTTCACCGTTTCCGTCGTCGAGGAATTGTAGAGTTCGATCCATTGGACAAGGTTCCAACGTGGACCGGCATCATACATAATTTCGCTGATGGTCACAGTGCCGCCGAAATTATAAGCAGTCTTGCCTGTGGCACCCTCGCGGTCGTCAGAGATCACGTTCACATTCCTATTTTCATAACCAGGGGTACCGGGTGAGGTACGAGGATCAACCTCGCGATCATAACCTGTTCCCATAAATTCAAAGGATTGCCAGTGATCTTTATGAACTCTATTGGCACCAGAGTTCGGTCGGTACATCCCTTCATCGGTCAGGGTCACATTGCGTCCGAAGGATTGGTTTGCAGATGCAAACGTGTTGTCGCCGCCGAAGTCGGCATTGTCAACGTCACCAGGTGTCTTCCAACCGATGAAGGGCCAAACATCTGTATTAAACTTGTTTGCCTCAACCCGTTCAAAGAAACCGTTACCGGCGAAATCTACAAGTTTCTCGTGCGTGGCTACCTTATCGTTCCCATTTCTGAGTAAAAGCAGGAACTTTCCAGTAGCGGGAAGATCCAAACCCTCTCTTACGATATACAGATGAGACGCACCTTTATTAACCTGTTTGCCTTCAAGGACGTCTTCAACACTCACACCACCTGCTAAGACCGTCTCTCCGGGGTCCCGGTTATAGACGACCAGATACTCTCCTGGCTGTAGTTTGAACTTTGGCAAACTGAAAAGGTTGGTATCCTTATCGTTGGCGGTAACAATACTCAGCGTCCAATTCTCAAGGGTTTGGGGTGTTGCCCCTGCCGCATCGTTAAGATGATACAGCTCAACCCAGTCGAGATTGGCATCAGAGGGATCGTTACGCACCTCGTTGATGATAACGCCTGTGGCGGAGAAACTCGCCGGACTTGCACCGAAACCTTTCACGACACCCGCAGTACCGCCAAAAGTGATATGGGCACTACCAGGAGTCCCAACGTAATGTCCTGTCATATTCGTCCGTGTCGCGGTAACTTCCCAAGCACCTGCATCGGAACCATCACCAAGACCGTCAAGACCGGTTTCCACATCATTGATTTTGGCATCTTTATCCTTGGTTTTATACGCACCGGCATCGGTAAGGGCAATCTTCCGATACATGGAAATGAGGTCTTGTGCCGGGATGCGATCTGCACCTGTACCCTCTGCCGGATAACCACTTTGACCCTTGAGCGCCCAAACATTTCCAAAACGGTCGATTGTGCTGATACGATCAGTGACTACGTAACCCGCACCGTCCTCACCTTCTGGAATGACTTCACCGATCCTATCGAGCCTCTCGCTTCTGTGAGAGATCAACATGACCTCGTCATCTTCCAGTAGATCGCCACCGTTTATATAAAGCTCAATCCACTGTGCCGTTGCCTCCGTATTATCAAGTCCCCACATCACTTCCGTGATGATGACTCTGTAGGCAGCATCGGCTTCCCCACCTTTGAGGACGCTGTGGGAATCTGAATCCGCCGCACCGACATTCATGGCAACCTCTACCGTTCCACCCAAGCGGAGGACATCATTCAGGTCAGCCAAATCATCATCCGTCACCAGTGCAAGGTCCTCAGGTTTAACTATTCCATTATCGTCAGAAGCCTGATGAACAATGAATTTCCCGAAGTCTGTATCATCTTCATCTTCTTGGGATTTCACCGTATAGGACGCTGTTTTATAAGTCCCATCGTCGTTCATCTCCTCTGCTGCATAGGTTGATAGGACGCTTAGCGTTACGGATTCTGTACCAAAGGGGACACCGATGATATCAACCATGTACACGTGGTCCATGGTTGCAGATTGGTAAATATGGTCTATCACCGCACCCATTGGGTCAACCATTAAATCATCGATCGTCGGCGCGAGGCTAGGGGCCATGGGCATCGCCATTTCGTCCGCATCAAGCATAGTGAAGGTCAGTTTAAAAGTAAGCGACGCTTTCACTATATTGTCACCTGACTCCACCTTCACTGTGGTAGCACCTAAAACGGGTGGAAGATCGAAATCCATCGCTGCCTCAACAGTCCTCGCTCCAGAATTGCGACCACTAGCGACTGTCACAGCAGTTGGTTCTCCGTCACTAGTAGCAATAGTGATCGCTATACCGTAAGGAGTAATAGGATCTGTTGGCTGATTTAAGTCAACAATCTTATCCTCTGCTGTAGTGCCTCTGGTAACAGATGCTATAAACACCTTTGCATTGTCGGTTGTTGTATCTCTATCCGTCTGATCTGCCACAACGCTTGACACAACTAATGACCCCGTATTAATAGGAGCCTTCATAACATCCAGCCATTGATACCGCACATCATCTGGCGTAACACTAGAAATAGTAATTAAATCACTAAAGGTGATCTTGAATGTTATTGATGCTCCTGGGTCGTCAGTATCAGGAGCAGGTGTTCTTGCCTTAGAGAGGTCAACTGCCTCTATTGTGACAGTAGGGTTCACAGCTTGTGCCATAACAGCCGTCGATCCGAACACCATCGCAAACAGCACAACTAAAACTAAGGAAAATGTCAATTTATTTGACAACATTCGTTATTTTCCTCCTAAAAAAATTGAATTAACTCTTTCAATTCACTATTCACATCAAAAATAAGAATACGTATCCAGGGATTAGTATACGAATTCTCTAGTTTTTTTGAACTTAACCTTATGCTGGGGCATCTGCCTCAGCAGTATGTTGAAGTTGTTGTTTCGTCTCTCCTTTGTAAGTCGAGACGCATTCATTTCCAAAGTCCATCCAGACAGGATTTTTTACCGGTGCGACACTGCCGAATCTCTAACATTGATGTGTTATGCAATTTCCGCAGTGTTCTGAAATTTGATAAACTTGTCAAAATTGTGCTTTTTGAATTACTGCACACGGCTAAAATTTCTTCTGGTTGATTCTGAAAATTGAACTTCACAACCTCACATGCTATTAATTATACACAATAATACGATAAAAAGCAAGAAAAATTACAAAAAAAATCAAGTAATTAGCAAAAAAAACAAGTAATTCGGTATATTTTAGTAAAATATTGCACTTTTTTTATGTTTTTTCTGAAATTCAACTTTTTTTGCTTTTTTTCGCCATTTCACAAAAAAATGCGCGATAGAATAATTGACATTTTCTATTGGCTACATTTGGTAGGTTTTTCTGGGTACTGGGTTATAAGTTAACGTGAGTTCGACTTTAGCTGGTAGATTGAGTTAACAACATATCTCAAAAAATATAGCAGCCCCAGCGGGGCGGCATGTCTATAGCAACCCAGTGAATCAAAAACACCAGCCCCAGCGGGGCGGCATGTCTATAGCAACCCAATGAATCAAAAACACCAGCCCCAGCGGGGCGGCATGTTTATGGTTTTAGCACGCGCGGAGTCAAGGATTTACAGGATTCAAGGATAGAGACAGGATGAAGAAAGAATTCGGGGTTGAAAACCCCTCCCACAATTTGAAACCCTCCCAAATGAGTCGGCTCTCCTTCTTCAGCCCCGTAGCGGGCGGCATCTATGTAGAAGAAGTAGTCGAAGTAAACAAAGCCCCGTAGGGGCGGCATCTATGTAGAACCAGGATTTACAGGATTCAAGGATAGACAGGATTTGAAGGAAAATCTGCATTGAAACCCATCCACAGGTTTTAAAGGTATTGTTACTTTAATATATAATAGGGACTGCGGTTTCGGAGAAGCTCGGTGCTTTAGCGCGGGGTGGTTGACGTACTTCCCATAATGTTTTTGTAAATTACTTCGGCTTCGCTTGGAGATGTCATGAACCACGCATTTCCGGGTGCGTCCGCTATGTGTTTCCCGCGCAACTTCAGCACATTGTGTAGGATCTGCTCCAGATTTTCGGGATCATCTGTTTTAAAGATAAGTGCGATCTCTGGAGTTTCTGGCATTGTGGTGTGAACTTGTGAGTCAACTCTGCCAATCTTACATGCCCAAAAGTCCTTGCCTTCGTATTCTGCCAAACACCGATATGCTGGATAATAGCAAAGGTAGACAGAATTTTTACCGGTACCAAGCGTCCGAACAGCCTCTGAATCAAAAGGGTCGTTTGGATGGACGTCAGGATTAGAAAATATAGACCACTTCCCTCGAGTAGGATTGTTTGCGAGTCCTTGTTTCTTCAGTATGTTTAGGGCACTTGAGACAGGATGCATTTCATTCGTTGATAAATTTCCCCCACGTTTGGTGTGAGTTTCATCCACGACCTGCTTTATCTCCTTTTTCTGCACACCCGTTTCTCCTGAGAAGAGTTCTATAATGAGTTCTCTCGCTATTTTCTCGGTAAGCGGTTTTCCAGCATGTTTGTAGCTATTATTCATGGTTATACCCTCTCAATAGAAATTGCATTGGTATCTTTATGGATTTGCTACTTTCCAACGTGAGTTCAGTTAACCAGCAACACCCTATGTTGGACGAGGTCCCCGGGACTTGTCCTTCACTCCGCCCTCCTATAGTGTATAAGTAATCCTAAAATCTACCGTAATTATACCCACCATCTCCGCTGGCGAGGTTTCCAACCTCGTTGATCTCTGCGATGCATTTTATCGAACTTACCTTAATATATAGCGTTAAAGGTAGTAAGCACACTCCGTGTGCCGTAATGTATAGTGTTAAAGGTAGCAGACCCACTCCGTGTGCCGTAATATATAGTGTTAAAGGTAGCAGACCCACTCCGTGTGCCGTAATATATAGTGTTAAAGGTAGCAGACCCACTCCGTGTGCCGTAATGTTAAAGGTAGCAGACCCACTCCGTGTGCCGTAATATATAGTGTTAAAGGTAGCAGACCCACTCCGTGTGCCGTAATGTTAAAGGTAGTAGGCACACTCCGTGTGCCGTAATATATTACGATTGTGAGTTCCATTTATATATGCATTATCTCGTTTTAGGTCATTTGTATTTAAATATAAAATTTAAAGTATTCATGACTTAATATGTTAAAGTATAACATAATTGCGTAATTAAATCAAAATTAAACAAAAACGCAAAAATTGCAGGATATACTGCAATTTTTGCAGGATTCAATACAATTTTTGCCTCTCTGTTCCTTGTAGGAGCGATCTCCATATTTTACCCCACAGACTCTCACTGCGAGGCAACACGCGCATTCTTGCTTCGCAGTGAGAATGATTTACGCGGTAAAATATGTCTTAGCTTTACATTTCCCGACTTCTGATTCAATCATCCTTCAAATCCTATAATCCTGTAAATCTTGGTTCAGACACTGTGAAACTTGTATACACTCGCACACTACAAGACAAAAAAAGAGGTGCTGATTACAGAGACGCAATACTTCTCTGTACCTCAGTACCTCTTTAGTATGTGTAAGCAAGCGTGGTGGGTTGTAACCCGACTCACCCTGTCAAGTGTTTGTGGGAGGGTAAGTATTTGTGGGAGGGCTTTGTAAGCCCGACTCACCCTCTCAAGTGTTTGTGGTGAAGGTAAGTATTTGTGGGAGGGCTTTGTAAGCCCGACTCACCCTTTCAAGTATTTGTGGGAGGGTAAGTATTTGTGGGAGGGCTTTGTAAGCCCGACTCACCCTTTCAAGTATTTGTGGGAGGGTAAGTATTTGTGGGAGGGCTTTGTAAGCCCGACTCACCCTCTGAAGTATTTGTGGGAGGGCTTTGTAAGCCCGAATAAGACGTCTCTCCCCGAAATTTACACCTCAAACTGAGTCCGGCTCTGACGACACGCCGTACCTTTGCCCCGAATAATATCGGTTCGTTGCCATGTATCAACGGCACGACAGATGGCGTTGCTCTCACCAAGGCATTGTTTCAACTCAGATTTAGTAAACCACTCACAGCCGCCGTTGGCGAGCGCATCAGGGTCCAAATTTTCATCGGAATAGCCGTAGACCCGACAGATACCGTCTCCCTCTTCGACATCTTCAATATAGGACATCCAAGGGACATCTAAACCGAGTTGTGTTTGGGTGATTTCTTGCAGTGAACCGATTTTGGCACCGACATCCCAACCGACGAGTTTCTCTTCTTCCCAGCCTTCACCACCGGGTAACTCCCAAGCATGGGTTTCCGCATGGCGACGGAGTAAGAATTTCGGTTCCTGACTCGATGAATCTTCGATAAGCAAACGTGTCGTCGTAATCGGTTTGTCGAAACAGACAGGAATGAGGCGTTTACCTTCGTCGCTCAGTGCATCGAACGCAGTCGGGTTGTAAGGATAATATCCCGCTGCAGGCGGTGCATCTACTGCACAATATTTATTAAAAATCCCGCACCGATCTTCAGTCGCTGTACCAGCAGGGGCTTCGTGCCAAACGTGTTCGTTGACGACGAGTAGGTCACCCGCCTTGACCTCTGGATCAATGAAAGCCGGTAGCTGCTCGCGATCGGGACGATTGACATCCAAGATGTGTGCATCTGGATCGGTGACCTGCGTCAACTTGTGTGATTTAGGGGACACAAGAAACGGACCATACGAAGTATCAAAGTCGGTCAGTGGGATGATGGCGAATACCCAGTTCATTGATGAACCGACGGGTCGCCAGCGTTTATAGTCGCAATGCGCGCCGCCACCCTTATCGCCGGGTGTCCGTAGGTACGCAACATAGGCAGTGAGATGCGCAGGTTGTCCAAGTGCTGACTCAACAGCACCAACAACCGTCGGATGTTCGGCAATTCCAGTGAGTCCGGGTGCAGCAATCCGGTTACCGCTCACCGTGTATTTCGCTGGTTCAGGGTATTTGAGCGAGGCTGGATAAGCATCGCGCTTCACCTCTCGTTGCACGGTGCGACGCAATTCATCCGCTTCCTTAGCGGATAAAACATTACGAATGATGAGATAGCCGTCCTCATGGAAGTCGGCGATCTGCTGTTTGCTAAGTGATGCAGTTACCGTCATACTCATGTTCTAAACTCCTCCAAGGTAGGGTGTTCCAAAACGGATGCAGCTTCCGTCCAAGCCTCTCGGCTATTTTCACGCGACCGGTCTGGAATGAAGCCGAAATCGAGATAGAGTTTGATTGCAGGAATCCGTCCTGTTGATGTGTCAAGAAAACAGCGTTCGTGGGACTGTTTCATACGTTCCATCGCCACGGACATCATCGGTTTGGAAAGTCCGCGACCCTGATAATCACGGCAGATAGCGACCCAGTGAATCTGTCCCCATCCGTCGGCTTGCCACCACGCAGTGATTGTGCCGATTTCTTCGCCTGTGTCCGTCGTTAAATAAAAACTTCGATCCTCCATCGCCAAGAGATCGCGTTTGAATTCTCGCATAAAAAGCCCGTCATCAATATCCATATACGGTTCGGCTGCTTTCTGAATCCGCGTCCAGATATACCCTTCATTCCGACGATAATTTCGGATGGCAAATCCCTCTGGAATAGGATATTGTGGGATATTCTCCATATTCTCACGGATCATTCTGACGCTAAGGTTTTTCATTATTATTTCTTTGTAGCATAAACTGTTAGTTTGTGCAACGGAAGTTTAAACAAAACAACCATCTATACTAAAATTATATCACTTTTTCTTCTTTTTAATCCATACTTACTCTCTTCCGCTGCAGGGCTATTTAGTTTTAAGAAATAAGTTCACATATGTGAAGGATGCCTATTGTCTGGATGCCCGAATTTATTCGGGTTCTTGTATCGTGTCCCGAACAAGTTTGGGCTTCCCCGTAGAATTACTGGAAAACTAAATGCCCCTACTTCCGCTGTAGGAACGATCTCCCGATAGCGACCCAGATTCCTGTCATCCTGAAAATCCTTGGATCCCGTAAATCTTGGTTCAGACAATCCCCCAGTCCCACTCGCGACTCTTAAAATCCGCGTCATCTGCGAAAATCCGTGAAAATCTGCGATTCAGACCATCCCCGCCTTCCTTTCTCCTGTAGGAGGGAACTCCAAATTGTGTCCACACGCGACACAATTTATCTTAGCTTTACATTTCCCGACTCTTAACTTATAACTTATAACTTATAACTTATAACCCCCAACTCCAAATTTGACTCTATTTCTGTAGTATGCTATATTGCAACGGATACACGTACCTGACTGGTAGGCGATGAGGAGAACAGATGCTTAAAATCATTGATACACACCAACACCTCTGGGATACTGCGAACTTAGAATATCCGTGGCTGGAAGGTTTTGATTTATTGGGAAAACGGTATACGGCAGAGGACTATCGCGAGGCGATTGGCGACCTTAACGTTGTCAAATCGGTTCACGTTGAAGGAGACCCCGCTGAGGCGGATGTCGTCAAGGAGGTCGAGTGGTTAACACATATCGCCGAAACAGATGGCATGATAGGATCAATAGCTGCAGCGGCACCGTTGGAAAAACCGAACGCTGAGGCGATCCTTGAGCAGCTTTCTGGATTCGGGCTTGTCGTCGGCGTGCGTCGGATGGCGTGGCATCATTCCGACCCGCAGTTCTATGCGACACCTGAACTGATTAACGGTGTGAAATTACTGGCGAAGTTTGATCTCTCTTTTGAACTCTGTGCGAACCACGAGCAGCTTCCAGCAGCAATCACATTAGTAAAAGCGACGCCGAATGTCCGACATGCCGTCAATCATTGTGGCGGACCGGATGTAAAAGGGGGGCAATTTGAACCGTGGGCAACCGATATCCGAGAACTCGCCGCTTTTGAGAACGTCCACTGCAAGGTATCGGGGATTGTGACAACCGCAAGCGACAATTGGACGCGTGAGGAACTTAAGCCGTACATCCAGCATCTCGTGGAGTCGTTCGGTTATGAGCGATTGATGTTTGGGAGTGATTGGCCCGTGTGTACCTTAGCCGCTACCTATCGGGAGTGGGTGGATGCTCTTTTATGGGCTGTGAGTGATGCCTCGGATGCCGAGAAAAGCAAGCTCTTCTATGAAAACGCTTCAGAATTCTATTCAATCTAAACGTTTAATTCTCCTGTAGGAGGGAACTTCGCTTCCCGACCTATCCGAAAATGTGGGAGAGGTTTTCAACCTCGATTCTTCAGTCAAATCCTGAAAATCCTTGAATCCTGAGAATCCTGGTTCAGACAATTCCCAGCTATGTCGGAATTTGACTTTTCAGGGTATATATGCTATAATTAAGTGTGCTGAGCCAAACGAGAATTCGATTGTAACAAGCAGATGAGAATCGCCAAAAACTTAACAGACCTCATCGGAAATACGCCAATGGTTCGTCTGAACGCCTTGACCGGTGAGGACGATGCAACTATTTTCGCGAAATTAGAAGCTTACAACCCCGGTGGTAGCATAAAGGACCGGATTAGTTACGCGATGATAGTTGATGCTGAAGAACGAGGTATCCTCAAAAAAGGGGATACAATCGTTGAACCTACGGCAGGGAACACCGGCTTAGGACTTTCGATCGTCGGCATCGCGCGAGGTTACGCTGTAACTTTGACGATGCCCGAAAATGTGAGTCGTGAAAAATATGAACTTCTCTCTGCATTCGGTGCGAGAATTGTCCTGACCCCAGAACACGGCGGTATGGCAAGTGCGATCTGGGAGGCAGAAGAGATCGTCAGGCAGAATCCGCGACACTATATGCCGAACCAATTCACGAATCCGTCAAACCCGGAAATTCATCGCCGAACCACCGCTGTTGAGATTCTTAAAGCGGTCGGCAGTGACATCGATTTTTTCGTTACAGGCGTCGGAACAGGCGGCACCTTGACAGGCGTTGGTGAAGTACTAAAAACCGAATGCCCGAATGTAAAGGTAGTTGCCGTGGAACCGCAGGTTTCAGCAGTACTGTCCGGCGGTCCCCCCGGACCGACACGGATTGATGGACTCGGTGCCGGGATGATCCCTGAAGTCCTCAATGTGGATGTCATTGATGAAGTTATCGCTGTTCCTGAAGAAGTGGCTTACCAGATGATGAAGTCGATTTCAACAGCCGAAGGGTTGTTGGTCGGGATGTCCTCTGGTGCGAACGTCTACGCCGCATTACAGGTCGCCAAGGAACAGGGACCGGATAAGACCGTTGTGACGATTCTCCCGGACACCGGCGAACGCTATTTCAGTTTGAATCGTTATTTTGAAGTCGAGTCGGACATTATAGAGATGCTCCCATAAACCCGTACCAACTGTAGGAAAACTGAGCCTTGTGCTTTCGTACGCACACGATTCCTATGTTATAAAAAGGCATTAGCAATGACCGCGAAGCCAAATGACGGAAAATTGAAGCATTCAGTAGATAACACGCTCTGCCAAGAGATCGTCTTGACAGAGACACCCCAAGAAATCCTTTTCTCTCTCTTTAAGCGGTTCAATGAGCGCGCTGCGATCGTCACGAGTGGACAACTCTCAGGTATGGTTCTGATTCACTTGGCTGCTGAAAACCAGTTACCCTTCCGAGTTTGCACACTTGATACACTCCGCCTCTTTCCAGAGACGTACGCCTTCCTTGAGAAGGTCGAGTCGCGCTACGGCATTCAAATTGAACAGATTCAACCCGATCCGCAAGAAGTCCATCAGATGGTTACAGAGCACGGCGAGTATCTGTTTTTTGACAGTAAAGCGAAGCAGGAATATTGCTGTAACATCCGCAAAGTCCGCCCGATGCAGCAACTGCTGGAAACACTGGATGTCTGGATAACGGGTTTACGCCGCGACCAGTCCGACGCAAGACAACAACTCCGAAAAGCAGAAGTTATATCGGCAACGACACACCCGGTCTTGAAGGTCAATCCGCTCCTTCAGTGGACAACTGATGACATTTGGCAGTTTGTCCGCGACAACGATATTCCGGTGAATCCGCTCCTTAAAGCCGATGCGGATGGACACTATTATGAATCGCTCGGCTGTATTATTTGCACAACGCCGATAAAACCGGGAGAACCGAAACGTGCCGGACGGTGGCGTTGGCAAAACGCAGCTCCGACAGCAGAAAACGACAAAGAGTGTGGATTACACTACTCAATCTAATATTTCGCATCAATACAAAAAAGGAGAAAATTTATTCCATGTCTGTAATAATCCGTATCCCAACACCCCTAAGACGCTTGACACAAAACATGGCAGAGGTCGAGGCTGAAGGTGCCAATATTGAAGGTGTCATCGACAATCTTGAGGCGAACTATCCGGGAATGAAGGAACGTCTCTGTGATGAAGGCGGGAATATCCGTCGGTTTGTGAACATCTATCTTAATGATGAAGACATCCGTTTCCTCGATGGGAAAGCCACCGCTGTCACAGATGGTGCTGAGATCTCAATTATTCCCGCGATCGCTGGCGGACTTTTTTAACGATTGCTTTTAGCGTGTGCCATAAGCAAAAACGGTGCTGATTTCTGATGGCAACAGCACCAGCGGTGCGGAATGTGTATAGAAAACGATGTAAAATGCCCTCTCAAACCCCAGCGGGGTGACAGGTCGGTAGAAGAAGAACTGGAAATAAATCCATTGAATTCTGCACCTATCGCCCCGCTGGGGCTTATTGAATCTGTCCTACGCACGTTCTATACACCTATCACCCCGCTGGGGTTATAGACGACCGGCGTATAAAAGCACTCAAATGTGATAAAAAACAGATAAAATTCCTTAAATTGACACGCATGGGGTGGACAGCGGACACCCCGTTCAGACCCAGTCGTTAAAAAATGTTAACTTTGCAACCAGAAACCCTCAGCGAGATTTATAACCACGCGAAATCCGAGTTCCCTGATGAATGCTGTGGTATTATTTTAGGGACTGAGACACAGGAGTTCGTCCGAAAATGCCGGAATATACAGAATGAACTCCATCAGGAAGATCCTGACACATATCCGCGCGACGCACGCACCGCTTATGTCATACACCCCGATGATTTGATCGCCATTCATAAAGAGGCAGATACACAGCATCGGCAGATTAAGGTTTTCTACCACTCACATCCAAACCACGACGCTTACTTCTCCGAAAAAGACAAATCAGACGCGATAGCGTGGGATGAACCTCTCTATCCGGGTGCCACGTATCTGGTTATCTCTGTTTATGACGCTGAGATACGTGCCGTGAAAGCCTTCGCTTATGACGAAGCAGCTAAAGATTTTATTGACGTGCCCTTTTCAGAAACATAAAAGCAGAAGCCTTCTCTAAAAAGAGGCGAGAACTATGCAACGCTTGCGAGACTTTTTGGTGCGATTCATAAACCAAAACTTGCTCTACAAAAGTCAGCAATTTATGCCGGACATGCGTGTTCTCCAAGCCTCTACCCTCCGACCCTACATTGGACTCATCACCTTTTCTGCTACCTCCCTTGCAATCGCTCTCGGAATAACCCTTGCGAAGCTTCTTGTTTTTCAATACCATTCAGATTCCGGCATAGTCGGATGGCTCAGTGCTAACGCGTACCCGAAACAACAAGAATTCTTTTACTACTTACTGGCACTACTCGGCATTCCAACGGTAATTTTGCTGTATTGGTTTGGATGGTGTGTCTATTCACATTGGTGCGCCAAGTTAACCGCGCAGCCGATACAGCGTGTCCTAAAAGCGAATGCATTGGCATCGATTCCGTTGTGGTTCTGTTGGTTACAGGTGTATCACAACGGGCAGTGGACGCTAATAGGCGTACTCCTACCGATTGTTTTATCTGTTGGACTCAAGTTGGGATTGTTGTCCAAGCGTTACTTCCCTGTGCTGTGGAATTCGGATATTTCTGCTCGTGGTGACACAGAGGAAGTTGAAGACGGCACCAGCGAAGAGAGCGGAGAGACTCGTTCTACAGGCTATAGACGCACAAACGTTTGGTGGGGTGGGTTTGTGTACGTTGTCCTTCCGGTTTTTATCTATCTTCTTACGTATTCAGGGGATATTCACGGTAAGATTGACCTGTTCCACGAGGGCGAACGACTCGCACCTCTTAATGAGATGTTACGCGGTGCTGTCCCGTTTCGGGATATCTATATCCAGCACGGCGTCTTCCAAAACGCTTATTTGGCGTGGCTTGGCAATCACTTTTTTGAACCGACTTTGCAGGGGCTGCGTTCAATGGAACACATATTGGCGCCACTCGGCTATGTCGCTCTTTATTTACTCGGTTTACAAGTCTTCCGCGGTGGATTCTTCACTGCGTTTATCTGTGTGATTATTGCCTCTGGAACGGAGTTTTGGGTATCCCCACGGCATAGTCTCGGTTTAATGAGTTTTGCCTTCGTTGCGAGTTTTCTTACGGGTGCTCAGCGCAGGTCAAGGATCGCTCCATTTCCGTGGAAGCTTCTCTTCGCTGGACTCTTCGCAAGTTTGGCATTCTGGTACAGCACGGAAATCGGGCTTTATACGTCCGCTGCTGTCGGGCTGTTTCTGTTTATGTATGCTTTTCTACAGAGCGAAATATCAATACGTAAGCGAATTTTGCCCTTAATTAGTTATAGTTGGGGGCTGGTGTTAGGTTTCCTACCGGTCTGCATCTATTTTCTTGCCCACGGTGCCTTAGACGATGTTATCTGGAATTCCTATATCCAGTGTCGCTATCAACTCGATACGTGGGGACTCGCTTTTCCGTCTCTATCGGAAACGCTTGCGCTGTTATCAACAGACGGATGGCGTGCCTTCGTGTTCAGTGAAGGATTTCGGTGGTATTTGCCGATTGGGATCTTTCTGACGATTACGGCATATTTGATGTACCATCGACTTTCTGGTGCTTGCTCAGTTAATTCATTTAAACTACTTCTCTTACTTCTCGGTGGCATCGCCTTTTTCCGGACTGCGCTGGGGCGTTCAGATGGTGGACATCTGATTTATGGCGCGACCTTCTTATGGTTGCTCTGCCTGTTTCCGTTAGAAAGAGGCATTGTTGGAATGTTCCGCGCTTTCCTGTCGTTCCTAACGGGCAAAGTACGTTGGCACTACGCCTTGAAAGCCGCATGGGTGCTAATTCCGACTGTGATATTCTGTTGGTATGTTGGGGAGGCACATCAACCGTTGGCGGGTTTTAGTGAGAAATGGCAACGGCTACGTCAGAATCCATTCAAGCAGCGGGTCGTTCCAGAAGAGTTGGCACGCGCTGGGCATGTTGACATCCCGGACGAGCAGGTTGAGCAGGTTCAAAAGGTCGTCGCTTATATCCAAGCAAACACCGCAGAAGACGAAAAGATTTTCGACTTTACGAGTCAAGGTGCTTACTACTTCTTCGCAGATCGACCCGGCGTTACCAGATTCCATCAGGTTTCGTATGCTTCAACGCCAGCGATGCAGCAAGAGGTTATCTCTGCGCTTGAAAGGGACAAAACACGTTTGGTGATTTTTAAAACGGGAGGGTGGTTTGATGCCGTTGATGCTATTCCTGTTGAGGCGCGGCATCCGTTAATCGCGGCATATTTGCAGGCAAACTACGCACTCGCAATAAACATTAACGACACCGAAGTCCTACTACGAAAATAGTTTGTCTTAGTTTTACATTCCTTGTCTCTCTCTGTAGGAGGGAATTCCGATTCCCGATTCTTACGTGGGAGGGAATTCCAATTCCCGACTCTTACTGACGTGGGAGGGGTTTTCAACCCCGACTCTTACTGACTACGTGGGAGGGGTTTTCAACCCCGATTCTTGCATTAAATCCTGGTTCAGGCAATCCACCTCTGATAGCCACTAATCCTGCCCCGTAAAAACACGATAGATATCCTCAAAAAGCCTGACATCCGTGAGTGTGTCTTCTGCTGAAGAGCGGAAAGGTTCATCGTTACGGACATTCGCTATAAAGTATTCGGCTTCTCTGTGGTATGCCCAAGTCCAACTCGGTCTGGGAATCGGGCGGGTGATCTCCTGTTCGTCTCCAGCACGATAGACTTCGACCTCTGCAGGAGTGTTCTTCAGGAGCAGCGGCGGTGCCCAGGTATGGACCCATCCATTTTCAAAATAGAATTGACTGTGCTCATCCCAGCGATAGTGAGAAACGTGTCCAGTTTCTAACGTCACACGGATGCCGTCCATATCGAAGATAACGATGCCGGAATATCCGTTCTCATCTAAATCGACGGCTTTGACGGTAACCTTATCCCCAGCATCGAGAAACCAGCGCATCAGATTGATATTGTGTGTATATTGTTGGAGGTATCCGATATACGAGCCGCGCCACCGTTCGGGTATCCATTCTGGAGTTTTGACGGGTGCATCTGGCTTGGTTTCCGTTGTGCTATCCATGTGTGTATCAAGATTACAGACCCAATCGCCGCCGAACCCGTGATTCCTTGCGTATGTCAAACGACCCAGTTCACCCGTTTCTCGAAATTGCGCAATTTTTGCCTTGGCAATCTCGTTACCAGCGTCGTATCGTTTCATGTAGCCGACCATCAGCTTTTTGCCAGACGTTTGCGATGCAGCTACAATGGCCTCTGCTTGCTCGACTGAGACAGCCATCGGTTTTTCCATAAAGACATGCTTACCTGCCAGAAGGAGATCTTTCGCAATTTCACCTTGTAAGGCGAAGGCAGCGGATACCGCTACTGCCTCAATGTCTGCGTCTTGTGCGAGTTCTTCGTGGTCCCGATAAAGTTTGGGAATACCGAAACGACTTTGGACTTTTTGCCCGAGTTCAGTACGTACTTCCGCGAGTCCAATGAGTTCACAGTCTGGGATACTCGCAAAATTTGGGATGTGGACCTTCTGCGCCATGAACCCACATCCGATATAACCGAGTCGAATTTTTTCCATCTTTTTAATTTTCCTTATGAAAGCCGAAGCCATCCCCGCATTTACATTTCCCGACTCTTAACTTATAACTTATAACCCACTACCCATATGAAAGCCGAAGCCATCCCCGCATTTACATTTCCCGACTCTTAACTTATAACTTATAACTTACAACTTATAACCCATAACCCATAACCCGTCACCCTTTTCACTGACAGCCGATAGCTGAGTGCTGATAGCCATTAGGCCAGATGCTGTGATTCGATCTGCTCAACCGCTGTTTTAGCCCCTTCTCGCACAAGCGCGGAGGCATCGTCTCGAGCGAGTTGTTTCAGTTTACCAAGGCTGAGGCTCACTTCCAATTTGCCGAGGGCAACCGCGACGAAGTAACGCACATCCGCGTCCTCGTCGTCCAACGCTTCTAACAGGATCTTTGTATCGGTTGATGTGGCGAGATGTCGATCTGCATCGCCGATATTGATTAGTGCTTGAGCGGCGATCCGCCGCGAATGGAGGTCTCCGTGACGGAGAGAAGTGAGGAGTTCGTCATGATTTCCATTCGGGATGACGGGAAGGTTGTCCCAGTCACAGTCCAAACAGAACCATGAATTTCCGTTCAACTGTCGTAGGTTCGCATTTCCACAAGATGGGCAATCCCCAAATTCCTGATGCTGGCTCATGATTTCGTTAATGTCCTTGTAATACACGCCGTAGTAGACGTAACATAGGTTGTTAATCTGTTTACCAGTTCCTAACCGTGGTTGTAGAATGCAATAAAGAATAAATTTTGTTTAGTAGCCGAGTTTCTTCAGCGTCATCCATCGGAAACAGGATTCCATTCCAACTCTGGTAGCTCGCGCCAAATTTCAGGGCCTTCTGGTTTGAAGTTAATAGTCGCAATGAACTGCATACCGTGATAGAAATTGATTTTAAATTTACCGCCCCCAAAATTTTTCTTGAGATATTCCATCGGGGTTTCAATCAACGGACCCATTTCGTCTGCATGATAGAATGCGAGTGCTTTAAACCGCACTGTATTACCCACCGGTTCCTGCACAAGCAGTTGCGCAGATGTAGCAGGGAACAGCACCTGAAAGGCTTGCCAAAGGTCCGAGACGGTCGGATTCAGTTTCCCAATGCGCTTTTTGAAGTCGTTTTCCAGATATTCTGAGAACGTGTTAAAAACCCAGTCCATAATTTAGTTATCGGTTGTCGCGGTATTGGTTATCAATCAAAAGATGGTGTGGGTAAATCAAGCACTTTCTTAACCCATAACTCACAACCCATAACCCTTACAGCTATCAAGGTATTGGTTATCGGTTATTAATCATAAGATGGCTTGGATAAATCGAGAACTCTTTAACCCATAACTCACAACCCATAACTCATAACCCTTACAGCGGTGCCTTTAAGAAGTCCTTCCAGTCAAAGTTGGGCAGAGGGAACTCCTCTGTGGCTTTACATTGTCAAAAAGTCGCAGCTTGCTCGAAGAACTCAATATCTACACGTTCAACACCGGCTTCCCGTGCGTTTTCAGCGACGCGCTGGACAACCATCTCACGGACAAACGGGATCGGTATCCGCTTGACTCGGTGCTCGACTTCCTCTGTACAAGGTACCGTTGTGTTGTCAAGGTAGGGACCGTCTTGAAGTACGGCTTCATCAGGGTGGTCGCACGTCTCCGGCACAAGCTGCTGCAATCGCATTGAGACGTAATTCGTCACCCAATCCTTGAACGCTTCCGATTTTTCTGTATCAACTTCACCGATCTCGGAACGCTGCTCCAGTTTTTCGTTGATGCTGACGAGGAGATTCTCCACGCGTGCCAAGCGTTCTTCTACGTCAGTGAGTCGTTCCTGTGTGTTCGTTTTTTCGTTCATGTTTCTCCTTCCTGAAAGTATGTTGGATTTAAACTTAGGAATCTCCGATAGGTTTCTGATTGAGAGAAAACCGGTTTTGGACAACGGACAAAACCGACCAAGGTCTAATAGACAAAAAATTTAAATTGCCCAATATTTCCAAAGGTCCTCTGGAATTTCGTATTTAATCTCTTCTTTCTTTTTATGCGAGTAACGTGCAAAGATCCCAAAACGTGGAATCCCTCTTACATTCGCTGACCCAGTATGGCAGAGAAATGCATGCCACAGCACAACGTCACCCGCAGCACCAATAAACTCGCAGGGTCCCTCTGGAGATGAGTCCGAGAGCACATGCCATCCCCAATCCTCTATATCGTAGAAACTGCCATCAATCTGCTCTGGATATTGGAGGAAGTATTTGTGTGTTGAACGGTGGCTTCCGGGCCAAAACACGAAGGCACCACCACTGGGTTCAACATCATAGAGGTAAGTTGTCGCCCCCAACATAAAAGGGCTCCAACCCCCCGGACCGTAGGCATCAATGTGGCCGCTACCAGGCATTGTCCATTCTTCTTCAGGATTCGGCCATTTGACGAGTGGTGAACCGCCGCCACCTGTAAATTGCCCATCACCGAGCTGCTTCGTAATTTCTTGCATCTCAGGCAGTTGCCCTAACAGCGGCGAAAAACTGAAGTTTTGCACCACATAGTCCTCGGGCCATGTCTCCGGCGTTTCTAAACTGGAATCAAAGTGCTTCCAGACCTGTTCTCTCCATCCGTCAATTATCTCCGAATCAATAAAATTTTCAAGGATAAGATATCCGTGCTCCTGAAAAAATGCTATCTGCTCTGCTGTAAGCATCTCGGTTTCCTCTATCAGTAAAGAGTTGATGGCTGATAACTGACAACCATTACTTAAATTGCCCAATATTTCCAGAGATCTTCCGGAATCTCGTATTTAATCTCGTCTCGTCTTTCATGGGCATACCGGGTAAAGAGACCAAAACGGGGAACATTTCTCACATTTTCCGAACCGGTGTGACAAAGAAACGCGTGCCAGAGAACAACATCACCCGCAGCACCAATAAACTCACGGGGTCCCTCTGGCGATAAATCTGAGAGCACATGCCATCCCCAATCTTTAATGTCGTAGAAACTGCCATCAATCTGTTCTGGATATTCGAGGAAATACTTGTGTGTTGAACGGTGGCTCCGGGGCCAAAAGATGAAAGCACCACCCTTGGGTTCAGCATCATAAAGGTAGGTTGTTGCCCCCAGCATAAAAGGACTCCAGCCAGCAACAGCACCATACGCGTCGATGTGTCCATCCTTGGGCATTGCCCACTCTTCTTCAGGATTCGGCCATTTGATAATTGGTGATCCGCCGCTACCCGTAAAAAATTGCCCGCCCCCAAGTTGATCGACAATCTCTCGCATCACAGGTAGGTGTCCAAATACCGGCGAGAAGCTGAAGCCTGGAATCTCATAGTCGTCGGGCCACGTCTCCGGCGTTTCGAAACTGGAACCAAAATGTTTCCAAACCTGTGTCCGCCATTCGTCAATTATCTCAGAGGCAATCAGATTTTCAAGAATAAGATATCCATGCTCCTGAAAAAATGCTATCTGTTCTATTGTCAGCATGCGACTTTCCTGTACAGTAGTAGGCACACTCCGTTGTGCCGTAACATATTTCGAGTAGTAGATCCACTCCGCTGTGCCGTAACATATTTCGAGTAGTAGATCCACTCCGTTGTGCCGTAACATATTTCGAGTAGTAGATCCACACCGTTGTGCCGTAACACATTTCCAGTAGTAGATCCACTCCGCTGTGCCGTAACATATTTCGAGTAGTAGATCCACTCCGCTGTGCCGTAACATATTTCGAGTAGTAGATCCACACCGTTGTGCCGTAACATATTTCCAGTAGCAGATCCACTCCGCTGTGCCGTAACACATTTCCAGTAGTAGATCCACTCCGTTGTGCCGTAACACATTTCCAGTAGTAGGCACACTCCGCTGTGCCGTAACACATTTCCAGTAGTAGGCACACTCCGTTGTGCCGTAACACATTTCCAGTAGTAGATTCACTCCGCTGTGCCGTAACACATTTCCAGTAGTAGACACACTCCGCTGTGCCGTAACACATTTCCAGTAGTAGGCACACTCCGTTGTGCCGTAACACATTTCCAGTAGTAAATCCACTCCGCTGTGCCGTATCGACCATCAAATTCTAACGACGTGGTCTGAAGGATGGGATGCCAGTTTTATCAAATCGTTTCTTAACAGCCTTCATCAACTCTGGCGTAACCTCGCGATGGCCGTGTTCGCGTGCGTATTTCTCAACACTCTTAGTGACCATACCACGCGCAAATGACGGCACACGTTTCAACCGTTCTTCTGCTGCTGGTGTCCACTGCAAATCATAATCGGTTTCCGTTGCAAAAGCAATCTTTTTTTCTATTTCAACAGGTGGGACGTTGTGTTGACCGGGTTCATATTCGCACGAAGCATCTTCAGCAAGATAGTTTCCGGTGGTAGCATAGGCACGCGCCCTGCAACCGCCACATACCTGTCTGAACTCACACGCGCCGCATTTACCTTCAAGCAGATCCCGATTCCGCAAGTCTTGGAAAGTCTTCGATTCGTTCCAAAGCTCGACAAAACTCTCCTCTTTGAGGTTACCAACGCTAACCGGTAGATAAGGACACGGGGTCAGTTCACCTTCGGGGGTGATACGACAGTAGTAAATCCCACACGGACACGTGCCGCTGGGGTAGCCTTGGAGGAACGCTGAGTCGGACTGCTGTTCATAGATAACGCGTTTATAATGTGGGGCGCATTTCGCCGCGATAAGCATTTTCCCAGCATAAGCTGCCTGCAACTCAAAGATTGTCTCAAGCATCTTTTCATATTGCGTGGGCGTGATGTCCATCACCGTTTTGCCCCTGCCAGTTCGGACAAGGAAGTAGAGGTTTAGCACCTTCGCGCCGAGTTGATACGAAAACTCCACAATCTTTGGGATCTCGTCGTAATTCCACTGTGTCACGGAGGTTTGAACGAGGAAATCGAGTTGGGCGCGTTTGAGTGCTTCAATGCCGTTCATCGTCGCTTTCCATGCGCCTTCCATGCCCCGAAACTTGTCGTGATTTGTAGGTTGGATAGAATCTAAGCTGACACCTGCACCGGTGACACCGTGCCGTTGCATCTTCTCGACCACTTCGTCGTTCAGCAAGACGCCGTTTGTGCCCATGACAACAAGAAACCCGGTATCGGAGGCATACTTCGATATCTCCAAGATATCCGGGCGTAATAACGGTTCACCACCGGTGAGTATGAGGAGGATGTGCGGATTGATTTCGGCGATTTCATCGATGACGCGGAAGCATTGGGATTGGCTGAGCTCGGCGTCCCTTGAATGACCATGTGCGTGTTGAATATCGGACAGGTTCAGGTTGCCGTTCGCTAACTCGTTTGTGTCTACGAATCCAGCGGGAAGGTAGCAGTGCGTACACTTTAGATTACAGAGTCGGGTGATATTCCAAGAGACAGCTTGAACTTTTGTATTTTCCATACTTCTAACGGAAACCTGTGGGAGGGGTTTCTAACCCCGATATATTCCAATAACAGAAACCTGTGGGAGGGGTTTCTAACCCCGATATATTCCAATAACGGAAACCTGTGGGAGGGGTTTCTAACCCCGATATATTCCAATAACGATGATTCATGCTTATGGGGACACTATCATAAAACCAGAACTATAACAGCAATGTGAGCACGAAAACAACCAAACCCGCTACTAACATCAAGCCTCTCCAAACGTTGATATGCCTGCTCTGATTGCGAGGCATCTCACCATCGGGCGGAACGACTTCAAGGCGTTTCCGATAGAACGAACTGTATAGCCCCCAAAAAAGTGCCATAATGCCAAACGCCGCGAGTTTCGCCACGAAGATTAACATATAGACTTTGAAATCGTTGTTGCTATTCCCTGTAAAAAAGCCGTTGTTCCATGCAACGATAAAGAACACCATCGCACCTGTTGTCAGCAAAACGTGGATCATCAGACGTGCTAAAGTCCGAAAACGGTTGTGGATTGCTAACAGATTTTGTGGTGGTAAGTTTTTCTCTAAGATCGGCATCGCGACGAAGGTAGAAAAGAGGACACCCCCGAACCAGACGATCGCCGCTACCAAATGGACGCTCCGGATGAAAAGTTCAACACTCTCCCGCATTTTTCTCCAGAATCCGAATTTTCCATAAATAATACCACATTTTGCGTCCAAAGTCAAATTTGATTTGGGGGGACAGGGGCATTCAGTGCTTCGATAATTTTGTATTTTGCGTAGGTCTCTCCCTGTAGGAGCGATCTCCTGCTCGCGACTTAACACACGAAGCGTCGGGAAATGTAAAGCAAAGACAAATTTTGCCGCGTGTGGGCAAAATTTGGAGTTCCCTCCTACAATTCAAAATGTAATGTTAATTGTATAATCTACCATAAATAGCCCTAATGGGGTCACGGTCTCAAATTGACAAAAATCAATGCAATCGCTGCGAGCACCGCGCCGATGAGAGGAATCCGACCCAATCGCTCACGGAGGAATACCATGCCAACAAACATCGTGAACAGCACACCACCAGAACTTGACATCGGAAATGCGATGAGGGCACTTACCTTGTCCAATGCGATGAGCAGTGCCCAACTCCCACCAACATTGCAAATGCCGATCAATGTCCCGTAGGCGACCTCCCACCAGTTGGGCCATACTCTCTGATAGAGACATACCCCTAAATAAATGACCGTAGCGACACCGAAGAGCAGGCTCATATAGAGCGATTTCTCGTCGATAGGACACATTTCGTTGAAGGCTTTCATGGTCAGTCGCGAGATACCGGTGATAACCAGAATCGTGATAACAACAGCGAATCCTAAGCCTTGACTCACTTCAGGTCTGTCGGGTGTGAATTTATAGGTCGGCTCTTTTTCTCGCTGACTGAGGAGCGGAATCGCCACGAAAGTTAGAAGAAGTCCTATGCTTTGCCACGCGTTGGGAATCTCTTGCCAGAACAGCATTGACACCAAAATCGGTATTACAATTGATAGCCTAACGAGTGCGGCTGTGACGACAATTCCGCTAAGCCGGATCCCAAGCGTAAATAGTTCAAACCCAGCGGCATACGTGACGCCGTTTGATATACCTAATGCGAAGGTCAGCTTTGAGAACTCAAAGTCCTGCTCTTGTGATAAGACCCAAACGCTGATGAAAAAGGCACTGAGATAGTTGACAAAACCGATCGGGTTTAAGCGTTGTTGATTATCTTTGGCGTGCTTGAGAAAGAGCCCAAAGCCCGAGAGTAGGACAATATTGAGAACAAGGAAGAGCATTTTTGGTATAGTTGAACGCCGTTACTCCATCGGTAGTGCGACCTTGGTTTTCTCTTTCGCGGATTGATACGTTGCTAAAACGACTTCCACGGCATGTTTTCCACCTCTGCCGTCGATTATAGGCGTTTTGTCGTCTCGGATGCAGTCAGCAAAATGGGTTAGTTCACCGACAACGCCGTGCGGTCCGTCGCGATTCGGAACAATTTCTTGCCAATCACCACCGCGTTTTTTGAGGTAGGCAAGATCGGCTGACATATCTAAACGGAGTGAACCCTCCGTGCCGTCAATGATGGTTTCGTTGGTCCCCCGTGCACCGAGAAAGCCACCCCACCGCAAAATACCGACCGCACCCGAATCGTAACGGATAAGCGAAACGGTATAATCTTCCCAATCGTCATGTCCAGAGAAACTACCGACCTCGGCAGCAACAGTGAGTGGAGTACCGCCGAACCAATTGATCAGATCGGATTTGTGGATACCGTTTTCCAAGAGTCCACCGACAGTGCCGTACCAACTTTCAGGACGGGTGCGCGGGGCATTGTAGGGTCCCGTGTAATCGGTTTCGATGTAGGTGATGTCTCCGATTTCACCGGCATCTATCAGCTGCCTACCGAGTTCGTGGACCGGATAGAAGCGTAACACCTGCCCTACCATCAGGTGCGTCCCTGCTTTATCCGATGCCTCGATCATTGTGTCTGCCTCGGCGAGTGTCAAAGAGAGCGGTTTTTCACAGAAAGCGTGCACCCCTGCTTCCGCCGCATCAACAACAACCTGTGTGTGCGCGATAGGCGGTGTTGCGATAACGACACCGTCTACAACGGAAAACAATTCCTTATAGTCCTGAAACGCTTGGATCTCATGCTGCTCGGCAACGGCTTGCGCTGCTTCTAAACGCAGATCTGCTACCCCTACAAATTCGCAATTTTCAACGTTAGGGAGCGAGTTACAATGGGCGTTTCCCATACCACCTACACCAACTACACCTATACGAACCATTTTGAATTCTCCTTTTGTAATGGCTGTCAACTGAAGACTATTTCCGCACCAACCATTTTATAATTGAGATTGCGACTACGATACCAAAAACGAAAAATATCCATTTAATGTGTGGCGATGCACTTTCACCCAAGTAAGAGTAAACCAAGGTGGCTGGCAGTTGACCTATTCCAGTGGCAATCCAGAAACCGAGAAATCTCATCCGGGTTGCCCCTGCAAAATAACTGACAACATCAAAAGAGATGAACGGCATTAATCGGGCAATAAGAATAGCATAAGTGCCGTATTTTTCAACGAAATCATTTGCTTTGTCAACTGCAGGTTGGCTAATTAACTCTGTAATGCGTTGAATACCGAGGGCGCGGGCGATATAAAAGCAGAGTGCCGCGCCAACCATCGAACTGCTCCAAGACAAGAGCGAACCCCACCAAAAACCAAAAAGTGTGCCGTTAGCAAAGGTAATCAGGAACGCTGGCAGCGGCGCGATGACACTCTGAAAGATCATGAGAATCGCTGACACAACAGGAGCCAGCGCACCGTAACTCTTGATGTACGCACGCGCTGTTTCAATACTCTGAAAAGCACCGGTGAGTTCAAGGAGATATTCCCAAACCTGTTTATAATAGACTCCAAGAACAATTAGCCCAATTAGCATCACGAGTAACAATATAATGTGACGCTTTTTGTGGACGGCACCTACTACCTTATACATCTTTTGCTTGCTGTATCAACGCGCTATTCATCCGATCTCGAAGTTCCTCTATATTCTGGTCTGTCCAATCGTAGAAGCCTTGCCCAGATTTCACACCGAGTTGTTCAGTGTTAACCATCTCTCGGAGAAGCGGATTGATGTCGGATGAGCTATTAAGGTCTTTATAGAGTTCTTCAAAGGCAGCGAGCACAAGGTCCCATCCTGCGAGTTCAAAGACCTCAAAAGGACCGGCGACACTGAGTCGTCGTCCAAAACTATTTCGTACCACAAGATCGACGGTTTCTGCGCTGGCGATGCCTTGCTCCACAATGGCGAACGCTTCCCGAATCAGGGCAGCTTGCAGCCGCGGTCCCACGAAACCCGGTACCTCCTTTTCAATAATCGCAGGCGTTTTACCGATATCCGTCAAGAGCTCAAACGCCACCGTAACCGTTTCATCAGAGGTGTCGGGACTTCGGATGAGTTCGACCAGCGGAATCAGATAAGGCGGATTAAAATAGTGGGTGTTGAGTATCTTATCCTTGCGTTTCGCGTTCACACCGATTTGGCTCGGCATTAATGCCGTAGTGTTGCTTGCCAAAATTGCGTGCGGTGGACAAACCGCGTCTAATTTCTCAAACACCTGTTGTTTTAGTGCTAAATTTTCAATGACGGCTTCCACTACAAAATCAGCGTCTTCTGCGACTGTTTCGAGTTCTGTGTTGGTCCGAATTCGCTGCAATGTTGAGTGGACGCTCTCCATTTCGATAATAGCATTTTTTGCAAGCACATTGAGATTTTTCTCAATCTGAGTGCGTGCCGTTTGAAGTTGTTCGTCGGTGACATCGTGCAAGTGTACTTGGTAGCCTGCACATGCGAATTCTTGCGCGATGCCGTGTCCCATCAGTCCTGCACCAATAACTGCTATTTGCATAATTCTCTCAGTTGTTATCTGATCTCCTTTTACTGGCTATAACAATCGTAAATTCTCCGCGCGGTGCGGTGCCTCGAAATTTCTCAAGTGCTTCACTGACCTTCCCGCGGAATATCTCTTCAAATCGTTTTGTTAGTTCACGTGTCACAACGATGTCGCGTTCACCGAGCACTTCCAGGGCATCTTCAAGGAAACGCCGGAGCCGATGCGGCGATTCAAAAAGGATTAACGTTCTTTCTTCGTCGGCAAGTACGCTTAATTGACGTTTTCTTTTTCCTGATTTTGGGGAGAGAAAGCCTTCAAAGGTGAAATTGTGAAGGGGTAGACCTGAAACGGATGCCGCTGAGACGACCGCCGATGCACCTGGAATCGGAACAATCGGGATTTCTGCGTCGATGCATCCACGTAAAAGCGGATACCCAGGATCTGAAATGATTGGTGTGCCAGCATCTGAAACAAGCGCAATTGTCTCGCCTGTTTGTAGGCGTTCGATCAGTTTATCGCACTTTGATCGCTCGTTGCCTTCAAAGTAGCTGGTCAGTGGTGTTTGAATATCGTAATGTGTTAGCAATCGGCGTGTTTGACGGGTATCCTCAGCAGCAATGAGATCTACCTCTTTGAGGATACGTAGCGCACGTAAGGTGATGTCCTCTAAATTCCCGATTGGCGTACTGACGAGATAGAGTGTGCCGGACGATGCGTTCTGCATTTATTGGTGGCTGTCGGCTATCTGCTATCGGTTTTCAGAGAATAATCATCTTCTCTGACCACTAACTGCTTGACCGCCATCCCCTTGCTATATTGCGTATTTCATGCTAAATTATTGAGGATGAGAACTATCTACACCGTTCTATGTCTGCTCTGGCTGATAACGCCGGTATATGCGCAGACGGTCCCTGATAAAAGACCATTTGAGTTGTCGCGTCCACTCTATGTCGGCGCGCGTGCCTTAGCGATGGGCAACGCCTTCACCGCTATCGCCGACGATGCGACTGCCGGTTTTTGGAACCCCGCCGGTCTCATTCAGTGGCAGGGTGTCCAACTCTTCGCTGTCAACAAGTTTCACGACCGCGACGATTACAAGTTTGACCCCAAAGGTATCGGTTACAGTTACCGAGGCTATAGCCTCTTTTGGGGGAACAAAATCGCTATTGGTGTTGACAGTGGCGTTCCTGATTTCAACTATTACGGCATCGCCCGTCAATTCGGTGCCTATACTGCTGCCGGATTGAGCCTAAAATTTAAAAGGCGACATCCGTCCAACGTCTATCAATTCTTCGGCTACCAAACCGCTTATGATCTCGGCTTACTCTTCAAACCCCGCCCGAATCTCAAATTCGGATGCCTCGCACAGAACTTGGAGGGTTACGGTATCCAATGGCTAACCCTCGGTGCTGCCTACCGCTACGCTGCGTTCCAATTTTCGATGGATGTGGCGATTTCTACCCAAGGAGAAACACCAGAATTGTACATCGGAACCGAGTGGCATCCCTTCGATGTCCTTCCCATCCGACTCGGCATTTCAAACGGTGCGCTGACAGCCGGAATGGGGGTTATGTGGAAGGGTATTCGCATCAATTATGCTCGGATTTTTGAGAAGAATTTCGCATCCGACTTTGTTTCTGCTGAATTACAATTTTAAAGGGGAATTCGGGGTTAGAAACCCCTCCCACAAATTGAAACCTCCCGCGATGTAAAACTCCACCTACAAGCTGATAGCTAATCAACCACCTCTTCCCAATCCAACATCTCTTGATTCCATTCAAACTGCTGGAGTGGACCGAATTTAAGGTTAACCGTTAAACTCTTCGGTGTCGGCGAACTATCGAATAGGTTAAAATCTCGAACAACAACGTAAGTGTGTTGTCCATCAGTAATGGTATTACAGGCTTCAATAAAGTCGTCGAGGTTGCGAATCTGTTTTCCGTTTATGTCAAGAATGACGACCTTTGAGTTCCCATTTCGTTCTTGCAAACCGACACGCGAGAAACTGCTACCCGCAACGGCGTGTGGTAAATAGACGCCATCCGCTTCTAAGAAAAGTATCCGGCGGAGCTGCGGCGTAATATCGTGAAAGACGGCACCCCCAAATCTGACGAATCGACGCACTTTCTTCGCCTCCAAATCCTCTACAGGAACATCGAGACTCAGGTTTTCACCATTGCGATAAATGTTCAGGTTGACGTTTTCTCCAACGTGCTGATTTAGGATAGCGTCGAAGGTATAGAGGTCGTCCTTTATAAGTTCATCGTTGATACGGTAGATGATGTCGGATGCGCGCAGGATAGTTTCACCGGTTGTTCTCGGTACAATGGATTCGATCTGGATTACCTTTGGTGTTCCGGCTTTGGAGGGACCTATCTCTTTTCGCAAAGCAACAGGAAAATTAAAGTGTTTAATCGCTTCGCCAATAGAGACCAGTTCTAAATCAACGCCGATTTCGCCGCGTTGAATTAAGGTCTTATTCCGTATCAACTCAAGCGCATCGTAGAGGTAATCAATCGGTAATTCAAAACTGGAAGTATCCGTGCCGCGGGCGTGGATAGCGATGACCTCGCCTGCAGTATTCCAGACGGGACTGCCGCTTGACCCACCTGTCCGATCGAACGTCGTGTGGATATAACTCGAATGCCGATCGCCTTTGTTAACGTTAAGATTCGCGATCGTTCCGAATTTGATTGAATATTCCTCTTTCTCATTGTTGCCGATGAGTAGGAGTTCATCCCCAAGGGAGAGCGAATCCCATTCGCCGAGTTGAACGGCTTTAAGTTCAAAATCGACTTCGGCGGGATCAATCTGATAAAACCCAAAATCATGTGTCGGATCGTAGTACAGGATACGTGCTTCTGTGAAGCTGCCGTCGTGAAAGTTGATTTTAACGTAAGACGGACTGCTGCCAGTGACGTGACGGTTTGTAGCGATAATCCCACGTTCTGCGTCTACAACAAAGCCGGTAGCGAAACTTGTGCCTTTTGTTTCCGTTTCAAAGACGACCTCGGAAGAGGTCTCGACATTTACCACCATCGGTTTAAAAGCTGCAATTTGTTCTGTCCAATTGTGCGCAGCATTGGCGTTTGTAATCAGTATGAAGAGTAGGGAAATCGCCAAAACTACAACGCTTGTGTGTGTTTTAACCACACTTCTAAAAATCTGTTTCATGATATTCCTTTTCTGCTTTGGAGTGTTTTTAATTTTTTTAAGAGTTTAACACGCCAACTCTGGGATGTCAAATCATTTTTGGATACTTACCAGCCAAAAACCAAATACTCCTCTCTTGACGATGCCTCTCGAACGTGGTATATTGTTCACACTTTTATATTGTGTATTGCAAGTTTCGGCTTGTGAACTACTCGGAAAATGCCCTCAGTCACTTTAAAGCGTAGGAGAGGAATCTTAAAATGGCAACACATCACTTTGAACCGACAGTCTATCACACAGCAATTGGGGCGCACGAACCTGTACTCCATATCGAAAGTGGCGACACTGTTTTCACAACCACCGTGGATAACGCCGGATACGATGCCACGGATACGCAAGTAACCCCAGGTGGCAACCCACAGACAGGTCCCTTCTATATTGAATCAGCGGAACCGGGAGATACATTAGCAGTCCATTTTGATCGGATCGTCCCGAATCGTCTGATTGGACGGACTGCTACGGTCGTTGCTCCGAATGTTCTTGATCCACACTATGTGGCGTCCGAGATGCCTGAAGGTGGTCGCGCAGAATGGCATGTAGATGTGGAAAAGTGGACAGCGACATTGATGACCCCAGAGACACAGTTGGGTAAACTCGCACTGCCGCTTGAACCGATGGTCGGATGCTTCGGTGTCGCACCGCCTCGCGGACAGGCGATTTCGACGGCGACCTCTTCTACACACGGCGGCAATATGGATTATCGTGGATTTAAAGAAGGTGTTACCGTCTACTTCCCGGTTTACGTTCCGGGGGGACTTTTTCACCTTGGAGACGGACACGCTGTGCAAGGGGATGGTGAGATTGTCGGTACTGGCGTTGAGATCTCTTTTGATGTGCAGTTTACGGTTGAAGTACGCAAAGGAAAATACATCGACTGGCCCCGTGCGGAGAACAGTGATTATATTCTCGCAGCGGGCAATGCACGTCCATTGGATCAGGCGGTGCAGCACGCAACGACAGAACTTCTCCGTTGGTTAGATGAACTCGGCTTGGAGAAAAGCGCGGCGCATATTTTATTAGGGCAAGCGGTAGAGTATGATATGGGGAACGTCTTTGATCCAGCGTATACGATGGTCTGCAAAATCAAAAAGTCGATACTGCGCGAGGTTGGGATTATGTAATGTGTAAACACAAGTCCGCCTGATAAGGGGACTTTAAAAGGGAGTACGTAAGTCCTAACTATTTTGGAATAAATTTAGTTGTTATTCCTCATGTTTATCCGTGATTAACCCTAAAAGTTTAGATTCTCTTTCGTGGAATCTATCCAGTTCGCTTTGAAGATATTCAATCTGATTTTTCAGTAAGTTTATAGTCTCTTGCTGTTGCAAAATAATAACCGATTGAATCTGTTCATTGGCGTCTGCTTTTGCTCGATTATAGTTTACAGCCTGTTTGAATGGACAGAAATGGTGTTCAAGAATGTCCCTGTTAATGATTTTATGTCCACTATCGTTTACTTTATACGGAAGTCCTTTCTCCAGGGCAGCATAGATGGTCGTTTTGCGCATATTACCGTATGTTGCTGCTTCAGCTACAGTTAGCCATTCATCATCCGTAAGATCCGTTGATTCCAACATATTGCCTCCTTATCACAATACCTTAAATTGACAGAATATATTCCATTAAATGGTCTCAAATCCTAAATCTTTCGCTTTACTGCGAGCAAGACAGACACGGCGTTTGGTGTACACACGGTGGGAACCTGTCCAGATGCTGTAATTATTATACCATAAAAGGTGTTTAAAGGCAAGTTAAGACCGCATTTAAATTTTAATTTTGCGTGTATGACTGTGGGTACACATGACTTTAGGCAGTGTGCCTGCATGCGGAAGGGGTCTTATAAAACTTTAGCCGTTCTAAGCAAAAAGGCGGGACTGATAAGGCAACGAGTTGGTCTTACTGACAACGGATTGCTGTTCTAAGATTTGTTCATGTTTAATTCTGCCATAGACCTGAGATTCAACAGGGGGGTCATCACGCCACCAGCAGCGGGGAGAACAACACCCGTATCGTAGAGTTTCATAGCGGAAATAGTGGCGTGTGCGACATCTTCAGGCGCGCCGGGACGAACCATAAAGATGTAACCTTTCTCCGCTGCCTCTTCATAATCTGGAATGCGGACACGCGATAAATCGGTATTAATTACGCCCGCGGCGATGCCATTCACTTTAATGCCGTGTGATGCCAATCGTCCAGCATAGGCGCGCATGCTCATCTCTAATCCGGCTTTTGAGATACAATAGGCGGTTCGGTTGTCCGATGCCATTATGTCGGAAATAGAGAGCGTATAGATGATGCAACCGCGTATCTCGTTTGACACCATGTAGTTTGCGACACGTTGTGTGAGAAAATGGGTTGCTTTGAGATTAGTATTAACAATCAGGTCGAACTGTTCTGGTGTTTCCTCAAGAATGTCGGCGATGCGTGTGATACCTGCGTTGTTAATAAGAATATCTACCTTCCCGAAAGCGTCGTGGGCGGTGTCGAGTAGTTTTTCGTGCGCATCGAGGTCGCTAATGTCGGCTTGGATAATAACCGCTTTTCTGCCGAGTGCCTCCACCGCCTCTTGTACGGATTCGGCGGCATCACGGTTTTGGTTGTAGTTGATGAGCACATCGGCACCTTGGCGTGCCAATTCAATTGCAATTGCGCGTCCAATACCACGGCTGGAGCCGGTTACGATTGCGGATTTATCCGTGAAGGAGACATCTGTTGCGAAGAATCCGAGGTCTGTATCTGTCGGCATACTGTTTCTCCGAATGTAATGAATGAAGTTTAAAAAATTAGTTGGGTAATTCTGTAGTAGAGGTAAGTTGTCAATCCGGACAGGTCTATAATCCTGTCCATCCTCTAATACTATAAATCTTGGTTCAGACGATACTCTAATCTGAATACGGATCCGCTGCGTCGCGGAGAGCATCTCCTAAGAAGTTAAAGGCAATTACAACGACGAGGACCGGCACTGCCGGGAAGATGAGCCACGGATAATGGAGCAGGACCGTCACACGCTGTGCTTCCTCCAATAGAACACCCCAACTCGTCATCGGCGGGCGGATGCCCAAACCTAAGAAACTAAGCGCGGTTTCCCCTAAAATCATACCCGGAATAGCGAGCGTGGCAATGACAATGATATGGCTGTAGCATCCGGGTAACAGGTGCTTCGTGATAATGTGCCACTGTCCTGCACCGGCAGCACGCGCCGCCATCACGAAATCGCTCTCCCGATATGCCAAGACCTTTCCACGTACCTGTCGTGCCAATCCTCCCCATCGAATAATCGACAAAATAATCGTAATCCCGAAGTAGATTTGAATGCTCGACCAACCCGGCGGTAACGCAGCACCGAGTGCCATCCACAGTGGGATATCCGGGAACGCCGAAAGAATTTCGATAATCCGTTGGATCAGATTGTCTATCCAACCGCCATAATAGCCGGAGATGGTACCCAGAATAGAACCGAGGATGATGCTCATAAAGACCCCAACTAAACCGAGGGTCATTGAGACACGAGCCCCGTACATGATTCGTGAAAGCAGATCGCGCCCCATCCGGTCGGTGCCTAAGAGGAACAGAGGACCGGCAGAACTAAACAGATGTCGCCTGCCTTCTGCGTCCTTGAAAAAGAATGTGGCGGGGATGCGTTGCGTCAAATCTTTGGTGAATTCTAATTCAAGACTTTCCGGATTACGAACCGATTTTAGCCCGTGGACGTAGAAACCGTCTTGGGGCGAGAAATGGAGACGTTGAGGTGGGACGTGGCGCAGCCGCATGTTGATTTCACTTTGGTGATACGGCGCGAAGAAGTCCGCACCGATGGCGAGAATATAGAAGATGATTAAGATCGCACCAGCGATAATACCCATCCGGTTTTTGCGAAACCGTCGCCATATCAGTTGGCGGTAACTCAGTTGTCCTATTTCGCCTGTAATCTCTATTTCTGGGGCATCTTCGATTGCCTGGTTGGGGGTGCTTTGTATCTCATTCATAACGTATCCTCGGATCTACCCAAGCGAGGGCTATATCTGCGAGCAAGTTACCAATAACCAAAAGAAGGCTCAGCATCATAATCAGTGTTCCTGCGAGGTAGATGTCCTCGTTCAGTAGACTCCGTAAGAGGATCGGACCGACTGTCGGCAGACCGAGAACAATAGAGACAATCGCTGAACCAGAGAGAATACCCGGTAGGCTCATACCTAAGATGCTGATAAGTGGATTGATCGCAATCCGCACCGCATGTTTACTCACCACGACGACTTCTTTAAGCCCCTTTGCCCGTGCGGTCTGGACGAAAGGTTGTCCTAAAACATCGAGTAGGTTCCCACGCATAATACGCATTAAACTCGCAGTCCCGTTAATCCCAACGACGATGACAGGGATCCAGAGGTGCGTAAGAAGGTCACCCAACTTGCCCCAGGTCCACGGTGCGCCTTCATAGTAAGCCGAAAATAGTCCGAATAGGGGGATGCCGAAGATGTCAAACGCAAATACCATCAGCGATAGTGCTAAGAGAAATGCTGGTATTGACATCCCAACAAAGCTGAGGAAAGTCAGAAAATTGTCTGACCATTGGTATTGATGCGTTGCGGAATAGACACCGAGCGGGATAGCAAGAACGTATGTGAAGATGAGCGATCCGACGGAAATAATCAGCGTGAAGGCGATTCTGTCCCATATCAGTTCATGGACTTCTCGTTTATACTCAAACGACTCGCCGAAGTCGCCGCGCACAAAGCCGGTTATCCAGATGAGGTACCGTTGCCACATCGGGTCATTCAAACCGTAGCGTTCCCGTAGTTCCTCAACCTGTGCCAGCGAACTACTATCGCCGAACTCTTCTTCTAACCGTTGAATTTCACGGTCGAGGTAATCGCCTTGCGGGAGTTGGATGATGATAAAAGAGATAATGGAAATCGCCAATAATGTCGGGATTGCGATCAAACATCGGCGAATAATATACGTAATTATCGGTTTGCCTCCCTCTTCGCTTCGTTTTCCTGTTCACTCATGGATATCCAACACTGTTCGGGATAACTGGTTGCTGGGGTAACAATTGCCCATGGACCCAAAATGCCGTCGTTTGGGACGTTATGAAAATGATCTGCTACAACTAAGAGCGATGGCGAACGTGCTGCGGAACCGAGATGGAAGGGTCCCTCGTCAATGTGGATCCTGACCGCATCTCGAACATATTGGTGCCGTTGTTTTTCGTCGGGTTCCCGCTTGATTGCGTCGTATAGGTCGAGGAGTTTCTTTAGCGGTCCAGTGGGAGGTTCGCCCTTTTCGCCACCCGTTTCATACCACTTCCCAACCTTAGGGTGCCAGTACTTGGGGAGTGTTGGAAACACCCAATCGGGATAAGTGAAGAGATCCATCTCCGCTTCGCCGTGCATACTGATTGTGAATTTGCCGAGTGTGCGCCGCAGACTTAATTCGGCGCCCGGAGGTGTATAGAGCAGCGTTTTTAAGCCGAGTTCTTCCCATCCTTCCTGAATAATCAACCCGATGTCGTTTTCCTGACTGTTAAGGTTAGAACTCGGTACGTCCATGAGTATCTCAATCCGTTCGCCGTCCGGACGCAGTCTATAACCGTCTTTATCGCGTTCTGTGAGTCCCATCTCATCCAAAAGACGGTTTCCGGCAGCAATATCAAAGTCGGCGTCTGCGCGTTTCCATTCCTCGAAGAGGGTTTGCCCGTCTTCGTCGGCGAAGTGCCATCCCTCTTGACTCACGGTTGCTGCTTGGGGTTCCAACAAACCACGCCATGCGATCTCGTTGCACTTCACGCGATCAATACCAAAAGCGAGTGCCTTTCGGAACCGTTGATCACGAATGAGTTTTCTTAACTCAGGATCGGGTGCTGTCCAGTTAATCAGAATAGCGGGTTGCGCGCCAGCCGTGCTTTTCCAGCGGCGTACCTTATAGCCGCCCTTCTCCTGTCCCTTTAGATAGAGCGCGAGGTCGCGGAGTTCCATCCCGCGGTATTGACAGTCAATCTCTCCAGCAAGGATTTTTAGGACACGCACTTGCGGTTCAGGAACCAGACTGGTTTTGACTCTATCGATGTACGGAAGTTGTCTACCGAGTGTGTCAACGACAGAGTAATACGGGTTACGTTCCAATTCAACACGGAAACCGCCCTTTTCATACTTTGTCACCCGCCAGGGCCACAACGTTGGACGCTCTGGGTTTTGGTGTGGGATGTTTTCCTTCTCGAATCGGATGAAATCGGGATATTTGGGGTTGTGGTCTGGATGGAACTGCTTCATATGGTGCTGTGGGATGTTGTATTGATTGCACCACCAGAATCCAGTTGCCAACCAAAGCGGCACAAGCCAGTTGGGACCTGCGAATTTCATTACAATCGTGTGGTCATCAGGGGTTTCGACTTCCATCGGGATGCCGTTCACCTTGCACCAAACCGGTGCCCCGTACTTATGTCGTTCATCGAGGCAGAGATCATAATAGAAAGCGAACGAGGCTGAAGTATACGGATGCCCATCTGACCATTTAACCCCCTTGCGGAGATGTAATGTAAACACACTACCGTCCTCATTGAATTCCCACGATTCGGCAAGACCGGGTTCCAAGCCAGAGGCATCGAATTTCCATCGGATGAGTGGCGCATAACCTGCTGTCATCTTCCATGTCCCTAAATCTGGGTGAGTGTGGAATCGGTGCCATGTTCCGCCATAGGGACCAGGACGCTCGTACCCATCGAAATTCGTTTTCGCAACAAGTGGATTTTCTGGAAGCCGTTCTGAGAGTGGCGGGAGTTTGCCTTCAGCGACCTGTTTTGCCCACATCGGTGCCTCTTTCGCCTCGGTCCCACGCGGAAAATCGGAAGTATCTTCCAACTGGCTTCCTGAACACCCAACGATGAGAATCGGCAAGATGAATAGGAGTCTAATGAAATTCAGAGAAGTCTGAGAGGTTTTTATTGCCTTGTACATCTTAGGCGTCCTCCTCACGCTTTACAAGAGAACCGGTAAATATACGCAGGTCTTGGGAGACGTTTGCAAATAACGCATCAATGGACTTCGCATGTGGTTCTGTTTTTTCATAAATCAGTGCTTCGCCATAGATGTTATTGACTTTATGACGGAACTCCAAAAGTTTTTTTAACCGAAGATATGTATTTTCTGAAACCACAGGAGAACGTTCTGCTCGCTGTTCCGCCATTTGTGCGAGTAGGTTTTTATGCCATCCGCTTCCAGTCGGCATGTGCATATCCACCTCACGGGCAATCCGGAGAAAAATGTTCTCTATACCTCTATAGACATCGGCGAGATCTGTAGCGATTGTATTCTCGATGAATTCTCTGACATCAATGGGGACCACTTCGATTTTTTCCAATCCTCTTCGGATTCTTTCAAGTGTTTGATTTATTTTTTCCAGTTCATCGTTGATGCGTTGTGTCAATCTTTTGCGGTTCATTTCGTAAATGTCTCCGTCCTCGGTGGGGAAAACCTGTCGCTGAAGATGTTTGTAAAGCGTCTGCCACAACGCTGGGCGCGTCCCCTTTTCGATAGGAATTGCTTGGTGTTTAACCCGCTCTCGAAAAAGTCCTTTCGACATATCAAGGTTAATTATGTCTATTTTGAACTCCGAATCAAAGTTCATAATTTTTATCCGCGCCTTATCATAAGCATCATCAGAGAGTCCCGACACGGCGATATCAATATCTGAGCCTTTTGTGAACCACATCGGTTCTGTCAGCGAACCGAAGACGGCGACTTGGATTGCACCGAACTGCTCGTAAAGCAGCGTAGCTACCTCGTAGGCAGTGTGCCATGCGCGCTGGAGCAACTCTCCGTCAACTATCCGGCTTTTCCACAGTTGTTCCAGTCGCTTTCTGCATGCTGCAAGTTGATCTTCAGACACGTTTCGTTTTGACATCGCTAAACTCCCTGTAACTCCAACGTATCACTGTGGTGGCATGCCACTTGAACACCTTGTGCAACCTGACGGAGTTCCGGCGTTTCTTGTTTGCATATATCCGTCGCATAACGGCACCGTGGGTGGAAATAACATCCAGTAGGTGGATTGGACGGGTCGGGGACATCGCCTTCAAGGCGGATGTGTTCACGTTTTCGCTGCGCCTTTGGATCTGGGAGCGGGACGGCGGATATTAGTGCTTCAGTGTACGGATGCTTCGGGGATTGATAAAGGGTTTCCGCATCGCTAATCTCCGCAATTTTTCCGAGATACATGACCGCAACGCGATCGCTGATATGTTCGACAACGCTTAAATCGTGCGCAATAAAAATATAGGAGAGTTGAAACTTTTCTCGGAGTTCTGCTAATAGATTCAGAATCTGTGCTTGCACCGAGACATCGAGTGCCGAGACCGGCTCATCTGCGACAATAAGTTCGGGTTGGAGTGCTAATGCCCGGGCAATACCGATGCGTTGGCGTTGTCCACCGCTGAAGGCATGTGGGTAACGACGCGTATCCTGCGATTGCAGTCCTACAGATTCAAGGAGTTCAACGACTCTGTCCTGAAGTGCACTGCCTTGTTCCGTCCGATTGACACGCATTGGTTCCCCAACGATGTCTCCTACCGTCATCCGTGGATTCAATGAGGCGTGCGGGTCTTGGAAAATCATCTGGATACGTCTACGGAAAGGACGCATCTCATGGGGTGTCAATTTCGCCAAGTCTACCTCTTCCTCGCCGAAAATGAAACTCCCGCTTGTTGGCGGAATTAATCGGAGCAAGCATCTGCCAGCGGTCGTTTTACCACATCCGCTTTCACCGACGAGACCCAGCGTTTCGCCACGCTGCACGTCGAAATTGATACCGTCAACCGCTTTGACGTAGCCGACAGTGCGTTGAAAGATACCTTTCTGGATTGGGAAGTGTTTTCGGAGGTCGTTCACCTCAAGCAGTTTTGTCATTTTTTTACCCCTTACCCTCTAAATCTGTGTGAAGCCAGCATCGGACGGTGTGTCTGCCATTCTCAGTTTTTCCGTCGGTTTCAGCAAGTTCCGGCATCTGGTCGCATTCCGGCATCCGTTCTGGACATCGGGGTCCGAACGAACATCCTACCGGTAGTGTCAATGGATGTGGCACTGTTCCGGGTATAGACGGTAATGTTTTCTCTGCTGTTCTTCCAAGGACGGGTATAGATTTCAACAACCCTTGCGTATAGGGATGCAGCGGATTGTAGAAAATGTCGTCAACGGTGCCTTTTTCAACGACGCGCCCTGAATACATGACAACAACTTCGTCAGCGAAATCGGCGATGACTCCCAGGTCATGTGTGATGAGCATGATTGCCATGCCCATCTCTGCTTGGAGTTCCTGCATGAGCCCGAGGACCTGTGCTTGAATCGTGACATCAAGTGCAGTCGTCGGTTCATCTGCGATGAGCAGTGATGGGGAACAACAGAGTGCCATTGCAATCATGATGCGTTGGCGCATACCACCGGAGAGTTGGTGCGGGTATTCATCGACACGTTGTGCGGGGGCGGGGATACCGACGCGTGCAATCATCTCAATCGCGCGTTCGTGTGCCGTTTTTTTATCTACCTGTTCGTGTAACACGATTGCTTCGGCGATCTGGTTTCCGACGGTATAGACTGGATTGAGGGAGGTCATCGGCTCTTGGAAGATAATTGCGATTTCGTTGCCGCGGATTTGACGCATCAGTTCACTTTTCGGGGATACTTGCGCGATATCTATGGGGGCATCGGTGCCATTGCGATGAAACAGTATCTCACCAGCCTCAATGCGTCCAGGTGATGGGACGAGTTGGAGCATCGAGAGTCCAGTAATACTTTTTCCGCAGCCGCTCTCCCCTACAACGCCTACGGTTTGACCGCGCGCAATAGAGAAACTGACATCGTTCACGGCATTTACTATGCCATCGTCTGTTGGAAAGACTGTCTTTAGACCAGAAATTTCAAGAAGTGGTTTTTCGTAAGGTGTTTTTTCTGCTGAAGCCATTCTCTTGGGTTACCTTGATGCTATTCCAAGCTTTCGGCTATTGTACACAAAAAACGATTATGTGTCAACTTTTTTATCTTTTCGTCAAGAAATAGCCGCAGCGGCGTGGCATGTCTATAGAAACGGATGTTTTCAAAGCGAGCAGTCAAATGGCGGGATAATGTATGGAAGTGGGATTTTCAAATATATGCCGGAAAGAGAGTTTGCGACACTGTAGGCACGCTTACAGGGGTGATGTAGGCGCGCCACAGGTCTACAAATCTGTTTTAATGTCATTCCAAAACACAGTAAGTTTTTCGCTCACAGCACTTTGATGATAGTTAGCGGCATGTGGCGTATCTGTCTGTTGACTCGTAACTATCGTGTTGGTACGCCATGTTCCCGCAACAGCTTGCGCCGTTGTAAAGAAATGATTGGGTCTCGGCTGAACACCAGCAATTACCGTTTGCTGCGGTGTCTGCCCGTTTTCAGCCTCTGGCTTGACGTCTTTCAGGTGTCCCCACGGCGTTGGTGAGATTCTAATCTGTTGGAGCCGGGTCTTTTCCATTGCAGTCAAGCCGAATTCCGGTTCCTGTGAGTTTGTAAAGAACGCGAGTTTTACAAAGAAACAGGAGGCGACAACGTAAAAAAGCAGTGCTGTGGCGTTGACAAACCGTGGAGAGAAATCTAATTTCAACCGATCGAGACACCACGCCAACGGATTCGCGAAGAGTGCCACCTGCTGCCTTTTGTGAAGGTCACGTATTTGATGCTGGATGTTACCAACCAGTTCCGGCGGCGTTGTCGGTTCATCTACGCTCTCTAACATGCTCGCCGTGTTCCATAACGCCTCATACTCCATCTGACACTCTGGGCAGGTTCGCAGATGTTCCAAAAGCGCGCGCCGAGAGATGCCATCAGAAGTCGATTCTCTCGTCTCTACGTTTTCCTGTTGGACCAGGTGCGGTAGATTGTTAAGAGTCTGTTCGCAATTCATTTGGACATCTCCTTTCTAAAGATAGTATTTGCTCAGTTTTCGCTTAAGATTTTTCAATGCCTGATTCAATCGCGATGCAACTGTCCCTTCTGAACAATTCAGAATCTTGGCGATTTCTCGGTATTTCAGGTGTTGCATATAGTACAATGTGACAACCTCGCGCTGCTTCGGCGGCAACCAATCAATGGCACCTTGAACCATGGCGTTCTGTTCATCTTTAAGCGTTGAACGCTCAGGCGAATCCTCGTCAGAAGCAATACCGCCGATTTCAGATTCTCTCGTGTAAGCGGTAAGTTTATGGTCGTGCGATTGTGATTTACGGATATGCTGCTGACACGTATTAATGCCGATGCGATACAGCCAAGTCCCGAACTGCGACTGGAATCGAAATGCTTTAATTGATTTGTATGCTTCTAAAAATGTTTCTTGTGTCGCGTCAGCGGCATCTTCTCGATTACCGAGCATCCGGTATGCAAGTCCATATATTTTTGAATGATGCCGATTAACAAGCTCGTTGAATGCTTCAGCGTCACCTTCTACTGTTTTGTGTACGTACACATCATCAGGTATCATGTCAAACTCACTTCATTGAGATGTTACTTAATTTGTTGTATCCCAATTGATTTTTCTTCAATTTTTTTTGTTTTTTCTAGAAACACTCTACTATGCTGGGCGGAGTCTCCTAAATCTTTTCTCTATCGTTGATTGTCCGGCGAACGCCATGCACTGCAGTGTCCTGCAAAGCGTTTTAGCGCGCCACTTTTGATAATAATTGCCTCCGGACGCAGCACCGTAGCGTAAGACGTAAGGAGCGCGATTGTATCGAGCAGAGAGTTATAACCTGACAAACCAGAAATGTCAATGTAGATTTTGTTGAACGGTTCGCCAAGATCGAGTGCTGCCCTAACATCAAAGCCGTCGAGTACTTCGAAATGGAGTTCAGGATACATTTCTCTGGCGCGTTCGATACATTTAGAACTAATATCAGTCGCGATAATTTTCTTGCAGTGTGGGGCAATCAAGGTGGTGGTTGTTCCCCACTCGCAGCCGATTTCCAATATAACGTCCTCAGCATTTACCCAGACCGGAATCGTCTCTCGGTATTCTTTAACCCCGCGGGTCGCAATGAAGTCGGTATACCCCTCGAATATTTGATTATGGGTTGCCATAAGTGTCTTTCTTTAACTCTGCCTGATCTGTTTTTACTGGGTTTCGCAAGCCTCACAGACTAAAGCCAAGCGTTTGGTGCCGTTCGTTTCAAACTCTGTCTCGTGATCGTAGCTGACGGGTACATTTGACGCGCCACACCAATCACAGCGTCCACGAAAGGTATGTGCTTTCTGTGCCAAGAGTGCTTCCTTCTGATCCTCAACCTTTCGGGTAGCAGCGATGAGGTCGAGGGCACGTTGACGTAGTTTGGGATCCGTTTCTTCCTTAGTGATTTTTTCAAGGAGGGGTTGGAGTCTCGGATCGTTCGGGTTTCCTCCATCATCAAGTGTATGCCATGCAGCTTTACGGACGCGTAGATCGGGATCGACCAAGCCTTTGTACAGTGCCACCCAAACTTTGTCAATGCTTTTCCGAACATGGCAGGGACAGAGATTGTCCATTGCCTCGACACGGTCATCCGCATTGGAAGAGTAAGCAAGCGATAGGTAGTATTCGACCTCGTTGCCACGCAACCGATTTTCACCTCGTTTATGTGCTTTTCTCTGGTACTTGTTCATACCCAATTTCTTTCGCTTTGCCATCTGGGTCCCCTTGTCTAAGGTATTGTAACGCAAGTCTTTCGGTTTTTTCCAGTTAATCAGTCTCTCATAGGCTTACTATTTTGTGCTGCGAACCAGTTCTTCAACCGCATCAATCTCTTTCGGGACGCCATCCGTTAGCACTTCACAACCATCTTCGGTAACGAGAATATCGTCCTCTATGCGAACGCCTATGCCGAGATACTCTGGTGGAACATTCTTTGTTTCTTCGTCAACATAGAGTCCGGGTTCAATTGTCATCACCATGCCGGGTTGGAAGGTTTTGAACTCGCCGTTCGCCTCGTGGACACAATTGACATCATGCACATCTAAGCCGAGCATGTGCCCAATCCTATACATATAGAACTCTCGGTATGCCTCTTTTTTTATGAGTTTCTTTATTTTTCCGCTGAGTAGACCGAGGTTGAGCATACTTTCTGTCAACAACTCAATAGATTTCTGATGTGGTTCGTCAATAGAAACACCTGGGCGGATACCGTCAATAATAGCATTGTGCGCATCAAGGACGCATTGATAAATCTCTCTCTGCGCCTTGGTGAACGTGCCGTTTGCTGGGAAGGTCCGGGTTACATCGCCAGAGTACCGTCCATATTCCGCGCCTGCGTCGATGAGGACAAGTGTTTCGTCTTTGATTTGGCAATCATTTGTTGTGTAGTGAAGTATGGTCGCATTTCCACCGCTTGCAACGATTGTTGGGAAGGCCGGACCGTTTGCCCCGTTCATGCGGAACGTGGATTCAACGAGTGCCTCCAAATCGTACTCATACATCCCCGGTTTAATTGCCTTCATTGCAGCAACATGACCGGCGACTGTAATCTCCGTTGCCATTTGGATACGTTGCAGTTCCGTCTCATTTTTAATTAACCGCAGTTCACTAAGGATAGGACTCGGATCTACTAAGGTGTCAAGCCCTTGACCAGAGCGAACTCGTGACCTGACGGACCCCGTAAAGAGCGAGAGGATTTCACTGTCAACGTCGTGGTTAGAACCGAGCGTGTAATAAAGCCTTTCAGCACCCTCTAAGTATTTTCCAATTTTCTCACCGAATTTCTCTATCGGATAGGCTTTATCAGCACCATAGCGTTTGCGCGCGTCTTTAACACCGACGCGCTTACCGTTCCAGATTTCTGCCTGTTTGTCTTTTGGACGAACGAATAGAATATATTGGTGTTTCGGGTGATCAGGCGCGATGACACAAATTGATTCGGGTTCTTCAAACCCCGTGAGATAATAAAAATTCGGGTCTGGACGATAAATATATTCGGTGTCGTGATTCCATGTTGCAGGCGGTCTGCTCGCGAAGATAGCGACCCCGCCACTTCCCATTTTTTCAATAAAGGCTTTACGATTCTGTTTGTGCAAGCCGTTTCCTCCTCATGAAGATGCAGTATTTGCGTCCGTCGTGCTACAGATACCCAATCGGTGTGCCGATTTTGCCAATGATGCCGCCACTTGCTACCATTGGATAGACGGGTTTTGCCCAGAAGATCCCTTCTACGGGTGACCGGATGGACTCCCGTACATTTCCAAACACGTCTCGGATGTCAGCAATAGGTTGGTATGCCTCTATCTGATCATATAATTCCGCCTTGTAATAGACAAATCCGCCTTCATTGCTAAGAAGTGGTACAAATTTTTTTACAACTATTTGCCGTTCAGGTACCTCCGGTGTTCCGTCAATGAAGTGATAATATTGCAAGACATTGCGCACGCCGCGCACCCCTTTTTCGATGCTCGCCGCATCCCAGCCGTGGGTTCCACCCAATTCCGGATCGATTGTTGGGATACCGACCTCCGGAGCAGCCTGTGCGAGTTGACCCTCCGGGCCCTTCTGATTGAGGATATGCCCGATACCGAAGACACGTGCGAGTTCAAGACATGCGCTGTGGAGTGTATGTTTTTCGTCAACTCGGACGCGGACCTCATCAATCATGGGGTGTACACCACCCTGATGTAGATCGAGACAATAATCTGCCTGCTGTATGGCACGCCGAAAGAGATGGTAGGCTGTTCGTTCGCTTGAGGTGCCGTCGCGTCTGCCCGGAAAACAGCGATTCATTTTCCGGTTATCCACAGGATTGAGTGACTGTTTGGTGTGAAACGCATGGAAGTTGACGAGAGGTACAGCGATGATCTTGCCGCGTAACTGTTCCGGTGATATTGTCTGGAGAACTTTGTGAATAACGGCGATTCCGTTGAGTTCATCTCCATCGCTAATCGCTTGAATGTAGAGCGTTTTGCCGGGGTACCTCCCGTTGATTAACACAGCTGGCAGTCGAACCGCCGTTCCATCAGGCATGCTACCGACTTTCAGGTACCCATCTATCCGCGATCCGGGTTCGGCGACTAATTGCCCGACCACCAGTTTGCTATCGTGAATCTTGTTCCTCATAACCGTTATTTTAGCATAATCGGGGAAAAGAATCAAATCTTTTGTTGGGTACTACACATGGTCATTCAGTTTTCCTGTAGGAAGGATCTCCAAATTGTGTCCACACGCGACACAATTTGTCTTAGTTTTACATTTCTCGAACTCTTAACTTATAACCCACAACCCTTTCCACTGACGACTGACTGCTGACCGCTGACCGCCTACTGCTGATATGCAAAAACTTGATTTCGAGAAGGTTTTCTGATACACTTATATGCATCATGAACACCGAAAACCTAAAAAAGATTGCTGCGGAAAAAGCGACAGAGAACATCGAATCTGGCATGATTGTCGGGTTAGGGACAGGCTCCACTGTTTATTACGCGCTTCTGAAACTCGGCGAGATGATCCGGGAAGGACTTGATATCGTTGGGATCCCAACATCCGCTGGTACCGAAGAAATTGCGATAGCACAACAGATACCCCTCACAACACTTGCTTCGAGTCCTACCATTGATCTGACTATTGATGGAGCTGATGAAGTTGATGCACACCTTAACCTCATCAAGGGTGGTGGTGCTGCGCTCGTCAGAGAGAAGATTATCGCAAATGCGTCTAAACGGATATTGATTGTTGTCGATGAGAGCAAAGTATCGCGCGTCCTTGGTACGACCTTTCCACTCCCAGTAGAAATTGTACGATTCGGATGGGAATCAACGCAGACAAAAGTCAACCGCATTTGTGGTCGTTCAACGCTACGCCTCACAACACAGAACGGAAATCAGCAATCCCTCATCACTGACAACGGCAACTATATACTTGACTGCCACTTTGATGGCATTCCAGAACCAGAAAAAATTGAGTTGCAGCTGAATAACATTCCCGGCGTGGTCGAAAACGGGATTTTTGTCAATCGTGCCGACAAAATTATCATCGGTACGCCTTCCGGAATTCGGTATATGGAGTGACCTCAATGGGTAGACACCTACTCTTGCTTCTCGTTTTTGCCTCTATAATGATGTCCAGTCCTGCTAACGGTGAAGTGTTTACAGATAGTGGGTTAGTGGATATTCCGACCGGTGCGGTACTCGAACACGGAATATTTGGGGCGGGAACATATCTCGCTTTCCGGCAAAATGCGACGGTTTCGGCGTTACAAACCCCATCTACGAACTTGAGTGATGTTGTTGCACTTCGTCTTAACTTCGGACTGTTTGATCGGATTGAAGTAGGGTTGGGGCATATATGGAACGAGTATGCATCTGAAGTTTCCACTGATCGGGCTTTGAACCTAAAGTTACAGCTTTTAAAAGAACAGGAGACTGGCGCAATTCCAAGTGTCGCAGTGGGTGTTGAACATCTTAATGATACGATTTTTACGTCCGATTCGGAGGAAGGTGGGATTCCATCGTCGGCTTTTCTGGCTGTCAGTAAAATCTTTAATTTTCCGCGAATCCACCAGTTTTCTGGTCATATTGGTGTCGGCACACAGCGATTTGCGTTTGAAGACAGCCCTGTGGGTCTGTTTGTCGGTTTGAGCAAAGAATTCCAACCCGCTTTTGCACGAGGCGACATTACACTGAGTCTGGAATTTGATGGCGTTGGTGCGAATGCGGGTATGCGGTATATCACTTCGAGCGGTCTTCAGGTCGCACTCGGTGCCGAAACACTAAACGATCCAGATGAATTACGTTATCTTGCCTGCGTTTCGTGGACGAATGCGCGTCTGCTTGAGCAGATTGATGAAACAAGACGTCTGATCCAGCAGGCGACACGGCTTGCGGTTGAGGCAAAACGCGCAGTCTCAGAAGCTTCTGAATAGCAAGTTTTTCTTCCAAGCTGCGTCAAAAAGAATCGAATAAGCCTACTGTGTCTCCTCTACCTCAATGGATACCATTACTTTCTGGAGCGAAGTCAGAAGTTCGGATAAAAAATCTTGTGGCGGAACGAGTATGATTTCGATTCTCCGGTTTTTCGCTTTTGCTTCAGGTGTATCGGCGGTATCTATCGGTTTGTAGAAAGCGTATCCAGTCGCTGCTAAACGTTGCGCATCTACACCGGCATGCACCTGCAAGTATTTCACAGCAGCGATTGCACGTTCTGTTGAGAGGTTCCAATTTCGGAGTTCGGAACCACCAATCGGTGCGTTGTCCGTATGTCCCTCGACCCGCACGGCATAATCCGCATAGTGCGTGTTTAGCAGGACCTCTTTAGAGATCGCATCTAAGAGTGTTTTTCCCTCCGGACTTAGTGTAGCCTTTCCTGTTTCAAAAAGGATTTTCCCTTTTACATCGAGTTTCAACCGTCCGGCGTCATCTAATACCGCACCGACGGTATCCTTAAATTTCTCTTGGATGGCGGTGATTGAACGTTGCGATTGAACGCGAATGCGTTGTAATTCCGATTCGATCTCGGTCAATTTTTCGCGAAGACTCTCTTTTTCGCGTTCGAGAGCACTTTTGTCCTGTTGAAGTGTATTCCGTTCAGCGGTTATTTTCCGAGCGGCTTCGCTCGCATTTTGCAAGATCTCCTGCGTTTGGGTAAGTTCTGAATGTGTTTTTGTCAATGTTGCTTGCGTTTTTGCCAGCGTTGCTTGCGTTTCAGTTAGCTCTTTCTCCAGATTGGCTTTTGCGGTTTCAGTGGTCTGCAAAGTTGCTTTTGTAGCCGTTAGTTCAGCCTGGGTCTGTTTGAATTTGTTGGAAGTCGAGTTCAACATCACCGCTAAAACGATAACGGCAATAACGGCAGCGCAGGTGACTACAATTGCAAGGATCTTTTCCTTAGGCATTCAATTCTCCTTGTAGGCTGAGAATAGCCTCGAAGTTGTCATTTTTTGATGTTTTGTTCTTTTTTTCTTTGCCACATGTTGTGCAGCGATGGGTAAGGATATAATCGCCGTGTTTTATGGTGAACCCGACGGGTTCCATCAAGCCGAGACAAGACGCAGCTCGGTCACCAGGATTCACATCGACGTGTCGGCTCCAGAGGCATTCTGGGCAGTGGTTGGTGTAGCCGTCCCCTTTGACAGCTGTGCCACAATGTGTACAGGTGAAATCTTCAATGTGGCGTTGAAATCTTTTGCTCACTGTGGCTCTCCAGAGCCTATTTTTCCTGGCTGTAGCCTGTGGGTGGATTGATTAATAATCACAACCCCGCTCGTGTCATGAAGGTTGCGTAGATGGCAGATGTCCTGACCAGATCTGGAATATTCACGCGCTCATTTATGGCATGCCCACCCTCGCCACTCGGTCCGTATCCAACGCCAGGTAAGCCTGTATTGACGAAGTAATGCAAGTCCGTGAATCCGGTAGTTCCCTTAAATCGAGGTTGATTGAAACGGACGATGCGCACTGCCTCAGCGAACGCCTGCGCTATAGGTGAAGCCGTATCCGTTAAACACGGCTCAATGCGCAAGATGGCACGCGCTTCCGCTTTCAAATCGGGATAGTATTGACACGCACCCGAAATCGCTTCTCGCAATTCGAGTTCAGCGAATTCAAGTTCCTCGTTCGGAGTGATCCGTCGGTCGATGGAAAATGTGACACGCGCCGGGACGGTATTAACTTTATCACCATCAGTTCCGTGGAACGTTCCACCGATGTTCAAGGATGGATAGCGATCACTGCCATCAGTGAGTTTAAATGCGCGTTCTGGTGACTTCAAATTCCGTTTAACCCGTTGCAGTGCTGTCACAAGTTCAGCAGTCTTTTCAAAGGCGTTTATACCCTTGTCCGGCTGGGCACCGTGCGCTGCCTTACCCTCAACATCAATTTCTAACCAGAGTACACCGTTGTGTCCGTTACCGATGTTCATCTCCGAACCGCCTTCGCAGTTAACGACGTAGTCTGCTTGAACCAACCCTTCCTCAACAATATATCCAGCCCCTAATTGCCCGCCAGTCTCCTCATCGCAGGTGAAAGAGCATTCAATATTGAACTGCGGTTTAATACCAGTTTCTTGGACAGCCTCAATTGCGAAGAGGAGTGCAGCAATGGCATCCTTCATATCATCGGCACCGCGTCCATAGAGCCATTCACCATCAATCTCCCCACTGAACGGATTATTAAAACGCCAGTCTCCTGCAACCGGCACCACGTCGTAGTGGGCGTTGAAATGCACCGTCTTTTCCGCGCCGACATCCCAGCGCGCAATGATATTCAATCGCGGATGGCTTTCTGCATTTGAGATAACCTGTTCCGCACGATCCGTGGGAACCTCGGCTATTTGTGTCTGCATCCCTAATGCTTGGCACTTTGCATCTAATAATCCAACAATCTCGGCATAGTTTTCGCCGGGTGGATTGACGGTCGGAATCCTAACAAGTTCCTGCAGCAACGCGCAAAGCGCAGTCTCATTGTCTTTAATATAGGTTTGAACGGACATTTGTGGTCTCCTCAGTCGCCGTTATTTGACAACTGCCTGATCACCCGATGATAAATGTTCTACCGTTTCACCGGTCTCCGTAAATGTGCGGGTTACGTTGACAGAGGCATAGGTCCATAAGATTTTCATCGGTGCATCACTATCGTTCCAAAACCGGTGTGGAATGCCGGCGGGGACGAATGTCGTATCGAAGGCTTTCATACTGAAGACTTCACCATCGACCTCACAGGCGGCTTCGCCTTCGAGAATCGTAACAGATTCGTCGCAGTTATGGTAGTGACGCGCGATCGCCGCACCGGGATCAAACGCTGTTACACCGTTGGTCAGTGAGGTGGAATCGATCCATTTACCGGCTAACGGCACGGTTTTTACACCCGTTCCGCGATCAATAGGGTTTTGTTTCTCAAAATCGATAATATGTGCTTTTGTGCTCATTTCGGATCCATCGCTTTTCGTAAAGATTTACCATAATTTAGCATGAAAAACCAAAAAATTCAAGTGCTAAAGTTTGGGCAATTTTAGTGATACCACACTCGCTGAAACACTCTACCTCCGCTGGCGAGGTTCCCAAACTCGCCATTTCTCCAGTGTACACTTAATTGCAGATTTTACTATAGTTTTCCAATAATTTACATTTGGATGTTTTCACATAAGTAAACCTGTTTCTTAAAAATGAATGCTTCTACATTATGAGTGTTAAATCTGAAAAATATGTTAGTTTCGGTTGTAATAATCTATTGAACGTAAATTCCATATAGGAACCGTCTCAACCTACTGCGTGTCATTTAAAGAATTCACCACACCCATATTATACCCTAATGAGCAATTTTCGCGAGAAAATCATGCAATTTATGAAGGATTTATGCAATTTTTGCAGATTCGCAATAGGGGAAAAAGTTGTGAGTATATGTCATTTATAGGACAGAAATAGTTTTTCTGAAAGAAAATTTGGACTCGCACTAATATGATGAATCCAATATATGTCTGTGTTTTAGAAGCATCGGCGTGAATATCGTTAGGATTGCAGCGGACGTTTTAACGCGAGTCTGCGTTTCGTTAGAGGTGTTGGCACGAAAATTGCTACAATATCCAGTTGGGTTGGTCTTAAAGGTTGACGAACCCATCGCACTTATATTTCAAACTTAAGTCGAATTCACGTTTTGAGCCAGCATAATTAACATAATTTGAATACCTTCCTCTGATTTTGGTAAACTAAGATACTTTTATGAAACGATTGAATATTTCTTTAGCGATTATATTTGTAATATGCAGCTGCTGGGTTAACACTATATCTGCCCAGGGTAATGAGGTGACATTTTCAGATACCAGTTTAGAGACCGCAGTAAAAAGTGCCCTGCGGATAGCAGATGTAGACCCCATCTTAGAGGATAAACTCCAAACCCTGACAAGACTAACTGCCACTAATAAGGGAATAGTTAATTTAACCGGGCTTGACAAAGCGACAGGTTTGACGCATTTAGATTTGGGAAATAATGCAATTGCCGATTTCAGTCCAGTCGCAAATTTGGCGGGTCTGATAAGTTTGGATCTGGCGGTTAACCAAATTGTGGATCTGCCTGGAAATCTCTCTGGTTTAAGCAGTCTTGAGAATTTGGATCTGGATGGTAATCAGATTGAGAATGCGTCAGCACTGTCAGGTTTGAGTAGCTTATTGAGCTTGTATCTGCGAGGTAACAGTGTTGAAGATGTTACTTCGCTGTCCTCGTTGATGGAGCTCAGATATCTGTATCTAAGTGGCAATGACAATCTTGTTGGCGACTTTACCGATACCAGACAACGCGACAATATCAGACAATTGGTGAAACTCAAACTCGGAGGGACAACTGTTGATATAACGCTTCCGAGATCGGTGACGATCAGTGATGATAACTTAGAAAGAGAACTACGAGCTGAGCTGAGTTTAGGAACCGGTGACCCGATTTTCCCCGAAGATATGGCGACGTTAACATCGTTTGATGCCTCAAACCCCGTAGAGGGCGAGGAGATCGTCACCCTCACGGGTCTTGAAACGGCTATCAACTTGACGAGTTTGTATCTTTCAGGTAATGAGATATCAAGTCTGAGTCCGCTGTCGAGTTTGGCAAGTGTTCAATCTCGAAGCAATTTAGGTCCTCTGACGATTTTAAATCTGTCGAATAATAAAATATCGAGTGTAAGTTCGTTGTCGAATTTGACGGGTCTGACGGATTTGAATCTATCGGGTAATAAAATATCGAGTGTGAGTTCATTATCGCGTCTGACGAGTTTGACGGATTTGGATCTATCGACCAATACAATATCGAGTCTGACCTCGCTATCGAACCTAATCGATCTGATGGATTTGGATCTGTCGAATAATCGCATCACAGATGTCCTATCGCTGCAGGGCTTGAGTAGCCTGACGAGTTTAAATCTTGAAGGCAATACGGGTTTAACAGAAGAAAAAGCGTCAGTTCTGTATAAGCTGGAGCAGGATGATCCATCTATAACGATAACGTTGCCTACGGGTATAACGCTTCCAACAAACGTTGTGGTATTCGGGAATGCCGCCTTAGAAACAGCTGTTCGAAGTAGACTACGTATATCAACGGGTTATCCGATATTACTGACGGGTCCAAAGGGTATAGATAAGTTAACGAGTCTGACGGTGACGTATAAGCAGATAGACGATCTAACAGGACTTGAAGGCGCATCGGCTTTGACGACGTTAGATTTAGGCAATAATGCGATTGTGAATCTGAGTCCACTTCAGAATCTGAGTAGTCTAACGAAGTTGGATTTGGCGGATAATAAGATTACCGATTTCACAGCACTGACGGGTTTGAGTAGTCTTGTGGATTTGGATTTAGATGGCAATGAGATAGTAAATTTGCCTGGGAGTCTGACGGGTCTGAGTAGTTTAGAGATATTGGATTTGGCAGATAATAATATAGAGAATGTACCATCGCTATCGGGTCTAAGTGTTCTCAAGACGTTGGATCTGCGAGATAATAGTAGATCGGATGCTAAAGATAACGATGTCAGAGATGTTACGCCGCTGTCAGGTTTGGTGCTGAAGGCGTTGTATCTTCGTGGTAATGAGAACCTAATCAATGATCTGAGTGCGTCAGGACAGTTGTCGAACGCCAGAGTTCTCGTAAAACTCAAAGCGATCCACCGGACGAGTATAGATATAACGCTTCCGAGATCGGTGACGTTCCAAGATGATAACTTGGTAGCAGCACTACGTGCCCAACTTAACAGTCTTCCTAATTTCGACTTACAATCCGATGACCCGATCTTCCCCGTCGATATGTTGAGCTTACAAACGTTCGACGCAGTGGGGAGTCAAGATAGCAAGATAAGCAACCTGAGGGGTCTTGAGACGGCTATCAACTTGACGACTTTGAATCTTTCAGGTAATGAGATATCAAGTCTGAGTCCGCTGTCGAGTTTGGCAAGTGTTCAATCTCGGAATAATTTAGGTCCACTGACGACTTTGGATCTATCGAGTAATCAGATATTGAGTGTAAGTTCGTTGTCGAATTTGACGGGTCTGACGGATTTGAATCTATCAGGTAATAAAATATCGAGTGTGAGTTCATTATCGCGTCTGACGCGTCTGACGGAATTGAATCTATCGACCAATACGATATCGAGTCTGACCTCGCTATCGAACCTAATTGATCTGACGACTTTGGATCTGTCGAATAATCGCATCACAGATGTCCTATCGCTGCAGGGCTTGAGTAGCCTGACGAGTTTAAATCTTGAAGGCAATACGGGTTTAACAGAAGAAAAAGCGTCAGTGTTGTATAAGTTGGAGCAGGCGAACCCATCTATAACGATAACGTTGCCAGGGAGTATAAGGCTTCCAACGAATGTTGTGGTATTCGGGAATGCCGCCTTGGAAACAGCCGTTCGAAGTAGGCTTGGTATATCAACGGGTTATCCCGTTTTGGAGACAGGAGAAAAGGGTATAGATAAGTTAACGAGTCTGACGGCGACGTATAAGCAGATAGCTGACCTAACAGGTCTTGAGGAAGCGACGAATTTGACGACGTTGGATTTAGGCAATAATGCGATTGTGAATCTGAGTCCACTTCAGAATCTGAGTAGTCTAACGAAGTTGGATTTAGCCGATAACGCTATAACCGATTTCACAGTGCTGACGGATTTGAGTAGTCTTAGGGATTTGGATTTGGATGGCAATGAGATAGTGAATTTGCCTGGGAGTCTGACGGGTCTGAGTAGTTTAGAGATATTGGATTTAGCGGATAATAATATAGAGAATGTACCATCGCTATCGGGTCTAAGTGGTCTCAAGGCGTTGGATCTGCGAGATAATAGTAGATCGGATGCTAAAGATAACGATGTCAGAGATATTACACCAGTATCAGGTTTGGTGCTGAAGGCATTGTATCTTCGTGGTAATGAGAACCTTATCAATGATCTGAGTGCGTCAGGACAGTTGTCGAACGCCAGAGTCCTCGTAAAACTCAAGGCGATCCACCGGACGAGTATAGATATAACGCTTCCGAGATCAGTGACGTTCCAAGATGATAACTTGGTAGCAGCACTACGTACGCAACTTAACAGTCTTCCTAATTTCAACTTACAATCCGACGATCCTATCTTCCCGGTAGATATGGAAGCACTAACAGGTTTGACCGCAGTTGGGAGTCAAGATAGCAAGATAAGCAACCTGAGGGGTCTTGAAACGGCTATCAACTTGACGACTTTGAATCTCTCAGGCAATGAGATATCAAGTCTGAGTCCGCTGTCGAGTTTGGCAAGTGTTCAATCTCGAAGCAATTTAGGTCCACTGACGATTTTAAATCTGTCGAATAATAATATATCAAGTGTAAGTTCGTTGTCGAATTTGACGGGTCTGACGGATTTGAATCTATCGGGTAATAAAATATCGAGTGTAAGTTCTCTATCACGCTTGACGAGTCTGACAGCCTTAAATCTTTCCACTAATACGATATCGAGTCTGAGTCCGTTAAAAAATCTAATCAATCTGACGAGTTTGAATCTCTCTAATAATCGGATTACGGATGTCCTACCGCTGCAAGGTCTGAGTAGTCTGCGGACGTTGGACCTCTCAGGCAATACGGGTTTAACGGAGCTGAAAGCGCAGGTATTATATAAACTCGCTCAGGTAGGCACGCGTATAACCTTACCCGACGGTATAGACCTTCCGGTGTTGTCGGAAATCGTTGTGTTCAAGAATGCCGCTTTAGAGACTGCCGTTCGAAGTAGACTACGTATATCAACGGGTTATCCTGTTTTGAAAGTGGCAGAAAAGGGTATAGATAAGTTGACGAGTCTGACGGCGACGTATAAGCAGATAGACGATCTAACAGGACTTGAAGGCGCATCGGCTTTGACGACGTTAGATTTAGGCAATAATGCGATCGTGAATCTGAGTCCACTTCAGAATTTGAATAGTCTAACGAAGTTGGATTTGGCAGATAATAAGATTACCGATTTCACAGCACTGACGGGTTTGGGTATTCTTGTGGATTTGGATTTGGATGGCAATGAGATAGTGAATTTGCCTGGGAGTCTGACGGGTCTGAGTAGTTTAGAGATATTGGATTTGGCGGATAATAATATAGAGAATGTACCATCGCTATCGGGTCTAAGTGTTCTCAAGACGTTGGATCTGCGAGATAATAGTAGCTCGGATGCTAAAGATAACGATGTTACGGATATTACACCAGTATCAAGTTTGGAGTTGAAGGCGTTGTATCTTCGTGGTAATGAGAACCTAATCAATGATCTGAGTGCGTCAGGACAGTTGGCGAACGCCAGAGTTCTCGTAAAACTCAAAGCGGTCCACCGGACGAGTATAGATATAACGCTACCGAGATCTGTGACGTTCCAAGATGATAACTTGGTAGCAGCACTACGTACGCAACTTAACAGTCTTCCTAATTTCGACTTACAATCCGATGACCCGATTTTCCCCGTCGATATGTTGAGCTTACAAACGTTCGACGCAGTGGGGAGTCAAGATAGCAAGATAAGCAACCTGACAGGTCTTGAGACAGCTATCAACTTGACGACTTTGAATCTCTCAGGTAATGAGATATCAAGTCTGAGTCCGCTGTCGAGTTTGGCAAGTGTTCAATCTCGAAGCAATTTAGGTCCACTGACGACTTTGGATCTATCGAATAATAATATATCAAGTGTAAGTTCGTTGTCGAATTTGACGGGTCTGACGGATTTGAATCTGTCGAATAATAAAATATCGAGTGTAAGTTCTCTATCACGCTTGACGAGTCTGACAGCCTTAAATCTTTCCACTAATACGATATCGAGTGTGAGTTCCTTAAATAATCTAATCAAGCTGACGGGTTTGAATCTCTCTAACAATCGTATTACGGATGTTCTACCGCTGCAAGGTCTGAGCAGTCTGCTGACGTTGGACCTCTCAGGCAATACGGGTTTAACGGAGCTGAAAGCGCAGGTATTATATAAACTCGCTCAGGAGGGCACGCGTATAACCTTACCTGACGGTATAGACCTTCCGGTGTTGTCGGAAATCGTTGTGTTCAAGAATGCCGCTTTAGAGACTGCCGTTCGAAGTAGACTACGTATATCAACGGGTTATCCTGTTTTGAAGGTGGCAGAAAAGGGGATAGATAAGTTGACGAGTCTGACGGTGACGTATAAGCAGATAGACGACCTAACGGGTCTTGAGCAGGCGACGAATTTGATGGCTTTAGACTTAGGCAATAATGAGATTGAGGATCTGGACCCGCTTCAGAATCTGAGTAGTCTAACGAATTTGGATTTGGCGGATAATAAGATTACCGATTTCACAGCACTGACGGGTTTGAGTAGCCTTGTGGATTTGGATTTAGATGGTAATAAGATAGTAAATTTGCCTGGGAGTCTGACGGGTCTGAGTAGCTTAGAGAAATTGGATCTGTCATATAATCAGATTGTGAATGTCTCGTCGTTGCCAGGTTTGAGTGTGCTGGAGCGTTTGGATCTTCGGTATAACAATATTGGGAATGTCGCTGCATTTTTGACGATGACGCATCTGAGGTATCTGTATCTGCGTAACAATCCGGCTATTATCGAGTTGAGTGTTATCGAACTCAGACCTCTCGTGAAGCTCAAGGAATTGGGCACAAGTATTGATATAACGCTTCCGCGAGTTGTGTCAATCCCGGATGCTAATTTAAAGGCTGCGCTTCGGAGTGAGCTGAATTTGCAAACCGATGCTCCTATTTTCGCCGAGGATATGGAAAAATTAACAACATTCAATGCGACAGGGAAAGGGATCGTGAATCTAACGGGTCTTCAGACGGCGACAAGTTTGACGAGTATAACACTCTCAAACAATCAGATAGTGAGCCTGAGTCCCCTGTCGAGTTTGGCAAGTGTTCAATCTCGAAGCAATTTAGGTCCACTGACGACTTTAAATCTGTCGAATAATAATATATCAAGTGTAAGTTCGTTGTCGAATTTGACGGGTCTGACGGATTTGGATCTATCAGGTAATAAAATATCGAGTGTGAGTTCATTATCGCGTCTGACGGGTCTGACGGATTTGGATCTATCGACCAATACAATATCAAGTCTGAGTTCGCTATCGAAATTAATCAATCTGACGGATTTGGATTTATCTAACAATCGTATTAGGGATGTGTTGCCACTACAGGTTTTGGTCCATCTGCAGAGGTTAAATCTCTTGGGCAATGACGATCTCACAGAAGAAAAAGCGTCAGTGTTGTATAAGTTGGCGCAGGCGAACCCATCTATAACGATAACGTTGCCAGGGAGTATAAGGCTTCCAACGAATGTTGTGGTATTCGGGAATGCTGCCTTAGAAACAGCTGTTCGAAGTAGGCTACGTATATCAACGGGTTATCCGATATTACTGACGGGGCCAAAGGGCATAGATAAGTTAACGAGTTTGACGGTGACGTATAAGCAGATAGACGACCTAACGGGTCTTGAGCAGGCGACGAATTTGATGAAGTTGAATTTGGGGCAGAATGCTATAGAGAATATCGGTCTGTTGTCGAGTTTGACAAACCTTGAAACGTTGGATTTGGGGCAGAATGCTATAGAGAATATCGGTCCGCTGTCGAGTTTGAGTAGTCTTGTGACGTTGGATTTGGCGGATAATAATATTAAGAATGTATCATCGCTATCGGGTCTAAGTGCTCTCAAGACGTTGGATCTGCGGGATAATAGTAGATCGGATGCTAAAGATAACGATGTGGGAGATGTCACACCACTATCAGGGTTGACGACGCTGAGGTATCTATACCTGCGTGGGAACCTGAATCTAACGAATGTCAAGCAACTGTTAAAGCTTGAAAATACGCGTATCGATATTACGCTTCCGAGATCGGTAAATATCCCCGACCTTGGGTTAGCTGCAGCACTCCGAACTCAGCTCGGTTTACCTACCGATGACCCTATTGTCCCAGAAGATATAGAAGGGATGACACAACTAACGGCTTCAAACCGCAATATAGTTGATTTGACGGGGCTTGAGAGGGCGACGGAATTAACTGACTTAACGCTCTCGAACAATGACATCGTTAATCTTACACGACTCTCAACGTTGACGAACCTAACGGATTTGAATCTACGTGGTAACCAAGTTCAGGATGTCTTGCCGCTGGCAAAGTTGACGAACCTTGAGCGGTTAAATTTGCGGGACAATCAGATTACGAATGTTGCACCCTTGGCTGCGTTGAGAAATCTAACACGGTTGGACCTTGGGGGTAATAGTATCACGAATCCAGGGGCACTCTATCACCTCGACCAAGGTGGCACAACGATAACTGGTGTAACAGTGCCGAGTGTAGTGACGATCACGGATGCCAACTTAGAAGCTGCCGTTAAAAGAACACTGCGGATCGCCACTCGGGATCCTATCTTACCAGACAAAATGGCAACACTGACGATTCTAACAGCCTCCGGCAATTCCAGCAGAAAGATAGCCTCCTTGAGCGGTCTTGAGACTGCTGGCTTGCTAAAAAAATTAGATGTCGGTCAGAATGAGATATCGGATCTCAGTCCACTCTCAGGTTTGACAAACCTTGAGCGATTAGATTTAGCGGATAATCAGATAACGAATATCTCGGCACTATCGGGCTTGACGAACCTTGAAATACTGGATCTGCGAAATAACGGTGTAACCGACACCGCATTGCTTTCGACGATGACACACCTGAGATATCTGTATGTAAGCGGTAAGAACAATCTTGACGATCTCAAACATCTCGTCCGACTCAAGGAAGCTGGAACAAGGGTGGATATAACGCTTCCGAGAGCGGTGACGTTCCGTGATGATAACTTAAAGACGGCACTACGGAATACGCTCGGTTTACAAGACGGAGATCCTATCTTTCCAGACCAGATGGCAACGCTGACAACGTTCAGTGCAACGGGGCAGGAGATTGTCAACCTGACGGGTCTTGAGACAGCCACAGCGCTGACGAGTTTGAATCTCTCAAACAATCAGATATCAAGTTTGAGTCCCCTGTCGAGTTTGGCAAGTGTTCAATCTCGAAACAATTTAGGTCCTCTGACGACTTTAAATCTGTCGAATAATAAAATATCGAGTGTAAGTTCGTTGTCGAATTTGACGGGTCTGACGGATTTGAATCTATCGGGTAATAAAATATCGAGTGTAAGTTCTCTATCACGCTTGACGAGTCTGACAGCCTTAAATCTTTCCACTAATACGATATCGAGTCTGAGTTCCTTAAATAATCTAATCAAGCTGACGGGTTTGAATCTCTCTAATAATCGGATTACGGATGTTCTACCGCTGCAAGGTCTGAGCAGTCTGCTGACGTTGGACCTCTCAGGCAATACGGGTTTAACGGAGCTGAAAGCGCAGGTATTATATAAACTCGCTCAGGAGGGCACGCGTATAACCTTACCTGACGGTATAGACCTTCCGGTGTTGTCGGAAATCGTTGTGTTCAAGAATGCCGCCTTAGAAACAGCCGTTCGAAGTAGGCTTGGTATATCAACGGGCTATCCTGTTTTGGAGACAGGAGAAAAGGGCATGGATAAGTTAACGAGTCTGACGGCGACGTATAAGCAGATAGATGACCTAACGGGTCTTGAGCAGGCGACGAATTTGACGACTTTGGATTTAGGCAATAATGCGATTGAGGATCTGGAGCCACTTCAGAATTTGAGTAGCCTAACGAAGTTGGATTTAGCCGATAACGCTATTACTGATTTTGGTCCACTCGCGGGTTTGAGTGTCCTTGACTCGCTGGATTTGGATGGCAATGAGATAGTGAGTTTGCCGGAAAATCTGAGGGGTTTGAGTAGTCTTGAGACGTTGGATTTGGCGGATAATAATATTGAGAATGTATCATCGCTATCGAGTCTAAGTGCTCTCAAGACGTTGGATCTGCGAGATAATAGTAGCTCTGATGCTAAAGATAACGATGTCGGAGATGTCATACCGCTAACAACGATGACACACCTGAGGTATCTGTACCTGCGCGGGAATGAAAATCTTGGGAATGTCAAGCATCTGGTAAAACTCAGGGATGCCGGGACAAGAATTGATATAACGCTTCCAAGACCGGTTAATATCCCAGATGAGAACTTAGCGGAGGCACTACGTCCTCGTGTTGGTGTAGCTACTGACGATCCGATCTTTCCAGAAGATATGGAAGGACTATCAACGTTCACTGCATCAAATCGAGACATCGTTAATCTTATCGGTCTTGAGACAGCCACGACATTAACGAGCTTAACGCTCTCGAACAATGCCATTGCCACTCTCACGCCGCTGTCTGGTTTGAAGAGTTTAACGGATTTAAATCTGAATAATAACCAGATAGTAGATATATCGCGGCTATCGGGTTTGACGAATCTTGAGACGTTAGATTTGTCGGATAATCAGATAACAAACGTTTTGCCGTTGGCAGGCTTGACAAATCTGACGCGGCTGAACCTTTCTGGCAACGCCGGTATAACGAATGCAAATGTCCTATATAAACTCGAACAGGGCGGAACGAATATAATATTACCCGCTGGCATCACTATCCCGAACGCAGTAAGGTTTGAGGATGTGAACTTGGAAGCCGCTGTGAAACGCACGCTACGGATACCAACCGCGAATCCTATTCTACCGACTGACATCACAAGACTGACACGGTTAACTATTACCCATCGCACTATCACCTCCTTGATAGGTCTTGAGACCGCTACAGCGTTGGATAATTTGGATGTCCGGAATAATCAGATTGAAGATCTTACCCCGCTACAGAATTTAACGACACTAAGATGGTTGAATTTGTCGTATAATCGGATTACGAATATATCGCAGCTGCAGAATTTGACGAACCTTGAGCGACTGGATTTGCGTAATAATCAGATTACAGATGTCACACCGCTGACAAGCTTGACAAACCTGACGTATCTGTATCTGCGTGGTAATAAGAATCTTACAAATATTAAGCAACTGGTGAAACTTGAAAATACGCGAGTAGATATTCAGCTCCCCGATCCAGTGGTGATTCCAGATGACAACTTGGCATCCGCACTCCGTACGGAACTCGGTATACCCACTGATGACCTGATCTTCCCTGAAGATATGGAAGGACTGGCAACCCTAACAGTTACGCGCAGTGAGATCTCTGACTTAACTGGTCTTGAGACAGCGACAACAGCGACGCGCCTCACGCTCTCTTTCAATGCAATCGTTGATCTCACGCCTCTTTCGGGTTTAACGACTCTGACAATTTTGAACCTACGTGATAATCAGATAACGGATGTCTCGCCGCTGGCAGGCTTAACGAATCTGACGGAATTAAATCTCACTAACAACACAGGCATACTCAATCCCGGGGTGCTCTATAACCTTAAGCAAGGCGGTACAACAATAAGAGGTGTTGATGTCCCGGATGCAATCGTGTTCGAAAGTGCGGACTTAGAAACGGCGGTAAAGCAGGCACTGCGGATAGCCGCTAATGATCCTATCTTACCAGACGCACTCGCAGGACTGGAGAGGTTAACCGCTTCCGGCAGGCAGATAGCCTCCTTGAGTGGGCTTGAGCACGCCGGTGTTTTAGAAAAGTTAGATGTCGGTCAGAATGCGATTTCGGATCTCAGTCCACTCTCACGTTTGAAGCGTCTTGAGGTATTAGATTTAGCCGGTAATGAGATTGAGGATGTCTCGGCACTCTCAGACTTGACGAACTTGAGAACGCTGGATCTACGGAGTAACGATGTCATGGATGTGACGTCGTTAAAGGATCTGCCGAGTCTCACGTATATCTATCTCCGTGGGAATGAGAATCTCGAGAATCTGGAGTGGCTCGGTGCGCTTGAGAATCTGCGATCGGATATTAATCTCCCCGATGTCGTGAGTCTCCCAGATACAAACTTAGATGATGCCGTGCGATCAGAACTCAGGACAGCTGGACAGACGGTTTCGTCAACTTTACCGATGTCTGAAGAACTGCTGGAAAGTTTAGAGACGCTAAATGCCTCAAGTAGGGGTATAGAAAACCTAACTGGCTGTGAGCACATGACGAGTTTGACCTCGTTGGATTTGCGTAATAATCGGATAACGGATGTCACGCCGTTGTCGAAGTTGAACTCGCTTGTAACATTGCGATTGGCAGGTAATACGATTTTGGATACATCCCCGCTTTATCCACTCACGCGTCGGAATCTCACGGATGTCGATATTACCATATATCGTTATCCTTCGTGGGATGTGGACCAAAACGGGCGTGTGGATAAAACCGATCTCTATCTGGTTACCTTATCAATAACGGGTTCAACGCCGGATATCGATGAAGACGGTGATGTGGATACAGAGGATGAGACTGCGGCGGATGTTAATCGTGATGGGAGTCGTAATATAAACGACTTACGGTTTGTGTTTGGTTACCTCGACCGTCCAGTGAATCTTGGGGCACCCCTACTCACCGCGGAAACTATGACGTTGGAGCTGCGTATGCTTGAACACATGGATGCGGATGCGATACGCGTGCAGCTACAGATCCTACGTATGACGGACGATGGATCGCTAAACCACCGTCAAACGGTTGCGTTCCTACAGGCAATCCTGGCAGCCGTTCAGCCACATCAGACCTTGCTGTTGCCGAATTATCCGAATCCATTTAATCCTGAAACGTGGATACCGTATCAGTTAGCACGCGATAGTCATGTCCGTATTACGATTTATGATATGCAAGGTGCTATAGTCCGGCGTTTAGAATTGGGTTATCTTGCTGAAGGATATTACACCACGCGGAGTCGTGCCGCACATTGGGACGGTCGCAACGAAGTCGGCGAGCGCGTTGCGAGTGGTATCTACTTCTACCAACTCGAAACGGACAATGTATCCCTCCTACGAAAAATGGTAATCCTCAAGTAGCGAAACTTCTTGTAGGAGCGAGCTCCTGCTCGCTACTGCTGATGAGGTCATTTGGCACAGAACTTGCTGCATAAGTCATGGTGGCGTAATCCCATGCCTCGCTGGCGGGGTTTGTAACCCCGCCATTCCGTTTATGTCCAAGTAATTATAGGCTTTACTATAAATTATATAAATGCGGATGTGCTTCAATTGTGTAATATGAAATTTGCCAAAGTAATATTTGCTTGTTCTTTTTCGATTTGCCTTCTTTTTGGACTAATTCCTCGTGCAGTGAATCAAGAGCCAGCGTTGGAAGCGATCATCTCTTCTCAACGGGTGCCACAACATTTTTGCGGACATGCCAATGGGCAGTTCTGCTTTTTAAGGGGCATTGCGGAAGATGCAAATACAAGTATCCCACCACCTCCACTCTCGAAAAGACCTTCGCGTGGTCGGCGAGTCAGGACGACGGAGCCCCACTTTGTGGTAACATACTACGGTCTTATGCCAGCTGAAGCGAGGACAGCATTTCAATATGCGCTTGACATCTGGGCTTCGTTTATCCAACCCCCTGTACCGATCCGGATAGAGGTGGACTTTACAAACCTTGGAATCTTTAGCTTAGCAAGTGCTTTTGTGCTAGATAAGTTTTCTCACGGATCAACTAATCTGTGGTATCCGGTGGCACTCGCTAATAAACTTGCAGGACGGGACAGGGATATCCTTGAAGCAGACATCAACGTGGTTATCAACAATAACGCCAATGTAGGCTGGTATTTTGGCACCGATGGCAACACACCAACAGGTAAAATTGACTTCGTTACTGTCGTGCTGCATGAAATTGGTCACGGTCTTGGTTTTGATAGTGAAGCTAATGACACTTTCGATGTTAACCATCCTGTCATGGCTACTATGGGGAAGCTTAGGTCAGGAACTCCGAGATATCCATATATCTACGATAGTTTTGTGGTAAATGGGTCGGGGACAGCGATTACATCTTTTGATGATCCGTCCGCTGATCTTCTCACACAGTTTACCAGTGGCAACCTGTTTTGGGATGGGACACAAGGGAAAGCTGCAAATAGTGGGACCCGTCCTAAGATTCACACAACCAGTGACTGGAGTAATGGTGCAAGTTTCGTCCACTTGGATGAGAATACATACCCGGCAGATAACCAGAACTCTTTAATGACTCCGTTTCTGAGGCAAGCAGAAGCGATTCACCATCCGGGTCCCATTATGCTCGGTATGCTTGAGGATATGGGTTGGACGATCAACACACCACCCATGTTTGCCACAGAAACCACCACCCGCGCAGTGGCAGAGAATACGACAGCGGGGGTAAACATCGGTGATGTTGTGTCAGCAACGGATGAAGATAAGAACGATACCTTGACCTACACCCTTAGGGGGACGGACGCAACATCCTTTGCTATTGAAAGCACAACCGGACAGCTAAAGACATCAGCTGCTCTTAACTACGAGGTCAAAGATACCTATACACTAACTGTTGCTGTCGATGATGGTGTCACGGAAGATACGATTGAGGTCACCATTAACATCACTGATGCAAACGATCCACCGATGTTCCCGACAGACAGCATGACTCGCGAAATAGTGGAGGGGACGCCCGCAAATCAAAATATTGGCATACCCGTGGTGGCGACAGACGAAGACCCTGACGACCCTGCCTTAACCTATAGCCTCGGTGGCACTGACGCAGGATCCTTTAGCATTGACGAGGGGACAGGACAGTTAAAAACCAAATCCGTTCTCAACTATGATACCCAGAGCAGTTATGAGATAAGCGTCATAGCGACAGGAAGTGAAAATCTGACGGGCAGCATCACGGTGAATATCAATGTCATAAAGATCGTTGCTTTTACGGATACAGTATTAGCGTCTGCGGTTCGAAGTGCGTTGGGTATAGCCTCAGGTGCGTCTATTCTCTCGAGTGCATTGGCATTTCTTAGGAGTTTGACGGCTGCATCGGCTGACATAAGCGACTTGACAGGACTTGAATATGCGACGGGTTTGAGGAGTTTGAACCTCTCTGATAATGCGATTGATGATCTGAGTTCCTTAGAGGATTTGGTGAACCTTGAGACGCTGAATCTCTGGGATAATCAAATTGAAAGTGTATCACCACTACAGAATTTGACGAGTCTTGCGAGTTTGTATTTAGATGGTAATGAGATTGAGAATGTATCAGCGTTATCGAGTTTGAGTCGTTTGAAGCGTTTGGAGTTACGAGATAACGATATCGGAGATGTTACGTCGTTGTCGGAGATGACGCATCTGACGCATCTATATTTGGACGGCAATGAGAATCTTACAAATATCAAACGCCTCTTAAAACTCATCAGCACGGCTGTAGATATAGACCTGCCTGACGCAGTTGATGTTCCAGATACCAACTTGGCGTCGGCACTTCGATCGAGGCTTGGATTTCTCATTGATGACCCGATCCTTCCTGAAGAGATGCAACAATTAACTGACCTGACGGCTTCGGGTCGGAATATCGCCGACTTAACAGGACTTGAGACAGCGACAGGTTTGACGAACCTAACGCTCTCGAACAATGCCATCGTCGATCTTGATCCACTCTCAGATTTAACGCGTCTGACGGATTTGAATCTAAGTAATAACCAGATTGAGGATCTCTCACCGTTGGAAGCGTTGACGCACCTTGAGACGTTGGACTTGCGGAATAACCTAATAACGGAGGTCGCAGCGTTGGCAGAACTGACGAGTCTGACGCTCTTGCAACTCGCTGGTAATAGTATCACGAATCCGGGAGCACTCTATAGACTCAAGCGAGATGGCACTGCGATAACAGGTGTTGTTATTCCCGATGAGGTGGTGTTTGATGATGTGAACTTAGAAGCTGCAGTGAAACTGGCACTGCGGATAGCAGACACAGCTCCTATCTTACCCGACGAAATGGCGACCTTGACGCGTCTAACAGCCTCGAATAAGTCAATCACCTCGTTGGGAGGACTTGAAGATGCAGGACTGTTGGAAAGGTTAGATGTCGGTCAGAATGAGATATCGGATCTGGGTCCACTCTCAGGTTTAACGCATCTTGAGCGATTAGATTTAGCAGATAATGGTATAACGAATATCTCGTCCCTCTCGAACTTGGCGAACCTTGAGCGACTGGATCTGCGGAATAACGATGTAGGCAATATCGCTGCATTTTCGACGATGACGCACCTGAGATATTTGTATTTGAGTGGCAACTCAGGAGTTACGAGTCTAAGCGGTGCTGCTCTCAGAGCGTTGGTAAAGCTGAAGGAAGGTGGGACGAGTGTAGATGTAACACTTCCGAGAGCGGTCAATATCCCGGATGAGCACTTAAAGGCGGCGCTGCGGAGTGCGGTGAGTTTACAATCCGACGATCCTATCTTCTCGGTAGATATGGAGACACTAACACGTTTGACCGCTGTGGGGAGTCAAGATAGCAAGATAAGCAACCTGACGGGTCTTGAGACGGCTACCAACTTAACGGAGCTAAATCTGTCGATCAATGAGATATCGAGTCTGAGTCCACTTTCACGTCTGACGCATCTGACGGATTTGAATCTATCGGGTAATCAGATATCGAGTATAAGTTCGTTATCGGGTTTGACGCGTCTAACGGATTTGAATTTATCGAGTAATAGAATATCGAGTGTGAGTTCATTATCGCGTCTGACGAATCTGACGGATTTGGATCTATCGACCAATACAATATCAAGTCTGAGTTCCCTATCGAATTTAATTAGTCTCACGACTTTGTATTTATCTAACAATCGTATTAGGGATGTGTTGCCACTACAGGTTTTGAGCAATTTGCAGACGTTAAATCTCTCCGGCAATGACGATCTCACAGAAGAAAAAGCGTCAGTGTTGTATAAGTTGGCGCAGGCGAACTCATCTATAACGATAACGTTGCCAGGGAGTATAACGCTTCCAACGAATGTTGTGGTATTCGAAAATGCTGCTTTAGAAGTGGCGGTGCGAAGTAGGCTTGGTATATCAACAGGTTATCCGATATTACTGATGGGTCCAAAGGGTATAGATAAGTTGACGAGTCTGACGGTGACGTATAAACAGATAGACGATCTAACAGGACTTGAAGGCGCATCGGCTTTGACGACGTTGGATTTAGGCAATAATGCGATTGAGGATCTGGATCCACTTCAGAATTTGAGTCGCCTAACGACGCTAGATTTAGCAGATAACGAGATTGTGGATTTGAGTCCACTCTCAGGTCTAAGCAATCTTGATAGTTTGGATTTAGATAAGAATGAAATTGAAGCTGTATCTGCCCTCTCAGGATTGATAAACCTGGGGACCCTGGATTTGCGTGGTAATGATGTGATGGATGTAGCACCGCTAAAGGATTTGACGAGCCTGAGAAATATCTATCTCAGTGGCAATGAGAATCTCAGAAATCTGGAGTGGCTCGGTGCGCTTGTAAATCTGCGATCAGATATTCGTTTGCCAGATGTCGTGGGTATCCCTGATACAAACTTGGATAGTGCTGTACGCACGGCATTGCGGATAGCTGGAAATACTGTGTCAAATGATTTACCGATGTCAGAGGAGTTGTTGGAAAGCTTAGAGACCCTAACCGCATCGAATAACGGTATAGAAAATCTAACTGGCTGCGAACACATGACAGGATTGACATCGCTGGATTTACGAAACAATCAGATAACGGATGTCACGCCGTTGTCGAGGTTGTATTCCCTTGAGACGTTGCATCTATCAGGTAATGGGATTTTGGACACTTCTGTGCTCCGGGAGTTGGAGCGTCGCGGCACGAATATTGATATTACGATATACCGCTATCCGTTCTGGGATGTGAATCAAGACGGCAGAGTAAATGAGGCGGATGTGTTCTTGATTACTTTAACAATCACAGGAGAATCCCCAGATGTCAACGGAGATGATGTAGTGGATGCGGACGATGAAACGGCAGCGGATGCGAATAAAGACGGCAGTGTTGATACCGATGACCTTCTACTTGTCTTTGAGAAGCAGGATCGCCCAGTGAATCTCGGCGCACCGTTGCTGAGTGCGGACTTAGACTGGGAGTTGCTTGAGCGAATAGATGTGAGTCGGCTGCGAGTGCAATTAGATATTCTACGTATGACGAATGATGGAACATCACAACATCAGCAAGCGATTGTGTATCTCCAAACGATTTTGGCAGCGATTCAGCCTAAGCAGACTTTGCTCTTAGCGAACCACCCGAATCCATTTAATCCTGAGACGTGGATTCCGTATCAGTTAGCGCGGGGCAGTGATGTTCGAATTACGATTTATGATATGCAAGGTGCGATAATCCGGCGTTTAGAATTAGGTTATCGTGCCGAGGGGTATTATCGTATCCGTAGCCGCGCGGCATATTGGGACGGTCGCAACGAAATCGGCGAGCGCGTTGCGAGTGGTATCTATTTCTATCAACTTGAGACCGATAGTGTATCTCTTCTGCGAAAGATGGTAATTCTGAAGTAATGGAAGGGAAGGTTTTACAGTAAGTTGAGTGTCTGTCCGCCTTCTGTTTGCCAGTTAGTGAGGTTGTCCAATGGAATTGTCCGCAGTCCGACTTGGGCGTTTCCTGTGTAAAAAACGTAGCCAACACCGTCTCTGATGTACATACGTGGCCAGCCGACCCAATTGCTATCGAATTGGTCGGCGTTGATACCGAGACCGGGCAGAGCAGGGTTTCTTGGATAGTGTTCCCAGTTGATTAAGTCTTTTGAGCGCGCGAGTCCTACCGTATCCCACCAGCCGTGGTGAGTTCCTCCGTCAGGCTTCCATGTGTTACACCCTTCATACCACAGATACCATGTGTCTCCGATCCGGTTCAGGGATCTCGGTCGAACATGGATCGCATCCCAGTTATCGGGCGTTTCGGGACCGAAAACTGGATTCCGTTCGTCGGGGTGCCAGTTCAGGAGATCATCGCTGTAAAGCAGATACCCACGATCTCCTGCGGGTCCGCGCTTGGGTTGTGGCGTAAAACCGGCATAAAAAAGTAGATATTTGGACTGTAACCCCTCAGCACGGATGAGATCGAACTCGTGTGCGTGGGTGGGATGTTTGTAGACGGGATTGTCCGCATGCTGAGTGAATTCTCCTATCGGATGGTCCGCTGTGGCTAACATGAAGCCCTGCCATTCTGGAAACTTCTGTGCGGAGAACATGATAGCGATACTCCCGTCATCTGTAACCACAACTCCGCTGACATATAGATTATCATACGGTGTGTCCAGATAGGATATGAGCGGTTCTGGATGTACCTCCCACTGCTTGAGGTCTGAACTCACTGCCACGCCGATTGATCGTCTTGAAGAGCCTTCCTCGTCCCCTGACATTCCCGCCATGACATACATGTAATACAAGTCGTCATACTCAATAATCGCACCTGGGATGATCTGTTTTTCATAGAAGGAACCTGTCGGACCGCAGGATATAACGGGTTTGGTAATCTCCTGGAGCCATGGGAGGGTTGTCACGGTACAGGATTGAAGGCTGATGCCTGCTGGCTTTTCAACGCTGAGACAGTTATTGGTCGGTTCGTAAACGTCTTCCCATTCGCCCAACGGACCGCGAATCCAGCCCGTTGTATTGTTAACCCAGAATCTGAAAAAATTCCCCTTCTTCAGAATCCTGACGTTCCAAGGCGGTTTTCCGATGTAGTTGTGTGTTTTCCAAGTTCGTGTGTCGCTGTCGGTTTCTCGGACGACCTTGAATCCGTCTGTGGAAATTGCAAGATATGCTCTTTTTCCTAATGCTGTGTCTCCAGAGAAGAAAACTTTGGTCTCTTCAGTGCTTGCGTCTCCGGTCAACACCATATTCATTTCATAATTTCCGGTGATGTGTTTTTCTACCACTTGTTTTATCCTATGGATGGAATAACTGTAGGTTGGGTTGAGCGGCTCGCGAAACCCAACAGATGTATGTTAGATTGAGCCGTGAATTGTTGGGTTTCACTTAATTAATACTATAGTTTAGACAATTTCTGCAAAGTTTATGACGCGTTCATAAAGTATTTCTGATTTTTCTGATGGTTCCTCACACCAACCCAACTCGGAGAAAAAGAAACTCGGAAACTCCAAAGGGCAGCCCCAGAGGGGCGAAATGTCTATAGAAGTACTATACCCATCAAGGGTCAAGCCCCAGAGGGGCGAAATGTGCGTCCACTAAAAAAATTGTCCAAAGTTTCATAATTAATAGTACATGTGAATTGGCGAGGTTGGAAACCTCGCCAGCGCGGAGGTGGATGAGTTAACAAATCTACTTTTCGTAAGTGATGGTTGCGTCGAGTGGGTAAATTGGACGCCTTACCTTTTGGTAATTGTAGTTGAAAAGGTTCGGACTATGAACGCCGGGGGTATCCACGTCCACAATCTGATGTGCGATAGGTGTGTAGTCTGCGCGGAAATGGACAGCGGATTTGAGTGCGATAAGTTTGCGCGCCTGTGGTTCAATCCCAACACTGCGAAGTACTTCGGCGTCGTAAGGTTGGATCCGTCTTTCCGTCAAAACAATTTCAATCCCTCCGACTTGGATAACGGCTGTTGTGCCCATGTTCCCGGCAGTACCGCGCCCCATTGGACCCTTGAGAATGAATCTGCCGTCAGAGAGTGTTTTAACGTATCCTGTTAGGGTAACGGGTGCTCCGTGTTGTTCGTCCGTTTTGCCGCCGACGTTCAATTGGACGCTATTTCCTACGCCAGCTTCGACTGCTTGGGCGACCGATTCGGGATCTGCGATCACTGCGATCACTGCGTCTTGAACATCTGCCTCTATAAATTTCTGTAGGATTGTTGTGCCGTCACAGGGACCGCCACCGTCCGGGTTATCGGCGCCATCAGCGAGAACAATCGGTATGCCGTCTGTCTGATTGGCGAGTTCAATCACAGATTCAACAGTGTGTAGATTAAACGTGAACGCCTCGCGCATCTCCCAGATATCGGACGCGAACTGGTCGGCGTATGTTTCCGCGAGTGCCATATCTCCGTTTGTGGTAACAAGTATGGAGACGCCTGCATCCGTTATGTCGGCAAAGGGGAAGCCCATAGAGAGGGTGGCGGTCACAACGCCGGACTTAGTTTCAAGGGCGTGGAGTGCCTTGAGGACGTCTGTCATTGGAGGTTTCATTGTGCATTGGGCAGGAGGAGAAGTGAGTAAAGGGAGTTGGCGGTATGCCATCGTCGGTTGGATATTTCCCATGTTCATCCCAAAGAGCAGTTGTCCTGCTTCAAATCCACGTTCATAGCAATCTACATGTGGATAGGTATCGAACCCGATGATGACGTCGGAATCATGTGCCATTTTGGCGGTGATATTGGCGTGCAGGTCGAGGGTTGTAACGATCGGCATCGTGCCTACCCGTTCGCGTACCGCTTGGATCAAGTCGCCTTCTGCATCTTCAAGTTCATCTGTTACCATCGCCCCGTGCAAGTCGAGGAGCACTCCGTCAAGTTCTCCAGCGTTGTCCAAGAGCGTTAAGAATTCCGCCTTAAGTGTCTGATAAGCAGCATGCTCTACCATGCCGGATGGTGTAGCGAATGCCCACAGTAGTGGGACAGGTTGTAAATTAAATCGTTCTGCGACATCAAGAAAACCACCAGTAATCGTACGCGTGCCTCGGAATGCGGCTATAATTTCGTCACCACGATGGTAACTCCCTTTTTTGAAGTTATCAATGGTCGTCGCTACGGGTGAAAATGTATTGGTTTCGTGTCCTATACAACCGACTGCAATTCGCATGGACTGCCACCTCACGCTTAGATGATCTGTAGATTATAGCGCAAATATATCATATATTTGTTGGGATAGCAAGGAAATAAGGTAATTTGGTTGTTGGTTGTCGAAGGGATTGCGGTCAGAAGTCGGGATTAGAAATCCTTCCTACAGCAGAGGGAGTGGCAGATTTTTGTTAATGAAAAAGCGAAGGTTTGGTAGAATGGTTGGCAAGTATACTTAACTACCAAGTTTCAGAATTATTAAGGATTAATACGCAGATACAGGAGTAGTCGCTATGGAATATACTTATCTCGGTCGGATTGGGCTACGGGTGAGCCGTCTCTGTCTCGGCACCGTCAATTTTGGTAGGCATGCATCCGAAGAAGTGTCTTCTTCAGTAATGAGTCAGGCACTGGAGGCAGGGGTTAACTTTTTCGATACTGCTAACATTTATAACGAAGGTTTAACAGAAACGATTGTTGGAAACTGGTTGGCGCAGGATAAAAGTCGACGTGATCAAATTGTTTTGGCTACCAAGCTGTATGGTTCAACAGGTGAGGGACCGAATGACGGTCGTTTGTCTGCGTATCATATTCGTCGAGCGTGTGAGGATAGCCTACGCCGACTACAAACGGATCACATAGATCTGTACCAGATGCACCACGTTGATCGCCGTACGCCATGGGATGAGATTTGGCAAGGGATGGAGCAATTGGTGCGTGAAGGCAAAATTTCTTATGTCGGCAGTAGCAACTTTGCTGCGTGGGACATTGCCCGCGCACAGGGCATAGCTGCTCAACGCAATTTTCTCGGACTGATCTCGGAGCAGAGCGTGTATAATCTCCGCAGTAGGATGATTGAGCTTGAAGTCCTCCCGTGTTGTCGGGAACTCGGTTTAGGAGTGGTTCCGTATAGTCCAATGGGTGGTGGATTGCTCTGCGGTGTGCTGGACAACCCGACGACTGGACGACGCGGCAGGGAATCGCTCAGAGAGACGATCAAGAGACATCGATCGCAGTTGCAGGCGTATGAAGCACTTTGTGCATCAATAGGACAGCCTCCTGCTAATGTTGCCTTGGCGTGGGTACTCAGCAATCCCGACGTTACAGCACCGATTATAGGACCGCGGACGGTCGAGCAGCTTGAGCAAAATTTATCCGTCTTAGAATTGAAGTTAGACGATGGTATACTCGCAAGACTCAATGAGATTTGGGCGGGACCTGGTGGAGAAGCACCAGAGGCGTATGCGTGGTAAACGGCTGTCAGTTGTCGGCGGTCATCGGTCAGTGAAAAGGGTTGTCGGTTATGGGTTGTGAGTTAATGGATTAGGGGGATTGGTTCGGGAAGGTTGGTGCGATTAGAACATCTTCAGCAAGGCACGGGAACTTACCCAACGAGCCCACTAAGGAGTTGAGATATATGGCATACGAGAATGAACTTTTTCAGGAACGCGTTGTTCGTGTGGAGCGACCGTCGGCGCACTTCACGCTGCTGCGCGCCCTGAATGGTGAGTTCCTTGGTGCATCTGACGATGGACTCGCAGTCTTTGATTATGTGGACGATAAGGCGATATGGGAGTCGGTTGAGGATGGTACTGCTTATCGTCATGTGGTTACTGACTGCGTACTTAAAGCAAAAACTGCCGATTCTACGAAGGGCTGCTATCTTCGTCATGAAGGGGTTCTACTTGCTGGTGATGGCACATCGGCATCGGATGAAGGTGCTATCTTTTCCGCCGGACATGGACCGGCGCATCTTCCGTCAGAGTATCTAAAGTCCCTCAAGGAGAACGGCTGGGTCTGCCTTCCATCTATCATAGCACCCGATATTGTTGAGGAGTTGGAGCGGGTTAGTTGCACCGGTCGGTGGGATAGTGAAACTTATGATCGAAGCACTGGCACATTGGTTAAGAGTATTGCTGTCGCACAGGCTGCGGCTGAGCCGGTGTCCTTATGGTTGATGCGTCAATATATGCGAACGAGTGAAATTCGGCTCGGTCACCCGCCGGGTTTTGCAATACTCACACCTGATGATGGCGAACGGGATGTGGGGGCTTGGCATTCTGATTTTCCTTATCATTGGGGTATTTTTGCTACCAGAGGCACCGGTCCAGAAATACCGCTCCATAATTTCCCTGAATTGGTTATGGGTGTTCAGCGGAATCTCTGCGTCTCGGAATTTCGTAAAGAGAATGGGGCGACCTGTTTCAAACTCGGATCGCACGTACTCGGTGAAGGTCCGCCAGATGAATGGGGTCCTGTGCATGTCTATCGACAGTCGGGTTATCGGGCTGCGCATGGGTTGCCCTACAATGGACCGGATGCGGACGTCGTTGAAGCACCCGGTGGGAGTTATATCCTCTACGATTCGCGGGTTTGGCATCGTGCTGGGATAAATCGTACGGAGCGTAAACGTGCTGCTATGTTACAAGCCATAATTCCGGTGTACATTGTCCCGAAGACCGATACGAGTCGGGCGTATCGGAATTTTATTGATAGTCCCCTCGTTGAAGAGTTGACGCCGTTAGAGCAACGAGAGCTGAAAGCCTTGATGATAACCAAGATTGAGGGTTCAGGTGGGAAGCATGTCGTCACGATCGACGAGACATTAAGCGAATTGGTGGGATAATAGCCATCGGCTGTCAGCGATCAGTAAGCGGTTGTTTGTGGCAGGTAAGAACGTTGGCAACAGCCGCATATCTGACTAAAGCCGATTGCTGCAAGAACCTAAAAAGGAGAAAAAATGTCAACACGTCCAAATATCTTGTGGTATTGTACAGACCAACAACGTTTCGACACCATCGGAGCGTTAGGAAACCCACATATCAACACACCGAGACTTGACGAATTTATGGGGCAGTCGGTCACATTCACGCACGCCTATTGCCAGTCTCCCATCTGCACGCCTTCTCGTGCCAGTTTTATGACCGGTATGTATCCCTCAGCCGTGAGTGTCACTGGCAATGGAAACCCAGTTTTCCCCGAATATTACGAAGACCGATTGATTACCCATGCGCTTGCGCAGGATGGTTACGACTGTGGATTGATTGGTAAACTTCATCTCGCGAGTTCCTTTGAGACCCAGGAAAACCGCGTAAATGACGGATATCGCTACTTCCAGTATAGCCATGACCACGGGAAACCGAATGCGATCGGACACGAATATGCGGATTGGCAACGGGCGCAAGGTGTTGATCCTGAAGCGTTGATAGCAGGAAAAGCGATCTCACAAAAGTATCCAAACAACACCGGACGTGTGAAAGAACCGACTCCGGATCTTGACAATGTCCCGCCGCATCTCCACCAGACCTATTGGTGTACCGAAAAAACGATTGAATTTATTCAAAAAGATCGTCGAGAAAATCAACCGTGGATGCTTAGCCTCAATCCGTTTGACCCACACCCGCCGTTCGATGCGCCTTGGGAATATTATCGGCGGTACGATCCGGAAACACTGCCCGGTCCGCATTTCCAGGAGAGCGACATCGCCTTTCAATCGAAATTGACAGACGCGGGTATCGATTTTCAATCTCAGGCGAAGCCGCCTTCAGAGTGGGACGACAAGCGGATGCAAGCATCCTATTACGCTATGATTGAACAACTTGATCATGAGTTCGGACGTATACTTGACTATCTTGATGCCGAAGGACTCCGCGAGAACACTATTGTTATTTTCACGTCCGATCACGGAGAAGCACTCGGCGACCACGGGTTGGTATACAAAGGATGTCGTTTTTACGAAGGATCGGTGCGAGTGCCGCTCATGATTTCGTGGCCCACGCATTTCTTGCAAGGCGTTCAAAGCGAAGCACTCGTTGAGCTGCTTGATATTGTTCCTACGTTATACGATGCATTGGGTGTAGAAATTCCATACTATGTGCAGGGTAAATCTCTCGCGCCGCTGTTGCGCGGTGATGTCCCTGCTGACGAGCATCGAGAGGCGGCTCGTTGTGAATTTTTCGACGCAATCTCAATGCCGGATCACACCCACGCTACGATGTATCGCGACCGACGTTGGAAACTTGTCGTGTACCACCAGAAAGGGATTTGCGAGTTGTATGACCTTGACAACGACCCGTGGGAACACAACGATCTCTCGGATCATGCTGACTATCAAGCCGTCAAGTGGGAACTGATGCAAAAGAGTTTCGATGCTTCCATCTATGCGCACCCACAAATGATACCACGAGTGGCTTCGCATTAGCGGAAACAGTGTGATGATTTTACAAGCGCGCTTGTAAAGGGCGACTTACGTCCTTGGTAGGCGCGCTTTTTTGTAAACGCAATTGGCTTGGATATGGTTTAAGCATTTAGGAGAAACTCAGAACGAGTTTTTATTTTCAACCTTTTAGATTGGGGATCGGATTTTTCTGAGATTAAGCAACTTTTCCATCGCGAATGTGTGTCATTAACTCTATATACCGCGTTTAACCAATTCGCAGCACTTGATTTTGGAACCCACTCTTGTCATAGGATTGTAGGCAATGTATCGTTATACGAAAAACATATTTCTACTTCTAGGTGGTATCATATTATACATGACCACGGGCTGCTTTGCTGGTGCTGTTCAGCAGTCTGCAGATGCTGAGGTATACGCGTCGAATTTGCCAATTGTGATTATTCGGACGTTTGGACAATGGATTCATGACGACCCCAAAATTCCTGCACGGATGAAGATTATTTACGACGCATCTGACGGTAGAAATTGGCTGGATAGTCCGCATGTCAATCTTGACAGGGGAATTGGTATAGAGGTCAGAGGAAAGACATCGCAGCATTTTCCAAAACGGCAGTACGGTTTTGAAGTTCAAGATGACAGTGGCAACGACAAAGATGTATCGTTATTGCAACTGCCAGCAGAATCGGACTGGATTTTGAATGGTCCGTATTCGGATAAAACCCTCATGCGGAACTACTTGGCGTATGAGTTCAGTAATCGAATCGGTAGGTATGCGAGTAGAACAAGATTCGTTGAATTATTTCTCAATGAGGGGAAGGGTGTGCGCCTCGGAGCAGAGCATTACGCTGGCGTTTATCTATTGATGGAGAAGATTAAGCGAGGGAAAAAACGGGTTGATATTCAATCACTAAAGCCGACGCAGGAGGGACCCTCGGAAATCACTGGGGGCTATATCCTGAAAATTGACAAGTTGGACTCCTATGACACCTACTTCTTCACCCGTTACGGTACACAGTTGATTCATGTATATCCGAAAGGAGACGAGGTTTCGTCTGCGCAAAAGGTATGGATTCGGAACTATATGAATGCGTTTGAGTCTGCGTTAGCCGGAAAAGATTATGCCGACCCGGATCTCGGGTATGCCAAGTACATTGATATTGACAGTTTTATTGACCATTTCATCATCAATGAACTTTTCAAAAACACGGACGGATTTCGGAACAGCACATACATGTACAAAGACAGAAACGGCAAGTTAAAGATGGGTCCCGTCTGGGATTTTAACTTATCGATGGGCAATACGGTTTTCTTTAACGGTTGGGAAACGGATAATTGGCTTATTGATACAAACCCTGTTCCATTCTGGTGGGAGCGATTGTTAACAGATGAAAACTTCAGGCGGCGGCTTGTCAAAAGGTGGGAGACGCTCCGGAAGAATGAACTCGCAACTTCAGAGTTTCTTGATGAGATTGATCGGACTGCTAAATATCTGTCCGAAGCACAAAAGCGGAACTTCCAGAGATGGCGGGTGCTGGGTCGTCGTATTTTTGGTAATCCCCGTGCTTATGGATCCGCGACCACCTATGAACAAGAAGTGATTCGACTAAAAACATGGTTGCTGGCTCGGCTGAAATGGATGGATCAGAATATCGGATCCCCTCGACAATTGCCAACCGGGTGGCGACCATCAGTACAACGAAGGAGAAATCGATGGTAGATGAACCAAGAAATGTTATTTCATTTGAGACATTCGCCAATTTCAAGAGGATTGAGGCAGGCAACCCAATCATATCTCTCCCACCGCCGCTCTGGGCGGCTGCAACTCACGCTATTATCATTGATGATGTAGTACACTACATCTGGTGTAAACGCGACTTCGGTGTTCGTTGGTTGATAATGCACGCGACAGCTCCTATTGATAACCTTACCGACATCACGCAGGATCCGCGGAATCCTATTCTTGAACCTTCAGCGGACGGTTTCGATAATGCATCTGTTGAGTACCCTTTTCCGTTCCTAAACCCTGCTGACGGCAAGTACTATATGTACTATCGAGGCAAAGGGGAGACGACCCCTGAGCAGACGGGCTTGCTTGTGAGCGATGGGGACATGGGTGAGTGGCGTCGCGTCCTACGCACGCCTGTCATCCCCGCGGATATGGAACACGAACGGCACGGTTCGACGCACCCATCGGTTGCGGTGGTAGATGACACGATTCACATTGTTTATACTGGAAAGGCGACGCAGTCGTTCGGGGAAGGATTGACGATGTGCCATGCGACCGCGCCGACGAACGATCCGACATCGGTCACAAAAAATCCTGCTAATCCTGTTTTCAGGGGTAGCGGCGAAGCCTGGGACAGTCAAGCCGTTCGCGAAACCGAATTATTCAAGGATCCAGAGTTCTTCCATATTCTCTATGGTGGGTACGACGGCGAAGTCTGGCGGATCGGACATGTACGGACTCGCGATTTCCGTACGTTCGAGCCGAACCCTTACAACCCTGTATTTACGCTATCGAACGACCCTGATGCGTTCGATTGCGATGGTGTGTTGACCGGTCAGATCTTTGAAGTCGGGGACACTTATGCTATGCTCTACGCAGGCAAGAAGGGAGAGGAATGGCAGACGGGTTTGTGTGTGCTCTCGGAGGGTTAGATGTTGGAGTGTTCAACGGTTTATCTGGTATACTTCTAATTAAACGAAGTTTTGCCTATTTGAAAGGGGCGAGATTAAGAAACCTCGCCAGCGGTGGTAATTCTGACTGGGAAGATCAAGACTTGGTTTACTGTGAAAACATCGGTTGCTGATCGAAGATATGCGCCGTAGGATTTACCCACTTTTCGTTGCTTATGTCATAAACGCCATAGTGGAGATGTGCACCGGTACTACGTCCTGTATTGCCGACGTAACCGATAATCTGGCCGCGCGCCACCTTTTGTCCAACTTTGAGTCCACTGGCGTAACCTTTCAGATGTGCGTATAATGTTTTAAACTGGGATGTTTCATGGCTAATCTCAACCGTATTTCCCAACAAGCCGTTCCTTCCAACCTTCACGGTTGTCCCATCAGCAGCAGCGATAACAGGCACTCCCGAGCGGGTTTTAATATCCAACCCTCGGTGAAATTCGCGTCTCTTCGTTAATGGATGAACTCGCTGACCAAAGCCAGAGGAATACCAAAAGCCGTATTTCTCCCCGTTTGTCTTTTGGAGTTTCACAGGTAGGATTGATGGATATCCATCAAGTCCTATGCTATAGGCACTGACGTAGTTATAGAGAGGCTGAATCTCCTGTTTTAGACTGGTGGGTGTTAGTGGTTGCTGTCTTTCGTGTGTATCAATTGCGACATCGACTTTTTCTTCCTGAATATCGACGCGTTCTTCCATCTCATCGGGGACTGAAGTAAGATCGTTGTTCCCACCGCCTTGCCCAAAGATTCCTAAAGTCTGCTGAATTTGTTCTGCCATGTGGCGGATATCTTTCATTTCCTCATTAATGGCGACGAGTTCTAATTCGGCTTGGTGTTTTGCACGAACCAATCCTTTAATTTCCTCTCTGCTTGCCTGCAAGTCCTTTTTCGAGACTGATACCTGCTGCTTCAGGTAAAATCCGTAGCCTAATCCACCGATCACTCCAAAAAATAAAATAAAAATGACAATCCAGAAAAGCAGGACGTGCCCGCGACTGATTGCTTGCTGGCGAACTAAGTTTCCACGAGAGGACATAAAGATAAGTGTGTACATTCAATAAATCCTGAATGAGCACTTTGTGCGAGGAGATTCGTTCGGTATTAAATTCAGCATTTCATTTCTTAGATCTTTGTGTTTTCTGCGTAAGTTGGATCCGAGAAATGCCGTACTTGAAAACTTCATCTACAGTAAACTCGAGGTTTTCATGTTCAAGTTTTTCCCCTTTTTGTGGCAATCGTCCGAGCAACATGAGGACAAAACCACCCAGGGTATCACACCGGTCAGTCGGGATTTCGATATTTAACTGAATATTGACATCGACAATTAATGCCCGCGCATCAATCCGCCAGTCGCTTTTTCCAAGTTGTTCGATGCGGGGCGTATCCCGTCTGCGATTCGTCGTTATCTTGCCTACAACTTTCTCTAAAATATCTACCAATTCTACAATTCCGATGCAACTTCCATGCTCGTTAACCACAACGGCAGCGGGAACCTCGAATTGGCGGAGTTCACCCAGTAAATCCATGACAGACTTCAGTGGTGGCACGTAAAGTGTATCCTTGACAAACAGTGATAAATCGTTGGCATCTTGCTCGGTAGTAAGGACATCCATAGCATCAACGACCCCAATCAATCGGTCAACGCGTTCACTATAAATAGGGATGTAACGATAGTTGAAAGTACGACAGAAGCCTGGAACCGCAGAGGGTGATGATTCTACTGGCAGAGGTGTAATTTCTGACATAGGCATCATCACTTCTTGTGCTGTCAACGTTATCAGATCAAATACCGAGTTTAGTAATCGTGCTTCATGTTCAGGAAGCACATCAATATTCTCGATAAGTAATTTCCGGAGTTGTGCACGAGAAGGAGGGGTTCTACGTCTTAAGTTTGAGATAATCCCCTTTTTTCGAGTTTTGGCTTCCTCTTCGTCATAAGGAACAAGTGCCTTAGATTTAGCCAACTCTAATTTTGCAGTGTCCTGTTTTGTGACAGCAGGCACATAGTTGTTTTTGTCGTTGTTAGTTTCGTTCATAATAGTGATAGTATAACCTCCATAATCAGAATTTGCTGCTGACTTCTGCCAACTGATATGGTATCTATCAAGGATAGAAAATTTGATAAGAACAAGTGATACGGCGGAATCCGCCGCCTTAGCAAAAAAGAGCGTTAAATGAGGCTAATCACGTTAAGACAATTATTATTGATATTCATTATAAAATATTAATGTTTTAATATGCGATTATGCACACGACCAGTGGCGTGTTATTGTGTCAACTTTATAATTTTTTGAACTTACGTTATGAATAAACTATATTAAGTCAATCTAAGCAAAATGATGAAAAAAATCTCAAATTTGTCTTGATATGGATGACCATACCATAATTCTATTAATTAAGTCAAGTTATGCTTGTAATGAGTTATAAATTAACCTGTAATACTGCGGGTGAGATGGGCAGGAATATGGGAGATAAGAGAAATAGTTCCGTGTTTGGAAACTTTAAACGTAGGGTTGCTATGTTATCGTTGTGCTAACATGAAGGAGTCTTTGGGTGGCAATGGCGACTTCGGTTAAGTTTGCCTAAAAAGTGGGTGGCCGTAGGAGTTAAAGACAAATGTAATGACGAAAGTTGCCAATTACCACCTTTTTTATTGACTATTTCTGAACGGGTGGTCCAATGGTCTCCCATTGGGGCCAGATTTCGATTGCGGATTCGGGTAAAATGCTCAATTCCCTATCTGGATTCACGCGTTCACCGCGTACTTGGTTTTGGCGTATCCGAATTAGATGAGACAATGGACTGAGAGGACCAGATCCTGAAACTTCGACTTGCAGGCGGTTTTGACCTGCCTTTTTCTGTAGCGGTAATAACCAATAGGCGTGATACAGCTCCCCATCAACATAACCACCGACGCAAATATCTTCGATACGCTGATAGATAATGTCTGCGTCCCCTTTCAACTCATGAAGTTTCTCTCCATTTTGATGAATCCGAAGGACAAGCGAAGAGGAAATTGAATTCAACCAATCTGCGCGAAGAAAGAGAATCGGTTGACTGTCCTCGTCTGCTAAATCGAAGGTCGCTTCAACCGTGTTTTGTTCTCGCAAATTCAGAAGAGTCGCGGTTCCGACCAAAGGATGCTTTGTGAAAATTGGACGGGCATCTCCTTGATGTAAGCGGGCAAATGGTTCTCCGTAGGCATGCCATTCCAGAAACGTCGCCAGATGTACGTGCATCTCTCCGGGAACTTGCAGTGTCTCCTTCTGTTCGAGTTCCAATAGCATTTCTGAGAGACTTGTCACACGGGCGTATTCGGCGCGTGCTGCGGTGAGTAGTTTCGACAGGTGCCAGTCTGGATGTGCTTCGTAGGTGTCCAGAAAGTGCATCACTAATTGGTTGGTGTAACGCGCAGGCGTCATTCCCCAGACGGTTGCTGTACTGCCGAGATAGGCACGACCGCCTTTATTCAGGAACGCACGTAACAATGCTGAACCGGGTGGCGTGGTGGCGCATCCGTCCACAATCGCAATTGGGTGACGCGGCAAATTCGGCATACTTTTCGCTGTCACAAAAGATTCACGGAATCGATTGCTCAGACCTTGAGGGTTTCCATGTCCAAAGTGGATAATCAGATCTGACTGTGGAAGGCGTTCCTCTCCACCCCTTCCAAGAACAGTAACACCATGTCCTTGTTGTGCAAGTGCATCGAGGAACCGCTGGGTTTCCAGATGGATGCGGGTATCTTCTGAGCAGAGAATTGTCGCCTCCGGTCCACCGATTTCAGGAGTTGCGCTGAGTTGTCGTTTCATCGCGTTGGGTCTTCCGAGTATCCGTGTTGTGGCAACTTCTGGAAGTCCGTCGCCATCCAAATCGGCATAGAAAGAGTCGGTGTGAATGTGGTCGTCACCCAAGCGGACTTCCCACATTGGAATAATGGATTCGTCTCCGACCAATATGAGAGAATCGAGTTGTCCACCGGTTTTTGAGATCACTTCAGTTTTTATTTCTTTCGCTATTACTGTCAGCGCGGGGTTAGGGTATTCTGGGACTGAGATATGCTGTCCAGTCTTTGCCCGATAAGCCTGATTAATGTCGAGTACTTCAGCGTTATAGGTGCGCGCGAATGCCTTAACAGCCCGTTGAATCCCCGATGCTCCTTGGGGATAGGCTTCTCTGAGCGCGTCCATGTTGGTTAATATCAACGTTTTCATTGGATTTTTCGTGTTTTTACTTGTTGAGGTCAGCTGTGAGTAAAGCGGACTGTTAGCTGCGAGCAGTCCGGCTAATGCTGTGCCTCCGTTAATCAAAAAATCTCTACGATGCATAGGGTCTCCTCTGTGTTCCTTAAGAATTGTAGGGTTATATTAGTTACTACAAACGAGTCGGAAAAAAGTTGCGCTTTTTTGGGTAAAATTAAGAAGCAGTTAGTGGCGAGGTCTTAAACCTCCCAATTCGCAGGGTCTAAGTAACTGTTTACCATCAACGACCCTGAGTGTCTTAAGATTTCTATTAATCAAAAAGAGCGTATCTGATAGAATGATGACAAGGATTCTTAGCTATCAGAAGGAAAGCAAGGTGAAAAAATAGATGCGCATGCGGGCGGTACTGATCGGTTTGACGTTAGTCATCCTACAGACAGCGATTACCCCGTACAATGACTATTATCTCCAAGGGACAGATATTGGCGGAAATCATTTTCCTTTGGGGGCTGCGTTTACACTGATTTTTCTCACCTTTGTTATCAACCCAATTCTAAAAAAAGTCTTTCCTCGGGCAGTGTTGAATCCGGCGGAATTGATGGTCGTATGGGTAATGATGGCGGTTGTCTCAGCGATTCCATCGAAAGGGATGGTCGGGTACCTACTCCCCTATTTAGCAGCACCCGTCTATTTTGCGACACCTGAAAACGAATGGGCAGAGACGCTTCACCGACATTTCCCCGAATGGCTCATTGTCTGGGATGAACGTGCCGTTACCGACTTCTATGAGGGAGAGTCATTTGTTCCGTGGATGCTCTGGGCAAAGCCACTCTTGGCTTGGACGGCTTTCATCCTTCTATTTTACGCGCTAACAATCTGTGTATCGATTGTGTTACGGAAACAGTGGGTGGAACGTGAAAGGTTCATATTTCCGCTCGTCACTGTGCCTGTAGAGATGGTTCAGCAAACCTCAAACCATCACTCTCTGGAAGGGTTGTTCAAGAATCGACTGATGTGGGTAGGGTTTGGAATCGCCGCCTTCTTTCATCTACTCAATGGACTGCACGAGTATTTCCCTACACTTCCGCGCATTCCGAATCGGTATGACCTATACACTCCATTCACGGAACGTCCATGGATTGTGATGGGTTGGTGGCCCCAATTCCGGTTTTTTCTCTATTTCTCCGTTATCGGTATCACGTACTTTCTCGCCATGGATGTGTCATTCAGCTGCTGGTTTTTCTTTCTATTCTTCAAACTCCAATACATCATTATCAACGCTTTTGCGATCCCCATTAGCCCATGGATTTCTGCGAGAGGACAGACGATGGCGGCTTATGTGGTTATGGTGATTGCCTTTCTGCTTAACAGTCGAAGACATATACAGGACCTCCTGAAGCGAACGTTCATGGAATCCGCTACTTCCACAGCGATTGATGATTCAGGTGAAGTGTTGCCATATAGATGGGCGGTTCTGGGAACGATTTTCAGTTTTTTACTACTTGCGGGGCTATGTGTCTATGCCGGTATGTCGTTTTGGATTGCTTGTAGTATTATCGCACTGTTCCTGATTGCTTCTACCGCGTTGTCGTGGATGGTGGTCAACGGGGGGATGTTACTGATCCAGGCACCGATGTACCCTGTAGAATACTTTGAGATTATCGCTGGCTCAAGAATCGTTGACGCAAATAGTTTGGCACTCTTAGGATTTCAGCGGGTGATGATGCGGGATTGGGGTGGTATTTTGATGCCGAGTGTTCTGCACGGATTTAAAGCGGCAGACCCATTTCGATTAAATCGGAGAAGTATCCTCGGTGTAATGGTACTTGCTATTGTTGTTGCTATCGTTGTTTCCTACGCTGCATCGTTGCCCTTGATTTATGAAAAAGGTGGCTTAAATCTTCAAAGGGGTCCGTTTGTCGGATCACCGAGATACTTCAATCATATGGTTTCGCTGATTCAGTATCCGAAGGACCCGAAGTTGGGAGAGGCTTACAGCATGGCTTTAGGGGCGGGAATTACCGCCTTTATACTCATCATGCAGCGTCAATTCATGTGGTGGCAACTTCATCCAATTGGGTATGTGATGGGTGCGGTTTACTCATCGTATTTTCTCTGGTCATGTATTTTTGTTGGCTGGTTCTTGAAGTATCTGGCACTGAAATCGGGAGGGCTTGGATACTATCGGAGATTTCGACCGCTGTTTATGGGGTTCATCGTTGGTGAGTTTGGTATTGTAGGTATTTGGATGGTGATTGGGATGTTTACCGGCGTGAATTACCAGGGTGCCCTGCCCGGGTGATTTCGCCTGTGCAATTACAAACCTGCGAATATTCGTTTTTTGCGTTATGCACAGTTTTCGCTTCAAAATTGTGTCGTTACAATTAAGTAATCAGATAATGCTTTAAGAAGGAGTGGTGAAATCATGCAACGCCATCTGTTTTTCCTTAGAGAGATCCATCGAGTGTTGGTTGCAAGTTTTTCGTATTCGCTATTGCGTGTTTGTATTGCGTCGGTCGTTTTCGTAGTTTTGGTAATAGGTTGCGGTCCAGCACCTAAAGGACAGTACTATGTCCCTGAGACGGTGTCTGCTGCGACAGAGACGATGCCATCGGAATCAATACACACCGAGGCGAGCTTACCGGAAGCTGCTGCTGTTGATTTGCGCAAGTTGCCTTACGTCAGGAACGTTTTTAGACGACCCGCGGACATTAGTAAAGGTGGATTGGACGATTTTTATGCGTCAACACGGGCTAAAGTGCAGCATATCGCTGTTATCTCTAATAGTTCGTTTGATATCCTGAAGGCATTTGTCGCTGAAGGATGGGCACCTATTGTAATGATTCAATTGCAAGGACGGAGACCCGAAATTGTGCCGGTGTCTGCTTACAATGATCAGTTGAGCGAGGTATTCTTGCAAAACCCGGTTAATCTTGGCGAGCGTCGGGTGAGTTATGAGAATTTTCAGATGTATTGGGCGGCGAGTTCGCGGAGCAAATGTGTTTTGATTACACCTCAGCAGCTCACGGAAGCAAAGGTTCGAGAGATGTTAGGGAAATATTTACCCACAGAAGCGTTTCAACGGATTAGTGTGAGAAGTCGTTAATGCCAGTTGGGTAACCTATATGTGCTCAATCTGAAGGAGAAGTGAAATGAGAGACTGTAGCGGTTTATCTGAATTCAAAAGAATCTTGTTGTTAGTTCCGATAATTCTCTCTCTGGGGTGCGCGAACTTGGGACCAATGTTAACCGAATCGAATCAACCTTACCATTTTCGCAAAACGCGGTGGGGCTACACGCCGGAACGGGTATTGCTGGCAGAATCGGGAAAGCGATTGTTCCTCCGAAAAGGGAACACGCTTGTTTTCAATCATCACATTAGCAATATACCTGTGAAGATTGTTTATACCTTTAAAGATGATCGACTGCGAGCGGCGGGTTATATCACGACTCAACCCGTGCAAGGTGCTGAGAATATTATCAAGCGGAGTGTTGAAGAACTCGGTGAGCCAACACAGATTCTCAACGATGGCATGCTTTGGCTTAACAATGAGACGCTTATTTATTCCAACGCCTATATTTCTCGGGTACAGACCAGCATCGCAGAATATAATTTATCAGGTGGTATTCTCTCCCATATCTTGGAGGCACGAGAAGAAGCAGGGGTTATCAACAGATGGGATGGTGTGTGGGCATACGTAGACCAAAACTTCTACAAGGAGCTACACGAGGTCCGTTTGCCTTTAGATGAATTGTCGTTTTACGAAAAACATTTGTTTGGCGTGCTGAAGAGAAATACGATCTATACGTATGTTACAGGTTCTGGACGGATCTCTGTTCCAGATCAGCTTCCTGTAAACTAAACCTATTTCTCTGCGACACCAATGTCTGGTACACTATCTGCTGATCCTAATGTTGGAGAGTTATGATGGTAGAAAATGAACGCTGTGTTGGTCGGAAAGGAGGTAATTGTGAAAATGTCATTTCCAAAACAAATCATAAAGGTACTCTGTATACAGAGATGGTTTTTGACGCTATTGGTGGGGCTTCTCATGGTATTAGCAAATCATGTATTAGCGGATACCATGAAGATTGCGTTTCAATCGAGTCGGGATTTTGCTGATTTTACATATAATATCTATGTGATGAATGACGATGGGACAAACCCTGTGAGGCTCACCAAAAGATCGGCGTCAGATGGTGGTCCGTCTTGGTCGCCGGATGGCAAGCGAATCACTTTTACTTCGAGTCCAAATGGTGTTTATGACATCTATGTGATGAATGCTGATGGCTCGAACATCACTAATCTCACACAACATCCGTCAGGGGACTTTGGTGCTGACTGGTCTCCAGATGGCAAACGAATCGTCTATGGCTCAAACCGTGGGAATGAGGAGATCTATGTGATGGATGCCGATGGCACCAATCAAATCAATCTCACACGACATGGAATGGCAGACCGTCACCCGGATTGGTCGCCGGATGGAACGAAAATCGCCTTCACCTCAGATCGTGATGGTGATCGTGAAATCTATGTGATGGAAGTTGGTCGTGGCAGACTTATTCAACTGACGAAAAACTTAGTGCCATGGGACAGCGGTGCGGCGTGGTCTCCGGATGGAAAGCGTATAGCTTTCACTTCAATACGCGATGGGGATTTTGAAATCTATGTGATGGATGCGGACGGTTCTAATACCACGCAACTGACGCATAATGTAAATTTTGTAGATTATCAGGCGGCGTGGTCTCCGGATGGTAGGCGAATCGCCTTTACTTCAGACCGAGAGGGCAAATATGATATTTATGTGATGAATACCAACGGTTCTAATGTCGTTAAACTCACTGAAAATCAGGATGGAAGGAATATGAGCCCGTCTTGGCAGCCGCTGCCATTGGCAGTTTCGCCACAGAAAAAGTTGGTAACAGTGTGGGGAACAATAAAACAAAATCAGATGAGATGAAATTTGAACTATTGGTCAGATTGCGTGTGGGTTTTCCTGTACATTTGGTGCGAATCCCATCAACCTTATGGGGAACGCTCAAAAGCAACGGTGATTGCTAAGACGGTATTAGTGGCGAGGTTAGAAACCTCGCCAGCGGGGAAGTAAATCTATACATCCTATGTATTCAGGCTTTGCTATAATAGTGTGATTAAGCAACACCGAAGTGGTCGGATCCGGGCATCAAATGTTCCCTTGCGACATCCGCGTTTATTTCCACACCCAATCCCGGTTGCTCTGGCACCACAAATACGCTATCTTGCATGAGCGGTTCGTTAGAGATTGCGAGATCCCATCGCCATTCTACCTGATCGGCGTGATACGGGAGTTCCATAACGATGAAATTCCGAACGGCAGCGCAAACGTGTGCCGTCGCTGTCATCCCAATTGGTGATGTAATATTGTGTGCGGCGAACGGTATGTAATAGAGGTCTGCGAGATCTGCAATCTTCTTCGCTTCGAGTATCCCACCTGTTCCAGACACATCGACATGAAGCATATCGCAGGCTTGTGCTTGAATTAGTTCTCTGAAACCATCTCGACGAAATAGGAACTCACCGGTACAGATCGGGATAGAAGTTGCCGCAGTGACCTTCGACATCGCTTCAACGTTATCGTTCGGCACGGGGTCTTCCAAAAACATTAAATCGAACGGTTCTAAACGTTCAGCAAGTTTCATCGCTGAGTGGGTGCTGAATAGACTATGGCAGTCGATACTGATGTCGATCGCATCACCGGCAGCCTCGCGTGCGGCGGCGACCAATGCGGTCATTTTATGCAATTCCGCTGTACTTAATTCCCTGTTAACCGCATCCTGTTTGAGTTCGTTTGCGGAGTTATCGATGTCGAATTTGATGGCTTGGTAACCGTCTGAAACGCCTTCTCTGGCTCGCTGTGCCCAACCCTCTGGTGTGTTTCCCTTTCCATGTCCGACATCGGCGTAGAGCCGGATCCGGTCCCGGTACTTCCCACCTAACAACTGATAGACCGGCACGCCGAGGCTTTTTCCGAGCAGATCCCAGAGTGCGGTTTCTATCCCACCAATAGCCGATAAACCCATAGCGTATCTGTTGCTCGCTGCACCAATCATGCGATTGTAGAGCGGTTCAATATTTCTCGGATCTGCCCCTACGAGTATCCGCTTAAACTGCAGAATAATTTCGGCGATCCCTGCCCCAGGATGTGCCTCGCCTATCCCCGTCAATCCTTCGTCAGTTTCAATCTGGACGTAGTTCCACTGTTTGTAGCCTTTTAGGGTCATCGCTTTTACATCGGTGATTTTCATGTCTTTCCCTTTCGTTTATGAAATTAGTTGAAAAATTAGGGTCATTCAGTTCTTCTGTAGGAGGGAACTCCGATTCCCGACTTTTCCATGTAGGAGCAAGTTCCTGATCGCGACTTTCCTATGAAAATGGACAAAATAGCCGAAAACTAAATAGCCTTATTGAAAAATCAATAAGTATTGCGTTTGCTGAGCATTCATGATAACATAGCCTTTGAGATTGTGCAACAGTAACAGAAGGAGATTAACTAATGACAGATCAAGAAATCAAAACCGCTTATGAACGCGACGGTTACGTGGTCCTCGAAGACATTATTGATGACCGAGATTTAGAGCCAATGCGCGACTTTATCAAAGCAAAAGTTGATGGGTATAGCCGTGAGTTGTATAGTGAAGGTAAGTTGTCGTCGCTTTATGAAGACGAGTCCTTTGTGCGGCGGTATGCTGCGATCTGCGAAGAGTTGGACATCTTACCTCGCAATTGGTCGTTTGGTATGTTCGGACGTGAGTTTTATGATCTCTACAACCTCCCCGGTGTGCTTAATGTGCTACGGCTTCTTTTGGGCTCTGAAGTCTCGAATATTGGTACGCCTGCATTGCGGACAAAACTCCCCGGAAGCGTGATTACCTCGTTCCCGTGGCACCAAGACAGCCAATATCTCGACCAGGCAACTATCGGGAAAAAGGAGAAACACACAGAGAGTCTCCACATGGTCACGGTATGGGTGCCGCTGGTCGAAGCAACGGTCGAGAATGGGTGTTGCTGGGTCATTCCGGGCAGCCACCGTTGGGGATTACTCGACGGTGCGCGAGATGCGGATGCAAACATCCGGATGGAAGAAGATGTTGAGGCACGTGGCACACCAGTCCCCGTTCCCCTTAAACCCGGTGGTGCCCTGTTTATGACGAACCTTACTGTGCATACCAGCAAGCTGAATACAACGCGAAAATCCCGTTGGAGTATTGACTTCCGCTATTTCCCTACACCCGATACGGCTGATATGACTGTTAAGGAGCGTGAAGCCGCTGAGTTCATAAAAAATAAAGAATTGAGAGGCGGTATGGTGCCGCTTGTCGTACTCACTGAAGGTGATAAACCCACGTGGGAAGAGTGGGAAGCGCAGGTCTTGGCGCAGCGAGCGCGTAGGTCGAGTTGAACGGGCGTGAAATCCAACGTTATTCAGGGAACTGCCGGTCAAACGCATCCAGCATCGCCTGAGTGCGCTGCCTAACCAATCTGCGAGAGCCATACCCATCGCAGAAAATGTAAAGCTCATCGTTACGAATGCCGTTTACCACTTGTTCGCCGACCAGATCGGGCTTGATTAGCTCAATGTCCAAGCGTCTCAGCCATTCGATTTTTCGTTGCCGGGTCGCTGCGTCATCCTTTGGGTTCGTATAGAATGGCGAGATTTCCGTATCCACAGAATCAGGGCAGAGCACTGAAGCAGAAATGAGTGACTCCGGTGGGGTCTTTCCGTCCCATCGGTCGGTTCCGGCACCATACATGTTTTGCCAGCGGTCCTTAGCATGCTCACCCGCTAATTCCACACGTAGAACTTCGGTCAGTGCGATGACACCGGCTTTGCTAACCCCATAAGGAACGCCACGTCCCTGCTGCGCAAATCCTGTGATGGAAGCGGTGTTGACGATGTGTCCACCTTCTCCGTGCCGCGTTATCCGTGGAACGAATACCTGTACGCCGTTCAATATGCCGTGCAAATTTGTATCCATTACCGGATGCCAATTTTCCCACGGAACTGACACCACAGGTCCCCCAGAACCGATACCGGCGTTGTTACAAACAACGTGCACCTTTTCAAACACCGCCTCTGTCTTGTCCGCCGCGGCTTCCATCGCGTCTCGGTCGCTAACGTCAAGTTCGATAGCAAGAACATTTTCCGGGCTATCCAAGGTTGATTCAGCGACTTTGAGTTGCTCGGTTTTGATGTCTGCTATTACCACCTGCATTCCTTCCTTCAAGCAGGCTTTAGCGATTCCCAAGCCAATTCCCTGAGCACCGCCTGTTATGAATGCAGTTTTGTCGGTTAAAACGTTCATAGTTACCCCCAGTCGATAATTATCTCCTTGAAGAAATTGCTGTTTCGACGTAAGTTCCGCGAATCGTTCTTGGTATCAACGGCTTTTCTGCTCTCTAAAGTAATCTGGGACAAGCGGATCCATTTGCCCGAGTCTGCTAACTCGCATCATAACTGGATCCGTCTGTCCGTTTTTTCTCTTAGCGGAATTATACACCAAATCTGTCGATAAGGCAATACGCTCACCTAAAAATAGGCGTGTATGCCCATTCCTACGTAAACGCCAGCGAGACCTTTGGATTGAGAGTTGGTTTTTTCCCTACCGAATCCTTGACCGACTCCTACGTTCAAGCCGAGAGGGATTCCGCCAAGCGAAAACACAAGTTCACCTCCAAAAGCGACGCCGCCTCCGAGGGTCGTGGCTGTGACAATTTCTTCTCGCTGATCAGGCTCTTGTTTATATCGCCAGCCGCCTTCTAAGGTGAAATAGAGCCGTGATGTGTTCCACCTGCTCTGGTGCTCAAATATGGCATACGAAATGCCGCCCCCGAACATGTGGTCGCTGTTCTGATCGTTGAGGATAAAACGTCCAATGGTTTGAAGATATACGGGTGCCAATCCGGTATAGCGAAAACTAATTCCGCCAAACTCAGAAGTAGCTCCCTGAAGCCCGATACCGAAATCTTTGGTGAGATTATTTTCTTCCGCCTGAACTGAGAGACTGAGGGTTATGCCTACAAGCATGCAGGTTAGAAATAAAATTGTGTGTTTCATTGTTTTACTCCTTTTTGTTTATTGAGCAATCAGTAGTGTTACCTGATTAGATTCGGTGGACGGATAGTGAATAAGGATGTCTTGCTTGTTATCCGTGTTGAGGTCCACCAATCGGATGTTTCTTTCGTCGTTAGGCATGGGGACTGCCACTTTTTGAGGGGTCTGTGCTAATAGTTCGGGTCCAGGTACGCCGAGAAAGACGTGAAGTTTTTCCCAGTTCTTCCCGACCAGCAGGTCGGAGCGTCCATCCCCGTTCGCATCGCTCAACAGGACGGCTGGGAAGAAGACTCTGTGTGCCTCGAAAGGGTTGAGAGCCGGTCTGATTTTACGTGTGGTAGTGGGTTTCTTAGGGTAAGTGCCGTTTTCCATACGATACAATTCGAGATTTATTGCTATAGATTTGCCGAACATCGCACGGCTCATCCCGACGAGTCCGGTCTGGACGTCCATGAACAGAATGTCAATCTCACCATCTCTATTGAAATCTTGTAGCCACTGCGACGAATAGCCCCAAGGCTGCAATCCTCCAGCGGTGCCGCGGGGTCGAATTGTCGTGCTAACATCCCGTGTGAACACGATGCCATTGGGTGTTGACGTGCCGAAATGTACTTCATACAGGCTGCGCTGTTTCCCAAGACTCCGTCCCTCTAACGCGTGGATAACCAAGTCGGAAACGCCGTCCCCGTTCAGATCTCGGAACGTGTGCAGCACTCTCCGCTTCGTCTTCTCTCTGAAACCAAAGATCAACGAGAACATATTCTCATCGCTGAAGCCAAAGGCGATCGAGTAGGCACCGTCGGTGTCGAATGGGATGTCAACAGTAAAGGTCTCAGCCACTGATGAAAACATGCCGCGTCCGTCTTGGCGATAAACCTCGAAATGGTCGGCGTTCCAGAACACGAGATCGCTGCGTCCGTCTTGGTCATAGTCCATCTGATGGAGACGACTCAGATACCAGCGGACAGTCAAAGGGTTTATCCCTATCTCGCGGTAGCTGCGCGAATCATCCAAAGTAGTCTTGTCGAGAAAGGGGTCGGGCGGTCCGAGTTTTATTGGGTCGGCGAATGAACCGTTGTCCAATTGCGTGGCTATCCAGAAACCATCGATATCCGGCACTACGAGGTCGTCGAAGCCGTCGTTGTTTACGTCTCGCGTGATGTCGATATAGGGAATACTACCCTTCTCCGTTGCGTTGTAGTTCGTAGTGATTTTCACCAGAGCACGTTCTACCGCTGCGTCTGGATCGAACCAGTTCAGGTGACCGTGCGCATAGGTGAGCAACCGATCGCGCCCGCCGATGTTTGCAATATCGACAAACAACACTTCGGGACGGAGTGTCGTGTCAAGTCTCAGTCCCCAAGTATTGTTACTAAACGCGTAGATGTGCAAGTGCCGTTTTTCATTTTCGTCAACGGTCACGACTACAATTTCCGCGATAGCATTGCCGAGAAGAAATCCTGTCAAAACGGTCTGGCGTTTCGCTGTGCCCGTGTCGATCTCGTGCTGCTCGAAAGTGGGCTGGACAGGAGCTGACGCCATCAGTGCAGTCTTTTTGCCAAGCAGACCTGAGCATCCCGACAGAAATATGCCGAGAACCAGGACGGAAAATAGGCTGCGTCGAGATCGCATTATCCGGGCGGATATAGCAGAAATCTTGCGTATGTAGACTCGGTTTTGGTTTTTCATTTTTATTTTCCTTTCAGGTTTCAGATTAGCATTGATAAATAAATTTACAGTGTTAACTTATAGGCGAAAAAATATAGGCGATGGGTTTATCGGGCAATCAGCAATGTCACCCGATGCGACTCGGTTCCCGGAGGGTGTATCGGGGCACCGTGAGCATCTCGTAGCGTGAATGGATGATGCATGAGGAGATCCTGTACCCCGTCCTTGTTGAGGTCCACCAGCCATGTGTATTCCTCATCGTTAGGCATAGCAACGCTCACTTCCTGACGCTGCTTGGCGAACAGTTCGGGTCCCGGCACGCCGACGAAGACGACCATAATCCGAGGGTGATCCCCGATGAGTAGATCTGAGCGTCCGTCGCCGGTCACATCTCCGATGAGTAAGGTCGTGTTGAAAGCGCGCTGGTAATTCTTTTGAGCGTTTCGGCTCCTGTGTGTTCTCCCTCGAAGCACAACGTCCAGTGGCACCCACCCTGGCTCTTGATGACTGGGTACTCCGTCCAACGCTATTCTGCGGGTAGTGTTGGGTGTCTTGAGGTAACGCCCTTCTGCCATTTCGTAGAACTCAAGTTCCAACCAGATGTCATCCCCCATGAACCCTTTGATGCTTTTCCAAAGGCTGCTCTTGAGGAACTCAATATTGATAGTTGTGATCATCAAACCAACCTGACCATCTTGATCAAAGTTGTGCTGTTCCATCCCAAGCTGGATTTTTTTGTCTGACTGGAACGCTACACTGACGTCCTGTGCGAACACAATGCCACCATCGGGTGCTAACATTCCGAAATGCACCTTGTAGCTGGAGTGCTTGTTAGAGATGTTCCTGCCCGAAAGTTCGAAAACCACCAGGTCAGCGACACCGTCACCGTTTAGGTCTGCCAATGAGTGCAGCACCTTCCCTGTCATCTCTCCAGTGGTGAGTGAGGAGAGTCGGTCAGAGTCGAATGCTACATCGGTCATAAAAGTCTTTGCATTCGGTGCAAACAGTCCACGCTCGTCTTGGAGATGGACATCAAAGTGGTCCTCGTTCCAGAACACCAGATCGGTACGACCATCTCGGTTGTAGTCAATTTCGTGAATCCGGCTCTGAGACCAAGGGTCATACCGATATCCGTCGGCTCCGAGGATCCACTCCATCTCAGTGGGTGGACCGATTTTCACTTTATCGGCGAACGAACCGTCGCTCATCTGGATGAATACCCAGAAGCCATCGGTGTCGGGCACTACAAGGTCGTCGCGGTCGTCGACGTTTACATCTCGGGTGATGTCTACATGGAGGATCTCATCTCTACGCGGCAGCTTGAAGCTGGAAGTAACTGGCACCAGTGGGTGTTCTGTCGCCGACTCAGGATCAAACCAGTTCAGGTGGTTGCGCTCATAGGTAACCAGTCTGTCGCGTCCATTGATGTTTGCTACGTCAACAAACAATACTTCGGGACGCAGCGTTGTGTCGAGTTTCGGTGTCCAAGTGTTGTCGCTGAACGCGTAGATGCGCAAGCGGCGGTCGTTGTTTTCGTCGATGTACACCACGACAAGTTCGGCGATAGGACCATCAAGGAGAAACCCCGTCAAAACGGTCTGGCGTTTCGTTATGCCAGTGACAACTTCGTACTGGTCGAAGGTGAATTCTGTGGAAGCAGGCATTGCTGGAGTGAGCACTTCGGATTGAGCCGAACAGCTTGACAGAAATATCCCAAAAATGAGTATGGAGAGCAGACTCCATCGATAATGTTCTGTGCACTCGGCTGCGAAGAAAAAGCGTTTGTGAAATAAGTTTTGCTTGGTCATTTTTGTTTCCTTTCATATTTTACATTAACATTGATAAATAAATTTACAGTGTTAACTTATAGGCAAAAAAATATAGGCGACCTTCGCCAAATAATTTAAAATCTATGCCTTCAAACCTTTGATTGTTGTATGAATTACCGTGTCAATCAATTTGTCTTTCTCAGTCCAAGGGAAATCGGGGAAATCAATCAGGAGCAGTGTTATGCCGTGAACGGCTGACCACATCACTTGACCGGTAGTTTCGACATCCGCCAGACGGAGCTTCTTCTGTTGAATGCATTCGGAGACCATTGCGCGTAAATAATCAAACACTTTTTCGCCAACCGATCCTTCATCCAGACCTAAACCTTTCTGGAATTGGGGGCGGGTGACAAACGTCAGTTTGTAATCTTGCGGATATTTCAAACCGAACTCGACATAAGCGCGTCCACTTTTTCTCAGGGTTTCGACGGGGTCGCTATTATCTTTTTTTAGTTGTTCAAGTGTATTCAATAGGTTCAGAAGTGTTTCCTTACAGACGGAATCTAAAAGATCTGCCTTGTCTTTAAAATAAAGATAGATCGTTGTTGGTGAGTATTCGATCTTGTTGGCGATCTTTCGCATGGAGACGTTCTCATAACCCTCATTGACAAACAGTTCTCGCGCCGCAACAAGAATTTGCTGTCGCAATTGTTCTTTTTCTCTTGCTCTGCGTTCTATAATACCCATAGTTTCTCCTTTAGTTTACATAGTATTTTAACTTTACACTGTTAAGTATACAACATGTTTTTTTCTTTGTCAAATTTTTTCATTTTTTATTATTTTTTTCGATATTTACCACGATGATTTCCGCGATAGCACTGCCGATACTGTCCCTGTTCACTCGAGAGAACTGAATGGATTTGCAAGTGCTGTTTTACACTTGCCCGTTTTAAGTGATTTTGCTAAAATCTATTTTATTAAACAACTTTGGACCGGTGTTCTGACAACCCTGTATCTTCGCGCTAAATTGTGGGGATTTGGTCGGAAATTCAATCATATTTTTCTGGTAGGAGGAAAATAGAGATGAGAGTTGCAAATCGAGGTAAATTTATCCTCATTTGGTTGATTGTTATTATTTTCGCACTGTCGGTTACGGGTATCAGCCTTGCTGCTGTGCTTGACCCGAAAACCGTTGAGGTTGCCTACCTCTTTGATGAAGGAAAGGGCAATGTCGCTAAAGACATCTCCCAGAATGGTCGAGATGGAGACATATCTGGGGCGAAATACGTCAAAGGCGTGTTCGGGACGTGTCTCGATTACGATGGCAATGATGATAATTTGGTTGTTACCGGCTACGCAGGGATCGGCGGCACGGATCCGAGGACGACGGTCTTCTGGTTTAAAGCCGGTGATACACGAGAGCATTCGTGGGTAAAATGGGGACCGAACCTTACAGGAGAAAAGTACTACATCCGATCGCATCTGAGAGGCGCGGAATGCAATTTGAGAATTGAGGTCGCTGGCGGACAAAATTATGGGGCGGACAACGTATGCGATAAAGAGTGGCATCACATGGCGGTCGTCTTTCCCAAGGGTTCGGACGCTGTGAAAGACCATGACCTTTACGTTGACGGTAAACTTCAAACCAAGGAGGGTACCGATCAAGCGATGGACACCAACGCGAAGGACCAAGAAGTTAATATGGGTGATTTTCTGGCACACCACCAATTTATGTTCGGTCTTTTCGATGAGGTTGCTATCTTCAATGTGGATCTGAGTAAAGATCAGATTGAGGCAATCATGGACAATGGATTGCAAGCGGCACTCGGTGTAGACCCCCAAGGGAAATTAGCCACAAGTTGGGGGATGATTAAGAAGTATTAATCCCACAAATCAAGTCCTAATAGTTTCCGTCCCAAGGGCGTGAGTTCTGCCGGTCCATAATTTTTCGCTTCCCATCCGCGTGGATCCCCTGGATAGGGACCTCGACCTAATGCCCGCCGCTCTCGCCACAACGTGATACGTTCTTGCCGTCGTTCTTCGTTCATTGGATCTGGAGCAGGGTAGAAGTTCATGTATTGAGCCAATCGGGGTTTGTCGGAGGTATTGCGACCATTGCCGTGCGGAAGTGCTACATGCCAAATGAGCAGTGAACCCGCCTTTCCCGGCACCTGAACGAAATGTTCCGGCGAGATTTCTGGTACCCACGGGTTTTCTTTGTCAATCAAGGATTTATGCGCACCGGGCCAGCAGACGAAAGACCCCTGATTGTCAGTGGTGTCTTTCAGGAATAAGACACCTTGTGTGCTAAATCTAACCGGTAGCTTCGAGGTGTCCGCATCCCAGTGGTACATCCCCTTATGGTCCCACTCAGGGTAGTCGGGATGTTTGGGCGGTTTCATATTGACGCGGTCGGGGTGAACCCAAATCCGATGTGTACCGTAGACTTCGGTATAGATTTCATGGATCGGTGGATGTTGGTAGACGTTCCACATGGCTTGGTGTTGGTACATCTCTACCATGCCTGCGCCGGGTTTATGGGGTGCGCGATACCAGCTATTTGGATCTGAAGGATCCATTTCCAAGAACGCGAAGATTGCATCGACGACTGCATCGCAAAGTTCAGTCGGGACGGCATTTTCGATGACCATATAGCCGTATTCATCAAAATGATCGTGATGTGCTTGTGTTAGTATTCCCACCTTAATTTCCTTTTGTGTTGATGTATGTTAGTTTCGGATTTGATTAGGCGTGCCCTTGTAAGGTTGCCCGCACTGCTTGATATAAGCGGAACAGACTGTCGTGTGTTTCTTGGGCGAGTATCTGTGGATGCCATACTAAATCTGCCACCAGATCGCTGATGACAAATCCTGACGCCATGTCCACACCGCGCAGTGTGCTAATCGCAAATAGCGCAGCGGCTTCCATTTCGACTGTAACAACCCCATCCTCTTGATAGTGCTGAATTTCTCCAACTGTTTCTCGGAAGAAGGCGTCAGTTGTCCATGTTGGTCCGTGTGTATAACGGATACCATCGTCCTCAAGCGTCTGCATAAGTGCGGCTGTCAGGTTTTCGGACGGCAGTGCTGCGGTCGAAGGGTCTTCCAGGTAGTGATACGAAACGCCTTCATCACGAATAGCACTACTACAAATAACAACATCGCCAATATCGGAGGTTTTTTGCAGTCCACCCGCAATCCCTACATTGATAAATCGTTTGACACCCAGTTCTATCAGAATCTCAAGGACCATCGAGACCCCTGGAGCACCGATGCCGTTATTACCACTAACTGCTATGTTGTTATTGGTTTCGGTTAGTAGATAGAATACGCCTCCTACTCCCTGAATCTCCTCAACGCTTTCGGTATTGGCAATACGCTCAAGAAGATTGCCTTCATAACAAAAAATGACACTGTCTGGAATCGGAAAATCAGGAATGAATCCTTGTTGACGGAAGTAGGCGACGTGCTGCTGTGGTGTGGCTATGGGACGTGATTTATGTTTGTCGGGGAAATTGGGTATTGGCATAGTTATCTGGAACGTTGAGCGTTTTGTCTGAATGACGCGTGATATTGCGGGCGCGAATCGAAAGATCTTGTGAACCGCATTTGCCACAATTGGTTCTTAAAATAATAGCAGATTTAGCGAGGAAAGTCAAATGGTAACGTTGGCAGTGTAGGGTCATTTGGTTTTCCAATAATTTACATCCGGATGCCCGAATTTATTCGGGTTGGCACATTGTATCCCGAACAAGAATGTAATACAAGGAATGGATATGGTCTATTCACAGACCATATCCGGGCATCCATCATTGGGTTACCTTTGCCTCGTTGAAATTAATCTTCGGAATGATAGTTTTCAGGATTCAGATAGACTCTTACCATACCCACAAAGTTCAGGAAATAGAAAGTAGCATCGTTTTTAGGTTCGATGAAACTGTCTTCCCTACGCTTCACTAATGCTGCATCTATTAACAACGCTATGGTTTCCTCCATCTCGCTCTCTGGAATGCCGCATTCCTTTGCCAAGTCCGCGACCGATTTCTTGCCGTCTACCAGTTGTCTTAAAACAGCGACTACGGTGGGGTTTGTGAAGAATTTCGCAAGTTCCACAATTTCAGCATCTGATGAATATGATAGGAATTCATCGACGCTGGTCGTCCAGATTGAACCGCGCTTTGACATGTGTCCAGATGGGGCACGATAGGCACCGCCGTAGCCCCACGTGATAGGATCTTTAGCATCATAGGGGAGTCGGGTTAATCCAGCAAGTGCTTCCTTTTTTGATGTGCTAAGAGAATCATCGGATTCATCAGTGATAATCTTGAGTTGCTTTTGGACCGCGGCAAGTTCACGTCGCGTTTCAAGTAGCATATCTCTTATCTCGGTAAGACTCTGCTGCATTTCTTCCGAGTTCGCTTCAATTTTGGTTTCCTCTCTCACTTCGTCTGTCATGGTAGTTTTCCCTTTCAACTGGTTTTGGGATTGATGTCTTCCTTGGATTGTAATGTCCAATGCCTCTCGGATCGTGGACTCATATTTCTTTAATCGCTGTCGCGCACGGTGAAGGCGGCTCTTAATCGTGTTTTCTGGGACACCTAAGAACTCACCTATTTCTGAAGATGTCATCTCTTCAAAGTAGTGAAGCGTAATAACCTCTCGGTCGCTTCGTTTTAACTTTGTAAACAGTTTTTTGACGAGGTCGCGTTGGGCGTCAGCAGTTGCTTTCGCATTTTCCGTTGCGACATACCGAGAATACGGCTCTGCCTCTGTGTCTGAGATGTGGATCTCTTGCAGCGACTTGGTCTGTAACCGGTTTTTTCGGAACCATGCGATACACAAGTGTTTCACAATCGCATGTAACCACGCTGAGAATTGTGCCGGGTTGTTTAGCGTTTCAAGCCTCTGATAGACTTGTAGGAAAGTCTCCTGCACAATATCTTCAGCGATTTGAAAATCACCAGTTTTTCGTAATGCATGCGTATGAACCTGCTGTTGATACTTTCTGACCAAACTCTCAAAGGCGTTCTCATCACCTGCGAGAATACGCTCGATCAATTCAACGTCGTCGTTTCTCATTAGACATCTCCAAAAAACTATTTCACCAAGCGGACCGTACGATTAAGATATTTCGGGATAGATGCGCTTAAAAACGCGAGGAGATACTCTATCCGTTCGCTTCACTATATAATGACGCGAACTCAGAGAAAAGGGTGCATAATTTTAAAAAGTGGGTTTGAAAGGAAAATATTTGCCGGAGGGTTTCCTAAAATTGAATAGTTGCGATTGGCGAGGTTGGGAAACCTCGCCAGCGGTGGTGTGTTTGTACTCTACCAAATGTTAGATGAGACACGAACTGACTTTAGCGATCAGGTCTAATATGCCCGAGATGTACGATTGTCATACTCACGAAGTTCAGGAAAAAGGAGGCAGCATCATTGTTGGGTTTGATGAGATTATCTTCTGTGCGCACCACTAAAGTCGCATCCATTAATGTTGCTACGGCTTTCTCTACTTCACTTTCAGAGATATTGCAAGCTTGTGCGAGATCCGCGACCGATTTTTTGCTATCTACCAACTGTCTTAAAATAGAAATGACGTTCGGTTCTGTGAAAAGACTTGCGAGATTCACAATTTCGGTGTCTGGTGCTTTAGATAGGAAACCGTTGATGCTATCCGACCAAAATGCGATGCGTCTGTTTGTTTTATTCGGAGGCGTACCGTAAGCACCCAGGTAACCCCACGAAATATACCTTTCAGCATCTACTGGGAGCTGACATATTGTCCTGAGTGCCTCACTTCTTTCGGGGTCATGGAACTGCATGTCATCGGCGTGAAAAACGTCTGATTCAGTCGCTATAACCTTAATTTCTTCTTGCAGATCGGTAATCTGACGTTGTAATTCTTTCAACCTTGCTTCGATCTTGGCTTCGTCTCTCGTTTCTTTTGTCATGCTGGTCTCTCCTTTTATCTGCTTTTGGGAACGGTGTTTCCGTTGAATTGTGATATCTAAAGCCTCTTGAACCATGGATTGGTATTTCTTTAGTTGTTGCTTTGCACGATGGAGGCGGCTCTTGATGGTATTTTCTGAGACACCCAAAAAGTTACCTATCTCTGAGGACGACATCTCTTCAAAGTAGTGGAGTGTGATCACCTCTCGGTCGCGTTCCTTCAACTTTTCAAGCAGTTTTTCGACGAGGTCGCGTTGTGTTTCACCCGTTATTTTCTCATGTTCTGTAGCGATATATCGGGAATACGCCTCTGTCTCTATCTCCGAGATGTCGGTTTCTTCCAGTGATTCGGTCTGTATTCTGTTTTTTCGGTGCCATGCGATACAGAGGCGATTCGCAATCTGATGCACCCATCGTGTAAACTGTGTTGGGTCTTCCAAGGTTTCGAGTTTCTGATAGACTTGTAGGAATGTCTCTTGGACAATATCTTCAGCGTTCTGGAAATCGCCTATTTTCCGCCAGACGAGCGTGTGGATCTGCTGCTGATATTTTCTGACCAGACTCGCAAAGGCGTTCTCATCACCTGTGAGGATGTGCTGGATCAATTCAACATCATCGTTTTTCATCGGACATCTCCAGAGAAGTCAGTTTTGCCAAGATGGACACATGCGATTTGCGGGTTTCGCGGGTAGATAGGGTTAAAAAACGCTGAGGACTACTCTATCCCTTTACTATATAAGACGCGAGTTAGGTGGAGAGAGGTGCATAATTCTGGAAAGTAAGTTGGGATCTAAAAGGAGGACAGTTAGCGAGGTTGGAGACTGTGATATTGAAGCACAATCTCTTTCTGTTCTACATTTGATTGGTAGTATTCTGTTCGTTGATGATTCGTTGAACCTCACTTTTTAAAACAGGGAGTTCCGATTGCACTACATCCCAGATGATATCGATATCAATATCAAAGTAGGCATGGATCAGTCGGTCTCTTAATCCTGCTATCTTTCGCCAAGCGACACTTGAGTAGTTTTCTCGGATTGAGTCGGGGACCCGCTTGACTGCTTCGCCGATGACTTCAAGGTTCCGGACGGTTGCATCGAATCGCATTCGATCAGTTTCAAACTGTGACCGAGTTGTGTCTTGAACGTACGATTCAATACGATTGATTGCCTCTATTATGTCTAGGAGATATGTATCATAGGTCCGGGACATACTCCACCTCTTTTTCTATATGGGGCTTCAGATGGGGTTTAATCGATTTGGCGGTAACGAGATCTATTTTCTTCTCAAACAGGTCTTCAAGGAAAAGTGCTAGTCCCATATAGTCGTGAAAGGTCAACCTTTCTAATTCAACGAGTAGGTCGATGTCGCTAGAAGTATGTGCCGTTCCGTTCACATAGGATCCGAATAGTCCAATTTGTTTGACGCCATACTTCCTAAGTGTTTCCCGATTATCTACGAGTGTCTGTTTGATAAAGTGCTTGCTGAGAACTGTTTGATTGTTCAACTTAAATTCCTCCACGAAGCCTTAAGAATGTGCCGAAAGGAGTTATAGTTTCTTACCATACAATATTATAACACAAAGCTCGGATTACGAAAAGTGTCGCTATTCGGAGGGTTGTATGGCAGGCGGGTTTACTTGACAACTCTTCCGTCAATGTACTGTTCCGCGACGGTGTGTCCGCACAGGTTTAACACCGTTGGGAAAACATCGACAGAACGGATGCACTGCTCAGTAATTGGATAATTCGTGGCAAGTGGGATGTGTAGGTGCTCCGCAATTAAGGCACCGTGGGTCGCACGATGCTCAGGGATTTCATAACGAGCGCGTAAATCGTAACCGCTTTCGGCACTTAGGACCAAGTCGCCTGTCCTTTCACTCTTGAAAATTTGCCACAATTGGACGATTCCATCTGGATGTGGACTGTCGTAGGTTACGCGTAGTGCTTCCCGTGAGGATAGGTTTTTGTAGTAAACACCGTAACCGAGCGGATCTGTCCCAGTAAACTCGTAAGAGAAACGTAGCGAATCTGCACTTTTAAAAGTTGTAGATACGCTCTGTAGATTCTCGGGATCTGTGTCTTGTGCGTAACAATAGATTCTCCCTTGTCCGTTTCGGCTTTGAACAATAATGTCTCCAGTTTCGCTTTGACCTGCGACGAGTCCTAAACCTTCCAATTCAATCAGGGAACTAATGACCCCCATTTGGTGAAGCCGCTCGAAAGGCACCCGTTCTCCCCACCCATTTCCACCTGAACTGTTTTTGAAGTAAAGATGTGTCATCCCGTTTCCAGATACCATACTGGCAGACACGGCACCTTGCCGCCAAGGCTTGGGATAATGCAAACATCGCCAACCGCCATCGTCTAAATGCTGAGGTATATCAATGTGAGTGTGTGTGTCGGTCATTCCATGATCGCTGGTAATCAGGATGAGTGTCTCTTGGAGGGTATTTGCTTTTTGTAAAATATGGACAAGGTTTCCAATGGCGGTGTCTATCTCTCGGTAAGTCCGCATGACCTGTGGTGCTTGGGTGCTAAAATGGTGTGAGAAGGTATCAACTGCGGGAAAGAGACACATGATAAACTTGTCCCCGGCTTCAGCTGCTTTGTGTAATTGACGAACTGCAATCTGGTTGACGAATCGCCATCGATGGGAGAAGTGAGCATAGGTATAGACGAAAAGTTTAAACCAGCGGGTCCGATTTTTGGCAGGCGGACACCCGCGAGCGAGTAGATTGTAGATGTTGCTTACAGGTGAGAAGAAGTTGAACAGGGTGGGGAAATTAGGTGGCAAGTCGTCTTCAAAACGTAGTCCGTCGATTCCCATATAACTGCAGATACCGGGACGTTTAAAGCGGTGTGGGATATGAAAATTTGATTTGGATAGCCATCGAATGCCGGGGATATTTGCTGTGCCGGGATATAATCCCATAAAAAAGGGGATGAAGGCAGGTCCGGTTGTTGAGGGAAAGACGGAAACAGCTTTGTTCAGGCTGCCTTGATCTACGACGTATTTTTTGATGTTCGGGAGGTCACCGTTCTCAAGCAATCCTTTGAAGGTTGCGTAGGGTGCTCCATCAATTAAAATAAAAATGAAGCGTTTGAAGCGCGAATCGGTTGATTTCATCGATCCTCCCTAAGTATGTAAATATTTATCGGTGGCACAGTTTATAACTACGCTGAAGTATCAATCGTCACACTGGTTTAGAAGTATGTTCTACGAATCCTTTCGCTGGGTGTAAGTGTCCCATAATGCTTGTGGGTTTTCGACAGAGAGACCGACATTTCCGCATTCGCCACAAACGGTTGCTTTTAACGCTTCCCTGTGAGTTTTCTTAAAAATCTTGGCATCGGGGTTACCCTCTACCTCGACTTCTAAGTCGTGTCCGACTCCGGCGTCGTAGCGATCCCGAATCCGGAGGTTGGGCATGACCTTTTCGGACCCACATCTACCGCATTTCATTGCAGCCATGTTAAAAAGTCTCCTCGTAATTTTCCTATACCTATACGAACTATTATAACCTAAATTATGAGTGATGTCAATTTTCTATCAAGAAGTCACTAAATCGCTGAGTGTATGTAAATATTTTACCAGATTTCCGCTGTGCTGGGTCTACTATGATGCCCTCCTGTGCTAAGCAGTGGGAAGGCATCGTGTAGGTTTACTACTTCAGAATAATCATTTTGCGCGTGGGAGAGATATTATCTGCCTGCATCTGGTAGAAGTAGATACCGCTGGCAACACACTCTCCGTAAGCATTTCGACCGTCCCAATACGCTGCACGGCTTCTGTTCGTGTAGTAACCTTCAGATTGATGTCCGAGTTCTAAACGCCGGATTATAACACCGTGTGTATCATAAATGACGATCTGTACATCACTGGGGTTCGCCAAGTGATATGGTATCCATGTTTCTGGGTTGAACGGGTTCGGATAGTTGGCAAGCAGCTGCGTCTTATTAGGACGAATTTTTGCCAACAATCGTTCGAGGTACCCAATCACCCTTGTATATTTTTCCGTCCCATTACCCATACCTCGCAAAATCTGAATTTGCGTTTGTAGCTGCTCTATGTCCAAGTTCGCAAGCCGTGTGGTATCAAGTAAACTCGCGGGCGAAGGAGCATCGGACGGGTCATCCAAATGTTCAATCACAATCGCCATGTCAGTGTTGTCAACCACACCGTCGAAATTGACATCTGCCCGTGGGTTAGTAGTATCAGGATTTTGCCCCAAGGCAGCTGATACAATCAGCAAATCCGCTTGATCCACAGCACCGTCCTCGTTAATATCCCAAGGTGGATATTGTGCGATTTCAATATCCGCTGAGTTAAGGTGTGGCAATTTTGAAAGCGGATACGTATCCAGAATGGGATTCCCCATAAGGAGTATAATATGCAGATTTTCCAAGTCGGCGAGTGCTTCAACATCACTAATTTGGTTGTATGAAAGTCTCAAAAATACAAGATTTAAGAGTCCCCGTAGCGGTGCTGCATCACTGATATTATTACGATCTAGATTCAACTCTGTGAGAGTTGTCAACGCAGAGAGCGACGTTACATCACTTATTTCGTTCTGAGGGAGGCCTAACTGCGTGAGATTTGTCAACCCTTCAAGCAGCGTAAGATTACTAATTTCGTTCTGACCGAGAGACAGGTGTGTGAGATTTGTCAATCCAGCGAGCGGTTCGACATCCCTAATCTGATTGTTATCAAGCGTGAGGCTCGTCAAACCTGTGGCGTGATTCAGTCCTGTTAGGTCGGTAATCTGCCGGTTTGGTGCTTCTAACATTGTTATACCTTGTAGTGCCGTAACTGTGATAATTTCACTGTCATTTATTTCAAGTGTCTGTCGAATTGCAGCTGCCAAGTTAGCATCTGGGACATGAACTATTTCTGGTATGTTGGATAGAGGAATATATTGCGCTTGGGCAATACCCGTCAAACTGCTGACTGCGAGAATAATTAAAGAAAACACACAAACCCTTTTCATGGTTCTAATACTCCTTTATTAAACCCGGTTTTCAAGGTGAATGCGATAATAATATTTGTGGAACCGGGGTTTCCGCAATGACAAGACTGAGGACTGTTGGGAGTTGCAAGTTTCTGCGAAGTGTTCTATCTTTCGCGGATACTTACAAAACACAGTAATTGGGTTTACTAAGGAAATTTAAGATGTATATTTATATCCACATTTTCTGATGTGCTGTACTTGAACGATTAGAAATATTAAATGTTTACTTCAGTGGAATGCCATTCTTGATGTCTTGCTGCTATGATTGTGTTTATTGGCGGGAGTCCAGTTTCGTTTTTACCGTAATGGTTCTGACAGGAATATTCTATCTGTTTTTCCCTCTGTCTAAGTGAACAAAAGAGTGGTAATCCGCAACCGAACATTTAATTTGACAACCTATGATATAATGTTGTATAATAATTACATGTAATTAAGTTATATGTATTTAACAAAACAGAGGAGATTTTAAGATGTCAGAATTTGATGCGAAACAGGGCAAAAAAAAGCACCGAGAAAGACGAAGGAAGCACAAGGCGGAAGGTGCGAGCGAAGAAGGGATAATGTCGTATAATGGTATCATAATTACATGTAATTGATTTCTACTAAAGTTTGGATAATTTAGGTGTTATTATAAGGTTAGAACATAGAAATGTTTAAGGTAATTTCTATTCAATCCAACCTATCACGCGGAGATTCTTAAAATATTGAACAAGTTTAGTAAGTATTTAGAAACTGCACGTTTAATCTGTGGAGGATTGATTTATGCACGGATCGATGCGAGGTTTCGACAGCGGAAGGTCATCTCGGCGGAGGATGCGTTATTCTGAGGGAAAGCCACGATTTCGGAAGTTAGACCATGAGCCACTGTCGACAACGGAAGATGTACCTGAGCTCCTGAAAGAGCAGGTAGAAGCACTACTTGAAACGGGCGAAGAGATCAAAATTTCTATTTCGACGGATCTGCGTTTTGATGGGACGTATGGCAAGGATTGGCTGTTAATTACGAATAGGCGGCTCATCGCCTTCAATCAGAATGGTGTTCTCGGTCACAATATGCGCGAGGTGCCTCTCTCATCTGTCGAAGATGTAGAGATCTTGGAGATGTACGGAAATAACATTCTCAAAGTGAGTACTGTGGATAACGCGTTTGAACTATCGCGCTACTCGAAACGGTTAACACCGAAATTCAGTCGTGCTGTTTCAGAGTTGGAAGGATTAGTTTCACAAACGGAAGCGAATTCAGACGGTAGACGTGGACGCGGTAGGCGTGGACAGGGTCTTGGAGAAGATAAGGGACGTTGTAAGAAGTGCGGTCAGCTTATCCCGCGTCGGTCAGAGGTCTGTATCAATTGCCTTCAGAATGGAAAACTCATCTTTCGACTCATGAAATACGCCGTTCCGCTTTTGCATATCATCGTTCCGGCGTTCCTCATAATGATGGTAGTCCGTTTTGTTGGGCTCTACCCTCAGATACTCAGCAGGGATCTGATTGACAAGATTCTGACACCGGTCGGTAATGCTGTCGCTACAGGATTGCCGATTCCAGAAACGGATTGGGGCCACCTTCAAGGCACCGTGGATTATCTAAGCGGGTGGTTCGGCAGCATGCCAGTCGGTGGGAGTTTCGGGCATCTGATCGGGATCGTTTTCCTCATGGCGAGTATTCGCGTGTTTTCGATGTTAGCCTCAGCTATACGGGGATATATGATGGCATGGGTAGGGCAAAATGTCACGAGGCGGCTCCAGAACGAGACTTATGAACATCTAAACGCCCTCTCCGTTGATTTTTTTCATGAACGAGATACCGGAAACTTGATGTCGCGGATCACACACGATGTATCACGGCTCCGGGATTTCATCGCGAGTGGGATGCAAGAAATTGCGGGTGATTCTCTCACAATCATCTATATGTGTGCGATCATGTTTTATTTCAATTGGAAGCTCGCACTTTGGACATTGATACCTATCCCGTGCCTTATCTTCTTCACGATCTTTTTTGGAAAAAAGATGGGCAAGGTGTATCATGTGTTATGGAAACGGTATGCGAGCATTAGTTCGATTCTCGCGAGCACGATTCCAGGGGTTCGCGTTGTCAAGGCATTTGCCCGCGAACGCTATGAGATAAACCGGTTTAGCGATATGACACATCAGGTATTTGCCGGTGAGATGGACGCTGCGAAACTTGGGACGCTTTATCGCCCGATTATGGAGTTTATCACCTATTCCGGTTCTATTTTAATTTGGTTAGTCGGCGGATGGCAGATCTTCCAAAACGATATAACCCTTGGCACGCTATTCATGTTCCAAAGTTATATGATGCAGTTTTTTAGACCGGTGTATACCCTCTGTCAGATGAACGAAAGGTTTATCCGAGCAGGCACCTCTGCCGAGCGTGTGTTTGAAATTATGGATACACCCCCGAGCATTGCTGATAAAAGTGATGCGGTAGCCCTTAGAAATATCCGTGGTGCAGTTGAATTTAGGAATGTCTATTTCTCTTACGATGGTGAAAAAAATGCCCTCAAGGATGTCAATTTCACAGTGGAGCCCGGTGAGATGATAGGATTGGTTGGGCACAGCGGTGCGGGGAAAAGTACGCTCATTAACCTGATTACTCGTTTCTATGACCCGAATGATGGGGAAATAATAATTGATGGTTACGACAGTCGCGACATTCAGGTTAAAGCGTTACGGCAACAGATCGGCGTAGTGTTACAAGATCCGTTCCTGTTCCAAGGCACGATAGCCGAGAATATCGGTTACTCAAAACCGGGAGCATCTCGGATGGAGATCATTGCTGCTGCGAGGGCAGCAAACGCCCACGATTTTATCCTCGGATTCCCCGATGGGTACGAGACAATGGTGGGTGAAAGAGGGACACGGGTTTCTGGTGGTGAGAGGCAGCGTATTTCTATCGCACGCGCAATTTTAAAAAACCCGCGCATCCTTATCTTGGATGAAGCCACTTCCTCCGTTGATACCGAAACAGAGTCGAAGATCCAAGAGGCATTGGAACAACTCATCCAAGGAAGAACAGTATTCGCTATTGCGCACAGGTTGTCAACCCTCAAATACTCCGACCGACTTGTTGTGCTCAAAGATGGAGGGGTTGACGAAATTGGGACGCATGAGGAACTGATTGCCAAAGACGGGACCTATGCCGGTTTGTGTGAGAAGCAGACTGAATTGTCAAAAATTCGCGCATGGTAATCTGAGTCTAAAGGAGGATATATTCATGAAGGATGCGATTAAGGTTACTGATAAATTAACGTTCCTTGATGCAAAAAGTGTCAGGATTGAGCGGAACGCGTTTGAAGATTTGGTTGTTCAACTTCCAGACGGATCGATTCGGACTAAGGTCGAACCCGTCTGCGCTTTTCCTATAAGTGAAACCAGCCGATATATTTCTCTAATAGACGAAGAGTCTAACGAGATCGGCATTATTGAGGATATAAAGCATCTCCCACACGAGTCCCGCAGGATTCTCGTTGAGGAGCTACAGAAACGCTACTTTATGCCGAAGATTACGAAAATTAACGCCCTTGAGGGACAGTTTGGAATTACACAGTGGGTTGTTGAAACTTCGCAAGGAGATGTGCAGTTCGGTTTGCGTAGTCGGTACGATATTGTTACGCTTGAAAACGGACGCGTTCTGATTAAGGATGCAGATGGGAACCGCTATGAAATTGAGAACTACAATAAGTTGGACCCGAAAAGCATCGCGCTACTTGAAACCCAAATGTAGCACATCACTGGTAAAGAACAGAAAGTTATATGTATTTAACGTGAGTTTGATAAATATTTAGAGTAGGCGCATTTCCGATTAAAGTCCCCCTGATAAGGGGGATTTAGGGGGTTAGATCCTAAAAACCTCCTCATTCTGGGTGAATTTATTGCTTTTTTGCTCAATATGCGTCGGTCTTGGCTTCTAATATTTTTTTTCAAACTGGCGTTATTTAACAAAACATAGGAGATTATAAGATGTCAGAGCATGATGCGAAACACGGAAGAAAAAAGCATCGCGAGAGACGCAGGAAGCATAGAGGCGGAAAAGGCGAACGAAAACGGGATAATGTCGTAATGGTCAGGGTTGATGAAGAAAATCTCACCCGGATTGACGAACTCGTGGAATCTGGACAATTTAGTAGTCGTTCTGAAGCGACGGCGTTTCTTATTAGTGAGGGTGTCAAGTCCAAACAGGAGATGTTCGAGAAGATAGCGGAAAAAGTGTCCCAGATCCAAGACTTAAGAACTGAGCTAGAGGCGATGATTGCAGAGGACACAAAGTCCTCCGAACCAGTCGGACAGAATGGGAATGGAATATCCAGTCAGGAAGGAGAAAGTCAATGATGCGTGTTGTGGTTTCGCTTGTGTTGATACTGTTTTTGCTGGTGACGATTTTAGTGGTAGTGCAACGTCGAAGTTCGGCGGAGTCTCAGAAAGTCCCTGAAGGCATAACAGCCCATCGTGATATTGCTTATGTTACCAACGGACACGAACGTCAGAAACTGGATCTCTATGTACCGGACGAAGGAGAGAACCTACCCCTCATTATCTGGATACACGGGGGTGCTTGGCTCGGTGGAGACAAGGAACATTATCGTCCCATGGAATACCTCAAATCGGGCTATGCCGGGGCGAGTCTTAATTATCGCTTGAGTCAACACGCCATCTTTCCCGCGCAGATTGAGGATGTAAAAGCCGCCGTGCGGTGGCTGCGCGCGAATGCGGAGACCTATCGTCTTGATCCAAATCGGTTTGCAGCATGGGGGTCATCTGCTGGTGGACACTTGGTTGCAATGCTCGGCACGACAGGCGATGTAACGGAATTTGAGGTTGGGGAAAACTTAGAAGTATCCAGTCGGGTGCAAGCCGTGGTCAATTACTTCGGTCCCACGGACTTCCTTCAGATGGACGCCCACCGCCTTCCCGACGGTTTGGTGCATGACGCACCTGATTCTCCAGAATCGAAATTGGTAGGTGGACCTATTCAGGAGCATAAGGATCGCGTCGCAAGGGCAAATCCAATCACTTATGTGTCCAAAGATGATTCCCCTTTTCTGATTATCCATGGAGATAAGGATTCACTTGTGCCTTACCACCAGAGCGTCTTATTGAATGATGCGCTGCAGGGTGTAGGTGTCCCTGTTACGTTTTACAGAGTAGAAGGCGGTGGTCACGGTTGGTTTAGGGATCCGAAGGTGCCAGAATTGACGAAAGCATTCATTGAGAAACATTTGAAGCCATAGCATAACACACGTTTCATAATTCGTTTTAGTATTTAGCAAGGTGAATAACGGAGACTTCTACTTGCCGATTTGCTTGCCTTTAAAGCCGCATAAATAGGTCTTGGGGAGTGCCAATCAGCGGAGAATGTATGAGAACACCCAAGCACGACCTAACGCGCGGAAGCATTCCAAAAGCCCTTTTACGACTGGCTATACCCACCTTTGTCAGTCAGCTACTTCAAGATCTGTTTAATATAGTCGATATGATTTTCGTCGGTCGGCTCGGACCCGGAGCACTCGTTGTTGTCGCGATAAGCGGAAATTTGCTACGACTCGTGAGCATTCTGGCACACGGCATCTCTACTGGGACAATTATTCTTGTGTCTCAGTTTATCGGTGCCAGGAAGCGTGCGGAAAGCGAGGATATTGCCATGCAATCCTTGATGCTTAACGTGGTATGTGCGTTGGGCATTGGGGTGTTAGGCTATCCGTTAGCCGAATTTGGATTGTGGTTAATGGGTGTCGAGCCAGAGGTTATTCCGTTAGGTGTCCCTTATCTTCGCGTGATGCTGCTCGGTGGCGTAATGATGTTCCTATCTCGCACGCTCACCGCAATTTTCCGTGGTGCCGGGGATGCAGTGACACCGATGGTTGTTCTGATTTTTTCTTCGGTTGTTAACATCGTTTTAGATCCGCTGTTAATCTTTGGTATCTGGGGGTTTCCGCGACTCGGCGTGGTTGGTTCGGCGTATGCGACAGTGATTGGTCGAGGTCTCAGTGTTGTTGTCCTTCTTTATCTCTGTTTTAGAGGACGGAGTGTGATTTCTCTGCGTCATGTTGACCGTCGCCCAAACCTTTCAACGTGGGGTCAAATCATGCATTTGGGAATTTTTACTTCCATGCAGGCGTTGTTGCGGCACGGTTCCCGTGTGTTGTTTATTCGAGTCGTTGCTGTCTTTGGCACCAATCCTGTTGCAGCCTATGCTATCTGTATGCGGTTACGTCTCCTTGTTATGCATTTTGGGACTGCCTTCTCAAACGCTGTAGCACCAATGGTTGGGCAAAATATCGGTGCCAACCGTATTGATCGTGCTGAAAAATCCACTCACTTAGGTAGCATCTTAGCAGCGGTGGTCGTCACATTCATCGGCATTTTCTTGTTCACGATTCCTCAGTTCTTCGTTGGTTGGTTTACGAATGACCCCGCAGTCATTGAAATTGGAAATGTTTATTTGCGTTATCTCGCAGCGACGTTTGCATTCATGGTTGTCGCCAGTGTTCTGGGTCGTGCGCTCAACGGTGCGGGGGATACGAAGTCTCCGATGACTATTACGGGGCTATCGCAGTTCGGGGTCGGATTGACATTGGTGATTCTACTCTCTCAATTGATAGGACTGACAGGGATTTGGTGGGGGATCGCTGTATCAAACGTTGTGCAATGCCTTCTTATGGGATATTGGTTCAGACGCGGCAACTGGAAAATACGAAAGTGGCGAGGTGCTTAAAAATAAGCGGATGTTGTGAAGCTTTTTCAGTGAAAGCGTTGAGAAGTTACCACGCCGAAGAACCTGAATTGTAGAGGGCGGAGTAACATCTCCGCCCATCTTCTGCGTAGGAAAAGTAAGAGGAATCGCGGTTAATTTGGGATTATTTATTATAGCCGCGTTTAATATCACCCCATGTTGCTGGCAATTTACCTTCAGGATCAACGGACGTGGCACTGCCGATAACCTCACTCGAAATTATGAGATCACCGAGCACACCCGGACTGTTGTCGTTTTCAAAATCACTTGACCAGGCGAGTGCGCCACCGAGCGGTGCGGCATACGTGCCCGGAGCATCTCCATCAACGTCCGTGATTGTGATGTCGAATCCGATGACTAAACCATCTGTCGGGGTAAGAGCTGCACCGAAAAACGGCTCAAAAATCGACCAAGGGAAACGCATCTCAGCGGCGTAACCGCTACCCGTTTTCTGACCTACAAAATTTCCATTGGCAGGATCACCCAGTTCCGGGTCAAGTCCAGCACTCAAGGATTGCGACCATGCGCCACGTGTGCCATCGGGCGTTATAGCGGAAAATATCCAGTAGTTGTCGTCCGCTTCATAGGTGCTGTTATTGGCGACATGTCTTGTGTTAAACTCGTGGTGTGGGAACTCGAATACAGGGGCATCGTGCTTGGTATCGAACATCAAAAATATCCCGTCAATCTCTCCAGAACGGGTTGCTATGTCATTGGCGTATTCGTGTGGATTATCATCGGTGACATCGAACGCAAAGTAGAGATAGTCGTCGTCCCATAGTGTTGCCCAGCGCGCCAGAAGATCATCGTCGCCATCGAATTTGCCACGGCTGACACGAAGCCCGCCATCGTTTGTGTCTGCTCCAGCACCCCCACCAGGCATAATCTGGTACCACTCTTGGTTATGTTTCGGATCGCGTGGGTCTACGACAATATCTTGTAAAGGTGAAGCTTCTTGGAATATTGCGTCCCACTCCGCCTCATCCAGCATTCCGTCAATCGTGATAGGCGTTTCGGTTTTTTTGCTGGTCACCTCGCCGCCTGAATGTGCCATCGCCGGCAGTGTGGACAGTGTGAATAAAACGCAGCAGGCAATAGTGAATAGATTGGCTTTTAAAGAAAACGATTTTTTTGGAAAAAACATTGTGGATCTCCTATTGATAGCTTTGCTGTGGCAAAGACGCGTTTGTTTTCTTGTAGAATATGCTTAAGGTGTAGGTTCCCGAACAGTAGAGAGGTCACTAAAACTAATGGACAGGATAGTACCGCTGCGCATCGTCATGAGGATACCACTTCCCTAATTGGCACATGACTCCTAAATAGACTTTATAGAAAATGAAAATAAAAGTCAAGTTTTTTCTAAGGTTTGGTTGGGACATTAAAAATATGAATTAACGTTTTATTGCGACTGAAACCCCGTCTCGCAGCGGAATAATCGTCGTGAATACCTCAGGCGAACTGTAAAGCAACCGTGTTACCTCTCTGACACCGATTGTCGCAGCGTGGAACCACTGTTCTTGTTCGTTGAGTCCTTCTGGAGGACTACCGGGTTCCTGCGTGATGACGCGTCCACCCCAGAGCATGTTGTCCGTGATAAACAAACCACCGCTCCTGAGTCGAGGGATCGCTTTCCGAAACGCTTCAGGATACCCGTCTTTATCGATGTCGTTGTAGATGATGTCGAATTCACCCTCGGTCTCGTCGATGATTTCAAGTGCGTTACCGACGCGATAGTCGATACGATCTGCGATACCACCGCGTGCAAGGTACCCTGCGGCGCGCTCGGCGTTCTCTGCGGATCCATCGGTACAGATGATAGAGGCTTCCGGTTTTTGCAGTGCCTTCGCCATCCAATACGCCGAATAGCCAAAGCCTGAGCCCATCTCGAAAATCCGTGTCGGATTGGTTAGCAACACCAATTGATGCAAGACGCGTCCGACGAGCGGTCCGACGATGGGGAAGCGGTTTTCCCGTGCGTGTGCTTCCATCTCTGTGAGCACTTCATCGCGCTCCGGGATGATACCAAGTAAATAGTCGTCAATCGATGGATGAAGAATATCCAAACGTTGCATAGATTGCTCCTTACTGGTGAGGTATCCAACCTCGCCATTTTTCAGCTGCCTTTTTCCCTCTGCCACCGTTCTAGCGGATGTTCGCGCGGCGTGAGCGGCATAGGTACTCGGGTTCCCTGACGATGTGATTCCCACGTTGCGTGTATCATTTCAAGGCAATCGCGGCCGTCTCTTCCGCTCGCGAATGGGTCCCGGTCTTCTTCGATGGCTTCGATCAGGTCGCGTAACATGAGACGTTGCAATAGCAATCGTATTGATGCGCCATCTCGTGGGTTGCCTTGTTCATCGAGGTCTTCGGCGGATAGGTGCACCGGTTCCCATGCTTCTGCTGGGGTTTTGTGTTGTCCTTTATGGATAAACATCGTAGTCCCCACACTTTCTCTGACAGCGATTCTGCCTTCAGTGCCGATAATATCGATGCCGTAAGCGTTATCGTTTGTCTCTGGCTGGGCAAGGAACTGCACGTCGGCATGGACACCGTTCTTGAAACGAAAAGCAGCGTGTCCGCGTTCACCAAGCACAAGCCCGGCGTCGCGATCGAATGCGTGTACCTCTTGAGTATGTTTAATGTCGTCAACGGTTGACTCGCGACCGTCCATCTGCACAAGGTGTGCGTGCGTCCACTCGACATCGCCACTGAAAAGTCGTAGCCAGTCATAGAGATGTGTCCCCATCTCCATGAGTGAATTGCCGACCTTGCGTCCACCTTTGTCGGTTGCCTTCAGCAGCACGACATCGCCAATCTCGCCTTTTTCAATCAACGAGAGGGCGTGACGGTTATATGGGCTGGAGCGTTTGATGTGATTAATGGCGAACTTGACGTGGTGTTGGTCGCAGGTTTCGACCATCTCATCGGCTTCAATCAGGTTGAGGGCAGTCGGTTTTTCGCAGAAGACATGGATGCCTCGCTGTGCCGCCGCGATCGTTGGCGCATGATGCATCGGTGCCTGCGTTGGGACGATGACAATATCAGGCTGTTGTTCATCAAGCATCTTCTCATAGTCGTCATAGATGGCTTTGACCCCGAATCGTTCGCTCCACGCTTTTGCCCGTTCTGGATTGATTTCCGCCCCAGCAATGAGTTCGCAGTTTTCTTCTAACTCCACTGCCGCAGCATGAGCTCCACCCATACCCCCTAAGCCGATAATTGCAATACGGTAATTATTCATGTTTGTCTCCAAAAAAAGTGTGCTTCGTCTGCAACTATCATAGCAACTGAGCGGTTAGAGTGCAAGAAAAAAGTGGGCTTCATCACGCTGAGGCAAACCATAGCAAAAAGTAAAGGTGATTTCTTTGGGCTAAGACTTGGAAAAAAAGAGGCGAGGCACGGGACCTCGCCTAACTGGGTGGAAATAAAGAATTCTGTAAGTTTTGTCGTAAAAGAGTGATACGTGTCTTTACCGTTTAAGTTGTCCCCATGTAGTTGTGAGTTTTCGCTGTGCTTCGACTGCTAAGCCTTTTCTCCAAAGATTGTAGCCATTCCCGGACGCATCTTCAAAGCGCATTGACCCCAGTTTTTCGTCAAAGTGCCAGAGCGAAATAGTATGTTCGTCGACTTCAAATTTTCCCTTTGGAATTTCCCACTTCGGTCCTACATATCGCACGGTATTAGAAATTCGGGCTTCGTCAATATACCCACGTAATTTCACATTGTCTCCAATGAAAGGGTTCTGATCTGGATCTTGTACAACGATTCCGCCAATCTGGAGTGGTTCGTCTGATTTAATGAGATGTCCACCTGGACAGCACCAATTACCACCCATGCCGTTAAAGCCCTTCCCTGCTGAAGCATCGTAAATCGCTACGACATGCAACCATTTTTCTTTGGGCAGTGGTTGCCCTCCAATAATGAGTTCTCCATCTGCATTTTCAGAATCTCCCCATGCCCCTAACGACATACCGTTGCCATGAATAATCAGATTGAATCGACCTTCCTGACCAAAGATTGACCAGAAAGTCAGAGGTTTGGGTGGCTCTTCAAAATAAAGCCATGCTTCGGCGGTTAATCCGTCAAACTCTTCATCGGGAAACCACGCCTCGATAGTAGCCACGAAATCGTGATTTCGATCCAGTTGTAGCATGCCGCCGCCTGCCGGTGAAGGTGGTGGCAACGCTTTCGTACTTAGTGGTATTAATGTCAGTAAGAAAAAGCAGATAAGGATTATTCGTTGTATCATATTTAAATCTCCTTTTTGGTAGGAAATAAGAACGAAGTATTAAATCTATGATTCAGTGCTTAATTTTCGTTTTAAAATAGTGCCGTGCGCACCCAACACGACCAAACCAAGTCCTTCAACATAATCGACGTAATATAAATTTTCGCTAGTGCCAGATTCCTCAATTTCCCATGTTGTGCCACGATCATCAGTATGCAAGATTAATCCATTTTCTCCGACGATCCAACCTTCCATTTCGTTTATAAAAAAGACACTATAGAGGTGTGTGCTTATCCCCGTATTGCTTGCCGACCATGCCAAACCACCGTCTGACGTGCGAAGGACAATACCATCTCTTCCGACAGTCCACCCTTTTAAGCGGTTTAAGAAAGATACACCGTAGAGGTCATATCCTGTATTGGTTGTCTGAAGATGCCATGTATCTCCTTGGTCATTTGTCCAGAGGACCTTTCCCCACGACCCGACAGCCCACCCGTAATGTTCTTCGACCATCTGGATGTCGCGGTAGGATGCCGAGGTCTCATTTTCTTGGTGTCTCCAGATTGTGTTTCCATCTTTGTTGTGGAGGATAACGCCTTGCTTACCAGCAGCCCAACCTTCACCGAAACCCTGAAAATGCGCGGCGTAAAGTTCACACGCTTCTTCTATCGGACGACTCATTTGGTCGTATCCACCCATCACCGGTTTGGTGGTTTCGTTCAGGACCTGCCAGGTCACACCGCCGTCGGTTGTGGATAGGAAACTCGCGTCTTCGGTTAGGAGCCAACCGATCTCTGAAGAGACAAAATGCACAGCAATCAAGGGTATATCTACAGGAGAGTCAACGCTCTTCCAAGTATTACCGCCGTCTAAGGTGTGGAGCATCGTTCTCGAATTACCGACTGCCCATCCTTCGATGGCGTTGATGAAGGAAATATCCGCTGATTTCATGTTGGAGTCCGCGCCCATTATTCGGAACGGACCGTCGGTGTGTGAGATGTCCCACCCAGCATCCGTCTTTGGTAACTCGAGTTCGGTCTTCTCAAAGGATCGTTTGCGCGGGGTATACTTTGATATTGACGGAATCGTATACGCAATAGCAATACCGTCTGCGCCGACAGCAAATATCTTATCCTCCGCGACACTGATGTCGCTGAGTTTTTTATCTGTGCCGCTGTTTTCCCGTGTCCACGTTTTCCCACTGTCCTGCGTGAGCAGGAGGGTCCCTTTGTCACCAACGGCTATTCCGACTGTGGGAGAGGCGAAGTAGATTTTGTTGAGATTCGCCTGTGTGCGCGTGTATTGAGACTTCCATGTCTTCCCGCCATCGGCGGTATGAAGGATGAGTCCGGACTGCCCAGAGACCCAACCGAGTTTAGCGTCTACGAAGTAAACCGAGTAAAGTTCGTTAAATGTCCCGCTCTCCTGCGGCTCCCATGTTTTCCCGCCATCAATTGTGTGAAGAATTTTTCCGGGCCAACCGATAGTCCATCCTTCATTTGGTGAAATGAAGCAGAGACCTTTTAAGAGTTCAAAGATATAACCGCGTTGTTCAATCCAGTTTTCGCCACCGTTGTTGGTGTAGAAGATACCCCCCATATCGCCAACTGCCCAGCCGCGCTCACGATTTAGGAACTGCACGTCATGCAGGCCGATCCAGTCGTATCCTTTTTGTACCTGCCATGTTTTACCATCTTCAGTATGCAGAATGTAGCCGGAATCTCCGATTGCCCACGCCTCTTTCTCGTCCACGGCGGTCACTTTGTTTAAGCCGGCAGAGAGCCCACTTTCCTGTCGTTCCCATGAACGTCCTTCATCTTCGGTGCGGAAGATTGCCCCACGCCGCCCGACGGTCCAACCGCGACCACCTTCTGCCAAGGCTACACCTGCTAAGGGTTCGGCACTGCTTTCGGCGTCGATCGTCCATGTGCTTCCACCGTCAGTAGAATGGAGCATCGTTCCGTGGCTGCCTACCGCCCAGATATGTTTAGCATCAGGAGAATGCACAGCCAGTAGATCGCTGTGTGTGCCTGTCTGTTGGACTTCCCATGTGTTTCCACCGTCCTGTGTATGAAGCACGTCCCCAGCTTGTGCTGCCAACCATCCTTTTTTGGTATCGATAAAGCAGAGATCGAAGATTGCGTGTGTGTCCTCAATGCCCGGTTCCCCGCGATCCCATGTTTTCCCACCGTCTGTCGTTGAGATAACAGTAGATCCAATCCCCACAGCCCACCCTGTCTTTTGGTTGGGGTCAAATTGTATTCCCAGCAAGCTATGCTCAGGTGCTACCGATTCATAATCCCATGTTTTTCCGCCGTCCGTCGTGTGTAAGGTTGACCCCATTTGTACGAGCAACCAACCTTCGGTTTCATTCACAAAGTGGATGCCGACGAGTGCTTCGCCTACACCGCTGGGACGGAACTTCCAGGTTTTTCCGCCATTTTCAGTATAATAAAGTGCTCCGCCTTCCCCCGTTACCCATCCGCGTTGTTCGTCCAAGAAGTGGAGACTGATAAGGCTTCCGTCTGTAACAACCTGTTTCTGCCAGTTTTTGCCGCCGTTTTCTGTATGTAAAAAGATTCCTTCGTTTCCGACGATCCAGCCCTGTTTTTTATTTATAAACTGCATCTTGTTCAGGCGCGCTTCTGTGTTACTTCTCTGCGTTTCCCAATTTTTGCCCCCATCTTTCGTGTAGAGGATTGTTCCTTTCTCCCCGATGACCCAGCCGTGCTTTGCATCGAGAAAGAAGACATCCCTGAATTCTACTTCCCAGTCGGCTTGTCTAACGATTTTTGCCTCGACGGGTGAGGGTTGCTGGGTTGATTTCACAGCACACCCACTGAGCAGGACGAGGAACGATACAACTATTGTGATAATATATCTGTGTCCATCTTGTTTTGGCATTTTGTGATTCACCCTATTTGACCTTGTTTCCAGAATTTGTAATACACATTACCACCGGTTTCTTCTTCCATTTTTTGCCCACACGGTCAAAATTTGTCTTTGCTTTGCGCTTTACATTGTGACATTTTAACACCTCTCAATAATTTTTTGCAAATTCTGAAACAATTTTTGGACTGTGGGATTCAAAATTTCGTATCAGGTTTATCCGCAACCCTGTAAAACTGGATCGTGTCAATACCACCCTGTCCGGTTGTTATGCGTTATATGTTCTGAATTAGTAAATGGAGCGATGCAACAATCGAGAGATGGGAGAACCTATTGCATCGCTCCATATTTTCCAAGGAGGAAGTTCTCCCATTGGTTCGCAGTATTATATTGATTAGGGCTTACGCATTTCCTCTTAAAGTCCCCCTGATAAGGGGCGGGGAATGCCATACGGCATTCATACCGTTGATTCTTTAGGGGGTTAAAAATAGTGAATTCTTGGTTCATATACTAAATTTGCGTAAGTCCTACGGTTGATATATAAGCAATTTTCATGCCAAAGTCGATTTAAGGGCAAACCGCCTTGAAAAAGGATTTTTTCGCCGATATTGTGCAACGAATTGGTTTTCACTGTTCAACTTATGAACAGTTTTGTTCAAGACCTGTATTGGACGTTAAAAGAAAAGTCGGTGGGAATTGTCGGTTCTGCCCTATTTCGTGCAAGTGGGTATAAAGAATGTCCTATTTTGTGCAGTTAATCAAAAACTGAATAGCCCTATAGTCCAACAGAATCTCTTGACATCCCTCGATTTTTTTACTATACTTAGCAGTTGAAGAAATCTACATCTTTGATAGGAATCGGAGACATTCATGCGGGTTTTAATTATTGGTGGCACTGGGTTGATTAGTACGGCGATTACGCGCTGTCTTGTCGAGCGTGGCGAGGATGTGACACTCTACAATCGTGGACAGACGGAGGCTGATATTCCAGCAGGGCATAATACCATTATTGGTAACCGGAAGGATTACGCTGCTTTTGAGGCAGAGATGGCAGGAGCAGAGAATTTCGACACAGTTATTGATATGATCGGTTTCGTCCCCGCGGATGTTGAGAGTGCGATACGCGCATTGCGAGGACGTATCGGTCAGTTCATCTTTTGTAGCACGGTTGATGTCTATACCAAACCGGCGCACCGCTATCCTATTCGCGAGAACGCAGAACGACAGCCGATGCCGTCTTTCCCCTATGCCCACAATAAAGCGAAGTGTGAACGTCTCTTAGAAGAAGCACACGAGCGTGGTGATTTTCCTGTCACGATTATCCGTCCTGCTCACACTTACGGTGACAAACGAGGGCTGATTCATTCGTTTGGACTTGGCGGTGCCTACTACTTCAACCGTATCCGTTTGGGAAAACCGATTATTACACACGGTGACGGTTCTTCCCTCTGGGCAGCGTGCCATCGTGATGATGTAGGACACGCATTCGCTGAAGCCGTCGGCAATGAACAGGCGTTCGGGAAGGCTTACCACACGGCGAGCGAGGAACCGATGACATGGAATCAGTACCATCAGACCGTCGCACAGGCGATGAATGCACCAGACCCCGAACTAATCCACATTCCAACCGATTTACTGTTTGAGATCGCTCCAAAGGCAGCAGAGTGGTGCCGAGAGAACTTCCAATATAATAACATCTTCGATAATACAGCGGCGAAAACGGATCTGAATTTCCGCTATACCATTCCATTCGTTGACGGAGTGCGTCGGATTGTCGCTTGGCTTGATGTCTGGGAGGGCATTCACAGCAAAGATGAACCGCCGGTTTATGAAGAAATTATTGAGAGATGGAAGAATCTCAGTACTAAAGAGGCGTTTTTTTGGGGGGACTGATAGTGCGAAGTCGTAAATGCGATATTCAATCTTTCTTTTCTTATTCTAAGCGGAACTTGAAAGTTTCGTGTCTTGTGGCGATATTGATGCTTTTTAATATGATGACACCATCCAAATCCGTAGCAGAGGATACCCAGAAAATGCTTCCCATAAAAGTAATATTTGAGACAGATATGTCTACCGATGTAGATGATGTCGGTGCGTTGGCTGTGCTACACGCTTTGGCAGATAGCGGAGAGGCTGAAATCCTCGCTATTAGTTTCAATGAAGTACATCCGAGCGGTGCTGGTGCTATTTGTGCGATAAATACATGGTATGACCGAGGAAGCATTCCGATTGGGATTTATAAAGGGGATCTCGCTGACCCTGATGAATCCAGCTATCTGGATTACATCGCTAATTTTCCACATAATCTCCCAGCTACTCCAACCCCCAGTTCCTTGGAGCTTTATCTACGGGTACTTAGTGAACAAGCTGATAGCTCAGTGACGATTATCAGCGTCGGGTTCCTCAACAACCTTTACGATCTTTTGAAAGCCGATCCTAACCTCGTTGCCCAAAAAGTCAGCAAGCTCGTGGTCATGGCATTGGTTGTTGATGATCCTTACAACACAGTTCGCCACGATCTGATTGATAAGTCGGAATATGTTATCCACAATTGGCCCACGCCACTTGTTATCAGTCATTATGGAGAGTCTGTCCAGACTGGAACGAAACTCGCAAAGACACCTGCTGAAAATCCTGTACGCGAAGCGTATTATCGGCGGTTCAACGGGCAGTACAGAGGACGCTCCAGTTGGGACCAGCTTGCCGTCTTATACGGTGTGCGTGGTGTTGGTGATTATTTCACTGAGGTTACAGAAGGCAAAGGCAGATTGTCGAATGGGTATGAATGGGAGATGAAGTCGGGTTTTCGATCGTATTTGGATCCGCGGTTGTCCGATAGTGAGTTTACCGAAATTATTGAGAATTTGATGATTAAACCGTCGAGAAGATGACTTTAACAAATCTCACATCAAGCGTTTAAGTGAACAAGAATACGAAAGGACACCAGCCACAATGACAGACTTTTACACAATTGAGAAGCGAGACGGTCGTTGGTGGTTCATCACACCCGACGGGACGCGGTTCTGGTCCATCGGCATGAACCATATCGACTCGGCTGCGTTGCGGTATGTAACGTCGGACGGCGTGTGGGACCGTGAGTTCGGCAACAGCCATGAACAGTGGCTACGCGCAGTCGCAGATGATCTGCGTGATTGGGGCTTTAACACGATTGGCTGGACCCAAGAAGTCGTAATTATCACCCAAGGCTACCACCGTCATTCGCGACCCTTCACCTATGAGGAATACCAATGGGCGGACATGCCTTACTGCCACCTGCTACCTTTCACCGAGGCACATCAGTGGCAGGTTGAGGTTCGCATGCCCGATCTGATGAGTTCCGACTTCGAGGAATGGTGCGACTATGTTGCCCGCGATGAGTGTGTGCGCTTGCGAGACGATCCCAAGCTTATCGGCTACTTCTACTGCGATTGTCCGCAGTGGGTGCACACTTCGCCTGACACGAAGTGGCGAGGGTCGCTGGTTGATCCAGAGCTACTCGAATCGGAGTCGGGACGACGCGAACTTTCCGCCATTGCCGAACGCTACTACAGGGTCACCCATGACGCTATCCGTCGCTACGACCCGAATCACCTAATACTGGGTGACCGATGGGAGGCAAACGCAGTGCTACCCGAGGAAGTTGTCCAGGCAGCACTGCCCTACATTGATGTGCTTAGTTTTCAGTGTTTTGGGACGGTGGGGAATATCGCCACGAAGATGCAGCGCTGGGCAGGCTTCGCAGATCGCCCGGTTCTGCTTGCCGACGCGGCTGGACATATACGCGCCCACGGCGACACAAGTTGGCCACCGACAGCAGACCGTTTGCACGATATAGACCACTATCAACAAGTGATGGACGCACTCTGGGAGATTCCACAATGCGTCGGATACCATCTATGTGGAGCCTACATTAGGAACAACGCACGTAAGTACGGTTTTCGCGACCGGGCAAATAATCCAATTAACGAGACGGTGACTGGTATTCGCGCCGTCAACACCGAAATGCAACGGAGACAAAACCGATAACACATAATAAATAGGACTTACGCACTCCTTCTTAAAGTCCCCCTGATAAGGGGGATTTAGGGGGTTAAAATACCGAAATAACGACTTTTTCAGCAAAAAACATCTCTTGTCCGTTCAGTTTGCGTAAGTCCTAATAAATATACAAATTTGCTGACGAGGTTTGCAACCTTGTCTAATGAAAGATTACAATGACAAGATACATCTTACCGATAGCAATTTTCACGGCTGCTTTTCTCCTAAGTATGGCACCTACCGTGAATGCACAAAAAAACTCAGAGGTAATTATGATTGAACGTTGGGGAATATATGAGATAACTTTGAATGGACCGAACACAGGAAATCCGTTTACTGAGGTCCAGTTAACAGCGGAATTTAAGCAGAACGACCGAACTTTCAAACCGAACGGATTCTATGATGGCAACGGCGTTTACAAAATCCGATTCATGCCCGATGAAGTCGGCGAATGGACGTATACCACGAAAAGTAACCGCGCCGAACTCGACGGTCAGACAGGGCGGTTTACGTGTGTTGAACCTTCTGACGGAAACCACGGACCTGTGCAAATCTATAAGGATTTCTACTTACAATACGCCGATGGCACACCGTATCACCAGTTTGGAACAACCTGTTATGCGTGGGCACATCAAGGCGATGCGATGGAGGAACAGACGCTTGAAACCCTCGCTGACGCACCGTTCAACAAGATGCGGATGTGTATTTTTCCAAAAGACTACTCTTACAACAAAAATGAGCCTGTCTATTATCCGTTTGAAGGGAAACCGCTAAAGGATTGGGATTTCACAAGATTCAATCCAGAATTCTGGCACCATTTCGAGCAGCGCGTTCAAGACCTGTTGAGCCTCGGTATTGAGGCGGATATTATCCTATTTCATACCTATGACCGGTGGGATTTCGAGTACATGGATGCCGAAAGCGATGACCGGTACATCCGCTACGCTGTCGCTCGGTTATCGGCGTTCCGAAACGTTTGGTGGTCTCTGGCGAATGAATACGACTTTATGCCCGCGAAAGAAGAATCTGACTGGGATCGGTTCTTCCAAATTATCCAAGCCGAAGATCCGTATCAGCGGTTACGAGGCATTCACAACGGGCGACGCTGGTACGATCATAACAAGTCTTGGGTAACACATACCAGCATCCAAACCTCTAATATGGCACAAGGTATCCGCTATCGCACGCAATACGGAAAGCCTGTTATCTATGACGAGTGCCGCTATGAAGGTGATATTCCGCAAGGGTGGGGCAATATCACCGCAGAAGAGATGGTTCAGCACTTCTGGGCAGGGACAGTCTCTGGATGCTATGTCGGACACGGGGAGACATACAAACATCCTGAGGACCTGCTCTGGTGGGCAAAAGGTGGCGTACTGCGCGGTGAGAGTCCACCGCGGATTGCGTTCCTCAAAGACTTTATGGCAGACGCACCTGCGTTTGATACGCTTGAACCGATCGGCGATGAATCGGGACGATATGTCCTTGCGAAACATGGGGAATACTACCTTACTTATACAACCCAACCGCAGACGATAATACTGGATTTGCAAGGGGAACAGCCGTATAAAGTTGATCGTGTAGATACTTGGAACATGAAAATCGTCCCAATCGGCACGGCACAACCCGGAGAATATACGTTCGCTGCACCACATGGTGGTTCTGCCTATCGCTTTACGCCGTATGCACCAGGCGAGAAACTCCGTCCAGAGGCAAAAGCATCCGCCGATGTGCTACAAGGCAATGCCCCGCTCACAGTGAATTTCTCTGCAGCAGGGGATCTGGCACACCACTGGACTTTCGGAGATGGCGCAACGTCCACTGAATCGAATCCGATGCATGTTTACGAAAGCCTTGGTCAATACGTTGCGACGCTCACGGTGATGGACGAGGACGGTGAGACCGCAACGACATCACTCGCAGTCCATGTATCGCCAAAAGCACCGGCTGACATCGGGACACACACGGAATTTCCCGGTTCTCGCGACGGACTCGTTTTTCTCTGGCACGGCACACTTGAGGGCAGTGGAGAGGTTGAACCTCGCGGAGAGGCAAAAATCAGTGAAGATGGACAGATGGACCTGACTGGTGGTGCATTCCTCACCAAGGATGTGAGTGAAACGCTTTTCGCAGCATGTCAGGTGAGCAACCAATTGACGCTTGAGTGTCTCGTTACGACGGATAACTTGGCTCAGAGCGGTCCGGCGCGGATTATCTCGTTCTCAAACGACTCTACCCATCGCAATTTCACTTTTGGACAAGATGGATCCCGTTTTGCTATGAGAATACGTACACCCCGGACAGGGACGAATGCTTTAGGTGGAGAATTTGATTTCGGTAAGATTGAGGCGGGGAAACCGATACATGTCATTGTTAGTTATTTTCCGGGGAATGTCTATTGCTACATAAACGGTGAACTCGTCCATGTCAGCAACGGAACACAAGGGGATTTCAGCAATTGGGAACGCTATCCGTTGCTTTTCGGTGATGAAGCGAGTGGTGGTCGGAATTGGGAAGGCAAGCTCAGCCGAGTGGCGATTTATAGCCGATTCGTTGGAGTAGAAGAGGCGGCGCATAAGTTCAAGCTAATTCAAAAATGAAAGTAGTAGGCACACTCCGCTGTGCCGTTCCCTAAACTGACTCAAATTTGTTTGAGGCATACTGCATGGAGATGGAATCGCGTCGCAAGAAGTAAATCACTCGTTCTCTACCTCAGAAGGTTCATCAAGGAGTAGACCCGCATTGCCGGATTCAGTGAACCAAACTTGAAGCATGAACGTATACTGACTGCCCTGCGTGAGGCTATCAATATATTCTGTGTCAATTTCAATGACGAGAAGCACGTCATTGGTCAGGTCATTATTTACATCTGCGATCACTATACCCGCATCGTTTTTTGATAACACAAACGCCTCAAGCTCAACATATTCACCGTTATATGTGGCGGTATCCGCTAACATCGCAGCAACTGTTGTTTCAACTGCCAGCTCCTCAAGTGTTTTCCCAGTTACCAGCATATCCACACAGAGTCTATCAAAGGCGAGATAGTAGCCTATGAGGTCACTTTGTAAATACTCATAACACTCGGCGATTTCGCCAGCAACTTCGTAAGTGGGTCTATCTAAGTCGTCAAGGATGACACTAAATTTATCATCACTGCAACCGAACAACATCGAGATAAGCAAAATTGCGATAACACCAAATCCACCAAAGTATTTCATAATTCCTCCTTAGAGGTAGTTTTCCTTCTTATCTCATACATCTATCCGGTACACGAGCGCAGCAGTATCGTGGAATAACGCAGCGCGTTCATCAGCTGAGTAGCCTGATGACAATCGTTTGAACGCATTGTACATCACGTTGTAGGAGAATGAAACCTTATCGACCGGGAAGTTGCTTTCAAACATGCATCGCTCAGGACCGAACTGCTCAATACAGTAATTCATGAAGGGTGCCATAGATTCCGCTAATTCTTCAGAACCTATCGGTTTTTCCCGTTCGTGCCAATCAAAGCCAGTGCGCGGCATCCCAATACCGCCCAGTTTCATGTGAACATTAGGACAAGCCGCTACTGCAGCGATGCCGTTCCGCCAAGCCTCCAGCACTTCATCATCCCTGCCACCATACGGACCAACCCTCTGCAAACCGCCGATATGATTTGAAATAATCGTTAAATCGGGTACGGCTTTCGCAAAATCAGCGAGTTCCGTGAGTTGTGGAAAGTATAACCACGCCTCAAAAGACATTCCCATGTTCGCCAGCACCCGCGCCCCCGCACGGAAATCCTCACGCGCCAGTTGTCCCTCTCTTCTGTAATTAGAAGCCCTCTCTATCTCTGGATGCGGATCCCACGTAACGGAATGTCGAATCCCACGAAACCGATTCGGACTTGCTGCTTGCAAGGCTTCCAGTACAGGTTCAACGCGTTCACCCAAATTCAAGTTCGCGTGCCCGACAATCGCAGCGGCAGCGCGGCTCGTGCCGTGTAAACCGCTTGCACTCGCAGCCGCCAACCCTTGCACGAATTCAACTTCACCAACAGGACGCAGCGCCTCCGGTCCATCAGCACGATACATCGCTCTTGCCTCAACAAACACAGTAGAACGGACATTGTGTCCACTGTCAATATCTGCTATCAATTCATGGAGCAGATACCGTTGATAAGGAATACGCTCATCTCGGAAATCCCAAAAGTGGTGATGTGGGTCACAGATCGGGATCTCTGGTTCCAATGTCGGTTCTTCGGTTAAAGCGAGCCAGTCATTGCCTCCAAATGGCATAGAAATACCTCCGTCTCTATAGTGAATTAAAATTATTGTTCCCTTCCTTGAGTAACTGTAGGGCATCTAAGGGTTTTTGTCAAATAGGTTTTACCGAAATTCCTTCCGCTCCGCCGCTGGTGAGGGTGCTAATTTTGTCACTGACTACTTCTTACTAACAATTTATAACCGATAACTAATACTGCTATGATGTGACTTTCACTGGATTCCAAAGCGACCATATGTTATATTAACGTGAGTTTTATATAAGGATCTGGGACGTGTAGGCTGGTTTCACTCGGTTTTTCGAGGTTTCAAACATCTTGAAAATCCGAGGGTTTTTTCACCAAATAAGCATTTTTTTATTATTCTATTCACCCGACCTACACCCCTACAGATACTACGTTCTCGCAAGCATCTGTGTTATATTTCCGAAACTCTAAATTACGCTTTCCTTGCTTGTGAGGTGCTTTTATGGCATAATAGTTGCGGCAAGGACCCTTAATCATAAATGGCAGTGAAGATTCGGTTCTGCCCTGTATGCTTAAAAAATCGCGACAATTTCGTCTGTCAGAACTTCATGAAAATTTTTGTACGTGTTTTTGGGAGGTTCTGGATAAATTAAAGGGAGTTGTGTATGTTTTCAGAAGCGTCACAGAGATCTGAAAGTCAGTCTGGACACGGTTTCGGGACCGCTCCTGTATTCTTAGCATCAATCAGTACTATTCTCGGGGCGATCCTCTTTTTGCGATTCGGTTATGCTGTTGCCCATGTCGGACTTTGGGGTACACTCATGGTAGTTGTGCTTGGTCATCTTGTGACGGTCCCGACAGTTCTGGCGGTATCTGAAATTGCGACGAACCGCCGTGTAGCGGGTGGTGGTGCGTACTATATTGTCAGCCGCTCTTTCGGCGCGAGTATCGGTGGTGCGATTGGAATTGCTTTATATATTTCACAAGCGATCTCTGTCGCATTCTATATAGTCGCTTTTGCAGAAGCGTTTCAACCGGTTTATGAATGGGTTGAGGCGACATACGGCTTTGGTTTAGATGCTCGTTTTGTGAGTCTTCCCTGCATGCTCCTAATGATAGCAATCATGTTGGTTCAAGGTGCCGACGTAGGGGTGAAACTTCTCTGGTTTGTTTGCGTAATGCTCGCTGTATCAATTTTCGCTTTCCTGTTTGGCGAGGGTCCCGAATCTATACGACCCGAAGGGCTGAATCTTACAGCACGCGTTGATAATCCGGATAGTTTCGGCACGGTTTTCGCAACGTGTTTCCCTGCCTTTACGGGTATGATTGCGGGTTTGGGATTATCTGGGGACCTAAGAAATCCTCGGAGAAGTATCCCTCTCGGCACGATTGCGGCAACGTTCGCAGGCATGGTTATATATGTCCTGGTCGCCATCAAATTGGGGCAGAGTGCCACACCTGAAGAATTGGATAACGACCAATTTATTATGGCGCAAATTGCCCTATGGAAGCCAACCATCTACATCGGATTAGGTGCAGCAGCGTTGTCTTCCGCCCTCGGCTCAATCATGGTGGCACCGAGAACGCTGCAGATGCTTGCTCGCGACAACGTTTTTCCAATTCCGAGACTGAATCGTCTGATGGAAAGGGGTGTCGGGAACACTGATGAACCAATATACGCGACGTTCGTCTCGGGCATAATTGCCTTAGTGTTCGTTGTCATAGGCGATGTAGACTTTATCGCTCAGATTCTCAGCATGTTCTTCATGGTGACTTACGGTGCGCTCTGTATGGTATCATTTCTTGAACATTTTGCGAGTAATCCGTCCTATCGTCCGACTTTCCATTCTCGCTGGTATTTGTCCTTGTTAGGGACCGTGATGTGTGGTCTAATGATGGTTCAGATAAGTGCACTATATGCTCTTATCGCCGTTGTCCTCATGTTGGGTGCCTATATTGGACTCCGGCGCAGCCGTCAAGGCGAACGCGACTTATCCGCAATCTTCCAAGGAACGATGTTTCAGTTGACCCGATGGTTACAAACGACCCTACAAAAAAGTCGGGTTATGACATCTGAAGGCGGATGGCGTCCTTCGATTGTTGCCGTGACACAATTGGCGGAACGACGGCTTGGACATTTCGACATGCTCCGGTGGATTTGTCACAGGCACGGGTTCGGTCATTTCATTCAACTCTTCCTCGGTGATTATACATTTCCAAATGAGATAAAGGCGCGCCTCCAAGTCGATGAATTAATCAAACTGACGGAGGTTAGTAGAGCCGGTATTTTCGTTGATACTCTGATTTCTCCAACCTTCCAACTCGCTCTCACGCAAATCGTACAGATGCCCGGCATTTCCGGTCTGCCTAACAATTCTGTCCTCCTTGAGTTCGATCAAGAAAGTAAGGATGAAATTGATGAAGTTAAACAAGGCGCGCAGATCGCTGTGAATTCGTTGTTCAACGTTCTAATCCTGAGATCAACGAGTTACCGCTTCGGTTATAAGTCGTCTATCCATGTATGGGTGACAGAGGAGAATTTGAAAAACGCCCCGATGATGCTCTTGCTGGCGTATATCATTATCGGACATTCAGACTGGAAGGGTGCTGAAATTAGGCTCTTCGCTTGTTCTGAATCTAAGGGTGCTGAGGAGGAAGATAACGGTGAAGTTGGACGTGAAGCGGACAGACTCTCGGCACTGATGCGGGAGGGGCGGTTGCCGATTTCAATGCAGAATGTAACCCCGATCTCTTACGACAGCATAGAAACTTTGGAGGAAGAGGTAGACCATCGCTCTGCCCAAGCTGATTTAGTTATCACAGGATTAACGGGGGAAGACCTTGATTCTGACGAATTGACGCAAATACTGCAGCGTTATAACGGTGTGAAAGATGTCTTATTCGTGCACTCTATCGAGCAGATCTTGATCGACTAACGACGCGTTCTGGAGAATTCGGCTATGCTTCTGGTTTGGATCTGTTTTATCTTTTTGGAGGGAAAGGCTCTGTTTAATCAAGAAAACACCCAAATTCGCGAATTAATCGTCGAAATTGTCCGAGATGCAGGCAGTCATTCTGATGTCAATGCCGACCCTATGTCAAGTGATCAAAAGGATTTCCAGTCTGCTGATGTTGCAGAAGGAATTAAAAAGTGGATTGACGAGAACAGAGAATCGGTCGTTGGTACCCGTGGGGGTCCCTTTGATCCTACAGACCAGTATGTAACGACCTACAGAGACGGCAAAATCTATGTACATGTGCTTTCATGGAACGGAGAGAACCATATTATCCTTCCAGCAATCACTGATCGGGTGGTGAAAAACGCTTGGATTCTTGGGAATCCTGAGGCGGATGGTGCTTCGTGGGGAATTGTGAGACAACATCCGTGGGGACTTGTCGTTGTAGTCCCCGAGGAACACCAAAACGGTGTTGATGACATCGTTGTTCTTGATATTGAGGGAGATCCTGCTACACTTAAGAAGCCTCTATTGGTTGAGGCGGACCCTTCAGCGGTTGTTTATCTTTTCGGGGAAAGTGCTAAGGTAGATGGCGGTCTTGTGCACATGCAGGCACCGGACTGGATCGAGGGTTGGAGCGAACAATTGAGTTCTGCTTCTTGGGAGGTTAAGCTTAGTAGTCCTTGCGACTATAAAGTTGCGATAACCTACACTGCGGATGCACATGCGGTTGGCTCAAAGTTCGAGATCGCTGCTGGTGAAAACAGAGTCATTGGTGATGTCAGTCAAACGACCGGATGGGCGGGAGATTCTCAGAATTTTGAGAGGAGACTGTTGTCGGAAACACTATGGCTCCCCGCAGGGACAAGCACAGTTACACTTCGTGTTATAGGAACGGCAAAGCCTAAAGAAAATGTGAAAGTCCATTCCCTTGAACTGATTTCGCCGGCTGCTGACAAAGTACGGCTTGCTTCAGAAGAGAGAGCCCAACAAATGCGCGCCAACACGGATTGGTTCGTTGCAGCGAAGTATGGTGTGATGTTTCATTGGTCAGTGACGACCCAACCGTTGCGCGGTCCCCAAAAGTCGTACCCAGAGGCAGTCCGTTCTTTTGACCTTGATACTTTCGCCGATATGGTAAGTGAAACCGGGGCTGGCTACGTCATTTTCACGGCAGTCCATGGCATCATGCATTTCCCTGCCCCTTTAGCGTCGATTGAAAAGGTTATGTCGGGACGCACGTGCGAACGGGACCTGATTGCGGAGATGGCTGACAAGCTTCAAGAACGCGGTATCGCACTGATTTTGTACTTCCATCACGGCGTCGGAGATCCGGAATGGGTGGAGGCTGCTGGGTTTTTACGTAAGGACCGGTCGCAGTTCTTTGAAATTGAGCGTGACATTCTCACCGAGATCGGACTTCGATACGGTAAAAAGATAGCAGGATACTGGTTCGACGACAGATATCCGCTGCAGCCGTTTGAAGCGTTATTTAAGGCGACCAAAGTAGGGAATCCAGACCGCATTGTTGCTTGGAACAGCTGGATTCTTCCCAAAACCACTGCGTACCAAGAATACTACGGTGGTGAATTTGGGGGTGCTTTAATAGTACCTTCGCCTAATTACTTCTCAGAGGACGGGAGTGCGAGCGGTTTACAGCCGCACGGTATGATATTTCTTGACGATCCGTGGCAGCACGGATATCCCGACACTGATATTGCCCCGCCCCTATTTACCACTCAGCAGCTTATCGACTACATGAAAACGTGTATTGCTCAAAAATTGGTAATTACGATGAATATGGGTATCACTCAAGATGGGCAGGTTTCGCCTGCAACATTGGAACAGATGAGAGCCCTACGACAGACAATCCGAGGGCAGTAGATATAAGAACGAATCCGGTAGGAGCGATTCTCGTAATTTCGCTTTTCTTGCTTATGAAATCTTTTTATATGGTATAATAATTGCCAAGCGGTAAAAGCGGTCATCTAATTACGGAATTCAAACCTTAGTGGGAGCTTGAAATTAGAGATGGTAAAACAAACAGATCGAAGCGAACCTCCACTCCCCAGTAGCCCCTTCCCCGTAACGGGTGGGGACCCCGGATGGATACCTCAGATTACGGGATTCAATCGCGAACGTTCAAGTGTTGTTTCTATTGCATCGGCTTTGTTGTTGGTGTCTTTGGTTCTGATTATGGGATGTGGGACATTAGCAACCGACCAGCAATCCGGTTCGCCATTTGAGGATTCCCAGGCAGGTTTAGTACCTGTGAAGACGTGGCCCGTGGAACGGACGCTCGTCAGTAACGAAGTTAACTGTATTGCTGCCGATTCGGATAATGTATGGATTGCGACGGCGAGAGGTGTTTCGCGCTGGGATCGCCAGCGGGATAAGTGGCTACACTATACGATGGAAGATGGGTTGGCAAACGATATGGTAAATGCCGTTGCGATTGATGGGCAATGGGTCTGGTTTGCCACGGATGAAGGTGTGAGTCGCTACGATATGCAGACAGACACTTTTTCAAACTTCCGAACCATTGATGGCTTAGCGAGCGACTGGATCTCCTCTATTGCAATTGACGGGAATTATGTATGGTTTGGGACATCCGAGGGATTGAACCGTTATGACAAGACCATTGACAGTTGGGCTGTCCGTACCCGAAAAGACGGTTTAGTCAGCAAAGTAATTACTACGATAGCGGTTGAACCAGAGTACGTCTGGGTCGGCACCGATAGGGAAGTGAATCCTGATCCGCATGGATGGGACGAAGATCCAAGATTCAGCAGAGGCGGCGTGAGTCGCTATCATCGAGATACCGATTCTTGGAATAATTACACAAAATCAGATGGTTTGATAGACAGCGAGATAGCGACGATTGCGGTGGACGATGACAGTGTTTGGTTTGGGACGCAGGACGAAGGAGTCAGTCAGTACAATCAAGTTGACCAGACTTTCATCAAAACTTATACAAAAACCGATTTCCTGAAAAGCAATATGATTACCTCTATCCGTGCGGATGGGTTCCAGGTCTGGTTTGGAACTGCCAATGCGGGTGTCCATCGGTTCATCAAACCTGTCAATACATGGGTCCACTACACGAAGGCAGATGGATTGTCGAGCAATCATGTAAGTTGGATTACCACGCAGGCAAATGATGTCTGGTTTGCGAGCAAAGAAGATGGTGTGAGCCGGTTTGATAAGGTAACCGGCGAGTGGACGATGTACAAACAGGCTGATTTTCTCGCCGACAACGATGTTCGCGATATAGCGCGTGATACCGATGGAAATCTCTGGTTGGCAACAGTTGCGGGAATTTCAGTTTATTCACCGCAAACACGTAATTGGGAAATTATCGCCAAAGAAGATGGACTGCCGACGCCTTATATTACGTCAATATTTATTACCCAGCAGCAAGAACAGGCTGTGGGAGAAAGTAATACGCAACTGGCACAAACTGACAGCCGAGAGCCGGGAACCGAGAGCCATTCCCGGGTCTGGATTGGGAGTGATCGAGGGCTTGGGACACGGGCATTTTTAGGCAGTGAGTGGGCATTTCGGACACCTCCTCGTGAGCAGACACATGGAGAGGCTTTTGTAGCATCTATTGATACGGATATTGTTTCGCCGAGCCACCAGATCTGGCTCGGTACAAGTCTCGGTCCTGCGGTGTATGATACGACTTCTCAAGAATGGACGCAGCTTGCGCTACCGGATACGCCTAAAGACCCACTCATATTATCCGTACTCGCTCGCGATGCCAACGTTTGGTTTGGTGGGGCTGAGGGTGTTTGGCGGTATTCAATCGCTGATAAGCAGATGCACCGTGCTGCCGATGGTCTTCCCGATCCCTACGTTAATGTGCTGCTTTCTACAGATTCGGGGTTACAAACCTCTTCCACAGAACAGACGGTTTGGGCAGGAACGCGCCAAGGCGTCGCAAGATATGACAGTACCCGCCAACGTTGGATGCCACTCTCCTTTAATAAGCAATTACCTTCACCCAACGTCACCGCGCTCGCCTTTCGAGATGGTATCCTCTGGATCGGCACACCGCAGGGTTTGGGAAGTTACACGGTCGCTTCCGATTCTTGGAATTCTCTCTCAAACGTGCCCTATAACACTCGCGACATCCTGTGTGAGGCGGGTGGAACGCTCTGGTTGGCAACAGATATTGGTCTTGTTGAATATGAAACGGAAAGTGGGAGAGAGGTATTGCATCAGTCCCGTCCAGTGCGAGAGCCGTTCCTTGAAACCAAAGTCTCAAATATCATGTTTGATGGCGATTACATTTGGTTCAATAACTGGGGAGCTTCACCGAACGGTGGTATTGTGCGGTTTCATCGCCCGACAGAGACATGGCGACGTTTCACACGCTTAGATATTCTGAAGTCTACGCAGAAAAGATCCATGACCTTCGTGCGTTGGACTTATGTGGATACAGACGCAGTCTGGTTCACAACAGACTATGGGATTCTCCGCTACGATAAAATGACGGATACGTGGCAGCATTTTACGACAGAGGATGGACTCTCTACAGACGATGTGAATCAAATTGCTGTGAGTGAGTTGAGCGTCTGGGTCATTCCGATGATAGGTTTGGAATTAAACCATTATAGTAAAGCGACTGGGACATGGGAAGTGGTTGAAGAAAAAGATAACCGCGAAATTGAGCGCGTGAAAGCACTTGGGGTCGATGGACCAGAGGTCTGGTTTGCATCTGGACGTGGACTTACGCGTTACAATGAAATCACTCGTGAATGGAAGAATTTTGGTCCAAGGGATGGTTTGGCAGGTAGAGGCGGAGAGTGGATTACTGTAGATGACGATTTCATTTGGGTTGCGCGTTCGGAATGGGACAGAGGGAGTAACCGTCCATTGTCCCGATACGATAAGAAAACAAAAAAGTGGACAACGTTTTCAACGAATGACGTGCTTGCTGCGAGGACCATTAGACGCATTATCGCAACAGAGAACGATGTTTGGATACTCTATAGGCCCTGGGAAGATGTGGGTGTTACGCGATACGATAGGCGGAACAAGGAGTGGACGACAATCAGATCTGGACGTGGAACGCTCGAACTGGCAGCCGACGATGATTATCTATGGTTAGCTGCACCCAACAATGGGCTTCGACGCTTTCATTTTGCTTCTGGCACTTGGGCGGTGTTTAAAGATATCAAAGGGCTGCTTCATAACCATGTAGGCGAATATGGGCTCGCAGTTGATGAGGACTATGTATGGGTAGGGACCTTGCGTGGGCTTTCGCGTTATGACAAGCAAAAGGAATCTTGGACACCTTTGACAGCTTTGCAGACCCTTGTTGGACGCACTGTTCGGACGGTAGATACTGATGAACGGTTTGTCTGGGTTGGTACCGACAAAGGTATGTCCCGCTATGATAAGGTCTTGGGGACTTGGAAACATTACCGGCAGGAGGGTGGATCCGAAAACATAGAAACCCACGATGGCCATTGGCACGAGCATCGACGCAAAAGGAGAGATACCCTCTCCGATGACGTTGTGAGTTCTATTGTGGTTGATGAACAATACGTCTGGGTCGGTACACGCGATGGAGCGAACCGCTTTGATAAATTAGCACTACGGTGGGATCAGTACAAAACTGAGCACGGGTTGCCTGCCAATAATGTGACTTCTGTCAGCAGCGACGGAGATAGCATTTGGGTTGGCACTAATTCTGGGATTGGAAAATATCCGCGGACGGCGGATGACCTCAATGCATGGATTACCTACACATCGGGTACCGAGATCCAGCCTTCCGCTGTATCTAAAGAGTTTGCAGAATCATTGGTAACCGATCAAATTTGGTGTATCACGGCGAGCAAAAGACACGTCTGGGTCGGTACACGCCGAGGTGTGAGCAAATACGACATCAGCAGAGACATCTGGAAAACAATTACAATGGAAGATGGACTTGCCAGCGATGAAGTCAGTTGTATCGCTATTGACGGAGATCGGGTCTGGTTTGGCAGTGATGTCGGTCTAACCCTCTATAATGAAAAGACGAATGTTTGGGCTGGTTATACAACAGAAGATGGGCTCGCCAGCAACAAGGTGACCACTATCGGTGTTGATGGTACAGAGCTGTGGATCGGCACCTACAATGCAGGGGTCAGTCGGTTTGATCAGTTGACAGATAGTTGGACGACTTACACCCGTGAGGACGGTTTAGCGCATAACGGTATTCTCTCCTTGACTGTAGGAGACATCTACGTCTGGTTTGGCACATATCGTGGATTAAGCCGTTTAGATAAACGCACAGGCATCTGGACGACCTTCACAGAGTCCTACGGACCAGAGGATATTTTGCGATAGCGGAATGGTTATCAGTGGTCAGCAGTCAGTAGGTCGTATGGTAGGCACAAGTGTTTTTTCTGCCACGTACATCTCTTGCTGACGATTGAGAGCGAAGCGACCTGACCGCTGACGGCTAATAAGATATGGAAACAAACACAGACGACCGAAAGTCTCGGATCCGTGCCTGCCTTAGCATTAAAAGTCTCTGCTTGCTGTTAAAAGTTTTGCTTTGTTGTTCTTTCGTGTTCCGCGCTGAGGCAGAGGACGTGTACAGTCTATTCGGTAAGTTGTTCCTATCCGGGCGTGTCGAATACGATTTCACAAACAGACGGAATTTTCTCGCAGATACAGAAGATGAGCGCGTTAGGCAAGACAATTTCGATTTCGACCGACTCTTTCGGCGTGGCTTCCACAGTGTCATGGTAATTGAGGAAACTGCGGGTAGTGTCAAAAATATCTTGAGTCTCGGAGAGGTTCCGACGACCTTCACAAAATTCACCTTTGATCAGATTGACCTCAGCGGTGTCCGCTGGGAGGTCCGCTCCAACCGCTCCGATTGGACAATTCTTATGGTCCCTGGCTTGCTGAATCGATTGAATGGGCAAGAGGGAAGTATGGAAGGGTCCGGTATCGGCTTGCGTGAAGTCACAAAATTCGGCAAATCACAGTTAGGACTCTCTTGGTACTTCCGCGAAACACCTGTATGGGCGGTGGATTTGGAAACCAATTTCACCAACTACGGTATAAAAGCAGAGGTTGCTGTCACACCGAAAAGCGCGTTACAGAAGAACTTACGTTCACGTTTCGATGCAACCACAACTGTTTTAAAAGCTTTCCAAACCGTTGGCGATACAATTTTTCAGGCAGAAGCATTTCGGGTCGGTCCCCGATTCGATGCATCCCGCTCTGTCGGCGATAATGATGACCAGGACCGCTACTCCGATAACACGTTCCCTGATCCTCCCTCCTTGATTATTCCCGGTGACCTCGACAAAAACAATAACGGCACCTTCGATTATGAAGATGATATTCTCCTTTTTGATGTTGATGAGGATTTCCTTGATGAAATTGATCGGAACAACAACGGCATTAGGGACGAAGAAGAGAATGATAAGGATCCCAATTACGAATTTGATGTAGGACTACAAGGGATCCGGCTGTTCATGAACCGTAAAATAAGTCGTCAGGCGAGTGTCATTGACTTAGATTTTGGGTTGCAAATGGAAGAAAATCTCGGACTCAGAAATACCCCCACCTCAACAAAGGCGTCCGCCAATGTCGTTTATCAAAAAGAACTTCCACATGCTTCCTCGCTCGTTTTTGAGAACGAATTAAAGCTTGTAAAAGATCGGATTCCCGACGAAACGTGGTATTATGCTGGATTTCTCGGCAGACAAGACGAACGTCTCTATCGATCACAACCGGAGACTCAGGAGATGGAGGAAGACGGTGATATTCAGTTCTTCGGTGTTGACAACGGCACCGAAGTCGAAAAACGGCGCAAAGATCCACTCCTGATGCAGAACGATCTGATTAACACTGCCAAAATCACGTGGGAATACTTGGGAATCGACCGGATGGTCACCACGGCTCGCGCTAAGGTTCAATACGATTACGACTTTGAAAAAGACAATCAACATTATGAAGTCGGCATTTTCAAGACCTTGTACCGCCTGCGTCCTTCCAAATCGCTTGAGATCAGTCCGATGTTCAAGTACACCGTCCGTAACGGCTTCCGAATGGCGGAAGACCGACTTGAATATCTTTTCCTAAAGGGAAGAATTGATGACAGGGATATCACACGACGGCTCCGATTGCGCGTCATTGAACGCGCAAATGTACAGGATATGGCATCGGCACTTATCCTCAAGATAGTCTATCAGTTCACGAAAACCATCAAGCTTACCGGTGGTGGTCAAATCCTCCTATTCAATGATATGCTTGACAATGATAACGATTTTGTCCGTCAGGCACTCTTGGCTGAAATGGAGAAGAGTTTTGTCGCTTACGAGAAGCAGATGTTTCTGCATGTAGGCGCGCGATACATAGATCAGCGCGCAATCGGGGATGTTAACGATCAGAATTACATGGAAATTTTTGTGCGTGTCTTTGGGAAATTCTAAAAAAACAAGCGAATTCTGGTAAATTATTGCATTTTTCCACAGATTTTTTTGAAAAAATGCATTTTTTTTGTAAATTACCTTGACAAGTGCTTTTTTGGGGTGTATAATACTATTACTACGTATTTAGATTTAGTATTTACTATCCGTAATTCACAACATAAGCATTAACATTCTGGCGCGTGAGTCAAATTCACCTTTAATTTATATAGGAACCAACCAAATGAAATCCAAGAGATTGCACCATTTAGAACTTGAAGTGATGAAAGTGGTATGGAAACTGGCGCGTGCCACGGTCAACGATGTTCTTGACAACATTGATCGGAAGCTCGCCTATACCACTGTCGCTACGACAATGAAAAGCCTTGAAAAGAAAGGTTTTTTGTCGCATCAGGTTGACGGTAGAACGTTCGTTTATCAGCCTTTGGTCAAAGAAACAGAGATTACGCATACGATGCTCAACGATATGCTGGAGCGACTTTTTGATAACTCAGCCGAAAAGTTGGTTAACACACTGCTTGAAGTGCGACAAACCAGTGCAGAAGAACACAATCGTTTGCAAGAGGTGATTAACAACTATCAACCCGAAGGAGAAAAAACCGATGAGTAAGCAGATCCTTCTTTCATTGCTCAACTGCTCATGGCAGTGGATGTTATTGAGTGGCTTGATATGGTTCGTCGCGACTCGCTTCCGACGCTCTAATGCCACTGTTCATCTGCTATGGTTATTGTCTTTACTCAGCCTACCTATCCTGTTCAGTTTAAATCAGTTTGTGCCAGCACCCGCAATAGGGGGCGCGATATCAGAATTGACGCAGGCGAAGCCAGTAAACGTGTCCGGTTTAGCTGCGCTGACTACAGATTTGCCGGAGTTTTCATCCGCTGAAACCCAGGCACAATCCAAAGACCCACTACTTGCTGGAAGTAAGTCCTTTGTCAATTGGGCGAAGGCAGATTTACTGTTGTGTGTTTGGGCAATCGGTGCACTCACTATGTTGATTCGTCTCATGTTTGGTTTGTACCGAATCTATCAACTCAGACGCAGTGCGGTCTTGGCTGATAATTCATATCAATCAATCTGCCAGCGTTTGGCGCAGCAACTGAACATAAGTCGTCAGGTTACAGTCTGTTTCTCGGATCGGGTCATATCACCGATTTCATTTGGTTGGTTATCTCCCTACATCCTGATTCCGCGAAAGCTAAATTTAGAGCAGTTTGAGTTGGTAGCGGCTCACGAGTTGGCACACGTACAACGCTTCGATTGGTTAACGAACCTATTTTCGCATTTGGTTGGGGTTATCTTCTTTTTCCACCCAGTTTACCATTTCCTTAATCGCGAACTCGTCCGCGTGCGAGAACGCGTCTGTGACGATTGGGTTATCCAATTGACAGGTGCCAGAAAAAACTACGCACAGTGTTTATTGGATCTGGTACGCCACGCAGATCGGGTTGTCCCACTCGCGTTGTCCCTCAATCAGCCATCACAATTGGAGTCCCGCATTGATTCTATTTTGAAAAGCAATCGACGGTTAGACGTGCAACTGAAGCCTCGTTTGCAGCTGATAGTAGCAACTTTACTCTTAACCTGTCTGCCGTTGTTAGCAATGGCGCAGTTGGTTCCACTAAAAACTTTCCAAGTTTCACTGTTCGCTCAGACACCTCAGAAATCAGAAAAAACGGTTGATAAAACCAAGAAAAAGCAGGCGACGCGGAAAGTTAAAACTGAGAGGATAGACGAGGCATCGATCGCTGCTGAGTTTGCTGAACTTTTCGAGGCAGTCGAATCTGAAAAGATATCGAAGGCAGAAGTAGAAGAGCGGCTTGAAGAAATCGGTATCACTTGGGAAGAGGGAAAACAGCTTCTCAAGGAGGCGGAGGAAAATACTAACACGTATAAAGAACAACGTCAAGTGGAAGTTGCAGACCCAGCAGGTTTTAGCGCAACCGAGGGAAGCCGGTTGTTCTCTGGTCCACAACCCGGTGAGAGGCTGCCACCATTGAAAGTTGCTGGCATCAGCGGTGGAACTGACGGTAAGTCGTTTGATATTACCGCCAAAATAGGCAGAGAACCGCTTGTCTTATTCTTGCAGGACACCAATGCGGTTGGCATAAAAGGGGTTAATCATGCGTCCGAGGTGCTCCTTAAAATTGATGCTATTCAGAGAAGGCAAAACAATGCAAAGGATGCCGAAGGATCTGGTCAAGGGTTTCAGATAGGTATTGTGTTTCTTGCAGATGATGCTAACGAATTGCCTGATTGGGCGGACGAGTTTCTTGGAGACATTCCGAATGAGGTTTTGATAGGCATCTCTCCAGACGGTCGAGAAGGTCCCGGCAGCTACGGGCTAAATCGGAATGTTGCCCAGACTATTCTTATCGCCAAGGATGGGAAGGTGCTCTACAACCTTGCTTTTACGCAGCCAACGCTCTACATTGATCCACACGTCTTAGGTGCTGTCGCACATGCAATCGGCGAAAAACCGGCTATGATAGAGAAGTGGTTGAATGAAAGTGCTGCTGAGGGTGAAGCGATGCAGCGTGATATGGGGAAAATGAAAGGAGAAAATGCTCGCGACAGTGAGCAAGGTCCCTCGCGTGAAGAACTCGTCAAACGGTTTGACAAGGATGGCGATGGCAAATTGAATCGAGAAGAGGAGATGACAGCGCGCCGTGCCTTAGAAAATCGGGAGAACCAGAACCGATATAATAAACGGGTCGTTACGGTTAAAAATCCTGCCACCATGTTCAAGGAGACTAAGAGAGATGAGATCTTCTCTGGACCGCAGCCTGGTGAGAAACTTCCGCCTTTGCAGGCGACTGGTGTCTATGGTGAGGTAGATGGTGAGACATTCGATTTCATCCTTAAGGCAGGTGGAAGACCGCACATCCTTTTGTTGCAAGACGAGAATGGTGTAGGTTTGCGTGGGTTGTATGATGTTGCTGGTTTGATTAAAAAAATCGCCAACAGATCTGGCAAAGATTTGCACATGAGTGCTGTGTTTCTCGGCGATGATCCCGTTGCATTGAAACAAACTGCTAGCGGAATCGCACAGCACGTGCCGCGGAACGTTATAATCGGTGTATCACCAGACGGTCGTGAAGGACCGGGCAGCTACGGGTTGAATCGGAATGTCTCGCAGACAGTTCTTATCGCTAAGGATGGGAAGGTTCTTTATAACTTTGCGTTGACGCAGCCGATGCTTTATGCAGATCCATATGTCCTCGGTGCCATAGCGCAGGCTGTTGACGAAGATCCGTCAACAGTAGAAAAATGGTTGAACGAAGCATCTACTGAAGATAAACAGATGCAGCGTGCGGATACTTCCGAGGAAGCAAAAGCCCTTGGTAGAAAGCTTCGGGAGATGGTCGAAAAGGGCGAGATTACTGGTGAGGAAGCCCGCGAACGGTACGAGAAAGCCTTTCCGCGGAACCGAGAACGCCGTCGCAACGCGGAAGATTAGAAATTGAGATTAACGGGTAAGGGCAGGTCTCTGTGCCTGCCCACCATCCAGCTGAACTTTATTGGAGAAAACAGCATGAAAGGCACTAAACAATCTGCCACTATATTCGCGCGAACTGAATTGTCGTCTATTGATGAGCGTGAACTTATAGAGCGGTTTCAAAACGGTGACACAGAGGCTTTTAACCCACTGATTCTCAAATATAAACAAAAAATCTACAATTTACTCTATCTACGGGTCGGAGATCGGGAGATAGCAAAAGACCTGTCCCAAGATGTTTTTTTGAAAGCGTTTCAAGCACTACCTCACTTCAAGCAGGACTCGGCATTTTACAGTTGGCTTTACCGAATTGCCAGCAACTGCAGCATCGACTTCATGCGGAAACGGAAGCGGAGGGAGGTCCTGATGTTTGGAGAATTACCGCCTGACGCCGATAATACACTCCAGATGATGCAGGTGTATCCTTCTCCCTCTGAAATGGTCGAAAACGAGGAGCTTGGACGCATTATTCGTAAGGCGGTTCGCCAACTTTCACCGGGGCAGCGACGCGTTTTTAAACTGCGCTACCGAAGAGAACTCCCAATCAAAGAGATTGCCGTCCGTTTGAACAAGTCGGAAGGGACTATTAAAGCACACTTGCACCACGCTCATAAAAAACTTCGGAGCTTGTTAGTCCCCTATCTACAAAACGAACCCTTGCACTGGAATGGAGAAGATTAAGATGAAATCGACCAAGCGATGTGACGGAATGAACCGCCGTGATTTTTTACGGGTCGGTGGATTGACAGCACTTGGACTCGGATTAGGTGATTTTTTTCACCTGCAACGCGCCTTTGCCAGCAGTAATACACTCACAGCAAAAGCAAAATCCTGCATCCTGATATGGCTTGATGGCGGTCCCAGTCATCTGGAAACCTTCGATCCGAAACCTGATGCCCCACAAGAGGTGCGCGGTCCGTTAAGGACTATTGCCACAAACCTTACGGGTGTACGTCTCAGTGAATGTTTGGAGCGAACGGCAGGTATCATGGATAAAATCGCTATTGTTCGTTCGATGACCTCACCGTTAGGTGAACACAGTTTAGCGTCACAATATTTGATGACCGGGTACAAACCCACACCGGCGTTGGATTATCCTACGTATGGTGCTACTGTAACGCATGTCCGCTCTCAAAATGCCAATGAGGCGCAGCTGGCGAGTCTGCCACCCAATATTGCAGTTCCCAACCTCAATGTGGTGGGTGGCGCGTCAGTCGGCAATGGATATTTACCCACCTCGGTAAGTCCTTTTGCAGTCGGTAGCGATCCCGGAAAACCTAACTTCAAGGTCAGGGATTTGGATTTCTATCAAGGTCTTGATTTGAACCGTCTTTCGCGACGGCGGCAGTTTGTGAATGCCCTTGATGAATTCAGTCGTGGCAAAGATGTTGAAGCGACCTCTGTCTCCGATCCCGATTTGGAACGCGCTTACAACCTAATCGCTTCGCCCGAAGCCAAGGCGGCGTTTGAACTTTCCGAAGAACCAGATGACGTCCGTCAGCGGTACGGCATGGATCCGAGTCAAGATAATAACATTGGACAGCGTTGTTTACTGGCACGACGGCTCGTTGAACGCGGTGTTTCATTTGTGACGGTCAACGACAGCGGTTGGGATATGCATCAGAATGTCATTGTTTATAAGGAACGCTATCCAGGCATTCAAGACAAATACGGACTGATTCCGGCGCTGGATCGCGCCTTCAGTGCGCTGATTGAAGATCTCTCAGAACGAGGGATGTTGGACGAGACTTTAGTCGTTGTGATGGGTGAATTTGGTCGAACTCCGAGAATCAACGCGCAAGCCGGACGCGACCACTGGCCCAACGTGTTTAGCGTTGTATTGGCTGGCGGTGGTGTACAAGGTGGGCAGATTGTCGGTAGCAGCGATGCACTCGGCGAATTTCCAAAGGAACGTCCTGTGACACCGTCGGATCTGGCAGCGACACTCTACACGCTGCTCGGAATTGATCCGGGTTTAGAACTTCATACCAGTGACGGGAGACCTGTCCGCGTCGCACCTGATGGTGCCAAGGTCGTTTCGGAATTGATAGCTTAGGTTTAGGAGCAGAGAATGAAGGCAATCCAGTTAACTCTCATAACACTGACATTATCAACCGTGCTAATCTTGTGTGTCGTTTACCAAAATACTGTCATAGCAGATGACGAACAGTTTAGTTCTACGATGTCCGAATCGTCCGACCGCGTTGACTTTGAAAATGACTTGATACCTGTTTTCACTAAGTTTGGATGTAATGCCGGGGCATGCCACGGTGCAGCTGCCGGTAGAGGTGAATTTAATCTGTCGCTCTTTGGCGGGAATCCACAAGCCGACTATAAGGCAATTGTCCGACAGTTCGCCGGACGGCGTGTCAATCTGATGCATCCGGAAGAGAGCCTTGTTGTTCTAAAACCGACGGCGCAAACCAAACACGGAGGCGGGCAAGTACTGGACGAAACTGGGGAAGGCGCACAACTACTCCTTAGTTGGATCCGGCAAGGCGCACGCTATGAAACGCTCCATCATTTGGATCGGGTTGATATATCCCCGCAAAAACATGTGATAGCCGATCTCAGGAACCCCATTCAGCTGCGTGCTACTGCTCATTTTTCGGATGGCACGACAGAAGATGTGACACGATGGACTGTTTTTACGCCAGAGGATACCTCGGCGATTGAAATCGACGCCTCTACCGCTATAGTCAAAGTGCATCGCCGCGGTCGGCATATTATCCTTGCTCGCTATCTCACAGAAGTAGTCCCGATTGAGTTTATCGCACCATTGAATGAAGAGCCTATAAGTAGCGAGGCTCACACGTCTTCAAAATCGGCTGATGTAGGTATTGATGGAGAAATCCTTGAATTGCTCTCAACGCTACGGTTACCTGTGTCCCCAGCTGCCGATGATACCACCTTCTTGCGTAGGATAACTCTTGATCTCACCGGACGCCTTCCGACTCCAGATACGGTAGCTGCCTTTCTTGCAGATCCAGATACACAGAAACGGGAAACGTTGGTAGATACGTTGCTTGCGTCTGATGCGTTTAACGAGTACTGGACATTACAGTTAGCGAAGTTGTTACGAATTCGTTCACAAGATGACGAGGCACAAGGTGCGCTTGTTTATCACCAGTGGCTTGCCGAACAGGTTCGCGATGGACTCGGATATGACCAGATAGCACGCTCGGTCATTTTAGCAATAGGCGACTCTCACGAAGTCGGTCCTGCGAATTTTTATCGGACTGTTGACGGACCTCGAGAACAAGCCGAGTTTATGAGCGAACTCTTCATGGGTGCTCGGCTCCGCTGTGCTAATTGCCATAACCATCCGCTCGACAAGTGGACACAGGACGACTACCACGGATTGGCAGCAATCTTTGCTAAGATCGAGTCGGAACAGGTCGTCAAGTTAAAAACGTCTGGTGAGGTTATCCATCCAGCAACACGCGAGAAGGCGATACCACGAATCCCCGGCGATCGATTTTTGCCTACTAATGTTGCTGATGGTCGTGTCGAATTGGTGGATTGGTTAACAGGTCCAGACAACCCGTATTTCGCTAAAGCCATCGTCAACAGATTGTGGAAGGCGATGATGGGACGCGGCTTAGTCGAACCTGTTGACGATTTTCGAGCCACCAATCCAGCGACGCATCCTGAATTACTAACGGAACTCGCAAATGACTTTGTGGCACACGGTTACGACCTACGACGAACACTTAAGCGTATCGCCCTCAGTGAGACTTATGCCCGCAGTGCGGATGCCCTACCTCAAAACGCAACGGATGATCGCTTCTATTCGCATGCCCTACAGAAGCCTCTTGAACCAGAGGTGTTGGCGGATGCAATTTCAGATGTCCTGGGTGTCCCTGATGCCTACGGAAATGAACCCGAAGGTACCCGCGCTATCTCTTTGTTTGATCCGAACACCGAGTCCGATGCGCTTGATATTTTGGGACGCTGTGCGCGTGAAACCTCCTGTGAGACCTCCACCGGAGTGATCGGAGGACTTCAGCGTAAACTGCACCTGTTCAACGGAGATCTCCTCAACGCTCGTATTGGTATTTCTGATAGTCGGCTTGACGGGTTAATATCAATCGGAGAATCGCCGATGGAGATAGTTAATACGTTCTATCTCGCCGCGCTGAGTCGGTATCCAACCAATACTGAGCAGCAGTTTTGGAAGCAGCACGTTGATGTCAATACTCCTGCTGATTCTCAACGAGCAGTTCTTGAGGACATGGTATGGAGTCTGTTGACCTGTAATGAATTCGTGACGAACCATTAGTCCTGATTAGGGATGCTATTTCGGAACACATTGGAGACTGATTGATGATGCGAGCACAACATTTCAATTTAGCAGTGCCTATCTTTAGTGTCATATTTATTTTAATGTTTGCTACACTTGCTATCTCGGCAGATTCGCAAACTACGGTTGACTTTGAGACGCAGATCTTGCCTATCCTCAAAAATCGCTGTTTCAATTGCCATAGCGCACCGATGACAGATGCCGACGGGACCATCAGTAAACCTAAGGGTGGTGTCCAACTGGACAGCGTGAAAGGCATTGCGGAGAGTCTGTACGGAGAGGTTATCGTCGCTGGTGAACCTGAGGATTCGCTTCTCTACCAACGTATCACCTTGCCTGAAGGCGATACTGGCATCATGCCACCGCCCGAAGCAGGCGCGTCCTTGACGAAACAGGAGACTGACCTTATCCGAGAGTGGATTACGCAGGGAGCAAACTATGGCACCTGGAAGGGAGATCAGCGACAGCATAAGCCCTCAAGCCCCAATATCAATTCCTACCAACCTACCTTCATGCCTCCGATTACGTCTCTCGCGTTTTCTCATGATGGACAATTTGTTGTTGCGGGTTCACAGGCTGGATTGCACGTTTACGACTCTCAAACACTCAAGATACAGAAGACTATTGACGTAACATCCCGTAATATTCACGATCTCGCATTTTCACCGAGTGGGGACCGGTTGGCTGTCGGTGGTGGCAATCCAGCAACCGAAGGCATTGTAGAGATTTTTTCATGGCAAGAAGGACAATCGCTCCATACTCTCAGGGAACATCGCGATTCGGTCACGGCTGTGGCTTGGCAGAATGCATCTTCACTCGTATCGGCAAGTTTGGACCGTGATATTATTCTTTGGGACCTACACACCGGAACCCAGATTCAACGCCTGAAAGGTCATTCACGGGGTGTGTCATCTCTCTGTTTTCTGAATGATAAGGAGACGCTCGTGAGTACCGGAGTAGATCAGAATATCCGCGTCTGGAACGTGACAACTGGCGAATTAATCCGAAGTCTGAACAATCACACGCTGTCTGTGCACGACTTGGCACTGCGTCCTGACGATACGGGTCTCCCTATGGTTGCTTCTGTCAGCGATGACCGGACTGTTCGACTCTGGCAGCCGAGTATCGGACGAATGGTTCGATTCGCACGACTCAATGTAGTGCCGTTAAACGTAGCGTGGGTGAATGGAGGCTCACGGGTTGCCGCTTCTTGTGCCGATGGTGCTATCCGTCTTATTGATCCAGATGAAGTGGAAGTTACAGATGAGATTCCTGCCTTAAGCGGTTGGGCTTATTCACTCGCTGTTCATCCGACAGATGGCAGTATTGTCATTGGTGGACCGAACGCACAAATCCGACGGATTATACCAAAGTAATCAGAGCGAATTGTTGGGTGTACGGAAAGTGGCTGGGTCGATCTCTCAGTTATTTCCATTTTTTAGTTAATTTGGAGCATTTTCCTCCGACCCATTCTGTTGTGTACGTAAGGCTTCGAGTTCGGCGCGAAAAGTCGGCATGTCATTGATTCTCACTGCATCGATGGAACTAATGGCATTGTCATAAGCAAGTGCTCCGGCTCCACCGACAAACAGGGTAACATGTTCTTGGACTCCGCGTCGAAGTTTTCGTAATTCATTTACCAGATGTGGGTCATCTGTGGGGTAAACGATACTCAACCCAATCGCCTTAGCTCCGTTTTGCACTGCACACCCTACAATCTCTTCAGCTGGCAGGTTGGGACCGAGGTAGGTGACTTGCCACCCTTCCGAAGCTGCGGTCGTTCCCGCAATTAATGCGCCGATTTCGTGGAGCTGACCCCGCGGTGTAGCGACCACTAAGTTTGGCATTGAAGCCGATATATCTAATTCCTGAGAAATATTGCCCAATAACGTCCGGACAACCGCCGTGGCAAGATGTTCATGCGCAATCCGCAGAGTGCCTGTTCTCCACTGGTTACCAATTTCCTGCATCAGCGGTACGATCAACTTTTCGAGGAAAACAGGCTGGCTAAAGGCAACTGATGCCGCGAAGAGTGTTGACTCGAGTGCTTGCGCCTGAAACTGTTTAACCGCTGCGATGCACGAAGCGATGTAAAAACGAAGGGATGTTTCTTGCGAGACAACCTCTTTCGCAATCCCGGAGAACTCTGCAACCGTTCCGTCCGTTCTAATAAGTTCCTGAAGTTCTTTGGTCGGCAGCTTTGCTATTCGTCCAATGCTATGTCCCGCCTCAGTCGCCAGACGCAGCAACGTGAGTCGCGATATATCCGCATCGGAATAGAGACGACGATTCGTTTCGGTTCTCAGCGGTGTGACTACATCGTATCGCCTTTCCCATGCCCGAATGATAAATTGTGTTAATCCCGTCTGAATAGCAACGGTTTTAATACCATATTTGTGTTCATCCGTCATCAATCTTTTCCTTGTTTATTTTTTCCATTAAATCAATCCCACCACACGGATTCACTCGGCAATTGTAAACCGAATCGTGAATACTTACGTTTTTACATCTAAATATCACTATTTAATATACCATTATGTATATGATTTGTCAATAAATTATTTCTGGCTAAGTTTCAGAATTATACGAAGAAGGGATCTTAATTTTGTTGTGAATTGCCTATTTAAACGTGAGTTTGATAAATATTTAGAGTAGGCGCATTTCCGATTAAAGTCCCCCTGATAAGGGGGATTTAGGGGGTTAGATCCCTAAAAAATTCCTCATTCTGGGTGGATTTATTGCTTTTTTGCTCAATATGCGTTGGTCTTGGCTTCTGATATTTTTTTTCAAACTGGCGTTATTTAAAGTGAATTCTGATTGAGCGGTCTCATTCTATGGTACTCCATAATTTCTATACAGAATTAAAATTGTATAAATTATTATTGACATAATATAGACAATATAATAATATGACACATAGTGATTCATATCCCAATTTAACCTGAAAAATCGTATCAATCGCGGTTAGACGGCAGATCGGTTTATGAACCACAACCTATAGAAGGGAATAAAATATAACTGATGCAAGAACACGTAATACTCGTGGACCGAATGGGACGAGAAATCGGGACACAAGAAAAGATACAAGCACATCGTGAAGGTAGATTACACAGCGCGTTTTCGATTTTTATCTTTAACGCTATAGGCGAATTATTGCTTCAGAGACGAGCGCGAACGAAATATCACTCTGGTGGATTGTGGACGAATACCTGCTGTAGTCATCCACGTCCCGGCGAAAGTTATTATCACGCGGCGAGACGGCGGCTCAATGAGGAAATGGGTTTCGATTGTGAGTTGACTGGACTTTTCAATTTTATTTATCACATCCAACTCGACAATAGCCTATTTGAACACGAACTCGACCATGTTTTTGTTGGACACTATAACGGTCAACCTACCCCGAATCCGAACGAAGTTGATGATTGGAAGTGGATAAACGTAGATACTTTGCAACAGGATGTTCAGGAAAATCCTGAAGATTACACTTACTGGTTCAAACTGACGCTGGATCGTGTTGTTACACAGTCCCAAAAAATCACTTTTTGCAATGAAACTTAATCAATTTATTCAGGTAAACTTGATATTAGCACTACTTTTTTTCTTGTGTGTTACTGGCGTTACGGCTTATACGTCTGTGGAAGAGATGCTCCAGCAAGCGCGGGAAAAATTTTATGCTTCCGTTGAAGACAAGAAGCAGATTGAGCCAGCGATCAAACTTTTTGAACAGATTGCGCGAGAAGCACCGAAATACGCTGGGCGCGCAGAGGTCTACATCGGTACGCTTGTCGCTCTCAAAGGGAAGCACGCCTTTTTTCCGCACACCAAACTCAAGTTGACAAAGCGTGGTTTAGCAATCATGGATAGTGGCTTGCAGAAAGTTCCAGACGATATTGAAGCACTGTTCATTCATGGATCAGCCTGTTACCATCTGCCGTTCTTCTTCCAACGCGGGGACGATGCCCAGCAAGGTTTTAAAGAGATTATCAAACAACTGCCGTCACATGGGCATACATATCCGCCGAAATTAGTCGTAAATATCATTACGTTCTTGCTTGAGAATGCGAAACTGACGCCTGATGAGAAAGTATATCTTCAGACATTCAAAGACAAATTGGAATCCGAGCATCCAGACACGCAACAATGAAAGTTGAGTACCTTCTGTTTAATCTCGTTATTATTGCCGGACCTGTCGTATCCGAATTCAGTCGTCGGATTAGACACGTTTCGCGTTGGCGATTGAAACTACTCGTGAGTGGAATTGTCATGATCCCGTATATTATATGGGATGCCATTGTTGCCGATTCGCATTGGTGGTTCAATGAGGCGTATACACTTGATTTTCGATTGTTAGGTTTGCCAATTGGGGAGTGGCTCTTTTTCATCACGGTTCCATTCGGATGTTTATTGGTGTGGGAGACACTACCGCATGCCGATAGTTGGTTGATCCAGCTAAAACCTCTTAGGTACGTCAGAGCAGTTTTATATGCTGCACTGCCGGTCGGTGTATGGGTTTTCAGTACGGGTAGGCAGTACACGGGACTGGTCATATTTTGCTTGGGACTCGTCGGACTGGCGGATACGTTATTGGGGGTTGATCTGCTTCTACAACCGAAGACCTATCTCTATCTCGGAATTGTCTCTGTTTTGATTTTGGTGTTCAATGGTTACCTCACGGCGCGACCGGTTGTCCTGTATGGTGAAGCGTATCAGATTGGCTACCGGGTTTTGACAATTCCGCTTGAGGATTTCGGATACGGATTCACATTGATACTTTTTAACACAATGCTCTATGAACGACTGAGGACAACTCGGTATGGAGAATAAAAGGGTAGCGGTCATTGGTGGTGGACTTGGTGCGCTCAGTGGTGCGATTCGCCTCGCTCGACTCGGATTCTCTGTGCAATTATTTGAGAAAAATCCGAAAATCGGCGGAAAGGTGAACGAGGTCGTCTTGGAAAACTACCGATTTGATACCGGAGCATCACTGTTGACAATGCCGTTTGTGATTGATGAGTTATTCAGTTTTGCTGGCTTCACGCGATCGGATTATCTTGATTTTGTGCCAATTGACCCGATATGCCGATACTTCTTTGCAGACGGCTCAATGATGGATGCAAGTGCAGATGAAGCCAAGATGAAACTTGCGATTGAGCAGCTTTCACCCGATGATGCGGAGGCGTATGAACGTTTCTTGAAATATGCGGAACGGATTCATGACTTAACAGCCGAAATCTTTATGTTCACACCGATTCATGAATTCAAGAAGCTCATGAAACTTCGACATTTTCGGACGCTATTTAGACTCCATCAGATTGATCCGTTTCGGACAGTACACCAGAGTGTATCACATTTTTTCTCGGATCCACGGCTCATTCAACTCTTTGATCGCTATGCCACTTACAACGGTTCAGATCCATTTCAGGCACCGGCAACTCTTAACATAATCCCGTATGTTGAGTATGGATTGGGGGGATACTACATTAAAGGTGGGATATATCGTCTGGTTGATGCGCTATCAGTAGTAGCGTCCGAGTTGGGTGTTCAGATCCATGCATCGGCAAAAGTTGAAAAAATCTGCCACGATGACAAACGTGTCTATGGTGTACAGGTGAACGGGGAAAAGGTTACAGCAGATTACGTCCTATGTGGTGCTGACGCGGTTGTCACACACGACGAATTAATTGGTGGACATCAGCAGCAACGCCAAAGATTAAACCGATTGGAGCCGTCGTTGTCAGGAATGGTATTTCTCTGGGGTGTTAGAGCCAAGTACCCGGAGTTAGCGCACCACAACATTGTCTTTTCCAGCGACTATGATACAGAGTTTAAGCAGATTTTCAAACACCAGCAAGTACCAGATGAGCCGACGATCTACATTGCCATAACGAGTAAGACGGATGCCGAACATGCGCCAACTGATGGAGAAAATTGGTTTGTGTTGTTGAACATGCCGTATCTTGCACCCGGACAGATGTGGGGGAAAGAGAAAGACAGGATGCGAACAGTTGTTCTGGATAAATTAAAACGAATTGGTCTTGACATCGCTGATCGCATTGACGTCGAGCAGGTCTATACACCAGAAGATTTTTCCGAACTTTACGCCAGCAATCAAGGGAGCATCTACGGCATATCATCGAACAGTAAAACCACTGCATTCAAACGGGTCCCGAATCGAAGTCGCACGCTTGATAGACTTTATTTCGCTGGTGGTTCGGTACATCCGGGTGGCGGAGTTCCATTGGTTATGTTGTCAGGGAAGATGGCGGCGACGTTAATTGCTGAAGATCACCAATCGAAGATTTAAATTTTTATGTCACGTAACCCCAGTTGCTACTAACAAGTTTTGGACATTTCAACAAAGCATTTGAAATGATTTTCACATTGTGGGAGGGGTTTCTAACCCCTTTTGGACATTTCAACAAAGCATTTGAAATGATTTTCACATTGTGGGAGGGGTTTCTAACCCCGAATTACTCCGTAAACCAACAAACTTAATCGGAGTTAAAAGATACTCAAACGGCACATGTCTTAAGGAATTAATGCCATCCTCGCAATTTCGCTGATCGGAGTACAAATATGAAACGGAAAATAGTCATCATCGGCTCAGGATTTGGTGGTCTCGCCGCAGCGATCCGCTTACAAGCGCAAGGCATGCAAGTCACAATCTTGGAGAAAAATGCGAAAGTTGGGGGTCATGCCTACCAGTTAGTTAAGGACGGCTACACTTTCGACATGGGACCCTCGATTATCACTGCCCCTGACTTGATAGAGCGTGTATTTGCCTGTGCTGGCGCGCGGATGGAAGATTACCTTGATTTGATAAAACTCGATCCATTTTATCGTATCTACTTTCATGACGGTTCATCGCTTGACTATACCGATGACAGCGAGCGGATGAAACAGCAGATGGCACGGTTCAGTGAGGCTGACGCTGCCAACTATGACCGTTTTATGGCGCATACCCGTCAACTCTACGATGCTGTCATTACGGACGGACTCGGTTCGACGCCATTTGATTTACCGACAATGCTCGGCTTTCTGCCGCGAGCGCTAAGGCTTCGAGCGTTGATGCCCGCTTATGACTTCGTTAAAAGGTATTTTGAGGATCCGCGTCACTGTTTCACCTTTTCGTTTCACCCACTGTTCATAGGTGGGAATCCTTTCCGGGCACCGGCGGTTTACCTCATGATTCCGTATCTTGAGAAGACTGGAGGGGTCTGGTTCTGCAAAGGGGGCATGTATAGCCTCGTTCGAGCATTAGAAAAGGTTTTCAAGAAACTTGGTGGAACCGTTGAGACCGATACAGAGGTAGAACATATCCTTGTTAGAAATCGGAAAGTAAAAGGAGTTCTGGCAAAAGGACAATTTTACGAAGCTGATGGAGTTGTTTCCAATGCCGATCTCGTGCACACCTACGGAAGCCTGGTTAAATCGGAACACCGTAAGAAATGGTCTATCGGAAGACTGAAAAAAATGCAATATTCAATGAGTGCATTTCTACTCTATTTAGGTGTTAATAAAAAATATCCGAAACTAAAGCATCATACGCTTATCCTTTCTGAAAGATACAAGGGATTAGTGGATGACGTTTTTGATAATAAAATTCTTCCAAACGATTTTTCAATGTATCTGCACATCCCGTCGCAAACCGATCCAATGATGGCACCCGATGGTTGTGAGAGCATGTACGTGCTGATTCCCGTGCCGAATTTGGAGAGTGGTATCAACTGGAAGAAGACAAAACAAACGTATACCGACAAAGTGTTGAAGTTTTTGGAGGAAGACTTCGGACTGACAGATTTGAGACGCTCGATTGAGGTGCTTGAAACGTTTACACCTTTCGATTTCGAGAGGCAACGGAACAACTATCTCGGCAGTGCGTGGGGCGTTGAACCGAAACTAACGCAGACAGCGTATTTTCGACCCCACAACCGGAGTGAAGACATAAAAAATCTCTACTTTGTAGGAGCAAACACGCATCCAGGTGCTGGGGTGCCGGGCGTTCTACTGACAGCTGAAACGACGGTGAAATTGGTTGTTGAGGATTTAGTAGAATAGTTTTAATGTTCAGTTTTCAAAAATCCTTCCAAGAGGAGGAAATACCATGAAGTTGTGGAAACCAGCAGACGAAGATCGCGCCGCTTTTGAGCATGCTCGTAGGATAACTGCGTATTATTCAAAGAGTTTTTATTACTCTGCACGTATGCTACCCAGTGAGCAACGTTGGGCGACATACGCCTTGTACGGATTCTGCCGACATTGCGACAATCTGATTGATGTTCCGCGCCAAAGAACTAATGCGGAAATTCTCAGAGAAATTCAATTCGTGGCGGAAGAATTGCAAATTGCCTACGATACCGGTGAGTCCGAACACCCGGTCATACGTGCATTCATTCTTGTCGCTAAGTCTTATGGGATTCCTATTGCATATCCCCTTGATCTACTCCAAGGTGTTGCTATGGATGTCCAGCGGACGCGGTACAAAACGTTTGATGACCTCTCTCTTTTCTGTTATCGGGTTGCTGCTGTTGTTGGCTTAATGATGACGCATGTTCTTGGCTATAAGGATGATCTGGCATTTGATTACGCCAAACAACTCGGCATTGCCATGCAGCTGACGAATATTCTACGAGACATCAAAGAGGATAAAGAGATGGGACGCATCTATCTGCCACAGACGGATTTGGTGCAATTTGGCGTATCGGAGCAAGACATCTTGGAAGAGAAAATGACCTCTCAATTAAAAGCCCTTATAAAATTTCAAGTTGAACGCGCAGATCGCTATTATACTGAAGCAATACCTGGAATTTCCTTGCTTAACACGGACTCACAGTATGCGATCTATTCAGCTGCTAAAATTTACCGTGGTATCTTAAGAAAAATCGAAGCCCGTGACTACAACCCGTTCTTAGGTCGCGTTTTTGTGCCATCAATTCAAAAATTTGGGATTTTGCTACACGAGGGACTCCGTACAAAGGTTCTATCGGCACAAGAAAAATTATTCCCAGTTCACTCTGGAATCATACATAAATGATTCAGGCACAACACCGTCTATGGGCGGACCTCATCTTCCAGCCGTATCTCACGTGGTTATTCAAGCGGCATTTTCACACGATTCAGGTTTTAGGGACAGTGCCGAAAATTCCGACGCATTTACCGTTGTTGTTGCTGCCGAATCACAGTACGTGGTGGGACGGATTCTTTGTTTATCTGCTCAACAAACGGATTTTTCGACGAACCGCCTATCTGATGATGTTGGAGGAGCAGCTACGTAAATACAGATTCTTTGCGAAGATCGGAGCTTATTCGATTGAACCGAAGCATCGGCAAGGCATCGTTGAATCGCTGGAATATACCGTTGGGTTGCTAAATCAGAAGACCCCGCTTGTCTCCGTTTTTCCACAAGGACAACTCTTACCGTGGCACACGCGTCCACTCGACTACAAGCGTGGTGTTGAGTGGATTTTACGGAAATACGGAAAACCGATAGCAGTGCTTCCCTTGGCAATGCGTACCGAGTTCCTTGGTGAGAAACGTCCTGAAGTATTTTTTCTTTTCGGGGAAGTCAATTCGTTTGACGCAGATACATTTCATGGGATGGACTGGCTCGAAAAAACAGAGAGTGATTTATTGGATGACTTGGCATTGCGAATCCTTCGTCGAGAAGAGGGGCAAAATTTGCTTTGATGGCTATTCGCTAAAGGTAGGGCAGTGATTTGGTTATATTGATGTTTATCACCATCGGCTTGCTGGCGATTGTTTTAGTTGTCACGCTGTTTAATGCCGCTACTGCGCCAATGCTCAAGAATGCAGACGAATGCCAGAACCATCCGCGCATTTCGGTACTGATCCCCGCTCGCAACGAGGAAACTAATATCGGTGCTTGTATCGAGGGGTTTCTGGCGCAACAGTACGACAATTTTGAGATTCGTGTTCTCGATGATCAATCGACTGATAACACGGGAACCATCATCGAACAGTTCAGCCAACGCTATCCTGAAGTTCAAGCAATTCGAGGTAAACCACTACCATCGGGCTGGATGGGGAAAAATTGGGCGTGCCATCAATTAAGCCAGCACGCAGATGGCGAGTTCCTTATTTTCACTGATGCGGATAATCGTCCTGCGCCGAACGCCATTGCGAGCACTGTTGCCTACATGCAGAAGTTTAAACTGGGGTTATTGTCGGCGTTTCCAGAAAAAGTGACAGTAACTTTAGCAGAAAAACTCGTGGTGCCGGTGGTTGACATGTTCGTTTACGCCGGACTTCCGTTATGGCTAACATATGTCAGTCGTTCGCCTTCGCTTGCTGCAGCGAGTGGCCTGTGGATGGCATTCACCCGCGGGGCATATCAACAGATTGGTGGACATCAAGCGGTATCAAATCAGATTGTTGAAGATGTTGAGTTAAGCCGATTGGCAAAAAGGAAGGGTATCAGAATCTTGACCTCGGCTGGCACTGGCGTGGTGTGTTGTAGGATGTATCAGTCGTTCAGTGAGGTATGGAGCGGATTTTCCAAAAATCTTTTTGGGTTGGTCCGCTACAAGACAATCCCATTTTTTATCCTAACGCTTGTGCTGTTTACAATGTGCGTCTTGCCCTATATCGCTGTCTGGTTTACGCCATTTACAAAATTATCGTTCGCTGCTATTTTTATGAACGTCACAATGCGTGTTATATTGGCACTCAAATACAAGCATCCGTTCTTTATAAGTGCAGTTTTGCATCCACTCGGTGTTTTGGTTACTTTGTTGATTGGTATCAATTCATTCTACCAAGTTAAACGCGGTCGCTTACAGTGGAAAGGGCGACAGATCGACATGCAGGTAAGTAAGTGAGTAAACTGAAAATAGGTGTGCTTTATCTACTTTTAGGAGCGGGTGGGTTGTGGCATATACTCGGTGTTTTCCAAGAAACCATGCGAGTCCTTGCTTCGCCGATGATGTTTGGCTTAGGGCTTTGGCTATTTTGTGAGTGCTGGCGGATATATCCACGGCAAGAAAGACGAAAGTTTGTTCTCTGGAGTATAGGCGTTATTGTAGGTAGTTTCGGAGTTGAATGGGTTGGCGTTCGGACAGGACAGATTTTTGGGGCATATGTGTACGGACAGACACTGCGTCCGTCTATTGATGGTGTTCCTATCTCTATTGGGTGCGCGTGGTTTGTAATGCTTATCGCCTCAGTTGCTGTCGTTCAAAGGATTACACCGAAATCGGTAGCAAAAAGTAGCATTAAGTTGGCGTTGTGTGTGGCATCGTTAATGGTCTGTTTCGACCTGTTTATGGAACCCGCAGCAGGAATGTTAGGCTATTGGACGTGGATGGACAACCGTATTCCCCTGCAGAACTATCTGGCGTGGTTCGGATTGAGTTTCATCTTCGCGATAATTGGTATAAAAATTGGCTTATTTTCCCGATCATCGCCTCGGATCGCGTTTCACTTCTATTTTGCGCAACTCGTTTATTTCGGACTTGTGGACTTAAAATACATATGAAGTCAACTAACAAGGGTTTATTCATTGCGTTAGCGATTATCGGTCTGTGGGGATTGAGTCTCTCAATTTTGCTCACACGCAATGTTGCTCAAGCCAACATTATCCTGATACTGTTTGGTATACTTTGCCAGACCTTTCTCTATACCGGTCTTTTCATCACAGCGCACGACGCGATGCACGGCTCAGTTTATCAGGCGCGCCCGCGAGTGAATAATATAATCGGAGCAATCGCTGTTGGGTTATACGCGTTGTTTTCATATCGCAAATTATTAGAGAAGCACTGGGCACACCATCGGACACCCGCAAGCGATGCGGATCCAGATTTTCACGATGGAGAACATACCGGTTTCTTGGCGTGGTATCTCCGTTTCATGAAAGAATACCTCAGCTGGCAACAGATCGTCGGTATGGCAATTGTCTTTCAAATTATGGAATATGTTTTGGGAATCCCGACGCTCAACCTGATACTGTTCTGGGTCGCTCCCGCATTGCTAAGCACGCTACAACTGTTTTATTTCGGCACATATCTGCCACACCGGACACCGAAAGATGGATACGATGACCCGCATCGAGCGCGGAGCAATGCTTATTCAACATTCTGGTCGTTTATCACCTGTTATCATTTCGGCTACCACTGGGAACACCACGAGTATCCTTATGTTCCGTGGTGGAATCTACCAGAGGTCCGCCGGGTATTGAAAGAAAAAAAGAAGACGTTCATAGCATCGTCTCAGTTGGAGTTCACTAAGAATCACCGTGAAACGTAGTGGAACGGTGACCAGATTTAATAGTTAAAAAACTAATTCAACTATGATGCCTAACCCTTTTGCCTCTGCCTCCGCGAGGACTGCTGCACCTGCGACTGCATCTTGCACCGCCACACCTACCGATTTGAAAAATGTGATTTCATCATCTGACTGCCGTCCGGGTTTGTTGCCGTTGACGATTTCGCCGATTTCAGCGTCAATTTCAGCGTTCGGAATAATCAGGTCTCCCGCCTCCTCTAAGCAGGCTTCACGCGAATCAACCACAATTCGGTGTGATCGTCTTATTGTCGTTGTATCGACTTCCCGTTTTTCTGGGACGAACGTGCCAACGGCTGTGATGTGTGTCCCTGGTCGTAGATCGTTTCCATCAAAAAGTGGGGTTGCTGATGTCGTCGCACATAGAACAATATCAGCGTCCTCCACCGCTTTCTGTGGACTTGATACAAGATTGACTTCAGGGGCATCTGTCCACCCCGAAATCTCAGCAGCGAGTTGTTGTGCCGAGGCTTCTGTGCGACTGATAAGATTAACACATGCGATGTCTCTGACCGCCATCACTGCTGGCAATTGTGCCCTCGCCTGCACACCTGCTCCGAAGAGTCCGACTGTTTTTGCGTCATGACGGGCAAGTAGGTCTGCCGCTACGCCACCACCGGCTCCGGTTCGGATAGCGGTGAGACTACTCCCGTCCATGAAGGCTTTCGGTGATCCTGTTGCTGGATCGAGGACTAAGACTGTTGCGGTGATGCGAGGTAGGTCAAGATTTGGATTATCGTCATAGACCGAAACAACTTTGATTCCAAATTCATTACGTTCAGGCAAATGGGCAGGCATTATGAGCGTAACGCCTTTCTCAGTGGAGATGTGTTGTCGTGGCGGTGCAGTCACCTTGCCTGCTGAAAGTTGACCGTAGGCGTGCCGCATGGCATCAATCGCTTTGGGCATCGGTAGGGCTGCTCGGACATCGGCAGCTGAGAGGATTCTGATTTTTTTATCCATTAAATCTGGGCGGTGTTTCCTTGGTTGACACCGATGTAGGATTCTTAAAGAACCTGTTTTAGGTTATGAATGGTTTCTTAACGATCAGAAATCTGCAAGGACGTAGGACGCAGCAGCTCAAAGGCAATCGTTTAAAAAATTATTCCACGTGAACTACTGTTTCACCTAACACATCCATATTGGGGATAGTTCCCAAGCCGGGTTGCGTTGAGGCTGCCATTCTACCGTTGACGCGTTGCGGGGCACCATCCGCCGTGCTAACGGTGACATAACTGTTGAAATCGGTCGCTGTGAAAAGGAATTCTGGCGGGGTACTGTGGGCAAGATGGGCAATCGCGGCGGTTGTAATGTCGCCACCCCAACTATCTTCAATCGTCATCGCAACGCCAAGTTCAACGCATAAATCTCTGGCGAGTTTCGCTTTGGTCAGTCCGCCGAATTTGCTTATCTTAATGTTAACAACATCCATCCCACGGTCTGCATGACCGCGTAGCAACGCGTGGATACTGTCAATTGTCTCGTCGAGGACAAACGGGTGATCTGTTCGCTGACGAATGGCGAGGCATTCTTCATAAGAGAGACAGGGTTGCTCAATGTAGACATCCACATCGCGCACGCCTCGAACGACGCGAGCGGCTTGGTGCATCAACCATCCGGTATTCGCATCCGCAATGAGCACATCTCCGGGTTGCATCAATTCGGCAACTGCTCGGATACGTTCAATATCGGTGTTTGGGTCACTACCGACTTTCAACTGGAATTTGCGGTACCCTTCAGCACGGTAGGTCGCAACCTTTGCCGCCATCTCGTCAGGAGATTGCTGAGAGATCGCACGGTAGAGCATGAAATCTTCTCCATACCTCCCACCGAGGAGCGTACAAACGGATTGGTTCGCAGCCTTACCAAGAATATCCCAGCACGCAATATCAATTCCAGATTTCACATACGGGTGTCCCTTGAGGGCAATATCCATGCGTTGATTGAGCGGAAGCAGTTGCGTCGGGTCTTCGCCGATGAGGTGTGGTGCGAGTTCAGCAATACCAGTGCGGGTGCCTGTCGCATAGGCAGGTAGGTAAAACGGCCCCAACGGACACACCTCACCGTAACCCGTGATGCCTTCATCCGTTTCAATTGAGACGATGGTACTGTCAAAGACGGATACAGATTTTCCACCCGACCAGTTATAACTGCCTTCATGGAGCGGAAGGTCAACTTGATAAGCATTAATAGAACGAATTTTCATATTTTTAACTATACACTAAGCGTGAAATGAGATAGTTGATGACTTAATTGTTCTCGCTTAAGATCAGCAAGCAGCCGTTATTGCTTGTTCACGGCTAATTGTGAAGATAATAGCATGTTCGACGAGAACCATCAAGGAAAATCAATCTATGGTGAATCCTAAAAATAAATAGACACGTCTGCCATCCATAAACCCAATAACAGAGCTCCTCTGTTCGGCGAGGTCTCCGTGCCTCGGCGATGCAGAGTGTCTAAGTAATTCTAAAATCTACCATAATAAGGATAGCATCATGAAATCAATAATCACCGCTGTGTCAGGATTGGCGGCTGCGGCACTGTTGTGGGTTTTCTTTAAACCGCCTTTCGGAAAGAATATTGTTCGCATAAACACAGACCAGCGGATTGTCGCACTCACCTTCGATGATGGACCGAGTCCGCCTTATACCGAGCGGTTGCTGGATGTCCTCGCCAAACACGATGTCAAAGCCACCTTTTTTCTCATTGGGAATCGGATTGAAAAGCATCCTGAAACGGCGCGCCGCGTTATCGCTGAGGGACACCAAGTCGGTAATCATTCTTATAGTCATCCGTTGTTGGGTTTCTTGCCACCGACTTCGGTCAAACGAGAGATTAAACGCACAGACGAACTTCTCCGGCAGGTTGGTGTTAAGGGTGCGATTGTGTTTCGGGCACCGGTATTGACAAGGTTTCTGCCAGTGGCGTGGGTCCTCGCGAAAGGGGATAGAGCACACATTAGCTGCGATGTATGGAGTTGGGATTGGACAACGCAGAACCCTGACAGGATCACTAAAACGGTGTTGCGAAAAGTAAAGCCGGGTTCGATCGTTGTGCTACACGATGGGAAAGCGGAAAATGCACATGCGGATCGTTCTGGAACGATTGAGGCGACAGACCGAATCATCACGGCACTTAAACGAGACGGATACCAGTTCGTACGGATGTCGGATGTTAGCTATTAACCTGATTGTTCAGATGAGGGGTACATTATTCGGTGGCGTTTTCGTTTTCCTCTACAGAAATTTTTGCCTGAAAAGCGTTTATAGTCCCTGGTCCACCCCATTGATCCCCGGTAGCACACAATTTAAAGCGTTGTCCCTGATCAAAATGGTACGTAATTCGTCCACTCTTACGTGGAAATATACCCCATACCCTGGTAAGTGCCCCCAGTGCTTTCTTATATTCATCGCTTTCTTGGTTGTGCCATGCTGTGGCATCAATGCCATCAGGAACTTTTTCCGTTGGCAGTTTTTTGTTTTCGTCAAGCAGGTGGAATATCCCGATTGCCTTGTCTCTACCGACTTGAATGTCAATATTGAGCGTGCCACCCGCTTCAAACGCTGTGGTGTCGATGACGATAACAGTATAGTCTTGATGTGCCAGCACCGGGGCAGAAAAAGTGTCTACCACCTCCTGCGAGGGCTCTTCACGGGTCAGGATAAGATCGTTCAATCCGGGACGTTTTCCTTCTAAGGTTTCCTTGAAAAATAGCAGATAAAGTTCTGCGTCGTCATCAAATTCTCCCAAGTTTTCGAAGAATTCATTATAGTCGAGGCTACCCATTAATTCGAATTCATGCGAGATAACTAAACAATCCACTGGTGACCCTTGTTCCCAGCCTTTCATAATTGCTTGTGCCAAAGGATGTGTTGTGTCGAAGGTCTTACCCTCACGCTCGCGTTTCTTAGCGATTGGTTCTATCAAACTAACTATCCGCCCTAATTCGGCGTTGGTTACCCAGGTGTTGATAAAATTTTCGTTCAAGAATTTAATAACTCGGTTGTCGGAGAGCTCACCTGCCCTCAAGCTTTTGCCACTCCCTCAGCAGGCTTCATCAGCGAGCGGTCCATCTACGGAAATAGCATGAACCGGTTTCTGTTCTGCGGGTGCTATTTTCAACGCTTCCTCAAGTGATACCCAGTTAATTTGCTGGAACTTGTAGAACTGCAACGCCAGTGCGCGTTCCGCTTCTTCTTGCGTGATTGACGCGACAAATTCGGAATTCTGAGGTTGTGTGCCAGCAGAGAGTTCCATTTGCGGACATAAGCCCATATCGGCGTAAGTATTTCCATCTTCTTGTGTCCAACCGATATCAAAGTTCAGTACGGTAGCTTCAGGGACGTACATCTTGAAGGAGACGACTTTCTCTTGAAGTCGGTCAATAACGAGATGTCCAGCGAACTGTGAAGGCGTCAACCAACCGCGCTCCATGACAAATTGCCCGTGGATACGGAACAGAATCTCGGCGAATTCATTATTGTAAGCGCGTAGACATCCCCACAACGCATGCGTATTCCCTGAATTAATGTGCAGCTTCATTTGTGGCTGCGGAGAGAGTTGTCGCAGCAACGTAAGCGCGCCTTCTTCTTGGACCTGCCAGCATTCACCCACCGAAACGGATTCTGATGGAAGGAAATCTTGAAAAACGGACGCTGGATACTTCTTTTCGGGTTCAGCAACCTGCAGATTCGCCAGTTCATCCCACTCTACGTGGAAGTCGGATGAAGAGTATTCAAACGGTGCAATGAAGCCTTTGACGCTGACTTCTGCGTCCCTATTAAGGTTGAGAGTGATTTTATTTTTTAGTGTTTCCATTTTGATTTTCCTCTACAGAAATTCTTGCCTGAAAAGCATTGACGAACACTTCCTCTTTGTCCCAGTCTTGTCCGATAACACCCAACTTAAAAAGTTGACCTTGGTCAAAACGATGCTTAATTTGCCCCGTCTCGCCGGATTCACTCCATGCCGAAGCAAGCAAATCTTCACGAGGTATTCCTTCTATTGTGGGAAATTCTGTGTCACCATTAATCAGATAAAATGAACCATCACTATCTCCCCTGCCGAGTTCAATATCAATGGTAAGCGTACCACCGTTCTCAAAGGCTCTCGTATCAATCACGACAATGGTGTAATCATGATGACCACATATTGGTGTCCGAAAAGTATCTAATACCTTTTGCGAAGGATGCTCACTGGTGAGAATAATGTTCCCCAATCCAGGTTGTTTTCCTTCTAACGACTCTTTGAGAAATGTGAAGTAATACGCATCCGTTTGGAGTCCCCTGCTCTCACTGTCTTCTCGGAGATCGTTGACGAGTTGCCTACCCATCAATTCAAAGTCTGGCGATATAACGAAGCAATCTACCGGTGAACCTTTCTTTGCTCCGGTCTTCCACCCCTTGATAATCGCTTGTGCTAAAGGGTGTGTTGTGTCAAAGTTCTTACCCTCGCGTTCTCGTCTTTTAGCAATCGGTTCCCGCAAACTGTGAATGCGTCCTAATTCGCAGTTGGGTACCCATGTGCTAATAAAATTTTTCTTCAAAAATTCAATAATTTCACTTTTAGAGAGGACACCTGCCCTCAAGCCCTTGCCACTCCCTCAGCAGGATTCGTCGAAGAGCGGTCCATCTATTGAAATGGCATGAATCGGTTTCTGTTGCGCCGGTGCCATCTCCAACGCTTCTTCGAGCGATACCCAATTAATTTGCTGCGATTTGTAGAAACAGAGAATCAATTTGTGATCCACTTCTTCTTGTGTAATGGATTCCGAAAATTCTGTGTTTTGCATGACCTCTTCTATCCCGGTACGGAGTTCCATTTTCGGGCAGAAGCCGCAATCCGTAATATGACCCTCCGCCTCTGGATCAGTCTTCCACCAAGCGTCAAAGTTTAGGGTGCCGTTAGGAACGTACATCTGAAAGCAGGCAACCGATCTTTTAGTTCTATCAATAACAAGATGCCCCGTAAACTGGGAAGGCGTAAACCAACCATCCTTTAGGGCAAATTGTGCATGGATGCGGAACACAATATCAGCGAATTCATCGTTATAGGCACGGAGGCATGCCCACAATCCCTGAGATTCACTTCTATCGGACAGATCCCAACCCATACCCAGAGATGGACTCGGATGAAGTTGCTTCAGCAGTTCAAGAACACCGGCGTGCTCAATCTCCCAAGGAGTTCCCACTGAAACGGGTTCCTTAGGAAGGAAGTCGCTAAAAATTGAGGCATCATGCCGTTTTTCTCGCTCGGCAACTCGCAGATTTGCTAAAGCGTCCCATTTTACATGGAAATCGTATTGTGTATATTCAATCGGTGCGATGAAGCCTTTGACGATGACTTCCGCGTTGCTGTCAAGATTAAGGGGGATTTTATTTTCTGACGTTTCCATTTTAATTTTCCTCTACAGAAATTCTTGCCTGAAAAGCATTAACACTTCCTTTTTCGTTAGATGCCCATCCCATAGCAGCCAATTTGAAGATTTGTCCTCGCTCAAAACGATGCGTCATTTGCCCGATTTCACCGGGATCGAACCAGCCTATGTCGTATGATTCATCAAGCGTTATGCCTTCGGGACGTTTATGAACAGTATCATAGGTAAGTTTATGGTCAGCATCAAGCAGATGGAATGCCCCATATGCCTTTTCACTGCCCACCTCAATGTCGATAGTGAGTGTGCCACTGCTTTCAAATGCTGTGGTATCAATTACGACCACCGTGTAGTCTTGATGACCATGTTCTGGGGTCCGAAAAACATCCAATATCTGTTGTGACGGCTGATCAGGCGTAAGCACAATATTACCGAATCCAGGGAGCTTTCCTTCTAAGGCGTCCGCGAGGAATAGGTGGTAATTCTGACTCTCCAAAGTTCCGTCTTCACGACGGTTGTTTCCAAGGTATTCATTAACTGCTACATGACCTATCGCTTCAAGTTCAGGCGAAATAATCCAGGCGTCTACTGGACCTCTCCACCATTTGTTGCTAACGAATGTGCGTGCCAACGCCAGCATTCCGCCCAATCCTTCGGAATCCCGCAACCGTCTCAAATCGGTATTACGCACCCATGTGCTGATGAAATTTTCGTTTAGAAATTCGATGATTCGTTCGTCGGAAAGGACAACTGCCCTCAAGTTCTTGCCGCTCCCTCAGCACGCCTCATCCGCGAGTGGTCCATCTATGGAGATCGCATGAATCGGTTTTTGTTGTATTTCTGCTATTTCCAGTGCCTCTTCGAGTGGGACCCAGTTAATTTGTTGTGATTTGTAGAAACGTTGTATAAGCGTCCGATCCGCTTCTTCTTGGGTGATATGTTCGGCGAATTCAGAATTTGAGGCTTGTATTTCCGTCCGGAGTTCGATTTGCGGGCAAATGCCGCCATCTGTACTAAAATAAGGATCCTCACTAAAGCCAAGTCGGTCTTTGTGTTTTTTCCAGTTGACATCGAACAGTGTGCCTTCAGGAACGCGCATCTGAAAAAACGCGATCCGCTTTTTTATTCGGTCGATAACCAGTTGTCCGGCAAACTGAGAGGGTGTGAACCAACCGTCTGTTAAGGCAAATTCCGCGTGGATGCGGAACACAATCTCGGCGAACGCGTCATTGTAAGCGCGTAGGCATGCCCACAATCCACGCGAGTCTCCTATATTAATATGCATATCCAGATTCGGATTGGGTTGAAGCTGCCTTAGCAACGTCAGTGCGCCTTGGTCGTCAATCTGCCAGTAATCTCCAACCGAAACAGGTTTATCTGGAAGAAATGCTCCGAAAACCGATACTGAGTGTTCTTTTTTTGGCTCAGCAACTCGCAAATTCGCCAACGCCTCCCACTCTATGTGGCAGTTGCTTTTGCTATATGTGATCGGTGCAATAAAGCCTTTGACAGAGACTTCTGCTTCCTCAACAAGATTGAGAGCAATTTTGTTTGGTAACGTCTTCATTTTCCAAGTCCTAATTTAAGTCAATGTATAACTACGCTAACTCAGACACAATGTCACACAGTTCTGCGATTTCATCAATAACGATGCCTTGCCAGTTTTCTACTTCTGGTCGGTCTGGATCGTAGACATCCGTTAAATCGGCATGTTTCAGTATCGGTAGCATTCCGACCGCTGCCGCTGCCGTCAATTCTTCGCTACTCCCATCGCCAACATAAATACATTCTTGCGGTTCGACCTTCAGTCGTTCACACGCTATCTCATAAATGCGGTGTGAAGGCTTCTTGATGTGTTCTTCACAAGAGAAAACGGGGACATTGATATATTGGGCTAACGGAGATTCTGGAAAAAGCATTGGGACGGTGGCGTTACAGTTGGTAATAAGTCCCATAAGCCAGCCGTTGCGTTTTAGCAGACCCAATGCTTCCAGAACCTCTCGTTCAGGGATGATAGAACGCCTCGTGTATTCATATCTCAAAGCGGCGATCTTTTCAATTTGTGTTCTATCTGGTTTAACGCCTAAACGGCGACAAACTTCAATAATATTTTCTTCGACCGAACGGTTAGCACCTAACGACCTGTCGTTAATGGTTTCTCCCATAGTTTGCCAGAATTTTGGAAATGGAACACCGAGGATTTTTGCCATCTGCTCTTGAACCTTATCATACGCTTGACGACTGAAATTTCCAACCAATGTACCGTATAGATCGAATATTACAGCTTTGTAAGGCATTTTTTCCTCTTGGTATTTATGGTAGATTTTAGAATTACTTTGCCCCTTTACACTGTAGGAGGGAACTCCGATTCCCGACGCTCAGGTCGTTTCGTCGCGATTCGGAGATCGCTCCTACAGAAAACGTGTCAACTTATTATATAATTCACTATAGTTTGAACGCGGTAAAACTCAACAAATCATTTAATATCACACTAACTCAGACACAATGTCACACAGTTCTGCGATTTCATCAATAACGATGCCTTGCCAGTTTTCTACTTCCGGTCGGTGTGAGTCATAGACATCCGCTAAATCGACTCGTTTTAGTATGGGTAGCATGCCGACCGCTGCTGCACCCGTCAATTCTTCACCGCTGCCATCTCCAACATAAAGACACTCCTGTGGTTGAACCTTCAGCCGTTCACACGCTATCTGGTAGATGCGTTGCGATGGTTTCCTAATCCGTTCTTCACACGAGAAAACGGAAACGTCGATGTATTCGGCTAACGAAAACTGCGAGAAAACAGATGGGATAGGCGGTCTGCAATTGGTGATAAGTCCTAATAGTAAACCACCACCTTTCAGTGTATCTAATGCCTCTAAGACCTTTGCCTCGATCACGAGTGTGCTCTCTGAGAATTCATGATGTAGAGTGGCAGCCCGCTCAATTTCGGCTGTATCCACTTTAATATTTAAGCGACGACATATCTCAAGTATATTGTCTTCAACAGCATGATAACCACCTGAGGATTTATCGTTGATTGTTTCCAACATGACTTGCCGGAATTTTGAGTATGGAATATCGAGGGTTTTTGCCATCTGTTCTTGGACTTGATCGTATGCTCGGCTGCTGAAATTGTCAACCAATGTGCCGTACAAATCAAACACAACTGCTTTGTAAGGCATTTTGCTCCTTGTACTAAATTTTAAACAATTTTAAGGTAATAGAAAGTAGAATTGTATTTATAACCCAAGTCGCTACTAGTAAATTTTGGACCTGTCAACAAGATTTGCCGGCAATTTCCCCACCCCAGAGGGGTGTTATGTCTATAGAAAACGGTATGTTTAAGCAACCGCACCCCGGAGGGGTGCTATGTCTTAAATAGGTGACACTTGGGTTATTTACAGTGACACGACTGAAACGGAAAAAGGTTGCTTAATTTGCCAAGAAAGGAATTCGGTCTATAGCATTACAGGTGGATATAGGGGACTAAAAACAGGGGAGGAAACTATCATGATTGTATTAAGTTTCCTCCATTATTGGCAAAATTAGACGAAATCGTTAAGTATAATTACTGTTAACCCGAAAGCCTCTAACTTCTTCAGATCTTTGTCATTAGTGACAAATACATTGCAATCATTCTCTAATGCTGTGGCAACAATTAGAGCATCGGCAGTTTGAACACTTGGATATTGCGAACGGAGTTTAGCCGCTTGTTCTGCTATTTCGTAGGTAACTGAAAGGACTTGAATTGATAGTGAAGCGAGAAACCGTTTAAAGCGTTCAACATCTGTTACTTTTCCATCCGCAAGCGGTTTAGTTAAGAATTCAGTTATTGATATTGCCGAGATAACACCTCTAATCTTTTCATCAACAATATCATTGAATACTTCCTCTGCTAGGAGATAATATGGCTCAATTCCTTCAAGATAATATATAAGGATGGAGGTATCCAATAACACTGATGATACTTGGGAATCTACTGAACGAAGATCTAAAATTCTCGATCCCATGATTTCCTTTCTGACTTGATGTATGCATCAATTTCTTCAACAGTATTTCCCCATGTGCCTCTCATTGAACCACGCATTTTCTGAATCAGTTCCCTCTTTTGATCGCGAGAAAGTTCAGCGGTAACAGAAGGAAGTGCTTTGATTTCAACCTCAAGTGCTTGTCCTTCAGGAAGATTAATCTTGTCTAACGGTTCAATTACCCCATTTTTGTATGTCGCTCTTATCTTTTTTGAGTGTGCCATTTTCTACCTCCATCTTGATTTTACCGCGATTAATGTTCAAAATGATTGCTGTAGATCTCGACTAAGAAAACTAACCTATCGATTTTCATAAGCGGTAATATCCGTCTCAAATTGCAAGGTCCAACCGATTTCATCGAGTCCATTTAGCAGACAATACTTCTCAAAATCGCCGATTTCAAAAGTGTGTGCCGTGCCGTCAGGACAGATGACCGATTGTTGCTCAAGATCTATCATCAACTGGTATCCCTCGGTGTCGTGTGCCTCTTGACTAAGCGAGGCGGTAACGTCCGCTGGCAAGGCTATCGGGAGGATACCATTTTTATAGCAGTTGTTACGGAAGATGTCGGCAAACGAAGGGGCAAGAATCGCCTTGAAGCCGTACTGTTGAAGTGCCCATGGAGCATGCTCACGGGAGCTGCCACAACCGAAGTTCACGCCAGCGACAAGAATACTCGCTCCAGCGTAGCGCGGTAGGTTCAGCACGAATTCTGGATTTGGCTCGCCATTTTCAAGGTAACGCCAATCGTTAAAGAGAAACTCACCGAAGCCGGTACGCTCAATCCGTTTTAGGAATTGCTTGGGGATAATTTGGTCGGTATCAACATTAATCCGATCGAGTGGGACAACAAGCCCAACGTGTTCTTTGAATGCATCCATTTTTTATTTTCTCCAATCTAAGGCTTTGTTCTGAAGTTCAAGGGCTGTATACTGGTCCCGATACGCTTTTAAGCCGCCAATCCATTCCAAGTTCGGTTTTTTTTCCCGTTTTGAGTTTTTTTGGGATAGTAGGGAATCAATGAAGTCAATGACTTCTTCTTGGAGTTTGGGCGGAAGCTGCCTGATTTTTTTTACGATGGTGGTCTCCATTGTTACCTCCATAGTTTCCTTGATGAGAGATACACTGTCATATACCACTGTAACTTATTGGAATTTTCGGATGTCCACGAAATGACCTGTGACTGCTGTTGCCGCAGCCATCTGTGGACTGACAAGGTGTGTGCGTCCGCCTTTGCCCTGTCTGCCTTCAAAATTCCGATTTGATGTGCTCGCACAGCGTTGACCCGGCATTAGGGTATCTGGATTCATACCGAGGCACATGCTACAACCTGCTTCACGCCATTCAAAGCCTGCATCTCGGAAAATCTGGTCGAGTCCTTCCGCTTCCGCTTGACGTTTGACCGCCTGTGAACCTGGGACGACCATCGCGCTGACAGTTTCTGCGACTTTCCTGCCCTTCGCGACCTCTGCAGCAGCCCGTAAATCACTGATACGGGAGTTCGTGCAGCTACCAATAAAGACTCTGTCTACGGGGATATCCGTCATCGGGGTACCCGGTTTGAGATCCATGTATGCCAAGGCGTGTTCGGTGGCAGTTTTCTCGTCGGTTGTCGCCATAGCCGATGGGTCCGGCACGCATCCTGTTACGTCGGTCACCATACCCGGGTTCGTGCCCCACGTCACCTGCGGTGCGATTTCTGCTGCGTCAAGTTGCAGGGTCCGATCGTAAGTTGCACCTTCGTCAGTCGGGAGCTGCTTCCAGTTTTCAACTGCGGCATCAAATGCTTCATCTTTTGGGACAAAACGTTTGCCAGCGAGGTATTCGTAGGTCGTATCATCAGGTGCGATCATACCGGCGCGGGCGCCTGCCTCAATTGACATGTTGCAAACGGTCATCCGTTCCTCAATGCTCAAGGCACGGATAGCGGAGCCTGTGAACTCAACCACAGCACCGTTACCGCCATCAATACCGATGTGTCCGATAATCGAGAGGATAATATCCTTCGCAGTGACACCGTAAGGTAGTATGCCGTCGATCCGAATCTCAAAGGTCTCCGATTTTTGTTGCAGGAGACATTGTGTAGCGAGGACATGCTCGATTTCGCTGGTGCCGATACCGAAGGCGAGTGCGCCGAGTGCGCCGTGCGTTGAGGTATGGCTATCGCCGCAAACGATGGTCTTGCCGGGTTGAGTGATACCGAGTTCGGGTCCGATGACATGGACGATCCCTTGTTCAGGGCTATCGATGTCGTAGAGTGGGATGTCAAACTCAGCGCAGTTTTCAGCGAGCGTTTCCATCTGCTTGGCTGCGATTAGGTCGGTAATAGGCAGCGACCTATCTGTTGTTGGGACGTTGTGATCCATCGTAGCGAACGTCAGATCAGGACGACGTACCTTTCGGTTGTTGAGCCTCAGTCCCTCAAACGCTTGTGGGGATGTGACTTCGTGAACGAGGTGCGTGTCGATATAGAGAATCGGGACCTCATCAGCGGAAGCGCGCACAAGATGCGTCTCCCATATTTTTTCATACATTGTTTGTGTTTTCATATTTTTCTTTTTCCTTTGTCCTGTTTGTCCTTGTGAAGAATAAAACGGAATTAATTATACGCAATGCCCCTTGAAGATTCAACTAAAATAGAGAGCCTCTAGTCTGGTAGGTGCGGTTTCCTAACCGCACCGGGTATAATCAAAAACAGTAGATCCTTTTAAGAAGAATCATCAATCAGAATTGGCGTTAGATACTTTTATGATGCATTAATGTGGATATAGCTTCTGTCAGTTCTGCTTTGTCTTTTAAGATAACGGATAACCTTTCAGACAGTTCGCCTAGAACCAGTCTAACGGTGCTGGCAAGTTCTAGACATTCCTCATCCGATAATTCGTGTACACCCCGACTAAGTGCGTGGTGTAACAAAAGTATTGGGCTATGGCCATTAATCAGTAGACTTTCTGGCATGACATCCTTTGCCATCTTAAGAGCTTTCCTGAATTGGGTTTCTTTAATCGCTTGACTTAATGTATCGATTTTGTCTTGTGACACGCCGATTTTCTCAGATACTTTGACAATTTCCTCTAAAATCCTATTCTTTTGGTTCTCCACTACCCGTCGATAATAAGTAAAAGCACCTATACCCAGTCCCTGATTCTCGCAATTACGCCCCTTTAGAAAAATATCTCTATCAGGGCCAATTAGTTTGATAAGTCTTGAAGGAACGGGCGGGCCGTATGGGTGAAGTTCACCAAGCTTGCAACACATCCCGTGGGGTTGCTCAATTGCAAAAAGTATCACCGCCAAAGAATACACTTTTCGGGTTGTTTGGCAATTGGAACATTGATAGGTGACATACAAATAATTAGTAGTATTTTTTTCTAAATACGTACCTGTGCTTGAAAATACCTCAGCGCAACGAAAAAAGCGAACGCCATTGCACAAATCAGGTGAACAATGAAGTTTCAAATCAGGTGTGTTGATCTCCGCACTAATACTAGGGTATGGACTTACATTTCGCGGCACAGATAAATTTGAAATATGCCTCCATTGATTCGGGGGAGTCCCTTGCAGAAAGTCAGAAAGAGTCTGGTAAGTGACTTCTGTCTGTCCCTGTTCTTGCTTGTTACGATCAATCATAGCGGGGTCCTTTTTTATAAATATTTTGTGAGAATGGCATTTTTACGTTGGGTGGCGTTATCAATCACGGCTTGAGCTTGGATGATTTCTGTCTCTAATTGCTCGACTTCTGCCACTAACTGCTGTTGCACATTAAGTGGTGGGACGGGAATTTGATAGTTTTTTATATCGCTTTCATTGATGCTGGGATAAGACGACTTTCCCATTGTATTTTTCATCTGCTGCATCAGTTCATCCATGTACATGAAAAAATAAAATATTACTTTGTTAAGCAAAGATTGCGGATTTTTTGATTCAAGAACTGCAAAACCTGTAGAAAAAACACAATCATCAATATCATCTGTATCTATGAAGGCAAAACCTTTTAGATATGGACGGACAGTTGATATAATGGTGTTACCATTTTTTGCTATTCTCCTAGCACGAGAGGGAGCGTTATTACCGGTTAATCGTTTTGAATAATCAATAGCTCCGTTCGCTTTGCCAACACTATCAATGTCAATGTATATAAATTCGTTATCTGGTTTTTGGGTTGGGTTATAAGTTTTGGTATTAATCCAAATAACATTATCTAGTTTATCTTTTGTGCTTTCGTGCCATAGACGATTTACCTTTTCTGCTATTTGCCGTTTGGCGGTGACAATGACTTGGCGAGCTTGGTCAGTTTCGTTATCCACTGTATTGCATTCGCCAACAATTTGCTTTTGTACCTCAGGTGGTGGTAGAGGGATTTTTATTTCTTCAAGTGTACTTGATAAGTTTTGTATATTTGAACCGGTGCTAGTATTTTTAATTATATTTCTATACATGTCAATGTTTAATAACTCAAACAAATATTTACTTAAAGAATTAATGTCTTTATTACGCAGAATTCCCATGAATCCACCTGCATAATATTCTGTATTATGTTTAATATAGGCTGTTTTTCCAACATGCTTTTTGCTTCCACTGGAGAAACAAATAAATATGTCACCTGCCTTCAATCTTTTTTCATCATCTAATTCTACACTGTCATTCAAGAATATCTGTTTTTTTACTACAAATGTTCCTTCCAGTGTTATGTTGTCAGCTGTCAAAATAATATTTGAGGTCGGTGTTGTTATCTCTTCATTTTTATCGTAATTTACTCCTCTTATTATATTTACGACCTCCCCTAATTTTTTCGTTTCATAGCCAGCATTTGTAATAGATTGGACTATTTCTTCTATTTGATGCTGAGGATTTAAGTTAATGATTTTATCAAAATCTACAAGGCTGAAATTCAACATACTGGTGAGTTTAGTATAATGGCAGTGTTCGGGCAGTGAGTCGGTGATTTCACCGATAAAATTGCGTTTGATCGCCGTATTTATTTTCGTATTGTTATCTAAGTCTTGTGGGTCAAACAAGGGAGTGATAATGTCATTGACCGTGTCGCCTCCGTCGTATTTAATACCCTCGCGCCCCTTGGCACTGCTCCACTCGTAGCCTAAAAATTGTTTTCGTTCTTTGCTGGTATTCGGAGCATTGACAATCAGCACTTTGTTTTCTTGCTTGTATGCGAGAATAAAGTAATAAAGTTTTTCTTTTTCTTTGTTGTGTAGATAGGTGATAAAACGCTGATCCAATTCTGCAGATCGTTCCGTTGGCGTTTTTTTCTTGAATGCAGTGGATTTATTTAGTTTTTTAATTTCCGTGCTTTGATCGAAGTCTTGTCTGTAGTCCTTAAAAATATCGTATTCCAATAGATTAGAAAGTGGATCATGACTGGTTTGGGCAAAAAGTTCCGTGTACTCTTCATAAGTGACATCAATATATTTACAATAGGCTTCAATTAAATCGTCATCTTGATATTGTGCTTGATCATCACCAGAAAAAAAGTCTTCCACTCGATTGCGATAATGTTCGGCACTTTCTGGAATTTTTGCTTTCCGTTTTAAAAAGAGTACCACCGTATTAGTACTTGTCTTGCCAAAAGCACCTTGACCTAGTTCTGCAATACTCACCAGATTAAAAAATTGTAACAGAATTTCACGTGTACGTTTGTGAATAGCCTCCGTGTTGGACAAAATGCTGGAGGGAACAATCACACCAACCACCCCATCCGGAGCCATTAAGTGGTGAATCCGTTCTAAAAAGAAGCATTGAATCGTATCGGTATTGCTATTTTCACCTCTGGTTTGGATGAGTTGGTACTGTTCTTTATCCACATCGCTCAAGGTTTGTAAAAAGCCTTCGACGGAAAAAGGCGGATTTGCTACTAAGATATCAAAGTTCTCCCGTTGAATTTCTGAGTGAACAGCGAGTGCATCCGCATCCAGTATCTTAATCTGTTCTTGGCCATGCATATAGGCAGCTACTTTGGCGACTTTTGCCAAGCGATCTTCTTTTTCAATACCAGTGATTTGGCTGTAGTAGTCGCTTATATTCTTGTTTTGTGCTTCAAGTAATGGTTTTATTTGATAGGCGTATTCATTTAAGAAATGCCCCGATCCACAGGCGTAATCAATTGCTTTAATAGGTTCGGGATTATCTGCAATTTTTTGAGCAAGTGGTAAGGATGCCAGAATAAATTTGCATATAGGCAGCGGTGTGAAAAATTGGCCTTCGGATTGTTTAATACCGTTGTCGAGAAAGAACTCAAACATATCCCCCAAAAACTGATTTTGGTCATCTGTTTTGAGTCGTAATCCTTGCCACATTTGCACCACTTCGGATAAAACTGCGGTGTTTTTGTTGAATAACTCTTTATTATGGGTGTCTAGAAAGGAAAACGCAGAATTAGAGAAAAATTTAAGCTCTCTAAAATAAGCTTGAATCTGTTTCTTGGTGGCATTACGATCATTTTTGACCGGCCAAAATGCGGCGTCGATCTGGTCGCTACTGATGTAGCTGATTTCTTCGTTTAGAAACTTATGCATTCCTCTTTGATAGAGCTTCTGCAGTCTATCGACGAAATCGAAGTAATCGTCAAAAGCGGGCCCGTTCCAATAAAATTGTAGGTTGTCTCTGTTTTCTTCCTCGTCAACAAGTTTGCATAGAAACAGATTAACCAAGACCTCAAACGCGTTTTCGCGTCTTGCAATGTTGTGCTTTCTTAAAATAGTTCGGAAGTCATGGTACTTGCGATCTTTATCAACCGCACCAATAGGTTTAGTATCCTCGGCGAGGGTGTAGTTGTCTTTGCCGATTTGGTAGGCCTGTATATTTTCTTCAAAAATACCGACTTCTGTAAATTCTAATTTGTAGGTATCGCGCCAAACGGCGAAGCGATCATCGGCTTTGTTCGCATTTTCAAAGAGCATCAGTGTTGTATCTTCTGCTAAAATTTGCGGGTTGTCAAGGTGATGAATCAGTTTGTATTTATAATCTAATTCACTTTCAAGGAAACTGGAAGCGTAAAGACAGAGATATTGGGTTTGAGCATCTTGGTGGGCGTAACTAAACAACTGACCACCATTTTGACGGGTTTCATCCCATGCCTTTTCAAATTCATCGCCTGCTGTTTTGCATTCAATAATCAGCAGCGGATTATTTTCTTGGTCTCTAACCAATATATCGGCACGACCACCACTGGCACCGTGCCCAACTCTCCATCTGGGTTCAAGTTCTAAATGTTTAGGTTTATATCCTTTGTTCAGTAGCCGATACACACACTCAAACACAACAAAATTCTCGTTCTGTGAGAAATTACACGTTTGCCGCTCGTTAACCTTTAGTCCTTTATCTTCTGGGTAAATAATTTCTTTTTTGTCAAAGTCAACTTTTAAATCGGCTTCACCAATTGATTTCTGGAAAATGTTTCCGTCAGACTTAAAGCCTAATGTTTTGAGCATATCTTTAAAGTTGTTTTTTGTTATCATAACGATATTTCCCTTGGTTAGAGGTATTCTACGGAAGATGCTGATCCATAAATCTGCTTCTTATACCGACAACCATTTATCTTGAAATCAATCAAACAAGGTTACAGTGCATTCAGTTTTAAGAAATTAGCGGGTTTTACGTCTTTTTTTTCGATACGGTGCGGAATGTAAAGCAAAGACAAATTATGCTTTTGTAGCATAATTTGGAAACCGCACCTACCGGGCCCGAGGGAAATCTAATCAAAGACAGAAGCACTAAATACCTTTGACAAGGTTACTCAAAAGGCTGCAATGTGCCATCTTTCACGATCAGTGCCTTCGGTTCGTAAATAGCGTCCCCGTTGGCATCAAAGGAGAACTTACCCAAAACTGTGTCAAAGTTTCTAATGTTCGCCAAGGCATCCCGAATTGAGATTGAATCGGTTGATTCAGCATTCTTGATCGCCTCTGCTAAAATGTAGACGGATGCATACGAGGCTGCTGCGAAGGAGTTTGGCGCCATGCCGAAAGTCTCGGTATAATTCTGGACAAAATCTTGATTTCCGGGTGTGTCATCTGTGCTGAGCCAACCTATAAAAGTTATCGCACCCTCGGCGGCAGCACCTGCGGCTTCTACCTCAGCACTTGTTAATGAACTCACAACAAACGGAGCGGATATACCGAGTTGACGCGCTTGAATCAATATCCCCGGTTTTTCTGGCGGCAGCGCGGAGACAAAGATAGCATCCGGGTTCAACGCCTGTATCCGAGTTAATTGCGCTGAGAAATCCGTATCATCGCTCTGGAAAACTTCTGTGGTTAGCACTTCAACACCATTCGCAGTGAATGCTTCCTGTAACGTCTTGTCTCGATCTGTGGAGAAGAGATCCGTTTCGTCATATAGCGTAGCCACTCGTTGATAGCCGAGTTCTGTGTATGTTGCCTCGATGCCTTTATGAACCACAACGTCAGAAGTAAGGAGGATGCGAAAGACATAATCGCCGATTGCACTAAGACCACGAGCCGCCGATGTCGGGCTGATTGCCATGACCTGATTTTCTTGTGCGATCGGAAAAACCTCCTGCGTCTCACTTGAGGACACGGGACCCAGAATAATGGATACGCCTTCTTGATGAATCAGTTTATTGAAAGCATCAACCGCACCCTCTGGCGTACTGGCGGTATCCTCAATGATGAACTTGAATTTGGTATTATTGGATGATGCTATGTTAATTTCATTGAATGCAAGGTCAAATCCATATTTTATAGGTTCGGCTGCAGGTGCCAAATGTCCTGTCAAAGGTAATGCGACCCCGATGGAAAACTCACCACTCGCGTCTTCTGTTTGGGGTGTGGCGGATTGGATAACTTGCGATATTCGTTCACAGGCAGAGAAGCCTACTATCAAGGTAAAAATACCTATGATAAATGAAAATGATTTCAACTTAATTTATCCCTCTCTTTGGATATTGGATTATAACAACTAAGCTGCATCCTAAACCCGCATAACAACGGGGAAAATGAGCGGTGTCCGTTGCATCTGTTTTGAGAAAAACCTGCGGAGCGCGCCTCGAATCTCATCTTGAACAATCTCCGTTTCGTGTTTCTGTTCGTCGCTTAGGTTTGAGATGACGCGTCGGGTGATTTCTTTCGCCTCTTCTATCAACTCTTCTGATTTGTCCATGTAGACAAACCCACGCGAGATAATTTCGATCTGTCCAGGGTTCAGTCCTGTTTTAGAGGCGTTATCGGTTGTTGGCTCTTGGCTTTCGGTGGATCCTGTGACAGTCACAGACGTTTCGTCCGCCACAACACCGTTTTGTTGATCGTTGACTGTGCTATGACTTGTGTCGCTGTGCAGAATGATGACAGGGATAAGGATACCATCTTCGGAAAGTTGGATACGGTCGCGGAGGACGATGTCCTCAAGTTCAAGTTCTGGTTTACCATCAACAAGAACGCGTCCAGAACGTCCCTCGCGTCCAAAAACTTCACACGTTTCAGGTGTGAGGTGAATGAGTTCACCGTCTTCAGCGACTTTAATGTTCTCGCTTGGGATTCCGACAGATTCGGCGAGTTCAGCATGCCGCATCAGGTTTTGGTATTCACCGTGCATCGGCATGAAAAATTTGGGTTGCAAGAGATTGAGCATTAACTTCAAATCTTCGCTCGCGCCATGACCGGAGACATGTACATCGGCATTGCGTTCATGGTATATTTTCGCACCGCGCCTGAGCAGATGGTTCACCACATTCCCAATAGCCTTTTCGTTGCCGGGAATGATTCTCGCAGACATAACGACGGTGTCCCCTGGTTCCACCTTTAAGAATGGGTGGTTGTCGAGTGCCATTAATGCTAAGGCGGAGCGCGGCTCACCTTGGCTGCCGGTCGTCAAAACCATAACTTCGTGCGGTCTGAATTGAGACGCATCACGCGCATCGATGAGATAGTCGGGGTTCAGGTCAAGGTAGCCGAGTTCAGAAGCGGTACGGACGTTGTTTATGAGAGAACGTCCGGCGACAGCAACAAGGCGTCGATGTATATTTGCGAGTTCAATGAATTGCTGGATTCGGTGCAGACTTGAGGAAAAAGTACAAAGGAACAGTTTCTGCTCTGTCTTCTGAAAAATATTGTCTATTGCACCATAGATACTCCGCTCAGACGGTGTTTGTCCGAGACGTTCTGCGTTGGTGCTGTCGGAGACGAGCAGCTGGACCCCCTCCGACCCCAAGCGTGCGAGGGTCTGAACGTCACTTAACTTACCATCAACGGGTGTCATGTCAAACTTGAAGTCGCCTGTGTGAACAATAACGCCGACAGGTGTGCGCAGCGCAATCGCCACACTATCCGGAATACTGTGTGTGACATGGATAAATTCGGCGGTAAAATCCCCCAATTCAACGGTATCGCCGGGAGCGATCGTGTTGAGTTGTGCCTTACCGAGTACGCCGTATTCGCGCAACCGTCCAGTTGCAATCGCGAGTGTGAGTTGCGTGCCGTAGACCGGCACATCTAACTGCCTCAGGACGTAGGCTAAGGCACCGATATGGTCTTCGTGTCCGTGGGTTAGGAGGATGCCGCGAATCTTCTCTTGCCGTTCAACCAGATAGTGGATATCTGGGAATATCAGATCGACGCCGGGCATGTCTGAACTCGGCAGCATGAAACCGGTATCAATGACGATAAGATCATTCTCGGTTTCGTACACCATTATGTTGAGTCCAAATTCCCCCAAGCCTCCCAATGGAATGATCGAAACGCTTTCTTTAATTCCTTCAAATTCCAAGTCTTCAGTCATATTTCAGTTTTTTAGATGCCTCTTATGAAGTGTTGGGTTTCGCTTGCTGCTCAACCCCGCCGAATGCCGTGGGCGCATTCGGCATTGAGTACCTACGTAATATCTCCGGCAGTTCAAACAACGATATTGATGAGACGATTCGGCACCACGATGACCTTCCGAACCGGTTTCCCTTCAACGAACCGCTGAACCCGTTCATCTGCGAGTGCAGCTTCCTCAATCTCTTTGTCGGTTGCATCGGCAGGAAGTTCAAGACGGTTACGGAGTTTCCCGTTAACTTGTGCGATTATGGTCACGGTAGCACTCGTCAGTACGGCTTCGTCGTGTGTGGGCCACTGTTCGTGCGCGATAAAGCTTGTTTCACCGAGACGGTGCCACAACTCCTGTGCGATGTGTGGAGCATAAGGCGAGAGCAGATGCAGAAACACCTTCAAACACTCTTTCGGCAACGATTTCGCTTGTGTGGCAGTGTTAACAAAAATCATCATTTGGCTAATCGCTGTGTTCATCTTGTCAATGGAGTCGGTATCTTCCGTCACCTGTTTGATGGTTTTATGGAGTTCCCGCCAGAGTTCGGCTTCCGTTGTGCCAGCAGCATCGGTTAGTTTCTCGCTGAGTTCACCGTTTTCTTCATTAACAACGAGTCGCCAGACGCGTTGCAGGAATCGGTAAACACCCTCCACACCAGCATCCTGCCACGGTGTGCTGGCTGTGACGGGTCCAATAAACAGGAGGTAGAGCCGAAGCGCATCCGCACCGTATTTGTCAATGACATCATTTGAGTTGATGACGTTGAATCGCGATTTAGACATCTTCTCCATTTGCACGTGGAGCGGCACATCAGAGGCTTTCGCAACCGCTTTCCCACCATTCCGATCAGTTTCGTGTGGGTAGTAATATTTGCCCGCAGCGTCTTGGTAAGACTCTGCAAGAATCGTGCCTTGGTTGACCAGTCCTTGGAACGGCTCTTTCGTTGAGACTAATCCGCAATCGTAAAGCACCTTATGCCAGAAACGTGCATAGAGCAGGTGTAAGACGGCGTGCTCTGCACCACCCATGTAGAGATCTACTGGCATCCAATAGTTTTCGAGCGCGGTATCAAAAGGAGCCTCGGTATTGTGGGCATCGAGGAAACGGAGATAGTACCAACAAGAGCCTGCCCATTGCGGCATAATGTTCGTTTCACGTGTCGCAGTTCTACCGTCAGGTAGCCTCACCTTCAACCATTCCTTATCAGCGCGGGCAAGTGGTGGCCTGCCATCTTCTGTCGGTTTATAGGCATCAATAGGTGGCAATTCAATCGGTAATTCTGCGTCTGGTAGTTGGACAATCGTGCCATCTTCCAAGTGTGCGAGCGGGAAAGGTTCACCCCAATACCGCTGCCGCGAAAAGAGCCAGTCCCGTAAACGGTATTGGATCTGACCCGTACCTCTTCCCTCACTTTCGAGCCATTGAATCATTTTCTGTTTAGCTTCGTCAACCCGCAAGCCGTTGAGGAACCCGGAATTCACGCAGACACCATCGCCTTCAAAAGGTGCCTCTTCGATCGGCTTTTCGCCACCCTTGATGACCTCAACGATAGGGATACCGAAAGCTGAAGCGAATTCGTGGTCACGTTCATCGTGTCCCGGTACCGCCATGATGGCACCCGTGCCGTAAGTCATGAGGACATAATCCGCAACCCAGATCGGGATAGGCGCATTGTTACACGGGTTAATAGCATACGCACCCGTGAAGACACCTGTCTTCTCTGTGGCGAGGTCTGTCCGTTGGAGATCAGACTTGTTGACGGCTTCTTTGACATAAGCATTAACTGCTGATGCAGCGTCGGGATGTGTTATCTCTGAGACGAGCGGATGTTCCGGTGCCAGCACGCAATAGGTTGCACCGAAGAGCGTGTCAGGACGTGTCGTAAAAACGGTGAACGTCTTATCGCTATCTTTGATATCGAAAGTGATGTCTGCCCCTTCCGATTTACCGATCCAGTGCCGTTGCATCTCTTTGAGTCCATCGGGCCAATCCAATAAGTCCAAGTCTTCTAACAACCGCTCAGCGTAGGCGGTAATTTTCAGCATCCATTGGTGCATGAGGCGACGTTCAACAGGATCGCCGGTCTCAACATATTTGCCATCCTTTACCTCCTCATTTGAGAGGACAGTGCCGAGTGCTGGGCACCAGTTAACCGGAACATTGTCAAGGTATGCGAGATCTTTTTCATAGAGGCGGAGGAATATCCATTGCGTCCATCTGTAATATTCGGGCACGGATGTGTCGATTTTGCGGGACCAGTCGTAGGAAAGACCAATACGTTGGATCTGATGCTGGAAGGTTTCGGTATTCCGTTTTGTAACGTCTGCCGGATGTTCGTTTTCACGCACTGCGTAACGCTCTGTTGGGAGTCCGAAGGCGTCCCAACCCATCGGGTGCATCACATGATAACCCTGCATTCGCCGTAAATTTGCGATGACATCGGTCGGCACGTAGTTTTTCGCGTGTCCAATGTGGAGTCCGGCACCTGAAGTGTAGGGGAACATGCCAAGCACATAAAATTTGGGCTTGGTTTTTAGTGTTTCAATATCGTTTGGTATTTTGAATGCTTCTTTTTCTCGCCACTCGGCTTGCCAATAAGGTTCTATTTTTGCCGGGGCGTATGGATGGTTCTCCATTTCGCGTGCTTCTCCTTTTTCAGCCTGTTGCTATCGGCTTTATAATGTAAATTCTAACACAAGATCGTTGGATTGTCAAGACAGAGTGATTTAGCTTTAGGGGCATTCGGTTTTCCAGTAATTTACATCCGGATGCCCGAACTTTTTCGGGAAAAGTGCGCATACCCGAACTTGTTCGGGCTCCCGCACTCGACACCCAACAAGAATGTAATACAGGAATGAATTGGATCTATTCACAGACCAAATTTTGCCATGTGTGAGAACAATTTGGAGATCCCTACAGATGGCGGTCGGTTGTTATTTGGTGGATTGGTTAGGAATACTGGTTTTTTAAGGAAGCAGTCGGGATGAGGTTGGGGAGTGCGCGCGAAGATTCGGAAGGCTACCCGCGGGTAATCGATCCCTTGATTGTTGATACAGAGTCGATTGGTATGTGCTGACGAGGCAGTTGACCTCGCCAGCGGTATGCCTGTCAATGAATGCTAAATATTCCAGATTTACACTATGGTTATTGCGTCCGCTTTACTACCGCATTTTGTGTGGCAGAGAGAACGCTCCGTAACGACTGAAAGTAACTCATTTCAGCCAGCTTTATCCGTTTCTGATCGCCTTCGGTCCGCGCTGCGACAAGCGTTTCCCAATTCAGCGTCAGCATACGATTCGTTTTCTGTAGCACTTTCCAGTGCACGTCTGCAATCATCATGGTGCCTCTCCTTATATAATACGGTGAATGGTTTATCGTGACCTGACAGAGAAGGCATTCAACGCTTCAGCCGGTTTATTTTACGTCGCTATGACCTTCTCAACATTAAATATGTTTCGTCCGACGATAAATATCTTCGTTAAAATAACCGTCTATATGATGTTTTTTCCATTTATGTAAGGAAAAACGTTGGATTGGCGGATTTGGTTTCAAAAGTAACTGTCTCGGTTATCCTTTCATACTGTGGTGCGATGGTAGAGATGATGATCCTTATGTTTTCACGGTCTTACTGCTGCTTCATTCTCTGGCACTGACAGATTTGATACTGGTGGCGATGGAGGGAAAACAACCTTGTTAGGTATGGACATGTCGTGTTTTGCCAATACGTCCTGCAGCATCCCGTAGGTTTCATCGCACTCTTCTTTCGTACCGAGTAGCTCTATACTGGGTGAGTCTACTAAATTAATATGTATCTCGTACGAATCGTTTTTTGCCCTAATTATCTTAATTTGTTGTATGTGGTTGATATTCACCATTCCTGTGTAGGATGTTTGGTGCCTTCCACTCGGGTTGACAATTTCGATAAACACGAAAATCTCCTTTATATTATAAATAAAATCTGCAGAAAATCCGATTTGCCTAAAGAAGTATAATAAACATAATTTTTCATTGTATAGATAAAATAAATAAAAATAAAAAGTGTTTATTATGACTTAAAAATCGTGGTAATACCGTTTTTAATAGATTCTACGGATGTCTAAAAGATCCTTAACGGACTTGATACCGTTCAACAGCATCCATATCGAGACTGACTCCCAGTCCAGGTGCCTCTGACAGCACAATTGCACCGTTAGAGATGACCATGCTACCACCAGACAGATCGTCAATGCGGATGTGCGGGAGTTCGTCAATTGGCATCGTGCAGTTTGGGAGTGTACATGCGATGTGTGCAGCGAAGGTTGAAGCAACGCATGAGCCGAACGCAAAAATCTGGACCCAAATCGGTAAGTCCGCAGCTTCAGCAACAGCCGCACTTTTTCGCAGCCCCGCCACGTTCCCGCCCATATTGACAGCGTCCACCGCATCTGCGCGAATATTCTCTAAAATGCCTTGAGGCGCACCGAGATGCCGGGCAACTGGCACTTCCACTTCTTCACGAAGCCGACGATACAAAGACAAGTCTTCAAACTGAATCGGGTCTTCATAGACTTCGATGTTATAGGGTTGCAACTCCCGGGCGAGTCGGAGACCGGTCTCCAAATCCCCAAATTCGGTATTCGGATCAACACGAATCTGGAAATCGGAACCACATGCTTCTCTGATTAACCGCGCTGTTTCGACGATATTCGCTGTCCGAGCCTTAAGCTTATGCACCCGAAAACCCATCTTCGCAGCGCGTTCAGCCTCTGCTGCAGTTGCCTCCGCTGGCATCGGTGGCGACCAGTAGGCGAGTTCAACCCTGTCCCTATATTTCTCGCCGATTAACTTATGGGCAGGGACTCCCAATGCTTGTCCTGCCAAGTCGTAAAAAGCACACTGGAAAGCAAATGACTCCGACGCCAGATCAATATCCCAAAGGTTTTTACCGATATATTTTTCGGCAATCGCGTCGGCTTGGTCTGTAATATCACTATTCAGGGAATTACTCTCCCCTAAGCCTGTTAGACCTTCAGCCGTGTGAACCCACACCAAGGTAGTCGGATAGTCCATGTCCCAGTGCTCTTGTATTGCTGGAACAAATGGGATCGAAATGGTACGGTACTCAATATCTGTAATTTTCATGAGATCGCCGCTCCTTGAAATATTACCTGAATCGTGGATTTATACACTTTTGTCCAATTATCCTATCGGGTCATATCTTATGTCTGGAATTCTATGTGGTTTGTTGGAAAGTGTCAAGCACTTTTTTCGAGACCTTTATTAAAAACGCAGAACGTGGTATAATAGTCCATCAAAAAGATGCTACTGTTCGACAGTCTGGCACAAACTTTTGAAAAAATCTCAAAAATATTGTAAAATATTAAAACTATACTTACACGTGAAAAAAGCGTCGTATCCATAATAAGTGCCTCCGACCTTAATGAGGGAAATATATGAAAAACAGACTATCTCGACGACAATTTCTACGTTCCGGTACACTCGCGACCGCATCTGCAGCGGTCAGCCTCGGATTTTTAGGGTGTAGCCAGACACTCATCCAAAAAATACCGGGTTTTGAACCGCCACCACCCTTTGAGTTCAAGCCGACTCCGAATCGCCTTCTTGACCTGCCAGATGGGTTTTCCGCCCACGCTTTTTCGAGAGTAGGTGAACAGATGGACGATGGACTTTGGGTACCAGGTAAACACGACGGCATGGCGGCTTATCCAGGTCCCAACGGTAAAACCATTCTCGTCCGCAACCACGAATTGCAAGCAGCTGACAAAACAGTCGGACCCTTTGGATGGAATAACGAAAAGATTGAACCTTCTACTATTGGCAAAATCTACGATGCTGGTTCCGGTGAACTGCCATGTCTCGGTGGGACTACAACACTCGTCTACGACACGAAGACACAAACGCTCGAGAAACATTTCTTGAGCCTGATAGGAACAATCCGGAATTGCGCTGGCGGTCTCACACCTTGGAATACGTGGATTACTTGTGAAGAAACAATGCAAAAGGCGGACCCAGAAACGACTTATGAAGTCGATCATGGGTATAATTTCGAGGTGCCCATCTCTACTGAGATAGGATTAGCTGATCCGATCCCATTAAAAGCGATGGGACGTTTTAATCATGAAGCCGTCGCTGTTGATCCGAAGACTGGGATTGTTTATGAGACCGAGGACAGAGGCGATAGTTTAATCTATCGGTTTATCCCTGATAAAACCGGTGAACTCGCTGCCGGTGGTAAACTACAGGCACTGAAAATCCGAGACCTCAAAGGTGCGGATACCCGAAACTGGCGCGACCGAACACAGAAGATTTTCTGGTGGACGTATAACCCCATACCTGTCGGTGAAACACTCGCCGTCGAATGGGTGGATATTGAAAATGTGGAATCGCCAGATGATGATCTCCGTATACAAGGTGCCGAAGGTAAAGATGCAGCGAAGTTTGCACGCGGGGAAGGGATATGGTACGGCAGTAGTGAAGGAAACGGAGAATTCTATATTGCTTGTACCAATGGCGGTATCGAGTACAAGGGACAGATCTGGAAATATATACCGAGCCCGTATGAAGGGACAAGCCGTGAGGATCAACAACCCGGCACGCTGCAACTCTTCATTGAGCCAAATGATCGCAAGCTCATGGAAAACGCCGATAATCTGACGGTGGCACCGTGGGGTGATGTCATTATCTGTGAAGACGGACCTGAGGAGGAGTTTATAGTCGGTATAACACCTGAAGGACATCTTTATAGATTCGCTCGAAACGCCGGTAATCTGTCTGAATTTGCAGGTGCTACATTCTCACCGGATGGCACGACCCTCTTCGTGAACGTCCAAAGTCCTGGGATTACATTCGCTATTACCGGTCCTTGGCACGAGATTCGACAGCGTCCTCTGACATAATGCTAACGCACCCGTCTCTTAGCAGCTAATAACCGGTTCATTGTCGCTTCTCCAGGTTGCGAAGATGCTGTGTCTTCTCGGACGCGTTCGTTCAAAGCTACAGTATCTGCTGATGTGCCTCCGGCTTGAGTCCCTATCAGTGTGTCAGGAGATTTTCCGAGCAGTCGTTCGAGAAACGCTGTCAGATGTCTATTCGTTATGCTATAACGCCGGAGAATCATCTCTAACACGAACAGGATTGCGGCAGCGATTAGCAACGCTTGCGCGAGTGAGACCTGCTTTTCAACGGGTGCTCCTGCTGGACTCGCTATCTGGGTTAGCGTAGGTTCATGAATGCCAGCAGTCCCAGCAGCAAGCATCTTTAGAAGACCCGTATTGATCCCAAATTCAGCGTATTCTGCCGGATAAGAGAGCGATAAGACTTCAGTGCGTCTGCGCTCATCGCCTTCACGCTGCGCGGTAACAATGTAGGCACCCCTATTGTGCATCTGGAATGTGCCGCTGTAACGCGTCGGTGTATCTTGTTGTATTTCAACGGATTCACTAACGCCCTCCGGACCTGCGACGTGAAGCTTATACGTTGCTTGCGAGGAAGTTCGCGTATCAATGCTGATTTGTGCTACACCATGCTGAAGTGATACCGAAAGGTCATAATCGACATCTGTATCCGTTGCAGGAAGCGTCCAGTTGACAACTTGCCCCCAAAATTTCCCGAAGTTATTCCACGGAATCCATGCTTTCGCCCATGCCGATTGAACATCCGATGTCCACGCAATTGATTTCCCCAATCCGAAATTCCAACCTGCAAGAATCGGTTCATCTTTGTGTGAATGAATAAAAACTTGCGCAATCTCCTTCTTTGCCGTTGAGACATAACCGTGAAGTTCGGGAGGCGTACCGATACCAGTCACAATCGGTTCGCTCGGAACAGCGATAACAGGTTGAAAGGGTTCTTGAACAATATAACGCCGCGTCTCTCGAACGGCTTCCGTCAAAACCGCTGGCAATTGTTGAAGGTTTTGGACAAAGACAGCACGTCCACCACCGGTTTCCGCGACTTGGGTCAGAAGTTGTTTGTTGGCATCGCCTATCGCAATCGTCGTGATGTTGATATTCGCCTCAGCGATCTGTGCTGCGAGTTCAAGAAAAGAAGATTCTGTCCCATCGGATTTACCGTCGGATAAGAGGACGATGTGCTTCCGTTTTGCTGCGTTTGATTTGAGCATCTCGTAAGCGTCCTCAGTAGCCTCTTTTATTTTTGTGGTGCCACCTGTTGGACGGAGTTTGCTCACAGCAGAAATGAGCGCACTGTGATCGGAACTGAGGTCAGAGATGCGATGAACGTCGGTATTGAAACCGAGAATTCCAGCCATATCTTCCTCGTCAAGATTGCGGATACCAGTCCGCACCCCTTCAATAGCGAGCTGAATTTTCTGTCGCGCCCCGACGTAGTTTGCCATGCTCCCCGATGTGTCTAACACGAAGACAATGGCGACAGCGCCCTTACGTTCACGCGGCGTCATTTCTACCGGAAGCACACGTTCCAAAACTGTATCGGTATAGCCTCCGGGTCCGTAGGCATGTCTTCCACCAATAACGACCAATCCGTGTCCGAGATCGTGGACGTAATTTTCGATGTGCTGCAGTTGTTCGGCTGAGAGCGAATCTACAGAAATATTGCTCAGAATCAAGGCATCGCTGCGTTGGAGTGCTACGAGTTCTGTTGGCATCTCTGTGGGTGACATTACCTCAACACCGAAGCCGTTTTCCTCAAGGACGGTTTTGAGTGGGGCAGCATCTACCAGATTATCCGATGTATACAGCGAAATCTGCGGTTTTTCCTGAATTTGCACGACAGCGTCCGCTTGATTATTTTCTGGGATTTCGTCGAGGACGTCCAACTTCAATCGATACGCATGGCTCCCTTCTTCCGAAATCTGTTCTGTAATTAAAGAGCGAACGTGCCTACCGATCGATGGAGTCCATTCAAATTCCTTGATTGGTGCGTCTTCGCGATAGAGGGTAGCGTTCAGTTTTGGGAGGCTCCCATCAGTTTCAATCACTGCATTGATGCTGAAATTTTGTCCTTTGCGGACTTCGGTGGGTATTTCCAGCTGCACCACTCGAACAGCATCCTTGACAGCTTGGAGTGGGACCGTTAATATCTCAACGTCACTCGCCGAGAGTAATGGTAGGTAGTCTTTAAGGGAGGTCCCACCGGCATTAGGCACCCCGTCACTAAACAGCACGATCCGCCGATGGTAATTGTCTGGCAGCAGTGCGATTGCGCGTTTAAGTGCTGTGAGTATATCCGTGCTGTCTCGTCCGAGTGTCTGTTCTGTGAGCATTTCCTGCAATACAGCAGACGGATCTTCTGGCGGTAAATCTTGCTTAGAACGGACTTCCCTTAGAACAGTAGTTTCCGTCGCGAAACTAATAATGCCGAACGGGTCAGTAGGTTTCAATTTTGCAGCAGCGGCGTTTATCTGTTTGAGTGCCGCTTCGTGCTGCGTGGATGGAATGCTTTCGGAAGTATCAAGCAGAAAAACAACCGCGAATCGTTGTTCCTTGTGCGTTCGGTGCAGGTCGGCTAAAGCGAGAATGGCACATAAGAGTGCCGTACCTCTCAGAAAGAATATTATACTTTTCCGCCATTTCGCTGTACCCAGATGTGCCTGTCGTTGCACAAAGATTAGCACAGGGACTACAGCGATCAGAAGCAAAAAGAGGGGGGAGCGGAAATCAAACATCAGGAGACCTCACCTATCGGTCGCGAAGTTCCTCAAAATAGGCTTCCGCTGTCTGCGTTTCTGCAGCGTGGGACATATTGTAACGCTCACACAACGCGATGTATTCATCAATCAGCGTTTGTCGTTTTTGAGATTCCATGTTGCCTGCTACAAGCATCGCTTTATGGGCTGGAATAGATGCTTTTTCAACACGCGCCCGAATCTCTGGGTTCTCGGCGAGTCCTAACGCCTGCTGGAAATAGTCAAAGATCGTCTGCGCACTCTCCGCATCTAAGCCAACGTCCTCCGCGGTCGGGAAACACCGAGGATGGAGACCTCTTGTTTCAACGTTGTCGTGGAGAAAGGTGGTATACTCTAAGATCGGGGGTGCAGCAGCTCCATAGTGGAGATTCACAAATTCGTTTAAGAGCGCGTCGGCATTGAGGTGTGGATCCCAGATGAGATGCGAGATTAGGTAATTCCGCAGATCGGAAAATTCGCCTGTTAATCCATTACCGTTTGCCTGCATGAAAACGCCTTTAGCATTGTTACGTAAGAAATAACGGACATTCCGAGCAATACTTCGCAGATTCGGGAACGGTAAATCGTATGAACGAAAATTGGTATTGTAATTCCAGATCCAGATGTCGTCACAGATTTTTCCCCATTCGTTGGTATCATTACAGAAGGCTTGGTTCTGCTCGCAATCTGGATTGTCAATAGCATGGAGGGTGCAACATTCAATGCTGCAGAGTTGAATCTGAACGTTAGGTCGAGGGGTTACCGTTTTGGGTGGTTTTCGGGTGTACCAATATGCCAGCGTCCCGACTTTGACATGAGGATGCGATTTCTCAATGCGTTCCGCAATGGCATTGACAAACGTCAACTGCGAGCCCATCGGTGAATCTTCTGCTTCGTTGAGTGCCTCACACATTTCGCACCGACAGTATGCCGCTGTATCCGCTTGACTCACGCTGATATTCATGGCTTCTGGATGCTCCGTAAGCTGTTGAATTGCCGCTTCCGCGGCGACCTCAATGACTTCGGGGTTCGTCACGCAGAGTTGTGGTCCGCCGCCGTGTGTATTCGTATCCCGTTTTCCATCCACCAGTGCGTAATACTCTGGATGGTTTTCGCCATGTGTGTCGTAAGGGACTAATGCGTGAAACGAGTGGTTAATAAGCTGCTGTTGGGTTTTGCCACCAAGATTTTCTGCGTCCGTAACCGTGTTAACTTTCCGCTTTGCAGCGAATTCTGGTGCCTCTGAGTTCTCACGGTAATAGCTCCATCGGAACGAAAAGGGAGGCGAATAGGTGTAACTGCCACACGGTATTTTCAGTGTAGAGGCGTCCGGGATATAGGTATGCTCAGCAGTTAAAAATCGAATACCGACTAACTCCTCAAGAAACTGATAGACTGCATAAAGGACACCCCGCGGTCTGCCGCCGCTGATCTGAATCTGTCCACTTTCAACGGTAACTTGGATATCCTCATCACCCAATGTAGATGATCCTTCAATAGTGACTTTCCCACCCTTAGTCTCTGCGCTATCAATCGGCAACGCCAACCCCGTTGCTTCGTTGAACCATTTTTGAAATTCTTCGGCGGCGTATTGTTCAGAAGGGGTAGCGTCATTGGTGACGGTGATATGCCAGTCCTGCATCACCGAAATCGTTAAATCATCGCCAGTAGACTGAAACACGAATGTTTTGTGGGTTGACATAATTCCTTCCTCGATACTGCACTATGCAGTGTTTTGTCATGTTGTCTCGGTATCTGCTTGATACTTCTGCTCGTCGAATAACAGAATAAAGGCAATCGCGGCAACCACTGTTACTACGATAGGCACCATGAAGATTTTCCCCCAAGCGTGCCCGCCTTCGGCGTAAGCAAAGTAGTCGTGAACGCGTCCACTGACGATATGCCCGACTAACATGCCGAATCCGTTCGTGACAAAAAGGAGCAGGGATTGAGAACTGGCGCGAATATCTTGTGGGCTCAATCGTTCTACTGCAATCATTCCACCAACAAAGAAAAACGAGTAACAGATCCCGTGCAATGTTTGTGCACCAACAACCAACCACACCGGATGACCTATGGCAAAGATAGCATACCGAACGGGCCATGCGAGGATACCCAGAAAGATTGTAAATCGCATCCCAAACCGCCGTAGACACGGAAATAGTAGGAGCATAAGGGCTACCTCGGCAACTTGCCCAAGACTCATTGCGAAATTAGCATTACTCGCCGCAAGCCCAACGCCGTGTTCTGCCTCAGTCAGAAACAGGTAGGTCAGGTTGTAATAGAACGGGAGTTCAATCGCAACAACAAAGGAAATAATCAGAAGCACGGCGAAATTGCGATTTGAGACGAGAGAAAACGCTTCAAGGAACGCGTAAGGGTTCTTTGCCTCTTTGCTGGGTGGTGTGTTGGGCAGTGTCAGACAGTACGCGCCCATAATGAAAGATAAGACGGCTCCGAAGAGAAGACAGTCGCCAACGTGTGGGAGCGTGGTCTCTTGTCCCTCCCAGAACCGGAGATACAGACTCAATGCCCAATTAATCGCAATCCAGCCGAGCGTTCCGAAGACGCGAATATTGCCAAATTTATCTGATTGTCCCATGTGGCGGAAAGCGATGGCATTCGTCAGCGCAATTGTTGGCATATAGAGGACAGCGTGCAAGAAAATCGCGCCCCACATCATTGGGAAACTCGTCTGTTTCCACGCGAAAAGCAGACAGACACCGCCGAGTAAGTGCGAGATCGCTGCGAATACCTGTGCAGGCATTAATCGGTCAGCAATCCAGCCTGCGATGATTGGCGAAATTATCGAACCGATGGCGGTGGTGCCGAAGACATAACTAATCTGTTTGCCAGTGAAACCGAGATTTTGCATGTGTCCTGCAATAAGCACAGCCCATGCACCCCATATAGCGAACTGTAGAAACATCATTCCCGACAAGCGTACGTAGGTCCCGAATCCTGTTTGTCTCTCTTCCATAATCGGTTTCCTCTCTTGTTTAGCCCCAACTGTCGATCGGTTCTATTGACTGCACTATGTGCATTCCTGCGTCTGCAACCTTGGCAAAAGCCGCATCAGCAGGTTCCGTATAGTCTACTACACCCGGCACAACAACCGGTGAAGTTAAATCGTCCACCAGATAAATCTTCTGTGCTAATCCAGTATCGGTTTCCTGAATTTCTTCAAGCAAGTCACTGACAGTCCAAGCGACGCAGTGGCTCTTTGCTTGTCCGGCAATAATCACTCGGTCATATTCCAAGAGCATTTGAAGAAACGCACTGTTTTTTTCGGCAATCGGTTTCCCCTCGGTGTCGTTGAGAACTTCCGGACGCAAGACTGAATAGTTTTCAGTCAACGGATTCTGCCCTTTAATTTCATAACGCACCTGAGTATTACGGGCGATTGCGTGGAAAAAGCAGGCTTCGTCAACCGCGGAGACAACGGCGTGCCCAATGCCACCGAGCATTGCGTGGTAGGGCCATATCGCCAGCGGATATTTGCCCTCTGCTGTGAGTGTTTTGACGTAATGTTCACTGTATGCTTTGAGCCATTCGTACTGGTTTTGGTTTCCCATCACGCTTTCGACAACTGCAGGATTGACGCGCCATCTGCCTGTCTCAATGTCTGCTTGTGTAATTAGGGTCTGTAGGGGTGCCGGGTGCTCGCCTGCGTCGTTAATCCAAAAGACTTCGTGGAATATCTGCATCGCTGTATGTGTATCCAAAGTGCAAGCGATTTTGCTGATATGTGGTAGATTACAATAGATGAATTGGCACAAGCGAATGTTATCCTCTACCGCCCCATTTCCTGATCGCCCGCCAACAAAAAGTTCGTAATCCGGAATGCAGAATGTATTTTGGACATCGACGAGCAGTAGGCACGTCCGAAGATTGTCTTCAGATGCTTGATGTATTGCGTGTTTCTGTGCCCAGTCCTGTGCATCACGTTGACGTTCTTGATAGGGAATCCGCCAGACCTTGTTAACCCAATCTGCATCGAAATGTGGTGGGAGTGGAAGTTGTGGTATCGGCATAGTATGCTCCTATTTCGCTGCAAATATCAGTCGCTTTTCAACACACCCCATATTGTCGCCAGTTTTCCTTGCGGTTGGACAGATAGTGTTTTCTCGAAACCTTCTTCCATGACTTGGGTTACATCTTCCTTTGTCAAAGCGACATTAAAGAAAACCAGTTCATCAAGAAAACCCATCCAATACCTATCACCGCCGTCCCAATCACCAATTCTTGCAGGACCAAGCTTGCCGTTGACGACACCTTGGTCGTCCTCCGTGTTTTCCTCGCCGTTAATGTAATAACGCCTGAGTTTCTGCTTTGTGCTGTATACAGTCGCAAAGTGATGCCATTTGTCCTTCTCTTTATCGGTAAAAAAGATGTTAGAAAAAAGATGTCCACCGTTTCCATTAACTGCCCAGACAAGCTCATTCGCTGGTCGGATTTGATGATGTACATCCCCTGCTACCCAACCATTATTGTTAAATATGACCCGGAACTGTCCGACTCTACCGGTGTACTGCGCCCAGACACATACCGTGATCTCCTCAAAAGTACCGATCTCTGGGACCTCTACCCAATCTTTAGCACCGTCGAACTCAAGTGCCTTTCCAAACTTGCCGTCTACCCATTTTGGCGTGCCCTGAATTTCACCATCATGTCCATTGCCTGAGATGTCAGAGGCGATATCGCCATCTCCGTCGTCAAAGAGCCATCCCGCAACGATGGTTGAAGGATCGATTTCAGCTAAACTTGAGGATGAAATTAAAAAGAGGCAAAGCAGCAGCGCAAAGTTGATTCGCAGACATTTCATGTCAAAGCCCTCCTTATGGTGGATGCTGTGTTCTCATTGTTGAGTGGTGGTAATTACTTACCTGTTGATCGCACGCCGGAGTACTTAGGAAGTTTGGCAGAGACATTCAGTTCTTCTTCTGACATCTGAAAACTGAATACCTCTAACATTTTATAGCATACCCCTGTTTTTATCAATGAAAATTGCTTGATATAAGTCATAATGTACGATATAATAAAAAGATGCGGAAATTTATTAATTCACTTCCAAACTTAGGGGAGAGACTTGATCGTGTAGATGATCGGATGCGGCAAGCACGCAGACACCTCGATAGACAAGTGGAGGAGGCGCTCATTCCGCTTGATCTTCAGGAGGACTTCAGTATCTCTGAGTTGAAAGGCGATGTGATGCTCGTTTCACGGGATGACGATTTACACAACAAGGTGAGAGACCTACTCTGGTCCGAGGGCTATGGATGTGATCTTCCAGAGCGAACCTCCGAAGCTATCGGTATGCTGAAGATGCTCAGGTATCGAATGGTAATTGCGGATTGCACCCGTCGAGCTCGATCGCGCCTCTTTGAATATGTCAAGAGATATCAACCCTATGTCAAGATTATTACAATTGTATCTAATCATGGGCAGGCGCGCGAGGCAATGCGATTGGGAAGTTACAGTTTCCTAATGGGACGGAATTTTGATCCAGAGCAGTTGCGCACCTGTCTGATGAGTTCGCTAAAATTAAAGCATGAAGTCTGTTGGTTGTTGTCGCATGGCGAGCGTTGTAACCGTTCTTGTATCGACGGTTTCGAATCCGATAAGGATTTTAGGGACGTAGGCTAAAACACCGCACAACTACGGCATCCGGTTTGTGACTTACTCAAGGACGCTGAAGCTTGCAATCGCTCTTACGTCTACGATTACGAACCAAATGCTGAATTTCGCGTCTAAGCAGAATAACAAGATATGGCGAAAAACTTAGAATTCAAGGCACAGTGTCAATCACTTGATAGTTTCTATCCGAGGTTGGCTGATTTAGATGCGACGCACCGCGAAACAGTGCGTCAGATTGATACATATTTTTATGTGACAGCACAAAAATCCCGTTCAATATCCGAAACCTGCAAACCACGCCTTAAACTGCGTGAAATTGACGAGATGGCTGAAGCATGGCTCATCTATTATGAGCGTCCGAATCAGAAGGTGTCTTGCTACAGTCAGTACCAACTCTGCAAGATTACCGACCCGTCAACCTTCAAAATGCTGCTAACCACGGCGTTGGGCGTCAAAACAATAGTAAAAAAACAACGAGAACTTTGGATGTTCAATAACACACGTATCCATCTTGATACGGTTGCCGATTTAGGGCAATTCGTTGAATTGGAAACGGTATTTCAAGGGCAAACCGAAGCCGAAGCCATAAACGAACATCAACACGTTAAAATGACACTTCACTTGGACACTGCCAATCCAGTTGCTGTTTCATACAGTGATCTGATCATGGAAAAGTCGTAACTGATTTCCCGTACACCTATCATATAAAAATCGGAGGGCTTTAAGATGAAGGGTTCAATATATCAAAAGATTTTGGAAGGTCACAAGAATGTGGATAGTATCAAACGGAGCAAACTCCTAAGGATTTACTTACACATTCCGTCGTTACCGAAATTACGCGCTGTCCGAGCATCTTTGGCACAGCTGAAAGGCACGTTAAAACGCAGGAATGGTACGCCCACGCGTTTACCAAGAAAGAGATAACGTGCTGCTTGTGTCATACATTTGCAATTCTTTTCTTCCAAAGGAGAAATTGTAGGATGAATGCTACTATTAAGTTAACAACCGAACAGGTTATTGATTTTATCCAGCAGATGCCGCCGAAAGAAAAGCGGGCAGTCCTAATTGCGCTTGCAGAAAGAACTAGTACGAATCAGGAAGAACGAATGAAATACGCTGAGTCGCAAGTCAAACAACTTTGCGCGTCCCAAGGGTTGAATTGGGACACTATGACAGAAGAGGAGCGAGAAGATTTTATTGACGACCTTGTTCATGAGGACAGGGAATGCAACCAATAGTGGTTTATGACACAAATGTTTTGATATCAGGTATGATTTGGGGCGGAGTTCCTTATGAATCCATTGAACTTGCCAAAACGGATAGGGTTGTAGGGATAACTTGTCCTGAGATACTGGATGAGTTTGAAGATAAGCTAACTACCAAAATAAATATTCCTCCAGCCCAGGTCTCAGAAATAGTTACTAATCTCCTCGGTTTCCTCCGTACAGTTAGGATTACCAACCAACTCAAGGATATCACAGCTGATCCTGACGACGACAAAATAATAGAATGTGCTATTGTAGCGGGTGCCACTCACATCGTTACTGGTGACCGGAAGCATCTGCTGCCTCTTCAAAGTTACCACGGTATTCTTATTGTTAGAGCCGCTGATATTCTTGCGCAGTTTCAATAGATATTTTTTACAGACGCGACTGAACCGCCTGTGCCAAAAGCGGAATCATCAACTCATGATGTCCAGTGAATGTATAGCCTGTGCCCCCCATCTCCGTCGGTCGCCTGACGACATTTTCTACAGGACGATATTGCTGATTCATGTCGAAATTGGCAGTAGTAAAGTGGGATACTGTGTGCCCCAAATTTCTCGCGATCGTTAGTGTCTTTAAGAAAACCTCAGGTAAGATCACAGCTGAACCCAAATTCAGCACAACCCCACCGCCTTCCAAATCTTTTACTAACGCTGTCAACAGACGAAAATCAGTGAAACTCGCCGCACCGATGGCCGCACCATTCGCAGCAGGGTGCTGATGGATAATGTCTGTGCCGATGGCGACATGCACCGTGATTGGGATATCGTATTCGGCACCGGCAGCAAGGAGGCTGTACGCGTTATAAGGCGCGTCCATCTCTATCAACTGTTTACCCAACGCCTCACCCATTCCAATACCCGTATCCGCAGCGTGCCGAATTGCGGTGTTCATCAAGCCTCCAGTCTCCTCCCACATCCCAAATTGTCCGGTTTGGAGATACGCAGAGACGTCCTCCGAAGTCTCTCCGATGAGGGCAATCTCGAAATCGTGGATACTACTCGCGCCGTTAAAAGCAAACCCAGTAATCACACCACGCTTTGCCAAATCAATTAAGAACGGACTCAACCCGCACTTGATGACGTGCCCACCCATCATTACAATCACCGGTTTCCCGTTCTGATGCGCTGCAACGATGGCGTCAACGAGTGCCAAGAAGTCTGGTCCCTTGAGAATATTCGGGAGGCTCGCTAAAAATGCGGAAAGATCCGTCTCTGATTCCGGCAGCGTCGCAAAATCCCTAACAGAGACTTTGTTGATACGCTTCTGAAGTGGATAGGTTGTCACAGAAGACATATCAACCGGTTTCCAAGTTTTTTTCATCTGTTTCGTCCTTTGATAGTTGTATGTAAAAGATTATGCCAATAATAAACCAGAAAAGCAATACTGTGCGTTGATGGAGAATGTTATCTGCAAGTCCGTAAACAAGCGCGGAAATTAGAAATCCGCTCGCACCGATAAAGGTCCCCATAACCCAAAAATCATTTGCCTGTCGCAGAGTAGACATCGACCGACAGATAAGCGTCACCATCCACAAAAACAGAAAAAGTGACGGAATGCCGTGCTCAGCAGCAATGTGCAGATAAATATTGTGTGCGTGGTACGGTGTGTCATATTGTTCAGGCGGTCCATTGAGTTGGTACTCATAACGAAATCTACCCACTCCTATTCCGGTAAGCGGGTGCTCCCGAATGAATTGGAGCGATGTTCGCCACCACTGCGGTCGTTCGCTCATAAACCCAGTAGGATGTGTAATCATAGTCTGAAAGCGATCCTTGATATGCCCCGGAACCGTGCCAATTATTGCCTGTCGAGTGTTCGTATTCAGAAATAGCACGCAGAACACAATACTCATTAAAGCCAGTACGAATAAGCCTCGCTTCCACGGAATAGTCGTCGATAGCGTGTTAACGACGAAGTAAACGCCGATGGAGATCGCTGCAACGGCAACACTCACCCACGCTGCGCGCGTCAGCGTCAGAACGAGATTTGCAGTCATCAGGACCAAGACTACCGCCAGTATCAAAGTTATACCTATCGCGCCGAGTCTTGATTTGTTGTTCGCTATTGTTTGTTTTGAGCGTGAAATCAGGTTCTGGAGACTACATCTAAAGCCTGCCACAAAGTAGCCGATGACAAATGGGAGACTGAGCGCGAGGTATGCTCCGAGGTCATTCGGCATCTTGAACGTCCCAGTGAGGCGTTGCTCGATCATGTAGACCATAAGATGGGTTTCACCCTTGCGAACTGTGTAACGCCTATCTCTCGCCGGGTCATCAATACGCCATTCGTCCGGTTGTGCTGAAGATTTTCTGTCCGTTACATGGAAAGCGGTATCGGAGAGTGGGACACTGCATGTACGCAATTCGGCGCGTAATTCGTCCGAAAACCCTTCTCCTGCAGCGAATTCCTCCTGAAATTGTAACCCAACTCGTCCCATAAAGTCCATAGCTAAGCGGGTATCGTTCGCGTAATACCAAAGCCCAAGTGCCGAAGATATACCCGCTGCAACGATAAAGGCGATAACGACATGTCGCCATCGGGTCCCCAAACGGCTGTGGACAACCGCATAGAAGAGCAGAATCGCACGGAGCAGTTTCCAAAAATAACCGAGGCTACTGGTTGAAGGGTGCAGCGCAAACAACGACGCTATTAAGGCTAATCCTAAAAACAGGGCGATAGGAAGGTCAAGCGGTGTCCGTCGCCAACCGAGTTTCCGCTCTGAAACCATTCGTCCAATCCATCCAAATAACACAAGCGAAAGCCCAATATTAAGCGGGGCTGTCGAATAGCCGAAGGGTAGGGTTAGAACAAAAACTAAGAATCCGATATAAGTTGCGGTATCAAAAGCTTTTGCTGATGTGAACCCTGAAAGAAATCGAGACTTCAATTCTATAACCCTTCCTCTCCACCGCTGGCAAGGTTTCTAACCTCGCCATTACTTATAACCAATAACCAAAAACTATGGTGAATCCTAAAAATAAATAGACCCTTCTGCCATCCATAAACCCAATAACAGAACACCGCTGTTAGGCGAGGTCTCCGTGCCTCGCCAATTCGAGTGTCTAAGTAATTCTAAAATCTACCATAAAAACTAAATACGCCAAAAAAGCAAACGAAAAAATATTGGAAAATTCAACCAAATGTAATACAATATCTACTAATCAGAAAAAGCAAGCATATATAACAAAAATCGAGTTTGATTAACCACATCTACAACATCTAAAGGGGGTTCCGCCATGCGTTTTACATCCAGCCTCGTCGCATCACTTCTAACACTCTCTCTTATAGGTCTACTTTTCACACCTTCTGCTCAGGCTTTTATCGAGCGCGAGTATACGACTCGCGAAGTTGTTGATGCCTGCACAAACATCATCTTCGGCGAAGTGAAAAGTGTTGACAAGGGACGGTTACGGGGTGTTATTACCGTCAAAAAAGATGTCAAGGGAAAGAGTGATCTCAAAGAAATCAAGATGAACTTCGCTACTGGGCATTACAAGCGTGGTACCTCGCCGGAAAAGATGGTAAATTTGCTCAAACCCAAAATGCCCATCATTGTTTTCTATCGCGAACATTACGGCATTGATAGCATGTGCTTTATTGACAACACATGGTTTCAGATGCGGGCATATCGCAGATACGAGGGTTCTTGGTGGACATTTACACACATTGACCCGATGATGTCACGCACATTTGATGGTAAAACGAAGGCGTTCCAAAAGATTGTTCGCGATATGTTGTCCGGTAAAATGTGGGTTAACGCCTCAAAAAACGGGGTCAAAGTCTTAGTCCTAACAGGAAACAGCACACATCCAACTTGGAGCCAGACGCCCGTCTATACCAACACCGCAACTTATGAATATCAGGCATTACGTTCTGTCAAAGAGGTCAACAAGCGGGTCGTTGCATACGAACTCACCAAGGCACATGCGCTCCCGCAATTAGAGGACGCTGATGTTTTGTGGATCGGATACGAAGAGATCTCAAGCTACGGGCACTACCTCCTTTCCGGTGAAGCTGAGAAAAAGATTAAAGCGTTCGTAAAAAACGGCGGTATCGTTGTCGTCACGGGGCAGGACAGCAGCGACGAAAAACCGTGCGGAACCGGATGGCTACAGGGGAAATTGAAGGGCGTTGAAAGCCCACCAACCCAGCATTTTACTGTTACTGAAAAAGGCAAATCTCTCTTCTCCACACCCAATAAAATCGAGTCAGGCAAAATCTTTATTGATGACGCATGGACAAACTGGAATCGGGGCGATGAGGTTTTCGCAACCACCGAGGATAACAAGGAATTGGTTATAGGCGCAAGGCAATATGGCAAGGGGCTGTATATCATCACCAGCCTCCGCAACGATAGCCAATATACAACTGCGATGAACAAAAAACTCATGGAGAATATCATGCACTATGTTGTCAGCAAAGTCAAATAACGCGTATTTTCAGTAGCGCAACTAATGAATCTTCGTTGTTGTGCCTACATAAACTTTGCTACAACCAGCGTGATGTCATCGTTAGCACTTTCGCCTTGTTGGTATGCCTGGAGGTCAGACAGAATCTCGGTCTTGATTTCCTCAGCGGATAGGTGGCGTTTTTTGGAAATCAGTGCTTTGAGACGTTCCAATCCATACATTTCAAGGTTAGGGTTGAACGCTTCAGTGATGCCGTCTGAATAAAGGACGAGCAAATCACCAGGATGCCATGCCATCTCCGTGCTGTAATATTTCTCCTGTGTCTCGAAGAGTGAAATACCGACCGGTAGAAATGAAGATTCCAATTCAAGCGGTTCCTCGTCTTCGCTATTGTCCGCCTCTGATTCGGCACGGTAGAGGAGCATTTGTGGGTGACCAGCATTGGCGTATTCGAATCGATTGTCCGGATGAATGATTAGATAACAGCAGGTCATATAAATAAAGGCTTGTGAATCTTCTTCTGTGACCCGTGTGATAACCTTCATGACCTCTGGCACCGAAGCGTCAAATCGGATCTGTGTTTGCAGTCCGCTTTTCGTCATCGCTGCGACCATCGCTGAGTGGTATCCGTGTCCCATAACATCGCCGATGAAAATAGCAACGCGGTTTTCGGAAAGTGCCAGATAATCGTAGTAATCGCCGCCGACACTGTTTGCCGGTTGGCAATACCCTGCGGTACTGACACATGGGTGCGAAATCTCTTGGTTCGGGAGGAGGGACTGTTGGACTTCAGCGGCAAGACGCATTGATTCTTCTTGCGCAATATCTTTGCGGACAGCATTCATCTGAATCTCAAGATCACGTCGGATCTTGTCGTTTAGGACCCGAAACAGACCGAGACCAATTCGCAGATCACGTGCCATCGCATGGAAAAAATCATCGTGGGTAATGCGCAGAAACTGCGTCGGTTTCACTGTTTTAACTGTAGCCATCCGCGGTTTATTATCAATCAGGGCGATTTCGCCGAGACAAAAACCCTTCTCGTCGTAGAATAGCACCTCGGTCCCTGCCTTGATAATGCTGACTTCACCCTCAACCATGAGATAAAGCGAGTCGCCTTCGTCCCCCTCCTCAAATAACGTTGAGTCTGCAGGATAAGAAACTTCGTTCGCAATCTGAGAAATCGCTTTTAACTCGGTTTCTGGAAGTCCAGCGAAAAGTTCCGTGTTTTGTAAAAATTGGACCTTATCTTCTTCTGCTAACATTGTCTGTCTATTGACCTTTGACTTTTTGTAGAAAATGTGTTAAAATGTCGGCAACGATTACCTTTGGACTATAGTAGGTTGGCGTACGGAGTGCGTGTCCTCAAGTTGGATCATAGTATGAGTAACCTGCAAGCCACACGCTATAACGCGATTTACCAAAAAGGTTAGACGCAATTTGAAAATATAAGTTGAAGGCAATGTGAGAGACTGCGACCTTGTGCTATACGTCTAAATATCTATCATGGCACTGAAAAGGAAATTATGTCAATAACTGATTTTTTTAGAGGGAAAGTTCTGCTCGTTACCGGTGGTACTGCATTTTTGGGACAACCGATGGTGGCAAAAATTTTGACCGCACTTCCCGACGTCCAAAAGATCTATCTCCTCATCCGAAGCCGCACTGATAAGACTGGGAAACGCACATCCGCTCAAGAGCGTTTAGAAAACGAACTGCTCACCTCAGATGTTTTTTCTTCCCTCCGTCGCTTGCACGGCGAGAGTTTTGATGCTTGGGCGCAGCAGAAACTAATCGCCGTTGAAGGCGATCTCACCCACGAACGCCTCGGATTTAGCGATGCCGAATATCAACGCCTCCAGAACGAAGTACAGGTCTTTATTAATGTCGCAGGTCTCGTGGACTTCGATCCCCCTTTTGATGATTCGTTGTGGGGAAATACACTCGCCGCTAAGCATGTCGTCACCTTCGCAAAGGGCTGCCAAGACGCAGTATTCCTGCATATTTCAACAGCCTACGTTTGCGGAGACAAGCCCGGACATGTTCCTGAGGAATTACCGCCTCCCTATGAACAATACGCCGCAGCGTATCAGGAAAAAACTGGAATGGCGATTCCTCAGACGCTCTCCGAAGAGATCGAAGAACTCCTATCTCTGAGTGCTGCTATCCACGCCGAAGTCGATGCCTCTGAGAACCTCGAACGTTTCCAGCAAGACGCTGAACAGCAGATAAAAGGAACTCGCAAGGCACTGGAGACACAGGTCAAAGAGTTGAGAGCAGAATGGCTTGAGAATCATCTGGTTGAAGCCGGACTCGTACATGCCCGCTCGCGTGGATGGAACGATACCTATACCTACATGAAATTCCTCGCCGAGCAGATGGTCATGCAATTGCGCGGTGATCTCCCGACCGCTATTATACGTCCCTCGATTATTGAGAGTAGTTTTGATGAACCTGTACCTGGATGGCTCGGAAAATTTCGGATGTCGGAGCCGCTAATCGTCGGTTTCGGGAAAGGACGGCTTCCAGACTTCCCTGCCGATCCAGACATAATTCTTGATATTATCCCCGTTGATTTTGTTGTCAATGCCATCTTGGCAGCTGCCGAAGTAACAGCAAAACGCGGTGGTATTGAGGTATATCATGTCGCGACTGGAACGCAGAACCCGCTCTACTTTCGAGGTATCTTTGAGGCGACCTACGACTACTTCGTCAAAAACCCAATGATCGAAAATGGGAAACCGATCCCAGTACCAATTTGGAAATATCCGAGTTTAGAGGAATTTCAACGGAAACTCGACAGTCGTATGCGACTCATTGATTTTACCACGGCGGTGCTCGGACAACTACCAATACGTGCTGCGAAACGGAAACGTCGCCAGCTTACTCTGAAGCAGAGTGGTGTCAAGGCACTGCTGCATTACATTAGAATCTACGCACCATACACACGAACCAACTTCGAGTTTGAAACGAAAAAGATGCAAGGGCTTTACGATGCGCTATCACCTACCGAACAACAACGTTTTAACTTCGATGTCTCAAAAATACACTGGAAGCGATATTTCCAAGAGATTCATATCCCCGGCATCAAAAGGCACGTGTTGAAGATTGAAGATGGTACAGCAGATGACTCGGAAACGGGTAGTGGACATACTTCTGCCGCGAAACGCGGGGAAGCCGGTTCGCAAGATGAATCTGAGGAGTCTGTTACACCGTTTGAGCAGATTTCCCCAAAAACAATCGTTGACCTGATTAAAATACAGGCGTCGCGAATTCCTGATAGAATCGCACTGCAAATGGCAAATGAAGGTGAATGGGAAGAGTATACCTACGCCGAAACCTATACACTGTCGCGCCAAGTCGCATGGCGATTATGGGAAAGCGGCTTACGTGAAGGCGACCGAGTGGTATTGGTCTCCGAGAACCAGCCCGAATGGTGCATCGCCTACCTTGCAGCTGTCCAGATTGGGATCGCTGTCGTTCCACTTGACGCCCAAACCCCCGCACATGAAGTCTTAGCAATTACAGCGCTCACTACGGCAAAGTCGATTTTAGCCTCAGACGCCGTTTTGGAAAAATCCTGCGACGTCTTATCAGAAGCAGCGGCGATGTTACAAAACATCAATAACAACTGCGAGATTGTCGGTTCTGAGCCTTCGGAGAACGAGACACTAACTGCCGAGATCCCTGCCGATTTTCCGAATGTCGAAATATCCCCTGATACCGTTGCCTCCATTATCTTCACAATGGGCACCACTGTTGACGCTAAAGGTGCAATGCTCACGCACGGTGGTTTCATCTCTAACGTACAAGCGGTCGCCAAAGCACTCCCACCGACGGACACAGAACGCATCTTGTCGGCACTCCCACTTTATCACGCTTTGAGTTTCTCGTGCAGCTTACTGATGGCACTCTACAGCGGTACAACTGCGACCTATGTCAATGCCCTGCGTCCTACCACGCTCCTGAAGACGATGCGTGAGGCGAAAACAACCGCCTTTATCGGGGTTCCGCGCCTCTTTCAGCTCCTCCATGGCACTATTGAACGGCAGGCGGCACGAGAAGACACACCGGGTGAAACTTTGGCGGAGAAGGCAAAAGCTATTATGGGCAGTGAGATTCGCGTGCTCGTGAGTGGTGGTGCCTCGCTCTCCGACGCGATTTATGACGCGTTCCTAAACTTCGACATGACAATCTACCAAGGCTACGGTATGACCGAGACAGCACCTGTGCTCACTGTTAATCCATACCTAAAGAGCAAACGCGGCTCCGTCGGACCGGCGGTAGAGGGTGTAGAACTCAAAATTGAGAATCCTGATGGCGACGGTATCGGGGAAATCATCGCTAAGGGACCGAGCACGATGAAAGCCTACTATCAGAACCCGAACGCTACAGCAGAGGCTATCCGGGACGGTTGGCTCTACACCGGCGACCTCGGCTATATGGATGCTGACGGCTACCTCTACCTTACCGGGCACTGCAAGGACGTTATCGTTCCTGCTTCTGGGAAAAATGTCTATCCCGTCGAATTGGAGGCACTCTATCGGAACAATCCCGCTATCTCCGAAATATGTGTCGTCGGTATCCCTTATGAGGATGGATCTGATACCGCTATCCACGCCGTGATTGTGCCGACATCACCCAACGAAACAACAAAAGAAGAGATTCAGAATTATCTGCAAGCGCAGGCAAAGCAGCTACCGAGTTACCAACAATTTCACAAATTCCATTTCTGGGACGATGCCTTACCAAAGACCGAGGGTGGCGTCATAGATCGACAGTGCTTAAGACAGAACTTACAAACACATATTCAAGATACAACGCTCCTTCACGAAAATCCCGATACAGATACAACAGACACCGAGTCCACTACACCGAGAACCGATATACCGGAAGAAATTCTATCCACCCTCGCGCGATTGGCGCGCATGCCAACACATCAGATTCAATTAGAGAGTCGCTTGGGTATTGACTTAGGGCTTGATTCTCTCACACAGCTTGATCTATTATTAGTTTTGGAAGCCAGACTTGGCGCGACAATCCCCGACGCGCTGCTCGCTGACTTGGAGACGGTAGGTGATGTTGTCAAACTCACCGAGACGTTCCATGCTGACCCTACAAAGTCGCCAGATTCGCCTAATGATTTCGGGGTTAGACACCCCTCCCACAAACTGGAGTTGAGGCAGGTACCGCGATGGTATGCGCGTGCCTTCCGTTCCGTAATTACTGGCATCTATAGAAACTATTTTTCACTGAAGTGCTATGGACTTGAAAATATCCCGCAAGGTAGACCCTATATTATTATGCCGAATCACAGCAGCCACCTTGATACGTTGACGGTGATTACCGCTCTCGAAAAAAGGGCATACCGACTCTGGGTGCTCGCTGCACGGGACTACTGGTTTGCTACCCCGCTCCAAGGCTGGTTCGCGCGGACGTGCCTCAACGCACTCCCGATAGAACGCGAGGGCAATTTTACCGAATTCCTACAGGATCTTAGGACGGCTAACGAGGTGATGGAACAAAATAACGGATTGCTTATTTTTCCTGAAGGCACACGCTCGCTTGACGGTAATCTTCAGCCGTTCAAACCGGGCATACTCAGTCTGCTCATCTACGGTCCTAATGTCCCGATTATACCGGCGTATATTGACGGCACCTATCGTGCATTGCCAAAAGGACAAAACTTACCCAAGAAGCACCCAGTGCGCATCATTTTCGGTGAACCACTTACCTTTCCACCAGAGGGTTGGGGCAACGACAAAACGCCGATTGATCCGGACAGATACCAGGAATTCTTGGAATTGGCACAACATCGCGTCGCAAAACTCGGCGCAGAATTAAAACAAAAGACACACTCTTTGTAGGAGGGGTTTGTAACCCCGACGCTTTATACATGGGATTGACTCTTTGTAGGAGGGGTTTGTAACCCCGACGTTTTACACATGGGATTGACTCTTTGTGGGAGGGGTTTGTAACCCCGACTCTTTATAGAGACGACTTCTACTGTAGGAGGGAACTCTGATTCCCGACTCTTTCTGACCGCTGACTGCTGACTGCTATCTGTAGGAGGGGTTTGTAACCCCGACGTTTTACACATGAGATCGACTCTTTGTGGGAGGGGTTTGTAACCCCGACGTTTTACACATGAGATCGACTCTTTGTGGGAGGGGTTTGTAACCCCGACGTTTTACACATGAGATCGACTCTTTGTGGGAGGGGTTTGTAACCCCGACGCTTTAGGGTAACCAGACTAATTAATTAAAAAAATGTTGAATTCAAACGAAAAAAAAACAGTCGCATTCTTTGATGTAGACGGCACTTTGTTAAAATCCACAATTGTGCACTACTACATCTGGATGCGTTCTGCCAAGTTTTGGTCCCCCCTGAAACTGATATGGATCGTTGGGTATCTACCCAAAATCCTTTACTACCTGATTTTGGACAAAATAAGTCGGCCCCTTTTCAATAAGGTGTTCTATCGGAGCTATCGCGGGATGAACGCCGCTGAGATTAAAGGGTTGGCAACGGAGATGTTTGAGACCTACCTCCGTCCGAAAATATTCTCCGAAGCGGTATCAGAAATTCAGGAACACAAGCAACAGGGCAGGTCAATAGTTCTCGTAACCGGATCCATTGATTTTATCGTCCAACCCATCGCCGATTACTTCGATGTTGATGTTGCATTAACACCACAACTCCGCGAAGAAAATGGGAAGTTTACGGGTGAACTCACAACCGCACCGCTCATTGGAGAGCAGAAAGCAGAAGCGATACAAGCCTTTGCTGAGCAACACAATATTTCACTAAAAGACAGTTATGCTTACGGCGATAGCCAATCGGATTTACCGATGTTAGAATGCGTCGGAAATCCCGTCGTCGTAAATCCAGGAAAATCTCTCCGTGAGAAGGCACTCGACTCTGGTTGGGAGATGCACGAATGGTTGTAGGATAGGCAGTCGAGTCGCTTTAATTATATCTTTATATCAAACTCAACCTAAAAAATAAAATAGGAGAAAAAAATTATGAACGTTAAACGTCATTTTGAGTCTTTATCCGAACCAAACGACACCATGTATATTGAAATTGCGGATAGGCACCGGTTTACCCGGCGTGGAGACGATTGGCTTAAATTCCGTGAGGATCTGATTCAACTCTTGGAGCAGACCATTTCTGAGGAGTTGTCGAAGGAATTTGAGACAGCAACCGAGGACTGGGTGTCGGAGGATTAGCGTCGGAGTGTTGTTTTTCTCAAGTTGTTAATGACAAATTACGCACCGTAGGTGCGGTTTCCAAATTGCCCGTCACACGGTAGGCACGGTTTCCCAACCGTGCCGGTCTCCCTCCCTCTTCCTGTAGGAGCGACCTCCCCGTCGCGACTTTCTAACCTAACAGACGAAAAATCCGAAAACTGAATGCTCCTCGAAGAAAAAAGTCGTCAATTTCGCAGAAAAGTGATATGATATACATCGAATAACTCCTTCGGATTAAAATTTAGCTTACCTCATTATTACCATAGGTTCTCTCTACGGCACACTCCTATTTCTTTATCGAACTCGCGTTATAGAAAATTCCCAGGAGGGACGACACCATGATCTCGATGTATAAAATCAAACCGAAGTTTCAGCAATTAGTGAGACCCTTACTGGACATGTTCTATAAATTAGGTATTACTGCCAACGGTATTACGTGGATGGCTATTCTTTTGTCAGTTGTGATTGGTGTCCTGTTTTGGTTCTTTCCTAAGGGGCACATGCTCTGGATATTTCCTGTTGGTTTATTGGTGAGAATGACGTTGAATACCCTTGATGGGATGATGGCGAGAATCTATGATATGACAAGCGTTCCCGGGGAAATGTTGAATGAACTCGGGGACGTTCTTTCTGATGCGGTAATGTTTTTGCCTCTGATAAAACTAACAGGGGTCAATTTCTGGTGGGTATTGTTGTTTATATTTCTTGCTACACTGAATGAATTCATTGGCGTGCTCACAAAAGCAGCAACAGGAACAAGAAGGTACGACGGTCCAATGGGGAAAAGTGACCGAGCCTTAGTTTTAGGAGTTACCTGTTTGATATTTTTCTTCTGGCAAGGGATAATGGTAGCCTTCAATTATATTTTCGCGGGGATGAGCGTTTTACTGCTGCTAAGTTCAGTAGTTAGAATAAAAAATGGATTAGCGCAAAACGGAGATTGATTATGAATTTGCTCATAATAGAACAAACCGAAATAGCCATAGTTGTTGGGCTAATTTTCGGTATTCTGGTTTTTGCAAGCATCCTTTTTTGGATATTGGGAAAAGTCCGACCACAAGGCGATTTCTCGGAATTGAAAATGAGAACCAAGTCTTGGTGGGCAATGGCTACTATTTTTGTTTTAGCAACGATTGTACATTCCGTTATCACCTTTATCTCGTTGGGTCTGCTCTCCTTTTTCGCGTTTCGGGAATTAACATCAATCAGTAAAAATATAAGAGAAGTTGACCGTAAAGTGTTGATTTGGTGTTATTTGAGCATTCCAATTCAGTATTATCTCGCTTATATCGGTCAATATGGTCCGTTTCTTATCTTCATTCCGGTGTTTATGTATCTATGGATTGCCTTTATGTTGGTGATTGTTGGCGAAGTAGAGGATATCAGTCGATCCATGAGTGTCCTGCCCGCCCAATTGATGCTGACAGTATTTGGCGTGAGTCATTTAGCTTTTTTGGTTTCATTACCGGACATTGAAGGATTTGATATAGGCGGGAGAGCCCTCTTGTTGTTCGTTGTATTCATTACGGAGATGAATGACAATTTCCAGTTTACTTGGGGAAAATTATTCGGAAAATTTAAAGTTATTCCTAAGGTGAGTCCAAATAAAACGTGGGAGGGACTGATAGGCGGGGTCGTTACGACGATGATTGTTGGATACTTTTTACGCTTTTTGACCCCGTTCTCTGAAATCGAAATTCTTATCACTTGCGGCTGCGTTGCCATTGTTGGTTTCATTGGAGACGTCGTTGTTTCCGCAATTAAGAGAGACATCGGTATTAAGGATACAGGGAGTGTGATTCCTGGTCACGGCGGACTTTTGGACAGAATAGATTCATTAGCAGTTACAGGCCCATTTTTCTTCCATATTGTATATTTTATGTATTACATGTAGAATACTTAAAATAGCAGTCAACACTTATCAATGAACCAATCAAGACGCAATAAAACCTGTTCCTAAGAGCCGAATAAGGAAACCACACCCTCTATGTCAAACGCAATCACCGACGCACAAGCATTAGAAACCCAAGGCAACCTGAACGAAGCCATCCAGGCTTACGACAGCATCCTCAACACAACCGACGAACCAGCAACCCTCGCACTCGCAAACTTTCGGCTTGGCACTATCTATCGGACGTGGCGAGAACTCTTCACAGCACAACGGTTCTTAGCCAAAGCACATCAACTTTCCCCAAGCGACACAGAGATCCGAGACGCAATCGAGGAACTCAACCAGCATTTTTCAGAGAACCGAGAGACAATTGCCGATGAAATGTCCCGTAAGAACAGCGACCAGATCGTATCCCTCTTCCGTATCGCTACTGGAATCAAACTTATATCAATGGAGAAACCCGTCCAAGCCTATCCCTTGCTAAAAAGTCGAACCAAGATCTTCCCAAACGCCGCCGTTGCCAAGCATCTCCTCACCGATATCCAGATTACCGAAGAAGAACGCAACTCAGCAATCGATTTCCTGTTAGAGAAAGACTGGCTTGTCAACACCGGTGTATCGCTTTACACCATAGCAGAGACCGGGTTGTCCGCCTTTTATATCGAACTTGCCCGGTTACATGTCGAAAATTCCGCTTACGCCGAGGCGATAGCGTGTTATGAACAAGCACTTTGGCTCGATCCATCGCAACAACATCTGCGCTACCAGCAGGTTATCTGTCATGCCGCGGCAGAAGCGTGGGAAGCCGCAGTTGAAACACTTTCGCAGCTTCCTGATGAAGAGCCGAAAGGCATAGACCTTGAAGTGTATCACACCGCTGTTGCGCAAAGTTACCACCATCTCTATCAGACGACCCAAGACGAGAGTGCCAAACAGAAGGTGATTGAAGCCTGTGAGACGGTATTAGGTCTGAACAAACGGGCGAGAGAGATTTCAAAACTCCTTGCATCGTATCAGGGCAAAAAAGCGTGGTGGCGTAGATAGTCAGGGTCATTCCAAAAAAACAAAATTGACAAAAAGCCATGCATCTGATAGAGTACCGCCATATTCGCACGTTTCTAAATGGACTTCCAAACGATGTCTGAAGACTTCTGGAGGAGAAAAGATGGCAGAACGTTTAGCAATAGATGGCGGGACACCCGTCATCGCAGAATCCATACCCGGCGGAATGCATGGTCCCAGCGTCATAGATGAACGAGAGATCAACGCCGTAACCGAAGTCCTGCGCAGTGGGAAACTCTTTCGGTTCGTTGAGGATTCAAATGTAGCCAGTTTTGAGAAGGAAGCAGCGGCACATCTCGGTACCAAACACGCCTTGATGGTGAACTCAGGTACCTCGGCGATCATCTGCGCGCTCACAGGGCTGGGTATCGGACCCGGAGATGAGGTGATTTTACCCGGTTATACCTTTATCGCAACCGCCGCTGCCATTGTTGGCGTCGGTGCAATTCCAGTCATAGCAGAGATCGACGATTCACTCGGCTTGGATGTCGCCGATGTAGAACGTAAAATTACACCGCATACCAAAGCCATTTTACCGGTACACATGCAAGGTGTGCCGTCCCGACTTGAGGCGATAACCGAACTCGCACGGAAGCACGATCTCTTGGTTGTTGAGGATTGTTGTCAATGCGTCGGTGGACAGTATAAAGGGAAATACGCAGGCACGTGGGGCGACGCAGGGGCATGGAGTCTCAACTACTACAAGATCATTTCTTGTGGGGAAGGTGGGCTCGTATTTAGCGACGACTACGATGTCTATGAACGTGCAGCGTTCGCTGCAGAACCCGGTCTGCCGATGTGGATGAGCGATGCTGAATGGCAGAATAAACCCTTTTCGCGACAGTGCTACCGAACCAGCGAAATTTTGGGGGCGATCGCACGCGTACAACTCTCCAAATTAGAGGCTATTTTATCGCACACACGCCGACTCAAAAAGGCATTCATCGCCGAACTCGCCGAGTCGCCAAAAGGCTACATCCGTCAACATGTAGATGATCCGAGCGGAGAGTGCGGTATTAGTGCTGCGATTATCGTGAGAGATGTTGAACTTGCCAAGAAATACGCCGAGGCACTCAAGGCAGAAGGACTCAACGCTGGCACGGCTTACAATGAAGGCTTCCCTGATCGCCATATCTACACCTATTGGGATTCAATCCTATTCAAACATTCCCCAGACGCGTCAGGGTATCCATGGAAAGATCCGCGCTACAAAGGAGATGTTGAATATTCGCGGGATATGTGTCCACAGACGTTGTCTATCCTTGGACGTGCGCTACGGTTCGGGTTCAACGTCAATACGCAAGAAGAGCACGCGCGACTGATGGCAGCCGCTATCAATAAAGTGGACGATGCTCTTGGGTAGTCCGTTCTTTATCCTAACCCAAATTGCTACCAACGAGTCATAAACATTTGAACAGATAATTTTCAAGGAGAAAGCATATCTTCTCACTCCAGCGGAGTGATATGTCTATAGAAATGGTGTATGCAAATCCTGCACTCCAGCGGAGTGCTATGTCTAAAAAAAAGTGGTAACTTGGTTTATTCTGATGAGGTGGGGATAACATAGGTGCGCCGACCGACTTCGGTGAAACCGAGTTTTTCTGCTACACGGAGCGAAGCGTAATTCTCTTCACCGCAACTCCAGGCAGGCACTTTGCCTTTTGCCTGAATCTCTTGAGCGACAAGAGATGCCGCAGCGGTGGAAAACCCTTTTTTCCGCCACGCTTCCAGTGTGGAGACACCAATGTCGGCATGTAGGTCGGTTTCTGCGTAAGTATGCGCGATAGCGACGAGGTTCCCGTCCACAATAGCACCAGCAGCGATGCCGTCCGTTATCATGGCTTCGTGTGTTTTGTAACCGTTTCCTTGGACTTCCGCTGGGGCTTTCGCAAGACGCGAGACATCCTCTAATGTTAAGAGTCGGACTGCCTCGTTTGAGTAGTGATGGATGGGTTCTAAGAGGGCGTGACAGACATCACCGTAATAGCGGATAGGTGTACCGGTGTCCGCTTCAATAAGTGCACCAAGGGATGTTGCGCAGGAAGCGTCCACGTTAACACAACTCCAACCGTCAGTGGCTTTCAACAGTTGCCACAGGGCATCAGCATCCGTGCCGAAACCACACGGTTCGTCTGTGCAGTACGCATCGAAAACAAGTACCGCATCAACGTCAGGTAGAGAGCCAGCAATGTAAGCATCGCACATTCCGTGTTTCAGGCGGGACGCAGAGATAACCGTCATCGGTGTATCGCCAATGACATCAGCCAGAACAAGACATTCTTGGGACGTAAGTTTAGACATAGTTTTATTGAATCGCTAAAAAATCTTTCATAACCCAGAAGGGTTAGACTTAACCGAAAACCACCGTGAAACATCGTGGAACGGTGACCAGATTTAATAGTTAAAAAAGTGGAACGGTGACCAGATTTAATAGTTAAAAATATGAAGATTACAATTTTAGGCTCAGGCACCTCGACAGGTGTTCCAGAGTATAAATGCGACTGCGAAACCTGCGAAGACGCACGGGACGTTAGTTCAAAAAACTATCGGACCCGTTCATCAATCCATATCGAAAAAGACGGAAAGCACCTCCAATTCGACCTCGGACCCAATTTCATGGATCAGATCGTCCGAAATCGCATTGACTGGATAGATGCCGTCATCTTCACACACTCTCACGCCGACCACGTCAGCGGGACGAACGATATCGTGATGCCGTGCCGAAAGCAACAGATGGATATGCCGATCTACGGTCCCGAACAGACAATGAACATCTTACAACGCAACTTCGATTATATGTTTACAAAGGAGACATTCCAAGGCGGCGGTGTTGGGCATCTACTGCCGAATGTGATTGAAGAGAAGGAAAGATTCGAGTTGCATGGATTCGATATTATGTCGATTCCAGTTGAGCACGGGAACATCCCCACTTACGGTTATCGGATCGACGATTTCGGGTATCTGCCGGATGTCAAACGACTGCCGAAAGCATCGCAAGACTTACTGATCGGAATAGAGGTATTAGTGATTGATGCACTCAGTTTCAATCCGAGGCATCCGACGCATCTCTCGGTGGGTGAAGCGTTGGAAATTAGTGCTGCACTGAAACCCAGGGAAACCTATTTTACACATATCATGCATCGGCTGGATCATCGGTATTTCCCCGAACAGTGCAAAGAGATGGAGATTGAACTCCCGGACGATGCCTATCTCGCCTATGATGGTCAGGTTATTCAGCTGTCATAAATAGTATTGCCTCGATCTCCGGATCGAGGCAACAAACGCTTCTCTTTATCTATTATCTACCGAATCCTCCACCCGGTGGTGGTGTCCGTTTTTGCAGAACGACCCGATCGCCTTCGGTTACACCACTTTTGATGATGACTTGTGTCTCGTTCTGCATTCCAGTCTCAATAGGCGTTCTCTTGCCTTTGGAACTCCCGTCGTCTAACATGACAGACTTCCCTTTTAATAAGTTTACCTGTGCATTAACACCATCAGCCTTCTTTTTTCCTTTGACGAGGAGCGATACAGTCGCCGGACCCGGCATAATACCGCGCTGGGCACCATCCAAACGGATCGTAACGCTACCACTTCCCACACTTTCAACCGTACCATTGAAGATTTTCTCGCTGATTGTCTGCATCTCAATAGGCTGGTTCGGTTTGAAAGGCGATGTATTGCCGACCTGTGCATTGACCAACGCGCCTTTTTCGGTGATAACTGCGTCAATGGGTGCGATCAACACATTCTTCTCTTCGTAAGTAATGATGTCAACATCTGCACTCATACCCGGACGGAGTTCTTCTGGAGACCCAAGAACCTCTACCATCACCTCAAAGGAGATGATATTGTCTTGTTCCTGACCGCTCGGTGAAATCTCGTAGATCCTACCCTCATATTTTTTATCTTGGAAGGCATCCACAGCGATCTCCGCTCTCTGATCCATCTTTAGACGTTCCATATCAACCTCGTTAATGAAGGTTTTCACGACCATTTTGGAGGGGTCAACGATAGTCATAAGCGGTGGGCTTTGCGAGAATGCCGAGCGACCAGAGGTCACAATCTCTCCCTCTTCGAGTTCGAGGAGTGTGACGATACCCGCCATAGGTGCCTTGATTACCGTCCACTCAAGTCGTTCTGCTTCGTTTTTCAGATTACTTACCCTACGAAGTTTATTGGCTTCAGCACTGACTTTCGATTGCACCGTCAAGGATTTCTCGTTATCGTAAGTGAGCATCAGTTCCTGCAACCGGGTATTGGCATTGTCAACGCGAAGTTGGGACTCTTCCTCAGATTTATTGCGCATACTTTTGAGGTTGTCGAGATTCACCATCTGGTAATCCAGTGTTGCCTCGCGGTTTGCTATGGAACTTTGGCGGATGTTAATGGTTCGCTCTTGGGAAACAATGGTCTGTCCCTGGGACTCGACCCGTCTTTGGGCAGTTTCGTTCTGCGCTTCGGCATTCGCGTGCTGTGCCTGTGCGTCTTCCAGTGCTTTTTTGGAAACTAATCCTTTTTCAAAGAGTTCGGTATTACGATCGAGTTCCGATTTCGCGTTATCCAACGAAATCTTGGCAGATTTTAATGATGTTTCCTGCTCGGACAGTGTAATTTTCGCCTGTTCGAGCGCGATTTTGGCTTGCTCCAAGGCGATCTTATCTTGGTCAAGCGAGTTCTTCGTCGTCTGAATATCCGTCTCTGCTTGGCTGATTTGTGTTATAGTGGTGGCTTTGGCGGTCTCAAGATTCGCTTGTGCAATTTTCAAGTCCGCGTCAGCTTGCGTCAGTTGACTTTCAAGCCGTTCGTCTTTGAGTTCAATGTTTAATTGTGCTTGCGTGACTTGTGCGTTAGCAGCCGCGACATCTGCTTCCGCCTGTTTTTTACCTTCTTGGTAAAGTTCGGGATCAAGTTCCATCAATATTTGGTCTTTTTCAACCCTCTGACCATTTGTAACGAGGAGGTTAATGATTTCGCCTTCCACGTTGGATTTGATCTCTACGTCAATGAGTGGTTCTAAGTTGCCGGTTGCACTGATACGCATTTGGAAATCGTCGCGTTTGATGACCTCAATTTTCTGAGCCAGTGCAAGGTCATCACCGTTTCCTCCGCGACCCAGTACGACCCAGCCGATTGCGACGACGAGTACCAAAATAACGGCAACAGCTATAATCAGATTTTTCAAGGCTAATTCCTCCTTGAGCTTGAGAATGTTCAGTGGTGCCTAATGGTGCAATCTTTTACCAGAAACAGGCACCTTCGCATTGGGGTAGGCAGCCGTGTAACAACCTACCCCATCTGTGTGTTCATAATCTTTTCAAATAGCACATCCGAGCAATTAATCCGCCCGAAGTGCATCAACAGGCGTGAGTTTCGCAGCTTTATTCGCCGGATATAACCCGAAGAAAACACCGATAGCCACAGAGACGACTAAGGCAATTACCATTGTGCCGAATGAAACGATTGAGGGCCAGTTGCTCCCTTCCCAGACAAACCTAGAGATGAGCGCAGCAGTGCCGCGTCCCATAAAGATACCTAAGATTGCCCCGATAATACCACCGGAGAGCGTCAGCACCGCTGCCTCAATCAAGAATTGGGTCAAAATATCTGCGCGCGTTGCACCGAGAGCTTTCCGCAGGCCTATCTCTTTCGTCCGGTCGGTGACAGAGACGAGCATAATATTCATGACACCGATGCCAGCAACCATCAAGGCTATGCCAGCGATCCCACCCATCAAGGCTTTCATCACTAAACCGACCTTATTCGCGGTTGCCAATTCCTCGGTAGCTGTCCAGTAGTTGTATTCTTCACCCGTGTTATTGTGCTGTCTTCCTAATATCTGTTTAGCGTCCGCAATTGCTATCGGAATTTTGCTCACATCCGTTGCTTCGATACGGATACGTTCAACATCGTCGCGTCCTTTGAAACGTTGTTGAAGTGTGGTTATCGGTATGATGAACCGGTCATCCCAACCTGAAGTGTCCATCGCATCGCCTTTCTCTTCCATCACACCGATGACCTTGAGGCGTACCTCATAAAGGCCACTTCTACCTCTCCACCGGGATGATTGACGCGAGGCTTTAATCTCTTTCCCAACCGGATCTTCTTCGAGAAATACCTCTTCCGCAACTTTGGAACCGATCACAGCCACACTACTCGCTGCTTCTACCTCTTCCTCAGAGAAAAATCTACCGTTTGACGGATACCAGTTATGCGACCGATCGTACCCAGCACTTGACGCGACAATACGTGATTCCTTTGTACGACCGTTGTAGTTCACTGTCCATCCCGGCATATCATCTTCAGCGACGACATTCACAACGGCGCGGGCATTCTTGAGAATCTCATAAGCGTCCTCGGTTTCCAAGTCTTCGGCGCGGTTTCTTGTCCATCGACTTCTGCCACGCACGGCAGAACCAGCAGCACGGCTTAAGGTGCCGGACTGTTTGTCCCAATCATCCTTATAGACTTCGATCATCTTCGTGCCACCCGTCCGCTCAATCTCTCGCAGGACCATCGCACTTGAACCGTCGCCGACCGATACCATACTCACAACTGAGGCAACACCCACAATGATCCCTAAGATGGTCAGGCTAGAACGGAGCGGATTCCGCCGCAGGCTCGAAATACCTAAAATTACACATTCAAATAGATCCATTTGGACTTCCTCCTAATCGATGCGAAGTGCTTCAATCGGGGTAAGGGCTGATGCCTTTATCGCTGGATACAGTCCGAAGGAGACACCAATTATTGCTGAGAATGATACCGAAATTAGTATCCACTCTGTTGAGATAACAGAGGGCCATTCAGGAACAATTTTGACAATGTTAACAGCCAGCATCGCCATCCCTTCACCAGCGAACATACCCACTAAAACACCAATCACACCGCCTACACTGCACATCGCGATCGCTTCTATTAAAAACTGCAACAGAATGTCTCTACGTTTTGCTCCGACTGCTTTCCGCAAACCGATCTCGCGCGTCCGCTCCGTTACAGCAACGAGCATCATGTTCATAATCCCGATGCCACCCACAAGTAACGAAAACCCAGCAATACTCCCTAAGGCGATTTTAATCACTTTACTAATCTTGTCTAACTGCGCCATGCCTTCTCGCATGTCCCAGATTGAAAAGAAGTCGTCTTGACCGTTATGCGTTTTTCGGAGGACGGTTTTTACCTCTTCGATCGCTTGTGGCACCTCTTCGACGGTATGCGCGTGAACGGAAAGCATAACAATTCTATCGTTTCCGGTAAAGCGTTCCTGAGTCGTTGTCAGCGGCATGAAAATCATGTCGTCTAAATTCCAACCGAATCGCAGGCTTCGTCCTCGGGTCTCCATTGTGCCGACAACAACGAAACGTTCGGTTATCCGTTTCTGATCTTTCCTACCATACCGATCGAAGCGACCGCCTGCACCTTTGCCGATTTTAATTTCTTTTCCTACAGGTGAAGCATTCCCGAACAGAGCAGTAACCACGTCAGAGCCAATCACGCAAACCTTGGCTTCGTTATCAATATCTTCGTCTGAAATAAAACGACCTTGCTGAATCTTCCAATCCATCGCTTCGGCAAACGAGGAATTTACACCGTTATAGCCTGTCCGGTGTTCTGCACCGCCAGCCGCTTGGACGAGGACACCACGCCATTCGGGGATCCGAGGAACAACTAACTTCACAGATGGACACGCTGCCTCGATTGCTAATACGTCTTCGTACTCAAAGTACTCGTTACTCCGGTTCGGGACCCAACGGTTGTTCACCCGCTTATGGCTGCTCCGGTACATCGTAAACTGGTTCACGCCGCCCAATTTCTGGGCATCTTGTAGCACAATCATCTTTGCGCCGTCGCCAATCGCAATCATCGCAAGTACCGAGGCAACACCGATGATAATTCCCAGCATTGTCAGCAAGGAGCGCATCTTGTTGCTACGAATCGCAGAAACGCCAACTGAGAACCCCTCAAATATACGCATCTTCTGCCTCCAATTATTAAATATAGTTCTACACTTAACAGGTTAGACAGATATGGGGTTAATAAAGTTCACTTTTTATATAAATTTTTTTCTAGGCGCGATCAACAAACGCGATGCTCATAATTTCTATAAGGTACAACTATTCTGATTAGACGCAATTAAGGCAAATAGGTTTAGTATTATCGCATTGCAACAAGTCGGTTACATCGATCCCAAAAATCCTAAAATCCAGCAAATCCTAGTTCTAAAAAAAACACCGTACACCACAAAAACCGACAACTGAAAACCAGATCCTAACGTGAGTTTGATAAATATTTAAAGTAGGCGCATTTCCGATTAAAGTCCCCCTGATAAGGGGGATTTAGGGGGTTAGATCCTAAAAACCTCCTCATTCTGGGTGAATTTATTGCTTTTTTGCTCAATATGCGTCGGTCTTGGCTTCTAATATTTTTTTCAAACTGGCGTTATCCTAATCTTTCCGTAGTGCTTCAATCGGCGCAAGCGATGCTGCCTTTATCGCTGGATACAAGCCGAACGAGATGCCAATTATCGCAGAAAACGATACCGAAATCAGGATCCATTCTAAAGAGATAACGGCGGGCCATTCGGGAACAATTTTAACGATTTTCACCGCCAATATCGCCATACCTTTCCCTACTAAGATACCTAACCCAACGCCGATTGCACCCCCGACACCACACATCATAACTGACTCAATGAGGAACTGCAGCAGAATGTCCAGACGTTTTGCCCCAACCGCTTTCCGAAGCCCAATTTCACGTGTGCGTTCCGTTACAGCAACGAGCATCATATTCATAATCCCGATGCCACCCACGAGGAGCGAGAATCCCGCGATGCTACCTAAGGTGATTTTTATAATTTTACTAATTTTCTCCAGCTGCGCCATGCCAGCATGCATCTCAAAGATACTGATGAAATCGTCTTGATTTCTGTGCCGTTTCCGGATGACATCTTTTACCTCTTCAACTGCCTTCGGAACGTTCTTGACGGTATCGGCATAGACCGTAATGTTCGGAATCTGGTCATTGCCGGTGAAGCGTTCTTGTATGGTGGATATCGGGATAAAGGCGAGGTTGTCGAAACTGACACCGAAACGTAGACTGGTACCTCGAGGCATGAGTGTGCCCACAACCGTGAAGCGTTCAGTATATCGCCGACCCTCTTTTTGTCCCCACCGGTTGTAATAATCACTGTCTCGAGCGATTTTAATTTCTTGTCCCAAAGGGGATTTATCACCGAATAAGGAGGACGCGACCTCATCTCCAAGCACACAGACTTTTGTTGCGTTTTTTACCTCTTCATCTGTAATAAAACGTCCCTCTTTAACGTCCCAATCCATTGCGGTTGTATAGGTCGCATCTACACCGTTCCAGCCTGCACGTACTTCAGTGCCACCTTGTGCTTGGATGAGTACCCCCGCCCAGTTCCAGATTTGCGGCGTGACTGCCCTGACGGTTGGGCATTCTGACTCAATTGCCAACACATCTCCATATTTCAGGTATTCATTGCTGCGGATACGGACCCAGCGATTGTTTTCACGCTTGTACGAGGTCCTGAACACGAAGAACTGATTTGCCCCACCTAACTTTTGTGCGTCTTGCCGAACAATCTCCTTGGCACCATCACCGATAGCGATCATTGCCAGCACCGAGGCAACACCGATAATAATACCGAGCATTGTCAGCAACGAACGCATTTTGTTGCTACGCATCGCAGAGATTCCCACGGATACCCCATCAACTATGTGCATTTAATCCTCCAAATTCCCAATTAAATTTTTGGTTGTTGTATATTTCCGATCTTTGTAGGAGGGGTTTGTAACCCCGATTCTTTCCTACCCATCTTTGTAGGAGGGGTTTGTAACCCCGATTCCTTACGATCCGATCTTTGTAGGAGGGGTTTGTAATCCCGATTCTTTCCTACCCTTTGTAGGATGGGTTTGTAACCCCGATTCTTTCCTACCCATCTTTGTAGGATGGGTTTGTAACCCCGATTCTTTACGATCCCATCAATATTGATACAATCCAAGGGCAAAAAGGTTGCAATAATTTCAAATTGGTGGAAGGTCTTACCCGATTCACATTAAAGAGGGAATTTGAGAGGAAAGGATTTCGATAGGTGCGGTTTCTAACCGCCTCATAAGGGTCAATTTAAGGGAATTTGTCTGTTTTTTGTCACATTTGAGTGCTATCACACGGCGGTCGTCTATAACCCCAGCGGGGTGATAGGTGTATAGAACGTGCATAGGACAGATTCAATAAGCCCCAGAGGGGCGATAGGTGTAGAACTCAATGGATTTATTTCCAGTTTTTCTTCTACCTACCTGTCACCCCACTGGGGTTTGAATGGATATTTTACATCGTTTTCTATACACATTCCGCACCGCTGGTGCTCTTGCCATCAGAAATCAGCACCGTTTTTGGTTATAGCGCACGCTAAATTGACGCCTGTGATGTTAATAGGGGCTATGCCTCGTGCTTATACCAAACCGATTCCAGACGCAGCGGCATAACAAGAGAAATATGTCCATCATCGTTTACTGGTTTAATAAGCACAGGTTCTAATTCCCGCGAGAATTCGATCGACACCGACTCGTCATCAATGTGAGACAGGGCGTCTATCAACAACCGAGCATCAAAACCGACCATTACACTTCCAGTGCCGGACACCACAGGTACCGTTTCGGACGCTTCCCCTAATTCCGGTGGCTTCGCCGAAACTCGAATGCGTTCCGTATCAATTTCTAAACAGATCGCGTGGTTCTTCGGATCAGACAGTTCTCCCATGCGTTGCGTTGCACTCAGAATCTCGTCTCTTGAAACGACCGTTTTGCCCGCATTCGTCTTAGGGATGATTTTCTGATAGTCTGGATATTCTCTGCCGATAAGTGGGGTCTTCAAGATGGCATTTCCGTCAGTAAAGCGGATTTGATTTTCAGAAACAGAGATGTCCACTTCAACCGATTCTGGGAAGGTTTTCGGTATCTCTTGAACCGCCTTAAGGGGAACGACAAAACCGTTGGCTTCCGCCTTTAAATTGAACGGTTTACAGTGTGCGATAGCGAGACGCTTGCCGTCAGTAGCGGCGATTTCCGTTCTGTCTTCAAGAAAATTAAAGTAGAGACCCTTTAGGAAACTCCGAGCGTCATCTGTAGATACTGCAGCGTATGCCGTTTTCTGGATGACATCACGCAAGGTCTCTCCATCAATTGAGAATACCTCACTTTCAATGGAAGGCGGTTGTTGGGATTCTTCATCAGATGTTCCGATGATTTTGTAGATACCATCGCCGCAGCTAATCTCAACCGTATCGTTGGCTGTCGCTACCAAATCTATCGATTTATCCGCTGGTAATTCTTTAAGGATATCTGTCAATTTCTCAGCAGGGACGGTAATTGCGCCTTCCGCTTTGACTGTCCCTTCAACCTTCATTCTGATGCCGACTTCCAGATTAATACTGTCCTCTTCGGCGCGGATGTGAACGTTTGAGAGAGACTGTCCATCTCTGATACCTTGTAGCGTCTGTAAGAACGCCAAAAGCTCACCTCTTTCAAAAGTAAATTCCATTCCAAAACCCTCCTTAGTTTTGTCTCGTGGCGGTGTGGATACCTTTCTTTCACGCGTCATAATTTTTCCACTCTTAACTTCTTCAATATCAAATTCCGTACGCAAGAGTCCCCGAATGTCTCTCAGCCTTGTCTTGACAGTACCAACTGCTAAGCTAAGCTCTTCCGCAATTTCTTTCACAGTCCACGACTCTAAGTAGTAGAATACAGCGATCGCGCGTACTTTTTCAGGGAGGTGATGCACTGCTTCTCTTGCAGCTGCTTGGAGTTCCATCTCTCGAAAAGCGATAAGCGCGTCTTGATCGATGGTTTCAGCGAGTTTCTCTGTTGTCTGAAGGATTTCGCTATTAGTGTTCGACTTAGCAGTATAGTACCTTCTGCAAGCCGTGTACGCTATCTTTCGGAGCCAGGCATCGAAACTACTAACTTCGCGTAAGCCGCCGATATTTTCCCAGACGGATATCCAGATGTCTTGAAAAATCTCTTCGGCATCGCGGGTCTGACGAGAGTTTAAAACAACCAACTGCCAGATTTGGAAGCTATGGCGCGATGCGAGTTGCGCAAATGCCGCCTCATTTCCATCTCGGATGCGTTGGATGAGTTCTTCATCTGTCAGATCGATGTGCATTGACGAATCATATCGCATAAACAAATTCCCAATTAGGCTTCGATTATAAAGAGGGGAGTTTCAGGAGGGTAGGTTTAAAAAAAGGAAATATTTTATTCGGGCATCCAAACAATAGACATCCTGCATGTGCTGTACCACAAACTTTTAGTTTGTGCTGCTGGCGAGGTTTCTAACCTCGCCAATTCAAGTGTCTAAATAATTCTAAAATCTACCATAAATAACAGCTGGCGAGGTTCCAACCTCGCCTATTACCGAACTCACCTTAATATAGCGTCAATTGCTTTTTCAAGCGAGATATAAAACATTCCGCGCCGTTCAGTCCCGATATAAAGACTATCGTTATTGATAACGAGAGAGATAACATTATCCGGCACTTGTGGCGAGATCTTTTCCCATTTATTGCTTTTATTCAATTCATAAACCCCGTCATCACCAGCACCATAAACCGTCCGACCAGACACGGCTATCTGATCAATAAGCGTATATGTACCCGCCTGATCGGTGATGACGCGCCAATGTTCGCCGTCTTCTGATGTCAAAACACCCGCATCGGTAGCAACATACACCGTTGGACCCGCAAAGACAATCGCATTGAAACGCTCGAAACGCAGCGGTAAGTCCGAAGTCAAGTCGTTCCACGTATCACCACTGTCATCCGATTGAAACAGCTGTCCCTCGCGTTTTCCGACGTAGACGGTTTTTCCTGAAACCGCAAGCTTGAAACCTATATTATTGCCTCTGTCAAGAGATTCACCCGTATCTGTCAAACCGGTGTTAAACCATTCAGATTCGCCGCGTTTCCACCGAAGAAGTTGTCGCATGTATTCTACATAGAATGTCTCGCCGTCGGATGCGAATGCTGACGGGTATTTTTCCGATGGACGCATCGGATCCGCTTTGAAAGAATTTCCGGGGAAAGGGGGTGTCCCTTGGATTGGAATTAACATACGTTTATTTGTAGAGAGGTGAAAAATACGATAGGCATTCTCGCGGTATTTCGTAGGGGCGATGCCATAAAGTGTGTCACCAACAATTGTAAATTTTGGAAAAATCAGTGACTCGGTAAAGTCGGTTGCCTCTGTGGATTTCAGCGTGATTTCACTGGAAGGCATAGGAACATTTTTCCACGATTCGCCACCATTGGTGGATTTGATGACACCTCTGACAGCATCCATGTAGAGTGCATTCTTGAACGCCACCAATTTGTATCTCCCAGTGCCTACGATCCCATCCGCAAATGGATGCCACGAGTCACCACCATCAATTGAACGCTGTGGCTCGAAGGGTCCGGCTTTGAGGATAGTATTTTCATCTACTGCTACGGCAGTGAGTGCACCCATCGCATCGGGATTACGACCAAATTCTGTCCATGTTTTTCCATTATCCGTTGAGTTGAAGCTAACCATCCCTAATGCCATGACGGCTTTTCCAACCGCCAAGACTTGAACACCCGACGAGGTTTTCATCTCCAACGCATTACTCGTCGGTGTTATATCTGTCCACGAATCGCCCAAATCGGTTGAGTGAAAAATTTTCCATGAATTTGTATTGGAGGTGACGTGACGCATAAGTAGCTCTTTATATGCTTCCTCTCCGCCAGGGGTCGCCAGTATAGAGAGATCCAAACCCGTCCCGACATAAATATCGTTTCCAGAAACTGCCAAAGAGCGAAGGCTCTTTGTAGTATCTATCGACAATTTCTCCCATGTTTCTGAATTCAGTCGGTAGAGTCCCTTGTCTGTCCTGACAAACACAGTGTTTTCAACAGCAGCTATTTCATCGATTTTTTCGTTGTCGTTTTCATTTTTTATGGGCGTCCACTGTTTACCCGCATCTGTTGACCGGAAAATTCCCTCGTTTCGAAGTGCAAGGTAAAACGCGTCGTCCGTTACCACAAGTCCAATAACCCGTCCGTTTGGGCGTTCACCGAGTTTTTCCCATGTTTCACCGTTATCTTTTGAAGCAAACACGCTGTCAGCAAAAACGATATAGAGGGCGTCGTTATATTCTGCCAATGCTGTGCCACGGTAGTCTCCAGGAGTTCCCAAGTAGCTGGTCGGCGTAACTGAACTAACGAATGTCCACGCAGACGCACCCGGTGTTAATCTGTAGACCGCACCTGATGAAGCCGCATAGACATCTCCCCAAGAACTTGCCAACAGGCTTAATACCGAACGGTCTACTTTGGGACCGCTGGCTTGTTTCCATTGCTGGTCTGTTGATGGACGTGTCTCCTTTTCTTCCTGCGCTGCAGCAAGCATAGCAGGTTCCGAAACTTCTGGACCGGAGCCTTTGCCTTTACCCATAGTATCGGAACGTCCGGTTTGGTTCCGTAAATCCGGTTCCGCATTTGTATTAAGGACAATAGGTGCATCAATGATTTCAACGGTGATTTCCGATTGGGCACTCAAGTTGTACGGCTTCTGGAAACGAGCGAGGTATTGAGAACCTACACCCATTATGAAAAAGATAAAAATGGCTGTTACGGCAGAGAGTGCCACTGGGACCGAGGGGCTGCTACTCGTCGGGCTTACCGGTTGTATCTCAGCGATTTGCCGCATGATGTTTTCGGTGAAAGTTTTAGGCAGATGTACGCTGCCAAGCGTCTCGCGTATCATATCTTCTTGCTCCTTTAGACGGTTTCGTGCGCGCCGGAGTCGGCTGCTTATCGTGTTCACGGATACACCTAAGAATTTGCCGATCTCCTTCGTCGTCATTTCGCCGAGGTAATAAAGCGTCATAACCGTACGTTCGCTTTCCGGCAGTTTTTCGAGAAGGTTTTTGACGAGTTCATGGCGATGCTGCGTGTTCTCTTTTTCCCGTTGTTCCAGGACGTGATGGGTATGAGAGGATTTCTCGATGTCTGCCACAGGTGTATCCTCCAGCGATTGCATCTTAGGTTTTTGTTTTCGATGCCAATTAATACAGAGCCGATTTGCAATGACATACAACCACCCTGCAAATTGATTGGGGTTCTTGAGTGTTGAGAGGTTTCTATATGCTCTCAGGAAAGTATCCTGTGTAATTTCCTCGGCATGGTGAAAATCCCCGATCTTCCGCCACACAAGCGCGTGGACGCTCTTTTGGTACTTTTGAACCAAAACAGCAAACGCCGCCTCGTCACCTGACAAAATATCGTGAATCAGTTGAACATCGTCTTCTCTTTCCACGAGACTCCTCCCAACGAACAGATTGGATCGTATTTGCATCCACAAAACACTCAACGGATGGGATACGGTTCCCACTCTCTATTATTAAAGACAACCTTTTAAGCAGAAATCGTGCATAAAGTAGTAGGCACACTCCGTGTGCCGTAACATATGTAAAAGATTAAAAGTAGTAGGCACACTCCGTGTGCCGTAACACAAAAATAAAAAAAGGCGCGCATAAAAAGCGCACCTACAAGAATAATATCGGTTGGATAAGCGTACTCTAATCCTTACGTAATGCCTCAATAGGAGAAAGCGATGAGGCTTTTATCGCCGGGTACAGCCCGAACGAGATACCAATCACCGCAGAAAATGATACGGAAATTAGAATCCACTGGGTTGAGATAACCGAGGGCCATTCGGGGACAATTTTAGCGATCTTGACAGCGAGCATTGCCATACCTTCACCAGCAAAGATGCCCAATCCAATGCCGATTGCGCCGCCTACACCACACAGCATCACTGCCTCTATTAGGAACTGAAGTAGGATATCCAAAGGTCTCGCACCGAGTGCCTTCCTAAGTCCTATTTCGCGAGTACGTTCGGTGACAGCGACGAGCATCATGTTCATAATACCGATACCACCCACGAGAAGCGAAAATCCTGCGATACTACCTAAGGCGATCTTAATAACCTTACTAATTTTCTCTAATTGCGCCATGCCAGCCTGCATCTCAAAGATGCCGATGAAATCATCTCGATTATTGTGCCGTTTTCTGATGACGGCTTTTACCTCTTCAATTGCCTTCGGAACATCGTCAACGGTATGCGCATAAATAACAATATCTTGGATCCTGTCATTGCCGGTGAAACGTTCTTGTGATGTAGAGAGTGGCATAAAAACGAGATTGTCGAAACTCCACCCGAATCGGAGGCTCCTACCTCTCGGCATGAGCGTGCCAACAACCGTGAAACGTTCTGTAGATCGTTTCCCCTCTTTGCGACCCCACCGATCGCGATGGTCTTCTCCTCTTGCGATTTTAATTTCTTGTCCCAAAGGCGATTTGTTTCCGAATAGCGCGGTAGCAACCTCTTCACCCAGCACACAGACCTTCGTTGCGTTTTCAACATCTGCGTCAGTGATAAAACGTCCCTCTTTGATGTTCCAATCCATTGCGGTTTTATAGCTTGCATCTACACCGTTCCAGCCTGCCCGCGTTTCAGCACCGTCCGCTGCTTGGATTAACACGCCTTTCCAATCTGGAATTCTCGGTGTAACAGCACTCACAGATGGACACTCTGCTTCGATCGCCAATACATCTCCGTATTCCATATATTCACTACTACGGTTACGGACCCATCTGTCATTTATCCGCTTGTACCACGTACGATACATGGTGAACTGATTCGCACCGCCGAGTTTCTGTGCATCCTGTACCACAATTTCCTTGGCACCGTCACCGATGGCTATCATTGCCAAGACTGCCGCGACCCCGATAATAATTCCGAGCATTGTCAGCAAGGAACGCATTTTGTTCGCACGAATTGCCGCGATACCGATCAATATCCCTTCGACTATATGCATGACCTCTCCTGAATATTTTTTTAGTTTTTTTATTAGACGCTATAGCGGGAATCGGGTTTATGGTATCGGGAGGAAATATATAGTAAATCCTTAAAAGTAGTAGGCACACTCCGTGTGCCGTCTATCGCTGGCGAAGTTTGTAACCCCTCCTTAAAAGTAGTAGGCACACTCCGTGTGCCGTCTATCGCTGGCGAAGTTTGTAACCCCTCCTTAAAAGTAGTAGGCACACTCCGTGTGCCGTCTATCGCTGTCGGGGTTTGTAACCCCTCCTTAAAAGTAGTAGGCACACTCCGTGTGCCGTAACACGAGTGAATCGAAACCTACCAAAAACAAAAAAGGCGCGCTTTCAAAGCGCGCCTACAAGAATAGATGTTAACTGGATAGCCCTATTTTTATTCCTTACGTAGTGCCACAACCGGTGGAACGGTAGCAGCTTTTATCGCCGGATACAACCCAAAGAAAATACCGATCGTCGTGGAGAATGATACCGAAATCAGTACCCACTGCATAGAGACAACGGCGGGCCATTCGGGGACAATTTTAGCGATCTTAACGGCGAGCATCGCCATACCCTCGCCAGCAAAGATGCCCAATCCTACACCGATTGCACCCCCTACACCGCACATGACTATTGCCTCTATTAGGAACTGCGACAGAATATCCAGTGGTTTCGCACCGAGGGCTTTCCGTAAACCAATCTCGCGAGTACGTTCACTGACAGCGACGAGCATCATATTCATGATACCGATACCCCCAACGAGGAGCGAAAACCCAGCGATACTCCCTAAGGCGATTTTAATCAGTTTACTAATTTTCTCTAACTGCGCTATACCTCTGCGTGTTTCAGAGATTCTGACGAACTCGTCTTGGTTTTTGTGACGCTTTCTGATAACAGTTTTCACCTCTTCGATCGCTTTCGGGATAACATCGACGCTATTCGCGAAAACCATAATATCGCGAATCCTATCGCTCCCCGTGAAGCGTTCTTGGACAGTTGATATCGGGATAAAAGCGAGACTGTCGTAACTCCATCCGAACTGGAAGCTGGTACCTTTCGGGACGAGTGTGCCGACAACTGTGAAGCGTTCAGTGAAGCGTTCGCGCCGCCTTCTGCCCCACGGATCGCGATATCGAACGTCCCTCGCAATTTTAATTTCGTGTCCTAAAGGCGATTCGTTACCAAATAGTTCAAACGCAAGTTCACTTCCCAGCACACAAATTTTTGATGCGTGTTCGACGTCTTCATCTGTAATGAAGCGTCCCTCATGAACGTCCCACTTCATTGCGGTTATGTAAGAAGCGTCTACACCGTTATAGCCAGATCGGGTTTCAGAACCACCCGGACCCTGCATCAGTACGCCTCTCCAATCCGCAAGTCTCGGCGTAACAGCTCTCACGGATGGGCATTCTGCCTCGATTGCCCTCACATCTCCATATTCCATGTATTCATTGGTACGGATACGTACCCATCTGTTATTTTCTCGTTTATACGATGTCTGGTACAGAGTGAATCGGGTTGCCCCACCTACCTTCTGTACGTCCTGCATCACAACTTCCTTAGCACCGTCACCGATGGCTATCATAGCCAGGACCGCCGCAATACCGATGATAATTCCTAACATCGTCAGTAACGAACGCATCTTGTTCGCACGAATCGCGGCGATCCCAATAGACAGCCCTTCAACTAAGCGCATGGCTCCTCCGTATATTTTCGCGGATCTATTGGTGTATGTTTTGAATATATTTTAGAATCATTAGAGTCCTTTGACGCGATTAACGGAAAAAGGTTTATAAAGTTTCGGATGTAATACCAATTCTGGATGCGTTCTGAGAGTTCGGTTGAGATATGGAACATTCCAAACCAAGATTTTTGGGAAAAGTGGGATTTGTGGCAATCGGTATTCAGAAAGATAGGTATCAGACCGCTTTTTTTAGGCTTTTTTCACTCTATACTTTGCCAGAAATCTGCTATCACAAAGAACACAAAGCCGAAACATCAGACTTGAAAAAAGCTCAACTTTATGGTAGACTCCATACAATGTATTCAAAGACTACGGCATCAGAATCTATGGAATGAAGCAATCGGTAGCAGCATCAGGTTTTCAATGGCTGTCGGTTGTTTATGAACATGTCTGGAGAGTTAAAGACCTTGCATTTCATCATGAGGATCCATTTGATAGATTGTTAATTGCCCAAGCAGACATCGAAGATTTGACGTTTGTTACCCGTGATTCACGGATAAAGGCATATAGTATTCCTCTCCTTGATGCCTAAGAACCGGCGACAGGATTGACAGCACTACGGGCGATATAGGCATTCTTGCGATTAAACCTTACCTTCCCGAAAAAATACACTAAGATAACGCAAATCTCCCTTGGTTTACCGCCAAATTGGAACGATTCAACAAAGTTTTCCGACCGCGTATCCAAGCACTCAATGCTGCAGATTGGATGGCAGTAGATGACGACTCATAATTTCTATCGGTTTTTCAATGAGACAGGTATCTTAAAATCAAGGAGTCAACTGTTATTATGAATGCTGCGAAATTGCAGAAACTTCTCAAACCCATAATCCAATATTTACCCAAGTCTGTCCAAAGATTTATGCCGGGGGTATTAGCATCTTTGCCATTAGCGTTCGAGATTGCTAACCTGTTATACAAGAATCGTGCAAAAATAAAGGAGATGTTTGAGAATCTGGCTGAACGGGTTTCAACGCAGTCCAGAAGAGAAACGGATGGGATCGCAGAGGCTATTCCTCGTCTACCCAGAAGGTGGGCTCGATGGTTAAAGCGTCGGTTGGTGTATTTACCATTAGCACTTGAAATTGCGAAGGCATCGAATCGAAAGAATATGAAGAGACTTCGTAATTTAACGGCACCCCTTCCGGGCAATGTTAAAAGGAAAATACGTAGGATATTACAACGGGATAGTCGTCCTTCTCGTTGGAACTTTTTCCACAGGTTCCGTCGTTAGGTGGATTAAATATCTGTCAATCCGTCTGGAACTGGACGCATATCGACAACTCAAGGTATTGTGTGCTGAGATTGATATGAACGTTGAGGGACTTTTGAAGCAGGGCATCAATATGGTGTTCACAGCGAACAATAAGCCGCCGATCGCGTAATCTGGGAGTGTTAGTCTGAGGGCATTCTCGTAAGGATTTTTTTACAACGGTTTCTGAAAAATAAGCGCGTGCTAGTCGCGACGTTCAAGGCATTCAGAACGCCGAGATGGAATACTATCAGGCACTTCAGCACCTTTACACCGCGGTGCAAGATGCTGTTGCGGATCCAGCACGTTAAAGGACAGTGGTAGTATGAATAATAATATAGATCACGCCAACTTTGATAAGATGTGTACTGCCATGTTTCAAGTTTACGAGGTTGCGGTGCTGCAGCATGCCTAAAATTAAGTCGATCATAACTTGACATTTCTGTAGGTTTAAGGTAGACTGTATTAGGTATTATAGGCTTTGAGAATGGAATTAAAACGTGGTGTGTTACGGAACGCCTGTACTGGAAGATAGCAACCGATCAGCAATACATGACATCACACTTCAGCCTAAAACGGAGGGTGAAAAATGAATACGATGAAAATTTTGCTTGTCGAAGACGCAGAAGAACAACAACGGGTCTTTATAGACACTGTAGATACTTTCAATAAAAAATACAATCTGACTGTTGAAACTGACATCGTAACAGATCCGTTGAGCGCATTGGAAAAAATAGATAATTCCTACAGTGGTGCGATTCTTGACATGAAGTCGGACAATGATCATGAAAGTGGAAATACAATCGTTCGTCGGCTGCACGATTTGTCTATCAGCGTGCCGGTCATTTTTGTCACACGGCATCTTGATATGGTGAAGGAAGATCCATTGATTATCAGGAAACGTAGTCGAGACGCCGACTCTTATGAATCAGACCTTCTATTTCTTCAGGAGTGGCTCAAGACAGAATCCAGTCCTGCAGAGATAGCACAAACCTATACGGCTCTCATCCGAGAGAGTGAGGGATGGTGGATTGGGTGGATATTGGAGGTTCCAGGTGTGACCTGTCAAGAACGAACGAAAAGTGAATTATTAGATACGTTGCAAATCACGCTTCGCGAAATATTAGAGGATGAAATGCTTGAAGTGTCTCGTCGAACGGAAAGTGAATCTGAAGCGGTAAAGACTTCTGATATTTTGGAATTCGGAGCGCTAGGAGCACCAGACCAAACTGAAGGCGGGTTTGAGGAAGTAAGAATTGATGTATGAAACGCAGGCAACTGCTTAAGCATCTTGGAGACCATGGCTGTGAGCTTTATAAAGAAGGTCGTAAACATTCGCGATGGTGGCATCCAAAGTTAGGCACTCACGCCACAGTGCCCAGACACACCGAGATTAAAAATGTACTTGCCCAGCAAATTTGTAAGCAATTAAAAATCCCGCGCGTATAATTTGACTGACCTCTCCCTATTTTTCTACCCTAGTGCGATATTAGTTCGCTCCTACTCTACCGCAAGATAATTTACTATGGGTTGTGAGTACTGGGTTGTGAGTTAAGATCGGAATGTGGGGTTTGGTGATCCTGTGTTCTGCTTTTTTTATAGGAAGTACAGGGATACCGCATCGAGGACTTCTATTACCTCACAACATAGCCTGCAGCGACGTGTTTTTGAAAGTCCTCTTTTATCTTAAGCAGTTCATGATAAGAATCACCAGCAGAGCTCCAAATACCTCCTAGTGTCTTTCTAGCAAAACGACCCGGACTCGGAATTACTGGATCGCCGGGTTTATCATAGGGAATTACGTCCTTAAACTCAAGCTGCCAAGTTATCTGATAGGACTTATCATAGGGTATGCCTGCATTCTCAAAGAACTTATACGTCTGAGTTGACCCGCCCGGTATTTCGACTGTACATCCATTTCTACGAAACCAATTTAACATCTCCATCTCACTCGGTGAAACGCCTTTCGGTTCATCTCCCGGCTGCTCGTTTCCCGGTTCATCTCCGGGCTGCCCATTTCCCGGTTTTGGATTTATCCACCATCCTTTTCCGATTCCGATAAGGATAACCGCTACGACTATAAGAAACAGAAACGCTTTCATATAACATCTCCTTTTTATATAACGCTTTTGGTAGTGTATTAGGATTGCGGGTTTGCAACCTCTATCTCCCAAAATTCAATTATCGTTTTCTCCGCGCTCAGGAACGTCGCAGTAAAGAATCCTACCGTCACCGACGAATCATCTTTATGTGTTGTTCAGGATAGTCTGCCATATCTTCATATCCTTCAACAATCTTATCGTTCCATCCGGATTCTTTCGCAATGGTTGTAATATGCTTGTAAAATAATAACGCGTTTTTGAGACCAGAAGGTTGCATCAAATCGAGGCGTGATTTTCGGGTGGGGAAAGGTGAATTAGCGGTCAGCCGTCAGCTATCAGTAGTCAGTAGGACGTGTAGCATTGACAAACATTCTTACTGTCGTGAGGGGTTTGGCTATGGGTTGTAGAGGTTTTACACGCTATAAATGTTATCGCTTATATTCGTGAGTGATACAATCAACAAAGCGGGGTGCGGTTGCAATCCGCTGGACATCGACCGCCATCTTTTCCGACATTGATAGTGTTTTTGAAATGTTCAAACGTTTCCGCATAATTACACAATCCCCTATATTTATGGTAGATTTTAGAATTACTTAGACACTCGAATTGGCGAGGTTTCTAACCTCGCCAGCGACGGTGGATCGTTTTGTGTCTATTTGTTTGTAGGCTTTACCATAGATAGATAATTTGTGAGGAGGTAACTCGAATTGGAAGTCAAGGAAAAAGTGCTTGGGTTTCCCTTGGTATTCCCTTGTGCATGTGGTAGGATATTGGGGGTGTTAGCGTTATATGATTCGATTCATTTCCATTGCAGGGTCTCTCAGTACTTCCTAACTATCCACACGTTTGTTTTCGTTAGATTTCTTCATTCTGGAAGAATGGACTCGGACAGAACGCCGATTTAGTCCATCCACTATGAACTTTGTGTTAGAAGCTGAAAGTAACGATTTGGAGAAAACGTTGCGTTCGGTTTTTCTGCTTATCAATGCTTTTATCGGAATTATACGCTTTGTAGACGAAGATGGTTCGTAACAATATCCGTCCCCACCTACAAAGCTAATTTTTTTCTACTACCTATTTCAAAATGAGCATCTTCCGTGTTGCTGTGAACTCTCCTGCTGTGAACGTATAGAAATAGACGCCGCTGGCGACAGGTTCACTCAATTCGTTTCTGCCATCCCAGTACACGGCACGGTTCCGAGACTCATAAATACCAACAGCCCGATGCCCCAAGTCCAACGTCCGAATCAACCTACCATCCGCACTATAAATGAAGATGCTGACCTCGGTAGGTTCTGCCAATTGATACGGTATCCATGTCTCTGGGTTGAATGGGTTCGGATAGTTTGGCAGAAGTGCTGTTTCTTTGGGCGTCAGTGAGGTGAGAAGCTTCTCCAACATGAGAATGCCGCGCTGGAAAGTCGGATCTGTCAAGTTCATCTGTCTTGCTTGATGCAACCACTGTTCCACTTGTTCTCTTGTGGGCGTGAATTCAAGGGAGCGACTCCATACTTCGGGGGCAGCGGCTGTGCTCCCAAATGCGGCGGCGACCAGCGTCAGGTCAATAATGTTTACGATACCGTCCTGATTGACATCCGCACTATTTTGCCCGCTCTTACCAAAGTTTGACGCGACCAGCGTCAGGTCAATAATGTTTACGATACCGTCCTTGTTGACATCCGCTGGCAGTTGTGGAGGTTCGGTAATTGCAGCGTTTTCTATTTGTGGCGTTGAACTGCCACCCGCACTATCGGTCAATAACACTTCTGATAGACGCACGGTGGAAGCTTTGGCAGCGACGACCTCAAATGTTATTGTTGCTGGTGTGCCACTTCCATCGCTCTCACCAGACAGAGAAGTTGCTGCAAGCGTCACCTTATTTCCTTCAACAACTGGTGGTACAAAGAATGCGCCTTGAGGTAAATAGTCCCCGTTTTTACTTGAGACATAACGGAGAGCAGTGGTATCAAATTCCACGGTTGCTTGATAGCCAGCAACATTTTCACCGTCTGCGATTTTGAGAGATAGTGTAAGTTGCTGTCCAATAGTAGGTGACTGCATCGCGGAGGGTGATAGACTTACAGTCGTGTTTGAAATGCTGAGGGAAGGTGTGAACTCCCATATTAGAATAGTACCATCACCACCAGCACCAGCAATTTTGCGTCCATTGGGGCTGAACACTATACTTACGATAGGGGACGTACTATGCCATGTGAGTGTCTCTTTGTGTTCACCGGTCTTAGCGTCCCAAAGCCGAATGCTGGCATCCCAACTTGAACTTGCAATAGTGCTTCCATCGGGACTAAATACTACACTGCTGACCCTGACTCTATGGCCTCTGAGCATGAATTTTTCTGTGCCGGTCATTACATCCCAGAGGCGGATTGTACCATTACCACTTCCACCTGCGATGGTTTTTCCATCGGGACTGAATACTACGCTCTCAACATTACTCGTATCTTTGAGTGTCAGCTTATGTGCGCCAGTATTTGCATCCCAGAGTCGGATTGTATCGTCGTTCCTTCCACTTGCGATGGTTTTTCCATCGGGACTAAAGGCTACACTGTTAATATTATTCCACCTAGGTCCGACGAGTGTCAGCTTATGTGCGCCAGTGTTTGTGTCCCAGAGTCGGATTGTATAGTCTCTACTTGCACTTGCGATAGTGCTTCCATCCGGGCTGAAGACTACACTGTTAATATTACCCTCATGACCTTTGAGCACGAGTTTTTCTATGCCAGTATTTGCATCCCAGAGTCGGATTGTATCGTCGTTACTTCCACTTGCGATGGTTTTTCCATCGGGACTGAATGCTACACTGTTAACATCCTCCCTATGTCCGACGAGTGTCAGCTTATGTGCGCGGGTGTTTGTGTCCCAGAGGCGGGTTGTATTGTCGTTACTTCCACTTGCGATGGTTTTTCCATCCGGACTAAAGGCTACACTTAAGGCAGCCCCCAAATGTCCCGTGAGTATCTGTTTTTGTGAGCCATTGTTTGCCTTCCAAAGCCGGATTGTGAAGTCGTTACTTCCACTTGCGATGGTTTTTCCATCCGGACTAAAGGCTACGCTATGGACATAATGCGTATGTTCAAGGAATGTCACCTTTTGTGTTCCAGTATTTGAATTCCAGAGAATCACTCTACTATCTAGACTTCCACTTGCGATGGTTTTTCCATCAGGACTGAATGCTACGCTGTCAACATCATCCCTATGTCCGACGAGTGTCAGCTTATGTGCGCCTGTGTTTGCGTCCCAAAGTCGGATTGTATGATCATCACTTCCACTTGCGATGGTTTTTCCATCAGGACTGAATGCTACGCTGTTAACATCATTCCTATGTCCGACGAGTGTTAGTTTGTGGTCGCCTGTGTTGGTATCCCAAAGCCGGATTGTATTGTCCCAACTCGCACTAGCAATAGTGTTCCCATTGGGACTGAAGGCTATGCTGTTAACACGTTCTCTATGGCCCATGAATGTTAACATATGTTCGCCATTGTTTGCGTCCCAAAGCCGGATTGTGAAGTCGGTACTTCCACTTGCGATGGTTTTTCCATCCGGACTGAAGGCTACACTCTCAACGTCACTACTATGTCCGACGAGTGTTAGTTTGTGGTCGCCATTGTTTGCGTCCCAGAGTCGGATTGTATCGTCGTCACTTCCACTTACAATGGTTTTTCCATCCGGACTGAAGGCTACACTCTCAACGTCATCCGTATGTCTCCTGAGTATCTGTTTTTGCGTGCCTGTTTTTGCGTCCCAGAGTCGGATTGTATCGTCGTTACTTCCGCTTACAATGGTTTTTCCATCAGGACTGAACGTTACACTTCTGATCGCACCTCTATGCGACGGCAGGATCGCCAGAGGCGATGAAGTTTGGGCAAACGTTTTGGGCAAATACAGTGTTGAAATCAGAATTAGGGTTAAAGATATGGAAACTAACGTTTTTTTCATTATGAAACCTCTCCTTTTGCGTGAATGTGTCAGCACTTTTTTGACTTCTGCTTTTTTGACTTCCGCTTGTCAAGTGTTACCACCCGCCAGTTCGCTTGCCGTTCTCTGCTGGCGGTTCTGCTGGCGGTATGGTGTTCCTCACCTGTTACGCCCGTAGGCAAGACCTTCCCTGATTTTCGAGGCGTGTGTTACCATTGGGATCTGTGGCTGTAAAGACGACTTCCTTATCAACATCTTGCGTGTTGCGGTGATTTTCCTATGAGTTGAACAGCCTGCAGACCGGATTGATAACTCTGAATCCGACCAGTTAGGGAACGCTCCCCAGACCCACGTTCATGGCGTTGCGTGTGTCATAAATCATCCACAAGCATGCAGCACTTCCCAAACAACATACCACTGTGGTTGCGATGATCTGCACCTTTAATGGAGTCTTCTGGTTTGACTGTTTTTTTATTTGGTAAGCAACGGCATAATTCAAAACATATTCCGGTGATTTTCCTATGAGTTGAACAGCCTGCAGACCGGATTGATAACTCTGAATCCGACCAGTTAGGGAACGCTCCCCAGAGAAGTCAAAACCGAACAACGGATAACTGAACATTAGGACTACCATGAGCAGAACGCATACAAATTTCATAAGACTCTCCTTGTTATTATGTGCTTGCGAATCCGCAAGCCCGGCTTAATTGATCTTGACGTAAGAATATCTATCGACTCCAGAGATAGCTGACCGTTAGAAAACCTGCGTTGGTTTGACCGCTGCCGCCACGTGCGATTAGAGCTGATATATCTACGGTAAAATGTGAGATGTCAAAGCCAACTCCTGCCGACACCCCTACTGGACCGCCACAGGAACTATACCCAGATCGCCGAAAAAGAAGAACGAACTATTTCTACTCGGTCGTAGCATCATTCCGCTGCGTGAGAATCAAGCGGCAATATGAACATTAGACTTACAATAACTATACTCACTGCGAAAAAAAACTGATTTAAGCTGTTTAGAATAACACACAGTCACCCACCCCTGCCTCATTTTGTTCATTTGTGTCCCTTTCGATGCTGCTCAAACATCTATTATCATCGGTTTGACAACTCATTACATTACGACACCATTAGGGGGTACCTATGCAAACATGTTGGTTGAATCTCTAAAATCATAGTGGTGTATATAAAAAAACACAATATTTTTATATATAAATTGTATCATAGTGACTATTTCACTACAATTTGACTTATAAGTCAAGTAAACTTGTAAAAAATGTACTTGCTTTTAGCCCTGCTATTGAACAGCACCAAAAACCCGTACCAAAATCTGTGTTTTTAGCGTTATATGAATGACCTTATGGACGCATTTTGCATGGTAAAAGACTCATCCGAATTGGGAAACCGATCTGCAATAGACGCATTACTGGAGATTGATGTTTTAGTTTGATATAAGATCGGAAAGATACCTTTATGAGATCATTTAAATCTATCTTCATTTCAGTGACTTTGGCAGCAGCACTTATCACTATTGTGTTTATTCTTAATGCCCAACGTCCGGCGATCGAAACAAACCAACCGAGTCCCGATTTTGTGCGAGCAACGGGGAAGTGTGCAGAGTGTCATCGGCGGGAAACATCTGCTGTTGTTCACCAATTTGAACGCAGCGAGCATGCAAAACACGGCGTAAGTTGCCTAGAGTGTCACAAAGCCGTAGAAGGTCAAGAAACACAGGCGCATAAAAGTTTCACTATCGCCAAGGACCTCACTGCGAAAAATTGTAGCGAGTGTCACTCAACGGAATATGCACAATTCCTCCGAAGCCGACACGCAGCACCCGCTTGGGCAGCTGTGTCCGGAGCACGGGACTTTACAACCGAACAGATCGCTTTTGCCGAAAAGTATCACAAAGGCGCAGTAAACCGGCCTCCCAATCCTTTGGCAATTCGGGAAGGTGAGAGTGCCATTAATGTTGGATGTTTGGGGTGTCATGATATAGGTAAACCTAACGACGATGGCTCTATCGGCACTTGTACAGACTGCCATGCCCGTCATTCTACTTCTATCGCTTTGGCACGGGAACCAGAGACTTGTGGACAATGCCACATGGGACCCGACCATTCACAGATTGAAATCTATCATGAATCCAAGCATGGGGTGCTTTACAACGCACAAAAAGGGGATATGAACCTAAAAGCACCACCCAAAATGCTAAGCACCGCAGATATGTCCGTGCCAACATGTGTGACCTGCCACTTGAGCGGTTTGGATGGATTGAATGTAACCCACGATACAACAGAAAGACTTTCATACTGGTTATTTGCAGCTATCTCCGAGAAACGACCAACGTATCAACGAGGGCAAGATGCAATGAAAGAGACCTGCTCGAAATGTCATGCCAGTTCACAAGTAGAGGCATTCTATCAAGAGGCAGAAGAGGTTGTTGCGGATACTAATCATAAGATCGACGAAGCTGTAACGCTAATAAAGTCTCTGCGTGAAGAGGGGTTGATCACAGACACACCTTTTGATGAGCCTATTGAATTTATCTACTTCGATCTTTGGCATTACTATGGTCGAACAGCAAAACATGGCGCATTCATGGGTGGGGCAGATTTTGTACAGTGGCACGGAAATTATGAACTTTTGTTAAAGATGACGGAGTTGAAAAAAATTGCTGCAGAACTTAGGGCAGGGACTACAAAACCGTAAGGGATTGGCTGTTAAGTTCCTTGACTTTTTCATTATCGCCAACCTCGCTTTTTTGGCTCTGGATGTATTTTTAGCACATTCGATTAATAATTTTGTACATCCCGCAGAATGGGTTCCCTTCTATTTCTCGTTAGGAGCATCTGGGCTGCTCGCGCTAACGGTATTCACACAAAGAAAACGTTGGAAATACTGGTGTCGGATAAGTATCGGGTGGGGCGGCATCGGCATCGGCATCACTGGCATGATTTTTCATCTCAATAGTCATTTTTTTTCTAGCTTAACCCTTAAAAATCTGATTTACGCTGCCCCGTTTGTGGCTCCACTTGCTTTTACTGGGTTAGGGTTCCTTTTGATCATGAACAGCATGATCAGCGATGCGGATTCAGAATGGGCACAATGGGTCGTATTTTTGGCAGGATGTGGCTGGTGTGGTAATTTTATCCTCTCCGTTTTCGACCATGCCCAAAACGGGTTTTTCAATCCATCTGAGTGGCTATCAGTCTTTGCGAGTGCCATTGCCGTCGGATGTTTGGTAACTCTGCTTTTCGGCACTCACCAGCGTTTTTTTTTCAAATTCTGTGGGGTTGTACTGGGAATCAATTTCATTGTTGGCATCGTGGGTTTTATCTTCCACTTTTCTGCCGATTTACAAGTCCCCGCAGTCGAACAAATAGACAAATTCCTCTATGGACCTCCTTTGTTCGCTCCACTCTTATTTCCTAATCTATCGGTCCTTGCTATATTAGGGATCTGGAAACTCGCAAGTAATAATAATCCTGCTTAAGGCTTGCATGAACAGGGTGTGCATCCTTGGCGAAATCACCTGAAGACGCTTGACATCTGTAGACGCGATCAGGTCTGGGTGGGCGATATTACCTATGTTCGTCTCAAGGTGCCTTTCGTCTAATTTCGTTACATTAACTGGGGCGCGTCCTGAACCTCTATTCCGTAAGTAGGTTTTCCGTGCTTGAAGGTCAAAACTCATCAGGAGAACTGAATAGCCCTAACACGCTTATGTCAAATTATTGGGTTCCAACGATCCACCCCTGAGATTCTACTCCTGTATATATCACCAAATGATTCAGTTCCGTAGATGCTTGTCGATAGGGGTATCCGCCTCAAACAGACGCTGCGCCGCAGCAGACAGCTTTCCTTGGGCCGCGGTCTGTTCGACCCAATGGATGGGAATACCATTTGTCCACTTTTCGGGTTCGGCATCCGGGTCGGGCGTTCGATACGCCATAAGGAGTCCCCACCGAGTTGTCGTCCCCGGCTTTCGATACCCAACATAATGCGGCATATGATGGACAAAGGACACCATGCTTCCAGGCGGTAGCGAGAGGTGTGCGATTTCTAAGGGTTTCCCTGTAAAGGCGTGGATCTTACCCTTCAACCATCCTGCTTTCATCGCAGCGTCATCATCGGGTCGTGCTGTGCTCCATTTGTAGGGAATGCGATACAGATGCGCGCCAGGAATAATTGCGAGTTCTCCACCATCTTCGATGGTTGCCCCTTCTGGATAGCAGAGCGTCCGAATACACTGTCGCTTTAGAAACTCAGTGGTAAGAGCGTTTCCAGTCCCAATGGGGTCCTCAACTTCGTACTGCCCGTCCCGATACTGATGTGCATGCCATCGACGCCCTTTTGAACCGATCGACCGGTTGAGCATAAAACAGTGGTCAAGTATGAATCGGTCCCCGAAAAGTTTCGTGAAGAGTGCCATCATTTGTGGGTGCGCACTGGTCACATCCATGATAAAGTCGTCATATCCGGCGGGGAAGTATTCGGGCATAACGCCTTGCGACTCGAATCCATGTGTGACCAACGCCGGTCCCGGTCCGAATAGCCCGTGGGTGTGCATATATCGACGCAACTCAGCGGTTCTTAGGAAACCCGGCATTTGCTCTGAACCGCCACAGCAGGCTGCCAAAAACTCCGGTGTGGTTTCTTCCGGCAAAGGCGGCGGAAATCCCCGCGCCTGAAAATCAATAGCACTCCACTCCGTATCCATGAGGATCGCATCGTTCAGCTGCTGTAACTTCTGCAAGATCGCTGTCCACTGTTTACGGGCAGCGTCGGTGAGTATCCCTTCCCACACCCAATATCCATCACGCTCAAACGTAGCACGATCAAACGCATGAAGCACTTCCGATCGTAACAAATCGTCCACACGGTTTTCCGGGGAACAGTTATGCGTAGATAAGGTATCCATTTACGCCTCCTTTGACGTGGAAATCTGCGTCAAAATAGCGAACCAACCGCCAGTCCAAAGATAGAGTGCGGTGAGGCGTTGTATTTCATGCCTTTTTCCCGATTGACGCAAAAGGATTTTCAGGTCTTCAACACTCTCGGTAATCTCTGGCACTTTTTTATTTATCCCTGCTTTATTCCTGTTGAAATGTTGCAGCAGAGAATAACATACTTATGCGAAATGTTCAATCAGATATGGTATAAGATTAAAAAATATCTGTTTTGGATAGTTCTTGTAGGTAGGGTTGAACGGGGAAGATAGAATATCTATTATAATCCAAGTTGCTACTTACAAGATTTTAGGTGTACACACACCCTTTTCCATAAAGAAGATTAATTATCGTAGAGTTTTTGTAGCGTAAACTTTCAGTTTGCGCACGGACAAGCCGAGTCTAATAGATTATACTACCTAACAGGGCACAGACTTATGAACATACGGTTTTCAAGGAAAAGGCATATTTCCACACTCCAGAGGAGTGTTATGTCTATAGAAAACGGTGTCCGCTAATCACCGCACTCCAGCGGAGTGCTATGTAGATAAACAATTGGCAACTTGGGTTATAGTAAAGTCCGAAAATATGTGAACACTTTACGTAGCAACAACCCTCTCATTCGCTAGCGGGGTTTCTAACCCTGCCTTCTATAAGTGTATAGGTAATTATGGACTTTAGTATAATGGAAAGAGGTTCAGCAATTGTTGTGGTAGATATTACAATTGCTTGGACACTCTGCATCGCGAGGCACGGAGACCTCGCCGAACAGAAGTGTTCTGTTATTGGGTTTATGGAGCTGTGGTGTGGTGCAATTACAAACGCGAGATCGTTTTCCGATACCGGACCTCCATCTCAGGACCCTGAGATTGCAAATATTCCTGTTCCGCGCTGCGCGCCGCCTCCGTTGAAGGTGGGACCGGAATATCAATACACGCCGTACTAATCTGATCGTTCCCCCATTTATATGCGACGATTTCACCTTTACTGATGATGAGATTCATACCGACATTCGCCTCTACAATCGGTACGCCATTTTCGCGCGCCCTTGCAAGCACAGTCCGATTCTGTGATTTGCCCTTCGAGCCGTATGAGGGGATTAAGAGGAACTGCGCACCATCCAAAACAAGCGTACGCGCAATCATCGGGTTCCAACGGTCATTGCAGATTAAAATACCGGCACGTCCGAAAGGCGTATCAAACGCTCGGATCGTTTCGCCGATGCAATTGAAATTCCACGACGGATGCGTACCTTCAGCAAACTGAGTTTTATGATAAGTGCCGCAGATCTCGCCTGTCTCGTCAATAAACACAGCAGAATTATAGACAGAAGTGCCACACCGTTCAGCAAACCCGAAACAGAGACACGTTTTGAGTTGTTTTGCAAGCCGACGGAACCGGCGAATATGAGGACCATCAAGCGGTTCTGCGATGTCCAACATCGCCTCTGGTGCCGCTCTACCTTCAATGACATCCATGACGACATAGCCTTCCAATACACCCTCGGTCGCCAGAATCAATTCCGGGGTGTCCTTAGCAGCTTCAACGAAGAAAGCCTCCAGCTTTTCAGCATTGGAGGCTTTATCCCACTTGGTAGGTTTTAACGAAATTGCGGATACTTTAATTGAGCGATACATAATTATCAACAACTTTTATGTCTGCTCTGTCAAGTCTTCTGTAGGAGGGAACTCCGCTTCCCGATTCTTAACTTATAACTTATAACCAACAACTAATAACCCGTATAGGAGAGAACTCTGATTCCCGACTCTTTCTGACTGCTGACCGCTGACTCTGATTCCCGACTCTTTCTGACTGCTGACCGCTGATCGCTGACCGCTGACTCTGATTCCCGACTCTTTCTGACTGCTGACCGCTGACTCCGCTTCCCAACTCTTAACTTATAACTTATAACCAACAACTACTTCGCATAAGCCGTATTAAGACCAAGAATCACATAAGCCGTCACGAGTCTCGGATCTGCTTCCATCCAGCGACTCTCTTCGTTCAGCCAAAATCCGTCCGGTTTCTGCAATTCGATCATTTTTCCTGCGAATTCTTGGTACCAATCGTGTGTGACACCTTTCGCGTCTACAAAAGTTGCGTCCCCGTAGAGTCGCAGAGCCTTCGCCATTGTATGATAATTATAATACAGACCCTGTGAACCCATACCGTAGTTTTCTTCGAGTGTGAAATGTTCCTTGATCCACTCGAAAGCGGCTTGGACGCGTTCGTCGTCCTTCTCAACATTCGCGTAGATGAAACTCAATAACCCGGCGTACGTCATACTGGCATAAGAGCGGGGACTCCCAGCGGCATCCGTACCGGCTTTACTTTCACCATCAGGCGCGTAGATGAAACCGCCATCGTTGCCTGACCACGACTGATCGTTGCTTTCGCTCCGATTCTGTGTGCGTTCCAAGAATTTAACCGCCTTATTCCAAACCTCCTGATCATCGGAACCGCTCTCTTTTAGTGCTTGGATAGCGATGTTCAGGTTGGACAGGTCCTTCACCTCTTGGCGACTGCCGTAGCCGATCCCCCCGAAATAGACGCTCTCCTCATCTGTAACCTGTAGACCCTTGAGGAAGCCTTGTGCTTTTTTAATATTGTCGGCGTATGCTGGATTGCCAGTGGACGAGAGTGCCATCACCGAGATAGAGGTATTGTAATTTGGCAGGGCGGGTTGCATCTCAATATTGTAAATAGCACCATTCGGCTGCTGCAATTCAACCAACATCCGAATAGCCTTCTGAATGAACGGATGGTCTGCTTCGGCGTATTTATTTTCCGGGTGTCGTAAAAAAGCCGTCAGTACGAGTGCCGTTATTCCCGGATGATTAGCGAACAGTCCATCTTCCGCTTGCTGTCCCTTCAGCCATTCCAGTCCTTTGTCAATGCTCGCGACGACCTGCGCGTTCAATTCGTGATATGCTGATACATCTGTTTCGTGATCCGCCGTTATTCCCGTCTGGACAACAGCGAACATAAGGAGCAGCGCGAGTATGAGTCCATATTGCGTTTTCGTTTTCATTTTGTCTCTCCCTCTCATATGTTGTTTGTGTCGTACGTAGCAAATACGATGCCAATCCAAAAACCGTGTTATTGTCCTGATTTCCGGCATTTTAAGGGAGAATCCCGTCAGAAAATGAACACCACTGTCCATAATCTGAACAATTGGGTTATAACTTATAACTTATAACTTATAACTAACCACCAACTACCTACATCGGCACAGTCTCTCCCGTCTCCGCAGACCACATCGCCGCATCATAGACCCGCATCAATTTGTGAATCTCTTCAGGTTTAACAGCGAGTTCCGCGCCTTTGTTCAGCACATCTGAGATGTTCTGATAATAAGACTTCCATGTCGTCTGAACGCTTTCAATGACCAGTTCTCGGCTTTCGCCACTGGCTTCTGTCCAGACCTTAGCATAATTTGCCGGATCCTGTTCCGCAGCATCAATATTACCCGCCACCATCGGTCCCTCCTGCGGATCCAAGCCGTGTTTAACCAATCCACCCAGATCGCCAACGATATACCATCTCGGTTTCTCCGCTTTGGCGAGGTTACCAATTTCAATCTGGTATCGCACATCGTTCTCAAACTTAATGATGAGGTTAGCGTAGTTGCCGATGTCGATGTCCCATTTCGAGTTATAGTGAACATCACAGAAAACGGATTTAATGGGTGCCGTTACGAGTTGCAGTGCCTGATCGACGAAGTGTGCGGGCCAATCATAAAGGATACCACCGCTCTGGCTCTTGACACCGCGCCAGCCGCGAGGCGGTCCGTAACGCATAATCGCCACCTGATAGAGGTAAGGCGTTCCGAGCAATCCGTCGTCAATAATCTTTTTGACAGTATTATAGTCCCAGTCCCATCTGCGGTTATGGAAGACGCTGAGCAGGACGTTATTCCGTTGACTCGCCGCGATCATCGCGTCCGCTTCGGCGGTGTTCATCGCCATGATTTTGTCTGTCACGACGTGCTTACCGGCATCCATTGCTTTGATGGATAAGTCGGCGTGAGTGTCGTGCGGTGTGGCTAACACAACGAGGTCAACCGCATCATCTGCGATAACTTCATCAATCGTTTGATACATCTGTGCATTCGGATACGCCTGATGTGCGGCTTCGCGCCGTTCAGCATCTCGTGTCGCGATCGCATAGAGGTTCAATCCATCTGCTAAGCCAACAAGATAGGTGTGAAAAGCGCGTCCAGCATATCCATAACCAATAACGGCTGTATTTACCATTTTTTAAACTATTACCTCCTGGTTCTGTTTCGTCCGTTGTCCAAAACAGGGAATCTGGCGAATATATACTTATGGTGAAACCTATAAATAGGTTGATATTTCAATAACCTGTGGGAGTGGTTCCGACCCGTTACTGGGAAGGGGAACTCGGCTTCCCCACTCTTAACTTATAACCAATAACTTATAACCCACAACCCCTTTATTTTTTCTGATCATTCAACGTCCAATCATAATCCAAATACTGGAACTGAACATCCGTCGATAACAAATATTCGGCGTCTTCGGGAGGCAGATAATCCGCCAGAAAATCCGCGACACCGTCGTAGCCCTCCTTAAAATCCTCGTCATACCACTTGAAAATTTTTGAAGGATAGACGCGGCGTTCTGCACGATCAATCCTAACCTGTTCAGGATTCTGAATAAAATTGAACGTCAGTGTCTCAAGCTGCGCCTCAAGCGTCTCGGCAAAGAAAGCACGGTTTGGCATAGGCGGGCAGCTCCTTGACGCACACACAAGCGCAAAGTGAACCCGCGGATCCACAAATTCCTCGCGAATAATGCCGTGCTCAATCTGATTGAGTGTATAGGTTTTACCCGCAGCTTGGAACTTAAGCCGATAGAAAAAACCCTTAAAAAGCTTAACCTTTCGGACACTCGTTGTCGGGTAGTGGTCGATGACACCTTTGATAACGAGCGCATTGTAGGCGTTGATCCAAAACGCCAGTTGCGCATTATACGACCATTCCGCCGGTTTCGCGACAACCAACAGATCCAAATACGCCTCAAATTTTTCAGGATTCGCCTTCAGTTTTGTATAATTAACCCGTCCGTTTTCATCGACGTGTTCCTGCAAAACCTGATCAAACAAGTCGTGGGAAAAGGTAGCAGAAGTCTCTATAAACAGCTGCGTCCGCGGGTCCGCTTCAACACGGAAATGGTAGAGGAAAGACACGCCGCATACGGACAAGAGCAAAAGGCATCCGATAAAAATTCGCTTTTTCATACTAAACTCTATTTGTAGCACAATCTTTTAGATTGTGCCATAGGGACGTTCAGACAATAAACCCCTCCTCATGCATACTCTTCCAAAACATCCCGATCAATCTCAATCCCCAAACCGGGTGCCTGCGGGACATCAACATACCCGTCAACAGCATTTATCGATTCCTGTGCCAACGCCGTACGGAGACGGTTCTCAGTCATATCAAACTCCAACAGCGAAGGAATCGGGTTGAGTGCATCCGGTGCATCCGGGAGCGTCGCTTGCCAGTGGAGCGTCGCAGCGAGCCGAATACTACCACCCCACATGTGCGGCAACACGCGGACATAATTCGCACTCGCCATCGCAGCGATCTTTCGACATTCCGTGAAACCGCCTGCGATACTCACATCGGGTTGCACAATATCCAACCCACGTTTCTGGAGTAAGTCGCGGAATGCCCAACGTCCTTTCAGCATCTCACCACCAGCGATTCGGACTTTCAATGCGTGTCGAATCTCACGATAGCCTTCCACATCGTCGCTCGTAATCGGTTCCTCATACCAGAAGAGATCGTTGCCTAAAATCTTCTGTCCAACATCAATCGCAGTCCCAACATCGTAGCCACAGTTTGCATCAACGGCGAAAAGGGTGTTATCACCAATAGCACGGCGGACAGCAGCGACGTTCTTCACATCGTAAGCCTCGCCGAAACCGATCTTCATCTTGACAGCCGGGAATCCTGCGTCCACATACCCTTTCGCCTCGTCCATCAACGCCTGTGTTATGTCGGGTTTATCTTTCTTGAAAAGTCCACTCGCATAAGCCGGAATCTTCATTCGGAACGCACCACCGAGGAGTTGATAGATCGGCATATCCAACGCCTTGCCCATGATGTCCCACAAAGCGATGTCAACACCACTCAGCGCACCAATATCGCCGCGCATCCCCTCCCATATCGTTTCGGATTCAAAAGGCGATTGCCCAATCAGATGCGTTTCAACTGCCGAAGCAGAGGGGACACTAACACCTTCACCCCAACCCGTAATCCCTGCATCCGTAAGAATCTCGACAACAACAGCAGAACGCGTACTCGTCCAACCGCGTGAATTCGCAAACGGTTCGATGAGTGGATAGCGTAGATTATAAGTTTTAACGTCAGTAATTTTCATAATTTTTTTTGAGTTCTGTAGGAGGGAACTCTAAATTTTCCCCCGCAGAATGCCACACGCGCATTCTTGCTTCGCAGTGAGAATGATTTACGCGGGAAAATTTGTCTTAGCTTTAACGTGAGTTTGATAAATATTTAGAGTAGGCGCATTTCCGATTAAAGTCCCCCTGATAAGGGGCGGGGAATGCCATGAGGCATTCATACCGTTGATTCTTTAGGGGGTTAGATCCCTAAAAAACTCCTCATTCTGGGTGAATTTATTGCTTTTTTGCTCAATATGCGTCGGTCTTGGCTTCTAATTTTTTTTCAACTGGCGTTAGCTTTACATTTCCCGACTTTCTAACTCATGATTCATATATTTTAACCCAAGTTGCTACCTAACAGGGCACAGACTTATGAACATACGGTTTTCAAGGAAAAGGCATATTTCCACACTCCAGAGGAGTGTTATGTCTATAGAAAACGGTGTCCGCTAATCACCGCACTCCAGAGGAGTGCTATGTCTATAAATAAGTGGCTTGGGTTATTTTATCACACCTTCTACATTTTTTCAGAAAAAAGTGAACACTACCAGGGTCATCAGTTTCCAATAATTTGCATCCGGATGCCCGAACTTGTTCGGGAGTATTTAACTAACCTGCGTCCCCAACAAGTTGGGGCATCCATTCATTAGCATAAGTACTAACACGTTCTATAGCGCGTCCTGTAGCGCGTCCTGTAGCACATTCTATAGCGCGTCCTGTAGCGCGTCCTGTAGCGCGTCCTGTAGCGCGTCTTGTAGCGCGTCTTGTAGCGCGTCCTGTAGCGCGTCTTGTAGCGCGTCTTGTAGCGCGTTCACTGACATTTTCAGGGCATCCACTATGAAATTTTCATAGCAAATTTCATAGCACCTTTCACACAAATTCTACACCAACACCTCAAAAACCCAGTCACCACATAGGTTTATAGCCTCTCACCAAATCCTCATATTTCCTATTCTGCTATGAAAACTGTGAAAATTATCCACTGCTGGCGAGGTTTCTAACCTCGTTGGTCGCACACACCCCCGCGCCGCTGGCGAGGTTTCTAACCTCGCCTCCTTCTTATATAATCCTGAAAATCCTTGAATCCTGTAAATCCTGGTTCAGACAACCCACAACCCTTTCCACTGACCGCTGACTCCTGACCGCTATTCCTCTGACCGCTGACTGCTGACTGCTGACCGCTAATTACAACCCCGGCAACCCCCCAACAATCTCCACCGTCCGCAGACTCACATGAATAACCCGACCAATCAGATCCACAATATACCGCGGCTGATTCGCACGATTCGGGTCATTCACAATCCCACTCCGTTTATCCACCTTCACGCGATACTGATCCACCACCCACTCCAACGCAGAGCGGTTACCCAACCGATATTCATACGCCTCTGGTGGGATACCGTCCAGCGTCAGGAAATCGTTATATTTCAACTGCGTCTTATCCTTCGACAACCGCATCTTCTCGACGTTCCAATCTATCGGCATTCCGTCCGCTTCGATGGATTTCAGTCCATCGTATATCGGCGCGGATTCATAGTTAACGTGGAGGTCTGCTAACGCAGCACCCGCAGTAGCGAACCCCCAAAAATCCTCGGCGAAAGGGATATGCGGGAGATCGCGCTTGAGGTTCATCTCGTATTTCTCACGATAGGCGGGGTGGTGTAGGAGTGCGTAGTTATAGTGGAAGATGTCCCATTTAGAGATGTTATCATCGCCGTAGTGCTCTCGGAATTCCGCTAATGCCCAATTGGTGATATTCTCTTGTCGGTTTGTGCCGTCTTCGTTGTAGGTATAGAAGGGGAAGCATTGGGAACCGCCTTGTGGCAGTAAGTCTGGAATTTGGTTTGCCATCAGTGCAAACATCGGCCATTCTTTCCCAACCTTAAGCCATATCACTTGATTTTCTTTTTCGGTTTCCGATATCGGCAAGATAGAGGGAAACACATATACACTCTCGTTCGTCATTCTATCGAAGTAAAGGTGTGATTTTGTAAATGGACGGTAGAGAGAGGTCCGAACGTTTTTCTCAGAAAACTCTGTGAATCTACCAGCTTTCAACTTCTGTTTTAAACCGTAACTCCAACTGATTTTCGTGTCATCATACGCTACGAAATTATCAACGTTTACAGTCGATTTCTCTGAAGTAGTGAGCCATTTCAGAACCTGTGTATTATAGAACTCCATTGTTCGCTGAATATTCTCAGTAAGAGTGTTTCGGTTGAAGTTATAAGTCCATGCGTCCCGATTGGTTTTAACACCGCTGCTATAGGTTTTGAAAATCACCCCTATTGTTGGATCTTTAACCGCTTTTGCTTTCTTAGTTCCCATTGGAATAAAAGTGTCAAACTCTGCACGAAGTCCTTCCGTCAGCCATGTGTATCGGTTGTCAGGTGTTAGTTGTTGCCATTCGATATTTTGATAATATTGATTTGAGTCGAGGTAATGATACTTCTCTTCCTTCCGCCAAAATTCATCAACACGCGCATAGAAGATTTCAGCATGTTTCGTATCAGTCTTAGCAGCACTTCTCTTAATGAAAAAATTAATGCTCACTCCGACCTGAATCCCAAAAACGTTATGTGTTGTTCCTGACAATTTCGGATTCTGGCGAACGTTCCCACCGAGGTCCAGAATATAAATCGCGTCGAAGTCTTGCACAAGGTGCTTTCGCATCCCATCAAATGCTGTCCCAACCAGAAAACCGTTGTTAGTCACAAACGCGACCATTCCTTCTTGTCCAATTCGCTTTGATGCCCACAATATTGCTTTCACGTATGGATCTGAGAGTGCATTTTTGTTAGTTGCCTTTGAATCTTGTGAATACGTTTCACGCAACAACAGGTCCATCGTCTTGTATTTCCGATTTTTGTTATTGTCGTTTTCATTCACCTGCCACGCGTTGTAAGGTGGATTGCCGATAACGACAAACATATCCGTCGCCTTCTGCCGCTCCACACGCTCTGTGTTTTCACGCGTAAAGAGTTCTCCCTGTTCTTTCTCAAGCAGTTCAAACGTATCCGCAAGCGCGATCCCCTCAAACGGCAGATACATCCCCGTCCGTTGAAAGAACTCCTGCTCAATGTTCAAACTGGCAATATAGTAGGGTAGGAGCATCACCTCGTTACAGTGCAGCGCATGACGGTATTTCTCCTCTAACGCTGTGCCTTGAATGTCCTGCATGAGCCGGACGATGAAGTTGCCTGTCCCCACAAACGGATCTATGATATGCACGCCGCTGTCCGACAGAGACCGACCAAACTCGGTTTCGAGGATATGCGCAACGCTCTTCACCATGAAATCGACAATCGGTTGCGGTGTATAGACAATGCCGTGCGTATCCGCCACATCTTCGGAGAACCCCTGAAAGAACTTCTCGTAAAAGGTATTGAGAAAATGCTGTTTCTGGGAGAAGTCTTTGCAGAGCGTTGCAGCCTGCTCAATAGCAGCGTAGAATCGGTTCAGCGGTTCAAGAAAGGCGTCACGACTCATGGCGTGCCGCATCAGTACATCGCTGACATTTTCAATCTCTCGTGCGATAATATTTCGGCGGGTGAAATCTGACCGGTCAAAAACCGTGCGGAAGATACGTTCCGTGAGGATGTGTTGTGTCAGCATCTCCTCGACGGCTTCTTGTGAGAGTTCTGGGTTAATCGAGGTCTTACAAGTTTCGTAGAAATCGGCGAACGCCTTCTTGAACGCCGGATCCGTCTCGTGGCGTGCCTCGATGAGTTCTTTCAGTTTATTTGCGAGATCTGGCACATGTTCCCTGAAATCGGTGACCGCTGTCTGCCAGTTATCCAGGGCAGGAGGGACATAAGAGAACAGATATTGGAGTGCTGCGATGAGGCGTGCCGGTTCGGTGATGTCTACGTCCAGTGCGACCTGTCCGTTTTGGTATAGAATGACGCGCTGTGGGTTTTGGAAGAGGATATTGTCGAGTGGATAGCCAGCATTCCGTTTGTCTTGGACGGCTCTGAGGAGGTCGTCATCAATATCTTTCGCTTCCCAATATGCGAACGGGAGTCCGTATTCATCGATCACTACACCGTCAATAACGATACGGTTACCTGCTGCGGTACGTAGCGCGTATTGTGGGACGAGCGTGGCGTTTATCTGCTTTGCACAGGATTGTAGGAGGGTATCAAAAGGTGAACTGACGGCACCTTCGTGTCTGATGCCTTGCTGTTCATACTGCTGCAGCGTGGCATAGTAATCTCGGATTGCTTTATGATTCGGTTTGAGGTTGAGTCGTGGCATGCGGGTATCGTAGCAGATTTCAGGAGGTATGTCAAATAGAAATAAGGACGCATTTCAGGAGCCAGTGGGAGGGGTTTTCAACCCCGATTCTTCACGGTAATATTTCAGCATCCGAAAAAAATAGCGAAGCCCAACGTTATACCAAGAACCTTGAATAACCCATAGTCTAAAATCTGCGTAATCTGTGTAATCAGCGATTCAGACGAGGTACAATGTATCGCTAATAATCTCAATAACCAGTGGGAGGGGATTCAACCTCGATTCTTCGGTCATCCTGAACATCCTAAAATCCCGTAAATCCTGGTTCAGACAATCTCCACTAACCCCGCTTACTCTTCCCAATAGGGATATGAAACAGCCCGCGGCTTTGCGTGGCAATGTAAAGCCTGTTGTTGCTGATCGCGAGAGAAACAACTTTATCTGGAACACTTCGGGAAATTTGTTTCCACTTACCACTGCCATCCAGACGATAGACGCTCCCATCACCAGCACCATAGACGCTGAGACCATCTACAGCAAGCTTGTCTATTACGGGACGCCCACCCATTTTATCGGGCACAACGCTCCAGTGTTCCCCGGTTTGTGAAGTCAAGACGCCAGTATCCGTAGCGACGTAAACCGTTGAACCCGCAAAAACGATCTCCTCGAAATGCTTGAAGTCGAGCGGAAGGTTTGGTGTAACGTCTTTCCAACTGTTGCCATCATCAAGCGACTGAAACAATTCACCATCCCGTTTACCTACGTAGAGGGTCTCCCCTGAAACCGCTAACTTGAAGCCCCAGCCAGACCCGCTACCATGCGATTCACTGGTATCTATTAACCCAGTATCTGTCCATTCAGAATCACCCGGCTTCCATCTGAAAAGTCTTCGTTCGTATTCTACGTAGAGTTTCTGATTACTGACTGCGAACTCGCCGGTTCCGCTATTATTAAATTGCAACATTGCTGATAGATTATCGTTTTTTTCAAGATTATTAGGATAACGCTCTATTTTAGGTTTTCCGGTCTCTGTTAACAATTCAATGGACTCGAGTTCTTGTTCAAAAGCGGGTGCGCCGTGGACCGGGACAAATCCTTCGTCATCAGCGAATAACTGAAAAACGCGCTGCCCATCTCCTCCAGAAGTAATTCCATAAAGAACATCATCAGCCATTACTAATCGTGAAACGAAATGCGTATTAATGAGTAATACATCTTTTTTTCTTGCGCCAGGTTTGCGATAGATGGCGTCAATCAGAACGGTTTCCCACGTCTCACCGCCATTAACGGATTGAACGAGATCCTTACCGGTATAGGCGTAAAGTCTATTATTGCTTGCGACCAAATCTTGGACTGTTGTTCCCATGATTCCATTCATAAAAGGAAACCACGATTTACCACCATCGGTCGAACGATGAATACCGAATGGACCAGCTCTGTAAAAAGTATTATTATCTACCGCTACGACTCCTTGTGGTAAAAGCGATTCACCGGTATTGGTCAGCAAGACGACACCAAAACCAGCGTTCATAAACGGAGATTCATTTACGTGCGTTATCTCAGTCCATGATGCCCCCAAATCCGTTGAGTGGAAAGTTCTGCTTGATGTTAGGTCGCCACTGATTATCATTTGATAGGCTTCATTTTCCTCTGACTCAGGTTTTCTCCAGCGGAAAAGATCGGAACCTATTCCAATATAAAGGTCGTTTTCAAACCCTGTTATGAAGTGAACAGATCCCGATAGATCCATAATAGACACTTGTTGCCAGAGGTCTGAATTGAAGCGATAGAGACCCTTATTCGTGCCAGCAAACACTGTGTCCCCAATCACAGCCACGGCGTAAACGTTTTCGTTTGACAACCCATCCCGTAGGTGATTCCAGTGTTCGCCAGCATCCGTGGATCGAAAAACCCCTTTGCCTTGTAGGGCGAGATACATTACTGGATGTGGGTCTGAGTTATGGCTTTGTGGCGCGTCAATGACGCTGAGACCCGTGGGATGCCCGTTAGGACGGGAGCAAAATATGTCCCACGTCTCGCCGTTATCGGCTGAAACGTATATTTTCTCAGCGGATACGATATAGAGGTTGTCGCCATATTCTGCCATCGGTGTCCGGTATTTTCCGAGCGGTATATCTGTGTTAATGCGCTTCCATGTAGGTGCGTCTGTTAGTCTGTAGATACCTGTTGGTGCAGTGGCGTATAGGGTTCTTTCAGATGTAACAAAAATGTCGTGGACGTCGCCACCGTAGGGTCCATTTGTCTGTGCCCACTGCGAATTAGAGAAGTTGGGAGAATCCTTTTGTCTATTGGATGCTAAAGTTTTCTCATCAGGTTGTAGACCGGCACCGCTGTTTTTGTTTAAACTATCAGCCCGTCCAATCTGATTTCGTACAGCCGGTTTCGCCGCGACATCAAGAACGATCAGAGTGTCAACGATTTCAATCGTCCGTTCAGATCGTGCCTCAAAACTATACGGCTTCTGATAACGGACGAGGTATTGATTGCTCGCACCCAACAGCATGATAACCATAACAGCGGTCGTGCCAAGAACCGCCCACGGGAATAACGGTTTCCCAATTGGAGATGGTGTCGGTTTCAAGTCAGCGACCTGCGCCATGATGCTTTCGGTGAGGCTGACTGGCAATTTGATACCACCGAGTACCTCGTGGATAAGGAGTTCTTCTTTCTCCTGTAATCGCTTACGTGCCCGATGCAGCCGACTATGGATTGTCCTTACAGAGACCCCTAAGAACTTACTAATCTCCTGCGCTGGCATCTCGCCGAGATAGTAGAGCGTCATGACCGTCCGTTCACTCTCTGGCAGTCTTGCGAGAAGTTTTTGAACGATTTCGGACTGATGTTCACTGGCTTCTGTCTCGCGTTGCTCCGATACATAACGGGCATAAGAACATTGCTCTACCATGTCCGTGAGTGTGCCGTCCGTGGATTGCATCGTAGGTTTTTGCTTTCGTGCCCAATTTACACAAAGCCGGTTTGCGATGACATAGAGCCATCCGGCAAACTGGTTCGGATTCTTGAGTGTGTAGAGTTTCTTATAGGCACGGAGGAAGGTGTCTTGCGTAATCTCTTCGGCGTAGTGAAAATCGCCAATTTTCCGCCACGCAAGTGCGTGTACACTCTTTTGGTATCTTTGAACTAAGGTGCTGAACGCCGCATCGTCGCCTGACAAGATACTGCGAATCAGTTGAGCATCATTTCTTTCCATCAGAATCCCCCGTGATTAATGATAGTTTAACATCTTTCTCATCATCCTACCAACCCATAACCCACTACCCATAACTCATAACCCACAACCCACAACCCATAACCCTAACTCAAATATCCAACCTTAAGAATTTCAGGAATGCGACAATTGTCAACCCACCCGCAAAAAAGCAGAGCAACAGCAAATCCAGAACGACCTGCTCGAATGTCTCTTCTAAAGTCGGTTCCGCGAGCGGCGGCGGCATTGGTGCTAGGATTTCTTCTTTTTCGTGGAAAGCCGTCTCTGACATTTTGCTGAACATTTCTGCATCAAGTGTCTCATAGTAGCGAGTACCCATTTGGAAGTAAATATCTTTTTTTACCTGACCGGTTTGTGTGGCATCCGTCGCGAGAAAAATGAAGGAAGCCGTAGGCGTGATACGGGAAAGGTTTATGCCGATTTCGTCTTGGTGTTTTCTTTCTTGCTGATAACGTCTATCGAGTTGCCCCGCGAGGTCCCGGTATTTTAACCGAACTTCCTCTTCAAGAGGCGCCATCTTCTCATTCACTGTGTCGAAGTGTCCCGAGTCGAATGTAAGGACAGCGGCGGATTTCGGTCCCGGCGTGGTGTTAGACTCTTGCATCAATTCTGATAACACTTCAGACATCATTTTGTTCCTTTCCGCTTCGAGGGTGGCATACAATTCTGCTCGCCTCGCTGCCTTTTCCCTGTAGACGCTCTCCGCTGTTGATGTCGGCGCGACAATTTGTGCCGCCAGAAACCCAACACGCGGTAAGATTAGAACAGCGAACACCCAGATGGTGAATGCGACGATAAGTGCCGTCTTGGAACTGTCGAAATAAATCGAAATCATCGCGCCCATACAAAAAAAAACGCCGATGTAGAGCAGCGAGACGAGGATAAGGCAGACGGTGCGCGTAAAAATATCCGGTTCAGCCAAGGGGAATCCTTGCAAGACGAGCACGAGTAAGCCGACGATTAACGAGATTAAGAACGGAGCGATGAATACGAGATATCCACCGATGAGTTTGCTCCACAAAAAAATATCGCGTGGCAAGGCATTGGCGAGAGTTATCCGAAGTGTGCCGGCTTCTCTTTCGCCAGCGACAGCATCAAAGGTAAACAGGAGTGCCAGCAGACTAAAGACGGTGCTAACGACGAACACGAAGTCGAGATGCCCTAAAAGAAAGGCGATCGGTGCCGTAGACAGAGCCGCTTCCCCGCGCTGTATCCCATTGCGTGTCATACCGAGGTAACTCGGAAGTGCAGATTCTAAACCCGTCCCAAACACACTTAGAGGCGTCGGCTTAAGAATCAGTTTAGATACCTCAAAATTCGGATCTGTCGTCTTGTTCTGTTTCCAAGGTTGCTCCTCCGGGTTCTTATTGTTTTCCTTTTCGGCGGCTTCTTGGTAATCAACTTGGCGTTGGAGGTAACGATAATAATTAATATGGAAGTTCAGCGGGATGAGCAATACACACATCAGAAGCAGCGCAACAAACCGGGCACTCAGAATATGATGCATCATCTCTTTTTGAATTAAAGTGATTAACATTAAAGTCCTCCATTCCCGTTGAAAATCCTGGTTCAGACGTTCCCTCACTGATCGCTGACTGCAATCAGTAGGAGGGATCTCCGAGTCCCGACCTCTTTGCTGATCGCTGCCTGACATCTGTAGGAGGGATCTCCGAATCCCGACCTCTTTGCCACTTCTTCCACGCTTCCTGTAGGAGCAACCGCTGATTCGGTCATCCTATAAATCCATGAATCCTGTAAATCTTGGTTCAGACAAACAGGGTTATGATGTCATTCGGTTGTTAAAGACACTAATTTGGGGTAAGATACTTGCAAAATATGAAAAAAGGTGGGAAAATTTAGGCTTTATGGTGAGAAAAATACGTGGACATTCCAATAACCAGTGGAATGGGTTCCAACCTGGATCCTCTGCGTAGGTTGGGTAGAGCGTAGCGAAACCCAACACTTGTAGGTCGCCACCACCTACCACCGATTACCAACCAATAAGAGGTCTCTTAAAATCTGTGTAATCTGTGTAATCTGTGTAATCTGCGATTCAGACAATTCCCCGCTAACCACTCCCCATCCTGAACATCCTAAAATCCAGTAAATCCTGATTCAGACAATCCAACAACCTCTATAAAATAAGTAGGCGAGGTTAGAAACCTCGCCAGCGTTGCTAAATATATTTATTTCTTCAGTTCTCCCCATATCGTGGTAAGCAATTGCGGTTGTGGAGAAACAGGTAGTCCAGCCATCGGATCAAACCAATTCGCATTTGTATTAGACCCGACGTGCGTAAGCTGCTCTGAGATACCATCGGATAGGGTGACTTTGAAGAGTTGTCGCTCTTCACCGACCCGCCGTTGGTAAACGAGGACATCGCCCGACGGTGCCCACGCTGGATTAGCAAGATCAGCACCATCTGCATCAACAATCAACTGAACGCCACTACCGTTGCGATTCATAACGTAGATAGCCTTTTCATCTAATAAATTGTGATCATCTTTCAACGCATCCTCTGGGAGGATTGCAGTCAAATCAATACCCGTGAAAGCAATCTTCGTGCTATTTGGTGACCACACTGGATCAAAAACATAAAAAAAACCCGGAAGTGTAAGCTTCTTCACATGGTGGGTTCTCGGATTCACAAATTGAAATCGAGTTTCCGCAAGCACTATACCTTTATGTTCATCGCCAAGAGGAATAAACACATCAGAAGCAATAAAAGCAATCTCGGAGTTATCGGGTGCCCACGTTGGAGCTATGCCACTCGCAACGGGTTCTTCGACTGCACCATTAATAGAACCTATGTAAATATCCATCTCACCGCGGGCGACATTAACGCTATAGTATGCAATCTTATTGCCGTTGGGTGCCCACGTTGGACGTTGTCTACGCGCAGTTTTGATGAAAACCTTCCGAACGTTCCCACCATCGGCATCCATTAGGTAGAGATCGTTAGTCTTGTTTCGGTTGGAGACAAACAGAATTTGTTCACCCGTTGGTGACCAAACCGGATCGGAATCTGCTGCACGATGCCGGGTTAAGTTTACCTGTTCGGTACCATCGGGATTCATAACATAGATTTCAGGGTTGCCATCTCGGAGCGAGGTGAACAGAATTTTTGGCGTGTTGGGTGCCTTTGCAAAAACAGAGCAAACATTCACATATAGCAGTATTGTGAATATAATGAAAAAGCAGCGTGTGAATTTCATTGTGATTTCTCCTCAGCAATTATTATTTCTGACGCCTTCGATCAAAAGTATCGTAGTCGGTAAAATATAATTAGCTGAGCAAATTCTATGCCAATCTTCTCAATAAAACGTGATAATTACATGAAACCATCCCTGAAATTCCAAGGGAATTTTCACTGCAACATATTTAAACACAGACAAACATTGGATTCTTTAAGACGCACCGAAGCGTTTATCTTTTTCAAAGAAACCATCTGCTCTGAAAAAGTGGAATCTGTTTGCAATCTCTCTGCTATTACGAATAGACAGGAATTGTGGTGTAAATGCAAAAATTGCTGCTGTGTTGCGCGATTTGGCGTGTTGATCTCTTGACATTTCAATAACCAGTGGGAGGGTTTCTAACCCCCGCCGACTCTCACTGCGAGGCAACACGCACATTCGGCGTTGATTCATCTTCCGTCATCCTGAAAATCCTAAAATCCTGCAAATCCAGGTTCAGACAATCTGACCGCTGACCGCTATTCCTCTGACCCGGGGAATGCCACACGGCATTCATACCGTTGATTCTGACTGCTGACCGCCATCCCTTCCACAACCCACAACCCATAACACTATTACTTCAAAATCACCATCCGGCGCGTCGCTGAGAAATCCCCGGCAGTCAGTGTATAAAAATACAGACCACTGCTGACCAGTTCACCGGCTGTATTCCGACCGTCCCAATATGCTGCGCGGGAACGATTCTGATACATACCCGCAGGTTGATGTCCAAGTGTCAACCGCCGGACTACATGTCCATTCACGGCATAGATCGTCAGTGTAACTTCCGCATCTTTAGCAAGTTGATACGGGATCCACGTCTCCGGGTTAAACGGGTTCGGATAGTTGTGCAATAGAGCGGTTTCTGCTGGCGTCAGAAGTGCCAAGAGATCTTTAAGCGCGACGATCCCTCTTGCCATCGTCGCATCTATATGTTCAAGTTGCGCTGCGCCGCGCAACCACCTCTGAACCTCTTCTGCGGTGAGCGTGTCAACGATTTGTGGATATGCAGCGGGTGCCGAGTCAACAGCAGCGAACGTCCCTGCTACCATGACCAGATCTTGAATGTTGACCACGCCATCAGCATTGATGTCCGCCGTATTCTCTCCAGCTTGCCCTAACTGCGAGGCAACGAGGACGAGATCTTGGATATTGACGACCCCATCGGCGTTGAGATCGCCTTGGAGTTGGGAGGTTTCGCTACTGTCGGTGATGAGAGCGTCTTCGGGTTGGGAGGGTTCTTCGGTGGGCATGGCGGGCGCCAGTTCCCACACCTGAATCGTCTTGTCCCAACCCCCACTCGCTAACGTGCTACCCTCGCGAGAAAACGCCACGGAAGTGACACCACTCCTATGCCCTCTAAGCGTCTGCAGTTCTTGCCCGGTTTTCGCATCCCACAACCGAATCGAATCAGGATACATCTGAATCGTATTGTGATAACCTCCACTCGCCAGCGTGCTACCATCCGAGGAGAAGGCCACGGAATAGACATCACCGTTATTCTCTCTAAGCGTTTGCAGTTCTTGCCCGGTTTCAACATCCCACAACCGAACCGTCCTGTCATAACTCCCACTCGCTATTGTGCGACCATCTGGGGAGAACGCTACGGTAAGGACCCCATTCGTATGTCCTTCAAGTTTCTGTAATTCTTGCCCGGTTTCAACATCCCACAACCGAACCGTCCTGTCATAACTCCCACTCGCTAACGTGCGACCATCGAGCGAAAACACTATACCGCGGACATAATCCGTATGTCCGTCAAGTGTCTGCTTCTGTTGTCCTGTTTCAGCGTCCCACAACCGAATCGTCCTGTCATAACCTCCACTCGCCAGTGTGCGACCATCGGGCGAGAACGCTACGGCACGAACACCATCCGTATGCCTTCTAAGCGTCTGCTTGTGTTCGCCGGTCTCAGCATCCCACAACCGAATGGTTCTGTCCCAACTTCCACTCGCTAATATGCGATCATCTGGGGAGAACGCTAAGCAAGTGACACCTTCCGTATGTCCTCTAAGCGTCTGCTTGTGTTCGCCGGTTTCAGCATCCCACAACCGAATCGTCTTGTCATAACTTCCACTTGCTAATGTGTGACCATCGGGCGAGAACGCTACGGAAAGGAGATACTCCGCATGCCCCTCAAGTGTGAGCTTATGTAGGTCGCTCGGAACACCCTCTGTTTCTGCTGGAATGTCCGTCTCTTCTCCTCTTGGCGTGAGCCGAAGAATATTCCGACTGGCGTATTTTCCCCATAAACCATTCGAGTTAATCTCGCCAACCCATCTGTATTCACCCGGAAGCGTTAGCACATAGCCGTATAATCCTGTAGCTTTTTCTGAATCAGGAACATCAACCCAGGGACCCGTTGAGTCATCCCGCCGCTGCCATCTGGAGTTGCGAACTGAATTGACAGATTCAGTCGTTCCGTTCGTTGGGGTATAAACCCTTAATCTTGGACCTCCTGACTGGAGATCAACGCCTTCATTGGGAAGGAGGGCAGAAACTCCGTCTTTGAGTAGATAGATACGTGATGTTGGGGGATACTCGTCCGCAGCCTGAGCATAACTAATGCCCTGCGCCGCAACACATATCAACACAACACCTAAAATCACTACCAATTTTTTTTTGTTAACAAGTGCGTTTTTCATAATATCACTCCTTATACCAGACTTTGGACAATTTATTCTATGACGCACATTTCGCCCCTCTGGGGCTTATCCGTTGGTGGGTATAACACCTCTATAGACATTTCGCCCCTCTGGGGCTGATGTTTAGGATTTACTATAAATTTCTCTCAAAAATAGGTATGCGAAGTTTCCTAACCTCGCCCTCCGCTAATGGGCAACAGATAATGTTGAAACGTGGTATCCTTAGCCCTAGCGGGGCGGTATGTGTATAGCAATACAGATTCAGAGAGACTCCAAGCCCCAGCGGGGCGACAGGTGTATAGCATTCTCCACTAATGGGCAACAGATAATGTTGAAACGTGGTATCCTTAGCCCCAGCGGGGCGGTATGTGTATAGAAATACAGATTCAGAGAGATTCCAAGCCCCAGCGGGGCGACAGGTGTATAGCATTCCGATTGCGTTATTTACGGGCATTCGGGCGTAAAGCCCAACGCTTTAGCTTTGGGATATAATACCGCTAAAGGCGTAATCCCTGTGAAATAGATTTGACAAAATAGGCTAAAATGTAGTGTAATTATAGTATCAAGTTGGCAGACATAACGAGCGTTGTTGCGAGACAACGTGTCTGCCTACCCACTCGTTAGGGGTTAAAGACTTGAGACTTGATAGTCCATGAAAACCTATAAGTATAAGATATACAATCAGTCGAATACAATCCGCATTGGCAACTTGCTTGACGATATGTGGCAAGTGCATGAATACTTTCATAAGTGGCAAGACCAAAGATACAAAGACGGCTTGTCGTATGCCAACTACGCTGCAATGTGTCAACATGTGAAGGATTTGAAACGCAGCACGCATCCACATTGGCAGTCTTTGCCAAGCCAAGCGATCCAAGCAGAGTTGGAACGTATTGATAATGCGTATCAACGCTTTTTCAAAAAACTCGGTGGTAAACCCCATATCAAACCGCGCCATAAGTTTAAGTCTGTCACTCTTAAACAAACTGGATATAAACTCACTAACAACCGTATAACACTCACATTCCGCAAGTCGGATAAAGGTAAGTGGAGATTTGATAAAGTGCCGTATACTTTCCATAAACACCGCCAGTGGCACGGTAGCATCAGTCGTATCACGATAAAGCGTGATACCTGTGGAAACTATTGGCTTTGCATAACAACGTCCTATACAGATTTTAGACCCCTGCCAGCAACAGGTAAGAGTGTTGGGGCAGACTTCGGTATGAAAGACGCATACTTGACACTTAGCACGGGTGAGAAGATACAACACCGACAACCTTTGAAACAGTCCTTGGACAAACTTCGTAGCCTCAACAAAGAACTTTCTCGTAAAATGAAAGGTTCTAATCGCTGGTGGTGGTGTGTCCGACAACTCGCACGTCTCTATCGGAAAATAGCCAACCAACGCAACGACTTTCATTGGCAACTTGCAAGTAAACTTTGTAAGAAGTTTGATACGATAGTCCTTGAGACGTTGAACCTTGAGGGTATGAAACGCCTGTGGGGACGTAAAGTCTCTGACCTCGCCTTCTACCAGTTTGTTGAGATATTGAAGTATAAATGTCAAAAACATAAGCGTCTTTTCAAACAAGTCGGTCAATGGACAGCTACAACGAAACCTTGTTCCGATTGTGGGTATCATAACGAAACCCTAACTTTGAAGGATAGGCAGTGGAGATGCCCCGCCTGTGGTTCACACCACGATAGAGACATCAACGCTGCGATAAACATTTTGCGGGCAGGGATAGCCGTTCCTTGACGATATGCCTACGTTTTGCGTAGGGAAATGCCCACAGGTGGAGCGAAAATAAGACGGTAGACTCTATGAGAAAACCGCAGTCGCTGTGAAACCGAGGTCTCCCACGCCTTTAGGCGTTGGGTGCTATCACTGAGATTGCTTCAGTTCACCCCAACGTGTGGGCAATTTGCCGTTTGCTTCAACAGCACGAAAACCGGTATCATATACCAAAACGTCTGGAAAATACTCCCAACCGTTACCAACTGCTTTCGTGCCTCCGAAAACATAAATCCTTCCGTTGACCGCCGCTCCACCTTGAAGTACGAAAGACGTTGGCAGTGATGGAATATCGCTCCACGCATCTTTCTGTGCATCGTACACAGGCACACTCGCTAAATACTCGTTCGCGGCTCCTCCGCCTCTCCAAAAGAGTCCGCCAATCAAATAGATGGAGTTCCTAACAACTGCTGTCTGAAAAGAGAGTCTGGCGTCTAACATATCACTCTTCTGCCGCCATCGACGGTTTATCGGATCATATTCCTCAATGACCGTCAGCTCGGGACCAAAGTTAACTGGTGGCCATCCACGTCCGCCGATGGTGTAAATTCGGTCGCCGACTGCCGCCACACTTAAATCCGAGCGTGGGGTCGGCATTTTTGGACCCTTTGTCCACGTATCGGTGGCGGGATTATAGACATCAACACGGCTTAGCCGTTCTCCACTGAAGAGAACCCTACCTCCGATGACATAGATTTTTCCATCAGCCACACCAGCGTCAAAGGATACACGAGAATCCGGCATATTTCGTTTCCGGGTCCATCTATCTGTCGCTGGATCGTATGCCTCTACGTTCACTGGATATTTCCATTGTGGATCATTTTTTTTTCTATTGACGCCTCCGAAGACATAAATGATGCCGTTAACAGCTGCAGCTTCATGAGTTTGGCGTGGTGTTGGCATATCTGCGACTCGCTGCCACGTGTTTGTCTGCGTGTCATACACCTCAACAGTTCGAGTTCCAAAGGGACCCACAGGTCCTCCTTTATTGCCCAACACGCTTTCAAAAAGGGTGCCACCGATGAGATAAATCTTATTACCCACGACAGCAGTCGCGAAACCTACTCTCTCAGTCGGGATCGGCGTTTTCCATTCCCAACCCTGATCAGCATAAGTTTCTATTTGCATAAGCAAGAAAATTAAAACAACGACGCTAATAACAATAGTCTTTTTAGATTTAAACACACTTGACATTTGAAACTCCTCTATGAAATTTAGGCATCTGTAAACGATCACTAGTTTCTTTACGGTTTTCTGTTGTATTTTACTTTCAGTTCACCCCAACGCGTGGGCAGTTTGCCGTTTGCTTCAACAGCACGAAAACCGGCATCGTAGACGAGAACGTCTGTAGAAAGGCGTCCATCTACACCAAGACCTCCTAAAACATAAATCTTGCCGTTGACCGTCGCTGCATCATAAGGAGTCATAGGCGTTGGCAGTTCTGGAATATTACGCCACGTCTCTTTCTGTGGATTATACACATCCACAGTCGCTATATCCCTACCGTGAGCGAAACCGCCAATCAGATAGATGTCATCCTCAACAACAGCCGTCTCGAACGAATTTTTGAAGACTAACATATCCTTTTTCTTTTGCCATTGGCGGCTTATCGGGTCGTATTCCTCAATGACCGTAAGAATCGGTCCAGCACCAGCTATTGGCCATCCGCCAATGACATAAATACGATTACTGACAACCTCTACACTGAGAGGATCGCGCCCGGTCGGCATTTTTGGACCCTTCGCCCACGTATCGGTCTCAGGATCATAGATGTCAACGCGGTCCATCTTCTGTTCATGTCCTTCACCGAAACCCGTTGTTCCGCCAATGATATAAACTTTTCCAGCAGCCACACCAGGATGAAAGTTGATGCGAGAAACCGGCATATCCTTTTTCCGGGTCCATGTATCTGTTGCTGGGTCGTATGCTTCCACATGAACCGGCAATTTCCAATTCTGAATAAATCTGTCTTTTGAACTAAATCCGCCAAAGACATAGATGATGCCGTTAACAACCGCAGCTTGAGACGTTTGGCGTGGCGTTGGCATATCTGCGATTCTTTGCCAAGTGTTGGTTTGCAGGTCATATACCTCAACAGTTGTAATTCCATAGGGACCCCCGACGTTTTTTTCAAGGGTGCCACCGATGAGATAAATCTGATCATCTACCACTGCGGTAGCGAACCCCCATCTCTTAGTAGGGAGCTGAGTTATTACTTCCCAATCCTCACCAGCAAAGGATCCCATTTGCATAAGCAAGAAAACGAAAACGACAACACCTATAACGATAGCTTTTTTAGATGTGAAGACGCTTGACATTCAAAACTCCTCAAAACATTGTGCTTCCCTGTGGGATAGGTTTTCAACCCCGCCAATCTCTCTGTAACATTCTTGTGTTTCCCAGTGGGAGGGGTTTCTAACCCCGATTCTTCCCTCATCCTGAACATCCATGAATCCAGTAAATCCTGGTTCAGACAATCCAACACTGACCGCTGACTGCTGACCGCCATTCCTCTCACAACCCATAACCTTTTTCACTAACCGCTGACGGCTATTCCTCTCACAACCCACAACCCACAACCCACAACCCATACCATCCCTATGGATTACCACGTTGGGCAACTGCGCTTGGGTCGTAAACTTGGACACTCGTAATCGGTCCGCCCCCAAAAATATAGATTTGCCCATCTACCACCTCGGTTGCGTGTCCCCATTTACTAATCGGCATGTCCGGTTCTTGGGTCCAACGGTCGGTGGTAGGATTGTAAATTTCGACCGTTGAAAGGGTCTTAGATTCCTCACCTTCACGTAAGTAACCACCTACGACATAGATTTTCTCATCAATTACGCTTGCCGTGTGATACGCTTTCGGACCAGACATCCCTGTTCTTGCCCGCCATTGATTCGTTTTTGGATTGAACACTTCAATACTGGAAAGATACAGATCCGTCTCGACCCCCATCCCGGGCCAACTCATCCCACCGATAGCATAGATTTCTCCATTCACAACGCTAAGTGCTGCAGAACAACGCTCACGGTTCATACTTTGCGCTTTTGCCCATCTGTTCGTCGCTGGATCATATACGTCCACAGTTTTTAACCGCAACCGTTCATGCGTCGTTAACCAGCCACCAATGGCATATATTTTTCCATCCAGAACGCAGCTCATGGTCTTCTTTGGTGTCGGCATATCCGCTTTCTGGGTCCATGTGTCCGTAATCGGATCATACATTTCTACGGTTGGAAGTTCTTTAGACTTGTATGTGTAACCGCGAGGCATCTTAACTTTCTTTAGTTCTGAGCCGCCAACGGCATATATTTTTCCATCCACAACTGAGACAGCTGCACTCGACCGAGCTGTCGGCATATCCGCCTTTCGTTCCCATGTATCCGTTTCAGGATCGTACACTTCCACCATTGTAGTAGCCAGGTCACCATATTCGTCCATTTCGAGTCGAAGTTCGCCCCCGATCACGAATATCTTTCCGTCAACAACACAGGTAGAAAAGTAATACCGTGCTGTTGGCATATCCGCTTTCGGCGTCAACAGCAACGTGGTGGGTCCGAGAGCATTCCCCTGCGTATCGGATACCAGAGACCCATCAGCAGCCTGTACGTCTGCATTGCTGTTTTTATCGGTAGAATCCGCTCGTCCGATCTGGTTCCGAACATCGGATTTTGAATCAATATCGAGAACGATAAAACTATCAACAATTTCAATGGTCGGTTCAGATTCCGCCTCAAAACTATACGGTCTCTGAAAATGGACGAGGAGTTGGTTGCTCGCACCTAATAGTAACGCAATCAAAAGCGTAGCAGTGCCCAAAGCCGTCCACGGAAGCAAAGGTTTTCCAACGGGAGACGGCGTCGGTTTCATGTCGGCGACTTTCCGCATGATGTTCTTGGTGAGGCTGGCAGGTAGCTGTATGCCGCCGAGAGCTTCCTGAACCAAGAGTTCTTGGTCCTCACGCAAACGCTTCCGCGCCCGATTCAATCGACTCGTAATAGTGTTTACCGAGACCCCTAAAAATTTGCTTATCTCCTTGGCGTTCATTTCACCGAGATAGTTGAGCGTCATGACTGTGCGTTCACTCTCCGGCAGTTTTGCCAGAAGTCGTTCGGCAATTTCTTTATTATACGAAGTACCTTCTGCCTCGCTCTGTTCCGATACATAACTGGCATAAGATGATGCTTCTACCTCTTCCACAGGCGTGTCCTCCAGCGATTGCATCGCAGGCTTGTGTCTCTTGAACCAATTAATGCAAAGCCGGTTTGCAATCACATAGAGCCAACCAGAGAATTGCTTAGGGTTTTTGAGTGTCGAGAGTTTTTGGTATGCTCGGAGGAAGGTATCTTGCGTAATTTCTTCAGCGTAGTGAAAATCGCCAGTCTTCCGCCATGCAAGCGCGTGAACACTCTTTTGGTACTTTTGGACCAAGGTGCTAAATGCCTCGTCATTACCTGATAAAATGCTACGAATTAGTTGAACATCATTATCCACCATCACAACCCTCCATAATCGTGAGAGAGGTTTCTAACCCCAAAAATGTGGGAGAAGTTTTCAATCTCGATCTCTTCCACTCACTAACCTGTGAGAGGGGTTTTCAACCCCGCGAATCTCTCTGTAACATTCTTGTGTTTCCCAGTGGGAGGGGTTTCTAACCCCGAAAATGTGGGAGGGGTTTTCAACCCCAAAAATGTGGGAGGGGTTTTCAACCCCGATTCCTCCGTCGAATCCTGCCAATCCTTGAATCCTGTAAATCTTGGTTCAGACGAACATTAACTGACCCGGGGAATGCCACACGGCATTCATACCGTTGATTTTGACTGCTGACGCCTATTTCAGAATTATCATCCGCCGCGTTGCCCTGAAATTGCCCGCAGTCAGTGTATAGAAATAGATACCACTCGCAACAGATTCTCCTAAAGCGTTCTTACCATCCCAATACGCTGCACGGCTACGCGATTCATAGATTCCCGCCCCTTGAGTGCCTAACGCAAGTTGCCGGACTAACTTCCCATCACCAGCATAGATAGAGATTTTTACATTCGCAGATATTGACAAATGATACGGTATCCATGTTTCTGGGTTAAACGGATTCGGGTAGTTCGACAATAAAGCAGTCCGTTTCGGTGTTAATATTGTAAGGAGTTGTTCCAAAATGAGAATACCGCGTTGAAAAGTTGGATCTGTTAGAGACAATTGCCGGGCTTCCTGAAGCCATTTTTCTACATCTACAGCACTAAAGGTTTGGAAGGCTTGCGCATTCAGAGCAGGGGCCGAATCACCTGAGCCTAAGGCACCCGCAACGCGGACAAGGTCCTGTATATTGACAATCCCATCACTGTTGACGTCCGCAACATTGTCTCCCGATTGCCCAAGATTTGATGCGACCAATACAAGGTCTTGGATATTAACGATATTATCCCCAGTGACATCCTCTTTGCGTCTTACAGGTTCAATAGCGGCATCTGACATAGTGGAGGGCTTGAGTTCCCATACGAGTACGGTGCCGTCATAGCTCCCGGTTGCGATGGTATTGCCATCTGGACTAAACGATATGCCGTTGACCTCAGACGTATGTCCTTCGAGTGTGCGTAGATGATTACCCGTGTTCGCATCCCAGAGACGGGCGGTGCGGTCCCAACTCCCGGTTGCGACGGTCGTTCCATCAGGACTAAATGACACGCTGACGATCGCCCCCTTATGCCCTTCGAGCGTGTGGAGTTTGTTACCTGTGTTTGCATCCCAGAGACGGGCGGTGCTGTCGTAACTCCCGCTTACGATGGTGTTTCCATCCGGACTAAACGATACACTGGAGACCCCAGCCCTATGCCCTTCGAGTGTGCGGAGCTCACTACCTGTGTTTGCATCCCAGAGACGGGCGGTGCTGTCGTAACTCCCGCTTACGATGGTGTTTCCATCCGGACTAAACGATACACTTCTCACCCAATTCGTATGTCCGGTGAATGTGCGTAGATGGCTTCCCGTGTTCACATCCCAGAAACGGACGGTGTTGTCACCACTCGCGGTTGCGACGATCATCCCATCCGGACTAAACGATACATCTCTGATCCAATCCGCATGCCCTCTGAGCGTGTGGAGCTCGATCCCGGTGTTCACATCCCAGAGACGAGCGGTGTCATCATAACTCCCACTGGCGACGATGGTGCCATCTGGACTAAATGATATGCTGTTGACCTGATCCCTATGCCCAGTGAGCGTATGGAGATGTGAACCCGTGTTGGCATCCCAAAGACGGACGGAGTGGTCACCAGCCTGCCAACGAGAGATGCGGTCCCCATTTCCGGTTGCGATAGTGTTTCCATCCGGGCTAAACGATACGCCGATGAACCCAGACGTATGCCCGTCGAGGGTGCGGAGCTTGTTTCCTGTGTTCACATCCCAGAGACGGACGCTGGGGTCCCAACCCCCGCTCGCTATGGTCGTCCCATCCGGACTAAACGATACGCTGAGAACCCAATCCGTATGCCCGGTAAGGGTGCGGAGTTCGTTCCCTGTGTTCACATCCCAGAGACGGACGGTGTTGTCCGCACCACTCCCACTTGCGATGAGCGTCCCATCCGGGCTAAACGATACGCTGCGGATCGTTCGATGCCCGGTGAGGGTGCGGAGATGACTACCCGTGTTCACATCCCAGAGATAGATGGTGTTGTCATAACTCCCACTTGCGAGGGTCGCACCATCCGGACTAAACGATACGCTGTTGATGGTAGACCGATGCCTGGTGAGGGTGTGGAGATGACCACCCGTGTTTGCGTCCCAGAGACGGACGGTGTTGTCCGCACTTCCACTGGCGATAGTGTTTCCATCCGGACTGAACGATACGCTGAGAACCCCAGACCTAATAAGGTTTCTGGTCGGCCTTGTATGCCCGGTGAGGGTGTGGAGTTCGCTACCAGTGCTCGCATCCCAGAGACGGACGGTGCGGTCCTCACTCCCACTGGCGATAGTGCTTCCATCTGGACTAAACGATACGCTGTTGATGGTAGACCGATGCCCGGTGAGGGTGTGGAGTTCGCTACCTGTGTTCGCATCCCAGAGACGGACGGTGCGGTCCTCACCCCCAGTTGCGATGGTGTTTCCATCCGGACTAAACGATACACTGAGGACTCCAGACGTATGACCTCTGATTAGTTGAAGTTCTTCGCCTGTCTGTGCGTCGTAGATCCAAATACCTATAAGACTTGCTACTGCCAGGAGTGTGCCGTCTGGGGAATACTTTACTTCATTTATTTTACCTTTGCCGATACGTGCTTTAGCACCTTCGGGTAATTCCAACGTTGTGTAGTCTTGTGCAAAGGTGTTTGTCACAAATATCGCCAAAAAGACAACTAAAATCGAAAATAGTGTGGTTTTCATTCGTCATTTCTCCCTATAGGTTCACCATATTTGTTTTTCCGTTCCAGCCAACTGCATGGCTTCTGCTTACTGTTTCAGTCGTCCCCATGTCGTCGTGAGTTTACCTTCTGGTTCGACAGCAAGTGGGATGCTGGTCTTCGCGCCATTTTTACCCTCCAGATGATATGCATTACCAGATGCGTCTGAGAATTCCCGTGTTCCGCTCGGCTCATCAAAATGCCACAACGCAGCCGTCTTTGCATCATTTTTGAATTTGTCGTCTGGCATAAAGCCTTTTTTGTTGACATCGTAACGATCAACTGTTGAGATGCGAACCTCATCAATATATCCAGTGAAGGGACCCAAAAAAAATTTGGCTGGCGGACGGGCAGGCGCCTCAAGCATTTTTCCAAACCCTCCGAGCACGAAGTCCTTTGGACGCCAATTACGGGGATCTCTATCATGTCCGAGAGGATCCCCGAGTTGCCGCGTCCATACGAAATCATTGACGATCATTGTTGTCTGATCCCTATTTGACTGATAAGCGATGTGGTGCCATTGGTTCAGCGCAAGCGAGATCGGGAAAGGTATTCTCTCACCGAACTTTCCCGCAATATAGGCATTCATTAGCAAGATTAGGTCCCCCTTCGGTGGCTTAATATTTAGCACCTTAGCCACCTCACTTAGGTAGGGTTGATATTCATCGTTCACGATGAACATACGCAGTTGTTGATGGAGTACCGTCAATAACGTGTTCTTGTCGGGCGGTGTGGTTGGATATACCCATGCTTCAAAGGTGAACTCTTCCGTGCCGTTGGGTAAAGGCCTACCGAAGGTTTCAAAATCTAAAACGGCGTGGTCGTCGACCCCATCCAGGACTAAATAGTTTCCACCTGCGGGTGAAGCCGGTGGAAATGCTTTAGCACTCACCTGAATTAATGTGAGCAAAATGAGGCATGTAAGGATAGGTCGGTGTGTCATTATTATTTCCTTGTTGGAATTGCGAGGGCTTCCTTTTATAATTAATGACACCAGTTTTTGAAAAAAAATGTGCAATCATTTAAAAAAAATAAATAACTGCCGAAAATTTGAAAGGTATAACGGACTTTACCGAGTTCTTGATTACAAATTAGGACTTACGCACTCCTTCTTAAAGTCCCCCTGATAAGGGGCGGGGAATGCCATACGGCATTCATACCGTTGATTCTTTAGGGGGTTAAAATACCGAAATAACGACTTTTTCAGCAAAAAACATCTCTTGTCCGTTCAATTTGCGTAAGTCCTACAAATAATACATGCCGAACACACCCTCTGACCGCCAAAAACCCGCTTTGCCTTTTATTTCCTTTTTTTTAAGGAAATTTGTGCTTTTTTAACTGCACCCCATACCGTGGTTAGCAACTCTGGTTGTGGTGAAACTGGCAGTGCGTATGCGGGATCAAACCAATCCCCGCCAAAATTCCATATAGTGTGCGTTAACTGCGTCCGAACACCGGTGTTTATATCAAGTTTAAATATCTGGTTCCGATCATTAATTACCTGTGTATAAAGAAGTTGCTCTCCGTTTGGCGATAACTCAGGAGACCATGCCTTCGGACCAACTTCATCAACAAGCTGTTGGAGATCGGTACCATCACGGTTGACGATGTAGATTGTCTGCTTATCATCCCATCCAGGTGGAAAAGGGTCCCGGGGTTTACGATCTGGAGGTAGCGGATTCTTATTCCAAGAAAAGACGAGTTTGTCCCCGAAAGACGACCAAGAAGCCTCAAGTTGATGAGGTGCTGCTTTCTTGGGTAGAAGCCTTTCTTGCGCGCCTGTGCGAATATTGATAAATACAACTCGCCCCCATACAGAGCAGGCAATCTCTTCGCCGACAGGCGACCATGCTGGGAAAAGTCCATCCGTACCAAGTTCCTTCTCTTCCTGCTCTCCAAGGGTTGCGATGTAGATAGGGAACCTGTTATGGTCCCAGCGCATGTGCGTGTAAGTAATCTTTTTACCATCAGGAGACCAACTCTGATCTTGTCTGTCTGCTTCTTTCTCAAAGAGGCGCTGGACGTTGGATCCATCTGGGTCCATCAGGTAGAGATCCCGAATACCATCGCGATCGGAGATGAAAAGTATCTTCTCACCTGTCGGGGACCAGAGGGCATTCAGGTCATTTGCGCGATGATCTGTTAAGTTCACCTGTTCAGAGCCATCAGGATTCATGATATAGACCCCATAATTGAAATCTCGTACGGAGGTAAAAAGGATTTTGGGCGTTGTCGGTGCTTCTGCGAAAAGTGGAAATATGTTCACACAAAGCAGCATAACGCTAAGGATACAAAAGACAAAGATAAATTTCATCAGTATTCCTGCCATAGTTATTCATAAAAAAACAGTAGTTTCTCACCGGAAATGCCCGAAAGCGGTTATGTTCAAAACTCTATCTCTTTTTCACTTCTCCCCACGTTGTGGTAAGTAGATGCGGTTGTGGCGAAACTGGCAGTGCGTATGCTGGATCAAACCAATCCCCGCCAAAATTCCATATAGTATGCGTTAACTGTGTCCGAACACCGGTGTTTATATCAAGTTTAAATATCTGGTTCCGATCATTAATTACCTGTGTATAAAGGAGTTGCTCTCCGTTTGGCGATAACTCAGGAGACCATGCCTTCGGACCAACTTCATCAACAAGCTGTTGGAGATCGGTACCATCGCGGTTGACGATGTAGATTGTCTGCTTATCATCCCATCCAGGTGGAAAAGGGTCCCGGGGTTTACGATCTGGAGGTAGCGGATTCTTATTCCAAGAAAAGACGAGTTTGTCCCCCAAAGACGACCAAGAAGCCTCAAGTTGATGACCCGCTACTTTCCTGGGTAGAAGCCTTTCTTGCGCGCCTGTGCGAATATTGATAAATACAACTCGCCCCCATACAGAGCAGGCAATCTCTTCGCCGACAGGCGACCATGCTGGAAACAAGCCATCGGCGATAAAATCCTCTGCTCGTTCTCCTAAGGTCGCAATGTAGATAGCATATATGTCCTTGTCCCAGTTAATATGCATGTAAGCGAACTGTCTACCATCGGGAGACCAAGTAGGATAATCTCTATAAGTGCTTCCCTTCAACTCATCCTTGAAAACGCGCCGGACATTGGATCCATCTGCGTTCATCAGATAGAGGTCTCGCTCACCACCACGATCGGAGACGAAAAGAATCTGCTCACCCGTGGGGGACCAGAAGGCATCCAGGTCATTTGCGCGATGATCTGTTAAGTTCACCTGTTCAGAGCCATCAGGATTCATGATATAGACGCCATAATTGAAATCTCGTACGGAGGTAAAAAGGATTTTGGGCGTTGTCGGCACTTTGGCGAAAACTGGACCAACTAACGTTAGGCTATAAGCACAAAGCAAAGACAGATATAAATATTTCATGAGATTTACCTTCATAATAGAACTTTGAGTTCACATCAATTTTCAAAATTCTGCGCAAAATGGCGAGTTCATAATACAGTGACGCGTGTCCAAGACTGAAAAGTTGCAAAAAACCAAATTCTCCGCGGTATTAGGACGATCTCCAAATCCCGATTCTTATGACTTATAACTTATAACTTATAACCCAGTACCCCTAACCCATGTAGGAGGGATCTCCGCATCCCGACTCTTATAACTTATAACCCAGTCCCCACATCCCGACTCTTATAACTTATAACCTATAACTTATAACCCAGTACCCATAACCCATGTAGGAGGGAACTCCGTTTCCCGACTCTTATAACTTATAACTTATAACCCAGTACCCACATCCCGATTCTTATAACTTATAACTTATAACTTATAACTTATAACCCATAACCCATAACCCACCACCCACAAAAAAACTTGACATTTTTTTTACTTTAATTATAAGATATGCGTAATCTTACAGTAATTTCTCCGAAGATAACCCTATCAACCTAATCGTAAGAACGGTATTCCATCGAAAGTTGCTAACGTGAAGCACTCTCTCACGGTAAATGTATCGGAGGTGAACATGTCAAACAACGATGTTGCGTTAATGGCGCACCTCATGCGTCGCGCAGGGTTTGGAGCAACCCGCACCGAGTTGGAAGCCTACGCCGAGAAAGGCTACGAGAGCGTTGTCGACGATCTCGTCCATCCTGAACGCGGAACCCCAATTGATGAAGATATTTTAGATCGGTACTTTGGCGGTGAAGGTGGCTATGTCGGTATCTGGGTCTATCGGATGCTGAACAGCAAATGCCCACTTCAGGAGAAGATGGCACTTTTCTGGCACCATGTCTTCGCAACCGGACTCGGTAAGAATCAACACATCCTTGCCTCTTCTAACCAGATTGATATGCTTCGGCGTGTCGGTATGGGGAAGATGCGGGACATTTTGCTCGAACTCTCCAAAGACCCGGCAATGATATTCTGGCTCGACAACAACGAAAATATTAAGGGTGAACCCAACGAAAATTACGGCAGAGAACTCCTTGAACTCTTCTCATTAGGGGTAGGCAACTACTCAGAAGATGACATCAAGAACTGTGCCCTCGCTTTTACTGGTTGGACATTCGGACAGCCGATCCCTTTATATCCACACGGCTATTACACGCCGCCCTTCCTATTCGATGAAGAGACACACGACGACAGCGAGAAGACCTTTTTAGGGCATACTGGGAACCTCAACGGCGATGACATCATCGACATTATCGTTGAGCAACCCGCTTGCGCCAGATTTGTCTCCAGGCACCTCTATAACTTCTTCGTCGCAGATGAACCGCAAGTGCCCTCATGGAACGTGACCCCGCCGCAAGACCCGGATGCTGTTGATACGCTCGCAAACGCCTTTATGGAATCCGACGGACATCTGGCGCACGTCTTGGGTGTCCTCTTCAATTCTGATTTCTTCAAAGAGGCACAGTTCAAGAAGGTAAAAAATCCAACGGAACTCGTCCTTGGTATCGTTAAACTTACGGGTACCTTCCAATCTCCGCAACCCGGCGCGGGTCAATTTGCGAGTGCGACCCAATTAATGGGACAGAAGCTCCTCGACCCACCTACAGTCGAAGGTTGGCACACTGGTAAAGAGTGGATTGACGGCGGACTGCTGACCGCTCGTGTTAACTTCGCCGTTCGTGAGGTGAGTGACGCATCCAAACCCGGCATTCAGGATCTCATCAGTCGCTTGAAAAACAACGGGAGTTCGCTCTCACCTGATGAATTTGTGGACAAATGTCTCGACTATACTGGTCCGCTACCGGTAGGCGATACCACGCGCCAGTATCTAACTGAATTCGCAGAGGCGAGCGGTGAACTCAATTTTGGAAATGATGACGCTGCAGAGGAGAATCAAGCACGGGTTGTTAGTATGCTCCAATTAATTGTGGCTTCAAGAGAGTATCAACTTGGCTAACCTTTTAGGAGACTTTGACATGAGTACGACGAAAAAAGACCCGGTCCTTGTCGTTGTCCAACTCTCTGGTGGCAACGACTTTATGAATACGCTCATCCCCTACACGAGCGGGATTTATCACGATTCGCGACCCGTTGTAGGCATTAAAGCCGAAGATGTGCTACCGCATCACGATACCTTGGGATGGAATCCGAGTGCCGCACCGCTGAAAGATATGTTTGATGCTGGCGAGGTCGCCGTTGTACAAGGTATAGGCTACCCAGACGCAAACCGTTCTCACTTCCGGGCGATGGATATTATGCATACCTGTGAACCCGTGAAGATCGGTGATGAAGGTTGGGTCGGTCGACTCGTCCGAGAACTCGATCCCCAAAGCCAGAACGTCTTAACCGCTGTAAGCTTTGGACAAGGACTCCCACGTGCCTGCGCACTCTCCGGTATCCCAGTTACCTCTGTTGGCGATTTGGATAACTACGGTCTGATGACCAGTATCGGTGATGAAGCACACCGGACGAAGGCTCTTGAGGTATTCAAGGCGATGTATAGCAGCACCGTCGGCAGCGGTATCGTCATGGACTACCTCAGCCAGACCGGAATGGATGTGATCAAAGGTGCCGACGAACTCAAGAAAGCACCGGCGATGTATCAGTCTGACGTGGAATACCCACAAAGTTCCATCGCGAAAAGCCTGCGAGATGTCGCACGTGTCCATTTCGCTGACCTCGGCACACGCGTCTTTTACACGCAGCACGGCGGATACGACAACCACGCTAACGAGGTCCCGGCACATCCGCGGCTCCTTACCGAACTCACGGAAGCCATCCAAGCGTTCTTCACTGATCTGCGGGCACACGATGCCTCTGAAGAGGTCGTCATGTACGTCTTCACAGAGTTTGGCAGACGCATCCGAGACAACGCCAGTGGAACCGACCATGGAACCGGTGGGGGTGCTTTCATCATCGGTGATCGGGTGAAAGGTGGACTCTACTCAGAGTATCCATCCCTTGACCCCGCACGTTGGGTACACGGCGAAGACCTTGAGCACACGATCGACTTCCGGGGTATCTATGGAACGCTCTTGGAACAGTGGATGGGTGTAGACCCGACTCACATCGTCGGCGGGAATTTTGAACAGATCCACCCATTTTCTTAGGAACAATTTTTAAACGATTAAATCTGAGCTGCAAGAATATTGTTCTTGAGGATGTCCATCGAAAGAAATCAATAGGGTACTGTTAGTACCATTAAATGGTGAACTTAGACGAAAACCGCAAGGACAACGGATGCAGCGTCCAGAAGCAATCGTTAGAAAAACAGGAGGCTATTATGGGTAGACCTTACGGCTTGTTGCGTGCCGGGTATCCATTCCACAAGACCCTGAGCATGCGACGTACGACAAACTATCCGGTTGACATCGCAATCGGAAAAGAGGGACGTTTGTACATCATGTGTCGTAGCGACGGCACTGCGATGATTCGGAAGTATACCGTTGATGATGAAGATCTCGGTACAATGGGCGGCTACGGACAAGGAGACGGTCAATTCACATGGCCCGTAACAATCACCGCCGACAGTGAAGAAAATATCTATGTGTCCGATGAATACGTGCATCGGATTGTCGCCTTTAATAGTGAAAGTGAACACATCGGCACATGGGGTGAACACGGTACTGAGCCGGGACAACTCAATGGACCCGCTGGTATGGCTTTCGACCCAGACGAGAATCTCTACATCGCCGACAGCTTAGGGCATCGCGTGCAGAAGTTCACGAAAGACGGCAAGTTCCTCTTGCAGTGGGGCAGTTATGGCGACGGTGAAGGCGAATTCAACATGCCGTGGGGCGTTGCCGTAGATGAACTCGGCGATGTCTACGTCGTTGATTGGCGGAACGATAGAGTCCAGAAGTTTGATGCAGAGGGAAATTTCCTTTTCGCATTCGGCAAGTCCGGCACCGGTAACGGTGAATTGAATCGTCCCGCTGGTATTGACGTTGACTTGAACGGCGACATCTATGTTGCCGACCGTGGGAACGACCGGATCCAACTCTTCAACGAAGAAGGGCGGTATGTACAGAAATTCCTCGGAGATGCCACACTGTCAAAGGTATCGCTGGCATATATGATGACGAATGGAAGTCCAAATCGGATGCGAGACATGGCGGACTTGGAACCGCAGAAATACCTGCGTTCACCCAAATCTGTCGCCGTCAGCGACGATGGGTTAATGTTCGTGCCAGACTTTGGATCCTACCGGGTTCAAGTCTATCGGAATATGGCAGTACCGCTAACACCGCAGGAACTTAGCCCACCCCGCAGATCGGTTACATTGCATCAAGAATAAAATTAGGCGAATATAAAAACACGAAAAGCCGAGCGTATACATACTATATGCTCGGCTTTTTCGCGTACAAGCATCCATGAAATTGTGGGTTTTACTTTATGGTGAATTAGAGAAATATGTTGACATTCAGGACAGCAGGATTCCCCCCTGATAAGGGGGGTTAGGGGGGTTGTCCCTATTTGAGAGTGTCAAAGTAATTCTAAAATCTACCATAATATCAACATTCGGTCACACCATTTTATGCACCTTTCCAATTTCAGAATCGCGTCTTTTATATAAATCAGGGAGTTCTCTTTCCTTAAATCCGACGCACATTACGTTAAAGCACAAAATGGAGGTAAAACCCCGAATGACGCCACGATCCATCATCACGCTACTTATGTTCGCATTGTCCCCTGTATTTGCCTTTGCCCAAACAGGCGATATTCAAGGCACCGTCTATCAGCGAAGCATAGGGAAACCCCTTGCAGGTGCTGATGTTCACATTCTCGAAACCGACCAAAACCAAAAAACAGATAAAAACGGTATCTTCCGGTTCACAGAACTCCGTGAAGGCACATATACTTTCGTTATTACCCATTCCAGTGAAACAGTACCCACAGAGATTTCTGCTCAAGTCAGCAGCAATGATACCACCGAGGTCAAAATTTACTTAGGCGAGGCAGTTAAATTAGAAACCATCGTTGTAGAAGGGGAACGCCTCCCACCGACGGTGAGCCGTAAGGAGATGCGCGGGAGCGAACTCCTCCGTATCCCCGGCACCGCCAACGACGCGCTCAAGGGACTGACGACCCTCCCAAGCATCGGCATCCCAAACGATTACTTCGGGGTTCTTTATATTCGCGGCAGTGGCCCGGGAGACACCCTCTACTATTTTGACAGAACACCGCTCGGTTATCCTTTCCATTATGGCGGACTTGTCTCAACGATTAGTTCCAATATTGTTGATGACATCCATATCTATGCGGGTAGCTACGGTGCCGAATTCGGGTTGGATTCACAAACTGTCCTTGACATCCACTCCCGAGACCAAATTGACGAACAGACATTGAACGGTAATTTTAACCTTAACGTCCTCTACTCCGAAGGACTGCTGGAAGGTAGAATCACGGATAAGGGATACTTTCATGCCGCTGGAAGACGGAGTTACCTTGATCTTATTGGTGGACTGTTCGTTGACGATTGGGTGTTGCCCTACTTCTCGGATTATCAGCTCAAATTTGTTTATGAACTCGGCGAAAAACATCGCCTCACCTTCAATGCCTTCGGTGCGAACGATCACTTTAATATTGTAGATCGTGCATACGGAGCACTCGACTTTGCTGCCTATTTCAAAAACGGTTTTGAAGCGCAAGGTATCCATCTCCTGTCCGAGTTCAATGAAAATCTGACATCCCACCTCTCCCTTACGCGTAGTTTCACTTTTCTCAATGCCGATTTTCAAGGTGTTATTAGTCAAACTTTTGAAATCAATGAGAATCAAGAACAAGTGCTTCTATCCGCAGAATATGCGCACCACACACTAAAAGCAAGTGTCCCTCTCTATATGCTCCGCGAAGATATAACCTACAAGCTAACACCCAAATTTCAATTTGAACCCGGATTTCTCTTCGCATTCAGCCCCGCAAAAAGTTTTGAAAACCGCAGGTTTCCGGTTTATGAGGAAGTGACCGACCCAGAAGTCCGTTTTGGATTGTCAGAGGATGAAGAGTTTATCGCTTATGACGATGGCACTTATGAGGTGCGCCGTTTTGAGAAGATCCACGATGAATTCACGTACAATTTTCAACGGGCAGAAGGGTATCTACAAGGACGTTATGATCCACTCTCATTTCTCTCGCTTGCACTCGGTATGCGGTTTGACTATTTGAATCTAACCGAAGAACTTTCCGTTCAACCGCGCGGTAGCCTGAGCGTAAAACTCCCCAATAATTCCACGCTCCGCTTTGCTTACGGAACTTATGAACAGAGTCCGTTAGCGTATCAGGTACTCGCAGAAGGTGGGAACAGGGACTTAAAATCGAGTCTGGCGCAGCACTATGTTATGGAGTTTGAACATGAACTGTCATCGCAAACAGAACTCAAACTCGCAGCTTACTACAAAAGTCTGAATGATTTGGTAACGGCAAATGACGCAGAACTTCTTCATACAGACTTACTGGCTACCGTCAATTACCGCAATCAGGGTTCGGGGTTTATCGGCGGCGCAGAGGCGTTCTTACGACACCGCATTGGTGAAAAGTTTTTCGGTTGGCTCTCTTACGCATGGACGCATAGGGAGCAGCGCACACATTCTGATGTCTCTTATGAACCATACATCTTCGATAACACACATATTATCAGTCTCGTCGGCAACTATAACATCAGTCCGACTTTAGAGGTAGGCGCGAAGTGGCAGTATTCAAGTGGGACTTCTGGTGCTCACATAAGCGAAATCCTCCTAATCCAAGATCCGATGACGCGAGGCATGCAACCCCTTATCAACAATATTCAGACTGAAGGCGGAACTGCCTCTTTTGCATCGTTACCCGCCTATCATCGATTAGATTTACGCGTGAGTAAGACCTGGAATCGAGACGGATGGCGGATAGGGGCATTCCTTGAAATTCTGAATGTATACAACCGTGAAAATGTTATCAAGTTTTATAATCCTGCGGGTGATGTTGTGGAGGATGTACCCCAATTTCCCATCATCCCATATATCGGCATGACGCTCGAATTTTGAAATAGTTTGACTATCTTTAATCTAAGTTGCTACCTAACAGGTCAAGGTTTATGAACTGATGGTTTTCAATCAAAAGCGTACCTCTCCACTCCAGCGGAGTGCTATGTCTATAGAAAACCGTGTCCGCCAATCCCCGCACTCCAGCGGAGTGCTATGTCTATGTACACACAAAAACGCGCCTCCACCGCTGGCGAGGTTTCCAACCTCGCCTATTATTGAGCGTTGATTGCCTTTAGCGTGTCCGTACTAATCTTAAGTCAACCTAAAACATAATTGAACGTTAAATTATATTATGGTGAATCCTAAAAATAAATAGACACTTCTGCCATCCATAATCCAATAACAGAACACCTCTGTTCGGCGAGGTCTCCGTGCCTCGGCGATGCAGAGTGTCCAAGTAATTCTAAAATCTACCATAATGCTCGAAAGGGAGATCAAAAACCTAAATGAAGCCACAATTCATCATAGTTCTACTTGTGTTCGCCATTATCATTATGCCGCTATCCGCCCTCGCACAAACAGGCGATATTCAAGGCACCGTCTACCAACAAAACATCGGAACACCCCTTGCAGGTGCTGATGTTCACATTCTCGAAACCGACCAAAACCAAAAAACAGATAAAAACGGTATCTTCCAATTTACAGAACTCCCCGTAGGCACGTACACTTTAGTTGTCACCCATCCCAGTGAAATAGCACCCACAGAAATTTCTGCACAAATCAGCAGCGGTGATACCACCGAAGTCAAAATATACCTCGGCACGGCAGTTAAATTAGAGACCATTATTGTAGAAGGACAGCGTCTCCCACCAACAATAAGCCGGACGGAAATCCGCGGGAGCGAACTCCTGCGTATTCCCGGCACCTTCAACGATACACTCAAAGGACTCATGACGCTTCCAAGCATCGGTATCCCAAACGACTACTTCGGGGTCCTCTATATCCGCGGCAGTGAACCCGGATCTAACCTCTACTATCTTGACAGAACGCCTCTCGGTTATCCTTTTCACTGGGGCGGTTTATTGTCAACCATCAGTTCAGAAACCATTGAGACAATTGACATCTATGCTGGTGGCTACGGTGCCGAATTCGGGTTGGACTCACAAGCCGTGCTTGACATTCACGCGCGGGATAGCATTGAAGAACGGCTAAACGGAAAGTTTAACCTGAATATCATCTATTCTGAAGGATTGCTTGAAGGCAGGATTGGAGATAAGGGCTATATCTCTGTCTCTGGACGGCGGAGTTACTTAGACCTCATCGTTGAACCCATCATTGAGCGGGAGATAGGCCAGGAACAGCAGTTCCCCTATTTCTCGGACTATCAGTTAAAATCCACCTACGCATTGACTGAAAAACATCATCTCACACTCAACGCTTTTGCGGCTGCAGACCGTTTTAGGATTATGGGACCAGTGGAAGCTGACGAGAACACCACATTCGGTGATCAAGACGAGTTACCGCGTAATACCGCGATTTTTGAGAACGGGTTTACCGGACAAGGTATCCACCTTCGTTCAAACTTCACCGAATACCTCCGTTCCGACTTATCGCTTACACGTTCCGACAATTTCCTCAATATCGACCTTAAGGCGGTTGCTGAGACCCAGTATGTTGTGGGATCTGACGGTAGAACGGAATTCTTAGGTGCGAACTACACCCACTACGAAATACAAGTGAATGCTCCTGTCTACACACTTCGTGAAGATGTTTCTTATATACTGACACCAGCACTTCAATTGGAGTCGGGTTTCCTCTACAATTTCAGCCCGGCTGCAAGTTCTGAAAACGGTTGGCTTGAGGAGAATCTTGAGGTGGATCAAGAACCGGAGTTTACGTTAGCGGAACAGGACGGTGAAGTTCTCCGTGAATCGACTTTCGAGGAAGTCTACGACGAATTCGGACACGATTTTTATCGGACGGAGGGATACGTACAAGGACGCTACGACCCGCTTTCATTTTTGTCGATTGCCCTCGGTGTTCGCCTGGATTATCTGAATGTGATTGAGCAGGTTTCTGTTCAACCGCGCGGAAGCGTGAGTATCAAAATGCCGAACAATTCTAATCTCCGCTTCGCCTATGGACACTATGAGCAGAGTCCACAACCCTCTCATCTGTTAGCGGAGGATGGCAATCGTGCCTTGGGATCAAGCCTCACACGACACTATATCATGGAATTAGAACACGAACTCTCATCGCGCACCGAACTCAAGCTTGCCACCTATTACAAAAACGCACAAAAGTTAGTAACACCTGATGCGGTATCGAACTATCTTAACCAAGGTGTCGCGTATGTCGGTGGTGCGGAAGTGTTCCTACGGCATCGCATTCCAGACAAGTTTTTCGGATGGATCTCGTATGCCTATACCCACGCCGAACGGCGCGAAAACCCAGACGCTGCCTACCGACCTCACCTCTTTGATAATACCCATATTATCAGTATCGTCGCCAACTATAACTTCACGCCGAGTTTCGAGATTGGCGCGAAGTGGCAGTATCTCAGCGGGACCTCCGAAGTCCCTATCAGTTCCCTCATTCTCATCCAGGATCCTGTGACGCGTGGACTGAACCCCCTTTTGACGAGTGTTGATGAACAATTAAGCACGGAGCTGACACCCTATCATAAATTAGACCTACGCATAAGCAAAAAATGGAAAATCAAGGGATTAAAAGTAGGTGGGTTCCTGGATATTCTGAATGTGTACAACCGCGAAAATAATATAAAGTTTATTCTTGAGGAAGCAACATTTGACGTACAAGGTCAGGAAGTCGGCATTGAGCGTGAAACCTTTGACGCACCCCAACTCCCCCGGATAATTTACTTCGGACTAACGCTTGAGTTCTAAACCCTTAACTCAAATTATGCACACTTTTTGTAGTAAAACCGTGTCTTAATAGTCAGACAATGATTTCTGATTGCTGACGGTTTCCAACATCCGTATGATGTTTGCCATTTAAACAGGGACTTGATATAATGCTACGGTGAAACGGCAATCAATATGGAGAAACATTAATGAATATATTAACCATCGTTGGTATCTGCGCTTTGATACTATCGGGCTGCGCAAGTGTTGAGTATCAAAAGATGCAGGCAGAACGCGATCAACTCCTAAAAAATTACGAAAATCTCCGCGAAGAACACAGCGAACTCAAACTCAAAACCAGTATAACCGAGGCAGTTCTTGGGCAGTGGGAGTTCCTAAACCTCGAAGTTGAGGAAGGTGCTGCCGTCGAAAATGTAGCGGAAACCAAAGCCGCGCTTCGCGCCCTTGATCTACAAAACCTCACGCTTGAATTTTTTGAGGAAAAAGGTATCTACCAATACCGAGGTAAAAACGGTGGCACAGAGATTTTCGGTCAATTCACCGTCTTCACTGTCCGGTACGGCGATGAACCGTTCCCTTTCATCCGGTTTCTCAGACGCTCCGGACCGGAGATGTCCCAACTCCTTTTCGCCGTAAATCCGAGTAGTAAATCGTCCGGACCCTCTGGACTTGCAACCTCGCAAGGACTGGCAACGGCAAAAGAGATTAGCATCTCAGTCACAGAAGACAGGTTATATCTCACAATGCACGGCAAGATGCAAGTAGGTCCCACAGGCTGGGTGCAAAGTGGTGGAATGCGCTGCTACTTCGGGAGGGTTGAGGAGTGAAAATATTAACCAACTTTAGTCTGACTTTTGTTTTTTTCGGACTGATTTTCGCCGGTTGTACCAGTGCGAAGTCCCAAGAAATGCGAAGCGAACGCGAGAGGTTGCGCGCAGCACATGAGGATGCCCGCAGAAAAACCGATTCGCGACCCATGGAAGAAGATTTAACCAAAAGGCTTCTCGGCAGATGGCAATTTCTGAACGTAGAGGCAACCGAAGGCGACTTGAGTGAAGAGATAAATGCAATAAAGTACGAACTTCATGCGACCGCTCGTGAGAACCTCACACTTGAATTTTTTATGGACCAAAACGTCTACCGTCGATACCGCGGCGAAAATGGGGGCACGGAGGTAACAGGAAGTTTCAAAATCGATTCACGTCGTTATGGAGATGAGATGATTCCGTATCTGCGTGTCTTTAGAGATACAGGCGAACGCTTCCCTGAATTCATCTCTGGAACACCTCCGAACAGGCTTGTCACAAAAGATGATGTTTCTGTGCAGTTCCTTCCGTTGAATTGGTTAGGCATTTCATTCACAGAGGATAAGTTGGAATTGACCCTATATGGCGTAATGGAGATGACACCGAGCGGTTGGGCACAAAGCCGAGGCGTTCTCTGTACGTTCAAACGGATTGAGTAGAAAGTCTACATCTATTATAGATGCCACCGCCATTGGCGAGGTTTCCTAACCTCGCCAACTTACAGTGTTTAGGTAATTTAAAATTCTCCATATTTTAAAGCGAAGGAGGATGAACAATGAAAATACTAACAAACCTCTGCATTCTGATAGTAGTCTTCACAAGCTGCGCAACACTAACCCCGCAGGAAACACAGCAGAAACGACAACGCCTGCTTGCGGCGTATGATGCAGCCCGTCAAAAACAGAATCCAGAAAGAATTAAGAAGGCAGTCAAAGACGTTCTCGTCGGCAAATGGCAATACGTCGGTTTAGAGGTGGTGGAGGATGACATTATCGCGCAGAGAACGGAACCGGCACCGCAACAGGCAGTGGATACATCGGATACGACGAATGAACAGGAGACAACCCAAGACGTCCCGAATCCAGAGGAGAGCGAACAAACATCGGATGAAAATACCACACGCTTGCCGCAAATAGAGGTGACAGACGAGAGATCGAATCAACAAATATTGGCAGCGAAAGCCGCACTCGTTGCATCTACACGCCAAAACCTCATGATCGAATTTTATGAAGATCGCAGCTCGTACTACTATAACAGCAACAACGGTGGTAAGAGTGCCACTGGGCAATGTTACATCACTACCAAACGGTACGGCGATGATGCGTTACCATATATCAGTTTTAATCGGCGGACGGGACCGGAGATGATTGAGTTCCTATTCGGTTCTGAACCCGTGAAATGGAGAGGTGCCAAAGAGCGGGAAAAGAAAATCTCTATGCGGCGTAATATCACACCAGTAACCGGGGCAAGGCGGAACAGAACGTTGACCAGTCCGCCGGTCCGACCTACTCGCTACCAAGAGAAATCTACATTCATGCCAAGCATCACGGTCACCGACGATAGACTCTATTTGGTTCTTCACGGGCATGTGTCGCTAACACCGAGTGGTTGGGCACAAACGGGTGGACTGCGATGCGTCTTTAAGCGTGTTGAATAAAAGAAGATCTTTGAACTGAAGGAGGAATAAATGGTGAAACGACTAACAATACTCGGCATTCTGATAATACTGTTCACCAGTTGTGGAACGCTAACGCCGCAAGAGACACAGCAGGAACGGCTTCGCCTCATTGAGGCTTATAACGAGGCACGCGAAAGACACAATCCAGAAAAAATCAAGCAAGCCGTGAAGGATCTTCTCGTCGGCAAGTGGCAATACGTCGGTTTAGAGGTTGAAGAAGGTAGTGTTACCGCAAAGAAGGTGAAACCGACGGCACAGCAGGGCATAAACTCGTTGAACAATTTTGTAAAGCGGGTTTCCAAGGGTGTTACAGCAGAACAGACGAAAACGTCCGACGCATCTGAACAAGCAACGTCACTAAATTCTCCGAATCCAGAAGCGAACGAGCAGAGCGCAGGAGAAAATACGACCCGTTTACCGCGTATTGACGTAACCGACAACAAGTCGAGTCAACAGATACTCGGTGCCAAAGCCGCACTCATCGCATCTACTCGCCAAAACCTCACGATTGAATTTGCCGAAGATCGCGGTTCATACCATTACAGCGGCAGTAATAGTGGCAAGCAGGTAACAGGACAATGCTACATCACCACGCAGCGGTACGGAGACGATCTATTTCCGTATGTTCGTTTTAATCAACGGACGGGACCGGAGATGCTTGAGTTCCTATTCGGTTCTGAACCCGTAAAACAAATAGCTGCGACACAAAAGCAGAAGCGAGCTGCTATGCTACAGAGTCGCAGAATGGGGGTAAAAGCCGCACGTCGAGCTGCCGCAAAAAAGACCTCCTTCTCAATCGCTTCGATGGCAGGCATCACGGTCACGGAGGATACGCTCTATTTAGTTCTGTACGGAGATATGAAGTTAACCCCCAAAGGCTGGATGCGAACCGGCGGATTCCGATGTGCCTTTAAACGTATCGAATGAAAAGAGGAGAGCAAAAGGTGAAGCTGCTAACAATGCTTAGTATCATAATGATAGTGTTCACCGGTTGTGCGGTGCTAACACCCCAAGAAACGCAACAGGAACGACTTCGCCTCATCGAGGCTTATAACGAGGCGCGCCGAAGACACAGTCCAGAAAAAGTCAAGCGGGCAGTAAAGAATCTTCTCGTTGGCAAATGGCAGTACGTCGGTTTGGAGGTTGAAGAAGGTAGTATCACCACAAAGATGGCGAAACCAATGACGGAACAGGAGATGATCTTTTTGAATCTCTCTGCAGAACAAGGTTCCAACGATACCACAAGCGAACAAGCCACAACGCCCAACGAATCTGAGCAGGCAACACCACCAAACGCGCCAGATTCAGAAGCAAGCCAACAGACATCAGCAGAAAATACGACCCGCTTGCCGCGTATTGACGTAACCGACAACAAGTCGAGTCAACAGATACTCGGTGCCAAAGCCGCACTCGTCGCATCTACACGCCAGAACCTAACGGTTGAGTTTTATGAGGATCGAGGCTCATACTATTACAACGGCAGCAATAGCGGCAAACAGGTCACAGGACAGTGTTACGTTACCACCAAACAGTACGGGGACGATCCCTATCCATTTATGAGTTTTAACCGACGCACTGGAATGGATCTGGTTGAATTCTTATTCGGTTCCGAATCCGTAAAGCGCATTGCTGCCCAGAAAAAACGGGAACGTGCAGAGAGAATACGCAATATGGTACCCTTAAGTGCGCGATTTAACAAAACAGCATCCTTCGCAATGGCAAAGGCAGTAGGTGTTACAGTAACGGAGGACACCCTCTATTTAGTCCTATACGGGGATATGAAGCTAACCCCCAAAGGCTGGATGCGAATCGGAGGACTCCGATGCACCTTTAAACGGGTCGAAGAAGAATGAAAATTTTATCGTCTTACACCATGAGGAGAATCTCATGAAAATTACACGCTTTTTTATTTTCTATAGTCTCAGCTTGACACTTACATTCGCGAGTGTTCATCCGATTTTTGCCAGTGCTCCGAGAACGGAAAAAATAGCGTTTACATCAAACAGAGATGGCAATAACGAAATTTATATCATGAATTCGAATGGAACAGAGCAGGTGAACTTAACCAACCACGGAGCATCTGACGCTCAGCCTGCTTGGTCGCCTACGGGAAAACAAATCCTCTTTACTTCTAATAGAGATGGGACGCCTGATCTCTACCTAATGGATGCGGATGGAACGAATGTGCGGAAAGTGTTTAAGGATTTGAAATTAAGGTCCGCCCCAGCATGGTCCCCTGATGGTAAACAGATTTCTTACGCTCGGGATGATAGACTGAGAGGACTCTTCATTGCATCATTAAATGAAAAGACTGAAGAACTAATCACACCCGTGGGGGATTTTGATGGCTATTCCAACTGGTCTGCCGACGGGGCAAAAATAGTTTTTGATGCACCCTTAGAGGGTAAGAATACACACTCGAGGGTTCACATATTCGATTTAGCGAGCCGTCAACAAGAGGTGCTGCTCGGAGAAGATATTGCGACGGTTATGAGTGCTCCCGTCTGGTCTCCGTCGAGTGACAAGATCGCTTATGCTTGGCTAAAAGGCGGTAATTTCTCAATTTACATTATAAACAGTGATGGGGAGAATCCGGAGCAAATTGTCCAACCCCTTGCTGGATTTTCGACTGACAATCCAGATTGGTCTCCGAACGGCAAGGCACTGGTTTATGAACGATATGAGTTAGGTAAGAGTAACCGGCACATCTACAGTGTGAATTTGAAAGGCGGTGAGCCAAAGAAACTCACCCGGATGGGTCTGAATTTCTTCGCCGATTGGTTCGATCCAAGGTACGCTTTACCTGTCGCGCCCCAACCTCATTTGCTAACAACCGTATGGGGCAAAATGAAAACGCAAGACTAATACATACTGGAGGAGTCACCTATGAAACGAATCCTTATTTCATCTTGCTCAGGAGAGAGCGGTCGAGTCGCACTTACTATAACCAGTTTCGTTATTAGCGCGTTACTTTTGTTCAGTAGCGTTTCTGCTGTCTGGGCAAAAGCACCGACGACCCCGAAAATTGCATTTACATCAACCCGAGATGGCAATGACGAAATCTATATTATGAACCCAGATGGAAGCGCACAGGTCAACTTGAGTCGGGACAAGGCGGAAGATTCCAATCCGGTCTGGTCACCCGATGGCGAACAGATCCTATTCGTCTCAGATCGGGATGGACCTTATGATTTGTACGTTATGGACGCCGATGGCAGCGGTGTCCGAAAGGTCTTCGGAAGTAGAGAAGATAGATCAGCACCGAGTTGGTCGCCCGATGGTAGAAAGATTGCCTACGTACAAGGAGAAGAGACGGACAGCACTATCTATACTGCGACAATAAAGGGCGGATTAGTCGAGAAATTAACCAAGGGATTTATGCCGAGTTGGTCGCCCGATGGTCGAGAGATCGTTTTTTCTGCTCTCAACGTTAACAGCTTACCACTTGGTGTTTTCAATCTCCGGACCCGGACCAAAAGGGAGCTTCTCTCAAATCAGATACCTTGGGCAGCATTTCCAGCATGGTCCCCGCGGGGTAACAAAATCGCCTTTTCACAAATTGATGGGCGGTTTAATCAGGGGTTTCTGGAGTGGACGAAGGCGAACATTTTCGTTGTGAATCGCGATGGCGCGGGACTTCATCAGGTTACCGAAAATGAATTTGCAGTTGCCATGAAACCGACGTGGTCTCCACATGGCGAGGCACTTATTTACACAGATATTGTTCTGCGCTTAGATTTACTATCTTATCAGCTCTTCAAAACCGACTTGAGCGACCATAGACCCTTGCAACTCACAAATGAGGGAGATAATCATCAGGCGGATTGGTTTGATCCAACAGCGTTAGATGTTTCACCTTCAGAACAATTGCTAACAACCGTGTGGGGTAAGATCAAAGCCGACTAAGGACGTACCGTCCGTATCTGTCCGCGGAGATCAAGTTGCACCTTCCAATTATTCCAGCGCGGTAGCAGGACTGTACTCAGTGCCGGTTGGCGGATACCGCGCTGCCAGCGCAACGTAACCAGCTTCTCGGCGGGGCTGTATTCCACATCGAATTTAGCACCGTTGACAGAGAATTCTCTCTGGTACTGCTTCTCAATTTCGGTGATAGTTCCAGCGTCTATCTCAGTAAAGGTCAGGTCTTCCGCAGAGAGAAGTTGCCACTCTTCAGCAGCCTCTACACCTAACTCGGTAAGTCGTGAAACTAACCACGCGTGTGGTGTCAACGCCACTGTTTCCGAGGTCTGGGCATTCGGGTTAAGCGCACAGTGCAATAACCAAGCATCAACTGCTCGTGTGAGATTTTCACCGACGTCGGGGAACACGGATCCTGAGAGGATGAGAGATGCTAACGCTTCTCTCAACAATACCCCACTGAGCGGTTTACGTCCGCGTCCGATCTCCCGTCCCGCATACTCAGTTACCACCTCCGCAACGATGTCCTCGCCTTCGAGTCTCGGAGTAGCGAGTTGAGACGTTCCAATGCCCGCATCCACTAAATTCTCAAAAGCGCAAGGCATCGCCGTGCGTCCCATTAATTGAACCCGTGTGCCTTTCGCAATGCCGACGGTCTCCAAAATTAAGGCAGCGTGTCGCTCGTCGGGTAGGAGAGAATCGGAATCGAGTAAGACCTCTTCCTGTCCATTTCCCCATCCTTTGCCTCGCCGCCTTCGGACGTAAGCACACGCATCCCACTCACGTAAGAGATGAGCAATCAACGCGGCGCGATCGGGCTGTAACGGCGTGTCGTCCTTCATCACAGGTGGCAGTTCAAAGAAATCCCTGAGTTGCGTTGCAATTCTTCGGCATTCGGCGAGTGCGGTTCTATGGAGATGATGACGTTTTTCGTCGCCGCAGCGGAGCGTTCGGATTGCCGTTGTCGCATCACATCCATCCCGAAAAAGATCTTTTTGGCGCGCTTTCTGAACAGTCTCGTGTTGTTCAGCTGGTAGATCGTTCAGCCGCCGCCATAGCCGGGCAGGACGTTCCAATGTCGCGATCAGGTCTACCAGATCACGTCGGAGAGCGGATGGGGCTTTAACCAGCAATCGGGCATGAAGCGGGTTAACAGGCAGCGCACAAATCCTTGCACCCGCCGTGCTCAACGTCCCGTCGTCGGACAGAACACCCCAACTTTTCAATTCAGTCTGTGCCCGTTCTACAGCGAAATCAGGCGGTTCATCAAGAAACGTCAAGTCTTGGGGACGGTAGCCAGTTGAAGCAACGGTAAGCACAAATTGCGTCAGATCCTCCCGCCGAATCTCAGGAAGCGTCTCCTGTTCAAGTTGTGCATGTTCTTCCCAGAGTCTGTAGCAGACCCCGGGTCCGAGACGACCGGCGCGCCCGCGGCGTTGTTCGGCGGAGGCTTGCGAAATCGGACGCAACGCCAAGACGATACGCCGGTTTTGGTGGATACGTTGACGCACTAAGCCAGCATCTACCACAGCGGTAATACCTGGAAGTGTGACCGATGTCTCTGCCACGTTAGTTGCGAGAATAACGCGGCGACGTTCGGAGTGCGTATCAAACGCCAAGTCCTGTGCACCGGGAGGCAGATCGGCGTGTAATGGGAGCAGTTCAACGTTTCGCATCTTGCGTAGCGCGTCTTGGCATCCATTAATTTCACCTTTTCCCGGCAGGAAAACCAGAACATTTCCGTCGGTTTCTTTGAGAGCGCGATTAATCCCGCTTTCAACGCGCTCCACTAAATGATGGGCGGTCGGCACGACTGACCCGCCAAGGTAACGCACTTCAACCGGATAGGCACGTCCCTTCGCACTTAGAACCTGTCCACGAATAAATTGGGCGAGTTGTCGTGCAGCGATTGTCGCGGACATGATAACCAGCCTCGCGTCACGCCGCTTCTTTTGACAAATAGCGAGAAACAGGTCTATCTCTACACCGCGTTCGTGGAACTCGTCCAAAATGATAGTCCCATATTGATCTAACTCCGGTCCGGCGGCATATCGCAAGGCGACACCGGGCGTAACGAAGCGGATACGGGTTTGCGCGTCAGAACTGACATCTTCAAAGCGGACGGTATAGCCGACTGAATGTCCCAACGGTTCGCCGCGTTGTTGCGCCACCCACCGTGCAAGTGAACGACATGCGACCCGTCTCGGCTCGACAACCAGCACTGGGGCATCAGAGAACGCTTCACACCACGGCGGAATTTGCGTCGATTTACCGCTACCCGTTGGTGCTACAATTACCACGGGACCCTTTACGATCGCGTCCTGAAACGTCTCCTTCAATTCTACAATCGGAAGTGTGTTTTCATTCATAACCGGTATTATAGCCGATAACAACTCTACTATCAAGCAACCATCGTGAGTTTTCTTGTAGGAGGGATTTGTAATCCCGACTCTTAACTTATAACCTATATCTTATAACCCTCCTACTGACCGCTGACTGCTGATAGCTGACTGCTATTCCTCCCACAACCCTCTTGACATTTCACTCCATTTCTGCTATTATAACCCTATATTTACCAATCCCTATTTTGAAGGAAAATTATGTTGTATCAGACGTTTAAACAAAAGACACGCACAAAAAAACACAAAGCTTACCACCTACTTGCGCTGATTACATCCATCGTCCTGTTCGTCGCTTATCAGCACCCCGTCTATAGTCAACAGTATGTCATTGTTGACTCGGAAAACGGCGATACATTAAGAGGCATTTGGCGCGATGCTACCGAAACCCATTTTGAAATCGAATATCAGGGACAGATTTTACGCCTTCCTTTGGCAGGACATAGCCTTAGTTTCACATCAAACCTTTCAAACGTTGCCGATCGAACTGCCGCAAAGTACTACCGAAACGGAAATATGCTCCTTGAGTTAGGACTCCCTGAAAAAGCGAAAAGCCGCTTTGAAGCCGCTATTGAAGAATTTCCGAAATATCCAGCTGCCCATTATCAACTCGGATTACTTCACAGGGCTGATGGCGACAACGCAAGCGCGCTGGAACGCTTCCGCTCTGTGGCAATCCTTGATGCCCCGAACTATGACCTTGTACCCTTCTTTCAGGAACTTGGTGATGCTGCCTTCGCTAGTGAAGACTATGCGACAGTAGTCGATAACTATCAGCTAATCCTAACCTATTACCCAGAACACCCTACTGTTCCCGAGCTGAGCTATATCACCGGATTCCTACTCGTAGAGCGGTTGGAGGATGCCACTGCAGGGCTACCACTCCTTGAATCGGCAATCAGCCAGTACCCCGACAGGTCTGAACACGAAAGGGCTTTTTTCCTGATAGGGAAGCTACAAGCCGAGGCAGATCAGTTGGAAGATGCACTCCACACTTTGCAAGGCTTTGTTGTCCGTTATCCAGTGAGTGAATGGGTGTATGAGGCACGTCTCACCCGTGCTGAAGTCAACTTGAAACTCGGTAAAGTGGTAGAGGCTGCAAGTGAAGCGAGCCTCATCTACGAGTCGAGTATAGATGAGGCTGTGCAGGATCGCGCAAAACAGATTCTGGATCAGACCCGTTGGACAGTCTATACAGACGCAGATGGACTGCCAGACAACCAGATTCAAGCTATTGTCAGTGATGGAACCCGGCTGTGGGTAGGCACTCCGAAAGGTATTATGTTATTTGAGACGGCATACGATAAATGGATACCCATTGAGGATGTACCGCAACGGATTAACACTGTTCTAGAAACCGTTCCAGATGTCATAACCATCGCTGTCAACCCGCAGGAGGTATGGATTGGGACTCGCTCGCAAGGCGCAATTCACTACAACAAAATAACGGGTGGAATTCAGACGTATTCACCAATAGATGGATTCCCCGCTTGGGTCAGGGACATCAAAGCGGATGAAACGGAGATCTGGTTCGCAACTGATATCGGAATTATACGCCAAATTCGTGGTAGTATTGATCCGCCACTCGTCTACAATACGCAGAACAGCCATCTGCCAGCGAATGACATTGAGACACTGACCCTCACACCTAACAGGATTTGGTGTGTCTCGGTAGAAGGTGTCGTCGGGACATTTAACCGGGAGATTGAGGAGTGGTATACCTATCATTCCATAGCAATTGGTGAAGGCATGACAATCGCCGGGATTGATACTGCAGCAGAGCAGCTCCTCTTTACATGGTTCGATGCTGATAATAAATCCAACGGTTATCTCCGAGCAGACTTGGATGGTGGGAATGGTATAAAGTCAACGCTCCATATAGGCGTAGACGATGAAAACAAACTAAAAAACATTTATATTAGAGGGGATCTTGATACTTCACCGCCTCCCGAAGAGCCTATAACCGAGGAAGAGATTGAGGAACGGGCTGAAGAGGGGGCTGTTGAGGAACGGGCTGAAGAAGAGTCTGAGGTGACATTGCTGGAAGAAATAGAGGATCCTTCGGAATCCGAATTCTTCGATGAAACTGAGGACGTGATGGACGAACAACCGCTGCCTCCCACCCCCGAAGTTCCTTTAGTGTTGTGGATAGCGACCAATGATATGTTTTATACACACCATACACGTTCTACTGATGAGTGGGAGTATACAACAACACCTCGGATTGTCACGGGTGAATTGATGGCAATACAGGATTTCGTCGTGGCGAATAACAGAGCATGGATAGCCACTGCCAACGGCTTGGTAACCATGAGTGTCCAATAAACCTCGTTCTCGAACGTATGCGGACCTGAAAAACTATGCAACCGACATCCACAAAACTTATTACGCGTTGGGCATCCGCCGAACCTATCCAAGTTGAAGACGAATTGGTTGTCGAAGAACCGCTTGAAATACGGGTAGGGCAGCAGAGCTTAATCGTCGTCATGAGAACCCCAGGACACGACTTTGAATTGTCGGCAGGTTTTCTCTATACAGAGAGCCTCATCGCTTCCTGTGATGACATTCAGATCATCGCATATTGCGATGAAGAGGTTCCTGAAAACCAAGCTGCAGGTTTCTCGTCCTTGGAGAACATTGTCAACGTCCACCTTGCAGAAGAACTCGATCTTGAGACACAATCAGGCTGGCAACGGAATTTCCACGCAAATGCCAGCTGCGGACTCTGTGGCAAAATGACGATTGAGTCTGTTAAGCACCAAGTGCCACCGCTGAATTCAGCGTTCCACGTGAACCAAGCCGTCCTTTATCAGCTCAATGATCGATTAAGAACGGCACAATCCGTTTTTGAAAGGACAGGTGGACTTCACGCCGCCGGACTGTTCGATGAAACCGGTGAACTTCTGGTTGTCAGAGAAGACATCGGTAGACACAACGCTGTCGATAAAGTGATAGGACATGCGCTGCTGGCTGACTTGCTACCACTTGAGCGACATATTCTGATGGTAAGCGGACGAGCAAGTTTTGAGATTGTCCAAAAAGCACTCTTTGCGCGTATCCCTATTGTTGTTGCTGTTTCCGCTGCATCCACACTCGCTGTTGACCTTGCGCAGGAAGGCAACCTCACGTTAGTCGGCTTCATGCGCGGGAAAAGTATGGCGGTCTACAGTTGTGCAGAACGGATTTGCTCTGGGTAGTGTTATTCTATCTTCATTCGGTAATCACGGTTTCCTAACAGCACCTTGAGAAAACGAGCCAAACAAATAAACAGGTTTTTACTATCTTTTTCACGAAACGTGTCTCTAAAATAGCAGATAAAACTTAAAAGGAGTCAAATTCTCATGTTAAGCATTTTAAACGGCATTCAGGGGCTTGTTAACTTCCTGTTTTTGGTAGCTATTTTTGGGACTTTAGCAGTTTCGTGGTTATACGCATATCGGTTGAAAAAACAGTACAACGCCGACTTCCCATGGGGCAAGACCATGTCTATTGTCGGGATTGAAGTCCTGCTCTGGATAGGGTTCACCGTTTTCTGGGAAATCTTTGAAGCGTTCTGGCTGCCAATAGTTGTTGTTGCTGCTGTTGTTATTGCTATCATTCTCTCGCGAAAGAAACGGAAATACGTCTGAGTTAGTATGGATGTAGAATGTTGGCGGACTTTCGTTCTGACACATCCATAAAAAAATTATGTATACATCCACCGGTAAGTGCTCTTTATAAGCGCGCTGATTGACGGTGTATTGTTGACTGTAAAGTTTACTATTGATGCGAATCAACCATTCAAATAAGCATATTCGTGATGCAATTCGTTATGCTGAAAGTAAAGGCTGGAGGGTCACAAAATCAGGTCCTCGAGCACATATCTGGGGTAGGATATGGTGCCCGCGACGTGCCCGAGATGGCTGTCGCACTCGAATCCTGTCAACGCCGAGTAATCCTGAATTACATGCGCGTGACATCCGCCGCTACGTTGACCGTTGTCCTCATACGAGTAATAATTAAGACGGTCAATAATGGAGAAACTTACCATGAAAGTGCATGAGTTCACACTCATTTTATCGACTGAACCTACTGAGGAGGAGGCTGATAGGTTATTTAGCGTTTTTAACGATGCGACACTTGCTACAAGTGTCGGTGTTCCGCAAATCCACTTTCACCGTGAGGCTTCATCCTTAGAGGAGGCTATTGATTCTGCTCTGATGAATGTTACAGAATCAGGTTTTGAGGTGATCCGCGTCGAAATTGAGCCTCACGTGGTGGCTCAAAGCACTCATCGGCTCCAAAGCCAAGTCGCTACCTAAATTTTATAAGATTGAAACCACCCCTTGCAAAAAGGCACTCGCATAACAATAATGGGGTGTTTATTGGGACCCCGTAGTTATAAGAGAGGAAATATATGAGTCGGACAGGAAGAGCCGTCGTCGCACACGGCAAAGATTTTGAGATTCGTGAATATCCCGTTCCCGATCCCAAACCTAACACGTTATTGCTCCGTCAAGAGTTAGCCGGTATCTGCGGAACTGACCTGCATAACTGGCAGAATGGTTTCCAACAGGAAGTGCTGTTGGGACATGAAAACGTCGGTATCGTTGAGGCGATCGGTGAAGGTGTTGAAACCGATTATGTCGGTAAACCGGTTAAAGAGGGTGACAGGGTTATCTTCGCACCCGGAACAAGTTATGGTGCTTATGGGTTCCAGTGGAATCCTGACGAGGCACCGCATTTTTGTGGTGGATTCGCCGATTATATGTACCTTGTCCATCCAAATACCTGTTTTATGAAAACCGACGCATCGCCTGAGGTTGCAGTGCTCACAGAGCCTTTTACTGTTGGCGTTCATGCCGCGATGCGCGGTCAAATACAACTTGGTGATACCGTCGTTGTACAAGGTTCGGGTGCTATAGGACTTGTGACGCTCGCTTGTGCGAAATTAAGCGGTGCCGCAAAAGCAATTATGGTAGGTGGTCCCGCCGGACGGCTGGAACTTGCCAAACGCCTCGGTGCCGATGTAACTATTAACATTGAGGAAGTCACCTCTGTTGAAGAACGGACGGAACTGGTGAAAGCGGAAACGCCGCGCAAAGAGGGTGCCGATGTCGTCTTTGAATGTGCAGGGTTCCTCCCCGCAACGCCAGAAGGATTAGGCTATACCCGGCGTAGTGGCACCTTTGTTGAGGTTGGACACTTCGTGGATATGGGTTCAATCGACTTCAACATTAACCAATTGCTGATGCGCAAAAATCTTCGTGTAGAAGCGATTTGGGGGAGTAGCTACGAGCATTTCGTCCGTGGTCTGCCATTACTTGAACAGAGTGGTCTTCCTTTTGCGGATATGATTAGCCATCAGTTACCACTCTCACAGGTCGGAGATGGTTTTAATGCTCTCGATGGCGGCTACCGTATTAATGGTGAGACAGCCATTAAGATTGCGATTCGGGCTGAAGAATAAACGGATTCAAAGGAATCCGTTCTGTAGGTTGGGTAGAGCGCAGCGAAACCCAACAAAAAATGAAACATCGTCTTTGAGAAGCGGTATAATATTGGAAAACAGAAATAGTTATATTCTGAGCAGTGTTACACACAAACGGCGTGCCGATATGGTGCGCTTATTAGGAGGCATAATTAATGGCAAAAACGTATCGCATTGGTTTCGCGTCCCTTGTACATGACCATGTCTGGGGCGAACTGGGCCATTGGAAGGCACATCCGAACGTTGAAATCGTCGCCGCAGGCGATGTCAATGCGGAATTACGCACACAATTCAGCGCGGAAACTGGCGTTGAGAACGTCTACGATTCTTGGCAAGAGATGTTGGAGAAAGAGGAATTAGACATCGTCCAAGCGGCATCAGAGAACAACGTCGGTGCCGACATTGTTGAGGCTGCAGCGGCGAAAGGTGCACATGTCGTTTCTGAAAAGCCGATGGCGGCGCGACTCTCACAAGCTGATCGGATGCTTGCTGCCGTGGAAAACGCTGGCACCCAACTCATGGTCAATTGGCCCACCGCATGGAGTCCAGCACTCAATACCGCAATGAATCTCATCCAAGACGGTGCAATAGGCGATATTTTCTATTTCAAGTGGCGCTCTGCACACAACGGACCCATGGAGATTGGGTGTTCCCGCTACTTCTATGAGTGGCTTTACGATGAGGAGAAAAATGGCGCAGGGTCGTTGATGGATTACTGCTGCTATTGTGCTGACATGTGTGCATATCTCCTCGGTTTACCACAACAGGTGACAGCCTTCCGTGGCACGTTTGTTAAAGACTACCCGATTCCCGATGATAACGCCGTCATCGTTATGAAATACGGGAATGCCTTTGGCATCACGGAAGCCTCTTGGACCCAAAAGGTCGGCTACGTTACGCCGAATCCTGTAGTTTACGGCACTGAAGGCGCGTTGATGGTGAGTGGAAACGAAGTACATCTCCATCCGGCAGGTGCCGATGCTAAAGAGGTAACGCCTGAACCGCTCCCAGAGGGTAAACGAAACGCCGCGGAATATTTCATTAACTGCTTGGAAACAGGTGAGCCTGTCGAGGGACTGTGTAGTGCCAAAGTGAGTCGGGATGCGCAAGAGATCCTTGAAGCAGGTCTGGTATCGGCAGATAGCGGACAGGTTGTTAACTTACCGATGTCTTAAACGATTATGGGCGCGGTTTCAGACCGCGCCCGCAGAAAGGTTAGGAAGAATTTATGAGCGATAGAGTGCCAATTGCGTTACAATTGTATTCCGTCAGAGATGATTGTGCTGGCGATCTGTCTTTAACACTCCAAGCCGTTGCACAGATGGGCTATGAAGGCGTTGAATTTGCCGGATACTACGACCGGACTGCCCAAGAACTGCGTGATATGTGTGATGATCTGGGATTGAAAGTCGCCGGAACACATACAGGAATGAACACACTGCTCGGCGATGAGCTTGCCAAAACAGTCGAGTTCAACCAGACGCTCGGCAATCCGTATCTAATTGTGCCTGGATTATCTGAAGAATACCGGGGTTCTCAGCAAGCGTGGCGCGACACCGCAAAACTCTTCAACGGTATTGCTGAAAAAATCGCCGACCAAGGGATGGCTACCGGTTACCACAACCACACCGGTGAATTTGAACCGTTGGAGGGTGAGATCCCATGGGATACGTTCGGCGGCAACACCCGCGACGATGTCGTGATGCAGATTGACGTCGGTCATGCCCTTCGCGCTGGTGCCGACCCTGTATCGTATATTGAACGCTATCCGGGCAGGGCAAAACTCGTGCATATTAAAGAGTATTCTGCTACGAACGATGAGGCAAACGTCGGTGAAGGCGATGTCCAGTGGGATGCCGTGTTCAATGCGTGTGAAACCGTTGGCGGTACCGAATGGTACATCGTTGAACAGGAGCGTTATGCCTATCCGCCGCTTGAGTGTGTGGAACGCTGTATTAACAGTCTACGGAAAATGGGGAAAATATAAGTTTGCCTGTGTCTGACACTTCACGAGATACTCTTGATAAAACGCTCTTACTCTGGTGGGAAGATTTCTATCTTCCCATCTTTGAGTACATTCTCCCGAAAATGCCGCAATTGGCAGGGAAAAAGGTATTGGAATTGGGCACCGGCACCGGTGGAACCGCTACCCTGCTCGCAAAGCGAGGCGCATCTGTTGTCGGAATAGACTTGCTTCCGTTCCGACTCACTGAGGCGAAGGCGCGATCGGCAGAATATAACGTCACCGAGTCGGTTGAATTCGCACTTATGGATGCCATGCACCTCGCCTTTCCAGATAATACCTTCGATTTTATTATCTCGAAATCTGTACTGGTGTTTACAGCGCACACGCAAACCGCTAAAGAGTGTTATCGTGTTCTCAAACCGGGTGGGAAAGCAATTTTCATCGAAAATATGCGGCACCATCCAGCGGTATGGTTCTATCGCAAAGCGTTTCTGAAATATTCCGGCAAACTTCACTACTTTTCACTACACGATGTTAAAACAGTCGGTGCTGAATTTGACGGATTAGAACATCGTGAGTTTCATCTCTCCGCCGTGAGTGCCCTATTCTGGCAGAAATGCATTTCTATTTCACTATTTTATAAATGGACCTTCCGCATCCTCAAGGCAATTGATACAGCTCTCCTAAAATGCCTTCCATTCCTCAAGCGGTTCTGTTGGATCACTGCGATAATTTGCCATAAAGACTAAAGAATAGAATACCCCAACGATCTAATCTTTGCCATCGCTATCCATATTTCAACCAATTATCAAACAACGGCTTGAGCCTCTGTGGGAGATCGTCCAAAAACGACGGGTCGTTAAGCCACTCTTGGCTCGTTGGACTTTCTGGGTTGGCAGGTTCGTTCTCTGGTGGAGCGACAACAACAGCGTAATGTAACGTCTGTCGTTTCGCATCGGTGGGATTGTAGCCTTTGTGGAGCAGGCTTGAGTTGTAGAAGACGATATCACCCGCTGCCAGATTCACTGTGAGTTGGTTCGGCATCGCTGCCTTTGGTGTCTGCTGTATCACTGCCCGTTCAGCATCCGTGAGTTCGCGTCGATGACTGCCCGGGACGATGTAGAGCGTTTCGTCGTCATAAAGGGCACCGTTAAGTTGTACGTGGCTTCTGAGCCGACTGAGGAGCGTCTCAAGCGGCACTTCTCCGTCGGGTGCAGAGTCTCGATGCCAGTTAATATGATAAGGTTTCTGCTCAGAACTGACAAGAAGGGTACAGAGGTGATACCTTAATCTTTCGCCGATAAGTGCTTTGATAGTATCCAATATCTGTGGATGTGCAAGTGCGTCTACAAGTGCTTGTTCACGAATACTTGGATGAAAAATATTATTAACACCCCAGAGGTCATCGCGATCTCCGTCTATGTAGCGCAGGTTATCGGCATGTAGACCTTCACCGCGGCACTTGTGGAGTATACGATCAATGGCATTTCGATAGGTTTGAATATCGGTTTCGGAAAGCGCGCCCTTACGAATAATATAGCCGTTTTCAACAAACGCATCGATTTCTGAATGGGTTAGCATTTTGGATTTCCTCACAATATGATAGCAAGTCCTAAATCGAATTGTCTGGACAGTAAAGATCATTAAACTCAATTTCATTCCCGTCTGGATCAAAAATAAAAAAAGCATGACATTTGCCGCGTGGGTCATCAAAATCAAAGGGACCGCGAGTCCGGTAAGGTAAGGCAGCGAATTGCTCGACGAGTTCGTTAATCCGATCGGTGCTTGTAACGAAGGCGAAGTGCATAGGTCCACCCGCATCGTGTCCGGGACTCCCGGCTTCCTTGAGGACAAGGTGTCCATTTTCTAAATAGATATAAAGCTGCCGATTATTTCGCTCCACTACCTCAAATCCGAGCAGATCCCGATAGAATTCCGCTGCACGCTCAAGGTCGGCAACTTTAACAAAAACTTCCCCAATACCGTAATAACCTTGCATCGTGTATCACCTCCGGTGCTGTGGTACTTGATAAACAAAAAGGCTCTGGATTCGTGAAATCCGGAGCCTTCCTGTTTTTGGGTTAATAATACCTATTATTTCTTGATGTGAGCCCATGTAGTAGTGAGTTTGCCTTGCGCTTCCACAGCGACAGCACCAACAAGCGCACCACCAGCGAGTTCATTGACTTCGTCTGCACTGAGTGCGCGGTCCCAGAAATAGACCTCGTCGATCATAGCGTCAAGCCAGAAGTCGTTTCCAGCATTGCCACCGACTTGCCGCCCAACACCGATTTCAACCGGACGTTCCGGGAACGTTCGCAGGGGGGTCTCAATTTCTCTCGGATTAGTCTGTTCGCTTGGAGGTACTATAGTATCACCATCAGTAGCGGAGGAGGTTACGTATGCTGTCGCTTCTGAACCATCAACGACATATGCGACGTGGACCCATTCCTCTTCTGCGTACACATTATTTGTGGCAAACCAACCTTCGGAGCCTGCCCAACAACTACCCCAGGTCATGGTAGTTGCATCCGTAGTGCACATCCGCACCATGAAGTGGTCACCCCAACCGACTTTGTCGCCTTTGAAGAACATCGCGGCGTGGTTTCTACCGCCGTCGGTCCTGACGTAGACCCACAGGGAGACAGAAAAGACCCCGTCTTCTTTTTCAAGGCTTGCTGATGATGGGATTTCGACATATTGTCCAGTGTTCTCACCGGTCGCGGGGTTCTCAGGATTTTCAAGGTTGAGTGCCATGCCGAATTCCGCGTTTATAGTGCTGGCACCATTCATAAATGCGCCGTCGTTATTTCCAACAGAATCGTTTGCTGAGCCGTCGTTAAAACTCCAAACAGAAACGAGACCATCTTCAAGTTCAGCGTAACTATTGGTACCGAGTACCATAAGTGCTAAAATGACAAACAGACAAACTTGTTTCATGATAGAAAACTCCTTACGGTTTTGGCTTAACTTAGCGGATTTGCAGTAGAATTTTACAAACCCGCCGTATTTTTAGATCTTAATTGAACTTAGCGGTGGTGATAGGATTTAACCTTTCCCCACGTCGTGGTTATCTTGCCCTCTGCTTTGACAGCGAGTGCCTTCTCTGGACGTTCGCCGCTCCCGAGGTCTTCGACTTCGTCTTCGCTGAGTGCGCGATCCCAGATAATAACATCATCGATGATTCCATCAAGAAAAAAATCTTCTCCAACATTACCGCCGATCTGGCGACCCGCACCGAGTTCCAAGGGACGATCTGGGAAAAGATTATAAGGTTCCGGTGCGACTTGTGGGTTGGCTTGACCACTGGCGGGTATTTCGGTTTTTCCACCCTCTGGCGTCACATATCCTATTGCCTCGTCACCATCCGCTGTCTGACAGACATGGAACCACTTCTCGGGTTCAATAGCACCATCTGTTGCGAACCAGTTTTCGGTGCCTCCACTTGTTGTTCCCCAGGTTAGACCGGTACTACTGGTCGTCACTATCCGGAAGGTGAAATTCGCACCCCAGCCGACCTTTTCACCTTTCCAAACGCCGGAATGGTTTGCACCGTTTCGGACATAGAGCCAATAGGAGAGGGTATGCGGTCCCTCAACGACTTTCTCGAGATCGGCATTGAATTCAATATCCACACGCGTATCATCGCTTCCATCAACATCCAATGCCCTACCAAATTTGCCTTTGGCAACGATTTTAGCAGCCTTAAAGAGTTCGCCGTGTGCATTGCCAATCGCATCCGTTGCCTTTCCATCGTCGAAGGTCCAAGCACCAACAACCCCGTCATTTAGATCCGCATACGCGGAAATAGAAATACTGATCGCCAATATAGCAATGGCGAGCGTTGAAATAAACAATTTCACTTAATTGTCCTCCTTTAGTGTTTTCATGAAATAAATGTGAGTGAGTTGCATAGTAAACGCTTGCTTTCTGTGCGTTATCTATACGATATATTTAATTTTGCATAATTTTACTTTTTTTTCAAGAAAAAATTTTATTGTGAAACAATATCTTTATCTTCAACGGCGATAAACCGTTGATTTACCGAGAGATTGGTCGCTGTATCAACAATTCCACTGGGCCAACGAATTTCTAACAAATCGATATTTTTAGCGTCGTTCAGTCCGAAATGGACCCGCAAATCACTAAATGCGAGGTAGCTGCCACTGCTTTTAACCTCTGCATACTGTGTGAGTTCACCCGCTACAACTTTGATACGCGCACCGATAGCCGAGCGGTTGCTTTTGGTGCCGATCGCTTGCACCTGTACCCAATTATTTCGGTTTCCGCCGTCATTTCTCAGCAGATTGGCAGTCTGATTCCAGTTTGTGATGAGGATATCAATATCCCCGTCGTTATCATAATCTCCAAAAGCAGAAGCGCGGCTTGTCTTACGCAATGCGAACCCTGCCCCCATCTGTGCCGTGACATCCACAAATTGCCCATTGCCTAAATTCCGAAAGAGTAGATTCTGCTGTGGGGTCGTCGTGGAACGATCAACCTCAGCGATGTTGTCCATCGTGTGTCCGTTTGCAACGAAGATATCCTTGTAGCCGTCATTATCGTAATCGAGGAAACCGATACCCCAACCGAGATAGCGGTGTGTGTGTTCAGCGATGCCTGTAGGAATTGTAGTATCAATGAAAAAGTTGTCCCCTTCATTGTGATAGAGAGTGTTGGTCTCGTTCTGAAAATTGCTGACTGTGAGATCCAACTTCCCATCATTGTCGTAGTCTGCAAAGGCGACACCCATTCCTGCCTCTGCTTTCCCCGTATCGCTGCAACTGACCCCAGAGAGCAGCCCGATCTCTTCAAAAATGCCATCGCCGCGGTTCTCGAAAAGGAAATTGAAATCCTGATCGTTAGCGATGTAGAGGTCGGCATCACCGTCGTTATCGGCATCCCCAACAGCAACCCCAAGCCCGTGCGCTGCAGGTACACTTAACAAGCCACTTTGTTTGGTTAGATTCGTAAAAGTACCGTCTCCGTTGTTATGATAAAACAGGTCTGGCTGGGGCGGATATGAACTCGGACCGCAATAGACAGCGATATTATGTCGATAACACGTTTTGTGTGCGTCAAGGGTATAGTTGGCATAATTGGTCACGTAGAGTTCAAGAAATCCGTCGCTGTCAAAATCGGCGAAAGCACAACTCGTTCCCCACCCCGCATCTGCGACCTGTGCAGTCTCAGCAACATTTGTAAAAGTGCCATCGCCTTCGTTTTGGTACAGAACGTTATGTCCAAAGTTCGTCAAATAGAGATCCACGTCACCATCGTTATCATAATCACCAGTCGTTGCACCGACCCCATAGCCAGTATCCGCTACCCCCGCAACACGGGTGACATCTGTAAACGAACCGTCTCCGTTATTGTGATAGAGGACGTTTGTAGGTGGAGCAGCGTTCATCTGTTCACCTTGTGGACGGGCATTGATAAGGTAGATGTCAAGATACCCATCGTTATCGTAATCGAAAAAGCCGCCACCTGACCCGTACTGTTCGTTAAAGAGGCGTTTGCCACTCTCACCGTCTGTATGCTTGAAGTCGATCCCAGATGCCGCAGCCACTTCGACAAAAGTAACAGCATATCCAACCAACGGACTGAATGTTGTACATATCAAAAGAAAAAGAAGGTATAGGCAGCGTACGCGTGCGCGCATATCCAAAATCGTCATTGTTTCTTAGCATCCTTCATCGCCACGCGAATTTCATCCAAACGGTCTTTGTAGGCGGTATTGTCTGGCTTCAAAGTGATTGCGCGTAAAATGGCTCGTTCCGCTTCAGGATACGCACCGTGGCGATAGTAGGCATAGGCGAGGGTATCCAAGCGAGAGGCGTTAGCGTCCAATGCAACGGCACGTTCTGCCAACGCAACAGCACGCGCAAGTTCTTCTCCTTGTGTCGCGTAAAGCCATGCGAGGTTGTTATACGCCTCTGCTGAGTTTTCATCCACATCAATCGCTTGCGTAAATGCGAGGATAGCCTCCGAAGTCTGCTGCTGTTTGAGATGTAGAACACCTAACCGTATCCACGGCTTGGCATCTTTCGGATGTGCCGCTGTCAACTGTTGATAAACAGTGATTGCCTCTCCAAACAGATGTTGTTGAACGTAGACCTCTGCGAGTCCATAATAGGCAGGCGTTAGCGTCTTATCTCTCTGAATTGCGGTTTGTAAGTAAGTCTGCGCATCACCGAATTTACGTAGACGAGCGTGCAGCCAACCGAGGTGAAGATACGCCTCAGCGTCAGTGTCGTCAAGTTGAATGAGACGTTGAAACGCAGCGACGGCTTCTGTGAGTTGTCCCGTCTGCATATAAAGCCCACCGAGATTGTGGTAAAGCGGAAGGGCATCTGGATGCAACGCCGTTGCAATCTGATAAGCCTTTATTGCTTCTTGGTGGTTTCCAATTTTAAAATGTGCTTCCGCCAGCTTAGCACGTGGTTCCAACGCAGTCGGTTGTGCTAACAGACGTCTACGGTATTGGTTTGTCTGTTCGTTATAGGCTTTCACCTGTTGGAAAGATGCCATCAGGTTTTTAGCTTCTGCGGTATGCTGCGTCGCAATACTATCCTGCGAATTGCGTCCTAAACGTCGGTGGACGAGTGCAAGGTTGTAATGGGTTTCGGCGTGATAGGGTGCGAGGGTAACGGCTTTCTGATAATATTGTACAGCATCCGCCAACCTGTTCTGAAGAAATGCGATCTTCCCTAATCCTTGGTAGACCGGGGCAAGATTAGCATCAAGTGTCAATGCCTGTTGATACATCCGCTGCGCTAAATCCAACTTTCCCCGCTGCACATACGTATCTGCAAGTCGAAAAAAGGGTTCAGCGTTCTTCGGTAGCATAGCGACGGCGTGTTGTCCGTGGCTTTCAGCTTCTACGAACTTGCCTTGCGAGTGATAAATCCGTGCCAAGCAGAGATGGGCAACGCCGTGCGTCTGTGGGGATGCGGACAATTCCAGCGCGCCGAGGTATGCGTCCAGAGCGTCGTCGGTTCTCTCCTTGAATCTATAAACCGCACCGAGTTCGCAGTGTGCCTCGGCATTTTGTGGGTTTAGTTGCAAAACCTGCTGGAAGGCATTGATCGCTTCATCGTAAAGCCCTAACTGCATTGCTCGCGTCCCACGTTCATAATGTTTCGACTGCTCGTTCTCTTGCTGCGCCGCAAGTGGGATCACAAAACAGAGGACGAAAAGATTTCCTATAACCCAGACTTTCTTTATAGGGGTGTTGTTGTAACGAACTGATCTTTGTGTCATCACTCTGTCTCCGCGTGGTAAACCAATTCTCCGCCGACAATTGTCGCTATCAGATTCATTTCATATCGCGACGCATCCCATTCAAAAAGGATTAGATTCTTCTGCGTGTCTACCGGTGCCTTCGCGTTTAGCAGATGCATCGGTTGTAACGTGGCGAGTGACACCGCTTCTTCGAGAGAGATACCTGCGAATCGGACACTGTTTTCGATACCGCGCGCCAATTCAATGGCAGAACCGGCGAGATATTCAGTCCCGACCAAACGGACACACCGATCTGCGGTCAATTCTACAGATTTTTCAGCAAACTCATAGATGCCAGGTTGCATGCCTGCCAGAGCCACCGCATCACTAACGAGGACGCATCGGTCGAGTGTCTTCGCACGCATCATTGACTTAGCAACGGAGGGTGGCAGATGATGTCCGTCAACGATAAGGCTTGCCCAGAGTTCATCGGCACCAAGCTGCTCCCAAATATAGTTCGGATGCCGTCGGATGAGGGCGTGTGCACCGTTGCCGAGGTGTGTGGAGAGTCTCGCGCCAGCGTCGATCGCCGCTCGGATATCGCCTGCGGAGGCATCTGTATGTCCCAGCGCGACCACAATGCCATCGGCGACCAGTTTTTCAATAAACGGAATAGCACCCTTTTTTTCAGGGGCGAGGGTCACAATCGAGATGGTCCCGTCGGCGATGTCTTGCCACCGCTGAAATTCGTCCCAGTCTGGATCTCTGACGTGTTCTAACGGGTGTGCGCCGCGCGGTCCATCCTCCGCAGAGATATAGGGTCCCTCAAGATGTATTCCAAGCATCGAATGAGCAACTAATGTATCTGCTTTAGACGCTTCTACAATGGTGTGCAGGGAGTTACGAATCCGATCGAAAGACCCCGTCACGACTGTTGGACATAAAAATCCTGTGCCGACTGACCAGAGCGCGCGCACCATCGCACATACATCTTCTGAGGGAACGGTAGCAACGTTGAGGTCATAGCCAGCAAAGCCGTTCACTTGAATGTCTATCAACGCTGGCGCTATCCATGTTGTACTATCGGTGGAGGGAATTTCGCGTATTTCCTGAACGCGGGCATCGGCGAGAACGATTTCGACAGCGGTATTATTGAAAAGGGTATGGCCACTGAACTTCATGTTTTGGTGTAGTTGTGTGGTAAAAAATCGTAACGGATTGTATATTTGTCCTTATGATACCTGAAAACTGATTTGATGCCAAGAAAAAAGGGTTGCATTTTTCGGTGGAATTCGATTAAAGTACATCAAGAGAGATTTGAACCAGTTTGTGGAATCGTAATCGTACTTTTTTGATCACGTTTGGGTGTGGAGGACAAAATGGAATATTTAGCATACGGAAGAACGGGTTTAGAGATCTCACGGCTCTGCTTCGGTGCAGGGCATCTCAACAACGCTTGCGAGAATTACGAAGCCGGTGGCAAATTAATGTTGAAAGCACTTGACGAGGGAATTACCTTTTGGGATACTGCTGAGGGATATGGGAGTCAACCACACCTCGGAGAGGCAGTACGTCAAATTAATAGGGAAGAGGTCGTTATTCAAACGAAAACTGGCGCGAAAGATTATGAAGGTGCTATGGTGAGCATTACGCGCTCCCTTCAGGAGATGCAAACGGACTACTTAGATGTTTTGCTATTACATGGTATTTCCTCACCTAAAGACTTGGTATCGCGGGAAGGCGCGCTGGAGGCGTTCCGGGAGGCAAAAGCTGCTGGCAAAATCCGAATCATCGGCTGCTCCACGCATATCCACACGGGTCCTGTCATGGACGCTGTGATAGACCATCCCGAACTCGATGTTATCTTAACGACAGCGAATAAAGAAGGTAGGATGTTAGAGGGAGGTCCCTTTGATCGGCATCTTGAATATATCCAACGCGCCTATGACCTTGGAAAAGGTATTAGTATCATGAAGGTTATCGTTGCGGGTGATATTCCAGAGACAGATATGCCGGAATGGATCGAGTGGGGCTTTAACCTTGAAACAGCGCACGCCATCAACCTCGGTATTTCCGATTACCACCATATTACATTAGATGTCGGACTGGCACGTGCAAGCGCGAGACGACGCCTGATACAGAGCAGAGCGGCATAACCTATCTCTTGTGGGAATGGATTGTGTAACCCTGATTTCTTGTGGGAAGGGTTTGTAACCCTGATTTTGATCGGATATGAAGCAATTACGCGGCAAACCGCTTAAGGACTTTCTGAAGCAGGTGAAACCATCAGAGAAAGAACTGGTTTTTATCCTGCAGGACGTACAGGACCCGGTTAATGTTGGCTCCGCGTTTCGGATAGCGGATGCGTGCCGTGTAAAGGAACTCATCCTGACGGGTATCAGTGCGCAACCGCCGCACCCACTCGTCCGCAAAGTCGCTCGGGGCAAGCACCGGCGTGTAAAATGGCGGTATACAGAACAGGCAGCAGACGCAATTGTATCGCTCAAAGCAGACGGCTATACGAGTTGTGCTTTAGAGGTTACTGCGGAATCAATGCGCTACGATGAGGTGGATTATCCTGATAAAATCTGCCTCATCGTGGGACACGAGGACCACGGCGTAACGAAACGGACGCTTGCTGTCTGTGATATGGTAATTTTTCTTCCGATGTATGGGGCGGGTGCATCGCTGAACGTTCACGTCTCACTGGGTATCGCCGCCTACCACATCTTGCACCACTCTTAAAAGTGACGGACTAACCCGTAAGCACCTCTGTAAATTCCATAAGGAGATTTTAAATGTTGAAAACGATGCGCGCGATTATGTGTCGCGAACCGTGGGATTACCGCCTTGAAGAGGTACCGGTGCCGGAGGCTGGTCCCGGCGAAGTCGTTGTTAAAGTGAAGGCTTGTGGGGTCTGCGCCAGCGACATCAAATGTTATACAGGCGCGCCGCTTTTCTGGGGCGATGAGCATCGAAAGCCCTATGTAGAGGCACCCGTTATCGCTGGACACGAATTCATCGGTGAGGTAGTAGAACTCGGCGAAGGTGCCGGTGAGAAGTACGGCATCCAACTTGGCGATACTGCAATTGCTGAACAGATAGTACCGTGTTGGGAATGTCGCTACTGCCGAACAGGGAAGTATTGGCTCTGTCAAGTCCACAATATCTACGGATTTCAACCGGTGGTCAACGGTGGTATGGCGGACTATATGAAGTTTCCAGAGCGTTCGCTCGTTTACAAGGTGCCTTCTGAGATTCCGACAGCGAATGCGGCGATGATTGAACCGCTTGCTTGCTCGATTCACGCCGTGCAACGGGGCAACATTGAGTTCGGGGATGTCGTCGTGGTCGCGGGGGCAGGCACGCTCGGACTCGGTATGATCGGTGCTGCGAGATTGAAAAACCCAGGTGTACTTATCGCTATTGACTTGATGCCGAAACGATTAGAAGTCGCCAAGAAGTTGGGCGCAGATATTGGGATCAATCCATCGGAAACGGATGCGGTGCAAGAGGTGTTGGATCTCACGGAAGGCTACGGGTGTGATGTCTACATTGAAGCAACGGGACATCCGAAGGCGGTTGAGCAGGGATTGCACATGATCCGAAAGGCAGGTACGTTTGTGGAATTCAGCGTCATGCGGGAACCGGTGACCGTGGACTGGACTATCATCGGTGACACAAAAGAGTTGAATATCCACGGCTCGCATCTGGGTCCGCATGCATATCCGCTGGCAATCGATTATATCCACCGCGGTTTAATCGAGGTCGAGCATATCGTGACGCATCAACTGCCATTAACGGACTATCTCACCGGATTTGAGATGGTTCAGAAAGGGTCGGATTCGATTAAAGTACAGTTAGTGCCGTAAAATTTCCACTTATCCTATACACTTAAAGCGGTTCAGTACGAAAATGGTTCTTTAACATCAGCTGCTATCTAAAAGAGAGGGCAAAGCCAGTGTCAAAAGGTGAAAAAGACATCGGCTTTGCCCAAAGATTTTTGGAATCTACTATCGGTTATTTCTGAACTGTTACTGTCCGACAATGGATTGTGACTTCACTGAGGAGAGCGTTGAGGACGAAATCAAAAGGTGTCACTGCTGTCACAATTTCATAATCAGTTGCTCCACCTGCCATAGCGTTTGTATCAACTTCGTTGATTGGAACGAATCCCCATAGGACATACCATTGCCGCGCTGTTGTCATATCATTACCTTGTGCCCCGTCCCCGACTTTGTGGACATGTGCTGCACAGCCGATGACAAACAACATTCCTACGATAAGGAAGGTAACGGAAAGTTTTTTGAACATAAGTTCCTCCTTGTGTTGTGCGCTTTCACAGCGCACTTACTGATGTTTATGGATTAGGTTGATAGAACCGATTGATGATTCAATAGCTTGCAGTTCGGTTTGGTAAACATCTCTGGAGGTGCGGTAATCGACCTCGAAAACGAGGGTTTCTGGTGCGTCGCATATCAGCTTGATGAGTACAAAATCGGTAGCAATAACCATTAATTGATGGATGCGAAAAGCATCTTTCATGAAAATTGCCTCCCGAACCGTTGCGTTTGGAAATTGGTTTTGGTAGGCAGTTGTGAGAGTTTTTAATAAAGTCTCGTCTGGCGCGATCTCCACACCATTTAACTTTGACACGACACACATTGACCGTGAACCTTCATTCAAGAATATCCATCGTGGGACTATCTGTAGATCCTGCGGGACGAGTTGTGGTTCCAACTTGTTGACGACTTGCGCGAGCATTGAATCGTCAATCTTTTTCCAATTCTTCGGTGCGGCGATTGTGATCTTGAGAACCGTATCTGTTACTGCCGGTTCAAGTCGGGTTTCATCAACATTAAAAACAAGCGTTTCGTAAGGCTGTTTCTTAGCGTTAGGTGGGTCACACCCGACAAAACCACCGATCAGGATACTGAAGAATAAAAATTGGAAAAAGCCTGACCGATTTTTCAATAGTTGCTCCACGACGATGGTGTTTGAAGTTCCGTTCCTGATTTGTTGGTATGAAATGGTAGTATTCAGGCTTGAATTGTAATCTGTTTTTCGATTAAATTCAAGGAAAAATATTATTAACTTAATTGTCGTAAGATTGCCCAGATCCGGAGATCGTTCTTACTGCATGCTACATGGATTAGGAATTTGATATTTTAACACTTTAGGTTTGATTCTTTTTATAGACCTTGATAAAATAGCTCGGGAGATAAAAAAGATCACGGATAGTCCGAAGCAAAGGCGATTGATAACCGAGGATACAAGGAGGTAGGCAGTTTTTCCAACCTCTTGCCTAATTTTTTCAATGAAAATCACTGAGATTGAAGCAATTCCATTGCGTGTGCCTTACGAAGAACGGATTCGCAAGAAATACTACCACTTCGCGATGACCGAGTTGGTCACAGTCTACAAATTCCATACCGATACCGGTCTCGTTGGTCTCGGAGAGAACCCAGGATCGCCTTTTGATCAAGAGGTTTTGGACACCTATCTCGGCACAAACCCATTTGACCACGTCATGGGCGAGGGACGTTTTAATCTCGACATGGCATGCTACGATCTCATGGGAAAACATCTCGGCTTACCGGCGTGGCAGTTGATGGGTCAACAGGTTCGGGAGTGGGTGGCGATGGGTTGGTGGATGCCGTGTATGTCCCCTGAAGACACTGCCGCCGAGGTTCAAGTTGCCGCTGAACGTGGATATCGCGGTCTGAAGTGCAAAGCGCGCGCCTTCTACGATGTCGTTGAACAATCGAATGCAATCCAAGAGGTCGCACCGCCAGATTTTCGTGTGGAGTTTGATTTCAACGGCTCGTTAATCAATGTTGAGACTGCCCTGCCTATTCTACGGGAGTTGGAGAACATTCCAGTCATCAAAGGTGTAGAAGAACCGATTTTTGCGTATGATGTAGAAGGTTGGCGTAGACTGCATCAAGAGATTCGGATTCCATTTTATCTGCACGGGGTCGGTATTATCCGAGAAGGGGCATCACGTCAGCCTTCCGGTCCTTGGATTGGGCTGCGGGCGGGTGATTTTGACGGGGCACTGTGTAGCCACGAGCCTGTCAAAAGCGCACTGGCATCAGGTTGGGCTTTTGCCGCCGCAAATACACCTATTCTGCTGCAGTATGTCGGGACCGGCATTACGGCAGCGTTCGCCTGTCATCTCGGAGCTGTGATGCCGACAGCCACCTTGCCGGGCGTTACAGCCAGTCATACTTATGAAGATGACTTAATTGTTACACCGCACAAAGTCCAGCGTGGGTTTATGCAGGTCCCAGAAGGAAATGGTTTAGGTGTTGTGTTAGACGAAGATGCTGTGAAACACTATTCCCAAACGCCTGAACCGCAGTGGGCTCGCCATATCTCTGTTGTCACACTACCCGGCGGTATAAAACACTACTACCGAAACCTACAGCAAGCAGAACGTCTCATGAAGCAGGGTGTGGATGAATCTTATGCCCCTGGCGTACGTTTGGACGAATGGGAAGATGACGGTAGTGAAGCCTTTGATAAGTTATTCAAGCAGTTACAGGAGCGTGACTGGCCCGTGTGGGAGGCATAGGTTTAGAGTTGTGTTTTAAACACCTACATTTGATTGCGTAAGTCCTAAAGGAGCAAGATATTATGATGACACCTGAACAACGTTATCTTTTTGATGTTACCGGCTATCTTCACCTGAAGAATGTTCTGAGTGACGAAGAACTGAAAGCGGCGCAAGACGCAGCAAACGAATATATCAACACACCTACTGAAGAACTCCCACCCGGATTTGACTCCAGCAACAAAAACCTCCCAAACGGCTTTGCCTTTGCGAAACCCTTAGAAGCACTCACAATGCACCGTTCCACCTGGCCCATCATCAAAGAGTTGACGAATAACCGACCACAACTGTTCCGCGGCACGATGATTGCGGATCGGGCGGGTGTGTCGGAGTCGGCGGAAGGACTCCGCTTGCATTGCGCACGAGAAGATTTTGGGTGGCATGCCAATCGTTATGAGGTCCGAAACGGTCGAATCTTTTGTGACGATTTCGTCGTTTTTCCGTATCTATACGATGTGAATTCTGGTGACGGTGGATTGCTTGTCGTTCCCGGCACACATAAAACCCTTTTCGATCGACCGGAACACCTCTTCAACAACGGAAGGATTGAAGATGCCGATGATATTCCGCCGGGAGTGCTTAACATCACGCCGAAAGCAGGAGATGTGGTGATTATCTCTGAGCTTCTGACGCACGGTGCATTGCCTTGGAAGCCGAAGGATCGGTATCGTTGCATCCTAACCTTACGTTACAGACCGCAACACCGTGGCGAGAGTCGGGTGTCTGAAGAAGTCAGAGGACGGCTTTCCCCAGAGACGTTGGAACTCATTTCTCAAGCGGGTCACTACGACACCAAAGAAATCGTTAAGAAAGATGTTATCACGCTAATGTAGGTCGGTTACTGAACCTGTCTTATCGCTGGGGCACCGTGCTGTTCACACCATGGCGCGAGCGGGCTGTCACTACCACCCGGATTATATGCTTTCGTCGCTTGAAAGGGTTCACCAACCAGATACTGCTCAAGTGGTGATAGTTTATCCAACAAGGTCTGTTCCTGCGTCCGAAAGTCCATCGGCATCACCCAGCGATACCCGTAGCCGAACATCACAACCTTACGGATTTGATCAGTTAAATTCGCCCCTCCTGCATGAAAGATACGGTTCTCAAAGAGAAGACAGTCCCCGGGTTGTAAACTCGGTTCAAGTGTTCCCTCCGGATCTGCTTGTCCTTTTGGGATAGGGACCCTCTCAAGGAGGTGGTTGCTACCGGGAGCTACGAGCGTTGCGCCGGAATTAGGTTCACTCAGATCGGTCAGGTAGTAAGCACATTTTAGCAAAATGCGTGGGACCTTATTGCCGTGGGTTTTCGTCGCAGAAGCGTAGTCGCGATGCCAGCCCGGCATACGAGCCGTATCCGGTGTTCCTGTTGGATCGGGATGTTTGTATATCAGGTGTGAGGTCATGAGTTGTAGGTGCGCACCAAGAAGTTGTACCACGACAGGGAGAATGGTCTTTTGTGTGAGTAGCGGAATGAAGGCGTCGTCAATAGAAACGCAATTTCGGAACCCATCGTACAAACCGTTAGCGTTGCGTTGACGCTTCTCCTGTCGATCGCTCGCAATGAGCTGATCGCTGACTTCAATCAGTTTATTAATTGTATCCGAGTCCAACACATTCCGTACGATGAGGTAGCCGTTATCGTCAAAGTGGCGTATATCCTCATCAGAAAGTGGATACCAGTCCATGTCAATTGCCGCTTCGTTTGTGTGTGCCATTGTTTTGCTCCAATTCCTTCTTATTCGTTGGAAGTCCCCCTGATAAGGGGGATTTAGGGGGTTATCTTAGATATACGTTCGTGTAAATCCTGATATACGCCTTCAAGATTATTTATAACCTGAGCATTGGTATATCGAATTACTTCAATGCCATATTTGTTTAGGTTTTTTGTTCTACGTTTATCGTACTGTTTTTGACTTGCATGCGTATTACCATCTATTTCAATAGCAAGCATTAGTTCAGCGCAATAGAAATCGACAATGTATTCGTCCAACGGTTTTTGGCGGGTGAATTTCAGATTGTCCAATCGCTTGTTTCCCAATATCTCATACCACAGTTTCTTTTCTGCCGAGGTAGGATTTTTACGGTTTTCGCGCGCTTTTTCGGTTAGGGCTTTATTATAAGGGATATAACTGCTCTTGTTCGTTTTGTCAAGTAGATTAGACACATAACCCCCTATCCCCCTTATCAGGGGGTAAGAAATGATTAGCCTGATTGTTTTTTGCGGTTGTATTATACCGGAAGAATATTAGAATTGCAACCCAAAAGCGAGAGGTTGTAGCGTCTGTCTATCAGAGTATTTTCTCAAAGCAGCGATTTTGTTGAGCAGATATGTGCCGTGTAACGTCGCTAACATTTTGAAACCTCAATCTGCGAGGAGTGCTTTGATAAGCCAAATTAAAGGTTGCCCGTTTATTATATACGAACTATTAAAAGTGTATTGCCAATTCCGCTCTTTGTCAATCACAATAAAAAAGGGTATCGCTCTAATCTGATAAGCCTGACTCACCTGCCGCTGCGTTCGAGCAGAACGGGCACGGTCGCTGATGTTCATCTAAGACTTCCGTACGTGTTGAGGGGTTTCCGCATCAAGGAAGTGCTTTAAATAAATGGCGAGGTTGGGAAACCTCGCCAGCAGTGCTTTTGTGGGAAAGGACGGTTTCTATTGAAGCAACTCCACGAACGCTTCAACATCCGTAGTTGGGGCTTGACAGACGTAATTCTCGCAAACATAAGCGGTTGCGATGTTATCAACTTGGGGCTTACCAGCAAGAAGTGGTAACGTCTGTCCATCGGTGGATTCACTCAAGGCAACGATTTTGTTGGGCTGATACGTGCTGTGCAACGCCGCTAACATCGCGTCCGTTTGCGCATCCCCTTTCTTACCCACGATCGCAATCTCTTTCGGAGTGGATAGCAAGAATACTAACTCACAGAGCAACTGCCCAGACCCAGAAGGCATTCCCTCCATCTGATGAAAATAAAGCAACAACGTCTCAACGGCTTTGTCGTGGAATTCGGGTTTGTCGAGGTGTTTGGCAAGTCGCAAAAGACTGTGGATCGCCATAGATGCACCGGAAGGCGTAGCACCATCATAAGCGGATTTGGATTGAACAATAAGCGTTTCGTGTGCTTTACCGGTGAAGAAGAATCCGTCACCTGCGTCGTCTCCAAACTGATCAATCATGAGGTGCGCGAGGCGTTCGGCTTCCGTGAGCCATCTCGGTTCAAAACTGGCTTCGTAGAGAGCGATTAACCCAGCAATGAAATAAGCGTAGTCCTCAAGATAAGCGTTGAGGTGGCTCTTGCCCGAACGGTAAGTGCGTAGAAGGAGACCGTTGTCTTGGGATAGCGTGGTCAAGACAAATTCAGCGGATTTCTCGCATGCCTCAAGGTATTCAGGTTTCCCGGTCAGTTGGTAACCCATCGCCATACCGCGAATCATAATGCCGTTCCAACTGGTTAGGATTTTGTCATCCAATCCAGGTTTAATCCGTTTTTCTCTCTCTTCAAATAATTTCTGCCTGCTATCTGAGAGGAGAGTCTCCAGTTCTTCAACATCCATCTGCAGTTTTCGGGCAAAAATGTCGGGTGGCACTTGGACGTGGAGGATGTTTTCCCCTTCAAAGTTGCCTTGTGGGGTGATGTCGTAATACTCACAGAAAATTTCGGCGTTCTCTTCGCCGATGATGTCTTCCACGTCGTTCGGTTCCCAGACGAAGAACTTACCCTCTACGCCTTCACTATCCGCATCTTGTGTAGAATAAAAACCACCGCTTTCTGCGTCGTACATCTCGCGGAGAACGTAGTCGAGCGTCTCAACAGCGATGTCGCGATAGAACGGTTTTTGGGTCGCTTGATACGCCTCAAAATAGGCGACGACGAGTTGAGCATTGTCATAGAGCATCTTCTCGAAGTGCGGGACTAGCCAGTGCGCATCAGTGGAATATCGATGGAAACCGCCACCGAGTTGATCATACATACCACCGCGTGCCATCTTCTCCAGTGTGAGCTCGACCATTTCTAAAGCGTTAGCGTTCCCACTATGATGCCAATAGCGTAGTAAGAAAGGCAATCCCATGCTGGGCGGGAATTTCGGGGCATTGCCGAATCCACCGTGCTGCGAATCGAATTGCGAACGGTATTGTTGGAAGGCATTTGCCATGAGTTCTTCCGTGAGTTCGTGGTGGTGTGGATCAACGACGTTGCTTGCCTGCGCGAGGTGCGTAGTAATTTGCTCCGCTTGCTGCAGCACCTGTGCATTTTGCTCATTGAATGCCTCTGAAACGGCTTCCATCACTTTCGGGAACCCGGGTCTACCGTACCGATCGGTTGGTGGATAATAGGTGCCGCCGTAGAAGGGTTTGAGATCAGGGGTAAGAAACACGGTCATGGGCCAGCCGCCTTGACGGGTCATGATTTGGACAGCGTTCATGTAGATTTCATCTAAATCTGGACGTTCTTCTCTGTCAACCTTGATGTTGATGAAAAGTTCGTTCATGACCGCGGCGATCTCGTCATTTTCAAAGGATTCGCGTTCCATGACATGGCACCAGTGGCATGCGGAGTAACCAATACTTAGGAGGATAGGCTTCTGCTCTTGCTTGGAGCGTGCCAGTGCTTCTTCACCCCACGGATACCAATCAACGGGATTATGTGCGTGCTGGAGCAGATAAGGGCTTGTTTCATGAATAAGGCGGTTGGTATGTTTCGGTGTATCGTGCATTCGTATGTTTCTCCAATGTGTGGGATTCTAACTCAGAAGGTGTTCACGCACTTAAGAAGATGGGCGGGTGATATTGACCCCGCCCTTACGAGTAAAGAGATACCGCTACGGGGATTCGAACCCCGGTTTGATGGCTGAGAACCATCCGTCCTGACCCCTAGACGATAGCGGCTTGTTGTATTGAATTTCTTATAGGTGCAGTTCTGCTACCTGATGCTTATGATTCACTGTCAGTAGTTATTTTTCCTGCGTGTTCGATCATCTCGGTTAACACGTCAAGATTGACATCTGCCAAGTTACGAAAACTAATGTTACTTTTTCCGGTTTTGACTTTACCGAGTCGAGATCGGTAAATCTCAGCCAGGTAGGCTTTGTCTTCTACCACATTGACATACACACTAAAATAATTTTTCTGCCGTGCCAATCCAACCGTGAACCATTCGATTTGTTTTTTATCAGAACGTTGATAAGAATAATTGCCGTAGCCGATGATTTGCTGTTCGCTGCCACCCCAAAAGACCCCTTCCCACATACAGTAATCTCGACCAGGTAACGCTGTCTTGATCAGCGTGTGGAGTTTCTCTAAAACTTCCCGAATATCTGGATCTTGGCTCGCTATATAATTATCAGGTGAGGATTCTACCCGTTTCATCTTATCTACTCTTTGGTTGTAGAACGACCTTTTAACAAAATGACTGCCCGGGAAGGACTCGAACCTTCACTACGTGGTCCAGAGCCACGCGTCCTACCATTAGACGACCGGGCACAACTACGCATTTATTGTAGACGCGCTATATTTTTAAGTATACTTTAAATAAACAGCGTTTGTCAATCTTTTTTCGAGAGTCTACTGCATCGGTATTACTGAGACTGAGATGTTGGAAAGGGTGTAGAAAATATTCAGGAACCCAATGAGAATCGTCGGGATGACAAAGACACTCAGGAGGGCAAAAGTGCCGGTAGAGAAGGATGATTGCGTTGTTTCTTCGTCAGAATCTTCGAGATACATTGCTTTCACGATGCGCGCATAATAGTAAAGCGAGACGACACTATTTAGCAAACCGACAAATGCCAGCCAGTAGTACCCCTGCTCAAGGACAGCTGCAAAGAGGAGCCATTTTCCGAAGAAACCGGCGAACGGCGGGATTCCGGTCAGTGAGAAAAGGAAAATCGCCATCGCTCCAGCGACTAACGGTGCACGCGAGGCGAGCCCTCGGTATCCGTCAACCATTTCGCTTCCTTCTTCATTCGCAATGAGAACGACAACGTAAAATGCCCCTAAGTTCATGAAGAGGTAAACAACGAGGTAGAAAAGGATCGCGCCAATACCTTCCGATGTGAGCAGCACACCACCCATCAGCAGGTAGCCACCGTGGGCAATGCTTGAATACGCCAGTAGACGTTTCACATTCTGTTGCGGCAGTGCTGCGAGGTTTCCGACAGTCATTGTCAAGGCAGAGACTATTGCTAACATGAGTGTCCAGTCAACAGATTGCATGACTTCAGCACTGCTAAACCCGGAATAGAAGAATCTGATGAATAGCGCAAATCCTGCGGATTTTGAGGCGACGGATAAAAACGCCGTTATTGGGATAGGCGCGCCTTCGTAGACATCAGGAGACCACATGTGGAACGGCACGGAGGCTATCTTATAGCCGACACCTGCGAGAACAAAGATTATTGCAATCAACACAGCAAGTGAGTAGACTTCGCCTGCTGCCAATAATTCAGTGAGCCTTGTGCTAATTTGACCGAGATCACCGGTACCTGTCATTCCGAACAGGAAGGAGAGACCGAATAGCATAGTTCCAGAAGCGACCGCACCAAACGTAATGTATTTAAATGCCGCTTCACTTGAGCGCGGGTTATGCGTCAGGAATCCGGCGAGAATGTAGGAGGTCAGACTCACCGTTTCCAACGAGATAAATATCATCAGCAGGTTGGTTGAGGAAGCCATCAGGAACATTCCGAGGGAGATGGCTAATAAGAGGGCATAATACTCACCCTTCAATCGTGCGTCAAGTTCCTCAGAACGGAGGGAGAACAGAATTGTTGCGGCGGTTGCGAGCAGCAACAGAATCTTGAAAAAGGTAGAGAATGTGTCGAGCCGAATCATCCCCAAAAAGAGGGAAACGGCAGTTTTATCGCCGAGTTGTGCATGCGTAATAAGCACTGCAGCGAATACACAGCCGACACCTACAAGGGAGAGATAGGCAACTGTGGCACTCTCCCTATTTTTCACACCGAGATCAACGAGAATAACAGCGATGGCAAAAATAACGAGCAGGAGTTCTGGAATAAAATAAAGAAGGCTTTCGATATTGCTTAAAGGTTGCATACCTTACAAAAACCTCCTATATCGCCTGTAGAATGTTGACGAGGTTGGTAACAGATTCTCTGAACATATCAATAGCGAAATTGGGCCAAACACCAAGAACAATCGTTAGGATTGCGAGCGGTGCCAAGGTCAGAATTTCACGTCCATTGATTTCCGGGAGTGCTTCATATTTCGGGTTGAGTGTCCCTAAGAAAACGCGTTGGAGTGTCCAGAGGAAATACGCTGCGCCGACAACAATGCCTATCGTTGATAAGATAGTCAGCATCTTGAATTTATCGTAAGCACCGAGTAAGGAGAGTGCTTCCCCAACGAATCCACTCAAGCCGGGCAGTCCCAAAGATGCCATGAATGCGAGCGTGGTAATGCCGGTATAGACTGGCATTTTTGCACCGAGACCACCAAACCCATTAATCTCGCGATGGTGTGCCCTGTCGTAAAGAACACCGACAAGCAAGAAGAGCATTCCGCTGATAACACCATGATTGAACATCTGGAGAATCGCACCGGTAACGCCCTCCGTATTTCGAGCCGCAAGTCCCAAGATAACGAATCCCATGTGTCCGATACTCGAATACGCAACCAACTTCTTGAAATCGGTTTGTGCTAACGCGCAGAAAGAACCGTAGACGATATTAATGAATCCGAGGAGTGCTAAACTGTTGCCCCAAGTACCAGTCCCGTTACAGAAGAAGTCCATGCCTTGTGGGAACATTGCCATGTTAATCCGTACTAAACCGTAGGTTCCCATTTTTAGCAGGATGCCTGCCAGAATAACACTGATAGCGGTCGGTGCTTCAACGTGTGCGTCGGGAAGCCAAGTATGGAATGGGAAGATAGGTACTTTAACTGCGAATCCGATAAAGAAGCCGAGGAATACCCAAATTTGGAAATCGAGGTTGTTAAGAGCATGCCCTTGTGTAGAGGCTAAGGTAATAAGGGTCGGAATGTCAAATGTCCGTGCCCCTGGTGCCCCACTGCTGAGATAGACTGCGATCATCGCAACCAGCATCAGCACACTACCGAAAAGTGTATAGAGGAAGAACTTAATCGCAGCGTATTCTCGACGCGGTCCGCCCCATACACCGATAAGGAAATACATCGGCAATAGTGTGAGTTCAAAAAAGACGTAAAAGAGGAATAGATCCAATGAAGCGAAGAAACCGAGCATCCCGGTCTCAAGCAACAGAAACAGTGCCATATATGCCTTGATACCTTTTTCGATGTTCCGCCATGAGGCAATGACACAGATGGGACCTAAAAGGGCTGTGAGAAGCAGAAGTGTTACACTGAGACCGTCAATACCGACATGGTATTGGATATTAAACGCCGAAATCCAAGGGACATTGACGACGTACTGCGTTCCAGCAGCCGAGCGATCATAAGATATAAATAAGGCGACTGCGAGTGCGAGCGGGATGAGTGTAATGAGGAGCGTAACGCGTTTAACCAGTTCCTCCGACTCGCGCGGCAAAAGCAAAACAGCAACCATCCCGAGCAACGGGATAAAAATCATTAGCGACAATAACATCTCGAGGGGATCCTCCTTATCCCATTATCGGGAAATCAAATAGACTACATACAGTAGTGCTGGGAGCACGATTGGAGCAAGTACAAGCAAAATCTGTGCCCTTTTACGCCGCGTTTTGAAGTTCGGATGGCGCACGAAAAGCCAAGCGATAGCAATGCCAAACAGTGGTCCGAAAAATGGGAGCAGTTTAAACAATACCATGACAAGCCCATCCTTACAACGCCCGGAAAATTAAGATTAACAACACAATCCCTGCCAGCACAACGAAAAGATACGTTTGAATCGCACCGGTCTGAATTCGCCGGACTCTTCCACCGATTGACCATGTAACCTCAGCAACCCGGTTGACCAGACCATCAACGATACGGTTATCAAAAACACCAACGAATACAGCGAGAATGTCGCGCGTCCCCTTTCCAACGCCGTTAACGATGCCATCAACGATAGTTCCGTCAAATTGAGCGAAGAGTCGCGCTTTCCATACTGTCAAGGCGACTAAAACACCATCATAGAATTCGTCGAAGTAGTATTTGTGCCAGAATAGATTGTAGATCGGGCGAAACGAGTTCGCTACCGATTCGGCGGACAATGTCCGTCTATGGTAGAAAAGCCATGAAAGGAGTATACCTAATCCTGCGACGATGATAGATAGCACCATCGCAATCGTGTGTGCGGGACCGTGTCCATGATGTCCGTCATCTCCATGTGCGCCGTGTGTGTCCTGTCCACCTTCTTCGGCTGCGACGGCTTCAGAAATCCCGAAGAGTGAAAAAGTTAGTCCTGCCTCACCGACTTTGCTATCGGGTGAAACGTACGCATGCTCTGGGGCATGAAGATGGGCTTGTTCTGGCGGCTTAACATAGTCTGCGTTGAACCAGAGCGTATTAACGACAGGAAAACTCAGAGCAGCCAAGATTAGAAGCGGCACGGTCATGCTCTTAGGGGACTCGTGTGCCATGTTGTGCATCTCTTGATTACGCGGTTCCCCAAAGAAGGTCATAAAGATTAGGCGGAACATATAGAACGCCGTAAGCCCAGCGGCGAAGAGTGCCATACCGAATAGGAGATAGTGGTGTACAGAGTTCCATTCCATTGCACGCCCCAGCACCCCGCCCAAAATTGCATCCTTACTCCAGAAACCGGAAAAGACGAACGGAACCCCAGAGATAGACAACGTCGCAATGAGCATCGTTATGAAAGTAATCGGCATCTTGTGGCGTAGTCCACCCATATTCCGCATATCTTGGTCTGGTGGAATCTCGGAACCGAGAACATGTTCTGAATCGTGATCCTCACCGTGATCGTGCCCATGTGCGTCGTGATCACCGTGTTCGTGCTCATGTCCGTGATCATCGTCATGTCCGTGATCATCGTCATGTCCGTGACCATGCATTGCATGGAAAGCGTGGATAACACTGCCAGAACCGAGGAAAAGCAGTGCCTTGAAAAAGGCGTGCGTTGTGAGGTGAAAAAGTCCTGCGACGTAACTGCCAGCACCAATTCCAAGCATCATATACCCCAACTGGCTAACTGTGGAGTATGCCAAAACCCGCTTGATGTCAAAACGGACGATAGCGATGGTCGCGGCAACGAGTGCGGTGATGCCACCCACATAAGCAATGACCAGCGATGAGGTTTCTGTCAAGATCGGGAACATCCGAGCCGTGAGATACACCCCAGCGGCAACCATAGTCGCAGCGTGAATCAACGCGCTAACAGGTGTAGGACCTTCCATTGCGTCAGGCAACCAGGTATGTAGGGGAACCTGTGCGGATTTACCGACAGCACCACAGAAAATCAGGACTCCTGCTACAGAGAGCCATACCATATCAGCTGTATTTAATTGCGCAGCAGCTAAGGAAAAAATCCCTGTTTCTCCGTAAAGCGAGAGTGTGTCAAATTTCGTAAAGAGCATCATCATGCCGATAAACATACCGACATCGCCGACGCGCGTCGTCAAAAACGCCTTTTTACAGGCATTCGCAGCGGAGTCTTTTTCAAACCAGAAACCGATGAGTAGATAGGAGCAGAGACCGACAAGTTCCCAGCCGATGTAGATACCGAGCAGGTTATCTGATACGACCAGAAAGAGCATCGAAAAAGAGAAGAGCGAGAGGAAGGCGAAAAACCGTGGGTATCTCGGATCACCGTGCATGTAGCCCATAGAGAAAATATGGACAAGGCTACTGACGAGTGTGACAACAATCAACATGATTGCGGTAACACTGTCCAAGTAAAAGCCCATCGAGAAGGTAACACTACCGAGCGAAAGCCACTTAACAGTATGCGGTTCCGGATCAGGGACGACCTCTTGCAAAAGCAAGAGCGAACAGACGAGTGCAATAAGCATTGCCGCAGTAGATAGGTAGTCCTGTCGCGGGAAACTCCGTTTCGCTAAGCCCAGAAGCCCAAAGATCGCAAAAGCGGCAAGAGGGCAGAGCAAGATGAGACTTATTAAGGGTATAACCATATTTTCTGTTTTTAAGCCTTTCCTTGGTTTTTAACCTTTTAAAGTATCCACTTCGTTCGGACGTATGCTACCGAATTCGCGATAGATAGCAAGGATAATCGCTAAAAAGACAGCGGCTTCTGCGGCAGCTAACACGATTCCAAAAATTGCAATAATCTGTCCGCTGATGTCCTCTGGTGGTGTCATAAAACGCGAAAACGCAGCAAAGTTGAGATTACACGAATTCAGGATAAGTTCAATACCCATCAAAATACTAATAGCGTTCCGTCGGGTCAAGACAGCGAAAATACCGAGTGTGAACAGAATCGCACTGATGACAAGATAGTGTTGTAAGGTCATTCGTCCCTAACCTCCTTTCGGGAAATCAGGGCGGCTCCGATTAACGCTACTAACAACAGTACGGAGACGACCTCAAACGGTAGGAGGAATGGGCCATTCAGAATCAGCTCGCCAATGCGCTCGGTTGTTGGTGGAAGTTCGGTGCCGTCATCGGTGAGATTCTTCCATGCCGGTGTGTTCGCAATAACGGTCAAGAGGAGCATAAGAAGCATCAAGGAGATCAGTCCTCCAAGTAGAAGCTGTCCACGTTCAATGTGGATGCGCATCTCCAAACGTCCGCTTGTCATCATGACCCCGAATAGAATGAGGACAAGTATACCACCGACATAGACAATCACCTGCGTTGCGGCAAGAAAATCAGCCTGTAAAAACACATAAAGCCCGGCAACACCAAAAAGCGTCACCATAAGCGAAAACGCCGCGTGAACGATGTTCCGAACCGTGACGACAACGAGTGCCGAGGCGATCGTCATCAGCGCGAAGCCGTAAAAAATAAAGTTTGTGAGTGTAAATTCCATCCTTGAACCTGCTAATCCGCGGCTTCTACGTCTTCGGTGCCACCTTTACTGTACATCTCCTGCTTATCAAAATTGAAAATTAGATCTGACCTATCGAACTTGGAGTATTCAATACCCTCAAGTGAATCCTTCATAACAAGACATTCTGTCGGGCAGACCTCGGTACAAAGTCCACAGTACATACAGAGAGACATATCAATATCGAACTGATCCAGATAGAAAACGACTGGATTTCGCGTAACAACCCGCGATACCTCATCACCGGAAAAGGTCGCCGTTCGACTTTCAGCACCGGATGGTTCAAGCCGATCTATTACTTCCTGTGAACCTAAGCGAGAGGTAATATTTGTGAGGGTTATCGAATCTTCCGACTTTATCTTTTTATCGTCGCCTTCAATGATACCGATAACTTCAGTGCCATCCTTGAGATGCACAACGTTCATGCTATCCCATAGTTGTTCGCCTCTGGGGAGTTTGGTGCCTGTAATCGTGATGCAATCGACCGGACAGATCATCTCACACTTTTTACATCCGATGCAATCTTCAATTCGATTATAGAGCTGTCCGCGATAGCCTTTAGGAATCTCCCGAACGTTCCGCTTCTTTTCATAATCGTGTTCGTACGGGTATTGATGCGTGACGTTCGGTTCAAAGAACTGCCTAATTGTCACCCGCATTCCGACGAGAACGGTATAAACGCCTCTGTAGATGTTTCGTATGTATTTGTCCATTTTCAGATGCTCCCTCCAACAATTAGCGGCTACAACACTAACCTAACTTGGCTGTGGTGCTGGTCTCTGTGCGAGTGTCCGTCCAGCAACTTTATACGCGGCGATGAGTCCGATGTAAATAATTGCGCAGCTGATACTGGTGCTAATCAGGGTATCCTCTGGGAAAATGAGTCCCCAAATGCCAGTACCTAAAATATTAAAGAATGCGATAGGGATGAAATACTTCCAACAGAGGTTCATAAGCTGATCTACCCGCAGACGCGGCAGCGTCCACCGCAACCACATCATCAAAAAGACCAGTCCCAAGCTTTTGATGACGAAACCCGGGAACCCTCCGAGAATATCGTACCCCGGTAAGACACCTTCCCAACCACCGAGGAAAAGTGTCACAGCAATCGCGCTCACGGCGAACATATTCGCATATTCAGCAATAAAGAAGAGTGCGAAACGCATTCCGCTATACTCGGTATGAAAACCTGCAACAATTTCAGACTCGGCTTCTGGCAAATCAAACGGTGTACGGTTTACCTCGGCAATCGAAGAGATAAAGAAGATAAAGAATGCAATGAAGGTAAAGGGAGTTCGGAAAATCAGCCAACTGAAAATGCCGTTGGATTGACTTGCTACGATCTCTGACATGCTCAAACTTTCTACGAGCATGACGATTGTTAGGATAGAGAGACCGAGTGGAATTTCATAACTGACAATCTGGGCGGCAGAGCGAAGCGAACCCAATAGCGACCATTTGCTGTTTGAAGACCAACCCGCCATAATTACACCCATGACGATGACGGAGGAGATCGCCATGATATAAAAGATACCGATATTAAAGTCGCTAACCAGTATACTTTGACTAAACGGAATAGCAGCGAAGACAGCGAAAGAGCAGGCGAAAATGACATACGGGGCAAGCAGGAAAAGGAATCTATCGCCTTGTGGTGGGATATAATCTTCTTTGAAGAGGAGTTTAACACCGTCCGCTAACGTTTGCAATACACCCCACGGTCCAACGCGCATTGGACCCGTTCGATTCTGAAAACGAGCGGAGACTTTTCGTTCCGCAAGCACCAATACTAAAGGGAGTAGGGGAAAAACTCCGACGAAGATGCCAGCACAGGCAAACATAACAAGGACCGTGCCTAACTCTACAGGGAAATGCGAAGCAACCGCTTCCGGCAATCGCGGAAGAACGACGTTCTGTATAAATTCCTCTGCCCAATTGAGTCCATCTTGCAAGTTTATATTCGGGAAGAAACTTTCAGATACGTTGAAATGTGGGCTTGCAAGCATCGCCCTAAAATCCGACATCTGACCTCCTTTAGCGGTCTACTTCTCCCATTACAATATCAATGCTGCCGATAATAGCGATAATATCTGCTACCATCAAGCCTCGACTGAGTTCTTGTAGTGCACTTAAAGCACTAAAGCAAGGCGAGCGCCCTTTCAGACGTACTGGTTTCGGAGTGCCGTCGCTTACAATGTAGAATCCAAGTTCACCGCGCGGTGCTTCACTACGAAAATAGATTTCACCCTGTGGCGGACGAACGGCTTTTAGATCTGCCATGACAGGACCGCTCGGGAGTCCTTCTGCTAAAATCTGTCGAACAATCCGAACAGATTCCTTCATCTCATCCATGCGTATTTTATACCGACTCCAGCAGTCACCAACAACCGAGCCTAATTCCGGTACATCCACGGCAACAGGCACATCAAAGTCAAACCTGTCGTAAATGGAGTAGGGTTCGTCTCGCCTGAGATCCCAGTCTACCCCAGAACCGCGAAGGTTAGGACCGGTCGCGCCATAACTGAGTGCCATCTCTGCTGACATGACAGCAACCCGTGTTGTGCGTTCCGCGAAGATGCTATTTTTTGTCAGAAGATCGTTATATTCGTCAATCAAGGGTTCAAAATAGTCTAAAAACGCTTCTATCTCATCCAAAAAGTTCTGTTCGGCGATGGAACCAGGCTCCATCGGTATGATTTCAGAGACACCACCGATGCGGATATAATTATAGGTGAGGCGTGCGCCACACACCTTCTCGAAAAGGAGAAGCAGCCGTTCGCGGTCGCGAAAGGCGTAGAGAAACGGCGTAAACGCGCCGATATCCATCCCGTAGGTTCCAAACGAGAGGAGATGACTTGCGATCCGATTCAATTCACAGATAAGCACCCGCAGATATTCAGCCCGTTCCGGCACCTCAAAATTTCGACTTTCGTCTGTTTCCATCAACTTCTCAACAGCAAGACAAAATCCCCAATTCTGGTTCATCGCCGCCACGTAATCCATCCGGTCAGTAAACGGAATGATTTGGGGATAAGAGAGGTTCTCGGAATGTTTTTCAAAACAGCGATGCAGGTAACCGATATGGGGAATTGCTTCACGGACTACTTCACCATCGAGTTTCAACTCCAAGCGTAGGACACCGTGTGTACTCGGATGCTGAGGTCCCATGTTCACTACCATCTCATCGGCGAACGGTTTTAATTCTATAATTTTGCTTTCAGTCTGTTGTGTTGTTTCCATAATGCGGGTTTTGCGAAACTTAGCGTTGTTACCAATGGTTATCTGTTTCCGCTATATATGATACTACTTTTGCGGTCCAAAGTCAAATCTCAACTATTCTGTAGGAGGGATCTCCGAATCCCGACTCTTCACTAAATCTGTAGGTAGAATCTCCGAATCCCGACTCATCACTAAAAATGAATGGCTCAACCTGTTTTTTTGAATCGTATTCTTACCTAATATGGCACGCGCATACCACGATAGAATTCGGGTTCCTTGTAATCTTTACGCAGGGGGTATCCATCCCAATCGTCGGGAAGTAAAATGCGTCGAAGGTCTTGGTGCCCTTCAAAGAGAATTCCGTAGAGGTCGTATGCTTCGCGTTCGTGCCAATCCGCGGTTTTCCAGATATGTGAAACACTCGGAAGATGCGGATTTGTTTTTGGCACCATGGCTTTAAGGACGATGCTATGCCGATGTTGCATGGCATAGATATGGTATACGACGGCAAATTCTTCGTCCTTAGCACTTAAATCGGCACCACTGAGGCACATCAAAGAATCGAACGCCAATGTATCTGTTTCGGCGAGATATTGGCACACATCGGTGATTGCTGAGGGGGCAATGCGGATGCTCGGATCACCTGCAAGTTCGGTATCAAAGCCGAGGACAGCTTCACCAAATTGCTTGGTTAGAACTTCATAGATTTCTTCCGGTTTCACCTAATTCTTACTCCGTGTTCGTGATTACAGATTGTTCCCATCGGCGGGCGCGTTGCTATGCTAAGCAGTATTCTCGGCACTATCGCCTTCCGCAGATGGTGTTTCTGGGTCAGTCTCCGTTTCAGTTCCCTCAAGTTCATACCATTCTGTTTTGGTAAAGAGCCTTTTCAGGAACGGTACGTGTGCACGTTTGGCTACGGTTTGGGTTTTAATTTTCTCTTGTAGTTTGAGTAACCCTTCAATGAGAGCTTCTGGACGTGGTGGACATCCAGGGACATAAACGTCAACAGGGATAATACGATCAACACCTTTGAGAACGTGATATCCGTGTTGCCAGTAAGGACCTCCGCTTGTTGCGCAGCTGCCCATCGAAATGACGTATTTCGGTTCTGGCATCTGTTCATAGAGTCGCCGGATTCGTGTCGCCATTTTGAGCGTTACCGTGCCAGAGATAACCATCAGGTCGGATTGCCGTGGGGTTGCGCGTGGGACACCAGCACCGAACCTATCCAAGTCATAATTGGAAGCGGCAGTCGCCATGAATTCAATGGCGCAACAGGCGAGTCCGAACGTCATGGGCCAGAGTGCTGAGGAGCGTGCCCAGTTAGCAACAGCATCAACTGAGGTAACAATAACGTTTTTATCTAATTTCTCATCAATTATCATAACTTTCTTCCCTCCGGAGCGATTGGACTTCCAACTGCGTGGAGCGGATCCATTCCAGATCGCCTTTTGCCCAAACGTAGGCAAGTCCGACTAAAAGGATAACGATGAAGACGAGCATCTCCAAAAACGCGAAGAGTCCAAAATCCCGGAAAACAACTGCCCACGGGAACAGGAATACGGCTTCCACGTCGAAGATTAGAAAGATAAGCGCAATGACGTAAAAGCGGGTGTTAAACTTAATCCGCGTGTCGCCGATCGGATCTTCGCCGCATTCGTAGGGGATATACTTTTCGCCTGAATATATCTTGGTATGCAGGAGGCGAGAGATAGTCAGGTTTAGAACGACAAATAGACTGCCAACAATCAAGAAAATTAGTACATTTGCAAAGTTAAAAAGCATTCTGGATTATCCTTGAGAACCGCGGGGTCGTGAAAACTTTTGTGCATGGACGATTTTATTGTTAAAATTATATATCATTTTGCACTGATTTGCAAGTAAAATTTTTAGCTTGTGTGAGGGCATTGTGTTCAGATCTATTTTTTCTCACAATGCCTCTCAAAGGACCGACTTAGTCCTGATTTTTGATTTTACCCCAGGTTGTTATGAGTGCGGATGTCGAAGGTTTAACAGATACAACTGCCGCTGGATCGAACCAAATTGCTTCGGTATTCACCATCTCATGGGTCAGTTGCTGGGTACCGCTATCTCTTAAACTGACTTTGAAGAGATGTGCGCTATCTCTTATTATCTTACCATAGACGAGTTCATCACCGGACGGTGCCCACGTTATGGATAATATCCGCAATGGGTCTGGTTCCGTGATTTGTTGTAGTTCAGTTCCATCACGGTTTACAACGAAGATACCTGTACCCGAATTTTCTGGCGACCAAGCGAAGGCGATTCTCTCACCGTCAGACGACCAAGCAGGATGCTGCATCCACGGGTTCTTATCTGGCAGTAGTTGTCTTTGGGTATGTGCCTCAAGATTCAGAATATAAATTTTTCGAACACCCGGGGATCCAACGACAAAGGCTATCTCGGTCCCATCGGGTGACCAAGCAGGTTGTCCACCTGCCCCTACCTGAACAATCGGTTTGCTGGACTCCCCGTTTATCGATGCGATGTAGACACTACGCCCTATAAGTTTTGCCGAAGCAACATAGGCAATCCGTTTGCCGTCCGGGGACCAAGCGGGTTCTACTCTATATCTCGGTTCAGTGAACACCGGTTTCGCATCTGTTCCATCCGCATTCATAACATGTATATCATGCTTGCCCTTATGATCAGAGCAGAAGAGGATTCGCTGCCCCGAGAGTTCCCAAGCGATGTGGTTAATGCCCCGTCTGCTGATGAGCGTGACTAAACCACTCCCATCTGGATTCATCATATAGATGTTGGACTGGCGGACACCCGAGGGATTTATACCCCTCGATACAAAAGCGATTTTTGCCGTTGTAGGTGCTTGCGCGAAAATGGCGGGACATAACAAGACACTGAGGCTACATAGCAGAAAAAAACGGAACATTTTCATGAGACAATCTCCTAAGGTGACCCAAGTCGCTCTAACAAATTTCAGACGTTCCTAAAAAACGTTTGAAGTGATTTTCACATTATGGGAGGGGTTTGTAACCCTGAATTTCCCCGTTAATATGATAGAATCAATCGGTCGTTTTCACTTTTGCCCAGACTGTAGTAAGCAAGTGGGGTTTTGGAGATACTGGCAAACCTTTTGGATCAAACCAGTCCCAACCTGTATTTTGCCCGCGCCGTATGCTTGGACCCAAGAGCGCTAGTGGTGCCTTGACGCGAGAGTGTAAGTCTATTTTAAACAACTGTCTTTGACCTCCAACGCTCTTTTTAAAGAGAAGTTCTTTCCCACTGGGTGACCATGCAACTATTCCACCCGCATCTTTAACGATCTCCTCAAGCCCTTTACGATCGCGATTGACAATGTAAATACCTGCCTTCCGATCCTTCCGTTTCCACCAATAAAAGGCGAGTTTTGTCCCATCAGGTGACCAAATGGGATAGTGCGTGTCGCCTTCTTTAATTCTTGGAAGGAGTATCTCTTTCTCGCCGGTTTGTAGGTTGAGAATCCAAATCCGCATTTCCATTGACACAACTTTAAAACGCGGTTCTACTGGAATGGGTGCTCCTACCGGTATACGATCAGTGAAGGCGATCTCAGTTCCATCAGGGGACCAGGCAGGAAAACCACCACCCGGAATTCCTGCTTCCGAAAGTCGCTCCGCCTCGCCGCCACCGAGTGTGTTAAAGTATACTGCCCAATCTGGCACAGGTGAGTAAGTATGATAAGCAATCCTTTCTCCATCCGGCGACCAAGTCGGCGCGGTCCTATAGTCCAATTCGTCGAACGCTCGGCGGATATTTCCACCATCAGCATCCATGAGATAGATGTCATAAAGTCCCAGATGATCCCGCTCTGAGACAAAAGCGATATTTTCTCCCGTTGGAGACCAAGTCGGATCGAAATCGTCTCCAGGGTGGTTAGTTAATCGGACCTCTCCACTTCCATCGGCATTTATCATATAGATCTCGCCATTACCATCACGGGTAGAGGTATACACAATTTTAGCACGCGTAGGTGGTTCTGCCCAGGCACTGGACAGGTTTGAAAATGCCAGCATCAGACTGGTGCTGAGGAAAAGCAGAAGTCTGATATTTTTCATGGTAGGTTCTCCTAAGAAAGAAATCCGACGGACAGTGCTGATTATTTTTAAGGTCTGTATTATTCTATCGTTAGACTGATGCTGTTGGATGTCAGTGGTGCTTTACCGAGCAACGATTTGATAGGTAGATAGGTATCGGTGTGCTTCTTTTTAAGGAACTCAATCTGTCGCTGCAGGTCGTTGACTGCAGAACGCTTATCCGCAGCGGAGACATGCACATCTGATACCTTCTGAATCCGATTAATTTCCTCTTCTAATCCCGTAATCTCTGGATGTCGCTTTTTCAAAAAATCTCGATAAACCGATAGCTCCATTGTGAGTTCGACTGTGTAGTTACCTTTCTGAAGCCCATAATATTTCTGAAAATTTTCCAATAGAACTTCATGCGTTTCCTCAGCTTTTAATTTAAAGCCTTGAATACACTGAACAGATTTACCATTTTTTTCAATAAATACGTCTTCAGAAATGGGGACGCTAATCGAACGTTTTGGTTCAATAATATTACCGTCGTTATCCTTAACACTTAACCGTTTAAACGCACCGGACGTTGCAACGTTGACAGACGGAATGAGGAGATCAAACTGTCCGTTCTGGATACTGAGGTTAAGTTTTATGCTATCTTCAACGGTGTAAACGGACTTAGGAGTTGAAAGGGAGAGAACCATCCCAGAAGTGGCAGTGGCCGCGTCGTTTGGCAAACGTTGCAAACCAGTAACACATCCTGTAATGCTAAAAATCAGAAGTAAATAAGGAAAAGCAAGCTTTTTGAACGCTCTCATGAGAAGAATTCTATTCTATTATGAGAGTGATCTTATTGGATACCAGTGATGTTTTCCCACGACGCGATTTGACAGGCAAGTAAAGATCCTTCTCCTCATCCTTGTATCTCTCTTTAACGAATTTAATCTGTTCTTGGAAGTAGTTTACTGCGTCCTGCTTTGCAGCGGCTTGAAGATTCGGATCGTTCTGAAGTCGTGTTAAATCCCGTTGTAACTCAAGCACGTCGGGATGTTCCTCGGTTATAGAATCCCGATATACCTCTAACTCAATCCCAAGTGTTACGATGTAAGTGCCGGGTTGTAACCGATAGTATCTCTGTAAGTCTTTCAACTTCAACTCCTGATTCGAGGAGGCTTTGAGTTCAAACCCGTGTATACAACGGACCTGTTTCCCATCTCGCGCTACATATTTTTGTGGATTCTCTTGTGTAATAGCGCGTTTCGGTTCAACAATTTGTCCGTTCGTATCCTTTACCGTTATTCGTGTAAAAGCACCCTTCGTCGCAACTGCAAAAGCAGGCACAAGAAGATCGAATTTACCATTCTGAATATTCAGTTGGAGAGGGATCTCTTCCTTCGCAGCGTAATTTGTTTTAGGGGTCGAAAGTTGGAGTTCCGCGAGAGGCGGACGGGACGCTTCAGTTTCTGCAGCGGAAACGGTCTCATCGGTTTGCGCGCTTTCTGGTTGCGTCGTTGGCAGGCTGCTGACACATCCTGCAAGGGTCATAACAAATAGAAAGAGATAAAGCGGGATAAATTTTAGTGTGGTTCTCATTTTATGACTCCTGATGTTTATTGTGTTTTAGAGTGTAATACCCAATCCCGGTCGGTCAGGCACTTCAATAAATCCGTTAACAATTTTTTCTGCAGGTGAAACGAGGGAAGACCGCCACTCTACCTCTCCCCAAGCGTATTCAAGGATGGCAAAATTTGGCACACTCGCCATGCATTGCACGCTTGCAGCCGTTGCCACGGGACCGCTTGGATTGTGAGGTGTTACCATGACGCTGCGTGCAGCAGCAAGTGTAGAGATTTTTTTCAACCCCGAAATTCCGCCGACATGTTTGACATCCGGTAAGATATAATCGACCTCAGCTCTTCTGAGTAGTCTATCGAAATCTGTAAGGGTTCGTAAGCGTTCACCGGTTGCGATTGGGATGCCGATAGAACGACTCGCATACGCAAAAGCATCAAGATTATCCAGTGAAACTGCGTCTTCAATCCAGAAGAGGTGTAAGTCCTCCAGTTCTTTTGCGACTTGGATGAGGATGCCCGGGTTAAAGCGACTGTGGCAGTCTACCATCAAATCGATGTCTCCACCAATCGCAGCGCGAATTGTGCGGATACGATCGATCCCTAAGCAAATCGCAGGCGTAAGACTTCCACTCGAAATGTTTGCCGTTGAAACGTCGTCAAAAGGGGCACATTTTATAGCCGTAAATCCTTCGACGACAGCGCGTTCGGCATTGCTGGCGAAACCAAATGGACTGCGATCAACTGTGGCACGATTAATGTTCGCATAAAGGCGGATCTTTTCTCGGCACTTACCACCGAGTAGTTGATAACTCGGCATGTCTAACGTCTTGCCTGTCAGATCACACATCGCCTGTTCAATCCCACTGAGCGCGGTGTGGTAGGTGTGGCTTTCGGTATCATGGTAGAAACGTTGGCGGAATGCCTCGAGTTGGAACGGGTTCCATCCGATCAGTACGGGTTTAAGGGTGTCAATGACCTCTTGAATGCGAGTGTCATCTCTACCGTGGGAAGCCTCACCGACACCGACTGTGCCATCATCGGCGTGCAACTTGACAAAGAGCCAATTGCCCCGATGATTTACCTCAACGATTTCGGTTTCTATAGTCTTGATTTTTATTGTGGGCATTTGTGTTTTAGCAGTAGTATGGCGAGGCAGTTGTGCCTCGCCGTGTAGAATTCTACGACGCTGATGCCCATTTTACACCTTGGGTAAGGAATTTCTGCATCCCTGCACGCTCAAAAGTACCCGGTCCGTGCCCCAAAGTGGTGTAAAAGACCCGTCCGGAACCGTAAGGCTTTACCCAAGCCATCGGGTGCGCTTTGCCGAACCATTCAGCGGATGCCAAGACATGAATGTGCGGATCGTGTGCAGAGATATAGATTTCATCTTCTACATCGAAGTCCTCAATGCCTTGGGTCGTAGGGTGCTCGTTATCCTCAATATGGACAGTAAAGGTTGAGCCAGGTGGATGCCAATTAGAGGCACCACCGATGAGATCCATTGCCTGACCGTTGATCCACCATGCAGTACCGTGAATCCCGACCAACCCTTTACCTTCACTGACAAATTGGTATAAGCCATCTTCTTCAGCGGGGGTTAAATCGGAGACGCGCTCGACAGATCCATCTTCTCGGCGTTCCGTACGCGTGAAGCCTGTACCAAAGACGCATGCATCGTAGGTATTCAATTCAGATGATGCTAAAACCCCTTTATCGTCGGTTAAGGTCGCTGTAATATCGGCATCTTCGGAAAGAAAGTCGTGAATAACGCTGGCACTCGCATTGAAGCGATGATTTTCACCTGATAGCACGAGAATTTTCGACATAAGAGCCTCCTTTAAAACGGCACTGAATCCGCCGCTTCTGGTGAAAGATTGAATGTGAGAACTCCACTTTGCGGACATAGTGTAACCCAAAATCAAAATTCTGTCAAACCAATTCTCTGGCAGCAAAAAGATTTTTTTGACAATTATGTGGCATAATGGTACAATAGAATAAAACGCAAAAGAGAGTCGGAGTGTATGGAAAAAAATAGTGTCACACTGACCCTTGGGCAAATTGCTGCAGGAAGCGTCATTGGGCTGGTAGGTGGTTGGATCTGCCTATTGGTCTTTGACTATTTTATTTGGCAAGTGCTTCTCGGGGATTCGGTTCGTCACGGCTTCTGGGTGGGTTTATTTCTCCTCATTTCGTTGGGGATCTCCTATGGCACCATGGTTATAGGTGCGAGCGAAGGTGTCCGATTCGTGAGCCGGAAATTCGGTGTCAATATCCCTTTAAGACCGCTTTGCTCAGGTGCTTTTTTGGGTCCGCCTGCTGTCGTCGGTTTACTTGCCCTGCTTAACGTTCCTTGGGAGATATTTGGTAGACCTAATTTGATTTTGGCGTTGCTGCTTCCGGTGCTTAAGACGCTCGCCTACATTGTTTCATTACCAATGCGCGGATGGGTATCCCTCAATTTACCAGTCGAGATTTGGTATATTCTTTCTGTTCCTATCGGAGCGATATTAGGGTATAGGTTAGCGGCAGTAGAAAACACAGAAGTAAGTGCAGAACACGGATAGATATTGGAGGGCTTTTTGATGAACAGTTGCGAGAATCTAAAAGCGTATGCTGGAGGTTTCATCCATCAAAATGCAATATGATGATAAACCAAAGGACGAGTGCGGTGTATTCGGCATCTTCGGTCACCCGAGGGCAGTAGAATTAACCTATTTGGGGTTACGCGCACTTCAGCATCGAGGACAAGAGAGCAGCGGGATTGTTGCCTCAGATGGTGAAAAGTTTACATATCACCACGGCATGGGGCTTGTTCACTCTGTCTTCACACCAGAGGTTTTAGCGAGACTCAATGGGCATATCGCTATTGGGCACAACCGATATTCAACGGCAGGGGAAAGCACGCTGGAAAACGCGCAGCCTTTGGTGCGGAATTACAAACAGGGTCCCCTCGCTCTTGGTCATAATGGCAATCTTGTCAACGCATTGCAGATTCGGAACCATTTGGAGAATGCAGGTTCAATCTTTAGCACGAGCCTTGATACTGAGGTGATTTTCCATCTAATAGCGCATTCGCGAAAGCAGTTTTTGGAGGATAGAATCATTGATGCACTTCGGAGGATTGAAGGTGCTTATTCGTTCGTGTGCATGGATAAAAATACACTCATCGGTGCTCGTGATGCCCACGGGTTCCGACCCCTCTGGCTTGGTAAGCTCGATGATGCCTATGTCTTGGCATCTGAAACCTGCGCGCTTGATGTAATCGAAGCGGAACCGATACGTGAGATAGAACCAGGAGAATTGGTATTTACACGCTCCACGCCTCAAGCCGTAAAGTCCTTCCGTTTTCATCAGAAACAACCTAAATTATCACAGTGCATCTTCGAGTATATCTATCTGGCGCGACATGATAGCATGATGTTCGGTCAGGGCGTAAATAGCACGCGCCGTGAGTTCGGGAGACAACTTGCCCGTGAACACCCCGTCAAAGCGGATGTTGTTATTCCAGTCCCTGATTCCGCAACGATTGCTGCGCTCGGATATGCTGAAGAGTCGGGCATTCCATTCGATTTAGGACTCTCGCGGAATACGTTTGTTGGACGCTCTTTTATGAACCCTACCCCGGATATCAGAGAACTCATGGTGAAAGTGAAATTGAACCCCGTCCGCGATGTGCTACGCGGTAAACGGGTCGTGCTTGTAGATGATTCGATTATGCGTGGAACAAATAGCCGGAAGCTTATCAAAATCGTTCGGCAAGGTGGAGCGACAGCCGTACACCTCCGTATCGCATCACCCCCGAATAAGTTTCCATGCTTCTATGGCGTAGACACACCCACACGTGGTGAGTTAATTGCCAGTTCACACACAATTGATGAAGTCCGCAAATATATCCGCGCCGACAGTCTCGGTTATCTGAGTATCGACGGAATGCTTAACTCAGTAAAGGCATCAGAAGATTTTTGCACCACCTGTTTTGATGGAAAGTATCCGATCCCATTTGTAGAACAGCCTTCAGAGCAGCTGCCCCTAATTGTAGATTAATCCCGTGTCCTAACATAAATTGGTTAACGGCGTACTGCAAGGGTTAATTTTTTATGCAATACAGACAACGTGGTAAGCAGAAAAGACCAAATCCAATAGGTACAGCGCAAGGACGGCATACGCTCATCTCCTTACTCGGCTGTGCAATCCTTGGCATGGTTCTGAGCAGAATTCTCCCCTATTTAGTTGCGAAATTGCGACCCAATATGAATGCGGCAGAAGCAGAGGAAATTGGTGTACTCATCGCCTTAGGCATTAGTGGAATCGTGTTGGTCATTAGCCTCTTGAGACCGAGGAAGGAGAAGGTCTCCCCTCTTCGTGAACAATTGTTGAAGGAACAAGAAAAATCAGATGGCAGATAAAAAACCGTTGAATTATGCTGACGCCGGTGTCTCGTTTGAAGCCGAAGCCGAGGCGATAAAGCGATTAAAAGGACTGGTTCAAACGACCTATCGTCCCGAAGTCCTCAGTGATGTAGGAGGGTTTGGTGGACTTTTCGCACTTAAAGCATATGACGAACCTATTCTCGTTTCGAGTACAGATAGTGTTGGAACGAAGCTTAAGGTTGCGTTTAAAGCGTCCCGACATGATACCGTCGGCTTTGATATTGTCGCTCATTGTGGAAACGACATCGTTGTACAGGGAGCCGAGCCGCTTTTCTTTTTAGATTACATCGGTATTAACAAAGTTGTGCCAGCAGTTATTGAGCAGATTATTGAAGGACTGGCATCGGGTTGTCGAGAGATCGGTTGTGCGTTAATCGGTGGTGAAATCGCAGAACTCTCGGATCTCTACGCTGTCGGTGAATACGACTTAGTCGGCACAATTGTTGGGGTTGTGGAAAAAAAAGATGTAATTACTGGAAGTACGATTACACCTGGCGATAAGTTAATCGGTTTAGGCTCCGTGGGTTTGCATACCAACGGTTTTTCATTGGCGCGTCGTATTCTGTTTGAGCGGTGCAACTATGATGTTGATGCTCACCTGCCAGAACTCTCGAAAACAGTTGGAGACGCGCTCCTGGCATCCCACAAAAGTTATGTAAGATCCGTGTTGGCACTCCGCGAGGTATGCGAGATTAAAGGACTTGCCCATATCACAGGTGGAGGATTGCCTGCGAATGTCCTGCGGATCCTACCGGACGGATGTGTAGCCCATATTCGGAAAGGGACATGGGAGATTCCGGCTATTTTTCCATTTTTACAGACAAAAGGGGACGTTGAAGAGGAGGAAATGTACAAAGTTTTCAATATGGGAATCGGGATGGTGGTCGTTCTCTCGCCGGATGATGTTGATGCTGCTTTGTCGTCTCTCAATGCCTCTGGGGAATCCACTTACCTAATCGGAGAAGTGGTTGCAGGCGAAAAGGGGGTACAGGGTGTCACTTCCTGATACAGACTCGCGGACAGTTCCTCCCTTTTTAAATGAAGCCGCTCTAAAGGAATTGGCGGTTTTGCTTGATGAAACACATCCGCAAGTTGTTTTAGCAGCGTTGCAAGATGTAGATGACAGCGACGCCGCTGTATTTTTTGTAATGTGCGCGCATTTGAAAAGCGAACCTACAGGAAATGCACTCGCTGCACACGCTGGGAAACTTTTCGCGCAATTGCCCTTTGACAAAAAGGTAAGCATCGCTGAGAAAATAACGACGACAGAGGTCGTTGATGCCGAACGTGCGGCGCAAATCTGGCACGAACATATCGTTAAAATTAAAGAGACACTCCAAAAAACAGCCTTCTTGGGTGAAGGCACAACGAATCTTACCAAGCTCTTATCGTATATGGATGTAGCGGAACAAAATCAGTTGTTGGAAGTTTTGGCAGAGAAGAACCCGGAGGTAGTAAATAGTATTTCCGAACAACTGTTTAACTTTGAGGACTTGGGTGGGTTAGAAAACGAAGCGATTAAAGCTATCCTGAAAGTGCTGGACCAACAGACCTTAGCCATTGCGCTGCACAACGCACCGCCTGCAATACACGATCGATTCTTTGAAAACATGTCGGCATCGCAGGCAGAAGCAGTTGAGGCAGAAGCTACACAGTTAACGTTTGAACAAACACAAATAGCCGAAACAGCACGTCAATCTGTCGTCAATTTAGTGCGAAATTTCGCAGCAAAAGGATTGCTGCGAATCGGATGAACCCTCGATCTTTCTGGTGAGTTTTCTCTGGCGTTTAACACGGCTCGGTGAATTTGCCAACAATATAATTATTTGTCCTTGAGTGTGAACTTGTAAGGTATAGCAACCTGCTTACTGATCGGTTCTCCACCCTTCGTGGCAGGACGAAAAGTCGTCTTCTTCAACGCATCGATCGCCGCTTGCTCAAGCCCGAACCCGATATCTGTAAGTGCTACAATGTCTTGCGGGATGCCATTCTCATCAATAGTTGCCTGTAGAACAACTTCGCCTTCCTTCTCCGCCTTCTTCGCCGCATCCGGATATTTCGGTTCTACTCTGAACTTATACTGCGGATTGATGACGCCAGGTTCAGACTCGAAGTCAACACCACCTAATCCGGGTCCCTCTTTTATAATATCAGTGTCAAGTTTGTTGATCAGTGATGGTGCCTCACGCGGCACCTCGACGGTCGGTGCTTTCGTCTCTGGTTCTATTGAACGCGACGGTTGGACAAGACTACGCTCAACATCTATCATTTTTGGACCTGCGTCAGCACTTGGCGATGTAAGATCGACCGCGGTATCGGAGCCGTCAGGAATTGAGAATGCATCACTTGAGAGGGCTTGAGAAGTATCAGTTTTTACCGGTCTCTTGATGAGGAGTTGCTGCTGCTGTTGCTCTTTTGACTCGAACTTAGGTGTTTCCCTACGGCGGAAACGACGCTTGGTTTGCGAGTCCTGTGTGACGATACTGATATCAAATATCTCTTGATCCATGTCAATTTGCTCGACAATAAAGAAAGCACTAATAATAAACCCAATAATTACATGAAATACTGCTGCGACTGAAAACGCCGTGGAACTCCGTCTAACGTGCTTTTGGGTAACGGGGTGCTTCACTACGTTCGCTCGCGCAGTAGAAATGCCGTGCTGCTGATTGGCATCAAGCGAAACCTTCTTCAGCGCGACAAAACGCTTCGGTTTTTTACGCTCTGCCCGACGTTGGCGCATCGCACCAAGCATGCCGGAAGTTCTGCTGCTACTCATTCGCTTATCCTCCTATAGAGAGAAGAGGGATAGTTCGGCATCAGGACCCTATTTTTATTTTTATACGAGCCTGACGGAAACCAGCATTGAAAAAAAAACTTCAAAAATTGCTTGCAAGTACCAATTTTTGACGTCAAGCATTACCAAAATGTTTAGTAGGTCCCATAAAATGTGATGAAAATTTCCCATTTTTGCGTAAAGATACGCTAATTATAACACATTTCTTTTTTGATGTCAACTTTTTGGTGTCAGACAAATTTTGTTTCTCGCACTACGGGTTCCACCAATAGGTTACCTTTGCAACAACAGTTGAATCTAACAGCGTAGATTTCGTGGTGCCGTCGGTATCGTAAGTCTGATTGAAAACGAAATAGAAATCGCTTCCGGGACGATAGATGTAATTAATCAGGAAGTTCATAGACACAACGTCCGCATCCGTATTCCACTGTGCAAAGACCTTTGCGAAAAGTTCCGTAGAAAAGGAGTAGTCAAGTCTACCTCGGAAAAGGTTGACATAAACAGGACGAGGTTGTCCATCGGTAAAGTAAGTTGCTGGGAGGTCAACGATCTGATTAAATTGGTATTCTGCCCTTACAGCGATATTCCCATTCGGTTTAAGGACGGTTTCGACAGATGCTCTGCGAACTTCCCCGTTGTAGAAATCCTCAATGCCGAAATCAAGAGTTCCACCAATCGTACGACTATCGTTACTGGAGAGACGGACACTGTAAGTATTAGCGTAGTAGCCACCTGTCGGAATTTCTACACCGTCTCTGAAATCGAAAATCTCGTCTAACCGTTCATAATTGCGTCTACCCCTGAATAGGATATAGTCCCCGCTGTTGAACTCAAACCAATTAAGATAAGAGACGTCCCATTCTTGGACTTCGTTGTCGTGATTTAAAAGGTAGTTCATCTCTGGTCCTGACCAAACCTGCCGAATACCAAATTTTTGGGGTCTCGGTGTCCAACGCATCTCGCTTCGGAAATGGCGGATGCCGGTACGCCGTACATATCCGACAGCTGGATTGAAGTCCTCATCAATATCAGTATATGAACCCTCTACACGGAAGTTATTATTCTGCCATTGGGAACCAAGGTACCACGCGTTGTTTTGCCCGGATATACCGGGTTCAAAAGTTCGGGACCACATACCTCGAACATTTAAACGATCGCTGGGTCGATATTCAAAGTCAAGACCACCGGCGCGGTTGTAATTCCCGAATTCCTCCTTATTGACGCCCATCACACCGACACGAGAACCCGATGAGATGTCTTTGGTAAGCCGAAGCACAGAAAAGTTCGTCCGCGGTACATTGACAGGATCATCATCCGTAAGGTCATCATGAAATTCGTCGGTAAGGACATTGAGAAGCCCAACCCCATAAGACCCAATCTTACCGGTCGTTTTTCCACCAAATATAATAGGTACAGCGTTTCCTTCAGCAAGTCCAATACGTCGGCTATAGAAAAGGAGCATCGGTGGCGGTCGACGGAAACTCGTCCGCGGAATCCCAAAATCGAACAGACCAGCACCTTCTAAAAAGAAGGGACGTTTTTCAGGGAAAAATAGACTGAATCGGGTAAGGTTTACCTGTTCTTCATCTGCTTCTACTTGTGCGAAGTCGGTATTATAGGTAACATCGGCGGTGAGATTTGAGGTGATACCGTATTTTGCGTCAAAACCAAGTTTAAATTCGCGTGTTGTTTCGAGTTGTGCGTCGTCGTCGCTGACCTGGGCAATTCCGGGCAAAATGTACGGGAGAACTTCCAAGTTTCGTGAGGGCGCGATCCCTTCTAATCCGACGAGGCTTCCGACGTGAGCTGTTCGGTATTTTGCTCTACCCCCATAAGAGGAGGGAACTGGATTCCAGATTGCTTCTTCTCGTGAACGCGCGATTCCACGTCCAGCATTGATTCCCCACGTCATTGGATCGTTCTTTTCAAAACGGAGTTGACTAAACGGGATGCTAAGCTCCGCCGTCCAGTAAGAATCATTGATTTTCGATTTGCAAGCGACAACAGCGTCCCAATCCGAGTTAAATGTGTCCCCGCTATTTGTTATAGCTCTGTCTTGTACTGCACCAAGAGCGTTCATCCGAAAGAAAAAGCCGCTCCGCTTGTCGTTATACGTATCCAACAATACAAAAACGTTGTCGTTTTCGTGTAGGTCGCGTGAGTCTCGGCGCATTTCGTTGGCGATGAGTTTGGACATCTCAGAATCGTAACAGGTGAAACCGAAATAGATGTGCTCATCATCGTAGAGAATCCGAAGTTCCATCGGTTCGGAAAGGTCTTCGCCTTCGTATGGCTCGACTTGGACAAATCGGTCCATAACCTCAGCGTGCTGCCAATCTTCCTCTGTTAAATCACCGTCAATCTCAATACTCTGGTAGGTACGATACGCCTTAATTTCGTTGTCGTTTGATTCGGTGTGGACACTGATGATACCGACGTGCATCAGTGTGAAAAGAAGAAAGGGTATTATTGTTCTCCTAAGTCTCCGTGAAAAAAATATATAGTCGTCCAAGAACAGTGCCTCCTCCAAAAAAGAAATCTAATTTTACACTTTAAATATTAAAGACGTAAAAAGCAGCGAATTGGACTATATAAATTTCAATTGGAGGGACTTATCAAAATTCCAGCGTCAGTGCTACAAATGGGATAATCGGCAATTGTGAAACAGGTTCTTCTTTTGTAAAATTTTCGCTGTAGCGCACCTCAAGTATATTGTTGCGGTTATAGACATTCCATATTTCGAGAGCACCCCCTAATTCCCAACCTCGAAGTTCTAAGTCTCCTAACAATTTGAACCGAAGACTCAAGTCCAACCGATGATACGGCGAGTGCCGTTTCCATTCCCCGTAAATTGGTTGCCATATTTGCGCTTTCGTACGCGGAACCGTATAGCGTTCACGATCTACCAAAGGGGCATAGAGTACACCACTCTGGTATTGCCATTTCGCACTTATATCCAACGTGTCAATGAGTGGAATCGAGCGGAGGACTGGCTGAGGTGCACTGTAACTTGCCGCGACAGTCAGCACATGCGGACTATTATAGGTGTAAAATCGATGAAATCTTTCAAAAAGATCTCGGCGTTTAGAGACAGTGTAAGCGTATGCCAACCAGCCATTGAAGGTGTCGGGAATTGTATATCCAAAGGAAACTTCAAATCCACGCACAAATCCTTCCTGAATGTTTTGATATTGCCTGTCACTCTTATTGTAGGTAATGAGGTCGTCGAGCGTTTTGTAATAACCCGCTATATTCACGTTCGCACCGAAGGGTAGTTTTTGACTCAACTCAAGGACGTAGTGCGTTGCAAGACTCTGTTCAAGAGACGAGTTTGGTGTTACGCCGAGTACAAACTGATCTAATCGTGGATTTTGGGCGTAGCGACCATAGCTGAGGTATAGAAACGCTTCCCAAGGAAGACTGAAACGAAGTTGTCCGCGTGGTTGTAGTGCCAGATTGTCTGTGAGGTTAAAGTAGCTGGCACGCATCCCCACAGTGCCCAAGACGTTAGAAGAAAACAAGTTCTGTCTTGCTTGGAGGTAACCTTCTAAACGATGGAGATTTTGGGTCTCGGTAACATTGACTTTCTCGCTGTTGTACCGAACCCGGTATTCATAATCTGGATCACCTTCTTCAGGTCGACGAGTCCCATGGCTTATAACCGTTGAAGGTGTACTTGAAAGCAAATAGCCGAATTCGACATCGGTATCTTCTGAAGGGGTCGTCCAAGTAAAATCGTTTCGGAGTGCGTAGACAGACGCTGCCGTACGGTAGTAGTACCCTTCACCAAAAGCAAGTTCATTTTCCGTAAACGAGCGGGTTAACGACAGAATAGACCTGAATCGTGGCAACAATTGGGAGTAAAGGTGAATCCCTTGAACATCAAAAGGGTTTTCTGAGCTTAAAGGTCCTCGGAGGTCGCTGTCGTGAACTTCCTTTGATCCCAATTGCAATTCAGATGAATCATACGCCGTGACTGCGTTAAGAACGATGCCATTCGCACTGTTGAGTTTATAAACACCTTTTAACTGATAACTCCAAAAACTCGGCACTTGTCGCACTAACTCTTCCAAGTCTACCAATCTTGAAGCCAATTCAAAAAATGGCTCCAAGGAGCTGCGTCTACCGAAGGCATACCAATAGCCTTGCCCAGCAGCTAACGCTTTGCTCTCCAAGTATTCTTGATCCGTACTCGCAGGTTTTTCAACGCTTTTGTTGTCCGGGGAGTCCGCTAAGACATCGTTGGGAGGGACGTCTCGGAGAGAAAAAGATCCATTCAAGAAGACTTCAGTATAGATAAAACTCGGTTTTAGCATACCATCAAACCGCCCCAAGGTCTTCATATTTTGCGGACGGGAATGAATGTCAATAACCGCCTGTGAATCCGCTCCAAATTGAGCACCAAACCCGCCGGGATGTACATCAATCTTTCCAATGACCTCAGAACTCACTGTTGAGACAATACCGAGGAGATGATACGGATATCCCAAAGGTAATCGGTCGAAGTAGTAAAGGTTATCACCAGGTGCCCCGCCACGCACGGAAAGCACTCCAAAGAAATCATTGACCGAACCAACACTTGGGAGTCGAGTCATTGCACGGAATGGATCGCCAGCACTGCTAGTGGCTCTTCTGAGTAGTTCCCCGTCCAGTGTCCGTTGTGTTGTTTTCTCTGCTCGCTCTGTTTCGATCTCTATTGCTTCTAATGTGGGAACAGGACGGGATGCTTCGTCTGCGGCTGCGTCTGACTCAACAGCATCATTATCGGTTTGCGCGAAAACACCCAACGGTCCTATGAGCATCATAAAGATCAATATCTGTCTCAAATTTCTATCCCTTGCAAGATTGGGTCAAAATGCTGCTGTAATTCCTAAGTAGGGGATGAAGGGCAACTGGTTGATGTCGTTCCGCGTTTGGCAGTCTTCGCTGTAGTTGAAATCAAGTAAGTTCTGCCGATTATAGGTATTCAGGAGTTCAAGGAAGATTCCGAGGTTCCAGTTGCTAAATTGGAAAATTTTACTGACGCGCAGGTCCAGCCTATGATACGGTGGCAGACGGTCCGAGTTGGTTTCCGCATAAATAGGGATAAAGATAGGCTCTCCATTTCTCGGATCAAACTGGACTGTAGCGCCTTCACAAGGCGTATAGGGGTTCCCCGTTCGGTACTGCCACTTCGCGCCGAACTCCCAGGTAGGGGTAAGTTTGTAACTTGCAGCGAGTGTAGCAACATGCGGTTGATCAAACGAATAGGGGCGGTAGGGTTCACCGGGACGGTCGCGACGCTCAGACACTGCATACGCATAGGAAATCCAACCAAACAACCGTTCTCCACTCCGATGCCGTAGAAAGATTTCAGCGCCTTGTGCGTAACCCTCGCCTTGGTTGAGATAGGCGGCTTCCTCATCAACAGTCACTAAGCCTGTCAGATCTTTGTAATAAGCCGCTATTTTGATTTCTGTATCTTGCGAGAGTTGCCGTTTAAGTTCGAGAATATAATGGCTTGCGCGACTTGATTTCAAGGCAGGGTTGCCAATGCTCGGAGAAAGTAGGGCTGGCAGTGGCGTTTGATTGTAAATTCCGTAAGCAAATTGGAGTTCCGAGCTGTTCGGGAGTTCCACGAGGACACTCCCTCGTGGTTGGACAGAAAGTTGGTCAACGCGGTTAAAATAATCGAAACGGAGCCCAAACACAACCGATAAAAACGGCAGCAGCGTATACCTGTCTTGGAAGTAGCCTTCAATGCGTTGTCCGCGGACGTATTCATCCAACGCGACCTTTTCCTCAAGTCGGATGTCAAAGTCGACCTCACCCTCATCGGGTATCCGGGTGAACGTTCCGCTAACTTGACCTGGTTCGAGTCCAAGAATTAACCCTGATTCCAAACGGTGCCTCGGATTTAACTCGTATGTAATATCTTCGCGAAGTGTATAGTTTGGTGCATCAATTTTCAGAGAAAATGCGGGACCAAAATTGACATCGAACAGGAAGTCCGAACGAGTTAGCGATAAATAGGAGGTGAACCGATCCGTGAGGATGGAACGCAGGTGAAAGCCTGCTCCCTCAAAGCCGCTCTCAAAACTGGTATTCCCTCTGAAATCTTCATCTACGTTTTCGCCATCCAACTTCAGTGCGAACCGATCTCCTGAGGCAAACAGATTAAAAAAGAATTGATGTTTTTCACTGAAATCGTATCCCGCCTTCAGTTGGTAGTCCCAGAACCGCGGAAAAGCAGTGGTAGTAGCAGGACCAAACGACAGTGATCCGACGAACAAGTCAATGTAACTCCTACGACCCGCAGCGTACCAAAACCCTTTTTTACCGATTTTGCCTTGAAGTAGTCCCTCTGAGTAGAGAAGGTTAAGGTTAAACTTTCCACCCAAATTCGCTCGGCTATCGTTCTGTGAGTAGATGTCAATCACGGCTTGGGAGTCCACGCCATATTCAGCACCATAGCCACCAGCGTAAACATCAATACGATCAATAATTTCAGAGCTTAAGGAAGAGACTATCCCGCCAAAGTGATAAGGGTAAGCGACAGGCACTCTGTCGAAGTAATAGAGATTATCCTCATCGGAGCCGCCGCGGATATAGAGTGCGCCGCTAAAATCGTTTGCTACGCCAATACCAGGAATAGCCGGAAGGGCGCGAAGCGCGTCACCACCTGTGCCGGGCAAGCGTGTAATTTCTTCTGATTGAATGCTCTTTTTACTGACAGTTTTAGGGGTACGCTCACCGATGACTTCAATCTCTTCAAGGCGGTCGGGTGCTGTACCGACATAAATTCCGGGCTTTGAGATTTCCCCCGATACAACGATAATTGAGGTTTCTTGTGTTAGTTCAGTATCAAGCGGTGTTATAGTTAAGGTGTAGGTGCCTTCAGGGATAGTACTGAAGACGAATTTTCCATTTTCATCTGTTTTTTGGCGTTCATCGGTTTGAACAATTTGGACTTCCGTATCTGCTAACGGTTCTCGTGTGATGTTGTCATAGATAGTGCCTTCAATTGACCCTGTTTGGGAAAAGGCAACTGCGGGAACTAAAAGAAGCGTTAACAGACAGAAAAATTCTTTCATGGTGGTCGACAACTCCTCTCCTGCGATGTCTTAAAAAGTCGTGTGTTGTACGCAAACGTTGGCAGGCAGCAAAATGTTTACATAACAGTTAGGAACTGCAGATCTGCTCTTTGTAGGAGGGGTTTGTAACCCCGACTCTTACAAGTCTCTGTGTAATTGTAGATTTTACTATAATGTGTGCAATAGTAAAGTATACAATTTTCTTTTTCGGAATTGCTAAAAAAATGAAATGCAGGGGGATCTTCACTTGTCAGCGGAAGTATTGATTTCCGTACTGGTTGGGGACTTTATGGCGTGTTGAAGGGCGGGTTTTGGGACCCGCCCATTGCTTTTGTATCCTAACGGGCAACTGCCTCAGCACCGAGGTTTTCTTGAATCCACGTACGGAGTGGCACATCCTTTTCACCGGGAGATGTAAAGCCGTGTCCTCCTGTGCTTTTGCCCAAAATCTGCTGACGAATCGGATCAGAACGTTCCATCCAATGTTCTACCGTCATGTCGTCGCGAGGTTGCAACCAGCGGTAGCTGTAGCCGTAAAATAGTACTTTGCGAACGATGTCAGAGGTGTTTCGTCCGGCTGAATGCCAGAGTCTACGATCAAAAAAGACCGCTGTTCCAGGTTTGGCGAAAACAGGGATCGCTTTTTTTGGATCCGCAGTTGCAGCCTCGGGCATTTCCAGTGTATTCGATTTTTGGCTACCGGGGACGACTGAGAAATTGCCGCGACCTGGGACAGATGTATCAGTGAGAAAGAATGCAACCTTCAATGATACTCGCGGGCGCGGGTCACCTTCCAACTCAAAATTAAGTCTACCACTATCTTGGTGCCAACCGAGACGTTGCTGTTTGTCGTGTTCTTCCGGTGGGAGTGGGGGCAGTACGATCAGATGTGAGTGGTAGAGTTTGATGTTCCACCCCAAAATCCCCCATACTTTTGGGAAAGTTGTGTGCCAATCGACCAATTCGATGAAGCTTTCGTCTCTGCCGACAAAATCGAGGAGATTGAAGCGTGAATCGGTTGGGAGCTCTTCTTTACCTAAGTGCTCCGCGCCGACCCGATCGACAGCATCGATTAGTTTATCAACCATTTCCTGCGGGATTGCGTCTTCAACCGCAAAGAAGCCGTTCTCTTCAAATTGCTGTTTTTCTGACTCAGTCAAACAGTGTTCTAAACATAGCGGGTTCATCGTTTTTCCCTCATAGAAGCGACCTTCGGTCGCGATGCTTTGATTTGCGAAAAGTTTACACCGAATTAAAATTATCGTCAATATCAAAAGAATTACTAATGAGAAAGCAAAGAATTTTCAGACGCTACCTGTTTTGCACGCTTCACAGCGCACCACCGCCGCCAAAAATTGACACCGGCACTACAGAGAAACCCAACACCAATAATACCAGCGGTCACCCCGCCCAGTACTAACTCAGGCTTCTCCACAATACTATAAACCCCACCGCCTATAAGGAAGGCAGCAAGCAGTATATCTTTGAGACCATTTTTCTCCGTCCGTTTTTGGAGCAGATGTAGATTAGCCAACTTCCGTTGCTTTACATAATCAGCAAGCGGTTCTATCGGAACATGCACCGACGCAACCTGCCCCGACGGTGCGTCCCGGACGCAGCGAAATCCGATGTTTCCAGCGGTGTAGTCGGGTGGTGCATGTAGACGGTTGGCACACCGAAAATAGCGTTTCGCCGTCCCGTCACGGACTTCCAGCCACGATCCACCGCGCAGGGTTTTATGTTTATCGTCCAAACTACGTCCATTCTTTGGACGCTTTGAATCAGTATATAGCTGATACCAATCCGCAGTCCACTCCCAGACGTTTCCGACAGCCTCGCCGACACCGTAAGGGCTGACTATGGCGGGACGAACGCCTATAGCGGTGAGATGCGCTGTCAAGATTTCTGAAGTTTCTGGTAGAGCTTCTGTAGATTCAGATTCATCTGAAACAAAGATATTACCCCAAGGATAAATCCGTCCATCGGGACCACGGCAGGCTTTCTCCCATTCTGCTTCTGTTGGCAACCGCTTGCCTGCCCATTGTGCGTATGCGTTGCTATCATACCAACTCACATGGATAACTGGGAGATCGGCGTCTTCAGGTGCGAATTTACCGTTTTTCCAGTGTGGTGGCGATGGGTGATCCGTTTCCTGCACAAAAACGGCATATTCGGCGTTTGTTACCGGGTACTGCTCAATGAGATATGCGTCCAAATAGCGGATGTGCATCGGTGCCTCGTCGAGTTTGGCATGCTCCGAATTCGCTAAGGCGGTGCCGTAAAAGGCTTCAATATCCGTGCCCATGATGAACGCACCGGTTGGGATGAGTATAGTGTTGGTAGGTTTTCGCTCTTGATCCATTGAGCTATGCTGTAGCAAGTTTTCAGAAACCTGCGAGTTAACCCAAGAAGTTCCACTTCGTTGCGGCATACTTGGTGTCGGCTAAAGTTTCTGCCTGTGCACGCTCCGATGATGACAATTTACCTGAATGAAACGCAACACCTATATTAAATATTTCAGATATTGCTTCGATGAGCGCGCTTTTGGTTATGAAACGTCCTGCCGTATTAATAGCAGTCGATTTTTTAATCAGTATCTGCTGAACTTCTGGATCTCTTGAGACCCGCGCGAGAATGGACAAGGATGGCATATCTAACGAGATATACCCTTGAAACATCATCCCGTTTCGATTCCGCCTGACGGAAACGCCTGCCAACTTTTTACCGTCGCACATGACATCGTAGTCAGCAGGATTTGTCAAGCAGATGTTTTGGGTGGTTTTCAGGGCATCTGCGCCTACAGCATGGCACTCTGCCGGAATACCGAGTTTTGCAAATGCCTTGACCAGAGATTGCCCGATACATTGATATACTTCGGAGATGCTCTTTTCACCAGCATGACGTGGAAGGATCAGTGTGTAAGTTAAGTCCTGCCCATGTACAACGGTACCGCCGCCTGTCATCCGTTTCACCAATTCGATGCCGTCTGCACGACACGCCTCCACGTCAACTTCCGTGGCAATATCTTGGAAATAACCGAAACTGAACGCAGGGGACGACCATGTATAGAACCGCAGTGTCGGATTCGGCTGTTCCTGTTGGGAAAGCAGCATCGCCTCATCAACTGCCATGTTCATTGCTGCGGGGCTTGCCCCCATGTTCAATAGCCGTCCGCGCATATCGTCTGTAGTGCGAGGTCCCTGTGCCTCGCGTTCTGTGCCTCGCGATGTTGATTCTGTCATGGGGCTACGCGGCACACCGCTGTCGTATGTGCGTCGCAATACCAGAAATACCCATCCCAGTATGTCATCCCATGCGGTTCAGGATGCGGTTCAGGTATCTCAATTTTGTTTAGATGACTACCGTCCTCTGGATTGAGGTGGAAGATTGCGCGATGGTTCGTCTCAACACACCACAGATCGTCGCCGACCCAGGCGACACCGTGCGGTCGATCGCCGGGGGCAGGGAGTGTATGAATCACTTTGAAACCATCTTCGACATCGACTTGATAAATAGTGGCAGACGGTGGTACTGCTATCCAGAGTTTATTGTCGCGCCATTCTAAGCCGTGTGCACCTGTCTGACCTGCACCGGGTGTGCCATAAGAGGCACGTGTCTCGCCACTTTCTGGATCGGTTGAAAGGATTTCACAACTATAGGTAGACGCGAGCCAAAGCGTATCGCCTGTATCCGTAACACCGCTGCCTCTGTCGGAAGCGGTCGCGAGCGTCTTTTTCACATCACCCTGATATGAGACGAGATGCACCTCGTTGGTCTGCTGGTCGAGAATCCAAAGACCTTCCTCTGTAGCTTGCATTCCGTTGGGTTGTGGACCTGGGGAGTCAAAAACTTTTTCGATTGTCGGCATAAGAACCTCCACATGCGATATGTCTTACTTGGGGTTTTATTGTACAAGATCTAAGGTGGGATGTCAAGAATTTTCTCAAACTGCTCAGATAAAGTAGATAGCAGTATGGATAAGTCACCACTCTGTGAAAACAACGGATTATGGTAAATCCCATAAATAGACATTATTAACACATATGAGATCTGCTCTTTGTAGGAGGGGTTTGTAACCCCGACTCTTTACAAGTGTCCAAGTAATTGTGGGTTTTACTAAGAATCCATCCGCGCATTTCATTCTAACGAAAAACCAACTAACGCTTTCTCGCAGCATAGAGGTTCCTGACCTCCGTATTGATGAATGAGTTTAGGCCATGTCCACTTTCTGCTAATTGTTTCATATGCTCAATATTATCCCTGCCAGCACTTTCATATGTGTACTCATACATGGCACCGGTAGAGAACTCAACTACGATGAAATCTGGTCCGACTTCATACGCAGCGACTCCAGAGTTTCTACCCAGATTTCCATAAGGTTTCATATATTTCCTCCAATGTGAATTTATGGTAGATTTTAGAATTAATCTTACACTTTACACTGTAGGAGGGAACTCCGATTCCCGACTCTCAGGGCGTTTCGTCGCGATTCGGAGATCGCTCCTACAGAAAACATGTTAACTTATTTCTATAATTCACCATAGTTATATTTTTCACTGTTTGATGTAAATATTTAGTAGGAACACATTGATCTACGAAAAGCTGAAATTCCATTAAGCAACTACCTCAAATTCTGCTAACTCACGCGTGTAATCAAGACAACCTTGAATTTGCATGGCTTTGAGATCAGGAAATTCAGCAATAATTTCGTCTATTGTCCGAACTGCTGCCAAATATCCGAGGAGCAGACTTACTGGTATTCTTGTTCCCTTTATACGCGATTTATCTCGTAATATATCCGATGTGCTAATAATGTGGTCTTTCCAATGAATTGGCATGTGTGCTCTTTTTATTAGGCTTGTGAGGTACTACTGTACCTCTGGGGTGAAGTCCGTAAAAACGCTCTCTTATTCTACTATTTCAAATTTCCCATCTATTGATTTCCTTGTCAAGATCCGAGTCCCGCCAAAGCCCAGCGTTCCCTCTGTAGCGAAGCAGTACTCAAAAAGCAATATATCTTCAATGCCATCTCCGTTAAAGTCAGCTCGAACCACCTCTATCAAACGTTGTCCCATATCTCTTGGTGCTACAATTTCCAATGAATTTTGGCTCACGCTTTTTACTACGAGTTCCCCATCTTTTACTTTACTCTGATATGTCGCGTCCAGTTCTATGCTTCCTAACTCATCTTCAATCCAAGGAAAAAGCAACAGTGGCAGTAATTCTAAATCGACGACTCCGACTTTAGGGTTTGAAATAAAACTCTGTTGTGGAGTAGTTGCGGACTGAAGTGACCTTAGTAGTCCACATCGTTGATGGAACCTTACCGACGTTTTGAGAACGGCGTTTGAAACGGCATAGTAGTCTTGTGCACAAGCAGACTCATATTCTCTACACGTTCGAACAAAAGTTTGTTCACCGTTTTTATTCCTGAAGGGTAATCCATCAATATAATACTCACCGAACCAAATAGGCAGGTCCCAAAGAGATTCGATTTCAGCTTGAGCGATAGACTTCACTTCATCGCCATTAGAAAACTTCATACCTGCGATAAGTTCAAAGATAGATTCTGGTTGCTTAGAATATTGCTGAAGAATTTTAGCGACTTCATCCGGAGTAAGGGAGCCACTTTCCAAGCATTGATGCAGTAGGATAATTGCCTTTCCACGAACTTTTTGTTTGTTGATGTGAGATAGATTTGATTCTACCTTCTCCTTTTTCGCAGCAGCTATACCTAAAAAGAAATCGGGGCGCGGAAGTATTAAATTACTTTTTTGAAAATTTGCTCTGGGGCAACAAGGCAACAAATTTTCATAACCATGTATGTTAAAGTCAGATGGCAAGTTCAGTTCTGCTATTTTATCTTTGAATGCAGTAGGATCTTTAGTAAGAGACTCTGGAATTATGTGATCAATGTGAAAATTACTTACGTCAAGGGATTCTCCTGTATATGTACACTTCTTACCATGAGCTAACCAAATAGCCTCTCGTTCTGCTGCGCTGAATTTCTGTGTGGACATAGTATTTCTAGAGTCCTCTAACCGTTCACTGATATAAAGGGCACCTAAGTGAATTGGTGCGATAAAGGTTTGCTTGCGTTTATGAGAACTTCACCAGTTCTATGACAGGTCATGTGAATAAATTGAGGCAATGGTTGACTAACAATTATAATATGTATGTGGTAGGAATTTCAAGTTGGTTATATAAAACTCAATCTGGATTTTTGTTGCAGAGTTTTTTTGTTCTTTAGCTCTTTAAAGGATAGTGTCCTTGTAATCTACTAAGTATTTCTATCGTTCGCGTGGTTTCTGTTGATGGGTCTGCCAATTAATGCTACAATCCTTAACATTACAGACTTACATTACTGTTATCCAATAGACCAACGAATAGTGAAATAGAGGAGAAACTATGGAGGAGAAAACACTACCAAAGTTACTTGTGAGTAAACAAGAAGCAGCCCAGAAAATACAAGAGCGAATTGATAAGGGACAACAACTCCACGACCAGGAAATATCCTCAGACAATGACTTGGACAGAGTAGGTAAGGATTCCAACAATTGGTCAAGATATAATATTGATCTCTTAATAAGACTATTTGACAATTTTACATTGGAGGATGAATATGAAAATTTTCATTACTCCAAGCTTACTTTTGATGAGTTAGAAAACAGGAGTATTATGGGATGGGGCGTACCAGACTTGAACGATCTAGTAGTTGAATTCAAGGGCAAGATGACAAATACCATTAAAAGCCTAGAGGGAATCCAGAACAGACTTGAACTGTTTGATAAACCAGACCCTCCTACACGCACTTTTGGTGACAAGATTTTCATAGTGCACGGACATAGCGAAGCTGCCAAACACAAGATCGCTAGATTCATTGCTGACTTGGACTTAAGTGCAACTATACTTGATGAGCAGCCAAGCAGAGGCCAAACAATCATTGATAAGTTTGAAGAACATGCAGATGAAGCAGGCTTTGCAATTGTTTTGCTAACAGCTGATGATATTGTTGCGCCAAAAGATAAAACAGACAAACCCAAACCAAGGGCTCGTCAGAACGTTATCTTGGAACTGGGCTATTTCTTGTGTGGGTTAGGGCGCGAGCGTGTGCGTATACTTTATGAAGAAGGTGTTGAACTACCGTCAGACATTCACGGAATAATCTATGTGCAGATGGATGAGCGCGGCGCGTGGAAACTAGACTTGGCTCAAGAAATGGCATCCGTTGGTATAATTGTTGATATGAATAAACTCCTACCTAACTAACATATCTTAACACTACGGGATCATATTGCTTTCATCCAATAGATCAATAAATGGTGAAATAGAGGAGAAACTATGGAGGAGAAAGTTCATCCAAAGTTACTTGTGAGTAGAGAAGAAGCAAAAAAGAAAATACAAGAGAGAATTAACGAGGGACAACTGCTTCGTGATCGGCAGATAGATTCAAAAACTGAATTGAACAAGGCTAAATCTGAGTTTAAAAAATGGTCAGGGTACAATAAAACGCTCTTGTCTAAACTATTTGATAATTCTTCAATAGCAGATAAATACAAGGGATTTCCTGTTTTTGTTGGATGGACAAATCCTGCCCTGAATGATGAAATAGGTTGGTACCGAAAAGATGTATCCTACGAGGTTACCAATCTAGAGGGGATCTTTGAGCAGCTTGAGTTGTATGATGAACTATCAGACACTCATCCGTCTGTCTTTGGCAGCGAAGTGTTTATTGTACACGGGCAGGACGATGGGGCTAAGGAAACTGTCGCGAGGTTCCTAGAGAAATTGGGCTTAAAGGCAACTATCCTTCACGAGCAACCTAGTGGATCACAAACAATAATTGAGAAACTTGAAAAATACGCTGACAAGGCAGGCTTTGCAGTCGTTTTGCTCACACCTGATGATATTGGCGGTCTAAAAAATAAGATTGAGTACGAGCACAAACCGAGAGCCCGACAGAATGTTGTTTTTGAACTCGGATATTTCATGGGAAAATTGGGACGTGAACGAGTATGTCCGCTCTTCAAAGGGAAAATAGAGAAACCTTCAGATATTGATGGTGTAATCTATGTGTCCATGGATGGTGAAGATTGGAAATTGAAACTGGGGCAAGAATTGAAAAACACAGATTTTCCTGTTGATATGAATAAGATTTTTTAGGAGCCTTATGCTCACACTCAACTTCATAATGGCATTTGAAAAGCAAAAAACTGACCTATGAATGTTGAAAACTTTACCATCTTTGGATGAATATAGGAAGGGAAATTGTATGAACAACCCACATAACGACTTCGGGTCACGATGCCCGATGGAGAAATTATTGCGTGCCCTATAGCAGCGGATACTGTAGAAAAGGTGATTTTTAGACTCGGTCCGGAACGTGTCTTAAGTGTAGATGACAACAATATGCTTATTTCACGGTTTCAGTTATCTTCAAGCAGCCGGGTGTTCTATAAAGTGGGAGGGTATTATATATCAAGAGATCTAAGAAACGAACACAAAAAGGCATGTCTTGACAGGATTGCTGAACGTCTTGGTGTTTCAATAAGAGTCGAGATTATTCCAAAATAAATTTTTATTGTTTGCCCAACCTATGGGCATCTGGATAAAAGTAAGAATATATGATAATTTTGCAGGTATGAACATCCGATTTGAACTAAGCACCCTTCTCTTCGACGATAACCTACAAATCCAACACAAGATGGACGACAACAACGTTTAGAACTTACGCAGACAGGCAATAAGGCGTTTCCTGACTATAAATAGCCGCCTAATACGTCTGTTTCTCGAAAGCGGCATGGTTTGTAGCAGCACATTTCGTAGCGCATTGGGTAATTCCTGATGGATTCAACAAATATTTCTATCTGTTAAGCATGCGAGGGGATATTTATCCAAGTGGCTTGAGGGAGGGTTGAAAGGCAGTCGTAGTATTTCAGCAGAGGCAGAGAGGAGAGCTCCTCTAAAGCATCCTCTCCGCACTCTACCGAAATCTTCTGTTGAATTCTGTATGACTGAAATCATGGAAAAGTATGAATGTAGGTATGAATGGATTTCAGTATGAATTCTATATGACTGTAATCATAATGACGTATTATGTATAGGTGGATTTCAGTCATGTTTAAGATTATACACAAATTAATTCACTTTTGCAAGAAAAAAATGCATTTTTTGTATGAAAAATACAATTTTTGGAAGAAAAAGCCTTGTTTTTTTGAATTTTGTGCAAAAAATGAGTTTTGAAAGGGGAGTTTCTGACTATGCTAACGCATAAACACCGCGTCGGACCCTCACAATCTCACCTGTTTCTACAAGATGTGTGAGTTCATTTTTAATGGACCCCGGATTTCCCTGAATCGATTCAACGATTTGAGATGTTGTTTTCTCTCCATCCGAGAGCAGCTCGAAAATCTGGGCGTGAAATGGGACACGCTCGAGTTTACTGCCCCTCAGTCTCATCAAGATGCGGTTCGCTTGTGCCTTAGAGACACCAAGCAAATATTCAACGCGTTTCCGACTCCAAGACGCGTCCATGTTCGCGTATTCTGCCTCGTGATCCTCGCGTATCCGAATCGTTTCTGAAAGTTCATCCAACCCATTAGCGATCTCAAAGTCTTCCCAATCAAACAATTCCGTCTCTGGTGCATCGGTGATAGAGGGAATCCGCAACGGCGTGTTGAGGATCAGCGTTTTATCTGGTGCCTCATTAAATCCAGCAATACGGATAATCTGTGCCAGGACACCCACGGCATTCTGTTCGTAGAGTTCTTGTACCCGTTCATCTTCAAATTGATAAGGATTCATTGTCAAGTTATAATTTAAGGGCTCCACTTGATTTCCAAACAATATTTTCGCTTGTTCCCAGATGAATTTTGGGGGCCAATAAGGCGTGCCAACGATCCAGACAACGTTAGCGGATTCAAAGATGGATCGTAGAACCCTGATGCGGTCGTAGTAAACGTTAGTATCTTCAAAAGTAGATCGCAAATCCTCAGGGTGTGCCGGGGTGTCTTTGATGAGATCGTGGTAGCTGATAACCTTATCAAATACATTTTTCAACATGTGCACCGCGCTTGTGCTCGAGATAATGACATGATTGCGATCCGGATGCCGATTCATTTCTTGATAGATACCGCGAAAAAAGCGACTCGCAATTTCAGAAAGGCTAAACACATCCCAATTAACCTCGTAGTTTGCGATGGCATAGGAGATATGCGGCGCGCTCCGCAGCTGAAAAGACTTGTTTCCTGAAAGCGATATCTCCTGTGGTTTAACCCGCCTGACCGAAACAGTCTCTTCAGGAAACACTTCTTTGAAACAATCTTCCGAGAACGTTGGCGATATAAACACTAGTTCCTGAATCTCTTGATGAATTTTCGGCGGTAACCAGAACCGTAAAATCCCGTCGTCAACAAACATTGGAGCATCCATGTCGCGCGTGTAATACGCAAAGAATGTCTTCAACTGATGCCATAGCGTCCACTCCGGGTCGCGATACACATTTGTGGACTTCTCTATGATTTCTGAGGTCGATATATCCAAAGTCCCAAACTCGATCGCACTATCAATATCTATTGCGACCCTGCTGCCATCTTTGCCTGTACAATTTACCTGACACATCTGTTGAATAATGCTATCTTCAAACCCTTCAAACGCCTGAACAACGGTGCGAATCCGCTTAGCAATATCGCCATGTTGACTGTCTGTGATCCTAATTGCGTTCAGCATTGTTTTCGCGAATTCACCCAACACTGCACCACTCCAATTAATGAGCCAGCCTTCAAGAATTTCGATTGACAGATGATGTTCTGAAAAGAGTTTAGCGAGTTGGGATTCAAAATCATTTATAATACAGATTCGATTTGGAACAATCAACGCATCAACAAACGCTGTATACCGCCGATCCAGAAAAAGGTTCGGAATCTCTGATACAATGACTTGCTTCTCCTTGAGCGTCTCGAATTGCGAAAGATAACCGCGCGCTTGACACGCCTCATAAACAGGACAACTCGGGCAGATACTTTTATTTGGATCACCGCCTTTCTGCTCTAACGCATCACATCTTTCAGCATCTTCGCAGACGTTCTCATGCGCAAAAGGGTTCTGTATCCGTTCAGCAATCGGTATCGCCTTTACCTGTTCCCAGCGATAGTTTCTCGGTTTCCAACGCCCGACGGTAACCCCCTGATGTTTGTAGTACTGCTCTGCATTCTCGGCGTCAGAAACCGTATTAGAGTTGACGCATATAGGGGTGGTATCGAGAAACGTGGCTTCGATCTTACGTCTCTTTTCAGTGCTTATGGGACCCGTGACGACCCCAAGAATGCGTTCTTCCCCTTCGGAGAGATTCCTCTCATCCTCCGACTCAGTGTGTTCCACGTTTTCAAGAAACGGTCTTGGTCGTTTTATGCCAATCGGAGAAAGCTTCCCACGTCGTACTGCAAGGATACTTTCATTCACAACTTGCTCTGCTTCTAATGATTCTATAGCAGCGAAATCGTCCCAATCCTGTGTATCCACGATCACTTCATTTGTCGTGTCTAATTCTGATGCCGGGGCGGGTTCATGTAGTAACTCTCGCAAGACATCGAGAAACGCAAAAAGCACGTCTTTAGAAATGATAGGCGGATCTAATAGGTTGCCCTTAAGAATCTCGTAACGGGCATCCCAGCGGCTGTAGCCTTTATCCCCAACGATGTCTACGTAGACATCTCGATCACGAGGATGATCTATGTCAGGTCGGTGCTTATGAACATACTGCCTCGCGTCCATTGTGTTTGAATGAAGATAGTCCGGCACTCGACACGAAAACCGCAAGCCTCCACCCTTGAGTAAGGTGAGTAGCGGGTTCATAACAGCGTTAACGAGAGCATCCACACACGCAACGACGGCATCAGGTGCGTCTCGAATTGCTCTGTAGGTGAACTCGATATCATGCCAGTTAGTTTCCTCGCGTGCAGATGGCGTTCCTGTATAAACCTGAATACCCCACGACGAAAACCATCGCCTCGGGCTCCAGTCGAGCGTGCGTTGTCGTCTTAAGAAACGACTGCCACCACGATACGCTGGACCTCGATCAAATGGTGCCTGTCCAATCGGCATAAATGAAATATCTGCCTGTTCAAGGTCATGCAAAAGCAACGGATACCGATGTGCACAATAAACAATATAGTGGTAAGGGTACTCACCGTGCAACGTGGGTGAGACAATCGTCTCCCGCTGCTGCAGATCCTTTCGTCGCCGTTCATGGCACTGCTGGATAATATCCTTCACAGATTCCATGTAGGAAAATCTCCATAGAGAACATACGGTATCGAGTTTTTACGAACTTAAAAAACGACTTGAGAGAGTTGTGTGAAAAATGCGAACCTAACGCTGTTTGTGATAGGTCGGACGAAGAAAGATCTCGCTTCCTTCCTCTTCTCAGGTGCGTTGCCCCAGACGGAGCGGGTGCTATCGTACCATTGAAACCATTATACTTAAAATAAGATAAATTATCAATACATCTTTGTTGAACGTCTCAATATTGGTTTGCATGCTGCGACAAAAAGTGATATAATTCCGTCATAATTAAACACAATACCTTGGAGACTACTTTGAATATTGATACATTAAAAGGAAAAACAGTGGGTGCCGCTGTTTCAGGCGGCTTAGATAGTTGCACCATCACCAAATGGTTGGTTGATAACGGCGTCAGCGTCGTTTGCTTTACGGCTGACCTCGGACAACCTGACGAACGGGACGTTTCCGAAATTCGGGATCGAATGTTGGCATGTGGTGCCGAAGACGCTATTATTATAGACGCGAAAGACGCACTGGCGGAAGCGGGGATTCGCCTCGTTCAATCTCAGGCGATGTATGAAGGCGGCTATTGGAATACAACAGGCATCGCACGGCATGTTACAGTGAAAGCACTCCTGCCCGAAATGGAAAAGCGCGACGTCTCCATTTTAACACACGGCGCAACCGGCAGAGGCAACGATCAGGTCCGGTTTCAACTCGCTACCAATATGCTCAATCCGCACTTTGATGTCTATGCCCCGTGGCGAGATCCTGAATTCCTCAAACACTTCGGCGGCAGAAAAGAGATGATAGACTTCTGCCAAGCGCATAACCTCCCGATTACCGCTACACACGAGAAACCTTACTCAACAGATGCAAATCTTTTGGGACTCACACATGAAGCAGGACGACTCGAATCTCTAAAAACTCCGGCAGGATTTATTAGTCCAGGTATGGGAGTCCATCCGAAAAATGCCCCTGATGATGCTGAGCACTTTACCGTCACTTTTGCACGGGGAACACCTGTTGAGGTCAACGGAAGTCCCGTTACCCCACTCCAGAGTCTATTGGAGGCAAACCGCGTTGGTGGACGCAACGGTATCGGTATCGGCATTCATACCGTTGAAAACCGATTTGTCGGGATTAAGAGCCGCGGGGTCTATGAGTCTCCAGGGATGGAATTGCTTGGGAAGTGCTACGAGTATCTGCTCCAACTGATTTTAGATAGACGGGCGCGCCGACACTTTGATGGCGTCGCTGCTACAATCGCTGAGCAGATTTATCAAGGCTATTGGTTTGATGCTGCTACGCAGGCACTGCTGGCTTCGATTCAACCGCTGACAGATTTGGCGAGTGGGACTATTACGGTAGCACTCTACAAAGGAAATATCGCATTCCACGCCGCAGGTGGGGTAGCACACTCACTCTACTCCGAGGAGACCGCATCTATGGAAGCGATCGGTGACTTCGACCATGCGGATTCTGAGGGATTTTTAGCGGTACTTGGTGTTGGTGCTCGTGCATCAGCTGTTGCTGGACACACGCAGGAGTAAATGTTTTCTAAGGCACTTCAATCTTCGCAAACACCTGCGAGATGATGCTCTCAACATCGCGTCCATCCGCCTCCGCTTCGTAGCTGATGATAACCCTGTGTCTTAGTACATCCATCCCGACCTTATGGATGTCTTCAGGGGTGACGTAGCCACGTTTGGAGAGGAACGCTCGCGCTCTTGCAGCAAAAGCAAGAAAGATGGTCGCACGCGGTGATGCCCCGTATTCAATCAGTGTACTCAGTTCTTCTAACTGATACGCTTCCGGTGTGCGTGTCGCACACACAAGATCTACAATATAATTTTCCAACTGTTCCGCCATATAGATACTGCGGACGACCTCGCGGAATCGAATAATATCTTCCGGGGAAATTACGCGTTGAATAGACGGAATCTCTTCGGTTGTCATTCTTCGGAGGATCTGCAATTCCTCCGCATGCGACGGATAGTCAACCTTAATTTTTAACATAAATCTATCCACCTGTGCTTCCGGTAGCGGATAAGTGCCTTCATGTTCAATCGGATTTTGGGTTGCCAAGACGAGGAACGGATCGTCAAGTGGATAGGTAGTACCCCCAATCGTGACCTGTCGTTCCTGCATCGCTTCAAGGAGCGCACTTTGGACTTTGGCAGGCGCACGGTTTATTTCGTCCGCAAGGATAACGTTGGCGAAAATAGGTCCCTTTTTCGTATAAAAGTCGCCCTTCTGCTGATCGTAGATAAGTGTGCCGACGAGGTCTGCTGGCAGCAGATCAGGTGTGAACTGCAGGCGGTTGAAGGAAGCGTCAATCGTTTGGGCAAGCGCGCTCACGGCGGTTGTCTTTGCCAATCCAGGGACGCCCTCAAGTAGAATATGCCCATTACAGAGCAACCCAATTAGCAGCCCTTCCAGCAACTCGCTTTGCCCAACGATAATTTTTCCCGTCTCTGTGAGAATCTGTTGTACAAGACCGCTATCCGCTTGGATACGGGCATTCATCGCTTCTAAATCGTAGTTTTGCATAGTAATAATGACTGCTAACCGCTGACCGCTGACCGCTGTTAAAAAAAGGGCTGCGTTTCGCCTTCCTGAAAGGACTGTTCAAGCCACGGATCCTCGGTTTTCTGCCTGAAATCGATAACCTTTTGGCGCATCTCGTTGGCAACGTCTTGCAACGCTGGCACGTCGATAAGATTCCGCGATTCTGCTGGATCGTTTTCTATATCAAACAGTGCCTCACGACCTTGCTGTAAGAAGTCCGCTCGCTGCCGTTCACCGAGTTGTTGTACATTATCATTCCGTACGGCTGTCCATGAAATTGATCGGAACAGATCGCTGGGGAGCGGTGTCTCCAATTGATACGCCAGATTGCGGACGTACTTATACCGCCTACCGCGCAACACGCGATACGGATAGTAGTTGGTTACCTCGTGGAAACAGTGGGAAAAATAAGTTCCCTCCCATTCACCGTTCCCGGGTTGTGCACTGTCGTCTTCAAGGACGGAAAGAATCGACTTGCCTGGAAGCGCGTCTCCTCCATCAGGGTGCGCAACGCCACACCAATCCAGCATCGTTGGACAGAAATCTACCCAATTGACGAGTGCCTGATTGTGGAAGCCACGTTTTTGTTGCGTAGGACTCCCGATAAGCAGTGGACAGTGGTGTCCGCTGTCGAAACTTGATGCCTTGGCACCCGGAAACGGCATCGCGTGATCTGTTGTAACGAAAACAAGGGTTTCGTCTGCCCGTCCAGAAGCGTCAAGCGCGTCCAATACTGCACCCACTACGGCATCCCATCGTGAAACGCTTTCATAATAGTCCGCCAGGTCTTCACGCACAGCTGGGACATCCGGCAGAAAGTTCGGTACAATTATTTCATCGGGACTGTAGGAGCTGGGCTGAATACCGGCATGCGTACGGTCATTTCCGAAACCTTTACCTGCACGATGTGGGTAGCTGCTGCCGATATGGAGATAAAAAGGTTTATCTGCGTTATCAGTAAGGAATTGATTCACCTTCGCTGCCATGTCTGCTGGACTCCTCCCATCGACTTTCGGCTCAAAATCAAAGGGGTAGACAGTAGCAGGTTCAACGTGTTTCTTTCCGATGCACGCTGTAGCAAAGCCATGTGTTTTCAGGATTTTCGGCACCGATTGCATGTGCTCATGGGTGCGAAATCCGTGAATGCCGTGGCAGTGTCCATATTGTCCATGCGTGTGGCTGTGTTGTCCAGTAAGGATACACGCCCGGCTCACAGCACAAGATGGGCTTGTACAGAATGCGTGGTCAAACACGACACCACGTTCTGCGAATGCATCAATGTGCGGGGTTCGGATAATATCGTTCCCGTAACACTTCGCGATGCGGCTCCAATCGTCAGCGATGACAAACATGACGCTTTTGTAGCTCATAGCTCTCCTTTTCAATCTTAATTTTCAGACTTTGGTTACACAAGACCGCCGCGTTTTCTTAAGAACCACTCAAACCCAAGTAGTGCAATAACAGCACCGAAAATTAGGGGCATATCCCAAATATCTACGTCTGTAATCTTTGACGTCGCACTCTCGACAAGCGGAATCTGGTTTACGAGTTGTGGTGCCTTCTCAATACTATAATATTCCCCGCCGCTGCCTTCAGCAAGTGTTTTGAGAAAAGCCGTATTGAGTTCAGCGTTACTAAATTCGGCGTAAGAGGTCCTTACTTCAAATAGGCTTTGTTGTTCCCCGAGGTTTTCACCATTAAGAGTGCCAGTAGCAGTGACAGTGTATTCACCATATCGATTCGGGATAAAACGCGCTGTATAGAATCCGTCTTTGCCGAGGACTTGCTCAAGTTTTATCTCTTTGCGTTTCCCTGTTTCATCAACCACAACCGCACGGAGTTTTGCGTTGTTTGTTAGTTCAAACTGTGGATCTGTGGCGGTAACCTCAATTACCACCGGCTCTTTCAAGGAATAGGCTGTTTTCGCAATATCAAGTTTAATATGTTCCTTCGGTGCCGTTGTTAACCACTTAGCGACCTGTCGCCAAAATCTTTCATAACTATCGTCTTCGTGTGGTGTGTGCATCCGCCATCGCCATGAGGTGTGAGGTGTAAACACCATGACGCGTCCGGCATTGTAATTCTGCGTTGCAATAAGAATTCGGTTGCCGAATTCATTCCGGTCTGTCGGATGTTCAGCGAGAACGAGTGCACCTGCTTTCGCACGTTTTACTTTACTGTAACCCATAAGCGTCGGAAGACGCATCCAGCGTTCTGCGTTTTCTATAGGGCTATTTGCCAATGCCATCAGGGTTTCGACTTTCCCGTCCGGTGTCAATTGTAATTTATACCCCTCATTTTCGCTGGACTGCGAACCGCGTCGTCTCGGTGCTAACGGTGCTGGCGGTGAACCGAGTTCCAATTCTACTGGCAGACATTGGGCGATCGGTGTGTTAATATAAGCCCCAGAGAGTTCGTGGTTCGCTAAAGAGCTGGAACCTCCTAACATGAGTAGACCACCACCTCGAGTGCGAACAAATTCAAGCGTATTCTCTAATTGCGCGCGGGTAAATTCGGACGCATCAACGTTGCCTAAAATAATCGCGTCAAAATCGAAAAGCATCTCCTTTTCATCTGGATAAAAGCCAAAGGTGTGTGATGCTTCGGAACGGGTTCCCCCATAAAGCTGTTTATCGGTCGAGATGTTTGTCAAAAACCGATCGGTTAACTGGATGTTCGGGTCGTTTTTAAGAGCACGCTTTATAAAGCCAAGCTCAGAACGCGGTTTGCCATCAACAAATAGAATTTTTACACGTTTGGTGGGTGCTACCTTCAGTAAAAATGTCTTCGTATTATTCTGGGGTACCGACTCCACTTCTCCCAACTCCGCATGAACCTCAAATCTTTGGGTGCCTGCTTGTTGGGGCGTGAACCTGAGCGATACACGTTCTGTTTTTGTGTCTGATGGATCTTCAGTTACACGGAGTTGCCCCATCCAAGAGGTGCCTTTATCCATGTCAACGGACTCTGTTTTCAGTATACGTCCGTTGCTCGTTAATTGAACGTTAACTTTTTTGCCATTGAATCCTTTCCGTTTCAGGGTCACCCACATCTCCACTGGAAAATCTTCCTCTGCGCTTCGAGGTACATCTACTTTAACGATTTCCAGATCCGGATTGCCCGCTTCTGAACCGATACCAACTGTATGGATAGGAAGTTTCTGCTCACGAATTTGCATCGCAAATTTTGTGATGTCCGTACCACTTCTGTCCGCGCCATCTGTCAATAGCACGGCTCCGGAAAGTGGAATTCCCTGCAGATCATCGAGTGCCTCGTTGATCGCCTGTGGAATATCCGTGTTTTCGCCGTCTGCGCGCTTCAATGCTTCGCTCGGAATCCGTTTTGACGTTGTATCAAATTCAAAAAGCCGCACTTTAAATTTGGCGTCTAGTTTTTCAAGGAGTCCGTCTCCCTCTCCAAAGAGTAGTTCGTTAGCACGATGCAATCGGGTCGTAGCATCGGGCGAATCAGTAATCTGCATACTTTTGGACTGATCCACCATCACTAACAAATAGGAATCATCAGGGCTTGTCTGGTAAATTGTGAGGAACGGTTTAAGCAAACAGAAGGCAAGGAAACAGAGGACAACGGCACGGAGAAAAATGAGAAGACCTCGAAAACCGCGTCGGGTGCGTCCCTGCGTACTACGGTATGCCCATATCGTAGCCGCAAAAAGTGCAACAAGAAGCACCGCTATCAAGAGTCCCGGCAGAGGCACCCCAAACGAAAAATTTCCCTCTTGAAAGACCTCAATGGGGTACTTCATCATTTTCTCAAACATAATTCTTTTATCCTTGCGTAGGAAGGTCTATGCTCTACAATAGACACAACATCTTTTTATTCTCCGTAACCCAAGTTGCTACTAATAAGTTTTGGACGTTTCAACAAAGTGATTAAAGTGATATTCACATTGTGGGAGGGGTTTGTAACCCCGAATTCCGCCAAATCGCGCCTTGGACTTCATTAGAGTGCTATGTCTGTAAATTAAGTTCAGACGTAGGTTGGGTTGAGCGGTGAATGACCAAAAATACCCAACTTATACCGGAGTATTTCCATCTTCAATGAATCATTCCTGTAGATAAATCCAGCAAAACCCAACAAGCCGGGCTTGAGTCGAACTCACCTTTAATGTAGGTATTAAAACAACACGCTAAACTTTGACAATTTTGCTATTCCGATTTGATCGGACGGCAGGCGATTCGCTGACCAGTGTGGGCGGATTCGTGCAATGCATCAATGACCCGCATGTTTCCAAGCGCGTCGGTTATCGGTAAGTGAGTTGCCGTACCAGTTTCCACTGCTTGACATAGATCCAGAATCTCAGCCGCATACGGATTCACTCCACTAACACTAAAAATTTCACCGTTCACTGTAAAATGCGATTCCCCTTCTGAATTGCCCCACGCGCTCTGAACAAAGAGCGTCCCGTCTGTGCCAGCCACCTCATAACATTCACGCCATGTCCAACCGAAACTACAATCCAATTGTCCAGTAACCCCATCCCCAAAGTCCAAGGTCCCAATGAGGGTTTCCCACACAGTGTTAATCGGTTCAAACTTACCTGTTGCCCAGACCGACTGTGGTTCTCGCCCAACAAGATAGCGCATGATGTTAATGCTATAGCACCCTAAATCCATAACAGCACCGCCACCGAGATCGCCTCTTAATCGCCAATTTTGACGGTCTGTGAGTCCTGTCGAAAAGCTGGAGCGTGCATAGCGCACCTCTCCAATTGCCCCTTCCTCAATCTTCTGCTTCACCGCGAGCGTCAAAGGATGATGTCGATACATGAACGCTTCCATCAACAGAATATTGGCGCGCGCTGTAACCTGAATCATCTGTTCCAATTGTGTGCTATTAATAGCAATCGGTTTTTCAACAAGGATACCTTTAACCCCACACCGTACTGCTTCCAGGACATTTTTGAGATGACTGGATGGCCACGTCGCAATCACTAAGAAGTCGGGTTGCTGTTTCTCCAGCATCTGTCGGAGATCGTTGTAAGTATTCTCGACATTATACTCGGTAGCGAAACGGGCAAGCGATTCAAACTTCTCATCACAGGCACCTACGATTTCAATTTCTGGCAGATTTCGCCAAGCCTTGGCGTGTGCATGTGATATACCGCCACAGCCAACGATTGCTACGCGATATTTTGGTGAGGCATTAGTGGGTTCGGACATGACCTCCTCCTTCTCGGCGTGCTTAGAACGTCCGCTTATAAAATTGACGAAACGTCTATCGGTCTGTTCTCTTGTGCAGATTGGTTTGCCGCGAGCGAGATCGCGAGCGTTTTAACCGCATCGCTATAAGGACTCAGGATTGGGGAGGCATCACCGCTTCGGACTGCTTCGACGAAAACGTCATCGATTGTCGGACCTGGTGCTGTTTTATCTACCCATTCGCCATCTTCCTGTACGGAGACCCTTGATGGATTCCAATTCAATAGTTCTCCCTCATACAGCAAATCGAGGATATTCGCGTTTGACCAGTCACCTGCATAAGCCCAAGTAGCGGTCAACGAACCTACGGCACCACTCGCAAACTGGAGCGAGACACTATTGGCATCAGGACAATCCGTCTCTTTGAGAAACCGGTTCGCCTGCATGGCATAGACGGTTTCTACTTCCCCACCCATGTAACGCATCATGTCAATCGTATGTGTCGCTTGTTCGACAAGTTGACCGCCAGATTTGTTCATTTGTCGAAGCCATGCGTTCGGGTCACCATGTCCGGTGCTGCACCAGTATTTACCAATGATCATGTTAATCGTTCTTTCCTGCAGGATCTGCCGCGTTATCCGCGTCGAACCGAGATATCGCAACTGATAACCGACGCAGGTCATTAGTCCCGCTTTCGCTACCGCCGCTTCAATCTCACGAGCGATTTCCATACTGATGGCAACTGGCTTTTCTACCAAGAACGGTAAACCTCGCGCTATAACGTCGAGTTCCGGTTGCCCGTGGACAAAGACTGGAAGACTCAGATAGACTGCATCCAAGTCATCGCGTTCGAGTAAGGCTGGGTGTGCGGTATAAGCATCCGCATTATGTTTTTCCGCAGCACTCTGTGCGCGTTCAGCTTGAACGTCACATACAGCCACAACACGTGCACCTTCAATTTCGGCTAATCGATTCATGTGCCCATTCGCGTTGCCACCGCATCCAATAAATCCAATTTTAACTTCTTGCATTTTCACCTCTGTTTTAGCAGTCTGAAAGTATTAGAATCTTCGCGCTAACTAACGCGCCTTAAAATTAACCTGCAACGCCTTTTCGATATTTTCGCGGGGGTGGACACCGAATTGCGCCTCAAAATCGCGGTCGAATGCATCCTCTTCATCAGCATCTGGCTGAAGCGGAAGTTGGATCGGTTGGCGATTCGTCCGAATAGATCGGTGTGCGGCGATAACCATCTCTTGGTCTGCCCTACCCATTTCTCCCGTCCAAAGCGGTTGCGTATCTTCTCGGACCGCACGAGCGATACCGTCGAGCATCGTCGCCAATGAGATACCATTCTCCGGTATGCTCGTCCGCTCGTAAGGATTTACCCACTCAACAGTGCCACCTAACGATGATGGAAGTTCTACAAAAATGCGACGCAGCGTGCCGTTCTCACTATACTCTCTCTGAAATTCGTAGGTCTGTGCCTTTCCTGCGTTCTTGGAGAGATCCTCATCTGTGCAAACATTGACCGTCTCTCCACCCGAAGCCCCTTGATTTCCGTTGGTAATGATTGTGCCGCGTTCGCCACACGTCTCAAAACCAACGAGTTTATTCCGTCCGAGGCATCCATTCTTGTTCCCGACCATCGCGATGCCGAGCCCACCGTTTTCAAAGTCAACGGCGTAAAATTCAAGGTTTTCCCGATTGAAGTCCCGTTTTGCCCTATCAACGTAAGGCGTGACAGGCATCGTGTGTCCTATACTACTAACAGACTTCGGAGCAGCGTTCATCCGACATCGTATCGCAGCAAGCCCGTGGTATCCTGTCGTGGAAAAAAGCCGATAGCACTTGTGCGCTTTCCCAATTACACCTTCCTGTATGAGTTTGCACACAAACTGTTCCACAGGAACAAAGGGAAAATTCTCCGAGGTCTGAAGCTTCACACCATTTTCGGCAGCATCAGCGATCATCATATCCATCAAACCGAGCGTGGGCGCGAGACCCGTCTCCACGTTGTGCGGAATACCACGTCGGGAAAGATAACAAGAAACGATATGATGCAGGGGCGCAGGGACGACGACATCACAGACATCTGGAGATATTTCGTCAACAAGTTTGCGGACATCGGTGTAGGCTTTAACGCCGGGTTTCGCGGCACCCGCCTCTGCGGATTCTTGATGCGCATCGCACACGGCAACAACATCAAAGGTGTCCTGAAGGGTAGCGGCTGTTGACAGATGTGCTGCACCGCGTCTACCGTGACCGATTAAAGCGTATTTTAGACGTGACATTCGATCCCTCCAGCTGCGTACAGCACCCGAATCAAGCAATAATAGCGCTTCTAACCAAACCTAATTAATACACTGATAACCGGTCGCCTCAAGTCGAGTTCGGATATTGTCTATTTCAGCGGTGGACAATTGGCGGAGCGGGCGGCGCATGGTCATTGACGGAAATCTACCCATCAACCAACGCGCACATTTCATCCGTTGATGGGCGTCACTGCTCGGTTCGCCGAAATTATAGACGATCCGCGCCAGAGCGTCCACCTGACTCCGTGCTTTGCGGGCTCCGAGAAGGTCGTCGTTGAGAGCGGCGTGAACTACATCTACCATCAACTCTGGCACAAAGCCTGCAAAGCCGATGAGCGCACCGTCGCTGCCTTCAAGGAGTGAAGCCAGTAGGTATTCATCGTGGCAGGTCAGGACAGGAATATCCGGCGCAGCTTCTTTTAATTGTTCATAGTCCCATCGCCAGCGCGCCATGTCGCGGGTACCCATCTTAATACAAACGACCTGTGGGATCTTCACCATCTCTAACATCTCTTCGAGACTATATCCTGCCTTTGTCCATGCCGGATATTGGTGAACGATGATCGGTATATCCGCACCCTCAGCGACATCTTGAAAGTATCCGACTGCGGTTTCCGGGGTTCTCCCGAAACGTAGCCAGTGATGCGCAGGCATTAAAAGAATAGCATCTGCTCCGGCTTCCTTCGCCGCAAGTGCATCGTCAATTGCTGGGAGACTGCCTTCCGCACTCACCCCTGAAACAACTTTAACCAGGTCCCCGACAGCTTCAGCGGTGATCTGTGTAACCCGTTGTCTTTCATGCAGGCGGAGGGACATAATTTCGCCGGTGTGTCCGTTACAAACGACACCTTTTATTCCAGGGACACTCGCGAGTTCCCGCATATACTGACGTAGTCCGGTTTCGTCAATGGATTCATCTTCATGAAAAGGACAAAGTGTCGCAGGAAATACACCTGCCCAAGGATGGTGTTGCCAGTTCAGTTTCATGGTTTTTTCCTAAAGGCGTTTATGAGGATCGAGAATTTCCACACAGTTCTCTTTCCGTTTGTGATTAGTCAGAAAATTATGTGGCGCAATTGTTTTGGAAAACAGTGAATTTGCCCGCTTTTTTGCGCAGGATTCTGCAACCATTTCTGATTTTCTTCTATTTTAACTTGATTTTGAATGTAAAATCAAGTATTATTTTAAAGAGTGGAATTTGATTTGTCGGTGTGGTTAATTATCGCTACGCCCGACTCGCATTAATGGAGGATGTTCAGGTGCCAAATCAGAAAAGACTTAAAATCGCCGCCGCAAGCATCATTTTGCTGATTGGTATGGTATTTCTGGGGTTTGCTGTGCTTAAAAAGACGAGTATACGGCATTTCACGCCTGCTTTACTTGTGGAAGATAAGGGAAAAATGGATAATCAACTCGTCCAAGTTGATGGACTCATTTCGGAGGGTAGTTCCAAATGGGACACCGCCAATTTTGAACTTACTTTCGCCGTACGCGACCGCGAAAGTTCAGCGACGGTCAATGTGATTTATAAGGACAGGCTTAAACCCGATAACTTCACCGATGGTGGCAGCGTTTTCGTCGAAGGTAGATACGATGCAACGCAGAATCTCATTATCGCTTCTAAACTCATGACGAAGTGCGCCTCAAAATATGAAGGAGCGGAGAGCGCCACACCCACAGATGAAACTTCCTACATTTCTCAGTAAATAAATGATACACAACACACTTACAATATGTTCAAAAACGCCTTTTTGACGCAGCTCGCAAGTTTTAACTTGCTATCAAAAATGGGGAGGCACGGACACGCATGACTGCGGAAATTGGACAAGCTGCCATATATCTCTCTGTGCTTTCTGGCTTGTGGGCGATTGTTTTCTTAAGCATTGGACTCCGCTCGCGAAATCAAAACGCTGTGCGAAGCGGCAGAAACGCTGTTGTTGGTACTTTCATCCTTATTAGTATTGCAACGGGGGCATTGATATACGGTTTTGTAACCAACGATTTTTCGATGCGCTATGTTGTTGAGGTATCAAGCGCAGCACAACCCCTCCTCTATAAAATCACAGCACTCTGGGGTCGGATGTCTGGATCACTCCTGTTCTGGCTCTGGCTACTTACACTTGCTGGTGTGATTGTCGTCTGGCAAAACCACCGATATAATAAAGAAACGCATGATACCCTCGCAGATTACGCCCTGATTCCCATTGTTGTTGTACAACTCTTCTTTATTGTCCTCGTCACAGGACTAATTGAAGGTGTTTACAATCCACTCGCCCGATTCCCTAATGGACAGATGGCACCCGATGGTGCCGGTATGAATCCACTTCTCCAAACCCCGAGTATGGCATTCCATCCGCCGACCTTATATATCGGTTGGATTAGTCTGACGGTACCGTTCGCGTTTGCCGTCGGTGCACTCGCATCTGGTAGAATTGGAAGCGACTGGATACTTCGATCGCGCAGGTGGACACTCTTCTCTTGGATTATCTTGACCATTGGTATTACGCTCGGTGGCAACTGGGCATATCGCGAACTCGGTTGGGGCGGGTACTGGGCATGGGATCCTGTTGAAAACGCCTCGTTTATGCCGTGGCTCCTCTGCACCGCTTATCTACACTCCGTGATGATACAAGAAAAGCGGAGTATGCTCAAATTGTGGAACATTCTCCTTATCACCCTTGCCTTCCAATTCACATTACTGGGAACTTTTATCACGCGAAGCGGAATTATTTCATCGGTGCATGCCTTCGCACAATCTGACATCGGTGGGTATTTTCTCGGCTTCATCTTAGCTTCGACGGCTGGCGTTATCGGACTTATTATTTTTCGTTGGAAACGACTCAAAAGTGTGAATCGTCTTGAATCACTCCTTTCGCGTGAAAGTGCCTTTCTACTGAATAATTGGCTCCTCGTCGGGTTAACACTAATTATCCTCTGGGGTACGTTATGGCCGATTATTTCTGAGGCGATTAATGGTCAGAAGGCATCTGTTCCTGAAGCCTTTTTCAATCAGGTCGTTATTATTCCCGGATTGTTGCTTCTCTTCCTAACAGGGGCAGGACCCATTATCTCATGGAAGAAGATTACCGCTAATAACTTCCGGCGTATGTTTTTGGTGCCGATTGTTGTCGGTTTAATCAGTGGTGCCTTGACTTGGGGATTTCTCGCATTAAAAGGCAACACATTTCCCATCTATTCGGTGCTCTGTGTTTCTGTTAGCGTCTTTGTAATTGTGGCGATCTTTGCGGAATTTTATCGCGGCGCAAAACTTCGGGCGAAACGACAGGAGATCTCCTTTCTCAACGGCTTAAGCCTACTCATCCAACGCAACAAAAGGCGATATGGTGGTTATATCATCCATATTGGGATTGTGATCCTTTACATAGGTATTATGGGATCGAAAGGCTACTTTCTACTTGAATCTAAAAGTATGAGACTCGGGGAGTCAATGGAGGTGGGTTCGTTTGAACTCACTATGACGGACTCGTTTCAGAAAGAGTACGCAAACTATAATCGAGCGGGTGTCGTTTTTGATATTGCAAAGAACGGTAAACAGATCGGGAAAATGGAACCGGCGCGCAACTTCTATTTCAAAGCCGGACAGGGAGAACAGGATACTATTGAATCTGCTATCCGCCACTTTGGTGTGAATGACCTATATATCGCTCTCGGTGATCTGCCTCCGAATATTAATGGCGGAGATGTCGTGAATGTTCAAGTGTACCACAATCCCCTGATTGGTGTCGTCTGGATTGGTGTCGCTATCATGGTGCTGGGTGGGATTGTCGCCATAGCTGAAAAGTCTCAACACAGTAGAGATGTTTGATGAGATAGGGACGAGACTATGAAAGTCGGAAAATTTGAGCACAGTTTAACATTCAACGCCGCTTTAATTTTTAGTTTGGCGTCGGTTGCTGTGTTTCTCGTTGCCTGCTTTTTCGTCGCAACTACGACAGCACAGACAGAATCCCAAAACACAGAAAATCCCCAATTTGAGTCTCAACTCAAGGAGCTGCTCACCACAGTCTACTGTTACTGTGGTTGTGAACGGGAAACGATCGAAGTCTGTGTGTGCGGTACGGCAGAGCGGATTGAAGACGATTTTAGCAATCAGCTGTTGGCAGGGCAAACAGTCGAACAAATCCGCACCAATTACCTTGACACCTACGGACCCCAATTTTACGCGGTTATGCCAGCGGAAGGCATTAATCTGATTGCTTATATTATGCCCGCTGTCATTTTTGTCCTCATCGGAGGTGTTGCTTTTGTGGTGCTACGAAAATCAAAGCAGCAGCCGGTCGCAACAACAAACGGACCTGAAGGATCAAACCAACAGGTTGCTGATAAGACCCTGAAACAGGTTGAAGCGGAACTCGAAAAATACAAAGAAGAAAAATAAATAGAAATTTCTCGCACAAAATAACACACTTTGAAAAAGGTTTTTTATGTCTTCTCTTGTTCTTTTATGGCTGGTAATCCTCGGAATCATGCTTCTTGTTTATCTCGGATTCCCAATTTTCTCGAAAACCAAGACACAACACTCTCAGATGTCTGAGGATATAATCGAAGAACGGCGGCAGACCCTCTTCCAAGAACGTGAACGCAGCTACGCCGCACTCGCAGAACTTGATGAGGATTATGAGATCGGAAAACTCTCGGAAACCGACTACCAAGAATTACGCGAGGGACTCTTGCAAGAAACCGCACACGTTATCGTGCAGCTTGAAGAGGAATCCTTGTCGGATGTAGAAGCAGAAATTGAGAGATTTAAACAACAACGTGGAACGTAATATGCACATTAACCCATTCTCATACAGCAATTTAAGGGGCAACCTACAGGTTCGATGTGTCATTTCGGCGTGCATCGGTAGCCTGTTAGCAGTTGCCCTGACGCTTTTCTGGCTTCCTAACTCTCATGCCCAAACAGCAACACCTGGTGACATTCAAGGCACAGTTATTGACAGAAAACGTCAGGAACCGCTCGTCGCACATCCTATGATCCTCACGATTCACAAAGGTGATATTGCTGAAACACAAGAAACAACAACAGATGAAGACGGGAATTACCGTTTTGGAGATTTACCGCTTGATCCGAGTGTCCATTACACAGTTGCTACTCTTTATGAAGACACTGATTATACGGAGAAAGATATTGTTTTGTCAACTTGGGCTCCGAATATAACCCTTAATTTCGACATCGGGGCATTTACAGATGACAAAACGCAAGTTCAGATTAAAGCACACAGTTTTGTCATTGCACCGCCACCGCCAGACCATGCACCGGATGGGGCTGTTACAGTGTTTGAAGCAGTCGGCATTGTAAATCAGAGCGATCTGCCTTTCCAAACGAAACACGGCACGCAAACAGTCGGTTTACATTTAACGCTCCCGATACGGACTGAAGGTTTTCAGTCACGTTCCACGAAGGCACTCACGATAGATCCTGCCACCAATGAAGTCGTTCTCACTACGCCACTACCACCTGGCGAATCACTGATAGATTATGATTATATCTTTCATGTTGAAAAGAGCAAGCTGAATTTATCCCGCCGCTTGAATTTTGACACCACAGAATTCTATTTTTTTGTTCCTGAAGGTATCAATTTTACGCCGAATGCTAAGTTTTTTGATGCACCAAAACGCGAACAAATTCATGGTGGCGTTTATCTTATATATCAGAGTACTGCAGGAAAGACTTTCAAAGCGGGGACGACTGTTGATTTGACCCTTAATGTAAACATGGGCTCTGCCAGTGGTGCTTTACCCGGACAAACATCTGACATCGGAAAGTTGATTCTTATTGCTGTTGCGGCGGCATTAACCGGTGGCTTTTTCGTAGCCGCACTTTTCAAACTCCGCACGCCTAATAATAGCACAGCGGCAAATAATATTGACGATGCCGCGACACCACCAGATGTGGGTTGGCTCCGTAAACTTGATCCAAATGATCGCGAGCATGTCCGCATCGCAAGGCTTGAATTCATTACGCATCTTGATGATAAATATGAGAAGCAGGAGATCTCGGAGCGCGTCTACAAACGATTGCGCCGAGAACAAACTGAACGCCTCACCACGCTCTTAGAGCAACAAAAAAGGGAAAACAATGCATAGCAAACACCACATCGCTGATTTGATAGTCATGTTAGGTCATATGGACGAGAATGTTCAGAACGCAGCGAAAGCGGAACTCATTGCCATAGGCAGACCCGCTGTTCCTCAGTTAATTGATGTTCTCACCCAAGAATGCTGGTATGTTTCCGGGTATGGTGCCGAGTTCTACACACACATCGAGGAATCTGCTATCCCTGTTTACATGGAACAGATGGCGAATCTGGCTTCGGAAATACTGGCGGAAATCGGGGAATCCACCGTCCCAGAGTTAACAGCCGAACTCACCAGAGCCGAACGCGAGTTTTCGGAGTGGTTTTATAAGTACTTACGACCTGAACAGACTGACCGTCTTATCACTATGTTGGCGTATGTTAAGAAAGGAGAATAGATAGGATGGAGGACGAACGCACCATAGCTGACTTAATCGACGATTTGTCAGATATGGATGACGATGTCCGTGAGGCAGCAAAGAAAGATCTGGTTGCTATCGGTGAACCCGCTATTCCACAATTGATTGAGGCACTCTCCGAGAACTTGTGGGATGTTCCTGACCAAGCCGCCGACATCTTAGCGGAAATTGGTGAACCTGCAGTGTCACCACTCATGGAAAAATTGGCGATAGTGGGACGGTATCACGCCCTATGCATTAGCGATACGTTAGGTCGTATTGGCACACCCGCTATTCCCGCGCTGGGCGAGGCTTTACAGGACTTAGATGAACAGTTCCGCGAATATGCTATCCGTGCCTTCAGCAATATGGGGTGTGCTGCGGTTGACGCGATACCGATACTTATTCAGGCTTTAAGCGATCCAGAGGATGAGGTCCGAACTTATAGTGCTTATGCGCTCGCAAACCTTGAGAGTGCCGCCAAGGATGCCGTACCCGCGCTAATCGCGGCATTGGAAGATGATTCTGAACGTGTTCAACAGCATGTGGCGTATGCCTTGGATAAAATTGGCACCCCAGAAGCGAAACAAGCACTTATGGCATTGCATCGTTAAAAAATTTGAAAAATTAGGCTCAAATGTGGTATAATTAAAAAAAGTAGACTATATTTACGTGCATGAATATTAAGAAAAAGACGCAAATATTGCAACGTAACTAACAAACGAATCAATTTGCTTATTTATCCACCAATCTGGTGTCCTCAGATTCGACGAACTGTGGCGTGTTTTCGGTAAATTGTGCGACATCGGAATGGAATACGGAAAAATTAGAAGGGAGCCAAGATGGCAAAGTACGATTTTGTAATCGCTGTAGGAGGGGCACCCGGTCAAGGGATTGACACCGTTGGTAAGAGTATGAGCCAAATCTGCGCTCGGCACGGTCTCCACGTCTATACCTATAGTGCTTACCAATCCCTCATCCGCGGCGGTCATACCTTCCTTACCGTCAGAATTAGTTCCGAACCGGTGGCAAACCACGGCGATAAGATAGACATGATTATTGCCTTAGATCGGAACAGTTTAGAAGTACACCTTCCACATGTCGCACCCGGCGGCGCAATTATCTATAACAGTGATGATGTTAAAACCACACCAGAGCGCGATGACATCCAACTGTGTCCTATCTCCTATTCAGAGTTATCCAACGCTACCGATAGAAGAAAATTAATGCTGAACATCTGTATGTTCGGTGTCGCTTTGAAAATGGTTGGTGGAGATTTACAGGTGCTTGAGGACATCATTAACCTGACGTTCGGACGCAAAGGGCAGGCATTGGTGGATGCGAATATTGACGTGGCGCGTGCAGGCTACAATCACGCAACAGAACACTTCACCGCCTTTGAAGCTCAGTTTGAAAAACAGGAACCTGCTCTCGCTTTCGTTGATGGAAATTCAGCAATGGCAATGGGTGGTGCAGCCGCAGGCGTCAAATTTTACGCTGCCTATCCCATGAGTCCTTCAACGGGTGTCCTTCACTGGATGGCAAACAACGCTCGCGACCTAAATATCATGGTCCGCCAATGTGAAGACGAAATTAGTGTCGTTAATATGATTATTGGTGCAGCACATGCCGGATGCCGCGCTATGTGCGCAACATCAGGCGGCGGATTCGCTCTCATGTCAGAAGCTATTGGCAGTGCTGGTATGATGGAAATTCCTATCGTCGTTATTAACGTCCAACGCGGTGGTCCCTCCACAGGCTTGCCTACAAAAACCGAGCAGGGCGATCTATGGCAGATCCTCGGTGCGAGCCAAGGCGATTTCCCGAAGATTGTTGTCGCCCCTACAAGCATTATGGACGGTTTTGACACTATTCCTGAACTTTTCAATCTTGTAGATAAATTCCAATGTCCGGGTATGGTGCTCTCCGATCTCACGCTTTCCATGGGTTTCACGACCTTTGAACCAGACTCCGTCGATTGGCAACCGGAAATTGACCGCGGCGCACTTATCAGTGCTCCCGCACAACCCGATGGTGAATACCTCCGATACGAGATTACCGACAGTGGAATTTCACCGCGAGCAATCCCCGGTACCCCAGGCCACGTTCACGTCGTCGCGACCGATGATCACGATGAAGACGGCACTCTGATTAGCGATGAATTCACGAATCCACATAAGCGGCGTGACATCATGGAGAAACGGCAGCGGAAAATGGACGGTATCCTTGAACTCCTACCGCCCCCGACGCTTGAAGGACCTGAAGATGCCGAAGTCACCCTCGTTGGGTGGGGATCTACGCTCAGTGTGATCGCGGAAGCCGCTCAGCTCCTGACTGAAGCTGGCGTTGTCACCAACCATATCCATTTTAAGTGGCTCTATCCAATAGATGAAGATGCAGTCAACGAGGTGCTCGCAAAATCAGCTCACTCCGTTATCGTTGAGTGTAACTACTCCGGTCAATTCGCACGATTCCTACGCGGTGAAACCGGATTTAAGGCGGACGGTCAGATCCGAAAATACGATGGCGAGCCGTTTATGCCCCACCATATTGCTGATGGAGTCCGAGAACTCCTCAGTAGCAAGACAGAGCTTTATATTCCTTACCAAGAAATCGTCGTTTAACACAGGAGGATGAATCAGATGGCGAAACGAGAAAGACCCAAGGCGAAACGAGAAAGACCTGTTAAAGGCGCGCCTACGGCGAAAGATTTTCAAGGCGATGTTCGTCCAGATTGGTGTGCAGGCTGTGGTGATTACGGTGTACTCAGTTCCCTGCAAAATGCTTATGCAAAACTCGGTAAAGGCAATCATGAACACCTCACCGTGAGTGGCATTGGTTGTTCCTCCAACCTTCCTGGCTACATCCGGACGTATGGAATGCATACGCTCCATGGACGATCACTCGCAGTTGCAACTGGTGCCAAACTCGCTAATCACGAGATGAACGTCGTTGTTACAGGCGGCGATGGGGACGGATATGGCATCGGCGGAAACCATTTCGTTCATACGATGCGAAAGAATATTGACCTCCTCTATATTGTAATGGACAACCAGATTTACGGGTTGACCATTGGTCAAGCCTCCCCGACAAGTTTGATGGATATGAAAACCAAAAGCACACCTTTTGGTAATATAGAGGCTCCGCTCAATCCGATTGCTATGGCAATTGTTACAGGAGCAACCTACGTCGCAAGAGGGTTTAGTGGTAATCCAAGACAACTGACAGAATTGATATACAACGGCATGCAACACAAGGGTTTTGCCCTTATTGATGTGTTTAGTCCTTGCATTACTTTCAATAAAGACAATACCAGTGACTTTTTCAAACAGCGCGTCAATGAACTCGAAAACCACGATCCGAGTGATAAGGCCGCTGCTCTTGAAGAAGCTGTCAAATGGGGAGAAGAGATTCCGATTGGCTTGTTCTATCAAGATACCAGTCGTCCCGCCTTAGATGAAATGGAACCCGTTTTAGATAACGGTCCCATGGCACATCAACCGCTCGGTATTAGCAAAGAACAGGGTGACGCAATCATCCAGAGTATGATGTAAATACGGGCGTAGTATCGGTAGGTTATTGCATACACCTACCTTGTTGTTCGCGATGTACCCTTCCCAGTAACGGGTGGGGCACGGCATGTAGGGCGGGGCGGTGTCCCGCCCAATGCTTTTTTCCCGCTACGGAACTGTTCATACCATGCGCATCCGTGCTTCTCAACTCACGAAGGACTTTGGACACCGCTCAATCGTCAAAAATGCTACACTCTCGGTTCGTCCAGGAGAAGTCGCTACGATTTTCGGTCCTAACGGGGCAGGAAAAACGACACTCATCAAAATTCTCGCAACACTCCTCCGACCAACATCGGGGGAACTTGAGATTGAAGGCACTGATGCAATCGCTGATGCTTCGCACGTGCGAAAGGCGTTAGGGGTCGTCATTCATGAACATCTGGCTTATCCGACCTTCAGCCCTTATGAGAATCTGAAGTTCTTCGCGCAGATGTACGGTGTCACAGAATTTGAACATCGCGCAACAACGCTTCTCGCTGAAGTCGGTCTGCAGCGTTTTATCCATGAACCCCTACATATTTTTTCTCGTGGTATGACGCAGCGTTTTATGATCGCCAGAGCCCTTCTCCATCATCCCTCCGTTTTGTTACTTGATGAACCCTTCTCCGGACTGGATGCTTCTGCGAAGCAGTTCGTCTTGGAACGCATTACACAAGAACGCCAAAATGGGACCGGAATTGTCGTCACAACACACAACACGGAGTTGGGCTATCTCGTGGGCACAAGGTTTCTCTTTATGATAAACGGCGAACTCGAAGAGGTCGCACAGAAAGATGGAATCACAGCAGAAGCACTTCTGTTCAAGTATGAGGAGAGGTTGATAGGCACACCGATCCGAAGCAGCTGAAGATAGACACTTTCAAATTGGGACAAACATGCAGCCGTTCCGTCAAATTGGCGCGTTGATTCGCAAGGACCTTGGACTTCAATTCCGTTCAAAAGAGACGCTGGCATTAATCTTCGTCTTTAGTGTGCTTGTTGTTCTTATCTTTGCCTTTGCGTTTGGTCCGATTTTTCCCGAAAAGGTGGAACGCGGTAAATTAACAGCGAGTGTTCTCTGGGCAGCATTCGTTTTTGCAGGAATTATTACCTTGAATCGTTCGTTCACGATAGAACGCACGCATGCTGCTTTGCAGGGTATTCGGCTTACCGGTGTTGATGCGAGTAATCTCTACCTCTCTAAAGTTATTAGTAACGTCGTTTTTCTGTTTCTATTGGAAATTGTCATAACCCCCATCGCACTTCAATTCTTAGACCTGCTTGATGTAATAACGGTGGGTATATTACTGAAGTTGTTTGGCGTGCTGAGTATCGGAACACTCGGCTTTTGCGCAGTCGGTGTGTTGTTAGCCGGTATGTCTACAAGCGCGAACGGTGGTGAAAGCCTGCTTTCTGTCATTTTACTTCCGCTTGTTGTTCCGATCATTATGGGCGGATCGAAATGTACTGTCTCACTTTTGGTGACAGGTGGATTAGAAAACAAATTTTGGCTCCAGCTACTCGTCGGGTACAGTTTAGTCTTTTTAGCATCTGCGTATCTACTCGCCGATGCTGTTATTGAGGAATAGGGTGGGTCACATTGGTGACTCGTTAGAAAAGGAGAAAAACTTGTCAGAAATTATCCATATTCATGCACGCGAGATATTAGACTCGCGTGGTAACCCGACAGTCGAAGTTGACGTTGATTTAGCATCAGGCGCATTTGGGCGCGCCGCTGTCCCTTCTGGGGCATCTACAGGTGAACACGAGGCGGTTGAGCTTCGTGATAAGGATGCTGACCGTTATTTGGGAAAAGGCGTTCAGAAGGCTGTTGAAAATGTTAATACTGTTATCGCTGGTGCCTTATTGGGAGAAGATGTCTTCGCACAAAGCGATATTGATGCCGCTATGTGTGAACTTGATGGTACGGAGAACAAAAGTAATCTTGGCGCGAACGCCATCTTAGGGGTTTCTTTAGCTATCGCTAAAGCCGCTGCTGATGAAGCAGGGCAACCGCTCTATCGTTATATCGGCGGAACAAATGCTAAAGAACTCCCTTTACCTATGATGAATATCCTAAATGGGGGTTCCCACGCCGATAACAACGTTGACATCCAAGAATTTATGGTGATGCCAGCAGGCGCAGCGAGTTTTGCTGAAGCACTTCGCATGGGTGCGGAAATCTTTCACAGTCTCAAAGCCGTTCTACAGGAGCGGAATTGCAACACTGCTGTCGGTGATGAAGGTGGGTTCGCACCCGATTTGGGATCCAATGAAGAAGCGATCGCTGTAATTATCGAAGCCATTGAGCGTGCACGTTACCTGCCCGGTGAAGATGTCCTTTTAGCATTGGATGCCGCCTCCAGTGAATTTTACAATCGGGACACTGGGACCTACGAATTAAAAGCAGAGGCACAACCAACCAAATCTCCCGAAGAAATGGTTGCTTTTTACACGGAACTCTGTGAGAAATACCCCATTGTTTCTATTGAAGATGGTATGGATGAGAATGACTGGGATGGGTGGAAACACTTAACCGAGGCAATTGGTGATAAGGTTCAACTCGTCGGCGATGATCTTTTTGTCACCAACACTACACGCTTACAGCGCGGAATTGATGGACAGATAGGTAACTCTATCCTCATCAAAGTCAATCAGATTGGGACTTTGACAGAAACGCTTGATGCTATTGAGCTTGCACGACGTTTCAACTACACAGCTGTCGTTTCACACAGATCCGGTGAAACGGAAGATACTACGATTTCTGACCTTGTTGTTGCGACGAATTCTGGACAGATAAAGACCGGTTCACTCTCTCGCACCGATCGAGTCTGTAAATATAACCAACTCCTGCGGATCGAGGAAGAATTAGGGGACAGTGCTATCTTTGCTGGCAGGAGAGTCTTCTATAATTTGGCGGATCTCAGCTAAAACCCTGTATTCGGATAGGGCAGTGCTCGTGCTGTCCTAAATTATCTTCGCTTCGTATAAAACTTTTTTCAGACGGAATGTAGTCTATATCCGGCTGAATTCGTCTTTGCTTTACATTATGAGCATTGTGAGATCTATCTTATTTCTAATCGCGCTCGGCTTGCTACTGGTAAGCGTCAGGCAATTCATGAATGGCTACAGCGATTGGCAACAGGCACAGATCGCCGAGGAAGCCTACCGCGCTGAGATACGGAAATTGGAAGCTGAACGGGATCTGCTTCAGCAGCGCGTCGAAATGCTGAAAAGCGATACGCTTACGAAGGAACGGCTCGCCAGAAAACGGCTCGGTTATGTTAAACCCGGTGAGTTCAAGTTCAAAGTCGTTAAACCCGAAATCGCTGAATGATTTTGTTTTGTCACACGATTGAAAGTTATATTAGGGCAAAAAATGTAGCATTTTTACGCCGAATGTATTATAATTATTAATTTAGAATTCTGTCCTTAAAAAATAGGGAGATTGCCATTTTGGATAAGCAACGAATCGCATCTGATGTCTCAGAATCAGAGGACACTATCGAAACCGGTAGGAAAGGTACAGGCAATTCCTCAACATCTGTCAGCACAGCACCGACCGTTGATCCCGTAAACGCTGGCTATACTTCCTTGCACGATGCGGCACGAGACAATGCTTGTGAAGCTGCGTCAGTATTGCTAAAAAATGGTGCTGATGTCAATGCAGCGGATCAATATGGGTACCCTCCGCTGCATTGGGCTGCATGGCACAATACTTATGAAGCTGCGGCGGTATTGCTGGAAAATGGTGCTGATGTTAACGCACAGAATGATAAGGGTTTCGGTCCCTTACACTGGGCTGCATGGAACAACGCACATGAAACAGCGACGGTGCTATTGGAGAACGGCGCAGATGTTAACACGCAAAACGACGAAGGCGATACACCCATCCACTGGGCTGCGTGGCGCAATGTTTATGAAGCAGAAGCTCTATCCCTGGAAAACCGTACAGGGGTCAACCCAAGGGAAAAATCTGGCTATACGCTCTTACATTGGGCATCATGGCGTAGTGCCTATAGAACCGCTGTCCTGTTAATAGAAAATGGTGCCGATGTCAATGCACAGAACCATATAGGTTATACCCCGCTACACATCGCCGCTGAGGATAATGCACATGAGGTGGCAATCGCGTTGATAGATCATGGTGCTGATGTTAACATAATCGATGAAAACGGTAATACTCCCCTCCATATTGCAGCACTTCACAATTCGCATGAGACAGCAGCCTTTCTTTTAAAAGATGGTGCCAATGTCAATGCGGTGGGCAAAGACGGTTATACTCCACTACACATCGCGGCGCGAGACAATGCACGGCAGACAGTGGCAGTGTTGTTGGAGAACAGAGCAAACTCCACTGCTAAAGACCAAAACGGACATATCCCCTTGGATCTTGCTGAACAGAAAGAAGCACTTGAGGCAGTAAAGATGCTACATGCTCACCGAGACAGAAGGCGATGGTTATGGTAATTGCGTTTTCATTCCCATAACAGAGGTATTCCCCTCACCAAAACCCAATTCCCAATCCTGAAATAACTACCGATTGCCTCTACTGCAGACCTCCCATTTTTAGGCGGTTGGTGCTATCACCGGGGATTCAATGACGAATACAACTACAAACAATCTCGTTTTATGGTATCAGAAACCATCCGAAGAGTGGACAGATGCCCTGCCTGTTGGAAATGGCAGGCTTGGTGCGATGGTGTTTGGCAGTGTGGAACAGGAACGTATCCAGCTTAACGAGGAAACCCTTTGGGATGGTGGTCCTCGCGATGCCAACAATCCGAAGGCTTTGGAAGCGCTCCCCAAAGTCCAGCAGCTACTTTTCGATAATAAGAACGAAGAAGCAACGCAGCTCGCCAGCGAAACGATGCACGGAGTCCCTGAACGCATCAAATCCTATCAATCCTTGGGCGATCTATTGCTGGACTTTTCGCATGGGAATTGTGTTACGGAGTATCGTCGAGAACTTAATCTGGATACAGCGATCGCAAAAACAACCTATCGCTCCGGTGATGTCGGTTTTACAAGAGAGGTTTTCGCGACAGCCGTGGACAACCTCATTGTAGTCCGGGTTGAATGTGATACACCAGGGCAGCTCACTTTTAACGCAACAATGACACGTGAGCAAGATGCCGGTGTTGAAGTCATCGCCAAAAATCTGCTGCGACTTGATGGACAGACCGGCGATGATGGTATCCTACGGTTCTCAGCGTATCTACAGGTGCGGGTTGAGGGTGGAACAGTCCAATCAGAAGGTGATAAGCTCTCTGTACGAGACGCAGACGTTGCCACGTTCTTTCTCGCTGCTGCGACAAGTTACATAAATCAAAAGGACGCCAGCGGAAATCCACACGCACTTTGCGAAAATTGTCTCGCAGGTATTGAGAACAAATCTTATTCATCAATTCTGAAGGATCACATATCCGATCATCAATCTCTCTTTCAACGCGTAGATTTAAATCTCGGTTCTACGGATGCTGCAAATCTACCGACTGATGAACGCTTAGCAGCGGTTAAGGAAGGCGCGTCAGATCCTGGACTGGTTGTGCTTTACTTCCAGTACGGACGCTATCTGCTCATGGGGAGTTCGCGCCAAGGGTGTTTCCCCGCAAATCTGCAAGGCATCTGGAACGAACACATGAATGCACCTTGGAACAGCGACTACCATACCAATATCAACCTCCAAATGAACTACTGGATTCCCGAAGTCTGCAATCTTCCAGAGTGCCATATTCCATTATTTGATTACATGGACACACTCGTTGAACCCGGAAGTCAGACCGCGAAACGCCATTACGGTGCCGACGGTTGGGTTGTCCATCACGTCTCCGATATATGGGGTTTCACACCACCTGCTGACGGCGTTTGGGGCATCTGGCCCATGGGTGCAGCGTGGTTGTGTGAGCACCTCTGGGAACACTACCTTTTCGGTGGTGATATCGAATTCCTTAGAAAACAGGCATATCCGTTGATGAAAGGCGCGGCGCGTTTTATCCTCGATTTCCTCGTTGAGGCACCAGAAGACACACCCTTTGCTGGTAAGCTTGTCACGAACCCATCGCACTCACCCGAAAATAGTTTCCTGAAACCCGATGGTACCCGTTCTCTCTTTACCTACGCCGCGACAATGGACTTGGAAATTATCCACGAACTCTTTACTAACTGTATTGCTTGTATTGATGTTCTTAGGGAAGATGCGGAATTCCGCGCCGAATTGGATTCTGCGTTGGAACGACTCGCACCGCTTCAGATTAGTGAGAAAACCGGACGCCTCCAAGAGTGGGTATTCGACTATGACGAACCCGAACCGGGACATCGCCACATGTCACATCTTTACGCACTCCATCCGAGTTGCCAAATTACGCTACGCCGCACACCAGAATTAGCAGCGGCAATAAAGAAATCGTTGGAATATCGGTTGGCACACGGTGGCGGGCATACGGGATGGAGCCGCGCATGGCTCGTCAGTTTCTGGGCACGACTTGAAGATGCCGAACAGGCATACACCCATCTCCAAGCACTGCTCGCAAAATGTACCTTGACGAATCTATTTGATACGCATCCGCCATTCCAGATAGACGGTAATTTTGGAGGAACCGCTGGTATTGCTGAGATGCTGCTCCAGACCCACGCCGGTGAGATTCATCTACTACCTGCGCTTCCCAAGGCATGGAACACCGGACACGTCATAGGTCTACGCGCCCGAGGTGGGTTTGAGGTGGAGATGGCGTGGGAAAATGGACAACTCACCGAAGCGAAACTTCATTCCACACTCGGTCGAGACTGTGTTGTCCGAACAGCCGCAGCTACTTCAGTGACATGTGATGGGGAATTTGTTGAAACGAAGCAATCGGATTCAGTTGTAGCGTTTGGAACAGAGGCTGGGAAAACCTACATTTTGGCATAAGTCTGCTTATACGGGTAAACGGGTCTGATTAGTATACTGGCTAATTCGATCCTTTGCTAATTTGATATATTCTTCCTCAATATCATATCCGATATAAATCCTCCCCGATTTCAAGGCACTCAAACACGTTGTACCGCTCCCACAGAACGGATCCAAAACGACATCCCCAACGAAAGTATAAAGCTGAATTAGCCGATGTGGAAGTTCTTCAGGAAACGGAGCCGGATGACCAATGCGTTTCGCTGAGACTGATGGGAATGTCCAGACACTTTTTGTCCATTCTAAGAAATCCTCTTTGCGGATTGAGTTATCTTTTCCATTGCGTTTTCGCGAGAAGGAACCTTTGGAGAAAACGAGAATGTATTCATGAACATCTCTCAATACAGGGTTCGCCGCCGATAACCAGCTGCCCCACGCCGTTGAACTACCCGCACTTGAGGCTTTGTCCCAGATAATTTCACCCCGCATGTGGTAACCTATCGCCAACATATCTTCTATGATGTAGCTATGCAACGGGATATATGGTTTCCGCCCTAAGTTAGCGATGTTAATGCACGCCCTGCCGCCGGTAACCAATTTATTATAAGTCTCAGTGAAGACGGTGTAGAGGAGTTCTCTATATTCTGCAAGCGATAGATCCTCGTCGTACTCCTTTTTCGCGTTATACGGCGGCGATGTCACCATCAGATGGATGCTACCATCCGGGATTTTTGACATGTTTGTGCTGGATGTACAATAGAGCTGATTGAGATTTTCGACGGGAATCTGGTTCTCTATCCATGTATGGGGTTCTGGAAGTTCCTGATCGGCGTAGAGTCTACTTCCATAAAATTCACTCGCATCGTGATTGATTCTTCCTGCAGTTCCGAACGCACTCGTCTGGGTACCTTGCTTTTGAGATCCGGAATTAGTTTTGCTCATATTTTTATTCAACAACCGCATTTGTTGCGTAGGGTCCCTGTGCCCTGCGCCCATATTTCTCAATACTGATCTGGGGACCAGAAGATAACATCGCGTTTCGGAAACAACACCCCTAAAAACGCAGAGATTTCTTCGGACACCGTAGCATCAGAACTTATTTGCTCCCACCCGATTTCGCCGAACAGGAGTTGCCAGAAATCCGCTTCAGTTAAGTCTACTCCGAAGTCAACCGCGTCAGTATCCTCAGGAACGATTTGCAGCGTGCCATCGGTGTTGTGCCGTAGTGCTGTTCCCTGATTGTTGAGGGTAGGTAATTTGACAGTGAGCGGTGGAAACGTTTCTTCGGCATCCGCAATTCGTGATTCCCACTGGACTATAAGACGACGCAAAAACACGGATGGGCTTACAGCGTAAAGCATCATCCCCGTGTATTCTGTTGCGGTTACCGAACTATTGCACTTTGCTATCAGCCGTTCAGCAAACGGATGTTGAGACGGGAATCTGCTCCCTATTTCTTCAACGCCTTGTGCCTCACACACTTTCAGAAAATGGGATACGAGTGCCTCTAAGACTTCTGGATGATTAGGGATATACCCTACCTCACGCACTTCTGCGGTCTTTGTGGGAGGGGTTTGTAACCCCGAATCATACATCCCATAGTTGAGATACCCACCGATGTGTCCGTCTCTGCGTGCGACAACGGTTGGAAGGACTTCGCGAATGCGTGAGGGTGCCATATCCCAATAGGCGCGCGTACGGGCGATGGTTCCGCTCTGTTGTGCATTGGTGAGATCATACAGTGCTGCTACTGCGTCTAAATCCGTCTCTGGATTAAAATCGGTTACGTGCCATTCCGACGAATCTACCGCACATGTCGCTGAGTTGCACGACACATTGAAGCCATGGAGAGGCAAGGTGGTCCACCCCAACCGACGGTAAAATGCCTCTGGAATGATGGTAAACAGCACACCGAGATCACACCCGGTCGTCCGTAGGTAGTCGATTGTATCCCGCATGAGGGCAGACGCGTAGCCGACCCCTTGGTAATTCGGGTGTGTGCAGACACCGCCGATACCACCCATCGTTACGAGGGATGTACCAACCCGCATCCGCCGCTCCCAGACGCGCAAGGTTGAAACAACCTGGTCATTCACCACCACAACACGAGTCTGCGGAAGTCTGTAGCTGCTATCCCCTCTTACATACTGCCAGTAACGTTCATGACCATCCGGGTTAAACGCCAGGCAGCTAAGCTCAACTACCTGTTCTAATTCTGATTCGCGAGCACCTCTAATTTCCATTCCTCTTTGTCCTAACGCAAATTTACTGCATCGAAAAGACGACACCTAACGCCTCATTCGGGGTCTGGATTAGTTTTTCACACCCTTCAGGCGCATCATCGATTGGGATAATGTCTGTAATCAACGGTTTCACCTGAATCTTACCCTCTGACATCAACCGCAGCGATAACTCCAAATTGCGTTGTGTCGGCCACGGCACAAACACCGGCGGGTAATCCGCACCGTGTTCATAATCCTCATCGTGATAACCCGGTCCCGTTCGTGCTGCACTGATAACATCCACATTACCAAGACCCGCCGCGAAACCGTGTGTGATGTTTGCCCCACCCACAATGACAATTCGACCGACTTTGTGTGTATCGGGTGCTGTCTTCAGCATTGCGCGAATCTGCTGAAACGCGCTCGTTGCGTCCCCTCCGAAGGCGATGATTCCGCAATCCATGCCGTAACCGTTCGTAAATTCTTCCGCAATGGGAATGGGATCCGTTTCCGATGTGTTTATAGCGCGATGTATCCCCGCGTTTTCAGCAATGCTTATCCGCAGCGGCAACCTGTCCAAGCCGATAACATACGCACCCGCGGCTTTAGCTATCTGACATGCAAACTGCCCGACGATACCCAATCCAGCGACGGTCACATTTTCACCGATACGGATACGTCCACGTTGCACGGCGTGCAACGCTGTTGCCGCAAGATGATTAGAGGCAGCTTCTTCATCGCTGACATCATCCGGAATCCTGGCACATAGATTATGCGGCACACAAGCGTGTGTGGCGTGGAGGGCATAACCACCACCCATACCAGACACTCTATCGCCAATCTCAAACTCGTCGCAGTCGCCTTCTTTGCCGATAACAACGCCTGTATTCGTGTAGCCGAACGGACGTTGCCGCGCTTCAGAACCCGGATTCTCGCGTCGCCGTTTGACACCACCAAGCTCCGTGCCGGGACTTACCATTGAGGCGCGGACTTCAATTAAGAGTTGTCCAGGTTTCGGGGCAGGCGTTTCCTGTTCCTCCGTCCAGATACGTCCCGCTTCATTCATCATTACCACTTTTCTCGTTTTACTCATGAAAAATCCTTTCAGGTTTTATTGTCGGTAAGGTTCCAAATCAATTCCCGGATATGCCTGTTCAAGGCGTGCAAGAGCTTCCGGCGTGTAGTAGGCATCCCCAGGACGGGGCCAACCTAAAACGCGTCGCACAGCAGGCGTCGTTCGCGCCAAAAATTTCATATACTGTGGACTACTCCAACCCGGGACCGGACGTGTTGTTTTGCACCAATCGGCATTGTCTGCACGATGAAAGTGATAACCCATCCATCCCCGTTGTCTACTTTTGTTCTGAAACGGTTGAGCGGCGTGAACCAAGTAACTTGAGCGGAACGCAACGCTCCCCGCTTTCGCCGTAAGCGGAACCGGATCTCCGAGTTCTTTGAACTCACGCAGGTCTGGAATACCCATTCCTCCCGCTCTTCCAGGGTACTTTGCCCATATTGTATCCAGTTTGTTTTGTGAACCCGGACAAACAAGCATCGGCGCACCGTCCAATTCAATATCGTGTACGAAGATAGCAGACAAGATATAGCCATATCGCTGCCAATCCGGATGCGGTGGCAAAGCCGCGTTTGTGGCATTATCAATATGGTAACCTTGCCACGGATGTTCGCTATGACGGCTATCCGTGAGACCCTCTCGGAGGAAGATCTGACCATAACTAAGCCGAATTTCTTCCGAGCCTAATAACTGCTGAGCTATCCCCAAATATGATTCATTTTCGATCAATTTGTCCACTGCTTCCATACCTGTCGGGAAATGCACTGCCTTCCCAAAGGGACCAGCAAGCCGTTGCATATCACTGTTCTTCTCATAAGCACTTTTCAAGGTATCCGGTTGTGGGTCCCATTTCGCGCGGTATTCAGCGTAAGTCAACCCATCGTAGGCGTTCCGTTCGACTGCTTCTAATGCAGGCACAATCGTTTCCTGTGAAAAAACGTTTGGCACCACGATGATTCCATCTTGTTTCCATGCTGTCAGTTGTTCCGTTGTCAGCTGCATCAGGACTACCTCCCTGTGAACGTTTCCCATTTATCTTCTTGAATGACTCCGTTTCTCTTCTGTTGAATTGTCTGCCACCATTCCTGATTTTCTATATACCATTGAATCGTCTCGCGCATTCCCTCTTCAAATGGAATCTTCGGTTCCCACCCTACCTCACATGCGATCTTCCGTGAGTCCAACAGATACCGGCAATCGTGTCCGGGACGGTCGGGGACATACGTTTTTAACTGCTGCGGTTTGCCGAGAACGTCCAGAATAAAATCGCTGATTTCCTCAATGCTCTTCTCCACACCGCTACCGACATTGTAAGTTTCGCCGACTTTGCCGCGCACAATAACTGCTGCAATTGCTCGACAATGGTCTTCAACATGCAACCATTCCCGTCGGTTATGACTGCTTTGATACAACGTTAACGGTAAATTTTGGATCGCATTCGTTGTGAACAACGGAATAAGTTTCTCTGGATGCTGGTAAGGACCGTAATTATTAGCACAATTGGAGATAGTAATCGGCATACCGAAACTGTGAAAATAGGCGTTCACGAGATGATCGGCTGCCGCTTTAGACGCGTTGTAGGGGGTCTGTGGACGATACGGAGCACTTTCACTAAATGTATCGGGTGAATCTAAAGGAAGTTCACCATAAACTTCACACGTAGAGATGTGGTGAAACCGTTGGATCTCGTACTTTCGAGCCGCATCCAGTAATACTTGCGTGCCCATCACGTTCGTTTCGAAGAAACGCCTCGGATGCAAAATTGCCCGGCTATTGTGCGACTCAGCAGCGAAATTAACAATCACATCTGGATGTTCAGTTTTCAGAACATCTTCTACAAAAGCGACATCCAGAATGTCCCCGTGGGCAAACTTGTAACGCTCCGGGTTGTGTGTTTCCGCTATATCTGTCAGATTAGAGAGGTTTCCAGCGTACGTCAGTCGGTCAAGGTTAATGACAGCATCGTCCGAGTAGTGCCGCAGCCAATATCGGATGAAGTTCGTACCGATAAACCCAGCACCACCCGTAACCAGTAGTTTCATTGCCAATCCCCTTCTAAGAGGAATGATTCATAGACAAGAGGATCTGCATGCGGCGAATTTAACTTTACCAATCGTAAGACCCGCTCAGCGTGCTGTTCCATTTTTGTTCCAACGCCACTCAAACTAAAGGTGCCGCGTTTTTTTGCCATCAGTACCTCCTTTTGTTTTTTTTGAACAACTATATCTTATCAAAAACAGACGGGTCTGTCAATGTAAATTCATAGCATAGGTTGGGTTGAAACATAGTTGAAACCCAACGAACAAACCATGTGAGGAAAATAATGCCTTAGGATTTACTAACGCGTCCTGTAAATCCTTGAATCCTGTCAATCTTGGTTCTGACAATCCACCACTGATTGCTATTTCTCCACAGCTTATAACGAAAACTGAATGCCCTGAAATGCCGCTAAATACTCTTGACAAATAAATGCAATTATTATACAATAACCGATACGTTTACATCGTGCGACTTTATTATGGTGCGGACTCCCGTGCCTCGCCAAGGAAGAAACAATGCACCAACGCAGATTGGGAAATACAGGATTAATCGTCTCAGAAATCGGTATGGGTACATGGGAACTCGGAGGACGTGAATGGGGAGACATCGGTGACACAGATGCCGTGGATCTTCTCCGATACGCCTTTGAAAGCGGTGTCACCTATTACGATACAGCAGACCAATACGGCGGGGGACGCTCCGAGCAACTACTCGGTGAAGCTTTTTCGGCACTCGGGGACAGGGTCGTTATCGCCACGAAACTCGGCTATGAATTGGACTCTGATGGTTGGATTAGCCACGGATGGGACCGGCCTGCGTTCAACGTCTCACCCGACTATATCCGACAAGCAGTCGAAGGGAGTCTCAAACGATTAAAGAGAGAAGTCATAGACATCTACCAATTCCACGGACCACCACCCGCATCCGAGTGGGATGATGCCTTTGGAACAATGGAAGCACTCAAAGCTGAAGGAAAAATTCGATTTTACGGATTGTGCCTCGGCAGCGAGGCAGATGCACTCAAAGCGATGACAGAGACCAATGTTTCCTCGTTGCTGCTCACCTATAACATTCTCTCCCAAGAAATGGTGACACCCGTGATGGAAACCGCTGCCGAAAAAGGTGTTGCTGTCGTCGTTCGGCAACCTTTATCGTCAGGACTTCTCTCTGGACAACTCGGACCGGATACCGAATTCGCGGAAAACGATTATCGGAAGACTTGGTCCCGTGAGAAATTCCTTGCCGACTTGGAGCGAGTGGAAGAGGCGAAGTCAATTATTGGAAATAGAGCGAAAAGTCTCCCGCAAGCCGCGCTCAAATTTATTTTGGCACATCCGGCTGTCTCTTGTGTCATACCTGGAATGATGACGCCAGCACAGATTGACGACGGCGTCGCGACTTCAAGTGCTGTCCCCTTACCTGCAGCGATTTTAGAGCAATTGCGCCGCAATTAAGGAAAACTGTATGAAAGTCATTGCCGATCTCTGTCTTGTTCCAATGGGTGTAGGTGTCTCGGTCTCGAAGTACGTCACTGCATGTGAAAAGGTACTCAAAGAGGCAGGCTTGAAAACGAAATTACACGCCTATGGTACTAACATTGAAGGTGAATGGGATGCTGTGTTTGATGCGATCCGACGTTGTCATGAGGTCGTCCATGAAATGGGCGCACCTCGAATCACAACAACCCTTAAGTTCGGTACCCGAGTTGACAAAACGCAAACCATGGATGATAAAGTCACTAGCGTCCAAAAGCAGTTAGCGAAAGAATAGACGATAAAATAAATCTAAGACATTCACTAACAACTGCTGATGTAGACTTGTTTGATAAACGTAACAGTAATAACATTTATAGCGTTACATTTTTAAGGGGTTTTTTAGTTTTTTGCCCGTTTTAAGCGAGAAGTCAAAACTTAGAGGTCGTTCCTACGGCGGAAAATCTTGGTCAGGAGACCAAAACTAAAGGTAACTGAATTCCCCTAATAACTTTTTATGGGATAAGGAGAACAATTCCAATGAAAAGCAGAATTTTGATAATGGCAGTATGTGCTATCGGATTTCTTTTTATAGCACAGTTTGCCACCGCTCTCGATAAAATTGAAGGTCCTTGGATGTGGATGATCACCGAAAGCCCCGCTGGTGGTGGTGGTGCCGCCGTAACAGATGACGACGGTATCAAGGACGCAACCAAGGGTAAACTGACCGAGGAAGATGTTGCCAAAGAGGGGATTACCGATAAAGTCCTGAAGGTCAAATTCGCTGAAAATTATGAATGGACCGAGGGAGAAATCTCCGCAGTCGGCGGGAACAACATCAACGACATGCTCATAAAGATTAAGTTGGGACCCGGCGGCGATGTCAATGACCACTGCTCCTACTCTGTGATTAATGCTGTATCAAAGGTTAAGAAGGGTGGCGTTGAAGCCCGCGTCGGCAGCGATGACTCCGTTAAGGTCTGGATGAACGGCGATGAGGTTCACAGTAACCCTGTCAACCGTGGTGCTGGGGACTTTCAAGACACGTTTAAAGTCGATTTGAATAAAGGCGATAACGTGTTTATGGTGAAAGTTTGTGAACGCGGCGGCGGTTGGAGCATGTTTGTTGGTATAGACGCACCTTTGGAATATAACCTCAAGTTCAAAGGACTTCCTGTTGAACCTGCCGGTAAATTGGCAACGCAGTGGTCAGCAGTCAAAAGTTCCTACTAAGTGCGGCACCCTAATCGCTTCTACCGATTGAGATTGCACAAAATATTTTTCTACTTGATTTAATTGTGGTTTATCTGTTATATTGCAATAAAAAGGTTGTTTCGTCTTGTAAGCACCGATGTAACATTAAAATCCGAGTGCACAGGAAGGGACAATTCCAATTTTACTTTGAAAAAGGGTAAAAATAAATTAATTGGAGGATTTTCATGTATAGAAAACTTTTCACAATTGGGTTGGCATGTCTCATGGCTCTCTCTGTCATGACAGTGACACACGTCGCTGATGCCCAAGATAAAATTACGGGTCCATGGCTCTGGATGATTGCGCCGACCGCAGCCAACGAAGGTGGTGCGAATTCCACCGATATAGATTCGCTCTCTGAAGCCAGTGGTGGTGATGTCACTGAAGACATGATCGCAACAAACGGTGCCAATGAAGGCGATGTTGTTGGTGATTTGGCATGGACACTCGGTGAGATTGCCGATACCGGTGGTAACAACGTCAACGATCTCGTCAACGAGATTGGCTTGGGCGAAGGTGATGTCAACGACCATTCATCTTATGCACTGATTACGCTTGAATCCGATAGTGCTCAGGCGGGTGTAGATATGAAAGTCGGTAGTGATGATTCCGTCAAAGTCTGGCTCAACGGTGAAGTGGTTCACACCAATGCGGTTAACCGCGGTGCTGGTGATTTTCAGGACACCTTTTCAGTTGACTTGGTAGCAGGCGATAATCTCTTGCTCGTAAAAGTCAGCGAACGTGGTGGCGGTTGGAGCATGTTTGCCGGTGTCGATGCCGATGTGAACGCTGTCTTTAAACCCGCTACTCCCGGTGTAGCTGGAAAAATTACCGGTCCGTGGCTCTGGGTGATTGCGCCGACCGCAGCCAACGAAGGTGGCGCGAATTCTACCGATATAGATTCACTCGCTGAAGCCAGCGGTGGTGATGTCACTGAAGACATGGTCGCAACAATCGGTGCTAGCGAAGGCGATGCAGTCGGCGACTTGAATTGGACGGTCGGTGAGATTGCCGATACCGGTGGTAACAACGTCAACGATCTCGTTAACGAACTCGGTTTGGGCGAAGGCGATGTCAACGATCATTCGGTTTATGGGTTGATCATCCTTAATGCTCCCGAAGATCAGAGCGGCGTGCCAATGAAAGTTGGTAGTGATGACTCCGTCAAAGTCTGGCTCAACGGTGAAGTGGTTCACACCAATGCGGTTAACCGCGGTGCTGGCGACTTCCAAGATGATTTCAAAGTTAACCTCGTCGCAGGTCCTAATGTCCTATTGGTGAAGGTCAGTGAACGCGGTGGCGGTTGGAGCCTGTTCGCCGGTGTCGGTGGTGTATGGGATGTCCTTCAGGATATGTTCGTTTCCGTCGAACCCACTGCTAAACTCTTCACAACGTGGGGTAGTTTGAAAGCCAGATAATATCTGACTCAGGCGCGAGACCTTCGTGCCTTAGATACAAAAAAGGACGTAGCCATAATATATTGGTTACGTCCTTTTCTTTTTCAGTAGGTTTATCTGCCCATAAGTTCCATAAAGACAGGGAGTGATTCTCTGAAACCGTCCTCGCGCGTTCCACCGACTGGGGTGTAGACACTCTCTAAAGAGATCGCACCGTCATATCCGTCACGGTCCAATGCATTCACGATATCGTTGTAATAAGGATCCATCTGCCCTTGACGCATCGCACAGAAATCGAATGTCGCCGCTGGGAGATTCACCACCCCATCCTTGAGATGCACATGCGCGATGTGATCACGGATAATCTCGTAACCGTCTGGGGACGGTACTTCTGTACAATAGAGCGAGCTGCACGGGTCCCAGAGGACTTTCAGATGTGGCACGTCCAATTCGTCAATCAATTTTCTCGCGAGGAGTGCCGATGTCACGTTCCCAGAGATTGCAGTTTCAATAACAAGCGTGATACCCGCTGCATCGGCGATTTGCAACGGCTCTTCCAACCGATCCAGCAGCATCTCCCATACACCTTCTGAGATGACCGGCTCCGCGCCGAAAAGTACCATCTCCTTCCGAAAACTGAAAATACGGACTAAATTCGTGTTGAGGGCTTGGGCAATCTCAATACACCGCTCCAACGTCTTGATGTGTGCACGATACGCTGGCGCAACTACCGATGTATCAACTGGAATTGCCGACAAATTGTGGTGCGAGATACATGACACTTTCAAATTTCGGGCTTCAATAAGTGCTTTGACCCTTTTGACATCCCTATCTCTAAGATCGCCAACCTCTTTCTCCCAAAGATACTGTAATTCCACGTATTCCAAGCCAGTCTCTACCATGACGTCCAAGGCATACTCGAAGTCCCGGCTGATTCCATCTGTAATAATTCCCAATTTGCGCATTTAACTCCCTCCCAATCCATTATCTTCGCGGGGGGTTCAAAGTGCCAAAAAACGCTTCCACTAAAATCCTACGACACAATTATTCTGTCTTTTTAATTTCGATGCCCGCGATGTTTTCCAAAATTTTGATAATAGTCCAGTTGTCTTCCTCTGGGTTCACTGCCTTCCCTGCTTGAAATAGTTCGAAAGCCGCACTCGCTGCGAAAAGCGGCACACCGCAATCATTTGCCATATTTTTCGCGAGGCTGAGGTCCTTATACATTGTGCCTATATTGCTCTGACCCTTGAAATTACGCTCCAAAATATTTTCTGTTGTGTCCCTGAAGAGGAAATTCCCCACGACGCTCGTGCTAACAACGTCGCGCAATGTCTCTGGCTTTACACCCGCCTTTACCGCCAACGTTAATGCCTCAAAAATACCGGCGTAAGTGGTACCTATTAGGACAGCAAGTGCAGACTTGACAGTTTGACCCATTCCAGGTTCTTCCCCGACATGGTAAATGTCGCGTCCGACTGCTTCAAGCACCGGTTTCAATGCTTCAAACGTTTCCTTTGGTGCCGATACCATCATTGTGAGTGTTCCTGCAGCTGCACCAGGCGCACCACCGCTAACAGGCGCATCAGCGATTTGAATACCTTTCGCTGTTACGAGTTCAGCAACCTCTATCACTTGTGAACGTCCAATTGTCGCCGTACAGATGACTGTTGATCCAGGCTTAAGCCCTGCTAACAGTCCGGCTTCTCCTAACAGTGCTGCTTTAACCTGTTCAACATTCAGCACCATGATAAAAACACTATCTGCAGCACTTCCAACCTCGCGTGGCGATGCAGCGGCACGTGCCCCTTCTTTTACTAATGTTTCCAATGGCTCTGGGCGGACATCATACACAGTGAGTTCGTGCTCCGCTTTCAGAATGTTTCGTGACATCCCCATACCCATATTACCAACGCCGATTAATCCAACTTTTGCCATAAATTACCTCAAGGAGCCTCCTGAAAAAAATTGTTAAGCATCTATATTGCTGACGTGGCTCGTAATCGAAACTCGCCTGCTGCAGCTTTATTGACATGCACCGACAGAATTTAGCATAAATCTTTAGAAATGTCAATTGATTTTCCTCATGTGGCAGGTGAAATTTGCTATATTTTTTTACATTTTTCTTCTTTTATGCTAAAATGAGTCATTCATACTTGAAAGAGAAGGAGCCTAACTAATGGCAGATACCATCAGAGGTGCCGTCGTCGGGTATGGGGCGGCATTTAATATGGGCAAAGCCCATGCAAATATGATGCAACGCACTGACGGCATCGAATGTGTCGCTATCTGCGACATCGATCCGGAACGGACAAATGCAGCAAAAGAAGATTTTCCTGGAATCCGAACGTATAATACCATTGAAGAACTGAACGCTGATGAGGGTGTGGATCTCGTCGCGAATGTTCTTCCGCATAGCCTACATTGTAGTCCAACCGTCGCAAGTCTTAAGGCAGGAAAGCACGTTGTTGTTGAAAAACCGATGTGTGTCACGATCGCCGAAGCTACAGAGATGATTAGCACTGCCAATGAGAACGGCGTTATGCTGTCTGTTCACCACAATCGACGATGGGATGCCGATTTCTGGACGCTTCGTGAACTCGTCCATTCCGGTATCATTGGCAAGGTCTTCAACGTTGAAATGTGGGGTGGCGGTTACGGTAGACCTAACCCTGATTGGTGGCGCAGCGTCAAAGCCATCTCCGGTGGACAATTCTACGACTGGGGGGCACACTACCTCGATTGGCTACTCAATGTCCTTGATGCTCCGATGATCAACGTCACCGGCTTCTACCAACCCAATCTTGTCTGGGATGACATTACCAACGAGGATCATGTCCAAGCGATTATTCGCTTCGCAGGCGGAGAGGTCGTAGCGGACGGCGCGATGGCAAACATCCAGATGTCTAATATCGCTAAAATCGGTGGGGAGCGCTGGAAACTGCTCGGATCGCACGGTGCTATTACCTCTGAAAACGGGGAATTTAAGGTGCTTTCTGAAGTTGAGGGCAAACCCAAAGAACAGACGGTAAGCTACCACGGTAGACCGGGACCAAGTTACTATGAAAATATTGTCTCACATTTGAATGATGGCACGCCATTACTTGTGACACCAGAGTCCGCTCGCCGCGTTATTGCTATAATGGACCTGGCAGAAAAATCCGCCAAAACCCATCAGGCAGAAACCGTACCTTATGAGTTTGAGTAGCACTATTTTTGCTGGCGAGGTTTCCTAATCTCTCAGTTGCGTTCATTGCTGGCGAGGTTCAACTTTATTCTCGCCGTTCCATTCATTGCTGGCGAGGTTTCTAACCCCGCCTGATAAAATATGAAAGCTATCGTTTTTGAGAAAATTCAGCAATTAAGCGTTCAAGAAAAGCCTATCCCCACACTCACTTCGGGAGATGTGCTCATCCAAATCGAGCTTTGTGGTATCTGTGCCTCCGACCTCGCTGCACTCCGTGGAGATGTATCGGATTATGCACCACCAGTTGTGATGGGACACGAACTCTCTGGCGTGGTAGTGGAGAGCCGACACCCGGATGTTAAAATCGGCGAACGCGTTACTGTCAATCCCATGCTCTCCTGCGGTACCTGCCCCGAATGCCAGAACGATCTTGATAAATACTGTAGTAACATTGAGGGCATCGGACACGATATCGATGGCGGCTATGCAGAATACATGCGGATGCCAAAGCACGGTATAGATACCGGAAAACTCATCCGAGTCCCCGACAGCATTCCACACGAAGAGTTGCTGTTCTTGGAACCCTTGGGATGCTGTCTAAATGCCATGCGGGAAACTCTTTTCAAGGATTCCGTCGCTATCCTCGGTGCCGGACCTATCGGATTGCTGTTCACCCAATTGGCGAAACGTGCAGGGTTAACAACCTACGTGATTGAGCCGTTCCCACACCGTAGACAGGTGGCGGAAACACTTGGTGCTGATCGCACTTTTGACACTTCGCCTGAAGCTGTTGAACACCTCCGAGACCTCACCCGTGGCGGAGTTGATACTGTTATCTCTTCGACGACGAACAAGGGCTCGGTAATCGCACTCGCTTTTGAGGTGGTCCGTAGAGGCGGTTGTCTGAATTTCTTTGGACTTGCGCCTGAAGGCGAGGAGATTCGCGTCAACTTAGAAGAGTTTCACTATGCGGGACACAAACTGATGGCATCGTGGGCATTTTCGCGCACCAGCCTTGAAGAATCCCGGCAACTCCTGATTGAAAAAGCACTCAACTTTGAGCCATTGCTAACCGATCGGTTTCCAATCGCACAAGGCCTCGCAGCGTTTGATAACGCCGCTGCACAGCGTGGGATCAAAACGGTCGTTCAGCCCTAATTATCATACCTTAATCGATAGACAAAGTTTCCAAATTACGCTCTATAGCATAATTTGGCCCCCATCGCTACTCGCTATGAAAGCCGAAACCATCCCAGCATTTATATTCCTCGCCAGTTCTCCTGAAAGAACCTCGCCGTGTTTTGGTAACATATCCTACGGATTGTGGAGAAAAGGGTGGGAATACTTCACCAACGACACTTAAAGTTGAATCGTAGATCCGCATTTGTGTATCTACCTATCGTTCATTTTTGCATCTCAAAATTTTTTAACAACACCTCCGCCTAAACAGATTTTAAACGCCGTTTTATTTGACTTTGTTCCATTTTTGTGGTATCTTTAAATACAAGACAGAAGTAACTTGTCCTAATTACAAAACCTCATACAAGAATATACCGGTTTTCGGTATACCTTGTAATCTACGAAACTTACTTACTAAAAAATATGATTCTCGGCGCACATGTGTCCACATCAGGTGGCATACACAATGCCATCAAAAATGGGACAGATCTCCACTGTGATGCAATACAAATTTTCTTGAAAAACCCAAATCAGTGGAAAGGAAAACTGCCTACCGATGCGATTATCGAAAAGTTCCGTACGGCATGGACAGAAGCTAACCTCGCGGATGTAATCGTTCATGACATCCACCTGAGCAATCTCGCCTCCCCCAAACCAGATGTACTCGAAAAATCAAGACAGGCGTTTCGTGAGCAGATGGAACTTGCCCATACACTTGGGCTCTGTCACATCGTCACACATCTCGGCGCGCACCTCGGCGAAGGTGAAACGTTCGGATTAAAGCAGTTGACAGACAGCTTTGATTACCTGTTTGAAAACACCGAAGCACCAGAAGTTGTAGTTCTCCTTGAGACCACCGCGGGACAAGGCACAAACCTTGGCTACTGCTTTGAACATATTCGTGGTGTGATTGGTATGTCGAAATACCCAGATCGGTTCGGCGTCTGTTTTGATACCTGTCATGTCTTCGCTGCGGGATATGATATGCGAACCGAGGCAGATTGTGCCGCAACGTTTCATCAGTTTGACGATATCGTTGGATTAAACCGATTAAAAGCTTTTCATCTTAACGACGCAAAATCGACCTACCAGAGCCGAGTGGACCGGCACGAGCATATCGGTGAAGGCAATATCGGCACCGCAGCATTCACGTATATCCTCAACGATTCCCGCTTTGCCGAAGTTCCGCTCATCATTGAAACACCAGAAATGAAAACCATGCACGAGGTAAACCTCTCAACCTTACGAAAACTAAAGGTGTAGTCTGCAGATCCCGAAGCAAAAATTATCTGAATTCATTTCAGTGTAAGAGTACACAAGCCACTCGTACCTTAGTTTCTCCCTTACTGTTATGACGTTTGGGCAAAAATACTGACACCCCATCATTCAATCAGCAATTTTTGCAGAAAACCATGCAATATTTGAGAAAACACTGCAATTATTGTCTTATAGTGATAGGAGAACAATTGCAAAGAAAACAATTTTTTAGTGCTCGCTTTTGGAGAAGAACCCAGTGTTTGTCTCTGTTTTGTGCTGCAAATGTCATCCGAATTTCGGTAGTTTAAACATAGATATATGTCTTGTTAGGATATTGGCACGAAACTTGCTAAAGTGACAATGTGTATGTCGTGTTGACGCATTAAATATCTAAAGACTATATTTGTAATCTAATTTCCTGAATATGAGTAATTGTCCTTTGATTTGTTCTTTCTGTTTAAGTTGGGATTTGGATATTATTGTAAAGCCCATAAATAGACATTATTAACACACGTGGATCCGCTCTTTGTAGGAGGGGTTTGTAACCCCGACGCTTACACGAGGTTTCTCTTTGTAGGAGGGGTTTGTAACCCCGACGCTTTACGAATGTGAAAAACGAAGTTAAAACACTACTGAAGTAATTCGATGTGTTACCTACGATCCGAACGTGTTCCATGGACAAAGAAGGTTATCCAACAGGGGAATAGCATCATGGCAAAAACCAAGTTAAAAATCAACGGTATGTCCTGTCAACACTGTGTCAAAACCGTGACTGATGCCTTGACAGAACTTCCAGGTGTTCAGCGCGCCAAGGTAAATCTGCGCAAAGGTGAGGCTGTCGTCCATTTCGATGAATCTTGTGTTAGCACTGCGAATCTCACAGAAGTAATAACCGCAGCAGGATTTGAAACATCCTAATCTGATAGTTGTGCCTCAGGGTATCTCCTTCGGTCGGTATAAATCCGAGGGAAAATGTATTCTTACTACTATGATTGAATGGGGCTATATCGCTTGTTGATAAGCAAGCCTAAATCATCTGTGGAACGGATACAAGAGTGGAGGTAATAAATGAGAAAATTGCTTTTTGCAATTTTTGTAATGTCTGTGAGTATCATTGGATGCGAGGTTCCTTATACCGGTCCGTTACTCTCGGTCAACGATGTGGAGCGGTATCTTGAGACAGCGGGTGAGGATACGGTCTGTGTACAAGACGGGTTTGATTCCGTCTGCCTAAAGGTTGTGGTGAAAGAGGTAGAGAAAGAAGATGAGAGGGACGAGGAGGTTCCCCTTATCCACATCCATCCGACAGGGATCACATACGAATTCTACTATGAAGGTCATCGTATCTTACGGGCAGAAAGGGCGATGGACACCAGCCAGATTGCACAAGAATTAGTAGATACTGGGAAAGCTGAACTGCCACCCGATAGCGAACTTTTGGATGCTGGAGACAATATTTCCAGTGGTTGGACTATCCGGATATACTACCCAGAATCGTTCCCCGAGGAAGATCGTGGAGTAGCTTTTGAAACCAGCGGGTTAGAGATTCGCGTTGTAGAAGGAATGCGGTTTTTACCTAACGATAGCAGAGACCTTGAGATAAAAAACTTCACACAAATTGATGGAACTGATGACAGTCGTAGTGCTGAATTCTTTGTTGAAACTGATGCTTCAGCGATAAAGATTCGAGTGGTTGGGTTGATTCAAGGTCAGATTGCAAAGTTTCGCATCAACACAGATGGCGTGGTATCTGACGAAGGTGCCAACACCTTCCAATTGCAACCGGTCCGTTAACGCTATAGGAAGGAGAGCATCATGACAAAAGCAGACTTGAGAATCGACGGCATCTCCTACCAACATTCTACCAAAGCAAGGACAAATTCCTTGATAGTACTCCAAAGCATTCAAAACCCAAAAGTGAAGAAAATCCAACCTTTATCGTTAAACTTAATCAGTGGCGTCCTGCTAATACTTTTTAGTATAGTGGGGTGTTCTGATTCACCGCATCTCGGTTCAATGCTCACAGTTGATGATGTAGACCGATATTTTACCTCGACCGAAGATTCTGTCTGCCTTTTGAACGGTGTTGATTCAGCGTGCATAACCATTATGCTGGAGCAGGAAGCAACTATCGACGAAAATGGTGTCTACGGACCCATCATCCAAGTCAATCCAACGAGACATATTTATATACTCTACCGTGAAGGTGTACCTGTTTTACAACCCGAAAGGGCAACTGGCACTGGTGATGATACTGGTGATGATACTGGTGATGATACTGGTGATGATACTGGTGATGGCGGCATTGGCACTGTTGTTAGAGGCGGCGGTGGCGGTGGTGGCGGTGGTGGTGGCGGCGGCACTGTTCCTCGTTCCGATACAGATGACGATGGCACTCCCGGCGGCGGTGGAAATGGCGGTGGTGGCGGTGGTGGTAGTGGTGGCGGTGGTGGTGGTGGTAGTGGTGGCGGTGGTGGTGGTGGTGGCGGCACTGTTCCCCGTTCCGATACAGATGGAGATGATACCGATGGCACACCTCCCGGTGGCGGTGGTGGCGGTGGTGGTGGTGGCAGAGGAGGCAACACTCCACAGACTCCACAGACTCCACAGACTCCACAGACTCCACAGACTCCACAGACTCCACAGACTCCACAGACTCCACAGACTCCACAGACTCCACAGACTCCACAGACTCCTGATAATAACGGCAACGGTGGCAATGGAAACGGCGGTGAATCATGTGATTGTGAAGGTAATTATGTTGTTGATGTTATTTGGTACCCGCAGCCGAACAACGCACCCGACTCGTTGCAGAGCGGTGTGATCTGTAGGTGTTTCGTCGTGATTAATTCAAGTGAAAAAGAGATTACCTTTACAGGAGCGGATGGCGTGGCCGATCCGGGGGATATAACTCGGACATACGTGACGGTCGAAACAGGCTTGACCTACGAACAGGCGAGCAAACGCGCGCCGGAGATTTTGAGAGAGATTTGGTGCGGGTTAGAGGGGAACAATTGCGGCGATTGACACTTACACCCCTTCAATTAAGAGAAAATGAAGCGACTGCTTGATGGTTGCCTTTCCGATAACGAGGTTTAATAATTAGATTTTTCCACTCTAAAGTGTGTAATCTATGGATACAGCAAAAATTCAGGTGAAAGCAGGTGCCGGTGGGAATGGATGTATCAGTTTCCGCCGAGAAAAATTCGTCCCGCGCGGCGGTCCCGACGGCGGGGACGGTGGAAGTGGTGGGAATGTTGTTCTCGTTGCCACCCTCGGCATGAGCACGCTAATTGATCTACGTCATAACCCGCGCCAGGTCGCTGAAAACGGTGGGCACGGCTCCGGCAAGCAAAAAGACGGCGCAGATGGCACAGACCGAGTCATTAAAGTCCCTGCTGGCACCATCGTCAGAGACCATGACACATTAGAAATGCTCGCCGATCTGACGGAACCCGATCAGACCGTTGTCGTCGCACACGGCGGTATCGGTGGAAAAGGCAATGCGCACTTCAAGAGCAGCACCTTCCAAGCACCACGCGTCGCCGAGAAGGGTGAACCCGGAGAAGAACGTGAGGTCAGCCTTGAGGTAAAACTCATTGCCGATGTGGGACTCGTCGGCTATCCCAACGCTGGCAAGTCAACCCTACTTGCACGAACCTCCGCTGCCACCCCGAAAATCGCCCCGTACCCTTTCACCACACTCCGTCCTAATTTAGGGGTCGTCCGCATTGATCGAGAACAGAATTTCATCCTTGCTGACATCCCTGGACTCATAGAGGGCGCGCATCAGGGAGCAGGCTTAGGACATCAGTTTTTGCGCCACATTGAGCGCACAAAAATGCTCATTCATGTCATCGATTTAAGTGCCACAGATGGGCGCGACCCGATTGAAGACTACGAACAACTCAACCGTGAATTGGGGCATTATAACGCGCTGCTAACGAAACTTCCACAAATTATTGCCGTAAATAAGATAGATATGCCTGAAGCGAAGGCGAATCTAACGCGCGTCCAGGAATACTTCGGTAAGCAGAAAATTTTCCCTATCTCCGCTGTTACCGGTGAAGGGGTCAATCAGCTCATGCAGCAAGCCTACCGCTCTCTACAATATCTCGAAACACGCACCAGAGAGAAAGCAGAGACGACAATCAGTTTTGAACAAAAACTACCACCAGAACCGTCAGCACGGTTTGAACTCGTTAAAACCAGCGAAGGCTTCGTTGTCAGCGGCGCAGAACCGCGCCGTGCTGTCCTGATGGCGGATATGGGGAATGAACAGGCGTTGATTCTATTGTATCGGAAATTAAAAAATATGGGAGTGATGAATGCCCTCGCCCGCGCAGGCGCAGTGGAAGGAGACACGGTCCAGATAGATGAATTCGAGTTCACCTATAGCCCAAGAGCGATGCGATCCGACCGATGAACGTGTCTGTTTGTCGGACGTGCGACGTATTGTCGTCAAGGTCGGCAGCACCACTATTGCAGATGACGGGCATCTCAACGAAGCTGCGCTGGATGGGCTGGTTCACGATTTAGCACTCGTCAAACAGCAGGGCGTGGAGGTTATCCTCGTCACATCGGGAGCAATCGCCGCAGGCTGGCCACAACTCGGTCTGAGACAACGTCCGCAGACGCTACCCCAATTACAAGCCTCTGCCGCAGTCGGGCAGATTTGGTTGATGGCAGCGTACGAGGAACGGTTCCGCAACTACGGACAACGGACTGCGCTCATGCTCCTCACGCGGGACGATTTCTCGAACCGAGAACGCTACACCCGCATGAACGATACCCTCCGTGCACTGCTCCATCACGGCGTCGTTCCTATCGTCAACGAGAACGACACCGTCGCAGTCGATGAAATTAAAGTTGGCGATAACGATACCCTCTCCGCCTATGTAACAAATCTCGCCCAAGCAGAACTCCTCGTTGTCCTCTCTGATCAAGCAGGCTTTTACACCGCCGATCCGCGGCACAGTTCCAATCCGGAGCTTATCCACACTGTCGGCACGATTTCAAAAGAGATATGGCAAGCCGCAGGCGATGCTGGCACGACGAGTGGTACTGGCGGTATGGTAACCAAACTGCGAGCGGCGGATATTGTTACCGGATCAGGTGAAATGATGGTGCTGGCACACGGACGAGAACCGCTTGTCGTTACAAGACTCTTGAAGGGCGAGTTGCTTGGGACCCTATTTCTACCACAGTCCCGTATCTCTGGACGGAAGCGGTGGATCGCATATTCCCGTCCGCCGAAAGGCAGACTCATTGTAGATGATGGTGCCCGGAACGCGCTCGTGCGAAGTGGGAAAAGCCTACTTCCTGCCGGGATCCGGCGCGTTGAAGGTAGTTTTGACTATAGCGATACCGTCTCATGTCTCACAGAAAACGGTGTAGAGTTTGCCAGAGGTTTAGTAAATTATAACGCTATAGAAACCAAAAAACTCGCCGGAAAGCACACCAAAAATATTGAAAAGATCCTCGGTTACCGCGATTACGACGAAATCATACATCGTGATAATCTCGTATTACTTGACTGACTTTGCACCATCCACATTCTAACAGGATCTGTCGACTACTGACCGCTCATAGCTGACGGTTTCCAATCATTAACAATCCTGAAAATCCTTGAATCCTGTCAATCTTGGTTCAGACAATCCACCGTTGACAACTGACCGCTAATGATTCTGCATATAATTTCGAGTGCACAAAACATGACACAAACTGACAGACTTTACTGACACTTTCACCGCACTAACTATAGCACATTCTATAGCACATTCTATAGCACATTCTATAGCACTATTACTGACACATCATCCAAAAAACACCAAAACCAACCTAATCCGTGTAATTCGATGACCCCACGATTCAGACAATCCACTTCCGACCGCAACTATGAAATTTTCATAGCAAATTTCATAGCACCCTTCACACAAACCCCACCCAAAACCCGAAAAAACCCAGTTATTACCTATGTTCATAGCCTATTTACCAATCTCTCACATTTTCTGTTCTGCTATGAAAACTGTGAAATTAGACATACTCCGTCCATCCTAAATCACCACCGTACTCCATCCACAACCCATAACTTATAACCCGCAACCCTCTTCACTGACCGCCGACTGCTGACCGCCATTTCTTCCACAACCATTCCAGTTTGAAAATTTTTTGCCCATTGTGCTATAATACTAACCACTATTTCACTACTATTTATCTATTGCGCGACCTTTTAAAGGAATACTATGAACGAAAATATCCAACAAATGATCCAATCACAGGCTCGAAAGGCAAAATCGGCGATGCGAATCCTGTCACGGAGTTCCGCCGATGTACGGAATCGTGCCCTCTTAGCAATGGCTGAAAGCCTACAAAGTTCCAAAGATAAAATTCAGGCGGCAAACCGCATTGATCTCGAAAACGGCGAAAAAACTGGTCTCGCCGCACCACTCATGCAGCGTCTTCTACTCGACGATAAGAAAATCGAACGGATGGTAGACAACCTCCGCCAAGTCGCCGCACTTCCTGACCCGATCGGTGCTGTCATCAGTATGGGTGAACGTCCTAATGGACTCAAGATCGGTACAGTCCGCGTCCCTATCGGAGTTGTTGCTGTAGTGTATGAGTCGCGCCCGGACGTGACCGTTGAAGTATCTGCACTCTGCATCAAGTCTGGAAACGGTGTTATCCTCCGAGGCGGCTCCGAAGCCATTCACTCCAATGCAACGCTTGCCCGTATCCTCAGTGATACCGCTGCTGCAGAGGGAGTCCCAGACGCTATCCAATTTGTTGACACCACCGACCGACAGGCTGTTTATGAACTCATCCGTCTACCAGAATACGTTGATCTCGTCATTCCACGCGGCAGCAACGAGTTCGTCCAGTTTTTGATGAAGGAATCCGATGTTCCGGTGTTGGGACATGCCGATGGTATCTGCCATATCTACGTAGATAAAGCCGCTGATCTTGAAATGGCAAACAATATCTGCATGAATGCTAAGGTTGGATATAAAGTCGCAGTCTGTAACGCCGTGGAGACACTCCTTGTCCATGCTGATACTGCTGAAAAATTTCTTCCCACTTTCTGTGAAAAACTACAAGATGCCGATGTCGAAATTCGCGGATGTGATCGCACGCAGCATCTCTATCCGGCGGCGAAACCCGCAACCGAAGAGGATTGGCGGACGGAGTACCTTGATTATATTTTATCTATCCGAGTAGTGGACGATATAGACTCGGCGATCGACCATATTGAGGTTTACGGTTCACATCATTCCGATGCGATTATCACCGAAAGCTACAGCACAGCGCAACGCTTCCTCAAAGAGGTGGATTCCGCTGCAGTCTACGTCAACGCCAGTACTGTCTTCACAGATGGCTATGAATTTGGACTGGGTGCAGAGGTCGGAATTAGCACGCAGAAACTCCACTCCCGCGGTCCGATGGGACTTGAGGGCTTGACGACTTATAAGTATATTGTATACGGAGACGGTCAGGTGCGTGAGTAAGAGCAAATCATACTGTAGACGCATCTTCAAACGATAGAAGTGGAACTGCTCTGCAGTCGCTGGCGAGGTTTCCCAACCTCGCCCCTATCGTGTATAGATAATTCTAAAACCTATCCTAAGTATCCCTACCACAATTCAAATTTTTTCTTGACTTTTTTGCACAGTCCGCTATAATGCTATAGGACATTTTACACGACAGGCAATAACACCTGTGGTGTCAACAACTCTTTATAATTTTTTTCGTTTTTTGATCTTTCAAGAGAAGGAGATAATAGAATGGCAGGAATGATTCCGACAATTAGTTCCGGGGTTGCAGGACCGCTCGGCGTGTTACACCTCCCCCGATTCTGGTCGAAAGTGCTGATGGATGCCAAGGGTGTGCTCCATGAAGATTATCCAGCATGCGGAGCAGGTTTTGATCAGATGGTATTAGATGGACTCGGACTGGACAAGGATGCTACGTTGGCATATATCAGTGACAATTCACCTTCCTACCCGCAATTTGAAGCGTGGGTTTTGGAACAGAGTGGTGGAAGCCTTGACCAAGGGGCAGTCTCTGAACTGAACGCCGCGATTGCGGGCTATAATCACGACGACGATACCCGCGGGAGCATCCTCGGTGCAAGCGGCATCGACGACGACGGCTCTATCTTAGACGCTGTTAATCTCAACAACCTTGATGACTGGTATGAATTGCACGCCAGCTTAGGTTAAACGTTTAGGCATCTTCATGTAGGCGCACTTTCCGCGTCTACATGAAGATGTTTATTTTCCTTCCTAACTATCTTTCCGTTTCTATTATTAACAACAATCCGACGATGAACAATCTCCACAATTGTCTGCTTCTGTTGTGAGTTCAATTGCCTTACCCGTTTCAGAGGATTTGAGACCCGCAAGCAGAATCTCAGTGACGTGCCGCGCCGTATATGCGTTTGAGAGCGGCGGTTGTGTCCCTTCACGGATACATTCTGCAAAATGCGTATGCATTCCACTCGGTGCTGCATCTGAGCAGTCGATCTCTTTGACATCAACCGGTGCATGCTCGCGCGTGTAGGAAGTTGGTGTCCACTGGCTCAGCGTCGCGCCATCTTTGCCGGGCATCGTGAATTTACCCGCTGTGCCGTGTACACTCGCCTCTCCCGTTCGCGCAGGATCGCACCAACTCGTTTCTGCAGTGACAATTCCACCCGATTGCATCTCAAGCACAAGCGTTGCGACATCCTCTAATTCCGTCGGTTTGTCGAAGGTCGAAACAAAGCCGGTCACCCGTCTGAACGTGCCGAGCATAGCAACGAGGCCCGAGACGGCGTAAACACCCATATCAAAAAGCGCACCCACACTCGCCTGTTTGGCATCGAAAAACCACAAGTCGTCCCCTGTCTCACCGAAAATATCACGGATTTCGGCGTAATAGATTTCGGGACCGCCGTGGCTACTCCGCATTCGCGCTCCAGAAACACGTCCAATCGCATTCTCAGCAATCAATTGACGGATCTTGTAGATAGCTGCGTTGAAATGCGGGAGACACATCACCGTTTTACCACTCGCTTCAGTGGCAGCGACGAATTGGTTCGCCTCGTCCATATCCCCGCAGAGCGGTTTCTGCATAAGCACATGCTTTCCTGCTTCCAATGCTTTCACACCCCACGAGACATGCAACGGATGCGGTGTGCCAACCAAAATCGCATCAAGTGTATCGTCGGCGATGATTGCATCGTAATCTTGGGTCCAGCGTGGTATATCAAATTCTTGACACTGATGTTTGAGGCGATGTTCGCGTCTGCCACCGATGACACTAACTTCAAAATCGCTGTCTTCCGCCAAGTCAGGCAGGTGCATCCGACAAACAATGCCGCCTGCACCGATAACGCCGAGTTTCAATTTGTCCATAACGTTTTCCTTACTTCGGTCTATTTGTTAGCAAATGGATTAAAGGGATTTCAGTACAACATTGCGGAAGGCGACAGGTCCATGGTCACCTTGCAACAGCAGTGGACCGGTAACCGCTTCTTCTTCCACCATCGCACCCCGTGTGCATCCCACGACCTCGACATCTTCATGGACGACTTGTCCATTCCATACAATTTTAACGAAGGTGGCATTGGCAACCTTATTGCCATCGGCATCGAATTTTGGCGCGCGGAAGGTGATGTCGTACGTCTGCCACTCACCTGGTGGCTTACTCGCATTAACACGCGGCGGCACACCATCTACCGGCTGATTGTCGATCCAGCGACAATACACACCGCCACAGGTACCATACCCAAGTTCTGTTTCACCCCAACTGTCCAATATCTGGATCTCGTACCTACCCATGAGATAAACCCCCGAATTGGAACCTTCTGGTACCATGAACTCCACGTGCAGTTCACAGTCTCCATACTCCGCTTCGGTATAAATATCAATGGTTCGTCCGGTTGCACCGTTGTAGAAAATGCCTTCACCAGTTGTCGTGGCAAGAAGTTTTGCATCGTCTGGATCGAGAGCGACATTGCCTGCAGCGTCCCATTCATGTTCTGGCGCACCGCCTCGGGCGAGCCAACCGTCCATGTTTTTGCCATTGAAAAGATTAATTCTGTTTTCGGATTGAGACATTAAGATCCCTCCTATATTCTCTGAAAACTGTTGACATATTTCCCTAAATCAAGTATCATATTTAATTATCACGGACTATACAATAAACGCTGTAATTCCAGTGACGTAAAACAGACTTTTGCAGAACAAGTTTCGGCTTACAAGTTACGCTGAAATTATGCGAGGAAAATTAAAACTTATGAAACAAGCCTTATTATTTCTGGGGTTATCCCTACTGATGGGAACAATTGCCCTTTTTGCCCTCTACGACTATGATTCTTTCGATAGCGAGCTATGGCTTACAAACGGTGCCAAAATCGCAACGGCGTACGCAGCACCCGTGGAAGCCGCTACACCTGAGACCAAAACCCCGTTTGCCGAAGGATGTAACAAGTGTCACGCGAACGAACCCGCCTATCAAGAATGGCACCAAGCAGGACATTCGCATGCCCTTGTCAATTTGCTTGAAGGTCCGTATGAGGTACAAACCTCATGTCTGAGTTGCCATTCCGCTGGTTACGAATTATTCAGCGATCGGGTTTATCCGGGGCATACCTATAACGCAGAGACAGCGGTGAATGCTGTCGCCTGTTCTTCTTGCCATTCGCACAACAGTAGATCAGAACACTTGTTGGTGAAACCCGCAAAACATTTATGTGTCACCTGCCATAAGATGGACTGCGGTTGCGCTGGGGCAGGCATTATCCACCAGTCTCAGTCGGAGATGTTCCTCGGGCGCGAGGGGGCTGGTATCAAACGGATGCCATCGCCACATGTACGCGTAATGAAAAAACGGTGTGTCCAATGCCACATGACAAAGGAAGACCCAGAAACGGTCGCGCAACATGGCGGTCATACGTTCGCCGCAGAACTATCCGTATGTAGTACCGCAGGCTGCCATGATAGTGCAGATAATAGCATGGAGGTGAAACTACCGCAATATCGCGCTGAGATAGAGGCGAAAATGCAAGCTGTTAAAGCGATGCTGGACGCTGCTCCTGACAAAACCTCACAAGCTTATCTTGACGCAAAGTTGAACCACGACATGGTCAAAGGCGATAGCGGTTACGGACTCCACAATATGCCGTATGCGAATGCGCTACTGGATTATAGCCTTTCGCTCAAGAGCGAACTCGAATAGGACACGTGCAATATAGATACGCTAACTACGCCTCTGAATCAAGTAGGGACCGTAGTGGTACATCTTGATCTTGCGGTAGATAGTAGCTGAGTGGATCACTGACGACCCCTACGAGTTGTTTCTGAATCGGGTTGCATTTAGCGATCAGTTCGTCAGGCATCGTGATATAATCCATCGGTTTCACCCAGCGATAAGCATAACCCATAAAGATCGTTTTGCGGGGCATGCCAGACCAGTTATGTCCGATGCCGTGCCATGTGCGTTGTTCAAAGAGGAATGCATCTCCAGCGTTGACATTCATAGAAATAGCACCGCGTGTCCGTCCTGTGTCTGGGTCGATTGCAGGTCTACCTGTCAATCGGTTGCTCCCGGGTACGATTACCGTCGCACCAGAGGCAGGATCGGATTGGTCGCTGATGGCGTATGCAATCTTGAGCATGATACGCGGGTGTGGTTCCTGCATCTCACGATGTGACGTGCCACCATCACGGTGCAAGCCGATACGATTCTTTACCTCATCAGCCGGTTCTTCTCCAGAAGGCAGCACAATCAGATGCGAGGTGATCATCTGGACATTCCAGTTCAGCACACCGTAGGCGAGGGGGACTGTTTTCTGCCAGTCAAGGAGTTTTAGGAACGCCTCATGGTGTACAATGCAATTTCGGAGGTTCAACTTCCCGTTTGCTTCGAGACGCCCCGCGGATTCCTCTTTGGTATAAACTTCGTCAACGGCAGCATCAATTTCCGCTACCACATCGGAGGGCAGCGCGTTTTTAATTAATAGGTACCCGTTATTTTCGACGAATTCCCTATCCTCTGGTGTAAAGACTGCTGCGTGTGCAGCATCGGTTGTAGTATCCATAGGGTTTATCCTTTAATAGTGCTGAAAGTAGCCTTAGTCTGTGGATCAAAATCCTAAACATGCTTACATTATACGGGATATACCGAAAAAAAATCAAAGTAATTTTATTTGTGTAGAATGTAGCGTTTGGCTTTCAAGGTATCTAAAATTGTCCTGATTTTACTTCCTCCAAGCGTATACAGACGTGTGATAGATAGAAAGCACCACGCAATTTGAGAAGTGAATTGACTTCAGAACCTCATAGAGAACTATCCGAACAAACCAGTCGAAATGTCCAGCAAAAACAGACCTTGCGTTTTAACAGCGCAAGATTTGGTGCGTCATGGCGTGCTATCTTGCTCGGAACCGTCCTCATTATTCCAAACATGTATTGGATTCTGGACTCGGTCGGGCAAGGCTTCCCAACGACTATCTCCCTCTACTTTAACGTCATTTTCTGTGTCTTTGCCATCACAGGCGTTAATTTTTTCTTGGTTCGCGTCGCACCAAGGATCGCAATGCAACAAGGCGAATTGCTGACAATTTATGTCATGTTGGCAATCGCTTCCTCTCTGGCAGGGCACGATGTTCTCCGCGTCTTAATCCCGATGATCCCCTATGCATTCTGGTATGCAACACCAGAAAACGACTGGGCAGATCTATTTCATCGGTATATCCCGGATTGGATGGCTGTCAAAAACCGAACATTTCTAACCGAGTATTATCGCGGCGAAACGACTTTTTACCAGTGGGAAATCGTACAAGGATGGTTGACGACAACAGTCCTCTGGGGTGGCTTCCTATGCGCTATGGTATTCCTGATGGTTTGTATTAATACACTCGTCCGAAAACAGTGGACGGAGCATGAGAAACTAAGTTACCCTATTATTCAACTACCGCTTGAGTTGACGAGTATTGGAAGGCGAACGAATTTGCTCACAAATAAAGTGATGTGGCTCGGTTTCGGAATTGCTGGCGCAATTGATATACTTAATGGACTTCATCATCTTTACCCGACTGTACCGAGTCTGGGCGGTAGGTTATACGATTTACGTCCGTTTTTTACACAGAAACCGTGGAGTGCGGTGGGTTGGACACCCATGGCTGTGTTTCCTTTTGCGGTAGGCATGGCTTTCTTTATTCCGCTCGATTTATCGTTCTCTTGTTGGTTTTTTTACCTCTTCTGGAAAGTAGAGCGGATTTTTGGAGATGCCTTGGGCGTGCGTGGCATGCCGAATTTCCCGTTCACCGATGAGCAGTCCTTCGGGGCATATCTTGGTCTGTTTGTTATCGCAGTCATAGCGACGCGAAAACACCTCGCACAGGTTGGTCGCAAATTACTTAACAACGACCGAAGTATTGACGACTCAGACGAACCGATGTCCTATCGTGTAACAGTGTTAGGGCTCATCGCAAGCCTTGCCTTCATCGTCGGCTTCTGCAAAACCGGCGGAATGTCCATTTGGGTAGTCCTCGTATTTTTCGGTATCTATTACGCCATCTCCACGGCAGTAACCCGCATGCGGGCAGAACTCGGTTCGCCTGTCCACGATTTACACTTCATTGGACCTGATGAGATGATGCCTCGCATTTTTGGCACGCGGCTACTCGGTCCGCATAACCTAACGATAATGGCATACCTCTTCTTTTTTAATCGTGCTTATCGCGGACACCCAATGCCACATATCTTGGAGGGATTTAAATTAGCGGAGCGGACCGGAATTTCTAACCGACGGTTGCTAATCGCAATGTGCATTGCGATTGTTATTGGGACATTCGCTTCGTTCTGGGCATTCTACCATATCTCTTACGTTGAAGGCGCACGCGACTGGTTCGCCGGAAGACCCTTCAATCGTCTCCAGAGTTGGTTGACATCACCGAGAGCCCCAGATGTCCCGGCAATTGTAGCGATGTGTATCGGCTTTCTTATCACAGGTTTCTTGATGATAATGCGGATGCGACTCTTTTGGTGGCCCTTTCATCCTGCTGGGTTCGCTATTTCCAGCAGCTGGTCAATGAATGTGTTCTGGTTTTCAATTATGGTGAGTTCGGTCATCAAGTGGATTATCCTTAGGCACGGCGGTGTGAGCGCACACCGAAAACTTATTCCATTCTTCCTCGGTCTAATTTTAGGTGAATTTATCATCGGTAGTATATGGAGCATTATAGGAATTACGACAAACCAACCGATGTATCGGTTTCTATTTTAGACTTGTTTTATTCCTTTTGGTCTGCCCTTTCCGAGCACGCACCTTGCACATTGCTTTTCTGTGCTATGGTTGTGCAATCCATCACTCGTTTGATTTCGACAGCGGTTGGATATAATGAATCTGTCTTGCAACTTCTGTAAAGCCCATGGTGGGGTAAAAACTGGTACCTACAGGATTCTGATCCAACGTTTCAATACGAGCATAAAGCATCCCTTCTGCCTGCAAATATGCCAACGCTTTTTCAATCAGTTGTCTACCGATACCACGGCGTTGAAACTGCGGCAGCACAGCAAGGTTTGGAATGCCACCTATCTGAGTTAAACGGTTAAGTCGGGTTGTGATGTAGCCAGCAATCTCGCCATCGACCTCTGCCACAAAAAACCCGTCTGGGTTTGATTCCGCGTCATCATCAATATGGGACATTTTGCGTTCTTTCCACCCTACATCACCAATACACCCAAACCGGTCTTCGATATTCTTGTCTATAGACACTTTCTCAAAACAGATAGCCGTTATCTCCCGAAGTGTTTGTAGGTCGCTCGATTTATACTTTCGGATCATTTTTTTCTTCGTCCTATTGAAGAGTTACGTTAGACGTGCTAACGGAAGGATCTTGATCGCCAGCAGCTTCTGCTAGTGTTTGTGTTCCTTAAACCAATTGTTTACCATACGAGGTATATTATATTGTAAGTGAAAAAAAAGCAAGTTTTCTGAGGCTTGATTCAAACGCTAATCTTGAGAAATATACAGACATCTGCTATAATTGCGAACAGAATATTTTCAGGAGGAACATTGCGTGATTCGTGAAGCAATTCAAAAGGTTATGGCAGGGAATGCCTTAACCGAATCAGAAATGGTTGATACCATGAACGAAATCATGGAGGGTGAGACGACAGACGCACAGATCGCCTGTTTTCTTACCGCACTGCGGCTTAAAGGCGAAACAATAGAAGAAATGACAGGGGCAACGCGCGCGATGCGTGCCAAAGCCACCACTGTTCCAACACTTCATGAACCTAACTTGCAGGCTACACCGAAAGTGCCACGACTTGTCGATACCTGTAGTACAGGTGGCACAGGTTTGAATCATTTCAACATCTCAACAACCTCTGCCATTGTTACTGCGGGGGCAGGTGTGCCTGTTGCGAAGCACGGCAATCGTGGTGTGACGCGACAAAGCGGCAGTGCCAACGTGCTAATGGCGTTGGGTGTGAACATTGAAATTGGTCCTGAACATGTTGGACGATGCATTGATGAAGTCGGCATCGGTTTTTTATTCGCACCAACACTGCACGGTGCGATGAAATACGCCATCGGACCGAGGCGAGAAATCGGGATTCGGACGATTTTCAATACCATAGCACCGCTGACTAACCCAGCGGGACCACAGGCACAGGTGATTGGTGTCTATGCACCAGAGCTGACTGAAGCACATGCGAATGCCCTGAACAATCTCGGATGCCAGCAGGCATTTATCGTGCGTGGGGATGACGGCTTGGACGACATCACAACGACAACAACCACACGCGTCTCAGAACTCCGAAACGGCACAGTCAAAACCTATACCCTTGATCCCACGACACTCGGAATTCCGAGAGCGGAACCTGAAGCACTCTTAGGCGGTGCGCCGGAGGAGAACGCTGAAATCGTTGTTAATATCTTGAAAGGTGGAAGGGGACCCAAACGTGATGTTGTCGTCCTAAACGCTGGTGCAGCAATTGCTGCGAGCGGGAAGGTAGATAGCCTTGAGGAGGGTATAAAACTTGCATCCGAATCCATTGACTCAGGCGCGGCACTCGCGAAATTAGAAGGACTGAAAACCGTCTCAAATAATTAACCTTTTACGGAAAGAGGTTGAGGGATTGATACTCGACACGATCATCGCACATAAACGGAAAGAGTTAGCAGCTGAACAGGCACAGGTACCGCTGACCAAGTTGGAAGCAGAGATTATGAACCTCCCACCGACACGGGATTTTCGCGGTGCCATCACAGGTATTGATACGGTCAAACTTATCGCGGAAGTAAAGAAAAAATCACCCAGTAAAGGTATCATCCGCGAAGATTTTCATCCGGTATCGATCGCTGAAACCTACGTCGAAAACGGTGCTGCTGCTATTTCTGTGCTAACAGATAAGCATTTTTTTGCGGGCGAGCTTGACTATCTGCGCGCAATTCGGGACGCTGTTGATGTGCCTCTGTTAAGGAAAGATTTCACAATTGATCCGTATCATATCTACCAAGCGCGGGTCGCCGGGGCAGATGCGATTCTATTAATTGTTGCGGCGTTGACAATCTCCCAGTTACGGACGTTCATGGAGATCGCTGATTCGCTATCGTTGGCGTCTTTGGTGGAGGTGCATACACCCGAAGAATTGGCGATTGCATTAGATGTTGACGCACAAATTATCGGGATAAACAATCGAGATCTGCACACATTCCACACAGACATTGCCACGACGTTCCGTTTGCGAGACACTATTTCAGAGGATAAGGTTGTGGTGAGTGAAAGCGGTATCTATTCGCGTGAAGACGTAGTGAAACTGCAGGAAGCCGATGTTCATGCAATGCTTGTTGGTGAGTCGTTGATGCGGAGTCCTGATATCGGGCAGCAAGTTCGACGTTTAATCTCTTGACCTATCAGTGACGACTACACGGTGGAGACGGTGATGCCGTGTCGTTTCAGGAGCGCGGTGGTCACGCCGTCACCGGATGTGAGAGTGCCTGAAAAGGTGCCGTCGTAGATGTCGCCACAGCCGCAAGATGGGCTTCTCGCTTTGAGGATCACGTGTGTTGCTTCGTGAGATTGAGCGACCTGTAAAGCGTGGTGCGCGCCTTTCAGAAAGGCTTCCGTTACGTCTGTGCCATCTGCAGTCATGACCTTTGCTTTGCCATCTAATACAGCATCACCGTCACCACCAACGATTTCTGCGGCTGGACGCGGTGTTGACAAGCCTCCTGATTCTTCTGGGCAGACAGGAATCAACTGATATGTTCTTTGCTGGTTCATCGCCGTTTCGTTTCGGCTGTGACCGCCATCGTATCGACAGCGAACACCCAAGAGACACGCACTAATGATCACTTTCATCTTCTCGTAGTACCTCAAACTGACGCATGATTAAATCCGTTTCCCCCGCCTTCAGTTGCAGGTAAGTCTTTTCCAATTGGCATAGGATAGCTCGCAACAGTGAAGTCCGACAGATCTCAGGATCCTGATTTCTCACACGGGCAGCTGCTATCCGCACAGAGGTTGCTGTTTCACGTAGTTCAGGTGGAAAATCTTCTAAAGTGCTATTGACATTCACGCCGAAGCCCAAAACAAAAAAAGGTTGGTGCTGATCGTCATAGGCGAGTTCTGTTAGCACACCCGCCACCTTTTTTTCCTTAATACGAACATCGTTAGGGACCTTAATTCGCGCGTCGAGTCTATGTGTCGCGCGAATCGCCTCTGCTATCGCAATTGCACCGATGAGGTTGGGAAGTTCAACTTGATCGCGGAGCAGCCGATGCCTAAGAACAGCAGACACGAGGAGACACTTTCCCGCTGGGGCATCCCATTTCCTACCATATCTGCCCCGTCCGGCGGTTTGGTGCTCTGCAACGATAAGGGTTCCCTCTGCTGCACCTGATTTCCCACACGCAATGGCGATATCGTTGGTAGAGGCGACTTGTGCGTAGTGCTCAATCTGGCATCCAATAAGCGAAGTCTGAAGTGTCCTGTGTATGAGATTAATATCCATGACGCTACTGACTTAAGTGTTTTTCTGCCTCAATCTTCCACTGTTCCGGTGGATTCAGATCAAGGAAACGTTGCCATTGTGTTCTCGCCTGCTCACGCTTTTCCCTATATTCATACATCAATGCCAGATTATAGTTCGCTGTTAAGTTGCGTGGTTCCAGTTGTATCACGCGTTCAAACTGTTCCGTCGCTGCACCGAGTAAATCCATGCTGAATAGATTATTCGCGTAGTTGAGCAGCGTTGTTACATGTGTATCGTCTAAAGCGAGTGCCTTCTCTAATATGTCTTTTGCCTTATTGTAGTCTAAGGCGTGCGCATAGTAAAGATTGCCGAGACGTTGATACGTCTTTATGGCGATGTCGTCGTCTTCTGTCGCGGGTTCTTCAATCAGTTTGGCTTCTGCTTCATAGTGCTGAATCGCCTCTTTCCATGCCTGCTCCCATTCCGCGATATCCCCTAAATGCAGGTGGATCCCTCTATATTCTGGTGCATAAGAGCGCATGTTTTCGAAAACATTTTTTGCAAGCTGGTGCCGGTCGATTTCGAGGTAAATGGTACCCAAGTGGTAGTTTGCCTCGCGGTTTCTCGGCTGCAGTTCTGCGACCTGTTTGAAATCTTCTAAAATCTGGCTGTAGCGATAAAGCGTTTTGCCGATTTGCTTGTAGCGAAGTGTGAGCAGCCCGCGATAGAAGTAGGCATCCACATAATTCGAATTCAGAGCGATGGTGGTGGTATATTCCTTGACAGCCATCTCTGCATGTTTATGATAATCATCTCCAAGCGTTTCAGCGTGCTGATCGAGCAGACGGGCATAACTGTAGTGCCACTCGAAGTTTTCCGGGTCGTACTGATTCGCCAATCCGTAATAGCGAATGGCATCCTCGCGTTCGTCCCGTTTCTCAAAGAGAACCGCAAGGAGGTGATGTAGTTCCGGATGTGCCGGTTCAATCTCCAACGCCGGTTGATAGACGCGAATTATGTTATCTTCGTCGTTGCGTGCGCGATAGATCCCTCCAAGTCGAAAAAACGGTTCTGCTTCCGTTGCTTCGATGTTTGGCAGAGGGCTTTGCAACTTGCGTCCTATATCATCTTGGAGTAAAGTTGTATCAAGGGCAATCGTTTTTTCATAATGCTCGATAGCTTCATCTATTTCGTCTTTTTGCTCGAATAGGATTGCGGCGTGATAATGTGCTGCAACATCATCTGGGTTCAGTCGGACAGTCGCAAGAAATGCAGATAAGGCAGCATCGGACTCTGATAACGCAAGGTAAGACAGTGCCTGTAGGTAATGTGCTTCAATGGTGTCAGGTGCGATCTCAATAATTTTCTGTAAAGTATCAACTGCTTGTTGATGTGTCTCGCGTCCTCGATAGATGTGAACCATCTTGAAGAGTACATCGGGTCGCTGTGAATCTAATGACAAAGTACGTTCGTAAAGAACGAGTGCGGCGTCTGTATCACCAGTTGCCTCATGGCTTTGTCCTAACAGATAGGCAGCCACAACATCCTCTGGAAATAGCAGCAGGTGTGTATTTAAAGGTTCAATCGCAGCTTGATAGTTCCCTTCATCGAAAGCGCGTTGTCCCTGTACGATGAATCTATCCGATAATGTTGGATCTAATACTAAAGCACGTTTGAAGTAGACGACCGCTGTTTCTATATCACCTTGTTGATGGTGGAGTTCACCGAGTTGGAGGTAGACCTCATTGAAATTTCCCAAGGGGAGTTCCATTTCCAGGTAACTCGCGTCCGCTTCAATAATTTGAATAGTCTTTTCGTAATGCTCAATGGCTTTTTCGGGGTTGCCTGCATCGGCTTCAAGGTTGCCTGCATAAAAGTAGGAGCGCGGGTCATCAGGCAGGACCAGCATCGCTTTCTCCAAAATAGGCATCGCTTCGTTGGCTGTCATCAGTCCAGCGAAGTAAGGTTCAAGCGGTTCATAGAAAGTGTCCTTGATATGCGGCATCAAAGCCAGTGCTTTTTGGTAGTGTTGTAATGCAGTTTCGGTGTCGTCTTTAGCGTAGAGACTATCTCCAAGGGACAGATGTGCCTGCGCATGATTCGGTTCAATTTCAAGGGTACGCTGATACAGTTTAATGGCACCATAGGTATTATCTTTTTCGTCGAAGATAATCGCCAGTTCATAAATTGCTTCTGCTGAATACGGTTCATATTGTGCTCCCTTAGCGTATTCTTCCAAGGCGTCGTCAAAAAAGCCTTCAGTGGCGAGTACTTGTCCTAATTTGAAGTAGGCGGGTGCGAACTTTTTCTTCCGTTGTGTAAGATTCTCAAACGTTTCTCGTGCACGATCTATCTCGTCTTGTGCAAGATAGACTAAGCCGATTCCATATTGTGGGTACTCCCACTTCCGATTTAACGTTCGCGTCTTTTCAAAGGCGTGGAGTGCCTCGGCGTAATTCTGCTGTTTTAGGTGAATCTCACCCATGCGATAGTAAACTGGATAGTAATTTGGGTTTAAACGGACACATGTTTCAAATTCGGCAAGGGCTGACTCGTTTTCGTCCTGCTGCTGATAGATACCGCCAAGGTTGAAATGCGCCCAAAACAGATCGGGTGAGATCTCAAGCGCGTGTTGTAAGTAGGTAATCGCAGAATCAAGTGTTTCACCAGTTTCTGTGGCATGCAGCGCATGCGTATAGCCCAAACCGTAATAAAACGCTGCATCGATTCTCGCAGAAGACGGCTTGAGATTTTCCTTTTCTACCTCGTACAGGGTTAAGAGCGCAGAAAGTCGTCCTTCCTCTTGCCATTTACGGATAAAGTCTCGGTGTTTTTCTGCAGGACGCTTCTTTTCGCGCAACACCTTTGCGAAGTCTTTTCTCATGTTCGATTCCCATTTTTCCGCTGCGAACACTGGCATTACAATAGTGTTGCACCATAAGCATATAATTAAAGTTATAAATATGGTGGTCGTTATTCCTATTCTTTTCATTGTATATTTTCCTCAGTTCCTATGCTTTTAACAGTTGGGTTTTTAATGAGATTGGGACCTTAAAAGATCTACTTTTGCTCGTGTCGGCATGGAAGGTGTCGCGCCAACTACGGTTACTGCTGCTGCGCCTGCGGCATTTGCGAATGCAATCGCTGAAAATAACGTTTCTCCATTTGCCAATGCGGTTGCGAGGGCACCACAAAAGGCGTCCCCTGCTCCCGTCGTATCTACAGCCTCAACGGGGAATGCGTGGATACGTTCAGATGCTGTAGCTGTCAATATCAACGCGCCTTGCTCTCCAAGAGTTAGTACGACAACAGATGTTGCGGCATCTACCATGCGGGCGCGTAACGCTTCTGCTGCGTTGTGTGCTCCTTCTTCATTATTTATCTGCATTCCTGATAGTAACTCGGTTTCGGATTGATTCGGCGTAAGGATATCAACGTGTGCCAGCAAACTATCTGGGAGTGGCTGCGCAGGTGCGGGATTTAGTATCACAGTTGTCCCGCCATTTTTTCTACTGCCTTTGGCAATTGCTGCGGCGTGTTCAGATGTTTCAACCGGGGTCTCTAATTGTAAGAGGAGCACATCCGCGTCTGCAATAGCGTCTGCGGCAGCATCTATATCTGATGCCGTTAATGCCATATTTGCGCGCGGTACCACGATGATGCTATTATCACCGTCCGGTTCAATGACGATGGTTGCGACGCCGGTTCCGGTGTCCGTACGTTTTCTGACAAACCTACTATCAATATGTTCGTTTTCTGTCGCAGTGAGCAGCATCTCTCCGAATGGATCTGCCCCGACACTTCCGACAAGCGTGACTTCGGCACCCAATCGTGCTGCGGCAGTTGCCTGATTGAATCCTTTTCCACCTGTGAAAATATCAAAGGCATTGCCGATGATTGTTTCCCCTTTGTCTGGTCGCCGCATTGCGTGGCACACTAAGTCAATGTTTAGACTGCCAACGACGGCAACTTTCGGTGTTCTGCTGTTCTTCACGACTCGTCCCTATCCTTTTAACGATTTTGGACAATTATAGTTGACGTACGATGCCAATGTCAAGGATTTTGTAGTAGTTTTGGCTTGCACGTTGCACAGGAAACTGCTATTATACACACGGACTACAATCTATAAATTCTGATCGCCGAAAGAGGGTGTACTGTAATAGACTGATGAATTCTAAATTAAAATTTCCGATCGGTTTTTTAATCTTTCTCGGGATCTGCTTTATTTTTCTGTGGCGTGCAGAGCAAGTTGACGGCGCGGAAACCCTTGTGTGGTACAGTGTAATCCCACCGCTCCTTGCTGTCACGTTAGCTATTCTGACAACCCGATTGTTTCCGAGTCTTTGTATAGCAGTAGGTGTTGGACTCGTGCTATCATGGTATCAACAACACGCCACACCAAGCGGCTTTTTGACAGAAGTCATCTGGTTCGTCCGGGCTGTGAGTATCGGAAACGATGGAGTGGACCTCTTCAATTTTTGGGTGATTTTGTTTGTTTGTCTTATCATGGCGACGATCTCTGTTGTTGTAGCCTCCGGTGGTATCAGCGGTGTTGTTGTTTGGCTCTCTCGGTTTGCTAAGGGACCGCGTTCCTCGCAATTTATCACAGGCTTGATGGGAATCCTCATCTTTATTGGAGATTATTCCAATGCAATGCTGGTCGGACCTACGATGCGTCCTTTAACAGATCATCATCGCGTCAGTCGTGAAAAGTTGGCGTTTCTCGTGGATTCCACAAGCGCACCGATTGCCGGTCTTGCATTTGTTAGCACCTGGATCGGATATGAAGTCGGTCTCTTTAACGATGTCGCGGAGACGATTGGACTTGACCGTGATGGGTATTCGATGTTCTTTGATGCACTCGGATTTCGGTTTTACTGTATTCTGACTATTATTTTTGTTATCGTCAATGCACTCAGTGGTAGAGATTATGGGGCGATGCACAAAGCAGAGACGCGTGCGCGAGAGACAGGAAACACTGCTGCCCCGGATGCCCAGGCTCTTGGACACGCCGCGTCCTTTACCAGTTTACCAAACGCCGTTGTACAACCCTTATCGGCGGTTTTGCCACTCTTGGTGCTTTTTGGACTCCTTCTGGGTGGTTTCTGGGTAGATGGCAAAGGCACGGGATCTATCCTCTCTCTAACTGCTTGGCGAGACGCCCTTTCAGAGGCAGATAATGTCAAGATTCTTGCTTGCGCAGCCGCGAGCGCGTTTATTATCGCAGTCGTCTGTGCCCGCTGGCTCTCAAAACTACGATTTTCAGAGATCGTCCCGGTCATCTGGAGCGGTGTAAAGGGAAGCCTGACACCGTTGAGCATTCTGTTGTTGGCATGGGGGTTAAAGGCGAGTTGTGATAGATTAATGACAGGTCAATTTCTTGCTACGATGCTCAGTGATGTCGTCTCACCGCTTTGGTTTCCGATTTTCGTCTTTATATGCGCATCTGTGACCTCTTTTGCAACCGGCACGAGTTGGGGCACGATGGCGATCTTAATCCCAACTGCCATTCCAGTGGCGTTTTCACTTGACAATGGGAGTTACGGACTCACTACAATCATTTGCCTCGGTGCAGTATTGGATGGAGCGATATTTGGAGACCACTGCTCACCGCTTTCAGATACAACGATTCTCAGTTCTATCGCCAGTAGTTGTGACCCTTTGCACCACGTAAGAACACAATTGCCCTATAGTCTTACTGTGGCAAGTATCGCTCTGTTTTGTGGTTATCTTCCCGCTGCTCTCGGTGCCGCTTCAGTAATTGGGATTGCAGGTGGGACAGGCGTAATTATCTTGCTATTTTTTGGAGTTGCTGGCTACCGCAGGTTTCAAGAATCACACAGCGTTTAGCCAAGATGCCGAGATGAAAAAGGTCAATTCTTGGCAGGGATGAAGGAGGAATGCTATGAAGGTTGCACTTGAAGGAAAGGTCGCGATTGTTACAGGGGGTGCACAAGGCATCGGTCGTGCTATCGTGGACGCGCTGATTGACAACGGCGCACAAGTGGCAATTGTCGATATTGATAAAGAGGCAGGTAAGCGTGCCGCTGAGGAAATTCAACAGAGTGGCGGAACATGTCTATTCGTAGAAGGCAATGTATCCAACGCAGCGGACATGGTATCTGCTGCAGATCAGATTGCAGCACATTTTGGTAAAATTGAGATCTTGGTGAACAATGCTGGAATTAACACGCGGAGCGATAGGGTCCCAATTCATCAGTACGCTCTTGAGGATTGGCAGCGCATTCTGGAGATAGACCTTACTGGTGTTTTTACGACAAGTCGGGCTGTGATCCCACACATTCTTGATTTTTGTAGCAAGCATGGCTCCGAGGATGCCACTGGTAGAATCGTTAACATTAGTTCTATTGCTGGGTTGGTTCCTTTACGCTTGCAAAGTGCTTACGTTGCGGCGAAGGCAGGGGTCGCTAATCTTACGCGTTCTATGGCGTTAGAACTTGGACCAGAAGGGATTCTGGTTAATGCCATTGCCCCCGGTTCGACGCTGACACGCGGTACGGAGGCTCTCTTTTACGGAGATGACGGCGCGTACACAGAAAACGCCGCGAGCCTGCTATCGCATATTCCGCTTGGAAGACCGGGAAAAACCACAGAAATCGCAGCAGCTGTGCTTTTTCTTGTTTCACCAGATGCGAGTTATATTAACGGTAGTATCCTTACGGTAGACGGCGGCTGGACCGCCGGTTACACACGAGATTGGTAAATTGCCGCCTTATAATAGCACACCGTGTGTGGTGGCTATTATAAAGATGAAAAATATAAAGGAGAGAAAATGGCAAAGATCACTATGTTTAAAGGGTATCAAGGGGAACCTCCTATTCCGAAACCCGCCCATCAGGTCCAAGCGAATGTTGTCACGGTACAAGACGGTGTCCCTGTAAAGTATTCAGGTTGCGATGGCATCGGTGTCCGTGTTGTGCATCCCGCGAACCCAAGTGCCCCTGCTCAAAATTTGGGTTTAGTTATGTTTTTTGTGCCACCGCACGTCGTTCTTGAACCGGGGAGCCACCATACCGAGGAGTGCTATGTCATTCTAAAAGGAAAAGGCGTAATGACACTCGCCGATGAAAAAGTCCCCGTTGAAGCAGGTACGTTCATCCATCTGCCACCGTGGTGTGAACACGGGATTGAAAACACAGGGGATGAATCCATGGAAGTACTTATCTGTACCTCGCCGCCAAACCCGTAAATTGACGAAAAAATAGTGTTTTAGGTGGTTTAAGCCACTAATTTTGGCGTTACAGGCGTTTTTTTGCATTTTTAATTCAACTTTTTCCGAAAACCTTCGTTAAATAAGTATCCTAAGTGTTTTACATAGGCTACTAAACCACGCCTTTAATCTGTGGGGGTTTTTAATTTATGCGAGGGATAATGCCGAAGTCATCCAATGTGCGGCGGGATTTTATGCGGAAAAGGTCTTCTAATGGAAATTCCGCCTTTGAACAATTGGGTGACGACGAGCTAACCACAATGGAAGAAGTACCCGAGGAACTGGAACAACGGGTAGATGCATTGCTTGCGGATGGCGAAGAGATTAAAGTCGCCATTTCAACCGATCTCAAATTCGATGGAAATTACGGCAAGGATTGGCTGATTGCTACTGATAAACGGCTCATCGCCTTTAATCAGAACGGTACGCCAGAACATCAACTCCAGGATATTTCGCTTACATCGGTTTCAGCTGTTGAAATTGTTGAGATGTACGGTAACAACATCTTGAAGGTAAGAACATCCGATAAAGCGATTGAAGTGGCACGTTACTCACGACGCTACTCACCAAAGTTTGAATTGGCAACTCCTGAGTTGGAGACGTTAATCCAAGACGCGAATCCAGACGCGGAACAAGAGAAGCAGCACCGGCCGCAAGGGCTGGGAAAAAATAAAAATAAGTGCGAAAAATGCGGACAACCACTACCACGCTGGTCAGGAGTTTGTGTCAATTGTGTTGAAAAAAGCAAACTCATCTTCCGGCTTATTAGATATTCATTTCCTTTCGCGCATATTGCAGTTCCAGCACTGTTATTGATGATGGTAATCCGGCTCGTTTCGCTCTTTCCAACCGTTCTGGGCAGGGAGATGGTTGATAATATCCTTGTTCCAGCAGAGAGGAGTGTAACCGGAGCTACGTTGACTGCAACGGGTGAGCCAATTCCAGATCCAACATGGGGATACCTTAGTGGGATAGTTGACGGCGTCTCAGGCTGGTTAACGCTTCCAGTTGCTGGAAGTTGGGGACACCTTCTCACCATTGTCTTTTTAATGGCGGGTTTCCACCTTTTCACTATGGGTGCTTCTGCTGTACGTGGCTATATGATGGCGTGGGTAGGTCAAAATATCACACGCCGGCTTCGAAACGAGACGTACGAACATCTTAACTCGCTCTCCTTGGATTTTTACAATCAGCGCGATACCGGTAACCTGATGTCGAGAATCACAAGCGATGTCGCGAGGCTCCGGGATTTCATAGCGAACGGATTACAAGACCTTATCGGTGATTCTTTGACGCTTGTCTATATTTGTGTCTTTATGTTTGGCACAAATTGGAAGCTGGCTTCGTGGACGCTGATTCCTGTGCCTTGTCTCATCTTTTTCACTATCTTCTTTGGGAAAAAGATGGGTAAAGTGTTTTCTATGCTATGGAAACGGTATGCCAATATTAGCACTATATTGGCAAGTACGATTCCGGGGGTCCGGGTTGTCAAAGCTTTCGCACGCGAGCGCTACGAGGTGAACCGATTCAGCGAAGAAACATATCAGGTCTTCCACGGCGAAATGAACGCGGCAAAGTTGTGGACACTCTATCGTCCGATTATGGAGTTTATAATTTACTCCGGTACGATTCTGATATGGTTAGTCGGTGGTTCTCAGATTTTCTCAGGTGAGTTAAGCCTCGGTGATCTCGTTATGTTCCACGGATTGATGGGACGGTTCTTCAGACCGGTCTACACACTCTGTCAGATGAACGAAAGGTTCATCCGAGCCGCAACTTCTGCCGACCGCGTGTTTGAGATCATAGACACCCCCGCAAGTGTTGCCGATAAAGAGGACGCAATCACTCTTGAGAACATTGAAGGTGAAGTCGAATTCAAGAACGTCTATTTCTCTTACGACGCAGAAAAAAATGCCCTCAACGGGGTCAATTTCCGAGCGCAAGCAGGTGAGATGATTGGGCTTGTCGGGCATAGTGGTGCAGGAAAAAGCACTGTGATTAATCTAATTACCCGTTTCTACGATCCGAGTGAAGGTACAATAGAGATTGATGGACACGACACCCGTGATATTAAACTGAAAGCGTTAAGGCAGCAAGTAGGCGTGGTCCTTCAAGACCCATTCCTATTCCAAGGTACGATAGCTGAAAATATTGGCTATTCGAAACCGGGTGCGACTCGGCATGAGATTGTTGCTGCAGCGAAAGCCGCGAACGCGCATGAGTTTATTGTCAAATTCCCCGATGGCTACGATACAATGGTCGGTGAACGAGGGGCACGCGTGTCCGGTGGTGAACGGCAGCGTATCTCTATCGCCCGCGCAATCCTGAAGAATCCGAGAATTCTTATCTTGGACGAAGCGACATCATCTGTGGATACAGAAACCGAGTCGAACATTCAGGAAGCGTTGGAACGGCTTGTTCGAGGTCGTACCGTCTTTGCGATTGCACACCGACTCTCCACACTCAAGTATGCCAACCGATTGGTTGTACTAAAAGACGGAAAGGTTGACGAAATCGGCACGCATGAGGAACTGCTTGCTAAAGACGGAACTTATGCTGTTTTGTGCGAAAAACAGACAGAGCTGTCGAAAATTCGTGCTTTGTAGACAAGAGTATATGCTTATAGTGCACGCTTGCGAAGCGTGCACTATAAAAGACACTCTCTGATATGTAACAAGGAGAAACAACCTGATGCAGGAAGCTACACCAATTACCGATGAGGTAGAATTCCTTGATGCTGCCAACGTCAAAATTGCACGAAATTCATTTGAAGAGCTCACCGTTGAGCTGCCTGATGGCACAACCCACACAAACGTTGAAGCAGTCCGTTCGTTTCCGCTCACCGATTCCAACAAGTATATCTCATTATTGGACAGTGAAGATAAAGAAATCGGTATTATTCAGGACATCAAGCAGCTGCCACGAGAATCGGAGAGGGTTCTCAGGTCAGAGTTACAGAAACGGTATTTTATGCCAAAAATCACCAAAATTCACAAGTTAGATGGGGAATTTGGTGTTACGCAGTGGGTCGTGGAGACGAACCGTGGTCCGGTTACTTTTGGCATGCGAACTCGATACGATGTAGTCAGCCTCGAAAATGGACGAGTGCTTATTAAAGATGCCGATGGCAATCGTTACGAGATTGAGAACTACCACCATTTAGATCCAGAAAGTATCGTTTTGCTTGAAACCCAGTTATAATACCCTATTCTCGCATCGGCACTCACACATCATTTTTTAACCCGATTTGCAGGTTTCTTATATCTGTTTTTTAGACACCACTACACTGCTGGCGAAGCTCTATACCTTGCCCAGGAACGGATCGGAAGTGGTACGGCTCAATTTATACACATCTACGGAGGTCGGTAAGATTGGAAAATGTAAGAATTGAACGAATTGAATGGGCACGTTTGACGGGCGAACGCCCTCGTAAAGCTGGCTGCAATTCAAGACTTGGTGAACATGGACTGCATGTCCGTCCTGCTATTGCTCGGATAACAACAATGGACGGCATCAGCGGTTTCGGGTTCTCACCAATTTCGCGTGAAAAAGCAGAGGCTATCGTTGGATTTCAACTCAGTGAGGCGTTTAACACAGAAAGTGGTGTCACTGAGGAATTCAGGCTGTTGGAGTATCCAATCTGGGATCTTGTAGGCAAGTTAGCCCAGAAACCGGTCTATGCGATGCTTTCCGGACAGAACGGAGAGTTTCGCGCACCGTGCTACGATACTTCGCTCTATATTGATGATCTGCATCTTGATGACAATGCTGAAGCCGCAGCACTTATCGCTTCCGAGGCATTAGAGGGAAAGGCGCGCGGACATAACGCCTACAAAATCAAGGTGGGGCGCGGTGCAATGCACATGCCCCTTGACAAAGGGACACAACGTGATATTGATGTTATCTGTGCTGTTCGTGAGGCGGTTGGTACCGATGCTACAATTTTGATAGATGCGAATAACGGCTATAACCTCAATCTTACCAAGCAGGTATTGGGCGGTGCTGCCGATGCAAATGTATATTGGATGGAGGAGGCGTTCCATGAAGATGCGAGGGTCTACAGTCTCTTGAAGGAGTGGCTGGAGGCTGAAGGCTTAGAGACCCGTATCGCTGATGGCGAGGGTGGGGCATCACCGAATCTCGTGGATTGGGCAAAGGAAGGTCTTATTGACATCGTCCAATACGACATTTTCTATCCGGGTTTCTCACGCTGGCTTGAGCTTGGTCCTGAATTGGATGTGTCTAACATTGGCACGGCACCACATCATTACGGCGGACACTACGGAAATTATGTAACGGGCCATCTTGCAGCAAAAATCGAGCGATTTGAATTTGTCGAATGGGATCACGCAACTACACCGGGCTTAGACGATTCTGGATATTCCATATCTGATGGATATGTGAATGTTCCACAAAGTCCCGGTTTTGGGCTGAATCTGGAGGAGGCACCATACCAGAAAGCTCGTGAAGAAAATGGTTTTGAAGTTCAGGCGTAGTCGTGTTTTCAATTGTGAGTACATTGGGCTTGTGAGTTGAGAGGAGTATCTAAATTATGGCGTACTTAACAGCAGAGGATAAAGCATTCTTTAAAGAAAATGGCTATCTCGTTGTGCGCGGTGCTGTGGAGCCAGAAATAGTTGACGCTGCACGTGATAGAATTTGGGATGCCCTTGATGAAGATAGGAATGACCCTGAATCTTGGATTCGTAAAGGTTATCGCACAGTGCCTGTCGGCAGCGAAGACCTTATCCGCGGTACGACATACGATAACCGAGTTTTCGCTATGGGTGAAGAATTGGTTGGGATGGACAAATTAAACACGGGTGGTGGCGCAGGACCCCACATCAATTTTCCAGACCCAGACAGAGAATGGCGCGAACCTATGGGACATCTTGACGGTTACCACACCCCTACAAATGGTGTGCCGAAAGGTGTAGTCGGGAGTTTCACACTAGGTGCAACTGCCTATCTTGACAAGGTTGAGAAACAGGGTGGTGGATTTACGGTCTGGCCAGGAAGCCATCTGATTTGGGCGGAATATTTCAGACACCACGACTTGGATAGCCTTCCTGGTGGTGTTGCCCCGTTTGATTTAGGACCGAGTTATGAATTTACAGGTGAGGCGGGCGATGTCTGCTTTTGGCATCATCAGATGAGCCATACCGCCGGTCCAAACTGCGGTCATAGGGTTAGAATCGCGCTTATCAGCAGGTACCGCCGAAAAGATTTGGATGAGATCAAATTTGAAACGCCTGACGATATGTGGAAATATTGGGACGGAATTTCGTAGGGTCCACGTTTCATATTTCGATTACTAATTCTTTGTTGCTGGCGCGCTCTGTGGGCGCGCCAAAGTTATATCTGTAGGCACACCTAAATTTCAATTTGTCAAATAGTTGAGTATATGTTATGCTATTTTTAATCTTTTTTCACAGATGAATGGCATTGTAGATATCGGATTGTTAATTTTTTATCAGAAGAAACTGGTTAGGAAACTTGGGAATGGACCTCTATATGGATTCTTCCAAAATCGCCGAAGTCATAGGTGTGGAAGAGGATATCATCACCCGAACATTGGAACGGAGAGACTCCGATATTGAGTCGTATGTACGTGTCGTCTCTGCTCCTCCTGACAAACGAGGAGCCCCTCCGAAGCCACAGATTCAATTACGGGTTGATGGACTCGCAATGCTGATAAGAAAACTCGCCTATAATATACCAACAGACGATATTATTGAAAATCTTAGCTGCCAGGTTTTTCATATCACGCACCTACAGGAAACGTGCGACAAATTGGAAGCGGAGAATCAAGCACTTATCACCGAAAATGCGAAACTTCGGAAAACCGTTGAATCTTTCCAAAGTGAAAGAGGAGATTTGTCCGCACAAGTTAACGAACTGACAAATCGATTGAATGAGGAACAATCTAAAACTTGGGTAAGTCGTCTACTGAAACGTAAGAATTAAGAAACCTCAGCAAATTGGCTAAAAGTAGAGTCTTACAGGTTACTAAAAATCGCTATGGGAAAAGAAAAACGGAATCAGGGACTCGCGATCGGGTTCCTTGTCCTCGGCATTATTTTTCTCTATGTAGACGGTATCTCATTGGTTCCATCCGTTATCGCTCAAAATGCTGTTTTGCTCAAAGGTATCGCGTTGGTATTGTTGAGTATCACTGCTATTTTAGTTGGTACCTCTTTTGAAGGTAAGCAGCGAATTGCTCTTATATCCGGTATCGGCTTAGTAATTGGACTCGGTTTTCTCTATCTACCTGTCCCATCGATTTTGCGCGGTTCGGCGTTTCACATTCTATTTGCTTTTGCTATTGCTTTTGGCATGACAACCGGGACGAATCGAGCTGTTACTGTAGGTTCAGCACTCCTTGTATGTATTGGCATTTTCTTCCTTTACCAACCTTTCTTTCCATCACTTAATGGGACTGCATTACATCTGCTTCTACCGGGGATAATCGTCTTTTCAATAGTCTTTTCCCAGAAAACTTTGTGTGAACGTATCTCTATCGGCTTAATTGCGATCGGTTTGATTGCGCTTTGCCAACCCTTTCTAATGCTGTTCTATCAAACCGGATTTCAATTATTGCTTGCAGGCTTAACGGGCTTTATCGTTGCAGCGCATCGCTAAAACAGTTCCTATAGACCAATTTCCGACATGCCCGATATTGACTTTGCAGAGGAACCTTTTGGCAAACAAAAATTCTAATCCTTCCATCACCCCCAAGACGAAAAAAGTAGTAATAGTCGGCGTAGGGATCATCGGTGCTTCGCTTGGTTATTATCTATCCCAACGAGACGACCTTGCTGTAACGCTCTTAGAACGCTATACTCCAGGCGCAGGTGCGTCGGGACATTCTTTCGCCTGGGCAAATGCTTTCGGGAAAGATCCACGCGAGTATCACACCCTCAATCGGCGTTCGCTGGATATGTGGTATCGGCTGGCACATCAACTTGATGCCGACATCGGTATCCATTACGGTGGTGAAATGCGGTGGGAGAGCAACCCACAACGCGCAACACAACTGTGTCAACGTATTCAGCATATACAAACATGGGGGTATCCATGTCGGCTTATCACTCGTGACGAGATGTTAGCACTGGAACCGCATTTACAACCTGGTAACGTGTTAGCTGCATCTCTCTCTGAAGCCGATATTCACATCGAGACTGATACGTTCATTGATGTTTGTCTGCATCGCGCATGCAGCGCAGGGGCAGTGGTGCACTCTGAGACCGAAGTCACAGGGTTTGTCATTCGCAACGGTAGCGTTGTCGCTGTCAAAACCGCCGATGCCGAATTCTCATGCGATGTTGTTGTGTTAGCAAGTGGTGTTCAGACGACTGAACTCGCATCCTTAGCAGAAGCGTATATTCCGCAACAACGAAGTCCCGGTGTTGTTATTGAAACAACACCGTGTGTTGAGATTTTACACAACGTAGCAGTCATTCACGCACCACCAACAGATGAAAACCATCAACACCTCCATCTCCGACAACTGGCTGATGGAAGCCTCAGAATCGGACAGGGTACCCAAGAAGGGATAAATCGTGATGACTCGCAGCAGCATGCCGATGCCCTCCTCGCTCGCGCTAAAACCTATTTGCCAGCGATAGCAGATGCCGATGCGATTCCGACACCAGTCGGCTATCGTCCGATGCCTCTTGATGGGTTTCCAGTACTTGGATTTACGAAAGCAGTATCGAACCTGTATATTGCTCTAATGCATAGCGGTGTGACGTTGGCACCTTTGGTGGGTGAGATGGCGACATTAGAAATCGCAGATGGTGCGCAGGTAGATTGGTTCGTACCCTATCGACCAGAGCGGTTTGGGTAGACTGTTAAATTACAGGCGTGCGTAGTTAAGAGGGTTTTCGCACGACTGCAATGCCATTGTTTAGACAAAACCCTCTGAAATTAAAGCAACGAAGGAGAAAAGATGTTACGTACAAGAAAATTTGCGCCGATTCAACTTTTTACGCGAATTGCTATTTCTGTTTCCTTCTTGATTTTTGTATCGGTTCTCCTTAGCTTTGGCGGGGAAATCCTCGATGACTTTGATGATGGCGATACAGAGGGTTGGGAACGCTCCCCACAGAATGAGGATAGTAAGTCCTTCTGGGGTATAGAGAAAGATAACACTTTCGTTACTTTTGACCCAAAGGGCCTTGTGTGGAGTGAGGCAATCTCCCAGTTCAACTTTACTGGCGAAGGGTTAGACGTTGGTGACCCTAACAAATGGACAGACTATGACGTGGAAGCTGATTTGAGACACAAAGAGATTGCTAACTTTCCAGGTGGACTCCGTGGGCGTGTTGACCTTGAGACGGGTTCACATTATGTTGTCTGGCTATATCCGGGATCGGCAAAGATGAATCTGTTTAGTAATCCGGGTTGGGACATTAATACCGGTCTGCAAAATCACGGTGAAGCCCCTTATAAACCAGAGGTAGATAAGTGGCACACGGTCAAATTGAGCTTTTCAGGTAGCACCATCAAGGTTTTCTATGATGGGAAAATGATGATTGAAGCAAAGGATAATCAGTACAAAAACGGAACAGTAGCCCTGGGTAATCAGGACAAAATTGTGGATTACGATAACGTCCGCATCACAGGTCCCGATATTCCAAACTTAAATGCGAGTGCTGTTAAGCCACAAGATAAACTGACGATAACTTGGGGGAAGATAAAATCGTCGTTTTAGAGGCTATTTGAAAAAAGATAAATTGCGTGAAGAAGGCGAGTATAGATAGACGAAATTCACCTGATTGATTTGGGAGTTCGTGTAGGATTTGGAGGTTATCCGCAAAGTAGACACTATTTTCCATAGTGTTCCGTATATGCCTTCACAAGGTCCCCCTTCCGGAAACCAGGGACAGCTGTAGCACACTCCTGTGCTAAACGTTCATAATCAATTTCCCTTAAATGTATTAAGATAGTAGAATTTTTTGCTTTCAAAAGCATCCACTGCTTATTCCGTTCACACCGCTTTTCATCTGTCTCTCTGCGGGAATAATCTTGCCAACCTTGACACGGCACAGCAAAATCGAAAGGGTTCTGAAAAACCTTCAGAGCCTCTGGCGTGTTGTTATATTGCCATATCTGAAAATCTTGGTGCCGAATCGGTAAAGGTTTGTATTCCCGCATGTCACGGTGTGAACATGCCAAACGGGTCCATATCTGAAATTCCGTATTTACTGAATAAGGCTTGCCTGTACTGAGGTGAAAAGCGTCTCTTGGAAGCGGCAATTTACTGATAAAGCGCATGCTTGGATTAAGTTGTTTATGAACGGTGAATTTGCGGAAATTGACGGGGAAAATAAATGCTACAAGGTCTGCCAAGTATGCGGCATGATTAAAAAAATCTATTGCTAATTTTCCGCGTTTACCAAACGGTGGATTGCCGATGATAGCGGTGTTTTTGGGCGCGGATTGGAGATCTATCACTTCAAAAAAGTCTTGAGATTGCACATGATCACATTTCGGAACGAGATCTATGCCTAACCGTCTCCGCGACGGTAGGAGTTCATAAAATGCTCCAGTGCCAGCAGCAGGTTCAATAAAAAAGAGGTCGCTGAGGCTTCGGTTCAGGGATGAGAGTGTATCCGTGAAGTGCTTCCAACATATTCCTGCGATGTCTGGTTTAGTATAAAATTGATCTAATGAATTCTGCACGATTTTTGTAGCTTAAAAAGGTGTGTGAGATAATTACGACTTACGGCTGACTGGACACTCCTAAAAAACCATAATAGCAAAAGCGCACATCGGAAATCAGGGATGTTTGTGCGCTTGGATGTATTACTCAACAGCAGATTACTCGAAAAGTACCAATTCACCTTCCTTAACAATCAATACCTTCGCGTCGTAGACAGCGTCCCCATTAGTATCAAAAGAGAATTTACCAAAGATTGTGTCAAGGTCTTTGATATTAGCAAGTGCGTCTCGAATTGAAGCAGAATCGGTTGATTGTGCATTCGCGATCGCTGCCGCCAGAATATGAAGTGTGGCATACGAACGCGCGGCGTAATTGTTCGGCTCAATACCGTATTTGGCACTATAATTCTGTACGAAAGCTTGATTTACCGGTGTGTCGATAGCACTGCCCCATCCTATAAAGGTCATCGCGCCCTCGGCAGCTGCCCCTGCGGTCTGAACGTCTGCCGCAGTCAATGTACGCACTATAAAGAGAGCAGATATACCGAGTTGATGCCCTTGCGTTAGTATTCCGGGTTTTTCTGGTGGTAAGGATGAAACAAAGATGACGTCAGGATCCAGCGCATGTATTCGGGTTAATTGTTCAGAAAAGTCAGTATCACCGCCTTGAAAGGTTTCGGTAATTAGTACTTCGACCCCGTTAGCAGCGAGGACTTCCCGTACTGCCGCGTCTGCATCGGTAGAGAAAAAGTCGGTTTCATCATATATCGTAGCAGCTTTTTGATAACCAAGTTTTGCTTGCGTTGCTTCAATACCGCTGGGGGTGAGTACGTCTGTGGTAAGCGCGACGCGGAAGACAAAATCACCAATCGCGCTAAGACCTCGAGCGGCGGAGGTCGGACTTATCGCTACAACCTGATTATCTTGTGCAATTGGAAATGCCTTCTCAGTTTGACTTGAGGTAGCTGGTCCGAGAATAACAGACACGTCTTCTTGATGAATGAATTTATTAAAGGCTTCAACCGCTCCGTCTACGGTGCTCTGATCGTCTTCAATAATGAATTTGAGTTGCGCACCGCTGGGTTGTGCGTTGTTGATTTCATTCAATGCTAATTCAAAGCCTTGTTGTATCGGTTTTCCAAACGAGTCGCCGAGTCGTCCTGTCAAGGGTATGACGACCCCAATGGTAATTTCCTCGCTGGGTTTTTGGGTTTGGGGTGTAGTAGGTTGGACAATTTCGGAAATCCGGTCACAAGAGGAAAGCCCCACAATTAGCGCGGCAATTGCGACAGGAAGCATGAATGCTATGATTTTTCTAATGTTCATAAAACTCCTTTGATGACACATAGTGTGTCCTTACTACTTAGTTTTCAAGATAATCACACATGATGTATGCTTACTATTATAGTTTTTATTCTACCATTTTTGCTGTGAAAATCAAGTTAAAAACGGTCTATTCCTTGATTCCTATGTGCTTGACCTATTTTCTATTATCCGCTATATTATCTGGTAAACTAAGGTATCAGAGCATTAGACGGAGTAGTATGACAACTGAAGCAAGACCACCGGTACGCTGGGGTATTCTCAGCACGGCGAATATCGCCACAAAGGTTGCCCGCGCAATTCATCTCGCCGAAAATTCGGACTTAGTTGCAGTCGCGAGTCGAACTGAAGAACGAGCCGCGACATGGGGAAAAGAACACAATGTTCCTGTAACTTACGGCACTTACGACTCGCTTCTCGCCGACGAATCGCTTGATGCTATCTACATTCCTTTGCCTCCCTCTCTCCATGCTGAATGGACAATCAAAGCAGCAGAACATGGCAAGCACGTCCTCTGTGAAAAACCGCTCGCCGCAAATGCTGATGAAGCTATCGCTATGGCAGATGCTTGTCGCCAAAACGGTGTACAACTCATGGATGGAGTTATGTGGGTTCATCATGAACGCACCGCGGCAATGAAGCAGAAAATAACGGATGCTACCCTTGGGCAACTCCGCCGAGTGACAGCGGCGTTTACTTTCAATTGGGATACAATTCCCGTCGGGAATATTCGCGCTATGAAGGAATTCGCAGGTGGCAGCCTCGGTGATTTAGGTTATTACTGCATCTGTGCAATTCTCTGGGCATTTGATGACATGCCAGCACAGGTCTTCGCAACCGCGCGCTACAAGGTCGGGGTCGATTTCAACCTTGCGGGTATTCTCTGGTTCAGTGATGAACGTATTGCTACTTTGGATTGTGGATTTGATACAGGACTCCGAAAGTGGTTTGAGGTGGCTGGTACACGTGCCTCAATTGTTTGTGATGATTTCACCGTCCCTACATCTGAGGACTCCGCCCGATTCTGGGTTCACGGGATGGATGGCAATGAGAGAAACACAATTGACGGGTGTATTCAGGAAGTTGCGATGATTGAACGATTCTCTCAGATTGTGCAATCTGGGAACCTTGAAGCGCACTGGTCTGAGGTAGCAGTAAATACAATGCGTGTTTGTGACGCGCTTCTTGAATCGCATCAGCGAGGAGAAATTATCAAACTATAAGGAAGGTACTATGAAAATTACAAATATTGAGACTTTTATTGTGGACGCAGGTTGGCGACCTTGGACTTTTGTTAAGGTGGAGACTGATGAAGGTGTCACCGGTTATGGTGAATGCAGTGACGGCAGAAATCCCAACGGCGTAGCTGGAACAATCAAAGACTTTACGCCGCTGCTCGTCGGACGCGACCCGCGCCCTTATGAGATGCGGTTTTGGGATATGATTCGTGGCTCTCGACAAAGCCCTGGTGGTATCGCCGCAAAGGCGATCGCTGGTATAGAGTGTGCCTTGGTAGATATTAAGGCTAAAGCATTAGGAATCTCCGTTGTCGAGTTGTTCGGTGGACCGACTCGTGATGATATTCGAGTTTATTGGTCGCACTGTGGGAGTTCTCGTGCCCGGAATTATGAGCTTATTGGCGTCCCTCCCTTAAGGACGATGGACGACATTGCAGCGTTGGGTCGTGAAGTCGTTGAAAGGGGATTTACCGCGCTTAAAACCAACGTTATTTTTCCTGGGGACACAGCTTCTGTCCATTTTGGCGGTTTCGGTGGCGGACCCGGCACCACCGACGGAAATGTAACGCCTCAAGTCCTACGGCACATCGAAACTTTAATCGGGACCTTCAGGGAAGCAGTCGGACCTGATGTCGGTATCAATCTCGATCTGAACTTCAACTTTAAACCAGAGGCGTGCATGCGTATCGCCAAAGTACTTGAACAGTTCGATATGCTATGGCTGGAGATTGATATGTACGACCACGAGGCTATTCGTCAAATCAAGGATTCGACGACCACGAAGATATGCACTGGCGAAAATCTCTATTACATGCGCGAATATCTACCCTATTTTGAGTGTCGTGCTGCTGATGTATTCATGATAGATGTGCCGTGGAACGGATTTTCCCCTTCAAAGAAGATTGGTGACTTGGCGAATGTGTTCCAACTTAACGTCGCTCCCCACAATTACTACAGCCATCTCGCCACCCACATGAGCGCGAGTCTCTGTGCTGTGTTGCCTAACGTACGGATCATGGAGATAGATATTGACGATGTTCCGTGGAAAGACGATTTGGCTACACACGTTCCAGACATTGTAGACGGCTATATGAAGATACCGACGCGTCCGGGGTGGGGTACTGAGCTTAACGAAGAGGTAGCCAAGGCACACCCCTGGCCTGATCGGAGAGGTGAGTGGTAAACGGATAAAGGCAAAGACTCAGATGATGAAATAGTGGTGTTGGCGGACAGCCGGAGGCAGAAAGTGGACACAGCATTGATTTAGAGACAACCGATGGATGGCACCGTCCGCCTGCTTAATATTACTGCAAGATAGTTATATCATCCGCGCTATGGACGGGATGCGGGTTTAGATTGTAGTCGCCATCCAAGGAAATATCGTCAAGTAAGACAACCTCCCCTGAACTCGCAGACTGGTGCATAGCGAAAAGCGTTTGGACAACGTGTAGATTGCTGCGCCCGTTAGTAATAGGCTTCTCTCCAATGCTGAGGCATTCCAAGAAATGTGCCATCACGTTTCCAAAAGCATCTGGAAACCATGTTCCCTCTATTGACGGTTTAATTTCGCGGGTTTCTGGTTCCGTAAGATGAACCGTCATGTCTTCGCTATTCCCGTAGATAGCCCCTTTTGTGCCTTGAATACGAATTTCTTCGTGCGGATGTTGCAAATTGCGTCCGGAATCGACGAGGAACGCCCAGTTGCAAGAAAGCAAGCCTTGTATACCGCTACGACTTGTGAAGAGTGAAACAGACATGGTTTCGCCCGCTTCAATAGACCTGTTATGCCCGTGTGCTTGGCAATAAACACTCTCGTACTCACCGAACCATTTATGGACAAGCCCGACATGATGCACCTGCATTGCGGGGATCAAGTGACGTTCGGGAAACTCGGTGTAAAATCCGTTGCAGGTTATTGAGACGTGATAGATTTCACCAAGGTATTCTGCGTTGATGTAGGGTTCAATAGCGAGGAAGCCGGGAACGAAGCAAGAATTCTGGTTCACCGTGAGATGCACATTGTGTTGCTCACAGGTTTCCACCATTTCGACGGCTTGTTGCATTGACATTGAGAACGGTTTTTGGCAGAGAATGTGTTTGCCAGCCTCAGCGGCGGCTTTGACGATAGGGGAACGGATCCACGGCTGCACCGCCATGTCAACAACATCAACATCGGCATCAGCAATCAGGTCAGCGATGCGGGTATATCGTTTATCAATCTGAAACCGCTCTCCCACCTCGTTAAGGCGTGCGGTATCCTTGTCACAGATCGCGGCAACGCGTAAGCCTTGACGTTGATAGCCGAGTAGATGCTGCTGTCCAATACCCAACCCAATCAAACCAATTCCGAATTCTTGCTTGTTTGTCATTGATATAGATTGTCCTCTAAGGCACAACTACGAGATAGTTAAATGCCCAACCCTTCATCAATTTCGCTTTGATATGTATTGATTGACTCGTCCAGCATATCGTCCATCTGAACAATCTTGCCGGTTGCACCAGACTCAAGCATGGCGTAGGAGACAGCAACTGAGCGGGTGCCTTGATAAGCATCAACCTCAACTTCACTGTTTCCGGCGATAGCTTCAGCGAAATCCCCATATTCAATAGCAATAATCTTCGCGTCGATTTGCGTGAATGGCAGCTCATAGTTCCACAGTCGATCGCCACCGAATAGATCTGTCGTGACAGCATCTAAGCGAAAGTCCGGTACGAGGTCCAAGAGCCTTTCGTCGCTGAGTGGTTCTTGTCCGTCAATGTTGAGGGTAATAAGTCTACCGCTCCGATCTCCGGGAAGCGTCATGGAGCCTTTGGATCCGTGAATTTTGCGGAGCCAGCCACCTTCTCCCCATGCCCCGTGGTCTTCAATATACTGCCCCACAGCACCGCTTTTGAAGGTCAAGGTTGCGTAGGCGGCATCCTCTGCGGTTGCCTCAAATTCAGCTGGCATTTTGCGTTGCCATTTCGTATAGACTCCAGATGGATTAGAGCCAGACTCACCGGTCACTGCGGCAGAATTGTGCCGGATAGGTTCGTGAAGCCGTGTTTGTGCGTAGACGGTGTCGATCTCACCGAGTAGATACTCGATCATATCGGCATAGTGCACACCAACATCCAGCAATACGCCGCTCTGATCCTTCTGATGTCGCCAGACAGAGATGGTCATTCGGTTTGTGCCACCGATTGCTTGGTGAATGAGGAAACGCGGGGTGCCGATGACTTCCGCATCAAGAAGTGCTCTCGCAAGTCTATTGATGGGATCGCGCCGATAGTTTTCTGCAACACTGAGAATCGCTTCAGACGCATCAGCGGCACGACGGATCAGGTTACACGCCCGAACAGTGAGTCCCATCGGTTTTTCTACCATGGTATGCCAGCCGCGTTCAAGTGTTTCTATAGCGACGGTATGATGATATGGCGGCGTAGTTGTCACGTCCACAGCATCTACGCCGACTTCAGCCAACTCTTCCAGACTTCCAACAACAGCAGGTTTTTGACCGAAACGTTCTTCTGCTTGCTCAGCGAGTGACTCGGCATTGGCGAGGACTGGGTCGCAAGCACCGACAAGGTTAAATCGTGTCCATCCTGCACGATGGAGTTCCGCCAATCCGTACATGTGTCGATGTCCCATGCCACCACATCCAACGATTGCCAATCTAATTTTATCCATTTTATTTCCTCGCAGCTGGAGGCGTGCTTCGTGAGCGCACCCTTTCTAATTATTAAGTACGGCTTCTAACCGTTTGAGATCAACTTCCCTTTTTTCGGCATTATCACGGTAGAGTTGTGAGCGGGTTATCACCTTTTTGGCATATCTTTTACCTTTGCTGATGAGAGGACCCCGTATTCTCACCCTGGCGGGTCCAACGTTGTAAGCTCCGAGTGCTAGCGTTAGATCACCTCTATGTTTTTTAAAAAGTTTCTTGAAATAGGTTAAACCGGCATGTAGGTTTTTGGTTGGGTCAAAACGTTCATCTACGGTCGCATCACGCTTAGGTTTTCGTTTATCGTTATATTTTGGGACTTTGAGTCCAAGTTCTCGGGCGGTGTGCGGCATCAGCTGCATTAAACCCCCTGCCCCGTTTTGGGATACAGCGAGCGGGTTAAAATTGGATTCAGCAAAGATGATAGCGAGGAGAAGTTCTACATCAACGTCATGTTCTTCTGCGATTTGGAAGGTTTTGTACTTTGACTGTTTCTGTTTTGGCTGTTGTGTTTGAGTTGTAGATTTTGCTGTTGTTGGTTGTATTGTAGTCGTATCTTCAATATGGGATTGTTGTATTTTTGTATGAGTTTCTGATTTTTGGGTAGTGGGTTGCTGCCCGCCAAAAGACATGCCTATTGAAACGAGATGTTTATACTCGAGATCTCCTTGATTGAGATAGGTGTAATGAAGCTGCTTCCCCAGTTGGTTGACTGAGAACCCAGCACTCCATGATTGAGATGGAGTATCAGTAGCAAAAGAGAATGCTGAACCGACCCGAGCAGTAATCGTTTCATTTCCGATTTCTAAACTTGTGCCGAAACCCGGTGAGTTAATGTTCAACCGGTTATGCCATCGAATAATTGGATGAGGGGTCAGAGCTGCGCCGAGAGCGAAATGTTGGTCGAAAGTTTGCAAAACTTGCCCATTCTCGTGTCGAATGGTTACACCAGCAATATCACGGAGTCGCATGCCAACTGTAAGATAGGGGTTGAGTTCCGTCAGCATGCCGATGTCATAATTTTGTGCCCAGCGGCTACCGAAGTAAGGTGCGCGACTGTATCCTGTGCTGGCACCTAGTTGCAAAGGACCTAACTTCCTTGCATAGGAGAGGAGGGCTTGATTGCTGCCCAGTTCAAAACTACCGATTGGATTGGAGGTGTGTTCTACCAGAAACCGATCACCGCCGTTTAAATCGAGAAAATTTATACCGAATGTGCCGATGGATTTGATGGGGTAAGCGAGGGAGAACGCACCTTGGGACAGATCATAAATAAGATTTCCACGATGGAGCGCGGCGAGCCCTGCGGGGTTCCAAAGTGGGCTTGTTGCATCATCAGCACTACTAATAAATGCTCCACTCAACCCAAGCCCCCGTGTGCCAACTTCAGGTCTTAGGTTGAGTGAATCCGATCGAATGTTTTTTTCACTGAAAAAGTATGACAATAGGAGAAATATAGGGATTAGGAGGAGCCAGGTCCGTTTACTGTATGGTAAGATACTGCGTTGGTTTTTCACTTCTGCCTTTATACCTAATTTCAAAATGTAAGTGCGGTCCTGTCGAAATCCCTGTGTTACCTGAAAGACCAATTACCTTTCCTTGGGACACCCATTGTCCAACTTTTACTCTGATACGCGACAGGTGTCCGTACCAGGTTGTAAAATCGTCCCCGTGTTCTATACCGACGATTTTACCGTAACCGCCTCTCCGCCCAGCAAAAATCACTTTACCTGCTCTCGAAGCATATACGCGTGTTCCGGTAGCAGCACGAAAATCTACACCCTCATGAAACCGGTAGCGACGGGTCACAGGATGTGGTCGATAGCCGTACTTTGAGGTCACAACTAACGGGACTCGGAGTGGATTCGCAAAAGCAAACGGGTCCTCACCGTTTGGGATCCAAATTTTTCTACCAATTTGAAGGTTCCGAGGTGAGGAAATACCGTTGAAACTCTGCAAGTCCTTCCATGGAATTTTGTAAAGACGTGCGATACTGGACAAAGTGTCGCCTGCTTTAACAACATACCAAGCACCAGCTTGAGTAGTTGTTCCAGGAATCAGCAATTTCTCCCCGATTTGTAACCGTTTGGTTAGTTTAATCCTGTTAGCCTGAACAATTGATTTGAGAGGAACTTTATACTTCCGGGATATTCCCCACAACGTATCTCCTTTTTGAACCAGATGTTGCTGAACACCAGCGTTTAATCCTGTTCCAGAGAATGCGATAGCAAACAAAACAGTTGTAAAGATGCGAACTAAATTTCTCTTCATTTCATCTGATACCCTACAATGTAAAATAAAAGCAAATTCTGTCTGCAAATTAAGTATAGTATGTGTTACAGAGTTTGCTTTTACTAACTAATCTCTAACGGTCAGCAAGACCGTTTTGGTTTCTGAAAAAATTTGGGTATCGGTATCAATTCCAGATGCTCCGACTGAAACCACTTCGCTAATTACAGTCACAACGAGTTGGATAACCTCAACTTGAACGTTGGCTCCATTTAATGTGTCAGGAGCGGTCCAAGTAACTGCATTTTCACCGACAGTGGACAGTTCACCATATTTGGTAATGTTCAGCCAGTTCAGCGTGACACTGGTACCTCTAACCCCCTTCACCGAAGCTGTAAGTTCCGTTTCTTCACCCGGGCTCACCGTTTTCTTTGTGGCGGTGATTGTTACGTCAAGATCGGTAATTTGCGTCGGTTCCTCTATGTTTTGGTTATGTGTAAGTTCAACGATATCGTCGCTGGTTTCGCTACCCTCTGTTGTCGTATCCACATCTGAAACTGGATTGTTCAGGTTACTACCACCACAACTCGCCAAATTTAGTACAAAACCAATTAGGAGAATCGAGAAAAATACTCCAAGGAATTGAGATGTTCTCATGACACCATCCTCTCTTCATATTCAGATCTGGCAAAACGTTTGTATGTTCTGAGACTGATAGATATTTCTATCTTTATCAATAAATAGGCTTTCACACAGAGAGAAGCGATTATCTCATAGTTTCTGTGATTTTAGGCACGTTGTTTGTTCTTATGTCGTAGAAGCGCGCCTCTGAACTTTTTGAAACTCAATGCGTTCTGAAGATTGACACTCACTTTCGGTCAAAATGAGTTTGCACACTGAACCCATAATCGTTCAAAAGACCTTATTGATACAACGAATAGGAAGAGAGTTGGTTACATAAATTAGATAAATTGTACAAGAAGCGTATTGTACAATAAAGGGTTCGGCTGGGAGGGTTAATCCCAGCCTGAGTTATTGTTATTTTGCTGTATTTTCTATCTGACCGCGCAGAAATGCGATAATGTCAGCAATGTCTTGATTACTGAGGATATCTGGGGCGTAGAATGGCATGAGAGAGCCACCACCGCGAACTTTGCCAGCCCAGCGCGCCATCGTAGCATCAATATTACGCGGCGCTCTGGAGCGGACCAACTGAGGACCGATCCCAGCTTTCTTCGCCGTTGGATGACAAGCAACGCATGCACGTCCGAAAAGTTGCCAGCCTTTGCTCGCATCACCACTCATAGCAGCGATTTCCTCGCCTACTTGTTTTACAGCATCTTTATCGAGCATGGCAATCTCAAACTCGGGACCTTTGTTGTCACCAGAGATGAATTCAAAATAAGCCATAAGTGCTTCGGCATGTTCTGCTGGAATTGCGGTAGGATTAACTTTATCGCCGGGGACCCTCTGTAAGAAATGTTCATAACAGAAGCCACCGCCACCTGCTGCACGTGCGAAATCTGCGCCTTTGATCATTCCGCCTTTTGCTTCTCCACGGTGTGGGACACCCACCACGCTATGACCGGCACGAATGACACCATCTGGGTTGGCTGTGTCATCAAAGTCGGCGTGGCAAGTTGCGCAGGTGAGCCCGGTCGCTTTTGACGGGTCGATTGTGCCTTTAAAGGTTGGATCGTGAAATAGTTCGCGCCCCAGTTGCGCTTTATCTGACATTTGGGCTTGCGTTAGAAAGGCAAATGCCATAATTAAAACGCCACAGAGGCCGAACGCAACAAATTTACGCATCATAAACTCCTTTCAAGCTGCGTGTCTTTAAATATTTTACTAAATATTCCATTTATTGTCAATAAAAAAGCGTATTAAACCAAATATTAAGACGCTGGACGGCTTAATTCGCATTAAAAGCATTTAAGTTGATTCTAATACAGCAATGTACGGTAGATTCCTATACTGCTGCGCGTAGTCGAGTCCATAACCAACAACAAAAGTATCTGGGATTTCAAAACCGATGTAATCAATAGCGACCGGGACTTGGCGTTGAGAAGGCTTATCAAGCAGTGTGCAGACTTTGATAGACTTTGGTTTCAGCGTCCATAGGTGTTCATGGAGAAATTTCAAAGTATGTCCAGTATCAACAATATCTTCTACGATTAGCACGTGTCGCTCTTCAAGATAGTCGGTACCGCCGCGAATAAGTTCTACTGCTGATGGCTTTGTGCTATTGTGGTAACTCACAAGTTGCACAAATTCAAACCGAAGTGGAACTTCTCTAACTGGATTTTCAACTTGTGCTCTGAAGATGGCACGCGCGAGATCGGCAAAAAACAGCACGCTACCCCTAAGTACACCGAGCAGAACAAGTTCTTGGTTTTCGTAATCAGTGACTATCTGTGCGCCAAGTTCATGAATACGATTCTGAAGATGTGATTCAGAGATTAAAACAGATTCAGGAGGAGAGTTCGTCACTGACATAACGTAGGTAAAGATATTGCCGCGTGTCGGGTTTAATCTTGAACAGTTCACTGGTGGTATAACCGATGAGCCACAAAATCTCATCTTGGCAGACGAGTAGTGGAATACAATCCCGTTCGTAGCGAGGTACTTTGGTATCTATCATGAAATCCTTAATCTTTTTTCTTCCTCGCATACCGTATGGCTGAAACCGGTCACCTTGCCGCCGATTACGTACCGTGAGCGGTAGTGTTTCTCGGAACGCCTCCTTTAACTTTTCGTAATCAAATATCGCTTCAAACTTGCCATCGGGGAACGCCAGCGACTCATGAGGCAGAGCATTCCACACTTCTGCGATGATTTCCGTTTTTAGAGCCGTGATAAACGTTTTACCGCGGACAGTGAGTGGATAGGTAAAACTTTCCCTCTTGACAGAAGGCGGAAATCTGGAACTCTCGGATCTCTCAAGAATGAGGTGCTGATATGCCCGTCGGAACCGTAAGCCGTTTGGAAGTGCTAATACTGCATTGGGAGCATTCCCTTTGATAAGGTTTAGCATTGCCTCACAGTGCACAAAATAGAGATCGTTTATGTCCCGTAATATTTCAGAGACGCTCTGCCGCAGCATCCGTCTCTGTAACGCGATGTGATACTCTCGGAATTTAGTCCTATCGAGTACAATACCGTTCGGCACTGCCGCCTTATCCGTGTCGGGTATCCGACATGCCTCAAGAGCTGCTTGTGCTATTATGTTAAGGTATTCTGACTCGGTGCCCAACACATCAGCAGTCCGGTTTAATCCAATTCTGATGTTCGGATTATAGTCGTTTTCAAGCACCGGTATCAACTCATGACGGATACGGTTGCGCAGATAGCGTCTGTCCGTGTTGGTTGAATCATGCCGTGGTGCCACACTTATCGAGGTGAGAAAAGCTTCAATTTGTTGGCGTGTGAATCCTACGAGGGGGCGGATAACCTTGAGGTCTCTGACAGGAGCAATACCTTGCAATCCGGTGGCTCCGCTTCCACGAATGAGATTCATCAAGACTGTCTCTGCGGTATCATCCTGATGGTGTCCCAATGCTACTTTAGTAGCCCCGACTTCGGTACAAACAGCCTCGTAAAATTGGTATCGTGCTCTACGTCCTGCTGCTTCTACTGAGAGTTTCCACTGCTTTACCAAACGAGGCACTTCAGCACGTTGGACGGTACATGGCACGTCCAATCGCAATGCGTGTTGTTGGACAAAATCTGCATCCGCATCCGCATCCGAACGGAGGCAGTGATTTAAGTGCGCAACGTGAAACCGACAGTTGAGTTGTGTGCGTAAGGCGTGTAATCCATACAAGAGTGCCAACGAATCCGCACCACCTGAGACAGCAACAAGCACGGTCTCGCCATTCTCGATCATTTTGTGATGCGAAATGAAGCGGTGCATCTGTCGGACAAAGTCGGCTTTCATGAGATGTGCCTTAAAAGGACAATGCCGGTGCGGAGAGTCGAACTCCGGACAGCACGATTATGAGTCGTGTGCTCTACCACTGAGCTACACCGGCACGTTTCTGGATGGGCTTGCGAACTTCACCCTAAAACCTATATTAAGTATAACATATATTAGGAAAAAAGTCAAGTGTCTTAGGTTTTTTGTAAATCAGGCGTCATAAATCAAGAAATGCGATCCAAGAAGGCACACTACGGAAGATTGTAAGGGTGGCTAAGTAACATGTAAAAGGCTACGTCAAATTGCCCTTAAAGGAAATAATACTTCGCCCGTTCTGCTTCTGGCATGCGATCTGGGCGGGTTCGATACCATCGGAAGTGTTCATAGTGGGCGGTGTAGTGTTCACCATCTCGACTGTCATTGTAGCTGAGGAACAACATTCGCCGGGCACTGTTCGATGTATTTGGTGCTGCCGCATGGGGCGTAAAACAGGTAAAGATTGCCATGTCACCTGGCTCTAAGTCCACGTAGATGTGTTCTTCATTCGCGAGTTGTTCGGGATCGATCTGGGTTTTGTCGAGCGAACCGGGTTCATGCAAAAATCCTTGATGATGCCCCGTCCACAGTTCTGTGCATCCATTCTCCATCGTGCTGGCATCGAGTGCAACTGAGACTGTAAGAAGACTGTGCGGGAATCCCTGCCACCAATTGTAATCCTGATGAAGTCCGTTACCGTGGCTATCCGGTGGTTTGAAGATAATTTTGTCTTTGAACAGTACCGCTTCGTGACCATCATACAGAGATGCCAACCGATCCATAATCCGTCTGTCTCGGACGAGTGCGGAAAATAGCGGCGAAATACTTACAAACGGATCGATTTTCCATGGAAGACCATCTGCCAACATCTCGAAGCGGAGATTGTATTTCGGTTCAAGTTGGAATTCACGACTCAACGAGAGCACACGATCAACAATTTGCCCTGCCTCTTGGCGATAGATCTCAATCTCCGCAGGTTGAAATACATTGCGAAGGATCAGAAACCCTTTTTCATGATACTCGTCAACTTCAGCGGTATTGAGTGCAAAACGGAGTTGCCGTTGTTGTGGACCGATCCATTGCGGTGTACCCGTTTCAGGTGGGCGTTCAACACTGAGCATCGTTTCTCCTATCTACTACTGAATCTGTGCATCTATTTTTAGCTGTCCCCAGTAAGTTGTAAGTTTGCCATTTGGATCAACCGCGAAGGCAGGGATATCTTCTCCGTCAATGATCAGATTGTCGAAATGGACGTTTGCTGAATGCGTGATAAAGCCGATACGTCCGCTGTCACGGAATTTCGCATCGTCTTTATCGTCGAATAGGAGCTCATCATCGACGAAACATTGATAATTCTGTCCCTCTGCGACAATCTTGAGGCGATAGGTTTCGCCAACTTCCGGTTCAAGGGGTAAGGGAGTCGCGATGTGATCCCATTGATTCTCTCTCCATCGGGAGAATTGGCATTTGTGCTCGTCTGTGCGGATCCAATATCGCATCCCATTGTCTCCGTCCGTATCGGCGCGGATTAACACACCCGCAGCGTTAATGCCCACATCTTTCACCAAGGTCAGATCCACTTCAAGCGTATAATCCGTCCAATCTTCATCACCGAACATCGTCTTGGCATATTCGGCACCCGAAGTTTCAGCGTAGGCATCCTTCTGGATCTTCCATTCGCCTTTGACCTCATTCCAACCATCCGGAAGCCCCTTATCAAAATTTTCCTGCCATACCCCTGCTGAGACAATAGAGGCTAATACGGTGACCATGAGTATAAGAGATACTGCGTTTGAATAGCGCATTGGTTCCTCCCGTCTATTGGTCTGTTGATACGATTCGTTTAATATCTGCCCGTGCCATTGCTAATTTACCGATGGCATTATCTACTAAGAGCGTATTTGAAAGTGTTGGTTGAAAAAACAATCTCCTCTTAAGTGTGTTTCTCGCACTTGGTTCTTACGTTACCAAAAAACACGTAAAAGTTCAAGAAGATTGCGAAGGAGGGGATAAGAAGATTGCAGGGGCGGGATTTGAACCCGCGTCCTCCGGGTTATGAGCCCGACGAGCTACCTGACTGCTCTACCCTGCGATAAGAATCATTAAGGCAAATCATGGTCGAGGAGGGACTTGAACCCTCACACCTTTTTAAGGGCGACGGATTTTAAGTCCGTTGTGTCTACCGATTCCACCACTCGACCGCTAATTCTGTTAATAGTATATACCATACACTGGAGGTTTGTCAACTTTTTTTGACTTTTTTCAAAAAAAGTTGTTAATCTCAGTATATTGATGCCGAATTCTACACTGTTTCGGTGAAGATGTCAAAGTTTAATCGAAGAATCAGTGGATTCATTTCGACACTTGACTTTTTTTCTATAATCACATATCATGAGGTATTATGAAAAATATAAAACTTGCCTCAGGACATGAAATACCGATACTGGGTTTGGGAACATGGCAATTAAAGGGCAGACAGTGCCAACGCATTGTCAAAGAGGCTGTCGCATTGGGTTATACTCACATTGACACAGCGTGGATGTACCAAAACCAACGTGAGATTGGGAAGGCACTCCAGGACATTCGTATTGACCGTGATGCTCTCTTTCTTACCACCAAAATTTGGGGCACCCATCTCAAGCATGACTATGTCCTCTCCCAATTTGAAGAGTGTCTGAGTGATTTGCAGATGGATTACGTTGATTTGTTGTTGATTCACCATCCAAACGATTCTGTCCCGTTTGCTGAAACCTTGGCAGCTTTCCATGAACTCTATCAAGCAGACAAAGTAAAAAGCATTGGTATCAGTAATTTTAGCATTGAGCAGGTCAAGGAATCACGTGAAGTCTCCGATCTTCCGATTTGCACGAACCAAGTGGAATATCATGTTCGCAGAAACCGATCGGAATTGCGGGACTATTGCCATGCACGCGATATTGTGATGACTGCGCACCGTCCGTTAGCCGTTGGAGATCTTGCTGGTGATACAACGTTGAGCGAAATCGGCGAAAATCACGGAAAGACTGCGGCACAGGTAGCATTACGTTGGCTCATACAGCAAGACATCATCACAATTCCGAAATCTGGTTCGGTGCCACATTTACGTGAGAATTTAGATGTTTTCGAGTGGCAATTAACAGATGCGGAAATGCAAACACTTAATGCTTTGGATGGCTAAATTTAAACCTCACCATCACCGAAAAACGGAAATTAGTATAGGAAACTATCGGAACGCATGAAATTTGGACTATTTTACGAACATCAGATCCCGCGTCCGTGGTATGACGGCGCGGAACATAAACTTTTTCAGGATGCATTAGCGCAGGTAGAACTCGCTGATAGACTTGGGTTCGATTATATCTGGGAGGTTGAGCACCATTTTCTTGAGGAATATTCACACTCTTCTGCCCCGGAGGTTTTCCTTGCTGCATGTAGTCAGCGAACAACCCAAATTCGTTTAGGACACGGGATCGTGCTGATGCCTCCAGCCTATAATCACCCGGCACGTGTCGCCGAACGTATCGCGACCCTTGACCTTGTATCAAACGGTCGTGTGGAATGGGGGACTGGGGAGTCTGCCTCGCATATGGAACTCGGTGGGTTCAACGTCGACCCGAAATGCAAACGCGAGATGTGGGCAGAATGCACACGCGAAACAGCGAAAATGATGGTGCAATCACCTTATGCTGGGTATGAAGGGCAGTATTTTTCGATGCCGCCGCGCAACGTACTCCCTAAGCCGTTACAAACCCCGCATCCACCACCTTGGGTTGCGTGTTCGAGTCGTGATAGCCTCCGCTATGCTGCTCAACACGGACTCGGTGCGCTAACCTTCGCCTTCGTCGACGCGAACGAAGCAAAATTTTGGGTTGAAGAGTATTACGATATATTTGAGAAAGAGTGTGAACCTTTGACGCAGCGGGTGAATCCAAATATTGCCATGGTATCAGGATTTTCGTGCCATGACAACGAAGATACTGCGGTTGCGCGTGGATTAGACGGCTTACGCTTCTTCCGGTTTGCCCTCGCACACTATTATCACAACGGTTCGCAGGTACCTGGGGAAACCGATATTTGGAAACTTTATAAGCAGACAACACAGGATCCTGCTGACGCCAGAGCGGGGATCGGTACGCCGGATCAGATACGTGAACACTTGGAGATAATGGAGAACGCAGGAGTGGACCAAGTCGTTTTCATTCAACAGGCAGGGGCAAATCGCCATGAAGATATATGTGAATCCTTAGAACTGTTCGCGGAACGAGTACTTCCTGACTTCAAGGAAAGAGATGCGTCACAAGTTGCGAAAAAAAATGAACGATTCGCTAAAGCGATTGGGAACGCAGAAAAACAGAAACCGGCTTTGACTACCCTCGGTGAAACCCCGGTTGTTGATGCGTATCCGGTCCTCAAACAGAAACTTGAGGAAAAAAAGGAAGCGTCGAGCGATTCTGAAATGAGCGATGATGGTAAAAAGTTTCTGCTTTCAATAGAAGGGGGAAAGCGGACAACGGGTTGAGCACGGAACTAGCGCGCTTAGAAAACGCGCCGACAAGGTTTTCGAGATGAAAAACGTATTGGTAATCGACGACGATGAGAAAATCTGTTGGGCATTTGAGCAGTTCTTGGAGAGTGAAGGCTACTGCCCGAGCGTCGCAAACAACGCCGAGGAAGGCTTACGCCGTATCGCAGCGGATAAGCCAGATGTCGTCTTGCTTGATGTTAGGTTGCCGGGGATGAGCGGATTGGAGGCGTTGGAAGAAATTAGAGCCCGCCACCCGTGGGTAATTGTAGTTATCATTACGGCTTATGACGATGTGGAGACAACAATAGAAGCGATGCGCTTGCAGGCGTTCGATTTTGTCCCGAAACCGATAGATCTGGATATCGTCAAGGGTGTACTCGACCGCGCTTTCCGTACGCAATCCGTCCGTAGTGCCTTGCCTGCTGATACGGAAGATGAATCGCCAACTGCACAGATTAGACATCGACTGGTTGGAAAAAGCAGTCAAATGCGTGAGATTTACAAGCTCATTGGCGTTATGGCAAGCAATACGGTAACAGTCTTGATTGAGGGTGAAACAGGGACAGGAAAAGATCTTGTTGCCCGTGCAATCCACGCAGGAAGTGAACGCAAGGAGAAACCGTTTATTCCTGTTGATTGTGGCGCATTGCCTGATGAACTTTTGGAAAGTGAACTGTTTGGGTACGAGGAGGGAGCGTTCACAGGTGCGAGAACGGAAGGCAAACCGGGACGATTTGAATTGGCTGATGGTGGGACCCTTTTCCTTGATGAAGTTGGGAATATGACCCCGGCGTTACAGGTGAAGCTGCTTCGTGCGCTGCAGACACAAGAGATTGAGCGGTTGGGTGGAACCCGTACGCTTAAAGTTGATGTCCGCGTTGTGGCTGCTACCAATCAAGAACTTGGCAACATGGTGAAACGCGGGCAGTTTCGTGAGGATCTCTACTACCGTTTCAAACGTGTTGCCCTTCATCTCCCGCCTTTGCGCGAACGCCAAGAAGATATTTCCCTGCTTGTTATGCATTTCCTGCAATTGATCCAAGAGGAACTTGGTAAACCAATCCGTGGTATCTCCGACGAGGGTATGGGGCTGTTACAAGATTACGCATGGCCCGGCAATGTTCGGGAATTAGAGAATTGCCTCAGAAGCGCGGCAGCACTCTGTCGAGCAGATGTGATTCTTCCAGACGATCTGCCAGTAGAGATCCGTACGGGGGACCTGGCAGATCCTACGGACGCATCAGAGCTTGTGACCTCTTTCAAGTCTGTTTTACAAGACCTTACAAAAGAGGCTATCGCCGAAGAAAAATCAGGACTTTACGAGGGGGTCGTCGCTATGTTGGATAAGGCATTGATTGAACTGGTGTTGGATGAGTTTTCAGGCAATCATAGTAAAACAGCCGACTTGCTCGGCATGAGTCGGACGACCCTTCTAAAGAAAATTCGGCAGAGCGATACCGAATAGCAGGTTGCCATAGGAGATAAAACATCATGAACTCTTGGATTCGGATCGCACATCGCGGAGCATCGGGCAGTGCCCCAGAAAATACGCTCGCTGCATTCAAAAAAGCAATTGACATCGGTGTTGATGCCGTTGAACTCGATCTGCACGGCACTGGAGATGGTGAAGTCGTGGTGATACACGATGCCACTTTGGATCGGACGACTAATCACCTCGGTCCCGTCAATCAAGCCTCCTTAGAAACAATCAAACGTGCTGATGCCGGGGGGTGGTTTGCTACTGAATTTGCCGGTGAGCCGATTCCGACGCTTGCAGAGTCACTCGAATGCATCACCGGGAAAACCGTTGCCGTTTTGGAGATTAAAGATCCCCTGATAGCCGAAGCGGTTGTTGCAAAAGTTAGCGAAACCCAGACCTTAAATCTAACCGTTGTTATCTCCTTCCACCTTTCTGTTTTACAAGAGGTCCGCGCATTGGAGCCGCGCATTCCGACCGGATGGCTCATCGGAAGCCATAACAATCATGTTCCTCCTGCAGAGTTGTGTCAACAGTTAGGTGAACTCGGCAGCAGTCTGTTGAATGTCAATCACCAACTCATCACGGCAGAATTTGCCTACGAAGTCCGACGTCGAGGGATCGCGCTGTGGTGTTGGACTGTCGATGACATCGCTCGTATGCGCGAAATGAAAGCTTTCGGTGTGCAGGGTATAACCTCAAATTACCCTGAACGTTTTGCCGAAGTTTAGTATCTGTTCAAAACTAATCTACTTACCTTGTTCTCACTCATTCTGTCGCCAAAACGCTATTGCAATGTAGACAAGAATTGGATAAGACAGCAGTGCTGTTGACCAAGCAATTCCCTCCAATCCCCAATATCGCATGAAGAACCAATTGAGAAACGGGTTCAGGATAAGCCTAATGAGTGTTGCCGTGAAAACGGTCCGGTGTGCTTGGCGTGCCAGATGCGCACGGATCAGTAATCTGCTGATTAAACGCGGAAGCATCCCCAGTAAATAGATGCCAATCAGTGAAGCGATATGTGCCTGTCCCGCCTCCGATAATTTCCCATGTCCATACAACATTGCAACGATATCCGATCTGAAAATATAGAACGCTATAAGAAACGGGACCATCAGTACCAGTAATACCATAACACCTTGCCAGACGCTTTGCTGTAGCTGCTTTGTATTTTCTGTGTCTGACTCGGATGAAGAAATCTTCGCCCAATGCGATAGCAAAACAGGCAGTGTGACACCCGTGAGTGTCTCTGGGATCGCACACAGGCGGAACGCGTAATCAAGTTTCGACACTGAACTTGATCCTAATGTGCTTCCCATGCCTCTATCAACAACCGGATTTAATCCGTCTGAGATTGCTGCACCCATCATCAGTAGACACTGGCGTAGGAACGGTTTGGTATATGGTGTTTCTTGCCAACTGAATTTCAAGTCCCGTGCACGCAAATTCAGCATAGCACAGCACCGCGGAAAGAGGATAAGTACTTGAAAGATCTCGCCGAGGATCAGCGCGAACGGTATGCTAAACCATGCCAGAGAAGGCTTGAATAGGTAGATAGCACCGATGACAAGAGCCGCACGGATTCCCTGTATAATGACCGGTAGTTGAAATGCTTGGTAGGTGTCTAAGATTGCCTTTAGCATCCAGCGAACCGCGGAGACAATCGCAAAGATGAGAAAGCCACATACAATACTGATAGTAGCGGAGGGTGTAAGTCCTGCGTTTGGGAAGAAGAGTTGGGAAACTGCCCATGAAATGCCGACTAAAAGGCAACAGAGTCCCGGCATTATCGTAATATACAGAGAAGAGATAGATTGTACACAGCGTTGTGCTTCGGTCTCACCCTTTGCGCGGGCTTCGGCTAACAGTGGAACAAGAACGGAATAGGCAGAAGCGGCACTGAGCAGCTCAATCAGAAATACAGCGATACCCCAGTAGTAGTAGATAAAGTCCATTTCAGCTGTATCACCGAACCAGTTGGCGAGAACGATGTAGATAAGAAATGTGCCAGCACGTCCGATGAGGCTGAGTGGCGCAACGATAAGAACGTTTTTGAGAATGGAGGGCTCGGTTTGGGGGGCATTGTTGTGCATGAAGCGAATGGAGGGACATGAAATCAACAGAGTTGTAGACCCATGTGGGGTCCCAACTCTATTGGTTATTGAAAGATTGAAAGGTCCTGCTGTGCTACGACTGCCACGGCACATTGCCCGCTTTCTGCGTTTCTTCTTGGAACAAACGACTCATTTCTCCGAAGAGTTCTGTATCGGTTTTCGCATTGTTTGTCGTTTCCAGCGGATCGTTTGATAAGTCGTAGAGTTCTAACGGTTCAAAAGGTCTATTGTGTAGCAGTTTAATGTCCCCGCGTCGGACTGCGTGTTGGGGTTGACCGAAAAACTGTCCACCGCCTTCCCTTCGCAACCAGTAAAGGATACGCTCCGAGAAATCTTGCTGTTCACCTTGAAGCGTCTGCCAGATTGAACGTCCCTCAATTTCGTCAGGAACCGGCGCGCCGGTTACCTCACAGACTGTCGGGAAGAGATCCATGAGCAGTGCTATCTGATCTGTGACATGCCCTTCTGGAATGTGTCCGGGCCACATTGCACATGTAGGCACCCGGATGCCGCCTTCATACATCTCGCCCTTCTGCCCGCGTAGTGGACCGTTGTGTGCTCCGACCTTCATATCGCCGCCGTTGTCAGAGGTATAGATAACGAGCGTATTGGACAACTGATCTGTTTCTGCAAGTGTATCAAGCACCCGCCCAATACCAGCGTCCATGTGCTCAACGAGAGCAATATACTTTGCACGTTGTGGTGAAATATCCGGCTCGCGTTCCTGGACCCGTGCTATCCAATCGTCAGGAGGTTGTATCGGCGTGTGTGGTGCATTGTAGGCGAGATAAAGGAAAAAAGGATCGGAGGATTGTGCCTGTGCCCGAATGAAGTCCGCACTCCATTCCGTGAAGAGGTCTGTGGCGTGTCCTCTCGGATCAATCGTTTCCAATCCGTGTCGCATGTAGTTTATATCGTGCCGGAGGTGTGTATAATAGTCGTCCATCATATCGCCGAGAAAACCGTGAAAGTGATCAAAACCTCGCTTGCATGGATGATTCTCTGGTTCAAGCCCAAGGTGCCATTTGCCGATAAGTGCGGTGTGATAGTCTTTTTGTTTCAAAACTGAGGGGAGTGTAACAGCATCTTGCCGGAAGTAGCCCCAACTGTTTTCTGGGTGGGTTCGGATGACTCCGGGTACACCGGCGCGGTCGGGATAGCGTCCGGTCATGAGGGAGGCTCTGCTGGGAGAACAGACGGACGAATTCGCATAGAATTTGGTAAATCGTGCCCCGCCTGCGGCGATTCGATCAATGTTTGGTGTTTGGACTGACGGGCCGTTGTGTGCTGAAATATCGCCATAGCCGTGGTCGTCAGCGAGAATGAGAAGGATGTTCGGTGATTTTGCCATAGTTGTCTCCGTGTTGGACGATGAATTGTCAATCTACTATTTCACACCACACCGCAGGGATACTGAAGTGTAAAACACCCAGATTGGTATGGGGTGCTGCCAAATCGGGGGCAAGACGAATCGCTTCATTCAACGTGGCTTTCGCTGCATCAAGCCTCCCGTGATCAATGTCATCAGAGGCTTGAATGTCCACAAAATAGGTGCAGCCGGTTGTTTAGAAAACACACCCAGCTGCACCTGATTTGCTTAATCTATCGTCGAGCTTTGAGACCTGCCCATGTCGTGGCGAGTTTACCAGAAGGTTCAACGGGCAGTAGTGTCACTAACCCCTTCTCCATGAGCTCTTTTATATCGTCTTGTTCCAGTACAGAAGCGAAAATTGCGACCTCATAGAGCATACCGTCAAGTGTCTCTGAGGTATTATTGGTCCAACCCCCGATGTTGACGTCGGTGTCGTTACGAGGTGACGGTTTACCCATCCCGGCAGCAGAACCGATTTCTTCACCATTTTCGTAGATTAGGATCTTATCCTTTGCGTCGTACGTTGCGGTCATATACAACCATGTATCTTTTTTTACCTGTCCTTGATTCCAAGCACCTTTCCATCCAGCGTTTGCAAAGTAAGCTTCCCAACCGGTGCCGGAGCTGCTTGTCCTGAAGGCGAAATTTGCCACAGTGCCAGCCGCGGGTCTTTTGCCGAGAATATGTCCGTAACCGTTCTCGGATTTATTCACATAAGCCCAAGCGGTAATTGACCACTCCTCTTCCAGATACATACTATCGGAATCTGAAATGATAACCCGATCATCTTGTCCGTTTAAACTTAGGGCGGGTCCATCTTGTCCTTTGACCCATTTTCCGCCCTGAAGTTCTCCGTGATTGTCGTTTCCAGAAATATCCTCGATATCATCGCCTTTACCTTCGTCAAGTAGCCAAATTCCTCTTGCGGTTCCGAAGTCGATCTCCGCATAAGTTTGTACCGTGAAGGTCAGGCTAATGGCGATAATCGCTAAACAAACTATAATGGATTTCATTTTTACCTCCTAAAGGTTGAATTTGCCATTAAGTTACGTTTTGATGCAGTGTGTCCTTCAACTGAAACCAATCAATCTAATATTCTGAATTTACCCTTGAATCAGGGCGATGATGTATCCGATTACGATCCATTATTGAGATTTGAGACTTGCCCACGTCGTTGCAAGTTTTCCAGAAGGTTCAACAGGTGTAAGAGACGAGAGTCCCTGTTCCATGAGGTCATTTATATCGTCTACTTCCAAAACGGAAGCGAAAATTGCGACCTCATAGAGCATACCGTCAAGTGTCTCTGAGGTATTGTTGGTCCAACCGCCGATGTTGACATCAGTGTCATTCTGAGGTCCAGGTCCGCCCATTCCGCCAACAGAACCGATTTCCTCAGCATTTTCGTAGATCGTAATGGTATCCTCTCCGTCATAGACTGCGGTCATGTACAACCATGTATCTTTTTCTACCTGTCCTTGATTCCACGCACCTCTCCAACCGTCTCGCGCAAAGTAAGCTTCCCAGCCGGTGCCGGTGCTGTTTGTTCTGAAGGCGAAATTTGCCACTGTACCAGACGCAGGTCTCTTGCCGAGTATATGTCCGTAACCGTTCTCGGTGTTATTCACAAAAGTCCAGGCAGTGATCGTCCATGCGCCTTCCAGATACATACTATCTGAGTCTGCAATGATAACCCGATCATCTTGCCCATTTAAACTTAGGGCAGGACCACCGTCGGGTCCATCCACCCATTCTCCGCCTTGAAGTGTACCTTGATTATCATTTCCAGAACTATCGTTGATAACATCGCCTTCACCTTCGTTGAGTAGCCAAATTCCTCTTGCAGTGCTAAGGTCGATTTCCGCATAAGTTTGTACTGTGAAGGTCAGACTGATCGCGATGATCACTAAGTAAATTATAATGGATTTCATTTTTCCTCCTAAGGGTTGAATTTATCATTAAGCTACGTTTTGACTAGTTGTCTCACTCTAATTGAGACTAAACAATCTATTGTTCCGCATTTACCGCCTGAATCAGGGCGATGATGTATCCAAACTGGAATGCCCACGCTTGTCGCACGCGACCAGAAACGCCCGGTGGTGATGGATCATCTGGATGCCCTGGGGCATGGTCAGGCATCAGCATGTAGGGGTATTCTACATCTCGGAGCGTCTGTGCGACTTTGTGCATGTCTAAGTGTCCCTCATCGGGCCACACCTCTTGGAAATTGTGTAATCCGCCACGAATGTTGCGGAAGTGAATATTGAAAAGTTTCTTTTGCTCGCCGAAATATCGGAGAATTTCGTAGAATTCAGTGCTGGGATCATCCAAACCCTCGGAAACTGTGCCACAGCAGAAATTAAAGCCGTGGTACGGACTGTCCACAATCTCAGAGAAGCGTTTCAAACCATCAAATATCGGGTAATTCCACCTTTCAACACCTTTCAATATTGGTGCAGGTGGATCGTTGGGGTGACACGCCATCTGGACACGATTCGCTTCAGCGACTGGAATTACGCGCTCAAGGAAGTAAGCGATCCGGTCGAACGCCTCTTCACGACTTACTTCACCGGCTTCTGAAAGCGTTTCGTTGTCGTACTTGGAGAAGTCGAAAGTACTGTAACGTGAGCCGCCGCGTCCGAAAGTACTCTCGGTTCGCTGATGGTTCAAGATGCAAAAATTATAGTTCAGTCCCCGTAATCCGGCTGCTGCAGCGTTCTCGATCATCTTACAGACTGCATCAAGATCCCTATCGCGCTGTGGATCTTGCGCGAGTGTAATACTCCTCGGAAGCCCGATATGAATCATTTCAAGGCTGATGCCTGCGTCCGCCGCTTCTGCCTTATGCCGAATCAGTGTTTCGGTTTCGGTATCCCCAACGGACGCATCCATGTGGGTTACACCGTGGCGAACGAGAAATGCCAACTCTTTAGGGGATGTCCCGATGCCTTGAACGCCGACGTGCATCGCCGCCTTTTTTTCAGTTTTATCCATTGTTTCGTTCTCCTTTGATGATCGAATTCTTAACAACGTGTTGCACTGAGAGAACACTCGTGCATTGTAGCAGACAGTAGAAGTTATGTCAATTTAAATGGGAAGGCAGCAACAGAAAATATTATGGACATGCAATTGAGTCTATGCTATCTTAAGAACCACAGAATTTCATAGAGATTACATGACAGAGGAGATATGATGGCTACAGAAGACTATACCTCGCTTGTACCACATTATACATTCGCGGAGACGCTGGAAGAACAAGAAGCACAGTTGGAGACGAATCCGCTGATGCAACGGCTTAACGCTGCGCGGAAGGCATACGAGGGCGATCCACATCGTCCTATCTATCACTATATCAATCCTGAAGCGATGCTTAATGATCCTAATGGTCTCTGTTTTTGGCAGGGACGCTGGCATCTTTTCTATCAGGCATATCCACCCGAAGATACACGGCAGCATTGGGGACACGCGATCAGTGATGACCTTATTCACTGGCGTGATTTGCCTTATGCAATCTATCCGAATCCCGAAAGATGCTGTTTCTCTGGTGCGACACTTGTAGAGGAAGATCGCGTGATTGCGATGTACCACGGCACAGTTGTCGGTAACATGGTAGCAGTGTCGAGCGACCCACTTCTTCTGAATTGGGAGAAGGTTTCTGGTGAAGCGGTCATCCCATCAAAACATGCGGATGGCACGACACCGGTTTATCGCGTCTTTGATCCGTGTATCTGGGAAAAGGATGGTCTGTACTACTCACTTTCGGGTGGTACACTTCCGCACGGACCTGGCAGCAAACGTATCCGCGCCAACTTCCTACTCCGTTCGGCAGACCTCGCGAACTGGGTCTATTTGCATCCTTTCATTGAAGATGATCAGTTTACATTGGTCGGTGATGATGGTGCTTGTCCCTATTTCTGGCCCATTGGTGACCGGCACATGCTTCTCTTCTTCAGCCACATGAGTGGTGGGCAGTACTTGCTCGGTGATTATGACACTGAACGCGATAAGTTCGTCGTGACAGCGGGCGCGAAAAACAATTTCGGTGCAGCATCTCCTGCGGGTGTCCACGCACCGTCGGCAACACCTGATGGCAAAGGCGGACTCATCGTTATTTATAACATGAATCCTGCGAAGCCTACCAAAGGGTGGAATCAGATTATGACGCTCCCGCGTCGGCTGACACTCCTCTCCAGAGACGAAGTTGGGGTTGAACCCGCAGGCGATATTGAATCGTTGCGGTATGCGCATCAACAGGTCAATGCGATGCCTTTACCCGCAAATGAGGAAGTCGTTCTGGAAGGCGTAACGGGCAATGCGATAGAGCTTGAACTTGAGATTGATCCGAAATCCGCACCGATGGTTGAATTGAACATCCTCCGTTCACCACAGAAAGAGGAGTTCACTCGTATCGCCTTCTTCAGAGAACGTGGGATGCGTAACCCGGATATCCCCGATCGTGTTCGCGACAGCCTCCTTACAATCGATTCGTCCTATTCCTCTACTGCGCCGGATGTCCTTTCACGCGCACCTGAAACCGGAGCAGTCTCTATTGCACAAGACGAAACCCTCAAATTACGAGTGTTCGTTGACAAGAGCGTTGTAGAAGTATTCGCCAACGGAAAACAGTGTGTTGCGATGCGTGTCTATCCAGACAGGGAAGATAGCGTTGGTGTGTCGTTGCGTTCACAAGGACAATCCTGCGAACTCAAATCTTTAGATGCTTGGCAGATGCAGGATATCTATGCCTAAAAGTGGAATGCTAAGCATTTCCATTCAATATGCCGTGGATTTGATAATGTTAAAGATGGTACGCTCCACGGCATAACAGATTTATCGTCGCGGAAGCAGCGAAGCACAAGGATAATCTGATATGGCGGATACGTGGGAAAGACTGAAAGGCAAAATCTACCCTGATACTGAGACGGAACAGCTCGCTGTCCTTGAGACGGATGAGACAGTACGTGACTATAAGAAACGGAGAGAGGCGTGGGCATCAGATCCGTACCGTCCTATTTATCACATGTCTTCTCTCTACGGTATGGGGGACGCGAACGGGCTTTGTGAGTGGCAAGGTAGGTATCATCTGTTTTATCAGTTCGGTCCTCCGAGTGCCGATCGAGTCCACTGGGGACACTGCTATAGCGAGGATCTGGTGCATTGGTGTGATTTGCCTCCGGCGTTGTATCCAGATACCGAACTACACTGTTTCAGTGGGCAGTGCCTCGTGGAAGATGATCGGGTTGTCGCGATCTATCACGGCAAAATGTCGGGGAACAGCATTGCTACTGCGAGCGATCCACTCCTACTCAATTGGAAAAAGCATCCGAACAACCCAGTCATCCCTAATGTCGAGACCAATGCATACGAACAGCCCTATAACGTCTTTGATCCATGCATCTGGAAGGAAGAAGACGGATATTATTCGATTTCAGGGACATCGGCTAATGGCTGGATCCGTGAACGGCGCAGGTCAGCCTCGCATCTGTTCTATTCAAAAGACCTGACACACTGGGAATATCTCCATCCGCTGCTGATTGATGATGTTTTCTGTGATTTGGGTGAAGATGGAGCGGTGCCGAATTTCTTGTCGATTGGAAATGGTAAGCATATTTTGCTCCTTTTCAGTCATAAGCGTTCGGCACGCTACTATATCGGTGAGTACGACCAAGGGACACATAGATTTACGCCTGAATACCACGGCAGAATCAACCACGGCACCTTCGGTGGTGGGATGGTTTCTTGTCCGTCTGCGACGATAGATTCCCGCGGTCGCTTCATCGCTATCTTAAACTGCTCGGACGGAAGGCAGAACGAGGAAGCCGCATCGGGTCTGTGCATGACACTTCCGTGGCGTCTCACACTAAAAGAGGACAATGCCTTAGCGATAGAACCGGTCGAGGAGGTAAAGAATCTACGTGCTACGCACACCGGTCTCACTGATATTGCCCTGTCAGCAAACGAAGAACGTGTTCTTGATGACGTAGCGGGTAAGTCGATTGAGATAGAACTGACAGTGGATATGTGCACAGCACGGGAAGTCGGTTTGTATGTGTTCCGTTCACCGAATGGAGACGAACGAACGAAAATCTCCATCTACAACCACAGACACGGCAAAACCAACGATAGCTTACAGATTGACACGTCTTATTCTTCGCTGCGTACGGACCTCGTTGGCAAACCCCCTGAGAACGCTCCGTTTCGTCTGAGCAGTGACGGTAAAGCGCACCTCCGCATCTTCCTTGACCGCAGCTTGATTGAAGTTTTTGCTGATAACGGGGAATGCCTACCCGAATGGGCGTTTCCAAGGAAAGGCATTGACAAACTGTTTCCGCTATTTTCTCGGCAGTGTGCTGTTGCCCGCGTCTATCCGCTGCAAGAAGAGAGCAACGGTATTTCGCTCTTCGCAATCGGTGGAGAGGCGAAGGTTGTCTCTATGAGTGTGTGGCAGATGCGTTCGATCTGGCAAGAGTTAAAGTATCGGGAAGGGCAATAGAAAATAGAAAGGCGAGACTTAACCTATGTTTTATCTAACTGCCGTTCTCCTTGTCTGTATGCTGTTTCTTTCTAGCCAGTTGACTACGATAGCACAAAGCGTCAACATTTCTGAGCCTATATCTCCTCCAGCTGCCGTTCGCGATACTTTTAATCTCGACCCATTTTACGAACAGTGGATTGATGTGGAAGGATTACCTATTGTTGCCTCAGCGATGGTGAACCCTTATGCGGTGAAAGAGGCAGCGTGGCTCATTCGGCAGATGGTTGGGCATCGTCAGGATATACTACAGGCACTCGCGCAAAACAACGTGCGTTTCGCCGTGATGGCATATAGTGAACTGACGACCCAGATTCCTGAACACAGCGATTTACAACCGGATTATTATTGGGACCGGCGAGCACGCGGTTTGGGTTCCACACCAACAAGACCGGCGGTAAGTTGTGGTGAGGAAAACTTGCTGAATTACACAGGTGATCCCTATTCTACTGAGAACATTCTGGTTCACGAATTCGCTCATGCGATTCACCAGATGGGCTTGAATACGGTTGATCCCGGTTTTGATGCTCGCCTTGAGACAATGTTCAACGCTGCGAAAGAAAAAGGGTTGTGGAAGGATACCTACGCCATCACGAACAAAGCGGAATACTGGGCTGAAGGCACACAATCTTGGTTTGACACGAACAGGGCAAACGATGACCAACATAACCATGTTGATACCCGCGATAAGTTGAAGGAATATGACCCAGCACTCGCGACGCTGCTCACTGAAATTTTTGGTGATGCAGACTGGCGATACACGCAGGCGATAACCCGGACGTATCTCGGACATCTCCAAGGGTTCAATCCAGAGGTGTCTCCGAAGTTTGAGTGGTCCCCTGAGTTGATAGAATTGACGGAGTTTCACCAGCAGTTGAAAAATCCAAGCAGCGATGGAGATGGCAAATGGATAGACTTAAAGGAACAGGATTTGAATTTGCTCCCAAATCTGAGATCAGGGGACGATGATACTGAGACAGCGGTCATCTTCGTGAATGCTACAGAAGCCGAGATTGCCTATTATTGGGTGGATTATGAGGGTAATGAGAAGTCTTATGGTAAGGTTGCACCGGATGCCTTTGTCAATCAACACACATACGCCGGACATGTCTGGCTCATCAAAGATGTAAATGGTCGAAATCTTGCTGTATTCCGTGCTGAGGAACAGACCGGACGGGCAATTATTAGTGCAGTGCCTTCGGGTGAACAATAATGAGAATTAAATTTCTCTGATAGCATTATAACATTAACCTGTTAGTTCTTTTGTTAATTTAGGAGAAGTTCACTCTACTCCTGCAATATGAGCATTAAGCAAGTCCGTCAAAGGCGAGAAGGAATACAAATGAATCAAGTTGTCCAAAAGGTTACGGCATTTATAGTGCGTGAAAGGTGTGGTGTCAGAGAATTACTTGTTTTCAAACACCCTACTGCTGGCACTCAAATCCCCGCAGGCACCGTTGAGGAGGATGAGGACATTGAAACTGCTGTAAAGAGAGAAGCTTATGAAGAAACAGGCTTACAATTTGTAGAAATTGAAAACTATCTGGGTTGTATTGAGAATGAATTGGAAAATGATCAGAGAATAATAGCAGAGGCGACCCAAGTTTATATTGAACCCAATTTGAGCGCAATACCCTACGAGGAAAAATTGCCCAAGGGACTTACTGTTGACTACCATTCCACAGGTGAAGACTTCACACATATTTCATACATTGAATACGACAAACATCCTAATCCTACATGCATCCGTTATAACATTACCGGATGGGTGCCGAATGAACATCTAAGTGCGCAAAAAAAGAGGCATTTTTTCCATTTAACCACACAAGAGGAGACAGCGGATACATGGGAATTGAAGAGCGATAGAGGGCATATTTTTATGCCCTATTGGACCTCACTTTCGCCGAAACCCAATATTATACCACCGCAAAACAAGTGGCTGGATTTTGTTTATGAGAAGATTTTATGAGTAATTGAAATGGTGGCTTTGTAGGAGAAACGTGAGAGAATAGCCAACCTCGAGTTGGATTACATTGGAATGGTTAGGTGTTCTGCTTGGCACAATTCCTTTGGAGGAAAAATAGATGACAACTTATCGAGCAGGCGTAATCGGTTTGGGACGTATGGGTAGCACCTTTGATGATGAAATTACACAAGGTGGGTCGATTTTTTTGCCCTATTGTCACGGTCCAACTTACCACGCTGCGCCGAATGTAGAACTGGCTGCGGGTGCTGACCTGCACGCCGAACAGGCAGCGATTTTCGGCGAACGGTGGGGGCTGGGATCGGAACATATCTACAGCGACTATCGTGAAATGCTGGAGAAGGAAAATCTCGACATTGTTAGTGTCTGTACAACGGCACGGATTCGGTCGACTATCGTTCAAGATGTAGCGCGCTCCAGTGTCAAGGCGATCTGGGCAGAGAAACCGATTTCGCTGAGTCTTGCTGAAGCAGACGAGATGGTGGAGACCTGTCGAGCAGAGGGTACTGCACTGGCAATAAACTGTGCGCGGCGCTGGAATCCGTTCTTTAGTGAAGCTCGGAAACTCATTGATGAAGGCGAAATCGGTGATGTGCTTCAGGTGACGGTCTACGCACAGTGCGGATTGTCGCACAACGGAAGCCATGCTATTGATATTTTGCGCTACATGGCAGGTGGCAATGTTGAATGGGTCTTTGGTGAGATGCAATCCGATGATGCCGCCGCTGGTGAAAACGATCTGCAGGGAAACGGTTACCTCGTTTTTGATAACGGGGTGCGTGCATATCTCCGTAGCACATCGTGTGGCGCGGCACCGTGGGAGGTTGACGTCATCGGTACAACCGGACGTATCCGTTCTGTCAACAACGCTGAGACGTTTGAATTGATTCGCGTGATTCCGGGTGGCAGACGCGGACGAGGCGTGCCTGCGACATGTCCATTCCCGATCCCTGTGCGGATGCAAGGTATGGGTCTGACAATCGTTGAAGATCTCATTAACGCTATTGAGAATGGGACCTCTCCGAAATGTTCTGGAGAAGACGGACGCGCTGCACTGGAGGTAGCAATGGCACTCCGAGAATCGCATCGGCGCGGCTGCGTAAAGGTTGAACTACCGATTGAAGACCGGAGCCTCCGGATCCTTTCCTCGGAGATTCAGAGTGACGATACGCCTGCTCGAATTCGGAGATTACAAGCGAATCGGTAGAAATTGTGGATATGCTACAAAATCCCAAAAATATGAACCACAGACTGCTGTAGGAACGGTCTCCCGACCGCGACCGCAGAGAATTAAGGCGAGGAAAATTACATGAAGCCAGCAGATTATGCGTTTTTTAAAGAAAATGGCTATGTCTCACTCGGTAAGATTCTGAGCGATGTCGAGGTTGAGCATTTTGTTCATACCTTTGACCGTGACCGCACTGAAGTTGAAGATCACTGGTATCGTATTGGACATTACCAGACCGTGAATTGTGATGCACTTCTGACTTCACCTGAATTTGACAATGTGATTCGGCATCCGATTGTCATGGATTGCCTACACACATTGATGGGCAATGCCCCTTGCTTTTCAGAAATCTGCATCCGGTACATGGCACCGTACGATGGTGAACTGAATCGCGGTTGGCATCGAGATGGTCCGAGGCATTGGCTTGAGCATCCGATGCGCATCGGGTTCGTACAGTTGATGTTGTATCTGACCGATGTTGATGAGACGACGCACTGTTTCTCCTTATCACCGGAATCGGTGGAAGCTGAGATTCTCGAAACAGACGCGCAGTTGGAGAGAGGCGGAATTGTTGATTTGTACGGTCCTGCCGGGACAGCTATACTATTCAACATTGGTGTTTTACACACCGCTACGACCCGCCCCACTCAGGAAGAGCGCAAGACGGTGCAAGTCTATTACGGGCATCCGAACCGTCGGTACTTAAGCGAGGATTCGATCATACCCGTTGAACTTTGGCGAGACCATCCCGATCCTGAGGCGCGTGCTTTTTATAGTGTGCTCAACAACAAGACACGCGATTACCTCGAACACACGGCTTCAACGGGTGAACTGCCGTTTGAGGACACTTTGGCACTCCTTCGCGAACTGGATGTCAAGCATCGCAAGCGGTCGGAGTAAATTGACCATGGTTTGTGCGGTTTGGTACTGTTATCGCCTAACTAAAATTATGGGTCCGTCAAGACCACCGTCTGCACCGGATTTATGTAGCACTGATAATGTTGTTCGACATCTGCCTCCGGTGTAACACCGGTGTGGACATAGACCCCAAATCGCAGACGGAAACGGTCATCTTCTAGCTCATCAGGCGGATGGTGGAGGATGCTCATCTGTTCCGGTACAGCGATTTCCCCGAAAAAGCCTGGGTGTTCAATGTTTTCTGGGTGATCAAACAGCGCGATACCGGCCACTCCATCTCCGACTGTGCCGCCTAAATCGCACCACCGTGCGCGTTGATGATGCACGGCTGTTCTACCAATCTGTCCTTCAGAATTTTCAACGTGCCCTTTCTCTGGGATACCCATTGAGGGATTCAAGCGCGCTACAAAGAGGAATTGCCGATCACCGATGTCCAGTGGTGGTGTCGTTTCGTGAGTAATTTCCAGAAACCGCCGCGTATCGTCCCCATACCATACTCGGGCGGTCCGCGTTTCTGTCATGATAACTTCACCATTTCCGTTGACATGGATCAGGTCTTCGACAAATTCAGCGTAGACGTTCCCTTCAGTGATTCGTACAAAGCGTTGGTGCAACATCTTCCCACAGGGTCCATAAGGTGGCTCATCCCAATCAGACCAGATGTTCGCGGACCCACCTTCACCGTGCCCTCCGTAGGCGAGGTAAAGTCCCGTGTGGTGCGGATGGTCGCCGCCGCCAGCCCCGCGGACTACAGTCCCATGATTCCCGTTGAGGGGCCAAAAGTAAGGCTTCCAGACCCCGAGAAAGTTGTATCGTGCGAATAGCGCATTATCGGCGGAAATGAGCAAATGCGCGGGTTTCTGTTCGATTTGATAACGGGATTTGGGTGGCGGTTCATTAATCTGTCGGATCGCGTAATGTGCTGATGTCCCCTCCGGGAGTTCGCCTGTCTGCCATGCAAGCTCACGTAGGGTCGGCTCGAATTGACATGGGACATCCTCGCTGGAGACGTGACCGTCTGCATCAGTTATAGACATCGCAAGTGCTGAAGTCCCTTCTTGCCAATCGGGAAAATAACGTTTCGGTTTGAAAGGTAAGCGGACGAGGTCATTGTGCCGTTTGACCGAACCTGCCTCAATTTTGATGATTACACTTTTATTTTCTGTCAATGATTAGCTCCTGTTGGGTTTACGGTGAAATTGTTCAATCTTCCAATGCAAGTCGCACACCTTTTATGCGACGGACACATCTAATTGATTCAAGTCGTTGGAAAGTTGTTCTACATTTCTACCAACTCTGAATGAAATCCTCTACCTCGAAGTTCGCTGGCATATCGGTCAGTTGATAGCGCATTACGCGTGATGTTCTGTCAGCGACAGATCGGGCGATCTCTTCCTCAATTTTTTGGTATAGTGTCGAAAACCGTTTCCAGATGTTTTCAGCATCTTCGGCAGAAAAACGGCGAGCGAAATCCTCATAAAGATGGAAGTTGAGTCGATGTGCAGAGATTGCCCCGATACGTTCTTCGGTCGGAAGTTTGTTGACTTCGGGGTCTTTGAGTGTGTGGACTTTATCCGCTAACTTTGAGAGGAATACAACAGCGACCATGCGTTCCTCTTCACCCGGATGTAGTTTTGCCAACCCACTCCGAAAACCGTCAGCATCCTTGTTACGGATGGCGTGAAAAGTTGACTCAATCACATCATTCTGTTGCATCTGGAGTTGGAAGAAATGTTCAAATTGGGCGCGTGCCTCGGTGGAAAGGTGCTTAGTGAATTCCAGATCCCAATAAAAGTGGTCAACGATTGGATACGAATCCCCACCGAAGGCGCGATACCCGAGATGAACAGTCCGTCTCAGTTTTGTGCTATAGTTGCTGCCCCAGTGCAAGCCCATGTGGCTATACACGACTCCATCGCCAGCTGAAAGTTCAATAGGAATCCCACCCGGCATCGGTTCCTGTGCGCGATTCAATAGATGTTGATGCTCCTCTGGCGTATTTGACCGACAATAACTTCTTGGCACGAGCCAGAATACGTTATCATCGTAGAGCGGGATATTCCATTGGACGTATCCTGGTCCGTTTTTAACATAATCCATCTGCATCCCCTTGAGAGGTGCTTGGACTGTTGGATCAATGTCCCGATGCCAACTGGCGGGACCGTGATCTCGCACCGGATTACACATCAGAGCCATCAATGTTATTGCTGCCTCTGGAGCTTGCATGACTTGCTGGCTCACACCGAGCGTGTTCTCATGTAGGCAAAATTCGACGGTATTGGCGGTCGCTGCATCAACAACCTCATCGAAAAACACCCTTGGTTGTCCACTCGTTGTCCAGACGCCTCCCGGTTTCTCATCGGGTTTTCGTTCCCGTTCCCAGACTATTTTTTGCTTTTCAACAAGGATTTCAAAGTTCGTTCTTAGTGCTTCTAACTGGTCTGGTGGAACGACCTTCCGTAGCACGATATAACCATTATCAAGCAGTTGTTGTGGATTCACTTTCATCGTCTCTTCCCTTTAAATTAAACATGGCATTCGCGTCAGATTAACTCGGTTATCGACAGACAGAATCTTTTTTGATTGCTGTTTAGATTATCTTGTCAATTCTGTCTTTAGGTCAAACTTACGTTGGGGCGGATATGTAAAGTTTTTGACAATTAACCCAGGTTGCTACGGACATAAGGTATTACTTTCCTTTTGTGTTGTCCCAATTTAACAATTGTTAACGATAGAATTGCGTGCCTTTGATTCTCCCCCAGATGAGACTTAACTTCCCAGTGGGCTGGACCGCCAAGCCTTCGGATTTAAAGTTTTGCTCGATTTCTTCTACCGTCAGCACTTTCCTGTAGATACGCACTTCGTCCACTGCGCCTATCAAGTACCCATCGGTGTTGCCGTCTTGAGCGATGTACCAGTTGGTTTCACCGCCGCCTATATCGCCGGACATTGCCTCATCCTCTTTGACGAGGACGGTATCGACATACAACTTTGCCCTATCCTCTGCGCGTGTCGCCACTACATGGTGCCATTTGCCATCGGCGTAATCCTCGTCGGTTACCCAGGCTTTTCTGATGTTGTTAGCCTGTTCGGTATAGTATCGGAGTTGTCCGGTGTTCTGATTAAAACCGAGCCGAAAGAAATGATCGAAGAAATTCGTTTTATTTGTCAGGATATATTGCCAACCGACGCGACTGTCAGGAGGTTTCAAAAACCACGCTTCATACGATGCTGGATTCTCCCCGATTTCAAAAATGCTCGGCAATTCCACACAATCCGGTTGTCCGCCAAAGTCGAGTGCGTCACCCAGATGACCATCCATGGATTTCGGCTGACCGATGATTGTTCCATCCTTACCGCCAGTGATATCTTTAACCGTATCGCCAGTGATGTCGTCTTTATCAAGCGTGTAATAACTCACTAGACCGTCCGTGACGACTTGTGCTTTGACCGCAATAATTAAGATGAAAGGACAGAGAAGGATAAAACAGGTTTGAATAGCCCACCAATTTAAACGTTTCGGTTTCATGATTGCCTCCATTTTTCCAGTTTGGCGATACAATTGGAATGCTTTGAGAGGTTCTGATGAAATAGTGATGTGAAAAATTAACGGATACCTTCTGAATCACATTCATCACATTTTGACTATCGCCATGATGGCAAATTTGTCGAAGATTGTCAACAAAAAATCAAACTTATTTTTTTATTGACTTGTGTGGCTAAAACTTGTATCCTCATAAAAAAGCAACTTATTTCTATCACAGACGGATGCCATGAAACCGTCCTGCTACCCAATAAACCAGTCTCGTTGCGAGCTGCTATTAGAATTGGTGAGAAATGAATCAAGAACAGATACTTCCGATTAATGGTGTTCGGCTTTGGACAGTTGTTCAAGGCGAAGGGATACCGACATGGGACTTGTGATCCTCGTCCCGGGCACCTTTATAGAGACGCTTGCCTCTAAACTCTGTCGTGGGACGTTTGCATCGGTTCCTGAATCAGGACACTATCCTTGGGTGGAAAAGTCCGATGAAGTGAAGGCATCGCACAGGCAGTTTATCCGTAGTCAGGTAATGTAACAAAATTCTTAGGAGACAGTATGCTAATTCGCGGTGAAGACAGTGCCATCAATCTTGCCTCTACACTAACGGAGGAAGAGAAATGGCACTATGATTTGTTTGGCTATCTGGTGCTTCGACAGGTGATTTCACCAACAGAGGTAGAACGGATGCTTGAGATAGCAAAGGAGTGGTTTGCTGATCCCGAAGCCGCTCCCGAACCGGTGAACGTCAACCAAGACGACTATAGCGGTGTCCTGAATAATGTTCAGTACGGCGATCGGATTTTCGAGCGGTTGTCGCTCAATGAAAAGGTGATGCGGATTGTGATGGGTTTGATGTGGAACCGTCCGAGACTCTTCAACTGTGCGCTTGTTATGCAGAAACAGCGTCCCATCGGTGAGGATGAAAAGGAGAGGCTTCATCGGGATACCAGCGGTTTTGATTTTCCTGATGGTTTTCATAATCCGCACAACGACTACCAAGCCGGGAATGGACAAATCTACAGCAATTACGTCAATACTGCTATAACACTTGTCGATGTGCCAGAGGACAACGGTTTTATGTGTATTCCGGGCACACATAAATCGCGAATTGAACTCCCCGAAACGCTTGACATTGATAACGAGTGGGCACCTGCAATCACCTTTGAGTTAAAAGCAGGAGATTGCCTCATCTTCTCATCACGACTGATGCACGGCGCAAAATTTTGGAAAGTTGACTATCCACGTCGGGTTGTCTTCAATCGGTATCAGTTTAGTTTCTATTTCAATGAGAACTATAACCTTCCAATAGAAACGCATCGGGATCGCATTTCTACAGACCAATACGAATTGGAATCCATCCAACGGAGCGAGAAGGCGTTTGCCAAAAGGATTCTCAAGAAACTGGAGAACGGAGAAGAACTATGCTGACACAGGAAGAAAAATGGTATCTTGATCTACTCGGTTATTTTGTGGTGCGCGATGCCGTGCCGAAAGCGGATGTTGAGTTGATGAAGGCACAGATGTTCGAGTGGTGTGAATGGGACGCAGCGGATTTCAAGCCACCGATGCGGATTAACGCACCCGAGGGAAAACCGTGGTGGGTCTATAACATGCATTACGGACATGAAGCGTTCCAACGGCTCATTCTGAATCCAGATATCCTACGTGTGGCAACTGCGCTGACTTGGAACCATCCCCGAGTTTTTGATGTTGTAGCGAATATCTGCTATCCAGATGCGGATGGTTTGGAGCTGCACGGCGGGCATAAAGGTTGGTTTAGAAGTCCGCACCACCAATATCAAGTCGCCAACGATGAGATATTCGCGAGTTTTTTTAATCTCTCCGTTTCGTTAGTGGATGTACCGCCCGGTAATGGGTTTGCTTGTATTCCGGGAAGCCACAAGTCCGAATTCCAATATCCTGAATACATCACAATGGACGATCCACCGCCGATGGTCCACAATGTTCCTGTGAACGCTGGCGATTTCATTGTATTTTTGCCAAACACACGGCATGCCGGAAGACGGTGGAAACACGATGCTTATCCCCGGATGACGGTATTTTTGCGTTGGGTCTATGCGAAACAGTTCCATCACGCCGACTCGTCTCAGTGGTTTCCATTTGATGCCCATAAGGACGAAATTCCCGAGGCACTCCACGATCTTGAGAGCCGAGATCATGGGCAGCGGAAGGCTTTGAATATGCTTATAGATCCGTTTAAAGTGGATGTTCCTGAGTGAAGATTCTACGGGAGATCAGAGGTCGGGAAATGTAAAGCTAAGACAAATTGTGCTTTAGGAGCACAATTTGGAGATCCCTCCTACGGGTGAACTGTAAAGTTCTGAAAAAAGCGTTGACGTGAAGCCCAAGAATTGATAAGATGCAGAATGAAACCAATCTTTAGTGTTACAGTATTGGAGCATTAAATGACAGCCCCGACGAATCGAGAAGTGATTGCCCATTGGCGTGATGAACCCGCCCCACTCCTCGCACTATTACATGCCTTCCATGACCGAGATGGGTTTATTTCGGAGGCAGTCCTTCGCGACATCGCAGTCGGGCTTCGAATTCCGCTTGCAGAACTCTTCGGCACCCTAACCTTTTACCACCATTTTGCGAGTGAAGCCCCGGGACAAAGTGCGCCGCGTGTGTGTACCGGTCCGGTTTGCCGGTTGCAAGGCGGCTTGGAAATCCTTGACGCACTCAAAGACGAAGGCGCGACTCCGATGCCGTGTGCTGGAAGATGCGACGACTGTATACCGGTTTTGAGAGGCCATGAGGTGTTCACCGGAAAACGCGTAGATTCGCTTTCTGTGGAATCCACGCCTTTACCACCACCATATCCTGGCGATGGCGAGGAATGTATCTTCGCTGAGATTCGCGAACCTGAACGCGGGACATTGACAGGCTACCGACGTACTGGTGGCTACGAAGCGTTAACTCGTGCTATAACGACGCTCGCGCCAACAGATGTAATTGAGACGCTTAAAGAGAGTCAACTCGCTGGCAGAGGTGGTGCAGGATTTCCAACTGGTGTGAAGTGGGAATCGGTTCTCAACGCTCCCGGTGAACCGAAGACGGTTGTCTGTAATGCCGATGAAGGTGAACCCGGATGCTTCAAGGATCGGGTTATTCTTGATTATGCACCGCATGCTGTGATTGAAGGCATGACGCTTACCGCTTACGCAACAGGTGCGACGCGTGGCTTTATCTATCTTCGGTATGAATACCCAGAAACCCTCAAAATACTTGAACGAGCACTTGCGGAAGCAGAAGATGCTGGACTACTCGGCGATGCTATCCTTGATGAAGACTTTAATTTCCATATTTACATTCGGCGGGGTGCTGGTGCTTATGTCTGTGGTGAAGAGGGATCATTGTTGAACAGTCTGGAAGGGAAACATCCGTTTCCAAGGAACCGTCCACCTTATCCTGTGACGCATGGATTCGAGAATTTACCGACTGTTGTCAACAATGTTGAGACACTCGCCGCTGCTGTCCAGATTGTCCGGCACGGTGCTGCATGGTATAAAAGCCTCAGTTATGACGAGAACTTGGCAGGTACAAAGATTATCAGTCTCTCTGGCGACATTCAAAGACCGGGGAATTACGAAGTACCGTTTGGGCTCCCGTTGAAGACGCTTCTTTATAAGTGGGCAGGTGGGGCTCCAGAGGGACGCGAGATTCAAGCGATTACAACTGCAGGGTTATCAGGTGGGTTTATCGCTGGGAACGATCTTGACATTACTATTGATGAACCAAGTTTCCAAAAAGTCGGTGCGATGCTTGGCGCGGCGGGAATCATGGTGTTTGATAATACACGAGATATGCTTGATGTCGCACGCGATGCGATGGAATTTTTTGCTGAGGAATCTTGTGGGAAATGTTTCCCTTGTCGTATCGGTACACAGCGGTTGACGGAGCTTTTGTCAGCACCGTTGCAACCGAATTCAGAGGCACTCATTTTGAGAATCGGCGAGGTTATGAAGGCAACGAGCGCGTGTGGACTTGGGACGGCTGCACCGAATATTACAGACAGCCTGATACGCTATTTTTGAGGTGCTATGCCAAAAAACAGTTGTCCCTTTGACATGTAGATCTTATCGGATACGACTAATGAACCGACGGGAGGATCGTAGCGGACCACCATAATTAAAACATGTGGAGTCGGGGGTTTATACTTCTTTGCGGCATCGTGTTTGTTGTCGGTTTGGTAACCGGACCGGTGCAGATGCTATTTCCGGTATACGCCGAGAGAATCTTGGAAGAGACCGCGCTGTATGCAGCACTCCTGCGTGCTCTGCCTATCGGGCTTGGTGGTATCTCGGCACTAATAGGCGGTACGCTCAGTGATCGGTTCGGACGGAAGCCTGCCATACTGGTTGGGATAACAGGCGCAGTCGTGGTAGGTGGACTTTTTACAACGCAAACGCCGTTGTTTCTTTGGGGTATCCTCTGTTATGAAGGGATCGCGTCTGGCTTCAAAACTGCGGGTGGACAGAGTTATCTCATCAGTGCAGTGCCACCGGAACGGTTGGGTTGGGCAACGGGTTGGTATTTTATCAGTATGACTGTTGGGAGTGCGGTCGGCAGTGCTATCGCGGGCGAAGTCATTGATCGCACCACTTATAGTGTTTTCGGTACAGGTGCGGTGATTTTAGCAGGTGTGCTTTTTGTAGGCGCGTGCCTCTTTTTACCGCGGTTAGGACAGCAGTCTTCAGGCAGCCAACAGAAGCCGGGTGGCATATGGAAATCGACCCTTAACGTTGAGGCGTACCTGAATCTGAGTCGACGGCGAGAAATGCGGATGCTGATCGGTTTACGTATTTTCCCTACCTATTATTGGGGTTCCGTAAATCTGTTGATGCCGATTTTGATTGAGCGTATCGCTGGGGTGAAAGCGACTGGCTATTATGGTGCGATCAGTCTATTGTTTGCTTTTGGGTGTCAGTTGGCTGTCGGAAGGATATGTGATGCAGTTGGTCACCGTGCACCTGCCCTCGTGGCGAATGCGATCGTTACGCTCCTTGCTTTTGGGGTGGCGTTTTTTCACGACTCGTTGGTTGCACTGGAAATTTTCGGGATACTTGGTGCGGGCGCGGCGTGGGGACTTTCGACGACTATCCCACGGTTTATCAATGAATTTACTGAACCCGATGAAAAGGGGCACGGCGTAGGTCTCACACACTTGGCGTGGAGTACGGGGTTTCTTCTTGGTTACGTTGCGAGTGGTTTTTTAATTAATATCTCTGTTCATGTTCCATTTATTGTTGCAGGAATTTCCTTGATTGTTTCAACTGGTATTGCCTATAAACTCTGGTATACTAATATTAGGATCACAAACTAACAGTTTGTGCTACTTTCAAATTAAGAAAGGAATACGTAATGGCTATTGCTGAACTTGATTTAGAAAATGCGGAACATCGTGAACTCACTAATTCTGAATGGCGTTATGGCGATGGACTTGTCCCCGGTGAGCCGAATGGGGGTTTAGTTAATCTGATGAAAGATAGCCCCGCCCGTCATGCCGATTATGACGATTCTGGGTGGCCGGTTTGTGAGGATATCCAAGCAGTTGTCTCTGAGGGACTCTGCTTTGGTTGGTATCGGATTACCGTGACACTTCCAGAAGAAGTTGATGGCGTCTCGATTGCCGGTTCGCAGGTGTGGTTTCACACGTGTATTGATGACTACGGTGAAGTCTGGGTTGATGGCGAAATTGACTTGGCTTTTGGAGAGTCAGGACGTGGTGCTGCTTCTGGTTTCAATACGCCCCAACGCGTTGTTGTTACAGAAAGCGCGGAACCGGGTGCGAAACATGTCATCGCATGTTTGGCTATCAACGGTCCTCTTGCCAGACCCGGTGGCGGTATTTTTCTCCGTTTCGCGAAGTTAGAGTTTGAACGGGAGTAACCCGCGAAATCCTTTAGGGACGGCTCTGTGCCGTCCCACGACATCGGAATGAAGGAAAAGAATTGCGTAAAAAAGCGGTTGTCTTATTCAGTGGCGGCTTAGATTCAACAACAGTGCTCGCTATCGCCCGCGATGAAGGTTATGACACCTATGCAATGAGTTTTCGGTACGGTCAACGACACACAGTAGAACTGCAGTGTGCGGAAAACATCGCAGAGGTCTTAGGGGTCCGGCAGCATATAGTCGTTGACATCGATCTACGGACCTTTGGATCGTCGGCATTGACAGCAGATATTGAAGTTCCAAAGGATAGATCTGATGCGGAAATGGGAAATGGCATACCGATAACTTACGTCCCCGCCCGAAACACAATTTTTCTCTCCTACGCGCTCGCATGGGCTGAAGTCCTCTCTGCCGATACCATTTTTATCGGAGCCAACGCCATTGATTACAGTGGCTATCCTGATTGCCGTCCGGAATACATAGAAGCCTATCAAACGATGGCGAACCTCGCGACACAAGCCGGTGTTGAGGGTAAAACAAAGTTAAAAATCCGCGCCCCACTGATGGATAAAACAAAGGCGGAGATCATCCAAATTGGCACGGCACTCGGTGTCGATTATAGCCTTACCTTAAGTTGCTATGACCCGGATGCGGAAGGCAGAGCGTGTGGTGGATGTGATAGCTGCCTGCTCCGAAAAAGGGGCTTTGAAGAGGCAGGTGTCCCTGACCCGACGCGTTATTATCCCCGAAAGATCAGAAACTAACAGTTTGTGGTACAAAAAAATGGTAAAAGCAGTTTTCTTTGACTTTTATAACACGCTGTGTGTTTGGGGACAGCCGCTTGAGGTGATCCTCCAAAAAATTGCGGAACGGTACCGGTTTGAAATTGACTGGGAACGTTATGCAAGGGCGCGTGAGAACCTTTATGCGGATGCGTCAGGGTCGGATCCTACCAAACATTCCCTTTTTGGTACAATGCGAGAAATCGTTGAGAGTTACTATGAATTTATAAGAGAACTCGGTGTTAAAGAACATATAGGACAGATAACGTGGGAACTCTTGCAATCTGAACACTCACTTTTTGCTGCGGGCAATGCTATGCTTTATGATGATACCGTTCCGACACTCGAAAATTTGCGAGACGCAGGTTTCAAGTTGGCGATTGTTTCAAATTGGGATACGCCGTTGGATCCGCTTACAGAACGGTTGGGGATCGCGGATTATTTTGATGTCATTGTTGCCTCGCATGATACGCGTGTCCTGTCTGCAAAGCCAGATCCACATATTTTCAACTACACGCTCGCAGCAATTGGAGTTTCAGCTGAAGAGACAGTTCATGTGGGTGATACCTATGAGGCGGATATCATTGGCGCAAGGAACGCTGGCATTCGTCCGATATTGATTGACCGAGATGGCAGCCAGATCGGTAGATGGAATGAGGTGACGACAATCCAAAGCTTGTCTGAATTACCGGAATTGCTTTCTGATAGCGTATAAAACAAGGGAATTATGATAAAAGCAGTTTTTTTTGACTTTTATAGAACTTTATGTGTTTGGGGTGAACCGTTTAAACCGAGGCTTCAAAGAATCACAGACCGATATGGTGTTGAAGTTAACTGGACGCTCTACGCAGTGGCACGCGAAGAACTTGATTCAAACGCCCCTGACGCCGATCTTACTGCCCAGAATATCTTAGAGATGACACAGCATATGGTTGATAGTTATCGGCATTTTCTAAAAACACTCGGTGTTCAGGACTACCTTGATCAGATAGCGTGGGAGATGTTGCAGTCCGAACACTCGCTTTTTGCTGCCAATGCGGCTACGCTTTACGACGATGTTGTTCCAACACTCCAAATTTTACGGGATGACGGATTCAAGTTAGCGATTGTCTCAAACTGGGGTGTTCCGCTGGATCCGCTCAACGAACGGTTGGGGCTCGCTGACTATTTTGACATCATTGTTGCCTCGCATGATGCGCGGGTTAAGTCCATAAAGCCGGATCCGCATATCTTCAATTATACGTTAATGGAAGTCGGCATTTCGGTTGAAGAAGTTGTCCATGTCGGTGATACTTACGAAGCAGACGTCGTTGGAGCGCAGAATGTTGGAATTCGTCCGATACTTCTGGATCGAGACGGCACCCAAGCTGGCAGATGGGGTGAGACGATTCAGAGCCTGTCTGAATTACCAATGCTGCTTTCTGGTTGTGATTGTGACGTTTGAGGCGGGGAATAATGATAAAAGCTGTTTTCTTTGATTTTTACCAAACGCTATCCGGTTGGGGGCAAACGTCGTTTGAAGCGAGCCTTCGGAAAATCGCAGCACGGTATCGTGTTGAAATTAATTGGGAACGCTATGACACAGCGATAGAGAATCTCTTTGTCCATACACCTGTTTCCAAACCACCTACTCATGCTCTGGCAGAATCGGTGGTAGCTGTAATGATGCGGCAGTGTGAATTTATAAGGGAACTGGGTGTTCAGGAGCATGTGGAGCAGATGGCATGGGAACTGTTACAATCTGGACACCCGCTTTTTGCTGCCACCAACGCTACGCTTTATGATGATGTCGTTCCAACGCTTCAGCGTTTGCGCGATGCGGGTTTCAAGTTAGGGATTGTTTCAAATTGGGATACACCGTTGGATCCACTCCTTGAGCGACTTGGTATTGTTGACTACTTTGATGCGATTGTTGCCTCGCATGATGTGCGCGTCAGATCCGAAAAGCCGGATCCGGATGTCTTCAACTACGCGCTTGCTGCTGTTGGTGTTTCGGCGGAAGAAACCGTTCATATTGGGGATACCTACGAGGCGGATATTATTGGGGCGAGAAATGTGGGGATTCGTCCGATACTCCTTGATCGGGACGGCACACAGAGCGGCAGATGGGGTGAGACAATTCGGAGTCTCGCTGAATTGCCGGAAATGCTCACATAGTTCCTCTGCTTCCTCGGGGAGTTCCCAAGTGGTGACATCTGTGTTCATCTTGTCTTGACTCGTCCCCATGTTGTCGTCAGTTTTCCATAAGGTTGGACGGGTAGGAGTTCTCCATCCATTGACAATTTGATTTCATCTTCGGTTAGGACGGTGCTCCAGATTCTGACCTCATCAATAAGACCGATCCACGTTTGGGCGTACCCTTCATTAAGTGTGCCAATCCATATAGATTTTTCACCCTTGCCAACTTCATCCTCCGGGTGATCTACTTCGTTTTCCAGTTCACCGTTGACGTAGAGCAGTTGCTTCTTTGTTGTACCATCATACACGTAAGCGAGATGCATCCATTTTTTATTTTCTAAAGCGGATTTCGATGAAATTTGTTGACCGTCCTTGGCGTTAACTCTTGCCCAGAACTTGCTCTCATTCCATGAAAAAAGATTGTAAACATCCGCATTCTGCCATCCTGCGCGTTTGGAGACAATACCTCTTGCAAGGGCATCTGCTCCAACGGGTTGAACCCAGGCTTCAACTGTCAACTGTTTCATGCCTTCGAGATCCGGACTGTGCGTAACTTCAACATAATTTGCCGCACCGCCGTCAAATTCAAGGGCACCGTTGATTTTGCCCTTGACCCATTTCAAGTTACCTTTGATGCTGGCTTTATTTTCATTGCCAGAGGTATCTTTGGGGGTTTTTCCCGCACCGTCATCAAAGGATAAATAGAGCATCAATGTGTTTTCATCGACTGCTTGCGCCATGTGGATACCGACAACAAACAGAAGTGTCAAACCAAAAGAAAGTATACGCATGACCGTTTCTCCTTGGTTATTGATTACGACCAAGTTCCATTACTTATTAAACCGTGAGCGGAGTGCCCATAAACCTTGTCCGGGTTCGCTGATGTAGAAGAAACCGTCGTCGTTGAAGCCATCAGCAAGTGTTTCGGGGTTGTATTCGGCGATCACTTCGTTTACGGGTGCCCATTGGTAGCCGACCGATTCAATTTCGGTTTGGGTGAGATGCTCTGTTGCATAGGTGACCCTAAAACGCCCCTCAGTACTACCGTGGATTAAGTGTGCGGCGGCGGAGAGGTTTTCTTGCAACTCTGGATTTTCCGAGACTGCCTTAAGTGTTGTGGGTGTGCCGCGATAGCCGTACTTTCGGATAAGGCGGTCAATTTCTGCGTCCTCACCGAATTCACGTAGCCCCGGCGCGATGATAATCAATTCACCATCATCTGCCATTGCCATTCGCGTGCGGTAAATTGCCTTGTTGCCGAGCCACGTACTTTTAAACTCTCTCGGATCCAAGTAGACGACTACTTTCGCTAAAGGGGCATCTAAGAAGGTCATATTAACGGCTCTGCTCAGTTCTGCGGCGGTCTCAAAGGTTTGTTCATCGTCACCGACATAAAGTCCACGCATCACGCGATCACCAGAGGCATCCGCGTCCATGACGCTCATAACGTACAGAATTCCGAGTTGTTTTAGGTAGTTTGCATGTGCGTAATTCAGCACTCTCCTGACGGAAGTATCGGTTCGTCCCATGAGTCGCTCCATGCCATCTACGGCACCGAGGAAGTGCGATTTGTTGATCATCTCAACACCGCCTGCACCGACGAGGATGTTTTTGAATCCGTTGGCGATACCGATAACTTCATGCGGAATTACTTGTCCGACGGAGATAATAAGTTCGTAGGCTCCTTCTACGAGGCGGCGATTTACGGCGACGGGAATGCTATAATCAAGTTTGCCCCCCGAAACCTCTTGCACGAACTCGGATGGAACTTCACCGAAGTGGTGTAGCCCGGTCCGCCAGTGGTGAACATGATACGTTGCTTTGGGCAGGTCGCCGTACATCTCAGTGATCTGTTCTTCGGTCATCGGTGCGTGTGTGCCGATGGCAGGTAGGATATCGAAGGTAGTGCCGTTTGCGGTGTCCCATAACTCGTAGAGAATTTGGGTGAGCTCGCCAGCGTTTGAGTGGAGGCGTGTTATGTCTGGCGGAATCACCAGAATCTTTTTTGGGATACCGCCTAGCTTAAGCAGAGATTCGCGGAGTAAGGTGCGTTTTTCTTCAGATGTGATGACGGTGTCTTTTCCACCGTGGGCGATGTGGGTTGGCATTTTTGTAATTTTCCTTGCGGTTCGGTCAGCATCGTTTGTTCTGGCATGCAGAGGGTGCTTACTACATTGTGAACGGCACAGCGGAGTGTGCCTACTACTGTGACGGCACAGCGGAGTGTGTCTACTACATTGTGAACGGCACAGCGGAGTGTGTCTACTACATTGTGAACGGCACAGCGGAGTGTGCTTACTACATTGTGAACGGCACAGCGGAGTGTGTCTACTGCATTGTGAACGGCACAGCGGAGACGGCACAGCGGAGTGTGTCTACTACATTGTGAACGGCACAGCGGAGTGTGCCTACTACTTTTAATAGGTGGCTTTAATGGTTGCCCATGTTGTGCTTAACTTGTCTTGTGGTTCGACAGGTAAAACGAGGTCTTCGACGGCATCGCCTACGAAGATGTTATCGAGATAGACGAGACCGTAGTTGCCGAACTGACCGGTCTTGAAGTTTCCGTCTTCGCCTTCCGTTGTTGGATCGATTTTGTCAAACGACCTTTTGTCCTTCCGCTCTTTCAACTTGAAGGTGAATTTATCACCGGAGAGGATGAGTTGGGCGCGATACCAAACATCGGGATCATTTTCTACCATTCCATCTTTTACTTTTGCCCAACCGCCTTGTCGTTTGTAGAAGTGGTATTCTCTACCGCCTTGCCGCCGGTCGCTGAGATAGAACTTCTCACCCCCTTGAAAGCGGAAGACGATGCCCATATAGAAGTCGTCAGGGAACATCATATCCCATTCAGCAACGTAATCGTCCCAGCCTGCGTCGCCAAAGACATAGATAGATCCGCCGACATCGTGTCGTGATTGGTTAGATGCTTTGTCAGCGGTTAGCAGGACTTTATTACTCGCTTTTTTCGGATCAGCGACGACTTGAGCGGTTGTGTTTCCGTCGTGTCCGACTTCCCATTTGCTCGGTTCTTCCCCAATCGTATCTTTCTCAAAGTCGTCGTGAAACAATAACACTGCTGACGTGGGTATTGCTATACCTATACTCAGTATGAACACGGTAATTATCGCAATGCTTGTGAGATGAGGTGATAGATATGTAGAACGCATTTCTCCCTCCATGTTCCGAAGAGATGTAGAGTTGAAAAACTGGACAGTAATTTGTAAGGACAGTTCTGCTGACGCGTTATATGTGGGTGGCATGCTCCATGTATTTTGTGGAACAGGACGAGGTTAGATACCTCACCAGCGAAAGTCAAACGGAAATTGCCTGAAAGCGGATAGGGTTAGGAACCTTACCAACGCAAGTCAAAGCAGGATTTGAATTTACGCTTTACTCTTGGTTACAAAGGTGATTTTAATGTCAGTTTCATTGCCTTCGACAGTAGAGACTTTACCGACAATGACGTAGACGGTTTCATTGACGAGTTCTTTACCTTTGACCAGTTCAAGTGTGCCTGTGAAACCAGCAACTTTTGCAATCCAACCGACATCATTTCCATCTTCGGTTTGGAGGGCGATGTTTCCGGTTACCTCTTCACTGAAGGCGATCTCAATCTTTCCATCACTGTTGATAGTTTCCGGATCGACATCCTGGTCGCCATCTATGACAGTGCCCCCTGTGATTATTGGCGCGGAGCAGCAAGGCCCTCTAACCGTATAGTTAAGTGTGTGGGTTCCGTCAGCCCATGTAATCGTCAATGCAAGCGGACCAGGAATGAAGGGACCAACGACAGTCGCTGTTTTTCCTGCGACTGTGACGGTACCCGCACTTACCGTGGCATCAGTGGGTGTGTTGTCAAAGGTAATTGTAATAGTCCCGTTTGCAGCAATCTCATCGCCTGGAGGGAGCGCGCTCACGAAGTTAACTGGGACAGGTTCATCTATGTCTATGTCATCGTCACCGCCACAGCTGGTGAGCACCGAAACAGTGAGCAACCCTGCCAGTAATAATACCAAGCTTCTGAACAATTTTGTCATTATTACTTGCCCTTTTCAGAGTCGGATTACCGAAATATTTTCTTAGACTTCGTTCAACCTCGCCAGCAAAGAGATTAGGGAGCGCACCTACGAAGGATTACTGTGCTACGACGTGATTTTGCAAGACGCCGATGCCTTCAATCTCGATTTCAACGACATCACCGGCTTTTAAAGCACTTGTTGTGCCGGGTGTACCGGTAAAGATTGCATCGCCCGGTTCAAGAGTTATTGCCTGTGAGATGAAACTCACAATGGTTGTTACTGGAAAAATAAGGTCTGCGGTTGTCTGTTTCTGAACGACATCACCGTTGATGCGGGTCTCTAATTGTGCATCGGTATAGTCAAGATCAGTGACAATGACGGGACCTATGGGACCAAAGGTATCGGATGCTTTGGCACGCCACCACTGTAAGTCATTGCTCTGCCAAGTGCGTGCACTGACATCGTTTCCGCAGGTCACGCCCAATATGTTGGCGGCGGCTTCTTCTGGTGTTGCTTTCCGGGTCTGTTTCTTCATTATGACAACGAGTTCGCCTTCGGCGTGGACTTCATCATCGCCGTCTGGTAGTTCGATATTGCCGCCCGGATCGTTGATACAAGAAGGTGTCTTGATGAAGATTTCGGGATTTGTTGGTTCTGGAGCTCCGTCTAAGTGGCTCCGATAGTTCAGACCGACGGCTAATACTTTCGTCGGTGTTGTTGGTGCGAGGAGTTTGACGTCCGCTAACGCAACAGTCTCGCCTGTCTCGCTGTGTTCGCCAAATGGGCATCCTGAGAGTACGTTCAGATTATCTTCTGAAACGGTGCCGTAGCTGATTGTGCCATTTAATTCATATCGTGCAAATTTCATAAGTAGTCTCCTTTTGTGTTTTCCGGCGTGGTTTACGAGCCGAAACTCGCTACATTTTACCGTGCTTTTGATGCTGTGTCAATTTATTTCTTGAGTTGGCTATCAGCGTTCGGCGGTCAGTGGTCGGGAAATGTAAAGCTAAGACAAATTGTGTCGCGTGTGGACACAATTTGGAGATCCCTCCTACAAGGAGGTAATTTGACTTTTCGCTGAAAATGTGTTAGAATTCATGCAATTAACACCCTCATAAAAAACACATGGTGAGATGTAATGATAAAGATTGGAATAGTTGGTGCATCTGGGTACAGCGGTAGTGAATTACTCCGCTTTCTGGTGAACCATCCTGGTGAATTAGAGGTTACGCTCTGTACATCTGAAACCTACGCTGGACAGTGTATTGACAGTGTTCTGCCCAACCTCCGCGGGTTTCTATCTGCCAAATTTGAAGCTTTAGACCTTGATTCCCTTAAAGAGAGAGTGGATGCCGTTGTTCTTGCTGTTCCACACAAAGTCGCGATGTCGTTCGTGCCGAAAATTCTAGCACAAGGTCTGCGCATCGTGGATTTTAGTGCGGACTACCGACTTAAAGATTCTGAGACCTACGAAGCGTGGTACCACGTGGAACATACAAGCACGGGACTGATTCCACAAGCAGTGTATGGTTTGCCGGAAAGGTATCGCGATTGCATTCGTTCCGCACAACTCGTTGCGAACCCAGGGTGTTATCCAACGAGTGCTATACTTGCAGCAATGCCTTTCGTCGCTCAAGGCGTAGTGGAATTAGATTCTATCATAGTTGACTCAAAGTCCGGCATTTCTGGTGCCGGTCCGAAACCTAGCGGAAATACACACTACCCAAATCGAGAGTCTAACTTTGTTGCCTATAATATCGGTGTGCATCGGCATACCCCGGAGATTGAACAGGAGTTAACTGCTGTTGCCTCAGAACCGATTTGTGTAACATTTACACCACATCTTGTCCCGATGACGCGTGGTATCCTTAGTACTGTCTATATGCGTCTCACAGAAGAGATGTCCACCGAGACTGCTCTCAATATATATTCAGCCTTTTATGAGAACGAGCCGTTTGTTCGGGTGCTTCCGCCCGGTACATACCCGGAAACGAAGGCAGTACTCGGTAGCAACTATTGCGACGTTGGACTTGAGGTTGATACGCGGACGCGCCGTATCGTCGCTATGGCAGCGATTGATAATCTCGGTAAAGGTGCTGCAGGTGCCGTTGTGCAGAATCTCAATCTGATGTTTGGTTTCAAAGAGACCGCTGGGCTGAAAGTGCCAGGGATGATGCCTTAGGATGGCAGTCAGCAGTCAGAATCAACGGATTGAATGCCGCCAGTTATTTGGAGATTATTGTGCCGACTGTTATGATTGTTGCTGGGGAACCCTCTGGTGACTTGCACGCTTCTCATGTTGCACACCGACTCAAGGTACTTTGTCCCGATATAACGCTCTTTGGCATGGGCGGCGACCAGATGGAAGAGGCGTCAGTGAACCTTGATTTTCACATCCGCGATTCCGCTGTCATGGGGTTTGCCGATGTTGTTACTGTCCTACCGATGTTCCTCCGAAAGCGGGCGCATCTGAAACGGCGTATTCGTAAGGAACGTCCGGATGTGCTGCTCCTCGTTGATTTTGCTGAATTCAATATGCCATTAGCTAAATATGCGAAAAACCGCGGTGTTTCGGTTGTTTACTATATTCCACCGAAGGCTTGGGCATGGCGGTCAGGTCGCGCACAGAAGTTAGCGAAGTGGGCGAATGTTGTCGCTGCAATCTTTCCCTTTGAAGCAGAATTCTACCGAAACGCTGGAGCGAATGCCGAATTTGTTGGGCATCCGCTCGTCGATTTTGCACACACACCTTTGACTATGGTCGAGGCGCGAAAAGTGCTCAATTTAGGCGGAATGGAGCATACACAAGAGCAAGATAGCCTTGTTATTGGATTGATGCCGGGAAGTCGTCGTTCGGAGATCCAACACATTTTGCCGGTGATGCTGGAAGCTGCCGCGAACATTGCCAAAGTCTATCCGGACGCGCAGTGGATCCTTCCGTTAGCCCCAGGTATTTCACGCGATCTCATTGCAAAGTGCCAAGGGGAACTGTCAAATATCGAGGTTCCGCCCGTTAAGATTGTGGAGCATCTAACCTATCCGGCAATGCGGGCATCGACCTTGCTGTTGGTTACCTCTGGCACAGCGACACTTGAAGCGGCATGCATCGGGACACCGATGATTATTCTCTTTCGCACGTCATCGTTTAATTGGCGTATTATTAGGTCGCTATCACCCTTGAACCGGAGCGGGCTTCCCAATCTTATCGCTGGACACGACATTGTTCCAGAACTTCTACAGACGGATTTAACACCGAAGGCTTTGACGGAACTGGCTCTGAATTTCTTGGAGAATCCAGAGAAACGGGAGACGCAACAGCAGGCACTTCAAGCGGTTTATGCACAGCTCGGTGCATCGGGTGCTGCTGAACGCACTGCTGAATTGGTGTTGGGGTTTTTTAATGATTCGCCAAGCTCAGGGGCGATTCATTGATGTAGTAGCGGTTTTTGATGAAACTTCGCACGCGCCGTTGTTGCGTGCTGCCAGCACCAGTTGACCAATTCTTATGAAATCCACACACACTCGCGATCTCGCCTCGCTACAGCAGAGACTTCTCACCACCCCTTTACGTGTTCTGTTAATTCCATTCAGTTGGCTCTACGCTGCGAGCGTTTGGGTACGCAACCAACTCTACGCGCACGGTGTATTTAGGGTGCGGACACTCCCGTGTCCCGTTATTAGTGTTGGCAATATCGTTGTCGGTGGGACGGGCAAAACGCCTACTGTTATTGCTATTGCAAGGCATCTTCAAAGAGAAGGTGTTCGTGTTGCGATTCTGTCGCGTGGTTACAAACGCCACGCTCGTGAGAAGGTAACGATTGTCTCGGATGGTAAAAAGGTGTGCGTTTCTCCAAGAGAAAGTGGAGATGAAGCGCACATGATGGCAACACATCTCAATGATATTCCGATTGTTGTGGGTAGACAACGCTATCTGGCAGGACGGGTTGCTCTTGCGCGTTTTAATGTGGATGTTCTGCTCCTCGATGACGGATATCAACACCGGCAGCTTGGGCGTGATGTCGATATTCTCACCGTTCCCGCGCATTCGATAGTTGGCTTGCAAGCTGTGCCAAAATATCCTTTTGGAAGTCCAGAGGGATTACTACCGGTAGGAACCCTACGTGAGCCACCGACTGCCATTCGGCGCGCCGACATTATTCTACTCACACATGCTGACGCACCTAACGTCTCCGTATACGCCAAGAAAGCAGTGGAAGAGTTGGCACCGAACGCTCTGATTCTGGAGAGTATTCATCAGCCAACACATCTTTATCCTTTAATTTCCGAAGACAGTGGAGAGCAGACGAGTATAAAGGAACTCCAAGGGAAACGGCTCCTTGCGGTCTGTGGGATCGGGGACCCAGAAGCTTTTGTTATTACCCTTAGTCGGTGTTCTCCAGAGAGAGTTGAACTGTTGGCGTTTCCTGATCATCACGTCTATATGGAGGCTGATGGAGAGCAGATATGTACTGCGTTTCACGCTGCAAAGGCAGATCTGATTGTTACAACACAGAAAGATGAGCAGAAGTTGGCGGGCCTTATAGGACACCAGCAACTTCCGGTAGTTGTGTTGGCGGTTGCCTTGGTTGTTACTGAGGGGGACGAAAAGCTTACAGAGGTTTTGCTGACGAGCGTTCGTGGGGTCTGAAAGTTGGTTGTCGGGAATCGGGAAATGTAAAGCAAAGACAAATTGTGCTTTCGTACACAATTTGGAGAACCTTCCTACAGGGGAGCTAATATCGGGATTCGTAGATCCCTCCTACGAGTAGCAGTCAGCGGCCAGCCATCAGCGGTCAGAAAGAGTCGGGATTCGTAGATCCCTCCTACAGAATTTGGCAATCTTTTCTGCTGGAGTACTATGTGCTTTTGCGTTGTCGGTCTAGCCACTTGACAGAGAAATGGAGGAGGTTTTCCATGATTTTATCATTGATTTGTACATCTTCTTCTGTCTCGTTTTTCAGGCTCGTGACGACGTATAACCCTTTCTGGAAGGGGAGCAGTAGCAGCGGGGATGCGTTTTCAAATCGGTTACTCGGAAGTCCCGCAACATCGGTATTCGTTTTGGCAAGCGATGTCCATTTTCCGAGGGGATCTATCCACATGTCATCCAATCGAATCAGGGGTTGATCCTTCGCATCCAACTCATTATGGTGTCCGTTCAGAGGGTTCGGGTGTTGGAAGATGCGCGAACGTTTGCCTTGGGGAGTGGGGAAGAATTCATAGGTTTCTTCGCATTCGATTCCGGTAAGTGGTTCTGGGATCCATCCAGTGCCGCGGCGCTGTTTGGATCTGGCTTTGATATCCTGCCCAGAGACGATTGCGACACCGCCTTGGCTGACGAAATTTTTAATTCGGTGTTCTGCGTCAATTTTCAAACGGTAGCCGGATTTGTAGATTTCACCGTTGCCGATCCACAAGATGTCGGTCTTCGCGAGTTTATCGGTACGCAGATCTTGGACTTCATTGTGAATGATGTGATGTCCTTGGATATATTCAAAACGTTCCAAGATGGGATACTCTACCGTGGATGTATTCCCGGTAAATGCCATGAGTTTGAGTGGCATTGCGATATGTGCTTCAGATCGCATGTTTTTGTGAGATTTGGATGTCCCATTTTCAGATTTCCAAAACTTGCCATCAAGGATAGTGTCTATACGCCTCAAAGTTTGATTCCTGACGAACTTCCATCTCCGTGCGCGCTGTTCAGCGGTGTTTAGACTGCGCGTCTGTAGATAAGCGAGCGGTGCTAACGCCGCGTGCCGAATGGAGTTACTGTGTATCTGCTCAATGATGGAGGTGTATGCGGCAATTCGACCTCGATTTAGGGGCAAGAGTCTCTTGTAGATAGAGAACCCATGACGGAGTTTGTTGTCGAAGCGACGAAATGCGTTCTCAACGTTCCACCGTCGGCTATAGCTTGCGTCAATCGACCTCAAATCAATCCGTTCTTCATTGATATTTGTGACGTATCCGTGAACAACATTAATGCCGTGGATAGGGTTGCCTTCTTTGTCGGTGATAGCGATGTCTTCTGCATCTCGCATGTTCAGAATCGTGTCTGTCAAACCCGTTAGGCTGAAGAGTTCTGGTTGATATTTTTCTGCGCTTTCAACGATTATGCAATAGCGGCGTGGGAAGACGATGTCTGCATCACGGAAGGAGCGGAACCTGAAAAAGATTTTTTTGTAATTGCTGATAGCGCGCGACTGTTTGGTTTTAACGCGCTCAAAGGGTTCCACTGGACGATTAACGACAATATCCAGCGGGAGTCTTTGGACGCTGAAGGCAGCGATGTGGTATTTGTATTCATAGTCCTTTTCCCATCTCGGTGAGTCTTCCCATAAGTGGATACGACCGAGTTGGATGGGGTATGGTGTATTGTTTTCGAAGATAATTACGTTACCTTCTGCGCGACACCGTAAGCCGCGATCATCGCGAATGTTAAGTTTGTTAAGATCCTTCTCGAATTCGTGTTCATATTCCCATTCGTCTTTATAGCCGTTGTCGTCCTTGTCCTTCACGTTCATCAACGCGATATGCTTGTTATTGTAGTCTTTGAGGATAGCAGTGTATTCGGTGCTGTCTTCCTTGAAACGGACTCGGACTTTGATCCGTGTGCCGATGAGACGTTCGATGAGGCGTTCGTAACTCTCCTGCTCCAAGTAACCGGCAGATTCCTCTTCGAGATCCTGAAGTCTTTTTTCAAAGTCGCCGCCGGCTGCGCTTTGGTATGCTTCATTGTACCTTGCCAGTCGCGCATCAGCACCTTTTCTGAAGCTGTTCCAAACCATACTGATGGCTTCGTCCAGTGCTTCCCTGAGCGCGATGAACATGTTCCGAATTTTACGTCCGATTTTAAAGAAGAGGGGTGGGTGATAGACGCGCTCGAGTTCCCAAACACGTTCACGCAATTCGCGCGTATTCATTGAATCGAGGTAGCGGATGTACGCAACGATTCCTGCTTCGCGTTCTTCGTTGGTGAAGATATAACTTGGCGCGTGCCCGCGTTGCCGAGATTCCTCAGAGATAATTTCCATGCCTGTAATTTCAAGCCGCATGGTGCCTCGGTAACGCTGCCCGTTTTTCATCTGAAAAACAACGTATTTGTCGAGGAGATTCTTTAGAAGTTTGTCTTTCTTAAAGAGCCTGATTATATACCCGATGCTGCTGATTAGGAACACGAGGATGACGACGCCGACATAGACTTGGGCGTTCGACCACCAGCTGCGTACCTGTTTTTGTGCTTCCTCAACAACATTCGAGTCCTGTCCCATTGCCGTAGGTAGGAGGGAGAATAGGATGAAAATTAGGACAAAAATGGATGTATTGATATGGTAACCCCGCAGGCGATGTGCTAAAAGGTTCGTTGAACTTACGCTTTTATACATCATACACCTCCTCGATTAATGGATAGGTACTCCGTTTTCAGCGGCGATTCGCCGAACATTCGTATTCGCGAGCGGAATCTTTTCCGCGGGAAGATGTTCTATCAGCCCGTAACCATCCGGATATAGTTCATTAAAACGCTGTAACGCCACGCCGAGTTCCAATTCGCCTTCACCGGGGACTTCTTCATTGAGGTGGAGGACTAAGCCATTCTGAACGCTGATGTCTTTGATATGCGCCATCGGTGCAACAGGACCCATCACGTCAAAAATATGATTGAGTCTCTCTTCGCTGTTATAGACCTGCAGAAGTGTTTGGAAATGGTTAACGAAATCCATGACGATGCGAAGTCGGTCGGATCCGACTCGCTCTACGATTTCCCGACAGATCTCTGGTGAACCCATAATTGAAACGGCGTGTGTTTCCATCACAAGCGTCAATTCGCATTGTTCGGCATGTGCTGCGATCGGTTTCAGGGTATCAATCAGGCGTTCCATTGATTCTGGGAGATGATTGTCCCGATGGGATGTCCACGCGCCATCGGGGTTTAGACTCCCCGGACGGAATAGATAGTGGTGTGCATTGAGAGAAGCGGCGGTCGCCATGCCGCGTTGGACACTTGCGATTGCGGCTTTGCGTACGACGGCGTCTGGATGAAAGAGGCATTCCTCGTAGGTGATGCCAAATTGCACGAGGTCGAGGTTCGCGTCTTCTAACATCTGCACACAGCGAGAACATGCGTCCGGTGGCACAGAGGGAATCTCTGCGCTGCGGAAATGGAAACTTAAGCCTGTAAATTCCAGCTCCTTGATTTTTGCGATTTCATCTGATGTGATTGTGCGGAAGTCTCCGCATAGTCCGACAACGCCAAGTCTCATAATTATACCTTCTTTCCTATCTTAAACGCAAACTATAGTGAATTTGGGTTACCTATACGCTGTGGATTGACACCTCTTTCCAGTAACAATAGAGCCTTACACGCCATACGCATACATGCCGCCCCGCTGGGGCTAAAGTTAAGGTGAGCACTGCTGCTATACACATATCGCCCCGCTGGGGCTAAATGTGGTAGGTTTTGGAATTATTTAGACACTCTACATCGGCGGGGTAAAGAAACCTCGCCAGCGGCATTGGTGCGCCTTGCCCCTATAGAAAGTGCTTAAACTAAGTAGTCTTGGCCTCCAGTTCATTTAGGAGGTTTTTGGCGCGTTTGAGGTCTTTAGTATCCAAACCTTCTGCGAACCAAGTGTATATCGGTTCCAGCAATGCGAACGCTTCTTGGCATCGATTTTGCGTCTGCCATAATTCGCTTAGGCTGAGTGCTGCTCGGAGTTCCCACGATTTTGCGCCTTGCTGACGTGCTATTTTTAGTGCCTCTTGAAAATAGTTTTCGGCTTGATGCGATGTGGTATTCTCCACGCTTGAAGTGTCAGTTTCCTCTGCGGACATACGGCAGAGTTCACCTTGCTGTCGGATGAGTTCTGCGGCATAAGCCCGTTCTCCTGTTTGATCGACAACGGATAATGCAGAATCAAGCGTCTGCGCCGCTAAGCGGTTTTTTCCGGCACGTTGATATGCTTGTGCAAGCAGGGAAAGAAAGAAAGGGAGCAGCATCTCAGCCCGCGTCTTCTCCCATGCGGCGATCCCTTTACAGATAATCGCGATGCCTTCTTCTGCATGATTCTGTTCTGCGATGCCCCATCCCTTCATTACTGTTGCAGCGGCTTCCCAACTGGAAAAGCCGTGTTGCTGAGATATTTCTAACATCTCCTTTGCAGCGGTTTCGACTTCCTCTACGTTGCCTTCATACTGATAAAGCACGGTTTTAAAATGGAGCAAAACTGCATCACTAAACGGATGGTTTCTATCTTTGCCAATTGTGGCGGCTTCATGGAGTCGAGATTCCGCTTGTGTAGGATAGCCGAGGCACCAGAGAAGAGGTGCGGAATAAGCGAGCAGTGTCATACCCGGGTCTGCGACAAAGTGCATAAATGTCGGGACTGGATGGTGTTGCGGTTGATAGAGCTCGATTCCAGCCTCCAGGTGCTCCTGGGCAGTTTTGAATTCGCTTAAGTAGTAGAGCGTTGCCCCGAGTGCGCGACGCGCCTCCACTTCAAAAGCGGGGTTTTCCACTTGCTTGGCAATCGCGAAACACTGCTTACCGAGTTCACGTGCCGAGAGAAGCCTTCCACGTACCAGATGGGATAGCCATAGCCCAAATAGGACGGGAAAACGGAGGTCTTTTGTGCTGGTGCTGACCGAGAATTCTGGATCTTCACTCGAAATTAGATCTTTTGCTTCAAGTGTGTCTAATAGTTCGCGTGCTCGTGTATAGGCGATTTCTACCTCCTGGGAAGCGTAACCGCTTGTTGCAATCAATGCAGTTCCGAGGGTTGTTTGTAGTTCGAGTTCTAATTGTGCGGCTGCTTCAAGTTCGTGTGTGGTGGCGTTCGCGGACAACTGTTCAAGAGCTGCGAGTCCTTGCCTGATATGCCTGGCACTTTCGATATTTGCGGAGTGTTCTAAGGCACGGTGTCCGGCACGCTGCCAATAGTGAATCGCTTTTTCGGGAAGTCCAGCCTCTGTGTAGTGATATGCGACGAGTTCGGGTTGGAAACCATCCCCGATGATTCCACTGCCATCCTGCAACACCTCCGCGATCTGGTGGTGATACCGTTGTCGTCTACTCCTGAGCAGAGATTGGTAAGCAGTCTCACGAAGTAGTGGATGCCTGAAGGTATAACGCACCTGATTGTCAGATGTCTCGTTGCGGTTGAGGATATATGCGTCTACTAATTCGCTCAATTTGCTTTTTAGAGTTGTGAGATCGATAGAAGTGTGATTCTCCAGATGAATGCCGGAAGCGACTTTGTAAAGCAATTCTTCTGTCCATTGCCGTCCGAGCGTTGCACCGAGTTGGGCGATTTCCTTTGCGGAACCGAGTTCGTCTAACCGAGCGGTCAACAAATCTTGTAGTGTAACAGGAATATCTGTTGTTTGCGAGCGCGGCGTTGTGTTGTATGGAGCCTCAGAACCTAAGGACAGTGTGCCGCCTTCAAGCACCATTTGGGTGAGTTCTTCAACAAACAACGGCACACCTTCGGTCATTTCGGCGATCCGCTTTAGTAGATCCGACGATAGCATTGTGTCGCCTGCGACTTGTTGAATCATCTTTTCGGCTTCGGAGGGTGTTAGTGCTGCTAACGGCAGAGGATTTGCCCATTCAGGACGCAGGAGCTCCTCCAGAATTTCTCTGTCAATAGCGGAACTTGTAGCATTTCTATCAGGTGCAGTTTGTGAGTTTCCGTCTTCTTGGGGCTGCTCGTTGGATCGAGAGGTTTGCACGTTGTAGCGACGGGACAAGATAGTGAAAATTCGAGTGTTTTCGATGCGTGAGATTAAGAGCGTAAGAAAGTCTATGCTTGAAGGATCGATCCAGTGCAGGTCTTCAAGGACAAAAAGTATAGGTTTCTGTTCAGCCATCTTCAGGAGCACTTGGACAAGTACTTCCAAGGTCTGTTGGCGACGTTGCTGTCGTCTCCATCCTGATGGATAAGTATTCTGTTCGAGGGGTCTGCTGTAAGAGCGTACGCCTATCCCGGTTTCCGTTTGCCGTTGTATCTCAAATGGGATCTCCAGCAATTCAGCGAGGAGTGGTAGTGTTTCTGTCGTATCTGTCTGTGCTTCGTTATTTGGGTTTTCCTGTTGGACAGTCGGGACGCTGTAGTCGCGTAGTAGATTCTCAAGTTTGTCGAGACGTGCCTGTGCCGTATCGGTGCTTGTAAACTGCACGATGTGTTCTTGGAACAGCGAAAGAATAGAATAGAGGGGACTGTTCTGATAATACGGCGAACATCTACCTTCTATAATAACTGCCTCTGGGTGGTGATTGACGTGTTCTTGAATTACTTGGATACATCGCGATTTTCCGATACCGGCTTCACCTTCAATGAGAAGTGCCTGTCCTTTAGATGCAAGCACTTGTGTCCAACTTTGTTTGAGACGTTCAACTTCATGGTCGCGTCCGATAAGCGGAGTTAGCCCGCTTTCGCTGGCGATATCTAATCGGCTTTGTGCGGGAATTTCGCCTAATACTTGATAGATATTCACGGGCTGTGAGATCCCGCGGAGCGGCGCGGCACCGAGTGCCTCGTAGGTGAAAAATCCTTCGACCAACTGATGCGTTGTATCGCCAATGACAATGCTGTTTGGTGTTGCGAGTTTTTGCATTCTGGCGGCGACATTTGGTGTTTTGCCAACGATGTCAATTGCTTCGGGGGATCCTTCCGTGGAGATGTTCCAAATGACAACGAGTCCTGTATCGATGCTAATACGTACTTTGATTTCTACGCCGAAGGTGGTGTGAAGGTATGGGTTCAGCGTCTCCATAGCAGCGACGATCCCGAGTGCGGCTCTCACTGCGCGGTGTGCAGCGTCTTCGTGTGCTATTGGGTATCCGAAATAGACGAGGATTCCGTCGCCGAAGTATCGGGCGATGTGTCCGCTTTGTGCTAAGACCACTTCCATGACGCAGGTCCGATATACTTCTAAGAGGTTCCGAAGTTCTTCAGGATCCAGTCTTTCGGCGAATGCGGTGGAGTCGACGATATCACAGAAGAGAACTGTTAGTTGACGGCGTTCTGCTCCGTGTGGCAGTACTGCCTCTATAGCAGCGGTATCTACAGCCGAAGCTTGGGGTGGCGGGTCTGAGGCGTCGTTGAGCGATGTGCCGCATTCACCGCAGAATTTGAAAGGTGGATTCAGGAATCCACAATTTGCGCAACGTTTATGCTGCATGATATTTTGTCCTGGCACAAGGTGCGTACAAGACGGATGTTGTGATGTTCCGACTACAGAACCGTGGTCAAAGGGTTGACGATGTATAGATCCTGCCAGAGCGGTGCTTGTAACTTGATGTTAAGCAGTATGAAAAGAAAAAGTTATTTTCTGAACTGATTCAAGTATTCTTCAAGTTCGGCGTCGCGTGGATCCAATTTGTACGCTTCCTGATAGTGATCGAGAGCTGTATCGGTTTTACCTACTTTCATGTAGAAGGAGCCGAGGTTTCGATAGGCGACGCTATGTGTCGGTTTCAAATCTAAGGCACGGTAGTAGTGGTCTCGTGCTCGCAACAGATAGATCCTTGTATCACCAATGAGAATGCTGACGGTGATTTCATTTTCCCAACGTTGTCGATACACTTCACCGCCGAGTTGCTTGGCGTGTTCCTCGATGCTATCAGCGACTGTGTCGTTTCGCGTTTTGAGTACGATGACCCCAGAGGTTGTTTTAGCAACAGCGGCTTCAAGTTCTTCGACCGCCTGATCGGGTGTTTCATCTCTTAGTTCTTTTTCCCATGAGGGCCAACTCGGTCCAGCGTATTTGAGACCCTGTTCGTAGTAGACGGTCCCAAGATCATTGTAGATTTCAGCATTTTCGGGGCGCATCTTTAACGCCTCACTGTAAAGTTCAATGGCTTGTTTATATTTCTTGGCGTTAAAGGCATCGGTCGCGTGGGTGCGAAGTTGTTTAAATTCCTCACTTTCCAAGTTGACAGCGATGCCCAATTCAGCCTTGTCTCTACCGAAGAAATAGATGCCGGTAATCAGTAGGATAGCAATGCAAACAGCGATAAGTGTGGGTAGTTGCAGTTTCATTTTTTTACTATAGCCTCTTGCTATGATTTGCCGCGTTGGGCAGATTATCGTTTTTTAGTTGGATTGGTGCATTATCATGAACGGGCATAGGCTTTTTTGCCCTGTATTTAAAAACACTTATCTTCGTCGATTGTTTCTATTAAAAGTGATAGGAACTGTTTTATGGATTCCGTCTCGTTCAAAATAGAGTCGCATCCCATTTCGGGTGCGGATAAGTTCGTCGACAACGAGTTTAAAGAATTCGAGTGAATGAATCTTGGTATCGTCAATCTGATAGATGAAGTCTCCACGCTTAAGCACATCGCTCACGCCGCTTCCTTTCTCAACGTTTGAGATGATAACACCGGGCTGTCGGTATTTGCTTGCCATCGCTTTATCGGGTTGAGAGAGAGTTAAGCCCCATCCGGGTGGTGCATAATCCCATTCCAAGGTCTTCAGTGTGAATTCGGTTTCTCGGTTTTTGCCACGCCGAATCAATTCACACGTTATAGGTTGATGGAGCGGCAGCAGTCGTGTGACTGCCATAAAGTCGCCTTCGCCCTTCATACGGTGCCCCAAAATTCCTACGATAACATCTCCTCGTTTAATCCCTGCGTCGGCAGCAGGACTTCGTTTCTCGACTTCTGATACCAGAACCCCGGTGTTATAGGATATTGAGAGTTTTTCTGCCAAATCCTCAGTTACCGGTTGGAATTCCTTGATGCCAAAGTAAGGTGGAATGACAGTACCGTATTCGAGAATCTGCTGAATGACCTTCCTTGCTTTGTTGCTCGGAATGGCGAAACCGATCCCTTGCGAACCTCCACTGGTTGACCGAATAACAGTGTTTATACCGATGAGCTGCCCGTGTATGTTTACTAACGCGCCGCCACTGTTGCCTGGATTAATAGAGGCATCTGTCTGAATTAGGTTTTCATGATAACGGTCATCGACAGCGAAGGCACGTTGGATTGCACTCACGATGCCGATCGTGACAGTGGGTTGTGCGTCGCCTATTGATAAGTTGAATGGATTTCCGATGGCGACGACCCATTCACCTATCAACAGGGATTCTGAATCTCCCCATTGAATTTCTGGTAGAAGGGTGCCTGTATCTACCTCCAGAAGTGCGAGATCTGCCAAATAATCAAATCCGATGACTTGTGCTGCGAATTCCCGACCATCAGAGATTGCTACGGTGATACTGTCGGCATCTCTGATGATGTGATGGTTCGTGAGAATGAGTCCTTTTTTGTCAATAATGATGCCTGAGCCGACTTCTCGGAGCGAACGCCTGCGCGGGTAAAGAAAATCGTCCCAGAGCCACCATTCATTAAAACTTGCTCGTTGTTCAACGGTACGGATTGCACTGATATTAACGACTGCTGGACTGGCATGTGTTACCGCTGTGACAATCGCGGTCTGTCGAGATGCTGTCACTGCCTCCTGTGTTCCCTTGCTGTGAGCTGTCTGGCAAAGCGAACCGACAAATGTAAAGAATGTACACAGTGAGAGCAGTAGGATATAACTGTAGCGATGACGTAAATATATCATAGTCCGTTTTCTGTTGCAAGTCGTAGTCATCGGAGATTAGCGTGTTAGTTTGAGGGAGATGCGATATCCCTCCAATCCGGGATCGGTATCAACGATTTTCTGGACGGCTTCGTTGTTTCGTCGTTTCGCGGGAAAATCGTTGGCGTTGGCACATCGGAGTGCTATTCTTGCCCCGACTGCACTGGCGGCACGTAGATTTTCGAGTTTCACCTTTTCGAGCGTATCGTAAGCGGTATGTCCGAAACCTCTGCCCCCTGGTGGTGCCTCGTGGTCGCCCATGTGGCATGAAGGCACACCTTTGAGGAAAAATGGGAAATGATCGGAGTAGGAGTGTACTTTTTGTCCTACTGGCATTTCAGCGTGCATCTGCTGGCGTGCGATGTTGAAAAACGGTTCCAATGTGTCCCAGCAATGTAGGACGATGCCTTTCCGACTTGTGCCCCCTGCAGCATCCATATTCAGCATGAACCGAATATTATCGAGTTCCGAGTCGTGTGCGTCTACGTAACGAAACGCGCCGGTGAGACCGATTTCTTCTGTTCCAAAGGCAATGAACCGGACAGTCCGCTTGAGCGAATCGGCGGCATAAGTAGATAGTGCACGCGCAGCTTCTATCACAGATACCATACCAGAAGCGGGATCGTGGGCACCTTGGGAGATGTCGTGTCCGTCATAGTGGCATCCTAAGATTATCGTTTCTGCACTGTTCTCGTGTCCGGGTAGGTCGGCGACGACGTTCCACGATGTGCGCGGTTCGTTGATGTCAGTCGTCTTGAGTTTCAATGTGACTTTTCCTGAGTTCCGTGCGAGTAACCGCTTTAGGAATTCGCCGTCCTCTTTGCAGACGGATATACCTGGCATCGGTGCTTCCCGATTGTTTTGGAGACTTCCTGTTTCGGGTCCGACACCCGGGTGTTCACTGACAAAAATGAATCCGCTTGCGCCAGCGAGTACGGCGCGTTCAAATTTTTCTTTACGGTGTACCCATCTACCGAGGTCAGGGGGTGAGGCACTCTGTGCCATAACGAGTTTATCGGTGGCGGTATTGCCGAGTGCTTCGTATTCTCCAGGGCTTCCGTATCCGGCAGAGACGAGTTCAGTGGTGATGTCTCCAGCTGGGCAGTAGGGGAGTGAGATACAATGCAATGTTCGGCGGATGGGTTCGATGACCTCAAGTGTCGCTGTGCCACGCGTCCACCCTGCGTAAGGATATGCCTCAAGTTCGACGTTTTGTAGCCCATAGCGTTTGAAGCAGTCGGCGATGAAGTTTGCGGCTGCGTATTCTTCGGGTGTTCCGGCGAACCGTGCACCGTATTCATCGCATAGGACTGTCAAGTTTTCCATTGCCTCTTGTGAGGTGTAGATGTCACCGACTATCTTCTGGTCGAGCTGCAAATAGGGGTTCGTTTTGCTCATAAGTTTCGTTCTTCTCTTCTGGGAGTTGTGGAAGTGTTTTCATTCTTGCCTTGGCAATCTTTTTGAGTTGCCACGGATCAAGTATCTGAATGCGGCGAAACCGTTTCTCAAGGACTTTGTGATGTTTGAACTGCTTTAGGAGTGTTTCCGTTTTTTCGACGGAACTGCCGATTAGTCGCGCCAATTTTTTTGTTGAGAGTTTGCGTAGGGTGCACTGCGACCCGTGCCCTCCCAGGGTCTGATTGTGCCTCGGTGCATCTGCGTGGTTTTGTAGCAGCAGCGCGAGCCGCGATGCTGGACTCCGAAACGCGATGTTTAGGAATGGATTGGTCGATTCCGAACGCGGTTTGCTACGCGAGATTACAGGATTAAAATTCCTTAGTTTTGCGGGGAACCGAGAGATCCACGAGCATAGGAGTTTCTGCATAAATCTGCTGAATGTGTTTGGGGACGGCATTGCTAAATGTGGTTTTCGTTTCAGGAAGTACTGGAAGTTCTTCACTTTGATAATGCCGACTACGACTTCGGTGAGAGTCTCAGCGGTGACGTTGGGATGTGCTTTATTATCTTCCCATTGAACCGCTCCGAAGATTTCACCGGGTTCCAACAGTTCTAAGGTGACAGGTTCCCCTTCGGGCGGTGTTTCGTAAATCTTGACGCGCCCTTCCTTAAGTAGGTAGACACCCTCGGCACAGAGCGGTTCTCCGATCTTCAAGTTTTTGAAGGTCGTTAGCTGCGCGAGTGCGTTAGCGTCTGCTTCGGAAAGGTCGCTGAAGATATGTATCTGTTTAACAGCCCAGAATCTTTCTGGGATTTTTTGATCTTTTACCATGCTATAAATGTCCGCCAAAAGTTTGAGTTAATTATACCAATATGTCGGCAATAAAGCAAGGGGAAAGGGTTGTAGGTTATAGGTTATAAGTTATAGGTTATAAGTTATAGGTTATAAGTTAAGAGTTGGGATGGGAATCTTGTCTGAACCAGGATTTACAGGATTCAAGAATTTTCAGGATGATGGAAGTAAAGGGCAGTGAAAAGGGTTGTGAGTTGTGGGTTATGGGTTATAAGTTAAGAGTTGGGATGGGAATCTTGTCTGAACCAGGATTTACAGGATGTAAGGATTTTCAGGATGATGGAAGTAAAGGGCAGTGAAAAGGGTTTTGGGTTATAGGTTATAAGTTATAAGTTAAGAGTTGGGATGGGAATCTTGTCTGAACCAGGATTTACAGGATGCAAGGATTTTCAGGATGATGGAAATAAAGGGCAGTGAAAAGGGTTATGAGTTGTGGGTTATGGATTGTTATTTGGTATATTCGGGTGGTCGGTTAAGGAGAATCAGTGAGTGGTTAATTTCATAGTTTTCATAGCAAAATGGGAAATTGATATATTTCAAAAAAGGCTGTTAGCATAGGTGTCGACTGGGTTTTTGGCGGTTTTGGGAGAGGTTTGTATGAGAGGTGCTATGAAATTTGCTATGAAAATTTCATAACGGATTATGTGGATTTAGGTGTGTTTTTTGGTAATGTGTCAGTAATAGTGCTACAGAACGCGCTATAGAACGCGCTATAGAACGCGCTATAGAACGCGCTATAGAACGCGCTATAGAACGCGCTACAGAACGCGCTACAGAACGCGCTACAGAATGTGCTGTAATAGTGTCTTGAAGTGTGGTGTTATGATATAAAACGATGGTAGATGAGGGTTGTTAGTATTTTGTAGCCTGCTTTGAGGGAACCGGTGAGAGTGCCGGTGATTTTGGAGGTGCCGATGCGTTTTCGATAGTGGACGGGTACTTCGCATGCGGGGATTTCTTGTTTCGCGGCTTTGAGTTGCATCTCGATTGTCCATCCGAAGGTTTTATCCTGCATGTTCAGCGCGAGCAGCTGGGAATATCGGATCGCTCGGAAGGGACCTAAGTCTGTATAGTGTACGCCGAAGAAACGGCGTATTAAGAGACACGCAAACCAGTTGCCGAATCGGGCTTGCGGTAATAGTGCTTCCCGTGCGTTGTAAGCTTTCCTCGCACCTATGACGAGATCGGCTATGCCTTCGAGGATGGGTTGGAGGAGTCTCGGTAGGTCTGCTGGATAGTCGCTATAGTCGCCATCAAGGAAAACAACGATGTCTGGCGGTGTTGCTTCAAGCGCGGCGATACCCGCGAGGCAGGCGTACCCATAGCCTTTTCGCGGTTCATCCACAACACGTGCGCCGTTCTGCTCCGCGATTGTGGCTGTATCGTCTGTAGAGCCGTTGTTAACGACGATAATCTCCCGTACTATAGCCCCAGTGTGTCCATCAGGCGTACATACATTTTTCGGAATATCGGCGATAACTTTGGCAATAGCGTTTTCCTCATTGAGTGCTGGAATGACAACTGAAATCGTTTTTATCATGCCCTCCTCCCTGGTGATCTTGACGGTCTGCTCAAGGTAATAGGATGGTGGACTTGGGGATTTCTACAATTTTGAAGCGGGCTCTTGTACTGTATCAAGTAGGCGTTGAACGACGGTGTCTGAGTCAATGCCTTCTGCCTCAGCGTGGAAGTTGGTTAAGATCCGATGTCGTAACACTGCTGGAGCAACAGATTTGACGTCTTCACAGGAGGCGTTGTATCTCCCGCGTAGAATTGCTCGGGCTTTTGCGCCTAAGATGAGATATTGTCCTGCGCGGGGACCTGCTCCCCATCGTATCCATTGCTTGATGAAATCCGGGGCATCTTCGGCTTTCGGACGCGTCGCACGCGCGATTTTCACGGCGTATTGGACGACGTTGTCTGCGGCTGGAACACGCCTGACGATTTTGTGGAGTGCTACGATTGCTTCACCAGACAGTGCCATTTCGAGTTCGGGTGTTTCTGCCCCGGTCGTTGTGGCGACAATGTCTGTTTCCTCACTTTCTGTGGGATAGTCTATCACGATTTTGAACATAAATCGATCCAATTGCGCTTCTGGAAGCGGGTACGTTCCTTCTTGTTCGATCGGGTTTTGTGTGGCAAGCACAAAGAAGGGTTGTTCGAGTTGGAATTCGGTCCCGCCAGCGGTGACGTGGTATTCCTGCATCGCTTCCAAGAGTGCGGCTTGGGTCTTGGGTGGTGTTCTGTTGATTTCATCAGCAAGGAGGATGTTGGCGAAAATGGGTCCTTGGATAAACCGGATGGTGCGGTGTCCTGTAGTCCGGTCTTCCTCAAGGACATCGGTGCCAGTGATGTCAGCAGGCATTAGATCCGGGGTGAATTGGATTCGCTTGAATTTGAGATTGAGAATTTGTGCTAAGGTCCGAATCATGAGCGTTTTGGCGAGACCTGGCACGCCTTCTAACAGGCAGTGTCCACCGGCAAAAAGTGCCATTAACATCTGGTTAATGACTTCGTCTTGCCCGACTATAATTTTTTTCAGTTGTTCCAAGATTTGTTCTTGGCTTTTCATCAACTCTTCTATGGCTTGAACTTCTTCTGTTGCTGGCATTTTCTGATTGTTTACCTCGTTGGGAATAGCAGTCAGCCGTCAGCGATCAGCAGTCAGTTCCGGAGGTGTGTGGTTCCTAACGGATTGATGATAGTTGGCAGCTGTAAAATAAAAAATCTACTGCGTTAGTATGAATCGTTTTGTTCCTCGATTTGAAGCGGCTCTGACGATTTCTTTGAGATGTTCAATGTTGTTCGGTGTTACCGTTGGTGTCAGGAAACGGACAGTTTGATGCATCTCGGCTTTGCGTTTGGACTGGGTGTAACGGAGCTGAAGTTCGCCGACTTCAGTTTTCAGTGTCTGTTCTTCAGGAACGGTATCTATCCTAAAGGGACCCTCTGCACTGACGGTGACTTTATCTTCAAGCGACAACGCCTTTCCGATGACAGCCGGATACATTCGCCGTTCCTCGCTCAGAAGTTCTGCGTAAGGGTGCTTAGCGAGGGGTAATTCGAGCACAAATTGGCTACCGATGGCGTATAAATAGCCTTCGCACGTCCAGGTGACCTCGACTTTCAACTCGTTTTCGAGTTTAAAAAGATTGGAGGATTTGAATTCTATTATTTTTGCGCGATCGTCCAATTCCAGTTCTTTATGCATAAATTCAGATCGTTCTTCGGTGGTATCGAGATTCGCGAGTCGACTCCGCAGCTTTATGTTGAAACTTCCGGTGGCGGTTAATTCTTGGCGAACGGAGACGCTCATATCTTTTTTCACTTGTACATGGGTGTGGACGCGTTTCAGATTCGTTGTTGCATCCAAGGCAGGGGTCTTCTGGAAAAGATAAAGTTTGTTTTGTATATCACGCGCGTTTTTGGATGCAAGACCTTCTGAGTTATCCGTTTTATTTTCCGTTAAGAACTGTGGATTGATGATGAGTGTCCATCTGTCTTGGTCGCTTGCAGGGAAATCACCAAAGGCACACGTTTCTGATGTTGGATCGAGCCAGATAAGTTCATCGTCTTTGTTTCCTTCAACAGCAAGAATCATGTGGTTGAAGTAGGCTAAGGAAGGAACTGCCTTGACTTCCGAACCGCCATCTGGAAGGTGTGCGTTAACGCCGCGTGTATCGCCAGCGGAGATGAGTACGGGATATGAGTTAATACCTGCTGATGCGAGCATCGTGGACAGAAGGGTTGTTTTATCCTTACAATCGCCTCTACCGTCTTTCAGTACGAGATTAGCGGGACGTGGTTTAATCGCCCAAATTCCGAGTTCATAGCCGAGGTATTGGATGTTGGTTGCGACGTATTCATAGAGTCTCTTGACTTTTTCCTGTCGGGTCCAAGCACCACTGAGAAGTTGTTTCGTCTTTTCGGCAATTTCTGGTGTGAGGGTGTCCTGTTCCCGAATCAAGGTGGCGTACCACGTCACGAGTTTATCCCAGGAATCAAGAGAGGAGATGCTAATGCTGTAGGCGAGATCTTGCGGGGCAGGCATCAGGTATTCCTCTTTCAACGGCGGAACATCTTGCATTTCGAAGATATAGGTCCGGGTGTAGTTGTTCTCCGTAATATCGGGTTTAATAGTGAGAAAATCTGCACTGGATTGGGTTGCAGCGGGTGCCCCGGAAATCTGATAATAAAGCTGCTTTTTCTTTGGAATATGGACGGTAAATCGATAAGATTGCACCGGCTGTGGTGCTTGGAAATAGACTTTACGCCAGAATTCGCCTTGCATGACATGTCCAAGGTTGTTCGTAGAATAGGCGTAATCTATGATACATCCATCTGTAACTTGGGGGAGTATGAAATACATTAAACGGGCATCGACGTACAATCCTGCGTCCACGGCACTCGGCGGTACAAGATCGCTTATCACTTGGTTTGGATTGAGTTCGACGATGTTCCCATTCGGCATCAAAGTTCGTGCGTGATGGATAGTGACATCATCTCTTCCTCGCATGTAGGGGATACTCACCTCGGCGAGATCCTTGCCGTTTTCGTTGAAGATTTTGACGATCCGTCGCGTGGAGTAGACATAACGGCTCTTTTCATCGATATCGACATCAACACCCTCCCAAAGCACGAGGGCACCGTCGTCTGGATACGCTTTTTGAGACGGGGCATTTTTAATGGCTTCTCGAATGATCTTTTCGTCTGCTTCGCTGATAAAATCGTAGGGGAGGTCGGATTTACTGTTCGCTTGGGTGTTGTTGGCGGCGACGATTTCTGCGTCCTCGTGCTCCTCCGATTCAGTCGTCGGTGCGTCGGCAAGAACTTCGGGTTCGGGTGGTAGGCTTGGTAGAGCGGAGCGGCGTGTGCCTAAAAAGGTTTTCTCAGCGAGTGTGCCGTCGTCTGCGCCTTCTTCAGACTCAAGCGCGGTTGTTAGGTTCCGTGTGGCTCTTCCGTCACCGTTGTCGTCGAGGTGTGGGTGTTCGGATTGGATAGTACCGAGGTCTTCATACCACGCTTTTGTTCGTTCTTCTACGGACAGGAATGCTTCCAAAAGTGAGATTGTGCCGTCCCTGTTTGTATCGGCGGTTGATGTGGAGAAGGCATTGACGAAGACATCACCGAATCCTGCCTGCAGTGAATACCCTTCGTTTGGTGAACTTGAGGTAAGGATTATCCGTCCGGGCGCGCTGAGTTGCGGCACGAGTTTTCCACTGTAAGGGAAACCGAAGATTAAGATTTGATTCTCAGCAGGGATGCTGTTGATGAGGGTTACGTATTCCGTTTCGCTAATGTCTCTCCCCATTAGATTAAATTTCAAGGCACCTCTGCCCATGCGGGATGCGTGTCCGAGCATGAAGAGCAGAAACCGGTCTGTGGGTTGAATTTTCTCGTTGAGTTCTGCGAACGCCGTTAGGATTGGCTCATGTCTCGATTCAGCATCAACGAGTCCGGGTTGTTCTGAATCTCCCATATCCTCAAAGAGGAAGGTGATTTGTTCGGGTGTATAGCCGTATTCGTCGGTGAGTAGTTGATGGAACCCGGAGGTGGCACTCCAAAAAGCGTCGTAAAAGGATTTTTCGCCCGCAGCACCACCGATGATGAGCACGTAATCTGCTGCGAAGGAAATTGGTGCAGAGATTAGACAAACCACAAGAATTGTAAGGATGGTAATTGGTAATTGACGCGTTTTGTTTTTCATCGGTGTGTGTCCTATTTAAGTCGTTACTTATCGGGAGCCGTGAAATCGCCGCTTTTACCACCGGTCTTTTTGACGAGGCTGATATCGGCGATGACCATCTCTCTGTCTACTGATTTACACATATCGTAGACAGTCAGTGCCGCAACTGATACGGCTGTGAGTGCTTCCATTTCTACACCTGTGCGACCGACTGTCTGGACTTCTGCTTCGATTTCAACACTTGATGTATCGGCTGCGATGGCGAGTTCAACGCGAATTAAGGTCAACGCGAGCGGGTGACACAGTGGGATGAGTTCGCCGGTTTTCTTGGCTGACATGATACCCGCAAGCCTTGCTACCTCTAAAACATCGCCTTTCTTCATCTTTTGCTCGGCTATTAATTGGAGGGTTTCAGGTCGTGCTGTAATGTGTCCTCGTGCGATTGCAACACGTAAGGTCTCTTCTTTGCTGCCGACGTTTACCATCCGCGTATTGCCTTTTTCGTCAAAGTGTGTTAATTTTTTGTTCATTTTTTATGTTGACGGCACACGGAGTGTGCGATTATGTGAACGGCACACGGAGTGTGCCTACTACTTTGCACACTGTGCCTACTACTGTTACTGCAGAGTGGAGTCTGCGACTATGTGAACGGCACACGGAGTGTGCCTACTACTTTGCACACTGTGCCTACTACTGTTACGGCAGAGCGGAGTCTGCGACTATGTGAACGGCACACGGAGTGTGCCTACTACTTTATATAGGATGTTTTGCCATGATCTGCTCGTATTTTTCGCGGAACCGCTGGAGATATTTTCCTTCACCGTGATAGGCGGCGACGTCTGCAGGGTCGGGCTGGATCGGTTCGCCACGTTTCAGGACTGATGCACTGAAAGTTTCAATATCAAATGATTCAGTTTCCGTATCAGTGTCTGCGTTGTAAAGTGCCTTTACGCCTGCGACGGCGGCACCGAGGGCTGCGCCTCCTTTTTCCACTGGCAGTGTGGGTCTGTTCCAAATTCCTGCGACACGTAGCATGATTCCGGGACTATCGGTCGCTCCACCGGTCACAAATAGGGGTGCTTGTGTCTGTTTTGTGAAGACCGCGGAGTAGATGTAGAGGGCTGCGAGGCTTGTCTCAATGATGCCGGTATAATCTTTTGCTAAGGACTGTTCCGGTGCGGTGCGTATGAGTTCAAATGCGCCGGAGACAGGGAAAGATTCGGTTTTGGGTTGCCAGAATGTCATGAACTGCCCGGGTGCGACTTCCGCCAAGGCTGCCTCTGCGGGTCCGTATTCTTCTTTTGTGAAGCCGTAATTGACTCTCACGGCGTCCCACACCATTGCGCCGTTTGTGCGGCACCCGAACATGAAGGGTCGGTTGATACCGTCATACATGGCGTTAGCAAACCCTTCTGGATCGAGGGTATCGCCGTCCGTTGAGACCATGTTGACGAAACTGGTACCGAGACTTAGTAGATCTCCGGCAACAGGGACTTTCGCTTGTGGATTATCGCCGGAACCTGCTATTACAGCACATTCGGGGTCGAATCCGTATTTTTCGACGTAATAGGCTGCGAGGTTGCCGACAACGGAATCTGGGGGCGCGAGTGCTGGCAGTTTCGACTGGAATTCTTCCACGCCACCCGGTAAGCCGTTCGCTGTTGCTTCTAATAATGCGGAATCCCATATTTTCGTTCTGTAGTTCATGAGGGACATTCCGCATGCGTTGCCGTAGTCGATAGGGACGTTTGCATTACCGGTTAGGACTGCTGGAATGAAGCTGCTAATCAACTGGATTTTTGTTGTTGCGGTGTAGTGTTCAGGTGCCTGTTCTCCAACACGCCGCACGACAGTGCCTGTGAACCGAAGGGGTGCATCCGAACCAGAGCGGTTAATCATCTCGGATTTTCCGCCGACTCCGTTTCGGACGGCATCGGTTTGTGCGATGGTGTTCGCGGTCATCCAGATTGGGGCGTTGGGATACGCGAATGCGTTCTCCAGCAGGTTTTTCAGGTCAGGGGTATCTTCGGAGTTTTGGGAACTTGTAAGCTGTGCCAAGAGCGTGTCTGCATCACGGTTCAGATAGACGTGTCCGTGTTGTTGTCCTGATGTGTTGATGAGTCGGATGGATGCAAGCGGCACGCCTGCCTCGCGTATATCGGCAAACATTGCATCAAGCGAGGCGAGGTACATCAGTGGCGGCTGTTCGGCTTCGCCTTCTTCGCTCGGTGGTAAGATATAGTCTTCTCCGATACCGAATTGGTTGAGTCGTTCGTCGGCGCGGTAATCAAGTGAGTGTTCAAAGCATTTTTCTGCTGAGTCTATGTCAATGACGACAGCGGATAAACTTTGCGTACTTGAATCTAAACCCAGAGCGAGTCTTCTTTTTGACACAGGTTCCTCCGTTAGTTAATTCCCCGGATAGGCACGGTTTTCTAATTCTGCGACGAACTTTTCAGAGGCGATCGCGGCTGCGGCACCTGCCCCGGCAGCGGTAATTGCTTGGCGGAATACGTGGTCATGCACATCACCAGCGGCGTAGACACCGTTTATGTTTGTGCGCTGCATATCGTCTACGATGATATAGCCTTGTTCGTCCATATTTATGACATCTGTGAATAGCTCTGTGTTCGGAATATGTCCGACAAAAATAAAGACACCGTCAATCGGGAAGAGTTGCGTCTCGCCGGTTTTGACGTTTTTGAGGGTGGCACCGGTCACTTTGTCTGTGTCGCCTTTTATATCTTCGACGACTGTATCCCAAATGAATTTAATTTTGTCGTTTTTGAAGGCACGTTCTTGCATAATCTGGCTTGCCCGAAGTTGATCGCGTCGATGGACGATGTATACCTCGGATGCGTATTTGGTTAGAAAGATGCCTTCCTCTAATGCCGCGTCGCCACCGCCGACAACGATGAGTCGTTGGTTTTGGAAGAAGAACCCGTCGCAAGTGGCGCAGTAGGAGACTCCGCGTCCACCGTATTCCTCTTCACCCGGAATATCGAGTGTGCGAGGTGAAGCACCGGTGCATATAATCACGGATTTGGCACGGTATTCTTTCTCATAGGTGGTAATAGCAAACGGGTGTTGGGAGAAGTCGACTGCTGTTACAGTATCGAATTTGACTTCGGTGCCGAATCGTTCTGCCTGTTCTTGCATGCCTTGTATGAAGACACCGGCTTCGTTGCCGAAGAAACCCGGGTAGTTTTCCAAGTCAAGCGTCAAAGAGAGTTGTCCACCGAGCGCATCGCCTGTGATAAGAATAGGTTCAAGCATTGCGCGGGAAGTATAGACACCTGCGGCAAAACCGGCGGTTCCGCCGCCAATAATCACGATATTTCGTTCTTCTATGTTGTTTGTATTGGTATTCATTTTTAATTTTCCGCCAAGTTATGGTTTGTAGTATTAATTTCAATTATGAATGAAACGCGGAATTCCGTCAACAATTGGGTAACATTGCTCGCACGTTTTGCAGTGGAGGCTGTGTTCGTCCCATGTGATTTCGCCTTTGCACTGCGGACAGACGAGAATCTCATGTAATGTTTTCTTCTGACGATTTCGGTTTCCTTTTGCCAAGAAGGACTTCGTACGGAAAACGATACTTCGTGGTACGATGCTTTTAAGCAATGCTAACCACTGACTTTGTGCTGAGGTGGCTGTACCTAACTCGACGAACTTCTCAAGCGTCTCTGGACTTTCCAAGTCGAGCGGTGAGTTCTGCTCGGATCGTATCTCGTAGTCTATTGTGCCTTCCCATTCATATTGGACGAGAAAGAGATTATGGTGCGTAATGTGGAACCGTTTCCAGTATTTGTCTTTCACCGCCAATGTATGGAAAAGTTGTCCGAATTCAGGACGCTTGTTGTTCCTTTGTAGTATCAAACAACCATCAATTAGGTTGATGACCCAGTTGTGGTAGTGCCATCCGTAAATACGTTCGCCTATTTCAGAGGGCGTTTCGATGTAGCCACGGTTCGCCACACGCATTAATTCGGCGATCAGTTGTTTCGGATCTTCGACGTGTTCCAAGACATGTGAGCAGATAACGTAGTCGAACGCCTTGTCGGCGAAGGGGAGAAACTGCCCGTCAGCTTCTACGATCGGTCGATCGGCAATGATTTTACCGCCGCGCTGTTCGTCGTCTTCTATGAATTTATCGCATAAGACATCGGCGCGTGTTTTTGGATTATGTCCACTTCCTATCTCTAAGACAAAATCGTCCGCACGAATGTTCATTTCTCGACAACCATGGTGATGTACGGGCTTAAATACGGAAAAACACTTGCGATGATCCTACCTTTTATACCGAACCCAACGGCTTTCTTGACGATAGAGAGTCCGTTCGACCGGAAAAATTGGGCGAGATCAATTGGACTGGCATAATACGCGCTGTCTGCGTCGCCGCCGATTGCATCTGCCTGCAAATCGGGTTCACGGTAGATAAATTGCGGTGATTTCGTAAAGAACCGCTTTTTTAGATGGAGTCCGCAGTTTCGTGTGAACTGTTTCAACGCCTGCTGCTTTGTTTCACCCCAGACGGGTCTGCCGGACTTTCCCGACATCAAAGATAACCAGTCGAAGAGTGGAATTAAGGGTGAACAGAGGTTCGGTCCAGAGAGTACAATTCTTCCGCCCTTACGGACAACCCGTATCATTTCGGTGAGTGCTGTTTCTACATCTGGCAGATGTTCAATCAGCTCGTTTGAGCAGATAACATCGAAGGACTCACTCTCGAATGGAAGTTCCACGACGTCACAAACGTGATATTGGAGTTTCGGGTTTACCCATTTCCGTGCTTCTTTAAGGAAGAGTGGCGAAATGTCTGTACCGACGACATCGAAGTTTGCCTCGTTGAGTAGTCGTGCGGAGATACCGTTGCCACACCCCAAGTCGAGTATCTTTGAATCGGGTGAGGCATGACGGATTACCAATTCTACGTAGTGTCGGAGATAGACTTCGTCGTGTGCGTCTAAAAGTTGCTTGTAGGTTTCCGATGTTTCGTAGAATTCGCGCATCCGCTGGCGAGTTTTTAATTTATTAAATCTGGTCACCGTTCCACTTCGTTCTACGGCGGTTTCTGATGGCGTCAGCTGGGTCTGGGTCATGACAGGTGTCCTAATGATTCAGGATCTGCGTTCTCACTGCGAAGCAACGAATTTCGCTTAGGAGCGGAGTGTGTTCCACGGTGCTTGGTCAAAGACGTCAATGAGTTGGTATCCCTCTGCGCCTTTGGCTGGACTCAGGGTGACAAACAACTTCGCGGACTCAGAGGAGACGTTAAAGGAGGCGTGTACCATGTCCGCAGGAATGAATACGGAATCGCCTGCGTTGAGTACTTGTTTCTTATCTTCGAGCCACTGTTCGACGCTGCCTTCTATAACGTAAATAACCTCTTCTTGTTCAGGGTGTTTGTGGAAGTCGTGTCCGTATCCGGGCGAGAGGCTAACTTCCATGGCGACGATGTCTTTAGCGTTAGTGCTTTCTGGACGACTGAGCCAACCGATTGTTCCCCAATCGAGATCGTCTCGTTCTACTTCTGCAGACGCAATAAATTTTCCGTTCATAATATCGTGCGTTCTCCTTTTCCTATCGTAAATACAATTGCTGATATGGTGCGAATGGGCGAGGCACGGAGACCTTGCCCAACAGGGTTCTTTGGCGAGGCACGGAGACTTCGCCAGCGGGTGGAAAAGACCCCGAACAAGTTCGGGCATCCGCGAAGACTAAGTGCGCGCTTAAGCCTTGTAAGAGCAAGACCCCGAACAAGTTCGGGCATTCATGCGCGCACGTAGACGGATTTTATCTTTCTGATGTTTTCAGATGTCCCCAAGTCGTTGTAAGTTTCTGACGTGGATCGACGGCGAAAATTTCAAAGAAGCCGCTCTCCATGTGTTCGATAACCTCTTCCTCACTCAAGGCACGGTTCCAGACACGGACTTCGTCGATTAAGCCGAGGAATTCTCGACTGCCTTCGTGTGTTTTCCCGACGAGGACATTGGCTGTATCAGCTTTACCGGGCGGGGGTGGTTTTCCGGGGAAGTCCCCCACGTTCTCTCCGTTGATCCAATACCGATGTGTGCCATCATCGACTTGTGCGACGACATGTTGCCACTCATCAAGAGCGACTTTTCCGTTGCAAACGCTTCCTGCGCCACCAACACTAAGGTGAAGGCATTCGCTTGGGAATTCGGTGTAGAAGCTATAGGAGCGAGGTCCGTTGCTCTTGGCAACGATACCCTGCCACCGCTGTCCACCGGGACCTTGGTGGCGTTCGGTATTAATCCATGCCATGACAGTAACGCTCTCATCAACAGTGAGGATTTCCTCGTGCGGTACTTCGACCCAGTCGCTTTCACCGTTCAGCTCAAGAGCCTTGCCGAATTTACCCTCAACATGCTTCGGATCGCCCGCTATTTCGCCGTGATTCTCATATTTTGAGTGGTCGATGGTGTTTTTACCGTCGAGTTCATCAAATGAGAAGTAAAGGATGAGCGAATCCTCTGGCTCATTTAGCGCGTGGGCAAAAGATGCCGTGAACGCAATGAGGGTTAGAATAATAAATAGGGTTCTCATTTTACCTCCGTGAAAATCTCCTTAAAACAGAGCAGGCACAAGCCCGTCTGCGAAGAGGAGAATTGTAATTAATCTATGGGAACAATCTCACTCGCTTCAGTCGCTATGAACCTTCGGTTGACGGGGAGGTGTGTCTCCCGATCGATGTGTCCATTGGTCCAACGGATTTCAAGGAGTTCGATCTGTTCCGCTTTTCCAACACCAAAGTGGGCGCGCAGGTCATGGAAGGAGAGATAGCTCCCGCCACTTTGCACTTCCCGATATTGAACGTGTGTTCCGGTTACGACCTTAATTCTCGCACCGATACCAGAGCGATTGCTTTTTTGTCCGACGACCTGAATTTGTATCCAATTGTTTTGGTTGCCGACCACATTTTGCAGTAGATCTGGACGTTGGTTGCAATTGGTAACGAGAATATCGAGGTCTCCGTCGTTGTCATAATCACCGATAGCAGCACCACGACTAACTTTTTTCAGATCCAAACCGTCTGTCTCTGACGTAACATTCACGAACGTGCCGTCGCCTGCGTTCCTGAAGAGCAGATTTCGCTGCGGATAACTGACGTGTTTCTCAAGTGCTGTAATGTTATCCATCAAGTGTCCGTTGGCGACGAAGATATCTTGGTGTCCGTCGTTGTCGTAGTCAAAGAATCTGATGCCCCATCCGAGATAGCCGTGTGTTACCTCTGCTATGCCTGATGTAATGGTATTGTCGGTAAAAAAGGTGCCGTCGTGGTTGTGATAGACTGTGTTGGTTTCGGTTTGATAGTTGCTGACGGTAAGATCGAGTCTTCCGTCGTTGTTATAATCCCCGAAATCCGTCCCCATCCCGGCTTCTTCTTTACCCATATCATTATAGCATACGCCTGAAATTAATGCAACCTCTAAAAAGTTGCCGTTCCCGTTGTTTTGAAATAGGAAGTTTGGGTCCTGATCGTTTGCGACGTAGAGATCTGCGTCGCCATCGTTATCGTAATCACCGAATGTTACACCTAACCCGTGTTGGGGCTGTAGGTCTGAGGAGCGGTATAGTTTGGACATATCCGTGAACGTGCCGTCTCGGTTATTTTTGTAGAAAGTGTCGTGAACAGCTGGGTATGCGTGCGGTCCGCAGTAGACGTGGACACCGCGCTCCTCACATCGGATGTCGTTCTGGGGTGCGTATGTGGCGTAGTTTGCGACGTAGAGATCCAAGTGTCCATCGTTATCGACATCTGCGAAGGCGCAACTGGTTCCCCAGTTTGGATTGCCGACGCCAGCATGGGCTGTTACGTCTGTAAAGGTGCCGTCTCCGTTATTTTGGTAGAGTTGATCTTCACCGAAGTTGGTGACGTACAGGTCGAGATCTCCGTCATTATCGTAATCAGCAACGGTCGCGCCAGTACCGTAGGCGGTGCTGCCTACACCTGCCTCTTCAGTGACATCGGTGAAAGTGCCATCGCCATTGTTTCGGTAAAGGGTATTGGGTTGTGCTTGGTCTGTTGGATTATCTGTCTGCATTGCACCGTTGACGAGGTAGATGTCGAGATCGCCATCGCCATCGTAATCGAAGAACCCGCCGCCGGAGCCGAGAAATTCATTGAAGAGCCGCAAGCCGCTCCTGCCGTCGGTATGCTCGAACGTTATCCCAGCGGGGTCGGTAACATCGATGAAAATTTCTTCTGCTGGTGCGGTTGTGCAGCGTAGAGAACATGTGAAATTTGCTATAATCGCAAATATGAGAAGGTGGTAGTGATATATAGTTTTGTTGTTGTGGTTGTTTTTTCGCATAGAGGTGGGTTCATTGCGTTGTTTATGGTTATTTTTTCTGACGTTCCAAGTTATGCAATGCCTTCCGAGCGTCGCTATCTTCGGGTTCAATCTGTAGGATGTGCCGGTAGACATCTATCGCCTTCTGAAAATGCCTCTGTTTTATGTAGACTTCGGCTAATCCGTGATATGCCAATGTAAGTTGTGGCATTTTTTCTATGGCTGTTTGTAGGTGCGATTCTGCTTTGTCAAACGCCTTTAGCACAGTATAGAGCCAGCCGAGTCGGACGTGTGCTTCTACAGCATTTGGGTTCAATTCGAGGACTTTCTGGAAGAGCGGAATCGCCTGTTCGGGCATATTAAGACTCATGTAGAGCCTCGCCAGTTTATCGTATCCGGTTGTAAAGGTTGGGTTCAGCCGAATTAGTGCCTGATACGTAGCGATTGCAGCGGCGATGTGCTTGTGTGCAAGGTGGACTTCTGCTAATTTCAGCCGAAGTGTGGTGTTTGTAGGGTCTTCTGCCAAAGCACCTTCGATTGCGTAGGTCCTGTCATAATAAGATTTCATCTGCTCGAACAACTTGAGTTGTTCTGTTGCTGCTGCTGTATTTCCGAGGAGTCGGTAGGCTTTGGCGAGGTTGTAGTAGGCACTTTGAACGTAAGGTTTTTTCTGGATCGCCATCTGATAATGCGACACCGCTTCCTTCGGTTTGTGTTGCATGAGGGCAATTAAGCCAAGCCATTCGTGGACTTCGGAGAAATCGGGGTTGCGTGCAAGGGTGTTTTTAAATGCAGCGAGTGCTGCGTCAAGTTTCGCTTGGTGTGTGTAGATATAGCCGAGTCGGTAATGTGTATCGGCGTCTGTTGGGCATCTATGAATGGCTTCTTTGGCGTGTTGTTCTGCGATGTCCAGTTTGCTCTGCTTGCAATAGATTTCGGACAACGCGAGGTGGGTGAGTCCGTAAAGCCTTTCGGTTGTAGATCCGTTCTCTGAATCTGCGATTCTTAAGATGTCGTTGAACGTCTCGATTGCTAATTCTAGTTCGTCTTGCAACTTGTAAACGTTTGCCAGTTGGAAGTGTACGGCTACATTTGTCGGTTCTTGCGATAAGATTGCTTTAAAGGTATCCACTGCCTGCGGGTAGAGCCGCAATTTGACGTATTCCACACCTTGTTGGAAGTTTGGTGCTGTTTGCGTTCTGCTAATAGCGGGCATGAGGCACAAAATAGTGGTCAGAATTAGCAGAACCGAGCGGATACACTTTTGGGTCATCCAATGATGGTGTTTGCTACCAGTTTCCATGCCGATTTTCCTGAGCAAACTACGACTGTTTGTCCAGCACATCTTGAATCCAAGACAAGGCAGCCATGCTTGATGACCAGCCGATAGAGGTTACGGCGAGCAGTGCGACTTGTTGTAATTCTTCTCGCGTGATGCCTTCCCGCAGGGCGCGCCGTGTATGCGAATGTACGGCACCTTCAGACTTTGCTCCGATCGCCAGTGCGAGTTTGATGAGCCTTGCTGTTTTGGGTTCAAGGGGACCGGCAGTGCCACACGCTTCGCCCAGTGCCTGATATGCTTGCCAGACTTCGGGATATTCTTCGATAACGTTCTGAAGGAAATCGGGTAATTTGTCTTTCATTGTGGGGTATAAGTTAGTTATAAGTTATAAGTTAAGAGTCGGGAAATGTAAAGCTAAGACAAATTTTGCCGCGTGTGGGCAAAATTTGGAGTTCCCTCCTACAGGGGTTATGGGTTATGGGTTAAGAGTTAAGAGTCGGGAATCTGAGTTCCCTCCTACAGGGGTTATGGGTTAGGAATCGGGAATCTGAGTTCCGTCCTACAGTGGAATTGGATGCTTCTATCCGGTTTTCTCTTTTGTGGTGGATTCCTGTTCTTGTTGTGCTGTGGTTTCCTCGTTCTGTTCCTCTTCACTGAGTCCGGCTTTAAAGTTTGTGACGCTTTTACCGAGTCCACGCGCCAGTTCTGGCAGCCGTTTTCCACCAAATATGAGTAACACCACGGCTAACACTATCAGTAATTCCCACGGACCAAGGCCTAACATATTTATGCCTCCATGTTTAGTAATATTCGTGCCCTGTGAAGCTGCACGATGTACTTAGGGTATATTTTATCATATTAAAAAATATATGTCATTTTAAAATTGGTTTAGGGCGGAATGGCGGTCAGCAGTCAGCAGTCGGCAGTCAGAGAAAAAGGTTGTGAGTTGTGAGTTATGTGTTAGGAGTCGGGAAATGTAAGGCTAAGACAAATTTTACCGCGTATGGGAAAAATTTGGAGTTCTCTCCTACAGGAAAAATGGTATTGACATCTGAGGTAGGACATGCTATAATTTAAGGGTAGTTTGCGAACAGTATATTGCTATGATAACGGTGGAGGGACTTGGCTCATGTATAAGGTGCTGGTCAGCGATTTGCTGTCACAGCAAGGTTTAGATGTTTTTAAGGCAGACGACGATTTTGAGGTGGATGTTATTCTTGACCTCTCAGATGAAGCGTTGCTGGAACGGATTGCTGCTTACGACGCACTGCTCATCAGAAGTGCGACGAAGGTAACGAAGCGTGTTATTGATGCAGCGACGCGTTTGAAGGTTATCGGACGCGCCGGGGTTGGTGTGGATAATATTGATGTGCAGGCGGCAACGCGAAACGGTGTTTTAGTTGTTAATACGCCAACGGGGAATACGATTGCGGCGGCGGAACATACGATTGCGATGCTGTTAGCATTGGCACGTAACATTGTGCCTGCGGGGATTTCGCTCAGGAACAGGAGCTGGCAGCGGAACGACTTCATCGGGGTTGAGTTGTACGGAAAGGTTTTTGGGACTGTTGGACTCGGTAGGATTGGCCGCGAGGTTGCGCGGCGTGTCCAAGCCTTTGAGATGCGCGTGATCGCCTACGATCCGTATATTTCAGCGATTGCGGCGGAGAAAATGGGTATCCAACTTGTGGATCGGGAAACACTCTTTCGGATGTCGGATTATATTTCCGTCCATACGCATCTGAACGCGGAAACCTATCATAGTATCGGTGCTTCAGAGTTTGCATTGATGAAACCGAGTTGTCGTCTGATTAATTGTGCGCGCGGTGGTATCATTGATGAAGATGCGCTTTACCATGCGCTGAAGACTGGGCAACTTGCTGGGGCTGCGCTGGATGTCTTTGAAGACGAGCCTGCAACTGATACTCCGCTATTGGACTTAGAGAATTTTCTGGCGATGCCGCACCTCGGTGCCTCGACGTCTGAGGCGCAAGAGCATGTCGCTGTTGAGGTGGCACAGCAGGTGATGAACGCTCTCCACGGTCAACCTGTTTCTAATGCTGTCAACCAACCCAAGATTGATCCGCGGACACTTGATATTTTAGGTCCGTATCTGGAACTTACCGAAAAAATTGGCAGTTTTCATACGCAGATTGTTGAGGGACGCATATCAGCGATTAAAATCCATTATAACGGTGCTATCTTCCAGCAAGAGGATGTTACACCGGTAACCGTTGCTGCGCAGAAAGGGCTTTTGGCACCAGTGCTGACGGATGTTAACTATGTGAATGCCCCTTTCCTGATTAAGCAACGCGGCATTTCTATTACGGAAACAAAGAGCGAGATGGAAGCGGATTTTGCGAACTCTATTGCTATTACGGTTGTAACAGACAAAGGTGAGACGGTGATTGAAGGCACTGCTTTTGGTAAAAAGGACATCCGTATTGTACGTATAGATCAACTTCATATAAATGTGAGACCGACGGGGTATATTCTCCTGATTTATAACAGCGATCAGCCGGGTATGATAGGGGTAATGGGGACGATTTTGGGTGAGCACGGTATTAACATCGCCGATATGACGGTCGGTCGTTCACGCTTATGGGAACTTGCTGTGACGCTTATTAATGTGGATAGTCCTGTGCCTCGCCATGTTCTGCAAACTATCACTGAGCAGAAGAAGATTGACTTTGTGAAACAGGTTTTTCTGCCGTGAGATAAATCTTGTGTCTTTACTGAAAACAGAGGATGGAACTTACGAGAAAAAGGATAATCAATTTGGATGCCAAACAGAAATGTCTATTTATTAATGACGAGATTCCGAAGGCACGATTATTTGAAAGTGAGAAGCGAGATGTCCACCCAGATTGTAATACCTCGTGGCGTATCTCGCCAGAACCGTTTTGGATCCCCGAGACGGACTTGAAATGGTTTGAGGAGTTGGGAACACATCTCTTAAATTTTTACCGCGCATGCAACTTACTCTATTCGCAGAGCGTTCGAGGGATTCAACCGACTTGGGTGGCTGAGTACTTGGAATTAGGGAAACCGGAATCTGTCATCCAATATGGACGGATGAACCGTTTTAAGAGCCAACTGCCCGGCGTCCTGCGTCCAGACATTCTCCCGACCACTGACGGTATGGCGATTACAGAATTGGATTCGATTCCGGGTTTCATTGGTGCAACGGGTTGTTTGGGGCGACTCTATGCGCAACTCGGCTATTCTATTATTGGTGGTAGCGATGGGATGGTTGCCGGATATGCAGAGATGATCCGAGCTTTGGCGAAGAAAGACGATCCCACACTTGCAATTGTTGTCTCAGATGAATCGGAAGATTATTGGGCAGAGATGGTATGGCTGGCTGCGGCACTTTGTGAGGTAGGGGTACAAACTTTCACTGTCAAACCGCACGAGGTGATTTTTTCTGAGGATGGGTTACTCGTAGAGAGCGCGGAAGGTCGGGTAGCCGTTGATGTGTTCTACCGTTTCTATGAGTTGTTTGATTTACAGAATATCCCGAAATCGGAGTTGATGTTCTATGGTGCGAAGAAACGTACTGTCGTGATGACCCCACCGCCGAAGTCCTATTTGGAAGAGAAATTGTGTCTTGCACTTTTCCATCACCCGGCACTCCAACCGTTTTGGAAGCGGCACCTGGGTAAAAAGACCTATCCGTTCTTGCAGGAAGCGATTCCTGAGACATGGATTATTGATGCGCGTCCGCTGCCACCGCATGCTGTGATTCCGAACTTGCAAGTAGATGGCAACGCGGTGACGGACTGGCGGCAGCTTAGTACGGTAACGCAGAAACAACGGGAATTGGTTATCAAGCCGTCCGGTTTTTCAGAGTTGGCGTGGGGGAGTCGTGGCGTGGCAATTGGACATGATCTGCCCACAGAAGATTGGGAAGCTGTCATCGAAAATAGTCTTGCTAATTTTGAGAAAAGCCCGCACGTTCTACAGAAATTCCATACAGCCGAACGGGTACGGATGCAGTATTACGATTTTGATCGCGAAGAGGTTCAAGAGATGGCGTGCCGTCCGCTTCTGCGTCCATACTATTTCGTGGTGGGTGATAAGGTTAAACTCGGCGGCATGCAAGCGGCAGTCTGTCCTGCCGATAAGAAGATTTTACACGGTATGGTGGATTCTATTATTGTGCCGTGCGCACGAATGCAAGGAAGGTGATTCGAGAATGCAATTAAGTGAGAAGCAGCTTGCGCAATTCCGAAGTAATGGGTATCTTGCCATTGAAGGGTTTTTTAACCCTGTTGAAGCGAAAGCCCTCCGACTGGAATTAGAACGGATTTACAACACTGAACTCGAAAATGGGACTGGTATCAATTGTGCAGTGCAAGCGGATGGAACCAAACGCGACAATGAAGGCGAGCGACAGAACCTTCAGGTAATTCCGCTCAACAACCGCAGTGACTTGCACAAGGCGTTGCCGTTTCATCCGAGGGTTATCTCGGCTGTCCAACAACTTATTGGCGATGAATTTATGTTGGAACTGGATCAGGCGTTCTGGAAACCGCCTAAAGTTGGTATCGGTACGAGTTGGCATCAGGATAACGCTTATTTCAAGATTGCGGACCCGTTGCGCGGCACGGCGATGTGGATTGCTATTCACGATGCGAATGTTGAGAACGGATGCATGCACGTTATTCCTGGCAGTCATCGGGAAATGTATGAACACTACAAGGACCCATTGAGCGATCATCATATTCGGTGCGATCCACCTGAGGAGCGTGCTGTCCCGATTGAATTGAAGGCGGGTGGCGTCCTTTTCTTCTGCTACGGTGTCGCACACTGTACGCGGTCAAACCTCTCCGATAAGGAGCGCGCAGGCGTTGCCCTCCATTTCCTCCACAACGATTTTGGTGGTAAGGAACTCTGGGAAAATAATAATACTGCCAAGCCGATGCTTCGCGGTCCTCTCGCAACCGGCGGAGAAACTGAGTTCGGCGAAAAGTTTGAAGGCAGATGGGAAGAACTCATGAATGCCGTGCTTGCGTCTGATTAAGGCGAGTTTGGTATAAGACCCTCCGTTGAAATCTCCTCCTTCAACCCGTACTGGGGTAGGTGTAAGACCTGCCCCTATAGCACTGCTGGGCAGAACGCGAACACTGGAAAGAGGTACTTAACACGCTCGGTTACACCGGTGAACGCCACTTCCGCGTCCGGCCCGCACGCGATAGCAAAGCAGCCCCGACTTCGAGACAGCACGACAAGCATACCGTGTGGCACAAGATCAAGGTATCCCGAAACATAAACTCGCATCCACCGTCGGTACACAAACAAGTGTCATACCCGAGACAATTCGCAAATGGGCGAAAAAACCAGTGGCATTCTGACTAACCGACAGATAATAAAAGCTGCACACGCCCGCCCTGATCGCTGACCGCTATACAAGGAGTCACGCCCCTATGCCAAACAAAAGTAAAGCCGAAACAGACATCCGTATCACTGTCGCCGCAGGACTCTTCGCAACTTATACCCGCGACGCCAAAGAGATCGCCGATAAACTCAACACCACTGAACGCAATATCTACCGTTGGGCAGAACGCGCACGCTGGAAAGAGGTACTGGAAACACTTGGTTATCAGGGCGAACGCCACTTCCGTGTCCGGCCCGCACGCGATATGCAAGCCAGCCCCGACTTCGAGAAAGCACGACAAGCATACCGTACCGCACAAGATCAAGGCGTCCCAAAACATAAGCTCGCATCCACCGTCGGCACACAGATCGGCATCAAGAGTGAGAGAGTCCGGGAATGGGCGAGAACCTTCGACTGGAACGCTTGAAAGACCTGTTATGAACCGTGCATCATACCCGCCTACGCTGCAAGGTTGAATTACTGCAGCCTTGCAGCCCTGCAATACACCTATAACCACACACGTACCCCGAACGCCTCGACAATACAATAAGATTGCTAATCTTTTAGCAGTCCTTCTTAACCCATCCAGTCACTCTTTTCCCTCGACGACGTTTTTCTCTTCCAGCACAACCAAAGCTTTTTCGACCCAGCGAATCGGGATCCGTAGCTTGCGACTGATATGCCTCGGATTCACTGAACCGTCGTACGCAATATGCAACCATATCAGAATTTCGTTTCGCGATAGGTCGTACTCTTGTGCGACTGGGAAAAACCCTCGCATCTTATCCGTCGCCTCGTAAGTGATTGAGACGAGATGCAGGTACACCATAATTTCAGCCCGTTTCATTTTCTTCCGCACGGCACTAGGGATAAAACGCGGTATATTCAAGTTTACCTCAAATTGCATCGGGGCATCCGGATCGTACGGATCGAAATTTGACACGATATAACCTCTCACGTGTTGATGCACAGTCCATCTACGCCGTAGGTTGGGTAGAGCAGCGCGAAACCCAACAACTGCACAACAACATAGTTCTATAAAAAATCTTTGTGGTATTTTGACGTTACCCGCATCAAGATACAGACACGGCGAGTCCCCAATTTGCCAATGGGGGGAGACGGGGGTAGTGGGACTACCCGGCATACCGTCTCCAACGTCGAATCAGAATTCACGAGACTTTCCAAAGAAAACAGTAAATCCCGACGCAGTTTAAAATATCAGACACATTTACCGAAAAATATGATATAATTAAACTCGCGCTGGCAACTCGCCTTGGCAGTGCCGCGGTTCGGGAGAGTAACCCTCTCGCCGAACCACCTATTACGGTGTTACGGATGCCGAAACACCGTATAGCACAAATTCATAATAAAATGCGACATTTTTTTAGACACTCGTGTGATTTTGTGTATCTCAGACAAACGGCACACGCATTCTTTATTGCAGGAAAAGCCTAATGAAAGTCCAAATCGCTACACGTGCTGATATTCCGAGTTGGCTTGCACTGGCATCAGAGGTAGAGTCTCTTTTCGGACCTATGGTTGATCAGCCTGAATTTCACGACGCACTCCGGAAAAATATAGATCGGGGAAGTGCGTACTGTGTGCGGGAACGAGATCAATATGAGGGGGCACCGTTGATGGGAGGCTTGTTTCTGTCTTTCAGATCACCCGCATACCATATTGGCTGGCTGTCCGTAGCAGAGCAATGGCGTCGTAGGGGTGTCGGCACAGTGCTCTTAGCGCATATATATGATATGATCCAGCCATCCACCGAGTTATATGTCACAACATTCGGTGCCGACAATCCCGATGGTCAGCCAGCGCGACAATTCTACAAGAAGATGGGTTTTGAACCTTTTGCGAAGGCACCACCAGGACCTGAAGGCGGATCCAGAGACATCTTCCTAAAAACTTTGAATACATAAAACGTTGCAGACCTACCACATTACAAAGCTGCAACCTTGCAACCCTCCCCCAACCGCAGCACGGGCAACCCTATATTCGCATTGCACGCTACACCGTCCAACACCACAGCACCGTCTCTCACCAGCAACCCAGACGTGCCCCAAACTCTCACCTCCAATTCACCGCTACCCCTTGGTTCCCAGCGCAGAACCCTCCACGCTGCCCCCCAACACATCGAAAATAAAAAAAGTCAGTTAACCCTGATAAAATTTGTTATAATATATATTGAAATCTACAACTCTCTGTGGAACAGGCAATTCCACAGAGAACAACACGCAGACAAAACTTATTGCACAGTTGAAATAGCAGAGAAGGATATAGAATATGAGTAAACAATATGTATCTGAATACGAATGCATGTATTGTGGTTTATCAGAAAGGAAGAAAAATAATGAGAGTGGCGAACACCTAATTCCACAAGCCCTTTCAATTACAAATCCTGAAACAGGAAAAGATTTTAGCCATGGGTTGACTATCAATCATAGAGTTTGCAAGAAATGCAACAGTTCATTTAACATTGACGAGGCTCTAATACACCTTAGTGAGATATCTTTATTCCATAAAATTCATAAAAAATCAGAAAAACCCCAACACCGATACTTTACTAGCGAACGTAAATTATTGGAGGGTAGATACGCTTCACCAAGGCATTATATGATGAGTCCTGATTTGCACCCACTTCCCATTAGGTTATCACTTGAGGAAAATCAAATAACAATGCTTTATCAAATAGCGTTGTACGACACTTCAAGAAAAAGCGTGAGAGAAATTCGCTCCGAGAATATAAAACTAATGAATAGATCACGGAAAACCATATACAATGGGACTAATATAGAAAACCAATCCTTACTTCAGATAATTGACGATAAACAAAGAGTCATTAAATTAGGTGAATATACTTATATTATATCTAACGAATTAATTTATGAAAATGATTTAGACCCCGAAAAATTAAAAAGAACACTAATTAACGACTATGACCTTAATCTACACACAATGGAACAAGAACTAATAACAAGTAAAGAATTAGCACAAACACGCCCACTACCTCTAACAAAGAAGATTCAAAAAAGATTTATTCCTGAGAACATACTTATTAATAGCCCCAATACAGGATTGAGAACGCTCGTGATTTTTAGCACAGCAGCAGATCCACTGATTGACAGAGCATATACTAAAATTGCTCTCAACGGGTTATTAATCCAAGAAAAAGATATTAGAAGTTCACCTCTAATGTCAAAAAAACATTATGAACTAAATACAACAAAACAATATACTGGATATGAACCTGAATTAAAGAATATCAAGGATTTTATACTCGGTAATCCCAATACCCAAAACCCCATAACTGATATGGAATTAAGGTTAGTAAAACGCTACCCTAATGAATTTGATTGTCATACTCTTATCTACTTTCTTTGGAATAAGTCACTATATTGTGTTGTAGAATTGTTCCCTCAACAATATGATTTTGAATCAAGAAAGATTATCTGTTTAACAGACTCTACTCACACAAATTTACAAGATAAACAACTTAAAATTCAAAGAGCATTACATATTCCATACGGACCTAATGACACACCTCTAAAACCGTTTCATTGCTTTATAGACACAAATATAAACCCCACTATAATAGCCCATTCGCATGAAACTAAAAACAATCTTTAACCCCAAAACTACTTATAGCGAAAGAAAAAAAGCGGAACACAGGATCCGCAAACCCCACATTCCGCTCTCTTAACTGACCCCTGACTGCTGACCGCTACTCGCTAATACGGCATCCTCCGAAACACCCGACCCCAGAACCCTTGCGTCTGATACGCCAGCAACTTCTCTTTCACTATCCGAAAATTTGAACATAAGTTCAATTTAACGAAATCGAGACCTATGTGACACCCAAAACCTCCACCTTGCTCCAGCGGCGCGGTGTGTGGTGTTCCGACACATAGCACTCCGCTGGAGTGCTGGGACTTTGGCATTGGTTCTCTATAGACATAACACTCCTCTGGAGTGTAGATCATATTCGTCATCAAATCTTCGATAGGCATGATATATTGTTTCGGATTTCTCTCACCTTTATGTCGAACTCACGTTAGTTACTAAACACGGGCATTTATGGTAGATTTTAGAATTACTTGGACACTCTGCATCGCCGAGGCACGGAGACCTCGCCGAACAGGAGTATTCTGTTGTTGGGTTTATGGATGGCAGAAGTGTCTGTTTATTGTTAGGATTCACCATAGTTAGGACAGATGCCGCCCCTACGGGGTTTTATTTTTCTCATTTCAATTTCTACACATATTCTGTCCCTACGGGACTGAAGACCCGCAGTATCGGTTAGCTCATCACTCCCTACGGGGTTTTATTTTTCTCATCTCAATTTCTACAATATTCCGTCCCTACGGGACTGAAGACCCGCAGTATCGGTTAGCTCATCACTCGAAATATTTTTGAATCAACTGATTGAAAATCGGGCTTATAAAGCCCTCCCACGATTTATGGGATAGGCTCTATTCAAATCCAGTTCTCACACTCAGATATCGCCTTATCAGAGGGACGGGAATTTCAAGATAATGTAATGTCCACATATTTTTAGAATTCGCCATAGTAAAGAAAAATGTATTGCGTGCTTCTGGGTTTCGTGGTACACTCTAATTGCTTCTGAACAGACAGATTTAAGGTCTTTGATATAAGAGGATTTCACAAGAGGAGAAACAAAATGAGGAAGCTATTTGGTTGTGCCGTTTTTGTCGGTGCGTTGATGTTTGTGGTGGTGGGATACGCTACGGCAGATCTTGCTGAAGGACTCGTTGTTTACTTCACGTTTGACAATGTCAACGGGAAGACGGTTGTTGATGATTCTGGCAATGGGCTTGATGCGGATATTATTGCCAATACTGATATTGTGAAGGGTAAGTATGGGGATGCGATTCGTATTACAAATGTAGGACCGGATTGTGTGAATGTGCCAGCCTCCGATGAACTGAAAATCAGCGGTGAAATCACGATGGCGGCTTGGATCAATCAGGACTCTTGGGCGACTGATGGGCAGTGGTTCGACAAAAACTGTCATAATGGCGGTGAACATTCCTCCTACGGTTTAGGTGCTTTCAACAGTGGTAAGAATTTTAACATGTTCTTGGGGACTGGTAACAGTAGACCGACCTTGAGTCAACCGCATGGGCTGGATGAGAAGACGTGGCATCATGTTGTTGGAACGTACGACGGGTCAACCATGAAAGTCTATGTTGACGGCGAACTCGCAGCTGAGAAAGACGAAAAGTTTGATTTCAAAGGCACGAATGATCAGGACTTGCGGATCGGATGCTCTAAGGATCGCCCGAACTATACCTTTGAGAACGGTTCTATTGACGAAGCGGCAGTCTGGCGACGTGCGCTCAGCGAAGATGAAATCAGTGAAATCGCGAACGAAGGTTTCCTCGCAGTTTCGGCTCGCGATAAAGCGGCGACGACGTGGGGTAGTATTAAGTCGAGAACCGGTGGACGCTAAATTGGGAGCATTTGGTTTTTGGTGGTTGGAAGCTGCCAGCCATTAGCGGTCAGCAGTCGGCGGTCGGAAAGCGTCGGGAAATGTAAAGCTAAGACAAATTGTGCTTTTGTAGCACAATTTAGAGATCCCTCGCTCGTACAGAAGGCGTAACGCGTTTGTCTAAGTTTTAGTATTCGCGATCCAGCGTAGATGTTCAACGGCACAGGTGTTACTTAAGCACCTGTGCTTTCTTCATATATGATAGGGGAACCGAGAAAAAATGGTAAAAATCGGAATTATCGGTATCGGGTTTATGGGTATGATTCATTACTACGGAATCCAACGCGCCACCGGTGCCGAAGTGGTTGCTATTTGCACACGAGATCCCAAGAAACTTTCTGGTGATTGGACGGGTATTCAGGGTAATTTTGGACCTCGTGGCGGTATGGAAGATCTCTCAAATGTCCGACAATATAGTGAAATTGACGAACTTCTTGCGGATGAAGAGGTAGATCTGGTGGATATTTGTCTGCCCACGCATCTCCACAAGCCGGTCAGTATGGCGTCTCTTGAGGCAGGAAAACATACCCTCGTTGAGAAGCCGATCTCTATTTCTATAGACGATGCGAATGAACTCGTTGAACTCGCGGAGAAAATAGGCGCGGATCGGAAGGCAGCCCTTCAGAGTCCGTGTTTCCTCATGGTTGCTCATGTGCTACCTTTCTTCGCCGAGTATGCTTATGCGAAGCGGGTGGTGGAAGAGGGAAAATACGGCAAACTGCTCGGTGCGCATTTCAAGCGGATTATCTCTAAACCGAGTTGGTCACGGGATGTTGCTGCTCTCGACAAGAGCGGCGGTCCGGGTATCGACTTGCACATTCACGACACGCATTTCATTCAGCTGCTTTGTGGTGTGCCCGATGCTGTGTTTTCACAGGGCAAACTTGCTGCTGGGAATTATGTCGACTTTTTGACGACGCAATACATCTACAATGATAAGGAGATTTCTGTCAGTTGTTCGTCTGGAGGGATCTCACAACGCGGACGTGCTTTCTCACATGGGTTTGAAATCTATCTCGAAAAAGCTACGCTGCTTTATGACTTCTCGACGTTGGCTGGTGAGGCGTCTACCGCCGTGCCGCTGATGCTTCTTAACGACGAAGGTGAGGTTGAAGTGGTAGATTTAGGCGATGTGGATCCGATTGACGCCTTCACTGCTGAGCTTCAGTACGCTGTTGACGCGATTGATTGGGAGAATGAACCTGCTGCGCTGTCGGGTGTTGGGGCAAGGGACGCATTACTGCTCTGTTACAAAGAGGCGGAATCGGTTAGAACGGGTGAGATTGTTCCAATCCGTTAGGATGTGAATATGTTGTTACGGCACGTCGTAGGGTGTTGCATTCTGTTGGAGTATGTCTACTACTATTATTTACGGCACGTCGTAGGGTGTTGCATTCTGTTGGAGGATGACTACTACTATTATTTACGGCACGTCGGAGCGTGCCTACTACTTTTAACCCATGTTGCCAGTTGTTTATAGATATAGCACTCTAATAAAGTCTGAGGCACAATCTCGGGGAATTCGGGGTTACAAACCCCTCCCACAATCAGAATATCACTGCAAACGCTTTGTTGAAACGTTCAAAGTTTGTTAGTAGCAACTTGGGTTACTTTTAGTTACGGCACGTCGTAGGGTGTTGCATTCTGTTGGAGGATGTTTACTACTATTAGTTACGGCACGTCGTAGGATGTCTACTACTATTAGTTGCGGCACGTCGTAGGGTGTGGCGTTCTGTTGGAGGATGTGTACTACTATTATTTACGGCACGTCGGAGCGTGCCTACTACTTTTAAATGGAATTTTTCTATTCTGTTGGCAACATTGGTGAACTCTATGTCCCTGTTGAGTGTCGGGATGCTGTTTTTGCACGCGCACGCGTCAAGGTATTCGCAGATCGAGACTTAAGGCATCTCAATCGGATCTTCACGCATATCCGGCATGAGGGTGTTGCGGTTGTGCAGGGACAGTGGGACAGAATTATGGAGGTGATGGACTATATCCAACGCCATAGGCAGGATTTGGTCCAGCAATTGCCACGTGATGCCAAGTCGCGGGATCGGAGGGAGTCGCGCGGGAGGTCCGCAAGTCGTGCTTTGCAAGAGGCTTTAGCCAGACTCATGTGTTGGGCGGATGCGGATGGGATATTGCAGGTTGAACCTGCGCCTGACCTTCCGTACTTGTTGGAACTTGCGGGTGAACCGACTGGGGCAAATGAAGGGAAACCGTTTCTTTTGTCTCTGACGAAGATCCAACAAATTCAGAGTGCCTTGGCGGAGACCTACCCTATCCAGGCACTTGATGCCTCGCTTGTGGCTTCCGAAAACGTCCTCGCGCCGCGCTCACAAGAGACGATTGAGTGTTTTCAAGAGGCGTTACAGCATGTCCGTGAAAACCATTCCGCTACTATAGTCGCTGATGTTGGGTGTGGCAGCGGGTGTTTAACGTTATTGGCACGGCAGGAATTAGGCGAACAGGTTGGGGTGTATGCCTCTGATTTGCTTCCTGAAGCGGTCGCAACGACGAAACTGAATCTTCAGCGACTTCTCCCGAATTCGGATACTGTACAGATAATGCCGCCCGGCGACCTGTTTGACCCATTTCCTTCTCAGCAGTTTGATGTAATCCTTTTCAATGCTCCGTGGGTTGTCGCCCGCGTTCGTAACCGTGCAGAACTCGCCATACACGATGAGAAACAGGAGACGGTCAAACGCTTTTTTTCGCAGGTCTCGGATTTCCTAAAGCCTGATAGTACGATTTTATTGGGTTACGCTGATGCTTCAGGACCTAAGGCGATTGGTAATTTGGAAGCTATAATTGCGGAGGCAGGTTTTGAGGCGGAGACTCTCTTTAAAAGGCGGGTTGCGACGCACAGATCGAAACGGAAATGGGAGCAGATTCGGGTCTATGTCTTGCGCCGAGTGTAGATGATCGTCATAGCAGTGACAAAAGATAGGTTGCGCATTTGAAGATCTGAGGAGATTCAGATGGACAGTCTTATTGTGGTGATCCACTGAACATTCCAGCACAGCACCAGGAACCTGTTGTAGTCATTGAGAGTGGGGAGAATTGAAAAGTGCTTGTGATGCGTTGAAAATGTAAAGTTTCTGAACCTTGTTCCTTCCTATAAAAGGAACCTCCCAGTCGATACTCTTTTACCTAAATCAAAATGCGCTAATACGATTAATTTCTGTTGACAGATGACGGGAAAATTGGTATGCTGAGGGAAATATCTATGTAAAGGTTTATATAAATGGACTCATGGCCAAACCAAGAAGCACTCAATAAAGCGTTGAACATATACCGTACTTACATGCGTGCGTTCATTATTTTTCATTTAAAAAAGATTCCGGGTGAGAAGATTGAAGATGTGGTCATGAATTCATTGCACGACGCAAAACAATATAATCGTGCTGGTGAAATTGAACGTGAGTTGAAGCAATCCGATCGCGATATTAAATCTATAATTGACGTTGGTGATTTTCCACATCTCATTCGTCAGAATTGGAGTAACATTTTTGAAAAACCTCTCAAGGATGACAAAGACTTTCGGAACCAACTTTGGCTTGTAAAAACACGGCGAGACAAGGATGTTGCGCATCCACCTGAGGAAGATGTTGAATGCGAATCAACTCGGGTGCACATGTTTCTCATGGCTGAAGTCCTCCGCAAAATCAACAGACCGGACAAGCAGTGTGAGGTAGAGGCTATCCGAGATGAACTCTTTTTTGATGACACTGCGGAACGTCTTGCGGAAGCCGAAGAACGCTTAAAGATTGTGGAAGCGAAAAATGCTGAGTATAAAAAATCCATCGCAGAAGCAAAAAAACGCTCAAAGGATGCGGGGTCAGAGAAGAACGAATATATAGAAAAAAACGCGGTGCTTTTGCAAAACGTAGATGAGAAAGAGAAACAGCGTAAGAAATTAGATAGGAACCTGAAGAATGCAAAGGAGAGGAATAACAAACTTAAAAGTGAAGTGGCGGGCGGGAAAAAACGTTTAGAAGAATCTGAAGAAGCAAAAGCTGACTATAAGACACGTCTTGATACTAAGTCTAAGGAGCTGAAGGATACGAAAGGGGAGTGGAAGAAGTCTGAAGAACGCCTTACTGATACGTCAAATGAACTCGCAGCAGTCCAAGCTGAGAAGCGTGTTTCTGAAGAGTGCCTCGTGGTAACGCGGAACTTACTAACTACAGTAGCAATCAGTGACCAATCGGTATTTCCACCTCTTGGCACTGACTTTCCTGTCCGAATACTTGACCGGCGTGGGATGAATAAAAAGAATTACCTTTTAAAGCTTTTGGAACAAAAGCAGCCTGCTATAATCTATGTTCAAAGTGAAGAGAAGATTAATCAGTTACTGGGACTTGTCGGATCAGAGAACGCAAAAGTTATTGGGAAACACGATGCGCAAACGTCTGATGCCCAAGAAATGGAGATTCTGGAAAAACTTGAGAATGGTGAGTTAATTGCTGTTGTCTCAAATGCTACGTTTTCTGCGTTGGCATCCAGGCATTGTGTTGAGCACCTTATTTTTTGTCACCTTACCCCGGGTGTAGATAAATTCTTCAAGCAATGTGAACCTGCTTTTACGTCAGCGAAAAATGCTTATCTGCATCTCATCTATGAGAGTAAGAAAAATATTGAAGAGATAGCGGAAATGTATCCCAGTGAAGCAGCGTTGAGAACACTGTACCAAAAATTCAAAGACCATACACCAACAGAGCGAGCGTACATTAATCTTGAAAATCTTTGTAATAAACTTTGTCAAGAGAACGAATTGAATATGACGAAACTGGGTATTAAAACAGGTTTCTCTATCTTTGAGGAATTGGGGTTCTTAGAACAAAACAAAGAGGATATAAGACGCTTATCAACCACCCGAACAGAGTTGAAAGAATCGAAAACATATCGTGTAGGAGATAAACTGAAAAAGGAGACAGTGAATTGTCCAGACTTTCAATATGAGCATTCAGTTGAACAACTTTGGGAAGAAATACAGAAGAAAGTGGATATAGGTAATGAGCGAATATTGCGTGAAAACAACATTTCAACCGAGCTCGAGGAAATTACCGTTGAATCCCTGACGGAGAGCGTTGAAGGGATTTCCGAAACTACAGCAACGGAGACGACCGAGAAGGATCGCAATGATATCGCGGTCCAAGTCGTCGAACTTCGGATTAATGCCGCAGGTTTGAAACCTCTTGCCTGGAAGCGCATCCGCGAGAAGTTGGGTCTCAAGCATAACCAATTCCACAAGGACATTCGCCCTTCCGCGGGATACCGCAAGGCTGTCATTGATCGGATCAAGAGTCTCAAAGCCCAAGAGGGCGGTTGGGAATACTCTGGAAAACTCGACAATCTCACCGGCATCGACGATATTTCCGAGGACGAGTTGTAGTAACTCGTCCGCAACCACAGGTGTCGTTGCTTCTTTATTCACGAAGGATGGATACCGGCGTTCCTTCCTGTAACCTGTGTTGTTCGTCGAGAATCACTACTGATTTCCCGTTGTCAAGTCGCGAGATAACCTCTATCTCGTCACCGTAAACACCGCCAACGTTTACCTGTTCTCGGTGCGCTGCGTTTCCTTTAACGGTGAAGATAGTCCCGGTTCCGTTCTGAATGTGTAAGACTGCCCTCAAAGGTAGGAGTTGTACGTTTTTTCGTTCACCTGTTTTGATGGAAACTGTGATTGTGCCGCCGGGCCTAAGACCGTTGTTATGAGAGAGTGTTCCAATGGAATTCGGGACGGTTGCATGGACAAGCACGGTGTTGTTTTCACGGTTAACCGTCGGACTGATGAAATCGATTGTGCCGACGATATTCCGAATACCAGCATCTGTGGAGATTAGGACGAGTTCGCCGCTATTAATGCGGCGGGCATCGGCGACAGGCATGCTCCAGACGGCTGTGAGTGCATCTATGCCGATTATTGTGAATATTGGTTTTCCCGTAGGCGATGTTGCGGGTCGGGCATAGTCTCCGACGTTTAAATGACGTGTTGCAATAACGCCATTGATCGGGGATTTAATAGTGGCATCATTCATCTGTTCCCGGGCGGTTTTGAGTTGTTCTTCGGCTTGACGCACCGCTGATCTCGCAATTTCGATCTCTTGTTCCCAGGATTTTGCTTCCACCAGTTTTTGTGCTGTACTGAGGTCGGCGGCTGCTTGAGTAACCTTTGACTCTGCCAAAGCGATCTCACGCTCCCAACTGCGGATCTCTACAAGTTTCCCAGCAACACCTAATTCTGCTCTTGCCCTTTCCACGGAAGGATGTGTCGAACCTTCCTCAAACTGCTGTGCTGTAATTCTGGCTTCTTCCAGACGGGTTTCCGTCAGTCTCAACCGTTTTTCTACGGATTCAAAATTACTCTTACTGATGTGTTGTTTCTCGTAAAGCACCTTGTCTCGATCATAAGCGACTTTAGCGTCGTCGCGCTCGACTGTGGCACGTTCCAACCCTTGTTCTGCATTTGTTTTCGCTTTTTCAATTGTATCCTTGGCTTCTTGATGTGCTACTTCAGCTTGTATCAGTCGGTTGCGGATCCGCATTTCAGCGAGTGCTCTTGTCTCCACAAGTTCCGATTGTGCTGTCGTTAACCTTTCTTGGGCAATTACCAGCTGAGATTCAACACGGGATTGGGCGTTAGCTTCTTTTAATGTGAGTTGGGACTGGGCGTTACTTAATGCTGACTCGGCGCGTATTGCGGCAAGTGTGACTTCACTTGAGTCGATCTCCGCAAGTGCATCGCCTTCTGTTATACTTTGTCCAACAGTTGCATTTACGGTAACAATCTTTCCCGAAACATTGGCGAATACTGTTACCTCTGCTTGTGGTTCTAAATGTCCTGTGTATTGCTTTGTGGAAACGATTGTGCCGCGTCGTGCTGTCGTGATCGGTACAGCGACCGGCGATGCCTCTTGGGCAATTACGGTTCCAACACTGAAACAACAGATGATAGCGACAAATTTTATCAGGTGCGATTTTAGGGTGACGCTTGCGATTTTTGGCATCACCCTTCGTGTGTATGTTGTAGTGTCCGCTTTCAAGGCGTATTTATTGATCATTTTTGAGTTTGTCCTTAAAGTCCTTTGTGAATTTTTGCATCTTTGGATGGATCACAAACTGACAATACGGCTGCCGTGGATTCAATTGGAAATAGTTTTGGTGGTAATCTTCGGCAGGATAGAAGGTATCTATGGGTGTGATTTCTGTGACAATGGGGTTGTCCCACATATCAGAAGCATCCATTTCTGTTTTAGATTTTTCTGCGATGCGACGTTGTTCTTCTGTGTGATAGAAAATGGCGGAACGGTACTGTGTGCCGACATCAGCCCCTTGTTGATTTAGTGTGGTCGCATCGTGGGTGTGCCATAAGACTTCCAGGAGATCCTCGAAAGAGATAACGCTGGGATCAAAATGGATTTGAATCACCTCGGCATGACCTGTCATTCCCATACAGACTGCTTGATAATTCGGATTGACGGTAGTTCCTCCGGTGTATCCTGAAACGACTTCGTGTACGCCTTCTAATTGCAGAAAGACTGCCTCAACACACCAAAAACATCCTGCGCCAAACGTCGCTGTTTCTAATTGCATTTTTTATTGGCGGTTTTCGCGCTGTGGCGAGAGCCGCGCTTCTCCTTATAATGATAATAGTTTAACTTACATTACGGCAATACGGTTTCAAACTTTATGTCCGGTGGGTATTGGAATTACTGAGACCCTTTGTACCCATACCTGTCGCCCCGCTGGGGCTATTTCGATGTTGTAAGCCGCTGCTATACACATTCCGCCCCGCTGGGGCTGTTTCGGTGTTGGAAGCTGCTGCTATACACATTCCGCCCCGCTGGGGCTATTTCGATGTTGGAAGCTGCTGCTATACACATTCCGCCCCGCTGGGGCTAAGAGGTGTAACCATATCTTGATTGAAATACCTTTTCGTCTGTAGGTGTTTCAACCTCTGCGGCTAAAGAGGTATAACTATATCGTCTACTGGTATCTGTGGGATACGTAGGGAAATGTAAAGTTAAGACAAATTGTGCTTTCATAGCACAATTTGGATATCCCTCCTACAGGGAGACTCTGTTATCAGACTAAACTTGCAAAAAGCAGGAGGCTATGCTATATTATGAACCTATGAAACGTCTTCTTTTATTCTCTATATTTCTGTGTCTTGTGGCATGTCAATCGGAGGAACAACGGGCAAAGACGCTTGTCACGCAATTCAGTGCAACGGATGCAGCTCGTCGGACTGAGGCAATGAAGTCGCTGATTGCAATGGAATCGTCGGCTATTGATGCTTTAATTTGGGGGGTGTCCAGCGAAGATCCTCAGATTCGTGAGATGTCTGTATGGACGCTCAGCGAAATTAAGACACCTGTTGCCCGCATTGTGCCTGCAATTATCACTTCCCTCACTGATCCGGACGAGACTATCCGGGTTGTCGGTTCAGTTGCGCTTCAGAATTTAGGTGAACCCGCTGTGCCGTATCTTATTGATGCCTTAGCCGCTCCATCGGCAGAAATTCGATTGAATGCTGCCTACGCGTTAGGCGAGATTGGCACGCCACTTGTGACAGTTGTTCCAGCCCTCATTAATACTCTCACCGATCCAGAGTGGAACGTCCGTCGGCTTGTTGTGCGTGCTTTGGTTAGAATAGGTACGCCTGCGATTGATTCATTAATTCAGGCATTGAATTCGCCGGATCAAGATCTCCGCCGCATGGCAGAACGGGCTTTGAATGACATGGGTACTCCACAGGCACGAAAAGCGATTACAGAGTCAAAAAAACGGTCGATTGACCGCTAAGTCTACTCAGCCGAAATCCTTTGTCCTTCGATTCGGAGACAGTCATCCCAATAAGCGACAGCGTAAGTTATCACATCGTCTGACTGCTGTGTCTGCTCCAGATACTGCGAAATCCAGTCGAGTAACTGTTGCCGGAGCGATTGTCGAATTTCACCGTCAACATAAGCGAGTTCTTGGAAATCTTGCCGTGCGTCCTCATCTAACTGGAAATCGATTTGGCGATACAGTACGATATTGATTATCAGTCCAAGTGTGAGGCGTTCAATAGGATTCGGAAAGAGATTGAGCGGTGGATCGAGAGCGAACAGGTTTTCGAGTGGCAAAGCTTGGACGTAGTGGGATCGATTCTCGATACCTGCCAGCTGCCGGTCTATCATGTCAATCTCAGCCAAGCGAATGAATGTTCTGGGTGTATCGGTATCTCTAATTGTTACCTGAAGTGTCTGAATGGTAGTTCTGTAGGTCAGCAACGCCTTTAGAAATTCAAGTTCCGTTTGCGTATAGATTTGGATACTCTCAGTTTCCCTGTCGGTATAGTTAGTGCCGAGGACACTATCATCATCCCTTGTAGGTGGAAAAATCGCGCCATTTTCTAAAAGATGACGTGCTCGCTCTAACGCATTTTCTGTTAGCGTATTGCCGATTTGGAAGAACTTGACGACCCGAGTTTTGCGGAGTAGACGAACGGCTTTGTCAAGATCGCCTTTGCTACCGTATTCTAATCCGAGACTGGTGAGCGTGAAGGCAGTTTGGATGTGCGTGCGAAGTGCCGATTCATCGGAGAGGTCTCTGGTTTTCATTGTGATGAGTTTGTGGGCAATGGCGGCGATATTTTGATAGAGAGTATCCATCTGTTCACGAGGAATACCACCAAAAGTGTCTCCGTGTACCAATGCCTGTGCGAGGAAGAGACGGCTGTCAAGCGTTGCATCCGCTACGAGCGAAAATCTATTTGTCTTTGTTGTCGAGTTCATCGTCTTCCTCATCCTCATCAAACGTAAGTGATTCTAAATCGACCTTTTCCATGAGATCGTCTTCGGTGACATTGATGCCGGTTTCCTTATCGCGCGCCTCGACGCGTTCAGCCCTCTCAGCTTTTGCTGTATCGAAAATAGCGGAGAGTTCAGTTTCAACGTTGCCATCCCTCTCAATTATAGAAAGTTCTTTGATGAGCATGCCAAAAATCTCATGATCGGCTTCCCAGATGGCATCGCAAATATCCCGTGAACGTTCGTCAGCATAGTCAATCACAGGTGAGCCTGGGTCTATTAATCCAGTCTCGAGGAGCATATCGTTGGGTAGACCTTTCAGTAAAACGCGGTCGTGGAGGAGTACTGCCAGCAGATGGATGTCTAATTTTCGGAGGAATCGTCCAAGCTCGTCCCGTTCGCATTCAGAAAGTTCAAAAAGCCAGAGGTCCAATGATTCTTCATCGAGCTTTCCGTTGCGCCAGACGGCAATGTCGAGTAGTTCCTCAAATTGTTGGTTTGAGAGACATGGCAGTAGTGCTGAAGCGAACCCTGTACCGAGCATCGTATCCAAGACTTGGAGGACATCCTCAGTTGGGCTTTCCTGAATAAGTTCCGTACAATCAGGCACGAGGTAATACAGCTGCTCTCGTGCTTTCGGGTTACGAGTTGCAGTAAGAATTTCCAATTGCTGTTGCTTTTCGTAGCTTTGAAAGAGTTGCTCTGCTTCACGCGTTGGTAGAGACAGTAGCTTCTTACTTTCGGAGCGTGGAACTAATGTTTTGGGACTGTTCATGCCAACTCCTCTATATGAGACGGGTTCCGATAACAGATGCCACTTTTGCCATTCTCTCAAAAGTTGTTCCTCACGAAATTGAGGTTTTTCGCCGCGGATGCCACTGGGTCATCCTTACCGGGCGTTTCAAGTACGAACCAACTGTCGTATCCTATAGCGTGTGCGGCATCAAAGACTGCTGGAAAATCGACATCGCCTTCGCCTGCGTGGTTGCCGCTTGTGTCCTTGATGTGCATCTGTGAGATGGCGCTGCCCAAGTTTCGAATCTCGGATGGGGAGTCGTAACCGAATCCGGTGGCGTTACCCATATCGTAGTAGACGCTGACGGTTGAGGAGCCAACGTTATCAATAATCTTTTGATGTTGTTCAGCACTTAATGTCGATTCAATTGCGAGAGAGACCCCGTATTTTTCAGCGGTTTCGGCAGCGGCTTTCAACCCATCTATGAAACGTGGGTCATCAATGTGATCGTCCTCGATTTTACCGTTCCCAAAAAATGGTACCAGAATTACGTTCGCTCCGAGTTGTGGGGCAATCTCTGCGAGATATTGCAACTTCGCGATGCCTTCGGTTCGTGTGCTGTCGGTGGGGTGCATGAACGAATAAGCGGTAAAACCGCCCGGCGATAGTGAAGGGATCTCAACGCCGGCTGCTTCTGCCAGACCGTTCACTTGATCAATTCCGCCATCCTGCCAGAGCGTGTGTTCACGGTAGTTGACTCCCATACAAACTTCGACGCCATCAAATCCTATCTCTTTCGCTTTCTGGAATGATTCTTCAAAAGAGACGGGTAACATTCCGTCCCGAATACCTACCTTCATAGTCGTCCTCCTAAAGGATATAACCTGCAATTTTGACTGAATTTCGCATCAATTCTGAATTTTAACATAGTCTTAACCCGAATTGCAAGGAGATCTACATTTTTTTGGGTTGTGGGAGGAATAGCGGTCAGCGGTCAGCGGTCAGAGAAGAGGGTTTTGGGTTATGAGTTTTGGGTTATGAGTTATGAGTTATGAGTTGGGATGGGAATCTTGTCTGAACCAAGATTTACAGGATACAAGGATTTACAGGATGAAGGGAATCAGGGGTTGCTATCAGGAGGTCATCTGAATTCGGAGGAGATAAAGTTGATTTTTTCCAATCAATGTGTTAAAATATTTGGAACCAATTATCTGTACGGACGAACTAAAGGGCATCTGGAAGGAAAGAGTTTCTTTGGATACCAGTGCCATAGTTCTGTACAAAAAAATAGAGAGGATATGTAATGAAACAGATTACTTGCATGATTGCAATTTTGCTTCTGTCTGTATGTCTCATTCCTGGGGTTTTCGCCCAGAACTTGTTGAGCGATGAATTCCACGGGACAGGTCAAGACCTTCAGTCCTTCTGGCAGGTTAAGGATGGTGATAAAAGTCCTTGGGAACTGAAAGACGGATTACTCGTTGCTGAGGCAGGTTTCGATCAGAATGTATGGACGGATGATACGAGTACGCGTTTTTACCAGACCACGGATCAGGATCAGTTTGACATCGAAACGTTAATGACTGTTGATTATGCCGACGCTTGTACAGTTGCTGGTATTATCGTATATTCTGCTTCGACGGAGGATCACCAGGGCCGTGATGGTCAATGGGTGACATTGAAGTTGTGGGGGCGCGGTGCTGCGGACAACAATGCGGTGCTTCAGTATCAGCGTCGTCAAAATGATGATGCTGCTTTGGGATATGTTGGTACACAACCAGACTATATGCCGGATCAAGGTGTGATTCCGGTTGAACTCCGCGTCAAACGCGATGGCGACGAATACGAGTCATGGTTCAAGCCGAATGCCGAAGGCGACTGGGTTTCTGTGGGTACAGCGACCAACGCACTTCAGGAACCTCTTGAAGTAGGTATTTACGTTGGTATCTGCGAAGGCGAAAGTGCTGCGGGTAGGATGACTGTTACTTTTGACTATTTCCGAGAAGCATCAAGCCCAGCAACGCCGGTTGATCCACGCGATAGACTCGCTGTTACGTGGGGCGAACTGAAAGGACAGTAGGAACGAGCGTTGTTCCTCATTTTTCTGAATTGCTGGCGGCTGTGCCCCGGATGCTATTCGCTATGGGGATTTTAGGTCGCCAGTTCTTTTTTGTGAGTAAGATTTGAAACGCACCTATTTCAGGATTGTTGTCCTCATCCTTATGACATGTGGCAATTTTGCTGTTGCCGAAGTTAGCAAAGCAGCCCAGCAAGTTCTTGCTACTATAGAATGGGTTTCTATTCCTGCAGGCACCTTTCTGATGGGTTCTACCCCCGAAGTTGCAGAGGCCGCATATCAAGACGCGAAGTTGCGGAGTTCTATGCTGGAGCAACACACGTTTGATGCGGAATTACCACAGCATCAGGTTTATTTAGACACATATGAGATCTCACGGTATGAAATCACGAATGCACAATACCGCGCCTTTGTTGAGGCGACAGACCGTCCTATACCACGCGGACACAACGGTGAAGAGACATGGACAGATGAGACGCTCAACGGAGGGACGCAACCCGTTGTTGGTGTGACGTGGTTCGACGCGCAAGCGTTCTCGGAATGGATTGGTGGCAGCCTTCCAACTGAAGCACAGTGGGAACGCGCTGCACGCGGCACTGAGGCACGCACTTACCCGTGGGGAGACACGCCACCCAAGGCACGTCAGCATGCTAACTTCGCACGTCGCTACAATCGTCCGATGCCGGTGGGGCAGTTTCCGAAAGGTGAATCGCCGAACGGTATCGCGGATCTTGCTGGGAATGTGTGGGAGTGGTGTCTTGATGAATACAGTCCAACAGCCTACCAACGCAGCGAGGAAAATGTGTCCCGAAATCCGATCAATCTCCGATTCCGCGATGTGCTCCGTGTGAGAGTCATTCGTGGTGGTGCGTGGGATGTGGGGAGGGCATTTCTCCGTTCGAGTTTGCGATTTAAATTCTATCCTTTAGATTCAACACATACCATCGGGTTTCGGGTCGTCCGTCCGCGCCCGAAAATAAAAGAGTAGCCTTCCTGTTACTATGTTCCGACGAAAATATTATTCCTTCCGTTTGTTGATATTTATAGTAACCCAAGTTGCCACCTAAACAGTTACAGGTACTTAGAATCCTTATACACCTATCGCCCCTCTGGGGCTTTAGAATATGACGACCTTCGATTTTCTCATAGCCCGGAAATCAAAAGATGCCAGACAATAATTTGAACCAAAGATGCCATGAAAATAATATCGTTTATTCAAAGGTGGCAACTTGGGTTATACTAACAGTCTTTTCCTTTATTCTTCCACCCTCCATTAGTGCTGAACCCTATTTTCGTGATGTGACCGATGCGATGGGACTTGACTTTAAGCACGTCAACGGTTTTTCTGAGGAACGTCGGGTCGTTGAACCAGTCGGGAGTGGGGGTGCGCTGTTTGACTTTGATAACGATGGCGACTTGGATCTCTACCTCGTTCAAGGCAATTTGCTCTCACCGTCAACAGAATCGATGCCTGAAAACCGACTCTATCGAAACGATGCGGGTGTTTTCGTTGATGTCACGACATCTGCGAACGTTGGTGATACCAGGTATGGTCTCGGTGCTGTCGCTGCGGATTACAATTCTGATGGGTATCGCGATCTATATGTAACGAACTTCGGAAAAAATGTATTGTACCGGAACAACGGTGATGGCACGTTCACGGATGTAACCGAGCAAGCAGCGGTGGGTTGTCCGTTGTTGAGTGCGAGTGCGGCGTTCGCTGATATTGACCGAGACGGTGATCTTGATCTGTATGTGTGCAACTACGTTGAATACGCCTTAGAGACTGACATTCCGTGCTATTATAAAAACACATTGCGCATCTATTGTGGTCCTAATGAGTATCATGGCATCGCCGATGTACTCTACCGCAACAATGGGGACGGTACATTCACGGATATTACAAAATCGGCGGGAGTTTATGAACCGACGACACGTGGTCTCGGCGTTGTCTTTACGGATATAAATGGTGATGGTTGGTTGGACATCTACGTTGCAAACGATATGTCTCCAAATACACTTTTTGTTAATCAAGGCGATGGTACTTTTCAAGAGGAAGGTGTGCTTCGTGGTGTTGCTTATAACGGCGACGGACTCGCAAACGGTTCGATGGGCATAGATGCTGGCGACTATGATAATGACGGCGATATTGACCTCTGGGTGTCGAATTTTTCGTTGGAAGCGAATTGTCTCATGCAAAACGATGGTGAGGGCTATTTTGAGGATGTGACATTTGACACAAACCTCGCTGATCCGTCTTTCTATGCACTCGGTTTTGGCACTCGCTTCATTGATTTTGATAACGACGGTTGGTTGGATTTGCTCGTCGGAAACGGGCATATTTGGGATAATGTGAAGCAGATTGATGCTAAAATGAGTTATGCACAGCCCGTTCAGTTGTTCCGCAATAACGGGGGCAAGCGGGCTGATTCTATAGATTTTACCGAGATTACTGCTGAGGCTGGATTGAATGAAGCGCATTACGTGGTCCGCGGGATGCTCTTCGGAGATATAGATACGGATGGCGATGTGGACGTTGTGCTTTGTCAGTCGAATCGTCCGACGGTTATTCTTAGCAATGAGGTTGGGAACGCTAACGCGTGGTTAACGGTGAAATTGGTGGGAACGGACGGCAATACGGACGCGATCGGTGCACAGGTTCAGGTGGAAACGGACGGGATAACGCTCGTGCGAGAAGTTATCTGCGGTGCGAGTTATCTGTCAGGTAACGATCTCCGCCTTACCTTTGGATTGGGCAGTGCCACACAGATAGACAACCTCCAGATTCGGTGGCACAACGGTGAGATACAACAATTGGGGCAGATGCCAGTTCGGCGGTTTGTGACGTTTTTGCAGGATTGACGCGATCTGTCGTCAGTGCTACAATATATTATTATGAAGATTGTTGAAGAGAGAGAAGCGTGGATTCACACGCACTTCATACTCGATAGTTTTTTCGTTACTGAGCAGGAACGTCGCCAGATTTCTATTAGCGTCGAACCGGAGTTAATGCAACTTGGACTCCAGTATGGGTTGACGTATGACATCGCGCCGTCGAAGCATCGCGCCATTATTGTGCTTGAATGCATACCGTTCGATGCTGTCAAGGCGGTCATCAAAAATTTAATTAACGATGCCATTAAAGATTTTCCCGTCCGGCTTCCTGAACAGCGGAACGTTGTCACGAATATCACGGTCGCGGATCCAGAAACAGATCAGGATCTTGTTAATGTCCAAGCCCAGGGGCAGTGAGTACCTGTGTTCCGACGGTGCCATCAGTAATGTTGAAGATTGATGGGAATTCATCTCGCCAACTGTCGTTGGCACTCGGGCAAAATTGGCGTGAGTTGCCTTCGATAGCGGTCACACCTGGAATGCGCGCAGCGAGACCCGCGGAGTGCAAGAAGGATACACCCGGACACGTCAAATCCTGCACAGCGAGAAACATACCGTATTCCGCGGCGGCGGCACCCATCAGCAGTGCCTGAGACTGCCCTTTACATGCCTTGAGTGCGACACCAGAGTATCCTTGCTCCCGTGCGAGTAGAAAGGTTTCAAAGTCGGTCAGAGATTCATCTATCACCACCGGTTTGATTTCGGCGGCTTTGTGCATTTTGTTTTCGGGGTGTGCTTTTAGATTCCGATCGGTCGGCTGCTCAATGTAGGCGAGACGTTGGAAGGCAGCAGGCTTTGTTTCCTGAATTTTGTTGAGGAATGCCAACAGATATTCAACATTTTGACAGGTTTCGTTGAAATCGGCGGAGTAGTGCCACGTCCCAATACCGCGTTTGGCTTGTGTTTCTGCGGTAACTTCATCAATTGCGAGGACGCGTGCCACGTCCCAATCAAGGTCGTCGCCGTTCAATTTGATTTTCAGATGCGTTAGCCCGTCGGCGGTAATCCATTCGGGAAGTGTTTCTGGCAGACCGTCGTTGAGGCGTTCTGTGATGTCGGCGTCGGTCAGTGGATCGAGTGCGCCAACAAGATGATAGAGTGGCATGTTAGGCTTCGGTTGACGTGAAGTATACTGGTCGAGATATTTTCCGGTGAACTGTTGACTTAGGCTTTTGTCAAGCGAGTTTTGGTTTTCAGGTGGCACCAAAAAATGTGACAAATCCGCCTGAATGAAGTCTTCACCTAATCCGTCGTAACTATTAATGCCGTTTGCTTTCCCGAATCCGTCATGAATTGCTGCATCAATGGGGCTTGTCGTAACGACGGTGCAGAGTTTTGGTATCGGTGATTCGAGTTGCATGGTGTCGGACAACTCGTCGGCGATTCGTAAGAATTCGGGTTCGAGGACTTCAGAGAGTTCAAGTGGATGTGCGCATAGCGTGCAATTCTGCGTTGCAGCTACCGCCAATTCGGCGAGTTTTTTCATCGCTGCGAGACTCTGATCAAAAGGCACGTAGCGCGGCGGAAATGCCCAGACGTTGCCGAGCGGCATTGAGCCTTTTCCTTCTGCTTCTTTTCCGTCCCGTGTCTGGACTCGCATGCGGACGTTAAAAAGGACACAATGGTCTGTCGGCACGCCGCCAAATTTGAGCGGGGTACGGTATTGGTGTTCTTCAAAGTCGTAATGAACGTCAAGGATGCGGATGTCAGTCGGTTTTGGCATAATTTCCTCATTAGTAATGTGTGTTTTCTTTCATCGTAACTGATTTTTTATGGCACGTCAAGCAATTTATAGGGTTGTGGGTTGTGGGTTATAAGTTATAAGTTATAAGTTAAGAGTTGGGAAATGTAAAGCAAAGACAAATTGTGCCGCGTGAATCAACGTCAAAATGCGCGTGTGGCATTCTGCGGGGCACAAAATGTAAAGCAAAGACAAATTGTGCCGCGTGAATCAACGTCAGAATGCGCGTGTGGCATTCTGCGGGGCACAATTTAGAGTTCCTTCCTACAGGGGAATTGAATGGAGGCATTCTTTCAATGGCGCATAACGCAAAGGTTCAAAAACTTACTTCACTTCTTGATAAACATCAAACGTATCGGGATACCTGTCTGAATCTCATCGCTTCGGAGAACACGCCTTCGCCGTTAGTAGAGGAACTATTTGACGAACGGTTGGCGCGGCGGTATGGGAATTATTCTGGCGTTGACATTTTCCAACGGAATTACAAAGGCAACCGCTATATTGCCGAAATAGAGGCGTACACACAGGCATTGGCGAAGGAATTGTTTGGTGCGGCGCATGTCGATTTCCGCCCGTTATCAGGAAACATCGCAGGGATTGCCACGACATTCGCGTTAGCGAAGCCGGGTGATACGGCATTAGAGGTACATAACGGACACCACTATGCGCAAAAATTATTGTCCTCACCGTTGAAGATAGAGCTACAATCAATTCCGATTCCGTGGGACGGTCGGCGTTCAAACATTGATTTGGATGAAACGCTTGCGCTGATTGCGAAACACAAGCCCGATATTGTCAATGTTGGCTCTGGCGTGTTTCTCTTCCCGCAGCCTGTACGAGAGTTGAGAGAGGCAATGCGTCAAGCGAATCCAAATTCCTATCTCATCTACGATGCCTCACACGTCATTGGACTCATTGCTGGCGGACGGTTTCAATCGCCGTTTGATGAGGGTGCAGATGTGATTATTTCCAGTACGCATAAGACGCTGGCGGGACCACAGGGCGGAATGGTTTTAACGAACGACGGGTCTATTGCTGAGCGGGTTGCGCAGGGTGTATATCCATTGCTAATGAGCAATCACCATCTGAATCGGCTCCCGGCGTTAGCAGGAACGTTTATTGAGTGGATGGAAAGTGGTGAGGCACAGGCAGATGCGATTGTTGCGAACGCGAAAGCACTCGGACAAGCGTTAGCGGAACGTGGTGTCCCGATGCTTGGTGCTGACCTCGGCTTCACGGAGTCGCATACCTTGATACTGATTGTGGATAAGTATGGGGAAGGTGGTGCGCTCGCAAATCATTTGGAAGCGTGTCATATTATTACGGGGGCAGCGGGATTATCGCCGGAGGTTGGAACATCTGGATTGCGGATTGGTGTACAGGAAGTTACTCGGTGGGGAATGACACCTGCGGATGCGCCTGACATTGCCGAGTGTATTGTGTCTGCGCTTTCTGGTGGGAGTCCTGAAGAACTGAAGCCAGAGGTCGCGAAAGTGGCGCGCCGTTTTGATAAGATTCAATTTACTGTTGGTTAGGAACCAACCGGGGTATATGCGCGATTTTGGCGAGGTTTAAGAAATTTATAGTAAAACTCACAATTACTTGGACCCTTGTAAGAGTCGGGGTTACAAACCCCTCCTACAAAGAGCAGATCTCATGTGTGTTCATAATGCCTATTTATGGGATTTAGCATAGCGTCGGGTTTCACTCGGTATCTCTGGGATGGAAAGTGTGTAGTAGCAACATCAGTTGTCTTTGAATTACGAAGGATGTAATCCTATCCGTTCAACCCAACCTACGATGACTATTTCTGCTTCAATTTTCCCCATGTAGTTGTAAGTAAGTGTGGTTGTGGTTGAACGGGCAGTGCCCATGGATCAAACCAATCTGCTGTATAGTTATGACTTCCATCAGTATCGGTGAGTTGTTCCGATTTACCGCCTTCTACGGGAATTTTAAAAATCTGAGCGCGATTTTTGATTTTCTGTGTGTAGAGAAGTTCGTCTCCAAACGGTGACCATACAGGTTCAAATGCGGGAGGACCCTCTTCAGAAACGATTTGTTGAAACTCGCCGCCATCGCGTGCGACAATGTAGATAGTCTCTGCGTCAAACACCTGTTTTCCCCATTTGTCATGAACTGCTTTTGCCCACAAGTCTCGCTCCGTCCAAGAGAAGGCGAGTTGTTCCCCATCGGGCGACCATGTTGGATTTTCCATTGTTGGCATTTGCTCCGCAAAAAGCGTTCTTTCCGCACCACTGTTTAGATTGACGACACGAAGTTGTCGACTGTTAGTTAGGCGCTTGCCGAATTTCTCTACTGCCCCTGCCAGTGTAAAGACTATCTCCGAACCATTGGGTGACCACGCTGGACTCCCACCTTCTTCCCCTGTATCAGCAATTTTCTTTTCTGTTTTTCCATCTATTGTAGCGGTGTAGATAGCCCACTCGTCAACATTTAGATAGGCGATCTGTTTTCCGTCAGGCGACCATGTCGGATACCGTCTATCTGCTGACTTGGTAAATACCTTTCGCACGTTCTTTCCGTCTGCATTCATAAGGTAGAGATCCCGCTCTCCTTTACGGTCAGAGTTGAAAAGAATCTGCTCACCTGTCGGGGACCAGGCTGGGTCGAAATCGATAGCAGGATGCTTGGTTAAATTTATCGGTTGACTTCCATCGGGGTTCATAATATAAATTTCCCAGTTCCCGTCTCGGTTTGACGTAAATGCGATTTTGGCAGTCGTTGGTGCTTTTGCCGATGTGGTTACCCCGCTGTTGAACAGTAGGAAACTGATACAAGAAAATAAGGTAAAAAGTTTAACGTTCATAGTTTTCCTTTTGTCAGAGGGTGTTTTTAGCAATGTCCCTTAAGGCTCGGTAGATGACGTCTGCGGTTCGAACCAGTCTGCTCCGTTATTGCTACCCTCGTGTGTAATTTGGGTCTTTACGGGCATTCGGGCGTAAAGCCCAACGCTTTAGCTTTGGGATATAACCCAGCTAAAGGCGTAATCCCTGTGAAATAAGTTTGACAAAATAGGCTAAAATGTAGTGTAATTATAGTATCAAGTTGGCAGACATAACGAGCGTTGTTGCGAGACAACGTGTCTGCCTACCCACTCGTTAGGGGTTAAAGACTTGAGACTTGATAACCCATGAAAACCTATAAGTATAAGATATACAATCAATCCAATACAATTCGCATTGGCAACTTGCTTGACGATATGTGGCAAGTGCATGAATACTTCCATAAGTGGCAAGATCAAAGACACAAAGACGGCTTGTCGTATGCCAACTACGCTGCAATGTGTCAACATGCGAAGGATTTGAAACGCAGCACGCATCCACATTGGAAGTTGTTGCCAAGCCAAGCGATCCAAGCAGAGTTGGAACGCATTGATAATGCGTATCAACGCTTTTTCAAAAAACTCGGTGGTAAACCCCATATCAAACCGCGCCATAAGTTTAAGTCTATTACCCTTAAACAAGCTGGATATAAACTCACTAACAATCATATCACCTTGACGTTCCGTAAATGGAATCCTAAAACATGGAAGTGGCAGTTTGATAAAGTGCCTTACACGTTTCATAAGCACCGTCAATGGCATGGCACGTTGGTCCGTATGACAATCAAACGAGACACTTGTGGTCATTATTGGCTTTGTATCACGACAACCTACACAGATTCTAAACCATTGCCAGCAACAGGTCAAAGCGTTGGGGCAGACAATGTAATACAAGGAATGGATTTGGTCTATTCCCAGACCAAATCCGGTATGAAAGACGCATACTTGACCCTTAGCACGGGTGAGAAGATACAGCACCCCCAACCTCTGAAACAGTCCTTGAACAAACTTCGGTCTCTCAACAAAGCACTTTCTCGTAAAAAGAAAGGGTCTAACGGTTGGTGGCGGTGTGTCCGAGAACTCGCACGTTTCTATCATAAAGTCTCTAATCAGCGTAAGGATTTCCATTGGCAACTCGCCAGTAAACTCTGTAAACGCTTTGATACTATAGTTGTTGAAACGTTGAACCTTGACGGTATGAAACGCTTGTGGGGACGTAAAGTCTCTGACCTCGCCTTCTACCAGTTTGTTGAGATATTGAAGTATAAGTGTCGTAAACATAAGCGTCTTTTCAAACAAGTCGGTCAATGGACAGCTACAACGAAACCGTGCAGTGATTGTGGATTTCATAACGAGACCCTAACTTTGAAGGATAGGCAGTGGAGATGCCCCGAATGTGGTTCACACCACGATAGGGACATCAACGCTGCGATAAACATTTTGCGGGCAGGGATAGCCGTTCCTTGACGATATGCCTACGTTTTGCGTAGGGAAATGCCCACAGGTGGAGCGAAAATAAGACGGTAGACTCTATGAGAAAACCGCAGTCGCTATGAAACTGAGGTCTCCCACGCCTTTAGGCGTTGGGTGCTATCACGAGTGTAGAGAAGGCGTTGTCATCGCCTTCGAGAATGCGTTGGATCAATTCAGCGTCGTCGTTTTTCATCGTGCCCCTCCAGAATTTTATGATCTCGCAGTTAAACGTATATTGACGCGACTTTCGGATTAAATAGATGCATAATTCTGCAAGTGTTTGAAATTACGAGACTTACGCGAATTAACAGACAAGATATGTTTTTTTGAATAAGCTGTTATTGCAGTGTTTTAACCCCCTAAATCCCCCTTATCAGGGGGACTTTAAGAGGAAGTGCGTAAGCCCTAATTTATAGGAAACCTGAAAAAATTAATCGTTAATGTAACAAATTAATTTTACTTGACATTTAACAACGTAATAGGATATAATGGTAGGATTATAAGTTGTGGGTTATGGGTTGTGGGTTGTCGGAGGTGAGGTCGTTGTAATGACAAAAATATGTCTACTGGAAGGAATACTGATGACGAATAAGGAATCGTTTATTACGGCAGTGGAGAGCGGTGATGTGGAGACAGTTGAAAATCTATTAGCGGACGACGAGGCACTCGCAGCAGAAGTTGATGCACCGTGGTTTAGTTTTGATGCGCCTGCGATTGTGTTTGCAGCGGCATCCGGCAATCGTGAGCTTATTGGAGTTTTGCTTAGTGCTGGGGCGGATATTGATGTCAAGAGCAGTTGGTGGGCGGGTGGCACCTCGGCGTTGCAGCATGCTGCGGGTTCTATGCTGAGTTATAACAGAGAACTTGCCGAGTATCTGATTGAACTGGGAGCAACAGTTGACGCGCACACTGCTGCAGGCTTGGATATGTATGAGACACTCGCTGAGCTGATTCGCGAAAATCCAGAAGTTGTTAATGCGTTGGGAAGTGATGGTATGTCTCCTCTCCATTTTGCTGCGACGCCTCGAATTGCTGAATTGCTGCTTGAGCACGGGGCAGATATAAACTTGCGGGACCTCGACCATAACGGTACGCCTGCACAATGGACAATGATGACGCGTCCGGAAGTCTGTCAATACCTTCTTGAGCAGGGCGCGGAAGGCGATATTGTGCTCTATTGTGTAACTGGTGATGTTGAACGGGCGCGGTCTATATTACAAGAAAATCCTGAACTCCTTGATCTGCGTATAAGGAGTGAACCATCCGAAGGCTATGCAGTGCCTGACTCCAAAGGTATAGACGGGGTGCCCGGTGGTCATGTTTATATTTATAAACTCTGGCCAACAACGCCGCTGCTTGAGGTTGTTCTGCACGCGAAGCAACCAGCGATGGTCGAGATGCTGATGGAATGTGGTTATCAGATTAAACTCCGGGAATGGTATATGATTGTCGGTCAAGATCCGCGTAACTTGGACAGGCTTGTGAAGACGTTTCTTGATAAAGGTTGGGATATTAATGGGCGTCAGAAGCATCCACGCGGCGTATGGGCACCGTTGCATTGGTTGGCGCAACGCGGTTTGACCAACGGAATTTCATGTCTATTGGCGCATGGTGCGGATCCGAATATAACTGATGATAAGGGACGGACTCCGATGCATATCATCGCCCAGAAAGGAATTGGGAAAAACCAGATTCAGTTCCTTATAGAGTATGGTGGTGATGTTAATAGAGGCGATGCGGATGGTAAAACGCCGCTCGACTATGCCCAAAAAGCGAAGCGAAAGGTGGTTGCGAACTTTCTCACGGAATATGCAAATCGCGCATAGAAAGAAACTTAATTTTCCCAAAATAAGTTGTAACATACATCAATTTTTTGTCGTGTCTTGTCAGTGAAAAGTCCTATCAAAAATTGGTTTTTCGATAGCAGAAAAAATGTTGATTAAAACTTGTTTATTGTGGTATAATAATTAATATTAGTTAAGTCTAAACTGACATTGATGTCAGTTTTTATTGTGATGTGAAAACGGAATTTGGAGGAATGTAAAATTATGGGACATCAGACAGAAAACTGGGTGAAAGTCGCCGAGTTGAGTGAGGTTCCTGAAGGGCAACCGAAAGCGGTTCAGATGGGAGAGGGACGGAGTATTGCGCTTTTTAACGTTGATGGACGGATTTATGCGACGGATAATCAGTGTCCGCACATGGGTTACCCGTTGACGCGCGGAACAGTGCGGAACGGTATTCTGACATGTGATTGGCACCGTCGTAGTTTTGATTTGGAGGGTGGCGGTTGTTTCCATGTTGAATGTGATGATTTACGTACTTTCCCTGTTGATGTTCGCGGCAGTGAGATTTGGATAGAGCCGGGAGATTTGACCTACCGACGCGCCGAAGAACATAAGCAGTTACTCCGAGAGGGTCTTTTAAGCGAAGACCGATGGACGATGTCCAAGGCGATTTCGCTTTTATTGAAGGGTGGCGTACCAGAAGAAGAGGTAATGGGTTCAATTTTGGAACACGTCAGTCGTCACATTGCCAGTTTCCATGAAGCGGAAGGTGGAAGTGATGTCTCCCGACTTATCAATGGACTCAAAGTCGGACGTAGATACAATGGTGCTGATAGACTCATCGCTGTTACAACTGCTGCGTGTTCTGCTGCGGGACCTGCCTCCGAACGACTTGAGGTCGTGCCGTTGCCAGATCCTGTTGCGTGGGAGAAGATAAGTCGATGGGTTCGTAATTTCTCATACGAAGGGCAGTCGGGACGCATTGAGCGGTGTTTGTTCACTGCATATCATAAGGGTGACGCTGATAAGTTGTGTTCGTTGCTTTTTGAGTGTGCGGTCGAACCTCATTTTATTGATGCTGCCCATATATTGTTGTATGTCAGTTATCTCGCTGAAGTCGTTGATGAATTTGGCTGGGAGCGTGCCTCGGAACTGTTTTTCTATCTCGGTGCGCAACTCGTCGGGCATCGACCAGATGATCCAGAACGGTACCGTAGAGATGCTATCCAACATATGAGGGAAATGCTTCCTACCGTTGAGGGTGCTACCTTAGACCAAAAGGATGAATTTGACGAAGATGCTTTCGTTGAAGCACTCACGAGTGTTGATCTCGAACGCGCATTTGAAGCGGTGCAATCAGTTTTAGTTGATGGTGTTAAGTTAGAGAAACTCATAACAACGCTTGTCCTCCTCGCAGCGGATCGGATGGCGAGTACACCGGTGAACGTGGATGCGGGTTGGGGAAATTTAACAATGGAACTCAACGTCGCGGCATCTTTGCGGAGTGCTCAACAGGTTGGTGGGAACCTTGTTGCGGCGAAAGGCATTTTCCACGTTGCGTGGTTAGTCTTCGCGAATCGTTGGATTAATATCCCATCACGTCCTCTCAGCCAACCGTTAAGTGAAGAAAAACTGGATGTTCCGAATCAAGATGCGGGTATCAAACGGATTATTGAGACAATTGAGACGCTCAATGTCCAAGCGGTCGGGACACAGGTGCTCGGCTATCTAAACGCTGGTTATTGTGGTGAACGGTTGATTGAAGAGATCGGACATACGGCACTCTGGGATGATACAGGCAGTCAAGTTCTCCCGACGCTGCGCACTGTGTTTGAAGAATGGAAACGTGCCGAAGGGCATCCTGCACAGTGTCAACTGTTGGTCGGATTGGCTCGCTACGTCACAGATATTCGGATGAACAAAGATAACAAATCTGCAGCGACTACCGCAATGCGTTTTGCAGAAGGCAGAACAACAATTGAGGTTTTTGCGGAATAGTGTCTTATCGACCCGATTTATTGTGATCGATCAGATTGTAAGAGGAGGAGAGCAGTGTTAAAAGGGAACGGAAATTTCGTTAAGGTCGCAGCCCTCAGCGACGTTTCAGATGGAAAACCGAGGGCAGTCCGGGTTGAAGGACACAGTATTGCACTCTTTCAACATGAAGGTTCCGTCTACGCGACGGATAATCAGTGTCCACACATGGGATATCCATTGGTGCGGGGACGCGTCAGGAAGGGTGTTTTATCGTGTGATTGGCACGGTTGGAGTTATGACATGGAGGGTGGTGGATGTTTCACGGGTGGTTGTGATGATCTCGCCACATTTCCTGTTGAGATTCGGGATAACGATATTTATGTGGATGTCGTCAGCGGTGGAAAGAAACGAGATGATGCCCATTTTCTTCTTTTGAAAGAGGGTTTGCTATCCCACGACAGTTGGACGCTTTCTAAAGCTATAGCCATTATGTTAGCAAAAGGCGTTTCCGAAGAAGAGACGTTGGAGATAATGGTTAGGCACATGGGACGACATATTTCTACGAATGAGGATGCGTTTAACGGTGGCAGAAGTCTGGCAATGATGATGAACGGGTTGAAGGTTGCACATATGTATGAACCCGAAGACCGTCTCATTCCGCTGATGATGTCTGCGTCAGGTGCGGCGGGTAGACTCGGCGATCGACCTGATCGTCAACCCTTACCACCTCCCATTGATTGGCAGAAATTAGAAGACTGGATTAAGGTGTTCACCGCTGATAAGGAGTGGGAAGGCATTGAAAAGTGTCTCATCACTGCAAGGCGTTTAGGTGGACATGATGATAAAATCATTCCGCTCTTTTTTGAGTGTGCAGCCGAATCCTTTTTCCTCAACCATTCAAACAACCTCATCAATCTTGCACACTTGGCTGAATTGCAGGAACGGTTCGGGTGGGCGTTAACTGGGGAATTAGTTTGCAACCTCGGTGCAAAAATCCTTGGACAAGGACGTGGTAGACCGGGGGAACTTCACCGTGAAGCTATCCAAAAGCTGGAAGAAATTGATCATATCTTTGACGAACTTCCGCAGGAGACATCGGCGCAGAGTACTGTTGATTACGACGAAGATAAATTTTCAGCGGCTCTGGTGAGTGGTGATCTCGATGAAGTTTTTGATGCCGTAACGGAAATGCTGACTGCCGGTGTCCCCATAAATACGCTTGTTACAACCATGGTCATGACTGCTGGGGATCGGATGTCAAGGACACCGGTGAATATGAGTCCCGGTTGGTGGGATTTAAAGGATGAAATGGAATTGTCGTCAGCGGTTAGAAAGGTGCTTCGATACGGAGGAACTAAGGTCGCTGCTAAGGCACTTTACCATGCTGCATGGCGATTTTTCAATAACCGATGGCTCAACATTCGACATCAACCGATTACAGCGTCAAGAACATCTGCAACGCCTAAAGACCTTGATGAAGACGCAGCAATTGCTGAAATTATGGATAGCGTTGAATCTGTCCGCATCCAAGAGATTGGACGGCGTACCCGCGAGTATCTTAATGCGGGATGCTCTGCGGAGCGGTTAATGGCTGAAATGGGGCTGTGTATCCTCAAGGATGATAACGGCGACGAACTCCTCAGTTCGATTTACATGGTGTCTGAGGAGTGGAAAACGTGTGAGACGCATCCTGCCAGAAATCAGTTGATAGTTGGGTTGGCACGATGGGCGACGGATATCCGCAGAAATGCTGGAAACGATTCTGCTGTGCAAACCGCACACCGTTTCGCGCGGGGTGAAACCGCGACGGAACTTTATGAATAGTGTAATTTGCTGTGGGATGGTAGGGCGAGGTCTCTGGACCTCAGCCCTACTTCTTTATTATTATATGAAAGACTATTCAGTTTTCGCCTTTTTAATCAATTTGGTTGGGTAAGTCGCGACCGGGAGGTAGCTCCTACAGTGGTATGTCGGGATTCGGAGATCCCTCCTACAAGTAGCAGTAGCGGTCAGAAAGAGTCGGGAAATGTAAAGCAAAGACATATTTTGCCACGTATGGGCAAAATTTGGAGATCCCTCCTACAAGTAGCAGTCAGCGGTCAGCCATCAGCGGTCAGAAAGAGTCGGGAAATGTAAAGCAAAGACATATTTTGCCACGTATGGGCAAAATATGGAGATCCCTCCTACAAGAGAACTATATGCAAAGATTGTTTGTTTTTTTTCTGCTTAATTTGTTATGCTTATCGGTTCAAGGTGCAACCTTGGAGTTCGCTTTTCAGCTTGGTGAACGTCAGGAGCCGCGACTCGATAGGTTGCTCTCTGATGTGGCTCGACAGATGGCGTTTAGCAGTGACAGCGTGAAGTTGATAGCAAAAGGAATGGGCGGCACCGTGGTGGAATGGGACGTCCAAAACCGACAAAAACGGGAAATCAGGAATATCAACGCGAAGCGGTGGTTCGCCTATTCTACTGGGACGAATCAACTGTTAGTTCAGGACGCGAGTGACAACGTCACTGTTCTCTCAATAGAGAGTGGTAATGAAACGCATCTGACGAATGGTGAGTATGAAAGCGGTAGTCTGTCTGCGGATGGTGCGTTCGCAGTGTTGTCGAAAGGTGATGATGAGGTGGAGATATGGCAACTTGTCGAGCAAGATCCGAAAACTGGGAAAAGTGTAGGATCTACCCAAAAGTTGAAAACGCTTCAGACAAATTTGCCGGTTAGGAACGGTCTCACGCTTTCTGATAATGGTCAGTTGATTGCTGCAGCGGAGGGGAGTTACCGAGATGGTGAGGGACACCGGACAGCCGTTGAGATCTGGAACACAACCGACGAAGAGCCAACGCATGTTTTCAACACTGGCGAGATTTTGGGGGTGTGGAACGTGCTATTTTCACCGGATGCGGCATTGTTAGCCGTTGACACGCAAAAGAATGCTGAATCGGGGATCCGCGTTTGGGAGATTAAAACGGGTAGACAGCTCCTTGCGAAATCCGGGTTTGAAGCGTATTGGACACGTGCGCTTGCGTTTTCGCCGACTTCCGATTATCTTGCTTCAGGTGATGAATCGGGTTATCTTCGGGTGTGGGACATCTCCGAAGCGGAATCAGTAATTTGGGAAACTTATCCGACTGGTATCCAATCGTTAGCCTTTTCACCAGATGGTGCCTATTTGGCAATAGCACTTTGGGATGCCACGATTCAGGTATTACATTGGAGGAATGAACAGTGAGTGATGAGAAAAACTTAGAAGAGGGATCTTACATTGATGCCAAAGGACGGACACGCTGGCATCAGAATGATGAGATTGCGCAAAAGTTCTTAGAACTCCATACGTTTTTGATTATTGCAGACTATCCAGAAGAGCACGCGACGCGGTATCCGTGGTTGTCGAATTATATTTCTCGGTTTCCGGAGCCGATGTCGGATCTGATTGCCCAAGGTCGATTGATAGAGGAGATACCGGGAGCCGGTGAAGTTGTGGCTAAAATCGTTGAGGAGTTTTTGGAGACTGGTACTAGCGCGAAACTTGAGGAGTTTGCAGGTGATACGCCACGGACGGTTGTAGAGCTTGTGCCTATCTCTGGGCTGGGTGCCAAGACGATTAAGCGGTTGTATGAAGAAGTTGGTGTGGACAGCCTCGTTTCTCTACGAGCAGCGATCGACGAAGGGAAGCTCAAGGGTTTCAAAGGCATCGGTAAGAAGACATTGGAGAAAATTGAGGCGTATCTTGACGAGGTGTTATAGGCTTATTCTTTGACCACTTTTGAAATGTGTGGTATTCTTTTAAGAGTTTAGGAGGAAGTAGGGACGTGCTATCATAAGGATATACCAGACGTGCCGCGTTCCCAAAGCAATTATGGCGAGATCACTCACCGATGGCGAAATGGTTGATGGCAAGAAGCATGGTTATTGGATTACCTATTATGCGAATGGTAATAAGCGTAGTGAAGGTGGCTACGTCGCAGGTAAAAAGGAAGGACCTTGGATCAATTACCATAAAAATGGAAATGTAGCAGGTGAATCCACCTTTCGCGATGGGAAATATGAAGGTCTTTGTCTCACTTATTATGAGAATGGGAACCTTAGGTCCAGGGGTGCTTTTCCTAAACATGTAGGTAAGTCCTACGATGGCAAAAAGGAGGGACCGTTTTACGGTTACGAAGAAGATGGGAAGACGGTGTGGCTAATTGTAACCTATAAAAAAGGGGGTAGCCGAGCGAAACCGGATGAATATCCGTTGGGTGTTTGTGAGGTTTGTGGCGAGGGGAGACGTTTAAAGTGGGGTAAGACTTGTCCGCAGTGCGGTAATGAACTGGATGCATAATTTGACAAGGAGACTGGAACGATGAAAGTTATAAATGCTTTGATTGCTATGATAGTTATCTGTATTGGTGGGATATGGGTTCAGGAAAGCACGTCCGAAATTGATCCAGAAACCGTTATGGGAATCTGGCAGTTTGATCAGGGGAAAGGCGACGAGGTTATAGATTCTTCCGGCAATGGAAATGACGGTGAGATTGTTGATGCGCAGCGTGTTGACGGAAAGGATGGTAAGGGGATTGAGTTTGATGGGACGAATCATGTGGTTATCCCAGCGAGCAAAACAGTCGATGACTTTCTCGACGGATTTACATATCTGCTCTGGGTGAAACCTCTCGGTAACCCTTCGGGTCCGCATGTTCGTCTCATAGAGCGCGATTGGCACAACCCGAATATTCTCATCGGTCCGACCGATTTTTATGGGAGTTTCATCTCCAACGGCGGAATAGACAATAGTGCGGTTCGAGGCGGGACTTGGGAAATGGATGAGTGGACTTTTGTGGCTTTAACGCACGATGGCAAGACGCTCATCCTCTATGTTGATGGCGAAGCCGTCGCTGATATAGGTGTGGGAGAACCAGATTTCACTGAACAACACGATGGTGGTTCTATTTGGTTAACGCGTTGGAAAGGTGGAGCCGGATGGGACTTTAGCGGGGTGCTTGACGAAGTCGTTATTTTCAATGTAGCTCTCAGTGAAGACGACTTGAATACGATTATGAATGAAGGGATTGAGAAAGCCCTCGCTGTTTCACCTACCAACAGATTGACAACGACATGGGGGAAGATCAAACGATAGGAGCGATCTCTTGACCACAATTGATAGGAGGAAATTGGGACGCGCTGTTAGGGTATATGTTTAGACATATACCGAGGATATCGCGTCCCACAAATTTAACTATGGCAAAATCACTTACAGATGGCGAAATGCGCAACGGCAAGAAGCATGGTTATTGGGTCACTTACTATGCCAACGGTAATAAGCGTAGCGAAGGTGGCTATATTGAGGGTAAAAAAGAGGGACTTTGGATTCAATATCATAAGAATGGAAACATATCGAGTGAAGCCTCTTTCCGCGATGGGAAGAACGAAGGCGAGTACATGTGTTATTACGAGAATGGGAACCGTAAATGGGGCGGTCCGTATCGGAAACATGATGGTGGCTCAGCTGATGGTAGGAAAGAAGGTGTCTGGATCTGTTATGAAGAGGATGGCGAAACGGTGTGGCGCATCATCACCTACAAGAAGGGTGGCAGCCGTGCGAAGCCGGATGAATTTCCGTTGGGGACCTGCGATGTTTGCGGTGAGGGTAGGCGTTCAACGTGGGGGGCCTCCTGTCCGCAATGCGGGACAGAGGTTGCTGACTGATTTCAAGAATTTTGAAGTTTTTTGCCCGAACTGGGTTTCAATGGTTAAACGGACAAGCCTAATAGAATTTGACCCTCAAAATAGGGAATGTTGTGATAGTGAGTTGACGGGCACGGGGACCCGAACAAACATAAGGCTGGTTGGGTTTTACCGAACTTGAATGTCAGTATTCTTCAGAAGATCGAGGAGAAAGCGATTGGAAATTAAGCCAAACTTTTGGCGTGTTTGGATGTTGTTTTGGACGTTTTGTGTTTTACAATTTCCAGACATGGTGCTGGCTGAAACAGAAACAGAATCCGCTCATAGAGTTGCGACTGCTGTCCGCATTAAAAGCACACCACCACGATTAGATGGCATTTTGGATGACGATATCTGGAAGACTGCGCCACTTCACGAAGGTTTTCGCCAACGCGATCCGGATGAAGGGGAGCCTGTCTCTGAACGGACTGCATTTCAAGTTGCCTACGATGATGAGGCAGTCTATTTTGGGGTTATGTGCTATGACAGTGAACCCGATAAAATAGTCTCCCGTCTCGTCAGGCGAGACGACTATGTTGACTCGGATAAGATCCAAATTATTCTTGACCCACATTACAACCGGCAGCGCGGTTTTTCGTTTACTATTTATCCTTCTGGTTCTGTTATAGACGGTATTGTCGGTGGCGGCGGTGAGGATGGCTGGAACAATGCATGGGACGGTGTATGGGAAGCGGAAACTCGGATTCACAAAAATGGTTGGGCAGTGGAATGCCGGATTCCGTTTTATATGTTCCGCTTTTCTCCGAAAGATAAATATACGTGGGGACTCCAGGTGGAACGGGAGATTAGCCGTAGGAAAGAGCGTTCTCATTGGCGTTTGATTAAGAAGGGTGAACCCGGTTGGATATCGCATTTTGGTGATCTGATAGGGATAGAGAATATACATCCATCTCGGCATTTGGAAGTGATGCCTTATGCGATGGGCAGGACGACCTTAAACAGCGATGCTAATCTGTGGGGAAATGTTGGCGGCGATGTCCAATATGGAATTACCACGGGGACAACCCTCAATGCCACAGTCAATCCGGATTTTGGACAGGTGGAGGCGGACCCTGCTACCTTGAATCTTTCTGCTTATGAAGAGTTTTTTGAGGAACGTAGACCCTTTTTCGTCAAGGGTTCATCCATTTTTAACTTCGGCGGCGGGGAACGTCGGTTATTTTACTCACGGCGGATTGGACGGCAACCCGGACATTTTGAGATTCCAGAAGGTGCCATGGAACTGAATCGTCCAGAATCGACAACGATTCTGGGTGCTGCGAAGATCGTCGGAAGAACCAATAGCAATACCTCCTTCGGTATCATCGAAGCGGTCACGGCACCGGAGCATGCGCAGATAAAAGAAAAAGGTAAGAGCCGCGATTTCCTTGTTGAGCCGTTGACAAATTACTTTGTGGGTCGAGTGACACAGGATATCTTGGAAGGTAATTCTCGCGTCGGACTGATAACAACGGCAGTGAACCGACGTGCCTCGAATGCCGCTTATGTAGGTGGTCTTGACTGGGACTTAAAGTTTGCGAAGGAACGGTACCAGATAAGCGGAATGTTAGCAGCGAGCCAAGCGGGAGAACTTGAGGCGCGTAAGTCGGGGTACCTTGCGAGCATCGATTTTCAGAAACAGGGGGGTTGGTGGAGACTTTTTACCAATTTTAATGTGCTCTCCCCAGAGTTAGAAATAAATGACATAGGTTACGCGCAGCGCGGCGATATGATGAGATGGTTCTATGATCTCATGTTCAAAAAAGAGCAGCCGTTTAGCATTTTCCGAGAGGTTAGTTTGGGGTTCTATGGCTGGCGAGAATGGAATTATGACGGTGTTAGTATTGGTCGCTATTCCGAGATATGGACGGATGGTAAACTGAAAAACTATTGGGAGTATGACCTATGGGTCGGACGGAATTTGGAGTCATTTAGGGACGAGGATGTGAGACGCGGCGGGACGTTGATAAAAAATCCTGCGGGTTGGTGGATTTTTTCTCGATTTTCTACCGATAGCCGTAAAATGGTTCAGCTGGAATTGAATCCGATTTTCGCATGGGACGATGATAACAAGAGTTCTGAAAAAGAAGTCACACTTAGCTTAAAGATTCGCCCTATGTCAAATATTGAACTGAGTATTGGACCGATGTATCGTTACCGCATTTTCGATGCCCAATGGGTCGAGTTAGTTGAAGAAGACATTAATGGACGCATCGAAAACCACTACGTCTATGGGGAATTAACAGCGCAAACGCTTGACTTTACGACGCGCGCGAATATTAGTTTTACCCCGACGTTGAGCCTTCAGTTCTACGTGCAACCGTTCATTACCATAGGTGACTATTCCAATTTCAAGGAATTGATTGAACCGAAGTCTTATGAGTTCAAACCGTATCCGCTGAAGCGAAATCCTGATTTCCACATGCGTTCGTTGAGAGGCAACACAGTCCTTCGCTGGGAATTTCGTCCTGGGAGTACATTGTTTTTGGTTTGGTCTCAGTCGCGTGAGATTGCGTTAGAAGATGTTGGAAACGCAGAGCTTGAGTTTCGACCTGTGCATCGCTTGAGAAGTAGTTTTACGGATCCTGGGAAGAATATCTTTCTGATTAAGTGTCGGTATTGGTTTGGCGTGTAGTCAGTTGTCTTGAAGGCTTATAAATAATTCGCGGTATGCTGCAGGTAAGGCGAGTTCTAATTCTAACGCTTCCTTGATTGCAAACCATTCAATCCTTGAGTGTTCTTCTGGTTGTAGACAATTTGGTTCACCTTTCCAATCCGTTACCACAAATACATGGTAGGTTTCGCCGTTGTTCGGATCGAGTAGCGTCTCAATCTGTTTAAACTGGGTTGGTGTAACACCGATTTCCTCTTGTAATTCCCTGATGAGAGTCTGTTCCGGTATTTCAGCGTTTTCGCAATGCCCACCGATTATGTCCCATACGTTTGGGTAAGAGGTTCGGTCTTTAGCTCTTTTGCCCAACAAAATTTTCCCATTCTTGACCAAGATTCCGAGCGCACAAACTTTTGATTGCATAATTTTTCCTATTGTAGGGAGTGTTGTGTAACATTTGCAGATGTGGTAATTATAGCACAAGATGCGTGTGCAGGTTTATAGAAAAGCCTATAATTACCACTCCAAAGGCGGAGAAATAAAACTTGACAGATAATTCGGAAGTTGTTAATATAGTGGGAGTTTGAGGTAAACATTTAGAGAATACGCTCCGTTATGTCGTTGTTTTTGTCAGAAAAGCGTGCTTCTCGTGATAAGTAACGCAAATTGTGCCTGATTTTCGGATTAAAATTCAAATTTCTTCTATTTTTTTCAGATTATGCACCTTTTCCACCTTAAAATTGTGTCTATAGTAGCAGGAAAGGGTCTCTTTCTGACCTCTCTTACGTTGAACCGACGTTAATTAACATAAACGACAGAAAATTAGATGTAGCGAATGTTAGTCCCTTGACACTTAAACATATAGGAGGTGCGTGTTATGAAATCGCGCCGTATACCTCTCGCATGGATGGTATCGCTTGTTATTCACGCTTGCCTTGGAGTCGCTGTAGCGTACTTCGCCATCTCATCTCAGCAGATGAAGGTAAAAGATACCATTGATTTGAGTTTTTTCATTGTTACACCACCGCAGGCTGCGAAGCGGGATATCGTCCCTAAACCTGAAGTCGTTGTGGCGGTTCCTGTTCCAGATTTAAAGGTGGTACCACAAACTGATACAACCCCGCGTCGTACGACGGTCGCTCGAGAAGCGAGATCATCTACAACCGCAGCACCAGCAGCGTCCTTGATGGGTGGTGCTCCAGCGGCACCGAGAGGACAGCAGGTCAAAGTTGCCAGTACGTCTCCTGTCCTTCAGCATACCGCACAACCGCTGACAACTGCTGCACAACTACCGACTGAATCAGATGGTCTACCGACCGCAGGCTTGCCGAGTGCTGGCGGAATTACGGATGGTATAAGTGATGGTCTCGGTGACGGTTTAGGTAGCGGCACTGGACGCGGTGCTTTCGGTTCCGGTTCTGGCGTTGTGCAAGGACGGACCCAAAACCGTGGCAGGCTGAATTCACTCGTAGAAGCTGCGGGCGTTGCGAATGTCAATGCATCCTTGTCAGATGTGACAGAAAACATGGTTCTGGGTAATGGTGTGCCAGAGCTTCCGAAGGGGAGTCCGGGTGCTATTATTCAGGGTCGCGGTACACAGATCATAGGCAGGCTGAATCTTGTCCGTTTGGATGATCCGTTGCATCCAAACCTTGATATATGAGGAAGCGGTATCGGACATCTCCGATTCGGGGCAGGTCTGCCCTATTTAGTGAAATCGATAAATGGTGAAACTGGTATCCAAACAGAACTCGTAGACGCAGTCCAAATTACGGATGCAGCGTTTATGGAATCGCCGATTATTTTCATGGAGCCCGTACCGAAGTCCTCTACGAGGCTTCAGAACGGTTTGGCGACTGGGAAGGCTATCTGGCAAATCAAAGGGGATCGCCCTTCCTTCGGCTATACTGATCGTGAGGCACAGCGGATTCGTGAATATTTAATTAACCGCGGTGGTTTCATCTATATGCCGACGCACGGAAACACAGACGATGCGATGCGTCCTGCATTGCGTATCTTGCGTCAGATTCTACCTGAACACCACCTTACGACTATTCCTCAAGATCATGAGATTTATAATAGTTACTATGAATTGAATGGGCCGCTTCGTTATCCACTCCGGAAAATGGGGAATACCGTTCTCCATCACGGTCCCTACAGGCAGTTGCAGGGTGTTTTCATCGACGATCGGTTGGCTGTTCTCGTTGATACAGAAGCGATGATACACGTGATGGATGGTGCGATACAGAAACCGTTCTTCGGTCACTATATCAGTATGAATCAGGTTTTTGAGGAATTTGCACCTGCTGCGGCTCGACAACTTGTCAACATTGTCGTCTATGCTGTAACGCACGGGAACATCTCGGATTATAGTAATTATATTCCGGCAGATGCCCTCGTTGGTGACATAGAAGGTACGCCGAAGAAAGCACCACAAGCTGCTGATCGGTTGTAGTGGTATTAGGTGTAGTACACGATTATTGGTAAATAATAAGCCGCGTCAAGAGATTGACGCGGCTTTTCTTTTTAGGATTTCTGTTGTTCGTGCAACGAGGTGTCGGGAATCAGAGATCCGTCCTACAAGTAGCAGTCAGCGGTCAGCCATCAGCGGTCAGAAAGAGTCGGGATTCGGAGATCCCTCCTACCGAAAGAAGAATAGTCTACTACTATTGTTGGAAAAGTTTTACAAATTTCACAAAAATAGATAGAGGAGTAGCGAAATCTTGTTTCTGTTTGACAAATCATACCCAGATATGTATAATATAAACAAGAAAATGTTATATTGAGGCACGGTTTATGTGCCCATACTAAGAAGTTTTAAATAAGTAAGAATACAGCATGGAGGCTAAATACAGAAATGGCTGATTACGCAAATCCTGATGTTTTGGTGAGTACGGAATGGGTGGCTGAGCACGGTGGTGATGACGGCATCCGATTACTTGAAGTTGATGTTGATACCTCGGCGTACGGTGAAGGACATATTGCTGGTGCAGTGGGACTCAATTGGCAGACGCAATTGTGCGACCAGGTTCGCCGTGATATTCTGACGAGAGAGCAGTTTGAGGCACTCTGCAATGACAGTGGTATCGGTAATGATACAACGGTTATCTTCTATGGTGATAATAACAATTGGTTTGCGACATATGCCTTGTGGCAGTTCCGCTATTACGGACACGATGAAAGCCAACTCAAGGTGATGAATGGTGGTCGCCAGAAATGGGTTGATGAAGGCAGAGCACTTGTTACTGATGTTCCTGACTATGCGAGTACTGGTTATCAGGCGAAATTCCCGGATGACAACGTCCGCGCCACGAAGGACAACATTCTGCCGACGCTTGAGCAAGGTGTTATTAACCTTGTTGATGTTCGTTCACCTGCCGAATTTACGGGAGAGGTCATTGCGCCCCCTGGCATGAGTGAAACTGCGCAGCGCGGTGGACATATCCCCGGTGCCGCGAATATCCCGTGGGCGACGGCGGTCGCTGAGGATGGGACTTTTAAGTCTTACGACGAATTGCAAGCCATCTACGGCGGTGCAGGCGTTGATGAAGGTAAAGAAACAATTACCTATTGTCGTATTGGTGAACGTTCATCGCATACATGGTTCCTCCTGAAGTACCTACTCGGCTATGAAAAAGTCCGCAATTATGATGGTAGTTGGACAGAATGGGGTAATCTTGTCGGCGCACCTATCGCACGCGATTAAGCGTCTTTATCGCACAAACTTAATCAGAAACCGGTAATCTTTTGGCCATCAATTCGCCTCTGACTGATATGCAAAGGTCGAGTTGGTGGTCAAAACGGATATATCGACGTGAGGGATCGGACGTAAACAATGCCTAAATTTGTTTCTGCCCATGTTATTGCTTGCATGACCCGTCAAGATGTTACAAGGCTGTTGAAGCGTTTCAGAGAGGAAGAAAATGCTGAGGTGAGCAATATCAGGGTCTTGTGTGATACGCTTTCAGGACGGATGGTTTGTGAATGGGAAGCGCGTGATCGTGTTACTTTAGTTGAGTGGCTTAAAAAGTGCAATGTCCGGCTGCGAGGCACCGGTGAATGGGTTATGGCAGTCCAGTATGAATCAGTAGATGATGAACTTGTGGTCCCGCCGCGGGGTGACCCGTAGACACTTGAGCGGACAAGGGAACAGCATAGGAACCCCATGTATTACTTGACGCGACAGACGGCGTTTGAAGCATCACATTACAATCGTATTCCTGAATTGAGCGATACCGAAAACTTGAATCTATTTGGTGCTGCGGCGAATCCAAATAGCCATGGGCATAACTATGTGCTGGAAGTAATGGTGAAAGGCGAAGTTGATGCAGATGACGGTATGGTTATCAATTTGGTAACCTTGGATGCGTTGTTGAAGACGGAAGTACTCGCCAATTACGATCACAAGCACTTGAACAGTCAACACCCAGTTTTCGCAAAAGATCCGCACCTCCAACCGACATGCGAGAACATCACTATTGAGATTTGGCAACGGCTTGTGTCTTCTCTGGCAGATGGAATGTTGCACAGGGTGCGACTCTACGAGAGCGCAACGAATTTTGCCGACTATCATGGAGAAGGACAGATGGTTTATCTTACCAAAGTCTACGAATTTAGTTCTGCCCATCGTCTGCACAGCCACGTTCTCAGCGATGAGGAGAATCAAGAAATCTTCGGAAAGTGTAACAATCCGTCTGGTCATGGGCATAACTACGTACTTGAAGTTACTGTAAAGGGAGACGTGGATTCAAGGACTGGATTGGTTGCTGGGTTAGATTTCCTCGATGAGGTCGTTCAAAAGCAAGTTTACACACGATTTGATTACAAACATCTGAATCTCGACGCCCCTGAGTTTGAAAAACTTAATCCGACTTCGGAGAACTTCGTCAAAGTGTTATGGGATGTGCTTGAACCGAATTTGCGTCCCGTGGCTTTATATCGCCTTCGATTGCGAGAAACGCCGAAAAATCACTTCGATTATTACGGCGAGTAATCTATTTTTTACCCGGCAGGCGCAGCTAAAAACAGCGTAATGGAGAGACACTTTAACACAATGAAGTTTAAACAGGGGAATTCTAACCCGGAATTAGAGGATCTTTTCACTAATCTTCTTAAAAATTTAGGCGAAGATCCGAGTCGTGAAGGCTTAGTGAAAACACCAAGCCGCGCCGCTAAGGCGATGCAGTTTCTAACAAGCGGCTACCACCAAGATATTAATAAGATCTTGAACGATGCGATCTTTGACGAAAATTATGATGAGATGGTGATTGTCAAAGATATTGAGTTTTACAGCCTTTGTGAACATCATATTCTTCCGTTTTGGGGCAGGTGCCACGTTGGTTATCTCCCAGAGAGCCGGATTGTAGGTCTGAGCAAGATTCCGCGTCTCGTGGATATGTTTTCTCGACGTTTACAGGTACAGGAACGGCTTACACGAGAGATTGCTGAAGCACTCGAAACAGCACTCGACCCGCGTGGGGTCGCGGTTGTGATAGAAGGGCAACATCTGTGCATGATGGCGCGTGGTGTGCAAAAGCAAGCACCAAAGATGACAACGAATGTCATGCGGGGGACGTTCCGCGAGGATAGTTCGACGCGTGCGGAGTTTTTGCGGTGTATTCAAATATCCTAACGGGGGAATTCGGGGTTATAAACCCCTCCCACAATCAGGATATCACTTCAAACGCGGGGAATTCGGGGTTACAAACCCCTCCCACAATCAGAATATCACTTCACACACTTTGTTGAAACGTTCAAAATGTGTTAGTAGCGACTTGGGTTATCCTAATATATTTTCTTTTGGTCTAAACCTTAAATCTTTTTTTTGTAGATGCCCAAAGGAATCTAAGTTCAATCGCAAAATCGAAATGTGGAGGGCACATGGTTCCACCTACCCATCCTAATCAGAGCGATATAGGTACACTTGAGGGAAAGGTCGCGGTGATTACCGGCGGATCAAAAGGGATTGGTAAAGCAATCGCGTACGGTTTGGCTGCGGCGGGTGCGAAGGTTGTGATTGCTGCTCGGACGCGTGAGACGCTTGAACAGGTCGCGGTGGACCTTAGGGAGAGTGGTGCCGAAGCACTTGCTGTTCCGACAGATGTGACTGACGCTGATGCTGTGGAGCGGCTTATCCAGGGGACATTGGATGCTTACCAGCACTTGGATATTTTGGTTAACAATGCCGGAATCGGTCATTTCGGACCGGTTGTCGATTTCATGCCAAGCGATTGGGATACGGTGATTAATTCTAATTTAAAGGCGGTTTATCTCTGCACGAAGTCCGCCCTTTCGCCTATGTTGGCGCAAGGCAGCGGACAGATTATTAATGTCCTTTCGGTCGCGGCAAAGGTTGCGTTTGAGGCGTCGAGCGCGTATTGTGCTGCGAAGGCGGGTGCGTTGGCATTCACAAAGGTTTTGGCGAGCGAAGTTCGTCAGCAGAATATACGGGTTACGGCTGTGCTACCGGGTTCGGTACATACCCCGTTTTGGGATGAGATTCCGCAACATCCAGACTTTGAACAGATGCTTAAGCCGGAACATGTAGCGGATACGGTTGTTTCAGTCTGTCAACAACCGTCTGGTATGGTGACAGAGGAAGTTGTGGTAATGCCGCCACTTGGAATTCTCTAGTAGTGTTGCCGGATTGAGTTCTACATTTACTGTAAATGTGTCAAGAATTGAAGTTCCCGAGTCTCCGTCGGATGTGGATTTTGCGGATGGCACGTACATCAGCATCTATAACTGTAATAACCAAATCGTTTAAGTTGATTTGAGTTCCTACTTTGGGAATTGTACCCGTCCGTTCCAGAATGTAGCCAGCGATTGTCTCGTAATCACCTTCGGGAATGGCGAGTCCGTAGTGTTCTTTGAGTAGGCTGATTTCAGTTCTTCCGTCACATTCGAGGATTTTGGGTCCAATTAAACGGATGAGTTCGGGTTCATCACGTTCATCGGCGAATTCGCCAACGATTTCTTCAACAAGGTCTTCGACGGTAACAAGCCCGACGGTGCCGCCGTATTCATCGACAGCAAATACCATAGTGTGCCGTGTATCCTGAATCTCTTTGAGGAGCGCGTTAATATTTTTTGACTCGGGTACGAAGTTCAAGGTTGTGCGGATGAACGGTTCCACTGTTTCATGTCGGCTACGCGTTCCGTTAGGTTGATTCGGATGGGTCAGTCCGTGATTTTTTTCTTGGAAGTTTGAATCATCGTCAGAGGTTTCTGATGCGACATCATCATAGATAACATCTAAGAGGTTAACAATCCCGATGATGTTATAGATTTGTTCTTCGTAGACAGGGATTCTTGAAAAGCCGGAGTCGGCAGCGATTTGCAAAAAATCTTCACATTTTGTATTTTTTTCGATAGCGACAATATCGACGAGGGGTACCATGACTTGGGCGACTGTTCGGTCTTGGAGATTGAGCAGGCTGTGAATCATTCGACGTTGATCTGTGAGTAGATTTCCAGAGCGTTCACCAATAACTGCCAGGAGCCGTAATTCTTCACGTTCAGCATCAGGACTTCTTCTGCGTGCGCTTCTATCTATGAGCGTGACGAGGAATTGCGTTACATTTTGGACGAAATAAATGAGAGGGGCTAAGATCAGTTCGGAAATCCTTAGTAGGTAGGCATAACGCAGTGCTAAGCTATCGGCTTTGACGCGAAAAATGGTTTTCGGCAAAATTTCTCCGAAGATTAGGAGCAGTCCGGTTATGCCTGCAGTGGCGATTAAGCCCTGTAAACCTGCTGTAAGGTTCGGAAACCCTCGTGTCACAAGTCCCTCACCGAGTTGTGCCATGAGTACATTTGCGAGGTTGGTTCCAACTAAGGTGAGTGCGAGCATCCGCTGTGGCGATGCCACCAATCGGCGGATAATATTCGCTCTGGTATTCTCGGATTCAACAAGCTGATTAAGTCGAATTTTATTAACGGATACGAGAGCAGTCTCTGAACCGGAGTAGAATGCTGAGAGGACAAGGCAGATGAGCACTGCGACAACGAGAGAACTAAGCACGGCGAGTTGTTCTGTGCCACTGGCACCGATTAAAAAGAGGGATAATAGAAGGACTTTCAATTGTTTGTGTTTATTAGGCGTGAAAGCCTAATTGGTTAACGGGTTATTACGTCTCCGTTTGTGTTTGCGGGGCAACTGGCTTTTTGATGAATAAGTTTGTGATAACATTGCCTTCTGTAGCGGTTATTTCAAATTCGATACCGTTTTCATCAGTATGTGATTCCCCGACTGAAGGGATTCTACCGAAGAGCCCAAAGGCATAACCGCCGATAGTGTCAGCGTCATCCTCACTGAGTTTCAGTTCCTCAAATTGCTGGTTGAGTTCACGGATACTCATCCGACCGGTAACTTCAAGTAACAAGGGTTTTTCGGAGTGTTTGATGAAATCAGGCAAGAGGTCGTCCCTGTCGTGTTCATCAATGATGTCGCCGACTACCTGTTCAACGATGTCTTCGGTTGTGACGACGCCTGAAACACCACCGTATTCGTCTAGGAGAATCGCCATTTTGGTTTTTTCACGTTTGAGTTCCAGCAGTAACATTCCGATTTTACGGGTTTCGAGCACCAAAATGGGTTCTCGGATAAGGGGAGCGTTAGAGGGAGCGTTAGGGATTGTGTCCCGCTTTTCGAGAAAAGCATCAACTGTGAGTGGATTCACTGCAGTGTGCCGCCAGAGTGGTAGGTCTTTGACATAGAAGATTCCGCAAATGTTGTCGATCTGGTCCCGGTAGACTGGAATGCGTGAAAACCCAGATTCCTTCGCCTGTTTCAGGGTTTCTTGGATAGTATTAGACGTAGATACTGCAACGACTTCGGTTCGGGGTATCATGATTTCTCTTGCTTCGATGTCGCGCAATTCGAGAATATTGCTTACAATTTCCCGTTCCCCTTCGGGAAGTGTTTCCTCGTGGTAGGTGTTGACAATTTCTTTGAAATCTGTAGCGGTGAGGTGTTCGGTATCTGGAGTGTGTCCAGTAAATATGGGGATGAGAAAGTCAATGATTCGGCGCAGTAACGAGCGTAGTGGAGAGATGCAGACGGAAAATATCCACAAAGGTGGAGCTGTTATTTTCGCAAAGGATTCAGGGTGCTTGATTGCGAAAGTCTTCGGAGCCATCTCACCGAAAATAAGCATGAGGAGTACGCTGAGAACTGTGGCGGTCGCAAATTGAAGGATTTCCGTACTGTCCGGAAGCACTCGCTTAATGAGCCACAGCATGAGAATAGCGAACGAGACGTTCACAAGGTTATTACCGAGCAGGACGGTAATAAACAATCTGCGCGGGTTGTCAACAAAACTGACAATAGCAGATGTTCCGCCCTTTTCGAAACGAAAACGCTCGATTTGTACTTGGGTAAGTGCACACAAAGCAGTCTCGGATCCCGAAAAGAAGCCGGAAAGGATGAGTAAGCCTGTCAAACTGATTAGGTAAGGTAGTAGTGGAACAACTTCCATTCTTTTTTATAGGGCGATTGTTCGGTGGAGTTGGCGAGCCGAAACTTGCTCTCAATTAGACTGAATTAGCAATAATCTGCGAACTGGATTGTCGAGTTCATTTGCTTAATGATAACATATTGACAAACAAATCGCAACAAAAATATTCGCGATTTTTTTGGGTGTTGCTTAGGCGTTCATATTTTGAGCAGTATCTGTGGTCTTGAAGCCCGTGAGTAAAGGCTTTAATGGCACTATTTTGAGGATGTCCATGACAAAGTTAGAACAGATGCGACGTATTGAAGCGTGTGGTATCGTCGCTATAATTCGTGCGAATAGTGCAAATGAATTGATTGATGCTGCTGCTGCGATCCATGCCGGTGGTGTCGACGTAATTGAAGTGACGATGACGACGCCGAATGCGTTGCAAGTAATTAGCGACGTATCATCAGCGTATGGAGATTCTATCCTCGTTGGTGCTGGGTCAGTTCTGGATGCAGAAACTGCGCGCGCCGTGATGCTGGCAGGCGCGGAATTCATTGTCAGCCCGGTTACCAAGACGGATGTAATTGAGATCTGTAACCGCTATGGCAAGGTCGTTATTCCGGGTGCCTTTACGCCAACAGAGATTTTGATGGCGTGGGAAGCTGGATCGGATTATGTCAAAGTATTTCCATCAAGTGGCGTCGGTCCTACCTATATCAAAGATGTAAAAGCACCGCTGCCTCATATACCACTTGTTCCAACGGGAGGTATCAATGCCGAAAACGCTGCTGAGTTTATCAGTGCAGGTTCCACAGCTTTGGGAGTTGGAAGTGCTTTGGTTAATAATCAACTGATTGAAGCAAGGAGATTTGAAGCTCTCACAGAGAGAGCTAAAAAACTGAGTGCCGAGGTCCAACGTGCCCGTTCAGGCATTGATTCAGCTTAGGTTTACTAAAAATTGATTTTTTTGTTGACAATTAATGTTAATTCTGTTAATTTTATTGTTATAAAGTGTATCTTACCTTCTCTAATTGTATCTTATCCTCTTTGAAGATGCTGTTATGCAAATTGATCAATTGATTTTAGGCAAATATAGATTGCTGGAGTTTCTGAATTCAGGAGGATTCTCGTCGGTTTTTCGCGCCCGCGAAGAGATGACGAACCGGGATGTTGCGATTAAAGCCTTAGCAAAAACAGCTTATCCAGCGAGTAGAATGAAGTTCTTACTCAATGAATTTCAAGCGATGTCGAAGATTTGGGGACACCCTAATATCGTCTCAATCCATACAGTTGAGCCGGGTACGGATGATTACGTTGCTTGGATTGTGATGGAATATGTTGAGGGAAAGAGCTTGCATGAGCTCATGCAGGAAGGTCCGCTTCCGCTGACGGATACAATCAATATTGGTTTGGATATCTGCCGCGGTCTGAAGGAAGCGCATGCTCACAAGATTATGCATCGCGATATCAAGCCACAAAATATCTTACTCACGACCGACAAGAAGGCGAAGGTTGCTGATTTTAGTATTGCTCGCATCTTCAGCGAAACGACTGAATTTGCTGAAACTATGGCGGGAACTCGAAGGTATATGGCACCCGAACAACACTATGGGTCTTATGACTATCGCGCCGATCTCTATTCCACAGCACTCATTTTGTATCAAGCGGTGACGGGACGCTTTCCATTTTCAGGTGAAAATAGGGAAATGGATAAAAAGAAGGCTGCCGGAGAAATAGAGGAGATTGACAGGTGTCCAGAGGTGCTCCGAAATTTTTTAGAGAAGGCACTCCATCGACAACTCCCTGAGCGCCATCAGAACGCAACCGAAATGTACGACGAATTAGATCGCATCCGGCGGGATGAGTATGTCAAGCAGGCATCGCAGCTTATTGATGCGAGTGTGAATTCCAGCAACCCGAGATTAGCAGAAGCCCTTGAACGGTACCGAAAAATCTTTCGTTTGCCGCTTGAAGCCGCCGAGCGGATGAATCAGAACCTCTTTTTTCAGCGACGGCAGAAAGAGGAAGCAAGTAAGCGCGAGAAGTTGATTACTCAATTCCACAAACATTATAGCCTCGCTGCGCGTTATATTGAAAGCCAGAACTATCCAGGTGTCCTTGAAGAGATCCACAAAGCGACTCGTCTTTGTGTAGACGACCAAGGATTGACTAAAGCAGTGGATGGCCTCTTTCAGCATCTTAATACTGCAACCCCACCTCTGGTAGGGGGTCCGACAGTTGAAGAGATTGTCACACTCATTCAGAAGTTGCCAGATAACGAGGCGACTGTCCTTCGTACATGGCTTGAGCATCAAGAACTTATCAGTGAAGAGCCAGAAACCGAGACCGAGATAGACCCGATCCAACCGCAAGTCAAAGTATCGGGCAGCTATCGAATGATAATTGAGGAGGCGTCTCCTGAATTTTTGCTGGATCAGGTTCATATTGATATCCAATATCCACACGAGGAAGAAGCGTTTCACATCTTCCAAAAGATCCAGATTTTCCAGCAGCAAGGTCGAATGCGTCAGTGCCACACGCTTTATAAGAGACTCGGAAAGTTCTATCAAAAGCAGGCTCGCGGCTTCCTCAGAGAAGACCATTTGGAACTTGTCGCCAACTGTTATACGCGCGCCAGATTCGCTTACACCGTTGCGGAGAAGTACCGACTCGCCCGGAGGAACGCCAAGAACGGCGGGATTTACTACACTCGCCTTGGACGGCAATTTGAGCTCCAACGCTCGTGGGAAGAAGCTGGAAAATCTTATATTCTTGCTGCCTTCAATCATAATTATGCAAATCTACCTACGCTCGTCGAAGAATGCCACAGAATGGCAACTGTCTGCTATTTCAACGCCGCTGAGAGTGCGCACCTTAATCGTGAGCTGCAGACGGCTTACGATTATTATATGTTGATTTTGGCGATCGGTGAAAAAATGTCTGCACCCACGAAGATGGTGAGCGAAGCACAAAAACTTATGTCGGAAATCCCTGTTCAAAGTTAGAGGAGCAATTTGTGAAGGCATCTTTAAAACGCGGAGAGGTACTCATAGGAACGTTTGTACTTGAATTCGGGGGTTCCGCAATAGCAACCCTTCTGGCGAGTGCTGGCGCGGACTTTGTTATCGCTGATCTGGAACATAGTTCGTTTTCTATAGAAACCGTTGGACGAATAGTTCGAGATGCACGTGGGGCAAATTTGCCGTGTATTGTCCGTGTTCCGGTACTGGAACGCCACTTTGTTTCTCGTATCCTTGATGCGGGGGCAACAGGGGTCATGATTCCACGGGTTGAGTCGGGTGAAGATCTCGAAAAAATCCGAAAATGGACGAAATACGCGCCTGAAGGCGATCGAGGCGTTGCCTTTGGTATTGGACATACTGACTATGGGGACTTTACGAAACTTGATACCCGTGAATACGTACGTCAGGCGAATGAGGAGATTCTCTGCATAGGGCAAATTGAGACCGTCAAAGCTGTCGAAAACTTAGAGGACATCCTCACGACTGGTGGGTTAGATGTTGTGTTCATCGGTCCGTATGATTTATCCACCTCTATGGGGATTTCCGGTGAACTGGAGCATCCGTTGCTTTTAGATGCAATAAAGAAAGTCATCACACTCACCCAGCGGCACAATGTTCCGCTGGGTTGTTATGTGAACAACTTTGAAAGTGGTGAACAGTGGTTAAGACTGGGAGTTCAGTTAATAGCGTGCGGAAATGATGCTTTTCTATTAACCTGTAAATTTGCCGAGGAAAGTGAAAAGTTTAGAAATGCGGTGCGCTCTTGAACGAGAATTACGTTACGAAAGAAATGATGACTTACGATATTCTTACAATCGGACGGAGTTCTTTAGATCTCTATGCCAATGACATCGGAGCCCCGTTCACTGACATCAAGAGTTTTGGTGCCTTCGTTGGCGGGTGTCCTACCAACATCAGTGTAGGTGTACAGAGGCTTGGGCTTCAGGCTGCGTTACTAACTGCTGTCGGCGAGGATCCAGTCGGAGAATTTCTGTTTAAGTTTTTAGAGGAAGAAGGCGTTGAAACACAGTTTATTCCTTGCAAGCCTGGGTATCGGACAAGTGCTGTTGTCCTCGGTATTGAGCCACCCGATCGGTTCCCGTTAATCTATTATCGTGATAACTGCGCGGATATTGAGATCACAATTGATGATGTTCTTGCTGCACCGATTTCTGAGAGTCGAGCGGTGCTAATATCTGGGACGGGTTTGAGCAAGGAACCGAGTCGTAGTGCCACGCTCTATGCTGCGGAACAAGCACAAGCGATGGGTAAGCAGGTCTTTTTGGATCTTGATTTTCGGGCAGATCAGTGGCACGACCCAAGAGCATTCGGTGTTGTAGTGCGATCTGCCTTACGTTATATTGATATTGCGATCGGCACGGAAGAGGAGATCAAGGCGGCTACGCTCACAAATCTTTCGCAACTCACGATTGAACACTCCCAAATCTCGAATCCTACGATTGAAGGCGATATGACGATAGCGATTGAAACGCTCTTAGGTGCTGGTCCAGATGCCTTGATAGTGAAGCGTGGTGTTGAGGGGGCAGATGTCTATCTGACGAGCGGTGAAATTATTCACGCTGCACCTTTTCCTGTAGAAGTTTACAATACCTTGGGTGCCGGAGATGCCTTCGCCAGTGGCTTTATCTATGGTAATCTCAGCGATTGGGGTTGGGAAAAATCTGCCCGCCTTGGCAATGCCACCGGTGCAATTGTCGTAACACGGCATGGCTGTGCTAACTTTATGCCGACGATGCCTGAAGTTGATGAGTTTGTCGCGGAGCGTGGTGGCTGGTAATAGCGATCTCCGGTCTTGTAGGCTATGTTTTCGTGCCTCAATTTCTATACACCATACTATTTTTCAAAGGAGTAGCAGTTTCCCTTGCGGAAAACGCGCAAAGATTTTCATGAAAACACAAAAACTTACGATGGGACAAGCCATCGTTCAATTTCTTCAACAACAATACGTTGAGCGAGATGGAACTGAAACCCAGTTTTTTGCTGGTATGTTTGGGATCTTCGGTCACGGAAATGTTGCTGGTATTGGACAAGCCCTACATCAGTATTCCGATTCATTTCGGTTCTATCAGACACGAAATGAACAATCGATGGTGCATACCGCTGCTGCCTTTGCCAAGATGAGCAATCGCCTCCGGGCTTTTGCTTGCACAAGTTCTATTGGACCGGGAGCGACAAATATGCTTACAGGTGCTGCGGGTGCGACAATTAACCGATTGCCGGTTCTTTTATTACCGGGCGACATATTTTCCACCCGATTAGTTGCTCCGGTTTTGCAGCAGTTGGAGTCATCGAGTTCACAAGATTATTCAGTGAATGATTGCTTCAAGCCGATTTCGCGTTACTGGGATCGGATTAATCGCCCAGAACAGATCATCACAGCGTTACCGGAGGCAATGCGTGTGTTGACGTCCCAGGCAGATACGGGGACTGTAACTTTAGCACTTCCTCAAGATGTCCAAGCCGAGGCGTACGATTATCCTTCACAGCTTTTTGAGAAAAAGGTTTATACTATATCACGCCCGCGTGCGGATGTGAATCTGTTCAACCGCGCAGTGTCATGGATCCGTGAGAGCAAATGTCCGTTGATCATTGCCGGTGGCGGTGTTATCTACGGCGAAGCTACAGCGCAACTCGCTCAATTTGTGGAGCAGACGGGTATTCCGGTTGGTGAAACCTTCGCAGGAAAAGGGTCGCTACCGTATAATCATTCACAGAATCTCGGTGCAATAGGTGCGACTGGCACACCCGGCGCAAATATCACGGCGCGGGAGGCTGATTTAGTGATAGCTATCGGCACACGCTTGAGCGATTTCACAACTGCTTCTAAAACTGCTTTCCAGAATCCTGATGTGCGTTTTATTAATATTAATATTGCTGAATTTGATGCGTATAAGCATGCTGCTTTACCGCTTGTTGCAGATGCGCGTGTCACACTTGAGGAGCTGACGGCTGCTGTTGGGAACTATCGTGTTGATGCAAATTACGCCGCACAGATCGAGAAATATCGGGACGAATGGGAGGCGGAAGTCGATCGACTTTATCACCTCGGACATGGACCCTTACCAAGCCAGAGCGAGGTAATTGGGGTTGTCAACGAATTTTCGCGTCCTGAAGATGTTATGGTTTGTGCAGCGGGGAGCCTGCCTGGTGACCTACACAAATTGTGGCGAACCCGTAATCCAAAACAGTACCATTTGGAATACGGCTATTCGTGTATGGGATATGAAATTGCTGGTGGGTTAGGCATCAAAATGGCAGATCCGAACCGCGATGTCTATGTGATGGTGGGTGATGGCTCGTACCTGATGTTAGCACAGGAAATTATCACATCAATTCAGGAGGGGTATAAACTGATTGTTGTGCTTGTGAACAACGAAGGGCATAGTAGTATCGGAGGACTGTCTCGCGCAACAGGCGCGCAGGGATTCGCCACCCGTTTCCGCTACCGCGAGGAGGAAACAGGTCAACTCGCAGGCGACTTTTTACCAGTGGATCTTGCAGCGAATGCCGCGAGCCTCGGTGCCAAGGTAATCGAAGCGACGACGCTACAGAGTCTGAAAGCGGGACTACATGAGGCGCGCGAAGCGGAGCACACAACCGTTGTGAAGATTGATGTGGACTACTACGAAGGGGTTCCGCGATATGAATCTTGGTGGGATGTGCCCATCGCAGAAGTTTCCGAAGTTGACAGTGCGCAAGAGGCGTATGAAGAATACGAGTCTGAAAGAAAGAAAGAGCGTTATTTCCTGTAGGCGAATTGAATGCCTCTCGGCGAAAGGGAAGCTATGAAAGCATCAGAGCTTTTGGAGAAGGTTAAGTCGGGGGAAGCTATCCGTTGCGATGGATGTGATGGAAAGATCCCGGCAGACGAAGTTTTAGCGTTCGTATTTAAGTTGGGAAAACTTGCACCGCGCATGGAGAATACGAACGTTGGGGACATCACTTGCGTCCAGTGCCAAGAGGCTGACCCGGATATCAAGATTACACCACGCGGACCGGATGTCAAATTTGTCCGTGGTGATTAATTATAGGATTAATTTATAGGGACAGATAATTCTGTCCCTTTTCTTTTAAAATGTCCGAATACATTGTTGGCAGAAATCCAGTCATCGAATATCTGCAACACCGTCCTCGTTATGTCGAGAAAATTTGGATTGCTGAAGGGAATACGCATTCACGTATCCGCCACATTATTGCGCAGGCTAAACAGGCAGGTGTTCCGGTAAAACGCTGCACACGGCGTGAATTGGATAGGCTCGAATCGTCGGTGCCGCATCAAGGTGTTATTGCACTCGTCAACCTGACTCGCTATAGTGATCTGTCATCAATACTTGCGAAGATACAGGGCAACGAGAGCGATGCCTTGTTGGTAATGTTGGATGGTGTCCAAGATCCGAGGAATCTTGGTGCGGTTCTCCGAACAGCTGATGCTGCTAACGCCGATGCTGTTCTTATTCCAAAGAACCGTGCTGTTGGTATCACGCCGGCTGTACACAAAGCCTCAGCAGGTGCGTCTGAGCATGTGCCTATTGTGAGAGTGGCGAATATTGCGCAAACCGTAGATGCCCTTAAAAAGGCAGGCGTCTGGGTTGTGGGTTCTTCTGGGGACGCTTCCTGTTCGTATACCGAAGCAGATTTCAGCGTTCCGTTGTGCCTCGTTTTGGGGAGTGAGGGTAAGGGCATTCGGAGACTCGTGAAGGAGAAATGTGATTATCTCGTCCACTTACCGATGTTGGGACAGATTGAATCCCTCAACGTTTCGGTTGCAGCGGGCGTTCTCTTATACGAGGTGCTTCGCCAGCGTACCTTAGAACCTGTTTGAATCCCTTAAATGAAACCTTCCTCCTTCAAGCTGACAAAGATTCCATCACCGATGACGACATGATCCAACACTTTAATTCCGATCTGGTTTCCCGCTTCAATCAATTGTTTGGTTGCTCGAATATCTTCTTGACTCGGTTGTGGATCGCCGGACGGATGGTTATGGACAAGGACGATTGAGTTCGCTGATTCCTCAATTGCGAATCGAAAAATTTCGCGAGGATGAAAAACACTGGCGTTGAGTGTCCCTTCAAAGACTGTGGTCTCTGACAATTTTTTCCCCCAAGTCAAATCATCACTATGATTCCCTGTAATACCTTTAGTTGTTATGCCGCCTTTGGTATCAAGGCACAAGACACAAACAATTTCCTTCTGTAGATACCGCATTTTGGACATCATTAGGTCTGCGACGTCGCTTGGAGATGTGATTTTATCGCGATTTGCGTGAAAACGTGCCAACCGTTTTCCGAGTTCGAAAGCGGCGACAATCTGTGCTGCCTTTGCCTCACCAACACCTTTGATTTTCTCAAATTGCTTGGAGTTATTGTCTGCCATCCGCTTCAAATCACCTTCAAATGCCGTAAGGATCTGCTCGCCGAGTTGAACGGCTGTTGCACCTTTAGTGCCGCTCTTAAGGATGATAGCCAAAAGGTCTGAGTCTCTTAGATTTTCTGGTCCGTATTTACGAAGCCTCTCACGCGGACGTTCATCTTTAGGGAGGTCTTTAATTCGTATAGCGTTTGGGTTATACACTGCGTTCCTTTCTATTAACGGTGCGTACCTAAGTTGATATCTGGGCAAAGTGGCATATTCGCTCACGTAAAAATCATTTTTATATAGTCTATATTTTATATAGTCTATTATTATTTATACGTTGATATGACATAACTATATGTTAATTTGACTTAGGAGTCAAATTAAATCTGAAGTAAAGTTTCTGAACTTTGAACGAGGTAAACCTTTTCTGGTGAATTTGGTTAAAATGGTAAAACGCCTAAAATGCGAGTTGACAAATAATTTGAAATAATGTAAAATTAACAGAAAGTGGGTTAATATTTTCAGTTTTCAAGCCAATGCGAAGGAGAAAATCATGGCAACTACGATTCGCCAGAAAGATGGCGTTGCGATTCTGGAACCGAGTGGGAAAATAATGGGTGCGGCAGTGTCGGAATTGAGAGAAGCGATCGTATCACAAATAGATGCTTCTGATGAACCGCGCATCCTGATTAATTTTGAACGGGTTAATATGATGGACAGTTCCGGTCTCGGTACGCTAATGGGTGCGCATGTTACTGCGACCCGTAAGAAAGGTCGTATCGGTGTCATTAATGTCGGGAGAAACATCAAAAATTTGATTGTTCGCAGTCGGCTCGTTAGTATCTTTGAGCATTTCGATAGTGAGAGCGATGCGGTTGAGGAACTATCGAGTGGCGGTTAAGTGGTGCTATTAGGAGATTGCACCGACATCTCAAACGAACTACGTATTAGGAACGACTCCTAAATTTCAAGATTAGATTTATCACGTGTTGTAGAGATACATCTAACCTTAAAGGAACAATGTATTATGCCAATCACCGTGTCGGAGAAAAACGGGGTAGTAATTTTTCGACTGGCTGGTAGAATGATTGCCCCGGGTGTCAAAGAAATCTCCGAAACAGTTGGGGAGACACTTGCAGACGAAACCTCTCCGCCAAGACTCGTGTTTGATTTTAAAGGGGTAACCGGGATGGATAGTTCCGGTCTCGGCGAGTTAATGAAAGTTTATTCCGATATTCAGCCTCGTGGGGGGCAAATTGGGGTGATTAACGTGGACAAGCATGTTAAAAACCTCATCGTCATGGCTCGCTTAATCACTGTCTTTAGGAATTTTGAAAGTGAAGACGATGCTGTAGCTGCACTCCTGAAGCATCCGTAACGAGGTACTGGCTAATTTAGGTTTCATTGTGGTGAGGCGTGCCTTGGAGAGCTTACAAGTAACATATCAAGCCTCACACCTATAAAGGATATCTCATGATTAAAAATATCCTCGTCGCTATTGGCGATACGGATTATGAAAAAAATGCCTTTGAGTACGCCGGGCAGTTGGCAGTGCTTTTGGGTACACATCTATCGTGTGTTTTCTTTCAAGATAGCGGACACGGTGGAAGTCCTGAGGTTGCCGAGACTGTTCTCCGTCGAACGGAAGCGGAATGCTCGCTTTACGATTTTTTGGATTATCATGTTGAAGCTGTTGCCGGTAACCCGCGAGAAATGATTTGCGAAAAAGCACGCTCCGCTGACCTCGTCGTTGTAGGGCTCCCTGAAGATATAAAAGAACGTCGGCTGAAACTTATTCAGAACCAGATTGATGATGTCCTCCTGCATATCACTCGCCCTATTATCGTTGTACATGAGCAGTGTACACTTTTGCAAAAGATTCTTGCTGTGCATCACGGGGATGTCTACTCTGATCATGTTTTAGGGCTGGTTGCGGAAATTGGTGAGTTGACAAAAGCGGGGATCCTTGGACTTGCTCTTTCAAGTACGCAATCTGAAGCTACACAGATTAAACAGCAGATGGAAGCATACTTGAACTACTATAACGTTGAAACAGATTTTCTTACTGCGCGTGGCTTTACAGGCGCGAATATTTTGGAAAATGCAGAGGCAAACGATTGTGATTTAATTGCGCTGAGTGCGAGTCATCACGGTAGGTTGTATGAACTCGTTTTCCAAAGTACGACGCAAACTGTTGTCCATCTGGCAAGTCGTGCTGTTTTGGTGACGAAATAATCGCCCATAATCTTGATGGTGCAGCGCGAGGTGCCTCTGACTTGTACCTTCTGGAGCGGAAATATGAAGCAGCTTAAGAACGAAACTCGCAAGCTTGGCGTGACAGAAGACCTCGTTGAACTTAATTCTTTTTCTGAAGTCTCCTCGGACATGTTTGGGTATATCAGTTGTGACGACAGTTTAGTCGCGCTTAACTCAGCATGGAAAAACACGCTCGGATTCACCGTTCCAGAATTACAGCGTCAGCAGTGGGAGGCACTTATACATCCCCAGGATAGGCAGGACACCCTCACTGAAATTGAAAAAGTAAAAACGGGAGAACGTGATAGCACGACTTTAGAAAACCGCTTTCAATGCCAAAACGGAACCTATAAGTGGTTAAAATGGTATGCAACGGAGTCTCCCGAAAATCAAGTCTGTTATATCATCGTCAGGGACATTACGCCACAAAAGCAGTTGGAAACGAAGTTGAGGGAAAGTGAAACCCGTTTTCAGCAGCTGGCGACGAAACATAGCGAAGTAAGCGAACTCCTGCATACCCTGATGGAAAACACCCCTGATCACATTTATTTTAAAGATATAGAGAGTCGGTTCATCCGAATTAACCGCTCTTTGTCCGATCGGTTTGGTTTAAAAAATCCGGCAGAGGCGATTCTGAAAACGGATTTTGATTTTTTTACGCGCGAACATGCTCAGCAAGCCTATCAAGATGAGCAAGACGTTATCAAATCTGGTGAGCCGATTGAAGGTAAACAGGAAAAAGAGACATGGCCCGATGAACAAGACACTTGGGTGTCAACGACGAAAGTTCCGATCCGCGATAGAGAGGGACGTATTAAAGGGACATGTGGCATCTCACGGGATATAACAGAGTATTATCGTGTGCAACAAGCGGTCCGCGATTCTGAGGCGAATTGGCGTTCTCTGGTTGAAAGTGCACCGGATATTATTTCAACTATGGATTTGGACTGTCATCTTACATTTGTCAATAGACTTCCTGCTAATCTTGGATTAAGCCCTCAAGATATTGTTGGAAAAAGCATTTTTGATTTCTTGGCAGAAGAACATCATGAGCGGCTTAGAGCAGCTTGCAAGCATGTGCTCGAAACTGGCGAGGTTGCTACCTATGAGGTTCGGGGGCAGATGAGCGGATATTGGTACACTTCGTGTCTTGGACCGATCAAGCGGGAAGGGCAAGTGATCGGTTTCGTGATGACTTCAACAAACATTACGGATCGGAAGCAAGCGGAGATTGAATTGCAGCGCAGTGAAGAACGCTTTAGACGCGCCGTATTGAGTGCCCCGTTGCCAATTATGATTCATTCCGAAGATGGTGAAGTTCTACAAATTAGCCGAGCATGGACAGAATCAACTGGGTATACCCACGAAGATATACCTACGATCTCAAAATGGCTGGAACAGACGAGTAGCAAGGAAGCGGAGACAATCAGGGCGCATCTCACTCAGTTGTACCGTTCCACGGAACGGGTGGCGGAGGGTGAGTATGAAATTTTCACGAAGTCTGGTGAAAAACAGATATGGGAGTTTAGTTCGTCATTGCTTGGGGAACTTCCGGACAATAGACGTCTCGGCATCAGTATGGCACTGGATGTTACGGAGCGGATAAAGACTCAAAAAGCGATGCAACAAGCGAAGGAGACGGCTGAATATGCGAGTCGTGCCAAGAGTGATTTTCTTGCGAACATGAGTCACGAATTGCGCACGCCGTTAAATGCCATCATTGGATTCGCTGAAATTTTGAGAGATGAACTCGTCGGGAGTATCAACGCTGAACAGAAGGAGTGCGTCAACGATATTCATATTAGCGGTCAGCATCTCTTGGAGATGATCAACGACATCCTTGATTTGTCAAAGATCGAAGCTGGAAAGATGGTGTTGCAGCTGGAGGAGTTCTCTATTGTTGAAGCGGTCGAAGAGGTAAATGCTATTATCACAGCCCTCGCTGTGAAGAAGGATTTGGATCTTACTTTGACATATAAACAGAATCCCATGATTGAAGCTGACCGGATTAAAATTAAGCAGATCTTCTACAATTTACTCTCCAATGCGGTGAAATTTACCCCAGAAGGTGGACGAGTTACAACAAAGTTGGAAGTTAGTGAGACAGAATTGTGTGCTCAGGTTATAGATACGGGGATAGGCATCTCTGAGTCAGATCAAGCCAAACTCTTCGCCCCATTTACGCAGATTGATACGTCAAAATCTCGGCGGTACGGCGGGACAGGGCTCGGTTTAGCGTTAACGCAGCGGCTCATCGCCTTGCATGGAGGCGAAATTAGTGTTAGCAGCCAGGAAGGGAAAGGGAGCAATTTCACTTTGAGAATTCCACTGCAGCACTTGGAGATTGGAAATGATAACGAGTCTGATGAACCCGTGTAGAGTTGAGAGATGGATCTTAGCTCGGCAATTGGGGTTGATTTCGGACTGCTGGCTTAAACAGAGGGCAGCCCGTGAAAACTGAAAATCCATCTACGGCTGAAAGACAGATGAGAACACCTAAACGGATCTTGGTAATTGAGGACCAAGAGTTAAACCGCAAAGTTGTGCGAATTGTGCTACAGTCAGAAGGTTATACGGTCGTGGAAGCGACTGATGCTGTTGAAGCAATCGCCAGTTTGGAAGATGCAATACCACAACTAATACTCATGGATATCGCTTTACCGGGACAAAGTGGTGAGGAGTTAGCGCGGCGAATTAAAGCGAACCTTGCTTGGGTAGATATACCCATTATAGCGTTAACGGCTGCAGCGATGTCGGGTGATAGAGAACGGATTCTGAAAGCTGGCTGCGATGATTATCTCAGTAAACCCATTGATATCAAGGTACTGGTAGAACGTGTAGAAACCCACCTTAGAAGGACAGAGAGATGAACCCTGAAACAACTTCCGAAGAACAAGAATCCTCGAAAATCCTTGTTGTTGACGATGAACCGAGAAATGTCAGGATTCTACAGATCCAACTTAACGCGCATGGGTACGCAGTCTGTACGGCTGAAGATGGGCTTCAGGCACTTGATACAGTTGAGAGAGAGAATCCGGATCTTCTCTTGTTAGATATTAACATGCCCAGAATGGATGGTTTTGAGGTTGTCAAGCGGATCCGAGCAAATAAGGCTACTGAATTTATCCCGATTGTGATGATAACCGCCCTACGCGACACACGCGAAAATCGGATTAAATCTATTGAGGCGGGTGCTGATGATTTTATTGAGAAACCTTTTGATAGCCTGGAGGTGTTGGCACGCGTCCGCTCTCTCTTGCGGATTAAAGAATATCAGGATACACTTGCGACCCATAATGCCCGCTTGGAAGAAGAACTCCAAATGGCACGGAGTATTCAGGAAATTCTGATTCCGCAGAATGGGGTACAGGAGTTATCAGGATTTCGGATTGCTTCTCGGTGCTGCCCTGAGATGGCAGTGGGCGGGGATTTCTATGATGTCTGGGAAATAGTACCGAACCGACTCGGTGTTTTTATCTCTGATGTTATGGGGCACGGTGTTTCGGCTGCTTTTGTGACCGTCTTCATTAAAACAATTTTGGCGGAATTCCAAGAATTGATTGATGATAATCCAGGTCGTCTGCTTGAAATATTGAATACTCGGTTTAACGACCTGATCAGTTCGCGACTCTTTATGTTTGCAACAGCATTTTGCGGTATTATTGACCTTAGTAAAGGAGAATTGATCTGTGCAAATGCTGGCCATTCTTTTCCGTTCTTGTACGATGGAAATCAGGAGACCTACAGCGCTATCGGCGATAAAAACACTGGGAACGGGTTGGGCATTTGGCGGGAGTCGGTTTATGAGACTGTCCGTTATCCTTTTGATCGGTTGAGTAGGATTTTTCTGTATACGGATGGGGTTTACGAAGCCAAAAATCCTCAGGGGCAAGAATTTACGGTAGAACGTCTTCAAAAGTTGGTGAACGAATGTACAGAGCAACCTGTGGGGAACCTCATTGCGAGTGTCTCCGATGCGGTTGATGCATTCACAGCTAACTGTCCAAAGGACGATGATTTAACGCTTATTGCTATTGAAGCTGTAGGTTAAACCTTAACCTTGTTAGGCTTTAAAAAATAAAAAACGACTCGAACATCGGTACCACCGGTATCGTTGGATTGCATTTCATGGGTATCCGAAAGCGATTTGGCGATAAAGATGCCGTGTCCCCTCTCACCGCTTGGCGAGCGATTCGCCTCAATTTCCAAGAGCCTTTCACGTGTTAGCCAGTTCTTTTGGGGGTCATTCCCCGTTCCAGTGTCCCTAACCAAGATTTCAAGGGCGTGGTCATCGACGCCTATTCGTAGTTTAACGCTAGCAGTGGCATTATCCGAACCGTGATGTACTGCGTTGCTACAAACTTCATCAAGCACGAGTTGGATATCTGCTACGCGTTTTCTGGGGAACCCTAGACTTCGCGCAAGGTTCCCGACGAATGCCCGGACAGGTTCAATATAAAAGACAGCACTCGGGATCTTGAGTTCAATATCTGCTTTCGGCATATGCTAAAGTGTCATACGTTTAAAATGCAGCAAGGGCACTGTTTTCTGATTCATAGATTTCAAGGACGCTGGAAGCACCGATAAGATTAAAAGTGCGCGTCAAATTGTCAGCAAGGGCACAAATTTTCAGATCGCCGCCGTTCTGGCGTAAGCGTTTGGCAACACCGACGAGTGCGCCTACAGCCGTACTGTTGATGTGGTTTACTTCGCTGAGATTGACAACAACTCTATCGACTTTTTCTACTAAGAGACCTTCGAGTATCTTCCGTAAATCAGATGCTGCGTAACTACTCAAGTCTGTTTTTATCTCAATAATTTGGATACCGGACCACTCACGGAGTCTCATTAATTTGGTAGAGTCCATAGGAATTACCTCTTGTAAATTAGCACTAGACATAATTACTAGAACTATTTTTCCCAAATTTTATCTTAATTCAGCAAAAAAGTCAAACAAATTTTTGTCCTAAATATTGAGTTGAGACGTTTTTTCGGCGTGAAATCGGATGTGGTAAAAAAATTGTTGCTTTTCTTTATAAATTTATGGTATACTATTGCGTAACCGATTTGAAAGTGCTATAGCACTTTGAACATAAGGAGGAACTGGCGGATTAACGCCGTTGCGCGTTTTTGAATGGACCAGGTATCTTAATGAACAACGAACAGGCAAATACAAACACATCTACTGTTGATGTGGAAGAAAAAAAAGACTCAACTGAAAGTTCAGTTGAAGTGCAGGACGTAGCAAGCGAGGCAGAAGCTCCAGAAGCTGTGCAGGCAGCTTCAACAACCGACCCAGAGAGCGACGAGCGCGAGGACGTTCCAAGCAGCGAAGCGGAAACGACTGCAGGGGATACCGATTCTGAACAGGCGGAGACATCTACCGATGACACTGCCTCTGAGGAGGTGGTAGAGACGACTGTTAGCGAAGCTGATAGTGAGGAAGTAGCAGAGCTTACCGATGAAACTGCACCAGATGAAGAAGTGGTAGAGGCGACTGTTAGCGAGGCTGATGCTGAGCAGACAGAAGATACTACCCCTGAAGAAGTAGAAGTGGCTGTTGGTGAAGCTGATGCCGAACCAGCGACTACTGAGCCCACTGATGATGCCACCCCTGAAGTGGCAGTGGCGGCTGATGGTGAGCAAGTGGCGGAGCTTACCGATGCCAGCGCGTCTGAAGAGGAAGCATCGGCACCGGAAGAGCCACCGGAGCCGATGAGTGCTGAGTCTCTTGAGGAGGCGTATGACAATTCGATCAAGGCATTTACCGACGGTGAGATTGTTAAAGGCGTCGTTGTAGATGTTACCCGCGACGAGGTAATGATCGATATAGGGTTTAAGTCGGAAGGCTACATTCCAGCATCGGAATTTGATACTGGAGAGAACGATTTACCGGCTGTGCAGGTTAGCGATGAGATTGATGTTTATATTGTGCGGCGTGAGGATGCGGAGGGACAAATTGTCCTTTCAAAGAAGATAGCGGATCAGACGCTCATTTGGGATGAGATTGCGACTGCACATGAGGCAAACACGCCCGTCAAAGGTCGTATCACCGAACGAATTAAGGGCGGATTACGGGTGACTATCGGCTCCCTGCGGGGTTTTTTACCGGCTTCACAAGTTGAATTGCGACCTATCCAGAACCTTGAACAGTATGTAGGTCAGACGCTTGACATGATGGTTATTAGTCTGAGCAAGCGTCGGCATAATATAGTTTTGTCTCGTCGAGCCTGCTTGGAAGCTGAGTTGGCGCATAGGCGCTCGGAGGTTCTTAGTACGCTTGAAGTGGATCAAATTGTCAAGGGAGTGGTAAAAAATATTACCGCTTTTGGGGCGTTTGTGGACTTAGGTGGCGTTGACGGGTTACTCCATAAGACGGATATGGCATGGAAACGTATCCACCATCCGTCTGATGTTGTTTCAGTTGGCGAGGAAATTGAGGTCCAGGTCATTGGTATCAACCCAGAGAATGAGAAGATTTCGTTGGGTTTGAAACAGAAATCCCCGGATCCGTGGGCAAATATTGAGGAGAAGTACCCAATTGGCTCCACTGTTAGCGGTGTGGTTGTGAATATTGTCAATTATGGGGCATTCTTACAACTTGAAGAAGGCGTTGAAGGTCTGATTCATGTTTCTGAAATGGCATGGACTCGTCGTAACGTGGCACCGTCACGGATTGTCAACAAGGGTGATGAAATCGAAGCGGTTGTGCTTGAAATTTCGCGGGATGACAAGCGAATCTCGCTTGGGTTGAAGCAGCTGCAACATAATCCATGGGAACTTTTAGAGCAACGTGCTCCGGTTGGCAGCAAAATTACGGGACGTGTCCGGAACTTAACAAATTTTGGTGTATTTGTTGAAATTGAGCCGGGTATTGACGGTTTAATTCATACCTCAGATCTCTCGTGGACAAAACGAGGTGCGGCAGCTAATGAAGCTCTCAAAGAAGGTAGTGAAATTGAGGTAGTTGTGCTACAAATTGACGCTGCTGAACGCCGGGTTTCGTTGGGTCTCAAGCAGACACAACCGGATCCTTGGGAAGAAGTCCCTGAGAAGTACAAAGTTGGTTCTGTCGTCCGAGGCACAATTGTCAATCTCACCAGTTTCGGCGCATTCACGAAGCTTGAAGAAGGTATTGAAGGTTTAGTTCACATCTCCGAACTCGCGGATCGCCGGATTGAAAAACCGGAAGAGGTCGTTAAGGTGGGAGACGAATTAGACTTAAAAGTGATTAATCTGTTTCCAAAAGACCGGCGCATCGGGCTTAGCCTGAAAGCACTCATTGCTGAGCAAGAGCGTGCAGCAGTTCCTGAAGAGGAGCAGTCGACCGAAAACGAAAGACGACGGTCTGAACAGCCACCTCGTCCACGGCGGGAACGCGCACCGCGACGCCAAGCACCAGCACGCGAGGAGACTGTCACTACATTAGGGACTCTACTCAAAGAGGAAATGGGTAAATCAAACGCTGAGAGTTCTGAGAGTGTTGAAACTCCTGAGAACGCTGAGAGTTCTGAGAGTGTTGAAACTTCTGAGAACACTGAGAGTTCTGAAAACACTGAGAACTCTGAGAATTAACTTCCTTTGTATTTTCGCCCCGGATCAGATTTACGCTTTCGGCGCGAAAACGGGAATAAGAAAACAAAAACCTCGCTACAGAGATGTCTATATCTAAATGTAGGAGAGGTTTTTGCGCGTATCCGTTTTCGTTATTTACTTGTAGGGGTGGGTCCATGTGCCCACCCTTCTATCTCTAATGCTGAAGGTTTGAAGACTGTGATGTGGCGTAGAAATACATAGTAGACTGGGAGACCCGGAATTGAGCAAAAATTTTCTGTTTACGTCCGAATCTGTCACTGAAGGACACCCGGACAAAATCGCGGACCAGATCTCTGATGCGGTGCTTGATGCGATATTCGCAACTGATCCTATGGGCAGAGTCGCCTGTGAGACCTTGGTCACGACAGGGCTTGCCGTCATCACTGGCGAAATCACGACAACCGCAAACTATGACGATAAACAAATTGCCCGACGTGTATTAACGGATATCGGATACACTAATATTGAATACGGTTTTGACGCTGAACGCAGTGCTGTGTTGAGTGTCATTGATAAACAGTCCCCTGATATTGCAATGGGTGTGAATCCAGGCGGCGCAGGCGATCAAGGTTTAATGTTTGGGTATGCCTGTACCGAAACACCGGAATTAATGCCATTGCCAATTATGCTCGCCCATCAATTAACACGACGTTTGGCTAAAGTTCGTAAAGATGGGACCCTTCCCTTTATACGTCCCGATGGAAAATCTCAGGTAACCGTTGAATATGTCGATGACAAACCTAAAGCTGTCACTACAGTTGTTATCTCTTCGCAACACAGTCCAGATGTTGTCGATGCCCAACTTCAAGAATCGATTATTGAAGAGGTTATCAAAAAAATTATTCCTGAAGATCTCCTAAGCCCAGACATTAAATATCATATCAATCCGACCGGACGTTTTGTAACAGGCGGACCACACGGTGACGCCGGGTTGACCGGACGAAAAATTATTGTCGATACATACGGCGGTATGGGTAGACACGGTGGCGGTGCGCTCTCTGGAAAAGATCCGACTAAAGTGGATCGCAGTGCTGCTTATGCGGCGCGACATGTTGCTAAAAATCTTGTTGCTGCTGGGCACGCGGAGCGCTGTGAAATTCAAATCTCTTATGCGATCGGTAGAAAAGATCCCATCTCTGTTATGGTGGATACCTTCGGCACAGGGGATGATGAAGCCCTCACGAAACTTGTCAACGCGCATTTCGATTTAACGCCGAATGGCATTATTGAACGGTTGGCATTACGTCAACCTATCTATCAAAATACTGCTGCATATGGACATTTCGGGCGCGAGGAACCTGGATTTACTTGGGAAGAAACCGATTACGTTGAAAGACTCCGGTAGCTTAAAAAAGATAGAAAACACTGGTGAAGAAAAAGGAAAGTGATGAACTACGATATAAAAACAACAGAACTCGCGTCGACTGGAAAGCAAAGAATTGATTGGGCAAACCGATTTATGCCGGTACTGGATTCCATCCGTGAGCGGTTTGAAAATGAACGTCCGTTGGAGGGGTTAAGGATCGCTGCATGTCTGCACGTTACAACTGAAACTGCAAATTTAATGAAGACTCTAAAAGCAGGTGGTGCAGAGGCGGTTGTTTGTGCATCAAATCCGCTTAGTACACAAGATGATGTTGCTGCATCTCTTGTCGTTGACGAGGAGATCGGCGTTTTTGCGATTAACGGAGAGGATACAGAAACCTATTATAAACACATTGATGCCACTCTTAATCTGCAGCCAGCAATCACTATGGACGATGGTGCGGATCTCGTCTCAAGGCTTCACTCTGAAGAGAGCAATCCAGCATTGGTTGAGAAGGTTGTTGCTGGAACAGAAGAGACGACCACAGGGGTCATCCGACTCAGGAGCATGGCAAACGAAGGCGTTTTGAGATACCCTATTATTGCTGTCAATGACGCTCGAACAAAGCATTTTTTTGATAACCGATACGGTACAGGGCAAAGCACTCTTGATGGAATTATTAGAGCAACTAACCTCCTGATTGCCGGAACGACGGTTGTTGTGGCGGGGTATGGATGGTGCGGCAGAGGTGTCGCCAGCCGTGCACGCGGCTTAGGTGCGAGTATTATCGTAACAGAGGTTGATCCGTTGAAAGCATTGGAAGCGGTAATGGATGGATTCCGGGTCATGCCGATGCAGGAGGCAATCCGGGAAGCGGATTTGGTTGTGACGCTTACAGGGGATATTCATGTTTTACGCAAGGAGCATTTTGAAGCGATGAAGGATGGCACGATTATCGCGAATTCTGGTCATTTCAACGTCGAAATTGATATACCGGCGTTGGAGGAATTAAGCGTTGATAAAGGAAACGCGCGTCCGTATGTAGATGTATATACACTCGCCGATGGACGGAAATTCTATCTCATCGGTGAAGGTCGATTGGTAAACCTTGCGGCGGCGGAAGGGCATCCAGCCAGTGTTATGGATATGAGTTTCGCGAATCAGGCGTTATCCGTGGAGTATATTGCCAATAATCGTGATAATCTTGAAAATCGCGTGTATGATGTTCCTGAGTCTATTGATGAGACTGTGGCGGCGTTGAAGTTACAGGCGTTCGGCGTTGAGATTGATACACTCACAGCGGAGCAGGAAAAATACCTCAACTCGTGGGAAATGGGAACTTAACGCTGCTTTCTTTCAACTATCTGATAGTGTCTTCCTTTTATGGGGTAGCCTTATGAAGAAGTCAGAGATTTTGGAGGGAGTTATACTCCTCGTGTCGGCATTGCTATTGTTACCGATCTGGCTGGCGCATTCTCAGCAGATAGAACTCTCTCCTACACTTACAAGATGGCTGAGTTATTTGCAGTATCCGGTAATTATCGTACTCGGCGTAATATTCGTGCGTCGTTTGCGAAGGATCATCCGCGCGTTCCGCGAGAATAAAAATAGACCTGGTCCTTTTTGAAAAGGTTTATATTTACGCACGTTTGGGAGACAAAGGTTTAGAATATGGGAGTTTTGGTCGTTGGGACGGTTACTTTAGATACAGTGGAAACGCCAAGTAAACGGGTTGAAGACGTGCTTGGCGGTTCTGGTGTCTATGCCTCTGTCGCAGCGAGTTTTTTTAAGGAGCCTGTCCAGCTTATTGGCGTTATTGGTGCTGATTTTCCGTACACGTACACGGATTTCCTTAAGGTTCAAGGTATTGACCTCCAAGGTTTGAAGCGGGTTGATGACGGTAAGTCGTTTCGTTGGGGTGGTCGTTATGCCGAAGACTTTAACGTGCGTGATACGCTTTTTACGGAATTAAACGTTGTTAGTGATTTCGATCCTATTTTACCTGATGCTTACAAAGAGACGCCCTATATCTTTTTGGCAAATAACTCGCCAGCGTTACAGTTGAGCATCATTGAGCAGGCGACAGATCCGAAGCTTATTGTTTGTGATACGATGGATTTTTGGATTAACGAGGAGCGAGAGGCATTAGATGCACTCTTAGCACGTGTGGATGTCCTCATCTTGAACGATAGTGAGGCGCAGTTGTTCACGGGTGATTCCAATTTGATGCGTGCGGCGCAAGCGATTCTACGCTATGGTCCAAAACGGGTTATTGTTAAGAAGGGGGAACATGGCGCATTCAGTGTCACGGAATCTTCCTTCTTCAGTGCTCCAGCGTATCCACTCACACAGGTAACTGATCCTACAGGTGCAGGTGATAGTTTTGCTGGTGGGATGATGGGGTATATTGCATCTGTTAGGGATATGTCCGAGGAGACGATACGCAGCGCAATGATTTATGGCACGGTTGTTGCCTCTTTTAACATTGAGGATTTCAGTGTTAATCGGCAAAAATGCGTCGAGTTTTCCGAGATCTCGTCGCGGTATGGTGAATTACAGAAAGCTGTCCGTTTTTAGTACTTTCCTTCCAAATTTCCCTTCTTTACTCGTTGGATGTAGACTGTTGGCAAAGTATAGAATGAAAAATAACTGCCTTGATATAAAGGTTCTCCGCAGTATAGTCCATACGGTTTCAAGCAAAAATGAAAAAAGGCTCAAACCAAGTTATTACTGGATTCAAGCCGATTTAAGAAAATGTATGATATTTGCGCTTATCGGACGTTTTTAATGCGTCCCCATGTGGTTGTGAGTTTGGCTTTAGGGTCTACCGGAAAACTATCATCGCCGAAGAACTCAATTTCGCCAATTTGAAAGTATGCCCCAGCTGGGTTTGATGCGGTGTCAAAAGTAACATGCCGAAAAAACCGATACCCGGTTTTTTGAACGTCGTAATCTTCCCCTGCCTCAAAAAGGACGACTTGCAGTCGCTGATCCCAAAAACTTTTCCCGTCGTGAGAATAGATGGTCGTAAAATCATCTCCGTCGTTCGACCCCTGAACCTCCCACACTGTCGGGTCCCTCGGAGGAACATCGTTCGCTGAAGATACGGTAAAATGTGTCAATGCGTACTGCTCCTCAAACTCAGCTGTCACGTGTAGACCTTCTTTCGGAATGCCGCCGCCACGTCCGCAGCACCATTTGTCATTGCTGGGACCAAGACGGTTATCGAAGACGTTAAACGCAAATTCCCCGCCCGCGAATCCGGGTTCATCGTTGGCTGAAAAAATGGCGTTGTAACCGTCATCTGATTCAGGTTCACCATCGTCTTCTGGATCGGTTAGGTCTCCTCCAAGCAGTGATTCCGTTCCTGTTCCCAAGACTTCCTCCGCCTGTGCTATGTCGCTCGTGCCGATAACAAAACAGGCTATCATCAATACAAGTCCTACTAATACTGACATAATTTTCATACTGTTCAATCTCCTGGAGAAATGAATCTCACTTTTATGTGAGTTTCCACTTCTTATCTAAATCTAAATATACTGATAGAGTAACACATACACAACCCCATTTTCAAGGAAATGAACAGAATCTTTCAAGGCATCTGACATCAAACACCGTTCAATCGGTGCTATTACCGTAGACTGTGTATCGCTTTGCCATCTACAGCTTCAGCAGATTCCATTAGCATTTCTGAAAGGGTTGGGTGGGCATGGACAGTGTGAGCGATGTCGCTCGCGGTGGCACCTAAGCGGACCGCAACAGCGGCTTCGTGGATAAGTGTTGATGCATGGGCACCGACAATGTGAACGCCAAGAATGTCCTTGCTATCGGCATCAGAAACGATCTTAACAAATCCGTCTGTTTCGCGTAATCCCAACGCTTTTCCGTTCGCAGCGTATGGGAATCGACCTACTTTCACCTCGTAACCCTCAGTTGTTGCCTCTTCTTCTGTCATGCCAGCGTGCCCAATTTCCGGTAAGGTAAAAACACACCACGGAATAACTTGATAGTCCATCTCAGTATTATCACCGAGGCAGTTTTGCGCTGCTATTTTTCCCTCTGTCGATGCAACGTGTGCCAAAAGATACCGACTGGCGACGTCCCCAACCGAGTAAATACCGGGAACGTTTGTCTGCATCCGTGCATCCACAACGATTTTTCCGCCTTCGGTGCGAACGCCAATCTTTTCTAAGCCTATCCCTTCTGTATTGTAGCGTCTCCCAATTGAGACGAGCATCTTTTGTGCCATGAGTTCTTCACCGGATTCAAGGACTGCTGTAACCTGTTCATCCGATTTTTTTACATGGGTAAGTTTTGCCTTGGTATGGATAGTGATGCCCTTTCGCTTCATAAACAGTTGGATGTGTCGGATAACTTGGGTGTCTTCGGTCGCCAGAATTGTGGGGAGGAGTTCCAATATGGTTACACGGCAACCGAGTGCATTAAAGATGGAAGCGAACTCACAACCAGAAACCCCTCCGCCAACGATTAGTAGGCTTTCGGGTAGTTCCGTGAGGTTGAGGATGCCAGTTGTTGTCAAGACTTGTTCTTCGTCGATCTCAAAGACAGGTGGTTCGGCGGGTTCTGAACCTGTAGCAATAATAACGTTTTTGGCGTTTAACTGCTCGGTTGTGCCGTCAGATTTGTGGACAAGGATGGTGTTTTTATTGGTAAGTTCTGCTGTTCCTTTGTGGATATCAACCTTGTTCGCTTGCAGTAGTTTTGCGATACCGCCTTCCAGCTGCTGGATGACCGAGGTTTTGTGAGCCAGAACTTGTGTGTAGTCAATTGTCGCTTCGTTGCCGACATTTATGCCGAAAGTAGACGCTTCCTGAATCTGTGTGGCGAGGTTGGCGACGGCGAAAAGGGTTTTTGTTGGGATGCACCCTCGGTTCAAGCAGGTCCCGCCCCACTCTCCTTTTTCTATGAGGCAGACTGTGCCACCGAGCTGTGCGGCTTTGATCGCTGCGACATATCCTCCTGGTCCACCACCTATAATTCCGAGATCATACGTAGACATAACGGCTCCTAATCTTATGAGATAGACTTAATTTTATCACGAAGAATGAGAGATGTCAAGATGATACGGTTATGGCAGTAAATTTGACAAAAAAGGAAAGGCATGCTACAGTGGTGACAGTCTAAAAGTGGGAGGGAAAGAATGTTTGATGGATATCGTCCAAACCAATTCGGTCCTGGACGTTCAGCGGTCATTTGCCAACATGGTGCTGTTGCAACCAGTCAACCCCTTGCGGCACAAGGTGGATTACGGATTCTACGGGACGGTGGAAACGCCTTTGATGCAGCGGTCGCAACTGCTGCAATACTGAATGTCGTTGAGCCGATGTCAACGGGTATCGGTGGCGATGCCTTTATGCTAGTTTATCAGCCTAAAGATGGTGTAATCCGGGGCTTAAATGCAAGTGGTCGTGCACCTTACGCCGCGGAACCGGAGTTCTTTACTAAGCAGGGATTAGTTAGTATCCCCGCCTTCGGGAGTATGTATCCGGTTACGGTGCCAGGTACAATTGATGGATGGGCAACACTCTTGAATGAATGCGGAACGATGTCTTTGGCAGAAGTGCTTCAGCCTGCTATTGATTATGCGGAGGAAGGTTTCCCAGTTAGTCCACAGATTTCGCTCGCGTGGCAAGAAAGCGCGGCGATGTTGGCACAGCATCCTGATACAGCACGTACATACCTCAAAGATGGAAAAGCACCCGTACCGGGGGAGATCTTCCGACAACCGAATCTTGCGAGGACCTTTCGACTGATTGCAGAAGGTGGACGAGATGCGTTTTATCAAGGCGAGATTGCCGAGAAAATCGTCCAGTTCTCTGATGAAAATGGTGGTTTATTTACCAGACGGGACTTTGCTGAACACAGATCGGATTGGGTAGAGCCAATTTCTACGAATTATCGCGGCTACGATGTCTATGAGATACCACCAAATGGACAGGGTATCGCTGCGTTATTGGCACTCAATATCGTTGAAGGATTTGACCTAAAAGGTATGAGACATAATAGTTCTGAACATCTACACTACGCAATTGAGGCGATGAAATTGGGGTTCTCGGATCTCTACAAATACGTGACAGATCCGACCTTTGTAGATGTGCCAGTAGCAGGACTACTTTCCGACGATTATACGGAAAGCCAACGCGCACGTATCTCTTCAGAACGGGCAAATATGGAACCGAGTCCAGGTCTGCCGTCGATGGGAAGTGACACGGTATATCTCTGCGCAGTTGATAATGATCGAAACGTTGTTTCTTTTATTAATAGCCTCTTTGCGGGTTTTGGTTCACTGTTGGTTGCTGGTGACACAGGAATCATGTTGCAAAATCGTGGCGCAGGTTTCTCACTCGATCCAAACCACGCTAATTGTATTGCTCCGCATAAGCGAACGTTGCACACTATTATTCCTGGTATGATTGCTCAAAATGGGGTGCCTTTGGTTACATTCGGGGTTATGGGTGGGCAGATGCAGACACAGGGGCATTTACAGTTTGTGTGTAATCTCGTTGATTTCAATATGGATGTTCAAAATGCGTTGGATGCGCCGCGATTTCGGGTGACGGATGATTCGAGGGTTATACTGGAGGCTGGTATTCCGATGAATACACAAGCGGAGTTGGCACAGAAGGGACATCATATCATACCTGGCAGCACTTTTTTTGGTGGTGGACAGGCAATTTTTGTCGATCCGTCCTTTGATACACTTGTTGCGGGTTCGGATCCGAGACGGGATGGTTGTGCGGTTGGCTATTGAGGTGTCAAGGAATTTTCTTGACTTTCAACTTGAATTAAAGTATAATATTAAAGTTAGTAGATGATTTTGACTCAAAAACTGAAGACCAAGCACATAAGCCCACCCAGCCGGTTGTGAATCACTGGTGTGATTCCAGTGGCTCTCTCTTGCCTTGGGGCGCGCTATCTCCGGCAGGAACGAGTAGCCAGCCTCCGACTTAAGCCGTACAAAAGATTTTATCCAGTCTTTACAGCGGAGTCCATTTTCCGGTTGTTTGTCCTCTTGAAAAAAAGAGCAGGGCTGAGGTATGCGAACTGCCTCCGAAAAATTAAATACAAGATAGCGAGGCATGGAAAGCTCGCTCTGGATACCAATGTAAAAGAACATAGAAGCATGTATGGAGAATCAGTTTACAGATGTATAAAGATTTAAATGAAAAGGATGCCTGTGGTGTTGGTTTTGTCGCGAACCGTTTCGGAAGTCGAAGCCACGAGATCATTGAAATGGCGACGCAAGCGGTCACGAATTTGACACACCGGGGCGCGGTGGCGTCTGATGCCAAAACCGGTGACGGTGCAGGTATCTTAACCCAAATTCCGGAAAAATTATTTCAAAGAGAGTTGGAGAAACTCGGAATACGCCTGGACAGGATAACTGACTTGGGTGTTGGGATGATTTTCCTGCCAGGTCGTGATGAGAATGCCCAGCGACAAAGCCGAGCCATTGTTGAAAAGACTTTGCAGCAGTATGGTGTTTCGTTCCTTGGGTGGCGTCCGGTGCCAGTCAGTACAGCTGCTCTCGGTGCCAAGGCATTAGAAACGCTGCCGGAAATTCAGCAAGTGTTGATGGGACGACCGGAGCAAATCAGCGACGATGATTTTGAGAGACGTTTGTATCTAATATGTAAGGAACTTGAACATCGTGTCGCAGCTGCCTCGCTTGACGAATTCCATATCGCTTCTTTTTCACATCGGACGATCGTCTACAAAGGATTATTGGTCGCACCGCAGCTTGTGCAATTTTATCTCGATCTAAAAGATTCAGATTTTGAAGCGGCACTCGCTGTTTTCCATCAACGTTATAGCACAAACACCTCTTCTACATGGATGCTTGCCCAACCTTTCCGTATGCTTGCCCACAACGGTGAAATTAACACCTTAATGGGTAACCAAAATTGGATGCGGGCGCGCGAAACTGACCTCCATTCTCCCGTATGGAGTGAACATATCCAAAAACTCGTCCCGATTATTAACAAACAAGGCAGCGATTCAATGAGCCTTGATAATGTGTTAGAGTTGTTAACACACTCTGACCGTAGTATTTTGCACGCCATGATGTGCTTGATTCCTGAGGCTTATGAACAGATTCCCGATATGCCGGACGTGTTGAAGGCGTGTTACGAGTACCTCTCATGTGTCAGTGAGCCGTGGGACGGACCAGCGGCTGTCGCGTTTACGGATGGTGTTACTGTCGGTGCGAGTCTTGATAGAAACGGGCTCCGACCTGCACGCTATAAAGTCACAGAGGATGGAACCGTTGTCATGGGGTCCGAAGTCGGTATCATTGAACTTGATGAAAGTCGGGTCATTGAAAAAGGACGTTTGGGACCGGGGCAGATGATTGCCGTGGATACAGCAAATGGCGAGTTGCTAAAAGATTCCGAAATTAAACACAACATTGCTAATCAGAAACCTTATGGTGAATGGGTAGAGAAAGGTACTGTGACGCTTCCGATCGCGGATGCCAGTTCGTCGGTTCCTACGGAGACTGTTCCTGACCAGCTGCCAATATATCAGAAAGCCTTTGGATATATGACCGAGGATGTGGAACGGTTTATCAAACCGATGATAACGGAAGCGAAGGAAGCCGTCGGCTCAATGGGTGATGATACACCTCCTTCTGTGATCTCTCGGCACCCGCGTTCCTTCTATAGTTACTTCAAGCAACGTTTCGCGCAGGTTACGAATCCGCCTATTGACTCGATCCGGGAGCGTTTGGTGATGTCCCTAACAACGCACCTTGGACGACAGCATAGTTTGCTCACCGAAACTGCAGCACATGCTCGGCTCATTCATGTACCTTCCCCAATTTTGACAAATACAGATTTGCAAGCGTTGCGGGAACTTGATGTCCCCGATTTCCAAGTCGCAACACTCTCTGTCTGTTTCCCGGTAGCATCTGGCAAGCAAGGCTTAGAAAGTGCCTTGGAAACGTTGTGCCAACATGCCTCCAAAGCAGTTGATACAGGAAAGACGCTCCTTGTGCTAAGCGACAAAGATGTCAATCCTGATCTTGCACCGATTCCTATGGCACTTGCTATCGGTGCTGTTCATCATCATCTGATTCGAGAAGGGAAGCGGATGCGGGCAAGCCTCATTGCTGAAACTGGGGATGCGCGAGAAGAACATCACTTTGCTGTTCTGCTCGGTTATGGAGCAGCTGCAATCAACCCTTATCTCGCATTTTCGACGATTCTCCAACTTGCCGAAGACGGTGAACTTGAGGAACTGACAGCAGAGAAAGCAATTGATACCTATAAGGCGACTGTTGAAAAGGGTATCCTGAAAATTATGGCGAAGATGGGGATTTCGACAGTTTCGAGTTACCGCGGTGCCCAGATCTTTGAAGCACTCGGTGTCAATGCCACGGTTGTTGATAAGTGTTTTACGGGGACTACCTCGCGTTTAAGTGGCATCGGCTTTGCGGAAATCGCTGCTGAGACGCTTTACTTCCACACAAAAGCATTTTCCGAAAGCGATGGTGACACCTCATTAGAAGAGGCGGGCTATTTCCGGTTCCGTAGGAACGGGGAATTTCATGCGTACAATCCGACGATGTTTAAGGCACTCCACAAGTTTGTCAAGGGTGGTAAATCGGAGGATTATGAGAAATATTCGGCTGCTGTTGAGAGTGGAGAACCCTCCAGTTTACGAGATCTGCTTGCCTTTAAACCGAGCACACCTATTCCTATTGATGAAGTGGAACCCGCAGAGAATATCGTTCGACGTTTCACGACTGGCAGTATGTCTTTCGGGGCATTAAGTCGTGAGACGCATGAAACTTTAGCAGTCGCTATGAATCGTCTCGGTGCTAAATCAGGAAGTGGAGAAGGCGGTGAAAGTAGCGAGCGTTTCAAACGGCAACCTAACGGTGACCTCGCCTCAAGTGCCATCAAACAGGTGGCGTCTGGACGTTTCGGTGTAACGCCGACATATCTTGCCTCGGCGAAGGAATTGGAAATTAAGATGGCGCAAGGGTCGAAGCCCGGAGAGGGTGGACAAATTCCGGGGCATAAGGTGACCGCTGAGATTGCCTCGCTTCGACACTCTATACCCGGTGTGCCACTGATCTCGCCACCCCCGCATCACGACATTTATTCTATTGAGGATTTAGCACAGCTTATTTACGATCTGAAACAGGCGAATCCAAATGCTAAAGTTGCTGTGAAGTTGGTGTCTGAATTTCTTGTTGGAACTATTGCCTCAGGCGTCGCAAAAGGCTATGCTGATGTTATCCAAGTGAGCGGACATGAAGGTGGTACAGGAGCATCACCGCTTAGTTCCATTAAAAACGCAGGTACACCTTGGGAACTTGGACTCGCGGAAACTCAGCGTGCGCTTGTGCAAAACGAATTACGAGATCGTGTGGTATTACGAGCAGATGGCGGTATGCGTTCTGGACGTGATATTGTTATGGCTGCGATGTTGGGAGCAGAAGAATATGGCTTCGGGACAATAGCGATGGTCGCGACGGGGTGTGTCATGGCGCGTCAATGTCACTTAAATACGTGTCCAGTTGGTGTGGCGACTCAAGATCCTGCGCTCCGTGCGAAATATCCAGGAAATCCAGAGATGGTTGTCAATTTTATGCTCGGTGTGGCGAACGAAGTCCGAGCTATTCTCGCGAATCTCGGTCACCGATCCTTGAACGATATTATTGGTCGTCCAGAGTTGCTCCAACCGATCGATTTGGCAGATTATCCGAAGGCAGCGACACTGGATTTGAGCGAAATTCTGACACCTGCTGACCCAACAGGGACACAGCCGCGCTATCATCTACAAGAACGGAACGATCGCGAAGATATACCGCTTGATGATCAGATTCTGGAGGATGCAGCGGAAGCAATCGCACAGAAAACATCTATCCAACTTTCTTATCCTATTCGGAATACCAATCGAACGGTGGGGGCAAGATTATCTGGTCAAATCGCGGGACGCTACGGCGATGCTGGTTTGCCTGATAGAACTATTCAGTGCAACTTTGAGGGTAGTGCAGGGCAGAGTTTCGGTGCCTTCTGTATCAGCGGTGTCCAGTTTGTTTTAACGGGAGAAGCCAACGATTATGTAGGTAAGGGTATCGCAGGTGGAGAACTTATTATTAAACCTGCGCCGACTGCGCCGTTCCAGACTTATGAAAACACGATTATCGGGAATACGGTATTGTACGGTGCCACAGGCGGTACACTTTATGCAGCAGGGAGAGCTGGTGAGCGGTTCGGCGTCCGAAATAGCGGTGCGACTGCTGTGGTTGAAGGAGTCGGGGACCATGGTTGTGAATACATGACCGCGGGCGTGGTTGCGATTCTCGGCGAGACCGGTAGAAACTTTGGAGCTGGAATGACGGGTGGTACTGCCTACGTCTTGGACGAAAAAGAGGAGTTTGAGACGAAGTATAATTCCGATTGGGTAAAATTGGAAAAAGTGACGAGTGAGACCGATGTTAAGAACCTAATGGCACTCATCCAAAATCATGTGGCGTACACCGGTAGTCAACGCGCTGAGAACATTCTAATCAATTGGGAGGTTTTCCTTCCACACTTCTGGAAGGTTGTGACACCACCACCGCCGCCACCACCGGGACCCGTCCAGCTTAAGAGAAGAGCTGCGAGGCGGACACGAAGAGAGCGGAAACGGTAGAAAAACGTATTTATTCAACAGCCGAGTGCACAAGTTTCGTTCATGGTTGTTTATCGTAGGTTTTGAACTCCATCAACAACAGTGTTATATTGCAAAAAAAAAGGCAGCATTTGCTGCCTTTTCCTTTTTTAACTGCGTTGCGTTCTTCAGTTTTCTTCCGACACCGCGAAAGCGATTTCTAGCCCCTCCGTTTTACTGGAGCGTTGTTTCGCTCGTTCTACCACATCAATGACGACACCGTGTTTTGCACGTTTGTCTGCTTTAATAATCAGGGTGCTAATTTGGTTTTCATGTGCAGCTATGAAAAGCTCCATATCTTCCAGTGTTAACATTTCCTGATCATCAATCGAAATCCGTCCGTCAGTACTAATGAAGAGGTTGAACTTCTTGCGTGTGAATTCATGCTTTGTAGCGGAATCGGGTAAGGTGACGGTGAAAGGCGGGGGAACCCGCATAACAGCAGACACCATGAAAAAGATGAGCAACAAGAAGACGCAATCAATCATAGGCGCCATCGGAATGTCATCATCATCGCCCGTTTTCTTCCGTCTACTCATGTTTAAAGCCATCTGAATTCTCCTTCTATAGAGAGTGGCGTGCTATGTACGTCGCTTGAAGAGTGTCACTCTCTTGCGACGATAGCGAACCCGATTTTATCTATACCTGCCTGTTTTGCGATGTCCATCACCTGAACGATCTGTTCATGAAGTACGTCTCGTTCCGATTGGATAATCAGCATGCTTGTGGCTTCTTCTGGTGCGTTGATGAACTGGTTGAACATTTCATCAATTTGGACGACTGTATCGTTCAGCACCATAGTGCCTCTTGACTCACCGGCTTCCGGATTTGCAATTCGGACAGTCAGACCTTTCGGTTTATCGGGTGAGGGTTTCCCCGGTGGGGGCAACTGCACCCGGAGGCCTGGGATCGGTGAGAATGTTGTTGACACCATGAAGAAGATCAGGAGCAGGAATACGCAATCAATCATAGGTGCCATACTGAGTGTTGGTGGCTTGCGTTCTCTGATTTTGGTTGCAAGCAAACTCAATTTTGCGTCACCATTTTGTTGCATTTCAAAGTCTCCTTTCTCGTTGACCAGGGTTAAGGTGCGTTGACCTTGAACCCTATAAAGCCTATGGAGAGAGGGCGAGTATGGTTAGTTTACCCGCCCGTTCCAAGACTAGGCATCGCCGCCTTCTCCAACAATCAGCTGGTTCACAATCTCGGTAGAGACCTGTGAGATCTCAACCATGTGTCTGTTAACCCAGCTATCGAAGAGTTGGAAGAAAATCAGGCAAGGAATAGCAACTGTCAAGCCAGCAGCAGTTGTAAGAAGTGCCTGTGAGATACCACCTGCGAGCTGCTGCGGGTCACCAGTACCTTCAAGTGCGATTGTAGTAAACGCACTAATCATACCTGTAACAGTTCCGAGCAAGCCGAAGAGTGGTGAAACGACTGCGACAGTACCGAGGACCGGCAGGTTTCTTTCGAGTTCAGGAATTTCGAGCAGACTTGCTTCTTCAATTGATTCCTGAATTTCTTCTTTGGTGATGTCGCGTTCTTCGATTTGAGCTTGGCTGTATCGGAGCAGTCCTGCTTTAAGAACGTTAGCGAGCGGTCCACCGGCTTCTTCACAAGTCGAGACGGCTTCCATAATGTTCTCTTTGCGGAGTGAGTCAGCAATACTGGCGATGAATGCTTCAGTTCCAATTCGAGAGCGGCTCCGGACAAATGTGAAAAGCCTTTCAATAATGAAGGTCAACGCGGTGATAGAGCAGAGAGCGAGTGGCCAAAAGACAAATCCGAATTTCTGGAAGAAAGTAACGATATTGTCTTTTTTTGTCATCTTGAGAGGGACGAAGTGATCGCCGCCATTAACGACTGTAACAGGTTTTCCAAGCCGGTCGCCGTATCCTTCTCTATAGATACTGATGAGATAGCGGCCTGCGGGAACGCCAGAGCGTTCATAGTCCCCATTGGCATCGGTCATTGCCTCAAATTCTTCTCCGCTTTGGGCAACAATTTTAACTTCGACGCTTTCAATCGGGCTCTGCGCTGTGGTCGTATCGACGATTTGACCACGGACGGTTCCACCGCCGTCTTGTGCGAAAACTGTACCAACAGACATGCCGACACAGGCGATTAATATTAATACTAAACTAAAACGAGTCATTCGTTCTAATCCTCCTTAGGGTAACTTGCCGAATGCGGTGGCAAGTCTCTACAAGTCATTTGATAACGTAAGGTGCTGTATGGATAAGGCGTGGAACCTTGTCCAACAACTGGATTTATTTGCACTTGAGTGTTTCAAAAGTTACACAGTTTTTAGGTCGCGGCGTCGCGATGTTAAGATTTCGCCTACCGCTCACAACACCATTTCATAAATAACACTTGAGTGCTTAAGAAGTTACGCTGTTTATTCGAGTGTCATAGAAAATGGCATCACATTTGATATTAGGAGACGAGAAGTCGCTGGACACGATTTCCTCGTGTCCAGCGATCCAACTGCGATTTAGAAACCCATCATCGCTCGCACGAACGTCGTGTTACTTGTCGTGTGGTCGAGCAAGATAGTGGTCCGCCGGTAACCAGCGAGAATAACGATGTTAAACCCAAGCCACTCACCACGGTTGATAGCTTGGACTTCAAAGATTCGTGTTCTCAGGTCCGGACGGAAAAGCACTGGTACATCCTCATCTTCTGGGAAATCTATCAAGTAGTTCTTGAAATTACTATCCCGGTTGGTGAATTTTCTATATTGGAAACCACCAAGAATGTTCATTCTTTGTGTGAACTGATAGTCAAGCCGGACACCAAGGACATCTTCACGACTTCTACGGTTGAAGCGCAAATATTCGATGGGTTCGTCATCAGTAGGAACAAACAGACGTGGGTTGAGTGCGTCACCAATTTCTTCTGCGCCGCGATCAAATGCGCGATCCCAGATATACTTCACCATTGGAGTGAGGGTTAAATCTTCACCGATTCTGTCAATGAAGGGGAGGTCACCGAGAGGAATCTCATACCTTGCCTTGAGAATCGTTTGTTGATTTCGGATATCCCGTTCGGGGTAGCGACGTTTCTTCCAGTTTTCGGGATCATAGATTAAGCCCGTATCTTCTGGATTGAGAGCGTTAATCCCGTGGTCTGGATAGAACGGGAATTCCCGTCTTTCACCACCGGCACGAACCTGCTCAACGGGGACCATGAAGTCAACGCGTTGATCAGCGGTAAGTGGATCGTCCTCATCACCGGATCCTTCAACATCCAAGAAGACTGCGCCTTCTTCATCCTGCTCAAATTGTTTTTGCAGGACGACGAGGAATTTTGCTTCTAATGTGAGGTTGGGGATGGCAGTATAGAGGAACTGGAGCGTTGTGGTGTTTATACGAGCGTTGTAGAAGTCAAGCTCGTCAGAAATCTGAACGGGTTCCAATTCGCCGACACGCAGTGTAATCGTGTAGTCTGGGATATCGTCTCGAACTCGGACGAATCGGTTTTGGAAAAGCACCGTTCCGAAGTCTGGAATATCACGTTGATAGGTAACGTGGAGATACTTAGAATCGTTCTGTCGGCGGCTTGAGACTTGGCCTTCGTTGAGCCATCCAACTTTGAGAGAAAGGTTATCAAGGAGGTCATATTCAGCGAAGACATGGTATCCTTCCCTGTCTACCCCGTATTCGTATTGTGGTTCAAAATCATCTTCAAGTGAGTCAATAGTACCATTGTTGTTGAGGTCAACGAGGTCGGTAAACACTGGCGGATCGGCATCGAAGATGAGGAAGTCTTCTTGGAAGTCCAATACGCCGTTTTGGTCTCTGTCATCAGCGCGTGGTAAGACTCCGTCAAAGTCGATATCATCGGGCCAGTCATCATCATCATCGTCATCCTCAATGAGGGCATAGTTGACTTCGTCCCATGGATCTCTTTCCGCCTGAGACTCAGGTGTTCTTTCCAAGGTGTAGGGTTGGTCCCTATCGGTATTGGCACCGAAGTTGTGGTAGGTTGTGGTGTACCCTGGATCGATATGATAATAGACACCTTCGAGGTACAACTTTCCGAAGCGAGATCTAAGATGGATGAACCATGCGGTTTCTCTACCGAGTTCGCCATCGCCGCTTTCATCAGTTCCGTCCCCACCCAATCTGGCTTCAAATCGTTCACCTTCAGTTTCAGAATAGGTAGGCACCCCATTCCGGTCTAAAGGCAAGCCTGTTGCAGGATCGATGGAGATACCAGTTTCTTCTTCACCATCTTCGCCTACGATAGTCGGTTTGAGTCTACTAAACCCGGTCTGATCTTTGGGGATGGTCGGATACTGTTTGTATTTCCCGTTAATAGAATAGTGTGCACGGACGAAAACGTTACCGATAGTGCCTTCAAGATCAAGCCCGTAGAGGACTGCTGCGCGTGCTGCGCCATAACGATAACTGACTTTCCGTGGTCTACCTTCGCCTGTCCAACTACTCGGGTTGTCAGTCTGACTTGAACGGTTACTGGTGTAATCCGAAGATTGCCCGTAGTTACCAGGTGCTTCAATAACATCACGATATGGCATTTCAATATGACCATCTTCGGTTTTAATCCACTCTTCGACGAACGGATCAGCACCTTCAGCGGCTTTGTTTGCATCACTGATGCCGATAACAGCGATATTGTAATCACCTGCTACTACCATGTCAAAAACGACTGACTGGACGGTGCGGGGGTCAATATCGTGGTCAGCAAACACGAGGTCATATTTCATCTTATTGAAGCCTTCGACAATTACCCAGTCTCCGTCAGTAGATTCACGAATTACAGACGGAAGTCCACCAACATCAATTGGCGTGACGTCATTAACAAAAACGTCAATTTTTTGGGTTTGTGCGGGTTGAGACTTCGGTTCAGCACCTTCTTCAATTTCTTCTGCTGTGAGATCTTCCAATTCTTGCGTGACCACGGTGATTGTCATGGCTTTGAAAGCTGCACCGACACCACCTTGGAGATTCTGGCCATGTTTGTTTTCATCGTAACCAGAAAATTGCGTAACGAGAGAGACATGATTGTCTTCAGGCGAGTCATCACGGAAAACAACAGAGATAATTTCCGGAGGCGTATTTGCGACAGTACCCATCATTGGGTTCTCAACACGTTCCGGGTGTTCTTTATGAAGGTTGACATAGGTAAATCCGACGCGGAAGATGTCGCCCAAAAGGCCTTGTGCTCGGAAACCTACGAGGCGTGAGTTTTCAAGGTGCCGTACCCCAGCATCTTCATTTAAACCGTTTCGACGCCCGAGAGTTGGTGCGAGGTTCGCTGCAGCGTCTGTCAACTGGACAGGGTTCGAGATACGAGAGTTGATGAGAGTAAAGAGGTGACGTTCCTGTGCAAAAGAGATATCCCAACGTAGTCCGTCAAACTCGGTTTTGTAAAGGATGTATCGGTTTGGGAACAATGTGGACGGTTTGAAACGCATGCTATCACCGATAGCAAACTCGGTATATCTACCACGGAAACTGTCTTCAGTTAAAACGGTTCTATCCAACTGCGCCGAGAATCTTTCACTATCGAGCTGTCCTGTCCAACCAACAAACAATTCACCATTTTGGTCGAACTCTTTCTGTTCGCGATAGTTATAGACCTCGTTACCTTCAAGCAGCTCTTTTCCAAACAGGTCATAGAAGAATTGGGGTTCTTCTTCCAACTGGAACCGTGCTGAAAATTTAGAACTCCCCTCAATTGTTGGTAATAGGGGTTCTTGTGGACCGAGGCTCTGTGCACCACAACCGTAAAGCACAAAAGCACTCAGGATACAGGTCGCTACAAGTAAAACATCAATTGATTGTTTTAGCCTGTTCATTACTTTGTTTTTCCTCCTTGGAAATAATGAATCGGAAATTTGGGCACCAGAACAGCGACATGAACATTGGTTGCTTTTTTCGCTGTATCTACCCAGGTCTCCGAACAAAAAACCTTAAAAATGGATAGGAACCGCTTTTCCTGTAAACGATGGAGTCAAAATGTCGTTAATAAAACTAACGGTGTCTCAATTTTGATCTTCCCGGTTGTTGCTGCGCGGATGCCACAAGATTGCGGATATCGTGCGAAGCGTATAGGAAGCGAGTCTCCTTCCAACAAATTAAGGGTAAGTTTTGTGGGAATTCTTAGTAAACGCGTGATGAAATACCTACAAAACTGTTCTTGGTTTTTAAAATAACACTGATCTAAATTTCTGTCAAGTTTTTAAACAGAAAAAATATATTGATTAGGGTGATTTTCACATATCATACCGAAAAAGCAATATATTTTCAAGTTTTAAATGCATCATGACCAGTCATTTTCGTTTTTTATTCACTTTAAGGGAAGGAATCAATATCGGGAAAGCGTTCCGAAGGGCTTACGTAATTTGCCAAGCAAAGGCTATTCAAGGCACGTGAATCGTAAACTCTGGATAGTTTCAAATACTGCTGCGTCCCTCTGAAAACAGCAGAAAACCGATAGGAAATCATTTTGTCTGTAAGATACAGATTGATAAAGCCCTGGCACGAATTCATAAAAATTTTCACTATGCCGAGGGTTCAGTCGTTCATTGCACGTTAGACATAGTATATATTATACCATATTTTGAGCAGAATTGACATTTTTTTTTCAAAATCTTGAAGCTAAAGTTGCTAATCCGTCCAAATAACCCCTTTAGTTTTCTGGAATTTCAGGGGCTTTACTAAAATATTCAGTAAACAAGATGATCGTAATCCCAAGAACCGTGCCAGCGATACCAGCGATGACAAGAATGAATCTGAGTTGTGGACTGACAGGAATTTTCCTTGGCACAGCGCGATCGATGATTTCAATACCGCCTATCTGATTGCGAGAAGTGGTTAACTTGGATTCGGCATATAATATTTCGGCTTCAAGTGAGCGTTTGGAAATTTCTTCAGCAAGCGCGTTGGTTTTCTGAATTTTTGCGCCCATTTGCGTCAGAAGAATCTGATTTTCCGGGATCTGTTCCAATAATTGCGTCAATTCAGTTTCTAGCGTCTTGAGTTCCTGCTTAAGGCGTTCATCCGCATTTTCATAGCGCGAGAGGTTTGGAACAAACGTTATCAACTGGTTCTTTATGTAGGTATAATGTGCAGAGGGACCAGAAGTGAGGGTGGTGGTTGTAGGAGAGATTTGTGCGTTTTTCTTCTGAATGTCAGTGATTTGTGCGTCAAGACCTTTCAGTTCTGATGCGGTCTTGCCTACCTTTTCTTTATCCGCAATGCGTTGTGATTCGAGGGTAAAGAGTTTTTCTTGCTGAAAGAGCCAAACGGGATCATAAGAGGTAGTTTCGGATAATTGTGTCTGCTCAGGCAAAAGACTTAATTGTTCCTGCAAATATGCGATATGGGCACGTGTTGCGTAGAGTTGCTGTTGATTTGCCTCAATGCTTTCACGAACGGAGGCATAACGTTCGAGTAAATTAGTGAGCGTCGGCACCCATATCTCTGGGCTTCCATTTTGGCGAACGAATTGAAGAAGCGTATCCAAATCTTTCTTTATTTCGGCTTGGATTTCCCTTTGTTTGTCTCCGAGAAATTCCATGCGTTTTCTGAGTTTGGTCTCTTCATCTCCCCGCCGCAACGTTTTCATGTCTTGTGCGAGTTGGTTAACAAGGAGTGCTGCGTTGCGCTCTCCGCCTTCTTCCTCAGTCAAAGCAATTGACAGATTAATATAATCAGAATCTGGGTTTAGTTGTGCCCTGAGCGTTCGTTTGAGTTTGCCAATGGGTGGGAGGAAGGTGACAGCGTCTGTATTCCCGTTCTCTTCAAGGTTTTCGATTGCTGTTTTTAGCATTGACTCTGTAGAGAAACGGGCACTGATTGTCTCCATTTCTCTGCGGTCGATACCACCAGAAAGAACGCTTTGAAAGAGGTTTGCTGAAGGAAGGGAAGGTGTTGCGCTGGGTTGGACCAGCAACATTAAAGTGGAGGCAGCGTAGGTTTTGGGCAAACGAAGGGAGATAACTAAGGCGGTTCCTGATACCAGTAAAACACTCAGGCAGAACGTAAAGGCATGTTTTCGGATGAGTTGAAAATAATCGCGTAGGTGTGCCTCCTGTTGCGGCATGGATATACAGAATTTCTGCCCTGCGTATGGACTAGAAATTGCCCCTCCTTCTCTTCCATCTATAGGTTATTAGCGACACGAATTTCTTCGTCATTGAAAGCTTCATCATGCCACTCGGTTATACGCCATTCTTCATCTCTTTTTTCAAAGATAAAGAGGTTGTCTCCTTCGGCGAACCATCCGGTATATCCACCTTCAAGTGACTGACCATCTGCTACGAATCCTTGGATTCTGTAATGATTCCGTACTTCCGCTCGATTCCCATCTTTGTTCATGGTAATCTCAGGCGGCTGGGAGAGTTCTATCTCAATATCCTGAAACTGTTCAAAGACACGGGTTGCGGCATCACGTTCTTGTCGGATGTCATCAAACTCCAAGTCGTCTGTTTTGTCGCCATCTGTTCCCATATCGGAAACGTAAAGGAAACCCTCTTCCCAGAAGGTATTGATGTAGGAATTAACATCTTCTGTTTCATAACCTTCACGCCACCGATCTAAGACTTTATTAATTTGAAGGAGTTCCTCAGGCGGGACCTGACCGACTTTATCAGCATCCCCACACCCCATAAAGCCTATGAGTAAGATGAGTATGCCCCCGATTTTTATAAAACTCCTGAACATAGTTGAATATTCTCCTTTTTTAAATTCAAAAGGTTTTAACAATACCAAAATAAAATTGTGAAGGGGTGGCACCGACTTCAATCCCCAATTTTTCCATATCTTGTGCATCTTGTTGAATAGACTGAATTAGCGATGTAGCGTTGTAGAAATTTGAACTCACGTAGGAATCAATAAGGCTATAAACCCAAATACCGACACCAGTATACATAAAGAACGTTCTGAGTTTAAAACGCTGATTTGCGTAATCGTACCTCTCGAATACCCCTGTTTCATCGTGCGGGTTTAGACTGGCATACTCTGCATAAGCATCGTAGCGGTTACTAAAGGATCTCTGTGCCAAGAAGGCACCAACAATAGAGCCACCTACTCCCAGAACAGTTAAGCTACCTCGGAAGTAACTGCGACTGTAAAATTGCCCCCACCCGGGTAAGACAGCGGAACGCACCACCGCTCCGATTGGTGAGACGAGTCTAAGTTCTTCCTCTGTTTTAGGGGTTGCCTGCTCGGTGTCTGTACTCTTTTCAGCCTCTTGTGCGAAACTGGCATGGAGACTGAAAAACAGCAGAAAAAAAATCAGAAAAATTCGCAAAAGTTGCCTCTGATATGTAGGCTTCACGCATCTAAACAGTTACGTAAAGCCTACTATACTCCTATTGATATCTTAGCGGCGCCGCTTCGTCCGTTCTGTTGTCCGACTCCGACTGCTGCTACTACTACTGCTACTGCTACGCTTATCATCGTCGTCCTTACTACTTGATGCGCTGGAACTCGATGTCGTCGGGCGCGTCCGCGTCTTTGTAGAACTCGAACGGCTGACGCTTGAACTTGCGCGTGATGTACTTGATGATCTCGCACGGCTAACGCTTGTTCTTTCACGCGATGTGCTTGTTGTTCTTGAACGGCTGACGCTTGAGTTCGAGCGTGTGCTACTTGAGCTTGAAGTCCGACTTCCATACTTCGGAAGGGAGCTTCTACTTGTGCCAGAAGAGTATGACCGGCTCGACGATGATGTGGTGGCCGGACGTCTATAAAGCGGTGTAGTCCTTTGCGGATCTGTGGACCTGCTATAGCGGGTTGCGCTCTGCGTTGAGGCACCAGGATAACGTCGCTGTTTACTGACTGTATCTCCCGAAGCATAAGTACTGCGCCTTATGCTACTTTGGCGAGCTGTTACAGCGGATGCGAGTGCGCGCCGTTTCTCCGTAATAATAGAACGGCGTGTAGCTCGTTCTGTTGTCGCCGGGGTCTGTTTCCGGTGGTTTTCGAGCGCGGTGCGAACACTTCTCCGTACAACTGTCCGGTCTGTTTGCCGGCTGTTTGCCGCCAATCGACTGCGGCTGTACTGCCTACGCGTTGCCTCATGCTGTGTACTCCATCTGTTCAACTGAGTCCGTCGCTGATAAACCTTCGGCGTACCACGGTAGTGACCCTGATAAGAGCCGTAATATGGCGAATACCCGCGATAGTACGCGCTCGGATAATAACCACGGTAGCGTCCGAGGTATCCTCCGTAATACGAGCGGATGGAGAGGTAGTGATGATCGTAGATCGGGTAGCTCCATCGGAGATAGTGATTGTAGTCTGTCGAGTAATAGACTGGACCATCGTAAAAGTAGAGGTAAGTGTAACGATGCCATGGACGCCAGCGATAGGTCGGGGTGTACCGTTGAATTACTCTAACTTTCGGCTGCCTACGATAGGTAGATACCTCAATGTGTTCTACATCGATCTGTTCGCCCCCTTCGGCAACGATATGTAGTTCCATCCATCCGTCTTTGATGTGTCCCGCTGCGGGAATTTTAATATGTTCGGAGCGGTTTTTCGCTCGAAGGACGAAGGTGTCACCATAACGCGTCTCACTGGCGTTTTCGTCGTGGTAACCGCGCCGTGTCGCCTCTCGCTTGGTGTTACGGATCCAAGCACGCCCAGCGATAGGTTCTTCATAGTCTTCAATTTCTAAATGATGAGGGTCCCCGCGGTATCGGACCAAAATCTCAATGGATTGTGTTCCGACTGGAATTTCAAAAAGATATACCGCACTTGCAATTGCGAATTCGTAGTCCTCGGTGTTTTGACCATTGTTTGCCCATGCGGTGAGTCGGACACCATCTTCAAAACGTGGGCTTGCGGTGATGGTTGCGTTGCCACGTTCTATCCACTCGTCAACTTCATTTGCTACGCGATGCTCGCGGCTGAGCTGATCTGCGTAGTAATCATAATCCGCAGCAATGGGGCTTAGCAACCCAACAATTAGGAAGCAACTGGTCAGGCATACTGCGCTAAAAACGGAAATCCGGGTTTTCATGAGAATTCTCCTTCTATCTTCGTCTCCTTCATTTGGCATTGCTAATAGGCTTTTATACCCGTTGCGTGCGGTGCCGCGTGGATATAATCGGGTAAATCTTCTTAGTCAGGAACTTTTGCGAGAATGATACAATTTCCTATAAGAATTGTCAAGGATTAATCAGAGTTGTCTAATTCTCCCAACCTCAATCTCTTAGTTCCAGGAAAACTTGGTACGATTCGTACAAACTTTTGATTGCAATGCCCTATTTAAAGTGATTAAACTCCTTAGATAAACGGTTCCGTCCACTTCTAACTTTTAGGGGTCAGTTTAATTCCTCTTTTTTTCGCATGTTCACGGGCAAGTGGCGTAATAATCGCAGGATTTGCATAAACCAACTCGCGCACATTCGCGTCCAGACTTGAAATAGTGGAGGCACTAATCAGTGGCTTATCTAAAGAGGCATGTGAACTGTCCGTTTTCTCCTTGACGGACTCGGCGATTTGTATCAATGGTACTAATTGAACGCCAAGTTCGGACAAAACGTTTACATATTGGACCTCAAGAGCGCCGATTTCTGTAGAAGTCTCACCGGAATTAAGTGCGTCAGAGGCGGCTATAACCTTCTTTCCTTTAGAGAGTGCTTCAAAAACGAGGTAGCTACAGGGCGTGTCTACCAATCTTAATGCGAGTTTTGCGACCATTGGATGAGAAAAGACCGGTAGCACAATTTGCTGATATGCATCCACGAAAATAGGTATATCGGTTAGATCGTTTTCATCTAAAATGTTATCTTTGCCAAATGCCTCATAGATCGGTTCAAGGTTTACTACTTTAGTTGCGAGTTGAGACAAAATTATTGTAATTTTCCATCCGTCCTGTTCACAAATACGAAGCTGCTGGAGTGGCTCATCCAATTCAAGTTGTGTAGCACCAAAGATAGCAAGTAGTTGTTTTTCGTGCGCGACCTGTGTGGTAGTGGGTGTCTGTTCTTGCAGGACCTTCTCCACGACTTTCCTAATTTGGTCAATCAGTTCCTGATTCATGTTAGTTTATTAAAGTAAGGAAACCAGCAAATTTTATCCGGCATCGCGCACAATTTCAACGGGTTCACCGCCTTTTAAACCGGCGGCGTTGGAATCATCGGTGTCTAAGTGCATCTGAAGCACATATCCTTCAGAAATTTTCGGACGCACATTTTCAAATGTTAGTGCTCGCTCGCCGGGGAAGTGTACCTTCAGAAGTTCGTCCTCGCGAATACCGAGTGCTACGGCATCTTTAGGTGTCATGTGGATATGGCGTGCTGCACAGATTGCTCCCTCTTCCAAATAGACACTTCCTGCGGGACCGATGAGCGTAATAGGTTCCGCACCGGCAAGATCACCGGAGTCTCGAATAGGAGGATTTAATCCGAGCCGAATTGCTTCTGTTTGTGCAACTTCAACTTGAGAATAGTCACGTACAGGACCGAGAATGCGAACAGCTTCGATAGCTCGCATCCGTTTTCCGACAATAGTGACTGTCTCATTTGCCGCGAACGCTTCTGGTTGGTAAAGCGGCGCGTAGACGGTGAGTTGGTGCCCGGCACCATAGAGAATTTCAAGGTGCTCTTGGGTTACATGGGCATGCCGTGCAGAGACGCCAACGGGAATTTGCTGCTGCTGTGTAACAGCATCGCAGGCACGGTTCCCCGCAGGGCAGGATCGCAAAGCACAACCACTGCACGCCTGATCTGTTGTCGTCAGTCTGCTGACAACGCGACGGGTAATCAACTCAACAAGATCTTGGTCTGGCATCTATTATTCGCCTTTTTGGTTAGGACATCCCAAACGTATACTGCAACGTGCGGTAAATCGACTTAACAAACCGCTTACGCTTTGCTTATGAGAGTTTCAACTTCAGCGTGGGGACGCGGAATCACGTGAACAGAAACAACTTCACCGACGCGTGCGGCTGCTTCGGCACCAGCATCCGTTGCGGCTTTTACTGCCCCAACGTCACCACGAACCATGACGGTTACGTAACCGGCTCCGATCTGCTCATAGCCGATGAGTTTCACATTTGCCGCTTTCACCATTGCGTCTGCAGCTTCAATGCTTCCAACCAAACCTCTCGTTTCAACTAAACCCAATGCATCTCCGTTCATATTAGTCTTGACAGCCTCCCGTTGAAAATTTAGTGTTGAGCTTTAAATAGTTGTGAGATATTGTGCCCAGGCAATAAAAACGGTTTTCCAACGTGAAAGAAAATAAGGAAAACCGAGCCAAGGCTTATATAATATATCACATTTTCCCAACTTTTTCAAGAAAAAACGTGAAAACGCGCCCATTTGTATCGCGGATCTCTTTTTGTGCCTTATTGACTTCACCGAGTTTCTGATAAGTGAAGGCACGCCAGTAGCGAACCTGTAGAAGTGCGTTGGCATCGCCTTGCCACGTCTGGATTGTTTCGGTAAAGAGTGCTAAAGCCTGTGTGTAGTCGGCATTCGCTGATGTGCGTTCTCCTAAATATTCGTAGATACGTCCGCGACTCACATAGGCATGCGCGAAACGTGTCTCCAAAGTGATCGCTTGGTCCAAATCTGCCAGTGCGAGTCTTAAACGGTTTTCATCGCCTTGAATGAACAGTTGGAGATAAACATTGCCGCGGGTGTAGTAAGCCACGGCGCTCGGCTGTCGTTTAATCACTGTATCGTAATCAGTGAGGGAATTTTGGACATCACCTTGGGCAAAATAGGTTTGTGCCCGTTTTCGCGTGACACGAGCGTTCCATCTTTTTTTCAGCGAGGTAGAATAGTCTGCAATAGCGCGCTGTGTGTCATCTAACGCTCGATACGCGTCGCCACGACTTGCATAGGCATCTGCCTGATACCGTTTGAGTTCTAAGGTTCGGCTGTAATCTGCTATCGCCGCTTTGTACTTTCCGACTCGATAGTAGGCGAGACCACGCTTCACATAGGCTTCGGCGTATTGCGGTTCAATCTCAATTGCCTGTGTAAATGCTACTATTGCCTGTGAAGTCTTCCATGCCCTGAGCGATAGGGTTCCGTCTTGAACATAGGCTCGTGCCTGTGGGTTTTCGCCTTTTACTGCATCCCACGTTACAAAACGAGAAGCGAGGATGATAGTAAGGATCAGCACTGGGGTCATGATGTAAATGAGTGGTCTCATGACGTGCGTCTTTCCTGCGGGGACGTGCTGCTAATGCTTATTTGGGGTTTTAGTGTTGTCATAAAGGTGGTGGATATTTACGCCTAACTTCAGCGAGTGTGCGGATGGATATGTTTCTGCCAAGTCAATTTCAATGTATGCTGGAATCCCCGGTGGACCGCTATAGCCTGTTGAGAAGATGAGCTGATTTTCGCCGAATGTTGCTATACCGTCCCTGACGTTTTTCCTTGGGAAATAACCAATAGGTGTGTGTCCGACGATAAGGAGATTTCCATGGATGGCTTTGAGGAATTTATCAATGTGGTCAATGGTATATCCACCAGTATATGCGATCTCTGGACGGGGCCAGAGGAGTTCCTCTAAGGTCTTGGGGTTTGGATCAACGAGGTCGGCGAGGCTTCTGACAAAACGCGCAGGTCCGGCGTGAACACCGACGAATCCGTTTTTCCCAACAACAACTGTCGGTAGGTTCATAAGGAATTCGTAATGTACGTCGGTCATTCTTTCAATGAAATTGAACTGTTCATAATAGGCACCGGAGGGACTGGCGTATAATGCCCGAATCACATCAGGTCGGTTTTCTGATGTCATACCCATCTTTTTGAGCATTGCATAGGTATCTGCTGCGGCGAATTCATGGTTTCCTCGGACGTAGATAAGCCTTTTGCCGTTATCGCCAAGTTGCTTTCGGAGTTCCAGCACTCGATCGACGATGCGTATGTCGCCATAAGGTGGGTGTCTCGGTTCGCCGGGCTTGTAGTCAACGGTGTCCCCAAGTAACAAACCATAAACATCTTCTCCCTTTTGAATCCGCTCAACGAGATTTGTGAGTTTCAACCATTGGTTAAAATCGTCCCAATGGGCGTGAAGATCGGAGACGATATAGACAGTGCCGTGATCGGGTAAAACAACGATGTGTCCGTCGCGTGTTAATTGATTCGGATATTGCGCAAGAAGTTTGGGTTGTGCTATTGCTACCGAAGCGAAGCAGCTAAGGCAGAGAAGGGTGTAAATCAGAGGTATGTTCATTATTTTAAGTTTTGAAGAATGCATCCACAGTGTCTTCCTGTTGTGCGAGTTTATTCAGATGGCGTCGCCTGCGATTCCAACAGACCAGATAACCGAGTAGGGCAAGCCCGCCAAGTCCACCCCACATGATGTATGAGTTGGAAAAGATGGATGCCCACTGGTAGCGTTCCGTCAGCGATTCACGCCAACGGATATCGTACGTGGCGAGATCCCATCCAACGACGTCTTCAAAAGCGGTATTGAAGTTGCTACCAGCGTGGAGTTTGGCAATAATGTTGAATAGCGCGTTTCTGCCTTTAATTTCCACCAGCCAACGGAGTGCGTCTTGGCTCTCGGAGTACGCCAAATCAGCCCCGGTTTGCGTACGTGGAAAACCTCGCGCTAACTCTTGAAGTGGTATTATGGATTTCGAGAAGATGTGTTTTAGCAATGTTCCGTGTCGGCTCGGCACCCACTCGTCAGCGAAATAGATAGCAACGCCCTCCACAAACCACAGTGGAATCTCTTTGACGGCTTTGCGTGTACACTGCCCAAAGAGAACATGCGCGATCTCGTGGCGAAGCACTTGTACTAACTGAAGTTTCGCAAGGGCTATGTGTTTTGGGTTTTGGATGACGATACGTCGGCTTAACGGGAAGGCGCACCCGACTGCCCAATCGTGAATGGGCGCGTGGACGGAAGCCTGAAAGTCCTTTTGTGTATCACAGACCCAGATATCGATTATCCCGGGTGCCATACGACTGGTCAGTTCTGGCATTTCAGTATAGAAGTCCTCCGCGATCTGGAGAATTGACGCTGGATCGACTGTGCCTTCTCGATAGTAGACCCGGAAATGTGGGCTTTCTGCTGCTTCCCACGTGGCAGAAGCCGAAATTATAGGCAACAGTAATAGGAGAAAAATCAGGCTTTTCATCTCTCTGTTTTGCGGTCTATAAGCCTTAGGCAAGTAGAACACGCATGGGTGCACCATTGGTTCAGTATAAACGTTGATTTCTTTTTTAGTAAAGGTGCGCGACTGAGCTACCGTAACCGTTGTACATCAATGTTGGCAGCCGCTCCTTGGTTCCGATCATTCTTTCGGAGGCTTGCGACCAGCGCGGATGTGGTACGTTTGGATTAACGTTGGCGTCAAAGTCGTACTCTCCCGGTGCGAGGGTATTCCAAAAAGTACGTGGCTTCTGATCGGTTAGTTCAATACTAACGATGGATTTAATACTTTTAAACCCATACTTCCAAGGTACAATGAGCCGGATAGGTGCGCCGTGCTGTGGCGGTAAAATATGTCCGTAGATGCCGACAGTAAGTATCGTTAGGTCGTTCATCGCCTCAGCGAGCGTTAACCCTTCATAATAGGGCCACGGCAGACGATTACTGTTTTGTCGTGGTGCCATATCTGGATCTAAAAATGTGAGCATTCGGACGTATTTGGCATCTGCTTTAGGCTGAACTTTATCAAGTAACGCTTTCATCGGGAAGCCGATCCACGGTACCACCATTGCCCATGCTTCAACACAACGAAATCGATAGATTCGTTCTTCAAGCGGCATCTGCTTGATTAAGTCATCCACATCGATGGTCATCGGTTTTTCAACCAATCCCGATACTTCAACTTCCCATGGGCGTGCTTTGAAGTCGCCCACTTTTTTCCAAACACTGCTCTTAGAAGTGGTAAACTCATAGTAATTGTTGTAGGTAGCAGCAACAATTTCATCGGTTATCTGTCGCTCGACAGTGAAGGCTGTGTTATTCTCAGCGGCAAGTTTTTGTGAGCGAAACGGTCTTAACTGTTTTTCAACCCCTTTGTTCTGTGCACAGGCGGTTGAAGTCGAAAACAGTAGCGCACCCGCGCCCGCTATTCCCAAATCTTTGATAAATTTTCGACGATTGATATAGTCTGACTCAGGTGTCACCTGAGTTTCAAGGATTTCCCATTCCTTTGGAATCTTGATATATGACATGAGATTTTCCTCCTGTTTAATTTAAACTACAGGGGCTTGATTCGGCTATCTTATTTTATGGAAAAAACAAAGAATGACATTTCAGAATATCGCAAACTCAGGCGTGTATACTTATGATTTTGTGGTATAGTATATCTCATTTTCGACTGCAATGCAACTTGAATTCGGATTTTTATTGTATATTCGATTGCTATGCGCTACAGACTTCCGTAATGTAGCTATTTGTTAAGAAAACGATACTTGTCTTAGAGAAGTTGACCTAAGACTGTTTGTGTCTCTTTTTTAGATTTGAGAGATTGTAGTGGATATATTTTAAAGTTTTTTAATCAGAAAGAGAACCAACCTTATAACTTACGTTATTATTCCAGGAGGTATTATAGCGGTGAAAGTTGGGACGAAGGTTAAAGTAATTATCGGTATCCTTGGCGTTCTTGCTGTCGGATTCGTTGGGTTCCAAGTGTTGAAGTTCCAATCGCCTGATGTAGATCGAACACAACGCATCATCAAGACAGTCAAGTTAGAGGATCGGCGAATCACTACTTCTCCGTTTGTTGAGCGCACTTCTGAAACCGGAACAGAAATACAACAAGAAGAGGTAAATATTGAGTCTCCTGAGATAAAAGTAACCCCTGTTCCAGAGAGCGTCCCTACGGCTCAGAGCGACGATGCTGAAATCAAAGAATTTCAAGCATGGCTCTCTTCAGTGCTTGAACAAGAGGATACCGTTGCGGAAGTGGAACAAGAGGATTCCAGTGCAGAAGTTGATGAAGTCGATTACGATTTAGAGAGATCTGTGATAGAATCCGTGATTGCGAATCGATGGGAAAATGGTCTTGAATCGTACGATATTGAAGGATATATGTCAGCAATATGGGAAGACGAGTTTTTCTATGTCAGTGACGTGGGCACACCTGATACTCCAGATGATGATATGATATTTCGAGGTGGTCAACAGGAGCGTGAAGGGACATTGAAAATGTTCGAGCAAACTCAGAAGATTGATTTGAATCTCTATAAGAATGGAGATATTGAATTCTTAAGTGAAACGCTTGCTATGGTTGATTATGATTACGATCTCAGACTCGACTATCCTGCGCATGGTGTAGGCAATCCATCGGGACGCATGATATTCATTTTGGAACAGCGGGATAATGGGGAGTGGCGTATTCTTGAATGGTATGACTATGCAACCGCGGATCCATGATTGTTTAAAGGCTAAAAAAAGTAAATACTTTCGGTTGCCTATAATTTTTTTGCAACTTTTTTAGATTATGGTGTATAATGGTTTAGCGTCTGTTATTTGATTTCCATTTTCTGACGAAACAGCGGAGTTTATTGAGCTAATGTTTCAGAAACATCGTCAAGTTCTCATTCTACTTGTAGGGCTGATATACGTTTATTCGATATGTCCGTTCTTGTGTGCGACTTTTGAACAAAAGTTTTGCCACGACGTATCTCAAGAAGCCCTAAGTGGAAATATTGGAATGCATTCAACCTGCTGCCAGAGTGCCAACGCAGGTGCAGCGGGTGAGGCAGATACTCCGTCAGAAAACGGTAAACCGTGTTGTTCAACCAGTTTAGAGCTTGTTCTTCCAGATGACAGACATAACGCGCACGAATCCCGTGAATTGATTGAGCAGCCTCTCGTCTCAATTCTTCCTATCTCAGCAACACTACCTGTTGCAACGCGGGAATCGTTCCAGATCCTCCGTGTACCTTTAACCTCCACGTTTTTCCCCGACCATTCTCTATCCCGTAGGGGTCCTCCGTTTATTCAGTGCTAAGTAAGTTCCGCAGGGAGCTTTCGAGTACTACCTATCCTTTATTTCCAACACTTTTACGTATCGTTTTCCCGACTTTCTGTTCATGAGAGATTAGATCGGGAACTGCCAATAGATCTGTAGTGCGAGTTCTTGTGTCTTGCTGCGCTACAATACTTTCGGATGGAAAAAATAAGATTATGAAAATGCGTTTGTTTTTATGCGCGCTGTTGTTCAATTGGGTCTTTATCTCTTTCGGATTCGCACAAGAAAGTTGTCCTGCTTGAAGCAATCCCGTCTTACCGCCCAGCGGTATGATGAGTGAAGTCAGTTTGGCTTCAAAAGAGATGGAGCAATTTCGAGTAAATGTCAATATGTTAATGTCGCCTGATGCACAAGGTGGACATCTTGAGTCAAAAGGACTTTCACCAACAGGAAAAGTGATTGACGCTCCTTTGCATAGGCACCATGTAGCGTTGAGTACGTATCGGATTGATGTCGGTTTACAATACTTGCTTAACGATGGGTGGACGTTGCAGGCAAATGTCCCGTATGCAGTCAAAAACCAAGAAGCGAGTATTGAGTGGATTGATCCGGTGACTTCTGAAGATAAGAGTGCCATTTTGCGGAGTAGGGACATCCATCATCGAGATGAAACCTATACCGGACTTTCGGATTCAGATTTGTTCTTAGGCTATAAAATTCGTGGACTCTTTAAAACTGGTGATGTCCTGTTTACTCGGTTAGGCACGACGATTCCGACCGGTAGGACTGAGGAAAATCCGTGGAAGCTTGGAGAGGCAGGTATTGAACACCTCCATATCCAGTTCGGCACGGGTGCCTTTAGTCCGATTGCTAATCTGCGGTACAGTCTGCCTCTCTACCGAGGTGGGACTATTACTGCTTCGGCACGTGGGACGTTTCCATTCTATGAAAATAGCAAGACTTATCGAGGTCCAGTAGAGTTGAGTTATACGGCTGGCTTTACATATCGTCTTTTTGATTGGCTGTCATTTAGTGGAAACTATCTAGGATTTTATCAATCCGCTGCCGCTTGGGCTGGGGAACGCGATATCAATACCGGACTTCGCTACACTATGGCAGCATTGGGTATGTCCTTGGCAACGCTGGATGGTATTATTGTGTCCGCCAATGTTATGTTTCCGCTGACGCAAGATACCCTTTATGATGCAGGCGATGCGATTGAATTTGGCAATTTGGTTTCTTTGGCTACAACTTATTCATTTTAAGTTAACAGGGGAGTAGAAAGGCGGTGCCGAATTCACATTTTTCAATTTTTGGTTCTCTGACCGCTCCCACACCTAAAGGATTGGGTTTTGACACCTAAATCTTATAAAAAGGAGTAATGAAATGAAAATGAAATTGACGCGGCGAATCGTCGCATCTTTCTTGGCAATTTTAAGTGTGCTGCTGTTCTCAATCGTTTCGCTTAATGCAGAGGAGGGGCACAAAGAAAATGCAGCCCATCAGCATGGCGATCACATGACTGCCGATGGCGACAAAGTGCGTTGTGCAGTTGACGGCATGATGATGAAGCCATCAGCAATGGTAAAAGTCGAACAGGACGGAAAAGACTATTATTTTTGCAACGACATGCAGGCAGAGATGTTTAAGGCGAATCCAGATAAGTACCTTCAAACAATTTCAGTGGGAAATTTGACATTTGACCTCAATGTGATAACTACAGATGCGTACACAATGATGATGTCCCACATGGGAATGAAGGGCATGATAAAGACCGATGAGATTAAGGGAAAGACGCACTATTTCAGTGTGTACCCAGTGCAAGATCATGGAGAGGTTGAGTTAGGCGATGTTAAGCTTGCCCTTCAGGTGACCAATGCCGAAGGGGAGACGAAGATGGCATTGCTGAAGTACAGCAAAATGTCCAAGACCTACGAAGGGTTCATTGCTATGCCAAAGGGTAATGAGCATGAGGTTCGCATTCGTGTAACTAGCCCGGGAGTCAAGATTTCACTTTGATCTCATCAAGTCGAGTGAGGCACGTTCTGAGCGTAATACCTCCGGTGGGAGGAAGCTCAGAACGATGCTCCTGTCAAGGAGATGACAATGCGTGGAATTAGTTTACTATACCAAATGGCAGTGGTTGTTATCTGGAGCATGATGGTGTTAAATGTTCTGGTGCCAAAAGAAGCAGATGGGATAACCCAAGAAGCGTCAACGCCAGAGCAAGCCACCGATGTGGCGACTTTATTTGCCGAAACGCTTGAACTACCGAACTTAATTCGGGTTGCCGTTGAGCGGAGTCCAAAGGTGAGTGCGGCAAAGGCGCGGTGGCAGGCGACGATTGAGCAGTATCCACAAGTGACAGCATTGCCTGATCCAATGTTCATGTATGGCTACTACATGCGAAGCGTAGAAACACGGGTCGGACCGCAACGCCATCGGGTTAGTTTTTCGCAGACGTTTCCATATCCTGGCACCCTTGATGCAGCCGGAGAGGTCGTCAAAAAGGCAATTGAGATTGAGCGTGTGAAGCATGAACAGGTGATACGCGATCTCATAGTTGAACTGAAACTGAGTTACCACGAATTGGCGTATCTCCAACGTGCAGTCGAGTTGACGCGGCAAAATCACGAACTGGTTGCCTCTATTCTCACGATTGCCACTTCTCGCTATGCCGAAGGGAAGGCAGTGCTCAATGACGTACTGAAGGCACAGAGTCAACTCGCGCAATTGGAATATGATCTCATCCTACTGGAGGAATTACAGCGCGTTGAGCATGCTAACATCACGGGGATCTTGTCCGTTCCTTCATCAACTACGCTTGGGGCAACTGTCCCCGTTGATTACGAGCCACTTGACATACCCTTAACCGATGTCGAGAAACAGGCACTGTCGAAACGGCAAGAGTTGCGAATTGCCGGATTGAGCATCGAGAAAGCCAGCGAAGGCGTTGCGCTTGCAGAACTCCGAACCAAACCGATGCTTAAGCTTGATTTAATGACAATAGAGACGGGTGAAGCATTGATGCCAGATGCCCCTGGCAGTGGTAAAAATCCGTTCACCATCGGTTTTGGCGTAACAATTCCGTGGTCTGGTCTGAAGAACGATAGCAAGATTCGTGAGGCTCAGAAAAACCGTGAGGTTGTCAAAGCAAACAAGCACTCTCTTGAGGATGCAACGCGGGTTGCCCTGCGGAAGGTTTATTTTCGACTTGAGAACGCGCGACGGCTCGTTGAACTCTATGAAACTACGCTTATTCCGCAAGCGGGTGCTGCGATTGAAGTGGCTGAAACGTGGCATCAGGAAGGTCCCAAGAGCATTACCGGGTTTCTTGAGACACAGAGCATTTGGTTGAATTTTAATCTTGCTCGGATGCGTGCGATTGCAGACTATCAACAAAATCTCGCTCGGTTGGAGCAGCTTGTTGGGGGAAAGATCGATGATTCAGATACTGTACAGTAGAGACGGATTGCGATATCTATTTGCCCCTATGGGTGTGCTGTTCAGGCACGTCCAGCGTAACGCTGTTTCAAGTGCATTGTATCGCTACCTTTTTCACTATCGGAAATGGTCTGCTACTTTATTCATCAGCCTTATAATATTCGCTATTTTGGTAAGTGGGTGTGCGAATAATCAACTGGAAACGTACCAAGAATTGCATGGTACTGCGTTAGAACAACCGGCGTATTACTATACGGAAGTAGAAAACAAGATTGCCGATGCAGAAAGCGAACCGACTGTAGAGCCAGACCCGTTTCTCAGCGAGATTGAGGCGAAGGTGTTGAAGTATCAAAAACAGTGGCAAGCCCAATTAGAAAGTGAAACACCGATGCCAAATCTGTTTTACGATCTTTCAACGGACACCATGAAAGCCTATCGGCAATTAGCAGCGTCCCGTGAAGCAGCGAGAACTCGGCTTGCCGAGCCTATAACGTTGGAACTCCTTGTGGCACTCGGGTACGAATGGAGCCCTGGTTTGAAATCTATCCGTGAAAAAATTCGGGCGGTGCTGGAGCAATATCCGCAGGCTGCCTACTTAGAGAACGTGTTACGTCAGTATAATGCTTTCACAAAACAACTTGGGACGAAAGTTGGACCGATGCGGCATAAAGAGATGGTGGCAATGAAATTTCCGTTTCCAGGGACCTTAGCGTTGAAAGGGCAGATCATTACTGAAGATGTGTTGATCGCCCAAAAAGAGTTTGAAATCGCTCTACGAGATCTGGTGACCGATATCAAGTTGGCTTACTACGATTATCTTTTTCTCGTTGAGGCAACCCATATTAACGAAGAAAATCAAAAATTACTGGAGCAGATGATCGCTATTGCGCAGACGAAGTTTCGTGTAGGACAGGGCAAATATTCAAACGTCATTATGGCACAGGTAGAGTTATCGAAATTGGCGAATGCAATTATTACGCTCGAACAACAACGCGAAACAATCATTGCGCGCCTTAATACGTTATTGAACGCTTCTGTGGATTTTCCGTTGGGAGCTCCGGTGTCAATTGAAGAAGATCGCGTTATACCTACTTTGACTGAGTTATATGCGTTAGCAGTTGAGGAACGTCAAGAAATCCAAAAACAGAAGTTGGCAATTAGTAAGATGGGCTTGGCTGTGGAAATGGCGAAGCAAATGACATACCCTGATCCGACTCTTGGTTCGAGTTACTTTGAAAACCGGAGTATGGAAGACTTGAAACACACACAAAAAATGCCGATGACGTTTTCCACACGACGCACATTAAATCCAGCAAATACTGCATGGTTCGCACACCGAAGTTCGTATATCCATGAAATGGATGTGAAAATTGAGGCGATGGCGTATCAAATTGAAAAACTTGAGAGCAATATCCGTATTGTTGTAAAAAAACATCATTTTGGTATGGAAACAGCGAATCGGAGTATTCGTCTCTATCGTCAGACGCTGCTTCCGCAAGCACAGCAAGCGTTGGATGCCGCGAATACAGCCTACCAAGCGGCACAAATTGACTTTTTGAGTTTTCTTGATGTACAACGGACTTTATTGAACTTGAGGATTGAAGAGCAGCGAGCATTACGCGATTATCGCCATCATCTCGCCCAGTTAGAACAGGCAGTTGGTGTGATATTACCCAAGCAACCACTGAACCGAGAGTAGTTTTTTTATAGCGTTTTAGCGTTCGTCTATTGCTATTCCTTCAGAGTGTGCGATTTGACCTGTAAAACTACAACGCAGATAATACAAGGAATTCAAAAATGTTTAAGAATTTTTACCGCGCAACCATCCTGCTTATTACCCTGCTTTTCATATTCGGTTGTAGTCAGCAAGAGAAGGCTGAGATGGCGCATCGTGATAGTGAAAAGCATGACACAGCATCAGAGGACATGTCTGGCATGGATAAACACGCTGATCATGCGCCAAGTGAAGAACCTGATGTAACGTCGGAGGACATGTCTGGTATGGATGAGCACGCTGATCATGTCCATGCACCCATGTTGGCATCCTCAGATAAAGAAAAAACGATTCGGTTCTGGACTTGTGTTATGCACCCGACAGTCAAAATGTCAGAACCTGGTAGTTGTCCGGTTTGTAAGATGGATCTGATCCCTATTTATGAAGGTTCAGGGCTGGAACTGACTGAGCAACAGAAAGCATTGATTCCAGTGCGCACCGAGCCTGTCGTTTTCCGAGAGGTATCGCGTGAGATCCGAACCGTCGGTGTTCTGGATTATAACGAGACGCGTATGGCTTATGCTTCAACACGAATTTCTGGGTGGATTGAGGACTTGCACATTGATTTCACCGGTATCAAGGTGCGTGAGGGTGATGAACTTTTGTCTATCTACAGTCCGGAATTAGTCACGGCACAGGAAGAATATTTAACAGCGCTTAAAAGTATCGAGGAACTAAAAAATACAGAATTCGTCCAACTCCGCAAATCAGTTGAACAGACCGTTACGGCTGCGAAATCCAAACTTGAATTGTACGGGTTAACTTCAAGCCAGATTGAGGATATTCGGAACCTAGGAGAAGTGAGTACGACCTTACCGCTGTTCGCACCGATGGCTGGGACTGTGGTTCACATGAACGTTAGTCAAGGTCAACATGTGAACAAAGGTATGAATCTTTACCGTATTGCTGATCTCGATAGTTTATGGATAATGGCAGACGTTTACGAATATGAATTGCCGTGGATTTACATGGGACAAACCGTTGAAATTACGACGCAGTCGATGCCTGGATTAACGTTTTCTGGTAAAGTCACTTACATTTATCCATTCTTTCACACCCAAACGCGGACCCAGAAGGTTCAGATAGAAGTCGCCAATCTGACAGGACGACTCCGTCCGGGGATGTATGTAACACTTCAAATAAAACCGACGCTTGCGGAAATCTATACCGATGGTGCGATCTCAGAAGCCCCGTATGCGTGCCCGATGCATCCATGGATTACGTCTGAACACCTCGATGATTGTGAGATATGTGGCATGGATCTGGAGCCGACACGTCCCGATGTGGTTGCATCTGAATCCGGGTCTGAAACAGAGGGACGGTGGGCATGTCCGATGCATCCCGAAGAGCAATCTGATGAATTCGGAGAGTGTTCTATCTGTGGTATGGATTTCGTTAAAAAAACGGAAGCATCTACGGAGGCAGCATCTACGGAGGCAACGTCTGTGTGGGTATGCCCGATGCATCCTGAGGAGCAGTCTGATGAATTTGGGGAATGTTCTATCTGCGGTATGGATCTCGTTGAAAAACAGCCAGCAGCCGAGACGGGGCACTCTCACGTACATCAGCATCTGACTTCGCCTGCGATCCGTGCAGATCTGCCATCATTGATTTTCAAATACGTATGTCCTGACCATCCGGATGCGTATGCGACTGTACCCGGGTTGTGTCCACGGGATGGAAAGCCGCTTCTTATGACCGGTGAAGTCTTAAGTGTTCCTAAGAGTGCGGTCATTAACACGGGTTTACGGAAGATTGTCTTCGTGGATCGTGGCGACTCAGGTTATGAACAAATTGAAGTTGAGGTGGGTCCTGAAGCCTGGGGAAAATCGGACGACTCAAATACCAAACGCCGATACTATCCGATTGTTAGCGGACTTACCCCTGGCGATATGGTCGTTACCCATGGCAACTTCCTGATAGATTCACAGACGCAATTAACAGGTTCTGCATCAGGTGCTTATGGGGGTGCGCTCGGTAGCGAAGAATCAAAACCGCCTGCCCATCAACATTAACCTTAGAGATTTCCTTAGTCTTGATTTGGAGTTGTTAGCGCGAATTACTCTTAAAAAAAGATTCCACTGGCAAAGCGCACCTATAAGAAACGGGTGAGAACATGATTAACCGAATTATTGAAATCTGTATGAAGAACCGCCTATTGGTCGTCGTTATCTTTGTATTCGTAACAATGGCGGGTTGGTGGGCATTGAATCAGACACCCATTGATGCGCTACCTGACATCGGCGAAAACCAGGTTATTGTCTTTGCGGATTGGCCCGGAAGAAGCCCGCGAGATATTGAAGATCAGGTTATCTATCCGTTGAGTATTACCATGCTTGGGATTCCTGATGTCAAAGATGTTCGCTCGACTTCAATGTTTAGCTTTGGCTACATTAACATAATCTTCAAGGATGAAGTTGATTTCTATTGGGCACGCACACGTGTACTTGAGCGTATGAATCTTGCCCAAAAAGACATGCCGGAAGGTGTTGTGCCGGTCCTCGGTCCCGATGCGACGGGTGTTGGACAGGTATTTTGGTATACGGTTGAGAACGGGTACTATTGCCCTAAGCACCCGACGGAACGCTACGCGAAACCGGGTATCTGTCCAGAAGATGGAGAAAAACTTGTTGCTTCCAATTTAGAACTCCATGAACTTCGGACGCTCCAAGATTGGACAGTCCGTTACTATCTCGCCTCTGCGGATGGCGTTTCTGAGGTAGCCTCAGTCGGCGGACACGTTAAACAGTATCAGATCGACATCGATCCGAACACTTTGTTGGCGTATAATGTGCCGCTGTCAGCGGTTTACAACGCCGTCCGTGGGAGCAACCTTGATGTTGGTGCTAAGGTTATTGAAGAAGGCGGGATGGAATTCCTGATTCGGGGTTTGGGTTTTATCAAAAGCATTGAGGACATAGAAAACATCGTTGTCAAGGAGCATGATGGCGTACCCGTCTACGTAAAGAATCTTGGAACAGTTAGTGAAGGTCCCGACTTTAGGCGTGGTGCGTTAGACAAAGCGGGCATTCCAGCGACCGGTGGTGTTGTGCTAATGCGATACGGTGACAATCCGCTGCGTGTTATTGAGAATGTCAAGGCGAAAATAGTCGAGCTTACGCCGGGGCTTCCATCAGGCGTCCGAATTGTCCCGTTCTACGACCGGAGCCATCTCATTCACCGTGCAACAGACACGCTGCAAGAAACATTGACAGAGGAAATCATCGTTGCTGCAGCTGTTATCCTACTTTTCTTGGGTCAACTTTCGAGTAGCCTGATAATAGCACTTGTCTTGCCGCTGGGTGTTCTACTTTCGTTTGTAGGTATGCGGATTATTGGTTTGCCGTCGAACATCATGTCGATGGGTGGCATCGCCATCGCTATTGGTGTCATGGTAGATGCTGGTATTGTAATGACAGAAAATATCACGCGGCATCTACAGGAACCACACCCAGGCGAAAGCAAACTTCAAGTCGTAACCCGCGCTGCTAAAGAGGTGGGTCCGCCTATCTTCTTTGCGATGCTCATTGTTATTGTTGCCTTCATACCTGTTTTCTCTCTTACCGGTCAGGCGGGTAAACTTTTCAAACCGCTTGCCTATACAAAAACTTTCGCTATGCTGGGTGCAGCTCTCTTGGCGATTAGTCTGGTACCCGTTTTAGCATCATTTTTACTCACAGACCCAACGCGGACTCGGACAGGTGTGATTTCCAAGCGAGTGTCACAACTTCTGGCATTACTCGGTTGGCCCCTGAGAAAGTTAGCGGATGGGATTACTTGGTTACTCAGAACTGTTTATCGTCCGATTATTCGGTTAGCGGTAAAGAATATTTGGACTAAACTCGCTGTAGTCGTCTTGGCAGTTTTGGCTTTTGCCGCAAGTATACCGTTGACCCCTTTTTATAAAAATATTGGGCAAGAATTCATGCCGCCACTGAACGAAGGAGCACTGCTATTTATGCCGGTGCTGCTCCCTGGTGCTTCAATCACACAAGCGGAAGATGTCATGGCGAAGCAGGATTTGATTATGAATCGATTTCCAGAGGTTTCGCTTGTGGTTGGAAAATTGGGACGCGCGATGACGGCAACCGATCCTGCTCCTATTGGCATGTTTGAAACTATCGTCAATATAGTTGACCCGGCGATGTGGCCCCGACGCGCTGTTAAACGCACGGCAACATTGGAGTTTGTGTCACATCTTGTCCAACGTTTAGTAGACGATGGACTTATGAGCGAGGAACACGCCGGTCATATCAGTGCTGATTTACTGGATGATATTGTTACAGCATCTGTAAAACGATTTGATACCTTAGCAACAACATATCATAATTCTTATCTGTCAGTTGCGGAACGCGAGAAGCTTTATCGCATCTGGTTTTTACGGATCCTTTTGGAGGAACTCCTCGCTGAAAAGCGGGCAGGCGAAATGGGGTTGGAACACGTCAGGATTGGCGAATCTGAGACTGAAACCAAACTTCATCGGATCGCTGAAGAAATTGAACCCGGTCTTGAGCATAAGACTTACTTTCGGACCAAGAACCGTAACGAACTCATCACGGAACTGATAGAAGCGACCCGAATGCCGGGGGTTTCGCCTATTATGACGCAGCCAATACGCAATCGTGTTGATATGCTCGCAACAGGGATACAGACCCCAATCGGAATTAAAGTGTTTGGTAAAGATCTCGCGAAGATTGAAGAGATTGCCGTCCGGATTGAGCAGGAGCTCCTTAAACTTGAGGGGGCGCAGGGTCCCTATGCCGAGCGTATTGGCAATAAGCCGTACCTTGAATTTCACATAAACAGAGAGGAAGCGGCGCGCTACGGCATTCAAATCCAGACAGTCCAGCAAATCATCATGACCGCAATCGGTGGTATGAATTTGACCTATACCGTTGAGGGACGCGAACGATTTCCGATTCGTATCCGTTACATGCGTGAATTGCGGGATAATATTGAGGCACTCAAGCGGGTTCTCGTGCCAGCACCGAAAGGACTCCATATTCCGCTTGAACAACTCGTAAAAATCGAAAGACGACCGGGTCCCGCGAAGATCGCGAGCGAAAATACGTTACTTTTTTCCCGAATCTTTTGTGATGTGGACGTTGACACCATTGGGCTGGTTGACTTTGTCGCCTTAGCCGAAAAGACGCTTGATGAAAAGATAAAACCAACTTTGCCACAGGGTTACTTCTACGCTTTTAGTGGACAGTACGAAGCGGAGTTGGAAGCTCGTGATCGCTTAGCGATTGTCGTTCCGGTGTGTATTGCTGTTATTTTCATATTGCTATACCTCCAGTTCAAGTCGCCTTCTGCGATGTTTTCGATCTTCCTTGCGATTCCTTTTGCATTCATCGGCGGCATGTGGATGCAGTGGTTGATGCAATACGTACCGGAGGCACTCGGCGGCGGTTACGCCATTAAATACAGTACAGCAGTGTGGGTGGGGTATATAGCCTTATTTGGTATAGCCGTCGAAGATGGAATCGTTTTAATTGAATATCTGCTGGAACGCGTCCGAGGTGGTGAACCTATTGACGAAGCCGTCATCAATGCGGGTTTATTGCGAGTTCGTCCAATCGTTATGACCACAGCGACAACAGTTCTGGCATTATTACCAATCATGTTGGCAGAAATCAGCACGACTACGGGTGCCGAATTGATGAAGCCCATCGCGGTGCCTACTTTTGGTGGTATGGTCTCAGCAACGGTAACGAACCTTGTTTTGGCACCTGTATTATTCTCTCTTTTCTATCCTATTGAACGTTGGGTGCGTGAACGGTAGGGAGTGAGAAATCGAATTGGAGGAATCATGAAACTTCTAACTACATTCAGCATTTATATATTTGTTGGTTTTGTGGGTTTACCAGCTATGGGTGCTACACTTGAACTTGAAAAATACTCACATGTCGCAAAAGGTGGTGTGGTAAGCATGGGTCGCGGGTTAGTCATCACAGATGAGGAACTGGAAATCGCACGTACTGAAGAATTCTCAGTGGGATTTCAATTAACACCTGCCCTTCGGTTCTCAGTTCCATTTAGTAATTATGCTGTGGATACTCGCGGGGGCAGCGCAGATGTTCTCCCCTTCGGCATGTTAAATGTTGAGACTGTTGGCGTGATGCTGACCCTGAGTGGACGTGGGAAATGGGCACCGTTTATTGGACTCGGAACAAATTTCTACGCTTTTACCGAACAGTTTGCTGCGCCCGCGAATATCCAAAACACTTTTGGCGCGGAGGCGTCTGCTGGGATTAACAGGAGACTTATTGATAGCATCTTTGGGGTGGCTCAGTTGTACGGATCGTTTGGCTATCAATTCAGTTATTTAAGACCAAGAGTTAGTGTGCCTACCAGACCTGACGTTGAGGCGTTATCGTTAGGTCGCCATAGCATCAGCTTCCGGTTAGAGGTATTAGGGCTGTAAATGGGTAAATGGAAATCTAACAAAAATCTTTGTAAAAATAAACATTTCTGATAGAATTAAAAACCTCGTATGGAAATAACTGACAACGCACGGCGATCAAAATCCTTGTAAAATAACCCAAGTTTCCACTTATTTATAGACATAGCACTCCTCTGGAGTGCGGTGATTAGCGGACACCGTTTTCTATAGACATAACACTCCTCTGGAGTGTGGAAATATGCCTTTTCCTTGAAAACCGTATGTTCACAAGTCTGTGCCCTGTTAGGTAGCAACTTGGGTTAAAATAGGCGATAAGGAGTAAAAATGTATTTTCAAATCTACCGCCAGTTTCGTGTAAACATCTTATTAGCACTCGTTTTTCTTGTAGCAGGTGTGCCACTGCTCGGTAACGCCGATGAAACGGGGTCGCCGGATCAAAAACTGATGGCTATCTTTCCAGAAGCGAAGAAATTCGTTCTGAGAAATCCGATACTTACGCCGAACCAAATTGAAGCAATTGAGAAAGAACTTGGTGCTAAACTTCTGGCGGAAGATCAAAAACCGGTTTTCCATATTCCGATCAGCGAGAGAAAAAAGCCTATGGGTTTGGTGTTGTTTGCGAATGCCGAGGGACCGAATGGTATTATTAAAGGTGCTGTCGGACTGGATATGCGGGGAAAAGTCGTGACAGTGAAGGTCTATGAACATAAAGAATTAGACGCAATTGCCGGAGCGGAATTTCTCAAGCAGTTTATCGGTATGGGTATAGAGGACGTTTTCGAGGTCGGAGTGGACTTTGAAGCTGTTGAAGGGTATGAGGCTGCTTCAAACGCGGTCGCTCTGATGCCAAAAAAGATATTGGTAATGAGTTATGCCCTATTTCTCAAAGGGGAACCCAAACCGGAGGCAGAAAAAATACCTGAACCCGATATTCCAGAAGAAGAGATGCCTGAAGTTGATGATCTTAAAGCACTGATGGCATTGATGATAGACGATTATTTTATGGTGGTTGACTACTTTGATGAAAAAGAGAGCAAAGAGAAAGCTATTGCGTCAGCAAAACGACTCGCCAGATATGCGAAGAGTATCTCGAACTTCGAGCCCCCAAAGAACGCAGATCAGACCGAGGAGTATGTCTATTTACAAGACAAGTTTAGCGAAGCTCTGCTTAAATTTGCTGCAGCCCTTGAGAAGGAAGGCATTTCTGACGGGACACGCGAGCAGTGGGATGCTATCGTCACATTAGTCAATCAATCACACCTCAGGTTTAGTGAGGAAGAGATTGACTTGGACACGTATTAGTGGCGGATGCGATGTTTGGTGATCTTTCAATTCCCTTGACAGAGCGGTGGATATCAGGTTAAATATGATATATGGAACTTAGGTGGGAAAAATATATAACACATTTAATCGGAGTAATCGGAGACAGCATGACTTTTATAGAGCGAGTTTTGGTTTGTAAGCGGCAGCAAAAAATCTGGATATGTTGCTTGTGTGTGGTGGGTATATTAGTGGGTACACTCCAAGCAATGGCACAGGTTCGTCCGCCCCGGCGGAGGCACAGAGTTCTGGTAGATCCCGGTCCGAAGAAGAAGGATGTACTAAAGGCGGATATAGGGGCAAGCCTCAAAGACATTGCGGAACGGACAACACGACACGCCCAAAATCCGCAAGTGGATATTGTATTGGTTGTTGATGGTAGCAGGCGGATGGGAGCACATCTTGTCGATCTTCAGAAGAGAATTGTCGATATGCTCGGCGTTATAGAGGCAAAAACGCTTGACTACAGGTTCGCACTGGTAAGCTTTTACGCAGTGTCTGGGGAGCCGCGTGCCGTGCTCCATCAATGGACGTTTGACCATCTCGCTATTACTAATGTACTTGAAGATATGCGGGTTGAATCCGGAAATAATATTGAATCTGGGTACGGACTTGATGCGGTTGTGAAAGGTCTGAACGAGTTAGAATTCCGCCCGGAGGTTACAACACAGTTTGTCGTGGTTACCAACTCGCGTCTGCGTACCTCATGGACGGATGCCAAAGCGAAAAACAGAATAAGTGAACAGATTATTAATCTTTCCCATCAAAACAACGTTCAACTCAATTGCATTGGTATTAGCGAAAGAGTCCAAGCGGAAATCACGGATGAGACAACTGGAAAATGGTATCCGATTGATTCAAACCAGCGGCGGATGGATGGACAACGGATTCAGAGTGGCGCAACTATTGCGGATAAAGCACTGCTTCGAGTGGATGGATTGTTCCAACGCATTGCAGAGCATCTGGTTGCGAGCCTTCCAGGAAAAGTCGACATTGTATTCATCTATGATTATAGTCTGAGTATGGAACCCAAGACGGAGGCCACCTGCGAGGGTTTGGACATAATGGTTTCTGTGTTTCAAGCAGCAGGATTAGATTATCGGTTTGGGATTATCCGGTTTTGGGCAGCAGTAGGTGGTGGCGAAAGCACAGTTGTTGTGACCAACCCACCGTTAGAACCGGAACAGGTGAAGTCGATGTTTCGCCTGCCAAAATCTGGTGATGAGCACCTGTTGGATGCTGTCATTGAAGGGGTGCCGAAACTCCAGACCGAAGACGGACGCGACCTCGTCCTAATCATTGTCACAGATGAACCAACGAGCAAACGCACCGAAAAAGGGTATACCGTAGGACGAGCGATTTCAACTTGTCGAGGGGCGTACGCAAAGGTTTATGTTATCGGCGGTGTCACTTCTATGCAAAGCGGCTCTATGACGGATAACTTCCAGCGTCAAGTCGCTCAGTTAACGAAAGGTGAACACTATGTTATGCCGGGTGCCGTGATATGGCGCGGCACCGGTGGTGCTGATAAACGGCGGTAATCGTGTTATGTAATCTTTTCTGTAATTGCCTATTGTTCCAGTGCAAGCTCATCTGCCGTTTTGGCATGAATAGCGATGAGAGCAAAGCAGGTTGACTGTAAATTAGCAACCGGTTTCGTTAATTCCATTGGCGTATTGCTAACGAAGCTGCCATCTTCCTGTCGGACGTTTGTCAAATGGTTGATAGCGATGCGACGAGTATTAAGGGGGTCGTTTCCGGCAGCGAGTGCCATAATCGCGATGGCAGTGATTTCCGGATCACTCGGACTGTTTCTATATCTGCCGAACCCACCATCATCGTTCTGTAACTGCTTTAACCATGCGATCTGTGCATCAATGTCGTAAACAGGTTCTAACGCTTGTATCACCCAAGATGTAACAAAAATATCGGACTGGGTTCCGCGTTGCAGTGCCCAACCACTATCATAATTGATACCTTGTGCGAGCCAATCTGCGCCTTTAGAGACAGGTTCAAAATTCTGTCTAAAACCGAGTCTTCTGAAGCCTGCTAAAACAGCACCAGTATAGAGTACATTATCGGGACTGCGTTCTTTTTTTCCCCAAGCACCACTCGGATTCTGCGCTTTTTTCAGCCAGCGTAGTCCATTAAAGCGAACTTCTGGATCGGTTTCCGCTGTTGCTAAAGCAATAAGTGCAAAAACGGTATGGGCGGTGTTATTGTTCCAACTTCCATTTTCAAACTGCGCATTTCTGAGGTACATAACGCCTGTTCGGATTACCTCAGATCCGGTACCCCACCCAGCGTCGATTAACGCCCAAATCGCGAACGCAGTGTTCTCGACATTGCTATCTCCTCCCGGGATAAGGGGCCAGCCGCCATCTCGGTTTTGGTGCTGCACGATGTAGGTTTTCGCACTTTCGATAGTTTTATAAAGAGGCGGTCCATCCGATGCCTCATAGGAAGGGAGATCTTTGACAGGAGGTGCCTCGCTATCGGCAAAAGCGTCCCCGTTAATCCCTATAAAAAAAATTAGCAGCATGGAACAACAGATTAATATGGGCATGCTTCTATAATTCTTCATCTTTTGTCCTACCTATGATTTTGGTTGGTAATTAATGAAAATTTTAGCGCGCCTGAAAAACGCGCGAATCAGTTCCTTTTTCCACTACAATTGCGGTTGAATTACAACCTTATAAACGCCATCTTGTCCGAGCATATCAATGCCTTTTTCCAATTGATACAGCGGTAAATGATGCGTTATCAATTCGTGCAACGGTGAACGCGTTATCTGGAGGTAATCCAGGGCTGTCTGAAACTGGATTTGTGGATATGCCCACACACCGCAGACGTCCAGATCTTTATTACAAATTTGGTGCGGACGCACTACAGTATCCCCAGAGTCTGTATAGTGTCCGACTTCAATAACCTTACCACCGCGTCGCACGACGTCCAGTGCTTCGGAGAAAACCATAGGCAATCCGGCACACTCGATCGCAATGTCCACACCGACACCACTTGTGAGGTCTTGGATTTGCTCGATCCGTTCTTCAGGTGTTGTGTCCCCGACATTGATGACTACATCTGCCCCCATCTGCTTTGCCATTTCTAATCGGCTATCGACAAGATCAGTGGCAATAATGGTGCCTGCACCGCTATCCCGTAACACTGCGACAACAAGCAGACCAATCGGCCCACATCCGAGAACTGCGACCCGGTTCCCGATGCTATATCCGTCACCGACTTGCGGAACGCCGGGTGCACAGGCACGTTCAACAGCGCGCGTCGCTACTGCCACTGGTTCTGTTAACACCTGAATCTCTTCCGGGATACTTTCTGGCATCTTGTAAACCCAAGAATTACCGTGGATGTAGGTATACTCAGAAAATTCGCCGTTCAGATAGGGTGGTGTTTCGCTGTTGCTAAATCCATAGATAGTCCGTCCAGAACACAAGGTTGGACGACCCGGAACATGCAGGCAATAGTAGCATCTACCACAGTTTTTTGATCCGGGGACCACTGTCACGCGGTCGCCTGCTTTAATTGGACCGCCTATTACATTCATGACTTGGTTCGCATCTTTACCGATCTCAGCGACTGTACCGACGACTTCGTGCCCCGGAATGACCGGGAATTTCAGAGCAGTGTGTCCGAGATACATGTGTTTATCGCTTCCACATATACCGACTCGGTCTACTTGTAATAGGAGTGCGTCATCTGCGGGTGTCGGTTTCTCGAATTCGCGGATTTCTATCTGCCCGGGTTGGAGCATGACTGCCGCTTGAACTTGCATAGTTAGTTTTCCTCGTTTCTAAAAATAAAATTGTTTTGCTATTCTTTTTTCATTGTGCCCAGAGCGGGATTAATATCTTCGTCAACTCCGCCAAACTTTCCAAATTATGTGCTGGAAGGAAGTAATCGACGTACGGCAACGCTGTGCGGATGCCCCGACAAATCGGTTGATAGCCGTCGCTACCGAGCAACGGATTCAGCCAAATTAACCGGTAGGCGTGCCGATGCAGCATCTCCATTGAATGACGGAGCACATCTACATCACCTCGATCCCAACCGTCGCTGATAAGAATGACGACCGTACGATAGGCTGAGAAAGAGGGTGCGAACTGCCGATAGGATTCCAACAGACTTTCACCAATCTTTGTTCCACCCGACCAATCCGGCACAACATTTGCCACTTCATTCAAACCCTCTGCTAATCCTTTGCGTCGGAGGAGTCCTGTGATGTCTGTCAGATGCGTGCTGAAGACTGCGACGTCTACTTCCTTTAACTCTTGCTGCATGCCGTATATGAATTGGATTAGGAATTTAGCGTAGCAGTCCATTGAACCACTTACATCACAGATAAGCAGGATCTTCGTCTTTTTGATTTTTTGCTGTTTCCGCATTAATTCGAGGGGTTCGCCGCCGTGCGAGAGACTTTTTCGCCAACTCCGCCGGAAGTCGATAGTTTTACCCTTTTTGCCGACAACTTTCCGACGACTTAGTTTTGTAGCCAAGATTGTGGCTAATTTCGCAACAATGTCTCGTGCTTTCTCCATATCCTCTGTTGTGAATTCGCTAAAATCTTTTCGGCTCAGGAGTTCTTCTGCACTATAAGCGGTTGAATCGTCTTCTTCTCCTTCTGTATCGTCTTCTGTGTCGGAGTCTAACCACTGTTCCAGTATGTCTTCTTGTTCATCGGTTGTATCAGAAAGGTCTTGGAGACTGGACGGCTCAGCGTTTTCGTTTTCTGTATCAACGGCTTCAAATTCCGTGCGCGGGTATCGCCAGAACAGATTGAAAGCGAGGTCGAATGTTTCTCGATCGGTATCTTTAGAGATGAGGTTTGTCCGCGCCGTGTGATAAAACGCGTCCCGTTCACTGATGTCTATTAGCTGAACGCTTCGGCACCAACTGAGTTGGTTGGTCGTCGTTACATTGACCCCCATGTGTCGGAGGAGTGAGCAGAAGTCTGTGATTTGCTGGAGTAGGGTTAGTTCAGTCATTTTTCTAAATTAAGAAGGTCGAGTTAAGGGGTATCTTGGATCCCAATATGGTGCAGTGATTCTCCTAAGACAAAGTCTGAATTGTTACCTCACCATCTGTTACGACATCTAATGTCAGACGATTTCCATAGAGGAGAGACATACCGATCAGCGATTTGCCATCTGTGCGTAGCACTTGGACGATACGTTCTTCACCTTGCCATAACACCATTCCGAGATATAAACCCACATCTGCTTCATTTCCATCACCGAGGGTTATTGGGAGTTCACCAATTTGTGGAAATCCGAGACTGTCAATTAAATCGCCCGGTAGCGTTAGTTCTCCGGTGAAACCGGTATCAATGATTGCTTCAACTTTCTGGTTATGATTTATACCAGCAAATTCTAAGTCAATGATTGCTACTTGATTGTCAACAATTTTTCCTATTATCATTTCAGCGGTTTAGTATTCGTTTTAGCTTTGTTTGCCTGAGTACCATATGTGCCTCTAAAACCGATTCGATAAGCAGTCCGATGTCCTATCCGTAGCAGATAAATCACAGCGTCAGGATGCTTTGAAAGAAGGCGGTTCAGGGCTACTGTCCCCTGAGCATCAATTTCATAATTTTCTGTTTCAATGTCAATTACCAAGAATTTTCCGTTGTGGTGTGGTTCTACGGTGTCTTGGAGGTGATGATATATTGCTTTGCCGCGAGCAGCGATGGTTCCGGCTGTGTAATCTGAATGTGGCATCGTGATTCTCCGAAAGTTTCAGAGTGTATTTTAAAGTTGGATCTGTCCAGTCATTTATCAATTTTCTTTTTTATACTGATTTTGTACTGCTATGGCTTTCAGCAAATGTGGTGCCTATGTTTGTGCTGCCGACAACAATACCTTTTCAACAGCGGTAGGCAGCTGAATTAAATGGAAACGGCTGGCTGCATAGGCGTAATCCTCACCGCTTTCGTCTATGACACGGATATAACCGTGAGATGCTGCTTCGTTATCCTGAATCACACGATAAACTTTCCCTACTTCAAGAGAGGCATCATATCCTTCGTTATTAAGGCACAGACCAAATTGCGGAAATTGATTTTCTTTTTTGTCCATTTTTAGTTAAGAAATGGGAGTTTAATCTTAAATTCTCTCTTGCCGATGTTGTCAGCTTGATACCAATGAACTTCAGCAAGACGAACTGAACCGTCAATCAGTTGGACGTATGCTACTCCCTTTAGTTTACGCCATCTACCTTGACCATACTGACGTTGTAACCGAGCGCGGTTTCGGATACCACTGCCGCTACTAATTGTTTCAATTTGCGTGATTTCTCCAATAATTTCAAAATCCATTCCAGTATATCTTCCCAATTGATATTGAATTGTAGCACATTTCTAGCGATTTCTCAAATTAAAATCCCTAAATCAGAGGCATATATAAAGGCACCATTTTGACCTTAAGGCCAGAAATTATACATCGGTTGTTGTGTCACTACACTGACAAGGCTCCAGATACCACCTACCGTAAAATCGCCCAGCATCAACCCAATCGCGAACATCACCAGCTGCTGTGATGCTCGCGGTCCTCCAATTTTCAAGACACTCCACTTGATAATCGAACTCACCAACATACAACTCCACAGATACCGCATGCCCCAATCGCTTGAAACGACAAATCCAATCGGGTGAAAGGGCCACCAGAAGAAACGCGCCCGCATAAACATCAAGAGGGTTGAAAAGAGTAAGCCAAACACAATGCCGCCGGTGGCGTAGAAATTCGGTTCTGTGGGGTAATAGAGCCAACCTTGAAGTCCGTTGAAGACGCGTCCTCCGAAACCGGTTGCCCAACCGCTGCCACCGCCCATGTTCAACGCACCGTATGTATAGAAGATATAGAGAATAACGCCGAATACCGTCACGGCGGCAAACGCTGAAACGCCTAACAGCGCGAAGAACAAGCGTCTTGGTGCAATACTGGAACGCTCTGAGAGTTTGAAACCCTCTAACTGGTGCGGCATCGGGTTGCTTGTGTAACTCCGATTGAACCAACGGTAGAGCGTTAGAGCAACGAGATTGTTTGTGCCTAACATCCGTGTGCCGAAACCGTCAACGAGGATATGATGGTTCGGCATGTTTTCCATTGCATGCACAGGGAACCCCTGTTCGGCGCGCATCCGTGTCAGCACGAGAACTATGATAAAATAGATTGCAAAAAACAGTGGGATTAACCAGAGCGACATGCCGATGCGTTTGGAGAAAATAAAAAGAATTGCGAGTCCTACAACAATACCCCACAGCGCGAATCTGTATGGAATCGGTTCGTCGTCATCTTCACCCGTACGGTGTCGCGCTATGCGGAAAACGCCGCGAAGATGGCGTAGATTCAGCACTAATACAGAAATGAAAATCCCAATGGCGGCACCGAAGCACTGCCGATCAATATATGGGAATCCGGGTAGACTGGAGAGTCCAACGGCACTTGTCAGGACTAATTGTGCCTTGTAGAAGAAAAAGAAGAACCAACTGGAGAAGGAAAGGTCTAACGGCATCAAAAGTCCCAGTCCGATGACGAATGGATAGTAGGACATACTAATGCCGCCGATGGCATTCCACGGCTTTTCTGTGAACAGGTGCCCAAAGCCGCGCCAACCGCCGATCCGCTTGATTGGTAAAGTCGGAAGGGTCGGAAACAGAAAACTAAAGCCGTTGAGGATCGCAATAGAGGCTGCAATCCCGAATCCGAGCCATGTAATACGGTGTGAAAATAGCGATTTCGTGTTATGGGTGACGTGGAACGCGATCTGTGTGATTGGATAGGCGAGGCGTTCGCGTTCTACCCACTGTTTTCGCAGGACAACGTTGATACACAACATCACGAGGACCAAAACCGTCATGAAGCCTGCCCAAGATAGTGTTGGTACTATCCACGCACTGAGAATATCCAGTGTGGAGAGGTTGGATTCGCCTACATAGTAACCCGCCAACACTTTTGGGTCATCAACGAGAAGCCATTTTGGAAGATAGTCCCAAAAAAGCTGCTTCCACTCATTTTCGGGGGTTGCGAACCAGAAAGCGTGTCCGACAGTCGTGACGAGGATCGTCATCAGCGTGATGGAGGGAAAAGCGCATGCTGTACTGAGTAAAATGTATATTGTGAGGAGTTCCGCATCGGTGAATAAGCGGCGGCGAAGCGTAAGATTGAGGAGGGTAAAAGCGAATACGACGAAGACGACGTTGTAAAAGGGGACCGCATACGTATTCAACGCATAACCGACGAGTCCGACTTCGCCCGCGATGATCCAGTAGAAATTAAACGGGATCAGCACGAGCGTAATGGCGACAGACTTCCATGTGACCCCGTGCGATCTTGGGCGTTCATCTTCTCTCATGAGTGCCTTAGGTTTCGGTTAAAAAAGCAATGAATCTGTTCAGTTCTTCAGAAACTACTGTGAATAGTTCCGCAATCGGCTTTGCATGTTCCTCAGCTTTTTCATAAATCAGTTCGTCGCCATAAATGTTATTGACTTTATGTCGGAAGTCTAAAAGTTCTTTTAATCTCAGCAGCGTTTTCTCAGCAATCACGGGAGGACGTCCTGGTCGTCGTTCTGCCATTTGTTGAAGAAGGTCGTTATGCCACTGGTTCCCGGTGGGTGTGTGCATATCTACCTCACGGGCAATCCGCTCAAAAATCCGCTCAATGCCACTGTATACCTCAACGAGTTTTTTAGCGGTTAATTCTTCAAAGAATTTTCTGTGACGAGGCACAGCAATTTCAATTTCTTGCAATAGTTCTGTAATACTTGCGACGACTCGCTCTATTTTAGCGCGTTCATCCGTGATACGTTGAATAAGTTTGATTTGATTCATCTGGTAAATGGTGGCGTTTCGAGCAGGAATAGTTGGTAGATACGGATGCTCATAAGGCATCTGCTTGTCTACGCCAGGGTCGGTATTTTTAAGTGGGATCGCTTGACGCTGTACCCGCTGACGGAAAAGTCCAGTGGATGCTTCAAAATTAATCAGGTCAATCTTGAACTCAGAGCACAAGTTAGCGATTTCATAGCGGGCATCACGTTGCTGGACATCTGAGAGTCCCCAGACGGCAATGTCGATGTCTGATGCTTTTGTGAAGCACCCGTGTTCAGCGAGAGAACCGAAGACAGCGACTTTCGCTGCACCGAAATTTTGATAAAGGACGCTGGCAACGCGATATGCTGTCTCCCACGCACGTTGTAACAATTCTTTATCGGCTCGGCGGTTTTCCCATTGGCGTTTAAGGTTTTCTCTGCATTCCGCGAGTTCTGATAGTGACATCTGTTTTGTCGTAGTTGCGCTATGCATGTTTGAAACCTTCGGACTATCTGTCGGTTTTGAAACCGGCGAGGTTATAAACCTCGCCAGCAGATGTAAACCCGTAATTATGTTGCTATCGTCATGGTTGAATTGAACCAGCATAGAGATCGTTCAGAGCATCTTCGGGAAGCGGTTCAGGACTGTTCTTGGCAAACTCAAGTGCCTCTTCGAGTTCTTTTGCGAGTTCTTCTTCAAGTGCCGAGAGCTCATCTTGGCTCACACCCTCTTTTTCGGTCAGGACTTCGGCGAGTCTCCGAATGGGGTCGCGTAGCCGTTCCTGCTCTTGCACCTCTTCGCGGTCGCGATAGGAGGTCCCTGGGTCCCCGATATGATGCCCACGGAATCTATAGGTATCGCAGTTAAGGAGCGTCGGTCCGCCGCCATCGCGTGCACGTGTGACGGCTTCGTCTGCCGCAGCATAAACCTTAAGCACATTATTGCCATCAACAGTGGCACCGGGCATATCATAGGCGGGGGCGCGGACAGCGGCAATGTCCACTACGCGCTGATGTTCCCGTTGCGGTGTTCCCATGCCAAATCTATTGTTTTCACAGATAAAAATAACAGGTAAGTCCCATACAGCGGCAAGGTTAAGCGTTTCATGGAAAACACCTTGGTTCGTCGCGCCATCACCAAAGAAAGAGACCGCAACCTGTCTCGTACCGCGGAGTTTCGCTGAAAGTGCGGCACCCGCTGCAAGCGGAATACCGGCACCAACGACGCCGTTAGCACCCAGAATACCGGTCTCTTTATCGGCGATGTGCATTGAACCGCCTTTGCCTTTACAGTAGCCGGTCGTGCGAGCGAACAGTTCTGCCATCATCCGGTCGCGTTTACCGCCCTTAGCAATGAGGTGACCGTGCCCGCGATGTGTACTTGTGATGTAATCGTCATCTTGTAGGTGTGCGCACACGCCGACTGCCGTGGCTTCTTCACCAATATAGAGGTGGAGGAAACCGGGGAGTTGACCGCTCTGATAAAGCGTGCCAGCGGCTTCTTCAAATTGGCGAATCTCTACCATCTTGCGATACATATAGAGCATCTGATCTTTGCTCGGTTTTGACATAATATCTTTCCTATTTTTATGGCGTTCTCCCAAATCGCTGGGGTACAACGCATCAGCTAAGTCTAAAATAGACGCGGGTCATTATCCTCAAGTGGGACGATACATTCTGGAGAGTCATTCATAGGACGATTGACAAACCTTGACACTGGGTATGCCTCCATCTCTTCATCAGGATAGGGGATAAGGAGCGATTGGAGCGTATCTGCTGATCGTTCATCTGGTGAAAGCCACTCAGCGTAGGCGTCTTGCGGCAGAATCACAGGCATCCTGTGGTGGATTTCCTCTAACAAGATGTTAGGTGGACACGTGATGATGGTACAGGAGCGAATTGGTTCCTCCATATCCTTTGGCTGCCATATCTCCCATAATCCGGCAAGTGCGAAGGGCTTCTCGGATTTAAGCCGGATGTAGACAGGTTGTTTAAGCCGCTCTCCGGGAATTTTTTGCCATTCGTAGTAGCCGTCTGACAAAATAAGACATCGTCTGCGTTTGTAGGCACTCCGAAAAGAGGGTTTTTCCGCGAGCGTTTCCGAACGCGCATTAATCATCCTGTTTCCGATGCTTGGATCTTTTGCCCAAGACGGGATGAGTCCCCAGTGAAAAAATTCTACTTGTCCACCCTCTGGAGATGTTTCCGTATTCGCGATGACAGCAACATCTTGGGTCGGTGAGATGTTGTAGCGTGGAGACAAGTTCATCGGCACTTCAAAGTCGAAGAAAGCCTGTTGCAACGTTTCGGTGTCACTTGCGAAGGTGAATCGTCCACACATTTTTTTCTCCTCAAAACAAACGAAAGGCCTTTTTTAGAAGGTGGGGTTTGTAATTTCGTTTTTTCTGATGTTTGCTTAGGAATCCTTTTTTGGCTGAGGAACGAGAATGTCATCTCTCCAGCGGAGGCGGAAAGATGGGCGCACGAGTGCCTCTGGTGATTGAAGTGTCAAGCCACCATCAGCAGTCAACACGATACCGGTAACAAAGTCTGCCTCATCGGAAGCTAAGAAGAGCGCAGCGTTGGCAATATCTTCAGGTTTCCCGTAGCGTCCGATTGGATAGCAGTCACGAGAGGCTTGTTCCTCCAGTTCATCTTCGGCGAGAGAGGCTCTGCCTCGTTCTCCAACAATCTGTCCGGGGGCAATAGCATTGGCACGGATGCCTTCCATGCCATAGTCGAGTGCGATGCTCCGGGTCAGGGCGTTCAAACCGCCTTTTCCGGCACCGTAAAGTCCGAACCCTGGATTGGTAATCGTCGCGTTAACCGTAGAGATGAACACTAAGGTGCCGCCACCATTACGAATCATTTCGGGAATACAATACTTCGCACCAAGCCACGGACCGCCAAGTGTTACACCCAGGCTTTCGTTCCATTCTTCGCGCGTAAATTCAATGGCTTTTTTAGTGTAAGAGTGTGCTGCATTATGAACAAGTGTTGTTATCTTGCCGTAGTTAGACAAAGCGGTTCCAACAAGTTTCTGCCAAGTCGTTTCATCGGCGACATCACCCATAATTCCGACTGCTTCGCCACCAGCATCTTGGATGCGATTTATGGTTTCAGCAAGTTTTTCTTCTCGACGACGCGTGTTGACAACCACTTTTGCACCTTCACAAGCAAACCTATAAGCAGTCGCCGCGCCGATACCACCCCAGGCAGCACCCGCGACAATCGCAACTTTTCCTTCCAATCTCATGATAAATACCCTTTCCTTGTGATTCTACAAACTATCAACTATTATATCATATTTTTTATTTTTCTGCTACAATCATAACAATCGTAATGAAGGGGGAACTCGTGTGAAACCAGTAATAGAAGAATGGCTTGATAATTGTATCAAAAAACTCAACACAGGCGAGTTGACTGAAGTTGACCTACGCGGTGTAACAATCGCTTTGAATTCTCAAAAGCAGCTGCTCCTCTACCTCTATTCCAAATCAACAAATCTGCGTTCCCCACTTGGTGGGTGGGCATTGTACGACGCAACTGTTCCAGATGAACCCATATTACCATCGCAAGATGCGCCTTATGCCTCAGTGCTTGACGCCGTTAGCGATGGGTGGCGGATCGTCCAATTTCCGCGTCCTGAACTCTATAACTTTACGGACGTTGACAACGCCTATCTCGGTTATGAGTTTATTTTAGAGAAACTCGTATAAAGGAAAGACACAATGATTAATGTTGAACCGACGCTAAATGACCACCAAGTCATGGAATTTATCCATAACGGCTATATTACGTTGGAAAGTGTCGTTGACGAGGACTTCAATCGGGAATGTGAATCTATGCCCGGTGGACGTCTCACCGATTTCGTTCTGGCAGATGAATTTCGCCGAAACGTGTTGCTACATCCAGAAGTTGCTGGTGTAGTGCGTTCGCTGTTAGGTGAAGATTTCCTTGTGCCAACGAGTGCGCACCATCACCTGTTTGAAGCTGCACACCGTGGGCAGACATGGCACTCTGATGGGCTCACGGAATACGGGTACGGCATCACGCATCTCCAGTGCTACTATTACCCGAAAGCAGTAAAAATTGAGGATGGACCGACGATGATATTGCCGGGTTCACATCATCGGCTCGTGGATCGGGAGGCGATCGCGCATTACGGCGACATCCTCGGACAACTCTCCCTCACGGTTCCCGCGGGCACTGTCGCAATGACTCGCTACGGTATCTGGCATAAGGCGGGTCCGAAGCTCAATGCCGATAGGCGCGGGATGATTAAGTTTTCCTACTTCCGAACAGCGACGCCTAAGCGGGATTGGGTGCGGGATTCCGATGAGATTCCGCCCTATCAACATGCTGGTAGACATCCGTATGTCACGGAGGTGGAATCCTATCGCGATCGGCGTAGAGGTGAACTCACGTGGCGGTGGCTATGTGGATTGGCAGAAGTAGAAGAACCGCTCCCACCGGAGCAAATGTTTAACAGCGGAATCCCATTATCAGAGGTCCGACTTCAGTAGGAGCGGTCTGTGTTTTGGTTAACGTGCGCCACACGCCTGCAAGCACGCTTGCATGTGACCGCGCGATTCTGCTGCGATAGTGCAACACTGTGCTAAGCTATACTCTTTCGCACCGATGACTTCGAGGTTCAGCGGACCGGTGTAGCCATTTTCGTGCAAAACACGGATATAGCCAACAAGATCAACGTCACCTCGCCCGTTCGCCTGCAATTCAGGAGTACCGGGACCGCGTTGTGTTCCCTTGCAATCTCGGATATGCACATGTTTCACGCGTGAAACTACTGCAGCGATTGCCTCAACCGGATTTTCGTCTGCACGATGGATGTGAGATGGGTCCATGTCGATACCAAACGCTGGCGATGAAATTTCTTCCATCACACGGAGCGTTGTCGAGGTATTATAAATGCTGGCACCGACGTGTGCTTTGACGCAGAGAGTTACGCCGTAGTGTTCTGCACGTGCTGAGAGGTTGCCAAGTGAATCGATGACTTCGGGCCAGGCGGATTCATCGTCCGATGCGCCACCGGGACCGCAGTTAATAATTGGGACACCTATCTCAGCTGCGGCTTGGAATGCGAGTTCCATCCGCTCTGGGTCGCGTGACGGTTGTTCCATTGCTAGTAGCTCAAGTTCATAGTCTTTCGCGAGGCGTTTGATTTCGTCGGCGAGTTCTTGCCAGTTTGCGAGAACGAGGTGCTGGCTCATCCCGTCGATTGCTGAAAGTTCAATGCCATCGTAGCCAGCCATGGCGATATGTTTGAAGGCGGTTTCCATGTCGTAACCGCCGAACAGCACTGAATTTGCTCCTAATTTCAAATGTACTTTCTCCTTCCATAGGGGCAGATATTGCCCCGCCTGTTCTATACTTAGCCCTTTAGGGACGGAAGCGGCTGTGGACGCACCAAAATACCGCCCTGCTCATAAGATTCAATGGCTGCCCAAGTGTATTCAAGTGCTGCAAGGGCATCTCTACCAGAGGCACGCAGCTGCTCTCTTGGAACACCGTTTGTGATGTCCTCTAAAAACGCGTGAATCCGAAGTGGGAACGTCTCACCGAAGTCGCTGATGCCGGATTCGGTGACAATCGGTTCTGTGTCAGGGAAATCGGGGGCACCGGGAGAGGGCCAATATGTTACCTTCTCAATGCAGTTTTCGATGCAGAACGTGCCGCGCGTGCCAGCAAGTTCAACACTCCACCAGCCACCGAGACCGAATGTCGCGTCGCCACGTTGGCTCAGTAAGTAGCCGATACATCCGTTCTCAAATCGGAGATGGATACCGTTAATAGAGACCATCAGATCTCCTGCGTCGCGCCTGAAGTGCGGACGTTCCATAAAGGCTTGCACGTGCGTCACGTCGCCACAGAAATGACGCATCACACTGAAGGGGTGTGACAGAAAAGCTTTCACGTGGAAATAGGGGAATCCATCGGAACGTGGGGCTTTTGAATAACTATAGTTGAATTCACCACCAGCAAATCCCATTTTGTGAAGACAGTAGACCATTTCCCCAATGTGTCCATCCTCAATGTATTTTTTCGCTTGCTCCGCGGGCGGTGTGAAATAGTGGTTCAGGTTACAGCCGAGATAGAGATCTTCTTCTGTGGCTTTCGCTACCATCTCCCGTGCTTGCCCGATGTCGTTGGAAATAGGTTTCTCGACGAGCACATGCTTTCCTTTCTCCAACGCCTCCATCGTCGGTTCATAGTGCCAACTGCCATTCTCATTCCCACCGGTGCCAACGTCTACGATGTCCAGATCGGGTTCGCCATCAATCATATCGGCTAAACGATAATATGCCTTCACGCCGAGACGCTCTGCGGCACTATCCGCACGTTCTTTCACAATATCGCACACCGCAACCAATTCCGCTAAGTCGTCATTCGCGTGGCAATTCGCGTGATTATTTCCAATGCCGCTCATGCCGACAACGCCAACTTTTAATGCCATTTTAGATTCCTTCCAATAGATGCAGTTTGATCTTGCCTGTAGCGGGGAACTCGCAATCTGAATATACCTTTGCAAGTAATACACTACAGCAGATTTTATATCTTCATTATAAGCGGATCCGTAGTTTTGTCAATATATATCTTTGAAAATATGCTTGACAGCAATCCAAGTACATGCTATTTTCTGAGTCATTAATAGTCCTGGAGGAGGAAAAACAGATGGGTATCAGTGTCGGAATGGTAGGCTTGGGGATGTTCGGACCGTCGTTCATCCAATCATATAAATCGCATCCAGATGTAGATCGACTCGCGCTGTGTGATTTGCGATCCGACAGATTGTCTAAGCGAGCAGAGCAGTTTGAGATTTCTGAGACGTATTCAAGTCTTGATGAAATCTGCAAATCGGATTTAGACGCGCTCGTGATTATCACTCAGCATTGGATGCACGCCCCGCAAGCGATTCAAGCAATGGAATCGGGCAAGCACGTCTATACCGCTGTCCCCGCCGCTGCATCTTTAGATGAGTGTGAGGCACTCGTCAGAACCGTTGAGCGGACAGGGATGATTTATATGAACGGCGAGACGAGTTATTTTCGACCAGAGACGGCATTTTGTCGTCAGAAAGCGGCAGAAGGCGCGTTCGGTGAGTTCGTTCACTGCCGCGCTGAATATTTTCACGACATGGACCACGGACTCTACGACGTAGCGAAAAATCGGTGGGGTGTCCAGTGGGGTCGAGATAAGACTGGCGGCATTCCGATGCACTATCCGACGCATTCGACCTGTTTTCCAATCTCCGTTATGAAGGCATACGCAACATCGGTTTCAGCACAAGGATATGTCTATCCAAACGACGACTGGTTTCGCGAGGATACCATTCACAAGAACCCGTTTTCTAATGAAGTCGGGCTTTTCACAATGAGCAATGGGGCGACCATGCAAATCTGTGAGTTTCGACGAATTGGACACCCTGGATCCGAGCGCGTCAGCGGTATTTACGGAACAGAAGGTAGTTACGAGCAGAGCCTCGCGGGCAGTGTTTGGGCAGGTAAAAACGGACGAGAGAGCGTCGAACCTTCAAGATTGCACGAGGACCTTCCAGAGGCATTGGTGGCAGATCTCGGTGGACATGGCGGTTCTCATGCCTATCTCGTCCACGAGTTTGTTGATGCTGTCAATCGCCAGCGATTACCGCGTGTCAACGTTTGGGAAGCGGTTCGATACTGTGCCCCCGGATTTGTCGCACATCAGTCTGCGCTACGTGATGGTGAGTTGTTACCAGTTCCAGATTGGGGAGATGCGCCAGAAAGTTAAAATAGAAGATTGGGCTTGCTTTTTATTGCATTATATAGTATACTGTACTATTTAATAAGGTTTCTAATGACGGATACTCTGCAATATTGGCTTGCAAGCTTCGCCTAAATAGAAGCAATCGGACATCAATCAACGCATACTATGAATCTGAGGTTATTACAAGGAGTATAGAATGGCTACTGAATACGCGGGCGCTTACGATGCATCTGCTATCCCGTCGGATGTTGCCCGCGAAATTGAAATTTATGAGATTCAACTCGGTCGGGTCCAAGCCGGTCAGGTGGAAGAGACCCTCTTTACCGAGTTTAGACTTCGACACGGGGTTTACGGACAACGCGATGATCGGTCGCAGATGATCCGTGTCAAAATCCCATTTGGCGGACTCACAGCAGCGCAGCTTGAAATGCTTGCGGATGTCGGCGAAGAATTTTCCGACAACATCATCCACATTACGACCCGCCAAGATGTACAATACCACTATGTGGACATCAACAACACGCCTGAACTGATGCGCCGTCTTGCGAGCGTTGACATTACCACAAAAGAAGCGTGCGGTAATGTTGTGCGAAACGTCACAGCGTGTCCTCTCAGTGGTGTGTGCCAAGATGAGACCTTTGACGTAACGCCCTACTCTAAGGCGTTGTCTGCATTCCTTTTGGGGCACCCAGATGCCCAAGATTTTGGTCGTAAGTTCAAAATTGCGTTTTCTGGATGTGAAGAACACGCTTGCGGTTTAGCAAACATGCACGACATCGGTGCAGTCGCTGCCGTCAAAGAGGTGGACGGTGAAGTCAAACGCGGTTTTAAACTCTACGTTGGCGGCGGTCTCGGTGCAGTTCCGCATCAAGCGAAAATCTTTGACGATTTTGTCTCCGCAGAGGAACTCCTCCCGATTTCACAATCAATTTGCAGAGTCTTCACCCGTTTAGGTGAACGCAGAAATCGAAATAAGGCTCGTTTAAAGTTTGTCATCGCCAAATACGGCATTGAGGAATTCCGTAGACTGGTGCTTGAAGATCGGGCTACGCTACGTCACGATCCGGTATGGACAGCATATTTAGACAATCTCGACGCTTACGATGAGAGTCCTCTCAAAGCACCGACGCAGCTCAACGGCACAGTGAAACCCGAAGGGTTTGAAGAGTGGTATCAATCTAATGTGCAGTTACAGAGTCAACCAGGTTACGCTTTTGTAACGATTACGTTACCTCTTGGGGATATTACCTCAGATCAGACGCGTGTTTTGGCAGATATTTCTCGGAAATATGTGAAAGACACCATTCGTGCCACAGTCGAACAGAACATCGTTCTCCGTTGGGTGACGATGACGGATCTCCCCGCGCTCTATCGCGAACTGAAGGCGATCGGTCTCGGCGACGCTGGCGCAGAATCTATGGTTGATATTACTGCATGTCCAGGCACTGACTCCTGTAAACTCGGTGTCTCTTCTTCACGTGGTCTGGCAGCGCACTTGCGGAATCATTTCATTGAAACCGGTGTGCAGAATGAAATCAAAGATTTTCGGATTAAGATTAGCGGATGTCCGAATTCCTGCGGACAGCATCATATTGCGAATATTGGTTTCTTCGGTTCTTCCCGACGCATGGGTGAACATATCGCGCCTTACTATCAGGTGCTACTCGGTGGACACATGATCGAGAACGCCAGTTCCTACGGACTTGCTACTGGTAAAATCCACGGCAAGTTTATCCCGGCGTTTATCGAAGAGTTGACTGGGAAGTACACAGCTGAACGGAATGACGAAGAGTCTTTCACCGACTATGTCGGACGGCTCGGTAAGGCGGAGATCAAGCAGATCTTGTCCAAATACGATAAGATTCCGTCTTATGAGGAAGCTCCAGAGTATTATGTGGACACTGGCGACACGAAAGATTACCAACTCAAAACCGGTGTCGGTGAGTGTGCAGGAGAGGTAGTCGCACTTGTCTCCATGAAGTTAGAGGAAGCAGATCGGCTTATCTATGAATCTGGCTTGAACTTAGAGAAGGGTGAATATCAGGATTCCGCCGAGGGGGCTTTTAATGCAATGATCAGAGCCGCCGACGGCATCTTGACGACGGTAGGGTTGCAGTATATTGACGATGCAACCACTGTCAACGAATTCCGGACCCATTTCTTCGAGCCGGGTAACTTCTTCCCCGGTTATGGTGCACATATCTTCAAGGCAACGGAAGAAGATAGTTCTACTTTCGACCACGAGTTAGCGCACCGCCGCGTAGAAGAAGCCACACTCTTCGTAGAAGAATCGCATAACGTGTATAATCGTATGCGCATTAAGGAAGAGGAAGAGGAAGAGAGCCGTCGCAAAGCACGTCGCTCGCGCCGTTCAGCACGGAAGCCAAGGGTTGTCAAAAAGACGAAACCCGTTGAAGAAATCGTTGATAGCCTCGATCTCAAAGGTGTCGCCTGTCCGTTCAACTACGTCCAAGCAAAAATCCGCTTGGAGACGATGGATCTCGGTCAGCTTCTTGAGGTTACCATTGATGACGGTGAACCGATTCAGAACGTCCCAGTGAGTCTGACCAACGATGGACACGAAGTCGTTGACACTAAGAAGGTTGGAAAGCACTACCGCCTTACTGTTCGCAAGGGTGAGTAAATTTCAGGATTTCTGTTCATTGTAACTGAGTTTCACACTACTGGCGATTGCTGCCCGCGTCCGGACGGGTGTGGGCAAGCAAACGCCCTAATTTTTTTCAATAGCTACACTGTGCAAAATAGCGGATTATCGAGGTTGTACAGGAGAATGAATTAATCTGTAATGCGTGATGTACATCCACGAGAAATCCAAATCTATTGCCTTCCAAACGGGCGGCGACCTTTTACCGAATGGTTGGAGTCAATTCAAGATACAAGTATGCAAGACCGGATTTTGGCACGGCTTGAACGGCTTGAAGATGGTAATTTTAGTGATTGTCGAGTTGTTGGTAAAGGTGTTTTTGAGCTACGTCTTCACTTTGGAGCAGGCTACCGAATCTATTTTGGGCAGGTAGGTAATACGATCATTCTTCTACTCTGTGGTGGTGACAAATCATCACAGACGCGCGACATTGAGCGGGCAAAAATTTATTGGTTGGAATACAAGGAGATGCGCTAATGCGAAAAATGGGAATATGGCGCGAGTACCTCATCGAAAAACTTGCTGATCGTGAGAGGGCGATTGGCTATCTCCAAGCAATTCTTGACGACTATCAAATTGATGGAAACTGTACGGTGGTTCTGAGGGCACTCCAAACGGTTGTTGAGGCACAAGGCGGGGTTTCTGAACTGGCAAAGCAGACCGATATGGATCCAGAAGTGCTTTCAAAAGTGCTATCCGACGATGGTCCGTCCCTACTTGACGTTCTTGGAACAGTCCTTAGCGCGCTCGGTTATCAACTTTCGATCAAGCCTCGTGCCCACAAGAACTCCAACCTTGAAACCGATACGGACGAGTTGGAGGCGCGAAACGCATCGGCACACGTCGCAGAAAGCCCGACTTCGTTACAATAAATTGACTTTCCTGCCAATTTACAGTATAATTGAAAAAAACAAAGTGTGATGAATTCAACGACGACCAGTGCTGTGAACACCACAAACATTCAGTAAGTTACACTGATGGTGCTGGCTGCGATGCAATATACTCGTGGAGAAAATGAATAACTATGTAGAACGGATTTGTACTCAACCCTCTTGTTACCCACGAAAGGAAATTTTTTAGCAGAATGGATCTACAACAGATTAATGTTAAGGTTTTCACAACCGAAGATAGCGAAATCAACTACACGAACTTCATCAAGGTCTTCAACCGCTGGATGGAGGAAGCTGATTCAGACGACTACTTGAACTATGCCGACTATTCACATGTCGATGCAGGACCGGGTGTACTGCTGATTTTGAAGCAAGCCAATTACAGTATTGACAGTGCTTACCATCAGCCTGGATTTCTCTACAATCGAAAGCATGCGATTGATGGGGAAAACGCTGAAAAGATTCGCGAAGCACTCACAGAGGTGCTCTCTAAATGCGAACTCCTTGAAGCATCGGCGGAGTTGGAAAATGCCGTGCATTTCAACGGCGCAGATCTCCTGTTTATGATAAACAACCGACATATCGCACCGAATACACCGGAAATCGCAGCTTCGATTCAGGCAGAACTCGCACCCGTCCTTGAACAGATGTATGGTGGAGACGACTTCACGGTGGAACGCACCTCTGAAGATCCCCGCGAACGCTTTGCCTTACGGATCTCGGCAAATTCAGATAAACCGATTTCAGAACTCCTTGCCAATCTCGGAGGGTAAGATAGATGTTTAATTTCAGCAACGAACAGATTGAACGCTACAGTCGGCACATCATCCTCAAAGAGGTCGGCGGGATGGGACAGACGCGGCTGCTGGAATCGAAGGTGCTACTCATTGGTGCCGGTGGACTCGGATCCCCGGTTGGTGTGTATCTCGCTGCTGCAGGCGTCGGCACACTCGGTATCATTGATGATGATGTCGTTGACCTCAGCAATTTGCAACGGCAAATTTTACACGGTACCAGCGACATCGGTATCCCGAAGACAAAATCCGCGGAAGCCTCTATCGCAGAGATGAACCCGGATGTCAAGGTGATCCCTTACAATGAACGCATCACATCGGAAAACGCCTTCCAGATTCTCGAACAATACGACTTAATTGTGGACGGATGCGATAACTTACCGACGCGCTACCTCCTCAACGACGCCTCCGTTATGTTAGGCAAACCGATTGTCCATGGAAGTATCTTCCAGTTTGAAGGACAGGTCACCGTCTTTTACCCAGGCAAGGGACCCTGTTACCGATGCCTCTATCCCGAACCACCGCCACCCGGTATGGTGCCAAGCTGCCAAGAAGCAGGTGTCTTTGGCGTATTACCCGGTATTATCGGGACAATCCAAGCCGTTGAAGCGATTAAAGTCCTGCTGGATATCGGCGAACCGTTAATCGGAGACCTTCTACTTTTCAATGCCCTGACGATGGATTTCAGAAGGCTGAAACTCCGTCAAGATGAGGGATGCCCGATGTGTGGTGAGAATCCTACTATCCACGAACTGATTGACTATGAAGAATTCTGCCAAGTGCGGTGGTAGGTAAGGGACATCTCCAATAGTCGCATCCATTAGAGAAGGATAGGGTAATGGATTTCAGTTTGCTGCTTCGTGGCATTTTCACTGTTTTAGTTGGTATGGTTTGCTATTATCTCTTGGAAGTGTACAGGGAGCTCAAGGTTGTTAGAAAAAGATTGGATAAGATTGAGGAACATCTTGAGCGAACTAATGAAGCAGCAAGCGGATTAGAGAGTTCGTCTTTTCCTAATGGCGCAACGTTTGATGTGCAGCTGAAAGATTTCGGATCTCAAAAGATGCTTGTTGTTAAGAAGGTTCGTTCCATTACTGGGTTTGGATTACGAGAAACGAAGGAACTGGTTGAATCTGCCCCAGTCGTTATTCAAAAGCGGATGAGCCATGCAGAAGCTAAAAGCGCGAAGAAACAATTAGAAGCTCTGGGTGCTGTCGTAGAAATTGTGCAAACACAACTTGTATAGATAAAAGAACATGACACAGGAAAGACACCAGCACAGTCTTTTTAAATTCACGTTACCCCAAAAATGCCCGCCGAACTGGCGAATCAATATATAATGAATCGCCGCCACCCATTCACACAACTTTAGCCTACAATCGTATTTCCAATTTCCTTTTTGATGATTTCTAGTGGAAACGCGCTATGCAAAACGCGTCTATAGGAGATTACAGGTTTGCCTGTTTTTGCTATAGGCTAACGCAGATTTCATGAGTTCCAATGCAGTTTGGATCTGTGGGAGTTCCTCAAATCCATAAGATATACGGAACTGTCGTTTTCCAACTTCGACCATCTCGCCGCTTGGATGAACACAGTGTTCACCGGGAATGTAAATCACCTTTGGATGTTGGGTGTCTAAAGGTCCATCAACTTCTTCCTGTCCAGTCGTTCGCGTCAAAAACTTAAAAAAATCAGAGGTCGCCCCGGTTGTCGTCTGTTTCAGGGTCAGGTAATAGTAGAACCCAGCACTTCCACCTCGGCACTCCTGAACATTGTCGCCGAGTAATTCTGTTATCCAGTTTTTGACTGCTTTTGCCTTATGGAGGTATCCTTTATTGACCTTTTCAATTTGCGCTTCGATGTTGTGGTCGAGCAGATAACTTGCAATTTCCTGATTGATTAACGGTGCGCTGAAGCCTATATCACTCGTGCGTTGGACGATGCTGTTTAGGAAGGGTCCCTTGGGTCCGATGAGGTAACCGATGCGTAATCCTGGTGCGAGAATTTTTGACAACGTGCCGATCTCATGGACAATACCGAGTTTGTCATAGCAGAGCGCGGATCCCAGAGGTTCGACGGTACTGTCGTGCACAAGGTCGCTATAGGCATTGTCGAAAAAGAGTGGGACTTTCCGTCCAACTTCGTGTGAAAGTTGCGTAACGGTGTCAACCAGTTCTCGCTTACGGTTATTGGACAGAATTGTGCAGGTTGGGTTGTTAACCGTCACGATATAGAAGAAGCGAATGGCTTCTCGTTCGTCACCGAGTGCTGCGAGTTTTGCCTTCAGAAGTTTGGTGTTAATCCCCTCGTCATCTTCGGGTATCGCTATAACGGTGAAACCTTTTCGCTCTAAGTCGTTACAGTAAATGTAATACATCGGGTCTGCGGTGAGCACAATGCCAGCAGGAAGAAGATGCGTGATGCTCTCCAACAGACTCGTCGCGCCGTTCGCGCCGATAACGATATCTCGGTTGTCCAAAGTCTGTTCGGTTATACCGCCGATTCGGTTTTCAATGTGGAACCTTCTGAGTGACTTGATAAGGTTTGGCGAACCCTGTGCGCCGCCGTAATTGAGGGCAGCGCGATACTTTTTGGGGTGAGCGAGCACTTTTTCGCAGGCGAGTTGGATCTGTTGGTGCGGAATTGTCTGTTCATTAACATATCCGACACCGAGGTTGATGTCATATTCATCTCGAAAACCGACAGCAAAATCGGTCATTAATTGATTAACTGGGGAGGGAACACTTGATGCTTTTCCATACGCAGAAAGCACAACATCGCGAATCTTCATACGTTCTTTCTATAGATAGTGCAAAACCCAACAATCCAAACGCTGCAAGTGTGAGAATGTGTTGGGTTTCACTGGTGTTTTGGTGATTTCAGGTGCTGTATGAACCTTGAGAATTATTTGTTATCTATGGTTTTTAGTAAGCTTCCGTTCACCCCAACCTGCGCGCTGTTAGATTACTTATAACAAGGCGTTGAGAGCAGACTCAAGCGTCCGATAGTAAAATTCGTAACCGCTCGCCTCGGTTCTCTCTGGAATGACGTTCTGGCTGAGTACAATGAAGTCCGCAAATTCACCCATCATTAGTTTTAATCCAAAAACAGGGACTGGAAACAGAGTGGGTCGTCTGAGTACTCCGCCGAGTGTTTTGGTGAATTCTGTGTTCCTGACTGGAGTTGGGGCAGTCGCATTCAAGGCACCATGGATCTGGCTACTCTCCAGCGCGTGCAGCACGATACCTACGACATCGTCGATATGAATCCAAGACATCCACTGCTTGCCGTTGCCGAGTATGCCACCGACACCCATCTTAAAAGGGGGTAGCACCTGTTGAAGGAGACCGCCGCCTAACCCAAGCACAAGCCCAATACGAACCGTGACAACCCGAATGCCAAGCTCACTTGCTTTTTGGGCTTCCGTTTCCCATTCTTCGCAGACTTCGGCGAGGTAATCCGCGCCTGCAGGCGATGCCTCTGTAAGACTCTCGTTGCCGTTACCGCCATAATATCCGATTGCTGATGCACAGATAAGCGCATCAGGTTTGGAGTCAGTATCGGCGAGCGAAGCGACGAGGTTTTGTGTGGAAAGGATCCGACTGTCCCGTATTTTCCGTTTCTTTTCAGCATTCCATCTACCGGCGATGGTTTCACCTGCCAGATGAATTACGGCATTTATATTTGATGTAGCTTCTGTAGGCAGTTTTTCGGTTTCTGGGTTCCAACCGTAGATTGCTTTTGATGCGCGTAATTTATTTTCCGCGCGTGCTGGATTGCGGGATAACACATAGACGGCATCGCCTTTTTGGTGGAGGGCATCACAGACTCGACTTCCGATGAAACCAGTACCACCGGTAACCAATACGTTTGCCATTTTTTCCTCCATGATGTTTTTTATTTTGAAAAAAGTTCAGCGATAACCGTTTCGAGTTGCCGATAGTCGTCAACAACGGCATCGCTAAGCGTATCATTTGTCTCTGTTTTATTAAAGCCTGTGAAGCGAATTGCCTTCATCCCGGCGTTTTTCGCACCGACGATATCTGTTCGGAAAATGTCGCCGATATGCACTGCTTCTTCTGGTTCGGCGTTCAGTTGTGCTATGGTTGCGTGGAATTGGGGGGCTTGAGGTTTTGTGTGCTCGGTTTCGTCGGAGAACGTGAATACCGTAAAAAATTGTAGGATACCGTGCTGGTCCATCAGTTGCCGCGCAAAACTCCCTGGGGTCAGTGCTGAATCTGAGATAATTCCGAGTGGGTAATTTTCGCTCAACCGGGAAACGACAGGTTTGACATTTGCTATCATAATCGGCGGTGACTCTAAAAAAGCCGCCCCAAGGCACGCGACCAGATGATCCAAATCTGTCTCTTCAAGCTGAATCTGCAGGACCTCTGCAAACCGAACCATGCATTGATGGACGGATATACCTTTGTGTTGATGCCATAGGGTATTTACTAAGTTGTATGCTTCTTCAAGCCCGAAGCCTACATCATCTAACCCACAAGCATAGCCACGACTTTCTAAATACGCGTGACACTTTTTAGTACGTATCACTTGACGTTTTTGCCAGTTTTCATCAGAGTCCGCATAAAGGGTCTGCCAAAAATCGAATGTAATCGCTTTGAGCATCAAGTTTTCCCATTTTTAAGTTGTTTTCTGTTTTATTATGAAAATTTCATTATTTCCAAAATAGGTTACGATCGTGTTCCAGTGCCCGTAGTTGTTTGCTTTAAACGGGTGCTGAATATAGGACCTCTGTCTTATGACCTTAAAATTTCATTTTACGCGATTTATTGAAAAAAGTCAATTGATATGTTGTTTCGTCGGAACAAAAGGGTATAGATAGAAACAACACCAGTAAGTAAAAGAACGTGTTGCAAATAGGAATTATGAACGAGAATTAGGTTGCAAAAACACGCGAAGGTCAAAATAGGCTTGCAATTTCCTCTCAAAAGTGGTACCATTAACATGTAGGTATGTTGCGTCTGATGTGTACGGAGGAATACGAAGGTGCGCCTGAATCGTCGAATTATTCCAGGGTATACGACCACCCGTCTAATAATCGTGTATTTCATCGTTGGACTCGGCATGCTGGTGTTTGGATTTGTCTATTATAACCAGCAAATCTCACAATTGAACGCCGATATAGATGCACAGATAGACATTTTTGCCGATCTGGCAGCGGAACTCCCCAGTGTCGAAGACCGGGAGTTTCAGTTAAAGTTGATAGAGATTGTCAAGAAGTCATTCGCCGAAGAGCGAGCACGTGCATTTTCATTCATTATCACGGATGAAAAAGGAAACGTTTTAATCACGCGAGGAGTTGACCTAAATTTAGACGCGAAGGTCGACAGTTTGGATATACAGGTCAACCAAAATCAGGAAATTTCGTTAACAGAAGATGAGAATGCCTTGTTGCAGTCAACATTGGCACGGATGGGAAAGAAGAATAAGCCACGTGAAATACCGATGCTCCTCGAAGATCGGCAGTTAAAAGGGTATATCTACTATGGTGATGCTGCACCCAGCGAAATGGAACACCTGCCGTTTGTGATAGCGGATACCACGAGGGCACCACAGAAGTGGCAGATATGGGGCGATGTTATTACCGCCGATGCAGCAACAACTCAGGAACGCGAACGCGCAGAAATCTTTATTCAGAACGCACAGGCATCCTCTGTGATTGAGACGACACCCGAATGGCACGACGGCTACTTCTATTATGAAAGTAAGCCATACTACGGGTTAATAGTGCCCTTCATAGTTCCGATAGTCTTATTAGCATTTGGTGTCGTCTGTTTCTTAGTCTATCAACGGATAAAATCTTACGAACATTCGGCAATTTGGGGAGGCTTAGCCAAAGAGACTGCACATCAACTCGGAACACCGATCTCGTCATTGTTGGCATGGACGGAACTCTTGCATGAGCGCAGCAAAGAGACAACCGATGCAACACTTGCTGAGCTTGCCGAGAGTATGCAAAATGATCTTGAGCGTTTGCAGAAAACGACCGCTCGCTTCGGTATGATCGGTACCCAACCTCCCCGAACCGAAGTTAATTTGGATGATATTTTTCAGGAAGTTCGAATCTACTTTGAAAGACGGCTGCCGCATATTAGTCGCCGCGTTGAAATTCGATTGATACCGCACGAAATACTGTCCATCCTTGCAAATGCGCAGTTGTTGCACTGGGTGTTTGAAAACTTAATTCGCAACTCGCTGGATGCTATGGATAAAGCAGACGGATGGATTCAGATTGAAGCGACGCACGATAAACGCTCTGGCGATATTGTTATACGGTATGCCGACAATGGAAGCGGCATAGCCCGTGAAAATCAGCGAAAAATCTTTGAACCGGGGATGTCTACTAAGGCGCACGGTTGGGGACTCGGATTAACTGTTGTCCAACGCATTATCCGTGAGTATCATCATGGACGCATTCGTATTGTTAAAACGAGTCCTGAAGGAACGACTTTTGAAATTCGGTTGCCCGTCGCATAGCACCCAATTAACCGGCGTTGTTAGTTAAGCACGAATACCCCTTCTGCCTAACATACGTTGAGAATTGGTGATGTGTTGCGATTGGCAGGTTATGTAAACTTAAGTATGTCACAAGCACACCAGATCTTATGGATTGATGATGAAATAGAAGCGTTACAACCGCATATCCACGTGCTACGCGAACGCGGTTATACAGTCACACCCGCCACGAATGGTGAGGATGGGATCGCGCTTTTAACAAATGGCGATACACAGTACAGTGCAATCCTTCTTGACCAGGTCATGCCCGGTAAAGATGGCATGGCGACGCTTGATGCTATCCGCGCTATTGACCCGCGAATCCCCGTCGTTCTTGTCACTCAATCCAGTGATGAACAGTTTGTCGAAGTAGCTCTCGGTAAACAGGTAACCGATTTTTTGGTAAAACCTATCGGTGTAGCCCAAATTGCTTCAACCTTAAAACGCATACTTGATCAACCGCAGATAGTCGTGGATCAAATTCCGAATCGGTACACCGCGGACTTCAATGAAATACGCGCGCTGAAGGACTCGGCACCTAATTGGAAAGACTGGGTTGACATCTATGTTAAACTATTGCAATGGGATTTAGTCTCTGAACGATTGGCTGAAGGCGGGTTGGAGGAAACCCACCTTGCCCAGAAAAAAGAGTGCAATACGGAGTTCTCCGATTTTGTCGCGGCAAATTATCGTGACTGGGTCGCAGGCAGCCCAGACGCCCCACCTCTCTCAGTAAATGTTTTAGACCGGCATGTTATCCCCCAACTTCAAGCAGGAAAATCTGTCTATTTTATTGTGGTTGACTGCTTCCGCTTAGATCATTGGCTGGCGGTTGAACCGCTGCTGTACCCTTATTTTTCCATTGATCGCCAATATACTTTTTCAATTTTGCCGAGTGCAACAATGTATTCGCGAAATGCGTTGTTTAGTGGGTTGTTTCCGGCAGAGCTCGCCGAACGCTATCCGCAGTATTGGCAGGAGGAATCTGATGGGAGCACCAGCACAAATCGCTATGAACGGCAGTTCCTTGAAGCCCATCTTGAACGTAGGGGCATCAAGTTGAAGCCGGGACTCCAATATTTCAAGATTTTCGATGCGCGTGGTGGGAACACATATAAGAAGCGGGTGGCGGCAACGAAGCGCACGAGTCTCTCAGCTTTGGTTATCAACTTCATTGATATCTTGACGCATCAACGTTCACAATCGGATGTCCTACAGCAGCTTGCGCCTGACGAGGCAGCATTCCGTACCTTGGCACATTCGTGGTTTTCACATTCTGTACTTTTTGATATTTTGCGCATCATTGCGGCACAAAAGGCGACTGTCGTGCTCACAAGCGACCACGGCTCCGTCTTCTGCAATCGCGCAACGCCTGCTTTTGGAAATCGCGAGACGACGACCAGCCTACGATTTAAGATCGGTGCTAACTTAGGGTGCGAAGAGGGCGATGCGGTCTATCTTCGCAACCCACAGGATTATCGGCTGCCCGCAGAGACTAAAAGTAAGGACTATATTCTCGCAAAAGACGATTATTATTTCGTCTATCCGAACGATTTTTATAAGTATAAACGGCAGTTTCAAGGAGGGTTCCAGCACGGTGGCATTTCGATGGGTGAACTGATAACGCCTATCGTGACGCTGACACCGCGGCTGTAGAGCGCAGCTTGCAGGCTCATATTCGATAAGATCCAGAGATGTCCAAGCGTTTGCATTTAAATTGAATGCATTTTTATACGCGTAAATGGAATAGTGATAGATTGCATCTGTCATTATGGATTTTACGATAAATAGATAGTACGCCTCTTATAATTCACTCCCACTGGGGGCAACCGCACACTTGCTGATTTTGCTGAAGCGTTTGACTGACAGTACACATCTCGTTCCTGTCAGCCGAGACGCGGAGCGTAATTCTTCAATGCCCTCACTGCTTTTTGCAACGCTGCCGATTTTTGACATGACAATTAACCGAGGTGTCTTTTAAATAGAAAAGGCACGATAGGAGGTAATGATGGAAAAGGAGATACTTATTTCTGAAGATGAGTATGAAACGCGCTGTGCGGTGCTTGAAGAGGGGGTGGTGACCGAGATTTATATTGAACGGAAAGCTGCAACGCAGACATTGGGGAATCTTTATAAGGGCCGAGTTGAAAATGTATTACCGGGCATGCAGGTAGCCTTCGTTGATATTGGATTGGATAGGCACGCATTCCTGCATATATCTGATCTTAAGTACGAAAGTGTCAATGATGACGAACTCGAAAACGGCAATGGAAAATCTACACGGAACGCTGTTATAGTAGATTTGAAGGCAAAGAAGCCGAAGCAATCTCGCGGTGGACGCGGGTTCCCATTTTTGATAAGTGATCTCATCTCGAAAAGGCAGGAACTCCTTGTACAGGTCGGCAAAGAACCTATAGGCACAAAAGGGGCGCGCGTTACAAGTAACATCACGCTCCCCGGACGCTATGTCGTCTATATGCCCAATTCTTCAAATATTGGGGTGTCGCGTCGGATTGAATCACCTGCTGAACGTGATAGACTCCGTGATATGGCGAAGGCGATTAAAGCCGATGTTGAAGGCGGTTTTATCATACGAACTGCCGCTGAAGGTTTGAGTGAAGATGAATTCGCAGCTGAAATTCGGTACCTCATTGATCAGTGGAAACAGACCTGTAATCGTGCTGATCGTAAATCGGCACCTTGCCTCATCAGCGGAGACCTGAGTTTCACCAATAGGATTGTTCGCGATATGCTCACCAAGGAGGTCAAGCAACTCCATATTGATTCGAAAGAGGGCTATGAGGAAGCTATGGATTATGTTTCTTCTGTTATGCCTGATTTGCAATCGCGGGTATCGCTCTATAAAGGGAATACAACGCTTTTTGATGCCTACGGCGTAGAACGCGCGCTCAAAGATGCACTCAGTGAGAAAATTTGGCTCAAATGCGGTGGACACATTATCATTCAGCAGACTGAAGCCATGGTCTCGATTGATGTTAACACCGGAAGATTCGTCGGAAAATCCGATCCAGATAACACGATTCTTAGTGCCAATCTTGAGGCTGTCGAAGAGGTAGTCCGTCAGATTCAATTACGGGATTTGGGCGGTATTATTGTTGTCGATTTTATTGATATGGAGGAGGCATCACACCGAAAACAGGTCTTTAAGATGCTTCAAGAAGCACTCCGTAAGGATCGGGCTCGCACTAATATCCTTCACTTTTCGGATTTAGGGCTCGTTGAGATGACACGCCAGCGCACGCGACCGAGTCTCGCCACCTTACTAATGGAAGATTGTCCGTACTGCGATGGACACGGCACAGTTTTATCGACTGAGACCGTTGTTATTCAGTTGCTCCGTGCAATTAAGTTAGCACATCACCAAACGCATCAGTCCGAATTACGCGTGATCGCTAATGATTATGTCGTTTCGCATATAAAGTCCGAAATGGCAAATAAATTGCGTGAACTCAGGAACTCGTTGAGATTAAATTTGACGCTTGAACCTGATGCTGATCTGCACCTCGAAGATTACCGAATCTTTGTTGGCAAAGGTAAAGAGCTATTTCTGGATTAACGCTCGCTTCAAGCCTTGTTGACATTTAGTCGCTGCACGCGAGATGAAAAGGGCATTTAGTTTTCCAACAATTGGTGTGGATGCCCGAACTTGTTCTGGGTCCAGTGCGGTATCCCGAACAAGTTCGGGCATCCATACATAGTTAACCTTCACGTAGGTAAACTTATCGCTTAAAATTGAATGCCGCTACGCAGAATGAAAATCTGAATTGACATCCGCAGGTTTTTAGGGTATAATTTTAAGGAGAAAGGAGTTTTAAAAATGTATGCAGTCTTTGCAAGCGGGGGGAAACAGCATCGGGTAGAAGTTGGCAACCTCATTGATGTTGAAAAACTTGATGCCGATGTCGGTGACAATGTCACGTTCCCATCCGTTTTGGCTGTCCTTGATGAGGATGGCAAATTGCAAGCCGGTTCGCCATATCTTGAGAACACCGCAGTGATAGGTGAGGTTATTCAACAAGCACGCGCGAAAAAGACAATTGTGTTCAAATCGAAGCGGCGTAAAGGATACAAGCGGAAATTAGGACATCGTCAGTCATTTACACGCGTGAAAATTACCGCGATTGGCGCGGTGGAGGGAGAATAATATCCAATGGCACATAAAAAAGGTGGTGGAAGCACCCGTAACGGACGTGATAGTATTGGGAAACGGCTTGGTGTCAAAAGGTTTTCTGGGAATTATGTCACCGCCGGGAGCATTCTCGCTCGGCAGCGTGGAACCCACATTCATGCTGGCAATAACGTCGGTGTTGGAAGAGATTATACGCTCTTCTCAAAAATCGATGGGTATGTATGGTTCGAGCGAAAAGACAAATATCGCCGGAAGGTGAGTGTCTATACAGAACGTCCTGAATATTAGCGTATATTCCCGCGTCAGGAACGAACGACGAGAAGCCTCGCCTGAGGGGGGTGCATTGACGCACCGCCTGAGCGAGGCTTTTTTAATCTAAGAACTGCACAGGCGCACAACGTTGCTGTGGTTTTCAAACTTAGTTGTTTAAGTATGCCGACGCAACGGATAGCACCATTGCAAAACAGACTCGAGAAAATAGCGATGAGAATGATAATTTGCCTTGTTATTCTGGCAATGCTCACAGGCTGCGGTGGACAATTACAACAGCTTGCTGTGGAGACTATGGAAAATGCCCAAGTCGCGCTCACTTCCGCGAGTGCCGTGGGGGCACAGGAGACCGCAGGGACACCACTGCGTACTGCTGAGGAGATGCTTACCAGTGCTGGAATCGCAATGAACGCCGGTGATGCTGAACAAGCGTATCGGTTGGCACTGCGGGCATACCTTCATGCACGTATCGCAACTGAGATTGCCATCGCGATTCGCGAAGAGGCACGCGTTCAAGAAGCACAAGGGCAGCTTACAACCAGTGAACAGAATGTTGCTGAAGTGCTTCAAAGACTTGAAGCTATAAAGGCAGAGCTTGAGGCGTTGCAGAAGTTGTGAGGAAAGTTTCATGAAATTTTACGGATGGCTACTTTTATCCGCATACCTTGTTGTCTTTGGATGCGCCGTTCCAGAGATTGATGAAGTTATGCTGGCGACGCAACTTCAAGACGCACAGCAAGGGATTAATAAAGCATCTGAAGTGGAAGCTGAGTCTTTGGTGCCAGAAGAGTACGGGAGAGCTGTAAAACTTCTGAGTTTCGCTCGCAATTCGCAGGAAAAAGGTGATATCCCCCAGAGTGCTGAGTTCGCGTATCAGGCAGAATTAGTGGCACAGATTGCTATCGCAAAGGCGCGGCAGCATCACGCCCGGCAGCAGGTTGTTGCTATCCGGGAACAGATATATCAACAAATTATAAAGGCACAAGGGCATGAGCGCGAAATCGCGCGCATCCGCCAAGTCATTACTGAAAAGCAACTTGCCCGCGCTTTGAGTTCAAACGACGCGGGGCAACAGGTCAGAGAGCAACTTTCGACCGAAATCGCTAATTTAAAGGTCTCACTACGTCAAGCGGAGCTTAGTTTACCGCTCGTGAATTTAGAATCGCTCATTAGTGTTGCTGTCTATCTCTATCCTGCGATTGAAGCAACTGCGGACTATGAACGTTCGCAAGCAGCGACTGCGTCAATAGTTAACCTCATTGAACGCGAGGATTTTGATGAAGCGGAAGACGCTATTGTCGGGGCGGAAACAACGGTCAAACGTCTTTATGAGTTAGCCGTACAGAGACAGAAACAGGAGTCGGCAGCGAAGACTAAAGCACAAATCTCAATTGCACGGGCTGAAGTTATCATCGAGCGGGCACAGTATCTCAACGCCGTTCAGCATGCCCCGGTGCCGTTCCAAGAGGCAAGCACGCAACTACAACGTGCCAAGGAGAGATTGACAGCGGGTCGTTATGAGCAGGCATATCAATTTGCAGAGCAAGCGCAACAGGTGGCAGATGAGACAATTGACATTGTAGAGGTGATAGAATTCCAGGAACGCGCCCAAAAGGAATTAGATCGACTCATAACAAAAGCACAACGCTCGGTGAATACACTGCAGGAAAAGCTTGCCGAACAGGCGGAAACACAGGTACCGCAATTAGAGAAACGCCTGTATGAACTCGCCAATTCTGCTTACGCAGCAGCAAAAGCGGCATTGACGGCTAAAGAATATCAGACGGCAATCACAGCGGCAGCAGAGGGCAGCGATTACTTAGAGCGTGCTATCTCAAACACGCAACAACTAACTTCCATCAAATCAGACTTGGTGGAGGCGGCAGCGCAAATTCCTAAGGTTTCAATGGTCATGGAACAGCAGGACAGCGTGCTCGTTCGTATTAATGGGGATGTATTTGCTTCCGGGAGTACCCACCTCCAAGAAAGTTTTTTTTCTACATTTTCACAACTCTCAGAGATTCTACAGAGAGGCACTTTTCGGGACTATCCTGTCCGAATTGAGTCCCATACGAGTTCCTTGGGGAATGCCAGCGTTAATCGGAAGCTAAGTATGGCGCGTGCAGATGCAGTGAAGAATTATCTCGTTGATAGGGGAAGCGTCGATGTCAGGCGACTGATTGCCGCCGGTTTGGGTGAAACCCAACCTATTGCCACAGATGGTGCGAACAAAGCGGAGCAGAACCTCAGAATCGACATAATTATTACAACAAATTGAAAACTCGTGCCACACAAACAGCCTTATGTCATCCATCAGATTGCGCTCAACCTGTTTGGTGACAGATATATTATCATTTATGAGAATACAATTCAGTTCCACAACCACTGCTACCATGTGAGACGTATCGACACACCGGAACATCCGTATCATGGCTGCTATTACTTACAAGATGCGAATACGGGTTTGGCGATGTGGAACGATATCGATTTCGCACCCGCGGGAAGCTACGGCGCAATTTTTGAGCCAGAAACTGGCGATATTTTGGATCGGGAGCCGATTCGTAACGATTAACAGTCCGTTGTTATACGGGTAGCATCCAAGCCATCATATAATATGAAATCAGGACAGCAAGAAACTATCCTTATATTGGATTTCGGTTCGCAGTACACGCAGCTAATAGCGCGGCGCATACGTGAACAAAATGTTTATTGCGAGATTCAACCGTACACGCTATCTCTCGCACAGATTGAGGCGATTGCGCCTAAGGGCATCATCCTCAGTGGTGGACCGGCGAGCGTCTACGAAGCCGAGTCCCCAAAAATCGACACCCACCTCTTTGCGTTAGACATCCCGATATTAGGCATCTGCTACGGCATGCAGCTTATGGCGGCACTCCTAACGGGCGGAAAGGTTCAGCCAGCCACCGAACGGGAGTATGGACACGCACCGCTTCAAGTTCTCAGTGCATCAGAGCCGTTATTTGACGGACTTTCCTCCCAATTTTCTGCCTGGATGAGTCATGGAGACCGGATTGACACACTTCCATTCGGATTTCAGACGATTGCTCAGACAGAGAACGCTCCGATTGCCGCTATGGTGGATTCTGATCGCGCCTTTTACGGTTTGCAGTTTCACCCTGAAGTTGAACATACGCAGGACGCTGGTAGGATTTTGCAGAACTTTACGCGGAAAATCTGTGGATGCCACAGTGCTTGGACGATGCGCGCCTTCATTTCCCGCGCGACAGCACAGATTCAGGAGCAGGTTGGAGATGCGCGCGTCCTATGTGCCGTGAGTGGAGGGGTCGATTCCATGGTACTCGCGACGCTTCTCCATAAAGCGATAGGCGATGCGCTCGTGCCTGTCTTTGTAGACAATGGACTTCTCCGTAAGGATGAGGCGGCAGAGGTCGTCGCAACATGCGAGCGACTCGGTATTTCCCTTGTTGCTGTTGATGCAGCAGATCCGTTTTTGAATGCTTTGGCAGGCGTGAGCGATCCCGAAAAGAAACGAAAGGTGATTGGTGCCCAGTTCATTGAGACTTTCAGGTCAACAGTCCTCGACATGGAACATAACTTTCGATTCCTTGCACAAGGCACGCTCTATCCGGATGTAATAGAGAGTATCTCTGTAAAGGGACCCTCGGCTACGATCAAGACACACCACAACGTCGGCGGACTACCGACTGATATACCATTTGAATTGCTTGAACCTTTTCGAGAGCTTTTTAAGGATGAGGTGCGCGCAGTCGGTGCAGAACTGAACATGCCTGCGCAGGTCTTAGGACGACACCCATTCCCAGGTCCTGGACTTGCTGTGCGGATTCTGGGAGAGGTTACTTACGAACGGTTAGAGGTGCTCCGCGCAGCAGATGCTATTTTTATCTCAGAAATTAAAGAGGCGGGATTGTACAACGAAATTTGGCAGGCTTTGGCAGTGCTGTTGCCGGTCAAAAGTGTCGGTGTTATGGGAGACGCGCGGACTTATGAAAATGCTGTTGCGTTGCGAGCGGTCACCAGCAGTGATGCGATGACCGCTGATTGGGCACGCATCCCTGCCGATGTACTCGCCAGAGTCTCCAACCGTATTATTAACGAAGTGCAAGGCATCAATCGTGTCGTTTACGACATTAGTTCGAAGCCGCCCAGCACGATTGAGTGGGAATAATGAGGGATTAGTCGTCAGCGATCAGCCGAAAATATTACACATCGTAAGCCTGTGAGGCGGCTTGAACAGCCGTGCCGCGTTTCGCGCTATGTCCAGATTCAATTAGGAGTTTCTCAATCGCGTTGAGGAATAGCATTACATTCCGTTCGTTCGATGAATCACCCATCAACCCGACCCGCCATGCCTTTCCAGCAAAGATTCCCAAACCGCCACCGATCTCTATACCGTAATCCGCAATTAACTGTCCCCGAATAGTCGCATCGTCAATTCCGTCGGGAATGCGTAATGTGGTTAACATCGGTGCGCGATAACCTTCCTCTGCAGCGGGTTGCAGTCCTATTGCTTTTGCCCCTGCAAGAAGTGCGCGGGCATTGCGTTCGTGCCGTTCAAATCGATCCGTCAATCCTTCTTCTAACACAACGCGTAAGCCTTCTCGTAATGCGTAGATAAGTGACATCGAAACGGTGTGGTGATATCCTCGCTTCTCTCCGTGCCAATAGTTTTCGAGCAGCGTCATGTCGAGATAGAAGCTCTGGATAGGCGTCTTGCGGTTCCGAATGACTTCAACGGCGCGCGCACTGAAACTGATCGGTGAAAGTCCAGGGGGACAAGCGAGGCATTTTTGGGTACAGCTGTAGGCAACATCAATACCGCGGGCATCCAAGTCTACAGGTTGTCCGCCGAGGGTAGTCACGCAGTCTGCGAGAAAGAGTGCCCCGTTTTCGTGGGCAATCTGAATAGCCTCCGTAAGCGGTTGAAGAATACCAGTAGAGGTTTCTCCATGCACGAGTGCGACCAGTTTCGGACTGGAAACCTTCTCGACTGTTTCAGCGATTTTTTCAGCGGGGATGTGTTTACCCCATTCTGCTTCCACTGTTGTCACCGCTGCACCGCACCGCGCAGCAATATCAGCAATCCTTCCACCGAAGTAACCATTGATTCCGACGACGACCGGGTCACCGGGTTCAATGAGGTTCGCGAGTGCGGCTTCCATTCCGGCTGTACCGGTTCCAGAGACCGGCAGGGTAAGACTGTTTTCCGTTCCAAAGACGCGACGGAGAAGTGCCACCGTGTCGTCCATTATTTGGACAAATTCAGTATCTAAGTACCCCAACATTGGGGTTGTCATTGCTTTGAGAACCCGCGCGTTCGCTTCACTGGGTCCGGGACCGAGTAGCACGCGCGGGGATGCTATTAATTCGTCGTACACTTTTTGTTAGGCTCCTCAGGCATTGCCTAAATCACAAATTTTCAGAATTAGGGGATAGGCAAGAAATTAAGGCGAGTTGACAAGAAATAGAGGATGCCATGAGGCACCCTCTATTGAGAAGCTTCGGTCAGGGGACCGAGGCTACAGGTAAAGCGTGTGGCAATTACTCGCCACCACCACCGCCACCACCGGCAGCATCATCACGAATTTCCAGATTATTCGCTCTCATGTAGCTTTGAATCGTCTGGATCTGGCTAATAGCATACGTGAGTGCCTGGTTGACTTTTGTGTCGACAGGTGGGGTCGTCTCATATTTTGCCCACAACCGGTTGAAGTAATCCAACGCGTCGTTGAAATACTTATCGTCGCCATCCGCTAATACCATATACGCTTCACCAATCTGGACGAGTCCGAGGTCGGCGTACTTGGTTGTCGGATAGTTTTCAATAATCATATCATACGCATCGATAGCCGCTCGGATTCCAGTGGTCTGCTCGTCCCCGCTCGAGAGTTTTGCTTGATTGAGGAGATCGGTTGCCACCTCATACTCGTAGAAGGTAAGGGCATTCGCGGTATCGGTGAGATAGTTGTAAGCCGTCGATTTCGATTCTGTCCCGATTCCTGGCGTATCGATTGCTTTCTGATAATTTTCGATTGCCATCTGATAGAAACGGATACGATCAGCTTGCTCGATGCCTTGCTCGGAACCAGAATTGTAGTACTTGTTACCGATATTAATAAGGGCATCAGCAGTATACTGGCTGCTCGGATACTCAGCGGCGAGTGCTTCATTCGCCTCAAAGAGTCGATTATACCAGCGCTGTTTCGCCTCTTCATCGCCTGCCTTTTCGGCGGCTTCACTCAGAAGCTGCGCACAGGTCGAGATCGCATACAACGATTCAGGTGCACTCTTGTGATTCTTGTTCACTGCACGAACCTTCTCGTATTCTGTGATTGCTTTCTCGAAGTTCTGTGCGGCGTAGTGAGATTCACCGACGTGATACTGCCAGAAGGCGGCATCGTTGGCATTCGGATAACGGCGGACCATATCCATGAAGACATCACCGGCAGCGAGGAAGAAATTCACTGCTTTTTCAGACATTTCACCATCCATACCCACTTGCATCCGACCCAACTCGAAGTTAGAAGCGGCGAGGTAATTCAGGGCTGTCTCTGTATTCTTCCGGAGACCGTCCGATTTCGGGAAGAGTCCTTGATCGACGTAACCGACAAACTGCGTCAGCGGCGCAAGTGCACTTGTCAAATCTTGTGGAAGCTTCACGCCTATACCGACAGAGTAGAGGATCTGACCGGCTTGGAAGAGCGAATTCTGAACATACGGGATGACCGTCTGTTTATCCGCTTTTTCTACCGGAGCAGCGATTGATGCCACTTCGTGGAATGAACCCGCAGCTTGCCGACTCGCATCGATATAGGGCTGCAGATCCGTACCGGCTTCAGTTGAGAAGAGGGAGCGCGCTCTGTCGGAATAGAGGAATCCAATGTTGTATTGTGCAGCAGCTTTCTCTGCCACGGTTGCTTGTGAATTCGCCATAGTCCGATCGCGTGCTTCGACTGCTTCTGCGATGGCTTCATCTAAGCGTCCCAATTCAACATAGAGCGTGGAGCGACGGATACCGGCGTCCGCTACCATTGAGGCGACGTTCGCATTAGCTGAACCGCTATACTCACCAATTAAGGTCTGGAAAGTACTCAACGCCTTGTCGTTCTGCTTGAGTTGATCTTGATAAATCAGACCCATCCGATAGTAGGACTGTGCTTTGACGAGGGTATCTTCCACCAATTCAATGGCGTTCTGGTAGCTCATCAACGCATTTTGATAGTCTTTGAGCTGCTCCTCTTGCGCAAATGCCATTGCGAAGTAGGAACGTCCCTTCATATCAGGTTCTTCGGTGTTTTCAATAATATACTGGTACTCTTGCACCGATGCGGCGTGATCGCCGAGCGTTGCATTGAGTTCAGCCAGACGCGAGTGCGCTTGGAAGATAAGGGTCTTCCGTGCTGCGTCCTCAGTCTGTCCTTCTAATGCTGTGACCGCTTTGAATGCGTCCGCTGCGCCCTTGTTGTCTTCCAGACCGAGTTTAGCCAGACCAGCAGTGTAACTGGCACTAATACGGTTGTTGGCATCATCTGTCAAGGTTGCTACTTTTTCAGCAGCACTGACGGCGTTCTGGAGGCTCAACTGCTTGCTGCCGGCATCTGTCGCAGCTTGTGCGATCTGATAGTGGCAGACAGCGGCTTGATACTGTGCATTCGGTGCCAGTTCGCTATCTGGGAATTTTGAAACAAAGGCGAGATATTCTGCCAATGCTTCATCGTAGCGTTTGGCACTATAGAAGGTGTGCCCGATCTTCAGCTGCGAGCGGCTGCGTGCATCTACGGGTGCTCCAGCGTTATCTACGATCCGCTTCAGAGATCCCACTAAGGCGTCAACATCAACCTCTTCGCTACTGTTTTCAATGGCAGTGGCTTTAATCAATTCGATTTGTCCGAGTGCCCTGAGAACAAGTTCATTGTCGCTCGAGGCAAACTTCTCGTTTGCTTCGTCAACAAGCGCGAGGACGAGTGGCCATTTTTCGACATCGTTCTGTTTTTGAGCGGCGTCGCGATAGGCGAGTGCCAAACCATAATAGGCTTCAACAGCGTTCGGGCTATCTGCATAGTCCGAAATCACGCTTTTGAACGCCGTTTCAGAGGCTGCCAAAAGATCAGGGTTATCAGCGGCGGCTTGGTAGTAGCAGAGCCCTACGAGGTAAAGAGCATCATCAGCATATTCACCCGATGGGTTACCCTCAACGACAGCTTGATACTGGACAGCAGCTTCTTCAAACCGCTTCTCTGCGCGAAGCAGGTCAGCCAATTTGATCGCTGCCAACGACTGGTTGTCAGCATCCTCAAGTTTGTCCAAAATACTGTTGTAGTAGCTAATCGCGGCCTCTTTATCGCCCTGCTTAACATGGCTGTTAGCGACGAGAAGGAGTGCACGCTCGTAGTATTCACTTGTTTCGGGAACAGAGGCGTACCGATCACGTGCCCGATTCCAGTCACCGAGCATTTCGTGAGAAAGAGCCTCGTTCATGATACAGGCTTCTACCTGTGCGACACGCTCACCGAAGTCGTCGTAGCGTTCCTCGGCAACACCGGGAAGGAAGGCATCGTCATTAAACATGCCGATAGCTTCTTGATACGCGGCAACGGACTTCTGGAGGTATTCGCTATTGAAGTTCGCTTCGGGATCGCCTTCCTGATAACCTTCAGGTTTGGCGGCTTCGTAGTAGGAACGTCCTTCAAAGAACTTACCCATTAACTTAACGAGATGGAACTTCGGAAGTGGACGGTAATCCCACAATTTCGCGTATTCTTCAGCGGCTTCAATATACTGATTGAATTCAGTTCGCTTGATGTCGGCGAATCGGAGTTGGACCTCGGCGGCAAGAATATCGAATTCGTTATCGTTTTTGTTTTTATCGATAAACTCGCGTGCGACGGTTTCTAACTCTTCTTTCCGACCGAGATCGTTAAGTGCCCAGATTGCGCCGTAGAGCGCGTGGGGTGCGACGGGGTCTTGTGGATACTCGTCAATGGTTTTCTGATACCACTGCAGCGAGAGTTCAAGAGTCGCCATTCCGGTGTCAGTTTCCCCGGTTTGTCTCTGTTCTGTCCCGAGTTTGTAGTATGCTTCACCAATCTGATAGGAGCAATACGGAATGAAATCGGTGGCTTCTTGGTGTTCATTGATGACCCGTTCATACGCCGCAGTTGCTTGACTCCAATTCGTCAACCGGAAATGGCTGTCAGCCATACCGAGTTTCGCTTCAGCAATGAAGTCGCTCTCTGGGTATTCTTCAAGGAGCGTGTTGTATGAAACGATAGCGTTTTCATAGTCCCCTTGGTCGAAGTATGTACGTCCGATGGCGGACTGGATTTCTGACTGTAGCGTCCGGTCAGCCGTGTTTTGGAGTGCCAACTCGTAGTTGACGCGTGCGTTGTCATAGTCCTTCTGACGGGCGTAAATCGCGCCTTGGTCGAAGTATGCGGCTGTGACGTATTGACTTTCCGGGAACTGTGTAATGAAGTTGGTGTATCTGCCGATAGATTCGTCATCTCTACCGAGTTGGTTCAAGCTATAGGCGGCTTTATACATCGCTTCGGCTTGCAGATCCGGATAGTTCTTGAATTCCTCTGTCGCGATCTTGTCGAATTCCTGATATGCTTGCTCGTAATTGGATTCATTCAGGAACGACTGTGCGATGAGGTGTTGTGCGTCATCTTTAAAGTCCGAATTTGGGAAACCATCAAGGACAGCTTTGAATGCCTGTCGGGAGTCTTCATAGTTCTGTAGTTTAAAGTTCAGCTGCCCGATAGCATACCACGCGTTCTCAACGAACAGGCTGTTCGGGAAGTTCTCGATGAGCTGTGTGAACTTCGGTTCTGCCAATTCGAACTGCTCGGTACGGTAAAGGATATGTCCCCAGAGGTATGTTAACCCCTCTTGGTGTTTAGGGATAGTCGCGGTTGGGGCAACCTTTTCGATATACTCAATCGCAGTGTCGTAGTTATTAACATCGCCAGTCTGTTCGGCGAGCCTTGAATAACTCACAGCGATCTTATAGTTAGCGAGGGTAGCGAAGTCCTTGTCAATAACTTCGGTTTTAACACCTCGTTTCGTTGATTCTTCGAGTGCCTCAGCATACTTGGCAATTGCGCCTTCATAGTCCGCTTGTCCGCGTAAATCTTCAGCGGATTGATAGAGCTGCTCCACCTTTTTGGAACTTCCCATCATAAAAGGTGAGAGGAGGGCGATTACCAAGGCGAGACCGCCAATAATTCCCAAAATCCTTGGGTTCATTCGTGTTCTCCTTGTTTACGTTGCCTGCTGTAAGAGCAAGGCTACGAGATTAAAATAAATTTAACTTCAAAAATTCGATACCGAGGTTCTAAACCTCGAAACAACTACCTAACCTTTACCGATGGCGTTCCAAGTTAACGCACTGGTACAGGTTTTACTATCATATTAAAAACATATCTACCTACAATTCGATTGAATCGTAGACTTCTGTAATAGAAAGAGTTTCCAATGGCACATCCAACAATTTCCTTGAGAAACCTTCAAATTGGCCCCGTTTGCGTTTATATTGTTGAAGTGCGTGCTGTCCTGAACGGATACCTTGTAACAAAAGCAGGGCGTACCTACCGTCAGTTAAAACCTCTCTGTCTGTTGGGTATTCCCCGGGTGTCGCTTGACTCAGAAGTTCAGCATATGCTAACAATTCTGAATCGATGTCCAAGGCGACGCTCGGAAGTGTATCTTTACTATTTTTACGGAGTGTCGTCAGTATATACCCCTCTGCCACGGGATCATCAGTAAATTGCCAGAGATCCGACCCTGAATTTACAGTCGGTGTTTCTGTCGTTCGGCTTCTACTGACGTTTCGACGTATTTCGGCGGGTTGCGCGGTCGTCTGATCCTGTTGAATGGCAAGTGTTGCCGCAGGTTGGTGCGAAACAGGGGTTGATGTAGAAAACAGCCGTGCTTTTGCCGTTGCATATAGGTGCCCGAGGGCGTGTTCTCCATTTTCACCTGTTGGCATCTGCTTTAAGACGAGCGGTGCCACAAGGAGTGTCATCATCGTTGCAGCGAGTGCGTAGTAGGGCAGCATCTTCTGTCGGACGGTGATGAGTCGAGTCGGGACGCAACGGTCAATATATCGGCGGACTCGCGCTAACAGCTGCCAAGTCAACCGAGCACCGATGCCGCGTACCTGTTGATGGAGTGCAGTCGGGGGGTTCTGATCGATGCGTTGCTGAAGGGTTTTTGTAAACCGAGCATAATACGCATCGGATGCTTCGGGTTCAACGTAGAAGTTTTCGAGGAGATGGCACGTCTTTTTCAGGTCGATGGCTTCGCGTTTGCATGTCCGGCAGGTATCGAGATGCAATGCGACATCCGCCATCTGCCGTTCAGAGAGCGATTCATCTATATAGTCTGATAAAAGGCGTTGTGTTTTCTGGCACTTCAAGCTCATCGGTATTCTCCACGACATTGCGGGCTTTCAGGTGCTTACAGATCCATGTCATTACCGGAGATCGCCATTTAGACGGAAAGTTAAATTGCACCGGCATCAACATACGGTTTGAGCAGAGTTCGGAGTTTTTTGCGTGCGTAATGCAGTCGAGAACGGACAGTTCCTTCCGAGCAGTTGAGAATTGAAGCGATCTCGGCGTGCGTTAATCCTTCAAAGTCGTGCAGGATTACCACAGTCCGGTGTTTCAGCGAAAGGCTTTTGACTGCCTGTGTGACGTAGCGACGCAGTTCAGTTTTTTCCGCATGTACGTGTGGGTCGCTTGCCCGGGTTGCGCGGTAGTGTGCCTCTGGCTCAAATTCTGTTTCTGCTGTTGTCTCAATTGTGCGTTCCTGTCGACGGTCTCTGCGTTTGACGTAATTCAACGCTTCATTCACAGTTATCCGGTAGACCCACGTTTCAAAAGCGGCGTCCTTCCGGAAAGTGCGGATTGAGCGGTATACCTTAAGAAAAGTCTCTTGCATCACGTCCTCAGCGTCTGCATGATTTTTAGTAATCTGCATTGCAAGCCGATAGACCATGCGTTTGTACTTTTCTATTAAGGGTGCCAATGCAGTCTCATCGCCTTCGCACAGGTCGGCTATGAGTAAGGCTTCAGTTCTTTCCACCGAACTTTCTCCTTAGGTGTTCTAAATTGATTAGACAACGCCTTTTCAAAAACCGTTCAAAAAAATATATTTTTAGATCTTCGTATTTGATTATAGCATTAATGCAAAAATTGTGAAATAAAAAAATGGTTATTGGCTGACGGTTAACCGCCAAACAGAAAAAAAGGGCAACGTATGGAACATACGCTGCCCTAATTGTCGAAATAGCCTCGGCTTTACTCTTTACCCTTGGTTACAAAGGTAACATTAACCTCAGTTTCATTGCCCGCGCCATCAGAGACTTTACCTGCGATAACGTAGGTGGTTTCGTTACCAATCTCTTTACCCTTGACAAGCTCGAGTGTGCCTGTGGTGCCATCGACTGTTCCAAGCCAACCGACGTCATCGCCGCCTTCGGTTTGGAGTGCGATGTTTCCAGAGACATCTTCACTGAAAGTAATCTCGATCTTAGCGTCGCTATTAATAGCTTCGGGATCGACATCTTTGTCACCGTCTGAGACGGTTCCACCAGTGACTGTGGGAGCTTCAGTATCGGGGGCTGTGACGGTATAGTTGAGTGCTTGTGTTCCATCCGCCCAAGTAACGTTCAGAGCGAGGGGACCAGGGGTGAAGGGACCAGCGACGGTCGCCGTTTTTCCTGCGACTGTGACTGTACCCGCACTTACTGTGACATCGGCGGGTGCGTTGTCAAAGGTAATTGTAATAGTCCCATTAGCAGCAATCTCACCGCCCGGCGGGGTTGCACTCACGAAGTTAGCTGGTGCAGCTTCCTCTGTGTCTCCGCCATCGTCGCCACCGCAGCCAACGATCATAGAGATGGCGAGCAAGCCTGCCAGTAATAAAGCGAAGGTTCTAAACAATTTTGTCATTAGAGTTAACTCCTTAGATTGTAAAGTTTATCAAAATGCACCCATTAGATCGGGTGCGCTAAAACTTTCGGTGCTTCCCCTATGTGTTTGCATGAATGCACCCTTAGGGAAAGTTGGCTTCAATTTCGTTATTGATTGTACAATTCAACAGCGACGTTGAGCCTACGGTCATATTCTCGTTAAGTCGAGTAACGTAAGGCTATTTCGTTATCGATCCCCCGTAAGATACGGGAAGAGCGAACCGACACGTTGAGAACAGAATTTCGCGAGGACGGCTTGTTGATCGAAACACCATTGGAGTGCCGTACGCTTCGCCCGAAAGTCAAGATCTAAACGAGTACCTTAGAGTTTAGCAAAAATTGCAAACTCTGTAAAGGTAAAAATACCGGTTTTTTTGAAATTATACAAAAGTTCATCTCTTTTGTCAAGAAAAAAACTTATTTTTCAGTAAATTTACCATAAATTAAAACGTTGTCAAGAAAAAAAAACGATACACGCTACCGTTGGAATCGAATTTAAGGACATTTTCGGTATATAGTATATCATAAGTATAAAAAAAAAGCAAGTTTTTTTATAGCCACTTCGCTGACTGTTATTCCTCAAACAACCCCATCTGCTCGCTTGATGTGCCACTCATGTATGTTTCAAGCTGCTCTGGATGCAGGAGCACATCAACTACCTTATCAACCTCGGTTGGTGCGAATGGAAATGCCCCGCCTCTTATTAATTCTCGTGGACCTTCACGCGTATTGCGTAGTTCTGCCCCGTCCCACCGACATGCGAGGAGTGCTCTGTCCTGACGTTGCGCATATCGCGCTGCGTGCATCGCACCACCGCTCTTCCGCGCCTCAATCACGATCGTGGCTGTTGATAGCCCGGTGATGATGCGATTTCGCTGGATCAGATTTCCTGGCGACGGTTGGGTTCGAAATGGATGCTCTGAAAGCAGACATCCTTGTGATCGGATATCTGTAGCGAGCCTCCGATTTTCTGGTGGATAGATGGTCGAGAGATCTGTTCCGAGGACACCGATGGTTTTTCCCGAACCCGCCAGCGCACCGGAATGCGCGCAGGTATCAATACCGGATGCAAGTCCGCTTACAATCGTAAATCCAGCGAGTGCCAACGCTGTTGCAAGCGCGAGTGTGAGTTGGATCGCTTCGGTACTTGGTTGTTGGCTACCTACAATCGCAACGCACGGTGCATCAATCTCTATCAATTCGCCAGTATGGCAGAGAATCCCTGGTGCATCGGGAAGCGGTTTGAGTTGTGCCGGATAGGCTGGATCTTCGGGGCAGAGCACACGGACATTCTGGTTGCTGAGGGTGTCCAGTTTCTCTCGAAACGAGGGGAAATTGCCGGATACTGTGAGTATCCGTGAGGCGAGCACAGGGTTGAAGGAGGGCAATCGCGCGATTTCGGGAAGTTCTGCTTCAAAGATTGCTTGGACGCTTCCGAAACGTGCGATCAATCGTTTGATTCGAACACTGCCTAACCCTTCGACCGAGGAAAGTGCCAGCCAGTATTCGAGAGGTGTTTTCTCTTGTGAATCCGCCATGCTGATATATCCTGTTGAATGTCCAATTGTATTTCTTCTATAATACCCCTATATATTTTAAGGAGTATACCACAATGTTGGGGTAGATGTCAAATGGGTGGGTTGGCAGTCAGCTGTCGGCGGTCAGCAGTCAGTGTGGGATTGTCAGAACCAGGATTTTCAGGATTCAAGGATTTACAGGATCAGTGGATGTTGGTGGTTGGCAATTGCGATTAGTGGTTGGGGGTCAGCGGTCAGCAGTCAGCGGTCAGAGGAATAGCGGTCAGCGGACTGCCGATAAAAAAACAGATTGACATTACTCCTTTAATTAAGGTATACTTTCAGATATAGATATCCACAGAAGGAGACAAAAATGGAGACCCCTCGCGTACGTCTGCTTGCAATCGATGAAATGAGCAGACATTATGGCGGTGTTATCGCACTGTCTGGTGTGACGATGGCGGTACACCCTGGGCAAATTTTCAGCCTGATTGGACCCAACGGTGCCGGGAAGACGACACTCTTTAACTGCGTCACTGGACTCGATGCCCCTACATTCGGGACGGTTAGTTTCTTGGGGCAATCCATCACAGGATTGCGTCCCGATCAGGTCACGTCTTTCGGTATCGGTAGAACTTTCCAGAATATCCGACTCTTCACCGAGCTTACCGTTCTTGATAACGTCAAGATCGGACGGCACCCGCGTACTTCGAGTAGTTTCATCGGTTCAGTATTTCATACACATGTACAACGGCAGGAAGAAGCAGCGATTACAACGCGCGCACAGGATATGCTGGAATTCGTCGGATTAGCCGACATAAGCGATCAAGAGGCGGGTAACCTCTCCTACGGCGACCAGCGTCGCGTCGAAATCGCAAGAGCCTTGGCGACTGAACCCAGACTCCTACTCCTTGATGAACCCGCTGCGGGTATGAACCCGCAAGAGACACAGGAACTTATTGAACTCATCTACGCCATACGTGAGCAAAGCATTACCGTTCTCCTCATTGAACATGATGTCAAACTGGTGATGCAGATTTCCGATTGGGTAACAGTGCTCGACCACGGCGAAAAAATCAGTGAAGGTCTACCGGCAGATGTCCAGAACGACGAACGTGTCATCGAAGCCTATTTAGGGAAATCTGAAGAAGATGCTTGAACTCAGAGACATACACACATATTATGGGCAGATTCGAGCTGTCCAAGGGATCTCGATCACCGTTAACGCCGGTGAGATGGTCTGCCTCATCGGTGCAAACGGTGCAGGTAAATCCACGACCTTGATGACGGTTTCTGGTATCTATGCACCGGTCCAAGGGAGTGTCCACTTCGAGGGTGAGGACATTACCAGAACGTCACCAGAAGAGCGGGTCGTCCTCGGCATCTCGCAGGTCCCAGAGGGACGGCTTGTGTTTCCAGACTTGACCGTTCTTGAAAACCTTGAACTTGGTGCTTATTCCAGAAGGGATAAGCAGGGCATTAGAGCCGATTTAGACAAAATTTTTGAATCCTTTCCTGTGCTCCAAGAGCGCCGCAGACAGCGCGGCGGCAGCCTCAGCGGCGGTGAGCAACAGATGTTGGCTATCGGACGTGCGCTCATGTCACAACCGAGGCTCCTGTTACTTGATGAACCTTCCTTAGGACTTGCACCCCTTATCGTTAAACGGATTTTTGAAATCATTGAGCAGATTAACAACGATGGCACTACGGTCCTGCTTGTTGAACAAAACGCCCAACTCGCATTGCAGATGACTGACCGGGGTTACGTCATGGAGACCGGTGAGATCTCGATGGAAGGCACTTCTGCTGACCTGTTAGCGGATGAACGCGTACGGCAGGCTTACCTCGGAGAATAAATATCAGTGTATCCAACGATCGTTGATTTCGGACCCGTCGGCATCCACTCTTATGGCTTAATGTTAGCGACTGCCTTTATTACAGTCGTTTTTGTTATACAATATGAATTAAAACGGCGCGGTTTTGTCCCTGAATTGGCATCTACGATCGTCATGGCGGCAGCTATCGGCGGGATTGTCGGTGCGAAACTCTATTCCGCGCTTCTGGATGGCTCGATCAGTATCCGTGAACTCTTTTCCACGAGCGGACTGGTCTGGTACGGCGGTCTCATCGGTGGATGTCTCGCCGTCACGATAGTTGTTATCCGATCTCCGAACCCCTACTTTGCCACGATTGACATCATCGGACCGACGGTCATACTCGGATATGGCATCGGTAGAATCGGATGTCTCCTTGCTGGCGATGGCGACTATGGACCCCCGTCTGACCTCCCTTGGGCAATGGCGTTCCCGAACGGCACTGTCCCGACCGATGTGCCTGTCCACCCGACACCTATATATGAGTCGCTCATATCGTTCACGTTTTTCGGGATTCTCTGGTCGCAGCGCCACAGGTTTCAGGACATCCCAGGTACAACCTTCGCCATCAGTCTTATATTGTTGGGGGTAGAGCGGTTTATTGCGGAGTTTTGGCGTGTTACGCCGCGCGTCTTGGGCTGGATGACGGCAGCGCAGATTTTCAGTATTGTCGCATGGATTGTAGGTATAGCGATGATTTTCTGGATGTGTTCCCGCCACCGTGCCATTGAAGACGCGGCATTAACCGAAGAATCGACACCTGAAAACTCGTCATCTCCGCCGCGTAAACGCCGTCAGCGAAGGCGGTAGTAATTGGCGGTCAGCGGTTAGCAGTCAGTAGGTGAGGTTTCCTTACTTCGCCGATTTTTTGTCAGAACCAGGATTTACGGGATTCAAGGATTTTCAGGATAATTTAATCATCTGCCCTAATTTAAGTTGAACTCGTAATTAATATATACCTTTATATAAAAGCAGGACTTACGCAAATTAGCACGGAATGATAGATTATTTTCTTTATAAACCCCCTAAATCCCCTTATCAGGGGGACTTATGAACGCGCTGCGTAAGTGCTATAAAAGAATAAACAAAGGCAACAGAAACAACATGCAAACGAAACGCATCTGTCTCTGGTCGGGTCCTCGCAACGTCTCTACGGCACTCATGTACGCCTTCGCACAACGGAGCGATACCCAAGTCATCGACGAACCGCTCTACGCACACTACCTCTATAACACAGATAGAGCTGCGGCGCATCCAGGTACCGCAGAGGTTATAGCATCTATGTCAACGGACAGTGAACAGGTGATACGGGAGGTCATTCTCGGTCCCTGTAAGAAACCTGTGCTTTTCATGAAACAGATGGCGCACCACCTCATCAACATTGATCGTAGTTTCCTTTATCAGACCCTCAATGTATTCCTCATCCGCGACCCGCGGGAGATGCTCCCGTCTCTCACGAAGATCATCGGGAAACCGACCTTAGCTGACACTGGATTCAAAACACAGCACGATCTTCTCGTTGATTTGCGTGCAGCTGGGCAATCTCCACCGATCCTTGATGCGCAGCTGCTATTGGAAAATCCGTCGGATGTCCTCTGTGAGTTGTGTAAGCGGTTGGGGTTGCCGTTTGAGGTTGCGATGCTTTCTTGGCGTACGGGTGGGAACTCTGCGGATGGGGTCTGGGCGAAGTATTGGTATCAAAATGTGCATCGTAGCACGGGTTTCGCGCCGTATCGTCCGAAATCGGAGCCGTTCCCGGTGGAATTGGAGGATATTTTAGACGAGTGTTCGGGGTATTATGAGGTGCTGCGGGATGGCGCGATTTAATCCTTAACGATCCTCACCCAACACTTCAAGAAGCTGCTCCAAAATGGCGTCTGTTTCAGCGTCGCTTTTGGCTCGGCTTTGACGCAACTGTTCTAATAGGTCGGCTGCGGTTGGCGGTGCCTCACCCTCACCGGCTTCAGGTGTAAGCGCGGGTTGCCCCAAAAAAAGCACGTCTAATGCCTTATCCAACGTTTTTGCCGATACAAGGTCCCTTGAACCGGCTTTCACAACAACCATTTCCAACTTCGGACGCCGCGGCTTCGTAGGGTCTCCGTTCCCTTCAGGCTTTTTCGCCTGCAAATAGATCGCTTCGACATAGAAAAGCGCATCCTCAATCGGGATAATCAATAGGTTCCCGCGGATCACATCGCTGGCTTTTTCCCAACCGACCTGTTGCTGCCCAGTCGCTTTATTAATATCCTCTTCGACCTGCGTCGGTCCGGCGACATCCGCACCCTCCGGCAATACATAGACGATCCGCTCTCCATAGTTCGGGGCATCACACCTTGCTACCATCCACGCCTTCAACCGCTTCTCACGCTTCGGCGGTGTAAAGGGGATCACATTCACGAATTCCAAGGTATCCTCACCCGGTAACTTCAGCATGGCGTAGTAGGGCATCATCTCCTGATCGGCTTCCGAGGAGTAATACGCCTCTTTCGGGATCAGCCACCGGTCCCGCCGATGATAGAAATCTTCTGCCCGTCGGTGATAAGCACCATACATCTTTGCTTGGATACGTGTTAGGTAATCCGGGTAGCGCAGATGTGCTTGCAAACCGTCCGGCATCTCCGATACGGATTTAAAGAGATCCGGAAACGCTTTCCGATACGCACGCATTACGGCTTCGTCGTCTTTGATGGCATAGAAACTGACGGCGCCGGTGTAGGCGTTGACGACGGCGACCCCTGAATTTCGAATATAGTTGAACTTCTCGAAATCGGGTTCTTCGTAAAGTTCAGTCTGGGTCAAGCGCGCTGTATCGTCAACATAAACTTGAGCGTTCGGGTAGTATCGACTCGTCACATAAAAGTCGATAATCCACCACAATTCGCCGTTGTTAATCACGATATACGGATCGGGATCGTAGTTCAGGAAGGGTGCGATGTGAGAGACGCGGTCCATGATGAGCCGATCGCCGCGCCGAGTCCCGATCTTTCTGCGGAACATTACGCGACTTTCTGATGTCAATCGCTCTGAACGCAAGATTCGGAAGAAATCGAACCGGAGTCCAAAACAGAGCCTACGAAACCAACCGCCTAATGGGACGCCACCCGCACCGGTATAGGTGTGCCGTTCCCACGTTTCAGATGTTTGCCGTGCAGCCGCACGTTCTGGAACATCGTCGATATTGCGTTGCGTATTCACAATGACGTAGTTGTTTGTTATTTCACCGTAGTAGATTTGTGGACGTTCGACGTTGAGTTCGTCATAGTCGCTGCGTATCGGTGTATCACCGACCCAGAAATTCGGGAACCCGTCCTCGATGAACTCGTTCACAGGGGATACACAGACGCCGTAGCCGTGCGTATATTGCAACTTCAGCGGCTCCCAACCGGCAATATCTTCCTCCGGACTCACCTCACGTGCTGCAATCAGTACCTGCCGATACTCGTCACCAACCTGATACCTATCGACATCCGTATATGGATGGAAATCGTAATGCGTCTGGATTTGTGCCTCTCGGAGTGCTTCATAAAGTACCCGCCGATCCCAGATCTGGATGTTCTTTTTAACCGCCTCGTTCTCGGTTATCATGTCCAGTGAGGCGAGTCCTTTTCCCTGTTCCTTGGTTTTAATCGTATCGAGTTCAAAGGCGAGACGTGTTTCCGCAATGTGTCGCTCTAAGTACGGCTCCTCTTTATCAAGCACATTGATACGGGCGTCCCACAGGTGGAGTGCCAACGGATATGCATGGATCAGGATCCCGTAACTTAAAACCCAGATCCCCAGCGTCGCATACCACAACAGCCGTTTCCTCAAGAATATGTTGAGGGCAACTGCCAGCGCGATACCGATCAACACACCGCAATAGACACGTGTTGCCCCTTCGAGGTGGAAATCGACATAGAACAAGCCGTGGAGTGCCGATAACTCTTGCGTGAGTGGGCTTGTATAGACCTTGTGCCAGAGGTGCACGTAGCTGCGCCACCCGCCAACGAACAGTAACAACAACCATAGCACCGATCCGTGGAAGATGATGTGCCGTTTCACGCGCTGCATCGTGTGTGCATCTCGACGGTAGTAGAAATTATAGAGCAGTCCAACAACAATGCACGTCACCCAGAGTGTTATCTGTACCCAGAGGCTCACCCATCGGTGGATCGGGAAGCTAAAAAGGTAGAAATTCCGGTCTTTACCGAAGTGGTTATGGGTTGTGAGTTGTGGGTTGTGGGTAGGAGAGGTCTCTAACCTCGTCGGTTCTCTGCCTTCAACCTTTGCGGTTTCCACTTGTCCCGCTACATCTGTTGCACTTGGCTGATTCCGATAGCGGAGGTATATATCGTCGAGCAGAAGCATCGGTGTGGCAAGTAGCAGGGCTGCGATGAACGTCAAAGAGAACACTGTGCGATGGAAGGAGAACGTCTGTGTATGCGTCCAGCGTCTGAACTCGCGGGACTCCGGACACAACACGTTTGCAATGGCGGCGTTGGCGTTCATGAATCCGAGCGCGGCGAGGAAGCAGACACCGAAGATACCCCACCGTATCTTTTGGAGTCCCCAGAACACGTCCGGGTGTCCGAGGCTCTCGAACCAGAGATGTTCTGTATAGAGGTACGCCAGTGGCATGAAACAGCTTGCACCGATGAGCGCGCTGAGTATCCAGAGCAGAAGTGCCTGAAGTTTGGATGCGCGTCTTTGACGTTGGCGGCTCCGTCTGTACCGGAAGATGCCCCATATAAAGGTAACCGCTCCGAGGAATATGCTGAGAAGTAGTTGTGCGATAGCGAGGTTCGCGTTCATGCCTGTAGAGTCCTCCTGTAGATCGTTGGTATATTATAGCATAAGTTTTTTGGAAATGGTAGGAGAGGGTTGTTGGTTATAAGTTATAAGTTGTTGGTTATCGGTTTCCATCGCGCGCCGCGAAAAACATCATATTTTATAAGGACAATTTTTGTGGAATTCCTGCGGATTTTGTCGTTCAAGCCTCAATTTTTGCGTTAGATGCAGGATAAAAATATAATAACTAAATTTTAATTTACGCAATTATATGACTTTAGGAGAGAAAAAGATGAGTGGCGACACACTTTTTGATAAACTCAGTGGCAATCTATATTTAGGCGGATAATTACACATAATAGGCTTGGAATTTTAAGGGGTTTGACACACATATCGCACGTTTTGTGAGATATGGCACAGAAATTGCTGTATGACTTTAGAATGATTGTACATGATGCAATAGAGCCTCATAGAACGGTTTTCTAATTGAATTAACAAGAATTGATATGAAAGGAAAATAGCGAATGTTGTCAAAATTAGCAATTTCTTTAGTTTTGGTTTTAATCTTAGCGTGTGTTGTGGGACCGGCATCAGCGCAGATGTTCCATTTAAGAGCCGCCACAGGTGCAGACGGTGCTCCCTTGGCGGACGGCGAATTTCTCGTTTTCGAGATGTCCACGGATGTTGGGAGTGCTTATAATGGAATTAAACGCAACGATGTGACGGTTGAGACACCAGGCGAGGATTGGCATAACCTTGGCGAGTTTTTTGAGTTCGGCGGTACAGTCGAACTCTGGGAAGTTGTGGATGACGACCTGTTAGACGACGAAGTACCATCCACTGAGGATACTGCTAAAATGGTGCAGAAACTCATTATAAGCGAAATCATGTGGGGTGTTGATCTCTCTGCACCGCGGAAGGTGGGTGATGTGGATGTTATGCCTGCGGGTCTACAGTGGGTTGAAATCTACAACGGCTCTGTTGAGACGAAAGGTGGGGCTGCAGATGCGAAAGGCGCGTTGTATCTCTATTTCCACGAGAACGAGAAGTTGAATCGTCTCGGAACAACGATAGACCTTGATGGGGATGGCAACGGTGTTGCTAACGGTTCCGAAGATTTCACTGTCTTGGTTGTTGACCGGATCAGTACGGTTGGTAAGTTTGGACGCCAGTGGGATCTGAAAGGGAGCAGTGGGCGGATCGTGCCAGATACCACACGCGGGATTGCCGCCTCGAACATGGTCTCTATGTACCGGAAGGGTGCCATTAAAGACGGTAAGTATGAACTGATTACGGACGGAGACGATAAGGGGAATATTAAGGATCTCAGGGATGGTGCTGAATCCGATGCTTGGGAGGCATCCAAGGGTCGCGCTAACATGAGCGGTCGTTTCATCGGTTCACCCGGATCGGTTCATGTCGGTGTAGGCGGCGTGATGCTATATGATAGGTTGCCCGATATGCTTCCGGCGACAGATGTGATTATCAATGAGATTCGCAACGATACCGCTGTTGCGAATGTCGACTGGGTTGAATTGCATAACACCGGTGGGACGGATGTTGTATTGAAAGAATGGCGGCTGGATAGGGTCGATTCTGCCACTAAGGATACTGGTAACAAAATGGGCTACCATCAGGAGACCATTGTCGAATTTCCCGATGAAGATTACGCGGTGATTCCGGCGGGTGGTTATCTGTTGATTGTCAACCAACATCCTTCCGACACTGTTTTGGCGGGTGGTGTGAATATTGCAGATTCCAATGATCTCTCGAAAGGTGCAAGGCACCGGTATTTCGTTGCCGACCATAAGGACGCGACTTTGGATTTGCCAGCAGACGGTAAATTCCTTCTCGTTCTCAGAAGCGGGAACGATCGGACGAACCATGAAAAGATCGTGGACATCGCCGGTAACCAACTCATTGCGGATGCCGGAACAGAGATCGCGCCATTGCAGGGTTGGGAAGCACCGAGCGGCGATGACTTTGATAGAAGTGTCATCAGCGAAGATATTGCCTCCCGTGCGCTGTCTTGGGCACGGAAGGGTTCGAGAGACGAAAGATTCCACAAGGACGACTGGGAGAAAGTGGGTGCCAAAGGCGGTATCGGTTATGATCACGGTGTGGACTTGTCAATCGCTCCGGGTACACCGGGTTATGCCAATAATGTCGTTAAGAATAAATCTGCTGATGTGGTCGGTGGTAATATCGTTATCAGCGAAATTATGTTCGATACTGGTGAGAATCGCAAGTTTGTTCAGTGGATTGAACTCTACAACGCATCCATGACGGAAGCTGTGGACTTGACCGACTGGGAATTAGAAATTCGCAACATGAATATCGGTGTTGAGTTCTTCGTTAATGCCAGCTTCAAGTTCAAAACGGATACAATCATCTTGCCGAACCAACTACTACTACTCGTCTCTAATTGGAGCGGCGTAACTAACGTTCCGAGAGACCGTGTCTATAACCTCTATCAGAACCATCGCTCTGCATTAGGGTTATTAAACCGCCGAAGCGTGCTTCTGAGCAGTGAAGGTTTCTACCTCAGACTTACGGATACAGATGATAATGTGGTAGATGAAGCGGGGAACCTTATGCTCGATGGTCCGAGTCGCAATAAAATGTGGGATCTGCCGGAGACGGGTGGTGGCATGCGTTATTCGATCGTGCGTAAAGGTGGTAGTCCTATCGGCACTGAGCCGTCCGCATGGGCTATGGCACAAGCAGACGACACCTACTACGGACATCGGAGTGACGTCGGCACACCGGGCCACCGTCTGGGTAGTCCGCTGCCGGTATCGCTCTCTAGTTTTCGTCCGGTTCGCGACAAAGCGACGGGTGAAGTTGTAATCACGTGGGTTACTGAATCTGAGTTAAACAACGCTGGCTTTAATATCCTGCGTAGCGAAACCAGAGACGGTCTATTTGAGAAAATCAACCTAATGGGTCTCATTGCTGGGCACGGCACGACGAGTGAACGGCACGTGTATACCTATATAGATACCGCCGCGAAACCGAACGTTGTGTATTATTATCGGATTGAGGATGTGTCGTTTGATGGCAAGTGGACGGCGTTACGCACTACGCATCTTAGAGGGGACGTTACCGCTGCTGGTAAGTTGACGACGAGGTGGGGTGATTTGAAATTGCAACAATAAACGCACATCTACCGCTGGCGAGGTTTCTGACTGCACCATAAGCGTCAATTTATGGGAAAGATTGCACACCTTTCGCCCCGCTGGGGCTTTAGATTTTCCTAATGATGCGTTTCTATACACCTATCGCCCCTCTGGGGCTTATGGTTACCGATGGATATCGGAGTGCTGAGCTGAAAACTTCTTCAGTCTCGGAGAGACGAAAGGTGTATAGAACTAGAGAATTAATAAGAGACATAGCCCCAGCGGGGCGGAATGTGTATAGCACGCGGATGAGAGGGAGATTCAAGCCCCAGCGGGGTGGAATGTGTATAGAACGAACGGATGTAGGACAGATTCAATAAGCCTCAGCGGGGCGGCATGTGTATAGAAATATAATCGCTAAGAGATATAGCCCCAACGGGGCGACAGGTGAACTTCAAAAGGAGATCCATGGCTGATACCTATACCCAACTTTACATACACATCGTCTTTGCCGTCAAAGGCAGACAATCCCTAATTCCAAAACAGCACAAAGAAGCATTACACCAGTATATAACACGCATTATCACCAACAAAAAACAAACGGTCATCCGCATCAATTCAATGCCAGATCATATTCATATACTCGTTGGCATAACCCCTGATATTGCTCTCTCTGATTTAGTACAAGACATCAAAGCCAATTCGTCGAAATTCATTAACAAAAAGGCGTGGATTGCTGGCAGGTTTGAATGGCAAGCAGGCTTTGGGGCATTTTCATATTCGCATTCTCAATTAGATATTGTTGTTCGTTATATTAAAAATCAAGAGGCACATCATTCGCGTCAGACATTCAGGGAGGAGTATCTTGAGTTTCTGAAGCGTTTTAATGTTCCGTATAATCCGAAGTATGTATTTGATTCGGAAGATACGTCTGATGTCTGAGCCACCTGTCGCCTCCTATACACCTTTCGCCCCGCTGGGGCTTAGATTTTCCTAATGACGCGTTTCTATACACCTTCCGTCCCTCCGGGACTGAAGAGGGTATTATTGTGATTTTTTGGCATAGTGAGAGCAGACGCGTCAAATGTCTGAGCCACCTGTCGCCTTCTATACACCTGTCGCCTCCTATACACTTGTCGCCCTCTGGGGCTTTAGATTTTCCTAATGATGTGTTTCTATACACCTACCGCCCCGCTGGGGCTGAAGAGGGTATTATTGTGATTTATAGACATAGTGCCAGTAGAGGTGCCTGATGTCTGATACACCTGTCGCCTCCTATACACCTGTCGCCTCCTATACACCTGTCGCCCCTCTGGGGCTTTAGATTTTCCTAATGGCGCGTTTCTATACACCTTCCGTCCCTCCGGGACTCAAGAGGTTTTCAGTCCCGTAGATTGGGTTGAGCGGATATGGACAATCGCCCGCCAATCCTTTAATCCTGTAAATCCTGGTTCTGACAATAATCATTCCATACACTTAACTTGACATTAATATATACAACATATCTCCACTCCTCCTGTTCATCCTTTAATCGTGTAAATTTTGGTTCTGACAAAATAACTTGACACACCCCACCAAACTATGCTACAATTAATTATACCCATATTTACCCCGAAACACGTTTTTTCAAAAAAATGTTGACACCGAAATAACGATTGTGGTATAATTCCAATATACCTGAAAAAAGAGGTTGACATTTTTTCGCAACTCTTTTACAATAGCAGTGTTAACCCTAATGTAAAGCCCGAAAAAAACGGCACACGCCAGTCCCGAAAATATTTTTTGGAAAAAATTTGACAAAAAACGCAACTTCGGGTATAATTAACACAAGTTAAAGCTTGACTGTTCACTCACTTACGCACGGCTCTTAACAACGCACACAACTTTTTTGAAGAAATTCTTGACATCACACGACAATTGTGGTATAATTTCTACAACAATAGATGGAAGGTTATGAGATTTCTCGTAACCCTTTTCCCAGAAATAGCGTTTTAGGAATAAATTAGCGTAATAAATCAGGGTTCGGAAATCCGCAAAACGCTTCCGATCTTTCAACAAAGAAACCGGAAACCTCAGCGGTCCGATCCAAGACCCAGCGGTCAGAAACGTAGCGAGATTCCTGAATCCCTACGGGGCACCGCTAAAAGTATTTGACTTTTTTTCGTAACTGTTTTACAATTAATACGTCAATAAGTAAAAGGGTTTTCCAAATCCCGATACCTCGGTAAAAAGGATTTCCGAACCCTAAAAGGTTAGTTCAGAATGGATTTCATCCCTGAATCTGTTCTTGATGTTTGATTATGTTAGAAGTGCGTTATGCTAACGCACACTGGGGCGATCGTTAGTATCGCCCTACGATGTTAGATATAACGATTTTTAGTTTGAATTTACAATGGAGGAAAATAACGAATGTTGTCAAATAAATTGACATTTTCCTTGACAAGTTTAGTTTTTTTACTGATTGCGTCGCTCTGCCTACCGATCGTCGCAGAAGCGCAGGTTAATTGGTTAGTGCCCCCACATGCAGCCGCAGATCTGAATGGCGATAATGATACAGCAGATCCCGGTGAAGGAGCAGGTGTAATCTCTGCGGGTGCTTTTGCTGTTTATGCTGTTGGCGCAGATGCTGATACGTCCGAGATTGAGAGTCCTGCCCGCACTACTTATGCAACATCAGATCTTGCTACGCTAAACGATATGTTTCAGTCTGATTGGATGATCGAAGTGATTGCCGATGAGAGTTTAAACCTTGATCCGAAAGAGCTGGTTATCAGCGAAATCGGTTGGGGTCTCAATGAAAGTGGTACTGATCCTGCTGGTATGCAAGCAAGCATCTTTGTTGAGTTTTACAACGCATCAGGCAGAGAAATTACTATCGGAACTAATGAACTTTACGTGTTAGTTTCATCTTTCCCAACTGAACTGCCAACGAATTACCTCAACGTTACTGGTGCTGCAAATGCAGCTACCCCCACTGCCCTGGAAGTTCGCTTATCTGCGTATGCCTATGGAAGTGGTATGTTTACCAACCGGGTAAATGCCGCGGATCCAGATAAGGGCAAAGCGATCACAGAAGATCGTGATCATAGCCACGTCGTCGTTGACCGTATCAGTAACGTGGAATTCGATGATTTGGGTATTAAAGGGCGTTACACGTTTCCAGGTCAAAATGGACGCCTTGCTGTACAGACAGCTCCAGATGCATTTCCACAAGTGCCGATCATTTCAGCGTCTCGTAAAATCAATTACGACGCTGCAAAAGCGGTTGATGGTGTGCCGAATGGTCATGAAGCGGGTTCTTGGGAGGAAACGGATCCCTTCGCTCGCAGGAATGTAGGAACGTCGTATCTTATCGCCAATCCGGGTGATGGCTTAGATCCTACGGATTACGCTCGCGCCGCAGCAACCACTGCACCGCCAGCGAATTCACTCGTTATCAACGAGGTACGCAACGCTGAGGGTAGCGATCTCGACTGGATTGAGATCAAGAACATCTCTGATCCGAGCGAGGATGATTCTGAAGTCCAGCTCAAAGATTGGGAACTCAACGTCTACGCTGGTGGCAAAAAGAACGGTGCGCCCGATGGCGAGAAAACGCTTGTGGTCTTCCCTGAGTATGAGTTGGGTGCGCAAGAGATTCTCTTGATCGTCAACCGCGATCCGGGTGAAACCGAACTTGCGGGTGGTGTTAACCTCGACATCCTTCTCGATGCGAATGCCGATCAACTCCAGAAAGGTGCGCAGCATCTCTATATCATTAGTGATGCTTTGGATCTCCCAGATGGTGGTGATTTCTTACTGCTCCTGAGAAACGCACTCGACAAGGATAATACGCATGAGGCGATCCAAGACGCAGCCGGAAGCAATGAAACCACTGGCTACGATAACGATCGTGATTCACGTACGCAAGTCCTGCCCTTCAAAAACTACCTGAAAATGGGTGATGACAAGGTCGGTGCCTTTGCTTCTGATGGCAACCATTCTGCTTGGGCGCGTATACCCAAAGGCATTGAAGCCGGTAACTACGGCATTGAGAATGCCAACGGTCGACACAAAGGCGCGTGGGAAAAGGTTACGGGTGCCGATACACACGGTCTTGGCTATGACCGAGAGGTTGACTTGGACACTGCTCCGGGTACACCCGGTTATGAGAACATGATCGCTGATACCGTTGACGATTTCGACACCACAGATCCCGATCCTGACGGTATGGAGATCGCATCAAATCTGATTAGCATTTCTGAAGTCATGTATGATGCCGGTCCGCGTTGGAATCTCGTGCAGTGGATTGAACTTTATAACCAGTCCATGACGCAAGCTGTCAACATTGCGGGTTGGGAACTTGAGATCCGCAACGCCACAGATGCCGTCGAATCCTATGTCGATTCCTCGTTCATCTTTGAGGATGCAGTCATTTTACCGAACCAGACGCTTTTGATTGTTTCGGGTCCCGGTGCGAATGACGTGCCAGATAACCGCGTCTATAACCTCTTTGAACATCACCGTCGCGAGTTGGGCCTGACGACACGCGGAAGTGTGCTGCTGAGTCCTGACGGTTTCTACCTGAAGCTTACCGACAAAGCCGACATTGACAACGATTCTCGTGAAGATGAAGATATGGTCGTCGATGAAGCCGGAAACGTTATGGTTGATGGTGCGTCCCGTATCGTCGAGTGGGAACTCCCCGCACGTGGTGATGTCCGTCAATCACTCGTCCGTCAATACGGTACATCCAAACTTGATGGTACCAGTGATCCAGCAAGTGATGGCACTGTGGTTGAGTCATGGATACAGTCGGATCTCACAGGTGCAGGCTTGGCATACTTCGGACACCGTGATGATGTCGGTACTCCCGGCTACCGTCTTGGTGGTCCGCTGCCCGTCTCATTGGCGAGTTTCCGTCCGGTTCGCGACAAAGCGACAGGTCAAGTTGTTATCACATGGGTCACCGAATCTGAGCTGAACAACGCTGGGTTTAACATCCTACGCGCTGAAAGCAAAGACGGTGAGTTCCAAGTCATTAATCTCACAGGGATCATTGCTGGTCACGGCACGACGAGTGAAAAGCATGTGTATTCCTACACAGATAAGACCGCGAAACCCAACGTTGCGTACTATTACCAGATCGAAGATGTCTCCTTAGATGGTCATCGCACAACGCTGCAGACGACCCATATGCGTGGAAACGTCAACGCCTCTGGTAAGCTGACGACAACGTGGAGTAATTTGAAATTACAGAAGTAACTCAGGGATATTCTAACTAACCTACAATACAGGGCGGTGGACTTCGGTCCGCTGCCCTGTTTTTTTTAATAGTTGTTGGTTATAAGTTATAAGTTGTGGGTTGTGGGTTGGAAACAGCATCGTATTTTATTGTCTGAACCAGGATTTGCAGGATACCCTTTTTTTTGTAGGATTGATCTCTGAATCGCGACGGGAAGCTGAGAGTCGGGAATCGGAGTTCCCTCCTACAGCAAAACTAAATGCCCCTGACAGTTGACTATCCTTCCCTTGACTTGGAACCCAGAATACGTTATAATCTTTTAGAGGAGGTGAACCGCAATGGCGTTCAGCGATTTCAAGACTATCCCCGAAGTCCAAGAAAGATTCAGGATCACATACACAGAAAACGATTTTTTTGCTGTTGAAGAACCTACGATTGTTCCTTCAGGACAATTTATGCAGGAGTTTGAATTTTGCAGACGGCACATTGATGTTTTCGCATCTGAAGCGGCACGCTGTGAGGCAATTATTTTTCCTATTCTGAAGGAGATTTACAAACCCTACGTAGACGACTACGCCCTTTGGATAAAGAAAACGCTCACCTATGATGAGATACTGAGCGGTGCCCCAGATTACTTCATCTCTACAAGATCCGAATTGGGGATGCTCATTGTTGGGACGCCTTTGATACTCCTTGTTGAAGCAAAGAAAAACGATTTTGAGCAAGGCTGGGGGCAGTGTTTCGCTGAGTTGGTCGCTGCGCAAAAAATAAATGACAATACTGAGCTTCCCGTCTACGGCATTGTCACAGATGGAACATTATGGCAGTTTGGGCAGCTGGTTGGGGATGGCTTTACCCGTAACAGAACGAACTTCAGTTTAGATAATTTACCGATTCTCTTCGGTGCTGTCGATTCCATTTTCAAGGCAGCGAAAACCTCTTCCATTCCGCGGTAGCGGACTATCCACATAACCTACTTTTTTGGTCAGAATCAGGATTTTCAGGATTCAAGGATTTTCAAGATCCCCTTTTTTTGTAGGATTGATTTCCGCATCGCGACGGAACTTCTTTCAGATGCCGCCCCTGAATCAACGCGTAATGCGCGTGTTGCCTCGCAGTGAGAGTCCGTGGGGGCTTTTTTTCTTTTTTCCGTTTGCTGCTATAGACATATCGCCCCGCTGGGGCTGCATTACCAATCCAATTCCCATTTATCCTGCCCATCCGTGAATCGTGTAAATCCTGGTTCAGACAATAAACACAGACCACCCAAAATCTGCGAAATCTGTGTCATCCGCGAAAATCCGCGATTCTGACCCTAATCCAATCTCCCCATCCAATCCCATATTCCGCTCTATCCTGCGCATTCTATAATCGTGTAAATCCTGGTTCAGACAACAAACACGAACCACCCCAAAATCCGTGAAATCAGCGAGAATCTGCGTAAATCCGCGATTCAGACAATAATCCCATTTCCTACCCTATTCTGTTCATCCGTGAATCGTGTAAATCCCGGTTCAGACAAAAAAAATACCACCTACCGTAACCAACACACCCAATCAAACGTATTAAAAACGAAATTGCTAAAATAGTCGAGTTATCGCAAGGGGAATTTAATGAAGACGGTGCGCCAATCGATTGACTATTGACTAATAACTGACTGCTGACGGCTTATGGTTTCCGACAGTCATTAAATATTCTTGACATAATCCATTGATTTGTGGTAAAATTACCTAAACGGCTTATTATATAATCGGCGATGTTGTAATGCTCGCCTAACTACAGACTTTTTACACGGGCAGTGCCATACAGACTGACCTTCCACAGATTGATAGAAAAAATGAAGTTCGGTAAAGAGCGAATTTAGTGCAATACCGAACAGCTGGCAACAGTCGGTGCCTTTCAGAACCTTGTCAGAAAAAAGAAATCTGATTTAATCAGAACCCTCTTAACTGAAAGCTGATGGCTGACCGCTGACAGCTAACAAAGCATAATATACAGCGAGGCACACGTGTGGGTTTCCCCACGAAGCCCGCGCTGAACAACCATAGTTCGTAGGGCAAGGACCCTGTGCCTCAGCCCTGCATACTTCATAAAACGAAAATGAGGTATATTTTTTCATGAAGAACTTAATGACACGAAAATTTCTCTTTGGCATGTTGGTGACGCTCGTGCTGGCGTTCAGTGTGCAGGGAATCGCAGACGCGCTGACTTTTAGGGATCACAGTTCCGGCGACGGTGATCTTCGGACGCTATTGCCTAATGACTCCTTTACAATAAGATTCTCTGTAAACCTAACGTCGTCAAGGGATATACGTAATGATGCTACTCCACAAAGGCAAGTTCATGAGGATGGAGCAACCCTAATTGATAGTTCTGGATATAATGTTGCAGAGGCTAATGATGGTAGGTACTATCGGACCATTACTGGTACTCCATCCGGCACGCTCGTTATAGATCCGCGTCCTACGTATCAGTACGTGGCAGGCAATTCTGGCGCAGAGAACCCTGTCGGTAGTCCAAATAGCACCCCCGCGTATTATGTTGATAACAGTGGAAATGTTGTCGATGCAGACGGAAAAGCTGTTTACGTCCAGACTGGTGCGGGGACACGAGCTGACACTACTAGTAACACAGCAAATGTTCCGTATTCATACACGCGGGCGAAGGCTGATCCAAACGAGCCGGTCTCCGATTCTTTGCAACACCATTACAACGATGAGGCTATCAGAATTTATGTAACGGCAACGGGTACAGGCGCGGGTCTTGGAAGTTTGGAGAGAGGCGGTACTCCTATTCCATATTTTACCGCTTCTGAGACACGACCCACCACTTTGCCCGCTAATACTGACGGTGTTTCGCTAATTGAAGAAACTAGGAATCGTCAACTTGATACCGACTTAACGCTTTCATCATCGATTACTTTGAATGGTGAGGTTACTGCTCCAGGGGTCTATACGATCACAATAGAGGATATGACCCATACATCTGACTTCCCGACTAACGATGCTCCGAGTGAACGGGCGACCCTTACGTTTACACTTTACGTAGTAGAATATAACACAGATGTTGAGGCGTCAGGCGTTACCCTTACTGACATGGGGACAGTAGGATACCAATGGAGAGACGATCAGCGGGATCAGCCGATTGGTTTTACTGTAGCCGGAGATACTTCAGTTCCAATTACATTTCGAGTTGCTGGACCGGGTCGCGTTTATGTGCGTGATGCTAGTGATAATAGCCGTAGAGGTAGTCCTCAAAGTACGCTCAATACCTCCAGCGATGCTACTGTTTACCTTGATATGAATGGAGGTACTAACAGAGTTACTGTTGACGTTACAGGTGTAGATCCTGAGACAGCACTTTATACCTTTGGTAGACCTCAGATTACAAGAATTCAGGGGCATAATCAAGAAGGTGCTGAAGGCGCAAGGCTTGAAGATTCTCTTGGTGTGAAGGTAACTGATGGTGGAGGCAGGACACTCTCGGATGTCCCTGTAGTTTTCGCTGCAACTAATGGGACTGCTATGATTTTGGCTGTGCCTGGTAAAACTTTATATAGAGATAGCGATGATGAGACTGTCTTGGCAACACAAACGACCCCCCCAGCGGCTAATAGCCGCACAGTTCAGACTGATTCAACGGGCGAAGCTTACGTTTATTTCCAATTAGGTGCTTCACCATATACTGCAACTGCAACTTCACTTGAGGAATCTGTAACATTTACAGCATCCTTGGGAAGCGGTCAGGGGTCTCCTTCTATCGAGATAGTTGGAAGCCCTAACCGAAGCACAGACAGCAAGGGAAAGATTAGTAGAAGTAAAGAGCCTTTGGTTGTTGTCGTCAGAGATGCCGCAGGGCAGAGATTTGATGGTCAGGAAGTTACATTTACAACAGCTACAGGTTTTGTCCTCGGTGGATCTGCTACGGGGAAAAGTATAACAGAGACGACAGATGTAAATGGAGAAGCTAAAGTCGGATATGATCTCGGAGATGGATCGGGCAGTGTGAGAGTTGTTGCCGAAATTGCAGGTGAAACTCCATTTAGATATCGAGACGAGGTGACTTTCTACATCAACGGTGGCGGTGCAAGAGAACTGGATGAACCGGATGAACCGGATGAACCGGATGAACCGACAACCGGAACTCCGACACTTACGCTCTCTGATTCAACCCTCACGGGTGATGCTGGTGATAGAGAAACACTTTCAGTGATCGTGGAAGATGGAGACGGTGATGAAGTTCGTGGTGTCGGTGTGCAATTTGAATTAAGCACCTCCACTAGTGGACTTGTCACGCCATCAATTGATGTAACGGATAGCAATGGTAGGGCAGAGACGACGGTCATACTACCGAGCAGCGATGCCACTGTCACCGTCCGTGCTACTGTTGGTGATGATGATCTGACGGAAACAGTGACGATTACCGTCACTGCATCAGATGAAGAAGAGGAAGAAGAGGAAGAGGACGCCCCAACACCCGCGAGCATTACCATCACTGGTAGCAGCAGCCTGACGGGTGAACTCAATCAGTTCCTTGACGAAGATTTAACCGTCCGGGTCTTGGGTAGTGACAACAGTGGGTTCAATCGTGCACTGGTTGTGTTCAGCGTTACGGAAGGCAATGGTAGTCTCTCGCGCGGTAGCATTCGAACAGATCAAAACGGTTTTGCAACAACCAGGTTCGTCCCTCGCTCCAGAGGAACGATCACGGTTGAAGCATCTGTCGATGGTGTGAGTCGTACGGTAACCTTCACAATTACCACCGGTGAGCCGCCCGATGCGGTCATTAAAATCTCTGGCGACAACCAGAGCGGTAGACCGGGTGCCGAACTCGCGAATCCGTTTGTTGTTGAAGTGATTGATGCGAACGACGATCCGGTTTCGGGTGTTACAGTGACGTTTGCTGTCACTGCGGGTGGCGGAACGCTCTCTGCTACAAGTGTGGAGACGAATTCAAACGGTCGTGCACAGACAGTCCTCACACTCGGTGACGATCGCGGTGATAACACCGTTGTCGCTCGCGTTTCAGGAGTCACCGATAGAGCGACCTTCAACGCTGCATCGGGTGCGGAAGTCCGTGTTGCCGCATCGGAGCGTGTCCCGATCTACTGGATAAATGGATCGACTGAGACCCTCCATCGCCTCGTTGATGCCGAAACTGAAAATCTTGCCTCCAATGTCAGTGGTATCAAGAGTCTCGCGATTGATTCAGCGAATGGACACCTCTATTGGGGTGTGCAGGTCAGTCGAGGCAATGCGCATATCCGGCGTTCAAACCTTGATGGCACCGCTGTCCGGACAGTCAGGACGTTGACGAGCGCGCCATCGAGTATTGCCATAGATGCTGCTGGTGGAATGGTCTATTGGGCGAATAACGCCAGCGGTAAAATCAAGCGCTCCTCCACCACTGGAGGCAATGCGAAAGTCACGGCTATTGTTCAAGGTCTGTCCAATCCAACAGCGATTACCTTGTCGAACGGTTATCTCTATTGGGCAGAGGCGACGGGCGGCATCAGCCGGATGAGCCTGACCGCTGATGAGAAGACCGTCGAAACGATTGCCACAGGTTTGGGTGAACCCCTGAGCATCGCTATCACGAGAGGTATGATTTACTGGGTTGAGAGCGATGTTGCCGGTGGTGGTGCGCTCCAGCGCGCTGACGTTGACGGCACGGGAAATGTCGAGGAAGTCAGGGTGTTTGCCGGAAACGCTCCGAACGCGATTGCCATTGATGGTGTAAACAGGAGGATCTATTGGTCGAAGACGCAGGGCAAAATCCAGCGTGCGAACCTCACAGGTCGAAATGCTACAGATATTGTCACTGGGTTGATGAATCCAGGCGGTATCGCACTCGGCACAGCGGAAGCGGAAGAAGAACCTGTTGTTGAACGGCCGACTCGGACAACAACGACCGAGACGACAACCGAGACGACGACCCAGAAGACTGACTCGAAATACGATGTCAGTGGTGATGGGAAACTCGATGATACCGACGTAGACGTAATCATACTCGCAATCGTGCTTGGCGCGAAAAGTGCGAAGTACGATGTTAACGGGGACGGTTCGGTTGATAATGATGACGCTAAGGCGGTCATTAACGCAGTTAACGCTGCTGATGCTGCTGCACCGACGATCAATGTTGATGTGACAGGACTGGATCTTGATCCGAATCGGATTCAGGAGCAGATGGATCTGTTACTCGCATCGGGTGATACATCGTTCGCGGCACAACGGATGTTGGCGTATTTCCAACACCTGTTGGCATCCTTACGACCTGCTGAGACGGTCTTATTGGCGAACTATCCGAATCCGTTCAACCCAGAGACATGGATCCCGTATCACTTGGCGGATAGCACGGATGTGCGGGTTAACATCTACGATGCGCAAGGTACGTTGGTGCGTGCGTTGACCCTCGGTCATCAGACGGCGGGTTACTACACGAGCCGGAGTCGTGCGGCGTATTGGGATGGTCGTAATACGCTCGGTGAACGCGTAGCGAGTGGTATCTATTTCTACCAGTTGCAAACGGACGAGATTTCGCCGATGCGTAAGATGGTTATCCTCAAATAAGAGGGATCTCTGCATCCCGACAATAGCACGAAAGGCGCGGTTTTCGGACCGCGCCTTTTTTTATCGTCTGAATTTCGGATTTTCACAGATCATCTCTACGTAGATGCGAATGGAAAAATAAACCACAAAATTCACAGATACGCATAATCCGCGCCATCCGCTAAATCCGTGAAAATCCGAGATTCAGATGATCAGAGGAGAAAAATATGGTATAATTCCATTATAGTATAAACAAACAATATACATCACACCACTAAAATGAAAAAAGGTGTTACCATGAAATATCTAAATTTCACATCAAAATATATCATTGGCACTTTAGTAGTGCTGGTGCTGGCGTTGTCATTTTCGGTAGTGTCGGCGCAAACAGAACTTACAATCACACCAAGCAGTATCGAAGGTCCCCCCGGTAGCAAGCGCACTATTAAGCTTGATGCAGAAGTTTCTACTGAGCAGATCACCATAGGTCGGCTCAACGATAGTTTTAGCAGAGCAGGTGGGATTGCGTTTCCGACATTTGGCTTAGGCACTCTCGAAAGTACGCTGACACTCCCGAGCACACCCGGAAGTTATTCTGTCATTGCGACTGCTGGTGCAACTACGACGCATGTGGCTGTGACAGTAACACCAGCGACACTTAGGAAAACGTCTGGGGATGGACAGATCGGCAGACCAGGTAGTCTGCTGGATTCACCCTTGGTTGTCACCGTGTTAGATGTCAATGGTCGCCTCGTGATTGGGCAGGTGGTTACGTTTTCAGTGATTTCAGGGGACGGTTCGCTTTCTGCTACAACTGTACGGAGCGGTTCAAACGGGAGGGCGGAGACATTTCTCATTTTGGGAGAATTCTCTGGTAAGAACACTGTCCAAGCAAGCGTGGCTGGTGGCAAACCTGTGATATTCACGGCGACAGCGAAGGCACCCCTTAGTGTACTGAAAATTCACGCTGGCGATAATCAGACAGGTACTGAGAGGAAACCGCTTGCCGAGCCGTTCGTCGTTCAGCTTTTGGATACTGAAAATAAACCGGTTGAAGGTTACAGGGTTAGGTTCAATATTGGGTTCGGCAGGGGACGGTTTTCAGATGAGAGTGTACGCACGGATTCAGAAGGTTTCGCAAAAACCACCTTCACGCCTTACTCGCGCGGAACGTTGAGAATTGAAGCGACTGCCGGTCGTGTCCCTTTAGTGACGTTCACAGTTACCATGGTGCGTCCATTGGGAAAGCTGTTGGTAGTATCAGGTGATAATCAGAGTGGTCCGCCGAACAGGCGGCTTCCGAACCCGTTGGTGGTTGAAGTGCAAGATGTATCAAAGCAGACAGTAAGCGGAATTACAGTGAGGTTTGCGGTAGCTGGTGGTGGTAGTGTTTCACCGACAAGCGCTACAACGGATGCAAACGGACGGGCACAGACTGTCCTCAAACTCGGCGATGAACTCGGCGATAATACCGTTGTCGCACGCGTTACTGGAATCACCGACATAGTAACCTTCAAAGCCACATCCGGTGCGGAGGTGCTTGTTGGAGCAACACAGCGTGCGCCAATGTACTGGGTAAGCAGAGCCAACGGAACCCTTCATCGTCTCGTCGATGACAAGGTCGAAGATCTCATACCCAATGTCCAAGAGGTCACAAGTATAGCAGTTGATTCAGAGAACGGGCTTCTCTATTTCGGTGTGAGGATTGGTGGCAATAGCGGTGAGATCCGCCGTTCCGAATTGAATGGTCGAAGCGTCCAGACAATCAAAACTGGGATAAATATGCCGACGAGTATTGCTGTGGATTCTGTCGCCGGAATGCTCTACTGGACGACCGCCAACGGTAAAATCAAGCGCATGGCTATAGATAGCGACACAAGAAACTCGAATATCCTTCAGAACCTTGACGATCCTACAGCGATCACCTTGTCGAACGGTTATCTCTATTGGGCAGAGGCGACGGTCGGTATTAGTCGGATAAGCCTGACCGCAAATGAGAAGACTGTCGAAATGGTCGCCATGGGCTTGGGTGAACCGCTGAGTATCGCTATTGCTAAGGGTAAGGTTTACTGGGTCGAGCGTGATGCTGGCGGAGATGGTAGTCTCAAACGCGCAAACCTTGACGGCTCGAATATTCAAGAACTCAAAGTGTTCGCGTCAGATGTACCAACCTCGATAGTTGTTGATGGTTCAGACAGAAAAATTTACTGGACGAAATCAGACAAAATCCAGCGGACAAATCTCGTAGGCGGGGTCGTCAAAGACATCGTCACTGGGTTGACGGGACCCGGAAACATCGCGCTCGGCGGGACAGTGCCGGATGATGAACCCGTTGCTGAGCAAACGACGATGTCTCGTTCAAAATACGATGTCAATAAAGATGGTCGTATTAATAACGAGGACGCGAAATTAGTCGCATACGCACTTGGGACAGACAATCTGGATTACGATGTGAATGGGGATGATAAGGTCAACTTTGATGATCTCCTGCTTGTCTTTGACAATAGGGATAATAATGCAGCCGGTGCACCATCAATCGTCCCTGCCAGACACACTGCTGTTCAGGTAGACCGTATTCAAGAGCAGATTGACCTGTTGCTTGCATCAGGCGACACATCGCTTGCAGCACAACAGGTATTGACGTATCTCCAGCACCTGTTGGTATCCGCACGACCGCACGAGACTGTGTTGTTAGCGAACTATCCTAATCCGTTCAATCCAGAGACATGGATACCGTATCACTTGGCAGATAGCACAGATGTGCAGATCAATATCTACAATGCGCAAGGTACGTTGGTGCGTGCGTTGACCCTCGGTCATCAGACGGCGGGTTACTACACGAGCCGGAGTCGTGCGGCGTATTGGGATGGTCGGAACGCACTTGGTGAACGTGTAGCGAGTGGTATCTATTTCTACCAGTTGGAGACGGACGAAGTTTCGCCGATGCGGAAGATGGTTATTCTGAAGTAGGCATTAGCCGTCAGCTGACCGCTAATAATCCCCTTGACTTCCGAGAAAAAATGTGCTATACTTAACCCGTAAAAATCATCAACTGGAGGTCCCCTTTATGAAGCCTTATGTGCTAATACTTTTACTGATACTCACCTTCGCATCCGCAACGCACGCAGCGTCCGAATACACAATTACAAACAAAAATCGGGTCATTGAAGAGACAACCCTGAACCCAAGTCGCGTCCCCGTCGGCACAACACTACCCAACGTTGACTTCACGACCGTTGATGACAAGACCCTTAGTTTAGACACACTCACCGAACAAGGACCCGTCGTCTTCACGTTCCTCGCAACTGAATGTCCCGTCGCACAACGCTACACGATGCGTTTGAAACGACTCCACGCTGAATTTCCGACACATACCTTCGTTGCTGTCTACGCCAACGAAAACGATTCCTCAGACGATGTGAAGGCGTACGTCGCAAAAGCGGAATATCCGTTCCACGTCGTGAAGGACACCGCAGGTAAACTCGCACACACCTTTGGCGCAACGATGACGCCACAGACGTTCGTCCTCGATGCCTCACGCACTTTACAATACCGCGGTGCTATCGACGATAACCGCTACGAAACCCGCGTCAAACACCACTATCTACGCGACGCACTCATCGCAACCCGTGACGACACTGCTGTCCCCGTACAAGAAACAGCTGCATTCGGCTGCACGGTCCACCTCCCTGAAACCAGTCTCCCCGAAGAGGTCACCTACAGCGAACACATCGCACCGATACTCCAGAAACAGTGTCTGACCTGCCACCGTCAAGGCGAAGTCGCACCCTTCACGCTCGCTGACTATAGCGACGCCAAAGCGTGGGCAACCGAAATCGCTGAATACACACAGGCACGGCTTATGCCGCCTTGGAAACCCGCACCCGGCTACGGTAATTTCAAAAATGAACGCCGTCTTACCGACACCGAAATCGAAATGATCGCATATTGGGTCGAATCCGGCGCGCCTGCTGGCGACCTTGATGCCGTGCCGCCCGCCCCCGAATTCCACGATGGTTGGGCACTCGGTGAACCCGACTGGATCGCTGAGATGCCGGTCGAATACGAGATCGAACCCGAAGGTGAGGACGAATATCGGCAGTTCATTATCCCCACGAACTTCGAGACCGATATGTACGTTCAAGCTGTTGATGTACAACCCGGCAACCGTAAGACTGTCCATCACGTTATCGCCTATCTTGATGTAGATGGCGAAGCCCGTGAACTCGACGCGCAAGACCCGAAACCCGGCTATGTTACGGACGGCACAGGACCAGGGATTGACAGTGATGGAACCGTTGGTGGTTGGGCACCCGGCATGGCACCCGTTGTGTTGCCTGAAGGTGTCGGCTATCTTTTGCCGAAAGGTGCGGACATCGTTATGCAGGTCCACTACTACCGTACGGGACATCTTGAACGCGACCGCACGCGTCTGGGACTCTATTTCTCCAAAATCGAGGACACCACGAAACTGCACATCGGCGATGCCACCAATAGCGATTTTGTGATTCCCGCAGGTGATGGTTGGCATGAGGTCTTGGCAGACAAGAATTTCAAGAGGGATGTCTACCTTCTCGCCACAATGCCGCACATGCATCTACTCGGACGTGATATGCGTCTCGTTGCCACTACCCCTGAAGGCATAAGGCACGATCTCATCTGGATCCAAGATTGGGATTTCAATTGGCAGGATGTCTATCACTACCAAGAACCGTTATTCTTACCCGCTGGCACCCGTGTTGAGTTAGTTGCACATTTCGACAACTCAGCGGCGAACTCAGCGAACCCGCATGATCCGCCTGTCCCTGTCGGTTGGGGCGAGAAGACGACCGACGAGATGTGTATTGGGTTTTTGTATTACGTAAAGGCGAGTGAGTTTTCGGTAGAAGGTGAAGATAAGTAGGTGGGGCTGAATACCTTTCTTGGCTGTCCGTCCAATTTTCCGATCATCGCTATTTTCCCTTTCTTTCACTGGCGAGGTTACAAACCTCGTCAGCGGCGTGGGTCCGATTTTTAATCTTGCCGATTTCCCGGCATGCGCCTCACAACAACGACGCAACTGTAACCTGCTCCAACCGTTCACGGTGAGATTTTCGCAGATCTCCTAACACACGCACGCCATCAGCAGACGGTAACTCCTCTATAAGATGCACTAAGGTATCTCCCTCCATAGCATCAACAATCTGCTTCAATGTGATAGACGCTAACCGACGTGCTGGCAAATACCCCGCTGTATCCCCTTCCACCTCGTAAATAAGTTCCGCTTCTTTGAATCGCTCGAAACACTGATCCACAACCTCTTCAGGAACCCTTGAAGCCGATACAATCCGCTCCGTTGAACACGCACCCCGTCCTTTAGAATAATGCTCCGCTACAATCAAGAACAACGCAATCACACCGGAAGTGTTAAGGTAGCTGCCACGCGCATACCGAAACTGATCGAGTTTAACAACGTCCGGCTGGAAATGTTGCACCGAGTTCGAGACCTCGGCACCCAACAGAATCACAACCCATGCGACATAAGTCCAAATGGCGAATACAACAAGCATCGCAAGTGCGCCGTAGATGTCGCTATAGTTTTTCCATACCACTTCCAAGTAACGTCCAAAAGCGAGCCGTGCGATCTGGAACAACGTCCCCGCAAGAAGCGTTCCGAGTAGTGCTGCGCGCCACTTCACGAACGTGTTGGGCATCGCAATATACATCAGGAAGAACAGACAATAGACCAAGACCCACGGGAAGACATGCTCGAATACCCAGTTCGTCGCTGTAGAAAAGAACAGCCAGATCAGGAGTGGACCGACCGTCAACAGCGTATAGAAGACCGCGTATTTCTGGAACGCTTGCAGAATCGGTAACCGCCGCCGAGCACCCCAAATGTCGTTGAAATGCTGCTCTACAGCCATGAAGAGCATTGTTGAGACTAAGAGAAATAACAAAAACCCACCGACCCCAAGGCCCCCAAGATTTCTATTGGCAAATCCTGAAAGTTCTGATACAATTTCCTCCGCAGCATAGCGCGGCAGGAAATTCTCACGCAGCGCAACAATCAACGGCGAATTGTCATCTTCGACAATCCCAAACGTTTTTAATAGGAACAGCGCAACTGCTGATAACGGCACGAGACACAACAGCGTGTGAAACGCAAGCGACGATGCTTGCTGCATACATTTGTGCCCTATGAATTGATGCCAGACGGTCGCACTCAGATTCAGAGCGGAACTGCGGAAACCTGCCGCATGCCCCACGTATTTTTCGGAAAGGTTGTTTATAGCCATATCTATGACAGACTCGAAACCAGACCTGATTTCACGCCTGAAACGCAGACTCAGGCAAAACCGGCTTCTGTCCCTCCTCATTGGATGCCCGTATCCCGCCCCACGCTGGAACCGATGCGTTAAACGTCTGCTTCAGCAACTCAGTCATGACGCGAGAATCTTGGACCTCGGTGCCGGCAATCGGCGCCGTGCGCCAAACGTCATTAACCTCGAAATCGAGCCGACCCCGGAAATTGATCTCATCGGCGATGGACATTTTTTGCCTTTCAAAGACAATACCTTCGATGCAGTGGTCTCTGAAGCCGTTCTGGAGCACGTTCATTCACCGGACCGCGTTGTCCAAGAGATATACCGTGTGCTCAAGCCCGGCGGCTACATCTGTGTTGCAGTCCCTTTTCTACAAGGTTATCACGCCTCACCCCACGATTATCAACGCTGGACGGTTTCTGGTATCGTCCAACTCTGCACCGATTTCTCGGAGATCGAGAGCGGTGCGTGTGCCGGACCCACTGCGTCCTTACACTGGATTTTTCGAGAGTACGTCGGGCTTGCCTGCTCTTTCGGCAGTCTACTCCTTGCGAAAGCCGTCTCTCTTGTTGTCGGGTGGATAACGTTTCCCTTGCTACTCTTAGACGGACTGTTGTGCTTACACAAAAATGCCGACATCTTAGCGTCGGCAGTCTATTTTTTTGGCAGAAAGCCGTAAATCATACCGTCCCCGCCGTTTCCGTGTATTATATCTCATTTTATGTAGGATGTCAAAGCGAAAAGCGGTCAGCAGTGATTCCACTTAAAATAGGTAGGCGAGGTTTCTTAACCTCGCCAGCGGCACAGACAGTGTGCCCTGACAGCCGACGGCTGACAACTGACTGGCAAAAAAAACGGCGCGCTTACAAAGCACGCCCGTAAAAAATATCGCTTATTCTTGTAACCTCTACTGAAATGTAATTTCCTGCTTCTCGGCTGTTTCTAACAGACTTCGGACAATCTCCAAAGTCAACTTAGAAAGTTTCTGCGAAAATTCGGCATCCGTAAGCGTTCGGTATCGCGTTGGCTGTGATGCCGTCAGCCGCTCGTTTGCAATCGTCAATGCGCTGGAGACGAGAGACATTGGCACTTCAAGAGGTGTAGGAGTAGGGGCAGGAGCAGGGGTGGCATTAGACGTTGGGACGGCGGTGAGCGTTTCTGCTATATCGCCCGCCAAAAAATTTTCCCGTCGTGAATCAATCTCGGCTAACGCCTGCTGCGAGGCTACTTGGTGTGCAAACTTTTTCGAGCCAGGAATCGGCTCCGGTGTTTCATGAACCCTATCACCGTAGGATACCTTTACCTGCCAACACGGCGCATCCGCTGGACCGTGCTGCGTTTCAGTATAAGTCGGCTGGTTCAACCCACGTTCCTGACAGTATTGAATCAAAAGTCCTTTGTAATTTTCCGAAATCTCGCCAGTAGCCAGATCTGCCATTCATTGCTCCCTGTGTGTGCTAAGATCTACCCGCATTACTGTTGCTGCTGTTGCTGTTGCTGTTGCTGTTGCTGTTGCCGCTGTGGCGTGAATTGCCACCCATCATTTTGCGAGGTTTGACTTTCCGCTGACGTTTCATCTCAATCCTGCGACGTTTTTCGCTCGGTTTCTCATAGAAACTCCGCTTTTTGATTTCTGTGACGATCCCGGCTTTCCCACACATTTTCTTAAAGCGTGCGAGTGCACGGTCAAACGTTTCGCTTGGATTGACATTTACTTCTACCTGAACCATTTTTTTATCCTCCATTAAAACTTGATTATAAATACACTTTATAATTGTATCATATCTCAGGCGGGATGTCAAATATTTCTTTGGGATAGCTGACTGCCACTTGACAATTTGCCCACAATCCGCTATACTCATCTCACCAAAAAGGAGGCAGTACCATCTACGAAATTATCATCCTCTGCTTCGGCGCTTGGCTCACCGGTGTCAGTAAAGCCGGGTTCGGTGGCGGCATCGGTATGATTGTCGTCCCGATGTTCACGCATTTCCGCAGCGCACGGAACGTCATAGGACTCATGCTCCTGCTGCTCTTTTCAACCGATGTCTTTTCACTCCGCCACTACTGGAAACGCTGGCATCGCCAAAGCGTCACACGGCTAATTCTCGGTTCTCTCCTCGGTATCACTTTAGCAAGCCTCATTCTAAAGGACATCTCCGACGTTCACCTCAAGAAAGTTATTGGTGGGATCGCTTGCCTCTTCGCGCTCCTTGAATTCCTGCGTCCGTACTGGCAACCGCGGCTTGGAAACTCTGAACAGCACGTCGAAACAGCGTTCCATTTCAAAACATGGCAAGGACTCATCGCCGGGATGTTCGCTGGTGCGTTCTCGACGCTCGCGCACATGGGAGGTCTTGTCGTTGTCGTGTATCTTCTCCCGCAACGCTTGGGCAATACCGCCTTCGTCGCAACCACAACTGCTACCTATTTCCTACTGAACTTCATCAAAATCCCGTTTTACTACCAATTGGAGTTGTTCTCCTTTGAGATCCTCATCGAAGCAATCGCGCTCCTGCCGTTTATCGCATTGGGTGTGCTAACAGGCATCGCTCTCAATAACCGCGTCCCGGAGCGTCTTTTTTCGAGAATTGTACTCTTCTTCCTATTCGCGACCGGTGTACACCTTCTTTTCAGTTAATTTAAAATAGGTAGGCGAGGTTAGAAACCTCGCCTAATGGGGAACTGATCGCTGACCACTAACAGCTGATTGCCAATTAAGCAGAATCACCATTAGTTATTAAGTTGCTAATGAACGATTCAAGACTCTGGGTCTTTGCAGCCTCGCGAAACAGATCCTTGAGACGCTGCAAATCATCAATCGCTTCAAGTGCTGGCTTTAATACCTGTGCTGTGTTCGCTTCAAACCGGGTATCCAGAAGCAGAAGTATGTTCTCTATAGTGTTTTCTTTCGCTCCCAATTGCTTGCCTTGCTCAATGCCTTGCTCAATGCCTTGCTCAATGCCTTGCTCAATGCCTTGCTCAATGCCTTGCTCAATGCCTTGCTCAATGCCTTCTGCCTTGCCTTTTTCAATAATGTATTGGTAAACAGATGATTCTTGCATAATGTCCTCCGGAAAAAGATTCGCTATGGCTTGAGGTTGGTGAACCAATCCGCTCATCACCCACAGGTCCAACAACAGATCAATAGTATACAGCAACTTGTTGAAGAATGCCAGCCTTTTTCCGATGGCTGACCACCATTAAAAACCGTTGAGACATATCGAAAAATACGCTATAATTATAAAAAAACAGATGAGGGTAAAAATAATGACTTTAAAATGGGGTGTGCTGGGTGCCGGGAGCGTCGCACAACGGCGGGCAATGCCAGCTCTCAACAAAGCAAAAGACACTGAACTCTACGCCTTACTCTCTCGTGATGCTGATCGTGCAAAAGGATTGGCACACGAATATGGCGCAACGAACGCTTATACCACTGTCGATGCACTCTTAGCAGATGATGCGCTTGATGCGATTTACGTCTCGACACCTGTCCATCTGCACTGTGAACAGGTGATCGCTGCAGCAGAACGTGGTTTGCACGTCCTTTGCGATAAACCGATGGCACTCACGCCACAAGAATGTACGGAGATGATCGCTGCCTGCGATGCCAACGGTGTCCATTTACAGGTCTGCTTCCTATTTCGCTTTCACTCCTGCTTCCAGCAAATCCGGACGTGGGTGAGTGAGGGAAGGTTCGGGCAGGTTGTCCACGGACGCATGCCGTTTTTGAAACAGTACCAACTGACGCCAGACGAATGGCGTGCAAAGCCGGAAGAAGGTGGTGGCGGATGCTTCATGGATCTCGGACCCCACAGCGTTGATTTACTCCGCTATCTTATCGGCGAGGTGAACGCCGTAAGCGCGTTTTACAATAGTGCCGTCCGCAATGCTGCTGTCGAAGAGACGGGTGGCATCGTGATGCACTTTGATAACGGCGCGCAGGCATTCACAGATCTCAGTTTTTCGGTCCCACACTGCGACATTGTGCTCGAGCTTTACGGTACAGAGGGCACCGTCTGGGTTTACAACGACAACGGTTGGCAAATCCGCACCCACTTTGATGGCGAAGATCAGTTGATACCCTCTCAGTTTGAAGACCTCTACCAGGGTCAGTTTGAGCACTTCGCGGAATGCGTTGGAAACAATGTACCCCCAGTTACTACCGGAACCGATGGGTTAAGAGCAAACGAGATTTTAGCCGCTGCGTATAGCTCCGGTCAAACCGGTCAGGTAGTTTCGTGTCCTCCAACACGGTAGTTGATATTTCTCATCCTCCCCTTTCTACAAAATAGGTAGGTGCGGTTTCCAACCGCGCCATGAGTATCTAAGGGAAAAAAAACAACATCTTACCAAAGTCGCTGAACGCACCAAAGTTACCGAAATCCGCGGAATCTGCTAAATCCGCGTCAACCCGCGATTCAGACAACCCACCGACTGCAAATGCGACAAAATGGCACACATTATACCTATATATTTTTTGAATACGACAAATTGTCGCTATTAAAAACATGCCAAATTGTCACGCATCGCCACAAACCTACGCCGTTATGGCACTTTTACGATTGGCATGAAAATTGCTACTGTTACCACCGTAGGCGTATCTAAAATGCGCCACGATGAGGCGCTGGTGCCTCAAACTTTATTTTTTTTATGCCAAACTCAAGGAGGAATTCACCAAGATGGCACTTGTACCCCTTGGCGATAGAATACTCGTCAAACGTTCAGACAACGATGAACAGACAACCAGCGGTGGGATTATCATTCCAGATACCGCTAAGGAAAAACCGCAAGAGGGCGAAGTCGTTGCTGTTGGCAATGGTCGGCTGCTCGACAACGGCGAACGGCAACCTGTTGACGTCGCAGCTGGAGATCTCGTTCTTTTCGCCAAATATGGCGGAACCGAAGTTACATACGACAATATTGAATATCTCATCTTGCGCGAAGATGACATTTTAGCCAAAGTTAACTAGGAAAGGAGTTAAACACATGGCAGCAAAACAACTGGCGTTTGATGAAGAAGCACGGAGTGCTATTAAAAACGGCGTTGACCAACTCGCAGACGCTGTTAAAGTTACATTAGGCCCCAAGGGACGGAACGTCGTGCTCGATAAGAAATTCGGCGCACCCACCATCACCAAAGATGGTGTCACCGTCGCTAAAGAGGTTGAACTCGAAGATCCATACGAAAATATGGGCGCACAGATGGTCAAAGAGGTAGCTTCTAAAACCAGCGATGTCGCTGGAGATGGTACCACAACCGCTACCATTCTTGCACAGTCGATCTATCGTGAAGGCTTGAAAAACGTCGCCGCAGGGCATAACCCGATGGCACTCAAGCGCGGTATTGAAAAAGCCGTCCTCGCAGTCGTCGGATCCATCCAAGGCTTGAGCAAAGAAGTCTCCGAGAAGACCGAAATCGCACAGGTCGCCGCGATCTCCGCAAATAACGACGATGCTATCGGCGATCTTATCGCTGACGCTATGGAAAAAGTCGGAAAAGATGGCGTTATCACCGTTGAAGAGGCAAAAAGCCTTGAAACGACACTTGATGTCGTCGAAGGTATGCAATTCGACCGTGGGTATCTCTCACCTTATTTCGTTACGGATCCTGATCGGATGGAAGCCGTCTTAGAAGACGTCGCTATCCTCATCCATGAAAAGAAAATCAGCAGCCTAAAAGACCTCGTGCCAGTGCTTGAACGCACCGCACAACAGGGCAGACCGCTGTTGATTATCGCTGAAGATGTTGAAGGTGAAGCCCTCGCAACTGTCGTCGTTAACAAAATTCGCGGAACACTGCGTTGTGTCGCTGTTAAGGCACCTGGCTACGGTGATCGCCGCAAAGCCATGCTCGAAGACATTGCCGTCTTGACAGCCGGACGTGTTATCTCTGAAGACCTCGGCATTAATCTCGAAAACATTACCTTGACTGATCTCGGTACTGCCAAACGCGTTGTCATTGACAAAGACAACACAACGATCGTCGAAGGCGCAGGCACAACCGAATCCATCCAAGGACGTATCGATCAGATCCGCAGACAGGTTGAGGACACGACATCTGACTATGACCGCGAGAAGTTGCAGGAACGCCTTGCAAAACTCACCGGTGGTGTTGCCGTCATTAACGTCGGTGCCGCAACCGAAGTCGAGATGAAAGAGAAGAAAGCTCGTGTTGAAGATGCCATGCACGCCACACGCGCCGCCGTTGAAGAAGGCGTCGTCGTCGGTGGTGGTGTCGCTCTCGTCAGAGCACAGGCAGCACTCGATTCCCTCCAACTCAGTGATGCCACTGAAGAGGTCGGTGTCTCTATCATCAGACGGGCACTCGAAGATCCGCTCCGTCAAATCGCGAAGAATGCCGGACAGGAAGACTCCGTCATCATTGCTAAAGTCAAAGAAGAAGGCGGAAATATTGGCTACGATGCCCATCAAGAACGCTTCATCGACATGTTTGAAGCCGGTATCCCCGATCCGACCAAGGTCGTACGGGTGGCGTTGCAAAACGCAGCCAGCATCGCAGCGTTGATGATTACCACTGAGACCCTTATTGCGGAACTCCCCGAAGCAGAAGGACCGGCAGCACCGCCGATGCCTCCGGGTGGTGATATGTACTAAGTGGTGGTATGTACTAAACCATACAGAGGTGCGGTTTCTAACCGCACCTTTTCTCTTTTAAAAAGGACACTTTATAGCACTTTCAGTGTGGCTTTCACAGCACTATGAAATTAAGCAATCTAAGTTACCATCTAAAAAATGGGAACACATATCGCCCCGCTGGGGCTTTATTTTTCGGGTTCTGTATTTTCTATACACATATCGCCCCGCTGGGGCTTGTGCTATGTTCATTGAAGTCCTGATAGGTGCGTTGATGCTATTATTCAGATGAATTTGCTATCTTACACATATCGCCCCGCTGGGGCTTTATTTTTCGGGTTCTGTATTTTCTATACACATATCGCCCCGCTGGGGCTTGTGCTATGTTCATTGAAGTCCTGATAGGTTTGTTGATACTGTTATTCAGATGAATTTGCTACCTTTAATTTACAGATAGCAACTTGGTTAAGGATTCACTGCCCTTTCTAACTAACTGTCCCAATCCACCGACCCACAACCCATAGCTGGCCGCTAATTCCCCAACAACCGTTCACACTCCTGAAGCACACGCGCAACCTCAATCGTATGCATACACGGCGAGGTTCCGTCTGGTAATGCCTGACACCCGTACTCAAATCCGAGATTAAGGCACGGACTACACGGCAGGCGCGCCGAGACCACACCCGTATTGTGACTCCAGGGTCCCCACTGGGCAAAATTTGTTGGACCGTGTAACCCGATAACGCGAGCACTTGCTGCCGCAGCGAGGTGCATCGGACCGCAGTTACCGCTCATAACGAGTGTCGCCTCCGCGAAGAGTGCTGCAAGTTGATTAACATCCGTCCGACCCGCAAGCACTACTGCTCGGTGTTTCGTCCGTTCTGCAATTTCTTGAGAGACTTCCACTTCTGTTAGGGCACCCGTCAAAATGATCTGTGCTCCGTAACGCTCGACGAGCGTGTCTGCCAAAGCGATGTAACGCTCCAGGGGCCACCGTCTTCGGGGTTCTCCGCGTCTACCCGCCTCCGGGTGTAGCACAAAAAGTGGTAGTTCCGGCGAGATCTCCTCTTGTGCTAAAGTTTGATGCACCCACTCACGCTCTGATTCGCTATACCAAACTTCAAGTCCAAATTCAAGCGTCGGACATCCGAGTCGCGTCGCGATGTCCAAGAAGTTCCGAACCTCATGTCGTCCTGCTGTATGTGGTACCGATGTTGTAAAGAGAAGATGGCGATGTTGCCCATTTGTTTGAAACCCGATCCGCATCGGCGCACCGCTCGCGTATGCAAGCAACGCGCTTAATCGGGGCCAATGCTCCAAGTCGATTGCCCAATCAAAGCCTTCGTGCCGGAGTTGCCCAAACAGTTGGTGTCCAGGGGTCTGAAAGCGGATACGTTTGTCAATATATGGGCAGTGTGCCAAGTAGCTCAGGTTGGATGGTGAGGCTAATACTGTGAGTTCGGCATTAGGAAAGGTGTGTCGTATAGCACGGATGGTGGGGATCGCTAAAATTGTATCGCCCAATGCAGAGAGTTGGATGAATAGGACTTTTTTCGGTGTGTCTGGTATCGGGGCACGATTGGGAAACAGACTCAGCAGCAGGTTAAGCGGAATGCCGAGGTAGCGGTCTAAATACTGTTGAAGACGATTCGACTGCATGAGTTTCCAAAGTAGTAGGCACACGGCGTGTGCCGTAACAGCGAAGTAGTAGACCCACGCCGTGTGCCGTAACACTGCCATCTAAGGTGACGCCGTGGCATACCCATACAACTCGATTTCTGCAATTTGCGCGAGTGCTGTCGTGGGTCCGGTTATAAAAATACGTAAGCGTCCACGTCGGATACCACCGTCCGGGGTTTGTGCATTCTCACGCCTTATCTGGACGTTCTCTCGTTTACGAGCGGCATCGTCTGTCGTCCGACGTACTACTATTTTTATCCCTGTCGTCGTAACAACCCTGTTGAAGCGGATGTCGATAATCGGGTCTTTGTTACTTCGTTGATCATAAATTTTATCCCAGTCCCCGCGCGAGTTATAGGCGTGCAGTTCAAACTCCTCAAGGTTCGAGGAATGAATCACGATGCGATAGATCGACTTTTTTTCTGGAAGATGAACAACCGCCTCCGATGGAATATCAAGGTCTGTTCCGGCACTCCCTGATCTTTTTTTGCGTTGGGATTGACCGATTGTTTGAGGGTCGGCGTCAATAAATGCAGGATCGCTCGCGGTTACGCCGGGTAGGAGGGCGTAGTTCTCGCTCCATTCCTGTTTGAGGGTACACCCCCAACAGAAACAGATCAGCCCTAATACCACATATCTGTAGATCCTACTTCCGTTTAAGTTCCTACTCACGCTTGCCTCCGATTTGAGCGTTCAGCGTATCAATCTGCTTCAGAATATCCTCTTTGGTCAGTTTACGCACCTTGAACTGCAAGTTTTCAAAGAAAGGAACCAAATCCTCGCCAGCCGCTCGGCTGAGATAGTAAACAAGAAAACTCGTCCGCATCTTACCGTCCAGTTTCTGATGAAGTCCATCGTCTTCCAGCAACCGGAAAACCTTGATATAAAAGTCGTTCCCGTACCGTTTGCGCAACTCAGCCACAACCGTGTAAGCATATCTGTAGCGCCACTGCGTCAACGGACCGCCGTCAAGGTGTCCTCCCCAGTTCTCCAATTGATTCACACCATCGAGATCGACTCTCAAATCTCCTTTGAGGCTATCAAATTTGGGGTGTGTTCCGCCTTTGGCATATTCCGTTTGAATCAGCACGGCGATGCCTTCTGAGAACCATACCGGCAGGAAATAGATGTTTGTGAACGCATGTGTCAACTCATGTGCCCGGACGCCTTGTCTCTCATACATTGCTAAGGGAAAGTTCATCTTAATTCCATTGACGAATTTCACGTGCCGTCCGTTCTGAAGCATATAACGGTAGTTCGTCGTTGTTGCTGCAGCGAGTCTGGTTCCCTGAAAGACATCGTGCAGCGTCACATGGATTTTATGCTTCGGTTTAAAGCCGAAGAGACGGTTCATCGCGTCATAGAGACTCTCCATATAACCGAGCGCACTCCGAGCGAACGTTGTTCGATTCGTTACCTCGTCAAAGCCGGCGTGTTCCAGTAAATCTTTGGCAAAAGTGAGCGTGTAATGGTCACTCTCACTGTACAGCGCGTCCGGTCCAATTTTGATCGTTGCGTTTGTGGGTCTGAGCATGAGCGAATCAGCATTTCGCTCTTCAAGTAACCGTTTCTCGCGGCGCCGCTGTGCTTCCTCTAACGCAGCACAACCGTTAAAAACAAGCATCGCTGTAAGCAGCATGACCGTAATGCGCGTTTGCATCATGCCACAAAGAACGCGGTCGAAAATTGTACTTACAAAGAGCAATCTATTTCTGCTTTTCACGATTCGCCTCTCAAAGCGGCACTGCTCTCGATTTATCACCGATGCGCCGCATGGTAATGTCCTGTACAAGGGTCGGATCCGGTAATCCGGTTTCAGCAAGTCGGCGTTGCAGGAAAGCCTCCATGTCGGCTTTCAAACGCGCAACGACCACGTCCGCTTCTTCCGCCAGATTGTAAACTTCATCAGGATCCTCTTCCAGGTCGTAGAGTTCCAAATCCGGTGTATTGTAAACACTTGGCGTGCCACCGGTTTCAACAATTAGTTTCCACTTTTGCGTCTGCCATCCTCGTTTTTTCATCCAACCGCATTCCGTAAGGTAGACAGCCTCTGTCGTCCCATCGTCTCTGCCGTTTTCCATTAGTTCGCGGAGGCTTGTGCCTTCTATTTTTTCGCGCTCAGCAAGCGAGGTCAACCCTGCATAATCGAGGATTGTCGGGGCAATATCCGTGAGACGCACCAGACCATCAAGCCGCTGTCCGTCGGAAATAAGTGCCGGGCAGTGGATGATTAGCGGGACGTGGCAGTTCGTTTCATAGAGCCCGTGGTGATCGTACCAGAGTTCGTGTTCGTCAAGTTCTTCGCCGTGATCTGCCGTGATAATAAGCAGCGTCTCCTCAAGCTGCCCACAGTCTTGTAGATAGCGGAAAAGCTGCGCGAGGCACGCATCCATATAAGCGATCGAAGCATCATACTGCGCGTTTACATACTGTCTATCTCTCCAGAGCCGCTTCTTCGCAATGTTTTCTGGGTCGGCAGGATCTGGTGTACACATCCACTGCCGGAAATAGTCCGTAAAGGGTTCACATGTATAGACAGCGTCCATACTGCGATTGTTCGGATCACATTCATCACCGCTATAGAACATCCGTTCAAACGGCAGGGGCGGCAGATACGGCGTGTGTGGATCCCAGTAGTGCAGAAAAGCGAACCAAGGTTTATCCTGCGTTCGTGCCAGATCCAGCAGTTCCATTGACGTTTGATTAACCGCCTCTGCTTTTCGGGCGTTGCGGTAGCCAGTTTCCCACTGATACCCACGGTACTGTGTTTCTGGGAAGCCGCGCTGGAACCACCGCCCCAAATTGTCCGCAGCGACAGTAAAGTACCCAGCCTCGCTCAACAACTCTGGCACAGTCTTTATATCGCTTGACAAGTTTAACGTACCACCCTGTGTGATGATTTGGTGGGACAGGACATCCTTGCCGGTGAACATCGTCGTATGCGCCGGGTGTGTCGGGATATGCGGACTGATACACTTCTCAAAAAGTGTTGATCGCTCGGCGAGTGCATCGAGGTGCGGCGTCGTCAGATTACGATGTCCGTAGCAACTCATGCTGGATGCCCGAAGCGTGTCTAATGAAATAAGGATGATATTGCGCAAAAACTCTGTTCCTTTTGAGTTATGGGTTATAAGTTATAAGCCAGAGCCGAATCAACGGTATGAAGGTTCTCCGTGTGGCATTCCCCGTATGACAGATAAACCTCCGCAGCTGTCACGGGCTTAACCAAAAACCAAGTACCAAGCCCCTATAACCTATGTAGGACCTATTTCTAACTGCGACTACTTTAATCGCCCGCGGCAACTTCCGACGTTGCGGTCTGCGCCTCTCGGATCGCTTCACACAGATAGGTAATCCCTTCAGGAATGTCGTCCACGTGGCAGTAAGCATACGCCAACCGGATTGCTTTCACTGGTGCATTGGCGTAGTGGAAAGCACTTCCGTTACTAAAGCCTACACCTTTCTCCGCAGCAAGTTCCCGCAATTTATCAAGATCTGTCGTCTCTGGCAAATCTATCCAGAGGAAAAGTCCACCTTGAGGACGTGTCCATGTGCAGATGTCGCTCACGTGTTTGTCGAGTGTTTCCACCACGGCGCGACATTTTGCGCCAACAGCAGCGTTCGTCTTTACAAGATGTGCTTCGAGGTGTTCCGTGAAGAACTCAGCAACAATGGCACTTGCTAACGCGCTTGTCCCGCCATCCCAGCGGTTCTGATGGATTTGCCCGTAATACGGTTCCCGCGCCACGAAGTAGCCTTGTCGAACACCTGCCCCCAAAATCTTGGAGAAAGTCGCAATAAAAATCACCCGATTTGAGGTATCGAGCTTAAAAAGCGAAGCCGGTGTCGGTGTTGATGTAAAGTCGATGTCGCCGTAGCAGTCATCTTCAACGATAAGCGTGTCGTATTCTTCGGCTAATGCCAGCATCCGTTTTCGGCGTTCAAGTGAGAGGATCGCACCCGTCGGGTTCTGATGGTTCGAGGTAGTATAGATAAGCGACGGACGGATATTTTTTCGCTTGAGTTCTTTCAGTTTCGACGCCAAGTCATCCATATCCATGCCATCTATATAGTCCATCGAGACGCCCTCGATGTTCGCCTTAAAATGCCGCATGATCCCTAAGGTGCCGCTGTAAGTGTATTCCTCTGTCAGCACGGTATCGCCAGGATTGATAAGCGTTCCTAACACCAATTCCAGTGCTTGCATGGAACCGGAGGTGATCGAGATATTGTCTATCGGGAGTGGGATACCTTCGCGCCGTTCAAACCGCATGGATGCCAGTTCTCGCAAACCCTGATAGCCGGATTCACCTGGATAATTAACCAGATCGCCTCCCAACTTACGGAGTGCCTTTTCACTCGCCTCAATTAATCCCTCTGTCGGGAACGTATACGGATCAGGACGCCCACCTGTAAAAGCAAAGTCTTTCATGAGATACTCCTTCTCAGCAGATTCCATATACGTGCATTATAACAGACTTCTGAAAAAAAAACAACAAGGTAGACGTGCTGGGTTTGTAGTCCAATAAAACGCTCGTCCCTCTTTTTGGTTGACATCTGTTTTCTCGTTATGGTATACTCTCCTCACTTTTACTACAAATGGAAACCCAAAAACCGCTCCGAAACCTCATGTTTGAACCGATGCGCTTATCTGATCTGCAACAGGTCATGGAGATTGAAAACGAATGCTTTGAGGATCCGTGGAGCGCGACTTATTTCACGCTGTCCTTGAAACGACCGAAATCATACGAATTTTTTTATGTCGCCCGGTGCGAAGATACCGTCATGGGTTACATTGTGTTCGCCGTTCTCTATGAAGAAGCACACGTCCTGAATATTGCAGTCCCAACTGCCTATCAGCGGCAGGGCATCGGCAAATATCTGCTCGCTTCAGCCTTAGATATGATACATGCACGCGACGGGTGCCAGATCTTCTTAGAAGTCGCTGTCAGCAACTTACCCGCACAATACCTTTACCGACAGTTCGGATTCCGCATCTGTGGTGTCCGAAAACACTACTACGGCCGTCATAAAGACGCTTACGTTTTTCGCAAAGGAGCAGCAACCGATGCTACTTAATCTCTTAAGTCACACCTTTTCAGCGACGCCAACGCTGTCGCTCTCAACCCGTCGACAGGAGGCGCGGACCGCTGGCAGAAACGGCTGGCGTATCATTGAAGAAGAAGTAAGTTGGAACACCTCTGAAACCGCTATTGTTGTCGTTGATATGTGGAACGAACACTGGTCCTGGGGCGCAACAGAACGCGTGAATGTGATGGCACCTCGGATGAACATCGTGCTTGATCGGGCAAGGCAGCAGGGCGTGCAGATTATTCATGCCCCGTCCGACACAATGGATTTCTATGAGGCATCCCCGGCGCGCCGCTCAATCTTAGAGCTGCCACATGCCGAACCGCCACCGGAACGTGAACTGCCGGATCCGCCTTTGCCCGTTGATGCCTCTGATGGGGGTTCAGACACTGGTGAGGCAGATTCCTACAAAGCGTGGCACCGTCAGCATCCGGCCATCGAGATCTCTGACACAGATGCCATTAGTGATAACGGGCAGGAGGTTTACAATCTCTTTCGTCACAAAGGTATCAAGAACATCATCTTCATGGGGGTTCACACCAATATGTGTGTCCTCGGACGTTCTTTCGCGATTAAACAGATGGTACGTTGGGGCTTCAACGCTGTCCTCGCACGGGATCTCACTGATGCGATGTACAATCCTTTTAAACCGCCGTATGTCAGCCACGAGGAAGGCACGCACCTCATTATTGAATATATCGAGAAGTTTTGGTGTCCTACAATCCTGAGCGGCGATTTAACGACCCCAAAACCGTAATCCCATTGCCTCTTGAAAATAGTTCGGCGAGGTCTCCGTGCCTCGCCATTCTTCCGTACCACAACCACTGCACAACAAAAAGCCCGCGGTCATAAAAAAACCGCAGGCTTCATTTTTTTATTCAGTCTACGTTCTACTGACGGTTGCCTTTTAGCGCACCCCATGTTGTGGCGAGTTTCGCTTTCGGATCAACGTCGGTACTCAGGGATGGCACAACTTCCAGTGCACTAAACATCGCATTCAGGTCGCCTGCGCCGGTATCGGCGTTCCCCGCAAAATTAAAATCAAGCGTACCATCGCTCACTTCAATACCTGGATAAGTTTTGATATCGATCTCATCTGCGCCCGGGGTCACATAGAGCGGTTCAACGTTCTCCTCTTCAATGAAAATATCAAAACCTCGATTGTTAGGGGACCAGTGTTCACCCACAAGATAGGTGACATCAAAGACACCATCTCCAGTTTTAAACTGATACTTAACGGTGTCAGGGAACTGTGCCCAGCTAACGGCATAGAAAAGTTCGACATCATAGCCAGCAGCTTCAGCTTGCGCTTGTGCATCCGCTGTTAAATTTTGAACTTCAGCCGTGCGAGGTAGCGTTTCAATCCAGCCACCCCAAGTCTGGTCTTCCAGTTGTGCGCCGTTCCAGACGCGACCCTGTGAGTCGGTGAAGTCGTCCGTCTTACCACCCCATACCCGAAATTCTTCCGCTGGGAGCAGCGTCGGCATCGTGAGAACAGTGAGGAAAACTACTACGGTTAAAATACTGCCTAATCTTATCATAATTGCCTCCATCTATTGGTTTTGTCGTTTCCCTTTCAGAGCACCCCATGTTGTAGCGAGTTTCTGCTGTGGATCAACGGCTAATGCCGGAATCACTTCTATCCCACTGAACATCGCATTGAGGTCTCCAGCCCCCGTTTTTGGGTTGCCAGCAAACTCAAAACTCATCACCTGATCTTTAACCTCAATGCCTTCGTATCGTATAATATCGATTTCGTTTTGACCGGGGGTGACATACTCCTCTTCAACGATTTCGTCTTCGATGATAATATCAAAACCGCGGTTGTTTGGTGACCAGTGTTCACCCACAAGATACGTGACATTAAAAGTGCCTTTGCCGGTGTTCAGATCCATCTTAACGACATCAGGAAACTGTGCCCAACTGACGGCGTAGAAGATTTCTTCATCATACCCTTCTTTTTTCGCAAGTTTTTGGGCATCGTTCGTGAGATTTTGCACTTCTGCTATGCGCGGTAGTTTCTCGATCCATCCGCCCCACTCTTTCTTTTCATTCTGTCCGCCGTGCCAGATACGCCCGTCGGAATCTTTGAAATCGTCCATCTTGCCGCCCCATACACGAATCTCTTCAGCGGGTTGGGCATCGTAGACGATTGTTACCGCAACAAATACGGCAAGCAAAACGACTAAAAATAGATTTTGTCGCATGTTTTCCTCCTTAGATTGTGCCTAAAAAGGCACATATCTTTAAAAGATAACACATCTGAGTTGACGTTTTCAACTCTTTTTTTATTCCGCGTTCTCAACTACAACGAGCCGCTGATTCGCTTGCACATCCGTCAATATCTGCACAATGCCGCTGGGCCACTGAATCACAATCTGATCCACTTTCTTATGATGCGCAAGTCCAAATTCGACATCCAAACTACTCTGTGAGAGGTAGCTGTCGCCTGCGTTTACCTGCTGGATCTGATGGAGATCACCCGCACTCACCTTGACGAGTGCGCCAACGCCGTCCCGATTGCTCACCGTGCCCACCGTTTGGATCTGGAGCCACTGCTGTCGGTTGCCGCCATCGTTTCGGAGCAACATCGGTTTCCCGCCGCTGTTGACGATGAACAGATCCAAATCACCATCGGCGTCGTAGTCCCCAACCGCTACACCTCTGCCAACGCCGTAGGAACTGAATTTTCGGAGACCAACAGCCTCAGAGACATCCGTGAAAGTGTTGTCCCCGTTGTTACGAAGAAAAACATCTGCTTGTCCGTGTGCTTCCCATGAAGCCGGATCGATGTGACCCGCCGCGAAAAAGATGTCCAAGTCACCATCATTATCGGCATCAAACAACGCCGTACCCCAGCATGTTTTCCCCAACCCCGACTCAAATATACCGCTCTGTGCTGAGACATCGCTAAAGGTGCCATTACCGTTGTTTCTATAAAGCACGTTGCTCTCATCAAGCCAATTTGTGACGAAGAGATCCAGGTCTTCATCGGTATCATAATCGCCCCAAACGATGCCCATACCGCTTCGGATGTCTCCCGTGCGACTTCTCGCATTTGGCTGGTTGGTATTTGTAAAGGTTAACTCCCCATCGTTCCGGTAGAGGATGTTCTGGTCGGTATCGTTGGCGAGGTAGAGATCCAAGTCACCATCGGTATCGTAATCCGCCGCAGCCACACCGAGTGTCAGGTGGAATCCGCCGTTCACCATGGCAGCGTCTGTGATATTAATAAAACCGCCGTCCCCTTTGTTCAGGTAGAGAAGATTCGTCTGCCCAAAAAAATCGTAAGGAAAGAAGACTTCATCCCCCTGTGGCACTTTGGTGTATTCAATATAGTTACCGATGTAAAGATCGAGGTATCCATCACTGTCATAGTCCCCCCATGCGATACCTGATCCGAAGCCGTTATGTCCGATGCCACCTGCGCCTGACGAAAATCGCTTAAAGGTCTTATCGCCATTGTTCCGATAAAACACATTTGCCTTGTAGTTTGTGACATAGAGATCGGCATCGCCATCGTTATCGTAGTCTGCAAAGGCACACCCCATCCCCCATCCGGTATCGCCAACGCCAGCTGTTTCTGTCACATCTGTGAAGGTGCCATCGCCATTATTCCGATAGAGTGCATTTTTCGGCAGAATCGCATCCGGTGTGGGTCGTACTAAGGTGCCGTTGGCGATGTAGAGATCAAGCCAACCGTCGTTGTCGTAGTCTCGCCATGCTGCGCCTGAACCGACGAGGGCAGGTACAACGCGCAGATCAATACCTCCCGCATGCTCAAAATGGATACCGGCTTGCGCAGTGACATCCGTAAATTGGATGTCGGAGGTATAACCATTCAAGGTGAATACAAAACTCAGAATCGCGATAACGTTTCGTAACCGACTGTCCATTCAGATTCCTCTCTGTAACCTGTGTTGCATTATACTGCGTATTATACACAAAACCGAGGGGTGAGTATATCTTAATTTTCAAACCTATTCCACTAAATAGTAGGGTTTCCCACCCTTGCCGCTAACCGCTTTTTAGCTATAACTTATAACCAAAAACTAAATACCGCTACACTAATTTAGTTGCAATTTCACTGAAAATGTGGTAAAATACATAAGAGTTGATGTGGTTAGAGCCGATCATTCAAGTTAGAGGAAATGCGAATGGAAATATCTGTCTTAGTTCTTAATGCCAGTTATGAAGCCATCAACGTTTGCAACCTCCGGCGTGCGATGAAAATGGTTTTCAAAGGCACAGCACAAACGGAAGAAGTCTCCGATCTCAAGATTCATTCACCAAGTGCAGCAATGAGAGTACCGCATGTAATTCGTTTGGTGAACTACGTTCATGTCCCACGTAGTGTCGTCAAATTTTCACGTAGGAATGTTCTTGTCCGGGACCAGTACACATGTCAATACTGTCGCAGGGAGTTCCCGACAGCGCACCTTACGCTTGACCATGTGGTGCCGATTTCTCGCGGTGGCCAAACGACCTGGGAAAATGTGGTGACGGCGTGCAAGAAATGTAATAATAAAAAAGGGAATAAGATGCTCTATGAGGCATCACTGAAACTCCCACGCCAGCCGAAGACACCATCAATCTTAACTTATTTACAACTCAACCGTCATTTTCGAGGATGTCATCCGTCATGGAGAAAATACCTGTATATCAACTAAATCATGCCAGATCCGAAAAAACTTAAAAAACGTTCGGAATTCCAGCGTGCCTATCAGAGTGGCAATAAGTATTGGAATCGTTACTTTGTGATATACGTGCTACACACACACTTCGATCACCTTCGGTTGGGAATAACCGTCAGCAAGAAAGTCGGAAAGAGTGTCCAAAGGAATCGTGTTAAAAGATTAATTCGTGAGTCATTTCGGCACTTACATCCTCAGATGCAGGCAGCATACGATATTGTAGTTGTTGGTAGAACTCCAGCGTCTCGGCTTAAATGTCAGGAAGCACAAAACGCTCTCTACGCCTTGTTTCGGAGAGCCTCTATCTTAATAGATAACGGATCTCCCCGCAAGAAGTAGCGTAGAAACCGAAGCAGCTAATGAGGAATACAGGCGTGCCACACTGCAAGCGACATCATGAAGCGATAGACCGAATTCGGAACCAGCGAGCGCATCACAAGACACGTCCGGCGATGCTATTTATGCTACCGATCCGTTTTTATCGCCGCTTCATTTCACCCTTGTTCCCGCCTTCGTGTCGCTTTTATCCCACATGCTCACAATATGCCCTGGAAGCATTAGAACGCTACGGAGTTTTCAAAGGGGGCTGGCTGATGCTTAAACGACTTTCAAAATGCCACCCATATCATCCGGGTGGCTTCGATCCGCTGAAATAGCGGCGCAGACACACTGGATCAGAGACGGCTGGTCTTAGGAATATACATAATGAGGAGTACTTAATTTAATGGGAGCACGTTACATTCTCGCGCTCGTCCTAATGATTGCTGTGATGATTGCATGGAGCCTATTTTTTGGTAACCGTTTTGCACCCGAGCCGGATGAATCTGCCACGACCGAGACACCCGCATCCTCTGGCACACGTGAGGTGCAGCCCGATCCTACAACACAGATGGCATCCGACGGAACCGAGGCATCTCTCGACACAGATCTCTGGACGCCAGTGCAGGAAAGCCCCGACGACGCAAAAATCAATGTCCAAACAGATAACTATAGTATCGTCTTTAATGAAAAACTCGCAATCGCCAAAATATGGGAACTAAACCAGTTTCCAGACCGAACTGTTGAGACGGGTACATCCCTAAATCTCATTCCAGAGAATGCATTACGCTGTTTCAAACTTGAGTTTGGAAATTCGCAGCTGCAGCTTGATGCTGTTCGTGCTTCATGGAATGCGGACAAATCCGAGATTAACATTGCAAATGGACGAGAAAAAGAGACCCTCACTTTCTGGACAACAATCGGAGAAAAACTACAGGTCACAAAACAGTTTACTTTCATCCCTGACACCTATTTTGTTGACGTGAGGGTAACCTTCCAAAACGTCTCTGATGAACCCTTGCTCATGGGCGGAAATGAACCCGCGAATGGATACCAACTCCAATGGGGACAAGGCATCAGTGCTGACCTCCTCCCACACGAAAAGAAAAGCGGTAAGCGTGGGCGACGCGGCAAAGAGGGAGCGAAGGCTTATATCGGTGAGGGGAATCCTGAACGCAAATTCAAAGATGAGAAAGCTTTAGCGACAGTCCTTTGGGCAGGTCTTGATAGTCAGTACTTCAGCGCAATGATGATTCCTGACCCGCAGCTCGCAGCAACATATAAACTCATAGAAACACCCAATGCCAGTGCAGGAAACGATGTCTCGGTGGTCGCACCCACGGAAACTGCTGCACTTGTTGTTCCTGGTTTTTATCTCACATCTCAGCAGAAAGCAAGTCACGACTTCCGTGTCTATGTGGGACCGAAATATGACGAAATTCTGAAAATCATTCAAGCACCCAACGCACCAGAAGATACCGAGATCCATCTCTCGAAAGTCATCGATTTCGGTTTCTTCGGGCTCCTCGTATGGGGGATGCTCTGGCTATTCAAAGGGTTTCAGGGTATTTTTGGGAATTATGGACTCTCAATTATTTTATTGACCGCCTTAGTGAAGGTAGTCACTTATCCTTTCACTCGGAAGGCGCATGCATCGATGAAGAAGATGCAGAGTCTCCAACCTGAACTTGTGGAATTGAAGGAGAAGCACAGGGACGATCCGCAGAAACTTAACCGCGCCACAATGCGGCTCTATAAGGAAAATGGGGTCAACCCATTGGGCGGTTGTATTCCATGGCTCCCACAAATTCCGCTTTTCTTTGCACTCTTCTCACTTCTTGGCGGTGCAGTAGAGCTACGTGGGGCACCATTCCTACTCTGGATTAATGATCTTTCTGCCCCGGATACTTTGGTCGAATTGCCCTTTACAATCCCGCTGATCGTCACTCAGATAGATGCTATTCGTTTGTTGCCTATAATAAACGGCTTAACAACTTGGCTCCAACAAAAATTCGTCGGCAATATGACGCCAACGACAGACAGCACCCAAATGAAACTCATGCAGTTTATGCCCATTATCTTTATCTTCATTTTTTACAATTGGGCATCAGGTTTTGTGTTGTATTGGTTATGCAATAATGTGTTCACCATAGCACAACAGTATCTGCAAAACCGAAGCGCATCTGACGAAGATCAACTGGCATCCTCAAATACTAAAGGACGGAACGCTTCCAAACGGAAATAGTCTTGATTCATAGCTGCGTCAACCACTTCACCAGTGGGAATGATTCTACGAGGAGGACATCGACCTGTGCAACATTATATTGAAACCGAAGGCGACACAGTAGAGGAAGCAATTGAACAGGCACTTAACGAACTCGAGGCAACTCGGGAACAAGTTACAATTGACCTCATTAGTGAGCCTACCAAAGGAATCTTAAATTTCGGCGCAAAACGTGCGAAAGTCCGGGTGACAATTAAGCAAGATGTTTCTTCCGCACCTGAGACAATTCTCAAGGAGATGCTCGGCCGGATGGGGGTTGATGCGGAAGTCGAGTCGCAATTCGTTGATGGCAGCTCACATCTTAATATCCTCACAGACAGTCCTGCCCTACTCATCGGGAAACATGGACAGACCCTTGATGCAATTGAGCGACTCCTTAATTGCATTGTTAATAAAGCATCGCTTGTAAAAAGGCGGGTCTTTGTTGATACCGAGGGCTACCGAGAGCGCCGGGAGGAACGGCTCGTCGAAATGGCACACCAAATGGCAGAGCAGGTCAAATACTCCAATCGGGAAGTCGCCCTTGCACCGATGTCGGCGCGCGACCGTCGCATCATTCATGTTGCCTTAAAAGAGGATGATGTTGTGTCGACTTACAGCCAAGGTGAGGGAGACATGCGACGTGTCGTCATCACAACACAAGAGTCGTAGGTATTCGCAACTATGTCCCCTTCTCGTTCACCTGTCGCTTCGGCAGGACAGCATCGGTTTTTACTGCCTTCTCCGTCCGGTTTGATACGATGAAATTCCACGATACAATCGCAGCCATTGCAACAGCACGCGGCGAAGCTGGTATTGGCATCGTCCGAGTTAGTGGACCCCTCGCACTGCCGATTGCTGCCGATGTATTCCGATCTCCACGTGCTATGTCTCCCACACAATTGCCGACGCATACGCTGACATACGGACATGTTGTAGATGCTACCGCATCCGATGATGTTATTGATGAAGTGTTACTCGGAGTTATGCACGCACCGAGGACCTATACTGGAGAGGACATTGTCGAATTTAACTGCCACGGTGGAATCGTACCGCTCACGGCTGTTTTGGACTTGGTAGTGAGGCGAGGCGCACGGCTTGCAGAACCCGGCGAGTTCACAAAACGCGCGTTCCTTAACGGCAGACTCGATCTTGCACAAGCGGAAGCTGTCGCAGAACTCATCGCCTCCAAAACAGATTTGAGCCGAAAGATTGCAATAGAGGCACTTGCCGGAAAACTCTCTGATACTGTCAACGAACTGAGTGACCGGATCGCAGATTTGCTCGCAGAAATTGAGGCGTCTGTCGATTTCCCTGAAGAAGACCTTGATTTCATGAAGGTCGAGATCCAACTTGAATGTACTCGCTCTGTTCAAAGAGACTTAAGCACACTACTTGAAACTGCCTCTGAGGGTAGGCTCATCTCGGAGGGGGTCAACGTTGCTATATTAGGTAAACCGAACGTCGGAAAATCCAGTTTACTTAATGCCCTCGTCGGAACCGAACGCGCAATCGTCACAAATATCCCCGGCACGACCCGCGACACGATTGAAGAAGCAGTTAGTATCAGCGGTATTCCATTGAAACTTTATGACACTGCGGGTATCCGACAGACAGATGATGTTGTAGAAAAACACGGTGTTCAACGGAGCAGAGCGGTCTTGGATAAGGCGGAATTGCTACTGCTGATGTTTGATGCGTCGCAGCCTTTAAAAGATGCGGATCTGGAACTCTTACGGACAGCGCAATCACATAAGGCAATTCTTATTTTAAACAAGACAGACTTACCGGTTGTGACACCATCGTCGGCACTGCTGGCGTGCTGCCCAGAAAAAAGTGTCGTTGAGACAGTGATTCCCGAAGGTAAAGGACTTGACACGTTAAAAGCCGTTGTCTGTGACGAGCTGCTTGGCGGCGAATTGGTTGTCGGTGAATCACCGATTGTAACCAACGCTCGCCATCAAGATGCCCTGCGACGCGCACACGATGGGCTTAATTATGTGATAGAGAGCCTCGTAAACGGTATGCCTCCAGAACTCGTCGCTGTCGATTTGCGAATCAGTCTTGATGCTCTCGGCGACATTGTGGGCAAGACAACAAATGAAGATATACTCGATAGAATCTTTTCTCAGTTCTGCGTTGGAAAATAATGTGTGCCGAGCGTAATAAAAAATGAACTTTTATCGTTATATGGTGTATCTATTCTCAGTTTATGGGAGTATACATCGATTCTGGATGCAACATCACAAAGGAGTTACCGATGTTAGCAGCAAAACAGCAATGGTGTCCTCGCTGCCAAAGACACGTACAGACAGAGCAGAAGCAGTCTAATATTGGCAGGCAGAAGAGGCTCGTCAAAATTACGGTTACCTGTGGCAGGTGTCGGATAACGTTGTCAAGCAAAACGACCAGTGCATCTGCACTGGAGCAGCAGGAGAACGAAGAAGAAAAAACTGATGTGTAATTCTATCTACCATAAAAAATAATTTAATTTTTTTCGTTTCTTTCTGTCCAGATGTGGTATTATTATTAACAGTTATTAAAAAAGGAGAAAAATTATGTTTAAGCCCGTTTTTCACCGGACCTCCACATACCTGACAGGACTTGTTGTTCTGCTGCTGATGGTCGGCACAATACCCGCGCTCGTCGCGAGTGAAGAAATTCAGTGGCGAGAGACCCTCGAAGACACCATGAAGGAAGCCGAGAAGACCGGTAAACCCGTCATGATGGACTTCTATACCGACTGGTGAGGGTGGTGTAAGCGGCTGGATGCCGAAACGCTTACGGATGCTCGTGTCGTCGAACTCGCGGAAAAGTTTATTTCCGTCAAAGTAAATCCTGAAGACACGGAACGTCCTATCAACGAGGAGACGCGGATCCGATATGGAGTCACTGGTTACCCGGCAGTCCTGTTTGTCAGTCCAGATGGGGGACTCATCAAATATCACTCAGGATACGCCGAACCTGATCAGTTTGTACCGGTTATAGAAGATGCTTTGAAGATAGAGAGCGAGTTCCAAGAAAAATTGGAAAAATTGGAAGCGAAGTCAGATGATGGCAAACTCAACGCTGAAGTTGCACTCATCTATCTGGGACGGCGGCAACTGGAAAAGGCTGTCGAGTTCAGCGAGAAAGCGTTTAAACTCGATCCGAGAAACAGATCGAAACTCATTCCGAAATTACACAATGAGTTCGGACTCTATTACGGCACACTACTTGAAACCGCCGATGCTGAAAAGTCAAAGGTATACTTTGAGAAGGCGGTCTCTCACTTCAAAACTATCATAGACACATATCAGAAAAGTGATGTCTATGAGCCAGCACAATATTACCTTGGCGTGACTTACGCCATCAAAGAGCATTTTGAAGACGCGATCGCAGTCCTTGAGAAACTCACGCATCACGCTACTGATGAAAACGTTAGGCAGAGTGCTGAAGGGATGCTCGAACGGGTCAAAGAGTTGGCTAACTCCAATTAACAATCTCTGATAGGCGCGGTTTCTAACCGTGCCTATAACATCAGCAACTCGGAAACCTCTTCCGAAGTCAAAATTCGATACGCACCTGACGGCAAATTCCCTAACTTCAAAGTGCCAATCCGAGTCCGCCTCAAACGGATTACCGGATGTTTGATGGTTTTAAACATCATCCGCACCTGTCGTTTTTTCCCCTCGTGAATTGTTACCTCAAACGCTGTTGATTTACCATCTCTGCTTATTTTTAATCGTTTGACCTTCGCCGGTGCGGTTTTCCCACTCGGAATGGTAACACCTTGACGTAATCTTTGAATAGCATCGTCGTGTGGTACGCCTTGTACCCACGCTATATAAGTTTTCTCTATTTCATGGCTTGGGTGTAGTAATCGGTAGGCGAAATTGCCATCGTTTGTGAAAAGCAGAAGTCCATCGGTCTCCAAATCTAAGCGTCCCACCGGATAGATTGTATCGGAAAGGTCTGCCACGAGGTCCATAACCGTCGGACGTTCGCGCTGATCGCTGCGCGTCGTTATGTAGCCCGCTGGTTTGTTCAGCATCAGATAGATACGTTCTGTTAGGGGTTCAACCCGTTTCCCTTCAAATTCAACGGAATCCGTTTCTACGTCAATGGGATGTCCTGGAACCAAAACCGGTTCGCCGTTGACAGTAACAGCACCCGCACGGATACTCTTTTTCACTGCCCGTCGAGAGGCGATACCTGAGGTGGCAATATATTTTTCAAGTCGCATTGTGTTGGGTCATTTTTCTATTTGCCAACCTTTTTCCGTTGCGATTCGTCGCAATTTCTGGTCAGGATTCACGGCAACTGGGTGTCCAAACAATTCCAGTTTATAGGCATCCGTATGATGATTTCCATACGCGTAAGAAGCACTCAAGTCAAACCCGTGTTCGGTCGCAAGTTCTTGGGCGAGTTTCGCTTTGTTTTCCGCATACGGGTGCAGCCCGATACGTTTTCCTGTAAGCCTTCCGTCAACGACTTCCAGTTGGTGTGCAACCATCAAGTCGGTCTGGAAGTGCTCATGGAATGGCTGAACAAGAAATGACAACGATCCTGACATCAAGATGACTGTCCGGCCTTCGGTCTGATGGAAGTGTATTAATTCGGAGATGTGAGGTGCTATACTCGGACGAAGTGACTCGACGAAGCAGTGGCGTGCGATCTCATGGAGACGTGCCTGTTCCAAGCCGCGAAGGTAAACTTTGTTAGGTTTCGCCATTGACAGCGATTTGATTTTCAGAAGGTTGGAGATCCATGCGAGCAGATTCGGTATCGGTATCTCTCCGTGATTTAACATGTGCGCCAGAAAGACCTGTTCTGAGGAGAGGCGGATGATTGTGCCATCTAAATCGAAGATGGCGCACGTCTTGGATTGTTTCATGCTACAGGTTGCCCTAATGCGCGTCGGTATGCTTTGACAGCAGCTTCCATTCCAATATAGAGCGCGTCTGCCATTAGGTGGTGACCAATAGAGACTTCGAGGAGTCCCGGTAATTTCTGCATCAGTGGTAGGTTGTCGAGGTTCAGGTCGTGACCCGCATTGATTCCGAGTCCTAAATCCAGTGCCTTCACCGCTGCAGTTTCCAACAATCCGAATTCGCGTTCGATCTCTGTCTCGGTTTGTGCCATAGCGTAAGGTGCGGTATAGAGTTCAATTCTATCCGCCCCGATGTCACGCGTCATCGCTATCTGCTCCACATCAGTACCACTGAACAGACTGATACGGATATCAGCATCTTTCAGTGCTGTGATGATCGGTTTCAATGTCCCACCGTCTTTGCGGATATCCCAGACGGTATGGCTTGTTATCTCGCCTACCACAACAGGAACGAGTGTGCATTGCGTCGGTTTTGTGCGAAGGACCATATCAATGAGATCAGGTCTCGGATCGCCTTCAATGTTATATTCAATGGTAGATGATTTTTGCGTATTGATTTTTATTAATTGTTCGGCGATGTCCTGCACATCTGCGGGTGTGATATGGCGTTGGTCTTCACGCGGATGTACTGTGATGCCTTGTGCGCCAGCGGCGACACAGGTGTCAACAGCGGTGAGCATATCCGGAATATCGCCGCCTCGGGAGTTTCGCAAGGTAGCGACTTTGTTTACATTAACGCTGAGAGAAATCATTTTACTTCCTTTTCTGTGTCTTTTATTTTTTTGAACGATGCTATTAGAAATTACGGGAAAATGCCGAGCTGCATATAGGATTGCGCAATTCTATGGATGGCATTGATAAAAGCGGCTGTCCGATAATCCACATGATTTTTGCTGTTTCTATATTGCATGCGGGTTTCGCGTATCTCTTGATAGGCAGTTATCATTGTATCCTGAAGTCCAGAGTTTACCAAATCTTCCTCATCAGCACCATGTATCAACTCACGCTCCTCTTCTGAAAAATTATAGCCAGTCGCTTTCTCAACAGCACGGCGCATGGCGTGTTGAGCACTGTCCTCAAAACGTTTGTCGAGCCTTCCGAATCGCACATGCGATAGGTTGCGGAGCCACTCAAAGTAGGAGACGGTGACACCACCGGCGTTGAGGAAGGTGTCCGGTATAATCAGAATACCGCGTTTATGAAGAATTTCATCGGCAGTTGGCGTGGTCGGACCATTTGCAGCTTCAGCGATAATAGAAGCTTTGATTCGGGGGGCGTTTTCTGCTGTGAGTTGGTTTTCAAGTGCGGCTGGCACGAGGATGTCGCATTCTAACTCCAAGCCGTCGTTCGGGTTCTCAATAAGTTCGGCACCAGGATACCCAAGGATCGATCCAGTTTCTGCACGATGTTCGGCGACTTTTTCGACATCAAACCCTTGTGGATTATAGATGCCACCGTTTCGCTCAAGAATCCCAATAACGCGGGCATCTGCTTCCATCAGAAACTTGGCAGCATGATATCCGACATTACCGAAACCTTGGACAATGACGCTTTTTTCTTGGAGACCGGCGGATAGTCCAAGCGGTTTCATATCTTCTGCGTAGCTGCATGCCTCTTCTAAACCGTAGACGACACCGCGTCCGGTAGCCCCTTTCCGTCCTTGGATCCCATTTTGCTCGATCGGTTTGCCTGTCACACATGCGATAGCATTGAGTTTATCAGGAGCCATTGTGATGTAAGTATCGAGAATCCACGCCATCTCAGTCTCACTCGTTCCGAAATCGGGGGCTGGCACGTCTACGCCAGGACCGATGTAGTTCTTCTGAATCAATTCGTAGGTATAGCGACGGGTGATACGCTCCAGTTCACTGTCAGAATATTCGCGTCTATCCAGTTGGATACCACCCTTGGCACCACCGAATGGGACATCAACAAGCGCGCATTTGTAAGTCATCAGTGCCGCGAGTGCCATTATCTCGTCTTCATTGACCAGGGTGCTGTAACGCATGCCACCCTTTGTTGGGAGGATATGGTGGCTATGTTCTGCTCGCCATCCGTGAATGGTTTGAATAGTTCCATCGTCCCGTTTAATTGGGAATGTGAAATGACAAGAACTATTGCAGACTTTTATCTGCTCCAAAAGCCCAGGCGGATAGTCGGTGAATTGGGCAGCCTTATCGAAATCCGTATTCACTTTTTGGAAAAATGAGAAACTTTCTGCCATGGTGCTTTGACCTTAATGTAGTAACGGGCGAGGCACGGATACCTCGCCCTGTAATAATTTATATCAATGTGGCAAAGCGTAGCACTTCGCCCTAAAAAACGGATGCTACCGTTGCCGAACGAATTTTTGAAGTCGAGCATCTGCTTGAACTTCGCCCACGTATATGTCGCCGCGTGAGTCCAACCAGATTCCATGCGGGCATGCCATGAACTCACCAGGAACGCTGCTCCCGGGCTCGCTACCCCATTGTGAGATAACCTCGCCATCCAATGTCATGATCGTGATACGCTGATCTAACTCAGCGATATAGACGAGATCGTCATCACCGATAAAGATTGTATCTGGATGCAACAGGTCGCCCCACTCTTCAATGTACTCTCCGTCGAGTGTAAAGAACTGGATTCGATTGTTTTCGCGGTCAGCGACCATGAGCCTATTGCGTGGATCGACCCTTACACAATGTGGGAGATCGAATTCACTGGGTCCAGTGCCGGGCTGTCCCCACGATGTAATCAACTCACCATCAGGCGAATATTTATGCACGCGGGCATTGCCGTAACCATCGGTGATATACATTTCACCATCGGGTCCGATTGCCAAATCCGTTGGTTTATTGAAGGGTTCTCCGTCTGCTCCGGGTTCATCCGGTGTACCGAGCGTCATTAGCAGTTCACCATCCGTGGTAAACTTGCGCATGACGTGCGTGTCACGTTCCGTACAATAGATATTATCATCATCGTCGATGAAAATGCCGTGTGCATCCTTGAGGATGTCATCACCCCAAGAGGTGAGAAAGTTGCCATCCAGATCAAAGACAACCATCGGATGTTCGCTCCGACTATAGACGTAAACACGATCCTGTGAGTCAACAGCAACAGCGGGAACCCAGCCAAATTCCCAACCGTCTGGAAGTGTCCACCAATTCTCTTGCACAGTGTACTGATGTGTGCCTTGTCCAAAAACCATAAGTATTCCTCCATACTCCAAAAAGAATTGGCATCCATTTTAGCAGGTTTTTCGTAATTTCTCAAACGGAATTTAGTTTGTAGGTTGGGTTGATGGTTTAATTCAGTCAACAAGGATCTGATTGAACAGTGACCGAGTGGTCTCGGTCCACTTACCATAATCCTGCAAAAAAGTCTCTGCGGTAGATGTATTTTCAGTTTCCTTGTATCCGAGACGTCGTGCCAGTTGCCCCAGTTCTGTGCGGTTTCTGGGGAGTGCATCCAACGCTCGGTCGTGGACAATCCGCAGCGCATTTTCAACGCGTCTGAGGAATTGATACGCTTCAGTTAGACCATCACGCTGCGTTTCCGTCAGTACACCGATCTTGTGCAATCTGTCAATTGCGAGGCGTGTGTTTTGGACACGGATAGAAGGTACTTCACCACCATGCACCAGTTGAAGCGTCTGCACAACGAATTCAATATCGACAAGTCCACCGTATCCTGACTTGACATTGGCAGTAGAAGTCGGTGCTTTGCCGCTTCGTCTGCGTCGAGTAGAGGTCTTTCGGGTTGCTTGAGCTTCTTTCCGTTGGCGAGTATGCACGATCTCAGCGATCTCCTCGGACGTTAGAGCGTTACTATAACAGAATGCATGGGCGATATCCAAAAATTGGTGTCCGAGTTGTTCTATATCTCCAGCAACAACGCGTCCGCGTGTTAGTGCCTGACGTTCCCAGACTTCCGCAGCATTATCGTAGTAATTTTGATACCCTGCCAAAGGCAGTGCAATCGCACCACCTGTCCCGTGTGGACGGAGTCTCAGGTCAATTTCATAGATGCTCATTCCGTGATCTCCAGCAAGCCGCTTCACTAACTCTAAACCGACAGCTGAAAAATAGTCTGCATTTGGCATACCCTGTGTTGTTTCACCATCTGCCGAATAGACATACATAACGTCTAAGTCCGAACTGAAGTTCAATTCACGACCGCCAAACTTACCCATCGCAATAATCGCGAACGTTACGGGTGTGCCATCCGGGGCAAGTGGTGTGCCGTGTGCTTCTCGCATTTCTGATTCAACTTCTGGATAGATGGCTTGCAAGATCGCTTCGGCTAAATCAGAGAGTTCTTGGGTCGTGTCCGGCAATGTTGCGTTCCCGAGAATGTTCCGCAAAGCGACGCGCCAGATCTCGTCATTTTTATACCGACGCAACATATACAGCATCCGTTCCTTCGGTTCTGTTGTAACAATCTGCAGTGCTTCTTCCTGTTTCTCAACGATCGTCTTGGAACGTTCTATCAATGTTGGGACGGTCAGTAAGTCGAAAAGTTCAGGACTTGCAATGAGCATATCTGCGAGGTATAGACTGCTCCCGCAAACGCGGGTCAATGCTTCAAGCGTTGACGGTTTTTCCGCGAACATTGTATAGTAGCTGCTTCGCGCACCGACCTTATCTGTAAACGCCGAGAGGTAACGGAGTGCCATGTCTGGGTTAGGAGAATCACGTAAAATCTTTAGAAGTGTGGGGGCGAGATGAAAGAAGGTACGCCTGACCCCTGGTGAGAATTGAACACCGTCACCCCCGTTCGCAAGTTGTTTTAGTAGGCGGTGTGCCTCCCTTACATTTTCAAAACGGAACGTGCTTAAGAAATCCTCCAATTGTTGTGGATCTTCTTCCGAAAGCAGAACAGCGATGTCGATTTCGCCTTCAGATTCAATCGCGGTCGTGGTTATTTTCTGAAAAATAGCACGTACCTGTTCGGTATGGGCTCGGTAATCCGCCCGAAATGTTTCCAGTGCGTCCGTTTCTACGGTGTGTTGATAGCCGACACGTCGGGCAAGTTCGCGTTCTTCGGACTCTCCTTCGGGGACGGCGTAACGCTGCTGGTCTGCTTCAAGTTGAATGCCGTTCTCAACGGTACGCAGAAACCGATAGGCGGCAGCAAGCGCGTCTGCGTCTTCTGGATTGAGCAACGCGTTTTCCTTCAACGCCGAGATTGTTTCTAACGAGTTATGTGAGCATAAAGATTTTCGCTTGGCACCATGAATCATCTGGAGGCACTGCACGGTAAACTCAATATCGCGGATAGCACCAGGACCGAGTTTCACGTGTTTTTCAAGGTTTGCACCTTCATTAACGAGCCGTTCTTCTATTCGTACTTTGGTGCGTCGAATGTCCGCCTTTATCTCGCTGAGGGTCACACCGTCTAAGTAGCGTTGATACACAAACGGCTGGATCATACGGATGAACTCGTCGCCAAATGCCATATCTCCAGCAACAGGGCGCGCTTTAATTAAAGCCTGGCGCTCCCATAAATCTCCCCATCCTTCATAGTAGCTTTCATAACTCTCCATAGAACGGATGATGACACCGGCGCTGCTCTCGGGACGTAGACGTATATCAACCCGAAAGACGTAACCATCTGACGTTATCTCACTCATTGCCTTGATCATGAATTCGCAGAGGCGAGAGAAATATTCACTATTCTCGGATCCCATATCAGTCTGCCCATCGTCTGAATAGACAAACATGAGGTCGATGTCCGAACTAAAATTGAGTTCATACCCTCCCAACTTGCCCATCCCAATAACAGCGAAACGACACGGGGCAGTGCCTTCTTCATTCAGCGGTGTACCGAACTTCGGTTTCATTACCTGATCGCGCCCGATTTCGTAGCAGTGTTGCAATGCTGCTTCTGCCAAATTGCTTAACTCCAGCGTTGTTGTCTTGACATCTGCGATTTTAAGCAGATCACGCATCCCAATACGAAGCGTCTCTCGTCGTTTGTATCGCCGGAGAATACTAAGTTTCTGCTCTACCGAAGCGAACCGCGAAATTGATTGTGCAAGTTCCTGATACATCGTCTCGGAAGTTTTCTGTATTCCCGTCACATTTGTATCAATGATGTCATAGAAATATTCCGGATTGCGAATTAGAATTTCGGACAAATAGATGGAGGCTCCGAAACTCAGGATGACAGTACGTATAAGAAATGGGGCATCGCGCAACAGTTGGTAAAGCGATAGGCGATTAGGTGTCCCCTCTGCAAAGCGTGAGAAATGATTTAGGGAGGCTTCAGGATTGGGAGAATCTACGGCGGCTTCTAACAAGCGGATGACGAGATCCGAAAAGCAGGCTTGGATGTCTGCATCGTCAGTAGCGAGCTCTTCTAAGCTTCGCAATATAGATTCGCTATCTATGCCCCCAGCTCTATTGGAAGCACTGGATAAAATCCGATGAATTTCTTCTGTCTGTCGTTGTGGAACCGGTAATTCAGTGTAATTCATCATTTCCTCCTCTATATGCAACGCTGCAATTAATTCTATTTTAGCACGATTTCACCATCATTGCAAATTGTTGTTTATTTGATAAAATTTTCTAAAGTTATTCATTTTTTGTACATTTGATTTAAGTTGTGAGTCAAAATTGAGTAAACTTTAATTATATTCATCCGTTATTGGAAATAAATAGCACATATTATATTTTTATTCTCAATATAACTTACTTTTACAAAGGAATTTATAATGATACGGCAATTTGTGAGTAGACAAAGCACGATGTTAATTCTCTCGGTTATTTTATTCGTTTATTGTGTGGCAGATATAGGTTATGCTCATGATGGTCTCTACCCGCATTTTCATGATGATAGCGCAACACGGTCCGTAGCCGAAAACGTTGCGGAAAACACAAGGATTGGCAATCCGGTGTCAGCAGATGACCTTGGCACTTACTACAGGTACGTTCTCGGTGGAACGGATGCCGGGTCATTTAAACTTAGCGAAGATAACGGACAGCTAAAGACCAAAGCATCACTTGACTATGAGACAAAAGCTTCCTATAGTGTGACGATCACTATCCAGTCTGGCAGCATTAATCCTTTATCAGACAGTATTACGGGTCCCATAATCAATTACACAGATCGGGACTCAATTAGTGTTACCATCACTGTCACAGATGTAGACGAAACTTCAACAGATTCACATGGGAATAGTCCGAATCGTTTAGGGCAGGCTCCAAAAGGTGCTGGACATGATGGCGCGGATGTCAACATCTTGGATCTCGTGTTGATCGCTTCACAGATTGGTGAGTCTGGTGAAACAACTGCTGATTTGAACGGTGATGGTATCGTCAATATTCAGGATCTTCTTGTGATCGCCAATAGATTAGGAGGCATTGCGGCGATACCTTCTGCACGGGCACTGACGGCAGGACAAGTGGGAGAGTGGCTGCATCTTGCTAAGCAAGAAGTCTCTCGTCAGGTTCAAATCCAAATGTCGGTGTCCAAGCGCGTGTTGTCTTACGAACGGGGAATCCGGGTGCTGGAAAACATTTTGAGGGTGTTGAGACCCGGAACGACAGCACTGATGGCAAACTATCCGAATCCGTTCAACCCAGAAACGTGGATACCCTATCAGTTGGCGACTTCAAGCGATGTGCGGATTGCTATCTATGATACGCACGGCGTTGTAGTGCGTCATCTAGAATTAGGACATCAATCGGAAGGCTACTACACGAGTCGGAGTCGTGCGGCGTATTGGGATGGCAGAAATGATTCTGGTGAGCGTGTTGCGAGTGGTGTCTATTTCTACCAACTCCAAGCCGATAATGTTTCGCCACTCCGCAAGATGGTTACCCTAAAATAGCCACGACACATCTTCAAGTTTATTCGTTGGGCGAGGTATCCGTACCTCGCCCATTTCTTTTTATCGCTTCTTTCACAGGCGAGATTAGAACGCACTATCAAAGACGAAAGAAACAAAATCCTACTTGCCATTAACCTTGCGCTGTGCTAACATATCCACAAAGTTTCAAAGGAGACGGACAACTATGTTTAAACTCGGCGTTATCAACGACGAAGTCTCGCAGGACTTCGCTACCGTTGTTAATTTTGTAAAAGAATTCAACCTACACTCCATCGAAATCCGCTCGGTCTGGGACAAATTGCCCAACGAACTTACCGATGCCGATATTGATGAAATAAAACGCTTACTCGATGGTACTGACATTGAAATTATTGGGGTCGCATCCCCGTTCTTTAAATGTGATATAGACAACGCTACAGAGCGGAAAGAACATCTTGACATACTGAAAGGGTGTATCCGGACAGCAAAGGCGTTTGATACCAATCTCATCCGCACCTTCGTCTTTTGGGACACAGGTGAAACTGAGGAACGGTGGGACGAGATTATTGCCTCTTACGATGAGCCTCGCAGAATGGTAGACGGTGAAGGGATCGTGCTCGGTATGGAAAACGAATCTACCACTTCGCTCCGCACTGCCAAACTGACGGCGGAATTTATTGAACAGATTGATTCCCCGAATGTCCGTGGTATCTGGGATCCTGCCAATGAGGCGCACGCAAAGGGTGGTGAAACCCCGTATCCTGATGCCTACAACCGCATGAAATCGACGATGATCCACGCACATCTCAAGGATGCGGGTCCGAACCCAGATACCGGCGAAATCGAATCCGTTCCGGTCGGCGATGGCATTATTGACTGGCAAGGGCAGCTGCAAGCCTTGATTGACGATGGTTACGAAGGGCATCTCTGTCTTGAAACGCATTGGCGACCCTCGTTGAAAATTGACGAAGCTATCTTAAATCGTCCGGCAGGACAGGCTTTTTCTGAAGCTGGTGAAGAAGCCTCACGTATCTGTATCCAAAACTTACTGGCGATGATCGAGGACTTAAAGCAGTAGGAAATTTCGAGTGATTAGCGAGGAATTTGCCTTTGTTTTACATTATCCAATGAAAATTAAAGCAGTTCGTACAGCTTTGTACGACATCCCACCGGAAGTTGAACGCGTCGATGCCATCCAAACCTTCGTCTCTATGGAGTTTCCCTTCATTGAGATTGAAGACGCAGATGGGGTTGTAGGGACTGGATTTTCCTACACTATCGGCAAGGGTGGCGAAGCGATCAAGCAGATTATGGATGCCTATCTCACGCCTATTCTTCTTGAAGAGGACGCTTCCAACATCGACCGAATCTGGAATCGGATGTGGATGGATACGCACTGGGTCGGCAGAGGTGGCATCGTCACTTTGGGTATGGCAGCGGTGGATATTGCGCTCTGGGATCTCATGTCAAAGCGCGCCGAGTTGCCGCTTTATCAACTCCTTGGCGGCGCGAGAGCCTCTGTCCCTGTTTACAATACAGATGGTGGTTGGCTTCACCTCTCAGAGGATGAACTCGTCAGACAGTCCGTGGAATTTGTTGAGCAAGGCTTCAAAGGTATCAAGATTAAAGTAGGGCGCGACAGCCTTCACGAAGACGTAGCACGGATCTTTGCCGTTAGAAAGGCAATCGGTCAAGATCCGTATCTCATGATTGATGCGAATATGAAGTGGAACGCCCGCGAAGCCATTCAACTTGCGTGTCGCGTTGAAGATGCGGGACTTTTCTGGTTTGAGGAACCGATTGAGGCTGATGATGTGGATAGTCACGTTACACTACGCGAGAAAACGACAATTCCGATTGCTATCGGTGAGACAATTTACAATAAATATGTCTTTAAGGAGTACATCGCGCAAGGTGCGGCAGATATCCTCCAGCCTGATGCGGTCCGTGTCGGTGGTATCTCTGAATGGATGAAGGTTGCACATACGGCGGAGTGCTTCGGACTCTCCGTATCGCCACACTTTCTGATGGATTTGCACGTGCATCTTTCAGCGGCGGTGCCACATTCGCTTTTTGTGGAATACATTCCTTCATTCGATCCAGTACTTGAGGATGCCTTGTCGCTCAAAGATGGTCACTTTTCACCACCAGATCGTCCAGGTCACGGTATTCTGTTCGACAAGCAGAAACTTGTGCAGTATCAAATTTCGTAGATGAACGGCACACAGGCGGAGAAAGCCGCGTGTGGGCTTTCCAAAGACCCTACTACTTTGAGGAAGATCCGTGCAACTTAAATATCAAGAAACTGATATGTGAACGGCACACGGCGTGTGTCTACTACTTTATGAAAGTGCTTTGTGAATGTGCTTTGTGAACGGCACACGGCGAGTGTTACTACTCATGAAAGTGCTTTGTGAACGGCACACGGCGTGTGCCTACTACTTTGAGGAAAACTTGTGAAACTTGAAAACCATATTGCGATTATTACAGGCGGCGGGCGCGGCATTGGTCATGCGACCGCTTTAGCATTCGCCAGAGAAGGTGCTGATATCGTCCTTGCTGCACGGACTGACACCGAGATAAACGCTGTCGCCGAAGAGGTGAAGCAGCTTGGCAGACGTGCGCTCCCTATCAAAACCGATATCCAGTTGAAAACAGATGTTGATGCGATGGTTGCCCAAACGCTCGACACCTTCGGGAAGGTGGATATTCTTGTCAATAATGCAGGCATAGCGATTCACAACCCGATTCCAAAAATTCGGGAAGAGGATTGGGATCTGACAATGGCGATTAACCTCAAAGGGGTGTTTCTCGGTACACAAGCTGTTTTCAGCCATATGTGTGATCAGAAATATGGGCATATTGTCAATGTTTCCTCGGTTTCTGGCAAGTCTGGGCATGTCAACGGCGGCGCGTATTGTGCGTCTAAATTCGCCGTTGTCGGCTTCACCGAAACAACGAATAATGAAGGTAGATCGCATGGTGTCAAAGCCTCGGTTGTTTGTCCGGGTCCTGTGGATACTAAGATGCGCCGTGATAACCACCCAGATGACGTGATTGAACATCTCACACTCCCAGAGGATGTAGCGGATCTGATTTTGTTTCTGGTGACACAACCACCTCGCGCACATACACTTGAAACCGTTATCCGAACACCTTTGATGTAAACTTAGTATCTGCGAGTCTTTCTTGCTAATTTGGCGCGGTTAGGAAATCGCGCCTACGCGGTGATCCACTGGTTATCAACTTAGATGTTTATTGACTCACACGCCCATATTCAACTCTCCCAATTCAACGGCGATCGCGATGCAGTGCTGAAACGCTCGCACGAAGCCGAAATCTCCACTATTCTTGTCATCGGATTTGATATGGAGACGAGTCTTGGTGCAGTGGAATTAGCAGAGAAACATACACATATTTACGCCACTGTCGGGATGCACCCGCACGATGCAAAAGATTTGACACCCGATATCCTTAAAACCTTTCGCAAGTTTGCTGCACATCCAAAGGTAATCGCACTCGGTGAAATGGGTTTAGATTACTACCGCAACCTCTCACCACGTCCTCTCCAAAAAGAGGCATTTGAAAAACAGTTGGATCTCGCTGAAGAGCTGCAGATGCCTATCATCATTCACAACCGTGATGCGTATATGGATATTCTTCCCATCTTAGAAGCGCGGCAAGGAAGAATCCAAGGTGTATTGCATTGCTTTACTGGTGATGTAGAATTGATGCACAGAAGCCTTGCTATCGGATTCCATATTGGCATTGGTGGAATTGTAACATACCCGAATGCCAAAGATATTCAAGCGGTTGCGCAGGAAGTACCTGAAGACCGACTGCTCATAGAGACCGACTGTCCGTGGCTGGCACCGCAATTTCGGCGCGGCAAACGGAATGAACCTGCATACGTCCGTGCTGTGGCAGAAAAGATCGCAGAACTTCGCAGGACCTCTATAGAAACAGTCGGTAAGGTAACGACGAGAAATTTTCAAAAGCTGTTTCTGGAGAAATTGCCATGAAATGGGATAATTGGTTATCAGTCACAAAACACAGATTCCCGAAAGCATCTTCCACTTTTTGTTTTTTGGTCTGTTGTCTTGCCCTGACGACGTTTTTCAGTTGTGCTATAAGTGCGATAAAGGGTACAGCTGAAATGGTGGGATTCGTGAAGGGTATGACAGCGCAACTTGAGGAACGAGAAATATTCTTGAGAGAATCAGCCAAAAAACCTCTAACAGAAAATCAGGAAGAACTCCTAACCCAACTTCTTCAAGAAGAAAAAAGTCTGGATATGGTTTTGTCGAGTGAAAGATATTTGACCAATTTAGAAAAGCTAGTCGGTACAGCTTATAACGACTATTCGACCTATCTTGATACGTTCCCTACCACCGAACAGAAATCGGCTACTCGGTTTGCACTTACAGAAATTCTTCCATCAGTAGCAACAACTGAACAAATTCAACTCTGCACAAATTTCTATTTCAAATTCCGTAAGAAGATCGCAAACGAACCGGACATTATCTCCGACTCAAAAAAAATGGAAGAATTTATGCGGATACATTTAGTCGAGCCGTTAATGGATATGTATTCATCAGAAATATCCAGTTCCGAGATGATTGAAATAATGAAAATAAGTTCGGTGCCCGGTGCTATGGTTGTAAAGGATACAGACGTATTTCGTGAGATCTGGCTAGGACATTTGGAGAAATACGGTTCTCGGGAAGGGATGCTACGCTGTGCTATCTCAACCCCGGATGAATTTGCCCTCATGCGTTCGTTTTTTCCGGATGTCGTCGCTCTTGAAAAATGGATTATGAATCCTATCCACAAAAAATGATTCCTGAAGGATTTTTCACATGAAGCACCTGAATCTTCGTATGTATGCGATGGTGCTTGCCCTCGTCTGTGTCTGGGTTATTTTCACACTGCTGACTGGCGGCACCTTTCTCAGCACTCGGAATCTGTCTAATCTCTCCCGCCAAGCCGCGGTCACGGCTATCCTCGCCGTTGGCATGACCCTCGTTATTGTATCTGCTAATATTGATCTGTCTGTCGGTTACGGTTCCGGATTGCTTGGTGCTGTTGCGGCGATCATACATGTATGGTGGGGACAACCGATTATCGTGACACTCCTTGCTGTTATCTGCTTTGGCATTTTAATGGGGTTGATGCAGGGTTATCTTGTGGCGTATCAGCGAATTCCAGCATTTATCGTCACGTTAGGCGGGTTTTTGGCGTATCGCGGTTTAATGTTAGCCTTTACCAAAGGCGAAACCATCCTGCTTCCAGACAATTGGCTTAAAGCGATCGGAAATGCATATCTCTCACCGTTATTTGGGTGGGGTCTCATGGTTGCTGGACTCGGCATCAGTGGTTATCGCTTTTACCGACAGCGGACCGCACGTCTACAATACGGTACTGAAAAGACATCCCTACGTATCTTTCTGTTGAAAATAGTCGGAACATCTGCACTAATTGTGATGTTTATTGCTGTGATGAATGCCCACAAAGGGGTTCCGTTTCCGGTGTGCATTCTGTTCGGACTGGCGTTTGTATTTCATTTCATCGCGAATCACACCCGTTTTGGACGTTATGTCTATGCGGTCGGTGGGAATGCGGAGGCGGCGTACCTCTCTGGGGTCAACGTGCGTGGTATTACGCTTCGAGTATTTGCGACGATGGGAGCATTGATGGCGATCGCTGGCGTTGTTCTAACAGCACGTGTTGGGAGTGCGAGTCCAGAAGCCGGACGGCTGCTGGAGTTAGATGCTATCGCTGCGTGTGTCATCGGCGGTGCCAGTTTAATGGGAGGACGAGGAAGCATCTTCGGTGCTATTTTAGGTGCGTTCGTCATGGAGAGTCTCAACAACGGCATGAGCATGGCGAATATGGATGCTTCATGGCAGGACATCATCAAAGGTGTGGTGCTCGTCGCAGCGGTAGGTTTTGACATGGCATCACGGCGGCGATGAAGTGTTTTCATTTTTTTAAACCCTTTCCTGATATATTTCCCTCTTTATAACCAAAATTTTATTGAGAGTTGTTTATGCGATATAATTCATCAATTCATACTGACTTGACAGATGAGGAGCTCATTGAACACACACAAGAGGGAGATGAAGAGGCGTTTTCGCAACTGGCATCTCGCCATAGTTTCCGAATTTGGCATTTGGTAGTCTTAAACTCGCGACAGACCCGTGATGCTGAAGAAATCTTTCAAGACATTTGGGTAGCGGTCTGGGAAAACATTGGCAACTTACGCGAGGTTAGTAGTTTCGATGCATGGCTCCGAAAGATAGCGTACACGACTTGCCGAAGGTACTACACTGCTAAGTCGCACACGAGCGGTGAAATCCTGCAGAGTCCAGAGGAACTTGTTGGAACTATTGACCGTGACGCGCTTGCCCGTTTTCGAGAGATGGAGCTTCGCTCGGCTGTGACGGAAGCTGTACATCACCTCCCAGAGAGGGTGCGCTCCGTTGCGGTGTTGTACTACTTGGAGTTGTGGACTATCAAAGAAATCGCAGACGAACTCAATTTAGCGGTCGGCACCGTCAAAACAAGGCTCAGAAATATTCGATCACTCTTACGCACGGAATTTGGCGTTGAGGAAGTACGGAGGAAACGGACTATGTCATCTCAAAAGAAAGTATCTACGTCTACACGAGAGAAAATTAAGGTTTTGGGTATAGGAGACGCAGGTGGCAATGCTGTCAAACGCATGATTGCCTCCGGTTGGACGGAAATTGAATTTTATGCTGTGAATACAGATTTAGAAGCACTTCGCATGTGTGATGGAGCAACACAGGTCCAGGTTGGTGCTGACACCACGCAAGGTGTTGGCACGGACGCAAACCCACAAGTAGGTAGAAGGGCTGCTGAGGAGAATTTGGAAGCACTTGACGCTATTGTAGAGGACGCACGTATGGTTTTCGTTGTAGCGGGCATGGGTGGTGGAACAGGGACGGGTGCTGCACCGCTGATTGCCTCCGTTGCTCGAGAGCACGGAGCTTTAACGATAGGTGTTGTGACGCTTCCCTTTGATTATGAGGGTGGACACTGCGCCGAACGAGCGGAACGCGGACTGCAAGAACTTAGACGGAATGCCGACGCTGTTATTGTGGTGCCAAATCAGCGGCTCCTTGAAACCGTGGATGCGGAACTATCGGCAGACGAACTGTTCCAAATCAGCGATGAGATCCTGCTACGCGGTTTTGAGACTATCACCGAGATTATTGCAGAGGTAGGCGAAGTTAACATTGACTTCTCGGATATACGACAGATCATGCAAAATGCCGGTACAGTGTTGATAGGCGTAGGGCAAGCGGAAGGTGAAAATCGAGCGAAAATTGCTGCCGAAAAAGCCGTCTTTTCCCCGTTATTAGATGGTAAGAAAATCGGCGGTGCCACTGGGTTGATCGTTAAGATCAGCGCGCCCCAGGACTTCATGATGAATGAGTTGGATGCGGCGATGAACGTGATCAAGGAGGAGGCGTTTGACGCACAGATTATATTTGGCTTAGTCTATAGAGACAATCCTGAACCTGAGGATGCGGTTATCGTCACAGTTCTTGCCGCCGGGGTTGAGACACAAAGCGGACCGGCTACCTCACCTTCTACTCAGCAACGCGGAGCCTCTCCGAGAGGTAGTACTGAAGTTTCCTCTGCAGCCGGTTCCGGGATGTTCATTTCCCCAAAGTAAATCTTGACTTGTGTTAATTTGAGTGGTATAATTATTGAACTTGCATAGAAGTGATTACCTTGACTTGGCACAATTCCTACAACTTGATGCGATGAATAGCAGATTCGCATAATTTGGCTTATTTATGAAAACACAAAAATACATTTACTGGCAAGATGAGACCATGTTTCTCGGGTACCTTGAGGAATATCCTGATTATTGGACGCAAGGCGAAACGATAGAAGTATTAGAGGAAAATCTGCTTGATATTTACACCGAGCTCACAAGCGGTACGATTCCGTGTGTCTGAAAGGTCGCTGAATTACAGCAGGCAAGTTCTCATATACACTTTGCACTATTTTGCGAGGTTTCGCGCTTCTTTGAATTTCTGCTTGGCGAATTGTCCCCATTCTTTGATTTTTTCGTTGCGGATGCTCGGGTTTTTCCAGTCAGTAGTTGCCATTTGCATCGCTTCTTCTTCAGTTATGGGCATCTTCGTGAGTACAGCAATCGCCGCCTCCCGCTTTGCTGGATCTTTACATTTTTGGATCGCTTTCCACGCGTTAACGAGATCTTTGTGAGAATCGATAATAAGAACGCCGAAGAGATCGTTGACGATAGTCCACCGTCCGCCACCTTTGTCTGAGTTATATTGAAATGGAGGCACTTCTAACGCAAAGGGGTTCGGCACAACGCCTCTTTCTCCGAGTTTATCGTAAAGTCCTGGCAGTACACTCGCGCGGTTCAAACCACCCTTCCATTTGGGTCCCTCTGGATCGGAGTTTCGGAGCATCCAGAGTTTCTGTGCATTTTCCGATAAAACGAATTCAAGAAACTTTTGTGCGACCGGCAGATTCGGTGCCCCTTTGAGAATAGCGATTGGATCTGCGGTAACAACCGCGCCATCGGCTGGAACAACGTATTTGATTTTATCTGCACCGACAACAGCGATTTGCCCGTATGCGTAAAAGTCAATCGCGAGTCCGTAAATGACTTGTCCTGCGACGACATCCGTCGGAATAACGTTAGCACCGGCGGAGAACCCTCTCACATTACCACCGATTTTTGTCAGGAGCGCAAATCCTTCTTCCCAACCGACGGTTTGTAGGATAATTTCGTACACCATGTGTGCGGAACCACTTTCCCTCGGGTCTGCTGCGCCAATTCTGCCGAGCAAAGCAAAGTCCCCTAAATCCTGCCACGCCGAGGCTTTGGGCAGTTGAAGTATTTCGCGAAGTTCTTCATTGTACATGATACCGAAGCTGGATAGTGCTGCGCCGTACCATTGGTGTTCGGCATCGTAGAGAGGGATCCCTTGTAAGGATTGCATCATCTGCTCAAGTTGTACTTCAGGGAGCTTGTAGGCGTGCAGCCAACCCATATTTGAGAGACGGAGGTAGTTGTCGGTACCACCACCAAAAAAGATGTCAATACCAATACCATCTGGAACTCGTTTAAACTCGGATTCAATAAACCGGTAATTAGAGGAGGTGCCGCCCACGTCTCGCCAGTCGGTCTTGACGGATCTACCGGTCTGTTCTTGGTACCATTTCTCGAAATTTGTGCCGAATTCTGTTTCAATACCTTCAGGGTGTGGGGAGATAATAATGAGTTCATCTTGGGCAGATGAGAGAGCGGGAAGTGCGAGAAGACATAATATTGCCCCCCAAAGTAGGGGCTTAAAGTAGGACATTTTTCACTACTCCTTTTTTAAATGCGTAGTAATACCCAATTAATCCCGATTCGTACTATTTGTGTGATATTGGCGTGCGGTGTCCTCAACTCACTGAGATCGAAGGCATTCAATTAGGGTGAAAACGTTGGTTGTTGATCAAAGATATAAGCAAGCGGGTTTACCCACTTTCCGTTTTTTCCGACGGCATAGTGCAGGTGAGCACCGGTGCTACGGCCGGTATTTCCGACGTAACCGATAACCTGTCCGCGCGTTACTCTATGCCCGACTTTGAGTCCATCGGCGTAACCTTGCAAATGTGCGTACAATGTCTTAAACTGACGCGCATCATGGGTGATTTCAACTGTTTTACCCAAGTAACCACTTCTTTTAGCCTTCGTAACTTTTCCATCAGCGGTAGCGACGACAGGAACGCCAGCGCGGGTTTTAATATCCAAACCTTGGTGAAATTCGCGTTTTCTTGTTAATGGATGTGTACGCCACCCAAACCGAGAAGAATACCAGAAAGCACGTTTTTCCCCATCGGTCTTTTGAATCTCCACTGGTAGAATTGATGGGTATCCATCTATCTGTTTTTGATGTTCGCTAACATAGTTATAGAGAGGTTGAACTTCTTGTTTTAGGATACCGGGTGTTATTGATCCAGGTATCTCGTTGGCGTAAGTCTCGGTGTCAGTGATTGCTGAGGTGTCTTCCTGCTGAGGGTCGGCTTGTTCTTCAGTTCCTTCTGGGTTCCACTGCATACTACCCTCGCCACCGCCTTGTCCAAGAATTCCTAACGCCTCTTGAATCTTTTCTGCCATGCGACGGATACTGTTCATCTCCTCATTAACAGCAGCGAGTTCCAATTCGACTTGGAGTTTGGCATGCACTAATTGTTTAATTTCCTCCGCATTCGCCTGTAATACTTTTTCAGATTGGTTTCTCTGATACTTCTGAAAGAGCCCATAGCCGATTCCGCTGATCGCTGTCACAAAAAGTGCCAGGATGAGGCAAGAGAAAAGTAGTAAATGCCCCTGGCTAATTGCGTGCTGGCGGACTGAGTTTCTACGGGCTGATAGGAGGATAAGAGTGTACATTCAATAGATTCTCCTTGGCAATTTAAAACGGGTTGCCACCTAAATGTGAAACGTATCCGATACGTGTAAATCGGCATATTGGGCTGTGTCGTAAATATCAAGACAAAAAGCAATATGCCTACAGCAAAAGCAAATGTAGTTATGAGTCCTGATGGCAACAGAGTTGGGTAAACTTGTTGGTTTTACCTAAATACGTTTGACTTATGATTTGCCCGTAGGTTGACAATTTATGGTCCGAAACATATTGTAACTGTAGTTTTGAAAACGGACTAAATGAAGCTAATGTTCGTTAGCAAGAAAGCTGATTAGACACTAAAAGTCATATCAAATACCTATGATATTATACAAATTACCCAAACGTTATGCGATAATTATACCACAGTTGACTAATTAGGTCAAATTAAATGTCGAAAACCTCGAGTGGTATAGGTTTTTGTTCAGGAGATCTTCGATTTTGATCCTTCTTATCTACATGCGCAAGACGATTGCTGGCATTTTCCAGACGAGGATGATGATGCTAGCAAGCAGAATGAGGTACCACACAATCATCATTCGGATGCGTGTTCCTTTGAAAATGCGATGGCGAGAACGTTTCAATTTCATGGGACCCCTTTGCTTTTTCTAAGGTTGATAGGGTGTTTCTTCATGCTATGGAGACTTACATCTCACTATACATATTCACGTTAGGGTTTATGTTTGAGCGACGAGAGTCAGTTCCGTTTTGCCATCGAGTCCAGCAACAACAGGAAATGTTTTTTCGCCGGGTTTTCCGTCTTTCGGGACGTACCGTACCTGTGGTGAGAAGTAGGCGTACAACGCAGTGTTCCGAGGATTTGGCGTAGTGTTTGGACCCGAGCCGTGCACCATCAAACTATGAAAAAACAGGGCACTTCCTGCGGAAAGCGGCACGTCTGTCTGTTGTTCCGCGACCTCCTTGCGATCGGTGAGTTCTGCATCCTGCTCACGAGCGATGTGTCCCCAAGACTGTATACCCCATAGGTGACTTCTCGGAATCACTTTAAAACATCCGTTTTCCGGTGTAGCGTCATTGAGCGCGATACTCACAGTAACAAGGCTCGGCGGCTCCATTGGCCAGTACGCTGAGTCCTGATGTAATCCATGCGAAGATCCATGGAACGCCGGTTTGAACATCAATGTACTTCTAAAAAGTAACAGATCCTGTCCGATGAGTTCTTGGACAACAGCGATGAGTTTCGGATGTTGTGCGAGATCGCGAAATACGTCGGAATACTGCCTTGTATTTTCTGCTTTCCGCAGCACTGGCAGGTTGTCCGCTTGCGTTTCATCTTTTGCAAACGGTTCGTGTTGTACGTGGCGACGGGCGACATCCGCTCGCGCTTTCTCCGCATCGGATTCATGTCCTGCAGCAAACTGATGTAACCGGTGAATTTCCGATTGACATGCTGCTATTTCTTTAGCCGACAACAGATTTTCGACGACAAGATAGCCTTCTTTCTCGAAAAAAGATTTTCGTTCCTTGAAATCCATTTTAGCCTCCAATAACTTGTTTAATTTCCCAGATGATGCTTGAAATTGCAAAGCCGATATAGACACATGAAGCGATGAGCATCATGAAAGTAGAAAATCGTTTCGGTTTTGCGAAGTCAGGCAGGAAGCGGTAGTTCATATAAAGTGTGAGTGGCACATAAATTGCCATAGCGAAACCGCCCATATATGCTGCATTGAAGAGGAATCCTAATTCACTGACGTTCAACTGCTCCATTACAAAGGTTATCACACATCCACCAACGATCCAGATACCCGCGATGAGGAGATACCACCAACTCAAGTCTCGTTTTTGTGCCCCCCGAAAATTGGTGTAGATAATATCAGAAATGGAACGTGCCACTCCATCAACGAGTGCGAGTTGCGTCCCAAAAAGCGTCGCAACACCAACCAGTAAGAAAATCTTCTGTCCCGCAGTGCCCCAGATTTCACCTAATATCTGCGCTTCGTCGTAGATGAGTTTGCCCTGTTCAGGAACAATTCCTTGAGGGTGTAGGACCGCGAGTGCTCCGAAAATAAAAAGTAGAATCGTAAATGTATTGAGTGCCCAAAAGAAAAGAATCTGGTCATTTTTCACATACTGCCACCAGGCGGCGAAGCGTTTTCGATTTTCCTCCGTTGCCTCAAAGAGAAATCCAGTCGCTGGTACCTTCTCGCTCCTGCCGCGAAGCAGGTTCTGTAATCCCGGCAGCTGCGCACCCATACCTATATTTTTATCCCGTAGATAGAATGTATAGAAAAGATTTGCCGTCCCTCCGGCACCCGCGAAGACCAAGGCACTAAACAGTTTCTTCACCGATATGCCTGGATCTATGTACCCAACGTTTGCCAACCCAGCACCGAGTTCCTTCCATGTATCCATTGAGCCGACAGCGATAGCAACCAGAATTAACCCTATTGTTACGATGCCAACGAGGACCTCAACCGTCCGTTCAACAGACTGATAAATCATCTTCGGTCCGAAGAGGATGAGTGCGACCCCTGAAAACGCCACTATTGTCCAAAAGGTGTCAGAACCCCAGCCACCAGGTCCAAGCAGGAGTGCTTTGAGGGCAAGCCCCGATGTCCGTGCCCACCCTGGTGCTATCCAACCCACTATTGTGAGTAGAATGAACAAGGGACCGAAACCGCGCCAGATGCGGCTGTAACCTGTGTAAACCGTTTCACCTGTAGCGATTGTCCAACGTCCTACCTCAAAGTTAATCCAGAGTTGGAGGAATACACCGAGTGCCGCTGCCCAGATCATGCTCCCACCATACTCAGCAGCGATCAGGGGCCAAATCACACTCTCACCCGCACCAATAGATAAACCTACCAAGATAGCGCCTGGACCCGCAATTTTCCAAAATGGTAATTGCTTCTCGGGTAACTCAACGATTTTAAAATCGTCAAGCGGTTGATAAATTTTAGACATGTATCTTCCTCCGGTGCGTAACGTTTAAGATTGCGTTATTGCTTCACGTAACACTTCAACCGGATGCTTCGGTTGCACGCCTGTTCCGTGCTCAAGTTGGTGCCTACAAGAAAAACCGGCAGCACTGAGTGTAAAGCTTCCTGGAGGTTTCTCACGAACAGCCTCGAAGAGCCGTAATTCGCCAATATTCATAGAGAGTTCATAGTGTGCTTTCTCGTACCCGAATGCCCCAGCCATACCACAACAACTCGAATCGATCACTGTAACGTTGTGCGCTGCGGGTAAGCTTAACATCTTCACAGCCGGTTGGATACCCACAAGCGCACGCTGGTGGCAATGTCCGTGTAGCAAGATGTCCCGCTGTGCTGTCGAGAATTCCAGCGGTAACTCATCCTTTTCAGCCAGTTGTGCCAGAAATTCTTCAAACGAACACATTGCTTCGGCAACACGTTTGGCATCAGGCGTACCGATTAACTCAACATAATCATCGGTGATCGCAGAGGTACAACTCGGTTCACACCCGATAATCGGGATCCCTTCATCAGCGTAAACACGGAGTGCGTCAATGTTATAGCTCGCATTCTCAATGGCTCGGTCGAGCATTCCCTCCGAGATGAGCGGACGACCACAACACCGCTTTTCTGGTAGAAGCACCTCAAATCCGCACGCTTCCAGCAACTCTACCGCAGCTTTGCCGATAGAAGGTTCACTGTAGTTCATAAAGGTATCAGGAAAGAGAACAACTTTCTTGTCTGATGTCTGTCGGGAACGACGCTTTCGGAACCATTGTTCATAAGTAGGACGGACAAAGGTGGGCATATCTCGTCGTCTATCTACGCCGATTACTTTCTCGGCAACCCATTTAGAAAGCGTATTGTTGACTGCCCAATTGGAAAGCGGCGAAAACATTGAACCGAGCGGTGCAAGCGCACCGATTTCACCAAACAACCGCCGATGCAGCGGTAGACCATTTGCTTTGTGATAGTGTGCGAGGACCTCGTACTTAATCTTCGCCATATCTACGTTGGATGGGCACTCTGCCTTACACGCTTTACATCCCAAACATAGATCTAAGACTTCTTGGAGCCGTTCACCTGTGAGTTCTGTATGTGGCAATGCTCCTGAAATAATGGAACGGAGCGCATTCGCTCGACCACGCGTTGAGTGTTCTTCTTCACGTGTTCCGATGAAGGAGGGGCACATGGTGCCCGTTAATGTTTTTCTGCATGCTCCAACGCCGTTACACATCTCAATCGCCCTACCAAACCCGTCTTGATTGGAGAAATCGAAGTAGGTATCAACTTTAATAGTATTGTAATCTGTACCGAAGCGGAGGTTTTCTGTCATTGATGGGGCATCAACAATTTTGCCTGGATTCATAATGCCGTCGGGGTCAAAAGCTTTTTTCACCTCACCGAGTGCCTGATATATCTGCGTGCCGAACATGCTTTCTATCCATTCACTCCGAACGAGACCATCGCCGTGTTCCCCACTCATCGCACCGTCCAATTCCATGAGTAGATCTCGGACTTCGCGAGCGATGTTGTGCATCTTCTGGATATCGGTTTCGGTTTTGAGGTTGACAATGGGACGGTTGTGCAACAGCCCTACACTCGCATGCGCGTAATAAGCAGCAGTTGTGTCGTGTGATGTGACGATCTCGTCAAATCGGCGAACGTATTCTGGCAGATGCTCTATCGGTACTGCGGCATCTTCGACGAAGCCGACCGGTTTCGCGTCCCCTTTCATGCCCATCAGCAAGCCAAGTCCGGCTTTTCGGGTTTCCCAGACGCGTGATTTTTCTTCAGCGGTGAAGCAGCGTACGAACGCATAGCCGAACCCCGTGCTTTTCAATGTCTTTTCCAACTTGTCCAGATACGACTCCAGTTCCGCTTGAGTTTCACCGTAAAATTCGACGGCAAGGAGCGCGGCAGGTTCACCTTGTATGAAGGTGGTGAGCCGTGAAAACTCTAAAGAGTCTCGCGCCATATCAAGGATTGTTTTGTCTATAAGTTCTACAGCGGTAGGGTTACATTCTAGGATGGGTTGCATCGCCTCCATTGAGGTGACAAGTGATTCAAAATGGACGACACATAGAGCCGTCAGTTTGGGGATTGGAACGAGGTTTATCGTCGCCTCAACGGTTGTGGCGAGCGTTCCTTCGGAGCCGACGAGGATTTTCGTCAGGCTAAATGGGTGGTTTTCATCGCATCCGTCGCGGCGATAGGGCGTGACCTCTTTTGAACCGGCATCTGTAACGAATTCATCAAGATTATAGCCCGCAACACGGCGTAAGATACGGGGATAGCGTTTATGAATTTCTGCTTCGTTGTCCGCACATATTCGACAAAGTTCTCGATAGATGTTTGCCTCTAATGTGTTTCCTTGCTTTTTAGCCTCTAATTCTTCAAGAGATATGGGGGATGCGGTAATTTCGTCGGCATTGGAGAGCACTAAGTCAATTGACATAACGTGATCGACGGTTTTACCATAGATAAGCGAATGTGAGCCCGCGGAATTATTTCCGATAGTGCCACCGACGTTTGCACGACTGCTCGTGGCAACATCAGGGGCATACATCAAGCCGTGCGGTTTCAGTTTATGGTTCAACTCATCTAAGACGATACCAGGCTCAACACGTGCCCAACGTTCAGCGACATTCACCTCAAGCAGTTGATTCATGTATTTGGACATATCCAGCACAATTGCTGCGCCGACGCTCTGCCCGGCAAGACTTGTGCCGCCACCACGTGGAAGAATCGGAACCTTGTGTTCTGACGCTATTTGTACCGTCTTTATAACGTCCTGCTTGTTTTTTGGGATTACGACACCTATCGGTTGTATCTGGTAGAGGCTTGCGTCTGTGCTATAGAGTGCTTTAGAATACTGATCGAAGCGAACTTCCCCGGCAAGCGTGTCGGATAATTGCTGTTCAAGGGTTTCCGATATGGAAATGTTCATGTTTTATGTCCAAAAAATGACAATGTATCTCATAAACTGCGATTTGATGCTGCAGGAGTTAAAAAATCCGAGAAAAATTTGACATCATTGTCTGAGTAAGGTATAATTAACTACTAAAGTGCCCCTGTGGTGGAATTGGTATACACGGCAGGTTGAGGGCCTGTGCCTTAATTGGCATGCTGGTTCGAGTCCAGTCGGGGGCATTACTAACTCTCCTGTTTTTCTTGTTTCTCGATACTAACCTACCGAACGTTTCCAAGTAATTCCTGATACACCTGATACGTCTGTTCCGCAATCGTCTCCCACGTAAAATTTTCGATACGAGTGAGTCCACGCGCAATAAGTTCATTCCGAAGGTTGCTGTCATGCGCGATTTGATGTATGTGTTCTGTCAAGACATCCGCATCCGATTCAGGAAAAACCAGTCCCGCGTTGTCAATCACATGTGGAATTTCGCCGGAATTGGAACCGATGACCGGCACTTCGCACGCCATTCCTTCTATAAGGACTCTCCCAAAGAATTCAACCCATTCAGCTGTCGTGCGAGAAGGTAGGACTAACGTGTCCATACAATTAATATAAGCGGCTACCTCTTCAGGTGGTACTGCATCTATCCACACAATCTGTTCAGAAATACCGAGGGTTTCAGCAATCTTCTGGAAATAAGGTTTATCTTCGCCTTGTCCAAGGATTAGGAGTTTGTAGGTGTTTGTGGTATCCCGGCTTACAAGACAAGCAAGTGCTTCAAGCAGTGTGTCTATTCCCTTCATCCGTAGTAACCTGCCAACATAACCAATAACAAAGCAGCCGGTGAGCCGTAATGAATTCCGCAATTCGCTGACATCCATTTTGTAAAAGTGGCGGATGTCAACTCCATTTGGGAATGGGGTCTGTTGTCCGGTGTACCCGCGTTCGGTTAGAATATTGCCAGCGTTTTCACTCAGTGGGAAAGCTTTATCGGTTTCCCGAAAAACACGGCGTTCAATCCACACCGGTAGTATCCCAAATCGCTGTTTGATCGATATGCTAAGTGAGGTGCGAAAGATAAAGCGGCTGTTCGGACAGTACTTCCGTTTCAAACGAATCGTTTGTAACGCATTGATACTCCACGCCTCTTCCTCTAAATGGATAATATCCGGTTGAAAGTCTCTAAAATGCGACTTCACGCCGCTGCGGTAATAGAAGCGACTGCCGTAGCCAGAGAAACGGATTGGACATGGAAATTCCTCACACAGCGTGTCCGGTTCCGGCTCAAAAACAATATCTTGGAAACTTTCATACCAGCGCGTAGGTGTGACAACACGTAGCGTGACATCCGGATGTTCAGCGATGAGCGCGAATTTCCGCCGGTACGGCTTCATAATATACGAATGAGAGAGGACTAAAACACGCACGACTTGTTATTTAGGCTTTACCCAGAGCATTCTGGGCATGCCACTGGCTATTCCTCCTCGGATCTCTCTGTAGGGTTGCCAAATATTGTATTCGGTCTCTCATTCCGGACGGTAAAATCGATTTCGGGACCTGTTTCTGTCTCTGCTTCTGTCTCTGCCTCTGCTTCATTTGATGCAGCGAGGACATTCATCAGACCCTCAAGACGTTCTCGGACATCTGTACGCTCTTGGGAAATAGCCAACTGTTCTAAATTAAGTTCCTCTTCAAGTTGGCGATTACGCTCTTCAAGTTGTTGAATCTGTCCATCGCGTTCTACCACTTCGCTGTTAAGCCTTGCTATTTCAGCCTCAAGTTCAAGTTTGTCTGCTCTCAACTCTTGAACAGTCGAAATTGCAAGTTCAACATGTTCTTCCAGAAGTGATACAATACTTTGATCCAATGATTCTGCCATAATTGAGTCTCCTTGTGAAAGTCATTTGTTTGTCATTTTACTGTCGGTTCTCAATTTTCTGTTGTAGGTTAGGTTTCTACTTCGATAAGCGATAAGTGCTCAGCGTCTGCCCAGTTTGGACATTCATGAACGTAATGGAATAGATATTGCTGTGCGTATCCCACCCCCTCTCCGAAATAGTTGTGTGCGAATTCGCGTATTTCGCGATGCGTGGCACGCCGACGTAGGTAAAGCGTCTCAAAAATACGTTTTATCCAGACATCAATTGGCAGTGCTGCAAGATGTCCGAGCGAGAATAGGCAGATACAATCAGCCACTTTCTCGCCAATACCCTGTCGGCGCGTTAATTCCTGTTTCGCCTCAGGATATGGCAATTGCTTTAATGAGGTAAGTGTGAGTTCGCCGTTAATAACTGCCTGCGCAGCAGCCTGAAGATAACTTGCTCGGTAGCCGGTACCGCATGCGAGGAGTTCTTCCTCAGTTGCTGTTGCCAGAGCCTGCGGACTCGGAAAACTATAGTCCTCGTACGTCGCAATCCTTAATTTTTCACCGTAACGCTCAGAGAGTCTACGAATAATCCCACGGATCCGAGAGACATTGTTGTTTTGTGATAAAATAAAGGATGCTATTGTCTCCCAGATTTCTTGATTCAGAATGTGCATTCCCCAAAGGGTCTGAATCGTCCGATGGATATAGGCATCATTGTCAACTTCGGCGAGGAGTTTTGGGACATCACGCTCCAGATCTAAGTAGTGACGGAGGTATGGCAAAAAAGTCGTCTCATCTTCGTTCGTGGAACTTTCAACATGTAGCGTGGTCCCTTGTTGGGAAATTTTGAGTATCCGTCCCTCCACAACACCGTAGTAGGCATCACCTATCTTGTGCCATCGAAATGACTGTCCAGATTCCAAAGTATATTTTAGACTAAAATCTGTTACATTCTGAATCTTCATTACCGATTTTGCCAATTTCTCACAATGGTTCGCACCCAAAACCCGTGCTGTTTCCAATTAGTATATAGTATATTCTAAAAATTAGCAAATTTTTATCGTTTACTCGCCACAGGTACTACAATTTGACATTGCTTGTGTTTGTATGTATAATATTAACACCTCTTCAGGCACGAAAGGCTCTTAGACGGAAATCAACAGGAGATACTTTAATAAGACATGATTATCTTTCTACGTGAGAAATTTATTGCGCAACTTTTTATGTGGGTAATTTGCATCGTGTTTTTGGTAGGAACGGTGTTCCTCTATAGCAACACGCAAGGTGGCGGTGAGGGACCAGAGGGAGACGTCGTCCTCAGGATTGATGGTATTGAAGTCAAACGTAGTGAGTTTGAAAACGCCGTCGCTAACGCTATGGAGTCTCAAAGGCAAAATCAGAGATTCAACAGTAACCCTGATCGAGAGCAGATGCAGAAATCAGTAATCGACCGTTGGGTGCAACAAACGATTGAGGGAAGTGTAGATGTCACTGATGCAGACATAAGACGTTACATCCGAAGCGATGCAACCCGGGTCGAGCAGTACAATCTTTACAAACAGTTCGGGGCAGCAGACCTCTATACAGAGAATATTCGTCTGCAACTTAGTTCCACAGCACTCCGAGATAGTGTACAAGCCTTGGAATTGGTAACTGACACTGAAGCAGAGCAAGCATATCGGCTTGAGTCTGATAAGGCGAAAGTCAAATTTATCGAATTTAAGCATAGCGATTACATCTCAAGGGTTGAGGTAGATGACGCTGAAGCAGAAGCCTACTACGAGAAAAACAGGGATGACTATAAATCCCAAGAACAGGTGAACGTCAAGTTTATCAGGGTAAATCCTACCGAGTTCGTTTCAGATTCAGATGTTGAAGAATATTACGAGGCAAATCGGTCGTCATTTGCCACACCGGAAGCGGTCAAAGCGCGCCATATCTTGAAAAAGTTTCCTGATAACGCAACCGACGAACAAAAGGCGGAAACCAAGACGGCTGCAGAAGAATTACTTAAAACCGTCAATGAAGAACTTGCCGCCGGTGCCGATTTCGCCGAACTTGCAAAAACATATTCAGAAGGTCCGTCTGCAACGCTCGGTGGTGCTTTAAAAGGCTCCAATCCAAAACTTCCAGCCGGGGACTATTTCGCACGTGGTGAAATGGTGAAACCCTTTGAAGAGGCTGCGTTTGATACGTTGGAACCCGGAGAAGTGAGTGATTTAATCGAGACGCAGTTTGGGTATCATATAATCAAATTGGAGGAAAAGAGGGCACCGGAGCCGCAGCCTTTTGCCCAAGTCCAATTTGAAATCCAACAAAAACTCGTTCAAGTCAGCGGTGTTGACGAGGCGAAAAGGATCGCTGACGACCTGTTGTATGAAATCGAAATTCAGGACTATGATGCTGCACTCGCACATGAAAACTACAAGGATCTCGCGCTCACTGTTTTAGAAACCGGACTTTTCAGCCGGGACGCTCCGACTATTCCACAAATTGGCGCGCGGTGGGGGTATGAAGGGTTAATCCAAGAGGTCTTTGATATGGAAGTTGGTGTGATAAAGGTAATTGAGGCGAAAAAACGGACTGGTGAGGTAGATGCCTATTTTGTTGCCACCGTCTTAGAGAAGAAGCCAGCGGCTATTCCACCATTCGCTGAGGTAAAAACGAAAGTGATTGAAGCACTGCAGGAAGAGAAATCGGCAGCCGAAGCTTTAGCGGACGCACAAAGCCTATTTAATCAACGTGACGGTGCCGAATCACTGGAGGATTTGTTTAAAAAGTATAGCCCGCCTGAAGGGTTGACTGCCGACCGGCTCTCGGTACAAGAAAGCAACCTATTCTCGCTCAGTGCCAATAGTAACTATATTTCTGGTATGGGGAATTCCGCTGAAGCAATGTTTGCTGCGTTTCGTATGAAGATAGATGAAATCGGCGGTCCTTTCAAAGGTAGCTCTTCTGTGTACATTGTTCAGCTTATTGAGCGACAGGAACCAGATGTTGAGGCGTTCCAGGAGGATCCGGCTGAAAAGACTCGACACCTGCAGACCCTCATCCAAGCGAAAAAGCGGGAAGCATATCTGAACTGGTTCGCCGCACGCAAAAAAGGAAGCGAACTCTGGATCCATCCGGATTACCGTTAAGCGTTTGAATTAAGCGATCAGTTCGTGAAAACTTTAAAACATTCCCACTCGATACTGGTGTTCATTACTTAGTGGGTCCTAATATCGCATTAATGGATTTTGTTGGGCGAGGTCCCGTACCTCGCCCTTTTTCGCGTCCAATGGCAAGATTTCTGAACCTTTTAAGCCAAAAACGATAACCAGTTTTCCATTAGGATCGTTGGTTCTACTGGCACCTTAAAACTATAGTAAAACCCATAATTACTTGGACACTTGTAAGAGTCGGGGTTACAAACCCCTCCTACAAAGAGCAGATCTCATGTGTGTTAATAGTGTCTATTTATTTATTGGATTTACCATAATTGGTGTTATAAGTGCGGATAAGTGGTGTCGGGTTGGTAATCGGGCAGCAATTCATCATGAGTCTGCCCCGCTATGAGGCTTTTGCCGTCGGTAAATCCTTCCGGACGGTGGCGGAGGAACTCGATCAGTCGATTCCGCCAAGGTGTTAGGCGTGCTTCAGCCCCGCTTTGACTCGCCAGATCTTGCGTCTCGTGCGGATCGTCCTGCAGATTGAAGAGGTGTTCCTGACCGGTTTGCGAATACCAGATGTATTTATGGTCCCCATCGGTCAAGTAGTGGTTCCCGTGCTTGTAATCGTAACAGCCAGAGTGTTCCCCGTGCAGGCAGTCTCGTACCTGGTCGGTATCCCCCCGCATGATGGGTAATAGACTTTTACCTGTGCAGGTGCTCGGAATCTGGATGCCAGCGGTGTCCAGAATGGTGGGCATGATGTCTTGCAGACCGACCGGACTTTGGCAGACGGATTCTTTCGGGTAACCCCATCTCGCTGGTGCTCGCATTAGAAAGGGCACTCGGGCTGAGGCTTCGTAGGGCCAGGTTTTGCGGTACAGATTATGATCGCCCAGCATCTCACCGTGGTCAGAGGTGAAAATGACCAGACAGTCTTGCATGCCACCGGTATGTTGGATTAGACGACCAATCTGATCGTCGATGAAATTGATCATCCCGTAATAAGCAGCGCGGGCGCAGCGCATATCGTAGTCGTCGAGGCGGATTTCCCAAGCATTTGGATTCAGACCTTTCTGAGCTCCGGCAAATTCGGTTGCCCAGTCACCGACCACGGGTGGTGGTAGGTCTCGCTGGATGTAGCGTTGGTAGTAGTGAAGCGGTGGGGTCAGCGGTGGATGCGGATCTATAAAGGAAATATTGAGGAAGAACGGTGCCGTTGGATCGCGTTTTTGCAAGAAGTTGAGTGCGCGATCAATACACCAGAACGTATGCATTTGCTCTTCGGGTAGATGATGCGGACGACCGACCCATCCGTTGGCAGAAACACCGTGAGCCATACCGGGGTCAACGTCGTTGCGGCGGTGGTATTGCTGCAACCAGTCGACATAGTCGTTGTGGTTGCCGCGGGTGGCATCAGCCAACTGGAGATGATCGAAACCGTATCGTTTACGTGGAGGCATCAAATGTAGTTTGCCAATCATCTCGGTTTGATAACCGGCTGCAGACAATTCGCCAGCCAAGGTATGCGGAGGGTTCCACTCCGCCCCTTTAAATCCGACTGCACCATTGGCTGCTGGTGCGGTACCGGTCATCAGGCTACGCCTTGCTGGAATACAACTCGGACATTCAGCGTATCCGCGGCGGAAATGGGTGCCGGTGCGACCGATCCAGTCCAAGTTGGGGGTCTGCAGACAATCGGGACCGTCTGGATCCAAGCCCAGGCAGTCCCCACGTTGCTGATCGGTAGTTATTAACAGGATGTTAGGACGGGTATCGGGCATCTCAAACTCTCAGAGGAGAACGTCAAACCGGTGGTTCAGGATTTTGTCAGGTTTGGAAGGTTCCAGCGGTAATTAATTGAGGAGTTTGTAAAAGAAGTTACGGCGTTTAGGGGTGTACCCTAACTCAGCAATAGTCCTTTCGATCTCCTCAATCGGCATACAGTAGACAGTTCCAGCTTGGCTAACGACATTTTCCTCTATCATTGTGCCGCCCATGTCGTTTGCCCCGAACTTGAGGGACATCTGTCCGATTTTGGGACCTTGGGTAACCCAGGAAGATTGGAAATTGTCGAAATTATCCAAGAATAATCGAGAGATCGCGAGGGTCTTAAGGTACTCAAAACTTCCCGCTGGTGGTATATGTTCCATACGGGTGTTGGCGGGTTGCAGAGACCAGCAGATAAAAGCTGTGAAGCCTCCTGTCTCATCTTGTAAATCCCGGAGACGGACAAGGTGCTCAACACGCTCAGCGTAGCTTTCTACGTGCCCATACATCATTGTTGCACTCGACTTGAGTCCAACCAGATGTCCTTGGCGCATCACTTCCAACCATTCGTCAGCAGTACATTTTTTGGGGCTAATTTCATCGCGGGCGTGTTCAGTAAGAATCTCCGCACCACCGCCAGGGATTGAATCGAGTCCAGCATCTCGTAAGCGGATGAGCGTTTCTCGCAGTGACATACGATTTATCTTCGCAAACCAGTCTAACTCTGGTGGTGAAAATCCGTGAATGTGGATAGGATAATTCGCTTTAATCCAGCGAAGTAGGTCTTCATACCAATCCAGTTTTAGTTTCGGGTGTAGCCCGCCTTGCATAAGAATCATCTCACCACCAAGGTCGAGCGTCTCCTGAATTTTTTTTCCAAGTTCGTCCCGCTCCATCACATAGGCATCTGGGTCTTGGCGATGTCGGTAAAACGCACAAAAGTCGCAGTCAACATAACACCAATTGGTGTAGTTAATATTTCTGTCAATAATGTAGGTGACGTAACCGTCAGGGTGTTTCCTTTGTCGAATAACATCTGCGGCGTGCCCTAAAGCGAGTAGATCGTGGCTCTTGAAAAGCGTGAGGCAATCGTCAAAGTCTAACCGTTCGGCTGCGAGCGATTTTTCGAGAATAGGCTGGATGTTCGTATCCATTTAGAAGTTCCTTTGGTTCGTAAGACATACAGTTGCACGATTCGATGTTTCAATTTTACCACTTTAAAGTTAACTTGTCAACTTTTCTATCATTTTAACTTGACTTTTTTGGAAAATTGGGTATAATTAATAAGTGTTCTTGATCTAATCACCCGTACCTAATGAGGGGAATCGCAATGAATGAAGTGGTTTACAATGAGGATTTGGTGAAGACAGTGGAAAATAAATATCTTGCAGTGAATGTTGTTGCGAAACGTGCGCGTCAAATAAATGCGGACGGTTTACCGATTATCCCTTCGAGTGTAGCGAATAAAAAACAAAAACCGGTCGCTATTGCTACACAAGAATTGATTGACGGGAAACTTAGTTATGAACAGACCGAAGCGAAGGTGCCGGATTCCAGCCCACCATCAATTTTTACGGATCCTCAGGATTCAGATGATGGCAGCGATATATTTGGTGAAGAAGTCGTTCATGAAGGGGAGCAGGATGCTGAAAAAGAGGAACCCGAAGAAGGGCTCTAACTTGCAGATGCTTTCTATTGAAAGCACGTCTCGGTAAAAAAGAAAAATCACTTGACATTCTACAATAAAGTGGGTATAATTAAAAGGTATTTGCTGACGTGGCTCAATGGTAGAGCAAGTGATTTGTAATCACTAGGTTGGAGGTTCGATTCCTCTCGTCAGCCTTGATATTGGGGGTATGCTAGAGCGGTCAAATAGGGCAGACTGTAAATCTGTTGGCTATGCCTACGGTGGTTCGAATCCATCTGCCCCCATCTGTTATGCTACTATACTAAGGTGGTATTATCAGAGCGTTTTAATTTACGGTGCATCCTACAGGTTTACCGTGTTGCTAAAGCGGTTTCGTTTTTTAGGTAAGGCACCGTCCCTCAGCCATACACCGCGTTATTATTGATATTCTGCGGGAGTAGCTCAGCTGGTAGAGCATTGGCCTTCCAAGCCATGCGTCGCGGGTTCAAATCCCGTCTCCCGCTTGTTGGTGTTTTTTGTTTGTGCCGACGTAGCTCAGTCGGTAGAGCGCGTCCTTGGTAAGGACGAGGTCACCGGTTCAATCCCGGTCGTCGGCCTCACCTAACTGAAAGTAGAGCGTTTATTATGCCCAGAGACATTGTAACATTAGCCTGTGATGCATGCAATCGGCGAAATTATGTGACAACCCGCGACCGCCGAAAGAATCAAAATCGGTACGAACGGAAGAAATACTGTCGGTTCTGCCGAAAGCATACAGACCATAAAGAGACACGATAGCCTTTTAGATGTACCGTAAACAACATCGCTTTAAGCATGAGATTTTCTTGCTTAAGTGTGTATGGATCTATGAGATACTTGCAGGCCAGTAGCTCCAACGGCTAGAGCGTCGGTCTCCAAAACCGAATGTTGGGGGTTCGAATCCCTCCTGGCCTGCCTTTTAACCTTATGATAGCTCGTTTAAAAAACTACATTCAGGGAATTAATCTGGAATGGCAGAAGGTGTCGAAGCCTGACGCGAAAGAGGTTCAAGGCAGCACCATTACTGTTATTGTCGCATCCGCATTGTTGGGGCTTTTCATCGGATTAGTGGACGGTAATTCTGCTTTTCCTAAGTGGAATAGTCCGTTAAGTTGGCTCGTTTTGGTAGCACTTCCAATTCTCACTTTCTTTTTCGTGAGGAGCTGGGAAAACCAACCTCAGAGTAGTAGGGAAGCAAATGCTGCCTCTGATACCTCGTTCTTCGGAAACGAGAAAAATCGAAAGTTGATTGGGACGGCGATAGCTTGTATCCCTTTAATTGCTGTTCTTGTAAGTCAATATGCCTTGAGCACTTCTCTTGAGGGTTTCGGTATGGCTTTTCTTAGAGCACTTTTTATTCGCTAACGGCTTTGGATTTTTAACATCGCAATTGACATAATCGTGAATCAGAATATGGATGGATACTGGTACGTTGTTCAGATATATACAGGACATGAAAAAAAGGTTAAACTCAGTCTTGACAACATGATTGCAAGAGAAGAGTTACAGGACGATATTTTGCAAGTCAATGTCCCCGAAACCGAAGTGGTGGAGGTAAAAGACAGTCAGCGTAAAGTTAGCATTCGTCCGTCTTATCCCGGATATGTCCTTATTAATACCACTCATGAACTGGGTCCACATGTTGATAGTCAGATTGGGCAGAAAAGTTGGACGCTCATACAAGAGACCCCGGGCGTTATGAATTTCTTGGGCCCGCCTGCACATCCATCGCCCCTGAGCCCTGAAGATGTCGAGGCGATGTTGCAGATGTCAACCGAGGAAGAGGAAGTCCCACCGACACCATTGGTCGAGTACGACGTAGGTGATAAGGTGAAGGTGATAAATGGTCCCTTCAGTGGATTTCCGGGCGAAATTGAAGAAGTTGACATGGTACATCATCGTTTGCGTCTCAGTATTTCGCTTTTTGGGCGCTCAACGTCTGTTGACTTGGGGATTCTTGAAGTTGAGCAGTTGAACTAAAACTAAACGGTGTGCTTTTGTACATACACCGTAGAATTCACATAATCCAGGACAGGAAGAACAATGGCAAAAAAAGTGGCAGGTGAAGTTAAACTCCAATTGGTATCAGGACAGGCAACACCACAACCGCCCGTCGGTCCAAGCCTCGCGCCTTATATGATTAATCTACAAGAGTTTATCAAGTCCTTTAATGCCCAAACGCAGCATCAAACCGGCATGGTGGTCACAACGGTTATTACTTGTTATAGTGATAGATCTTTTACGTTCAGCGTAAAGTCGCCACCCGCCGCAATCTTATTGAAATCCGCAGCAAAGATCGCTAAAGGTTCAGGTGAACCGAATCGAAACAAGGTCGCCTCCGTCAACATGGAACAGATTCGCGAGATTGCACAGATAAAATTGCCTGATTTGAATACTACAGATTTAGAGGCTGCGACGCGGATGATAGAAGGCACTGCTCGTAGTATGGGACTTACTATTGAATAGCGTGTTTCAGTATGGGCAATCTATAGTATTTTGGCATACAAGGAAACTCGCTTTGAAACGCGGCGTGTAGAAGACACCCCGTGATTATCGGAGAGCAACATGGCGAAAAAAGGGAAACGATATCGCGAAGCTAAAGAACAGGTGGATAGGTTAAAACTTCATACTGTTGATGAAGCGGTCTCGCTCATAAAAAAAACCGGTACGGCAAAGTTTGATGAGACAATAGATTTGGCATCACGTCTTGGTGTGGATGCACGACAGGCAGACCAGAATATCCGCGGCACTGTTGCACTTCCACATGGGACTGGTAAATCTGTCCGTGTTGTCGTCTTCGCCCAAGGTGATCCGGCACGACAAGCCGAAGAGGCCGGAGCAGATTTTGTCGGAACAGACGAGTTGGTAGATAAAATTGCTGATGGATGGCTTGAGTTTGACGCAGCAATAGCAACACCCGATTTGATGCGGAGTATTATGCCAAAACTCGGGCGTATCCTTGGACCGCGCGGGTTAATGCCTAACGCTAAGGCAGGGACTGTTACAATGGATGTTGAGGAAGCCCTCCAGAGTATCAAGGCAGGACAGATCGAATACAGAATAGAACGAGCATCTGGCATCATTCACGTTCCAATCGGTAAAGTCTCTTTTGAAGAAGAAGGCATTAAAGGGAATCTCAACGCAGTCATGGGGGCACTTGTTGCCTCTCGACCGTCCTCCGTGAAAGGCAGATATATTCGGAGTGTGGCAATTTCATCAACAATGGGTGCCGGTATCCGGATAGATCCGCAGGAATTTTTGTAAAACTCGTAGCGTGCTAATATTATAGGCAATATTTCCCTACAACTGAATAGAGTCGTAGACCGTAGGTGCCATCGGCTTAATTGCCTACTGAGGCTTGAATGGAATAGAACAACAGCGGATTTCTCTGGTAAACCGTTCGAGAAATTTCTTTGTTTGCCATTGATGTGAGCCTCCAGCAGCCTGGGGGCTTTTTTCATGTCGTATATGTCAAATTAAACAGTTTGTAAGGAATCAGGTATTATATACAACACAAGCAGAAAGGAGCTGACACATGCCGAATCAGGCAAACGTTCAGCAGGTAGAACAAATTCGAGAGCTTTTTGACAGTGCTGATGTTGTTCTCTTGGCGGACTTTCAGGGGCTTACTGTTGACGAAGTGAATGAACTTCGAAATCAGCTCCGGGCAGCGGAGGTCCGGTATAGAGTCTGCAAAAACACATTGGTGAATGTCGTCGCGCAGGAGAGGGGTATTGAAGGCTTGGAACCTTATCTCAAGGGAAATACAGCCCTCGCCACCAGTATAGATCCAGCGGCGTCGTCAAAAATTTTGCTCGAATTTGGCAAAGAACACGAGAATTTTAAGGTTAAAGGCGGAATTCTCGGGACACGGGTGGTTGACGCAGCAGGCGTTGAAGCCCTCCAAGATATGCCGTCACGAGAGGTCTTGATTGCCCGCACTGTCGGGACTATCGGCGCACCCCTCACCGGACTTGTCAACACCTTACATCAAGGTTCACCCATCACAGGGATGGTGAATGTACTTAGTGGAACAATACGTCAGATAGCCTCGGTCCTAACACAGGTTGCTGACCAAAAGAAAGAGGCGGAAAACGCCTAACATAAGGTGCACGCTGCACCTATACTAAATATAGCCGGGAGATTGAGTCACTACGACTTAACCCCGCATTGCTTGATCAGAGAACCCCTCATCAAGTTAATTTGGTACTATTCAAAGGAAGGATACAAGCATGGCCGCAGATATGGAAAAATTGATTGAAGAAATTAGCAGTATGACCGTTTTGGAGCTTTCCGAATTGGTCAAAGCCTTGGAAGATAAATTTGGTGTCAGCGCATCAGCTGCCCCGGCAGTCGCTATGCCAGGGATGATGCCAGCTGCCGCCGCTGCAGGCGCAGAAGAAGATGCCGAGCCAGAAGAGAAAACAGAATTTGACGTTCAACTCAAAGATTTTGGTGGAAAGAAAATTCCTGTTATCAAAGAGGTTCGCGCTATTACTGGACTCGGCTTGAAGGAAGCAAAAGAGAAAGTCGAATCCGCGCCAGTCGTTATTCAGGAAGCTGTCTCCCAAGAGGATGCCGAGAAAACAAAAGAGCAGCTTGAAGCACTCGGTGCTGAAGTCGAGATTCTCTAAGGCTTGTACATTGCCTAACTATAGGCAGTGCGTACTTAAAACGTGCAAGATAGGTAAACCCATTATGGTTCATAAGCATAGCGATGCGCGAATTCATCGCTCTACAGCGAACTATAATGGGTTTTCTTTTTCGTAAAAACGAGTCTATTCAAATGTAGGTACGGTTTCAAGCGACCCTTATCCAGTTCGAATGTTCAGTATAATTGACGTTTTTTATCTCGTTTTCAGCCAACTCGGGGTTGGTGGATTTGTTCTCCTTTTCCTTGTTCCGAAAGGTTTAGTGGGAGCAAATTTTTATCGCTTAATGGGTGGTATCTATCTACTCGTGAGCGGTTTGTCGCGCTGTGCAAACCTTGCCCTTTATCAGCAATCTGTCACATTTCGTAACTTTTTCGGATACTGGCAGAACCTCGAATCCATTTCCGTCATCAGTTTCTTTCTCATTGTTCTCGTTTATACATTATCATGGTGGTTCAAAACACCATTGCTCACACAGATCTTTTTCTTTGGCGGGACAATTTCCGGGATAGCATCAATCGTTATAAGTGCCCAGCGTTACCTTCAAATTGTTCAGATCCCCGGTGAAATGTTTGTGCTGCCGCTCCAATTTTTGACAGCTGCTGTCTTACTTGGTGTGGTCCATACTGGCATGTGGTTTGGGCACTGGTACCTCGTGGTCCCCGATTTGCCGGTGATCTATCTGAAGCGGTTCAACAGCGGACTGCTCTATACCCTTTTAGGTATGATGCTACTGCTCTGCCTGAACCTATTTTTCAGACAGCAGTCTACGGATGTTGTCTCTTTTAACCTCTTTTATCAAATCATTTTCAGCATGCGTCTACTTATAGGTATCGGCGGCACGCTGTTCCTCCATTTCATTACGTGGGATTGCTTGCGTCCTAAATCCGTCGCCCGCGACGAGCTTGGTGCAACGCGTGCTGCAACCGGTTTCCTTTTCATTGCGATCATCACGGTCTTTATCGGCGAGTTCTGCAGCCGATTGCTGTTTTTGGAGATGCGATTTATCTTCTAATTGATATATCTCGCTTTTTAAAAATATCGCTAACCCTGGATTGAATTTCGTTGTAAATTAAATTTCAAATATGCTAAAATAACAACATTCTTTAGAGACTTAAGGAGGCAAATCATAATGAAATCTCAAATTTTCTATGCACCCGAATCAATGAGCCTCGAAGACCGGCCCGTACCGAAAGCCAGTGACAATGACCTGTTAGTTGAAGTCCGTTCGGTAGGCATCTGTGGTTCGGATGTTGCATACTATTTCGGTAACAGTTCACTTGAAACCGACGATGGCAAAGGACCCCTTATCCTCGGACACGAATTCACGGGTGAAGTCGTTGAAGTTGGTAGTGAGGCAGGAACAACAGGCGGATTTGAAGTCGGCGACCGAGTTGTTGTTAACCCCGTCCAATCGAATCCAAATTCCTTCTGGAGCAAAAAAGGGTTGTCCAATTTGTGTCCGGAAAAACGCGTCCTTGGTGTCGGCGTTGATGGCGGCTTCGCAGAATACGCAGTGTCTGACTATCGCTGGACGGTCAAATTGCCCGATAATGTCACTTATGACCAAGGCGCACTAACGGAACCGCTTGCTTGTGGACTCTATGCTGTCAATAACCTCAATGCTGAAGCGGGACAAACCGCCGTCGTCTTCGGACCGGGACCTATCGGTTTGATGATGGTGCAAGTGCTGAAAAGCCGCGGCTTGAAAAACGTTCTACTCGTCGGGACTCGCGACTATCGTTTGGATTGTGGTAAAGAACTCGGTGCCGATGTAGTCGTCAATGTCAGTGATACTAACTCTCCACATTATGTTGAAGACTTAGGGGCTGCAATTCAAGAACTCAATAACGGTGAATTAGCAGACCGCGCAATTACAGCAACCAGCTCCCTTGACGCAATACACACTGCCTTAGAAGTTACCGGTAGACATGCAACTGTTGTTATCTTCGGACTCCCCGGCGATACAGATGTGATGCAGGTTCCGATTCTTGATACGATCCTTATGGATAAAACTATCAGGTTCTCTTGGCTCGCGCCCGATACTTGGGAGGAAGCGGTACAACTCATTTCAAGTGGTGATGTCAATATGGACAAAATTATCAGCCACGAATTTTCGCTTGATTCACTTGTTGAAGGGATAACGAAGGTACGCAATCGCGAAGACGGTTGTACAAAAGGCTTAATAAAAGTCTCTGCCTAAGTTGATATGTAGACATGGGCATCCCATTTTTCATCGTTTTTGTCCTTTCAATCGCTTTTTTATCCCTTGGAATAACTGGATGGGGTGACTTCGTTTCGGTGCAATGGCATCAACAAGATGCATCCAACGCAGCCAGCGACGCTGGGTCTGTCACCCCTTACCTGAGTTTTCAACCCAATTACTGGGCAATTGCACGGTGCTTCACAGGATTTCTGCTATTTTTGGTAAGCCTTTATTTTATGGGTTTTTTCCTTTATCTTGAAGAACGAGAAAGCGGCAGAATTATGAAAAACGTTAAAAGTTTCACCAAACTGCGACAGTTTCTTGAACGACGTCAGAAGGGGGACCTTTCATAATGAATACTTTCATAAGATTCCTTGCTAACAAGCCGAAGCAGGGTCAGACGCTAATAGGTTTAGCGATTGTACTCTTCACAGTATGTTATGTTATGCCGAGTGATGCCAAAATTGACCCGAAGACAGTTGTTGGGATTTGGCTTTTTGATGAAGGTAATGGAAAGATTGCCCAGGATTTATCCGGGAATGGCTATGATGGTGAACTCAAAGAAGGTACGAAATGGGAAGACGGACAATTCGGGAAAGCCGTTATATTTGACGGAAAAGATGACTACGTCGAAATCGCACCTTCACTCGATTTTAACCCGGAGGTGTTCACAGTCACTTTCTGGATGTATCCGACAGCCGTTGGAGGCAACAACCCGGCGGGTAAAGGTTCAGCCACGCTCATTATCGCGAACGGTAATCCCGGGGACGGTGGCGGCGCGAATTGGTGGTTTGAATTCTGGAATGCTGGTAACTTCGAGTTCAAAAGTTGTCAAGCCGGTTGTGCTGCAGCGACCACACCGGTAAATAAACCCGATGAATGGTATTTTGTTGCCGGTATCTACAACGGCACCGAGTATGAACTCTACATTGATGCCACGTTTAAGGCAAAAGGACCGAATAAAGTCGGGGCACCTGAAAAGGGTTTACTCATTGGGAGTGGACTCTGTCCAGCGGGTCACGGATGTGATGGTGGTTATTTCAAAGGTATCATTGACGACGTAGCCATGTTTAGTGATGCCTTAAGCGAGGCGGACCTGAAAACACTCATGGAAGATGGTGTTGGCAAAGTTCTTGGCGTTGCTCCAGTAGAACCTACAGATAAATTAGCAACGACATGGGGCAATTTAAAAGCGCGTTGAAGAGGTAAATCCTGTTGACATGGAACAACAATTAAAGAACGACTTACTTTTGCGCGCATCAAAACGCTTACCGGTGGAGCGCGTTCCTGTGTGGATGATGCGGCAGGCTGGGAGGTCAGATCCCCTTTATCGGCAAATTCGGCAGGAGCTTAACCTCCCTTTAGAACGACTTTTCCGAACCTGTCCGACACCGGTATCGGAAACCGATGTTGAATGGGCAGTTAAAATCTCGCTTCTGCCTAAACGCATTGGTGTTGATGCCATCATTGTCTACAAAGACATTCTCACACCGCTCGCGCCGATGGGCGCGCATTTCCGATTTGATCCCGGACCCATCTTAAACCCGCCCATTCGGACGCAGGCACAGGTGGATGCGCTTCAGCCACTCCATCAACCATCGACACAATTAGCATTTACTGGACAGGTCATTCGCAGACTACGCCAAACCTTGGATGGAGAACTACCACTCATCGGTTTTGCTGGTGCACCTTTGACGCTCGCATTTTTTCTTATCGCAGGCGAAAGCCCCATCAAACGTGGTGCTGGGATATCCGAAAAAGCGACCCCGGTTTTCCAAATGATGGATGAGGCTCCTGAACTCTTGCATTGCCTCTTGGACAAGTTAACAGATATGACAGTTAACTATTTGAACTACCAGATTGGCGAGGGTGTTCAAGTGGTACAACTCTTCGAGTCGATCGCAGATGTCTTACCGCTCCAGATGTACGAAGACTTCGCATTCCCTTATCACCAACGAATTTTTGTTGAAGTGGACTCACAAGTACCACGAATACTCTTCGCAAAAGAGTGTGAGTATCTCGATTTAATGCACCGAAGTGGAGCAGATGTCCTGAGTGTCGGAAAATGCGTTGATCTCGGCGAAGCCAAAACCTTGACCAATGGCACAGTTGCCTTTCAAGGAAACGTTGACAATGATATTCTCCGAGACGGGAGCTGCGCTGACATCACAGAAGCTGTTAAGGCTTGTTTAAAACAGGGCGGAAGAACCGGGCATATTTTGAATCTAAGTCATGGGCTTCACAGAGATACGCCCTTTGAAAATGTTAAACATTTTATAAATATCGCAAAGACACTGTAGGAAATTTGATGAGAAACATTTCGGATAACCCGTTTGCCCCACGACAGTACGGACAACTCGTTAAAGTAACAGATCGAGTGTATCTATTTCGTAATATCGTTAATTCCTCTATAATTATCGGGGATCAAGGGGTTGCGGTAATTGATACACAGGTAAACCAGATGATGGCACGGCGGCTCCTCAATGCAATCCGTACCATCACAGATAAACCTATTCTGTACGCAATTAACACCCACTATCATTGGGACCATACAAATGGAAACACTATCTTTCATGGGGCGGGCGCAACCGTTGTCGCACGTGACATGACGAAAGACTTCATGGTAAATAGGTCACCACGGCAGGAGGCTTTCCTCCGCTCTCGCGGTTTTACCTTGGGGGATGCCCCTTTTCTCCCACAGGAGACATTCGCACACGAGATCGAACTCGATTTGGGCAATCAACCCCTCCACCTCATCCATTTAGGGAAGGCAGAAACAGACGACGCGACCGCTATTAGGATCCCAGCAGAAGGGTCCATCGTCTCTGGCGATACCGTCATGACAGGGAGTTTTCCTATCTTTGGGCAGCCTGTCATGAATGAAGGACTCATGGCAAACCACGATTGGGTTAACACAATTCGGGAACTTCGCGCATACGCGCCGGAACAGGTACTACCCGGGCACGGACCCTTAGCACGCGACGCAGAAATTGATCTGTTACTCCAGATTGAAACCTATTTCCTGACAGAAGTCCGAAAACGCTTTGAGCAGGGCATGTCTTTGTCAACACTGTTAGCTGATATGGAAGCCAGTTTACCTGATTGGATTCGGAATATCGCTGAGGTGTGGGGAACCCCTCGTTATGCTATTTTAAGAGTATACCGCGGGTTAATCGACGACCCAGAGCCGGGTTGGCAGCATCTCAAACCCTCGGCTATTCCAGCTGCAGACCCGGAAAAGCTGGATCAACGGACACGGGAACTTGAAGACTTTGAAGCCTATCGGGAAACTGCTGAAGAGGTGGCGGAAGGCAACGACTTGGGCTTGGCTATCGCTATTCTGAAAACCGCGACCGAAAAATATCCCAATTTGCCTGACACATGGACAGCGTACGCGAATATGCTCACACAAGCGTCCCGAACGGTGCCAAGCGTGCTTGAAAAGGGAGATTTCTTTGTTGAGGTAAAAAAAGCTTTGGATATTGCACTCGAGATAGACCCAGATCATGCACCAGCGCATCTCCTGCGCGGGTACAATCATATTCTTTCTGCTTACCGCAACGGCGATGAAGTAAAAGCAGGACTCGAATCAATTTACAAAGCCTTGGTCACCGGAATCCAGGGTACACAACTCGCACAAGCTTATTTTTCCATCGGACTCGCACATCGCGCAAGTGGAGACGAAACACTCGCACGTGAAGCTTTTGCCAATGCAATTGCTGCTGACGCAAGGTTTATGCCCGCGCAACTCGCCAATATGGTGTAGAAGGTAGATTAAAATGAAATATGATAGCGTCTTGTTAGTTGCATTTGGGGGACCAACCCCCGGATGCTGTCAAAAATACAACACCGATGCCTGTCCTGGCGAAGCCTACTGCTTTGTTGAAGGGATTGCTGGGACAGCTGAATCTCAAAGAGAACGTGTAAAAGACATCTCAGCCCATTACATAAAATTGGGTGGATTTTCGCCATTCAACAAATTGACTTTTGAGCAAGCTGCAGCATTAGAGAATGCATTGCAAAGACGGGACTTGTCTCTCCCTGTTTATGCCGGATTCAGACACTGGACACCGTATTTAAAGGAAGTCATCGCGGAGATGGCACAAAAAGGACACCGTAAAATACTCGGCATCATCATGGCACCCCATCAGTCCAAAGTCAGTTGGGAATGGTATCAACTGGCAGTGAAAAAAGGAATTGACGCAATTGATGGGGAAAAACCGACCATTGATTATCTCGATCCATGGTATACACACAAAGGTTATGTCGGTGCTATTGCTGAAATTATCAGAACTGCATGCGGTACAAAGTTAGAACGTGCCGAACTCGTTTTCACAGCACACGCAATTCCGCAATCCGCGGCGAATACCTCACCTTATACGCAGCAATTTGGAAAAACCGGCGAAGCAGTTGCCCAAGAGATTGGGAAAACCCGGTTCGGTTTGGCATATCAGAGTGCTGTAGAAAACAGTCCAATACCGTGGACAGAGCCGGATATTAACGATTGGATTAAAGCACGAAAAGAGGAAGGTATTGATACCGTTGTCGCCTCCCCGATCGGTTTCCTCTGTGACCACGTCGAAGTTCTCTATGATCTGGACATAGAGGCAAAAGAAACTGCAGCGGCATGCGGTGTTGATTTTATTCGGGCAGGAACTGTCGGTGTTCACCCTAAGTTTATCAACATGCTGGCAGACTTCGTATATGACAAATCTATGAGTGGGTAGGATCAGGCTTTCGTTTGCCGGATATGGCGACAGGAACCTGTAGGCAAATAGTTCTGAATTGAGGATTCTTATGTCGGAAAATTCGGATAAAAAACGTGCTATTGTCGTTGGAGGGGGCATCACAGGGTTAGCGGCGTGCTACCGCTTGCAACGCGAGGCAGCACAGCGCGGTGTTCCACTGAATGTTACACTCCTTGAGGCGACTGATCGCGTTGGTGGTGTTATCCGTACTGAGCACCGAGATGGGTTTCTCCTTGAGCACGGTCCTGATGCTTTTCTCTCTACAAAACCGGCGGCGAAAGCACTCTGCGAAGAACTCGGTATTGCAGATCAATTCATCGGAACTAACCCAAAAGTCCGCCGGAGTTTTGTCGTCCGAAACGAAGAATTGCACCCTGTCCCTGAAGGCTTTTACATGATGGCACCCGGCTCCTTCAAGCCATTTTTAAAAAGCCCACTCTTCAGTTGGCGAGGCAAGCTGCGGATGGCAATGGAACTCTTTATTCCGCGCCGCGGAAGAGATACAGATGAAGCCGTAGCGCACTTCGTCAGACGGCGTCTCGGTACCGAAGCCTTCACACGGATAGCACAGCCTATGATAGGAGGCATCTATACCTCTGATGCCGAAAATCTCAGCCTGAAGGCGACCTTTCCGAGATTCTTGGAGATGGAAAACGCACATGGGAGCATTATTAAGGCACTCCGCGCACAAAAGAGACAGGCAACCCAAACCAGTCAGGACACAAGTGGACCCCGCTATAGCCTTTTTCTCTCATTCAAATCAGGAATGCAAACGCTTGTTGACACGCTCACTGAAGCCGTATCCAGTTGTATTAAGTTAGGAGCAAAGGTAGAATGTATTCAGCATACCCACGATACTGGGTGGCACGTTTCATTGGCTAACGGAGAAATGCTCAATGCAGAACTCCTCTGCATTGCCTTACCCGCACTACAGGCAGGTGCGCTTGTACAAAACCTGTCCACGCCACTCGCCACTAACGTTAACGCGATCCCCTATGCCTCTTCTGCTACTGTTAATTTAGCGTTTCGCCGTGCTGATGTTACACATCCATTGGACGGTATGGGATTTGTCGTTCCCGCCACCGAAAATCTATCTCTCATTGGTTGTTCGTTTAGTAGTGTTAAATTTGAAAGTCGCGCGCCAGACGAACATGTCCTGTTACGTGCCTTTATTGGTGAACCCAAGTCTAAACGATCTGAAAGCGAACTTATTGAATTGTGTCAAACGGATCTAACGCCACTTCTCGGAATCAAAAGTGATCCACAGTTTGCCGTTGTTAGCAAACATCCACAGGCAATGGCGCAGTATCAGGTAGGACACCAAGAGGTTGTTAGCAGTGTGGAACGACTTGCAGGCGAATTGCCCGGATTCGCCGTTGCAGGAAATGGTTATCATGGTGTAGGCATCCCAGACTGTATCCGCAGTGGAGAAGCGGCAGCGATTTCGCTCTTGGACACGCTGTGAGGGACACAATGGACTTCGCAAAAACGCGTCGGGTTGTATTTGGTGTTGGTTTTGGGTTGCTCGGCTGTGTACTCGTCACATTAATTGGTAGCCTTGCTCTCCGTGCTGAAGACCATGCAGATCGAGTGGCAGAAGCATATCAGGGGTTTCAGGATGGAAAATGTAAAAGTTGCCATCCCGCGATCTGGAGAGAATGGGAAAATTCGATGCACGCAAAGGCATGGGTTGATGAAATCTATCAGGCGGCAGCGGAACAAGTCCCGGACAGAGAGACGAAATGCGATCAATGCCATGCACCGCAACCGATTCTCATCACGGGTGTTGGCAAGATGCCAAGGTTGAGAAACAGACAGCGGGAAGCGGGGGTTTCATGTCTCGTTTGTCATCTCGATGCCCAAGGTGCGATGCACGGTCCTCCAGCAAGTGCTGAAACTTATTTTCACGCCAACGTAACCAATCCCGTCTACAGGGACGCAACGGCACTCTGTAGCACTTGTCACGGTCAACCGAGCGTCCCAGAACACGATCAGGTTTCCAGTTTTCTCGATAGCAAGTTTGCTGAAGAAGACCGAAGTTGCGCATCCTGCCACATGCCGATTGTGAACCGATTGCAAAGCACAGCGAGTTATGAAAGTATCAAGGGCAGAAAGCACACATGGCGCGGCAGTCGGAGTGTCGCACAACTCAAACGCGCCGCCAACCTCAAACTTGAATACGCAACAGGAAAGGTGAGTGTGAAGCTTGAAAGTAAAACCGGGCACGTTTTACCGGGTGGAACTTTACGCACCATCATACTTGAAGTTGTCCTTCTGACATCCGATGGTACTCAACATCAGAAACAACAAGTCTCAATTTCTGCTGGAAACGAGAATCGTCTTCTTCCAAACGAAAACAGAACTTACGTTTTTGACATTGTATCTGGCGCGACCGGCGACACAGTCAAAGCGCGATTAATGTATCAATTGACACCGGAAACACCAGAGTCCGCTTGGATCCTGATGGCAGAAGCGATCCATATTGTGCCTTGATGCAATCAGATTGCACTAAGTGTTCATATTCGGTAAGGAGTCGAAACCGAGTAATCGCTTTAATGTTGGGGTTGCGCGTGAAATAACGGAGTCTGATACCAAGTTTGAATGTGCTTGTTGGGGTTTCAAAATGGAGCGACAGAAGAAACCCAGTAACCCAACACGCGGGATATTCGTTTTATTTTCTGAGGAACCGTGCCAAATTGCGCCATTGACGATCAAGACAGAACCTCGCGGTCCACAAATTTGCTTCTCATCGGCGTATTCCATGCCCGGTTCAGGGAGTGCTTCAAGCCGTCGATGGCTCCCCGGTACACAACTGGTTGCCCCATTTTCGAGCGTAAAGTCATCTAAAAACCATACGCTGTTGGCGACCATAGGAAAGTTGGGGCGCGGTGTTGGCAGTGCGGATAAGGGATAATCAATATGGAGTCCAGCGTCAGGAGCACCCGGATAAAGCACATTTACTGTGAAGGAACTCAGAGTGCAATCGGTACCGAGTAGATACTCCATTGCGGCGAGCATTTTTGGTTGCTGAATGGCTTCTTCGAAGATCTCGCCTTTGTCAACGAGGTTCCAGACGCGCTGTGCGCAGTGGTTAGCAAGATATGTATGGCTTTTACCGGCTTTCTGCTCCGATGTCGCTAGTGATAAAGAACACTCTCGGAGTTGGGCAGTCGTATTAGGAGGTATGAGGCTTTCCAAAAGCAGAAAACCGTCCTTATCAAGTCGGTCTTTTTCAGATTCGGTCAGCATGGGATTTGTCCTCAATTGCTATTTTTTCTTGACAGTTTAAACGTTTTTTGCTAATATGTCAATTAGTTTGTAAATTTCTACGCAGCAAACGGTCAGAAATCTTCAGACGAAATTGAAATTTTGATTTGACATACTTTAGTAGTTGTGGTATCATATTATAAGCAGACTGCAATTTAATCGATGATATACCGATGCGGCGGGAACAAATATTCACCGATTGCATAAAAACATCACGTAACTGTAGGTTGATTTCGTTTAGGGCATTTTTTTGCACATGACTATAAGGAGTCACCACGTAACGATTAAATGTTTGCTTAATTTCGCCAATTTATGTTAAAATAATAGAAAAAAATTCCCGCAAGGTCAAACACAGAAGTTGGGTGTCGCTTTCCGCTTATTCTTGACCTGTGCCATAGGTTATACTAAAATCCTATCCTAAGGCTCCATCGGTATCGGGAAATTTTGATGCTCGTTGGTAGGATGTTATTTGGATGGGCAAACATCTACCCCGGTCGTTTTTGTAGTATTCTCGCTTGCCCATCTGAGAAACTCAGTACTTAGTCTTGCGAGCGCGCAGACTTAACGAGGAGGATGAGTTAATGAAAAAACGAACACTCGTTTGTTTTTTGATTTTTACTTTGTGTGTTTTTTACAGTTCAATTCCGAACACTGTTTTAGGGCAGGAAGCTTCTCTCGCCGAACAGGTTATAGAAAAATACAGTGAAACGCTTCTACGTGACGATGTTCGAGAGCTTTTACCAGGGATTTTGAACGGTCTTAAGGAATCAGATATTGACGATATCCCAGGTACGATTACTCTGGCTATTACTCTCATTAACACTGGTCAGGCTGCAACCTTACAGTCCGTCGCTCAAAGTCAAGGAGTCACGATAACGGATGAGCACGTAGAACTGCTTACAGACCCGGATGTCCAAGCTTTACTCAATGACGAAAGCGTTAAGACATTGTTGCAAGATCCAGCAGCAATCGACGAACTCGCAGCGTTATTGGGTGTCGGTGCACCGGAACCTGAACCGGAAGTTACAACCCCTGAGCCAGAGGTGACGACTCCCGAACCGGAAGTTACAACCCCTGAGCCAGAGGTGACGACTCCCGAACCGGAAGTTACAACCCCTGAGCCAGAGGTGACGACTCCCGAACCGGAAGTTACAACCCCTGAACCGGATATATCCAGCCCGGAGGTTATGCCCGAAGCACCGATAATGCCCCTGGATGATTACCTTTTGGGTGAGTCGAGGCTTGGTGGACTTTCACTGAATGCCACTTCTGGCAGAGCTTTTATACAACAGATTATTGATGCGCTTCAGGCAGGTGGATTGCCATTGGCTCTTGAGCCAGACCAGTTGGTGGATTTAGTCCTTGATGCTGTTCCGAAAGGGTATCTCCCGAAAAAGCAGATTCGCCAGATTTTAATGTCAAACCGCCTCTCTGTTTTTGCACAGGAAGCGAGACAATTAGATTACGAGAACTTCGGAAATGCTATAACGCCGAACTTTACTGATTTTGCCTATTTAGAACCGAGTCAGAGCAAAAACGTAACGAGAGATAATTTACATCTTTATATGCGTGTTCCGGCACAAGTTGATGGTGTTACGTTTAACCTCACAGGCGCAGATGGACAAACGGTTGAAGGTACGCCAATCACAGAAGAAATATTTCAAGGCAATAACATTCCCTACACGTTCCGGTTAGACGAAACGCTTGCTGCTACCAACTTACCAGCATGGCCCAGTTTAAGTGCTTCATTGTTTTCTGAAGTTAAACTTCATATCTCAAACCAAAATCCGAGAGAGGGATATTTATCTGTTCCTATGCAACAAGCACCTGGAGAAAACGGTGTTTGGGAAGCAGAGGTAGGCATCCCTCCTGGTCGTAATACCTATTACTACTTTGAAGTTGTGCTCACTGAACCAGTATCCTTTGAGACGCTGGATCGTAGAGCCATTGCGGCTATGGATCCAACCACTATAACTTTGGAAGAGGTGCTTGCCGCAACGCATAAGTACACGATTACTAAGTGGGCAATGCCAGATCCGCGGAACCTGCAGATGGTGGATCGCGGGATTATTGATGCCTTAATTACACCTAATTTAGCACGTGCGCTTTCTGATCTATTGACTTCACCTCGAGTTCTTAACATAGTCCAAAGAGCTGTTACGGGTCAACCCATCAATATAGGTACAATTCTGAATGCTGCTACGCCAAAGCAACAAAACGAGATTCGGGTCATACTCGAACGTAATGCGAACAGCATTACGGAGCGATTTGAAACTGAATTTGATCCAATGTTGGCTTCAGTCTTCACTGTGCCGAGAATCAATCCTGAAACGGAATCGCTTTGGGTTGCCAGTTTTGATTCACTCATTGAAGGGGACTATAACTTAAATGCGGTTGTCAGTGTTGGTGGAACTGACGTTGATCAGGTTCAAGAGCAGTTCTCCGTTGATACGAGCGCGCCAGAAGCAGACATTCGGATTATGCCCACTGGCAATGCCGCTGGTTATGATAACTCAGAAGGTGTCTATGTTGTCACTGCTGTTGATGCCGGTGCTGCCGGACTCAATATCATGGGTACGAGTACTGATGTAGGTCCAGGTGTAGGCTACCTATTCTATCAACAAATTGGTCTTGATGCCTATGGTATGCCGACAAGTACTTGGATGCCGTTGTCAGTCGAATCTACAATGTTGACCTCCAGGATTTGGTCGGCAGCTCTCGCACGGCTCCCGCAGAAGCAACTTGCTTCGTTTGTGCGACAGAATCTTCCACAGCTGGTCGGTGGACTTGATGACGCGTCGATAGCAGCTCTCTTAAGCACTACGACGCCTGAGTCAGTCTTGGCACTCCTAACACCAGATTTAATCTTGGGTACTGCAAATCCATTCCTTAAAAGTTTACAGCCCTTGATAGGGCGTTTTCAATTGACTGAATCCCAAGCCACATTGATAGTTAATGCCTTGGGTGCTACAGTGGATATCATCGATCATCTTGTGCCAGTAACCTTCGATCCATCGGATCATGTGACGATGCCTATTCAAGGTGATCATATGTCTCTCATGATGGGTGACTATGGTATCCGCGCAATGGGGATTGATTCACTCTTCAATGTCGGATCCCAGGCTGAACCTACTCGGATCAGAATTGTTGCACCAGAAGCTGATGCAGCAAGTATTACTGGTGCCAGTCTCGGTGACGCGAATGGTAATGGTAAAGATGATGTTTACGAAAGCGGAACCATCTTCGCGAATACCACAGATGGCGTGATGTTAGCTGTCAACGTAGATAATCGCACAGTGCACCCTGCAAGTATCCGTATAGAATATATGGATGCAAACGGTGCATGGCAGCTCATTAATGAGCGCAAGTTGGATGAAAACGAAGAATTATCAACGTATCAAGTTAGTTGGGATGTTACTGATTTTGATGCACTCGTAGCTGCGGGCAACACTAATGCCGATGGCAAAATTGTTGTTACGTTGCGCGCTGTGGCAGAAAATGATCTTACACTCAAAAGTGTGTCAGAACCGTTTGAAATAGAATTGGATGATGGTGTTATCCCGGTCGACTTTGACGTCTTAGCACTTGTTCTTGATGCTGAGTCTATTACAGAGAAGAATCCGGATAGTGGTGGACCCCAAGGCACAGTCAAGTTCAATGTATATACGCCACAACGGACATACCCAGGGATCGCTTCCTTCCAGTTGAAGATTGGCGATAGTGTGGTTGGCCCATCCAGCGAAAGCGACGTCGTTACATCAGCAGAGGTAAAAGAAGCACTCGCAGGAAATACCGATTTTCTTGATGATCTTATCCATGTTGCAGCTGATGCTGTTGCTATGGGTGAAGCATCGGAAGCCGCGATTGATCGAGAGTTCCCGGAATATCTAATGAAATGGACAGTTCCAGTAGATACGACGGCACTTGGTGGTGACACTATTGACAAGCTTAGTCCGGCGGCTGCACGTGATGCTACCAAGGATGAAAATCAGTATATCGTAACCGCAACCGCAATGACCGATGATGGTGAAATGCCTGCTCCTGACACTGTCAAGAGCCGCTTGTCCGTTGACAACATTGACGATGTCGGACCGTTAGGTCCCACAAACATTATCGCTGTCACTCATGTTGCCGAAGGTGTTGAGCCACAGGAACCCATTGTAGCGAATGAGGATGGGAGTTACACGGTTGGTGGAATCCTTGATCCAGCCGTTGCGTCTCCGATGGCTATGCTTACCATTGAACCGACTGCCGATCCGATGACCTACAGGGGTGGTAAGGTAAGGTTGGTGCAAACGGATGCAGATGGCACGCAAACCCCAGTTGATAGTGAATCCGGGGTTTTGGAGGCACCAATAGTTGATATCTCAATGCTTCCAAACGGAACTTATATGTTCCATGCACTCCTTCTTGATAATCTTGACAATATTCAAGAAGATAATTCCGAAACCGATGGGTCAAGGATCACGGTGCATGTGCTAAACTTCCAGCGTGATGATATTGCTGACTTGGCAGTCACAGCCATTGATGGCGTGGATGTAGTGGATCCTCCCGATGATATGATTCCACTCAAGGACTCAATCGCTGTAGGCTTTGTAGTTGCCAACGGTTCGTTAGCCGCTGATCAACTGACTGCTACCATTAACGGAACTGATATAACGAGTGAAAGTGCCGAAGATCCAGAAACGACTTTCTCACTTACGCTAATAGAAATTTCTTCAGTACTGCCTGATGGTATCTATACCCCAGAGGGTAAGGTTACCCAATGGAACGGTTCAATATCCTTCGCATTACCATCGATTAACCTCGATAACACCGGCCCAATCATTACGATTGAGACGCCTTCCGAAGACCATACGGTGGATAGTTTACCGACTGTTCACGCGACCTATGATGATGGTGCAGGAAGTGGTGCTGACAGTACTGGCAAGGAAGTCTTGGCTTGGGCAACAACGGACCTTGCCGATGGTCCAACTGTTGACATAGTACGCTTACACCCTGAGCAAGGTGACGAAGAGTTCCCCGTTGACCAGAATGCAATTGAAACCAATGCAGATAGGTTGGTTTACACTCGCGTTGATCAACTTCCGGGTGGTGCATATCGCGCAACCGTCAAAGTTGCAGATGTTCTCGGTAACATTAATGAGGCTTCTGTTGAATTCGCTATCAGTGGCACACTCCCCGCTGTTGTGATTCACTCTCCAGCTTCGGGACAGTCTGTCACGGACACCACACCGCTTGTCAGTGGTGAGATTTCGGGTGCAGGTACGCTTGAGATAACCACGTTTACTGTTGACGGTGTAGATGCTACACCCGAGGTAGCAGGTAATCGATTCACTTACACACCTACAGGATTAAGCGGTGGTGAGCACACTGTTGCTGTTGAAGTCACTGATGGTGATGGCAATACAGCACAGACATCTACCTCTTTCACAGTAGTGACGGACACATCCCCACCTGTTATCTCTGCAGCCGCTCCATCAGGCGTCGTCAAGGGTGATAGTTGGATAACAATCTCAGCGGTTGCTAGCGATGACCAATCTAATATCGTTAGTGTAAAGTTTGCTATAGACGATAAGCCATTCCGCTCTGTCCCACCGGCACAAATTGCTGAGGGACGTGTTGAGATAGCTGATAGTTTCACAGCAGGTACACACACGGTCAGAGTCGTCGCAACCAGCGGAGGTGGAACAACCGAGCATTCATGGACTTTCACACTGGAAGTCGATAATGCCGCACCTATCATTAGCTCAATCACTCCGTCAGGCGTTTTCCGTGGCGGACTCCCGATAATCTCCGCAAGTGCCAACGATGAATCAGGCGTTGATGAGATGGATATTGTCGTGATGGATAGCGATGGTGAAGAGGTGGAGGGCGATACTGAAGATGATGGTGAAGACGATGTCGAAGGTATCACACGTTTGGACTTCATTCCTGAAGCACCCCTTGATGAAGGGACTTACACGATTGATGTTCGCGCAACTGATACAATCGGCAATTCTGCCACAGCAAAAGGTAGTTTCACAATCGACTTTGATACTGCTGCCCCGGTTATCACGATGTCGTCACCACAGAATGAAGCACGTATGACTGAGCGCCGGCCGCAGATTTCGATAAGTTACGCCGATGCTGAGTCTGGTATAGATGTTGATTCTATCCGTTTCGTTCTCGATGATCAACTGATTAACCTCAAATCGAACGAGAAGTCGGCATCACAGGTGATATACACCCCTGTCGGCGAACTCTCTTTCGGGCAACATACGGTTAAACTTGAAGTGTCTGACATGGCGCATAAAGAGGGCAATGTCTCTGAAAAGAACAGTGATGCCCGTAAATCTAACATGGCAGTCCACGAGTTTACCTTCTTTGTTGAAAGTGAGGAAGGTCCGGTATTGGCGTCGCGTCCGATTAATGTTCCCAACCCGTTCAAGGAGAATACTCGTATCTCCTTCACACTGACTCGACAGTCCACAGTGAGCATTGTCATTTATGACATGACGCTCCGACCCGTCCGAGTTCTTGTTGATGACGAGGTTTGGGATGCAGGCGAGTACGTTGGTAAAGCCGCAATCGGTTGGGACGGAACTAGCTCTTCTGGCGAGGATTTAGCCCGAGGTGTCTATTTCTGTCAAATCATGGTGGCGGATAGTTTTGAACCAGAGTATGTCATTCTCAAACTCGCACTGACGCGCTAAGTAAATGGCAGGTCTGCATATCGGGAATTGGACGTCCGTCCAGTTCCCGGTGTGGACACTGAAGGAGGATATAATGTTAATGACAGAACAAATCGCTAAATGGGCTTCCAAACAGGGCCCGAAATTGTTATGCGGTTTAATACCCCTTTTCTTTCTTATCCTAGCGGTGTCGCCGGTCAGTCATGCCGGAGTGGATGCCATGCCACATTTGCGGCTTGGTGCCGGTGCACGCTCGATAGGTTTAGGTGGAGCCTTCACGGCAATTGCCGATGATGCCACCGCAACCGTTTGGAACCCAGCAGGACTCGGCTCCGCAGCGGATTTAAGCTTCAATTTTTCAACACAACGGCTTGATCTCGATAGAAGCCATAATTTCATCGCGTTAACGAAAGCTCTCGGTTCAGCGGGATCTATCGGACTTGCTGTTACAAACGCAGGTGTGAGTGATATTCCACAATATGATGCCAAAGGACGCCGCGGTGAAGAAATCAACTATAGCACGAACGCTTATTCCCTCTCTTACGGCATCGGTCTCGGAAACTTCAGTGTCGGTCTAACTGGTCGTATGTTGATGGATAGTTTCGGAGCAGATATTGAAAGTCAGAGCGGTTTTGGTGGCGTAGATATCGGACTCATGGGACACGCCCTGCACATAGATGTGGGTGAGGAAAAAGTACCCACCTTCCATTATGGTATTGTGGCTAAATACCTCGGGGCAGCCCTTGGCGAAGACACTGTACCGATGGTTATTGATTTCGGTATAGCCTACAATCTCTATATGGGCAACGTCGTCACATTCGCGGCAGATATTGAGCAAGAGATGGTGAATCTTGACCAAAGTGCTACGAGCCTAAAGCTCGGTGCTGAATATACGATTCTCACTTACAAATCAACTGCTTTTTCCATCCGAGGTGGTGTCAAAGCATCACGCGATGTCCAAAATCTCTTTGGGGGATTTGGTGTGAACGTCGGTGGATTGCAGATTGACTATGCCATCCAAGATGGTATGGCGAGTGAAATCGACGGAGTTGGATCAACTCACTTTGCTTCCCTCTCTTATAGGTTTTAAAGGAGAAAATTAATGAAAATGATAAGAGGCACGTTGAAGTTAGCATTGATTCTGTATATCTGCGCAGCACTCAGTGGCGTTTATGTGTTATCCGCCTCGGCGAAAATCACACCGCACGACGGCGATGACGATACCATGCTCGTTACTATCGTAAAAGGCGACACACTCTGGGATCTCTGCCAACAGCATCTCAAAGACCCACTCCAGTGGCGCGAATTGAGCAAATATAACGATTTCACCAATCCACACCTCATCTATCCGGGTGAGCAATTGCGGATTCCAGTTGCTATGGCAAAAGAAGCTGTTATGGTTGCTGAGGAAGACCTCGCTGCGAGTCATGCAGAGCTGGAAAAGCTAAAAGTGGAATTAGCCGAATCCGAAGCGACGCGGGATAAACTGGAAGCAGAAATTAGCGGACTTAACGAGAGTATGGGACAACTTAAGGCACAACTTCAAGCCCTTGAGGACAGCCTGAAATCGCAAGAGCAGCTAATGGACGCTGTTGGTCAATCTGGTGAGGTAATCGCCTCAAGCGTCAAAAAAGCCCTTGCAGCAAATAAAGATGCTATCCTACACGAAATCGCTCAACTTGATGGACACCTCAAAGCGTTGGGAAAAATGCACGAAGAGCGAAAAATGGAAGCAAAAGCAGCACAGGAACTTATTGAGTCTCTCCAAGGGGACGTGAAAATGCTTTTGAGCCAAGTTGAAGCCAACCAAAAGGCAATCAATGAAGTCAAGATGATACTTGAAAATGCCAAGGGTGTACACGAAGAACTTTCGACATCCAAGCGTGCTTTGGTGTTCCTGACAACGGTCGCAGCTGGTATCGGATTGTTTGCTATTAACTCTATGGGTGGACGCGGTAGCGAGTAAACAAAACTCATCACCTTTTAAGCAGGGAAGGTGTTTAAACCACCTCCCTGCTTTTTTTATAGGGTTGCTATCGTGTAAAGGTACTGGGATATGTCAGCAAATACCTCTAAATATCCTCAGCCTCCCTTCACTCAGGCGATCGCGCTCTCTGGTGATAGAGCCGGGAGTAAAGGGACGTTTCAATTTGCTGGGTTCGCGTGGATAGATGATACGAAAGTCACCCTTGTGAAAGGCGATATGCAGAACCTAAAGACCCCTCCAGAGTGGAGGCAGCTTTTACGTTTAATTAGCCTCGCACACCGCCTCAAGAAGCCTATCGTTTTGTGGAATTTACCTGTTGTCCATATTGCTACAAAACAACGTAAAATTTCATTAGCTAACACGCAGGCAATTCAGAACGCAGAATTGGCACTGCTGAAACTGCCACACCCTATCCTTACAGTTTTTGATGAATCTTATAATGGCACCTATCCACTTCCTGAACCAATCTGGAACGATGGGGTTGTACTTGTGGGATCCTCGGATATCCAACTCCCTGAGTCCGAGAAAGTCAAAGTAGCACAGGATCCAACAGAAATCGCCTCCGCGATTCTGGAACTCCTTTATCAAGCCGAGACTATTCCAGCCACAAAATTAATAGCGCATCGGAGGACAGCTCTGCACATGCTCGCTAAAGGCAAGACTGAGTTTTCGTCAAAATTGCCGCTTCAGTGAGGATATCTTGCAATGTTTGAAGCAAAATTAAAACCCCGTCTTGAGATTATTTTGTCTGTTGTTGCAAGTAAAATGGTCGCACTCGGTATTACAGCGAATATGGTAACGTTCTTAGGGTTTGCCGTAAACCTCATCGCGACCTTTTATGTGGCAACAGGACGTCTCGTTGTAGGTGGGATTTTGATTTTGTTTGGTGGGAGTTTTGATATGATAGATGGGGCAGTTGCCCGTGCTCAGACAAATCTTCGGGCATCAGGGGCACTTTTGGATTCTGTAATTGATCGCTATTCGGAAGGTTTTCTCTTTCTTGGAGTCCTTATCTATTTCTATAGCTTGGAAAGTCTGATAGGGGTAATTCTCGCATTTGGCGCATGGTTCGGTTCAATCTTGGTAAGTTATGTGCGGGCAAGGGCTGAAGGACTTCAGGTTACCTGTAAGGTTGGACTTATGCAGCGTCCGGAACGCATCGTCTTGCTCGGTGCTGGGACACTCCTCCAAGGGCTACTCTGGCAAAAATTTCCCATCATCCAAACCAACGCACTGATTCTACTTTGTGTGCTTGGGTTACTTACGCTTACAACCCATATCACTGCGCTTCATCGACTCATTTTCTCGTATCAAGAATTGAATCGCTAACCAAGTCCGAGCAACGATATAATATCTAAGTTAAAGGGCTTTAGTACCAGGTTCACCGAAAATGCAAGGACTGATACAACAAGCACTACTTTAATCCACTTATCCCCCTTTTCTACTGCCCAGTGGCTGCCTATCCAGGCACCAGTAGCATTTCCTATTGCCAACGTCACACCTAAGGTCCAATTGACCTGCTTTTCCATGATAAAAATACCGAGTGCAAGCACTGTATAAAAGAAAATAACTAAAACTTTAATCGCGTTCGTCCGAACGAGGTCTATACCTGTCAAAAGGCGCAAAGCCGTTATAACAAGCAAACCCACACCCGCTTGAATGAATCCACCGTAGATTCCGATAAAGAAGAACACAACCATTGCGATGATTTTAGAAGCTCTACTGCTGCTTTCAATTCTATCTTTTAACCGTGCTGTTGGATTCAGCAGTGTTAAAGCCAACATAATGAGCATCACGGCTGCGAGAATGAATTGAAATAGTGCTGCATCCGTACCAATCGCGACTTTGGCACCTATCCCCGCACCAATAACTGCAGGTACAGCAAGTAAGATACCATACCGGAAATCAGAGACCCCCTTACGGCGAAAGCCCATAATGGCACTTAGGTTCTGGAAAAAAATAGCGACCCTGTTGGTTCCATTTGCTAATATTGGGTCGGAGGTAAGAAAAATAAGCATTGGGAGTGCCAACAGCGATCCTCCGGCAGCGACTGTATTTAAAAAACCTGCAAAAATACCTGTAACAAAAAGCAAAATGGTGGGCAGAAGGTTGAGTTCCACTGTAGGTTATGTTATCTCCTTTTTTTTCTAGAATCGGATGGCGTCTGGCGATATTTCGCAATTCCGATCAAGATGAGGGCAACAAGGTTTCCTGCAAGGATTCCGCTTCCCAGTCCTATGATACCTAAGAAAGCACAAATCTGAATCAGTCCATTTCCAAATGGACATTGCCAGTTATTGATAAAGATAGCACGTGCGGGGATTAGGACTCCAATTATAAAAGCGACACCAGCGGTCACGGCGGAGATCGCCTGAAATTTTTTGAAACCAGGAAGTTGGATTTCAAACATAGGAGTTCCTTTGGCAGTTTATGCGATGCCGAGATACTGATCCCGACCCTTCACTAAAGCCTCTATTTTTCGGTCCACCACCGACCGTTGCAACATCCAAAAGCCACAATCTGGGTGCACCCAGCCAATTCGTCCCCCACCCAATATCTTTTCTGCTTTTTCTATGCTGGATGCTACGTCATCAGGTGTTTCAATCGGATTGACTTTTACATCAATCACACCGATACCGAGGGTAATATCTGGCGAGACTTCCTTGAGTGCTTCCAAATCTGCGTCAGGTCGATGTTTCAATTCTAAAACGAGGTGGTCGCACCGGAGCATATTTAAGAAGTCGATTAAAGCACCCCAGTTCCCCTTCTGGATAACCTGCCCTCCATAGTTACCAAAGCAAAAGTGAACAGCCTTTTCTCCGTTAAACGCATCAAGGACGATGTTAATCGCTTCAGCAGCGCGAGGTCCGTCTTGCGGGTTGCCCGGTATATTCGCTTCGTCGATTTGAAGACAGGCACAATCGAGTTCTCGCACCTGTGCGGCTAAGGCTTCTGCCAGAGCCGTGAGCAACGCATCAAAATCACCGTAATGTTTATCCAATAGCGTCCGCGCGAGCATGTAGGGACTTGTCACCGTAAATTTAATATCTTTACCGGCAACGCTTATGGCGCGTTCGCAATCAGATACAAGGTTTAACGTGCCTTCACCTAAAGCGTTCTCAACGACACCAGCAGGTTTCGCCCGAAACGACATCGATTGCATCTGCCTGAATTCGTACCATTCTTGTCGCCCTACCTCTGGTCGGATACCGGAAAGTGGGCGGATAAAATAGTCGATCATTCCATTAGTGTCAGGGTGGTTGGCATCAAAACGGTAGAGTTCGCCGTCCGTGGGGAGTTCGATACCTTGTTGCCGTTGAATATCCACAACGACTCGCGTGGCATCAAGAAGGGTCTGTTCCGTTGGCGTTGATAGAAGCCACATCGGTACAGGGTAAGAGCCTACAGTTGTGGTCAATATTTCTGGTTTTTTAGATAAATTTTTCACAGATTTAACTTAGTTTTGCACCAATTTAAAGGATTCGAGTTCAAAAACGGTTTCGACTGTCACATCCCCTCGAGTTTGTGCTTGTGTAAATTTGATAATGCCGACATCTGGTGCGACCCACTTTTTCACGACAGTAATATCCAGTGGAAAATTCTGGTTTTCTATATCGAAGCTCCACCGAAATGACTCCTCAACCTGAAAGACATGTTCAAAAGTTCCAGCAGGCACAGTCACTGTCTCTTCTGAAAGCACTTCAAATTCGTCTAGTCCTTCGCCAATCGGAAAAAGTTCAGGAACTAATTGTGCCTGAAATTTGGCTTGCCATTTATTACCTGGAATGAGTGGGAATTGATACAGTGGCAAATATGGAACGAACAAGATTGTATCCCTTGTACCAGATGTTGTATTTTGTGCGTGTTGTAAGACAGCTGAGACTTCGCCTTTTTCATCAACACTCGTGCCGAGATAGGAGTAGTTTACCACATTTTCCAAGCCCTCGGCCTTATTAAATTTCTGAAGGACAAAACTCTCAATAGTTTCTCCACCGGCTCGTTGAATCTGGATAGTATCCACGATTTCGAACGTAATTTCAGCACCACTTGTGTCTCGGTAGTTCCAGACATTTCCGACTGCCAAGGGATAATAATCTCCCGGTCGAGTTCGCCACACTTGGATATCAAGTGTGCTCGTTGTCGCTTTTTCGCCGTCGCTTACCGTAACCTCAATTTGATATTTCTGTTCGGTTTGTGGTGCCTGCCAGAGAGCGCCAGACTCGTTTTCTGTTAATTCGCCATCTGTAGCAGACCAAGTGTATGATAAAACATCGTTCTCGAGGTCAGAAGCTTTTAACCGGATTTGCACCGCTGCCCCCGGCGCGATTATATCTGATTCGGCTTCAAAAACTAAAATGCTCGGCGCGAGGTTTGTGCCATTCGAGTCACCCTCCCCGCAGCCCAATACAATACCGATAAGCAAAACCGAGAGGATCTTCCAAGCACTGACAATTTCTTTGGATTTCATTATATTTTCTCCCCATAGACGACCTATTTCCACGCAATACCTGTAGATTTTGGTGGCAGGGCGCTGGGAAGTGTCTTTAGTCAGGCAATATGATCGCTTTTTTACGCGCTCAGAGGTTTCCCACGTAAGACTTCCCGAGACTGGGTCTCGCCATTTCCTGTCACATTGTAGGCAAACGTGTTCATCAATCGATCGTTCACTGAATTGTTCGGGGCTGAGCCGTGGATAATGAGGGCGTTAAAGAATACAGCATCCCCAGGTTCCATTTCCACCGCAACAGCGTCTTCACGTTCTTGATAGTGACCGGGTAAGAACACTCCAAATGTTTGTTGCTTCCGTTCATGCTCCTGTAAGCCCCACTTATGGCTTCCAGGCACGAACTGAATACACCCGTTCTCAAGGTTCGCCTCACTTATCGCTAATTGGCAATTAATCATTACTGGTTTGTTGTTATCATTTTTCCAGTACGCGTAATCCTGATGCCAAGGGATAGCTGTCCCATCGCCGCCCGCTTTCGGAAGCAATTTACTGTGATACAGTGAAATATTATCGCCCATAAATGCTTCTAATATATCCAGCACTTCATCAGAACGAAGTAAACGATTGAGCGTCGAACTTACCAGTTCACTGTGCATTAACTGCTTGATACGCGGTGGATGATCGTCTGAATCGTAGACTTCCCAGGAAATCCCAATACCTTCTGTAGGTTGTTCCGCCATACGATTGTGTATATCTTCGACCTCTTCACCAATTCGCGCGATGTCCTCTGTCGAGACGAGTCCTTTTTTCAAGAAATAACCGTTTGTTTCATAAAATTCCAGTTCTTTACGCGTCATTCCCATTTGATTTCTCCTTAGCCTATTTAGCGAGACCTTATTTTCATTACCGATCGTGGATTTGATTCCCTAAACTAAATGGCACCGGTTTTTCCTCCTAACTGATTATACAATATTTAAAGTATACATCAAACTTTAGGAAAAATCAAAGTATTTTCGCGTAAACTATGCCGTTAAACGCATCATCTTAGAAAAGGGTTTACTTTCCCTCCAATCCTTGCTAAAATATGAGCAGATCGGAAATTTGACACCACAATTTTAAGAAACACACCGTCTGCCACCTTGTAAGTCTTTAATAAACACCAAAAAACGGAGTTAAAGATTAATATGGACTATACGCTTGAAAATTGCCAAAAACTCGTAGACAACTGGGTACACACCTTTGGGGTCCGTTATTTTTCAGAGTTAACCAATACCACTATCCTCATGGAAGAGGTAGGAGAATTAGCCCGGATTATGGCACGCCAATATGGCGATCAGAGTTTCAAGGAGAATGAGAAAGACTTGGATCTCGGCGAAGAGATGGCTGATATTCTTTTTGTACTTATCTGTCTTGCGAATCAGACGGGTGTTGAACTTGAAGAGGCATTCAAAAAGTCTATGGAGAAAAAGACACGTCGAGATAAAGAACGTCATAGAAAAAACCCAAAGCTTCTGAAAGAGACAGTGTCGTCTACCTCACCATCCAAGGGTACTGACAATGACACATCTTAAAAACTATACATTTTTGGTGTTAAGCCTAATTTTTCTCGTTAGTGGATGCACGATCTTTCCGAAAAAAACGTCTACACCACCCATCATTGATCCACTTATTGAGCGGAATCGCCAATGGCGAGAGCAGGTTGAGATAGGTAATTATGAATTAAAACACCAAAAGCTTCGAGCCGCGCTGACTGCTTATAAAGACGCTGTCTCAATTCGTCCGGATTCCAGCGATGTACAGTACAAAATCGCAGAGATATATTTTCAACTTGAGGAGTACGAAAACGCACGGGACGCGTTTCTCGCATTTCTGGTGCTGGAACCGAACAATATCACCGCACTGAATTACGTCGGATATATCTATGAAAAACTGAGCAATTATGCTGCTGCTGCTGAATACTACGAACAGGTTCTGAACATTTCAGCCGATAATCTATATGCCTTAAATCATCTCGGTTTAGCCTATAAGCAGTTACAACGTTACGATGCGGGTATAACGGTTCTCCGCAAAGCGTTGTCGCTTGATCCGAGATGTGAACGTCCTGAATGCGAAAATTTGCATAACTACTTAGGACTTATCTATCTGGAGCAAGGTCAAATCGGGGAGGCTATCGCAGAATTCCGTGAATCGATTCGATTATTCCCAACCGATGTTTGGGCGCGACAGCAACTCGCATCACTTTATGAGAATCAGCAACGTTACTTTGAGGCGCAGCTACAATACCAGCAGCTTTTGGAGGTAGCACCAGATAATCTGCTTGCCATTACACGACTGCAAGCACTCTCCCAATTAAATCTCAGTCCGATGCAGGACGTCAGCGTACCGCCTGTCACGCTTCTGAACCCAGACGTTGAGTATATCATCGCAAACGCCCCAAATGCAGATGATTATCCAAACGCTGATACTCTCGTTTTATTCAATCACTTCAGCCATGATGTTTTACCGACAGGACAGTCTCGCTATACAACGCATCAGGTCGTTAAGATCCTCACCGAAAGGGGTATCCAGAAATATGGGGATATTGCTATCCCTTATCAACCTACATCGCAAAATATTGAGGTTAACATAGCGAGAACGATTGCAGCAGATGGCACAGTGCTTCACCCGCCCGGCGAAGCATTCAACGACGTAACACCACCGGGATTATTGTCCTATAATCTCTATTCTGATGCGATGTGGCGGGTAATCTCTATGGTTGGTCTCGCACCTGGCGTCTGTATTGAATATCAAGTGACCTTGGAAGATAAGGTCGCTGGCGGTGAGTCATGGATCATGGGGGGATATAATTTCCAATCAACAGAGGTAACCCTTGAAACAAGTTACGCGCTTCAGATGCCGAGAGCGTGGCATCTTCAGTGGCAGATGACTAACGACATCTCTCGATTTACGCCTTTAGAGCCGCAGGTCTCTTATACAGAAGATGATACCGTTATCTATATTTGGAGATATGGTGAAACGCCGGCACTGGAATTGGAGGAGGGCATGCCGCATATTAACGACATCGCACCACGATTACGCTATTCTTCGATTGCAGATTGGGACGATGTCTACACGTGGTATAAGGAGCTTGCAAAAGGGAGATATACGCCGGATGCTGACATTGAGGAAAAAGTCCGGGAGTTAACCAGAAATCTGGAAACAGATGAAGCGAAGATACGCGCTATTTATCATTTCGTCGCCTCAAACATTCGTTATGTCGGTATTGAACTCGGACAGAGTGCTTATCAGCCGTCACATGCTGCCGAAGTTTTTCAGATGCAATATGGGGACTGCAAGGACAAAACAACGCTTCTGATTTCAATGCTGGATTTGGTAGGTATTAAAGCCTATCCATGTCTGATTAGCACTGCACCCCACGAGCGGGTCAATACAAGGCTGCCCTTTCTTAGCCAGTTTAACCATATCATTGCCGCAGTCCCTACCGGTCCGAGTGCCTATATTTGGCTGGATGCAACGGCGGCAACTTGTAGTTATGGGGACTTACCATATAGCGTACAAGGACGTACCGGGTTCCTCATCTCCGATACACACGGTACCTTTGTGGACACACCTGTTTTTTCTGCAGCGTCTAACCGATTTGTGAGTACAACAGAATTGATGTTAAACAGTGAGGGTGCGGTGCAAGGTACGCTTCACATTCAGACAAGTGGGCAATACAGTCTAAATACTCGGTGGACTTACCAACAGATGCATCCCACTGCAGTGAAAACCGCCTTAGCAACTGAACTCAGCCAGCAATTTCCGGGGATTCAGGTAGAGTGGTGCGATATGTCTGATCTCAGCGACCTGAACACACCAGTGGAAATTAATCTCGGTTTTTATGTCGAGAATTACGCAAAGCTTTCAGGAAGCAACATGCTACTGCCCTTACCAATTGATGAATTCTCGGCATACGCTGAGACTTTTGCGGATAAACATCGCACCTATTCGCTGGACTTTGGCTACCCAATGCAAATTGAGAAGACAATTCGTATCCAAATTCCAGAAGGGTGGACGGCTGTTTTGCCAGAGAATATCCATCGTATTGTAGAGATAGCGGAATTGCGTCGGCAGTACAAACAAGTTGAGAATATCATCACCTATCAACTCGTATTTACCCTTAATAACCGCACACTTCCAGCAGAGGCATATTCGGCAGCGAAATCACTTTTTGTATCGCTCGCGAGTGAAGATGGAAGTCGCTTGCTGCTAAATAGATCTGGCTACAGTCGTATGTCGCAAGATAAAGACTGCTGCACAGTAAGACTCACGGTAAAGGGACGTTAGTTTTTTACGTACTTCCAACCGTCAATTATAACAGGGAGTCCGCGAATTAAACACATCGCAACAGTAATGGCTGATAAAATCACACCTGTCAATTCCAGACCGATAACCAATTCGGGATAAACACCGGAATTTTTGAAAGCTATAAGCCCACCGAGGTAGACGAAGGCAATAGTTTTAGCAATCCCGTAGATACTACGGCTCACCCGCGAACTCGTGAGGGCACGTGTCCATCCTGAAGTCATCATAGTGTTTTCACCAAACGCAGTTTTTCCTTGCGCAAAGGCAGCGCTCCGTAAACTGTCTGTAAGGAGACCGCGAGCAATCACGATGACTGGAATCCAAATTGGAACCAGTCCAACAACAGCGAAGTAGACCCAGAAGATGCATTCAACAATGCGGTCACCGACTATATCGAACAGAGCACCGAAGTCTGAAGTCTGGTTGAGCTTTCGCGCAACATAACCGTCAACTGCATCGAGAAATAGAATCAATCCGATCAGGGCGACAAGCAAAATGTCTAAGTAGACATGCTGCCCGAAGAGTGAGATCACGACGAATACAAGGATTAATCGGAAAAGCGTAATCAAATTCGCAATCATTTTTTTACTCCTTTGTTGGGCAAGTTTCTTATGCTTTAATTTTATTCAGATTTTCTGTTATTCCTTAATCGTAACGTAACCATATCACCGAAAGCAATACCAATTTTTTGAACGAAAGGAAATTTATTCTATGAACGAAAATAAACAACCTAACATCGTCCTTATTCTGAATGATGATATGGGCTTTTCCGACTTAGGCTGCTACGGCGGTGAGGTTCATACGCCGAATCTGGATCGGCTCGCTTCAGGTGGACTACGATTCACACAGTTTTACAATACTGCCCGGTGCTGCCCGTCACGAGCATCTATGCTAACGGGGCTGCATCCCCACCAAACAGGTGTAGGGCACATGATGGATGATGATGGACTTGAAGGCTATCGAGGCGACCTAAATGACCGATGTATTACTATTGCCGATGCAGTCCGTTCGGAAGGCTACGGCACATACATGAGTGGGAAATGGCATATTTCTCGACATGCTGGTCCCGATGGACCTAAGCACAGTTGGCCCTGTCAGCGCGGATTTGACGAGTATTACGGAATTATCACTGGTGCTGCTAATTTCTGGAAGCCGCATACCCTTACTCGCAATAATACGCGTATCCAGCACGATGAACTTCCTGAGGGTTACTTTCTCACGGATGCCATCAGTGACGAAGCATCAGCGTTTATTCGGAACCACACGGAAAAGACACCTGAGTCCCCGTTCTTTACCTATGTTGCTTACACAGCGCCGCACTGGCCCCTGCATGCGCACGAAGAAGATATTGCCCTTTACAATGGACGTTTCGCCACTGGGTGGGATGAACTGCGAGAAGAGCGGCTCTCACGAATGCGAGAAATGAATATCTTAGATGAGACGTGGCCGCTCACAACACGAGACCACTCACAGTTACCTTGGAGCGAAGCAGAACATAAAGAGTGGAATCAGCGCCGTATGGAGGTCTACGCAGCACAGATCACCCGCATGGATGCGGGCATAGGGCAAATTATCAGGACTTTGGAGGAAACAGGTCAACTCGACAACACACTCATCCTCTTTTTAGCCGATAATGGCGGCTGTGCCGAAGAACTCGGAGGTTTTCCCGCAAGACGGGACAGCGGTTCACTGATTAGTACTCAAACGACCTCCGACGGTCAACCTGTCTATCGCGGCAACGATCCAACCATCATGCCTGGTCCCGAAACTACCTACCAGAGTTACGGTGTTCCGTGGGCAAACCTATCTAATACCCCCTTCCGTGAATACAAGCACTGGGTACATGAAGGCGGTATTTCTACCCCGTTGATTGCGCATTGGCCAGATGCCATAAAATCTGCCGGAGAATTACGCCATCAACCTGGACAACTGCCAGACATCATGGCGACATGCCTTGAGGTTTCAGACGCAACTTATCCCGAAGAACACGATGGGAAACAGATTTTGCCGTTAGAGGGAACAAGTTTAGTCCCGATTTTCGATGGGAAAGACAACGGTAAAGAGGTGCTTTATTGGGAACACGAAGGCAATTGCGCAGTTCGTCAAGAAAATTGGAAGTTAGTTTGCAAGTTCCCCGGTGATTGGGAACTCTACGATGTGGCAGCCGAGCGAACGGAGATCAACAATATTGCCGCCAAGCATCCACAAAAACTGGAAGAACTTACTGGGCTTTACCGAGACTGGGCGGACCGCTGTCTTATCTATCCATGGGATAAACTCCAAGAACGCCGCAGACAGCGTCGCCACGGACGCTAACTTGTATTTTGGGCGGGACTTTATTCCCGCCCATTCTTATTTACGCGCACGGAAGCATCTTCAAACAGACAGGGGTTGGTACTTCTGTTACGTGTCCTGTCGCATTTAATTCGCCAGTTTCTTGGTCGATTGCAAACGTCACGACCGTATCTGTCTGTTGATTTGCGGCAAAGAGGAATGTGCCTTCCGGATTCAGTCCAAAGTTCCGCGGGGTTTGCCCTTGTGTAGATTCATGACCGATAGAACTCAACATTCCAGTCTCTGAGTCAATCGAGCAGATCGCTATACTATCATGCCCACGGTTCGACCCATACAAAAATTTCCCAGAGGGGTGGACGTGAACGTCAGCGCAATGGCTCGTGCCATCGAAATCATCGGGAAGTGTGGAGAGCGTCTGAAATTCTGTAAGTGTTCCGGCACTCGCGTCATACCGAAAAGCCGTGAAAGTTGAGTCCAGTTCGTTAATCACGTATGCGTACTGTCCATTCGGATGGAAATCGAAGTGGCGAGGTCCTGCACCGGGATGCACGCGTGCCCACGGTTGCGTGTTAGGTCTAAGTTTACCGTTTTCAGCATCCAATTGGTAGATAAGGACTTTATCAATACCAAGGTCAGGCGAGAACGCATAACGGTTGCCTGCATCGATCATAATCGAATGAGCGTGAGGCTCCATCTGCCGATTCGGGTTGATACTCGACCCCTCATGCTGTATAAAATCAGAGGCTTCACCGAGTCTTCCATCCGATTCTATTGGAAAAGCAGTAACACTTCCGCCTCCGTAATTCGCCACGAGTAAGCATTTACCAGTAGCGTCGGCACTCAGATGGCAAGGAGCACCCCCACCTGTCGCGCGTTGATTGAGGTAACTAATCTCTCCTGTTTCTCGATGAATATAAAACGCCGTAACGGCACCGCTGGCTTTACCTTCAAACTCACCGAGTTCATTGACAGCAAAGAGATACTGTCCACTCGGATGTATCTCCAAAAACGATGGGTTTTCAACGCCTGTTATTTTACTGCTATATTCCAAGGCACCGGTCGTGCCATCTAAACGATAGACGTAAATCCCCTCGCTGTCTCCTTGCGTATAGGTGCCGACATAAACGAAATAGTCTTGGCTATTCTGTTGCGCCATTATTGATAATCTCCTTATGAAACTTTAAGATGAATCGTTTTTTCTTCGCTTTCAAGATAACCGATGCGGATCGCTTTCGCTCGCACGCTGGTTTCGCCTTCTGGTATACGCAGCGGATCGGTATACAATCGCCAATGTGCATCATCACCTTGTTCAGTCGTATAAGCAATTGATGCGCCTTGTGTAGAGCAGTGAAGTTGCAAAACGAGTGGAGCCGACCACTCTCCGTCCTCATGTGCGATTGTTGTGCCGGGTTGTTCGGCGTTAATCGGGATAAAAATGGGAGTTGCTGTCTGTGGTTGTGTGCCATCAGGATACCACCGCGCAACCATCTGTTCTTCTGGTATATCCCCCATATCGCCGAAGTCAGACTGCCACTCGGTCAGAGCACCACGCATCCGTTCCAACACATCGTTATGCTCAGAATCTGTTGCCAGATTGTTCAGTTCATACCGATCATTTTCCACATCGTAAAGCTCTTCAGCAGGACGCGGAGAACGAAACATAACCGCCTGATCTCCCTCCAGTTCACCCGCGGCATACAGCCGCCACATCTCCTGCATGATTGGATGCCGATTACGATACGGGATCCAGAGCAGATACGGTTTTTCAGGGTAATAATTTCTGATGTATTTATACCGTTTATCGCGCACAGCACGCACCATATCATAGGACTCATCGTATCGGTCGCGCGTAGCAAAAATGTATTCACGTTCGACCTTTTCTGTACCAAGGAAAGGCTGTCCTTGTAGATGTTCCGGTGCCTGCACACCGCAAAGCGAGAGCACTGTGGGACCGAGATCAATCAGACTCACCAGTTGTTCACTGACACTGCTGGCGGTTAGGGTGCCGGGCCACCGCACAATCAACGGTATGCGGATACCAGCATCGTAGGGCCACCGTTTTCCGCGTGGAAGTCCTTCACCATGGTCACTCCAGAGAAAAACGATAGTATTCTCTGCAAGCCCGTCTTCTTCCAATTGATCTAAAAGTTCACCGACGCGAGCATCGGCAGTCGCAAGGTTATCGTATTGGCGCGCCAACGCCTGCCGCGCTTTCGGGGTATCTGGTAGATACGGTGGTAACGCCACGTCATCAGGATTCGTAGTTGTAGTCAATGGGCGATCTTCACGTTCCCACATACCGCTTTCATGTGTAACAGTCGGATTAAAAACCGAGAAGAACGGTTGTCCTGATTCACGATTTCGCCAATGACCGGTGTTATCACACACATCCCACGCCGTGATGGGTGGGGTAAACTGATAGTCGGTCTTGCTATTGTTTGTACAGTAATAGCCCGCGCCTCTGAGGTATTCGGTGAAGGTCTTGACATAAGGTGGTGGGACAACAGAATATGGGGTTGGCATTTCTGGTGTGTTTTCGTTTGTATGTGCTGTTCGCATGTGGTGTGTACCGATCGATGTCTGATACATACCGGTGATGATTGCTGAGCGGCTCGGCGCACAGACACCAGCGGTCGAAAACGCATTCGGGAACCGACACCCACCAGCAGCAAGTCGATCGATATTGGGTGTACGTGCGAGCGTATCCCCGTAACAACCGAAACGAGGGGTTGTATCCTCTATAGAAATCCAAAGGATATTTGGGCGATCTGATCTGTTCATTATAACTCCTTTTTTGTAATGATTGTATTCCAAACAACGATTTAAGTCAATATGACTCTGCGGATTATTTAGGGTCATTTAGTTTTAAGAGATAAGTTTACCTATGTGAAGGTTAATTGTGAATGGAAGCCCGAATTTATTCGGGGTAGTGCACTTTTCCCGAACAAGTTCGGGCATCCGGATGTAAATTACTGGAAAACTAAATGACTCTGCGGATTATTGGAAAAGCATTGCCAGTATGTCAAGGCTGTGATAAAATAGCGATTACACTCCTGTAACATAGATTTGCGACTTACTCTATAAGTTTTAAAACAATTTACAGCAGGGCTTTTTACGAAATTCTATGATCAAGCTATCGAGGCTATAGTACATACCATTATGGGCAATTCTTATCTACGTTATCTACATGTCGCGCAAGATGTTCTGAAACAGATTGAAGCTACACAAACTGAGGCAATTACACAAGCCTCTGAGATGTGCGCTGAGACAATAGCAGCAGACGGGCTCGTCTATCTATTCGGTTCCGGGCATTCACGCATGCCTGTTGAGGAAATTTTTCCGCGCTACGGAAGTTTTCCAGGTTTTTTTCCTATCGTCGAATTGGCAGTTACGTTTCACAATCAAGTTGTCGGTTGCAACGGTCAACGGCAAGCACTCTTTTTGGAGAACATTTCAGGGTATGCAGAAGTGATTCTACGTAACTTCACCTTCGGTCCTCACGACTGTATGATGGTGTTTTCCAATTCTGGCACAAATATCCTTCCTGTTGAAATGGCGATGGGTGCTAAAGCACGAGGTCTCCCCGTGCTTGCGGTGAGTTCTATTGCGCACAGCCGTTCATCTACTTCGAAACACCCCTCTGGCAAACGTCTATTTGAGGTCGCCGATCTGACGATTGACAACTGCAATCCACCGGGTGATGCTGTCGTAGAAATCCAAAATTTGGCGTATCCAGTGGGTCCCACCTCAAGCATCGGCACGTTGTCCATTGTGAATGCGATTAAATGCCAAGTCGCTGAGTTGCTGACAGAACGTGGGAAACCACCTGTTGTCCTGACGGGTGCGCATTTCCTCGGTCCTGAGGAATCAGCAAAGCAGATTGAGCGGGCTTATGATGATTACAAGGCACGTGTGCACGGGAGTTAACGCCACACAATTTTTCCGTTGACTTCTCTCGCGCAAACCTATATACTTTAAAGCAGTATGGAAAGATGCTGGATTTACTAAATCGAGTCGGATCTGCAGGACATCCTGATGCTGAACACTACTGAAAGAATCGCTGTAATGGGTGGGACATTCAACCCGATCCATTACGCGCACCTGCTAAGCGCGGAACAGGTTCGGACAGGATTAGGCTATGATAAAATCCTGTTTATCCCTTCTGCGAGACCGCCTCACAAGGTTTCTGATGCTGATATTATCGCACCCGAACACCGGTACCAAATGGTCCTCTTGGCGATCGCGGAAAATCCGCATTTTGAAGTATCACGAATTGAATTGGATCGGGCAGGTCCATCATACACTATTGAGACCTTGAAAGCCCTCGAACAACTTTATGGCAATACCCGCGAACTCGGATGGATTATCGGAGCAGATTCGCTTATTGAATATGAGATTTGGAAAGACTTTGATGAGGTGTTAGCGCGATGCGTTATGATCGCAACGACACGTCCAAATTATGATCTGGATCGGGTGCCGTCAGAGATCCGCAATCGAGTTACGACGTTTCCGGTGACCGGTGTTGATATATCTGCCACGGTAATTCGAGAGCGGATCAGGAAGCGGCTTTCAATTCGGTATCTGTTACCAGAAACAGTTCGATCCTACATCCATCGCCATGAGTTGTATCAGTAACCGAAACCATTACTTCGGAATAGGACGATAAGGACATAGAGATATGCAACACACATGCAGTATATGCGGAACAGATTACGATTTTGTGTGGAAAGAAGGGACACCTTTACCGAAAAATTTCCCGTTTTGTAGTGCACGGTGTAAGGCAGCAGATCTGGCTAAATGGCTGAATGAAGAATACACGATCAGCAGGCCGTTGCCGAGCATAATATTGTCGGACACTGAACGGGAACTCCTTGTCGAGTTGGGGATAGACCTTGACGATGAAGGCAGCTAAAACGGTAAAGGTTTACGTAATATGGACTCGCAAGGGACATCATTGGCTGCGCTCCGGGCACACCCGAAGTCAATTGAAATTCAGGAATACCTCTCAGCAAAACTGAGTGTGGGACGCTTTCAGCATGTGCTCTCTGTTCAAGAAGTGGCGGTTGACTTGGCTCGCGCCCACAAAGCAGATGTATGGCACGCTAATCTCGCTGCTCTTTTACATGACAGTGCGAAGTGGATGGATACCCAACGGTTGTATAGCGAAGTAGAACGTTATGGAATTCAACTGGATTCGGTTGAGAAATTAAATCCCTCACTTTTACATGCACTCGTAGGTGCGGAGTTGGCAGTAGAGAAGTTTAAGGTAACTGAGTTTGAAGTCCTTGAGGCGGTTCGGAAACATACAACCGGTAGCCCGTCAATGGGGATTATTTCACAAGTGCTATATGTCGCAGATTTTGCGGAACCGATGCGTACACATAGTGATGTGCATGTTATCAGAAAATTGGCATATACAGAGTTGGAATGTGCAGTGCACCAGGTCGCGCTCGCACAGATTGAGCATCTTCTGCGAAAAGGCAGGATGATTCATCCAAATACGCTTCATACCTATAACGAAATGTTCACTAATATTAATAGTTAAATGCAGAGGCGATGTCCGCGCCTCGTCCAACAGCAGCTGAGAGCGGTAAGGAAAATCAAATGGCAGAAAACAATACATTAGAAATAGTAAAAGCCGCGGCTTCTGCCGCGATGAGTCGACGCGCACAAGACGGTATTATCCTGGATCTGCGAGAACTTGATTGCTTCACGGACTTTTTTGCAATCTTTAGCGGTGTCTCTGATATTCAGGTTGAAGGTATTTCCCAAGCTGTTCTTGAGGAACTGGAAACGAATTGGGAGCAACGCCCTTGGCACCAAGAGGGTGAGCGTAAAGCGGATTGGATTCTATTAGATTATGTTGATTTTGTCGTCCATGTCTTTCTTGCTGAGAGGCGTGCTTACTATAATCTTGAGCGTTTGTGGGCTGAAGCCGGACGTATTGAATTACCGGAATTAGAGATGCCCGCACATCTGGAATCTGCGTCAGAGGATGCATTGGAGAACAAGGTAGATCCGGATGGGGTGTTGGTTTTCGGGGATACTGAAGAGGATGTGCCTGAGGAGTGAGTTACTTTCTGAAGAGGTGGAAGACTGAGAGAATAAAGAGGTAGGCTAATCGACGCTTACAAGGAGTACTGTGACGTTGTCCGTACCGCCGTAGTCAAGTGCTTTGTTGACGAGGTTATCGCACGCTTCCTCAAGATTGGCGGCAGACACGATAATGTCGGCGATTTCTTGGTCGTCGACAATTAAGTCATGCAAGCCATCGGTGCAAGTGACGACAATGTCGCCAGGGACGAGTGGATAGGCGTCGGCATTGACGGTGACAGTTGGTCTTAATCCGATTGCTTGTGTGATGATATTTCGTTTCTCGTGGACGCGGCTTTCTTCGGGCGTTATTTCGCCTTTTTCGACCATCTTTTGAACGAAGGAGTCGTCTGTCGTTATCTGTGTGAGTTTTCCATCGCGCAGAACGTAGAGCCGACTATCACCAACGTGGACATAAGCGAGGTAACTGAAAGTAACAAAACCAGCGATCAGAGTGGTTCCCATGCCGCGGGCTTTACCACCGTTTTTGGAAGCAGTGTGGATACGTTGATTCGCTTCCTCAGCAAGTTCGCTCAAAACGCCGAGCCTTTTCATGGGTCCCAAGTCGCTATGTGGAGACGCTTGTGCTTGTCCCCACTCTTGGATAACGTCAAGGGCGAGCTTGCTTGCCAAGTCCCCCCTTTCGTGACCGCTCATGCCGTCGGCGATAGCAAACAACTGGAGCTGCGTATCAAAATAGTATAGGTCTTCGTTTCTCTCACGAAGTCTACCTGTGTCCGTTTTTGCTGCAAATTGCATTTTTTCCTGTCGTCCGGGTGGAATGTAATCGACAATACAAAAAATTAACGCGCGTGCTTCATATCAAGGAAGGTGCAAAATTCATTCGGTGAAATTATTTATTTTCCCAAAAGTCGATAATACAAACGTATGGGGTATGAATTAGGTTTCATAATTTTGGTGTGACATGCTATTAATTGGATAAAAAACGTAGGATACAGCGAAACACTCAGGTTTTCAAGGCTTGCTCCAATGAGAATCAATATGGAAGTTGAAAGGTTATCTGCTGGATTAAAGCATCATTTTTTTGGCTACTATGGCATCAATCCATGGGATAGGACCGCAAAGTATCATCTGGCACTCGAGACAGATTTTCATACCCATCGCCCTGTCCCAGAAGATATTGCCACGGTTGGACTAATTCATCGCGACACGCATGAATTCATCCCACACGCGAAGACCTCTGCTTTTAACCTCCAGCAGGGAAGCATGATGCATTGGATAGATGGCAGCGACGGGGTTGAGCATGATGCAGCTACTGCGGAATTCACGTTTAACGATTGGGAGGATGGCAGACTCGTATCACGTGCCTTGAACCCAGTTACAGGTGCTGTTCGCACAATTCACGGAGCAATTGCCGCCGTGTCCCCAACTGCTCCAATCGCCATTGGTCTTAACTACGGACGAATGGCGCACTGCCGTGCTGTTGTTGGCTATGCAAGCTACACTAAATCCGATGACGTTGAGGCACAGCCGGAGGATGACGGTTTATATCAACTCAACCTTCAAGATGGCAGCGCAAGACTTGTGCTTTCTATAGCCGATGTCATCCGGGCAAGTAAGGATGACCGTTTGGTTGGAAAACGGACATGGTTCAATCACGTGCTGTTTAATACAGACGGGACTCGACTGCTGTTTTTCTGCCGAGTCCGTCAGGAAACAGGGTTTTACTCTTCGCTTTGGACAGTGAACCCGGACGGGTCTGATTTGGAAATGCAAATCCCCTTCGGCTATAAGGTTTCACACTTCGATTGGCGAAACGCCACGCGGATTCTTGTTTCTTCGGATATATCTGGCGAGATGGGATTCGTTGAATTTACGGATGGTGTGTGCGATTTCACGCCTCTTGGGCGCGGGGTCCTGCCGCGCGACGGACACACCTCGTTTTCGTCTGACCGACAGTGGTTGCTTTGTGACAGTTACCCGCGTGGTCCCGAACGTTTGGCACAACTAATGGTGTACAACATTGCCGAAAATCAGAAGATTGTTTTGGGTGAGTTCCATCATGAAGAACAGTTCGTTGGAGACATTCGGTGTGATCTACACCCCCGCTGGTCACCTGACGGTACGACTGTTACCTTTGATTCAGTTCACGAAGGTTCCCGGCAGGTCTATCTGGTAGATCTGTCAGCTCTGATATAAAGTCTTTTGATTGCCTAAGAGGATTCTGATGTTACAAGATGATTGTTCTTATGACAAAATTGGTCGGCTGCCGAATATCGTCAGCTGCGCGTTTGCTGATATTAGTGAAAAACGCGACGCTATCATTTTGACAACGGAACCCGCATGGTCGGCTGCCAGTGGAATTGCTATAGACCCAAAACAACTGATCCATGTTAAAGGAAATACAGAGGCATACATGGCCGCACTCACTGAGGTGTGTGAGGGCGAAGTGGTTTATGGCGTCGGCGGAGGTTTGGCAATCGACACTGCTAAATACGTTGCAGCGACGAATGGACTTCCTTTAGTTGCTCTTCCTACTATCTTATCAACTGATGCTTTCCTTACTGATGCAACAGGCGTTAGAGAAAATGGGTGTGTTCGCTACCTCGCTTCAAAAGCACCAGACACTGTTATTGTAGACATGGATGTCTTGTGCAATGCGCCTCCTGCGATGCGCGCAAGCGGTGCTGCAGATGTACTCTCAATTGCAACGGCAATGTGGGATTGGCAGGAAGCCGAGAAAATGGATGAGAATCCACGGGACCAACAAATCACGCCGCAAACGATTGACATAGGTTCTACACTCCTTCAAACACTTCTGGATAACGCACGGGAAATCGGGCGCGGAACACCTACAGGACTGAAACTTCTACTTGATTTGCTTTGTATGGAGGTTCAGCTCTGCTACTTATGTGGACATAGCCGCGTCGAAGAGGGAAGCGAACACTATTTCGTGTATGCAATAGAAAACCATTTAACGTCCGCTGAAGGAACAAACACCGGAAATATGGGTGGAGATGGAGAAACTGTTTTACACGGCGAACTGGTGGGACTCGGCATCTTACTGATGTCTGCACTGCAATCTCAACCGTGGGCGCAGTATCGTCATGCGTTGGAGTGCTTACAGATCAACTATCGTCCGCATGCCGTTTCTACTGATGCAATTGCTGAGACACTTGTCAACCTATCCGACTATGTTGCTCAACACCAACTACCCTACACCGTCGCAACGACGTTGCGAATTACCCCCGATATTGCCAAACGAACCATACAAACAGTATTGGATTAACACTAAGGACTATGGAACAGACAAACAGTCAGACACGATCAGATACCCCAATCTCGGCACTGCACGAGGAATCCATCGTAATTGATTCGCACAATGATGCTATCGTAGCACATATCCGCCGAGGTAATGTCAGTCTCGCTGACGAAAACGTCCAAAACCCCACGGCGTCCGTTAGTACCATCGCTTATCTCCGTGGTCCCGTTCCTCCCGAAGAAGAAGCCATTGGTATCCAACTCAACATCCCGAAAATGCGACAAGGTGGAATTGATGCTGCCTTCTTTGCTGTTGATGTGACACGCGCATGGAAAAACCATCTCGCTTACGCTATGGATGCCTTCGGATGGTTTGATGCCGAGGTAGCAGCCAATGCCGCCGATATCTGCATCGCACGACAAGCAAAAGATATTCGCGAAGCAAAAGCAGCGGGCAAACTTGCGGCGGTCCTCGTCATCGAAAACAGTGAAGCCGTGGAACGGAGCCTGCATATTCTCCGCTCGTTATACATGCTTGGCGTCCGCTCAATCGGGTTGACACATAACCTTAATACATGGGCATCAGCGGGAAACGATGAAGAGGACCTCGGCGGCGGCTTGACACGATTCGGCATGGCACTTGTTAAAGAGATGAATCACCTTGGAATGCTTGTGGATGTTTCCCATATCAGTGAGCGTGGCTTTTGGGATGTCTTAGAAATCTCGGAACATCCTGTCATCGCGTCCCATAGCAACTGCAAAACATTGTGTCGTCACTCGCGGAACCTCAGTAACGAGCAACTGAAAGCCTTAGCAGCCAACGGTGGAGTTGTTGGTATCACTTTTGTCCCAGGATTTATCACTACTGATGGTTGGACGAAAATGCCTCCTTTAGCGCAGCTTCTCAATCATTTTGCCTACGCAATCGACATTGCTGGTATAGACCATGTTGGGATCGGTTCTGATTTTGACGGTGGTGGGGACTTGCTCAAAGATGCCGGTGAATTCATAAAAATTGCAGAGGGGTTGAGTGAGCGCGGTTATTCCGATGAGGATATCCGAAAAGTGCTTGGCGAAAATCACCTACGTGTTTTTGAGGCAGCATGCGGATAATGCACTCGATCAGCTCTTGTTAGGAAGTTGTCTCAAGAACACGAGAGATAGAGTTCCAGACCTCATCTACCTCGATGCCCTTCATACAGATATTATCTTTGCATTTATCTGTAAACTGTTTACAGGGACTGCACGGTACATCATGGCGGATGGTGTGGTGTAATACCCCGAGTGGCTGAAACCGGATGTGATTTCCGGGACCGAACAGCGATACAGTGGGTGTTCCTACTGCAGCAGCAATGTGCATCGGACCCGTATCGTTGGTAACAAAAAGGTCGCACTGTCCGATGCAGGCGGCTAACTCCCTAACCTGAAGGTTGCCCGCGAACGGGATAGCATGCGTGTGCATAATATTCGCAACAGTGTGTACAAGTTCAGATTCCTTTTTCCCGCCGAAAATCAGGACGTCCGCATTGAAATGTTGTACCAATCTATCCCCAATGGCAGCAAACCGTTCCGGCATCCATTCTCGTAACTTCCACCCGGCACCCGGAAAAAGTCCTACTTTTACTCCAGCATCAACAACGCCTGCTGCTTTGAGCCGTTGCACGGCGTCTTTCTGTTCGGATTCAGCGAGGAATAACTCCAGTTTCCGATCTTCTGCTGGGATACTGCCCGCATGCAATAGGTCGAAATAATGCGCTGTGGCGTGTTTGTTACCTCGTTCAGGAACACGAATAGTGCAAAGCCAACCTTTCCCAATTCGTTCGGTAGCACCACTCAGATACATCAGCATCTCAGTGCGAAACTTGCGCTGGAAATCGATAGCCAGTGTGAATTTACGTTCCCGTAGAAGACGGACGATCCGCCACATCTCGCCTGTATCTTTGTCTTTAGCGAGCCTGTCAAAGGTGATTATTTCATTGAGATGAGGGTTTTCACGGAGGATGTCGGCAGATTGTTTCGCCACGAGCATAGCGATGTGCGCATTAGGGAAGTTGGCACGGACAGCTCGGATAGCCGGTGTTGTAAGCACAATATCGCCAAGAGAACTAAGTCGAATGAGCAGTATTTTTGGGGAAGCCATCTGTCCAAGTACACGCTGTCATTTATTGCCTATCGGTTTCCTATAGGCAACGGAAGGCGCGCCTACATTTTTTCAAAACGAATTCAATCGACGATTTGTTTTTCGAGGTTATTCAATGCCTCTTCAACCAACCCCTCTATATCCAAGTCTGATTCTGCGTCATCTAACTCGGCGAGCGAAGCGCGAGTCGCAGGATGCTTGGGCACGAAGAGGGAACAACAATCCTGATGCGGACGTGTGGACACGTCAAAAGTGCCAATTCGCTGTGCTTTTTCGATAATTTCAGCCTTATCTTCACCGATAAGTGGACGGAGAATTGGGATGTCAGCAATCGCTTCGATGGTTCGGAGATTTGTTAGTGTCTGCGAAGCAACTTGGGCGAGGCTCTCACCTGTAACAAGTGCCTCCGCACCTGCCAGAGTCGCGACGCGTTCTGCGATACGTGCCATCATCCGTCGGTACAAAACAACGCGAAGTGGTGCTGGTGTTCCAGTGACGATGACTTGCTGGAGTTCAGCAAACGGAACGAGGTAAACCGTACTCCGATAATTTGAAACTGCCAAAATTTGAGCGAGTTCAATTACCTTTTCCAAGGAAGCTTTATCTGTGTACGGATAACTATAGAAATGGATAAAAACCGCTTTCGCACCACGCTTTATCATTTGCCATGCGGCAACAGGCGAATCAATTCCACCGGACAACATCACAAGGACCTTACCACTCACACCGACCGGTAGCCCACCAATACCTCGGATCTTTTCTGTGGAGATATAGGCGTTTTTCTGTGTTATTTTAATCCAACAGACGAGATCCGGATTATGCATATCCGCTCTCGCCCCGGTTTTTTCAATGAGATGTCCGCCAACCTCGGCACTAATTTGTGGCGAAGTTAAGGGAAAACTTTTATCTGTACGTCTCGTTTCAACCTTAAGAGTCTCGTAGGTCTGTCCTTGAATTTGCTTTAAGGCAGTCTCTTTGATGGCAGTAATATCCGTTTCCGTAGCGCAAGCGAACTCAAAATAAGCGATCCCCATGACTTGCTGTAAACGTTTTTTAATTTCAGGGACATCGGCACTTTTTTCAAGTCTTACGAGAATTCTGTCATGAAGCCGTTCTACTTCAGCATAGCCAGTGCCGCGTAGGGCTATCTTAATATTGCTTACGAGTCGTTTTTCAAAGAATATTCTGTTTTTCCCTTTGAGGCCAACTTCGGCGTAATGAACACTAAACAATTCTTCCATAATTTATCTCGAACTACAAAAATTTAAAGAGGTATGTTAGTTTGCGTCGCACGGACTGCATCTGTTAAGCTAAAATGGAGTTTCGCGACATCTCCCAAGGCATCACTTCCATGCAATCTGATAAATTCTTTACCAGCATCAGTAACCTGATATGCCCCTCTTGGTAAGCATATCTTATATTTTTCAGACAATGCGTCCATCCCACTTAGAAAAGCATCACGAGCGATAATAGAGGCTGCAGCAACCGCGATATCACGCTCTGCTTTTGGTATCTCCCTTATCTCGATCTCCAGAGAAGCGGGCTGCCGATGTGATTTATCCCTTTTTTGTTGTGTTAGTTGCTGCGTGATGAGGTCGTTTTTGGAAAATCTGTCGACAAGGGCGTGTTTCGCACCAACTCGATCCGCCAATGTGTGAATCGCTTCGGCGTGGAGCGATGCCAGTAGGTGGTTTAGATTTTGTCCACGCCTACGGAGTTCGCTGTAAACGGAATTGTAGTCAGTAGGTCCCTTTTCCACAACGACGATATGCCGTTCATAGCGACTTTGCATCAGTTCGGCGAGGTGTCGGATACGACGGTTTGATAGCGTCTTTCCATCAGCGATACCAAAAGTCGAGAATGCTTCACGACACTCTGCATCTACATAAACGGCTGCCACAACGAGCGGACCGAAGTAATCACCTTTTCCAGCTTCGTCTGTGCCGATCCAAGCATTCCAGTTGTGTATAATGTCCATCTATCTGTTGGATGCTATTTGTCCTGCTCCTTTCGTTTTTACGTTCATGCTGAGTTCCGAAGCACAGCGAATTCAGTAACTTGCTTGCCTACAGCTTTGACCCGGGCAGTGAGTTCAGGATCGCGTAAATTACCGTCCGCATCAAACGCCTCGGACGAGTTTGGGATTGATACATCATTCGGGACAACCCAAGCGTGCAGCGCAGTTCCAACTGTTCGTAACATAGAAATCGCGTTGACTGCGCCCATCCGCCCACCAGACACACCGATGAGTCCGATAACTTTATTCTCAAATTCGTCAAACCCCATCAGGTCGAGCGCACTTTTAAGAACACCGCTGAAGCTGCCATGGTATTCAGGTGAACCCAAAAGTATGCCATCGGCGCGTTTTACCTTTTCGCGCAGCTTGAATACTCCGGGTGGATAGTCACTCTCGCTCGCAACAGAACCTTGAAAGACGAGTTCGTATTCGCTAAGATCAAGCAATTCAACTTCGGCGCCTGCCTCTTCTGCAGCGGAGAGTGCGATTTGAAGTGCAGCATGTGTCGTGCTGCCTTGCCGCAGACTTCCACAGATGGCAACAATATAGATGGACTGATTATCGGTAGGCTTCATTTAGGGTATCCCTTTCTATTGAATTGTATCTTAGCATAGCATAGAGATACACGGATGTCAAAGGATTTTTCTACTCGGCACATCAACCGTAGCCGCGCATATCTTAATTATGCCATACTTAAAGATCAGAAGTTACCTGTTTTCTATGAAGTACTGGAGCATTGCAGTTGTAGATTTTTCTTGACATATTTAAAGGTTTCTTATACAATACTCCCGTGAATTAAAACGCGAGTCTCTTTTAAACTCAACTGTGAGTATCTACGATGTTCTATAAGCGGCTTGCACGGTACGTTAACAACTTTGTTTAGACATGAGGAGGTCTTACTCATGCGTTTAATGATGTATCTTTTCGTCGTTGCTTTACTGATGGTGGGCAGCGCACTTGCCACGCATGCTGAAGTCCAAGACGACGGCTTGATCGTTTACTTCAGTTTTGATGAAGAAAAAGGCGGAACAGTTAAAGATGAAACCGGCGGCGGGAACGACGGTAAAATTGACAACGCATCGATCTCTACCAAAGAGGCAGTCCATGGCAAAGGATCATTGTTGTGTGAAAAGGGGCAGTCCGGTATGACCGTTGATTCCTTCAAAGAGTTAGAAAGCTATGGAGATAATAGTTTTCTCTTTTGGGTTAATTTCACTGACAAGAACTCCGGCAGCTGGAACCAGATCGTCGCGAAAAAGGCACCCGGGTCTGATCGATCCCCGGGTATATGGACATGTAACCGCGTTACCCTGCACATCCACTACCGGTTTAATCCGGGCAACCAAGGCACCCACTGCACAGGTCCTGGCGGTGAAGGGGACGAATTTGAGACGGGTGAATGGTACCACCTTGCAGGTGTCAAAGAGGGTGCCAAATTGAGATTCTATATCGATGGCGAAGAAATCGAGGAACAGGCAGTTCCGAAGGACCACGTACAAGGCGAGGAAAAACTGTATGTTGGTAAAACAGGTTACGCATCAGCCCTCTTTTACATCGATGATCTCTATGTTTACGACAGAGCCCTCAGTGGGAAAGAGGTCGTAGAGGTTATGGAGGGTAGCCTGCTCCCTGTTGAGCCTGAAGACAAACTCTCCACTACGTGGGGTCAACTCAAAACCCATCGTGACTAACGTCATATCCCAAAATGTAGGGACGGATACTGTCCGTCCCACATCCATCTCTTCATCCACGCATGTTTATCCATCAACCCCATCTGTTCCCTACACTGAAAAGCCTTTTTCTCTACTTTGCCTTGCTCGTTCCGCTTTCACTAATACAAGGGCAAGGGTGGTGCGATGCTGAAAAGGAACTCAACAGCCGGATTGAACGCGGTGTCCGTTACCTTGACACGGAACAGTACGATCTGGCACTCGCCGAATTTCAAGCTATCCGAGAAGAATTTACAACATCCGAGAGCGTTGGCAGTTTTGCCCAATGCTATATCGGTATTGTCTACCAGGAACTCAATAGTCTGAGTGAGGCGGTGACGGCATATCAACACGCATTGTCACTGGATGGGCAGCCGGAAGTACACGGAACCGCGCACCTTCATTTAGGCATTGTCTACAAAGCACAGGGCGAGTTATCACTGGCTGAAAGCCATTTGAATCAAGCCCTTCTACTGCTGGTTGAAACGTCCGAAGCATACATCCATCTTGGCGATGTCCATGCGCTCCAACGTAGGTTTAGTGCCGCTGAAAAGGCGTATCGTGAGGGGATCCGCTTGAATCCAAACCATACTGAATCCTATTATGGACTCGGAAGGGTGGCAGAAATGCAAAATCGCTTGGAGCAAGCTGTGGAGTATTACGATGCTGCGTTGATGCGAAACCGATATTGGTCGCAGGCACACTATCGGCGTGCCCTCACGTATCGGCGGCTTGGAAATAGTGAGCAAGCCGAAGCTGCTATGGCACAATTCCGACACTTAAAAACTTATGAGGATAGGATGCACCAGTACCGTGAAGCTCTCTACGGAAATCCGAATCTCCCGTTGCTCTATATCAAACTTGGAGAACTCCATGAGACGTATGATAACTTAGCAGAGGCATCCCAAATCTACGAAACTGCCACACAGGTACATCCCTCTTACTTGCCAGCGTATCTAAAACTTGGCAAGATACTCATTCAACAGCGTGATCTCGAAAAGGCAATCTATATCTATCAGAAAGCCACAAAAATTGCACCCGATAATCCACAGGTGTGGGTAAAGTTGGGGGTCGTCTATATCAACCAACGTCAGTTTGAACCAGCGATTCTGGCATTCAAACAGGCGATTGCAGTAGATAACACCGCAGCAGAGGCATATAATAACTTGGCGCGCCTTTACGCAGGACTCGGTAAAGAGATGCAATGGGCAATCGACTTAGCCGAACACGCAGTCACTTTGATGCCAACAGCGAAACATTACGACACGCTCGCGTATACCTATTACCGAAATAGGGAATATGCCAAAGCTTTAACAGCAATTAATCAAGCCCTGGCATTAGCACCTGATGTAGATCAATACAACAAACTGCTACTGAAAATTCAGGATGCACAAGTCGCAAGTGAACGGGGTGAACGATGACGTCTGAAGACATAATAGAAAGGAAAGATGTGTGAAAAAAGGAATATGCATCGGTTCATTACCCGGTGATTCAACCGAAGCACGGTTCAAACTCGCGAAAGAAGCTGGGTTTGACGGCGTTGAAATCGGAACCCTCGGAGATGATGCCGACCGACACCAAACAAAGCAAATTGCAACACAATACCAATTGGAAGTGTTCAGCGTGATGAACAGTAAACACTGGGCGTGTCCACTTTCTGATCCGAATGACGAGGTTCGCGCCGAATCACGGGACGGGATGCTGGATTCAATAGTAACCGCAACCGCAGTCGGTGCTGACACTGTTTTACTCGTTCCTGCTGTTGTGAATGAGGCGATTAGTTATGAAGATGCGTATGAACGTTCACAGGCGGAAATACGTAAGTTGATTCCAGCAGCCGCAGAAAAAGAGGTTGCAATTGCACTTGAAAACGTTTGGAACAAATTTCTGCTCAGTCCGATAGAATTTTGTCAGTATCTTGATGAATTCGAGAGTGACACGATAACAGCCTATTTTGATGTCGGCAATATTGTCTTGTACGGGTATCCACAACACTGGATCCTTTCTCTTGGGAGTCGTATCTCTAAAGTGCATGTCAAGGGTTTCAACTCGGATGAACGCAGGTTCACCTATCTGATTGAGGACTGCACGATTGATTGGAATGCAGTCATGGCTGCACTTGAAGAGGTCGGTTATGACGACTATATGACAGCGGAACTTCCCGTTGATAATGACAATCCTGAAAGCAGGGTGCATGGCATTAGTGATGATATGGACAGAATTATCGCTGGGAACGTTTAACCCAATTAATTGGAGAGCGCATCTACAAAATAAATGGAAATTATTGTTCAACCTACCTATGCACAACTTGTAGCAGTTTCAGCAGAAATCATTCGGGATGCCCTCTTAAAAAAGCCGAATCTCGTTTTGGGACTCGCTACGGGTAGCACACCGATTGGTCTTTACGAAGCCTTAGCGCGGATGCACAAGACAGACGGACTCGATTTCTCAGAGGTGATAACTTTTAATCTTGATGAGTACGTTGGAATTCCACCGAACCATCCATGTAGTTACCACACTTTCATGGAGATGCACTTTTTTAATGCCGTTAACATCCGACCGGAGAATTGCCATATTCCACAAAGTACTGCGGTAGCACATGAAGAATTTTGCGAAAGGTACGAAGCAGCTATTGTAGATGCTGGTGGTATTGACATCCAAGTACTTGGCATTGGAAAAGATGGACATATCGGTTTTAACGAACCGAGTTCTTCCCTTGGTTCTCGGACGCGCATTAAAACGCTCACACAGAGTACCTTGGAGGCAAACGCCCCGCATTTCGGTGGTGTCGTTGACGCGGTGCCAAAGATGGCGATTACAATGGGAGTGGGCACAATTATGGAAGCAAAACAGTGTCTGCTTCTGGCGAGTGGTGAATCAAAGGCGGAGGCGATCTCGCACGCTGTAGAGGGACCTATTACAGCAGAGGTGCCTGCGTCGGTATTACAGATGCATCCGCGAACGATTATGATAATTGACGAGGCAGCGGCTTGGCAGTTAAAACGCGTAGATTACTACAAACAGGTTTACGCAAATAAGCAGAAACTGTTGTCTCAGGGACATTAAGCTGATACCGTCTCTACGTTTGACACCTGTGGGAAATACCGATATTTGCCTACATTTCCTCTTCCTCGCTCAAACCATACTCTTTTGATTTTCGCTGAATCGTGCGTCGGCTTACCTTGAGGATTTCTGCTGCTTTTGCCTTGTTATTGTCTACAGACTCAAGAGTTGCGCGTAATGCTTCACGGTTGATCTCATCAAGCGACATGCCGACTTCCACATTTAAACGCTGCTTCTCTTCAGTCGTGTCAACAGATTCCCAGACATCCGGTACTGAGAGTAAATTTGAAAACTCTATTCCGGTCCCTTTGAGAATACGTTCCGGTAAGTCAATCTGTTGGATTATGGATTGCGTTGACATCACAATAAGACCCTCAATGCAGTTTTTCAATTCACGAACATTGCCGGGCCACGCGTATTTCATCAGTGTTCTAATAGTCTCTGGTGAAAGACTTACCCCAGATTTGCTGTTCTGTCGACAAAATTCTTCAAGAAAATCTTTTACGAGTAGCGGAATGTCTTCGATACGTTCCTGAAGCGTAGGGAGGTGGATGGGTACAACATTAAGTCGATCGTAAAGGTCAGGCAGAAACTCACGCCTTTTGGATGATTCTTCCAAATCATGGTTTGTGGCACATACAATTCGGACATCAACTTGAATCGTTTTATCGCCGCCGACGCGCTCAAATTCGCGTTCTTCGAGTACTCGCAAGAGGCGTGCTTGATTCGATAAACTGAGTTGCGAGACTTCATCAAGAAACAAGGTGCCGCCATGTGCGAGTTCGAATCTCCCTTTGCGTTGATTATATGCCCCGCTAAATGCTCCACGTTCATGACCGAACAGTTCGGATTCTGCGAGGTTTTCGTTTAGTGTGGCACAATTGAATGCTATGAGCGGACCGTGACGCAAACTCCGATGGTGAATTGCGCGAGCGACTAATTCCTTGCCTGTACCACGCGCACCGTAAATCATCACAGTCGCTTTTGTGGGCGCAATTTGGGCGATCATTTCTCGAATTTTGGTGATTTCTGGGGACTTGCCTGTCAGACGGCGTAAACCTTCATTTTCGTCTATTTGTAATTGTAGCTGCCGATTCTCGAATGTAAGACGTTGATTTTCGAGCGTCTTATGCAGCAGAGCCGCTAAATGAACAGGGTTAACCGGCTTTGATAGGAAATAGGTATCTTTATAAGCAAGCATTGCTCTGATGCCGATGTCAGTTTCTAAGATATTTGGTTCTGTAATAAAAATAACACCGACGTCTGGGTGATGCTGTGCAACTGCCTCTAACAGTGCTAATCCATCAACTCGCCTTGCTTTTAACTGGGCAATCAGAATATCTACTTTCAGGTGCTCAATATGATAAAATGCCTGATACATGTTGCCTGTAACAACGAGACGGAGACCTTTGCCTGCTAATGTTTCACAAACAAGTTCTCGTTCAACTCGGTCGGCATCTACGATAAGTACAGTTTTCTGTGTGTCCATAGTGGGAGCACCTTCTACAATATCAGAGGTTTCTAATCGTGATTCTTAAATCGTAGGGCTATTTAGTTCTCCACCGGTTTCGATAGCAGATGTCATATCACAAAAATCGTTTTATCTCTTAACCAAATACTACGATCCACCACATAATTACTGACACCGACAACCGACAACTAAAAAATATTGTATAAAGTTAAGAATTTTGGTAGACTATGAGCTTATAACGTGCACTATAAAGAATCTTATTCATAATTTTTTCGGAGGAATGAATGGATAAAAGGCTCAGTTCGCTGTATAGGCTTGGTGGACTCACTGGTATCTTGAGTGGCTTCCTCATGCTCGCGTCAAGTGTTTGGTTTCTTTTTGATTTATCATCTATTTTCTCGCTCTCATCAGAGGAGCAGCTTAAAGTTATCGGAAAAGTAGGAATCTTTCACGGCATAGGTGTTTGTGCGCTTATTTTGCTTATTCCGACCCTGTTAGCCAGCTATGGCTTGCTTTCTTCAGAAGCGGGCACACGCAGCATCTTGGGCGCAACTTTTGCTGTATCGTGGCTTATCATAGAATTAATAGCCCACTGTTCGCAGACTGCTCCGTTACGTGCACTATCCGAATTAGCAAGTAAGTCTGCCACTGTTTCAATTGGGGCATCGCTCTATACACTCTGGGCAGAATGGGGAGAAGCACTCTTCATGACCGGTGCTTTCTTGTGTGTCCTGTTAGCACTCTGTTATGGTTCGGCGCTCAGTTCATGGGGCAATCCGGTTGCTTCCTATCTGTTTTTTATTTCGGTAGTTGCCTTTCCAGTGGGTGTTATCTTGTTTGATTTTGGTATACAATTGCACGTGCTTACCCGAGGCATCGCGTTTCTGTTCCTTGGTGGCATTCTCGTACAAGCACCCTTAGAGGAAGAAGAGATATAGGGGCGGGATTAATCCTTCACTATCCTTACCGCTTCGCCAAAAAATTTAACAGAGGAGAAGATTACGCTACGCGTCGTCTTCATTTAATAATCTTTCCAATTCTGCCAAGATGTCTTCTTCATCGCTTTCTGCCTCAGTATCCTCTGTATCAAGTGCTTCCAAATCGGAACGAAACTCTATAAGGTTGCTGAGGTAGCGTTCGCGTGTAATATTTTCTGCTTCCCCGTGTTCCTCGCGTAAACATTCACCACAAAACTCCCCGATCTGTCGAATACCGGTATCTATGTGCTGTAAGGCTGCTGCCGCATCGTCTTCTTGTAGACTCAATTCTGCGTTGGCAATGCTGTGCATCATAAGCATATATCCTTTATACTGGTAACTCTGCCAAGCAATATCTGATGCAGCACATTGGCGCGCTAAATTCGTTACGGCGATATTTGCGGCCGTATCACGTTGTACGTCTTTCCACCGTTTGATGCCTGCAAACAGAAGATAGCGCGTATAGCGATGGAAGGATTCCTCAAAAAGAGTTTGCCATTCCTCTGCCTCCAATTGGAACCCTTCACGAGTTCCGTGTTCTTCTTCATACGCCTGCAATTTTGCGAAAAAGTAATCGTAATAGGAATCTACACCGTGTGGACGCATACCGTCAGGACGGCCAGTGGCATAAATGCGCGAAATCGTAAAGGCGTTCGGTTGTACGACAATAACTTCCCTGCCATCTTCAATTTCCAAGACACTCACGGGACGCTCAGCATCAAGATTCAACATTTCGAGAATCCGATCAAAGGTTTGGACCCACCGGGTGTTTCTTTGTATAGAGTCGTTGCTTTCCATTTGTGTATCCTTTCTGAATCTTTAACTATAATTGCTTTAACACTGCTTATTCCGTTACCAAAGAATCCGGTTCGATAATCATAGTTAAAAGAAACTACTGAAGCATCTGGAAATAATCTTGGAGTGCTGTGACGGTAATATCTCCACGTTGCAGAGCATCAATAGCATGAACAGCCGCCGACGCGCCAGGGATAGTTGAGAAAATCGGAATATCATGTGTTATCGCCATCTCGCGAATTAAAAGTTCATTCGGGCGGTGCAGGTCCCCAGTCGGCGTGTTAATAATCAGGTCAACAGCGTGATTTTTGATGTAATCGTGAATAGTCGGTCTGCCTTTCCCGATACTGAAGACCAGTTCTGACTTCATTCCATTGCGAAGCAGCACTTTAGCAGTTCCGTGCGTGGCGATAAGTTCAAAGCCCATATCTGTAAGTTTCTTGGCGATGAAAATAATTGCGCGTTTGTCTTTATTTCTAACGCTGATAAAAACCCTACCACCCAACGGTAGCGTATAACCGCAAGCTTTTTGTGCTTTTGCGAAGGCGCGAGGGAAATCTGTATCGATCCCCATTACCTCTCCAGTAGATTTCATTTCAGGTCCAAGTCGCGTATTTGCACCCGGGAAACGGTTAAAGGGAAAAACCGGTGCCTTGACACTGAAATGCGCAGGTTCAATCTCGCGCGTAAATCCAAGTTCAGCGAGTGTTTTGCCAGCCATCACGCGCGCTGCGAGTTTCGCCAGCGGCACACCAATCGCTTTGCTAACAAACGGGATAGTTCGAGATGCCCGTGGATTCACCTCAAGTACATAGATTTCGTCATTCTTTATCGCGTATTGGACATTCATCAAACCTCGCACACGTAGTGCTTTCGCTAAGGCGTAGGTGAAAGTTTTTAGATTCTCAATCTGCTCATCTACGAGCGTATAAGGCGGCAACACGCAATCGCTGTCCCCCGAATGGATACCAGCCTCCTCAATATGCTCCATGATACCACCAATGACAGTTCGGTTTCCATCGGATATCGCATCAACATCCACTTCAATTGCTTCTTCAAGGTATTTGTCGATAAGTACAGGATGTTTAGGCGAGGCTTGAACGGCGGAATGCATATATTCGTGCAAGAGTTCTTCGTCGTAAACGATTTGCATGGCACGTCCACCCAAAACATAGGACGGACGCACAATAACAGGATAACCGAGTGCTGCAGCAATAGGGGCAGCTTCCTCACTTGATGTCGCTGTCCCATTAGGTGCTTGCATCAATCCGATTTCATCTAACACCGCTTTGAAGAGTTTCCGATCCTCAGAGCGAGCGATGTCTTCAGGACTGGTGCCAATTATAGGTACACCTGCTTCTTTAAGAGCGATGGCAAGGTTCAGCGGGGTCTGCCCGCCAAACTGAACAATGACACCGGTTGGTTTTTCCTTATGATAAATATTGAGAACATCTTCACACGTCAACGGTTCAAAGTAGAGTCGGTCGGAGGTATCGTAATCGGTGCTAACAGTTTCTGGATTACTGTTCACCATAATGGTTTCATAGCCATCGGTTTTGAGTGCGAGGGCAGCATGGACACAACAGTAGTCGAATTCGATACCTTGTCCGATACGATTTGGTCCGCCTCCGAGAATCATGATTTTCTCCCTATCAGACGGACGGACCTCATCTTCACTGGAACAGGTAGAATAATAGTAAGGCGTTTCTGCCTCAAACTCGGCGGCACAAGTGTCAACGGTTTTGAAAGTCACTTCAATACCGAGACCTTTTCGGCATTCACGGATGGCTTCTTCGGATACTTCATAAATGTCGCCTAATTGCCGGTCGGAAAATCCGAATTGCTTGGCTTGCTGTAAAAGTCTCTTTGTGAGTACTCCGTCAGTTTCCCCGTTTTGTGATATGTGATTTGGGGTAGCGTTTTGCAGGTGTTGACTTACGTGTTGCCGCGCATCGGGTTCCGACAAAGTCTCTTCAAAGTCAACAATCTCCTTCAAATTGTAGAGGAAAAACGGATCAATGTGTGTGTAGGCGTGAATCTCTTCAATACTCATTCCACGTGCGAGTGCAGCTTTGATATAAAAAATTCGTTTGACGTTAGGAATACTCAGTTTACTTGGGAGTTCAGATAGCGGGAGTTCTTCAAGTGGGTGGTTGTCCAGTCCAAACCATCCGGTTTCCAATGACCGTAACCCTTTCTGTAGTGCTTCTTTAAAAGTTCTACCAATTGCCATTGCTTCGCCAACGGATTTCATTTGTGTTGTGAGTGTTTCGTCGGTCCCTTGGAATTTTTCAAATGCCCATCTCGGAATTTTCACCACGACGTAATCAATAGTCGGTTCAAAGCAGGCAGGCGTTTCAGCCGTAATGTCGTTCGGAATTTCGTCTAAATTATATCCGACAGCCAATTTCGCAGCGATTTTAGCGATTGGAAATCCGGTGGCTTTTGAAGCAAGCGCAGAACTGCGGGAGACGCGCGGGTTCATCTCAATGACGACCTGTTTGCCTGTTTTGGGGTCAACAGCGAATTGAATATTTGAACCGCCCGTGTCAACACCAATCTCGCGGATAATTTTAATCGCTGAATCCCGCATTAATTGATATTCTTTGTCAGTCAGTGTCTGGATAGGTGCAACAGTAATGCTGTCGCCGGTGTGGACTCCCATAGGATCCACGTTTTCAATGGAGCATATGATAACGACGTTGTCTGACCCATCTCGCATTACCTCCAACTCGAATTCCTTCCAACCGATGACAGATTCTTCAATAAGTAGTTCATTAATTGGGCTTAGGGCGAGACCTGCCGTGACCATTTTTTCGTATTCTTCGATGTTGTAAGCGATTCCACCGCCCGTACCACCAAGCGTGAATGCCGGACGAATAATTGCTGGGAAGCCAATATCTTTAACGAGGTCGAGAGCCTCTTGCGTGGAATGTGCAATACCGCTCTGAGGAACTGCCAATCCGATTTTTATCATCGCCTCTTTGAAGAGACCGCGGTCCTCTGCTTTTTGAATGGCTGGCAATTTCGCACCAATGAGTTCAACCTCATACTTATCTAAGACACCGGATTCCGCGAGTTCAACAGACACGTTCAAGGCAGTTTGCCCGCCGAGTGTCGGTAGCAATGCCTGCGGACGCTCTTTGGCAATGACGAGTTCCACGGTGTCTGCTGTAATCGGCTCAATGTACGTCTGATCTGCGAAATCCGGGTCGGTCATGATAGTAGCAGGGTTACTATTGACGAGGGTAATTTCATACCCCTCCTCTTTGAGTGCCTTGCATGCCTGCGTTCCAGAGTAGTCAAACTCACACGCTTGGCCAATGATAATCGCACCGGATCCGATAATTAAGATCTTGTTTATATCTGTTCGCTTTGGCATGATTAATTTTAGGTTATCACTTATCAGTCCTCAATCAAGAGGTTTTCGTTTGGAAGATAACACTTCTAACTGACTACTGACGACTCTCTTCCTCCATCATTTCTGTAAAGCGTGAAAAAAGGTAACTCGCATCGTGTGGACCCGGAGATGCCTCCGGATGATACTGCACAGAAAAAATGGGATACTCCCGATGTTGTATCCCTTCAAGTGTGTCATCATTTAAGTTAATGTGTGTAACGTCAACGCTGTTCGGTAGCGAATCGATGTCAACACAGAATCCGTGATTTTGTGAGGTGATTTCAACCCGGTCAGTCTCAAAATGTTTAACGGGTTGATTTGCACCTCGATGTCCAAACTTCAGTTTGAATGTTTTTCCGCCGAGAGCAAGCCCCAAAAGTTGGTGCCCTAAACAGATACCGAAAAGTGGTGCTTTGCCCATTAACCCTTGTATTGTCTCAATTGCATAACCGACTGGCATTGGATCGCCCGGACCATTCGATAAAAACACGCCATCTGGTTCTGCAGCGAGGATCTCTTCAGCGGTCGTTTTCGCTGGCACAACTTGAACCTCGCATCCGTGTTCGGTGAGTTGACGTAAGATATTGTATTTGATACCGAAATCGAGAGCGACAACGCGATATTTAGAATTGACCTCGCTATTCTCTTGGTACTGCCATGCGTATGGGTTCGGACATGTCACGCGTTGCACCAAATCCCAACCGACTAAACCGTGCCACGCTTTGGCTTTCGCGATGAGAGACTCAGGGTTCAGATCTTCTGTAGAGAGACATCCATTCATGACGCCGTGTACTCGGAGACGACGCGTGAGTGCACGGGTATCGATCCCTTGAATACCGATGATATCGTGATCTGCCAGATAGGCATCTAAGCTCCATTTTGAACGCCAATTGCTATAGTAGGCACTGTATTCGCGAACTACGAACCCCTCTACCTGTGGACCGATGGATTCAACATCGTCTTCATTGCAACCGTAGTTGCCAATCAACGGATATGTCATTGTGACGATTTGTCCTTTGTAGGAGGGATCGGTCAGAACTTCCTGATAACCCGTCATGCTGGTGTTAAAAACAACCTCTCCGACTGTTTCGCCTGTTGCACCAAACTGCTCGCCCTCAAAAACTGTTCCATCGGCTAATGCCAGAATTGCTTTCATATTTTTTTTCCCTCTCGAAGTGTGATCGCCTTCCAGCCTTTAAGTTCCCATTCTGCGAAAGGTGTGTTTTGACTTTTTGAGCAAGATTTTTGGACGTCAACTTCATTGACAGCGTTGACATCAATGACGGTGACATCTCCGACTGCCCCGACGGACAGTGTCCCACGGTCAATGCCAAGTATATTTGCTGGAATCGAAGTCATCTTTGCAATCGCCTCTGACAACGTAAGATGTCCGGGTTGGACAAGATATGTAAACACAAGGGGTAGACACGTTTCCAAGCCGGTAATCCCGTTCGGAGCATCGAGCATACCCAATGCTTTTTCCGAAGGGGCGTGCGGTGCATGATCGGTCGCAATTGCATCAATCGTTCCGTCGCTTAAACCCTCAATAATTGCGTCAATATCGGTTTGTGTACGTAGAGGTGGATGCATCTTAGCATTTGTTCCCTGTTTCTCCACCTCTGTGTCGGTGAGGATCCAGTGATGTGGACATGCCTCGGCGGTCAGGTGAACACCTCGGTTTTTCCCTTGGCGTATCAAATCAACGGCACCCGCTGTGCTGACGTGAAGAACGTGAAGATGCCCACCTGTCAACTCTGCTAACATAATATCGCGTGCCACAATAATATCCTCTGCGGCGTTTGGACTACCGATGAGACCTAATTTTCGGGAAGTCTCTCCCAAATTCATGACCGCATCGGCGTTGAGATTATGCTCTTCACAATGAACCATGATTGGAAACCCAAGTTCTGCACTCAAGGCGAGAGCTTCGCGCATGAGAGCGGAATTCATGACAGTAACGCCATCATCACTAAAGCCGACTGCCCCAACAGAATGCATCCCCCGCATATCCGTAAGCTCATTACCAGCAAGATCCTTGGTAATACTACCGAAAGGGAAGACATTGGTCTGAGCAGTCTCACGAGCGATGTCGTAAATCTGTTCAATCTTTTCAGGTGTGTCTATCACTGGTGATGTATTTGCCATACAGGCGACCGACGTGAACCCACCTGCTGCCGCTGCTGCCGTCCCGGTGGCAATCGTCTCTTTGTGCTCAAATCCGGGTTCACGGAGATGGACATGCATATCGATTAAGCCCGGAACAACAGTCAGACCCGTTGCGTCGTACACATCAGCGGTGTGGGATTCCAAGAATTTTTCCTTATCACCGACTTGAGCAATCTTGCTATCAGCAATAAAGAGATCGCCGACTTCATTAATATTATTGGCTGGATCGATGATCTGCCCATTAGTGATAAACGCGTCGCTCATTCGTCCTCTCTTTCATAAATTATTGCTGCATCTACTCCACTTTCTTCGGCAAGCTTCACCCGAACAAACTCTTTTCGAGAGGTCGGCACATTTTTACCCACATAATCAGAGGCAATTGGCAATTCACGATGCCCTCTGTCGATCAGAGTAGCCAATTGGATTGCTGCGGGTCTACCGAAATCCATCAGTGCATCCATCGCAGCGCGAACTGTGCGTCCTGTGTAGATGACCTCGTCTACCAAGATGACCCACTTGCCGGTAACGTTGAAAGGAAGTTCAGTACTATTCACTTGGATCTGGGTCTCATGGAGATTAATGTCGTCGCGATAGAGCGTGACATCAATGGCACCGACATTGACTTCAATGTTTTCGATGCGTTCAAGGTTTTCGGCGATACGATGGGCGAGAATATCACCTCTACTCTTAACACCAACGAGTACAAGATCTCCGATGTGCTTGTGATTTTGCTCTAAAATTTCGTGAGCGATTCTAAGCAGGGCGCGACGAATTTCTTCGGTGTTCATCACTTGTGCTTTTTCGCGCATTTCCATTGTTTCGTCCTGTATCAGTTTATTTGTGAGTTTTCTTAAAAAATAAAAGCCCTCCCGTCTGATGTGACGAGAAAGCCATCTCCAGCCGATTCCGATTTACAATTTCGATTCAAAATGCGATCTTGCATCCTTTTTTCAACCTCTCAGGATTGGATTAAAAAGGTTTATAGGTATCAACACTCTATTATTTAATTATAATACCATATTTATGCTTTAATTGCAAATTATTTATTTCTCAAATGAAGGCACTATATCAGATTTGGAAAAATATAGATATCTGAGAAAAACTACACTGTTTGTTCTATCATATTTGATAGGGTATTTTATCGTATTGTGTGATTGGTTGAACTACACTATCAGTGTGGAGTTTATTTTCACACAAATGTGCTTCGTCCAACCGCCGTTCAACACTCACCGTAAGCCAGACTTCACCAACTTTCCATCCATAAGATTTACAGATTGAAACACTCCTAAACATGAGCGATATGCGACATGTGCACCTGTACATATGGAGCACCCTAAAAAAAAGTCAATTTTTGCGTAGTTCTTTCAATTCTTGTGAATTATATTGCAAATTTTGCATATTAACGCAAAAAAAAAGGATTAGAAATAGATTTTTATCCATTCAGCGAGATAGTTTTAAAAAAAATCAGACCGTGCAATATTTTTGAAAACTTGGTCGTTAACTGTGTTTTATGATGCAAAATGTGCTTAGTATTTCACGGATATAAGGTAAATATTGCACTTTCTGGGTAGAATTGGCACGAAACTTGCTAAATATCATATAGGACCGTAATAAAATAATTATAATATTATTTTTTAAATTAATTTATACGGTCTTAAATGACTTTTGCATTGAGACTTGCTAGTTTAGGAACTCTCGCGAGTGAGGGGATGAACCTACTGACAGTCGAAGTTGGATACCGTTCTTACAGGTATTAAAATGTCCAGTTATTTATTGGTTTTACTATAGTCGCTTAGTAGTTTCCAGAAATACAATCTTTGCGATATTAGTAACAATTTTTCAGAGCTAACATCATGTACTATTAGGAGTCATTAGGAACGATCTGTCACATGAAAAGAGAAAATGAGATTCAACTGATTAAGGATGTTTTAGCTGGTGATGATATGGCGTTCAACATTTTAGTCCATAAGTATCAGAAAAGCATCCATGCCTTCGTGTGGAAAAAGATTGGCGATTTTCACTTCGCTGAGGAGATTACGCAGGACACTTTCCTCAAAGCATTTACAAATCTTTCCACACTCAAGAATCTGAGTCAGTTTGCTCGATGGTTGTATACCATTGCGAATAGGCTCTGCATTAACTGGCTTCAAAGGAACAAATCGACTGTACAATCAGTGGAGGAGACACCAGCAAGTGAAATAGAAAAATCTTCTTACATCCATTATACGTTAGAGGAACGCGAGCGAGCAGCAACTGAAGCTCGCTATCAGCGTGTTGAAAATCTGTTGGAAAAGTTACCGGAAAACGAGCAGAAAGTTATGACCCTTTACTACCTCGGTGAAATGAACACGAAAGAGATCGGCAAATTCTTAGGTGTATCCGTAAACACGGTTACGAGCCGACTCCAGCGCGCCCGAAAGCGTTTGCAAAAAGATCAAGAACACCTAAATCAGGAAATTCTCAGAGGCGAATAGACATCAAAGGATTGATTGAGAATCGGCGGGAGGTGCACAAGTCTAACACCTCTCATGGGAAGTATATAAATCATATTTAACCAATATTTTTTTTGTCTTATGCACGTTTTTAGATGCTAAATTGTGTCTTAAGTAGTGAAGACTATCAAAGATATGTTTACTTGAGAGAAAATATCTGAGAACAATTCGTATGATTGAAGACCGTAGGACATCATCCGAAATGTGTTGTTCTTCTGAAGATGTTGATTCTTAAGTAAGCAGAAAGACTGATAAAGTCCTATAATCACATATTTGAAGTGGAAACCATTTGTCGCTAATTATGCGTTTATGGTGAATTAAAGCATTTTTATGTGGCTAATTTGGTTTAAATTATAACAGTTAATATAAAATAATTATTACATATTAGTTGATTTTCGTTTTGTATTGCTGTATTTGGTTTTTACGTTGATAGCAATCTACGTATACCGCCTAAATTGGTGATTTCGGACAGTTGATTTTACCTTAGAGTAAGCCCCTTTCTTCAACTGGGGTATATGTTAATCTGCCCTATACACTATTCCAGTGCGTCGGGCAAGAATAAAAAGGAAATTGCAAGAACTATGAACATAACGAAAATAAGTCGTTATTCTGGGCTATTTATTGTTTTGTTTCTCTTGGCTGTCGTGCTCCCAACCGCAGACGCACAAGATTTTGAATACCAAGATTTAAGACCCTTCGAGCTTGGACCTAAACCCACGAACATTGTGCCTAATGGTTGGCTCGACAGAAATGCACGTACTACTGAAGATCCTACAGTCTGGATGCCGGATGAGAATCTCAGAGCAGCCGTTGAAGCGGAACTCAGTGCCCTTAACCCAACCCTTACGCTCACCAAACCCAATCTAACGGTCTTGACGTCCATACATGCTGCGGGTTCCACAGATGATTACGGCATAAACCACAGCCCAATAACAAATCTCACGGGCTTGGAATATGCGACTAACTTAACATGGTTAGATTTGCAGATTAATAACATCACGAATCTTACGCCGTTATCAGGTTTGAGGAATCTAACCGACTTAGATTTGACTTGGAATAACATCACCACCACCAACCTTACGTCGCTATCAGCATTGGTGAATTTAGAACGCTTAAGTATCTCTTCGAACATGAACAATGGCGTCAGTATCAATGATATTAGTGCGCTGTCAAGTCTGACGAATATGGAGAGATTAGGACTCTCCGGGAATGCTATCAATGATATTAGTGTTCTATCAACTCTGACGAGTCTAACGCACTTATATGTCAGTGGGAATAACGTCTCTGATATTAGTGTGCTATCTAATTTTAGCGAGTTAAGGCATTTAAATCTCTATGACAATAACTACGATTCTACTATTGCTTTAGATATTACTGTTATAGGGAATTTGATGAATCTAACTATCTTAAGTCTCGGGAGAAATAGCATCGATGATATTGCTGATTTGGCGAGTTTAACGAATCTAACCGACTTATATCTCGAGTCGAATAACATCACTGATTTTTCTATCCTATCGGATTTGACGAATTTAAAGAGACTCTCACTCACTGATAATAGCATTGATGATACTGATATTACTGACTACCTATCGGGTATGACGCACCTAAATATGTTATTTCTCGGGAACAATGACATCACAGATCTTTCTGATCTCTCCGATATGGTAAATCTGCAGGTGTTAGCTCTCGAGCATAATAACATTTCTGATATTAGTCATCTCTCTGATATGGTAAATCTGTGGCTGTTAGTTCTTAAGAATAATAACATTTCTGATATTAGTCATCTCTCTGATATGGTAAATCTGGAACAGTTATTTCTCAGGGAAAATAGCATTCGCACGATTGGTGCTTTAGTGGAATTGGACAGCTTAGAGAAGGTCGATCTCACGGTAAATCCCGTTTGGGATAACAATACGAATAGGAACACACTGGCGGACCTATATGCCAGGTCTGTAGAAGTCCTTATAGACGACTTGGTGCCTCCTGGAGGCATAGGTCCTGTTGTTGAACCGGGTGTCAGCTTCAATGTTCCATCGCTGCCACAGAGCGATCCGTTTGATGTCGATGTCGTCTTCACTGAAGAAGTGTACGGTTTCGAGCAGGCAGAACTCGACTTAAACCCCTCGACGATTGCCTCTATTACATCAACAGAGTTCACGACAACTGATAACATCAGCTATACGGCTACGATTACACCTTCGAGCAGTGGCTCCCTCACCTTCAGCGTCGCTGCGGGCGTCGCAAGAGATGCCGCGTATGACCTGAATACCGCTGGAACATCCAACTCGGTTCCTATAGATATTGATGCCCCGTATGTCGTCAGTATTACTGTGCCTGAGGGGACACAGAGCGTGCCATTTGATGTCTCTGTCGTCTTTAACGAAGAAGTGTTAGATTTCGTTAAGGGAGACCTTACGTTAGGTGGGACAGGAACAGCAAAAATCACAGATTTTGATGCAACAGATGCCCCCACTTATACAGTGGAGATTACCCCTGTGATAGATGGCGATATCATCTTCAGCGTTGCTGCAGGTGTAGCAACCGATACAGCAGGCAACGAAAACACGGCTACAACAAGAACATGGACAGTTCCTGTTGATGTTCCTGAACCGGAAGTCAGCGTGGTTGTGCCATCGGGTGTTCAGAATGATTCGTTTGAGGTATCTTTCGTCTTCAACGAAAGCGTGTCAGATTTCGACGAAAACGATGTAGACCTCGGCGGCACACCCGCAACTATAACTCAATGGACGCCAGACTCGACGAACCCGATGCGTTATGTCGCAATCGTCACGCCGACGAACACAACACCCGGAGATGTCACGATCAATGTGCCGGCGGGGGCAGTGACCAATGATACTGGCACACCAAACAATGCGACGACGCAGACTGTTTCTGTCGATTTACCACCAAACGTCAGTGTGACTGTTCCGTCAGATATACAGTATGAACCCTTTGATGTCTCTGTCGTCTTTACGGAAGCCGTGTCAGATTTCGATAACACCGACTTAGTCTTAGATCCGCCCGAAATCGCAACCGTCGTGTTCACCCCAACGACAGATAACATCACCTATACTGCTACGATTACACCCATAACATACGGAGATATCACATTCAGCGTCGATACAGGCGTCGCAACGGATAATACTGCCAATCTCCAAAATACAGCTGCGCTACCACGGACTGTGGCTGTCGATTTATTCGTCGAGATCCCCGATCTGAACCTATTGAGGACACTCCGTAACACACTCGGTTTAGATGCAAACGAGTCTGTTACTGAGAGTCAAATGGCAAGTTTGACATCTATAAGATACGAAGGTCAAAATCGGCGAAGTACCCGACGCATCCAAGACCTGACAGGTTTGGAGTATGCGACGAATCTTCAGACGTTGAATGTTCGTGGCAATCGGATCACAGACATCACGCCTCTCGCGAATCTAACAAATCTTACAGATCTGAACCTTGGGAATAATAGGCACATTTCGACAATCAGTGAGCTTACCGAATTAACGAACTTAGAAGTATTATCCCTTTGGAAAAACAACATCGAGCATATAAGCGGGGGCGTATTTGAAAACCTAACGATGTTGACATTCCTGACTCTCCGGGACAATCCTATTATTAATACCGCTGCGAATCGCGAAACGCGTGATATTCTGCAGCAACGTCCAGGCTTAGATTTCAGAATAGATTCGTTTGTTGATGACGAAACTGACCCCAATGTTGAAATATCGGTTACATCAGGCGTCCAGAATGACGCGTTTGAGGTGACCTTCACCTTCACAGAACCAATTTCTGGATTTGATGCTTCAGACATTGTGTTAGGCGGTTTGTCTGCTGAGATCACGGATCCGCAACAGGATTCAGTAGACGAGCAGCTTTATACATCAACGATCACACCGACCGAAACAGTGTCCGGAAATATCACGATTGATATCCCCGAGGATGCGGTAACAGATGCAGCTGGAAACGGAAGTACTGCCGCGACAACACTGTTAGTCGCTGTGGATTTGCCACCACAGGTCAGTTTCAATATTCCATCAAGACCCCAGTACGGTGAGTTTAAAGTGAAAATCATCTTCTCGGAATCGGTGACAGGTTTCATCCAGGAAGATATTGCGTTAGGTGGCACCGCAACGGCACAAATCGAGATGTTAAGCGGACAGAGTACTTCTGTCTATAACATTCGGATTACGCCGACCTTGAAGGGAGATTTGACTATCAGTGTCCCTGCTGGTGTCGCAACCGATGAAGGAAACAATCCAAACACCACCGCGACATCTGATCTTGTGTCTGTGGATCTGGATTTCGTCATAGAGTTCCCAGACGCGAATCTCGCAAGAGAAATCCGTCATACGCTGGATTTGGATGACGACGAGGACATCACCAAGACTCAAATGTTACGCCTAGTTTATTATGCTTCTCGTTCTCCTAACCATGAAAAAATAAGCGACCTCTCCGGTTTTGAACATGCGACAAATGCGAAGAGGTTAAATTTCTATAACAACAGTATAACGGATTTCACTGCGCTTGAGGAACTACCAGAACTCAGAGAGTTAAATCTCAGTAGCAATGGTATAACTGACGTTACTGGGCTTGTGAATCTAACGAACATCAACTACGTGAATCTCAGGTTCAATCAAATAACGGATGTAAGTCCACTCGAAACGATGACAGGGTTACAAGGTATATCCATCTGGGGAAATCCGCTTCTTGATACATCCCCGTTTTACCGAATGATTTATAGTCCACAAGCTGCTCTGACCTACGTGGACATTAGAGTTTCCCAATATCCACCTTGGGATGTCAATGAGGATGGGAGCGTGGATGCGACTGACTCAGCACTCGTTACCGCTGCCTTAGGGCAAACCGGAAACGCTATAGTAGACTCACGCACCGATGTCAACAGTGATGGCACGGTCGATCAGAACGATCTCACACTCGTAACGGATCATATCAGCGCAGATGAGGCATCCCCTTCAAACAGTGGGTTGTTCGCAGTGCTGGATCAAGAGACGCTTCAGGGACTCGATCGAGGGATGCTGGAGTCATATCTGAACACCTTGCGGGCTGAAAGCGACGGTTCGCTGAAATACAAGCGTGCGATCGCTATACTGGAGGGAGTTTTAGCGATAACGCGTCCGAAGCAGACGCAACTGCTTGCAAACTATCCGAATCCATTCAATCCGGAGACCTGGATACCGTATCATCTGGCAAATGCCAGTAACGTGCGGATCACGATATATGATGTCAGTGGCACGGTCGTGCGCCAGTTAGACCTCGGACTTCAGCGAGAAGGATACTACACGAGCCAAAGTCGTGCAGCGTATTGGGATGGAAAAAACAACGTCGGTGAAAGCGTCGCTAGTGGTATCTATTTCTATCAACTCGAAGCGGATAATGTTTCGCTACTCCAAAAAATGGTAATTCTTAAATAGTCTGTATAGGCAATTTAGGCTTATACGTCCTTGATTTTAGTTCATAGTAGCCATTACATGACACGCTCCCACGTGGAATGAATGTGCTACTATGGACTTTATGCTTGTAGAAGTTAGTAAATCACAATCTATTTAAATTGTAAAAATTCATACTATTCTTTAGATTTTTGGAGGTAAATCATGGAACGCTTTTCTTTTTCTTTTGTTGTATTATTATTAATCTGTAATGTGATTAACTTTGCAAGTGGGATACCTGATACAACCGCACCGGAAGTAAGTATTTCTGTGCTGTCTGAGACACAGAATGCTGCATTCGATGTGGTCATTACCTTCACCGAGGAAGTATCAGATTTTCAGCAAACAGATGTGAAACTCTCTGGCACCGCAACGGCGTCGATTACAGCGTTCACCACAGAAGACAACAAAATCTATACTGTTACAATCACACCAACAACGAGTGGCACAATTAATATTGACGTCGCAGCCGACGTCGCAACCGACCCCGCTAATAACCCAAATACTGCTGCAACTCAAAAAACTGTTTCTGTCTCGATGGATACAATCGTAGAGATACCAGATTCAAATCTTGCTGCGGCACTCCGTAATCAGTTCAGTTTGGACACAGGCGCGTCTATTACTAAGAGTCAAATGGAAAGTTTGACGAGCTTCACCTACAGGGCAGATGGACTATCATCTACACGACGCGTCTATGACCTCACCGGTCTGGAATATGCGACGAATCTTCAGTCGTTGAATCTTCGTGGCAATGCGATTAGTGACACCACGCCTCTCGCGAACTTGACGAATCTCACGGAATTGATTCTTTCAGGTAATAGAATCAATTCAATCAGCGTGATCAAAGGTTTAACGGGTTTAGAGAAGTTGTATCTGACATCCAACTATATCAGTGATATAAGCGGTTTGGAAGACTTGTCTGCCTTGACAGTGTTGAATATCAAATCGAATCCGATTGCTGATACCGCTGCGAATCGTCAGACGCGTAGTGATCTTCAAGCGCGCTCAGGATTAACACTGAAAATTGCCGCATTTCGAACCAGCAACAGTAGCCCCGGCGTTGAAATATTCGTTCCCACGGGTACCCAGAACGCCGCCTTTCAAGTGACGATCTCATTCACGGAAGCTGTATCAGGTTTCGAGGAATCCGATATTACATTAGGTGGCGGCTCAACCGCAACGGTCACGTCGATTACCACAACAGATAATATCATCTACACAGCAGAAATTACACCCACAACGGATGGCAATGTGATACTCAACATCCCTGCGGGTGTCGCAACCGACGCCGAAGATAGCGGTAACACCGCGGCAACACAAAAAACAGTCACTGTGAATTTACCGCCACGAGTCAGCTTCAGTGTCCCATTGGGGACCCAAAATGGTGCGTTTGATGTATCGGTCGTTTTCTCGGAAGTCGTATCAGGCTTCGAGCAAGATGAACTTGTTTTAGGTGGGTCCGCAACGTCATCAATCACGTCCTTCTCCACGACAGATAATATCACCTATTCTGCTACGATTACCCCCACAACAGATGGCGATGTCACCTTCAACGTCGCTGCCAGTGTCGCAACCGACTCTGCAAACAACGCGAATACCGCGGCAACACAAAAAACTGTCTCTATTTTGCTGGATACAGCTGTAGAGATACCTGATGCGACGCTTGCATCGGTAATCCGTGATCGACTCGATTTAAGTGAAGAGACTGTTATCACCAAGAGTCGCATGGAAAATCTGACATATCTCTCGCGTAGTGCTTGGACTTTGAAAAAATCGGAACGTATCATTGATCTCACTGGTCTGGATCACGCAACAAATCTTCAGACGTTGAATCTTATATCGCATCAGATTACTGATATTGCCGCACTTGAGAATCTAACAAACCTAACACGGTTAGATCTCCGTAACAATAGCGTCAGCACTATCACTGTGATTAAGAATCTAACGAACCTGACCTATTTGAATCTCCGTAGAAATAGCATAACTGACGTAAGTACCCTGTCCGAATTGACAGGATTAACGAGGTTAGTCATCCGCGGAAATCCGATTTTGGATACATCCCCGCTTTATCCACTCCTTAGATCCAATGGTGGGAATCTGAGGATAGATATAGAGGTTTCTGAATATCCACCTTGGGACGTCAATGAGGATGGGAATGTGAATAATACGGATTCAGCACTTGTCACAGCAGCAATCGGTCAAACCGGAGATAATATCGTAAACACTCGCACAGATGTTGATAGCGATGGTGATGTTGATGCCGATGACCTACTCCTTGTGACGGATAACATTGACGAACCCGCTGTTGAGGGTGCTGCGCCTTCAGTAAATGGCGATATCCTAAGTTTCTTAGACGAAGTAAAATTCGAGACATTAGATCGGGATGTACTACAAGCGCAACTTAACATTTTACGTGCCAATAGCGATGGTTCCCCGAAGTATCTACGGGCAATCGCTATGATCGAGAGTATTTTGGCATCAACGCGTCCAAAAAAGACGATGGTTTTGCCAAACTATCCGAATCCATTCAATCCAGAGACTTGGATCCCCTACCACTTGGCAAGCGCTAGTAACGTGCGGATTACTATTTATGACGTCAGTGGCACGGTCGTGCGCCAGTTAGACCTTGGACATCAGCGAGAAGGCTACTACACGAGCCAAAGTCGCGCCGCTTATTGGGACGGTAGAAACAATGTCGGTGAATGTGTTGCTAGTGGTATCTATTTCTATCAACTCGAAGCGGATAATGCTTCACTACTTCGCAAAATGGTAATCTTGAAATAGTAGCGAGTTCCCAGTTGAGATTGCCCGATAGGATTTATCCCTTATTGCGATTGTTTGGTGGTGCAGTTTCTAACTGCGCCACCTTTTTCTACGAAGGAGTATGGTTGTAGTGCTACCGAGTCAATTGACATTGTTCTTCAGAAGTTTAGCGATACTGATCATTGCCATCCTCTGTTTCCCTCAAACAGCCACACCACAGTCCGAGGAACAGAAGTTAATATCCCTACCTCGCCCTTCTGCCCCCGGATTTCTGCCAAATACCTTTATCGTCTATGGTAGAGCAACAAAAGTAGACACTGGCATCACTGCGAATGTACAATATAACCAAATTACTGAGTCCATGCCGGATTTGGAGATATTTTTTAAGTTTGGCGGAACACTTGAACTCGTGACGACAAACCGAAATCTCAGAAAACACGATATCGTCATCAGCGAAATCATGTGGGGAACTGACGCAGGTCACAGTGAGAAAACCAATTCACAATGGATTGAACTCTATAGTCCGCAGATCAGCATTCCGATTACCCTTCAACTCTATCTGCTCTTCACGCCTTTTGAGAACCATCCACACAGAGACGTTATCACACCTTCTGATGTTAACATTCAACTTCCAAACAACGATTCTTTGCATGTTTTAGACGCCATCAGTAACTTACATTTGGGAAAATGGAACTTACCAGGAAGGAGTGGTAGACGTCCGTATGTCAATGTCGTATCTGCGTATCGGAACATTATTTATCCGCAAGAGACTAACGGGACATTACAAGAGATAAGTGTCCCCCCGGGGGCATATAAGGCAAGTTGGAAAGCAACTCCCGAACTCGGTAGGAGAAATACCAACATATCAGTGCCATACATCGCTACACCCGGCACACAGCATGTCACAGACATGTTCTTTCGTCCACCCCTAAAAACATCTGTCCGTTCCGATCAAATCGTTATCAATGAAGTTCGCAATGATACTTCACACCACAACCACGACTGGGTTGAGTTGAAAAATATAAGCCGCTCGTCAGTGAACATAGAAAACTGGGAACTGAGTATTGTGACTGGTGTAGGCGAGGATGCAGATTTGGTAGATCTGCCAGATTACGAGATGCCTCCGGGTGAGATTCTGCTTCTGCAAACACAACACCCACACCGAACAACGCTTGCAGGCGCGGTCGATATTCAAGACCCAGAAACACCTAAGACACATGGTACGACACATAAGTATTTTGTTGACCCTGATCTCGACCTACCAAACACCGGGAAGTTCGTCCTACTTCTTAGAAGTGAATCGGACAAAAACGGAAAAGACCTCGCCATCGCAGATTACGCTGGCAATGGGTTTTTCACCGATACATCCAGCACGTACAACACAGACTTCTGGCCCCGAAAAGGACAACCTTTTCCCACAGATGTCGCTAATTTCGGAGATAACCCCACGTTTGGCTCCCTTAATACGACTTGGGCACGCCTCCGGTATCAAAGAGATGACGGACATCATATAGATGCTTGGGCGGAAGTCGGCATGCAAGGGGGCATCGGTTACGACCCCAATGCAGATCTGCGCGTTTCTCCGGGCACACCAGGGTATGACAACACTGCGCTCAAAACTCGCATAGACGATAAAGACACAAGAACACCTCTCGCTGATGACGAATTCAGTGTCGGTGAGTTGAGTTTCAGCGAGATCATGTCGGACGCAGGACACCAGCGAAATCAAGCCCAATGGATTGAAATCTACAACAGTTCATTGACTGAGGCGGTCAACCTTGAAGGTTGGGAGTTGGAAATACGCAACCTTGAAAACGGCGGATTCACTTACGTGAGCGGTCGCGTGCCGCTCAATACAGCAATCATTCTGCCGAATCAGACGCTCTTACTCGTCTTTAAGCGTGCCTCAACCAACGTCTCGGAGAACCGAATCTATAACCTCTACCAACAGCATCAACATCAGTTGAGACCTAGCAACAGACGGATTTTGCTGCTCAATCCTGAAGGCTTCTATCTGAAACTAACAGATAAAAGAAATCCACAACTTGACAATGATGATATCGTTGTTGACGAAGCAGGCAACTTGAGCGTAGGCGTTGCTAAACCTACCGCTTTGTGGAAGTTCCCAGAACCTGACCCGTCAGTACGTCGTCCACTCGTGCGCCAATACGGCGAACCTTTCAGACTCGATCAGCAAGACGGTAAGTCGGACGCACCTACGCCTGGCAGAGTTCCAGAGGCGTGGCGACAGGCAGATAAGAGCCGTGTGGGTGCCACATATTATGGGAATGGCGATGACAGAGGCACTCCCGGCTATCGACTCGGCAGTCCATTACCTGTCGAACTTTCCAGTTTCCGTCCGCATCGCGACACAGGCAGCGGCAGCGTCGTTATTACATGGACGACCGAATCCGAGTTGAACAACGCAGGTTTCAACATCCTGCGGAGCGAGGATAAAAAAGGCGGATACAAAATCGTCAACACCACCCTAATCCAAGGTGCCGGCACCAGCAGCGAACAGCGGAAATACCATTTCACCGATACAACCGCAGCCCCGAATCTCGTCTACTATTATCAGATAGAGGATGTCTCCTTCAGTGGGGTTCGTCGGGCGTTAGCAACAGCGCGTCTGAAAGAGCATATATCTGGCGTTGGGAAACTCACGAGAACATGGTCGGCTGTTAAAGCACCGAGCCACTAAATGGCAGCTTAGGTTTCTTGTAAGAATATGTTGAGTATATTACAAAATCTCTGTCGTCAAGCGAAACTGGACAGATATTAATTTTCGTTACTTTCCCTGTACGGCACTAATTTCGTCTTCCGAGATCTTATGGACGCTTTTCGGGTTAAAGGTCTGCGTTGTGTCAACGCGCAAGGCTACCTCGATCCTGCCACCCGTCAACACAAAAAACTGAATCAGGAATCCGCCGCCTTGCATCGATTCAACCTGATATTCCTCTTCGTCAAGGTCTCCGAGCCATGTGGGTAGAGACGCTTCAAATTTCGGATGGCTTAGGACGTTCTCTGGCAACGCGATAATTAGGGTCCCGGGAGCATCGCCGATCGCATCGCCAATAACTTTCCGTTTTTCCACCATAAACGGCACAACCCGGTTAGCATATTCAAAATCATCAACGGTGATGGGTTCTGGTGGCACAAGTCCCCATGTCAGATGATGAATAAACGGATTTCCATATCCTTGGCTAAGCATATGTTGCAGTGCAGGTTTATCAACCGGATGCACGACTGCGACGTAATCAAACCACCCTTCACTGCGTGCCGGGCTGTCCGCGGATAATTGCGCAGAAACATTAATATAATCGCAACCATCAACAGGTGATGGATAACATCGCGCATCCCATCCATTAACGTAACCAAGCTGCTTCAAACCATCGGCAACAATATGTGGCGGATCGCAGAAGATCGCCGCGTGATCCATGTTTGGATAAATTTCTACGCCTGCTCCGATGACACGTTCTGCAACATCGGTCGCCTCCGCGAAACGGAGGTCGGCGTTTTCGATTGTCAGGTAATCATCAAAGTTGGTTGGCAGTGTAATCAAGTTTTTCATGAGAAACCCCCGTTATGCCTTGACGGAAGGAGATTTGAATAAATTGATAAATCCGAGTTGGATAATACAAGTCTAACAGAAATGAGGTCGAGAAGCAAGCGTTTTTTGGTGTAGCTGGCAGCCCGAAACATGCTGTCAAAAGTTGTTGAAAAAAGTGTAAATCTCTGCTAATGTTAACGTAGGTTTGCTTTAGGGCGCAGCTTGCAAGCCTGTATTCAGAAGGACGCCCTACACTTAAAACAGAGGAGAAAGTGATGAGAAAAAATACCTTTCGAGAATTACTAAACGCTGACAAACCCACTGTCGGCACGCATATTCATACAACTTGGCCCTCCATCGTTGAGGCGATCGGGCACACAGGAATGTATGACTACGTCGAGTTTGTAGGGGAATACGGTCCGTTTGATCTGCACGATCTCGATAACCTGTGCAGGGCAGCTGAGCTGCATAACATCTCGACCATGATAAAGGTTGACCAAGAGCCGCGCGGTTTCATTGCCCAGCGCGCAATCGGTTCTGGATTCCAGAGCGTGCTTTACGCCGATTGTCAGAATGTTGAAGACGTCGAGGAATGCGTTCGTATTACGCGGGCAGATACCCCCGAAGATGGTGGCAGCTACGGTGTGGCAACCCGTCGATTTTCCTACATGGGTTATGGTGGCGGTTTGGAGTACATTCAGGCACTCCGTGATGTCGTCGTTGTCATTATGATCGAGAAGAGCGGCACCGTTGAAAACCTTGAAGAGGTGCTGTCTGTTGAAGGCGTTGATATGATTCAGTGGGGTGGTTCAGATTATTCGATGAGTATCGGGAAGGCTGGTCAGCGCGGTGCTCCTGAAATCCGTGAAGCGCAGGAAAAGGTGTTTAAGACTTCCATTAAAATGGGTGTGCCGCCGCGCGCTGAAATTGGAAGTCCCGACGACGCGAAACACTATCTCGATATGGGAGTTCGGCATTTCTGCATCGGTACCGATATTTCTATTCTCTACAGTTGGTGGCGGGAGAATGGAGACGGATTGCGGAAGGCAATTGAGGGACATTAGAATTATAGGGCGCGCTTATAAAGCGCGCCTACATCAAGAATAGAACTACGAAAGCATCGTCTGCATTTTTTCGGCTACCCAGTCTACAGCGACATCAATCATTGCTTGTCCTTTTTCAACCGTCGCTAACTTGGCTTGGTGATGATATTCCCGATCGGATTTCGCTTGCCCTTCGTTAGAGATGGTAAGTTTCGCGCTATCATAATCCACACCGTTCCAATCAACATTTTCCACAAAAGCCGCGAGCGCAAATGCCGTCTCAAATTCCGCCGCGTGTCCAGGGCAAACCCCCGATTCCATCTGTTCCTTGACCAGTTCTTCAGTGTATGCCTCCCAATAAGAGTGGAATGCAATGTTGATGCCTAACTTCTCCCGATAACCGTCTAACCGCTCATTTACTGGACCTGCGTTGCCCGCGTGTCCATTGACAATCAAAATATTGTCGATTCCATGCCGATGCATACTATCAGCGACATCGTAAAGCACTTCACCGAAGACCTCTGGACGGAGTGTAAGGGTGCCTTTGTGATCCATCCAGTGTTCGGATACACCGATCGCTAAAGGTGTTGTGACGATAACCTGTGGGAACAACTTTTCAGCTGCCAATTTGGAGACATGTACAGCACTTTGTGTATCGTGATACATCGCCAAATGCTCGTTGTGTTGTTCTGTGCTGCCTGTCGGAATGATAGCGCCTTTGAGGGTGCCAGCATCAATTGCTTCACGGACATAACGTCGTTGGTTTTCCCAAAGTAACACGGATTTGATTTCGGACATTATCTAACCTCCATTATTTTGGTAGAAGACCACACCTACCAAGTGTGCTTTGAACAGCTGCAATACCATCTTCCATCAACTCCTGATCAGGTGGCAGGTAGTCTTGCAGACTTTCCCAGTCGTATTCGTTCTGCTGCGCGTCCTTGTTCTTAAAGAGGATCTTAGTGCCGTAATCTCGGATTTCATTGAGCGTCCATTCATAAATATAAAAACCGAAAATATCTGCGTGTAGTGAGATCTCGCTCCCTCTTTCCCTGAGATACCTTCCCAAAACCACCTCGAATCGTTCACCTGTGAAAGAGACTAAATCTTTTTCAGGGGGACCCAAGCAGACGCCATCCCAGTCAATCAGGTGGAGTCGGTTTTCAGTATCCAGAATAAGATTGCCAGGAGTCGGATCGCCGTGTGTAATGACGAACGAAGTTTGTAGCACCTCTGCCGAGCGTCCGAGGCTATCGTATCTATCCAATGTCTCCAAAATGGAGGATTGATGCTGTGTGAGTGCCTCAAGCAACCGTTTCTGGTATTGATTCTGAGATGGGATCTGTTTCGCAGATGCCTGAAGTACTGTGTGAAGTTCGTGACGCAAAGGCAAGTCATACTTTGCTATTGTGAGGTTCTTGGATACAATTGTAGTTGGGCATTCGTGAATTGTCGCGAGTAATGCCCCCGTTTGTGATAGTTCTGTGTCAGTGAAATCTTTTCCAACTTTCCACAAATCCCAACGGCTTTTGCCTTCAATGAATGGAAACAGCGATACACGAAACTCTTGCCACGGGACGCTTAGTGCGCCTTCCTGAGTTGCCAAAGGAGCGACAACGCTCGGTATATTACATCTATGTCGTAAGACGGATGCCACGCGCAAACGGCTATTTGGCACAGAAGTTGAGGCTTTGGCAAAATACTTTTCGCCTGTCTCAGATGCGACAATGTAGCCGTAACTATCTTCGCCTTCAGGAAAAAAGGTTATGGATTGCAAGGATAAGGCATAGGCAGCGCTGAGCTGTTGCAGTAATTCCGTTTTGTCAAAAACGTTGTCAACTTTCATAAGTGAAATCTGCTTAATCCATTGACGACGGTTCCACTTTCTGAAGAACCACTTTACTCGGGCTACTCAACTCCAACGTTTTGGAGATGTTGCCCATGTTAATCGCAATTTTAAAGAGGTGCGTAGAAGTCGAAAACCTTCCCAAATAGTCGCCATCTGGGACATCACCGTAGTTTTCAACGAATTTTATCTGGATTTTCTGTCCTGTTGCAAACGTTGCTTCAAGCGTGTCACCGAGTTTCCAACCACGTTCGGTAAACGGCGCAATTACCAGATCAGTCACAGCGTTACCGTGGTCGTCGAATTCAGTAATTGTTCCAGAGAGGGGTGTCGTTTGAGAGGATTCCGGTGCGCTCGTTTTTTGACTGCATCCAATAAAAAATACTGTCGTCATGAAAATCGCTGTGAGTGCCAATTTCCAATCGCGCAAACAGAATTGATAGTAGAATTTCACTATGATACCTCCATAAGTATTTTAGAATCTGCGTTAAGTATAGTGGAAAGCTAATCAAATGTCAAGAATGAAGTAACCCGACAATTCAGTTTGACATATAAGCCGGTTTGTGCTATTTTCTTTTTGCTATGGTTTCATTATATGAAATAAAATAGACAGTCTATATTAGTAGCGGTCGCTGGATCGCCTGTTAGCAAAATAGCCTCATTTCAAGAATTGAGGCGTTGGAGATGAATATGTCAAAGAAAATGAATCTTTATAACAAATTTACCAGCCCTGTGAATTCTGTCGGAATCCTGATTCTATTGTTTGGGGTCCTATTGAGTTTTTCTGCTTGCGAAAAAATACAAACACCGATGTTACCAGATGCTGACATGCCAGATGTTGAACCACTTACAGTGATGACCTACAACGTTTACGTCGGGAGTAGTGCGGAGCCACTTTTGTCTGTAGATAATCTGTTACAGGTTCCGACAGAAGTCGCTAACATGTACAACAACGTCATAGCATCAGATTTTCCAGGACGTGCTGCGGCGATTGCTAAGTCTATAAAGACATACGACCCTCATCTCATCGGCTTACAAGAGATTTCGCTCATTCGCACGCAAAGCCCAGGCGATCGAATTGCGGGGGGAACTGTTCCTGCTGAAGAAGTTGTCTTGGATTATCTCCAAATCTTGATGCATGCCCTTCAAGCGGAGGGCTTAGACTATCAAGTCGCTGCCCAAATTGCGAACTTAGATGTAGAAATGCCGATGTTCACGGATACCGGAATTGTTGATGTCCGCTTAACCGATTTTGATGTAATTTTGGCTCGCAGCGATGTGGCGATATCTCGTGCAACGAGCGAAAACTACACAAATGTCCTTACAATCGAAATGCTTGCTCTTGAAATTCAGAGGGGTTATACTGCCGTAGATGCTACTGTTGACGGTGTAACTTATCGCTTTGTAAACACACACTTAGAGGCGTTCGCAGAGGAAAATCGAGTGGCACAAATGCAAGAACTCGTGGATATCCTAAGCGATGAAACCTTACCGCTCATCGTGTTAGGGGATTTCAATACAAGAGCCCCCAATGGTACTGCTTATCAAATTTTACTATCGGCGGGATATGTTGACATTTGGCAGACGGATTCCGAAGAAACGGGCAACACCTGTTGTCAAGACGATGATCTCCTAAATGAGGTAAGTGATAATTCTGTAAGGATTGACCAGATTTTCGTCCATAATCTGGAACTTCCTACTTCTGTTATGACACATACTGTAGGGGATACACCTTCAGAACGGTTACCATCTGGATTGTGGCCCTCTGACCATGCGGGGGTCGTCGCACATCTCCTACTTGAATAGGGTAAGATCGTTTGACTATCTGAAAAAGTAAGCGCGCTGCAACGGAGTTTGAAAATCCATCACAGCGCGCTTTCCATTTAATAGAATATATCTCTATTCAAAAACCTCAAGTTTTCCATCTTTAACAATCAGGACAATTGGATCATAGATCGCGTCTCCGTTGGAATTGAAAGAAAACTTACCCAAAATGGTGTCGAAATTTTTGGTCTCAGCAAGAGCGGTAGCAATTGCCTCTGAATCCGTTGGTTGGGTATTTCTGATTGCTTCTGCGAGAATATAGACAGCAGCGTAGGATTGTGCTGCCCACACGCTGGGCTCCATACCGTATTTCTCGCTGTAATTCTGAACAAAAGCCTGATTTCCGGGTGTGTCAGCCGTACTGACCCAACTTGTATAGGTGATCGCGCCTTCGGCGGCATCCCCCGCACTCCTGATTTCATCTATGGACAAAACGTGAGAAATGAACGGAATATCAGCTGAAATTCCCAGTTTGCGTCCTTGAGTGAGAATCTGAATAACCTCTATTTGTTGTGCTGAAACAAAAATTGCATCCGGTTCTACCTCTTTTATCCGAGTTAATTGGGTGGAAAAGTCGGTGTCACCTGTTTCAAAAGTCTCCATGATCAACACTTCAACACCGTTTTCAGCAAAGACTTTCCTATGCACTTCATTGCTGGATCGAGAAGCGAAGTCAACTGTATCTGCTATCGTTGCTACCCGCTGGAAGCCTAGTTTCTCTTGTGTCACCCTGACTCCTTCAGGAATCAGCACATCTGTAGAGTGACTGGCTCTGAAGATAAATTCACCCACCTCAGCCAAGCCAGAGGCGACGACAACTGGGCTAAAAGCTACAACCCCGTTTGTTTGTGCAATCGGGAAAACGGATTTGGCAACATGCGATGTCCAGACACCGAGGATAATAGACACTTTGTCTTGGTGAATTAATTCATTGAAAGCCTCAACAGCACCCTCTATAGTGCTCATATCGTCTTTGATGATGAACTTAAGGCTTGTATCACCGAGTAGATGTGATTGGTTGATTTCTTCAAGAGCCATATTAAAGCCATTTTCCATTACCAATGCACCTGGGCCAAATTCGCCTGGTCCCAAGTTACCTGTCTGTGGTGAGACAACACCGATGGCAATTTCTTCACCAAGGTCTTTCGTCTGAGTGGCGGGTTTGACAACTTGTTCTATTCGTTCGCAGCCAATCATACCTACGACCACTGCAGCAATAATGAGTATGAATGCAAAAGATATAATCTTCATGTGGATTTCCTTTCGTATAGGGCTTTTAAAAAATAAAAACTATCATGTTCGTAGCGTTTCCTTGAATAATAACAAGCGTTATATCCGGTTACTCAGATAGTGTCAAGTTTCCTAATTTTAATCTGAGTTCCCGTTTGAGCGAAAACGCTGACTCAGTTGTAAAAAATCGTATAAGGCAGACATATTAATAATATGAATTAATAAATAACCTATATCTTACTTGGATTAATTATACTGAGCTTTGACCCATCAGTCAAATTACCTCTGTATAATTTCAGAATAAAAGTAAAAGGGTGCAGGTTCTGATCGCTCATAAACCTACACCCTTTTGCGTGACTCATATAGATTAATGTCTTACTGAAAATATCTACTTACTCAACTCCGCTAATTTCGAACACTGTTTCCGTTCCTACAACTTTGTAGGGCTGTACCTGTCCATTGGCAATTTGGAATACACCAACGCTTTTGACGGGATGACGGTTCTCATCGAAATGAGAAATAGATGTAGCACCATCGTAGTTAGTGATAGCAGCGATTGCATCCCGAATTGCCATTGGATCTGTCGATCCGGCTGCCTCAATTGCGATTGCCAAGATTTTCATAGCATCGTAGCCAGATGCAGCAATCCCATTGGCAGGGTTCTCAAAGATGGTTTCGTATGCTGAGATAAATACTGCATTATCCGGATCAAAGTTCGTACAATAGTAGGTATTTTCAAGAGGGGTGTTGTCTTCCAAAACCTCGAACATCAGTGGATCATCCATGCCATCACTGCCAATAAAAACAGATTCAATACCCATGTCCCTCGCCTGTTTCATGATGCGTGGGTTTTCTGGTGGAAAACTTGCAAGAAAAAGAACATCAGGGTTTGCCGCTTGGATTGCTGCAAGCTGAGTATCAAACATCATATCACCTGCTTCGTACACTTCTTTCGCAACGATCTCACCACCAAGTTCTTGGAAATTGGCATCAAATGCTTTGACAAAACCCTCAGAATAAACGTCCTTGTTCTGCCAAATCATTGCAGCGGTTTTCGCTTCGAGTTCGTTGACAGCGAATTGTGCCATGAGTTTTGCTTGCAGGGCATTGGAACTCGCCACAAGGAAGAGGAAATCACCGGTTTCTGTCACATTTGCCCCTGTTGCACCTAAGAGAACCGGAATAGTGGCAATAGGTCCAACTTTCACCGCATGGCTCGAAAACAGGGGACCCAAAAGCGCAACAACACTCTCGTCCTCAATCAATTCTGTTGCAGATTGAACAACGTCTTTTGTAAGTTCCTCTCTGTAGACAAACTCGACTGGCATGCCGAGGATACCACCAGCGTGGTTGATTTCGGCTAAAGCGAGTTCTGCTCCTTCACCGAAACTGAAGTAGAGTGGATAGGGACGAATCACGCCCACTTTCAAGGTGGTCATAGTGTCGGTATCGGCGGGAACAACTATCTCGTCAGTTGCCACTAAGCCACGTATTTGATCACACCCAGATAACAGCATAATTGAGAGTGAGAGGAATACGCATAGCGTTAGTTTAAAAAATTTTGTGTTCATGAGTATCTCCGTTAGTAGTCAGTATATATCATGTTCGTAACAATATATATGCTCTCATAAATGATTGTATGAGCTAAGGGACATGGACCTTGTCTAACGATAAATTTCAGTTAAATTTTACCAACATAAAACGATATGATTAAGGTAGTATTTCAGTGAAAATTAATTTCGTGCTTCAGGTGTGACCGTCAACTTTACCCGTTTTCCATCTCGTAGTACAACAACTTCGATGGGTTCGCCGATCTTCACTGCATCAAGCGCATAAGTATAGTCGTAGATATTAGTAATTTCTTGTCCGCCAAATTCAACGATAACATCTCCACCCTTTAAACCGGCTTTATCGGCGGGACCACCGGCGCGAACACCTGAGAGTTTGACCCCCGTCCCTTCTGTTGTATAGTCAGGGATTGTGCCAAGATACGCACGCAGCGTGTCGCGACTACCCTCTTCTGATTGACTCCTTTCAACTCGGACGTACGCTGGACGTTCAACGGCACTGGTTAAGTCTAAAACGATACCGTGTGCCAATCGGGAAATCCGTTCAATTCCATCATAATTGAGGGTTTCTATGTCATCCGTTGGACGGTTATAGTCTTCGTGACCGCCGGTGAAGAAACTCAGTACCGGTACCTCTTTCGGATAGAAGGCAGTCACATCTGTCGGTAGATATGGATCTGTTTGTAGCGCCAAGTTAAAACCGATAGGAATATTCCGTTTTTCGATGAGTTTCGTCCACACAGACGATGAGCCAACACCTTGCAAGATCAGTTTGTTCTCACGGAGGCGTCCGACCATATCAAAGTTGATATACGCTGCTACTTTCTCTAAGGGAACGATAGGGTGGTTTACAAAGTGGGTAGAACCAATGAGTCCGAGTTCCTCTCCTGACCAGAGCGCGAAAATAACACCTCTTTTAAACTTTTCGCGGTGTTCTTGATAAGCAGTGCTGAGTGTCCCTGCCAAATCTAATACAACAGCGGTGCCAGAGGCGTTGTCATCTGCACCGTTGTGGATCTGTCCCTCCTCACCTTTCCGTGCGAGTGAACCGATTTCACCGTAACCGATGTGGTCATAGTGTGCACCGACAATGACGTACTCAGTTTCGTCTGTTAATTCAGGAGGTGGCAATAGCGCGACAACATTCTGATCCGTTTTCTTAACTTTTTCGATTGAGACGACGATTTTGACTGTAACACCGGGCAACGGGAACTGTCCGAGGAAATGAGGATTTTCCACATCAAGCCCAGACTGAACCTCTTTCAGGTCCTTGCCAGATGTCGCAAAAAGTGCGTTCGCGACAGTATCGCTTATTGATGCTGTTACAATACCGGAATCTGCGAGGCTGCTGTCGAAATCAAGTGGAATCAACTTGCCCGCATTTGGTGAATTCGGACCCGCAACGACCAAGAACGCCTTTGCCCCCTGTTCCCGCGCCTGCATCGCCTTATAGCGGAGTCCTGCATATCGATTTAATTGCTGACGACGTTCTGGCTCAACCCCTTCGGGAACATATCGGAGCGCGACAACGATTTTATCTTTCACATCCAGCCCTGCATACGCGTCATATCCTTCGCCAAGCTCGCCAGGAACAGATAATCCATATCCAGCAAAAACCACTTCACCCTCAACAACACCGTTACGGGAGAAAGAGAGCGGCTGGAAATCTTGCTCCACACTGAATTCCATCACTTGCTCGGAGCCATGCATCTGGCGTGTGATATGGAATCGGTTCTCTTCCGATATAATCCGTCTACCCGCGGTGAACTCAAACGTTTGAAAGTAATGCTGTTCATCGCCGATAGACTCGAGATTCAGTTGCGCAAATTGAGCAGCGATATGCTCTGCTGCGCGTTTCGCCCCTTCTGAACCTGTCATTCTGCCTTCCAATGCGTCATCAGCAAGGAATTCGACGTGCTGCCGGATGCTCGGTTTCGTTTTATTGTAAGAATCGGAAACCCGTCCTATTGGATGCACCGGTGGATTTTGGCTTCTTGGTGCTGTAGTGATTGCCTTCAGTGCGGCTTCGTGATTCCAATCTGCAAGATAAAGCTGCGAAACTTCCTGGCTGTTTCTATTAGAGGTCCAACACAGGCGATTTCCATCAGGTGAAAAGACAGGCAGTCCATCAAATCCATCGGTTGTCGTGACGCGAACCGGTTGATGCCTACCTCTTGCGTCAACAAGATATAATTCAAAATTAGAAAATCCAAGTTTGTTGGAAGCGAAGATAACGTAGGCACCGCTCGGATGGAAATAGGGTGCCCATGACATGCTGTCGAAATCGGTCAACCGTCGGACATTTGAACCATCTATACGCATTGTGTAGATATCCGCTTGGCTTCCGTCGGTTGTAAAGTGCCGCCAGACGATGTGTTGTCCATCGGGTGTAAAGAAGGGACCGCCATCGTATCCGGGTGAGTCTGTCAGGCGTATCTGATTCGATCCATCGGCATCCATGATATAAATTTCGCCGAAATAGGCGGGGTCCATTTCCAGTTGTTTGAGTTCTTTTGGAGAGAGTTGGCTTTTAGGGTATGCGTCCCTCAGTGAGCAGAAAACAATGTGTTTACCATCAGGCGAATATGAGGCTTCCGCGTCGTAGCCGGGCGCGTCTGTCAGCTGCTTGAGATTGCTGCCATCACGGTTTGCTGAGAAAATATCCATCGCCTCGTCGTAATCCCAGCTATAGCGACGTTCTTTTCCCGATGCTCGAAATTTCAGTTCTTCTTCCTGTTTTGCTTTCGCAAAAACGTCGTGATGGGTCGAGGCATAAAGCACCTCATCGGTTCCCGGACGAAAGAAGGCGCAAGTCGTCTTGCCAATACCCGGTGAGACGCGATGTGTATCCCCTGTTAGCAGGTTTAAAAGGTAGATTTGATAAAAAGGGTTGTTCGGTTCACGTTCACTTTGGAAGATGAGGGCGTTGCCATCATCGGAAAAATAGCCTTCTCCAGCACGTTTCCCGTCGTATGTAAGTTGTCGGGTATTGCTGAGAAATTGTGATTCCTCAGCAGGATTAGTCTCTATTTCGTTTGACGCATCGTGCTGTGCGACGACATCACCCGTTAGGAAAATAGCAAAGAGTATTGCACAGAACAGACCCATTGATTTGATGCAATGCATCTCAATCCCTCCAATTTTTGGTATAACTATAGTAAAACCTACAATTACATGGACACTTGTAAAGCGTCGGGGTTACAAACCCCTCCTACAAAGAGCAGATCTCATGTGTATGAATAATGTCTATTTATTTATGGGATTTACTATAAATATAAAGAACCCTACAGGTACTGAGATGCTTTCTCTTTAAGAAACGCGAGTCCGTCTGTCGCGAGGCTTTCAGCACTCGGTGCGATGTCGCGCCAGATACACGTAGCGGCGGCAATTTCCTTGACTGCTGGCGTGAAGGATTCAATCACAAGCCATCTGTCGTAGTTTACTTTAGCGAGTGCACCGAACACGCCATCCCAATCCACTGGTCCAGTGCCCGGGGTGCCGCGGTCGTTTTCACAACAATGAACGTGATGCAAGTAATCGCCAGTCGCGATAATTGCTTCTGCTTGATTTTTTTCCTCTATGTTCATGTGGAATGTGTCGAGGTGTACCTTGAAGTATGGACTATCCACCGCTTGACAAAGTTTAACAGCATCTTCAGCTATGTTGACGAAATAGGTTTCAAACCGATTGAGCGGTTCACTAGCGAGTGTAACCCCCTGCTGTCCTGCGAATTCGGAGATTTCTTGGAGCCCTTCAACGCACCAGTCCCATTCTTGTTGGTTTCTGCCTCTACCGACGAGTTTACCGACTGCGCTGTACATAGGACCAACGAACGTATCTCCGCCTAATTCGGCAATAATTTCGATTGCACGTTTGAGGTAAACTTTCCCGGTTTCGCGAATCGCGGGATCCTCGTCAATCGGATTCCTATCCGGTCCCATGATATTACAACCGATGGGTTCCAAACCGGTGTCCTTCAGTAGTGCTTGGGTATAAGGGATATCCACGGTATCTGGATCAAAGATAGGGATTTCAACGCCATCAAAACCCATATCAGCAACTTTAGGGATTAGATCTGCAGTTTCTCTGTCAAACTTATCTGCCCAGAGTAATAAATTTACACCAAATTTTGGCATTATATATTGTTCTCCTTATAGTGTGTAATATTTTTTAGTTTAGCACGAATCGCAAAGCGTTTTCAAGTTTTTTCGGTGGCGTCTAACCTAAAGAGGTATTTCGGTGCCAGCACCGTCAGCGACACACCGCGGCTAACCAGAAGCAGTGTCAATGCACCCCACAACCCGTGGTTGCCAAGAGGCATCAGCAGATATATCGAACTCAAAAAGAGTCCGGTTGATACAATCACAGAATTTCGCAACGCCTTGGATGCGGTTGCACCCAGAAAGATCCCATCCCAAATGTAGGCGGCGACATTGATAACAGGGGCGACGATTATCCAGATAAGATAAGGTTTTGCACCTTCAATAAGGGGCATCTGATTTGTAAAGAGATGCAGCAGCCCTTCTCCAGAGACCAGGAACATTAACATAATCACACCGCCGAACAGAAATGCCCAGAAAAAGACTCGACGCGTTGTTCTTTTGAGATTCGGCATATCTTGAGCACCTTTGTATTTACCGATCAGGCTCTCCGCCGCAAAGGCAAATCCATCAATCGCATAGGATAGGATGTTAACAAACTGCAGTAGAATCGTGTTGATCGCAAGAAAGGTATCACCCAGAGCAGCGGATTTCGACATGAAAAAGGCGTGGCTAAATACCAAACAACACGTCCTGATGAAGATGTCCCCACTAATACTGAGAAACCGTTTGAGTTTGGAAAATACCAAAACCTCTCGGAAATCCCATACTCTCAAAATGCTCCTGTAGCGTCTCCAAAAAAGTAGGATCGCTAAAAGTAACCCAATATATTGCGCGATGACAGTCGCTAAAGCGACCCCCTCTACCTTCATCCCCAGCGTCTGCACAAATATCAGATTTAAGACAATGTTGACGAGATTCACCACAACCGTCAACAGCATCGGGTAGTGCGCATTTTGTAAGCCCAAAAAAACGCCGTGGAAGGCGTGTAGGCACAACGTCGCCGGGGCGGCAGAGATACGGATATGAAAATAAGTCCGGGCGAGATCTTCAACTTCCGGACTGGCGTTAATAAGATGGAAACTAACATTAGCGAACTGCCACTGAAAGCCGAAAAGGAAAAGACTGGCGATAATACCTATGCATGTTGCTCGCAAAAGTAAGCGTCCGCATTCTGGAATATCGTTTTCTCCGAAAGCTTGTGCGGTCAACCCCGTTGTAGCCATTCTAAGAAAACCGAATCCCCAATAGATAAAACTGAAGATAATACCACCAATACCGACTGCACCAAGGTAGTGTTCGGACTCTAAGCGTCCCATCAAAGCGGTATCCACTGCACCTAAAAGAGGGACAGAAAAGTTGCTAATAATGTTTGGAATCGCAAGATTGACAATCTGCTTATTGATGTTCTCAGGGGTGTGCATAGAGGTTTCCGTTCTGTATCTGCTTTAGAGTCTACTCGTAATTAGCATGAAAATCAAGTCCTATTTTTTAGTAGGTCTATTTGGTTTTCAGGTTTCAAAATTATCCCTGTTTTTTTGAAGAGAACCAAAACTGTTCATAACTAAAGTTGAAGAGAAAAGAAACACTGGTCTTCAAAACTGCACATGTCAGTTCTAATAGGTCGTGAAAATCTGCCTGTATGCGGTAGAATTTGTGTTTGTATTACAAAATTTCTTTGTAATTTTAGTAAGAATTGAGTATACTATTAATTAAAATGAAGGATTGGTGTTACGGGTTTACCGCCAAATTAATCGGGTTCTTCGTATCTCGACTGTCACGTCCAATGGCGTTAGCTATCGGTGGTCGGTTAGGTGCTCTTATATTCTGGCTTGCGCCACAGCAAAGAGAATTGGCATGTCAGCAATTAGGGGGCAGCTTGAACCTTTCGGATGAGTGCCGGATTAGAGCGATAGTGAAGCAGTGCTTTGAAAATTTAGGTAAAACTGTGTTAGAATTTATGCAATTTCCACGCATGAATTCAAAACACATTCAGCAGTATGTCCGTTTTGAAGGCATTCAGCATGCAGAACAAGCACTCGCAGAAGGGAAAGGCGCAATCATTCTAACGGGGCATTTCGGGAATTGGGAACTGCTGGCAGCTAGTATTTCTGCTACAATTGCTCCGCTGACACCTATTGTTCGCACATTACGTTCTCCCCGATTAAACGCCTTGGTTTCAAGTTATCGAGAGCAAGCAGGATATGCTACTATCGACCGGGATACCGGAATTCGGCACGCGCTTCGATGCCTTAAACGCAATGAGCTGCTTGGCATTGTTGCTGATGTAGACACACGTGTAAGTGGGGTTTTCGTCGATTTCTTCGGTAAACCTGCCTATACGCCGTATAGTCCTGTCGCTATCGCTCTCAAAACAGGGGCGGCAATACTACCAACGTTTATTGTCCGCCAACCCGATGGCTCGCATCGCGCTATTATTGAACCGCCCTTGGCGTTACAGCGGACAGATGTAAAAGAGAAAGATCTTGTTATCAATACACAGAAATTCACAAAAATTATCGAATCCTACATTCGACGATACCCAACGCAGTGGATTTGGATGCATAGACGGTGGAAAACACAACCTTAGTTTTATGTTCGCGTGGCTGTCCCTTTGCTTGATTCTCTGCCTAACTTGTTGTAAAAGCTCAGAAACCCCGGTTGGTGCAACTGATGAATCTGCAGAAGCAGTCCCGACACAGGAACTGGAGCGGTTCTCTACACAACATACTGAAGCAGGTATCGTCAAATGGACACTTGTCGGGGATACTTCAACATTCCATGGGGATTATGTTGCAGTGGAAAACCCGACTGTTGAGATTTTTGAAGATGGAGTTGTTACGCTCACTTTGAATAGTGAAAAAGGTAAGCAATTTCTTACGGGTAGTGAGAAAGACAATCTCCACCTTTCTGGAAATGTTGTTGGTGTGAGTAAGGACGGCAGATTATATGCTGACTTACTGCATTGGCAGAACCGATTGGGCAGGATATACGTCCCTGACGAAGCTACACTTGTCCGTGGGGATTCCACCTGGGTCGGAACCCAAATGTATGCGGATCCGACGCTTGAGACGATAGAAATGAAAAACAACCGATTTAAACTTTACTCAAAAGATGAGAAAGCAGATGAAAATTATAAAACCCCTATTGCGCCGGAATAGACATGAACACCGATTTCACATTCGTAAATTGTATGATTTTTGTGTTTATACCGGCATCCTATTACTCTTTATATGTATCACTCCCTTAATCCTTAATGCAGAGGACACGAAAACGGAAACCTCTCCTGCAACCGCCAATGGTGTAGCATCGGCTACAGAGAACAAGACTCAAGAGACAGAGACTGTTGAAAATGCGGATGAAGTGAGTTCCGATAATGACGGCAGTGCCATCGAACCGACTAAAGAAACAATTACCGGGACCTCAAAAAGAATGGAGCGATATGAGAAGGACGGCATAACGATTCTTATTGACGAAGCCAAGACAGTACGGCATGATGAGCAAGGAATTGAAATCGGGTTCCTTAATGCTGATAAGATAACCCTCATGAGTGATCTGGAAACTGGGACGACCACGGAAGTTATTGCTGTGGGCAATGTAGAGATACGGGATCAAGATATCTTTGCTACCTGTGATCATGCGATCATGAACAACCTGACAAATACTGTTATTCTTAAGGAAAACGTCGTAGTCTTACAAAACAAGGATCGGCTCGAAACCAAGCTCTTCACCTTTAACAGAACAACCGGAAAGCAGACCGGCGAAGGTGGCGTTAAGTTTAAAGTTACCGTTACACAAGCTGCGCCGATAGAAGCAGAGGCGGAGGAGGGGGCTGAAAGCAGCACAAATACTAGTGAAGACGAAACTTCCACAACTGCTCCTGAGGAAGCGGAGGACGAAGGGCAAAATGACGCAGACGCTGAGATGCCTGATGCAGATGACAGCGCAGAAGTGGAATCTGATGCAGATGCTGAAGACGCTGAAGACGCAAATCCGGGAGAAGAAACTGATACAGATCCTGAAAATTCCGATGGTACAGAGACTGACGCTGAGTCGGAAGAATCCGAGAACGATTAAGCCAATCCCAAGGATTTTGTACTACCTGAAAACTCTTTTTTGTCAACGCTTCCACAATAGATGCGTTACATGAGTCTTAAAGGGTTATATATAAATTTCATTGGTTTTTCTTCTCATGTAGCGGAGTAGGATAATTCTCTTTGAGAGAGGAAAATAAAATTAGAAACCAAATTGTACTTAATAAAGCACAATTTGCCTTACATTAGATTGACCCAATGCGTCAAGCGTAGAAGGCACCATAAGTTAAAAATCATGGCTATAGAACTCCAAACACACAGACTCGTTAAACGTTATACCCGCCGCGGACCCATCGTTGTTAATGAAGTGAGCTTGTCGGTAAAGCAGGGTGAGATAGTTGGGCTCTTAGGTCCCAACGGTGCCGGAAAATCGACAACATTCTACATGGTAGTCGGATTGATTCGTCCTAATGCTGGTAGAATCATGTATGCCGATAAGGATATTACCTTTTATCCGATGTACAAACGTGCTCGGCTCGGTATTGGCTATCTTGCGCAAGAGACCTCGATTTTCCGGAAATTGACAGTGCAACAGAATATTGAGGCGATTCTTGAAGCGCAAGGGGTCCCAAAATCTGAACGTGAACCCCGTATTCATGAACTAACGGACGAACTCGGTATTTCGGATCTCTTAAAACGCAAAGCATATACGCTCTCAGGTGGTGAGTGTCGTCGCGCCGAGATAGCACGCGCACTTGCTGCACAGCCTGATTTCATTCTACTTGATGAGCCGCTTTCTGGGATAGATCCAATCGCTGTTGCCGATATTAAGCAGCTCATTTCGCATTTGCGCGACCGAAATCTTGGAGTGCTTATTACAGATCACAACGCCATTGAAACTCTCGACATCGTTGACAGGGCATATATTATTGTTGATGGAAAAATTACGCTCGCTGGAACGCCTACAGAACTTATTAACGATGAGACCGCGAGAGATCTCTACTTTGGACACAACTTTTCTTATCGGGTAGCAGACACTGTTGATTCGCCAACGGATTAGGGTTGTAACTGCAGAGGCATGTGGCTAAGTTTCTTAATCACAGACCTTGTTACGCTCTATATATTGGGCAGATAATTGTTCCTAATATGGTTCTCATAAACCAAGTTTGAGAAACGCAAGCACGGATGTATATTGTATATTCGGCAAAGGCAAAAAATGTACAAAGCGCAACTTACACAGACTCCACAGCTGACGCAGAAAATGTCGATTACACCGAGGCTGCAACAGGCGCTTAAGGTGCTCAATATGCCCCTGCAGGAACTGACGCAATTTATCTCGCAAGAATTAGAACAGAATCCTCTCCTTGAACTCGAAGCAGAAGAAGAAACAGCACCGTCCGTTGAAGAACTTGATCCAGCACTTGAGTGGAATGAACCCGAAGAAAATATGGACCAAGAGGATGCTGCTGTCGATATTGATTGGGAAACCGTCTTTGAAGATCGTGTTTCACTGAGTGATCGGGTAAATTCCAGGTCCTTGGACACTGACGAACCCTCATTGGATGTGGCGCAAGAACGTTTGTTGCATGAACACCTTGCTGAGCAGCTACAACTTGCCTATCCTCGTATTATAACGTCCGAAACAGAACGCACCATTGGGGAATGCATTCTTGGAAATTTAAATGAAGACGGGCAATTAGAACTCAAACTGTTTCAGCTGCCGTGCGAATTCATAATAGATCTGGATAATGGGAATCTCTCAGAAGAACTACAGAGTTTTATTCAGAAAAACTTGCAACAGGCAACGAATAATAAAGACATCCAATTATCGAAAACGACTACAATTGTTGTGAAACAGATAGTATGCCCTTCTATCGAAAACAGTGGTACGCGTATCATGCGGGCATGGAAAATCAGTGATGATGAAAATAAAAAGGCATATACTATTCAATACGAACAGACCTCGTGTGGCGACAAACGGGCTCTATATTTCTATCAATTGACGTTGGATGATATTGCCGAAGAGGTAGGGTGTGATACGGCATTGGTTGAAGTTGTGCTTCGCAAGATACAGGATACCTTTGAGCCACTCGGCATCGCATATCGAGATGTCCGAGAGGCATTACTGATCCAGATTCGCAATCTGCAGGGGGATAGACAAGTAAACGCGCAAGAAAATGGCGCATTTCACTTATCAGAATATGGGGAAGATATTCCAGATTTCTTGCATGAAAACAGACCCGCGTGCCACCTCGCCCAAGAAATCGTCGAGAAGCAATATGATGCTTTTCTTAATCAGCGATGGGATTACATTGCTGAGGCACTGAAAGCTGACATCACAGAGGTTGACGCAGCCACACAATGGATACGAACCTTATCTCCATATCCTGGTCGCTACTTCACTGATCCAGCGACGCGTGTCCTTAAAAGAGGTCCCCTTACCGAAACTGTTACCCCGGATGTGGAAATACAGTACCTTAATGGAACGTATCAGGCTATCTCCGTAGATAATTATATACCTCGATTGCAGATAAATCCTTACTATTTGAATATCATGCGGAATCATCAAGATACCTTGGATTCTGAGGCAAAAGAATGGATAGAAAAACGGTATCGTGATGCAGAAAATTTGCTGAGCAGCCTCGCACAACGCGGCAGCACTATCGCTCGAGTCACTGAAACCATCTTTGAAATACAAACCGAATTCCTAACGCAAGGCGTTAGAGGCATTAAACCGCTAACACTCAGGACGATAGCTGAAAAGTTGGGAATTCATGAGTCAACTGTTAGTCGTGTGACGAGCAATAAATATGTGCAAACCCCACACGGTATGTATCCACTCCGGTTTTTCTTCAGCAATGAACTGTCAACGACACAAGGCGAAGCTGTTTCTGCCATGCAGGTGAGAAGTCTGATTCAAGAAATGATTAGAGACGAGGCACCCACGAGGCCTCTTAGTGATCAGGCAATTAGTAATGCCTTGGAAGCAAAGGGTATCGAGGTCGCGAGGCGGACCATTCAGAAATACCGCGACGAGTTAGGTATCCCGACATCACGTGAAAGATCTTCTGCCCGTGGCAATGCTCGGTCCAATTGACCTTGACCTATGACGAGAAGAAGGTCTGTTTCCTTAGTTATTAGGTGATTGCCTGACCTCGGTTTACCGTTCGAGGCACATACAGAAAAACAGGAGGATCAAAATGAAAGTAACGTATTCCGGACACAACGTAAAAATTACCGACGATCTTCATGCACACATCCTGAAACGTGCTGATAAAATTGAAGCCCGTTTTGGAGGAATGCACGAGTTAAATGTGGTCCTTAAAGCAGAAAAGCATCGGTTTGATGCAGAGATGATGATCACAGCACCGCGTGTGACGTTCTATGCGAAAAGTCATACTGATGAGGTCGTATCTGCACTGGACAGCGCGGCAGACAAAATTGTCAGCCAGATCCGCCGGTACAAGGATAGGGTGAAAGACCGTAGAAATATTGCACCACATCGAGAAGTCGTCGCACGACTCAATCCGAGCGACGAAGAAGCTCCCTTAGAAGTTGATGCCACCGATACTCCTGCTATTGTCGCAACGCAAGAGAAATTTGCCTCTAAACCGCTCACTGTTGCGGAAGCCGCAATAGAACTACAAGCCTCGAATGCGGCGTTCCTCCTGTTCCTAAATGCGGAGACCCGACAGGTAAATTTACTCTATGAAATGGCAAAAGGGACGTACGGATGGGTAGAACCGCTCTTCGCTTAATGGTGCCCAAGCCCATGTTGCTAAAGAAAGGTCTTGAAAAATATGGCAAATCTTCCGAAAACTTACACCCCTCAGGAAATTGAGGGGAAATGGTACCAGTTTTGGCAAAAAAACGACTACTTCCACGCTGAGGCGACTTCCGAGAAACAACCGTATGCAATTGTGATCCCGCCGCCGAATATCACCGGTAGTCTGCATATCGGCCATGCACTTGATAATACACTCCAAGATTGCCTCGTCCGATGGCGACGCATGCAAGGCTATAACACGCTTTGGATGCCAGGGACAGACCACGCCGGTATTGTCACCGAGCTTATCATGGAGCGAAAACTCGCCGAAGAAGGTACCAGCCGAACGACACTCGGTCGCGAAAAGTTTATCGAAAGGATGTGGCAGTGGAAAGCCGAGTCTGCCGGTTATATAGTTTCACAGCTCCAGCAAATGGGGTGCTCTTGCGATTGGGAGCGCGAGCGTTTTACGCTTGATGAAGGTCTATCTAAAGCTGTTCGCACCGCGTTTGTCAAGTTCTACAATCAGGGACTTATCTATAAGGACTCCTATATGGTGAATTGGTGTCCGCAGTGCAACACGGCTATAAGTAATCTTGAAGTGGAACCCATTGAGATAGATGGTAACTTTTACCACATCCACTATCCTGTGAAAGATAGTGATGTTGTGCTTGAAATTGCTACGACACGACCCGAGACGATGTTAGGCGATACTGCTGTCGCTGTACATCCAGATGATGAACGCTACCAACACCTGATCGGAAAAACAGCACAACTCCCATTGTGTGACAGGGAGATCCCCGTAATTGCCGATGCTTATGTCGATAGAGAGTTCGGGACTGGTGCCTTGAAAGTAACACCCGCCCATGATACCAACGACTATGAAATCGGCTTGCGACACGACCTCGAACAATGCACCGTTTTCACCCGAGATGGGTATATAAACGAAAATGCCCCTGAAAAATACGTCGGTTTATCAAGATCGGATTGTCGTAAACGGGTCGTGGAAGATTTGCAAAATGCCGATTATCTCGTCAAAATTGTGCCGCATCGACACGCCGTTGGGCACCATGATCGATGTGGGGCAGTTGTTGAACCCTCCATATCCTTGCAGTGGTTCATGAATGTCCGTCCACTCGCCCAGCGCGCAATAGAGGCAACCCAAAAGGGCGAGATCAAATTTATCCCAGAACGCGAAACTGCACGTTTCTACCATTGGATGGAGAACATTGAACCCTGGCCCATCGCACGCCAACGCTGGTGGGGACACCAGATTCCAATATGGTACTGTAACGCCTGCGACGCAGTCACAGCTGCAATGGAAACACCGCAACAGTGTGAGTGCGGAGCTTCCAATTTCCGGCAAGAAGAAGATGTCTTAGATACTTGGTTCAGTTCTGGGCTGTGGCCCTTCTCCACTATGGGATGGCCAGAAGTAACGCCCGAATTGAAAACCTTTTATCCCACCTCTGTTCTTGTAAGCGGTTGGGATATTCTCTTCTTTTGGGTATCCAGAATGGTAATGTTGGGACTCGGATGTATGGATGAAGTTCCGTTCCGAACTGTCTATCTACACGGACTTGTCGCTGATGAAAAGGGACAGAAAATGAGCAAATCGAAGGGGAATAGCATTGATCCACTGGAGACAATTGCTACCTATGGAGCAGATGCTTTCCGTTTCGCGCTCGCGAATGTGAGTACGCCAATCCCTTATGTCTCGCTTCCAGAATCACAGATTGAGGCTGGCAGGCGATTTGCTAATAAAATTTGGAATGCCGCTCGGTTCATCCTTATGAATTTGCAGAAACACCCGGTTCCTGCAGAAACCGCTACGGCAGAAGCTGCTCAAGGCACCTTGGAAGTCGCGTGGATTCGGAGTCGCTTTGATTATACTATTAAAACGACGACTGATGCTCTTGAAAACTTCCGATTCCATGAAGCGACGCAAACACTCTACGCCTTTCTTTGGCATGAATTTTGTGATTGGTACCTTGAATTCACCAAACAACGGATCGCTCAAGATGAACCAGAGGCACTCTGGGTAGCAGCCGATATTTTGGAACAGACGATGCGACTGATCCATCCTATTATGCCGTTCTTGAGTGAGGAAATTTGGCAACAACTCCCACATGGCGGTGCCGGAGACGAATCCACAATTGACAAAGGTTCTGTAACGATTGCGCCGTGGCCAAAGCCAGTAGGAGAAAATACAACCGCAGAAACCACTATGGCGACACTAATGGAAGTCATTGAGAGCATTCGGAGCATTCGCGGTGAATTAAATGTCCCGATTGGTGCCTCTGTAGAGATCCACATCCAGTCGCCGGATGCTGAAGTGCGGGAGCGACTCGAAACGTATCTACCTCAGTACTTGCCCGCTTTTACACGCGTATCAGACATCACCATCGCCGAAACGTTACAAAAACCGCCTGCTTCCGCGGAAGCCGTGATCGGAGAACTTGTCATCTACATTCCACTTGCTAATGTAATTGATTTGGATGCTGAGCATGCAAGGCTCAGCAAACGGCATCAGCAGGCAGTCAAGGATGTAACAGCAGCGCAGAAAACTTTAGATAACCCGAACTTCATCCAGCGCGCACCAGAAAAGGTCGTCGCACAAAAGAGAGCACTACTTGAACGGCTATTGGTCGAACAGGAGAAATTATCCCGAAGCATAGGAATGCTCAGTCAACCAACGGAGTAAAATGGCGATTGATATGCAATCTGGCACATCTGCGAACCTCACGCTAAATAATGATAACTGTTTCGTCTGCGGTATGAGAAATCCGTTCGGCTTGCAGGTTAAACCCGAAATTCAAGATGAAGGGGCATTCGTTCGCATCGAATGCACACCCCCGGAGCATCTGCAAGGGTGGGCAGACATCCTACATGGCGGTATCCTCAGCACCTTGTTAGATGAAGCAATCACTTACGTTGGGATCGGTACGTTCAATCAGCATGCGGTGACAGCACAACTTGAGGTCCGTTTCCGCAATCCAGCACCAACTCGTGTGAAACTGTTTGTTTCTGCAGAGCGTATTAAGGTTTCACGGAGGTTAGTGGAAGCAAAAGCAGAGGTTACACTCAGTGACGGCACACTCATTGCTACGGGCACCGGTAAAGTCGTACCGGTTAGTGAAAGTTTCACACCTAAGACACCGGGTCAGTAGGAAAAGAACGCTTTTGCTAATGGAATCTAAACCTCGACCATTCAAAAAAATGTATTGTTTCCCTGTTCGTCAAAGAAATTTATGGAAAATCCAACATCTGTAATGAATCCGGAGAGGCATTCAAGTTGGGACACCGATGTGCTTATCATCGGTAGTGGTGCTGCAGGATTACGCGCTGCCCTCGCTGCAAGCGAGCACGCCAATGTGACCTTAATCACCAAAACTACGCTCACGGAGAGCAACACACACTACGCGCAAGGTGGTATCGCTGTTGCGATGAACCTTGATGACACAATTGCCTTGCACATCAAAGATACTTGTGCCGCCGGTGCTGGCTTATGTGATATCCAAGCTGTTGAGATGATGGTATCTGAAGGCATTCCAAGGGTCGCAGAACTGTTGGACTGGGGAGCAAACTTTGATTGGGAAGGAACACTACCGCGCTTTACGCAAGAAGCGGCACACAGTCGGCGCCGGATTGTCCATAAAGGGGACGCAACCGGACGTGAAACAACTGATGTACTCATTCAGCGCGTTCTGAATACTGAACGCATCCATGTCCTGCAAAGTGCGTTTGCTATTGACCTGTTAACGAATGCAAATGGCGCAGAAACGAGCGGGGAAACTCCGACATGTTACGGAACAACCGCTGTTATAGATGGTGAATTAGTCTGCATCCGAGCGAAAGCCACGATTCTTGCCACAGGTGGATTGGGTCGCATCTATCCGTGTACCTCTAATCCAAAGGTAGCAACCGGAGACGGTTTCGCAGCGGCATGGCGTGCTGGATGCGAAATGGTTGATATGGAATTTGTTCAGTTCCATCCAACAACGCTCTGCTTAGATGGTGCGCCTAACTTTTTGATTTCTGAAGCGGTTCGCGGAGAAGGTGGTCAGCTTATCAATATACGTGGTGAACGCTTTATGGGTAAATATCACGAGAAAGGCGAACTTGCACCACGTGATGTCGTCAGCCGTTCTATCCAAAAAGAGATGGAACTCACCGGATTTCCTTGCGTTTACCTTGACATTACCCATAAACCGGCTGAATTTATCCTTGAACGGTTTCCGACTATCTCCGATACGACAAAACACTACGGCTTAGACATCAACATTGACTTAATACCTGTCCGTCCCGGCGCACACTTTATGATGGGTGGTATCCGCACTAACACGGATACAGAAACCAATATTAAAGGACTTTATGCGTGTGGAGAAGTGGCATGCACTGGAGTTCACGGGGCAAACCGCTTGGCAAGTAACTCCCTTTTAGAATGCTTGGTCTATGGTGCCCGTGCTGGCACAAACGCCGCAATGTTTGCCGCATCACAGCCTCCTGATCACCCTCCAGATATACCTATGATCGGTAACGGACCCGTATCTGTTGAGATAGACCTAACATCTATTGAAACGGCAAAAAGCATAATTCGAGAGACACTCTGGGAAAACGTGAGCATTGAAAGAAACGGCGAGGGTTTAGGACAAACCCTCGCCGAATTACAAGATTTAACAGCAAGTTTGGAAAACCTGCAAGCAGCCCCAGAGGAAACCACGGAAACACTTAATCCAACTGGTCAGATTTATTCGGTTTCACCGGCACTTCTCCAAACAACAAATGTGGAGATAGTCGAAACGATTAACATGCTTAATGTCGCTTTAATGATAGTTCAGTCTGCCCTGGTTCGCACCGAGAGTCGTGGGGCACACTACCGCGCCGACTTCCCGACACAAAACAATACCGACTGGCACCGCCGTATTCTCCTCACACAAGACAAAGCACCAGAAGTGATTGCCTTGTAAAGTAAGGCATCACAATCGCAAACCTGAGGGACTACAAACCTTGTAGGCGCTTTTCCTCAATGTCTGTTGCTGAATTCACAGCGGGTGGTTCATCCATTTTTTGATAAATCCCGATATAGTGATCGTAGCTGTCGATGACCTTCTTGATGTGAAGCCGGGTTTCTCGGATAGTAATTTTCTCTACGAATTCGTCGATATCCTTTATATTTTTTGATGACACCCATCGCCTCATCCGCCCGGGACCTCCGTTATACGCGCCAATTACCAACATTGGGTCCCCCTCAAATAATGAATTGAGGTAACCGATATACTTTGTACCCATCTGAATATTCATGTCGGGTTGTTTGAGCATTGAGGTGCGGAACCTACGGATTTTGAGTTGTTGGGCGAGTTCCTTACCAGTAGCGGGCATAATTTGCATCAACCCAATTGCGCCTGCCCAACTAACTGCTTGCGCGTTGTATCGGCTCTCTTCTAAGATCATTGCCGCGATTAAGAAGGTATCTACATTATACTGTTTAGCGTATTTCTCAACTGAATTAGCGTAATATCGCGGATAAAGTTTCCGTCGGAGTTTCTCTATGTCCGCGCGCGTCGCGTTTGCAAAGGCTGGATTATCGAGCGATTTTTCGGTTAACTTCCGGGCTTTATCGTACAATGCGAGTCGTTCATAACACGTAATCAAGTCGTAAAAACATTGGCGTTCAGAGAGGGGAGTTGCATTAATGTGGTGCTCCAGTTGCGCAATCGCATCTTCATAAAGTCTGAGTTCCATCAACAGTGGAACATGCTGTGGACACGCTTCACGTGCCGGTAATTCTGCATCCTGAACAGCCTTCGGTTCCAATTCAGATGCAGCAATACCGAGAATTGCCTTTGCCCTTGCAGTATAGTACCAGTATCCTGCCTCAGCGACTTCCTTGTATAATTTTCGCGCAAGTCCTGGTTGGTTTTGACGTTCCCGGATCTTTGCCATCCAGAAATGGGCACCCATCGCATATCGATTTCCAGGAAAGTGTTCCTTTAACCCTTTGAAGGCGTTATAACTTTCGTCATAGCGTTTTTCATCAAAGCGATGCCAACCTGTTCGCCATGCCGCCACATCTGCATAAGGACTCTTCGGTGCCGCCTTGATTAGGCGGGCGTATGCATCGAGCGCTGATTCTGACCTGCCGCGTTTCTCCTGAAGTTGTGCAATATCGTAAAGCGCGTCGTCCACCAGTTCACTCCACGTATAGTCCTTCACAAAAGTCTCAAGTCGACTAACCGCTGTTTTGAGATGTCCTTTCCGTCGGTAACATTGTGCTATTTGGTAAGTTGCGCGTGTTACATATTCATGTTTGTCCCCAAGCGCGATTACAGCGTTGAACTTTTTAATTGCTGTATTATACCACTTGCGTCCCTGATAGCTCCGTCCAATAAGATACAGGGCATGTGCACGCATATTCATATCTACCGTGTTGGGAATCCGCTCCAATTCTGCTACAGCTGCCTTCCACGCTCTATGCGAATAATAGACTAAGCCAGAATTAATCCGGTCGTCGTAGTCAAGTTTTAAAGTCTTATTATTCCGCATAAGTTGTTTAAGTCGATCGAGTGCCTTTTTGGCAACACCACCTGAGTGGTTTTCAGTCATGAGTTCGCGATATGCCTGAAAGGCAGCGGCGGTATCTCCGAATTCTTCATTACAGCGTGCCAATCCAAAGGTTGCCTCTCTCTCATATTGCGGATGCTTAACCAGTTCGACAAACTGCGGTTTTGCTTTCTCGTATTGTTTCTGGTCGAGGTAAAGTGCTGCTAAAGTTGATCTTGCCTCAAGAATATAGAAACTGGTAGGATAACTTTCAACAAGATTCGCGTACCACTTTATTGCCCGCGTCTTGTTATTCATGCCTTTATACAGTCGCGCAAGACGGTAGATCGCATAATCTGCTAATGGATGGTTAAACGAAGCAACTCGCGCATAGTGGCGAACCGCTTTCGGGCGATTCCGAAGTTTCTCATAGTTATAACCAAGCGCGTGATGAATCTCAAGTTTTTCTGACTCGGACAGATCGGTCTGCAATAAAGCTTCGAGTTTCAGAACCGCGCTTTTGCGGTTTCCTTTATCGACCAAAGCGAAGGCTTCTTGCCATTCAGCACTACGCTCTTCAGCAGCGAAAACCGTTGTTCCCATTACAAAGCTGCTATAGACCAGTACCAGCAAACCCCAAAGAAAATTCCGGATTATAATGGAATCTAATACGGTATATGGATTCGCCTTTTTGTTGGGTTGAATTCGGTTTCCGCTAAAAGGTATTATATGTTTCATTTCAATCCTTTTTTCGGTTCTCCTCGTGTAAGTGTCTAGGTTCAATTGCAATGAAGGTAGGTTTCCCGATTATGATCTTAAATTCCTTACCTTATACTATAACGTTATTTGAAAGCAAAAGGCAACAAAAAAGTGGGTCTTAGAGAAATCATTTGCCAAATTTTCTGTCATTGTGTTACACTTAATTCAAACTTAACCGACTTCGCGGTTTAGGTGCAAGTGTATGTTCAAGAACTATGGAGGGTATCTGATGGAAATTGTAGCACTCGGGAAAACAGGTTTAGATGTTTCACGGCTTTCGATCGGCACTGGATCAAATGGCTGGAACGGCCGCTCAAATCAAACAGATTTAGGGTTTGAAGCGTTACGCGACTTGCTGTTATTTGCGTATGAAAAGGGCGTAACATTTTGGGATTCTGCCGATCAGTACGGGAGTCACCCACATGTTAGGGCAGCCCTTGAAGAACTACCACGGGAAAGTGTGGCTATCACCACGAAGACGGTGTCCCGCACGCGAGAAACGGTGGAAGCGGATGTGAAACGGTTTCTTAAAGAGATCGGATCTGATTATGTAGATATTGTACTGCTTCACTGCCTTACACAGGTTGACTGGCCCCAACGCTATCCAGATGCAATGGAAGCACTCGTCCGTTGTAAGGAGCAGGGATTGATTCGCGCACACGGTGTATCTTGCCACGATTATGGCGCGTTCCAAACATCTGCGATGACAGAGTGGGTTGATGTCGTTTTGGCTCGAATTAATCATGCCGGTGTTAACATGGACGCATCTCCTGCCGATGTCATTCGTACAATGGAACAGATGGCGTTCGCTGGAAAGGGCATCTACGGTATGAAAGTGCTCGGGCAGGGAAAATTGGCGGAAGACGCGACCGGTCAACGCGAAGCGATTGAATTTGTGATGGGCTTACCCTGTGTACACGCTATGACAATCGGCATGACCTCAGAGAGCGAAGTGGAGGCGAATGTCGCTGTTGTTAACGAATTATCGGAGAAATCTTTGTAACAAATTGCTATTTTTATGCAAGCGCGAGGCACCTTGCTCTGTCCTCTGATGATGGTGTTATCGCGCCAGACTGAAACGAGAAAGAACGCATGGAAAAATATGAGATAGTTATTGGCTTAGAAATCCACGCCGAATTATGCACAGAAAGTAAACTCTTCTGCCATTGTGCTTACACCTTTGGTGCTTCGGCAAATGACTGTACTTGTCCAATTTGCTTGGGGATGCCGGGTACATTACCTGTCGTCAATAGGCGCGCTTTAGAGTTTGCGGTTCGCGCCGGTTTGGCGATGGAGTGTGAAATTACGGCGTCCAGTAAATTTGACCGTAAAAACTATTTCTATCCAGATCTACCGAAAAACTATCAAATCTCGCAGTATGACATACCGTTGTGTCAGAGCGGACAGGTAACGTTTGAATTTGAAGGCGAACCCCGGACTGTTGCACTCCGCAGAATTCATCTCGAAGAGGACGCAGGGAAATCCATTCACGCTGAAGTTACAGGCGATCCAACTCGTAGTTTTATGGATTTCAATCGTGCTGGCGTACCATTACTGGAAATTGTAAGCGAACCTGAACTACACTCCCCTGAGGAAGCTATCGCCTACTGCCGCGCCGTTAAAGAAATCTTAGAGTATATTGAAGTCAGCGATTGCAACATGGAAGAGGGAAGCCTGAGATGTGAGCCGAACCTATCTCTACGACCCAAGGGGAGTAAAGAATTAGGAACCCGCACAGAAATCAAGAATAAGAACTCGTTCCAAGAGCTGATTGATGCGATGGAATATGAGGTAAAACGGCAGGCACGGATTTTAGATGCTGGTGAAGAGGTTGTCCAAGAGACGCTCTTATTTGATGCAAACACTGGCAAAACAGTGGCGATGCGAGGTAAGGAAGAAGCAGACGACTATCGTTACTTCCCTGAACCAGATCTCGTTCACGTCCAGATTAGTGACGAATGGGTTAAAGAGATCCAACCGACACTCCCTGAACTCCCTGCAGTCCGTCGCAAACGTTTCATCGCGGATTACGACATCTCCCCCGAAAACGCCGAATTCCTGACCAGCACCCGACATCTTGCTGAATTCTTCGATGAAGCTGCCCAACTCAGTGGTGAACCTGCTACCTGTGCAAACTGGATCATGGGTGATCTGACTCGACTGCTCAACACCGCAGAGATTGAGATCCAAAACTCTAAGGTCACACCCACACATCTCAGCGAACTCATCCAGTTAATTGACAATGCAACCATCAGTGGCAAAATCGCCAAATCTGTACTTGATGATGCCTTTGAGACAGGCAAAATGCCGGAGGAGATTGTCGCCGAGAAAGGGTTGGCACAGATTACGGATACCTCGGAGATAGAAGCCATCGTCTTACAGGTTGTGGATGAAAATCCCGGTCCCGCCCAAGATTACCGAGACGGCACGAAGAAAGCGATCGGATTCCTCGTCGGACAGGTAATGCGTGCCACTCGCGGAAAAGCAAATCCGCAACTCGTGAATCAGATATTAACGCGGGTGCTTTCTGCTGAGTAGGTATACCTATTACAGCGTCGTGGAGTGAGACTTGGCATGTCAGTAGGACAGATCACCCTCACATCTGTAACAAAGCAGTTCGGCGACACAATAGCCGTTGATGATGTGTCGCTGCAAATAGAGGGTGGTGAGTTCTTTTCTCTGCTCGGACCGAGCGGCTGCGGAAAAACGACGACACTGCGTGTTATAGGTGGATTTGTGTATCCAACCGCTGGGGAGGTACGCATCAACGGCGAAATAATGGCAGAAATCCCACCCTATCGCCGTCCAGTCAACACCGTTTTTCAGAACTACGCACTGTTTCCACATAAGACCGTCGCGCAGAATATCGCTTTCGGACTACAAATGAAGAAGGCGTCGAAATCGGAAATATCGGATGCGGTTGAACACTCACTGGATTTAATCCAGTTACCCGGGTACGGCGACCGGAAACCGAGTGAGTTATCAGGCGGCGAGAGACAGCGCGTCGCACTCGCGCGCGCGTTGATTAACGAACCTACCATTCTACTGTTAGATGAACCGCTTTCCGCACTTGACTTGAAACTCCGAAAACAGATGCAGTTGGAACTCAAGGCGTTACAGCGCAAGGTCGGCATCACGTTTGTTTACGTCACGCACGATCAAGGTGAAGCGTTGGCATTATCTGATCGGATTGCGGTAATGAATGATGGGAAAATACTTCAGGTAGGAACACCGTCTGAAATCTACGATTCGCCGCAGAACCGCTTTGTCGCAGACTTCATCGGCACCTCTAACTTCCTTGAAGGAACACTTATCAGCAAAAATGAGATCGCGCTGACAGCAGAGCCACCGCTCAAAATTGTCAGCGCGTCAAACAACGACCTGCCGCTAAATACACCTGTCACCGTCGCTATTCGTCCAGAACGTATTGACTTAAAGGCAACACCCATCTCTGATGTTCCCAATGTCTTACATGGTGTGATTCAGGACGAAAGTTACCTCGGTACAACACTACAATACACAGTCCAGACCGATTATCCCACCCCACTTATTGCCCACCAACAGAATACAGGAGCGAGTGACGCACCGTGCTTCCAACGCGGCGATACAGTTTATCTACAATGGACACCTGAAAATGCGATTGTTTTAAAAACTGACGAAAACTAATCTCCGGACAACGGCAGTTTGACCTTTCCATTGTCTTGCTGTTGTGAGGTTAAGAAGCCGATGATAATCTGGACAACCTTGTATCCTTCTGTTCCAGGCGAGACGGGTTCACCACCCTCTGTAATAAGACCTACCAACTCTCGCGGACCAGCAGGGATACCGGTGATGTCCCATGTCGGTGCCTCAATTGTCTCAACAACGTCGTTTTGATGGAGGGTTGCCCCTTGGTCACTGATGAGAATATAGCCGTTAGTGCCAACAATCTCCACACGGAACCCGGAGAGAGTTGTCTTTGGACCGCCAGCATAGTAGCCGCGCACACCGTTCGCAAAGTGAATATAGCCATGTGCCGATGGCTCCGTTGCTGGAACGTGTCCACCATCGCCTTTATACTCGTTATAGTCCTCGTAGCCATCCTCTAACTCGGCAGAGACCCACTCTGGCTCTGAATCGGCAAAATAGCAAATAGCATCAACGAGATGTGTTCCGTTACGGAAGAGCATAGCGCGCCCGCCACTTAACGTGCCGATAACATACTGAACATTCCCGATACGTCCACCACCGACGACCACTTCTTTAGTGTGCCGCCACAACGGCTGCCATCGGCGGGTGTGATCAATCGACAGGATAGTTCCATTTCGCGCTGTTGCTTCCAGCATTCTGTCGGCGTCTGCGACGCTCGTTGCCATCGGTTTTTCACAGAAGATGCCTTTCACGCCAGCGTTTGCAGCGTCAACAACCAGGTCGGCGTGCCGATGGTCAGAGGTCGCCACCGTCACGATGTCTAAATTCTCTGCGGCAAGCATCTCTTGATGGTTGGTATACAGGTTAATATTATCCCAGTTGTCCTGATATTTTTCCTTGAAAGCATCCAATGTGCTTTGGACAAAATCGCAACCGGCTGCTAATTCAACGTTCGGCATATCCACTAAACCTGATACATGTGTCGTGCCGATGCCACTACAACCGATAACACCTACGCGTAGTTTTGCCATTTCTGTATCCTCCCACTGTTAAGGACTTCATTGATTTGTCTGTTTCCTAATATCCGTCGGTATACCAAAAAACGTGATGCGACCTAATGCCTTGTGACAAAGATTCCGGTTGATTGTGTAACAGGTTCGGTATTGAGTCAAATTGTGCTAATTCCATCGTTTCTGAGAGCACATCTGGTTGAATGATACGGTACATTGTACTTCCGTATTCTTCAATCGTCGGAGCGTTAAAACCGTCTGCGATAGGGGCAGGAAAAACAACCTCAAGCGATTCTTCGTCCGTCTGAGTTATGATGCTTGAGATCATGCTTTCAAAGAGTTGTTTACCTCTATCCATTGTGAAGAGTGCTTCTGATGCGATGAATTCCTTAACAGTCATTTCGTCTTCGCGCTGGACGACGGAAACATAGCCTTCGATACTACCATTGCGCTCAGCCACCCAGGCGTTTGATGACTCGGTTTGCACCCACTTCGTCCAATACTCCATTTCGTCTCTCACAAAAGTGCCATTAAATTTTCGAGCGTACCGGTCGTAGAGTTCAGCGATCCGTTTGACTTCGGCTCCATTATCAAAATTTGCTGGACGGACTTTCCACACCGACTGCTTTTCGGCAGTGAAAGTTTGTCTCGCATAGCAACGAGGCACTTTCTCCCACCCTTCAATCGAATAAATCTGCTGACTGCCGTGGAGCGAAGAGACGGCAATCCCACTCTCTTCCATGAACTTGATTGAATCCTTGAGGAGTTGTGTAGCAATTCCACGTCGGCGGTATTCTGGACGCGTGCTAACTTCTCCGATCCCACCGACGGTTATCGGTTCCCCGTGCAAAAACATCTTCCGAATAAAGACGCGAACTGTACTGACAATCGTACCATTATCAATCGCAATGCGGATACCCTCGGCATCCCGCCACGGATCGTTGTGCCAGTGATTAGAAAAGTATTGACGACCACCTGTAAAGACAGACGTGACATGATCTAACCACGTCTCTAATTCGTCAGGGTAAAGTGCGCGAAACTCCATATTTGCATAACCTTTTCAAAACTTTATGGTCAGTTCACCGATAAACTGCCGTGCTTCGTTGCGGCTTCCAAAGACTTCATAGAGATCGCCGGAGACATCGTAGAATCGGCGGACAAAATTTCGACTCGTTTCAGCAGGATTCAGATCCGCATAGCGAAGCCATAGGTTTGCCCGTGACCATATATCCCAATTGAGTTCAACAACCGTAGAACTCGCATCACCGGTGTCTACTCTGTGTTGTTTGTTAAGATCGGGAAAGAGGGCATCTTGGGTCAAATCGGACGTTCCATCAACTCGTCCAATCGACAGATTTAACTCCTTATAGCGATACGGGTTTGGATTGGTGATAAACTTCAAATTCGCTGCAAAGGCGTTCTCCAACGCCTGTGTCTCGAAATCGTAACTATCTTCTACCTTCGCGGGTGTGACATAACGTTCATCCTGTTCGCCGTAAGTTAGTTCATCAAGGAATGTCAAGTGCCACCGCTCAGATAGACTATACGTCCACCCAAACATATTTTTCAGTTCTAATTGGCTGAGTTCATCTTGGACATCCGTTGAGAAGTCGATGTCTTCATAATCTTCCAAGTAATTGTTATCTAAGATCGCAGCGCGAGTGGTGTAGAATCCATTCATGTGAGAAGGTTTCACAGTAAAACCTGTAACTGAGTATTGGGCGATGGTGAAATCGCTGGCATCTCGTAGGTAGAGATGCCCAGAATTGTCAAGATCTAAGAAGGTCTGATCGTGTTTCTCTTCGCTGAGTTGATCGGTTTCATAAATAATACGTCCCACATACCGTCCATTACTATCGAATTTCTGGATTCGTGAAATGATGTTATGGAAGAGGGTGAGACGAATATCTGTCCGCTTGAGTTCTTCAGCGAGTTCTGCCTTGCCTTCATCGTCAGCTTCGTCAGCATAGTAACGATTATATTCTGCTTCTTCCAGTAGTCGCACACGTCGGTTCAAGGCGGCAGTATTGGCAGCAGCCGCAGGACTCTGCACAAATGGACCATATTCTGATCGGGTCGCGTTGGCGATCGTATCCGCAAGTTCCGCCTGCCCGGGTGTAATCTCTGTAAGCTGCGTCAGTGTCGGAGAGAGGGCGATGATCTCCGGCAGTCCACCTATCTTCCTGCGGAATCGACTGGCATCTTTAACTAATATTTCACCAGTGGGTAGTGTAGCAATTGCCATCGGTTTCGTGAATTCGCTGTCACCGCGTCCTTTTCTGCCGAAATTTCCGAGGAATTTGCCCTCTGAATCAAATCTTACAATGCGGTGGTTGCCGGTATCTGCGATGAGGACATTCCCACGTGCATCGATCGCAATGTCCGCAGCGTCCATATCAAATTCGCCATCGCCTGCACCATATCTACCGAAAGCAGATAACTTTTCTCCATCAGCACCGAACTTATGGATGTGTCCCCGTTCTGCGTCTAAAACGTAAAGTTCATTATGTGCATTGAGAGCAACACGGAGGGCTCTGTCGTACCCCTTCGGTTGGATAGCAAAAGCGGTTTTCCCGTTTTCGTCAATAATGAGACTCGCTGGTAAAACAACCTTGGGGTATACCTCTACCGGATCGACAAAGTAGGTGTTTAACAACTCTCCTGTTGCGCTGAATTTGTAGACACACGGCACGAATATATAGACCTTTGGGTCAGCGGTCTCGGCGATGTGATGTACGGTCACATCGGCAACGTAGATGTTTCCCACGCTATCCACAGCAAGGTGTCCCGGTTTTCGCAGAATATTGTCCGAGGATTCTGGTGCTTCCGGAATTTGGAATAGGAATTCTCCGGTTGTCGACAACTTTTGAATAAGCCGATTTTCGGTATCGCTGACGTAGATGTTTTGGTTATCAAAGGCGAGGTGAATATCTTTACCAAACCGTCCTTCGGTTGTCCCTTTACCTGCAAATTCACGCTCCAGTTGGATAAAATCCACTGAAAAGGCGGAATACAGTCCAATATGTAGCAAACAGAGGATAGAGAGTAGGAGTCGTAAGATGAGGGCTGATTTTTTCATGGTGCTCTGAGGTGTAACTTTAATCTCCGGGTTGATAAATTCTTGTTTATTAAATATTATGATACGCGGTGCACTCCCGAATGTCAAGGTAAAACGTTTTCTGACTAAATCTGGAGGCGCAAAGCACGCTAACAGATACCAAATACCTAATCTGGCAAGATACGGTACCCTGTACTAATCCCTGTGATCATCCCGATGATTGCCCAAAGTCCCGCACACGTCATCTCTCCGAGAACCAGACCCAGAAAGATTGGTCTCGCACTCCGATACGCCTTTAGTCCACCATATTTTACGATACTAAACTTTAGACCCCAACCCAAAAATATTGAGAACCAGAGTTTAAATGTCGCCCAAGAACTCAACATCGTATAACCGAGCGGATGCAGAGGCCACCACACAAAAGTTTGGCGCATCCACATTAAGAAGAAGGTGAAAGCACTTCCGAATATCATAAACCCAGTGTTTGTCCAATTCGTGCTTGTCTTTGGACTTGTGAGAAGTCCTTCAAGTTGCCGCATAAACCAACTGCCACCCGTATAAGGTGCGCCGTGTACGTAACTGATCTTGATTGCTGAGTAATAAGAAACGGCAAGACCGATAACCATCGCAGCCGCCATTGCAACAAGCAGTTGCCGCCGTTTGACGCGCGCGTCGTCCGCAGCTTTCAATCCATTCATTATGTTAGGCATCATGAATTCACGCAGGTCAAGCGTGAGGCACACCGGATGCATCATTATTGAAGTCAACGTGGAAGGATGAATTTTTGAGGTGCCGAGCGTTGTCAGGAAGAAACTCTGCGGCGAAAACGATGGATTGATGAACGGGATACCGCCGTTAATCACTTGCCATGTCAATAGGACATACATTGCAAGCAGGAACAGCACGAAACCCAACGCGAATAGGAGGGACATTCCCATCATATGATTGAAAAATACGAGCACACAGATACCACCGAGCAACCCAAAAATTGTAACGCCGTGCGGTAAAGCTTCATCGGAGGGACGGAACTGAAGCATGTTTTTAATGTGATGTCGCATCTTCCAGAGAGCGATGGCGATAAACGCCAGGCATGCCCCTGCCTCTTGTGCCGCACTGAATGATTTGCCTGTCCACTGAACACCCGGTCCTGATGTCAGTTGAAAACCCATCATTACACCGAGAAGGCATTGTAGTTTGTAGACCACGAAGAAAAACCAGATACTGAACGACACCTCCAAAGTTAGAAGGTAGCTAAACCCTACCATCGACCAAAAGATAACAATCTGAAATGGACGGAGGGCATTCCAAGGACGTTCGACAAGGTACTGATTGAGCCAAAAATCGCGAGGGATATGTGGAGCGGCGGGAAAAAACGTATGCAAACCATTCATCGTATGCAGAAATACCGGGAACGCAAACCCAAACCAGAGCGCGCTGCTCTTAAAAAGTGGACCGAGGCTACCTCTGCCTTGTGCCGCCATTTCTACCGGCAACTTAACGAGCGGGAAAGCACAACGTTCGTACTCTACCCACTGCTTGCGGAGCAACACGGAAAGGCAGATCATCACGAAATAGACAACCAGGACATAGGCACTCCACGTCAGAATCGGTGTTATCCATGCCCCCCATGGCACTGATTCGCCTGCAAACAGTCCTTCAAAGAAGGAACGTGCCGCCGTGCGATCTTGCACCACCCGCCAGTGCGGAATGTAGTGGTGAAACAGCGACTCCCAATCGTTTTCCGGGGTGGCAAGGTACTGGTAAGCCACCATTGGGCTGAGTGCATAGCGCATCATCCCCGAAGATGGAATGCCAGCGGGGGCAAGCATGATGCACCAGATTGTGACAAGTTCGCCGGGTGAAAATGCCGAGGCGGGATGGACACGTTTCAAGAAAACATTGATACCTAACACAAAAGTCGTTAGGACAAAGAATGGAGCGACAGGGAAGTGCCCACCTGCAAGGAAAATGTTGCGGATAACGTAATCGTTATAAGGGGCAAGGAGACATTCCGTAGTCGCGCACGCCAAACCGATTAGCACTGCACGCCATGTGAGACTATCCCGGGCTTGTTGCTGAATCAATTCGTGCCTTCTCCTTCTCTGGTTCCAATTGCTATGTTTTTAGAATATGCGTTATTCTAATGCAGCGATTATAACACATTCCTTTTTTTCTTAAAAGAATTTATTTTTTGTAGGGTCTTCGTTTGATTGCAAACCTAACATAGGTATACACCGATGTGCTCTTCATAGTGGAAGCCATAACGACACTTCTGTCCCTTTATCCGGAGCACTTTCAATTTCAACCTTCCCGCCATGTTCCTCAAAAATCCGCTTGACATTCGCCAGTCCGAGTCCTGTTCCTCTTGTTTTTCGGGTAAAGAACGGTTCAAAGATGTGTTCTAAATCTTCTTCTGGTATCCCTATCCCTGTGTCCACAACTTTGATACATACACTGTTATCTTCCGTAAGTGTAGACACCTTCAACTCACCACCTTGCGGCATCGCTTCTATTGCATTCAGAACGGCATTCATAAATGCTTGCTTCAATTTATCTGAATCAAATTGAACTTCTGGGGTTTCAGGTGACAAGTCTAATACTAACTGAATCTGGTGGTGTGCCAAGTTGGCTTCCATCAAGGCTAAGACGGCTTGTAGCGTAGGTGCGAGTGGTTGTTGCGTAAGATTAAGTGCTGTCGGACGCGCAAAGTCCATTAACCCTTTAACGATGGTATCAATTCGCTCAATCTCTTCAAGTATATAACGGAGCGATTGTTGATGCTTTTCCACCGACATTTCAGGTTTCTGCATCAACATCTGAGCCAGCATCCGCATAGATGACAATGGGTTTCGGATCTCGTGCGCGAACGAAGCAGACATTTTTCCCGCTGTCGCCAACCGTTCCGCTTGAATCAGCTGATCCCTTGACTGTTTGAGATCACTGGTCATCTGATTAAACGCAGCAGCGAGATCGCCTATTTCATCGTTTGTTTTAAGTTCACATTGTTCATCTAAGTCCCCCGTGGCGACCCGCGCCGTAGAGTCAACTAAAACTTTGATTGGGTTCGTCATATTTTTTCCGATGCGTTGACTAATAAGCGCAACCAGTGCCATAACAAGGACAGCAATGCCTAACATATACCATGTAAAGGTCTGTTTTGCCTCGGCAATCGCTTCCATCGGACGCAGCAAACAGTAAAATCGTCCAAACTCAAGCGGAAGATAAAAGACTTTATAGGGCTTCCCAGCGAGTGTTATGTCTTGTGTAACGGACGTTCCATCTGGGTTCTCAAGATGTTGCTTGACTTCACGAAGCCTCATTTTCTCTGCCAAATTCGCCCAATTCTGTTCCGTGTCAGAGAGCCTGTCGAGCGAATTATAGTTTAGCGTATAGTCGGAACCAAAAATCATGATTTCGACGCTGTAGGCGCGCCTGAGTTTTTCCTGATTTTGCTCAAAGTACCCTGTTTCCATGATGGTGTCAAGCCACCCTTCCGTTTCACGCGTAAACTGTTCACTATATTTCCAAGCGAAAATTTCGATAGCTACCAAGGGTAGCACAACAGCAACCAGCGCGAAAAGAAACAAAAATGGGAGAACGATTTTGGTTTGAATACTATACCGACGCATCAGGATCCCTCTTTTCTTATCGTGACAGGGGTGTTCCTACAAATTCTAACACCTTTGTCAGTATAACCTGAAGTAATAGGTGTGTCAACGTATACTCGACGTTGTTTGTTTCGTGACGAACAGGATCGACAAGGACTTTTGAAAATAAATTTTAAACGAACAAAAGTCAAACCTAATATGTCTAACGTAAGAGAATAGGAACTTTTGGACACTTATGGTGTGTAAATCTTGAGACTTTTCGTTTTCTTTGAGCATTATGAACCGAGGCATTCCAAATTTAACTTTGTTCCACATGGAGAAAACACGCATGACAGATGCCATTCAGTTCGGCACTTCGCACACAGACGTAGAACACACAGATCCAAATCTTCAACAGATCACTGAGGATGCGCTTATTGAGCGATTCCAAAACGGGGATACAGAGGCTTTCAATCCTCTTGTTCTCAAATACCAAAAAAAAATATATAATTTCTTGTATCGGCGCGTTCGCGATCCGGAAACAGCAAAAGACCTGTGCCAAGAAGTTTTCTTGAAGGCATTTAGGGCATTGCCTAATTTCAAAGGGGATTCCACGTTTTATAGTTGGATCTATCGGATTGCTATCAATTGTAGCATAGATTTCCAGCGGCAGCGAAACCGGGTCAAGGTTCTTGCGTTTGAAGAATTATCGTTTGATGCAGATGATGTACTGAGGATGGTGAATTCATATCCGTCACCGGAGATGATCACCGAAACTGAGGAACTCGGACACATCATTCGCAAGGCAGTACGAAAACTTCCACCCGGTCAACGCCGTGTCTTTAATCTACGGCATCGAAGAGCACTCGCGATTAAAGAGATCGCGACCTTGTTAAACAGGTCGGAGGGTACAGTTAAAGCACACTTGCACCACGCGCATCAGCGGCTGCAGGGGATGCTTCTCCCATATTTGCGAAATCAACCGCTGGAATGGAACCGGGACACTTAGCGAAATGCGGTAGTGGTGTATAGAAAAAGTCTGAATATGTGAGGATACTAATAGACGGGAATTCCGCAAAGGTTTTCCCGTTTTTGCTGAGTATTTGCGAATTCACCACGAGAGTGCTCATGACCTTCTGTCTTTCGATTTTCTAACGTGCTTAAAAATTTAATTGCTGTTTGATTTAACTTGACAACCTTCCCTAAATATAGTATAATATGTACGATTGTTAGCGAGAAGAATTAGGAAATAAGGTGGGATGGCTGAGTGGACGAAAGCGGCGGTCTTGAAAACCGTTATGGCGCAAGCCATCGTGGGTTCGAATCCTACTCCCACCGCCATAGGGAGAGGTGCAGGAGTGGTTGAACTGGACTGCCTGCTAAGCAGTTATGGCGTAAGCCATCGTGGGTTCGAATCCCACCCTCTCCGTTCGTAGAGCAAAATCGTATCCGAAAGCGTTGTTTCGGAACCGAGTTTTACAGTCTCGGTTCATGATTCAAACGCGTACACGTACAATACGCGCCTGTAGCTCAGTGGATTAGAGCATCTGACTACGGATCAGAAGGCCGGGGGTTCGAATCCTCTCAGGCGCTTTCAAGATATTTGTTGGACAGAATTTGGATCGTGATTTTTTCTGGATGGGACAAGCAGTTGAATTAGCGCGACAGGCGGGTGAAAACGGAGAAGTCCCGGTCGGGGCTATCCTCGTTAAAGACGATGTGTTGATAGCTGAAGCACATAACCTGCGTGAACAGTGCGGCAGTCCTATCGCTCATGCCGAAATACTCGCTATACAAGCGGCATCCGAAAAAATTGGCAACTGGCGATTTGTTGACACAACCTTGTATGTAACATTGGAACCGTGTCCAATGTGTGCTGGGGCAATCGTGTTAGCGCGTATCCCTAAAGTTGTTTATGCTGCAGCAGACCCGAAATCTGGGGCAGCAGGAACGCTCTACAACATCCTACAAGATGAACGCTTGAATCATCGGGTTGAATTGGTGAGTGGGGTGTTGGCAGAAGAGAGCAGTACCCTTCTGAAATCCTTTTTTAGGAATCGTCGGAAGTAAGGGACGAAGTTCCACGCAGGCATTGGGTGTGCCAATACGGCACCCAGAAACCAAATAGATTCCATAAGGAGAGATGCAGGAGTGGTTGAACTGGACAGTCTCGAAAACTGTTGTGACGCAAGTCACCGTGGGTTCGAATCCCACTCTCTCCGTTTTTTGATGATTTCTGGCTGAATAATAGCATCCAAGTAATTTAATATCACAAGACTTTAAGTCTTGTAGCTCATGGGGCAGTAGCTCAGTTGGGAGAGTGCATCCCTCGCACGGATGAGGTCACGGGTTCAAATCCCGTCTGCTCCATACGGAATTGTGTAATTAAAGCACAATTCATCTTTAATTTTATATTTTTCGATCTGGTGTTAAACGAAATTTGCCTTTTCTTTATATCGTCTACCTCATGTCGCTTGGCAGGATTTAGAGCACTTTGCCGGTCTACTTCATGAGATAAGGTGTTTTGCGGAGAGATGCAGGAGTTGGTTGAACTGGCATGACTGGAAATCATGTGTGCTGTTTTGCAGTACCGTGGGTTCGAATCCCACTCTCTCCGCCATTTTTGACACAGAGGTCCCATACTGATTGCTGTATGGGACGCAGCAAGTTAAAACTTGCTATCTGACTGCTCAGATAATTGACGTCTTGGCTATGCTAGGTGGGGAGGTAGCGGTGCCCTGTATCTGCAATCCGCTAAAGCAGAACTGAATTCCCAGTAGGCGGCCTGTTTCTGTGAGGTCTGTCCCACGCACGTGGTGTTGATGGTTGGGTCTTGAGCAACGAGCGTTTGTTGAACCCCGTCAGGTCCGGAAGGAAGCAGCGGTAAATGAGTTGCTCGTGTGACGCAAGGGTGCCTGACCTGAGCTAACGACGTGGGCAACGCTCGGAGAAGCTTGTCAACTCTGGGTGCATAGCCATTTTTGGGCAGCGTTAACCGAACTGGCGACACCCAATTCCCAAGTCGGATCATATAGGAAGGATTGTGCGATGTCTTACGAGGTTCTCGCCCAAAAATGGCGTCCCCAAAACTTCAGTGATGTTGTCGGACAGGAGCACGTTACCACTACCCTGAAAAACCAAATCTTGTCCGAACGCATCGGGCATGCATATCTCTTTTGGGGGCCACGGGGTACCGGTAAAACAACTATCGCGCGTATTCTTGCTAAAGCCGTTAACTGTCCCAACCGTCATCAAGAAACAGAATTTGACTCCACCACGACTGCAGAACCTTGCAACCAGTGTGAGTTTTGCACAGACATCTCGCAAGACAGATCTCTTGATGTCATTGAGATGGATGCCGCCTCCAACCGTGGTATTGATACTATCCGCGACCTTCGCGAAAACGTCAAACTCTCACCAGCTGCCTGCCCCTACAAAATCTATATTATTGATGAAGTACACATGCTCTCGCCAGAGGCATTCAATGCTTTGCTCAAGACGCTTGAAGAACCACCACCCCATGTTATCTTCATTATGGCAACCACTGAACATGCCAAAATTCCGAAGACAATCAGCTCCCGCTGCCAAGATTTTGAATTCCGACACTTAGAAGACCCAAAAATAATCGAACGCTTACAGTTGATTGCCCAAGAGGAAGAGATTTCAGCAGATGCAGATGTACTCTCGCTTATTACGCGTCAGTCTGAAGGGTGTTTGCGGGATGCAGAAAATCTCTTGGAACGTCTCATCACCTCGCCTGAAAAAAATTTGACTGTTGAGACCGTTGAGCAAACTATTGGGCTTGGATCCAGTTCTCTCCTCCGAGATCTCGTAGTAGCAATTATAGAGAGACATCTCGCAAACGGATTGAGAACACTAAATGACTTAACGAAGCAAGGCACCGATTTGTTGAAATGCCTTGATCAGTTAATCAGCTATTTTCGAGACCTTCGGCTTTTGGCGATCGACAACAACCTAAGTGAGTTGATTCAGAGTCCTACGTCAGATCTTCATGAACTTAAACAGCAAGCTGAACAGATGTCGGTAAACCGATTATCTCGGATTATCAGAGTTTTGATGTACACCAGTCGCGATATCAAACAGTATGGGTACCCGCAGCTGCAATTAGAGGCTGCGTTCATTCAACTTAATTCGCTTGAAGAAGGTGTTCACCTTGAGGAAATCGTCAACAAATTATCAGCGTTAGAGCAGAAATTTGATGCCGCAGGAATTCCGACAACTGAGGAGATGCCACCGCGACAATCCTCATTTTCGTCTGGAAATCCGACCAACAAACAAACCGCATCCGCGCAGCGTCCCTTTGCTACAACGCATCAGATGCCTACTTCAGAGCCATCCGGTTCGGCAGATGGGGCAATGGATAGAGATGATAACAAGCCAACCCCAACCGCCTCCTCATCGGGGCAAAACGTGTCAACTCCTCTACCAACCCCACATGTTACACGATCATTAGCAGATGTGCCTTCATTTTGGGATGAGGTGAAATCAAAACTCCCTCGAAAACTCAGCCTTGGTTCGCTAGTCGGATCTGTTCCATCTGTCAATGCTGCAAATGTGGTTGAAATTCCATGTCCGCCTACGGATCTTGCCATAATAACGGATAGCGACAAAAAAATTATAGCTGACACCTTAACGCAGATGGTCGGCGAACCTGTGAAAATTGAGTTAGTTCCCTTGGATACTGTCTCGGGGCCTACAGCACCCGAGGATGCACCCGAAAAAGTTGATCGCAAAACGCCACTTATACGGAGAATAGAGGCTCAGGACGATCCACAACTTAAAACAGCTCTTGAACTCTTTGATGCTACAGTTTTGGAAACCCAATAATCGCGTCTTTCCCAATTGGAAAGACGTCTCTTACTTATAAGAAGGAAATTTAAGAAGGAAATTTCTATCGCGCCAAGCATTTTTGTAACTAAACAATAACTTACACGTATCCGATACAAAATCGCTTGGGAACAGGATCAAAAAAATTATGAAGATGAATGACCTGATGAAACAGGCTCAGCAGATGCAAAAGCGGATGCTTGAAATCCGAGAAGAACTCGCAAACCGAACCGTTGAAGCGACTGTCGGAGGTGGGATGGTGACCGCTGTTGTCAACGGACAACAGGAAATTGTTTCGCTCCATATTACACCCGAAGTCGTTGACCCGGACGATACTGAAATGCTTGAAGACCTTGTTGTTGCTGCGATCAATGAAGCACTGCAACAGTCACAAGAATTGATGTCCTCTGAAATGAGCAAATTGACTGGCGGGCTTAAAATTCCTGGACTCCCGTAACCACACGGAGCCCTAAAGTGAGTAGCGTATGGACATAAAGGAAATAGCGTCTCTATGTTTCAAAACCTATCCCGATATGGGAATTAGCAAAAATCCATGCAAGAATACCCGAAACCGCTGGCGAGACTCATCTCAGAACTTCAGAAACTGCCGACAATTGGACAGAAAACAGCACAGCGTTTAGCATTCTTTATGCTAAAATTACCTGATACCGAAACTGTCCAAATTGCAGAAGCCATCGCGCAGGTGAATAAGTTATTATGCTATTGTAACTTGTGTGGTGCTATTACCGATACCAATCCGTGTTACATTTGTACGAACCCTCGCCGCGACCAGCGAGTAATCTGCGTTGTTGAAGAATCCGATGATCTTTGGGCAATTGAGCGGACGAACGGCTATAAAGGACTTTATCACGTCTTAGGTGGCGTTTTGTCACCCTTAGATGGAACTGGACCCGATGAACTCGGAATCGATAAGCTCTTTCAGCGGATTCGGCAACCTGATGCCGAGACAGAACCCGTTCAAGAGGTCATACTTGCCACAAATTGGACCACTGAGGGACAAGCGACCGCTCTCTACCTCATACAACACTTGGAAATGTTTGAAGTCGCTGTCACTCGAATTGCCTATGGTATTCCTGTTGGCGGGGATTTAGAGTACATCGACGAGGTGACCCTCGCAAAAGCTCTGGAGGGCAGACGAAAAGCTTAGATGAAAAAATATCGATGGCTTCCAATACTTTTAATAATTAATCTGTGTTTTGGAGGGTTGCGTGTCGCGTCTGCCGTACAGGATTCGAATAACCCAAACGCAGCACCGAAAATCAGCAAGCGTACCATCCGCCAAGCAGGTGCTATTTTTGACGCACAACGTGCTTTCGAGATATTAAAAAAACAGTGTGAGTTCGGACCGAGACCTCCGGGTTCACCAGCACATCGTGAAACTCAGAATTATCTGTTTACTGAACTTAAAAAATATGCGGATAACGTCCAACTCCAACCGCATCAATACAAGACAAATGGTATAACGCTTCAACTAAACAATATCTTAGCAGAATTTGGACAATCGAGCGGAGAAACGCTCCTGCTCGCCGCACATTGGGATACACGTCCCTTTGCCGATCGAGATCCAAAGCAAGAAAATCAGGATAAACCGATCCTCGGTGCTAACGATGGGGCTTCCGGTGTCGCAGTGCTTCTTGAGATTGCAAGGATTCTAAAACAAAATCCACCACCCCGACGCGTTATTATTGTGCTTTTTGATGGAGAGGATTACGGTAGATCTGTTGATAACATGTTCATCGGTTCTCGATTCTTCGCACAAAATCTTGGAAAATGGAGACCAGACTACGGGATCCTGCTGGACATGATCGGCGACAAAGATTTGAGTATCCCAATAGAACGCTATTCTTGGGAGGCAAATCGCGAGTTCACAGAACTCATCTGGAATCGGGCAGCATCCCTCGGTTTGGAACCCTTCCAACAACGCTTAGGGGCAGCGATTCTTGATGATCACGTGCCGCTGATCAGAGTTGGTATCCCGATGGTTAATATCATCGACTTTACTTATCCATATTGGCATACGGTTGAAGACACAGTCGATAAATGTAGTCCAAAAAGCCTTGAGGTTGTCGCCACGCTCGTTCTCAGTATCATTTATGACGGACTCTAATCCGATTTTGGATGCGCTTTTGGTAGTAGGGGAAAAGAGATGAATACGTATCAAAAACATTATGACGTTATTGTAGTGGGGGCAGGTCATGCCGGTTGTGAAGCTGCACTTGCTGCTGCGCGAATGGGTTGTGAAACGCTCATCGTCACTATCAATCTGGATACGATCGCGAAGATGTCCTGTAACCCTGCCATTGGCGGGCTTGCTAAGGGGCATCTTGTGAAAGAGATAGACGCGCTCGGTGGCGAGATGGCAAAGAACATTGATAAAACGGGCATTCAGTTTCGACGTCTAAATACCAAAAAGGGACCAGCAGTTAGATCCAGTCGCGCACAAGCTGATAAAAAAGCATACCAAGATGAGATGAAACGTGTCTTAGAGGCGCAGGAACGACTTGATATCAAGCAGGTATTGGTTGAAGAACTCCTTGTCGAAAACGGGGAGTGCATCGGAATTCTCAGCCAGACGCGAACCGCCTATTTGGGAAAAACTGTGATTCTCACAACTGGGACTTTCCTGAAAGGTATAATTCATATTGGTGATGTTTCGTATAGTGCCGGTAGGGCAGGTGAATCCTCTGCAGAGAAACTCTCCGAGAGTTTCTTGAATCTCGGTTTTGAGATTGGCAGACTCAAAACGGGGACACCACCACGCGTCAATGCACATACAATTGACTTCAGCCAGATGGAAATTCAGCCCGGCGACGAAAATCCACTTCCCTTCTCCTTCTTAACAGAACAGATTACCCAACCCCAACTACCGTGTTACCTGACTTACACCAATGAGAAAACACACGCTGTCATCCGTGAAAATCTCCACCGATCCGCAATGTACAGTGGGCGGATCGTTGGTATCGGTCCCCGTTATTGCCCGTCTATTGAGGATAAAGTGGTTCGCTTCGCCGAAAAAAACGAACACCAAGTTTTTGTTGAACCCGAGGGAAGAGATACCGATGAAATTTACCTTAACGGGATTTCTGCAAGTTTGCCAGAAGATGTACAGGTAGATATGGTGCATAGCATCAAAGGCTTAGAGAACGCTGAAATCATGCGTTTCGGATACGCTGTCGAGTACGATTTCGCCCCAGCGACGCAACTGCAACCGACGCTTGAGACAAAACGGGTTCCTGGACTCTATTTCGCAGGGCAGCTCAATGGTACCACTGGTTACGAGGAAGCCGCTGCACAAGGGCTTATGGCAGGAATTAACGCCGCTCTAAAGGTAAAAGATGAAAAACCGCTCATTCTTGATAGAGCACAAGCCTACATAGCTGTGCTTATTGATGACCTCGTTACGTTGGACATTCGTGAACCTTACCGGATGTTCACGTCGCGCGCTGAATATAGACTTACGTTGCGGGAGGACAATGCTGACCTGAGACTCACCGAAATTGGTAGAAAAATTGGACTCGTTGATGACAACAGATATAGTCAATTTGAAGAGAAAGCCAAGGATGTCCAAACAGAATTGAAACGTCTGCAGGAGATTATTCTCAAACCAGGGTCCCCGCCCGTTATTGGGAACGGACAAGCTGTGACTGCAGACCATTTGACAAACATTGTTAAAACCGGTGAATTAAAACAACCTACATCTTTAGCGGAACTGCTGAGGCGACCTGGACTTCACTATGGAGATATAAGCCAGATCGTACCATCGCCTGAAACGCTGTCAGAAGCCGTTAAGGAACAGGTGGAGATCCAGGTCAAATACGATGGCTACATTCAGCGGCAGCAGCGACAAATTCACCAATTCAAAAAAATGGAGAATTTCCGAATCCCCAATACCTTTGACTATGCTGAGGTGCCCGGGTTAAAAGCGGAGGCACGTGAGAAACTAATAAAGATTCAACCTGCTTCTATCGGGCAAGCTTCTCGTCTACCAGGTGTTTCGCCCGCGGATATTTCAATATTGACTGTTATCCTTCATCAACATAGGGCAGGATAATTTCGGTAACGTAGCAATTGGTAAATTACAAACAGCACTTAGAAGAGGCTTTTAATCATTACGGATTTCCACTAACAACGCATCAAGTGGCACAACTTACCCAGTATCGCGATGAATTGCTTCGCTGGAATGCCCGTGTAAATTTGACAGCGATCACGGATGATGACGAGATTATCCGTAAACACTTTCTCGATTCCCTGAGCATTTTGGAGTACATCACACTGAAAGATGGAGATTCTGTTATTGATGTCGGGACGGGTGCCGGGTTTCCAGGAATTGTACTAAAAATTTACGTGCCTGGTATCCGACTAACGCTTCTTGAAGCATCAGAAAAGAAAGCGAGTTTTCTAAAATTTCTCATCCCGCAATTGCAGTTACATCATACAGTGAGCGTTACTGTACTCGCCGAACGCGCCGAAGTTTGTGCGCGACAGCGAACACACATTGCGGCGTACGATTGGGTCTTCACCCGTTATGTCGCTACTATCGCGGATTCAGCAGGCTACTGCCTACCCTTGCTAAGAGACGAGGGGAAATGGATAGCCTACAAGTCTGGCGAGGAGACAATAAAAACCGAAATTGACGAAGGCACGAGGCGTCTCAGTGCGCTCGGTGGGGCAGTTGAAACTGTCATCACGAACGCAAAGTTCAATCGAAGTTATATTGTGGTACGCCGTGTTAAAATGCCGACCGTGGTAGAGTAAACTTTTCGTATACGTCGTCCGTTTGAAATAAAGTGTGAGACACAAAGATTTCACCTTTTAAGACACCGGTACAAGGTTTTGAAAAGGCAATACGTCAAATAAGAATACTAAGGAAAATCCTATGAATTTTGATACAACGACTGGCGAAAAAAATATACCTATTCTTCATGTAGAAGGGAAAATTCTTGGAAATGCAGCTGATGTATTTCGCGAGAAAATGGAACAGCAGCTTCAAACAGCGCAGGGGAAGTTAGTTGTTGATTTAATGAATGTTCCCTTAATTGACAGTAGTGCGTTAGGCGCGATTGTACTCACGTTGAAGTCCTGCCAGAGATCGGGCGGTAAATTAGTTTTACTCAGTCCACAAAAAGCCGTTCGAGAGGTCTTGGAAGTAACGCAGCTCGCAACTGTCATTGAGATTCATGATACAGAGGAGAGCGCGAGTGCCGCTTTAATGTAGCGGAACAAGTGTGCCTTAATAATTGCCGTGCTGAACACGGAAGGCAAGGATCCTATGAAGCGTTCTCGGTTTAAGGTGGGGTTGCGAGGTCAACAGATCGTACTATTCCTGTTAGTCGCTTTGATGCCACTATTCGTCGTTTCATTAGTTATAAAGGTCTTAGGTGAAAACGCTCTCAAGGGCAATGTTGGAGATAGCCTCGTGCTCCTTGCACAAGAAAAACTTGCCCGCGCCGATAATGCTATCTCCCAGAGGATTGACAATATTCAAGCAGAGCTTCCCAACATCCAACCGGCAGTTGAACGGTCAAATACTGCTGAAGGACAACAAGCCGTATTTTTCAGCGTATGGGCACGGCTGGAGGATAGTATCCGATTGCTTGAGACTTACGCCGGGTATAAAACTGAGGTGACTATTGCGAATGCATCGGGGTATGTACTCCGTTCAAACAATAAACAGTTAGATTATGACACAACAAAGAGACTGCCCTATAAGGTGAAAGACGAGGAATGGTGGAAAAGAGCATATAACAACGGAATAGGCTATCAATTTGTCGGAGATGTCATCTATGATGACGCACGAGGTATCTACTTTCTGCCAATCGCACTCCCAATACGTACGAGTCCTAAAGTTTCTGCCTCGCTAGAAAAAAATAATACAATCGGTGTGTTGCGAACTGTTTTGCTGTTACCTGAACTTACCAGCCTGGTCAGGTCGAGACCGGATATGGCGGAAACATACACTCTTTTAACGAATGGATCTGGGAAAATTATTGCTGCTTCACCCGAAAGCGGGTATCGTATAGATAGTTACATGGAGATGAACAACGCTGTAGAAGAGGCGATTATTGAAGGGAAAATGGGGATCGGTGGTAAGTACTACGACTATGAATCTGACGGTGAAACGGATGCATTCAATGAACCTCGCGTCTATGGCTGGGCGCGGACTCGACTCTCGACCGCCGAACCGTGGAAGGCTCAACAGAACTTTAGCAAGTGGATACTCTTTATTTCACGTCCTACTGCTTCCGCTTATGCGGGTGTTGTTAAACTAAACAGATACATTTTTTATGTTACCATTGCATCAAGTGGTATCGTTGTAATTATTGCATGCTGGGCTGCACAAAGGATAGCGAAACCTATATTAGAGGTCGCGCAGGCAGCAGATAGCATCGGACACGGTGAATTCGACAGTGAAATCATCATCGAGAATGATGATGAAGTCGGTGTCCTCGCCGAAAAATTCAACGAGATGCGGGGGAACCTCAAAACAGCCGTTGATAAACTAAAGCAAGAGGAAAGAAAGCTTACCGCTATCGTGGAGAACCTCGGTGAAGGACTCATTGTTGTTGAACCTGGTGGACGGGTACTATACGTCAATCCTGTAGCTGAACGTCTCTTGAATCTTGGAAGAACTGCTGGCTATCAAAACTTTGTTGCTGTTGATACAAGTACTGGCACAATCTCTTGGAAAAAACAATTAGTCGGCGTTGAGTCCGAGACAACAGATACGAAAACGGTTAATCTAAAAATCTTGTCTTCTTCGCAACGACAGATGGAACAGCACCAAGTAATGATTGCGGAGATAGGGGGCAACGGAAATCACTCGAATGGGGATGTCCGAGTACTTCGCATTATAGCAAGCCATTTCTCTGATGAGAGTAATAACGTCGCAGGAATGGTTTACGTCTTTGATGACATCACGCATGAACATGAAATAGAGCAGATGAAATCGGAGTTTGTTTCTTTAGTATCGCATGAATTGCGGACACCGCTAACTTCTATCATCGGATTTATTTCACTGATACTTGATGGGAAAACCGGCAACATTAATCAGAAACAGTATGAGAGTCTAAGTCGCGCACACCGTCAGTCAGAGCGGCTCGCTGCGCTTATTAATGATTTGCTTGACATCTCCCGAATTGAAGCTGGACGCATTGAGATGAAACGGGAGCAGGTGCGAATGGACTCGGTCGCCGAGCGGAGGATTGAAGAACTCCGTCCCCAAGCAGATGAAAAGGCTATATCAGTGCGCTTGGACGCTAAGCCTAACCTACCACTGGTAATTGCCGACGGAGATCGGATTGGGCAAGTTTTTATTAATCTCATAGGGAACGCTATCAAATTTACACCCGACGGTGGGAAGGTGACAGTGAGGATATCGCAGTCCTCGCAAAATGGAACCGTAGCGAATGGCTTTCACATTGAAATAGTTGACACTGGACCGGGAATTTCTCCTGAAGAACGAGAGAAAGTCTTTGATAAATTCCAGCAACTCGGCAGAACTCAAACCCAACAGCAGGGCGGCACCGGCTTAGGCCTCTCAATTGCATCTGGGATAGTTGAGGCACACAACGGAAAACTATGGGTGGATACTGGCGATAATGGACAGGGGTGCAACTTCCAGTTTTTTATTCCGTTTGGACAGAAAGAAAATGGCTGAAACGATTTTAGTTGTTGATGACGATCTTGATATTCTTGAGCTGCTCAAGATGAATTTGGAACCCGAAGGATACGATGTCCGCACCGCAAGTGATGGTAGACAGGCGGTGGAAAGTGCATCCGAGAGTCCGCCGGATCTCATTCTTCTTGATGTGATGATGCCACATAAAAATGGCTACCAGGTCATTGAAGAACTCAAAGATATAGAGGAGACAAAGACTGTTCCTGTCATTTTGCTCACAGCACGTGGACAAACGGAAGACAAAGTTCAAGGTTTGGATGCCGGTGCTGATGATTACATTACTAAGCCATTCGATCTTCGAGAGGTAACTGCACGGGTTAAGGCTGTTCTCGGAAGGACGCAGCCCATCAAATATATCAACCCGCTAATGCGAGCGATGGGATCTGGATTCAACGAGGCAGGCGTTCAGCAGCTCGCTGGGCACCTTCAAGCTGCCGCTGATATACAGAAAAAATTGTTACCAGAGCAGGCACCCAGTATTCAAGGATTTGACATCGGAATTTTGCTCCAGAGTTCTATGTCAGTTTCTGGGGATTTCTATGATTTCATTCCGCTGAGCGAAACGCGAATTGGAATCGTTCTCGGCGATGTGAAAGGAAATGGAATTCCAGCAGCACTGTTGATGGTAATGATTCGAACAGCACTGCGATTGCTCTGTCGTGAAGCAGAAGATCCAGCTGTGATTCTCAAACGGATTAATGATTTAGTAGTGCGTGACACTGAAGCGACTCTGTTTGCAACGATGATCTACGGTGTAATGGACACCGTAACTTCGACGTTCACCTATTCAAATGGTGGGCACTGCTATCCGTTGCGTAGGAAAAGTACAGGTATGATAGATGTCCTTAAAACCGGTAACATGTTAGTAGGCGCATTTGAGGAAGCAACGTTTAGAAGCGGGACATGTTTATTGTCATCCGGTGATATTGTCGTTTTCTATACGGACGGTATCACTGAAACTTACGCCGGAGATAGCTCGGTCTCAAATAAAAGTCAGCGCGCCTCGGTGAATTCAGAGGAAGTTAACGCGCATCAAAGTCCGACGCCAGCAGATATGTTCTATGGTCAGGATAGGCTTGCTACTTGCGTTTCCAAAAACGCAACATTATCCGCATCGGAATTATGTGAAGCAATTGTTACCGACTTGGCACTGTTTAGTGGAAGCACACAACCTAATGACGACAGGGCTTTAGTTGTTATTAAACGTGATACTTAAAATTAAAGGAGCGCACGCTGTTGTGCTGCTCGTATGATATACTTTTGGCGTGATGAATATTATTTAGTTATTCTATAGATTCGTTCCCGTTTTATGACTACGGAAATAGATGTCTTTTTTACGGCGACCGAAATAATTATCGAATTAAATCCCTAAACTTCATCAAGCTAAAATTCAAACTGAAATAACAAAAGACGGATTTATTTTTACAACCCGTCTTGTAGCGTTCTTGGCAAAAGTCCAAGCGCCTAAAGAAGGAGCTTCAAACGTGGGCGAGAGAACCGAACAGGTTATTACGCTTTCTCTCCCAAGTTCAATGCAACATGTTTATCTACTCGATGTTGTCGTCACCGAGATCTTAAAAGAGATGGGTTTTGCTGAGGATGTCCAAGAGCAGATTAACCTTGCTGTCATTGAAGCGGGTACAAACGCAATCAAACACGGCAATAAAGAGGATCTGAGCAAAAAAGCTACTTTTCAGTTCGTTCTTGCTGAAGATAGACTAATTATTGTCATTGAGGATGAGGGCGAGGGATTCACGCGTCAAGAGGTTGCCGATCCGTTAGATCCTGAGAATTTGCTCAAGAGCAGTGGGAGAGGACTATTTCTGATGGAAGCCTGCATGGATTCTGTAACTTATGAAGCCAAAGGCACGATTATCAAAATGGTCAAATATAAGGAATCCCCCGATCCATAACCACGTCTAATTATTTTTTATTTTCGCGAATTTATAACTCTAAATGTATTAGAAAGAGGACTGACCGAATCACCCAATACATCCAAGCCTATGCCTCTATAGGATTCAATTTGCCAAACATCAAACTCGCTTTGCCGGGCAAGACACACGGAGTCGTACGCATGAGGTGATCCATAGGTTTACAAGCGTTTAAAATTTTCAGGGAATTTCTATGCAAATCAACCTTAGACATAAAGGTAGTATTACAATTCTGGATATTGAAGGGAGAATTATTGGGCCAGATGCTTTAGCTCTTAAAGCCGTCATTGACGAACAGATTCAGGCTGCTGATAGCCGGACGGAGAATGGAGGGCATCTCAATTTAATCTTGAACATGGAACGCGTCCAGATGATGGACAGTTCTGGCTTAGGGGCACTTGTTGCCTCCTATGCATCTATCCAACGAAATGGTGGACATGTCGTTCTTCTCAACCTCGGTGGCAGCGTCAAAAGTCTCATCGTTATGGCAAAACTGATGACAATTTTCGACTGCTATAATTCGGAAGCAGAAGCGATAGCAGGAATTATGAAGCCTTAGTGCTTAGCCATAAAACATATCTCGGAGTCAATAAAAAAATGGAAGCGCGTATCTCTACTGATACAGAACAGAGCATCAACTTATGGTATAAATGTACCAGATGCCAGGAATTTGCTTTCAGAGGTGAACTTGAGCGGAATCTTTATACCTGCTCATATTGTGGAACTCCATTTCCACTACTTGCTGAAAAACGGATTGAGTACTTGCTGGATGATGCGCCAACGATGGAAATTAAATCCGCCGACACCACTGGACTCGCTGTTGAAGGGACAATTTCAGACTATCCTGTCAGTCTTTTCATTGTAGATATTGATGTAATTCCTACAGAAATCGATTTGTCCGTCCTTCTGGCAGTTATTGAAAACAGTTTACAAAAGCAGGCACCCCTGATTACGATTGTTGCTTGTCAGCCAGAGGGTTCAGAGGGTGCTTCAACGGAAATTACATATTTGACAATGCAAATGGAGCGGTTAGCGGACGCATCACTCCCACACATAACTGTTTTGACTGAAACAGAGGTTTATCCGCTTGCCACGTACCTCCCTCTCGGAGAATTGGTTATTGCAGAGGGAAGCGCACCATCTCAGAAACAAACATCCGTAAATCTGCAACCCGCACTGCATGCACCTGAAGAGCAGCTTCTGACGCAAACACCTGTATCAGATATAGGCACGAAACCTGACATAAGCGTTGATTGCTATGTTCCACGCGCCGAACTTCCCCATATTCTTGGGCGATTTCTGAAATTTTTTTCCGAATGATTTCCAGAAGTTTCCCATAGTAGAAATATATTTGCTGTCAGGACGATCGGTATAGTTTCAAAACGGGAGTCTCTATTCGTTACTGAGAAGGGGTGCTCCGACTTAGATGTGAGTCTCACCCTACATATAGCATAGCAGGAGATCCTATGATACAGGACGCTTTGATCGATAATCCGAATACTGCAGGCAGCCTCGAAAATAGGCACGGGCAAATTTCTTCTGTTAGACAGCAGTTTGAGAATATCTTCGGTGATGCCCCTGAATTCATTGTGGCTGCCCCGGGTAGAGTGAACCTAATCGGTGAGCATACAGATTATAACGATGGCTATGTGTTTCCCGTCGCGATTGATAAGTATATCCATATTGCTGTGCGTAAACGATCTGACCGGCGTCTCGTCCTACACGCGTTGGATGTCAATGAATCTGCGGAACTAAATCTTGATGCACTCCGTCCGATTCCGAGTAACGCCCCAACTTGGAGTTATTACTTAATAGGCGTTGCCACTCTCTTACAAGAATCAAGCAATGAAATAACGGGAATAGATGCTGTTATCACAGGAGACGTCCCGATCGGTGCCGGGTTGAGTTCTTCGGCTGCACTTTCGGTATCCGCAGCCCTCGCTTTTTTGGGTAGTTCTAAACCCGTATCATCTGTAAATAACGAAGTGTCAGAGGCACGCAAGAAAGAACTCGCTGCACTGTGTCAACGGGTAGAACACGAATTTGTGGGCGTTAATTGTGGTATCATGGATCAGACGATCTCACTCATGGGGCGAGCAGACCACGGCTTGTTTCTTGACTGCCGTTCGCTTGAATATGAGCATGTACCACTCAATTTGGGAGCGCATTGCATCGCGATTTGCAACACGAAAGTGAAGCGGGAACTTGCTGCCTCTGAATATAACAAACGGCGTGCAGAATGCGAAAGAGGTGTTGACATCTTAAGCCAGTCGATACCCGGTATATCTTCACTTCGGGATATTAACCTAACGGACTACGAGAAATATGAAGGAAAACTACCCGCTTTAACACAAAAAAGGTGTCGGTATGTAATCGAGGAGAACACACGTGTGTTGGACGCGGTTTCTACACTTAAGGCACGGAACCAGCAGACAGTCGAAAAAGTAGATAACCCGCTCATAGCATTTGGTAGGTTAATGAATGCCTCGCACAAGGGGCTACGCGATGATTACGAAGTCAGTTGTGGAGAATTAAATCTGCTTACCGACATTGCACGCAGCATTGATGGTGTAATTGGCACTCGAATGACCGGCGCAGGTTTTGGGGGCTGTACAGTCACCATTATTCATACGAACGCTTTAGAGACTTTTCGGACCCGCATGACAGCAGAATACCGAAAACAGACCGGCATTGAACCTGAAATTTACCTCTGTAATGTTAGTAACGGCGCACAGGTCTTTAACTGTTAGCCTTCTGAGTCTGTTTTCTCCGTTGTCTGAATCAGGTTTTTCGGGGGTTCATACTGATTAGTGCATAAGTTTTTGTTTACTCATGAAGAAGCCTTTCATACCCTAAAGCAGGATTTTTAGCAATTTTAGGTCGATGCCGACAACGGACGGGCTTTAGAAAGCCCAAATGTGGCTTCTCTCGCTCAGGCGTAATAGTTAAAAAATGAAATATAGTATTGGCGTTGACTTAGGTGGAACCGACATTAAAGCAGGATTAGTCTCATCGGAAGGCGACATCTTTTGTCGTGTGGTTCTTCCCACAGATGTTGAAGTCGGTAAACCGAAACTGGTGGCGGCACGTATTGCGGAAGCCGTTCGTCAAGTCATTGTAAAAGCGGAATCTGTCGGTATTGAAGTAATATCTGCGTTAAAACACACGCTGCGATCTCCCTTAAGCACGGAAAAAGAATCCGAAAGTCCGGGTCTCCATAGTGGTCAGCATCCGGTGGACGACTCGCTTGAGATTGGCGTCGGATTGGGCGCGCCAGGGCTTATCATTGCTGAAACAGGGGTCATCCATTTTTCACCTAATTTTCCGGGTTGGACCGATATCCCGCTTGTTGACTATGTGAACACAGAACTCGCAAAATTAAATCTTTCAAAGATCAGCGTGGGGCGCGAACCGCAAACAGGGACAAATGGAAAATACGAACCGGTGTTAAAAGCCATGGACAATGACGTGAATGCTATGACATTGGGGGAATTTCGTCATGGGGCTGGTGTCGGATACAAGAATATCGTCGCACTAACACTCGGCACAGGTGTAGGCGGTGGGGTCGTGATTGATGGGCAGGTCTACCACGGAAGTCAAAATACTGCTGGAGAATTGGGACATACCGTTGTCGAACCTGATGGACGTTACTGCGGTTGTGGCAATCAAGGTTGTCTTGAGGCTTACGCTGGGGCAAAAAATATCGTTGAACGTACCCAAGAAAAAATAGAAACTGGGCGTAGTACCATTTTAGTATCTGCAGCAGCGGATGAAGCATCACTAACACCGCGGAAAATAGCGGAGGCAGCACAAGCAGGGGACCAACTCGCAACAGAGGTTTTTACCGAAACAGGACGGTACATAGGTATTGCTCTTACATCAATAGCGCATATCCTCAATCCACAAATCGCAATCATTGGCGGTGGTATAGCGGAAGCTGGTGAGGAACTGCTTTTTGAGCCTATCCGAGCTGAATTCTCTAAACGTGCTATGGACATCCCCGCACGGATGAAGATTGTAAAAGCGCACCTCGGAAATGATGCCGGTATCGTCGGATCTGCGATGCTTGCCCTTGGAGGTGAGTAGCAGGCGTTGTAAGACACAACTCGCAGGTTGTTTGTATTTGAACCGCGCGTTTCAGAAACCTGCTACAGATCATCTTGTAAACGCGCTTGGAGAAAAAAATGAAAAATAAGACAGGTGAGTTTAACACTTCACAATTCTTACAAAACCCACAACCTGAGGATCCGGAGGGCACAGAAACTCCCGATCTGTCTCGGAGGTCTGTTTTACGAATCTTGGCGGGTATTGGACTGTCACTCACACCGCTTGGATGCTCTAAGGTTCCAGAGGTGCCGGATTTCATCAAAGACACGTTTCAACCGGAGATGATTGTCCCTGTATTTGACCCTGATGCTGTCATCATGCCACAGACAGGCACCATCGTTTATGTCAAAAACGGCGTGACAGCAATGGCACTACCCCTCAATAACGTCAAGGCGGTTGATGCCTTTGCTATCTTTATCTATAACGGAACAGACTACTGGATTTCCTTGAAAAGAAAGGATTGCCAGATGCTTGATGGCACTGGAAATGTTACGAAAACGATCGACAAATCGCAGGAATCCTTTTATCTGAAAAAGAATTTCAAACCAGAGCTGCCCCCGGAGTTTGCAGCGGAAATCTTCCGATGGGATAAGACCATCAGGATACAGGGCGATCCGGCAGTACTCCCCAGAGAAGATATTGAGAAAACAACTATCATGCCGAAACAACATACAAGGTTTTTCCTCTACTTCCGCAAACGAAGCATTAGCTATAGCAGCTTGCGGATTATTGTCCCCAGAGTCACAAGCGATTTCAATGACCAGCAAACGACCTTCGTTTTCAGATTTAAGGTGCAACGCGGCTAAGCCGAGGCACACTAAACGGAAGCCTATATCATTGTTGAGGTCCGTACAGTTTGCTAAAATTTTTGGCTATCTCCTCCTCGCGCTCTCTTTGAGTTGTACCCTACCTGAAGCTGAAATTCCGCAATCAGGGTCCCCGCCTCTGATCAGAGAAGTGCCGATTGAAATTCTCACATCAAACCGTGAACGGGAGGCATCCCCTATATTGGGAGTCAGTTCCGTTGGAACGATCGGTCGTGCTGGGCAAGGCGTAGGTGAGTTTCGGACACCATTGGGACTCGCGATAGATGAACGGCAGTGGATCTATGTAGCTGACGCTGGAAATAATCGAATCCAGGTGATTGATGACACTGGAAATTTTATCACCGAATTCGGAAGTCGTGGATGGCAGACAGGCGAATTTGATCACCCGACAGACATAGCATTGAGTTTTCAACGCCGTTATCGTCTCTATGTCGCAGATACCGGGAATAATCGGGTACAATACTGCAATTTCGTCGATCAGATCTTTTATCCGCTCAGTGAGAGCGTAGACGACATTTTACTTGACCGACCCGAAGGTATCGGTATCGGACGAAATGGCGAGGTTTATGTCGTTGATACCGGCAATCATCGCTGGATTGAATTCAATGTCACAGGTGTACCCGTTGTAGCGCATGGTGGCTTTGGAAGTGGCAGGGAACAACTTTGGAACCCGACCGACCTTGGTGTTGATTCACACGGGAATGTTTACGTTGTTGATACCGGCAACCATCTCATCAAAAAATACGACTTTAGTGGTAACCCGATTGATGGATGGGGCGGAGAAGGAGACCAACTTGGGCAGCTCCGGGATCCCAAGTGCATTGCTCTTGACGAATGGAATTATCTTTATGTAACGGATAGCGGGAACAGGCGTGTCCAAGTTTTTGCACCTGATGGAAAGAGTGTTGTGGAATTTAGCACTCCTGGACTCCTGCAACCAGCGGGTATCGCAGTCTCAAAAGACGGACGTGTCTTCGTAAGCGATGCAGAGGCTAACAATATAAAAGTGTTCCGAGTTTTTCGTAAGAAATAGTTATCGGTTAATGCGTATCCCACTCTTTCTTCTTACCTTCTGCTTGTGCGTCCTACCATGTTTCGGAAGTACGGGACCAGAATCTCCTAACAACGAAACTAACCCTCTGGAACTTCCCACCTTTTCCGTCCTTCAAAAAACGGAAGCCATTGAACTACAGGCAGGCAATCTGGAATTCACAGTGAAATATCCGCCAATCCTCCGAAACACTGAACGGATAACGGAGGCGAGTGGAAAAGCACTCGTGCGCGGGGTGGATTATCAAGTTGATTTCTATTTGGGAAAAATTACCTTATCCGAGCGGGATGCTACCATAAAATCAGACCAACTCTATAGGTTAACCATAAGTTACCGCACATTACCCTTTGCGATTAAACAAGTTTATAAACGTGATCTTTACGGTGTGGAGAGTCCTCTAACCGATGCGATTCCGAAAACTGGCGAATCTGAAATGCCTCTTGGACAACCTTTCGGTGAACCTGGAATGCTGCCCTCAAGTGATGATGCCTCGCAACTCGAGGTATCTGGAAGTCAAACGTTTGGCATTTCGGTTGGTAGTGGACGCGGGATAACACCTAACCAAGAACTTCGAGTCAACGTGGAGGGAAAAGCCTCTGAGAATATTAGTGTATTGGCGATGCTATCCGACCAAGATCTACCTATCCAGCCCGAAGGCACAACCGAAAATATCCAAGACATCGATCAGAAGTTAATTCGTATCACACATCCGAATATGAGAGGCACCTTGGGTGATTTTGAGGGTTCGCTCGGCCCGTCAGAGTTTATCTTCTTCCCTCGTGCTTTGGAGGGCGTGCAAGTTGAAGGCGACTTCAAGTGGGTGGACTTTCATCTCATTCCAAGTGCGATTCCAAAGGGACAGTCTACGAGTTTAGTCCTTCCGGGTGAGGAGGGACGTAGTGAATACCGGCTTACAGTTGACGGGCAATATGTCATTGTGAAAGCAGGCAGCGAAATCGTCTGGCTGAATGGCGAAAGAATGCGGCGCGGCGAAAATAACGATTACGTCATCCGAGAATATGGCGATCCTGTCGTTGAATTCAACAGTAAGCATCTCATAACAAGCAATGACGTGATTCGGGTTGACTTTGAATACATTCCAGAAGAGCGCGCATACCAGCAAAATCTCTATGGGCTCAGCAGCATCTTTACACTACCCAATGAGCGGGTCTCCTTTGGTGCCTCCTATGCCGTTGAAGCCGATCTGAATCAGCCGGAACAGGCTTTAATCACTATCGGTGAGGAGGACTTGGAAGCACTTCGCCAAAATATTCTCGACCCCGATGGAGATGGATCATCTCTCATAGCACCGCAAAAACATAGCGTCTGGGGACTCGAAAGTCGTCTGAACCTTACCGAACAGGCGTGGATCGAAGGCGAAATCGCCTATAGTAATCTTGATAAGAATACCTACTCCACTGCTGATCGGAAAGAGGTGAGTCAAGCATGGAAACTGGCTGGCTACGCAGATTGGGAATTCGCAGCCTGGGCTGATAAACTGCGTCCTAAATTAACAACAAACCTTGATATACGAGCGATGGACGCTGATTTCGTGCCTGTCGGGGCATCAAGCGGCAGTCGTACCCGTTCCCGTTATGAGACACAATACGCCAAAGAGGGGTTTGATGATGCGTTTCTGCTCGGCATTGAGGGACCCTCGCGAGCTTCCCGGGATGAACGAACGATGAACTTTGATATCCGAGTGCTTCCAGTGGATTGGCTGGAAGTTGACGCCGGTATAGGTAGAACCGAAGAGAGAGCACCTGAACCTGACAAAACTGCTCAGGATGTAGCGGGATCCACAGATTCTGTTGTGGGAGGAGTTTCCAATTCCGATGCCACTGTGAGAGGGATTTCTAACCCTAATACTATTGTGACAGGAGTTTCCAATTCCGATGCCACTGTGGGAGGGGTTTCTAACCCCGATACTATCCGAAATAATTTCAATTGGGGCGTAAATTTTAATCGCGGTCGGCAATCAGGGATTAACCGTCAGTTTTCCGATCGATTTGCGGCAGACACGCAGGCTTTACCCTCCACATCTACTGAAAGCCGACAGCCAGTCGCTGATAGCCAACTGCTGACAGCCATGAAGAAATGGCTTCCAAACCTTCGCTGGAATGACTATAGAAGCAGTTCGCGTGTAGAGGGGGTTGATTCAACAGAAGTACAATCGCAGCGCAAGTCACGACAGGAGGGTAATCTCACTTATCCTATCGGACCATTCAGATTCATGGGGACGCTCGGCAAGGTGGAGTCTAACGAACCCTTCAATGCTACACTCAACCGAAAACGAGACCGTACAACAGGTCGCGTCAATCTTGTTGATTTTAAATGGGTCTCTTTCGATACCAGTTATGAACTTGAGGAGGCATTTGCGAAAGAACCGCTGCTCACTGTAGATAATGAACCAATCGGTTTGTCTGATTGGCAACGGAGTACTACCGCGCGGACATGGAAGGTTGGCGTCTTTTCACAACAAGAATCCTTTCTCAAAGGCGGGGTGAATCTGAGCGCGAACATTGCACGCCGTATGTTGAAAGCACACACCGACCGCGGTGCGAACACGACAACGCAGCTAGCCGATATTAGTCTCCAACTAACACCGTTGAGCCGAGCGATTGACATGGAAATCACTTATGAATTGGATAAAAAACTAACAAGCCAACGCCGCGAAGTCTACACCGACATCCATCCACACACCGGTATCCCGCTCCGGCCCGGTGAAGGCTATTTCGTGAAGTTGGACGATTTGCACTACGTTGAGGATCCTGAGGAAGGTACCTATATCAAATTCTATCAAGTTGTAGGTGATAAACCGACAACAGCGGTAGATGCAGAGTTTCGGTTGCGTTTTCAACCGCGTCAATTTTTCACACGGCGTGCCCGCGAACAGCAAAGACAGCGGCGCATCGCGACACCAACACGTGACAGTTTACGTCCAACGACACCGCTATCTGAGCAGGTAAATCCCTCAGAAAAAGGAAATCAGCAAATACAATCGTTATCCAATACGACCACGGCAGATAGCCTACGTCCATCACGTATGGAGTGGTTTCTGAAAGCACTTAGAGGACAAACACGATTCTGGTTGACTGAGGAGCAAGAGGTAGAGGATGCAGTGTCGCTTTATCTACTTCAAAGTCTACAAAATTCAGAAACACTCTTCGGGAGACTGAACCAACACCATCGACTTGAATTCTCACCTTCACCAGCATTCAGTTTTGAATTCAACATTCGCACTGGCGAGACGCTCAACAGAAGGGTTAACAACCAAGAACGCCACAGACGCCACCGAACATGGGATGTCGGTCTCTCCGTCAACCCAACGCAACGGATGTCTGTCAATGCAAACTGGGAGCAACGCCGTGAAACCGAGAAATACAGCCAATTCCATGTTGAAGTATTCAATCCAGAGGCGCAAACTACGGCGGATGAAACAGAATTGCCACCAACACCCATCTCAAACCTGCGCCAATTTGAGGAAATTACCGAATTGGGACTCCGGTATGAACTGAGCAATTCAGTCCGATGGAGCGGCACCGGTGGATACAGACGGACAACCGATGAGGAAGAGTTCGATGAGGAACCAGAAGCCAGAACACGCACCTTCTTTTACGAAAACCGCGTCGTGTATAGTCTTATCGGTAAAGGTCGTATTGACATCAATTATAAACTCGGCTATGGCGAGAGTAGTGGCGGTATACCCTTTGCACAATACACTTTCTACGAAGGCATCAGCCACGAAATCCGCACGACTGCGGATTACAGATTGCGGCGATTTACCGATCTCCTGTTCCGCCTTAATTACCGTTTACTCTCCACAAAACAGCGAAAGCCAGAACACCGCTTAGAGATGACTGTGAGCGCAGAACTCTAATAAAAAGAAAGACTATCCATCTCATTTCACTCCTCAGACGGATACTGATGCGGGACAATTTCGACAATCTCATCCCCAGAGTTTGTCTGAAAAAATGCAACAATATCATCAATCATTTCAGCCTTAATTTGATGTCCGGCATTTTCGTACGTGACAAATTGTGCTGGAATACCAAGTGCTTTGTATATGGATTGACTCATATGCCACCGATCTGGCATCATTTGGGTGCCAACAAGCCTCTTGACCAATTCTGCGTCCACTTCATCGTATGCATCGCGATACGGAACGGTGTCATTGTCATCTAAGGCTCCCATGTAGATGTACTGGGAGACACGCATATATGCCGTTTTATCGAATTCAATATCAGCGATCTCTTTTACGTCGGCAATTCCGACTGGATAGCGCATCGTTGTATCGTTCCAGCGATCTGTCGGAAAAGTCGGAATGCTATTGATGCCACCCGTTGCGACTGCACGGACAACAGACGGATGCAAAATAGCAAAACGATTCGTAAACGTCCCAGAAGCCGAAAATCCATTCATATAGACCTTCTCAAGCATCTTCATACTGTTATGCCGCAGGAGTTTTTGAGCGTGCGCTATCATTTTGATGAGTTGCAGGTCAATTCTCCTGAGTTCCCCTTCATTAATCAGAAGGGTGTCCCTATCTAAAGCGTGCGTGTAGATTTTCCATCGATCGCCGCTGGGTCTCGGAAAAATAGGCACTAACAATGGGACTTTCAGTTTTCTTGCGATTTCAGTCGCATGAGAACTTTCTGCTAACCCTTTTGTCTTCCTCTCAAGGCTTTTAAAATTGCTAACGGGTCCTGTGTTGCAAGGCTCTACCAATAAATGAACCGGTTTGGTGGCGTCTATTCCTTGTGGAATGAACAGATAATATGGAAAAGCGAATCCGTCTGTGAAGTCCGTTGAAACGCGGCAAAACAACTCACTTGAAAGATCAAGTTCTTCAATACCTTTTACCTGAATAGGCGTTGTATCCGCGAAAGTAGGCGTGACTGGTTCGGGACCTTCGGTCGTAAAGATAAGATGGTATTCTTCTAACGGGTTACCTGCTATATCTCTGATGTTCCCGTCCACACCTAATATAAGTCGGTAAATTTTTGAAGGCTGCAGCTGTTCTTCAAGTGAAATAACAAGAGTTTTGCTGTCGTCTGCCCACTTGATATCACCAACCGGGACACCAGCAAATCCCACGTCCATACCTGTCATTCTCTCACTAAAGACGATTCTTATCTCCTTTAAATCTGTTGAAACTTTTTCAGATAAATCTGGAACAGTCCGCTCTACTTCTGCGGAGGTCGTATCTTGATCTATGGGCTTATCAGCATTTCCAGCGACATAACACTTTTCCACGCTTGCTTCCTCTCGATAATCGTTTTGCCATTTGTAGGTCCAGGCGTTATCTACCTGTAAAGGAAGGTATTCTGTGAAGTTGACTGGAACCTGATATTCCAACAATTCGGCTTCCGTTATGATGCCATTGTCATGTTCATAGCGCATTTTCACAATACCAACACCTTTGGCGAACCATAAATACCGCGTGCCGTTCACAAGTGAATTCTTCAGTGGAGAGCCTGCTTTGGCATCTGTAAAGACTGTTTTATGTTTCAAGCAGTCAGGGAAAGTCCCTACGGCAATTTCTACCTCTTCATAACCTTCCAAGGTCGTCTGCACGCTGGAGTCCCAGTGCCCGTCCTGTGTCCAAGTGTCCCCTATAATCAAAGGAAACCTGAAGAGGTCGGTACCATAGTGGAAAATGTAATACATCAACATGTACATCGGATTTGGGTCCCCTTTACCGGTCCCTTGCGTCCCGAAACCTTTAGAGGTTAAAGCAAGATCCGCTTTCGTAAGATGGAAACTCCCTGTTGCCAACGGTTCTCCACTTTCTTCATTCGTACTGGCACTAAGCGTAATATAGCGTTTGCCTGTATCAGCATCGATAATCTTTACGGCTTCGTCGGCTGGAGCATCGGCAAATCTTGCCAGATATTCGGGTTGATCGCTCTGTTGACCAGATCCATCATTTTTACTCGGTAGATTGGAATTCCCAAGTTGATGTCGTACATCCGGTTTAGATTCAATGTTCAACACGATAGGGACATCAATAATTTCCACCGTCATCTCCGATGTAGCATCGAAGCTATAGGGCTGTTGGAAGCGAGTTAGGTATTGATTGCCAACCCCTGTCATAAGTATCACCATCATTACTGTAGAAGCAGCAATCGCCCATGGTACCAACGGTTTGCCCGCAGACGGTGGAACAGGTTTGATACGCGCAATTTCGTGCATGATATTTTCGGTTAGATTTGCAGATAGTCGGAAACCATCCAACGCCTCTCGAATCATCGGTTCCTCCTTTTTCAAACGTTGTTGTGCACGATGGAGACGACTCCTAATCGTATTTGCCGATACACCCAAAAACTCGCCAATTTCCGCACTGGACATCTCACCGAAGTAACGCAACGTGATAATCGTGCGCTCACTTTCTTGGAGTTTCGCAAGTAATTTCTTCACGGCTTCGCGTTGGGCATCTACTGCCATTCGCTCGTTTTCCTCAATAACATACCCCGAATACGCCGTTTTCTCTAGCTGAGTGATATTCGTATCTTCAGATGCCTGTGTCCACAAACGCTTTTTACGCAGCCACGCAACACACTGACGCGTCGCTATGACATAAAGCCAACCCGCGAAATTCTGTGGTTCCTTTAGTGTCGGCAGTTTCTCGTACGCTTTCAGGAATGTATCTTGCGTTATTTCCTCAGCGATGTGGAAGTCCCCAATCTTTCGCCATACCAACGCATGAACCGGTTTTTGGTATTTCTTCACAAGTGTAGTGAAGGCGGTATCGTCACCATCAAGAATACGACGAACGAGTTGAACGTCCGTGTTCTTCATATAATCACCTCCGATATATAGTAAAGCCTAAAAATATGTTGACACTTTACGGAACAATAACCTATGCCTCGCTGGCGGGGTTTGTAACCCCGCCATTCCGTTGATGTCCAAGTAATTATGGGCTTTACTATATTATAGTGACGCGATTGAGAGGTAGAGTTGTTGCATAATTCTAAGGGAATGAATCAATCTGGTAAGGGAAATGGAGAGAAATCGGTGGAATAAGAAATGACGGGCTTAGGTGAGAGGTATGGGGTTCTAATGCAAGTTTCACATTGTGTTTATAGAAATTTTTGCGAAAAAGGAATTGACAAGTCCTTTCCCACTGAACGCATCACCCGTAACCCCCATCTTAAAGACTGTCCCTTCCTCAAAACGATATGTGAGCTTCCCAGCTTTACCGCGCCGGATTCCTGACGCTGAGGTGAGCACTGTCTCAGGCATTCCATCTGCTGAAAATTCGGTGTCGTTTGCAAATAAGATAAACGCACCAGATGCCTCGGCACTCCCTATCCAGATATTAACGGTGAGCGTGCCGCCGTTTTTAAACGCTGTGGCGTCAATCTCAACAACATTATAATCTTGATGGCCTGCTGTTGGTGTACTGAAAACGCTCAAGATTTCCTGTGAAGGCTTTTCATCATTAAGAACGACGTTCTTTGCTTGCGCGTGGAGAAACCTAACGACATGTTCCGGTTGAGCCGCGTTTGGCTCAAATCCTTTGCCTCTACTCGGTGCCATGGATCTACCAAACTGGGTGCGCACATCCGGTTTCGAGGTAAGATTCAGGGCAATAGGCACGTCGATAAGTTCTATTGTCATCTCCGATGTAGCGTCAAGGTCATAAGGCTGTTGGAAGCGAGTCAAAAATTGGTTTCCGACTCCCAACATCATCACAACCAAAACAACGCTTGAAGCAGCGATTGCCCATGGCATAAAGGGATTCGCTGTGGGTGAGGGTTCAGGTTTAATGTCAGAGATTTTTTCCATAATACTTTCGGTGAGAGTTGCCCTGATTTGGAAGCCTTCTAACGCTTCTCGAATCATAGGTTCTGATCTTTTTAAACGCTGCCGCGCGCGACGGAGCCGACTTTTAACAGTACTTGCCGAAACACCTAAAAACCGGCTAATCTCTTCACATGTCATCTCACCAAAGTAGTGGAGCGTAACAACAGTCCGCTCACTTTCCCGCAGTCGAGCGAGTAATCTTTGAGCGATGTCGCGTTGTGCATCAGTCGCAGCATTTGCCTGCTCTTCAGCGACGTACTCAGAGTATGTCATTTTTTCTATCTGTTTGATATCTGTCTCTTCAAGGGGTTGCGTCTGTATCTGTTTCTTTCTCTGCGATAGAAGGCATTGACGTGCAGCGATTCTATAAAGCCACCCCGCAAAACGATTCGGATCCTTCAGCGTTGACAGTTTCTTATAGACTTTCAAGAATGTATCCTGTGTAATTTCTTCAGCAATGTGGAAATCACCGACTTTCCGCCAAGCGAGCGCGTGAACCTGCTTTTGGTATTTTTTTACCAATGACGCAAAAGCGTTTTCATCGCCTGTCAGGGTGCCTTGAATCAGTTCAACATCGTCATGTTTCATCCGTTACCTCCAAAGTGGGATAACTTATTTTACACTATAGCGGTATTTTCTGTTAGCGCGTTTTGTAACACGCTAACAGAAGAACCTAACTAATTTCCTTTGAATCAGTTGACATCATAAACGAGCCATACACCATCTATTTTTCGCATCTTAACAGTTGCTTCCTCGCGATCTGCCATCGGCACTCTCAATCGGAAGTGGAATTCATCGCCCACATATTCGCTGCTCAAAACCTCCATCTGACTCAACATTTGGCTAATCTGAGCACGCATTCCCTCTGGTACGTCATCGATTTCAAGTGATTCTTTGGCATTCCCTGTAATCATCGAATGCAATGCTTCTGAGTCAAGATTCTTAAATGCCTTCACAAAAGCGTTCATCAAATCTTCTGGAGATTGATATGAGTGTGTTGATGACACTTTTTCCGGTTCCTGACCCGATTCGGTCCCCGGTTCAACAGAGATTTTTGCCAGAAAACCGTTGATGCTCCCCTTCTCGCTGAACCAACTACCCGTAGCTCCCAACTTAAAAACCTGACCCTGATCGAAGTAATACTCAATGACGCTTCCCTGTTCAGGTGGAACGTCCCATGCGGATGTAAGTGCCCCGTTTGGCATCCCTTCTGTAGGGAGTATGCTATCTCCCTGATACAGATCAAATGAACCCGCAGCTTCAGCATCTCCAACCCAGAGATCAATGGTGAGCCAACCGCCATTTTCAAACGCTGTCGCATCAATCTCGACAACAGTATAATCTTGATAGCCCTGCCCCGGTGCCCGAAAAGTACTCAAAACCTCCTGTTCGGGATCCTCAGCGGTAAGCACGATTTTCAAAGCATCGGTCGTTACATGACCTGATTCAAGAACAGCCTCCCAATCGGTTGATTGAGATGCCGGGGTATCTTCACCGAGTCCTGGAAGTTTTCCCGCTAATGATCTTTTAAGAAACATCAGGTAACGCTGTGTTAAGCTTCCTGGAGAAAGAAGCTCATTGACGGGTTGACGACCCATCACTTCAAGCTTCGATGAGATAACCAATGAGTCTGACGGGGAGTGTGCCTTCCAACCTTTCATGATTGCTTGCATTAGAGGATGCGTTCTATCGAACGGCTTGAATCCGTGCTGGCGTCTCTTGGCAATATATGCTCGCTTATTAGGTGTTCTTTCTAATTCAACATTTGACACCCAGATATTGATAAAATTTTCGTTCAAGAATTCAATAATTCGGTCATCGGAGAGGACAACTGCCCTCAAAGCTTTGCCGCTCCCTCAGCACGACTCATCAGCAAGCGGACCATCTATTGAGATAGCGTGAATCGGCTTCTGCTGTGTCTGTGCCATTTCCAATGCCTGATCGGGTGACATCCAATTAATCTGTTGTGATTTGTAGAAACGTTGTATTAATACGCGTTCAGCTTCTTCTTGAGTGATAGACGTTATGAATTCGGCATCTCGCAGAAAATCTCGCGTCCCCACGCGGAGTTCCATCTGTGAGCAAAGACCAGCATCGGTAATAGAGTAGTTTTCGTCTTTGTATTTCTTCCAGTTAACATCAAAATTTACTACACCTTCAGGGACGTACATCTCAAAGGAAGCGACCTTCTCTGCGACTCGGTCAATCACAAGATGTCCGGTAAATTGTGAAGGAGTAAACCATCCGTCTTTTAGTTTAAATTCCGCGTGAATACGGAACACGATGTCAGTGAATTTATCGTTGTAAGCACGCAGGCATGCCCATAAACCGTACGAATCTCCCGAATTGATGTGCATCTGTAAGTTTGGGTTCGGATGCAGTTGCCGGAGCAAGGTTAGCGCGCCTTCTTCTTCAATTTTCCAGAGATCACCAACAGAAACCGCTTTGCCTGGCAGAAAAGCTTGGAAAGTTGATGCTGGATATTGCTTTTCTGGTTCAGCAACCCGCAAATTTGCCAATGCCTCCCACTCCACGTGGAAATTGGATAGCGTATGCTGAATTGGCGCAATGAACCCCTGCACTAACACTTCTGATGTGCCATCAAGGTCAAGTTTGATTTTATTATTGGCTGCTGAGTCGTCATCTGCATTCAGTGGTCCACTTATCATGAACAGAATGAGAAGACCCACGATTAAAGTTTTCATTTTTAAATTCTCCTTATACAATTAGCACCCAAGTTGCTACTAAGAAGCTTTATACGTTTCAACAAAGCGTTTGAAGTGATATTTATGGTGAATCCTAAATATACATACACATCTTAAAGGAACAACAACTCTTTTCCACTGGCGAGGTTTGCAACCTCGCCTCTTTAGAGTGTCTAAGTAATTCTAAAATCTACTATACATTGTGGGAGAGGTTTCTAACCCCGACTTCCCTGTAATTCCTAAATCAATATATAATGACGCGAATAACAAGCGAAACGGTTGCCTAATTCTGCAAAAGAAAATCACAAAAGATTCAATTGTTAATCTTCTTCCTGTTCTTCCGAAGCAGGTTCCACGGAAATTTTCGCCAGAAAACCGTTAATGCTCCCTTTCTCACTGAACCAGTCCCCAGTAGCACCCAACTTAAAGACTTGACCCTGATAAAAGTAATGCTCAAGTACGCTTCCATTTTGAGGTGAAATGCCCCATGCAGACTGAAGCGCGTTGCGAGGTGCCCCTTTTGTAGGAAGTTCGCTGTCACCCGCAAACAAATCAAATGAACCGGCAGCCTCGGCATCTCCAACCCAGATATCAATGATAAGCATACCCCCATTTTTAAAAGCCGTGGTATCAATCTCAACGACAGTGTAGTCTTGATAACCACCTTCTGGGGTCCGAAAAATGCTAAGAATCTCCTGCTCAGGGTTTTCCTCAGTGAGTACGACTTTCAAATCATTGGCTATCGTATTATCTGATTCAGGCAGAACCTCCCAAACACTTGGTTCAGGTGGTAAAGTATTCTCACGCAATCCGTATTTTTTTCCGTCTAAGGATAACTTGAGAAACGTCAGGTAACGTTTTACCCAGTCTCCTGAGAAAAGAAGCTCATTGACAGGTTGCCTGCCCATGAGTTCAAATTCTGGCGAAATAATTAAAGAATCCGACGGAGATTTTTCTTTCCAGCCCTTCATAATTGCCTGTGCCAAAGCGTGGCTTGTGTCAAACGTTTTACCCTCGCGCTCGCGTCTTTTAGCAATTGGATCCCGCAAACTCGGAACGCGCCCTAATTCGGAATTTGGCACCCATGTGTTGATAAAATTTTCGTTCAAGAATTCAATAACTTGATCGTCGGAGAGGACAACTGCCCTCAAAGCTTTGCCGCTCCCTCAGCACGACTCGTCGGCAAGTGGACCATCTATTGAAATCGCATGAACGGGCTTCTGTTGGGTTTGTGCTAACGCCAAAGCCTCTTCCAACGAGACCCAATTAATCTGCTGCGACTTGTAGAAACGTAATATCAGTTTTCGCTCCGCTTCTTCTTGAGTGATGGATTCTGCAAACTCAGTTTCTTGTAAAATATTCTGCGTTCCGGTACGGAGTTCTATTTGCGGACAAAAACCGACATCTATGGTTCTCGTGCTGTTTCGCCTGACATCAAAATTCAGGACACCTTCAGGAACATACATCTCGAAGGAAGCGACCTTTTCACGAATCCGATCGATAACAAGATGACCGGTAAATTGTGACGGAGTGAACCGACCGCCATTTAAGGTGAATTCAGCATGAATACGAAACACAATGTCGGCATACGCATCATTGTAAGCCCGTAGACACGCCCACAGACCATACGAATCGCCGTAATTACTTTTTGAGCCTAAATTTGGATTCGGATGCAGTTGCCGCAATAACGCTAACACACCTTCCTCTTCAACCTGCCAGAGTTTACCAACAGAAACCGCTTTGTCTGGCAGAAAAGCATGAAAAACCGATGTCGGATACCGCTTCTCCGGTTCAGCAACCAGCAAGTTTGCCAATTCATCCCACTCTACGTGAAAGTTGTATTGTGTATATTCAACCGGGGCGATATAACCTTTGAGAGATACTTCCGCTGTGCCATCAAGGTTAAGTGTAATTTTGTTGTCAGCTGCCGAATGGTCATTGGCATTCAGTTGTCCACACATTGTAACCAGAATTAGGAAACCGATGGTTAAAGTTTTCATTTTAACTTCTCCTTATACAGTTAACACCCAAGTTGCTACTAAGAAGCCCTAAACGTTTCAACAAAGCGTTTGAAGTGATATTTACATTGGTGGGAGGGGTTTCTAACCCCGAATTCCCTGTAATTCCTAAATCAATATATAATGACGCGAATAACAAGCGAAAAGGTTGCTTAATTTTCCAAAAGGAAATCACAAAAGATGTAATACACAAACATTCAAAGGATTCAGTTGTTAATCTTCGTCCTGTTTTTCGGAAACGGTTCTACAGAAATTTTTACGAGGAAAGCATTAATGCTTCCGGGTTCACTGAACCAATTACCAGTAGCTCCCAACTTGAAGGTTTGACCCTTATAGAAATAATGCTCAATTACACTTCCATTTACGGGCGGAATATCCCAGGCGGAGGCAAGTGCCCCGTCCGGCATCCCTTTTGTAGGGAGTTCACTATCCCCATCATACAGGTCGAATGAACCAGAAGGCTCAACATTTCCAACCCAGATATGAATTGAAAGTATACCACCCTTTTCAAACGCTGTCGCGTCAATATTGATGACAGTATAATCCTGATAGCCCCATTCTGGGGTCCGGAAAATGCTCAATACCTCCTGCGAAGTGCTTTGATCGCTGAGTACAACGTTCGAATCGCTAAATGCACGTTCTGAATTGAAAAGAGGCACCGAATCAACTGTGGTCTGTTCTGTGGTATCTTCACCGAATCCGGGGAGTTTCCCTGCTATGGAGTCCTTGAGAAACGTTAGATAAAGTTCATCCATGGGCCACCCAATATCGTTGATAGGTTGCTTACCAATTACTTCAAATTCCGGTGAAATAATCAAGGTGTCCACTGGAGAATGTTTTTTCCATCCCTTCATGATTGCGTGTGCCAAAGCGTGGTTTGTGTCAAACGTTTTACCCTCGCGCTCGCGTCTTTTAGCAATCGGTTCCCGTAAACTCGGTGTCCGCCCTAATTCGGAATTAGGGACCCACGTATTGATAAAGTTTTCGTTCAAAAAATCGATAATTCGGTCATTGGAGAGAGCAACTGCTCTCAAAGTTTTGCCGGTCCCTCAGCACGATTCGTCTTTTAGGGGACCATCTATCGAAATCACGTGAACCGGTTTCTGTTGCGCCGGTGCCATCTCCAACGCTTCTTCCAACGAGACCCAATTAATGCGCTGCGATTTGTAGAAACGCAATATCAGTTTCCGCTCCGCTTCTTCTTGAGTGATGGATTCTGCAAACTCGGTGTCCTGTAAAAAATTTTGCGTTTCAGTCCAAAGTTCCATTTGCGGGCAAAAACCGACATCTATGGCACCGAGGCTGTTTCGCCCGACATCAAAATTCAGAACACCTTCAGGAACGTACATCCTGAAGGAAGCAACCTTTTCGCTAATTTGATCGACAATGAGATGTCCTTTAAACTGGGAAGGAGTGAACCGACCGTCATTTAAGACGAATTCAGCATGGATGCGAAACACAATGTCAGCGAATTTATCATTATACGCACGTAGACATGCCCATAACCCGTAGGAATCTCCTACATTAATCTCCAAGTCCAAACTCGGATTCGGGTTAAGTTGCTTCAGCAATTCCAGCGCGCCTTCCTCTTTAACCTGCCACACGTCACCAACAGAAACGGCACCTTCAGGAAGGAAAGCATGAAAAATTGATGCCGGATATTGCTTTTCTGGTTCAGCAACCCGCAAATTTGCCAATTCGTCCCAATTCACATGGAAGTTGTATTGTGTATATTCAATAGGCGCAATAAAGCCTTTGAGGGAGACTTCCGATGCTCCATCAAGATTAAGTGTAATTTTATTGTTCGTCCCCGAATGATTATCGGCATTTATCTGTCTACACATCGTAACCAATATCAGGAAACCGATGGTTAAAAGTTTCATTTTTAAATCTCCTTTAGTTTGCTTTAATTTTTCCCCACATCGTTGTTAAAGAGCGCACCGAAGGCGAAACGCTATACATAGGATCAAACCAATCCGCGCGAGAGTTATTTGCCTCGTGCGTCAGTTGCGTTATGTTTCCAGTCCTCAAGTCTGTTTTGAACAGTTGCACGGAGATGTCTTTTTTCGGGTGTCTAACGGCATCCGTGTAAATGAGTTGGTCCCCGTGTGGCGACCAAGTTGGACCCATACAGATTGATTCTTCATCTTTAATAATCTGATGAAGTCCTGTTCCATCGCGATTCGCAACGTAAATGTTCGACCTTTCCCACCAAAGAAAACCATTTGGGTCTAATCGTCCGTCGATTTTTGAAAAGGCTATTTTCTCTCCTCGTGGCGACCAGCTTGGATTAACTATCCACGGCATCTCCTTTATGAGGAGCGTCTTTTGGGTGTGCGTCTGTAGATCGTAAATACCCAGTGGCGTATGTTTGATACCTCCTACCACAAAGGCTATCTCGCTCCCATCGGGCGACCAACTTGGCATGAACCCATCTGTCAGTTTTTCAACGGATGTCCCATCTATTGCTGCAATGTAAATCGCTTGGTTGGGTTCTTCTCCTTGTGCATAGGCAATCTGTTTGCCATCAGGCGACCAGGTTGGATCCCTTCTAAGTGCCTCGGTTTTAAATATCTTTCGGACGTTTGTGCCATCTGCATCCATAACATACAAATCGAAAATTCTGTCTCGATTTGAGATGAACAAAATTCGTTTTCCGTTCGGCGACCAAATAGGATTATAATCCTCCGCCCCCGCATTCTGGCTCACATTCACTGGCATAGTACCGTCAGAGTTCATGATATAAATTTCGGTATTTCCATCTCTTGTTGATGTAAACGTAATTTTTTCAGTCTCTGGGGCTTTTGTCCACCCGGTGATGCCACCGCTGAACACGAGTAGCGCACTGATAGCACAACCGTAGATTACAAACTTAGTATAGCGTCCAGTTCCTAAACAAGAAGAAACAGACTTGCGTTTCATAAGACACTCTTCCATTATGAATGAGGTTGATTATTGATTTTCCCTGTGATGTGTTAAAAAGAATACTCTTCGTAAACATGCTACTGCAAAGAGTCTCTGTTCACGTAAATCCTAAATCACTATATAATGACGCGAATAATGAGCGAAAGGGTTGCTTAATTTTGCAAAAGGAAATCACAAAAGATGTAATACACAAACGTTCAAAGGATTCTTTCAGTCGGTTGATTTAGGTTCCAGAGTGTCCTCATCCACACCGCTGCGTTCTCCCGCTAAAGATCTCTTGAGAAATGTCAGGTAATATGCTGCCCTGTTGGATACGTAGGTTTCTTTGACCGACAGGCTACCCATCAGTTCAAACTTTGGTGAAATTACCAAGCAATCTACTGGAGACCTGTCGTTCCATCCCATTATGACTGCTTGTACTAAGGCGTGACTTGTATCAAACGTTTTACCTTCTCGTTCGCGCCGCTTGGCAATCGGGTCGCGCAGACGAGGTTTGCGCCCTAATTCAGAATTAAGTACCCACGTGTTAATGAAATTCTCGTTCAAGAAGTTGATAACTCGGTCATCGGAGAGAACACCTGCTCTCAAATTTTTACCGCTCCCTCAGCACGATTCGTCCGTAAGCGGTCCATTTATTGAAATAACGTGAACGAATTTTTGTTGTGCCGTTGCCATTTTCAACGCTTCTTCCAATGAAACCCAGTTAATTTGCTGCGATTTGTAGAAACGCAATGCCAACTTGTGTTCGGCTTCTTTTTCAGTGATGGATTCTACAAACTCGATGTCTGGTACAACTCCTTGTGTCTCAGCACGAAGCTCTATTCGCGGACAATAGCCAGCGGCAGTAATGATACTATTTTTATATTTTTTCCAATTGACATCAAAGTTCAGCGTGCTTTTAGGAACGTACATCTGAAAAAATACGACTCTTTCTTGTGTTCGATCAATAACCAAATTCCCAGCGAACTGCGAAGGTGTGAACCAACCATCCTCCAACTCAAACTCTGCATGAACCCGAAATGCAATATCGGCGAATTCATCGTTGTAAGCGCGTAGGCATGCCCACAAACCACGCGAATCTCCTGCGTTAATGTGCATGTCAAGAGTCGGGTTCGGATGAAGCTGCCGCAATAATGTGAGAATACCTGCTTTTTCAATCTCCCAGTAATCACCAACAGAAACCGCTTCGGAAGGAAGAAAAGCAAGGAAAACCGATGTCGGGTACGACTTCTCTGGTTCAGCGACCCGAAAATTTGCCAATGTATCCCACTCTAAATGGAAGTCGGATGAAGCGTATTCAATCGGGGCAATGAATGCTTTCACTAACACTTCTGCCGAAGCATTGAGGTTAAGTGTGATGTTGTCGTTAGTTGTAGAGTGGTTATCGGCATTCAGATGTCCATTTATCATAATTATAATCAGGAAACCAATGGTTAAAGTTTTCATTTCCAAATCTCCTTTAGTCCGCTTTAATTTTTCCCCACATCGTTGTTAAAGAGCGCACCGAAGGCGAAACGCTATACATAGGATCAAACCAATCTGGACTTGAATTACTTCCCTCGTGCGTCAGTTGCGTGGCGTTGCCACCGTTCAGGTCGGTTTTGAAGATTTGCGAAAAGCCCACCCGAGCGTTATAAATAAGTTCGTTTCCGTCTGGAGACCAGCTCGGGTCATAGGAATTTACGTCGGTAATCTGATGCAGTCTGAAGCCATTGCTGGACACAGTGTAGATGGCACCCTTATTAAACCGGAGAAAACCTTGTCCATCAAACGCAGCACCATCAAGCCTCGCGAAGGCGATTTTCTGATCTCGTCGAGACCAACTTGGATCAAATATCCACGGCATCTCCTTTGCCAAGAGCATCTTTCGGGAGCGTTTCTGCACGTCGAAAATACCCAGCGGCGTGTGTGCAAGCCCTCCCACCACAAAGGCTATCATGCTTCCACTGGGAGACCAACTTGGATGGAATCCATCCGTCAATTTCTCAACCGAATCTCCATTTGGGGTCGCAACGTAAATCGTTAGATCGGCATAAGGGACAAATCGTAATCCTGCTTGTAGTTTTGCTTTTCCCGGATCTCCTTGGGCATAAGCAATCCATTTGCCATCAGGCGACCACGCCGGGTCCCATCTATATTTACTGCTTTCAAATACCTTTCGGACATTTTTGCCGTCTGGATCCATAAGATACAAATCGAAAATACCGTCTCGATCTGAGCTAAACAGAATCTGCTTTCCGTTCGGCGACCATACCGGATTGTAATCGGCTGCAGGATGCTGCGTCAAATTGACCTGCTCACTCCCGTCTGGATTCATGATATAGATTTCGGTGTTGCCATCCCGCTTTGACATAAACACGATTTTCGCTCTGTTAGGTGCTTTTGCCCACACAACAAGACCGCTATTGAGCACAAGTAGCGCGATAGTAACAGTACTAAATAGTAGAAACTTCGTAGAACCTACAGTTTCTGAACAAGTAAAAATAGATTTACGTTTCATCCAACGCTCCATACTATAGATGAGTTTTGAGTTTTGATTTTGCCCTATATTGTGTTAATAAAGAATACTCGACCTAAATATCGTTTCTATAAAGAGCCTATATTCGAGCGAATCCCAATATTAATATATAGTGACATAGGTAACGGACAAAATAGTTGCCTAATTCTGCAAAAATGGGAGAAGATCGTGGATAAAGAGATGGGTTTATGGTGAATCCTAAAAATAAATAGACACTTCTGCCATCCATAAACCCAATAACAGAACACTGCTGTTCGGCGAGGTCTCCGTGCCTCGGCGATGCAGAGTGTCCAAGTAATTCTAAAATCTACCATAGTTTTCTTATAGGGCAAGAGAATGAAAATTTGGAAAGGCGGATGCAGAGATATAACCTTATAGTTCAGCGGAATCGCTATTATTTCGCTTCAAAAGGTCGGCTAAAGGCGTCCGTTCACTGTCTTGAGGTAATTCCGCAACAATCACCCGCCCGTTGCGTTTGAAGAGTTTGTATGCCTTGGCATCCGGGTCAGAGGTGAGCACGCGGTAGTGATCTCCAACGATCTCAATGGCAGCGTTGTTGTCACAGGCTATGCCGATACCACCGCGTTTTGCAATCATCTGCGAAAATGCATCTTCACGATTCTCACTATGATAATGAGGGCAATATACAGCATTGATGAATCCCAATCCGCTAACACGGATATAATTCCACGCTGCGTTGCCGGAGAAGGAGCGAGAATCACTATGACCGTATTTGAACCAACAAATCGCGCCTGCGCTGAGACCTGACAGGACAATACCACGGGACGCAGCTTCCGCTAATACAGCATCCAAACCCAAGCGTCGCCATATTTTCATCATTCGATAGGTATTTCCACCGCCGACATAGATCAGATCTGAATCCAATACCAACGCCGAAATTTCCTCAAACACAGGAGGGTCTTGAGTCAGTTTGAGGATGCGCGTCTGACATCCGAATTCCTTGCCGTAACACGCCTCAAAGGTATCTATGTATCCAGCAGCGTCTCCGCTGGCAGTTGGAATAAAAAGTGCCTTTGGACTCGTTTTACCCGTCAGTTCAATAATGCGTTTGTCGATTTCGGCGGTTTCCAGCATACTAAGTTCTCCACCACCGATTGCAACAATCTTCCGTGTTGTTTTCATCAATCACCTCCCAACCCCTCTTATCTTCCGTTCTTCCACATTCCCTGTGGGAACGACCGTGATTTCATCATCTTGAAAATCCTGATTCTGATATTTCACGCCTGACCGCTGACTGCTGACCGCCGACAGCCATATTCTTGACAAAATAAAATAAATACATAGAATAGTACGCAAAACAGGAAATAGCGTCTATCCGCTCGCAACCCTCAAAAACGGAAAGGAAGAATAATGATCCAAACGGCTTATAAGGAAACATATCGTCCACAGTTCCATTTCACACCGAAAACCAACTGGACCAACGATCCGAACGGTCTGATTTACTATAAAGGCGAATACCATCTCTTTTTTCAGCACAATCCGTTCGGTATCGACTGGGGCAATATGACATGGGGACATGCTATCAGTCGAGATCTCGTCCACTGGAAGCAACTCCCACACGCCATTCATCCCGATGATCTCGGCACAATCTTCTCCGGTTCCGGTGTCGTGGACTGGCAGAATACTGGTGGTTTCCAAACCGGGGACGAGTCAGTACTCGTCAATTTTTATACCTCTGCAGGTAGCCACGCACCGAAAGAAGTCCCGTTTACTCAAAGCATCGCCTATAGCAATGATCGCGGGCGGAGTTGGACAAAATATGAGGGCAACCCTATCATTGAACATATCGCCAGAGACAATCGCGACCCGAAGGTCATCTGGCATGAACCCACACAAAAATGGGTGATGGCACTCTATCTCGACCAAAATGACTACGCTCTGTTTGGTTCGACAAACCTCAAGGAGTGGACTCGGTTATCCGATCTCCAAATTCTTGATACAGAGTGTCCGGATATCTTTGAGCTTCCCGTTGACGGTGATCCTGACAATACCAAATGGGTCTTCTGGGGCGCTGCAGGGAAATATTACGTTGGGGACTTTGATGGGACCACCTTCACACCCGAAGGAGACGCACATCGCTCTGACTACGGTGCCAACTTTTATGCAGCACAAACGTGGAGCGATGTCCCAGAATCCGACGGCAGACGTATCCAAATTGCTTGGATGAGTGGCAGTAAACCGCCCGATATGCCTTTTAATCAACAGATGAGTTTCCCATCCGTGTTAACCCTTCGGACGACCTCAGAGGGGATCCGTCTACATAGAGAACCAGTAGCGGAGATTGAAAATATCCACACCTACACCCACGCATGGAGCGATCTCACGCTGAAACCCGGTGAAGATCCACTGGCGGGATTGACAGGTGAACTGTTTGATATTCGCGCTGAAATTGCACTCAACGATGCCTCAACTGTCGGATTCAACATCCGTGGGCAGGACATCCGATACGATGTAGCCGAACAACAACTCACGTTCCTTGAAAGAAGCGGTCCACTCGCACCACGAAATGGGAAAATCAGTTTGCAAATTTTAGTCGATCGCATCTCTATTGAGGCATTCGGCAACAGTGGTGAACTCTCAATGACCTCCTATTTCCTACCAGATCTCAATAATGCGGACATCGGAATTTATGCCGATGGCGGTACTGCGACTGTCGTATCACTGAAAGTGCATGAGTTGAGATCGTCGTGGGTATAATCAATCGTCTGGGTATGCTTCCCTAAGAATAGAGTGTCGCCGTGAGGTTTCGTCTTCCACCCGTATTGCGGAATTCGCATAGATAAATGCCCTGCCATATCCCTAAATTGAGGCGATGGTCGGTAATCGGAACGGAGACGGTAAAACCCACGAGCGACGCTTTGATATGCGCTGGCATATCGTCATCACCCTCTATTGTGTGTTTATAAAACGGTTCGCGTTCCTTGACGAGTCTATCGAAACTGTTCGCGAAATCATCTCGGACAGTCGGATCGTCGTTCTCGTTGATAGTCAATCCGGCTGAAGTGTGCTTGATAAAGAGGTGCAGGATACCTTCTCTTGGCAGTTCACCGAGCGATTTCATAATCTCATCTGTAACAAGATGAAAGCCACGAGAGTATTCGGGTAAGGTTATTTCAATTTGCTGAATCACTTTTAAGTATACTCCAAGTTTGCTGATTAATTCTGAGGTATATTATAACACAATTTGAGAAAGACGTGAAAGTTGGAAAGCTTAACAGTGGAAACGTTAAGTTTTCTTGTAGGAGGGATCTCCGAATCCCGACTCTCCCATTTTCGAGTAGGTGGGTCCGAAAAAATATAAGGAGTCTTTATGGACATTATCTGTGCTTCTATCTGTTACCGAGGCTACGCTGAAGACGAGGTCGCCGCAACTTTGGAATACGCGCCACAAATCGGCTATCATCTCATGGAAATTCATGGACCACTTATCTGGAGCGTGGATGCCGCGCATGCATTTGACATAGACGGTATGAAGGCAAAAATTGACGCATCTGGGATGAAGTGTGCTGGACTCTATCCACCCGGATGGGGTGGGCAAGACAATGCCGATGTTGACGCACGCGCAGGAGCGATCGCAAAATGTGTTGAAATTGCTGAAGGGCTCGGCTCGACCCATCTGACAACAAGTGGGGCACAACGTAGGACGGATCCTGGGGCATTAGACAGAGTTATCGCCTGTGTCCGAGGCGTATTACAGCGTATACCGGCAGAAAGCCAAATCAAGTTGACCCTCGAACCACACCACGGAAACGTTCTTGAACAAGCCTCAGATTTCCAAACCATTTTAGATGCAATCCCAGACGAGCGAGTCGGCGTCTGCGTAGATACAGGACATTTCCACTCGTCTGGTGTTGATACACTTGCTGCAATTCGTCAATTCGCCTCGCGACTGTATGCGGTGCACCTCAAAGACCATCTTGATACTGTATCTGTCGGCATTGGACGCGGCGACCTCAATCTCAAAGAGATTCTTGAAGCACTCCAAGAGGTGGACTACCAAGGCGACTTGACCTTAGAATTAGAGGTTGAGGATCCAGAAAACCTGCCCCGTTATACCGAAGAGGCTTATTTCTATCTTAAAGGGATGCTCGGTTTACCGCTATAACTCCCACGTTTTAACAAAATCCGAAACACCAAAATCAGCAGGCATTTCGTTGAAATAGTAGTGCATCGGACCCGATTGAAAGCCCGGCAAATACAGTTCTTCGTCGGTTTTAAGCAATGCGTCAAGCGGTTTGAAGCGTTCCCAGATGATGGATGCCTCCTCCTTCGTGAACCGTTCTTCAGCGAACGGCGGTCCCCAATTTAGCGTGATGGCATGGAAACCCTTGCCGCGGTTCTTGAGATCATCGGGAATATCTGCGAGTTCACAGCCGTGTTCCTGTGCCACAAAACAGGCGGCTTTGCACAAAAAGACGGTTGAGAGCATCTTCCCTTTTTCACCTCTGTCTGGGTGCAGCTTTTCCAGAGCGGTATGATAAGCAGTGGCATCCTTGTCCATGGCAGCGCGGAGTGCTTCTTCACACCAGACTTGCATTTGGACGCTCCGCGCATTCCACCGATCAAACATCTCTTGCACTTCCGGCGATAGATACTCGATATAGTCAAACGATGGGTAGTGCGTGTAGTTTGAAAACCCGCCGTGAATCGTGCGGCGCATTTTTCTGCTATAGTTGCTGCCCCAGTGTAGAATTGGTAGAATATAAACTACGCCGTCTCCCGCATTGAGATGTGTTTGAACGGCACCCGGTAGCGGAACTTTCGGATCAGCTATCAGTTGCTCGTTTTCCGCCTCACTATTCACCCGTAAATGACTGCCGGGAAGCACCCATAGCACACTGTCATCGTAAAGTGAGAGATTCCACTGAACGTAGCGCGGTCCCGTCTCCACAATATCGTCTATATAACCCAGCAATGGAGCGGTATCAATGGGATGATGATCGCGATGCCAAGTGGCTGGACCGCGGTCTCGGACCGGACTGCACATAAGCATCATTTCGGTGACGCCTGCGTCCTCCGCACCGAGGAGTTCACTGCTAATCCCCTGCGTGTTTTCATGTGCCCAAATCTCGATCGCACTGGCAGTTTTTTCATCAACGTGCTCGGCAAGTGGCGGACGTCCAAGCAGGAGACGTGGTTGTGCGGAAGTCTCCCATACGCCACCCGGTGGATCATTTGGTGCCCGTTCTCGTGACCAGAGTTCTCGCTGACGCGATACCATCAATTCATAACTTTCCCGAAGCGCATCCAGCTCCTCTGGCGGAATTACCTCCCGAACCACGAGATAACCTTCTTCCATGAATTGGGTCCGATTCACTTTCATAATGTGTCTCCGGCTATATATTAGCCTCGTCCGACATAAAGTTGACCAATAGGCAAAACAGTCGCTTCTAACATATTGATATTCGGCGGGAGGGTTGCCATGAGAACAGCAGCTTGCGCCAGATCGTCAACATCCATCATCGGTTCCATGGGTTCCTGTGGGCGGTTTTGATGGCGTTCTACGTAGGTGTTACCCGGTTGCAAGCAGCTTGCCGTGATCCCGTGTGGTCTTCCCTCTAAGGCGGTTACCTGCGTCAAACCCCAGATACCAAATTTACTGGCACTATAAGGTGCAGTTCGCAGACGCACACGATGTGCAGAGATACTGCCCACGTTGATGATACGACCACCTTCGCCTTGCGCCTTCATAATTGCGAACGCCTCGCGTGTGCAGATGAACGGCGCACGGAGATTCACATTGATAACCCAGTCCCAGTCCTCTGTTGCGAGTTCATCTACGGGACCCCCATTAAAAGCACCTGCGTTATTGACGAGGATGTCCAAGCGTCCGTATGCATCCATCGATTTTTCAAAGAGTGCTTTGATCTGTGCCTCGTCCGTTACATCTGTCGGAACAGTTAACACCTTTGTGCCATTTGCTCGAAATTCGTCAGCAGTTTCCTCAAGGAGTTTGGCATCCCTTGCGGCGATGGTCAAAGTTGCTCCTTCCGCTGCAAGTCCTCTCGCAATGCCTCTTCCTATTCCGCGGTTTCCACCCGTTACAATCGCAAATTTTCCATCTAATTGTCCCATTATCAATTTTCCTTTCTTTGTGAAAATAATTCTGCCAATAGTGTTTCTGTTCTGACGGCTTGCACCGTCTCGCCCGCGAGCCGCATCGCCGATATATGCCCCGACAAAAATGCCAAATCTTCAGCCGTGTCTATATCATACCATGGTGGTAGAAGTCCCACCGTTGCCTTTATCGAACCGATGCGTGCCAGCGTCTGTTCAAAAACATCTGATGTGCTCCACGCGATGTCGTCAAATACGGACGGCACTGTCATTGCCACGTTCGCTGTAGAAAAGCCGATGAGATAGTAGCCACCATCTGTACTCGGTCCGATAGCGATGTCCCGCGAGTCAAGCAGTGTAAGTGCTTCTGAGATGTATGAGATTGGTAGTGTCGGGCTATCGGACCCAACGAGTAAAATCTTTGTATATCCGTGTTCAGTTGCCCACTGTGATGCTGAAGTAAGCCGTTCTCCGAGACCAGTACCTATCTGCGGGATGTATATGGCATCATCTCCAATTAATGCTTGTAAATCGGATGCTGCCTCTGGTGGTGTATATGCAATGATTAAGTCCACACCGGAGAGTTTCGCGAGTGTCTCACACCAATCCATGAGAAACGCCGTGTATAATGTTGCCGCTTGTTCCGGTGAGAGTGTTGGGACAAGTCGCGTTTTAACCTGATTCGGCACTGGATTCTTAGCAAAAACAATGATACATACCTTCACCAGTAAAGTCCTTTATTTTTCTGCTTTTTCCGATAGTATCGCAAATGCTCTGGTTCTACAGATGAAGGGCTTGCCGTAAGCGCGACAGAAGCCTCCAAGCGAAGTGTTTTTGTGGAGGGTTCTCCGGCTGCTCTTTGACTTTGATGTGAAGATCCATCACGCCTTCAAAGGCAGCACGCAGTTCTTCATCAGTATTTCCGTGAAAACCCACAATATCATCACCAATATTGATAACATGGCCAACAAAGCATTCATCTTCGTCACTGTAGATAATTTCAGCGGTATAGCCCCTGTATGTCATTGTTTTCATCGAAATTTTCAGGTTATAATCCCATTCTTAAAAATGTGGGGGAAGCTCTTTCTTCTTACACAGAACTGGGCAATCTCGGCGTTTCTAATCCTTAACTTTGCCATATAGTAGTTAAAGTGTCAACTTAAAAACTCGGTTAGCGTGTAGATTGGGTTGGCTGACCGCTGATCGCTGACCGCTACCCTAATACCAAACCCGATACACCGGTATCTCAAAGACAGCACCCACTAAACTCCAAAACGTTCCAGTCAGAAAGTCCCCTAAAATTACGCCAACAAAGAATGGAGCTGCCCGCCGATAGAGTCGCAATCCTCCAAATTTAAGCAGAACCGCCTTAATGAACCAACCAACATATACCGCACTCCAGACCCAAACCATTCCCGCTGATAAACCGAGCGCATAGCCTGCTGGGTGGAAAGGAAACCAAATAAACTGCCTTCTCAGAAACATTAGCCCCAATGTGAACAACGAAGCAAACGCCGTGAAACTCAATCCTGTGCTATCTGTAGTGTGTGTGCCTTGCAACCACGGCAGAAGCATGCGTTCAAAGGTTTCAAAGCCGATACCAATAATATAACCCTCGGTTCGGACTGCCCCGTGTTGATATATCAGATGCAAATACGCCCAGAACGAAACAGGCGTGGCAACCAGTAGAGCGACTATCATGGCAATCGCCATCTTTCTCTGAGATACAGGGGCGCGTTCCGCTATTTTGAATCCCTCTAACTGACTCGGCATCGGGTGTGAGACATTATCCCGAACGTAAGGATACAAAAAAGAGAAAAGCGTCAAATTTCCTGCCCCAATCCGTCGCACGCCTAAAACCGAGACCAGCATCAGTTGTGGATGCGTCCAAATTACCTCATGATAGGGCACACCGACTGCTGCTCTCGTGTATGTTATGGCGATAGACATGAGAAAATACAGAAATAAAAAGGCGAGAAGAATCCCAACAGACATACCAGCATGTTGGAAAATAAAAACGAGAATTCCAATGCCAATCAGGATCCCCAGCAGCGCAGTGCGATATTGAAACGGTTCTTTTCTAAGAGTAGCAGTGCCGTCACCATCAGAAGGCTTTAAAGCCATAGTAAGCACCGTTTTAAGATGCTTACGACTGACCCATAGGATTAAAATACCGAGTGTCAACCATGCCCCAATCCCCTGTTGGTTGTAATAAGGAAACCCTGGTAGCGATTTCCATCCACCTATGCTCCCTAAAATCAACTGAAATTTTGTAAACAAAAAGAAAAACCAGACCGAAAACGAAAGTTCAAGCGGCACGAAGAAAGTCAAACCGATGACCCAAGGGTAAAAGTAGAGGGGTAGCCATCCAATAGCACTCCAAGGTTTTGTCGTAAAAATCTTTGACCCGAAGTCTGGGATTTTGAGGGGCACACCGGGCATAGGAGGGTAGAGATAGTGAAGCCCGTTAAGGAGTTCTACTGCTGCACAGATACCAATTCCAAGCCACAACAATCTTCTTGAGAAAAAGCGCGGGATGGTCATTTCGATCGGAAGTTGTGCAATCGGATAACTCAGCCGTTCTCGTTCACTCCACTGCAAACGCTGAATGCTGTTAAAGCACATCAAGATGAAGAAAAGCACAAACGTAACAAACGACCAAAGCAGCGTCGGACCTATCCATGCTGACAGGTGTTTTGCCGTATATAAGGTCGAATTCCCCTCAAAGAAACCCGTAAGCGCACTCTTATCTTGAACCGTGAACCAAGACGGAATATATCTATGAAAGAGCGTTGAGTATTCATTTTCAAAGGTGGCAAACCAGAATGGGTGTGCCAGAATTCCCAAGATGAAGTCCATCGGATTGTGACCAGACACCACGCAAAGCATGACCAGCATCTGATAGACTAAGAGAAGTTGTCCACGGTTCAAGGCGAGTTGTGGACGGATCCGTTTTAGCAATGTGTTGAGCATCACCCCAAAAAAGAGGTTAACAATCGGAGTGATAAACAGAGAGGCGTAGGCAGGATTTAGGGAGTGGTGGATACCGCTGACCAACGCGATCCAATACGCGTTGAGTAGAATCAGTGCGACACCAATAGCGAGCGGAAGCAGGAGAGAGGTTGTTGCAGTTCCAGTTTGAGATAGTTGTCGTTTTTCTGACATGGCTGCCTTCCACACACAAGGACTGCTTCTGGTTGAATTATGAAATGTATACTATATTAACCCAAGTTGCTACCTAGAAGATTATAGGCGTTTAAGTCCTATTTTAGCATGAAAATCATACTGAGTTCCTTTCATTTTGAAATCACGTACAGATTTAGCTTGATTTATTTCTCGGAATTCAATAGAATTGACATAATGAATCGTATAATAATAAATTATATAATAATAAATTTTATGCGTCATAATGCTTTTTCAACAATCGTGTCAACTGTCGTTAGAAACCTGAACAAATACTCTGTGTTTTCATCGCTTCAAGAAAACTTGTAGAAAGGTTTTCTCCGTATCAGTGAGGTAAACAAGCGGGCGGCATGTGTGTAGCGTTAATAATTGCCCAATGTTAAAAAAAGGAGTTATGATGAAAAGTGTATTTGTAAATCGAAATATAATCGGGTCTATTATCACAATAATGTTGTTGATATATGGTGTGCAAGGTGTTAGTTATGGTCAGGTGGCACTGGAGCCCGTTGCTGAATTCTCTGATGCAACTTTAGCCACGGTAGTGCGCCGAACTCTTAGGCTTGATACAGGAGATGGCGTTGACATCCTAAAAATCCCTATAGCGGAGTTATCAAAACTCAAAACACTGTCAGCTGGCAAGTCATTAACAACAGATGCACTGCGGCTACCAGTGATAACTGACCTCACCGGTTTGGAACATGCAACGCAGCTCATAACTCTATATCTTAGAGGTCAGGATGTCACTGACCTTACACCCCTCACACACCTCACGCAGCTCACCAATATAGATCTCTGGGGGAATAGAATCATTGATATTACGCCCCTCGCACAACTCACGCAACTTATCGAGTTGGATCTCGGTGGTTCTCGTACAGGTAATGTTATCGTTGACCTTAGCCCGCTCGCACAACTCACGCAGCTCAGGGAATTGGGACTCAGTAGTAATGAAATCAACGACATTAGTCCACTTGCGGGACTCACAGAACTCAGGGAGTTAGCTCTTTCTTCTAATCGAATCAGCGATATTAGTCCGCTCTCTCAACTCGTAGAACTAACAACATTAACACTCCACGGTAATCAGATTACTGACATCAGTCCGCTCTCTCAACTCACGAACCTAACACTGTTAGGTCTTACGACGAATCAAATCCGAGACATCACATCGCTCGCACAAATGAAGCAATTGACGTTTTTACAACTTGAGTATAATCAGATCCGTGACATCACACCACTCGCCCAAGCGGAATCACTGACAAAGTTATACCTTGATCATAATCAGGTCCGGGACCTTACTCCACTCGCAACGCTGACCCAGTTGACGACGTTGGATCTCGCGAGTAATCAAATCAGCGACGTTACCCCACTTGCACAACTTTCCGAATCGTTGGAGGAGTTAGACCTTCGAGATAATCGAATCCGAGATGTCACCCCTCTCGCAAGTTTGACATATCTTGAAAAGTTATCACTTCGAGATAATCCAATCGCTAATACGTTCCCGCTCAATGCGCTCTTGGATGAAAACCCTAACTTGGATATAGATATTGAAGTCGTCACAGAAGAAGGTGGACCAACATTCGCAGTATCAACGCCTCAACCGTTGACAGTTGTCACCCTGAATGGAGGGGTTGTAACGCTAACATTGAGCAGTGGTGCTTTTGGGTTTAGAACTGATATTAGAGATGCTCTCACGATATCCGGAATTACTGGTATCACTTTTCATTGGACAGATATAGAACGCGTCAGCGATACAGAAATAACCATTAAACTTACATTCACGGGCAGCTTTAACAAAGATAGTACGTTGGTTTTTACTTTGGGACCAGGGGCAATAAGGAATTACAATGGTCCCGCGTTCACCGCAGAAATACCAGTCACCGTGAGTGCTACAACTGAAGAACTAACAATCACTGAAACAACAACCACCGATACCACGGTTAGCATTGCCCCGTCCTCAATCGCATCTCCTGCTATCGGGCAACAGTTAGAGTTTAACCTAAACATTACAGTGGGTGAGGCAGTCGCAGGCTATCAGGCAACACTACAGTTTGATACAACCGCACTCCGTTATGTCTCAGGCGCAAATGGCAATTTTCTACCCGCGGGTGCGTTCTTTGTGCAACCGGTAGTGACGGGAAATCTCGTAAAACTGAATGCTGCATCTCTCGCTGGAGAAAGCAGCGGGGATGGCACACTCGCAACACTCACATTTGAGGTTATCGTCGTGAAGTCATCCACTTTGACATTATCTGATGTGCTCCTATCCAACAGCGCGGGGGAAAGGTCTGTTCCACAGGTTGAAAATGCCAACATAACTGAACCCACCGGACTCAAAGAAGATGTCAACGGTGATGGGATAGTAAACATCCAAGACCTTGTATTAGTGGCATCAAATCTCAGTAAGACGGGAGAAAATCCGGCAGATGTCAACGGTGATGGAATTGTCAACATCCAAGATCTTGTCCTCGTTGCTGGCACATTAGGCACAAGTGCCGCAGCACCGCCTCTGCATCCACAGTCCTTGCAGGGACTCACCGCTGCAGACGTACGCCAGTGGCTATCTCAGGTACAATACCTACACCTGACAGACACAACATCACAAAGAGGCATTCTTTTCTTACAACAACTCCTCATAGCGTTGACCCCGAAAGAGACAGCCCTTTTGCCTAACTATCCGAACCCATTCAATCCTGAAACGTGGATACCGTATCACTTGACGAAGGATGCGGATGTGTCCGTGCATATCTATGCTGTGAATGGTACATTGGTGCGGACATTGACACTTGGGCATCAACCGGCAGGAATGTATCACAATCGTAGTCGTGCGGCGTATTGGAATGGCAATAACGAATTCAGTGAACCCGTGGCAAGTGGCGTGTATTTCTACACCTTCACAGCAGACAATTTCAGGGCAACTCGTAAGATGTTGATACGGAAGTAGGTTGGGTTGAGGTACGAAACCCAACATCACCGAATATCTCGTAGGTTGTGTTGATGGAGGAACCTAACATCTTGACTTCATTAGCGGAAATGTGAAATCTAATCAATTTCAAAAGGAGATCATTATGGTGAACCAAATGTTCCGATTACAGTTTGTTACATTACTAATACTGACACTCATTTTTAGCCATCCATTCGTTATTTTGGCACAACAAAATTCTGCTGAAATCCAAGCGAAGAGAGATGCTGAGACTGATGCCAATACTGATGTGAATAGCTTAATATGGGCAGGTGTCGGTTTTACTGCCCCTTTCTTGGGGTGTCTCGGTTGCATAGTTGGAGCGCAACTCGCAGCAGATGCAAATGGCACCATCTCTGGTTCAGGAGATCGTCTAACCGGTTTAGGCACTGGAATAAGTAATGCTTGTGGTGTGGTTTTTTTGGGTGGTAGTATTGGCTTCATGTTCGGAAGCTCAATGTCAATGATCCCAGTTTATTACTATCCGATATCTCCACCGGCTGTTCGTCTCCTCGGAAAGACACCTGAGTATGTTCAAATTTATACAAGCAACTATACAACAAATGCCAAAAAGAATCGGGTCGAAGCAGCATCAGTGGGGGCATGTATTGGGACTGGATCTTTGCTGCTATTGATGCTGTATAGTCTTGTCGCAGAGAACTGATTTCATGGCAACATCAGAAATATTGTAACAACAGTGCTACCGATCCAATGTTGGCAATGCATAACATTATTGATTGATATAAGGAGAATCTTTTGAAAAAGCAAATTGTATTTCGCAAAAAGTATAACACAATTCTGACGATACCTGTGTTTTTGTTTCTATTCCTTACCTTATCCGTGGATGTCAGTGCCACACCGAGTGTATATCGTGACGTGAATATCTCTATGCCCAACGATCAAAGATATGTCGATGTAACATTATCAAATAGATTCGTAGGGGCACAAATCTATCAAGGGCAAACCGCATTTAATGCTACAGAGACAAATGCAGATGTGTCACAAAAACTGTCAATACGAGGCCACACAAGCTTTTATGGAGCAGCCTATGAAAGTGATATCGCAGCTGGAGGTGTAGGTATTGGCGTTGACGCTGGTGCGTCTTACGAGACACCTATCTATAGTGTAGAACTGGGCATTAGACGAACAGCCCTTACCCTATTGGTTACCGCCGTTGAAATCAATTCTGTAACAATTGGTGGGCGTGTCTTTCCGAACACATTTATCTCACCCTATATCGGTGGTGGTCTTTCAATCAACTACATACAAGGTGCTACTATTTTTGAAGAAGGTATAGACAGTGCGACAAGACCGGGGATATACGGTGTACTTGGAGTAGAAATACCGCATAATACCCAATTTCGCTTTAGAATTGAATACCGACAGGATTGGATGGTCGGAGTGAAGGGTGGAACGTTTGGTCTCTCGATTTCCAGAGGATTTTAACACCATTCCGTACATAACCGAAAACCCTCTAATCAAAATGTAAAGTGCATTCAACTTGAAATGTAAAGTGCACTCAACTTGAAAAGGAGAAGACATAAAATGTTTCGACAAGTGAATTTCTATTTGTTAGGGTTGGTTAGCCTTTGTGCCGTTCTAATCATCAGCGTAACCGGTTGCGGCCAAGATGAGGATAATGAGTGGCTCGGCACATGGACACTCGAAACTGTTGATGGTGAAAGTATTCAAGCACAATTTGAGGCGATTAAACTGTTGCTTGAAGCCTTTCAAGAAACTGAAACAAATATCTCTTATACCGACATCTGGACGTTTGATGACGATGGAACCTGGGATCGGGAAGTGACTCTGGAGACTGAAATAGGAGGTGACCGAGATATCTCCGCATTTGAAGTAATGGGGACTTATTCACTCTCTGATTCCAACTATACAATCACTGTAGAGATATTTACAGTCACAGAAGAGGGAAGTGGCGATTTTGAGGAAGAAGTTGATACGGTTCCTGCACTTGGAGATACAGAAACCGGGACATGGTCGATCCAGGGAAATACCCTCACACTCACCGGCGACAGTGGTCAGGTCTGGGTCTTGAAAAAGAAATGAAGTTTGGCTAATGCTTCTGATAGTTGGAATTGTCCGGACACATTAGAGACCAGAGAGCGATTCGCTAATCCGTAAATCTAAAAGGAGTATGCCATGAGAATTAATTCTACATTTCATCTACCGATCTTCAACCATTTCACGGACGGGCTGTTTCTGCGGCTCTACCGGTTCTGGACGCTGACCCAGCCACCACGCAAACACAACCACAAGACACGCAAGCACAATCCCACTCAGTGCCATCGGAATACCTGTTGATTCTCCCTCACTCACATCAATCTGGTATTTGGCAACGACTGCCGATGCTATTGCCACAACAGCCAGCACAAGGTTGACCGACCAAGGCACTTGAAAGAGTACCGCAATCAGCGAAACCACTGCGACGGTGAGACTCAATTGGGCAAGCGGGTGATAAGGCGTTGCATCTAAGTCCTCAGCATCCGCAGTATTACCGTATCTGCCAGAAGCAGGGATCGGCGCACCGTCTTGATACGTCATCTCAATGAGGCGGATGAATTCTGCCAGAAGTTTCCCCTCTTGAATCCACTCGAAAAGATCGGGATATTCGTGCCGGAGAAGGATCACAAACTCTTGACGCTGCGCACTGAAATCTGTGAATTCCTCCCAGTCGCTTTCTGGAATCGTAACGTAGGGTTCAGGACCGACACGGAGTTCATAGCCTTGCTCCGTAACGTAGACAACACTACCAACACCTTCACGCTCGGAGATGAGCAACTCTGTCGAATCTTCAGCAACGACCTGCTGCGTTTCGTCCTGAGACACAGTCATATCGCGCTGTTTGAGTGCTTTGGCTGTCTCCTCAGATTTCATTGTCATTTCATTATCCGTGACGGCTACACCAATGCGACTTACCAGTTCCATGGCTTCCACTTCGTGCTCCGGTTCCACAAGCAGCGCAGTTTGCCCTTCCTCTTTTAATTCTATCGGTCTGCATCGGATCTGTTGCGCACTCAGGGTGGCTTGGACAAGTTTCACTTCCCATTCATCGGGGGTGCGGTGGATCTCTACCCATTCAGGGGTGTTGCCGATCCCTTCGCCAAACAGCTGGGATACCTGTCTCACCTGCCCTTGACTCACTTGCGTATCCTGAGACGAGCTGGTCGTTTTTTTTCTATCCCCATCCATAAGTAATAACTCCTTTAATGTATCAAGATGCCATTAACAGTTCGGTATAGACTGCCTCTGTCAGAGCGGTGTTCTTTTTACTGCTGAATAACTCCACAGCACGTGTGTGAGCCGCTTGTCCCATCGCTGTCAACTGTTCTCTGTCAGATGCAAGTGCTATAATTGCCTCAGCAATCGCTGATGCGTCTTCAGGCGACACTAATATCCCTGTGTTGGAAGTGACAAGTTCTTTGCTCCCACCGAGTGGTGTAGCAATAACAGGTTTACCTACCGCCATCGCTTCAATGATTGTACGCGGACACGCCTCTGGAATAATAGATGGTACCAATACAATATCAAGTAAACTCGTTACGATGCGTGTGTCCAATAAAAATCCAGTGAAGATAACCGAGTCTTCAAGCCCGCGATCTGCAACTTCTTGTTTCAGTTCATCCATATAGTCAACATCTTTTTGAAAATAAGGACCCCCGACAATCAGCAGTTTGATAGCTGTTTTTCCTTTGAGTTCTGCCATCGCACGGACTAAGAAATGGATGCCTTTTTCCGGTGTAATTCGAGTCACGACACCGGCGAGTATTGACGCGTCAGATGTATTACCAAAGAGTTCTGTTCGGAGGGCTTTTACCTCCTTCGGTGATGCCTGAAAAGCGTCTAAATCCACGCCGTTATAGATTAATGTCTGCTTTGCTGCAGAGGCAAAATCCCAACGAGTCGCCTCTGACACCAAAATCACACGATGGAGAAGTCTTTCACATAGCCGGTCTAAAACACCATAAGAGGTTGCGTAACGTTTGTGCATCAGGATCGGAATGCGATTCAGTCTCGCCACGATACCACCCAACAGTGCCACTGAAAGTGAGTTGGCATGGATAAGGTCAATCGCGTGTCGCTTTACCACTCGATGGAGTTGGAGAATAACCCGTAGTTGCTGAATATCTTCCAGCAGGTCACTGAACGTGAACCGCTTCACCTTATCGGTTTTATTGTGCGCAGCAGGTAAAGACAACGGTACAACACACGCCTCTGTCTTTGCGACTTCCGTCGCGAAGGCACTATCGCCGAGACATCCGACAAAAGGCGTGAAACGATCCTTATCTAACAGGTTTAGCAAGAGTAAAAGGCTCCGTTGCCCACCTCCAATGCCAGAACCGCTATCGAGATATAGGATGTTGGATTTCGATGTGTCGGATGTTTTCATCAGCAGGGCTTTGTAATATTGATTCGTATCCATCGCTATCACCGTGTGTGGAATTTTCCTCTGCGAGTGTTATGTGAATCCTTATACACGTATCAGGCAACGCGTCTGCCATCCGTTCTGCCCACTCAATGATGCAAATTCCATCGCCTTCTACATATTCGCTGAGTCCAAGTTCAGCGATCTCCTCACTGTTTTCGAGCCGGTACAAATCAATGTGATAGATCGGCACTGTTCCACTATATTCGTTAATCAGGATATACGACGGGCTGCTGACGATTTCATTGGGCGCAATGCCTACACCGCGCGCAATGCCTTGTGTCAAGCAGGTCTTGCCAGTTCCGAGGTCGCCGATAAGTGCAATGACATCCCCTTGCTTGAGCGTTTTACCGAGTTTCTCGCCAAGTGCCTGCGTCCCCTCAGGGGTTTCTGTTTTAAAAGTTTTGTTTCTGTGTTCCATCTAATTCTTGTAGTGTTAAATGTATCTTAATAAATATGGTTTTGTTTACCGATAAATACGATTATGTTTGCCGAGGTCCCCGTGCCTCGGCTTCCTAACCTCGCCGATTCATAGCGTCTAAAAAGTAAATCCTCATGCCCCCGCTGCACACCTTAAAATGTCTTCTTGGGTCAAATTATTGTTGATAAATTCACCCGTGATTTTACCTTCATGTAGCACCAAAACCCGATCGCTCATCCCTAAAATCTCCGGCAATTCGGAGGATACAAACACGATTGCCACACCCTCCCCTGCGAGTTCTGCCATCAACGCGTGGATTTCCGCTTTCGCACCAACGTCAATACCACGTGTCGGTTCATCAAGGAACAAAACCCTCGGATGCGTCATCAACCATTTGCCCAGAACCACTTTTTGCTGATTTCCACCACTGAGATTATTCACGGGAACGTCAAGCGACGTCGTTTTAATCTGAAGCGAATCTACGTACTGCTCGCTTTTTTCAGATGCCGCGTTGTCATTAATTACGCCGTGAGACACAATTTCTGATGACCCACTAAGGCTCGCAAGCGTCATATTTCGGACAACGTCTACATCCAAAAGAAGTCCATAGCGTTTCCTGTCTTCGCTGACTAGACCTAATCCGTGCTGTATCGCCTGATACGGGGAGTGGATTTCAACAACGCTTCCGTCTATAAAGACTTTCCCGTTCCATCTCCCGTTGTAAGCCCCAAAAATAGTACTAATTAACTCTGTTCTACCCGCACCCATCAAGCCTGCAATACCGAGGATTTCCCCGTGTCGCACCTCAAAACTGATGTCTTCAAGCTGCGGCGGTTCCGACGGGTAAGTGCTTAAGTTTTCTACCCGGAGTGCTACCTCCCCTTGCTCTGACGCGTCTTTAGAAGTCGGAGGCATCTGTCGTTTCGGGAATAGTGCCGTTAACTCTCTGCCGACCATCTGCGAAATTAGGACTTCCTCGGTGCATTCAGCGGATTGAATGGATTGCGTTGCCACCGTTTTACCGTCACGTAGCACCGTCACTCGATCTGCAATTTGAAAAATCTCCTTGAGTTTATGGGTAATATAAATACAGGCAATACCCTTTCCTCGGAGTTCCATCAAAATTTGCCGAAGGATCTCCACTTCACTTTCTGTCAAAGCAGCTGTCGGTTCGTCAAGCACGAGCAACAGTGAGTTATTGGACGAGGCAGTATCGGTTTGCAAACTGCGCTCTAATGCTTTTGCTATTTCTACGAGTTGTTGCTGACCGATACCGAGTTCATAAACCGGGCGATCCAACGGAAGGGTCAGTCCGAATTGCGAAAGGAGTTGTCCAGCATCGTGGTAAAGTCGTTGTTTATCAATGATGCTAAATCGTTGTGGTTCTTTGCCGAGATAAATGTTCTCAGCGACCGTCATCTCTGGAATAAGTGCCAATTCCTGATGGATAACGGCAATCCCAGCGTTTTCTGCGTCGCGCACGGTATGGAACTCTTGTTCAATTCCATTAATATGCAGTTGCCCATTGTAAGTCCCAGCCGGATAAACACCGCCGAGAATCTTAATCAATGTCGATTTGCCTGCGCCATTTTCTCCACAGAGGGCGTGGATTTCGCCACGGTTGACTTCAAAAGAGACATCGTCCAAGGCGCGCACGCCAGGAAAATCTTTAGTAATCGCCTGCATGTGGAGAAGTGGGGTTGTCACTGTTCGTCAATGCTCCGATACACAATTTTCGGTTATTATAGCAGACTTAGCAACCGAAATCAAGTTTTTCGCAGGACTATCAGGGCTATTGTGTTTTAAGAATAAGTTTACCTATGTGAAGATTAACTATGAATGGATGCCCTAACTTGCTCATGGGTTTGGCTATTTTTTGAGTTTTATGTGCATCGTTAACTATGAATGGATGCCCGAACTTGTTCGGGAATTCGTACACCGATTGTTGGAAAACTATGGTGAATTAGGGAAATATGTTGGCATTTTAACAAGCAGCTAAAACGAAAGCACTCCACTGCCGCTGGCGAGGTTTCTAACCTCACCAATTCACAGTGTCAAAGTATGGTGAATCCTAAAAGTAAATAGACACTTTTGCCATCCATAAACCCAATAACAGAACACCTCTGTTCGGTGAGGTCTCCGTGCCTCGGCGATGCAGAGTGTCCAAGTAATTCTAAAACCTTTATAATAATAATTAATTTGATTTATTTTATTAAATATGTTATCATATATATCGTAGTAACAACTCTTTTCAATAAATCTAAACTGACGGAACCGCCTTCAAAATTAACAATAAGTTAACAAGAAAAAAGAGATAAAAATTATGTTTTTTGAACAAGTTAAAAATGAGTTGATGTTAGTAAGTGCCACCATCCCACGTATTCATTAGGTTCACGGCACTTCATGGTAAGACTCGTTCAGAAAAAAAATGTCCAATTGTTCAAAAAAATTCTGAAAATCCAAAATTTCAAAGTGGCATGAACCTATGTAATAACTGGCGTGAAAGCCTCTCAAATTCGCAAAAAAGAATCGTGAACAATTTTATGAACAATTTGAACATTTTTGAATAACCAGAACAGAGTAGAAACAAATTATCACAACGAACCCAGTGTTTACCTTAGTTAATGACCTGTCATCCTACAAATAGAAAAATGAACATCCAACCTTTGTTCATGCATATTCATGAAATTCCGTAGTATGTTCATGAAATGTTCAAAAAATTATCAAATTTTACGCCAGATAAATATGGCTACTAAATGATCGAAAAAAGTTAACATTTAGGTAATTATTATTTGGATGTTAGGCATAAATTAACGTATAAGCTATATTAACCTAACAGCCTTTTTTTGTAACCCATAGCGAAGGATGTGTTATACTAATTGCAGGTATATCTTAAAATCGGAGGACATTATGGCTGAAGAAAAAAAGGAAGAAATGGTCCCAGTTGCTGCCGAATATGAAGTCGTCGATCAGGTAGATGACCAGGCTATCATTGAATTGATGACAGGACAGACGATTCAGGATTATGTCTATTCTTTTAAACAGGGTGGACGCACTGTTGAGGGATTGACCTTAGCAGGTATCAACGAAGCTGCCAATCGCCGCGGCGGCATCCAGATCGAAGAAGTCAACTACGAGGAACGCGAGCATTCTTGGATTGCTACTGCCAAAGCAGTTGATACGATTACCGGTTCCTCTCGCTATGGGGCGTATGAACAAGCCAAAATGGCGGGTGGACGCTCCGATCCGTTCGCTTTCACCAAAGCCGTTCATAAAGCGCAGCGTAACGCCATAAAGCAATTGATACCTGTTCCCGTAATCCGTGAGGTGCTGAACTTTTATCTCCATCGGAAAGCAAACACTGGCAGCGCAGCACCACAACCGCAGCTACCACAAAGCGGCGGAAATATCGCTAATGCCCAAAAAGCAGCTTTTGCAATTGCGAATAATCTCGCAGACCCACTTGAAAAGAAAGGTATTACGAAAGCAAATCTCTGGGAATACATCAAACGTAAATACGGTGTAGAGTCCCGGAACGACATGAGCGAGATGCAATGGACGCAACTTTCCGCTGAACTGAAAGCCGCAGAAACGTCCTCAAAATTGCTGGATGAACTCTGTGAGCGGGTTAAGCAATTAACGACTGCCTCCCAAGAGAGTGAAGTGCCGAAGCCTGATGATCCCGCACCAGATGCTGCAGAAGCGCAAGACTCTCCTTTTTAGTTTTTGCTGTCGCCTCGTAGAAACATGCACTGCTACTACGGTTTCAAACGGAGCGAATAGCAGTGCCCTGTCCATGACTCTAGTATCTTCATGATTATTTTTGTTGACCTCGCAGTAGACTTCTTGTAGAATAGCAAAAGGACGGTTCTATTCACGCAAAAAGCAGTCGCTTAGCGCGAGGCAATTATGAAGGTGCGTCGATTATCTATCCAGCACATTGTCGTGATTGTGCTATTGGCCATCCATATTTTACCTGTTTGGCTGTTCAAATATACCTGCACCCAAGATGGACCAGCCCACGCCCACAATGCTCACATCTTAAAGGTATATCACAATCACGAAAACTACATACTGCGGGAAGTACACGAACGCAATCCGACGCTTTTTCCCAATTGGACTTCCCATGTCGTTATGGCGGGGCTGATGTTCATCTTTCCCCCGCTCATCTGCGAGAAGATATTCTTTAGTCTCTGCATAGGACTCCTACCACTCTCCCTCCTCTATCTTCTCAACGCTGTTCAAAAAGGCAAGACGCTCTTCTGCTTGGTCGGTTTCATTTTTGCTTATAACTACTTGCTACACATGGGCTTCTATAACTTTGCCTTAAGTGTATCGTTGTTTTTCTTCGCACTTGGATGTTGGTGGCGGTGTGAGGATAAACTCAGCATTAAGGCAGTCGTTACGGCTTATGTGGGGCTTATTGTCGTCTATCTCACACACTTTCAATCCTATGCCCTGCTCACAATGTCCCTTACAGTCCTCGGCGTTTTTCTCTATGTTTACGAAGCCTTAGAATCTCCTCGCGTCCGGTTAACTGCACAGTTAAAATCTATCTTTCTCTTTTTAGGTGCTATGCTTCCGGCATACATAATCCTCCTAACCTACTATCTTGTGAAACAACAAGGCGGTGGCTTTCATCGGAGTTTTGAAGGTTTGATGAAGTACTTTCTCTCCGTCGGTTCCATTGTCTCGTTTCGGGATGCCCATGTCCTAATAGGCAACCTTCTCCTTGCGCTGCTTACTATTGCCTTTTTGCTTACCATAATTGATAGAGTTCGCAAGATCTATGCCTATCGGAACTCGCAGGAATCGGAAAGCAGCGGTTATAGAGGCATCACCGCAATCGTGGATCGGACGGACGTGTTTTTGCTGATTGCACTCATCATAACGTTCCTCTATTTCAGGTCCCCATGGAGTTTGCGTTCCGGTGGCATGTGGATCAGCGATCGGATACATATCTATATTTTACTCGTTCTATTACCGTTTTTCACCTTTAACCTTCATAGATTCGTAGACTATGCCTTTAGTGGTATCCTGATTGTTTTAGCACTCTGGCATCTCGGCTATCATGTTCAAACCTACTACCTGATGGACAGAGATGCTAAAGTAGCACTCTCATCGGCTGAGATGATTGAACCGCACACCGTCCTTGCAAGTCGTCCGGGTTCATGGGGAGGCACACCTGATTCAGCGAATTGGGATTTCAAATACATCCTTCCGTTTGAGCATATAGAAGGCTATTTGGCATTGGAAAACGGTGTTGCCTATCTTCAGAACTATGAACCCAGCACGGATCATTTTCCGCTGCGCTACAAGAATAGGGAGATGACACCAGACTACGTTCTTGTTTGGCGCACAGAGTATGATAATGTTGAAGATCTTATTCAAGATTACGAAGTAATCCATTCAACTAACTTTAACCGTCTATATCAGCGAAAGAAAGCGGCACCAGACGCGCAATTGTGGGAGAATACCACAACTATAACTTTCGATATGCAGCCCACCGATGGTATGAGTGCCGTAGAACATATCCCAGTCTACAAGGACACCAACTATACGGATGGGCGATACGGTTGGCTGTCGAAATCAATTCATGATGAATTTAAAACCGGTGGCGGTGGTTTTGAACTCAAATATTGGCACACGGAAGACACGAAATCTGTGCCGAATGTTCGCGATGTTTTAGGGGAAAATGAATCAAACCTTCTGTTGTATCAAGACCACCTCTTGGGTCAAGAGGATGGCGTTTTCAGAGTCGCGCTTCCCAATGGTACTTATGAAATAACATGCTATTTCCACGCAGGCGTTGTCGCACCCGTGGAAATTAATCTAATTGCGAACGGCGAAAAGAAATTCCAGAAACTGCGTCTCACTTCAGCAGATGAATCCGCTGAAAGGCGGTATACTGTCACTATCACCGATGAACGTTTAACGCAGGTGATTTATACACGAAAAAAACGGTGGGTATGGAACGGTTTTACGGTTAAACAACTTTCAAAGGGAGAATAAAAATGAAGCCGAATTCTTATTGGATGTATGTAATCCTGATATGGACTTTACTTATCTCGGTAGCCGTCAGTTATGCTGAAATAGACTTAGGCACTCTGGCTGGCGCGTGGTTGTTTGATGAAGGTAAGGGCAAAACGGTAAAAGATCATTCTGGCAACGGCAACGATGGGGAAATAGTAGGGGATCCGCAATGGATAGATAGCGACCTCGGTCCAGCACTCAAATTTGATGGTAAAGACGACTATCTTGAGATTCCACACAGTGATACAGTGAATGTTGGTGAGAATGATTTTACCTTGGTAGCGTGGCTGAATCCTGCTGCCCCGGGTGGCGGCAACGGTATCATCTCCAAGGGGGCATGGTGCTGGAATGGTGGATGGATTCTTGACATCGGCGATACCGGTCCCGGCGCAATCCGCTTGGAAACCTCTGCGAATGGCTCAAACAATGGAAGTATTATCAGTCCCGCAGGAACGATGGATGTTAACAAATGGCAGTTCGTCGCTGCATCCGTCACAAGGGACGCAGACTCGTTCATCTACAGGGATGGCGAGGAAGTCGCGGTGCAGGTCGTTAAGGGGAACGATTTGACGCAGGAGGCATATGCGTTGTTAATGGGTTGCCTATTGGAGTGTAACAAGCAACCCGGTGCCTTCTTTTCGGTCTCAATTACACATGTCGCCCTTTTCAACGGCGTCGCGCTTAGTCTTGAAGAGACAGATACGATTCGGGAACAGGGATTAGAGGCGGTCTTACCCGTCTCCCCCAAAGCAAAACTCGCTACCATGTGGGGGAGACTTAAGACGATGTAAAATGGTTTCTATGTGTCTCTGTTCTAATAACTGAGCAGATATTCCCGACTCCGTAGGGCATCTTGCAAAGAATGCGCGGTCGGTGTGTTTTCGAGTAGCAGGTCTCCAGTATAGTGCCGTGTTTTCAGATGTTCCGCAATCGCGCCGAAATCAACGAACCCATCTCCGACTTCTGAAATAACACCGGCTTCGGTTTTCTGTTTGAAATGTACCGATGTGAGATCTGTCATCTTAACGGCACCCCAGAATTCGTCCGGAGGATTCACCGTTGTTCCGTCAGCGCGATAGGTATTTGTCTCATCGTAGGTGAGTTTAGCACCACCAGCGACTGCTAACTTCAAGGTTAGTGTAGCGGTTTGGCGAGCGTTTTCTACTGCGAAAATCATCGGATAGTCTGGTAGTAGTGTGCTGTAATGTTTCAGGTTAGCAATAGCAGCGGATTCATCAATTTCGCCTTCAGTGTCGGGATCAACAAGGCGGAGACGCGGTCGCGCAGGACAGAGTAGATATGCTAATTTCTTCGCACTGACAATCTGCTGTGTGTCTGTTTCCTTGTCGTTTGGAGTGGAGAGCCAAGGGTGCGACATAGCGTAACTCAAGGTGAGTCCAGATGCTTTTTCGGAGAAAGACGCAACCGCTTCAAAAAGCGAGGGATGCTTCGTTTCGTGAGTCTGCCCACGCCATGCAGCGTCGCAGATCATTCTAAATTCCGAGTCGGTGTATTCAGTCATTGCGGATTCGAGTTGCTGAATGAGTTCCCCGAATTCCGAATTGCGGAGGTAGTCGCCTTCACGGACCTCCATATCCTTGAACCCGTTCGCTCCGAATTCCACCATGAGATCATCAAAGCGCGCCCCATTTTCTATCTCTTCAGACCAGATATTGGTTACTATTCCGAGTTTTTCAAACATTTGACATCCTTTTCGCATTGCGATATGATACACAGCAAAAATTATAGTATATTCACAAGGAGTTTCAACATAACCTATGGCACAAAATGGACGATTCACCGATGAACTCAGACGCGCTGCCGCACATATTTGGGAAGCCGATCTTAAACACCCATTCGTTCGCGGTATTGCTGATGGGAGTCTCCCAACAGAGAAGTTCAAATTCTATCTCATTCAGGACTATCTTTTCTTGTTAGACTATAGTCGTGTGTTCGCGCACGGTGTTATCAAAGCACACGATGAAGCAACAATGGCGATGTTTGCGGAACTACTCAACGAAACGCTGAACACTGAGATGGATTTACATCGTGGGTATTGCGCGAAATTTGGTATCTCTGCCGCTGAAATGGAAGCCGCACCGATCGCACCTACAACACATGCCTATACCCGACATATCCTCAATGTAGCGGAAGCCGGTACGCTGGTGGATCTCGTCGCAGGTGTTCTGCCGTGTCAGTGGGGCTATGCCGAGATAGGCACAACGCTTTCCGAACGAGGTGGTTCGCCTGAGCCGCTTTACCAAGAGTGGATTGATATGTACGCCTCGCCTGAATTCCTTGCACTCGGTGAATCGCTGCGAGGTCTACTCAACAGCCTTACAGCGGAACATAGTGCTTCCGAAAAAGAGCGGATTAAAAACTGCTTTTTGATGAGTAGTCGTTATGAATATCTCTTTTGGGAGATGGCTTACACACAAGAAGCATGGAAGATTTAACCCGATAGCGGCACAGCGACATGAAATATACTGCCTTGTCCTAAGACACTGTCCAGCCAAATCCTTCCGTTATGACGGAGCACGATATGCTTAACGATCGCCAGCCCTAAGCCGGTGCCTCCCATCTCTTGTGCGCGTCCCTTGTCTACACGATAGAACCGCTCAAACACACGAGACTGGGATTCCATCGGGATACCAATCCCTGTGTCTTTTACATGCAAGATAATTTCTTCCGAAGTGAGGTCGAGACCTTCAAATACACCGCTTGTGTCGATTTCTGCCCAAACCGTGATTGTCCCGCCATCTGGTGTATATTTAATCGCGTTGTCGATCAGATTTACAAGAATCTGCATGAAAAGCTGTTGATCCACATCTACCTCTGGAAGTTCTTCACGGATCTCCCACTTTAAAACCAATCCTGATTCCTCTAATAGTGGTTCAAACACGTCTAAAATCGGGGCATGGAAGGTATTGAGGTGACACTGCGAGCGTTTCAGTTCTATATCACCCAACTCCAGTCGAGAGAGTTCCAGCAATTCCGAGACTAATCTTGAGAGCCGTGCTGAATGATTCAGGATTTTCACGAGAAACTGTTCGCCTGTATTGGTCCGAACGGAGTCTTCACCCAGTAAGGTTTCGGCGTAACCCCGGATTGATGTGAGAGGCGTGCGGAGTTCATGCGAGACGTTCGCCACGAAATCGGCACGGATCCGCTCTAATTGCCGTTCCTTAGTGACATCGTGGATAACAATAACGTACTCTTGACCCGCAGAAACAGGCACAACCGTGACCTCTGCCTCCGGTTCCCGTAAATTACCAAGTTGGATTTCTGCGAACGCCACGGTTTCTGTCTGTTCTGCTTTTTTCAGGAGTGTTTGCAATTCTGGAATACGATTGATTTCGATCAATGCTTTACCAATGTAGTCGTCTGGAAGTTCCAACGTAGAAATAGCCATTGGGTTGGCATAAGTAATCTCGGAAACACCGTTTACGAGTAACACACCTTCGCCCATGTTTGTTAAGATGGTTTCGGAACGTCTGTGTTCTTCGGAGATCTTGTCAATCTGTTCCTGCACCCTATCCGCCATCAGGTTGAAGTTCTGAGATAGTTGCCCCAATTCATTTCTGGAATCAACCGGTACACGCGTGGTTATGTTGCCAGCAGCAAGCGATTGCGTCATCTGTGTTAATTTCTGAATCGGTTTTATAATCGCACCCGTGCTAAAGACGCTAAACACAATTGCAAGTATCAGTCCCGCCACACTCGCAATTAGAGCCATCTGTCTGAGGTTACCAATCGCTGTATTGACGGCTTCCATCGGGAGCGCAACACGGCAAACGCCAATCAAGGTTCTTTCTTCATTTGGGGAGTTTGGGGTGCTGACTTCGCGATACATTGGCATCGCGAAATATCGAAATTCTGTCTGTGTTGTGTCGCTGTACCGGTCCCGGATACCCCTTCCGTTTTTGAGTGCTGCTTTAACCTCTGGGCGTTCGAGGTGGTTGTCCATTTCTCGCAGTGCTTGTCCATCCCGTTCCGTGTCTCCCCAGACAGTTCCGTCCGTCCCGATGAAGGTCACCCGCGCCTTACCAATCTCTCCAAGTCTATCGACTAGCGAATCTATTGCATCATAAGTGAAGTTATCTTCAGCGGGGAGTTCTTCAATGAAGAACTCTGTAGTAAGTGCTGCTTGTACCTCCAATTCATGGGTAATACGACTGCTCATTGAGTCTTTCAGCACTGTAGCAAGATAGAGATACATAGCGAACATCACCAGAAGCACGATGCCTATGTATCTGAGGGTCAATTGTATGCGAATATTCATTTCTGAGTCGTCGGTGTCGTTTGACACCATATTTCCGTTACCCGTTTTGTGTCTGTTGAGTAACATAAATACAGGACATGCAAACCGCTATTACACTGCCAAATTTTAACACGATGATAGCATATTTTCAGCACATCGTGCAAGTCTAAACTTGTTTGAAATATGGACGTTTTCTTTTCTTTGATGACGATTGACCTCCAAACTGTATGGTAGAACTCAATTTGTGCTCTATAGCACAAATTGTCTTTGCTTTATATTTCCCGACCATGATTGCTAACTGCTGACCGCTGACTGCTTTTTTTCACGTCTTGACATCTAAATTAAATTCTGCTACACTAAAGTTTTAAAGCTAACGGATAGTCTGTAAGGCATTTCTTGCAAGCTTGTATTATTACGAAAGACTGCAATTACCCCACAGGAGACATTCATGAGTATCCGATTTGAAGGCATTTTTGCGCCGACAATAACACCACTTGATGAAAAAGAACGCGTTGATGAACTCGGGTTTGTTAACCAGCTCAACCGCTTGATTGACAACGGTATCCACGGTATCTATCTATTGGGAACTTCTGGCGAATTTACGACATTGACGAATACAGAGCGCGAACGCGCAATGGACATCGCCCTCAAAGCAATCAGCGGACGCGTCCCGATTATCTGTGGCGTAATGGACACAAGCACCCAGCGCGTCATCGAAAACATTAAGATTGCCGAACAGTTCGGGGTCGATGCAGTCGCCGCGACCCCGGGTTACTACTATTCCTCTACCGACGACGCAGATCTGATTCAATTCTATCAGAGTGTTGCTGGAAGCACTGAACTCCCTGTTTTTATTTACAATATCCCTTCAACCGTCAAAACGTCGATCAAACCGCAGGTCGTTGTTGACCTCGCAGAAGATTGCGATAATATCGTCGGTATTAAAGACAGTTCCGGTGATTGGACAAACTGCCTCAGTCTCCTGACCTTGCTTGGAGACCGGACAGATTTCTCTATCATGCTGGGTTCACATACTGCGATCGGTGCAGCCATCCTATTCGGTGCTGACGGTGGTGTTATCTCGATTTCAAACGTCGCTCCGAAAGAATCGGTCGCTCTCTACAACGCCGCAAAAGCGCGCGACATTGATGAAGTCCACCGACTGCAAAAGATATTGCTTCGACTCAGCAAAATGTATACTTATGGGCAGGGAGTTAGTGGTATGAAGGCGTGTTTGGAAATTTTAGGGGTCTGTAGCGCACACACGACGAGTCCGCTGTTACCTGTTAGCGAATCTGCGAAAGCCGAACTACGACAAGTACTGACGGATGAAGGTATTGTTGAATGATTGAGATACAGCCCATTCGCACACCACTTGATGCTACGGTAGAGGTGCCGGGTTCTAAAAGTTATACCAACCGGGCACTGTTAGTCGCTGCAATGGCGAACGGTACTTCGACTGTGAGGGGTGCCCTCTTCAGCGATGATACACATTATATGTCTGCGTCGCTGCGAAAGTTGGGTGTCAAGGTTGACGCTGATGAGAAACGATCAACGTTTGATGTCCATGGAAATGGCGGTAACATCCCAGTTTCGGGTACTGAACTCTATATCGGCAACTCAGGGACTACCTCACGTTCTCTGACTGCCTACGTTTCATTAGGTCGTGGGAAATTCGTCATTGCTGGCGACGAACCGATGCGCCATGGTCGCCCTATCTCTGACTTGCTGGATGCTCTGACACAAATTGGGGTTTCAGCACGCACGCAGTTTGACAATGGACATCTCCCTGTGGTTATCGAAGCGAATGGGCTTGAGGGTGGAAAAACCCGACTGGATGTCAGCAAGAGCAGTCAATTCTTAACTGCGTTGTTGCTCATCGCGCCGTGTGCAAAAAACGGCATGGAGATTGAAGTCATCGGTGACCGCGAAATGCCCTATATTGATATCACACTCTCCGTGATGGAGGCGTTTGGTGTGCAGGTCGCTAACGAAGACTATAAATCCTTTCGGATTCAAGGTGGGCAGCACTATCAACCGCGGGTCTATAACATTGAACCAGATGCCTCCAGTGCCTCTTACTTCTTTGCCGCTGCTGCGCTTACCGGTGGACGTGTCACTGTCCAACACCTACGCTTAGATTCTCCACAAGGCGATGTTCAGTTTGTGCATATATTGGAGCGGATGGGGTGTCAGATCGACGTTTCCGAAATTGGCATTACCGTCACCGGACCGCGCCAATTGAAAGGGATTGATGTGGATATGCGGACGATTTCCGATACTTCCCTGACCCTCGCGGCGATTGCTCCCTTCGCCGACAGCAAAGTAACCATCCGAAACATTGAGCACACCCGCTGGCAAGAGACCGACCGCATCCATGCAATGGTAACGGAACTCCGAAAATTAGGTGTGCCTGTCGTTGAACACCAAGACGGACTCGAAATCTCACCTGCCCCTATTACCCCCACAGCAATTGACACCTACGACGACCACCGCGTGGCAATGGCGTTCGCGCTCGTCGGCTTAAAGGTTCCCGGTATTCAAATTAATAATCCAGAGTGTGTTAGCAAAACGTTCCCCACTTATTTTGAAGTGCTTGAAGAATTATACGCCTGAAAGTGGTTGATTCTGAGTCCTTCAGTTTTTCCTTGGGAGCAATCTTTGGGTCGTTGTATATTTCTTGTAGGAGCGATCTCCGAATCGCGATTCCATTAAAATCGCAGCAGCCCCGTAGGGGCGGCATCTGTGTAGATTAGATGGTTTTGCTTGTGCATATAAAAAATTTTGAGGTAAAAACAATTTGCGTTCTTTTGCTATAATCATTCTAACTGGGATATTCTGTCTATTCCATTCTCAAATAGCACAATCTGCCGAGATGAAAGTCGTAGACAACAGCGTCTTCGTGGATACAGATTCCTATGAAGTCCAGTTCACGGACGGTGTTATCACCCAGATCCATAACAAACTAATAGAAGAAAGTTATACCCTACCGCTCGGTGTTGGTGGTGTGTCTATGGGTATTAGCGGGCAGAGTGGGTTATTAAGAAGAAGCGGCGGATCTATTTGGACCGACCAAGCGACGCTAACACAGGTAAGGAAAGTCGCACCTCTTAAAGCAGAAATCCTGTTTCGTCAGGGGCAGAACGAATTCCGCTTGTTCATAGGCGTTGACGCGAGGTCGGGGGATCTGCTGCTTGAACAGCAAGGGACTTCCGATACGGAAGGCGTTTACGGGATTCAGTGGGGGTGTGGGAATCTTGATGTTAGGAATCTGGATCTTATTCTTCCTGCAGACGGTGGACAAATCGTTAATGCGATGTCCCCATTTACCTCAAGAAGTTTCAATTATCCCTTTAGTTGGGAAGTCCAACTCGCGATTCTTCAAGGAGAGCAGGGTGGGTTTTTCGTTCGGGGTGTAGATGAGACCTTTCAGTTTAAAGTCCTCCACTATGAAAAGGATGTAGAGAGTTTTGCCCTCGGTTTTGAGACACAAAATCAAGCACCTTTCGACGCACTTACCTCCGCGAAATCTATTGTATGGAGATTGAATACATATAGTGGTGATTGGCGTGTTCCGGCAAGAGATTACCGAGATTGGATGGAAAGAACATTTAAGCCGTGGCGATTGGATGAGATGCCAGCATGGGTTGGAGAGATCGGTCTGGTTGTTACCTATATTGATCCGCGTTTAGATGTTGGCACATTAGATAAGTTAGCGGAGCAGGTTGACCCCAGAAAAACTTTACTATATGTGACACAGTGGCGAAGTAATGATTTTGATGTAAATTTTCCAGATTATACAGCAAAACCTGAGTTTAGTCGTTTTGTTGAAGCAGCTAGCCAATACGGATTTCGGGTGATGCCGCATGTGAATCTCCATGGCTTCTCAGCCAATCATCCGTTCTACGCTGAATTTCAGAAATTCCAATATCGAAATCCGTGGACTGGGAATCTTATGGGCTGGTTTTGGGATCGAACGGACTCTCCGAATCGCCATGCTTTTATGAATCCCGCGAGTGCCGAATTTAGAAGATACTTTGTTCAACAACTCAAAGAGGTATGGCAAAAATACAGCGTAGATGCATTCTTTTTGGATGTTAGTGCTCTTGTTGTCAACGATGCAAATGGTTTGATTGAGGGGTTAAACGCGGGTCAAGGGAATGTCTTGTTGCACAAGGAATTGGCGGAGGCGATGCCCGGTGTTGTTTTTGGCGGTGAGAGTCTTCATGAAGTGACATTCTTCCGCGAGAGTTTCGCACAACGTTGGAATAACCCGCCACTATGGGACCCCACGCGACGGATCACTCCACATCCGGTGTGTGCGTTTCTATTTTCTCCTTATACATTGCCTGTCGGCTATTTAGGATTGCCTAACCCGGATAGCGGTACACAACTTTACCAAGAGTATCTGGATGCGTATGAGATTTGGGGCGTTTTGCCCACGCTTCGGGTTGGGTCAGTAGAGGATTTGGGACCTGAACAGGTGAGGACACAAGAGTTACTCTCAGTTGCACGAACATGGCAGCAACGCGGCTTGAAACCTGACTTTGAATCCGACTGGACACCTGACACTTTATTTCAATATTTTGGAGAAGACGGCGAGATTGCAACACTGATAAAAACAGAAACGGGTGCCGCGTTTGCTTTACCTGAAGAAAGTTTCGGGTATGAACGCTTTTTTGGGGTGACGCAGGTGAACACCCAGCGGAATATACCCCATTGGCGCGCTTACAACGAAACGACACTCCTCGGATTGCATCCTGAGAAATCTTATTTTTTGAGCGACACGCCGCGTGATTTCTCTCAAGCGTATATCAACGCCTTGCCAGATGGTGTTTCTGTGACGGAATCGCGTGTGACGGAAAATGCAGCACTTTTTCGACTCGAAAGAATGGATATTTCTCATGAAATTGATTTATTATCAGATATGCATCTTGTAAGGACGGGCATCGTCCATAAAGGTAAGGAATTGCCACGACAAAGAGGAGCGACATTTCAGAAAACAGAGGTTTCCATCGCTGGTGTTCGTAAGTCCGCTATTGATGCACACCCACCTCATCAACATATTCCTGGTGATCATATTCGTCGGAATAGTTCTACTTTTGGTGAATGGACACTCTCACTCCCTGATATTGCAACGCCGCTCTATCTTGATTTTGATATTGGATTGCGAGAGGGTTCTGAAAAATCTGATGGTGTAACGTTTATTGTCTCTGTTCAAGGGACGGAGATTTTTCGTCGGCTTCATAAGAGGCAGAAATGGGAACATATCAGGCTTGATTTAACACCATATCGGAATCAACGTGTGACGCTCCGTTTTTCCACGGCACCCGGACCCGTTGGAGATCCGGCATGGGACTGGGCAACGTGGGGAGAACCTGAAATTACCTATGAGCCGGTAGCTCAACTGACAGAGATAGGGTTCTTCATACCGAATGTGCTGATAAGAAGTTTCCCGGATACATTAGAGAATCATGGAAATGGGCAATATCGGCTGAAAACGCAACTCCCTGCCCAAGTGCTCATCCTTTTCGGCACGCCTCAACAGACGGAGATGCTTGATAATCTTCGAGATGCCCATTATGTTGCGGGGCTCCAATTTGATAGTATCTTCCGGGTAGGAAGCGTTTGGGGTTCTGGAAAACGCTGGGAGTTAACTGCCACTGGCGTGCGTAAGCTGACCCTAAACGGACAACCGCCCCCTGGTGGACAAACTGTTATGCAATACTTGTTGACACTACCCGCTGCCCAAGAGGTGGCATTCTCTTTTTCGATGGGATTGCCCGATGAAAATTGTAGTATTGATGGCTTGTTCTTTAAAGTGCTCCTAAATGGACAGCTCCGATTTGAACACTTTGCATTCAACGAGCCTGGGTGGGTAGATGGGCGTATTTCTCTTTCTGAATTTGCGGGCGAAACGATATTATTGGAATTAGTGACCGATTCCGGCGAAACCCCGAGTTGTGACTGGGCACATTGGGCAGATTTATTTATTACTGCTGAGGGAGTTGAACCCAACGAGGATGTCAATCAGGACGGAACAATCAACATTCTCGACATCGTTCTTGTGGGACAAAGTCTTGGACAAAAACCACCTTCTAATCCGAGAGCAGATGTCAACAATGACGGACAGGTAAATGTCCTTGACCTTGTACTTGTTGCAGAACGTCTCGGTGAAAAGGTAGCTGCTGCGCCTGTCCAAATAGACACTATCAAGTCCACAACGTTTTCCCCTAAAGAAATTATTGCGGTCCAGCGTGCGCTGCGAGCATTAGAATCGGTCTCAGAGAAATCGCCTAACATTGAAATAACGCTTCAGTTTCTACGCCTCTGGTTAGAGAATGCCAATCGAAGTGTCGCAGAGACAAAACTCCTTCCAAACTATCCCAACCCATTTAATCCGGAGACGTGGATACCGTATCAGTTAGCGGCAGCAGCGGATGTGGGTGTGAGAATTTACGATGTGGGTGGTCATCTCGTCCGCACAATTCCTGTTGGGCTCAAACCCGTAGGATACTACCTTACACGCCAGCGGGCAGTCTATTGGGATGGACGCAATGAAATAGGCGAACCTGTTTCGAGTGGAATCTACTTTATACAGTTTGTAGCGGGAGATTTCGCTGCGACACAGCGAGTAGTAATAGTGAAATAGGATGAAAATGATACCCGAGCTAGATGTTTTAATCTTGTAAATAGTCTTGCACCAGATGATTTTGAGATAGGAAAAGCGAATTTTAATTTGCAGATAGGTTTAGAGTAAGATATACTAAAAGACTATCATAAAACATATAATCCTATTCATGTTAGGTGTTGGACTTCTAAAAAATCTTATGCAAAAGCTTCCTCATCCTGAGCGAGCTATCGTACACATTAATAAGTTAACAAATTATTGTCTAAACCCGGAGCATCCATCCGGCAAACATAAGGCTAGGGTATTTAAATCCTCGCTAAATTTAGGAATAGAGGATGCTGAGACTTTGAGAACTGTCCTGTTAGATGTAGTTCATCGTGAGATGGCTACCCCTACAAAACGCAATGCCTACGGACAAAAATACGTTATTGACTTTGAAATGAATCACTGGGGACGAATAGCAGAAGTCAGAACTGTCTGGATTGTACGCGATAATGAGAATTTACCGAGGTTTGTAACCTGTTATGTTCTTCGCTAAAGGAGAAACTTATGAAATTACTTGATACTGTTGCACTTTTGGAAGACATGCCAGCACTCAAATTATATCGCGGGCAAGTCGGCACGATTGTTGAGGAATATGAACCGGGAGTATTTGAGGTCGAGTTTAGTGATTTCAAAGGTCGGACCTATGCTTTAGAGACGTTGCAGGCCTCGCAATTCATGCTTCTGCAGTATGAACGCTTGGACGAAAGAAAATCTGCTTAATCAAACCTAACCCTATCCTGAAGTTCCCCAAAGACCGCAATCGCACCGCCATAAAACAGCACCGCTAACGGAATTAAGACCCAAATAGAGAGAAACCCTTTCAACAACATCAAGCCAATGCCCATCACGGTAGAAAGGAAGACTGCTCTCAAAAGCGTCGGCAGTATGCGGGGTGTCTCGCGGAATTTGACAATATTTCTTGAGATGTAGCCGATCCCAAAGACGATCAGAAACACTTCGCTTATAACCATTGCCATCGCTGCACCGATATGGCTGAAACGTGGAATCAGGAATAGGTTCAGACAGATATTCAAGAATGCGGTTGCTCCCATGAGAACTGAGAAAGCACGGCGTTTATCTGTTGCCCGAAGCACCGCCAGCACAGCCGTAGTTACGAAGATGAGTCCACCTGCCCAACTCAGCCATTGGAGTGCTTTTGCTATCTTATCGACTTCATCCAGTGTATAGGTTGGAAGAAATAACACTGCCGTGATTTCAGGAGATAGCACCGAAAGTCCAACAGCGAGCGGAAGTCCACTCAGCACCATCCACCGTATCCCGAATGTATATGTACCTGGAAACCTCCCTTTCTCTCGTTCCCATGCCCGTGATAGCACCGGAAACATCGCACCCATCATGAATGCCCCCGGTAGAATCGTAAATGCGTTGACAATCGTGTATGCCAAGCCGTACCACGTATTAGCAACCACGCCATCCGCACTCAGTTTTGACACCATAATCGCATCGATCCGGAAATAGAGGAGGTTAAAAAGGTTACCAATCGCAAACGGCAGTGCCTGCTGCATTAGTGTTGTTACAATCTCTCGACTGAGTTGAAAGCGGAGTGCAGTGAAGCGGAACCGAGTGAATCCAACGCTCAAAATCAGATTAATACAACCTGCTATCAGCATGGCGTGACAGACAGTTATCAACCCATAGTCGAGAAGGATCGCACCACCGCCGATTAAGAGGAACACACCGCGCTCGGCAACAACGGTGAATGCTTCATACTTCATCTCTTCGTGTGCGCGGAAAACACACCGATATAACTGCGCTAAGGAATTCGCAATCTCTGCTAACCCTAAGAAAACTATCATCTCTAGGATCATCGAGGGATAGAGGAATATACCGCTGACAATCATGATACCGTAAGCGACAATTGACAGAATACTGCGAACGATCAGCGCGTTGCCGAGATAATGCCGCGTCTGATCCAAATGTAGCGTCATTTCCCGTATGAGCGGATTCTGCATGCCGAGTTCTGTCAAGCTGGCGATCAGGTTGGTGAGGGCAAGTGCAACAAAATAGCCGCCGATTTCACTTTCTGAGAAATAACGAGGCATTAGCCATATCGTTATTACGAGTGAACCGAGGCGGCTAATAAGGTGGGCACTGAAGAGTGAGGACGTGTTTTTAAAAATGCGATTCATCTATGTTCAGGCTGCGAGAGTTGTTCAAGAATTAGTTCCCGAACCGGTCGGTCAGAATTTCTCTTACCGATATAGAGCCATTTTAGATTGCCTTCTTTGTCTACTAAGAACGTTGCGGGTAGAGACATGTCCCGACGGTGGAAGTGATAAGGTTCGATTTCCCGTGAAAATTCTCGGCGAATGCGATCTCATTAGCAAGTTCAGAGTCAAATACACGTGTCCCGACTTCAGCGGCGTATGTGGATGGAGTTACAGCGACGAAGAATAACATGACAAGGATGGATACGCATAAACATCTGCTAAAGCGTGAAATTGGCATAGAAGATCTCCTTAAGTGTTTCTGGTTAATATAACCCGACCCTAACGTAGTTCGGTACTAAAGTCCAATAATTATCACTATCTCCATGCTGTAGGCGTTGCGCACCAAGATGGGCAATAGTTGCGCCGCGTGGGACATTGAAAATAGCATCTGCAAAGTGTACCTGCTTGCCGAGATTTTCTTGGACTACGTTCCCGTATGTCGCCAGTCCGTCCCCAACGAAGTTGATGATACAATCTGGGTCGGTATTCTCTTTGATGCGCTCTAAGAAGGCATCAATTGGTAAACAGAGGTCTTCACTGAGACGCTGCCATTGGGTATTTCCTTGGAAAATAGCACCGTAGGTTTCACTACGCCGAGCATCGAGCAGTGGACAGATAATACTGTTTGACCGTCGGAGATTATAAGCAATTGCCTCCAAGGTTGAAACACCGACGATCGGTTTGTCAATAGCGTAGCAGATAGATTTGATTGTCGCAACACCGATACGGATACCGGTAAACGAACCGGGTCCGATACCAACAGCACAACCATCTAAAGCGTCTACCGTGATGTCGCCCCATTTCAGGACGCTATCTATTGCGGGCATCAGTCTGGAGGAATGTGCTTGCACTATGTCGAGCGTATGTTCCGCAACGACGTTATCACTATCTATTAAAGCTACACTGCCAATTGGCGTAGAGGTGTCGACACCTAATATCTTCATCTTATAATTTTATTTTCCCATTCACCAGAATTATAAAGCACAACTTTTCACATGAGAGTCCCGAAGGATTTTCAAGCCCTTCGGGATGTCTAAAACAAAAACTAATGTTCAAATATCTACTCTGTTTTCAGTCTTGCCCAAGTCGTGACAAGTTTTCCGGACGCTTCCACATCAAGTGTGTCTGGCAGCAATTTCTTAATCTCTGCTTGGCTGAGAACAGAGGCATAAATTCGTGAGTCTTCAATATGAGCGTCAAGATCGCCGGGACCTCCGTCTAAACCGCCGTGACGCTTACCCCAAATAGCCTCGGCATCTTTATTATCAAAGGTCACGAATTGACCGAATGTATAGTCCCCAATTTCGTCCGCATTCCGATATATTCTCACACGTGCCGTGCCACCGTCATCTTCATACGAGATCGCCATCATAATCAGTTCTCCCGTTTTCTTTTCTTCGAACCCAGGTTTCGGATCCTGAGTGCGGTGAAACCAGCCACTGCCTGCCATCCAGCGGTGAGGCTCGCGTTCTCCAAAGACAATGGCATCAAACGTCGGATCGGAAAGACGGTCGATGGTTAATATAGAGCCTTTCTGTACGTCAATGTCATCCATTATAGCCCACGACACCAAGGTCTTTTCTCCGATATCTGGACCGTCATACCCACTGGCGATTGCCCACTTACCAAGGTCAACGTTCAATTGTCCATCCTCGATTGCAGCACCCATGAGTTTGATGTCGGCAAAATTACCCATAAGATCTTCCAGTTCGACACCTTTCTCGAATGTCCAGTGTCCAACGAGGGTTTCTGCCTTTTCTGCCTGCCCTAATACTGTCCCTGATAAATTGAACAGAAGCAGGACAGAACATACCCAGGTGCAACAGCGTTCCAGGTACTTCATTGTAATCTCCTCGATTGTTAGTTCGGGTTGAGATTTTTCCAGAAACCACTGAAATTCAATTGTAGTGTTTGCCGTTAGGTGTTCTGCGGATTCCACAGGTTTAAAAGCAAAATCTACTGTACCATAGGCATCCGCTAACGATACTTTCGGATTCAGTATATCACATATAAGAATAAAATGGTATTTTTTGGAATGCTGTTTTGGTGTGAACGATAATGCGTGTGTCGTCCTAATCTTAATTTAGGCGCGAAAGTAGTTTGTGAAGATGCTCTATGTCCTGCTCGATCGCCGCTGCGTCTGGTGGTGATTCTGCAAGTTGAAGGTACTTCTCGAAAGCTATAATACCTTCATTATAGGCATGATTTTTGTAGTGTAGATAACCGAGAAGACGATAATCAGCTGCGCCGTTAGGTAACAACCACGTAATACGCTCCGCCGCCGTAAGTGCTTTGTCATAACGCTCGAGCAGCGTATAGGCACGAACCAAGTTCCGTAAGATACGCGCTAAGATTTCTCTATCCGAGGCTTCTGCCATCATGCGGGGTTCTAATGTTACCGATTCCTCTATCATTTCCTTGAGTTTTGCTTGAAGCATGTCTTCAGACATAAAGGTGCCATCTTTAAATACATCAAGGAGAATATTTAAATGTTCACGCTGGTATTTAACAAGGAAATGCCCAGGGAAATTTACACCGACGAGTGGTAACCCCGCACGCCTACCGATTTCAATATAGACAACGCCTAATGTGATGGGAATACCTGTTTTGTTATCAAGCACAGCATTGAGAAAGTTATTCCCCAAAGCGTAATAGTTTTCTGTGTTTCCTGTGAACCCGTTTTCCTGAAAAAGATAACGATTCAATTCAGCAATGTGGTGTTCAGGGAGCGTCGAATCCTGAATCCGCTCTTGAACAACACGCGCCATCTCATCTAATTGACACAAGTAATCCTCAATATTAAGATCGATGTACTCGCCTTGGGCAATAAGGAGTGCACCTGTTGCGAGCTGAATTTCGGCATCCTCACCTTTAGCAAAGGCAAAGAAGGGATCTGTTTGCGAATTGTTCGCCATTTTTCTAAAAAATGCAATTTTTTTTGCATTCCCTGAAGATGTATGATATAATTAAAAGACAAGTGGGGGATTAGCTCAGTTGGGAGAGCGCTTGCATGGCATGCAAGAGGTCACCAGTTCAAGTCTGGTATCCTCCACCATTTTTATTTCCTCTGTTCTTCCTGAGAAGATGTAGAATTCTCACCCGTTTTCTTACCAGCTTGCGACCTTGACATTTTCCGCGGGATACCGTTATCTAACACCCCTAAAACAGTCAAATGGAGTTGCGCGCGCGGTGGCAACGTTTGAATCAGTCCTGCCTCAACCTCATCAATCTGTTTTTGCCTTTCCTTGCGTTTCATGCGGAATTCGTCCAACGTTTCTCGGATTTCCGTATCTTCAACAAGTGAATCTTTGACAAGTCGATTTAGCGTTTTTAAATTGGCGATCGCCTCAATCTGCTTTTGACGTTTTAATTCCCATAGTGCCTCAATTTGGGTTTTCTGTGCTTCTGTTACACCGAGGTCAGCCAAGGTAACCCCTTTCTGGCTCTCATTTCCATTCTTTTGTGCCCACGCAATAACACCAAAAAGTGCGACACACATCAAGATCCCTAAGGCACGCTTCCACAAGGTATATCGGCGTTTTCTTCCTATCTGTTCACCATCTCGCATAGTGTTTCTACCTCCAACTGTCGTTGCTGGTTTCAAGCATTCTCGTACTATGCTAACACGCAATATAGGAGAAGTCAAGGGTAAACGGAGACACTTGGTTTTCTTGTGCGGATCTCTCCGAATCCGCACTCTTAACTTAAATTTACTAACTTATTACCCTTTTCACTGACTGCTGACTGCTGACTGCTGACTGCTGAAAGCTATATCTCCAGAAAACCCTTGACAAAAAATACCGTGTCTATTATAATTACTTCTAATACTATGCCTCGGACTGCCTACACATTGTGCAGAGAGGGTCTGGAGTGCAAGGGAGGATTGAATGCTTTATAAGGGGTTACAACTTGATCGGTTTCAAGAAGAGGCGATCGAGGCAATTAATCGGGATACTTCAGTGATTGTCACTGCTCCGACAGGGGCAGGCAAAACCGTCATCGCTGAGTATGCCGTTGAAAAGTGCATTAAAGAAAACCACCGCGTTATCTACACCGCACCGATCAAAGCCCTCAGCAATCAAAAATATCGGGACTTTTACGCTGAATATGGAGACAAAATAGGCATTGTTACCGGTGATGTGGTCCTAAACCCATACGCCCAAGTCCTATTGATGACCACTGAGATCTTCCGAAATACTATTTTTGATGACATTGAACGGTTGCAGGATGTCTCTTACGTCATCTTTGATGAGATCCACTACATTAACGATATTGAGCGCGGTACCGTCTGGGAAGAGAGTCTCATCTTTGCGCCTCAACACATCAAATTCGTCTGTCTGAGTGCTACAATTCCGAACATTCACTCTTTCGCAGAATGGATGCAGAGCGTGCGGGATATAGATATTGAGATAGTCGAAGAGTTGAATCGTCCTGTGCCTTTGGAGCATCACCTCTATTTTCAGGATTACGGTATCGGCAGTCCGAATCATATCCCGGCTATCCGTAACATAGCGCAACGCGAGGCACGTAAACGGAAATATGACGCATCTGATGATGAGACCGCCTTGGAACTACCATCTGACGTTATAGAGACAAAACTCATCCCACACCTCCGTCGTGAAAACCAGCTCCCTTGTCTTTATTTTTGTTTTAGTCGTAAAGGCTGTGAGTCAAACGCTAACTCGCTGGTGCATGGATCGCAACTCCAGCTACTCGCTGAGGAACAACGGATCCAAATTTTAGAGCAATTTGACGAACTCTGTGTCCAATTCGACATCGTAGAAGAAAAGAAAATTGACGAATTTCGCAGTTTAATCAGTCGTGGAATAGCCTATCATCACGCCGGTATGTTGCCGACGCTTAAAGAGGTAGTGGAAAGATTGTTTACCTCCGGGTTGATCCAACTCCTCTTTACTACTGAAACCTTTGCTGTTGGTATTAATATGCCAGCCTGCACTGTTGTCTTTGACAGTATTGAAAAATATGATGGCGTCGGATTCCGGCACCTCAAAGCGCGCGAATATCACCAGATGGCTGGACGTGCTGGTAGGCGTGGTATTGATACCATCGGTTATGTTTATGCCCAGATCCTACCCGCTTATGCTGATGCAAAAGAAATTCGGGGCGTTGTTAGTGATAAAATAGAGCCTATTGAGAGCCAGTTTAATCTCTCCTATTCCAGTATTCTCAATCTTTATCAGAAGTATGGGGATGATATTTACGATGTTTATACGATGAGTTTGAGCAACCATCAAAATTATGTTCGGGTAGCGAGACTCAATGACCAGATTAAAACTAATACCGAGAAACTCCAAACACTTCCCGAACCTGAGTGCATCCATGAAGGGATTGATGGGAACACACAAATTGAACAACATTATCGCCACAATCGAAATCGTGAAAAAAATATCCAGCGTTTACACGCAGAGATGGCGCAAATCAGATCCCAAACTCGCGGAAAAAAACGAAAAAAAGAGCGGATTAAAAGATTAAAGGTCGTTCAGCGAAAGATAAGTCATTTTCAGACAAGTGGTGAGCAGAGCCTTTGTGACGAATGTCAATATTTAAGCACATGCACTGGAAGATACAAAGCCATCCGTAGAGAAGAAGAGCGGATTCAAAAACTCAAAAAGAGAACAACATTTATTGAGAACGACCCGAAGGAACAAATAGCAGCGCGTCTTAAAGTGCTTGAGGAACTCGGGTACATTGAAGGGAAAACGATTCTGCCCCGCGGAAGTAACGCCGCGCACATCTATGGATACGAACTTGAGTTGACCCAATTGCTGTTTGGTGGGTTTTTTGAGAGGTTAACTGAAGATGAAATTAACTGTCTCATGGTCGCTATTGTTTCCGAACCTCGTAAAGATGGGTATTTTAAGCCCCTCAAGGACGAACGTTTGTTGGAAATACTCTATACAGTCAATTCCGAGATTTCACTTATCCAGCATTTAGAAGCCGAGCAGGGGGTGACCGAAGTCACACCTATGTTGGAGTTTCGACTTTGCACTGCAATGCTTGCTTGGAGCCGCGGTTGTGATTTTGACAAACTTGAAAGATATGCTCGCATAGATGCTGGTGATTTTGTCCGAGCCTTTCGGCTTGTTATCGATCAGCTTCGCCAAATTCGTCGCGCTATGAGTGGGCACACTGCCCTTGTTGATAAGCTCAACCGATGTATCGGGAAAATCAATAGAGATGTTGTTGACGCTGAACGGCAGTTGCGGGTTGGTCAGGAAAATCTTGATGCTTCTTCCACGGAGGACGCTGTCAACGCTCAAGAAGGGCTGCCTACTGCCCATGAACACACGGATGGTGCCGTGGTGAAAAACGATACTCCGCTTACCTAAAAAGTGACACTTTCAGACCGTAACGCTTAAAAAATAATTGTAATCTGAAATGACTTGTATTAAGATATTACAATCAAATGTGTATAGATGCCAGATATGTCAAATGCTTGCTATATCTCACGCGAAGCACTAACTGGCACACTAAGAACAACCAAAGGAGAAGGTCTATGGCAAATCAAGACTTCAACTTAATCGGGGCTATTAAAGTACGCGCCGCTGAAGAAAACGATGCAGCGCATTTGCACGCATATTGCTTTCCTGAAAGAACCAGCGAAGAGGTTACCGAAGAGCTAAAAGCCGACTTGGCAGCTGGGACTCATCGACTGGTCGCGGAAGCCAGTGGGTATCCGATCGGACAGATCACTGTGAAGCAAAGTGCCATGAATCCAGAGATCGCACTGGTCGGAAATCTCGCTGTCGCAGGTCCGTTTCGGCAGTTAGGTGTCGCTGACCACCTTATAGATGCAGCTCAGGATGCTGCAACAACAAGTGGTGTGAAAACCCTTGAAATAGAGTTATCCCCCTCAGAAACGAGCGTCATTCAGAGGTATAAAGACTGGGGTTTCTCCGAGAAACCGGTCGTCGTCCTCCAAAAAGTGCTTGATGCAGAAGCGGAAACGGAAGCAGAAAGGGAAGAAATAGAAGTCGAACTGGAAACGGATGACACCGACGAAAGCACGGCGGATGAGGTATCTGAATCCGGTGATGAACAAACGAGCCTCCTTGACACTTAAAAGGGGAACACCATGAAAAGACTCTGGCTTGCCTTTGTACTCGTCTTTTTTGTTGTTGGATGCGGTACCCAGAACGAGAACCTTGCCAAGGGCAAGGAACTGATTAAATCCGATAAACGGCGGAAAGAGGAGCGCGCTGTCCGGGAATTTAAACTCGCGCTTCAACAACCCATTGATAACGCTGAGGCACATTACCTGCTCGGATTTTACAATTCGCAGGAGTTTTACGAGCCCAATACCACTGATTGGGAAGAGGCATCGATCTCCGAGCGCGGCAGGCATATGTTCCTCGCATACAACGAAGAATCGCGTAAATATCTCGAAAGACTGATTTTTGAGACACTCCGAGATGACGATTTGGATATTCAAAACGCTGCACTTGAAGCGTTGAAGCGTGTATATACGCAGGGCGATCGGAACCGGCTTATCAGCCAACTCCAAAAAGCTATTAAATCGGGTGATAATCGCGATAGGCACAGCGCACATTGGGTGTTTGGACATCTCGGTAAGGATGACCCCTCAACACTTGTACCTATTTTGGTGAAACTTCTGGATCACCGACGCACCGAAACCCGTTTGAACGCTGTCAAAGCACTCGGAGAGATTGGAAGTGAAGAAGCAATCCCGGCTCTTGCTGCGCTCATTGAATCCGGCTCTGCGAGATGGAAACGGGATCGCGAGGAACCCGAAGTCCGCCAACTCGCCGTTGAGTCACTCGGAAAAATCGGCGGTGCCGCTGTCCCAGAACTCATCAAAATTGTCGAAAACAAGGGATCGTCGCTGCGCGTTGATGCTATCCGCGCGTTGGCAACACTCGGCGATGAAAAGGTCGTCGCACCGCTCTTAGACGCTCTGAAAGAGCAGAGTAGTCGAGACGTACTTATTCCTCTTAATTGAATGGTAAGTCGCGATTACACATTTCGGCACAGCTTGCAATCAAACGGAAAGGATCCAGCATGCTAAAAAAAATAATACGGTTGGGCAAACTTCGCCATTTCGTAGGTATCCTGCCGCTTTTCACACTTGTATTTGGGTTCGGATGCGACAATCGGCATTACGATGACCGTCTGCAGATGGAAGTTCAGCAGTTAGACAGCGACCTCATGAACCGTTGGGCTACAAGCGGGGTCGTCGTTTTAGATGTCGCATCCAACGGACCGGCGCATAAGGCACAACTCGAAACCGGCGAACTCATCTCTCACGTCATCGTAGAGTATCCAGTCAAAAGTGCTGGGGACTTTAACAGCGCAATGAAAAAGGCACTTGATGAAGATAATAATCTAATTCTTTATTTGAAGGATAAACCACCTATCCGTATCGCGCTTCGGAGACGAGGTGATAAGATGGGTCTCAGCGTTGAAGGGAATGGCACTGTACGTGTTAACCAGATTCGACCGGGAACCCCTGCCGCAAACGCAGATATTCAAGTGGGCGACATCGTAGAAAAAATTGTTGATGAGCGAAATATTTACAGTCTTGCTGATTACAAGAAAACACTCGGAAAAGTTGTCAAACACAATCTTACCTTTCGGACTTCTGAATTAATAGGTGTGAAGATTGCTGCTGTTAATGCTCTCGGTGATTTAGGAGATGCCCGGGCACTTGACCCGCTAATAGACCTCTTCCAAAATAGCCATGAATTTTCACTCCGAAAGGCTGCAATCAGTAGCCTTCAGCGACTCGTTGAGTTAAGCGTCCTAAACGACATCTTCCAGGAATTTCAACGTGAAAATGTGAATCAGTTACCCGCTGATAGCCTTCAGGCGAATCAACTGGAGTCCGCCGCAATTCTCGGTCTACTCACCGTAGATAGAGTCGAAAATACCGCTACGCTCAAAGCACCTTTCGGAACACAATTCAGACACAGGTCCGAGGCACTCTATCGCAGTATCACTGAGGGACAGATCGCCGAGCTTGCGCAGCAATACATTCAGATTCAGGTCGAACCGGAACAGGAGATTCGGCGTGCCTGCCTCTCTATACTCGGAGTTCTCAAGCCGACTTCCGCTATTGACGCGCTTGTTACCGTCCTTGAAAACTCGGCAGAAATCCCCGGTATCCGCTTCCAAGCAGGATTGGCACTTAGTCAGATTGGTGAACCCGCTGTTGATGCACTCATTACGGCTTTTGAAAAAGAGGATACCAGCACGAAAGACATCGCTGCTTCCGCACTCGGGGGGATCGGAGGAAATAAGGCACGAGATCGCTTGATTAGTGCATTGGAGACCACGGATGAAGCCGCAATCCTACTCACGCTCGTCGATGCAGTCGCCAAAATTGGAGACGCACCCTCGATCCGGGCACTTGAGCGCCAACGTGAACGGTACCAACAGGATGCTGACAGTGGTCTCCGTATCTTTCTTGATGAGGTTTTTAGCAACTTAGCAAAGAAGACGATGTAACGCAACGGAGGACTCGCGCAACGGGTTGTGTGCCACCAATGAAAATTGGACTCATTTCAGACTTACACACAGACGTTACGCCGCTAAACAAAGCACTCATCCCATATCTCATTGATGCCGTCAAGGCAGCGGAGCTTGACATTTTAGTGATTGCAGGTGATCTCGCACGGCATCTTGTCCTGCTTTCTGAAACGCTCAACGCTTTTCAACTCGCAGATTTAGCCTGCAAGAAATTGTTCGTTCCAGGGAACCATGACATCTGGGCAATTGAGACGCCTGACGTTACAAGCGAACAGAAATGCGACATTATTTCTCAAATCTGTCATGAATGTGAATTCCATCCACTTATGGATGCGCCATTCGTCACCGAGCAGGTCGCTTTCTGTGGGACTATCGGTTGGTATGATTACAGTTTCGCACCTGATGGGTATGACTTCTCCGACGCACAATATGCCGAGAAAGAGTTGATGGGAGCAGTCTGGAATGATAAGCGATACGCCAAGTGGGCAGACCCTGATCCCGTTCTCACCCAGAGTTTTGAAGCAGAGCTTGAAGCGCAAATTGCCTCCGTCCGGGATGATGTATCTCGTATTATTGTAGTGACACACCATGTCCCGTTTCGCGAATGCATCCGATACCGAGGCGAATTGCCGTGGGACTTCTTTCGCTCGTTTATGGGAAGTAAAGGTATTGGGACATGTTGCTTGCAGGAACCACTTGTCACACACGCACTTTTCGGGCATGTTCATGAATCTGTTGATATGCAGCTTCACAGTGTACGCGCCCTCTGTGCCCCTGTCGGCTATCTATATGAAAAACCTGTGATGGGGTTGAAGGCTTATGCAGCAGAATGTTTGGTTTGTTTCAATATATGATTAAATTCAGGAAGATAGAAAGGAAAATCCTATGGAGATAACCGTAACCAATAGCAACGACGCTGGTGCCCTCGAATTCCCTTGGGGCGCGATTAAATGGCTCTGCAACGATCAGATTGATCCAGATGCTGAGATGACTTTCGGGGTGGTCTATATTAACGCTGGCGAAGGTAACCCTGTCCACTACCATCCAAACTGTGAAGAACTTATCTATGTTCTTTCCGGTGAATGTGACCATAGTTTGGGAGATGAAGTCATTCCTCTCAAGCCCGGAATGATGTTGCGTATCCCCCGCAATGTTAAGCACAATGCCGTCAACACCGGCTGGCAACCCGTGACGATGATCATCTGTTACTCAGATGCAGACAGGCAAACTGTCTTTGAAGAGTAGAACGGCTCTTCTGTAGGAGGGGTTTGTAATCCCGACCCTGTCAGGCAAACTGTCTTTGAAGAATAGAACGACTGTTCTGTAGGAAGAATTTGTAATCCCGACCTATATGTGTTTGACTGCTTTTAGAAAGAATTTGTAATCCCGACCTATCCTGCTAAAAGGAATTATTGCACAATGTCCAAAGAATCCCACTGCAGTGTTAAAATCTGTGGTATTACCTCTATCCACGACGCTCGGCTTGCCGCTGAGGCAGGTGCGGACTATGTCGGCGTGTTGGTTGATGTTGCCGTATCCGAACGAACACGCTCTGCTACTCAAGCTACCGAAATTGCCAGCGGAAGTCCCCTTCCGACCGTGCTTCTGCTATATAACCGCACGACATCCGATATCCAAGAAGTAGTAGCACAAGTTCAACCGCTTGCGGTGCAACTCCTTGGACAGGAACCCCCACAACAGGTTCAAGAACTTAAAGATACTGTGTCGTGTCAACTATGGAAATCCGTCTATTTGCCTGCGGGAAGCCCCGAGAATGTAGATATGCCCGCTGTCCGATTGGAAATGCAAGCTTACCGAGATGCTGGTGCGGATTTCCTGCTGTTTGATAGCGTTGATATGAGTTTGGAGAAACCCAGGTACGGTGGCACAGGGAAAACTTGCGATTGGAATGTCGCTGCTGAGCTTATTACTGAGAGTCCACTGCCTGTATTTTTTGCTGGTGGGATCCGCCCAGAAAATGTTAAAGCTGCTATTGAGACGATCCATCCACACGGCATCGACCTCTGTTCTGGAGTTGAGGCATCAAAGGGTATCAAAGATCCACTTAAACTCGAACAACTTATGGAACAGGTTAAACAAGCCGAATGAAAAATAGTTATTAAAGTCTGTTGCCAGTCGTCGGTTAAAAAGGTCCCTGATCTAACAGACCTACCTCTTAACCGACAACTGATAACCGATAACTGACAATCCTTAAAAAGGAGACCTTTATGAAGAACTGTCTTGCCTGCTATCTGCAGATGTTCAACAATGTCTTTCGGTTAACTATTGTCTTGGGACTAATTTGTATGTTATCTATTGCTAATCTCTCGACTGCCTTCGCTGATAGCCATGAAGCTGAAGGAGAAAAGGCAGAAGAAAAACCGAATATTTCCGGATGGTTCCAGGTTGATGTGGATAGTCTCGGTACCTATTTCTTGATTGGCGCGAGCCATCCACTCGGCGGCGTTTCGCTTGACTCCAACATCTACGTTAATGATCATTTCGGCGAGTTTGACATCGGAGTTTCCTTTCCTGTCGTGAAAAGCGACAACTTGACGCTTATTCTGCTCCCGATGCTCGGTGTCGGGTTTGATTATACCACGGCGGACGGTCCAGATGCCCTATTTCCACAAATATTCGCTTTTTTACCCGCCGGTAAAATCTACGGTTTCCATTGGACAATCAACACGCTTGCTTCCATATTCGATGACCAACGCTTGAATGAACTCTATAATCGTACTTATTTCACCTATGCTCTTAATGACACCGTTGCTGTTGGTCCACAATTTGAATCCGTACTCGGTCTTGGTGATGGTGGTGGACTGTGGGCTCTAAATTTCGGTGGACGCGTAAATATCGGCTATGGTCAGAATAATACGCTTGGTTTATACCTGGGGTATGAAACTAAAAAAGAGGAAGGGGAAACCGGACTTACAGGTAGAATGAATTTTACTCGGACTTGGTAGTACGCTTTTCCTCTTATACAAAAGGGGTGCGATCGAGAGATCGCACCTATCTGATAGGCATATAGGCGCGCTTCAAGCAGATAAGAAGTGCGCTTTTCTCGTTAAAATGAAGTATTCATTCCAAATTGTAGTATCTTGTGGGTTTATTTCGTCAAACACGCGCCTGCTCCAGACAGGACGCGTTTTAATACTTTGAAAGGAAAAAATGATAGATCTGCCAAAGTCTACTATAGCATGCATGATCTTAATTCTGGCTTTCTCTGTGAATGCCGCTAATGCCCAAGAACCTCTACGCTTGTCCCGTTTCACAGAATCTATCCAAATTGATGGCTTAAGTGACGAACCCGAATGGCAAGGGATTGATCCGCTACCCATGGTCATGTACAAACCTACTTATAAGGGTGAACTCACTGAGAGAACTGAAATCAGAATCGCTTATGATGAGGACTATTTCTACTGTTCAGCGCGGTGTTATGATACCGATCCCTCCGGAGTTCGTGTGAACTCGCTCTATCGAGACAGATCGAGCAAAGATGATAAATTTGGAATCATTCTTGATACCTTCAATGACAAGGAGAGTGCCCTGTCATTTTGGACGACACCGGCTGGTGTTCGGGGCGATCTGGCTGTTTTTAATGATGGCAAATCGGATAATAAGCATTGGGATACCTATTGGGATGTCGCCACGATTCAGAATGAAGAGGGTTGGTTTCTTGAGATGCGTATTCCGTTCTCCAGTCTGAGTTTTCAGGATGAAAACGGGAAAGTAGTCATGGGGGTAATCGCTTATCGAGATATAGCTCGAAAAAACGAGCGGGTTGTGTTTCCTGACCTGTCTCCAGAGCGCGGTATTGATACACCATCTCGTGCGCATCCTATAGTTTTAGATCAGGTTTACAGTCAAAAACCAGTTTACTTTACGCCTTACGCCGTTGGAGGACTTGAACAAACACCCGCCTTGAACGACTCCCGTACCGCCTATCGTCTCGAAAGTGAATTGGCGCGAAACGCTGGGCTTGATATTAAATATAACGTCACCAGTAACCTCACCTTGGATACAACAATAAATCCTGACTTTGCCCAAGCAGAAGCCGATGATGAGCAAGTGGATTTGAGTCGGTTTTCGCTCTTCTTTCCAGAAAAGCGGCAGTTTTTCCAAGAACGTTCCGGGATTTTCTCCTTTAATTTTATTGATCGTACTCGACTTTTTCATAGCCGTCGAATCGGCATCCGGGACGATGAGCAAATTCCCATCATTGGTGGGGCGCGGCTCGTTGGACGTATCGGGGAGTGGGATCTCGGTTTTCTTGACATGCAAACTGCACGAAAGGAAGACATCCCAAGAGAAAACTTCGGGGCACTGCGGCTGCGTCGGCAAGTTCTTAATCCATATTCCTACGCTGGTATCATGCTAACAAACCGTATTGACGAAGAAGGCAATTACAACTACGCGTATGGACTTGACGGCATTTTTCGGCTTTTCGGAAAAGAATATTTGACCCTTAAGTGGGGACAAACTTTCGACGATGAGGTCATTCAAAAGCAGCGTTCCAATTTTTTGGATACTGCCATGTTTCTCGTAGAACTCACTCGGCGCACCGATGTTGGATTTGATTATGAAATCGCCGCAGCTCGGAGAGGTGAAAACTTTTTACCTGGACTTGGATATACAAAACGAGACGATTTCACCTATCTGCGTTGGGGTGCGCGTTATGATTGGCTGATGGGAAAGGGAACCTCAATTAGACAGGTAAGCCCCTTACAGTTCGCGGGATTTATTGTCCTCCGTAATGAAGAGGGGTCTGTGGAATCGGCGCAGCTTGACTATGATATCGATCTGGTGTGGAAGTCTGGAGCATCCGTATCGGTGGACTTTCAAATGGATTATGAAGATCTCACCAAAGATGAAGATTTTCCCAAAGATACAGTCGTTCCAGCAGGCAGCTACACTACCTTCGAGGCTAAGGGTGGGTATGATATGCCAGGTAAGAAATTATTTCGCACCGACTTCAACTGGTCTTTCGGCGGCTTTTATGATGGATGGCGACTTGAATTGAGTGCTAAACCAACTTGGAATGTGTCCCGACATCTGGAAATGAGCAGTGAGTATGAGGTCAATGTTATCCGTTTCCCTGAACGCAGTCAGGGATTTAATGCACATCTCGTTCGACTTCGGACCCGGGCAGCTTTAAACACACAGGTTTCCTTGAACGCATTTGTACAATACAATAGTGCCAATGATCGGTTCTCAACAAATATACGGTTTCGATATAACTTCCGGGAAGGGAGTGACCTGTGGTTGGTTTACAACGAAAATCTTAACACATACAGAGAGGATGAAATACCGAGGAAGTTGCTGACTAGGGGTCGCACGGTGTTACTGAAGTATACGTATACCTTTGGCATATAGCGCGCAGACTGTTTGACGTATTCTACTCCAATAAATAAATATGAATCGTCCTGTCTTTTACACGTGAGAAGGCTGGCAATGTTTTTACAAGATGTCCACGTTTGCGAATCCAGCTGCGAACTGCCGTATCCCCATCAAAGACGTTGAAACTCGCTACATCCACAACAAACCACAATCGCTCTTTACCGGAAGTTTCCCATTCTCTTTCAAATCCTTCCTGATCTTTTAACAATCCACCGATATAGACTGATGTCGCTTCTGGAAGATAATACTTACCCATCTCAGGCTCGGAAAGTACCACTTTGTCGGTAGGTCTCTTCTCGACTTGAATCGCTTCAAACGCCTCCTGCCACCTGGGTCGTCCACCATTTTCAATCCGAAAGTAGAGATAGATCTGTGAGAGTAGCGTCACCACCAGAACGCACGGCACAAATATACCAAGTATGTTCCTCCCTAACTGGGGCACTACCGCCCGCCAAACCCGTTCGCACGCAACACCAGCCAAGATGAAATAGGCGGGGATCGTCCAAAATAGGTAATAGCCAGCGACGTTTTGAAGCTGCGAAGCAATGAGAAAAAGTCCCAGTGGTACACCGGCATAACAGAGCAAAAAACGCGTAGATTTGTTAAATGGGGACGCAACGAAACCAAAGAACGCTGCAACAGCTATCGGAATACTCACCCCGTGGACGAGCGTTAGGACGATATAGAGAGGACTCCGCTGCCACTCGTTACGTCCCCATCCTGAAAAAAGGTAACCACGCACCTGTGGAAATATCAGTGCCAATACTGGTATCGTAAATGGGATAAAGAAGATAAGTAGGTTCAGCCACCGTTTCTTACTGGATTTTTCGAATAGACAGATCGCAGCATAGACGGCTAACGCAGGGACAATTACAACGGAAAGCGTATGTGAGAGAATTAGACATAAACAGGATATGAGCGCGCTAATCGTTAAGAGTATTGAGTCACGTTCCAGAGACAGATAGAAAAACCATGCTGTTAAGACTGCAAAGAGAAGCGTGAAGACAGGATAGCGAGCGTTCTGCGTCCAAAACAGGTGCCAACTTGAACACGTCATAAACGCACTACCCAGAAGCCCAATCTGCCAATTGAATAGCGTTCGTCCTAACCCAAAAACCGCAGGGATTGTGACGATCCCGACTATACACGGAATTAAGCGACTTCCCCATTCACTGTCGCTCGCAAGCGCGATAGATAATTTTACCGCGAGGTAAGGAATAGGATTCGGAATGTTTTGCCAACTTCCCAGCGAAAAGTTCTGTGCATCTCTGACTGTAAAGACCTCATCAATCCAAAAACTCCACTGACCTAAATCCCAGAAGCGGAGTAATGCCCCGAACATCACAATAAAGCTCAAAAGTAGGATATGCTTTTTTTTTGGGCAATCTTTTGTTGAAAATTTCAGCATTTTGTTAGAAATTTGTTTTCGCACCTTGTTGATGCCTATCTAATTATGTATGGATCCCGCCAAAACCGCCTATAGGCATTCCCTTGTGTTAATCCGTTTCCAGTCGGCGAAAACACGTATTTGTCCAGTATTTACCTGTTTCCGTCGGCACTATCGGTGTTTCTTTCATCTGCTTACGGATATAGTATTAACTCCAGAAAAACGGAATTGGCACGCGTTTTGCTTTAAACGACAATAGGTGCGTAGTAAGTGCAGGTGACAGTCTGCCGATTGCAGGCGAGTATATCACAGGTTCATGTTGAAGTCAAGCGACTCCGTTTTTGTAATAACTTAGATTAGCACTGTAGCACCGTGATTGTTTGTTGATTAAATCTTACACAACCTGATGCGTGCTTTGACGCGCACAAAGGAGAATTTAATGAAAACGCATACATTTTGGTTCGTTCAGTTATTAGCAGTGGTCTGTATTCTCGCAGTCGGTAGTGTCCCTATGGTCTATGCAGACGCGCATGAAGCAGGTGAAGAGATGGCAGAAGAAGAGTCATCAAGTGCTTCTGGCTGGTTCCGTACCGATACAGATAGCTTGGGAACACAAATTTGGGTCGGCGCAAGCCACTCCCCAAGTTTCCTCGGTGGTCTTTCCTTGGATACTGATATTTACGTCGTTGGGACGTTCGGTGAGTTAGACATCGGACTTGGTATTCCAGTCGTCGATAGTGATTCACTGTCCCTCAGTTTCTTGCCTATGGTAGGTATCGGGTTTGACTATGCTGCCGCGGACGGTCCCTCCTCTCTAATTGCACCGCAATTGTTTACCTATCTCACCGCTGGCTCGATCTATTTTGAGTCGTGGATCCAAGGGTTCTTCAATTCACCTTTTGATTACGGTGATGATGCTATCTACACTCGCAATTTTGTGCTTCTGTCCCTCAATGATACACTTTCTGTTGGTCCGCAGGTGGAAGTAACACTTGATTTGACCGCGGGCGAACTCAGTAGTCTCGCTCCTGGTCTCCGCGTGAATGCCGCTTACGGCGAAAATAACACACTTGGTGTTTTTGTCGGATTTGAAACCCAAAAGGGCGAAGATGAAACAGGAATTACCGGCAGAATGACGTTCGTCCGCACATGGTAAGAATATGAAGGGTCGCATGAGACAAGATATAGTTATCGCGAACCGTAGGCACCACGAATGTCTCACGGTTCGCGATGAGCAGGAATCACCCGTCCACGGTTTATGGCAGACTGACCTTATACAGAAGCAACTCCGCTTTCGCAGTTCACGACCCGAAAAGTTTTAAGGAAAAATTGACACAAGGAGATATTTTACAATGAAAAAAAAGGTTGTTATAGTAGTTTTTGCACTCACTTGCCTACTGAGCCTGAACGTTTTCGCCTTGAACGGATCTGTTGAGGGTGAAAAGGTTTCTGACGCAAAGTATATGGCGGACACGTTGTGGGTGCTTGTCGCTGCATTTCTTGTTTTCTTTATGCAGGCGGGCTTCGCTATGGTGGAGTCTGGATTCACGCGTGCTAAGAACGCTGTCAACATTCTCATGAAAAACCTGATGGACTTCTCGATGGGGTCAATCGCATACTGGGCAATCGGTTTCGCTATCATGTTTGGGACCGGTGGTTGGTTCATGGGGACAAGTGGATGGTTTGTTCCGTCTGAGACCACAGCGTTTGCTTCATTAGAATGGAGTTCTGTCCCAACGCATGCCGCATGGCTCTTCCAGCTTGTATTTGCCGCTACCGCCGCGACTATCGTCTCCGGCGCAATGGCAGAACGCACACAATTCAAAAGTTATCTTATTTACAGCGTCTTCATCACCGGTTTCATCTATCCAGTGGTCGGACACTGGATTTGGGGTGGCGGTTGGTTATCAAATGTGGGTGTGTCGGATTTCGCAGGTTCGACTGTGGTCCACTCAACCGGTGGTTGGCTCGCTCTGACGGGTGCTATCGTCTTAGGTCCTCGTATGGGTAAATACGATGGTGAAGGCAACCCAAGACCGATTGCTGGGCATAACCTCCCGCTTGCCGCGCTCGGTGTCTTTATTTTGTGGCTCGGATGGTTCGGATTTAACCCCGGTAGCCAAATGGGTGCAGATGCTGCCGACATCTCCAGTATTGCCGTAACGACGAACCTCGCTGCTGCCGCAGGTGCAATTACAGCTATGATTACCGCATGGATATTCCTCGGTAAACCCGATGCTGGTATGTCTCTCAACGGTGCGCTCGCTGGCTTGGTCGCAATTACTGCAGGCTGCGCCTCTGTGAGTCCAGTATCCGCTGCGATTATTGGCGCACTCGGCGGTATTGTTGTTGTTCTCAGTGTTCTGTTATTCGAAAAACTTCGCATTGATGATCCAGTTGGTGCTATCTCTGTTCACGGAACTTGCGGCGCCTTAGGTACAATCCTCCTCGGATTTTTCGACAGTGAAAGTGGAGTGTTCTTTGGTGGTGGGTATGGGCTCCTTGGGGCACAGGTTGTCGGTGTTCTCGCTGTTCTCGTATGGTGTCTTGCTACAGGCTTTATTCTCTTCTATGGCATCAAAGTTGTTACAGGCTTACGCGTCAGTGAAGATGAAGAAATGGCAGGACTTGACTACGAAGAGCACGGTGCAAGTGCCTATCCGGACTTCAACGTCTCCTCAATACGTTAAACACATTTTTCAGGTAGCCTTCGAGCTACAAATCTAATATACGGATCGCCCACACGAAGTTTCACTTAATATCCCTGAGTTTTACTTCACTGCCCGTGGGCGTTTCCGTTTTTCTCTCTGTATCTACAACCTTTTTAAGCTAAAATTACGCTTGATACTGTTCTAATATTCTGCTAAGATGCTGAATCAAAGACCTTTTGGGAATTAGACTACCTTTTCAGAAAACAATGGATGGGACAGAAGTAGTTGTCCCTACAGGAATTGGAATTGAAGAGGCGGACGAAGTTGTCTGCTTTTCAAAACAACACACAAGCGACACGTGCTTGTAAATATTATGGAGGATCCAGATGCAACAACGATGTGCATCAACGTCTGCGAAAAAACGATCTGGCTACACTCGCATTGGAACACTAATTGTTGTTCTATTGATTTGTGGCGTGCCGAGTTTGGCGATGGCACAAGACGCACCTGATTCAGGCGATACGGCTTGGATGCTTACCTCAACTGCCCTCGTCTTATTTATGACGATTCCCGGACTCGCACTCTTCTATGGAGGGCTCGTCCGCGTCCAAAATGTCCTCTCTGTCCTTATGCAATGTTTCGCATTGACAGGGTTGATTACTATCTTATGGGTTATCTGTGGCTATAGCCTCGCCTTCAACACCGCCGGGATGGAGGCAGGGCAAATTACACTTACCTCTTTTGTTGGTGGACTTGGTACCATGTTCCTACGTGGTGTCGGTGTAGACACCCTCTCTGGAACTATCCCTGAAACCGTTTTTATTACCTTCCAACTGACATTCGCTATTATCACACCTGCACTGATTGCTGGCGCATTCGCTGAGCGGATGAAATTCTCTGCGATGCTTATCTTCTCTGTGCTCTGGTCGATCATTGTTTACGCACCCCTTTGCCACATGGCATGGTCGGGCGACGGATCACTGTTTGGCGATATTATCGGGGCACTCGATTTTGCCGGTGGGACGGTTGTGCATATTAACGCAGGGATCGCAGCGTTAGTCGCCGCCATTTTGGTCGGTAAACGTATTGGCTACCAGACAACGGCGATGCCTCCGCATAGTTTGACGCTTACCGTCGTCGGCGCGTCAATGCTCTGGGTGGGCTGGTTCGGTTTCAATGCTGGTAGTGCTGTTGCCGCTGACGGTGCCGCTGGTATGGCAATGCTCGTCACCCAGATTTCAACTGCTACCGCCGCTGTTGCTTGGATGTTTGTTGAGTGGGTGAAACACGGCAAACCGAGCGCATTGGGCATTGTAACAGGTGCTGTTGCTGGCTTAGTTGCCATTACACCTGCTTCCGGTTCTGTCGGACCTATCGGTGCCCTCGTTATCGGCGTGGTTTCTGGTGTTGTTTGTTTCTGGGGTGCTACAACCCTGAAATCACAACTTGGCTATGACGATTCCCTGGACGCATTCGGCGTTCACGGTATTGGTGGAATTGTCGGTGCCTTACTAACAGGAGTTTTTGCTGCTGCTGGTTTAGGTGGTGTTGGGTTAGATAAGAGTATGGGAATGCAGGTTTGGGCGCAGTTCCTCAGCATCGTCATTACTCTCGTTTGGAGCGGTGTGCTTTCGTTTATTATCCTCAAAATCGTTGATGCTATAGTCGGCTTACGCGTTGAAGAGGATGAAGAACGGATGGGACTCGACCTTTCACAGCACAACGAACGTGGATACAACCTCTCATAGAGGCAATTTTGTAATGCTGCGCGGTTATCAGTCGCGCCTACAAATGTAAAAAGGGCGGACCTAGTGTCCGCCCTTTTTTTCCAATTACCGAAGATCATCTAATTTTCCTGTAGGAGGGCTCTCTGAATCCCGACTTATCCAAAAACTAAGCGACTTACCAATTAACCTGTCACCCGCGCAACGATTTCCTCATCAGACAGTCTACCCTTTTCGACAAGTAAGTGCTGGCTTGCCCCGATATTTCCGTAGACCTCAGCAATCCACGTTGTATCAAAAGCATCGCCTGTATTGTGAATGACAAGATCTCGTGGTGCGATCAGCGTTCCAGCAGTCCGTAAATCCCCAACTTGGCGAATATTGGGTATCGGTAAAGTGTCCAAGAAAGCGGCATCGGCGTCAAGGTCGTACCGTAGATCAAATTCTGCCGCATCGACAACAACATTTTTGACATCCGCAAATCCCGCCCCCAGTAAACTCCACAACCCCGCTTCACCTATTCCAACCAAATTCACCTCTGAAACATCACCTCTGTCTGTAAAACAGTGGAGTGCTGTCACGATGTCTTGCACGCGTAGTGCCGCAGTTGTTCGGTTGTAGGTGGTGAAAAAGCCTGTATCTTCCTGTCTCGCATATTCTTTGTGTTCGCCTGTTCCAAAGACATCAATTAGGAGCACCTTCCGATCGGCACGTAGCAGGTCGGTGATGAGTGGTAACGGGTTACCCGTTTCTGAATCAATTAAATTCTCTTTCCCTTCTGGATGTACGATAACAACGACTGGATCGTGTCCTACCTGTGGTTCCGGGCTAAATAAAACAGCCGGGATAGCGTCACCCATGCCCTTTCTACCGACGATGAGATGTCTTGCAGATAAATTCGCTTGATAGGTTGTTGGAAACGCACCTTCTGGTTCGACAAGCGTTACATCTGTAATTTTGGGGATCTGCAAGCCAAGAGCGTGTTGCAATCCGCTACCCATCTCTTCTCGGAATGTCTCAAGTTCTGCTTCATTTGTCGGTTTCCTTTTTTCGATCGCTTGAAGCGTGCGATTTGCCCAAGTCGGTAGAAATTCTTCCTGTTTCAAGGCGTGTGCTGGCATTTCACGTTCCGAGAAAACCAATAACGCATCATCGGGTTCGGTCTGAAATGGGACCTCTTTGAACGCCGAAGCGTCCTCCGCACCCAAGAACCATTTCGCGAACCAAGCATACACCGCCTCACGGCTCTCTATATTGTAGTTATGTTCTGCGTCTATTTGGACCTGATGCACCTTGTTTTCTGCGTCGAAGTGGGCATATATACTTCGGATGGCTGGATATTCAACTGTTGGAGTCTTTACTGTCCAGTCCCCTGTAGCAGATACGAGTAAAAGTGGCCTCGGTGCCATCAGCGCACCAATTTCAATGTTGCTGACATCTAAACGGAGGTTCGGGGCATTTTCACAGAGACACCCACCTTGCATCGTTGCTGAGATCATATTAACCGGTGCTGAGACTTTAATACGCTCATCAACCGCTGTCAGAATAAATGCCTGTGTACCACCACCTGATGCGCCTGTACACCCTATCCGTTCATTATCCACATCTGGTAGACTTTCTAAAAAATCGATGGAACTGATACTATTCTGGAGTTGAAGGCCCATTGTACTCAAACCCCAGAGACCTTCGTGCGCACCACCATAGCGGTGATCTATCTGTTTACCACTATCGTTGTAGCCGAGCATATCGTAGGCAAAAATAACGTATCCCTGTTTCGCGAAGTTGATACAGCGTCCAGGGATTGAACCGCGTTCAATATCCTCAATCCTACCGCGCGTCCAGTGTCCATGCGGACTCACAATCCCCGGAAACGGACCAGATTTTCCCAATGGACGATAAAGATTTCCCGTTGTAAAGAAACCCGGAAAGGGTTCAAAATGAACCTTCTCGATGCTGTAATCTTCGCGCTCAATCTTTCCAAAAATCTCGGCATTTAGCGGGGTCGGTTCGTGCGTAGGTACTAAGCCGTTGGCAACGCGAATCTGCTGGCGTAGTGCTTCAGCCTTTTCTGTCCATTCCGCTTTGGTATAACCCGGAAAGGTATACGGTGTATTGAGATCACGTGGCGTACCACCGCGTGCGTCGTTAGCAACCTGTGAAGCCTCCACAAAAACATGGGCGAGTTCATGGTGTTGTTCAGCCATTAGCAATTCCTCCGTTATCAATCTACCGTCGATATCCCGTGCTTTGGCAGGGGAGGTGAGTTAAGAGTCTGAAGCGTGTTCCTCAGCCAGCAACTTCATTGACGAAATTCGGGTCAGTATCGAAAGTTCTGATTTTATTGGTTAAATCGCGGTTAGTATAGCAAGTTGAAGGAGGCTTGTCAAATTAATAAACCCTTGATTTCCCGAACACTTTATGATACAATACAGTCAAAAAGGATACACGCATGAAAATTCTGGTCATCGGGCAAGGCGGACGTGAACACGCTCTCGTCTGGAAACTTGCCCAGAGCCAAATTGTAGAAAAAATCTATTGCATGCCCGGTAATGCTGGCATCGCACAAATCGCTGAAGTTATTCCTATGCCAGACCGGTTCGCGGACTTGGCAGACTGGGCGGAATCCGAAAATATCGGGCTAACCGTTGTCGGACCTGAAGTGCCGTTAGCTGAAGGCATCGTTGATACCTTCAACGAGCGCAGACTCAAAGCGTTTGGACCCGATAAGCGCGCAGCACAACTCGAAGCAAGCAAGGATTTTGCCAAAGAGTTGATGGTAAAAAATGATATACCTACGGCATCGCACCGCACATTTGTAGATGCCGAGGAAGCGATGGCTTATATCGAAGATCACAACACTCCGGTTTTCGTTAAGGCAAATGGACTTGCTGCTGGCAAAGGGGTTATCCCCGGACGTACCTTCAAAGAGGCGGTGCAAGCTGTCACATCTATTTTAGTGGACAGAGCATTTGGCGAAGCGGGTGATAGTGTTGTGATTGAAGAGGAACTCATCGGCGAAGAAGCCTCTTTTACTGTTCTTACCGATGGTACCTACTGTCTCCCTTTCGTATCTTCGCAAGACCATAAAATGTCGCACGACGGTGATACTGGCAAGAATACCGGTGGAATGGGGGCTTACTCCCCAGCACCTGTTATCACGCCTGAATTGCACGACTATGTAATGCAGCGCGTCGTTTACCCGACTGTCAACGGTATGGCGGAGATCGGGTGCTCTTTCAAAGGTGTGCTATACGTCGGATTGATGATTACGGATGCCGGTCCAAAGGTGCTGGAATTCAACTGTCGTTTTGGAGATCCCGAAGCACAAGTTCTTTTGCCACGTCTCAAGAGCGATTTGGTGCCTTTATTGATGGCTTGTGTTGATGGAACACTCGCACAACATGCCGACGTACAATGGCATGACGATGCAGCAGCCTGTGTCATCATGGCTTCTGGAGGTTACCCGGATCCATATCAAACAGGCGAAGTCATTACAGGGTTGGAAGATGCTGCGTCGATTCATGGCGTGAACGTTTTTCACGCAGGCACGAAACAGGATGGCGATAACATCGTCACGGCGGGCGGTAGGGTATTGTGTGTTACGGCTACTGCTGATGGGTTACATGATGCCATTCAACAGGCATATCAAGGCGTTTCTGCCATTCAGTTTGCCGATGCACATTTTCGGAACGACATCGGATACCGAGCATTAGAGCGGGATTGAGATACGCTTGTAACCCAGGTTCCCACCTTTGGCTGTTGTAAACTTTTTGTGTGCTTTGGTGTGTAATATATAGTGTTGTAGTGGTGTAGAGAGATGGTGGATGAACTAACATATAAAATTGCCAAGTGTTGTACGCCACAAGAGAGCGACGCTATTACCGGCTATTTCAAAGAGGATGGCACTATTACGATCCACGACGCCATGTGCAACGCAGTACAAGGATTACGAACAGAACGATTACTGAAAGTAACATGGGATGAAATTCGGAGAACCGAAGCCTCAACGGATGCTGTCCCACTCGCACCTGAGTTTGCGGAACTGGATGAAACCGATTACTTTATACTGAAGCATCACCAAGAATTTGGAATGGATTATTCTATCGTTGTTGCTGAAGCCTTAAGACTCCCACTTGAAGAGATGCACCAGCGACACCGGAAATTAAGAGAACTCGGCGGACTGAAACGTGTTGAAAGACGCGTCATCCACTATCGAAAAAATATCGTTAAAGGTAAATGGATTAAACACCGAAACCACACCTACTATGAACTGACACCCCAAGGTAAAATGTGGATTGAGGCTTTTGAAAACCAGCAAAATTCGACCGGAATATAGACATTTCAAGCACTACACTTCTGCCAGTAAATCATATATTGCTGAGACCTACTGATCGAGAGAAAATCACACTGAGAGGGAATTACCATGTTAAATCAACTGCTGAATTGGCGTATTGATGCGCAACGGCGTAAGAATCGAATTCGTTCTGTTGTTTTGTTATCCCTTATTATACACATGCTTATCGGTATTATTTACCTCTTTCTTCCTATTAATCAACTCAACAACGTGCAAGAGGATGCCTATGCTGTCGATTTGCTTAACGACGCAGAGGCTCCGAGAAAACGGAATCTAAAACCGAAACCGCCACTGACAAAAAAATTATATGATCCCAACCAGCAGCTGGCAAGGGATGCGCAGGACAGAAAGATTGAGACGACGCGGAACAGGTTAGATGAAGTCATGAAACTCAGTCCACGTGTTGTACTTGAAGATGTTGAAGTCAACAAAGCACCCCTGAGTGAGACCATTCCAGATGTTATGACGGATGCCCAATTACGCGACGCGGAAGCCTCAAACCTTAGCAGACTCATCTCACAACCTGGACAAACAGATGGGCGCGGCATCGTTACTGGCAGAGTACGAGCGCGCGGAGATGGTGGTATGGGTAGGTTCCGCGGTGATGGACAGGGCGGTGGAGCAGGACTCCTCGGTGGTGGCGGAGCTGATGGTATCGCTGATCGTCTTGGTATGATTGATTTCCTCAATCAATTCAACGGATCCAAGAATGTCATTTACTGTCTTGACGTATCCGCAAGTATGCAGGCAGCCGGACTCAACAAACTCGCATTAGCCATTATGTCCATTAAGGATTCCGTGATGATGCTCGGAAGCCAGAATACCTTCAACCTCGTAACATTTTCTACGCACGCAAAAGCGATCCAGAAAAAGATGCTACCAGCGAATGCAGCGAATATAGAACGTACCCGGAAATATCTTGATCGGTTCACGTCTCAGAGGATTCAAGGCAATGTAGGGACTAATATTCTTGCTGCCCTTGAAGCCGCCTTGGTGTTTGACCCTTCTGTGATCGTTTTGGTGACAGACGGTCTCCCTACCGCAGTCGAGGGATATTCTATTGAAACGAGCACGCAGAAAATCCTTGACATCGTTCGTGAGCGTAATATTAATAACGCCATTATCTATGTCGTCGCTCTTGAAATCGATCTGGAACGCTCACGTGGTGCGGAGTTACTTCTTTCTCTCGCTGGGGAACACAATGGACAAATAAAGGCAATTGGTACAGACGTGTTGCGTGAATACGCAGAGTATGAGGGCTTAGACGATTAGTTACAACCTGAAATTGGAGGAATTATGAATCAAAAATCCGCTATAGCCACTATCCAACAATTCCGACTGGATGGTAAGGTGAGTCTCGTTACCGGGGCAAGTCGCGGCATTGGACTCGCGATGGCGGAAGGACTCGCAGGCGCGGGTTCCGATCTCGTTATTGTAGGTAGAAAACAAGAAACATTAGAACCGATTGCTGAACAAATTGCCGAAGAAACCGGTAATACCGTCCTTCCCATTCAGGCGGATGTCGGTAATCTCACTGAGATAGACGTTCTTGTTGCCCAGACCGTTGAAACTTTTGGCAAAATTGACATCCTCGTCAACAACGCTGGCGTCAATGTACGGAACCCCGCACTCGATTTTACCGAAGAAGATTGGGATTTCGTCACGGATGTAAATCTGAAAGGTGCCTTCTTTCTCGCAAAAGCCTGCGGAAACGCCATGAAAGAACGGAAAGCTGGCAAGGTAATTAACACCTTGTCACTCACCTCAGCGATTGGGTTACCTACGAGTGTCGCTTACACAGCAGCGAAGGGTGGACTCCTACAATTGACAAAACTCCTTGCTGTAGAGTGGGCGGAACACAATATTCAGGTGAACGGTATTGCCCCCGGTTTTATCCGCACAGAGATGACTGCCCCCGCCCGTGAAGACAACCGAAATGAGTGGATTCTCAATCGAACACCCGCCTATCGGTGGGGTGAACCTGAAGACTTGGCGGGTCTGACAGTTTTCTTCGCATCCAATGCGTCTGATTTTGTCACCGGTCAAATGGTCTTTGTTGATGGTGGATTCATGGCAGGGAGCGACTGGAGGCGGCGTTCTTAGGATGGAAAAAGAACTTGATCTCGAACAGGACGAAAACCACACATCATTAAAAGAAGTTGAACAGATTCTGCACGAGTTTCAGATTGAAGATGCTCTCCTTTTCGACCATGCCCCGGTTTTACGCATCCAAATCTCCGAAGAACAATTCGCACACGCGCTGCAGGTCCGAGAAACTTTAGTTGAAAGGATAAAACCACTCGGATATCGCTTCATCGCGCTCGATTTAGATGAATTGTAGCGGCGTTAGAAATGGAAGTGTGAACGACCTGAAGGTTCAATTGCGCTGAACGAAAAATTTGATTTTCACGCCATTATGTGTTATAATATTATGGCGAAATTCGCAAGTCAACCCTTGAGAAAACATAGCGTTCGGACTTCAGGAACCTGAGAAGCATACGGGAAGGCTGCGTGAAACGAGAAAACGGCGCAAATGTAAGGAGACCGATGCAGAAAACTGAACAGGATCCCGCACCGACACAGTACCTTGTCACCAAATACCTCAGTGATGTTAAAAGCAGGGTTGATGCCTGCATCTTCGATTTCCTCCCGACTGCCCATGAGCACCCGGATGTCCATAAGTTGTACCAGATGATGTTAGACTATCCGCGCCGCGCCGCTAAAGGGTTAAGACCCGCACTTTGCATGCTCATGTGTGAAGCATTCGGCGGAGACACAGAACGTGCTGTGAATACCGCTGCCTCTCTTGAACTGCTCCAGAATTGGCTCCTGATTCACGACGATATTGAAGACGGATCCGAACTCCGTAGAGGTGAACCCTGTCTTCATCGGAAGCACGGAATTCCGATGGCGATCAACGTCGGGGACGCACTACACTGCAAAATGTGGGAGATGCTACACCGAAACACAGAGATTCTCGGACACGAACTCACCTTTCGGATCCTTTCCGAATTTATACAACTCAGCAACCAAGTTGTTGAAGGGCAGCACATTGAACTGAGTTGGGTCAACGATAACCGCTGGGACCTCGACGAAAACGATTACTTGACCATGTGTATACTGAAAACCGCATGGTATACCTGTATTACGCCTTGTCGCGTCGGCGCGATCATCGGTGGCGCAAGCGAAACGGAGATAGATGGACTCGTGGAACTCGGCAAAGAAATCGGTATCGCCTTCCAGATTCAGGACGATGTCCTCAATCTCATCGGTGATGTCGGCAGATATGGAAAAGAGATTGCTGGCGACATTAGCGAAGGCAAACGTACGCTTGTTCTCATCCACCTCATTGATGCTTGCACCCCTGCCGAGGCGCAGCATGTTGTTGATATTATGGCTCGTCCTCGGGATGAGAAGACCGAGGCGGAAGTCGAGAGTGTCCTTGAGTTAATGCAAAAATATAAATCTATCACCTACGCACAACAACGCTCTAAGGACCTCCTACAGCAAGCAGCGAAACGATTCAGTCAAAACTTTGCCCATCTCCGCGATGGGCGGGCAAAACAGTTGTTTTTATCTTTAATTCATTTTTTCGTTGAACGTGAATACTAACACATATCTAAAGAAGGAGAAATTAATGAACGATATTTCCTCCGGAAAATTGCGTGGCATCACGAAACTCGCCGATACAAATGGTCGCTTTAAAATGATGGCGATTGACCAGCGCGGCTCCATGGTCCAAGCAGTCGCAGATGCGCTGAGCAAGGACAAAACAGATGTCCAATATGAAGATGTCGCCGCACTCAAAACCTTGATAACGCGGGTGCTTTCACCGAATGCCACCGCGGTTCTTACCGACCCAATTTACGGACACCCGTACTCTATTACAGAGATTCCACGTGATGTAGCGTTACTACTCGCTTATGAAGAGTCTGGCTATGTCAGCGAAGGAGCTGCTGAGAACGAACGGCTCTCCAATCCCATTGAAAACTGGACCATCGCAAAGGCACAGCGTGCTGGAGCGGACGCAATTAAACTCCTCGCCTACTACCATCCTGATGCCTCACCGGAAACCCTGAAGCATCAGCAAGCCTTTGTTCGTCATGTCGGGGACGAGTGTGAGAAGTACGACCTACCGTTCTTGTTAGAACTGGTTAGTTATGCGCTTGAAGGCACTACTAAGAGCGTTGCGTTTGCAAAACAGAAACCCGATCTTGTTATTCGGAGTGTTGAAGAATTTACGGATCCAAGTTACAAAGTTGACATCCTGAAGTTAGAATTCCCCGCCGACCTAAAATACACGAGGGATTATCAAAATTCTGATTTTTATGCTGGGGACTCGGCGTACGAGTTGGCTGAAGTGAAAGAGATCTGTCAGAAACTGGACGAAGCCTCAACACTACCTTGGGTAATTCTGAGTGCTGGTGTCGATATTGAGGAATTCATCGAAAACGTCCGACTCTCAACTGAATCTGGAGCGAGTGGGTTCCTCTGCGGTAGAGCCATCTGGAAAGATGCTGTTAATTATTACCCTGATACCAACGCAGTCAAGCAATTCCTTGATAACGAGGCGACGACGAACTTCAAGAATGCGAACGCCGCAGCGGAAACTGCACTACCGTGGTTTGAACATCGTCAGTTCGGAGGCGCGCAAAATGTGCGAGTTGCCAAGCAGACGGCAACGTGGTACCAAGAATATTAGATTCGTCTGTATTTAATGGATTCCACGCTTGCGAAGCGTTAAGATGCAATCGCGCTATTGATTTTTTCGAGGATTTTTCGAGCAATATGGAGGGTCGTGTCCTCTGAGACCTTCCCTCCTGTTTCCGCTACCAATACAACAACAGTCTGATGAACAAATAGGAAATTCGCACCAGCCTGCCATACCGTATTACCCAGTCCATGTTTGTCGTCCGATGGTGGTTGGTAGATAGAATCACGTCTACCAGATTTTAAGACGGTCTGCGCTGATAGCCGGAACCTGCCTTCATCAGCTGCTACATACGCCTCGTCGTTTGACGCGAAGAACCAGTAATTAATGGCGACTGATTCCGACGCTGTCTGGTTTAACCACCATCTATCACGCCAACCGAATTGCGCGGTAGGGGACTTCGGAGCGGTTGGAGAATAAAGTTCTTGTGAGGAAGCGTGGCGTGCTGATGCCACGTCGGCAAGGTCATCAGTTGTGAGTTGAATGCGTTCTAACGTAAGTTCCATACGGATATAATATCATCTGGGTCACAGAATTTCAAATTAAAAACAGTGCTGGTGCTCACTAACTTATTGTTTATGGATTTGGAACCCGCTTGTAACGACGCGTCGTTAAACGCATCGGTTTTATAAAAAACAAAGATTTTTTTGACACAAATCAACTTATAGATGAGACATTTGGTATCTGCTTATGGTACAGATAATTGTTGAAACTCGTTGATTGGTGTGCTTGTAAAATATACATATAGTAAAACATTCATAGATACATTATTCATAGATACATTATTAAAAGTATGAGAATATTATCACGGTATATCCTTAAAGAATTTTTTCCGCCCTTCATAATAGCGCTCACCTGTTTCACCGTCATGCTTATCTGCAACGACCTTTTCCGGTTAACGAAACTTTTTGTGCAGAAAGGGGTGAGTCCGTTCTATCTTGCTGAATTAATCTTCTATATGATGCCGGTGATGGTTGTGTTAGCGCTCCCGATGGCAGTTTTAGTTGCTATTTTACTTGCACTTGGACGGTTTGCTACCGATAACGAAATAATAGCGATGAAGGCACACGGTATAGCGTTCCATCAACTGATGTTCCCTCTTTTGGTGGTTGCCCTGATATTGAGTTTTGTTAACCTTGCCTTAATGGATTATGCCTTGCCGCGGGCGAACCTCGCCTACGCTTCACTCAGACGCGATATCCAAAAGCACAATCCCGCCTTCGTTTTAGAAGAAGCGACTGTTATGAAGGAATTGGAAAGGGAAGGTAAACTCTGGATGTACGAATCTACCAACACCAAGAGTGGACGCATGCAGAACGTGAAAATTTGGGATAGCATCTGGAGTGGCCGTCCACGATTTAGCCACGCACAAGAAGCGACTCTTGCCTTTGAAGAGGGCAGAGCAATGCTCACACTTTACGACGGGCTTACTTACGAACCCACGGCAAACAATCCAGACGAATTTCGCATAACAAAGTTTCAACAACAACGGCTTGCCCTTCAGATGACCGAGGACCTAAATCGTGGTGATTTTCAAAACCAGACGCCGCGTTCGATGAGCATTACCCAACTCAAAGCGTTTGTTGGCACATTGCGATCCGCCCTTAAAACCAGTACAAATCCGGATTATACACTTCAGAAACTCCGCTTTGCCGAGGTAGAGTATCATAAAAAGTTCTCCATCCCGTTTGCATGCTTAGCACTCGGTTTGATCGGGATTCCATTAGGCGTGATGGTGAAACGTAGCGGCAAAATGATCGGATTTGGGATCGGATTGGCAGTCATCGTCATATACTACTTACTACTACAAGCCGGACAAACCGCAGGTGTGGACGATGTTCTCCCTCCAATGTTCGCTATGTGGCTACCGAATATTGTCGTTGGGACGTTCGGAATCGCGCTCAGTCTCTGGGTGATGGGCGAAGGAAAATTACGGACTTGGCGTGAGCGGGACAAAAAAAAATTACCAATAATTGTTAATAGTAAAGCGCAATCTTAACGACTATCTCGCGTAATTTGCGAGTGTGTAGAACGTAAAACTATAGTCCCCGCGTCCCATTGCCTCACGAATTGACGGAAAAATACTTCAGGATGGAAAACACCCTTTGAACATTTTAGACCGTTACCTGCTTCGGGAATATCTCCGCGCCTTCGCTGTTGGGCTCTTTTTCTTTATAGCGTTGGTTGTTATTGTCCGTCTGCTGGATTACGATCTCAAGAAGCTTGAGGACGGCATTGACTACATCACCGCTGCCAAGATCGTTCTTTTTAGAGCACCTCGAAGAATTATGGAAATGGTGCCGATCGCGGCATTCGTCGCCGTCTTTTTTAGCCTCGGTAGAATGGTCCGAAGCAACGAATTCACAGCGATGAAGGCTGGCGGTATCAGTGTTTACCGGCTTCTCGTCCCTATTCTTATTGCGACCCTCCTTATCTGTGGGCTCTTCGCGCTTTTTTATGACCGAGTTGCCTCACCCGCCTTCCACCAAGCAGATCTCTTGCAAAACAAAGTAGGACCCCGACGCGGCAGGAACCTCGTCTTTAAAGGCAAGGACAACCGCATCTTTTACTCGCAGCGAATTGAATTGGATGTCCAGAAAATCAGTCGCTTGACGATTTATGAATATGACGCTGAAAACCAACTCGATCGGATAACCTTCGCGAAGTCCGCAACATGGACCCCCACGCAGTGGAAGCTTACTGATGGCTTTATCCGCCACTTTGAAAATGGCGTTGAGGTTGATTACGAAACTTTCGAGGCTTATACGATTGAACGCCACGAAGACCCTGTCCGTTTTATCGGAAGTGAGAAAGATCTGAAAGGGATGACCTTTAAGGAACTCCATGAGCAGATCACCTACAAACAGGAAGCCGGTCAAATCTACCGAAAAGAGCGGGTGAAGTTATATCACAAAACAGCATATCCATTTGCCGCTGTTGTCGTCGTTATGCTTGGCGCACCGATTGCTATCCGGTTTGGAAGGGCAGGTTTTTTCGCTGGCTTGGTTATCGCCTTTTTCCTCTCTTTCATCTACTGGGCAATCTCCTTCGCGATACTTGAGGGGTTGAGTGAAAATGGCAAACTCCATCCATTTCTTGCCTCTTGGGGGGCGAATATCCTCTACGCGATTGCTGGGAGCATCATGATCTGGCGGACACCCAAATAGAAGCAACCTATTTGTGGTATGATAAAAACATGGTCTTCTCAAAAGTTGGCAACTTCTTCTTCAAAATCCGCAGCTTCACACCGATCCCTTTCATCTTTGCCCTACTCTATTTCGCAGAACCGACTTCGTATACCGTAGCGATTGGCGTGCCATTTATCGCCACAGGTGAATTCCTCCGAATATGGGCAGTAGGATACGCCGGTGCATCCACCCGTGCCAGAACCCTCGGTGCTGCCCGTGATCTCGTCACAACGGGTCCCTACAGCTACGTCCGCAACCCGCTCTATCTCGGCAATTTCCTGCTCAGTTTCGGTGTTTGCCTCGTCGCGAATGTCTATTGGCTTGTCGCTGTCTTTGTAATTGGCTATTTCTCTCAATACCTTCCAATTATTGCTCTGGAAGAGGCATATCTGTTGGAATCCTGCGGTCAGGTTTATCAAGCCTATCGAGATCGGGTGCCTCGCTTTGTTCCGCGGTTCCGTCCCTACCCTAATCTATCTATCCACGATTTTTCTTGGACACGCGCAATTAAAAGTGAAAAACGGACTTTGACAGCAATCGCCTGTGTTATTGGATTGATTTTCGCTCGGCAGTTTGTCAACATGTCATAGATTTTCTGTGTATCGCAGTCAATCAATACATCAATTTTTGCAGAGTGATCCACAATTTTTGTGGTGAAACCACGCAATTTTTGCTTGTTCGTAACAAGAGATAAGCTTCAAACGGATTCGATTTCCCTTTAGCATCAAAGATTTTTGCAAAAAATAGACGTTAGCACACCTTTTGACGAACCCAGTGTGTATCTGTGTTTTAGGCGTATCCCAATTGGAATATCTTTGTGATTTCAGCGGTTTTTGTCCAAATATCCGTTTTATTAAATGTATTGGCACGAAACTTGCCTATAAAAATAGATACGCAATCTGTTGATGTAGTCACCTCAAAAAAGGAGTTGAGATGTCTGACCAATCTACAAAACCCACTCAACTTTCGGTGGGAGCACTGCAGGGATATCCTATAGTTTTACTCACTATGGCGTTTGTGACAACTAACCTTGCTCCAGATGAGGCACTAACGACGGCATTCGTATTGATTGTAATCAGTAGTGTTTTGATTAGTGGTGGTATTTTACCGCTGTATATTGAAGGTAGAACCACACCTGTGTTTGTCGCCAGTGTTATCATAGTCGCGTTGGGAAGTGGTATTGGTGGATTGGGGATCGCTACAATCTTGCAGACACTGCTTTCAGATACCGAAATATTCCTAACAATTAATTGGGGGTCCAGAGTCGCATTAGTGTTAGCAAATTTAGCGGTCTTGACTTGGGTTTTCGTGATTCTAAAAATATCACCCATAACTCGGTCTTTGCTTGCTGCGACATCTCTGCTTATTATAGCGAGTGGGTACACTCTCGGCTATGGAGTTTTTTCAGTGGTCGTGTTAGTTGTTCAGGGTGTACTCCAGATAGGCAATGAATGGCAGTTGGGAATAGCAGCTGTTTTGAATGGTGCGGCGATAATTGGATGGACGTTTTTGATCACCCGAAAAACCTTTCAGGACAGATTCCAGTTTGCTGTACCAGTCGTTATGATTGCTGGATTAGGTTTTGTCGTGTTAGGATTCTGGCGAATGGGGAAGTCTATATTTCCTTTATGACAAAATCTACATTAGAAAGCGGAGGCGCAATGCATAGTATACCCAAAACAGGGTCTAAAGTAACGTGGAAGACCCTGCTGACGAATCCATTAATTTTCGGTATTATGGCAATTCCAATGGAGAGCGATAACACCCTAATGTTGATTTCAACAAGTCTTCTATTGGTTATATCAAGCCTCCTTCCGCTCGGCATTCCGCGTGTCCCTTTCCCTGTCTCTATTGCCTGCATTATCATATTTATTTCTGGGTGCGGTATAGGTGGGTTGGCACTGGTGAACGTATTAGAACAGATATTTCCTAATTTTCCAACAGTGAAACAGTGGCCATGGGTGCAGCATCTGCCTTCAGTGCTTGGGAATCTGTCAATTTTGGCATGGGTTTTTGTGGTGCTGAATGTGTCTCCTGTAAACCGTTCCTTGGTTATGGGTACAAGTCTCGTTGCTGCTGCGGCTGGATATGGACTCACGCTTGATGCAGTTGCAATAAGAGAAGCACTGGTTTTCGGTGTAACTCACGAAATTGCGGATTGGGAACAAGGTGTAGCAATGCTTTTGAATGGTTGCGCGTTAATTTTCTGGGCACATTTTGTAGCTCGAAAACTCGCCAATTCTCAGTATGAACGTGTCCTTGAGAGATGTACACTGTTCGTCGGAGTCATCTCAATCTTAGGGGGAATTTTTGGAATTCTATGGGACATCTTTTCGTAATGTCAAATCCCTTAAAGAGAATGGGGTATTAGTTGAAATTAAAGTTTGACCTACAAAACAAAAGACATCGTAGTATTATGTTGATGTGGATGGGTTTTCTCATGCTCGGAATTCAGATAATTGAGCTTGAAGCAGAACGAAGGCTACCTGGATTTGCAGCCCTCGCGTTGGTTGTTCTATCCACAGTCTTTTTTAGATTTTCAACCTCTCATCGCCTCAAGATGGTACTCATCTGCGTCTGGGTGGCAGGAGTGGCGTTTCTGTTTGGATACTATCTAACAACCCTCATATTGGAATAGGACGTTAACAATAAACGATGGAAAACACAACACCAACACTAAAACTGTCTCGACGTATGGTCGTAATCATTGTCCTTGTTGCACTTATCGGACTTCTAAGCGGTATATTGATCGGGTTACTACCTTGCCGGTACTGCGAAAAGGCAGTGCTACAGGTGGGCAATTACAAAATATTGGGCGAACACCGCGTCTATTGTCCACTCCTTGATAAATAGACAGACTATTTTTCCGCGTTATGGAATTCACAATTTTCTTTCCAATAGTTTCCCAATAGTGTATTATGTAGAAAGTGTTTGTTTTGGACAAGTTTGAGATTCACCCGTTTAGATGGCAACGAATTACCTGAAGGATACAACTTTCAGAAACAGAAGGAGACGACCTCGTGAAGAAAATGTATATTTCACTCATGATTCCATCAGTCTTCCTAATGCTGTTTGTTTTGTCTGTTAACCCTGCTTCGGCACGGGCTTTTAACAACGATTTCGAGACAGGTGACCTCACTGATTGGGAAAAAGATGGAGAGGCATTTGATTTCCAGCCCACTTGGGGCGATAATCCAACGGCGAGAAACCGCGGTCAACCCTCTCAACATCAGGGGGACTGGTGGTTAGGTTTATATGAAAAGTACCAGGGTCCAGAAAAAGGAAAGAAACTCGGACAGAATCCAGGTGCTACTCAAGGCGATGGCCCTCAAGGCACGCTTACCTCAATCGAGTTTACAATTGTCGGAAAAACGATGAATTTCCTCATCGGTGGCGGAAATCATCCATGGAAGGATGATCCAGCTCCGTGTAGTGCCAACTTGGAGATTGATGGTAAAGTTGTGCTGACCTCAACCGGTAATGCTACCGAAACCATGGTGCGGGTAGAGTGGGATCTTTCTGGGTTTGATGGCGAAACAGCCCAAATCGTTGTCGTGGATCAAAACAGCGGCGGATGGGGGCATCCGAACTTTGATGATATACATCAAGCCGATTCCAGAGGAAAAAACATCCCTTGGGAACAAGTTCTCACTGTTGATGCTCGCGGAAAGTTAGCTGCCACTTGGGCACAAATGAAAAAGTATTACTAATTTTGATCACCGAGCAACCGGAACATTCTTTTGTTCCTTAGGGGCGGGACACGTTCCGCTCCTAAGGTGCATCAATTTGTCCCAATCCTGCGCGCTCCCTGAAACGATTGAACGTTTTCAGAATTCCTTGCTCCATCGTATAGGCAGGCGTGAACCCCATCTCCTCAGCAATAGGCGTTGCGTCGTAGTCCCATGAGATACCGAACACCCCTGGCTCCAGCGTTATCTGTGCGTCTGGTACCAGCGTCTTGAGATACGCTACACCGTCCTTAACCGGTCGAATGCCGCCTTTCACATTGAAGACCCGTGTCTGCGTTGTCGGGCAGGTACACGCGAGCACGATCGAACTGGACACATCTTCCACATACTGCCAATCCACGGAATCATCTCCGAACGGACAGATATGTGTTTTACCTAACGCCACTGCCTCGATCATTTGCGTTGTAAATGAACTCATGCCTCGCGTCCTACCGACACCATAGACGGCAGTAAACCGAAGTCCGATCGAGTCAACCCCATAAGCGTCAAAATAGTGCGTTGCATACTTCTCGTTGAGGGATTTGCATGCGCCGTAGATAAACTTCGGATAGTGCGGGGCATCGTTGAGAATCTGTTCGTGATTGTAATCCTCTGGTGCACCGAAGACAGCAACGCTGCTCGCCCAAACGACCCGCTTGAGTTTGAAAATACGCGCCGCTTCCAATATATTGATAGTCCCTTCGCAAACTATCTTTAGTGCTTGTGGCGGATTCGCATTGCACGCTGGGACCTGCCACGAGGCGAGATGGATAACTCGATCAATCTCGTGTTCTTGAACGGTACGTAAAACGTGCGGCAGGTCGGTAATATCTCCCTGCACGAAGGTGAATCCTTCTAACTGTTCGTCCGTGAGTACCATCTTCGGGATTGTTAAGTCGTAAGCGAAATCGTAAACGACTACCTTTTCACCGGCAGCCAATAGGTCGCGGATCACATAAGTACCGATGCATCCCATACCACCGGTGAGCAGATACGCCATATTCCTCTCTCCTCTTTATTTAGAAGGCGCGATCACATGATCACGCCTTTTTATCAAAACCTACATTCGACGTACAGATTAATTACCTTAGAGCGGCGTTTCGACATCCACAAGAATGTCTTCACCCTCCACTTTTACAGCATAGGTGGGTTGCTTTTCCTCACCGGGCCATACACATTCGCCTGTTGTCACATCAAATTCCCACATGTGGAGCGGGCACGTAACGCAGTTATTGTCTAAGAAACCATAACTCAAAACCCCACCGAGATGCGGGCAGATGTTATTCATGGCGTAATATTCGCCCTTCACATTGTAAATACCGATGAAAACACCTTCGACTTTTACACCGAGACATTTACCGGGCTGGACCTGATCAGTTGTCGCGGCTTTTACAAACTGTGACATAGTTTCTCCGTCATTTCGCGTTTCTTATGAAACACGAGGTTGGAATTATATCGGAAAACGCTGTTGGAATTTTCCAATACGAGAATTAAGCATCGTCCATTGGGTACAGGCTACATCCACCGTCCACGAGTAGCACTGTCCCCGTCATATAATCTGCAGCCGAGCTGCATAAAAACAGAAAGGCGTTTGCCACCGAATCAAGCGGTTGCATAACGCCGAGAGGAATTGCTTTCTGGGCGCGAGCACGGTAGGTTGGATCCGTATCCCACTGCTGTTTTGCAAGACCAACGCTGACAATTCCGGGGGCAACCGCATTGGCGCGGATCCCTTTATCTGCTAATTCGCGTGCGAAGGAACGCATTAACTGCTTCATCGCCGCCTTGCTCGCATTATACGGTCCAATCTCCGGCCACGGCACATCAGCGACCCAAGATGTCGTAAAAATAAGTTGTCCTTTAATACCATCTTCAAGCATTGAACGGGAGGCAGCACTGCCTAATAGAAACGCTGTCCGGACGTTGACCGCCATCGTTTCGTCCCACTCATCTGCGTTGTATTCTAACAACGGTTTTGGAATTACCATACCGATATGACACAGCGCGACGTGGATCGGTCCGAAGTGCTGACGCGCAGCACTTATCAACGTATCGGTTTCATCAGGATCTGTCAGGTCTGCCTTGACGTAGTTGATTTTCTCTGCGTCAATTCCATGCTGTCTAAGTCGATCGGTTGCCACTTGATCCGACAGAATATCGTTCACCGTTACGTTTGCCCCGTGTGCCACCAATTTCTTAACAATCCCGAGCCCGATCGCTCCGCACCCGCCGGAAATTACGATATGTAATCCTGCGAGCGCATCGTCGCGAAAAGCCATTATCTGGTCTCCTGTTATTTGGTTTTCACTTTGCCTTCGCCCCGTGGATCAGTCCCACCGTCATGATGGCTGCCATCTTCCGATACCCGAATACCGTGTCCCGGACCCCCGATACCCGCGCTCGGTGTAACTTCGTGCCCGAATTCCCGCAACGCTTCAAGTACCTCTTCACCTGCACGGGGCTCGACTTGAATCGGCTCAGCACCGTCGGTATGAAGCCGCGCAGCACCTAATGCCGATTGTGCCGATACCTGAAGATCCATAAGGCTAACGCTTATGTTCAGTTGGTTATTCTGAATAGTTCTACCACCGGGTATACCGTAGGTAGCAAAAGGTTTACCGTCCCGTGTCGCAATCATCGGTCCCATATTGTGGAGCGGACGTTTACCCGGTCCGATTGAGTTCGCAATCCCAGGTCTCGGATCAAAACGTCCGACACCGTGTCCAAAAAGCAATCCTGTTCCGGGTACCGTTACCATTGAACCGAAACCACCACCGTGCGTCTGCGTCAGAGACACCATATTCCCTTCCGCATCTGCAGTGGAGATATGACTCGTACAATTCATCGGTTCATAATAAACGACTTCGCCAGGTTGCGGCGATTCGAGTCCTGCTTTCAGTTTTTCGCTGAGTATAGCGGTAAAACTATCCGATACTTCAGACGCAATGTCTATGTCAACGAATTTTGGGTCGCCGAATCGACGGAGCCTTTCGGGCCAACAAACCTTCATTGCCTCAGCGAAAAGATGCAACCTTTCAGCGAGCGACATCCCTGCCACGTCAAATCCCTCCACCAACCGGAGCATCTGCAACGTAGTCAATCCACCTGCCGCCAGCGGTGCTGTATAGACCGAATAACCTCGATACTGAATTTCGTAGGGTTTTGTGATAAACGGACGGTAATTCTTCAGGTCATCCACGGTTAGGCAACCACCTGATTCCTGAATGTAGTTGGCGATTGTTTCGGCTATTGTTCCCTCGTAGAACGCCTCACGTCCACCTTCGGCGACCGCCTCCAAGACGCGAGCAAGTTCTGGGTTAGTGAGTGTTTCCCCTTTCTTTGGAGCTTTGCCGTCTTTGAGAAAAACACGCGCCGTTTCCGGGAAGTCCTTTTTCCATCTCTCTGCGTTCCCACCCATACCACCGCGATTCGCACTGTTCGGTGCATAGCCATAGCGCGCAGAATTGATAGCCGGACGGATTACATCTCCAAGCGGTAGACTCCCAAATTCCTCCAGTGCTAAACACAAGCCAGCCACAACTCCTGGGACCCCGATGGACAGTGGTCCGTGAACGTTTACACGACCCGGCACACGATAGCCAGCAACAGCGTCTGGGGCATCTTTGATCGTAAACATATCTTCAGAAGCAACAGCCGGTGCAGCCGTATTATAATCTATCGCAATTACATCTTCCGTTTTCTTGCGATAAATAAGCACACAACCGCCGTATCCCGCAATTCCGTTGTGTGAAGGTTCAACAACTCCCTCTGCGAACGCTGCAGCAACAGCCGCATCAACGGCATTCCCACCTGCAAGCAGCATCTCGAATCCTGCTTCTGCAGTACGAGGATGCGGTCCAACAACAGTACCATAATCTCTTTTGCGTAGATTCACAGGTGTCTCCTTTCACTCAAGGCTAATACCTAAAATTTTAAAGGTTTTTCACAGAATTGTCAAGTATTTCAAGCATTCTGGATGCTTTTTTCACATATTATAGTAAAATCCGAAATTTAAGGGCACATTTTTGCTGGTAGATGTGGTTATTAGTTTAACGTGAATCCTTGAACTCCTGTATTTTGAATCTTGAATCCAATGACGAACACCAGAGAAAGGATAGAACTGAGATGTGGTCGCTAACGGCGTAAGTCCTGTTAGGAATTTCTATTCAATTTTTCAAGGAATCGTGATACAATCTGGAGGTAGCATTCTCAAGCATCAATCATTGAGAGGAGATATGATGAACAATCAAGTGACTTCCCCCGAAGCGTTCTTTGGATTCCAACTTGGCTCGGACCATAAGATCGCCCCTTGGGACAAAATTGTTGCGTACTTGCGCCTGTTAGAGCAGGAGAGCGACTGCTTGCGAGTCGTTGATATGGGACCCTCTACAGAGGGGAACCCGTTTCTGTTAGCCTTCATCTCATCGCCGCAAAATCTGGCGAATTTAACGCGTCTGCAAGCAGTCAACGCCCAAATAAGCGACGCCCGGGGACTCTCGGAGGACGCGGCGAAGTCCCTGATCGGCGAGGGAAAGGTAGTACTCTGTCAGTCAATGGGCATTCACGCTACGGAGATCGGAAGCACGCAGATGGCATCGGAACTTACCTACGATTTGATAACCAGAACGGATGCGGAAACCCAGCGCATTCTTGATAACGTGATTTTCCTGATGTTTCCCTGCCTGAACCCGGACGGACTGATTATGACAACAGATTGGTACAACAAATATCTCGATACCGAGTACGAAGGCTGTGATCTTCCGTGGCTTTATCATAAATATGCCGGGCACGACAACAACCGGGACGCCTTTATGTTGAATCTCGTGGAATCGCAATACGTCGCACGAATTCTGTTTCAGGAGTGGCACCCACAAGTGTTCCAGGACCACCACGAGATGGGGAGTTACGGGGCACGCCTCTACATTGCTCCTTATTGTGAACCAATTCACCCACACGCCGACCCGATCGTCTGGCGGGAAATAAGCTGGTACGGGGCGCACATGGCATACAGATTGGAGGAAGCAGGTAAGACAGGTGTCCTGAATGCCGCACTATTTCCAGCGTGGAGTCACCTCGGATTCCACTGGATCGGGAATTATCACAACATCGTCAGCATCTTAACCGAATCTGCACACACGAAGTTGGCGACACCCTTATATATCCACAAGGGGCAATTAAAATCCCAAGGCGGACGACTCAGAGGGTTTCCGCATTATAAACCCCAGACCAATTTTCCGCATCCGTGGCTCGGTGGTTGGTGGCGATTACGCGACATCGTCGAGCAACAGAAGATTGCCGCGTGGGGCTTGCTCGATTTAGCTGCGCGGCACAAGGATACCATCCTATTGAACGCATATCAGAAAGCGAAACGTCAGACAGCGCGTGGTGCTACGGGGACGCCAAACGCATATCTCATCCGTCCGATACAGCATGATACTTTAACCGTCATGGATCTGATCAATAAACTACTTGCCCAAGGAATTGACATCCAGAAGGCAACGCAAGCCTTCACAACCAATGATGTAACCTATCCGGCGGGTACATACGCCATTTTCCTCAATCAGCCGAAAATGGCGATCATCAAATCCCTGCTCGGACAGACCTTTTTCCCTGATGACGCTTGGACGCGCACTCCGGACGGTGTGCCAAATCGCCTGTATGATACGGCGACAGACACAATAGCGGAATTTATGGGCGTGAATGTCGAACCTGTTAATGCTTTGGTGTGCGATAATACTATTTTCGCTCTGCTTACAGCACCCGAGCAACCCACTGGGCGGTTGGTTGGCGAATCAGAATTTGGCTATATCTTCGATGGACGACTCAACGAAAGCTTCAGGCTCGTCAACCAGTTGCTGGCGCGAGACAGCCAAGTCATACGGGTTGATGAAGCTGTCGAAGTGGGAGATACGCAATTTCCACCGGGGTCCTTTGTAGTCCCTGCTGAATTGAAAGAGGCACTTGACGGATTTACGCTCGATTCTGGGGTCACGTTCTATGCCTTAGAACAGGAACTCTCGGTACCCCGTCATGATGTCCAACAATTGCGCATCGGTATGTACCAGCGATACTATGGAGGCAATATGGATGAAGGTTGGACGCGGTTGGTCCTTGAACAGTTCAGATTCCCCTATCAGACGTGGAAAGATGATGACATCACGGGTGGCGACCTAAGACAGCGACTTGACGTTTTCATACTCCCCAGCGACGCTACCAACAGGATCGTTGGCAAACAGGAAAAGGACATAACTGACGAGGATGAATCAAAGGAATTCAACGTTCCGCCAGCGTACCGAAGCGGCATCGGTAAGGAAGGTGTCAAAGCGATTAAGCAGTTCGTCGAAGAAGGAGGAACGCTACTTGCCCTTAACGAGGCGTGTGAGTTTGCGATTGAGAAATTGGATTTACAGGTCAGCAATACCCTTAAAGGAAAGGCGTCGAAGTCGTTCTTTTGTCCCGGCTCGACATTGAAAGCGTCTGTTGACACAAATCACCCGCTTGGGTACGGTATGCCTGATGAAACTCTCGTACTGTTCTGGGATAGCCCAGCATTCGAGATTCAACACTCACGCTTCAACGAAAGATACGAGCTTGTTGTTCAATATCCAGAGAGGGATATTTTGCAAAGCGGTTGGCTTATCGGCGAAGACCAACTCGCGGAGCAGGCGGCTATGGTCTCGGTGCAATATGGTGCGGGGCGTGTCATCCTTTTCGGATTTCGACCACAGTTCCGGGCACAAACCCGTGGGACATTTAAGTTGTTTTTTAATACGCTTCTGGGTTAGGAACTCACAAGTGTGCAACAGTTAAAGCATAGCGTTACAGGTAAACTCTAAAATTATGATTGAAGACCTCTTGAATTATGTTTGACATATCGTCCGAAACTATGTATAATACAAGATAGTGTATGCGAAAGCCCGTGATAAAATGGCGGGTGGTTTAAGAAGGTCACGTCGAAACCTAAACTATGTTGTTTCTCGCAAGGTAAATTAAAAAATCTAAAACTATGTTATTCCCCCGCAAGGTAAATTATAAATATGTCTCTTCGCAGACAATCTCGCATCGCCGCGATGCAAATACTATATCAAATTCAACTCACTGAAACACCAATGATCCTTGTCATGGAAGGGTTTTGGCAGAACCAAGAAGCATCAACGAAACTCCGTCCGTTCGCAATGGAACTCGTTGAGGGTGCCACCGAACATCTCGAAACAATTGATGCACTGCTTCAAGATACATCTAAAAACTGGAAACTCAACCGGATGCCTATCGTAGACCTCTCAATCCTGCGATGCGCCACGTATGAGATTCTCTATCTCAGTGACGTTGATGCGGCAGTCGCTATCAACGAGGCTGTTGAGATTGCCAAATCTTACAGCACCCCGGATTCGCCTAAATTTATCAATGGCGTCTTAGATAATATCCGAAAAAAACACCCCAATGGACTATAACACTAAAATATCCGCTGCATGAGAAAGGTCAATCGCTCCTAAAAAATAGCAAATGTTTAACGTAAAAAATGTAATGTTCTGCCTTCTGCTCTTATTTCCGATGTACGTGAACGCCGCTCAAGAATTCAAATTTGTTAATGCGTTCGGTGGAAAAGGAGAAGGAGAGGCACAGTTCGCAAAAACCTTGTTTATGGGGTTTGGACCTGACGGTGCCATCTACATCACAGATACGGATAACTTCAGAATCCAAAAATTCGATGAGACCGGAAATTTTGTATTTGATATCCAGATGGAAGTGGACAGTAAGTTTCGGTTCATCAATCCTACCGACATTGCTGCAGGGACCGACAACACCATCTATGTAATGGATTGGATGTTCGCAGAGATTTCAAACACAGATCCACAAACAGCATCGGAACCAAAAATCTTCAATTACGGTCCCTGCATCCATAAATTTGACGCACAAGGTGCCTTTGTTGCAACCTACCCGATTCAAGATTTCAGCAAACGAATAGCACCGCTTGAGGCAGCCAGTCCGGGATTGGATGCTGATGGCAATTATGCTCTCATCATTCCGCAGGGAGACACAAAGCGGGATTTCTTATTAACCGTAGACGTACACGGCAATCTCTATGTCTGTGACAGCGGTGGAAAGAACAAGCTAATCTTCAAACTGGATGTGAACGGCAAACCCGTCGCCCGCTACCCCCTCGCGCAACCTGGTGCAGGGCATCTCATCCATCCGGTGGATATGACGGTCGATAAAACTGGTAATCTCTATATAGTTGACGAAGAGGGGCATCGGGTGTTGAAGTATAGTGCCGAAGGGAAGTTCTTGCGAGTTTTCGGAGAATATGGGGACGCACCCGGGCAATTTATCGCACCTTTCAAGATAGCAGCGTTGAAAGATGGAACACTGCTCATCGCCGACACAGCGAAGTACCTCAAAGATTTCATCTCCATGCTCCCGACACGACTTGACGATCCGACGCGACGTTATACCGATGAAACCCGCCTCTTTCGCTACCGCTTACGACGGATTCAACGATTCACCACAGACGGTGTGTATACCCAAAAACTACTTATTCCGTTCCAGCGGGAAGTCGAAACCGATGTCGCACTGCAACTCAAGGCTATTGATAACAGTGGGAATCTTTACTACCTCAATCCAACAGAGTTACGGTTTAGGAAGTACACACCGATACGCTCGCTGATTTCTCCGATGATCCAAACGGAACTTAAACTCCGGTATACGCGCGATCTATACGATGTTGAAATTGATAATCAGGATGATTTAGACGCAGATCTCTATACCAAATCCGATTTTGATGAACAAATTATTCAGGATGCCGCAGATGCTAATCTAATCTTCTCTTACGATGTCAGCGAGGCGTACCGACTCGCACTCTCCAACCGGCTCACTTTTATCCGAGCAACCGATACCAGTTATTATCGCGCCCGCGATTTTGAGGATTTCCGTGGACGTTTTAACCAAGATGATAGGACAACCGAAACTTCTTGGGATGATCGAGTCCAACTGGATTTCACATGGATACGCGACCATAGCCTCTACAATTACCGAGAGGCACGCGCATTTGTGTACTTCAGTGTCATACGCGTCGATTTTATCAATGATGCCCTCGACCGATTCAATTTCCGATACTTCGATTTCAACGCGAACCTCTCTGATTGGGGAGCAGGTCTATATTACGACTTGAGCCGAACATTCCGTCTGAATTTTGAAATTACACACTTTTTCGGCGAAAATAGATATACGTATCTTGATGAAACGAATGTCCTCTATGCGACAGGGTTTCAGGAAGCAGATCTCATACGCGCTGCCTTGTTCATAAACGGAGTTTTTTGACATACGGGTTCACGCCAAAATCACCCATGCCAACGGCACTGAATAACCAAACCAAATTGATCTGATTCATAATCCGGTTCAAAAATAGTTGCAATATTCCCGATAATCATATATTATTGTCAGACTAAGGATCGCTTTGAGATGACGGACTGAAGTCTATCGTAGCTGAATGCACAGGTACGGACACCTAACAGGAGGCATTACCATGGCAACTTTTGGGACAGGTGATTATCAATATGAGGTCGTAGAAGGTTGGGGAATGATTCCGCAACTCGGACTCGTTTCAGGTGTGGCTTGTGACTCAAATGATCGAGTCTACGTCTACAATCGTAGTCCACAACCTGCTATGCTCGTTTTCGAGGCTGACGGCACATTCGTCACCGAATGGGGCAAGGATATTTTCCAGAAACCACACGGTATTTGGATTAGTCCTGATGACGAAATCTATACCACAGACACTGTAGATCACACCGTACGGAAATTTTCGCTTGACGGAGAACTCTTAGAGACGTTCGGGACTGTTGATCAACCCGGACCACCAGGCGGACCGTTTAACGAACCGACACGTGCTGTCCTTTCAGCATCTGGTGAAATGTACGTATCTGACGGCTACGGACAATCGCGGGTACACCGGATGACCTCAGATGGTGAAGTTATCGTTTCGTGGGGTGCACCCGGCACAGGACCCGGAGAATTTAACCTACCACACGATGTCACCGTAGATCATAACGATCGAGTCTACATTCTTGACCGTGGAAACCTCCGCTGTCAGATTTTCAACAACGAAGGTGAATACCTGACCGAGTGGACAGACCTACGCTCACCGAATGATCTGTTTATTGATAGTGATAACATTATCCACATCGCCGAAGGTGGACAACGGATCAGTATCATGACGCTTGACGGCGAGGTCATTTCACGATGGGGCGAGAAGGGAGATGCTCCCGGACAATTCAGTGATTCACCACACGGTATTTGGATCGATTCAAATGGGGACATCTACGTTAGCGAAGTCGTCGCCGACAGACGTTTCCAGAAATTCGCGAGGATTTAGTCAGTTTTGAAGAAACGTTACCTTTATATTTTCATTTTTATTGGCGTTGTCGCGTGCGCATTGGGATTTGCTGATGAAGGGCATGAACATTCCGGCGACCGGATAAAGGAACTGATAGACCAACCTCTTACGATTCAACTCGCAATTGCTGCGCTCGTTATCTCATTCGTGCTTGGCGGTTTGCATGCATTAACACCGGGACATGGAAAGGCGATAGTCGCTGCTTACCTTGTCGGTTCTAAAGGTAGAGTAATTGACGCAGTTTTCCTTGGACTTGTTGTTACTTTTACGCACACCTTCAGTGTCATTGCGCTTGGGGTCGTCATGCTCGTAGCCGGGAGTTTCGCACCAGAAAATGTTGTGCCATGGTTGAGTCTGTCCTCTGGTATCTTAATCGTCGGCATCGGCGCGTGGCTGCTCACTAAAAACATGAAACAGTATTATAGTGGCAGGGCACAAGGTCACGATCACGGACATGCGCATGGACACTCGCATGACCACGACCACGATCATTCACATGACCATAACCGCGATCACGATCACGACCATGATCACGATGATGACCACGACCATGATCACGATCACGACCATGGACATTCGCACAGTCATGGGGGACATACGCATAGCCATGGAGGGCGTACGCATAGCCATGCGCCACCGGAACGGACAGGTTTTTGGGGTTTGCTATCGCTCGGCGTCTCTGGTGGCATTGTGCCGTGCGTTGATGCACTCATCGGACTCCTATTCGCGATTAGCCTCAACAAACTTGTGTGGGGTCTAATTATCCTGTGTGCTTTCTCGTTGGGGCTTGCCGCTGTATTGGTTGCTATCGGTATTCTGATGGTGGTAGCAGCGCCGTTAATTGGGCGTTTCACAGGCGAAGGGGTCTGGTTGCAGCGCCTACCGATTTTCAGTGCCGCTGTCGTCATCCTACTCGGTGCAATATTAGTATTCAAGGCACTCACTAGTGTTGGCGTTCATATTTGAGAATAGGGAGTTAATCTATGCTTAGCACTGTTGGAATTTTAAGCCCTGGTGATATGGGACACACCGTCGGGGATGTCCTTCGTCAAAACGGTTTACGTGTTATCACCTGTTTGCAAGGACGGAGTCAGCGCACCCGGCAGCTTGCAGAAAAAGCAGGGATTGCAGACATCCCGACGTATCCGCAGTTGGTAACCGAGGCGGATCTTATCCTTTCAATCATGGTGCCAGCGCAGGCGAAATCCGCAGCGACCGCAGTTGCAGAAGCACTCCAACAGGTGGATACAACCCTAACTTACGCCGACTGCAACGCCATCGCACCACAAACTGTCCGTGCATTAGGGGATATTATTACCGCTGCAGGAGGTACGTTCGTCGATGCATCCATCATCGGTCCACCGCCGCGTAACCCAGGAGCGACCCGATTTTACGCATCTGGACCGCAGCTTGACACGTTCTCTGAACTCAGCAATTACGGCTTAGATGTACCTACACTCGGCGACGAAATCGGTCTTGCCTCTGCCATTAAGATGTGCTACGCCTCACTGACAAAAGGGTTGACAGCACTCTGCACCGAGTTGCTCACAGCAGCATCTGTTTTAGGGGTTTCAGAGGCACTCACTGCGGAATTCCAATTGAGTCAGTCAGCTCTTTTTGAACGGATGGAAAGAGGATTGCCGGGTATGCCACCCAAGGCGAAACGTTGGATCGGCGAGATGGAGGAAATTTCAGCGACCTTTGCACATGTCGGATTGACACCGAACATCTTAACGGGTGCTGCGGATATGTATCGTTTCGTGGGTAGCACACACCTTGCTGATCTGCCACCGGAGGCACGCGATGAGTTCCCGACTTTAGCGGAACTAATCGAGATCTTGGCAAGAGACCTTAAGTAACGAAAGTTCAATTTTAGGGGTAGTTTAGGTGGAACGGAGCATGGATAATTAGACACATTTATTGTCTGGAACTTTGCAGTTTTAGTCCCGTAGGGGTGGTATCTATGTAGAAACGCGTCGTCAAGAGATCCAAGCCCCGTAGGGGTGGTATCTGTCCTCACTCCGACGGTTCCTCTGTCTCTTCTTCAGGTTCTGGAAGTCTGAGAATCCACTCTTGGAATGCACGCATATCCGCAAAAAACGAACGCATAAGCCCAAACTCACCAGGAGAAGCAATCGCACACCGCAGAAGTCCTTCCTGTTCTCCGTCCGCCTCTAAGCGTTCTCTCCAGACGTTTTTGAAAACGTTATTGTCCTCTATCATGAATATAGAAGACATACCGATTTGGACAATTTTGGTATGCATACCCGATATCTCTGAATCCCCCACCATTAGTGGCTCTATCAAATATGTTTCCTGAAGTTCTTGGAGTTCCCCCGTGTTGCTAATTGGGTCTTCGACGGTTGTCCCCCATTCTCGGAGCTTGAAATAGTAGTTCGTCCAGATTTCTAATTCTTCATCTTCTTTATCTGATCCAAGAATAGCTTTAACACGAGAGAGTGCGACGGTTTTCATACTTGCTGTCGGCATTGCGGCGATGTATGCTGGATAATCTGCGTAGTCCTCGCCGTCCCGATCTTTTAGATATGCCAGATAGAACTCACTTGACAAAACCGCTTCTAAATCGTTTTGACCTTCGGATGTGTCCGTTCCGTCTATGTCTTCGAGAAGTAGAGATAATAGTTCTTCTTGCGCTTCAGTCAGTGGTTCCCTTGCAGCTCCTTCTAATGCATGAATATATTGATAGTGTTGCTCGGATATTTGTTCCATCTCGTCGAACATTTTGGTGAACCATGGGACAACAAATACCACTCCAGCAACCAGAAGTACAACACCTATACCGATAATGATTAGGCAAGCCGGTCTCTTCATTTCATATTTCCTTTTCTGTTAAATATTATAAGCCATAATACCATCTTTTGAGGTGGCTTGCAACCATTTAAGTTGATAAAAGATTCCCCACAAAATACGCATGAGCGAGTTAGAGTGAACCTATTGAAACATCATTCCGAGTGCTTGCGTGAGCTGCTTGAAGTCTCCGAGGTTGATAAGCAGGTTCGCATCAATGCCGTTATTTTTTGCTTTAACGGTGATGCCAACGCTGTAATTCTCTGGTAATGCCATCAGCATGCCTGAAAGCAGTTGTAGTGCCGCAGCGTTATTCGGATCATTCTTTGCCATCCTTGGTAACCCGGTTTTGGCTGCAATGATTGGGGAAATTGCAAGGAAGATATTGTTGTCAGTTCCCAGTTTTTCAACAAGTTTCTGATAACTCGGATGGTCAAAAAACTTTTCTTCGCTTCCTGCTTTCCTGTCCAGAGCCATTTGAATTGACTCTGGACCGCTCCCCATCGAAAAAATGAGTTGTCCTTCGGTAAACGCATAATACCAACGCTGTGCGGACGATGTCGAATCGGTAACTTCAGGCAAGTCTTCTACACGAAGCATTTTAAAGTTAGGAAAGATGTAACTTTTAATCTCAACGCCGTTGTGCATAATCCGCTTACCCTGATAAGCCCGTATATCTTTCAGTCTTTCGGAAAATATCTCGTCCATATAAGCTCTTGATTTTTCTTCATCTTTCAATTCATAGGTGAACACAAGCGTGGAGGGGTCCCCTAAATTATTCAGAGAGATACTCCATCGGTTTGCCAAAGATTCATGAAAAGGCTTCACCTCTTCAAGGAGTGCTTCTCGCTGCGCTCGTTCTTCTGGCGTATTTGTTGGAATGAAATCAAACCAAACTTCGCTTAACTCGGAGAGAAGTTTTGGACTCCTCTGGAAGGCGGCATTCATAAACGCGCGGCTTGGAAGTTCACCGAGAAACGCCAATTCGTCAGAGCCCTCTTGTAGCATTTCCAAATACTCACTATCGCTTGTGAATTTCAGAAACGGTTTGATTTGTACATCGGTTCCCTCTACTTGAAGCCGAGCATTTACAGATTGCACCTGCTCAATGAACGCTATATCTGCTCCAGACATACCTTTAAGGACTGGCGCAATCATCTCCAATATCGGATTTTTATCCCTGTTCTCATCTTCAAGGTTAGCTATCATTGATTCAAATTCTTCCTCAAGTGGTCTGTTGAGGGTAGCCATAGCGTTTTCGATTTCAAAATAAACCGCAAGTTGATCAGCATCTTCCAAAATATTGGTGAGATGAAAGATATAATCCGGGTTCTCTGTAATAGACTGTATTGTCCCGTTGTAGGTGTCAATAACATCTTCGCAGCCCTTGGGCTGTTTTGAGAAAACGAGGATGTTCCCCAAAATAGCGAAGTTCTCGCCATCCTCTTTGTCGTTCCAATAGGTTACATCTTTATATCGCGTCAGGGCGTCTTCTTTCGTTACCGCTTTAATAATCTCTTTCGTTGCTTCTGGATCTGTTAAATGCACGAGTACGGAAAGATGCAAAGGCTTCAAACTGGTAAGAAGAATTGCAAAATCTTGGTGCAAATCCAATTCCATTTCTTCCAATTCACTTAAAATCTCAAATTGAGTCTCCAGTATATTCAATAGGATTTTCGTTGGTATATCGGACGCTTCTGTTGGAAGGGTGTATGATAATTCTGTTAGGAGGGAGAGTTCTATCAGCAGCCTGCGAATTCTGTTATCCAATTCAAGCAGGTTGGGACAGTAAATAAGTCCTAAAGTTTTTTCTGGAATTATACGTAGAACGCTATCATTCGGAACTGTAATTGATGCACTCAGAGATTTATTTGATAGTCTATCTGCTACCTGCGCCGCGTCCGATTCTGCTATGTTTATACAGACAAATAGAGGCATTGTCAGAAGTATCAACGCGGTGATGTATGAGGCTAAACATTTCTTAATCATTTTTTATTGTCCATTGCGAGTGAGTGAGCCTGCAGACATACTCGCTAACTTGTAAAACAGCCAACCCTGTAAAGAATTCTTCAATTCCCACAACAACTTGGCTGTAATTGCAAAACGGAATTTAGATTTTTTCCTTGTTGTTTGGGTTCACTTTTCGCGTATACTTAATCTTTTTGAAACCAGAGGGTCAGCATCATTGCTCCTGCTCCGATGACGGTTATAGAGGGGTAATACCACCACAAGAATCGTTTACGTTTTTTTTCAACGGCTTTTCTTTGCTGTTGGATAATCGAAATTGCTCTGTTTGCCCTTTCAAGGGACGCGGGATCGTAGTTGATTAACATCCAGCGTTTAACGAACAATTCGTCCTCAGTAAGTTTATGAATTTCAGCCTGCCATTCGTCTAACGGTGTTAGCCAACGCCCAAAGGAGGTAACACCAATTACGACAAGGGTTGGGAGTCCAGTGAAGGATCTGCTTTCTTCACGGATAGGCGGATTATTTACTGTTTCGATTGGTGTGGCGACTGAAACATTCGCCAAGAGCATAGCAAATATAACCGTCACAATTAGGACAAGGCGCGATACAAAGGCTAAAGTCATCATCTATCTCCTGCGGTTTTTGCCGGAAAAAATCGCCGTCAGTCCATTTCAGAAACACGGCGATATCGTGAAATTGACAGTGTTTCCATCGCTCATCATCTGATGCTGCATTGCATTCTCACAACAGCCCTGCAGAGCCATTTGATAAACGATAACTATGTCATTTTCGTTGGGTTTCCCGACAAATTCCTTTGAATTATTGATGAAAGGTGATTTCATTTGGTAAAACCACCTTTCTGTTGGAGACTCTGAATGAAATCAGCGGCTTTAAATTTCTATCGCTCTTTATCAAGGGAAACGTGGAACATCCCGCGATGTTCAGTCGCGATATAAAGTCTATCGTTATTAATCACGAGAGAGATGGCACTGTCCGGCACCTCCGGCGAGATCTGTTCCCATTCCTCACGATCATTCAATTGATAGACCCCATCACCACCAGCACCGTAAACTGTCATGCCAACCACAGTTATTTGATCTATTGGCGTGTGTGCTCCTGCCGTATCAGTTATTGCGCGCCAATGCTCACCATCTTCTGAGGTCAAGACCCCGGCGTCAGTGGCAACGTAAACTGTTGAACCCGCAAAGGTTATCGCGTTGAACTGCTCAAAACGTAGTGGTAGATTTGAAGTCAAATCTTTCCATGTGTTTCCACTATCAAAGGATTGAAAGAGATGTCCATCGCGTTTTCCGACGTAGACGGTCTCCTCAGACACAGTAAGTTTAAAGCCTTTTATATAGTCTTGGTTTTCGACGGAGCTTTCGCTTGTATCTACCAATCCAGTATTAAACCATTCCGACGCACCACGTTCCCATCTGAACAGTTTCTGCATGTATTCCACATAGAACGTTTCGCCACTAACCGCAAACGCACCAGGGAGTCTGTTGAGATCACGAGTTATATCTATATCTGCCAATTCTTTTATCGAAGAATCTTTATCAAGAACAGGCGTCTCTTGGATAGGAACTAACACATTGCCACTTGCAGAAAGACGGAAGAGGAGAAGTTTATGCTCTGGAGCTAAAGCAGACGCGACCCCATAAAGCGTACCACCAGCGCTTGTTAATTTTGGAAGAAGCAGTAGATTCATAATAGGGGATTTCTCTGCAGGTTTGAGGGTAAGTTCGCCAGAATTCATCGGAATACTTTTCCACGACTCACCACCATCGTTGGATTTGGCAACGCCTCTGGTGGTACTCGTGTAGAGTTCGTTGTTGAATCCCACTAAGTTGAATATTCTGGTCCCCACTATCCCGTTTGTAAACGAATGCCACGATTCGCCACCATCTGTTGAGCGATGAACGCCAAGGGCTCCGGCTTTAAGGATGGTGTTCTCGTCCACTGCTACGGCAGGAAACATGCTTAGTGTCACGGCGCTCATCATCGAATCCATGTCGAATTTCTTGAAGTCAAAGCCAAATTCTGTCCATGTTTTTCCGTCGTCTGTTGAGCGGAAGTTCACTATTCCCAGTGCCAGAATGGCTTTTCCGGTTGTCAACACTTTAACACCCGGTGAAGCTTTCATCATCAGAGATGTGCTTGTTGGTGTTATATCCGTCCACGACTCGCCGCCATCTGTTGAGTGAAAAACCTCCCATGCCTTTGCATTGGCGTTGCCCATAAGCTGACCAACGTACGCCATTCTGCCTTGAGGTTTTTCGAATAAAGAAAAGTCGGGTCCTGTGCCAACATAGAGATTGCTTCCAGAGACTGACAAAGAGTGAATGGCTTTCGTGGTATCTATTGGTAGTTTCTCCCACGTCTCTGCATGCAGGCGGTAGAGACCACGACCTGTTCCGACAAACACTCTGTTTTCAAGGGCAGCTATTGCGAGAACATTTCTACCCGCTTCTTCATTATTTAGTAGCCTCCACTGTTTACCGGTATCTGTAGATCGGAAGATGCCTTGATCTCTAAGGGCAAGGTATAACCCATCGTCTGTTACTGCCAGTCCGAGAGCATTCCCCTTTGGACGATTGCCAAGTTTGACCCATGTTTTGCCTCTATCTTTTGAAGTGTATACTTCATCAGGAAAAACAAGATAAAGTAGGTTATTTCGTTCTGTCATCGGTGTTCCGTGGTAGTCTACAGGAGTCTTCAGAGAATCAGGTGCACCAAGTGAACTAACAAAGGTCCACGCAGATGCACCAGGTGCCAATCTGTAGATACCGATTGACGAAGCCGCATAGACATCTGCCCAAGAACTTAGCAACAAGCCTGATATTGAGCCCGCTTTTTCTGCACCGCTTGCCTGTATCCATTGCTGCTCCGTTGACGGACGCGTCTCCTTTTCTACCTGTGCAGCGGCAAGCATAACGGGTTCAGAAACTTGCGGACCTGATCCGTTGCTCTTACCAGTTGTATCAAAACGTCCTGATTGATTCCGTAAATCCGGTTTTGCCTTTGTATCGAGGACGATGGGTGCGTCAATGATCTCAACAGTAGTTTCCGATTGTGCGTTCAAGTTATACGGCTTCTGGAAACGGGCGAGGTGTTGAGAGCCTACACCCATTATTAGAAAGATGAAAATCGCTGTTGCGGCAGAGAGTGCCACCGGGATTAACGGTCTGCTGCTCGTGGGAGTTGCTGGCTTTATGTCAGCGACTCGTCGAATAATGTTTTCGGTGAAAGTTGTGGGCAGATGTACGCTGCCAAGCGTCTCGCGTATCATGTCTTCATGCTCCTTTAAACGGTTCCGTGCGCGCTGGAGGCGACTCTTAACCGTGTTCGGGGACACACCTAAAAACTCGCTAATCGCTTTAGACGTCATTTCTCCAAGATAATGAAGTGTCACGACTGTCCGTTCGCTTTCCGGTAGTTTTTCTAAAAGATTTTTGATGCATCCACGACGGTATTCAACAGAGGCTTCCTGGCGTTGTTTATCTTCGTAGTGGCGATAAGATGATTCTTCTATCTCTTCGCCACTCGTGGTTTCTAAAGATTCCATCGGTGGTTTCTGCTTTCGATGCCACGCTATGCAAAGCCGATTCGCAATTACATAGAGCCATCCGGCAAATCGACTCGGGTTCTTCAACGTGGCGAGTTTCTCGTATGCCTTGAGGAAGGTGTCCTGTGTAAGTTCCTCAGCGATATGGAAATCGCCAACTTTTCGCCACGCCAAGGCGTGAACGTTCTTCTGGTATTTCTTTACCAGCGTGCTGAAGGCACCCTCGTCGCCTTCCAAGAAACGGTAAACCAACCGTGCGTCTTCGTTTTTCATTAAATTTCTCCCACGTGAGATACGGATACGCGCTTTTTACGCGCGAACATCAAACAGCTGTTACTATTAATGACGCGATTTAAAAAGCCGAAAGTTGCATGACGGCAAAAAAGTTGCAGAGACTCAATCATACCTACACTGAAAATCTATATTATCTTACTCTCCATTTCTTGTAGTAACGATATATCCATTGTAGCGTTTACTAACTCCAACCATTAATAACCAATAACCAAAAACTTTCTTTCTCTTGACACAACTTAAAGAAATCCGTATACTAAAGGCTATATGAAACTCCTATCTATAAACGTTTCAAAACCGAAGCCTATTGAATACGGTGGTAAGACTATTCGGACTGGAATCTTCAAAGAACCCGTGTCAGGCACCGTTATGCTTAGAGAAAAAAACATTGACGGTGATGGACAGGGTGATCTGCGCGTACACGGCGGCACCTATAAAGCCATCTATGGGTATCCTTTTGAACACTATGCCCACTGGCAGCAGGAACTGCAAAGAGACGACCTAACTTATGGGCAGTTTGGCGAGAATCTTACCGTTGAAGGGCTGCTGGAAAAGGTTGTTCACGTGGGCGATGTCTTTCAGATAGGTTCCACGGTAAAATTGCAGATTACACAACCGCGTGTCCCCTGTTTCAAACTGGCGTACAAAATGGAACTCCCAGAATTTCCCAAACAGTTTTTAGAGAGCCGACGTGTAGGTTTCTATTTCCGAGTGCTTGAAGAAGGTGAGATCGCTGCCGGTGATACTATTGTGCGTATTGATGTTGCATCGGAACCGATGAGCGTCACGGAGATACTTAACCTTCGCTATTTTGATACCGACAACCACGAAAAGATCGCGAAAGCCAGAAAAATACCCGCCCTCTCGCCGAGTTGGAAACGGGATTTCACGAAAATTCTAAACGCATGAATATATTTAAAGCAACAACCAAACGTGAGACCAGCGAAGCAGCAGCACATCTTGCAAGTCAGAAACTACGCGAGGCAATGGCAACAAATGGACACGCCAGTTTCATCGTAGCCACTGGTGCGTCCCAGTTTGACTTTCTTGCCGCGCTCACTGCTGACAAAGCAATTGATTGGGACAGCACAACGATGTTCCATCTCGACGAATATATAGGCATTCCTGAGACGCATCCCGCCAGTTTTCGCAAGTACCTCCGAGAAAGGCTTGTAGACGTCGTTCAGCCGGGAACCGTACATTTTCTGAATGGAGAGACAGACGTACCTCAAGCCGAATGTGATCGGCTCAATCAGATTATCTCGCAACATCAGATTGACGTTGGGTTCGTCGGTATTGGTGAGAACGGACACCTCGCATTCAACGATCCACCAGCCGATTTTGAGACGGAGGATCCCTATATTCTCGTTGAATTAGATGAGGCGTGTCGTCTCCAGCAGGTCGGTGAGGGATGGTTCGGAGGACTCGATGACGTGCCGACTCAGGCGATCTCGATGTCCATCCGCCAGATTATGAAAGCGCAGACGATTGTATGCACTGTACCAGATGAACGGAAAGCGGAAGCCGTACAGAATTGCTTGCATGGTGAGATAACACCGATGCACCCGGCTTCAATCTTGCAGACGCACACAGACTGCTCGGTATTTCTGGACGCGGGGTCAGCATCCTTGTTGTAGAAGGGACTACCAACCCCGCCAGTGGAATCTAACGTGAAGCTTTAATCTGTCCCCAAGTGACAGCAAGTTTGTCTTGTGGTACGACGTCAAACGGAATCTGACCCAAGGCGTAGAGAATTGAACGGTGGATCAGTTCCCAACCATCATCTGTAACCATCTCCCAGGCTGTGGAATGGGGCCAGATGTTGACGTGTATCGCTTTCGTGGATCCTTTAATCGTTTTTGCACCTTTTTCATAGACAGAAATAGCGACGAAATCGTCGTTATCGGCGCGTACAGCTAATACGTCAATATCGCCTTCAAAGCCATTACAGGTCATGAGTGCTGCTGCTGGTTTACTGACTGTGATTTTGTCCTTGAAGCCTTCGGTGATTGGGTGGTCACTATTGAGATAGTCAAGTCGTCTCCTGCATCGGAGTTAAACGTCCCATCTGGGGCAAATCCCATATCATCGTAAGTCCACGACTCGGCATTGACAACCGGAATTGCTGAATCTTTGTAAGCATCCAGGATGTTAGCACTTGACGTTGATTCCGAAATAAATACAAAGTCAATGCCAGCGAGATTACCGGGATGCTTCGCCAAGTGCTCGCGAAGTTCAATTTCATAACCCCACTCCTCAAGATAGTCTACGAGCAGAATGTCCTTCGGATCGGGTTCACCGGAGCCAACGAGCAACAATTTTTCGCCTGCAGCAATAACTGGGCCTACAGCAAGAAGTAGCACGAGAATCGGTAAGAAAAGGTAACGATACATAAGAAATCTTCCTCCTTGTAGATTGTTTTTGGAAGTGTGGACATCTGTGGACAACGGCTTATGACGTCTTAAACACGTTCCAAGCCCTCAGAAGCAATTTAGGTAATTGAAATTTGACGAATCGCCAGATTAGGCTTGATTGAATGTACGCTATAACAAGACGCAAGAAATGTCAAGCCTTTGTTGAATACTTGTAGAAGAGGTTTGTATCCCGACCTTTCTTGTGTCATTTTATCGGATGGAGGATGTACATGAAAGATCCAGTCAAAGTGGGAATCATTGGTGTTGGAGGAACGATTGGTAGCACAACTGCTATTCTCGCTGGCGAACCGAATGTCCAACTCGTTGCTTTGGCAGACCCGGACCCGACTCGCAGGAAAAGAGTATTGGATGGTCTTAAAGGTGTCCGCGTTTTTGACGATTATAAGCAAATGTTTGACGCCTGCGATTTAGACGCAGTCTGCATTGGACTTCCGACGTGGATGCACGCTCCCGTTTCACAAGAGGCAATCGAATTGGGGCTGCATGTGCTCTGCGAAAAGCCACCCTCAAATGATGCCGCTGAGCTAATACCCGTCACACAACTTGCCGAAGACAAGGGACTAACCTATATGTTTGTCCGGCAGTCGCGTTTTACGTCCCAACTGATGGAAGGTCGCAGACTTGTGCAAGCCGGAGAACTCGGCGATGTATACTACGCTGAAACCCGGTGGATACGCACACGGTGGTGTTCCGCACGCGGGTGGCGGCACGATAAAGCAAAGGGTGGCGGTGTCCTACTCGATCTCGGCATTCACGCTATTGATAACGTTTGGTTTATGATGGGATGTCCACGACCGACAGAGGTTATGGCTGGACTCTATAGTACGTTCTCCGATCTCGCACCCCCTGAACAAACCTACACTGCAGATGATGCCGCAAGCGGGTTTGTGCGGTTTGAGAATGGATGTACCTTGCACTTTGCTGTTGCATTTTCGCTGAATACCACAAACCGACATGCCCCAGCAAAGGGAAGCGATCTTGTCAAAAGCGAGGTTCAGGAGTTTCACCTCTACGGCACGAAGGGAGGACTTGAGAGTGGAAAACTATTGGTTGGAACACCCGACGGCGTTAAGGTCAAACCGATCATAGCACCTCCTCAAAAAGCAGATGATATAACACTTCAAGCACAGGAATTCATCCGATCGATCCGAGAAGAGGACGAACCACTCAACCCAGGTTCGCAAGCGGTGATGCTAATGCAGATGCTTGACGGCGCGATGAAATCCAGTGAAATTGGCAGTGCTGTCCCAATTCAACCAGCGCATTCATAACCGAATTTTCATTTAGGAGATTCGCCATGTCTACACAACGCAATTCAGAAGCACCTCAGCAGAATGGACTCACACCACAGCAAAAAAAGCAATTCCACGACGACGGTTTTCTGTTTGTCCGAAATCTGCTCCCAAATCAGGCACTTCAACCCTTGATTGATGAGTTATCCCAACAGGTTGATGACGGCGTACAGGCAGCAGTCAAACACGGAATCCTCGATCCGTCGGATACTTATGATGACGCACCGTTTGACACGCGGCTCGGACTCGTATCGAGTGCCTGTTCTGAGCCAAACTGGATCTGGAGCAACTATTTCCGCGATCAGAAAATCCGAACCGCCGGAATGTTCACGCTTAGAACCGCGCCTGCGCTCCTTGATGTCGTCTCTGCACTCATCGGTGAAGAAATTTTGGCACATCCGCAGTTTAATTTTCGCGCCAAATTGCCAAACCAAGACATTACAGTCATCCCGTGGCACCAAGATTTGGCGTATCTCATACCCGAAGAGGCGGGTGATACATTGGTTGTGAATGTCTGGCTTCCACTCGTCCGGGCAGCTGAGGAAAACGGATGCATGCAGGTTATTCGTGGTTCACACCGATTCGACCTCATTAATCATAACTTCCAAGATCAGACCCCTGGGCACACCGGTGGTAAAGGCATCAGCGAAATAGAGCTGCCACCCGGCGACATCGTCACCGCCGAGATGGATGTTGGAGATATTTTGCTAACAAGTGAGCGGGTTGTGCACCGTGGACTTCCGAACCGAGGCGATACTGTCCGTTGGAGTGTTGATACACGCTATAGCCAAATTGGTTTACCGACCGGGCGAGAGAGCGTTCCGGGTTTTGTCGCTCGGAGTCGGACAAATCCTGAGAACATTGCCAAGTCTCATCACGACTGGAACGTCCTTTTTGCGTAAACTATAGTAGGTTTTAGAATTACTTAGATGCTCTCAATGAATATCCAACCCCCTAACCCTCTTATCAGGGGAATTGGGAATTCTAAGCATCTCCGAACCTTTTACGGAACAGTGCCACAGTATCATGGTCAGGATGATTCGGAAGCTCAGCAGGCGATTCCCAGTCCTCGGGAACATCTGTTAATTTCACAGGCTTACCCTCGTTTTCCAGAACCGATTTCCAACCGGCAAGGAAGACGTTCGTTTTGTGTAAAAGTTCCTCAAAGGTTTGCGACATCTCATTGTGCAGTGCCATATTCTGGAACGCCCAGATCGTCGGAACCCAGATCTCCGTCTTGTCAAACGGATAGCCAGTACCGGTATGGATTCTAAAATTCTCGCCGCCGTAGGCTTCCTGCGTATGAATCTGCACCGTCCCCCAAGAACCACCCACTTGATGGAGCGTGCCATAGAACTGCCGTCCGTCACCGTCAACATGCTCAAGCGTTATAACACCCGGCGGACTGTGCCAACTGTCCGTTTGATACCCCACTGATACGACCTTGTTCCCGGCTTCCGCTATCGCCTTACAGACCATGTAGACCCCGTGAATCCCGTGCGTCGGGTAGTCGTCAAACGAATTAGTCGCGGTGTAACAGATAATCTGTTTATCACTTGCCCACGCCTTTGCACGTGAAATGGCATCGTTGTGCTCATGACTTGATGGCGCAAGAATTGTCGCACCATTTTTTTGTGCGAGTTCAATCATTTGTTGTGCTTTTGCGAGGGAATTGGCGAATGGTCGATTAATCAAATTCGGCAAACCCGCCTCAAGATACGGTTCATGGAGAATATGATTCCACGGGTGGTTGTAGTAGCCTCCAGAGATTATCCCGTCTACTTTTCCCAACATATCATCAAAATTCCTGACAACTTCGCAACCGTAAGGCGCGGCGACCTCTTGTGCCTTTTCGTATTCAATATCCCAGCAGTGCGTGATTCGCATGCCTGTGAACGGCGTATCTTTTTCACCTGGACGCGGGTTGATATGCGGTGCCCACAACGGCATGTGTGAATACGAATCAACGTTCAGAAATCCGACTCGGAAAGGTTCAGCGTTAGGTGTTTGCATGGCTCTCTCCTATGAATAGTTATCAACTACTCTGTTTTGGTTAAGACCGGCTAATCACGTTGTAATTTTTCTTTTCTGACCGCTGACCGCCGACAACTGAAGGCTGTCGGCTATCTACATTGACACCCAAGTCGAGCCGTTCTCGCAAGACTCAACCGTTTTATAAATGAATTGCATACCCCGCAACCCATCGTGGACCGTTGGGAAATCGTATGCCTCGGTTTCCAGAGGATCACCGTCAATATAGTGTCGGATGGCTTCGACAACGCCAACGTAAATGGTCGCAAACGCCTCTAAGTACCCTTCGGGATGTCCAGTCGGGATACGCGCCCCTGCCGCTGCTGCGTCAGAAAGATAGCCCTGACCGCGGGTAAGCGTCTGTCTCGGTTCACCATAACGATAGAGTTCGAGGTAGTTTGGGTTCTCTTGTGCCCATTTCACCGCACCTTGTTCAGCGTAAACACGGAGCGTAAGCCCATTTTCCTCTCCAGTGGCGACCTGACTTATGCTTAAAACGCCTTTACCGCCACCCTCGAAACGGAGCAGCGCGTTGACGTCTTCATCCAGTACCCTGTCAGGAAGAAAAGTACTTTTATCGGCACAGAGTTCAACAATCGGATCGCCAGTGACATATTCAAGCAGATTCACGCAGTGCGTGCCGACATCACCCATCGTGCCGCCGATGCCTGATTGTGTCGGATCAACACGCCACGCTGCTTGCTTCTGACCGAGTTTCTCGTGCGGAACCATCAAGAAATCCTGCAGGTATTCGACGATAACCTTGCGAATTTGCCCCATTGAACCGTCGGCGAACAGTGCCCGCGCATGCCGCACGAGCGGATGTCCTGTATAATTGTGCGTCAACGCAAAGACAAGCCCGGAATCTTCGACGAGTTGGACAAGTGCCTCTGCTTCATCAAGACTATAGGTCATCGGCTTATCGCAAACAACGTGAAAACCCGCATCCAAAAAGGTCTTTGCGATCTCAAAGTGGGAGATGTTCGGCGTGACAATGCTCACAAAGTCGATACGTTCATCGGCAGGGAGCACAGCCTCCGCTGATGCCATCTCTGCGTAACTGCTGTAGCACCGATTCGGGTTGAGATACAACTCAGCACCGGTGATTCGCGTGTTTTCTGGATCCCGTGAGAAGCATCCAGCGACGATCTCAATTTGTTGGTCGAGCGTCGCAGCGATGCGATGAACGCCACCGATAAACGCTCCCTGTCCACCACCTACCATGCCCATTCGTAATTTCCGGTTCCAAGATTCCATAATGCTTACTCCAATTTCGTTATCAGACCTCGAAAATCTTCAGCTCAAGCCGAGAATATCCCGATTCTGTGCCGTATCCGTCTCGCCGCCTGCAAAGTCGTCGAAGGCGACATCGGTCGTTTCAATGATGTGCTTGGCGATAAACGGGGCACCTTCTGCCGCGCCTTGCTCTGGACTCTTGACACAGCATTCCCATTCTAACACTGCCCAACTGTCATAGCCTGCTTCAGTCAGCAGCGTAAACACCTGCGTGAAATCCACTTGCCCATCACCGAGCGAACGGAATCTCCCAGCACGTCCAGCCCATGATTGATAACCCCCATAAACCCCAACCCGACCTGTCGGACGGAATTCGGCATCCTTAACGTGAAATCCTTTGATCCGATCACTATAGCGTCGGATAAAGTCGATATAATCAAGTTGTTGAAGCAGAAAATGGCTTGGATCGTAGTTGAGACAGGCAGCGGGGTGGTCATTCGTATAATCGAGGAACATCTCGTACGTCGCACCGTCATAAATGTCTGAACCCGGGTGGAGTTCATAAGCGAATACCTGCCCATTATCATGCGCCAGATCCAACAAAGGCAACCATCGTGCGGCAAGTTCTTTGAACGCCTCTTCAATAATGCCATCAGGACGTTGAGGCCACGGATACACAGTATGCCACGCAAAGCCGCCTGAAAGCACAGGAATAACATCCAACCCCATATTCACTGAAGCGTGGATACATTTCGTCAATTCACCTGTTGCCCACGCTGTCCGTTCTTCACCACGCAAGCCGGGTGGATGGAACGCCTCAAACATAACGTCGTATGCAGGATGCACAGCCAAGACCTGTCCAGCGAGGTAGCCCGCCACCTCTGTTGCTTCCAGTCCTATCTCGTTAAGCGTTCCTTTCAGTTCATCACAATAGGTTTTGGATTCGGCGGCTTTTTCGAGGTCAAGGATGCGTTCGTCCCAACCCGGGAGTTGAACGCCTTTGTACCCTAAGTTAGCGACCCATCTCCCAATATTTTCCATACTGTTGTACGGTGCCTCGTCCCGCATGAATTGGGCGAGGAAAATAGCTGGACCTTTGATTTTTGGCATTGTTCCTTCCTTAAAATTTACTCTTAGGGTGTTATTTTTTCGCACACCACTGCGTTTCAAATCGGCGAAAAATAAATTACCAAATGTTCCCGAATTTTGGGTATAATATATAAGAGCCAGTATGAAATGTCAAGAGTTTTGGAGGTCGGTCAATTTAGTGAAAGATAAAAAGGTTGAACAACCTATCTATGGATTAGATGTTCGCGGGGTGACGAAACATTTTCACCAAGCCAAGCGGACAAATAATAAACCACGTTTTCATCAGAAGATTCGCCAAATATTCAAGCGAGAGAAAGAGGTCGTCCGCGCTGTTGACGACATATCTTTAGAGGTAAACATAGGAGAAATCTACGGTATTCTTGGCGCAAACGGTTCGGGGAAATCGACGTTGATCCGCCTTGTTTCAACGTTGCTCACCCCTGATGCTGGGCGTATTTCTGTCTTTGGGGATGACGTTGTAACAGACAGCCTGAAGGTTCGACAGGTAATGAACCGCGTCTCCGTAGAAGCCTCCTTCTTTAAACGGCTTTCTTCATCAGAAAACCTGATTTACGCTGCCCGTCTCTACGGCATTCCAGCCACCGAAGCCGAGCGAAAGTCAAAGCAAATTTTGGAACGACTCGGTTTTGACCCAGATCGGATGAACGAAGAAATGGAGCACCTATCGCGTGGGATGCAGCAGAAAGTCGCCATCGCACGCGCCCTACTAACGACACCAATGCTCCTCCTACTCGATGAACCCACGACCGGACTCGACCCCAAATCCAAGCGCGATGTACAAGCCTTTATTGAGGAAATCCGTCAGGAGCGGAATGCTGTCATCGTCTTAACGACACACGACATGGCGGAGGCTGAGCGGTTGTGCGATAAGATCGCAATTATCGACAAGGGACGGTTTATCGCAGAGGGAACCGTCGAAGAACTCATCGCCAGCGCACCATCACAGAATGGGACCCCCGCTACGTTAGAAGATGTTTTTATCACGCTGACGGGAAAAGGGATCGAGGAGGAGTAAAGCCATGCTGAATCTTATCCGAGAGACCATTGTTTCCTACGCCTTTATTGAACGCAACTTTAATCTACTAAAACGGTATCTCAGTTGGGAAATTCTCTTCTTCAGTTATTCTATTGTCAATGCCTTAACAATCGGCTTGATTATGGTAGGACGGGGCAGCAGTGAAGATGTGCTTTATCTCGTCATTGGCGCATTAATCTGGGGATTTTTCTCTATTATGATGCGCGAAGTAAGCGATGCGATTACTTGGGAACGCTGGGAAGGCACAATCGAATATACCTTTATGGCACCGATTTACCGCGTCACACACTTGGTCGGTTCATGTCTCTTTGCAATTCTATATGGATTGCTACGCACCGCTTTAGTGCTGGCAATAATGCCACTCTTTTTCGGTGAACACATTGACTTAGGAAACGCGAATTGGCTGACGATGTCTGCTATTGTCTTGGTTTCAAGTCTCTCTTTCATCGGCATCGGTCTAATGGCGGCGATCTTTCCGTTACTCTCACCGGAAAAAGGACAAGCGGCAACCGGTATTATCCAGTCTGGTCTACTCTTAGTTTCCGGTATCTATTACGAAATCGAGGTGTTACCGGTCTGGCTCCAGCCGATTTCCAAAATTTCGCCTGCCACCTACACACTTAAATCAATTCGTGCAGCCGTACTCGATAACGCATCAATTGAGAGCCAGATGGGCAATTTGTTGTTACTGCTCGTTATCGGTGTTCTACTTATCCCATTTGGATTTTGGGTCTTCCATCTCGGTGAAAAGTATGCCAAACGCGTCGGCAGGCTTAAAAGAAGTGGGTAGACCTTTATCTTCTATCCCTTATCTATCATGGAGGAGTGAATGTCAGGATATTACAGATTCCCAACAATTTGTCAAGATACCATTGTTTTTGTATGTGAAGATGATTTGTGGACAGTCTCGATCGAAGGTGGTGTCGCTCGACGACTCACATCGAACCTTGGAACAACGAGTTCTCCACGCTTATCCCCAGATGGCGAAACACTCGCTTTTGCTGGATCTGAAGAGGGTCCGTCAGAAGTCTATGTGATGCCTGCCCTCGGTGGCGAGGCGAAACGACTCACCTATCAAGGCAGCAACGCTACTGTCGTCAATTGGGATGCTGATAGCGAACATATCCTCTATGCAAGTGGTGCCGGTTTGGCGTTTGATCCATGGATATGGAAAATTTCTGCCGAGGGCGGCGAACCACAACGTCTCTCGTTCGGTCCCGCCAACCATGTTGATTTCGGCGATGATGGCGGTGTTGTCATCGGTAGATTAACGCGGGAACCCGCACGTTGGAAACGCTATCGAGGCGGCACAGCCGGGCAACTCTGGGTGGATACACAAGGAGATGGGCAGTTCCAACCCCTTGCCCCTGTTGATAGCAATTTCACAACACCCATGTGGATCGGTGAACGTATCTATTTTATTTCTGACCACGAAGGGGTCGGTAATATCTATTCATGCCTCCCCAACGGCGAAGACATTCAACGCCACACGCATCAGGAGACTTACTATTCCCGTTCCGCCCAAACAGATGGGACACATATCGTTTATCATGCTGGTGCAGACCTATTTGTTTATAACATCGAAAGCGATACCGATACCCGCGTGGATGTTGAATTCCACAGCCCTCGCATCCAGAGACAGCGGAAGTTCGTCTCTGCTGCAAGATACATGCGAGAGTATGCGCTAACCCCGGATGGGCATGCATTGGCTCTGACAGTCCGAGGCAAACCCTTTACAATGGCGAATTGGGAAGGCGCGGTCCTCGAGCACGGCGAACGTAGTGGCACACGTTACCGCTCCACGCAATGGCTCAACGACGGAAAACGTCTTGTCACCCTCTCCGATGCCGATGGGGAAGAAGCATTGGAAATCCACACCCGCGATGGCAGTGCAGATATCGTCCGACTTGACGCGCTCGACATCGGTCATGTTCGACATCTCGCCGTTTCTCCACAAACTGAAGACAATAAACACGACTGTCTGCTCCTAATCAACAACCGTTTCGAGCTTTTGCACATTGACCTCGAAACACAGGAGATGCGGGTGCTTGATAAAAGCCATTATCGGAGCATTCAAGACGTAACTTGGTCCCCTGACGGTAAGTGGTGCGCATATAGTTTCCCGTCCACAGAAACGACGCGTTCGATCAAACTCTGCGAAATCGAGACGGGTAAGACGTGTCTTGTCACCCAAGCTGAATTCAGTGATTTCGCACCTGCATGGGATCCCGATGGAAAATACCTCTATTTTCTCTCTTCTCGAGAGTTCGATCCAGTTTACGATGCGCTCCACTTTGATCTCGGCTTCCCTTCAGCGGTGCGTCCCTTGCTGATAACCTTGCAGAAAACTTTGGGAAATCCCTTCGTCCCGGAACCGCGTCCATTTGAAGACGAAAAGGAAGACAAGGACAAAGAGAACGAAAAAGAGAAGGACGAAGCATCCGACGAGAAATCTGAAAAAGAGACTGAGCCAATCACCATAGATTTGGAAGGCATCTCACAACGCGTCGTCGCTTTTCCGTATCCGAGAGGACATTATGGACAGATTGCCGGTATTGAAGGCAAGGCGATTTTCACCTCCTTTCCCTCTCAGGATGTGATGGGTCCTTTCGATGATGACAGCGGTAGGGCAAGAGGCACACTCCGCGCCTACGACTTCAAGGAACAGAAAAAGGAGACCCTCGTATCGGGTATTGACAACTTTCGACTCTCTCGTGATATGAAAACCCTTGTATATTCTACCGCAAGCCGGTTGCGGGTTCTTAAGGCTGGTAAGAAAGCGGAAGGTGAATCGAAATCTGGTAGTAGGGGCAGTCCAAGTCGCCAAACGGGTTGGATCGATCTCAATCGGATCAAAGCCTCCGTTATTCCGTCAGCCGAGTGGCGTCAGATGTATCGAGAGGCGTGGCGGCTTCAACGGGATTACTTCTGGACGGAGGATATGTCGGGTGTAGATTGGGAGCACGTCTATCAACGTTATTTGCCACTACTTGATAGGATTGCGACGCGTGGTGAATTTTCTGATCTCATGTGGGAAATGCAGGGAGAACTCGGCACCTCACACGCATACGAATTCGGGGGTGATTATCGCAGTTCACCGAATTACGCGCAAGGGTTTCTCGGTGCGGATTACGTCTATGACGCTGAGAGCAGTGGATACCGGATCACACACATTCCGCAAGGCGACGCGTGGGAATCGACAAAGGATTCACCGCTGAATGCTCCAGGGATCAATATCCATAAAGGGGATATTCTACTTTCTATCGGAGGACAAAGCGTCAGCGAAACTGTTTCACCCGGTGAGCTTCTCGTGAATCTCGCAAACCAAGAAGTCCAAGCCATGTTCCAAAATGCCGATGACGGCGAAAAACGGGTCATTACGCTCAAAGTGCTACGGAGCGAAAGGGAGCTGCGGTATCGCGAATGGGTATCGCAAAATCGGCAGTATGTCCACGAAAAAACGGACGGTAAAGTCGGGTACGTTCATATTCCGGACATGTCGCGGCGCGGATATGCAGAATTTCACCGCGGTTTTCTCGCCGAGGTGAGTTATCCCGCTCTATTGGTCGATGTCCGCTACAATGGCGGTGGACACGTTTCGCAGCTGCTTTTAGAAAAGTTATCCCGTCGTCGAATTGGATATGACATTCCGCGTTGGGGGACACCACACCCGTATCCTGATGCCTCAGTCCTCGGTCCCATGATAGCCGTCACCAACGAAAACGCAGGTTCCGATGGCGATATTTTCTCACACTGTTTCAAACTCATGGAATTAGGCTTGTTGGTCGGAAAGCGGACGTGGGGTGGTGTTATCGGGATCTCACCACATCAGATGTTTGTAGACCGTGGTGGCACAACGCAACCTGAGTATTCTTTCTGGTTCGTCGATGTCGGTTGGCGCGTTGAGAACTACGGCACCGATCCGGACATTGAAGTAGACTATCGTCCGCAGGACTATGCAACGGAAGGCGATCCACAGCTTGATCGGGCAATAGAGGAACTCCTCCGCCAAATGAAAGAAAACCCACCCGAATTACCCGACTTCGGCGACCGTCCGCGCTTGACATTGCCAGCATTACCGAAGCCATAGTTTGAGCATTTAAAATCAGTAGGCGAGGTTTCCAACCTCGCCATTCCTCTATCTCAACCCGTATCCCTACTACTGACGAGGTATCCTAATTCCATGCTATGGACGTCAATTTGGGGAAGATATACGTGTTTCTTACTGTGAGAAAAGGATTCTGAATCAGAAACGCTTCTCCTATAGTGTGTAAAATGTGAAGTGAGTGTGTAGTCTCTTTAGTCCCGTAAGGATGGCATCTGTGTAGAATTAATCGTCCGTTATCTCAGATAGACTAAGTGAAACCCAGCATTTGTGATAGCGGAATGTTCCTTTCTAGCAAATAATTTTTTCACAGCGGGAAAATCGCTCTGAGTCATTAATTGAAATAGATTGACATCAATCAATAAGTATAGTATTATGTCTGGGGTTATTGTAAGGAAGTTTTATCCTCCTAGGGAGATCAATTCCATAAAACTTGCAGATAAGTAGGATAGTCCAGATAAATACGCGCCTCTCGTTTTTTCACAATACTTGGGTGTTTTATCATAAAATTTTACATGGAAAACGTAAGAAGTCTTAAGAAAAATGGCTGTCTGATTCTCGCATATAAGTGAGGGAAACTATATGGCAAAAACGAAAGTTAAAGTCCAATTCACATTCACACTTCCAATTGATGAGAGTTTGTTGCAACACAAAACTGATGCAGAGCGTAAGGCAAAAGAAGTTTTTGTGCTTGAACTTCTTCGGTACGGTGATATTAGTGCTGGTAGAGCTGCGAAACTCCTTAACATTTCCCGCTGGGATCTCTCAGACTTGATGTCTGCAGCTGGCATCTCTCCGTTTGCTGAACTTACTACTAGAGAATTGGATGTTGAAGTTGAGACTGCACGCAAGGTTGTAAGTAATCGGATCGATGAAGATTGTCACGAATAGTACACCGCTAATTGAACTCTCGAAAATTAATCAGTTGGACCTTCTCCGAAAAGTGTACGGCGCAATATGCATTCCAGAAGAGGTATACATTGAAGTCGTTGTTGAGGGAACTGGAAAACCAGGGGCTGCCGAAGTAAAAGCAGCAGAATGGATTTACTGTCAGTCCGTAAGCGATAAGAGCCAGATCAGGGTTCTTCAGGGTCAACGATCACTTCATTTAGGTGAATGTGCAACTATCGTGCTTGCTCAGGAGATAGATGCTGATCAAGTAATTCTTGATGACAATGCTGCGCGACGGGAGGCAATAGCGCGCCGGTTACCTGTTATAGGAACAGTTGGTGTTTTGCTTGTTGCCAAGATCCAGCGTATAATTCCGGCTGTTAAGCCCATACTTGATAACCTCCGCGCTCAGGGAACACGAGTCAGCCAAGATCTTTATTCTCAAGTTATAGCCAGAGCAGATGAATAGGATTTAGCATAGGTGAAAAAGGAATTAAATGAACTTCAAGTCCCCTTAATGAAGGCGTACCAACCCGAAGAGTTCCAAGTCGCGCTGTTAGCCCGCGTGCGAGCACAAAATGAGAGATTGCGTCCGTTAATTGAAAAGGTACTCGGAAAACCCGATCTCGACGCTAAAATCCCCACGGCAGAAGAACTTCAGCAACTTCTTTTCGAGGAAGGTATAAAGCCAGAGGATAATCTTGGTAGTCGTGCTATCGTTGAAGAACGGGAGAAGTAGGACCGAGTGAATTTTTTCTGGTTAGATGCAAGCGCATGTATCAAACGTACATTGTAAAAGACCGGACATCTCTCATCAACCGTCTCTTCATTAGTGTTTCATCTTTTGTTAGTGAACGATTTCAACACATCAACTCCGCATATTCACCAAATAAATTCCTGCTGCCACCAAAGCCGCACCCCCCAATAGACTGATCGTCAGTTCGTCGCCTAAAATCAGGTGGCTAAACAGGACACCCGATAAAGGCGTCGCAAAGAACAACACAACGAGTTTACTGGCACTATACCGCTCAAGTATAGATGTCCACGCCAAAAAACAGAAACCTGCAATAACACCGCCTTGATACAGCAGTGCTGCTGCCGCCGAAAGTGTCAGTTGCATCGGTTCCCCGCGTTCAAATACTAAGTTCAGGACGACATAGCAGGGTAGACTCAAAGTCAACAGCCAAAACAAGAGTCGATACGGGTGAATAGACTGAATCAACAACTTCGTCACAACAACCCGCAGACCTAAAAAGCATCCACTGACGAGCACAATGAGGTCCCCAAGTACGCTTGCTTCACCGACTCCGAGTTTCGGGGCAACGACTACAAAAACACCACTAAAGGCAACAACGATCCCCAATGTTTTCGTAACGGAAAGCCGTTCACCAGGAATCCAAAAATGCGCGAACAGGGCAGTAAAAAAAGGATAGACGTTAATAAATATAGTCGAACGAGAGGCTGTCGTGTATAGAGTGCCGGTATTCAAGGTGATAATCTGGAGTATGAAAATTGTGGTGAGCAGAAGCAATCGGGGGAGTTCACCGCGACGCAACTGAAGTTGAATACGGCGGAAGAGCGACCAACCACCAATAACAACTAATCCGATCACAAAACGGAAAAACGCCAGTGCCATCGGTGGGAAGTCTTGTAAACCGACTTTGATTGCGAGCGAATTCCCACCCCAAAGAAATGCGAGGAGCAAAGCGAGGGCGATAATCTTCCCCCGCGGCTCCTCGCTGATAACTTCTCGTCCTGACAGTGTTCCGGGAGTCTCTTTTCTATTCAAAAGGAACTTTAGTCCTTGTTGGCGGTTGCCGTTCGCTGCGAGATCGCGCTATTAATCAATCATAGGCGCCCGGGCGATGGTTGCCCATTAAGCGTTGTTGGCGTTCTGTTGCCAGTTCCAAGATGCTTTCCTTGAACTGGAACCGATTCAGATAAGGTGGGTATTTCTGGGTTATCATCCGATTCGCGTAATGCACCTGTAGTAGATACCGGGTTTGTTCGCTACGGTTCGCTGTCCCTCGGTGCCAGACCTCGCTCCGGAAAATCACGACATCGCCAGCATTACAAAGGATACTCTTCTCCTTAGCACCTTTCCATTCTGCCTCGCCATCAGGTCGCTGTCCAGAAAGGTGACTGCCCGGAACGAACTTTGTTGGACCGAGGTCTTCGTAGAGATCATCCAGATAGTAGTGCGCTGTTGAAATAAAAATCGGGACTTTAACGCGTGGATCTTCCAAAATGTCCATCGGAAGCGGGATAGGCAGCCAATCTGTGTGGAGCCCTTGGTCGGGACGACCGGGACCTGTTACCCATGCTGTCATTCCGATGACGTGGCAATCTTCGCCGTGTACTGCCTCTGCTAACTCAATAACAGGAGACATATCGAGATATTGTAGGAAAACTGGATCTCGGTTGAAAGCGTTATTGATATGTTTGTTAAGGAAACCGTTCCCGTTTTCTGGCGTGCCGTGCTTGTCGAAACTCTCAGGATTTGCCGTTAAGCTGTCCATTGCAGCACGAAGTTCCGAGAGTTGTGCGCCTTCGATAACCTTCGGTAAGTAGGCATATCCGTCTTCCTCCATCGCCTTAACTTGGCTCTCAAGGTCAGGATAGGCTACAAGAGGTAACGCTTGGCTCATTATGTTTTCTCCTTAATTAAAAAACGCAAAGTTGAAGTTTCTACTTGTGTATTTTACAACTTTTAGGTGTCTATGTCAACTTTTTTCCGAACAATTCGTTGATAAAGTACATCCAAATTAGTGTAACAATAACTTAAAGTATTATCACATAAAGGAGAAAGAAAAAATGAAAAATGTAAATGTAACGCCCAAAAATTCTGAACCTACTAAAGATGCAGCTATCCGTGTGCTTGGAACCGTGTTAGAATCCTTGCCAGGTAATCTGTTTCATGTTAAATTAGATGATAACGATTACAAAGTTGTCGCATACCTCGCCGGTAAACTCATGCAACACAAAATCTGGATCCTCCCCGGCGACCAAGTTACCGTTGAACTTTCTCCCTATGATCTGACGCGTGGACGCATTGTTTGGCGGAACCCCGGTGGTTAGGGTCTCCCGTGATACACACGATTTTCAAAAAAACCTGAATTTCACTGCGTCGCGTCCGCGCTACTCTCGAAAAGGAGTAGAAGCCTGCTTTCCTGGATACGCGCATAGACTACGCGCTTCCAGCAGGCACATCTAACTATGGAAGGCATTGTAATAAAAACGCGAGGCGGTGCATACGAGGTGCAGGTCGGCAACCAGTGCTATATCTGCACCTTGCGTCACCAACTCATTGAAGATGAAAAACGTAGACTCGCCGAAACAAAAGAGATGCCGTACGTCGATTTAGTCGCAGTCGGCGATCGGGTCCGTATTTCTACCACTGCATCCGCGGCGGACGGTGGATACATTGAGGAATGTCTCCCGCGCGACACCCAGTTCGGACGTACACGCATGGACGGTTGGCGACAGGTCATTGTTGCCAACCTCGATATGTTACTCATCATCTTCGCCGCGCGACACCCTACCCTTAAACTACGCATGCTTGATAGATTCCTCGTCACCGCAGAGGCATCTGATGTTGAACCCGTCATCTGTATTAACAAAATTGACTTGGCAAAATTAGAAAATGTACAACGCGAACTCAATTTATATGAAGAATTAGGCTATAAAGTGGTTTATACAAGTACCGTGACTGGTAACGGGGTTGACAAATTGCGGGAAGTGATGCAAAATAGAATTTCAGCGATTGTAGGTTCATCGGGTGTTGGGAAATCTTCTCTGCTCAATGCATTACAACCGGGGCTTCAACTCCGCATAGGTGAGGTGGATGACCGAATCCATAAAGGGCGACATACGACAACCGAAGTTATACTACTACCCCTTGAATTTGGTGGATTCGTCGCCGATACACCCGGTGTCCGAACACTCGGTTTGCTTGAAATTGATGACGAACAGGGCTTAGATATCCATTTTCCAGAGATGCGCCCTTATATTCCAGAATGCAGATTTGCGGCTTGTACACACCAACACGAGCCAGACTGTGCTGTCAAACGCGCAGTTGAGACAGGTGATATCAATCCACTCCGATATGAAAGCTATCTCCGGATATCCGGATTTAAGGAAGGGAGATATGAACGAAACTCAGATAAGAAACGAACGGACCGAAACTCGCGACGACGCAGACGCTGATCCCCAGAAGTGGGCAGATGCCATTCAGAACTTGCTTCGCATCATTGAGAGAAGTGAACAGAAACTTGTATACTTCCAAAACCGCGTGAAGCAGGCACAATTCATGGATCGTCCGAATCAGCGTAGGATTCGTACTGCAGGTGCCCAAGTAGGGGCACATTCAGCGCAACTCGAAGGGTTACGCAGTGAACTGTACCGGCTCGAACGTCTTTATAGTGGTGGTGTTCACCTTCGGCCAACCACGGAGAATGAACTTCGTCAAATTTGGGGATGGATAAACCGACCTACCATCAGAAAACACCTCTACGCAGCGCGAGTATCCTTTGAGACCTTTTTGGAGGATTGGCGTCGGTGGATGGCGCAGGAAGAAACACAAGCACTTGCTATTGAGCTTCGTACGACGGGTTTCCTCGTCGGATTTGTCCTTCTCCAGCGCGAGGAAGAGACCGTTACTGTCAAATTCGTCGTCATTCGACCGGATTACCGCGCCCGTGGGTACGGCACTAATACACTTATTGAGACGACTCGCTATGCTTTTGAGCAGCTCGGTGCTGAACACATCACGCTACAAGTATCCGCTGACAACGGACCCGCGCTCACCTGTTTTGAGAATGTAGGGCTCCGATACCTCGGTTACACCGAAACCTCGACGCAGGCTTACATCATGGGTATTGACCGGAACGAATGGGAAGGCGATAAACCGATAGACGAAGAATCTGTATCCCCGCGACTCAGCGCACCTCTCGGAGCATTTTTTGATGAAGAACAGTGATTATTCTATACTACTGGTGGAGTTTCCTACTTCGCTGGTCTCTCCGTAAAATAGGTAGGCGAGGTTCTAACCTCGCCTTTTAGTTTCTGCCTATGTCTTCTCATCGCTGGCGAGGTTTCTAACCTCGCCTTTCTTAATTGTAAGTGTAGGACCCTTTTTATATCGAACTCACATTTTTTATTTTTTTTCAGAAAAAACGTGCAAAAGTGCATCCGAAAATGTATATAAACGAATCATTGTCATTTCTTAAATGGCAATGGTATCCTACTGCCGCTGTATTGCGGAAAAAGGAGGAATTTGTTATGTTAGCAAACCAGAGGAGGTGTGGCACTTATTAGTGTTACGCCCTTGTGGTGTGACACCAAGTGTCGCACTCTTTGGAAAGGGACGGGGGGTTGAAACCCCTCTGTCCCTCATTTTGAATCAGATTTTTTGTGGCATATTTTTTTGTTTTTTAGTATACTACCATGAAAGGGTTGCAAGCGGCACATTTCGTTGAAAGTCATCGATCCCCTTGCACCGCTCCAAGCTCCAAATGCAAATAAGGAGGAGGTACCTAATTATGTTAACTACGAGTCGCGTTAAACTTCATCTGAAAATATGCAGTCCACGGCGATGGTGCCTCTGCCCATTATCGACGATTTGATTGAAAATGGCATAGGCGCAGTCGCCTCACACGTGAGGAGTCGCTCTATCTATGCCCGAGTTTAATCCAGACTTTTGGGAAATTCCGGTCCCACCGGAATATTTTGATCAGCTCACTACAGAAGACTATCTCTGGTATCGAGCACCTGATGATGTATATACCATAACCCGTCGTCTCAAACGGCAGGCGGTTTTGGAACAGATTCATCAGATTATTGCGAACCACCTAACTCACCGCCAAGCTGAGTGCATCCAACTCTACTTCTATAACGGCAAAACCCAAGAAGAGATTGGCTACATCCTCGGTATCTCACGGCGTGTTGTGAGCCAACACCTTTTCGGTATTACACGCAATGGAAAACAGATAGGCGGTGCGATTAACAAGATCCGCAAGATGTGCCGAAAACATGGAATAGAATTCCCATAGTCCTGAAAACCAATTTGGTCCATCGACGCTACAAGTGCAATTCAAGGCGAGAGGAAACTTCAATGGTTCCCTCTCGCTTGGAAGCACTTCAACCACTCCCACCAAATAAAGTCATTCCGCTCCTCTGTAGGAGGGATCTCCGCATCCCGACTCTTAACTCATAACCCACAACCCACAACCCAAAAACATACACCTTGCCAAAAAAGAACATACGTGATACTTTAACCCATATCACACTGGTATTTTTGCCGAAAAGGGGAAAACTATGGCAGTTCGGATTGCAATTATCGGTTGTGGCGGGATGGCAAACGGCCATCTCAACGCCTATCTCACAATTCATCAGGCGGTCCCTGGAAAAGTTGAACTCGTCGCCATGTGCGATGAAGTCGAGGATCGGGCAGATCAATTTGCCGAGCGGGTCAAAGAGGTAACAGGTAAAAAACCTGTGGTGTTTCAGGACACCGATGAGATGCTTGCCAAAGCGGATTTGGACGGCGTAGACATCTGCACTTCACATGCACATCATCATATCAATGCAATAAAGTGCCTTAACAGCGGCGTCAACGTCATGGTAGAGAAACCGATGGGCGTTACCGTCAAGGCAAGCCACGCGATTATTGCAGCAGCGAAAGCTAACAACAAAATCGCTGCAACCGCTGAAAATATCCGTCGGATGCCGAGTCGGCGCACAGCAGAATGGTTGATGAACGAAAAACAGATGCTCGGTGATTTGCGGATGTTCTCCGCACAGCATGCCAGTTATCGCGCACCAGATCCTCAGAGTGATTGGCATTGGCGACTTGATCTAACACTTGGTGGTGGTGGGATGGTGATGGATTCTGGTGCACACTATTGTGATACCATACGCTACCTTTTCGGCGATCCGGATACCGTTTATGGACGCGTCTGTCAGTTTGAAGACTTAAGGGTTACCAAAGCCGGAGAGATCGTCAAGAATGAGCAAGAAGACACTTGGATTGCAACTATCAACTTCAAAAGAGGCGTAATAGGACTTTGGACGTGTACATGGGCGGCAGTCGGTCACGGTTTCCACCACGTCGTCTACCATGGTAGTGAGGGATGTCTGCTTGATGACGGTGATATCTTCCACGGACCTTTTGATGGTGCAGAAGTTATTCTCAAGGATGGCACACGCCATAGCATGGAAAGTCTTATCGCTGAATATATGGCAAGCCTCTCAGACGAAGAGAAAGCACGACTCTTCCCCCATAATTTTACCGACGGTGTAGTTCTTGAATGCCACGACTTTGTGGATGCGATAGAAAACAACCGTCCACCCGAACTCAATGCGGAAGTCGGGCTCCGCGCAAAATCAATCTGTGAAGCGATTTACGAATCCAATGCCTGTGGGCAGGCTGTTGACTATGAAGAGGTGGTGGCAGGGAATATTGAAGTTTACCAGAAACCGATCAATGAACGGTGGAACCTCTAATTGTCTAAACAGGAACGTTCTCCAATAAAGTCTACGGAGGAACACCAGCCGGAGATTGGTGCGCCGGTCGGATATTTTGAACTCTTACGCCGCAATCGCAACTTCCGTTACCTCTGGGCCGGGCAGGTCGTCAGTCTCCTTGGCGACTGGTTTAATAGTATCGCTGCTGCGATATTAATCGCTGAGTTGACAGGCTCTGGGCTCGCGGTAGGTTTCCTGTTTACAATCCGGATGTTAGCACCCTTTGCTATTGCTCCGATTGCTGGGATATGTGCAGACCGTTACAACCGAAAACATCTTTTAATCATTACTGACGTCGTTCGCGCCTTCATTGTCTTCGGGTTTCTTTTTGTCCAAGACGCAAGTCACGTCTGGCTACTCTATACGCTTTCGGCGTTTCTGTCCGCGGTAAGTGGTTTCTTCAGTCCTGCTCGGAGCGCGATTTTACCCGATGTTACCTCCGCCAGAGAACTCGGCACTGCTAATACCCTCGGTACAACGACTTGGTCGGTGATGCTTGCCCTCGGTGCCGCCATTGGCGGTATAATAACAGGTCTCTTGGGAAGCCAGACTGCTTTCATCATTGACGGATTCACCTTTTTCGTTTCAGCCGCTTTTCTACTTCAAATCAAACTGCCCGGTCCACCATCCGCTGCCCGCGGAGGTCCCGCCCGAGCAAAGTTCGCTGCTTTGCGTTATATGCTCCAGCATCCCGATATTCTTTTTATAGCGATGCATAAGGCAGCAATATCTCTTTTGCTGTCCACTGGTGTTCAAGTCGTGCTGGTTGATATAGCCAGAAATTATTTCGCTATCGGGGTCGGCGGCGCACTCAGTTTAGGGATGATGTATTGTGTAAATGGCATTGGCAGCGGCGTTGGACCAATTCTCGCACGACGTCGTACCGGTGACCGGGATAAACCCCTTAGGATAAGTATTAGCCTCGGTTACGTAATTGCTGCAGTTGGAATCGCTATCATTGCGCCTCTCTTTAATCTTGAAACTGTGTTGTTTGGTGGGTTTGTCCGAAGCGTTGGTGGTGGGATTGTCTGGGTCTTTTCAACACAATTGCTGCTCCAAAACGCACCAAATGAAATACGAGGGCGGATTTTTGGGACAGAGTTTGCTCTCTTTACCCTCATGGGTGGAGCCAGTTCAATAATGGTTGGTATACTACTGGATCAATTTAACGCCCGCGCTGTTTTGTGGGGAATGTCAGGTCTATCGCTACTTCCAGCAGTATTCTGGTTGTTGTGGCAGGTACGTTACAATCGAATGCAATCAAAAGGGTCCCTGTAAGGATGGACAGTGTTACGCGTTAGATTACAAGCTCAGGTTATTCTTTCCATCGTTGGATTAACTTTGCATCTATCCCAAACTGATCTAAGATTTTTGTCACGACGAAGTTAAACATATCGTCCACTGTTTTGGGGAAGTGATAAAGCCCTGGCATCGCTGGCAGTACGCATACCCCCATCCGCGACAGCTTGAGCATATTTTCTAAGTGGATAGAACTAAGCGGGGTTTCACGTGGTACGAGCACAAGTCTACGATTTTCCTTGATACACACGTCAGCGGCGCGCTGGATAAGGTTCCGCGATATGCCCGCAGCGATAGAGGCAATGCTCCCCATACTACACGGCACCACTATCATCCCTTCAGTACGGAAAGAGCCGCTGGCAATCGATGCACCGATGTCTGATTCATGATGATAAACCACTCTCGGTGAAGATACACCAATAAGCGATTCCAACTTGAAATTATCGAGATCTATCTCAATCTGGAGTTCTTCTGACAAAGCACGCGCACCCGATGAAGAAATCGTTAGATGTACCTCGACATCCTCATGCTTCGTGAGTACTTCGAGTAGTCGGATGCCATATATACCCGCACTCGCACCAGTTATCCCTACAATCAATCGTTTCAATTATTAAGTTCTCCTTAGAGAAAATTGTGCTTAACCTCAAACAGTATACGCACTTACCAAATGTCCCTATTATACTTGATTTCCAGAAAACTTCAAGCGTAAACCTAAGATCGTTTTGTTTCCAGTAGGAGGGATCTCCGAATCCCGATACTGACTGCTGATCGCTGACTGCCACCTATATCATACCTCATCACTTGACAGAAAAGCACATAACAGGTAAATTAAGCACAGAAATCTGTTGGCTATATTGTCCTGCTTGTAACCCCATGTCACGAGGAAAATTATGAACTTTGCTGACTTAGATACACCGACACTCGTTGCAGATTTGGATGTACTTGAACGGAACATCGAGGGTATGGCGGCACACTGTCATCAACTCGGCGTTCCACTACGCGTTCACTCTAAGACGCACAAGGTGCCAGAAATCGCTAAATTGCAGGTTGCCGCTGGTTCCCAAGGTATCACCTGTCAGAAGTTAGGCGAAGCAGAGGTGATGGTGGATGCCGGGATTGACAACATCCTTATCCCTTATAACATCGTCGGCAAACCCAAACTTAAGCGGTTAATCGCACTCGTCCAACGTGCACAAATTACCGTCGCACTTGATTCAGAAGAGACCGCAACAGGTATCTCTCAGCAAGCAGTCGCTGACGGTTGTGTTGTGCCTGTTATCGTGGAACTCGATACCGGAAGTGGTCGCTGTGGCGTACAGTCACCGCAAGAAGCACAAACACTTGCACAGCAGATTATGGGAATGCAAGGTATTGATTTCCAAGGCGTAATGACGTATCCGAGCAACGTCCGAGCGAAACCCTTTATCACAGAAACACTTGACCGCTTAGCGAGCGACGGAATACCTGTGAACATTATTAGTGGTGGAGGGACAGGCTCAGAGGCAACATCAAAAGAACTCGGTTGTACGGAAACCCGCAGCGGTTCTTATGTCTACGAAGGCATGACTCGCGTCGGCAATTCAGAGATGCTGACGCCTGAACGGTGTGTCCTTCGCGTTATCGTAACAGTCGTCAGCACACCGACCCCTGAACGAATTGTTATTGACGGTGGGCAAAAGACGTTTGCCAGTTATCCACCGACACCTTATGGGCATATCATCGAACATCCAGACGCAAAAATTTACGGCATGTCCGTTGAACATGGACACGTTGATGTCAGTGAATGTTCACACCGATTTAAGGTTGGTGAGCAGCTTTCCGTTATTCCACTTCACCAAGGGATGACGAGTAACCTTCACAACGAGCTCGTAGGTATCCGAGGCGATAAAATTGAGGCAATTTGGCAAATCGCAGGGAGAGGCAAAGTTTCTTAAGCATCATTCCTTTTGTGGGAGGGGTTTGAAACCCCGATTCTTACCCCCACCTTTTGTAGGAGGGGTTTGAAACCCCGATTCTTTAATCTTCATAGCAGCCAAAAAGGTGAAATTATGATTCTACCGACACCAAAAGAAAAAAATCAATGGGAAGAAGAAGGCTATCTCGTCTTTGAAAACGCAATTCAAGGAGAAGATCTCAAGAGGCTTCAAACCACCTTCGATTATTGGGCAGATGAATGCAAAGCAGAGTGGTTGGATAGAGTTGAAGCCGGTGAAGCCGTTGCAACGTTTTACGATATCCCAAACCCACTTGAAAAAGATCCGATTTTTATAGATATTATTGACTATCCAAGCTACTACGGCGCATTAATGGAATTCACCAACCACGACCTGATCCTATTAGGTCCACAGGTTCGGACGGTGGCACCGTGGCCAGTGAGTTATACCGGATGGCATCCCGATGTGGGATATGACAATCCGCTCCACATCAAAGTCCAAATCTACGTCAACGATGTCGAACCCGGTGGTGGAGAATTTGGCTTCGTACCCGGCAGTCATAAACCGGATTCCGGTCCGTACGCGCGTCCGATGCGGCAAGAGAGTATGACGGGACACAAAACTTTCCCCGGTACAGCAGGCACAGCGATCATGTTCAATTCGTGCGGATGGCATGTTTCTATGGACAATCATTCTGATATACCGCGTAAATCAATTATCCTGATCTACGAAAAACGAACACCGGGACGTATCGGACCAGGACAGTATGCCTCCATCTCAGAATACTGTCAGACCCCGGAACGTCGCAAATTGTTTAGTTTGGACGGCTAATCAAAGGAGGGCTACTTCATGCCAAGGATTGACGCGCATCTGCACGTATTCACAAAAGCCTCCGCCGAGTTTCCACGAGAGATCTCAGACGTTTGGCCAGCAGAACGGGAGGAACCTGTCGAAAAATTGTTAGGTGAAATGGAAAAACACCAGATCGATCAGGCAGTCCTTGTCCAGATGGCAGGTACGAGCATAGAACAGCACCGTTACTTGTTACGTTGCCTAAAAGAATATCCAAACCGATTTTTAGGGATCGGACTGATTCCAGACGGGCATCCGAATCCTACCGAACACATGGCGCAACTAACAGATGACACTGGGATTATCGGATTCCGGCTTTCTACATTTGGGGGACCGCGTGATATTTTTGCGAAGATGGATGTCCGCGAGTTCGCAGCGTACCCGATCTGGAAGTATGCTGCCGAACGCGATTATGTCTTGTGGCTCTATCCGAACGCCATCAATGCACACCTCCTACCATACCTGGTACAAGAGTTCCCACAGGTTCGTATTGTGCTAAACCATCTCGCCGTGTGCCCAGGAAAAGGCAAATTTAGCTGGGACGAATTGGGGAGACCTCAAATACAGGTGACAGGCTACAACCTCACTATGCACACCACTTACCGTCTCGCCCGCTTTGAAAATGTTAATGTACATCTTTCCGGTCAGTACGCCTTCAGTACGGAAGAATTTCCGTATAAAGATTTGGCAGGATGGCACCGAGGTCTTCTGAGTGGCTTTGGGTCAAAACGATTGATGTGGGCAACCGATTTTCCATGGATATTGGAAAACCCCGGGTACGGTAAACTTACCACAGTTATAGAAGAATTACTACCGGATCTATCTGACGCGGAGTTGGCAGACATTATGGGGAGAAATGCAAAACGAATCCTGCGTTTCCCCGACCTGTAATTGATTCGGTTCATCCATCAGTCTCTTGTGGGAGTGCTATCTCTTGTGGGAATGCTTCTCTTGTGGGAGGGGTTTGTAACCCCGAATATTTTATAGGAGTTGTATCTTTTGTGGGAGAGGTTTGTAACCCCGATGTTTTATAGAAGTTGTATTTCTTGTGGGAGTGCTACCTCTTGTGGGAGGGGTTTGTAACCTCGATATTTTATAGGAGTGTCATCAATTCACTATAGGAAAAATATATTACATGCGCATACTTTGTGCGAACGTAGGAAGTACCTCGTTCAAATACCAAATTATTGATATGGAAACGAAAGCCTCCCTCGTCAAGGGCGGTGTTGAACGTATCGGCAATTCCCCTTCGGCTTTCACACATGCCGTACCGGGCAAACCGACTGTTGAAGGCGAAATTGACGCACCCACGCATACCGCTGCAATAGCCCACGCAATTGCTCTAATCACCGATCCAGAAGTCGGATGTCTCGCAAATCTTGAGCAGCTTGACGGGGTTGGATTCAAAACTATTCTCGCAAAAGGATACTGGCGTTCAGCAAGGATTACTGAAGATGTGATAGCCGCGCTTGAGGCGTCAACGCCGCTCGCACCGATGCACAACCCTGCTTATATAGCCTCTATCCGAGCCTTTCAAGAATTGCATCCGACAATCCCACTTGTTGCTGTTTTCGAGACATGGTTCCATCAGACCATCCCAGACTACGCCGCCGAATTCGGTGTCCCGCGTTTCTGGGTGGAGAAGCACGATGTCCGTCGATATGGTTACCACGGTGCCTCACATCGATATATTTCGGAACGTGTACCGCAGCTGCTCGGACGCGAATCAGCGGAAGGTCTGCGCATTATTTCTTGCCACCTTGGGGGTAGTTCGTCTCTCTGTGCTATCAAAGACGGAGAATCCATTGATACATCAATGGGTACCTCAACGCAATACGGGATGATTCAATCCACTCGGTGCGGTGAACTGGACGCCTTTGCTGTATTATATCTGATGGATAAAGAAGGGTTTTCTACCGATGAAATCCGTCGTCAGCTGATTGAGGATTCCGGTGTGAAGGGCATTTCCGGCACAAGTGGCGATATGCGTGATGTTGAAGCAGCGATGGAAGTGGGCGACGACAAGGCACGACTTGCGCTGGATACCTATGTTTACGGAGTGAAGAAGTATATCGGTGCGTATATCGCCGCGCTCGGTGGGGTAGATGTCATCGCTTTTGCCGGTGGTATTGGGGAGAAAAGCCCAATAACGCGTGCAAAGATCTGTGAGGGGTTGGAGTGGTGTGGTATTCATTTGGATGCCGTGAAAAACGAGCAACTTACTGGAGAATCTGACCTCTCGGCGGACAGCAGTCGCACCAAAATTCTGATCGTTTCCACAAACGAGGAACTCATCGTATCGCGTGAGACTGCACGTGTGCTAAGTTAATTTCACCTATGACGATCAGGAATTATTAAATCTATTATAGAAATCAAGGAGAATGAAAATTATAATGCGACAAGTTACAATCTATCGCGAGCCAGGTCGTTATGGCGGCTGGCCAGCGAATTACGGTATTTGGGCATGGGACAACGAGATCGTTGTCGGTTTTACGGTTGGGTATCATAAATCGGATGCAGGTTTTCATCTCCGAGACCGTGATAAACCATTTGTAGGCATGCAAGCACGCAGCTTAGATGGCGGTGAAACATGGAACGTCTCGGAAACACCGTGTCGCCTGCCAGCGAGAGGTACACTTTCCGCAGATGAACATGTAGAAGAACGCCATAGACTGGAAGCGGAAGCCTCGTACGAAACACCGCAACGCATCGATTTTACGCACCCAGATTTTGCGATGATGGGCAGCAGATCAGGACTGAGAGCCGGAGCATACTCGTGGTTTTATACTTCTACAGACCGATGCCAAAGTTGGGACGGACCTTTCCGACTTCCGATGTTCGGCTATACTGGTATCGCAGCACGGACGGATTACCTCGTCTCAAGTCCAGACGAATGCTTGGTATTCCTCACTGCATCGAAAGCGGACGGTGAGGAGGGCTTGATATTTTGCGCACGGACAACCGATGGCAGTGAGTCCTTCTCGTTGCTATCTCAGATTGGACCCGAACCCGAAGGGTTTGCGATTATGCCTGCGAGTGTTCGGTTATCCGATTCAAAGATTCTCGTAGCGGTTCGCTGCCGCGGCGGAGGCAGTTCCATAAATGATTGGCAGGATCGGAGAAACTGGATTGACCTCTATGCCTCAGATGATAAGGGACAAACTTGGAATTATATGAATCAACCTGTGGAAAATACAGGCAGCGGCGGGAATCCACCGACCCTAACCCGTCTCCACGATGGAAGGTTGTGTCTTATTTACGGCTATCGGGATGCGCCCCATCGGATTTGTGGTAAGTTGAGCAGTGATGATGGTGAGACGTGGAGTGAAGAGATCGTTCTACGCGATAATGGGGGTGACCACGATATCGGCTATCCCCGCACAGTCCAACGTCCTGATGGAACTGTGGTAACCGTCTACTATTTTGATGAAGAACCAGATGGAGAGCGATTCATTGAAGCGACGCTCTGGAAACCGTGATCACTTTGCCCCTGAACGCAGGTTAAAGCAGACAAGGCGATCTTTGCCGCGGGTATAGAGGTATCCATCGGCGAGCACAGGTGCCGCCCAAACAGGGTGCTTAAGCAACTGGTTCCCATTTTCATCTGTGGGGATGGCTTCAGAAATCACCTCTAATTTGTCTGGGGTGCATTTGAGAAGCATTAGCCGTCCGTATTCGCCGAGATAGATAAAGTAGTCGTTCACCCAAAGCAACGAGGCGCGCTCATCGACGCGTTGCGACCACGAAACTTTGCCCGTCTTGAGTTCAACACAACGAAGTTCCGCACCACTTGAATGCCTACCGCTACAAGCGTAGAGATAGCCTTCGTGATGGATTGCAGTGTTCCAGTGTAACTCCATCGCCTTGTTCCGCCGCATCGCCCGATCTTTCCAAACAACTTTGTAGCCGCCAGGACGCACCTGAACGACAGAGCTGCCAATCCCGTATGATTCGCTGATGAAAACGAGATCATCAGCGACAACGGGGGTCGAAGCGTTGACGGATTCAATTTTGGGGTGCCGCCACGGATAGTGGAAGTCAATTTCACCCGTTTTCGGTTCAAAACCGACAAGTCCTCCGCGTAGGAAGGCGAAGCCCCATCGTCTACCGTTAATTGTGGTAAAAATGGGACTTGCGTAACTCGCGAGTTCGTCTGCAATTTGATAGACGACCTCACCGGTGTACTTATTAAAAGCGACAATACCACTGCCGTTGGGTTCCGGTCTACCGTTCGCGCCCCAAATATCCTTGGGGCTTCCGGGCGGCGAACCTCCAGTCTGGACAATCAGTAACTCACCTTCAACAGCAGGGGCAGAAGCGATACCAAAGAAGTTTTGGACGACGTGAAACTGCGCAGTTGTATCGACTTTCCACAGTTCTTTCCCGTCTGACACACTGACGCAATGTAGCATTCCCTCTGTCCCAAAGATATAGACGCGGTCTTCATCAATAACCGGACAGCATCGAGGTCCGTTATTGTAGCCGTACATATCCTCGTAGTCTGTCGGATATTCAAAACGCCACAGTTCAGCCGCAGTCGTACTTTCTAAACAGGTGAGGCGCGCCTTATTACCGTGCCGCGCAAAGATAAACAATCGGCCGTTAGCGACAGTGGGTGCTCCGTAACTGGTCCCAATCTTTTTGTGCCAGACAACCGGTGGTCCCTTTTTTCCCCAGGGAGCGATGTCTATCTTCTCTTGCGACTTCCCATTGCGCATTGGACCGAGGAAATCGGGCCAACCCAGATTGTCCGTGTCTGCTGACACTATCAAGGGGAAACTCAGTATGAGGAGAACGACACGCGCAAATGTCTTCACGCGGCGACTTCCTCATTAGCCCGCTTTACGAGTGCATTCATGTAGGCAATCGTATATGCAGTTCCGACGCGGTGATCACCCGCCATGCTCGGTATGTGATCTGGAATTAGTACACCGTTGAAGTCAACTTCACGGAGTGCTTTCGCCACTTGGTACATATCCTGATAGCCGTTATCAACGAAGGTCTCAACGAAATGCGGAAGCGGTTGATCTACATTGCGGAAGTGGACTTTAAAGATTTTGTTCCGTTCACCGAAATAGCGAATCGACTCAATGACATCTTTGCCCATGAGTTCTCCGCCTTCTAACCAGCAGCCGACGCAGAAACACATACCGACGTTCGGGCTATCAGCGATTTCAAGTGCGCGTTTATAGCCCTCAAAACTACTGAAAATACATCTCGGAATACCGGCAAGGTGCACTGCAGGCGGATCGTCAGGATGGATACCAATCATCACACCTGCTTCCTCAGCAACAGGTGCCGCCTGCTTAATGAAGTACGTATAGTTGTCCCAGAGTTCCTCTTCACTGAATTCGCGTCCGTGTGAAAGCGGCATTGGGTATAGTTTCCCGCCCCAGTGTCCCTCTTGGGCAGCTTCGAGGTTAAATCCCCTCGCACTCGCGCCGCCACGGGTGGTCTCACGTTCGGTGCTCCAGATACCATTACCCATGTGTGCGTAGGTCGTATACGGAATCCCTGCTCTACCGAGATCGCGAATATATTGTTTGTACTGTTCAACCTTCGCATCTCGGTTCTCTAAATTAAGCACGATCCCGTCCTGGTTATGGACATCGCTGTTTCCAAACCCATAGATCTTCAATCCAGCGTTCTCGAATATCTCGCGACGGCTTATGAAATAGTCGTAGTTTGCATTCTCGCCGTTCGTCCAGAGGACAACGTATTCGACATCCATCTGCTTAGCGAACTGCAAATCTGCTTCACTCGGTTCTGGCGACATCTGTGCCGTAACTTTCATGCCGGGTTCAATATTGCTCAGTGGGGTCTGAGTTGCCATTTTTTGCCTCCATTGTATTGGTGATAGGCAGTATTGGAATTACTCGTCATCGCCTGCCTCTGCTTTGAGACGATAGAGTTCTGCGGTCAATTCGGTGACAATATCTGCGTATGCCGGATCGTCGTAGACGCTGCACATCTCATTCGGGTCCTTCTCCAGATCAAAGAGTTCCCATTCAGGTTCTTTCGGTTCGTCAATAGATCCGGTTGTCCCAAGTGCCTCGCCGTAGTAGTAAATGAGTTTGTAGCGGTGCGTCCGTATCCCGTAGTGTGCGGGGACATGGTGATGTGTAAGGTGCATCCAGTAACGGTAGTACATCGAGGTTTGCCAATCGTCCGGTGTTTCACCGTTAAAGATAGGACGTAAGCTTGTGCCTTGCATATCGTCTGGGATAGAGAGTCCCGCGTAGTCAAGCCAGGTCTCTGCAAAATCTATGTTCAACGCCATTGCATCGCATGAACTACCGGGTTGGATCTCACGCGGGTAGCGCACGAGGAAAGGCATCCGTAAGGATTCTTCATACATGAACCGCTTGTCGTACCAACCGTGGTCGCCTAAGAAGAAGCCTTGGTCGGAGGTGTAAATGATCATCGTGTCATCAGCAATACCCTCTTCATCAAGGTAGTTGAGCATCCGTCCGACATTGTCGTCAATTGAGGCGACACAGCGTAGATACTCCTTGATGTAACGTTGATATTGCCAGTTTGCCAACTCCTTCTCCGACAGTCCTTCGGGCGGTGGACCGAGTGTGTCAATTTTCAGGTCTCTTTCGGTCATGTGACCGAAGACGCGCATCTTCGCATCTCTTGCGGCATTTGAACGATTCGCATAATCGTCGAAAAAGTTGTCCGGCATCGGGACATCCTCGTCCTCATACATGTGTGCGTGCTTCTCATCGGAATCCCACGGACGATGTGGTGCTTTGTGGTGACACATCAAGAAGAAAGGTTGCTCCTTGTCCCGATTCTGCAGCCAGTCCAATGAAAAATCAGTGATGATGTCCGTGGTGTAGCCTTTATGAGTTTTTTCACCGTCCGGTTCAAGCATCACCGGATCGTGGTAAAGTCCCTGTCCGGGTAATACGTTCCAGTAGTCAAAACCCGTTGGATCCGCATTGCCGCCATGTCCCAGATGCCATTTGCCGATCATCGCTGTCTGGTAGCCGTCCGCTCGCAGCATTTTCGCAACGTTCGGTATCCTGCCATCGAGAGGATCCGACAACGTCTTAACCCCGTTGAGATGGCTGTGCTTCCCCGTCAAAATGTTCGCACGACTCGGCGTACAGATGGAGTTCACACAAAAACAGTTTTGGAGAATCATACCGCCATCTGCGATGCGATCAAGGTTTGGAGTTTGGTTAATCCGACTGCCATAGCTACTGATAGCATGTGAGGCATGGTCGTCGGACATGATAAATAGGATGTTAGGTCTGCTCAATTTTTCCTCCGTAGTTGTAAATTGGTTCACCCTTCTTAAAAAAAATACGAGGCAAGAATATCGGAAATATTTATTTTGCCTTAATTTCTTCCCAGGCGCGATTGTAATGCCGCGTAAAATCGCCTTGATCCCTCAGCCATTCGAGAGATTCCAGTACCTCTTTCGTTGGATAGATGAATTTATGTTCCCGTAGATGCTCTGGTAGGTATTCTTTCGCCGTAGGCACGCATGTCCCATATTTCGTAAAAGCGGTAATCTTTGCATTCACCTCAGGACGAAGGAGGTAGTTGATGAACTGCTCACCGAGTGCCTTATGCGGTGCGGATTTTGGAATGCAAACTGCGTCGATAAACTGACTTGAGCCTTCTTTCGGGATGATGTACCGAATCGTAGAACGGGTTTCAGTCGCTCGGAATGCGTCCCCACTCCAGCAGTGTGCCATAACAACATCGCCCGCGATGAGGAGTTCTTCCGCTTCGCTCTTGTACTGTTTGACGAGCGGTTTTTGTGCTATGAGCTTCTCTTTCGCCGCTTTGATCTCGTTTGGATCCGTTGTGTTGAGGCTATATCCGAGCAATTTAAGCGCAGCACCGATTGTTTCACGTTGATCGTCCAGCATGCTGAATTGATTCTTATATTGCGGATCCCAAAGTACCTCCCAACCCTCAGGAGCAGGCGAAACGACAGCTGAATCATAAGCAATACCGGCAGTACCGAACGTGTATGGAACAGAGTATTGGTTTTCTGCATCGAAGTATTTGCCGAGGAACAGTGGGCTAATATTCTGGAAGTTAGGTATATTGTCGCGATTCAATTCCGCTAATAGGTTCTGCTTAATCAAAATTGATACCATATAGTCGGACGGCATGATGATGTCATACCCTGTCGCACCTGCTAACAACTTCGCGAGGAGATCCTCGTTACTGGCGTACGTATCAACAAGGACACTTACCCCGTATTCCTTTTCAAATCCTTCACGGATGTCATCACTGACGTAACCTGCCCACGTAAAGACGTTAAGTTGCTTCTTTTGCCCGTCGCTACCGTCGACGAAAAGCATAAGAAATATAAGTGCTAAGAAGATATATTTATTGCGCATGTTGTCTCCGTTAGTATGTGTTCTATGATTGTCGTGCTTCGCTATTCAGACAACCTACTACCGACCGCATCTGAGAACAGATCTCCAAAATCCAACTTGTTGACAAGGTCTGTTATCTGTGCTAATTTACGACATAGGAACACTTATTCATCGGACGATTCAGTTGGTAGTCCTTCGGTTTTCCAACCGCGAAAGCCGCCGGTTAGCACTGAGACGTTTTCATAGCCCATGTTTTTTAAGGTGTGTGCAGAGAGTGTTGCCCGGGTACCGCCGCCGCAGTACGTAACAATATGTGTATCTGGGTCAGATACGATCTCGTCAATATCAAGTTCAAGGTATCCGCGTGGGAGTGAAACGGCGTTTGGCAGGTGTTCTTCGTCGTAATCTGGTTCGTCACGAACATCTAAAATAACAACGGATTGTTCTGTCTCCGTGAGTTCGTCAGCTGAGATGTGTCCAACGTTTGCTTTAGCTTCCGCAACGAGTTCTGCAAGGGTTTTCAGTGGCATAATTTTCCTCCAAAAGGTTGAGAACTGCTGATTAGATTTGAGAGAATTTTGGCGTGGTTGTAAGCCAAAACGAGTCTTTGTAAAATATAGCATAATGTCGTAGATGCGTCAACATTTTTTGGTGTGTTTTGTGAGTCGGGATGTCACGATCGGAAAGTCGTTTTCACAGGAAAAAGAGGAGAAAAAATGGAACTGCTTAAAAAATCTGTTCAGTCTGTACTTGAGAAAGATCGGATTGGGAGTCCGGTGTTTCTTAGGTGTGTGCTTCACATCACTGATGAAGCTGAAAATCTGCTGCCACCAATAGCAGAAGTGGCTGCACTCGCGAATGAGTGGATACCCTCACCACCCGCGAGTGTTTATGCACAAGGCGGCGCGGGGGCAACGCAAGTTACAGTAATGGTTCACTATGTGGGGGGACAGATGGCATTGTTAAGCGTCAATCGGGCTGATATGCAAACAGCGATTGACATTATGTTGGTCGGTAATAAAGGGGTTATCTACCACGAAACACCAATAGGCAGACATTATCCAAATGCGGTTCCGCCGGAATTGGACGGTTCAGGTGCACTTACAGAGGCTATCGCACAGTCACTTGAAAGCGGTCAACCTATAACCTTGGAGGGCTAAACATGCAGCAGAACGGAGAATATGGTGTCCTTTTACTCGGTGGACATCGCACACATCAAGAAAATTACGCCTCGAATTTCGCACAAGACGAACGCTGTCGACTGGTCGCATTTGCAGATGAACCGGACGCACCACCAGAACGGCTCGCATTGGCACGTTCCCTCGCATCGGAATTAAATCTGCCGTTCATCCCTGATCTTGATGCGGCATTGGCACGCGAGGATGTACATATCGTCAGTCTCTGCACGGATGTGGAACGCCGCGGACGCATCGGGGCAAAATGTGCGGAAGCCGGAAAGCATGTCTATCTTGATAAGCCGATGGCACTCAACCCCGAAGGGACGAACAAGATTGTCACCGCTGTTGCGAAAAGTGGTGTGCGAACCCAAATGTTTAGCAACATTCATAGTACTTGGGCGCGCACCGTCCAGCAAACACTAACCAGTGGACACATCGGAGAACTTCAGGCGGTTCATTGCGATGTCCTCTTCTCAAAGGGACATCCCGGCACCGCACCCGTCGGAGAAAAAAGAATCCAAAAACCCACACTGGAACGCTACAGTTTCGTTGAGGCGAAACCTGAGATGTTTGATGTTGGTGTTTATGCAGTGTCTATGGTGAATTGGTTGACGCAGAAACGGGCGCAGCGTGTGTTCGGTGGAACGGCGAACTATTTCTTTCAGGAACATCGCAACTGCGGTCTTGAGGATTTCGGTGCCTTAATCCTGACCTTAGAAGGTGGGGTTACCGCAACGATTGTAGGTGGACGCTACGGTTGGCAGAGTCACGCACAAGGTGGTGTTCGGAAAGTACATCTCATTGGCACTGAGGGTGCTTTGACCTTTGATGCTTCAGCGAACCGATTGGAAGTTTTCGCTGCGGAACCGGCGTTTGAACCTCCGTCACCCCACCCATTGGATCCGATGGGGATGTGGAGTAGCACACAAGCAGGGATTGGGATGCAGTCTAAACAGCAATGGATAGATGTCGGTGGTGGGGACGATGGACAACGAGAATTCGGCGCGTTTGTGGATTGTGTTGAAAATGGTGTGGAAAGTGAGATGAACGCCGAATTCGCAGCGCATTCCGTCGAAATTATCTGTGCCGGATACCGTTCGGCAGCGACTGGAGAGGTGATTAACCTCTAACACCCACGACTTCGAGCTGCGCAATCTGTTTCACCCAAGACTCTCGAATCTCAGGGGAGTAGTCCCCCGGAAGTAGGGATTTTCGTGTGCAGTTGACGAGGGCTTGCAAGGTTTGGTAACGTCGAATCGGTCCAATGTCGGGTAGAATCCGATCTTCCGCGACGGCAATGATTTCATCAAGCGTCAGTTTACCGTTTCGATCTGGTACAGCCTGTGGCTCCTTCTTGAAAAGACTGGCAGCTTCCAGATCGGAGCGTAGTGATGCGAAACTCGCCGCAGAATAATCCTCGGTCAGCTCCAATAGCCGCTTAAGGGCTTCCTCAGAAAGTGGATCGCCAAGAACTTTGCCGATAGTCCAGCGGAGGAAAGCCTCACGGTCTTCTCCATTCGGATCGAGAACCGGAATGACCATATCACCAACCCTACCTTCTCGCCTTAGGTCGGGTGAGAGGTTGTAGATACGAGCGGTCATCAGGAGCCATGTGATGTTGCCACGGAGTTGTGGATCCGACATCATCGCCTGTATCTTTCCAGTCAAACGCCGTTCTGTGCTATGTGCGTCCTTTCCTACGTCCCCGAATTGGGTATCTGCTTCATCAACAAAAATGAGCACCTTCACAAGTGCCATCAGCAACCGTCTGAGTCGTTCAAAGATAACATCTGTCTGTCCGAACCACATACTTCGAATATTTTTGAGGACGAGGACAGGGATGTCAAGTTCACCGGCAAGTCCCTCAAAAATAAAAGTCTTTCCGCTGCCGATTGGACCACAAACGCTCATTCCAGAAATTGCATCGGGACCCGTTGAGGTGATACGCGGAATTAACTGGGTCTTGAGAAAGTCTACCAGTTTTTGGTTGCCGACGATATTCTTAAGACTATGTGCAGGCTTTTTAAACTCTACGACATCTTCGCCTAACTGACCTTGGATAAATTCAGACACTTTGTTGATAACATCATCGGGGTCCAATTTCTCGCCAGAGTAGCGCGCCGAAAGGAGAAGTTGACGCAATGCCTGTATGGATAAACCTGCCGTGAGTATCGCGAGTTGAGATTGTGTGCCCCAGAGATTTAGCGGTTTCTCCGCCAGTTTCGGTGTGTTATTAAACCATGAAATGAAATGCTGACGTTCCGGCATCCCCGGCGATGGAATTTCAACGGTGAGCACCTGCGGCAACCTGATAATTCGAGAGTTCACGAGACTCGCAGACTCTGTGATGAAGATGACAGTATCGTTACCGTTCATGAAATTGGAGTCCGAAATCCAGTCTTGAACGATGCTGACCCGGTGTCTATCTGGAAGAGACAAACTCCGAATCTCACCTTCTGGCAACAACATATCTGCCGCTTCAATGAAGATTATCAGCTTTTCTGATAGCAGCTTTTCTCCCTGCGCGTTCGTGCTTCGGGAAAGCAGGCAGAACTGACGTAGAAGTTCAAGAGCCAAGGTCGGACTACCGATTGCATCGTTCATGTACTGCGTGAAAGATGCCTCAGCAGGCTCAGCGGCAGCATCAGGTGTTACAATAGAACGTAGTGCGCTTACCTTCGGGTTTATGTTCGGATCCGACTCGGTTGTCCCTCGCCATAAATTAAACGCTTGCTTGACCTTTTCACGTTCAGTGTCTTTGACAAATCGTATAGGTCCGTTGAGTTCGTAGACTATCAGGGTGAATCCGGGAATGTCCCAACTACGGGTTAAAAAGGGGACGAGAGGAATATAATCCGTATCCGCTTCGTCGTGTATGAAGAAGAGATCATGGATATTTCCAGACAGGACAAGGCTCCGAGACGTTCCCGAATTGATGAGCATTCCCGCTTCAGCGCGGAATGGATAGGTTGGGCTTTTAACAGCTATAGGTTATCGCCCCCTTCTGTTTTGTATGGCAAGCCTACAGCAGCCATGCTATAGCGGCAGTTCAGAATCTGAATCCTTTTCCGACTTAGCGGGTTCAGCCTTTGTCTCTGTGTCAGTTTTCTGTGCCCCGAAAATCAAAGCATCAAATTCATCAGAAGCACTAGAAGAGCGTGCCGCAGTAAGGAATTCTTCCTCTTCGGTTTTTGAATCCGTACCAGCCAATTCCTGAGCGACTGTTGAACGCGCTTTCGCTTTCTCACGTATTTCGCGCATGCGGCTCAATTCGGCAGAGGTGCCGTCCATGCTGATACCCGAAAGCATATCGGCGATTTCCTCTTGTTCGCGTGCGGTAATCAGGTCCGCAACTGCTTCAGATTGTTCCGACTTAATCTTATCTAAATCGCGATGTAAACTGGTAATCTGAAGTTTATGGGATTCGATGTCAGCTTGTGCGCCTTCAATTTCGGTTTCCAGTTCCGAAATCTGACCAGTTTTCTCCTGCAAGCTGGAATTGAAATCTTGATAAGCGGCGACACATCGCGTATATTCGGCATGCTGCTTGACTTCTTCCGGTGCTAATCCGTCGCCTTGCAGCGCAGCAGCGGTCTGTTGTGCCTTGGCGATCGCCCCTGCTTTTAGTTCTTCCAACCGATCGACTTCATCGGTAAGGTTTTTGACCGTGGACTTTTTCTGTTCAACGAGCGCAATAAGTTGTCCGATTGCTGCCTTATAGCGTTGAATATTCCCTTTTTTGTCGTTGATGATGTCTTCATAAGCCCCTCTAACAGCTTCGGGGTTTTCCATCATTCTATCCGCGGATTCATGTGCGCGGCCTGTCAGTGTATACCAGATAGCCTTGAAAAGTCGTGTGAATCCATTTGCCATTGTTGTTTCTCCTGTTGAGCGCGTGCATTAAAAAATGCAGCCTTCCTGTGTTGATTTACGAGTTATGTTGGTGCTGCTTCGCACGGGTTCCACCGCACCCAGACACCTTATACCGTATTTTAACATATTTTTTCTAAAACTGCAAGAAAATTTCCGTATAGATAAGAGGTATCAGTGTAGAACATAGTGTGTCGGCGAGGTTAGAAACCTCGCCAGCGTTGGTGGTGCGTTCTTGTGTATGTTCAAGGAATGTCTATATATTTCTATAATCCGCCATAAATACCCCTTGACACAAAGGAGATATCCAAGTAAAATGACCTGTAAACACTACTTAAAATTTTAAAAAAAATGCGCATAAAACCTATGATACATAGGTCATTTTCATATTGGATCTGGTTCGTCGCCTTCGGCGTATTGGCACTCGTACTTGCCAACGTCCCACTGTTTGACATCCTCGCTTTTGAATTTTGTGCCGCGATGGCACTCAGTATTTCTTTCGTGGGTGCGCATGTAACACTAACAACACTGCAGCAAATGAGGCGCGATCCTGAGGCACTTACCGGTCCACCGAGACAAATTGTCTTTCGGTGTTTCTGGAATGCGCTGATATTTAACACAAGTTTATTCGTGCTCCCACTCGGCATAATCTTGTTGAATGCCTTTCGTGCCAGAAATTGCAATTTTGGTGAAGGGTTTCTCTTTTTCGCAATTTTGCCCTTAATCAGTTGTTTGTACGCAACGGCAGCGGGCGTATTTTTCGGGTTCTGGATTAAAAGACGATGGTTGGCATATCTGGCGTATCTCGGTTATCTTCTACTTTCTTGCGTCCCAGTGGTTATCAACCTCATATTTCACCCACCGGTGTTTGCATATCATTGGACTTTCGGGTATTTTCCAGGACCGATTTACGATTTCGTTATTCCAATAACAGGTACCCTACTAATCGCCCGCGCCGGAACACTGCTCTGGGCACTGCTGTTTTTGGGGCTTACCACCAGCACTTGTGAAATGAGCAGGGGAACCGGATTGATGCCACATCTGAGGTGGCGTAAACTTGCGGGACCGATTACAGAACGTTTACCACTCTATCTGTTGATCGTTGGCTTATTGGGTTTCCAGTTTTACGCTGGGGCATTGGGTATTCGTCCAACCCGCGAAGATATTGCAGAAAAACTCGGCGGTTTCCGAAAAACAGCACATTTTGAAATTTTCTATGCACGTGAACTTGAGGCTGAGATTGAGAGGATTGCTGAAGATTGTGAGTTCCAGTACGCGCAACTGTCTGCTTATCTTACGCTTGAAGATTCACCACTATCTCAGAAGGTGCGGGCGTATGTTTATGCCTCTCCTGAACAAAAAAAGCGGTTGATTGGCGCACGCCATACATCAGTGGAGGACCCGTTCGGACACGGGTTTCACATCCATGCGCAAGGCTTTCCGCATCCGGTACTGAAACATGAATTAGCACATGTCTTTACCGTGCCTTGGTCGCCTCTGAAAGTGAGTTTAAAGATAGGGCTCCACGAAGGGATCGCAGTCGCTGCGGATTGGAACGAAGGCAGACTTACAGGACATCAGTGGGCGAAAGCGATGCGACAAATGGAGATTGCCCCACCCTTATCAGGAATCATGGGGTTTGGGTTTTGGGGGCATGCAGGTGCGCGGAGTTATCTATTCGCTGGTTCCTTCGTCCGATTTCTTGTTGACACCTATGGTATGGAAAAATTTAAAGGCGTTTTTCCTACCGGTAATTTTACGAAACATTACGGGAAAGACCTGTACGCATTGGAAGCAGAGTGGGTTGAATTTTTGGAGAGTATCCCTTTGCGGGACGATGACATAGCCTATGCAACCTACCGTTTACAACTGGGGAGTGTTTTTGAGAGGGTCTGCGCCCATGAAATGGCTGCCTTGCGAGATGATGCGTGGCGGGCATACGGTCGAAAAGATTTTATCACTGCCGGGCACACCTTTGAAACTATGCTGTCGGCTGAACCTAACAACTTGAGCACGTTATACGGCTTAATGCTCAGTGCTTATCGAATGAAAGATTATGACAAGGCATTATCGTTAGCGACTCGTATCGCAGGTGAGGAAGACACACGATTTAGTCCAGAGGCAACACTCTTGAAAGGAGACATTCATTGGTTCAAGAATGCCCCTGAAAAAGCACTGGACACATATACCTCGCTTGAAACAGAGTATGAATCGACTGAGTTGAGACGTATTAAACGGATTGTAGCACTCTCTTATCCAGAGACTGCATCCACGGATTGGGATCCCCAATTGACCGAGATAGTGCTGAAAAATTCGTCTCTAAGAGACCTGCTCCGCGCTGTGCTGGTAGAACCCAGAGACTCAGTGGAAAAGATGGCGCATCTATCAGTGTGTATACAAACAGCACCAGATATGTGGTTAGCGTATCTATTGGCTGGTGAATTACTTCATGAAGAAAAGGCATGGCAGAGTAGCAATCGATATTTCCAACGCGCTGCGGTACTCTTAGAAAAGTCAGAGAATGCGGATGAGGATTCACTGAAAACACCAGCACCCATACAGCTGACCCTCCAACAGTATCAAAGTCTTGCGTTAAAGGTGAAGAACACGATAGGCATCAACGCATATCATCAGAAAGATTACGAGACTGCAGTTAAAGTGTTCTCTACAATTGCAAAAAACGAAGCGTTACCCGTTGGTACTACACTAAAAGCAGAAGAGTGGCAACAAAGGTGTCAGTGGGCACAATTACATCGACAGGATTCCATTAATCCGTAGCTTTAAAAGCATAACTAAGGCTTTTGGGTCAGTTTTTATTTTAACCGAAATTGCCAAATCTCTGTCTAATTGAGGCGACCTTAGAACGGACTTTTACTATTTTATTTCTTTAAAATCGAAGGAGTGGTTATGAAACTTTTTGTGCCGGGCAGAATTTGTCTGTTCGGAGAACACAGTGATTGGGCAGGAGGACATCGGCGAAATAACGCAGCGCTCGAAAAAGGCTATACGTTAATAACCAGCACAAACCAGGGAGTATATGCCGAGGTCAAGCCGCATCCAACCTGTCTGATTTTGAATACAACGCTCAGCGATGGCACACGCCAGGGTCCCTATAGGTTGCCAATGGATTCTGCAGCACTATTGGAGGAAGCTGAGAAAGGTAGTTTTTTCAGTTATGCTGCTGGTGTCGCGTATCAAATTCTCACCAACTATCGGGTCCAAGGGCTGGAAATCGATAATTATCTCACCGATTTACCTGTCAAAAAAGGGTTATCTTCAAGTGCAGCCATCAGTGTATTAGTCGCACGTGCCTTCAACCGGACTTATGATCTTAAGATGACAACACGCGGTGAAATGGAATATGCCTATCGCGGCGAAACGACCACACCTTCACGCTGTGGACGGATGGACCAAGGTTGTGCTTACCAGCAACCTGTCCTTATGACGTTCGACGGAGACAATATTGATGTTCGAGAACTCAGTGTACCGGAAAACATGTACCTTGTTATTGTTGATCTCGAGGCAGGTAAAGATACACGTCTGATACTAAATCAATTAAATCACTGTTATCCATTCGCCGAGAACGAATTAGATAAGAATGTTCAACACTACCTCGGTCCCCTAAGCGCACAGATTACACAAGAGGCATATCAAGCACTACGCAATGGAGATGCTGAAGCAGTCGGCAAACTCATGACCCGCGCACAAATGGAATTTGATAAACACCTCATCCCGGCATGTCCTTCCCAATTGACGGCCCCTGTCCTCCACAAGGTCCTCGATTATGAACCGATTCAACCCTATATTTGGGGTGGCAAGGGGGTCGGTTCGCAGGGCGACGGGTCTGCCCAGTTCATTGCAAAAGACGAAGAGAGCCAACAGAAGGTTATTGATATTATTGAAAGTGATCTACAGATGTCCTGTCTGAAACTGGTTATTGAGGCGGGCAGGCACGTCCGAAAAGCAGTTATTCCTGCAGCGGGGTTTGGCACTCGACTTTTCCCTGCTTCAAAAGCGATGAAAAAAGAACTTTTTCCTGTCATTGACAGAGATGGTCGCGCCAAGCCAGCAATTATGGCGATCGTTGAGGAAGCCATCAACGCTGGCATTGACGAAGTGTGTCTTATCGTCCAATCAGCGGATATTGAACTTTTTGAATCGTTTTTCAAAACGCCACCGCCGATTGAACACTTTAACAAACTCAGCAAGGAAAATCAGGCGTACTGCAACGCTATACTGGAATTGGGGAGTCGAGTGTCATTCGTCACGCAAGACGTTCAAGAGGGCTTCGGACATGCTGTCTACTGCGCACGGGAATGGGTCGGCAACGAACCGTTTCTCCTCATGCTCGGCGATCATCTCTACGGTTCAGATCAGGAAAAATGCTGCGCACGACAGGTCGTTGAGGCTTATGAGCAGGTAGGACACAGCGTCGTTGGACTCAAGATTACACCGATCGAGCAATTATCCAACTTCGGATGCGTCACCGGCGTATGGGAAGAAGAGGATTCACTGCTTTCGGTGACAGAGTTTTACGAAAAGCCAGATCCTGAGTATGCAATGGAACATTTACACGTAGATGGAATGGATATCGACCACTTCTTGACGGTGTTCGGCATATATGTGATTCAACCTCAGATTTTCGAGTTTCTCGAACAAAACATCACCCATAACCTCCGCGAGCGTGGTGAATTCCAACTTACATCCTGTTTGGACGAATTGCGAAAGGCAGATGGCTTTTCGGGGTATGTTGTTAAGGGACGCCGATTTGACATCGGGATCCCTGAGGAGTACCGACAGACGGTTATTGATTTCAGGAACGCATAACAGGCGAGTTTCCACTTTGACTGTATGGATTCAAAGTTTTTGCTTGACAAATTTGGGTGCTCGCGAAGCGTTAAGGAACTCTCACGACAACGATTGTCATATCATCATACTGTTCCGCCTCACCAACAAAATTATGGACATCGTCAACAAGGTGCCAAACTACTGCCTCTGCACTGGAACTATCAGGAATCCGAGAAACTGATTCTTTTAAACGCTCGGTTCCGTACATCTCCTCTTCTGCGTTGAGTGCCTCAATGAGACCGTCTGTATGGAAGATCAGAATATCACCTTCGATTAAATCGCAGATGGTAGATTCATACTGCACCGTTTTCATACTGCCCAGCGGAAGATCGCTATTTTCAATCTCAATTATATCGTTGCCACGCTTAAGAACAGGATACGGTTGCCCGCCATTAGCATAGTCAATCTGCTTCTTAGTTTCATCGAGAATTGCAAGATTGAGTGCGATGAAGCTGGGACCGTACATACGTGGGGCTAATCCTGCATTGAGATCACTAAGAATGACATGTGCCTCGGATTTAAAACGCGAGACTTCGTACAACATCCCATTTGTTAGCACTGCATTCATTGCACCTCGCAGTCCTTTTCCTGCAGCGTCCGCCACTGCAATCGCGGTCTGCCCATTCGCTACTGTGACATAATCGAAGAAGTCTCCCCCGACCTGTGTTGCTGGCACCGACATCCCTGCTACATCAAAGGCTTTTGTATCAGGTGGCTCTGTAGGCAAAAGTCCCATTTGGATGTTCTGTGCCTCACTCAATTCGGCACGGATACGACCCATTTCTGCTTCTTCCCTTTCGCGTACTTCGTTGCGTAGTTGTGCTGTGTGTCGTCGGTTGACAATTAAGCGACCCAGCAAAGCAAAGACGACAGTCATAAAAATGAGCGTCGGTAGGTATGTACGCCATCTCGTCCAGATAGGCGGTAAGATATTGAAGTCTACTGCTGCAGGTGGATGCGTATAGGGCCAGTCTTCGCGGAATGCCTTAACGAGAAAGCTATAGTGCCCAGTTTTCAGACCTGTGTATCGGATACGCAGAATCCCGTTCCGGTTTTGAAGGGAATATGTAACGTCACTATCACTCATGAGTTGTGCGTCTGCTAACGTCGATGTTGTGGAACTAATCCATCTGTCAGATGATATACTGGTCTTGGTTGTTAGGAGAGAGAACATTTCTGTCGAAAGGTCAGTCCACTTAGGGGTATCTAATCCGATTAATTTAAATTGATATGAGAGACCTTCTCGGAGTGGACTGATTCCCTGCACATCGAAGATGACATTTTTGGTTCCGCGTGACGGTAGCGATAAGTTAGATGAAAGTTGGGTGTAGGTTTTGTCAGCCTCTAAAGCGGTTAACCGACAAAATGGAAGCCCGCCGCGTGTAGGTGTATATTGCGTAACACCGCCTTCAGTCGCAAACCAGATATCTTGGTTTCTGGATTCATACAGTTTCCAGATGTTATTATGCGCCAAACCATCTTTCGTTGTAAGTGTATAGAAGGTTTCGCCATCATATCGAACAGTGCCGCCGCCTCTCGTTGCAAACCATATATTACCACGGCTGTCTTCCATCACATCGCGCACGTTATCTACAAGAAACCCATCTTTTGTTTTATACGTTTTAAGCGATTTCCCATTGTAGCGGGCTACGCCACGAGATGTTGCTAACCAGAGGGAGCCATCTTGGGAGGTCAATGACGCATTTACCGGAGCAAGTTCAACGTCCATAGTTGTGGTTAAAAGCCTGCCGTAGTATGTCTTGATAGCATCTGAAAAGAGAAAAGTTATTCGGTTATATTGTTGTGTTGGGTCCTTCCAAACTGCAAGTGGAGCCGAACTGGACTCTCCCTCAAGAAGTAGTGGAGGACCAAGTTCAGTATCGCTCCAAAGTATCAGTTTTCCTGTTACGGCGTTGAAGAACCATTTACTACCTGATGCCGACCTTAACAGTGTTGTCGCTTTAAGTGGAAGGATTTCCGGATTAATGGAACGGGTTGAGACGGCAATCTCTTTCGGATAGCGCAATACTTTTCCATTTCCAAAGTGGACCCATAGTCTGTCGTTGGAATCCCAATACAAGGCAGTGACAGCGGCTTCGCCATGGTCTAACTCTGAAGTTGTGCCAAAGGGGATTCTCTGGAAACCAGCATCTGTATATCGTAACAGCCCGGTGGTATCCGCTTTAAAGAGATGGCCCCCGAAAGCTATCCATTGGCGTTCTCCCTCGGTGATGAGAATTTCGGGGTTAATATCTACTGCTTCGCCACCAGGACCCGTTTTTCCCTTAATGGATATAGAAGTCTCGTCAAATTTCCCATTTGCGTATCGGAAGAAAGTGTATCGCGTAAATCTACCCTGCAACCGTGGATCTACAGCATTGACAAACCAGACCTGTCCACCAACTTCAAGTATTTTTTCGATTTCAGTTCGAGAGCCAAGTCGAGTTTGCCCCGCATTTGTTGCGTCGGCTTGTGCAGAAGATGATGTATCTTGAGCCAAACCTAAACCTAATGAATCTATAGTGGTTTCTTCTGTGTCTGGGTTATAACGGGCAACCCCACTTGGAACACTGAACCACAGATAACCGCGACTATCTTCATACACCATTCGCACTCGGTTAGTTCCGACTCCGGTGAGTGTGCTAATAGCAGGAATTGGATCAAACGCTGTCACTCCATTGTCGTGTCCAAACCACAATTTGCCATCTACAGCCTCAAAAATCGTGCGGATCCGGTCGTTTTCGAGTCCACTACTGGTGGTGTAAGGAATCGGTTCGAGGTTGGCATTGTATTGTTGTGGTCCATCTTCGGTGGTAAACCATAGGTTACCCCAAGCATCTTCAGTCTCAAGGAATCCTGACGGATTTGTGTGTGTCTGCAGCCGTGAACCGTCCCACCATCTTATGATATGGTCATCGCTAAACCAGATTCGACCTTGCCTATCACTCCGGATTGTTGTAGGTCTTCGGGCTCCTACTGCCTCCAAAGACGAGCGTGGAGCGGCTCCTGTGTATGCCCAAGGCAAAGGAAGAATCTGCTCAAAGTTGTTTCCATTAAACCGCAAAAGAAGGTTATAACCACCGAACCAAAGGATTCCAGAGGCGTCTTCGGCTATTGCTTCGATTGCCCCAAAAGTACGAAGGTTTGATGTGTCGTAACGGACGAACCCAGTGCTCACTTGCATACGCGGTGTTTCATCATCTGTTTTATTCCCCGTATCAACGCTAAAAGGTTCGTTTTCCCAACGAGTCTCTCTGAAGCTTAGAATCACACCGGTTTGTTCTTCTTCTCCCTCACTCCCTCCGAGCCAGAGCGTTCCGTCTTTACTTTGAAAGATAACGTTTATTGTCAAATCTGTTGAACGGAGTAAATCTTCACCTACGATTTCATTTGGCTGTGCTTGTGGTGAGCGTTGGACACCTGGGGTAGTATATTTCGTCAGTCGCTGATTTTCGCCAACCCACACATCACCGAGTCGATCCACAATCAATGCATTTCCGTTGCCAATCAGGCTGATTGAGGTGCCGTCGAATCGACTTACTCGTCCTTCCTTTTCTGATGGAATCTGTGTGAGAAACCAGATATGTCCCCATTTATCCTCAGAAATTTGTAGTGTTCGCCCGAGCAACGCACCTGATTTAACTTTGTCAGAAGGCACCTCTTCTGAGGTATTCAACGATCCCGCATAAGGTTCAAAAGTATTACCATCAAATTGACTTACCCCGTTCTGATCAGAACCAAACCACAGGATACCTCGGCTATCTTGGAAGATGACAGGGACAACCGGACCCACCAATCCATCAGCAACAGTGTAGGTTTGCAGCAACTCCTCAGCCCAAGTATCAACACAGGCAAAAGATACAATAAGAATTACGGTAAGGATCAGAATAGAACTTATTGCTGGATCCAGCAAGTTTCTGAGATTTGCTAAACGGTAATAAGTGTGTACCATAAGCTTTTTAGCAGCGAAAATCATTTAGCGCGTGAAGATTGGTAATTAATGCGCAAAATCGCGGATCCGTGAGATTGCCTCCTCAATTACTGCGTCCGGATACGTAAGAGAAATTCGACAATACCCCTCACTCCACTGACCGTATCCAAGTCCTGGTGTCACCACAACTCCTACTTCTTCAAGAAGTGCTGTCGCAAAAGCGCGACTTGAACCGTTAAAACGCGGTGGGACAGGAGCCCAAATATACATCGTCGCTTTCGGTTTTTCAATGTCCCATCCACTATCTGTAAGTGCTTTCACCACCATATCTCGTCGTCTTTGATAAACGACGTTTATTGCAGGTGTGATTTCATCGGCTATTGAAAGTGCCTTCGCACCGGCGAATTGCAGTGCCCGCAGTGAGCCGTTATCTATGTTGTCTTTAACGGTCTTAACAGCACCAACAGCAGTTGGATTACCGACGACAAATCCCAATCGCCAGCCTGTCATGTTAAACGCTTTACTCAGCGAAAAGAATTCAACGGCTACTTCAGAAGCACCGTCTACTTGCATGATACTCGGCGAACGATAACCGTCATATGTATTTTCACTATAAGCACTATCGTGTGCGATGAGGATGTTATTCTGCCGTCCAAATTCCACAGCACGCTCAAAAAAATCAAGATCTGCGGTCGCTGTTGTTGGGTTATTTGGATAATTAATCCAGAGGACTTTGGCGAGACGTTTTATTTCATCAGGAATAGCATCAAAGTCAACATAGAAATTGTTTTCTCGCAGAATCGGGGCATAGTAAGTCGTCGCACTCGCAAAAACGTGTCCGATATTGTAAGTAGGATAACCCGGACTCGCCGCGATGCCAATATCGCCGGGGTTGAGTATCCCAAGTGCCAACTTGACTATTGCGTCTTTACTTCCAAGTGTTATTGCAACCTGATCATCAGATAACGTAACGCCGAAGCGATGTTGATAAAAATCACAAATCGCCTGTGGAAAATCGTCAACAGGACTGTCGCATCCGTAACGGTGGCGATCAGGGTCATTCGGGTTTTGGATTGCGCTGGTCAGGCTTTCAACGACTGGATCTGGGGTCGGGATATCTGGGTCGCCAATGCCAAGGGAAACCACATCAACGCCTCGTGCTTGTGCCGCCTGCATTTTTTGGCGCAAATCCACAAAAAGATAGGGTGGAAGTTTCTGTAACCTTTCTGCGATTGTAATCAAAACTGTTCTCCTAATTGCGTTTTTCGTAAATACACACGGTTGGAAACCGTGTGTGGATATAAGGATAAAAAATTATTTGAGTTGAAGGATGGTCTGCTGAGTTGCACTGAGGCTTTCCATAACATTTGGGCTAAAGTGCAAACCTTGACCGCCCCAGTCTGGCATATAGCCGATACTGTAACAGTAGTAGAGTGTCCGACGTGGTTTGCCAGAAGTATTGATGACAGACCCGTGGGTTAACGCTTCCGTAAAAATTATAGCATCGCCTGCTTGGGCAGGAATCGGAGTCAGCACAGGATTTTCATCCGGATGACTTCCCCAAGGCTTCGGAAAATTGCTTTTATGTGCACCCGGTATAACAGCGAAACACCCATCTTCCACATCACAATCCAGCATTGGAAAAACTGCTTTTGTTAAAGTGGATACCATCTCCCCGTTTCTGCAGTGATACTGGCATTTCGGGATAATCGGTGTGCCGTGCATGTGTAGACCGGTATAGCCACCACCCCATCGGTAAATCGTGTAGGTGTGATTGAGTCGGTATGGACCACCCGTTACACCTTGGATTACGTCCAGCACTTCTGGAATATCAATCAGGGTGTTGAAGACGCTGTCTGCTTCCAAAATGTTGGAAATATAGAGTTCCTTCTCCGTTCGCTGCGTCCCAAGGCACAGCGGCGGTGGATAATCCTCAGGTGGCATCTGTTCATACTCGTCTAACATATCGTTGCAGGAATCGATAACTGTCTGTGGGATAACACCCTTTAGCACAATAAAGCCTTGTAAGTCGAAGAGGTATTTTTGTTCGTCTTTCATGCCATTTTCCTTTAACGTGTTTTGACAATTACGGAACGGCTTCGTATCTGAGAATTGTTCCGTTTTGGCCAACTACCCATCCATTGTTTGAATCACTTACATAAATCGCCTTCAAATCTGTTCGGGTATCTGTGCGCTGGGGACGCCAATTCTGTCCACTATCCTTTGTATGTAGCACAAGTCCCTCTTTCCCAACAATCCAACCTTTTGTTTCAGAAATAAAAAAAATATCGTCAAGAAAATTAGCGGTATGGCTCTCTTGGCGTTGCCATGTTTTTCCACCATTCTCGGTATGAAGAATCAATCCATCCATCCCTAAACTACGAAGGTCCAATCCAACCACCCACCCCTTATCTGCTGTGACAAAGGTAACGGCATCTAACAAAAAGGATGAATAACTCCTGCTAATAGAAGCGAGCTGCCAGTGGTCCCCTCCATCAACGGTAGAAAGGATTGTACCGCTCATCCCAACTGCCCAGCCACGCTGTTTCGAGGTGAAGTGAACGTCAAACAGATTCCAAGTCGTTCCACTGTCTTGGCGTTGCCAGGTCTTTCCACCGTTATCTGTGTGAATGATTTCGCCACCGCTCCCGACGCACCATCCAGTTTCTTCGTCCACAAAGAAAACAGCAAGCAATTCTTGTTCCGTCTCGGAATTTTGACGTTGCCACACACTTCCACCGTTAGTAGTATTCAAAACCACTCCAGCTTCAGCGACTGCCCACCCTTTTTGTGGCGATACAAAGTGCGTTGCTCCAAAACATTCGGTCGTGCGACTATCTTGAGCGTCCCATACAGTCCCGCCATCCTTGGTGCTTAGAATTGATCCCCGATCACCGACGACATATCCCTCCTTTGAAGAAACCGCACAGACATCCACGAGGAGGTGGCTGGGGCTTGATTGTGATTCCCAAGTTACGCCACCGTTCCGGGTATGTAAAATCGTGCCATTCTCACCGACTGTCCAACCGAGTTGTTTAGAGACAAAGTCAACACCTAACAGTACAGCATCAGCACTGTTGTGGAAACGGGGTCCCCCGCGTTGATGTTTCCATTTTCCCTTCCCACCAGACGAAGTGCGGAGAACAACACCTAAGTCCCCGACAATCCAGCCGTTTTGGGTATCTGTAAAGTCAATATCGTAAAGTGTGAAGGTGTGTAGCGGTTCATTGCCAAGATACTCCGGCTGCCCGTAGCTACTTTTATGCCGTTGGTTGCTGCCGTGTGTGACGTATTCCCAGGTCTTTCCGCTGTCGGTTGTCGCGAAGATACTCCGTTGATCGCCCACAACCCAACCTGTCTCTTTGTCTATGAAGTAGAGGTTGAAGAGAGCTTCTTCTGTCGCGAACTGCACCTCCCAACGCTTGCCACCATCTGTTGTTCGATAGATGTAACCGGCATTTTCGCGCTTGGGGGTTTGTGGATCTCTGACACTTCCTGTTGATGTTGGCGTGTTATAGGTGATAGTCCATCCCTGATTTTCGTCTACAAAATGAACACCTTTCAGGGACTTTCTTCCAAAAATGCTTGCATCAACCTTGTTAAATGTTTTTCCGCTGTCGGTTGATTTGAGCAGTGTCCCCCAATCTCCGACGATCCAACCTGTAACTTCCCCTATGAAGATATCGTGAAGGTTATCTTCCGTGCCTGTTTCAATATGATGCCACGTCTGTCCGCCGTCGGTCGTATGGATAAGCGCGCCGCTTTCCCCAATACACCATCCCTCTAATGCAGATCGAAAATAAACCTTGCGTAAAGGCTTATCGAGGACACCGCTACTTTGCTTGTGCCACGTCTGCCCACCATTATCCGTATGAATGATGAGGCTCTCAGCCTCCTCTGTAAAGTCTTGACCGGGTACTACGTCTACCGCATTGCCAACTGCCCAACCCTGCTTCTCCGAAATAAAATGGACATCGTATAGATGCGAACTCCAGTCGCCTTCCATAACGGTTTTCCACTCGTACCGGGTCTGTTCGTTGGGTGCAGTATTTTCACAGCCAAAAATAAATGGAATGCTGATAAGCAGCACAATAGGCGCGAAATACCCTCGCGATCCTTGTTTCAATACCCAATTAACGATGATTCTGAAAAAGGACTTCGCTGACATCGTGCAATCCTTTGGGAGCATCAACGACCCACCTCGCGGCGCGTATCGCACCTTTGGCAAACGCTTCTCGATTGTGAGAGCGATGGACGACGCTTAATTGTTCACCCTCGGTTGCAAATAATACGGTATGGTCACCGGCAATGTCCCCGCCACGAATTGCATGGGTTCCGATTTGTTGCTGAGGTCTGGTGCCAGTGATACCATAGCGACCATAGACGCCTGCCTCTGCTAAATCGCGCCCCAATGCTGTAGCAATAGCCTCCGTTAAACGAAGTGCGGTCCCACTTGGCGCATCTGCTTTGCGATTATGATGTGTCTCTATCGACTCGATATCGTAATCATCTCCCAGAGCTTTGGCAATTAATTCCAGGGCTTGAATCATCACATTGACACCGAGACTCATATTTGGTGCCATCACGCAGCGAATTTGCGACGCAAGCTCCTCAACGGTAGACAGTTCATTGAGGCTAAAACCTGTTGTTCCGACAACCATTGCTTTATCAGCATTGACGACCTGTTGGAGGTGCTCCACAGTCGCTTCTGGTTTTGAGAACTCGATGACAACATCTGTGCTTTCAAGTACATCTTCAAGTTCACCTGTGACAGACACCCCGATCTCGTCAACACCTGCGACAACACCAACATCACTCCCGATTTGTGGGTGTCCCGGATATTGGATAGCCCCAACAAGTTGCATATCAACTTCTTGGACAACCCCTTGTGTGATGCACCGACCCATACGACCGCAAACACCGGTGATAGTTACGCGAATCATCACAAGTTCCTTTGAACGGGCGTTTCGCTCCTGTTATTTTTCAAAAAGGACTTCGCTGACATCGTGCAATCCTTTTGGAGCGTCAACGACCCACCTCGCGGCGCGGAGCGCACCTTTGGCAAATGCTTCTGGACTGTGTGCACGATGGACGACGCTTAGTTGCTCACCCTCAGTTGCAAACAGGACCGTATGATCGCCAGCAATATCACCACCGCGGACGGCATGGATACCAATCTCCTTTTGCGATCTCGCGCCAACGATACCGTGGCGACCGTAGACACCTACCTCTGCTAAATCGCGTCCCAATGCTGTAGCGACAGTCTCCGCTAAACGGAGCGCAGTACCGCTCGGCGCATCTGCTTTATGATTGTGATGTGCCTCTATTACCTCAATATTATAATCATCTCCGAGGGCTTTGGCAATTAATTCTAATGCTTGAATCATTACATTGACGCCGAGACTCATATTTGGTGCCATCACACAGCGAATCTGAGAGGCAAGTTCGTTGATTATCGCGAGTTCATCAGGACTGTAACCGGTTGTCGCAATTACCATTGCTTTGTCGGCATCGACGACCTGTTGGAGGTGCTCCACGGTCGCTTCTGGCTTCGAGAACTCGATGACAACGTCCGCACTTCCAAGCACATCCTCAAGGTTACCTGTAATGGCTACGCCTATCTCGCCAATGCCTGCGACAACGCCAGCATCGTTCCCGATTTGTGGGTGTTCAGGGTATTCAATCGCACCAGCAAGTTCCATATCGGCTTGTTGGGCGACGCCTTGGATAATGAGTCGGCCCATACGACCGCATGCCCCATTAATAATTACACGAATCATTCATTTTCCTCGGTAAAAAACGGATACGCGCCAACGGCGCGTCCCTATATAAAGACTGCCAAATTTTATTTCAATGTTGACAGATACGCCAAGAGATCATGCATCTGCTTCACTGAAAGAATATCCGCAAAGTTTTCAGGCATCACACCCGCTTGTGGAACGCTAATTGACTTCAAATCCTTCTTGAAATAAGTCGTCCACAACTTCCCTGACTCGTCAAGTATCTGCACAACATCAGGATTTTCCCTGTCTCTGTGATCGTAGAGATACTGCTTTCTGCCTGTAATTTCTTCACCGTCTTTGGTGACAATAGTCAACATTTCGTATTCAGGCGCGATATAAGCACGCGGGTTAAGAATAGACTCCACAATGAACTGTAGGGAGCGAGTGCGGGCAACATAAGTCATGTCTGGACCTATCTCGCTACCAGTACCAGTGGCACCTCTGCCGTGAACTGTGTGGCATTTACCGCAAGCGTACCCTTCCGAGAAGAAAATTTCCTCTCCAGCTTTGACATCACCCTCCATGTAGGGCGTCCATTCCTCGTCAGACTTTAGTTCATCCAAGGAAACACCCGCAGCTTTTGCTTGCTCCGAACGGACATAGCCAACAATCATCTCGATTGCCTCATCGGAAAGTTTGTCCCCAAACTTTTGCATTTGGGTCCCTGGCAGTCCATTGAATACGGTTTGGTAGATACCGTCATCGGTCCACCCATAGAGCCACTGCGCTTTGAAGAGATCAGGTGCTCTCCCACCACGGGATTGTGCGGCGTGGCAATTCCAACACATCAAGCGAAAATAGAACGCGCCATCTATAACATCTTCGTCGTAATCGTATACCGTCGTTGTCGCTGGTGCAACGTCCACCTCTAACTCTTGCGCATGGAGAAGGACGTTCATACCGGAAAAGAGAAGGAGAATGCCCAATACTATGTATATGGTAGAAGTTGTACGCTCACGCATTTTGGAAGCGCGCGTCAAAAGCACGCCTATAAAACCATAGGTAGAGTGTATCATTTCTGTTCATCCTCCTGAAACGGCGCGAAGTAAGGTAAATTGTACTTCTGCGCGAGTTCTTTGAGTTTTTCCTCACTCCATTTCTGTTCGATAATTGTGTTAACAGCATCTTGAAGTGCTTGTGTGTCTCGCTTTGACGTAGTTTTGCTAAAAGCGATAGAGACGTTCCAACGGAGGCGAGGTTCGGGAATGTACCCGTCAACGATCTCTAATTCAGGATAGGCGGTGTCTGTCGTTTCTGCCCGTTGAATTCGGGAGCCCTTTTCAATCAACCAACCGGAGTTTGCCCACATACAACCGTAAGCGATTTCCCCTTTCTGTAGCGCATCCAGAACAGCAGTTTGTGAACGGTAGATGTGCCGGGTATACCCCATCTGTCGAAGCACATCACTTGCGATTGATCCCGCTTCCGTCCCAATCGTTTGCAATTTGATGTCTTCCAACGTTTTCGGAGACTGCGACAAATCTTTTCGTTTTATCAGCACATAACCAGTGCCGTAATACGGTTTAGAAAAGTCGACGCGCTTACCTAATTGGACCGATTCGCTCATAGCACGCTCTTCAATAGGCACTCCGATGACGCAGTCGCAATGCCCGCGTAACATATCAGCAAGTAGACTATCTCGGAGCGTGTTGAGCCAGTGGAGTTCCAGTTTAACGCCTAATCCCTCTGCCAGTAGATGTGCTATCTCAACATTTAATCCGGGAAGTTCTGGATCGGCATTAGAGTAGGGCAGATTCCGAACGTCCATACAGACGGTTAACACCCCTTTTTCTCGAATCTCTTCCAAGGCATCGCCAGCGTATGCATTGTGCAACATCAAAATAGGCAATGCCCCAAGTAGGATCCGTAGCAGGATACGGTATTTCACGGCGCATACCTCCTGTAGATTACTCAAAAAGCGCGAACACGAAGAGTGTCCCGCCTTGGCGCGCATTAACTTCGGCATACTTTACAGCACCCGATGCTATGACAACGTATTGGACTCCATCGAGTTGATAGGTGATCGGTGGCGCGAGCACCCCTGATCCTGTTTGGAAGTCCCAAAGCACTTCACCGGTTTCTGCTGATAGTGCCATAAATCTTCCTTCCAAATCACCTGCGAAAACGAGACCGCCAGCTGTTGTGAGGCATCCACCCCATTGTGGGAAGTTCGTTTTGTGCCGCCATTTGATTTCACCCGTAGAAACATCAATCGCGCTGATATGTCCCCACATTTCCATGTCGCCGTCTGCATCCCTTTCTGCTGTCATACCACTTCCGACATAAGGTAAACCTTTTATATAGAAAACGCGACCTTGGTGATAAGAACCACAAAGTTCCAGCGATGGCACATAAAGGTAATTTGTGGCGGGGTTATAGGCTGAGGGTGGCCAGTTCTTTCCACCTTCAACGCCGGGACAAACGCGGATCGTTCCTTCTTCCGAGGTAGACACACCCGGTTTGACAGTAGGTCTGCCGTTTTCGTCAAGACCCGCAGACCAGTTCATTTCGCAATAGGTGCTTGCATATAAAAATTTTCCGTTCGTTCTATCAAGCACATAGAAATAACCGTTGCGATTCGCTTGCATCAGTGCTTTAACCGGTTTCCCATCAATTTCCATATCAATTAGAACCGGTTCACTCACGCCGTCCCAGTCCCAAAGATCGTGTGGCGTGGCTTGAAAATACCATTTGAGTTCTCCGGTGTCGGCATCCAATGCGACAATGCAATCAGTATAAAGATTGTCGCCCCTGCGGACAGCACCATTCCAATCCGGTGCTGGATTCCCTGTTCCCCAGTAGACGAGGTTCAATTCTGGATCGTACGAACCGGTGACCCAAGCGGATCCGCCGCCTGTCATCCATGAATCACCAGCCCATGTATCGCCGCCGGGTTCGTCTTTTGAGGGGACAGTGTAAAACCGCCACGCTTGCTCACCCGTTTCAGCGTAATAGGCATCAATAAAGCCTCGAATGCCGTATTCTGCACCGGATATACCGACAATCACTTTGTCATTGACAACTAACGGAGCAACGGTTAGGGATTCAGCATTGGTTGGATCTCCAACGACTCGATCCCACAGCACCGTTCCAGTCTTCACATCAAGTGCGAGGAGATGTGCGTCAAGTGTCGTCCAAAAGATTTTATCACCTAAGATGGCAGCGCCTCGATTGACCATGCCGCAGCAGATGGCGAGTCCATCCTGGAGCGGATAATTATATCGCCACAATTCCTTACCAGTTCTGGCATCCACCGCATAGATACTGCTATAGGGTGTGGTGATAATCATGATCCCATTAACGACCAGAGGGGTGCATTCAAACTTATCGAACTCTGTTCCAATTTGAAACGCCCATTTCGGAACGAGTTTTTTGACGTTTTCGGTATTAACCTGTGTAAGTTCACTGTATCGCCAACTTCTGTAATCACGTCCATACATCAGCCAGCTTTCGGAATCCTCTTGTGCTGAAAGTAACATCTCATTGGTAACTGGCTGGAAATTATTCACATCCGTACCGGCAGTAACAATACCGGGTATTGCAACAAGTGCTAAAGCTGCCATAAAGATGGCAATACTCGCGTATTTCATGTATAGGCAATAGCCCGTTGCTTTAGAGAAAGTGTGCTCTTTCATATCCCTACTCCTTGTGCTAACGATGATACAATCCTAAGTTTCTGTCTTTTAAAAATTAACTCATAGGGAGACGCGAGGCATTTCACATTATTCCGCGAGTAGATACCTCAAGCGTTAGTCTACCATATATCAAATTTTGTGTAAACCTCGAAAATTTCCAGTCAGGCGAATTGGTTTTGTGAGTAGCGCACATGGAGCACGGTTGGAGGGCAGTTAAGGCATTGGATGTCAGGGAATGTTTAGTTTTGACCTAAACTTGCTTGTTCTCCGGCATGATAGGAACTCCGTACTAGGGGTCCAGATTCCACATGCCGAAACCCCATTTCTACACCGGCTTCTTTGAGTTCGTCAAATTCTTCGGGGGTGTAGTAGCGTTGGATCGGCAGGTGCCGTGTGGAGGGTGAGAGGTATTGCCCGATAGTAAGTATATCGCAGCCGGTATTGCGGATATCCTGCATTGTCTCTAAAAGTTCTGTTACTGTTTCGCCTAAACCTACCATGAGTCCTGACTTTGTGAGCATCTGTGTGTCAAGCTGCTTAACTATTTCAAGGAGGGTTAGGGTCTGTTGGTAATTGGCGTACGGACGGACTCGGCGATAGAGCCGCGCCACAGTCTCTGTGTTATGATTAAGAACTTCTGGACGTGCTTGTACAATGACTTGGAGAGCCTTCCAATTCCCTTCAAGGTCGGGAATGAGGACTTCCACTGTACATCCGGGCTGATTTTTTCGGGCTTCAGTGATACATTCAGCGAAAATACTGGCACCACCATCGGGTAGATCATCGCGATTGACAGAGGTAATCACAACGTGTTTGAGCTTTAAATGGGCGACTGCCTCACCGATTCGTCTCGGTTCATCAGTATCAACACCACCAGGGGCACCTTTCTTGACGGCACAAAACATGCAACGCCGCGTGCAAACATCGCCTAATATCATGAAAGTGGCGGTGCGACTGTTCCAGCATTCGCCGATATTCGGACATCGCGCTTCTTCACAAACGGTGTGAAGTTCCAAGTCACGCATTAATTTTTTTAGTTCAGCATAGTTTCCGCCCCCTGGAATCCGTGCCTTAATCCAGGTCGGATGACGGTGTTGCTGCCTATTTGCGTCAACAATTGGAAGGGTTTTGAGCATCGTTTTTGTTCCGACTATTTCGCGCTGTGATTAGGATGGCGGGAGAGGGTGGGAGTCGAACCCACCTATCCACTTGCATGGACAAGCCGGTTTTGAAGACCGGTAGGGCCACCGGACCCTATCCTCCCCCATATTTGAACCTTGCATAACTATGTCTGCGAATACTGTGAATGTAATCTACGAACATTCCCGTCTCGGATCGTGATACTTTTACTATCGCAGTACTCTAAGAACGGCACTGCATATTTTCGAGAGGTTTCTGCGATTTCGCGAAATTCTGCAACAGTTATTATATCATTTTCACGGAGATAAGTAATTAATAATTCCTGCCCCTCTTCAAGAGCAACTTTGTGAATGAAAAAATCATCTGCTATTTTAACGAATTGTCCCAAGCGTAAAAGCGCGTAAAAGGTTGATTCAAGAACTTTAGGTGTATGTTCTGGGAGTAGTGTATTAAGTTCTTTGAGCGTTGGGGTATGGATGCCTGCCTCTAAGAATAATTTTTCTAACGTCTCTTTAGCGGTCTCTTCCTCTTGAGAAAACTGGATTTCATGGGAGGTCAAACGGAGGAGATTTCCGTCTTTAGCGAGTTGACGCTCTGCAATGAGTTGGTTCTCCAGTTTCTCGAAACCCGTTTCGTCCAATTCAACCTTACTTTGAAGTTGTGTGGCATTTTGACCCGGAAGAAGGGGCTGTGCAGCATGAAAGTCTGCTAATGTATTTAATATTTTCTCTTTAGTTTTTGCGGTCCGTGTTTCGTCGGAAACTAAAGGTGTCCTGCCGGATTTATCCCATCGCACAATTTCTCCATCGGTTTCTAAACCGTCTAAAATGGTTTTCATGCGCTGTTGTGAGTGTGGTAGATAGTAGTGGAGGTAGGACTCCGGCATACAAAGCCTCTTGCTATTTTCCAAGACGATATTAACTATATCGGTGTTATCAGCCTCTTCCCATTGTGCTAAGATAGCTGCGGTTTCTGGCGTAAACCGTTTATGCTTAGGGGCAAAAGGATTGAGTACCTCGCCACCGCCGACCGTATGCTGTGCTGAGAAATCTCGTAAAATGATTCGGTCACCCCTAAAGGTCAAGATCGGTTGCTCTAAGCGGAGTTGGACTTGCACAGTGTCTCCCGGTAAAATTGCTTCGTCAACCAATAGAATCAATCGACAAAATATCTCGCGGGTTCCGAGATACGCCCGGAAGCGACTCCAATGTTCCAGTATCCGTGGAAACGAAGATAGGACTTGTAAGGACACGTCTATGTTATCAGTCACCTGTGAAAACTCGATCGGGCAGAGTACATCGCCGCGCTGAACGTTTTGGACAGAAGTGCCAGACAGATTTAGTGCTGTCCTTTGACCGGCTTGGGCAACAGATGTCGGTTCGTTATGTACCTGTATGCCGCGTACCCGCACAGGTTCTCCTTGCGGAAGAAGGACCATCCGTTGATCCCGATTAATGGTGCCTCCTATAAGGGTGCCAGTAACAACAATTCCAAACCCTTGAACCGTGAAAACCCTGTCAACGTATAGTCGCGGGATTCCGTCGTTTTCTTCGACTTCTGTCGCGAGCGCGACCTGTTCGACAATCGTCTGCTTTAGGGTATCGATGCCAGCACCGGTAATTGAAGACACACTAACGGTCGGAACGCCTTCGAGAGTTGTACCAACGAGCATCTCCTGCGTCATTTCCGTGGCTTCCGCCAACTCGTCAGGCGTTGCCAGATCCGATTTTGTCATGACGAGGATGCCGTTAGAAATACCCAACAAATCCAGAATCGCCAAATGTTCAAGCGTCTGTTCTTGAACACCTTCCTTGGCATCTACTACAAAGAGGACGATGTCCATTCCGTAGGCACCGGAGAGCATACTTCGGATAAATTTTTCATGTCCAGGAACGTCAACGATACCGGCACGTGAGCCATCTGGCAGATCGAAATAAGCAAAGCCTAATTCAATGGATAGACCGCGTTCCCGCTCCTCCTTGAGTCGATCTGTCTCCATACCAGTCAGTGTGCCGATAAGGGCGGTTTTCCCGTGGTCCACGTGTCCCGCTGTGCCGATAATGAGATGTCGTCTATCTTGGTGCATCAGTCAATTCACTATAGTGTTTTTTGGATTGCACATCACTGATGAGCATGGATGAGTTTGCCGATTCGATTAAACCTGACGTTCCCTACCAGTTTCCACACTTCCCACAGTTTCGCAGGACGCGCATCAAATGACCAGTAGACCATAAAAGCTTGCCCTTTGATGTCCTCTATATCTACCGGTCCCCAAGAGCGGCTATCGCTACTCTGATCCCGATTGTCGCCCATCGCAAAGACCATTCCCTTCGGAACAGTGAACGGTTTACCATCCGGAAACTTACGACTAAATTGGCTTGCGGTTAGAGCGAAGTCGGAAAACGCTTCATCCTCAGGCAGATACTCCGGTTGACGGAATGGCGGAAAATCACCTCTTCTGAAATGGCTAAATGTCATGTATTTTGTATAATGGGTATCGTTAGCTGCTTCCCCGTTCACATAAAGCGTGTTTTCACGAGTTTCGACTGTATCCCCTGCAACGGCTACGATCCGCTTAATGAAATTTCGTTCCCGATCATGAGGTGGAATGAAAACGAAAACGTCCCCACGCGCAGGTTTATGGAAATCGAAAACTTTGATATCCGTGCCAGGGATCTTGATTCCATAGATAAATTTACATACCAAAATCCGGTCTCCAATAAGGAGTGTGTCTTCCATTGAACCCGACGGAATTTTAAATGCCTCAACGACAAAAGGACGTATGAATCCAAAAACAAGAATGAGCGCAACAACAATAACTTGAGTATACTCCCATACGACAGTTTTCCGAAATTTTTGCCATTTAGATAATTGCGTATCGTTGTTATTCATAATATCATAGAGCCAGTGTCAGTAAGAGGGCATTCTCCTTTTTCCTCGATTTATCTGGGTGTTAAAGCGCATAAAATTTAGCTGTATGAGGTCTCAGTTATCCAATGGAGACGTAGCGAATTACAGTCTATCCCGAAAACGAATCTGGTTCTGATCGGATGAGTTTACCGATTCGATTAAACCTAATATTGCCGACCATTTTCCATATTTCCCAAGGCTTTACGGGACGATCCGCAACCGACCACCAGATCATAAAAGCCTGTCCCTTAATATCGTCTACAGCCACCGGTCCCCAGAAGCGGCTATCGCTACTTTGGTCCCTGTTATCGCCCATCGCGAAGACCGTACCTTTCGGAACAGTGAACGGTTTGCCTTCAGGAAACTTACGACTAAACTGGCTTTCTGTCAAGGTATAATCGTCATAACTGTCTGCAGTCGGGATATATTCAGGTGTCCGAAATGGTGGAAAATCCCTCCTAAAATGGCTGAATGACAGATGCTTCGTATAGCTATTACCGTCAACGGCTTTGCCATTTACATAGAGAGTTTTTCCCTGAGTATAGATCGTATCGCCTTCAACTGCAACAATTCGCTTAATGTAATTTCGTTCCCGATCATGCGGTGGAACGAAAACGAAAACATCACCACGAGCTGGCTCATGAAAGTCGAGTATTTTTATATCTGTGCCAGGAATCTTGACGCCGTAGATAAATTTACATACCCAAATTTTATCGCCGACAAGGAGAGTATCTTCCATAGATCCGGAGGGAATTCTATAGGCTTGAACGATAAATGGATTTATGAAACCGTAGACGAGTATCGCAATGAAAATAACTTGCTTTGCGTACTCACGAAATCCCGGTTTGTGAAATTTTTTTCGCCTGGATAATGTCGATTTAATCGTTTGCGCAAAATTCTGTGTAAGCGTGTTCATTGTCTCATTACTCTTCGGTTTCAAGCATTGCTGTGAACGCTTCTTGCGGGACATCAACGTTGCCGATCTGTTTGAGCCGTTTTTTGCCTTCTTTCTGTCTTTCGAGCAATTTCCGTTTGCGCGTCACGTCGCCGCCATAGCATTTCGCAGTGACGTTTTTTCGGAGTGCTCGAACTGTTTCGCGAGCGACAATTTTATTGCCAATTGCCGCTTGAACTGGGATCTCAAACATCTGCCGTGGGATTAACTCTTTCAATTTGTTAACTAACGCTTTCCCACGTGTCTCTGCCGTATCTCGCGGTAAAATAGTAGAAAGCGCGTCTATGGGTTTGCCATTCAGCAGCACATCTAATTTAACAAGTTTTTCGGTTTTGTATTCGCCAATGTCATATTCTAACGAACCGTATCCGCGGGTCAATGACTTAAGTTTCGGGTAGAAGTCCACCAGCATTTCACTGAGTGGGAGTTCATACAGTAATTGGACACGTGTTGCATCCAATTGGTTCATCCTCTTGTATATACCCCGACGCTTCTGACAAAGTTCCATCGCATTTCCGATATACTCGCGCGGCACGATGAGGTCGATGTTCACATATGGTTCTTCAATGCGTTCAATATCATTCGGTTCTGGAAGATGTGCTGGATTGTCGACCGAGATATGTCCACCAGTTTTCAGGTGAACTCGGTACATGACACTCGGGGCAGTCCGAATAAGGGCAAGATCGAATTCTCGCTCAAGCCGTTCGTGGATAATCTCCATGTGAAGCAGACCTAAAAAGCCGCATCGGAACCCAAAGCCGAGCGCAACTGAGGTTTCCGGTTCAAAATTAAAGGAGGAATCGTTGAGTCTTAGTTTATCGAGTGCCTCACGCAGCGCATGGAATTGATTCGTATCTGCCGGATAGAGTCCGCTGAACACAAGCGGTTTCATCTCGCGATAACCGGGTAAAGAGGTCGTTGTCGGTTTCGTATGGTGTGTGATTGTATCACCAATTTTTGCCTTGTCAATCTCGCGAATACCTGCGATCAGATATCCAACTGCCCCCGTCTTAAGTTCGGTAGTCGGTTGCATCTCTGGTGTAAAGATGCCTACCTCTTCAACTTCATAAGAGTATCTCGTCTCCATGAATTGAATTTTCTCTCCCGGTTTCACATTACCGTCAAAGATGCGCGTATAGATAATCACGCCGCGATAGTTGTCGTAAACAGAGTCAAGCACGAGTGCTTTTAATGGCGCATCGGTCTCACCTACGGCGGCGGGAATTCGATTGACAACTGCTTCCAGTATGGTAGGAATGCCGATTCCCATCTTGGCGCTAACGAGGAGGGCTTCGTCAGCAGGAATACCAATGACTTCTTCTATCTGTCGTCTGGCTTCATCGGGTTGTGCCGTTGGCAAATCAATTTTATTGACAACGGGAATAATCTCAAGATCGTTATCAATCGCGAGGTAAGCGTTCGCAAGGGTTTGTGCTTCGACGCCTTGGGCAGCATCAACGATTAAGATCGCGCCTTCGCACGCCGCAAGACTACGCGACACCTCATAGGTAAAATCGACGTGACCGGGTGTATCGATTAAGTTGAGTTCGTAGTGGTTTCCATCGGGGGCGGGATAGTGGAGTTTAACAGCAGTCGCTTTAATTGTAATTCCGCGTTCACGTTCCAGATCCATCAAATCAAGCACCTGCTCACGCATCTTACGTTCAGCAAGTGTGTTGGTGTGCTCAAGGAGCCGGTCGCTAAGTGTGCTTTTCCCGTGATCGATGTGTCCTAAAATACAGAAATTCCGTATGTGTTCAAGATTCGTTGGCATAATATAGATAGTGTATCACAACACTTGTCCGATTGTCCATAGAATTCCATCTATTCTGCAGGGTCATTTAGTTTTAAGTTTTTGTTTGGGGAAGGTATGTTTCTATGTACGCATGTATGACGTGAGTTTTCACGCCATACATGCTATACTTCACCTTAAAAATCCACTACAACCTTTGAGGTGAAGACCATGACGAGAAAACCCTCTCGCCACTTGCTTGACATGTTAGCATTAGTGCCAGACCCACGCAAGGAAAAAGGCAAGCGACACCCACTGAAGGCGATCCTCGCACTCGCCATCATTGCGATAATGTCTGGATATCGCAGTTATGCAGCTATTGCTGAATATGGACGGACGTATAAGATGTTGAGAAAAGCCTTGGGTTTTACATACAAGCAGACGCCTTGTGCTGCGACGCTCTACAATCTTTTTCATAGATTAGATGTCAATGCCTTAGAAGAGACCCTAACCCAATGGGTCGTCGCTGCGCTTGAGGACTTGGGTTGGGGGAGTCAAGGTGGTCTAACGGCAGTCGCTATAGATGGCAAAACCTTGCGTGGGAGTCGCAAACAAGGTGCGAAGATAACACACTTGATGTCTGTTGTTTCGCATCAACTCGGTGTTACCTTGACGCAAAAAGCAATGTCTGAGAAGACCCATGAACTCCCTGTCTCCCTTGAGATTCTGAAAGTTTTTGATGTCTCTGAAAAGGTTGTGACAGCCGATGCCTTGTTGACGCAACGCAAGTTCTGTGAATCGGTTTTAGCGTCGGGAGGCGATTACGTCTTACCCGTCAAGGCGAATCAGAAAGAGATGTTTCAGGCAATCCAACGTTTATTTCAACCGCCTCCCGACGCTAAAACCTTTCAAACCGCATATCAACGCCTTCAGGCAGAACATCGAGATTGGCAGGAAACTCTCGACAGCGTTGAAACTCTTGATAAAGCCCATGGACGCATTGAGATGCGTCGGTTGACTGCCAGCACCGCCCTGAATACTTATCTCCAATGGCCCGGGGTCGCACAAGTCTTTGAATATACATATCAGCGGAAGCACCCACGGACGGGGGAAACATCAAGTCAGACGCAATATGGCATCACCAGTCTTGAAAGTCATCTCGCTTCTGCGTCTGACTTGATGACATTACGCCGTGGGCATTGGGCTATAGAGAATAAGTCGCATTGGCTCCGGGATGTCGTCTTGGGTGAAGATCTTTCTCAAGTTCGCTGTGGAGGCATCCCAGCAGTCATGGCGGCGTTGCGGAACACGACTTTATCTATATTGCGTTTAGCAGGATATAAAGCTATCACATCAACCATGCGCTATTTTGCCGCACATCCTAAACAGCCATTGACTTTACTAAAAAATAATTTTTAAAACTAAATGACCCTAAAGACACCACACGACATTTATAGTAGCATTGAGTTTTCACTATTTTCATGGATTTTCCGAGGAAGTCGCGAGCTGAAGTTCTCTCCTACAGAAGCACTAAATTCCGCTGCGAATTTAGGAGTACTTATAGCAGACTTTAGATTTACCAATACGCTTGGAGAAATGTAGAAATAGACGTTTCAATAGAGCAGCAATGTAACATTGGTAGATTTTAGAATGACTTGGACACTTATAAGAGTCGGGGTTACAAACCCCTCCTACAAAGAGCAGATCCCCTACAAAGAGCAGATCCCCTACAAAGAGCAGATCCCTTACAAAGAGCAGATCCCATGTGTGTTAATAATGTCTATTTATTTTAGAATTCACCGATGAAGGACCAGTGGGGTTACAAACAGCACCTACAATTAGAAAGGCAGACTGGAAGGTTAGGAAACATCTCAACGAATAGACGAGATTATTATAGGGACGCTTGCGTTAAGAGTTCAGGGTTATTGAAGGCTGTATCGGGGATGCCATCAAAAATCACTTGCCCATCGCGTAGTAAGAGGACACGGTCGGCGTATTTCAAGGTGAGGTCGGTATCGTGGGTTGCGAAAATAAGGGTTTTATTCTCGCGTCGGATTTCATCGCAGAGTTCATCCATTAGTTGGTAGAGGTGCTGCGCATCTTGACCGGTGGTGGGTTCATCAAGAAGAAAGAGATCGGGATGTAGTGAAAAGGTTGCGGCAACGGCGGTACGCTGACGCTGTCCTCGTGAGAGCGCATACGGTGCTTCTGAATCGAGATTTGTTAAGTCGAAGCGTGTAAGTGTTTTACTAATCCGTTCTTCAAGCGTCTTTGTTGGGAACCTGAGATTTCTGGGACCGAATGCGACTTCATCACGGACGGTCTTTGCCTGTAGTAGTAGATCTGGGTTCTGAAAAACGATACCGACTTTGCCTGCTAACTGACGGAGTTTCACCCGACCGCGCACCTCTCCATCAATCGTTAATTCTCCAGCCGACGGACGTAGCAGACCCGCGATTAGGTGGATCAACGTCGTTTTGCCTGATCCGTTCGCGCCCATGATTGCGAGTACTTCTCCATGTTGCACCTCACAGGAGATGGCGTGCACTGCATCTTTGTCGGTATTTGGATAGCAAAAATGGAGATTACTGACCCTAAGACTAAAGTTTTTTGAGGGTACTACGGCAGAAGTTGATCGAGGAGAGAACTGGGTTGCTGATGTAGCTCTCTCTCCAACAGGAACCTGAACACCCAAATGCTGATATGGAGTGGGGTCTTGCAACGCTTCGGTTGCCGGTAGATTCAGACCAAGCTGCCCTTCATCCATTAGCCATACATGGTCACATAATGGAGCGACTTCTCTGGTCCGATGGGTTGCTAAGATGACAGTTATTCCCATCTCTCTATTTAGTTTCGCGACGATATTGAGGATGTCTCGTGTTCCCTGCGGATCAAGGTGGCTGGTAGGTTCATCAAGGAGTAGGACTTGTGGTTCCATCGCACAAACGGCAGCAAGGGCAACGCGCTGTTTCTGACCTCCAGAAAGAGAAGAGATCTCACGATTCTGGAATCCTTGTAACCCAACCCGTTCTAAGGCGAAAGCGATACGTTCTTTAATTTCTTCTGGGGGGACACCGAGGTTTTCGAGTCCAAATGCGACTTCATCTTCAACTAAGGTGCAAAAGAGCTGATCTTCAGGGTCTTGAAAGAGGAGTGCGACCTGTTGGCATATGGTAGCGAGTGGTTGTGTTGCGAGGTTTTCGCCGTTGAGCCTCACAGTCCCGGTGAGTGTTCCTGCCGAAGCGTGGGGGATTAAGCCGTTCAGTGTCCTTAGTAAGGTGGATTTACCGCACCCAGTTGGACCTGTCAGCAGGACAAATGCACCCGAAGGGACACGAGCCGTGATACCCCGTAGTGTTAGGGTTTGACGACTCGGATATGTAAAACCGAGATTTTCTATCTCAATACACGTCATGGTCCCTTAGGTCAGACCTTCGATTTGCACAGGGACAGAGCCGAAGTGCAATTCCAAATGTCGCGCGATTGAATCCCGGAAAGTATCAAAGGCTTCTTGAGTGTGGCGGCTCAAATCGTCGGTGTGATGCTTGAAACTATCGTAAAGTTGGGCGTGCTGTGCGCGGACACGTGCAAAGAGTTTATGGACGTAGGCTTGTAATTCACCGAGACGTTCGCTTTGTTCTTTCGCGAAATCACCGGCAGCATTCTTGAAGGCTTTGAGTTCTGCTTCTAAGTACTCTTTGAACATAGACTGTTGAAAACCTGTGAGTGCAGCGTGCGCGGCGTACTGGAAATCCTTATGAATTGTATTGTACTCCGTTTTAACACGGGCAAAAAGCTGCCGTGAATAGTTCTGCATCTCATTCATGCGCTCGCCTTGCACCTGCGTGAACTGCGAAACATTCTCTTTAAAGGTTTCCATTTCATGATTCAAGAAGTTTCTAAAGTCTTCGACAGCAACAGTATGGCGCGTTATCTTCTCAAGATGGTAGCCCATGATCGCTAATCGGACAGCTTCCGGGAACATCGGACGATAGTCTTTCAACACTTTCATCAAAAATCGGGCATACTCCAAACCTTGCTTTGAGAAGAGTTGCTTTTGGATCGACCGGAAAAATGCCCGAATTTCCGGCATATTATCGATCGATCTGACATTATTGTGGGTTTTAGGCATGTACTCAAGCAGCTTCAAACATCGGGCAAAATAGTTTTTCAAGGTGGGATCGTAGAGAGTTGAAATAACCCGCCGATACTCTTGTATGAGTTCATCACGTGGCATTTCGGGAACGAAATTGAGCGTCATATCGGTATTGTTCCCGCTTGATTCCACAAGCAACCGGTCTTCAGTTTTCAATCGGTGCCAGAGGTCAGTCTCTTTGAGAGCCGTAAGCAGACCAGCCATCGCCATGGGAATACCGGCTTCCTGAATAAAGTTGATATGCGAATCGAACTCGGTATCACCATCAAGCCCGATAATGAATCCACCAGTAACTTCCATCCCTTTGCTCTGAATCTCTCTGACGGAGCGTAAGAGGTAGCTGCCTGCATCTTCCTGTTTGCTTGTGTTCTGCCCCTTGGAGGTACCAATTAGGGCATCGTCGTTAGGGCTTTCGATGCCGAGGAAGACCATGTTAAAACCTGCTCCGCTCATTGCGTCAAGCATTTCAGGGATCTCAACAAGGTTTACACTTGCTTCGGTATAAAGCGAGAAGGGGAATTGCCGCTCTTCCTGCCACTCTTTGACGGCAGGGAGCAAGCGCATTGCGTCACGTTTATTGCCGATAAAGTTGTCATCAACAACAAACATTGCCCCTTTCCATCCGAGTTTATAGAGCATCTCGAATTCACCGAGCATCTGTTCATTGCTTTTGGTGCGAGGTACGCGCCCGAATAACTTCGTAATATCACAGAATTCGCAATTGAATGGACAGCCGCGTGAAAATTGAAGTGCCATTGATCCATACGAGTTAATATCAATAAGATCATAGCGTGGCGGAGGCGTTGTTGTGATATCGGGTTTACGAGTTTCGCGATAGACTTCTTTCGCGGAGCCGCTCTCAAAATCGGTCATGAAGTCTTCAAAGATTTCCTCGACTTCACCAAAGAGAAAATGGTTAATTGTAGCGTCTGTTTCGGCTTTGATATTGTCGTAGTAGGAGGTGGGATGTGGACCACCTGCAATAATCGGCACGCCTGCTCGATTACAGCGTTCAGTGACTTCATAGAGCGATGCTTTTTGCACAATCATCGTCGATGTCAAAGCGACATCTGCCCACTGAATATGTTCATCGAGGAGAGGTTCAATGTTAAGATCGACGACCTTTAAGTTGTAGTTCTTGGGGAACATACCAGCGATGGTTAATAATCCGAGCGGCGGCATTGAGGATTCTTTTCCAAGAAAGTCTAAGGCGTATTTAAATCCCCAATACGATGGTGGAAACTTAGGGTAAATAAGTAGTGCATTTGGCATAATTTGTGTGTACTCCTGGTGGGCGAACCGTCATGCCCATATTACCGATTTTTTCTGAATAAATTATTAATTTACTACTCTAGGCAATATTATACCATAATTCGCAATTTTTATCAAATTTTTCTAGCGTAGGAACTATTAATGTTCGGTTTTCTAAAGAATTTGGACATTCATGCCAGCTAAAGTATTGGGTTTCGTTGGCACTTTGGACGTTCAAACACTTGGAAAGCACAGCGTTCTTAGGACCATAAGGGTTGATTCCTTGTCCACTCAACCCAATCTACTTGCTGAATTGCCTAACGCAGGAGTGATTTGCCATTACCCTATCGCACATGCTAAAATATCATCACGTAGACTTAATGGAGATGATAGATGTCCAAATACCGATTTTCGCAGTCTCTCATATTTTTTAGTGGTTTACTTCTCTGTATGATCTGTGTGCCTGAAACATTACACGGTTCTGATGACCCAGTACAGAATAGCAGTTCAGAAAAGCCGAGTGTTAACAATGAAACAGAGGATAACACAACGCGACCCCACTATTACATTCGCCAACTTCGGTTTGATGGGAATGAGCGTTTAAATCAGAGAAAATTGAAAAACCTATTTGGGTGGCAGGCGGAAAAAGTGTACACTCAATCGGAAGTTAGGGCAGGGTTTGAACGCATCCTTGAGGCATATCGGAAAGATGGGTTTGTATTTGCTGAGATGGCACCGACTGTTTCACCAATTTCAGGGACGGAAACAGATGTGTCTATTAGCGTAAAAATTGTCGAGGGCAGACAGATTCGGATAGGAACGCTGACACTAACAGGGAATCAACGTTTTTCTGAAGATGACATCCGTGCTGAACTTAATTTAAAGCCTGGAAAACTTTTTACAGAAACTGCCTTAGAACGTGGAATTGCGCGCGTCCAGACCCTATATAGTGAACAGGGCTATCCAAAGATTGAAATCGAGACTAAAGACATTGAACTATCACCAGAGGCAGCTACTGTCGATTTCCAGTTGCATATCCGCGAAGGTTCACAAATTCGGATTGGCGATGTCAAGGTGAGTGGTCTTCAGAAAACGAAAACAGAGGTAGTCCTTCGGGAAATTCCGCTAAAACCTGACCAACGTTTCGATCAACGCGATATCGACACGAGTTATCGCCGACTACGCAATTTAGGGTATTTTTACCAGATTAACCCCAATGTGTTAGAGGCAGGTGAAACAGCAGATAGGATTAACTTCCACGCGCAGGTAACCGAAGCAAAAACAGGTCGATTAAGTGGAGTTGTTGGATATGCGCCACCAGATTCTGAAGTTGACGCGGCACCACAACTTACCGGTATACTTGAAGCCAACGAAACCAATTTGTTAGGGACAGGTAGGCAGTTTAATTTCTATTGGAAATCCGGTCTGCTTAGAATCCTTCGACTCAACTATGCAGAGCCGTGGATATTAGGCAAACCAGTAACTATCGGTGTAGCATACGGACAGCTCAAACAGCAGAGTCTTGGTCAGGATCGGTTTTCGGGTTTTCCATCTGACGACAGTGGAATAGTCTCGGAAGAACGTTCAAGCAGCGTAAGTGCGACTACTAATTTTGGACGCGTCTTTGAAGGCACCATGACGTTAGGGTATAAGCAGATTAAAGTGCCAAATGCGGATCTGCTCCCCACAACAGCGACCCCTTTTGAAGTTCAATCTCCGATTGCGACTTCAACGCCGTCAACCGATTTTACACCGTACAGCGGAACAAAGTATAGTCTCACACTTCGGTTGACACGGGATACCCGTGACTATTTTCTGAACCCAACACGTGGTCGGCGTGACAGTATCGCTTTTGAGGTATCACGGAGTGATTTTCGGATTCGGAAGATGTGGCTTTCTTTACAGCAATACTTCCCAACGTGGCGGAAACAGACGATTGCTGTAGAGCTTCACGGTGCTGGCGCGTGGGGTTTTAATGCTCAGCCTATAAGCGGATCTGACATAGTTATTCCGCCAACAGAACTGTTTTATCTTGGTGGTGCGACTACATTGCGCGGATATGACGAGGACTGGTTTTTTGGACCGCGCCGCGTGTATGCGAACATCGAATACCGATATCTCGTCGGACCTGACTCCCAGATTTTTGTTTTCACTGATTTAGGTGCTGTAACCTTGATCGAGACACCTTCCGTTTTCGACAGGCTCCGGGTCGGTTACGGATTCGGTGCAAGGCTTGAATCAAAAGGCGGTATCTTACGAGTGAACTATGGGCTGGCTGCCGGGGATTCCCTGTTGAGAGGAAAAATTCATGTCAGTTTAGGTGCGTCGTTCTGAGTCGCTTAATCTCGATAGACGTGATTTTCCAGCAGCAATTGGAAAAAATAATCGACGCCTAACCTATAGACTATTTTGGATTTAATTTGCGAAGTCGGGAAATTTGTTGTAAAATATATAGGAGTAATAATAAATGTATTCAACAACTGGAGGTTTAAATGACCAAAAATAAGAAGTTACAGCGTTGGGTCGAAGAGGCAGCAGAACTCTGCCAACCCGACGCCATCTATTGGTGTGATGGGTCCCAAGAAGAAAACGATCGATTGTGCGAGGAACTCGTCCAGAAAGGGACCTTTGTCCGTTTAGATCCGAAAAAACGCCCAGGAAGTTATCTTGCCCGTTCCAACCCTGCCGATGTCGCACGCGTTGAAGACAGAACGTTCATCTGCGCAAAATCCCCACTTGAAGCGGGTCCAACGAACAACTGGCACGATCCAGACGAAATGAAATCCACTCTCAAAGGACTCTTCAAGGGTTGTATGAGAGGCAGAACGATGTATGTTGTGCCGTTCAGCATGGGACCTCTCGGTTCACCGATTTCACATATTGGTGTTGAAATCAGCGATTCACCTTATGTTGTCGTCAATATGCGTATCATGACCCGCATGGGAAATGCAGTGCTTGATGTGCTTGGCGAAGATGGCGATTTTGTGCCGTGCCTACACTCGGTGGGAATGCCACTTGAACCGGGGCAGGATGATGTTGTCTGGCCCTGCAATGCTGATAACAAATATATTGTACACTTTCCCGAAGAACGCTCCATCTGGTCCTATGGTAGTGGCTATGGTGGGAACGCGCTGCTGGGTAAAAAATGCTACGCCCTCCGTATCGCCTCTGTGATGGCAAAAAATGATGGATGGATGGCAGAACACATGCTTATATTGGGATTAACCAGTCCCGAAGGCGAGAAAACTTATATTGCGGCAGCGTTTCCGAGTGCATGTGGGAAAACAAATCTCGCGATGTTAACACCAACCTTACCGGGTTGGAAAGCCGAGACGATCGGTGATGACATTGCATGGATGAAATTTGGTGAAGATGGCAGGCTCTACGCGATCAACCCGGAAGCAGGCTTTTTCGGAGTTGCCCCTGGTACATCGATGGACACCAACCCGAATGCAATGTATACACTCGAATCAAACTCAATCTTCACGAACGCCGCCCTCACAGAAGATACGGATGTCTGGTGGGAAGAGAAGAGCGAGGAGCTACCTGAAACGCTCACAAGTTGGCTCGGTGAAGAGTGGCATCCTGGCGATGAAAAAACAGCGGCACATCCGAATGCCCGCTATACAACGCCCGCTTCGCAATGTCCAATTATCGATCCGAACTGGGAAAATCCGAACGGCGTGCCGATTTCGGCAATCCTTTTCGGCGGACGACGCGCTACGACAGTACCGCTCGTGTTTGAGACATTCGATTGGCAGCACGGCACCTTTATCGGTTCTATTGCTTCCTCCGAGCGTACTGCTGCCGCCGCTGGAACAGTCGGTGAACTCAGGCGCGACCCGATGGCAATGCTCCCGTTTTGTGGTTATAACATGGGGGACTACTTCGCACACTGGTTGGAAATGGGTGGGAATACCGATGCCAGCAAACTGCCGAAGATCTTTTACGTCAATTGGTTCCGCAAAGATGCCGATGGTGGTTGGCTCTGGCCCGGCTTCGGCGAAAACAGCCGTGTGCTCAAGTGGATCGTAGAACGCGTTTCTGGAAAAGGTGAGGCGGTTGAAACTCCGATAGGCTATCTGCCCACACCGGATGCAATTGACATCGCTGGACTGGATGTAACAGCAGAACAGATGGATGAACTTTTGGACGTTAATGTCGAAGAGTGGCTCAACGAAATTGAATCAATTCGAGAGCACTATGAGCGTTTTGGCGATAAGTTGCCGAAGGCGTTATCTGATGAATTGGCGGCATTAGAGGCTCGCTTGCGTGAGAATCAATAATACTGATACCTCTAATATTATAGGACGAGATCTTAGGATCTCGTCCTATAACCAACCTGAATTCCACAGCTATTGACCAACTTGAGTACCCGAACGACAAGTCTTCCTCACAGTCGCAAGCGATTTGTTTCTTAGGTAGTAAGCATAATAAATCAACTTTTCGGCGAAATGTAGAATTTGTTCATTTCGTCATTTCACGGATACCTGTGGTGTCTGCTCTGATGGGCTTCCGACGCGTCTGGGTATAATTTTCAATTACGTAATCGTGCCATCGCTCTACGTAGAAAGCTAAAAGCAAAAGGAACACAGCAGTAGTGGCTTCTAAAGAACAAAATATCTCGTGTCCTGCCGATATGGAGGACATTGTTCACCCACGAGTTTTGCCTTTCATAATGATGCATCTCGCGTGTTTTGGAATTATCTGGGTAGACGTTCAACCCATAGATTGGATCATATGTGGTGCCTTGTACGTTATTCGGATGTTCGGGATCACAGCGGGATTTCACCGATATTTTTCACACCGTTCATTTAAAACCAGTCGTGTATTCCAATTTCTACTGGCATTCTTGGGTCAGAGTTCAGCACAACGGGGTGTGCTATGGTGGGCATCGAAACACCGTCTACATCACAAGTACTCCGACACAGACCAAGACCTCCATTCTCCTGTTAAACATGGCTTCTGGTATGCCCATCTGCTTTGGATTTTCGCCAAACCTGGACGGACTGCAGATTATAGTTCAATTAAGGATTTTCAGAAATATCCAGAACTCGCCTGGCTGGAAAAGCGGGAAAGAGTTCCGCCATTCCTGTTAGGGGTTCTCGTTTGGGCAGTTGCAGGTTGGTCAGGTCTTTTCGTAGGGTTCTTCTTGAGTACGGTTTTGCTATTTCATGGGACATTCACGATTAATTCGCTTTCCCACGTTTATGGTAAACAGTCCTACGTCACTGGAGATCACTCTCGCAACAATCTATTTCTGGCTATTATTACATTAGGTGAAGGTTGGCACAATAATCACCATCATTTCCCAAGCGCTACACCTCAAGGCTTCCACTGGTGGCAAATCGATATCACATATTACATCTTGAAATTTTTGTCGATTTTCAGGATTGTTTGGGACCTTCGCTTGCCTCCAGCACACGTGGTTGCGGGTATACGTAAAGTCTCCCTTAGTGTCGTTGAAAATGCCGCGGAGCAGCTGGCTGCAAGTTTTTCGGTTGAACAGATCGGCAAATCACTATTGAACACATGGTCGCACACGCCAAAGTTAGAAGAACTGCGTAAACGCGCTCGTATCGGTCAGAGTGAGGTAGAAAAATTCCTTAGAGAAGTGAAAATCCCTGAGTTACCAGCACCTGCAGACCTGAAAGACAAAGCGCGAAATATGTTTACCCATATACCGTCGTTAAATCCGGTTGTTGAACGGGCACATCAAATTATTATTCAGTCTATTTCGGTTTGGTTAGTTCAGGAAGCTATGGCGAGATAGCAGCGAAACACGAATCAGAACTATAAATGCCTATTCTGACTTATCATAAGTAACAACGGCATTGAATATAGCACTATACGCGGCGAAGGAACGTCTCAATTCCTTCGCCGTGCTTCTTAAAATCTCGATCTGCGAGAGACTTAAGGTTGTCTAACTGCGTAAGGGTATCCAACTCCCAGAAATCAATTTCTGGATTGATGCGTAGGTAATTCTCTCTTAGTATGATTTTCGCCATGTTTGCGGATGCCTGAGATTGCAAACTCATTACGTAAGAGGTTAATTTCGCGCCACCCCACCCCGTGATAAATCCCCAACCGCGTCTGTTGCGATACATGTTGACTGAATGTCCTGTGCCGATAGACAGCATTCGTATCTCTTGTGGCTCTTTTCCAAATGCTGAGAGTGCCTCGGTGAAGGCGATTGTAGAAGGATTGTTTGCCCAGAGTCCTCCATCTGCCAACAGGAAGTTGCCGATGGATTTTGGGGCGAAAAACGTGGGTGCGGCGCAGGAAGCGAGGATAGCGTCCCTTAGATTCACGTCTTTATTTGAAGGATCAGACTTGTTGGGTTTGTCAGTATAATTTGATCTGAAAATATGGACTTCACTTTTGGAGATCTCTGAACTTGTTATCATCAGAGGGGTCGCTACTTCGCCGAGAGGTGTTGCGGGAATATGCGCAGCGAGGATCTGCGCGAGTTTTTCGCTTGGGTATTTACTGAGGAATAACGGGATACGATACCACCGTCTTTTGAAGATATGTGGTGTCTCGGTGTCAAAGAGTTCGACAATATCTTGCATAGGGATATCGGAGACGGCAGCACCTGCAATGATTGACCCTGTGCTTGTTCCGACGATGAGGTCGAAACAGGTATTAATCGGGGTCTGAAAAGCTTGTTCAATTTTGGCGAGGAGTTGGGCAGTGTATATTCCGCGGGTGCCGCCGCCGTCTAACGCGAGGATGCGAAAAGTGTTAGGGTCGTTCATCAATTGTTTCCGATGTCTCTGGTATAGAGATTTTGCTATCTTGGTGTGCGTACCATAATCACGATACCATATCTCCTTGTCAAAATCAACCCAAATTTATCTTGACACATACCTATAATTATTGTTAAAATGCCATTCAAAACAGTAGGACAAGGAGAACTCATTCATGAATCGTAGGAATTTTTTAATTCAGGGAAGCACTGTCTTGGCAGGCATGCTTTTCGCTAATAGTCCACTGCGCGTATATGCTCAGCATGGTCATCAGGTAGGTCAGACCTTACCACCACTGCCGTATGCGTATGATGCGCTTGAACCACATATTGATAAGCGCACGATGGAGATCCATCACGGAAAACATCACCAAGGATATATCAATAAACTTAATGCGGCAATTGCGCGGAGTCATGATTTGCAGCACATGACCCTTGAGCAGATGCTTCGTGATATTGAAAAGGTGCCAAAACACCTTCGTCAAACCGTGATCAATAGCGGTGGAGGACACGCGAATCATACGCTTTTCTGGAGCATTATGAAACCCAACGGCAGTGAACAGACAGGGAAAGTCGCAGAAGCGATTCAGTCAACGTTCGGTTCGCTGGATGCCGGAAATGAAATGTTTGTCAAAGCAGCGAAAACACATTTCGGTTCAGGTTGGGCATGGCTCGTTGTTGATGAAAACAAGAAGTTGCAAATCTATTCGACATCGAATCAGGATAGTCCACTGATGAAGGGCCATACGCCTATTCTCGGTCTCGATGTTTGGGAGCACGCTTACTATCTCAATTACCAGAACCGACGTGCCGATTATGTTGATGCATGGGGGAAAGTTGTTAATTGGGAACAGGTTAACGCTAATTACCTCGCAGCAATGGGCGGATAACCTGATAGTGGAACACTAAAAGCAACGCCTACTGGAAGAATGAGGAGGCAGGTAGTATGGAACGTAGAGATTTTTTGCGACGGAGCGGTTTAACGCTTACAGGGTTGCTGCTCAGCCCGTGGGCAGTCTATGCCTTCCCAAGTCGTGAGGGTGAAGTGCTGATCCCGTTCGCCGACCAACCGCCGGAACCGCCCTCAGAACGCGGTTTGCTGGATTGGAACGAACTCGATTCCTTTATCACTCCAAACGATAAATTCTTCAACGTCTCACATTATGGCAAGCCCGAAGTCGATCTTGAGACGTGGCGGCTTGAGGTGAGTGGTTTGGTTGAGAATCCGTTGATGCTCACGATTGAAGACATCAAAGCGCGACCTAGGCAGGATGTAACCTTTACTTTGGAGTGTTCTGGTAATCACGGATTTCCAACATTCACGGGTGGCATTGGCAACGCAAAATGGAGTGGTACACCTCTCGCACCGATTCTCAAAGAGGCTGGCATCCAAGAAAATGGCATTGAAGTTATCTTCTTTGGACACGATGTCGGAGAAGAGGAACGACGGGATGTAAAGATGCGTCAAAATTTTGCGCGGAGCATGTCCGTTGAAGATGCGCTGGAAGATACTAATCTCCTTTGCTACGAGATGAATGGTGAACCCTTACCACACCCGAACGGTGCGCCGCTCCGTCTGATTGCTCCTGGCTGGTACGGCATCGCCTGCGTCAAATGGCTCAAACGTATTGAGATTCGTGATACCCGCTTTATGGGTAGGTTCATGGGTCGTGATTATGTTACGATGCGTGAAGAGAAACGTCCGGACGGTGAATCGGTCTGGATGGAGACTTCGGTTGGTAGGACGCAGTTGAAATCGTTAGCAGCGAAGGTAACACGTATTGATGATAAATACCGTATCTATGGTGCTGCGTGGGGTGCTCCTATTGCAACTGTCGAGGTGAGTATTGATGGCGGTACTTGGCAAAAGGTGACGATTGATCCGGAAGAGGATGCGGAGTTTGCCTGGAAAATTTGGCATCTTGATTGGAGTAATCCGTCAAGGGGTGAACACACGGTTGTCTCCAGAGCCATTGATACGAACGGAAATATCCAACCTGCAGCGGATTCTGACTATATTACTGGAAAATACACCTATTGGGAGAGCCACGGCCAGGTCGTTCGACGAGTAAATATTGAATAGGAGATTTTGATGGGGCACCAGTGTTTGCAAGCCCTTGTGGAGATTGTATGAACATAACCGATGCACAGAAACAGCAATTCCAAGAGGAAGGCTATTTCATTTTAGAGAATGTTATCCCGGAGTCGCTTTTGGAACTTCTCCGCGGTGAGTGCGGTACTTTTATTAGTCAGATGGACGCTGAGATGGACAGGCAGGATACGGATGTCCTCGGTATCAATCATCGCGACAAACGGTATTTTGTCTCAAACTGCTTTAGGAAACAGCCGAAACTTCGTGAATTTCTATTCAGCGACCTGATGGCAGAAGTTTGTCGTGCGACTTTAGGCGATACGGCGTATCTTTTCTGGGAGCAGTATGTCGTCAAAGGCGCGGAAGCGGGGATGAAGTTCAGCTGGCATCAGGATTCTGGCTATGTCGGCTATCCTGATCATAAGCCTTATCTTACCTGTTGGTGTGCGCTTGATGATATGTCTGAAGAGAACGGAACGGTTTATGTGATGCCGTTTTCTCAGATTGGGATTCGTTCGTGGGTGAAGCACGTCCGTGAAGAGGTAAGCAACGATATGGTGGGCTACTTCGGACCGGAGAAGGGTGTGCCTGCTATTGTGCCTGCTGGGAGTATTGTGGCGTTTACGAGTATCAACTTCCACTGTAGCGGTACGAACTACACGAATAACCTACGGCGTGCGTATCTTGCGCAGTATTCGGCGGAACCACTTCTGTCGCATGATGGAAGTCGTTTATGGGGGAATGCTGAGCCGTTGTTGAAAGATGGTGCGTCTGTTGTGGGAGAACCACCGCCGGAGATTACGTCTCGGTTTGATTGAGTTGAAGTTGGGTTCACTGCGTTCTTAAGTGTGTATTCCCCATATTGGGTTGATGGTATTTGGAACCGGGCATTTGTTTTCTCAGTTTCGTTCAACCCAACCTACGGCGATCTATCCCGAACAAGTTCGGGCATTCAGATGTAAATTATTGGAAAACTGAACGGCGACTGAAACTGGTCAGGTAATTCCCTATCTTATCTTGGACACTCCGTGCTGCTCGTGGTGAACCGACATAGTGGCTGATGAGTATTGCGAACGCAAATACTTCATCGTCTGCGGTGATGGTGTAACCAGCGAGTGCAGACACGCCGCTTAATGTGCCGGTTTTTGCGCGTAATACCTTTTCTGCGTACATCCCCTGCATCCGATTTTTTAAAGTCCCGTCAACACCAGCAATTGGTAGTGAAGCGAGATATTCGGGCATCAATTCAAAATTCTGATACATGTAGACAAGCAGGTTCGTGAGCAATTCAGCGTTGACGAGATTGTAGCGAGAGAGCCCAGAACCGTCAATGAACCGATGTGCTGGCGGCTCGTTTATAATCTCATTTAAGAATTCACTAACGGCTTGTCTGCCCTTTTTCCAAGTTCCCGGTTCGCCAATAACCTCAGTACCTATCGTTTTGAAGATCAATTCAGCGATCCAATTGTCACTGGGTTTGTTCATTAGTTTGAGAATATCGGCGAGTGGTGGCGATAGATGTTTAGCAACAATCTGTGCACTCGATGGAACTGTTCCAGAAACCACTCCGCCTGCCACGCTAACGCCTCTCTCCATCAGTGCGGTTTTTAGCAGATGTCCGCACGCAAGACCTCTGCTCCATGTGTTCGTGTCGGGTTCAATTTCTCGTATACTTAAAGCACTAATTATAAGCGGTCTGTCGTCCCACATCCATCCAGGACCTTCCGGCACTCGATCTAAATATGTTTCGTCAATGACGATATTCCCTTGTATTGATTGGACTCCGGTCTGCAGAAGGGCATCGCCCAATTGCACGAGATCATCACGCTGAAGCATTGGATCCGCTCTACCTTTGAGATAGATATTGCCGGTACTTTTAGCGTCCGCAGTGGTGTCAACATAAAGTGTTGTTTCAAATCGGTAGTCAGTCCCTAATTTTGCCAAGGCGGTTGCTGCTGTGAAGAGTTTCGTTGTTGAGGCGGGATGGTGTAGTTTGTTGGTGTTTCTTCCGTAAATTATCTCTCCCGTTTCAACGGCAACGACCTTGATACCGATGCTGGCGGTTGTGAACAATGGGTACTGCAAGACGGCATCAATATCGGCTTGTAATTTATGGAGCGGATCTACAGAAGCTGTTGGTAGTTCGGTTTCAGCCGGTCTTGGTACTAAGATTCCACAACCCGATAGCAACAATGTGACGCAGACCAGCAAAATAGTGTAGGTTTTCATGGTTTTTTATCATATCACAATTGGGTGAATTGTGAAAATAGAAATAGGGTTGTGGGTTATAAGTTATAAGTTAAGAGTTATAAGTTAAGAGTCGGGATTTGGAGATTCCACCTACAGGAAGCATGGAAGAATGGAAAGCATAAGAGGTCGGGAAATGTAAAGCTAAGACAAATTTTGCCGCGTGAATCAACGTCAAAATGCGCGTGTGGCATTCTGCGGGGTAAAATTTGGAATCGCTTCTACAGGAAAAAATGACCCTGCAAAACACAGACAAAATTTGACTTTTTCCTTAAAATGTGGTAAAATATGAGTAGGTAAATTAGACAAAAATGACGACATATAAAGATAAAAGGAGACACCGAATTTTGGCGTAATTTGCGAGCCAAAACTTGCCGTGAAAGCAACATGGTTGAATTTTACGATACAACACTCAGGGATGGCAGTCAAGCAGAAGGCGTAGCGTTTTCTGTTGAAGATAAACTCATCATCATAGAGGCACTGGATAAGTTAGGCATTCGCTATATTGAAGGGGGATACCCCGGTTCCAACCCGAAAGACATAGAATTTTTCAAGCGTGCTAAAGATATGGTGTTGGAAACGGCGACGGTTGTGCCGTTCGGTAGCACTTACTATCCGACTTATACTCCGGATACCGATCCGAATCTGGCTGCTTTATTGGATACTGGAGCGAGGACTGTCACCATCTTTGGGAAAAGCTGGCAACTTCATGCGACCGATGTCCTGCGGGTGACACCAGAGGAGAACTTGGAATTAATTGAAAATTCTGTTCGCTATCTTGTGGAGAATGGTCGCGAAGTGATTTACGATGCGGAACACTTTTTCGATGGCTACGCCGATGACGCTGCGTATGCAATAGAGACCTTGCGTGCAGCTGCCACGGGTGGTGCGAGTTGTCTCGTTCTTTGTGATACCAATGGTGGTAGGTTGCCGTTAGAAATTCAGGAAGGTGTCAAAGTCGTAATCTCTGAATTGTCGTTGCCTGTGGGTATTCATATGCACAACGATGCAGGCATGGGTGCGGCAAACTCCGTACTGGCTGTGCAAGCAGGCGCAACCCACGTACAAGGGACTTTTAACGGCTACGGTGAACGGTGTGGAAATGCCAATCTCGCCTCTATCATCCCAACGATTCAACTCAAACTTGGAATAAAATGCCTCAGTGATACACAGTTGCAGGGGACAACCGCTATCTCACGACTCATCAGTGAATTGGCTAATCTTCCGCACGATGAACGGCAGCCCTACGTAGGACGTTCTGCCTTTGCCCACAAAGGCGGCTTGCATACGGATGCGATCCGTAAAAACCGTCTCACATACGAACATATCGAACCGGAGAAGGTGGGCAATACGCAACGCATTCTCGTATCCGACCAAGCCGGACGCGGGACCATTATGAAGAAAATCGAGAAGGAGTATCCAGATTACGACAAGAATTCACCACAGGTGTTGGAACTCTTCAAGCGACTCAAAGAAGCAGAACAGGATGGTTACCAATACGAAGCTGCTGAGGCGTCGTTTGAACTTTTGACGCACAAGGTGTTTAACGGGCATGAATCCTTTTTTGAAGCTGTCGGTTTTCGCGTGATTATTGAGCAGTTCAGTGACTTCGCTATGCGTTCTGAAGCGACAGTAAAGGTTACCACACCAGACGGTCTCACGGCACACACTGCCGCTGATGGAGATGGTCCTGTCAACGCACTCGATACCGCGCTCAGGAAGGCACTTGAACAGTTCTATCCCTCCTTGCAGACAGTTAGACTCATAGATTATAAGGTCCGGGTACTGGATACCAAAGCGGGGACGGGTTCAAAGGTTAGGGTACTTATTGAAGCGAGTGATGGAGAGCGAATTTGGAGCACGGTTGGTGTCTCAGAAAATATCATCTCTGCGAGTTGTGAAGCCCTGATAGATAGTTTTGAATATAAACTCTACACGGACAAAAGTTTTGATACCTCGGCGCAGACCAAGTGATTGGCGGGATATATACGCTCTATAATGCCCCGCAATCTTGATCACGGATAGATTTCGCGATGTAAGACTGGACCCTGTACTGCATATTTTTGGAGGGAAAAGATGGGACATTTAGATACAATCGAGAAAGCAGCGCAGAAATTGATTGCACTCTGTCAGAAGGATAAACAGACGAAAACTGACAAAGAAAAGATGCTGGTCATACATGCGGAGATCCTGACGAGCATTGAAGACCTTGCTGAATGTGATGCCTGCGGGGCAATTAGCGAACTGATTGCAACGATGACTTTAGCGGATACCACGGCGAAGTTATGTAAGGCGTGTGGCATCAAATCACTTGAGGTAGGGAAAATCCAGTCCTCTAAACAGAAGACGACTCGCAAACGCACCGCTCGCTCGAAAGCGACGTCTGCTTCATCGTCGGCTCCGAAGCCTAAAACCAGAGGCACCCGTTCCAAGCGCGAAGCACCTGCTAAAGAACCAGAATCGCCCTCCGCACTACATAGTCGCGTAGAATCGGAAACCGGAATTAAGAAAGCCGATGTGAGACGCATCCAAAAGATTATTCAGGGCATCGCTGCCCCGATGAGTCGCGAACATACGTTGGATTATGTGCAACGCGAGGCAGAGATAGCGAAGATAAAAGTAGACGCAGGTGCCCTAAAAAAAGCAGTCGCTCTATTGACTTAAAACAGGGTTTGCAAAACATGTCTGCGGTTTAGTCTGTTTTGAGGTGCTTTGCCCATTCACGATTTGCCTGATACCACTCAACCAGTGCGGTTATACCTTCCCGAAAAGTGACCTGTGGTCGCCACCCCAAGAGTTTTTCTGCCTTTCGGATGTCTGCCCAGGTAGCGCGGGCATCTGCCGGATGAAACGGTTGATGTGAGAGCATCGCTTTCTTACCAACAAGTTCCTCTATCAATCGGATCGTATCAATAAGCACGATAGGACTGTCTGAACCGAGGTTTATCACCTCGTACTTGAGCGGTTTCAGCCCGGCAATTACCCCCCTTGCAACGTCATCGAGATAGGTATAGTCTCGTGAAGATTCTTTGCCATCGCCATAAACGATAACCGGTTTTCCTTCACTAATCCAATGTACAAAGCGAAATGCGCTCATATCGGGTCTGCCAGCGGGTCCGTAGACTGTGAAAAACCGGAAAATTGTCATGTCAATACCGTAGAGATGGTGATAACTATGGCAGATAGCTTCGGCACCTTTTTTCGAGGCAGCATAAGGGGACAACGGTCCTTCTGTATTCGTCTCTTCACTGAACGGGAGGCTGTTACTCGATCCGTAGAGGCTTGATGTTGAAGCCAACACAAATTTTTTCACTTCAAACTCGCGGCACAACTCCAGCAGATTCAGCGTACCAGTCACGTTCGTGTCAATAAATACCCACGGATCTTCAACAGAGTGTCGTACACCGGCGCGCGCAGCGAGGTTAATCACAGCGTCATAAGGTGTATCGAATATTTTCCGCAGTGCGTCCCGGTCACAAATGTCTGAATTGTGGCAGTGAAAGTTTGGGGTGCCTTCGAGTTGTTTGAGTCTCCAGTGCTTGACTTGTTGGTCATACGAGTCGTTTAAGTTATCAATTCCGACAACGGTGTGTTCTGCTTCCAGCAAGAACTCCGTCACTCTCCATCCAATAAATCCGGCACAACCGGTGACGAGATATTTCATAGTTATTTTCCTTCGTTTTCATTCGTAACTATCGCTAAAAGTTTGGTGATTTCTTCTTTGAGTTCAGTATAAATTTCGGGTTTGAAATCCGCTTTTCGGTGGAACACGATCGTGCCTTTCTGCGAGATGAGGTAGAGCGTCGGCTTCTTTTTTTCCGTGTGATACAGTTTATGCACGTCACCTTTCCAATCCAATAGGAGTTTCAAATGCGGCGGGTCCTTCTTGAGTTGATTCCTGACAAAACCTTTGGATATGAACCAAGGAACGCTTCGTAAGTCGGCGATAATATAGGCATCAACCTTCGTCTGCTCTTGATAGTCCTCTTTGAAAGTCTCCGACCATTTGCCAGTTTCCTCGCGAACTTTCTGATTGCCCATAATGAGGAAAACGACTTTGCCGCGAAGTTTCTTCAGACTGTGTTCCTTCTCTTCAACATCCTGAAGCACGAAATCAGGTGCAGTTTCGCCCACTTTTGGTGGTTCCGTTTCGCTTTTCTCGTCAGCGAAACTTATGCACGTCCCAAAGAGAGTGATGCTGATGACCGTAGCGATAAGCAGTTTCATAGTAGTCCTCGGTTCTTTGTATTTTTTCACATTCTAACATGCTTCCCGCTAATTGTCAAGTTGACTTTTTATCGTAAATCTGCTACTGTATTAAGAACGAAAATAGTGATACAAGTGTTTCCGACTTATGTAATCTATAATTCAAATTGCTACGTTAAAAGTTGTAGAGTTTTTAGTGAAACACCTGTCGCCCCGCTCGGGCTACTTGCTGATGTCAGACAGCACTTAACTATCATTCCGAGCACCAACGCTGAATGTGTGTAATCAACGTCAAACGCGCGTGTGGTACTTTCGGTATTCGGCTGATTATCGTCCCCAAGGATCGTTTCTACATTACAATCGAAAAATATGAATGTTGAACGCGCTATTCCCACACTTCTGAGTCAGATTCGGACAGACCTCCTTCCACATATCGTCCGTTCGTCAACACTGCAAACGACTGAGAGTTTGCAAGGCTTTCGGAGTCATCTTCACAGTCTCCACTATACGTGTATCCGCGCCCAAATTCCGAGTGAGGTATGTGATCGTGTAGAGGTATTGCTTTCAACGAGTGCAGATTTTTGGCATCTCATCGCTGAAAACGAGTTGATGTTGAAAAATCTGAAGGAGTATACGCGTGTGCGTACCTTCTCCGCAGAAGCAGAAGGAATTACCAACATTGAGGAACTCCTTTCTGGTGAAGATAACCTCCGCGATGTGCTCATCAATAGTGCGGCATTTATGCTCAATTGGAAAGCGAATACGATCTGGGTGGATTCCGCGAAACGTGCGCGCACGGCGATGGCGAAAAATTATATGCTTGAGATACAAGATCGGATTTGGCAGTTCATCAAAGAGAGTACACCGGAGACAGTGCACGATGACTTGGAGAAAGCGGCACAGGTACGTGAGCGTACGGACGAACTACTCACTGTAATTCACGCAAGCGATTTGCCAACCGAAGGACAAGTTACGCTTTTGATGCAAATCTACACGCTATTGTTGCGATTGCAATTAGGTCGACTGATTATCCAATTAGAGACGCTCCAAGAGAACGGTACGAACGTATGAAAACACACTTTTTTCTTCATTCTAATATCAATTCATGTTGTAGGTCGGTTTGTTTTTATGCGCTCCTACTGTTTCTGTTTTGTGGTGTTCTTGCTGCCGATGTTCCTGAAATGTTGCCCGGTAGGGAAGTTACGATTACAGCCCCAAAGACAAATAAGGAGTTTAAGGTTTACGTTCCGGTCGATTATACAGATAAACGCGCCTTTCCTGTTATTTACTATTACCACGGCTCGGGTGGATCAGCAACCACAGCGATGTTCAGAAGGATAACAAAAGGGCAAGGGTTTATCATTGTCGGTATGAATTACGCGACTTACACCTACTACAAAGCCGAGAGACTTAGTCCCCATGTAACTGCCCCGGAAAAGCTCTTCTTCAAGGAGGTGTTGGCGATGCTATCAGATCGACTTAACATCGCAACGGACTACATTTTTATGGGTGGGTATAGTCAAGGCGGATACTCGACGACGGTTTTAGGAGAACAATTGTTAGATCAGTTAGCAGGAAGACTTGTCCTCGGTGCCGGTAGGCGCGATTCTGATGTGAACCCACCGCCGCTGGAACTGATTAAGGGGCACCCTGTCTTTTTTGGTGCCGGGGAACTTGATGATCCGCATTATCCACGCGCAAAACGTGCGGCAGAGTTTTACAGAAAGTTAGGCGCTGATGTGACGTTTGAAGGCTGGCCAGATGAAACGCACAAGCTCTCCCAAGAGTGGTGGAAAATGGAAAAGACAAAAATGCGGGAATGGCTTATCGCTTATGGACCGGCAAAGCAGGTCGAATCAGGATATGCGTCGGCACAAGCCGCTGAGAAGGACAACAAATTGGGTGAGGCACTCAGGCTTTACGACCAAATTTCAGGAATTTTGCCTGATACTGAATTGTGTCGTCTTGCAAAAGAATCAGCAACAAAGCTTGCTACACATGCGAATACACAGCTTGCCCTGATTAAAAAGGAGGCGGACGAGAAACCTCACGCCGAATTGGTGAAGAAGTTAGAGACGCTTCGCGATGCGTATAGCGGGAGTATTTTCGCAGAACGCTCCGTGCAAGTTCTCCATGAGTTGTTAAATGCGAAAGCAGATGCTTTAGAGAAACGCGCCCGCGTGGCAGAAGCAGAGAAAAACTATGTTCGCGCGATGCAGTTGTATAAACTCTATCTCACGCATTTCACAGAGGCGGAACGCTATCCAGAAGTCAAGAAACATGTGAAAGAATTGAAAAATAAAACAGGGATAAAGTAAAGGAGTCTATATGTCAAAAGAATTATTTGAAGAACTTGTTGGTATTATAGCAACTTTAAGAAGCGAGAATGGATGCCCGTGGGATCGGGAGCAGACGCATGAAACGCTGAAATCAACGCTCATTGAGGAAACCTACGAAACACTTGAAGCGATTGATACAGGAGACCCAAGTAAATTGAAAGATGAACTGGGGGATCTTCTCTTGAATATTATGCTCCAGGCACAGATTGCGGATGAACACAAAAATTTCGATATCTACGGTGTGATTGAAACGTTGACAGAAAAACTAATCCGGCGCCATCCACATGTCTTTGGCGATGTTGACGTTGAAGACTCTGAAGCGGTAGTGAAAAACTGGGAGGCAATCAAACGCCAAGAGGCAGGCTACGAGGATCGGAAATCAGTGCTTGATGGGATTCCGACTGCGATGCCTACACTGCTCCGCGCGCAGAAGATACAGAATCGAGCGGCGCGCGTTGGTTTCGACTGGGAAGAACTCACCGATGTAATTGCTAAGGTTGAAGAAGAACTTGATGAGGTTAAAGTCAGTATCAACACAGAGGAACCTGAAGCAGTTGCGATGGAACTCGGTGATCTGTTATTCGCGATCGTTAATCTGTGTCGTTTTATGGGGCTTCAGTCTGAAGAGACATTACGGCAGGCAAACCGCAAGTTTATGACGCGCTTTAAATGGATGGAGGCGGAATTAGAACGCCGCGGGACGAACTTTGAAGCGCAAGATTTAGAGAGTTTAGATTCGATCTGGGAAGAAGCAAAGAAAGCGGAAACGGATTCGGGTTAATTTTTTATTTTTATGACAAGCGTTTGATGGGGTAGAAGAAGCGACGAAGTAAAATGTCAGATACACTACTGAACCTCTTAGCACAAGAATGTGAGCGTCACCCTGATTATGAACGGTTCACTGAACTCTTTGACGCGTTGGATCCATCGGGACCCCCTCGAATAGAGTTTATCCACCGATGTGCAGCACCGATGCGCAGCATCAAAAAACTTGGTATTTTTTCAGGATCCTTTAACCCATTGACGCTGGCACATGCGAGAATGGTGGAGGATACACTCACTGAATACCAACTGGATGAGATGCTTTTGCTCCTGGCGAAGGCGAATGTGGATAAAGGTGTATTTGGCTTACCGCTTGCTGCGAGGCTCCTAACGGTCAAAAAGTACGTGGAGAACCGACCAAAGTTTTCCGTTGGCGTATCAAGCCATGGTAGATATATTGATAAGGTTACCGCTTTAAAAGCCGTCTTACCCCCTGAAACCGAGTTTCACTTTATTGTTGGGTATGATACCTTGGTGAGAATCTTTGACCCAAAGTATTATACAGATTTCCATGGGGAATTGCGAGAGTTGTTTGTCAGTGCGCGCTTTATTGTCGCGAATCGGGCAGAGGCAGATATTAAAACAATAGAGACATTCATGGCGCGATCTGAGATTAGCCAATATTCCTCTTATGTTTCGTGTATTTTGCTACCTAATGTTTATGCCTACATGTCCTCAACAGAAGTCCGCGAACTGTTAGAACAGGGCAAGGCTATTGAACATCTTGTGCCACCGAGTATTCTCGAATTCTTTTCTACCGCCACTCATACGCAATAACAAGCTTATCCAATTTTCCGCAGCTAAAGACTTGCGTATCTAAATGTGTACAGCAAAAACAGGATTTGCGGACCCCATTTTGGACAGGTGGCTGGAAATATTTACACGTGTCGGCGGTTCTCTCCATTGCTTCTCGATGGACCTTGGAAAGTGCGTTAGTAGGTTTAGCCGCCTTGTCAACGACTCGCGCTGCCTTACCCGTCTGCTCCCAGATGTTGTTAATTACCTCGGCAAGAACTGCCCGATACGTCTGTTGACCAACGGATTCCGGTGAATAGATAACCACATCATTTTCGATACAATAATTAGCCCATCGTTTAAGTTGGCTTTTTTCACCTCTACCATATTCTTCGCGTAGTTGCGCTTTGAAAGCTTGCTGAAATTCCTCCCATGCAAGTACCTTCATCTCCCATTTTTGTAAGAGTTCTACAGCTGGCGTCAGTTCAAGAATATTGCGTAACCCTTTTACTGTCTCGTGACAGATAATAAATTGGTTACGTGTAGTATTTCCGCGAAAGTTGTCGAGCGCGTCCAAATATAACATATATTTACCTCACAAAAAATATTTTTATTAATCCGATTATCGAGTTATAACGTTAAAAGTAAAATACGGTTGCGTTTTACAGTAGAATCTGTGATTACCTATATCTTATTATAAAAATACTCAGGTGTTAGCAGTCGACTGTTAGCGTACCACGTTTGACAAAAGGGTATTTATGTGACACATTCTAAGTAAGGTCATGGTTCTGTGTTTTCATTTTACTACAGTTTTTTCAGAACTCCTGTCCAATTGTGTCAAATAATATACATATTATTAATTTTTTATCTGTTATTCAGCGTTTTTGCGCTGGCACGGTTCTTGCTATACTATATTTGTTTACAAGGATTCATAAATATATCCGAAACCGATTACAGATACTTCCGTTTATTCTACCAACATTTTCGATGCCAGGTTCATGCCTACATAAACATCGGAGATTTCTAAAGGGTTATTATAGAAATTTTATATTTAGGAGAACTTATCATGTTTAACGGTGTAGAAATCATTATAGGTGGTTTGGGTGCTCTCATCGGTATTGGCGGCGGCTATTTGGCTCTTACTGCTTTTTTTGCAGGTATCCGGCATATCGCGAAACCCAATGCCGTTGAAGTTGAGGAGACAGTGGTCAAAAAATAACCCTTTCGGTGCTTACACTACACCGAAATGGCTTGACAATTGAAGTTTTTTGTGTTATAATTTTCTTGAGCATTTGATCGGAAGAATATGATTTTGTTCCGAATGTTCAAGACATTATAAGACAGGACGAAGTTTGCATTAAAACGAACAGCGGCAGACATGCAGTATCGCTCCCTCCATTCATGGGATGTTACACCTGCGGAAGCGCGGGAACTCCAAAACCGACTTCGCACACGGGTAATTGAGGCAGACCAGTTTGGGACAATAAACACCGTTGCTGGGGTAGACATCGGACTGAAAAAGGGCATCGCACTTGCATCAGTGGTAGTCCTCAGTTTTCCCGAATTGCAGGTGGTGGATAGCGAGGTAGCAGAATGCCCTGTTCGTTTTCCTTATATACCAGGGTTGTTGTCCTTTCGTGAAATTCCGCCACTACTGACAGCGTTTACGCGATTGCAAACGGAACCAGATTTGGTGATAGTGGACGGACAAGGTATCGCACATCCGCGACGGTTCGGACTCGCATCACACCTCGGATTAATTTTGGATAAGCCGACGATTGGGTGTGCTAAATCCCGGCTCTGGGGTCGATACGAGGAACCCGGACAAGAGCAGGGAGCCTATACAAACCTGATTGACAAAGGGGCGGTAATCGGTGTCGCTGTTCGGACTCGCACAAACGTTCGAGTGGTTTACGTATCTATAGGACACCGTATCTCCTTGGATTCAGCACGTACACTGACATTGGCATGTTGTCAAGGCTATCGCTTGCCTGAGACAACCCGCCATGCTCACAACGCCGCATCCGGTAAAATTCCCAAAACACGCAAACAATCATAATACTATGGCTAATAGCAATGCGCAGCACTGGTCGTTTGACTATAACTACGGTTCGCAAAATCCCCAATTTGCGCAGGAATTGATTAGCACACTTCGTGGATATAATCCCGAAGTCAGTGATCGTCAAACGCAAATAGGGAAGACTATAAAACACATTTACAATATCCTACCGAATTATTGGCGTGGCTATAGTAGAGGTGATACCGACGAACAACTGAGCCTTGGAACAGCTACTATTGAACGGAACATTGCTAACGACAATCTGTGGCATTATTCTGTCCAATATGAGAATACAACGAGTGGCGAAAACTTACGGATGCAATTCCGTTGTAGCGATACGCCTTTCCGTTTCCTTACGGATAGTTGGTGCGTTGATGCCCGAAATAGCGGGAAGGACGAATATTCTCGATTGACTTGTGCTGGTCATCTTACTTCAGATGGGGAGGTGAAGCTTCGCATCAACGATACTGAAATCGTTGCTGGAACAGTCGGGTCACCTGTCGAATTGACGTGCAATTGGGCACTTTTTGATGTAATCCCGGCACTTGGACAGACAATCCAAGCGTCAGACAATGGAATAGACATTACACTGCTGGAAGATTTGGAGCAACTCAGACCGAAAAGCAGGCTCGGGTTTCTTGAGTCGATACAGACCCCGATTCCGCTCGATGGATATTACCTTTATGGTCCTGGGCTTCTTCCTTCGTATTGGTGGCTTGATGGATACGGGAACGTTGTCATTGCTTCAAGCATGTTTGAGACGCTGGTCCTCAGAGAGCGGATGGGGTAGGTAGCATGCGCGAACGTCCGAATATTCTTTTTATTAACACAGATCAGCATTCATGGGATGCCCTCTCAGCACACGGAAATCCGTACCTCCGCACTCCTAATATTGATGAAATCCACCGGAATGGAACTTCCTTTCGTCAGTCGTTTTGTACGGATCCGGTGTGTGCCGCCGCCCGTTCGAGTTGGGCAACAGGTTTATATACCTCGGAAACAGGTGTGCCGTTCAATGGGGGACACCTGCACCCAGAAATTCCTGACTTAGGACAGGTGCTCAACGCAAGTGGCTATAAGGCTTTCCACTGTAGCAAATGGCATGTTCCGGGTAGAGACGTTCGTGAGAGTTTTCAGACGCTCTATTACGGGCGACGTGATATTGGCGCAGGAGGTGCTGCATATTACGATTCGGCATCGACCCACGCAGTGGCTGACTTTTTGACGAGTTACAATGATGACGATCCGTTTTTCCTTCAGATCGGTTACGTTGACCCGCACGACGTGTGTGAATATCTGCACAATCATGAGGAGAAACGCATCCCTAATCCGATAGAGCAAGGTATTGTTTCAGAAGACGACTTGCCGCCACTTCCTGAAAACTTCGACTATGACGAACGAGAAACAGTGCTACATCGTGTTTGTCGGCGGGTTGACGATGCGCTTATTCACGCGGCTATCCTTAAAGGGGTCCGTGATTGGGATGAGTTTCATTGGCGTTACCTGAGATGGAACTATTTCAGATTCATTGAAAAAGTTGATGCTGAAATTGGAAGGGTGCTGGCACTCCTGCGGACAACAGGTCTCGCTGAGAATACACTCATTATCTTCAGTGCGGATCACGGTGAAGCGTGCGGAAGCCATCAAATGTTTCAGAAATTTACACTCTACGAGGAGAGTGTTCGGGTTCCGTTCATTGTGGCGTGCCTGGGAGATGGTATTGCTGTAGAGAAAGATCGGTTTGATGAGACGCATTTCGTTTCCGGTGTGGACTTATTTCCGACTGTTTGTGACTATGCCGGTGTTAATGTGCCTGAAGCAGTACAGGGAATGAGCGTCCGTCCGCTCGTGGAGGGAAAAGATGTCCCGTGGCGTGAGTGTGCCTACATAGAGAGCAATTACTGGGGACGTGCTATTGTTACCGAGAAGTATAAATATGTTACAGAATATAAACCGAGAGAGATAGAGGACTTCTCGCCGCCGGGACCTGAGGCAGAACAGTTTGGGCTTGCGCAGCTATTTGACCGGCAGAAGGATCCTGGTGAGACAGAAAATTTAGTAGGAAACGCATCGAACGATGAAGTCGTTAAGATGTGTAGAGATAAACTGCTCGCTCAAGAAGCCAAACTCCATCGGCAAGAAATCGTGCATCCAAGTCCGAAACGGGTCATATCGAATTGGGGCGAGCGTTTACGGTCATATTGGGAACACGGTAGATAGGATATAGAAAACAAATTAATATAGATTCAATTTAAAAAACTCAGGACTTCGGAAAAATGAATATCTTTTCAAAACGCTTAAATCGACTTCCGCCGTATATGTTCGGCAAACTCAAACAATTAACACACGAACGCCGGCAATTGGGGATAGATATTATCGATTTGGGGATGGGGAATCCGAATCAACCAACCCCACAACCTATCATTGATAAGTTGAGTGAAGCGGCACAAGAACTTCGGAATCACCGTTATTCCGCTTCGCGCGGCATTTATAACCTCCGTAGGGAAGTCAGTTGGCACTATGAGCGCCGGTTCGACGTTCATATCGACCCGGATGAAGAAGCCATTTCTGTTATTGGCACTAAAGAGGGGCTGGGACATCTGGCGTTAGCCTTAATTGATAACGGTGATTTGGCAATGGTGCCGAATCCGACATTCCCAATCCATATGTACAGCATTGTGCTTGCCGGTGGAAGCGTTGTGAGTATACCGCTTACAGAAGAGAACGATTTCATCCCTTCACTGACTGAAATCACACGTGATATTTGGCCGAGACCAAAGGTGCTAATTCTAAGTTTCCCACACAATCCAACGGGTGCTGTCGTTGACCTTGGCTTCTTCGAGGAGATCGTGGCGTTTGCGAAACGACAGGAGATCGTGGTGATCCATGATTTGGCTTATGCGGACATCGTTTTTGATGGCTACAAGGCACCGAGTTTTCTACAGGCAAAAGGTGCGAAGGATATTGGCATCGAATTTATCTCTCTGTCTAAATCCTATAATATGGCGGGATGGCGGTGTGGGTTTGCAGCGGGGAATCGTGAGATTATTGAAGCACTTGCTCGGATTAAAGGGTATTACGATTACGGGATTTTTGCACCAATTCAGGTCGCAGCGATTATGGCACTACGCACACCATTAGACACAGTGATGGAGAACGCTGCGGTTTATCAAAAACGTCGTAATGTTCTGGTTGAAGGGTTAAATCGGATTGGATGGAAGGTGCCGAAACCACAGGCTTCTATGTTCGTCTGGGCACCAATCCCTGAAGCGTGGCAGCATCTCTCCTCTATGGACTTTGCTATGAAACTCCTTAACGAGGCGGAAGTCTGTGTATCTCCAGGTGCTGGATTTGGGCACAACGGTGAAGGATATATCCGAATTGCGCTTGTGGAGAACGAGGATCGGATTCGTCAAGCGGTCCGTCAGATTCGGCGGGCATTATTCGGTTAAAACTATTTATACAACACCTGTCGCCCCGCTGGGGCTCGGTGTCCCTCTGAACCGGTATTTCTATACACCTATTGAAGAAATACCCAAGCAAATAAACCCGCTGGGACTCAAGATGCTTCCAGTGAAGTACGATTTCGCTGGATTCAACCCCAATGAATGTTGGACGGACATTCGGGTTGATTCCATATGATCTAAAGTGACACTTAGGGTGCAATATCCTAACGGCACAGTAATCGGAAGGATTTGAGCATCTCTATTCCAGTCCCCACTGCTCTTTTGCTTCCTCAAATGAAATTTTTTGGCTGCCTGTGTGAGAAATTGGGTTTTTGCCGACCCATCGTTCGTCAATTGGGTCTGCTGCGGGTTGGAACCGGATGTCACAACTGATACGCCACCGATCGGAAAGATTTTTTGTAGAGGTGTGCATCGTGTGCATTGTGAAGACAATGACATCCCCCATCTGGAAATCGGCAGTTTTCCACTCACCCCCATATTTATCGCTAATCTCCATGGGATCGTTTCCGAAATGTCCAGGTGTGCCGTCCCTGTCTACATCTGTTTTGCCGTAGGTGTCCCGAATCGGTGCGAAATTTGGGAGGTTGTGCGAACCGACCAGCACCGTCAGTGTTCCCATTGTTGCTGGCACATCACCGAACGGGATCCAACAGGTATGCAGTTGCTCTGATCCGCGTCCCATATAGACGAAATCGAAATGGGGTCCCGACCAGACGGTGGGTCGGATAAACCGAAGCCATTTGTAATCGAAGGTTCGGGTATCGCCACTGAAAAAGGTTCGGAAGAATTTGAAAAGTTCATCGCCCTCCAAAACTGACTGGACATCCGGATGATGCGTAACTGCGGGTGTTCCCATTGTCCGTCCAGGTCTTCCGTCACCGGCGAATGCGTCCATGATATCGGTACCGGGCTTGAAAACGTCGTCTCTTCCCTCTCCATCGGCATATTCAAGGATCGCTCGGCGTCCCGCGATTACCTTTTCTCTATCTATTAACCCGCGAACGAGGAGGTACCCGTCCTCCGCTATCTGTTGGTGTAAACCTTCAGCTGAATCAAGTACGGCGTTGCAGTCCCGAAGTACACCGAGGTGTGGACCGGGGAAGGTGAGTTCGTGTTCTCCTAACAAGACGGTTTGTGCCATTATTTTCCTCCGAATTGTGCTATAGTCGTGATATTTTAACAAAAATTGGTAATTAGTGCAAGAGTATAACGGATTCTCGACAGCTATTGATAGATAAGTTTGACAAGATATTGTCTGAACCAGGATTTACAGGATTAAAGGATTTGCAGGATTATGGTCTGTTTTTGATTGATACTTGTCCTTTATAAAAGTAGCGAATATTTTTTCAACTTCATTGACGGCATTGAATCCTTCCGAAAAATGTCGTTGACCCAATGGTGACTAACTGCTAAAATTATATCACTCTGGGTTCAGAGTAAACAGCTATAGTGGATTTTACATTTTCTGATACAGTGCGAAACCAGCGAGGTTAGGAAACCTCGCCTACCAAGGGACGAAGAATTTGGGGACTGACTTATGAAAGAATATTTGGAGATTCAGAAACCTGAACTTGGCTATACTTACGAGTTTGGGATTGATCAGCTCTCTCTCATGTCGGAATGTCTGGAGGCACACGGCTTCGCGATTATCAAAGATGTTTTGCCTCCTGAGTTAGTCGAAGTTTCAAAACAGGCGGTTTTTGATGGCACTGATCCGAAAAGGGAATTAAAGCCTGGGCAGAGCCAGACTCGACATGCTTGGATTGAGTCTGGACCGGGTGCTTGGCAGCTTCTGGAATACGAACCCTTTATGAAAACACACCACCATCTGATTGGGGCAGAGGATTTGACCCTCCATCGGTCTGCTGCTATCATTCGGATGCCTGGCTCTCAACCGGTTGCTTGGCATACCGACTGGTGCGGGTTTTCAACAGATACACCTAAGAACTCAGGCGATGTACTGAACCGTGGTCTTTGGCCTTCAGGTAAATGGTTCTACTTGACGGGTTCGCGTCCTGAACATGGCGGACTCTGTGTGATTGAAGGTTCGCATGTGGAAAACTGGGAGGGACCGGAAGGTTTCAACCTGACGGCGGACAAACGCTCTTTTTACAAAGAGGGCGAAGAAGAAAAGGGTTATGTAGGGTTTGATATTCCGGGGTTAGTGCCGCTGTTCACAAATCCTGGGGATATGATTGTGTTCGCACACAGAACGTATCATGGTGCATTCCCAAATCAGGCTGATGAGATCCGGTTGTCGTGTGCTGTCGGTTTTAGGAGCCGGGAGCATCATATTGATATTCCGTGGGAGATTCCAGAAGAGGGTAGGCAGTTCTTAGCGGATTTGCCGCAACATTTGCATCAATATACGGACGGATATACGAGTATTAATTTGGGTTGGCAGGGATGATTGTCTGAATTGCGGATTTACAGGATTCAAGGATTTGCAGGATTATAGCAGTCGACGGTCGGCGGTAAGAGGTTTAACTTCGTTGGCCAGTCAGACACAGTGTTAATTGTCTGAATTGCGGATGACGCGGATTACACAGATGACGCGGATTTTAAGAGTCTTATTCAATTGAGGTTCTTTAGTTCCATTGGAGTGGCAGTTATATAGAATCCAATGAATATAAGATTAAGCAGAAAGTTGGCGGTGTGTTTCAGGCGGTGCGCCGCTTTGGAGCCAAGTGATCGGTTGCTCTTCTGTAGTTCGATCAGGATTCACCCAGATAACATGCCTAATTTCTCCAACCTGTTGGGAAACACGTGCAAAAAGTTTTCGGATGATTTCATCAAGCGAAATGATCGTCTGATCGGTTGCCAATGCAGCTTGGAGAAGATGAAAATCTTTTTGCAGTGCCGCGATCTCATCTTGATTGCTTGTTGTATCAACGATCTTGTCTCGCAGTTTTTCATTTTCCGGTGGATCAACGCGATCCACTCTTCTGCGAGCATCCATCGACACTCTCCATTCAAGGGAAAAGCGAGATTGATGTCTTTTCCATTCATCACTGATTTTTCTTGTCATTACCACCCTATGATTCTGAGACCTCACTTCCTTTAGGAAATCACGACAATGAACGGCTCGTGGATCGGTTGCTTCTTCATCACCTGACGATTGGACAACATCAGTGTCAATCACCAATCGTTTTGAATTTCTATCTCTCACGAAGCCTCCGTGTTACCAAACTTTACGTTATCAACGGCATCAAGATAACGACTTTGTTCATTGAGACTGACATCTGCAAAATCTTCGGGCCAATCCCCGTAAGTTCCTGCCTCGTCTAAATTAGCACTGGTAACTTCAGTTACACCATTTTCACGTCGTGTGAACCAGTGGAGTTTCACTAACTCTGGGGTGAGGTCTCCTTCGGCAACAAGCGTTTGAATCCCCAAAAGCAGTAATGAACTGTGTGTTTCAGTGACAACACGCACCCCTCGTTTTGCAGCGTCTGCAAGGACTCGTGCTAATGCGACTTGCGCGCGCGGATGGAGGTGCAGTTCGGGTTGTTCAAGATAGACCAGCTGCCCCGGCTCTGCGACAATCACAGCAACCAAAACAGGAAGGACTTGGGATACACCAAAACCTACATCAGCGATATTGACCATATCCATGTCGTTGGTTCTGTCGTGAGGGAGGCGACCAACTTGAAGTTCAATATTGGCATCATTGATTTTGTTAGCGCGGACCTGTCCTGTCAGTCCAAGCGTGTGAAGGGCATCGCCTACCATTTTTAGGCGTCCGTCTTTCGTCTCCTGCCACTCGTGGACGATACTCGCAACATAGTTTTCAAACGTACCCGGATACAGTGGTCCAGTGCTAGTGAGTTTGTATATGCGTTCTGGGTTTCCGCGTAAACCGGGGAGATGGATGCTGTTAAGAATATTGGACTCAAAATCAGGGGTAACGGTGAAAATCGTATAACCATCTTTGAATCCAAGAACTAAAAAACATCGGAAACGCTTTACTGTCTCAAGATTTTTGGGAATTGAGAGTCCTTCAATTGCTGATTTAATTTCTTCAGATTCCATCTCAGGATACAAGGTCAAACATTCCGGAGATAAAGTATGGTTGTTTCTTACCCTCTCTTTTGCTGTCATTTCGATAAGTTCAATCCGATTTATACCTTTTCTGAAAGTCGTGGTAACCGAGCGATAAGAATCAGGCACATGAATTTCAATCCGAACCTGAAAACAGTCTATTTCCTTTTTGTCAGGTAACATGGACAAAAATTGGGTTATCGAAGTAAACCGAACGTTCGGTCCATCAATTAATAGCGGTCCTGGATCGTAGGGTGCCTCCAACGTCTGTTTTAACATCAATAGCGGTTGCATGATACTGGATTTCCCGGAACTGTTCGCACCGGCAAGGATCGTCAGTGGACGGATGTCGATTTCACGCTCCTCCGCTATGGACTTGAAGCCTTTTACAGCTATCTTGGTGATGCCTGAGATGTTTTTATCTGGCATGTAGGACAAACTCCTTACGAGAATTGTTTACCAATCGCTTAATTAATCAACCTTGCTTCCTTCCGATTACAGACATAACGCTTCACTGTGGATTACAGATACATTCGGTGCGTAATCGCCCAATTAATCAGTTACCTAATCAGTTATTTTTCGTACGTACTTAGTTGACCTCCCCTTCCCTACCATAGACAATAACCCTTTATCCGTCATATCCCTTAATTAGGTGTAGGCAATCCGATGTGACACATGATTGATTTCCATATATTCTCTTTTCGAGATTTCTCCACGTCTTTGTGCATAGGAAAAAGCGTTCTTTTGACGTCCGTTTAACTGCTCTGAAATGTCATCAATTTCAACAAAAGTTGTCTCTTGAATCGGTGAGTCAAAGATGATTTTGGTCTCAATAGCCTCCTGATCGAAGTTCTCTTTGAATTCAGTGTCGGTATTTTCGCCTTGTGCCAAGCGTTGTTTCAAATTAGTGGTTTCCATAGTTCTTGATAAAGTCTAATTACATGAACACTTGTAAAGCGTCGGGGTTACAAACCCCTCCTACAAAGAGCAGTTAGTACGTTATACACATGCCGCCCCGCTGGGGCTGGATCAGCGGAAGAATCTATGCTGCTATACACATATCGCCCCGCTGGGGCTATGGATCGATACAGTTCGGAAATCACTTCTGTGGATAATTATAGTAAAGCCTATGATTACCTATAGACCTTATGATTGACGAGATTGGAAAACTTCTCAGCGGAGATAGTAAGCTTTCAGAAGCACATCGGGGTTAGAAACCCCTCCCACGATTTATGAGATATGGTGCGGTTGGGGAACCGCACCTTTTCTATTTGGGGGTCGTCTTCTCTATAGGTCTCCGATGTAGCAGGCGATGAAGAAAAGGGCAAAGTAGTAGACGATCGGATTTACTTCTTTTCCACGTCCAGTTACTAACTTGAGAAATGCTAAGGAGATAAGTCCGAAGCCAATGCCGTCTGTTATGCTGAAGGAGAGTGGCATCATTATCATTGTCAGAAACGCAGGGACGGATTCTGTGAGGTCTTCCCAGTCAATCTGGCTGAGATTTCTGAGCATCAATCCGCCGACGACGATGAGTGCGGGGGCGATAATCGGGTAAAGTGTGGTGGTTTGGCTAATCGCATAACCACCCCCAACTATTTTAACGAGTGGATAGAAGACGAGGGATAGCAACATAAAAATTCCCGTGAAGACAGCGGTAAGTCCCGTCCTGCCACCAACAGTAATCCCGGTCGCGCTTTCAATGTAACATGTAACGGTTGAGGTACCGAGCAAAGCACCACCAACAGTGCCCCCAGCATCTGTAATAAGTGCTCTCCTTGCTTTTGCGAGTTTCCCTTCTTCAAGCAACTCCGCTCTGTAACCGATAGCCGTAAGCGTGCCAATGCTATCGAACATGTCAATGGAAAAGAAGACGAAGATTACAGAAATCAGTTCCAGTTTGGCGAAGATATTCGGAATTTCCAGTTTGAAGAGCGTTGGTGAGATAGAAGGCGGCGGTGCGGCGATGCCCTCGTATTTGGCAATCCCAAAGACGAGGTTGGCGACAGCTGCAACAAGGATACCAATTAGAATTGCGCCTTTGACTTTGCGCGCCATGAGTGCGAGAGTTACAGCAATACCGAATAGAGAGAGTAAAACAGGGGTTGATAAGAGATCCCCGCGGGTTATGTATGTCGCCGGATGACTTATAATTACTCCGCTCATCTGCAGACCGATAAAGGCAATAAAGAGGCCAATCCCGATAGCGATAGCATTCTGGAGTGAGTGTGGGATGGCATTCATGACGGCTTCACGGATTCCGACGAATGAAAGTATGAAGAATAACATGCCTGATATGAAAACGATGCCCAATGCCTGCTGCCATGGTAAGCCAGCACCTTGACAAACATCGAAAACAAAATAGGCGTTAAGTCCCATACCAGGTGCTAACACGACCGGATAATTGGTTAGAAACGCCATAAAAAACGTTGCGATTGCACTGGATACACAGGTCGCAACCATGACAGCACCAGAATCCATACCGGCTATTGAGAGCAAGGCAGGCTGAACGAAGATTATATATGAAATTGTCATAAAGTTCGTAAAACCTGCGACCAGTTCACGTCTCACCGAGGTGCCAGTCTTTTTTAACTCAAATAATTTTTCGAGTATCATCTTCCCTCCTTGTGCCAGACAATTTTGTGTAGGCAATTCCGTTCTTTAGAAATAGAGATTCGGAGCACCTTCCTATTTGGAAAAATTTGGCTGCAGTACACCATAAGGCAACTGTTCGCCTTTTAAACCAGCGAGCAGATTCTCCATCGACATCGTTGCCATTTTCATCCGCGTTTGGATGGTAGCACTGCCGAGATGGGGCGCAATAATAACATTATCTAAATCGAGGAGCGGATGATCGGTGTTAAGAGGTTCAGGTTCTGTTACATCAAGTGCGGCACCAGCAATTTGTCCTTCTCTGAGTGCGTCGTATAAGGCATAGTGGTCGACAACCGGTCCTCTGGCGATATTTACTAAGATTGCGGTGCTTTTCATTAATTCAAGCTCGGCTTTGCCAATCATGTGGGTCGTTTCATCTGTCAAAGGGACATGGAGGGTCACGTAATCGGAGGTTTGAAGGAGCTGTTCCATGTCAGCGTATTCAACGCCGAGTTCTTCCTCCCAATCGTGCCTGCGTTCGCGTTTGTAATAGAGTACCCGCATGTCAAAAGCCAAAGCGCGTTTCGCGACAGCATAACCGATGCGTCCCATACCGACAATGCCAATCGTCGCGTGATGAACATCGTATCCCCAAAGGATATTCGGATCGTAGTATAACCACTGCTTGGTCTGTACGTGTTTATCAGCAGGGACAATGTTTCGCGATGCGGCGAGTAGAAGTGCCATCGTCATATCCGCTGTGGTATCGCTGAGGACACCGGGTGTATGTCCAACCGCAATCCCTCTTTCTCTACACGCCTCAACATGGACGTGATCATAGCCGACTCCAACGACAGAGATGACTTTAAGATTGGGGGAGGTAGCGATCATCTCCGGCGAAACAGGTTCGTGTCCGTAAGTCATTAGACCGTCAAGGGGCGGAATCTTTTCGGCAATCGGCGGTAGGATTGCACTCGTATGCCACATGTCGACTTCACATTCTGCTTTTATCTTAGCAAGGATTTCATCTGGAATGGGACGCGTGATAAAAACTTTGGGTTGTGTCAAGGTCTCTCTCCTTAGGATTGGCGATAAAAAATGCGTATGGGTGTGCCGTTGAAACCGAATTCCTCCCTAATATTGTTGACGAGGTACGCCTCGTAGGGTGGACGTATCCGATGTAGGTTCCGTCCGAAGATAAGAAAGGAGGGCGGCTTTGTCTCCACCTGCGTGATATATTTGAGTGCGGGTCTCACCCCCTTGACGCGGGGCGGAGGATGTGCGTTTCGTAATTCAAGGAGTAGCTGATTGAGATCAGGGGTCGGAATACGGGTGCAATACTCACGATAAACTTCAAGCGCAATCTCCAATATATGGGTAACGCGCTGTCCGGTAACAGCCGAGACAAAAACTCGGGGTACATAGTCGAGTTGTGGGAGTTGTACATCCATCCTCTCCATAAACGCTGGATGTGTAGTATTATCCTTTTCGATCAGATCCCACTTATTTAATACTAAAACGGAGGCTTTTCCCTGTCGTTCAATGAAGTTGGCGATCGCCTTATCTTGTTGGGCGATTTCCTGGGTCACGTCAAGTACAAGGACGGCAATATCGCTCTGGCGGATACTGTGGATAGCCCGCTGAACGGTTACAGATTCGAGTTCGTCGTTAATAGCCGATTTTCGCCGCATCCCTGCTGTGTCAACGACCTCAAAAGGGACGTTGTCGTGAACGATGCGGATATTAACGGCATCGCGGGTCGTTCCGGGTCGATCATCAACGATCATCCGTTCTTCCCCCAATAAATTGTTGATAATGGAGGATTTTCCGACGTTAGGTCTGCCAACAATCGCAATTTTCATTGTGGTAGGAACGTTATTAGGCGTTTCGTCGGTATCTGGCAAAACATCCACTACCCGGTCAAGCAGTTCTTGAATGCCTTGGTTTTGGACACACGATGTCCACGTCGGCTCTGAGAATCCCAGTGCGTAAAATTCCGCTGCTTCGTTGCGGAAGCGTTCACTATCCACCTTGTTAACGACGAGGAAGACGGATTTACCAGAAGTTCTGAGTTTATCAGCAACGACCATATCGTGTGGCATAACGCCGTTTCGTGCATCAACGACGAACAAGACGAGACACGCTTCAGCCAAAGCGGCATCCACCTGCGATTGGACGTTATCAATAAGTCGATCATCCGGATCGATGTCTAAGCCGCCCGTATCAACAATGGTAAAGGGTCGATCCTCCCATTCAACGTCGGCATAGTTCCTATCGCGCGTCACGCCGGGTATGTCATGGACGACAGCAACCTTACGCGGTGGGCGTGATTTCTTTGTATTTCGCGGTCTATCACGCTGAGGCGTTCCGTCCGCAATGTTTTCAAAATCGACATTTGCCTGTTGCAAACGTACGGGTGCAGATGCAGCGATCCGATTGAAGAGCGATGACTTTCCGACATTAGGTCTTCCGACAATTGCGACAATGGGACGTCCGGTTTCCATTAGTTTTCCTCCAAAGCATTCGCCTTCGCTGGTGTGTTATCCATGTGTGGATCTGTTGCTAAGGTATGCGAAACGGCGATAACTGATTTTATCACAACAATGATAGGAATTGCAAGCAATACGCCCCAAAAGCCGAGGACTGTTGCTCCGACGATTACACCGAACATAATAAGCAAGGGATCTACATCCACAGCATCGCTCATGACTTTAGGTGAAACCAGTGAGTTGTCGATTGTTTGGACAACGACAGCGACGCCTACCACAACAGCAGAACGAATAAGAAAATCGATAGGACTGAAATCACCAGCTGCCAGCCCCATTAGCATCGCCAGAAGTGCGAAGCCACCCCCAATAAAGGGACCAAAGGTTGGTATAGCATTACAGAATCCTGCGAGTAAACCGACAACGAGTGCGAAGGGTACACCGATAATACTGTAAGCAATACAGGAGATCGCTGAAATGATAGCGATAACTGTGACTTGTCCCTTCAGGAACTGTTGGAGATTCTTATCAATTTCGCGCAGATAGCTTTTGATAGTATCACGACGACCTTCAGGTATCAGCGAGATAAAACTGCGGAAATAGTTGTCAAACGATTGATTTGCATAGACGAACACAACGAATGAGAGCAAAAGCGTTGCCAGAAATCCGCCGAACCCAAAAGCGACAGATCCGACGAAGCCTGAAATCCATTTGACAGCCTCGCCACCGGTTTGGGCAATTGCGGGTATCCGTTCGGTAAGATATGCCCGAATCTGCTGAACAATAGGTTCGTCCCTATAAGTGTGGGTGACGCCTTGCTTATTTATAGTAAATAATCTCCATCCAGATGTTGGTTTCGGACGATGCCGGATAAAGGTTTGATCTCCGACATATAGCCCTGAAGGTGCAGCTGCTAACAGCGTAATTTCCGTTGTTACTTCTGCTTTTTGCCAATTATCAAGACGATTCCACGTATAGAGCCCGTCCAGAGAAGCGGCATATAATTCAGTATCAGAAACTTGGGAACCACCGTCAATTTCCGTGTTACTTGCCTGCCCCCCTGCAAGTGCGTAAACGGTTTGTGTTACTGGTGGAAGCGGATCCCATCCGAGAGAAGAGCCTTCGAGATACCAATGCACTGATGTTTGGACAGGTTCCAGAGATACCGATTCATCTTGCGGTGTACTGGCAACATAAACCATCCTATTGCCATTGGCATCCTCAACAGAGGTAATACTATGGATAGATTTTTCACCATAAATAGTAGGTTCGACTTCACGCCAAGTTAGCGCTTCGTCTCTGCTTGTGTAAAGCCCATTTTGCGTTCCGACATAGATCCGGGTACTATCCCAAGGTGGTGTATTGATGGCTTGAATGGATACAGTATCAAAAGGGGTGCCTTCTACTTTGTGCCAAGTTTGTGCACGGATTCTCTGAATGCTTTTATCGGGACGAATTACCTCAGTTCTACTGCTGGTCAGGACTTTGTAGTATCTGTACAACCCCCTTGAGGTCCCAGCGTAGATAACATTTCCGCTCGTTGTAAGTGTTTGTATGCGTTTGCCGAGGAGGGCTCCGTTTGTGATACCGACCCGTTCACGTGTTCCTTGTGCGTCATCTTGAATTCTGTAAACTCCGTGGTTCGTTGCGACATAGAAAGTTTCTGTTTGTTGTCTTTCCGCGCTTGTGGAGTTTGTATCCCCATCTTCGCCAGCAAGTGAGTGAATATCAATAGCAACCGCTTCAAACGTTTCTCCGTTGACATAAGGCAGGACGATTTCGTAGTAAAATTTCATCAACCCACTGCCCATCTGCCGGGTTTGCCGACTCACCTGTCTTCCGGTGTAAAAAAGCGCACCGCCACAGACGATCAGTATTAGCACAGTAGCGATACCACGTTGATACTCCTTTTTGAAAGGGAGTGCGTTCCAGAGAAACCTGAAAACATAGGCGAAACCGAACCCCAAAATGAAAGGTGTCAACGCACCCAATAAACGCACAAAGATCCACATACCTATCATCAGGATCTCTAAGATGATGATGCTTTTTATTTCGATCCAACGATAAATGCGCGTGAGCAGTACAATCAGTAGTATCGGTACTACAGGGTGTAATAACAGTACCCGATTGCTACTACCGGTGCTGCCCATGTAGTAAGCAAACGCTATCCAGCCTGCGGCGAAGACGACACTGATGATTGCGAGAATAGTTGCTCCAGTAAGTGCTGGTTGTTGCGGATTCATATCACCTTGGGATTTCATATTTCTTTAGTTGTGAGTTATGAGTTGTAGGTTATCAGTAAAAGAGGTACTTGACTTACTCAAGTCGCCTCTTAACTGACAACTATGGTAGATTTTACAATTACTTGGACATTATGACGCGGGATCGGCGAGGTAGGAAAACCTCGCCTACTGAGTGCGGTGTGCGCATCATAAAAACGAGTTAAATGCTATGTTGTGGCTGGTGCTTCAGTTGAATCTGCAGATTCATATCTCTCAATCACACCTGCCCCGATGCTGTCACCCCAGACGTTAACTGTGGTTCTGAACCGATCCAGGAGCCAATCGATGGAGAGAATAAGCGTTATTCCTTCAACTGGAAGGTCAACGGCTCTGAGCACGATAACCATTGTGACGAGACCTGCCTCTGGAATCCCTGCTGCGCCGATAGCGGCTAAGGTCGCGGTAAGCACAATAACGACTTGTTGCGCTGGATCCATGGAAATCGCATAGACTTGGGCAATGAACATGACAGCGACTGCCTCATAAAGTGCGGTACCGTCCATGTTAATGGTTGCGCCTAACGGCAAGACGAAACTGGAGGTGCGTCTGGAGACTCCATTTTGATTCTCGACGCCTTCCATAGTAAGCGGTAGTGACGCGCTCGAACTCGCTGTTGAAAAGGCATTCAACAAGGCGGTTGCCATACCTTTGAAGTAGTTAAGCGGATTTCTGCGTCCGAGGAACAACAGAAGTAGCGGTAAAATGATAATACCGTGTACGCCAAGTCCAAGCACAACAGTCGCGCTATACTTACTGACTGCAACAAGTTCGGGCCAGAAGCCCATGAATCCCTTTGCCTCTCCGATCCTGCCTGCGATTAGACCAAAGATACCGAAGGGTGCGACATACATTATCCAGTGGACGAGTTTCATCACAGCCTCATTTAAGCCTGAGATTACAGAGATGACGGGTTTCCCGATGTCCCCAAGTGTGGATAAGGCTGCACCGATGAGGAGTGAGAAAAAGATTAACGGCAGAATGTCGGTTCGGACCATCGCCTTGAAGAAGTTTGAGGGAATCATCCCTTCTTTGCCAGTCTCTTCGTTGCCGAGGAATACCTCTTTGATAGTGCTGCCCATAGTCCGTTCGGTTTTACCAGAGACCCTTGTGGCAATCGGAAGCTCGATGTTAATGCCAGATCCTGCGTCCTGCAGTTCCATTTTGGCAGGACTTCCTTGAATAAATAGCAGACGTTCGCCACTGTCTGTTGTGACATAACGTGCATCCTCGGATAAGAGTTGCCACGATTTTACTGTGACTGTTGTTTCAGAAATTGACTCGACTTCGCCCCGGACGTTCTGATCGGTGAGAGTAATAACATATTTATTGTTATATGTCCGCAAGAATTGTCCATCCATCTGGATGGTATGTTTCTCAGGACCAGAAAGTGTGTAGTTGAGATCGGATCGTTCTTCGCCTTGTGATAATCCTTTTCCGGGTGTGATGATGTTAACGAGAACCATCCCGATGATAACAGAGATAGCAGTTGTTGCCATGTAGTACATGACGGTTCGTCCACCGATGGAACCAAGGTTGCGGATATCACCCAAATTGGTTATCCCGACAATCATGGACAAGATAACAAGCGGGACGACTATCATCATCAGTAAGTTTAAGAATATTTCACCGAGTATTGTTGTGTGGACTGCAAAGTCCGGCGCGAATCCCCCGATGAGTGCCCCGGCAACAATTGCGATTACAATGCCGTAAAGCAGTCCGAGACTAACTTTAGGCTTACTTCCGTTTTCATTCATAGTATGACTCCTATATTAGTTATCAGTAGTCGACTGTCAGCCATCAGTTTTCTGGCAGTACGTATTACTCCGTGCCAGACCCGAATTGCCGATAGCGATAACCAATAACCGATTAATGGTGTTATTTCCTTATTAGCATTTTTCCGGTAGCGGTGAAATCCCCTGCAGTGAGTGTATAGAAATAGACGCCGCTCGCGACAGGTTCACCGACCTCATTGTTCCCATCCCAATATGCTGCGCGACTGCGGTACTGATATATGCCAGCAGATTGATGTCCCAAATCCAACGTTCGAATTAAGGCACCATTCACAGCGTAGATGTGGAACGTCACATCAGTAGCTTCAGCGAGTTGGTAAGGTATCCATGTCTCCGGATTGAATGGATTTGGGTAGTTGTGAAGTAAAGTCGTCTCCTCTGGGATAAAAGATGCCAAGAACCGTTCGAGATTCGCGATGCCCTGTTGGAAGAGAAGAGAGCCATCGTCTGCTGCGCGCAAGATGTCGAGAGTCTGCTCAATTATTTCAGGAGTGAGACCGAGAGGTAATTGGGTGTCGGGGTTATAAACCCCTCCCACAAACAGTGGTGCAGCAGGGTCTGCACCTTCGCCAAGATGTGCCGTGACAACTGCCACATCTTTTCCATTAACAACACCGTCACCATTCACATCGGTACGCGGATTTTTTGGCGGGGATTGCCCGCGTGCCGCCCGGACGAGTTGTATATCTTTTGCATCTGTCACGCCATCCTCATTGACATCCCAAGCGGGTGTTTTTTCTTCAACAACGATGATAATATCAATAGGTGGCGTAGAGATTGGCTCGCCAGTACTGGACCCAGGCTGGAAGTTACGTAAGGATAACCGGGTTTTTCCAGCGGCTTTGGCTCTGAATCGGACAGAGAAAAGAGTGCCTTGCCCGCTCACACCATCTTCGGCTCTTCGGACGGCTCCTATTCCAGAAATTCTACCGATTTTATTTTCAATCGTGCCTTTTTGAAAGAGTGTTTTTTCACGATTCCGCTGAAGGAAGTTCCCCTCCTTAACTGAATTTGCCCTGATCACATCTGGATCATACGTGATATCAGCCTGCCATCCCGCTAAATCTGCGGCATCTTCAACTCGGACGTAGACAGTAAATGTTGAACCTTCTTCTACCTGCGTTGTCGCTGTAGACAAAGAGAATCCAGCACCCGGGTGTATTACGGTATATTCAGCATCAGGTGCGAATCCAAAATGTCCTGCTATATCTGCATGCCAATTGTGAACGGAAACTAACAAGACATTTCTTCCTTGTTTTAAAGTAACAGGGAAAAAACCATCATAATCATGATACCACTGATGATAAGTATTGTTAACCAACTCTCCATTGAGCCAGACCTTGCGACTTGTATGACTTCCAACAAACATATTCGTTTCTTGTTCCCGTGGAGAATCCAAGGTAATGGAACCGTAGACCACATTCTGTTTACCATCGGCTGGGGGAATACCTAGCGTTCGCAACACCATACTGATGTTATCCCATCCGGAAGATTCTATTTTACCAGAAAGCCAAACCTTGTCACCAACGGATTCCCCTTCCACTGCACCATTCGTAGCAATTTCTCGCTCTGTTACCTTCCGGTTACTTGCACTGGCAAGCAAATCCGTGTTATCGAAACCTTCAAATTGTGTTTCCGGAAATAATATCCATAACCACGGTCCTGTTATTTTTGGACCTCCTTGCTTGAGGACACCGGGGTTATCTACTGATCTGATAATTATCTTCTCGGCTAACACTTCCAAAGGTGAAAAGTCAGATATGGCGTTGTGCTGGAGCCATAATTCCTTTAAGTTCGTTAGCCCGGCGAGGGGTGATACATCGGACACAAGGTTTTCGTCAAGATATAGTTCTTGCAATCCGGTTAACCCTTTTAAGGATGAGACATCCGATATGACATTTCGGGCAAGATGTAGGTCGTTCAAGCCTGTTAGTCCTGCCAATGGAGAGAGATCCGATATTAAATTACCATTTAATATCAGCGAGGTCAACTGTGTTAATCCTTCCAATTCAGAAAGGTCGGTAACACTGCAGTTTGTAATCTCCAGACGACTCAAAGTTGTCAAACCTTTCAGAGAGGGCAATTCTGAGATCGATTTGTCTTCGCCGAATTCTATCCACCGGAACCGTGGTATCTGTGCTAAGGCGGAAAAATCGGAGATGTTCGTCCCCCGCGCATCTATACCTTCTAAACTCCTTAAACTTGACAGTGCTGATATATCTGAGATAGGATTGTGCGAAATCCCTATCCCGTTGAGTTTTATCAGTCCGCGTAACGGGGATAAATCGGTAATCTCATTCTCCTCAAGACCGAGCCAATCCAACCTGGTTAAGTTTGCGAGTGGCGATACGTCTGTTATTCTATTCCCACGCAATTTAATGTTATCCAAACGGATTAATCCCGCCAACGGAGATAGGTCGGATATAGAATTGCGCTCTAATTCTATTCGTTCGAGTTTTACTGCGTGTTCAAGCCCTGTTAGATCACGTATGCCTCTCTCGTGGGCATCAATACGCGTCAATCTTGCCATCTCTACTGCCGTAATAGGAGCCCCTGAAGTTTTGCTCAACCTTTCTTCAATGACAGCCCGAAGATTAGGATCCGGTATGCTAACAATTTCATCCGATGTGGTTTGATCTGGAGGGTCGTCCACTGGCGGCAGAATGGTTATCGTATCTGGAGAGTTTAAGGCAGCAATCACTCGCTGGAATTGCTCTGTCCACGCATCACGTTGCACGTTCCCACCATCAAGGAGACTTGTCAAACCTAAATTTTGTAGACTCGATTTCTCATCAATCTCCGCGCGGAACGCCGATGTTTCTAAGCCGACAGCAGCCGCAGCGTGTGAGGCATCAAGCGGATCTTGAAACTCTTCATAGAGGCGACTCACTGGCTCAATACCCCCAAATACGCCGCCCGTTTCTTCCAACGCCGTTTTGTAATGCTCCTTATCCACCTCAATATGCGCATCCATCACCGATTTTTCAACATATAATCGTAACGCCTGCTCTTTGTCAAAAATCGGGTTTTCTATCTGTTCTACAACGCCACGAACATCATCTTCAAACTCCTTGATTCCTTCTGTGTGACAACCGATACACGACAAACCGTTGCGGACGGCAGGATCACTCGCCGATCGATTCGATACGATTTCTGTCGGTGCTACATCTATTCGGTTACCCGACGCATCCGAGATGTAATATGCCTGCAAACCGTTCGGAAGATTGAAGATAACTTCACCACCATCGTGATCAAAAGATAATGGATGCGTTAAGATATTTTTCGTTCCCCTACTTTCAGCAAAGTCATAACTCTTCCAATACGCACCATGAGGTGATCTGTGACGTTCAACAACACGGTTATTATTCGACACACCTGATTCGTTGAATCCCGCACGCCAGACGCGAAATCCCGGAGCACTTTGCAGATTTCTCTCAACATCTATACCGAGTTTTCTCTCCAGTTCTTTATCCGTTGCTGGCAAATCCAGAATATCGTGATACAACGGTGGGAGTGAGGCAGTCGCAAGAAACCAGTCAGCATGCACGAACGGGACTTCACACTCCATCTCTTGACGTAACTGGTTCAGTTTCGATGACAGTCCTGCTTGCGCCACCGGATCGAACGCAATAGCATACGGATATGCCTGTTCAACTCGCGCCCATGTGTCGCCTCGGAGGTCCCATTCGTAATCGCGTAAGTCGATATAGAAGATCGTCTCTTCTGTGTCAATGGGAATTGGGTTAATAACACTAAAACCCCAAGAGAGACTATTCACGAGTTTCGAGAGCGCAATCTGATAGGCACGAAGTGTCTCAAGGCTTTCACCGGCGTTGTAGAGGTGGGTCGTCGTAAAATAACGAGCGAACGGACGACTAAATGCATCAAGAGATGCCAGATGTCTCTGCATGGTAGTCAACATTGTATCGGTTGTAATGAAGTTGACATCACGCTGGGTCTCCCAAGCCGGTGCGCCTGCTTGAATCCACTGTCGCAGTGTAGCAATCGCTGCTGGTGAGAGCGGAGATTGACCGAAAGGCATCTGTGCACCGTTTCCGGTGGGTCCAAGGAGTCGGTTATAGAACTCGGAGGCATCAGGATTTCCACGGACAACGGTTCCGGTAGCAATCAATTGTGGTGCAGACACAATGGTGAGTTGTTCAGTAAATGTGCCGTGAGGTCCGTGGCAGTCGAGGCAACTTTGTTGAATGATGGCATACGCCTGTTGTGCGATGTCTTGTTGGGCATCTACTGTTGTAAATCCTAATCCAATGAATGTTAAGATTATTAGAGGGATGTATTTATTGTTTTTCATCATCAATTTCCTTTAATAACCAATAGACAGAGGCACCATAGTAGATTTTAGATTTACCCATACACTATAGAAGGTGCGGAGAAGGCGAGGCACGGGGACCTCGCCCAACAGAGTGTACCGGGAAAGTTGGGAAACCTTGCCTACCAAGGCAGCGTTCCATTTTCTTGGATGCAGTTTATTTCTACTTCCTTATGAGCATTTTGCCAGTACCTGTGAAGTTTCCTGCGGTGAGGGTATAGAAATATATACCGCTCGCGACAGATTCACCGACCTCGTTTTTCCCATCCCAATATGCTGCACGACTTCTGTCTTGATAGCGTCCTGCGGATTGATGTCCTAACTCCAATGTCCGAACCAATGCCCCACTTACCGCATAGATATGCAATGTAACTGCAGTCGGTTCTGCGAGTTGATAGGGTATCCATGTCTCCGGATTGAATGGGTTCGGGTAGTTGGCGAGCAACGCTGTTCTTTCAGGAATCAGAGATGCTAAGAGCCGTTTAAGATTCGCGATGCCTTGTTGGAAGATAAGCGAACCGTCGCTCTCAAGCTGCGCCCATGCTATCCATGTGCGTATCATATCTGGAGAAATTTCGGGGTTAGAAACTCCTCCGGCAGTTATAAACACATCCGATGTTGCCAAGGCAGCGGGAGCGGCAGTACTCGAAGCTTTGTTTATATGTCGAGCCACAAGATTGAGATCCAATATGTTTCGCTTTCCATCAGCATTGACATCCGTGCGTGCGTTGTCAGATTCGGTATTGCCTAAGTCCCGTGCTACGAGAATCAGATCCAAGATGTTTATGATTCCATCTCTGTTAATATCCGAAGGGGAAATTTCTATGACGATTGGGTCACCTGGAGCGTTGACGGTATATTCTGCGTCCTGAGCGAAACCAAAAAAACCGCTAAATGCACCATGTCCGAGATTGCTAACGGCTACTAATAAAACATTTGTTCCCTTCTTCAATGTAACAGGAAAGGCATCCCGATAATCACCAGCACCTCGGATCACAGAATTGTAGTGAACCACTTCACCATTAAGCCAGACCTTTACCTCATCATCGCTGCCGACAAGCATTGTTGTTTCCTGTCTACGCGGGGACTCTAAGGTAACGGAACCATAAACAACATGCTCGTATATTTCGGAACCCGACCCCCATCCGAGTGCGTCTGTCATCTGATTAAGGTTATCTCCACCTGTGGCGGAGAGCAAGTGTGCGCGCCACTTACCACTCCCGATCACCTTATCTTCGGTGGCTCCAAATGTGGCAACTTTTACTTCGGTGGCAGCACCATTGCTCGCTATCGCTAACAAATCTTTTGTACCGAATCCTGCATTCGGCACGATTGCCCATAACCAAGGTCCCTCTATTTTCGGACCTCCTTCAGGCAAGGCGGAGTTGACGAAATCGGAATATGTGATCGCTGTCCCCTCAGAAAATCTTTCTAAAGTCGTTGGGTCTGTGAGCGTATTGTCTGTGAGTCCTAACCAATTCAAGTTCGGTAAAAATGCAAGATCGGATACGTCCGAGACGGAATTTTGGGTAAGGTCAAGCCATGTCAAACTGTTGAGTTCAGCAAGGGGAGAAACGTCGGAGACTGTATTGCGGCGTAGGTCTATCCAAGTTAGGTTGCTTAGTGATGCGAGTGGTGATACGTCGGAAACCCTATTCCCTTCAAGGTTGATGCGTGTTATTCCTGTTAAATTTTCTATGGGTGAAAGGTCTGAAACTTGGTTCCCGGGCAGATAAAGGGTCTTTAGACTTTTTAAGTTCTCAAGTCCGGAGAGATCGGAGATATCGCCACCGCAGATATTGATCTCCCGCATTTTGGGTAAGTTACCAAGTGCGCCGATGTTTAGGACGGGTGTCCCCCAACCGTGGACACCGGTAAGGCTGGTGGTCTCTGCTAAAGGTTCGAGGTCAACGAATGGGTTATCACTCATCCCAATCCATTCCAGTTTTGGCAAATTTGCCAGCGGCGATAGATCCGTTATCACGTTATGATGGAATGCAAAACCCCTTAAGTTCGTTAGTTCGGCGAGGGGTGATATATCAGAAACCGCGTTATGAGAGATATTCAAACGCTCTAAACTAATTACTCCAGCGAGGGGTGATAAGTCGGATATAGCGTTTTCTTCTAAGTCAATACGACGGAGTTTAACCAACCCAGCGAGCGGTGATAGGTTGGATATCTGGTTACCATCCATTCGTAAAACTTCCAGATTCGTAGCGGCTTCCAGTCCTCGCAGGTTGCGAATATTGACGAAATTCGCCTCAAAGTGAGTTAACCTGAGCATTTCATCCATCGTAATCTGAGCATTTGGTTCCTTGCCAAGTGTCTCATTAATTGCCTCTCGAAGGTTGTTGTCTGGAATGTTAACGGTCTGTGCCAATGTGCTCAGTGGAATCAGGAGAAGCAAAGCACAAAGCATGAGTGTGTAAGTAAATATGTGTTGTTTTTTAGTGAAATGCATTGGGTTTACCTCCGTATAGACAAATTTGATAGAGAGTTGAAATAGGCGAGGTTAGAAACCTCGCCAGCATAAGTAGTGTCGCCTTTAGAGTGTTGAAGTAGGCGAGGTTAGAAACCTCGCCCAGCAAAATCAGTGTCGCCTTAGATTTCTGCATCGACGCGGATAGACAATTCCTCTAACTGCGCATCCGTTACATTAGACGGTGCGTGTGTGAGCGGACAGAGTCCCTGCTGCGATTTTGGAAAGGCGATGACCTCCCGGATATTTTCTTCATTGCGCATCAACATAACAATCCGATCCAAGCCCGGAGCGATCCCAGCATGTGGCGGTGTGCCATAGGATAAGGCATCTATGAAATATCCAAACCGATTTTCGACATCTTCGGGTGTAATCTCCAGAACATCAAAAACCTTCTGTTGGATATCCCACTGGTGAATTCTAACGCTACCGCTACAGACTTCATATCCGTTGCACACAAGATCGTAGTGTTGACTCTGAACCTTCCCCGGATCCGATTCTAATAGAGGTAAAGTCTCTTCAGTACATCCAGTGAACAGATGGTGGAATGGTTCGTATCGATTCTCTTCCTCGTTCCACTCAAACAGCGGATAGTCAACAATCCACAAGAAGTTGTATTGGGTTACATCAATAAGGTTAAGTTGTTTCCCAAGATGGAGGCGGAGATTACCGAGTGCATCGGCGACGACCTTTGGTCTGTCAGCCACAAAGAACATGATGTCTCCTGGGTTCGCGCCTGTTCGCTCTTGTGCTGTTTCGAGTTGTTCAGTTGTGAAAAACTTGACGATACCAGAGGAAAACCCATCTTCGGTGACTTTAACCCATGCCAATCCTTTTGCTCGATAAGTCGCGACGAATTTTGTTAAGTCGTCGATGTCTTTGCGCGAAAAGTCGGCACCGCCTGGTGCAGCAATGGCTTTGACCTGTCCACCTGATTCCAAGGTCCGTGTGAATACTTGAAAATCACAGTCTGCCATGACATCCGAGACGTCGGTAAGTTCCATGCCGAACCGTGTATCGGGTTTATCGTTTCCGAACCGTGCGATCGACTCCTGGTAGGGGAGTCGCAGGAAGGGGGTTTGGACAGGGATGTTGCCTGCGTCTTCAAAGATGCGCTTCATCAGCCCTTCGGTTACTTCAAGGACATCGTCTACGCCTGCGAATGACATCTCAATATCGAGTTGAGTGAACTCCAGTTGCCTGTCTGCGCGGGTGTCCTCATCGCGGAAGCATCGGGCTATTTGAAAATAGCGGTCAACACCGCTCATCATAAGGATTTGCTTGAATTGCTGTGGTGACTGCGGAAGCGCATAGAATCTTCCGGGGTAATGACGGCTCGGAACGAGGACATCGCGTGCGCCTTCCGGTGTACTGTTCATCAAGATAGGTGTCTCGATTTCCATGAATCCCTGTTCGTTCATATAGTTGCGTGCAGCGAGTGCGGCTTTATGGCGCATTGCCAACGTCTTCTGCATTTCAGGACGGCGCAAATCGATAAAACGATAACGCATCCGAATGTCTTCCGCCACTTCAACATCGTCTTCAACTGGGAATGGTGGTGTTTTGGCGGTATTCAAGATGTTCAGAGCGTCCACTGCGAGTTCAATTTCACCGGTGTCGAGTTCTGGATTGACAGTGCCTTGGTAGATGCTGAGACCGTTTTCTCCGTTTTCGATGTGGTATGTCCGATTATTTTCGGTATCGGTGAGTAGCCAACGCGCGCCAGGTTCTCGTGTTGCGACTTCGATTTCTTCAGAGAGGGTGTACTTACGGTCGGCATCCGAGAATAGTGATCGGAACGCTGCGGATAATTTACCGTCAGCGAGTTCTGCTTGGTAGGCAGCGTCTGCTTGGAACAGAAGTTCTCCGGGATCACGTTCACGGACGGTACCGCTGACATGTAATACGAATTCGCTTCTTACGGCATCTGCGAGTGCGTGTGCTTTTTCATCAATCTGCGGGTCAAAGACGACCTGCGTGATACCTGTTCTGTCGCGTAAATCAACGAAGATGACACCACCGTGGTCTCGACGGCGTTTGACCCAACCGTTAAGACTCGCTTGCGTCCCTGCGTTTGCTAAGCGTAGGTCACCGCAATAGTGGGTTCGTTTTAAAGAAGATTCTTGGGACATGATGTGTCTATAGTCTCCTCTGTGGACGGCATAATAGCGTATGCCATACTTATTTTTTTAGTCGTTCAAGCTCATTTTGAATCTGTTGCTTTGCACTCTGTAAATCAACCGGATCCGGGGAAACCTGTATGATTTGGTCGAGTGCTTTCAAAGATTTGTCATAGTATTCAATCTGTTTTTGCGGCTGGTTCATTGCTGCGTAAACATTTCCGAGGGTAAGGTAGGAACGCCATGAATTGGTATCCCTAGCGATACCTTTCCTTCCATATTTTTCGGCTTCCGTCAAATTTTCCAACTGCAAATGTAGCTGGGCGATAGCCGCGAAAATCGGGGCAGGTAAGTCAGCTTCTTGCTGTTCTAACCTTTCATAAGTGCGGAGTGCCTCTCTATAGCGCTCTTGGCGTTCGTATAAGGGACCTAAGAGTAGATAGATTTCGGATCTGCTCGGATCCTGTCTGAGAAATTCCTCAAGCTCGTTTGTTGCTTTTCCGAGTTCTCCTTGCATTTCGTATAAGGTCGCCAAATGGAGGTGTCCCTGAATATCATCAGGGTTTTGCGACATCGCCTGCTGTACCTGTTGTTCAATCTGTTGGAGTTCTTCCTGTTCGCCTTCTCGAATTAAGCCTGCAACGACACCAAAGTTATACCGTATTGTTTCGTCAACGGGATTAAGTTCCACCGCATCGGTCATGAGCGTTGCAGCATTTTGGTACTGTGCACTGGCGTAAGCGACCTGTCCGCGGATTAATTTCTGGGTAGCTCTGAAATAGGTGTCGAGTATTTCCCGAACGTCCTTCATCTCCGCGAGTGTTGAACCGTAGTTTGTGAGGTATGGGAGAACGCGTTCTCGGTGCTCAGCCATGCCTTTGACATTTTGTGTGGTTGTGTTCGCGAGGTCAGCCCCACGGAAAAATTCCAATCGTGGTCGGTTGTCTGTATGGACAGGTCCAGGACCTACGTATTCACGGACTGTTTCCGGTCCCATCATAAACGAATCGATTAGCGACAGACCGTCCAAGTCATCGGCGGCGAGTCCTTCGCTGATACTGGCTATCTGTGCGCGTGCGATAAAGTTCTTGAAATCAATTCGGAGCAGTTCAGGTGTGCCGATGAGGATCACAAAGTCCGGCGTGTATTTGTACCAGAGCGTTGTATGTGGAAACACTTCAATGAAGGTACGTACAATCATCTTATAGTGTTCCTCGGGCAAGCGGTGCAACGGCACCCACTGACACATGATGCCGTCTTCGCTGAGAATGCGACGGCACAAACGGTAGAAGTCGGCGGTGTAGATATTGGAACTTCCGGCACTGACGAGCGGATGGATGATTCCTGTGGAAATCATATCGTATTTCGTTTTTGTCATTAGGATATGGTTTCGCCCGTCGTTGATTTTATAGTTAAATAGCGGGCTTTCAAATACGTTTCCGTTGACATGCGTGAAATGCTTTTGTGCTGCCGAAATTACTCCTCTGGAGAGTTCTATGGCGTCAACGCGGACACCGTGTTGTGTTATCGAGTAAGAGGTAAGCCCCATGCCGAATCCGACGACGAGCGCGCGTTTGGGACGCGGATGCAGTAACAGCGGCAGATGTGCAATGACACGATGCGATGGTGAGTCCCAACGTGAGGCATCTGCTGCCTGATTTGTATCGACATAGAGACGATAGACGGCTTCATCGTCTTTTAAGGTTGTTACGGTTGCGTCTACTTCTTCATTGTAATCGACGAGTGTATCACCTGGTCGTTGGGTTTTGAAGATTGCGCTCTTGAGGAAAAGCGGTTGGTTCAGTGTAAGCAGTAGAATGACTGCGAGTCCAGCGTTGAGAATCGGCATACCGATGCTCATTCCCTGTAACAGTGATGTTCCAGTGTCCGTCCGTTGTCCGCTTTTTAAGACTAGGAGACACCCAATACCCGTGTTCAAGGCTACTGTTAGTACGATACTTGGTCGGATGCCCAAAAGTGGGATCAGGATAAAGCCTGCACAAAACGCTCCTAAAATGCTTCCGACTGTGTTGACTGAGTAGACGTTGCCGATGCTTCTACCGAGTTGACGTTCACTGCCGGTGTAAATCTTGGTCACAAGCGGGAAACTCGCACCCATTAGGAACGTCGGGAGGCACATCACGAGGAAACAGGAGAAGAATGCCCAGAATCTGCTACCACCAAAAGTAGATTGGAAGGTACTGGTCATCGCATACAACTCTTCAAACGCAGGCATTAGGATAAGTGCCAAAAGTCCGATGCCGAGTTGGAGGATGCCGAAAGTGGCGATAGGTTGCTTTATCCTGTCTACCCAACGTGCGAACACCATACTTCCGAGTGCGATGCCGAATAGGAATGCTGCGAGCATTGTTGCGAACGCGTAGGTTGTACTGCCGAGGAAGAAGACCATGATGCGCGTCCATAGGACTTCGTAAGCTAAAGCGCAGAACCCTGAGATACCTATTGCCCATAGGACTAAGTTTCTTTCAGGTGATTGAGGGGTGGTTTCAGGTTCTTCTTGCTGTGCGACTTCATCGCGGGGTTCATCCATTTCTGTCCCAGACACACGTGGTACTAACACTAACGCAATTGCGGCTACAGCGAAATTAATTGCGATACCGACGCCGAGTGTCCATCGGATGCCTAACGCTTCGAGCAGGAAAAATCCGGCTGCCACTGTCCCGATGACGGCACCGAATGTGTTGAGTGCATAGAGGACTCCGATATTCGTGCCGAGTTGTTCCAATCTTTTCACAAAAAATCGGGTTAGGACTGGTAGTGTACCACCCATCAATATTGATGGGATTAGTATCACTGAGAATGTCAAGACGAATCGGATGAGTGAAAGGGTATAGAACTCGGATGTGATGTTGCGATGGATTAGTACGTAGAGTGCTCCGAGCACGGATAAAATGAGGGGCCATACCAAACAGAACGCGCCGATACCGGCTTCCAGTAGTGCGTAGATCCGCAGCGGGGACTGTGTGCTTTCGTCAATCTTCCGACCGAAGTAGAAACTGCCAAGTGCGAGTCCTGCCATGAATGCTGTTAGGACTGTGCTGGTTGCGAAAACAGTGCTTCCGAAGATGAGCGTGAGTTGTCGCATCCAGATGACTTGGTAGATGAGTCCGCTGGCACCGGAGAAGATAAAGATGATCCAAACAATGGGTTTGATGTATCGCATTTTCTGTCTATTCTATGGACACTTGGACTATACAAGACCATTCAAATACTCTACATATATGATACGTCAATACGCCCAAAATTTCAAGTGGAATCCTCTAATTTCTTCTCAAGGCGATTGATATACCGATACGTTGTAGAGAAGATCATGTCCAGTGTGGCGATGTCTCTTGGCTCTAAAGGGGCACGGGAGAAGACGCGTCGCAAGGATTTCAGATACGTCTCCCACTCCCGATTGTATGGCGACATACCTACTTTATCCAGCAGACGGGTGATGCGTCCGTAGAATTCTTCCAAGGCGTTCACGTCGGCATAGTCGATCTCGGATAGGGGATACTCGTCTAAACTTGCAACGAAGACCTCATAGGCGAAGACTTGGACGGCTTGGGCGAGGTTTAGGGACGGGTTTTTGGTTGCCATCGGGACGCTTGCTGTCAGCTGACAGAGGCTTAGTTGATCGGTGGATAAGCCGAAATCTTCACGTCCAAAGAGGAGTGCGACGGGTTTATCTTGTGATATTGTGGCTATGGTCTGTGCGGCTTCGCGGGCTGGGACGGGTTGTGGTAGCCGGACATCACGGCGACGGTGTGTTGTTCCTACGAGATATTGGATACCGTCGAGTGCGTCTTTTAGTTCTGGAACGACGTGAGCGTTTTCGAGTATATCCTGTGCGCCGTGTGCCATATACCATGCGGCATCGACATCCTGAAACGGGACTGGGTTCACTATATAAAGTTGCGATAGCCCCATCCCTTTTACAACTCTGGCGACGGAACCGATATTTCCAGGTTCGCGCGGTTCAAAGAGGATGACTCGGATGTTGGTTAGGTTCTCCGGGACTTCGACAGGGATCGCACGGAAATTTCCGGTGGGTTGTATCGGTTTTTTGTGGGTGTTGCTTGACATGTGAATAGGGTATCTTAAATGGGTTGGTTTGTCAAGTGGAATTGTGTGGGAATTAAGGGTGGTTGGTTTTGGGCTATCAGTAATCAGTAATTGGTGTTTGTCTGAATCGCGGATTGTCGCGGATTTAGCAGATTACGCGGATTTAGGTGTCTATTGTAGTGTGATGTCTTAGTGCTGTAAGTGTGCCCTCTGTATGCATCTGATTCCTACAAAACAATCAACACGGTTGAATTTATGCTAAGGCAGCTTCAAGACGTTCTACGGCTTCAATTGCATCCTCAAGTTCTTTTCTGTAGATGTTTGCAAAGGTGGCATGACTGAGAGGATTTAGGATAATACTTCGATACAGTTCAATTTCGCTGATAAGCGTCTGGTCGAATGCAGAATCTTTCTTCTTTTCGTCTTTTAAGGGATCCCAGAAATCCTGACTATTTAGTCTTCTTGGATTTCTATGATACCTGACTGGAAGACGCTTATTTGTACAGTATTTTTCAATTATCGCTTCAAAAGCGGTGCGGACGTAAACTGCAGAGGCTTTGTAGTCATTTGCATCAAGGTATTCTCTCGCCTTTTCAAGGTATGCTTTATCCTCTACATAAACAGGGAGTTCATATTCATCGGTTTCTCCGAAATAGAATTCTGCATATTTCCAATCCTTCTGTTCTGTTCGCTGTTTGACGATCTCATACCACGTTTTATCGTAAGTCGTCAAAAAGATTTGGTAATCTGAGAAATACTCTTCCAGAATATCGAGTACTGGAAGGCGGTTTGACATGTCTAAACCGATCAGCACGTCATCTAAGGCAAGAATTTTCAGATCGCTCTCCGGTTGGAGCAGAATTGACGAGAGATAGATAGCTATTGCGATTGCTGACAACTTTGCTTCGTTCAGGAAGCGATGATACGAAGGTATCTCTCTGTTAAAAAAGTTGACTTTTAATAGAATCTGTCGATTATTAAGGGTTTTCTCATTTTCGTCGTATATAACCCCCTGAAAATCGAAATCAAGTGTAACATCATATCCAAATTTGCGGAGAATTTCGGATGTCTTCGGATGTAGTTCTGCTAACTTAATAGCAAGTCCTCTGTTGAAAATCTCAAGTTGTTCTTCAAGCATATCTTGCAAAATTGACATATCTTGTGTTTGAATCGGAAAAAGAACATCTAAGATATCCCACCAGCTCTCGGCGAAACTGCGCGGCGGGTCAGTTAGGTCGTTGGTAATATTCGCCAAAAGAGTATTAACGAGCAAATCAAACACATTCACAATATCATTTGCGTAATGGAGATAGTGCGTGTGCAGAAGTGCCTTGTAGTCCAAGAAACCTTTTGCCTTTGATGCATCAAGGATTAACTGAGTCTTTGTCTCTTCTGTAACAGTCCGAGACCATTCATAAGTGTCCTCTTTTGAATTTTGATCTGATCGGAGGTGAAGTTTGATGTAGCCATCATCTGGGGCGAAGATGTTCTGATACTTATTAAATGCTGTCGAATCATCCGCACTGGATTCAAGGAAAGATTTTAGAGCAAGGTAGAGTGACGTTTTTCCGCTGCCATTTTCACCGTAAATCAGTAGATTCTTTCCTGTCTTAGTCAAATTAATTTGATAGGTCTTAGGAAAGGCTCTGAAGTTCTTAATCTCAATTTTAGTAATTCTCACCACTTATCCTCAATGATACGAATAGGTCTTAAACTATCTTGAAAAAATAAATTAACCCGCACAGGGTGCTCTCTATGATGTAAATGCTGGTAGAGAGAACGGAGCACAGACATTTTATCCTCAGGCATCTCATCTAACTCAGGCAAATGCTCTACCTCTAAATGTTTGAAAATGTCTCTGTCGGCACTCTGGAGCACATCAGACATATAGAACTCATAAACCAATCCATTGATTATCCACTCAAAATACTTAAGGACGGCGAAGTCGCGGGCGTGTGTCAAATCCTTGCTGTTTGTCGTCGGCTGCTTTTGGAGATAGATAAGATAATCTACGAGTTTGCGAATTAGGTTTTTCTGTGTTACATTGATGTTGGGAATGGGTATTTGCTTTATATACCCACTATGTGCCTGTAGTTCGCCTGATCCTAACTGTTTAGATATCTGTGAATAGAACCACTCTACAATACGCGTATTTAGTAAGCCACACAACCACGTTTCCTGAGTAGGAATAATATAGCATGTATGCCCACAATAAAAACCTTCAGTATCAACAGCGAAAGTATGATGATCATAGGCACTTGGACAAACCAGCTTCGATTGCGGAAAACGATTTTCGTCGCCAAGAGACACTTGCAATTCGTACCATTCATGTCTGCCTTTTTTTTTCTCCAGAATTTCTCGATGCTTTTCCAAGTATTTCAGAATTGCTGGATAATCGTCAATTTCTATACCATAGTGTGTAAATATCAACCACTGCTCCTGTTGCTGTACATGCCAACGTTTTATGTCTCGTCCGTGTAAAAAAGGTCTCAAAATATTAACCGATGTGGGGTGTGCAGCAATGAGTTCATCTCGTGTAGCAGAATCTATGACAAATACTTCAGTAGGCGTAGTTTTGATACCGAAATAAGGTGACACTTCAACATAATTTCCCAACGGTCTACCAATGCTACTGAGGCTTTCCAGAAGACTTAACACCTCTGTCGACCCAAAAGGCTTTCCCTCAGCATCCAAAACATTTTTCATCATCGGATAACGGCTCCTGAAACCCCCTCGGATTAGACGAACAATGTCTTCTGGCAACTGAACTTGGTTCCTGCGTTCAAAAGTCGGAACGTTTCTGTAATTGTTGCGAAATGCCGCAACAATATCCAACCCTAACTTCTCGGCTGCGGTTAGATCGACTTTGGCTTCTTCCCATTTTCTCAGATGTAAAAATGCCTCAGCACGATTGTAGAATGCTTGGGCAAGTTCCGGGTTCAATTCTATCGCTATATTATAGTTTTGGATTGCAAGTTCCACTTCGCTCTTTTGGTGGTAGACCCTACCACGAGAAAAATAGGAAGTGGCATCACCAGGATCTAGTTTTATTGACATGTCATAATTTATGATGGCCTGGTCAATTTCTCCTTTAAGGAGATAAGCATTACCGCGATTGTAATAAGCTTCGGCGAAAGATTGACTTAGACTTATTGCTTTGGTAAAGTCATCAATCGCCCCGTCAAAATTACCTATGATTCCGTGAGTAACACCGCGATTGTTATAGCCTTCAGCAAAATTAGGTTTGAGTTCTACTGCTTTGTTGTAATCTGAAATGGCACTATCATATTCGCGTTTTTCTTTGTAAGCATTACCACGATTATTATAGGCTTCGGGAAAATCATCTTTCAATTGTATCGCAGTGTTGTAATCTTTGAAAGCTTTAGTCAAATCTCCTTTTCTACGATAAGCCGTACCACGGTTGTTATATAACTCAGCAAAATTCTGTTCAAGTTGTATCGCAGTGCTATAGTCATCTATCGCTGCGTTAATCTTACTCTTGCTATTATAAACATTGCCGCGATTATTATAAGCCACAGCATAATTTGGATTTAATTCAATTGCCGCGTTATAGTCATCTATCGCCTTACCAATCTGTTTTTTTCTCTCGTAAACGTTGCCGCGATTGTTGTAAGCTGTGAAATAATTCGGATTCAGTTCAATTGCTTTTGTATAGTCTTCAATTGCCCGGTCATATCCACCTTTATTGCTATAGGTAACACCGCGATTATTATAGGCTTCTGCTAAACCAGCAGGATTTAGTTCAATTGCAGTATTATAGTCTGCAATCGCTTTGTCAAACTCATTCTTATTGCAATAGTAAACACCTCGGTTATTATATGCCTCAGCGTAATCCGACTTGAGTTCTATCGCCTTTGTATAGTCTTTTAAAGCCAAGTCACTTTCGCCTATGACACTGTAAACCGTCCCGCGATTGTTATAGGCATTAGTATTATCAGGGTCGAGATTGATAGCCTCTGAGTAAGCGGCTATTGCCATGTCCAGTTGTCCGAGCATCATCAGGGTATTCCCATGCCGGCACTCGGATTCAGCAAGTCTTTCTTCTTCAGGTGTATTTGACAACGGAACATTCTCAAATTGCATCTCCTGAACGGTTTTTCGGATACCGTTCACTACACTTTCCCAACCTTTGCTTCGAGGATGCCATTCATTAAGAGGCTGCCCTCCAGCAGGAAGAGCTTGAATATCTCCAAGCAATTGGGATTCTGATTCACTGAAGTGTAAACCTTCGGCAGACAGACTTTGAGGATTTTCCAACTTATGCCTTTTCCAATCGCAATGTTCAAGGATAATCGGGATTACTCTCTTTTCTGCCGTCAATGCTTGTGCCAATTCCCTGTTACAGTTATCGGAGGCAAGACTATAAACAGAAGTAAGGTAGAGGAGAATATCCGATTCAGCAACGTTGTTGAAGATAACATCGCGCCACTTGTCCCCAGGGACAATTTCATTGTCATGCCAAGGATCTATTAAACCCTCACGTTCCATCGGCTTAAGACATGTTAGCAATTTGTTCTTTGCTTCCATATCTTTATGCGCATAGGTAATAAAAACCTTCAAAGGTTTGCTCACGGCTTATTCTCCTCAACAATGTGAATTTCTTGAGGGTAATGATAACATGCAAAGCGAATAGATGTCAATGGAATTTTGGGCGTAAACAATCCTCTTACCCCAAAAAATATTCACCCTCTGCAAGCGTGATTCTGTGAGATTAACAACCACTCATACGCACTGTCGCGTGTGGATTTTGGGGTTAAAAACCCTCCCCAAGAGGAATACATACAACCTGACATTTTGCTCACGTATATGCCCTAAAATGTTAATATCATGACATAGTTGGGAAAAATAGAGCAACTTCACTGTAAAAAGTTACCAAATGGTAACCTTTTGGTAACTTTTTATTTGGGTTATAAACGCAGTCATTGTGTGGGTTCATAGACGTTTTCTCGCGAATTTCCACGTAAATAGAATTTGGAAGGTGTAACATTTTGGTTGCTACAAGTTTTATAAGCGTCATTTGACTCATCTTCAGTATAGTATAATTGTATCATGATTTCGTGCGACTGTCAAGTCATTTTTGTGTATTTAGGGACATTATAACTTTCCGTTGTCAGACATAGCACTCCGCTGGAGTGCAGTCGTTTGGATATATCATTTTCTATAGACATGGCACTCCGCTGGAGTGTAGGGAATAGTTGGTATCTGATAGGAGTTGGCACTACTGCCTTTTTGGTTGATAGTCGGGATGCGGAGATCCCTCCTACAGTGGAGAGACTTTGAAGAGAAAACCCTCTAGGTCGGAAACCTCGCCTACCAATTCTAATGGGAAACGGGCGAGGCACGGGGACCTCGCCCAACTGGTGGCATTGGAAGCAAGAGTCGGGATGCGGAGATCCCTCCTACAGAAGAAGTAAATGACCCGACTTAAGCGGTGTTTGCAATTTACTGCATTTTGAGGTATAATATAAGAGGATTGATTTAATATAGTGATGTGGATAAAGGTATATCGTTTGCAAGCCTATGTTTTGAAAATCTCGAACACTCACTCTTTTTGGGATGGCTTGCGGTTTTTACTAAGACTTACTGTTAGAAAGAAAGCCGTGTAACGGCAAAATACTTGTAAAGGAATTTATCTGTCTTATGTCAACTAAAGTAGGTATTAATGGTTTTGGTCGGATTGGTCGGAACGCTTTTCGAGCGGCGTTGCAGAATCCAGCGTTGGATATAGACTTTGTGGCTATCAACGATTTGACAAGTCCAGAGACGCTCGCACATCTTCTTGAGTACGACTCCATTCACGGAATTTTGTCTGACGACATCACTGTTACAGATGACGGTCTTGTGGTAAATGGGAAAGAGATTCGTGTTCTCGCTGAACGTGATCCGGGCAATCTCCCGTGGGGTGATCTCGGTGTGGATGTCGTGATTGAATCTACGGGTTTCTTTACCGAGCGAGAAGATGCTGAGAAACATATCACCGCTGGTGGTGCGAAAAAAGTAATTATCTCGGCACCTGCCAAAGGTGAGGATATCACGATTGTTATCGGTGTGAATGATGATAAGTACGATAAGGCAGAACATGACATTATCTCTAATGCCTCGTGTACAACAAATTGCCTCGCACCGGTTGCAAAGGTGCTACACGAAGAGTTTGGAATTGAGAGCGGTTTGATGACGACTGTCCATGCCTATACGGGCGACCAACGGGTTCACGACTTCCCGCACTCGGATATGCGTCGTGCGCGTGCAGCGACACTCTCGATGATTCCGACGACAACTGGTGCTGCTGTCGCTGTTGGGAAAGTCTTGCCAGAATTAAACGGCAAACTTGACGGCTTCGCAATCCGTGTCCCGACCCCGAATGTCTCTGTTGTTGATCTTACCGTGGATCTGAATGAGAAACCGAGTGCTGAAGCGGTCAATGCTGCGCTGAAAGCGGCAGCAGAGAATAGCTTAGACGGCATCCTTGGTTATTCCGAACTCGACCTCGTCTCATCGGATTTCAATGGGAACAAACTCTCCTCTGTTCTTGATGCTCCGTTTACGAAAGTGATTGAAGACGGATTGATCAAAGTCCTTTCATGGTATGACAACGAGTGGGGCTACTCCAACCGTCTCGTTGAACTGACGTCGCGTGTGCTTTAATACAGCACGTCTACAGAAAGAAAGGGCTATGCGAACACCTATTATTGCAGGAAATTGGAAATTGAACAAAACGGTTTCAGAGGCGGTCTCGCTGACGACAGCACTGAAGCCGTTGGTTGCCGGATGTACCGACGTTGAAATCATTGTTGCTCCACCATTTACAGCACTTGCCTCGGTTAGTAGTGCTATAACAGATAGCAATATCTACCTCGCTGCGCAAGATGTTTATTGGGAAGACAGTGGTGCGTTTACCGGTGAAGTCTCCGCGCCAATGTTGAAAGATGTTGGATGTGACTACGTCATTATCGGACACTCGGAACGGCGGCAGTTTTTCGGTGAAACGAATGAGAGCGTCAATCAGAAGGTAAAAGCGGCGTTAGCACACGGTTTAAAGCCGATTATCTGCGTCGGGGAACAACTTGAAGAACGGGAATCCGGACAGACGGAGGCAATTATTGAGAGTCACGTCACAGGTGGCATTGCAGGTTTATCCGAAAGTGACCTGTTGTCTTGTGTGATTGCTTATGAGCCGGTCTGGGCAATTGGGACTGGGAAAACTGCTACACCTGACCAAGCTCAAGAGGTTCACAAGTTTATTCGAGGGTTGTTAGCAGCGCATTCGGCAGAAGTAGCATCGCAGATACGGATTCAATATGGGGGCAGCGTTAAGCCGGAAAACGCGGCGGAATTGATGGCGCAGCCTGATGTGGATGGTGCCCTCGTTGGTGGAGCGAGCCTTGAGGCGGAATCGTTTGCAGGAATCGTAAAATTTGAATAGTAGATATGCACATACGGGATTTCGGGGTTACAAACCCCTCCCACAATATCACTTCAAATACTATACTGGGATTTCGGGGTTACAAACCCCTCCCACAATGTGAATATCACTTCAAACTTTGTTAATATCAACTTGGGTTTAATTGGAGGAATTATTAGATGGGAATTATGATTGGTTTTGCCCTTGTTCTCTTCGTCCCGCTCTGTGTCGTTTTGACGCTGGTTATTCTGTTACAGGACAGTAAGGGTGAAGGGCTTTCATCGAGTGCCTTTGGCGGTGCGGAGATGCAGTCTGTTCTCGGTGGACGTGGTGCAGCGACTTTTCTTGGTAAAATGACGACATGGCTTGCTATAGGGTTCATGGTCATCTCGCTTTTCTTGATGCGTTTCTATGGTGAAGAGAACACCGGGGCACTTACGCCGATTGAACAAGAGACAACGCAAGAAGCCACGCAGGAACCTGCTGATACTACGACGACAAATGGAGAAAGTGTTGAGACTGCCACAGATGGAGCGAGTGAAGGCACTGCTGGCGACGCCTCAAAGACGGAAATCGATACGACCGCAACAGATTCTTCGGAATAGGCACGTGGGATATGGGTTACCGTCGGAAATTGCTCTTACCTAAAAGCGTATTGATATGGCAGACGTGCCTACCACACTTTCATGGACAGTGCATCCGCTTATTGAGAATCGGCGCAAGTCGGTTTTATTAGGGCTTTTTCTGATACTTCTTTTGTTCGGCATCTATTGGAGTTTTCAATCCATTTATGTCGTTCTGCTCTCTGCTATTTTTTTACTAGGCTCGCTTTATAAGTATTTCCTACCGTTCCACCACCAATGTGAGGCAGATAGGCTCATCATTAGAAGTTGCTGCTATAAATTGGAACGATCTTGGGAAACATTTCGTAGTTTTTACGTTGACGCGAACGGGGTGCTACTAAGTCCGTTCGCCCGCCCAACACGCCTTGAAAATTTCCGCGGCGTTTACGTCCGATTCGGAAAACACACCCCTGAAGAAGTCGTTAATTTTATTACCAGCAAGATTAAATCAGAACCTTCTCCTTAGCATTTGAAAAAGGATATTTGGATGGCAAGAAAGATAAGGTGGGGGATACTTGGTCCCGGTTCTATTGCAGAGAAGTTTGCCGCTGGATTGAAAACGCTTCCTGATGCGGAACTTACTGCTGTCGGGTCTCGCTCTCTCGAAAGAGCCAACATTTTTGCGGATTCGTTTAACATTCCACATAGACATGGCACTTACGAAGGTTTAGCCGATGATTCGGATATAGATGCTATCTATGTATCGACCCCGCATCCTTTTCATAAAGAGTGTGCGATTCTGTGTCTGGAAGCCGGGAAAGCGGTATTATGTGAAAAGCCGCTCACTGTGGATGCAGGGCAGGCTGAGGAAATGATAGCGTCTGCGAGAGCACATAATCAATTTTTGATGGAAGCGATGTGGACGCGTTTTCTCCCTGTAATGGTTAAGGTTCGGGAGTGGTTAGCTGATGGTGCTATCGGTGAACCGCGTCTGTTGACAGCAGATCACGGCTCTCGCAAAGTGCTTAGCACGGAAACCCTTGCAGGCAGACATTTCAATCCAGAACTCGGCGGTGGTGCGCTTCTGGATGTCGGTGTTTATACAATCGCGCTGGCATATATGGTATTTGGTGCTCCATCTAAAGTCACCAGTCTTGCCCACCTTGGGCAAACGAATGTAGATGAACAAGCTTCCATTCTCTTAGGTTATGACTCCGGGCAGATAGCCAATTTATTCTGCGCTATCAGCACCGAGACTTCAAAGGAAGCACGGATCACCGGAACACATGGATCAATACATATCCCTCATTTCTGGGAAGCGACTTCCGCCACACTTGAGGTCAGAGGAAAAGATCCTGTACACATCGAAATCCCGTTCGAAGAAAATGGTTTTGAGTACCAAACGATTGAGGTTAACAATTGCCTTCGATTGGGAAAACTTGAAAGCGACGTGATGCCGTTGGACGAATCTCTGTCTATTATCAAGACGATGGATACTGTCAGGGAACAGTGGGGACTGGAATATCCACCGTTTGGGTCTGTTCTTGTCCCGTGTCAAGACAATGTTGTAGATCCAGAAGAACGGATGACTGAAGAAGCAATCGAGAAAAATATCTCATGAAATCGGAGGATGAATATGAATGTATCCGAATCAAACCAGACGCAGATAATTGGAACCACAGAAGCACTTAAAACCGCTGTGTTCAACGCGGTTGAGTCCCAAAGTGTTACAGATATCCACACACATCTCTTTAGTCCGCCATTTGGTGAGTTACTGCTGTGGGGTATTGATGAATTGCTGACCTACCACTATCTCATCGCTGAGGTATTCCGCAAATCAGATGTCTCGTATCAACAGTTTTGGACGATGACGAAAGTGGAACAAGCAGACTTAATCTGGCAGACGCTCTTTATTGAGAATTCTCCAATCAGTGAAGCGTGCCGTGGGGTTGTTACTACACTGAACGAATTGGGTTTGGATGTCGGTTCGCGCAATCTACAAGATTATCGTGCCTACTTTGCCGATACAACTGTCGAGGCATTCATCGATACAGTCTTTGAACGAGCGAAAGTCTCTAACGTGGTGATGACGAACGATCCGTTCGACGCTGCAGAGGCACCGGTCTGGCAATCAGGAGATACTGGCGACACACGATTCGAGGCAGCACTACGGATGGATGTGCTTATTAATACCTACGAAGAGACGGCTTATGAACATCTCCGTGGTCTCGGCTATGATGTAGATCCGACGCTTTCGTCTGAGAAAAGTTATAAAGAGGCACGCCGATTTTTGGAGTCGTGGATTCAACGGATGAACCCGAAATATATGGCGGTTTCCCTACCACCGGATTTCCAGTATCCTGACGATGGTATTTTGGGGAGGCTGTTTGATAACTGTATATTACCGGTTTCACGTGAATTTAATGTCCCGTTTGCGCTGATGATCGGTGTGAAGCGTGCGGTTAATCCTGAACTGCAGATGGCTGGCGATGGAACGGGTAAGGCAGATTTGGAAAGCTTGGAAACTTTACTCCGTGAGAATCAGGACAATAAGTTCCTCGTTACGCTCCTGTCGCGTGAAAATCAACACGAGTTGTGTGTTATCGGACGGAAGTTCAAAAATCTGATGATATTCGGTTGCTGGTGGTTTATGAACAATCCGAGTATTATTGAGGAGATTACGCGAGAACGTATTGAATTGCTCGGTTTGAGCGTTATTCCGCAGCATTCGGATGCCCGAATTTTGGATCAATTGGTGTATAAATGGAAACACTCGCGTCGGATTATCGCGGATGTTTTGGTCGAGAAATATCAGACACTTCTCGATGTCGGCTGGACAATTACGACATCAGAGATAGAACGGGATGTAAATAACCTATTTGGCGGCAACTTCGATCGGTTTTTGAATGGACATTAGCGGACAAAGTAATGTAATATAATACCGAAAGGAACTATCTAAGCGTTCTTATCGCTGTAACACGTATGGAGTCCGCTGCATGGATATTGGGTTCATATGGGACCTAGACAAATATCAAGAGGTACAGGAGAAACATAAGGTTTGGTTTTATGAAGTAGTTTCGGCTTTTGATGACCCGAACGGATACGATGCTCCCGATCCACAAGGACATCACGACCGGTGGATGTACGTCGGGAAAGCCGTTACCGATCGAGTATTAGTAATTATCTACATCGCGGAAGGTGAAGAATTCCATCGTTTAATCACTACTTATGAGGCTAAAGGGGAGGCTCTTGATGAATACAACAAAGAAGGCTGAATTTGATTATGAAGCCTACACGCGAGAAAACGCTCCGGATGTATCCCAGATTCGTAGGGGACCCGAAGCGCATAAAAGACGCCGCGAAGCCTTCAGAGCGCGATTAATCAACCAGATCAACATGGAGATTAAACACGCCAGAGCAATGCAGCATGCCTTCATCTCCTATTGCCACGAGAATAAAGATAGTATTGATCGACTCTGTCAAGATCTCATCTCACATGGTGTCACTGTCTGGTTAGACAGAAATGAGATTCATCCAGGTGTCCAATGGAAGCAGGCAATTCGACAGGCAATTCATCACGGAGATTTCTTTATCGCATGCTTCTCAAAGGAATATAACAACCGCGATAAGACATATATGAATGAAGAACTAACTGTTGCGATAGACAGGCTGCGACAAAAGCCTAACGATAAGATATGGTTTATCCCAGTAAGATTGAACGAATGCGAAATTCCGGATATTGACATAGGAGAAGGTGAAACCTTAAGAGATCTTCAATATATTGACCTTCATGAAAACTGGGAGGCTGGTGTCCAAGCCCTCCTCAATGTTATTTCTGCAGAGCAAAGTCCGAGTGATTCAGAACCTAACCAAGAGCACAGTACCGACGCTCTGACAGACGAAAATTCGGAATGTGTCTTGTTCCGCTCAGTAGAAGGACAGCACTATTTTATTCCTTTTCAACAGGTGCGCTGGGATTCAACGGAAATCACTTTAACGCTTCTCCCGACTTCTTCTGAACAAATCGCCTTCCTGTGTGCGCTCCGAAAGAATCAACAGGATGTTCTCGCTTTCGCTCATCAGGAAGATGCTGTGTGGGTAAAGCCACGAGAGGTAGCCCAGATTTCAACAGGAGGGGAAACTGTATGGGAAGTCGTTCTCAACGAGGATACCACAGGAAAAGCATTTCAGCACCGAACTGAGACAGTGGGTTCCAATTTTACATCAGATCAGATCGCTAATATGCGAGCGAAGCGACTCCTCCTTGACGAAAAGTTAGAAGTTGTTAGTTCACTCCTAACAAGAACAACTGTATTTGATCGGATGTTGTTGGAGGACCAAATCCGTGGTGAACTCTCATCTGAACATGGAAATAGACTTCAAGCACTCATATCACCAATCCCAGAACTCTACCGGTGTTTCAGAAAAACACCGGAGAAATTCAAGAAGTTTGCTCGCTTGATTTCAGTACTCTATCTGAAGTTATCATACACAGTTGAAGATATACTTCAATTGGATGTAGAATTTCAGAGTTCAGGAAAATTAAAGGTTAAATTTAGGGGGAAGCAGTCCCAAATTGATATAAACAAAGAACCAGCCCTTCTTGAATTTGAGGGGATCTGTCCGCTACCGAAGTATACCAAAAAACCGCATTCTGCTCCATTCTAACAAGAACACGGGGTTGCGTTGCATTTCGGACACCCATCTGCGTAGATTTGTGCGGCGTCCTGAAGGTCAATGTCGAGTAGGCTCGCGAGTGTGGCAAGCCATGCGAAGACATCGGCAAACTCCTCTCGGAGTCGCTCTATATTCTGTGGTTCTTTACGAATCTCTTTTGCTAATTCGCCAACTTCTTCAACAAACCATGTGAAGGTCATCGGCACGCCACGCGCAGCGTCTCGTGTGTAATAGATGGCTTCAATCTGTTTTTGAAAGTTTTGGATTGTCATACTACCTCTTTCTATGTATAATAGTGCTGGAAACGGAACTAAGCCGAGAACAAATTTAGGTTTACGGAAAGGAGTTACGCCGATGATAGGTATATCTTACCACGCTGGTGGCATGAAAGATCGATCCTTACGTGAAGTTATCGCCATTCTCTCCGATACTGGCTACGATGCGATTGAGATGATGTGCGGTCCAGAAGCACACATTCCCTCCGGTGAAGTTACGGATAGCCTCCTCAAAGAGGTTAAAGCGATGACGACTGACCACGGGTTGGAGGTCTCCGTCATCAATCCGTTTGCAGGACCGGGTTTGTATCAATTAGCGTTAGAAGACCAGCAGAGAGCAGTGGATCACTATTCCCTTCTCCAAGATGTAGCAGTGGCACTTGGCGCGCATGGCGTCAATTTTCTCACTGGATATGGTGGCGATAAAGGTGATCCGTACGCATGGAAACTTCTGGTTGATGTGCTGAAGCCGATTTGCCGACGCGCTGAAGAACTTGACGTGACTATGAATATCCATAATCACGAAGCGACGACAATCGACTCATCTCCAAAAGTTACGCTCCTGATCGAACATGTCGGTTCCGATGCTCTGAGAGCACTCAACGACATTACTAATTTCTATCACCTTGGCGAGGATATTGCGGAAGTAACCGAAAAACTTGGACCGCTCACTACGCATTGCCATGTCAAGGGTGTGACAGGGATGTATCCGTATAGTACCTTCCTGATTCCGGGTGAAGCGGGAGACGAGTTGGATTTCCGAACCTTTGCAGAGAGTCTGGGAAAAACCGGTTACGACAAGTATATCTCAGTAGAAACCTTTCCACACATGCGGATGGAGAAAGCACAGATTGCTCATGACATGATGGCGAGCACTCTGAAAGAGTTGGGTTTGAGATAAATGCAGTAGGCGCGGTAAGACACCGCGCTGACAGGCTAATCCGTTTCTAACGCCTTGATGCCGGGCCAATCACGCCACATATCCTCGTTGGGAGGCTCCTCCTGCGTTTCTGCCAATTCCGTTTTTCGGAAGTCGTAGAGCACTGCCTGCCGGATTTGCTTTGAATAGTTGTGTCCTGCGGCGTGTCCAATGCGATGATGCCAGAAGACGACATCCCCTGCATTCCCATAACACTCAACACCTTGGGTTTTGCTGAGACGCTCTCGATCAACCTCATATTGCGGTGTCGGCTCGTTCTTGTATTGGGAGAGGTAATCGTAGTAGAAGACTCGGTGGCTTCGGGGCCAGACTGTAAATCCACCACCGTCTGGCGGTACATCGTCGATATAGCCCACTGCTCCCAGATGAAAGGGATGCGCGTCAACATGACACCCTATGGATTTCTTGGGGACATCCCCATACGGAAGCGTGCAATAAATACCGCGCACACGGTCGGGCTGCACGAGGTTCCCTTCACCTAAAAACTGTTCCGCCATACCCCAGACGTTCGGATCGGTGGCAAGGAGTTTAACCATCCAATCTTCGCCGCCGGGTTCACGGAAATTCCACCGGAATCCGCGTCGATGATTACTTCCGTCCGGGTTTTCTTCTTCTGGTGTGAAGGGACCAATCCAGGTTTTAGGATCCTCGCGTTTGCGTCCTTCAGGTGCGCCATCCCACAACCTTGTTCGTGCCCTCTCCATCAATTCTGGGTCAAGGACGTTCCGCTTTATCAAGTATCCTTCATTTCTGAAAAATTCGATGTCTTCCCGTGTAAGTTCAACCATTATGGTATATCCTTCTCCGTTGAAGTTGCATCAGAACGTTCTGATGTGAATTCCGGTGATGTAACAGTATGCTCAAAAGTGCTGAACTTGACTGGTCTAACCAGCATTTTTGACATACTCCCAAGCCTAAAGGCGTTTGGATTCTTCTCAAAGAACTCCCAAGTTCCAAACTTGCGGATTGTGGTATCAACAAGGGTTGCTCACAATTGCGAGTCTTACACCCTCTCCTCCAAAGGTTGATGTCCCAACCTTGAGAATATTTATAGCCGCGTTCACGTCGCGGTCATGAGAGATTTTACAACTCTGGCAGAACCAATCGCGAACCGACAAATCTATGAAAGCGTGCCGTTGTCCACACTGATGGCAAACAGGTGTTGTCGGTTGCCAACGTCCAATGGTTTCAACGCACTTGCCACGTTTTTTCCCTTGCCACCGCACCTTTTCAAGAAACTCACCGAAAGCAAGGTCAGAGACTTTACGTCCCCAAAGTCGTTTCATGCCATCAAGGTTCAAGTCCTCAAAGAACGAAATATCAAACTTGCGGACGATCTCAAGTGCGAGTTTCCAGTGATGGTCTTCGCGTTGACGTTGAATCTTGCGGTGTGTACGGGCATAGTGTTTGCTCGCACGCTTGCGGTTATTGCTCCCGCGTTGCTTTTTAGACAACTCACGATTGGCACGCTTTATCGCTTTTGCCGACTGCTTATAGAATTCAGGAGATTCGTACTTCGTGCCATCAGAACAGGTCAGAAAGGTCTTGTTGCCATAGTCGAACCCTGCAGCATTACCCGTCTTGGGTTCAGGTTCAAACCCTTCATAATCTGTTGTGATACTGATATACCAATCACCGAGTGCATCACGTTTAGCGGTAACACGCTTGAGAGTGCCTTGAGTCTCACGAGAATACCAGAACCGATACCAGCGTCCAGTGATACGGATTTTCGCAACTCGGCAACCCGTATCCTTATCAACCTTTTCAATCTTGACTTGTTTTCCGTTGAAGGTCATAGAGCGGTAGTTTCGCCACGACTTGAATTTCGGTGGGCGTTTCGCTCTGCCTTGAAAGAAGTTGAGATACCCGCGTTCTATGCGTTTCAAACATTCCTGCATTGCCCAAGCGCATGGAAGACGCCAATGTACATATTTCTCAAGGCGTTTCAACTTCGTCAAGTGCTTACTCAATCGGTTGTAGGTTGCACGTTTGTAGCCTTCGCAGTGTCCATAGATGCGGTAGTGTCTACGACACAACGCAATGAAGTGGTTATGCGCTTGACTTATGATACGCGTATCCGACTGCAAATGGCGGTTGCGTTTATGAGATTGTATCTTGTATTTGTAGGTTTTCATAGGATACCAGTTACCAGTCTTTTACCCCTACACAGTGGGTAGGCAGACACGTAACCTTGCGGTTACGCTGTGTATGTCTGCCAACTGGTCTGAATAGTATAGCAGAACCTACAAAAAAGTCAACACTTTTTTCTCTATATCACGCTTTAGTCTGATACACGAGGGCGAGTCTGTATCCCAAACCTAAAGGATTGGGTTTTAGACTCGGAAACTTTGATAAAATTGTAATGGAATTTAGCGATTATTTCAAGGAAAAGTTGTTAGGGGTTGTGGGTTGTGGGTTGTCTGAACCAAGATTTACGGGATTAAAGGATTTGCAGGATAATGGAATCAGCGATCGGGATGCGGAGATCCCTCCTACAGGAAACATAATGGGGTAATTTGACAATACTACAGGTTTCCACTATAATTAGGCGTATGCTACGATTTGCCATTGTGCTCCTGTTATTCATTTCATATCCTATACTGCTCTTTGCGCATCCAGAGGGTGCTGGTGAGCATATCGTTGAAGCCTACCGAATTGAAGGTGAACCGCCGCTGATTGATGGCCTGCTCAATGACTCCGTTTGGCAGCACGCACAACCCCGCAAAGGTTTTATTCAACTTGAACCTACACGTGGTTCCCCGGCAACCGATGACACAGAATTCCGCATTGCTTACGATGTTCATAATATCTACATCGCGTTTCGGTGTTACGATGCCGAACCCGATAAGATTGTTAATCGGATGACGCGGCGCGGTGATGTATACGCCTCAGATGTGATCTCCTTTTTCCTCGACCCACATCATGATCACCGTACTGGCTATAAATTTGCGACAACGCCCGGTGGTGTCCAAAGCGATAATTACCGATATGAAGATACGCAGCGTGACTCCAACTGGAAGGGGATCTGGTGGGTTGAAAGCAGTATTGATGAGTTGGGGTGGAATGCGGAGTTTAAAATTCCGTTTTCCAATTTCCGATTCACAGACAAACCGACGCAGATTTGGGGTTTTGATGTAGAGCGGGCAAACCGCCGAAAGGGTGAAGTTACGGTGTGGAAACAGTTGACACAAGCGGGTGTGGTTACACGGATGTCTGATTTGGGGCATATCGTAGGTATTCAGGGTATTAAGACGGGGAAAAATTTTGAGATTACGCCATACCTCTTAGGTGGTGCATCCAGTGATACGAATACAGACTTGAGTCGTCAACTTGGTACAGGGTTGGATATCCAATATAGCGTTACGAGTGCATTGAAGGCGAACGTTACGTTCAACCCTGATTTTGCCCAAGTCGAGGCAGACCAGTTGGAAATTAATTTGACTCGGTTTCCGACCCGTTTCCCGGAAAAACGCCCGTTCTTCGTTGAGGGCAATAGTTTTTTTGAAACGCCATACGATCTTATGTTCAGTCGTCGTATCGGGAGCCGCGGGAATATTCTTTGGGGAAGTAAGGTCACAGGGAAAGTAGGTAACTATTCCATCGGTGTCTTGGGCAATCAAACAGGCGAATTCCGTTTCTCTGAAAGTTCCTCGTCCGAAAAAGAGGCGGCCTGGTTCTCTGCAATCCGTGTTAAGCGCGACATCCTCAAGCGTTCAAACGTCGGGATTCTGTTTGTCAATAAGGAACAGGGCGGCAGCGACAGGTGGCACAGTCGCGTCGGTGGCATTGATATGAACCTCGCGCTTGGCAAAACCTATCATCTCTCAGGACAGTACGCTGGTAGCTTTCATCCGGGAGAGGATAGTGCTAATTCCGCGTTTACGGTTGACTTTGCGCAACGGAATTATCTGTGGAGCAGTAGTATCGGATTGGAACGTGTCGCGCCGCACTTTGAGATTAACCAGACAGGGTATCTCCGTAAAGAACGAAATCGTGGGTGGCAACGTGCCTATATGCGTGCCTCCTATTCTCCGCCGTGGGGCACACGTCAGTTTTTCTCAGGTGTCAGTGCGCGCTTGTCGCAAAGTCTTTATACGCCAGAATATTTTGCCGAGTGGAGAGAACGGAACCCGGAACTGTCTCTGTCGCCTGAATTCGATGAAGATCTACTTAGATGGTATGTGAATGCAGATGTTGGAATGGACTTCAGAGAGACTCTCATAGATGATATCACCGCTTACTATTATCGCAGTCGAGAGGTCGAATTGACGGAAGTCTTTGTAGCAGATGGATACGGATTTATGATTGATACCAACTCTACATATCCGATTGCTGTCGGTATCGGTATAGATTTCTCAGACTATTTCAATTTCGGGCGACAACAGGCAGGCAAACAGCGCGGAATTACGTTTGAATCGACCGTGCGACCACAGAGCAATTTTTCGATAGAATTGGACAGTGGCTATGCCCAAAGTCTCGACTTATCAGGTGAGATTGATGGTAGATTTTTCGTCAGTTCTATGCGTGCGACTTACTTATTCACACGGGAATCGTTTCTGCGGATGTTTGCACAAGCGAATAGAGAACGCAGGCTATCTGCTGAAATTCATCAGACTTATCTGCTAAGCCTTCTTTTTGGATGGGAATATAGTCCGAAAAGCCATCTCTTTGTTGCTTATAATGAAGCTTGGGGAGATACCCCTGTTGGGGCTGGTGGTCGCGAGTTGCAGTTGGAAAATCGGGTTATTGTTGTTAAAGTGACATATCTTTACAATCTATAGCTGTCAGCTGTCGGCAGTCAGCGGTCAGTGAAAAGGGTTATGAGTTGTAGGTTATAAGTTAAGAGTCGGGAAATGTAAAGCAAAGACATATTTTGCCGCGTATGGGCAAAATTTGGAGATCCCTCCTACAGGAGAAGTGAATGTTTCTGGGAGATTTAGGTTAAAATTGTAAAAAGAATTGGGGTGTGCTATAATACAAATATGAAAGACTTTTTACTGCTATTTTTCAACGTTTTGCTAACGGTGATGGGGCAAATTCTATTTAAACACGGAATGAATATGATAGGCCGTATCAGCAGTGTACGGGGGGCGGTCGAGAAACTGGCACAGGCGTTCATGAACCCCTATATTCTCAGCGGGATTGCGATATATGGCTTTACCACTCTTGTCTGGCTCGTTATTCTGTCGCGTGTTAAACTGAGTATAGCGTATCCAATGTTAAGTTCTGGATATGTGTTGTCAATTCTCTTTTCATGGATGCTGTTCAAGGAATCTATTCCGAAAGTTCGGATAATTGGTGCTGTGATTATCTGTATCGGTGTCTATCTTGTTGCACAAGGGGAGTCGTAATCGATGGTAGAACCGGGGGCTGCTCGCGTCGCGTCCAGTAATTCTGGGGGTAATCAAGATTCACCTGTGTATGACCGTTCTTTTGTTGCGATGGTCCTGTCGGCACTTCTGCCAGGACTCGGTCAATTATACTTAGGGCAATTTCTGAAGGGTGTTATAATTTTTCTGATTTTTGCTTCGGCAGTTTTGCTTTTCTATCTTAATTCGCTGCCGGTGCGGGAGTGGAGCGATCTGATGCGCTTTAAACCTGCTGCGAAGGAGAACACCCAAGCAGATAGCACAGGCGACGATGAAACGCAGGAGCCATACGAAATTCATATCTGGACGTTTGACGACGGTGAGCGTTTAATGTACCGTCCTTCTTGGAAACTTAAAATCAGCTCATCTATCCAAGCCGTGCTATGTTGGTTCTATGCCGTTGGTGATGGCTGGCGGGGTCGGCGCAGGACGAGAAGACGCTAATTATGGGGAACCCGCTATTGTAAATCGGGCTTACAAAGCTCTCCCACAATTGAGATAGGTAAATCGGACTTAGAAATCCCGCCACATGAGATATGCCCAATTTATTTGATATTTCACTATTCATGATAGGTTTATGGTAAAATATAGCACGAAACGCAACTACACCTCAATAGTTCTATGTAGTATTCTTTTGACAATCTTGCTAATTGGATGCCAAGGGAATTCGTCAGTCCTTAGAAAGAACAAAGAACTTCTGGACGCTAATAAGGCACAAGAGGCAGCAGACGGATTAGAGGTATTTATCGAGTCAACTCCCGAAGATGCTGAGGCACGGATATTGCTCGCGAATGCCTACAATGAATTGGGGCGTTACAACGATGCGATTGTACAACTTCGCAAAGCTGCACAACTCTATGCTGCACACCCCGAAGAACTTATTGAGACTCGCTTTGAATTGGCACGCACCTACCTCAAATTTGGGGATAGAGACTCTGCTTTTCGTGTGCTACGACTTATCCAACACGGCACCACAGATCTCGCGGTCCTGCGTAAAATCGCCGAACTGATTGGGGATAGCTACAAGAGCAAACAGCTTACACACGGGGACTCAGACAACTACTCACCGACTTTCTCACCGAATGGCACCGAGATCGCCTTTGCATCGTTCCGACTTGATAATGGCGAGATCTATTTGATGGATTTGGACGGACGTATCCGCCGTCGCGTGACGTTCACTACAGACTTTAACGACAACGCACCTGCATTTCTCACAACCCCGAATTATATGTTTTATAGCAGTGAACCAAAATCGTCACGGGAAGTTAAAGTTGTTATCCAGAGTAGCGGTTCCACTCCGATTTACGCCGGTTTCAACCTGACACACATCCATAGCAAGGTTACACGCGCAGTCTTACCGGTAAGTTTTGGTGCCCGCGTGCCACGGGCATCGCCTGTGGAAAACCAGATAATTTATGAATCCAACGCTGATGGAAATCTGGAACTATATCTCCTTAATTTAGACGGGCTCAACCTTGCAGAAATCACGTCCGCTGATGTTGAACCGAAACGTATCACTTACAACGAAACGGATGATGGAAGTCCGGCGTTCTTCCCGGATGGAAAACGGGTGGTGTTTGTCTCTTCCCGGGGTGATGTGAATCAACTCTACACAATGGATATTGATGGAAAAAACGAGAAACATTTTAATCCGAACCGCTATGATTGTTATAATCCGACCGTATCCCCTGATGGAAAAACGATTGCGTATGTCTCAGCAAGAGACGGCGATATGGAAATTTACCTCATCGATGCCGATGGACAGAATGAACGGCGGATAACTGGTGAGATTGGTGTATCTATTCACCCTGCCTTCTCGCCTGACGGGCGACAACTCGCTTATGTTTCCGATAGGAGCAATACCTTCCATATCTATCTGATGTCTCTTGATAAACCTATTACTCGTGAGGAATTAGTAAAACGTTTATGGGAGTAGATTGTAGGTTATAAGTTGTAAGTTAAGAGTCGGGAATCGGAGTTCCCTCCTACAGGAAGATAAGTAAACACGCTTTCTATTTTGAACCTCAATCGAGGAAGTCTATGGAGATAAAAGAATATGTTTAGGGTAATTAAACCGGAAGGTTTTGGTAACATCCAACTGGAAGATGTGCCAATACCGGAGATCAACGAACGTCAGGTTTTGGTAAAGGCAGACACAACGCTAATTAGCCGAGGTTCAGAACTGTTTCGACGCTACATTCGAGAAGAAGCTGTTTCACACACAATTATGGGTTATTCCCTCACTGGGACCGTGGACGCAGTCGGAGCAGAAGTGACGGATTATAGCGTTGGAGAACGAGTGATGGTCGTAGCACCGCATGCGGAATACGTCATTGCCGAACCTGACGCAACCGATGGACGTATTGTTCCACTACTCGACGATGTTAGTTTTGAAGAGGGAACATTCCTCCCGTTAGCGACGAGTGCTGTTGCTTGGGCAGATTCCTCTGGCGTGAAATCTGGAGATACTGTTGTTGTTTTGGGACAAGGTTTGGTGGGTAGTCTGATGATGCAAGCATTTCGTGGGTATGATCCTGCGCAGATTATCACTGTAGACGGCTTGCCTCTTCGGTGTGAACTGTCAACGCAACTCGGTGCCGATGTTTCAATAAATGTCAATGAGACAGATCCAGTTGAGGAGGTCCTTCGCCTGACTGATGGAAGAGGAGCAGATCTGGTCGTCGATTGTGTCGGTGGTTATGCGGGAATTAAGTCATTTGAGCAAGCGCAAGATATGACACGCCGATTTGGTATTCTTCAACTTATTGCGCTCTATCAGCAGGCACCCCTTCCTTTGCATTCCTCAAAGATAATGAGCAAACGCATCGTCGCTGGTATCTTGACGGAAGAACCTCGTGCGCAGATTGCTGCACGGGCGTTAGAGAAGATAAAGGACGGCGAGATTCGCGCGTCTGAGATGATTACGCATCGGTTTAATTATACTGAAGCGAAAGAAGCCTTTGATCTCCTCTGGAATGCCCCTGGCAATGCGCTTGGAGTGCTGATAAAATGGCAGTAGATGTCGTCTCACAAGAAGTTGAGTTCGGCGCAGTGTTGCGGGGGATACCGCTCATCTTCTCTGCAACGTGGGGACTTTTCTCACCAAAAGGGATTGACGCAGGAACCGACCTGTTAATCGAACATCTGGATATCCAAGAAGGTGGGACCTGCCTTGACCTTGGCTGTGGATACGGTGCTATTGGTATCAGTATTGCGAAATGCACACGAACAGCAACCGTTTATATGGTGGACAAAGACTTTGTGGCAGTTGACTACGCCCGTAAAAATGTGGAACAGAATCAAGTTCCGAATTGCAATGTTCTCCTGAGCAACGGATTTAGCCATCTTCCTGACATTCAATTTGATTTAATCGTCTCCAATCTTCCTGCGAATGTCGGTAAGGAACTCCTACAGATTTTCCTGACGGACGCCAAAAGGCATCTTAAACCGAATGGACGCCTTTACGTTGTTACAATCTCTGGGTTGCGAGAATTCATCAAGCGCAATTTCTTGAGTATTTTTGGGAATTATCAGAAAGTTAAACAGCGACATACCCATACGGTAGCGATGGCAAGTCGGACATGAAATAATGTGGTCAGCGGTCAAAGGGATTGCTGGCACCATCCGGTTATCTGGAAAACGTGTAGAATCTCGAAAAAATAGGATCTGAAGACTAAAATGCGTTCTGATACCACAATATACTGTCCGAAACATGGGACGGTTCCATTATCAATAGATCCCGATCTGGGTGCGGATGTACAGCGGGTTTGCCCTGTGTGTGAGCATGAAGTCCGTAACCCACAGTATTATGTGCAATCGCCGTATCCGTTGCAAGGCACGTCACCGTCGGTGATCCCTGAACTGAACCGCGGGGACTGATGTTAGCACGGCTGCACTTGGTCAAGTGCGTTGCTATCGTGGTTTACTGTCTTTGATTTGTTAGATTCACTTTCTTTTACAAATCCCCTTCAAAAACAACATTATACCCATTTGGGGACTTCACTATAATCGTGCAGACATCCCCGAAATCGTAGGTATATGTTTTCAGGTCCTGCACTACCTCAAGATTTTTCTCACGACACATATCTAAAATCGTTTGGACGCTGTTGACGGCGATCTGCCACGTAAAGTGTCGAGATACCTCTGCGACGTTGACGTCGGCTTTGCGACCCAGACCGAACTCGATGGTATCTCCATATTGTATCGCCTTGAAGTCTTCGTCATCGTAAGAGAGTTCAAATCCTAACGACAGATAAAATGCCACTTCAGTGTCTAAGTCTTTCACTTTCAAAATTGGCATGAGCATTGTGTAAAGTTCGCTTTTCATATACCCCTCCATTTGTGTTTCTATATCTTTTTGACGACTTTTCTGGATACTGGTTACATGGGTTCTTTACACGACCGTTACGAGAGGACTGTCTGGTTGGATAGTAGCGAAAAGGAGTTTGTTCATATTGGTAAGAGTCGGGAAATGTAAAGTTAAGACAAATTGTGCTTTATGGCACAATTTGGAGTACCCGCTTACAGGAAGCGTAGATGACTCGATAACGGTAGACAAAAGATTTGACACTGCGCCTACCGATTCAGTATAATTAACACTATAGAAACAACGAACAGTCAGAAGTCAAAAAGGCTTTAAAGGAAAATAGGATATGACTCATCTTGGTTTAGTGCTGATAATTGCTTGTGTTGGTATCTCTACAGGTGTTATTTTCGCAGAAGATGTTGAAGTGGCAAATAGTGGTGGAACTGTTAGAGGCAAAATTGTTGATACAACCGAAGCAGAAAATCCGATAGAAGGCGTTCAGGTAAAGATTGTTGCTCCAGCTCCAGACAGCACGGAATACACAACGACCACGGATACCAACGGTGAATTTGTAAAGACAGGTATTCCGGCGGGTCGATATCTCATCAGTATCTATAGAGATGGATATGGGGACTGGCTTAGTAGAACTGTTACAGTTGTTAATGAAGGCGATCACGTCGTTCCATTCAAGATTGCCCAAAAGCAGAGCATTCTTCCTTTACAACAAAAACCAAAAGATAGAAAACAGAGAGGATTAGAGAATCCGCCAGAAGACTCACAGGGACATTGGTACAGTCTCACTCTGATGAATACCAAGATGGGCTATGTGCACGTGTCTTCTGAAGAAACTGAGTACCAAGGTGAACCAGTAACCCGAAACAAAATTGATATGGTCATGAATTTTAAGGCACTGGGCACGGATATAACAATTGAAATCACTCGTGTTGAGTATATAGGTGCTGATCTGATACCGCGCTATTTTCGTTCGACTTCCAATGAATCGGGTTTAAAACAGATAGAAGGACGGATTGTAGATGGAACAGCCTACATTAAAACAACACTTAACGATGGGACTACTGAATCAGAAGTCCATCTCCCACCGGATACAATCTCTGAATACTCAGGTGTAGAGTCCTTGATCACTCGGAAGGCACTCAAAATAGGCGATCAACTGGAGTTTAATATATTTAGTTTCGACCTGTTAAAACCAGTAAAGGTGGAACTTGAGGTCATAGGTCAAGAGACGTTAATCTATAAGTCAGAAGAAAAGCAGGTCATCGTTTTGCGCCAAATAATGGATATGATGGGGGGCATTACAGCAACGTCGTGGATCAATTCGGATGGCATTACCTATCGAACAGAGGTGCCGTTGATGGGATTTTCTATGGTAACCCAGAAAACCGACAGAGAAACGGCTCTTGGTAGTGCTGAAGAGATTGACGTAATTTTAAAAACCCGCATCCTTCCGTCTGGTAAACTCCCTACCCCGAAGGCAGAATATCTTAAAGCAGAGTTAAAACTTTTATCAGGGGATATCGCCGAAGTTATTACGTCCAATTCTCAACAGAAATTGGAGTTAAGTACTGCGCAATCAGGCAGACTCTCAATACAGGTTCCAACGATTGTGGCGGATGACAGTCCTGATTTACCTATTCAGAATGCTGAAGGCGAATTCCTTGGTGCGAGTGCTTATATTCAAACTACCCACCCTGACATCCAAATGAAAGTTACAGAAATTTTGGGGAACGAGTTCAATTCATGGCGTGCAGCGGAAAAATTGTGCCGATGGGTTCATGAATCTATTACGAATAAAAAAATGAGTGGTGGCTTCGGTACGTCATTAACGGTGTTAGAATCACTCTCCGGGGATTGTACGGAACATACGGTGTTGTTTATTGCGTTGGCGCGTGCCGCTGGAATTCCAGCACGAATCTGTTCAGGTCTCGTATTTTCAAGGGATGCTTTCTATTATCACTTCTGGCCCGAGGTTTACGTTGGTAACTGGGTACAAATGGATCCAACGTTGGGTCAGATCTTAGCGGATGCGAATCATATTCAGCTTGGTGGCAGTACCGTGGAATCGGACAACTTAGCGGAATACGCGGTGGATGTTCTCCGAACAATCAATCAACTCGAAATTGTCGTTATTGAATAATAGAACTCAAGTGATATTTTGTAGATTCCCGCTCAACCCAACCTACGACTACGTTTTTTAATCGAACTTACGTTAAAATATTTTTCTCCTTTCCGCCATTAGTGCAAGGATAAAAAACGATTGGCATTTCTCAACCCGCTTTTTCTTTTCGGTCTCCTCGCTGCTGGTATCCCACTACTTATTCATCTATGGAACCGTCGCCGTGTTGTGACAATTGACTTTAGCAGCCTCATGTTCCTTACGGCAGCACATCGTGAAAATGCTCGGCGTTTCCAACTCAGACAACTCCTGATTTTACTTTTACGGATAATAATCGTTGCGCTAATTGCGCTTGCCTTGGCACGCCCGTTCTTGACGCTTGGTCTGCCAGTTGCATCTGTACGTGCGAAAACGGATCTTGTTATTATCTTAGATAACTCCTACAGTATGGCATATCAGGACGTTGACGGTGTAAGGTTTGAGAAAGCGAAAATTTTGGCAATTGATATTCTTGACACCCTGCGGCACGGTGATAGTGCCGCATTTATACTAATGTCGGATAGTCCGAAACCTGTTTTTCGACAACTCACACCGGATATAGAGAGTGTTATCACAGCGATTAAGGATGCAGAAGTTTCCTACCGCACCACAAATGTGCAACCGAGTGTTGAACTTGCTCACGAAATCCTCGCTGAATCTGTGCAGGTAAATAAGGAACTCTATCTCATTTCAGACTTCGCCGAGAACGGATGGGAAAACTGGAGTCGGCTTCCGAACCGATCTGGTGCTCGTATTTCTTTGATTCCTGTCACGGAAAACGAAGCACACAACATAAGTATTGAAGAAATTCGTCCCTCTAACCAACTAATAGGCGTGAATTTACTGCTCCAAATGAATGTAACGATTGCGAACCATTCGACGGCACCTTTGGCGCAGAATATATTGACCTTATTTATTCGAGGGGAGAAACAAAAAACCGTGAATTTTTCTGCTGCAGCAGACGAATCATTAAATACGACTTTAACATACAATTTTTCCACACCGGGCACACATACAGGCTACCTCAATTTAACAGAAGATCGACTCAATATTGACAATCGACGTTATTTCGCCTTGGATGTCATTGGTGAAGTGCGCGTGCTCTGTGTTGGGGAACAGACAGAATATCTAATGCTGGCACTGAACCCAAATAATTTTTCAAGTTCGTCGTCCGTAATTACAGACGCAGATTCCCAAAACACACATCAAAACGAAAGAAAAGCGGGTGGCGTAATGATTCTGCCGACGCAATGTACACTTGCTGAGTTTGAGACCTTCCCGCTGGAAGACTACGATGTTATTATTCTCGCGGATGTGCCGAAGATCTCGGCTCAGATTCGTGCGCAACTTCAAGAATCAATCCGTCATGGCAAAAGTATAATTGCCTTTGTAAGCAGCCGTACGAATATAATAAGCTACAACGAACTGAACGATACTTGGTTGCCTGCCGAAGTCGGCAGTACACTGACATGGACACCACCACAGCAGGTTGGTACATATCAAGAATCACATCCTATCTTTGATATTTTCCCGAGTGAAGGACTTTCTACGCAATATGCTCCGCAATTTTACAACGGCGTGGTGCTGCAACCTACTTCTGAATCGAAGGTTATCGCACGTTTTGAGGATGACACACCTTTCCTTGTTGAACGCATGCAAGGGACCAGTACCGTGCTACTCTATAATTGCGGGTTACTGGTGCAACAGGGAGCTGCCGCTACTGCAAATGACTTGCTCGTTAATCCGTATTTTCTTCCGATGCTCCAACAGAGTGTGCTTTACACTGCGATGGCAGGTGGCAATCTTTTAACATGGGGTGGACATGTCGGTGACACCTATACGGCGTATTATCCGCGAAGTGCTGGTGGGAAAGCGTCTATTCGTTTAGAAAGGACAGTAGATGGACCACCTGATAGTGAGACATCAACTTCTGATGAGGTCAATGCTGAGAACAGCACAGTGGTACCCATTGCTGAAGACGGTGCGTTACGATTCCAACGCACTGAACGCCCGGGTATCTATCAAATTGAGGTAGAAACGCCGGGTAGAATTCAACGAGACTTCTTTGCGGTTAATGTTGATGCCAACGAATCCGAGTTAGTACAAATTCCTCTCCAACAGGCAGCAGCACGAATCGGTGCCCAAACAACAATAACAGAAAACAGTGAAGGGTTAGCCGTGATGGATGATCCTTATGATGTCAGAAGACACGGTAGGGAAATCTGGGGTGAACTGCTCATCTTAGCGGTTTGTCTCATGCTGTTTGAAAGTTTTCTTTCAAATCGAGAAAGTGCGCTGACTGCAGGTGAAAGACGATGACAGATTTTTGGCATATTGTGCGCTCGTTTGGAATTCTGTGCTTAATTATCTTATTCAGCATAGATGTCAGCGTTGAAATTTCATTGGCAGCTCCTGACGTAAAGACATCAAAAATAAAAACTGCTTCACAGGAGAATATATCTGTTTTAGGAGACGAAGCGAACACTGTTCGCAGCCTCGTAATTAATGGGAATCATTCATTTTCCGACCAGCAAATTCGCGAACTGATGCGGACAGATGTGTGGAGTGTTTATGATGAGAGCGTTCTGAAAGCGGACTTTGAAGCGATTACACGTTTCTATCAGGAAAACGGTTACCAGTTCGCTCGTATCGCCGAAGAGGATCTTTCGGTGAAAAAGTTTGGAGATGGTATCTATCTCGGTATTGAGATTGACGAAGGGACGATTGGAAAGATTATTGTATCAGGAAACATACAGACGAAAGAAGATGTTGTCCGGCGCGAACTCCTGTTTACAGAAGGTGATATTTATACAGAAGCGGATAGAGAAGAGAGTGAACAAATTCTCCGACGCAAGACTTATATTGGTGCTGCAAAGATTGATGCACAGTGGGATGAACTATCGAAATCGGTTATAGTTCACGCGGCTATCAAGGAACTCTTGTCGTTTCCACTTGGTGTGGATTTGAACCTAAATAACCAGAAAAGGTATTGGATGCTACAATTTCGAGATCCAAACATGTTCGGGTCGGGTCAAAGTACGTTATGGCGCTACGAGAGAATCAGTGAGATCGGTGAAAGGACGCGTAGCCTTGTAAGAGGCAGGTATCATAATCCTCGACTTTTCACTTCGCACTGGAATTTTGACGGTGAATATATCCAAAGACGAGAAGGGGATGCGTTGCTTGTGGCTTTAGAGCGTCCTCAATATACATTAAAAAGTCGATGGAGTGCGAGTGTACGTTTTGCTGAATCGGTTAATCATGTATCCTGGTACGAAAGTGCGATGGAAACGGATAGGTTTGAGCAAAATCTACAAAGTGCCTTCGCGAACATTCGACGATATTTTGGCGAGAGACGCCAACAGAATTACATAGGCTTATGGGCGATTTCACGACGTTCAAAATACGTTCTACTCAACAAACACAGCGAATCAAGAGCGATGTTGGAGGATCGTGACATAAAGCGGGTCGGCTTTACGGTGGGTAGGAAACACACGGCATATCATAATACCCGATTCCTTGAACGTATGGGACAAGAGGAAAATTTTCTTGTCGGCTCTCAATATGCACTATCGCTGGGATATGCTTCGCCTTTATACGGCTCCGACCGCGCAGAATCTTACGCGGAATTGGCTGTCGGATCTGGATGGATGAAAGGCGAAAGGTTCTTCAGCCTCACAACAATAGCCCTTAGCACAAATTGGAGGAGTCGAATTGAACGTTCTGTTCTGCAAGCCCAGACTGCCTGGTTTTATACAGACGTATTTAATACAGGTGACATCTATACACTTGAGAGAGGCTTTAGAAAGAACGGTCTCTTTGATTTTCACCAAACGTTTGTTGCGCAGCTTAAAACAGAAATGCAGTTTGGGTGGAGTGGCCAGAGTCAGGTGATTTTGGGGGCATTCAACGGCTTGCGTGGTTATGGCTATAAGCAATTCAACGGAGAAAAAATGGTATTGTTGAATCTTGAGAGTCGAACTTTGTTTGGCGGAACAGTTTTTCGCAAAATGGATGAAGCTCTTGCAGCAGTTGCGACGTTCGTGGCGCGCCCGTTTATTGACATGCCTATACATCTTGGACTCATATTAAGTGGTGTTGTCTTTGCGGACATTGGATATATTTGGAATGGTAAACATAGTTTTGATTTGACAGCACCTAAGCGGAGCGTAGGATTTGGGCTGCGTAGCAGTCTTTCTCAGTTCAGTGGTACCGGTATACTTCGGATAGAATTTGCCTATCCACTTGATCCACCTTTCACACCATCGTTTAAACCTCGGATTTTCTATGGTCAGGAACGAACATTTTAAATGGACACTCCCGCCCGCATATCAACTGAGAATATCACATGGCGCGCCATTTTGTTGGGGCTGCTTTCGCTTCCGCTTAATATCTATCTTGTTGTTCAGACAGAGACCGTCTGGACGACGCAATACCCTACCACGATGGCGATTTTCTTCAACGCCGTCTTTACGCTCTTCCTTGTTGCAATTTTCAATCTGTTCCTAACACGTTATCTCCCGAAATGGAAGCTGACCCAGGCAGAAATGCTGACTGTGTATCTCATGGTAACTCTGGCATGTGTCGTTTGCGGGCATGACCTTTTGCAGGCGACAATGTGTGTCTTGGGGCACGCGACTTGGTTCGCGACACCAGAAAATGAATGGCAATCGCTGTTCTTCCGTTACATTCCGGACTGGATCGCCGTTATGAACCGGCGCGCTTTAACGGGGTACTACGAAGGCACCTCAAACCTATTCGAGATGGATCATATTCGTGCGTGGGTTACACCAGTGTTAGCGTGGCTGGTGTTTTTTTCTGCGCTGGCGTTCTCGATGATGATGCTCAGCGTCATCCTCCGTAAACAGTGGATTGAACACGAAAAGTTGAGTTATCCGATCATTCTGCTTCCTTATGAAATGACGAAGGATGTGGGTTTCTACCGAAACCGGCTGCTCTGGATAGGTTTCGGTGTTGGATGTGGACTGGATCTGCTCAATGGGATTAGTTTTCTCTATCCTTTTGTCCCGAGTATTCCGATCCGCCACGATATTGGACTCTTGTTCACAGAAAAACCGTTGAGTGCTATTGGTTCTACGCCTATCCATTTAAATCCGTACGCCATCGGCATTGGCTTCTTGATGCCACTGGATTTGTCGCTTTCTTGCTGGCTGTTCTATCTTTTTTGGAAGGCACAACTGGTTTTTGGGGCGATGACAGGACTGAATCAGACACCCGGTTACCCGCACATTGACATGCAGTCGACTGGTGCGTATTTTGGGCTTTGTTTCTTTGCGCTTTGGATAACACACAAGCACCTGTGGCAGGTTTTGCGTAATATTTTAGGGTTGAAAACGAACCTTGACACAGCAAATGAACCGATGGGGTATCGCACGGCGTTTATCGGATTCTTACTCGGCATTGGCGTCGTGTTTGGATTCTGTCTGAAGGCGGGAATGTCGTGGTGGGGTGTCCTTGGATTTTTCAGTATCCATTTCATACTTGTTTTGGCGTTCACGCGAATGCGCGCTGAACTTGGCACCCCAACGATGGATTTCTATCGTGCGGGTCCGGGACTTTTCCTAACTTCATTGTTTGGTTCCAGAAAGATTGGTGCCCCGACGCTGACAGGTTTCGGCTTCCTCTACGGGTTCACCCGTAACTATCGCTCGCAACCGATGCCGAACCAATTGGAAGGATTTAAACTCGCTGATAGGGGAGGAATCAATACACGTCAAATTCTCTGGGTGATGTGGGGTGCGACAGTCATTGGCCTGGCTATCGGGTTTGTAGCGTTTCTCCACGCAGGTTATCGGCATGGAAGCTTGGGGACATGGCGTGGACAGGAGGCATTCAGCGATCTACAACGCTGGTTGACCCTTCCAAACGACACAGACTGGAGTCGGATGGGATTTTTTGGCTTTGGCATCACGCTAACGCTTACGACACTGTTTATGCGTCTGCGGTTTATTTGGTGGCAGCTGCACCCACTTGCGTATCCTCTTGCGGGCAATTGGAATTTCGGCAGGCTCTGGTTTCCTGTATTTCTGGCGTGGCTGATAAAGTCTATACTGATTCGGCACGGTGGGATTGGCGCGTATCGCCGAACACTGCCACTATTTTTAGGGACAATGCTCGGCGAATTTGTGATGGGTAGTATATGGGCAATTTTAGGACTATTTCTCGGAGAACGGATGTATTCGTTTAAACATTGGTAGACATTAATTCTAACACGGAACCAAGCGTATGTTGGGAAGAGCTTGGCGGCTTTTCCCAACAACGCACAGTTTATGCCTCTTCGTTCTCGTCAAGCTGCTGTGTGCGAATCTCTTGGAGGATTTCGACAACCGTCTCCATTTGTCCTTCAAGGCTGGCAATCCGCTGCTCGACAGATGTCGCCGATTCTGTGTCTTCATCTTCGTCCGAGGTAACCTCAACTGTTTCGACTGTATCGGCATCAGATTTTTCTTCGGTTCGTTCGTTCCAGATATCCTTGAGGAAGTCGGGCATCGACTGCCGTACAACTTCACGGACATCTTTTAGTTCATCGCCGATAGTTTTCTTCACGTTCGAAAAGTCGAAGTCGAAGTCGAAATCAGCGGCATGCCCCTCTCTGAGATATGCTGAGACTTGGTGGCAAGCGAAGCAAACATCACCCAAAGCACCATCTGTTTCCAAGGGTTCAAACAGACCAGTGGGGACAGCACCGAGTTCAATCAGGCGATTAAGTGCGTTGTTGAATTGACGTGCACATCGTTGTTGGGCGGATTGTTCTTCATCACGTGAGAACTGGTCTGTAATTGTTGAAGTTTCTACAACACGTGCCGTTGTTTCCAATAGCCGTAGAATTCGGCGTATTTCCTTTTGCGTTTCATGTTCGTTGGACATGATTTGTCTCCTTTTTATGTGGTTTGCTCATATAGAGTCCCACAACGCTAAAAAAGATAGTGAAAAATGCAACCCTTGGTATTACTCCCTCCAGAGAGGTTGAAAACCGAACATGAAAGGAGTCTCATGCCTATTGGGTTTGCCTATATAGAGTCACCTGCGTATAAAAAGGATAGTGGAAAATTTAAAAGGCACGCGAATTCCGATATTCGGACCTTAGGAGGTTTCCGATTTCAGTTCACCAACATTCCGGCGGACTTTGATTACTGCCTTGATAATGTCCTCTATGTCCTCTTCGCCTGCCATCAGGACGTTTTGACTTAAGGAGAGACCCGTCTGGCATATTTTTTCAGTCTCAGGGCAGTGGACATCGGTATAGTTGAGATTTTGACCGAAAAGATTAGAGGCGAGAAAAGAGGCGCGATACATTGGTGTGGTATACCAATATCCCATCGGTATTCCTTCTGCACGCATTGCTTTGAGAAATGTCTCACGTGAGATTCCTTCAAACTCCTCGGAATCGAAGAGGGCTTTATAGCCATGGCACCCGCCACGGGTTGCGCGTGGATCCAAGGGTGTGACTTTGATGCCGGGAACCTCGCCAAGCCAACCGTCTAACCATCGCATGTTTTTATGACGATAGTTGGTTTCAGCTTCAAGCCGAGTAAGACGAGAGAGAAGGAGACCGGCTTGCCATTCGGTCATGCGGAAGTTGCCGCCGAAGGGTTCTGCCTCTCCGAATTCAGCATCAGGTAGCGTGCGCCCACAATTATGCAGTGCATAAGCTCGTTCGTAAAGTTCCCTATCGTTGATGAGGACAATCCCACCCTCACCGGCACAAAGGTTTTTTGATGACTGGAAACTGAAACATCCGAAATGCCCCCAGCTGCCGACGCCTCGCCCGCGCCATTCGGCACCGTGCGCCTGTGCACAATCTTCAACAATCTTAAGGTTATGTCGATTTGCGATTTCGACAAGAGCATCGAGATCTGCTGGGTATCCGGCGATATGAACCGGCAAAATCGCTTTTGTTTTATCGGTTATCGCGTCTTCAACTTTTGAAGGATCCAACAGAAAACTGTCCGGTGCGGTATCGACAAAAACAGGGACAGCGTGTGTCATGAGGATCGCAACGACTGTCGCTTGGAAGGTATAGGGTGTAGTAATGACTTCATCGCCCGGGCAAACGCCAGCTGCTTTCAGGGCGACATAGAGTGCCGACGTACCACTGTTGACACAAACGCCATACTTCGCCCCTTGGAATTTAGCGAATTGTTGTGCAAATTCTGGAACCTTTGGTCCGCCAACGCCCCATTGTCCACTCTTGTAAATACGTTCAAATGCTTCGAGATCAGCAGGATCCTGCGTGGGCCAGCTTGGATAAGAATCAGTTCGGACAGGTTCACCGCCGTTTATTGCCAATGTTGCCATCTCTTTGTCCCCCTTGGATTCCTAAGGTAACGTCTTTACATAATCCCGTAAATCTGCGAATTCTGTTCTACTAATTACCTCTTGTAACTGTTGCTCTAAATTCCCAGATTCAACTTTAGTGATTAATTCCTTCAGGACATTCCACGCCTTTTTTTCTAATTCAGCGTCAATCGCACCGGCTTGAACAGCCTCTTCAAACTCATCCTCATCCTGGATTTCATGAGTGCCATCTGGGTTCACCCAGAGATCCAAGAAGAGATCGGTTATTTCAAAAGTTTCAAGTTTCCCTGTTTCATCCATGCTCCGTTTGACCGGCTTCAGAACGTCACAGTAATAACCGGTCCATTCGTTATTCAGATTATAAACTATGCCGACATCGTACCAAAGCCCAGTAAACACAAACCAAACTACTGGGAAGTTATCTCCTAAAACAGTTTTACCATTTTGAACTATGGGTGAGGAAGGTCTAACGCGCTGAGATGTAACAATAACATCATCATCTACATAAAGCAATTGCTGTTGAAAGTGATTCACCCGATTCGGAGGTCTTTTATAGGTAAGTGTTATTGTTTCCAAAAGACTATATCCTTCAGATTATCTATTGTCTCGCCGTGGGCATACGGACGTATTAGCATCGTCTTATGCTGAACTGTAGGACGAAATTGCTTCGTGGAACGCTTTGATATGCTTCGGCGTTGTTCCGCAACATCCACCGACTAAGTAGGCACCCGTTTCAAGGAGTGCGGGTATATGGCTTGCCATCTGTTCTGGCGTCTGCGTATAGATGGTCTGAAGGTTTTCATCAAGTTTGGGCATGCCAGCGTTTGGATATGCCATCATCCGCTTACCCTGAACGCCTTTGTCGATAAGTGATGCCTGCACTTGCTCGGTGCCAGTGATTGCGTACGGCATGCCGGTATGTTCATCGCGTCTGGATTCAGCACCACAGTTCACACCAATGATGCTAACGGCATCTAATAATGAGTCTCCACCTGAAAATTCGCCCTGTGTGAGAATATCTAAGAGATCTGTTGGGGAATTCCCCCAATCTGTGCGATAGACGATGTTGCCGCTCCGTCGCTCTTTCGTCCATTTGTATGTCAAGTTCACGGCGATAGGGAGATTTGTTTCACGTGCGACATCTACAGCGATTGCTGCTTCTTTAGCGGAAAACATTGTTTCAAGACAGAGGAAATCTACGCCTGCTTCTGCGAGGGTGTGGATTACTAATTTATGTGCCTCTCTGGCGTCTGTATTTGGAATGCCGAAAGTGGTATCCCCACTGTCTGCTTCGATTGCACCAGGAGAGGGTCCGACGGAGCCTGCGATATAGATATCTTTGTCGTTCTGTTCAACGGCATTTTTCGCATGTTGAACTGCTAAGCGGACAAGGCGTTGGGCATCGGATGTGTTTTGTCCTGCCATTTGTAGGTGAAGTGGCGATGCGACAAACGTATTCGTTCCAATTGCTTCAGCACCTGCGTTGATATAATCTGAATGAATGTCAATAACAGCAGTAGGATGTAGCTCATTGGCGAGTGCACTATTCGTGAGTTCTATACTTCGTGCGAACAATTGTGATCCAAATCCGCCATCATATAAAATCGGTTTATTAGATTTTAAGCGTTCTTGAAAGGAAACTTCCACTTAGTTTATTATCTCCATCTTCTATAGACATGCCGCCCCGCTGGGGCTTTACTTGGGAATATATCTGTTTCTATAGACAATCGCCCCGCTGGGGCTGCTACCCAAGCTGTCCACTTATAGACCATTTAGCGTCTCATACAAGTGTCGCTGGCATGGGTTTGAACTGGCAGCCTTCCACGAATATGTCAAAGAAATCCGGTGTTGTCTCCAATTCAACGTGTTCGATATTGTTGACGAGTGCTTCGATATACGCGCGTTTTTTGTTGGAAAGGAGGACGGCTGTTGCACCACCTACTGCGGCGTTGCCGATTTTAATAACATTCGCTTCTGGAACAGGGGCAAGGAATCCGATTTCAACTGCATCTTGTAGGTTAACATAATTGGCAAAACCTCCTGCCAAAAAGAGCTTCGTGATGTCTTCTGGAACGCATCCGAAATGCCGTAAGACAATGTATTGTCCGCAATAATTCGCAGCCTTCGCTTGTGCCAGATTGCTGGCATCATCGCGTGAGAGGGTAATACCGTGTTCCGGTAAGATCGACATGATGCGTTGCTTTCTGTCTGCGAAAACGCCTTTTGGACTCATCTGATCACTTCGCCGGAGTTCGGCAAGCAGGGAAATTAAACCGGAACCACATAATCCCTGTGGGGTCTCGGCGTCAATTGTATCATAATTGAATTGATTGCCATCCCATTCCACAGATTCAATAGCACCGGGATACGCTGGCATTCCGTATTCGATTCCACCGCCTTCAAATGCGGGACCGGCGGGACATGATGCGGCGACCATCCTTTCCGCATTCCCGACGATGACTTCTGTATTCGTCCCAACATCAACTAACATGATAATTTCATCTGTCAATGGAATGTCAATTGAGACTAAATCTGCGGCGACATCTGCGCCGACATGGCTTGCGATTAACGGCAGGCTGGACACCATCGCTTTCGGGTTCGCACGGATGCCCAAGCGGCGTGTCTTTTCGGTAAGGGAAGTGGTTGAACGAATTCCGTCTCGATACTCATGCTCAATCAGAGACTTATAGGGTTTCTGTCCGATGCTCTGGACATCTTGCTTAAAGAAGATATCGCGCATCGTTGTATTACCAGCAACAACGACCTCATAAATTTCCTGCCGGACGAAATTATGGCGATCACACATCTCCATGATTTCGCTATTGAGTGCAGCAATGAGCGAACGGCGGAGTTCCCCTTCAAATTCACCGTCGTAAGAGATGCGGTTCATGATGTCGCTTCCGCCAAAACGTTGCGGGTTTTCAAAGGAACTGACAGAGACTGTTTTCCCAGTTTCAAAATCAACCAGGTTTGCTACGACTGTTGTTGTCCCGAGGTCTATGGCTAATCCATAAAGGTGTCCTCGGTAACGGTCAATCTGTTCGTCGTCGTAATAGACAACTCCATCGCGATGGGTAACGCGTGGATCGAGTTCCAGCGTTTCGTTGTCGTTCGCAATTGCATGTGTTAAGATTCTGGGTGTGCGTCGGAGTGGGGTAAACTCAATGTCTGCATCAACATCAAGAACGAGGGCTTGACAGGCGAGACGGTAGTTGTCTCGGAGAAAAGCTTCCGCTTCGTTTGGGGGTTGGAGGTGCTCCATCCCACGTTTGATTTCAACAATACATTCATGACACTGCCCGGTTCGGAAACAGGAGGTAGGTACCAACACGTCTAAATCGTCTGCGTAGTCAAAAACAGTTTTTCCGGGGGTGAGTTGATGGGCTTTTCCGTCGCATGTGATTGTACCCTTCGATTCCGATGCTTGGTCATCTGCCTCGGTTTCCCATGCGCTTCGGTAGTCCAGTTTATCATCACCAACACACAACAAGCCTGTACCTTCATCAATTTTTCGCTGATTTCGACAGCCAAATTTCGCTGTGCAGTGGTCGAATCGGTTTTTGTAGGGACACCGATAGGTAGCTTGGACATCGGCATGAGTGACCAAATCCTCGAAAATCTGGGTCATTTTATTTAGGCGTTTTTCGTATTCTGCTTTATCAATTTTTTTCATAGGTTATGGGTTGTGAGTTATGGGTTGTGGGTTGTGGGTTAAGAGAACTTGGGGCACAATTTGCCTTTGCTTGAAGTATCGCAAGGTGATAAATTGTGATAAATAAATTTCTTAACCGAAAACTAATGACTGACAACCAATAACTACCTACCATTCCTCGTCTTCTTCCAAAAGGAAATTTTTAGCTAAGGCGACACAAGCGAGTGCGTCTTTACCGTATCCATCAGCACCCATGTCGTCAGCGAACGTTTGGGTGACTGGTGCACCGCCTACCATAATCTTTACTTCTTCCCGCAGGTCTTCGTCAATGAAGGCATCAATTGTTCTCCCCATATTAGGCATCGTCGTCGTTAGGAGTGCGGACATACCCAAAATAGGTGCTTCAAATTCCTCAACAGCTTCAATAAACTCGTCTTCGGAAGTATCAACGCCCAAATCGTGTACGACGAAACCGGCACCGCGAAGCATCATAATGCATAGGTTCTTGCCGATGTCGTGTAGGTCACCCTTGACGGTTCCCATAATCACTGTGCCGATGGGTTCGATGCCTGAAGCGGAGAGGATTGGCTCGATATACGCCATCCCTGCTTTCATTGCGCGTGCACAAGCTAAGACTTCAGGTACAAAGATGAAGTTCTCCCGAAACTTGATACCGACGATACCCATTCCAGAGATGAGTCCGTTGTCCATAATCTCTAATGCTTCTGTCCCATTTTCGAGGGCAGCTTCGGTTAATTCGTCAACGGTGTGATGGTCGCCGTCAATAAGCGCAGCAGCGATATCTTGCATTTCTGGGGTCGCCTGCGCGAACATCTCAATAGTCCGCTCTATTTCATCAGGCTGTTCCAGGTATTCTTCAATTTCTTCTCGGATAAATTCATTTGTGATGTCACTAATAGATGCCACGGGTCTTGCGTTCCTCCTCAAACCGATATGATACCATAGACTGGGGAAAAATAGCAAATGAAATTTCGACTTGGGTGTGTGAATATCTTGGCAGTGGATTGTCAGAATCAGGATTTTCAGGATTCGACGGAAGATGAATCAACACGGAATGCGCGTATGGCATTCCGTGGCGGTTGAAAACCCTTCCCACAAGAAAATGCGCAGATGAAAATCAAAAATCGGGGTTGAAACCCCTCCCACAAGAAAATGAGGCGCGCTGAAAAGCGCGCCTATGTGGGAAAAGTTGCTGGTACATCGCATGAGTACCACCTAATTTTTCTCTCGGTATTCCTCTAAGAGGTCGTTGATTTTGTCAAGAAAGTCTTGTGAGTAAATCTCACCGACGAGAGCATTATGGGTTTCTACGGCAAGGGCATCCCAAGCGTCTCGGTCACTTTCGGCGAATTCAACTACCTCAATGCCAGCTTTCTTCTGAAGTGCCTCCAGCGCTCTATCATTATCTTTGCGAATATTCTGAATCAAATCGCTCTGATATGCCTGAGCGGTTTCACGCAAAACTTTCTGCTGAAGTGGGGTAAGCTCGTCGAACTTCTCCCTCGTTATGACTGTAGCACCAACCCCAACATTAACAGGAAGATCGCTCATGTACTTGAATTGGTCATACCATTGCAGTGCAACAGCAACATACGGTGATGCAGCGAGCGTGTTGAGCTGTCCGGAGTAGAGCGAAGGCAGGACCTGCGTAACCTCTCTCGGCACGGTTGCGATCTTGGCATTTTCGTAAAATTCGAGAGCAATCCTGTCGCTTGTGCGCGCCCACATCTTGACGGTTGGTGACTGGAGATCAGCAATAGTGCGAATGGGTTGGTTGCTGAAGATGTAATAATAGCCGATGTCTCCCATACCGAGCAAGATGTATCCGGCATCCTTGAAGGTTCTTTCGAGATCTGTTTGGAGATAATCACGCACGTGGTCAAGTTCATCGTAGGTTCTGAACATCCGAGGCAGTTGAAAAATCAGGACTTCCTTCTGTATTTCACCCAAGCCAGTAGCTGTCATAGCACCGGCATGTAGCAGCCCTGCACGCATTTTTCGGACGACATCAAGTTCGTCTCCTTGGACCCCGTTCGGATAGATACGGAGTCGAAGTTCACCGTCCGATTTTGCACGCATTTCTTTTCCCATCGCCTCAAAATTGTTCATCCATGTGGAACCCTTCGGTGCAAGGGTCGCAAATTTAATAGCTTTGGCATGAAGATGTGCTACTGGTAAACAGAGCATCCCTAAAATCAGTAGAAACACGCCAACTAATTTAACGGCGTGTGCTTTAGAGTGCGTTCTCTTTGGTTTCATTATTCAGTGTCTCCTCCTTCTTCCAGATCGAAAAGCATATCAATCTGATCAAGCCATCGTTTAGAGCGTGATTTTGCCAATGCGGTCGCTGCTTCCTCCCCAGGATAGATGTCCGAGGGGGCATCAAGCACCTCCTGTAAAGCTTGCCTGTAGAGCTTAGCATCCTGTTTCGGATAGGCATAGTAACGGGCGAGATAGTATTTACTCATCAAGAATTTGCCATCATTAATCTCATCTACACGCTCAATGTGTTCCTTTGCCTTCTCAGGATCACCGCCGATTGACACAGATCGGTCGCCGTAATAGACAGCATAGAACAGGTGTGCGCTGCCATAGTAAAAGGTTTCATCCAATTCAAGGACGCGTTCCATCATCAATCTTACCCTAACCAAGTCAATTACCTGCATAAGGTCGTCTTTCTGGAGACTAATGCCGCGTCCTATAGCATAGGCTGCCCAAAACAGTGGCTCAACCTGTTTCTTCTTGATCCTTCGAAGTGATGCTTTAAACACAGGAATTTCGACATCTCTCGGACTATTAAACGTTATATGGGATTTAGCGAGCACTTTGAAGGCGTATCCTTCAGAACGCTGATAGTAGTCAATCGCCTGTGCGCGCATCTTCGCTGCGGTCTCCATATCACCTGCTATCTCAGCTTCCTCCATCCTATCCTCAAAAAATCCAGCGTAAGATGAATAAGCGCGGGCAGTTTTAACAATGAGACCTTCGTTCCCCAGCTTAGCCAGACGCTCAAGCGTGCCGATGTTTTCTGCAAGTGTGGATTCTACTACAGTTAGATCGCCTTCCCCTTGAACCCTTGCTAATTTGGCGAGGCCACATCCACCCAAAAGAATTGGAAGAAGTAGTAAAAGGGATATACGAAAATAAAATTTGTTGTATATCATGGGTGTAATACCTCCTATAGGTGTTAGGCACTTCTATTATAAGTGCAGTTTGTAGGCGTAATAAAAATGTAACATTTCTCTATTTTGATTAATGGTGACGGGGAATTCGGGGTTACAAACCCCTCCCACAATGTAATATCAATTCAAACACCATACAGCGAATTCGGGGTTACAAACCCCTCTCACAATGTGAATATCAATTCAAACACTTTGTTGAAACGTTAAAACATGTTAGTAGCAACTAAAGGGTAGAAGCGCGACCGTGCCATCGACCCGTCCTTCTGATGACTCAATTTGTACGCGACTTCCGGTTTCAGTGGCTGCGATGCGAACATAAGCCAAGGCAACCGATTTTCCGAGCGTTGGGGCAAAGGTAGAACTTGTAATCCAACCGACCTCTTTGTCCTCGCTGAAAACTGGTGCGTTTTGGTGAATTTCGGGGCATTCTGCGGGTGTCGAGAGGCTCTCAATTTCAATACCACGCAATAGGCGATTGGGATGCCCGCGATATTTCATTCTCGCGACAATCTCTTGCCCAATGTAGCACCCTTTCTCAAAGTCGATAGCATGTTCCAACTCTGCCTCAAGTGGGATGACAGCATCGGTCAATTCTGTTCCGTACCTCGGAATGCCCGCCTCAATCCGGAGCGACTCAAGTGCGTTCCAACCGATAGGTTGAACGTTAAACTGTGCGCCTTCACACATTAATGTTTCCCAAAGCGATTCCAACCCGTCGGCTGCGGTGTAAAGTGTATAACCGATCTCGCCAGTGGTATCCGTTCGCACACATACTACGGTATGATCGAAAAGGGCATTAGCCTCATGAAAGCGGTTGTGGCGTTCGGGTAAAGCAGAAAGTTCATCCATACCGAGTACAGACTGCACAAGTTCTGATGATTTAGGACCGTGAACAGCGATTGCCCCGGTTTCATGGGTTAAATCAGCAATTTCAACATCGTCAGCGATGATGTATTTGTCCAGTTCAATGAAGAGGTTTTCTGTGGTTTCAGGTGCGGTATCAATGCCGATGCTATCTTCGAGGATATAAACATTTAGATCGGCGATAACTTTGCCTCGATGCGTTAGGAGCATGGCATACGTGCCTTGTCCTACTGAGAGATTTTCAACATCGTTGGAGATAATGCGGTGTAGGAATTTTGCCCGATCCTCTCCTGTGACCTTGTATCTACCGCGATAGGATACATCAGTAATGCCGACACTCTTTCTTACAGCGCGATGTTCGGAAACTGGATCGGTAAACTGGACGGCTACGTTCCAATCGTGGTGCTTTTTGGCGAAGGTAGCACCGAACCGTTCATGGATGTGATAAAGTAGAGTTGTTTTCATTTTTTTAGAATTAAGTTATTGCGCTGGTGATACCTAAAGGATATCTTTTATTTGGTATACATTTCATTAGAAAGTGCGGTCCATACGCAAAAGGACCCTCGGATTTCGTAATGAAAACGAGGCGTCAAGTGGTTCGGCTACTTCAACAACAAGAATATAAGGGTTAAGATCTCCTAATGGATCTATGAAAACGGAGCATCCGACCCCAATTGAGGTTTTGAGTTGTGCCATAAATGTATCAAAATCGGAAAACGGTGCTTCGCCATGCCACCAGACCGCGCCGGTATCTAAGAAGAAGCTGAGTGTCCACCCAAGTGCAGCATCAAACTCCTTGGGAATTGTCTCTTCGATAAGTCGATACTCAAGGTTAAGTAGCAACCGGTTATCTCCAGCAAATCTATTGAAACTGTAGCCGCGGAGTGTAGCACCACCACCAAGGTGAAGTAGCCGTTGCCTGGGTAATGGAGCGTTGGAAAAATCACCACCGATCCGAACGTTCAAGTTATGTGGACCGAATAGTGGCGTGTAGCGTGCTAATTCAAATTGGTAGATATTAAAAGCAAAATCTCCACCTGCGATTTCGACAGCGAGCTGCCCACGCCATCCCCGTCGAGTTCTCTCATTTGCAGAAGACATGATATGGAAATGCCGTTTAGTAATCGACTTGTGGTCGCGTGTATCAAAAGTATAAATCAGTGAAAGGCTTTCCAACCGTCCACGATCAATCCGGGAATTGCCTCGCTTGATTTGGTTTCGGTTGAAATAACTCCAATCCGTTGATTTAGAGAGGTTATCGTGATCTTCAGTTGTGAATTCGAGTCTAAGGTAGTGCCATTCTGAAGTTGCGAAGGTTATCCACCCTTGGGCTCCCTGACGTTGGTAATAATCCTGAAGTGCGAAACCGTCGTAGATTGCCCCCAGAGTCGTCTCACCGGAACGCATAGAGATATTAGAACTGATGTCCGTGACATCATAGACACTTGCGCCAAATTTAAGCGTCTGCCAGTAAAAAAAAATCTTCTCAATGCCAACTTGATAATTCCACATTTTACTGGAAATCCCACGGCTCACTAAACCGAAAACCTGTTCTTTGCCAGCAAGCCGAGTTGCGAGCGTACCACCTGCTCCGAGTACCAATCCGTGAACACGAGTGAATTGAAGAATCGGGAAACCGGAAGTTTTAGTAAGCGGTTGCTCCTCAACTTCAACAATCATGATGTTCTTACCGCCTTCGCGTTGGACCCGCCAGCTTTGGATCGATTTGAAGTGTTCATTGGTTTCACTGAGTTGCTTCTGCATCTGATTTATCTTCGATTGTCCGAGGGTACGGTAGTAAATATCAGAAGCCTGTGAGATCTGTTTTTCGTCCGTGTCTGTAGTCTTTAGGTCGAGAGCCGACAACAGTTCTTCACGAGAAATTTGAGTGTTCCCAGTGAAACGAATTTCGTGCAATGTCCCCTCATTAATGTTAAACGTAAGCACATCATCGGCTATTTCATAGTTAACTGTAGCGAATTCATACCCGCGATTTGAATAAAAATCGGCGATTAGTTGTTGCTTCAGTCTAGCTACTTCAACAGTGAGATAACCGCTTTCTAATTGAAACCACTGCTTGATGAACGCCGTTGGATAAGTTCTGTTCCCGTGAATCTTAATTCGGCGAGCAAATACGACGGGAGCCTCTGTAACTTGAATACGAAGACTGGTGGATGTCAAACGTTTAGACGCTTCGGTGGTAGTAGGTAGCTGTCTCGTCTCTAAACGGACTTCCTGAAACAGGTGTTGGTTTCGCAATTCGTCAAGCAACCACGACAACTGTGTAGTTGTAATAACATCGCCAAGCTGAATAGGGATTTGTTGCTGGACAACTTCCGTTGGAATTAGAGTATTGCCTTCAATTTCAATCTCTACAATTCGGAATTGTTCTTCGACTGCAAAGGTTTCCGGGAAAGGCGATGTAGGTGTTACAAAGCGTAGGACTCCCATCGCTGGGGCAACGCGCTCGGCAAGCGGTGCTGCGTACTCATGAGGGGCATGGGGCCACCACGGGTATTCGCTATAGTAAGTTGGCAACCAATAACTGTATTCTCTCTGTGTGGTAGATACGAGGTGCTCCATATCCTTAACGGTGAGTTGTGCCTTACGATGGATGTTAAAAAGCCATACATTTTTAAGATCGGACGGAGCTTGTATGCGCGTTGGCGGATATTTCTCGAGTCCTTCGCGCGGAAGTGCAATTTCGAGGCTCCAAGAATCGGTGTTAATTTGTGTTGCAACCTTAGCCTTCGAGTTCCATGTTTTATCGGACCTGAACGCTGACCGCAAGGTTTGCTGATCGGAAGCAAGTTGGAAATCCGATGGTGCGAATTGGAAACTCGCCACTCCCGGTCGGCTAACTTGTTGATCAAAGAACGCATTAATCGGATTGATAACAAAATGATGGTAAATATCGGTTTGTGGATTGGTGTCAATCAAGATTTCAATGCATTCGTCTTCCCAAATCGGTGAATCACGTTGTGTCTGTGAGATATGCGGTAGCTGCGAGTCGGGAACATGTGCTTTTACTCCGATATAAAAATTTTGCGCATCCCACATTAAGAAAGTTTCGGTCAAATTGCTAGATTCTTCAGTGCCTTCAGCATTCTGAAAGGGAGGAAGCGGAGTGGCTGTTTGCCAGACAATTTCAGACAAATTTCCGTCAATAATAGGCGGTTTCACTGTTCTCGGTACAGGTTGAACGGAATCCAGAAACGCATCGGGTTCGGCAGTTGCTTGGACGTTCGTCTGATCTTTAGGGGGTATACTTTGTAAAAGCGAGATTCCGTCGGTAGCTTTCAAACGAAACAGCGGTCCACCACCGTTAACCAGAGTTAGTGCGGTATCGTCCTCAATTTGTGCGGGTAGGTTAATAACAACTTGCTGTTTTTCGCTTTCAAGAAGGGCATCAATAGCGTAATCTGGTGGGAGTTGTAATAGGATGCTCCCACCTTGTGCGGTTATGTCCATCGGTGCTGCAACAGTGTCAAGTATAGTTAGATTAATTGCGCCATTCTTTGTTTCTAATTTGTTCTGACCTCGGGTGAGCAGAATTTTACCCTTGATGTCTCCGTTCGTTAGGATCACATTATAATTGCCTAAGGTCTCATTTAAATCGACATCTCCTATCTCTGTTGCTATTTCTATCTGTCCACGAATACGCTGGAGTCGGACATCTCCCATTTTTGATTGTAGTTTAACGGAAACATCTGCAGGGGTTTTAACAATACACTTCAACTGGAATTGTTTATGGGACACTGTTTGTGAATTCTGGACACCGAAAAATGGGTTTGGCACTACCTCGGCACCTTCGCCTCTGGGTAGTTGAATTTTTAGCTGAAGCGTCCCACCACCCTGAGTTCCAGTTACAGAAATATTATCGAGATAGGTGCGGATAACAGCGTCTTGCTCGGTATTTGTTGCTTGTGCGTGCTTTTCAAGGACGACGGTAACGACCTCACCCTCTGTGGCGACGAATTCAATGTCTCCTGGTATGTCTAAATTCAGATCTATTTGGTAAACGTCTTTGAAACTGAAGGTATGCGATGACGTTGATTCTAAAGTTAATTCTTGTGCTTTGTTAATCGATCCGGGTGCGGTTGGACTGGGTGTACTCCCCTCAACTTCATGATCCGCTGCGTGTATAGGTTGGATGAAGCGATTTAGCATGAGCATGAGTGTAAAAAATAGACAAAGATAGGATAAAACAGCGCGAGATAGGCGTGACATTCGGGGATAATTCCTCTACAATCTTAGCATACATGGCATCACAATATCGGCTTGAAAACCGCCTCTACAGATTTCCTTGACATATTTAAAATAATACTTTATACTTATTAGAAAGTCAAGCAGTTTTTTCGTATCCTTCATAGTAATTACATCGTATTGGTTAACGTGAGTAGATGCCGTTATTTTATTAAAATGAAGAAGACGATCCAAAAACGCTTCACACAGGAGAAGTAAGATGAGTGAATCTGTCAAAGGAGCAACAGAATACTGTTTCTCTTTTGGACCATGGAACATACACGAAGGATCAGATCCGTTTGGACCGCCAGTTCGGGAATCGTTCAGTTTTGACAAGAAAGTCGGATTTTACCGAGATCTCGGTTTTGTTGGTATTCAATTTCACGATGATGACATTGTCCCTGATATTGATGAGAAGACACACGCGCAGTTGATATCGCAGACAAAAAAGGTTAAAGCACAACTCAATGACCAAGGTCTGACGGCAGAGGTGGTGGCCCCACGGTTGTGGGAATCTCCACAGACTATTGATGGTGCTTATACATCTAATTCAGCGAAAGAACGCGAATACGCCCTCGAACGATCAAAACGGTGTATAGATATTTCCAATGAGATTGGATGCAAAAACCTTGTGTTGTGGCTTGCTCGCGAAGGCACTTACATTCGAGAAACAAAATCCTCGTCAGAAGCGGTTGGACAAATTCTTGATGCTATTAATGTACTCCTGGAATATGATTCAGAGATCCGAATTTTAATTGAGCCGAAACCGAATGAACCGATGGACATTGCTTACATCCCAACGATTGGGCACGCGATCGGCTTAGCATACGCCAGTAACGCACCGGAGCGTGTTGGCGGGTTAATTGAAAGTGCTCACGCTATTCTCGCGGGGTTAGAGCCGTCCGATGAAATGGGGTACGCCCTTTACCACAAGAAACTCTGGAGCGTACATCTGAACGACCAAAACGGGCTAAAATTCGACCAAGACAAGGCATTCGGCTCAGATAATTTGCGACGCGCGTTCAACCAAGTCCGAATTCTTGAAGAAAATGGGTACGGCAGAAATGGTGAATTTATCGGGTTGGATGTGAAAGTCATGCGCACACAACCACGCGACATCTCAACAAAACATCTATTGAGCAGTCGCCGGACTTTCCTTAATTTACTTGAGAAAGTTCGAACCTTGGATAAAAAAGTCGAGCAGGAATTTATCGCAGCCAGAGACTATGAAGGCTTGGATTTTTATATTCTTGAACACCTTCTTGGTACATGATATTTATTGAAAATGTGCGTGTATAGTTCATGTAATGTACGCTAATTCAACGAAGAAGAATAAAAGCGGCAGAGGACAATAACAGACATGATAATGGACAAGAGCCCTCTACACGAGGCGGCTGGACCGTGTTATCGAGCAGTGCTGCTCGTTGGTCCCCCCGGTGTTGGCAAGGGAACACAAGGGAAGATGCTGGCACAAATCCCTGGCATTTTCCATGTCTCCAGTGGGGATATGTTCCGCGAACTTGATCGCAATTCAAAATGCGGGCAAATTTTCCAAGAATACGCCGGAATCGGGAAGTTAGTCCCAGACGATATCACAATCAAAATCTGGCAAGACTACATGTCGGCGAAAGTCTGCGAGCAGACTTATAAACCGAAAAACGACTTGCTCGTCCTTGATGGTATCCCTCGTAATATTACGCAAGCGAAATTGATGGCACCTTTTATACAGGTTTTTAAAGTCATCTACATGGTTTGCGAAGATCGGGAAGTGATGTTCAAACGTATCCGCGGACGTTCACTGAAAGAACATCGCATCGACGATGCTGAAGAACTGGTCGTTCGTTACCGGTGGGATGTTTACAAACGGGAAACCGAACCGCTGATTGACTACTACCCACAAGAACGGATCCGGATTATAGACGCCAATACTACCGCTGCCGACGTGCTCCATCAAATCTTATCGGCAATAGTCCCAATCCAGAAGCAGCATTTCGAGCCGCCGGTGATGTAAAGCGGACATAGCGGTTCCGACACGAGGCTTCCGTATCCCCTTCACAGGACTTTTAATCGCGACGATGATAGATGCGTACTTCAGGATGTGCGAGTGCGCGCATAGGAAATGGTGCGCCGCTATCAGATATCTGGATACCCAAAAACTGCGGTGTGTATTGGAAGGTCTTGCGCAATATATACGGGCTTCCCTCCCCCAAAATTCGCTCATAAAATTCAAGGGTCTCTTCCACTGCAACCTCATTGAGAGGATACCAATCCTGTTGTTGATAATTCTGGGGATGCTTTTGGTATTTCTGGAACACTTCAAGGTCAGGTATGAGGATGAGCACCCATTCTGCTTCTTGATCCGCCGCCTCCATATCTACTTCCGGGAGCAGCCAGTTAAACAAGACTTCTGGTGCGTGGGAGATAGTTTCCTCCTGCGGAATGTGTCTTGATATCCATTCTGATGCCGCAACCCGGGTTGGCTGTTCAATCAGAACAAGCGCAAAAGCGGTGGTATAAACCGATGTATAAAGCACTACAACCCCTCCTACGATTCCGCCAAACCACTTTCCAAATATACTATATCTCATCGTTTCAGCAGATTCTCTGGAATTTCCATTTTTCTGTCGATGGACGAACTTAAAAAAAGCCTCTATGGTATACGGTAATCGCGCAAGTGTAGCTGCTGCGAGTACCATAAGGACTGGATAGAGTATCAACAGATGGCGTGCGAACTTGACTTTATGTGTGCCGATAAATAGCAAGTAAAGGATAACGAAGGTAAGTAGAGATGCTTCTAATGTAACAACGGTGCTACCGATTCTCGGTCTAAGCGAACAGATACCTCGTAGTATTCCGAGACCGACGAGGAGCATGAGCGGCAATCCCATACCCCACTTCAAGAGCGTCCACAGATAGATATACCGCTGCAGCCAACCGGCGTCGCCTGTTGCGATGAGACCGAAGTGCCCTCGGTGATAGTGGGTTGCTTCATACCAGAAGTCCTTAAAGAAAAGGTTCCATCCTGGCGAAACCAGGTCTATCAACCAGTAGGGGCAGAGGAGTGTAAAGGTTAAGGCTGACACACCAACGACAGTCGCGACTCTTCTATAAAATTGGTTGCTACCGACAAAACATACCAGAGAAAATCCGACGAAAACAGTTGTGAACTTGACTGCAAAACCCAATCCGGCAACGAGACCCAACCATATCGCTGTCCGAAATGTTGGGGTGTCTGAAGAAGAATGTGAACGCACCATAAGCCAGAGAAACAGTGTCACACAGAAGGTGGCTGGAATGTCTACAAGCGCGAAACGGGACTCGTTGGTAGCGTGTAACATTGCAACGGCAAGCAATCCTACTGCTATTTGTCCGATTCGCTTACTGTAACACCGCAGTCCGATGCAATAGGCGAACCAGAGTGTTGCTGTGGACAATAACACATTAACCCATCGGGCCAATAATATCACATGGGCTTCTGTCAGGGACATACCTCCGAATGACAGTAATTTACCTATCAAAGCGATTAGATAGAACCATGCTGTTCCGGGCCAGTTGTAGATTTGGGGGACTGCTGTGAAGTGAATGAGATTCAGCACATTTTGTGCAATGATGGTCTCACGGGGATCTGCGGAATCAGGTAAGCCGACGTTTATACCGATGAGACGGAGACCGAAACCGCCAATGAGAATTGCGGAGATTACACAATTTTCAGGGAAATTAAAACGGTTTCTGAGCAGTAGAAGCAATCTCATCTTATAGGAGACCCAACTTTTTAAAAACATTACGCCAACGCGTTACGTGATTCTTACGGGGGTACACCGGAACAAATCCTAAGTTGAGATAGTTCTTGATGGCAGGAAGACGAAAATCGTCAGTGTCTAACATCACATATACGATCGATTGTGCTTTAAAATATTGCAGGAGAAACAGCGTTAGGGAGTTTCCGAGTTTATGTCCGGTGTGTTCTGGCAGCACTGCGAGCATGTCGATGTAACCAATATGCTTACGGCTATGATACCTCTTCCATGCGCATGCCGTGCCGATAGGTTGATGATCGTAGATAACGAAACAGAACCCGTTCGGATCAAAATTGCCTTGACGGATAACGTTAGCGTATGCATCTTCGGCGGTTCTGCCTGTGTTTACAAAGGCGACATCCATTATTCGTGCCCAATGTTCCTCGTCGCCTTTCTGATAGGTTCGGATGTGATAGCCATCGGGACACTGGAACGGCGGTAAATTGTCCAAATCTCGCCGAACCATTCTGAGTTGATCTTCCATTATGTTTCTAAGCCGAGACTTTAGTCCAGAGTTCATCAGGCAGTGTGCTTCGGAGGCTTTCGATCTGCGCTGACATGGTAGGTAGCTTCAATTTTTTAAATAGGTCATGCCACCGTTTGGGTTGCCCTTCTTCAACATAAACCGGTATGAACCCTAAATTCAGATAGGTTTTAACAGCAGGGATGCGAAAATCGTCTGTATCCAGCATGGCGCATTTGAACCCCTTGTCCCGAAAATAGTAAAGGACAGCGAGCGAGACCCATTTTCCGAGTTTATGTCCGGTATGCTCAGCGACGACTCCGACCATGTGGACGTACCCAACATCTTTTTCATCTACAGACTGTCGCCAGGCGCAAGCAGTCCCGACAGGAGTGTCGTCATGGGTTGCGAAGTAGAATCCATCGCGTAGAAAAACGTCACTGCCGGTAATTTGATCCACAGTATCTTGCGCAGTCCGTTCTCTACCACCAAACGAGTCGCTGATGATACGTGCCCAATGCGCCTCATCACCTTCAAGGTAAGTACGCATGCCATAGCCTGTTGGGAGTTGCAGTTCCGGTAAGTTATTTAAATTGGGGCGTACCATCCTGAGCTGCCTTGGCATCTGCTGCTCCTTTTCTCATAAGATTACTACGTAGCAATAGAGTTAGGGATCTGTTGTTTCACAAGGCACAACTATTCTCATTAATCTTCGTCTTCAATGGTGATGATAGGAACAACTGTAACGGGAGATGCTGATGGTTTGTAGTTTCCATCTGGTGCTTGGGTTGGGAATCTGTACTGAGGGTCTGTCAGAAGTTGATATACTATAGGATCCCGATTTTTAACGAGTTCTCTGGTATTCAATTCCCATTCGACTTCAAGTGCCTCGTGTCGCCCTGGAAAGTCCTGTGTTCCCAATATTGATGTCAAAGCCCAGTAGATATACTCCGTCACCATGCAACCATAGTCACAGGTTTCATCCGTATAGTGATACCAAGCTTCTGCTGGATATCCGCTTTTGGGACCACCTTGTGGCACTTGCTCGAAATATCCACCCCGGGCGGCATCCATGCACTTCGCTAAGATGGATCCCCGTTTTGTTCCGAAGACCTCGGGGTAAGCGTTAGCATAACCATAATGTGTAATGGGATGCAGAATTTCCTCTAATGCCCCATCGTAGTACGAGCCGTCGGAGGCGTTGATTTTGCCATCAACGAGGAAATCCGGCTTGGTTTCTTCACCATACAGGTCTTGACCAAATCGATAGCCCCCCTCATCTACCAGATCCATTTCCAACCTCTCCATCTCCGCCTGTGTTCCGGGCATAATGATGAAGACTTTTCTGCTCACCAGGTGGCTGAGAACCGGCGTGTTGTCAGGAACACCATCTTCGTCGTTATCGAGGTATTGTGCTAAAACACCTGCAGCGTGAGAGAGTTTTTCTTCAGATGTCGTTAGGCTTGCGAATATGTGAATGACGAAAACGTTGACATATTTGTCACAACCGACTTGTTTAAAGGCAGAAAATTCACTCGGTATCTCTACGATTTCGATTCTTGGCATCACCTCAATGCTACCTATTCTGTTGTCGCTAATAATTTGGGATGATGCAAGACCCATTAAAACCAGCATGATTCCAGCGGTCATAGTTCCCTTTCCTCAAAACTTACGCTCTTGCTCCCAATTCCAAAAATGTGCATTGGGAGGCTGCTCCGTGAATACATACAATATTGCCCAAACCTTCGTAATTATAGCACAACTCATAAATTCCTGCAAAAACCTTTACAATATTTTTTACAGGTGTTATAATAGCGAGCGTAGGGGTTATCAGTTTTCAGTTCTCGGTTTTCAGTTAATAGCAATCAATTATTTATAGAAGCAGACTCTTGCAATAAAGGTGGAGACAGGTGAAAAGATCGTTTGAAAAAAAACCTAATATTGTGCTTGTCGGTTTTATGGGAACTGGGAAAACCTCAGTCGGCAGACGGCTTGCCTCGCAACTTCGGATGCGCTACATAGATACAGACGACATCATTGAGCGGGATAGTGGACGACGCATCAGCAATATCTTTGAGGAAGACGGTGAACCGGCTTTTCGAGACCTTGAAAGTGAAGCGGTACGCAAAGCGTCAAAATTGTATAACTACGTGATCTCCACAGGTGGTGGTGCTGTCTTGAGAGAATTCAATATGGAAATGTTAAAGCAAGGCGGTATTATTTTCTGTCTAACGGCGACACCAGAGGAGATATATCGTCGAGTTAAACATCAGAGCCATCGTCCTCTACTCCAAACGCCCGATGCGCTTGCCAAAATTCGGGCAATGTTGACAGAACGGCAACCTTACTATGCAGAAGCGGATTATACGGTGAGAACCACAGGACGTCCGTTTCGAGAAATCATCGGGTACATCAAACACGTCTATGCGAAAAATACAAGGGGTCCAAAACGGTGAGAACCTTACGTGTGGAACTTGGGGATAACAGTTATCCGATCATCGTTGGTGCGAGTTTCCTCGCTCGAGTTGGGGAGATTTTGATCCCGCATATTAAATCAAATAAGGTGCTCATTGTTTCGGATGCATTTGTCCAAGCACGCTACATGCCTGTTGTTCAAGAGAGTCTCGAAACCGCTGGAATTGATGTAAGTACAATTGAGGTGCCGACTGGCGAAGAGAGCAAATCGTTGGCGCAGTTCTCCCGGATACAGGACAGTTTGGTCGCGCATCAACTTGATAGAGGTTCCACGCTCATTGCCCTTGGTGGTGGTGTTATCGGTGATTTGGGTGGATTTGCAGCTGCGGTGTACATGCGAGGTATTCCTTACGTTCAGATTCCAACGACGCTGCAGGCACAGGTTGACGCGAGCGTCGGCGGTAAGACGGCGATTAATCATCCAAGGGGTAAAAATCTGATTGGTGCGTTTCATCAACCGAAATTGGTGCTTATTGACGTAGAGACGCTTGACACATTACCACAACGCGACATTCGAGCGGGTCTCATTGAAGTTATCAAAATGGGTGTTATCCGCGATCATGCCCTGTTTGAGATGGTTGAGGAGAATCTCGATGCTATCTTGAATTTAGATAGCGAAATACTTATCGAGATGATTTCGCGGGCGTGTGTTAACAAAGCCGAAATCGTTGCGAAAGACGAAAAAGAGAGTGGGTTGCGGATGGTGCTAAACTATGGACATACCTTTGGACATGCGATCGAAGCCTTGACGCATTATAATAGGTATCGACACGGTGAAGCCGTCTCTATCGGTATGAATTGCGCGGCACAGTTAGCAAAGAATTTTGGGATGTTCTCTGAAACCGATCTTCAACGGCAACAAGTGCTTTTAGATCGTGCCAAATTGCCGTTGGCTTTTCCTCCTGACCTTACCCCAGAAGCGTTATGTGACGCTATGTATTTAGACAAAAAGACATTAGGCGGCAAACTGCGCCTTATCTTGCCGACGCGCATTGGCGAAGTTGTTATCCGCGACGATGTAGAGGATCGGCATGTTTTAGATGCGATTTTACAATGTTTTTAAATGACAGTTGGTGGTCAGCGGTCAGCCGTCGGAAACCGTCAGCAGTCAGTGGCGAGGTTGGAAACCTCGCCTACCGAGGGAGAGGACTTATGCCTCAACCCTTTATTCATTGAGGAAACATAACTTTATGTCAAAAACAACTCAATGCTTAATTATCTACTTGGTTTTATGCCTTAGCATTGGCACTGCATTCAGCCAAGGACTTGCCCCACCGTCAAATGTGGCGGCAGTGGATACCCCGAACGACGATGGCAGCAGCATCACCATTAAGTGGGACGCAGCACCGGAGGATAGCGGTATTAGTGGATACCAAATCCTGCGACGGATTGCGGGTAGCGGTCTCGAAGAGGTTGGCGGAATGTTACCTGCTGGAAGTACAACCTATGTCGATTCAACTATCGAAAAGGGGAGTGCCTATGTCTACATCGTGCGTGCGGTTACCGAAACAGAAGCGACAGTAGAGTCCGAGGAGACTGCGCCAGTTAAAGGGACAGGTGAATGGTTCCACATGGGTAAAATCCCGCTGTTCTTTGGGATGATTCTTTTTTCAGCGGCAATTTTATGGAATTTATATGATGCCCGAAGCGGCAAAGAGATATTTGTCAGACGCATCCCAGGACTTGAAGCGGTAGATGAGGCTTTGGGTAGAGCTACAGAGATGGGCCGTTCCATCCTCTATGTATTAGGGTTAGGCCAGGTAGACAATGTTGCCACTATTGCGAGTATGACGATTCTCGGACAAGTAGCACGCCGGACAGCGGATTATGAAACCCCACTGCTTGTGCCTTGTAATGACCCGATTGTTCTAAATGTTGTGCGCGAGATGGTGAAATCCTCTTATCTTGACGAAGGTCGTCCGGACGCTTATAACGAAGAGAATATATTCTTTCTTACGGATAGCCAGTTTGCTTACGCAGCGGGTGTAGATGGTATAATGATTCGCGAAAAACCGGCAGCAATATTTTTACAAGGAACATTTTACGCCGAGTCACTTATCATGGCTGAAACAGGTAATTCCATTGGTGCGATCCAGATTGCGGGAACAGATTCTGAACATCAGCTTCCGTTCTTCATTGCAGCATGCGATTATACTTTAATTGGCGAGGAACTCTATGCCGCGACGGCTTATCTATCGAAAGATCCGATGTTCTTAGGTAGCCTCAAAGGACAAGATTGGGGTAAACTGGTCATCTTTGCAGCGATTGTGCTTGGTGTGATTCTCGAATTATCGGGTGTCAATTGGATTACAACACTCTTACAGAGAGTCCGTTAGGAGGCTTTATGAAGCGACAAGTACCCTTAGCACTCTGTTTTCTTTTTGGCATAGTGATGATCCTTACTCAGTTTAGTCCACATTCATACTCTCAAGGGGTTTATAGAGAGGTTATTAATTGGAATCTTATAATAAACCCCTTCGCGTTGATTTTAGCAGTAGCGACACTCATCCAGACCCACATGACACGAATTCAACGCCGCACGGAGCATTGGCAATACAGTCTCGTTGTTTTTCTGGGTATGGCAGTTATGGTATTAATAGGTATTCCTCTTGGTCCACAAAATTCTTATGTTGAGTGGCTATACAACAACCTTCAAGTCCCGATGGATGCGACGATGTTTTCCTTACTCGCCTTCTTTATAGCTTCAGCGGCGTATCGTGCTTTCAGGGCTCGGACATTTGAGGCAACGTTGCTCCTTATTACTGCCTTGATTGTAATGATGGGAAATGTGCCGGTAGGCGACCTCATATGGAATAGCGTTCTGTCGTGGCTACCGATGGAAGACGGTGCTTCAAAAGTACGTCAATGGATTTTAGATATCCCGAATCTTGCGTCGCGGCGTGGTATTATCCTCGGTGTGAGCTTGGGTGTGATTTCACAGTCAATTCGGATTATCTTGGGAATTGAACGCTCATACTTAGGGGGAGGAGATTAGCGAATGTTTGAAAAACTGATGAATATAGATCGGCGAATAATTTTTGTATTGGTTGCCGTAGTCGTTATCATTCCGACCCTTATCCCGATCAGGCTACCGACCCGAGTGGCGGAACCTACACAGAAACTCTACGACTATATTGACGAACTCCCCCCAGGATCGACTATTATAATGGCTTTTGATTACGGTCCTTCCTCTTTAGCGGAACCAGAACCGATGGCAAAAGCGGTGCTGCAACATTGTTTTAATAAAGACGTGAGAGTCATCGGAATAACACTTTATGCGAATATGCCAACCTTAGCAGATAAACTGATGCAAAAGATCGCTACAGAAAACGGGGCAGTCTATGGAGAGGATTACACCTTTCTGGGGTACCGACCTGGAGCATTGCAGGTTATCCTCGGGATGGGGACTAATATCGCTGGTGTTTTTGAGACGGATTACCATGGAACGGCAATTGCCGAAATTCCGATGATGGAAAACATCACAAACTACGACCAGATTGACTTGCTGCTTGACCTTGCCGCTGGCAGTTCAACGGAAGCGTGGATCATTTATGCCAACACGAGATACAATTTGAAAATTGCTGCGGGTGTTACCGGTGTTATTATCGCCCAAATGTATCCGTACTTGCAAACTAATCAATTGGTTGGGTTTATGCCGGGTTATCTGGGAGCTACTGAGTACGAGAAACTCTTAAATGCGCCTGGAGATGGCACTATAGGTCTAAACACAGCATCCTTTGTGCATCTTTTGATTATCGGTCTGGTCGCTCTTGGCAATATCGCATTCTTCATTCAGCGACGACGAGAGGAGTAACTTGATGGAAGTTCTTGGTATCTGGATTGCGGCTTTTTTGACTTTATGTATTTTCAGTTTCCTTTACCGTGACAACCCATTCTATCGGTTTGCAGAACACCTCTTTATCGGCTTATCGGTTGGATATAGCATTGTCGTTACGATCCATCAAGGATTTATCCCGTTAGCTTGGGAACCTTTGTCTGAAGGGGTGAATGCTCTCCAGTCTGAACTGACAAGCGAAGGCACACCAGAAACAAAAGAAGCACTCAGCGGTTTATTCAAAATAATTCCGATTGGTATTGGTTTGCTTTTTTTCGCTCGGTTGTCCCCACGGCATACGTGGCTTATCCGGTATCCTATCGCTATTCTGATTGGTTTTACAGCTGGCGCTGCTATTCCCAACGTGCTACAAGCATCTATTTTTGAACAGACATACGGCACACTTACGCCATTTGCAGCAATGCATGCAGGCTCACTGTCTACCGGGGATATTGTTGGAGCAATCCTGATAACTATAGGTTTGATTTGTACGCTGGTCTATTTCTTCTTTTCTGTGGAACACCAAGGCCCTGTTGGGTGGTTATCAAAAGTCGGCATTGCCTTTCTTATGATAGGCTTCGGTGCGGCGTTTGGTAATACAGTTATGGGACGTGTTGCGCTCTTGATTCACCGTGTCGGTTTCCTGATAAACGATTGGCTCGGTTCAATTTTTTGACGATCTTGTAGGGTAAATACAGCGGCATTTGCCCTTCTCCCTGTTAGAACTTAGGAGAAAATTACATGAAAATCGGATATAGTACATGGGGTATGCCTACGGTTCCAATAGATACCGCTATTTCCCACATTGCGAACCTCGGATACGATGGACTTGAACTCACGATTATCCCGCGATTTAGCACTGAACTCAGCACGCTTGACGCTGCGGAACGGAAACGAATTGCTGCTCTTTTGAAAGATCACAATCTGGCACTCCCCGCAATAGCAGCACATTCGAGTTTGCTGGAAACAGATTCAGAGACGCATGCGAAAAATATGTGGCGACTCAAAGGTGGTGTCGATTTAGCTGTTGAACTCGCACAGGGAGATGAACTGCCCGCAGTTAATACTACCCCCGGCGGAAAGCCAGACGACTGGGATATGAAAAAAGATTTCCTGGCGGAGCGGGTCGGAGAACTCGTCGATTATGGTGCATCGCGCGGTGTTACCATCGCTATGGAACCACACGTTGGTGCAATCATTGACACGCCTGTGAAGGTACTTGAACTTTTAGATATTGTTAACTCACCGTATCTCAAGGTTAACTTCGACATCAGCCATTTTGATATTATCGGTATGCCGACAGAGGAGACGGTAGCGGCGTTGGCTCCAGTATCAGCACATACGCACGTTAAGGACCAACGTGGCACTGCTCCTAATCATGAGTTCCTCATCCCTGGCGAAGGTCCTTTCGATTATGTCCACTACCTCAAAGAGATGCAGGCACACGGTTATGATGGGTTTATTACGGCTGAGGTGAGTTTTATGGTGCAAGGGCGCGAGGATTACGATCCGCTTGCCGCTGCGACGCTCTCCTACGAGACCTTGTCGCGTGCTTTTACGGAAGCAGGTATTGAAAGGTAATTATGGGAACACCGAATATCCTTCTCCTGATGACAGATCAGCAGCGATGGGACGCGATGGGATGTAGCGGCAATTGGGTGCAGACCCCGAATTTAGACCGCATCGCGAGTGAAGGCATTCAGTTCACCAATTGCGCCACGACCTCACCGGTCTGTATCCCAACACGCCTCAGCCTGGCGACAGGCTTGTATCCACACAATACCGGTGTCTGGGATAATATGAACCATCAGATGTCTGCTGAAACACCGACATGGATGCAAGCGGTGCGGGATGCGGGTTACCGTACGAGTCTTTTTGGAAAAACACACCTCCATCCACACAATGGCGATCTGCGAGAACGTGAAGGGTTAATGAATGCTTACGGATTGGACGATGTGAACGAGATCGGTGGACCTCGGGCAAGTGCGAAGGTCTTGTCGCACATGACAGCGGAGTGGGAAGCGAAAGGGTTATGGGACGCCTACCGCGCCGATTATCGCGAACGATTCAGCACGAAACCACACCTCGTCCGTCCATCTACGCTGGGACTTGAAGATTACGCTGATGTCTATGTGGGACAACAGGCAAAGCAGTATCTGCAAAACTACGATCGAGAAGAGCCTTGGTGCTGTTGGGTGAGTTTTGGGGGACCGCATGAGCCGTGGGATACGCCGGAACCCTACGCGAGTATGTATGACCCAGAAGACATGCCACCTGCTATTCCGCGCCCGGCTGCTGGGGAACGTCCACACGGACACTTAGATAGACTTATGCAGCGGGTGAATCCTACCTTTGAACCCGGCGAAATTGGGAGATTGCGTGCTAATTACGCCGGTAATGTCACGCTCATTGATGACCAGATCGGTGAGATTCTCGATGCAATTGCATCACGTGGTGAACTTGAAAACACCCTCATCGTTCATACCTCAGACCACGGCGAAATGAACGGTGATCACGGACTCATCTACAAAAGCAACTTCCTCAATGGTGCAGTCAGGATACCGATGCTCGTGCGAACGCCTGATAATTCAAACGCAGGAACCACTTGTGACACTCCCGTCGAATGGATTGACATCGGTCCAACACTCGTCGAATTGGCAGATGGCGAATTGCAACATCGTCAATTTGGAAAATCGTTGTGTCCAGTGTTAGCGGATCCCGAAACGACACATCGAGACTTTGCGATCTCTGAGTTACAGGGTGAGATTATGTTGTTAAATCAGGAGTGGAAGGCTGCCATCAACTCAGATGGCGAAGTCTACCTCTTGTTCGATGTCCAAAACGATCCAGATGAAACGCGTAACCTCGCTGGTAAATCTGAGGTAGCGGATGTTGAAACGGCGTTGCGCCTACAAATTTTAGAGAGAGTTATGCAGACGCAGCTCGAAAAGCCGTTTCGCCAGTAAAGTCGCATTTGAACACCATGTTCTCATAAGCATTTTAGCACAGGGGCATTTCGGTTGTGGTAAGCAAGCACTGAAATTGTCCTATGAAAAACAGACTATCCTTCCTTTTCTTCCTTAAAGCGGTGTGCTTTACGGACAAGACTCAGCAGTTCTTCGTTTCTCATGCGGTGCTCTGGCGTTTTCGTGTCAATATTTGGTAACACTTCTTTAAGTGTCTCACGTACAACTTCTAAACTTCCCTCTTGTGCCCAGAAACTGCCACGTAGAATTTCGGCGAATTCAGCAATGGAAGTCGCCAGTTGGAATGCAGGCGTTGTCTCTTCAAATGTTCCCTTCAAGGTATCCGTGGAAATCGACTTATTTACTTCTGTTACATTTCCTGTGTCTGGATTTTCATGCCGAATAGAGACAGTAGCGAGTTTGCCGTCAGCATTTTTCTGGAGCTTAATTTCATAGAGCGCGGTGACACTATGCCCTGCACCGACTTCACCAGCGTCTACAGCGTCATCACGAAAATCTTCATGTGCGAGTCTTCGGTTTTCATACCCGAGTAGCCGAAACCGACTGACGTTTTCTGGGTTAAACTCGACTTGGATTTTAGCATCCTTTGCAATGACTTGTAGTGTGCCTGTCAGATTCTCCACAAAGATCCGTTTTGCTTCGCTGAGTGTATCAACATAAGCATAACTACCGTTTCCATTGTTTGCAAGCTGCTCCATGAGGGTATCGTTGTAATTACCCATCCCGAAACCCACCGTTGTTAGTGTTACACCTTCCTTAACATAGGAGCGTATTTCCTTGAGAATTTCATCGGAACCAGTTTGTCCGACGTTCGCGACACCATCTGAACACAGAATTACACGATTGATGTAATTGGGCTCTGAGTTTTGGATTGCGAGTTTATATCCCATCCGAAGTCCTGCCTCTGCATTGGTCGCCCCTCCTGTCGCGAGTGCTTGGATTGCGGTCAAGATATGCTCTCGATTTACAACGCTGGTATGTGGAAGGACGACGCGAGCATTGGAACCGTAGACAACGAGACCAATCTTATCCGCTGGACGAAGTCGCTCGACCAAAAGGGTTAATGCTCGTTTTACCAACTCCAACCGATTTTCCATACGCATCGAGCCAGAGACATCAATTACAAAGGTAAGTATGGCGTCCTTGCGGTCAGTGTCTGGAATAACACGACCTTGAATGCCGATGCGTAGCAATTGGAGGCGTTTGCCTTCACCAAACCTTGAAGGTGCACCTTCAAGATGGATAGCAAACGCCTCATCCTCTGGCGGCGCGTAATTGTAATCAAATGCGTTAACAAATTCTTCGAGGCGTACTGCTTCTGATGGTGGAAGGTGACCGTCTCGGAGATAACGCCGCGTGACGGTATATGAAGCGGTATCTACATCCATGCCAAATGTAGAAAGCTTGTCGTCCTCTGTATCAATAAACGGATTGGTATCGTGTCCTGTAAAGAAGACATCACCATAGGGGACACCGTTCGGCGGGTTCAACATTGCCTGAGGTGCTCGCGGTATAGGTCGAGACTTCACGACACGAGCAGTACCCTCCGGCGAGTTCAACACTGCTTGCGACGATTGAGATGCTCTCGGTATAGACATAGGCTGAGACTGCTCCATAGCACGAGGGGCACCAACACGAGAGATGTCACGGTCTGGCTGGTTCGACATTATCGGAAATGCTCGCGGTATAGCATTCCTTATAGGTAGGGCATTTGTCGGTGACTTACGCAGCTTTGGTTTTGCTGATTCTTGAAACAAAAGGATTTCTGTACCAAGAAGGTCTTTGAACTGCCGGTCCTGTGTCCTCAAAGAGAGTCCTATGATAAGTATGATGGTTAAGTGGAGTGCCACCGAAATCATAAGCATCCCTGAAAGTCTTTTAATACGCATTGTCTATTACCTCCAAAATCTCCATAGTGGTTTGAAAGTTTGCTACGCTATTACAAGTCTTGTATGGTATATAAGCAATTTATGTGCCACCCTCCGAAATGCCAATATAGGCGAATTTTGAAGTAGTTTATCGCTAAACTGCCCGAAATTGTGCAAACCGATTCGGGCATTGCACAAAACAGTACAGGGTTAAAAGGATAAATAGATATATATGTACTAACCTTAAACTCAAAAAAGTTCCTTTAAAGTAAAGCATCGGGGGTACAAACCCCTCCTACAAAGAGTAAGTCTCGTAAAGCATCAGGGTTACAAACCTCTCCTACAAAGAGTAAGTCTCGCAAACTATCGGGGTTACAAACCCCTCCTACAAAGAGTGAATCTTGTGTGTGGTAATGTGGAAAATGCGTAGGCTGCGTGGGTAGGATAAGGATGGATTTTGGCTTTACGAAAAACGGGCGGACGTTGTTGCCCGCCCGTACAAGATGTCAATGGATTAGGCTCTGCCGTAAACAGGGATGGCAGCACCGTTGATGATAGTTGCATCATCGGAAGTTAGAAAACTGATCACTTTGGCGACATCGGCAGGAGCCACCCAACGATCATGTTCTTCCTCCGGCATAGCCTCACGGTTAGCGGGTGTGTCCATTATACTCGGCATGATGGCGTTTACATTTACACCTGAATCCATTACTTCGGCAGCTAATGATTCCGTCAAGGTGCGTACGCCGCCTTTGGAGACACAATAGGCACTCAAACCCGCCTCGCCTTTTAAGCCTGCGCGTGCAGAGACGTTAATGATTTTTCCGTAACCTTGTGCAGTCATGTGTGGGATTGCAGTCTTACAACAGAGAAAAACGGACTTGAGATTGAGATTCATCATGAAATCCCATCTATCCTCTTCAAGTTCCGCGGTTGGGATGCCCCCTACAAACCCACCGACGATGTTTATCAAGACATCCAACTGACCGAATTTGGATAAGAACTCCTGAATGGTTTTCTGGACCTCGGCTTCCTCGGTAACGTTCGCGAACAGGAAGGTAACATCGTCAAAGAGTTCAGGGTTGAATTGATTGAAGCGTTCGACTTCGTCGTCAAAGAGATAAGTCACGGCAACGTTGTCGCCCTGAGCGAGGTAGGCTTTGGTGACGGCACTCCCTAATATACCGGTGCCGCCGGTGATGAGGACATTGCGGTTTTGGTTTGTCATTTTTTAATTCTCCATTTGGTTTATAGTAAGTTTTAGAATAAACAATACATTATGCCTGGACGTGGTAGAATACCTCGCCAGCAGGGGAGATATGTCATTTGGTATAGTTGATGTATGTATAACTAAAAAAACGCTCATTTTACCCCGACGCCGGGATGTTTTGGTAGTATCAGTTTACCTTTATCAAGAGTTACACCAGTATATGGATCGTTTGCTATGAGCAGATGCCCGTCGAGATCGGCGTAGTCTACGAGCGGTGTTAAGTGCGCGGCGGCGGTGATGCCGAGCGAACTCTCTATCATACAACCGATCATAACCTGCAAGCCGTGGGCGCGAGCAACGTTTATCATCCGGTGTGCCTCAAGTAATCCACCACATTTGACGAGTTTGATGTTGATGCCGTCAACGCATTCGGCGAGGGCTGGAATATCACTTGTGCGCTTGACGCTTTCATCGGCAATAATTGGTAATTCGCTGTTTTCACGAACAAACTTGAGTCCCTCCAAATCATCAGGTTTTGTCGGCTGCTCTATCAATTCAACACCATATCGGGCAAGTTCGCGAATCTTTCGGATCGCCTCTTTGGGTGTCCATGCTGTATTGGCATCGACGTAGATAGGCTTATCCGTTACGTCTCGGAGTGTCTGAATTATTTCAATATCGCGAGGTGTGCCGAGTTTAACCTTCAGGATGGGATACATCTCAGCCTGTCTGGTTTTCTCAGCCATCACGTCAGGTTCATCAAGCCCAATGGTAAACGACGTGTAAAGGGTCTTATGCGGATTGAGTCCCCAGAGCTGATAGAGCGGGACACCGAGTTTTTTACCGAGTCGGTCATGGAGAGCCATATCAATAGCGGATTTAGCGGCGTAATTACCGCCGAGTGTGGCGTCAACAGTTGCCATCACGTCATGGATTGCATCAAGGTTGTCGGGAAGTGCGGGTGCAATGGTCCCCAATGCAAACTGAACTGTTTCAACAGTTTCACCATAAAACCGTGCCGGTGCGGATTCGCCAATGCCACCATCAATCTCTACAGAAATCACCTGCCTGTATGCGTCTGTCGCACGGCGGGCAATTTTGAAGGGATGTTGGAGCTGTAGCTCTGTGATTTGAGAGATGATACGCATATTATTTCCGTTGCATCTGTTCTAAGTATTCAATAAAACGTTGCTGTTTTTCCGCCTCAATTTCCGTATTTGCTTTTAGATAAGTCCAGGCACCGAAGAAGATGGCATGTGCCTCCTGCACGATAGAAGCATTTGGATGATTTAGGGATCTGATTTCAAGTGTCATTGCCATTTTGTTGGTCTGCTGGATTTCAGGTGTGTTCCTATCTTGAACGGTGACAATAGGACTCTCAAAAGGAGTTTCGTTAAACTGTTCAAGGATCCGCTTGAGAAACGTCTCTGTTCCTTGATTGCCGCGGTAGTGTGCGGCGACCAAAGCGGGTCGATTCGGATGCGACTGCGCGTGATTAACTTGTAAGTAGTACCCCGTTCCTTCAGTAGCGTTTATCGTTTTTATCCGTTCTTCGAGAGACATTGCCGTCTCAGAATGAATATTATAGACTTTTGCACCAGCGAGTTCTAACATCTGCTGCAAGGTCTCAATAAGTTGTTTGGTGGCAGGTGCCTCGCTTCGTGAATCAAGAACAATCAGGGTTGAAGCAAAAGCACTATCTGCAATAGGATAAAGTTTCGCGTCCACAACGGATGCCTGATTCGGTTCGATATGTATGTCGTGCTTGTTTGGATAGTACCCATCCTTAGAAATATGTAGTGTTGTCTTCGCTTCATCGGAACCGTTTAATACTGGCGTGGTGGTTATGAAAAAGTGTCCTTCGGTATCTGTGATGGCGGTTAAGCCTGAATCCGTTTGTAATTGTACGTTTTGAAGAGGTTCTCCTGAGTCGGCATTAGTAACCTGTCCTTGCAGAATCGTGTCATCCGTGTCCTCGAAACGAATTGTCAAAGATTGTTGTACCTGTCGGTAGGAAATTTCCACTGTCGCTATACCCGGAACATCGGGTGCGTATAGATAAAATTGTGCTGCGCCGTGCTTTGAGAGTTGACGGGTTTCTGCAAGTACACCGTATGAGGTATGTGCGTCGATGGGTTCACCGTCAGCGATCGGCAACCCGTCAGCATCCTGTGCGGTCATGGAGATGCCGACGTAACTTTTCCCATCGGCAGGAAGCGTATCCGTCCATGCGCTGAGTTGTATATCAGATGCAGGCGGTGCGACCTTAAACCACTGTGGCACAGGTAGACTGTGATTTCCGTAGTAATTAACCACCTCCGTTTGGACGAAATGGACACCGTTTGACAAAGGTTTATCGACAGCAACAGTAATCAGATTGGCATCGCGATCGTAGTTATACGGGACGCTTACATCATCAATCTTGACTCGAATGGAGTCGGTAAAGACCTGCTGGCGTTTTAACATCCACGCGCCGCGTTCATGAAGACCATCCACAACCCGAATCTGGAGTAGTGGTTTTTTTGTTTGAACGACAGATTGATGTTGTGGGTTTACTAAGATCCCTCTCGGAAATCCAGCCTCAACATAGCGGGCAATACCAAGGAAGTAACCGTAAGCCTCTTTTTTGAGATAGTGGTTATCCTGCAACCGCGTCTCTTCTTCTGGGTTCGAGAGAAAAGATGCTTCGCATAAAACCGCTGGACACTCCGTCATGCGTAAGACACCAAAGCCTGAAGCTGTTATCAACTTATCTGAGTAGAGTCCGGATGCTGGAGAGGAGGGCAAACGTAGCGCGTCTGAAACGCCCTGTTGAATATATCGAGCGAGATCGAGACTCTGGCGCGAGTCGTCTGCATCGCCGTGATACCAAGTAGAGGTATAATTAACCTTGGGGTTATCAATTCCGTTGTGGTGAAGCGAGATGAAAAAGTCAGCACTATTTTCGTTGGCAATCTGACTTCGCATTGGTAGACTGACATAAGAGTCGTCAATCCGCGTCATGATGACGATAGCCCCGGCATTCTGTAGCATCTCGCGTAGGTAGAGGGCTACCTGTAGATTAACTTCAGCCTCGCGTAGTCCGGTTGGACCTCGCTTGTAATCCGGAACGTGTGCTTGCCCACCGTGCCCTGGATCTAAACAGATTTTGAACCCTTTGAGATGTCGGGCATGCGGCGGGATCTCAATGTAAGAAGGCAACTGTTGTTCGGTAATTTCTTGGCGGCGGGAACAACCGACGAACAACAGAAAAACTACGGAGATCAAGAAAACTTTATAAAAGAGACGAATCATCTGGTTGTCAGAAGTCACGCCTATCTCGGAAAGGTGCCCCTCGTCGGAGTGCCCTGGGACGATCCAAGATTTCTCGGAGAATGATCCCTTGACGAAACGTTTCGGGGGACAAATCCAACAGTGAGGTGGCGGGCATAGACCGTATTCCTGCTGGAGATTCGACAGGTACGGGAGGCGGTTGTGGAGGCTCTACGGGTTCTTGTGCCTCAACAGGTTCTGGTTCTTCAACAACCGGCGTGTCTTCCACTTCATTCTGTTGCAGGATCATATCCTCCAACCGCGTCTCAAACGGGAAATCTTCCATGAAAGGCGGTGGTGCGACCTCACCCTCAGGCATTGAGTTCTCCGCTCTTTCTGTTTTAGCATTTCTCTGTTCTCTTCGGCGGCGCGAGCTGCCTAAGACGAACGTCAAAATTATAACAACTAACGGGATCAGCATCTGGATGATATTGTCCATCGAATTTCTCCTTTAAGACTCTATAGGAATAGAGCTTACGACAATCCAAGGGAGTGTGTGGATCGGGTTGTGTCCATTTCTTGTGTGCCACCCGGTGAGGCGATGGATTGACGCATTTCCGTATCAGCAAGGATATTGCGTAACGTGTAATAATCCATAACACTTATTCTCTCAGAATCAAACGAATCGGCTATGGATCTCGGGATTTCCGCTTCAGCCTCAATGAGTCTAATTGTCATCTCTTCAACGAAAGCCTTATTCTCTTCCTCTTCGGCTTCAGCGCGTGCGCGACGCTCTTCGGCTTTCGCGCGTGCTATCTTGAGTTCAGCCTGAGCTTGGTCGGTTTGTAATTTAGCACCAATGTTTTCACCAACGTTTATATCGGCGATATCAATAGACAGAATTTCAAAAGCAGTGCCTGCCGATAACCCTTTTTCGAGGACAGTTTCCGAGATGAGGACTGGATTTTCTAATACCTTCTTGTGGCTTGCAGACGATCCGATGGTTGTAATAATGCCCTCACCGACTCTGGCACGGATGGTATCTTCGGTAGCACCGCCGACCAATCGGTCAATATCGGCTCTCACCGTAACACGCGCCTTGACAATTAACTGGATACCGTCGCGGGCAACAGCGGTAATACCACTATTGGAGTCGCCTCTATCAGGGATGTCAATAATTTCTGGTGTGACACTGACCTGAACGGCTTGCAAGACATCACGACCTGCCAGATCGATTGCGGCAGCCTGTGCGAAACCGAGGTCGATATTGGCTTTGTCCGCAGCGATCAGTGCTGCTACGACGCTACTGACACGTCCATCAGCAAGAAAATGCGCTTCGAGATCATCAAGGGATAGGGTTAATCCAGCTTTTGTTGCGTTGATCTGTGGCTCTACAATTGCAGAGGGAGGAACCCGCCGCAAACGCATCGCAACGAGGTCGAAGATGCCTACTTTTACACCTGCTGCAATTGCGGTAATCCATAAACCGATTGGTACGAGCCAACTAATAACAATTAGAAACAGAATAAGCAGGACAGCAATAATTGCAATCATTGTTGGTGCCATGTTTAGAATACTCCATTCGGACAGCGCAATCACCTGACTGCGCTTAGCGTAAGTTGTGTTATTGCTCTGTAATGTTTAAATTGCCTTCACGGAAAGCATTTGCGAGTGCACGAGGGACCTGTGCTTCAGCCTCAACGACTCTGGCGCGCATTTCTTGGACATTGGCAGTCATTTCCTGTTTCCGTGCTACTGCCATAGCACGTCGTTCTTCCGCCTTTGCCTGTGCTACGACCAGGTCGGCTTCGGCTTGTTCTGCTTGAAGTTCTGCGCCGATATTTTTGCCGACGTTGACATCAGCAATATCAATAGAAAGAATTTCAAAAGCGGTTCCGGCATCAAGTCCACGGTCGAGTACTGTTTTCGAGATAATATCGGGATTTTCGAGAACATCTTCATAGGTTTCAGATGCACCGATTGCGCTGATAATGCCTTCACCTACACGTGCAATGATAGTCTCTTCCCCCGCGCCGCCGACGAGTCGATTGATGTTGGTTCGGACTGTGATACGGACAGTGGCAATCAACTCCACACCATCTAAAGCGAGTGCACTGATGCGAGGCGTGGTAATCACACGTGGGTTAACGCTAACTTGAACCGCCTCAAACACATCACGTCCAGCCAAGTCGATAGCGGAGGCGCGTTGAAAGGTGAGCTCAATTCTCGCTTTATCTGCGGCGATGAGTGCGCTAACAACATTAAGGACGTTACCACTGGCAAGGTAGTGTGCCTCTAACTCGGCAGTACTTAATTTCAATCCAGCCTTGTGGGCACTGATTAGCCCCTTGACAATAACATTTGGATTGACTCGTCTGAGACGCATCCCCACGAGATCGAAAATTCGAAGTGGGACACCTGCAGCAACAGCGGCGATCCAGAGCCCAACAGGAACGAACCAAAAAAATGCGATGACAACAATTAGGACAACAAGGGCAATTCCGCCTGTAAAAAGATCCATTATTTCTCTCCTACGATCTTGTAGCATGTGCACTTGAAAGTGCGCTACAAACGGGAACTATTCTATTGCAAACTACGAACGACAACACGACTGCCTTCGACAAAAATCACTTCGATCTCAGTTTCTGCGGGAACGAATTCGCCGCGCGTGACAATATCAACACGGTGTCCACCGATCAAAGCAGCACCAGCAGGTCTCAAAGGAGTAAGTGCCTTCCCAGACTTGCCAACCAAATCAGCCAATTCGGAGGGCGGTGCGTGGAAGCCTACCTCTTTATTTTGGGTGGCACTCAAGACGAACACTTTACCAGCAGGCGTTGTACGGAACACTGAAAGTGCTATTATCGCTAAGGGTATAACCACCACCAAGGTTATTCCAGTGTAGGTAAGTGCTGACTGAAAGCCGAACTTCCACCACGCGCCCCCAATACCTATTAGCATGAGTAGACAACCCGGTACACCTGCAGCCCCAAATCCTGGCAGAATCAGTAATTCAATAAATACCAGTAGAATCCCAAGAGCGATGAGGAAAATCAGAAACCACATAAGTTGTCACTCCAAATTGGGTGGGCATGCCTATGACAGCTAAGGTTGCTACATAGGACTAAGATTAAGAATCCTCAACTGCTTCTACAAAAACCTTAGAGCCTTCCACCTCTATGACTTTAACGTTACTATTCTGCGGAATGAAGTCTCCAGCAGTGACGACGTCCACCCTTTTATCACCGATTCGCACTGTTCCAGCGGGTCTCAAGGGTGTCAGAGCAGTCCCGGATTGTCCGAGATAATCTCGAAAATTTTCAGGACTGGACGAGTGGTATCCCATCTCAGTATCCATTACTGTTTGCAAAGCGAACCTTCGGAAAAGCTGGGTTTCAGGGAGAAGCCACACGGCAAGCACAATCAACGCGCCACTTAAGATCACGGATATTGAGAGCCATAGAACCGCGCTCCGAAAGTCGTAAGCTTTATCGAAAACGAAAAAGACACTTCCTAACATGAGTGTGACGCCAAGAACTCCAGCGACCCCAAAGCCCGGAATGACGAAGATCTCCAAGGCGAGTAACCCAACGCCAATAAGGAAGAGCAGGAATGCCCATTCTGCCCCGATTTTCGTTAGCATGTGTCCCCCAAAGAAGAGACCGACACAGAGTAGGCCGATGAATCCGGGGACACCGAAACCGGGGGTGCGAATTTCTATGAAGATACCAAGAATTCCTAACGAAAGCAGCAGTGAACTGATGAGTGGGTTTGTGAGAAAGAAAACGATTCTATCTGCGAGCGTCGCCTCAACAGAAACGACACGTGCCCCTGCCAATGCTTTTAGAGGCGTCACGTCTGAAAAGCCGTACTCGCGCTGTTGTTTCGCGATGCCGTCTTCTGTGAGCGGGAGCTTGGTTCCAGCGACATCAACAATTTGGTATTGTGCCAAGAGTTTTGTGAGGGTTTCGGCTTGTGCGTCTGCGAAGTTGTATTCGAGTGCTTGTTTGGTAGAGAGTGTGAGTAGTTTTCCTTGTGCGCAGAGGATCTCCATCTCTTCACCTTGCTCTTCACGCATAACGTACTCTTCGGGAAGGAGTTTAACAATCTGTCCATCTGAGAGTTTAACGAGCACGAGTTCTTTGTCGACCATCGCTTCGGCAATATCAGGGTTGCGATTTTCGCGTTCAGCGGTTGCGCGAATAGTACCTTGGATATAAGAGATCGCTTTTTCACCGACCTCCTGTCCTTGGATATTAACAGGTGCGGAGTCGCCAATTGTTCCGCCTGAAGTCATCACAATCTGATTACAAGCAATAGAAATCATCGCCCCTGCAGAGATAGCCTGTCGATTGACAAAAGCGATAGTGGGAATCTGTGTATCTTGAATGGATCGGATAATATTTACGGCAGAATCTACTCTGCCACCGGGTGTATCTACATCAAAAACAATCGCATCAGCACCGGCATCTTCGGCTTCTTGGATACCGTCGCTGATATAGGTACCGAGACCGCTTCCGATCTCGTTTCGGATATCAACCACGTAAACGAGCGAGTTGTCTTGAGCAGATAGGTCCCCTCTCATGAAGAGGCATCCGATTAAAAGGAGCACATACCCTATAAGGACTATTTCGCGTCTCATAATATTACTCCGTATTCCTACCTTCGTAGGGACTCCTAATTCTATACTTTTCAACTCTGAAATATTTTTGGCACTACTGTTTAAAGATTATTATATCTTAAGAGAGTCCCGCGCGTCAAATGTATTTGTTTTTAGAGTTAGTTGTCGGGAGTCGGAGATCCCTCCTACGAGAGAACCAAATGGCTCTGGGAACTAATTGGAGGCGAATTCTTCTTGGATCCAGGCGTGAAGGACATGGTTCAGAATCAGATGGACATCTTCAACGGGTCCATAACGGTCGCTGTCTACAATAACATTGACGTCGCAAATTGATGCCAATGTGCCGCCGCCGAATCCGCTCCATCCAATCGTTTGGCAGCCTATGTCCTTGGCGTGTTGCATTGCGCGGAGGACGTTTTCTGAATTGCCGCTCGCACTGATCCCAATAACTACGTCGCCTGGGTTGACGAGGTTTTTTAACTGTTCCACGAAAACATCTTCGTAAGAGACATCATTGGACCACGCGCTCATTGTTGCAACGTTGTCCGTTAAACTGATGACTCGGAAACGCGGTTTGCCGGGTACGCTCGTGCCTTTTCCTAAATCACAGGCGATATGCGATGCCGTAGAGGCACTCCCACCGTTGCCGATGACGAAAATCTGTTTTTCAGCATGATACGCTTCCATAATCACATCTATGGAACGTCGGACATCTGCTATCGTGAGGCGCGCTAAGACATCTTGAAGATGTGAAATGTAATTTTGGATTCTCTCCATTTTGGTTCTTGGGTTCCTTTCTTTGATTCATTTGAATTTAAATATGAGAGTTTAAACTGAAATGTTGGGTTTCGCTGGAATTTTGGAATGTTCAGTTACATTGAAAGAGAAACATTTTCGCGCTATAAGCGTTTGATTTTATGTTCCGCTCAACCCAACCTACGAAGAAATATTCTTCAAATACACCGTGGATTTTTAGACGACTAATGCGACGGCGGCGAGGTCGCCTAATGCGTCTCCTAACTCCGCAGGGGCGATTTTGACTGCTTCTGCGGGGCGTGTCATTGCTAATTCTGAAACTGTTTTCCGAATCGGATCAAGTAGAAGATCACCTGCAGCGATTGCAATGGTTCCTAATAAAACGATGTCGGGATTTAAAATGTTGACCAAGTTTGCGATACCCCATCCCATGTAATATGCTGTCTCTTTGACGAGTTGTAAGGCTAACGGATCCTTCTGACGTGCGGCTTCAAGTACGTGTTCTGACTTAACGTCCTCGATACGTCCATCCGCAAGGTCTAAGAGTGCTGTTGTCGATGCGTTTTCACCTGCGAGATGCTTTTGGATTGCGGCTTGAGCACGACGAGCGATGGCGGGACCTGAGCAGAGCGACTCAAGGCATCCGCGTTTGCCGCATCCGCAATCCGGTCCGTTTGGTAGGAGTATCTGATGTCCTACTTCGCCAGCACTGTCGTTGGCTCCGTGGTAGACTTGTCCATCAAGTACGATGCCGCCACCTATACCTGTGCTCATCGTCATATAGAGAACTGCATTGTAGCCGCGTCCGCCGCCGAACCTGTATTCTGCAAGTGCGCTTGCATTGGCGTCGTTCTCAATGATGACAGGAATCTGAAATTCGGATTCAAGCTGCGCTTTAAGTGGAAGGGCATCCCATCCGGGCAAATTCGGCGGTGAATAGACGATCCCGGTTTTTGTGTCCAATGGACCTCCGCAACTCACACCTATCGCTGAAATAGCTTCTTGTTCTAAGCCTGCGTGTTTGATATTCTCTCGTACCATATCAAACAACAGTTGAAGGGCGTATTCGGGACCTCTTTCCGCAAGTGTAGGTCTACGGACTTTATTGAGGATATGTCCGGTGCTATCAGCGACAACGGTGGCGAGTTTTGTCCCGCCGATGTCAATTCCGACAACGTGTTTTTTCATAAGGAATCTCGCCTTGACGGAAAAGCATTTGTGGATATTACGTTACAACTCGTAATTGAGTGCGCGTAGGGCTGGATAAATCTGTTCGTAGGCTTTCAGTTTCTCGTCGTAACGCTGTGCGATTTCCTCACGCGGATAGTATACATCGCGCGGTGTGACTAACTGTGCGACTGCGGTTTCAATAGAATCATACTTGCCTATTGCTGTCCCGGAGAGGATAGCAGTACCGAGACATACGCCTTCCGATATATCAAGCGCGATAACTTTCTTTCCAAACATATCGGCTTTGAGTTGTAACCACTTTTCAGATTTCGCTCCACCACCGATGGCACGCACTTCGTTTATGACGACGCCTGCATCCTGCAGCATCGCGAGATTCTGTTTAATTTCGTAGCTGATACCTTCCAGAATCGCTTTGATGAGCTCGCCTTTTGTTGTTGAAAGCGATAATCCGACGATTGCCCCTTTCGATTCGAGATCGAGATATGGGGTGCCTGAACCGGTGAAGTGTGGTAGCACCATTGCTGTTCCTGGGGAATCGGGTAGTTCCTCCATCAATATATCGTAGACATCACGTCCTTCTACCTCGGCTTGGGCAACTTCTGCTTGTGCGAGTGTGTCTCTATACCAGCGCAGCACAACACCGCCACTGGATACGAAACCGAGTGTGACATATAATCCATCGACAACGTGTGGATAACAGGAGAAATTACCGTCTATCATCTGTTGATTAGCAACAGGTTCCGTGAAAGCGGGTGCGATACATTCGACGGTACCGGTGGCATCCATCACTTCACCACTCCGAATAATGCCCGCACCTAAGGCACCACACGGTTGGTCGTGTCCGCCTGTAACGCATACCACGCCTTGTGGTAGACCGAGTTCCGCGGCTACGGTTGTGCTGACTTCACCGATGACGGTTCCTGAGGGTGCTGTCTCTGGGAACAGTGCTGCATCTACGTCCGCCAGACCAAGCATCTTTTCTGACCACGATTTGTTGATAATGTCAAATGCCATTGTGCGGGCAGCGAGGGAATAGTCTACTACTGGTGGAACACCGAGTTTGAAATAGACGAAATCTTCAAAGCCGAGGAATTTCCACACCTGTCGATAGATGTCGGGTTGATTCCGCTGTATCCAGATGAGTTTCGCTAAGGTATGAATATCGCTTATCGGCATTCCGGTGATTTGCATCACCTCTAAAGGCGTTATGTGCTGTCTCAACTCGTCACAGATGCCGGATGTACGTGCGTCGAAGGTGGTAATCGCGTTTGCTAAGATTTGTCCATCGGCGGATACCGGTGTTACGGCTTCGCCTTGTGAGGCGACACTGATTGCCTCGATCGGATCGGATTTTGTTTGTGTTGCAACCTGTTGTATGCCAGTCGCTATGTTCTCCCACACGACGTTCGCGTCGAGTTCGGACCAGCCAGGTTGCGGGTGGATCAACGGATATTCGCCATACGCCTGTGCGAGAATGGTTCCATCTTCTTGGAAGGCGATAACTTTGCATCCTGTCGTCCCAACGTCAATACCCAAAAGACTCATTGCTTCTCCTTCTCCTTGATACGGGATGTGAGTATCTTATAATAGATTGTGGATTAATGCAAGAATTTGTTTTTTTGCAGTCAACGGTCGGGATTTGGAAATTCCTCCTACAGAAAAATCATACGCCGCTGATGTTCAGGACAAAGCAAGTTGACAAAATATGTGGTTTTAAAGTAGAATTTAGAGTAAGCAACGATTTCTGGCAACGCACTTGAATATATTCAATCGTAATAAGGAGTCTGAATATGCTAACGCAAGAACAGGTTGAATTCTATCATGAGAATGGCTATCTCAAGGTAGATCAGCTTTTTGCCCCTGAAGAAACCAAAGAACTGGCGTCTGAAATGGTGCGGATTATCAATAACTGGGGACAGGAGACAATCGGTTGGCCCGGACCTTGGCGTACTCGCTACCTCGAAGAAGAGGATCAGCAGACAACGAAGGCTGTCTTTATGCATAACCCCCATTTCTACTCGGCTACATGGGGTCGGGTGATTTTCCATGAACGGTTGACGAGTGCGGTGCAATCATTGATCGGTGACACGATTCAGTGGCATCACACTGTGCTACATGCAAAGCCGCCGGAAAAGGGAACGCCGTTCCCAATGCATCAAGATTATCCATTCTATCCACACGATGGACTTGATTTCGTGGATTGCCTCGTTCATCTTGACGACGCTCCGTTCGAGAGTGGTGCCCTGCGGGTTGTCCCGGGTAGCCATAAAGAGGGACCGCGGGAACATATCACGGGTGAAGGGACGGCACCGCATCTGCCTACGGACAAATTCCACCCGGATTTCATCGACTCAATTCCGGTTCCAGCAAAGGCGGGAGATGTCATTTTCTTCAGTTATTGCATTATTCACTGGTCTGAAGTCAATAGGACAGATCAGTGGCGGAAAGCAGTTCGATTTGGTTACCACACGCCTGAAATGCGACCCGTCGGACGCCCGGCAGAAGAACCGTATAATAATATTATGGCGGGTGGGTTCAAAACGAATCCGACTTCTGACGAGATAATGGCTTAGTTAGCGTGGATTGCACATCTCTGTAAATAACAGAGCCATTTCGTTTGTGACTATAGAGGAATCGAAACACATTATGTCACAACTTAGCGGAATGGCTCTATTCTTTTACCGATGCAAAGGTAGATATGAAAACATGAGATAAAGTCAAGAGTCGGGAATCGGAGTTCCCTCCTACAGAACAATTGAATGACCTTGCAGATAAGGAAGATAATGTCTCGTATTTTCTCAAAACGCCTCTATGTCCTCTTTGTAATAGGTGTGTGCTTGGTTTGCGTATTGCGGGTCTCCGCTCAGGCACCTTCACTCGCCGAACGAGTGTTTCAGAAGTATCAAGCAGTTTTTCAACGTGAAGATACCCGGAAGCTGCTACTTGATGTCCTCATAATACTCAAGGCACCTGATACACAACCTCTTTTGCAACCTGCAACGTTAAAACTGATTGCTACCAATCCAAACTTACTTAAAGTCATCTTTCCAGAGATTGACGATAGATTTCTAACACTCATCACAGAAGATGTGGACGCTAACGCGCTCATTAATGACCCAGACGTTCATTTGCTACTCCAGAATTCCACCGAAATTGATAGGCTTTTGGAACTACTGAACGCGCTATCTGATGCGGCTGTTGTCAGAATAGTTCCAGCACTAATCGAGTCTCCTGATATTGGGGAGCAGTTCACTCTTACTGCTGAAATTGCTAATGCTCAAGATGTAGTGGGTTATCAGGCAACACTTCAATTTGATCCAGAGGCACTTCAATTCGTTTCATGGAAGCAGGGAAATTATCTCAGCGATAACGTTTTTGTTGCTCCCACAATTGTTGAGGCGGATCGTTTATCCTTCGCTGCAACTGCGCTTACAGCTGCAGATACCGTTGAGGGGGACCTCTTTATGCTAACGTTTGAAGTGGCTGGTATAAAAGCGTCAACACTCTCCTTAAGCGACGTGATTCTTGCGAGTAGCGAGGGCACAACATTGCCTGTGATAACCCAAGATAGTCGGATAATTGAACCGATAACACCGCCGTGGGACGTTAATAAGGATGGGGTTGTCAACATTCTGGATCTGACGTTGGTGGCAGTACGCTTTGGTCAGAAGGGTTCTGTGGCATCCGATGTTAATGGGGACAGTGTAGTGAATGTCTTGGATTTAACGCTGGTTGCGAGTCATTTAGGGGAATAGAAACGGTAGGTTTTAAGGAAGGTATAAGGGACGGACGAGTTTCCGCCCGCCCCTGCTAAATAAAAAGGTCAGCGGCGTTTTATATTGCCCCAACTGGTTGTCAGCTTCCCTCCCGGTTGGACCTCTAACCCGCCAATTGTGTTCATGGCAAGATTCATCTCATCAATATCAATGACCCTTTCCCACATATAAACCTCAGCGATAACAGCATTTAGCCACTGTCCATCTTCGCGGTGCGCGACAAACACGGGTCGAGTGCCTGTCTCGCAGGCACCACCGCCATCAGCTGCCTCTGCGACTGCATCTTTGTCTCCATCTACATAAACGCGGACCCCTTCTTTTAGTTTAAAGGTACCGCATTGGTGGATCCAAGTATTCACCGGTGCAGTGCCTGCAGTGTGTGGTTCTGAAACGCCGCCACCTCCGCAGTTCCAAACCGACATACCCGCACCGAAATCGTCGTAGATATAGAGCGAGAATTCCCACATTCCACCAGCACCTTTCATAACGATAGGCTGACGTGTTTGTCCATGGCCATCGGTCCCGACTTTTAGGACTTTTACCCATGCACAGATGGTCATGCCATCCTTACCAAAATGAGAGTCGATGTCCTTCCCCTGACCCTCCATATCAATTTTGACGTAGGTTGCCTTGCCGTCAAACTCCGTGACTTTTTTGAGCTTTTCATGCTTGGCGTCGACCCATTTCGGTGGGGTCTTACTCAGTTCTGTGTCAAATTCGTTTGGACCGTGGTCTTTAACTTGTTGTCCTGCTCCCTCGTTCAAGGGTAGATACATCCAAAGCCCATCCTCAATATCAGCAGCATAGCTGAGAAAGGTCGTTGCGGTAAATACCGCTATCAATACCGTGAAAAATGTAACCTGACGCATTTTTTTCCTCCTCCTCCATAATCAATTTCCATTCATCTCCGTGTTAACATTGAAAAGCCGTTCTTTTTATAGCGAAGCCGTAGGAAATCGCAGTGCGTAAGTCCTGACAGTTATTATAGAAACTGTGCCAGTGAGTTAACACACGTAACTATTAAATTAGACAAACTGGTAATAAATAGGTTCAAATTTTCTATCAAGTGCTTCAAAACCCGCAAATTGCTTGTTGAAGCATTGAAGTGAGGACGGAAACGGTGTTTCCGTGTGACGTTTGGAAATAGAAATGGGAGTCGCGAGTAGAACTCACTCGTACAAAATATGGATCCGGGTAATGCGATATTATTTCTAACGTGAGATACGTGCTTGTGCGACCCGTAGCATGTTACGTGTCTCAGCCGAATCCGGACTTAGTTGTAAGGCTCTTTCAAAAGCCTTGATAGCCTCTGGGTAGGTCCCCTGGTTTGTATGGCATACACCGAGTTCATGATATGCCTGCGCGCTCTTAGGATAGATTTGTGTGATTGTCGTAAAGGCTTCTAATGCTTCTGTGAACTGCTCCGTATCTCGATAGACGTAGCCAAGCTGCATCAGTGCCTCTGGAAAATCTGGTTGAAAACCTATTGCTTTTTCAAATGCAGTGATGGCTTCCGGGAACACGCCTTTGTGTCTGTATGCGACTCCGATTCCGTAATGTGCATGAGGGAGTGTGTCGTCTCGCGTTAGAGCTTTCTGGTACTCGGCAATCGCTTCATCTAGTTGTCCTGCGAATCCATAAGCCCTGCCTAAATCGACATAAGCCTCCGCCATGTCGGGTCTTAACTGAGCTACGCGCTTGTATGCGGCAATCGCTTCAATAAGTTTCCCTTGCATCACATAGACCGTGCCTAAATTGTGGTGTGCCTCCACCAATGTCGGCTTCAACGCAATAGCCTGTTGGTAAGCCGATACTGCCTCTTGGAGTCTCCCAGCGCGTTGATAGACGGTTCCACTGTTGTTGTAGTCCTCAGCAGAGGGTGAAGTCGTTGGCTTAGTGGATGTCACGGATGCGGATTTTTTTTCGACCGGTGTCCGCTCGTTACTTTGGCACCCACTCACGCATCCTAAAACTGCCAGAAAGAGACATCCATATATTTTTAGCTTCATTTTTTGGATGCTCCTTCGACTACCTCTATCATCTGATTTGCTTTGAGTTCCACGTATCGGTCTATTTCGCCAGAGAGCCATCGAATTTCAAGGTGCGCCACCGTTTCATTTTTTCCTAATCCGAAAGTCAAAGTCATCTCGCTTTGAGAACAGTAACTGCTACCAGTGCGGACTATCTGGTACTGGACGGTATTGCCGGATGTCACTCGGACTTTTGCGCCGATTCCATCTCGATTACCACGGGCACCAACTGTTTTCACTCGCAGATAATTAGACTGCGGTTCGGTATCATTTCGTAAGAGCCATACGCGACTGTATTCGTCTTTAACACCGTTATTGCTTACGAGGAGGTCGAGATCGCCATCATTGTCGTAATCGCCATAAGCACATCCGCGTCCAACGCCTGCACGAACGAGTCCGGCTTGCTTAGTAATATCTCGAAATGCCCCATCTCCTTGATTTCGGAAGAGCGAAGGGAGTTGCGCATACGGTATATGTTGTTGGTAGCGGAGTACCTCCGGTTCAATATGCCCATTAGCGCAAAACAGGTCGAGCGCGCCATCTAAGTCGCAATCGAAAAACAAGGTGCCGAAGGTTAATGAACGGTAACTTACATTGCCAATCTGGACACGATCTGCTCTATCGGTGAAATACAGGTCGCCCGGTTTTGCGTAAAAAAACGCCGTTTTCTCATTGCTGAAATTGCCGATGGCAATTGCGGTACCGCCAGTGTTGTAGACATCCGCTGCAGCGATCCCCATGCTTCCACGGGCTTTCCCTGTCTCACTGAACGCGACTCCCATAACGAGGGCTTCATCGGTGAATGTGCCGTCGCCGTTATTTCGATAGAGAAAATTGGGTTCGGTATCGTTCGCGACAGCGAGATCAAGCCATCCGTCATGATTGTAATCCAAAAGGGTAACCCCGAGAGATTTGCCAATTGGATTATATAGCCCAGCTTGCGATGTGCGGTCAATAAACTTGCCGTCGCCTTGATTGTGATAGAACCGACAGGACTGCCCAGTATAGACAGTTGGTGTGCAATAGGTGCGGTATCGCTTGTTGTCAACAGTAGAATTTACCGTACACGGCACATCTGTCTCAGGTGTCCATTCAACGTAGTTGCAAACGAAAAGATCAAGCCAACCGTCGTTGTCGGCATCAAAGAAGGCAGCACTTGTTGACCAACTTGTTCCGCCGACTTCTGCGAATTCGGTGACATCTGTGAAGGTTCGATCTCCGTTATTGCGAAAGAGCCGGTTTTCGCCTACATTGGTAAAATAGATGTCCGCATCGGCATCGTTGTCGTAATCAGCGACTGTTATCCCCATACCGTACATTGGGACGTTTAACTTCGCTGATTCGGTAGTGTCAATGAACTGCCCGTTCCCGGTGTTCCTGTAGAGTCGCGGTGTATCAGTTTCATCTGCGGGTGTCCACGCTGTCCCATTTGCGAGCAGAATGTCCAAATTACCGTCAGCATCGTAGTCCAAGAATGCGCATCCAGCCCCCATTGTTTCAGGCAGATACCGCTCACCCGTTGCCCCTGTGAAGTGTTGAAATGTGAGTCCGGATACATCGGTGGCATCCGTAAATTGGACATCTGCCGCCGCACGGATACATAGACAGATAAGCACAGACGAGAGAACAAAGGTCCGCATGAGGTGCTCTTTATAGACTTGCAACTTATGCTGGTAAACATTAGGCTTTGTAGAACTCAACCGTTGTCCCAGCCATATCCTCGACCTTATCTATCAACGCCTGCCGTTCAGTGTCTCCCATGCCTGTGAATTCCTTGGCGATGTCAATTTTCTCTTGCATCTGCTTAGCATTGTCTGGACCGGTAACGAGTGTGCTCACGGGTAGTGACCAGACGAAACGAATCGCTTCAGAGACGCTGATACGATCTGGGACAACTTTCGGGTTTTCACCGTGTCTGCCGTGCTGCGATCCCCCGAAAAAGCCTCCGTTTGCGAGTGATTTCATGCCAATTACACCGATATTGCGTTCAACGAGCGTCGGGACGACTCTTTCGATGAAACTCTCGTAACTGACATCAACAAGGTTCACTGCTAATTGGCAGGCATCGAAAATATCGGTGTGTTCAAGCATCCGTTCATGGGCTGCGGGACTGGCATGTCCAGTGAATCCGATATAACGCGTTTTTCCAGTTTCCTTTGCCTCGAGCATCACATCAAGAATGCCATTATCAACCCGTTTATCTACGTCTGCTGGATTCTGGATCGAATGTACCTGCCAGAGATCGAGTTGATCGGTATTTAGTCGTGAGAGTGAGTTTTCAAGATGTTTCCAAGCCCCTTCAGCAGTAGTTGCGGTTGTTTTCGTCATAAGAAAAACATCATCTCGGTACTTTGGAACCAGTAGTTTTCCCAAGCGACTCTCACTGCCGCCGGATTGATAAGATTCTGCGCTATCAAAGAATCTGACCCCGCCTTCAAGTGCTGTCTCAATCGTTTTTTGGGCTTCTGTTTCAGACATCCCTCCAATATGCCATCCGCCGACGGCGAGCATTGTTACTGCCTCTCCTGTGCGACCGAACCTACGGGTTGGTAGGAGGGTGCCTAAGCGGTCGCTGGCAACATTTGCTTCATCTCCTTCTGCACACGCTGATGACAGCAGAACGCCTGTTGTCAAGCTTGCCATCGATTTTAGAAATGCGCGTCGATCAATCATGGTTTTCACCTCCGTTGTTAATATCTTAGGCTATCTGAGAAATTTTGTCAAATGTTTCTTGGGTTGTTGGTTATGGGTTATAAGTTGTTGGTAGTTAGTTATAAGTTAAATGTCAGGATGCGGAGATCCCCTACAGATGGCGGTCAGGAATTAGCAGTTGGCAATTCGGTGGTGGTCGGGAATCTGAGTTCCCTCCTACAGACAGTTGTCGGTTATAAGTTGGAATCAACGCCGAATGCGCGTGTGGCATTCGTCGGGTTATAAGTTATGTATTTTTATTTTCATTTAAACGGCGAATATGGTTATAATTATTTTACGGGCATTCGGGCGTAAAGCCCAATTCTTTAGGTTTGGGATATAAGCCCGCTAAAGGCATAACCCCTGTGAAATAAGTTTGACAAATACAGTCAATTCGTGGAATAATGATAGTATCAAGTTGGCAGACAGTTGAAGCAGAATCGCAAGGTTCTGTGTCTGCCTACCCACTTCAACGGGGTTAAAAACTTGAGACTTGATATACCATGAAAACCTATAAGTATAAGATATACAATCAATCCAATACAATTAGCATTGGCAATTTGCTTGACGATATGTGGCAAGTGCATGAATACTTCCATAAGTGGCAAGACCAAAGATACAAAGACGGCTTGTCGTATGCCAACTACGCTGCAATGTGTCAACATGCGAAGGATTTGAAACGCAGCACGCATCCACATTGGCAGTCTTTGCCAAGCCAAGCGATCCAAGCAGAGTTGGAACGTATTGATAATGCGTATCAACGCTTTTTCAATAAACTCGGTGGTAAACCCCATATCAAACCTCGTCATAAGTTTAAGTCTCTTACCCTTAAACAAGCTGGATATAAACTCACTAACAATCATATCACCTTGACGTTGCGTAAATGGAATCCTAAAACACGGAAGTGGCAGTTTGATAAAGTGCCTTACACGTTTCATAAGCACCGTCAATGGCATGGCACGTTGGTCCGTATCACAATCAAACGAGACACTTGTGGTCATTATTGGCTTTGTATCACAACAACCTACACAGATTCTAAACCATTGCCAGCAACAGGTCAAAGCGTTGGGGCAGACAATGTAATACAAGGAATGGATTTGGTCTATTCCCAGACCAAATCCGGTATGAAAGACGCATACTTGACACTTAGCACGGATGAGAAGATACAACACCCACAACCTTTGAAACAGTCCTTGAACAAACTTCGTAGTCTCAACAAAGAACTTTCTCGGAAAAAGAAAGGTTCTAATCGCTGGTGGTGGTGTGTCCGAGAACTCGCACGTCTCTATCGGAAAATAGCCAACCAACGCAACGACTTTCATTGGCAACTTGCAAGTAAACTTTGTAAGAAGTTTGATACGATAGTCCTTGAGACGTTGAACCTTGAGGGTATGAAACGCCTGTGGGGACGTAAAGTCTCTGACCTCGCCTTCTACCAGTTTGTTGAGATATTGAAGTATAAGTGTCAAAAACATAAACGTCTTTTCAAACAAGTCGGTCAATGGACAGCTACAACGAAACCTTGTAGTGATTGTGGGTTTCATAACGAAACCCTCACTCTGAATGATAGGCAGTGGATATGCTCTGAATGTGGTTCACACCACGATAGAGACATTAACGCTGCGATAAACATTTTGCGGGCAGGGATAGCCGTTCCTTGACGATATGCCTACGTTTTGCGTAGGGAAATGCCCACAGGTGGAGCGAAAATAAGACGGTAGACTCTACGAGAAAACCGCAGTCGCTATGAAACCGAAGCCCACGCATTTAGGCGTTGGGTGCTATCACACGCAGGACAGCATGAATCTTTTTAGATAATTCAAATTGCTACCTAAAACGGATTTATCAAAGTTTCCGAGTCTAACTCGTGAATCTTTAGATCTGGATAGAGACTCGCCCTCGTATATCAGAGCAAAGCGTGATATACTAAAAAAGTGTTGATATTTTTTCTACGTTCTGCTATACTATTTAGGACCAGTTGGCAGACATGTTTAGCGTAACCGCTTGGTTACGTGTCTGCCTACCCGCTAAACAGGGGTTAAAGACTGGTAACTGGTAAAACTTTGAGAGTGGAGACCTTAAAGCCAAAAAAACAGGATTTCTGTAATAGACAGTTTTTAACCACTACGTAAGGCTGAGCAAGGCGGTAGTGTCAAGAACACTCAATCAATGCGAGCGGATTGATAACAATCCCTTGGAGAAGCGAGTCATCTCCAGTTGTGTAGGGGTGTCTGGTAAAAAGGACGACTGTAAAACGCACTAAATCAGAGTCAGGTGCGCCACTTCACAAAAAATCTACTTGCTGCCCGAAGTCCCTAAAGGATAAGAGGGCGTCTTGGGCAGGGCATTGTCCAACTTGGCGGAGCAGGTGTCAGACTTTCTTGTGAAAGCAACCTGTGTTGATACCACAATCTGCCTCGCGGATGAGGGATTATAAGAATCCCCCATACTTTAGTGGGGGAGTATGTCAAGAGCAAGTGATGCCAGGTCCTTATGGCATTAGGATCTGAAAACACTTGTTTTTTTATCGACAGAAGTTAAAGCATGGTAAACGCCTCAAAGAAAAGAATCCCTGATAAACTCGTTGTACTTACCTTTGACGATGGCTGCAAATCGCAGGCGACTTTTGTAGGTCCACTCCTAAGTAAATACGGTTTCGGTGCGACCTTCTATATTACTGAAGGACTGAATTTTCTCACAAACAAAGAAGCCTATATGACATGGGAAGAAGTACGTGGGTTACACGATTCGGGTTTCGAGATTGGTAATCACACGCGGCACCACAGGAACGTAACCCAGCAGTCTGCGTCGGAACTTAGCGCGGATTTATTACATATTGATGCGTGTTGCGAGACGTATGGTATATCGAAACCAACGACGTTTTGTTATCCGGGTTATAGCCACGGTGAAGCTGCTGTTGAGGTAATTGGTGAACACGGTTTCGATTTTGCCCGACGCGGTGTTGCCCCAGAGTTTCCTTATGACGGTGAAGGGGGACGCGGACCTGCCTATGACCCGAATCGACACGATCCACTCTTAATTCCGACAACGGGAGCTTCTGGTCCGCATTGGAGTTTTGAAGATTTTGAGTGGGCACTTGCGCAAGCGAAAGACGGAAACATAGCGATTCTGACGTTCCACGGGGTACCGGACATCGAGCATTCATGGGTTCACACAGAGCCAGCGCAATTTGAAGCCTATATGGCGTATCTTGCGGAAAATGACTATAGCGTCATCGCACTTCGGGATCTTGTTGATTATGTGGATCCACATTCTTTGTAGAGTTATAAGTTGTAAATTGCAGGTGGGCGAGGTTCGAGGGACAGTTTTAATTCCAATCGGAAAAGTAGAAGAGATGATGTGTATTCTGGCAGTAATTCGGTAGCGTCAGATAAATCATAAAATGTTTTGTCAAATATATTCTGATAATACAGATGGAGATAAAAGATATAGTAGGTTTTGGTTGTAAAAGGACCTGCTCACTTTGCAAACTATGCTTAGAGAATTTACAAATAGTCTAACCCGATGGGATACGTTGCTGTTTCACCGTATCTTTGGTTGGGGCGATAGAAGAATCCTGAATTGCTCATTTCGCGTCATCTCTTGGAGTGCTAACGGGTGTCTATATCCATTTCTGGTGTTATATGTGCACTTGACTTTCGGTTCAGCCGTCAGCAAGCCACTTTTCCTGTCAGCGGTACTCGCATTTCCGCTTGAGAGACTTTTATATCACTTCCTCAAACAATCAATGAAGCGCGATCGTCCGTATGAACGGATTGTTGATGTTGAATTTCGGGTGCGTCCACCGGATCGATTTAGTTTTCCATCTGGACACACTGCGTCTGCTTTCTTGATGATAATGTTGTTGTCGAACACCTTCCCAATTTTACAAACTCCGATGCTCTGCTGGGGAACTCTAGTTGGCGTGGCGCGTGTATATCTTGGCGTTCACTATCCGACGGATGTGCTCGCCGGTGCGCTTCTTGGAATATTCGCGGGCCGAATGGGTATGTGGTTTATGATGTAGACGAAAAGTGTTTTTATACGCTGTAAGTGGTCAGCAATCAGTAGGCGAGGTTTTGAAACCTCGCCTTTTTTGTTGTCTGAACCAAGATTTACAGGATTAGAGGGTTTGCAGGAAATTAGTGGTCAGATCAGAAGTTGGGTTTCGCTATCACTATTTTCTGCAGATTTAAGTCGCCTTATAAGTCAAATTATGGCATTATAGTCATATTGAACCTTTTCTATTTTTTATATTATAGTATAATATATTGCAGTTTAATGATTTTAGAGAGTTTAACCAACACCTTTTTCGATGGCTTTCTATATACCTATCGTCCCTCTGGGCTTTTGATCTCTATACGCAGCGAATCTTGATAACGCACAGGTTCCGTTTCTTAGATAATTCAGAACGTGCGCGGCAAACTAACAGTTCCCGCTACACAGACACTTTATCGAATTCACGTAATATATGCCCTGCTGATTTAAGAAGTGGTAGAGATGTGTACCACTCTTACAAATGGCAGAACGACTTAACTGAGTTTTAAATGGAGGAAAAATCGTGAAAAAGTATTTCAGATTACTTGTTATTTTTGTTGTGTTCAGTTGTTGGATACCGCACATTGCATCTGCACAGGCGATAAACGTGCCCGATCCAAATTTAGCGGAAGCATTGCGAGGTGCATTGGGTTTAGCACCTAATGCGCGTATCACCAGACAGGATATGCAAAGGTTAGAAGGATTTACAGCTATAGATACCCAGATAAGGAACCTTACTGGATTGGAACACGCCTCGCAATTACAACATTTAGGTCTCATTCGCAATCAAATCAGCGATCTCAGACCTATCGCTAACCTGACACAGTTAAAGACGTTACATCTCGCCAGCAATCAAATCAGCGATCTCAGACCTATCGCTAACTTGACACAGTTGAATCAGTTAATTCTTGGAGATAATATAATCAGTAACCTCAAACCTCTCACCAAGTTAACACAGGTGAAGTGGTTAGTACTGACAAATAATCAAATCAATGACCTAAGTCCGTTGAAAAGTTTAACCTTATGGGAGTTATATCTTGATGGCAATCAAATCCGTGATATGAGTTCACTCATAGGATTGTCTGAGTTACAATGGTTAGGAATCTCTAATAATCAAATCAGTAATGTGAGTTCACTCGACAGATTGCCCCAGATAAAGCGGTTAAACCTCGCTGATAATCAAATCCGAGACGTGAGTCCGCTTAAAGGATTGACACAACTTACGCACCTTTTTCTCGCAAATAATCTTATCCGTGATGTAACCCCACTCTCTGGATTAGTAAATCTTACACACTTAAATCTTGCGGGGAATCCGATTACGGATACATCGCCGCTTGCGAAGCTCACTAATCTTGTTAATGTGGATGTTAAGATTACTACTCAGCCTACTCGACCCGTTAGTAAAGGCGTTATACCTGATGCTGGTTTAGCGGCGGCAGTGCGAGAAAAATTGGGGTTAGCATCAAATGCAACGATCACGCAACAAGTTATGCAACGATTAAAATCTCTGGATGCTGACAATCGCCAGATAAAGGACCTTACTGGATTGGAACATGCAACGAACTTAGTGGAATTAGATCTCAGGGGCAATCAAATCAGGAACCTGAACTCTCTGGCAAGGTTAACACGACTACAGGGATTAATTCTCGAAGACAATCAAATCAGTGACGTGCGTTCCCTAGCTGGATTGACACAGTTAAAGTTGCTATGGCTTGCCGACAATCATATCAGCGATATATCTCCACTCGCAAGATTGACGCAATTAGAATGGTTAAATCTTAGGGCGAATCAAATCAGCGATGTAAGTCCGCTTATGGGATTGGCGCGGTTAGAGGAGTTATATCTCATTCAAAATCAAATCAGCGACGTATCCTCACTCGCAGGATTGACACAGTTAGTGATTCTAAATCTCAGGACGAATCAAATCCGTGATGTATCTCCACTCGCAGAATTGACAAATCTAAAAGAGTTATACCTTGCGGGGAATCCAATTACGGATACCTCACCACTTGCGAGTCTTACAAAACTCGTTGACGTGGATGTTGAGATCACTGCCCCTGTCAATAAAGGCGTGGTACCTGATCCAAATTTAGCGTCGGCAGTGCGAGAAAAATTGAAGTTAAGACCAAACACACCCATCACCAAACAGGCGATGCAAGGACTAAAGCGCCTACAAGCCAATAATGAGCAGATAACGAACCTAACTGGATTGGAACACGCGACACAGTTAGAATTGCTTATTCTTCATGGAAATCAAATTCGAGATTTGAGTCCGTTGTCAGATTTGAGTCAGTTAGAGGAATTAATTCTCGGTTCTAATCAAATCCGTGATGTGACACCACTCGCTGGATTGACCCAGTTAGAATGGTTAGTTCTCCGAGATAATCAAATCCGAGACGTAAGCCCACTCGCGGGGTTGGTGAACTTGAAAACGGTATTCCTTGCTGGAAACCCGATTACGGATACGTCACCACTTGCGAGTCTTACAAAACTCGTTGACGTGGATGTTGAGATCACTGCCCCTGTCAATAAAGGCGTGATACCTGATCCGAATTTAGCGGCAGCAGTGCGAAAGACATTGGAATTAGCACCAAATGCCCCGATCACGAAACAAGTCCTGCGGAGCTTAACGTTCTTGAATGCCAGTAATCAACAGATAACCAGCTACACTGGTCTGGAATACGCCACGCAGTTAGAGTGGTTAATTCTCGAGTCTAATCAAATCCAAGACGTGACTCCATTCGCTGGATTGACACAGTTACAGAAATTAGTTCTCGAAGATAATCAGATTCAAGACATAAGTCCACTTGCTGAATTGACACAGTTAGAGTGGTTATATCTCCGAGATAATCAAATCCGAGACGTGACTCCACTCTCAAGCCTGAGTAAGTTAAATAGGTTATCTCTCAAAAATAATCAGATTCAAGACGTAAGCCCCCTCGCTGGTTTGATTAATCTGAGACTCTTACATCTGGCAGGAAATCCGATTACGGATACGTCACCACTTGCGAGTATCACAAAACTCAGCAATGTGGATGTTGAGATCACTGCGCCGCCTACAGAGACTGTTACTAAAGATCTGATACCGGATAGCGGTTTAGCGACAGTCGTGCGAGAAGCGTTGGACTTAGCTGCAAATGCTACTATTACTGAACAAGGGCTGCAAAGATTAACGCGCTTGGATGTCAGTAATCGTCAGCTAACAAATCTCACTGGGTTGGAACACGCCACTCAGTTAGAATGGCTAAATCTCAGTGGTAATGGAATCAATGACTTGAGTCCTCTCACAAATTTGACACAGTTAGAGTGGATAAACCTGATAAGTAATGAGATCAATGACGTATCTCCACTCGCGGGTTTAACTCAGTTAGAACAATTGGGTCTCAGTAATAATGAAATCAGCAATGTAGCTCCACTTGCCCAATTAACACAGTTAGAAGCGTTACATCTGAATAATAATGAGATAAGTGATGTGAGTCCACTTGCGGGATTGACTCAATTGACGGTGTTAGGGCTCAGAGGAAATGGGATTCGCGATGTAGCTCCACTCGCTGAGTTGGTGAATCTGGAAAGATTACGGCTTACGGGGAACCCAATCGAAGATTCATCTCCTCTGGCAATCCTCACAAACCTCGTTGAGGTGGATATTGAGATCTCTACACCTATTGCTGATGCTATGGACACTACGGTAAGCGTTTCGCCTTCTATGGTGCCGTCACCGGCTGTTGGGGAGCAGCTTACATTCTCTCTGAACATTGTTAGTGGGGAAAATGTGGCAGGCTATCAGGCGACTATTTCTTATGATGCTGCTGCGCTCCGATATGTTAGTAGTGCTAATGGCGACTATCTGTCAACATCAGCATTCTTCCTACCACCTGCCGCTGAAGGGAATACCGTGACACTTGCATCATCATCACAATCTGGAGAGCGAGATGGTGATGGCACACTCGCTACAGTGACATTCGAGGTGATTGCCGTCAAAGATTCAACGATAACGTTATCGAATGTGCTGCTGTCAGATAGTGAGGGTATAGGCGCACGTCCGAGTATAGAAGCGGCGGAGATAAGTGTACCACCGAGACTGGCAGAGGATATCAATGCCGATGGAACCGTCAACATTCAAGATTTGGTGTTAGTCGCTACCAACTTCGGCAAAACTGGGCAAAACCCTGCGGATGTCAACGGAGATGCAGTGGTTGACATTAGAGATCTCGTCAGAGTGGCGGGTGCTTTCGGTAATAATTCCGCTGCCGCACCGTTCTTACATCCAGAGGCATTCAAAATGTTTACCGCTTCAGACATCCAGAAGTGGCTTTCTGAAGCAGCATACTTAGACCTGACCGATGCGACATCGCTGCGGGGTATCGGTTTCTTAGAGCAACTCTTGACTGTATTGACCCCGAAGGAGACAGTCCTCTTAGCGAACTATCCGAATCCGTTTAACCCGGAGACGTGGATACCCTATCAGTTGTCGAAGTCAGCAAATGTGCGAATCACCATCTATAATGTGCGTGGAACGATCGTCCGGAACTTGGAACTTGGACATCAAGCTGCTGGTATCTATCAGAACCGGAGTCGTGCGGCGTATTGGGATGGCAGGAATGCGTTGGGTGAACCTGTGGCAAGTGGGGTCTATTTTTATACGCTCTCAGCAGGAGATTTTACGGCTACACGGAAGATGTTGATTCGGAAGTAGTAGGAAGTTGGGTTTCATGGAAGATAGGCGAGGTTGAAACCTCGCCTATCTATTTTTAAGTTATAGCGTTACTGGTATAGGACAGTCGCCGTTGCTTTTGCTAATAGATGTCTATACTTTCGGATGGGCATCTTATAAAAAAGTACAACCTTTTCGATATATGAGGTATACTATGGTCATATCCATGATATTGAAACCTGCAACTTTATCGCTTGTAACATCTGTAGCACTGTCGGATTTCTGCTGAAGATAGTTGAAAAGGAACACTATGAAATATAAGAAGTCTAACTTTCAATTGATTTCAGTGCCTTTGAAGGAATAGATCAAAAACAAGAATTGTATCGGCAACTAGGTGAAGAAATTCGGCGATCAATATTGGATCTCAGGTAGGATCCATACGAAGTTGTGTTTTTCCCTACCCAACTCACGTTATTCAGGAAAAATTTCCCGATAAGGAGTGAACGGCTATGCGAAAACTCCAAATAGGTGTCCTTGACCTTGTTGCCAAAGGTCCCACGCGAAATCTGTGGGCACGGACAATGCACGCTAATTTGGCAAGCATTATGCCCCAAACCATCGCCACGTGGTGCGAGGCAGAGGGACATACTGTCAACTATGTGTGTTATACTGGCCTTGAAGATATTCTTGAAGAATTACCAGAAACACTTGACCTTGTTATCATAGGAACGTTCACGCAGGGAGCCCAACTCGCATACGCCTTGAGCAACCTCTTCCGATCCCGAGGCGCGGTTACCGCGCTTGGCGGTCCGCACGCGCGCTGCTACCCGCAAGATGCCCAGAAGTATTTCGACTATGTTCTCGGTTTCACTGACCAAACTGTTATCCGTGATCTCTTGCAGGATTGTTCTCCACATCGCCCCATCGGCATTGAACTCTCGGCGAACGGTCAACCTGTGACACTCCCGGGCGTGCAAGAGCGTTGGAAGTTCATAGAACTTGCTCTCCATAAAGCACCATGGATTAAGGCGATTCCGATTCTCGGTAGTATGGGGTGTCCATACACATGTAGTTTTTGTATTGATTCAGTTATCCCGTATCAACCTCTGGACTTTGATGTCATCAAAGCAGACCTACGTTTCCTTTTAGGGAAGTATAAGCGTCCGCTCGTTGGATGGCACGATCCCAATTTCGGTATCCGATTCGACGATTACTTGTCTGCGATTGAAGAGGCAGTGCCGCCAGGTAGTATAGACTTCATCGCCGAGACCAGTTTGTCGATCCTTTCGGAACCTCACATGAAACGGCTGAATCGAAATGGGTTTAAGATGATGTTGCCCGGGATTGAGTCGTGGCAAGACTTCGGGAACAAATCGAAAACAGGGAAACATAGCGGCATCGACAAAGTCCGACAGGTCTCAGAGCAAGTGAACATGATTCTCAGATACGTTCCGTACGTCCAAACTAATTTCGTGTTCGGACTCGATATTGACGAAGGGGCAGAACCCTTTGGACTCACGAAACACTTCCTCGATACAACACCGGGTGCCTATCCCGCTTATTTACTATTGACAGCATACGGACAGGCAGCACCCTTGAACCTTGAATATCAACGAGAGGATCGTGTCCTTCCTATACCCTTTTATTTTCTTGACAGCAAGCGTGGGATGAATATCAAGCCGAAAAACTATACCTGGGATGCCTTTTATGATAACGTTATTGATTTGATTAAACATAACATTTCATGGCAAAGCCTCTATAACGGTTACAAGGCGATTCCACACTCCACCGCCCGATGGCTGAACATTATCCGGGTTTTGCCATGGTTTGAGCAGCTCAAGTACTACCGTGAAATACGGAGACGGTTGGATGAGGACCCGCAGTTCCGACCATTTCTTGAAGGGGAAACCACAGAAATTCCAGAGTTCTATGTGGAACGGATACGAAAGAGTTTGGGGGCGTTATGGGAATGGCTTCCAGAGGGAGCATTGTATCATGACCCGAACGCCTATCTCAAGTCACAGGATAATTCGTTAACGCAGTTGAAGAACTCCTCTTGAGCGACGCTTCTTTTTTCCCTTCAACCCAACCTACAAGGACATGGAGGGTTTATGTAGAGACAAATGGTGGGGTTAAAAACTGTAAGTGTTAGAAGGACGAGGCACGGAAACCTCGCCTAACACGGTTTGTAAACAGTTGGTGGCGAGGCACGGAAACCTCGCCTATATTTTTATGCTTTCGTTAGTAAGGCCTGTCGTTTGTTGTTAAGGCGCACCAACGGGACGCAAATAGATGGTTAAAGAGGGCTTCCTGTGCTTCTGGGGTCTTAATCTGCTTTAATGCCATCGCGGCGTGGAAACGGACATATCGGTTCTCGTCTTCGAGTTGCGCGACAAGGGCAGGAATCGCGGGTTCAGCAGTTGTGCCTAATTTCGCTAAGGAGCGAGCGGCGTTATCACGCACCCAGTGATAGTCGTCACGTAATCCAGCCGTTAAGACCTGCACTACCTCAGATAAATCTATATCCTCGGAGACCTGTTGTCCGATGAGTCCTAATCCCTCTGTAGCGTGTCGCCGGACCCATTCGGAGGGATCCTGTGCGGTACGCGTTAGCACGGGTATCGCTTCTCCCGCAGCTTTTCCCATATCAGCTAAGGCAAACGTCGCACTTGCTCGGACTGATTCATCCGCTTCTTGTATGGCGTCGATGAGCGTTGGTATCGCGGGTTCGCCAATAAGACTCAAAGCGTATCCGGCATATTCGCGGATGGCATCAGATCTACTATGCAACGCTTGATTCAAAGCAGGTACGGCAGCGGCACCAACCCGCCCCAAACGATAAGCAGCATTTAGTCTATCTCTCTCATTATTGCTATCCAAGTTCCCGATGAGGGTATCGACCTCAGTGTGAGAAACACCGTTGGCGTCCCCGTTCTGTTTTCCGTAGGACCAGTCCCATAGGGATTCCCATAATTCTGGATGTTCGGAGTCAGCTGTGTTGCTGAGATCACGCCAGTCGGCGGTATCACTGTTCCATGTCGGTGCTTGCGGTTCATCAAGTCGGATAAAGAGAAACTTTAACATGTAGCGTTTCTTGTCACTGCTATTTGGCATTGCGCGGTGCCACAGGTCGTAGTGGACAATGGTCACTGTTCCGGCTTCACCAGTGAGTGCAAGGTCCGGCTGTTTGTGTGCGCTTTCACCAGTTTCATAGTATTGCGAACCCGGCAGGACGGCGGTAGGTCCCATATCTTCTGTGACGTCCTGCGGATAATAGAACGCCATGGTCCAGCGGCATTTGTGGCGGCGGATCTGTTCATCGCCTTCGTAGCTATCTTTATGGAAATTCTGACCTTCGCTGCCTTGTTGGTTGAAATGGCAGTATCGGTGTGAGTGCATCACGTAGTCTTTACCGAGCACGCCTTGCATTGCGCCGTGAACAGTCGGATGGTCAAAGACCTCTTGAATTTCGGGAATGAGTGGCAACACGTTATTTCCCAAATTCCCGATTTCTTCAAACATTGTATCGAGTTGTTGACGGACATTCTCATGGAAACTCGGCGGGAAATCGGTCTTTATCTTGACGTAACCGTTGATGATGAAGTCTCGCATTTCTTCATCGGTGAGTTGCAGTGTCGGTTTGTTCATTTTGGTGTCCTCCGTTTGTTCCTTTAGCGGTTGGCGATCGGCGGTCAACTATCGGTGGTCGGGATACGGAGATCCCTCCTACAAGAGTTCCAGTTATCAGAAGATCGGGATTCGGAGATCCCTCCTACAGAAAGACGAAATCCGGTGCGTGCTATTATTTTATCAAATTAATGTTATATTAGGAAGTTTGTTTTTATTTTTTTACTGCGCCGAATGTAACGCCTCGGAGCAGGTGGTTTCGCATTAAGAAAGTGAAAACAGCAACGGGTAAAAGAAAGACAAAGGTACCTGCGGCGATTTTGCCCCAATCCATGCCGCTGGAACCTGTTGCACTTGTGATTGAAGGCGGTGCGGTCACGGCTCTGCCGCCTACCTCTGTGAGGACTAAGGCAAACGCGAATTCGTTCCACGCTGTGATGAGACAAAATACGGCTGTTGCAGCGATGCCTGTGACAGACTGAGGTAAGATTACCTTCATGAAAGTTTGGAATCGCGAGTAGCCATCAACGAGTGCCGCATCTTCGTATTCCTTCGGAATCTCGTCAATAAACCCTTTCATCAACCAAACTGCAAACGAGACATTAAAGGTGGTATAGAGCAAAATCAGCCCAAAGTGCGTATCTCGTAGTCCGAGGGCACTATACATTAGATAGATTGGAATGACCACAACAACAGGGGGTAACATCCTTGTGCTAAGGATAAAAAAGAGCAGGTCGTCTTTCCCAGCAACCTCGAATCGGGAAAAGGCGTAAGCGGCAAACGTCCCAAGTCCTACAGCAAGAATTGTGCTACCGCCACCGATGATAATACTGTTAAGCAATTGGTAAAAGTATTTGGATCCACCGTTCGCCAATGCAACGCACATCGCTATCGTCCCAAATACACTTGGCAGAACAAAAATGAGTCTCTGTTTGTTCGTCGTTTGGGATGTGATGGCGATTGCCTTCTTGAAGGGTGCCATCAAGAGATAGGCTATAACTGTGCAGACGATCAGTAGCAGAAAGTTAAACCGGGCATCCGTTTGGAGACGGGTCTGCAGTGGCTGGAGGGTTAGAAAACTATAGAGACAAGTTAAAACGAAAATGCTATTCCAGATCAAGCCGAGATGACGTGGGATCTTTACTTTAAACAGAGAGTAGACTCCGAAGAGCAGCAGCCCTATCAGCACCTCTGCGAGAAATAGATATGTTATACCGGGTACGCCCTCTGAAGGCATCAACTTCTGATAGTTTTCCAATGATACATCAAAAATAAACTTCGGAAGTTTTGTGGTGATGTCTGACAGCCCCTTCAGTGAAGTTGCCAAGATCCAGTAGATCGGGGTGATATAGACAATCACTGCTATGGCAACAAACGCTAAGATGAGGTAGTGGGCGAAACTTTTCCGATTCTGCATAACTTTTCCTATTCGGGCATTTAGCATTATTTTTCTGTTGGTTCATCGGAAGATGTCGGGATTCGGAGATCCCTCCTACAGAAAAATGAAAGCACTTAGTCCCTATGCCTCTCCTTTGACGCGATTGAGGTACTTTACGTAGATATTGCTGAGTGCAACGATAATAATGAGTAAGATATACGCCATTGCGCAGGCTTTACCGGTGTTGAAGTTCCGAAAGGCGAGTTTATATAGGTTCATTGATACCGTCTCTGTGGCAGTACCGGGCCCTCCCTCACGGGTCAGGACGTAGACGATATCAAACATCTTGAAGGCGTCCATCGTTCTAAAGAGAAGGGCAATTAGCAGCAGCGGGGATACCAGAGGGAGTGTTATCGCCCGAAACTTGAACCACGCGGAGGCTCTATCGACATCAGCAGCTTCATAAAGGGACTTCGGGACTGCACTCAGCCCCGCCAGAGCGATCAGCATCATGAAGGGGGACCACATCCATGTATCGACAATCACGACAGCTAACATTGCTACTTTTGGATTGGTCGTCCAACCGATCGGCGATTTTAGGAAGGGACTGAGGAAAAAGTTCAGTAAACCAGCGTTATCTGAAGAAAGGATGAAACGCCAAAAGAGTCCAACTACAACCGGAGACAACATCATCGGGAGTAGGAGCAGCGTTGTAACGAAACCTTTATACCGGAAGTCTCGATTCAGTAGCAAGGCCAGCCCGAAACCGATAAAGAATTGTGCGGCAACGGCGAGTATCACGAAGTAAGCGGTTGTTTGAAAGTAGCCCCAAATTTCTGGATCACTGAGGAGGCGTGTGTAATTACGAACACCGATAAATCTCGGTGCTGCGGGCATAGAGGCTTTGTAGCGATGGAAACTCAGGTATAGGGACCACAGGAGCGGGAAAATGTTCATTAAGATGAGCAAAATCATGGTAGGCATGATGAATGCCATCTTTAATTGGTAGTCGCTCATCCCGCGCGACGCTGTGTAGGGACGGTTGGTTTGCATACTTTTTCTGATGTTATAGCAACAATCTCAAAGCGCACCGCTGGAATGGAAAGGGAAGGGTGGAAGTGACATAGTTTACCCTTCCACCCTTGTGATCTTTACTCGTCGTAGTAGCCAGCGTCCTCAAAGATTTCCTCATGTTTCCTTGCGATGGCGTTTAGAGCGTCCTTTGCGGACTTGATGCCGGAGATGGCTTCACTCCAATTAGTCTGGCATGCCTCTAAGAGTTCTGCATACTCTGGGACTGCCCAGAAATCGCGAAGGTACGGGAAACTCGCAGCGAAGGCCTCGTTAAAGGGGGTTGCCATCTTAAATGTATCCGACTGCAACACCTCTTTGTGGGGAGTGAAACCGCCGAGTGCCGCCCACTTCTCCTGAACAGGTTTCTGCATAAACCATTTCATGTATTGCTTGGCAAGATCCTTATTTTTAGAATAGGAAGAAATGGACATCCCCTGTCCACCGATGCTGATATAGTGTCCTTTTGGACCGGCGGGTGCTATAAAGAAACCACTTTTGTCGTGAGAAATCTCGTTTGACTTGGGATCGACTACACCGGGGAAAAAGGCGAAGTAATTCATCGCCATCGCTACCTTACCTGAGTTATAGGCACCGAGCGTCTCTGCCCAATAGTAGTTCGGCGCATCCGGGGGAGAGAACTTGAGTAAGCCGGTGTAAAATTCGAGTGCTTTGGCAACATCGTCAGTGTTGATATATCCATCGACCTTGTAGTTCTTTGCGTCTCCATAAGCCCCACCAAAACTCCACATTACTTGCTGGAAACCCATGGTGATTCCGTCGTATTCTTTGCTATACCACGTTGCGATGCCGTAAAGGTCTTGCTCAGGACGCGTAAAGAATTCGGCAATATCACGAAGTTGGTCATAAGTTTTCGGGGGTGCGAGTGCGTAGCCGTATTTCTCTTGAAATGCCTTCATTTCAGCCGGGTCTTCAAATAGGTCTTTCCGATAGACGTACCCGGCGGCATCAACTTCTGCGGGCAATGCCCAGTAGGTTCCACTGCCTTTCGGGTATTCGGCGAACGCTGTCATCGCGGGTCCATAGATAGAGTCAACATCAATATTTTCATTAATCCAATCGGTTAGGTTGATATAGTTTTCACCTTGAGAGTTTCTACCGAGCCACTGGCTATCGCCAATGACGATATCGTAGAGATCGCTTTTTCCGACGAAAGCGGTGAAAACCTTATCTTGGAAGCTGGGCCACGGAATCTGTATGACATCGACAGCAACGCCTGTTTCGGCGGTGAAGTCTTTCGAGAGTTCCTGCAAATAGTTAGCGGGGTCCCATTCTGCCCAGACGATGGTTAATGATTTTTGGGCATGAGTTGCTGGTATACTGACGAACACAAATGCAACTACCAGCAATAGCACAAGACTATTGTGAACACTTTTCATGTTTTCTGTCCTCCATATAAAGATCATGCAAGTAAGACAAACTGCGCTTTAACAGCACAATTTTCGTTAAGATTTGCTATGCGATTTGGTGCATAATGTAAGCATTATAAAAGGAGTTTAAATTTTTTGCAAGAAAATTTATGTCTTGGTTGGGGTTGTAAGTTGTGGTTTACTGGAGGAAGGAATAGCAGTCAACGGTCAGTGGTGATATTGTCAGAGAAATCGGCGAGGCACGGGGACCTCGCCTAACAGATATGTCGAAAGGAATGTGTATTTTTTAGAAGATACCGAAACCTATAACGAGTCGGATGGCACCTAAGAAAATAGCTACGGCACAAAGGACGCATCCGGCAATCGCGGGTTCTTTGTCGGATGATAGAACCAAGGTGAGGACGCTGAAGAGTAGTCCGAAAACGGCAAACGGAATGTTAATGTAATTGATCCAACCAAAACAGGGGATAAAACCGAATGCCATTCCAATGATAGCCAATATCCCCCAACCTATACTGAGGATTGATAGTATATTCACGATTATTCTCCAAACTATGATAAGACGCTATCGCTGCGGAGCGTTGCTCCGATATTTTTAATACAATTTTTTGTGTATTTTAAGGTAAGCACTACACAGAACGTGTTGAGCACAAATGCAGAATAGATATAGAGGCTTAAGGGATTCAGGCAATATGCGCCGGTAAGGTCGCCACGAGAAATGGCATAGAATGCAGTGCTCATTCCGCAGAAAGCACACGGTTTCTGAAACCTTGTTTGCCACTCGCATTCAGGGATATATTGCGCTAACTGGTGTTGCGGCACAACAAAGGGCAGCAGAAGCACGACAAAAATGACCACGCTCACGATGAACCATACGAATAGTCCAATAAGTTTCCATTCGCTACGCCTGATTCCGAACATGCTATGCCTCTGCTTTATCATCTTCTGTTTTTTTAACGGTGACACTTCCGCCAACTGAACGGAGTTTCAAGAGTGGGCCGCCGCCGTTGATGGTTCCCTCTAACCGCTCAGGTCTGACGGGACCCTCTGTCTCGACTGACACTGGCAGCTCTGTTGTTACTGCGCCACCGAGTGCTTTTGCTTCGACCGTGGCTGCTATGTCGGGGACAACTGAGACATTTATTCCACCGCCCATTGCCACCAAATCTAACAGTAAGTCGTGACTCGTAGACGCTTTTTGAAGTTGGCAACGGATAGAGCCACCTGTAGTTCTGGCATGCACGGGTCCGTCGTTTTCTACCTCTATACTACCACCAGCGGTTCTCACCTCTGCTCCACCGCTGCAGTCTCGCAGCGTGATACCGCCGCCGGAGGTGCGTCCATTGACGGCACCGGTGATATTGTCAAATTGTAGGTTTCCACCAGCGGTTCTGGCTATGACATCACCGATTCCAGTGTCAAGGTTTATATTCCCACCACTTGTTCGAAGCTCTGCATCGCCATTGAACGTCTTAAGTTCAACATTGCCCCCGGAGGTTTTTCCATCAATACGTCCGGTTATATTTTGCAAGCGGAGCCCTCCGTCGCTTGTTTGGGCATTCACGTCCCCGGTTATATCCACAGCGGAAATGTCCTCACCTGCTGTTTTCAGATCGAGAGCGTAATTTCGCGGCACAACGATGTCAAACTGGATGTCTAATCGTTTTTTCATCTTGTTCCACTGTCGAGCGGGTCCTTTGAATTTTGCCTCAATCTTGACATCAGATGCTTCGTGTATCATCTGCACATAGAAGTTCTTGAGGATTTCCCCGGCACGGCGATCTGCTTTCAACTGTGCGGAACGTTGTACACGGACAGAAACGACCTGATCCGTCTCTGCACTTTGAACATCAATTGCTCCGAAGTCTGCATCGACGGTCAATTTTCCACCGGATGTGACAGGAAAGACTTCGGTTATGTCTTCCAATGCGCTCTCGGTTAAGTACTCTGGGACGGCTTTTCGAATCAAGTCTCCGAAGGGTTTATCCGCCACTTCCTCTGTTAGGTTTTCCATAAATCTCTTTCCGAAAAAACTGGTGAACCATCCCTTGAAATCGGTAGTGGCTTCCAATTCGTCGTTGAGATATGCAGCAAGTTGGTGGCAGGCAATCCCAATTTGACTAAAGGAGGCATCGTCAGGAAGTTCGTCGAAAAGCCCATCAGACACAGCGTCTATATCGCTCAGGCGTTTAAGGACGTTATTGAATTGGGAGACGCACTGCCCTTCACCACCACTGAAGGTGCCTGTCAGTGTTGCATCTTCTGCGATCTTTGCTGTGTGCTCAAGCATGTGAAAAAGTGCTTTGAGTTCGTTTTGTCTTGGCTGTTCCATAAGTTTCACCTCAATTGGCGGTCAGGGTCCATCATTCTTCTGTCCCGTAGCCGCGTTTTTCTAAAACCGATTTAAGTAGATCTTTCGCTTTGTGGAGTCGCCACTTCACAGTCGTCAATGGAAGGGATAAAAATTCAGCGATCCGCTTTTGGGGCATCTCTGCCCAATAAAAGAGCTGAATAACGACCTGATAATCATCTGGCATCGTCTCTATAGCGTCTCTAACTGCCTCTTGCGTTAGCTCTTGTTCTACAATACGAGCGGGATCCGCGGCTGATGTATCTGAAACCCTATTTAAGTGGAATTCCACATCTTCCTGTGGCTGATAGCGACTGACTTTTTTATAGTAACGTAAGGCACGATTTCGGGTAATCGAGTGGAGCCATGCTCCAAACCTGTTGAGATCCGTGAGTTGGGGAAGTGCTTCAAAAGATCGCAAGAACGCGTCCTGTACAACATCTTCTGCATCGGCAGGATTTCGGACGATCTGTTGCGCAACCGTCAACATAGCACGTCGGTAGCGGTTGACGAGTACGTCAAACGCCTGTGTATTCCCCGCAAGTGCCGCGACGACTAACTCGGCATCAGTTGCGTCAGTTAATTCTTGACCTGGCAATATCGGACTGCAAGCTTCGCCTGTAGACATGAAAACACTCCCTTCTTGCCTATTAGAGACTTGTCGCGCGAAAAGGATAGTAAAAAGTGCGTTTTTGTGAGAATCTCGGTTCAAGGCAGGAGAGAAAGGAGGTACAGCCGCTGGTCGCAGACTGAGTAGTGCTACAGGTTCAGCGGCTTTCTTTCGAGGTGTTACGAAGTGGGTCTATAGAGCATAACTAAGCAGCCACCGAGAGCGGCGAGCAAGATGCCTGCTATAAATTGCCAACGGACCGCGCTCCAACCGCCCGCGGGTGGATGCGACAGCGTCGCGACGATGGCATTTACAATAGGTGCGCCTGCAAAAACGATGGACATCACAACAGCAGGTCTACCACCAGCACCAAAGGCGAGTAGGACACCAAATGCACCAATAGCACCGACGATACCGGCAACAAACGACCATGAGACACCTTTGCCTGTAAATTGCCAATCAGATCCATTAACGATGAGCATCAGGGCAGATCCGATGACTGCTGCGAGAAGATAGGCAAGTCCAACAAAGAGGAACGCTTTGTAGCGCCCATGCACGGGGTCTGCCATAGAGACTTGTCCCTGATGTAGAAAGACACCGTAAAGTCCCCATGATGAGACGGTCATGAAAACAAAAATGAGCCATGTTTTAGCCATGATTTCTCCCTTTTCGATTTTCTGCGGAAGCGGGTATGAGTTAGCGAGGTTAGGAAACCTACCAGCGGCAGCGAATATGTGTTGACAAGATTGAAATGTCTACTGATTCCTATAATTCACTATAGTTTTGAAACACTTTTAAGAGTTGTTCTGCTATGACTTCATCGTTAAATTTCTGATGCACATTGATTTGTCCGGTTTTTCCGAGGTGCTCACGACGATCAACATCGTTAAGAAGTTCAATGATCCCGATTGCCAGAGCTTCAGCCGATTCAGGTTCAACGAGGATTCCTCCTTCGGTGGCGTGCATCATCTCTGGAAACGTCCCGTGATGAGGTTGGACGACCGGGACCCCGTTGGCGAGTGCCTCTATGATAGACAACCCTTTGGACTCACGGTAAACGGTGGGTACCGAAAAGACATGCAGACGGTTGAGAAATTCAATCTTTTGGGTGCGCGTTACCTCACCGTAATGCACAAAACTGTCTGATAATCCGTAAGCCTGAATCTGGTTTACAAGTTCCTCAAAATAGGGTTCATCTTTCTTTCCAAGGTATCCAGCGACGTGTAATTGAACGTTGTTATTACCGAGTGCTTCCGTCACTATACGGAAAGCATCTATTAAAATATGTAATCCTTTTTCAGGACAGATACGCGCCAAATATCCAATAATAAAGGGTGGCGGTTCAGGCTTTTCGACAGGTATGCCGTGCCCATCCATGTTTAATCCGAGCGGTACGACGGCAATTTTATCAAGAGGCTGGTTAAGATATGCGTCCGCCATAAACTGTGCGTAATAGCGACAAGGTGCGACAAAACCGTCTGCGTCAGCAGCACGCTCTCGGAGTAGATTTAATGCTTCTGTTTTGTATGGCTCAATGAGATCTTGCAGGAAGATGTCTTCGCCTTGGAGTGCACAGATAACGGGTACACCTAATGCTTTCTTAATCTCTCTGGTGAAGCCGACGAGCATGGAATTGGTGAGATAGACGATATCAGGTCTGTTTTCGTTAGCGAGCCATTTGACTAATTTTGCTAATTCCTTCTTTTGATACCCTTGCTCAGCACGGAGCATAGACACTGTAAGCTGCCCCAAATCTTGAGCGTCTGTTGAACTGCTGAACTTTGCTAATCCGTTTAATAGTGTTGGATTATCCAATAGTTTGTCAAATGACCATGGCGTGTGTCTAAAAATCGAAAGTTTCTGTTGCAGATAGACGTTAACGCCACCGAAAAAGACTCTGTTTAAACTCACATTTGCCTCATCCGTTCGGGTAGGGGTATAGGTAGGAATGAGAGAGACATTATGCCCCTGTTTCTTCAGGACTGTGGCTATTGTGTTGTCGTGTATGCAGGTTCCGCAGTACATTCCGGCAGCACCTGCAGTAATATAAGCAACTTTCATATTTCTGTTTTGGCACTATATGTTCTTAGGAAATGATAATCGGTTTTTCTCTGTGTAAAAGTAGGTCACGTAAGTCTTAGAGCACAATATTAGTATATCAGATTCTTGGAAAAAAGTCATGTGTATTTTATGGTTGTCAGCGGTCAGCAGTCAGTAAATACCGGATCAGAAAATGGTTCTATAGGTAGAGTGGCAGGATGAACGAGAGAGTAGCATAGGAAGTGTGGATCGGCGATGTTAAAAACACGTTACCGAGAGCTCGCTGAGCGGATAAAGAAATTTGCATTTTCCCTCTAATTGTGGTATTATTAATATTTAGGTTTTAAAAGCGATTCAGTAAAAAAAGAGAGGAGATCCACACATGTCACGAATCTGTACGGTCTGCGGCAAACGCCCGATAACAGGACATCAAATTAGTAAATCAATTCGGCACACGAAACGGCGTTGGCTGCCGAATCTCCAAAAGATTCGAGTTCAAACCGAGGTGGGTACGAAACGAATCCGTGTCTGCACCAAATGTATACGGAGCGGGAAAATTACGAAAGTTATATCAAAAATGCCTGCGGCTTAGTAGAGACAAATATCGCGGTTGGGAATCACGCTACTGTAGGAAAAGTGTTTAGAATTTGCGAGTGACGCGTTGTACACCCTTTAGACGCAGAATCGCTTGCATGACATCCTCGAGTTGCTCCGCGCCTGTCACATCTAATGTGAGATTGTCGGAGGCAGTAAAATCAAGACGTTCTGTAGAGGGTTGGAAGGTCCCGGAACGGATGTTGACTTTGTACTGTGCGATAGCAGTGGTAATTTTACCGAGCATACCGGGTTGATCGCTGCACTCAACGAGGATTTTAACGGGATAGATGTCAGGTGGGTGGTTTCCGTTTTTGGAGGCGGATTTGTCGAGCCATTCAACAGACAAGAGTCTTTCTGGCTCATCAAGGATGCGAATACAGCCTGCTCTATGTACAGAAACGCCGCGTCCACGTGTGAGATAACCGACGACCTCATCGCCCGGTATTGGATTACAGCACCTCATGATCCGCATCATGCCCAAATCAATGTCGTTTTCAAGTTGGATGGCAGGGGATGGTGTGGTTTTTCGCGCTTGGTCACCCTCTTCCGCGGTCTCGGTTTCGGGTTTCGGCACCTCCGGTTTTAGCAAATTAACGACATGTGTAGCGGATTCGTTTCCGTTGCCAATCCGAACGAAAAGTTCTTCCAAGTTTTTGAGTTTGAGTTGTTTGGCAATGTCGAGTAGTTTCGGTGAAGTGAGATAATCCCGTGCGTTAAGATAGGAGACCCGTAACTCAGCTGCGAGAAACTTCTTGCCCAACTCCAAGGCATCAGCCCTGTCTTTTTCGCGGAACCAATGTTTAATTTTACTTCGCGCTGTGGCGGTTTTGACATAAGGCAACCAACTCCGACTCGGTTTTCCATTTGCCTGTGTTCGAATAGTAACTTGGTCTCCGTTTTGAAGCACACGTCGAATTGGGGCAACACTTCCATTCACCTCTGCCCCGACACATGTATGCCCGACATCGGTATGGATCTTATAGGCGAAATCAATTACGGTCGCGCCAGCGGGCAGTGTAAACAAATCCCCCTTTGGAGAAAAGACGTACACCTCATCCTGGAAGAGTTCAAGTTTCATTGATGCTATGAACTGATGCGGACTATCTTGGGTTTCCTGTATGTCTTCGAGTATCTGCTTATAGCTTGCGAAAATGGAGCGTCCTTGCTCGCTTGTGGGTACACCTTCTTTATAGCTCCAATGTGCAGCAATGCCATCTTCAGCAATCTTATGCATCTGATAGGTGCGAATCTGTATCTCAACAGGTCTGCCGTCATCAAGAATTGTGGTATGGAGTGACTGATACCCGTTGTTCTTGCGCTGTCCGATCCAATCCCGAAGTCGGTCTGGATGGTAATTCCATTTGTAATGGAGCACGCCAAGTGCGGTATAGCAGTCAACGTCGGTTTTGACGAGGATCCTGAGCCCGATGAGATCTTGGATTTCGCTGAAGGGTGTCCCTTTTTGCTGCATCTTCTGGTAGATGCTGTAGATATGCTTTGTCCTACCGTGGACATCGGCAAAAATGCTGCGTTTTTCGAGTTCCCGCCGAATCTGCTTAATCATCTTTTCACAATACGCTTCCCGCTCAGTAAGTTTCTGATTCAGGAGTTCAGCAATTTTTCGGTATTCAGCTGGATAGAGATGCTTGAATGCTAAGTCTTCAAGACGACTCATGATACGCCATATTCCCAATCGGTGTGCGATGGGTGCGTAAATCTCTAATGTCTCTTTTGCGACCCGTTGGCATTTTTCGGTAGAAAGGAACTTCAGCGTCTCCATGTTATGAAGTCGATCTGCGAGTTTAATTAGAATCACTCGCATATCTTCCGCTGTAGCTAAGAGGAGTTTCCGGTAGGTTTCTGCTTGACGCTGCCGATGGACGCGGGCCTCAACCGTGTTCGTGGTGGTAGGCACTGGAACAGAGACATTGGGTTTATATTGCCCAATCTTTGTGACCCCTTCGACGAGATTAGCGATGTTGGCACCGAAGCGTACCTGCATCTCTTCGCGAGTGACGCCCGTATCTTCAAGGACATCGTGCATGAGTCCTGCGCAGATTGTGTGCGTATCCAACCGCAGCTTGGCAAGTATCTGAGCAGTTTTGACACAATGTGAAAAATAGGGTTGTCCGGACTTTCGACGTTGTCCTTTATGTGCGTTTTGTGCGAAGCGGTAGCATCGCTCTAAAAGTTCAACTTCTGCATCCGGGTCATAGGTTTGAATCTGACTTATTAGCGCTTTGAGACTCATTTTTTATGCGCTCCCACATAGATTCAAGGTTTTCCTTTAGTTGAAATTCAATAAAGGAAGGGCTCGTCTGTTTAATCCATTGCCCGGTCAGATATGTGGGTGAATGAGACAATCCACTTTTCTGAACAGGAAGGAGTTTAACGGATCTGTGTCCTGGCTCTCCATGTCGTGTGATGCACTGCATTTCTTCAAAGATAGTGAGTCCGGTTTGAACAGCCAGAGCTGTTCCGAGTCGCCCGTCGAGCATCTCTACTTCGGGGTACCCTGAAGCACCATTGGATTGGACTACCTCTCGCATGGCACCGTATAAGTGCCGTAATTCGTCACCAGTCGGATACTTTTGAGCGATCCAATTGTGCATCTGCGTTTCATCCGTGTCACTATAGATAAGATATAGATAAGAGGTCTCGTCAGATACGAAAGCAGGTTTGCAGCGTTTGAAAAACTCATTGAAACTCGGTGTCAGGTGGCAGAAAACGAAGTGTCTAACAAAGGGAAAATCCTCAAGAAGCGAAAAAGCGCTGCTTGAGGCGATGGCTCGGAGTTCTCCGGTTTCCAGTTGCTTTAATAGTGCAGCTTCCTCTGCCTGTGACGTTTTTTCATCGTGCCGTGCGATGCTCTCAATGCTCTCTGGTAAGAGCTTAGTGAGCAGGAGATCTAACATCCCTTCATCCTGTACATAAATTATACAAGATTCTTCTTTCGCGAGCAAGTCTAAAAGGTGATTTTTTTTATTTGTGTTTCGTTTGTCAACAAGTTTTACAGAAGATTTATCGCTGCGTCCGGGAAATACATCCCAGTTCATGTTTCTACCTTCGGAGCGGACGTGCCAATCCCTAAGGATAAGCTGAACGGATTGCCGACCTTGCCACTCATTGATTTGGGGTGAAAAGGCGACATCAAGAGATACATCGGGTTGATTAACGGTGACGAGTTTATCGGCTGCGCCCCATTCAATGGCACATACCTTCACCCGCCCATCGCCGAGATACATTCGGAGATGATTTTTCTCTTTCCCCATGGCGGTAGGGGAACCATTAACAACCTTGATGCGTCGTATCCCGAAACAGGGAGACGGGTTGTCCTTTCCAAAAGGTTCAAATTGCTCAAGTTCCTTTAGAGTGTCTAACGTCAAAAGCGAGAGATGTGTTTCAAACTCAAGGTCGAGCTTAGGTTGCAGTTCATCCTCTGTCAGGTGTTCGCGAGCATATTCGTTAAAAACCTTCTTGAATTCAGGGATATTTTCGGTCTTGATCGTCAGTCCTGCTGCGGCTGCGTGTCCACCGTGTTTCACTAATAATTCGGTACAGGCGACGAGACCATCAGCGAGATTCATGCCTTCTATACAACGCCCGGATCCAGTAGCTTCATCGCCATTAATAGCGAGGACAATGGCAGGTTTATAGTAAGTTTGCATCAAACGGGCAGCGACAATACCGACTACGCCTTGTGCCTTTTCGTCCCATTTGTCACTGGCAACAACGATGCCTACTGTGTCATCGTCTACCTCTCTTTCAATTATCTCCGACGCCTCATTTTGGATTTTCCTTTCCAACTCTTGTCGACTCTTGTTTGCTTGATTGAGTTCGGAGGCGATCCGGGTTGCGACCTGCTCGGAATCGGTAATGAGGAGGTCAACCACTTTCCGTGCGGTATCCATCCGTCCAGCGGCGTTGATGCGGGGTCCCAATTTAAAAGAGAGTGCGTATCCATCAAGTGGCATGTCAAGTTTGTGTCCAGCTGCTTCGCATAATGCATGAACACCAGGACGTTCGCGTTTGTCAAGTTCCGCTAACCCTAAGCGACTCAAAATGCGATTTTCCCCAGTTAGTGATGCGATGTCTACGACGGTGCCTAATGCTACGAGATCAAGTAGTGATTCAAGAAATGCCCTATCGTCTATTAATCCTTGCGCCAATTTGAAGGCTAAACCGACCCCAGCGAGTTCGTCATCAGGATATTTATTTTCCGGAATCTTAGATGAAATTAAGGCATATGCTGGTGGGAGTTCGTCTTCTGGTTGGTGATGGTCTGTAACAATAACATCCATACCGAGTTCATTAGCTAAGGCAACTTCTGCAACTGAGGTGATACCACAGTCTACAGTAATTAGTAATTTTGCCTCGTTTTCTTGGTGCATTTTTCTTACAGTACTTTCACTGAGTCCGTAGCCGTCTCCAAAACGATGGGGGATATAAAACTCAACAGGGACATCCATGTGGCGGAATGTGTTGATTAGCAGGGCGGTTGCGGTAGTGCCATCGGTATCATAATCACCATATATACAGATTTTCTCGCCCCGTGAGATCGCCTTTTGTATCCGCTCGACGGCTTTTTCCATATCGTTTAATTTGAAAGGAGAGTGCAGTTGCTCAAAAGTCGGATAGAGGTAAGTTCGCGCTTCGGCAGCAGTTTTTATCCCGCGATTGCTAAGCAGTTGGGCAGTAAATAGAGAGATGCCGAGTTCCGATGCTAATGTCAAACTATTATCAATATCTGAATTTGGGAACCGCCACTTTTTGCCGGAGGGTTTTCTCATGTTGCCCCTTCAGTTGTTAAGACAGGAAATCTGCCGATGTGAGGATAGGTGAAGTTGCAAGCAACGCTTTTTGACTGTTGATATATTACCACAAAAATTTGGATTTGTCAAGTTTTTCAGAAGATGACACGGGTATTAGTGTTTTCGTTATAAGTTGTTGGAGTCATGGTAGTCAGTTGTCAGCGGTCAGTTATCGGTTGTGAATTGTCTGAATAGAATTTACAGGATTTAGGGCTTGCAGGATGATGGAATCAGTGGTCGTTGTTAGTTATAAAAATCACTTGTAAAAATATAATTTGACAAAATGAATTACGTGTGGTATTATTTATAGTATCCTAACCGTAACTCAACAGACAACAGATTTTGGTATAATTTGCAAACCAAAATTAATTCTAAAAACTGGCGAAACATGTAAAAATCGCCATATATGACGACGTTTTTGTAATAGCTTCATCAAATACGGATTAGCCTTGTCCGTCAAACGAAGTTCCTCCTGTATCATAGGGAGGCCTGTTGTAAATTCAGTGGAAAGGAGTTTCCCGCATGACGTATGTAATTTGTGAACCCTGTATTGAAGTAAAAGACAGCGCGTGCGTTGATGTGTGCCCAGTAGATTGTATTCACCCTCTGCCGGATGCTGATGAGTTTGAGGAAACCGATCAGCTCTACATCGACCCCGAAGAGTGCATCGACTGTGGTGTCTGTGAACCTGAATGTCCCGTTGAAGCGATCTTCATGGAAGAAGATGTTCCTGAAGAGTGGGATGAGTTCATAGAGATTAACGCCGAGTATTTTGAATAACGATAGTTAGCGCAATCCTTGGACTGCGACGCCTTAAACGGTTGTCGATTTGTGAACCTAATTAAGGTAACGCGAATTGGCAGCCGTATTTTTTGTCGTACCCCGTCTGCACCGTATTATGCAGAAATTTCAACCTACCCGCATTGAAAGAGGCGATACAGGTTTGAAGATTCAGTGGAAAGATTCGCATCAGAGCGAGTTGCCATATCGCCTACTTCGCGAAAAGTGTCCATGTGCGCGATGCGATGCGACGCGCTCAGGAAAAGATCCTTTTCATATTTTGCCCTCTGATGACTTTTTTGACAATCTACATCTTGCGGATATTCAGCAGGTGGGACGTTATGCAGTGCGGTTGGTTTGGAGTGATGGACACCGAACCGGAATTTACACGTTTCAGTTTTTGCGCGAGTTAAGTGACACAGACTAACAGTTGTTGTGTTGGGGTTCGCTATGTCGGATTAGGCAAAAACATCGGCAAGAAAGTAAAGAATCGGGGTTACAAACCCCTCCTACAAAGATAGATACATTACCGGATTCTATTCGGAGAGTAAACGAAGAACGAGATAACAGTTTGGTGTTTTTTTCTCGGCACCCAATTCGCTGCTAAGTCTTTTGCATTCATTCCAATAATGCGTATAGTTAAGGGGTCGGTATCGGCTGCGTTGTCCAATAAAAGTTTTATGACAACAAGCTAATTCATTTCCGTTATGAATGGGATATCCCCAGACTCGGCAGATGACCGGACGGTTTTCGTAAACGGCGCAGACTCCACCAATTAACATAGGGCACTCACCTTCAGGCGTGCCCTTTATTAACCCAATTGCTTCCATACCAGCATCAGGAATGATGTTTTCAGCATTATAACCGTGCGCTTCCAATTTCCTGATAACCCGCTCTGCTTTCTGACGGATATGTGTGCGAAGCTGCACGGGTAGTCTCTCTAACCCTTCCTTCAGATCACGCGCTTCAACCTCGCTTATCGCCATTGTTGCTGTATTTCGGCAGCAGGAAAAACAGTCAGATGGACACGGTACACCACCGGATTCCTCACGTAAACGTTGGACGTCGCGTTGAATCTCATCAAGGAGTTCGTGATAGGCTTCCATAGCAGCACTTAATCAACGGAAAGCGTGTAGATAGCATGTCGGAAAACAACGACCTTTGCGCCATTCGCTAAAATGAGCTTAATCTCGTAAGGACTCACCCAATCTATAGTGCCGCGAAAGAGTTCTCCGTCTCGGAGGGTGATCTCAATTGGTGATTTACTTCTTCGGGCATCCTGGACTGCCTCGGTATCAATCTCACAGGCATCAGCATCGGAAGTTAGCTGCTTTAGTTGCTGTGCTTTGACCCCTTCGTCAATGTTAATAGCCACCTGAACTCTTTCAGCGTCAATATCTTTATAGCAGTATTTAACATCTGTCTTAGCGATGTGCTGTTCACTTCCATTGCTATTGATTGTTAAACTGGAGAGTGTCATTTCAAGGACAGTAGCCGGAAGGTGTACATCGTTGTACAATGCGAAAAACATTGGTGTTTCAAAATTAATCTGCTTGAGGATATAGAGGTCCCCGAAACTGAGCTGCTTTGAAGTTTGTTCCTTGACATCCAGTGTGGATGTTGGAGCATCGGCAAAGTCTCCTACTGGCGAAGGTTGACTATGTGGCTTCGCTGTAGGTTTTGAAGATGCTACAGATACGTCGCGGCGACCCCGATTTGACCTTGGCTGGGAGGCGTCGTTACCAAAGGTGCGTGAATCGCCATCACTGAAAAATGGACCTTGATTCTGTCCTGGGAAACCTGCGTAACCACGCGGAATGATTGCCTTTCCTTGTCGCAGCCATCGACGTTCCGTTGGGGTTAACAACACTTCAACATTTTGGGCAACAAGCCCTTTTTCACCTTCAACAATATTGTATTTCACTCGCTGCCCGACTCGTAGCTCCTCATATTCGGGCTGTTTAATAGCAGAGCTGTGTAAGAAGACATCAGCGTCACTGCTATCTTGTGCAATAAATCCAAAGCCTTTATCGAAATTGTAGTACTTAATCCGTCCTGTAGGCATTATATGCTCCTGCGGTCTTGTCCCTCTTCAGGTAGATGAGGCTAACCATTCACGTTCCTACGCGAGCATTTGTCTTTTATGGAGGCGGCCTGCGCGTGAGCCCCTCTGAATTTACCGTTTTTCTTGACAGAATAGACTTGCTATTTTATAATAGAGCAACTTTACTTTTCTTGCGGCAGGTTTTGCAAACCAAATGCAAAACCTACAACTTACGCCTTGCAACACTCAAACAGAGGCGAATTGTCAAAACATTATATAGTAAAACATAATTCAACATATTTGTCAAGTATAGGCGTGTAGATATTAGGGTCATTTAGTTTTACATATTTGCTTTATGTGTATAAACACTCTTTACGAGAAGCAGCGTGAAAAGTTACGCTATATCTCATAAAAAAGTTAACGTTTGTAAATCATAACCAAAATAGAGGACTGTCAAGGTTGGAAACCTCAACATCAGAGACGCGGTTCACTGTAAATCGGCGAGGTACCAATCTCGCCTACCCACTGTAAATAGCCCGATACGTATATCCCTTCAGTATCCAATTTTTTAGGAGACCTCAGATGGCAAGCGATTTGACACACCACATTCAATCTATCCGTCTCGTTGACACACACGAGCATATGAAGCGCGAAAACGACTGGGTTGAGAATGGCCCCGATATTCTCCAAGATCTATTCGGGAACTATGTACCCGCTGACTTAGTGACGGCTGGTGCCTCCCCAGAAGCGATGCGGAACCTCATGGACGCGTCCCAAGACGTCGCATCGCGGTTTGAAGGTATCCGAGACGCATGGGAAGCGACACAGTTCACTGGGTATGGCGAGGCAGTTAGCCTGATTGCGAAACACATCTATGGACTCGACGAACTGACAGGCGATGGACTCGCAAGTGCCAGTAACTTAGATACGCTTCGCACCCCCGGTAAACGTTATCACATTTTAAACGACCTTGCGAATCTTGACCATATTCAAACCGATGATTTCAGTTGGCAGTGTACCCCAGATACTTCCGGTCCTGACTTTTTCCTCTATGACCTTTCGTGGGCGACGTTCTGCAACGGACAAGTAGATCCGAGTGCTATCCACGCTGAGACAGGCGTTGAAGTCAGCGATCTTGGTTCCCTAAAACATGGGATGGAGTCGATTTTTGCCAAGCATGCTGCTTGTGCTATCGCTGTAAAATCTCAACATGCTTACAACCGTACGCTCGACTGGATCGAACGCAGCGACGCTGAAGCTTCTGCTGCGCTTGATGCCTTGCTAACCAAACCTGCTGGAGAAATCGATGAACCAACGCGCCTATGTTTGGGTGATTGGTGTTGGGCACGCGGTGTTGAACTCACAATCGAACACAATCTCCCGTTCAAAATTCATACCGGTTACTATGCTGGCAATGACCGGATGCCGGTGCGTCGTATTCCTGCTGGAAATATGTGTGCGTTATTCGCCCGGTATCTTGATGCGAAATTCGTATTGATGCACATCTCCTATCCATACAACGATGAATTGGTTGCTCTCGCCAAGCATTATCGAAACATCTGGGTAGACTTCTGTTGGGCATGGAGCATCGATCCCTACAGTTCGCGTGACTTCCTGCGCCGGTGCATTCATGCGGTGCCGTCAAACAAACTATTTGCCTTCGGCGGTGACACAGGCTGGCCCACAAGTGCGATGGCATACGCGATTCAAGCAAGGAATGAGATCCGCCGCGCCCTTGAAGGTGAAATCGCGGACGGTTATCTCACGGAAAAACAGGCGATGGCGTTTGCCACTCGGATTATGAATACAAATCAATACGACTGTTTCGATATTGAAGGCACTCGCGCGAGCATTGCGAAAGCGGCGTAAGGCATCAGATACACGACAGTTTATCCGTCCCGTAACGCCTGCAGACTCGCTATATAAGGTGGACGCGCGACACCATTTTCGGTGATGATCGCTGTGACCAAGTCTGCGGGTGTAACATCAAACGCCGGACTATAGACTTTCACGCCTTTAGGTGCTGTTATTTTCCCGAAACCCTCCGTTACTTCTTCTGCTGCACGTTGTTCGATAGGAATTTCCGCGCCGGTTTCAAGAGAGAAGTCCAACGTTGAAGTCGGTGCGGCAACATAAAATGGGATGCCGTGTGCCTCTGCAAGGATAGCAACATTGTAAGTACCGATCTTGTTTGCGGTGTCACCATTGGCGGCAATCCGATCGGCACCGACAATAACACACTGAATTTTGCCTTCTTTCATCACTTGTGCAGCCATGTTATCACAGATAAGAGTTACATCAATCCCGGCTTGCATGAGTTCCCAAGTGGTGAGCCGTGCGCCTTGTAAGAGGGGTCGTGTCTCATCAGCGTAAACTTGTATCTGCTTACCAGCTTCGTGGGCACTAAACATCACAGCCAGTGCGGTTCCATAGTCAGATGTCGCCAATCCACCAGCGTTGCAGTGGGTGAGAATAGTATCGTTTTCATTTAGCAATGCCATGCCGTGTTGCCCGATGGCGCGACACATCGCCCTATCCTCATCAATAATCTCTAAAGCCTCTGAGAGCAAGACCTCTTTGAGTTCAGAAACCTGAAGGTGTCTGTTTTTTTCCGCCGTTTGTGTGATTCTATTGAGTGCCCAAAAGAGATTAACGGCTGTCGGTCGCGAGGTTGCTAAGTAATCGGTAGCGGATTTGAGTTCAGAGGCAAAAGCGTCATAGGTTTTTGCATTGGAATTCCAAATCCCGAGTACTGCTCCCAAAGCACCTGCGATGCCGATCGCGGGTGCTCCTCGTACACGCAGCGATTTAATGGCTTCCCAGATTGAAGGAAGGTCATCACAATAAATTTGCTTGAATTCGTTGGGCAATAGCGTCTGATCAATCAACTGGATTCTACCATCCGCCCATTCAATTGTTGAAACTGCCATTTTTAGTAGCGTATCCTCCTGAAAAAAACGAAGCATATCGGAAAATAAAGAGACAAAAGATTGATGTTAGATGGGGCATGTTAGATGCCCGAGTTCATTGGTTAATCGTAGATTCTCGGCATAATCGACTGGACAATCAATGACTGAGGGGACATTCTGGTTGAAAGCATCGTTAAGTATCGGAACAAGCTCGTCACTATTTTCAACTCTGTAGCCCTTGGCACCGAAAGCCTCAGCATACTTGACAAAATCAGGGTTCGTAAAATCAATATGTGCCGGTCTGCCGAAGCCGTTCATTTGTTTCCATTCAATAAGTCCATAAGCTTCATCGTTGAAGATAAGCGTGACAAACGGAGCCCCGACACGCATAGCGGTTTCAATCTCCTGGGAGTTCATCATGAATCCGCCGTCGCCACAAACTGCCAAACATTTGCGTTCGGGATAGATAAGTTTGGCAGCAATAGCCCCTGGAACGGCAATGCCCATGGAAGCGAATCCATTGGATATGATGCACGTATTCGGTTTATAGCACGGATACATCCGCGCTATCCACATTTTGTGTGCGCCGACATCGGAAATAAGAATATCGTCTTCAGCGAGTACGGACCGGACATCGCTCAAGATTTTTTGGGGTTTCATCGGAAACCCTGTATCATCGCGGTGTTCATCGAGTTGATCGAGTATGATTTTCCGTAAAGTATTTGAGGCGTACTCTGAATCTTTAGGGTAAATTTCTTGTGCCATGAGATGTCTGAGACTCTGGCGAATGTTGCCTACCATTTCGACATCAGTGACATAGGCGGCATCGCTTTCGCTTGATTCCGTGTCAATATGGACGAGTTTCTTGTCGCGATTTGGATTCCATAGGCTCGGGTGGTATTCGACAATATCATAGCCAATAGCGATGACGAGGTCTGCGCGGTCAAACCCGCAAGAGACAAAATCGTTGGCTTGCAACCCAACACTGAGTAAGGAAAGCCGATGTGTCCACGGAATGCTCCCTTTGCCCATAAAGGTGTGAGCAACCGGGATATTCGTCATTTCTGCGAATTGGGTAAGCATTCGAGAAGCACCTTGACGGACGACCCCGTTCCCTGCGAGGATAATAGGCTGTTTCGCGTCGTTAATCAACTGTGCGGCGCGTTCTAAACAGGAGGCGACCGGTTCCGCTTCGCTCGGAAAGTCGTGTCGGATGGGTTCGGCGTTGATCTCCATGCTCGCTACGTCTTCTGGAAAGTCAATATGGGTGGCTCCTGGTTTTTCGCCCGTTGCTGTTTTGAAGGCTTTGCTGATGGATTCAGGGATGATTTCGGGTAAGTGGATGAGTGTATTCCATTTTGTCATGGGTTTGAAAACAGAAACGACATCCATGTACTGGTGCGACTCTTTATGCATCCTGTCCAGACTCGCTTGCCCCGTGATGGCGACGAGCGGTGCTCTATCCATATTGGCATCAGCGACTCCGGTGACAAGGTTCATGGCTCCGGGACCGAGGGTCGCAAGGCATACACCAGCGCGACCGGTAAGGCGACCATAGACATCCGCCATGAAGGCGGCACCACGTTCATCGCGAGTTTGGATGAATTGGATCTCCGATTCTAACAGGGCATCCATTAAATCGAGGTTTTCTTCGCCGGGTATTCCGAAGATGTAGTCAACTTTTTCGTTTTCAAGGCATTTAACGGTGAGTTCTGAGGCTTTCATGGGTGTATTTCCTTAGATTTATTGGTAACAAATGATGAATCCTAAGTTTGTTTGTAGAATGTCTTAACGCTAAATGCAGAAAAATGATGACGATCATCAGAAAAAATATTTTTTCTTTGAATTCTGCCCTATGTAATAATATAACAGATTGCGTCTAAAAAATACATATTTAAATACAGAGCAGCCAGCGGTCAGCAGCCAGCAGTCAGTGAAATCAGTTATGGGTTATAAGTTTGTGGGTTATAAGTTATACGTTAAGAGTCGGGAGACGTAAATATACGAAAATACATGAAAAAAAATTTTATTTATCTCTATATTCTTGTGCTATTCGTGAATGCACATACTGCTTTTGCCCAAAGTAATTCAGATGATCTCTCACGTATTACCCACTCCCCCGGTGAATTAATTGTGCGTTTACATGCCGGTGCTTCTGCCGTAGAACTTGACACGTTGAGTAAGAAGTTAGGTGCAGTGTCCGTCTCACCCATTTTTTCACCAGCTACGCCTGCCGGACAACATCCACAACTTAAGAACATCTATCTCATCCGGTTCCCTGTGCAGTGGGCATTAGAACCGTTGCTGCGGCGGTATTCTCGGCATCCTGCGATTGAAGCGGTCGAATTGAATCGGCTCAATCAGCCGTGTGCGGAGGTGGTGCCAAATGATCCTGGCTACGACGAGCAGTGGAATATGAGATTAATGAATATGTCCGCAGCATGGGGTATTGCGCAGGGAAGCCCGGAGGTAACGGTGGCTGTTGTCGATAGCGGTATAGCAACACAACACCCTGAATTTCGTTCGCAACTTTGGCGTAACAGTGGTGAAATCCCAGGAAACGGCATTGATGATGATAGGAACGGTTACATCGACGACATTAACGGTTGGGACTTTAGCGACGCCCCGACGCTACCGGGTGGCGGCGATTGGACGGTGCGCGACAATGAACCGGAGGACGAAACAGGACACGGTACACATGTCTCTGGTATTATTGCTGCGGGGGTGAACAACGGGATTGGAATTGCTGGTATTGCATGGAAGTGCCGCCTTATGCCGTTGAGAGCGGGTTTCAAATATGGTGGTGGTGAGTATCTCCAAAACGACGACCTTGCTGCGGCGATTGTTTATGCAGCAGATAACGGTGCGCGGGTGATTAATATGAGTTGGGGAGATTGGGTGAACGCTTTTATTATTGAAGATGCTTTAGCATACGCCGATGCTCGCGGTTGTGTGTTAGTCGGCGCAGCGGGAAATTCAGGATCACTTGGCTCTTTCTATCCGGCTGGACTTAAGACGGTTATCTCAGTTGCCGGACTTGGACAGGAGAAACAGTTATATAGCGATTCAAATTTCGGTGCGACGGTTGATATTGCTGCCCCCGGTGAGGATATTTCGAGTACAGATATTGACGGTGGGTATCAAAATAGATCTGGCACATCAATGGCAGCTGCACATGTCTCTGGCGTTGCTGGCTTGATAATTGCTGCTAACCCAGCTTATACCAACACAGAAGTTCAGGAAACCCTTATCGGCACAGCAGAACCTGTTTTTATCAATGCCCTCGTCGGTGCTGGTTCACTTGACGCGCATGCTGCACTGACTGCCTCAACAGAACTTATTGTACAGATTGATGCACATCAGATGTCTCAGCGAGTTGAGGGATCTAATAATATTAGAAATATTGAGATTTTCGGAAGTGTTGGAGGATCTGGATTTACTGAGTACTGGTTGGAATATGGGATTGGGGAATTTCCAGATTTGTGGTTTCCTTTAGGATCCCCGCAAACGGAACCAAAGTTTAATGTCTGTTTACATAAGTGGGATACTACCAACTTAGCGGAGGCACGGTATACGCTGAGGCTTAGCGTCAAAACAGAAAGCGGCGAAATCAAAAGAGACAGGACGGTTGTTGATGTCAGCCACACAGCACCTCTTATTTCGAGACATGAATCGCAGACATGGCTTGCGGGAAACAGAGTGGACTCGGTCGTTATGTGGCAAACTGATGAAGTATCTATTGGTAAGATGGAAATTATTGACGGAACAGGAAACGTTAGCCGGATTGCTCGCTCGGATGCGGAGAATCTCCTCCATATTGTAAATGTTTCCGATTTAGGTGTATCGCCGGGGAGATACAGGTATCAATTGTCAGCGGAAGATCGTGCTGGACTTCTACGCATTGACGACAACAATGGTGCGTTATATGAGATTGAGATCCAAGATGCCCCGATTCACCCGTTGTATCTCTCGCAAGTTGCATCTGCCGAACAGGGGTTGCATGCGCTTGTTTCGCCGGTGGATATGAACAGAAATGGTAAATTAGAGTTAATCGCTGTCGAAATGGATACAGGTTTGGCACAGATTTTCGAGATGCAAGATAATGGCACATTTGAGTCAATCTTTTCGTTTAGTGAATCGTTATGGCCACGGGCGATAGCAGACACCGATGGGGACGGGCTATTAGAGGTATTGTGTAGTGCTTTAGATGTGATATTTTTGTTGGAGCAACCCGCACAAGGTGAATTTCCGACGGAACGTATTTGGGAAGCACAAGGCAACTGGAGCAGCACAATTATAGATGCGGATGCAGATGGAAGAACTGAAATTTTCGCGCGCGACGATGCTACCAACGCTATTTTTGCATACGAGTCAGACGGAGATAACAACCATCGCAATGTGGCTGTCCTTGAAAATCCAACATTAGGTAATAACGGGCTGAGTGCGAATTTCGCTACGGGAGATTTTGATGGCGATGGACAGATAGAGATTTTAGCGGGTGATAAGGACAGCGAGATATTTTTGTATGAGGCGATTGGGGACAACCAATATAGGCAAACATGGATTCACACACTCCCAGAAGGTGTTCCGCAACTCTTTGCCGCTGGTGATCTGGATGGTGATGGTAAGGCGGAGTTCGCTATCTGTGCCGAAACCGGTACTTCTGTTGGCACCACGCCGCTCGACATCCGTTATTATCACTGGCTTTTGACCGTCTTCACTTCGGATGGTAATGACGCTTATCGTGTTGTATGGACGCAACGTATTCGCGATATACGGGATGGCGGAAATGGAATGACTATTGCTGATGCAAACAACGACGGACGGAATGAATTGTGCATCGCTGTTTCTCCAAATTTCTATCTTGTCCAATATGATGAGGGACGTTATCGTCCTATCTGGCATCATCCTGCTACAAGCACCTCTAATCCGATTGTGGCAGATGTCGATGGTGATGGATCAAATGCGTTGTTGTTCAATAGTAATAACGTCTTGACGGCTTTTGAAACCTCAGTCCCATCAAATTCGCGACCGGGAAATCCGCTTGATGCGCCGTGGGGTATTACAGCAAAACCTATTAATGAAAGCTCGGTTTTTCTTTCGTGGCAAAGCGCAGTGACATCTGCAAAACATATCCTCTATCGTGGGAAACGCCCGGATTCTTTGATACAGATCCGCGAAGGGATACAAGGGACAGAGTTTACAGATACTGGACTTACGGCTGAACAAACTTATTGGTACGCGTTGGTGTCGCAGGATTCAAGCGGCAAACTTTCGAGGGGATCAATGTTGATATCTGTTGTGCCGACGCGACGACCGAGGTTACATGCCGCTGACTATTCACCACCAAATCAGCTCTTGCTACAGTTTGATAAGCCGATGGGAATCTCAGCGACGCAGATTGGACGCTACCGTCTGCATAAACAAGAAGATATAGAAGGTCATTCGAGCATCTACGCGCCGACCTCGGCAATTCTTGATAGGTCTCGTCAGCGTGTAGTGCTCACATTTCCGCATGCCGTTTTCGAGACAGGAAACCGCTATGAGATTGAGGCACTGCAACTTTCAGATATATCTGGTGCCGAACTTGAGGAGGAGGGAAGAACATTGACGATACTGCTCCCTGCACCGACGTTAGCGGAGACAATTGTTTACCCAAATCCAGTAGAATGTGATCAGGTTACATTTGATAGATTGCCAATGGGCACTCATATTTACATTTATGATGTCGCGGGAAACTGTATTGCGTCGTTTGATAGGACAGAACGCGAAAGGGAGAAAAAGGTTTGGCACCTTTCTGGAATTAGCAGTGGTGTTTATGTCTATGTTCTTGAATCAGAGACAGATCGGCGCATTGGCAAACTGTCCGTCATTCGTTAGGTTTTCCCCAACGTTGTTCATCTCCGGTATTCAGATGGACATAGGCAGGATTGAGTTTGAGTACCTTCCGAATTGATTCCATCGCTTTCTGTCGTTTATTTGCCTGTAGCGCGACCTGAGCGAGGTGGTAGTGTGGCTCAACAGCATCGCTTTGAAGATTAATAGAACGTTCTAAAACCTTCATTGCTTTATTCACCTGTCCACGCTTTGACAAAATCCAACCGAGTGTATCCTGATAAGCAGCGACATTCGGATTTAAGGCGACGGCGGTATAGGCTAATGTTTCAGCGAGTCCGAGTTTCTGCTGGTAACCGTCGACGTAGAGACGTGCGAGGTTGTTATAAGCCTCACCATATTTCGGTGCGAGTTGTATGGCGTGTTCATAGGCGCGTTGTGCGTCTTGAAAGCGTCCGAGTTTCATGTAGGCTGTGCCGAGAATGTTGTAGGTTTCATAGTCTTGTACAACGGGTGCTCCAACAGAGCTGGATGGATACATACCACTAAGTGAAGCTTCGGCGGTAAATACGTCAGGAGCTTCATTTTTTCGCTCCTCAAGATATAGTTCATACGCCTCAACTGCGAGGGCGTACTGATCTTCCTTAAAATATGAAAATCCAAGTTTTCTATAGGATTGAACGGGTAATGCACCAAGGTCTCGGCTCAACTGATATGCGCTGATGGCTTGCCTATAGTGCCCTTCTTGGATGTAAAAATCGCCTTCTGCTATGGAGCGTCGGACGAATTCTGGGATTTCAGCGTCAGAAAGCCCCATACGAGAGAACGGTTTTTCCGCTGCTCTGCTATGTTTGTGATACTGCATGAAACCGATAGTAGCAGCAAAGAGAACACCCCACAAGATTAGATATGCACGCGTGCGGGACACCCAACGTTTGGAGAGATACCTCCCTGGGTGCAGGACGGCAAGGAAAAAGTTTTCTCTCTTTTCTTCAGATGGTGCTACATTTGGATGATACGGGACAGTTGAGGCATTCGGTGCTAATACGGGCAGGGCAACAGACGAACCAGCCAGACGTGGTGATCGTGAGATTGATTCTACTAAATCGTCTATCTCGGTATCTTCTTCTGGATCGCGAGATTTTGTATCGTTTATTTCGGTATCTTCTTCTGGGTCTTGGAGTTCCGTATCAAATGTTTCCGTATCTTCTTCCAGTTCTGACAACTCGGTATCTGTTACCACACGCTCTGTAAATTCTGTATCATTTTCCTCAATAGATTGTGCATAGTTCTCCTCGTCTTCTACGTCTTCGGACTCCGGTACAGTTATCTGATCTGGGTCCACCAGAGGTTCTTCAAAGGTCTCTTCTGTGGAAATACCTGTCTGTTCCTCAGCGGGTTCATCTGTTGTTGCCTCGGCAGCATCGGAAGTTTGTGGTTTAGTTCTATTAATTAGATAATGTAGAAATGGGTGTTGATTCTCTTCAGTTTCTTCAGTTTCTTCAGCCACCACTGTGTCTGAGTTGGGCAGCGATGTCTCCTGAGACAGGGTTGGTTCGGGAGGTTGTGGTGTGTGTGTCTGAGCAGGAGCAGTCTCTTCTTGTGGGACCTCAGGCGTGTTTTCATTGCCGTAGCGCTCATGGATTCTACGAACGCATTTCTTCACCTCTATCCGCGTGAGCATAGAATCAACGTTGTTTAGCGATTCTAACGTTGGGATCGCACTGGGATTTCCCAATTCGCCGATAGCTTCAAGCATTGCCCAAACCGTTAAGTCTTTTACTTCTGCTTGTAAGGCTTGGAGGAGCGGTTCTATTGCCCCGGTTGCCCCGAGGCTTTGAAGCCCCTTTGCCGCCTCGCGCCTGACCATTGAATCAGAATCAGCGAGTGCATCAATTAGGAACCCCACCGCCCGTGTCCCTCCTCGTTCCACAAGACTCTCAATGGCACTGCTACGGACGACGCTCGGTTGTACTGTGTCTGTTAAATTTTGAATGAGCTGGTCAAAAGATTGCATATTTTTTATGGAAGCGGTCTATTAAAAAAGAAGTTACTATTCGCTATACGAGTAAGCCTAGGACACGCTTTTGTTTTAAATTCGTCGGATATATAACTTCACTGTTGTATTAAGACACTAATCCACTTTATAAAACGATTTTTATACGAAAAGGGTACATTTCTTTAGTTTTCAGTCGTCAGCGGTTAGAGATAGGTAGTCGCGAAATGTAAAGCTAAGACAAATGGTGCTTTAGGAGCACAATTTGGAGTTCCCTCCTACAGAAAAACCGAATGCCCTGTGAAAAGGCAACTTGACTTTTCCGAAAGAAGTCTGTATGATAGGTACATCTTTTTAATATACACTGGAGGAATTTATGAAAAATAGGTTTTCTGTATGTTTTTTCTTACTAACACTTCTGATATTTCAATTTACAGCACTCTCGCCGGTGCTTGCGGATTCTCATATAGAACAGGGTGGGACTTTAATTTTCGGACGCGGTGGTGATTCTATCGGGCTTGATCCATCACATGAGATAGATGGAGAATCTTTCAAAGTTTGCGAAAATATTTACGATACACTCATTGAATATAAAGATGGTAGCACGGAAGTTGAACCGGCACTCGCTACGAGTTGGGAGAGTTCAGAAGACGGTTTGACTTGGATTTTTCACCTTCGGCAAGGTGTGACCTTCCATGATGGAACACCCTTTAACGCTGACGCCGTTCTCTTTTCCCTCAACCGCCAGCATGACGATACACATCCGTTCCATAAAGTCGGCGGTGTCTATAATTATTGGATAGATACCGGTTTAGCAGAGATTGTGGATACAATAAGTGCTGTTGACGAATATACAGTTCAAATCCGTCTTAAAACTGCATACGCACCGTTTATCTCTACACTTACGATTTCCGCATTCTCAATCGTGAGTCCAACAGCGTTGGAGAAATGGGGTGAGGATTTTACGAACCATCCGGTCGGCACGGGTCCTTTCAAGTTTGTGCAATGGGACCGGAACGATAAGATTGTACTTGAAGCGAATGATGCCTATTGGGGTGGCAGACCGCCATTGGATAGAGTTATTTTCCAGTCTATTCCTGATAACTCGGTCAGGCTTATCAAACTCCAAGAGGGCAGCTTACATGCGATGGAGTTCCCGAACCCTGACGACTTTCAACAGATTCAAGATGATGCGATGCTTGAGTTACTAATGCAACCCGGTATGAGCGTCGGTTATTTGGCGATGAACATGGACAAACCGCCGTTTGACAATCTTAAGGTTCGGCTTGCGCTCAATCATGCGATTAACAAAGCAGCAATTATTGAGCATTTATATCAAGGAATGGGTATCCCAGCGAAGAATGCAATCCCTCCAACGCTTTGGAGTTATGATGATTCGATTGAAGAATATGCCTATGATCCTGAATTAGCGAAGCGGCTTCTTGCTGAGGCGGGCTATCCTGATGGGTTTGAGACGACGCTTTGGGCACTGCCGGTGCCGCGCCCTTACATTCCAGATGGACGTGCGCTTGCTGAGGTGCTGCAATCTGAATTTCGAAACATCGGCATTGAGGCAAAAATTTTGACTTACGACTGGGGAACCTATCTGGAGAAGGTGAAAAACGGTGAGCACGACATAGCGATGTTAGGCTGGAGTGCCGACTTAGGCGACCCAGATAACTTTTTCTATTATCTTTTAAGCAAATCGGCAGCTAAAAAGCCTGCTGGGAATATATCGTTCTATCGAAGCGACGCGATGCAGGATGTGCTCGAGCGTGCAAGAGCCAGCACAAACCAGGAAGAACGCGTTTCGCTCTACCAAGAAGCACAACATATTTTTCACAAGGACGTCCCGTGGGTGCCATTAGCGCATGCGCAACAAATTTTGGTTATAAATAAAAACGTTAAGAATCTCAAACTGCATCCGTTAACGTGGAAGTACTTCCGTCAAATCTGGCTTGAAAGGTAATGTCAACTATCCAGTCCTAAAAGTCTGGAACATGTGTGAGTAACGTAAACCAAATTTTCACTCCATTAGTTAAACAATTAAGAGTAATATATATACGATATTTCCGTCTTATTAATACGACTTAATTTTAACTATAGGAGTGGACTTTCCTCCGAAGTCTTAGGCTTGGGAGCAATGTCCGAAAATTGTGATGAAGAATTTGATTTTTACAGCAATAATTACAGGATTATCAGTCCTATTTTTGGGAAGCAGTAGTACTCAAGCGTCAAGTGTCTCAGGCGATATATTAATTTTCGGACGCGGTGGTGATTCCATCCACCTTGATCCGATCCAACCGCTTGACGGCGAATCGGCAAAAGTTTGTGAAGTTATCTACGACACACTCGTCCAATCCGGAGATAACACAGCCGAAATTGAGCCGGCTTTAGCCGAAACATGGAAGAGTTCTGCCGATGGATTGGTATGGGAATTTCACTTACGCCAAGATGTCCAATTTCACGACGGCACCCCATTTAACGCCGACGCGGTCATCTTTTCGTTCACCCGACCTGAGGCATTGGCGCGAGACTTTCATGAAGAATTTATTAATCGTATTGTTGCGTTAGATGCATTTACGGTTCAGTTTCAACTTAAAATGGCATATACGCCTTTTATGAGCAAGTTGGCAAAGCCTGTATTTTCTATAGTGAGTCCGACAGCAGTCGCGAAATTCGGTGTGGATTTTGACAACAACCCAGTTGGCACCGGTCCGTTCAAGTTTGTGCAGTGGGACAAACACGATAAAATTGTTCTTACGGCAAACCATATGCATTGGGCAGGAAAGCCAACGTTAGATGGACTGGTTTTCCGTACGATACCTGACAATTCCGAGCGACTTACGGAACTTCAGCAGGGCAACATTCACGCAATGGAATTCCCGAATCCTGATGATATATCACTGATTCAGGACGATCCAGGACTTGAACTCATTATGCAACCGAGTCTTAGTGTTGGGTTCTTAGCGATGAATATGGACAAACCGCCTTTTGACAATCTGAAGGTACGGCTTGCGATCAATCACGCAATCGACAAAGCAACACTTATTAGAAATTTGTATCAGGGCAGAGCCATTCCGGCGAAGAATCCGCTTCCACCGACACTCTGGAGTTATGACGCGTCGATTGAAGATTATGCTTACGATCCTGAACTGGCGAAACAGCTGCTTGCTGAGGCAGGCTATCCTGATGGGTTTGAAACGACGCTTTGGGCATTGCCGGTGCCACGTACTTACATTCCGAACGGCTTGGCACTTGCGAAAGTCCTTCAAGCCGAACTCCAAGACGTCGGTATCAAAGCAGAAATTGTGTCGGACGACTGGGACCTATTCGTTTCAAAGATACTCAACGGAGAACATGATATGGTAATGTTAGGATGGAATGGCGGTGATGATCCTGACGATCCCTTCTATTCACTTTTGAGTATACCTGCTGCCGAAAAGCCTATACTCAATCTCTCCTTTTACCGGAGTGAAGAGATGCAAGATGTGCTGGTACGCGCCAGAACCAGGGCAGATCAATCTGAACGTATTGCCCTATATCAAGAAGCACAAGCAATTTTCCATAGGGATGCCCCCTGGGTGCCATTAGTGCACACGCAACGGATTTTGGTTACTAATAGCAGTGTAAAAAATCTCGCACTTCCTCCAATAGGATGGAAATATCTTCGTAATATTTATTTAAAGGAATAGTATGAAAAAAATAGCCTTTTCAGCACTAATACTCGTTTTATCACTCATACTCTCAATGGGTAGCACCGCACAAGACGCACAAGTCATGGGTGATGTCAATGGCGATGGTGCTGTGAATATCCTTGACTTGACGTTCATCGTTTCGCAGTTTGGCAAGAGCATCAACGCAACGCAGGTGCCGAACCCTGATGTCAATGGCGACGGGACTGTAAATATCTTAGACTTGGTCTTCGTGGCTAACATTATCGGTGGTGGCACTCCAGCGGTTACACCTACAGGTAACACCCTTATCTTCGGACGTGGTGGTGATTCTATTACACTTGACCCGTCGCAAGTTCTTGACGGCGAATCGGCGAAAGTCTGTGATATGATTTATGATACACTCGTCCAATATAGAGATGATACAACTGACATCGAACCTGCTTTGGCAGAAACGTGGCACGGTTCTGCAGATGGATTAACGTGGATATTTCGCCTTCGACAAGGCATTCAATTTCACGACGGGACCCCGTTTACAGCGGATGCAGTCGTCTTTTCGCTGAACCGCCCGAATGCGATATCGGGGAGTATTTACGAAGAATTTATCAGCCAGATCGTTGCAATAGATGCGTTTACAGTGCAAATAGAACTCAAATCGCCATACGCACCGTTCCTCAGTACAATGGCAGGGACTGAATTTTCAATCGTGAGTCCGGCAGCGGTTGCGCACTTTGCTGAAGACTTTGGGAACAACCCAATAGGGACAGGACCTTTCAAGTTCGTTCAATGGGACAGGAACGACCAAATTGTTCTCGATGCGAACAACGCCCATTGGTCAGGAGAGCCGGCATTAGACAGGCTCATCTTCCGTTCTATTCCGAATAATTCTGTGCGGCTTATGGAACTCCAGGCAGGCAACATTCACGCAATGGAATTCCCAAATCCGGACGACATCCCGCTGATTCAGGGGAATCCAGGGCTTGAACTCCTCAGTCAGTTAAGTCTGAACGTCGGTTACTTGGCAATGAACATGGAGAAGCCACCGTTCGACGATCTCAGGGTACGGCTTGCAATAAACCATGCGATTAATAAGACAGTGATCGTTGAACAACTCTATCAGGGCTTGGCGATCCCGGCGAAGGGTCCGATTCCGCCGACTCTGTGGAGTTACGACGATTCCATTGAGGATTATGCTTACGATCCTGAACTGGCGAAACAGCTGCTTGCGGAGGCAGGCTATCCTAACGGTTTTGAGACTACCCTCTGGGCATTGCCTGTGCCGCGCCCCTATATTCCAGATGGTCTTGCGCTTGCGGAAGTCCTTCAAGCCGAACTCCGTAACATCGGTATTGAGGCAAGCATTGTGACTGATGACTGGAGACCTTATCTGGAGAGAACAGAAACAGGGGAGCATGATATGGCAATGTTAGGATGGATTGCCGGAGGCGACCCTGACAACTTTTTCTACTATCTTTTGAGCAAAACGACGGCCGAGAAACCTGCACTTAATATTGCGTTTTATCGAAGCGATGAGATGCAAGATGTGTTGGAACGTGCAAGGACAAGCGTCTTTCGAGACGAACGGGTCCAACTTTATCAACAAGCACAGGCAATCTTTCACAGAGATGTGCCGTGGGTGCCGCTGGCACATGCCCAACGACTCTTGGTTATTGACAGAAAAGTCCAGAATCTCCGTCTCCCACCAGTCGGTTGGAAATATATCCGAGACGCATGGCTTGCAGCGGAGTAGATGTGTTTTAAATAGGGTGCTTAGTTTTTGGTTATAAGTTGTTGGTAAGAAGCAGTTGGGGACGAGGTTGGAAACCTAACCAGCAGCGGTGACTATAAAAGAATCACAGTTAGAAACCTCTCCCACAGGTTAATGAAAAGTCTACTTACTTCTATAATTCACGATAAATAGGAATTGCAAATGGATAAATCTGTATTTCGCGTAGGTATCACGCGTGACTTTTTGGGACCCGATGGCACGTCTGATTTAGACGATGTCGCCGGTCCACTTCTTGACGGAGCCGGTCTGCATTGGGAATATATTGCAGAGAACACACCGGCATTAGAGGCAACACAGGTGCAGGATTATGATGCGCTCTTAGTATTGGGTGCGGGTATCACAGCAGACACATTCACAGGTGCTGACAGACTGTCTGTCATCGCTCGGTTTGGGGTCGGATACGATAAGGTGGATGTAGAAGCCTGTACCGAGAACGGTGTGATGCTGACAATCGCGCCCGATGGTGTTCGCCGTCCTGTTGCCACCTCTATTATGACCTTTGTGCTATCTCTGAGCCATATGTTGTTGATAAAGGATCGACTCATCCGTGCAGGTGGTTGGCGGAATACGCAAAACTATAGGGGAATGGGGCTCGTTGGTAGAACACTGGGACTCGTCGGTATGGGCAATATTGGAAAAGAGGCGTTCAAACTGGCGAAACCTTTTGGAATGCGCCATATTACCTACGACCCATACGTTACAGACGCTGAAGCAGCAGAGGTCGGTGTAGAACTTGTTGACTTGGATACCTTGATGCAAACCGCTGATTTTGTGTGTGTCTGCTGCCCATTGAATGAACAGACGCGTGGACTCGTCGATGCGAAACGTATTGGGCTGATGAAGCCGACGGCTTATCTGATTAACACTGCTCGCGGTCCAATCGTTGACCAAAAGGCACTTACAGAAGCACTCCAGAACCGCCAGATCCAAGGGGCAGGGCTTGATGTCTTTGAACAAGAACCGATTAGCGACGATGATCCGCTCTTGACTTTGGACAATGTTATCGTAACACCACACAGTATCTGTTGGACGGATGAATGTTTTGAAGGTAATGCTAAGAGCGCATGTGGGAGTATCATTAATGTGGCTTCTGGGCAAATCCCGTCGTATGTTGTCAACCGAGACGTTATAGATAGTCCAAAACTACAACAGAAGTTAGCCAGATAACACCTTCGTCGGGAAGAGGAGCACATCATGCAAGTCGACCGGCAACAATTCAAAGATGAAGGTTATAACATTCTGCGAGGGATCGTGCCGAAAGCAGAACTTGAACCGCTGCGTCGTAGTATCGAACACATGGTCAATCGGAGAAAGGAGATCTCCGCACAACAGCGTTTCCCGAGTGATCCGCAAGGTGGTGATTGGGAGAGTTCTGCGCAACCGCGTTTGCAATTTGACAAGGATTGCGACGAAAAGTCTGCCTCAGCAATCGAATTTTTGCTTCACGAGAATACGTTGGGTGTCAGCCAGCAGCTAATGGCAGCAGAACACGTTGTGCCACATCAATTCGCTTGCATTTGCAGTGGGAGCCGCGACGCCGGTCCGATGCATTGGCATCGCGACGTTGGTCCGGGTGAACCTGCGCCACTGCGCGGAATGATTTCAAATATGGAACATCACGGTCCAAGTTATCTTCAGTGGAACATCGCCTTGTACGACGACAGTGTGTTCTGGATCGTCCCTCGCAGCCATCGTCGAATCAACACCGAAGTGGAACGCAATCAACTTGCAGAAAATCCGTCCGTTCCATTGCCTGATGGAATGCCTGTCGAATTGAATGCTGGTGATGGCGTCGTGTACACACATCTGCTGTTGCACTGGGGAAGTTATTACAGTAGTAAGATGCGGCGGACACTTCATCCGGGTTACCGTCCATTTGGATTTGCGGCACTGCCCAACGTTCACTGGCGACACTGGGAGCCGGGGTTTTATCATCATCTCTCAAGTCCGGCACGAGAACAGTTTGAGGCATGGGATACGCTCTTTTTTGAGGAATTCGACCGGATCGCTGCTATCTTCCATAGCATCATCAGTGGAGATAAGTATCGATTCCGCGCTGAATTGGAGGCACTGCATCCTTCACCAGACGAACGAATGGTGAGCGTCATTATGCTTTCAAAGCTGGCTAACAAATTGTATCAACTGAAGCGGACAACTGCCAATCCTGCGACGCTGTGGGGCAATGGTCGAGACCTTATTTATCTCGGAAACCACTTTACCCCTGAACAAACAGCCGAACTGTGGCGACAATTCCAGTCACTCGATGAAAAACTGAAACTTCCAGAGGAAACGCGTCAGCCTGGTTTCCAACGGATGTCTGTGTATAATCCAAACGATATGCCTACGGATTTTAGCGTCGAAGATTTCATTACCAGTTGGGAAACGGATTCTTAATCCCATAAAACTGGGAGGGATATTATGCTCACAGAACAGCAAATCAAGCACTTTCACACTTTGGGATTCTTGGTTTTTCGGCAAGTATTCAGCAAAGACGAGTTGAACACAATACACGAGGAGTTTGAAGCGGCGATGGAGGCAGCGTATCATCATGCGCCATTTGATGGAACACACCGACATTGGCTGCCAATGATGGGACCTGAGACCCCATTTTTTATGAGTTTGCCAGAAGATCCCCGGTTCTGCGACGTAGCAGAACAACTTTATGGCGACGATGTCTTTCTCGTTGTCTCGGATGCTAACCGTTATGTTGGCAATACCAATTGGCACCCCGACCATAGTGCTGATCCGACTCAGGATTGCTACGGGGTGAAATTTGCGTATTATCTGGAACCTGTTGATGCGGAAAGCGGAGCGTTGCGACTGATTCCAGGGTCTCACATGAGATCATTGCATGATGAACTACGTGAGAATTTGAATGCGTTAGAACTGGAGATTTGTGACGTTCCGGGTTACGTCTGCAGATCTGAACCGGGTGATGTCGTCGCTTTCGATATGCGGTGCTGGCACGCAAGTTGGGGTGGCAACGAGGATCGTCGAATGTGTACTGTGGTTTACTATAATAACCCAAAGTCTCCTGAAGAAGATGCGGCGACACGCAATCGGGCGCGCAGTAATGCGAAGAGTCCAGAACACTTCAACCGGCCGGGTTCCTCGCTCTACGATCCTCGTTGGATCGCAAACGCAGAGGGAAGTGAAAAGCGGCAACGTTGGATTGATCGGTTGCGTGAGTTGGGATTTTTGGATACGGTTTAGATTTCATGTCGAGTTCACATTTTACACTATTCCCCGTAACACATTTTCACTCGTCAGCTTGCGGAATTATGCAACCTTTTCTCTTCAATACGCGTCACTAAGTTGAAAAATCGGACGGATGCTGAACATTGGGATTCAGATTCGTTTGTATCAGGAGGCACAGATGAGAAATGACGATGTTGCGTTGGTTCACCGCGCGCTTGCAGATGATGAATCAGCCTTCGCGATGTTAGTGGAAAAGCACCAAAAACAGGTTCACGCGCTTGCATGGCGAATAATCGGGGATTTCCACATCGCTCAAGATATTACCCAAGAAACTTTTCTGAAAGCGCACCAAAAACTCGTCACTTTGAAAGATCCACATCGATTTTCTGGATGGCTCAATGCCATTACGACACGCTGCTGCCTTGCGTGGTTTCGTGAGAAACGCCTGAACGTCCAACTTTCTGAGAATGTAGACATTGCCACAAGACATAATGATCCATATTCCCAATATCTCGTCGGAGAACAAACTAAAGCAGCAACGCAAGAATTACGCGAAATTGTCAAAAAATGGCTGGCTAAATTGCAGGAGAGCGAACGCACCGTTATAACCCTCCACTACTTCGATGGAATGTCCTGTGAAGAGATAGCAGTTTTTTTAGGTGTAAGTACAAATACTGTTAAAAGTCAGCTCAGTCGAGCGCGGCAACGATTAAAGAAACAGGAGCTATTGGTTCGATCAGGACTTGACGATTTCCAAATTTTCGCAACACTGAACGAGGCGACCAAAACCGAACGGAACATCAGGATAAACGTTAGTGTTACTAAAGAAAACGGCGAGGAAATAGGGAAAGGAACCGGCGGTTTAAAAAGAACCGATGCTCAATTGGGACTTACTGATTACAATTTCGGTTGGGTAGGAAACAATCCATTTGAATACCTGGTAACAACCTTTTTGGGGACTTCTATGACACCCTTCCTTCTCAAATATCCCACAGTCGTAGGGAAGACCTGGATACAAGAAGGCTTATGGCACTCACAAGCAGAGACAACCTTAGACGGACACGAACACATACAAGCCTCCGCGGAAGTCTTTCCGATGTGCCTCAAACACAAAAGTGTTCTTAGTGATGCTGTGCCAGACTCACAGAAGAACGGACATACACACATGACTGTCGACGGTAAACGATATGCGTTAGATTTTAAACGGGACAATCCAGTTAACGGGACACGCTATTTGTGGTTTGCTAACGGGATTGGACTTGTGAAAATGCGCTACGAACATGCCAACGGTCTCACAACGGAAGCGGAACTATTTGAATACAGAGTTCCAGGCAAAATAGAAGAATCCTTGCCTCTGCAGATTGGATCTACGTATACATACAAATATCACCATGTTTATCTCGGTGAAAGGGTTATTGAGAAGTGGCGCGTCACCGAAAATTTTTAAATGATAAACAAACGTTATCATCGCCTGTTGTAACAGGAGGCAATGGGATGCTCTGGACAATTGTTAGAAGAGAAATAACAGCAAATATCCTGAGTTTTAGATTCCTGATGGGATTGCTTATCTATTTTTCCCTGATTGTAACGAATCTCTTCGTTTTGACCAGGGGTTACGAGGATCGACTGCAAAGTTATCAAACAGCTATCCGAGAAAATGAAGATGAAATCAGTAAGGTAACGCGATATTCTGAATTCGGACTCACTCGCAGACTGAAGTGTAATAGAAAACCGGAACTGCTCAGTATTTTCAACGAAGGCGTGGATAAAAGACAAGGAAATACGGTAACGGTGGCACACGGATATGTACCAGCCGTTGCCGAACAACACGGCTCTGACAACCCATATCTGAATATTTTTTCCTCCATCGACTTCACAATAATCTGCCAAGTGGTCATGAGTCTGCTTGGGCTGCTTTTCGCTTACGACGCGATATCGCGAGAAAAGGAAGAGGGGACCTTGGGATTAACACTCTCCTGTGCGGTTCCTAGACCTATGCTGCTTTTGGGCAAATATATTGCTGGGATGGTATCTATTTCTCTTCCACTTCTTGCGAGTTTTGTGGCGGGCTTATTGGTGATACAATTTTCCCCTTATGTCTCCTTCAGTAGTTCGGATTGGGGACGGATATTGCTAATTTTCCTCGTATCTACGCTTTACGTTTCCCTCTTCTTTCTTATTGGACTTTTCCTCTCCACTCGAACGCACCGATCTTCTATCACCCTGATGTTCTCAATGTGTGTCTGGGTGCTTTTCGTTCTCATCGTTCCGAATTTAGCAGTTTTATTAGTGGAACACGCAAGTCCAATACAATCGGAGGAACCCTATAAAGAACAAGCGGGTGAACAGTGGAAGAAATATGGAGCTGAAGTCAAAGATTATTTTAAGAAACGGGGGGTTGAGAAACCTCTTGATCGCGCCAGTTTAAGTGGTTCTGGTGAGTCTTCAGGTGTCAATGATTATGACAGTGGAGAGACAGTTAGTGCCAGTGGTTTTCGGAGCGAAGAAGGCGTCTCTTTTGCCCAAGAAAGTTACGGATTCAAGGAAAATCTCCGTGCGCAATATGCAGATAAGATTTGGCAAATACGCAAAGAATATCTCGACAAAAGCCCGAATAGGCAGTCTTTGTTGGCACTGAACATCTCCCGTATATCTCCGGCATCCGTCTATTACAACGCCGCTGCAATTCTCGCAGAAACAGATTTGGGGAGTTTCTGGCAGTTTATGGAACAGACGCGACAGTATCGCCGTGAATGGCTTGAATACTTGAGGGACGAAAAAATATTTTCTTCACGTAGATGGTTTACGACCCAATTCGATGAACCTTTTGATTTAAGCAGGATCCCCAGATTTAAGGAGCAGAACGAAAGTATCGGTGGCAGTCTACAACGGGCATCATTAGATATTATGATACTCGCGGCATTAAATATCCTGTTCTTCATGGGAGCTTTCATCTCATTTCTACGCTACGACGTGATATAGTGGAAGGCTTGGATTGCCGGCAAAGGAGTCAACATGATCTGGCACATAGCAATACGGGAAATCCTTGATAATCTGACACGCTTTCGATTTGTACTCACGCTGATCCTTGTAATGGCACTCATGGTGATGAATGCCGTGATATTCGTTAGCAGTCAATACCCGCGAAGGATAGCAGAATATTCCCAAGATACCAACAAAGCCGTTGAGTCCGTACAAAAGAAAAGCAGCAATCTAAGCGAACTTGCAGTAAAAGGTCCAGGGAATCTGTACAAGCCTCCGAGTCCATTAACTTTCATCGCTACGGGTGAAGATGCCAACTTACCAAAGCGAGTGGAGGGTGCATCCAGTGGCAGTTATGGCATCGGTAAGACCACTCCGGATTTTAAATTTAACTACTCTTGGTCAGCGAACTGGTGGCTTCAGTACCCACAAGATACGTCCCGTAAAAACGACTCATTACCCAATTTCACGGAATTAGACTGGGCGTTCATTATCGGGTTGGTGATGAGTTTTATGGCGATCCTGTTCACTTATGATGCAATCTCTGGAGAACGCGAAACAGGGACGTTAAGTTTGCTCATGTCTAATTCTGTATCACGTGCGACCGTGCTCCTGGGAAAATTCATCGGCGCGTTTCTCACAATTCTGCTTCCTTTGTTTATTGGGATATTACTGAACTTAATGATCATCAGTGCATCAAGTTTAGTGTCGCTTAGCGGCAGCGAGTGGGCAAGGGTTGGGATAATCTTTGTTACTTCCGCTATCTATATCTCAATATTCCTATGGCTCGGACTGTTTATTTCAAGTCAATTTTCTAATTCATCAAGTAGTTTGCTGACATTGTTGTTAATTTGGATCGTGTTTGTGGTACTTATTCCAAATACGATGGGAGTATTAGCAAGCGGTTTCAAGCAGGTATCCTCAAGAAGCGAAATTTCTCGGATAACGAAAGCCAAAGAAGAAGAAATTGATAACCGGCACAAAGCAGGGGAGAAACTTTATCGAACAGGGTCGCCTTCCGACAAACCTCCTAAAATTGAAGTGATACGGATGTGGGCAGACTATCTAAACGAACATGCTGATGCCAAAAGCAGCATCAATGACGATCACCTCAATAAGCAGTTTGCCCAGGTTACGTTCACGCAACAAATTACGCGACTATCCCCGGCAGCTATCTACAAATATGCCTTAGAATCTCTGGCTGGTACAGGATTCGCAAGACATCAAAGGTTTATTCAACAAACACGGCGATATAGACACCAATTTGCTGACTTCATCAGATCAGAGGATAGGGGTGACAACGAAAGTCACCATGTCTATCTTGTAGAGGAAGGGCTATCCCAAAAACCGGTTGCCTTTAATAGCATTCCTAAGTTTTCAGATAAATTGACCTTGGATATCGCTTTCAAAGGAGCGGTGTTGGATTTGACGCTGTTGGTATCACTTATGTTACTTCTGTTTATGGCGGCTTCGTTAGGGTTCATGCGAAGTGATATTAAATAGGGTATACGGAGGAGTCGGGATGCGGAGATCCCTCCTACAGCAGATAGAAGGACGCAGCCGACCTTTTGATTGTTACCACCAAATGTGGTATCATTTTAACAGCTTGGACGTAGATAGGATCAGAAGTAAGCATGGACGTAACCCAAATCAAATTCGTTATTTTTGATGTCGGACAGACGCTATTATTCCTGACACCGTCCTCAGAGGAGGTACTCCTTGATAGGTGCCAGCAACTTACTATCAACGTTGCATTGGAAGATTTGAAACGTGGTTGTAAGGTGGGTGAACTATGGGTCGCCGAAACTATAATGCAAGAACAGAAAGGCGCGCCGAGAATGTCTGACGAGGAATTTGACAGGAAGTGGGAATACGTTGTTCTTCAAGAAGCTTTAAAAGGTCAGGAAGTAAACATTAAGGGTTTAGTCATGAAACTTCGGGATGTTCACGGTCCGACACAAAACTGGAGTGCGCCCCCAGAAACATGGAGGGTTTTAGACAGACTTCAAACGAAAGGGCTGCCTCTCGGTATCGTTTCCAATTTTCCTAAGACATTACTGGATCTTTGTAGAAAAGTGGGAATTGCTGACTATTTTGAGTTTATAATCGCCTCAGAAGAGGTCGGCATCTCAAAGCCCGATCCGAGAATACTCCAGATAGGTATACAGAGAGCACAAGTTAAAGCAGAGGAAACCGTCTATGTAGGGGATCATCCATTCGATATACTCTGTGCCAAGAAGGTGCCAATGCCAATAATCTGGTTTAATAAGGATAATGACCCGCTTCCAAATGGGTTTACATCTTATCCTGATTATCATATCAGCACTTTATCCGAAATTTTAGATATTTTACCTAATGTGAAATAGACGATTTTCAGTTTTTTACAGCATATCGGATTAATCGGCAGTAGGACGCGGTGGATTTCCCCAGTGACCGCTTCTATCCTCTCCACTTACAACGACCCCTTCTTTATCCCAACGAAAGGATGCTTGGACATCAGTGGTGCAGTAGCGTAAGGTAAGACCGCAGCGTCGCTTCGGCGAGGGATTGGCGTTCGATCCGTGTAGAAGTAAGTCGGTATGGATAGAAATTTCACCGGCTTTGAGTTCAACATCCACGGGTTCGCCATATTGTTCGGCATCTTCAACGACTTGTCCTAATACACTGTCTTCGCCTGGTGTGGTGTGCCGAGGTGTTAAGTGTCCGAGGTGATGCGAACCTGAGATGAACCGCATTGCCCCATTTTCTATGGTGGCATCGTCGATCGCGAGCCAGACGGTAACAGTTTTGGAGGGTGTGAGTGGCCAGTACCCTGCGTCTTGATGCCAGCCGACAGTTTTTGAGTCGCGCGGCATTTTGCAGAAGTAGTGCGCGCCCCAACCGATAACGTTCTCGCCGATGAGGTCTTTTACACAGGCAACGATCTTTGGGTGGGTGAGAATGTCGTAGACTTTTCCATATTTCATGTGGGCAGAGATAATTGAATAACTACTTCCGCCCTCTGAGAGAACACTCGCCAACAAGGCATCAAAGTACTGACGCTGCTCACCAATCTCAGTTTCACTGAAAACTGGGATGCCTTTGATATAGCCGACACGGTTGAAACCAGTCAAATGTTTCTGGGTCAGCACCTTTGGACGCCGGGTGACGCTTGGGTAAAACTGGAGATCACGCCCCATTTCAGCGAGTTGTGCCCATGTCGGCATGATTTTGTCGGTTTTGTAAGCTACGCCTTGGTTTGCCATTGCTATTTCACCTTGTTTAGATTCTGATTTCATTTTAGCATAAACACGACGAAAATGGTATAATATATTAAAGACAGTCTACTTATAGCAGTTCATAGCAATAGATTATATTTTGAAATTGAGGTTAATTAATGGCGCATGCATATACTCCCGGTCTGAAAGTTACCAAGGGAACGACAATTCAAAAAGAACGCCGTCTCCCACTTGAAGGTGAGGTGCTTGTCGAAGCCGGTGCGACAGTCAAGGCAGAAGATATCGTCGCAAAGGCGGATCTACCGGGTAACGTCCAACTATTGAACGTTGCCAACCTACTTAGTGTCCCACCCGATGAAGTCACCGAACACATGCTCAAACCTGTAGGCGAAGCCGTCTCAAAAGACGAGATTATCGCCACAACAAAAGGGCTTTTTGGGCTTTTCAAATCGCAGGCACTCTCACCGATTGACGGTACAATTGAAGCGGTCTCTGATGTCACAGGACAGGTTATTCTCCGTGAACCGCCCATTCCGGTCGAAGTCAAGGCGTACACAGATGGAACAGTAACAGAGACTCTTCCGACTGAAGGGGTTACTGTAGAAACATACGGCACGTACATCCAAGGCATCTTCGGGATTGGTGGTGAAACAATAGGTAACCTTGCCGTTGTTGCCAAATCGTCGAGTGATGAATTGACGACTGAACAGATCCTCCCCGAACACCGAGATAACATTCTGGTTGGTGGTTCACTGGTTAGGACAGATGCGATTCAGAAAGCCGTTCAGCACGGTGTGAGAGGTATCATTGCTGGGGGGATTGATGATGCGGATCTACGAGAACTCCTCGGCTATGAACTCGGTGTGGCAATTACCGGTTCTGAGGAGATTGGCATTACACTGGTTATCACGGAAGGGTTCGGACGCATTGCGATGGCGGAACAGACATTCACGCTTTTAAAAGCGCGGGAAGGTATGAAGACCTCTATTAACGGGGCAACACAGATACGTGCTGGTGTGGTTCGCCCAGAAATCTTGATTCCACTCGCTTCAGAGGCAACAGGATCAGGATCGGATGCGACGGATGATACTGCTGATGGGATCCTGGAAGTAGGAAGTTCGGTGCGCATCATTAGGGAACCGTATTTCGGGCAATTAGGACGCGTCATAGAACTTCCGGTAGAACTCCAGAACTTGGAGACAGAGGCACAGGTGCGCGTCTTGCGCGTCGAACTCGCGGACGGTGAACAGACGATCCTACCCCGTGCCAACGTTGAAGCGATTGAAGAATAGCCGTCAATTTTTGGTTAGAATGCGTTGTTGTGATAGATAAATTCAAAAAGTGGACGCAGGTCTTCTACTGTTGGACCCCGATGGCACACTAATTGTGCATATTGGGGGTAAGACGTAAAACTACATTCGGGCACAATCGACCTCACGTCTTTTTCGGTTACGCCACAAAAAGTAAGTCTTGGTCGTGACGAAAAAAGATTAATACCAAAAATCCGTCTATTTCCAGAGAAAAAGAAAATGTGTTTTACCCCAAATTGGTGGGTTAGTTCCCATTGTTGTTCTTGAATGAAATTTTTTAATTCTGCTCCCAATCTGTATAATTCGCCATCTCTGTTTTGCTCTTCATAACGTTCTTTGAGTAATTCAGGCACTAATTCCGAAAACCTTTCTATTGTCCAATCCTTCTCAGCACCGTTTCTCTCATGTTCCGTTGGAACAGCAAGCTTAAGCATGCGATTCGCAAGATCATTCATCTGCTCTGTAAGGTTAAGCATTTGCTCTGTGAGTTCAAGTATTTCAGATGTTATCAGTTGTGAATTTCGTGTCCCATTACTACTCATTGTCCTGTCCCCCTATATAATAGATTTGCCAACCCACGCGCAGATATCAATCACGCGGAGCTTAGCCTTTCTTAGTATCCGTTCGCAATTTTCCTATTGCTCAGCATGCAAAAATTGCAATATTTTCACAAATTATATTGTTAATAAAGCAAATTTCATGCCAATGCCACGAGGAAAAAAGACATTGGTATCAAAACGCTACAATTCCAAGAAATATTATGGCAGGGACACGATGAAAATGTAAGTAAACACTGGATTCATGAATAAAATGTCTGTATTTGCAACGAAAAAAATTTACAATAAAAATTCGTTTATAATTTCCAGTAAGCAATTGTCAAATACGCAAAAATTGCACGTATATATGCAAAATTGTACACATATACCACACAAATTGTATTCTACCGCCATAAATTGCTTATAAATACTTGTGGTGATCGGATCTTTTTAGATAAGATTATTCGATTTTTAGTTATGGATTGTCTGAATCAGGATTTACAAGATTTTAGGATTTTCAGGATGAGTTGAAAGGATTGCTTAACCGGGTTGGTTTTCGTACCACTTGACATTGCCTGTGCTGAGACCGCTGGCGACGATGTCTAATCTACCGTTTCCGTTCATGTCAAGGACGTGCATCTGTCCAACACCTATGCCACCATTGTCGATTGTCTCTTTGCTCCATCGATTTTGCGCTAGATTCTCTGGTCGGTAGAGATGTAAACTTGTGCCTTCGCCGTTGTAACCACAAATAACCTCAAGGACACCGTCATCATCAACATCAACGGCGGCGAGGGAGTGTCCGCGATTGAGCGTATCGTCTATGACATAACGATGCCACGGATCGGTTCGCAGGTCTCCAGTGGCTTTATACCAGACGAGATTATTGCCGTGCCACGGTTCAATTGCTAAAATTTCGTTGACTCCGTCGCCATCAATATCAGCGGCGAACGTATCGCTACACTCGCGGTCACTGATGATCCATTTACCCCATTTTTCTGTCATTGGTGCTGCGGGGGGTTCATACCAAATCAGTCCTTCCGTGCAGCTAACCAACACGTCGTCGCGTCCATCTTGATCGACATCATTGATACTTAAGCCGTGGTTGATGTGGAGGTCATCATCAAGGAGATGGGATTCCCAAGAGTTTGTATCTCGCGGGGTATCTGATAATTCGTAGCACCAGAGGGAGCCAGGACTATGCCATTCACCGGGTTTGCCGTCTTCACCTCGGATTGAGGCGACCATAAGAAAGGGGGTTGATACTGACGCACTCCGGGATAGATTAACGAGTGCGATTCGGTGAATAAAGGGGACCTCTGCGACGCGGTAGCTTTTCCAGTTCTGTCCATCTTGTGCCGGTGCCTCAAGCCACTGTAGGTATCCACCTGCAGCGTTTACGCCACGATTGAAACCGCTGCCAACGATGAGATCGGGCGTGCCGTTGCCAGTGAGATCATAAGGTGCGATGGTGATATGGCCACTACCTTGGTCAGTCACGAGATGCCTTTTCCAGTGAGGAGCCTCGTACCAAGCAATGATGGGTTCGCCTGTAGAGCCAGCGATAATGTCGAGCTGACCGTCACCGTTTATATCAGCGACTGCCAATCCATAAACGCTGCTAACGGTATCATCAAGTAGATATCCTCTGAATTTCACGGCGTACCTCCTCGCGTGTTACTACTATTTAGGGATTGTGGAAAAATCGGACTACTCCAGGCTCTATTTCATATCCGACCGCGGACCAAAATGCAGTAGCCCACGGATATTTCTCTTCCACGAGGGCAGTGATGCGTTTAACACCTTGTTCAGCCAGACCTCTCTCTCCTTCTCTAACTAAGGCTCGTCCAATGCCACACCGCCGGTAGTCAGGATGTACTGCTATCCGATACATGTTGCCTCGCCATCCATCGAAAGTTACGATTAGGGAACCGACGATGCGTTGATCCGCTACAGCAATCAATACGGATGCAGAACTTTCTATTGCACCTCGAACGTCTGTAACCGTATCAGTGACGCTCGGAGATGTTCCAGCAGCTTGCCACAAAGCGAGAAGTGCTTTTGCCTCTTCTGGACGGCACTCCCGGATGGAGAAGGTGTCTGTTTTGTCGAATAAATCCATACGATCGGTACGGTTGGAAACCGCACCTACCTAAGTTGAGGAAAAGAGTTCTACTCGTCCAACCAACTCATCATACTGCGGAGGTTTTTACCGACATCTTCAATCTGTAATTCCGCTTCCTGTCGGCGGAGTGCTCCGAGAACGGGTTGGTTCGCCTCATTCTCCAAAACCCATTCCCGTGCGAAGACGCCTTCCTGCACGTCCTTCAAGATTTGGCGCATCTTGTCTCGGATATCGTCGTCAATAAGCTGCGGACCGCGCGTGAGATCACCGTATTCGGCGGTATTGCTAATATCATTCCGCATTTTACTCAATCCACCGGCGTAGATTAGATCAACAATCAATTTGAGTTCGTGGAGGCACTCGAAGTAAGCCATTTCCGGCTGGTAACCCGCTTCAACGAGTGTGTCAAAGGCAGCTTTGATGAGTGCGGCGGTTCCGCCACAAAGAACGGCTTGTTCACCGAAAAGATCTGTTTCAGTTTCCTCACGGAATGTCGTTTCAATAACCCCTGAGCGCGTGCCACCGATGCCTCTTGCATAAGCGAGAGCTACATCGCGGGCAAGACCTGTGGTGTCTTGATGGATAGCAACAAGGCACGGTACGCCGCCGCCACCTTCAAACACCTCACGGACAAGAGAACCCGGACCCTTTGGCGCGATCATTGCGACATCAATATCACTGGCGGGGTCAATTTGTCCAAAATGGACACTGAACCCGTGTGAGACGAGCAGCATATTTCCTGCTTGCATATTCGGGGCGATCTGATCGCGATAGACGGCAGCATGGCGTTCGTCAGGAATCAAAACTTGAATGATGTCAGCCATTGCTGCAGCTTCTTCAACGGTTTTGACGGTTAAGCCTTCCGCTTCCGCCCGTGCTTTTGAACGGCTGCCTTCGTATAGTCCGACGACAACATTTGCGCCGCTGTCTTTGAGGTTTAATGATTGTGCGCGTCCTTGTGCGCCGTACCCAACGACAGCAACTGTGCGCTCTTTTAGCAAATCAAAATTGGCATCACTATCGTAATAAATCGTTGCCATAAAGTCTGTTCCTTGTCTAATAAAATGAGAAGTTGCGACCGAGAGGTCGCTCCTACTGAGGAATATGTAAGTTACTGTTTTTCAGACCCGCGCAGCATCGCTACTTTACCGGTGCGTGCTAACTCAAGGATACCGTATGTGTTGAAAATATCAATCGCTGCTTTCAATTTACCCTCATCACCAGTAATTTCAAGGACAAGGGTGGTAGGTTTCATATCTATAACCCGCCCACGGAAAACTTCCGCGACTTGTAGAATCTCGGTGCGTTTTTGAGGATCATCAGTAGCAATCTTAATAAGAACGAGTTCTCGCTCAACATGAGTGCCAGTGGAGAGGTCGGTCACCTCAATAACGTCAATGAGTCTGTTTAGATGCTGGTAGATCTGTTCAATAATCTGTGCGTCACCATGCGTGACAAGAGTGATGTGCGAAATTCCCTTGTCGTGCGTTTCGGCGACATTAAGACTGTCAATATTAAAGCCGCGTCCGCTAAAAAGTCCTGCGACGCGAGCGAGGACTCCAAATCGGTTTTCGACCATAACGGAAAAGATGTGTCGTTCTTCTGGATTCATTTTTTTAACTATGTGATTCTGAGTTGCTGCGGATGTTGTCCTTGCAGCATTCTAATTGGTAAAAAACTTCCATAACCCAAAGCAGGTATTTTAACAATTTTAGATACTATGAATAACATTCATAGTGCTACGTTTAAGTAAAAAACCTGTCGAAAGAACTTATGAAAATTAAGATAACCCGCGGATAACGTCCCCAAGGCCGGCACCGGCTGGGACCATCGGGAACACGTTCTCTTCTTCATCAACAATAAAGTCAATGACAACGGGACCGTCGTTAATCCCTTTCGCCTTCTCTAATGCGGGTTCAACATCATCTGGATGTTCGACCCGAATTCCAGTAGCCCCGAATGCTTCTGCAAGCAAGGCAAAATCGGGATTATCGTGGTAATCAACGGCGGAGTAACGTTTGCCGTGGAAGAGTTCCTGCCATTGACGTACCATCCCCAGATACATGTTGTTGATGATAAAGACTTTAAGTGGGAGCTTCATTGAAATCGCTGGCACCAATTCTTGGATTGTCATAATATAAGACCCGTCTCCATTGATATTGACGACGGTTTTATCCGGACATCCGAGTTGTGCGCCGATTGCGGCTGGAAGGCTAAAGCCCATTGTGCCGAGCCCTCCAGAATTAAGCCACTGCCGAGGTTCGGTGAATTTGAAGTATTGTGCTGCCCACATCTGGTGTTGCCCGACATCAGCGACAACAATAGCATCGCTGAAATGTTTATAAATCTGCTCAGTGACGTATTGAGGCATCACATTATCACCCTTTTGTTCATACTCAAATGGGTACTTCTGCTTCCATTCTTGAATTTGGGCGCGCCACGGGTCGATATCTGCTGGACCGACCTGTTTGTTTAGTTCGGTTAGTACGCTTTTCGCATCACCGACGATAGGGACATCTACGGGAACATTTTTCCCAATACAGGAGGCGTCAATATCGATATGGATTTTCTTGGCGTTAGGGGCAAATTTACCAAGATCACCGGTAACACGGTCGTCAAATCTTGCACCGATGGCAACAACCAAGTCGGAATCAGTGAAGGCGTAATTTGCACAACAGGAACCGTGCATTCCGGGCATTTCCATTGCGAGTGGATGTGTTTCAGGGAACGCGCCGAGCCCCATCAAGGTAACGGTAATCGGGATCTGTGTATTAAGAGTGAACTTCCGCAGTTCCTCACTGGCGTTGGCAAGTACGACACCACCACCGGCATACAGCATCGGACGTTTGGCTTCTTTAATAAGAGCTGCTGCCTTCGCGATCTGCTCTGGATCACCATGTACTTGGGGCTTGTAGCCGCGGATGTCAACTGTTTCTGGATACTGAAACAGTGCTTCACGCATTTGTGCGTCTTTGGCGATGTCAATGATCACGGGACCGGGTTTCCCAGTTTTTGCGATATGAAATGCTTCGGCGACAACATCTGCGATCTCGTCACTACTCTTGATGAGGTAACTGTGTTTACAGATGGGACGTGTTACACCGATAACATCGCACTCTTGGAAGGCATCGCTGCCGATATAGTGCGTGAAAACCTGTCCAGTGATCGCGACCATAGGAATCGAATCCATATAGGCGGTTGCGATACCTGTGACGAGATTGGTTGCGCCAGGACCGGAGGTTGCGAGTACAACACCGACATTTCCTGTGGCGCGTGCGTAACCGTCAGCGGCGTGGGAAGCCCCTTGTTCATGCCGCATGGGAATCAATTTTACATCTGTCTCACTGTACAAAGCATCGAAAATCGGCATCGCTGCGCCACCGTTCACACCGAAGATATATTCGACGCCTTCCCGCTTGAGACCGTCAATAAGGATTTGCGCTCCTGAAAGTTCCATGCATATTTTCCTCATAAGTCGCAGGATTGAGGGTCGTAACCTCAGTCCTTAGGGGAGTCGTTGAAATTAAAAAAACCCTCTCGTTCCAACTTTGGAGACGAGAAGGGCAATTACACTGACCTTACCGTGGTACCACTCCAATTCCCTTTCCAGTTTCACTTAAGGCATCGGACTTACAAAGTCCCCTGCAACGAGAAAGAGCTCTCTTTGGGATGCAATAACGGACATCAGACCGGCTAACCCTACTTACAGACTTTCAGATTAGCAGCTCCAGGGCGACCTTCAGTCGTGGGAACTTGAGGAGACCTCTCAGCCTATGAATCCCCATCTCTTGCAAGCCTAGACGACTTACTCCTCCCCTTCAACGCTTTTCTTTGGTAATCTATTTAATTGTTAATTACGCACGCCGTTTTAATGAAGTTTCACAAGCATGCTAAAAAGTATTATGTTTACGTTTTAAGTATAACACATTTAATGGAAAATGTCAAAAGAAATTAGATTTCGCTGGCGCGATTGCAACCGCGTCAGCGAAATGCGAAAAATAGTGATAGGGAAACCACTACAACAACTACTAAAATCCAAAACTCATTATGGCAAATTAGGCGTTTGCCACGTAAAGTTCGTTGACTCGTGTCCAGTTGATGACGTTTGTCCACGCCTCAACGTAGTCTGGACGGAGGTTTTGGTATTTCAGATAATAGGCGTGTTCCCAAACATCGATTCCCAGAAGCGGAACATGTCCTTGCATGATTGGACTGTCCTGATTCGCCGTGGAGTAGATTTCCAAGCCACTGTCACCGAGGACAAGCCATGCCCAGCCGGAGCCGAAACGTGTGGTTGCAGCGGTGACAAACTGTTCTTTCGCGGCTTCAAGAGATCCAAAAGTTGAGGAAATCGCAGCTGCGATTTCTCCACCGGGTTCTCCGCCGTTGGGGCTCATAATAGACCAAAAGAGCGAATGATTGGCGTGCCCACCGCCGTTGTTTATGACGGCTTGGCGTTTGTCTTCAGGTACTTGATCAAGGTTGCCGAGCAATTCGTGAATATCCATGTCAGCGACAGCACCGAGTCCTTCTAAGGCGGCGTTCAAGTTGTTGACATAGCCTTGATGGTGTTTGCCGTGATGGATTTCCATCGTCTGTGTGTCAATATAAGGCTCCAAAGCATCGTGGGCATACGGGAGCGCTGGTAATGTGTGTGCCATTTAAAAATAGCCTCCTATTTGTATTTTTAAGATGTCCGTGCAAGTTGCGTACTCAGGAGTGGGCAAGCAACGTGCTCAAGATTTGAAAGAGTATAGCAGAATTGTCAGAAGTGTGCAAGTTTTTTATGGTAAAGTGAAAATCGGTGCATCGATTTACGAAAGGGAAGAAGTCGCGAGTGGGAGCTTGCTCCTATACAAAGAGATCGGGAATCGGAGTTCCCTCCTACAAGAAAACTGAGTGCTCTAGAGGGTTATTCGTCGGGTTGACTTCCTTCAGAAATTGCACCAACACGACAGACCCGCTTATAATCACAGTAATTACAAGGTGCTGTCTTATTTTTCGGTGCGATCGGCGTATTGCCTTCTTCTTCCGAATCGACAAATGTTTCCACGCGCGTGATGAGCGGAAAATTACCTTCGGATATACTTGCAACGTACTGTTGAACGTAGCCGCTGACGCGATCAAGTCGCTCATCGAAAAGTGTATCGTCTAACAACTGACCACTTCTCGAAGAAACCTGTGTCCAGTTACCATTCCTGTAATCTTTAAAGGCAAGTCCATTCAAGGATTTCTTTCCAATACCGAGTTCTGCGGCAAATTGACCCAGCCGGATTTTGTAATAGGGACCTGCTGCTGGCTCTAATCCGGTTTTATTATCTTTTTCTAATAATTTTCGGGCGATCTGAAGGTAAATTGGGAGCTGAAGACTCCGTCCGTTAAGAATCTCCGACATTCTAATTGTGGAGCTGCCGGTTTTGTAGTCAACAACACTAAAGGTGCCGTTGCCGATATCGATACGATCAATTTTGCCTTTCATACCTATGTTACCGATATAGCTTGGTTCATTAGAACTGAGTCTTGAATCTGCTGGTTCACCTGCTTGCCCAAAGTTAACTTCAAAATAGTGTGGTATGACAGGCAAATCGTAAGTACGTTCTGCTTCAATCCATTTATGCAGGGCGACGCGAAGTTTCACTACGTCCGTATTCCAAAAGAGATTGTTCTCGCCAATAGGTGGTTCATTCCGCCGGTGGCGGTATCGTTCAGAGCTACTCTCCAAAATTGCATTCAATTGTCGCTTCGCTTCCTCAAAATCATCGTCCTTACATTGTCCGATAGGTGGATCCCCTTGCTCCGTGCGATTATTGTAGAACGTGAAGAGAACCGTATGGAGTAGCGAACCTTTTTCAAGGCTGGATAGCTCATCTTCCTCCTCATCCTCTTCGACACGAAGATCCAAAACATTACGAGTGAAGTACTGAAATGGACATCTGGCGTAAGTTTCCAATTCTGTGATGGAATAACGCCTACTTCGCCGACTTGCCAAACGCTCTCCACTTTCAGGAGAAAGCGTTTGTGTTAAGACACCTTCATAAGCCAAATGTTTGTGAGACTCCTCGCGGCTCTTTTCAACCTCGACGACATGGCCTATTAGGGGACGCATATCCTTTAATTCATCAAGGAATTCTCCATCGGAAGGCACATCCGCTGTCCATAGGTGATCGCCATACTTGCCGAGGAAACCGGAGGTACTGCCTTGTGCGGAATCGGTAATTTTAATCTCTTCGACATCGGCGACTGCCTTTAAGTGTTCAAGAAATAGGGAAGGGATCAGATCTGCCTCACCTTCACGCTGTGGTACAAGAAGATAGAGTCGCTCGCGAAAAGACTTGAGTACTTGATAAAACAAAAATCGATTATTGTACAGATGCTCTTCTGCAGTACGATAAGGGTGATCTGGAAGCAGTGGATCTGGACGATAATCATCTGGAAATTTGCCCTCTACAAAATCGCATAAAAAGACGGTGTTAAACTCCAAGCTTCTCAGTTCACTGAGTTGCCCGATTATTTTGACGGTTTCTCCCTTTGCCGTTGCTCTGTTTTGATAGTTCGTATGTCTTGCAATGTAGCGGAGTTTTTCAACATAATCAGCGAGAAAGAACGACCCTTCTCCTTCTGACATTAAAACGCTACAGAGATCTCTAACGCTCCTATTGAATTGGTGATAAGCCTCGACCTCGCCTTCAACAATTTCCGAGTCTTTTCCGAGCATTGGATTTAAAATGCGTTGGACGACTCCGCCCTTTTTAAGCAACTCGTCAACATACGCCTGAAACTCACTCGGGTGGAGTAGGCGCGTAGGTAATGCAAACTCAAAATCATCAGAAAAATAGGCATCGCTTAGGGCATCCGGGTCACCTGAAAGGTGAGAAAAAATCGCCTTGACGATCTCTGATCTTGTCAATGGCACGCTTTCTACAAGTGAATAGGGAATGCCATAGGTAGGAAAAACCTCGGCGATGCGTTGCTGATACTGTCCCATATTGTAACATGCAACACAGATTTCACTTAACTTGCAGTGCCCATCTGACACACGTTTTTGGATCAGGTGCGCAATCTGTGCCACTTCTTCGGAACGATCAGATGGCCTCATTACTTTAATGTGAGGAGCTGCAATTGGGGTTCCACACGAATTATCCGTTCGGAAAAGGTTATTGGCATAATGTTGATGCCGTTCGGGTTCGCGTCCGTAGTCGGGATCTATATTGGCATTTACAGCTCTAAATTGCGAGACAAGATCAATAATGTTTTTATGTAGGTTCTCGTTTTCTTCAACACAGTCGGTACGGAACCACATCTCTATATTAGACATCTGCTTGGCAATACCGGTCAAGATTTTGATGTCGGCTTTGGAAAGGACGGTAAACCCCTCAACAACAACGAGGTTGACCCGCTGAAATGCGTTCGCCATGAACATGGGATTGAAATTGTTAGCAAGGTACAGACGCTTGCCTTGTTCATCTATCCAACGGTCTCTGAGTTTGGTCTCATAATCGTTATAAATTCGGACGAGGTCATCATCGGTTGGATGCTCTGATTCACCATTTCCAAGATTTAGCGTATCCTCTCCGTATTCCTTAAGACGGTTAATTGTGTCCGCGATGAGAGAGAGCGTACTCTCGGGGACAGGAATGTTTTGGCTCGGACGGAATGCATCATAGCGATGGGCATCAGGATTATCGGATTGAGGATTCGCGATATCATGTAGCCAGAGATTTTGGACGCCTTGGGAAATGTGTAATTTTGCTGGACGGACTCGGTTATATAGTATCTGAATGAAACTTCCGAGTGTATAGACCCGTAAGTCGGCAACTGCCCTGCCTGGATGATAGGCTATCAATTCTCGCTGTCGTTTCAAACGATCAGAATCGGTCGGTACAATGACGACAAAGGTGCCTGCCTGATCATTCTGAATGCGGGTTTTGAGGGTATTTTCTATATTTGGCATTATGTTACGGCATACGGAGTCGTTACGGCATACGGCGTATGCCTACTACGTTGCTTCTTGCTACGGCACACGGAGTGTGCCTACTACCTTACTTGGGTACCGAGGGGCATTTCTTCTTCAAGGGTTGCGAGAACTACGGAATCGCCGCTTCCTGCGAGAATCATGCCTTGTGATTCAACATTGCGAATGGTCGCGGGTTCTAAATTTGCGACGATTATTATCTGTTTGCCCACCAATGCCTCTGCGGTGTAGTGCTCGGCGATTCCTGCGACGACTTGTCGTTTTTCAGTGCCGAGGTCTACCTGCATTTTGAGGAGTCGGTCAGCTCCCTCAATTGGTTCAGCAGCGAGAATCCGCGCGACCCTCAGATCCAATTTCTGGAAGTCAGCAAAGGAGACTAAGTTGGTGGTTTTCTGTTCTTTTTTCTGCTGCGGTTTAGCCTCTGCTTTTGGCTGTTGCTGTTTTTGTTTTTTGATATCAACACGAGGGAAAATAGGTTCACCTCTGCTCACAGCCAGATCTGCAGGCAGATGTCCCCATTCCAGAGCGGTATCGAATTCCGTTAAACCGATTTGCTTCTGGATTTTCTCGGCGGTGTCTGGAATAAAAGGCGAAATCAGTACAGAAATGATCCGGAGTGCCTCTAAACTGTTGTAAAGGATGGTCCCCATTCTCGGTATCGTTTCAGGTTTCGCGAGCGTCCAAACTTCGGTCTGTTGGACATAGCGGTTGATACGCCGGACAAATTCCCAGATGGTTTCCAATGCCGCATCAAATGCGAATGCCTGTATGTGTGCATCCAATTGGTCAATTGTGGTTTGCGCCATCGCTTCGATCTCGTCGTCAAATTCACCTGGTGTCGTCGGTGCAGGAATACCTTCAAAGTTTTTGTTAACTAAACCGAGAACCCGATTGAGCAGATTTCCTAAATCGTTTGCGAGATCAGCGTTGTAACGTGCATGTAAGCGAGCAGGACGGTAGTCTCCATCGTTTCCGAAACTGAATTCGCGCATGAGATAATAACGGAATGCATCTAATCCGTAGGTTTCAATGTCCGTATCCATATCAATAAAAATACCGCGCGTTTTGCTCAGTGCCTCGCCATCTTTCGTCAACCAACCGTGTGCGACGATCTGCTTGGGAAGCGGCAAATTAACAGCCATCAACATTGCGGGCCAAATGAGTGCGTGAAAACGGGTAATGTCCTTTGCCATCATGTGGACATCAGCGGGCCAAAAAGTTTGGTACTGCTCACTATCGGTTTCATAACCGAGTGCAGTCATGTAGTTCATCAATGCTTCGATCCAGACATAAACGATATGTTCGGGATCAAAGGGTAATGAAATCCCCCATGAGACGGAAGCGCGAGAAATACTTATATCTTCCAAACCGGAATTGAGGACGCTCAAAAGTTCATTCCGTCGACTTTCCGGATGGATAAATTGCGGGTTTTCATGGATGTGAGCGAGCAGGCGATCCTGATACTTGGAAAGTTTAAAGAAATAGTTTTCTTCCTCAAGCCACTCTAAGGGTAATTTGTGAATGGTGCATATTTTTTCGTCCGTCAATTCTTTTTCAGGAAAAAACCGTTCACACGGGCGGCAATAGTATCCCTCATAGGGACCTTTGTAAACATCCCCACTGTTGTAAAGGGCAGTAAGGAATTTCAGCGCACCACGTTTGTGCATATCGCTTGTTGTGCGGAGGAAGATGTCGTTTGAGATATTCAACCGTTCCCAAAGTTTGGTAAATGTGGGTGCCATCTTATCGCAATACTCTTGTGGGGCAAGCCCTGCGTTTTCAGCAGCTTTATGTACGTTTGACCCGTGCTCATCGACGCCGGTAAGGAAGTAAACTTTGTCACCTTTGAGACGGCGATAGCGCGCTAAGACATCGGAAACTATGTTGGTATAGGCGTGTCCTGCGTGTGGTTCGCCGTTTACGTAGTAGATAGGGGTGGTGATATAAAATTTGCTCATTATATTTCCTTTTGGGTTTTCGTTTTTGTTAGAGAATTATACCACAAGAAAGCCGGTCTGTCAATCTACAGGTGATATTGGTTATGCGTTATAAGTTGTTGGTTATAAGTTAGAATCGGGATAGGATCTTACTTGAGCAACTTTAGACACATCACCTCTAAAGCTAAGGTAGCATTTGTATTTGTGTTTTCGATGAGGGATTTGGTGTTAAAGATAGTCTGGATGGCTTGTTGTATACGTAGGCGGGAATAGCGAGGCACAACGGATCGAAGTTCCTCAAGAGAATAGATATGTGTTATTAATTCAGTCGGCGCGCCTTGTTGTAAAAAGAGTAGGTCGCGATACCATGTGACTAAGTCATCTAAAATTTCAGGATTATCTTTTAGATCTTCGGCGAGTCTGAAGGCAGCTAATGAATCTGTTTCTTTGAGGATTTCGGGGACTTCTTCGGTAAACCCGTTCCCCTTTTCAAGTTGGGTGAGTGCTTTTCCGATTGCGCCGCCTGAGGCAATTGCGAGTGCAGTCGCCTGTTCCGGTGCGACTGAAAATCTATCTGTCAAGACTTCTGCTAATTCCTGTGTTAGCATCGGGTGAAATTGAAGAATTTGGCATCGAGAACGAGTCGTTGGAAGCAGTGCTTGGATGTTCGAAGTGAGCAGAATTAAGACAGAAGAGGCTGGTGGTTCCTCAAGAGTTTTGAGTAGACAGTTCTCCGCCTCGGGATTCATGCGTTGCACATCCGTCAAGATGTAGACCTTCCGACTTGCTTCAAGAGGTTCATAGATAATCTGTTTTTGTAACGCCCGAATTTGTCCGATTCTCAGCAGACTACCTTCAGGTCGGATGAACTGCAGGTCTGGATGGTTCCCGGAATCCACCTTCCGACAGGCAAGACATGTCCCACATACAGTAGGTGGTTGCGTGTTTTGCTGACAACAGATGAGTTGCGCGAAATAGCGAGCGACCGTCTCTTTTCCAACACCGATCGGTCCGACAAAGAGATACGCGCCAGCAATACGATCCGATGCGACGGTTTGCTGGAGTTGTTCAACGATCTGTTGATGTCCAATGATTGAATCTTGCATTTTCCCTTTTGTGAGGCACTCCTACTCTGATTTTGATAGGTATTCTTGATATTCGGTTAAGAGTGCGGCGTGGACAGCATCTGGCGACTGCGCTGCATCTATGACTTTGACGCGGTCTGGGTCTGTTTTTGCAGCAAATAGGTACCCTTCGCGAACTTTGCGATGAGATTCTAATGATTCCCGATCCAAACGGTCCCGGTGCGTCCCTCCCTGTTGCTGGCGTTGCAAACCGATCTCCGGCGATAGGTCAAGGACAAAGGTGAGATCAGGCATCAAACCACCAGTGGCAGTACGATTTAATTGGTGAATAAACTCAAGGTCAATACCGCCACGATACCCCTGATAAGCCACCGAGGCATCAATAAACCTGTCGCATATTACAATTTGATTTGCTGCCAATGCTGGACGTATGAGTTCATCTACGTGTTGGGCACGTGAAGCAGCGATCAATAACAATTCTGTCATTGGTGTTATACCGTCAGATGTCAAAAAGATGTCGCGAATCCTCTCAGCAATAGGTGTGCCTCCGGGTTCACGGGTGAGTACAACGTTGGGACCGAGAGCAGTCGCGAGTCGTTGTACCTGTGTGGTCTTGCCTGAACCCTCTACGCCTTCAAATGTAATAAAAATTCCGCGCTGTGCCATATTTCCTTCTTATTACAAAAAAAGCACCCACATCGGGCTTTCCCCGACTGCGTAGTTCGCGAGCGGCGATAATACACCAGTTTCTCGATTGATGCGGTAGGTGGCGAGTCTACCGGAACCTTGTCCACCGACAAAGAGGAAATTGCCTGTCCCGTCAATATTGAAGACGCGTGGCGTAGGTTCGGTGGGTTGATGTCCGATCGGACTTAATTTGCCATCATCCTCGTCAATCGCGAATCCTGCGATACTGTCGTGGCCGCGATTGGAGACATAGAGAAACTTTCCGTGCGGATCGACGTGAATCTGCGCACAAGTGTTGTCCTCCTCAAAATCTGCGGGGAGGGTCGAAAGGTCTTCCTGTAAATCCACCAAAATTCCCGGTGTATCTCCTTCTCGAAGCGTATACGCGGAGACGCTTGATCCTTGCTCATTTGAAAAATAGAGAATCGGTTTGCTCGGATGAAAGCAGAAATGTCGCGGTCCAATTGGGGCACCCGGATTGAGATTTCCAACAGGATTTTGCGTGAGCATGCCTGTACGCTCGTCGAAACGAAATTGATAGACGGCGTTTCGAGGAGTGGTGTGAGGGACAAAAGCGTACCGGTTTGAGGCGTCTGTCTCAATGCAGTGGGCGTGTATATCGGTTTCAACGGTCTGAATTGGCTCGCCTTGGACGGTTTTATCGTCGCCGATTGTATGGACGGTAACTTTACCTGCACCGTAATAGGCAGAGAGCAGAAAATTCCCGGTTTTGTCCGTCGCAATATAGCATGTATCGGCATCTAACTGGACTGTCCGCAAGTGCGAGAGGCGTTTCGTCTCTTCATCAATGTGGAAACTTGCGATTTCTCGGCTGGATCGAAGTCCGGCGTATAGGTAGTTACCACACGGAGAGAGTGCTAAAGGACCGGGAGAACCGCTGACGTTGATATTTTCTTGCAATTCGATGCTCCCATCAGAGACATCAAACGTATAAATGGCGATTCTGTTTTCTCCTGCTATGGAGAGATAAACATGAGTTTGCATATTTTTAAAACTAACCTCTTGATGATATAAACAATCTATTATGGAAGAACCTGGAAAATACCAGCGGCACCCATGCCTCCGCCGACACACATTGTTACCATACCGTATTGGTGATTTTGCCTACGCATTTCATTAATGAGGCTTACAGTGAGCTTCGTGCCAGTGCAACCGAGCGGATGTCCGAGCGCGACTGCGCCACCATTGACATTCACTTTTTCGGTCGGCAATTCCGCTTCTTGAATTACGGAAAGTGCTTGCACAGCAAACGCTTCGTTGAGTTCTATAACATCTATATCGGCTAAAGTGAGTCCTGCAGATGCGAGAACTTTTGGGATCGCAGGTACGGGTCCGATTCCCATAATTTCAGGTGGAACACCGGCTGTGGCGTAACTGACGAAACGGGCTATGGGATCGTAACCTGCCGTTTTCGCGCGTTCTTCGGACATCAGAACGACAGCTGCAGCAGCATCGCTCATCTGTGAGGCGTTGCCAGCCGTTACCGTGCCGTCTACGTGAAAAACTGGCTTGAGCGATGCTAACGCTTCTGGTGAAGTATCTCGACGCGGTCCTTCATCCCTATCAAAGATAGCATTAAAGGTTTCAGGAATGCCTTTCTCATTGAAGTTCGTCTCCTCTATAGTCAGCGGGACGATTTCTTCACGGAATTTGCCTGCATCAATTGCGGCAACTGCCTTACGGTGGCTCTCATAGGCGTAAGCATCTTGCGCGCTGCGAGATATATTGTATTTTCGCGCCAAATTTTCAGCAGTTAAGCCCATACTGAGATAGGCATCCGGTGCATGCTCAATGAGCATAGGATTCGGCGAGAGGTTAACACCAAAAGGCACCTGACTCATACTCTCTACACCACCAGCGATAACTACCTCGGAACGTCCGGATAAAATCTGCTCAGCACCTCTCGCGATCGTCTCTAAACCGGATGCACAGAAGCGATTAAGTGTGACAGCAGGTACAGAGGCGGGAAACCCCGCTCGTAAACTCGCGATCCGGGCGACATTGTAACCTTGCGGTCCTTCAGGTGTAGCACATCCGATGATGATGTCGTCTATCGCCTCAAGATCGATTTCGGGAAGCCTCTCAATTGCACCACGTAGTGCAGCGGCGGCGAGTTCGTCTGGACGCGTGTTTTTCAGTGTGCCTCTACCGGCTTTTCCGACGGCTGTGCGTACAGTAGATACAATAACCACGTTAGGTGTCGCCTGGTTCATTTTTTGCCTCTCTGGACTGTAGCTTCTATCCGTGCGTGTGTTTGCTGCTCCCCACACAGACTTAGGAATATTTCGTGTTCCAAGTCAAGTAGGTACTGCTCGGTGACAAACTGTGGTGCTGAAAGTTTGCCACCGCAGAGGACATAAGCCAATTGATTCGCGAGATGCTGCGTATAATCGTCAATAGCATCTGCCTGTCGAAGCAGATGTGTTTGTAGGTTAAGTCGAGCGATCCCTTCTTCACCAAGCACAAATACATCTCGCGGTTCGGGTGGTCGATAACCTGCTTCGTGCATTGAGAGGACGAGTTGCTTGGCATCGTCAAGATGTGTTTCTTGATTTGATGATATAGAATCAGTCCGTCGGAGGTAACCGAGTTCAATTGCATCCGCAGCGTTTTGTGAGATCTTCGAGTCTCGGATTGTTTCAAAAGCTTTATCTACGTAAGGGAAAAGATTTTGAATCGGTGCGGGTAGGTCTACCCCTTCCAGACAACGAAGTGCCATCTCCTTAGTACCACCGCCACCCGGAATAAGTCCAACTCGGAGTTCAACGAGACCAATGGAGCTTTCGGTAAAGGCTTGTACTGCATCTGCACCGAACGCGAGTTCGCAGCCACCGCCGAGTGCCATGCCCGCAGTCGCGGCGACGACTGGCTTCGATACGGAACGGAGTCCCGTACAAACGGTCTGTAATTTGCGGAGTGTTGCCGAGATCGCGTCCCAATTTTGGCTCTTGGCACGCTCCAGTAAAAGGATGAGATTGAGTCCCACCGAAAAATGTTTCGCTTCTGTAGCGATAATCATGCCTGTGTAATTGGTTTCGACCTCGTTCAACGCGGCATCAAACATCTCCAGCATTCCGTCTCCTATGATGTTCAACTTGCTATGGAGATCAAGTCGGACAACACCGTCCCCGATGTCTATTAGGCTTGCATCGGCATTGGAAATGATGGGGTTCGTATTTGTCGTTTCTAAGGTTGGCATTTTGGTAATAAACCTTTCGGCTGCTAACTTGCTAAGGCACATCGAAATGATAGACGATTTCATCGAACCGGTCTGCGGCGAAGGTGAAGATAAAGATTAAATTCTCGGTACCGGTACAACGGAGCGAATGTTTGGCATCAGAGGGTATGAAGACTGAGGCACCAGCACTAAGAGATGCCTCGCTATCGTCCACTGTCACCAACCCTGAACCGCTGATGACATAGTAGGTCTCCTCAGGTTCGTGATGATGCAGCGGAAGCAAGGTGCCTGGAGCCATCTCTGCTATCCCGGTGGTGAGTCTACCGCTGGGCACGCGTTCACCCGATATAAGGATTTTCCAGCGAACAGGACTCTTGGCAGCGAGATCTGGGTCATCCCAGGTTTCCCAGTCAAGATCTGCTTGGTTGAGGATGATGGGTTTATGATTATTCATGAGAGACATTTTAGCAGATTAGGGGTGAATTTACAAGATATTTTCTGATTGGATTAAGAGATTTATCTTTGGGTTATTAATTTTGTCAGAACAAGGATTTTCAGGATTTGAGGATTGGAAGGAAAAAAGGGGCAAGTGCGAAGACCTGCCCCTACGAGTAGGAAACGAAGTGGGTTCTATCCGGTCACAGCACCTTCGGAGGCTGAGGCTACTGAGTTTGCATATTTCGCCATGACGCCACGGGCATAACGCGGTTCAGGTGGTGCCCACTGTTCAAAACGTGCTTGGATTTCAGCGTCGGAGAGCTGAACGTCAATGCGGCGTTCCTTTGCATCAATTACGATCTCGTCTCCCTCTTCGAGGATAGCGATGGAACCGCCTTTTGCGGCTTCAGGCGCAACGTGGCAGATCATGAAACCGTGTGTTGCACCGGAAAATCTACCGTCGGTTAAGAGGGCAACATCTTCACTCAAACCAGCACCGACAATTGCGGCAGTTACACCCAACATCTCACGCATACCTGGACCGCCGGTGGGTCCTTCATAACGGATAACAACGACATCACCGGGTTTAATCTCACCACCTTTAATGGCGGCAAAGGTGTCTTCCTCACGTTCAAAGATTCGCGCTGGACCGCGATGAAGGGTTCTGTCCTGCCCGGCTAACTTGATAACACATCCATCCGGGGCGAGGTTTCCTCTCAAGATCGCGAAGCCACCCGTCGGTTTGAGCGGGGCATCTACAGGTCGGACGACCTGCTGTCCCTCGGTTTCCGTGGCAGCGTTTGCCTCTTCACCAATGGTTCTGCCGGTAACGGTGAGTTCATCGGTGTGGAGCAAGCCTGCTTCTGCCAAACGTTTCGCTAAAAACGGAATGCCACCTGCTTCATAGAGATCGTTGGCGACAAACTGTCCACCAGGTTTCAGGTCTGCTAACACAGGCGTTTTTTGGCTAATGGTGTGGAAGTCCTCAATTGTTATTGGGACCTGTGCTTCGTGTGCGATAGCGAGGAGGTGCAGCACGCCGTTGGTAGAGCCTCCGGTCGCAGCGACAGAGGTAATAGCATTCTCAATTGACTTACGGGTGATAATTTGACTCGGTCGCCGGTCAGCCTCGAGCATATCTATAATGAGCTGTCCAGCTTTGTATGCTTCATGATCCTTGTCTTCTACAACAGCAGGGACACTGCCGCTTCCCATCGGAGCGATGCCCAACATTTCAACGGCTGTCGCCATGGTATTGGCAGTAAATTGCCCGCCACAGGCACCGGGACCCGGACATCCCTTACTAATCAGGTCATCGAGTTCTTCAACGGTTATTGTGCCTTCTGCGTGTTGCCCGACTGCTTCGAATACGTCTTGAATAGTGACATCACGTCCCTGAAACTTACCCGGCATGATTGAACCGCCGTAGAGGGTGAGCGACGGAACGTCTAACCGTGCCAACGCCATGACGGTGCCAGGAACGGTTTTGTCGCATCCGCAGAGTGCTATAACAGCATCAAACATGTTGCCTATAGAAACCAATTCGATCGAATCGGCGATGATTTCTCGGCTGATGAGTGAGGTCTTCATACCTTCGGTGCCCATCGTGATGCCATCAGAGATACTGACGGTGTTGAATTCAAGGGGTGTGCCGCCTGCTGCGCGAATTCCGTCTTTGACCTTGGCAGCAAGTCGTCTAAGATGAAAGTTACAAGGTCCGATCTCGATCCATGTATTGGCAACCCCGATAATCGGTTTGTCAAGGTCTTCAGGCGACAGTCCACCGTCTCCGAACATGAGCATCGTGCGAGCGGCAGCGCGGTCGGGCCCATCGGTGATTGCGTAACTCCGGGGTTTCAATTTATTGGACATTTGTCTGCGTTCTCCTACGAATTAATAAACAAACAACAGGCGGAAACAAGGGAGTTCATTCCCCTATAACGCCGAGATTTAGTAATTATGACTACATATCAAATTCATAGACAAGCTCACTGTTTGGAGCATCTTTGAGCTGTAAAACGATAGCACCCGCTTTCTGTTGGTAACTCTTCTGATACATGGTTTTGATTGGCGTAAGATCGAAGCGATAGTCTTCAGTTGGCCACGCCTCACAAGTGTCTCCGTTAGCATTATGAACAATATCAGCGATGAGTTGTACAGGAAAAGATCCGAGAAATGACTCCGAGGTAATGAGGGTGAATTGATGATTTTTACACCCTCCGCTGTAGGATACACTAATGGTCAGGGAATCGTCGGTTATCGCAGCATCGTTTAAAACAAAGCTATCGTTTACAGACTTGCCGTCTGCATCGCCGATGATTACATTTCCTACATATGGTCCTTCTACGGCGACACCATTAACAGAACTCAACGAAGTAACATCTTTGTTAAGATCCTGCTGACATCCCATTGCAAAGAGAATAGACAGCCCTAAGACGAATCCGATAGCACTTTTCAGTTTCATATTGCGTTCCTGTTTGCGCGCTTACAAACCTCACCAACATTTATAGGGTGCAGATACGTTGCTATTACATACCCAACCAACTGTTAAGCGCGCCACCGTACTTTGCGATAAGTCCGGCAAAAACGACGGAAACCATGGACATCAGCTTAATCAAGATGTTAAGCGACGGACCGGAGGTGTCTTTGAAAGGATCGCCGACGGTATCACCAACAATAGTGGCTTTATGTTGTTCTGAGCCTTTCTCACCGTATTCGTCTTTGTGTTTGCCTTCTTCGATGAATTTTTTGGCGTTATCCCATGCGCCACCAGCGTTTGCCATCATAATTGCAAGGACGAAACCGGTTGCCAAGCCGCCTGTAAGTAAACCCAGTACACCGCCGACATTGAAAACTAAGCCGACCAGGACAGGAACAACGATAGCGATGAGCGACGGGTAAATCATCTCGCGTTGCGCGCCTACAGTTGAAATTTCAACACACCGTGCATAGTCGGGTTTTTCTTCGCCTTTCATAATGCCGGGTTTCGCGCGAAATTGACGACGTACCTCTTCCACCATAGCACCAGCAGCACGTCCGACGGCTTTCATCGTCAAAGCACAGAAATAGAACGCCATGACTGCACCGATGAACAACCCAATCAGGACTTGTGGGTTCATTAGTGTAACATCGTAGTAGACCATAAATTGGCTAATTGTGACCTTTGCAGTATCGACCATACCTTCGCCGGGTATGTCAAGCGTCTTCATGCCCGCCAAGTCACTGAGACCGTGCCGAATTTCTTCAATGTAAGCGGCCAAAAGTGCGAGTGCTGTGAGTGCGGCTGAACCGATTGCAAATCCTTTCCCAGTTGCAGCGGTTGTATTTCCAAGTGCGTCCAACTGATCTGTGCGTTCTCGGACACTTTTATCCAACTTCGCCATTTCAGCGTTGCCGCCAGCATTATCCGCAATAGGTCCGTAGGCATCTGTGGCGAGGGTGATTCCGAGCGTCGCAAGCATACCGACAGCAGCGATGCCAACACCGTAAAGTCCCATCAAAGGCTCATGCATGCCGCCAGGGAGATAGTAACTGATAGCGACTGCTGTGACAATGGTCACAACAGGAATTGCGGTTGACTCCATACCAACTGCGACACCTTCAATAATTACCGTCGCGGGACCAGTTTGTGCCTGCTTTGCGATACCACGGGTCGGTGCGTAATCGTGAGAGGTGAAGATTTCGGTGACTTTACCAATAATCAAACCTGCGACCAATCCGGCGACAATCGCTCCCCAAATCTGCCATTTGTTGGGGAGATCGAGATAGATAAGTACAGGAAGCGCAACGACAGCAATGCCTATCGCACTTCCGTTAATCCCGAAGTTAAGGGAACCCATCAACTGTTTCATTGTAGCCCCCTCTTTTGTTCGCACCAGATAGATACCCAAAATAGAGAGAACTACACCGATACCAGCGATAATCATCGGAGCCGAGAGGTATTTGAGTTGAAGCGCAAGGTCATTATAATCTCTTGCAGCGACTGCAGCAACGCCTAGGGCAGCTGTTGCGAGAATTGAGCCCGCATAGGATTCATAGAGGTCTGCCCCCATGCCTGCGACATCCCCGACGTTATCACCGACATTATCAGCGATAACAGCAGGGTTACGAGGATCGTCCTCTGGAATCCCTGCCTCAACTTTTCCAACGAGATCCGCTCCGACATCGGCTGCTTTCGTATAGATACCGCCACCGACGCGAGCGAAGAGCGCTTGTGTTGAAGCCCCCATGCCGAAGCTCAGCATAATTACTGTAATCTGGGGAAGTGGATTCACCTCGGATAAAAATCCGGGCAATATTATCGGGAAAAGATAGTAGAGTATGAGAAACCACCCAGTGATGTCAAGGAGTGCGAATCCGACAACTACTAATCCCATGACTGCGCCTGCACGGAATGCGACCTTTAATCCAGCATTGAGCCCTTTCATCGCTGCACTTGTGGTGCGTGCGGAGGCATTGGTCGCTGTCTTCATGCCGAGAAAACCGCAGAGTCCTGAGAAGAAACCACCTGTAAGAAAGGCGAACGGAATTACTTTGTTCTGTGCATTAAGGACGAAAGCCATGAAGATAAAGATAAGACAGAGGACAACAAAAACGATACCGACTACTTTGTACTGTTGCCTGAGATATGCCATCGCACCTTCGCGGACGGATTGTGCGATTTCGCGCATCGTTTCGGTGCCTTCATCCTGTTTCATCACAGCGCGGTAAAAATAGTACGCAAATCCCAAAGCAATGAGCGAGCCAATAGGGGCAATCCACCACGCTGTTGGGACAGTTGGATAGGTTCCTGTTTGGGCAAAAGCCGCGGTGGCTAAATTCAGAGCGGGGAGAGATATCAGAAATGATTTCCAATTTAGCCACCGTCTTTTGCAGCTGATTTCACGCATTAAAAACCTCTCTTTTTTATTCTTTAAAATACGATTATAGTTCTGATCGGTTTTGTTCGGTCACTTTCGAGTAACCGGAGGGAACCCGATACAAAAACATTTTTTCTTAAAGTTCGTCAGTTATTTCAATCCATTATGCTTCTTAACGATTAACACCATAGAGCAATCCGAACGAGAGAAACTTTCCTTACCGGTTATCGAGATCCGAAAACCATTCCAGTGCCTGACCGACGAGATAAAGTGAACCAGTGATGCAGATTAAATCCGTCGGTGATGCGTAGGACAGTGCCTTCGCGATTGCCGTTTCTGGATCTGGACATTCAGTAACGTTCAGACATGTGCCAGACCACGCGTTCTGTATTGCTTCAGCAGGTATAACACGTGGGTTACCAGCAACCTGTGTGGCAATCACGGTATCTGCGGTTTTTGAGATAATACTGCCAATTGTTTTAAGATTCTTATCTTTCATGAAACTAACAACAAAGATCACCTGAGTGTAGTGAAAACTTTCTCGGAGTGTCCGGCACAACGCTTCCATTGAGACGGGAGAGTGTGCGCCATCAAGTACAACAATCGGGGCTGACCTAACTTGCTGTATCCGTCCATTCCACTGCACACCTTTGAACCCTGCATAAACACTGGTTCTTGGAATCACATATCCTTGCCGTTTCAGACATTCAAACCCAGCGAGAGCGGTAGTGGCGTTGACAAATTGGTGGTGTCCCAAGAGTGGTATAATCAACTGTGAATAACTATCCGAATTAGTTTCCACATCAAAGTGCTGCGCTACAGGTAGGCCGTCGGCGTTGTAGATGATCCGAGATCCTGAAGAATCGGAATCGCTCTGCAGAGACGCTTTGATTTCAATAATAGGCGCGCTTCGTTTACTGGCGACCTTTTCAAATACTGCCCGTGCTTCAGGATGTTGTGGAGCGAGTGCGAGCGGGCACCCGTGTTTAATAATTTCTGCTTTCTCGCCTGCGATTTCGCTATAAGTTTCGCCCAATATTGCGGTATGCTCTAAACTGATCGGCGTGATAACAGTTGTGACTGGTGTGACAACATTCGTTGCATCGAGTCTACCTCCCAAGCCGACTTCGATAACAGCAAAATCTGTCGCTTTGTCAGCGAAATAGGAAAATGCGAGCGCGGTATATATTTCAAAAAATGAAACACGCCCGAATTCAGATGCAGAAACGGTGTCAATTGCAGGTTTGAGCTTATCAATATAGTAAGCAATGTCCGACTCTGAAATCAGTTCATTATTAATGCGGCATCTTTCTCGTGGTGTGATAAGATGCGGGGATGTAAAGAGGCCGGTTTTGTAGCCTGCATGCGTAAGCACCGACGCTATAAGTGCGGCGGTAGACCCCTTCCCTTTGCTCCCAGCGATGTGGATGACCCGCAACCTATCTTGTGGATTCCCGAGTCGTTCCAACAATAATGAGATTCGATTCAGGTTATAGAGTCTCGCCTGCCGAGAAAAGTCAGGACTTCTCTCATAGTCAATGAATTTTTCAATATAGGCGAGTGCGGCTTTGTAGTCCATAGTTGTCAGTTTTCAGTTGTCGGTTGTCAGTTAAGAGACGTTTTATAACAATCTTCCGCGGCTTGGTATACTCAAGGAAGGATACCTCCCTTACAAGCCATATCTTAACTGAAAACTAATAACCGACACCCCATAACCAACTACCCTAAATATTCATAAATCGGGAACTGTGCGCAGAATTCGTTGACTTTCTCGCGAATTCGCCGTTTGATTGAGGCTTTCTGCCTGTTTTCGAGTGTCTCTGCGATAAAGTCGGCGACTTGAATCATTTCATCTTCTTTCATACCGCGCGTAGTAATCATTGGAGTCCCGATACGTATACCGCTTGTCGTTCTCGGTTTCCTTTTGTCGAAGGGTATAGTATTTTTATTGACGATAATTCCAGCGTCTTCCAAGTGATCAGCGGCTTGCCGTCCACTGAGTTTTTCGTATTTGGATGTGAGATCCATCAGCATAAGATGGTTATCGGTCCCACCACTCACTAATCGGAAGCCGTTTTCGATTAACCTTGCAGCAAGTGCTTTGGCATTTTTAACAATCTGCGCTTGATATATTTTAAAAGCGGGTTCGCTTGCTTCCTTGAAAGCGACAGCTCTGGCTGCGATTGTGTGCAGGAAGGGTCCGCCTTGTAGACCAGGAAAGACGGCTCGATCGATTTTGTCTGCGTATTCAGACTTACACATAATCATTGCGCCTCGGGGACCGCGTAGGGTTTTGTGGGTTGTTGTTGTAACCACATCACTATAGGGAACAGGGTCTGGATGGACGCCACCTGCGATAAGTCCGGCAATATGGGCTATATCTGTGAGCAAATAAGCACCAACGGAATCGGCGACCTGTCGCCATTCGGAAAAGTCAAAATGCCGTGGATAAGCGGTTGCACCGACGACAATGAGTTTCGGACGGTGTTCTACTGCGAGACGCTCGATCTCTTCCATGTCAATACGCTCGGTTTTAGCGTCTACACCATAACCGACTACATTGTAATAGCACCCTGAGAAGTTGACATTATCACCATGTGTGAGATGTCCACCATGACTGAGGGACATGCCTAAAATCGTGTCTCCAGGTTCCAGCAACGCATGATAGACTGCCATATTCGCTTGGCTGCCAGCGTGCGGTTGGACATTAACGTGTTCAGCGCCGAAAAGTGCTTTGGCGCGCGCAATTGCGAGTGATTCGGTTTCGTCCATAAACTTGCACCCGTTATAGTAACGCTCACCGGGGTAACCCTCAGCATATTTGTTAGCGAGAACGCTGCTCTGCGCCTCCATAACGGCACGGCTGGCGTAGTTCTCGGACGGGATTAGCATAAGGGAATTTTGCTGACGTGTTAAGTCTTTGGAGGCGATTTCAACGATCTGTGGGTCGACTTCACCGAGTTTGGATTCTAACGTGTTCATTCGCGTTCCCCGTTTGCAATTAATAAAGTAAGATGGCATTATTTTTGTAGAAGTAAATTGTAACACAGATTTAGCACAAATTCAAATTTTTCGTCATTTCGGCACTATGGACGCATTTTTCGATATTCAACCACAAACCAATTGAAGTTCGTAAGAAAAAATAGTAGATTATCAACGTCTATTGTGTTAGTTGGAAGTCGCTCCTATTCTCTTTGAAAAAACGGATCAGAAGTTAAGAGTCGGGAAATGTAAAGCTAAGACAAATTGTGTCGCGTGTGGACACAATTTGGAGTTACCTCCTACAGGAGAATCATATACCACTATCGTATTTCGGTTGCATGTCATGAAATAATATGGTAAGTTAATATGAAGTCCCAAATGGTAAAATCGGATATGAACAATAAGTGAAAGGATTAATGTGTACCTCTGGAATAGACTTTTGTATAACAATTTTTGGTTTGCGAGCTGTGGAAAAAAAATCATAGTACTCTTCGTGTTCCTGCTTGTATGGGGGTGCGATTCAGCGCAGAAAGAATCATCGCGCCAGTTGGACGGGCAGGAATCTGCATCTTCTGAAGTGGCGGAGTCCGTTACACCGCCTCCGCGTGCCGAAGATTGGCATACGTTTATGCACAATATAGACTTTTCTGGGATTAGCCCTGATGAAAGTCTGGCACCGCCGCTGGACTTGCTGTGGAAATTCAAGACTGGCGGACCCCTTCACGCCTCCCCAGTGATTGCAAACGGGACCGTGTATATTGGTTCGACGGATGGCAAATTGTATGCATTAGATGCCAAACAGTGGAACATCAAATGGGTGTTTGATGCGGGTGATGCTATCCGTTATTCTGCGACAGTACTGGGGAATCAAGTCTACTTCAGTGCGCGGAACAACAAGGTCTACGCATTGGATACGGAAACAGGCAAAAAGTTGTGGGAATACAAAACAAATAGTTGGACAGACGCCCCAGTGATTGTTGACGATGATAAAGTTTACATCGGAGCGTTCAGGTCAAAAATCTATCTGCTGAATGCGAGGACAGGCAAACTGGAGGCGATGCGCGAGCGGACGGTCCGAATCCAGAATGTCGAATACGGATGTGCAAACGGTGTGTTTCGTCCGGTGCATCCGAAACACGATGCGAAGCTATGGCGTGGTGAGACGGCGGGAAGCGAGAGTTATCCTGTTACGGCGAATGGTACTGTTTATATCGGGGCGCGCGACGGAAAGATCCATGGGTTTGATTCAGCATCAAAAACAGAAACTTGGGTATATCAGACAGGTGGTTTTGTGGATGCTGCCCCCGCTATTTCCGATGGAGTCCTCTATGCAGCATCTGGCGATGGACATGTTTATGCCTTTACCAACGCAACAGAAATCGCGGAAACCCCTGAAGAAACTCGGCGAATGGGAGTTGTCGTCCATGATGCTGCACCGGTCTACACGTCAAAAGACGGGATGTCCGTGTTGTTGCACCTGAACGACGGAACGCGTTTGCCAATTGTGAGCGTTTCGGAGGAGTTGTACGAAATTGAACTGCCGAACGGTGCCCACGGATGGATGGACAAATTCGCTTTTGCGGAGTTTGAGGATATAGATGGTATTTTATTTAACCCCACTTTTTGCCGTGGAAGTGATGATCCAACAGTATCACCGCGTCGTCTGGAATTGATAGAGGGTGCTGAATTCCCACGCTGGAGTCCGGATGGAGAGTTTATCGCGTTTTTGAGACGGGAAGACCTTGGGGGCAGGTACTGGCGTGCGAACGAGTTATGGATTATGGATCGAAAAGGTGAACGGGCGCGAAAGTATTATGCCGGATACTTTTACAATCCCCATGTTTCCTGGTCGCTGGATAGCAGGCTTTTGGCGTTTGAGGTAGATGAAAAAGGTGAGCGGTATATTTACACGGTAGATTGGAAGTTTGGCCAAGTTAAACAGTTAGTCGGCGGCGATGGACCCGCATTTTCACCTACGTCTAACCGTTTGGTGTTTAGAAGACGCGAAAAGGGTTTGGATGTTGTCTACCGCATTAACAGTGATGGCAGCGGTTTAAGTGCCATTGCCCGTGTCCCGATTGAACGTCCGCGGCGTACCTACACCTACCTGTCTGCACCATCTTGGGCTCTCGACGGCACACGTGTGGCCTTCAGTGTAAATAGTTCAAAGTATGTCGGCATCCGCATCCAAGATATAGAAGGTCAACGCATAAAAGAAATTCAGACGCAACACCAAAAGGCACATCATCTGAATTGGGCAGCAGATGGAACACGGATTGCCTACGTTTTGTCGGGTAGCAACCGACCCGGACAGCGGATTGATAAGCAGCTGCACTTATCGGAAACGGTGAGCACACAGACACAGAGCGAGATCCTGAAACATACGTCTCCTTCTTGGTCACCGACAGGTAAACAGTTAGCATATCTGGAACGTGAGGACTGTGAGGGTATCCGCTGGAAAGTGTGGATTTATGACCATGAGAGCGGTAAGAAGTTCCCTATTGCCCGCACGCCGATGAAACTAACATCCGTTGTCTGGATGCCAGATGGTAAGCATCTCTGCCTGTGGCAAACGTCGGATTATTTGCGTGACAACGCTTATAAGCCTGCATTGACGAAGGGTTGGATTGTGCCTGTTAATACTCGTTAAAACGATGCCTCAAACAACACAACCATATCCTCTTCCTTACATGGCCTCGGATTGAATTTGTGACAGTGATCGAGCATGGCATCCGCTCCGAGTTTTGGAATCTTTTCTCGGTCCAAACCGGCAGCACCAAGCCCTGTGGGCATATTCAGTTCAACGTTGTATTCCTTGATTTTATCAATGGCTGCACGTCCCGCCTCATTGCTATCCATATCTCTGGTGTCTATACCTAAGGCATGCGCGACTTCGGCGTATTTCTCGCTTGCATGAGAAAAGTTGAACTCCATGACAGGTGGGAGGAGAATAGCGTTGGCTACACCGTGGGGGATGGGTGCATCTGTAGAGAGTTGATGTGCCAGTGAATGGACTGCGCCGAGACCCTTTTGAAATGAAAATGCTGCCATGCACGATCCGAGAAGCATTTCCCCCCGGGCATTTACATCTTCTCCGTTGTGATAGGCTTGTTGGATATTCGCACTCAACATTCTGAGTGCCTGTAGTGCGACCCCTTCAGCTATCGGATGGTATTTTGTCGCGACGTAGGCTTCAATACCGTGGGTGATGGCATCCATGCCTGTCGCGGCAGTGAGAGCGGGTGGCATGCCGACCGTTATACCTGGGTCAAGGAGTGCTATATTTGACATGTTGAACGGCGTAACGATTGCCCGCTTTCGCCATCGATCGGTCGTATTCAGTGATGTGTCTGTAATGATCGAGCCTTGTGAGACTTCGCTGCCGGTGCCTGCGGTTGTTGGAACGCATATTAAGGGTGGCATATCGTCACGGATCTGGTCAATCCCACCGACATCAGAATAGTAGGGTTCCAATGGCGGTTCATGGGTTGTTAAGAGGCGAATGGCTTTCGCAGCATCCATTACGCTCCCACCACCGACAGCGATAACGACATCGCACGCTTCCGCTTTGTAAACATCTACACCATCTGTGATACTGAGGTCTGTGGGATTCGGCTCAATGTCTGAATATGTGGTATGTGCTAAACCGGCTGCGTCCAATGCATCTATCGCTTTGGCGAGGATACCAGCATTGATAACACCAGCATCGCTCACCACGAGCGGCTTTTTGCCATTCAACGCTTTGACGTGTTCGCCTAAGTCTTGGATGGTGCCGTCTCCAAATTCAATTCGTGGGGGCAAGAAATAACTCAACATTTTTCATCAATTCCTATAATTTTTTGCTGTATCACTTCCATCAGGACATCTACGTTAGTATGCCTGAAGAATTCTGCCAATCGTTGCTGTCTGGGTGCTTCCGGCAGTAAAATGAATCCGGGAAAACGCGTTTCTGTGAGCGCAAAGACTGCTCTGTACGCTCGACTCGTAGCGTATCCGATTGTAAATTTATAGTTGTCTCGATACTTTTTGAGGTAGTCAATCAATCGAGCTGTACATCGTTCAATTTGTTCGGTGTTTTTATGCGAGAGTTGAAAATCGTAACGAATAACCGCTTCCTCTGTCTCAAATTCTTCGGGAACAGGACCGTAAAGCCCAGAAAGGGTTATTTTGTGGATGCAGTCCTGCTTTTCCGGAAAGGTAGCCTGCAATCTATTCGCAATCATGGTGTGTGTACGTGAGACGGAATACGGCTTTTTACCGGCACAAGGAATCGCAAGGAGAATCTCTTTTCCATCGGGCGGTTGATACGCATCAGGCACCTGGAAATCATCAGGCGTATAAGCGAGTGAAACAGTCTGAGAGATCCGACCTTCCTTATCGTTGTCAGCGTTCTCGTGGGTATGAGAAAAGAGGCTTAACTGATCAGGACTCCGCTGTGTTCGCTTCGTAGTTCTTGGCGTGGGTTTCTGAATTATGGTACGGCTTAATCGGGATGCAAGGGCATCATCGTTTTCAGCGAGCCACGCTGCCGCCCGCTTTAAGCCACGGAAGTGTTGATATTTGGTCAGATACCGGGTTAGGTACTCAAGCGCATCACCTGCTGCAATTGCGGTGTGCATTTCGGTGAGGATGTCGGCTTCCATCTGGAAGTTGTGAAGACCGATAGCAGCATAGTATTCGCTTTTAAACTTCCCAGTGGAGGTGGCTCTGTAACTCTGCTTATCCATAAATGCTTGCTGAATTTCTTGGATCGGATAAGCTTCACAGATATAGCAGTTGCAGTCTGTCTCGTCCATCTCCATGATTCTGAGTTTTTTTTGGGTGTCTGGGTCAGAGTATACGAGACTCCGAGATGTTTGAATGTAAGCAGAACTGTCGAAAGTATCAACCCCAATATAGGCAAGAAGCGGGGTTAGTGCCCCTGAAACACCGAAAGCATGAATGGGAGTTGTATCTCGCCGAGTCTCAGGGATCGCCTGAACAACGGCGTTAAGCATCTCCATAATTTCTGAGTCGTTCTTACCACGGAAAGGCACGAGCGATCCGACAGCAAGCCCGAAAGAGGGTAACATATCTCCTATCTGTGCAAAGACGCGGTGGACATAATCGGCGATGTCCTCTCCAGACTGTCCATGACAGCAGGTGTAGAGATAAGGCACTGTAGGTATATCAGCAGTATTTGTTGTCAAACGTTCCGCGACTCGAACAGCGTTTGTGATACTCTGTTCCATTCTCGTTTCAGCCTCGGGACGTGCTAAATTGGGAGGAAGGGGTAGTCGAGAGAGGCAACAATATCGCCTTCAAAACCTAATTGCAGATTGAGGATGTCCTCCGCCTCTGTATCTTTGTAAATCCCAAATTCTTCGAGATCCAAGCCGGTTTTGTAGAGAAGTTTGAACCCACCAGAATCTAAGAAGAGTGTTCCATCATACACACCATTCTGTTCACGATAATGTTCTCGCATTGACTTCCCATACCAATTTGCGAGATAACGCCCGGTAAGCGGAAAATCAAGAAAGTGCAAAATCTGCGATAGCATAGGTGTTTGTCGCTGCATCAGGATTCGCAGGATGTACTTCCAGACCCCACCGCCGCGCGTACTGGTGCCTGTCAGAAAGTTAATGACGGGATATAAGTAGGGTGTTGTAAGTTTTCTATTGTCGGCACTGAACCTAAGTTCTCCGATCCGCCCGTGTGGGGTTGAGATGCGGGTATGGAAGGTGGGACAGGGAGTTTCTGTCTGGAGGTGTTGATGCATACTTCCGAAAAATTTGACAGGCTTTGGATAAAGTAGCGCGAGACACTGCTGCCTCGCGCTACAGGTTATTCAGGGATAAAGTCAAGTCTATTTCATGGATTTGAGGTGCGCCCAAGTCGTCGCGATTTTATTATTAGGATCAACCGCTAACGATGGCCCATCGGGTCCGTAAACTATGACATCGTCGTATTTTGCGACCGTTGCCCACGTCGCGAGTCCGACACGTCCGACACCACCTTCGGTGTCATCGTCGACTTTTGCGACCTCTTCATCGTCGAGGATCACGGTGTAGTTATCAGGCGTATTGACTATCTTGATGTTATACCAATCTTTATCCTTAATGGTGTGATTGCTATTAGCACCAGCTTTTCCGCCCCAAGATTCAACTTGTGAGCGCGTATTGCCCCAGCCCCCGAGGTTCCACCAGTACTCCAGTGAGGGCTTGAGTTTCTCCATACGCGGTGGATGGTCTTCGAGTGCCTGCCCGCGGGCTTGCATCAAGCCTTGGCAGCGGAACATGATGAGGAAACCCTCGGCACCACTGACTTTGCTGCCTCTCACTTCAAAAGTATATTCGTCCCATTCGTCATCCCAAAATTCATCTGCAACCACACTCATGCAGTTAACAGAATTCTGGAGTTGATGGTACTGATCATCTGCGAATTCCCATTCTCCAAACAGCGGCACCCATTTATCTTCAGACGCTTTGGCGTCATCGAAATTATCCTCAAAATAGGTTTGTGCTGTCGCAAGTGCGGTAATTCCAAAGAAGATTGTACAGATAGCAATAAATAAGAAACGTCCAGGCATAATAAAATGCTCCTTTCAATATGCGAACATTTGAAAAATTGATCTCTAAGTGCTTACGAAGTTCACCTTCAATATATTTAGTGGTTGAGCGAAAACTCAACAGAATTTAGCAAAACCCAATAAAGGTCTTCGTAAGCCAAGTTTTTGTCTCCATAAAGACTCTGTTCTAAGTAACGTTGGAAATAGGTTTTCTCTTTAGTAGTTGGCAACCGAGACAGGACACTAAGATAGATGTACTCGACTCGCTCACGTGGTTCACGCCATTTTTCGAGGACGTAATTTATGAAGCTGCCACGCTCTACGTGGTTGGCACTATCATTCACAAGGCTCCCGTTGATCATCATGAGTGCTTGCGGGACAGTTCCGTTGAAGGCTTCGATCTCTTCCATCTCACCATTGTTGAGAAGAAAAAGAAACTTCTGAAGATGCTCACGTTTCATGCGTTCAAGTTCACGCAGTATGCGTTTTCGGTCTCCACCTCCTTGCTGTTTTCTACCTCCCATCTCGAGCAATTGATGCAATTGAAGTCTTTCATAGCCGGTGGCTTGTAGTATGGAGTAGAAAAACTGCTCCGCACTAAGGGGTTTGACGTACGCGTGCGAATAATAGAGTTCATCATTTTTGTTATTTTTATTTGTTTCCGAAGTGCGCTGATAAGCCTCAGAATTCAGAATGGTCCGCATTAAGTGTCGTAAATCATATCCGTGAATGACGAAATCGTTTGCGAGCCAGTCTAATAGGGAAGGATTGGTAGGCAGATTCTCCACTCCGAATCCATCAAGCGGTTCGACAAATGCGCGTCCCATAAAGTGATTCCAGATGCGATTCACGATTGCTCGACTAAAATACGGATTCGATTCGTCTGTTATCCAGTGTGCGAGTGCTTTACGTTTTTCAATAGGAGTCCCATTGTATTCAGTTCCATCAAGGAAGCGCGGAGAGATTTCTGCCTTAAGCCTATCTACCCACATAGATTTTTGAGGTTTGTCGGTAATAAGAAAATTATTCATCCTCCTCTCATCGCCAATCATATTCACCAGATCAATGTTTCCCTTGCGCTCACTCTCAATACCTGTAAAAAAAGCGGCGATACCATAGAAATCTTCTTGAAGCCAAGCTTCCGTTTTATGATCGTGACACTCGGCACATTGCATAGGGAGACCTAAGAAAAGTCGGGAGGTATGCGAGGTAAGAACAACTGGTGAACGATCATAACGAAGGACATAATTTCCAGCACCGTTGTCCCGTAATTCACCCTCCGCTGCGACGAGCTCTTGAACAAACTGGTTATACGGCATATTCTCCGCTAATGCATCCCACACCCAAAAAGTTAGCCCAATACGCCGATCGTCGTTATCACTGCGCCTACCGATTAACCAGTTCACCCATAATCCTGTCCAATAGTTGATGGACGCTTCACTTTGAAGTAGGTGGTCAATCTTCTTTTGACGCTTGTTCGGGGAACCGTCTTTAAGGAAATCGAGTACTTCATCGGGCGTCGGGATTTTTCCTGTCATATCGAGATGAATACGACGTAGAAATTCCGTATCTTTTGACATCCCGGAGGGTTGGATTCCTTCTCTTTTAAGCACAGCGTTAATATGCCGGTCAAGGTGTTTGGTACTTGGCGTGGCTTGCCGAGACGTTGTCGGTTCAATTTTAACTTTCGTACAATTCAACGTCAAGAAGGCAAAAACCAGTAGAAGAAACGGGTAATGGTTGGGGGTCAGAAAAATTGCTTTCAAAATGAATAGGCTTCCCAGTCTCAAAGTTTGATTGCGTTAACTGGTACACTTACGGAACGCGCCTACGAGAAAATGATGTGTAACTCCCAATAATTTTACCCCATTACTTACAAAATATCAAGAAGAAGTGAATCCTATAAACATGCCGTCGAAAATCGGGGTTACAAACCCCTCCCACAACAGGGTTACAAACCCCTCCCACAAGAAGTCGGAACGTTTTCGAGCACTTAAGGCTAAAAACTTTACACACCCAAGAATCTCTGAGAAGGTTTAGTTCCATCGAACGCCTGTCGGAATGACACCGATATCTTCACCACTTCGCATTGCTTCAGCGGCATCAAGAATACTCGCTAAGTCGTGTTGCGGTTCATAGTCCAATAGGGTTTTGATTTTGCTTAAATCGAATTCAAAATAGAGAGATTGCGGGAGTTGGACATCAACAGAATCCATCTGATAGCGGTCACATAGGTACGGAATGACCTCTTCATGTTTGAAAACGCCATTTCCACCGAGGGTGAATTCTTCACCGACAGCGGCGTCCTTTTCAATTCCCAAAACCAACCCTTGCACAATATCCCGCACATCGGTGAAATGTTCTTTGTAGGGTCGTCCGTCAGGGTTGCGTTTGAGTATGAATTTCTCTTGTCCGTCCCAGAAGCGTTTGACGGTATTCGCAGCCTCTAACTCGGCGGGGTCATTGCCTGTATAATTCTTGTACCGATTGTAGATAGGACTAAAGACGAATTGCCTGGGTAAACCGTCTTCGTTGAGATATTCACTCGGTTCAATGACAGTTGTGAACCTGAAGACTGTCGAAGGAACGCCATACTGGTGGTGATAACTCATGCAGAGTTCCTCTCCAATCCATTTGGTAAGGAAATAAGGCATGTGGTGGTATTTGGCAACCATATCCTCGGTGATCAAGTTATCAAAAGACCGACCTTTTTGAGTAAGTTCCCAATAGATGGCTTCGGTACAGGCATAAACGAGGCGGTGGATGTTCGGATTGAACTCACGGACACATTCCAAGATGTTGAGCGTTCCCATACCATTGATCGCCAAGTATTGACGGTTATCAAAAGGACCACCAAAGGCAGCAGCAATATGATAGATAGCATCCACACCCTCAACAGCTTTTTTAACATCTTCGTATTCCCGTAGGTCACCCAGAACGGTTTCAACGCTCTCTGTGTCATCCCATCGTCCGACGCGATTGACATCACCCGGATAAACAAAGCTGCGGATAGTGTGTCCTTTTTCCAGCAGTTTTTTGACGAGGTTGGATCCAATGCGACCTGTGCCGCCTGTGACTAAAATTTTCACGACCTTTTCTCCTAAAAGCCAATTAAGACATAAAAGAGTCATGCCCTTGAAGAAAGCGCGTCACCCTTTTTAGTGTTATCTTTGCTGAATTGTAAACAGTGTTGAGCCACTCACAATCCAGCAAAGGATATCTATCGTAAGGATTTTATCTCAGCCCATTTCACTGCTAATTTATCTCTCGGTTCTACATCAAATGCAGTGCTTACGAGCTTTATATTATCTATCGCCCACCACCAATCATTCTGTGCGTCGATGACCCCAAAACTAATAACCATCTCAGCAGCACCGGCGGGGTTGTCGATTGGGATTTCTAACGTTTCGTTTATCTGTTCACCATCGTTTATTTTATCCTCTTTTAGCTTAAGGGTAGGAATCGTAACAAGAGTGTGTGCTCCTGCATCAATACCTACGCTCTTGAAGAATAGGATTTGTTCATCCTTACCGCCGTCGAAACTGACGATTATCTCTCCGTTTTGTGTATCTTCAGGACGCCAACTCGAATCCAGTGTTAAGACGAGCGATTTTTCTGCCGCGCCCTTGATTTTAATGGGAGGGGTAATTAAGTGACCATTCCAACGACTCAGGGCGTCAGGGTCGCCATTTAGGTCCCAATCGTCCCATTCATCAGGATCAGAAACTGCGCCTTTACCTACACCTTTACCGTCATTGTGTACCCCTGTGAACTCACTACGACGCTGGTCTCCCGCTGTTAGTGTCCACCACTCAAGGTCAACAATTGCCCAGGTTCTCCACTCGGGCATCCCGAGATCTTTGGGGTTCTCGTTTGTAATTTCCCAGCCCTCAGGCGGTGTACCCGACCAAACTTTTTTATCTTTAATCTCTTCCAGTATGCTTGATTCGAGTGTCACTCCCTCAAAATCTTCTTCAAAGAGAACAGTATCATCAGCCCAAACCAGTGGCACTGCAAAACAAAAACTTGTTATAACGATCACACATACGGCGACTCCGATAATGCTGCTATTCACAATAATTCTCCTATTGGGGACGATTAGGTTACCCACGTTCGTTTCTTAGGGTTTGATGTCCAAGAATTATAATTTCAGTTAGTCTGGCACCAAGTAGCAATTTAGATACAAAAAATAATAACAGGAGAACGTGAGAGACTTAACCTCCTTGTGACTTTTCTGTTATAAGTGCATTCGATAAAAAGCAAGGCATCATGCAGAAAAGTCTAATAGAAACAATTCCTAAAAAGTGACAGCGTACCCGTCTGTTCTCGGATCGGAACCACCGATGAGAGCCCCAGATTCCGGATGCACCATGATAGCCTGAGCACTGCCTGGACCACCCCAATCACCAGTGTTCTGGAGTTCATGTCCTCTTTGCGCCAACCCCTCTTTGGTATCCGCAGGGAACCGGTTTTCTAACTGGAGGTCATTAGAACAGGTGTGCGGAATAGTGGATTCCATTGGGTTTTGCAAACTGCGCCAACGTGGAGCAGAGACGGCCTCCTGTGGTGTCATTCCAAAATCAATCATGTGAGTCACGAGTTGTAGGTTTGTCTGAACTTGCGTATCTGCGCCGGGTGTGCCGCAGGCTATAAACGGCTGACCATCTTTTGTGACGATAACAGGATTCATTGTGTGTCGGACGCGTTTGCCCGGCATCAAAGAGTTAGGATGATCCTCTTCCAAGTGCCAATAGGTCATCCGATTGTTCAAGAGGACCCCTGTATCTCCTGCGACGAGACCGGAACCAAACCCGGATTGGATGCTCTGGAGTATACAAACGAGGTTTCCAGCGCGGTCTGCCGTGCAGAAACAGGTTGTATCTTCGTGTGCCTCTGGACCACCAGCGGGGACATCAACAGCTGCTTTATCTAAATCGATCTGTTCGGCTCGCTCAGCAGCGTAGGATTTCGACAACATTCCGTCCAAAGGAACGTCAACCCAATTTGGATCCGCCATGTATTTTTCCCGATCGGCGAAAGCGAGTTTTTTCGCTTCAACCATCAGATGTACACTTTCGGCAGTATTGCATCCCAAAGCCTGTAAATCAAAGAGTTCAACGACGTTCAACTCTTGAAGTAGGATATGCCCACTTGAATTGGGCGGCATCTCATATACTTCATATCCGCGGTAGTTAACATGGATCGGGTCAGCCCAGTGTGCGTGGAAGTCAGCGAGATCTTCCACTGTTAAGAGTCCATCGTGGGCACGGCTGAATTCACCGATAGTCTTAGCGATTTCACCCTTGTAGAACACATCTCTTCCGTGTTTTGCTATCTTTCGGAGTGTGTTGCCGAGATTCGGATTGGCAATGAATTGGCCTGCAGGAATAGGTTCACCGTCGTTCGTGAAGATAGCACGACTGTCTGGTTCAGCGGCGAAACGGGGGTTTTCACCTTTAAGACCACCTGCGAGTCTATGACTCACAGGAAATCCTTCTTCACAAAGCGAAATTGCGGGGGCAAAAACATCCTCTAATTTGAGTGCCCCGTAGCGTTCGTGTGCGAGGAGCCATGCGTCAACGATTCCGGGTACTGAAACACTTCGTATACCTTTCATCGGGATACCACCATCCTTGAGGTAGGTTTCCCGTGTTGCGGCACGCGGCGCGGGTCCAGTTCCATTTACCGCTTCGACCTGTCCGGTTTCTGCACAATAGATGAGAATAAACCCGTCGCCACCGAGACCAGAGCCAGCAGGTTCAACCATACCGAGTGCTGCAGCGGTTGCGATAGCGGCGTCAATGGCGTTGCCGCCTGCCATCATTGTCTGAATACCGGCTTGCGATGCGAGTACGTGTCCGGACGTAACCATACCATTCCTTCCCATCACAGAGGGACGAAATGCTGAAGCAGTAATACCGTGTGGAGATTGCATGTTAAGCCTCCATTTTGCTGATTGTTGACGCTGATTAAGCGAGCATTTTTTTCGCGAACGCCTCTACATCAACCCGTTCGTGCGTTCGTGCGGACTCATTGCATGCTTCCATCAACACCCATGTACCGAGAGTCGTTTCCTGCATCCACTCACGATCTGCACCTGTCGCAATTGCTTGAGCGAACGCATCAAATTGAAGCCGATCGTCTTCTATTAAACCGGCATGCAGATCTTGGAGCGTTAAATCTTCAAGGGTTTTACCGAGCCGGAAGAGCTGTAGGTGTCCCGCATCTCGACGGAGATCCCCATCTTCTCCATGAAAAGTCCAGTGTCCACTCCATCCGAAGGGTCCTGTATGTGCTGCTCGCGTCCCTGCGTAAGAGAATGGTGCGCCGTTAGCGTACTCCATGAGAGCGTTGCCGCCAGCGGTTCCCCACGCTTCAATTTGTCCGAGTTCAGGATCCCGGCGATTATGGACATGCGCGGTGACATATTTCGGAATCCCTTTCGCCGCAACAAGTTGGTCGAGTTGGTGGCTCGTACCTGCGTGGAAGAAAAGTCCGTCAACATACGCATCGGGTTGTCGGGAATCAGGTCCAGTATAGAGATTTTGTCGGATCCAGAATCGGCACTCCCCTGCTAACATTTCACCAATCCCACCGTCTTCTCGTAGCCATTCTCGCATTTTTGCGGCGGCAGGATTCCAACGTTTGTTATGCCCTTGAACGAGCATCAAACCTGGATTTGCCTTATGTGCTTGTATAATGTGGTGGAATTCTGCTTGTGTCGTTGCGATAGGTTTGACACAGAGGGTATGCATACCGAGGTTCAAACTTTCGGCAATTAACTTGGCATGAACGGTCGTTGAGGCGTAGATGAGGCAGGCTTGTGCGTCGTGTTTTTCTTTTGCCTCGGTTATTGTTGTATAGATGCGATCGGTGAGATAATCGGGGACATTCCCTTCTAAACTTGCCACAGCCTCGCGCGCTGCGGGGAGGTTAATATCGACACAAGCAACCGGTTCAAGTCCTTTTGAATTGATTTGTGCCTGCAGACGGCCATGTGCGAAATGGGTGCACCCCACGTGAATAGTCGGGATTGGCATTCGTAAATCTCCTTTAGTATACCAGGTTCATATTATTAGAATCGCCTATGGTAGCAGCGTAGAGAAATTGAGGCGGACCCCGTAGTTTGTCCATAAATTCTGGTTAATTTGATGGCACATTCGTGGTTAGGAAACCTCAACGGCGGGTGGATTAATGAAATCGTGGTATTTCTGTGCTACCTTACCAGTGGATGCATCGCCTGTGTGAATAAGGACTCGGAACTGGAAGTGCATCTGTTCCCCTTCTTTGAGCGTATAGGAGCCATCTTTAGATGGGTCCCCTTCAAAGGTGCCGCCTCCGAAGATATTGCTTCCCATGAGTCCGTAATTCCGCACATGCCAGTACGTCGGATAGCGTGGGTTGACGATGTGATCAAACACAGCAATTCCAACAGGTGTTCCTTCAACAACGCCAGAATAATCACACCAGTTCGAGCGTTTGCCCCAAGTCTCATCTTCATTGATACCACCGAAAGCATTTTCTATCTTTCCACCGTCAGAAGCGTTCATCGAGGGATGGACACGGATCGACATAATGCCGCCTTCCTTGGTATCTCCGAAGTAGACATCTCCTGCAGAAGCGATAAAAGTTAGATCCAGGTCGAGAAGTGCGGTATCCTCAGGTAGGTTATAGATACGGAAGTTCTGCTTGTCCGTCATCAACAGGGAACCATCTCGGGTTTCCCAATTATTATCAGTATAAATCTTGCCGACGACAGCCCCGCCTTGTTTTTGCGTAAAACCTTGGTGCACGACTCTTCCAGAATTATCCCCTTCACCCCAGAGATCAACGTCATTAACCTCGCCATAGGCGACGTAGAGAGAACGGTGATGCACGTGATCCTTGGAGATGTCGCTTGTTTCACCGCGTGTTACTTCACATCCATTGGGACCAAGTACGGGAAAGAAATAGGGACGGAACTGGGTTTTAGCGTAGCGGAACGTTGTAAACGATCGATCATTGAGGGTAATCGCAATAGTTCCGGCTTCTTCTTTGAACTGAACACCTGATTCGCCTGTAACGCTTCCCTCTGACAGGGAATAGGTGCGCGATTCACCGGCGGTGAGTCCGTCGAGTATCCAGTTTAAGGTGGTAATACCATCATCGTTGGCGTAACACTGCGCTGAGATGACGCTGCCAGATGCCACATCCGTTAAGGTGACGGCATGATCGTGAAGTTGGCTCACGCCAGGATGGTCAACGTTAACGCTAACTGGACATCCATCCCGATCGTGGAAACCTGCGTTGACAGTAAACTGTGGAAGGTTCTGATTTGCCATAAATATCCTTTTTCGTATCCGGGATCTCTCTTTTAAGTCGGAGCCATTTAGTTATGAATAGCGGCTAAAGCCGGGTAGAGGTCGAACTAAATGGCTCTACCCGGTCTATTAACTTTCCTCAGATGTTAACGCGAGGATTCCTTCCTCTTCGCTATTGTAAGTCTCGAAAACACTCATTAATCTACCGAGGATGAGCAAGTTTCGGATGTGCGCGCCTGCATTGACGAGCGCGGTCCGTCCACCTTTACGGGAGACAGTCACATTTACAGAGACGAGCGTGCCGAGGCCGCTACTGTCCATCCGAGTGACATTCTCAAGGTTAAAGATCACCTTTGGAGAATCAAAGTGCTCCTCAAGTTCCTCATTAATTTGCTCTCGAATTTCAGCGTTTGCCGCACCGATCATGCGGCCCGTGGGTCGAATAACGATAACACCTTCTCTTTGACGTATTTCTGCTAACATATATTTTCCTTTCTTAGTTATTTGCGTTATTACACTAAATATGGATGCAATTTATATCCTAACAAAAAGATGTTCAATAGGTTAATATAGTTGATTCCAAAAACTTTGTCAAGATTTTTAGTGCATTTTTAGAAGTATTTGGTTTTAGGCAGATGCAATATTCGTTTAGATTAAAGCAAAAGAAGCGTTGCCTAAGACCACAAAATGACGTGTTTCCAATTTCCTATACAGCCCAATCCTTACATAAAACCTCGGCTTGTTCCAAGACTGTTTCAGCAGCTTTCTCTTGTTTGTCAGGTGGGTAACCATATCTACGAAGGATTCGCTTCACCATTACTCGTATCTTCGCGCGGGCACTCTCTTTCATAGTCCAGTCAATGCTCACGTTTCGCCGAACGGTTTCTACAAGCTCAACTGCGATGTCTCGCAAGGTTTCATCACCCAATACTTTGACCGCGCTATCGTTAACCTCAAGCGCGTCATAGAATGCCAATTCATCATCTGAAAGTCCTAATTCATCGCTTCGATCCTGCGCCTGACGTATCTCTTTTGCGATTTCGATGAGTTGCTCAATTACTTGTGCTGCTTCAATTGCCCGATTCTGGTAGGTGCGAATTGAGCGTTCCAGCATACTTGCAAATGAACGCCCCTGGACCACGTTTTTCTGTGAACGGGTCCTAATTTCATCATTAAGCAGCCTCTCTAAAAGTTCAACCGCTACGTTTTTATGGGGTAAATTTTGGACTTCTGCGAGGAATTCATCGGAGAGAATTGAGACATCAGGTTTTTCTAGTCCTGCGGCGGTAAAGATGTCAACTACCCCTTCAGAAGCAACTGCTTTGGATACCAATTGCTTAATTGCCTGTTCTGTAGTTTCAGCCTGTGCTTCTTCAGCAGTTGAGGGTTTTGCCAAAACGTCTCTTACCGCCTGAAAGAAAGCGACATCGTCGCGAATTCGAGTTGTTTCCTCATCTGGAACAGCCAAGGCAAACGCTTTAGATAGCTCAGTAACCACACCCAATAAACGACCTTTGCCATCTTTCTGTGCCAATATATGTTCTTGTGCGAGTGGCAGTAATCTAATCCGATCTTCAGAACTCCCCGTAATCCAAGGTGACCAATCAAAACCGTGAAATAGTCCACAGCAGATCTCGTATTTTTCCAGCATCACGGCGACTGCTTCAGCTTTATTAACGGCAGTATTCCCTTTTCCGCCACTTCCAACGTAATTCTGTAATGCCTGTTTTAGATGGTAAGCAAGCCCTATATAATCCACAATCAAACCGCCGGGTTTGTCGCGGTATACGCGATTGACACGCGCAATTGCCTGCATCAGTCCGTGTCCACGCATCGGCTTGTCTACATACATGGTGTGAAGACTCGGGGCGTCAAATCCGGTTAGCCACATATCACGGACAATAACAAGCTTCAGTGAGTCATTGGGATTTTTGAATCGGACTGCCATTTCCTCGCGCCGTGCCTTGTTTCGGATATGCGGATGCCATGATATATCATCAGAAGCAGAACCTGTCATCACGACTTTTATTTCTCCTTTTTTGTCATCGCTGTCATGCCACTCTGGACGACATTTGACAATCGCATTGTAGAGGTCAACGCAGATACGACGGCTCATACAAACGATCATTCCCTTACCATCTATTGTCTCCAACCGTTCTTCAAAGTGTCCAATTAGGTCATCAGCAATGAGTCCCAGTCGTTTTTCGGTTCCTACCAACGCCTCAAGTTGCGCCCACTTGGTTTTGAGTTTCTCTTTTTGTGTTGTCTCTTCTGCTTCTGTCACTTCCTCAAATTCTGGATCAATGTGAGGCTTTTCATTCTCGTCAAGTTCAATTCTGGCGAGACGGCTCTCGTAGTAAATTGGAACGGTGGCACCGTCCTGAACCGCCTGCTGGATGTCGTAGACGCTGATGTAATCTCCAAAAACAGCGATGGTATTGCGATCTGTCAATTCAATCGGCGTGCCGGTAAAACCGATAAAAGAGGCGTTGGGAAGGGCATCGCGCATGTGGCGGGCAAACCCGTCAATGAAATCGTATTGACTACGGTGTGCTTCGTCCGTTATAAGTACGATATTTCGCCGGTCAGACAATTTGGGGAACTGAGTCTCTTCTCCTTCAGGAAAAAACTTTTGAACTGTGGTAAAAATCACTCCACCAGAGGCGACTCTCAGAAGTTGGCGTAAGTGTCGTCTGTTTGTCGCTTGTACCGGCGTTTGCCGCAGAAGCTGCTGACACCGCGCAAATGTACCGAACAACTGATCGTCCAAGTCGTTTCGGTCGGTGATAACGACGAGTGTTGGATTTTCCATTTGTAGGTGCTGGATGATGCTACCGGCGTAAAATGCCATTGTCAGACTTTTACCAGAACCTTGTGTGTGCCAGACGACACCACACTGTTTATCCCCTTCTGAACGCGATGCTTGGACAGTTGTATCAACAGCCCTTTTCACGGCGTGGAACTGATGATAACCTGCGATTTTTTTCGCAATCGTGTCCCCCTCAGTTTCTTCAAAAACAATGAAGTGTTTGAGATAACTCAAAAATCGGGACTTCTCAAAGGCTCCCTTAATCAATACTTCTAACTCTAATTCGGTTGATGGTGCTTCATCCTCTCCTTCGATTGTTCTCCACGGTAAAAACCACTCTGTATCGGCGGTTAAAGATCCAATACGCGCTTCTAATCCATCAGAAATGACGACCGCTTCATTATAGGTAAAGAGCGAGGGAATTTCCTGTTTATAGGTTTGGATTTGACGAAATGCTGTTAGGACAGTGGCTTTTTCATCGGTAGGGTTTTTGAGTTCAATCACGACTAAAGGGAGTCCGTTGAGAAACAGAACGATGTCCGGACGGCGTTCGCTTGTTTCTACTACTGTGAACTGGTTAACTGCCAGCCAATCGTTGTTTTCAGGTATATCAAAATCGATTAACCGCACGCGCTCACCACGTACCGTCCCATCTGGATGCCGATATTCGACCTCTATACCATCAGTCAACATCAGATGAAATACTCGGTTGTTCTGAACCAATGCGGGAGCATCTGGAATTAGTACTTTGCGGATTGCTTCCTCTTGGGCATCGGCTGGTATTTTGGGGTTTAGGCAGGAAACTGCATCTCGTAAGCGAGTTGTCAAGATCGCTTCATTGTAAGTAGAACGTTCTGCATCAGGCGTATCCGGGGCGATGTTAGGACCGTATAAAACGGTATACCCCGAGTTAACGAGCCAATCAAGGACTGCTTCCTCTATATCGGATTCATAAATCGTATTGCGGTTCATATAATTGTACCAACGTACGCTATGCCAATAATTCCTTCCCTACGCAAGCTTTAATCCCCTCAACAAACACCTGAAAACTCTTTGATCTGTTTCGGTCAGGTTTCATGTGTGGTGCAATGTTCTGTGCGACTTCCACTTTAGGTAGCCTATCCCTATAGTAATTTCCCTCTACCAGCAAATGTTCTAATGCCTCGGATGTACCACCTGTGATTGCATCAGGATTTCGGTATCTTGCCTGATATTGGAGATTTATTGAGACTCTCGGATAAGCTGCATGTAATGCATCAATATCTCCAAAGAACCACGCCTCCAATTCTTCAATTGCCAACCGATTGACGACTTGAAAATTGTCGTTTGGGGTTGCACTGGATTTCGTTACAAAGTTCGCAGCCTGCGCTGCTCTCTCTAATTTCGCCTTCAGTTCCCGGCAGTCCTCCCGATCCTTATCAATAAGCACGATAATTCGCCAATTGTCAGGTATCCATCGGTATCCGTTCAATCGCGCCGACAGATTATTAAGCAGATCATTCTTGCCCTCAAAAACAAGGAAGTCAAAAGTGACCTCATTGGAAAGAATTTTGGGTAAAATAACCTTTAATGTTTCTTCCGCGGACGGTTCCTCCAAAAAGAATTCAATGTGCACGCACACCTCGCTTTGGACCGCCAACATTGGTCAGTGGGTCACCGAATTCAAAAAATCCTTCCATCCAGAGTTGCCCCAACTTCGCGCCCGCTTCCATAAACTCATTGATTCCGAGCATCTCTGACGCGCGTTTACAGACTGTAAACCCTTGTTCATCTCGATAAAGTATCCAGACCTCATCGGCGTAGAGTTCATTGACAAAACGGGATGAATGGGTGGTAATTAGGAGTTGAGAGGACATGGAGGTATTACGACAAGCATCCACTAAACCGGTCAGCAGGCGCGGGTGTAGGTAGTTCTCGGGTTCCTCAATGCCGATCAATTGTGGCGGTTGTGGATCATGAAGGAGGATCAGGTACGATAGCAGCTTCAACGTGCCATCAGAGGCAAACTTTGCCAAAATGGGTTGGTCAAACGGTGCATCTTTAACTTTTAGCAAGCGGCGACCATTCATTATTAATTCCGTGTCAACACTTTCTAAGTGAGGCACCCGATCTGACAGAATAGAGATGATTTTCTCCAGACGTTCCGGGTATCTTTCCTTCAGGTACTGGATAACGTTCGGTAGATTATCTCCTGTTTCGGACAATCTCTTTTGCGGTCCATCGTCGGTGGCCATGCGTGTGGCATCGGTAGAAAGGCGGGAGAGGTGCCAATCTGTAATAAAACGCCGAAGGGCACTCACGCGAGGATGTTGTGCCGACTGACCAAACATATTGACAGCCAATGTTGACGGTTCATCAAGTTGTTCATTAATTGGGGTATCTGTTTTATCTGGTTTTTCACCAGGGATAACACTGCCTGTTCCGCGGTGAAAATCGAGGAAACGCACATGTTTTCCTTGACTTCCGCGATGCCATTGCAGCCACTCGGTTTCAACAAAGGGTCCCTCTATGCCTTCATTAATAGATAGATAGTAGGTAATAATCGGTGTTGTGGGTTCCTCGCGATACTTCAATTCAAATTCAATCGGACCATCACTCCCTCGCGCTCTTAGTTCCTTAAAACGCCCCCTTTTGTCACAAGCATGGCGGAGTCCCTCCGTAAAGCATTCAGCAAGAAACGCGAATACATCAAGCAGCGTTGACTTCCCGCTTCCGTTTGGTCCTAAGAAAACGGATAAAGGTCTGATTTGTTTCAATTCTACATCCCGTAACGAGCGGTAGTTATTCACACGCAATGACTCAATATGCGGGACAAGTGGCTTCTGTAAGGACGGTACTAAGAGACGTTCATGAAGCAATTCATCAAATTTCGCATCAAATTGATCGTCGTCAGTAAAGTCAACATACAATCGTTCATCCAAAAAACTCGGCGTTTTCTCCTCCGATAACGTCTGACGAATAATAGGAATGAATTTGTTAGTTCCCAGATTTTCAACAAATTTTTCCGTTACAATCATAGACTCGTATCCAATCCCTACTTCATCAGCGTTTGCCTTTCTGACGTAACTGTCCGTGCAAATAACTAAAATCCTATCAGAATCCCTGATACCACGTTCCATGAATCGAGAGACATTATCATCTGGACCGAGGTGCCACTGATCAAGTATTGCATCAACGCCATTGCGACGGAGTCCCGCAGCGAGTTCAGATACCCACTGCTTGTGTTCTGGAGAATCGTGAGAATATGAAATGAAAACTTTAGGATTTTTCGCCATCCTTGGATCTCCAACCTGACAGGAATAAAGAACATCGTAGAAATTTAAACATTGTTTCGGAAGAAAACAAAATCAACCGATTTAGGTAAATACGCGGATTGTTCAAAAGTTTTGATTAGTTATTCGCTAAACTATAAACTCTCAAAGAAATTCCCAAACACATCAGACGGATTTATGAGACGTGTCGATTCATATTGAAATTCGTACTTTAAGAATACCTTATCAGATAAGCGCATCCAATCTTCCCACGAGTTCTCCATTTGTTCACGTGTCACATCCAAGCACGTCCACAATTGCTCAAGTGTTTCAGAATTACGGCGTAATAGGACACTAGCCTCGTTGTGCGCATTACCCCCACCAGAAAGAAAAGCTAACGGGATGCGAAAGTAATATTCAGAACGTGTGTTTAACGTATCCTGTCGGTCTGAATCAATTACGGTAGCTAATTCATGGATACTCAGGCACATATAATACGCGATGAGCGAAGCCTGGTACTCTAATCTATCCTCAAAAATCAAAGACAACCAGTTCCATCTTTCATAAGCTTCCTTCAAGTACTTCCAACTGTCTAATATATTTCCACCAATTGACTGCGTGTATCCCCTAAGTTGACTCATTTCCCATACACATGGGAACTTTGTTCCACCTGCAACAGGAATTTTAATTCGTGCAAGATCTAAGGCAAGGTTTAACTGATTTGTGCTTATACAGAGACCACCGTGTAAACTGTGGTAGATATACCCGAGGGCATAAGGAAGTTCCACCGAAGTTGTGTAACCTGCCGGGTTCCATCCGGCAATATTGAGCAAGTCATCAAGCAACGACTTCTGATCCTTAAATTGCTCGCTACGGGATTCAACTCCTACTAAAGCAATAGCCATTAAGGGTGAAATAATATCAGCTGCTCTGTCCGCAACCTGAACCAATTGCTCTTTAGTTTTCGGTTCTTGTCCATCCAATTCATTTTGCCTCCATTGAACCAAAGATTTAAATACCTTTGGACGAAGGAGTTTGACAAGTTGCCGCCATCCAAGCACGTCTCCTGCACGCACAATTTTAGATGCTCTTACATACGCATCAGAGGCAGATTTGACCTGCTCCAGAATTTCAGTCGGTTGCGTCTCTAATTCTACAGAAGGGAATGGACTCTCTTCCAAAGGTGGCTTCTGTACAATTGGCACTTCGTAGAGTTCATGAATCAACTTTTTACATTCTGCATCAAATTGACTGTCCTTTGTAAAGTCAGCATAAACTCGTGTGCCTAAGAATGTTGGCGTTTTATCTTTTCCCGATGCCTGACGGATGATAGGAATGAATTTGTCTGTCCCTAAATTCTGAACAAGTTCCGCGTTTACAATCATCCGCTCGTAGCCAACACCTCCTTCATCAGCGTTTGCCTTGCTGACGTACTGGTCTGTGCAAATGACCAGAACCCTATCAGCGTCCACGATGCCACGCTCCATGAACCGCGTTATATCATCGCCTAATCCGAGGTCCCACTGGTCGAGTATTGCATCAATGCCATTGTGACGTAGTTGTGCAGCGAGTTCGGATACCCACTGCTTATGATCTGGAGAATCGTGAGAATATGAAATGAAAACTTTAGGATGTTCCGCCATCTTCTACCTCCAATATCTCAGTTGCGTCGTCTACACGGATTTCACCCGACAATAACTTTGGTAGTAGCGTGTCTCGAGTTTGAGCAAGCGTGCGGGATTCATCTTCGTTATTTTCAATAGATTGATCCAAAGGATAAATTAGTTGCTCAAATGCTTCGATCACCGCATTAGATGGTCTGAGTAGAGAAAGTGTTTGGAAGTCTGTCTTATTAATTGCTCCGAAAACGGTTCCTTCTGCCTCGTAGCGGGAAAAAACCATTCGCAAAAACTGCATAGCATAGTAGGTATAGGATCGGCTTCCCGTTTTATGTCGTATTGCTGCTACACCTCGACCAATACAGCATTTTTCTCTAACCATATTAATATCACCCACAGGAGCACGAACACTTACGAGGGTATCGCCCTCCTTAGCAAACCGTTTTGGTGCGGTACAATAGACGCGTCGCTTTGGGTACCTAAAACTGAAATCCTTTCGCCCCTGATAAAATGGCATGCCGTTACCATTTTCATTATAAGTGGATCCAGGCGGTGATTGCCCCATTGTAAGGTCAAAATCCTCACCAATCGTGGTAGCTCCCCATCCCTTTGGAATCTCTCCGAAGGGAGAATCTTGGAACGCTGACGGAAACACGGAGACAATTTCGGTATCCATGCATGTAGGTTTCCGTCTCTCCATCTTCGTTTTCACAGGGTCAAAGTCTATAAACCATGCCTTGAAAATTGCACGCGCTGTTGCTTCCAGGGTTTCATTCATTTGTTGGTTAAGTTCAATTTTGTCGTCAAACGTCCCAAGGATATGAGCAATACTGCGTTGCTCCTCAATAGGAGGTAGTGCAAATCCAAATGAGCGTAACGAATCAGCCATAACTCGTTGACGCCCGGTAGAACCTTGCATTGAATGTATCGCAAATGCTCGAAAGTTTGGATCTCTCGATAGATAGTATACGAATAAGTTGTCTGTTTTACCTTCAACTCCTGACAGCACGATAAATTCTGTTGATCCGTGCCCAACTTGATTAGGTTCCAGACAATTTACATACGCAGTTTTACCGTTTTCAAGGCAAGGTGTAATACGAGCTAAAAGCGTATCTCCATTTTGAAATCGCGCGCCAGATCCACTGAATTTTTTGTACGCGTGGGAAGTAATTGATCGCGTGAATACCTCAATGTCTCGCATAGCGACATGAAATGTTTCTTTTGTTCTGTTAAGCATTCTCTGAGGATTGATTTGAATAACATCACCGAGCTTTGCCAGATCCCAACAGTTACTTTCCACATTAAGTCTTTTGGGAATCGACCCAAATTCTCTATTCGCTTCAACAGATCCCGGATTCTGAATTACCTCGTATTCCGCTGCAATTATTCTCTTGAAACCATCCGATATCGCATGCCAATCTACAATATCAACCCGAATCGGGAGATTGGATTTTTCAAACGCTTCTGTTAATCGATACATATCTTTCATGCCAAATCGTCTACTCCCAATAACTGCGAGATCAAGATCTGAATAGTCCTTCGCTGTCCATTTCACGCGTGACCCAAAGGCACGAACTTCGCATCCAGGGACATGCTTCGCCAATATATGCTGAACCGTTTCAAGATGCTTGGGATTGAGGTCAATCATTATGTTCCTCTAGTACTTTTAAAAACTGTTTGGCATCATGGACAAACTCATTAGCTTCCTCAAAGACTCTTTGAGCAGTCTCTTCATTGTAGGTATGGGAAGTTTGGTTGCGTGCGCCGTGATACTCCATCCAACGATCCACATCAGTGATAAGGCGATGTTCCGCTGCGAGACGAAAGAGTTCGCGTCGAGTGACACCATCAACATAGGTAGCACCAACATTATCTTCAAGCCACCGTTTCATCATTTTCCAAGACTGCTCATAAGCTATCTCAAAGTTCTGAATAACTCCGGCGCGAACTACTTCTTGTAAATCACGGTCAAAAGCATTCAACCTACTCGCAGTCTTAGTAGAACGTTCTAAAGCATCTATAGATTTCGCTAAACTGTCCAAATACAAATTCACTACTTACCCCTATATCCCAATACTTCCAGATTTTTCTTAATGGTTGTGTCAAGCCGTTCGGATTCAGCGATCTGTTCGTGAAGCTTAGCAGAAAGTTGTTTCATCTGTTTCTCAAAGGGAATTCCATTATCCTCAATATCTTCAATTCCGACATATCTTCCCGGGGTCAGGATATAGTTTTGCGCATGAATTTCCTCAAGTGTCGTGCTCTTGCAGAAGCCAGGGACATCAACATAATCAACGGTGTTTTTATCACCGCGCCAAGCGTGATAGGTAGTAGCAATACGCGCTATGTCCTCAGAGGTTAGTTCTCTGTGTGCCCTGTCAATCATCACTCCAAGTTTACGAATGTCTATAAAGAGGGTCTCGCCGGTACGTTTGCGAAAGCGAAGGTCTTTTTTATTTTTTGCGATAAACCAGAGACAAACGGGAATTTGTGTGGAATAGAAAAGCTGCCCGGGTAATGCCACCATGCAATCAACCAAGTCAGCTTCAATAATTTTCTTACGGATTTCACCTTCATTGGATGTATTTGAACTCATAGAACCGTTCGCCAATACAAACCCAGCCGTACCGTTTGGCGTGAGGTGATAGATAAAGTGCTGTACCCAGGCAAAGTTGGCGTTGCCCGGTGGCGGGGTACCGTAAACCCAACGTCTGTCTTCACGCAACCTGTCTCCACCCCAGTCGCTACTGTTAAACGGTGGATTGGCAAGGATATAGTCGGCTTTCAGATCTGGATGCAAGTCGTTGTGGAAACTGTCGGCGTGTTCCTGTCCGAGGTTAGCCTCAATCCCACGAATTGCGAGATTCATCAATGCTAATTGGCGCGTCGTTGGATTGGATTCCTGTCCGAAAATGGAGATGTCATCGTACCGTCCACCGTGTGCTTCAACAAATGCCTCGCTCTGGACAAACATACCGCCTGAGCCGCAGCACGGGTCGTAAACCCGTCCTTTGTAGGGTGCGAGCATTTCAACAAGCAGCTGCACGACACAGCGGGGTGTATAGAACTGACCACCTCTTTTGCCTTCAGCACTTGCAAATTGCGAGAGGAAATATTCATAAACCCTACCCAACACGTCTTTGGAACGATACTCTTCTGCACCTAAGCCGATTGTGCCAATGAGATCGACAAGTTCACCGAGCTGTCTTTTGTCAAGCCCTGGTCGTGCGTAGTTTTTTGGAAGTACACCTTTGAGACGCGGGTTTTCCTGTTCAATCGTATGCATTGCGTCATCAATTAGTGTGCCAATCTGTGATTGCTTGGCATTTGCCTGTAAATAAGGCCAGCGGGCATCTTTCGGGACGTAAAAGATGTTTTCTGCTAAGTATTCATCTTTGTCCTCAGTACTTTGGGAGCGGATGGCTTCATCTTTGATATAGTACACACTGTTAGGATCAGCAAATTCCTTAAGCAATGAATCCTGTTTCTCCTCAAAAGAATCCGAGATGTACTTGAGGAAGATTAATCCCAACACCACGTGCTTGTATTCAGCAGCATCCATGTTGTTGCGGAGTTTATCGGCTGCCTGATATAACTTTGCTTCAAAACCAAGCGTTGCTCCATTATTACTGGAGTTATTGTCTGATTTTATTGTTGCCATAAGTTTTTAGATAATCCTATCTAACGCGAGTTCGACTTCGGGACGTAATAACTTCCCAGTTTGGAATGTTGGGTTTCGCTATATTCATTTACAAGAATGTGTGATTGGAAGTCAGAATTCTTGGCGTAAACCGGAGGATTCCTCGGTATTTAACCGCTCAACCCAACCTACGGCTACACGCTGCCAAAATACTACCTTGACAGCACATCCAGCAATCACTTATTGTTAAATGATAGCACATTTTGCGTAGGAATTCAACGATTTTAATCGGGAAATGTAGGCGTTGATTGTCGAAATTATGGCTTTAAGCGGATGGTAGAAAGAAGGCAGATTAAGTGGTGCGGTTAAAAGCCGCACCACCGCTTTTGGAGATGAGACTCAACGCCCCGTAGATGGAGACGGTGGCCAGTGGAGCCCACGTTGACCTGATAAGGCGCGGTTGGGAGACGGACGATACTCTCGATCTGGTAAACCGACGAGTTTTCCATCTTGCAACCAGTCTTCATCGCTCCCATAGAGTTCACCTATCAGGTGGTTCGTCAATCGGTCAAGGATTTCAGCGTGATCTGGCGAATTGACGAGGTCATTCAATTCCCGCGGATCTTCTTCTAAATCGAAGAGCTGACGGTAGTTTCCGGTAGCATAATAGATAAGCTTGAAACGTCCTTCATGAATCATCCGAGTTGCACTCCCGCCTTCGCCGCACTCACCATACAACCACTCGCGCCTTTGGTCGCCTACCATCGGTATCCCGTCCACGGTATCTGGAATGTCAATTCCTGCTAAGTGGAGCAAAGTCGGCATTACGTCCTGCCATCCGACGAGTCGGTCATCCACTCTATGATGTCCGACCTGTTCATCGCCTGCGGTACCTACAAGGAGCATAGGGACATTAGCTGAATCTTCATAGTAGAGCCGTTTCGCCCACATCCGATGGTTTCCAAGCATATCGCCGTGGTCGGATGTGAAGAGTAGAATCGTGTTGTTTAACATGCCTTCTTCACGCAAAGTACCGATGACGACACGCAGTTGATGGTCAATGTGTGTACAGAGGGCGTAAAACGCTTGGCGTGCCGAGCGAATTTGATCCTCTGTAAAGTTTTCGTCCTGTTTTTGCCGTCCTTTTAAGGGTAAGGGCAACTGATCTGTCTGCTCTGCCCACTCGCCACAATAAGGCATGTCTACATCAATATCTCTATACATGTCCATATAGCACTGCAGGGGTGCTAAGGGTGGATGTGGGTGGCAATAGGAGAGAAACCAAAATCCGGGACGCGTTGGATCACGGCGTTTAATCATCCGAACCATCTGCTGTGTGCTCCAGTTCGTGATATGGCAGTCTTCGGGAAGATGCCAAGGTCGATTGAGGTAATCGTTATTACACATGCCGTGTGCGAATTGTTGACCGGCATAGCCTCTATCGCCGAGGAAAAGTTCGTAATCGTCTATTGCGCCGTATTGTAGTCTGCCTTCCTCACCTAATAGTACATCGTCAAATCCGATTCGGTCGCGCTGAGGATAGACATGAAGCTTGCCAACAGCATAAGCCTGATACCCCGCATCCCGAAAGGTTTGTGCGATCGTTGGGAGCCCATTGATCCCAAGATGATCGTTAAAAACTCGATCTTTGTGGGTGCGCGTTGTCGTTCCGGTCATCAGCGTTTTCCGTGCCGGGACGCAGACTGGGCATTCACTGTAACCTCGTGTAAAGCGGGTGCCAGCGCGAGCAAGGGCATCTAAGGTTGGGGTTTGGATTGCAGGATGTCCACTGACACCCAAAAGCGAATTGGGCCAATGATCTGTTGAAATCAGAAGTACATGCGGTTTGTCAGCCATGGTTATTCCTTTTACCGATCATACCGGGCAAAGTAAAAAGTCTTGAGAGGTTCATCTGTGTCGTTGATGAGTGTATGTCCTGGATTAGATGAAGCCACAGAGACAGCATCGCCGGGCATCTGCCGATAAACGTTTCTGCTGACGACGTGGATGCCGTTGCCCTCAAGCATATACCAGACTTCGTCCATATCGGGACCGTGTCCGTGTGTATCAGGGGTTTGCATTGCTTCAATCCGCACCACAAGTACTGAATGCAGTACCACCAAACCATCGTCCTGACCGAAAATCGGATGTACGAGATGCGTCCAATGTCCCTGTCCTAAAGGACGTTCCCGGTAGTTTCGGATGAGAGCATCCTTACGGGGTGCTTCTACACCGTCCGGAATAATTTCTTCCAAGATCAGAAATTCCAGTGGTGTATTCTCTGGATTGTGCAAGACGTGTGTAAGTCCGGGTGGGACTAAGATCGCATCGCCTTCTCCGACTTCCTGTTTTAAATCTCCAGCTTCAAATATGCCAGTGCCATCAACAACATAAAAAACAAGCTGCCGGTCATCCAATGCTGTCGGTACTGAAGCTATTCTCGGCTCAAGATAACACCGTGAGAAACTATCAACGTATCTTAGGATTGCACCCTCTTCATCCGTAGGATCCTCAGTGCGTTTGCTAAAGATCTCGCGCTTAATGATATTGCCGTGTGTTAAACTTGAAGGGCTTTGTAACCAATGCCGCATATACATTGCGAAGTACCTCCAATGTGGATTAGTTGAGTGGACAATGCTCATCAAATTTCATGGGCATCATCTTATCAAAAGATGTGACTATTGGCAACAAAAAAAGTTCGTCACGCAGAGGTATTAATGTTTTGCCGATAACTATTCTCTTGCTGGCAGCCAATTTACTAAGTTTGACGTGCTTCGCTACGAAGTCCAATCCAGACACAGACCCCCATACCTAATACTACAATTGCGAAAGGAAAGCCCGTCGCGAGGGCAGCAGCTTGCAAGGATTTCAGCCCTCCGCCAAGTAAGAGTGCGATAGCGATTAAACCTTCTCCGGTACACCAAAATACACGTTGTGGTATCGGTGCGTCAATCTTGCCACCAGCAGCGATGATGTCAAGGATTAAAGAACCGGAATCCGAGGAAGTAACAAAAAAGACGATCGTTAGTCCGATAGCGACACAAGAAAGAAACATTGTCCATGGTAACCCTTCAAACATTTTAAACAGAGCCATTTCTGGTTTATATGCCTCGACTATCTCGGTTACGCCCGTATAACCTTCAGTGAGGAACTGGTGGATGGCAGTGCTACCAAACGCCCCAAACCAGAGTAAACACATCAGGGTCGGTAAAAAAAGAACAAAGAGAACAAACTCGCGAACTGTACGACCCTTTGAAATGCGGGCAATAAATGTGCCAATCAATGGTGCCCAAGCGATCCACCATGACCAGTAAAAAGTGGTCCATCCGTGCAGAAATTCAGTGTCCTCGCGACCGATCCAGTTGCTGAGTGGGACAATTTTCATGATATAGGTCCCGAATCCCATAAATATGTTGCGAAAAATATAGAGCGTTGGACCGATTACAATTACAGCTAATAGCAAGAAAAACGCGAGAATTATGTTGAACTGACTTAGACGTTTAATCCCTACATTAATCCCTGTCATCACTGAAGTCATCGCGATTGCGGTAATAACTACAATGAGGAGAACCATAGTAAAGGAATTCGCTGGTATTCCAAATAGATAGTTAAGTCCGGAAGTTATCTGTTGCACCCCGTATCCGAGCGAGGTAGCGAGCCCAAAAATACCTGCGAATATAGCGAAAGTATCGATAATATGCCCGGTCCATCCCCATATACGATCGCCGAATATTGGATAAAATGCAGATCGTATTAGGAGCGGTAAACCTCGGTTGTAAGCAAAAAATGCAAGGGCAAGTCCAACGACTCCATAGATCGCCCATCCTTGTAACCCCCAATGGAAGACTGTTGCTGCTATACCCAAGACCACCACCTTCTGGACCTTGGGATCTCCAGCGTCGGGCACATTTTCAGCGTTGTAGACTGTCTCTGTGTTGTAAACCTTTTCTACCCCGAGAGGTGGACTCTGAAAGTAAGTTACCGGTTCCAAAACAGCAAAAAACAGCATCCCAATACCGACGCCCGCCGCGAAGAGCATAGCAAGCCATGTTAAGTAGGAATATTCAGGTTTCGCATCTGCTCCACCGAGGCGAATGTTGCCGAATGGTGAACATGCTAGAAAAAGAGAAAAAAGAAAAACGATATTGGCTGTAATCATGAACAGCCAGTCGAGATTCGTGGTGAGCCAAACTCTGAGATCTCCAAAGAGTCTCGTTGCGCCTTCTTGGAAGATGAGGGATGAAAAAATAAAAATAATGATTGCAATTCCAGAAGTCACAAATACAGGGGTTAGGTAAATCTCTAAACCGAATAATTTATTGTATTTGCCTTCATCTATTTGGTGCGGCATCTGTTGCAGATGCTCGCTTTCTTTGGGCATTTTCAAGATTCTCCTTTCAGATAGAGCACACTTTGGAGATATGCCTTCTGCGTCTACACGTATCATAAATTAAAAATAATAACACTACGCCATCTCCATCGTTGAGATTTTTTAGGTTCTTGATTCATCTTGTCAATTACCTATTAGGAGTTGGAGTATGTTAGACCGTCATAACAGTTGTATTTGTTAGATAGGGGGACTGAAAGTGAGTCATGTCGCCTGCCTTGCATCCAGGAACCGGGAAAAGACGGACGGATAACGGTTTAGTGAGCTGCATAGAGAGGGCAGCAACATCCGTTAGAATGTCGGCGATCTGAGACGTGGAAACATCACCGGGTATGGGAATTGTGTCTAAGCCGGTGCCGCAGACAGCAGAATAGAGCAAAAGGCTGTCGAGATTAAAGCAGCCCGCTTCACTGCGTTTACCCAATCCCACATCTTCAAGGACTGGGAGCATTAATCCTGAGTATCCACAGAGCGGCAGATCGAGTGATCGGAGCGTCCGCGTCAAACCTGCGGCGACCGCTAAGGTGCCGCGTTCACCAAAAAGACCCGGCAGTTGTTGTTCCATGGCGTAAGCGATGCTTTCATCGCCCATCGGGGCGGGTGAGACGTCTATGCCGACAAACTTTATGCCCCACTCCTGTGCAAGCGTTTCTGCGAGCGCGACAATCTTCTGTCCCTCTGCTTCCATGATGGCTTTCAGATTTTGCAGACCGACTTCCAAATTAGGGGCATCTGTGAAAGCGCGCTGGACAAGGTCTGACGCTTGCCATCCAATGCCGAAGTTGGTTCTGGTATCGTTCCAGAACGCAGCTGGGAAGAAGGGAGTATTTGGTGGGCAGTTCATGAGGGCAGCAAAGCGAAGATTTCCGTAGCCAGCATCGGTTCGATGTGCTATCTGCTGGATGACCTCTGCTGTGCTTTCAGTAATATCGGATGCTACATCGCCAGACGGCATTGTAAGGGTGGCAGTAGCAAAGAGTATCTCACTCCGGACTATAACATCAGGGACACAAGCAAGATGGTCTTTGGTGTTCCGTTTTCCCGGCAGGATTGTACCCAAGTTAAGGAAATCAATTCCCAACGCTCGTGCGTCAGCCTCTAACCTGAGGATTGTATCTATATCCCGCGCCTCATCCCAGATTTGAGAACTTATGCGTGTTGTTTGTACATCGTAACCGTTCGCTTCAAAATAGGTTTGGCAGGCGGCGTTAAACTTTGCAGCACGCTGCAGTTGGTATGGTGCAAAAGGGAACGGAATGCCTGTAGTAATCGTTCGGATTTTCATGTCGCTTGCATTCGTCCCCTAATCAGAATCTTCGCCATAAAGCCCGATGTGCCGATAACGTTCATGTCTTTGTTGGATCAATTGTTGAGGGGTCATCTGCATTAATTCGGTAAGATGTTTCCGTATTGCGCGTCTGACACTGCGTGCTGCGGCTTCTGGATCCCTGTGTGCGCCGCCGAGCGGTTCGCGGATAACTTGGTCGATGATACCTAACTTAAGTAGATCTGGGGCGGTAGGTTTATAACCTTCGGTCGCCTCTGGCGCATGTTCCCCCTTATCCTTCCAGACTATACCACTACAAGCCTCAGGTGGTGCGACGCAGTAGACAGCGTACTCCATCATCAACACACGGTTTCCAACTGCAATTGCCAACGCACCGCCGCTTCCACCTTCACCAATTATAACGACGAGAAGCGGAACACGCAGGCTCATCATCTCAGCGAGATTTTCAGCAATCACCATTGCTTGTCCGTATTCTTCCGAGCGGAGATCGAAGTGTGCTCCCGGTGTATCGACAAAACAGAGTAAGGGACGATTGAACTTATTTGCCAACTGCATCAACCGTTTTGCCTTACGATAGCCCTCTGGATGCGTGTAACCGAAGTTCATTTCCTGCCGCTCTTCAAGGTTTGTGCCTTTCTGCTGAGCGAGATAGACGAGGGGTTGTCCATCAAACCATGCCAAACCCCCGATGAGTGCGCGATCGTCGCCGTACAACTTATCGCTGTGAATTTCGGTGGGTTCCTCAAGGAGTGCATTGATATAGAAGGGGGCTTGTGGACGTTGCGCATGACGCGCCAGTCTCACTTTATCCCAACGGCTCAATTTTTGGAACGTCTGCTTTGTAAGCGTATCGGCGTTCTGCTTTAGCGCATCAATCCCTTCTGCAAGGTCCAAGTCTGGATGTGTTTGCGCGAAGGTTTCCAACTGTGCGAGGTGACGTTCCAATTCGATGAATGGTTTTTCAAATTCAAGTTCTGCTGCGTTCATATTTTGATTCCAATTATATTGACTATCGGCTATCAACTTTGCGTCGTTGTGGCAGTTTCATATGTTCCTGCCACAACAAACACTTTTGCTGACAGCCGACTGCTGATCTCCAATCGTTATTGAGACTCACGTAGTTCGCGACTAAGCCCTATCCAAACACAGATCCCCATTCCTAATAACACAATAGCGAATGGAAACCCAGTTGCGAGGGACGCAGCTTGTAGTGACTTCAATCCGCCACCAAGTAGGAGTGCGATAGCGACTAAGCCCTCTGCAGTACACCAGAAAACACGCTGTGGTATCGGCGCATCAACCTTGCCACCTGCTGCAATGATGTCAATAATCAAGGAGCCGGAGTCCGACGAAGTAACAAAAAAGATAATTGTCAACGTCATACCGATACAGGAAAGAAGCGTTGTCAAGGGGAGTCCCTCAAACATTTTGAAGAGTGCGAGTTCAGGCTTATACGCCTCAACTATCTCGGTTACGCCTGTGTACCCGCCGGTGAGGAACTGGTGAAGGGCAGTTCCACCAAAAGCACTAAACCAAATTAAACATAACAGTGTCGGTAGAAGCAGCACGAAAATGACGAACTCACGAACGGTGCGTCCTTTTGAAATCCGAGCGATAAATGTCCCGATGAACGGTGCCCAGGCAATCCACCACGCCCAATAGAAAGTCGTCCACCCGTGGTAAAATCCAGTGTCCTCGCGCCCGATCCAGTTGCTGAGCGGCACAATTTTCATAACATAGGTACCAAGCCCAGTGAAAAGCGTCCGTAAAATATAGAGTGTTGGCCCGAGGAGTATAACAGCTGCCAGTAATAAGAAGGCGAGAATTATGTTGAACTGGCTGAGACGCTTGATACCAACATTAATCCCTGTCATCACCGAAACCAGTGCAATAGACGTAATCACTACAATTAGGATGACCATAGTGAGACCGTTCGCTGGTATCCCAAAGAGGTAGTCCATGCCTGAGGTTACCTGTTGGACTCCTAAACCGAGTGAGGTTGCGAGTCCAAAGATCCCTGCGAATATAGCGAAGGTATCAATAATGTGTCCGGGCCAGCCCCATATACGGTCGCCGAATATGGGATAAAAGGCAGATCGGATCAGGAGCGGTAAACCTCGGTTGTAAGCGAAAAATGCAAGGGCAAGTCCAACGATCCCGTAGATTGCCCAGCCTTGCAGGCCCCAGTGGAAGACTGTCGCTGCTATACCCAAGGAAGCTGCCGCTTGAACCTTCGAATCTCCTGAGTCCGGAACATTTTCAGCCGTATAGACCGTATCTGTATTATAAGCCGTTTCTACGCCAAGTGGCGGACTCTGAAAGTAGGTGACCGGCTCTAACACACCAAAGAACAGGAGACCTATCCCGACGCCCGCGGAAAAGATCATGGCAAGCCATGTTAAGTAGGAGTATTCAGGTTTCGCATCTGTGCCTCCGAGACGTATTTTGCCGAGTGGCGAGAACGCTACAACCAGACAAAAGAGAAAAACGAGGTTGGTTGTGATCATAAACAACCAATCAAGGTTCGTGGTGAGCCAGACGCGGAGGTCTCCAAAGAGTTTTGTCGCACCCTCCTGGAAAACGAGAGACCCGATGATAAAAACAATGATGGCAATACTGGAAATAACGAATACAGGTGTGAGATAAATCTCCAAACCGAATAACTTCTTATACTCCCTTTCCTGCATGTATTGTGGCTGTTTTCCTTCTTCGCGCATTTTCAAAATTCTCCTTTTAGAGTTGATTTGGCGGTATTCAACCGCGCACGGAGCGTAGCGCACTTAGAAAGCGCGCTACGGTAGAAGGTCACGTAACTGATTAGAAATAATAACCGAAGTTAAGATTAAATCGCACATTCCACGCGTTATTCCCGTTAGCACCAAAGTCACCGGCACCCGTATAGATATTACCGTAGCCTTCTTTCTCACCATCACTTGTCTTGTGCCCAACAAAGGAGTTGCCATCGGAAAGTCCTACATCACTATACACATAAAGAGCCCCAAAGACCGTCCAACTTGCACCGATTGTCACGAGGGTACTGGGGTTATAATCATCTACGGTTTTGAGGATGGAACTCCACTCCACATAAGGCGTGACGCTGTCAACCCATGAAATACCTGAGGTATCTATACCGCCATAACGAAGAGAGAGGGCAGGTATTAATCCCTTTGAGGCGATGGGCCAAGCGAAGTCGTAAGCCCCCATTGGAATTAAATCCCCAGTGCCCCAAGGTGTATCGTCAGTGATGTTATGGGCGTAATAAGAGAATTGTGAAAAGAGCGTGAAGTCTGCTACAGAGTTCTTCATGTGTGCGGAAAGTGCATAGTGGCTACCACTATCATCGTTGCCCACATTTGTCCCCTTTAGCAATCCGAACTGCAGCGATACACCGACGTCTGCGATGTTTTCAAGTGCGTAGATGGCACGCAGGTTAAATTGATGTTGTTCATCATACCCGTTTTCACCGGCACCCCATTCGACGTCCCCCTTTGCATCGGCTTTCTCTTCCCACTTGACAACGTCATAACTATATCGCGAACTCGCCAGGCTTCCCCCAAATGTTTGAGGTTCACTCATCGGGTAGTATGCCACATCAAGTGCCAGTTTATCAAAGGTGTCACTCCATCTGATTCCTAAGTCCATATCATCGGCAAGTCCAACATAAAAATGCTGGTCAAAGAACCAACTTGTAGAAACGCCATAGGCTGTCGGCCCGAAAGGGGCCCGAACAATCCCAGCTTTAAGTGTGCCGGAATCACTGAGCTTATAGCCTAACCACGCTGTGTGTATCATGCTGTAACCGTGAGTCCCACCGAAATATCTGGGATACCATCGGTATTCAAGTCTACCAATGATATTTTGATAGTCCAAGTCGGCATTGAGGCGTAAAATCTCAAGGTCAACATCTCCGATCTTTTCGCCGCGTCCTTGATCAACATAAGTGCCATAGATGTAATTCGCCCGCATCGCTCCGCCGATCTTAATAGGACTTTTCTTCGGTGCTGGTTCCTCAACGGAAACTTCTGCTGTCTCCTCAGTTGTATCAGCTATCGCGAATACAGCAAACGTAAATAAAAACGCGATACCGATACCTAAGAGGCACTGATACCGCCGATCTTGTATAACAAAAAAATTAAGAAAACCTCTATGTTTAGGCACTGGGTTTTCCTCCTTAGATATGGTGCTACCCTCTCATCAAGGATATTGCCTAAATAATGGTAACGCGGTGGCAACGTAAAAGCAATTGGAACACCCCGCGAACGGTTTAAATTTAACGCATGTTCGACATAAGCTCCAAAGACAATCCGGTAGAGTAATAAAAACAGGTTAAATCACTATTAGAGATATAGACGCATATTTTATAAAATATATTAATAAATTATAAAATATATTAATAAATTAATTTTCTCACTGCTTCAATACGGCTATTGTATGCAAAATTTCAAAAAAGTCAATCATTTTTGGTCTATTAAGACGAAAAATAAAAACTCGCCCACAATTGACTTGTGGACGAGTTAGCAATCAACCTATTGCATCTGTCCCATACCCTGCATCATCATCGCCATTTGAATAAGCTGCTTGAAGTCACCGAGAACGAACAGGAGTTTAGTCTGAATGCCGTTCTCCTCAGCTTTAGCGGAAAATCCTATGCTATAAGTCTCAGGTATGTTCATGAGCATTCCAGACAACATTTGCATACCAGCGGCAGCTTCTGGATCCATAGCCGCTATAATGGGCATGAAACCTTTCACAGCAGTCATTGGAGAAACAGCCAAAAGTAGATTATTGTCGGTTCCTAACATCCCAGCAAGTTTCTGATAACTCAGATTCTCAGCGAAGGACTCACCGGTTCCAGTTTGACGATCCAATGTTGTCTTAATGAGATCGGGAGCTCCCATAGCAAGAAAGAGTTGGTTGTCATGAAAAGCATAGTACCACTCCCACGCCTCAGGGAACATATTGGAATATGATTCTGGCATGTCTCCCAAAACGGCACCAAAATTAGGAAAGACGTAACTTTTAATCTCAACATCATTATGCATAATTGGTGTGCCCTGATGAGCCCCATCATACATACTCAACTGCGGTATATTCCCAGCGACTTCTCGCAGCATCTTTACCGAATTCTGGATTTGTTCGAGGAACGTCTCCTCCATATAGGTTCTCGCCTTCTGTTCATCCTTCAATCCATAGATAACCATATAATCAGGAATAATACTACTGCTATAATTGACGGTGAAAGCCCATTCATCGGCGAGAGCACTGTAAAAATCTTCAATTTGTTCGACGATTGTGTTAATTAAATCAGCCTGCTCTGCGGCACCAGTGTCAAGCATTCTGAACCAGATGAGACTCATCTCGATTAGGAACTCTGGTTTACCTTGCAAGCCGCCATTCATAAATGCAAGATTTGGAAGTTCATTAAGAAGTGCTAATTGATCAGGATCCATATCCTTTAGTGTGTTCTGGATCTCGCTACCAGTTTTGAATTTTAGGAACTGATCGAGTTGTACATCGGTACCTTCTACTTCAAGTGTAGCACTTAAAGACTTAACCTGATCAAGCAGGTTTATAACGAAATCAAACATACCAGCAAAGAGGGGTGCAGCTGTCATCATAGTAGCATCGCTTTCAAGAGCATCTTTCGTTGACTCAAATTCGCCCCTAAGTGAAGCGGTGATGGTAGGCACAACCGATTCAAGATCGAAATGAACAGCGAGTTGTGCAGTCCCCTCAGAAATGTCGGTAACGAACGAGTTGTAATTTGGATTAGCAATGACAGATTGCTTCGTTCCGTTATAGGTATCAATCACACTTTCACAGACTTCAGCAGACTGAGAAAAGATGAGGGTATTTTCTATGATGGCAAAATTGCCACTCGCACCGGTCGCACTCCAATAAGTTACACCGTTATATTGGGTTGGAGCACTTCCTTCGCTTTCTGCCTCAATCACCTGTAGCATAGCTTCAGGTTCTGTGAGATGTACAGTTGCGGAAAGATCCGGTGGTCTCAAGGAAGTCATAAAGATTGCAAAATCTTGGTTCATATCCAATCCGATTTCTTCTAACTCGGCGAGACTTTCAAATCCAGCACCGAAAGTTCTTGCCAAAATTCCGGCGAGGATCTCTGGTGGCTCGGCTGTTGGCATTAAGTCCGTTGCCGCCGCGTTCAGTCGATTATCCAATTCAGCCAGACTGGGACAATAGATAAGTCCTACTGCCTGTTCTGGAATCAGATGTAGGACACTGCCACTCGGAATCTCTGCCGTTGGCATCGGCTCTGCAGGTTCAGGTTGTGCCTCTTGTTCAGGTGAAGATGGTTCATCCATCACCTCTGCTTCGGGTGAGGGTGCTTCTGCTGGCTCTTTTGGCTCTTGGACTAAAGGTGTCTCTACCGGTGCTTCTGCTTCTGGGGCTTCGGGTGCTTCCGGTTCTTGAACTGCAGATACTTCCGGTTCTTCTTGGACTGCGGGTGCTTCTACTGTCGATGTTGGTGGCATCTCTTTCGCGCCACAGCCAATGAATATAAAAATCGTCAGTAGTAGGAACGCGGTGAGGGGTATAGGCAAATAATTTTTCATTGGTTTCTCCTTACTATTAACCGGGACTTCTATTGAAATTGGTATTATTAATTTTAGGTTTTTGTGATTTTCTCTTGAAACTCATCAATCTCGGCGTTGGAGGTTAACACGCCGATTTCGACTTCATAGTGTCTTCTGCCGCCGGGTTCAATAAACTGTAGGGTACCGCGTTCGCGTTCCTTTGCTCTACCTTCTACCCCACAATTCGACGGCTCTAAGCCGAAGACATAGGTCCCTTCGCCACACATTTTCCATTGGACGAAGTTCGGAAATTGTGTTTTGTGGTAACGCACTGATACACCGATGCCTTGTCCATTATTAAAATTTCGATTTACGAGGGCAACACGGACGTGATTATCAACGTCGGGTTCCATTTCGTGATAGAATGCCTGTTCCTGAAAATCAACAGTTGGCGGTTCGCAGAAATTGTAGTTATTCAAGTCTGCGGCAGCCTGTTCATCCCGCGGTGTAACCTGCGAAGAAGGAGCAAGTAGTTCGCTGTCTTGGGTGAGGATCGGAAACCCAACGTTAATATGGAAGAGGTACATGTGTGGTGAATCTTGGTATCCCAAGTTTTCGACGATGTCCTCAATATGCAAAGTACTCGAACCTAATTCGGTCCAAATTCTGCGGGTGCGCGAGAGATGTTCACCTAAAGCGGCGGTCTCTTTAACTTTGCCTTGTGCCCATAACATATAACGTTGTCCTTCCCATCGGCTATCGACCCAAACGTTCTTCGCTGGGATATTGGAAACCCTGCCGTGAAGTCCTAACGCCTCATCGTCATCCTCGTTCGGTACTCCGACTTGTCGCATACCACAAGTCGTTAATAAGCCACCATAGAAATTGCGTAGCCAACCGAGTCCTTCCGGTTCATAATGTGCGGGATTAACATCGCCGGTACTTGAACGCCAACAGAGGGGAATTCCCTGATATTCGGCGTAAGAGACATCTAACCCGCGGCTCGGTAGCACGGTAAAATTAAGACCGCTTCCGGTTCGGAAATCAATTGCATCAACGCCCTTTTCATTGCCATCTGTCAGCTGATACATCTTGGCGTGGGCGATCTGCGATACATCTCCGACGTGGCGAAGCAGTTGTATTCTGTCATACGTTGCTCCATATAGATTTATCAAGTTTGGGGTCTCCTTTTTTGGTGTAGCTTGAGAGTTTCGATTTGGGGGCGTTCCTTCAAGCCTATATTGAAAAAACGGATTAAGGTTTGCTGTTTACTGAATGGAAATTATAGCACAGATGCAGAAAAAAGACAAGTTTTTCGTCTTGGGATGAGCAAGAAAAAGCACATCAGAAAGTTTGTAATCCATTGTCACTTTCTATTGTCTCGGTTTAGGATTTAGGGTATACTTAATACCAGCAAATTTTCACACGTAAAGAGGTATTAAAGAAGTTGATATACATGTGTCTGTGTGGCCCATTTAGATGCAAGAAAAATCTACAAGGAAAAGTTAACGATGAATAAAGCAGATTGGACTGAAGCAGATTCCCGCAAAGCCAAACGGCTCTGGGAAACATACCAAAAGCAAAATAATCTATCAGATCGCATTGGGCAAACAGTGGGCATCGATCCGAAAAATAGCCGTATTTGGTTTGGGGATTCGATTCAAGCAATTGTTCAACAAAGAGACAGAGAAGGCTTGAATTCCCCACTTTTCTTTCAGCGAGTTGGTACTGAAACATATTTTCGTAAAGGGGGACATCAGTGATCTACGGCTCGGTCTTAGATAATGGCGTGCCAACAATCACGCTGTCAATTGCCGATCAATATTGGCAAGCTACTATTGACCCAGGCTTCAACGGAGATTTAGAATTGCCAGAAGTCCTGCGACATTCTTTGAATGCCCGTTATGTTGGTAAAGTGATTTCTGCTTTAGCCGGTGGGCAAACGATTGAGGAAGATGTTTATTTGATTAATTTCCCCTTTGATGGCAGCGTCATTTCGGCAGATGTCACCTTTGTTCCCAATTCTCATATTCTTTTGGAACCCACCTCTTACAAGCATACCGTTTACAGATCGATTTCGTGAGCCAAACAGTTGAACTGGAAAAAGTCTCTACAACGTAGCTGCTGTTTCAAAGCAGTTTGCTCAAACATACATTGCGCCTGATGTGAATGACAAGGCGTTGTCCTGCGGGTGATTAGAATTAAAAATAGATTCTTTATGACTGAAACTATACGAAACAAAATTGCTCAGATTGTTGAACAGGCATGTGCCGCTGATACTAACATCTTCGGTTACGACATTTGGACCCACCACATCCTACAGGTCGTTCAAAATGGAAAACAACTCGCCCCGTCCTTTGATGCTGACCTCGAAATTGTCGAGTTTGCGGCGTTACTTCATGATTATGCCAGCATAAAGGACAAAGCACTTTACGCGGATCATCATATTCACAGTCCAATTGAAGCGGAAAAACTCCTCAAGGGTTTTGGCTATCCAGAAGAAAAGACAGAAGCCGTTAAGAAGGCTATCGCAACACACCGAGCGAGCGTCGTAGTTGAACACCGGAGTGCAGAGGGAGCATGTCTTGCCAATGCCGATGCTATGTCTCACATTGAACAAGCCCCTTCGCTTCTATACTTGGCATACGTTCATCACGGAATGGGGATAGATGAAGGTAGGGTATGGGTTAAGGGAAAATTACAGCGGAGTTGGCAGAAGCTACGGGAAGATGTCCAAGACATCGTTAGAGAGGCATACGAAGCCGCGTTGATAGTGCTCTGAAAATCCAAAAATGCATCCCCTCGGTAAGCACTGTTTCCTAATCGAGCCGGTTCAGAATGCACAAGTAATTTAAAACCTACTATAGTACAATCCAGGAAGGAAATCTACCAAATGCTTGAATTTGGCGAATTGAAAAGAATTCCACTACGTGAAAAATGGACGAAAGAAGCGACTGAATTCACACCATGGTTGGCAGAACATATTCAAATGTTGGGAAACGCGCTCGGAATGGATCTTGAGATCGTAGATCAAGAAGCATCCGTTGGGGATTTCTCTCTAGATCTCCTCGCGCAAGACTTGGGAAGTTCAAGAACGGTTGTTATTGAAAATCAGTTTAACCGAACTGATCACGACCATCTCGGTAAACTTCTTACTTACGCTGCCGGTTTTGACGCTTCAATAGTGATCTGGATATCAGAAGAGGTAAGGGACGAGCACCGTCAAGCGATGGAATGGCTAAACCAGAGAACAGACACAGAGACGCAGTTTTTTGGTGTCGTGTTGGAAATTCTGCAAATTGACGATTCAAATCTGGCACTTAACTTCAAGCTCGTTGTCTCTCCCAATGAGTGGCAAAAATCTAAAAAGCAGAAAACTCCATCAACAATATCACCAAAAAGTGAGAAAAGCGAGAAATATAAATCCTATTTTCAAGTGCTTATAGACGAACTTAGGGAAAAGCATAATTTCACTGGGGCACGCGTTGGACAGCCACAAAATTGGTACTCTTTCTCGTCAGGAATTCGAGGAATTAGCTATGGTGTCCGGTTCTCACAAGGCGGTAAGGTAAGAGCACAGGTATGCATCTATCAAAGGGAACGCGAAAACAGAATTGAACTCTTTGATGTATTGGAAAAACGAAAATCAGAAATTACCGCCAATTTCGGAGGATCACTTGTGTGGGAACGCAACGCTGAAAAACAGGAGTCATTCATATTTATTATTCACGACGGAGACATTGAGTCCTCTGACAGTGAATTAGAAGAAATTAGAGAATGGCACACCAAGAATCTGCTGAAACTCAAAGAGGTGTTTCTGCCCGAAATAGAACAGGCTCTGGAGACACTTGCATAACAACACTCTCCAACCGAATATCCTCAGAACCTACTGATGAAAATGAGTAACTTACTCACTGACTGCGAATGTGCAACTCCTATGACGGCTGAAATGGTTCACTGGTTTCTTGATCTTTTTGATGAACTCGGTATTGAAGTCTGGATTGACGGTGGTTGGGGTGTTGATGCGCTATTAGGTGAGTGCACTCGGGAGCATCAAGACTTGGATATTATTATCTCATGGGAAAATTCAGCAATCCTGACCGAGGCACTTTTCGCACGCGGTTTTGTTGATGTCCATACGGATGATCGCTCGGATCGAAACTTTGTGCTGGGGCATCAATCACACGGAATGATCGACTTTCATGTAGTTGAACGAACCGAGGATGGTGGTGCGGTTTACGGTCCTGGGGAAATTGACTGGTTCATCTCCGAATCGGAGTTGAACGCTGTAGGTTCTATCGGCGGTCGGGAAGTGCAGTGTCTGTCAGTAGACTATCAAGTGCGTTCGCACTCTGGATATACACTGCAAGATACAGACTTCGCCGATATGCGCGCATTGCGAGAAAAGTATGGGGTTGCATTGCTGGCTGAACAGATTAAGGAAGAATGATGATTATCGTATATGGAATTAAAGAAAAGTTAAATCCTATAAAGGCAAGATTATCCGATGTGATACGTACTGTTTTGTTGGGTTTCGCTTATCGTATTAGAGAAACATGTCATTGAGATGGAACAAGTCGTTTTGGGAATATAAGGGTATGTTATATCCGGCTCAACCCAACCTACAGATTAAAATCTAACTTAGACATTGTGGATGCGGGACCGGCGAGGTTAGAAACCTCGCCTACCGAGGGCACGGATCTTCGTGAGAAAGGTCGGGGTTAGATACCTATTCTAGAAAAGATGCAGCATTCAGGGATTTAATCCACTCTTGCCTAATGTCCCCAGAAAATCATGCCAGCCGTGACAACCCCGGCAATCATCAAAGCAATAGACCACAACATATCCAGATTAAACCACGCCTTACGAAGCAAGGCAAGCCCTACCACCTCGTAGACGACAACCGCCACAACTCCTGTCACGACGAAAAAGCTGAGGGTATGCACACCAACTGCCGATAATAACATTGCAGCACTATCCGTCATACTCGTGGGTGCGTGGTGCATGTGTCCAGAATGCGCTGCCGATGCAGGCATCCGCAACAGAAGAGGTGCGAGCATTAATCCAGCTCCGTGTGCAGAAGCCATCAGAAAAGACCAGATCGTTAAGTCTTTGAAGTTAACACGCATTCCCACCCACTTCGGATGTCTTGCCCGGAATAGCTTATATAGCCCAAAACCGAATAGGACAACTGCACAGGCGATACCAAGTACATTCTCCGAGATCTGCTGTTGTGCTAAAACGATTATCAGAACCACGACCCCTATCGAAATCGCGTGTCCGAGTGCCATTGGGAAGAGTGCCCCGATAACAGCGCTCCTCCGTTTCTCCTGCATTCCGAGTGCAACCGCAAAAAGCCACCCCATACCCGGATTAATACCGTGAAATACACCGAGGCTGATGTAGCCTACCCATGAAAGAGTGTCCATATAAAATATCTTTCTACCGATAATATGAGGGTGCTGCAAGCGAACTTGCGCACCCTCTTTTAGAACAGTATAGTAATGGCATGCGCGCTTTGAAAGCGAGACCGAAAATCACGCCAGCGGTATGCCTATTAGGAAATACCATTAATTCTTACGAATAACAAAAAGTATCAGATGAACTATCGCCACCTTGCAAGCGAATCTGATGGGCGCGGCTGTCGCCGAAACCTACGAAGAAGTCGGGATCCAATTCGAGTCCACCGTCCGGATTTACATCGGCTTTCACCATCCATCCATTAGCATTGTCCGGGTAGAATTGGTTATCCCATGCGACATAGAGGGAATTAGTGAAGTAAAGGCGTTTGCCATCACGACTCAACTCGACCATCTGGGGACCACCGCCGACCGGTCCAGCTGCTGGATGCGGATGCGATTTTGTAATACCACCTATTTCAAGGGTTCCGGTATGTTTCGGGTTGAAAGGATCAGATACATCATATTGCAGGAGCTCTCCAGTCCCCCAACAGGAAATATAGAGGAATCGGTCATCCAAGGAGAGGATGTGATCGGTAACAAGCGGCGGTATCATCCCGATATCCTTTAGGGCAGGTGGTAAATCATCAGGATTTTCTGGTACTTGCGCGGGAATATCGATAATCTTTTTAATGCCCCAATCGTCCCCATCTTTGTACCATGTCCAAATTGAGCTGGAAAGGTCGTTCATATTCAGCACAGCATTGACGAAGCCATACGCCTTAGTTGGGTCGTGTGCGGGACGGAGCTCCAGAATCATCTGATAGTCATCGCCCAAATCCAAGGTCTGGATGTTCTTCCGGTGCCGAATATCCCAAATATGGATTTTATGCCCGAACTTGCGTTCCCCTAAGTCTTCAAGGCTCACACCGTCTTCAATCATTGCAGGATATCCCCACTCACTAGTAACAGCGATGTCATATCCCAAGTGCCACCAAAAGTCGTAAGAGAGGGATTGAGAAGCGCGCTCGACTTCCCACTGTCCAAGAATATTGAAGTTGTAGTGATCCATTAGGAATATACCGCCAGGTCCCTCTTCAGAACCGACTGAACCTAAAGCACTGATATAGATTCCTTCAGGTCCACAATGTACGGTGTGAGGCCGGGTATATCCAGATCGATCTTCAACTTCATCCGCTGTCAAGGTTCTAACGAGTTTCGGTGCTTTTGGATTCTCTTTTACATCAAGGATATAGATATGAGAACCACGTAGTGCTGGCACAACGAGGTAGCGGCGTTCAACATAAGGGTGGGGTGCGTACGGACAGAGTGCGGCACTGCATGCGTTCCAACCAAAGTGGTGGATTTCGTCACGAACACCGAGTTCCAACCTATTGACAATCTGTCCATAGGTATCAGATGCTTCGTTGAGGTCAACCACACACATAGCATCAGGTTTGCCGTCATCCCGCGGGGCAGCAACATAAGCGACCTCTTCAGCGGGTGCTTCAATCGCCATTTTGGGAGAAGGGTAAAAAGTCGGATCAGGTTTCCATTGTTGTAACAAAGTTATATCTCCTTTTAGTATGACATGTTTTAATGTGACATGTTTTCATCGTTTTGTGCGCGGTCAAGCCAACCGGGTAGTTTAATATCCTCAGAAATTTTCCACGCTGTTAAATAAAGTGAAGCCGTCCAACGCACGGATTCACGTGCCCGGTCATTTGTAAAATCAACCAACTCAGGCGTTGGTTCTTTCAGATTTTTCCAATCTTCGGCGAGTACGTAAACGCTATCAACCAAACTGAATCCCGCTTTAACCTGTTTCACTATTGCTGGCATTAAATCGCCAACGGGTTCAATCTGTTGTGCCTTCGAGAGTTCAACTGGATTCAACTTCAACATCTCAATCGCCGAATCGACCTTCTCATGTATACCCTGATGCAAGCGCGTGCCGTCTTCTTGCTTAATCCCATCAAAATTAATGGTCAGGTGTAAAGGTTGACACATATCCTGTGCATAGTGCGAAAGGAAACCTGCATAGAGAAAACATTTGTACTGAACCATCGGATTGTCGGGCCATTTGCGATACTCTGCGAAAGCAACAGCGAGCCGTTCTGTCCACTCTGCGAGCGCATAGGGCAGTGTGCCGACCGCTCTCGGTGCAAGCCCCAACTCTGCACATAATTTGATATGAGCTTCGCGTCCCTCTGGAATCGGGTGATCTTTTAGTAATTCTATATCAATGTAGTGTTCACCGTATTCAGCCTGTCGTGCGTGCGGTGTGCCACGTTCCTTCGATATGTCCGGATCGTAGACGCAGTGGGCAACCATTTTTTCGGCGGATCGGAAAAATTCAGGCATCTCTTCAGGTAAAGCTTTCACGGCTGCCTGTGTAAGGATATCGTGTCCACCTCCCCACCATGCCCACGCTGGTGTGGTGAGAAGTATCGAAAACAGAATAATGACCTTATAAAAACGTTTCATAATTATCCTTTCTTTAGTCGGCTGCGAGATATTCTGCAGGACTTGTTTCCTGCCATTGGAATTGAAGTTCAGCCGTCTCATGGGGTTTAAATGATGTTGTGACGGTTTCAACAGCGGGTCCGACGATGTCAATTTCACTCAAATCTGCGATGCCGTAGCCCATTTCATTTGCGTAATGGAAAAGCCCAATCTCTAACGGCTCAAATCCCATCGCTTTTGTTGTGACAGCATCCGCTGCGAACACATCATCACTGACAACAGCGATACCGAGAGGGACAGAATCAGTGCCTCCGGGACCATTCCCCTGTAACCCAACAGTGCCATCAACAATAGCAATATCGGGCTTAAGGTGGCGTGAGAGACGAAGCAGATTGATATTGAGCGTCTGCGCTTCACGCGGAAGTATCCGGTCTGCGTGGCTGTGATAGCCGTGCATTTTAATCCGATCATCCTTGTGTAGCGTGCCCATAATCATATTCTTCATAGCAAGTGTCACGACACCTGCGTCATGTGTTTTGGCAATAGCGACAGAGAGCGTACATGGACAGTCCAAGACTATCTTCGGCATTCTCACAGTATCTTCATTGCGCTCAGCAAGAAAAACCTTGGTTTCTACCCATTCGGTTTCTTGATGTAAATCCACGAGTCGGATCGGGAGATCGTACTCGGCTTGGAGTGCCTCATAACCGAAAATCTGAAAGGCTTCACCAGAAAATTTCTCGTTAGCACCTTCGGCAATAATCACCTCTTTTGGGGGATGCGGTGTGCTCAAGAGGAAATCGAGTGCACCACGCATCGCGTCTACATGCGACGAGGCGAGTTGATTCGTGCTGGAGAGAAAATTCGGCTTCAATAGTACTTGTTCATGGACTTTCGGTGTAAGCTCCTGGCGTATATTGTTCAGTGCCTCAAAAACGTTAGAACGTCGCCTGCCAGTTTTGGCAAGACCAACTTTCGTACCCATGGAGTTCTCCTCATAAATTGTGCGCTGAAAGCGCGTTTGCAAGGATAGATTAGCGTTCTTTATCAAGAATTTCTCTTAGAAATCCAGCGTGTTTTTCCAAGAGTGCGTCTGCTTCTGTTGGGTTCAATCCTTTTGTGAGCATTACAATAGCCAACTTTGCACTTCCGTCTGCCTGTGTTAACGTCGCCTCAGCTAAAGCAGCATCAACACCGGTAACGGCTTGGACGATCCGAATGCTCCGCGCGACCAACTTCTCGTTAGAAGCGTGTAGATCGACCATTAGATTGTCGTAGACCTTTCCCAATTTTATCATAGAAACAGTTGTCAGCATGTTCAGGACGAGTTTTGTTGCTGTTCCTGCTTTCAACCGGGTCGAGCCTGTGATGATTTCCGGACCGACGATGGGCGTGATGAAATGCGTCACGTAGTCCTTAAGTTGCTTAGGGGGTTGGACACAACAGAAAAATATTGTTGTTGCCCCGATGGCGTGCGCTTCCTTTAAAGCTCCGATAACATAAGGTGTCCGTCCACTACTCGCGATCCCGACGAGTACATCTTGTGGTGTAAGTTGGCGTTCTCGGATGGCCTGTGCGCCCCGTTCAGGTTTGTCCTCTTCACCTTCCACAGCGCGGCGTAAAGCGACATCACCACCAGCAATAATCCCTTGCACCATCTCAGGAGATGTGCTGAAAGTGGGTGGGCATTCGGAAGCGTCTAACACGCCAAGCCTACCGCTTGTGCCTGCCCCTACATAAAACAACCTGCCACCTGCGCGAAAAGCATCAACACACAAATCAATAGCATACGCGATTGCATCGGATTCTGCCTCTACTGCCGCGACAGCCTCTCGGTCTGCTTCGTGAAAAACCTGGACAATTTCTGAGGTAGACTTCAGATCGATACCGATAGAGTTCAGGTTTCGCTGTTCTGTTGTAGACTGCATGCCTTCCTTTGCTAGCTACAATTTCGATTGTGCTAATAACACTGCGCCGTAAGCGGGTTCATGTTTCGGAAATAGCACTGATGCTTTTGGTTGAATTTCTGCCAATTGATGGCGAAGTTTATCCGCAAACACCGATTGATGGATGAGGTTGCCACCACTGAGCACGACATCAAACTGCCCCTTGAATTCTAATTGTCCAATTACACTACCGGCGGCACAGACAAGCTCATTAGCAGCGTCGTCAACAATCCGTTCTGCCACACTGTATTCAGATTGGGCAGTGTCAAATACTATTTCTGCCAAGTGAGCAATAGTATCTCGGCTTGCGGCATGCACCCAACGAATTAGTTCACTTGGATCGTTCAAGTCAAGCGTATTAAGAATTCGACTTGTCAATTCGGTTGGATCATCTCTTCCATCAGCAGCACGAGCAATAGCTCGGAGTCCTTTTATAGCAATATCGTAGCCGCTGCCTTCATCTCCGAGCAGATACCCCCATCCACTCGCACGTGCCTCTTTACCATCAGCATTGATCCCGTAAACAATAGCCCCCGTCCCGGAGATGACGATCACACCTTCCTGCTTCTCAGTCCCTCCTATGAGTGCGATGTGTGCATCATGTGTCAGGATACGATTTTCTCGAATGCCGAGTTCATCACAAATCTGCCCAATTACGTGCTGATCTGCTGCCCGCCCTAAGCCTGCCATTCCCAAACAGAATCGAATTGGACTGGTCCTTGAGATGCCTGCTTTTCGACAAAGTTCACTGACAACGTCCTCCAGAACCGACTGTGTTTGTGTTTCACCAACTACATGATAATTTGTGGGTCCCGATTGCACTTGTGCGAGGTGTTGCCCTGTTTCTGTCGTCAGGATACCAACGGTTTTTGTCCCGCCGCCATCAATTCCGATGATGTACATGATACGCCAGTGTTTCACCTCAACAAGCACTTGACAACTCGCCGTAGATTCCTCTATAATAGTAATAGTTTATCACGATCCAGAAAATAGATGCAACAAAAATTTTGTTTGGAAAAGGGGACCTGAAATGCAGAAAAAGAACTACCTCGCGCTTATCATGTTATGTGGAAGCCTCGTGTACTTCGGTTGCTCCGAAGATGCGATGCAATTTGAGTGGCGACCAATTGAGAGCGGTACAGGCACACATCTTTACGGTGTCCATTTTGCTGATGCCAAACACGGTTGGGCAGTCGGCACTTCTGGCACAGTGCTATCCACAGTCGATGGTGGGACAACTTGGACAGCAGTCTCCATTTCCAAAGACACGCTGACACAGGTTAATTTTACGACCTCGAATAACGGTTGGCTCACCAGTATCGGACAAGTGCATTATACTGCCAGCGGTGGTGCTACATGGAACGTACAACACCAAGTACGCAGTCAAAGCAAGCCTCCGGGTATCTTGGATCTCTATTTCGTTAGCACAACTGAAGGATGGGCAGTTGGCGGAAAAGGCACTGTTCTTTGGACAGAAAACGGTGGAGGACACTGGGAAAGTCTGCGCAATCTTTCAGATAAACACCTATGGGGTGTCCACTTTGTTGACTCAGAGCACGGATGGATTGTTGGTGAGGAAGGCGAGGTGCTTCATACGCAAGATGGTGGGAAACGATGGGTTCGCCAGAGAAGCAATGCTGAGCAGCCGCTATTCGCTGTCTATTTTGCAAACCCAACGCATGGATGGATTGTAGGAACAAATGGGTTGATTCTCCACACAACCGATGGCGGGAGAACTTGGGTGCGCCAGAAGAGTCCAGTTAATCAGAATCTACGTGATGTTGCATTTCATGACGAGAAACGCGGATGGGTAGTCGGCGAAAAAGGGTTGATCCTTCATACAACTGATGGTGGTAGTACATGGAACCGCTATCCCTCACCAGCACAATATAACCTGCAAGATATTTATCTTAACAAAAATGCGGGTTGGATCGTCGGGGCGAAGGGAACCGTCCTACGCAGTTATTAAGGCTTTAAACCACGTTACAGTTAGCAAAAGATACAACTATTAGGTCTATTGACCTACACACCTACAAAGCGCACCTACCGAACAGAGTTTAGTGATTATCCTTAAGGTTCTGCGGGGAAGACCACACGAATTTGCCTTAAACACTTGAAAATACACATCTGTCGTAAACCTGGGAGACAAGAAAAATGAAAACAAGAATGACGCTCATTTTCGCGATATTAACGGCACTGAGTATAGTTAACCTTTGTGATGCGCTAACACTGAGGAAGGAAAGTGGAGATCACCAGACGCGTTGGGAAAACGCCTCGTTAATCGCGCCCATTGTATTTCGTGTAGATGTTACCGATCCCCTTGCGCCGAACCAAATTACGATACAGGATACAGAAGGTATCATCGATGAGATTCAGATCGGCACAAATGCCCGCTATCAACCAGCTGCTACGGATATGCTTGTGACGTTGAGTGACGATGCGCAGGATGTCCGGCTGAGATTGGAAGATAAAAACATCGTCAAGATATATTGTACGCTCGGCGCGGCAAATAAATATGTCTTGAATATTTACAGAGGTAGCGATGCCAGTGGCAACAAGTTGGCTACATTCACTGCATACGCAATACAAACCGCACAAGCCGTTGCTGATTATAAAATTGATGTATCTGCGTCAACTTCGTCACCTCAGATCGTCTACGATGATACGCTTGGGTACTACTATTTTGGTATCAAGGTGGTAGATGCCAATGCTGCGGCGCAAGGTTTTGTATCTGTTATTCTCTCCTTAGATGGTTCTGGTCATCTTGTTGACTCAGAAAATAGGCTTGTGAGTTCTCTCGATCTCCCCACTGATGCAAATGGCGTTGCAGAAATAGAATACCGTCCGGGTGGAGGGACCAGCAAGATTACCGCACATATACGATACACCCGTGAGCGATATACCGTGACTTATTTCCACCGCGATATCCGCCTGCAACTGGTTTCCGGTAATGAACAAGCTGACTATTTCGGAACGAAACTTCGCAATCCGCTTTCAGTTAAAGTAGAAGACGGCAACGGACGCTCAGTATCTGACCAAGATATAACTTTTGAGATTACATCACCATCAACAACTGGCGGTGTACAAGAAGCACGATTATTTTCAGCGTATTCTCAAACGCCGAGTTACAGACTCATTGTACCCACTAACTCAAGTGGCGTTGCAGAAGTAAGTTTGCAGCTGGCACCTCGTCCATCTGATGCTGTAACCTCTATTAACCACACCATCGTCGCGCATATGGCAGGGGCGAGAGACGTAGTCTTTCACGCGACAGCAACAGTGCCCGTTCCAAATGGGCTCGAACTTATTTCCGGTGATAATCAGACTGGAAACATTGGAACGACTCTGGACGAACCATTCAAAGTTAAGGTGATAGACACAAGAGGGAACAATGCCGTAAATCAAGAGGTGACATTTGTTATCACGGCAGGTGGTGGCACACTCTCAAACGTAAATCCAAGAACAGGGTCAGACGGCATTGCTCAGACGTATTTGAGACTGGGAAACACAGTTGAAACTACCACAGTTGAGGCTCGTTTAGATGACCTTACACCTGTGACATTCACGGCGAGGATCCCCGTCCCAGATAGCCTTAAACTTGTTGCTGGCAATAACCAGACAGGGGACATTGGAAGTAGGTTAGACGAACCTTTTAAAGTCAAGGTGACAGATACAAGAGGCGACAATGTTGTAAATCGAGTCGTAAGGTTTGTTATCACGGAAGGTGGTGGCAGTCTTTCAAGTGCTAACCCGAGAACTGATGCAGACGGCATTGCTCAGACGTATTTGAGACTGGGGAATAGAGTTGGGACAACTACCGTTGAGGCGCGTTTAGACGATCTCACACCCGTGATATTCACTGCCCATAGTGAGTCTGCTCCATCCCGGGTGACTTTGGTATCAGGCAACAATCAGACGGCTTATAGAAACGCTAAGACGGATGACCCGCTACGGGTCCGGGTTACGGATGTGAACAGGGATGGTATTGCCGATGTGAATGTTGAATTTAGTATCACGCGTGGGAGTGGAAATTTGTCTGATGCTAAGGTCAGGACCGATTCAGATGGATACGCCGAAACCTATCTTACACCGACTTCAACAGAATCCGTGCGAGTAGAGGCAACAGCAGCTGGACTAAGGACGACACTTCGTTTTACAGTGAATGTCAAAATTGCCCCGACCCAACTCGCTCAGATATCGGGAGACAATCAAACAGGCAAACTTAATCGTCGTTTGGCGCGACCGTTTGTCGTTGAAGTGCGTGATGATACCGGTGAACCAGTATCCGATACACTCGTCCGTTTTGAAATCACAGCGGGTGGTGGGCGTCTATCAGCAGCAACAGCGCGTAGTAACACGAATGGTAGGGCACAGACCTACCTCACACTGGGTAATACACGGGTTGAAAATCGAGTTGTTGGGAGTGTCTCTGGAATCTCCACACAAGTGTCCTTTACTGCACAACCCACTACGCGAGTACTCATAGCACCTTCAAATAGACCACCTCTTTACTGGCTCGACGGCGACAACCAAATCTCTCAATTAGTTGATACTGAGATAGAGCAGTTCAAAAGGAACGCTCTCAATGTAACATGCATCACCATTGCTGAAGAAAAAGTTTATTGGGGTGAACAATTGAGCGATCGTTCAGGTCGGTTACGCCGCTCGAATCTTGACGGAACTAATATGGAGGAAATTAGGTCTGTGACTGGTGTCCCACTCGGTATTGCAGTTGATCCTGAAGGTGATAGAGTCTATTGGACGAACTCAAGAGGACAAATCCAAAGGGTCAATATCAATGGCACCAAATTTCAGAATCTGATTACACAATTGAGTGCTCCGACTCATATTGCTTTCGACGTTACAGATCAGAAGTTTTACTGGTCGGAATCGGGTCGAATACGCCGTGCGAATCTTGATGGTAGTAATCGACAAGTCGTTGCCGTTGCCTCAAACCCAATCGGCGGTATTGCCATAGCAAACGCCAAAATTTACTGGACAGAGCAAACAAGTAAGACAAGTGGGAATATCAGGCGTGCGAATCTCAACGGTAGCAGTGCAGAATTGTTAGTCCGGTTAAGGAGCACTCCGTCCGGCATCGCCGTTGATGTATCATCACGTAAACTCTATTGGACTAATTCAAGAGGACGTATACAGAGATCTGGTCTCAATGGTTCGCACATTCAGACCATTATAGACGGCTTGGGGACGCCGTCAGCACTTGCCATCAGCATCGCTACGTCGACACCTCCCAAACCTCCTGAAAACTACGCCGATAGCGACGTTAATAAGGATGGTGTAGTTGATACCGCAGACTTGGTATTAGTTGCTAACGCGCTTGGAGAGAGCCCACCTTCTAACCGACGCACTGATGTGGACGGGGACGGTTCAGTCTCGATCAGTGACCTACTTATTGTTATTAACAATTTAGAGTCAGGGGCTGCGCCACCTGCGCCGACTGCTGTGAGTGAAACCGCTTTACTGCCTAATTATCCTAACCCTTTTAACCCTGAGACATGGATTCCATATCAATTGAGGGAAGCAGGGGATATCCAAATCAACATTTATTCCTCAGAAGGCACCCTAATCCGTGGGTTGTCGCTTGGTTATCAACCGAGTGGTTATTATCTCACCCGACACAAGGCTGCACACTGGGATGGAAGAAATGGAAATGGTGAACGGGTTGCGAGCGGTATTTACTTTTATGAGTTGATAATAGACGGAACACCGCTACCGATCGTGCAGAAGATGCTGATAGTGAAGTAATTTCAATTTGTAAATTCAACCCCATAGACATAGTACAATGCGTAGATAGGACCGAAGCCCATCTACGCATTATGTTTATTGGCGTGGAAGTGAAACTGTGTTGGGCACCTCAATTTCTCCAGCAATGATCTTTGCTTTTAGAGATTCGACAGTCTCTATGATGTCATCCGAAAGCAGGGGTTGATTGTGTTCGTCAACGGCATAACTAACGTTACCGTCTTTGAGTCCAAAGTACCGGATGCCTGCCATAAAATTGCCCTCAGTTGCCTCTCGGATGATGCGATGCACAGAAGCCGGAATCTCTTTTGTCATACTGGTCAAGACAATTCCTGGGGCAAGATGGTTACCATTGGAGTCAACCCAAATGATAAACCTTTGCTGTTCCTGTGCTGCTTCGAGCACGCCTTGACCGGATCCGCCAGCAGCGGTATAAATCACATCAATCCCGCTGGCATATTGTGCTAAAGCCAGTTCTTTAGCTTTTTCAGGTTGACCAAAACCTGTCGCATCTTTGCTGATATATTCTACAGTGACTTCGGCGTCTGGATTGACAGCGTGAATCCCAGCAACATAACCTGCTTCAAATTCTTGCAATAGCGGAACATCCGCCCCTCCGATATAACCGATTTTATTGCTTTCGGATTTCAAAGCTGCGATTGCCCCGACCAGAAATGATCCTTCGTTGGACTTATAGTTCACAGAAGCCAGATTTGGAATATCAAGCACAACATCAAAAATTGCAAATTTAACATCAGGAAATTCGGGGGCTACACGCGCAAGCACATCTCCCATTTGATAACCTGCTGTCAAAACAAGATCTGAACTTTGTGCTGCATCCCTTAGGAGCATCTCTGTAGCTATAGGATCGTTTTCCACACCATTTACTTCAGTTAGCGTAATTCCGAGTTCTTCCTCAGCAATCCTTACACCGATATGGAAGGCATCACAGTAAGCCGCAGAACCCACGCAATCACTGGGATATATCATGGTTACACGAAGTGGCGTAGTATCCGTTTCGGTTGACGGTTCAGAAAGAATTACGTCCTGAATCGCGTTGCAACCGCATATTAAAAGCAGGCTTAAGCCCAAGAAAAGATATTTGTTCATAGTGTTAAAACTTTTCATATTTCCTCCGTAAAAAATATTATGATAAATATGAAATTTGAAAACTGTTTCGTTAATGAACTCGAGCACTTCTCAGTAGCCGAATTGTATCGATTCTTACAGAAAATATTGGTCACAAATATGATATGGGTCGGTGGTATAAACGCGATAAATGATGCGTCCCGAAAAATCGAGCATATCTTTCATTCGGTCATAAATAACAGGGTTTGATACTCGTTGCAAAGCTGCATGCCGTGCAACCCATTCGGTTTCCAGACTCTCGTCGCTCGTAGTTAATTCACCAGAGACGTAATCTCCTAAGAAACCAAACGCCAATTTAGTAGGGGACTTGACGTTTGAGTAAACACCAACCAACGGTCCAATTGAGGCAGTGACGCCAGACTCTTCTTGGATTTCACGTTGGAACGCTTCAATAAGGTTTTCACCTTCTTCGACTTGACCACCCGGAAACTCCCACCCACGGCGCGGACCTCGTATGAGCAAGACTTTACCGTTGGAATGGCTTATCAATCCGGAGACAGCAACAATGTGTTTCGGATGAACCATTTTTACACACCTATTGCATACCCATCGCGCCGTGGATCAGCCCCGCCCATGAAACTGCCTTCCGCTGGATCAAAGGCGATACCGTGACCGCCTCCGACGGTTGCTGTCCAATCGGGCAACACCTCCACGTCATGCCCACGTGCTTCCAAGGCTGCACGGACTGCAGCTGGAATGCGTCCTTCCATACTCACATGCGTCCCAGGATCAACCAAGCGAATGCGGGGTGCCTCAATTGCTGCTTGAACGTTCATCCCGTGCTCAATCAGATTTAACACCATCTGCAGCGTTGTCTGAAGGATGCCGTGGCTACCCGGCGTACCGATTGCAGCAAATGGATCACTACCCTTCCAGACTTGGCAAGGCGACATGCACATCTCTATCCGTTTATGTGGTCCAACAGCGTTGGGACTCTCTGGAATCCGATCAAACCAGTTCATGAAATTGTTGAGGAACATTCCGGTTGATCCGAGAATTACGCCTGATCCGAAGGGTTGACCGAGGCTTTGTGTCACTGCGACGATATTGCCTTCTGCATCAGCAGTGTCAAAGTGGGTTGTGCATTCGGTTGTCCAATCGTTAGCGAGAATTTCACCGGGCAGTTTATCTTTTGACCAGCGCTCACCGCCGCTAACTGCTGCCCGTTCACCGATGCGCGTGCGTTGTGTCTGCGCATAGTCTTTGGACAATAAGTGTTCGATTGGCGGATTCGGACGTGGTGCATGTTCTGCTCTATCTGCACTCGCTAATTTAATTGCTTCGATGAGTAGATGCAGGTATTCGGGGGTATTATGTCCGAGTTCACCGAGCGCATCGTTCTCTAAAATATTCAACGTCTCCAGATACTGAAAACCTGAACACGGCGGGGCTGGACAGTAAACTTCATAATCTTTGTAGGTAACAGAGATCGGATCCTGCCATAACACCTCAAAATCAGTTAAATCCTTCTCAGTTATTAACCCGTCGGTTTCTTCGGAAAAACGGACAATTTCTTTAGCGATGTCGCCGCGATAAAACGCCTCCGCGCCACCTTCGGCAACCGTACGGAACGTTTGGGCGAGATCCTTCTGCACCAAAACTTCGCCGGGGTGTGGGGTTCTACCGCGCGAGGCGATGACTTCTGCGGCTCTTTCCGAAAAATAGTGGTACGCACCTGCCATGAACTCGGCATTCTTGACGGTAACGGCGTATCCATTCTCCGCCAATTCAATCGCTGGCGCGAAGACCTCTGCAGGGGGCATACTGCCATAGCGTTCCAGTGCCGCTAACCATCCACCACACCCACCAGGGACCATACCGGCACGAATGCCAATCTGTTGGCTTTCGAGTGTTGGATAAACATCCAAAGTCGCAGCGTATGGTGCGGTGCCGAGATAATCTATCACGCGGTGCGCCTTTTCCTTTGCACTATAGAGCAACATATACCCGTTGCCAGCAATACCTGACATATAAGGCTCAACGACGTTGAGTGTTGAAGCCACTGCAACTGCTGCATCAAAAGCGTTGCCCCCAGCAAGCAACATACGTGCCCCCGCAAGACTTGCGAGCGGGTGAGCACTTGTCGCCATTCCCCGTGTTCCCGTTACAGTAGATCGGTGCGTTGTGCCGTGTGATGGAAAAGCCATGCTTCCCTCCTTGTCCTTTTTTATTCCAAGTCTTAGTTTACGAACTACGTTAAAAGTCTCCGAAATCGGTGCCATCGCAATTGCCACACCAATTTTCTCTGAACAATACGATGTACAAAAAGCTGTTGTCCATCCAACTCAAGTACAGGAATCAGATGCTTATATTTCGTGAATAATCCGAGATTCTTCGTGATGTCAATTTCCTCTACTACAATAAACGATGCTTTTGCACCAATATCTTGGAGTACTGCCTTTGCCTCGTCACAGAGCGGACAATCCGGCTTCGTGTAGAATTGAAGTTGAATTGGTTTGGTTTTCAACTTTTTTAGTTATGTGCCTCTGATCTGCCCTCCAAATGTAAAACAAAGACAAATTATGCCATTTAAGGCATAATTTCATTTCGGGCAGGTTTCCAGTTAAGTACGCTGGTATTGAGGGTGTGCCGTTTATCAAAAGAAGTTCCCATACGCCAGAGTTTAGCACAAGTCGCTAAAAATCGCACCTACTTTTTGCATGAACCAATGTAGATTCTGTGATAGAATCATTAGCAGATTTTACAATTACTTGTCTCTGCGATTAGCGAGGTTAGGAGGGAAACACCCTATCAAAAACACCTCGCCAGTGGAGATGGAGCGTTTTCGTGTCTACCGGAAGGTCCCTATTTCGATAATCCGCTAATGTTAAATCTACCCGATGTTTTATACAATCATAGGTTTCAAAAATGATGCTATCTAAGGAGAAAAGAAGTGAAAATTAGACTTGCACAATACGGTATTTCCCACGACCACGCTTCGGGGAAAGCCAACGTGATGAAGGAAAGTGACGAAATAGACTTTGCTGGTGTCTTTGAGCCGTCATCAGAAGTCCGGGAGACTCTTGGTCAAAGTCCTGCCTATGAAGGCGTTCACTGGTTTACGTCGAAAGAAGAAATGCTCGAAGATGAAACAATCGTTGGAATTGCAGCACAAGGACGGGTGTCGCAGAATCTCACCTTTGCGCGGGAGATTCTGGAACACGGCAAGCATGTTTGGTTCGACAAGCCTGCTGGCGATAATCTTGATGTGTTTCGAGCGGTTTTGGACACTGCCCGTGATAAGAAGCTGCTCGTTCAACTCGGTTATATGTTCCGATACAATGCTGGCTTCCAATTTATCCTTGATTGGGCAAACTCAGGCAAACTCGGTGATATTTTTTCTGTTCGGGCACGCATTTCATCAAGCATTTCAAGCGAAGCCCATTGGCAACGTTGGGATTCAGTCGGTGAACACTCAGCAGGCATTATGTTTATCCTTGCCTGTCACCTCACCGATATTATCGTTGCTTTGCTCGGACAACCAACGCGGGTGACACCATTTTTGAGGCATGATGGGCATGACGTGCCGTGGTACCGGAACAATACAGCAGCCGTATTTGAATATCCGAAAGCATTGGCGATTCTTGAGTCCACGGCATTGGAAATTGATTCGGGCAAAGCGAGGCGGTTGGAAGTCTACGGGACACGTGGCAGTGCCATTCTTGAACCGCTTGAACCGCCAGCATTGCGGTTGTGTCTTGACGAGGAACGGGATGGATATGCTAAAGGTTGGCAGACGGTGCCTGTGGAGCGGCGTCCGCGTTACGTTGAAAGCCTACGAGCATTTGTCGCTGATATTCGGGGCGAGAAATCACCTGATCGTTCACTCGATCATGAGTTTGCGGTTCAGGAAACAGTACTTCGAGCGGCTGGACTACTATAATCTAAGTTGTTACCTATAGAGGAGTTCCTCCTTGACGCGACCGTCTCGAAAAATTGAGATAGCACCGAGCCAAGGAGGGTTTCTCTCCAAAAATAAGGGTTAGGCGAATCGAACGCCTAATTTTACATTCTCACCGGGGTGCGTAGCAATCTTTGGATACTCGTCCAGCAGATCATCAAAGTCGACTACAGGATGTATAACTGGTTCAGACTTCAGGCTGCCATCACAAAGTAGCCGCCAACTGATTTCAAAGAGTCTACCTTCATTCCAATTTGGATATTCCGGATTCGGTTCGCTACAAGCGCGTGAGAAGACAATGGTAGGTCGATTGAAATGCGCTTCAGCACCGAGATCTAATCCCGCTGGATAGATACCGGGCCATGCCCCGGCGACAACCGTTCCGAGATAGGTTACACCACGGATAGCCGCCTGTAGTGCCGTGTGATGACCGCTATATTCAATGCAAACATCAGCACCACGCTTGTTGGTAGCCTTTTTAATCTCCAAACCAGCATCATCTGTTGTAGGGTCAATAACAATATCAGCGCCACATTCGAGGGCTACGTTGCGGCGCAATTCAAGTGGATCAACACCAATTACAGGGTATGCCCCCGCCAACTTGGCAAGCTGAAGTGCTATCAGCCCGATTCCACCCATTCCAAAAACTGCTACGGCATCACCAATGCGGATATGACCGTCGCGGACTGCTCCGAGCGCAAAATCTGTTGGATCCAGACAGACGGCTGCCTGCCAAGGCACACCATCAGGAAGTTTTCGCGTACCTGCAGCACCCCAGACATTTTCCTCGCGAAAGGAACTGTGCCGAAAAACCCGCTCTCCGACCTCAATTTCGGTAACGTCCGATCCAACCTCTGTTACCTCACCAACGCACATGTTTCCAAGTCCTGAAGGATAGTGCACCATTCCGGACGTGTCTGCTTGAAAGATCTTATATTCTGAATCGTAGCCGCCGCGGGGACCCGCATAACCCTTATATGATGCCATCTCTGAACCGTGTTTGGCCGCACCAAACTGGCTCTTGACCCGAATTTCATTAGGTTGTAAGGATGGGCTTTCATATTCTCGGAAAGCGACCTGTTCTTGGGCTGGTGCAATGAGTTCTCTTGGCATATTGGTTAATTTCCTTCCTGCGTTATTTGTTGTAGGTTTTACAGTAAGTTGTCTCCGGTTGATAATTTCAATTTCAATCGGCGATCGCTTGGTAGTAAAGGATACGAATTTTCCCCCAGAGATCCAAACCACCGCTGGGATGCAATTGGCACATGAAGATACCAATCATCTGTTCTTGCGGGTCAATGAAGAAATTGGTATAGAAGAAACCGCCCCAACCAAACGTCCCAACTGACCCGACTTCATTAAGGTCTGATTCGTCTCGGACAACACTAAAGCCTAAACCGAATCCGAAATCAACATCCATGTTGGCGAGCTGATTTAGAGTCATCAATTCAACGGTTTTTCGGCTTAATAATCGGACCCCGCTAAGTTCTCCTCCGTTGAGCATCATCTGTGCAAATCGGACGTAATCAGGGGCAGTGGATACTAACCCACCACCGCCAGAGAAATAGGTTTGCGGTCCATTGTACGGATAGTCAGTTGAGTAGGTCAGAGAACCTTCCACTGTCGGTTCTTGAGACTTTCGCGTGATGGGACCATCTTTGGTTCGCTCATAGACTGTAGCGATTCGTTCTCGTTTTGTTTCAGGGATAAAAAAATGTGTGTCTACCATATCAAGCGGTTTGAAAATACGCTCGGAGAAAAACTGATCGAGCGTCATCCCGGATACGACCTCAACGAGGTAACCGAGCAAATCTATTGACAGCCCGTACTCAAATTCTGCACCCGGCTGACACCGCAAGGGAATAGTTGCCAAGACTTTCATCTTTTCCTCAAGCGTACTCTCATCCTGAAGAAGCCCGTGGGTGATACCTGCAGCAGCGTACTGTGCACCGTGGGGTTCATTCCAGTGATATGTTAGACCAGCGGTGTGGGTGAGCAGATTCCAAATTGTAATCTGCCGGGTTGCCGGTACAGGTTGAGTCTCATCTTCAGCAGATTCCGGTGGTAACACCTGCATCTCCTTGAACGCTGGAATGAACTTTGAGACCGGTTCGTTCAACCGAAAATGTCCTTCTTCATAGAGCATCATCACAGCGACACTCGTTACAGGTTTCGTCATTGAGGCGATACGGAAAATGGTATCAGGCATCATCGGTATGCCCGCTTCTACATCCTGCATACCGTAAGTGCCCAGATGTGCAATCTTCCCGCGCCTCGCAAGCAATGTAACGCCGCCAGCAATCTTCTGCTGAGCGACATGTGTTTCCATTACTTTATCAATTCTTGAAAGCCTTTCGGTAGACAGCCCAACTGATTCAGGCTCCACCATAGGTAGCTCGTGGCTAAAGGCAGATACCGTTAGAACCAACAAGAACGAGATGTAGACTAAAATCCTGTTCGTTTTTCTCATATAAGTCCCTCTATAACCCCACCATTTCTGATAGACTTTGCAACCGAAAGCAGGTACGTTGTGATGTTAACGGCACACGGAGTATGCCTACTACTTTTAAGATCATCGGCACGATGGAGCGTGTTACTACTTCGACTGACGGCACACGGAGTGTGCCTACTACTTTTAAGATTATCGGCACGATGGAGCGTGTTACTACTTCGACTGACGGCACACGGAGTGTGCCTACTACTTTTAAGCTAAAATGTCGCGGACGACGTGTCCGTGGACATCAGTGAGGCGGAAGTCGCGTCCTTGGAAGCGGTAGACGAGTTTTTCGTGGTTAATCCCGAAGAGGTGTAGCATCGTGGCGTGGAAGTCGTGGACATGCACTACATTTTCAACAGCATTGTAGCCTAATTCATCAGTGCCACCGTAACTAATGCCACCTTTGACTCCACCACCAGCCATCCACATTGAGAAACCCTTGATGTGATGGTCGCGTCCGGTGCCTTGTGCCATCGGCGTCCGACCAAATTCGCCACCCCAAATCACTAAGGTGTCGTCTAACATGCCCCTCTGTTTCAAATCGTTGACAAGCGCAGCGGTTGCTTGGTCAACATAGCCAGCGGTAGTTTTGATAGCGTTTTCAATGCCGCCGTGATGATCCCAACCGCGATGATAAAGTTGAATGAACCGCACGCCGCGTTCTGCTAATCGTCGCGCGAGTAGACAGTTTGAGGCATAGGATCCATCGCCCGGCTTAGCACCATACATATCGAGAACATGCTGCGGCTCTTTCGAGATGTCAGTCAACTCAGGAACGCTCGTCTGCATTCGGAATGCCATCTCGTATTGGCTAATGCGCGTTGAGATTGCTGGATCGTCTACGGTTTCGTTGAACATACCGTTTAGGGTCTGTACAGCATCCACTACATCGCGCTGCTGTTCTGTATTCACGCCATCAGGGTTGGCGACATAGTGCACGGGATCGCCGGTTGAATGAAATTGGACGCCTTGAAACTGACCTGGGAGAAACCCACTGTGCCACTGCCGTGTTGCGATCGGCTGGTCCTGACCGCCACCGGAAGAGACAAGGACGACATACCCGGGTAAGTTTTCGTTTTCACTGCCGAGTCCGTAGAGTAGCCACGACCCCATGCTGGGTCTACCAGCGATTGCGGTACCGGTGTTCATGAAAGTGTGTGCTGGATCGTGATTAATCTGTTCGGTTCGTAGGGAACGTACGATACAAATATCGTCAGCGAGACTTCCGATATGCGGGAATGCCGTACTCATCTCCTGCCCTGATTGTCCCCACTTTTTGAATTCATGTGTGGGACCGAGGCATTTGAGTGAATCCGCTTGCCCCTGGAGTTGAGCGATCGGTTGTCCTTCGGTGAAAGACTTCGGCATCGGCTGTCCGTCTAATTCTGCGAGTTTCGGTTTGTAATCCAAAGTCTCCAGATGCGAGGGACCGCCTGCCATGCAGAGGTGGATAATGCTCTTTGCCTTGGGTGGCACATACGGTGTGGTCACAATTCCTTGCCACCGCTCAATTTCTGGCGCGGCATTGATAATTGAGGGTGTCAGCAAAGACGCGAGCGCGAGCGATCCGACACTCCGCACCGTTTTCCCCAGAAATGTACGCCTTGTAAGACGAAGATCGGTCTCTTCATGAATATCAATAGCCATATCTCATACCTCCTGTTTAATCTTAATATCGTGTAATCGTCTCATGTAAATTCAATATCACCCGTGCTATAGAAGTCCATGCGGCTAATTCGACAGTTTCAACGTCTTCTGTCACGGGTGCTTCACCCACTGCGACGAGAGCATAGGCAGCATCGAGATTAGCAGTATACTCGGCTTGATGTTTCTCGTATAGATTTGTCACAATCTCCAATTCTGCTGGCTGCGGTAGACGAGAGAGAACCTGTTGATACGCCCAGTTGATACGCTCATTAACGGCTTCACCACCCTCTTGGACAATCCGTGCGGCAAAGACGCGGGCGGCTTCAACGTAACTTGGATCATTGAGCAGCGTCAAGGCTTGCATGGGTGTGTTAGAGGTAGCGCGCTCAGCGGTACACTCCTGACGACTCGGCGCGTCAAATGCCATCATACTCGGGTGTAGGAAGGTGCGCTGCCAGTGCGTATAGAGTCCACGGCGATACTGGTTTTCTCCACTATCGTGGGCATAGACACGCTTGGGGAAGTTTAGGTTTGAGTAGTAACCTATTGGCTGGTAGGGTCTCACACTCGGACCACCGATTTTGGGGACCAGAAGCCTACTTAAAAACAGCGCATTATCGCGGACCATCTCCGCATCGAGTCTCCAGCGCGATTGGCGTGCGAGTAAGCGGTTATAGGCATCTTTTTCGTCTAATACTTCATTCGGTTTCGAGGACTGACGATAAGTGCTTGAGGTCACAATGAGTTTCACGATATGTTTGACGTTCCACCCGCTTTCCATAAACTCGACAGCAAGCCAATCAAGGAGTTCAGGATGTACTGGTGGTTCGCCTTGTGCACCGAGATCGTCCAAGACGCGGGATAGCCCGGTTCCGAAGTAGAGTGCCCAGACGCGGTTCACAAAAGCACGAGCTGTTAACGGGTTTTCCCTCGACACCACCCACTGCGCGAGTTCCAAGCGAGTCGGACGACGATTTTTGATACCAAGATCACCCAGGAAAGCCGGTATCATCGGTTCGACAATCTCACCGGAATCGTCCATCCAATTGCCACGAGGTAATACACGGGTCGTCCGAGGTAGCGTGGATTCAGTTGTAAGCGAATATGGGATTTGTGCTTCAAGTTCAGTTTTCTGCTTCTGTAAATTCGCAATCTGAATTCGAATACCGTCAAGTGCGGGTGTGATACGGCGATACTCGGCTGCAATCTGTTCGCGTTCGCTTGTTGTTCTGACAGCAGGATCAACCTGAATTGCGCCAATAACTGCTTCGGTGTGCGTGTGTTTTACTGCCGAACCACGCGTCGTTGCGACCCCAGCGACGTCCCAATAAGCAGTCCCGCCAAATTGTGCAAAAGCCATTCCGTTGAGAACGCTACCGGGCTCCAATCCAACATCGGCTGGATCTACTTCAAGTCTGACCCATTCACCAGGTGCTGGCAGAGTTCCCATCGGCTTATGCTCAGGCGCGTCATTTCCAATCCCACCGAGGTCAATTTTGTCCGCACCCCAAAATGCACGGTGATTCCAATTCCCGTCGTTCAACTGGAGCATAACCGTTTCTGGGGGAGTATCGGTGTCAAGCCAAACATAAGCGAACAAGCGATCACCTTCAGCAAGGGTAAACTTCCGATTCGCGTTGCGGAAACTGTGCTGGATTGTCTGTTCGGGTGCTGCTGTTTGTCGACGCGATAAGCGTTTACTGAAGACAGGTGCCTCATTTTTACCGACAAATTCCCATGTACCTTCCGTTCTACCACCGTTTTCCTGGGCATCGTCTACCCACGCGAAGTCAGTTGGTTCAGTTGACTCAAGCAGTGAAAGCACCTCATTCTCCCACTCCGCCTGTTCGGCTTCTAAATCCGGGGATGATGTTTTGAATACCTGCTGCAATTTCGTCAATTCGTCGTCAATATCCTGCAATGCCGACTCTTGTAGAGGTGTCGGTAGCATCACAACAGGTTCCCATTTGCTCCCACCACCGTATACGCCAGGTCCTTTTACATCGGCGAAAAATGCGGCGAAACTGTAGAAGTCTTTTGCGGTGTATGGATCGAACTTATGGTCGTGGCATTGTGCGCAGCCAAGTGTAGCTCCCAACCAAACGGACGCAGTTGTTCGGACTCTGTCCGCTGCATAAATTGCGAGGTATTCCTTCGCTTGTGCCCCACCCTCTGCGGTGGTCTGATTTAGACGGTTATAACCGGAGGCGACCTTTTGTGCCACTGTAGGATTCGATAGGAGATCACCTGCAAGGTTCTCCACAGCGAACTGATCAAATGGCATATTGTCATTAAATGCTTGGATCACGTAGTCCCGATAGGGCCAGATACTCACATTTTCGTCAGAGTGGTAACCGCTGGTATCCGCATAACGCACAAGATCGAGCCAGTACATTGCCATCCGCTCGCCGTACTGCGGTTTAGACAGAAGCCTGTTAACAAGCGACTCATAGGCAGTCGGATTTTCATCTCTTAGGAAATGCTCCACCTCAGCAGGGGTCGGCAGTAGCCCCGTAAGATCGAAATATAAGCGACGGATGAGCGTCCGTTTGCTGGCTTCTGCTGATGGTGTGAGATCTTCGGCTTCCAATCTCCCGAGTATAAAAGCATCAATAGGGTTGCGGATCCAAGCTGTGTTTTTGGCAACTGGTGGATCAACACGTTCAGGGGGGTTATACACCCAGTGCTCTTCCCATTCAGCACCTTCAGCAATCCATTGGATGAGTGTGTCGATCTGTTCTTGTGTCGGCTGCCGATTGGAGACCTGTGGTGGCATCCGTTGATCGATATCAGCGTGTGTTATACGTGCAACGAGTTCGCTGTTTTCTGGCTCTCCTGGAACGATAATCGGGTAGCCACTCGGTGCAGAGAAAGCCCCGTCCTTTATGTCAAGCCGTAGATCGGCTTGCCGGACGGCTGGATCGGGACCGTGACACGCGAAACATTTATCTGACAATATGGGTCGAATATCCCTGTCGAACCGCAGCTTCCCAGCATCAGCGGGTTGCAGTGCGGTAATAAGTCCTAATATGAGGACTATAAGGCTCATGCAACTGGTGCGAAACCAGACTGCAACGCCTAAACGTGATAACAGTGTCTGGGACATTATAAGATCTTCCTCCGTTTTTTCTGTGGGGACGAAGCAACAGTGATCGTCCATTCTCGACTCCGTGCATCAACCAAATCCTACATCCTCAAGTTTCTTGTAGTGTACCATTAAAATGAAATGTACGCAAGGAAAATCCCACGGGTTGGGGTTATAAGTTGTGGATTGCTATCTGGTCGGTTAGGAGGGTTGGTCAAGGGAAACCAGTGAGTGGCTAATTTCATAGTTTTCATAGCACAATTGGAAATGTGTGAGATTCGGAGAGAGCTTGTGCGGCTATGTGGTGGTTGGGTTTTTGGTGGTTTTGGATAGTATTTGTGAAAAAGTTGCTATGAAATTTACTGTGAAAATTTCATAGCAAATTGTCTAAGTCGCGGATTACTCAGATTACACAGATTACGCGCATTATGGTGCGTTTTGAGGTAGTGGGTCAATGATAATGCTATAGAACGCGCTACAGAACGCGCTATAGAACGCGCTATAGAACGCGCTACAGAACGCGCTACAGAACGCGCTACAGAACGCGCTACAGAACGCGCTATAGATTGTGACGTGAAAGTGTCCTTAAGTAGGGCAGTCTGTGGTCGTGTTTTCTTCGCCAAACGATATGTCAACTTATTCCTATAATTCACTATAAATATCCTTCTTCTATTAATTTCATTGAATTGCAATTATACTTTAGAGTATAATACTTTAGAGTATAATACTCCAGGGCACTTAAAGAGGGAAACTTATGTTCATCAATCGACATCAAGAATTAGCGGCTTTAGAGCGAATGTTCCAATCAGGGGCAGCAGAATTTTTCGTATTATATGGTAGAAGACGGGTTGGGAAAACTGAACTCTTAACGCAATTCTGTAAAGAGAAAAGGAGCATCTATTTTCTTGCCAGTCAGTTGAAAGAGCGAGATCACCTTCGCCAACTCACCGAAACTGCCCGACCTGTTATCAATGACCCGCTACTGCAAAGCCTCGTCTTTGATGACTGGGAATCTGCGCTCATCTACTTTACACAACAAGCACAAGAAGAACGGCTCGTTTTGGTGCTGGATGAGTTTCAATATCTCTGTGAAGACAATGCAGCACTCCCGTCTTTGATCCAACGTTTCTGGGACCTACATGGAAAGAACAGTAAGCTTTTCTTGATTTTGTGTGGATCACAGGTGAGTTTCATGGAGCGCGAGGTATTGGCAGAACGATCACCGTTATATGGCAGACGCACGGGTCAACTTCGGTTAATGTCGCTGTCCTATCGCGATAGTGGGTATTTTTTTCCAGAATACTCTACTAAGGAGAAACTCATCGCCTACGGCATCTTGGGTGGTATTCCGGCGTACCTTAATCGATTCGCGCTGCATCGGTTGAATCACTCACCGAACGCCCCCGAAAAGGCACTCGAACAACCCATCAAAGACGAATTGCTCAGTCCGCAAGGTTATTTGTTCGACGAGGTTAATTTTCTACTGCGCATGGAACTCCGGGAACCGAGAACGTATGCCAGCATATTACAGGCAATTGCTGGCGGCACGACGCGATTGAATGAGATTTCCCAGCGGATTGGACTTAGCCCGACAGATACGAATAAATATCTCAGCGTACTGCGAGAATTAGGGGTAGTTAAACGCGAGACCCCTGTCACTGAGCGAGCACCACAAAAGAGTAAAAAAGGGGTATATAAAATTGCTGATAACTACATCAAATTCTGGTTTCGGTTCGTGCAGCCAAACCGAAGTCTCATCGAATCTGGGAACGCAGACTTGGTACATCAGCAAATGATTGCCCCGAATCTTTCGCAGTACATGGGTGAAATTTTTGAAGGCATTTGCCGTGAATATATCAGTCGCTATTGGGAAGAAAAACTAAAGGTTGCTCCGAAACAAATTGGTGGACACTGGGGATCAAATCTTGAAATTGATGTCTTGACAGAAAACGTTGATGATAGCCACTGGTTTGGTGAGTGTAAATGGTGGAACGCCCCAGTAGGAGAAAATGTACTAAACCACCTTATCGAAAACACCACGAAAGTTCTCGACCCATGGAAGCGTAATCCACGATATATTCTGTTCTCTGCTAACGGTTTCACAGATGCCCTCAAACAGAGGGCAGAAAAAGAAGGGGTGTCTCTCATTGAGGCAGAGGATTTGTTTTAGCCTGATTATTGAAAGAACGTATACCTTTCAACAACAGATGGAGAAGTAGAAATGGCACAAATTATCACAGGAGATCGTGTTGGTCAAAATGGCACAATCCGGGTTGGCTGTTCGGCTGTTATTTTTGACAAGGCTCGCGAAAAGATTCTATTAACAAGGCGCGAAGATAACAATCAATGGTGTTTACCGGGTGGCGGGATGGAGCCGGGTGAAAGTGCAAGTGAGACGTGTATTCGGGAAGTCGAAGAAGAAACGGGTTTGCAGGTCACAATTAAACGTTTAATTGGCGTGTACACAACCCCAGATCAACTAATCGTGTATCGAGATGGAAATAAAATTCAGTTGGTGGCTTTATGTTTCGAGGCAGAAATTGTGGGTGGTGCACTTCGGCTTAGCTGCGAAACAACCGAGTATGGATATTATTCCTATCAAGAGATACAAGAAATGGATCTGCTTTTGAATCATGTGCAGCGTATCAAAGATGCCTACAGTGAAGAAATGATGACTTTTATCAGGTAGACCGAAAAACTTACAAATGTAACATGAACTCAGTTCGATAATAGGCGAGGTTAGAAACCTCGCCAGCGAAGGTAGGGCATTTTTGCGTAAAGCAAATTTAATTGGATAACACGATCGGACGATGTGGGTCAATGAAACAGTTTTTTTCGTCTTTTCGACGCGGTGGAGGCAATGCTTCGGCTTTTGATCGCAGCCTTGAGAGTGCGTCGGCATAGGCAGGAACGTCAATCAAGTTGTTTCGTTCATCTGGATCATTGGAGAGATCGAAGAGTTGATCGGGCCACCCTTTGTCATTATCGAATCTGAAATACTTCAAGTTGCCCTCTTTGACCATCACGGAGGGTCCATTTTGTGCCCGCCAAAGTTCACTATAAACAGTATCATGCCAGTCGGTCGCATTTCCTTCGATCAGTGGCAGAAGCGACTGTCCGTCAAGTTCATCAGGGGCTGGAATCTCTGCTAACTCACAAATAGTTGGAAATAGATCGACTAACGAAACATTCTGCTCAACGATTTTCGGCTCTCGTCCAAATCGCTTTGGATACCAGATAGATAGTGGCACACGGGCAGAAGCCTCAAAGTAGCTTTGTTTTTCCCAGAGTCCTTTCGTTCCAAGCATCTCGCCGTGGTCAGAGAGGAAAACGATGATAAAATCGTCCAAGACATTCAGGTGTTCAAGTTTCTCAATGACTCGGTTGAACTGTGCGTCCATCCACTCGATCATTCCGTAGTAGGCGGCGGTCGCGCGGTGTGCCTGCCGATAAGTAACGTCTTCGCCAACCCGAACCCTGAAAAAGTCGTCATATCCAAACTGTTCGTTCGGTTCTTCGACAATCGGTTCCACCCGTTGCATGTAGTAATTAAACAGGTCGAATGGACACTGATAGGGATAGTGCGGTGCTATAAGGCTTACCGCCATGCAGAGTGGATTGAACTTCGGACGATCATAAGTAGCGTTGACGAAATACTCCTCAAGGAACAGGAGCGCTCCGTCCACATTGTATTGGTCATGGATCATCCACTGCCCTAAGCCGGGTTGGGCATCCCGAACCTCCTGGATCACCTTGCTCTGCTTGGGACCAGTGCCGGGTTCCGATTCAGTTTGGGCGTAGTGCTCATCCTTAACAGCAGGATAGGGATAACCGTTATTACCGATAATATCGCGTCCTATGCGTTCACGCCAACCGTGCATTACATCTGTGCCGACGAAATGCATTTTACCTGCGCAACAGGTATAGTATCCATAATTCCCTAACTGCCCTGGAATCGTTCGCACCTCTGTCGGCATCGGATCGCCGAAGTTGAGGCTTCCACAGTTACGCGGATAGAGTCCTGAAAGAAAACTTTGACGTGCAGGAACACAGATCGGTGACGGGGTATAGGCGTTGCGGAAGTAGATTCCCTCATCCATAAATCGAGAAAGTGTCGGCGTACGGATAGCCGTGTCTCCCTCGATGGGTAGGACATCGGGCCGGTGTTCGTCGTTGATGAGAAATAGAATGTTTGGTTTGTTTTGTGGCATAGCTGCTCTGGGTTACGGCACACGGAGAATGCCTACTGCTTTAACATATTTACGGTACACGGAGTGTGCTTACTACCTTGAGTTACGGCATACGGAGTATGCCTACTACTTTAACATATTTACGGTACACGGAGTGTGCTTACTACCTTGAGTTATGGCATACGGAGTATGCCTACTACTTTAGTAGAGGGACATCAATCCTTCTGCTCCGGGGATCGGCTTTCGCTCAAATTCGGGGGTGATCCAGCGTGCCCCAGAAGGCCTTCCTGGATTCCGATAGGCGTAAACGACGCACCAACGCGTATGGCTATTGGATTTTCTTGGGTTAACTGCATGTGCGGCATGCGTCCACATCAACGCGACAGTGCCAGATGGTGCGGATAACGCCTCAATTTCAAGGGGTTCCCCTGTCTCTGGGTGCTTTCTTCCTACAAGCCACCCCTCGCGGAGTGCTTCGTCCGTCGGTGCATGGATCCTCGCATCCCGATAGAGGTGGCTCCCTGGAACAGCCTTTAAACCACCATCGTCCGGCTCAAACCCATTAACATAGAAAAAGATGCGGACGAAACCTAAACTCGGATCATCATCGGAATATCCGTGGCTGTGCCATCCGATGCCACGATTGCCTCCGGGACGGTTGAGAGCGACACAGTGATCGTATCGGATATTTTCACCTAAGATCTTTCGAGCGAGTTCCAGCATCTGCGGATGTGCGATTATGCTTTCGAGATAAGTGTCATATTCTGCAGAAAATCGGTTCGGTTCATGCCTTTCTTTTGACGTACGCGAGAGTTCATGAATATGCGAGAGTGCGTTCGTCAGTTCTTCCTGCGCATCCGGAGTAAGGAGTCCTGGAAGTACGTAATGACCATCACGATCCAATACTTTCCGCTCTTGGTCGCCGAAGGTGTAATCATGAAAAATCGGGGGTTGGGACATGGAAAACTCCTTTCGTTTAGACTCTATGGATAGAGGCGTTGCTTAAAACTATCCTCAGCAAGCATATCACGAAATACTGCTTTTTTCAAATGAAATTCTCTACTGGAACACAACTATTTCAACTCAGGTCCTGGTGTGCGATTCCATTTGGTCGGTTCAACATCACCTTGACAGACTGGAGCAAGTTCGGCGATTCGCTCCCAATCTGCATCTGACCAACCGAGTTTCTGGCGGAGTCTACCGATATGTGCCTGCATTTCGGCTGGTAACAACGCAAAAAATGGATGATACCAGAGCGTAATTACAGTCCGGCGTTCATCTGACTGATTGGCGTGTGAAGCGTGTAACAGTCGGGAATCACCAATAACCAGGTCCCCCGCTTTTACGGGTATGTCAATCTCACCGGACATGTGTTGGTATACTGGATGGGTAGGATCATCCACGCGCTGGAGCGATTCGCCATGGGCATTGGGCAGTATATCATGGAGTGGATGTCGATTGAGATGCGAACCTTTTATCACGCGAAGGCAACCGTTATGCGGTGTTGTGTCTACCAAATAGTACATGAGGAACAGCTGTTGTGGCAGTGGTGTATAGCTGCACGGATCGTTCCAACCCCACCAGTCTTGATGCCAGAACAGCGGTGGACTTTGAGGTGGTTTGCTGATGAGGTACCCTGATGACCATTTTGGTCTCAAGAAGCCCAAAGCATCGAGAGCCTGCAATGCCCGTGGATAAACGACCAGTTCTGCAAACAGTGGATGCATATACACGCTGATCATGCTGCCCGATGAGCGATGGGCTGCACGTTCATCTTCTGTCTGCGCGTCGAGCAGTTCGTCAGTCACTGTCCGAAGTCGGGTAAGCATCTCTTCTTTCAAGACATCCTCAATAACACAATAACCGTCAGCGATTAATTGATCATATTTTTTTTTGGGTTTTTCAACTTTCATACAATAGGGTACCTCTAACTATGCAGGGCAATTCAGTTTTCGGATTAGTCTAGGTTCTATGGAAGAAGTCGGGAATCGGAGTTCCCTCCTACAAGAAAACTCAACAAACCTACTAACTCTCCGTTTAGGTTGCTGCTATTACTTTTTAGCCACTACAGAAAAGTCGCTATCATTCAGTGGATCGAAATCTCCCAATCTACGCTTTTTGTAGAAATGGAAATCCATAAATCCAGCCGCTACAAGACAGTTCTTGAGTTCATCTGGAAGGAGATGCTTATTAGAATAATCGCACCAGTAATGTTTGCGCGTTTCTAAATCTATTTTAAGCCAAGTGCATCTCTCCACACCCTCTGCTTCATCATATTCCGACTTTTGCAGGATAAAGACGTTTTTCTTGGTTTCACTCAAATCAATCATTGGGTTCCTCGGCTTCCATATTGATCGATTTCTATGCACAAAGTAAACCCTGCCATTAGGTGTGAGTGCTTTATGGATCCGTTTTAGGAGCGAAACCAAATCTTCCTTGGATCGATAGAAAAAGGAGCCTTCAAAGAAAATAACAGAATACTTCTCTTGAAAACTCATTTCATTATAGTCGCCCAAAATAAATTCAATCTTTAAATTTTCGTGCTGTGTGATTTTTCGCGCTTCAGAAAGAAAATTAGGCGACAGGTCCATCCCAACAACATGATAACCGTGCCGTGTAAATTCACGTGAATAACTTCCGATCCCGCAGCCTGCTTCTAATATTTTATCGCTTTTGGATAGTTCCAACACTTTTTCATAGAAAGGAAAATGCTTTTCTATAAATTCTCGCGTTTCAAAATTGTAGCCAGCATGTTCAAGATACCATCTATCATATACTTCATGCCCAAAATCAGTTCTACTAAATTCACCAGAAAGATTGCTCATTTTTCTCCTAAGGATGAGGGGTAAGGATGAACTTCCAGTTAATCAGAAATTTGAGAAGGGTTGTCTACGATTTACTTTACTAATCAAACCACATTGGTGAACGAATGTCAAGAGAATTCCTGAGCATTTTGTTACTCGGTTAAGGGCTCGGTATAGTTATTCTGAGGGAATAGAAGGAAGGGAAAAGGGCTTATTAGATGGAAGAGGCGCGGTTAATAACCGCGCCTCTGAAAAGTGTTACGGCACACGGAGTGTGCCTACTACTTTAAAATAACCATTTTGCGTAGCGGGGATACAGTGTCTGCTTGGAGTTGATAGAAATAGATACCACTGGCGACACGTTCACCGAAATCATTTTTGCCGTCCCAATACGCCGCACGGCGTCTACTGGTGTAGTAACCTACCGATTGGTGTCCCAACTCTAAATGGCGAACGACGGTACCACAGGCATCATAGATGGTAATTTGCACATGGCTCGCTTTCGCCAAGTGATACGGGATCCATGTCTCAGGATTGAATGGATTCGGATAGTTCGCCAAGAGCAGCGTTGTGTCTGGACGCATTGACTCTAAAATACTTTCAAGTAGTGCGATAGCTTGTTGGTACTTCAGAGAGCCATCGCTTTCAGCAGATAATTTCTGCAGATGCACTTGAAGTTCTTCTATATCCAAGGTATTAAACAACGCTGGTTCCAGATCAGAGGCGGTTCTATCCGACTTAATAGTCGGAGCGAATGCTACCGTCTCGTCAGATAAGATATTAATAGTGACCACAATACTGTCTATCCGACTGCCATCGGAGACCACTACTTTCACCGTATAGGTGGGCTTGGTTGAATAATCCAGTGTAGTCTTAGTTCTCAATTGACCCGTGCTACTATCCACCTCAAAAACATCCGGGTCAGCATCGGTGAGACTGTATTCTAAAGTTTCACCCATGTCCATATCCGTTGATGAGACAGGTGTCCCGATATTCGCGCCTACTTCTTCTTTTTCGTGTATTTCACGGGTCGCTGATTCCCCTTCTATGAAAACTGGTGCGAATTCGTTTACGGGTTCAACATCAATCAAAACCTCAGTTTCAGTAGACATTGTGCCATCGGAAGCCTGGACATTTACCGAATAGGCGTGTGGATCGCTGTTGAAGGCTTCATAGTCGAGCGGCATCTTGGTTCTCAACTGACCCACCTGACTATCAATTTGAAACATACTGGCATCGGCACCACTGAGATTGTATGTCAAAACATCTTCAGAACCATCAGGATCAATCGCTGATATCGGGTTCCCGATGTTTGTACCTGCCGCTGAATTTTCTGGAATTGAGCGGTGGATACGACGTGTCCCATCAATTGCCTCGGAAAACATCGGTGTTTCATTGACATTTATGACATTAATGGTCACCGTGATTGTGTCTGAATTCCAAGTACTTACGGCGGTGACTACTACTTCATAGGAGTTCTTGGTTTCGTAGTCAAATGTGGTGTTGGTTTTCAACTGCACACCACGGTAGACCCGCACGATATCGAACGACCCCGCATCGGGACCATGGAGTCTGAAGCGACGGCAGGCATTCGTGGAAAATTTTATAGGATCTCCAACATTTGTGCCTACTGCGGTATTTTCCGCTATTTCGCGGGTAGTTGCCTCACCTTCTATGAATCTCAGTTCTTCCGCATAAGCCACACCGCGTATAAGATATATGAATAATAATCCAGTGAAAATAAACACGGTGAGTTTGTGAGTCAAAACTTGCTGTTTCATGATAAACTCCTTTGTTTATCTTTTTATCGCAGATTTTACAATTACTTAGACACTGTGAGTTGGCGAGGTTTCAAACCTCGCCAGCGAAGGTAGAGCATTTTCGCTTCTACACAGTGTATTAGATAATTATTTTAGGATGAGCATTTTACGGACCGGGGATATAGTATCCGCCTGGAGCTGATAGAAATAGATACCACTCGCGACACGTTCACCGAAATCGTTCTTACCGTCCCAATACGCCGCCTGGCTACGGCTCGTGTAGTAACCTGACGATTGATGTCCCAACTCTAAATGCCGAACCACCGTGCCGGACGGATCATAGATAGTAACCTCTACATGGGTCGACTTCGCCAAGTGATACGGGATCCATGTCTCAGGATTGAACGGATTCGGATAATTTGATAGCAGCACCGTCTTGTCTGGAGACATTGACGCCAACACACTTTCAAGTAACGCGATCGCTCGCTGGTACTTCAGGGATCCGTCGCTTTCAACTCGCAATGCCTGCAGCCGTGTCTGAAGCATCTCTCTATCTAATGTCTGAAGCAACGCTGGTTCCAGAAGGGAATCAATCGCGTCTGCATTCATTGCTGGAGCAGATCCGACGGACACATCAATGTCAATGTCTGCTGTTAGGTCAGCGAGCGGCGTAAGATCCTCAATTGGACACCCGAAGAGACGTAATATCTCAAGATTGACTAATCCTGCAAGGGGACTGACATCCGTAAGACGACGATTGTAGCTGAGATGTAAATACTTGAGGTTCGTCAAACTTTCAAGAGCCGTAATATCTTCCATATCATTGTTGGAGAGATAAAGGGTCTCGAGGTTCGTCATACCTCTGAGTGGGGCAATGTTCTGTATACTGTTGGCGTTGATATACAATCGAGTTAGGTTCGTCAAACCTTCAAGAGCCGTAATATCTTCCACATTATTCTCTGGAAGATAAAGGGTCTCGAGATTCGTCATGTCTTTGAGCGGAGTAATATCCTGTATTTCATTGAGTTGGATAAACAATTCAACTAAGTTCGTCAAACCTATGAGCGACGTAATATCGTTTATACCATTAGACGAGAGATCCAGACTTTTTAGGCTCGTCAAGCCTTCAAGCGGGGTAAGAGAAGAGAATTCATTACTGTAGAGCCTCAACGATATAAGGTTCCTTAGTCCCGCAATCGGGGTGAGGTCAATAACCCTATCACCACTGAGATTTAAGTGCGTTAGGTTCGTTGCGTGTTCCAATCCAGTGAGATCCTTGGGGACAGGACGCCCTCTAAAAAGCGCGCTGTCAGCACGCAGCGTCGTTAACTGTGCCATTGCGCTCTTTGTGATGTCAGCACTGTTTCTCAAGCTAAGTGCTCTACGAATCGCCCACGCCAAACTGGGATCGGGTATTTCCACAATCTCACTTAAGACGTGTATCGTGACGATAACGCTGTCTGTGTGAGTGCCGTCTGAGGCTATAACTTTCACAGCATGGGATGGCTTAGTTTTATAATCCAGTTCAGCAGTGGTTCTCAACTGACCCGTCTGACCATCCACCTCAAACGCTCCGGCATCATTAAGACTGTATTCTAAAGTCTCACCGGCGTCCATGTCTGTCGCTAATAGAGGATCCCCGACATCCACACCTATCTCCACTGTTTCGCTAATTTCACGGGTAGCCGTCTCTCCCTCTATGAACATTGGTGCGAATTCATTTACGGGTTCAACATCAATCCAAACCTCAGTTTTGGTAGACATCCTACTATCGGAAACCTCAACCTCTACGAAATAGGTTCGCGGATCACGCTCAAAAGCTTCATAATCAAGGGGCATTTTGGTCCTTAACTGACCCGTTCCATTATCAATCTCAAAAATCTCGGCGTCATACCCGCGCAGACTATAGGTTAATATGACTTCGGGACCGTCAGGATCTGTTGCTGACACCGGCTTACCAATGTCTATGCCTACCGGTGTATTTTCTGGAATCGAGCGATGGACACGGTTGACCGCTGCCTCATCCATCTGTTCAGAAAAAACGGGTTCTTCATTGACATTCGTCACAATAATGTTCACTGTGATTAGGTCTGTGTTTTCAAGATTTTCCATGTCTGTGATAGAGAGAGTAACCTCATAGAAGTTCTTTTTTTCATAGTTCAAATGGGACTTAGTTTTCAACTGCACACCGCCACGAAAGGGGAGGGCAATAGCGAATGATCTTGCATCGGGACCACGTAGCCAGATGTCAATGCAGTCCTCAGCTTCCTCAGCGGAATATCTCAATGGTAACCCGATATTTCGGCATACGGGTGTATTTTCCGCTATCTCACGAGTAGTTGTATCACCTTCTGCAAACTCCAGATCCGCATAAGCCACAGCGTGTATACCATATATAAATAATAATGCAGTGAAAATAAACACGGTGAGTTTGTGAGTCAAAACTTGCTGTTTCATGATAAACTCCTTTGTTTATCTTTTTATTTAAGTAAGTGTAGTTTGTCTATTACATATTTATTAAATACTTGTTTAAAAAATGGAATCTGTTTCAGACTGTTATAAATTTCATTTTATTTTCAATAACCCTTGTAAATACAGGGATAGTTGAGATTTATATGTAAAGCGCAAATAATAACACCTGAATTTTGAAAATATAATAATCCAATAAACTTACTCTCTAACCCAAAAAACGACATATAACTCAATAAGGTTGACCTATTAATACAGATTATATATAAAGCCCAAAATTTGAGATCCATTTCTTGAAGTTAACACATAAAGGTGTTAGACACAGCATTCGGAGTACGGGTGGTGAATCTGCCCGTTATTGATGATAATCTGACAATCGGTTCTGGCAACACGTTGAAAGTGTGCCCAACATGTTCCAGCAGAGGAACGAATCATACATCCTGCTGAATTAAACACTGAAGTTAGGGTTATATACGATTATGAAAACACCACACAGTCAATATTGGGGCTTACTTATTGACTACCTCAAACCACAGTGGCCAAGGGTTTTGCTGATGACACTGCTCTTGTTTGGCAGTATCGGTCTACAACTCGTCAATCCACTAATTGTCCGTCATTTCATTGATACCGCGAGATCCACCGAAGCACTACAGAAATTGATTCAAGCCGGGCTGCTTTTCATTGGTGTCGGATTGATGCATCAGGCTGTATCTGCCTTTTCGGTATACGTCAGCAGTGATGTGAGTTGGCGGACAACCAACCGCCTACGGGCAGATTTGACCCTTCATATCTTGGGATTGGATATTTCCTTCCATAGCACCCATACGCCTGGAGAATTGATTGAACGCGTTGATGGCGATGTGGATAGGCTTGCCAACTTTTTCTCGCAATTTGTGATGGAGATATTGGGCGGCATTCTGTTGTCAGTTGGCACATTGATAGTCCTCTTTTACGAAGACTGGCGACTGAGTGCGATCCTCGGAGTCCTTGTGACGGTCTATTTGATGGTTCATATCCGCTCTCAGCTCATCGCTGAGCCTTACTGGGACACTGAGAGACAGACGAGTGCCGATTTATCGAGTTTTCTTGAGGAACGCCTTTCTGGACTCCGAGACATTCGGGCTAATGGCGCAATTGCTCATGTGATGCGGCGTTTTCATGAGGTCATGAGACGAGCAGTCCTATCAAAGTTCAAAGCCGACGTTATTACCGATGTAGGGTGGACTATATCGAACATTGTATTCGCTGTCGGTTTCGCGACTGTGATGGGGCTAAGCGCATACCTATTCCAAGCCAACGCTATTACTATCGGGACGGTCTACCTCGTTCTCCATTATCTCCAGATGTTGCATGCCCCCCTAAACAGGATTCAACGCCAGATAGAGGACTTCCAAATGGTTAAGGTTAGCATAAGGCGTGTTCGGGAACTTATGCAAACTGAACCCAAAATCCAAGATGGTCCAGGAGCGGTTCTGACTCCGGGAGCGTTGTCAGTTGAGTGCCAAAATATTTCCTTTTCCTACCAGCCGGAACGACCTATTCTCAAGAACCTGTCGTTTCATCTCAGTCCGGGCAAAGTGCTGGGTCTGCTCGGACGCACCGGGAGTGGAAAGACCACGCTTTCTCGTCTTTTATTTCGTCTCTACGACACCAGCGATGGCACGATTCACTTAGGTGACACAGACCTACGTACCCTACGATTGTCTGACCTGCGTCGGCACATCGGCATCGTCACACAGGAAGTACAACTCTTTCAGGCATCTGTTCGAGATAACTTAACCTTGTTCGATCGAACAATTGAGGATGATCAAGTCCTTGCGGGTCTCCAAGCTTTAGGACTGGGTGATTGGTACGATACGCTGCCTGACGGACTTGATACAGAACTGCCTCCAAGTGGCGGTGGACTTTCTGCAGGCGAAGCGCAGCTGTTGGCATTTACGCGGGTTTTCCTTAGGAATCCCGGATTGATAATTTTGGATGAAGCCTCATCCCGTCTGGATCCTGCCACTGAAAGACACCTTGAGCGAGCAATAGACACACTTCTCCTAAATCGGACTGCGATTATAATTGCCCATCGCCTTTCGACTGTGCAGCGTGCAGACGAAATTATGATTCTCGAAGAAGGTCAAATCAGAGAATATGGGGAATATGAAAATCTGGCAGCGAATCCCAATTCCATTCTTTTCGGTCTCTTGCGAACAGGATTAGAGGAGTTCCTGGCATGAAAACACTACCTCTCAACACAGGAAAGAAACGACACTATTTCTGGCGGCTGATACGTTTCAGCCCCCTGTTGTATGGTCTAAGTTTCATTTTTTCCTTGGCTTATTATGGTCTACCGCTTCTCATTGGGTTAATCATACGCGAGTTCTTTAACGCCTTGACAGGTGAAACACCAGTCGGTTTCGATCTGTGGACCTTGGTAATCCTCTTTTTGGGCACGCGGTTGACTATCCAAATATTTGAACAGAGTTATGCTGCAACCTATGCCTACTTTGAAGGTAAACTTCAAACACTGATTCGCCGGAATTTATTCAAATCCCTCCTGCAAGACGCAGATATTCATACTGTGCAAAACCCCGGCGAGATAATCAACCGCTTTGATGATGATACGCAAGGTGCAGTCGCTCCGATCACAATCGTTATTGAATTGAGCGGACACGCGCTATCTGCGCTTATTGCATTGGTTGTGCTATTACGTGTCAATGCTTTCATTACACTTTTCGCCTTTCTACCGATGATAGCGATTGTAGCCCTGACAAACGGGTTGGGTCAGCGCATTCAAACTTATCGACGCATGAACCGCGAAGCCACAGGTCGTGTCACCGGCTTTCTCGGCGAACTTTTCGGGGCAGCACAGGCAATCAAAGTGGCAAACACCGAGACGGATGCCGTTCATCATTTTGATGGTCTCAGCGAGGTAAGACGCAAGGCTGTTATCAAAGAGAACCTATTCAATCAATTGCTAACTTCGATGAATTCGACAACAATCAACTTAGCGATGGGCGTGATTTTGATATTGGCTGGCGAGATGATGAGAGGCGGCGTTTTTACTGTAGGTGATTTCGCACTGTTTGTTAATTACATCGCACTCGGGCAGGTTTCGGTATTAGGGTTTGCCAATTGGCTGGGACGTTTGTTAGCAGCATTCAAGCAGGCTGATGTTTCACTGAAACGACTCTCTGAACTGACAACCGATGATACACAAGAGAAACTACTCAGGCTTGGACCGGTATACCTACGCGGTAACTTTCCGAGTGTTCCCTTCATCGTCAAAAACAGAAATCATCGTCTAAACCGCCTTGAAGTCGATGGGTTAACCTATCGTTACCCAGATACGGGACGTGGGATTGAAAATATCTACCTCAGCCTCGAAGCTGGTACCGTTACTGTCATCACCGGACGCGTTGGGTCAGGTAAAACGACGCTTTTGGAGGTGCTATTGGGGCATCTACCTCAAGACACGGGAAATGTTTATTGGAATGGTAAACCCATCGTGGATGCGGCATCGTTCCTCATACCCCCACGCTGTGCATATACACCCCAAGTCCCACGACTTTTCAGCGATGCCCTTCGAGAGAATATCCTGATGGGACTACCGGAAGATAACGTCAATCTTCCAGCAGCCATCTGGGCAGCAGTGATGGAAGACGATCTGAAAACATTTGAAAGTGGACTGGATACGGTGATTGGTCCCAGAGGTGTTAGACTCTCCGGTGGACAACTACAACGAACAGCAGCAGCACGGATGTTGGTACGTGCGCCTGAATTATTGGTGTTTGACGATCTTTCCAGTGCTCTTGATGTGGAAACGGAGCAAAAGTTATGGCGTCGGGTATTTGAACGACGCGAGGCAACTGCAAATAGTTTACCCATAAGCACGTACCTTGTCGTATCACATCGCCCTATTGCCTTACAACACGCCGATAATATTGTCGTCCTCAAGGACGGAAGAATAGAAGCAAAAGGAACGTTAGAAGTACTTTTGGAAACATGCGCGGAGATGCAAAGGTTATGGCAAGGAGATAAGGTATTAAATCACTAATAGTGTTTGGAAGCGTTCCACCAAGTTATAAAATATCAAAGGGGATCGTTCCTTGGGCTGCGTTAAAATGCCATATGCCCGAAACCTAACACCCTTATGTTAAAGGAGGCAGGATATCAAGCTCAATAGTCGAGTAATGCACATATCCCTTTGACTAAAGACCCAGCTCAATTGTCACTGAATGCGATTGTAGAAGCAGTCGGTGCTCCGCTTAGTACTTTGTTAGGTGGCGTGAGACTCATCTGCGCCGATCCAGACCTGATTTCCATCGGGATCGCGAACTCGAAATTCTGTCATGCCGTAGAAAGTTTCACCGATAGGCTCGGGTTCAAAACCAGCAGCAATCACGCGCTCTCTTAACGTTTCAATATCGGACGTATAATAGTAAACGACCGTTGAGGCGTTCGATTCCGTGCGTATTGACTGATCTATCATCACTCGACAACCGTGTTCACCTTCTAACAGGGCATGGTTCCACTCGTCTTTACGTTGGATGACTTGAAGACCTAGCCCTTGTGAGTAGAAGGTTATAGCTTGAGCCAAATCGGTTATTGGAACCATCGCGGTGATACGATGTATGTTCATAGTTTTGCCTCCCAGTTAATGATTAAACGTCGAAAATGCTGTCTCATCTCATGTTCTCTTAACGTTACGGAAATTAGTGGACAGTTCTGTCCGATAAACACTTTGGATCTCTTGCGCCAAGGCTTCATCACACTCCCAACGCACTGGAAAAAGATAGGTGCCGAGAGGTGCATCAAGGAGAAAGTGCCCGTAATCACTGTACTCAAAGTCAACGAGTTTTACACCATCATTCAAAAATAAATAGTTCTGTGGAGCAATATCTACATGTCTGAGGGTAGAAAACGATTCCGCATCCGAAAGTCTCTCCTTTAATTCAGATAGTTCATTCTCAACAGCGACGAACCTGGGACTGATTGTCTGGATGCTATCAATTTCGCATAAGAATTGAAGGGCAGCCCATTCATTAAAGAGTTTCTAAGCAGGACTCCCGACGCAATCCGATTCTAGATTATAGGGTTCACGTTTAGTGTGCAGCACCAGCTTGACAAGAAAGATGAGACTGGATCCCACGGATGGGATTTCGATGCTTATCAGCCTTTTCCCTATCTCCTTGTTACAACCATCGAAACCGCTCTCAGCAGTATACCACACAAGCTGAGGAAAAGCAAGATGTAGGAGAGCTGAACTCAGGGCTATTTATGGTAGATTTTAGAATTACTTAGACACTCGAATTGGCGAGGTTAGAAACCTCGTCAGCGGTGGTAGAGCGATATGTGTCTACTTATTTGTAGGCTTTACCATAAATGCCCTACTATAGATTCGCCTAATCTTGACTTTTTTCTTAGATATGGTATCATTACATCAATACTGATTAAGCGAATTAAGTTACCAGTCGAGAGGAGAAAAAAAGAATGTCGAATCTTGTAAGTCGGCAAATCCGTCTTAAGAACCGGATCGTTGGGATGCCCAAGGAAAGTGACTTTGAACTTGTCGAGGCACCTCTTTCTGAACCGGCGGCGGGAGAGGTATTAGTTGAAAATCTTTACACATCAGTAGACCCGTATATGCGCGGCGTCTTGCGGGGTGTCGAACTCAGCAAACCGCTGGATGGTAGATGTGCGGGTCGGGTTGTGCAATCAAACAGCGATCAGTTTCAGGTTGGAGATTATGTAACGGGTATGTTAGGATGGCGAGATCACTACATCGCACCAGCAGAAAGTTTGACCGCTGTTGATTTGACGATCGCTCCACTGCAGTCATTTTTAGGTGCGGTCGGTATGCCTGGACGTACTGCCTATTTTGGATTTTTGGAAATAGGGAAGCCGAAAGCAGGAGAGACGGTTTTTGTTTCTGCAGCAGCAGGTGCGGTCGGTTCAATTGTGTGCCAAATCGCTAAAATCAAAGGGTGCCGAGTTGTCGCGAGTGCGGGTTCCGATCAGAAAGTCGCGTGGCTGCAAGAGACAGCAGGTGTTGATGCGGCTTTTAACTATAAAAATGTTGATGATTTGGAAGCCGAACTCAGAAAACATTGTCCAGACGGACTTGATATCTACTTTGAGAACGTGGGGGGTAGACACCTTCAAGCAGCACTCGCAGTGATGAACATGCACGGACGTATTCCGCTGTGCGGCATGATCTCCCAATACAATGACGTTGAACCTACCCCAGGTCCTACAAACCTCAGTTCTGCTATCGGTAAACGGATTAGATTGCAAGGATTTATCGTCACTGACTTCATGGAGCGAAATGCTGAATTTTACAGCGATATGCGGCAGTGGATAGGCGAAGGCAAAATACAGTGGGAAGAGACGATTGTAGAGGGTTTAGAGAATGCTCCGAAGGCATTTATGGCACTTTTCACGGGTGAGAAACTTGGTAAGATAATTGTTAAAGTTTAACGTGAGTAAAGTATTGGGAGTCGCGACCACAGGTCGCTCCTACCATGGGAAAGGAGTTTACAATGGGAACCAGAACCGCACGTGCCACCGTGATGAGTGGCAAAAACTTTGAAATCCGAGAATACCCGATAGTTGATCCCGAACCCGGTACGGTCCTTGTACGTCAGGAGTTAGGTGGTATTTGTGGCACCGACCTCCACAACTGGGAATTTGGGCACATCAACCACGATATTATTCTTGGACACGAGAATGTCGGTGTAATTGAAACTTTGGGGGAAGGGGTTGAAACAGACTACCTCGGAAATCCGGTTAAAGAGGGGGACAGAGTTGCTCTATCTCCGAGCGGTGGTCTCGGCTTCTCTCCGTCGGAAGAAGCACCGTATCTACGCGGCGGCTTCAGCGAATACATCTACCTTTCAAACCCGTCAACCAATATGTTTCTTAAGACTGATCTCCCGCCGGAAATTGCTGTTCTTGCGGAACCTGCGTCTTGTGCGGCACATTGTGTGTCTCGTGGAAAGATCGAATTTGGGGATACAGTAGTGATTCAAGGAACGGGTCCTATCGGTCTGCTTGCGCTTAATTGGGCGAGAGTTTCTGGTGCAGGTAGACTTATTGTGGTCGGTGGACCTCCGGGTAGACTTGAAATGGCGAAAAGACTGGGCGCAGATCTTATCATCGACATCGCTGAAGTGCCAGATCCAGAAGAACGGAAAAGGATTGTTCGCGAAAATACATCACAAGGCATCGGTGCGGATGTCGTCTACGAATGCACAGGCTTCCTCGCCGCTATCCCGGAAGGCTTGGATTATATCAGGCACAGTGGCACTTATGTTGTCTATGGACATTTTGTAGATGTTGGCTCCTTTGATTGTAATCCGAACCAGATGTTAATGCGTAAAAACCTTAGATTGGAAGCGGGTTGGGGCTTTGAAAGGAAGCATTTCCTACGCGCTATCCCGATGCTTGAGAAACACGCTTCACTCTTCGATGGGTTTGTGAGCCACATTCTCCCGTTAGAGGATGTGTCCAAGGGTTTCGATGCGCTTCACGGGAGTTATCACTTAGATGGGAAGGACGCGATTAAGATCGCTGTCAAAGGTGGTGCTGCCTAAACGAGGTTGCTGTCATTTGTAGATAGGCGCGGTTGCAAACCGCGCCTATTTTTTTGCTTATGCGAAGGCGTCTTTCTCTACATCTGCCAAAAATACGCGTGCATTGTTTTGCAAGGCAGATCTGTGTACCGCTGCCTCGAAAACGAGTTCATTCCATGCCGCCTCGCCATCCGCAGGAAATGAAGTATCAGCATGCATCGCCTTAATCACACCGTCAGCCATTCGCTTGAAAGACTCTGGCATCTCTGGATTGCCAGCCTCGGCTTCCCAGAGTTCGTCGTGTTCAGAACTGTTCGCTTTTCGGCGGCAGTAAGAACCATCCAACCCTTTTGCCTCTGCATAAAATTCATCGCCAAGGACCTTGACGCGGAGCGGATGATCGTCATAGCCCCATAAGTTTGTGCCGCTCAGAGAGCCAATCACACCATTCTCCCAACCGATATGAATTAAACGTTCCCAATCGCGTGGCTCATTCGGATTCCCTACAACACTCACCCACTCCGGCATACCCATCGTCCAGAGAATCTGATCAATAACGTGCGACCAGCAATTGAAGTGTGCGCGTGCGTGTACCATCCGGATCTCTCCCAACCGATTTTCGGCGACATCATCATGAAGCCTGCGGAAATGGTGCATAAACCGGTAGTTGAAATCGATCCCGAACTTGAGATTAGAGTTCCGCCATGTTGCGATAGCGGGTGCCGCAATTCCGAGATCCTCTTCGCGTAAGCGATGTTGTCCCTGTAATCCACAGAGAGGCTTCTCTGTGAATACATTGCGTCCAGCCTCAAGTAATTGCTGGAGTGGCGGGATGCGCCGGGTTTCATTGACAATAAGAAGGACCAACTCAGCATCACAATTCGCTAAAAGCTCCTCAATCGATGAATATCCGGGTGCCCCAAATTGTTCTTCAGCATTCGCGAGAAGTTCCGGGTCCATATCGCACACTGCTACGACCTCTGCATCCGGATGGCTGTGAAAGTTTCCACCGTGCATCAACCCCATACCTCTACCGCTAATAAGCGCACATCTTGTCATGGCTAAAAGTTCCTTTCTCTTACCGACCGTTCGATTTTAGGTGTGCCCATGTAGTTGCAAGTTTGCCTTTAGCTTGGACAGCAAGCCCGTGTGGATCAAATTTGTCGGAGAATATTTCTGCTTCATGTTCAGGTGTAGCAACAACAACGTTGTCCACACCATAGATACCAAATTTCCAGCAGTCGAAACTAATGTTTCCTGATTTGTAGGTATCGTCCTTGATTTCCCACTCAGCGATCTGTTCTTTTTTTTCAGTGACATCCCATATATGAATGGTCACACGCTTTTCCTCGGTCATTAACGCTGCTTTGAGTATGAAATGGTCAGACGCCGCATTGTAGTTAGAAGTCGCTGGTCCACCCTTCGCTGGAAAAGGTTGCCAAGCATTAACAGGTCCATCTTTATTGGTCGTTACTTTGACACTGTTGCGTCCCCACCAGCGCATCCAATACGAACCATCGGGTGTCTGTCGTAAGGCACCGCCTCCATCTCCCTGCCCGCTCCATTCGATGATGAACCATTCGTAGTAGATAATGACATCGCTAAAAACTCCAATAGACCGAAGACTCACGTAGTCTCCACCGGATTTCCCCTGGTTCAAATAGAGGATACCGTCTTTTGCGTAGACGAATTTGGGGTGACCTGTCTGCCATTTCGTGGTTAAATCTAAGTCCCCCTCAAAATCTTCCTGTAACAAGATTTCCCCTGCCGCATCAAATGTCCCAAAAACGAGTATTGCGAGAATCAAGGCACATCTAATTATGTGTATCATTCTTTAACCTCCTTTATCAGGATTCATCGGATTGGAAGCGTAATCTAAAAAAGCCGAGCCAAAAGGCAGTTTAACACCATAATTCGTCTCAATGACGACATTATAGAGATAAGGCGAAATTCGATCAAACGGGTGATGTTGAATCAATCAGGGCAGTATATCAGACGGAATAAATTACCTCAAGGGAAAACTGAATGACCATGATTTTTCTTGATGCTTGCTGCCTAACATGCTATACTCTGAGACCATATGCTACGTATGAAATAGTAAAGAATATGAGGGGAATTTACAGAAAATGGAACCAGTTACCACAATTGAAAATCTCCATGAACACATCGGAAACGCTCGAGAATTGCGAGAATATCTCTCAACGGATCCGCATCGACCCCGTTATCATTTGCTCCCACCTGAAGGGTTTTTCAATGATGCAAACTGCACTATTTTCTGGAATGGGCGATACCACGTCTTCTATCTTGGGCGGATGCCAAATCCAAACGCAGATGAATGGCTACCGGTTCTTGACCACTCTTCCAGCTGCGATCTGGTGCATTGGATACACCACCCACCAGCGATAAAACCTGCCACTGACGGATCAATGCCACGCGGAATATACAGTGGAGATGCCATTGAAAATGCTCCAGTACCAACGCTAATCTATCATGTGCCGAATCAAGGGACCTGTATCGCAACTAGCGACGATGCCGAGTTGATTCACTGGACGCCTTCGCCTGCGAATCCGGTTATCCCGATACCAGACGAACCGCAAGAGTATCACGTTTTTGATCCGTGTGCTTGGTATGAAAACGGCACCTACTATGCCCTCATAGGCAACAAAAACAGCCGACCGGGATACAAAGGCGATGCTACCAGCCTCTTCCGTTCAAACGACTGCATTCATTGGGAATATCGTGGTCCATTCTATATATCCTCACGTCGTTGGACAGATGAAGTCGAGGATTGCGCGTGTCCTGACTTCTTTCCACTTGGCGATAAATATATGCTCCTGATGCACGGTCACCGTCCATACGGTATGGCACACTACTACCTTGGGCACTATGAAGACGAGCAGTTCTATCCTGAAACACACGGACGTATGAACTGGCAAGGCGGGCAACTCTCTGGACCCGAAACACTTCTTGACGACACAGGACGGCGTATCTTTTTCGGTTGGATTCGTGAAGCACGTCCATGGGAGAAACACGGGTGGGCTTCCGTGATGACACTGCCGCGAATTTTATCGTTGAATGAAGATGGAAGTCTCCGCATTGAACCCGTTCCAGAACTCGAAAAACTCCGCACCAAGCATCATCACCAAGAGACAATCCAACTCAAAACTGATGAAGAAATTGTTATTGATGAGGTGAATGGGGATTGCCTCGAACTAAAGGTGGAACTTGACCCACGTGGCGCGACAGAATTGGGCGTGAAGGTTCGTCGCTCTCCAGATAGTGAAGAGGAAACCGAGATTAGCTATTCGCCAACCGACGAGCAATTCAAAATCGATCTCATAAAATCGACTTTAGATGACGAAGTAAAATACCAACGTCTCACACCACAAGACGAAGATGGGTCAGAACGCTATACAAATTCGCAAGAGGCACCCTTCAAACTTGCCGAAGGGGAATCTCTGAAACTGCATATCTTCTTAGACAAGTCTGTAATGGAAGTTTTTGTTAACAGTAGATTGTGTCTAACCCAACGGATCTACCCGACGCGCGCCGACAGCCTCGGTGTCTCAATTTTTGCCCGCGGTGGTGAGGCAGTTTTAAATAGTTTGGACGCATGGACAGTGACGCCAACTGTAGCGTGAGTCACAATCCTGAGTTAGGACAGATGCCGCCCCTACCGGGCTTGGATTTCTTGACAGACACCGTCCTACACAAATGCCGTCCCTACGGAACTGAAAACACCTCAATATAGGTTCCGTTATCACTCCAAATATGTTTGAATCAAGGCACCAGCAATTGGGCACTGAAACACCCATTTACTATTATAATTCACTATAACTATTAGGAAAATTATGAAATCTCAACAACTTCCCAGAATTGGTTTTATTGGACTCGGAAATATGGGTGGAAGGATGGCGAATAATCTTCATAACGCCGGGTATCCGCTCATCGGATATGATATTGACGTGTCAAAATGCGCGGCACTCGACACAATAGGGGCAACTGCAGGAAAAGATACCTCTGATGTAGTGAAAAACAGTGATGTCGTTATGACGAGTTTGCGTTCTTCTGATATTTTCTGCAGTGTTGCTGAAGAGCATCTGATCCCTAATGCTCGCGATGGTCAGGTTTTTATTGACTTAGGCACGACAGAAGTAGAAAAGACACGGGACCTGGGGATAGCGTTTGCGAATAAAGGTGCTACACTAATAGATGCCCCGGTAAGTGGTGGACCTCAGGGATCTGAAACAGGCACGCTTCGTATCTTTGTCGGTGGTGATGCAGCGGTTGTCGAAGAATGCCGTCCAATCTTGGAAATCCTCGGTGAACCGCAATATGTAGTCTATTGTGGCCCGAGTGGCTCAGGACAGATTGTCAAGGGTGTGAATCAGCTCGCTATGGGACTCGGTGATGCAGCGTTCATGGAGGCGATGGCATTTGGGGTCTGTGCGGGTGTAGATCCTGAGGCGATTCGCAATGCGGTCGGTATGGGGGACGGGTGGCGTGGTCAGTTTGATGGCATCGCCAGACGCATTATCGATGGAAAAGGCGGGACACTTGTCGTCAAATATCCGGAATTACCCTATTTCCTTGCTGCGGCAAAAGCGTCTGGGTTTGAGATTCCGTTGACTGAAGCACTTTATGAATTCTGTAAGAATGAGAATTATGAGATGCTTGACAATATGAACCGTCCGGCGCGCTCATTTTGGCGGACATTGATAAAGGACTCGGAATAATATCGGGGTTACAAACCCCTCCCACAATGCTATTAGCAGACAGATCGGGGTTGAAAACCCATCCCACAAATGGTGCACCGCCCACAAATGTTGTAATGGATTAGTCGGCATCGAAAACCCGCGACATCTCAATCTGTAATGATGCCAAGAGTTCCTTTTTCAAGCGAATGAGCGAGACATCTGTGATGTTACGCGGACGTGGCAGGGGAACGGGGATTACCACCTTGAGGGTTGCTGGTCGGGCAGTCAGCACATAGATTTTATCTGCGAGTAGGAGTGCTTCTTCAGTATCGTGGGTGATGAGCAGAACGGTCTGCTTGTCTTCTGCCCAGATGTCGAGCAGAATGGATTGCATGACGGTACGTGTCATTGCATCTAAGGCACCGAAGGGTTCATCTAAAAGCAGTATTTCTTTCCGAAAAAGAAGTGTCCGGACGAGGGCGACGCGTTGGCGCATTCCCCCCGAAAGCTGCATCGGATAACTATTCTCAAATCCACTTAATCCGAGTTGCACCAACCGCTTTTGTGCCTCTGCTATCGCGGTATCGAGCGGTTCGTTGTGAATTTCTGGACCGATAAGGACATTTTTGAGGACAGTCCGCCACGGCAAAAGGAGATCCTTCTGTTGCATATAGGCGAAGTCTCCAGTGTTTCCATGAATGCGCTTGTCGTTGAGGTAGATTTCTCCGGTGTCCGGCACAAGCAGCCCAGAGATGATATTAAATAGCGTGCTTTTGCCGCAACCAGAGGGACCTAACAAAGCGACGAACTGTCCGTCATCAACAGAGAAGTTTAAGCCGTCCAGCACCTGCAACTGAGTGCCTTCCTGAGCGAAGGTTTGCGTTAAATTCCGGACATCTAATTTGCTCATAATCTCATGGATTTCAATTCCGCAGGGCTATTCATTTGTCGGATATTTAACCCATTTGGTTAGAAAGTTCCTAGCGGGAAATGCTCCTACAGAATACGCCGGGAATCGGAGTTCCCTCCTACAAGAAAACTGAGTATCTCTATCAAGATCGGGCAGCACGTTGTCGAAAAAATCTGATAAGCGGTTTCACATACGGCTCATCCGTTCTAATATGGATAGAATCAATCTGATTTGCTCGGAAAATCTGTCTCCGTTCTGCATCGGCGCGCTGATTAATCTCTTTATACAATTGCCGTGCCTGCTCGGAGCGAGTATCAATAACTATCGTCTCTCCGCTTTCGGCATCCGCCAGTTCTACGAGTCCAACATTCGGCAATTCGACCTCGCGTCTGTCCTGTAAGGTAATGGCAATAAGCGAATGCTGCTTACTGGTCAAACGTAACTGCTTTTCATATCCGGCGTCCTTGAAATCCGAGATGAGAAACACAACACTGTGCGGTTTGAGCACACGATCAGTGAAGGTTAGAGCCTCTTCAATATTTGTGCCAGGCTGTTTCGGTTGAAAATGAAGAATATCCCGAACGACGCGTAAGACGTGTCTTCTCCCTTTCCGTGGCGCGACATAGTGCTCAACGGTGTCCGTAAAACAAATAAGCCCAACCTTGTCATTATTTTTGATAGCAGAAAAGGCGAGGAGCGCTGCGATTTCGGCAGCGATTTCGGCTTTCGTCTCAGGGATACTTCCAAAACTGGTCGAAGCACTCATATCTACAACCAGCATCATGACGAGTTCACGTTCTTCTACGTACTTTTTGATGTAGGCTTGTCCCATGCGTGCGGTGACGTTCCAATCGATTGTCCGGATTTCATCGCCTACCTGATACTCGCGGACCTCATCAAAGGTAATCCCTTGTCCTTTGAAAACGCTCTCATACTCCCCAGCGAAGACGGTGTTGACCAAGCGATCGGTAAATATTTCAATACGCTGTATTTTTTTGAGAATCTCTTTTTCGTTCATGGTGTATTTTCTATTGTCCGAACCAGGATTTACGGGATTAAAGGATAACCAAGATTACAGAAAAACGCTTGCTTAACTATCTAAACACTCTTATACTATCAGAAAAGAATGGGAAAATCAACGCCTTTTATAGTGGCAGTCAGCAGTCAGACATCAGCCGTCAGTGGTGGATTGTCAGAACCATGATTTACAGGATTAAAGGACTTTCAGGATAATTATGCAAAACGTTTTTTTGGACAATACTGCGGTTGAGATCCATCGTGAGATTCAAACAGGGAATATCCGTCATGTTGTCTTCGATTTTGACGGAACAATCTCCCTCATTCGAGACGGTTGGCAAAATGTGATGGTCCCGATGATGGTTGAATGCCTTCAGACCGAAACAGACACCACCGAATCACAGGAACAACTTGAGGCACTCGTCGTTGAATTCGTGGATAGGTTGACCGGTAAGCAGACTATCTATCAGATGATGCAGCTAAGCGAAGAAATTGAGAAACGCGGCGGAACCCCCAAGGAACCACTTGCCTACAAAGACGAATATAATCGCCGATTGCTGCCCGTGGTTGAGGAGCGAATCGCTGGACTCGCAGCAGGAACACTACCTGCTGACCCGCTTCGTGTACCGATGTCCCTGGAATTTCTCCAAAGTCTGCGTGAGATGGAGATACACTGTTATCTCGCCAGTGGGACAGATGTCGAATTTGTGAAAAATGAAGCATCACTCCTCGGTGTTGCAGATTATTTTGATGGTGGGATTTACGGTGCGTTGCGAGAATATAAAAAGTTTTCCAAAGCCATGATTATCCAGAAGATCATTACAGATTTCCAACTTAGCAGGAACGAATTGCTCATCGTTGGGGATGGATATGTGGAGATTGAAAATGCGAAAACGGTGGGAGCCATCGCTGTTGGTGTTGCGTCCGTTGAGGATAACATGTACAATATGAACGCCGACAAACGAGAACGCCTTATCCGTGCTGGTGCGGATATTATTATTTTTGATTTCCGAGAGGGCAAGCAGCTGTTGGATTATTTGTTCAATCTGTAGCCTCTGGTTACGGCATAACGGAGTATGCCTGCTACTATCAGATGCTGGTTACGGCATAACGGAGTATGCCTACTACTATAATAAACTCACGAGGAGTGCCCTATGGCAAAATACACTAAAGCGTCCGTTCACCCGTCAGAATTACGTGAATTTCAAGACAGTCAAACAGGCGCGCAGGTTTATCAACTTACAAACGATACATCTATTAACCATAATCTCTACTTCCTGACATCTTCGTTTACCCCCGATCAAGCGTATCTTGTTTTTACCTCCTATCGTTCAGGAAAGCCGAATTTTTTCAAACTGGAATTTCCCAACGGTGATATTGTACAGCTGACGGATGCCGACGACATCCACGGCTACTCTGGTGTAATCTCTAAAGACGGCACTGAACTCTTTTACACACAAGGAAATACCATAAAAGCGATCCATCTTGGAACGCTTGCGGAACGTGTGCTTGCGGAATTTCCGGGCGGGGGTCTCGGTGAGTGTAGCGTCAGTGCAGATGAACGCTTTATCGTAACAGCAATGAAGCACGACGATAAATCGCACATTACTGTCACTGCTACCGATGGCAGTGGTGGCGAGGTTATCTATACTTCTCCTGATCAGACGATTATCCATCCGCAATTTCATCCGAAACACCCCGATCTCATCGCGTATTCTGGCGATCCTGCGCCTCGGATGTGGACTATTAAACGAGATGGCACAGAGAACCGAAGTCTCTATCAACACGACAACTACGAGTTTCTTGTCCATGAAACCTTTCTTGGTGCGTTGGACGAATTGATTGTAACGCATTGGCCCTACTCGCTTCGTCGGATGTCTCTGGAAACTTTACAGATGCAGACGATTGCCGATTTCAATGCGTGGCATATTGCCAGCAATCGCGATGGAACGAAAGTGTTGTGTGATACCGTTCATCCCGACGTCGGTTTACGACTGGTTGATGTGGAATCAGGCGAACATACGCCTATCTGTTATCCGCAGAGTTCGTCGAGTGGGAGCCAGTGGAAAACGTCTCGTTATGCGCTCGCTGAGGATTGGGCAGCGGCACAACAGTCAGGGGATCGGGAGAAAGCGCTGAGTTGGATGGAGATGAAGGTGGATACGGTATATGGACCGCAATGGACGCATCCGCATCCGTCCTTTAGTCCTGATGAAACGGCTGTCGTGTATACTTCAGATGTTTCCGGGCATTCGCAGGTTTATGTTGCTGTGATTCCGTAAGGTGAGTCCTATGGAATGGTTTTAAAAGTAAGCTTGTTTATATCAAGTTGGGCGGATGTGGAGATCCGCCCCTATAAAACCCTAACTCCACAGTCTATCGTGTGAACGTTCGGAATCCCATTCCGTCGTCGGCGCGAAGTAGTCCGTTTCTTCAGGATGGAGATGTTCACGGATGATTTCTTCGTTAAGGTCGATACCTAACCCCGGCGTGTCTGGCACATTGATATAACCATCTTGGATAATCGGGTTCGGTAAGCCTGTTACCATTTCATCCCACCACGGATTGTCAACAGAGTGGTTCTCCAACACCATAAAGTTCGATGTCGCTGCAGCACAGTGGACACTCGCCATTGCACAGATAGGTGTACCTGCCATGTGGAGTGCCATCGCAATGCCATAATCTTCTGCCAGATCGCCGATCTTCTTCGTCTCCAAGATTCCACCCGATGTTGCAATATCCGGGTGTGCGACGGCAATCCCTCGGCTCTCAAACAACGGCATAAAGTCCTCTTTACAGTAGATGTCCTCACCTGTGCAGATGGGGGTCGCACAAGAATTTGAGAGACGGACGTACTGGTCAGTATACTGCCACGGCACCATATCCTCTAACCACGCGAGATTGTATTTTTCCAATGCTCTCGCAAGGCGGATACAGTCCTCAATGCCGATATGCCCAAAATGGTCTACCGAGAGCGGTATCTCATAACCGATGATGCCACGAACTACTTCTACGTATTCGCATAATATAGCAATGCCCTTCTCGGTCAGGCGGATGCCTGTAAAGGGGTGCATGAGGTTAGAGGCTTCTAAATTTCCTGCTGGTGCAGAGATCGTGCCCGGAGTGCCGCGAAGTAGTCCAACACCGATGTCCATTTTCAGGAAGGTGAACCCTCTGTCCATGCGTTCTTGGAGGATTTTGCCCATTTCTTCGGGATCTCTGAGGGACGGGGTATCGCTATAGCATCGAATTTTGTCTCGGAATTTGCCGCCAGCGAGTTGATAACACGGCACGCCGTATGCCTTACCAGCGAGGTCCATTAGTGCCATCTCAATCCCACAGACGCCACCGCCTTGCCGGGCATGGTGACCAAACTGTTTAATCTGGCGAAAGATTTTATCAACGTTACACGGATTTTCACCCAAAATTCGGGTTTTGAGCATCAACGCATACGTCGGACTCGCGCCATCGCGGACCTCACCGAGACCGTAAATGCCTTGGTTTGTGTCCAATTTCAAGATGGGACCGCCTGTTTGGGTCCGAACGATCCGCATGTCAGTGATTTTGAGTGCTGAAGGCTGAGAAGCGGTATTGACATTTGACAGTATTTGTTGATCTTCCATTTATAATTCCTTTTCTGATAGGGTACTTAGCGCGGTATCCAATACCATTAAATGGAGTGCTGCGCGTTGTTCAAGTTGCCAGACTGTTGGTGTTTCGGAGATGATAACATGTTCGCTATGAAAATGCAACAGGTAAGGTGCCAAGCCCTCGGTGCCCCATGAGTCGGCGACTTTGTAGACCCCTTCGGCGAGATTTGGAGCATCTTCACCCGGATCTTCTGGATCTATTGGACCAATGGTTTTTGCAGCAGTGGCGAGATCGGGTCCGATGTATTTCTCGTCGCGCTTGCCTTCATAAAGGTAAAATCCGGTCGCATCGTAATCTTCGTGGAAGTCTATCGCGAGTGAGAATTGGGTTTGAGCAAGTACTTTTTTAACGATAATTACTTCGGCAACATCTTCTGCTTCAAAAGCGCGGTTGATGTCTACGCCGTTAACCGTCTCACGTGTGTTGTGAACATAGCCGTAGGGATTGATACACGGAATCACTATGAAAGAGAACATTTTCAGGAGTGTGGTGTTGTCTCGCTCAAGGAACTGTAAGACTGCCTCAACGCCAGCGGGTTCATCACCATGTACACCACCTGTGACGAGGATAGGTCTTGGCGTATCTGCCGAAGATGATAAGTGGATCTGATGTATCGGGTAATTGTGGACAGTACCGAGGATTTCTATCGGTACTTCCAAGTGTTCCAATCGTTTCGTAATCTCAGCGTAATTCCGCAATTCAGTAACTCCCTGATAGGTTTGGGAAAAATATATTCTACAGCATATCGCAAAACGGAATGTAAAGCAAAGACAAATTGCTCGTTAATCACTCACAATTTGGTGTGCAACTGATTTCTCAGAGCCGTTTAATAGTTGACATTTACCGCCTATTCTGATAAAATTCTGTTAAACTCGTATCTCAAAGGAACAAAAGATGCCAACCGAAGCAGAACTCTACGATGATGCGCTTACTCGCTTTGCGGAAAATGATCTTGAAGCGGCTGTTAACGCTTTCAAAAAATTAACAGATACCTATCCAGACTATATCGAGGGATTTCTTGGGTTGGGACACGCATACGAACGGATGAGTCTATACGATGAAGCCATTGAGGCTATCCAGAAGGCAATAGAAATCAACCCCAAGGATCCGCTTGCCTATACCAGCTTATCTGTGTGTTACCAACGAAAAGGGATGATTCAAGAAGCAGAAGACGCGATGGCAAAGTCGCAGCAGCTGCAGATAGAAGCATCCCGTTAATCTATATAATAGCAAAAACATTGAGGTTTTCTTATGCCAAATGCTACCTTACTTGATCCGACCTCCCAAGGCGATGCGGCGGCGAAATTTCTCGCACCGCGGCTCGATAGCCTTGATGGAAAAGTGATGGGTCTGCTGAACATCACAAAAAACGGCAGTGACATTTTTCTCGACCGCATTGCCGAATTAATGCAAGAACGGTTTAACCTTGCCGAAGTGATTCATGTCAAGAAACCGACGTTTACGCGTCCTGCACCAACGGAATTGCTCGCTGAACTGGCAGAGCAGGCAGACTTTGTTATTGAAGGACTTGCCGACTGAGGCTCTTGTATATCGTGCAGTATGCACGATGGAAGTGTTTTAGAGGAGCGTGGTGTGCCAAGCGTAGCGGTTTGTACAGAGGTCTTTTTCGCTGCAGGAAAAGTACAGGCGCGTGTGTTGGGTCATAGCGACTTGGAACCACTGACCGTCCCGCATCCGATCCAGAGTCTGACGCCAGATCAGATTCGGGAACGTGCGGAGGGTGCCGTTGAACAGATCGTTGAGCGATTAATGAAGAACAACGGTTCGTGATTTTGTTAAAATATATAAACGCCATAGGGTGTAGTAGTAGGCACACTCCGCTGTGCCGTAACAGGAACACTCTATGGCGTTTTGCGTTTTATAATCAATTGGCGAGGTTAGAAACCTCGCCAGCGGCGATGGTGAGTCTAAAAAAGAAGATCGGGGTTACAAACCCCTCCCACAAGTTACTGAAATGTTTACTTATTTTCAGGCTTTACTACAAACCGTAATGCCATTGACTCTCCGGGTTGTAAATCGCGCCATCGCTCTAATAATACGCGCAACCTCTGTCGCATTACCTTTAGCTGCTCGTCTGTGATGTCCATTGGTAGCGACGCGCTGTGGCATTCAAACAAACCGTCACGCCCTGTCTCCCCGTCCGACGAATCCGCTTGCAGCAGTGCCACAACTGGTTCAAGGTTCATAGCCTCTATGGGAATTTCAAAAGGACGCGTTGATTTCGGTGCGTTGAAATCGGGGATGTCATACCCTTTTGCTACGAGACCGAAAAATGCGTTTCCAAGACCGAGAGTTGTTTCGATGACGTAGTGTGCGAAGTCGTGCCGTACAAATCCACGATGAAGATGCGTCCAAGTAACACTTCCATCATCTCGAACACAGGTGAGTGTATCCGGCTTGTGCTTCCACTGATGTTTACCTTTTTTGAAATGGATAACCATCTACTCAACCGCTACTTAGAAAGCTTCAGCACTCCCCAGACAGTCGCGAGTTTACCACGCGCTTCGACATCGAGTGTGTTCTCAACTAAATTGTTAATTTCTTTTTTACTAAGAACAGCGTTATAGATTCTCGCATCTTCGATGCGAGCGACAACCCAACCGTGTGCTGTGCCGCCAATGAGGGCACGGGGCCCGAAAAGTGCTTCCACATCGCCAGCTTCCCAAGATACGATCGGTCCCATCGTATATCCGCCGATGCTCTCACCGTTCCTGTATATGGTAATCTTTGCGGTTCCACCCTCGTCTTCATAGGAAACCGCCAATTGAATCAACTTCCCTGTCTCTTTCTCCTCAAATCCGGGAATAGCGTCCTGCGTGCGTCTAAAGAAGCTGCTGCCCGCCATCCACCGTTTCGGTTGACGTTCCGCATAGACTATGGCATCAAAGGTGTCCGCACTACTTTTATTGACCGCCAACGTTGCACCTCTTGTGACGTTCAAATCATCTAAATAAATCCATGTTACCAAAGTCTTGTCAGGACCGATGTCAGGTCCCTTATAGCCTGAGGTCATTGCCCATTCATTGTTGCCGATGCGCAATTTTCCATCCTTCACATCGGCACCTAAGAGATCAATCTCGCTAAAGTGACCGGTCAAATCTTCCAATTCGGCACCTTTTTCAAAGGTCCAATGCCCAATCAGATCTGCTTTCTTCTCTCCCTGTCCGAATGCTGGTATGACTAAGTTTCCAAGCATAAGTAGTAAAGAGAGACTGAATATGAAATAGCGTTTTAGGCGCGTCATCCTTGTATCCTCCACTAAGGGATTATAGTGTATCGGTTGGGGTCAACAGAAATATTTTATAGTAAAACCTACGATTACACGGACATTTGCAAAGAGTCGGGGTTAGAAACCCCTCCTACAAATTATAGGTGATAGATAACGAGGTATCCAACCTCGCCAGCGGAGGTGGAGCATTCGTTTAGCGGACAAAGAGAAACGACCGAGATGAAATCAGTGCCCACAAGAGATCTTCGCATCCGGTGCGATGTTCAGGACTATCTCCGATATACGCTTCAGCGGTCTTAATTTCTGTATCCGTTGGAAATCGACTCAATGTGCTGAGATACAACTCGGTGATGAGTTCCCGATTGTCAGGTTTTTCCTTCATTAAACGCTTAAGCGCACCACTAGAACTCCGCAACTTTTTATTCACATAATTGGAATTAATCATGTGGAGTGCTTGGGTGAGCGTCGGTTCAAGTTTCGGATCTAAATCGCCAAGGAACTCGCGAGTAGAGCGACCATAGAGCGACAAGAAACGCGAACTCACCGGTAACGGCAGTGCCACAACACGCGTGCCATTCGGGTAACGCCCATATTTTTCGTGGGTTCCTGTAACGTCGTTTAAGACATCTAATAAAATCTGTGCGACCATCGGACGTGGATAGAAGCGTGAGAAGAACCGGTCATCTAACTGATTCGTCTCGTTTGGTTCAGCGGAGAGTTGGTACGTACGCGAGTTGAGAATCCGTTTGATAATGTGCTTCATATCAAATCCACTATGTACAAAGTCATCCGCTAACGCTTCAAGAAGCCCTTCAACACTGGGTGGCGTCGTAGCGCGCATGTCGTCAACAGGATCAACGATGCCTCTGCCGAAATATTGACTCCAGAGACGATTCACAGTCGCTTTGGCGAAGTATGGATTTGTTGAGGAGGTCATCCAGTCTGCGAGGACTTGCAGGACATCACCCTGGTAATCAGAAGAGAGTGACTCACCTCCAAGGAAAGTCGGTTGTGCAATCTCACCACGGTTGCCCTGAACAGACTGATTTATAACACGTCCTGTCGGATTATAGTAGATAACCTGTTCGTTATAGAGTTCACCGCCGCGAGTTCCAACCTTTCCAGTAAAGGCAGCGAAATTCCAATAGTCATCGGTTGTCCACTGGTCAAACGGATGTTTGTGACACCTTGCACAACTCAATCGAATACCGAGAAATACTTGCGCCGTGGTCTCTGCCCTACCTGCAGGTTGTTGTTCAATACGGTAGTAGTTTGTAGGTCCGTGTTGATAGGTGCTGCCTCGTGCAGTAATCAATTTTCGGACAACATCATCATAAGGTACGTTTTGCGTAACAGCCTCGCGTACCCATTCGTGAAAGAGTGTTGCGCCACGCTCACCGAACGCCCCGTTCCCTAACCTACGTGGATGGATCCGCAACATATCGGCTAATTTGAGCGTACGAAGGTCCACCCATTCTGGTGTTTCAAGAAGCATATCAATGAGCTTCGAGCGCTTATCAGGATGCGTATTTGCGAGGAACGTTTTGACCTCGTCAGACGTCGGCAGCCTCCCGATTGTGTCCAAATAGACCCTGCGAAGAAAAATATCATCAGTCGCCAGCATAGACGGACGAATGTTTAGCTTTTTGAGTTTCTCAAGGACAAACTCATCAATAAAGTTGTTGGGTATGAATTGAACATCCTGTGATCCGGTGTCTGTTTCAGAAGCCCGTGGGATTGTTACAAATGATGCGTCAACAACACCCAAGAAGCGAGCGATAATCGCAGTGCCTCCCCAACGAACGCTTGTCACTTCACCCGTGGCGGATACTTCAGCAACAGGTGTGTCCTTGGACTCATAGACGGCTTTTTCGGTTACATCCTCAACAGAACCATCAGAAAAATAGGCGAGTGCCTTTAGTTGTGCTGTCTCTCCGACATCGGATAAGACAACAGTGCTTGGTTCAATTTCGAGTTTTTTCAAGCGCGGTTCGTCTTCAGAAAATGGCGCGCCCGCTTCAATCCATCGTAAAATAGTTAATGCGATATCTGAATTAGGTTCAAACCGCAATCCGCCTTCATGTGGCACTTGCCCAGTGGGTTTAAGAAAAAAGAGACTCCGATCTGGTTCAAGCAAATTTATACGCCTACCGCGATTATGGTGGACGATGGGTTCATAATCTGATTCGGGATTCAAGGTTAACAACGAAAGGTTTAGACCGCCTTGTCCGCCGAATTTCCCGTGGCACATGCCAGCTGAACATCCCTGTTTATCAAGGATAGGTGCAATGTCTTTGAGGAAATAGGGAGGAGTTGTAGAGGCGGGATTTGTAGTCATGTTCGCTTGTGCTGTGAGTGAAACAGTAAACAGAACCAGAACAGCAAGCGTAACAAACCGACCGATGTAGAAAGCGTTAGCATGTGGCTTTCCAACTGCTATTGTCAATAGGTGTCTCATCGGTTCTTCGGGCTGAAATCCCTGTCTTTAGGCAGAGAAGGAAGCCCGTCTCCTTTGTGTTTATGGCTTGTGATTGTTTTGATAATACGAAGCACAAGCCCAAGTCTCCTTGAGACAGTGGATACTACGACATGAATATCTCCGTGAAAACTTCTGTGACATGTTCAACAAATAGAAATTCAACACCTGCTTGAATGTCTTCAGGCACTTCAATAAAGTGTTTTTCGTTGCCTTGTGGCATGATAACTTTCTTGATGCCTGCCTGCTTCGCCGCGAGGATTTTTTCCTTCACGCCGCCGATAGGAAGCACCCTACCCCTGAGCGTAAGCTCACCTGTCATAGCGATTTTAGGACTAATCCGTCGCCGAGTGGCAATAGAGGCAAGGGCAGTTGCGATCGTAATACCAGCCGAAGGACCGTCCTTCGGAATCGCCCCTGCAGGCACATGGATATGGATATCGTTTTCTAAAACGTTTGGGTCAAATTTGAGCGTATCCGCTTGAGACTTGACATAACTCAGTGCGGTTTGCGCCGATTCTTGCATGACATCACCGATCTGTCCGGTAATGCGAAGTTGTGCACGGTCATCCGTTTTCTTAGTAGCGGCAACCTCAATAAAGAGAATTTCACCGCCCGCGGGTGTGACAGATAAACCGGTGGCAACACCGACATCGGATTTTCGACTGGCAATTTCAGAATCGAATTTCGCGGGACCTAAATACGATGGAATGTCCTTATCTGTAATGATTGTTCGTTCGGTGTTCCCTTCGGCAACACGGCGTGCGACTTTTCGGCAGAGGGTGCCGAGTTCACGCTCTAAATTGCGGACACCTGCTTCGCGGGTGTACTCGCCGATCACTTTCCTAATAGCCGTAGCTCTAAGGCTTATCAGTTTCTTTTTCAGTCCATTCGCCTCCAATTGCCGCGGAATCAGGTATTGTTTAGCGATAATCAATTTCTCGTTGGCGGTGTAACCAGGGAGTTCTATCGTCTCCATTCGATCACGTAATGGTGGCGGAATCGTATGGAGCTGATTCGCCGTTGTAACAAACATCACCTTCGATAGGTCGAAAGGTACATCAAGGTAGTTGTCGGTGAATGAGTGATTCTGTTCTGGATCAAGGACCTCGAGAAGCGCGGCAGCCGGGTCTCCTCGGAAATCAGATCCGAGTTTGTCCACCTCATCGAGCATAAAGACGGGGTTGTTAGACTCGGCTTGGCGGAGTCCTTTGATGATTCTGCCGGGCATGGAACCGATGTAAGTACGCCGGTGCCCTCGGATTTCCGCTTCATCGTGCATACCGCCCAATGAGATACGCACAAATTTTCTATTCATTGAGCGAGCGATAGACCTACCGAGCGATGTTTTTCCGACGCCGGGAGGTCCAACAAAACAGAAGATAGGACCTTTCAGTTCCGTTTTAAGCATACGCACAGCAAGATATTCGAGAATGCGCTCCTTGACTTTCTCCAGATCGTAATGATCTGCATCCAAAATCTTTTGTGCAGCAGTTAAATCCAAAACATCATCGGTACTGACAGACCACGGAAGGTTGAGCAACCAGTCCAAGTAATTCCGAGAAACCGTTGATTCGGGGGAGAAAGACTGCATTTTGGAGAGTCGTTTTAGTTCTTTTTCAGCTGCTTGTTTGGCTTTGTCCGGCATTTCAGTTTCGCGGAGTTGTGCCCGCATCTCATCAATTTCAAGTCCGAGGTCATCTGCTTCACCGAGTTCGGTCTGAATAGCCTTGAGTTGTTCTCGGAGGTAGTATTCACGCTGTCCTTTGTTGATAACGGCTTGTGCGTTGTTTTGTATTTTGCTTTCTAATTCGTGCAAATCAAGTTCTTTAGCGAGAATCACGGCGAGTGCGTTCAACCGTTCAGAGACAGTTACTGCCTCCAAAATGCGTTGTTTATCGTGAGGTTTTAAGTCCAAGACAGCGGCAATATAATCTGCGAATCGACCGGGTTCGTCAAGCATAGTCTTGGTGATACTGCCGTATTCTTCTTGGTAGCGGGACGACATCTGAACAATACGCTGGAAGGTTTCATCGTTGCTGCGTACGAGTGCCTCAACCTCCAAGTTCAGTTCCTCATCGACGTCAGGTTCCTCTTCATCGCTCTTAATGATATTGACCCGAGCTTTGATGAAAGGTTCGTTATGTAAAATTTCTTCAATTCGGACGCGTTCACGTCCATGTGCAAGAAACAGGACATCATTATCATCAGTCTTATAACGGAGGATGTGAACCAAACTTCCAATCGGACTGAGATCGCTCGGGGTAATATTCTTAATATCATCCTTTTTCGGACGAAAGATGCAAAGCATCCGTTCCTCATCCATAGCGTCTTGAACAGCTTGGGTCGCCATCTTTCCGGAGAGGGCAACATGATGCGGAGGAAAGGGCGGGACAGGGGGCATGTATGGAAAAACAACCAGGTCGTCTAACGGCAGGACTGGCAGTTCTCGCGTGAGTTTTTCTTGATCGATGGTATCTTCTATCTCTTCTATCTCTTCTATTTCTTCTATCTCTTTGGTTTCCATGTTTTTTCTCCTATTCTATATTTTATAGCTCACGGTTCGCATCAGGTGCTTGATAACCCACGATTTCTCCGAGATTAACGATTCCTGCAATTAGGGCCAAAATTGATACAACGTGGTATTTGCGAGGACACTACCTATGCTCCACAAACTCCCGCATAGGTAATCTCCGAGCGCGAGTCCGAGAAAGAATGGCACGGTGCGTCTATAGGCTTTGAGTCCACCTTGATGTAGGACGATGGCTTTCAGCACCCATGCAGCAAAAAGACAACTCCAGAGGTTGTACATACCCCAACTATTTGCCATTGCGTATCCGAGCGGGTGCAGGGGCCACCACAGAAATCGAGTGCGTAAAAATGTTAACCCGAGTGCGACTCCTGCCCCACCACCCACGAAAGCGAGGGCAGGAACATCGGTGCCTTGTGGATAATTCAACCAGTTTTCAAGTTGTCTATAAACCCCCCTGCCGAAGCCGAGTGCCCAAGGTCCATAATAACCGGTTTCAGCACCATGTCGGTAGTAACTATCTAAAAGTAGCCAGAATATGACAATCGCGCCAACGAGGGTAGCAATGAGAATAGCAGCAGCGATATGTCTCGGATTTATCTGGCGCCGCTCCGAAATCTTCAAAGCCTCCAATTCCTGAGGCATCGGGTGTGCTCGATAGGCTCGGTTAAAGAACATATAAAGCGAAAACACCGCTTTCGTGCTGGTCGTCAACCGCTGGGTACCCAACGCTGTCACGATTAATCCGTGCGGGTCAACTCTGTGTAAATCGTGGACTAAGAACCCTAACTCTGCGCGAAGTCGGGCAATCATTATTGCAAGCAGAAAGTATAGCCCGAAAAAGATTGGTATCACCCATAGCGACATTCCTGCCTTATAAGAGAACACCGCCAAAAATAGCATCCCACCCACAATGCCGAGGAAGGCAATGTGATAAGGCATCGGTTCACGTCGCATATCGATTTTCGATGCGCCTCGGAGCCCCTCTATAACTCCGATGAAAACTCGCTTGAAATGCGTTCTTCCGACCCACCCAGCAGCCCCGAGGAGCACCATATATGCCCCGAAACTTTGGGCGTCAGCATAAGGAAACCCAGGTAAATTCCGTACGCCGAGGATGCTACCCGCCATTAACTCAAATTTGTATATCCAATAGAACGCCCAACAAGAAAAAAGCAGATCCAACGGGATAAGAAAACTTATACCAATTGCAAAAGGATAAAACGAGAGTCGCACGCCACCCATGGCGTTCCAAGGGCGACCTGTAAAATACTGATGAATGTTCTGCCGTTTAACAGGCAAATACGGGACTGCCGGATAGATGGAATTCAGCAAATTCAGGATGCTAATAGCCGCTGCAATCCCGAAACCCAACCACATCAGCTTATTTTTGAAAAAACTTGTATTCGCCTCCGTCATCGCAAGCGGCAGTTGGATAATCGGATAGGTTAACCGTTCACGCTCGGTCCACTGGATGCGGAGAAGTGTGTTGATACACAACATGACGAACATCAACACGAAAATAAAAATTGTCCACCACGCAACAGGTCCCGCCCAAGCAGTGAGATGTGCTTCACGATAGAGGCTTGATTGTCCCTCGTAATATCCGGACAAGACACTCGAATCTTGAACGGTTAGCCATGTCGGAAGTTCTTTCCAAAAAAGTTGTTGCCACTCATTCTCGGATGTTGCGAACCGGAACGGATGCCCAAGGATCGTGACCAAGATTTCCATCATATCGTGCGAACAGAGCGAAGAGACAATACACAACATGACATAGATGGTCAGCAATTCCGCAGGTGTCAGACGCAGTTTCGATGAAAACTTTCCTAATACTGCGCTGAATACCAGCAGCCAAAAAATGATGAAAATGACATTGGACAGCGGATGGATTAATGTCGGGTGTGTATAACGGACTACCTCCAATTCGATAATCCAGAAAACGTTAAGAGGGATCAGAAGCAAGGCGATGATAAATGCCTTAGGCGTTAAACCGCGTTCACCTCTGAAGTCAAATTGCGACTGGGAGATTCCTTCTACCTGCTCCGTACTGCTCATCATATTTCTCCCTTTTACCCTTATCGAAGCGTCCTGATCAGGAATTCTCGCCTGTTCCTCTTAACTATCGAATCCATCCACGTTCGCCTTCAATGGTTACCTCCGTTTCAAATTTCGCGCAGCGCTGTCTATAGTTCTGTAAGGTTTTTATTGCAAGTTCTCCTGTGAGGATGCTCGGAAACTGATTCTCGACTTCCGGTGTCACTGGCGTTTCCGTAGGCTTTCCAGGTCGTACGGGTATCTTTGGAGGATCCGTTAAGATCGGAATTAACTCAATTGATTTCAGCTTGCCAGATTCAAACGTTGCCTTCGGGATAACTATGTGTGCATGCTGTTTATCGTAGGTATCATAGATGAAATCGGTGAGGCTGTAGACGATAGGTTTGCCTTGATACAACTCAATACCGCCAAAGGTATGAAGCTGCTGACATAATACCATATCTGCGCCAGCGTCGATCAGCGCGTGTGCAAAAATTCGCTGTCGACCGATTGTATCATCTGTAGATCGTCCTTGACTTCCCCAGTGTAACCAGACAACTACAAGAGCTGCCTCCGTTCGTGTCTGCTTGACTGCGTTTATCATTTCGCTATAAACGGCATAAGCGAGTGGATCCTCAGTGTACGGTGTGAATTCATTCACCCGATAGTATCCCAGCAATCCGATTTGTCCAGATTTTGTCCCGACATCGACTGTCACCCATGCAGGAAGTTTCGCCGCTTGAGCATTTGGACCAGCCCCAATCGGCTTGACGTTATACGCCTCCAATTCAGCGATAGTATCCTCCAATGCTTCAAAACCGAAGTCCATCACATGCGGTGTCGCTAAGGAGACAGCGTCAAACCCGGCATTAGCAATTGCCCTTCCGAGTCCCGGTGCCGCTCGAAACGGGTTCTCGATGCCATATCGTGGTTCGCCTCTTTCAGAGATGCTTGTGTTCAGTGAAGCGGTAGCTACATCCGCCGACTGAATCAATGCGGCGGTGCCTTCAAAGAACACACCTGCCCCCTTCCTTTCAATCAGCGGTGTCATCCGACTACTGACGGTAATATCTCCGACAGCAAGAACTGAAATCACGTTCGAGGCAGCTGTTTCATTTGCTGCAACACTTTCGGAAACCCCACCGAAGATCGTCACCCACAAGAGACTACTAATAATTAGAAAGTGCGCTTGAAATCTTTGGTATTGTGGAACGCGTAAGGGACTCTCAGTCCATTTAACTGTCGTCATTTTCTGAGTTTCCATCCAAGACATCGTCGAGGTCCAGATTTATTCCGTATTCAGCGAGTAGGCCATCGTCTTTCAATTTCATTCCGATCATAATCAGAGTTTCCGCTAAGGTTAACCGATCAACTTTTGTGGTTTCAAGCGTTTCCGTTTCAGAGACTAACTCCGTGCGTAGAGATTCCTGATTCCGACGTGCCTGATCCCGCAAGAGTTTTGTCTCGTTGCTGAGTCGATCAATTTCTGTCTGGAACTCGTGGGCAAATTCATTTATTAGCGTTGACAATTTCTGGAGATCCGCCTCGCCGCGTGCAGTAATCCCGTCAAGCCTTGCATCAATTTTTGCGTCAATGAGTCCCTCAATTTTGTCCAAGGTTAACGCTGATTCTTCGTTTCCAAGCTTAGCAGACAGACCGCGAACGTCAGTCCTAACCTCTGCCATTTCTTGGGTAATATGTTGGTCTATACGAGTAAGCTTGTCATCAACCTGCTGCTGCATCTCCTCCAATTCTTGGCTGAGAATGCGCAAGCGTTTGTTATAACTCCTGATATATCTTCCAACGATGCTGTCGCGAAGATGTGCTTCCAGCTGCTCTCGTGTCGGTTCTGCCTCAGTTTCCACCCTATCATGTTCCAAGTCTTGGACATCAATTGGGTCTTGCATGTATGTTGTCCCTCCACATTCAAAGAATACGCCTGTTCTGTCTACGCTATCAGCAAGGTTACCGACCTCACCGCCCAAATATCGTTATGGATAATTATAGACGTTTTCAGACTGCCCATGGGTATCTGAATCTTGGATATCGGCATCCGAGTGTTGATTAGGTTCACGATTGGCATTGAATTCACGCAAGATACAACTCACAATCTCTTCTGTATAAGCTTGTGCCTTAACAGTCTGCTGATTTGCTTCCCAAGCCATCCGTGCGGCGGCTTCAAAGTACTCGGCATGTTTATAGGCATCAAGTAGATCGCTACCCCTTGAAAATGTGCCGTGTCCTACCCAGTAGAGAATGTATCGCTCTGGGCTCCCACCATTCTGAAAGAGCCTTAGACTCTCATAGGATAATTCTGGAATGCCTGGCGCGCGCTCTTCTACGAATCCTATACCACTGGAGGCGTCGTATATAATCGGGGTTTCTGGTTCATATCCTCTGAGGAAGTTGTAAAATCGATCCGGTGCGCCATGCTCCGTACGAGAAATCAGGTTTAAGAACTTTGGTTGCAAATGTACGAGCGCATTAAACCCTTGTTTCTCCAGCTGTTCAAAAATGAGAAGATAATGAAACATTTCACTTGTCGGTGCTGGTGGTGCAACGCGGTCTTGATTTAGATTCAAAGTTGCCTGATCTGGCGTGCCGAAGCGCATGCGATAATGCACACCATCTGGTTCGACTTCAATGAGCGTTATATTAAGTGCGGGATGTTCAATGCCAATCATGTCTAAACGTGAACCCGATTTTGTAAGTAGCACGTGTCTGCCAGCTAACCCTTTAACAACAATCTGGGGCGGCAATTGGTAACGTGGTGACGCCTCATAAGGGATGAGACATGCCTCGTCAATAGCCTCAGTCAAAACTGCGCCCATATTTCCAGCGGTTGCCCATAAATATTCGTGAGCGTGCGCATGTGCGCCTACCCAGCCCATCTGGCCTATTAAAGTCCCACATTCGCTGTCAGACGAGATTGGACGTAGATCGGGATGGTAACCCCGTTCGCCCCAACGCGCATAACGATAGGTCTGTGGCGGTGGCGGTGTCAAAGCGTTTGTCAGATACGGATTGGCTAATGTTGAATCCACTCGCGATACGACTCCTCAGTTGGATAGAATGAAAGTTTAGTTCGTTGTAGCCCAACGATTTCCACGACTTTTCCCCATATTTTAACTATAACATGTCTAAGAGAAAATAGCAAATTTTATCGGAAAAATCTGATTGACGTACAAAGTATTTGTGATATAATTTGTGGTCAGGTTGCCTTCACTTGCCTCCGACAAGAGTATGGTACAACTGAAACTGAACACAACGGACTCATGGAAAGGGGGTGAAAAATTATGTGGTTTAAATCCGGCAACATTAGTCTGGATTTAAGAGAGATCTCCACAGTAACATTGCTACAGGAAGATGAGGAAAAGGTTGTTATAACTATGAAGAACAACCAGAAAATTATTTTCCAACCTGAGGATAATGTTCCACCAACTATCGCTTACAAATCAATTACTGACATGCTTGAGTCTATGCGAGAAAGTGAGGATAGGCTTATAAAGAAGAAACTCGAATTGTTTAACAGTGTTCTTTCCGAGCTGAGACTTATTTCTCAAAACTTTAAAACGTTATAATTATTTTTTATCTAATTGGAAGAAGCCCTGTATTTTGGATACCCTACAGGGCTTTAAATTGTGCAATCCCATTCAGACGAAAAGGATGTAAAGAATCGGGGTTACAAACCCCTCCCACAAAGCGTAGATCTCATGGATAGAATCGGGGTTACAAACCCCTCCTGCAAGAGCGGATCTCATGGATAGAATCGGGGTTATAAACCTCTCAACAAAGCGCGGATTTCATGTTGAAATATCAGTCGAAAGTACGGTAAAATTGTGAATATCATAAGCCACCTTGGAATGCACATGGCTAAGAACTCTACGTAACGAAAGGCATAAATAGAAAATGCGAACTGAAACAGACAGTATGGGGACGCTTCATGTCCCAGATGACAGATATTGGGGGGCACAGACGCAGCGTGCTCTCCAGAATTTTAAGATTGGGGACGAACGCCTGCCACGTGCCGCTATATGGGCACTCGGCACTATCAAACAGGCAGTTGCCCAAGTCAATGCGGATCTCGGTTTACTTGAACCACGACTTGCCGAGGCAATTAGTAACGCAGCACAAGAGGTTATCAATGGCACTTTAGACGATCATTTTCCACTCCGCATTTGGCAGACAGGTAGTGGCACACAGACAAATATGAACGTCAATGAAGTCATCTCGAATCGGGCAATTGAGTCGCTCGGTGGCGAAATGGGCAGTAAAGATCCGATTCATCCGAACGACCATGTCAATAAATCACAATCGACAAACGATGTCTTCCCCACATCCATCCATTTGTCAATGGTCCGGCAAATTCAAAGCCACTTGTTGCCGCGACTGACTGCTCTGAAAGAAGCGTTTTCGGAGAAGGTATCCGAGTTTGGTGAGATCGTTAAGATTGGACGAACGCATCTGATGGACGCTACACCGCTCACACTCGGACAGGAGTTCAGTGCTTACGCTCAACAACTTACCGCAGCAGAACAGCGCATTGAGGCTTCACTTCCACATCTTTGTGAACTCCCTATTGGCGGCACAGCCGTCGGTACCGGGTTGAATACACATCCTGATTATACGGAAAAGGTTGTGGCAAAGCTGGCGGAAACAACGGGAATAGCTCAACTCAAACGTGCACCAAATGCGTTTGAAGCATTGGCATCCAGGGATGCAGTGGTGAGTGCCAGCGGCGCGTTGAAAACACTTGCCGTGGGTTTGTTCAAAATAGCAAATGACATTCGATGGCTCGCTTCGGGACCTCGGTGTGGACTTGGTGAATTGCAGCTTCCTGAGATGGAGCCAGGAAGTTCCATTATGCCAGGAAAAGTGAACCCAACGCAGTGTGAAGCCGTCACAATGGTATGTGCACAGATTATCGGAAACGACGCTACATTGGCGTTTGCGGGTGCAAACGGTACGTTGCAATTGAATGTGTTTATGCCCGTGATCGCTTATAACGCTTTGCAATCCATACAACTCCTCGGTGATGCTTGTGAATCATTTCGAACGAATTGCGTTGAGGGTATCGTCCCGAACACTGAAATGATTGGACGACACTTGTCAGAATCATTGATGCTTGTAACAGCGTTGGCACCACATATCGGGTACGACAAAGCAGCTAAGGTGGCACAATACGCACATGAGCACGGATGTACGCTTCGCGAGGCTGCTATCACATTAGAGGTATTGACAGGTGAGGCGTTTGACGAACTTGTTGTGCCGGGAGACATGACACGACCGAATTTAGGACAAGCAAAGTAGTTCCATATAAAGTAAAAGGGAACCGTTAAAGTTCCCTTTTACTCTCCCACTTGGTTTTACTGAAAGGAACAGATTATATCAAATTCCACTCATTTATAAGGTCAAAACCGTCTTCATTGGACATTATTCATCATCCAAAACGACAACTGTATCCCCAACATCTGTTGGAGATATTGAGGAAGACCCATCCGCAAGATAAACACCTTGCTCCCCAGTTGTCTCAGAGGTTTTTGTCTTACCCTTTCTAGAACTCTTCTTTGATTTAACCCGACCCTCATCATCGCTGGCTTCCGCAAGATCAGTGTCATCGGTGTCGACCTCTAAGTTTCGGAAACCAGAAAATCCACTACCTACCGGAATGAGGCGTCCGAGAATGACATTCTCTTTCAACCCGTAAAGTTTATCAGTTTGTCCACTGACAGCGGCATCTGTTAGGACTTTTGTCGTCTGCTGGAAGGATGCAGCAGAGATAAAACTATCAGTGCTTAAGGAGGCTTTACTAATGCTCTGGAGAATCGGTTCACCAGTAGCGGGTGCCCCACCGGCTGCCTCAACTTCATTATTGACGCGTTCAAACTCTTTACGCTGGACCTCATCATTGGGGTAAAAGTTTGCATCGCCAGGTTCGGTGATGCGAATCTTAGTCAACATCTGTCTGACTATTGTCTCAATGTGTTTATCGTTGATAGTGCCTGCCCCGTAGACTATTTGGACTTCATCAACAAGGTATGCCCAGACCGCTTCCTCGCCTTCAACAGATACGCCCTCGATTGTAGTCCGCCCGATACGCAAAATATCGTGAGGATTGAGGAATCCATCGGTAAGCGTGTCGCCGGCGTTCACCCAATCGCTTTCAGCGACGCGACGTTTTTCATCAGGAATCGGATAGAGACGACTCTTGTACCCTTCATGCTCAATGCGATAGTTGGGCACACCATTCTTCGTGCCTGCAAATCGGACGTATCCTTCAATCTCGGCGATTTCGGCGGCATCGTCGCTTTTCGGACGCCGCGCTTCAAATAGTTCTGTGACGCGCGGGATACCCGCTACAATGTCACTGTTCGCCGTTCTTTCATGAAGTTCCGCGAGCGTTTCTCCCACCCGGATGCTATCACCTTCTGCCAAAGAGAAGGAGTAATCCGAGGGAATGACATGCGGCACACGAGCACCCTTATCTGTTTCTACCTCAATACGCATCCGCAGTGCGGGTTCATCTACCTCAAATCCAGGGCACAGACCCTTCTCAATACCTTCGGACACTGCCGTCGACAATTCATCTCCCTCACTATATATAGGATGACGGCTCGCGCTATCAGAGTCTTGATGCTGATTAGACGCAATCTCCGCGTCAACAACATCCCGTTGTCCTCTGGGGACAAAACGTGCGCGCTCCAATTCGTAGTCCCTATTAGGATTAGGAGTATCTGTCGTCATAACGCCCGCATGGTAAATCTTAGTGAGAGTGTAGGTCGGCCGCTGGCTTTCCTTCTTGAGATCACGGTATTCCTTCGCGGAAAGTTCAACGCCCGGTTCAAGAGATTCCTCAATATTCCGTTCATCGCCAAGGATTCGGTACTTGTCTATTATAGCATCGAAACCCTTGAACTTTCGATTGTACGACTTGTACTTATCTTCGGTCAGTTCATCACCGACCTCTAATTCCTTCTTGAGGTCAGAGTGATGGACGCTGAGAACCTTGTACCCTTTCGTGAATTCCACTGTGAGAGGGGTATCCGACTTCAAGAATGCCTTGTACTCGGCTTCCGTGAGACGCTGACCAACAGTTAGTATTGTAGTCCCGTCTTCAACCTTTGTCACCTCAAAATAGGGTTCAACATCAAACCCTTTGTATTGGCGACGGTACACGGTGACTTCCTTCGATGAGAGTTCCGCGCCTGCCTCGAATGGGCAATCATCGCGATTAAGAGCGGTGACACGATACATGCGTTCTGCCTTAATGGCATCACTGGCGATTTCCGACTCTTTTTTATCAACGGCAACAGCAGGATATTGTATGCCAAACTGCTTCTTCTCACTCTCCGTAAGCAACTCTCCGGGTTTGAGAGGACAGTCGGGATGATATACCTGCATGACACGGTGTCGCAGTGGCGGTGCCTCAAAACCAGGGTATCGCCGATGTGCGCGTTCTACCGCAGCCTTTGTTAATTCCTCTCCGACTTCAAAAGGACAGTCGGGATGATACACGGCATTAACGTCGTACCGCTCAGTCTCCTCTTTTTCAACTTTAAATGCGTGTTCAAGCTGCTTGTACTGGGCGCGGGCTTCAGTGTATTCACGTTCCGTTAATTCCTGCCCAACTGTAAGGGCTGGAACATCCGTGGGTGTCTCATCACCCAACGAAGTCGGCTGTTTCAGCAGAGAAGGTGCGTCAACCACCTCTGCCGTCATAACGTAGACTGGCTTTGCATCTACCTCAAAAGGAGTGAGCCATGGCGTAATTTCTTCCGTTGGCACTTCATCCCCGACTTCAAATGGGAAGGCTTTGCTTGTCTTCTCTGTTACACGGTAAATCCGTTTGAAGTTCGCATCACCTTCTTCACCATCAAGAGAAGCATCAACCTTGGCTGTTTTAGTGAGATTCTCCTCGGCAAGACGAGCATCCGTTTCTGAATCTAAATAGTGCCACTCTCCATCAAATCCGTGCCGAATCTCCGTCCTTAATGTTTCCACTTCATCTTCAGTAAGGAGGTCGCCAGAAACTACCTCAACCCGTGGATGTTGCACCTCAATTACGCGGTAGTGCAGTTTTGCGAAACGCTGGAAACCGTATTCCTCTTGCGCTTTAGCGTATTCCGCCTGCGATAACCGATCATCGACTTCCAAGTGGCAGTCATTATCTAAAACATCAGTAACTCGATACTGCCACGTCTTGGTATTAAAACCCTTATAGCGTTCTGTATTTTCTACATACTGCTTCTCGCTGAGGAGTTCGCCTGAGACCAACGAGCAGTCGGGATGGTTAACCCGTAGAACCTTGTAGGCAGGCTCATCAAGGCTGGTTCGATTTTCGGTGGCTATCCAGAATTCACCCTCTTTTCTCACTGTGCGATCAGGTTGAAAATCGAGAAAACGTACGGTTCCAGTGGCTTTAGATAAAATCCTGCGCTGACGCGCTTCAGAAACGTCTTCGACAGCACCGCCGGTGTGGAATGTCCGCATAGTCAACTGAGTTCCGGGTTCACCGATAGATTGCGCAGCAATGATACCAACTGCTTCACCAACATTAACAAGGCTGTTCGTTGTGAGATCATTGCCGTAGCATTTTGCGCAGACGCCTTCGTCGGCTTGGCAAGTAAGTACAGAGCGTACCTTCACCACCATTATGCCAAGTTTTTCAATCTCTTCCGCCTTCTGTGCGGATATGACGTCATCAGCGGGAACAAGCACATCACCAGTTTCTGGATGTAGGACATCTTCGCCAGCCACACGTCCATTAATTTTAAAGGCAAGGTCCCCTCCATCTGTGGGAAATTTCTGGATACTGTTAAGAGTCCCACAATCTGGAAGCGTAACACGGACATCTTGTGCGACATCTACGAGCTTCCGGGTTAGGTAACCGGACGCAGCGGTTTTCATTGCTGTATCCACAAGACCTTTACGCGATCCATAGGTAGAGTTAAAATAGTCAAGTACACCCAGACCTTCACGATAGGAAGAGGTAATCGGTGGAATGAGAATTTCACCACTCTGTTTTGCCTTCAATCCGATGACTGCACTGATTTGTACAAACGGATTCTTTCGGGCACGAGCACCGCTATCTGCCATGATATGCACTGGACTGAAGTTTTCTACAGTTTTATCACTTATCTCTAAACCGCCGGGATCAACGTAGGGATGAACCTTACGCGGGTCTCCACGCTCAACAAGTGGTGCTTCTTCCTTCGGCAACTCATCAAACATCAAATCCTCAACCTCTCTGAGTGCCCTAAACCAGATGCGAATCTGCTCGTTTTCAAATTCTTCTCGTTCAGTTGCCGAAGCACCATCAAGGAGCGAGTCAATTTGTTTCTGCGCCTGGTCCACCAATGTGTTCCGACCAGTAGGTGTCAGGTAGTCTTTAATGCCCGGTGAAATACCACTCAGCGTTGCGTACTCAAAAGCAAGCTTTTGGATCTTCTCAAGCACCTGAGTTGTGGCACGTGTTCCCAATTCGTTGAAACAGCGATGGATCAGGTCAGATAAGTTCCTGCCCCCAGCTTCGGCATTGAAGAATTGGACACGCTGGTGTGAATGCTCGTCATCCCAAAGTAACTCGTGTGGTAGAACCTCGTTAAAGATGACCCGACCGACCGTCGTGAGAATCGGTTCTGTAGTTCTCCCGTTTCCATTAGATGCACAGAAGAGTTGGATACCGTCGTGCAGTTTAACCTGACCGGCTACATGGGCAGCTATAACCTCTTCTGAGTGGGCATAACGACGGTAATACCAGTCTCTGTCACGAAGTGGCTCAAAGGCAGAAGCATCGTTCCTTGAATAAGCAGTGTGTAAGAGCGCGGCGTCCTCAGCATGTCCGGGCAATTCTTTCGTGAGGAAACTCGGACCAAGCACCATGTCAAGCTCGGGAACAGCAATAGGATCACCGTGTGAGGGCTTGAGAATATTATGACTGCTGAGCATCAGGAGTTTCGCTTCAGCTTGCGCTTCAACGGTGAGAGGCACGTGAACTGCCATCTGGTCTCCGTCAAAATCAGCATTGAATGCTTTACAAACAAGTGGCGGAATTCTGATCGATTTGCCTTCTACCAAGACAGGTAAAAACGCCTGAATGCCAAGTCGGTGCAATGTCGGTGGACGGTTGAGCAAGACGGGATGGTCAGCGATAACTTCCTCTACAACTTCCCATACAGGAGAATCGGGATCAATCTGCTCGGCGAAATGCTTAGCGCGCTTAATTGTCTGTGCGTGGTTATGCGCTTGGAGTCGCTCTATGATAAACGGCTTGAACAATTCCACCGCCATCCGTTTCGGAATGCCACATTGGTGTAGCCCCAATTCGGGTCCCACAACGATAACGCTACGTCCAGAATAGTCAACCCGTTTTCCGAGAAGATTCTGGCGGAATCGTCCAATCTTACCTTTAAGGACATCCGCAAGCGACTTGAGGGGACGATTACCGGGACCGGTGACACGTCTACCGTGTCGCCCGTTGTCGAAGAACGCATCAACAGCTTCTTGGAGCATCCGTTTTTCGTTCCGGAGAATCACCTCTGGCGAACGGAGCTGTATCAACTTACGGAGTCGATTGTTGCGATTAATGACCCGACGATAGAGATCATTGAGATCACTGGTAGCGAAGCGTCCACCTTCGAGAGGAACGAGTGGTCGTAAATCTGGCGGAATAACAGGAATCACATCCAGAATCATCCACTCAGGCCGCTGTCCAACCTCCGCAAATTCGGCTATCTGCTTCAGTTGCTTGGCGACTTTAAGTTTCTTCTGGTGACTCGTGGTTTCTTCCAAAATCTCGGTTAACCTTTTTATCTCTTCTTCAAGGTCAATACTGCCCAAAATTTCGCGAATAACTTCAGCACCAGTGCCAGCGCGAAATCCACCTTGGTACTTGCTACTATACTCCAAATACTCCATCTCGGTTAGGACCTGTCGAGGCTCCAGTGGACATTCTGGGTCGGTAACTTCAACGACGATAAATGCATCAAAATAGAGGACAAGCTCAACCTGGCGTGAAGAAAGTTCACAGAAAGTGCCGATACGCGATGGAATACCTTTGAAGTACCATATATGAGAAACAGGGGCAGCAAGCTGGATATAGCCGAGTCGTTCCCTACGGACGCGCTGTTGCGTGATTTCAACACCACAACGATCACATATTACGCCTTTGTGCTTAATGCGTTTATACTTTCCACAATTACATTCCCAATCCTTTTGGGGTCCAAAGATAGCCTCACAGAAAAGTCCTTCGGGTTCGGGTCGAAAGGAACGATAGTTAATCGTTTCAGCCTTCTTGACCTCACCACAGTTACATGTACCTTTCTCCGGGCATATGAAGGGACCATCTGTAGCATCAGCAGGATTCCTACGCCTGCAACTGGTCTGCTTCGCAGAATCTTTAATCTGATCTGGCGAAGCTATCTTTATGGAGATGCTGTCAAATGCCGTGTTCATCAGTTCTCCTTTTTAAACAGGTCCGTCGCTACGATTAACCTACTGGGTCCGGTGCGGTTTGCACCTCTTGTAGGTAATTGCGATCTCAGTTATTTTTAGCGAGGCGGAATCGCCACGATTGACCCTGCTGCTGCTGGGTCATCTAAATAGGGGAAACTCATCCAATGTTCTTTTTTCAGACTAAGCCTCAGGGTCATCAGGATCCTCGTCGAGTGATACATGGAGTCCGAGCGTTTGGAGTTCACGGACGAGGACTTTGAAAGATTCCGGCGTGCCGGGTGGTTCCGGATTGAGTCCTTTCACAATCGACTCATAGATTTCCCTTCTGCCAAGAACGTCATCCGATTTGATAGTGAGCATTTCTTGGAGTGTATGGGCTGCGCCATAAGCTTCTAACGCCCAAACCTCCATCTCACCGAGTCGTTGTCCGCCGTGCTGTGCCTTACCACCCAAGGGTTGCTGCGTAACGAGTGAGTAAGGTCCAGTGGAGCGAGCATGCATCTTATCTGCAACAAGGTGGTTCAGTTTTAGGAAATAGACATGTCCGACTGTCACTTCTTGCGCGAACGGTTCGCCGCTCCTGCCGTCATAGAGAATACTCTTACCGGTTTGCTTACTACGTTCCGGGAGATCTGTCTTACCAAGCATCTGAAAAATTTCTTCCTCAGTCGCCCCATCAAATACAGGGGACTCAGCTCGGATGCCGAGTTCATGACATGCCCATCCAAGATGGATTTCCAAGATTTGACCGACGTTCATTCGAGATGGCACGCCCAAGGGGTTCAGCACCAATTCAACGGGTGTGCCGTCCGGCAGATAAGGCATATCCTCTTCAGGCAAGATCTTGGCAACAACACCTTTATTGCCATAGCGACCTGCCATCTTATCGCCCACAGAAATCGGACGCTTGCTGGCAACATAGACTTTCACGCGCTTGATGACCCCAGGTTTAAGCTCATCGCCCATCTCTAACTGCTGAAGTGCCCGTTCTTTCTCTTCTGTGTATGTAGTTATTCTTCCCTGTGCCATCTCTTCAACGCGCTGGATGTGTTCCATCGCCGTGGCATCTGTCACGCGGATATCCGAAAGCGACAAACCAGACGTTTTACGCGCCTGCTGATAATCAGCATCAGAAACATCTTCTCCTACTGGCAGCGTACACTCTGGATCGAAAACAGCAGTAACATGCCAGAGCCTCTCGGTTTTAAGGTCCTTCGTAGTCTGAGCAAGTTCCTCCAACTCTTCGGCAGTCAGTTGATGTCCTGCTGCGATGGGTTGAGCTGGAAAATCTTTATGTACCCGTTGATACTCAGCATCAGAAATATCCTGACCCACTGTTAATGGACACTCATCGTCAAAGACATCTGTAACCCGCCAAAACAACTCAGTTTCTAAATCTGGGGACGTCTGTATGAATTGTTCCCACTCATCTTGGGTGAGTGTCTGTCCTTTCGCGAGGGGTCCCTTAGATTCTTCCAATTGTGCAACAACAGCCTGCTCAAATTCAGAGCGTGTACGCGTTTGTAGCAGCGTATTATCCATTAATTCATAGAAAACCCAGTTATCAGGTTCCGAGTTTTCTTCAGTTACCAATAGACCAAATCGCGCGCCGTTTGAAGCGAGTGTAGCTTTGAGTTGTTCGGCATGATAGCCATCATCAACGTTCCCGTCTTCACAGATAGCAATAGCAACTGGACTATCATCGGAACCACGAAGTACGATATCAACAGATGTTGATTGCACATCTAAGGGCTCTACGGCATCCTCGAAAAGAGGTTCAGTATTTTCCAAGAATGGCTCACAAACTCCACCGAGATATTCCTGCACTGCACTAATAGTTTCAGGTTCAAAGCGTTGTGGTTCGTGAATCTCTTCTATCATTCCCTCATTTTCATCGTCTTCAGAAGATATTGGTTCATCAATTGAAGAATCCGGATAATGTACCACAACAGCAGGAACAGGCTCAGTCACATCTGTTACCGTATAAAGCGTTTCGGCAACAAAAGCTTCAGAAACTGTATCCTCAGTTACTGTGTAGTAGGAATCAGCCGTGAAACCGGAGGTATAGATATCTAAGACCTCAGGAGTTAAGGTATCACCAGCATCGGTACCCTCTATAATAGAATTACCGACTGTGGCAAGCGGATCAGCGAGTTCACATCCGACGAGTGTCTTGCGAATTTCTTCAATTCTTCGCTTGCGAATAGAAGCGAGTTGTTCACGCCAAGTTTCCTCAAGCTCTTTACGTTTCGATTCATAGCGCAAACTATCAGGCATTGAGGGACCTGAGTCACCTTGCGTCCAATCGCCACGTCGTTGCGAAACTTCGAGCTTACGGGAAAATACTTTTACATCAATGACAACACCTTCAACACCTGGACGTACATAAGTGGAGGCGTCTCGGACTTCCTTAACTTTTTCGCCAAAAATTGCGCGTAGCAGTTTCTCTTCTGGTCCGTACTCACTCTCACCCTTGGGTGTAATCTTTCCGACGAGTATACTCCCGGTGCCAACGACACTACCGACTCGTATGATTCCCTCTTCGTCGAGTTGCGTGAGTCGCGCTTCGCTAACATTCGGAATATCGCGTGTAATCTCTTCTGGACCGACCTTCGTCTCGCGTGCCTCTACCTCAAATTCTTCAATATGGATAGAGGTGAAAGTGTCTTGCTTAATGAGACTCTCACTTATGAGAATAGAATCCTCGTAGTTGTGGCCGCCCCAGGGCATATAAGCACACAGTATATTCCTTCCGAGGGCAAGTTCTCCATTTTCTGTAGAGGTGCCATCTGCAATAACCTGTCCCGTCTCTACTTTATCGCCCACGGCAACAATTGGACGCTGGTGAATACAGGTTCCGCTGTTACTTCGTTTGAAAGTCTGAAGTTTATATACATCGTAGCCCATCTCACTGAAGGTATTCTCACCCTGATCATGGTGGAGGGTTTCACCAGTATATATAAGGATTTCATCTGCAGAGACACTTGTAACGGTGCCACCACGTGTCACGGTTATGAGTGCGCCAGAAGACAGCGCAGCGGGTCCTTCCATCCCTGTCCCAACCAACGGTGCTTCAGGTTGTATAAGCGGGACAGCTTGCCGTTGGTGGTTGGATCCCATCAACGCTCGGTTAGCATCCTCATGTTCAAGGAACGGAACAAGTGCGGCAGAGACCCCAACAATCTGTTGTGGGGCGACCCCGATATAATCCACTCTCTCCATGGGCAAGGACAGTACGTCCTCTCCACTGCGGACAGGCAAATTTTGCTCAGAACCATTGGCACTACCATTTGTACCCCGCGGCGTTGGTTTGGCTGCAATGTATGCAGTATCCTCGCTATCAGCTGTCAAGTATTCCACGGGTCCCAGTCCTTCACCGGTCTTCACCTTATGGTAAGGCGTCTCTATAAATCCGTAAGGATTTATCCGACCATAGCAAGCCAACGAAACGATCAGTCCAATCGAAGGACCTTCAGGTGTTTCTAAGGGACAGACCCTGCCATAGTGTGTACGATGCACATCTCGGACAGCTGCTGTTGCCCTATCCCGGTGAAGTCCACCCGGACCAATCGCAGAAATACGGCGTTTGTGCGTCAGTTCATCCAGTGGATTAATTTGTTGCATAAACTGGGACAACTGGTTTGAACCGAAGAATTCGCGGAGCGCCATCATCAAGGGTTTTGGATTGACAAGCGTAGAAGCAACGATTTTATCGATATCGTTGGTCGTGCTCAATCGCTCACGCGTTGTTCTCCGAATCTGAAACAGCCCCATCCGGAACTGATTTTCAAGCAGTTCGCCGATAACGCGGACGCGTCGATTGCCGAGATGGTCAAGATCATCCTTGGAAACGAGTCCGTTATGTACATTAAGAAGGTGGGCAATCGTGGCAGCAATATCTTCGGGTCGCAGCGTGCGTAACGTTTCATCGGGCGGATCAGCATAGACAGGCATATCCTTGAATTTCTGATTAAGTTTGTACCTCCCGACGACACCTAAATCGTAACGGTGTGGATCAAAAAGCAGCCATGAAAGGTGTTTGCGGGCATTTTCGACATTCGCGGGATCCCCAGGTCTCAACGTCCGAAAAATTTCAAGCAATGCTGCGTCTTGCAAACCATGTTGTTCGGGGTAATCAGCCTGTCGATCGCGCTCTAAGGTATTACGTAGAAACCGGATATGCTGGCAATCTTCTTCATCCAACACTGTGAGAGCCTCAACGGCAGATTCCTTAAGGCGTTCGAGCTCAGTCTCAGTAAGTAATGTATTCGCGGTGAGAAGGACTTCGCCGGTTTCTTGATGGATAACATCTTCAGCACAAACCCTGCCTTGGCTGTCTTCAGGCTCAGCCTGTTCAACTGTGAAAGCGTTTCTGCCATAACGGGCACATGCTTCTTCGTACTCTGAATTCGTTAGTATCTGTCCGACGGCAAACTCACAGCCGCTATTATGGGTATCAATGACCCGTTGGAGAAGCTCAGTTTCAAAGCCTTTCCATTTTCTACGGAGGCTGGTGCGTTCTTTATATGTAATCTCTTGTCCCATCTCCAGTGGACAGTCTTCATCCGTTACTGCGATAACGCGATAACATCTATCTGTTTCAATGTCAGGATAATCCTTCTTTGCCTGCCGAAATTCTGCGGCATCCAATAAGTCTCCGGTTTTAACTTGCTTTACTGGTCCTTCCACACTGGTGACACTCCACCCAGCAAGCACAAGCCTTTCCGTCTTGGCATAAAGTTTCAGAATATCTGCGTCGGACGCCCAACCGAGTCCACGAAGTAGGACGGTAGCGGGTAGTTTTTTGCGTTTGTCAATACGTACATAGATTTGGTCCTTCGCGTCCACTTCAAATTCGACCCATGCCCCTCGATATGGGATGATTTGGGCAGTCGGTGTGCGTCTCCCAGTCGGCAATGCTTTCTCAAGAAAAATGGCACCTGGAGACCGATGTAACTGGCTGACTATGACACGTTCACTGCCGTTGACGATGAAACTACCATTTTCAGTCATTAAGGGCACTTCACCGAGATAAACATCGGATTCTCGGATATCCACAACATGGGGTTCATCTGCATCCGGATCTGCCTCGCGCAGAACTAACATAATACGCGCCGTGAGGGATACTTGATATGTTACACCACGGGCAATGCACTCCTGCAGTGTATATTTTGGTGCGCCGAGGCTATAACTGACAAATTCAAGGCTATTGACTTCCGAAAAGTCTCGAATCGGGAAGACTTCCTTAAATACGGCTTGGAGACCTATGTCTTTACGTTCATTGGGAGGAACATCTCGCTGGAGAAAGGCAGCATACGAGATTCCTTGGGTTTCTATGAGATTTGGGAGTGGCGTACTAACTTGTGTCTTGGCAAAAGAAATTCTGGGCTTTTTCTGGTTTAGCTTTTTGTTCACTGAATGAAGTCTCCCTATTTGGCGGTGGTTGCGCAGCTACAAAAATAGACTTTTGAAAAAGCCTGCTTTATTAGCTGCTTTTTCCGTCTGAATATGGCGACATAGCATAACAGAATATTATACATTATAATTCAAAAAATGTCAAGAAAAAACGAAAAAATTATTAATCTTCCTATATTTCCATGAAATAATGCCTAATATAGAGCTTCAAATTCCAATTTTGGAGGCAATCAACCAAACATTGACACGTTAAATAGAGTCTGATATACTCAATATACACGCCCCACGGTAATAAGGTATGAAAAGCGCGCACTCAAATAGGCTACGGAGGACGACATGAGAACAATTACACTACCACAATTGGTTAAAGCCATTATTGCCGTGTTGACTCCGGAACCTTGTCTTCTGCCAACAGTTTATGGCAAACTAACGGATCATTTCGGTCCCATCGACTTCGCAAGTGAACTGCTGCCCTTCACAAATACTTCTTACTATGAAAGCGAAATGGGACCAGGTATCCAAAGACAATTCATTAGTTTTGAAAGACTCATTGATGCGGGTACGTTGGCAGAAATGAAGTTATTTACAAATAAAGTAGAGCGAACTTTTACGACAAAGAAGCGCAAAGGAGAGGCGCGACGTGTCAACTTAGATGCTGGGTACCTCTGCATGGCAAAACTGGTGCTTGCTACAACAAAGGACAACGCACACCGTATCTATCTTCGCGATGGCATTTACGCCGAAATCACACTCCGCTTCTATCGTAAAACATTTCAACCGTGGGAATGGAGTTATCCCGACTACCGTTTGCCAACATATATTGCTATTTTTAACCAAATTCGCGAAATTTACAGGAAGCAATTAGAAAATGAAGAAATCTGACAAAAAGATACGAGGTATTGCACCTCCGTACGACTTGAAAACGCTGATTCTCGCTGTGCTCATGAGTGTTTCCTTGGCATGTTCCATCCATAGCGTAAATGCTGAATCTACAGACTCGGATATTCGCGCGCGAGCACGCGACATCGGCATCCAGATTGGAAGTCTCCCAACGGGTCCACACAATGCGATCACCGATATAGCAGGCGTGAAAGTGGGACATGTTACCCTAAACGAGGGTGATTCAATTCGCACCGGTGTTACTGCTATCCTTCCGAGTGATGACATCTGGACAGCACGCCTGTTTGGGGCAGCACACACCATTCACGGCAACGGTGAAGCAACCGGTATCGCCCGTATAAACCAAGCGGGGTGGGTTGAATCTCCGATCCTACTCACAAATACCCTCAGTGTAGGTGCAGTCCATGACGGTGTTGTGCGCTATATTGTGAAGCGGTACCCGGACAATAACATTGTGCTGCCGATTGTAGCAGAGTGCTACGATGGTGGCTTGAACGACATTAGTGGGCTCCACGTCACAGCAGAACACGCTATTGAAGCCATTGAAAACGCCACAAGCGGTCCTGTAGCCGAGGGATGCGTTGGTGGCGGCACTGGCATGCGATGCTACGGGTTTAAAGCTGGCATCGGCACCTCCTCGCGTGTGCTTCCCGAAGAGCAAGGTGGATGGACAGTAGGCGTTCTCGTTAATTCTAATGGCGGACGTCGTTCCCAATTGCGAATTGATGGCGTTCCAGTCGGTAATGAAATTACTGGCTCCCCACCAAGACGGGGTAGAGATGGCTCCTTCATCATCGTTATTGCGACTGACGCGCCACTGACGCACCGCCAATTGAAACAATTGACCATACGGGCAACACACGGACTCGCTCGAACAGGAACACCGAGTACTGATGGCAGTGGTGAATTCGTTATTGCGTTTTCTACTGCTAACATTTTTCCAAACAACGTTGAAAACGGCACTTTTCAAATCCAGATGTTAGTCAATTGGCGGTTGAACTTACTCTTTCAAGCAGTTATTGAGGCGACGGAAGAAGCCATTGTGAATTCGATGACAATGGCAACTACAACCACTGGACGCAATGACAGAACAATGTATGCGATCCCATTGGCGGAGTTGCAAGAGGCGATGAAAGCACATCGACGCTGAACTTCGTTTACCTCGAAATAACCGGATTAACACCAGGGGCAAGAGATTGGGGAACAACATCGTAATGCGAAAATTCCAATGTGAAGGCTCCACGCCCCTGCGTCATCGAGCGAATTTGGGTTGTATACTGAAATGTCTCTGACAACGGTATAAAGGCATTGATGACGTTTATGGATGCATCTTGTGTCGTACTCTCATTAATCTGGGCGCGGCGTGAGTTCAGATCTCCGATGACTTTACCGACATGCTCATCAGGAACAGTGATATGAATTCGCATAATCGGCTCTAAGATCATCGGATTTGCCTTTCTGACGGCGTTTTCAAATGCGAGAACGGCTGCCGCCTCAAATGCGATTTCTGACGAATCGGTTGGATGATAAGAGCCACCCGTGACCGTTACCTTCACATCTTGCATGGGATACCCGATGCGGGGACCGGTTCCCATCGCGCCTTCCAATGCCTTTTCGATAAACGCTATGTATTGCCGCGGAATCTGCGTTTCGTCTGTTTCATCGTCAAACTGAAATCCGTCGCCGCGTTCTAACGGCTCTACGCTGAGCAGTACATCGCCGTATATACCTTCTTCGTCTGTTTTATGGATATGTGTCCCGCGTGCCTCAGCACTGGTGTTAATCGTTTCCCGATATGCTACCTGAAGTTTGCTAACCCGAGCCTTAACGCCGAATTCGCGTATCATCCTATCTGTCAAAATTTCCAGATGGAGTTCACCCATTCCTGAGATAACCCGCTGCCCTGTCTCCTTATCGATCCCCACTGTGAAAGTCGGATCCTCGTCCATCAACTTTTCGAGCGTTTCTTCCAATACATCCGCATCGCTGGCGCGTTCAGGTTCAATAGCGATGGAAATAACCGGATCGGGGAATGTGATCGATTCCAAAAGAATCGGTTCTTTTTCATCAGTGACTGTATCGCCTGTCTTCGTCTGCTTAAGTCCGACGAGGGCAACAATGTCCCCAGCGTAGGCAGCGTCAGACACAGCCTCTTTATTGGCATGCATCTGCAAAATACGGTTGACTCGTTCTCGTCTCCCAGAACGGACGTTATAGATAACCTCTCCGCGTTTAAGTGTCCCTGAATAGACTCGACAATAAACGAGTTTATCTACCGTCGGATGGCTTGCGACTTTAAATGCCAGTGCTGACAGCGGTGCAGTGTCATCCGCTGTGCGCGTTACTTTATCATCTTGTTCGGAATGTGCATCACCGGAGGTTGAATGTGGCACTATCCCCTCAATAGGCGGAACATCGGCAGGAGAAGGTAGAAAATCGATCACGGCATCAAGCAGTGGCTGAACACCTTGATTCTTTAAGGAACTTCCACAGAGTACAGGAACTAACGAGCGACGTAATGTCGCTGCGCGGAGGCATGCTAAGAGTTCGGTATGTGTTATCTCTTCACCACCGAGGTACTTTTCAAGCAAGGCATCATCTTCGACAGCAATACTTTCAAAGAGATTTTCTCGTGCCTGCGCCACTTCATCCAGCAATTCAGATGGAATCTCTGCTTCCGTATACGTCTGTCCGAGATCGGTTGCGTCCCAATACATCGCCTTCTGCGTCAGGAGATCAATCACACCGGTGAAATCGGGACCTTCACCGATCGGTAATTGGAGTGGAAGCGGGTTCGCTCCGAGCCGATCCTTCATCATATCAAGGACACGATCGAAGTTTGCGCCGACCCTATCCATCTTATTGACAAAAACGATGCGTGGCACCTCGTATCGATCGGCTTGATGCCAGACAGTTTCTGACTGCGGTTCCACACCGCCGACAGCACAGAAAAGCGCGATAGCACCGTCCAAAACTCGTAATGAGCGTTCGACTTCTACAGTGAAATCCACATGTCCAGGCGTGTCAATGAGGTGAATCGCGTGGTCCTGCCAGAAACAGGTCGTTGCGGCGGCGGTAATTGTCACACCACGTTCGCGTTCCTGGACCATCCAATCCATTTCAGCGGTGCCGTCATCTACCGCACCAATCTTGTGTTTTTTGCCGGTGTAAAAGAGGATTCGTTCAGTTGTAGTTGTTTTGCCAGCATCAATGTGCGCAGCAATGCCGATGTTACGAACGTTTTCAATTGGGTATTCGCGTGCCATCTCTTTCCTTCAATTCAGCGACTACCTACTGTTGTTCCACTGAAGAACAACACCGAGTAAGCCAGGGTTCCATTCCATGAGCAGTTGATACGCCTTGGGTGCGTCCTCTCCGGGGACGCGATGGCTAATCAACGGAGCAACGTTGAACCGTTTTTGAGCAATCAGCGATAATAGCAACAGACTATCTTCCTCAAGCGTCCAGAAATTCGGTGATGATTCTTGGCGCGGGCGAATCGAATTGTGCGCGCCATAAAGGACAAGCCCTTTCTTATGTACATCTCGATAGAAGTTCACATTTGGTGTTTCCCCACGCGTACTTGCGAGGAGTACTACCCGCGCGTCTCGTCCCGCAGCACTTAAAGCGGTGCTGATTGCGTCTGGATGTCCGGTTGCCTCAATAACAACCGACGGTCCATCGCCTTTGGTCGCATCAATCAACTGCTCGGAGAAATTAGCGTCTTCAGGGTTGAGGGTATAGTCTGCTCCGATACGCTTAGAAATATCGAGTCGACTATCGGTGAGGTCTGCAGCAATAAGAGGTATTGCCCCGCACAACTTCGAGAGTTGCATCGCCAACAAGCCGATAAGCCCTTGTCCTAAGACCAACGTCGCTTCACCTAATTCGACTCTTGCTTTGCGAACACCTTGTAATGCAATCGCACCGAGGTTAAAAAAGACAGCCTCCTCGGCTGGAACATCGGTAGAAGCAACTTTAAGCAAACGATTCGGCGAGGATATAAAGTGGCTGGTGTGTCCCTGTGTTGAAGCGACGCGTTCGCCTACCTGATAGTCTGTGACTGCCTTCCCGACTTCTATCACCGTGCCGATATTGCTGTATCCTGGACGACTCGGATACCGTCCTTGCGCATTAGGAAGTCCTAACAGAAATGCGCGTTCCGTACCGGGGCTGATGAGCGTGCACTCCGATGCGACAAGGACTTCATCATCTCCAATAGGTGGTAAGTCAAACGTTTCAACGTCAACCTTTGCACGATCTGGCCATACAACCCGCTGTGCTTTCATCAAAACCTGAACCTCTTTTTTAATAAATAACGGATAGTTGTTTTCGGGCAGTATACCACAGAGACAACTATCCGTCAAGCGTTAATTCGTATAAGCAGGCTACAAAAGATGGTCCTCTGCTAATTACCGATCTGACTGGGAAACGGCGATGGTAACATAGTCTCCGCCGCGTCCATTCGGCAACCTGACATAGAGGAGAACCCGTTTTTTATTCTCCGACTCGATCTGCTTCGTAACGCGGGTATAGGTTTCAAGATTATCAATCGCCATCCATTCCATCTCTTGAATAAGGAACCCAGGCTTGATTCCCTTTTTCTCAGCATCACTGCCGGTTGCCACTTGCGTGACAATCACACCCGTTTCACCAGATGAATAACCGTAGCGTTCAGCAATCGCAGGCGTCAAGTCTTGGACGCTGAGACCTGCAAATGCAGTTTGCTCTTGCCGTCTCTCGCTGAGTGCCATCACCGTTTCTGCTGTGCGTTTACCCAACTTAACAGTCAACCGCTTTTCTTCGCCACCCTTTCGCAGAACTATCACCTCAACAGATTTACCAATCTCTGTTGCACCGACGATATTCCGTAGGTGATGCATATCGCGTACTTCCTGTCCATCAAAAGAGATAATAACATCGCCTCGCTGGATTCCAGCTTTGTGAGCCGGACTGTCCATGCCAACGACTTTAACAATTACACCACGTTGTCTATCAAGGTTCAGTTTCTCTGCGAAATCAGTACTAACTTCACCCATAGTGATACCGAGCCAACCGCGCTCGACTTTACCGTCTTCTATGAGTTGGGGCAAGATTTGCTGCGCCATGTTACTTGGGATGGCAAAACCGATACCGATATTCCCCATAGAATAACCGCCAGTGGCAATTAAGGTGTTAATACCAACCAATTCGCCGCGAATATTAATCAGTGCGCCACCGCTGTTCCCTCGATTAATAGGTGCATCGGTTTGTATAAACTGTCCATAGGCAGTAAATCCGGTTCGGTCTTTCGCACTAACAATGCCGCGGGTCACGGTCTGTGAGTAGTTCAATGGCGTGCCGATCGCGATAACCCATTCACCAACCTCAAGAGCTTCTGAATCTCCAAATGGCAGCACTGAAAGATCCTTCTCGTCAATTTTGATGACCGCTAAATCGCTTCCCCCGACTTCACTACCAGCATCATCACGCCCGATCAGCTCGGCTGTATATTCGCGACCATTTGCTAAGGTTACCGTAATTTCATCCGCCCCATCAATAACATGGTTATTGGTAAGGATATAGCCGTCATCACTAACAATCACGCCGGATCCAACACCGGTAGTAGGCTCTGGATTTGGGAGTATATTACGCGGCGGGCTTTCCCGAAAGAAGAATCTGAACGGAGAATTATCATCGAGAAAAGGTCTAAGTTGCTCTTCTTGCTCAGGTGTCAATTGATTTCTTTGCGATGTTATTGGGTTACTGCGTTCCGTTTTAGTTGTAATTTGCACAACAGCAGGCCGCGTTCGCGCCACCAAATCAATAAAGGCTCGATTCGCGCGTTCCAAGTGCTGAAAATCTTCTGATGTCTGTAGTGTATCATTGGTCTGTCCGACGGCGGTTTGGACTGTGAACTTATTCGTATCCCGGTCAATGATAATTCCCGCAGCGATAATAACTACAGCTAAAACAAAAATTACTCGTATAGAGTTACGTAGTGTTGTTCTGCGTTTGAACATGATATAATACCTCCTCTGAATTTAGTGTAGATTCCGATCTCAGAGACAATCGAAACTATTTTTTAATTTGTGTTTACGCCCTAAAGACACACCAATTAGAAAATAAAGTTGCAATAAAGTTTGGAAAACATGATGTGTCTGAGAAAATATTTTTGTCAGGACGGTATTTGTTCACTCGCCACGTGAAATTCGATCCACATGTTCACGGACAACGGGTTCAGGACATAATCTAATAAATAACCAGGCTGACGGTACAAGAATTACAAAGGCTCCAATGAGAAGATCGTCAACACGACCTAAGACAGGGATAAAATCGAAATCAAGTGGATTCACCAAATACGCAACAGCAAATGCGACCGCTAATAATTCAGCAAGGATGAGAATCGCCTTCCGATAGATTGGAACGCGTTGATCGCCAAACAGTCGCCACGTTAACCTAATGAAATTTGGGAAATGGAGCAGAAGGCGTAAAAATCGAAAAGGACCTCGACTGTTACCACCGGAGAAAAAAGAGTTAAGCATATTTTAAGTTTATCAAATCCGTTTTTTTGATGCAAACGAAAATTAAGCCTGTCAACTCGGGACGTATATTAATTTGACCGGTATACCTGATTTTGATATACTATAACACTAACAAAAGCACATGCCAGAGAAAAGGAGTGATTTTATGGCAACAGAAAACACGCGCTCTGCAAATCAAATCGCAGCGCAACTCTATACTGTTAGAGAATTTACCAAGACCGAGGCTGATATTGCAGAAACGATGAAAAAAGTCCGGCAACTCGGCTATGAAGCGGTGCAGTGTTCTGCTCTCGGACCCATTGAAGCCGCTGCCCTGAAAAACATCGTTGATGGTGAAGGAATTAGCATCATTGCAACACATACCAGCTACGAACAGATGCGTGACGAACCCCAATCCGTCATTGACGATCATCAATTATGGGGATGCAAACACGCCGCAATTGGAGGACTTCCTGGCGAATATCGTACGGCTGAAGGGTATGCAAGATTTGCGAAAGAGGCATCCGAAGTCGCAGCACGTCTTGCTGAAGGTGGTCTAACCTTTTCGTACCACAATCATAGTTTTGAGTTGGAACGCTTTAACGGGCGTACAGGATTAGAGATTTTATACGCCGAAAGCGATCCAAACTATTTTAAGAGCGAACTGGATACCTACTGGATCCAGCACGGTGGTGGCGACCCGGCAGCGTGGATCCGCGACTTAAAAGGACGCGCCGACATCATCCATCTCAAGGATATGGCGATGCAAGGTTCGACACAACGCTATGCTGAAATCGGCGAGGGCAACCTCAACTGGTCCGCCATCCTGGATGCTTGTGTCTATGCAGACGTTGAATGGTATATCATCGAGCAGGATACCTGCTATGAACGCGATCCGTTTGAGAGTTTAGGCATCAGTCTCAGAAATCTAAAAACGATGGGTTTCGCCTAAACGAACGACTTATGTGCTAAATGGAGGGTGGGTCTTCTTATACGACAACGCGGCTTGGTCCCACAGGATCGTGAGGTAGGAAGTGCTCGCCCTACAATTCAAAAGCTTAGGAAAGGATAGGCTACAAATAAACGCGCGCTACATCTTAGAAGACGCTCCGCTGATTCAGTGCAGGAATACAGCAGCTAAAAGTTTCTAACAACAAGCAATTTTTTATTTGACATTCACCCCGACTTATGATACAATTAAACGCGAACTGAACCTGTTTCACATAACGGGGCGTGGCGCAGCCCGGAAGCGCGCTTGAATGGGGTTCAAGAGGTCGCTGGTTCGAATCCAGTCGCCCCGATTTTTGATATGGAGTATCGGCTTGTAAGCCGAGCAGGCTCGGTTTTTGCCTGTAAACTACGCAGTAAATGTACGAAAAGAGGGAGTTCCAGTAGTGGATAAGTCATGTATTAATGTTGGCATTTTAGGGTGGGGGACAGTCGGTACTGGCGTTTCCAAAATTCTGCTGAATCAGCACGCCCTTATTGCCAAAAATAGTGGCGTGGAGTTATGCCTAAACAAAATAGTGAAAAGGACGCTCCCTGCTACGCGTCAAGGGGTTGACCTTCCAGCAGATTGTCTGACAACCAATCCAGCGGAAGTCGTTGACAACCCTGATATTGACATCGTTGTTGAACTCATCGGTGGTGTTACAGAAGCACATAGCCTAATCAAGCGTGCCATTCAAAACGGCAAACATGTCGTTACTGCAAATAAAGCACTCTTAGCAGAACATGGTGGCGAATTGTTCCAACTTGCCTCAGAGCATCAAGTGAGTCTCAATTTCGAGGCGAGTACAGCGGGCGGTATCCCGATTATTAAAACGCTACAGGAAAGTTTCGCTGGCAACCAGATCCACTCACTCTATGGCATTGTAAACGGCACGTGTAATTATATCCTAACCGAGATGCACGATCGTCCGGTCGATTTTTCGGACGTCCTGAAAGCCGCACAAGACATGGGCTACGCTGAAGCCGATCCAACGCTTGATGTTGAAGGTATCGATGCCGCCCAGAAACTCATCCTCCTGATTGCCCTTGCCTACCGGAGCAGCATTTCACTGCCACAACTTCACGTTGAAGGTATTACAAACATTACTGCACAAGAGATCCAATATGCGCGTGAACTCGGTTATACTATTAAATTGCTGGCTATTGCCAAGCTGACCGATGGAAACTGTGTCGAAGCACGTGTGCATCCGACACTCGTGCCGGAGCGGAGTCTGCTCGCAAACGTTGGTGGTGCGTTCAACGCAGTCTGTGTCATCGGAGACGCGGTGGGTCCGACCCTGTTTTACGGACAGGGTGCTGGTGAGATGCCAACTGCGAGTGCAGTCGTTGCCGATATTATCGACGCAGCAAAATCTGTACAACAAGGTGTAAGCACACCTATTTCACAAGCGTGGCTTGCTGGTGGACAAGCGGAAGTCGAGGTTTGTTCTATTGAGGACATAGAGACGCGTTATTATATTCGCTTCGTCGTTGCCGACCGACCGGGAGTTCTCGCGAAAATCGGCACTGTCTTGGGCAACTGGCAAATTAGCATCGCCTCTGTTATCCAGAAGGACCCACACGGCATGGATACGGTGTCACTCGTTATGCTGACACACACGGCAAAAGAAAAGAACATGAAAGCAGCACTGTCGGAGATTTATACCCTTGAAGATGTGAAAGGTGACGCGCAGCTCATCAGAATCGAAGAAGAAGTTGCTTTTTGAGTTGTGAACATAGTGTAGTAGCCATCTTTACTATTTGCTTGTAGTGGTAAAGAGTTCCTGCGACTTCTCCTAACAGATACTTGAGGTGAAAATTGAATATGAAGGAAAGCATAAGAAAGACATTAGTCTTCGACTTGAAAGACCTTCGACACGAGGATTTCAAGCAATATGAAGCACTTGTGTCCTCTGAGACCCTCGGTCTGATTTTTGAGGAGGCTGAATTTGTTAATCCCCTATCATGTACAATTCTTCTACTTCGCCAAGGAGGGGACAATATCTGTGTGACAGCCGACATTACCTCGGTAATTTCGGCGGAATGCCGACGCTGTGTTATCACGTTTGAAATTGACGTAGCTACTACGCTTGACCTGTTTTTCTCTCTTAAGGACGAATCCTCGGAAGAAGACGAAACGGATGAGCGATATTATGATGGGGAGACCTTAGATATTTCAGAGGATGTCCGGCAGGCTGTTATGCTTGAAGTACCGATGTGGCCGCTGTGTTCTGAAACATGCGAAGGACTATGTCCGCAATGTGGCACAGAACTCAATGCTGGCGTGTGTGGTTGTGAGATTGAAGATGAGGTGCCAATACCCGCTTCTAATCCGCTTAGTGCGCAGCTTGAAAGCATATTTTCCAAAGCCGATCTGTCAAAGAAACTGAAAAACAGTTGAAATTATAATATAAATATAAATCGCAAAAACTACTTTGAATCGTGATTTTCAAGACAAAGGAGGCAACTCATGGCGCACCCAAAACGGAGAACGTCAAAATCGAAAAAAAGAATGCGGAGAAGCCATAACGCACTTCATGATAAAGCCACCAGTGTTTGTTCATACTGTGGGGAGACTATGATATCCCACCGTGTCTGCACCGAATGTGGATACTACAACGGACGACCCGTGCTCAAATCTGCCGACGAGGCATAGGTAAGATATCGGTTAGTAAAAACCGATACTGTTTTTTACAGTAAGTTTTGGCGCGTGGCTTGCAACGGTGCTCCACAACGCCAAAAACTTCAAGAGAGATATAATGACGCAACTTCGACATGCAACAATTACGGGGACAGGTTCTTACCTCCCTGAGCGGGTTATCACTAACTTCGACCTTGAGAAACTGGTCAATACCAGCGACGAATGGATTCGTCAACGTACGGGAATTAGAGAACGGCGTATCGCTGAAGACAATGTTGCTACTTCAGATCTTTGCGTTCGTGCTGCCCGCTGGGCTATTAAGAATGCCCATATCAATCCGCTTGACATCCAAATGATCCTCGTCGCTACGGTTACGCCTGACACGTTTTTTCCATCAACAGCGTGCTACGTTCAGAAAGGCATCGGTGCTAAGAACGCCTCTGCAATGGATATATCTGCCGCATGTGCTGGCTTCCTTTACGGGTTAGACCTGGCAGATGGACTGATCAGATCTGGACGATACGATACGATTCTTGTCGTTGGAGGCGAGATATTTAACAATATCGTTGACTGGAACGATAGAGGTACATGCGTTCTCTTTGGAGACGGTGCAGGTGCCGCTATTGTCCAAGCCACAGATGAACCCAAAGGTATCCTCGCATCTTATATCGGATCCGACGGGGACTATGCCGACATCGACCTCCTTGGTATCCCCGCAGGCGGTTCCAGAATGCCTGTTACACAGGAAGCAATCGACCAGAAGTTAGACAAGATCCAGATGAATGGCAGAGAAGTCTTCAAACTGGGTGTCCGGCTCATGCCAGAAGCAGCGCAACGTGTGCTCCGCGAGGCGAACGTTAGTATCGAAGATATAGATTTGTTAATCCCGCATCAAGCGAACTTGCGCATTATTGAAGCAGTCGGTGATAGACTCGGGGTGCCACGAGAAAAAGTCTACATTAACGTTGACAAATATGGTAACACCTCCGCAGCGACAGTAATTATCGCTTTAGATGAGGCAATTCGTGAAGGTAGAGCAAAACCGGGCGACCTACTCCTGTTAGTGACCTTCGGTGCTGGCTTAACATGGGGAAGCACACTCCTACAATTGTAAGCGAGAACTGAACGCGGGACATCTATATCAGACGAAAATGACACAACTGGCGTTTATTTTCCCAGGGCAAGGTTCGCAACAGGTCGGCATGGGCGCAGAATTGGCAGAAAACTATCCAGTTGCCGATGCTGTCTTTGAAGAAGCCGATGCTATTCTTGGACGTGGGTTGAGGAAACTCTGTTTTGAAGGACCTGAGGCAGATTTAAAGCAGACTGAAAACACACAACTCGCAATTTTGACCTGTAGTATTGCAGCGTTGCGAGTCCTAAAGGAACATGGGATTATTCCAAACGCCGTCGCAGGACATAGTTTGGGGGAATACTCTGCACTCGTAGCATCTGGGGTGCTTGACTTTTCAGATGCCCTGCGCTTGGTGCATGCACGTGCAAGTTTCATGGCAGAAGCGGGTGAAACGCAGCAAGGCACAATGGCAGCAATCCTCGGAATGGAAACTGAACAGCTGCAAAAACTCTGTGAAACTGCTGACGGAATTGTAAATATCGCCAATTACAACTGCCCTGGACAATTGGTAATCTCTGGAGAAGTTGATGCGGTTAACCACGTCGTCTCTCTCGCCAAAGCTGAAATCGGTGCGAGACGGTGTCGTCCATTGCCAGTAAGCGGAGCATTTCACTCCGCACTGATGGCACCGGCACAACAAAAGTTCAAATCCGTACTCGACGCTGTGCCGCTACATTCACCTCAGACCGATATCGCTATGAACGTAACAGGTGAATTCGGCATGGATGCCGACATTATCAGACAACTCTTATTTCAACAGATAACGCATCCCGTCCATTGGGAAAAAACGCTGCGTACCATTAATAATAGCGGTATCACGCAGTTTGTTGAGGTTGGACCGGGAAAGGTTCTGTCAGGTTTAGTAAAGCGCACGCTTCCCGAAAGCAGTGCTATGAATGTTGAAGATCTTAAGACGCTGTCACTTGTGACAGACGAATATGGAAGTAGTGGATAGAAGTGATGGATATAACAATGGAACGGAGTGTCTTTAGAAAAGACCTACTGAATGGCAAAACGGCAATCGTCACAGGTGCGTCGCGCGGCATCGGCGCAGCGATTGCACACAGACTCTGTGAAGCCGGTGCCAATGTTGTCATCTGCTCCCGTTCCGCTGATACCATTACACAGGTCGCTGGGACGCTGCAGGGCAAAGGGCACACTGTACACGCAATGGTCGCTGACATCTCCGAAAAGACAGATGTTGAAGCACTAATCGAAAAAACGATTTCACAATTTTCACAAATCGATATCCTTGTGAACAATGCGGGAATTACTCGCGATATGCTGCTCATGCGCCTCAAAGACGAGGACTGGGATGCCGTGTTACAGACGAATTTGACTGGTACGATGTACTGCACCCGTGCGGTCCTTCGTCCTATGATACGTCAGAAAAGTGGACGCATTATTAACATTTCATCAGTAATTGGCTTAATGGGAAACGCGGGACAAGCGAGTTACGCCGCTGCGAAGGCTGGTATCATCGGCTTGACGAAGGCTACCGCTAAAGAGGTTGGCACTCGCGGGATTACCGTTAACGCCGTCGCTCCCGGCTTTATTACAACAGACATGACAGCACAAATATCGGAACAGAGTCAGAAACAACTGCTCGAGCTGATTCCGTTACGAGGATTTGGGCACCCAGAAGACGTAGCAGACGCTGTCTGTTTTTTGGCTTCGGATGCTGCGCGCTATATCACCGGTCAAATACTTCAGGTTGACGGTGGCATGGTGATGTAATTCAAGTGCGCTCGGACTTTCTCCAAGGGCACCCATAAAATGTTGGCGGGATAACCTGCCTCATGAGCACTGTTTAGAATGTTCATAATTTGTAGATAGCCTTGATGTAGAGCGTTGCCTGCAACGAAAATAGTCGAGGCAGTAATGGACTGTAATACAAGAATAGACTGTTAGCCCCATATCAATTTTGTGGGCAAAAATTTTTATAGGAGATTAGGAAAACACTTATGGCAACAAATCAAGAACGCCTCATTGAAATTATCTCGAAACAACTCGGTGTTGATGAACATAACGTGACCCCGGATGCCTCTTTTATGGAAGATCTGGGTGCTGACTCACTCGATACTGTTGAGCTGGTCATGGCACTTGAAGAGGAATTCGACCTAGAAATTCCAGACAGTGATGCGGAGAAAATTCAGACTGTCCAAGATGCCTTGAATTACTTAGACGAGAACGTATAGGTAATACGATATATCACTGGAGGGCGTGTAACAAAAGACTATAGCCCTTCTTAGCGTGCACTTGGTTGCTTTTCCGAGTGCGCCTGCAACCTGAACAAAAAGGATCGGTCTCGTGGAGCGTGTAGTTATTACAGGAATCGGCGTCGTTAACGCGATTGGCAACACGAAAGAAGAATATTGGGATGCGCTTGCGATCGGTAAAAACGGTATCGGACCTTTAACCTATTTCGATGCCTCCGAGCACCGCACCCAAATCGCTGGAGAGGTAAAAAATTTCCAAGCTGAGCAGTACATGGATCGGCGAGCGGCATCTCGATTACCGCTTTTCATCCAGTACGCGCTTGCTGCTGCGGTCATGGCACACGAAGACGCAGGCTTGGAACTTGAGAAAGTTGACCCTTACCGCGCCGGCGTCCAAATGGGTTCTGGAATCGGCGGTATCGGAGTGCTCGAAGATAACGCAAAAACTCTCGCCGAAAAGGGCGTTAAACGCGTTAGTCCATTTCTTGTGCCGTACATGATTATTAACATGGCGGCGGGGCAGATCTCAATTCATTTTAGCCTCAAAGGTCCTAATTCTACATCCGTCACTGCATGTGCGAGTGCGAACCATTCGATTGGCGACTCATTTCGTATCATTCAACGCGGTGAGGCAGATGTGATGTTTACGGGTGGTACGGAATCGGCAATTACACCACTGGCTTTCGCTGGTTTCTGCTCAATGCGTGCGATGTCGGCACGTAATCATGAACCTGAACGCGCCTCGCGTCCTTTCACGAAGGACAGAGACGGCTTTGTGATGGGGGACGGGTCAGGTGTCCTCATCCTCGAATCACTATCACACGCCAAAAAGCGCGGTGCTCATATTTATGCAGAAATAATCGGCTATGGAATGACTTCAGATGCGCACGACATGGTAAGCCCACCTGAAAACGGTGAGGGTGCGACGAAAGCGATGGAATTCGCACTCCGAGATGCAGGATTGCCGTTAGATGATATCGATTATATCAATGCACATGGCACTTCCACCCCGGTCGGTGATGTCGCGGAAACTAACGCCATTAAAACTCTTTTCGGTGAACATGCGTACAAAATCCCAGTCAGTTCCACTAAATCCATGATCGGTCATCTGCTCGGTGCAGCCGGAGCCGTAGAACTGATTGCTTGTTTAGGTGCGATGGAAAAGGGTTATCTGCCACCAACGATTAACTACGACATGCCAGACGAAGACTGCGACTTGGACTATGTCCCGAATGAAAGTCGAGATGCGAAGATTGAGGTTGCACTCTCTAACGCGTTTGGTTTCGGTGGGCACAATACTTCTATCGCCATCCGAAAATTCTCAGGTTAGTATGACATTGTAAATTTTCGGTATCAGTAAGTTTTATGCCAAGAAAAATACGCCAACTTATTGCAGATTTGAGAAAATCAGGTTTTATCAACAGAGGTGGAAAAGGAAGTCACAGAACTTATGAACATCCGAAAGGCCCAATAGTTGTCATCTCTGGAAATCTTGGTGATGATGCTAAACCGTACCAAGAAAAGCAAGTTAGACTAAAAATTGAGGAATCTCAAAGATGATTGAGAGTGCGAAATACATCAAGATTGTCGAATGGTCAGACGAAGACGAATGTTTCATTGGGTATTGTCCGGGAATCATTGGACCTTGTTGTCACGGCGACGACGAAGTTGAAGTTTATCGGCAGTTGTGTGAAATTGTTGACGAGTTGTTAGAGCACGCTCAGAAAAAAAACAGACCTCTTCCACATCCAACTATCGGTAGGAATCTTGAGGAACTTTTAATGACCGCCTAACCAGTTTGCGGTCCTCACGCATCGCCGAGGTTTAGTCATGTTGTCCCCAACTACAGACTCCATGCACGCAGCCTACATCGGCTTCGGAAGCAACATCGGCGACCGACTAAAGCATATCCAGAACGCCATCCATATCTTATCAAAAATGGAGGAAATCACTTTGCAAAAGATTTCCTCCATTTACAAAACCGACCCTGTAGGGTACGAAGCACAAGCCCAATTCCTGAATGGTGCTGCTGCGATCCAAACCTCTCTTTCTCCTCTCTCCCTGTTACACACCTTAAAAAACATCGAAACCACTGTTGGCAGACAACACCGTATCCGCTGGGGTCCAAGAGAAATCGACTTGGACTTATTAATCTATGGAGATCTGTGTCTGCAGACTGAGAAGCTTGTGGTACCGCATCCAGAAATGCATCTCCGTCGTTTCGTGCTGGCTCCGTTAGCAGAGATCGCGCCAGATGTTGTACACCCTGTTTTTCAGAAGACTATTCAGACCTTGCTTGAACGTCTTGAGGATGATAAGTCTGTTCTGAAAAAAGAAGAATGTGTTTTATATTCCTACTAAGGTCAAACCATCCGTAAAATTTTAGCGAAAACAACATCTTATGTATCGGTGCCATTCTTGTGTTTGGTCGATAGATCAGAAAGTCTCTTACTGTGCTTCAAATCAGATAATGTAAGAGTCCCGCCTCACATCTCTCATATCTACTTCAAATCGCTTTTCAGAAAAGAAATCTGTGCGATAATAAAGAATAGCAGATTAAACAGCACCAGAAACATGACTTGAGTTAACACGCTCCAGTAAGAGATCTGCTCTCCAAAAACAGGCACAGCGTCCGGATCCACGGGACTCTGAGATAATCCTTCTTTGACAGGATAGATATGTAGGCTTTCCGAATCTCCTTGATCTTCTGTTTTAATGAAGTCAATGAACGTTTGACGATAACGGCGCGCCTGTTTGACAAAATTCATATAACCGACGATACCTGTATTCGCAAGTCCTTCCATGGCATATTGGAAAGTCGCTATCGGGGAGATTTGGGTTAGATCGCGTGCGAGCAGCACCTGCCTAAATTGCTGGTCGATATGCCCATCAGCGAACCGGGTTTTTGTCTCTACTTCTTTGGTGAAGAAGGCTGCCCAGAGACGCGTCGCTTCCGGATCTTCGGCAGATGCTGCTTTGCTTAACTTAGAGGGAATATCTCCGGACCCATCAAAAGGACGGTATTCATCATACAACTGTCCTAATTGTGCATATTGCTGCCTCAAAACTTCATCAACGGATGGAATCGGATTCAGATTGCCGACAAAAGTCCCGAGTAGACTCGGAAAAACAAACGCCAAGAAAACCCAAGTGAGCAAGAGCCATACTAAGCTTGTAATGGCGTTTGAGACTCGACTGGAGAAAAAAAGCCCGAGAAAGGTAAAAATGGAAACGAGCAATGCAAATAACCCCACCATACCCAAAATACGTAGCCAATGTTCAGGCGCAAAAGGAATATTCCCGGATAAATGGATGATGAGTAGATTTATTAGGATACTAATGATAAGTGGCACCATGAGTGTCACAAAAGCACCGAGATATTTCCCCAACAACACCTGTCCGCGCGATACTGTATTCGACATCATCAGGCTCAAGGTGCCACGCGCCCGTTCTCCGGCAATCGCATCGAAAGTGAACAAGATCGCAAAGAAACCCATCAGAATACCGATGAAGACCCAATCGACTTTAATGCGTTGCACCACGCTACCACTTTTATTCTGCAATGGATACTCTAATATCCACGGAGGTCTCCACTGGTAACCTTCAAATTCATCATAACCGGCGCGTCCGAGCATTCCGACATTCTGCATTTTGACAGAACGTGGTATCAATTTATCCGCACCATCTGCACAGAAGGTCAATGGATTCGGAAGCTTTGGAATCTCCCCAGGTCCTACCAGTGCCAACTCCGCCAACCCCTTATTCGCGTAATCTCCGATGTGATTCCTATTTTGTGTAACTTGTTGGTTATAGGTATCAACCTGCGCGGTATAACCGTAACCACCGAAACTGTATATGAACGAGTTCGCCACAAACAAGACAGGCAGTACAATTAATATCAAAGCGAATCGCAGCGTAGTGAGATTGTGGTATATCTCTTTGAATGCTATCTGCCAAATCATCTGTCTCGACTCCTTTTCTCAACCTAAATTATATCGTAGGAAGGACACATAAGCCGACATGAATAGAGCGATATTCCATGCTAATAATATGAAAATATCTATATAGGCGCGGGATAAACTCTCGGAAAGTGAGAGTTGCCGGTCCTGGAAAACAGGCAAATCTGTTAGATCAGCGGCACCTTGGTCGTTGGAAAACCACGTCCGAGAAGTAAATGCATTTTTATCTTTTAAATATTCAACAATTCTACGCTTATAGGCTCTGGAGTCCTGAATAAAATTGTTATAGCTCTGTCGGTCTGTCCCTGCTATCGCCCCGACAGCAAAGTGATACACATCTGCAAAGGAGATACGTGAAAGCGCGTCTGCGAATTTGGCATTTCTCTCTCGTTCTTCCGCAGGTTTATTGAGGATTTCTTCGACTTTATCCGCATACGCAATTCGAAGCGGTTCTTGATAACCTAAAATCTCTTGAAAGATAGAGGTATCCGCTTTGTCAATATCTCTGAGAATGTAACCTTCTATTAAGTATAAGCCATCAATCCCGTACGAATAAAAGGTGAGAAAACGGTTGGTTTTTTCTGAACGCGTACCAAGTTCCCAAGAAATTGAATCCTTCAGGCTTTCATAGCCTCTCTGTTTGACATAGGTATCGCGTTCTTTTCTGAACTGATCCCACACATCAGCAGCGGACTGGACAAACGCTGCTTCAGGTTTGGACTGATAGGGAGGAAATTTTTCCACAACAATCGTCGCCATGTTTGAATGAACGATTGTTAGCATCACCCAAACAAACATCGAAAGAATTAGGGTCGTCGCAGGCGTCTTTGTCCAAATCGACAGAAGTAATCCTAAAAGATACCATGTTGACACGTACAACAACGAGACAGCAAATATCAGCACAACATGTGAAATGTGGTTTCCGTCAAAAGCAGTGACAGGGGAAGAAAGAGCGATTACCAGTGCCACGATTAAACTTATCAAAACAATCGGGAACAGCGACAACATCCCGCCGAGGTATTTTCCCAGCACAATCATATCTCTCGGTATCGCATTGGATAACACAAGTTTGAGTGTGCCATCTTCCCTTTCCCCTGAAACTGCATTGAAAGCAAATAGAATCGCTAAGGCACTGAGCACGATTTTGAAAATAAAAACCACATCAATCGTCAGGAACATTGCCAGAAAGGGGTTGTCTGAACCTCGTTTCTGCGCCGGTTCATCTCCTATAGGGAAGGTAAGTTCAAAAACAGGCTTAGCTAATTCGATGGTGACCGTATTTGCGCCGAAGTTCTCCGCCCCTACGTTAAAGATACCCAAAGGATTCGGTTTGCGGTGTGCTTGCGGTCTGATGTTGTAATAGAGATCCCATTCCTGCGTTTCCGGTTCTGCTTCGCGGACGGCAGCGTTATAGCTTGCCAAACGTTTTTCGTAATCATCCACTTGGACAAAAACAGCAACGGCAGTTGAGAGCAGACACACCATAAATCCAATCATGAATCGGGCGGTTAACACATTCGAGACGAATTCTCGCTGGATAACAAGCCAAAGGGTAGACATAAACTTATCTCATCACCTCTGTAGGTAAAAACAATTTGCGATTACGACTCCTCAATCTTATATCATAACGTAACGTGAGTTCGACTTAAATTTAGAACATAAGAGCAGGGGTTTGAAAGCCTTTATGACAAAATTTTAGCAATTTTCATGCCAACACCTCTAACACAACGAATTCTTGCCCCAAAACAGCCATAAGAATCCCATGATATTTCCATGCTAATCGGTCGAAACCACAGGCGTAACTTGGTTTAGAAAATAAGTTAGTGTTATTTTTCTTTGTTTAAAAAAATATAGAGACAAAAAATGATGTTTGCTTGTATCCTGTTCTTCTGGCAAGCATTGTATGGAACAAATATGCAAGAATTGCATTGAACGCTGAATAAATTGCACAGTGCTCTCGCATAAAGGTTTTATTAGAGCATCGCCGAGTGTGGCGAAGCCTGTACAGCGCGGTGAATTGAGAGGTTCTTACATCGACTCACGTAACGTAAGTTCGATACAGGAATAGGCGGGGTTTCTGTAATTCACTATAGGCACTAAATTTGAGCAATCGGGCTTTAGGTCTTTATTCTTCTGCCACGGCGACTAACTTCCCAGACCCACCCTCAAACAGATAGCGTCTACCATCCAAAAAGCCGATAACATCACCATGGTCTTCAGGACCGTCCGAGTCAATCAACTGCCAGTCTGTTGGTATACCTGCATAGGTATTGGTCGCATCATCGATAAGAAAGAAAAAATCTTTGTCGTGTCCATTCTCCTTTGGACTGAAGACAAGTAGTTCACGAAGGACATCATCACTTCCTTCAAGGCGAAATCCTCCTTTAACGCGAAAACGAGCTTTATCTCGAAGGCATTCTATTTTCTGCATCGCCCGGACTCTTTGACTGGTTTCAGGGTGGTGACAGGACCAGTGGTATTGCCAATGTAATCCAAAAATCTTTACAAATTTCTGCCAAAACTGAACGGTTCTCACGATACGTCTCATCTCTGTTAGTTCCTCCCATTCAACGAGACAACATTTGTTGCAACACAGGATAATTCTCATACCCTCAGGTGTTTGTGAATTAAAATCGTTTAGGCAACTGACCATATCTCTGTTTATATAGACTACTCAGGAGAAAAAAAGGATAGTAAAAAATTCTGATACGCCTTGCAAGCATGCTTTAGCAGCGATACTATCGAACCTGAAAAACTTGCAATTTTGCCTCAAGTATGATATAATTCCTAATGTATTTAGCCCTGAACAGACTGACCAAATACACCAGCACTTATAAATACCAAAGGAACTCTACCGAAGACCATAGAAAAAATGAATATCCATGAATATCAAGCCAGACTCATCTTAGAATCTCATGGTGTCAATACGCTACCAGGCAAGGTGGCTGAAACACCAGAGGAAGCGGAAAGCATCGCGCAAGAGCTTAATTGCCCGACATATGTTATCAAAGCACAAATCCACGCTGGTGGACGCGGAAAGGGAGGCGGTGTCAAACTCGCAAACTCTCCTGCTGAAGTAAAACAAATCGCAGAAGCGATCCTCGGAATGCAACTCGTCACACCACAGACGGGTCCCGAAGGCAAACTCGTCCGCAAAGTGCTTATCGCCGAAGCCGCAGAGATAAAAAAAGAATTTTATTTTGCTATACTCCTTGATCGTGAAAGTTCACAACTCACTCTTATCGGGAGCGAAGAAGGTGGCGTTAATATTGAGGAAGTTGCGGCAAAAACCCCCGAAAAAATTATCAGAACGCAAGTTCATTCTGCCTTCGGGTTAACAGAGTTTCAAGCGCGGGAGTTCGCATACAAACTGATCACTGACCCGACTTATCGACCTGTTATTCCTAAAGCTGTAGAACTGATCTTAGCACTTTACAACGCTTTCACAGCGTGTGATTGCTCACTCGTAGAGATCAATCCGTTGGCAATTATAACAACAGATGACGGACTGGATATCGTCGCTCTCGACTCCAAGGTTAATCTTGACGACAACTCGCTCTGGCGACACCCCGACCTCTCTGCCATGCGTGATCCACATGAAGAAGATCCGAGTGAATTGGAAGCGAGTGAATCTGGTTTGAGTTACATCCGTCTTGATGGCGACATAGGCTGTATGGTAAACGGTGCCGGACTTGCCATGGCAACGATGGATATCATCAAACAGAACGGCGGAGAACCGGCGAACTTTCTTGATGTCGGCGGCGGAGCGTCCGTAGAGGCAGTCGCGCATGCCTTCCGTCTTATACTCGCAGACGAAAATGTGAAGGCTGTTCTTGTTAATATCTTTGGCGGCATCATGAAATGCGACACAATCGCGAACGGTATCGTCGAGGCAGCAAAACAGGTTGAACTCAACGTTCCGCTCGTAGTTCGGTTAGAAGGAACAAATGTGGAACTCGGAAAACAGATTATTGCCGAATCGGACTTGAACGTTCAGCAAGCAGAGGGACTCTCTGAAGCGGCACAACTCGCAGTAACGGCGGCGAATTCCGCGTAAAAATCATATCTTGACCGTGTAAGGTAAAATTTGCAGCAGATCCAGGCTTCGGGAGAACTAAGACGTGGCAAAACTTGAATTAAAGGATATAGACGTTACAGGAAAACGCGTTCTCGTGCGGGTGGACTTTAACGTCCCAATGAAGGACGGAAAAATCACAGATGAAACCCGTATTACTGGTGCTTTGCCGACCCTTCTGGCACTCATCAACGCCGATGCCAAGATCATTCTGGTTACACACTTAGGCAGACCAGAGGTGGGTCCAGCCACCGACCGGAAAACGCTCACAACTGAACCGATCGCCGTGGCACTCAGTCAAAAACTCGGCACGCGCGTTGCACATGTCAATGCCTGTATCGGCAAATCGGTGCGGGATGCCGTTGCCTCAATGCGCAATGGCGAGGTGTTGCTCCTTGAGAACGTCCGCTTCTACGCTGAAGAAACCGAAAACGATCCAGGATTTGCAAAGGAACTCGCATCGCTTGCGGATGTTTATGTTAACGATGCATTCGGCACTGCCCACCGCGCACACGCCTCAACGGAAGGCGTGACGCACTATCTGAATCCGTGCGTTTCTGGATTTCTGATGGCACGTGAAATTTACTATCTCAGTACCACGCTTGAAGCTCCTGGACGTCCTTATGTCGCTATTCTCGGTGGCGCGAAAATATCCGACAAAATCACACTGATTGAGAATCTGATTGGAAAGGTTGATAAACTCCTTATCGGCGGCGGCATGGCATATACATTTCTGTCAGCGATGGGACTTAGTATTGGTAACTCAATTGTCGAAACCGAAAAACTTGACGTTGCAAAATCGTTAGTTGAAAGTGAAGGATTTTCAGAGTCTGTCTTATTACCGATAGACCACATTGTGGGACAAGACTTTGATCCTGAGACTGAATCTAAGATTATTGACGGCAGGTCGATCCCGAATGGATGGCAGGGATTAGACATCGGGACTGAAACGGTGTCTGCATTTGGTGAACAGATCGCAGCGGCGAAAACAGTGGTGTGGAACGGTCCCTTAGGTGTATATGAATTTGAGAAGTTCGCACAAGGCACAATTGCGGTGGCAAAACAGATTGCCGACTCGGAATCAGTGAGCATCATCGGTGGTGGTGACTGCGTTGCAGCGATACAGCAAGCAGGTGTTGCCGAGCGGATGACGCATATCTCAACAGGTGGTGGTGCCTCATTGGAATTCTTAGAAGGGAAACCGCTACCCGGTATTGATGCTTTAACGGACAATTGATTTAAATCCGCAAAGGAAAAAAGATGTTTGATAAAATAGTTCCGCGTAGTGAAGACTACGCGAAATGGTATACCCAAGTCATCCGTCAAGCGGAAATGGCAGATTACGCGCCTGTGCGCGGCTGCATGGTAGTGCGTCCGTACGGTTACGCCCTCTGGGAAAATGTCAAAGAACAGTTGGATACCCGTTTCAAGGAGACAGGACACCAAAACGCCGCTTTTCCACTCTTTATCCCGATGAGTTTCATTGAGAAAGAGGCAGAACACGTCGAAGGTTTCAAACCGGAACTCGCTGTTGTTACCCACGGTGGCGGAAAGAAGTTGGAAGAACCGCTTGTCGTCCGCCCGACGTCTGAAACGATCATCGGCTATATGTATAGTCAATGGATTCAGTCTTACCGCGACCTACCAGTACTCATCAATCAGTGGGCAAATGTAGTCCGATGGGAGTTACGTACCCGTCTTTTCTTAAGAACAATGGAATTCTTCTGGCAAGAAGGGCATACTGCCCATGCGACCCATGAAGAGGGTATAGAAGAGACCCTGAGTATCCTTGATTTGTACACCGATTTCGCGGTCAACGAAGCTGCCATACCCGTTATACCTGGACGCAAGAGTGAAAGCGAAAAGTTTCCTGGTGCCTTGACCTCCTATACGATTGAGGCAATGATGGGCGATAAACGTGCGCTCCAAGCAGGAACGTCCCACGATCTCGGACAGAACTTCGCCAAAGCCTTCGATATTCAATATCTTGACGCGAACCAGAAACAGCAGCACTGCTGGACAACGAGCTGGGGGGTTAGCACCCGAATGATCGGCGCGATTATCATGGCACACGGGGATGACCAAGGGTTAGTTCTACCGCCAAGACTCGCACCTACACAACTTGTCATCGTTCCGATCGTCCGAAAAAACAGAGAAGAAGACAAACAGTCAGTTATGCAAGCCGTTGATGGTATCTGTGAAACACTGGGGAATGTCCGTTACCACGTTGACGACAGACACGATCATTCCCCGGGTCGGCGATTCAATGAGTGGGAACTTAAAGGTGTACCGCTCCGTATTGAGATAGGTCCACGCGACTTAAGCAACCAACAGTTTGTCCTCGCACGACGAGATATTCCCGGTAAGGAAGGTAAAACGTTTGTACCGATTGCCAACGCTGCTGAGGTGGTGACGCAAATGCTCGACACCATTCAAGCCGATATGCTCAAACGGGCAACAGATTTTCGCGACTCAAATACCTTTGAACCTTCCAACTACGATGCTTTCAAAGAGGTCGTTGAAGACGGATTTGCACGTGCATATTGGTGCGGTGATGCGGCATGCGAAGACAAAGCCAGAGAGGAAACACAGGCAACTATCCGGTGTATCCCCATAGAACAACCTGACGGAGATGGCGAGTGTATTGTTTGTGGCAAATCTGCAGCAGACCTCGCAATTTTTGCGCGTGCCTACTAACAGAGTCCCCAGCATAGGTAGCTAAGGAGATTTTTATTAAAATGGGCTTAATGTCCCAATCACCACTTTCGGCTCTTCTCATGGTGGTGCTGATCTTTAGCATGCCTTTCGCCACTCCTGCCCATCAAGATTCAGTGGAGGTCAAAGCCAAACAAGATGCTGAAGCTGATATAAATCGACCGTTCTGGTTTTTTGCCGGTTGTACTTCATCAATAGCAGGAGTGTTTGCTGGTACGGGTATCAGTGTATTACTATCTGGCTATCAATCTTCAAGTGCAGATGTGATTTTCATGCTTGGTGTCCCTATCCTTGTGACGATGTTCTCATCAGTCTTATCAACCAAGGTACCTGCGTATCCTTCACCGGAGCAATTAATTGGAAAATCACCTGAATATGTTGAAATTTACACAAATGCTTATAAGACAAAAACCCAACAACTTAGGAACTCATCGCTATTAATTGGAGGAGGACTCGTGATAGGCACGTTGGGAGTCGCATTTATATTTGACAATTAATAATAAACCAAAGTGGGTTTAATATAAGGACTTAGAAGTTAGCATTAACAGGTAAGTCCTTATATTCATGGACACTCACAGATTCACAATAACTTCTAAATCTTTTATCGAACTCACGTTATTTATTAGAAAAATATGAGTATACTTGTTAATAAAAACACAAAAGTGATTGTTCAAGGCATCACAGGTCGTTCAGGACGTTTCCACACGGAACAGTGCGCAGCTTACGGCACGCAGATTGTCGCGGGTTCTGTTCCCGGTAGAGGCGGATCGGATGTGAACGGTATCCCGGTATTTGATACTGTGGTAGAAGGTATCGAAGCAACAGGTGCAGATACCTCGTTAATTTTCGTCCCTGCTCGCTTCAATGCAGCGGATTCCATTATGGAAGCTGCTGATGCGGGTGTCGAACTGATTGTCTGTATTTCCGAACACATTCCGGTTCTCGACATGGTTAGAGCGAAAGGGTTCCTTCAAGGAAAACCGACCCGGTTAATCGGCCCGAATTGTCCGGGAATCATCACACCCAGCGAATGTAAAATCGGCGTGATGCCAGAGTTCGCCTATACCCCTGGAAACGTCGGCATCGTCTCCCGAAGCGGCACTTTAACTTACGAAGCGGCGTATCAACTGAAACAACTTGGCATCGGTCAATCCACCTGTGTCGGTATCGGTGGTGATCCAGTGATCGGGACGAACTTCGTTGATGTTCTGAAACTTTTTGAAGCGGATGATGATACGCACGCCGTTGTTTTAATCGGTGAAATCGGCGGAACGGCTGAGGAAACGGCAGCGCAGTTCGTGCAAAACGAAATGACCAAACCAGTCGTCGGTTTTATTGCTGGTCAGACCGCTCCACCGGGAAAACGGATGGGACACGCAGGTGCGATTATCTCTGGCGGACAAGGGACAGCTGCGGACAAAATCCAGGCTCTCAAAGATGCCGGAATCGCCGTAGCAGATAGCCTCCCCACCATTGGGGAAACTGTAGCAGAGGCATTAGTTTAAAGCGGTTTTACGCATGGATTATGCGCGGAGGCAAAAGCGGAAAGTGAAAAAAGACATCACCTATCTGCACACCAAAAAACGAGAACAGCAACCCATCACCGTGCTAACTTGCTACGACTATCCAACTGCCTGCTTACAAAACGAGGCGGGGATCGACATTGTCTTTGTCGGGGATAGCGTCGGCACCAATGTCCTCGGCTACAAAAGTGAGGTAGAGGTAACGATGGCAGACATGCGACATCATCTCAAAGCGGTGCGTCGCGGAGTGACAGATGCCTACCTCCTCGTCGATATGCCCTATGCCGCCGATCGCGATGTGAAGCAAGCCGTCACCAATGCGAATCTCTTTTTAGCAGACGGGGCTGATGGCGTTAAATTGGAAGGCGGCATAGAAAAAGTTCCTATTGTCACCGCACTCACCGAAGCGGGAATAGAAACCTGTGCGCACATCGGACATAATCCACAAATCCACGGCACTAAAGCGGCAACACACGGGAAAACATTCGCGAAAGCGAAACATCTCATTAAAGCAGCAACAGCACTCGCAGATGCTGGTGCGAAACTTATCGTCCTTGAGAAAATTACCGAAGAGGTCAGCCACATCATAACCGATACGCTCAATATTCCGACCATCGGTATCGGGGCAGGACGGTTTTGTGACGGACAAGTCCTCGTTATCAACGATATATTAGGGATCGGTCCGCCTTTCAAACACGCTAAACGCTATCAAGATTACAATCACCTTACTTTCGAGGCAATCTGTAGGTATCGGGAAGAAGTAGCAAACGGTACATTTCCTACAGACGCAAACACCTCGCACATCCCTCCAGATAAACTCGTGAGGGTGCGGAAGTGGTTGGAATCAGAGCGTTAATGCGTCCCCTCTATATTGCCTGTACATAGGTAAGGTAGTAATATTCGACCCCCTCAACGACATGTGCGCCTTCTAACTGGACAGGTGTTTTGAAAAACGGGGCATCTAATACCCATGTGTGGTACTCACCTTGTTCTCCACAAATGTCAATCGGTAGCTGCTTGAGCTCTGCAATCAGTTCCAAGTCTAAATACTTACCCGCAATCGTCGATTGAAAGTGTTTCTTATAAGCGAGGGAACAGATTACTTTAAATCCGTTGGAGATCAACGTATCCAATATCGCCTCTCGGTCCAACTCCCACAGCGGTTTATAAACATCTGTTAAACCAGAAGCCACCTCGTCAATCCAATTAGGCATCCCATCTACAGTAGAAATATCGCCTGTAATCAAGACTTCAATCCCGCTGTCTCTAATCGCTCTGATTTGTTGGCGATAACTCAATTTATAAGGCTCGGAAATCGGCATGAATTCAATTGGTAGTCCGATTTTTCGCGCTTGTAACCCCATGAGTTGCGTTGGATGGGCATAGAATTGTCGTTCATCTGCTGGGACGAAACAGACAAGTCTCCTTATATCATAAAGATTTAAGGAGACTTGAAGTGCGAGTGCAGAATCTTTTCCACCTGTCCACAGGACAGCTGCTTTTTTCATAGTATAGCCAGAAATTACGCGTCCAGAGGCACTACATCCGCATAAACGTAAGTCGGCGAAGTATTGCTGCTTGTGTGAATCTTGTCATCGCTGTCTTTCTTAGAAACAATGTCTCTCTGGACAACTCTTCCCGGTTTAGCGGCAACAGGCGAACGAAACATCGGTCCGTCAACGACACATGTATGGAACTCACCGTTTTCGCCAAGTGGATCCACACCGTCTGGTAGATCCGCAAGGAGATCGGTATCAAACCATCGTCCTGCAAAATCGGCGGGTACCTTAGTAGGATTGAGTGCTGTGATAATAGCACGCATACCAGACGCAATCATCTCTTGGGCAAGTTCGGTGGTGTCCGCTCCCCATACCGGAAAAATCGGTGTAAATCCTGTTCCCCTGAGTTTATCCTCGCGGTACTCGCGGATGTCTTCAAGGAACAGATCCCCGAATGCGAAATGCGATGCACGCAAATCATCAGGCAACGCTTCCACCTCGGCGAGAAATTTCCGCATCGCCTCTTCGTAAATTGCGTTAGAACAAGGATAGGGAATCGGTATCTCATACAACGGCACTCCGAGTTTTTCAGATTGCTCCTTCAGCACCCATGCTGGTGTAGAATGAATAGAGACCCTGTCAAACGTCTTTGTGACAGTTGTAAAAATACCGCGAACATCATAATGTTCCGACTGTTGTCGTAGTGTATGCAATGCCCAGGCGGAATCTTTACCTGAAGACCAGGAAACCAAGACCGGCACGGGAGATGTCTCGTTTGTCTGTTTTGCCATAATTAAACCTTTCTGTTATCTATAGTGCCAAAAAGTTGCCCAATAGGTCCTTTCCAGCAGCTGTTAAAATCGACTCTGGATGAAACTGCACACCCCAGATGGGTAGAGTCTTATGCCGAAGCCCCATAATCTCGTCCTGCTCCGTCCACGCCGTAATCTCAAGACAATCTGGCAGTGTCTCCTTTCGGACGATGAGTGAATGGTAACGCGTTGCTTCAAATGGGTTATCCAAGCCTTCAAAAAGTTCAGCACCGTTATGCAGTATCATGGAGGTCTTGCCGTGCATCAATCGATCCGCACGAACAACATCACCACCGAATACGTCACCGATGCACTGATGCCCAAGGCAGACGCCTAAAATCGGAACTTTTCCAGCGAAGTGCTTTATAACATCGTTGGATATGCCAGCCTCTTTCGGTGTGCAAGGACCGGGTGAAATAACAACCCGTTCTGGCTCCAGTGTGTCCAATGCATCCAGTCCTATCTTTCGACTCCGATGTACCTCCAATTCAGCACCGAGTTCGCCGAGATACTGCACGAGGTTATAGGTAAAAGAGTCGTAGTTGTCAATCATCAAAACCATTTTCTTATCTCCTATAATTGGGAAGCAGTTCTACAACAAGAACCCTTGTTCTGCCAATGCAATAGCACTGAGCATTGCTTTCGCTTTACTCATAGTTTCGTAATACTCAGTTTCAGGTACTGAATCCGCAACGATACCACCACCCGCTTGTACATAAGCGGTGCCATCTTTGATAACCGCTGTTCGGATAGTAATTGCTGTGTCTGCACTGCCGGAAAAACTGAAATAACCCACCGTTCCGCCGTAGGTACTACGACGCGTTGGCTCAAGTTCATCAATGATTTCCATTGCGCGTATCTTCGGAGCACCAGAGAGTGTCCCAGCAGGAAGGCATGCGCGCAGCACATCAAAAGCGGTAAGATCCTCACGTAACCGTCCAATGACGTGTGAAACGATGTGCATCACGTGTGAAAAACGCTCGACTATCATAAAGTCGGTCACCTCAACGGTGTGATATTCACAGACCCGCCCAAGGTCGTTCCGTCCTAAATCAACGAGCATAACATGTTCCGCCCGTTCCTTGGGATCGGAGAGCAGCTGGTGCTCCAATTCCCGATCCTCCTCAGCAGTTGTGCCGCGCGGGAGTGTTCCTGCAATCGGGCGCGTTTGGACGATTCCATCCTCTACCCTAACCATCATTTCTGGTGATGCACCTACAATGTCAAATCCGTTAAACTTCAGGTAATACATATACGGTGATGGATTGACCATTCGCAATGCTCGATATACATCGAACGAATCTACGGATACTGGACAACTAAATCGCTGCGAAGGCACGACTTGGATGATGTCGCCTGCAGCTATGTATTTCTTAGCGCGTCTGACGGCGGCTTCGTAATCGGATTTCGTGAAATTCGATTGTGGATCAGATATGATTTTATCATACTGCTCCTGGTGCTCGCCACTATCCGTGTGTAAACGCGCTTCGGAAGCAGCTGTAAGTTTCTCGACTAATGCCTCAATTTTCGCGAGAGCATCCGCATAAGCCGCATCCACATCTCCATCAATATGTGCGTTTGCGACAACCTTGATCTGGTGGTTCACATGATCAAATATCAAAAGCGTCTCGGCAATCATGAAAAAGCAATCCGGAAGCTGCAGTTCATCTTCGGTACTATCTGGCAATTCCTCCACGAAGCGTACCATGTCATAAGTCATATAACCAACCGCTCCGCCGTGGAACTTTGGTAACTCAGCATTGTCAACAGGTTGATAATCCTGCATCAATTCCTCAAGAGCCTTCAACGGATCCTCATATTCCTGAACTACGGTTTCGCCTTTTTCCAAATACTCAATGGTAACCTGATGCCCTTTACTATGGAAAAGCACCGAGGGTTGAGCACCCAAAAACGAGTAACGTGCAAGGGTTTCTCCACCCTCAACACTTTCAAGCAAGAAGGCATAATCATTGGGCATCAATTTGTAAAAAGCAGACACCGGCGTCTCCATATCCGCCAATATCGATCGGTATACCGGTATTGTGTTTCCTAATTTCGCTTCTTTGCGAAAGTCTTCCAATGTGGGATAATACATCATAGTTCCTTTTCATATCTTTAGCATCAAAGTTCTTTACGTCGCAGTACCACACACTACAAACAGTGGCACTACACTTTACTTTCTTTGAAATTAAGACCGGAGGTGAAATTAATTGGATAATTTCCGAGCGGATGCCAAGATACGAAAATTAGAGGCTAATAGACAGCATCTGCATCGAAAATCTTTTCACCTATCACGCGTGTTGATTCTCCGTCGGGGGAGACTTCCCGGAAGAAGCAGGAGCGATAGCCGGTATGACACGCCGCTACTTTCTGGGTAACCTTTATAAGCAAGGCATCGCCGTCGCAATCGACTGCCACAGACTCAACCGTCTGTGTATGCCCCGAAGTCTCCCCCTTTATCCAGAGTTTCTGGCGGGAACGACTCCAGAAGCAAACACGCCCTGTATTTAGCGTCTCTTTTATCGCTTCGGCGTTCATATAGCCTACCATCAGGATTTCGTTATTTGTACAATCCTGAATTACGGCGGCGACCAACCCATCGCGGTCATATTTAAGTTCCGATAGAATTTTCATGTGGATTCTCCTCTTTACTATACAATATCAAGTTTTGGAAAACTGCGTTCTGTACAAAAAAACACCTTATGCTTCCAGGTTTGGTGTGCATAAGGCTTCAATAGGACTTAAAAATGAAAAATGACGATTTTCTATCTCTATTTCAGTTATCCGTTTGAGCGCACACTCCCTGTTAAGCAGTTGGAACGCCACCAATGCCAATGGTTTAATACGCTATGCAAGCTGGAGTGTGAACGTGCAACGATCATTTTTCTCACTTTTTACAGACGGATTGACAACCGTCAAATATTCGTATTTGCCTGTGTAAGATTTTAAATACCAATATTAATAATACCACATCGAATCTATGTTGTCAAATTTTTATGAAAAAATCTCGTCAGTGTTTCTGGACGCGTTAGAAAAAATTTGCAAAAAACAGGCTAATGTGATATAATACCTGTATTACAATTGAATAAGCTGATGATTCAGGTGCCGGGAAAACCGGAGAATAGGGAAGCGCGGTGAAAATCCGCTACGGCCCCGCCACTGTGAACGATTGGTCCGTGTCTGCTGAAAAACCACTGTCAATCAATTGATGGGAAGGTCCAGTGGACTTGTAGAGCAAACTTGGTTTGTAAGCTACGCCAAAAGATCGGAAGTCAGGAGACCTGCCTGAATCGCGTTTCATACATCTGCTTTCGCGGGAAAGCAGTGGAACAGAGCGCAGCATATCCTGTCAGATAAAGATAGAAATACCGGTAAAGGTATGGAATTCTCGCACACAATTACAGGATAAGATTTACACAGAATGTCGCTTCCTCCTCTGCTTTTCGGAGCCGTTTGCAAAAAAGGCTATGAAAGCAGGGGTTTTTTGTTTCATTACGGAGGTTTTAATGAACAAAGTTTTTTTCTCTCGGCGGCATTTCTCATGTTCACAAACTCACAAACTACACTCACTTCTACTGATAGGTGCGCTTCTCTTCACGCTCCTTACTGGTCCTGCCCTTGGACAAACAGAAATTCAGGACTTAGCGGTTGTTATAAATGCCCTGACGCATCCCGATATGGGGATTACCGCTTCACTTTCACTCATCGATCTGATGGAACCGAATGATAATCGGGCTGTCGACAACGAAATACTCCATTTCAGCACTGAAGTGCTTAATCGGAGGCGAGCCGTTGGACTTTCCATTCAAGGGCATCTCGCTTATATCCCCACTTTTAACTTACCCATTACGGGTGCCGCAAGCTCCGGCGACAGCATCTTTATTATTAACTTGGAAGACCGAGAGATTGTTGGCGAAATTCCAATTCAAGATGGTGCGACGCCTCAGCAGCTGGTTCTTATCAACGAACAAAAGCTGTACGTTACTTGTGCAGCTGCGCATGAGGTGCATGTCGTCGACGTTCCCAATCGCAATGTGACGAAGGTTCTCACTGGCTCTTTTAACAAACCGACTGGTATCACGCTTCTCAACGGCAAAGCCTATGTCTCGAATCCTGCATGGGAGTATGATCCGGTTGAACGGCAGACCACCTATTACGATAGCACCGTCACAGTAATTGATACAGAGACAGACATCATACTGAAATCGATTCCGGTGCCGACAAACGCAAGTAGCATCGTTAACGACGGAGAATCCACTATCATTCTAAAAACGACGGGCAATTATAATGATGTCCTCGGGCACCTTGTAATGATTGACGCAGCTACCGATGAGATTATTAAAACGGTTAAACTCGATTTTACACCCGGCTCCGTCGCCCTGAATTCACAAAAACAGTTGTTTATTCAAGGAAGCTGGCAAAACCCTGGTTTACTCATCTACGATGTCGCTGCGCAAGATTGGATCCAAGACGAAGATGACCCGATTGCCAACTTCAGCAACGACCCCGATGCACCTATCGGTGGTTCGCTGAACTTCGCACCGGATGACACCCTCTATATCACCAATCCTGACTGGTCAGGCGGTGGACAGGATTTCGTTCGCGTCATGGACACTTTTGATGCGTCTCTCCTGCAAAGCTATCGGGTTGGTCCCGGTGGATCTATTCTTGCATTTGCCCAGATTATCCCGCGCCGTGAAGATATAAACAATGACGGATTCGTCAACGCGGAAGATCTGAGCATTGCGAGCCGGTTCTTGGGCGATCAAGGTCCTGGAATAGTCGCCGATGTCAACGGAGACGAAGTGGTCAATATTCTTGATTTGGTGCTGATAGGGCAGGGACTTTAACTTAGCATTCGCGGGCGCGGTTCATAACCGCGCCACACATTCACTGGTGAGACTCCTAACTTAATACGCCAAAAAACAGACAGCGACGTCGGTGTCATTGAAGGACAATGTATGAAGCACTCTCCGAATCAGACCACAGTAATAGGAAAGGTCTTTTGGTGCCTGGCACTCCTTCTTATTTTTTTCAGTTGCGCTTCAGAGCCCAAAGAGGAACCGTTCTCCTGGGAGGTAACGTTTTTTTCATTAGGTGCAAAGGCGCAATTGAGTGCAAACGCACCAATACGACGTCTGAGTGCTTTTAATTCCGATGACGTGATGGTTGTCCAACTTAACTTTCCGACGCCGCCTCGGCAGACGGAACCCCTCTATTTTGAATGGCTTGAAGGAGAAACGTATAGATTTGAGGCGACCTTGGCAACTGGCAACGTGAACGTTCAAACAGTAACTGCCCCGCGGACCTACACACAAGGCAATTTAGAAATCGCTATCCCTTATGGAGTTGCCGGACAGTCAGAGCAAAGGGATATATCAAGCAGCGACCAAGCTGCGCTTGTTCTCCATGAAAGCGAGATGACAGCAACAATCCTCGTTACAAATGGGAAAATACCATCGACCTTTGATGTCGAACTTTGTCTACCACCAACACTAAGTGTTGTCCGTTTGCCGACAGCCTGGAAGACCGAAACAACCGACGCTGGAACATGCCTCTCTACCACTGGTAGATTTCAGGTCGCATCGGAGGTCTGGTATCGTGAGTTAATTTTGCGGACTTCCACGGTAATGGATTCTGATAAGCAGGAAATTACGGGGGTCGTTCGCTTTGAGACAGATACAGGGCAAACATGGAAACAACAGGCAACCGTGCAGTTGCGAATGGTAACCGTTCCAGAGATTGCTAATCACCTCTTAATAGAATCAATTGAGATGCCTACAGACGCAACAGGCATAGCAGATTCGAAGCAGCGAGAAGATACCATTTATTACGCACGTCCATTATTAAGTTGGCTCGGCACCTCACAAACGAATCCATACGAGCCGGTAACCTATCAAACTATACGACTCCTCAATCAGAGCGAAGAGACCATCCATGTGGTTGTTTCATCAACCAATAGGGATATGAAAAACGGTAAAACAGTCCCTTTTCTTGCACCACCAGAAACTGTGAACGGTCGGACGAATCAGAGCGTTGCCTTCGCGAGTCTGTTGGGAGGTGAAGTCACTGAGATCCCACTGCCGATCTATTTTCATCCAATATATCTCAAAGAGGGGAAACTGGAACAGGCAATCCCAGGTGAGTACACGCGCGACATTGCGGTGAAAGTGTGGGGAAGCGACGCGACAATCTTTCGCGAAGAACGCCCGTTGCACCTGATTGTTCCAAACCAACAGGCACTCCTCATTAGTCTACTGGCAATCATCAGCAGTAGCATCGGGTTTGCAATCGTCCTAAAGTTGCACAAGCAACTGTTCGCAGGTTTCACAACGAAGCAACTCATCGTGATAGCACTATTTGGTACGACGGTTTTTGTGGCGGTGATGGTCCCATCAACGTTGTTTCTCAACTTAATCCGTGCCCTTCTTGGACCAATCTCTGTACTACTGACAGGCTTGATAAATGAGACGCTCTACTATGCTTTGCTGACGGCGTTGCTAATTTATATTAGCGGGGATCCGGAAAACACCGAGCGTGCCGACTCGAAACCTCGTAGTAAAGGTAGTGGGGTTATCCTGCTGGTCTCTGCGGTGCGTTTACTTCTCAGTGGCGTGACATTTGGGCTTTTCACACCGATGGCGATTGTTTACACTGGCACAAGTGTGCTTCTGTTAGAAACGGGATTTCTGTTCGTGCGAAGACGCAACCTATTCACGTGGGCAGTCGTATTAGCTCTCTGTGATGCGATCTCTACCTATGTGGATTTACAACTCTCTATACTATTTTATCGGCTATTTTACGCTGATTGGTATATCATTCTCCGGATTCTAATAGAAGGGTTCGCTTATACGTTCATTGGCGTACTCCTCGGTGCGAGATTAGGGCGAGGACTCTGGCGAGTGGCAGATTAAACTATCACGCGCAGACGGATAGATACCGAGTAATGCTAAAAACCCTCACACGCTGCGATTTAGACAGCGTGGAAAATTCACAAGACAAGGAACACAACAATGAAGCAAATTCGATTTTTTACTATACTCTGCTTACTCATCATTTCAGCGATCAGTATAACGATAGCCGATATGAGCGTTACTTGGGTACGGACAGGTGTAGTGCTTGAGGCAAAAGACAAAAACGGTGTTAAAGGTGAAATCAACGTTACAACTATGTCAAAAGGCACAGCGCAAGCGTTATCCGAGACACCGACAACCCAGCGACTCGATGAAAACCGCGTTCTGATCCAATTTGCATGGCAACCGAACCATAATTACCAATTTCGCTTGAACGATAGCGAAATAACGGCGACTTCACCGCTGAAGCCTGAACCTTACCTCATCCGAACTGTTGAATTAGATGGACTCTTATCGTTGATGGAAAATCTTCGTCAACCCGCAAAACCGTCAGCTGTCGCCTTAGGCTATGGAAACGCGCCTAACACAGAGAAATTAGCAATTGCGACGGATAGAGGACACCTCACAGTTCTCCAACCGATCACGGGTGAAACGCTTTGGAAAACTCGTATCTCGGAAGGCTACGTAAGACGGATAGCGTTCAGTCCTGATAATACCTTGCTCTACGTTGGGGAACAGGCAGCAGACGGATTCATCTACTGCTATGATCTGATAGGTGATACACCAACACTTCGCTGGAAATACCGGACCGCCGATGATATCGAGACTTCCACACCAAGCAATCCAGGGAGTGTCTATGCCTGGGTAAGCTACCCCGGTCCATCTCGTATGCAAACAGCCACCAACGGCGACCTTTTGGTCGCGGGTGTCCACTCTTGGACAGAAAACGGAACACCACGCAAGAAGTCTCAACTCTACAGACTTGATAGCGAAACGGGGAAGGCAGTCTGGAAGTGGCCCCACGACAGCGCTACCTCAAGAATAATACGCTGGTTTGATGTAAGTGCGGACGGAGAAACGCTTGCCCTTGTAACAGACGCAGGACACAACTTACAAGGCGCAGCAGGTGAAAACGGTGCTGGTAACGGAAAAATCGCTCTATTGAATGCGAAAGACGGAACAGAAAAGTGGCACGTCGATATTGAACCCTTGACCCCCTATTTCGCACAGGTTACATTTTGGCGTGGAGTGAGTGTATCCTCTGATGGCAAATTCATCAACGTCACAACAGACGATGGACGTGCCTTCATCTTCGATGCGAATAAACCAGAACCGATATGGAGCGAGAACTTGACAACCCCGTTAGAGGTGAGTGGTATTCCTATCGTTGCAACCTCTGGAACAATCGGTGCGACAGATGCAGCAGCACTTTTTGTCACTGGCGACACATTCGTTCCTTATCATCTCCGAAAGGGTGCACAACGACCTTCGGCATCGCATCCAAATGGGATGACGCTGTTCGCCTATTCATGGAGTGGGGAAAAAATCTGGCAGTGGCAACTTGAGAATATGCCACAAGGTTTACGCATTGACGCCCAGGATCGTTATGCAATATTATCTGTTTCCAAACGTACGCAGGATCCGAATGAGAGCCTTCACGGTGTATCGATGTTTGATTTGACAGCGGAAGGCAGCGGTTTATCGAAATACCTGTACACCTACCGCACAGAAGGGCAGCTGCCTTACGATACACTTGCGATTAGCGCAGATGGCGCGCTTATTGTCGTCGTTGAGGTCCCGATTGCGCTGCCAGATGATACGCTGCGCGGGAAGAATCGGGTGCACGTGTTGTATTGATTTGTTCAAGGACACCTAACCAAGGCAGATGGCGTTTGATGAAGATTAAGAATTTAAGGTAAGATGTAGTGCTCATCGTTTGAATCGCAGATCACACGGATTACACAGATTTCAAACCATTCTTCACCGTTAGTTTTTTGTCCTATAGGAACAACACCCAATTGACAAATCCTGATTCTCTCAGTATACTTATTGTGAAAACTCTCAACTTTACAAAATTAGGTAGGAATCCTGATGTCAAATTTCACAGACGAAGAACTACTGCAATTCATCAAAACTGGAGAATCCGATGCTGTTGAGTTTAAGGAATCCCTGTCCGGCAGTGCCCCAGAAGGAATTAGGGAGGCGATCTGTGCCTTTGCCAACGATTTATCGGACCACAGAAAACCGGGTCTCGTTATTGTAGGTGTGAAAGACGACACGACTATCGGAACTACATCGATAACGGACGAATTGTTGCGTCGATTAGCTGATATGAAAACGGACGGGAATATTGTGCCTCCGCCATCACTGACGGTAGAAAAGCGAGTGCTACGCGGTAAGGAAATTGCCACTGTCACGGTGCAACCCTCCAATTCGCCCCCGGTACGATGCAAAGGAGCGATCCATATCCGAATTGGACCGCGTCGAGGTATCGCCACAGCACAAGACGAGCGGATACTCAACGAAAAACGAAAGTATGGTGATCGTCCGTTTGACCTCTATCCGATCTCCTCAACTGAAATTTCTGATCTTAACCTTGCCCTGTTCAGTTATGAATATCTTCCTAAAGCCTTTTCCGAGGAAATATTGGCTGCGAATGATCGGAGTCTAAATGAACAACTCGCAGCTACAAAGATGATCACTTCCGCCGATGACCCAACTACGACCATACTCGGGATCCTTACGATTGGAAAGAATCCACAAGACTTCTTACCCGGTGCTTATGTGCAATTTCTTAGAATTGATGGAAATGAACTCACAGATAGTATTATTGACAGTCAGGAAATTCGAGGAGCGATTCCTGACCAGATCCGACGCTTAGATGATAAACTGATGGCACACAATTTCATCGCTGTTGATATTACGTCTGGTCCGATTGAAAAGCGAACAGCACTTTATCCGATAGAAGCAGTACAACAAATAACCCGAAATGCCATTATGCACAGGACCTATGAAGCAACGAATGCCCCGGTGCGTGTATATTGGTATAACGATCGGATCGATATCATAAGTCCCGGCGGTGTATTTGGTGCCATAACGGCTGAAAATTTTGGTGAGCCAGGTCTTACCGATTATCGGAACCCGAATCTGGCAGAGGCGATGCGAACTTTTGGATTTGTCCAGCGTTTCGGTATGGGTATACCGATAGCGAGAAGATTATTGGCAGAAGCAGGGCATCTAGCACCAATATTTGAAATTGATAACACGTACGCTTTGGCTACTATCCAAGCGCGTTAATTTATTGTGCTACGAGATATCTACTTCCTATTACTGTTAGAATCAAATAAGGACAAAAAGTATAGGGGAACAACTGTTATGTTGTTCCCCTTATCGCGTTGAAATAAAAAAATGAATTCAGAAGAAAAAGTCACGAAATGTCCAGCAGAGACAAATTGTGCTTCAATAGCACAATTTAGAGATCGCTCTTACCACTTCACTGTGACATTGTATACTGAGAGACCGCGTTTTGAGTAGAGACGATCACACTTTGTAACGCCTGAAAATAGTTCATTTCAGCCATCTTAATCGTGTGGCTATCCTCGGTTGCACGTGCGCGTCTAAGTGCTTCCCAACTCAATGCCAGCATCCGGTTCGTTTGCTCTAAAATTCTCCAATCCGCGTTCGAAATCATGATACCCTCCGGGAATTTGTCTTACGCTATTGGCGGTTTGTTGTTCCGCTCAAACAGCGCGTTCAATGCCTCACTCAGTAGGCTTTGGATACTCGTGTCTTTCTCAAGCGCGAGCATTTTCAACTGCCGATGCACGTCCTTGTTGAAATGTCCAGAAATCATCTTCTTGCCTTGACGGGATGGCGGCACCATTGCAGTTGGTTTCAGTGTTGCGCCAACCTCAATCCCGCTTTCGCCTGACATAATATTTACTGTTTTCATATCGTTTATACCTCCTACATGTGTACATGTCTGCATGTATACATGTATGAAATATAAAACGTTGGGGACACGGATAGGTTTCAGAAAAAACCTCAAAAAATGTAAAATATCTTTTTGCGAAACCACGTAAAACTTTTAGTAAAAAAGGAAAATGTTAAATATAATTTACTATTTTGTTTTTGGGAAATTAAACATATATCCAATCTCGTAAACCCTTGTAATACCTAATTCAAACGGCACAATACATAAAACTATATGTCAATTTAAATCCCATTATTGGGTTAAAATATTAACAACTGCAAAATTGAAACAATTCCACATAAGTCCTTACAAACACTGGACTATTCGAGGCTCCAGTTTCCTCTTGATTAAGATTGGCATTGTTATTAAAATGGGAGTATTTATCGTGTCATTTCACGAATTTAAAATAGACGACATCAGATAATACAAATGAATAAAAGAGGAGTGGACAAAATGGAAAGATATTTCTGGATTTACGCTGTTTTTGTGTTTTGTGTTGCCACTTTCGATGCAACGGCACAAGTAACAGAAGGCATACATTTCTATATGCCCTTCAACGAAGGGAAAGGCAAAATCGTTAAGGATGTAGGTCCAAAAGGGTTTGAAGCGGAACTTCACGACAGCGCAAAATTCGTTAAAGGTAAGGTAGGAACGGCGATCGAATTCTCAGAGGGTCCTGCGGTGATAACTGATCCACGTCCAGGTGGTCCGAGTGTGCTTTACGTGGAGCATCTGACCGTTGCTGTCTGGATATACCCTTTTGAAATCTCAGATGAGGCTCTCGGCGCGGGACACGTTTATGGAAATATCTTCTACGACAAATCGGGCAAAAGTGACGACAACGTTGAATTCGGACTCGGTAGCAGTAAAGGACTGTATTGGTATATCAATTCTGGGCAAAAGAAAATGAAACCATTTAACGGTGCCGATGTTGATACGACGCTTTCACTGCCTAATTTGGGTCTAAAATCGAAAAACTGGTATCACGTCGTTGGCACCTTTGACGGTGAGAAAATTCAGGTCTACCTCGACGGGAAACTTGAAGGTGAGAAAGATGTCCCGAAGCACGGTCCCGTGATGCTCTGGAATGAAAATGATATTCGTATCGGAGGTAGACCGGATACGAACGGTGGTGCTAATCTTTATAAAGGTTTGCTTGATGAATTGGTAGTCTACGATCGGGCGTTAACAGCGAAGGAGGTTGTAACGGTCATGAACGCGAAAGATATTCTGACTGTGGATCTTGCTGGCAAACTGACGACTACATGGGGCGCACTTAAGAGAAAGTAGAGCATACACGCTATATCCCATCAAGAGTCTTCTCACTAAGTCGGTGTAGTTTCCAAACTGTACCATAGGTGTCAATATTTACGGTTGATTTTTGGATCTCTGCTATTTTCGAGTTATTCCTCTGGCTATCTACCAACCGAACAGAATTTACTGGTAATCAATAATTGCTACAATTGCCGCTCCAATTTCTTCCATGAGAGTTGCGGTGAGCCGACCGCGCTTTTTACGAAAGCGTTGAACATCCACACCTTTGATTTGTAGGGCATCTACTGCCGACACCTTCGTCAAGCCATTAGTATTATTAGGTTGAACATTAACAAGCCAGATCTTGCCTGAAAAGTTTGCTTTCCAACCTGTGATTGGGGCGACTAACTTAATCGGTAGGCGTCCTATACTGTTAATACTCATGACCACGGCAGGACGGGTTTTTTCGATCTCTGCGCCAATAGTTGGGGAAAAGTTTACATCCCAAACTTCCCCCCGACGCGGATTAGGGAGTTTCGTACTCAACAAGAGGATCTCCTTCCCATTCTCGCCACTCGGTATCGTGTTCGTAGAAATCTGCCATCTGTTCTGCTTGTTCGCGTAGGATACGATCTCTCGTCTCCTTTGGAAGTTTTAGGAACTGACGACGTTTGTTAGGAGATTGGTTAGCAGCCAACTCCGCCGGACGATTAAGAAATTGTCTGGCTTCCATCTCGGTTATTAATTCCTCTGAAAGTGCTCGAAGAACTTGCTGATGAAACCGCTCTGGTTTTTCAGATGGCATGTTGACCGGTTCGCGTTTCTTCCAACCGATTTTATTGACTTGAATGCACCATTTCTTATAGTAAGCGTTAGTAATAATCCCCAAATCCCTCAATCGAAATAGCATCGCCTGAATACTCACACCATAACGTCTCTTGAGATAGAGGAGTTCCATCATTTGAATATTGCTCCGCTTCTCCCCAACATCGCGACGTAGTTGCTCGCCGGGTGCGAGAAAAGCAGCTCCGAACCGAAAAGCGGCTTTTTCTGGATCAACATCCTCACACAACTCCAAGATGAGATGTCCAAGTTCATGAGCAATGTTCAATCGCTGCCGGTCTCCTGGCACACCACTGCGTGTTGCAATCGCTGCTGCGAGTGTCTTATCATTGGTATCTCGTGCTAAGGCAGAAATACCGTCAAAGGCTTCATCTGCCTCTATCTCAATGATGTGAATGTAATGATCTTCAAGCACGTCTATAAGGTTTGCAATCGGATCAATGCCCAAATTCAAGGTATCACGAAGCGAAATTGCAGTTTCCTCTGCATCATCCAGATTACGCACAATAGATTTAAACACAGGAAGTTCAATGGTATTTCCTTCATAAATTTGCTCCTGCAACTGGACACGTTTCTCAAATTCTTCTGCTACAAAACTTTGTATCCGTTCCTGCTCTCTCTTACCCAAACGAGCGCGCTTCCGGAATGCAATACATTGAATCTGACATGACGGTTCGCCCCACAATTGGGCAGACTTAACACCAAATACAGTAGCAATTTGATTAAGCGTTGCCATTGCCGGTTGCAATTTTCCGTATTCATATTTTGACAACGTTTGGCTCTTAACCAAACCATTAAGTGCGGACTCCAAGTCCTTCAGAGACATACCACGAGCAACTCTAAATCTTCTCAGGCGTTCACCTAACATGATTGTGATCTCCCATCATTTTTGAGAAAACTTGGTAAAGCTGTAAATGGTTCTGCATCTCGTAAGAATGTTTCATCATAACAATTAATTATACTATATTATGTTAAGTAATTCAAGTTGGTTTTCGCTATTTTCGGATTTTCCTGATTTTTCGAGAGTGAAGTATCCTCATAAAATTCGATCAAATCAGACGCATAGGCTTCATTCTCAAAAATATAAGCACAGCAATTCAGAGCATCAAACACCGAAGATTTACTGCACCCGTTGGGACCTACCATTACCATGAGCTTCGCCGTTTCGGGCAGCTCTCAATAGTTAGATTTCTGAAACGTTTGAAATTTGCCAGTTTAATCGATTTTATCTTCATACACCTTACTCCAGATCGTTGATTCCATAAAGTGCAGAGACCTATTGATCTAATTTATCCCAAGTGCGGATACTTCTCTCTCAAGATACACACGTTTGGCATCAAAAATCCGATTCATCAACTAACTCAATAACAGAGTCTGCTGCTCAGGCAGTACACTGGAATCGGCAGTTTCTTCCAGATCTCCGTCTGCTGAAACGTCTGAAGAGAAAACGAAGTCCTGATATCTATCAACTCATCTCTGAGTTTGTTAAAGGCATAAATGGTGAAATAGGCTGAAACAATGGAAAGGGATGAACCGTCTTGGACTTTATCTCGCAGAAAATCGACAACGGTGCCATACATACTGTTATCTCGGATGCGAGAGTTCTTTGACATTGTTTTATCTTTCTGGAAATGACCATAAATATGGCATCTTTCGAGAGTCGCGATAGGGAGATCACTTCTACAATATAAGATACCAAATCTGTTAGAAATTCGCAAGCATAAAAACCAACAATGTGCTATACTAATTGTAAATTAAAAAGCAAATAACGGGAGCAAAAAATGACAAAATGGACAATATGCTTAGCAACGGTTCTCTGTTTCGGGATCGCTTCCCACAATGCTAACGCAAAAGAACTTACATTAAACGACATTTTCCCAACGGATCGGATTATAGATGTGCAAATAACGGTTACGCAACAGGATTGGGATACAATCCGGTATCAGTCGCGGGATATTAGGACAGCGCTCAGTGCGTCTCGGCAATTTAAGCCAATAGAGAGTCCGTATACTTACGTTGAAGCGAGCATCAGTATTGATGGCGTGGTTTTTCCGAAGGTAGGACTACGCAAGAAAGGGTTTATCGGTTCGCTAAGCCATACCCGTCCGTCTCTCAAGATTAGATTAAACCACATTGACAAAGATGGTGAAATCGAAGGATTGACAAACCTAACGCTTAATAACAATAAACAAGACACCAGCCTAATGAGCCAATTTATGGGGTATGCGTTGTTTAATACAATTGGATCCCCGGCACCGCGATGCGCATACGCGAAAGTTACAGTAAACGGTGAAAATCTTGGCATTTATTCGCACGTAGAAACCGTTCGTAAACCGCTGTTGAAACGCGCTTTTCGGAATAGCAATGGTCCCCTCTACGAAGGAACGGTTGTGGACTTTTATAAAGATTGGGAAAACAGTTTTGAACATAAACGTGGGGACGAGATACACGGTCGAGCACAAATTAACACCCTGGTCGACGTTCTGGCGGACCCGAAAGTAACAGAGGCTGACATCGGTAAACTGGTGGATTTGGATTCGTTTTATAGATTCTGGGCAATTGAGAGTTTAGTCGGATTCTGGGATGGTTACTCCGGGAATAAAAATAACTTTTTCGTTTACCTGAACCCTGTAGACAATAAATTTTATTTCATTCCGTGGGGGATGGACTCTATCTTTACCAAACAGAGTAAACTTGAGTTCATGAACGACCCACGCGCTCCAATATCCGTGAAGACTCAGGGATTGATTGCCTATAAGTTGTATCAATTCGAGTCAGGACGACAACGATATGCAGAAGTTCTCACTGAGATTTTAGATAAACACTGGAATGCTCCAGAATTGTTAGCGACGTTAGATAAAATTGCTGTGATGGTTGAACCACATTTAGTACCTGCCCAGCGCGTGATCGAAGAAGAATGGAGTAGAGGCAGAGGGTCGTCAAGACAGTTCAATAAGCCGACCTTTGCAAGCGAATTAGAGGCAGCTCGCGACTTCATTCGAAACCGTAAAAGTGATATACACGTGGAAATCGCTAACGGGATGCCTGTATGGAGCAAACGACCGGATCCGCCGTTCGCTATCCCAGAGGATGGCGATTTCATGGAAAGATTTTTAAAATCATTAGAAAACACCTTAGCAGGTGCTGTACGTACCGGAGATATAGATGCCATCAAACAGCATATAGCCGAAGGTGCCGATGTTAATGCGTTGCATTTAGAAATGCCTCCATTGACTTGGGCAGTGACGATGGGGCAGACAGAAGCTGCTGAACTGCTCCTCCAACATGGTGCAGATATCAACGGCAGAAACAGAGATGGGAACACTCCGTTGCATCTTGCTGTATTTTTGGGACGCGCTGAAATCGCTGAACTACTTCTGGAAAGCGGCGCTGATGTGAATACAAGGAATGATGATGGCGCAATGCCCACAGACTTCTTCGCAATCCCGTGGGAAATGACAAAATTTATGACAGATATGTTCGGCATTAAGTTGGAACGGGAACAGATTGATGCGGGAAGATCCAAAATTCGGGAGATGCTTAGTGCGAATCCCAAGTTTGGTGCTGAAACCTCGCCAAATTCTCAAGATACTTCGAAAGGCCTATGGGGAGCGGCGTTTATTGGCGACCTTGAAACGATAAAACAAGGGTTAGCAGATGATGCAGATCCCAATATGCAGGATCCACAATCTGGTAGTACATTGTTGGCTACTGCTGCACTGATGGGACACACGAAAGTTGTAGCACTCCTCCTTGAACATGGTGCGGATGTCAATGCAAGAAGCAAAGACGGCGGAACAGCACTGCACGCAGCGGCTTTTCTTGGTCGTACTGAAACAGTGAAACTCTTGCTCGATAAGGGTGCGGATACCACGCTTCGAAATAATATGGGCAGCACAGCGATAGAAGGGGCAAAAATAGACTGGCTGATAACTAAGGGTATACTCGGCATGTTGAAACTTGAAGTAGACGAAGCAGAGGTAAAAGCGGGCAGAACCGAAGTCGTGAAACTTCTCGTAGAAGAGAAAAAATAAAAGGTATCGCAATCAGGAGATTGCTTCTACAGCGGATGGAGAAACCAATGCTTAATTCGCAAACGAATCCTGAATCTATTCAAGAGCGTGCAGCACGTGGAAACCCTATGACCCTGGAAGAGTTTCTTGAAAATGATCTTGAGGGGTACGAATACATTAAAGGCGAATTAGTGCCGATGCCTCTCACTTCGATGGAACATGGTGAAATCAGTAGCAATGTTATTCTCCATTTGAGTCTACATGTCTTTGAACATCAACTGGGACGTTTATATACTGCAGGAACCACATTTCAAGTAGGGGATAGGGTGGTAAAACCGGATGTTGCGTTTGTTTCCACTGACCGACTCCCTGAAAACAGACGTAAGGGTTCGCCTGTCCCCCCAGATCTCGCTGTTGAGATAGTTTCACCAACAGATATACACTATGATGTTACTGAAAAGGCTTTCGCCTACCTAAAAGCAGGCACACGACTCGTTTGGGTTATCGAACCGATTGCGAAAACGGTCACTGTCTATCGTTCTGAAACAGATTTCACGCTGCTTACCTGTGAAGATACGCTGACGGGTGAAGATATCGTCAACGGTTTCACATGTCCCGTCGCACAACTGTTTGAATAGAAAGTATGGACAGATACGAGGATTACTCGAACACTAAAGAGAAACGAAACGGAGAACCGCATAATGGCAAAATCTATTAACTACACTGATATTTTAGAAACCGGCGATAAGGGCATCTATGACATCGAAACACATGCCGCTGGTCCTGAAGGCAGCCTACCACTCACGGCAGAGATGCTCCTCAATCGACCCAGTGGGGACGTATTTGGTTTGACCCATAATGCTGCCATGGGTTGGGCACCGACGGAACTCCGACGCGAGGAATTCTTAATTCTTAGCACACAAGGTGGAATCCGTGCTCCCGATGGCAGTCCGATCGCGCTCGGGTATCACACCGGACATTGGGAAGTGGGACTCCTGATGCAGGCAGTCGCGCACGAACTTAAGGAACTTGCGGCAATTCCGTTCGCAGGCTACTGCTCCGACCCGTGTGATGGACGCACACAAGGCACCGTCGGTATGATGGACAGTCTCGCTTATCGCAACGACGCTGCACAGATTTTTCGTCGCCTTATCCGCTCTTTACCAACGCGGAAAGGAGTGGTCGGTGTTGCTACCTGTGATAAAGGCTTGCCCGCAATGATGATGGCACTCGCTTCAATGCGAGACTTACCGGCTGTCCTCGTTCCGGGTGGTGTGACATTGCCACCTACGACAGGCGAAGATGCTGGGAAAATTCAGACAATCGGTGTTCGTTTCGCACACGGTGAGATTAGCCTGCAAGACGCAGCTGACATGGGATGCCGCGCCTGTGCAACACCCGGCGGTGGCTGCCAATTCCTTGGCACCGCAGCGACTTCACAGGTTGTCGGTGAGGCATTAGGAATGAGCCTGACGCATACAGCATTATCCCCATCTGGACAAAATATCTGGTCAGACATGGGACTCCGTTCAGCACGCGCTGTAGTGAATTTGGCTGCAAAAGGGTTGACCATGAACGATATTGTCACACCAGAGTCAATTCGGAACGCTATGGTCGTGCATGCGGCATTTGGTGGTTCAACCAACCTCTTGCTACATATTCCTGCAATTGCACATGCCGCCGGACTCGAACGTCCAACTGTGGACGACTGGACTGAAGTCAACCAAAGTGTCCCGCGTCTCGTCGATGTCTTACCGAATGGACCTGTTGGACATCCGACAGTCCGTGTATTCCTCGCTGGTGGTGTACCTGAAGTCATGCTCCATTTACGCGAATTGGGATGCCTCAACGAAGACGTACTAACCGCAACAGGTGAAACTCTCGGCAGTAACCTCGATTGGTGGGCAGCCTCTGATCGTCGAGCGCGCGTTCGTGAAATCTTGGAGGAATCCGACAACATCGCTCCTGATGAAGTAATCCTGAACCCAAATGCGGCACAGGCAGCAGGATTGACAAGCACCGTCACATTCCCGCGCGGCAACCTTGCCCCAGAGGGATCTGTCATTAAAAGCACCGCTATTGACCCAAGCGTCGTTGATGAAGATGGCGTTTATCGGATGACGGGACCTGCCCGTGTCTTTGTTCGAGAATCTGAGGCGATCCAGACCCTAAAAGGTCAGGGTGAGACTGACCTCCAACCGGGTGACATCATAGTGCTGTGTTGTCGGGGTCCGCAAGGCACAGGCATGGAAGAAGTTTACCAGTTGACAGCTGCCCTTAAACATCTTTCATTCGGTAAAAGTATCGCTTTGATTACGGACGCGCGATTCTCTGGGGTATCAACGGGGGCGTGTATTGGACACGTCGGACCGGAAGCTCTCGCCGATGGTCCTATTGGTAAAGTGCTTGATGGCGATGTAATTCAGATCGAGATTGATACCCGACAACTCGTAGGCAGTATCGACCTGGTAGGGCATGGCAGCGAGCATTTTGGTGCAGAAGCCGGTGAGCGTCTGTTATCAGAACGACAACCCCGACCAGACCTCTCACCGGACGAGGCACTGCCAGATGATACACGACTCTGGGCAGCGTTGCAATCTGTAGGTGGTGGTACATGGGGTGGCTGTGTCTACGATGTAGACGCGATCATCAACGCTCTAAAGTAGATGGCTTTCAGCGGTCAGCCATCAGCAGTCAGATAAGAGAGGTAGTAGGGCAAACGTTTGCAAGTGCCACACACTCTACTGACTACCGACTGCTATTCCGTGACAGCCAACACTATGAGAAATTTGAAGTATTGGGCACCGCCCCTTCTGTACATGGCACTCATTTTTGTCATCTCGTCTATGGAGCAACCGCCGCTTCCAATGCCGGAATTCGAGTGGCTGACGATTGACAAACTTTATCATTTTATTGAATATGCTATACTTGGTGGATTACTCACACGCGCCTTTGTAAAAGCAAAACCTTCAATAGTTCCGGCACAAACGGTGTGGTGGATAGCAGCACTGCTCTCAATTCTCTATGGTGCGAGCGATGAATGGCATCAGACTTTTGTTCCGGGCAGATTCGCTACCGTCGCGGATTGGGTTGCTGACGTGTTGGGATCAATTGCCGGTGTGTGGGGTGTCTATCTCTATTACAAGAAAAAGCAGTCTTAATAGTTATTAGTTGTTTATTGTCAGTAACTCGTTTGTCTTACAATAAGAAAGTTTTTAACACAATCATCTTTAACGGAAAACTGAAGTCTGCATAGCAGGCGTACTGACAACAATAAAAAAGGAATCAATATGCATCCACTCGTTGACTTGAAAGTGCCAGACGGAAAGGTCGCTGTTCACTGGTTTGAACAGAGCACTTTCGCGCTGAAAGATTCGTCTGGCACGATTGTCCAAATCGACCCTTATTTTCCGCAGGAACGTCCGGCGGACCGTTTTATTCATACCGAACCACCACTCAATGAATCGGCACTTCCAACCGATTTTGTTCTACTGACTCACGCGCACGGTGATCATACCTGCTCAGAATCCATACGCCGTATCTGGGATACCTCCAACGCCACTCGATTTGTTGGACCTGAAGAAAGTGTGCGTCAGATCTTAGCAGAAACAGATGTTGCAGCAGCAAACGTTTCAGAAATCCGAGCCGGAAAATCGGCAACATTAAGCTCTCTTACCGTGCATGCTGTCTACGCCAAACCACCTGATGGCGATGCGTCTGCGGATATAGCACCACCTGACGTTACGCATTTAGGGTACGTCATTACCACCGACGGCGTAACACTCTATTTCAGTGGTGATCCGATTAACAACTTTGCTGAGCATGACGAACTGATTTCGGCAGTAGCAGCACATACACCCGACATCGGTTTCCTGACGAACCATCCTACTGAAGGTGAGTTTCCATTTTACGATGGATGCGTGAAAATGGCGACACGTATTGGACTGAAGCACGCTGTGCCAGCGCATCGTGCGTGTTTTGTCACCCGCGATTATGATCCGAATGAGTGGGCATCCAACTTTCCGTCCAGTAGTCCTGAACCGCTTATTATTGAGAGAAATTCACATATTATTTATTAGTTGTCAGTTGTCGGTTAAGCGTGTGGCAGTTCGAGTATGTTGCTCCATGAGCCAGGAACCGAGGACCGACAGTCCTTCAACGAATAACCGTTAATTTGAAAGGTATAGATACAGATATGTCGCTTCAAGAACAAAATACTCCGCTCGTTGGCATTGTAATGGGAAGTGATTCCGACCTTGAGAAGATGGCAGAAGCCGCTAAAGTTTTAGAAGAATTTGAGATCCCATTTGAGATAACCGTCTCCTCTGCACACCGCTCGCCGGAACGGACAGTCGCATGGACGGAAAAGATTAAAGCAGAAGGTGGAAAAGTCATCATCGCTGGCGCAGGACGTGCAGCACACCTCGCTGGCGTTATTGCAGCACACACAACACTGCCAGTTATTGGTGTCCCGATTGACGGTGGTCCGCTTAACGGCGTGGACGCTCTCTATGCAACAGTGCAAATGCCACCCGGTATTCCTGTGGGAACGATGGCAATCGGATCCGGCGGTGCGCGAAATGCTGGACTCTTCGCTGTCCAAATTTTAGCACTCCTATTCCCTGAACTGGACGCAAAATTGTTAGCCTACAAAGAAAAGTTAAGTGATGGTGTCGCCGAGAAAGCGGCGCGTCTACAAGAAGTGGGTTACCAGAATTATTAGAGTGGATCATCGGGGTTACAAACCCCTCCTACGAGAAAACTATGGAAACCGAAAAAAACAGACAGTGGCGGAACGACACAGAGCTGTTTGATATGATGGAAAAACAGTTATACGCCGCTGTGCTTTCTGATGCTCTGGATGCAGTTGGGTACCGGGAGCAGGCACTGCGACACACAATCCGTCCGCTGTATCCAGAGGCAATTGTTGTAGGTCGAGCGATGCCGGTACTGTGCGTAGAGGTTTATGAAACGCCAGACGAGCCATACCAGCAGGAGATTGCGGCAGTGGACAGCCTCAAACAAAACGATGTCCTTATCTGCTCCACCAACGAGAGCCCGCGCATCTGTATTTGGGGAGAACTCCTCTCAACGGCAGCACGGGTGCGTGGGGCGCGTGGGGCTGTTATTGAAGGTCTTATCCGAGATGCTCGCCAGATTATGGAGATGCAGTTCCCTGTATTTATGACGGGTTTATCACCCATCGATTCTTACGGACGTGGCGATGTCGTTGCGTACAATGTTCCGATTGAATGTGGTGGCGTCACGGTTAATCCGAGGGACATCGTGTTCGGCGATATAGACGGCATCGTTGTGATTCCACATGCGGTGGAAGTAGAGGTGATTGAGGCTGCATTGGCAAAGGTGAGCGGGGAAAATCGCACCCGCGACGAACTCCGCGACGGTGCCACCCTTAGAGAAGTTTATGACAAATATGGGATCCTGTGACGCATAGATTAGACCGAGGCACAGGTGCCTCGTCCAACAAGAAAAATTATATCGGAGAAAGATTAATGATTTATGAATTGCGCACCTATCAAGTTGTGCCGGGGAAGATGAAAAACTTGAACGACCGGTTTGCAAACATCACAGTTCCGCTGTTTGAAAAGCACGGTATGAAGGTTATTGGGTTTTGGGAAACCGCTATCGGCGAGGCAACAACAACAGAACTCATCTATATGCTCGCTTTTGAGGATTTAGGGCATTATCAGCGTGCGTGGGATGCCTTCATCGCCGATCCTGCTTGGCAAGAGGCGAAACGCCTGACAGAAGTCGGTGGTCCGCTGGTAAACGTGGCGGGTTCCAAGATTATTGAGCCGACGGATTATTCGCCGTTGCAATAGCGTACTTAGCGCAAAATAGCGAGTTTACCTATCTGTTCAATCTTACGTCCGTCTTCCGTGCGAGCGATGACGCGATAGAGATACACACCATTGGCACACCGCACTCCTGCTTCATCCCTGCCATCCCAACGGGTTTCGTTGCTACCGCGCCTGGCACTCGCATCGGTAAGCGTCCGGAGGAGTCTGCCACTGACACTATAAATCTTGATGGTGACAGTGTCTGGTGCCTGTGCGAGGTGATACGTGAAAAAGGTCTTTCCATCAACTGTGGGGTTCGGAACGTTGAATACCTCACTGAGCGTGACTTCCTCATTTAAGATAAAGGTCATAGCGAGTTCCGCTGCGTTTTCACTGGTGTCTGCAGCGGTGATGTTGAACTGATACTCACCGTTATCAAGATCGGGAGCATAAGTGATAGCGGCGTTCACCGGTACAGCGGGATCAAAGGTTTTGGTATAATCACTGACGTCTATCGGTTCAAGCGTTTCATACAGACTACCGAAATTGAGTTGAAAAGAGGCATCATCAAGGGCACTGTCATCAGTGAGTGTAATTTTAAAGCGGGGTTGCTCTGTGAGAACCGTACCATCTATCAACGGTTCATCAATTGGCTCGCGCGTTGAACCTGTACCGAGTGCAGTTATTTGGATTTCAATAGTAGGTGGTGTGAGGTCTGGGGCTTCGGTGACAAAAAATCTGTAACTGACGATGCGTTCATCACCACCAATAGCGTTTCCATTGAAATCCTGCGCAGTGATGTTAAACGTATGCTCACCAGGAAAGAGGATTGGCTGGTAATCAATTGGCACGGTTTGAGCCTTACCCTGTATTCGGAGTTCATAGTCAGTGATAGGTTCAAAGGCCCCATCATCCTTTTTTCTTTTAAAGGTAAAGAATTCTGTATCGATGCCGTTTACATCCTCTAACACAATAGAGATGGTAGGTCGCGGTGGAATCACACTTCCAGTTTGCGGTTGGATGCCATCGACCCATATACTGAAGGCTGGAGGCTTGGTATCGGTGTTACGCATGAGGGCAAACTGTGTGAGTTCACTGACTTCTGCTGTAATAGTTCCGACCTCGGCAGTGCTAAATTTAATTTTATCGCCAAACCTGAAGTTTTCGGAACTACCGGTGACGAGAAGATCTAATCCGAGGTGACTGAGATAAATCGGTTCATTTATTTTCCCCCGGACTTTGACCCCATTCGGGAAATAAACAGGATCAGCAGCGGCATCTCGAAGTTCATAGCGTTCGGGTTCAGTAAAGAAGATAAACCAATCCCCTATAGCGAATTCCCCTTTGGGTCCAGGTCTGCTGTTCACCGTCGCATTGCCATTACCAACATTGGTGTTCCACGTGCCAGTCAGGATGACATCGCCTTGTGGGTTATAATCGGTTTCAAAAGCGAGAATATCCCCAAATTCAAAGGTGTAATTAATACCCAACGGTGTACTCTCTTGCCTTGGAATCCGAAGCTCTAAACCGAAACCTTCCTCTCTGAATGCATTGTCCAATTGCCCCGACTGATCAAGTTTCTGGACAGTTGATTCCCCTTTTCGTTGGAGAAACACTTCGTATTCATCAGAGTCTAAAAACAGAATCACCCAAGTGCCCGCGGGGGTAATATTTGGGTTAACCCTGATAGCGGTCTCCTCCAATTCCTGTTCACTTGCGTTCTCCATCTGCGTTGGCGTGACATAGTTTTCGAGTAGAAAATCGTCCTCAGGCGTGTAACTAATTTCCGATGATAAGCGTCGCCACGCTGTAAAATCTGATTGCCACGCATAGATTGCTATCTGATCAGCAACTTCCGCCAATGCGGCTTTAAATGCAGGCGTGTCAGGTCGGAGTGCAGTCTCCTCCCGAACAGTATCCTCCAAAGCACTAACATCGAAACGGAGTTTCACCTCAGCGGGTTTAGCGAGTTCTGTTATACCCGTACGGAAGGTGGGGGCATAGTATTGTGCAGCCTCTGTTCCCTGCCGGATAAGCCCGCGTCGGAGTGCAGCAACGCGAGGAATGGGAGCGAATTGCAGGTCTGGCTGGAACGGATCGGTAGGTGCTTGTGAAGAAACAGAGAGTGGAATACCCACTTTACTCTCTACTTCTGTCTCAATTGCCTGTGCTGGGAAATGGATGTCAAACACCCTATCTAAACTAAACGCGATCAATTCCTCTTGCGGTTTATAGTTAAACTCATTGACGATAAAGGAGACGTGTTGTTTGTTATCAAACTGGCGGGCTTCTTGGACCTTCCCACGGATTTTGTCTTCAACTTCTGGATCATCTGGATCGGCGAGGACATAGATTTTGTGTACGCCGGTTACGAGCGGTGTATCGAGATCCAGAGTCGCGGTTACTTGTTGCAATACATGAATGCCATCCACCCAGTCGGTAGTTTTTACAGTTACAATGCCTAAGACATTAGCATCATCGTCAATTATACCATCGCCTTCTCCATCTGGATTGCCTTCAGCAAATACGACCTCTATATCAGCGAGGATAGCTCGTCCACCGCTATTGACAATCTCCGCGACGAGTTGGTAGTTGTTCTGCTCCTCATCAAATTCATATCGGATAGGTGCCCTGTCGGCTTCATCCGTACCGATTGCGATATTAGGACCTTCAGGGACCTTAACGATATTGCGTTCTAATTTCGATGGGATAGCAACCTCATGTCCTGTACTATCAGTGATAAGGATTCGGTATCGAACCTGTCGTCCACCTTGTGGAAGGGGAATAGGTGTTTGGAGTTCATACCACTGTCCACCCTGCGGCACATCACCAAGTGGAACAGGTGCTTTAACCATAGGTGTTGTCACGTCTTTGAAGGTAGCCGTATCATCCCATAAGACCCTGATACTCCGTAGACCTGCCGGTCCACGATCATCAACAATGAGAGCACTGATATTGAGCGTATCGGTAATTTTGATATCCAGAGTTTCTCGGATGTCGCGTACAACGGGTGTTTCAACCCAGAATCGGGCTCCACCGACAGCTGCACGGGTGTCATCATAAGCGAAAACACGAGCAACACCACCACCAGGCAACGCACTGTTTGGAATATCGATACGCATAGTTCCATATTCTCCTTGCCAAACTCTACCCCGCGTTCTGGGTGATAACTCATTTCCAGGGTCATCGTCGAAATTATTCGCGAATGCTGCAACAGCAGAAAGCGTTTCACTGCTAAAATCGGATGCGCGTGTAAAACTCACAGCTCCGGTTCCACCGACCTCCGAGTCCTCAATGATTCCAACCTCGTTCGACTTGATAACAACCTTGTGTGTCTTGTTGAGTGCAATGCGTTCTAATTCAACCTTTATGTCCAACTTGGGGAGTGCCAGACGAGATGCTGGATCACCAAAGAGCGTATATTGTTCTGTGCCGGGAATCCATCCTACATTCCGGATGCGGGTGAGAAAACTAATTTTAGCATTCGCAACAATACCACCTACCGTTTGTGAAGTAGGCGGCGTTTGAAACCTTGTCTCCAAATTTCCGGCGCGACCGAGCCTAAAAAAGGATTCAAAGAGATCTCTGTCAAACTCAGCATTTGCTGCACCATAGGTTAACCGCGTCGCCGAGAGTGCCGCAATAGCACCATACTCGCCCAATAAGAATTGCTCGCTGAGACAATGATTTCCTGTCTGCTGCGGCTTATCAAACTGCCCATTGAGGCAAGTTGTTGTTATGACGAATGGTAGGTACCGATTTCGTAACCCGACAACATCCTCCAGGCGAAAAATAGATTCATCTGCCCACGTTTGGATGCCACCGTGTCCTGTGTATTCAATTACGAGTGCACCTTGATTGATAGCAGAGCGGATCCGGAGACGTGTGAGTTCTGGACTTTTAAGTTTGCGGAGGTAGATTTGGCGGGTGTTGTAACCTACCGGTATAATTTCCTCTATCAGTTCGTCGCGCGATACCTCAAAAACGCCATCGGCAGGGCTGTCTGAGTTGTCATCAGCAACTTGAATTAATGTGCCCTGCCACGGACCCGTTTTAAGATTCTCTTCATAGTTGATGATCTTCTCAACCATAGTCGCGAGCTCTTCAGTGGTTTGAACAGAGAGTCTACCAATAAGCATATCGGGTAGCGCATCCTCACCGCTAACGTTGACGAAGCGCTGATCCATAGCAGTCTCACCACTTTCTGGTGCCCAACCGTGGAACGTTGGGACGCGGATTGGGTAGAGGTCGTAGGTGCCACGGAACGTCGGGTCTCGACGGTAGAGCTCGACAGTAGCACGCTTGTAATCGTAGTGAGCATCCCCAACGAGAACAACGTAAGTCGGGACTGGCTGTTGCCAATTGTTATAGGTATATCGGAGAAACCTTTGGATGGCGATCGGATTGAAAAGACCATCACTAAATTCATCATAGATGTCGTCGATATCCACCACCATAGTTGTTAAGCCTTGTGAACGCCGAAATTCAACGAGAGGTTGGATATCCTCAGCAAAGGTTGAATGTGTTATAACAACATAGTCGGCTTGATTAGCCGGGTTCCGAAGTAAGGTTGGTGGGGTCGGAATGAGTCCATTGATACTTCGATAGCCACCGCGACTCACGACAAAATAGCGCTTATGTTGATTGACCGTATCCTCAAATTGGATCAAATAGCTTGCACCCCTCCGTGAGACTTCACCACCTGTGAGTCTACTCGTAATGCCCGTCTGATCAAGTTGATATACGTCAATCGTTTCATGAAAAAAGTTACTAACACGGTATTGGACCTTACCACGATTGCGAGGTTCAGTATTCGTATTAAATTCAAGACGGTTAGCATCTGCTTGAAAGGTTCGCCAATAATCAAGTTCATACCAGTCGAGATAGAAATCGTGGGATCCCGCTGGGGTTTTGTTGGTATCAAGTGCATCAATGCGCATAAAATTCACCTGATTATGGTGTATGCGTGCTTGTGGGATGCTACGAGTTGTGATATGCGCAGCTTGACGTTTCCACTCCGCAACCCTACCAAGTTGAAGTCCATTGAAAGAGACCCTTGCTTGGTGGAGTGCCGCACCTCTGCGGGAAGCACCTTGGAATTTGATACGTAGGACCGCCGTGCGATCAATCTGAAGACGTGGCACTGCCAAAGGCAGTTCAATAGGGAAATCCTTTCGACTCGTGTTAATGTTCCCACCACGGAAAGTAACCCAGAAATAGTGATCAGCAAGTTCGGACTTAACATCAACACCCGACAAGGTATCGTGATGTACGTTTTCTTCAAATCGGACGCGTGTTAAAAAGGCACTTGGTGCTACCAAGTTTGGTGTGCGTGGTGCTGCGTCTCGCGCTTCTACGCGAGATGGTTCCAGACCCACAGCAGATTCTCCTCGCAAAGCGAAACGGAGCCAATAAACGTTTTCGTCAGTGAATTTGTTGTCTGCTAATGCGCGTCCGTAAAAGATAATCTGTTCGCCTACGTCAAGTGAATCGTTTTCGTTTTCATCAAAGATATAAACGCCTTGTTTCTGTCCACCATTTTCTAACTGAACGGTATCCAGATTAATATCTTCTGGTGCAACACCAGTAGCCTTGATGTTATTATACGTGATACGATAGAGATCTGTTTTGATAACCGGTATTTTAAAGCGGTGTACGTTAGTGCCCGTTAATTCCGGTGCCCCAGGTATGCTGCCACTACGCGTCCTGTCATAATACGTCCGTCGCTGGCTCCGCCATGACCTTGCTTGTTCATAGTTTCGTAGCGTACTTCGGAATAGGTCCTCAAAAGCGGGACTGGTTCCTTGAATAGGTTTTTGAATGTCAGGAAAAGTATTGCCAACAGATAACATGCTGGTGAAATTAATACGGAAGGTCACGGACGTGAATATCTGCAATTGCTTTGTAGCCGCATTATATTGTACGGGGTTGATTTGCAGGCTCGCGACGCGCTGATCGCGGACAAAGCCGCCGGGGATAACCTCAACGAGTTTCGAGGGATAAAATCCCTGCGAGGCACGAGGCGATGTAGAAGTCAAAGTCGGAAAAATCGGATCCTCAGGCGTGACACGTACATTCTCAACACTTCTCACCTCTGGACGTGCCTGAATAACGGTAACAACCGGTGTTCCAGCAATAGGAATCCCAATGGATTGCACGTAGACAGGGAGCCGCGGTTTACCTACATCAAGCGTCCAATCTGCACCTGCAAAATGGATTTCGGCTCCCAGATCAGCAGAATCGCCTTCAGCAGAAAGCGGAGGCATCTTTATCTGAAGTTCTGGTAACTCGAAACGTGCAGTGAACGTATCTGCTGTGATCGAAAGAATCCGTAGCGGGGGCGTTGGATACGTCTGTCCTAAGGAAATTGGTGCTAAGAAAGGACAGAGCATTAGGACTATAAATAAAAAAGTATAAGTCTTCTTCATAAGGCTTTAATTTATGGATTTACGACTTTGTGAGTAGCGAAGCACACTTTAATGCCGCGACTAAACTGGCTTCGCTGGCGAGACCTTTGCCTGCTATGTCAAACGCTGTGCCGTGATCAACGCTGGTGCGGACAATCGGTAAGCCCAAGGTAATGTTCGCAAGCTCACCAAAACCCAAGAGTTTTATCGGAATATTGCCTTGATCGTGATACATAGCAATAACGGCATGCCACTCTCCTTGAATCGCTTTTACAAAAAGCGCGTCGGCGGGGAGAGGTCCATCCACTGTGCCGATTTGCGCTTGCGCTTGTGCGATGGCTGGACAGATAAACTGCTCCTCTTCCTTTCCGAACATCCCTGTTTCACCGGCGTGCGGGTTCAGTCCAGCGACAACGAGCCGTGGTTCAGAAATACCACTACGAATAAACACCTGTCGGGTGACGCGAATGACATCCACGATTCTTTGTATAGATAGGCTCTTCGGCACATCAGCCAGCGGAATGTGGCTTGTTACAAAAGAAACCGCAAAAGCAGCACCCTTATAGCCTGGATTGAAATAAGTCGTTGTTTCCAAAGCAGGTCTGGGTATTAATGTGTCAGCTGTACAGAGCATCATCACTGCATCAGGTGTATTCGTGAAAGCAGCAAGCATTTCTGTGTGATCGGGATAGGGCACCCCTGCTCGATGTATGGATGCTTTGCAAATGGGAGCGGTTGTAATGGCATCAAGTTCGCCGTGCATCGCGAGATGCGTCGCTGTTTCAATTGCTTTGACAGCAGCAGCACCAGCGCGGGCATCGACAGCACCAATGGAAATATCCTGAGGGGACACTGAAGCAACACTCAAGACATCAATTGTCCCGTGTGTTGCGATCGCTTGCGCTGGTGTCTTGATGACATTGAGTTTCAGCTGCGGTATGCCGGGTGGAGTGAATTGCGCAATTGCTTCCTGAAAGATATCTGGACTACCAATGACTATTGGTTGGCACATCGAATATATACTTTTATATGTGAGTGCCTTGACAATAATTTCAGGACCGATGCCAGCCGCATCGCCCATCGTCAATCCAATCTTTGGTTGCTTTAGATCAGGCGACACACCTGTCCGATGATTTTTCGCTGCTTCGTGTAGGATTTGGACTTCTTCGCGAGTCATTTCACGTTTCTCTCCCTTGATCGAATGAGATGCCCCTTCCCAGTAACCGGCGGGGACCCGACCTCGATCAAGAGATAGAGGCTACGGGTTTAATTGACGATAGAGTGTTGTAGCACGGGCACGTGAGACGTTCCCAGAAGGTAGTTCAAGGATCTCATATTCAGGTTCAGCAGCTTCCTCTCCATCCGGATGAGGCATACGGACAACATCACCGACAGCGAGCGTTTTCCCTGCTTTTGCGACGTGTCCATTGACGCTGACTGACCCTCTACTACAGAGCGTATTTGCAATCGACCGTCGCTTTACAAGACGGCTGATCTGTAGAAATTTATCCAATCGCATTTTTTTAATATCGGTTTTCGATCACTCGTTGTGGGGTTGCAAACGTTCTCACCTGCAACATGCTCTACCGACAGCCGACCACCATTCCCTCGACTACCATTACACGGAAGGTTGGGAAGCAACTGGCATTTCCACGGAAACGTCGGATTCTACAATGGGTTCCCTAAGTGCCTGTTCCAACACCTGTGTCATATCGTTGACCTTGTGGAAACGGATACCCTCCCGAATCTCGGTCGGGATGTCAACCTCATCTTTTTCGTTATCTCCGGGGATGATTAGGTCGAAAATACCGTTGCGGTAAGCGGCAAGAGCCTTTTCCTTTAAGCCACCGATCGGTAATACTTTGCCACGAAGCGTAATCTCACCTGTCATAGCGACATCTTTTCGGACAGACTTTCCTGTTAACGTAGAAAGGATAGCAGTAGCGACAGTGATACCCGCCGAGGGACCATCTTTCGGAACCGCTCCCTCTGGGATGTGGATATGAATATCCTGTTTCTCAAACTGCTTTTCAGAGAGTCCAAAAGATTCCGCGCGGGATCGAATGTAGGCGACAGCAGTTTGGACAGATTCGCGCATCACTTCCTGAAGTTGCCCCGTCATATTGAGTTTACCTTCACCGGGCATTGTTGTTGCTTCAACAGAAACGATATCGCCGCCAATCTGCGTCCATACCAGTCCTGTAGCAACACCGATTTCATCGCTTTCCTCAGCTTTCGTGCGCGTCCATTTAGCCGGACCAAGATAATCGCTCAAATTCGCTGACGTTATCTCGATATTGAGGTCAGGCTTCTCTTCAGTGACAATTTCTCTCGCCACCTTTCGCATGACAGTCGTGATTGTCCGTTCGAGACTTCGGACCCCAGCTTCGCGTGTATATTTGTGAATCATCTCAAAGAGTGCTTCATCGGTGAAGGTAATATTATCAGATGACAGACCGTGACGCTCAAGCTGTTTGGGAATCAACCCATTGGGTGTGAAGGTAGCAATATTATGCTTCTCGAAATCGGTGTAACCCGGCAATTCAATGATTTCCATCCGATCCTGGAGCGGCGGCGGAATTGTGACACGCGTGTTAGCGGTTGTGATAAACATCACATCAGAGAGGTCAAACGCTATATCCATGTAGTGGTCTCGGAAGGTCGCGTTCTGTTCCGGATCAAGGACTTCAAGGAGAGCTGACGCGGGGTCCCCGCGAAAATCTGAACTTAGTTTATCAATCTCATCAAGTAGAAACAACGGATTTTTTGACTTGACATCCCGGAGTCCTTGGATAATTCGACCTGGGATCGCACCGATATAGGTGCGTCTGTGCCCACGAATTTCAGCTTCATCTCGCACACCACCGAGTGACATTCTAACGAACTTCCTACCGGTGGCACGAGCAACTGATTTACCGAGCGAAGTTTTTCCAACGCCTGGGGGACCGACGAGACAGATGATAGGTCCTTTTAGGTGTTTGACGAGCTGTAAAACGGCGAGATATTCAAGCACATTCTCTTTCGGTTTCTCCAAGCCATAATGGTCCTCGTCGAGGATCCGTTCCGCTTCAGGCAGATGGATTTGATGCTCCGTGCTTTCCTTCCACGGGAGCGCGAGAATCCAATCTACGTAGGTACGAATAACTCCGGATTCAGCAGATTGTGGTGGAATCTGTGAAAGACGGTCAAGTTCTTTAAGTGCCTTTTCTTCGGCTTCTTCGGACATGCCAGCTTCTTTCACCTGCTCTCGCAGCTCATCAACCTCAGCAATGTCATCACGACCCAGCTCCTTCTGTATGACTTTCATCTGTTCCTGCAGGTAAAATTCGCGATGCGTCTTCTGAATAGATTCACGAACTTGATTGTGAATGTCATCACGTAACTCATTCCGCTCTGATGCATCTTTCAAGAACTGGATGATAAGTTGGAGCCGCTTAATAGGATTCAACTCATCAATGACCTCTTGACGTTCCGGTGGTGTGAGATTGAGAAACCCAGCGATCGTATCAGCCAGGTGTCCCGGCTCTTCTTGTTCCGTAATAGAACGTTTGACCTCTTCTGAGGTTAAGGCATTGGATTGTGAGCCTTGTCCTTGGTCTTTCTGTCGAGCTTTAGCGTAACTACTGAAAAGTTTCCGAGCATCTTTCATGAGCGGTTCGGCGGTACTTGCCAAGCCTATTTCCTCATGAACAATCTGTACGTCCGCTTTCAAAAAGTCTTCGGATTTGGTATAGCGGAGGACGATTGCGCGTTGCTCAGCTGCAATAGCAATACGGATAGTCCCGTCGCCAGGTTCATAAGACTCGATGATATTTGCAACAGCACCAACAGTGTGGAGATGTTCGGGACCCACTTCTTCCGATTCATCCAACTCCACTTTCTGGTAAAGCAGGAGTATGTGCCGCTTTGAACGGAGCGCAGCATGCGTCGCCGCAACTCCCATTTTGCGGGCAACATTTAAAAGAGATTTCGTCCTCGGAAAAATAGTGTCAAAATCCGGAGGCAAATAGATAACGGGCAGACTTACCGTTTCATATTCTTTCGTTGCTGTCGAGTTCATGATTTTTATCCTAGTGCGGGGTTTAATCCCAGCATTTTTTAGACATCAGTGCGTCCTTAAAGTCCGCATTTACTGGGCTCGCAAAGTACGCTCTAAAGGAAATGCTTATGGCACTTTCTATCTAAGAATGAGATACTATTAGTTTTGCCAAAACGGCAAAGCGGCTTGTCCACAAGGACTATAATTATGCAGTTTTAAGTTCTTCGGATTTTCTGTAGATTAGTTGCGGTTGTTCATTCTTGCGCACAGCGTCTTCGGTAATATGACACGCCTCAACATCTTCAAGCGAAGGGAGTTGATAGAGCGTATCAAGCATAATCTTTTCAAAAATGGCTCTCAATCCGCGCGCACCTGTCTCTCGTTCAATCACCTCATCTGCGATAGCGGTTAACGCAGCATCGGTAACATGGAATTGCACACCCTCGTAAGCCAAAAGATGATTATATTGCTTCACAAGCGCATTCTTCGGCTCAGTTAGAATCCGAATTAACGCCGAGGCATCTAACTCATGGAGGGTCGTGACAATTGGGAGTCGCCCAATTAACTCTGGTATAAAACCGTATTTAATGAGATCTTTCGGTGTTACCTGTACAAGGATCTCATGAATTTTTGTCTCACTCTTGGATTGGATAGCAGTACCGAAGCCGATACTCTGTTTTCCGAGCCTATCCTTAATTGCTTTTTCTAACCCGATAAAGGTCCCACCGCAGATAAACAAGACTTTGTTGGTATTCACCTCGATCATCTCTTGGTGCGGGTGTTTCCTACCACCACGTGGCGGAACATTCGCTGTTGTTCCTTCAAGAATCTTAAGCAACGCCTGCTGAACCCCTTCACCAGAAACATCACGGGTAATCGATGGGTTCTCGGATTTACGTGTAATCTTATCAATTTCATCAATATAGATGATGCCTGTTTCGGCGCGCGCCACATCGCCATCCGCCGCTTGCACCAATTTTAAAATGATATTTTCAACATCCTCACCAACATAGCCAGCTTCAGTCAATGTGGTCGCATCCGTAATAGCGAACGGAACATCTAAAACCTTAGCGAGCGTTTCAGCGAGCAGCGTTTTTCCTGTACCTGTTGGACCTATGAGTAAGATATTGCTTTTGTCTAATTCAACCTCATCTGTGGTCTCACCGTGGTGTAGACGTTTATAGTGGTTGTAAACAGCAACAGATAAACTCTTTTTTGCTTCTTCTTGACCTATTACATATTCATCAAGTTTTGCTTTTATTTCTTGAGGTGAAGGCGGTCTTTCGAGTGCCTCTTGTTGAGCATGTGTTTGAGAGTGCGTTGCGCTTGCAGGATCCTCATCCTGTCTACCCTTTGCTTGTGAACGTTGCTTACTGCCACCCTCGTCATGTTCTTGTGAATCTTCAGGCATCGACACATCAAAACTGCCATCTGGCTGGTGAGCGAGAATGTCGTTACAAACACCAATACACTCAGCAAGACATTTCTCACAGATATTCGCATCAACGCCATTAAAGAGTCTTTCGACCTGTGTATTATCGCGCCTACAAAATGCGCAAGCAGCGTCTTCCGTCGTGGACGCTGACAACCGGACAATACATTCAACGCAAATATTTGCCTCTCTGCCTTGAAGAAGGCGCCGCACTTGTGTACTATCCCGTTGGCAGAAAGAACAGAATAACTCACGATGGATGGATTGTGACATACAGATTTCTCCTCTCTCATCGATGCCTAATATGACATAGGGCTTATGTAATTGCGATACCTGTACAAATTTCGTTGAGACCTTTCATGAGTAGGCTCAAAAACTGAAAGCGTGCGCGAATTATGATTAACACCACTATGTAGCACGTTGAGAAACAACCTGGTCAACCAAGCCGTACTCAAGAGCACGCTCCGCAGTCATGTAAAAATCTCTGTCGGCATCAGCAGCTATTTTTTCAACGTCCTGACCAGTATGTTTCGCTAATATGGCGTAAAGTCGATCACGTTCGTGTAAAATTTCGCTGGCATGGATACTGATATCTGAAGCTTGCCCGCCAATGCCACTTGCCATTGGCTGATGAATGAGCGCCTTCGCGTGCGGTAGCGCGTAGCGTTTGCCGGGAGCACCCGCGGCGAGTAAGATAGCACCCATACTATACGCTCTACCCAAACACCAAGTTTGCACATCTGCCTTGATGTACTGCATCGTATCATAGATTGCCAAACCGGCGGAAACAGAACCGCCAGGTGTGTTAATATAGAGGACAATGTCAGCATCCGGATCTTTCCCCTCAAGGAAAAGCATCTGTGCTGTTACGATGTTTGCAACGGCATCATCATCAATGGCGGTCCCAATCATGATAATACGGTCTTCAAGCAGGCGAGAATAGATATCGTATGACCGTTCACCTCGGCTTGTCTGTTCAACGACGACAGGTATCAGATTCATATTTTTGTCTTGCTACGATAGTTCTTGATCAGCGAATTAAGATTACTGAAGGTGTTCAGGTAATTATAAGCGACTGTTTGGCAGATGCACGCTGAATCAAGAATTGATAGATTTTTTCGTGTTGCAGCTGCCCACGGAAATCCTCCAATCGATTACTCGATTTGAGGAGTGCAGCATATTTTTGAGCGTCGCGATTTTGTTGTTCGGCGGCGCGCCGAATCTCAGACTCCAGTTCATCGTCGGATACAGAAATGCCTTCCTTCTCGGCTATAGTCTCGAAAATCCATGACTGTTTTGTTTGTTGAATCACATCATTCCGCAATTCAACCGGCAGCGCATCCAGGTCAATGCCAGCCTCTTCAGGAGTTCTATGTTCATTTTCCAACTGCCGTGTGACGTTCTGAAGCGTCTGTTGTACATACTGATCCACTAATGGATCCGGAATAGCAATATCGATTTTTTCAATGAGCTGTGCCAATAATTCTGCCTTCTGCTTGTCGACGTGTAGGCTTTTCTCCTCCTCAACAAGATTGTTCCATATTAATCCATGAAGCTGAGAGAAACTTTCATATCCGAGATCTTTTGCAAACTCATCATCTAAAACAGGGAGTTGCTTTTCGGTAATGGCGTGCAATGTAATTTCATATTGTGCTGATTTTCCAGCCAACTCAGGGGCGTTGTGCTCCTCTGGAAATTCAATATCCACAGTTTTCGTATCCCCAATTTGCATTCCAAGCAACGCCTGTTCGATTTGCTCGTGTATTGCCCCGACGCCGAGTTCTATATCAACATCTTGTCGAGATTCGGTGTCAATGCGTCCACCGTCGAGTAAGCATTCCCAATCTACGCGAACACAGTCTTTCTCTTGCACTGGACGTTCGGTATCAAGTGGTTCGTAAGTCGCGGATTGTTCCTGTAGCCGCGTAATATAGGTATCAACATCTTCGCGCGGCACATCAACGGGATTTTTGTCGGTCTCAAGTTCCTCGTAATTCGGGAGACTGATACTGGGACGGATATCTACTGTAGTTGAGAAGGAGAGAGGCTCATTCTCTTTAACTTCTAATTCATCAAGAGGCGGGTGAAAAATAGGCTGTGAAAGCGGATTCAGTCTCTCTCTACTAAGTGCTTCTTCGTAAGCAGGAGCGACGAGATAGCGGACAGCTTCGGTGCTAACGTACTCGGGAAATCGAGATTTAAGGATTGCTACAGGGACACGCCCTTTGCGAAAACCTGGAATAGAGACTTGTGAACGCAACGACTCATAAGTTTCCGCTAACGCTGCGTTAACATCTTCAGAAGGAACTTCTATGTCCAGACGAACTTGTGTGGCATCTAACCTTTCAATTTGAACTTTCAAGTCTTTTGCCCTCATGCCGAGCATTCAAAGCCCGGATACTTTAAATAAATGACAGTTTACTCTCAATCCCATCTTGCCAAAACATGAATAAAACACCTCGCAAAATAGGTGCTTTATTAGAGGAACCCACATTTAGGGCTAATAGTAAAAAAATCTGACGATACTCAATAAAAAGCGGCGATTATTAAGCGTTATCAAATTCAAAAAGCGGAATTTAAAAGAGAACTGTTGCCTTAGAAATACCGTCCTGCTATAAACTGACCAAAAACTTGCGACTATGGGCGAGGAGGGACTTGAACCCTCACGAGGCGTAACCCCAATAGATCCTAAGTCTATCCTGTCTACCAATTCCAGCACCCGCCCGAACGTCCTATATTATAAACAATGCGCCGTGAAGGAATCGAACCTTCAACCGCCTGATTAAGAGTCAGATGCTCTGCCAATTGAGCTAACGGCGCGTCCGCTTTCGTCCTCACGACGGAGACACATTCTATGTGCACATACTCTTAACGACGGTGCGCTTGGTCCGTTGCCCTACATTAGCGATGTGCCGTGAAGGAACCGAACTTTCAACTTCTCTTGATGTCCGCACCCAACCGAACGCCCTTCCCAGCAACGGGCAGGAACCCCGGATACGAATAAAGGTGGATGATGGGATTTGAACCCACGACCACTTGATCCACAGTCAAGTGCTCTACCCCTGAGCTACATCCACCACACTTTGACTCTACCTTTAACTGTGTATGAAAAGCACGCCTAGCAGGAATCGAACCTGCAACCTACGGATTAGAAGTCCGTTGCTCTATCCAATTGAGCTATAGGCGCTTGCGTTAAAAATCTTATTCTGTTTTGAATCGGGGCGAGAGGATTCGAACCTCCGACCTTCTGCTCCCAAAGCAGACGCGCTAGCCGGGCTGCGCTACGCCCCGAAATTTATCTACAGTCCACACTCACAAGCAAGAAAAACATGATACCCGATTGCGGATGTCAGACGCGCTTGTAAGTCACGCTGTTTATCTTTTCCTGTGTTAAATTATACATCATTTTTTTGCGTCTGTCAAATTAAATATGAAAAATTCTTGTCTTTTCTTAGGACTTATGCTAATATAATAAATCGTCAAAATATGTAGATATTTCAACGAACTACAGGTGCGAAAATGAACATCTTCTCGCCGGTAAAGCAGCAAAACTCCGCCTGTTTACAGGGTTTTAAGTACTCAGGTTCTACTATATACACACAATCGCAATGTTTGTTCCCAATAACTTGCGGATTTACTATGCGTCACACTCCGCAGATTTCGCCTACACAGTCTCTCTAATTAAGGCACGAGAAACTCAACAGTCCCAGACGCACCTGTTTGCCCCTTCAAAAATCTACTTCAACAATGCTTACACCACAATTCCTGAAACAACTTGATCCGTTCTTCATTCACGCGAAACATTCGTTTCGAGGAAAATTCAGAGGTGAACGGCGAAGTCTCAACCGCGGCTCAGGTATGGAATTCGCTGATTATCGGGCTTATGAACCTGGTGACGATCTACGGTATGTCGATTGGAACATCTACGCACGCCTGAACCGACTCTTTATCAAACTCCACCACTCTGATGCAGATATCCCGCTTACACTTATTCTTGATAACAGCCGATCTATGGAATTTGGCACACCCACCAAAATAACATGTGCAAAGCAAATTGCCGCCGCACTCGGTTATATAGCGTTAGCACACGCCGACAGCGTCGCAGTCTACACCTGTGCTGAACGCCTCTCAGTAACCCTGCCCCCTACATCAGGAAAATCGCAATTCTCACGACTCACAAAAGCAATCACCGCAATTGCAGCAGATGGACGCACACGGTTAACAGAATGTCTCAAGCAACTTCCTATGTATCAGCGGTCTCCTGGGATGGCTGTCATCCTTTCGGATTTTTTGGACCCGGATAGTTATACAGAAGGTTTTAAATCACTTACAGGACGCGGATTCTCGCTCACAGCGATCCATCTGATGAGTCCAGAAGAGATAGACCCACATACTCACTTGGCAAACGCGACTACAGGTAGCAATTGGCTGGTAGAAGATGTCGAAACCGGTGAAACGAAAGCCATCGCAATTAATGCAGAAACCCTGACGCAATATCAGGCGCAACAGCAAGCCTTCTGTGACGACCTACAACGCTTCTGTATTGACCAAGGTATTGGCTACGCCCAACTGAAAAGTAATACGCCTGTAGAACCCTTTGTTTTACAGGATCTGCACAGAACTGGTTTGATCCAGAGAAATCAATAACTCACTTTAACAACATATAGAAAGCCAGCACTTCTGAAAGTCATCCAAAATTGAACAATCCCAAATTCAGCCGAATCTCGTTGATCCTCCCTATCTACATTCCAGCGTTTCTGTTGGCGACAGGTGTAGGTCTCGTTTCACCAACGCTCTCAATTTACGTTAAATCGTTTGAGTTATCCTATACACTAACAACAATTGTTCTCGCTGTCGGTGTACTCGGAAATATCCCGGCGGGTATTTTGGTGGAGCGACTCGGTCGCAAACCGTCAATGTTACTGGGTTTGGTGATGATAGGCTTGTCAACCGTTGGTATGGGGACAGCGACGAGTTTCTTTCAACTCATCGGGGCCCAATTAGTCGGTGGTATCGGAAACGCATTGTGGATGCTCGCTCGGCACGCTTATATGACAGACGTCATTCCGATCGCCAATCGTGGACGAGCAATTGCGCTCTTCGGCGGTGTAAATCGGATGGGGACCTTCGTGGGGCAGTTTTGCTCGATTTTCCTTGGGGTGAACCTTCGTCTCCCGTTCTTTATCTTCGCTGGTGTCGTAGTGTTAAACTTCATCCTTTGTCTCTTCTTCATCCCAAAATCAAGTCTTTCGATAAACCAAACCGCTGGTAAGAAGTTACCCTATCTCAAGCATCTACTCCAGATTTCGCGTCAACACGCACGACTCCTCGCCACTGCCGGAGTAGGACAGGTATGTGTACAGACCCTGCGTCGCGGATGCAATATCATTATTCCACTCTATGCCGACGAGGTAGTTGGATTAACAACGCAGCAGGTCCGGTCAGTGGTTATGATTTCCTCGGCGGTAGATATGTCGATGTTCCCGATTGCTGGATACATGATGGATCGATTCGGTCGTAGGTTTGCGACAGTACCCGGAGTTTTCATTTTTGCTACTGGAATGGTGTTGATGCCGTTTACCGGTACATTTACATGGTTACTGCTTGCAGCGATTTTCATGAGGATGGGTAACGGTGTCGCTTCAGGGACGATGATGACGCTTGGAGCAGACCTCGCGCCGCGCGAGGGGACGGGGGAATTTTTAGGCTTGTGGCGACTCACAGGAGATTTCGGAGGTTCTGCAGGACCGGTTATCGTCGGTAATCTTGCGGATTTGTTCGGGCTGAGTTATTCTGGCTTCGCGTTGGGGGGCATCGGTTATATCGGGGTCTGCATCTTCCTGTGGCTAGTGCCGGAAACACTGAAAAAAGAATAAAACAGGTGGGTACACTTAGAAAGCGTACCCACCTGTTTGAAATGTCCCCATTACAAATGCCGGGAAAGGGGCTCGAACCCTTACGCGCGTAATGCACACTAGACCCTGAACCTAGCCTGTCTACCAATTCCAGCATCCCGGCGAGTAATTATAGTATATCTTAATTCCTGTCTGTTGTCAAATGAAATTAGGGTACGCAGGAGCACAGAAATCAGGTTAAACCTACAACGCACTTGAAATGTCTAATATAACTGACACACCGACCACATTTCCACCAGTGGAGACAATGTGCACTTACAACTCTCCGCACAACTCAGAAGGAAACGACCCATGAAAACAAAAATATCTATCTGCGTCGTACTGGTACTAAGTTTTGCTATCAGTTACACGCACGCCAAGATTGACCCAGATAGAATCGTTGGCATCTGGTTATTAGACGAAGGCAAGGGGGATGTCGCTGAAGACGCATCTGAAAACGGACGTGAAGGTGCGATTACACAAGGTAATTGGGATGAAGGGATGTTCGATGGTGCCCTTGAAATCAAGAAAGGTGGAACTGTTACCATTCCGCTTGGTTCAGGCATTATAGAAGATAAGGTGACTTTCATCCTCTGGTTACAGTTTACCGACATCGGTGGTCAGCAAAACTATTTCTCTATATGGGATCAGAGCAACAACCGCTATGTGCCTTACAAAAACGGTGGAAATCTCCTCCGTAGCTGGACGAATACTTGGGATATCGCCAGCGGCGTAACTGTTAAGGCAGGGACATGGTATCACGTCGCCAATGTCTATGACGGAGACAACTGCCGTATCTATATTGATGGCGAAGAGGAAGTCTCACAAAAGGTGCCTAAGTTCCAACTCCAAGATCAAGATCAGACAGCATGGCTCGCAACTGACAAAGGAACAGGATTTCTCTCTGCCTGTATTATGGATGATGTCGGTCTCTTTAACGATGCACTCACCGAAGATGAAGTACAGGGGATTATGAACGATGGCATTTATCATACCGCTTTTGCTGTGGAACCGTTGGATAAACTGCCTGTGCTATGGGGAAAACTGAAAGCGCAGTAACAATTTTAAGGTCCCTACGCTTTGTCCGGCGTAGGGACCCATTTTACACAAGGACTGAATGAATGAAATATTTTGCGTATGGATCCAATATGAATACTTCTCACATGCAAGAGCGATGTCCTGGCATCAAGCGTATAGGGAAGTCTCGGCTCGACGGTTTTCGTCTCGTTTTCAACTATCATGCCGACATTATTCCCGAAGTGGGATGTTCAGTTCACGGCGGACTCTGGCAAATTACCGAAGACCACGAAATCGCTCTCGACACTTACGAAGGCTATCCATCGTATTACGACAAACACTACGAAGATGATCTTATGTTCTACAGGATGATAGATGCCTCTACGGATCGAGAACCACCTGCAAGATGGTACCTGCAAATGGTTATTGAAGGCTACAGTGAATTCGGATTAACGCAAGAAGACTTTGAAGAGAGCCTGGGTGTCAAACAACTTGGGTTAACGCAGGCAGACCTTGAAAAGAGCCTTGATGTGTCAATGGATGAACTCAAGCAGATGTTTTCCGACGCAACACCCACCTATGTGGATTAGCAACCTTCCACTAACTCAGATCACCCGTTTCGCATAGACATAATACGCCCCGACTGCCAACTCACCCGTTTCATCGGTTAGCAAAGTATGGAGACGCGTTTGACCGGCGGTGAGATTGAACGTAAATGTTACGCCTTTAGCGTCGGATGGAATCGCTTGTGTCGCAGACTGATCTCCGATCCGAATTTGTGCTTTCTCAAAGGCTAATGCATTACCGCCATTATATAGATCAATGTGCTCACCTGGTATGCCATCGGTTATTGCCCTGTTCTCGGCGTAGGGCCACCGGCGCAACTCAAAACTGTATTCCCCATCCTCAGGAACCTCAATTGCCCAATACCCGTTACATTCCATTCCGCGGCGAATCATACCCTGACTCCACGCGTGCGCTTCGCCATGCCAATCGTGCGTCGTGATACACGTAACAGGTTCATTCTGTGTTCCAATGACAATCGGACAGTCCTCATCAAAGCGTTCCGATACCAGTTTCCACCACACCTCATAATGCTCGCGGAGCTCCGCGACGACTTCTGGATGTTCGTCGGCAACATCATGCCGTTGACCCGGATCCGCCTGTATATCGTAAAGTTCAGTGCCGTTGATGAGCCGCCACCGCTGCGACATCGTCGCGCTGTCTTTCCACTTAATAGGATTTTCAACGCGCTGCGAATCGGTGACAATAACCCGTTCCTCCCACGCTTCCGACTCATTTTTCAGTAATGGAGCAATACTCGTCCCGTGGAAACTCGCGCTTGAGGAGACTTCGAGATCACAGAGATCTATCAAGGTCGGAAGTAGGTCGATATTGGCGGTAAGTTCATGCACTTCATGTTTTTCAGTGAAACCGCCATCGGGCCAATGCATAAAGAGCGGCACTCGATGACCACCTTCATAAGGCGACCCTTTTCTACCACGCATCCCAGCGTTGTACCCTCCATTGACGAATTGCTGTGCATCTAAGTCGCATCCCATTGCGGAACCGTTATCGGTCATAAAGATCAGGATAGTGTTCTCCTCAACCCCCAAGACTCGGAGATGGTGCCGCAGCCGCGCCATATTGTCGTCGATATTGGTTACCATACCCCAGAAATTTGCGCGTTCCCCTTGCACTCCCTTTCTCCGGTAAACCTCGCTGTAAGCATCGGGAACACGGAAGGGACCATGAGGGGCGTTTGTGGAGAGATAGCAGAAAAATGGACGGTTCTGATCGCCTTCAACCTGTCTCTCAATAAACGCCATTGCCTCCTGAAACCAGACATCTGTGCAGTAACCATCGAACGGCTGTTCGGAACCGTTGCGGAAATAGGTATCGTCAAAATAGTCATTGCCCCAATAGTCAGGGGTTTGACTGATACCACCGCCGCCGTGGTAGAGTGCTTCATCAAAACCTCTGTCATGTGGACGGAAGGGGTAGTTATCGCCGAGGTGCCATTTGCCGAACATACCGGTTTTATAGCCGTTGCGCCGGAAGATATCTGCCATCGTGACCTCATCGCTACGGAGAAGCGAACGTCCACCGATCGTATGCCACACCCCTGTAGAGTTGCAGTAGTGCCCGGTCATAATGCCTGCGCGCGTCGGGGAACAGGTCGGACCGACGTGTAGGTTCTGCAGTTGTACACTCTCCCCTGCGAGCGCGTCGAGATTCGGTGTATTGATAACGGGATTTCCAGTGCATCCCAAATCGCCGTAGCCTTGATCGTCCGTAATAACAAAGACGAGATTCGGCGTAGTCCGTTCTGCCACGATTTTATCTCCTATTTAATTGCTCAGAAGACGTGCCGCTTTTTCTGATAGCACGTCCACGAGGTGTGCAACGTCAACAACCTATAAGCCGTATTGAAAAACTTTATGCCAACGCCTTTTTGATCCGATCCAATCCGCGATTAATCTCCGCCAACGAGGTAGCAAAGGAAAGCCTCAAATGGTTATCCGCACCGAAACCGTCTCCGGGTACAACGCCAACACCTGCTGAATTGAGCAGATAATCGGTTATATCCATTGAGTTATTGATCTTTTGCCCACCGAGTGTTCTGCCATAATGCGCAGAAAAATCGGGAAAGATATAGAACGCGCCCTGCGGTCTGGCATAACTGACGCCTTCGATCCCGTCAAAACGTTGGCAAATTACATCTCGACGTTCTTCAAACGCCTTTCGCATCTCCTCAACAGCATCCTGCGGTTCATTGAGTGCGGTAAGCGCGGCTTTCTGCGCAATTGATGTTGGATTCGAGGTGCTATGCGATTGGATACGTGACATCGCTGAAACAACATCTTCGGGACCAGCAGTATACCCAATTCTCCAGCCTGTCATCGAATAGGCTTTAGACACACCATTGACAACAAAGGTAATCGCCTTAATTTCTTCGTTGAAGGAAGCAGGACTCTGATGGGTTGCCCCGTCGTAGAGCAGTGCCTCGTAAATTTCATCGGAGATAAGGTAGATTTGATGCTTGACAGCGAGTTCAGCTATGGCTCTGAGCGTGTCCAGATCGTATGTGGTCCCAGTTGGGTTACTCGGACTGTTAACGAGAATCGCCTTCGTTTTTGGTGTGATCGCTGCTTCGACCTGATCGGGTGCCATGCAGAAGTTTTGCGCAGGCGTCGTTTCAATGACGTTGGGTACTGCACCTGCGAGTTTGATCTGCTCTGGGTAACTTACCCAATACGGTGCGGCGAAGATAACCTCGTCACCTGGGTCACAAATGGCTTGGAAGATGTTATAGATAGTATGTTTAGCACCGCAAGAGACGATGACTTCGGAAGGTTTGTAACTCAGACCGTTGTCCTGTTTGAATTTCTCGGTGATTGCCTCCCGGAGTTCGGGAGTGCCGGGAACAGGGGTGTATTTCGTGAACCCTGCATTGAGTGCCGCGATTGCGGCATCTTTGATATAATCAGGTGTGTCAAAGTCAGGTTCACCTGCACCGAATTTGACGACATCTACGCCATCAGCGATCAACGCGTTAATTTTCGCGGTGATCGCCAAAGTGGACGATGGCGTTACATTTTGACTCCGTTCTGATAATGAGATCATTCGTTCTCCTTTGAAAATGGGTTTTGCGTTTACTTATGATGGCGAGGTGGATTACACTTGCTCCAATTTTGTTTCCGTGCTTCTTTATCTGCTGAAACTGTTCAAGAATTCTTATGCCTCATTAATTTCCTCGTTAACCAAACTGACCAGTTGCATAACAAACAGATATTATAACGGAACGAACACCAACCTATCTTGATACTCGTCAGCATCAGAGGCATACCAAATCAAATACAATATGTTGATAAGTTCACCTATTGTTACAGATTTACGGATGCAGACAATCCCTGGTACATGCCTGCCAGCAGCCAAATGCTCATTGAAGTACTTTGGCATTGTCTGGCGATTTTTGGTAACCAAGATGTAGCCATTATGCTCCATCCACATCAAGATATCTGGATCCGACGTTCCTCTCGGGGGCACTTCCGCATCTCCTACTAACTTTACATCTATTCCGGGGTTCAACCGTTGGAGCTGCCGCTGAATTGCTCTGTCGGTATTTTCATCCAAGAGAAACCGGGGTCTTATAGATCATCCACTGGTTTGGTAGATTTTTTTTTAGCCTCAAACAGTTTTTGGGAAGCTTCTGCAAAGCGTTCACGTAATTCTACTATGAAAGGCGGCGGGTTACGTAACTGTTCCTGCCATGCTTCCTCGTCAAGCTGCCTTACCCGCTCAAGATAAGCCTCTACCTCTTCTTTTTCCGCCAAGTAGTAGAGGATAGTTGCATGTATTTTTTCAAGGTTTAAGGTTGGATAACGGAGCAGAATTTCTTCGGGACTCGCGCCCTCCAGATAATCCTCTAACACAATCTCAATTCCAATCCGATTTCCTTTAATGCGGATGGCATCTTCTTGAACAAAATCAAAGTAATTTTCCAGTTCCATAACTGAACCCCACTACGTTTTCACATTACAACGTTTTATCGAGTTCCTTCAGGAGACTCCGCTGCTTACGAGACAATGATTTCGGTATCTCCACAATCAAACGCACCCGCAAATCGCCCTTCCTACCAGAGGGATCTGCCGCGCCCCGTCCACGTAATCTAAGCTGCTGCCCCGGTTGCGTCCCTGGCGAGACTTTTAGATCCACGTCCTCAGTGAGTGTCTTTACCCGAACGGAACCGCCTAATGTAGCCGTTGTCATAGAGATTTTTGCATCTGTGAGGAGATCCAAGCCATCGCGTGTCAGCGTTGGATGCGGCTGCACAGAAACTGTTACCAGTAGATCGCCCGAAGTGCCTATACCGAGTGATTCTCCCTGCCCACGAATGCGCAGCGTTTTTTCATCCTCAATGCCCGATGGAATTGTAAGGGTTATACGCTTCCCTTGGACAGTCACTTCCTTTTTGCTGCCTAACACGGCATCGGAGAACGGAACACTGATGTTCATACGGATGTCCCGACCACGCATAGGAGCGGTCGTACGCCGCTGTCCAAATGCATCTCCAAATGCGTCGCCGAATCCACCGAACCCACCGCCTCTTCCGAACCCGCGTCCAAAAATCTCGTCCAAGTTCAGGTTTGCGAAAATGTCGTCCATATTCCGGTAACCTTCAAACCCCATACCGTCAACACCAGCATGTCCGCGCGTATCATAAACACGTCGCTTATCTGGATCAGAGAGGACCGAATACGCATTCGACGCCTCTTTGAACTTTTCTTCTGCCACTGTATCTCCCGGATTCTTGTCCGGATGATACTGGACTGCAAGTTTGCGATAGGCTTTTTTAATTTCTTCTGGAGTAGCACCCCGACCTACGCCGAGGATTTCATAGTAGTCTCTCATAGTATTTTGAAAAGGTAGTATGGCGTATAGGCAATCAATCAAAGCATCGCGATGACAGATGCGACATCACATAACGACTGGTGTTGTTTGACAAGCGTCGATCCGAATTGAAGGGCAGCCCTTTCAACGCACAGTTTTCGGGATATATCAGTGATACCCTCTATATCCTTGACATGTGCAGCACCGATGAGGCGGCGGAGCATTTCCAAGCCAGCGAACCCCACTGCGTCATGGAAAACACCTTGTAACGTCCGTGCTTTTGATTCGGTATCAACCATTTCAAATTCAGCCGCATAGGTGTCCCACGTTTGCACAATTGCTGTCTTGAGTGCTGATTGAACGCGCAAAGCGTCCTGATGCGAAAAATAGGATAGGAGGTAATTCGCCCAATACAATCCGAGGTCAAATCCTACAGGACCGTAAAAGGCAAATTCGGCATCAATAACTTTGGCTATGTTGTCTTGGACCAGAACGCTGCCTGTATGTAGGTCGCCGTGGGTTACACCCTGCTGCGCTGTTAGGAAAACCTGCTTGAGATATTCTGCTTGCTGTAAAAAGCCTATATCCGTTTTCAGTCGCTGAACATCAGGCGCTAACCCAGGTGTCCAGAAGTTCGTCTCATGTTCCGTATACGGGAAAGTGAACACATAATCAGCAGTTATCGACTGCATAGTGGTGTTTGCGAATTGCCGTCTATAGTGTTGCGCCGTTTCCGTGTCAATGCTATCAACATAGGTACGGCTGTGCACAATGCCCATAAACCGCCCGATCTGTTCGGGGATTCCAAGTTCCACTATACCAGCGATCAAATCAGCCCGTAGCACGCGTGCGTCTCGGAGGTCCTCCATCGCTATGACGGCTGCTTCCGCGTCGAAACTATATTGGACAGGGACTGTCCCACTTACCAGCCGATTATAAACGTCCAGGGCACAGGATTCGTAAGTCAAACGTTCGGTGGACAATGGATAGTCAGGTCCGAGTATCTTAATGTACGGAGGCGCGTGTTTTAAGACGATCGAGTGCTCTGGACGCTCTGTATCTGAGACGCGATAGACTGTGTTAAGGTTCCCATCGCCAATCTCTTCTATGCGGAACTGCGTATCAGGTTCAAACATGCGAATCTCTGCATGTCGCTGACGCAGGTAGCCCGGTAGCGTGGCAAGATTGAGTTCCATATCTTTGACAAATCTACAACAGCAGGCTCTCAGCTATCTGTATAGCGTTTAGCGCCGCACCTTTTCGAAGGTTGTCTGCGACGACCCAAAGATTCAAGCCGTTTTCTATAGAGACATCATCACGGATCCGACCGACGTAAACGTCATCTTTGCCTGCGGCATCTACAGCAAGAGGATACTGCTGATTGCTCGGATCATCCACAAGTTTCACGCCCGGTGCAGCGGCAAGACATTCTCTTGCTTCAGCTGCGGTGAGTTTCTTGTGTGTTTCAACGTTTATCGATTCAGAGTGTGCAAAGAAGACCGGCACCCGGACGGTTGTAGCAGAGACACCAATCGTATCATCTTTAAGTATCTTCCGAGTTTCGTTAATCATCTTGATCTCTTCTTCGTTATCTCCACTGTCTAAGAAGGGCCAATCAAAGGCGACATTGAACGCCATCTGGTGTGGAAATTTATCTAAAGTAACGGGTTTGCCTTCAAGAGCTTCGGTGGTTTGCTGAACCAATTCCATAACAGCGCGCCCGCTTTTACCAGAGACACTCTGATAGGTTGAAACAACGATCCGCTTGATACCAACAGCATCATAAATTGGTTTGAGTGCCACCATCATCTGGATAGTAGAGCAGTTCGGATTGGCGATGAGCCCATTGTGGTCACCGGCGGCATCGATGTTGACTTCTGGAACAACCAGAGGCGTATCTGGATCCATACGGAAGGCACTTGTGTTGTCAATGACGAGTGCCCCTTTTTCTATAGCTGTTGGGATGAACTCGCGACTGATAGACGCACCCGCCGACGAAAACACGACGTCTACATCTTCAAACGAATTGTGCGTCAATTCCTCAATGACAATCTGGGCGTCTTTAAAGGGGAGAACCTCACCAGCGGAGCGGTGCGATGCGAGAAGTTTCAGAGAGGCGATAGGGAATCCTCGCTCCTCTAAAATCTGTAACATCGTGTTGCCAACAGCACCGGTCGCGCCTACAACCGCTACACGATAACTTTCATGCATTTTTGATATTTTCCTTTATTGCGTTACTCGAGCAGAATATTTACTAAACTTTATTTTATAATTTTACCACAAACACACCCCTTAAAGCAAATATTTCGGTGAAGTCTTAGGGGCATTTAGCTTTTGGTTATCTATACACTGTGAATTGGTTAGGTTCCAAACCTTACCACGGGAAAGCATCGGTGATGCTCGGAATAATACCTGTAAAGGAATACTGGCAATTGAATAATTCTGTAAAAATGCGCTTGAACAAAGGTATTTACTGCTTTAAATCCAAAAAAATTTGACAAATCCCCTAATGTATGGTATTAATTTTAAGAAACCTATGTATTATGTCAGGTTAACTTTGCTAGATAGTGGAGCCGTTTGATATTCAGTTTCCTGCCTTCAGAACGGTAAAAGTCGCTTTACGGGATAATCTAATAACCCAAGCTATTTGGTTTCTGTTCCTATAAGGCATTTTCGGGGCTGGGTCTTGATATTTTCGCCTTATATTTTTGGCTAATTTTAACACTGAATGCATTTTATCTTGACATACCTATATCTGTATAGTATAATATAATTACTACTATTAGTTTTTTGTTACATCCAATTTATGCTCGAAGTGGGAAAAGTGCCGTTTCGTTATTATTCAGAAAACGCTCCTATTCTTGCCCGAGCTGAAAATTAGAGGAACATTTAACATGGCAAAATTAATGAAAAGTGATGTCGTCAACAGTGTCGTCGAAAAAACCGGTCTTAGCAAGAAAGAGGCAACTGCCGCTGTTGACGCGATTACTGCGACTGTTAGCGATGCTTTAAGTAATGGCGATTCCGTGGGGCTGATTGGTTTCGGAACCTTTGAAACCAGAGTTCGCCCAGCGCGTACAGGTCGCAATCCGCAGACTGGTGCTGCGCTCGAAATCCCTGAGAAGACAGTCCCTGTCTTCAAAGCTGGTAAGAAGCTTCGCGACGCAGCTGGCTAAGATAAGCGGTTATCTTGCTCAGTTTCTAGGAAAAGCCGCGGGGCTATGCCCCGTTTTTGAATTGGGGAATAGCCGCGGCTTTTTCGCGATCCTTCTATTATCATATATCTCAATTGCTTTCTCAACAGAGACTGCCTTCGCAAAATATTCCAATACCATTTATTGTCTGTAACTACTGGCAAGATTTTTTGCCTTCATTATTCTTTCCAAAGGCACGTGTCTATTTTTCGTACGCGCCATCTGTAGGTCCGCTTGCTTATTCTTCGGCATTATATACAATAACCTTTGCAAGCGTGCTTGTTAAAAACTGATGTCAGGAGACTCGTCATGCTAATTCGAGCGAGAGCTCCAGTCCGAATCGACTTTGCCGGAGGGTGGAGCGATGTAGCCCTCTTCACCAAGCCTTCAAAGGGGCTGGTCGTTAACGGAGCGATCAACAGATACGCTTACGCAACTCTCCGTTGTGAACGCCAGACAACGCAAGACGATTCCGTCGAACTGCAGCGGATCATAGATAAAAGTATCCGTATTTACTCTGCAGACTTCGACACTTTCATTGAAGCCGAAGATGTCCGTCAACTCGAATATGACGGGAATATTGATTTAGTAAAAGCAGCTGTCCGGCGAATGTCCATACAAATCGGTGGGTTCGACCTGATCACGCAATCCAATGCCCCTCCAGGTAGTGGATTAGGCACTTCGGCAGCAATGGGGGTCGCACTCGTCAGCGTACTCGGTGCCCTTAAAGAAGCAACCTACCTCCCTTACGAATACGCTGAACTCGCCAGCACCATCGAACACCATGAACTCCGAATACTCGGCGGAAAGCAGGACCAATACGCCTCTGCTCTCGGTGGTATTCACTTTATGGAATTTCAAGGCGAAGAGGTAAAGACCTCTCCATTGAGACTCCCTCCCCACATCCGCTACGAACTTGAAAAAAATCTCGTACTCTGTTACACCGGAAAATCCAGACTTTCCGGGAATATCCATCAGAACGTGACGAGCGCATATCAGAGTAAAGATCCAAGCGTCCACGAAGCGTTGGAAACCCTCAAATCCACCGCCGAAGCAACAAAAACAGCACTTATGCGAGGCCGCTTAAACGAATTCGGCGAACTACTTTCCCAAAATTGGTACAATCAGAAAAAATTACACCCCTCTGTCACAAACGATCAGATCGAACATCTCTTTAAAACCGCGACAACACACGGTGCGATCGGAGGAAAAGCCTGTGGTGCCGGTGGTGGAGGTTGCCTCCTATTTTACTGCGAACCGACACGCGAACACAATGTACGCCAGAAACTCGAAGACGCCGGAGCACGCGTCATTGACGTTAACTTCGACTTCAATGGACTCCAAATGTGGAGAGTCTCAAACGATTAGACCCAAAAAATATGAAAAATGACACGCCAGCCACGCAAACGGCAACTGATATGGATACCGCCGAAACACTAAAAACGGCAAGAGACAATATTTTAACCGAACTCAAAAAACGAATCATTGGACAAAATGAGGTAATTGAGCAACTCCTTATCGCACTCTTCTCCCAGGGACATTGTTTACTCGTCGGTGTACCTGGATTGGCGAAAACACTATTAATCAGCACATTCGCACAGATTCTCAAACTCCCTTTCAATCGTATCCAATTCACACCAGATCTGATGCCATCCGACATTATTGGAACCGATATTATTGAGGACGATGGGACAGGTAAACGTGCCTTCCGATTTATTAATGGACCTGTGTTTGCTAATATCGTCCTCGCTGACGAAATCAACCGAACACCGCCTAAAACACAAGCTGCGCTTCTACAAGCCATGCAAGAGTATCAGGTCACCGCAGGCGGTAGAACGTACACACTAGAACGTCCGTTTTTCGTTTTAGCCACACAGAACCCTATTGAGCAAGAAGGTACTTACCCCCTACCTGAAGCACAACTCGACCGGTTTATGTTTCATATCACCCTTGATTACCCTGATAAAACCGCTGAAAAAGAAATCGTGATGACAACAACAGCGGCTTACGAACCGGAGATAAACGCCGTTATCACTGGAGAAGAGGTACTACAGATACAGCAGGTCGTACGCAAAGTCCCTATTGCTGAGGCTATTGTAGAGTATGCCGTGGAATTGAATAGTCAGACCCGTCCAGCTCCAGATGCCCCCGATTACATTCAAGACTGGGTCCAATGGGGCGCGGGACCGCGAGCATCGCAATATCTCGTTCTCGGTGCGAAGGCGCGTGCTATCCTCCACGGACGCTATCATGTCTCATACGAGGATATCAAGGCAGTTGCAATACCAGTTCTACGTCACCGAATCCTGACAAACTTCAACGCTGAGGCTGACGGCATCACAAGCTTGGATATTATTAATAGGTTGTTGGAAAACGTCGAACCGCCACCGGTGTAATAAGCGGAGGTTTTAGACAGAATTATGCGTGCAATTGATACTTTCAGAGTGGATAAGGGAGAGTTCTCTGTACTATCCTCTTTTGAAGAAGCCGATGAGGCTGACAAAGCATATTGGCATTCTAAAAGCCCACAAGAACGTATGGAAGCACTTGAATTGATGCGGCAGATTAACTATGGCTACGATCCAACTACCGAACGACTTCAAAGAGTTCTTGAAATTGCTGAACTCACACCAAGTTGAGTATCTTCTCATCGGGGGGTACGCCGTTAGCTACCATGGACATCCACGTACTTGAACATCTGAAACGCAACAAACAAGCCAGCGGAAGGCAAAAAGATTTAGATGATTTAGAACATCTTTGAGACCCTAACAAGAAATCATCATTCATTGATATTATAAAAAGACCTGACTACTAAACAACTGACCTGCATGGAGACCAAAACACATCAAATGAAAGTCGCAATTATAGGAACAGGATACGTCGGGCTAACCACGGCTGTTGTACTCGCCTACCTGAATCACGATGTCACTGCAGTAGACAAAGACAAAAGCAAACTCGACCTTCTGCACGAAGGACAAAGCCCTATCCACGAACCCGGTCTCCAGAGCCTACTTGAAGAAGTACAACACACCATGCGTTTCACCCCAAACGTCGCTGAAGCCGTCCCAGATGCGGAACTGATTTTGATTGCCGTCGGCACACCCCCGAAAAAGAACGGGGAAGCAGATACACGACATGTTGAACAAGCGGCGAAGGAAGTTGCCGAAGTCTGTCTGCCCGAAAAACACTATACACTCGTCGTCAAATCCACAGTACCCATCGGCACTAACCAAAAGGTCGCCGAAGTCGTGGAAAACGTTTTTTCAGCACGCGGTATACAAGGGAACGTCTCTGTCGCTTCAAACCCGGAGTTCTTACAAGAGGGGTTAGCATTACAAGGCGCATTCTATCCAGATCGGATTGTCGTCGGCGCACATAGCGAGGAAGCTATTGACACACTACGCCGTCTCTATCAACCGATCCTCGAACAGACATTTGATTCACCGAGCACACTTCCACGACCCGCAGCTTATCATCTGCCACCTATGATGACAACCGACCCAAACAGTGCCGAGATGATTAAATATGCTGCCAACACATTCCTCGCTCTCAAAATTAGTTTTATCAATGAAATTGCAGGTCTCTGTGAGGAGGTAGGGGCAGACGTGACGGAGGTTGCACGGGGTATCGGACTTGACAGTCGGATCGGGAATCGGTTTCTCCAAGCAGGTCTCGGATGGGGTGGTAGTTGTTATCCGAAAGATACCGCTGCGTTGTTGGGAGTTGCAGCCCAATCTGGATACGAAATGCCCATCACAGAAGCCGCGCGTACCATCAATTTTCGTCAACGCGAACGTATCATTGAAAAATTACGAGGCGTGCTGAAGACACTCAAAGGTAAAACCATCGGTATTCTCGGTCTTGCTTTCAAGCCAAATACGGATGACATTAGAGAAGCCCCTTCGCTCGACATTATCCGTGAACTCGTTGCTGAGGGTGCGACTGTCCGCGCACACGATCCGATTGCTATCGAAAATGCACGACGCGCTTTGAATGGAAAAGCGTTATCCGCTAACTCGGAGTTGCACTTCACAGAAGATATAGACAAACTTGCCTATGATGCAGACGCCTTAGTGCTGGTCACCGAATGGGACCTCTATCACAAACTCGAACTTCGTAGACTTGCCAAACAAATGAAGACCCCGATCCTCATCGATGGACGCAACGTTTATTCTCCACAAGAAGCGAAAGCTGCTGGTTTTCATTACATCGGAATTGGCAGAATTTGACCTACTGTTGACGATATGGACACGTTTGAACAACCCAAACCTTTTGATCCAAACTGGCATCGATATTGCCCACAAAAGTCGTTTCCACCGTATCGCCATATACCGGGTGTTACACCACATCCGATACGAGACCCGCGTGGACACAGTTATGGAATAGAAGAAGAACACGATGCTGAACCGCTACCGCCAGAATTTTGGCAGGAAAATGAAGATTATCTCTACGGCGTAGATTTATACAACTTTGCCTATTGGTGGGAAGCGCATGAGGCGTGGGAAGGGTTGTGGCACCAAGCGGAAGACACATATCGCCTGTTTCTTCAAGGGTTGATTCAGGTCTCAGCGGCTTTCATTAAGTATCACATGCGAATGCTGCGACCTCTCCGCACACTCTCTACTGCTGGACGCGACAAATTACGGCAAGTCGTTGTTGAATGTGATAACGTATCAGGAAATTATATGGGACTTAATCTACCTATGTTCCTGGAAACCGCCGACGTATTTTTCGACCCTTTCTTCGCTGACAGCCTAACAGAAGACACCTATCTCAGAGGATCTGCTAAGCCGCTAATACGACTGACAAAATAACACACGTTAGCAGCGGTGTTTATCGTTTCAGTTTTGATCCCGTGAGGAAAGCAACATGCCAACGCTTGTCCCTTTTCTCATTTTCAGTCTCGTCTGTATTTTCATCGTTGGGTTGCTACTTATTCTCTTTAAGATCAGTGCCCACTTTGGAAAGAGCGACGCCGATGAATTCCGCGCTGTTCGGTGTCCACAGTGTCAAACCCGCCGGAAACCCGAAAAGACAGGTAAGGTCAGAAACCTCGTCGAACTTGAGATGCGGTGCCCGCGCTGTGGACACATCTCATGGGACGTTCCCCCGAAAACAAATCTCTCTACACGGCCCACTGATCGAGATAACATGCCGTGAAGGGATGCAATTGGACGTTTGATTAGTAATCTGCGAAAGCCCCATCGTCTTCATGCCAGAACATTCCACGCAACCGAAACGTCTCATCTCGAATCGACTCGATAGCCGCATCGTCCATATCCACACCCAGTCCAGGAGTCGTCGGGAGTTCAATAAACCCATCTTTGAATACCAGAGGCGTCGAAAAAAGTCCCTCTCCACGTCGGTGTCCACCTTCACATATTAGCAAATTCGGCACGGTCGCCATGACATGTACCGATGCAGCGACCCCAATAGGACCCGCGGCGTTGTGCGGTGCTATTGCCATATTGTGGATCTCTGCCATTGCTGAGATCTTTTTTAGTTCCAGTATCCCACCGCAGTGCCGGATATCGGGTTGCAGAATCGCGCACATTTCACGCTCAATTACCTCTCTAAAACCCCACCTTGTCAAATGTCGTTCGCCTGTCGCGATCGGTACCGTTGTGGATTCGGACAGCATTAGCAGTGGCTCGTTGTTTTCTGGATGGCACGGTTCTTCTGCAAATAGGAGTCGGAGTGGTTCGAGTTCTTTGAGTAAGATCGCTGCCATCGTCGGGCTTAACCGTCGATGCAAATCAACAGCAATATCGACCTCGTCCCCCACTGCCTCCCGCACCGCTGCGACCCGTGCTACCATCGTGTCAACTGTCTTTGGTGTATCGACAAACCTGACAGGTCGAGGTGAAGCACCCATCTTCACTGCGCGAAATCCTGCAGCGATTGCCTTAGTCGCACTCTCTGCACACGCTTCAGGTGTTGTGCCACCTATACCGGTATAGACACGAATCCGATCACGCACGGAACCTCCTAATAATTTCCATACTGGCATCTCGACAACCTTGCCGAACACATCCCACATCGCCATCTCGATCCCGCTTAGTGCCCCTACCAGTATCGGCATATTTCGGCTGTAACTCGACCTATACATCGCCTGCCAGTGTGCCTCGATCTGCAGCGGGTCTTTGCCGACCAGATATTCTCCCATGTCATCCACTGCTTGTGCGACAACGCGCCAATGTTCATAGTTCATCGGCTCACCATAACCGATTATTCCTTCGTCAGTGAACATCTTCAGCACCATCGCGCGCCCTTGGATTGGGATCGTCTCAAATCCAGTAATTTTCATATCATATCCTCCTCCTAAACCGGTCGCCAACGGATAACACAAAAGTGCGAATTTCCGGTAGCGTTCTCCCATTTACTGACATCGCCGTAGCAGGACCCGATAAAGGTTAGTATCTCTTCGCCATCCAAGGTGATGTGTCTCGGAAAGCCAGCAACATGTCCATGACAGAGGTAGTAGACTTCATCGCGCCAACTTTCACCATTATCGTCGCTTACCATTGCTCTCCCACTACCGAGTTCGCGCGGATAACGGTGATCATACACTACAACAGCGCGATCATTGGAAAGCCCGATACCCGCGCCGTGACACTGTCCATGCACACTTGTCAGCTGACGAAGGTTTGTCCATGTAGCACCATTGTCTGCTGAGCCAGCAAGAAAGACCGTTTTGTTTGTGTGCGGTTGCTCTGGGGGACCGGGTTGGGAACGGATAACGGCGAGTAGCCTTCCGGGGAAGAGTTCTGCGATATTGACTTCATTGCCGTAGTCCGACAAGAAAAAGCGGTTTGAGAAAGTATATCCATCATCGTCCGAAACGAAAACATAAGTTGGGTTCGTGCCTTCGTAAAACGGATCATCTCGCCTCTTAATTGGTAGGAGAAGTGTGCCATCGCTGAGTCGGGTCAGGCTTGAACCTGCGACGGTTTTCTGAAAGGGTGCGATCTCTATTTCACTCGTTTTTTCCCACGTCTCACCTTCATCATCGGACACCCATACGGTGGTCGGCTGTTCTTCACCGTTTTGACAGATGTTAATAAGCTGCCCCTGTCTATTGGCTTGCAACAGCCATCCATTGAAACCGAATGCAGACGGATCTCTATTAAGATGTTCCCAACTTTTGCCCCCATCCGTGGACTTGGAGATGATGGTGTGCTGTACTGCATAGATAGTGCTGTCGGGCGTTAAAACGAAGTTCAATCCTTGATAGTGCGCTTGCGGGTCCAAAGGCATGCGGGTCTTATCCACTGGAACCTTGTTCAGCACGCCGTCGCGGGCATGCAGAATATAATCACCCGCTTGCATATCGCTCAATTGGTCTGGTGTGATGACGACACCACCTATATTATCAGTTGATAGCATTGGTAGGATCCTCTATACAATAATCTCTCTTGTCTAACGTGATGAACCATGAAAAATGTTTGACACATCCTATCCTCTTAATCTACACTATAGCATTGTACGAGCGCAAGCCATATTTGAAGGAAGATAGACATGTGTACGATTTACGTATTGGTGTTCGGTAATCAAAAGGGAAATGGAGTTTCATAAATGTCCCAACAAGATGCAATAGAACATCTTGAAACATTCGGTTATTGTCAGATTGAGGACGCTATTCCTACAGCGCAAGCCGACGCGATGGCAGAGAAGTATTTCCAACTTCACGAGGATTCAGCGAATCGCCAAACGTTTCAGGATCCGAATGCCGAATTGTATCAAACCCTCTTCGGCATAGTCAACCTCGATAAGATGTGTTGGGACTGCATCGCACATCCACAGGTCATACAGGTTGTTCGTCATTTTCTTGGCGATCACGCACGACTCGGCGAGGCCTGCACAAAGTGGGTTAAACCGCACGCACCACAAGGCGGGATCCATTCCGATTCTACACACGATTTGCCAGCGCGCCTTCCAGAAACACCGTGGATGATTAACTCGATATGGATGATAACGGACTTTACCCTTGAGAATGGAGCTACAATCGTCGTGCCGTTCAGCCATCGCGCACGGCGTAGACCTACACAATCCGATATTGCAGAAAGTCATCCGGTGTCCGTCTGCGGACGCCGCGGTTCAGTCCTATTGTGGCACGGCGGTACATGGCACGGACAAGGGGCAAACACAACCGACAACGAACATCGCATGGCATTAAATATCGCTTACTATCCTGCCTGGTGGAACCTCATGCGGGAAGGTGGACACCAACCCGTTTTTCCAGAGACCTTTGCGCGGATGCCAGAGGACCTACAAGCACTCGTCCGACACAAGGTTGCAAAACGACGGGAAGACATTTATGAGGTATAATTTTCTTCTGTCTTTCGCTTCGACAATTCGTTATTTTACCCGCTGCCCAGCTTGAAACACCGCTGTCACTCGACTAACTGCACCGACATCATTTGTCGGATCGCTCTCAAAAGCGACGAGGTCAGCGATTCTGCCCGGTGCGATCGTTCCAATCTCGTCCGCCATTCCAATTGCCTCCGCGGAGATACGGGTCGCCGAGATGAGTGCCTCCGCAGGTGTAAACCCGACTTCGACGAGCAGTTGCAAATCGTAATCGAGATGACCGAACGCGAGGTTACCAACGCCTGAATCAGTGCCGGGTACAATCCGATCACGTAGGTCATAGTCGAGCATACGTCGCATGACATCTAAGCGTCCTTCTGCCCGCACCTCAAGTTGTTTCAATTCTGACACTTCGTCAGTAGAAATCGTCCCGCTCTCACGTTTCGCACGGAGTTCAACAATACGTGGGTAGCCCGTCCATGCTTGAAGGGTCGGACTAATCCAGATACCAGACTCCGCCATCATCTCGGCAATTTTGGGATCAAATCGGAGTTCACCGTCCAGATCAAGAAACTCAGCATGCTCCATCAAGTCAATGCCTGCCTCAACCGCCCGCACCATCGATTCCTTCGCTCGGCAATGTGCCACTGTGAGCCGATGGAAATGGTGTGCTTCATGGACCGCGGCATGCAACTCGGTGACAGTGTAACTGGCGCGTCCCGGAATTGTTCCTGCAGTACCTCCACCTGATGCCATAATCTTGATATAATCTGCACCCTCGTGAACCAACCGACGGACTGAGCGTCGCATCTCATGCTCACCATCCGCTGTTTCGTTGCACATGTGGAAATGTCCGCCTGTGCAAGTGATTGGTCGTCCGCTGACTAAAGCACGGGGACCGGGTATATAACCGCGTTCAAGTCCCTCCTTCAGCGTGAATCCGACCTTATTTCTCGCCCCATGTTCACGGATCGTTGTAATTCCTGCAGCAAGGTGGCGTTGGAGATTCATGGCACCCGTCAACACCATCATCTCATCCGTCTCAGAGAACATCTGAATGTAGTTCCGCCCATCTCCTGCAAGACTCAGATGTGTATGTCCATCAATGAGACCCGGTGCGAGACAGGCATTGCCGAGGTTTATAATTTGTGAGTCAGGTGGCGTCTGTTTCGCAATCTCCCGTTGATGCCCGACAGCCTCAATTCGTCCATTGATTACAAGGATTGCCTGATCGGTTTTGGCAGATGTGCTTATCCCGTCAACGAGCTGAGCCGCACGGATGCAAACGATTTGATTCGACATAAATCTTATTCCTTAGATAAATGCTTTGCTAATTTCAGAGCTTCACAACAAATTCACATCCCTGTTGGAACCACTCTCGAAGGATCGTATCTTCATTGTAAGTTCGCTTCGCCTGTGAACCCGATGCCTGTGAGAGGTCTATTGTCGAGGAGATGATGTCATCTCCAAAAAATCCTGCTTCTTTGATGACGTTGCCATCTGGATGGATAATCTTCGAGTTCCCATGCGATGATCCGGGTGACCGTATATCATCAGGATTCGCAGGAGTATTTGCCATCAGGAGATAGATGCCGTTTTCGGTCGCACGCGAGATTGGCATGGCTCGGTAAGCAGAAAGTTTATATTCGGATAACAATCCTGCCTCACACGAACAAAAAATACAGAGTTGCGCACCCATCGCCGCAGGAAGCTTGACCAACTCAGGATAGCGGACATCGTGGCAGATGATAAAACAGCACGATACACCCCCGAGTTCTACAATCGGTAAGGGGCCACGATTGTTGATACACCATTGTTCCCCAGCGAGAAATGTCTTGCCATACCGGTATTTGAGGAGTCCTTGCTGATCAAATACAGCGAGATCGTTGTGCCAATTCGCTCCATCGTGATGTGCGGATCCGACGACGACGGCTATCCCATGCCGACGTGCTGCCTCAGCAATTTCTGCTTCAGCCTCTTTAAAAACCTGTGGCGAGATGTGTTCCCAGTAATCCGCCCGACAGCAGTATCCGAACAGACATCCCTCCGGAAATGCCGCAAGCTGAACTCCGATTTCTGCACACGCCTCAATCTGTTGCAAGACTTTAACGGTATTGGCAGAAACATCTTCACCTGTCAACAATTGGCACGCCGCGATTTTAACTTCGTTATTTGCCATCTGAACGCCTCCCACTTCTCTTTTTGCCATTGTATCAGACCTGTTAATCTAATTCAAGTGGCTTAGTGGTTAGAAAGGGTCGGGAAATGTAAAGCAAAGACATATTTTGCCACGTATGGGCAAAATATGGAGATCCGTCCTACAGGGAACATAAAAATCAATTGACACGTGCTAAGCTATTTGGTATAAGGGTTAGGAATTCAGTATAAAGTCTAAGAAGGAGAGATCCGATGAAAATCACCGACATCAAACCGTTTCCCGTTTGGGTAGGACACAGAAATCAACACATCGTTAAAATAGAGACCGACGAAGGCATTTATGGTTGGGGTGAATCTGGACTTTCGAGTCGAGAATTGGCTGTCGCAGGCGCGGTTAAACACTATCGCGAATTTCTCATCGGACGCGACCCGATGCAAATCGGCGGGTTATGGCAGGAAATGTATCGGAGTCAGTATTTCGAGGGTGGACGTGCCTTGACAGGCGCAATCTCAGCCATCGACATCGCGCTCCATGACATCGTTGGAAAAGCGTTGAACGTCCCTGTTTATCAACTCCTCGGTGGGAAACTGCGAAATAGCGTCCCGTGCTTTGCTACAACAGGTGCTGCATCGGTTGAGCAATTGATCGAAAACGCCCAATTGTTGATTAGTAAAGGCTGGAACGTCATCCGCACAAATGTCCTGCATCGTGCGAAACCAGGCGAGGAACATATATTTGAACCGCGTGAGTCTATCAGCCTTGCTGCGGAGTGGTTGACAGCACTTCGAGAAGCCATCGGATCCGAACCCGTCCTCGGCATCGACTATCATCACCGACTCAGTGTTGCGGAAGCCGCATCCTTCTGCCAACGTATGCCCTCTGGGACGCTCGATTTCTTGGAAGAACCGATCCGAGATGAAACCCCAGAGGCGTATGAATCTCTGCGGACGATGGTTGATGTACCATTCGCTATCGGAGAAGAATTTTCCAGCAAATGGGCATTTCTGCCCTATTTGGAGCGCGGGATTACCAATTTTGCACGCCTTGATGTCTGCAACGTTGGCGGTCTGACAGAATCCATGAAAGTAGCAGGCTTAGCCGAGGCACACTATATTGACCTCATGCCACATAATCCATTAGGTCCCATTTGCACGGCTGCAACCGTCCATTTGGCAGCTGCGGTTACTAACTTCGCCTGGTTAGAAATCCGCGTCTCACCAACAGAAGCATCTGGACATTATGATGAAGACCTATTTCCCGTCCAACACAAACTCGAAGGCGCATCCATACCAGTACCTGACGCTCCCGGCTTAGGTGTCGAGGTTAATGAAGAACTGGTAACGGCACAGACCTTCAAATTCGCTGAACCGCCACACCTTCGCCGACGCGACGGATCACATACGAATTGGTAGCGGTATAACGTAAAGCGGACGTTCCATCCGCTACAGTATTCGGTCCTTGGGGACCTGCGAGTTCGGATACCATCGAGAATCTTCAGGTGGTGCTGGCTCGGGAGGCTGCAGGGAAGCGAACTCAGCCAACTTCGGTCGGATCTCGTCTTCCCAAATCCCTTCTACATCATCAAATGTTAGTGGTGTGTGATCCGACACTTCGGCTTCATAAGCCGTCAGCAACTCCGTCGTCTTTTCACCAAAATGCGTCACAATATCCGCCACCATCTGTTCCCCGACGCGACGACTGGAGGACTCGTTGAAAGACCCCATTGCAAAATGAGGGGCGCGTGTATCATCCGTCGGCATCCGAGACATATCCACACAGTCGGGTGCTACTGCCCAAAGCACGGAGGTTTCACCGCGTCCAGCGTGTCCACCCAATCCTTTACCATCCGTGAAACGCTCGATATCCGCACCTATGCTCATCGTTGAATACATCCGAACACCCACATGGGCTTGCATGATTTCAAGCACCACAGGCACATCCAACCGATGTGGACCCGAATGCCCTGAAAACAGAATCGCGCCGTGAAAACCCAATGCATCTACGGCTCGAATGTGATAGCAGATATTCTTCAAAAACATCCAAGGCGGTATTGCCGTCAGCCACGGTCGCTCTTGATTAACTTGATTGTGTCCCCACGAGCCGTAGCCGCTGATCTCATGACAGTGCCAATAAAATGGCGGTGCTACAATCCCACCGTGTGCTTGCGCTGCCTCACACGAACACTCATGCGCCCGAATCGCATCCATTCCCACCGTATTGTGCCAGCCGTGTGGTTCGCACAACCCATAAGGTAGATACACCATCGGACACGCCTCTAACGCCGCTTCTAACTCATCGGGAAACATCCGTTCCCATCTCACCTCATGTCTCATATAATCCCCCTCCCGATCATTTGTGGAAATCTCTAAAATCCCATCTTAATCTAAAACGCATTTGCATAAATCTATTGAATGTGCGATAATGCCAAAAGTCTAACAGATATTTTTACTTGATGTCTACTCATTTTTATTAGGGTCAGTCAATTTTCCGAACCCATAGATTATGGAGGGAAACTCAATGATGCGTCTAACATTAATCGCATTCAGTATCCTGTGCTGCCTTGCCGTGCTTGTGAAACACAGCGATGCTGAAATTGACCCGACAACTGCCGTTGGCGTGTGGCTCTTTAATGAGACCGATGGTGACTCGGCACACGACGCTTCTGAAAACGGCAATGATGGCACACTGATGGGCGACCCGCAATGGGTCCCCGATGGCAAATTTGGCAATGCCCTGGAATTGGATGGGGCTGGCGATTATGTCAGCGTCCCTGACGACAAAACCTTGGACACCGAAATCAGTGAGACATTCACAATCGTCATTTGGGTTCAAGGCACCTACAGACCCAACGATTGGCACGGGTTAGTGACAAAAGCACAGGGATGGCGAGTCGATATGTGTTACCTGTTGCAACGAGCTGCTAATGGCAAATTCGAGTTTGCTCTTTTTGGAGAAGGAGGTAACGACAGCTGGACAGCATCCAACATCCTCCCAGAAGATGACACATGGTATCATGTGGCTGCTGTCTATACCGGCGATGAAGCACAGGTTTATGTCGACGGCGTGCTTTCTGCCACGAGTGTCTTTTCTGCGGAGATTGCCGACACGAATGCCCCTGTGGTTATTGGAACCAATTACCCAACCGGCATTCAGCCAGTAGATGGACTTATCGACGAAGCTGCGATTTTTAGTGTTGCTTTGGAAGAAGAGGATATCAACGACATAATGAACGACGGCTTGGAAGAGACACTCGGTATATTGGCTGTCGAACCTTCAGACAAATTGGCTTTGACTTGGGGCGACTTAAAAGCCGGTAATGATAAATAATGCCTCCGCTGGTACAATCCGGTACGACACAAAGGTGTTTCTTATTTATGCTATCACCGACCATTCATAGATTTCGTACTGGAACGGTAAGTGATAGCATACAATCCAAACTTCAGTTGAAATACCAATTACCCGCGTTTTTCACCGGGTTTTCGTCGATGCTTTGAGGCATAACTATCTCCTTCTGGATCGTATGAAACGTAGACCTGTCCATCTTCCACAACCAGTCGCGGTACAGTCCGGTGCCGACCATCACGTTCAGGACCTCGCATTACAGCGAATTGTTCCTCGGTCATATCTTCAACCATATCACCCCACCGCTCCTGAGGATCAATCACGCCACCACCCCAATTGGTATTTTTCGACTGATACTTAATCAGAACACCGCGTCTGGGGACTGGATTCTTCCACGCTAAGGCACCGTGTGTACAACCGCCATCCATGAAAAAGAGGACATCCCCGGCTTTCATAACAGGTTGTACCACCAGACCCATGGTATCATCACAGGTCCGAACGCCACGAGGCTGTGAATACTGGGTTTTATGGGATCCCGGCACACATGCAAAACCGCCCAGTCCGGGTTCGACATCGCGTAATTGCCATGTAATAGTGACGGTCTCAGCATAACTGCGACCGTTCTTAAAATAATAACCGCGTGAAGGGCTCATTGGCTCATTTCCATCGTGCAGAGAGTGCCCCGATGTTCCTTGAACAGCACAGAATACAGTCGCTCCACCTGTGCGATAGCCGCTACCTCCCATCCAATTGAGTCGCTGCACAACAGCAGGATGCGCAATCATACGCCGAAATGGTGCGTTATAGGGTGCTGGCAGGTCTAACAAGCCCGACAGTAAAGGACGACCAGTACCCGCTTGGCTTACCGATCCACCTGCCAGTTCACTACCTACGACGATGCGATCTTGGAATTTATCCACTGCTTCATTGGCTTCTGCGAGCCACTGCTCATCCATCACGCCAGGCACCACCATATACCCATTCAGATCCCAAAAATAAAATTCTTTCTCATCAATCCCTGAAATCGGGTCGCGGGTATAAATTGATGGGTGAATGACAGACGTGTCTTCCTCAACCCACGTCTCTTCGCCATCTGTATTTAACACCGGTGGCGGATTTGAACCCTTAAATCCGGGAACATACATAACCGCCTTTTGCGCAGGCGTTGCTTCGTCTGCCCATCCGGGTAAGGATTCGGTTTCTGAGTGTGATCCAATTGGATTGGATTGAACCGATGCGCGTGCTGCATACCGGTAGGCTAACAACCTTCTCGGCTCGTCTTTCCACGGTCGAAGTCCTTGGAGCGTAGACGTGGCGACTAAAAATAGATCCCCTGCCTTTAGTACAGGCTGCACGACCAATCCCATATCATCAACGCCAGTCATCAAGTCGTGCGGTGTTTCAACGTTGCTCTTGTGGCTTGCCTGAACAACAACCAATCCACCGTCCCCTTCTGAGACATCTTCCAGTACCCAGACCGCTTTCACGCTCTGACTGCTCCTACGACCATTTTGTTGGAAATATGCCTCGGACGGATTTCTCGGTTCGTCGCCGCCAACGAGTGTTGTTCCCACTTCGCCTTCTCGATTTCCTAACAATTGAGGGGCTTGATCGAGTCGGAACCCGTGTCCGATGATCTGGTTCAAATACCATACCAAATTAGGATGTACCAGCAGGTCACGGAACAATTCGCGGAGCGAAGTGGAACCACCTAACAGCGCCCCACTTTCTCCTACTGCATCCAAAGCCTCGTTCAGTGCCGCCACCTCTTCTTGATTTAGGACACCCGGAATGTGTAGGTAGCCTGCCACATCAAAAGCGTAGTTCTCCTCATTGCTCATTACTTCATTATCCATTTGTCTCTCCTGTTATCAGTGGTGAAGTTGACGGTCAGGAACTTAGCGTCAATAATAGGATTATTATCGCGTAGCTCTCCGGTTGTGTCAATAACCAATTAGGGTATTTATGGTAGCTTTTAGAATTAACATTACATTATTGAATTGTAGGAGGAACTCCGATTCCCGACTCTCAGAGCAGCTGGTCGCAATTCGGAGATCGCTCCTACAGAAGAGATGTCAACGATCAGCAGTCAGTGGTGGATTACCAGAATCAGGATTCGCGATGTGCAAAATGTCTGAATTCAACAATTCTCGTGAAATATGATACAATTCTTGTACCGAATCTCGCAATTTTTGCGCACTTATAATCATTTAAAACATAGTTTACAAACAACCATTATTTTTTTGCGCGTCCTTTTAGAAAGAAGGAAACCCTTGTAACTTTCAACCAACTTAGTAGAAACTTATGTTTTAGACACACCACAGCACATGACGCGCTTGAAATCTCAACGTCTTTTGTATAAACATCATATTTTATTCGTACATTGGCACAGAACTTGCTATAAAAAATCAAGTGCTTCCAGCATATATGGAACTTTCTGGTAAACTATCTGAGACATTTCACCTAATCCCAAACAACTATAGTTTTCAGCTCCAGAAACGATCAGCAATCCAGATGCTAAAGGTGGTAGTATGCAGTTTGATTCAACTCCTTTTGAAAGAATCCGCGCCAGAGCATTAGCTGGATACGCCATTCTTGCGTTCATAGCGACCATACTTACTATTTTAATCCTTGAGAGCATCTTTCCTGAACTCGAAGACGAGTCATCACCACTTCATGATGCTCTAATGGGTCTACTACTATATACTTTCTTCTTTCTGTTTACCTTCAGCATGCTGTCCAGTAGAAATTTATCCTATAATAGACTATTTGGGGCTTTTCCGGAGTGGCGTACACTCGGAGGGTATAGTCTCTGGGCAATACCACTTGCGATTCTCTCAGTGTCATCCTTTTTTCTTCTCCAAGACCCACTATCCAGTGTCATGCCTGAACCTATCAGAGAGCACCTTACCAACGGATCTACAACTATTATTCATACGGGTGGCGATAAACATGTTCTTGCAAATCTGCTGAATTTTCTCACGATTGTGTTAGTCGCTCCGGTTGTTGAGGAGTTTATTGTACGTGGTATATTGTTAACACGATGGGCTGCGAAGTGGGGGACTGTCCGGTCTGTTATCGCGTCATCAGTTATTTTCGCGCTCCTGCATAACAATATCATCGGTATGTTCTGTATCGCCTGCGTATTGTCTATTTTCTACATCCGAACGAAATCGCTCTTTATACCGATAATTATTCATATCACAAACAACAGTATTGCTTGGATCCTGGCTTGGATCGGAACAGAATTTGGCGAATCCGCTTCAGACACAACAGAAGTAGAATTTAACGAACTTTGGCAAGTAGGATTGATAGGGGTTGTAATTACAATTCCATGTGCAATCTACTTCTGGCGACGCTATATTTCAAATATCGACTGGCAAGTTCCATACCTCTCTGAACCTCCTAACAGCGAAGTTAATGAAAACAGCTGTACATATCCATAAAAGAAAAAACGTCTACATCTGATCTAATGTATGCTATAATCTGAATTATAGTAAAGCCCGAAAATATGTGAACACTTCACGTAGCACAACCCTCTCATTCGCTGGCGGGGTTTGTAACCCCGCCTTCTATAAGTGTATAGGTAATTATGGGCTTTACCATAAATTAAGTTACCGTTCACTGTTGAACATATGTCGGGAGAGCGTACACAGATGAAAACGCAAACGATCAGGTATGGAGAAAAAGGTGGGGTCGAGATCATTGATATTGATGTATCCGATCCACAGGCTGGTGAAGTGCAGGTTCAGCATGCGGCGTGTGGCATTTGCGCATGGGACTTAGCGACCTTTCGTGACGGCGGTTACGCGCCTCCAGGTCATGAAGGCGTTGGCTATGTCACAAAAGTTGGGCGTGGTGTCCCGGATATTGAGGAAGGGATGCGCGTTGCGAGTGTAGAGCTCGGGTTCGATGGTATCAAAAACTGTTCAACCGACGACCTATATGTCCTTCCAGAATCGGATCTTGCAGACGCATACTGGCTTGTTGAGCCGGTCTCATGCGTTGTAACAGGGCTCGACACCGCTCCGCTGCGACCTGCCGATAACGTTGCAGTTATCGGATGCGGTTTTATGGGGCTTATGTTCGTCCAAGCCTTGAGCCGATTCTATACGAATGACCTTATCGCCATTGATCTCGATGAGAAACGTCTAAAACTGGCAAAATCGCTCGGTGCTGAACTTACGTATAATCCCAAGGAAATTGACACCTCCGAACTGGTATCAGAACTAAGAGCACGTTCAATTGACGTGGTATTCGACTGCTCTGGCAAAGGTGCGGGGTTAAATCTTGCCACCAAAATTGTTCGCAGGGGTGGACATATCAATCTATTCGGTTGTATTCGAGAGCAAGTAACATTCAACGGTTCCGAGTGGCATGGCGGTGCGTTTAATTTAGTGAGTTCGTCGCCGGGTGCAAAGATTCGAGATACGTTTCCGCCAGCGATCCGACTTCTTGAGCGTGGGCACATCGATCTCAGACCGTTGGTAACACACATCGTCCCGCTTGAGGATTATCCGGCACTCCTCAAGGAAGCAGCGGGCGGAGACGGCAGCTACATCAAAGGCGTTGTGACAGCGACGCAATAGAACTATGGCGGATTTTAGGGTTCCTTATACGCATAGTAGAGCGTGAAGAAGGACGAGGTACGGAGACCTCGTCCAACATAGTGTATCGGGCGAGGTTGGAAACCTTGCCAGCGGTGATCTTTCTATCCAAACAGATATTTTTGCACAACATCTTCTCGCACCGTGACCCCCAGCCCTGGAACATCGCGAACAGCGACATAACCGTCCTCTTGTACCCACGGGTCGCTGACTAATTCATGCTGCATTGGGGACTCGTGTGGCTTAAAATCCATGCAATCGGTATGTGTCGAATTAGCAAGCATGTGCAGACTCGCAGCAGTATTTAGGGCACTGCTCCATGTATGTGCACTGACCTGAAGGCCCTCTGCCTCAATCAGTTTGATGACATTTCGGCTGCCGGTGAGTCCGTGGCAACGACCCGGATCAACTTGTACGACATCGACCCCACCGGACTGGATGAGCCGTTTGTAGCTTTCGACATTCCACTCATCCTCACCTGTACCAATAGGCGTCATAACTGCTGCCCGCAGCTGCGCATACGCCTTATGGTCATCGGGTGGCAGGGGTTGCTCAATCCACTTAAGCCGATAAGGTTCAAGATCCCGAAAACGTTGAATGGCTGTCGGGACATCCCAAATACGATGATGCCCAGGGGTGTCAACAACCAACTCAAGTTCCTCCCCAATGACTTCACGTATGCGGCGAATCATTTCAATGTCCCGCTGGCGGTCGAGACCGAATACCGCCTCTGGTCGCATTCCCCAACCGCCTTTGACGACGATGTAGTTTTGCTCCCGCAACCACTGAAATTCGTTGAGCGTCCAGTCGAAGTCTTCCATATCGAAAATGAATGACGCCATTGCGATGATCTTGTCGTGTAGTTGACCGCCAAGGAGTTTACAAACAGGTAAACCGAGTGCCTTGCCTTTTAAGTCCCACAATGCCATATCCACAGCACTGACAGCGAATGCGGCGATACCCTCAGGACCATACCACCAGATACGGTCAAGCATTGTCCGCCAGTGCCGTTCCACATCCAAACCATCTTCACCGATAAGGATCGGTGCAAATCCTTGCTCAATAATTATCTTTGTTGCGAGTGTGGCTTCTCGAAATTGTGAGATACACTCACCCCAACCTACAAGACCGTCGTCGCTCTCCACGCGGGCGAGCGTAATATAACGTTCGATACCTTTGTAGTGTGGCTCTGGATAAGCAAGTGGAAACGCTTGAATTTTTTGAATTTTCATATTTTTAATTATTTCCCCCTAGGCTGTGCTCCATTACATTTCGCACAGGTTTTCGGTTAATTCGTTATAGGAATTAAGAATCCACATCATCAGCAAGATAAATAGGATTCCCAGTTATCAACCATACACAACAAAATACATCTGCACTATACTACGGCCAAATTCCATAAGCGGGTATATTAAACACCATGCCCAATATTGTCCACAGACTCCCGACAGTAAATTGCCCCAATATCAACCCCAGAAAAAACGGCATCGCTTTTCGGTGTGCATTCCTCCCACCGTATTTCAGCAGAATCAACTTCAGTCCCCATACCACCAACAGACTAAACCAGATGTAATTGACTGCCCAACTCCCACACACGGCGGCATACGCTGCCGGATGAAAAGGGAACCAGAAAAACTTCATGCGCATCAACATGAGGAAAAGTGCAAACAGCAAGCCTATTCCGGTAAACCCTATTGCCCAATAGTCCGGGGCAAGCGGATGTGTTAACCAATTCTGTAGATGCCTCCACGGTTCAGACCCATATATGATTGGCACGCGAGACATCTCATGTAGCGCACCGAGTCGGTAGGGTATGGATATCAATGCCCAAAATTGCGAGAGGATGCCGACGAGCAGTGCAGCAAGGATCGCAAATAGCATAAAACGGCTCCGTACACCTGACGTTGAAGCAAGTTTGAACCCTTCAAGTTGATGTGGCATCGGATGAGAGTCGAAAGTGCGTGTAAAAAACCAGAAAAAAGAGAACATTGAAAGATTATTCGGTCCGAGCGGACGGGTGCCTAAAGCGGCGACCATGACCCGTTCTGGACCTGTATAGTGCAAGTCGTGCATTGGTGATCCGAGTTCGGCGCGCATACGAGAAACCGCCGTTGAAAAGGCATAATAGAGTCCAAAGAAAATCAGAATCGCCCAGAGGGACATACCCGCTTTCAAACAAAAAAAGGTCAGAAACGCAACACCAGAGATAAATGCGACAACAAGGGTCCGAGGCGACATGGGTTCGTCCCGCTCAGATGTGAGACGATTTTTCGCACCCAGTAAATTCTGAAGGTGTTTTCGGCTCCTCCAAACGGCAATCAGAAAGATGCCCATATATGCCCCAAATCCCTGATAGTTGACGTAAGGATAACCCGTTCCTTCCAAGCCAGCAACGCTTCCGATGATCTGTTGCCCCTTCCACACCCAAAAGAAAAACCAAGTCGAAAACAACAAATCCAACGGAATCAGGAATCCGATGCCTAAAACAAAAGGGTAAATTCCTAATCTCAGCCAACCCATTGCGGAAAAAGGTTTTTCAGTGAACCTGAAACGGTATGCTTTCTCGTATATGGAAGGTATCGCAGGAAAAACGTGATGGAGACCGTTAACGATGTCGAAAGCCACCGTAAGCCCGAAAGCAACCCACATCAGCCGATTCGTGAAAAAACCGTCGCTTGTCATTCGAGCCGGAAGTTGGATAATCGGATACGCCAGCTTTTCATCCTCCGTCCACGGTTTCCGCACGATGACAGTGATGCAAAGCATAACAAAAAGCAGCGCAAAGAGGAAGGCAAACCAGTACATCACGGGCGTTAGCCAACCCAACAGATGCTGTCTTGTGTGTAGTGTAGAATCTCCCTCGTAGTACCCCGATAGAACGTCCTTGTCCGCAACAACAAGCCATCTCGGAATATACCGCCAAAACAGGTCTTTCCAATCATTCTCTGGCGTTGCGAACCAGAAAGCGTGTCCCAATGTGGAAACCAAAATCTCCATCATGCTGTGTCCCGCAGTGGCTGACGCGACGGATAACATGACGTAGATGACCAAGAGTTCGCCTTGAGACAGTGCTAATCGAGGCAGGAATCGCTTGAATATCTGGTTGAGTCCTATCAACACAAGGACATTGAAAACAACCGTAAAAATAAGCGAAACGATTGTGGGCTGCGCCGAATATTGGACAAGTTCAATATATGTAATCCAATAACAATTGATAGGGATGAGAAGAAGTCCAATTGCTATAGAGCGCCAGCGGACTGATGCGGAAGGTTTTGATGGGTAGACAGTCGGTTGCGTCTGCGGCATTTCGGATCTATTTTGAAAGGATTTCCTTATCAATTCCAAGTGACATAAGCACACAATGGTGTTGGGTTCCGCTGTATTTCGCTACAAGTGAATCCATTGATAAATTTTTACTGCTTGAAATTGGAGGCAGATCTGGCGGGCAATTCATTGCCCGCTCGGGACGCACGAACATACCCTCAATTTGACTGGATGGAACACTACGACCCTGACGGCGGACTGCCCTCTTGATATGAGAAAACCAATGGTAGATGCACATCGTCCGCCAACACATCGCCTGCTTTCAACTTCGCAAAGACTTCATCGGGCAGCGCGCTCTTTTTCCCATTGAATGTGGCATCTTCGGGCATAAAGAGCATTGCGAACGCGCGGCGTGGATGCGTCGTCATATTGGGTCCTGCTGCATGCGCTGTCATCCCGCTGATGAATACGCCATCTCCCGCTGTCATCTCAGCGGCATAGGGTTCAATCTCCGCCCACTGCGGATACTCGCGGAACAGTTCACCGATGCCGACCTCTCCGAGAGTTCCGCCTACCTCAAAGCCACTCGTCTTATGCGTCCCGGGCAGAAAATACAGACAACCGTTCTGAACCGTTGTATCATCAAGTGCCACCCAGAACATGATCGCCTGATGCGAATAAAACGGGTCATACGGATTATCAACATGGAAGTTCGTTGGATTTGCCCACGGTTGCTTAACCATCGCATGGTCGTGATACAATCGCACACCCGAAGTGCCAGCAAGATCTGCCGCCAACTTACCCAACTTGGGGTCGAGAATTAACGCTTTCACCTTCTCGCTCGTCTTCCATAAATTGACGCATTGAACGAAGACGTTCTTATAATAACCGTCTTCTCCCTTTTGATTGTGATAAGCATCATCACGGCTCACGTGTTCAGCGATAGCCGCGTCAACAGCATCCTGCCACGCTGACAACTCGGAACCTTGCAGGAAATTGTCAACAACCAGAAATCCATTTTCACGGTAAAATTCAATCTGATCGCTTGTAAGTTGTGTATTCATGGTGTCTTAGGTATATGTGTCACCCTCAATCATAATTACTCGGTCGGTGGTCGCCCATGAGCCGTCTTTGGCGTGGGTTCGCTTGGGAGAGAATTGATTCATCAAACTGAAACTTATTCAGATAGGGTGGGTATTTCTGGGTAATCATTCGATTGGCATAGTGTACCTGCATGAGGTAACGGACTTCGTTACTCGTATTGGCAGAACCACGATGCCAGACTTCACTGCGGAAAAGCACCACGTCTCCGGCACTGCATAAGATACTCTCTTCGCCTCGGTTATTCCACTCGGTCGCTCCGTTAGGAGAACCCCCAGAAAGATGACTCCCCGGGACAAACTTCGTCGGTCCCAATTCCTCATACATATCATTGAGATAGTAGTGGGCAGTGGTGATGAAGATTGGCACTTTGACGCGTGGATCGGAACGAATGTCTGCGGGTAGCGAAATTGGCAGCCAATCGGTATGTAACCCCTGATCCGGACGTCCCGGTCCTGTTAACCATGAATGCATACCGATACAATGACAATCCTCGCCGTGTGCCGCTTCAACGACTTCAATAACAGGTGATTTGTCAAGGAATTGGAGATACAAGGGATCCCGATTAAACGAGTTGCTGATGAGTTTGTGGAGGAATGCGTCGCCATTTTGCGGTGTTTCGTCCCGATCATGAGATTCTGGGATTGCCTCTAATCGGTCCATGGTTGCTCGTAATACAGCGATTTCCTCAGCATCAAGAACGCTGGGGAAATAGACATAACCATCCCTTTCAAGGGCTTCAACTTGGCTTTCTAAATCGTTATAGGCAACAAGTGAAAGGACTTTCGCCATTTTCAGGACTCCTTTCAGGCGACTGACAACGAATCAACGAATTTGCTTCAATCAGGTCCAGATAGTAGCGAGTTAACTTTGGCATCAACGAAATTTGACACGCAAAATGAGAAATGTTGGGACGCGTGTGTTCGTTCGGGCACCAGGACCTTAACGAACAGATACGCCGAATAAGGACTCACCTTAAATTACGTGTTGCCTCAATCATAATTACTCGGTCGATGGTCGCCGAGGAGCCGTCTCTGTCGAGGGTTCACTTGGGCGAGAATAGACTCATCGAACTGAAACTTATTCAGATACGGTGGGTATTTTTGTGTAATCATCCGCATGGCGTAGTGTACCTGTAAGAGGTAACGGGTTTCGTCAGTCGTATTGGCAGAACCACGATGCCAAACCTCACTACGGAAAAGCACCACGTCGCCTGCCTTGCATAAGATACTTTCTTCACCTCGGTTATTCCACTCGGTTTGTCCATTTGGAGAGCATCCAGAGAAATGGCTCCCCGGGACAAACTTCGTCGGTCCCAACGCTTCATACATATCGTTGAGATAGTAGTGGGCAGTGGTGATGAAGATTGGCACTTTGACGCGTGGATCGGAACGAATGTCTGCGGGTAGCGAAATTGGCAGCCAATCGGTATGTAACCCCTGATCCGGGCGTCCCGGTCCTGTTAACCACGATTGCATACCGATACAATGACAATCCTCACCGTGCGTCGCCTCAGCAACATCAATAATCGGTGATTTGTCAAGGAATTGGAGATACAGTGGGTCGCGATTAAACGAGTTATTAATGATTTTATTGAGGAATTTGCCACCATTTTGGGGCGTTTGGTGCGAATCCAAGCACTCTGGGATCGTCTCTAATCGATCCATGGTTGCTCGCAATTCGGCGACTTCCTCAGCATTAAGCACGCTGGGGAAATAGACATAACCATCCCTTTCAAGGGCTTCAACTTGGCTTTCTAAGTCGTTGTAGGCAACGAGTGAGAGGGCTTTCGCCATTTTCAGGACTCCTTTCAGATGTCTGACAGCAATAGGCAACGTTTATTCGATATGATATGTTAATTTCGATGTGGTTGTCAATATTTTTATTTTACCAATATGTAGTTTTGGACTCATAAATTGTCCGATTTTGGCAGGAGATTAAATTTTGAAGAAGTCAGATTAACCCACATGTAGGCGAATCGGTCAAGCTTGAAAAAGTGTTGTCTGCGTTTGATCAATATGATATTATAAAACAAGTAGGTGAACTTACACTCACCTGCAAAATTGATACAGCTGCTTGTTATCTGTCTCTGTGCAAGAGCGTATGCATGCAATAAACACCTGTATAAATGACGCGCAATTTATGATGTAAAAGTCAAATAAAAACGACATCTCTAAAGGAAATGCAAGAATGGCTCACATTTGGAGAAAAGAACATAAAGATCGCAGTAGAATCCTTGATAAATTCTACACGAAACAGGAAGTGGTCAAAAGGTGTTTAGATGAGGTAAATAAATTACCTTACATATATGACTGCGTGATAGAACCGTCTGCGGGGGATGGTGCTTTCTATAAAAATATCGAACATGACACCAAAATAGGAATTGATATTGATCCGCAATATAATGAGATTATCAAAGCGGATTGGTTCAATTACAATATTAGTGAAGTGTACGAGCGTGTATTGGTTATAGGGAATCCGCCGTTTGGTCAATATCAGAAACTATCTTCAAAATTTATATCCCATGCCATCTCATTCAGTAATGTCCAAACAATTGCTTTTGTTTTACCGAATGTTTATAAAAAACATACACAGCAAAAAATATTGCCATATAATTGGAGAATAGTATCCATCACTGAATTAGGAAGGGATTGCTTTACATTAGAAGGAAAGGCATATCACGTTCCTGCAAGTTTCTTCATTTTTGATAAATCAGAAGGAAAAGATTTAAAAGTCAATCCTAATGCCTACACAGAAACTGATGATTTTAAATTCTCCAATAAAGATGATTTTGACATATTTGTATTTGGTGCTTCTCCAAAAAGAGTTACAAAAACTCCGACATCAAACAACCGAGGATACTTCCTTAAATCAAAAATTCCCGTAGAAGATTTAATATCTAGAATCAAAGCAGTTGATTGGGACGGAAATTCTTGTGCAAATGGTGGTGTATATTGGCTAACAAAATTTGAATTTTTGGAACAATATATAAAATTCCACGAACCAAATAGAACTGAAGAAAGCCAAATGAACTTGTTTAATCTCCTTTAACTCAAACGTAACTAAAAAATTGAGAATGACTTTAAAAAGATATTCTGCGGATTGGGATAGATGGATTAATCACTATTGCAAAGAGGGTGATATTTTTCAATAATCTGTTTCGCTCAGTCCTCGTCAATACGCCAGGTACAGTCGATATTACTGTCCTTGTAAAATTGCTTAAGTGCAGGCTTATCAAACCACAGCTGAATTTCTTTACCGACAATATGACCGACGCTGCTCACCTTGAGATAAAGACCACCGGCTGTCCAACCAGGTATAATGTTGTACTGTCCGGTTTGCGCGGCGTAGATGCTGAGCAGTGCCAGCGGCTCCATCGCATCAAGATTCGCGGTTTTATGGGTATCCTGCAAAATCTCGCCTACGCTTCTCCCTTCATGCCACTCCTGCAATTCGGGTTTATCCATGACCTTGCTATGGAGCACAAAATCGTCTTCGAGCGTAAAAAGTCCGCTATCAGCATGTTGTCTAACTTGAAGCAGATTATCCCCTATTTTCTCCGCCATTGCCAGAAATTCTGCTTTCGGTTCTACTCGGTACAGATCCACCAGTGCGAAGATATGAGCGGGTTCCAAGGCAGTTGTATCAAAGTTCAACGAGGGTGGAGACCTCTTGTCAACACCGATGTCGCCGATCCCAAAGGCTTTAAACATGGTTCGTAGGTAATCTCGGAATTCGCTTCTGCCTCCAGAAACCCGATACCCACGCGCACAGACGGAGGTAAAGAGTGGGGTAATGTTTTGCGGCAAGAACGCGCCGCCTTCCTTTGCACCAAAGTATAACTTCGCATCTCTGAAAGGTCCCTTTATCCGAAAACCTGTGAGATCCGTCCCATCAATAACGATGCTTTTCAACGTATTATTTTTCCGATCATAGGAAGCATTCAGGAAACCTATGATGTGCTGCTCAACTGCCTCTTTGATGTGTGCCATTTCACCGACGCGACCATACTTTTCGGCATTTTCTACGATTGTAAGCATACCCATCATCTGGGTGATGGTATGGTTCAACTGATTGCCGACATAAACTCTCGGCTCGGTCGCCTGCGGGTATTTTCTACCGAAAACGTTAAGCCCACGTTTGTTAATCTGTGGATGAACCAGATTGGGCCAGATGCCAGTTTCTGGATCTCGCTGCTTTATAATCAGATTTAACAGACGTTCCCCCCAAATCCGAGGTGCCTCCTCCTGCTTTTGGTAGCCCAAGCTGTAAGCGGCGTAAGCCAGATCGAGTGCCACACTGATAAACGAGAGATCTGCACTAATTTCGGGGTCTTTGTATCCATCCCAAGGTCTGTTCCAAGTGTTGGCATGATCAACTTGCTTTTTGAAGTCCCCGTGTCGGTTGTAGTGTAAGGCATCCCAATCCTTGATATTTGCTTCCCAAATACCTTTCATGAGCATCTCGCCGCGATCGGGGTCCACGGCTCTTAGTAATTCCCAGTATGGGTACACATCCTCTATTTCGTGGACAACGCCCTTCATGCCGTACTTATTACCGGTTACCAAGTCCACATAGCCGTGCCCACCCCAATGCAGAACGCCACTTTCTGGATACCAGTAGTTGCTGAACATGTATCCGGCAGCTTCTCCTGCGGCATGGACATATTTGCCATCCCCTGTGAATTGGCTTAAAGAGGCAAGCAATCGCATCAAGTTCTGTTGATTTTGAAAGAAACTCCAGACCGCAGGTTTTGGCTCGGTGCCTGTGCGGTGAGATGTCATAGATCTGGGTGCTTTTAAATGTTCGGTATGAAGGCAGTCGGCAAAGAGCGGCACATTTTTGCCACTGTATCTATCCCTCCCGTATTGGGCAACCGTATCTGCAAAGAGACTGACAGCCTTTAAGAAGCGATTATTCCCTATTTCGTCGGGACTTAATCGGTCTTTGCGAATCCACCGATCCAATTGATTAGCACTCATACACCCTCCAAGCTACTTTTTTGCCGTTTCCTTCTTCGGTAATACTTGGGTTATGTTATCATGACTATCTTCTTTTTACCAATCTTTTTGGTATGGAAGAAGTATGAATAAACAAAAAAACATAAAATCCACATCTTATCCGATGTATGATATAATCTGGACAAATCGTGTTATTGATGGTTGCTGTAGAACAGCGTTTGAGCCGTTCTGACACTAAAATGATTGCATAAAATTTTTCAACGCAAGAGAGATAGATTGAATGAACATAAATATAAAGGCTTTAAGGTAAGGTTTAAAATCCCTAAACAGGCAAAAAATGGGCAAAAACAGCGGTATGGAACAACCTCCAGCCAGTGATTCGGGTACCGTGTTTTCCACACAAACCCAATCTCCAAGCGCGTGGTCAAAAAGGGCGTTTGTTATCGGCATCGCCTTGGCTGTCTTAGAATGTTTGATCGCTCCATACAACGATTTTGTTATTCGCAACACCTTTCTGGCGGGTGGTCATTTTCCGCTTGCCCCCTTTTTTGTCCTGACTGTCCTGGCTCTGGTTGTTAATTCCGTCTTAAGGTCCCTGCATCCCAAACTTGCGCTCTCCTCCCAAGAACTCATCGTTATTTGGTGCATCATGATTGCCGTCGCCGGTATCCCCTCATCAGGAATGATGCGAGACGCGTTGTCTGCCTTCGCGGCTTACAACTATTTTGCCACTCCAGAAAACGAATGGCGATCGCTATTCTTTCAATATATCCCGGAATGGCGTGTTGTGCGAGATGAGGGCGCGATCGTCTCTTTCTACGAAGGATTATCAGTTGGCGAGAGGGTTCCTTGGGGGGCATGGTTAAAACCGCTCTCGGTGTGGGGGTTGTATGTTTTAACCGCCTATTTCGTTATGATTTGCCTCGCTGTGATACTCCGAAAACAGTGGATCGAATACGAGAAATGTACATTTCCACTCGTCCAACTGCCGGTAGAAATCTCCGTTCATCAATCAGGCATAGTCAATTCGTTCTTCAAAAATAGAAAGATGTGGGTCGGCTTCGCTATACCGGCGTTTATCCATACCCTGAACGGACTTCATGCGTATTTCCCAACCCTGCCACATATCCCAGTCCGATATTGGCTCGACCCATTTCTCGTTGGTAGGCCGCTGAACGCCTTGAGACCATTTCAGATCGTCGTGTTGATGTCGATGGTCGGATTTAGCTACCTGCTCACACTTGAGGTTGCATTTAGTCTCTGGTTTTTCTTCTTGTTTTTCAAACTACAATGTCTCATTGGCAGCATGCTCGGTTTTCTAATTACAAAGGGTCCGGGTGTAAAATGGACGGCGTATTCGTTCAGCGCGGCGCAGGAAGCAGGCGCGTGTCTGACACTTGGGGTTTGGGCACTTTTCAAAGCCAGGAGGCACATCAAGCATCTATTTTTTAGCGGCTTTGGACGTATCTCGCCTCAATCTGACGCCCAGAACGAACCGATGCCCGCCGGGTTGACAGTCCTTGGACTGCTTGGAGGTGTATCTCTCTTAATATACCTAAGCGTCTTAATGGGAATGTCCCTCGGATTTGCGGTGCTTTTTGTGCTCTTTTCGTTAGGTGTATTTGTTGCCTTGACATGGCAGATTATCAACGGAGGTATCCCATTTATCAACCCCTCATTTTCACCGCAAAGTTTCTTTCTCACAACACTCGGAACGGCACGCATGACACCCTCGACGACAACGTGGCTATTCATGCAACCCACCGGCTTAACCTCACACCTGAGAGAGTTTATGATGCCGAATGTGATGAATGGGCTGAAAGCCGCTGATACGGTTAGAGCCAACCGGCGACGGCTCCTCATGGCGATGGGATTGGCGATGGTGTTGGGGTTGCTTGCCTCATATTATGCTGTGCTGAAAGTAAGCTACCAACACGGCGCATTATACGTGCACACGGGCGGTAGCGGCGGGGCACGCTGGTTGAGTGCCATCCTTACCAGCCCTCCGATGGGAACAGACTGGACGCATACAGGTTTTACACTTTTCGGCAGTGCGTTCACGATCGGGTTGATGTGGATTAGAAAAGTTTTTGTGTGGTGGCCGATTCATCCGATCGGGTACACAATGCTTAGTTCCTGGGCGTCGTTTAAGTTATGGTTTTCCATCATGCTCGGTTATCTCCTGAAATATAGCATCGTGAAATATGGGGGGCTAAGAGCATATAGAGAGGCACGTCCGCTGTTTCTTGGATTGATCCTCGGAGAGATGACCTGTGCGGGAATGTGGTCGATTGTTGGGATGATAACCGGCATCGAAACCGGATACCGCATCCTGCTGGATTGAGATAACCCAAGTTGCTACTAACAAACTTTGAACGCTTCAACAAAACGTTGAAGTTATTTTCACATTGTGGGAGGGGTTTGTAACCCCGAATTAACCCAAATCCCGCTTTATACTTCATTAGAGTCTTATGTGTATAATAACCCAAGTTGCTACTAACAAACTTTGAACGCTTCAACAAAACGTTGAAGTTATTTTCACATTGTGGGAGGGGTTTGTAACCCCGAATTAACCCAAATCCCGCTTTATACTTCATAGAGTCTTATGTGTATAATAAGTGACAACTTGTGCTGAGATAAGATATGAAATGTTCGCAGATGTATGGAAACTACATAAAGGAAGGTGAACTATGCGTACGTACGATGATTTCTTAATGGAGTCCTACCAACACAGGGAAAAGATGGTAGCCGATAAATTGAGACCAAAATACCACTTCTTACCGCCATACGGACGTTGGAACGACATCAACGGCGCGATCTTCTTCAACGGTAGGTATCACATCGGCTACCTACAAAAGATAAGAAACGGTCCAAATGAAAGAGATTTTTCGAGTTGGCAACACATTTCGAGTCGAGATCTGCTCCATTGGAGGTACCATACGGCGTACCTCGACGAGCCGCTCGAAGGAAAGAAAGGCGATTATTTCAATAGCGGGGACATCATGGACGGGGTTGAACCTCCCACAATTATCACCAATATGCCCAGAAGAGGAATCTGTATTTACCAATGTCACGACGCCGATCTCTCGCACTGGACCCCGTTAGCAGAAAATCCAGTCATTCCAATTGATACGGACGAATTCCCTGAATGCGTGATCTTCGATCCGAGTGGATGGAAAGAGGGTGACATCTACTACGCCTTAATCGGGAATAAAAACCATCGTCCCGGTTATGAAGGCGATTCGACTAGCCTGTTTAAGTCGAAAGACCTCAAGGAATGGAACTACGTCGGTCCGTTCTATAAATCCTCGCGCGAATGGACAGCGGAGGTTGAAGATTGTGCCTGTTCCGACCTCTTCCCCTTTGGGGAAAAACACATGCTGCTGATGCACACCCATCAACCGTTCAACAAGTGCCAGTATTACATTGGTCACTATGAAAATGAGACCTTCTACCCCGAAATTAACGGGCAACTCAGCCATCTCGGCAGTATGCTGTCTGGTCCTGAAACCCTCATTGACGATAAGGGCAGACGCCTTTTTTGGGGATGGATCGCCGATGCTCGCGATGCAGACAAACAGGGTTGGCAAAGCATCATGACGCTCCCATGGCACCTGAAACCGACCCGGGATAACCGTCTAAACATTGAGCCAGCTTCAGAATTACAATCCTTGAGATACAATCCATTTCAAGGCGGAGATATGTTTTTAGAATCCGGGCAGGAGATTACCGTTGAAGGACTGGCTTCAGACTGTATGGAACTGAAACTGACGATAGAACCTAACTCAGCTCAGCGATTTGGGTTGAAACTGCTCTGTTCACCCGATCTTGAGGAGGAAACGGTGATTCGTTACGATGTGAGGGAACAAGCCTTTGTTGTTGACTTTGAAAATGCGAGTAACAACAGGACGCTCTCATACCGTTGCGGGCGTGAAGTGCTAAAACCTGGAAATTTCAAGCAAACCGTGCCTTTTGCCCTGGAAGGCGACCAAGCACTTCACCTTGATATTTTTGTTGATAGATCGGTAATCGAATTGTTTGTCAACGCTGAGTTGTGCATCGTCCAGCGGGTTTATCCGATGCGATCTGACAGCAAAGAAGTGCGATTGTTTTGCGAAGATGGGCAGATCGCAGTCAGAAATATCGTCAAATGGGAGATGGATGCCACCAATCCTTGGTGATATTCTCAGCACGACTCTACTGTCATCTCATGTGGTTTAACCGCCTCCACCTTAATGCTCGCGACTTCCACCTGACCCATTTTCGCGTAAGCAGATTTACTGAGAACTTTAACGTCCTCAAATCCAGCATGGCGAATCGAGTCTAAATACTGGTCTTCAGGCAACGCGCCTGAAATACAACTCACCCATGTGCTTACCGTGGCTCTCACCCAGTCGGGCAGGTTGTTGGTAACCATGTCAGAAACCACTAACTTGCCACCGGGTTTGAGAACGCGGTATGCTTCTTCAAATACCTTATTCTTATCCGGCGACAGACAAATCACGCAATTGGAAATGATCCAATCCACACTTTCACCTTCAACCGGCATTGATTCAATCTCTCCTAAACGGAAATCGACATTCTTCGCTCCAACTTCCTCAGCATTCCGTTGCGCCTTCTCGATCATCTCAGGCGTCATGTCGATACCGATAGCTCTACCACCTTCACCGACAAGCCGAGATGCGAGTAACACATCAATCCCCGCACCTGAACCAAGATCGACCACAACGTCTCCCTCCTGAACATCCGTATATTCCAGTGGATTCCCGCAACCAAAGGAATGTTCAGCAGCATCGGTGGGAATGCTGGAAATTTGTGCCTCGGTGTAGCCATTCTTTTCCGCAGGACTATCCGTATTGGTGTCCGGACAACAGTCGGTTAGTGATGAACAGCACGATTCGTCAGTTTTAATTAAACCGGCATAATGCTTACGAACAGATTCTTTAATCTGATTTACATCTTGTGGTTTCATAATTTTCCTCCAAAATGATGTGATGTTTTCTTTCAACGTACTTAACCTTGTTTTAATTCAGACTTTAAACTTTTCGTCCATGCTACGATAGCGGATCCAAACACGGCAAAGCCAAAGAAAGTAAAGGGCATTTGCCAGAGCAGAAAACTCATGTGTATATGGATGTATGAGTGTGCCTTGAAAATTACATACCACGATAAAGGTGCCAGAATCGAAAACCACGTTGTCCAGATTAACGCAATATAGTGTTGTCGCCGTTCTGCAGTGCTACGCAAAAACAGCAGTGCAGACATCACGATAAAAAGTACTATCAGGTAAACATAGCGAATTTTTAACAGGAAGTTAGAGACGAAGGCGTTTGTGTGAGATATATAGTTGTTGAAATCGAAGAAAACGCCTTGCGCGTAAGTAATGACCACCCCGACTGTACCGGCTTCTAGACTCGCAGCATATACCTCCGGAAAATTTTGCACCTCTCCGTGCGTTCGCTTTCCTAAGGAATAGACCACGTGTTCAACACCGTCCGAGAAACCGTTCTTTGCAGCACCGATCTGGAAACACAATAGTATGAGACCGAAAAAGATTGCCACGCCCGATCCCGATATGGTTGCAAGCGTCACCTTCAGGCATTGGTGACGGCTCCACTTGTCGAGAACAGCATAATAGACACACGGCACCATCATCATTACCAGAGTGGTCGTAATATACTCGAATCCGTTGATGAAACACTTAATGAAAACCGAGATAGAGATTAGAATTCCAAACCTGATGAACTGACGGTTCGCTGGGTCTCTGCTGCGTTTAAGGAAGGACATCACGACAATCATCGGCAGATAGAAAGCCCATAGGCTCCACCAAAGATTTTTACCAAAGACCGTCAACCATTGGGAAAGCACCGCTGAACCTACAACGAATATCGCAACCCACCCGCCGAACTCCTCATAGAACCAGCCTATAATCGCGGTTAAAGCAATTGCTGAGAATAGTGCTGTTAATACATAGAATGACCATAACTTAATTTGAGGTGATAGGGGAATGAGTTTATCAAAGAGGCTGAAAAGGATTCCTTGACCGCCGGGTTGCGACATGTATGGTGCGAATTTATCAAAGGTGAGTGTGTTAAGGTAGGCTGAATATTGAGTGTCAATCTGCTCAGAAGATATCCAATTATCTAAATCTACAATCCCTGCCCCTGTCAGTCCCCCTGCCGAGAAGATGCCATCTTGGCGAGATTTGACCATTCTTCCGACAATCAGACTTTCGGTGTCTCGCTGATGCGTATCAAACCATTCCTGTTCGGCGACATGCCACAAGTTAGAGAAGAACCCAAAAAATAAAAGCAAGATTGATATTGCACAAATGGATATTTTCCTTGTGCGTTCTGATTGACTGAAATGTTTAAGTTTCATAGTTCGCACGTCGCTATATGCTTGGGTTATAAACACCACGTATAAGGACCCGGACCTGTCCGACGAACCATCTCGGCGATCTGTTGACGCATCTGCGCCACGCGGTTCTGGTGTTCCGAAAGATCAGCAAGGTTCCGCATTTCCCCAGGGTCGGTCTTCAGATCATACAGTTCATCAATATCAAAGCGGTTCCGAACATATTTCCAGCGTCCATCGGTGACCATCACATGCGCTGCAAGTTCTTCTGGATCGCTCGCGTCGTGATAGATAGCATCAAGGCTGGCAATTTCGGCGAAGACGGGTTGGTGTTCAGGCTCTCGTCCGTTCAAAATCGGCTCTGCAACGGATCGTCCATCAATTGGTGTTTCAGGAATCTGATCAGCGAAACTCAACAAGGTCGGCATCAGATCCACACCTGCGAGAGGGGTAGTGACTCGTAAACCGGAAGGCAAATGGTTCTGCCATGAGAGCAGACACGGCACCCGCACGGAAGCCTCATACATCAAACATTTTTCGGTGTAGCCGTGGTCGCCGAGCAACTCGCCGTGATCACTGATAAAAGCGACAACTGTATTTGTCCCCTCAAGCGCATTCAGCAGACGTCCGACTTGATTGTCAATGTGCGTGATTAGAGCATAATAGTAAGTCATCATTCGGCGAAATTCCGACTCTGTGACCGTTGGAGGGATGCGAAACTTCCCTCGCTTTTGAAATTCAGGTTTTCCATCAAGCGGATCACGTAACGAGACGGGTAGCGGCATATCCTCTTCTCGATAGCGTGCTGGAAGATCGGGTGGCACGAGGACAAGCGGGTGTGGATCTTTGATACTCGCAAATAAGAAGAACGGGGTATCATCCTGCTGTTGAACAAATTCGAGCGAACGGTCGATTGTCCAAGTTGTGCGTTGCTGTCGCGGGTCTGTGATTGTGCCAAATTCCAAGATATTTCCGTATTGTGTCATCCCAGGTGCATTTGATCGATAGAGATTTTCAACCCCTTCAGTATCAAAATAATTAAATAGCGGGTCTGGATAATCTCCAAGATAACGATAGGTACACCAGAAATCGGAAAATCCGTGTTGTGGGCGATGGTCGTCCCCCAAATGCCACGGTCCCACGATACCGCAACGATAGCCAGCACGTTTGAGCAGATCCCCAATAGTGACACGATCGCGAGGCAGGTAGCCACCGAACTCGCCCATTCTTTTCGGTCCATAATTCCGCATTTGTAAGTGGGCATGCGGATAGAGTCCAGTCAACCAACTTGCCCGTGCCGGTGAGCAGACCGGCGATGCACAGTAAGCGTTTTCAAAGCAGACACCGCTCGCCGCCAGCCGATCCAGATAGGGCGTTTGAACGATCGGGCTACCAGCGAATCCGGCGGCATCCCACCGCATCTGATCACACATAATGAGTACAATATTAGGTCGAGACGTCGTGCTACCCATTTTTGGCTTAATTTCCCTTTGCTATTACGGAGCGAAACTGGATCGCATCTTGATCCCCCAACGTCCGTCTTCGTAGGTTAAGACGTAGAGCGATTCGTAGGAGGCAATGGCTGTACCATCGGCGCGATAGCGCGTGAATTGCGTGTCAACATGGACTTTGGATTCTGAGGCGTGGACAATATTGCGTCTATCCCAGCCGCTATGGTGCCAGCCCCGGGCGGTGAGGTTGGTTCTTATTCTCTCCACATCCTGTTCGCCGGGTTTATTGAGTATTCGCATGTTGCCAGAAGCGAGTCGGTAGTGCGGGAAGTGAAACTCATTTTCCCATGCAATTATGTCAAGACGATTGAAGGCTTCCATCCACGTATCAAGAACTTTCAGGATTTCCGCTTCGATTTTTTCTTTCACCAGATTTAACGAGCAGGAAGCCCCGCCCTTTAGGGTGGGGAGGAATGCTCGCCCTCGTGTGTTAGGCCATAGCGTTTTTTTACACCTGACATTTCTATAAAATTGTGGCTTAATATATGTATCAAGTTGGCAAGCATAATAGGCGTTACCGCTTGGTAACGTGCTTGCCTCCCACCTATTAGGGGATAAATGCTTGATACTTGATAAACCATGAGATTAACCTTTAAATATCCTGTATATCCGACGCAAACACAGCAAACAACATTGTTAGCGTGGTTTGACCATTTGTGTGAACTTCAGAACTCTGCGCGTAACAATCGCAAGTTTGCACATGAGACAGAAGGTCGTTTTGTTTCGCGATATGACCAAGAACAACTTTTGAAGGTTGCCCGTGAGAAGTATAACGATTTCCGTGAAGTGCCTCAAGACTTTCAAGTTTCTATCCTCAAACGCGTTGACAAAGCCTTTGATGCGTTCCGTAGGCGTTGTAAAGTAGGGGCAGAGAAAAAAGGGTACCCTCGCTTCAAAATGCGTGTCCGTTCTCTGACGTGGTGCTTGCGAAAGCAGAAACTCAAAACAGGTGAACGTGTCCGCCAAAATCCAATAATAGAAACCGATTTTAGACACTATCGCTTGAAAGTGCCAAAGTTAGGTGAAGTTAAGATATACATGCACCGTCCGTTACAAGGTGACCCGAAAGAAGTCACTATCGTCAAGAAAGCCAGCGGTTGGTATGCTCATATCTCTTCTGAGATACCTGATATGCCGAAAGTTGAGCCGACAGATGCTATGGCTGTTGATGTCGGCACGACCTACTACCTGACCACCTCTGAGGGTGAAAAAGAGGATAATCCGCGCTGGTATCGTCAAGCAGAGGGCTTGCTCCGAAAACACTCTAAAGACCTTTCTCGTAAAAAACGAGGAAGCCATCGATATGAAAAACAGAAACACAAACTCGCTTTACATCATGAACGAACGAGAAACAAACGCAAAGACTTTATCGGAAAACTCGTCTACAAACTCTACCACTACCAGAAAAATAATGTGTTGGTAGCCGAGAATCTAAATACCTCGAATATGGTTCAGAACAAACACCTCAGCAAGAGTATCAGCGATGCGTCTTGGGCAACCTTCTTTGAGTGGGCTGGAAACATAGCCGAAAGAGACGGTTTCCATTTCCACCAAGTTGATCCCAAGAATACCTCGCAAACTTGCTCAAGTTGCGGTCAGAAAGCACCGAAAAAGTTATCGCTTTCAGTGCGGACTTTCAACTGTGGATATTGTGGACTCTCATTTGACCGAGACCACAACGCGGCTTTAAACATACTTCTTAGGGCTGCTGCAGCCCTTCGTGGAGAGCGTTGGGTTACCAACCTCTATGAAACGAGAAACAAGAACGAAGCACGAGACACGGGCTTGCAAAACGTAAAACAGTTGTTGCTGTTTTCTACAAGCCCAAGTCTTTAGGCTTGGGTAGTTGACTATTACACCTCAATAGATATTATCAAATTCGGGACGTTTTATTCGGACAGGGATGTCCTTCCGAACGCCTGTTATTTTAGCACTGATCTCCTATTCAGGCAATAGGGTTATTTATTTTTAAGGGATAAGTTTACCTATGTGGAGGCTAACTATCGAAACCCGAACTTGTTCGGGCATCCACACACAAACAGAAGGTAAAAGCAGTCGGGATTCAAAGATCCATGCTACAGATGATAAGCGAAAAAAGTAGTCGCCTTCTTTCTCCAAATCGGATATACTTTACAGAGCTTTATCAGAGAATTGGACATTGGGCAGTCTTGTAGCGGATGGAGTATCTATGAACATCGTCTTTCTATTCTCAGATGAACACGCAGGTGCTGTGATGGGTAACAGCGGACACCCCGTCGTCCAGACGCCGCATCTTGACCGTCTTTCTGAACAGAGTTACACATTCGACAACGCATATTGCAACTACCCAATCTGTACACCTTCACGGCTATCAATGCTGACAGGTCGTTATCCACATCAGATTGAAGCTTGGGATTTGGGAGCAATTGCCGATCGGCGGTACCAGACGTGGGGCGACTATTTTGCAGAAACGGATTATGAGACAGTGTTATGCGGACGCACGCATTTCAATGGAACTGATCGGTTGCTCGGTTTCTCCGATCGCTTGTTAGATGATTTACCTCGGTGGCGTCACACAACTGGTCGTCCACCGCGGCGCACCTCAGATGCTCGTCGAGGTTCTAACTCGCATGTCACCGAATGTGGACCCGGAGATCACGAGCACACGCGGTATGACAGAAACGTCACGGATTTGGCAGTGGACTTTCTCGGCAAAAAAGCCGCGTCATCTGACGATAAACCCTTCCTTCTTTATTGCGGATTCATGCATCCACATTTTCCGTTGATTGCACCGCCGGAATTCTACTCAATGTACGACCCCAATACGCTTGAACTACCCGATACATGGAACGAACTCCTTGAATCGCAACATCCGATAATCCAACACCACCGTTGGTCGTGGCGGAACGACATCCCACCACCTGAAACTACTGTCCGTTGTGCTTTAGCCTCTTACTACGCGCTTGTCTCAGCTCTCGATGCTCAGGTCGGACGGATCTTAGAAGCGATTGACACATCGCCGTTACGCGAAAATACGCTTGTCATTTACACGAGTGATCACGGTGAGATGGCAGGACATCACGGCATCTGGCAGAAACAGTGCTTCTATGAACCGGCGGTGAAGGTGCCACTCATGCTGCGATTGCCTTCGGGTGAGAACAGTCGCGTGACACAAAACGTATCTTTGGTAGATGTCATGCCGACCTTGTTGGAAACCGCTGGTCTGGAAATACCATCTGATCTGCCGGGCGACAGTCTACTGGGGATAGCCCGACACCAACCAGATGAAACAACACGCGCAGTGTTCTCAGAATATCATCACATGGGTATGCTCAACGCAGGCTTCATGCTTAAACATGGGGATTACAAACTATGCCATTACGTCGGGAGTGAACCACAGTTGTTCAATATAGGCGTTGACCCGTTGGAGAACGACGACTTGGCATCAAAGCCCGAATTCGCAACAAAACGCAGTGAAATGGAAACCGCCTTGCATGCAATCCTCGATCCAGAACGAGAAGATGCGCGAGCAAAAGAAAATCAAAGGAGACGCAGGACGTAGGTTGGGATACCTAACGACTAAACCTCGCCGTCCCAATAACTGAGACTTGGGTCTTTACGGTAAATCTTCCCGACGACATAAGGCAACAGCTTATTGGAATCCGGATATTCGCTTACATCATGTGGGGTCGTGGTCCCGAGAATAAACAGGACGACCGGTGCCTCACTGTTATTTACGAATTTATGCGCACCGATTGTACCGGGTGGGAACGCGATGAAATCCCCTTCCCGGACTTCTGCATCGCCACGTGGTGTCTTGAGCGTGCAAGCACCTTCCATCACGTAACACATCTCCTCACCGAAATTGTGAAAATGCATCGGGAAACTCATCTTACCCGGTTGAAGTCGGATAACACGATACCCTAAATTCTTGCCGCCGATGAGCGGATCAATGTCTTTGTCCTCAAAATCATAAGGATGTGGGGCATTTTTATACTGCCACTCTATTTCATCAAGATGAATACGGTTGATGTAAATATCGCGCCGCGCTTGCAGGCAGTCAACAAGGTGTTGACGGGCATCTTTAAAGATGGAATGTCCGTCCCCAACGAGGATCGTGTTGAAGCGGAGTTCCAAAACTTTACGCAGCTCAAGTGCTGCTTTAGGGGGATCAGCCAATTTTTCATCGTCGAGTAAGGTCAATGCCCCCATCGGTGCACCTACCACCAAATCCCCGAACAGAACAGCCTGTTTCTCTGGAAAGTAGAGCGCAATCTCGCCCGGGCTTTTTCCATGACTGAGATGGATGGTATGTAAGCCAGGCACAATCGCCTCTCGGTCCTGAAGGGTTCTTGTAGGCGTAATACTTAGTGCGTCAGCATCCGCTTCGTGAACAATCACATCTGCATTTGTTTGCGCCTGCAGGGCAGCGGCTTCACGTTCATGATCGGCATTCGTCAGCACAATCAACTTTACGCCACCGAGTGCTGTCAGATGTTCCCGATCGACATCAGACATCGCAACCGGGTCTATGATAATATTCCCGTCAGGACGCACCCACAAATGCCCGTTAAAATCTACCTGCCGTTCCGGGCTAAAAACACTCCAACTGTATAAATCTTCAAAAATCAAAAGTTTCATTACTGCATACCCCAGACGCTACTCGCTATGGGGATCCCTCCTTTGAAACAAGTCCGTAGACCTCAAGCTCGTGTATAAAGGCTCTACCTAATACTGTATACGCTACGACTGCACCACGCCTCGGATCATACTCTCCGGCTTTCTTTTTATCTTCGGTAGTGCCGCTGATGTAGATTCGGATCGCATCCGTCACAACACCACTACTGACGCGCATTTCAATGACTGGACTGTCGTTGTTCTGAACCTGAAAAATTGCACGCCAACGTCCTTCGCCTTCCAATTTCTCGTATATCATACAGTTTATGATATTAGTCCCACGGATAGTGATCCGATGAATCGCTTTTTGCGTTGGCAAGTTTAGATGAATCCAGCGTCCATCAGCGAATCCTTTCGTCTCAACATCACCGTCTATCATTGCTGTCGAAGTGCAGGTGACGCCTTCCGTGACGGAATAGTTGTAAAGCTCCTGTGGTTCAAAAATCATCCGCAGCACCTTGGATTGGCATCCTAAGAAAACTGTAATCGCGCAAAGTGCTAAAAAGATAAAGAGGTGAGGTCGCATCTTCTTTCTCCAGTGTGTTTTCCGCTTTTACAGAATATCATATCACATTTCTGTTCTTCTTTGAACCAGAATTTTGTGAAAAACGTTGCTTTAAAACGGTATCCGACATATAATTGCATTATCTGCACCTATAAGTAAAAGGAGACAATTATGTACAAAAGCGCGATTTTAGGTTGTCGAGGACGTGCACGTGGGCACGCACGCGCCTATGAACACGTCAAAGGCGGTAAACTCGCCGCTATTTGCGACATGCAGGAAGATTTGCTTAACGATTTCGGTGATGAATTCGGGATTGATGCCCGCTATACTGATCTCGATGAAATGCTCTCAAAGGAAAAGCCGGATCTACTGCATATCGTTACTGCCCCCGTGCTACGCGGCAGCAACGAACGCATCCGCTACCCACTAATGAACCAAACCTCTGAGCACGGTGTCCCGGCTGCGATTGTCGAGAAACCGATCGCAGTCGAGAGTGAAGATTGGCGGCAGATCTCCGAACTCGCCGAACGCACCAATACGAAATTCGTCGTCAACACACAACTCAATTTTCACCCTCAGAATCTCGCGCTCAAGCGTGATGTCGCTGAAGGAAAAATCGGAGCAATTAAATTTATTGAGGCGAGCGCACGCAACCCGCCCGTTGATCAGGCACCACACGTCCTACAACTCGTGTCCTCTTATATTGATAACTCCCGTCCGGTAAAAGTACAAGGACAAATCTCCGGAGCAGAACAACTCGATACGGCGCAACCTTCACCTGCGAATGCTACGGCTTTGGTTACCTACGCAAACGGCGTGCAAGTCTCAGTAGCATTTGGACCGGAAATGGCGCCACGCGTCCTTCCAGATACAGGAAACAACCGACACAAACGGGTCTGTGTATTCGGTGAAAACGGGTTCGTCCATTGGCGATTTGAAAGCTGGGAACGCAATCTACCCGGCACTGGATATGAAGGCGGCGACTTGAGCTACGGCGCACAAGATGTTCTCGCACAAGGTGGACTCACAGACGCAGTGTTCGAGTGGCTCGACGATGAGAACAAGGTACATCCCACGCATCTCAAGCAATCCCTCGCTGAATTCAATCTGTTATTGGGAATTTACTATAGTGGGTTGACGAACACGGTTGTTGAATTACCGTTTGATCCACCTGATGGTATGATTGACATGTTCCGCGAACGCCTTTAAAAGTAGTAGGCGCACTCCGTGCGCCGTCCAATTCCGAGAACATCTTTAGATAGTAGTAGGCACTCCGTGCGCCGTCCAATTCCGCGATCGTCTTTAAAAGTAGTAGGCACTCTCCGTGTGCCGTTCACCGTTTCCTCTACTGGCGAGGTTTCCAACCTCGCCATACTCTAAAAAAACAAATTTCCATGTGTTCCATTTAAACACGAACCATTCACATAACGGATAACCTTCATGAACAACATCATCTACATGGACAACCATGCAACGACACCGATCGCACCTGAAGTGTTGGAAGCCATGATTCCCTATCTTACGACGCATTTCGGTAACGCTTCCAGCACACACCCGTTCGGCACTACGGTGAAGGATGCTGTAGATAAGGCGCGCCAGCAAGTCGCTAACCTGCTCCGATGCTCAGCAGAGGAGATTATCTTCACCAGCGGTGCGACTGAATCGGACAACCTCGCTATAAGGGGAATCGCCTATGCTTGTAGAGAGAAGGGAAACCACATCATTACAAGTACAGCAGAACATCACGCAATCCTTGATACCTGCCACGCCTTAGCAGCAGAGGGATTTGAGACCACTTATCTCCCTGTAGATAAATACGGGATGGTAAGTCCTGACGATGTGGAAGCGGCGATAACCCCAAAGACGACTCTGATGAGTTTCATGTATGCAAATAACGAAGTAGGCACGATAAATCCGATTGCCGATATTGCCGTTGTCGCTGCCAAACACAGTGTGCTTTTCCATTCAGATGCGGTGCAGGGGATCGGGCAGCTGCCATCAGATATGAGAATGCTCGGTGTGGATCTCGCCTCCTTGACAGCACACAAAATTTACGGTCCGAAGGGGATTGGGGCACTTTATATCCGCCAAGGAATTTCTCCTCCAGATTCACTTTTCTATGGTGGTGGGCAGGAATTAGGGGTCCGACCCGGCACCTTAAATGTCGCGGGGATTGTCGGTTTAGGCGCGGCGTGCGCACTTTCCAAAAACTACATGGAGACGGGAAAAAGTTGCGTGTCAACCTTGCGCGACACCCTTCATCAAAAACTAAGTGCGTATTTGGAAGATATTCATCTTAACGGCCATCCACAACAACGGCTGCCGGGCAATCTAAACCTCTGTTTTGCGGGGGTACAAAGTCATGCTTTATTAATGGGATTGAAGAGTGTTGCGGTATCAACCGGATCGGCATGTGATTCGGAGTCGGTGAAGGCATCACATGTCATGGTTGCAATGGGAGTTCCGAATGAATTGGCGTTGACTACTGTCCGCTTCGGTCTGGGACGCTATAATACGGCTGAAGAGGTGGACATTGTCGCCGATGAGGTCATAAAGGTTGTTAATCGGCTACGCGCATTAGCACCGGAATGATAAAGTCTTAGTCGCTTTGTCTCGCTTGAGGATGATTTTTGGTGGTGTGCTGGGCAATCAATTCGCGTACAGTCGGCACCAACTCTATAGGGACTTCTATCAGCATACTGGATTCATTCTCCAATGCCGCTTCAGCTTCGGCGACGGCTTCATCCTCCGTCTGTTGGTCGTAATATGCAATAACACTCTGGACGCGCTCTTCATTCCAACCGGGTGGAAATTTATTTCGTTTTTTCATCGCCTGCCTCTTTCCTACCATTTCGTTGATAAATCAGAATAATTGTAGCGTAAATTGGGGACAATTGCCAAGGGTATCGTTCCGATAGTACGGTCATTCAGTTTTTCTGTAGGAGGGATCTCCGAATCCCGACCATTTCCAGTAGAAGCGATCTCCTAACCCTGACATAGGCATTTCTCGCTGGCGAGGTGTTTTTGATAGAGTGTTTCCCTCCTAACCTCGCCTTTTTCTCTCGTAGAACTATTGCAATTTTCACTGATAATATGTTATACTTCTATCGCGAAGTTTAAGCATACAGCATAGGAGATACGCATGTCATCTATAGCAGCCCGAACCTATCTGACGCCTGAAGAATACATCGCTTCGGAACGAAAGGCAACGCTCAAAAGCGAATATTTGAGCGGCGAAATCGTCGCTATGTCCGGAGCCAGTCTCGCACATAACCTCATCACAATGAACACTGCGAATCAACTCTACAATCAATTAATAGAAAACGGATGTAGAGTTTTCACCGGCGATATGCGCGTTGGAATTGGAGCAGGTATCTCGTATTTCTATCCAGATGTCTCCGTTGTCTGTGACGAACCCCGTTTTGAAGATGACGTTTTCGACACACTCATCAATCCACAGGTCATTGTTGAAGTGCTTTCTACCTCAACCGAAAACTACGACCGAGGCGAGAAATTTGTTCGCTATCGACAACTGGAATCGTTGCAAGAATACATTCTCATCTCACAGGATCGGGTTCAGATCGATCACTATCTCCGTCAAGGCGAACAATGGATCCTCAGCGAATTTAGTGCGCTTGAGCATGTGCTTTCTCTCGTTTCCATCGGAGCAGAACTCTCCTTGAACCAAATCTATAGATTCGTTGAGTTGGAAACGGATAATTCCCTTCAAGCCACTCGTAGCGTCTAAAAAAGGAAGATACCTCGTTTCATGCTAACCCTCGAAGAAATCATTGCTTGTGGATTGGAAAAAGCAGAGGCATTAAAGATAGCAGAAACCGTTAATCGACTCTTGCCTACACAGTCTCCGACAGCCTGTTGGTATGAACTTTCGCGCTATATCCTCACACCACAACACCCCTTCGTACTCCACCAATTGCTCTATGAGACGGTATACGCCGACTTCGATCGCCCAACCTACGGACCTCCACCGGCGTGGTTCCCGACTGACGAAGACATTACCGAAGCAAATATCACCCGCTTAATGATGGAACTCAACATCAAAACCTATACTGAATTCCATACGTGGTCTGTTACCAATCGCGATAGGTTTTGGCAGATGATGATTGACACATTGGGCATTAAAACAATAGACACACACGCCGTAGCACAAAAAGACGCAACAGGCACCGCGACAAACCTCGCCAAACTCAATATTGTTGATAGCTGCTTCAGTGCTCCTGATAATGCCACCGCTGTTATTGCACAACGCGAGAACGACGAAGACCTCATAACGCTTACCTATCAAGAACTGGAACGTCTTACCAACCGGGTCGCAAACGGACTTGTAGACATCGGTCTGGAACAGGGTGATGCCGTAGCAGTCGATATGCCGATGAACGCTGAATCCGTTGCCATCTATCTCGGAATTGTCAAAGCAGGCTGCGTAGTTGTGGGAATCGCCGATAGTTTCGCGCCAGATGAGATAGCCACCCGCCTCCGCATTGGCAAAGCAAAAGCGATCTTCACACAGGATTACATCAACAGGGCAGGCAAGCGTCTACCGCTGTATGAGAAAGTGATCGCCGCAAACGCACCGAAAGCGATTGTTTTCTCTTGCGAAAGCAGTGATACCGTCGCACAGATTGAACGCGAAGGCGATGTGACATGGCGCGACTTCCTCAGCGATACAGAGACCTTTGCCCCTATCCCTTGCGACCCCGATGCCCACACGAATATTCTTTTCTCCTCTGGCACTACCGGCGAACCGAAGGCGATCCCGTGGACGCATACCACCCCGATCAAATGCGCTGCGGATGCCTATCTACACCACGATATTCATCCGGGTGACGTGCTTGCTTGGTATACAAACCTCGGTTGGATGATGGGTCCATGGCTCATCTACGCCAGTCTTATCAACAAAGCCACCATCGCCTTATATGACGGTGTGCCGACAGGACGCGAGTTCGGGGTCTTTGTGCAGAAAGCGAAGGTCTCTATGCTCGGTGTCGTGCCTACCCTCGTCCGCGCTTGGAAGAATACCGACTGTATGCATGGACTCGATTGGCAGGCAATCCGAGCGTTCAGTTCAACCGGTGAATGTTCTAATCCAGAGGAGATGCTTTACCTTATGTCCTTGGCTGGCTATAAACCCGTGATTGAGTATTGCGGCGGCACTGAGATCGGAGGCGGGTATGTCACTGGAACGCGCGTGCAACCGGCGGCACCAGCGACGTTCACTACCGCTGCACTCGGTTTGGACTTTCTGCTCTTTGATGACAACGGAGAGCCGACCCGAAACGGCGAAGTTTTCATCGTTCCACCCTCTCTCGGACTCTCTACAACGCTCCTCAATGCCGACCACAATGAAGTCTACTTTGCGGGGACACCCAGACAGAATCTACGACGACACGGCGATGCAATCGAACAGTTAGGCAACGGCTTTGACACTGAACCTTGGCTTGAAGGAACTAAATATCGGGTACTCGGTCGGGTTGATGATACGATGAACCTGAGTGGCATCAAGGTGAGTTCCGCTGAGATTGAAGAAGTGCTTAACGTCGTCGATGGCATCCAAGAGACGGCAGCAGTTGCTGTTTCACCGAAAGACGGCGGTCCGAGTCAACTCATTATCTACGCCGTGCTGGCAGTATCAGAATCCCAACCGACAAAACAAGAAATTCACAATTCCTTGCAAGCCGAAATTTCCCAACACATCAATCCACTGTTCCGCATCCACGATGTCGTTATAGTGGATGCCCTCCCACGAACCGCTTCCAACAAAGTCATGCGCCGCCTCTTGCGCGACCGATTGTAATTGGCTATCATCCATCAGCAAATGCCCTCCCCCTAAATCCTATCGTGCTTGACATTTTTCTTATAAGATGTTACTATTTTGCCAAATCACCCACTTGCACTGGAGACCACAATGGAAAAACAGTTCAAAGTTAGAGCGGCACATTGCGATTACCGCGCAACGGAAGAGGAAATCTATCAGACACTCCGACGCATTACCGACCCGCTCACCCGCGCTTGGAAACCGATTGAAACCGCCAAGAAGGTGGTCATGAAATTTAATATGATGAAGCCTGCCGAGCGGATTATCTACTACGAGGGACGCCGTCGAGAATTGGTAGATGATGCCACCTGTCGTGCCGTACTGCGGTTAATCAAAGAGCATACCACGGCGCAGCTTGTTGCTACGGACACGAACCCTTATACCCATGGACATCGGATGCCTCCAGGTTTCAACTACGAACACCATCTGAAAGAATTCGACGTGCAATTTGTCGATTCCAATCTACCTCCTTTTAAGGACTACGATGTTCCCGGTGGCGGTTCAATGTTTGATCGTTACACACTGAGTGCCTGTTTCGACGATGCAGATGCAGTCGTCTCTGTGGCGAAGATGAAAAACCACGCCTTCATGGGCATCACATTATGCACAAAGAACCTGTTCGGGTTACCGCCGATGCTGCTCCCGGAAGGCAGGACGCGGAGTTATTACCACCATCTTATCCGTCTCTCTTATGTGCTTCCAGATTTGGCACTCATCACAAAGCCGTGCCTCAATATCATCGATGCGCTGACGGGACAGTGGGGACGCGAATGGGGCGGTGAAGGCAGAATCTGTAACGCACTCATCGCTGGTGATCACCCGATCTCTACCGACACTGTCGGGATGCACCTGATGGGACACGATCCGCAATCTGACTGGCCCACACCTCCCTTCAAACGCGATCGGAACCATATCCTCATCGCCGCACAACGTGGATACGGCACCGTCGATCTTAATGAAATCGATTGGGAGAGTGAAGTTACGGCACCGTTAGCGGAGTTTGATTCCGTTGAAACGGATACACCAGAAACAGTCGCTAACTGGCGACGGACGACGTGTGAACAGGGATTAATCTATCAAGAAAACCAGAAAGATCTCATCGACCGGTATCGTGATAACTTCATTTATATGCAGGGTGGTGAAGTCGTCTGGGCAGGACCCGATCCGTCGAATCTCGGCAGCCGTCGGCAGCTGAGCGGTGACAAGAAAGATAGTGCACTCTGGCTCAAACTCGTCGATGCTGAAGAACACGAAGGTGAACATTTCAACGTCTATGGGGATTGCTTGAAACCCTTCGCTGCATAGTTTAGATTTTCTGGCGAGGTTTCCGTGCCTCGCCTTTTTCTATCGTGATATTGTTGGCGAGGTATCCGTGCCTCGCCTATTGAAGGAGCGTACAAAATGGGAATCACCGACGCACAAAAGAAAGAATTGGACGAGCAGGGATGCATCGTCATCCCAAATGTGCTCTCCGACGAGGAGATCGAAGTCTACAGAACCGATATACTCCGATTAGCAGAAGAGGAGAAGCAGAACGGTTTAGCGCGCCAACACACCGACGGGCACGGTCAGCATGTCCGCTGGTTGGTGAACAAAGGCGAGATGTATGAGAAACTCGTTGCCCGACCGAAGGTGATGCCGTTCTTTGAACATCTGCTCGGTCCCGATTACACACTCAGCACGCTTACCTCTAATATCATCGATCCCGGCGCGCCCGATGGCGGCTATCACGTCGATAGTGTATTAGGCGGGATGCCGGAACCGCTGCCGAGTTTCCCATTGGTCGCTAACAGTCTCTGGCTCCTCGACGATTTTACACCGGAGAACGGCGGCACACGCCATGTACCGGGTATCCATCTCCAGCGAATCAAACCGACTCCCGGCACCACCCATCACCCCGATGAAGTCCGACTTTCTGCACCGAAAGGCTCTGTGTTCTTGTTCAACGGTGCGATCTGGCATTCTGCGGGTGCTAACACAACTGATAAACAGCGTATTGCGTTGATTTGTTTCTGTTGTCGTTCTTTTGTTAAGCCGATGTTTGACTTTGTGCATCATCTCAAGCCGGAAGTCGTCGAACGCGCCACCCCAACGATGCGCCGAATCTATGGGTTTGATTCCCAACCTTCGCCGCCTGATAAGCCTGCGCGTTAACAATGCACTCAACAACACGAGAGAAAAACTGCCTACCAATCAGAGGAGCATCGTGCTTTTTCAGTCCATACAAATGTCCATTTATTTCCATAACTAGCCATAAATGCTAATCGGGTCATTTTGTTTTAAGAAACGGGTTTACTTATGTGAAGACAACCTAATGATGGATGCCCGAATTTATTCGGGTTCGCGCGCACCATCCCGAACAAGTTCGGGCATCCAGATGTAAATTATTGGAAAACCAAATGACCCTGTAAATGCTAAGGTAAAAACTTGACGCTTCTCCATTATGCATGTTACAATTCTAAAATAATCATCAATCCTTTTCAAACTGGCAGGCTATCCAAAACAAGACCGAGTCAGACTTCACTCCCAACGGAGATAATGCATGCAAATCGAAACCTACTTCGACTTTTTGGCAGAAGACGACATCCGAATAAAAGGCACACGCGTCGGCATTGAGAGTGTCTTATACGAATATATCCACCGCGCCCAAACACCAGAGGCTATCGCCGAACGTTTCTATACGCTCACACTGGAGCAGGTTTACGCGACGATTCTTTATTACCTGCAAAATAGGGAAAAGATTGGGGCATATTTGACGGATTATCTGGAGTACTGTCGGACCGCTCGTGAGGAATATGAGAAAAATCCTCCACCCGGTGTTGTTCGCCTGCGCCAACTTATGGCAGAACAGCTCTACAATTCACTACCAATTGCTGACTGCAAAAAAAAACCAAAAAAATACACCACCAATAAATAACCAATAAATAACCAATATGAAAACGCGACTCCCACTTGCATACCCTATAAATAAGCCGTATAATTATAGGAGCATATCACCGGATATGCATCGTAGAATGCAAACGCTCAAAAACAGCTATACGAACTTTCTTATCTCTTAGAGGGGGGAGATCTCCTGATGAAGACAACTCTTGTGGGAGGGGTTTGTAACCCCGAATATTTTTCTTCCATCCTTCCAATATTGCTGTAGGAGCGACTTCCAGTCGCGACTCTTGCTGACCCGGGGAATGCCACACGGCATTCATACCGTTGATTTTGATAGCTGACCGCTATTCCTCCCACAACCCAAAACTCTTAACCCAAAACCCATAACCCATAACCCATAACCCATCCAAGACACAATCACTAACATACTCTATAGCGCGTTCTGTAGCGCGTTCTGTAGCGCGTTCTGTAGCGCGTTCTGTAGCGCGTTCTGTAGCGCGTTCTGTAGCGCGTCCTGTAGCGCGTTCTGTAGCGCGTTCTGTAGCGCGTCCTGTAGCGCGTCCTGTAGCGCGTCCTGTAGCGCGTCCTGTAGCGCGTCCTGTAGCGCGTCCTGTAGCACTATTACTGACACATCACCCAAAAAGTACACCAAAATCCACATAATCCGTTATGAAATTTTCATAGCAAATTTCATAGCACCCCTCACACAAATCCTTCCCAAAACCACCAAAAACCCAGTCCCTACCTATGTTAACAGCCTTTTTTGAAATATATCAATTTCCCATTTTGCTATGAAAACTATGAAACTTTAGGCACCGCTGACGGCTATCTACTCTGACCGCTGACCGCTATTCCTCCTACAACCCAAAACCATTCAGCGTCGTTCGGTTATTGATTGCTTCAGTGTTCCCCACGTCACTGCGAGTTTGCCTGATGCTTCGACTGATAACGCATCACGCATGTTCATCGTGATGTCTTGGATCTCGTCTTCAGTGAGTGCCTGACTGAACATTGCAACTTCGTCAAGTACACCTTCCCAGTAATCGCCTCTTGGATTCCCCCAGCGTCCGATTCGGACAGGCTCAGTATTATGGTCGGGTGGAATCTCGGTTTTGGTTTCGCCTTCCATCACGCCATCAAAATACGCACGAAGTACCTTGCCATCAAATGTAGCAGCAACATGATGCCATTTGCCATCTGCAGCGACTGTCTTGCTAAAGGCGGTTTTCCATGCGCCACCTGTGGTGTAGTTTACTCCCAGTAGATTTGTATTACCCGCAACGAATATACCATAATTCCTGGGGTTCCCAGCGACGGGTTCCTTTCCGATCACCGTTTGCCACTTACCAGTCGGTTCGGTTTTGACCCACGCCGATATTGTGTATTCCGTGAGATCGAAATCGGCGTGATGTGGGATTTCTACGATATTGCCGTTCCCGTCAAATTCAAGTGCTGTTCCTATTTTGCCCTGAACCCACTTTGCGCCGATAAGCTTGCCATCATGACCGTTGCCAGAGGCATCTTTCGCTGTCCCGCCTTGGTCCTCGTCAAAAAGCCACGCGCTAACGAGTGCATCTTCCAATACATCTGCTGGACATATAGCGGTTCTACAGAGCATCGCGATTGATATTATCAATATCATTATAGATAATTTCTGAACAGTCATTATGTTCTCCTTCCAGCATACTGTCATTCAGATTCGGGAACGGGTCGGACGTCGCGTTCAACTTCGTGTACCTTGTCTGGGAAGGTCTCGCCTCGAATCCACATGACGGGTTGTCGCTTCCTACCATTGCGCGCTTCAGGACGTGTCCATTCCGCTTGGGCACTGAGGTAGTGGATGACATAACTGCGGCGGAACCGCAGACTATGGTTATCCGTGCTCTTATGCAAAAGATGACTGTGGAACCAGATGACCGCACCGGGTGGTACTTCTACTGCAACACCGTCTTCGTCGCGGGCACCGCGCGCCAATTTGAACTCGTTTTGTTGTGAACCTTCGAGATCGTCGTGTTGAAAAATATCCCATTTGTGGCTACCGGGGATAACATAAAGACAGCCGTTCTCCCGATCTGCTGGGTCGATAGCCGTCCACGTCCCAATGGTCGTCTCCGTCCTAAACCGATTACGGAAATAGAACTTGTCTTGATGCCACGGGAAACCGAGTCCTATCTTGGGTGCTTTCCAGATAAATAGATTATTGATGCCGAGGATGTCTGGACCGAGCATCTCAACAAGAGGGTCGGTTAGACGCGGATCACGGACGCGTGCGAGGAATTCTGGACAGTAACAACTCGGATGATGAATTTTGTGCATCGCATAGATGCCTTGCTCTTCTATTTTTCCGTCTCTGACGAGTGCGTTCTGATCGATGTTTGTGGATGGATATGGACGTTTCCTGTCCACAACCTCTTCAGCAACTTGACGGAGGACATCGTTCTCTTCATCCGAGAATACATTTAAACGGACAAGGTAACCGTTCTCGTTCCAAAATGCCAACTCGTCCGCGTTCAAGCTAAAATCCGCGTCCTGTGGTATTGATTCTGCGCGCATTAATATCTCCTGTTACTGTCCCGTGGATTCAGGAATTGGAAGGACATCGCGTTCGACTTCGTGAACCTTGTCGGGGAAAGTTCGACCGCGAATCCACATGACGGCAGAACCTCCCGCTGGCTTCGGCTTTGTCCATTCCGCTTGGGCACTGAGATAATGAGCAACGAAACTGCGGCGAAACCGCAGACTATGATTGTCCATGCTTTTATGTAGAAGATGGCTGTGGAACCAGATAACCGCACCGGGTGGCACCTCTACCGCAACGCCATCTTCGTCGCGAACCCCTTGCGCCATCTTGAACTCGCGTTGTTGTGAACCTTCGAGGTCGTCGTGCTGAAAAATATCCCATTTATGGCTACCGGGGATAACGTAGAGACAGCCGTTCTCTTTGTCCGCCGGGTCAATAGCCGTCCACGTCCCGACAGTCGTCTCCGTCCTAAACCGGGTGCGGAAGTAGAATTTATCTTGATGCCACGGAAAGCCGAGTCCTATCTTGGGAGCTTTCCAGATAAACAGCGTGTTGATACCGAGGATATCTGGACCGAGCATGTCAACAATGGGATCGGTTAGGCGGGTATCCCGTACACGCGTGAGGAATTCTGGGTCGTAGCAGCTCGGAAAATGAATTTTGTGCATCGCATAGATGCCTTGCTGCGCTGCTTTTCCATCTCTAACGAGTGCGTTCTGGTCTATATGGACAGATGGGAACGGACGTTTTCTATCCACAATGTCTTCGGCGACTTGACGGAAGGCATCGTTCTCTTCAGGGGTGAATACGTTCAAACGGACCAAGTAGCCGTTCTCGTTCCAAAATTTCAATTCGTCTGCACTCAAGTCGAAACGTTGCTCTTGTGGTCTCGATTCTGCGTTCATTATTATCTCCTATTTCTGAGTTTGCGGGAGCGAGGAAAATCCACTGAACCGCTGTGAAGATGATAGCATATTTGAGGAAAAAGTTAAATCGATTTTTCTCCAACAGTAGAACTATTCAGTTTTAAGAAATTAGTTTTTACATGAATGACTCCTGTTGATGGATGCCCGAACTTGTTCGGGGTCCAGATGTAAATTTGAAAAACTAAATCTCCCCACCGCCTACAGGAAAATTTTGATAAATATGCGAAATGTGCTAAAATTACAATATTGTATTCGCTTAAAGTCACTATCCAATATGGAGGAAAGACGACAATGAGCACAAATGAAGCACAAGCGACGGAAACTTATCGCGCTAATGCGTTTGCAGACTTCAAACCCGAACTTTCAGCTCCAGGTGCCACACCTGAAAGATTGGCATACCTGAAGGAAGAGGGTTTTGTCATCATCAACGACTTCGTTGATAGCCCTTGGATTCCTATCCTTCGAGAGGCGGGACGTCGTGTTACTGAGGCAACCGCCCCAGAAAATGTTTACGACATAATTGATTGTTCAAAGGGCTATGTCCACCGCGCCGCACACAATGAACCGTGGGCGATCCGAGGACTCATCCATCCAGCTTTCAAGGAGCCAAGCTTCTCCGAATTCCACGGATCTTCGGAGTTCTTAGATTTCGTTGCTTCCTGGTGTCACGGTCTACAGCCCGAGGATATGTCATTTAGTGGTATGCTGCTGTGGGCAAATCCACGGAAACAGGCGAACGGACCCAGTTGGCATCGAGACGTGACATGGTGGGGTGATGGAAAAGGTTACTTCTCACAGCGGGAAATCCGCGGAGATACCCCCGAAGATTATTCCGAAGAGGTAGAGCGAATCCGCTGGAAAGAAATTCAAGAAAGCAACGAGACGCGAATTAAAGAACGGAACGGCGTGAGCATGTTTTTGGCACTTACGGACGACGAATGCCATGAACTCATTCCGGGTAGCCACCATCGATGGCGCACCCCTTTTGAGCATGATGTACTACTCCCACAATCCATGAAGGATCAAGGTGTCCCGTACACACCGAGTTGGAACAGAACCGATCCGTTGCCCGATCAAGTTGCTATTCGGCTCAAGCCCGGAGAGGCACTCATTCGCAATGGCAACAATATCCACACAGGACACACTGTACCTGAACGTGAGCGGAATACACTGTCGATAGGCTGGTCGAAATGGTCGGGTGAACCCGCTGGTGAGCCGTCAACTGCGGATGCACGAAGCGCATGGCAACTCGATCCTGCTGTCCGAGAGGCACTGCCACATGCTTGGATGCAGACAGCGTGGGATCGGTGGGAAGCAACCCAGAAACTCGGAGACACGCTTGAGGACCGGTACGCTGGCTTTGATATTCAGCAGATTAAATCAGGGAAAGTCGCCGGGTGGCGTACCGAATTAGAAAGTCAAGCTGCGGCAGCAGGCGACGCGTGGGAAGCCTTCCAGAAGGCTGTCTGACACGGCAACTATAGTAGATTTTAGAACATTGATACACTGTGTCGGCGAGGTTGGAAAACCTCGCCGACCAACCGCCGACCGTGATAATCTCTTCCTGTCCATCTTAAAACCCCGTGAATCCTGATTCTGACAAAAAATCAGCATATATCAAAACCAAATTAGGTTTGGACTAATACCTCAAAGTGTGATAAAATAACGTGAGTTTGAAAATAAAACCCAAATGGTAACGTAGATTGGGTAGAGCGGTAATAGACGGAAAAACTCTACTGATACAGAGAATTGTCATTCGCAATGAACCCTTCAAGAAAATAGATATAGCGAAACCCCGCCGAATGCCACACGCGCATTCGGCGTTGATTCGAACCAACTATTTATCAAGTTCGCGTTAAAATAAACTATTAAGAGTAGTTACACTGTGCGCTCGGATGCGATTGGTGCATCATAATTGGACAGCAACTGACCGCACTGCCTAAAAAATTAGCAGGCAACCCGTAAGGGTCAAATCTACAATTTCATCTCCGCACAACGCCCGAAGTGGGTTGGTTTACGCATTCGACTGAAACGGATCATCAATTTTCTGTGCAAATTAACATTGGCATAAGTATTGCATCACACCCTTATAGGGTTGACTCGGTTCCTAAACCACTGCCCTCCAGCATCTTTGCATTCTCGCTGCGGAATCGCCGAATTCTCGACAGCACCAAGGTAGAGGAGGCTCACTGCAATGACAGGATTTGATGGATATAACACTAAAGGATTTTATGATGAAATGCTCGCGCCCGATGGGAGTGCTCGCCCCGCCGCTCAGATGTTGATGGAGCGGATTGAAGGTTTTCCTGAAGGCGAGTTAGCACGCCGTCAAATTGCGGCTGAACACGCTTTGCTCAGAATGGGGATAACCTTCAACGTCTATGCTGACGAGCAAGGCATCGAAAAGATTTTTCCCTTCGATCTCATCCCCCGAATTATTAGTGCCAGCGAATGGGAATGGATAGAACGCGGGCTTAAACAACGCATTCATGCTTTAAATTTATTCATTGACGACGTTTACCACGACCAGAAAATTCTCAAAGACGGTATCGTTCCTGCGGATGTCGTGCTCTCATCAGAACGATACCTTGAGCCGTGTATCGGCTTGGATCCACCACGCGGTATCTGGTGCCACATTACCGGCACAGACTTGGTGCGCGATGCGGATGGGCAAATCTATGTATTGGAAGATAATCTCGGGTGCCCATCCGGTGTCTCCTACGTCGTGGAAAACCGGCAGCTAATGAAACGGACGTTTCCACAGCTTTTTGGGATGTCGCAGATTCAACCAGTGGAGGACTACCCGAGCAATTTATTAAATATGCTCCGTTACCTTGTAACGGACAGAGTGCCTTCTCCCGAAGTCGCTCTCCTCACGCCGGGGATATATAATTCAGCATACTTCGAGCACTCCTTCCTTGCACAACAGATGGGGGTCGAATTGGTTGAGGGACGCGATCTTGTTGTGATGGATGGGTTCGTTCACGCGCGAACGACGAAAGGCTTTGAGCGGATTGATGTCCTCTACCGCCGAATTAACGACGATTTTCTTGACCCGAAAGTGCTCAACCCAGAATCAATGCTCGGTGTTCCAGGCTTAATGGACGTTTACAAAGCGGGACGTATTGCCCTCGTAAATGCGCCCGGCACCTGTGTCGCCGACGATAAAGTTATCTGCTCATTCGTGCCGGAGATCATCAAGTACTATCTCGATGAAGATATTATTGTCCCGAACGTCCCAACCTATATGTGCTGGAAGGACTCAGATCGAAAATATGTTCTGGAGCATCTGGACGAACTTGTTGTGAAAGAAGCAAACCAGTCCGGTGGCTATGGGATGTTGATCGGTCCACACGCGACAAAAGCAAAACACGAGGAATTTGCCCGCCGTATTAAAGACAATCCGCGTAATTACATCGCGCAACCGACGCTTTCGCTTTCGCGTGTGCCGGTGCTTATTAATAACGACCATTTTGAAGGACGACATGTTGATCTGCGTCCGTTTATCCTTTACGGCGAAGATATTTACGTTCTTCCGGGTGGATTAACACGGGTCGCCCTGAGAGAAGGCTCACTGGTTGTCAACTCGTCACAAGGTGGCGGTAGTAAGGATACCTGGGTCTTGTCAGGTGCCGGATAGGAGGGGTTATGCTAAGTCGCGTTGCAGAATCAATTTACTGGACGAGTCGTTATATCGAACGCGCCGAAAACGTTGCCCGTTTCGTCGATGTCAACCTGCATCTTATACTTGACATGCCGGTCGGTATACAGGCACAATGGGAACCGCTTGTTGCCACGACAGGCGATGACGAAGTGTTTTCCGAACGTTACGGCGAAGCATCCCGCGAAGCAGTGATCCACTTTTTAGCATTCGATGCTAAAAATCCAAATTCCATTATCTCTTGCCTGCGGGCTGCCCGTGAAAATGCTCGGTCGATACGCGAAAACATTTCATCAGAGATGTGGGAACAGTTAAACGATGCCTATCTGTTAGTCACCAACACCTCCGAAGAATGGGCGATGACAGAACCTCATGAATTCTTTCGGGAAATTAAACTCGCATCGCACCTCTTCATGGGACTGACGGATAATATCATGTCGCATAGTGAAGGATGGCATTTCAGCCAATTGGGACGACTTATCGAACGTGCCGATAAAACATCGAGAATCGTTGATGTTAAATACTTTATCCTACTTCCGTCTATTTGGGATGTGAATACCCCATTTGATGATATTCAGTGGGGTGCGCTGCTCCATTCTGCCAGCGGTTTTGAGATGTACCGACGGACCTACGGACTCATCTCTCCAGATGATGTTGTCGCTTTTCTATTGTTAGACCGTGAATTCCCGCGTTCGGTACTTTACTGCCTCTCCAAATCGGAAGAATCATTACATGCAATTTCTGGGACACCTTTGGAAACTTTCTCTAACCCAGCAGAACAGCGCCTGGGGCAGCTGCGTGCCGAATTTGCGTACGCCCAAGTCAAACAAGTGCTTTCAAGCGGTTTGCATGAGTTTCTTGATGCATTCCAAACCAAACTCAACTTAGTCGGTGGCGATATTCATAAGACATTTTTCGCCTTGCGGCCTGTCAACGGAGAAGTTCCTGAGGAACAGCCGTTACTATAAGGTCTAAAGGGAGAGAGACAGATATGGCAATCCGTGTAGCTATTAACCACAAATCTCTATATCGCTATGACCGGCTCGTTAACTTGTCTCCACACGTTTTTCGACTGAGACCCGCAGTGCACTGCCGGACACCGATTGAAGCATACTCGCTCAAGATTGAACCGGAGACGCACTTCATCAACTGGCAGCAAGACCCGTTCGGCAATTACCAAGCGCGCGCCATCTTCCAAGAACCCACACGCGCATTGTCTCTTGAAGTAGATCTCGTGGCGGATATGACAATTATCAATCCGTTTGACTTCTTTCTCGAAGCGAGTGCCGAACAGTACCCATTTGACTACGAAGTCCAACTTAAAGAAGAGCTAACCCCGTTTCTTGAAGTCAAAGAAAACGGTCCGCGTCTTGCGGCGTGGGTGGCAGATATTCCTCGAACGCAGAAGAAACTTATCGACTTCCTTGTTGACATCAACCAGTCGCTCTGGGAGAATATAAAATACACGATTCGCATGGAACCCGGTGTGCAGTCCTGCGAGGAGACGTTAGAGAAGCAGATCGGTTCCTGTCGAGACACAGGTTGGCTACTCGTTCAAATTTTTCGTCATCTCGGTTTAGCTGCCCGATTCGTCTCAGGTTACCTCGTCCAACTCGTCGCCGATCAGAAACCCGTAAAGGGACCTGCCGGTCCGCCCCAGGATTTTACCGACTTGCACGCCTGGTGCGAAGTTTACGCACCCGGAGCAGGTTGGATAGGTCTGGATCCAACGTCTGGTTTATTTGCGAGTGAGGGACATATTCCATTGGCGTGCGTAGCGGATCCAGTGAGTGCGGCACCGGTTACGGGTTACGCAGATCCGTGCGAAACAGAATTTACCTATAGTAACACCGTCCAGCGTATCCACGAAGACCCGCGCGTGACAAAACCCTACACGGAAACACAATGGGAAAATATTAACGCCCTCGGTCAGCAGGTGGACAGAGATATAATTCATAACGATATTCGGTTGACCATGGGTGGTGAGCCGACTTTCGTATCTATCGACGATACAGAAAGTCCAGAGTGGGACACAAAAGCAGACAGCCCTAAAAAAAGAGAGTTAGGTGCGGCACTCTTGCGCCGTCTGCGCGATAGTTTCGGACCTGGTGGCGGGCTCTATCACGGACAAGGAAAATGGTACCCTGGTGAACCTATACCGCGTTGGAAGTATGGCTGTTTTTGGCGTAGAGATGGCGTTCCTATTTGGCAGAACGATAAATTGCTCGCCGAACCTCATAAAGATTACGGCTTGGGTGTTGAAGATGCTGAACGATTCACGCGCCATATCACAGAACTGTTGAAAATTACATCAGATTCAATAATACCGGCTTATGAAGACGCGCTCTATTTCCTCTGGACGGAAGAAAGACTCCCTACCAACATCAATCCTCTCGACTTTGACTTCAAAGAGGCATCCGAACGCCATCGACTGGCGCAGCTGCTCCAAACAGAAACGATCGGTGAACCGATCGGCTATGCACTACCGCTACGCTGGAATTTGGCAAACGATGTTTGGGAAAGTTGCGTGTGGGATTTCAAAGCCGGACGCATGTTCATAATCCCCGGCGATTCACCGATAGGACTCCGTTTACCCTTAGAGTCTATACAATGGGTTCCACCTGAAGAGCGAGATGAGGTCTACGAACGCGATCCTTTTGAACCGCGCGAGGAGAGTTTAGACGCGTCAGCACAAGCGAATTCACAAAGCGAATCCACAGTAGAAAACGAAGAAGAGCAGGATGTTATTCAGACGGCACTGTGTGTTGAACCTCGTGATGGACGATTGTACGTCTTTATACCACCGCTGACGCATTTAGAACACTATCTGAATCTTCTTGAGGCAACGGAAGCGACTGCTGAAGCCTTAGACATGCCCGTGATTATCGAAGGATATGAAGTTCCGCACGATTGGCGAATTCAATCGCTGAATGTGACCCCTGATCCGGGTGTGATTGAGGTAAACATTCATCCAGCGGAAAACTGGGATGAACTGGTTCACAATATCACAACGCTTTACGCGGAAGCGCGACTGACCGGACTAAGTGCTGAAAAATTCATGTTAGACGGTAGACACACCGGCACCGGAGGCGGCAATCATATTATCGTCGGTGGTCGGACACCCGCCGATAGTCCACTGTTGCGGCAGCCCCATCTGTTACGGAGCCTCGTCACGTGCTGGCAGCACCATCCCGGTTTATCGTACCTCTTTTCGAGTGCCTTCATCGGTCCGACGAGTCAGGCACCGCGTGTAGATGAGGGACGCGACGAGCAGCTTTATGAACTTGAAGTCGCTTTCGAGCAGATTACCGAAGGATCGCCAGGCGAACCAGAAGAGACGCCACCTTGGCTAATTGACAGACTCCTCCGACACTTGATGGTAGACCTCACAGGCAACACCCATCGTTCCGAGTTCTGTATTGACAAACTCTACTCTCCTGATTCGGCAAGCGGACGACTCGGATTACTGGAGATGCGGGCTTTCGAGATGCCGCCACACGCACAGATGAGCATCGTGCAGATGCTTCTGATTCGGACACTCATCGCCAAGTTCTGGAATACCCCTTACAAAGGAAAACTCGTACGTTGGGGAACAGAATTACATGACCGATTCATGCTTCATCACTACGTTCGCGCTGACCTACAGGAAGTGGTTAGCGATCTCCAAGAAGCGGGTTATCCGTTTGAGATGGCGTGGCTTGATCCCTTTTTTGAATTCCGTTTTCCGAAATTGGGTGCTGTTAACATACAAGATATTGAAGTGGAATTAAGGATGGCAATTGAACCGTGGCACGTATTAGGTGAAGAAGTAACACGGGCAGGGACATCGCGTTTTGTCGATTCCTCTGTTGAACGGTTGCAGGTGAAGGTATCTGGGCTGACGGATTCCCGGTATACAGTAACATGTAACGGACGGCAGTTAATTCTCCACAATACAGGGACACATGGCGAATACGTCGGTGGGGTACGTTACCGCGCATGGCAACCCCCATCAGCACTACATCCGACGATTGGTGTCCACTCACCGCTTGTATTTGACATTGTGGACACATGGAATAATCGGGCAATCGGCGGTTGCGCCTATCATGTCTCCCATCCCGGTGGGAGGCATTATGATACCTTCCCAGTGAATGCCTATGAAGCGGAAGGACGCCGGACGAGTCGCTTCGGAGCAGATGGACATACACCCGGTGTTGTTCAATCGCAACCCTCAGGACCAACGACGAGCATTTTTCTGCCTGAAGGCACATCTCCGGGTCCTATGGCTGTTCCGCCAGAAGAGACGAACGCCGAGTATCCGCATACATTAGACCTCCGTCGGAGTGGAGGTCAGTAGTCAGGTCGTTCGCTGTGCTCACTTTCGGGTGTGAGTTAAAGAGGTTTTTGATTAAGTCAAATGTCCGTTTACTGACTGCTGATAGTCGACAGCCAATAGACGCAAACCAAGCAGAGAAAAAGATGCAACGAGCTGATACAACAAATTGGAAGGTGATTGGGGACAGTTATACGATCCCGAAATTTGCTGATGCTTCTCAGGGTGAACAGATCGATGAGATGCTGAATCGAGATAAGCAAATCAATCCGCACTGGCGCAGCTTCATGCAAGCACTTGATTCCCTCGGACCTGGTGAGATGGAATCTCGGCACGAAGAGGTCCAACGCTTGCTTCGCGAGAACGGGGTCACCTACGTTGTACATGGTGAACAGCAGGGACATCGTCCGTGGGAATTGGATCCTATTCCACTGATAATCTCGAACGCAGATTGGGATGCTATCTCTACCGGACTTACGCAGCGCGCGGAACTGTTAAACCTCATCTTGATGGATCTCTACGGAGAACAAACGTTAATTAAAGATGGATTGATACCGCCAGAAGTGGTTTACGCACATGCCGGTTTCCTACGTGCGTGTGTTGGGCTTACGCCACCGGAATTCCCGTTTCTTTTGAACTACGCCGCCGACTTAGCAAGAGGTCCCGATGGTAGAATGTGGGTACTCGCCGATCGAACACAAGCACCATCGGGGGCTGGCTATGCTCTCGAAAACCGAACCGCCCTTGCCCGCGCACTACCGAATCTTTTCGGCGAAGTCGGCGTTCATCGACTCTCCTTCTTCTTCCGTTCGCTACAGAACAGCGTCCTGGACATGCAATACCAACTCGAAAGTGCAACCCGTATCGCGCCTCACCAAACAGACAATCCGCATGTCGTTGTACTAACGCCTGGTCCGCTGAATGAAACTTATTTCGAGCACGCCTATCTCGCAAACTACCTCGGTTACACCTTGGTGCAAGGCGACGATTTAACAGTGTGGGACGGACGGGTCTGGTTAAAATCAATTGATGGTTTACGCCCTGTCGATATTATTCTGCGCCGTGTGGATGATACCTTCTGTGACCCGTTGGAACTCCGCCAAGACTCACGACTCGGTGTCGCGGGATTGCTGGAAGCGATTCGGCAGGGAAATGTCATAGTGATAAACCCTCCCGGCAGCAGCGCTTTGGAGAACCCGGGATTGATGCCCTTCCTACCGAATATCTCAAAACATTTAACAGGTGAGGATCTGCGCCTGCCTTCCGTCGCTACATGGTGGTGCGGAAAATCGGAAGAGCGAGACTATGTGCTGGCGAACCTGAAGAAATTAGTCATTAAACCTATCCATCGTCAACCGGGTGTGCGCTCGATGTTTGGAACCGAACTCAGTAAAGCTGAACTCGACGCACTCAGTATCCAGATTAATGCTGAACCGCATCTCTATGTCGGGCAGGAACATGTTCATCTCTCCACAACACCTTCACTGATTGACGGTAAACTTGAACCGCGCAGCGCAATCTTGCGTAGTTTTTTATTTAGAGAAAAAGACGCATACGCTGTGATGCCGGGCGGACTCACCCGATGTGCAGGCGAGAAAGGTGAACTGACAATCTCAATCCGAGATGGCGGCGTTAGCAAAGACACTTGGGTCCTCGCACCTGAGCCAGAGCCACATATCAGTTTATGGCAACAGCGAACCGGACGGATACAGACAGCAGAGGCATCTGAAGGGTTATCAAGCCGAGCCGCTGAAAACCTATTCTGGGTCGGACGCTATGCCGAACGCGCTGAAGGACAAGCAAGACTGCTCCGCATTATGCTGGATAAAGCCAAAATGGGGAAGATGGGTTTAGAAACTTCGCGCTTAGGACAGGTATCGCCTACTAAATTTTTCACTGAGACTTTCGGCGAAGATGCGAGAGAGGTATCCGAACTTACATATCTCCGTAGTATGCTCCGCTCTTTGAGCGGTCTAACTTCCTCGCATCCGGGTTTCGCCAACAACAGTGAACAGTCGTTAGCAAACGAAATCTTTTCGATCATGCTCGACACAGAAAATAGCGGTAGTTTAGTGTCAACGCTTCAAGCCCTCGTCAGTGCTGCGTACGCAGTCCGAGACCGTTGGTCAACTGACACTTGGCGTGTGATGAATAGCATTGAAAATCTATGCACAACGCTCGAAAAGAGCATTCCGGAAGGCGAAGACGCAAGTGCTCAGATATTGACAGATCTCATGCTCCAAGAGGCAGAATTGGCATCACTCGACCAACTTATGATCTTTCTCGCAGCATTGAGTGGGCTAAACGCCGAAAGCATGACCCAGACAAGCGGCTGGATTAGCTTGGATATAGGACGCCGTATTGAACGTGCGCTTCTTCTTATCGTGTTGTGTCGCTCAAGCCTCGTCGCCGTGCAAGACGACTGGATTGAGGCATTGTTGCTTGAATCTGTACTCGCTGCGTCTGAAAGCCTGATCACCTATCGGAGTCGATACCGTTCAGCACTCCACTTTCCAACAGTCCTTGAGCTGGTACTTCTTGACGAAGAGAATCCGCGCTCGCTCCTGTATCAACTCAAACGACTTGAAGAACAGATCCGAGCACTACCCAGAGAAAAACTCGGCTATCGGCTTAGTGAAGAAGAGCAACTCATTTTGGAGGCACTAACACAGCTGCAGCTTTCCAATACAATTGATCTCGCTGAACGTTCAGAGCACACAACACAACGCAGAGGGTTAGAGAAACTCTTGGTTCGCCTCGCGCAAATACTGATCGACATTTCTGATGTTCTGACGCAAACCTATTTTAGTCATGTCCAAAGACCTCAGCAGCTAACGACAACCAGTCTCTAAAGGTTGTGGGTTACGGGCTATGGGTTGTGGGTTGTCAGTGGCAGTTAGTTGTTAGTTAATAGTTTTCAGTTATCAATAGCCAGCCACAAGAGTCGCAACCAGAGGTCGCTCCTACAGTTGATAGTCAGAAAGAACGAATTTGGGAAACCTCACCAGCGAACGGACGTTTGTCTACATATTATGATAATTCGGTATCAAAATCCGTATCTAATATTAGCAAGCCTTGATAGCCATGAACTATAAGATTACCCATAAAACTGAATACAGTTACACGCATCCAGTGAACCTCTGTTATAACGAAGCACGCTTGACCCCTCGAGATTTCATGTATCAGCAATGCAGCGAAAGCAAATTCACTGTCGAACCCGAACCTAAGGAGTGCCGAGAACGTCAGGACTTTTTTGGAAACACTGTCTACTATTTCATAATCCAGAAGCCTCACAACCAACTCACCGTCACAGTTACAAGCCACGTAGATGTTAAAGGCAGAGAAAGGCAACGAAGTTTCGCAGAGCACTTGGCTTGGGAAGAGGCTCATCAGGAGCTGCACACAGACTCAAATCCGGAAATTCTGGAGATCCGGCAATATATCCTCTATTCCTCAATGATTCCCCTGATGCCTGAACTCCGTACATACGCTGAAAAGTCGTTTACCAAAGGACGCCCGCTACTGGAAGCCGTTGAAGAGTTAACCACTCGCCTTTACGCTGACTTTACCTACGACCCGGACTTCACAACAATTGCCACGCCCCTTGAGGATGTAATAAAATACCGTCGCGGGGTTTGCCAAGACTTTGCCCACCTCGGCATCGGATGCCTACGCGCCTTGGGACTCGCCGCTCGCTACGTCAGTGGCTATATTGAGACAGATCCACCCTCCGATCAAGAACCGTTAGAAGGTGCCGATGCCTCTCACGCATGGTTTTCGGTCTATCTCCCACAACTCGGCTGGGTAGATTTCGATCCAACGAACAATCAAATACCGACAGATCAACATATTACTGTGGCTTGGGGAAGAGACTATGCGGATGTAACGCCGCTTAAAGGGGTGGTTTACGGTAGCGGCACGCATGAATTATCGGTGTCAGTAGATTGCGAACGGATGCCCGACTCAGAATAGATTAAAGTTGCTATCTTTAAAGTAAGTAGGCGAGGTTAGAAACCTCGCCAGCGGGGACAGTAAGTTGTTTTTTTATCCCTGTATTATTCTCTGATGAGTAGAGAACCTTCCTGGGTTGCACACATCAATTTTTCACCATCTGGCGAAAACGTTAATTCCCGAATGGCTCCCTCTTGGACCGGAAACGACGACACAAGATCTTTAGCATCAACACGCCATAATTGCAGGTAGCGGTCCCTTCCACCACTTGCGAGAATTTCACCGTCGTTGGAAAACGCCAAGGCATTGATCGAGTCGGTATGCGCTCTTAATGTAGCAATTAAGTGTTGGTTCTCCAAATCCCACAGTCGAACGAGGGTGTCCGAACCACCACTCGCCAACACCTCACCCTTCGCCGAAAACGCCAGTGCCAAGACAAGCCCATCATGTGTTGAAAAAGATGACAAAATCCCACCTGTTTCAATATCCCACAACCGAACCCTACCGTCCGCACTTCCACTCGCAAGCGTTGTGCCATCTGGAGAAAACGCTAAACTTCTAACACGTCCAGGGTTTTCGTTTGAAGTCGCAAGCAATCTTTCCGTGCGTGGATCCCAACTCGGCAGCGGAATGCCATCCGGGGAGGAAGACGCCAATGCCTGTACTAAATTGGAATCCCCTGCGAGCGTTAGCACCTCACGCGCCGTGGCAGTATCCCACAGTCGGAGTGTATTATCTTCACTGCCACTGGCAAGTAGAGTGTTATCTGGTGCAAACGCCAATGCGCGGATACGTTCCGTATATCCTGAGAGCATCGCAAATTGCGCGCCACTCGCTACATCGTATATCCAAATACGTCCATCACCGCCAGCGGCGAGCCGCGTGCCATCTGGTGAGAACGCGAAATCTGTCACCTGTTTTTTATCCAGCCTTGACCTGAGTCCCGGCGGCAATTCAGATTGGATGCAGTTTTGGAACAATGTTGTTTCTCCCATAATACATATCCTCTCTTCCATACCAATTTAGTCCGAAGTCCAATCTAAAACGACACCTGTATACACATTCGGTTCATTGAGGAGACCGTCGTAAGCCTGCTTAATCTGTTCCGGTTTGAGGCGGTGAGAGATCAACGGCTCAACGTGTAATTGACCACGTGCCATCCAGTCGAAAATCGTCTGCTGTTTACTCCACTGAGAAGTTCGGTTCCCGATGTCGGGATACATTGGGACGCACCATTCCAATGCCCCACGGATGGTAATCCATCGCAGATGCGTTTCAGAGAGGAGATCCGTTAGATCGCCAGGGACAGAAACGCGCGGCGTACCGAGGATGATGATTTGTCCATGATTAGCAGTCGCGTGAAGTGCTTGCATAACGACCGCACTATGCCCAACGGCATCAACGGTAATATCGCCAAGATCGCCGTTTGTAATTTCCTGAACCTGTGCCTGTGCTTCGTCAGCGTCACCACCGACGGTACGTTCAATTCCACACCGCTGTGCGAGTGCTCGCCTTTCCGCTACCGGATCCACACCGATAACGCGGCACCCGTGAATCTGGAACATCTGTGATGCCAAATTTCCGACGAGCCCCAATCCAAAAACGACGACCCAAGGGTTCGTGGCAATCTCACCAACAACAATTGCAGTCATTGCGACACCCGCCATCCGTGATGCAGCAACAACTGCTGGATCCACGGCTTCTCTGACAGGTGCGACCAACCGGTCTTGCGAATACTGAATCGTTGAAGCGTGCCGTCCGTAAGTAAAGACGCGATCACCGGGTTCTGCACGGGTAACACCCGAACCGACTTCACGGACAATACCGACATTTGCATAGCCAGAACGCCACGGATATTCGCACCACGCGCCTTTCTGAAAAACTTTCGGCTCTCTTCCGGTATAATTTGCAAGCTCGGTTCCGCTACTGATAAACGTATATTCTGTGTCTATCAGCACTTCATTGGCAGCGAGCACCGGTGCGTCTATGTCGGCAGTCTGAAGTTCCACTTGATTCTGACCGGTTACAACGACTTCTCTGATTCTCATAGTGAGTCTTCTTCTCCTAATTCTCTTAGTTCTTTTTGCTTAATCTTGTGAATGAGTGCTCGCATCCGTCTGTATTTCACAAATCCAACGAAAAAGGTAACGATACCCAAGAAAATAAAGACAGCACCTATCCATTCAACAATCTGTGGAATACGTGAAGTGAGTAGTTTGAGATGTACGAAGGATAAACCGGCGACAAACAGCGTTAGCGCCGTACGGATATATGCGAGGAAAGTTCGCTCATTCGCAAGGATAGTTCGGTCCGCCGCGAGATGATCCCGTAAGATAAGCTGGTCCTCCAAATCTTTGTAGGGTCTCAATTTATCTGCCATTCACGTCTTCCCTTCTCCATTAAAAGAAATTTAAAACAATAACACCAGCGAGCCATCCGTAAAGCGTCCACATGCAGCGTAACTTTTTTGTTGTCTTCCGGTATTCGACTGTATAACACGCCGGATTTACAAAATAGAATTCCAGTCGTTTTGAGGACGACAAATCCATGTTGGGTGTTAAAACACTTACAACGACAGCACTTATTCCCAGTAAGATGATATTAATTGTCGGGACAATACTGAGCACCACGCCGAACGCTGTCCACCGCCACTTAGAAACGCTTTGAGATGCATCTAATCGTGCCACACGGATCACCGATGCAGATGGCATTCTTGTTTTAGAATCCATGCATGATACTCATATTGGTGCGCGAGGCACTGTTACCGCACGATTTTATATTGTAACGCACCTTTAGGCAGTACGGATTACTCCTCGTAACGTAAATTCTTCCCGTTGTCGGGACCGCCTTGATTCCACACCCAGACATCACGGAAGTACGCCTGTTTTTCATGAGGTAATCCCTCAATTATATGCAGTGGCACTGATGGCTTGTGAAACTGGCATCCAACGAAATTATAACAATTAAAGATTGCTATTCGCGGTCGATCCAGATTTGTCCACGCAACGCCAGAGTGACACAAGTTTTCCGTGAAAATAACGACTGAACCCGGAGGACAGCTGTACGTTTCAAACAGCGGAGAGTCTGTCTGCCTATGCACTTCAGGGATTCGGAAATTCGCCTTATGGCTTCCGGGTAAGAACAGTGTTCCACCTTCTCCGGCTTTAACTTCATTCAGTTCAAACACAACCCTCGTCAACGCCGAGTATATCTTCCCATCGTGGCACTGGTAATTGAAATTAGGATTTACATTTCGGACACCCCCATGCGGCGGGGGTCCACCTTGTCCTGCCGTGCGATAAGTGAACCAACTCGATTCCATTCGGAACTCTCCCAATATCTCACGGAGAACATCCGTCACGACGGGGTGATCAATCAAAAATGAGGCGGTTCCACCCGGAAATCGCCGTTCATGGGGTGGCAAAGACTCAGGATCCGTGCGGATCGTTTCAATTTGTGCCTTGAGTGCCTCAATCTCTGAACTGTTCAAAACTTCAGGAATTAACAGGTATCCCTTGAGATCGAAGATAAATTTTTGCTCTTCAGTCATAACGATTCCTTCCAGCAAACAGTGCTTCCAATGGTATCAATTATTATATCAGATTTCTTGTTTAATTGGAAACGATTTTTCATGAGCATCAGCAGTCAGTGGTCAGCGAAAAGGGTTGTAGGTTATAAGTTGTTGTTGGCGAGGATGGGATCTAACCTACCTATGATCCGGAGAAATTGGAAACCACTTCTTGACACTGATGCATACCGTATGCTATACTAAAAACATGGCACAGGCAGTTCTTTTCGGTGCAGTCTGAGAGCCAATTGTGCTATTAAAGTACAACTTCCCTAGTTTGTATTAACCTGATCTGAAAAGCAAAACCGTATTTTTGAATTTTATTGATAATAAAGAAATGGAGTAACTAATTTGATGGATTTCAAACAAACATTAGCCAGTAAAATCGCAGATCACAACTTGCTCGACCACCCGTTTTACCAAGCATGGAGTGCTGGTGAATTGTCGATTGAGACACTGCGTGCATACGCCCGCGAATATGGTGCTTTCATCGCTACTATACCGAACGGATGGGAGGCAGTCGGTGATGCCGAAATCGCAGCGGAAGAAATCGAACACATCGACTTATGGGCTGACTTCGCTACTGGGCTTGAGACCACTGTCTCTGAAGCAGAAATTCCACAGGTGAAAACACTGCTCGACACCGCAAATTCGCTCTTCTCTGAACGCGCTACGGCACTTGGTGCGCTTTATGCCTTTGAGGCACAGCAACCAGCAACAGCACAATCGAAATTAGAGGGTTTAAAAGCGTTCTATCAACTCCCGAAAGCGGTAGAACCGTACTTTGAAACGCACTCCGACAATGAGCACGAAGCGGAGCAATTGCTTGAGAGCATCGCTGCATTACCATCAGAGTCCCACGCTACTGTTGTCGAAGCATGTGAACAGATGAGTGTTGCCTTGTGGAATGCGCTCACAGGAATTCACGATGCGGAATGCGCGTGATACAGTAAAATCATATTTTGAGGCACTCGTTGCCAGAGATGCTGAAACCCTCATTGCAATGATGCTGCCTGCCGTCTATTACGTCAAAATCGGCACTGATATGGACGAAATCGTTGAAGGCAGTGCGGACATTGCCGCGTATTACCAAAACCACGTTGCAAGCACTGAGGATTTCAGCATCACGTTTATTAACCTCGATGTCCAAGAACGGGGTGATGTCGCTTGGTTCTTCACGCGCCAAATTTGGCGACTCAAATGGCAAGGCACACCGGAGGAATTCGTGATGCGGATGACGGGAGTCTTGGAAAAAATTGAGACGTCATGGAAGTTCGCACAGATCCACGCTTCAATCGGTACCCCGACCTCTTAATTTCCAATAGGGAGAGACTTTTGCAAATTTCGGCTATCTCTTTTGACGGCGATATGACCTTGTGGGATTTTTTTAAGGTGATGCGTCATTCACTCGGGTACACATTGGCGGAGCTGCAAAAACAACGTCCAACGCCGCGTGCCCTAAACCTGACTATTGATAAAATGATTGCTATCCGCGAGCAATTCGCTGAAGAGGTAAAGGGTGAAGTCTGGAATTTAGAAGCAATCAGACTGAAAGCATTTGAACGGACGCTGGAATACGTAGGTTGCCCAGATAGAGACCTCGCCGCCCATTTGAATATGATATATCGGAAACATCGGTTTGAAGATATAGAGTTGTATCCCGATGTTGTTCCGACCTTCGATATTCTTGCCCCACATTTCAAACTCGGATTACTCTCGAATGGAAACACCTATCCCGAACGTTGTGGACTTGATGGACGCTTTGCTTTTGTCGTTTTTGCCCAAGATGTAGAGGTTGAGAAGCCGAATCCAAGAATTTTTGAGGTAACCGCAGAACGTGCAGGCTGCGAGTTGACGCAGATGCTCCATGTAGGCGACTCGCTTAAAAATGATGTCGCGGGCGCGCGGAACGTTGGTGTGCCTTGTGTCTGGCTCAATCGTGAAGGTGTACCGAACGACACAGAAACGCAACCCGATTACGAAGTAGCTTCGTTGTCCGATATTCCGGCAATTTTAGGTATGGGGGAGGCATAATCATGATCGCAATTCCTAAAGAACTCCGACAGGCAGTTCAGGAATCTGAGAATAATCTCGTGTACCTGAAAGCCACGTTGAGCATCCCATAAATCGTCTTGCAAGAAACTGTTTCTTTATGCTACCATAGTAAACATGGAAAGCACGAATGGCGGTACGACGAAAAATATCCTGAATATCGAAAAACCAAAGGAATCTCGGACTGCACTCGTAGAAAGCAGGTCGCCAGATGCCTTCCGAAAGTTACGCCAAGATTACTGGACCTGGCATTTCGATGAATCGTTGTCTGATGCAGCCCGACTGCTACTTAGCAAAGATCTCGGTTGGGAGGCGATGCCGCAGCTGACAACACCACCCGTCGGTGAGGTTATTTCACCATTGGGTTACGCGCTCTCAGACGAGGACAAGCACGTTCGTGATGCTGCACTGCACGTATTAGATGCGACCGTTCATATCCCTGCCGGGATAGCATGTATCGGCAAAGAGAGCGCACCACTGGAGGTAGATGAATTTAGGATAGGGGTCTACCCAGTAACCAACGCGCAATACCAACGGTTCGTTCAGGATGCTGGACACGTGACCCCACAGGATTGGATAGATGGCAACTACCCAGCAAACAGAGGCGATCATCCTGTCGTCTGGGTTACGTGCGAAGATGCAGAGGCGTATGCCCGTTATGTCGGTGGTAGGCTGCCGACGTTTGAGGTATGGCAATACGCTGCACGCGGTGCCGATGACAGACTCTTCCCGTGGGGATATGAGATTGACAAACCACGGTGTAATACCGCTGAACTTGGGGCAGGAACGACAACCCCAGTTGTTGCGTTCAGAGACGGCATGAGCCCTTTCGGCTGCTATGACATGATCGGCAATGTTTGGGAGTGGACAGACACACCTTATGACGATGAAGGGAATTTCCGTGTGGCATGTGGCGGTGCATGGTATTATAATCACGACTATAGCACCTGCACGAGTTACGACTTTTTCAGCAACGGATATGCAGAGTTCGTAATTGGGTTCCGCATTGTACAGTAACCTCGGACAACGGATCCATAAGGAAAATCGATGAAAGACAGCAAAACCGATACAGGACGCGCTTTAACGCCTGATGATGCTGAGGTGTCTTCCAGTGATTTACAAAAGGAACTCATCCAGCGCGGACGGGTTGATATTCACAAGCATCAGACCGTTGCGCTGCACCTGAAACAGGGCGCGGATGCCTTAAAAGCTCGAGACTACGGAAAAGCGATTGAAGAATTTCAGCGGGTAATTCAACATAATCATGAATCTGCAGAAGCGCATTTCCATCTCGGTCTGGCGCATTTTATGAGCGAGGACTACGAAAAGGCAATAGATGCCTACAAGCTGGCGGTGGCATGCGAACCAAGTGAAGCGACGGCACATCTGAATCTTGCAGCGACTTATCGCTTGCTCAAACGCTATGATGAGGCAATTGACGTTTACACACGCGCCATTCGTTTCATCCCAAATCACCCGGAATTGCATTCCGAACTTGGGGCAGTCTATACATTTCAGGGTAAACGACGTGAGGCAGTCAGTGCTTACAAAACAGCCATGCGACTCAAATTAAAACTTGTCGCAAAGGCGTCTTCAGAAAATGGATCTCAAGCAAGAACAGAGTAAGATTTCACGGTGTCAGTAGTTGTTACGGAGGACATCATGTTTGTTTCAGACGAAGATTTGATGATGAAATGCCGTAAAGGAGATATGAGTGCATTCGAGCTGCTGGTTCGACGCTATCAAAATCCGTTGATTAACTACATTCACCGCGCTGTCAACGATTACCATCGCGCTGAAGATCTCTCTCAAGAAACATTCTTACGGGTCTTTAAGAGCGCGAGCCGTTATGAACCGACAGCATCGTTCAAAAGTTGGCTTTACACCATCGCCACCAACTTGTGTCGAAACGAGGTCCGAAACCGATCGCGACGTAATACGTACTACCTCGAAGACCTTGTTAGAGAAGGTGAAGATATCTACCATACAGACGTGATGCGAGATACACGCCAGATGCCCGATGTCCTGTTAGAGAAAAAAGAACAGCGGCAGATTATCCGTAAAGCCCTCGCACAATTACCAGAAAATCAGCGGGTGGCACTCACACTCGTTACCTACCAAGATCTGCGTTATGAAGAGGTCTCAGAAATCCTTGGATGCTCGGTAGGTGCTGTGAAAGCCTTGATTCACCGCGCTCGGCAAAAAATGAAAAAACTACTCATTAAAGCGGGAATAGGGGAGGAGAGTATCAATGGAAAAATATAGAAAAACCAAACCCCTAAATTTGTACAACTCAGAATGCGAAGGGCAAGTTGCGAGTTCAGATGAGTTGTCAGCTTATATCGACAAAGAATTGCCCGCATGGAAGCGTTACCTCATCCAGCAGCACCTCAAAAAATGCGAGACCTGCGCTGATTACATACAGCGGTTGCAAAAGACTGATAAATTCTTACGCCAAGGTGGAGAGGTAGAAGCTTCCGCCGACTTTTTAGCAGGCGTCATGAGACGTGTGTCAGAAGTCCCTGTACATCAGCGGCAGCAAGAGTCGTTTTGGTCTCGCGTCGCGCTATATGTTGAGACGCCTCTCCGATGGATGCGCCACACCTCAATACTGGCGGCCAAACTTCGCCACAACATTCAGACGCGTAGTCCGATTTATATATTCGCGCTAACTTTCTGTGTTTTTACAATGGTGGGCGTGACACTTTACCCATCCGGTAGCGACAGATATGAACAGTCCGCTCACGCATGGAAGAAGTCGGATGCATTACACGGCGAGAAGCTAATATCATTCGAGGTAATTCGACCTGAGCCGCCTAAACGTTTGCTTACAAACGCTCTTCAACAAAAGTAACCGCGTGCTTGATAAACTCTGTCTTTTACCTATTGGCGACAAGAAAAATGAAATCGGTAACTCGGAAAGCGTTATTCATTTCGCTAATATTCCATCTCCTTTTTTTCATCTCAGGGTTCTACATTGCGGTGCAGAACCGGCAGATGGCATCGGAGAAGGCAAATATCGCTGTCGATCTATTCGCAGCAGAAAACAGTGCGCAATCGAAACCGCTGCTGAAAAAGGGCGCGCCTCGTTTTCGTGCGCCTGCGCGTGAACTGACAACACCTATTTCTCCAGAGATTAGCACCGGCGAATCTGTGCCATCTTTAGCAGCCCCTGTCTCAGGAACGACTGAAACGCCGCGACCTGCCTTAGGACGTAGCCTGCAAGCCGACGTTGAAACAGAACAGCCTTCAGAATCCCTTGATCTGTCGAAAGAGAACTGGCGAGAGGTCAGCACTGCCACCCGCACAATTCAAGACATTAAAGAGAGTCTATCTAAAACGGAAGCCGCAAGTCCTGCCGGACATAAAGCATACGGTGCGAAACATCCGGGTCCACCGAGAATCCAACGCACGACAGAGATAGCACCGATTAAATTGATCGAAGAAGAGGTAGACCTCACTCCAGCGCAGTTAGCAGAGATCCGCGAAAAACGGAAAGAACTGCCGAAGATCCCATTTTCAAGGCTCATGCAAAAACTCGCACAGGAGATTGTTGAAACAAGCGAAGGTGGTCCGATTGATGTCGTCTTCGTTATTGATGCGAGTGGCAGTATGCGCGATAATATTGAATCTGTCGTGGAACACCTCAAGGAGATGGTAGATGTATACAAAGCCTCTCAAATCGACTATGCACTGGGTGTCACAGAATTCTGGGCACAGCAAAACCGAAACAGAATCAGAATTGTCCAACTAACAAAGAGTTTCACAGAATACAAACGTACCCTACAAGCAATCACTGTCCATCAGGACGAAAACGCACTGGATGCCATTGTGCAAACCGTCAAAGAACTCCGGTTCCGAGCGACATCTAAAAGGCACTTTATCCTTGTTACCGATGAACCTTTAACAAGCAGAGAGGGATTTGCATTGGAAGACGTAATCGCATACTGCTTAGAGTTCGGTATCTATGTGAATGTCCTCGGTCTCCCTCTTGATGAGCATCAGAGACTCGCCACTGAAACGGGTGGCAAGTGGCATCTCATTCCAGAAGAAGTGATACCACAAACGGCACAACGCCCCAATAGGTCGCTGACGCCGCGAGGCAAAGCAGTATCGCTACGCCAAGCACAATGGGCAAATGTTACAAAGGTCGGTGATATTGCCCTGAAACTGAGTGGAAATACCCCTATCGATATTGTCCTGTTCGTTGATAGCAGCAAGAGTATGGACGATAAACTTCCGCATTTTTTGAAGCAACTGGACATTCTCGTTCGTGATTGGGATAACGCCCTTATAGACTATCAGATAGGTGTGGTGCGTTTCCGGTCACGTGCATCTGTGAACATCGTGAACGTTTTTAATCCGCCACAAACACTCAAACAGGTTCGGAAAGTCATTGAGCTGCCGTGTCAGGAAAATGAGATGTTATTAGACGCCGTCGCAGAAGGTCTACGGAGGCTTAAACTTCGTCCGAATGCGCGACCGTATTTCATCCTGATTACAGATGAACCCGCAGCTGGCGAATACTCGTCACTCGCAATCATCCAAATGTTAGAAAAAAACCAAATTCTCGTGAGTGTCGTTGGTACCTACGACGATTTCCAGCAGCAAGTAGCAAGCAAAACAGGTGGTGTCTGGGTGCCTATCCCAGAGGGACACACAACAAAAAATTTGTATTGGTAAAGGATCTGAATTGAAAATAGCAGTTCTCGTTTCAGGGAGTGGAACCAATCTCCAAACTCTAATTGAACAGTTACATCAAGATGAGACAAGCGGTATTGAAATCGCAGTTGTGATCAGCGACCGACGGAAGGCTTATGCCCTCACACGCGCAGCACGCGCCGATATACCGACGCACGTTGTTAGAACACAAGATTTTGAGAATCGCGTTAATTTTGACGCAGAAATTTCAAGGCTTATCGAACTCTATGCCGCAGAACTGATTGTTCTCGCCGGCTTCATGAAACTGTTCCAATCCCCCTTTGTTCGCAAATACCAGAATCGCATAATTAACGTTCATCCGACGCTCTTACCGGCATTTCCGGGGGCACATCCTGTTGCCGATACATTAACATACGGTGTGAAAATCGCGGGTGTTACCGTCCATTTTGTTGATGAAGGTGTCGATTCCGGTCCCATTATAGCGCAAGCGGCTGTTCCGGTCTTAGATACAGACGATGAGGAGAGTCTACACAACCGAATTCAGGTCGAAGAACACAAACTCTATCCCGAAGTGATTAAGTGGTATGCGCAAGGCAAACTGAAGGTTGAAGGACGGAAAGTGATTGTAAAATGTTAGCAATCTCAACAATGTGGAACGCCTTAAAGCAGCCAGACGGTGCGGCTATGTTCGATGAACTCAAGACCCTCGGTTTTGAGAAACTGGAACTTAGCAGGCATCTTACACCAGATCAGGTGGAGCAACTCAAGCCGTACCTGCACCAAAATCCTCCCGGTTCAATCCACAATTTTTGTCCTATTCTTCCGGGAATATCACAGGCAGCAGCAGAGCAAGACAAAATATTGCTTTCCAGCCTCAATGCAGACGAACGGAAGGAGGCAGTCCGGCGCACCATCCAAACGATGGAACTTGCCGTTGAATTGGAAACGCCAACCGTAGTCCTGCACCTTGGTGAAGTCGATACCTACGACCGATCCTACCTGATGATCAATCTTTATAATTATGGTGAACGCGAGTTTGAAGCGTTTAATCAAAAAGTGACGGAAGCGACTGAATGGCGAAAGCGTAAAGAAACGAAACATCGGGATGCCGTTTTACGGAGTCTTGATGAACTAAACGAACGCGCATTGCGGATGGAGCTTTGTATCGCTATTGAAAATCGTCCTTATTACTATCAAATCCCGGATTTTGACGAAGTTGGGCTGTTTTTTGAGGAATTCTACGGCAGCCCGATGCGCTACTGGCACGATATAGGACACGCAGCACTACAGGAAAAACTCGGCGTATGCTGGTCAGACAAATGGCTTGAGGATTATGCGGAACACCTCGTCGGTGTGAATTTGCACGATCTGCAAGGACTTGAGGCGTATCATCCACCAGGGACCGGCGATCTTGACTGGGACGAAGTCTTCGCGCAGCTTCCCACAGATGTCTTGAAAGTCCTGGAAATCCGTCCCTGTGAAGCAGAACAAGTAGTAGAAGCACGAGAATTGTGCGAATCCTTATCGGAATCAAATGAGCAGCCCAATGCGTAGAGGAACACCACAAGCTACCTACTTTTTCACCCAAACTGAACACGCTATCCTTAAGTCCTTGTGTGCATTTATGGTCGGGGTCTCAAACGACACAAAGTTGGATATACCGGTAATTACGATTGACGCGTTCGTTCAGCAGCTACCCAAGCCGTTACGGACGCGGATTCGTTTTGGGATTCATCTATTCCAATGGGGTCCACCGCTTTTCATTGGGAAATTGTGCCTCTTTACACAACTTGATCTACCTGATGCTGTGAGATACATAGACAGTTGGGCGGGTAGCCGTTTCGGAATCCGCCGCCAACTCTTCCGCGGTTTACGCGACATCGCCTTCCTCGGCTACTACAGCGATAGAGGTACTTAGTTTTTGGTTATGGGTGGTGGGTTATGAGTTGTGGGTTATAAGAATAGAAAGCGAGGGGCAGGCACAAGACCTACCCCTACATCCTAACGGATACTATTTCATTATCAACATCTTGCGGGTTGCAGTAAAATTATCGGCAATAAGAGTATAGAAATAGACACCACTTGCGACCGACTCACCGACGTTATTTTTCCCATCCCAATACACTGCACGACTCCGACTCCGATAGATACCCGGAGCCTGATGTCCCAATCTCAGCGTCCGAACCAATATCCCACTTGCAGCGTAGATATGAACCGTGACTTTAGCTGATTCAGCGAGTTGATACGGTATCCACGTTTCAGGGTTGAACGGATTGGGGTAGTTGTGAAGCAAAGCAGTCTCCTTTGGAACCAAAGATGCCAAAAGTTGCTCGAGATTGGCGATGCCTTGACGGAAGGCAACGGAACCGTCGTTTTCAGCCTGCGCACGCGCTATCCACATCTGAATCGTTGCGGAATCCAGCAAATCATCTACAGCAACACTGGAAGGTGCTGCCGCTGCGGTTGACTCACCCAAATGTTGTGCGACAACGACCAAGTCCAAGATATTGATAGCACCATCACCATTTACGTCAGCCTGTGAGTTTCGAGAGGCAGGTTTTCCGAAGTCCCGAGAAATGAGGACCATATCCAGAATATTTGTCGTGCCATCTCCGTTCACATCCCACGCAGGTGTAGTGGTAGCACTACCTCCGACCATAATAGCAAGTTCCGGTGGAACAGCATGTATCTTGTCCGCTCTACGAGAACCAACTTGGAAGTTATCCACAGTTAATTGGCTTTCTCCATTCCCGATGGCGGTGAATCGTACAGAGAGCAAGGTTCCTTGTCTGTCCATATCGCCTCTGTCGAGTTGCACTACCCTTATACCGGTGATTTTACCAGCGGTGTTATTAATCGTCCCCCTTCCAAAGTAGGTATTTCCGCCGCCTTGCCTTAGTAAATCACCCTCAGTCACGCTAAGTGCCCTTAGGACAGCTTTGTTGAACAGAATATCGGTTTGCCAACCTGCTAAATCGTCGATGTTTTCTGTTTTCAGATGTACAGTAAAAGTATCGCCAACTCTAACCTGTGTTGCGTCTGTAGAAAAGAGGAAATTAACACCCGGTTGGAATACTTCATATTTCGCGTCCGGTGCGAACCCAAAAAAGCCGCTAAACCCCCCGTGCCCATGGTTGTCAAGTGCAACCAGCAGGACATTTTTCCCCTGTTTCAGGGTAACTGGGAAAAAGTCTTGGTAATCGTTAGCACCACGACCAATAAATGCCTTGTGAACCAACTCGCCATTAAGCCAGACTTTGACGGAATCATCACTACCAACGAGCATATTTGTCTGCTGTTCCTCCGGTGAATCCAAGACGACGGATCCATAGACAATATGATCATATATCTCTTCACGAGATCCCCATCCGAGTGAAGCAGTCATCCTGTTTATATTATCACCACCAGTAGCAGCAAGCCGATGCAGCGTCCAGGTACTATTCCCGACAGCCTTCCCTTCTTTGGCACCGTTGGTAGCCACCTTTATTTCTGTCGCAGCACCGCGCGTCGCGAGTGCCAGAAAATCTACATTGTCCTCCAGACGTGTTCCCGGAACTATTGCCCACAACCAAGGTCCTGTTATTTTGGGACCCCCTGCGGGGAAAGCAGGATTGCCTTCCATACGGACAAAAGTGTTCTCGGATAATCCATCCAAAGGCGAAAAGTCGGATACAGCATTGTTTCGGAGGTCAAGCCGCTCTAAGTCCTTGAACACCGCAAGAGACGAAACATCCGATATGACGTTGTTTTCAAGGTACAGCACTTCCAAGTTTGTCAACTTCGTGAGCGGAGACGGATCTGATATAAGGTTAGCATCAAGATTCAACGTTTTCAAATTATTGAGTTCCGCTAACGGCGACACATTCGATATCAAGTTATTAACCAATGTTAACCACTCGAGCTGTGTTAACTCTGTTAGTGAGGAAAGGTCAGAGATACTGCATCCATTAATTTCTAAACGTCTTAGTCTATTTAATCCTTTCAGAGACGGGATAGCCGATATTGACTTATCGTTGCCAAATTCTATCCATCGCAATCTGGGTAACCACGCCAAAGAGGAAAAGTCTGAAATAGGCGTGTTCCACGCGGCTACCCCTTCTAAACTAACCAGACTCGCCAGCGGCGATACATCTGATATGGGGTTGCCACTAATTCCTATGCCGTTCAGTTTTATCAAACCCTCCAACGGCGATAAATCAGTGATGGCATTCTGTTCAAGCCCCAGCCAATCCACGTTGGTTAAGTCGGCGAGTGGAGATACGTCGGTTATTCGGTTTCCACGCAACTTGATGTTGTTCAGTCGCGTCAATCCTGCTAACGGAGAGAGGTCGGATATAGCATTGTTGCGAAATTCTATCCGTTCCAGTCTCGTCGCATGCTCAAGCCCTGTCAAATCGATGATTCCTCTTTCATCGGCATCAATACGCGTCAATCCTGCCATATCTACCGCCGTAATTGAGGATCCTTGAGCCTTACCAAGTATCTCTGCGATTGCTGCGCGAAGGTTGGTATCAGGTATTACATTGCTGGGGTCAAAGGGATCACGGTCAATTATGGGATCCCGATCCGGTATAGGATCAGGATCAGGCGTTATGCAAATATCGCGGTACAAGCAAGAAACTAAATCCCTAAAGTTGTCTGTCCATGCATCACGTTGCACATTACCGCCATCCAGTAACCCCGCTAAACCCAAGTTCTGTAAACTTGAGTTCTCAACAATCGCAGCGAGGAACGTCGCTGTTTCTAAACCGACAGCAGCCGCAGCGTGTGAGGCATCAAGCGGATTTTGAAACTCTTCATATAAGCGACTCACCGGCTCAATACCACCAAATACCCCACCGCTCGCCTCAAGTGCCATCCTGTAACGCTCCGTATCTTCCTCAATATGTGCATCCATCACCGCTTTTTCAGCATATAATCGCAACGCGTGCGCTTTGTCAAAGGTCGGGTTTGTTATCTGTTCCACAACGCTACGAACGTCATCCTCAAACTCCTTCATCCCCTCCGTATGACAACCGATACACGACAAACCGTTGCGAACAGCAGGATCGCTCGCTGCAGGATTCGATACGATGTCTGTCGGTGCTACATTTATTCGGTTACCCGATGCATTTGAGACATAATACGCCTGCAAACCGTTTGGAAGGTTGAAGATAACTTCACCACCATCGTGATCAAAAGATAACGGATGCGTCAAGACGTTCTGTTTCCCGACGCTCCCGGCAAAATCATAACTTTTCCAATATGCGCCATGAGGTGATTTGTGCCGTTCGACAACACGGTTATTATTTGACACACCTGAATCATTGAATCCCGCACGCCAAACTCGCACACCGGCAGCACTCTGCAGATTTCTCTCAACATCTATACCCAGATCTCTCTCCAGTTCACGATCCGTCGCTGGTAAATCCAGAATATCGTGATACAAAGGTGGGAGTGAAGCATTCGCAAGAAACCAGTCAGCATACACGAACGGCACTTCGCACTCCATCTCTCGACGCAACTGCGTCAGTTTCCCATACAGACCTGCTTGTGCCACGGGATCGAACGCAATAGCATATGGATATGCGCGCTCAATTCGCGTCCATGTGTCGCCTCGAACGTCCCATTCATAATTGCGTAGGTCAATGTAGAATATCGTCTCTGCCTCGTCAATAGGAATGGGTTGGATAACTTCAAACCCCCAAGAGAGACTATTCACCAACTTCGAGAGCGCAACCTGATAGGCATGAAGTGCCTCAGGCGTCTCACCGGCGTTGTGGAGATGGGTCGTGGTAAAATAACGTGCGTAGGGACGACTAAATGAATCAAGGGATGCCAAATGTCCTTGCATGGCAGTCAGCATCGTATCTGTTGAAATGAAGTCGGAATCATGCTGAGTCTCCCAAGCAGGTGCGCCTGCTTGAATCCATTGTCGGATTGTAGCAATCGCTGCTGGTGAGAGTGGCGGTTGGTTGAAAGGCATCTGTGCGCCGTTTCGGGTAGGTCCGAGGAGTCGGTTATAGAACTCGGAGGCATCAGGATTCCTGGGGACAACGGTTCCAGTAGCAATCAATTGAGGTGCGGACTCAATGACGAGTTGTTCTGTAAATGGACCGTGTAGTCCGTGGCAGTTTATACAGTTTTTTTGAATGATGCCATACGCCTGTTGTGCGATGTCTTGTTGCGCATCTGCTATTGTAAATCCCAATCCAATGAGGGTCAAAACGATTAAAGCGAGGTATTTGTTGGTTTTCATAATCAATGTCCTTTGACTGGTAGATTAGTGTCACGCTCTCTTTAACTTTGTGTTGTCGTTGGCAGTCTTGATATAAAGATGTTTCCTACTTTCTTACGAGCATTTTACCAGTAGCAGTGAAATCACCTGCAGTGAATGCAAAAAAATAGATACCACTCGCGACAGATTCTCCGATTTCATTTTTTCCATTCCAATACGCTGCAAGATTCCGTCTCTGATAGCGTCCAGCAGGCTGATGTCCCAAATCCAACGTCCGAACTAATACACTGTTCGCTGCATAGATACGCAACGTAACATCTGCCGCTTCCGCGAGTTGATAAGGTATCCATGTTTCCGGATTGAATGGATTCGGATAGTTGGCGAGCAACGCCGTTTTTTCGGGAATCAGAGACGCTAAGAGCCGTTTGAGATTCGCAATTGCTTCTTGAAAGACAAGCGAACCATCGCTTTCAACCTGCGCCTGTGCTATCCATGCTCGAATCATCGCCGGAGATATTAGATTGTTTAACACGGAGATAGAGGGTGCAGCGGGTATCGTGGCGTCCATGTTTCTTGCTACAACGGTAATATCCAAGATGTTAATCCTGCCATCACCGTTGACATCCGTTCGAGGATTAGTGGGTTTGTTTCTTTCAAAATCGCGTGCTACGAGGATGAGATCCAGAATACTCACGAATCCATCTTGGTTCACATCGGCGACACGTGAGGGTCTTAAGGGAGTTGGGCGACTCTGTGTCCATACTGTAAATTCCGCATCGGTGTCAAATCCAAAAAAGCCACTCCACCACCCCTCACCTTCATAAACGGCAACTAACAGGGTGTTTTTCCCCGGTCTGAGGGTAACCGAAAAATTCTCTTGGAAATCGTCAGCATCCCGATCTGTGGCGTTATTATGAACCAACACACCGTTGAGCCAAACCTTAACAGCATCCCCGCTTCCAACGAACATGTTTGTGCGCTGTTGCCGGGGTGAATCCAAGTTCACCGAACCGTAAGCGACATGATAATCTACATTGCCCGTTCCCAATCCCGTAGTGTTCACGACTTCGTTTATGTTATTGCCGCCTCTGTTGGAAATTTTACTGAGTGTCCAAACTTTATCCCCAACGGCATCTCCCTCCGTTGCCCCTGCTCTCGATATTCCCGACTCTGTTACCGATCCACCACTCATTCGTGCCAGAAAATCTGTTCGAGAAGCAGCCGCTCTCGAACCAGACATCCCTTGCGTCGGTGCTATAACCCACAACCAAGGTCCCTCTATTTTTTTCGGAGTAGCACGTGTGAAGCCGGGGTTATTAAGACGAACAATACTGACATTCTTAGGGAAAACATCTAAAGGCGAAAAATCTAATATCTCATTATTCTCAAGGTTAATCCATGTTAACCTATTCAAAGAGGCAAGCGGCGAGACATTCGATACTTGGTTATTCTCAAGCCCCAGCCGTGTTAATCCTGTTAAACTTGACAACGGAGAGAGGTCTCTAATTTCATTCCCAGCGAGATAGAGTTCTCTCAAACCGGTCATCCCCGTCAAAGGGGAGAGGTCCGATAGTTCTCCGCCGCAGATATCTACCTCCCTGAGTTTCGGTAGTTTCGCCAAGGCAGAAAGATTTACTATGGGAGTTCCCCATGACTGAAACCTTCTCAGACTGATTAACCCCGTAAGAGGTGACAGATCTCCTATCGGGTTTCGGCTTATCCCTATCCATTCCAGCCTTATCAATCCAGCAAGGGGAGTTAAGTCGTCAACTGCGTTATCATTTATATTCATCCATTCCAGATTCATTAAACCTGCGAGTGGTGATAAATCGGAGATTAAATTCTCCCAAAGGTCCAACCCTCGCAAGCTAATAGATTTTGCGAGAGGAGACAAGTCAGATATAGTATTATCCCCTATCCGTATGGTATGAAGTCTCGACAATCCTGCAAGCGGCGATAGATCGGATATCAAATTGTGGTTAAGTCTTACCTCTTCCAGATTCGTTGCAGCCTCAAGCCCCGTCAAATTACGAATACCCACATCTTCTGCGTTAAGATCTCTCAACGTAGCTATTTCTGCTCTTGTGACAGAAGCATTTGGTGCTTTGCCGAGCGTCTCTGCAATCGCAGCGCGTAGGTTCACGTCGGGGATGTTAACAACTTGTGCTGATGTCTTCAGTGGCAACATCAAGCATACGGTCACGCTAAGCATGAGGGTGTAAGTTAATATCTGTCTTATTCTTGTAAGTTGCATAATACAAAGCAAAACCAAATTTGGCTCTCCGCATAAGGACGAAATTTAGGTTTATCTCCTTTTTACTGTTTTACTGTTGACGTGGGTCGGAACTGGCTTATAAATTCAAAAAATATCGGATTTGCGCATCTTTTTTTAAGAGTATACCTTATAATGTGAGTTAGCGTCAACATTTTCTCTTAGGAGATTGTTTTGGTTTTCGTATCCAGGTCACTGAAAGGACCAAGTTTTAGAGACGGAAAGTTTTGATAATACACTCGCCTCATAAAGACACAATTTTATGGTGAAAATCGTGCATAATCTGAAAAAACCGACCTTTCCCTCTAAAATAGGCGTTCAAGGGGTAAATCCTTGTTTTGATTCTCTAATTTTTTATTTGACAAAATTTTAATAATTTTCAATAATGGAAAAATCACTCTCAACCAGAAGTTTGAGGCACCAGATTTCTGCCTCAAATAACTTTAACCTCCATATCCATGCATAAAGGAGAAATTTCACCAGGAGGAAGAAAAATGATTCGTGTATCTGTTTCTGTAGGGTGCATCGCCCTACTGCTATGTGTATTGTTACCTACCGCGCCAGTGAATGCGCAGCGCGATGAAGGCACTGTCGCCGCGATATGGGATTTCAACGCTGGAAATGCGAAAGATAGCTCAAAAAAGGGATTGAATGGCAATTTTATTGGAAAACCTCAGGCTGTTGACGGTATCGCTGGAAAGGCATTAAAGTTCAACGGTAAAGGCGACGGTATCAAATTCCCAGATTCCGCAGATATCAACACTGGGGGACCTTATACGAACCGAACGGTTGCAGCGTTATTCAACTGCGACGATGTTGGAATTGATGATCGAAAGCAGGTAATTTTTGAAGAAGGCGGCGCGACACGAGGCTTGGTCATCTATGTCCACGACGGGAAGGTTTACGGTGCCGGTTGGAATCGCGCTGAATACAACTGGAACGGTGCGTGGCCCTTTGCAGAAGTGAAGTCAAAACGCTGGTATCATGTCGGTATAGTCATTCGCGATGCCGCAGCTAAGGTAGAGAAAGACAAATTTGAGATGTGGCTTGATGGGAAACGTATCGCTCAAGAAAAAGGCGGTCAACTCCACGCACATGGCGATGATATAGGTGTTGGTCACCTCAACCAGAACACCGTCTACCACGATGGTGGTGGTGGTGGAAGCGACCTCGACTGGTTTGGCGGTTTAATCGACGAAGTTCTTGTCTACGGTTCTGCTTTTGACGAAGCTGATTTTGCGGAACTTGCGCAGCCTTTGAGCGTTGAAGCTAATGGAAAATTCACAACAACTTGGGCAAACCTGAAAGCCAGAAGGACTGACAAGTAGCCTCAATCTTCAAATTGAGGTTCAGCAAATAACAATCTATAAAGGAGATATGCCACAATGGCAAAATATCGTTTTATTTTCATATTAAGCGTCTTACTCATGTTTATCGTTGCAGCCACTTACGCAGCGAGAGATGAAGCAACCGTTGAAGGCGTTTGGAGTCTTGAAGACCAAGATGCTGCCGATACCTCTGGAAAAGGATTGGATGGAACAACCGTTGGGGACCCCGAGGTCGTTGACGGTGTTATTGGCTCAGCCCTCCTCTTTGACGGTGTAGATGATGGTGTCAAACTTCCTGACTCCGTGGGGATTAATACAATCGCTCAACCCAATTTCTACACGGATCGGACGATCGCCTGTTACTTTAACTGCGATGATGTGGATAGCACGGAACAGAAGCAGACGATCTTTGAGGAAGGCGGACGGACGCGCGGTCTGGTCATCAATGTCTTTGACGGAGAGGTATATGTTGCCGGATGGAATAGGGCAGAATATAACTGGGATGGCGCTTGGCTTTCTGCCGCTGTAGATTCTGGCGTTTGGTATCACGTTGCCTTAGTTATTCGTGAGGCTGATGCCGCAGTCGAACCCGATAAATTTGAGATGTGGCTTAACGGTGAATTGATCGAAAGTGCAGAAGGTGGAGCACTCTATGGCCACGGTGATGACATCGGTATAGGTCATGTTAATGCCAACGCTGTTTTCCACGATGATGATGGTGCGGGTACTGACATTCACTACTTCGGCGGTATGATAGATGAAGTCATTGTCTATAATTCCGCTTTCGATGAAGCCGATTTCGCCGAGTACGCGTCGGCAGTTGTAAGCGTTGAACCACAAGACAAATTTACCACGACGTGGGCAACTCTCAAAGCACAACGCACAGTGCGATAGCACTTATATCCACTTGCATTCATTATATGTTGTAGGGCGAGGTCTCCGTGCTTCAGCCCTACATTTCTTTAAGGGGTCTGAAATATGTTAGGTGCGATTATCGGAGATATTATTGGGTCTATCTACGAACCCAAGGATCGCCGGATTAAAACTAAAGATTTTCCATTATTCAGCGAGGACTGTCGTTTCACAGATGATTCGGTCTGCACAACCGCTGTCGCTGATGCCCTCTTGCATAACCTCCCACCGGCGGAGACGATGCGGAAATGGGGACGGCGGTACCCAAGATGCGGTTTTAGCCAGATATTTAAAGAGTGGATCGCTTCCGAGGTGGACGCCCCGAATTGTACTTTCCGCAACGGTGCGGCGATGCGTGTCTCGCCAGCGGCATTTCTGAATCGAGAAGATCTCAACGCAGCGCTTCTCGATGCTGAGCAAGTAACCGTTATTAGTCACGATCATCCCGAAGGGGTAAAAGGTGCGCAGGCGACAACCCACGCCATCTGGCTCGCCTATCAAGGCGAAAACACTGCAGGTATCCGTGAGGTTATCACGAGCACATACGGCTACGATTTGACGCAGACAGTGGACGACATTCGTACCGATTACGCATTCGATATGACGTGTCAAGGCACGGTTCCACCAGCGGTTACGTGTGCTTTGGAATCAGAAAATTATGAAGACGCTGTGCGCAATGCGATCTCTTTAGGCGGTGATTCCGATACCCTTGGTTCGATCGCCGGTGGAATCGCTGAAGCACTACACGGAATTCCCGAAAATATCAAAGAAGAAGCAGAAAGCCGTTATCTCGCCAAAGCACCGGATATTATAGAACTTATACAGGAGATGTACCGCACATCCGATAATTGACTCACAACAGTTTACGCATACCAAATTGTCCTGATCTAATCTGTTTTCCCTGCCAAATTAGCACATCGGATGCCAAAGTGTCACAGGATTGATGGGAGCAATCTCTCAGCCGTGGTTCTTCTGTAGACCGGCGACTTGTCCTCAGCAATCCTGTACACACGCTCCCCATGCGGTCAGAAACTCCCGTTAATTTACAATTCTGTCAAATCCAACTTCCAGTATAGAAGTGGCATAGATTTTGCTATATTCTATGCAAAACTATAGTAAAACCCACAATTACTTGGACACTTGTAAGAGTCGGGGTTACAAACCCCTCCTACAAAGAGCAGATCTCATGTGTGTTCATAATGTCTATTTATTTATGGGATTTACCATAATACGATTTGAAAAAAATAAATACAATACTGGAGGCATATTATGAGATTTGATAGATTCACGATCAAAGCACAAGAAGCCTTACAAACAGCACAGAGTTTAGCTTCAGATGTTCAAAGCCCAGAACTTGGCACCGAACACCTCATGTTAGCTCTCATTAGACAGACTGATGGCATTGTGACACCGATTTTTCAGAAATTAGGGGTCGATATGCCGAGCATTACGGCAGCGATCAAGGACATCGTTCAAAAAACGCCCAAAGTACAAGGTACAGCTGCTGAAATGCGTATCGCTCCAACACTACAATCCGTTTTAGACAACGGTTTCAAAGAGACGACGGCACTTAAAGATGAATATGTCAGCACAGAACATCTCCTAATCGCGTGTGCCGAAGCAAAACAGAATGACGTCGGCAAAATCCTTCGGGAAGCAGGTGTAACGAAAGATAAAATCCTCAAGGCTCTCGTTGACATTCGTGGCAACCAGCGGATAACGGATCAGAATCCAGAGGACAAGTATCAGGCACTTACCCGATTCGGTAGGGAACTTACCCAAGAAGCGATTTCTGGCAAACTCGATCCAGTTATCGGACGAGACGATGAAATCCGTCGCGTAATGCAAGTGCTGTCTCGCAGACGGAAAAATAATCCCGTACTCATCGGTGATCCCGGTGTCGGGAAAACAGCGATTGTAGAAGGGCTGGCACAGCGTATCGCCGATGGAGATGTCCCAGAAAGCCTACGTGAGAAACGGCTCATCGCTCTCGATTTAGGTGCGCTGATTGCGGGTAGTAAATACCGTGGTGAATTTGAAGATAGGTTGAAAGCCGTCCTTGCGGATATAGAACAGGCGGAAGGTCAGGTAATCCTCTTTATTGACGAACTTCATACCATCGTCGGTGCGGGTGCCGCAGAAGGTGCCGTTGACGCATCGAATATGCTCAAACCTGCGTTGGCGCGAGGTGAACTCCGATGTATCGGTGCGACAACGCTCGATGAGTATCGCAAACATATTGAGAAAGATGCTGCTTTGGAACGTCGATTCCAGCCTGTGCAAGTTGAAGAGCCGTCGGTTGAAGACACGATTGCTATCCTACGCGGTTTGAAGGAACGCTATGAGACACACCACGGCGTGCAAATTCAGGACAATGCCATCGTCGCCGCTGCAACTCTTTCAAAGCGTTATATCTCCGAACGTTTTCTACCGGATAAAGCCGTGGATTTGGTAGACGAAGCGGCGTCGCGCTTGCGGATTGAGATCGACAGCGTGCCAGAGGAAATTGATGAAGTTGAACGCCGTATCATCCAACTACAAATAGAACAACAAGCACTGGAGAAAGAAGAAGACAACGCCTCACAACAACGACTTGAGAAACTGGTTGCTGAACTTGCCGAACTCAAAGAGAGAGCACACGTCCTCAAAGCCACATGGCAGAATGAAAAAGCAAGTTTGACGCAGATTGGTGCGTTGATGGAGCAGATCGAGGCACTTCGTATTGAATCGGAGCAAGCAAAACGCTCAGGTAACCTTGGCAGAGCCTCAGAACTGGAATACGGAAAGATACCAGAATTGGAATCGCAACTCAAAAGCATCCGAGAGGCACTGGAAACGGATGCCCAAGGCACACAGATGCTAAAAGAACAGGTCGGTGCAGAGGACATTGCTGAAATTGTAGCGAAATGGACGGGTATCCCTGTTTATCGGCTCATGGAGGGTGAGACCCAGAAATTAATCAATATGGAAGAACGTCTGCGCGAACAAGTAATCGGGCAAGATGAAGCTGTTAGTGCAGTCTCCAACGCGATTCGCCGTGCCCGTGTCGGTCTCGGCGATCCCGATCAACCGCTTGGATCTTTCCTCTTTATGGGTCCAACGGGTGTCGGCAAGACGCATCTCGCTAAATCGCTCGCTGAATTCCTTTTCGACGATGCAAACGCTATGACGCGTATCGACATGAGCGAGTACATGGAAAAACACACGGTCTCCCGATTAATCGGTGCGCCGCCAGGGTACGTCGGCTACGATGAAGGTGGACAGCTGACTGAGGCAGTCCGACGACACCCCTACTGTGTTATCCTCCTTGACGAGGTCGAGAAGGCACATCCGGAGGTATTCAATGTCTTGCTCCAGATGCTCGACGACGGCAGAATGACGGACGGACAGGGACGCACGGTCGATTTCAAGAATACGGTTGTCATCATGACTTCCAACATTGGCAGTCAGTGGATTAGCGACGCGCTTTTGGATGCGAAAGAAATTCATAGTAAGGTGATGGAAGCCGTGCAGGCGCATTTCCCGCCCGAATTTCTGAACCGTATTGACGATCTGATTATCTTTGACAGACTTGGTATTGAGGAGTTGAAGCGGATTGTCACGCTGGAACTCGCACAGCTGAGCCATCGCTTTGCAGAGAAGGAGATGACTTTGACGCTCTCTGAATCCGCGAACGAGGAACTGGTAAAGCGTGGATTTGATGCGGTCTACGGGGCACGTCCGCTCCGTCGGACAATCCAAAGAGATATTCTCAACCGGTTGGCTATCCAGATGTTAGAAGGCACCTTCCACGATGGCGATGCAATTGCTGTCGATTTTGAAGATGAGGAATTCGTCTTTCGGAAGGGGTAACTTATAACCCTAAGTGTTGTTAGCGGTGGTCTCCGTGCCACCGCTATGCACAAAAACAGACGAGGTCTCCATACTTCGTCTATCCTTGCTGATGAACTGCATGAGTTTTATAGAAATAAATTTGACATTGGACAAGTTTTCATGGTATTCTGTAGTTAGGATGAGTTCAGAAGATTTCACTGTTCCGGTCCTGTTCTATTGGTATAAAAAAGATGCAAAATAGGGAAGGTATTAAAGATTTCTAAGGAAAATAGCAATGAAATATCCAAACTTGACAGAAGCCGATTCACGCAGAGCCAAGCGTATCTGGACAGAGTATCAGAAACAACACAATATCGCCGAGCGTATTGGACAAACAGCCGGTATTGATCCAGAAAGTGAACGGATTTGGTTTGGTGATTCTGCACTGGAGATCGTCCAGCAGCGCCTTGCTGAAGGTTTAACTTCTCCGCTTTTCTTTGAACGGGTTGGCTATTCAGCCTACTTACGCAAAGGCGGACGGCGATGATTCGAGGAACGGTGTCAAACGCGGGGGTGCCGATAATCACCCTCTCAATCGCTGGGAAAGAGTGGATAGCAACTATCGATACAGGTTTCAATGGATATCTGGAATTACCCGAAACCTTACGAAACACCTTGAATCCCCAATATATGGGGAGAGTGAATTCTCTATTGGCTGGCGGGCAAACGATTGAGGAAGAACTTTATCAGATCAACTTCCCTTTTGACGGTAAAATCATTACAGCAGAGACCACTTTTGTTGTCGATAGCGATATTCTTATAGGGACTCGACTGCTACAAGAATATCGTCTACAGATTGATTTTGTCAGGCGGGTCGTTGTATTAGAAAAGGCTTTATAGATAAGGTGTTAAGTAGTGAAAAACAGCAAAGGAACAGACTCACAGATCTGTAAGGTAGAGATCTGTTTCTCTGGTAGAAAACTCAATCTACTGTCCGGCGAGGTCTCTGTACCTCGCCTACTTTTTATCCCACGACTTCAGGGACGCGCCTGTAGATGTCCTGTAAGGATAGTTCACATCCAATAGAAATGAGGGGAAGCACGTCTTCATGTGTCTGAAACTCGGTCTGCACCCATTGCGTCTCGGTAAGACGATAATGTTCAACACGAATCCTGTTCTGTGAAACGAGAATGTATTCTCGCAAGGATGCGAGTTCTTGATAGTGCACAAATTTCTCACCTCTGTCATACGCTTCAGTTGACGGTGAAAGCACTTCTACAATAAGAGTAGGATTAAGAAGTGTGTCGAAGACATTATCTTCAAAGCGAGGTTTATCACAAACGACAACAACATCTGGGTAGAAATAGGATCCTGTCGAACTAGTTCGAACGCGCATATCGCTGGCGTAAACCAAACATCCGTGCCCTCTCAATTGGATATTAAGTTCAGTTGCAATATCCAGAGTGATTAGATTATGTGCGTTACTCGCTCCAGACATTGCGAGTATCTCTCCGTTGAGATACTCATTTTTGAGTGTTGCCTTGCGTTCCAAAGCGAGGTATTCCTCTGGCGTGTAGATAGTTTGTGCTGCGAGTGATGACATGTCTTTCTCCATAAATGTGATGTATCTTAAGCCCTCTGCCGTTACAGTATAGCATACCACAAGCAAAATTTCAACAAGTTATAATACACCCATTAACCTACAAACTCCGCTTGACAATTTGGCTATTTCACGGTATAATTGAAAAAACATTTTAAGAGAAAGCCGGAACTCAACTATACCCATGAATCGAATTGATAAAAAATTTCAAGAACTCCGAGACCAAGGTGTCAGCGCATTTATGCCCTACGTCTGCGCTGGAGATCCAAACCCAGAACTTACCGCCAAACTCTTCCTGACACTTGAGGAAGCAGGTGCTGATCTCATTGAACTTGGCGTCCCTTTCTCCGACCCGATTGCAGACGGACCCACCATCCAACGCGCAAGCGAACGCGCACTTACACATAACATTTCACTCGATCAGATCTTGGCAATAGTAGCAGACCTCCGTCCACAGACGGAGATTCCTATCGCTTTGATGAGCTACTATAATCCGATCTTTCGGATGGGCGAGGAGGCATTTTGCAAGGCTGCACACGAGGTAGGAATTGATGGTCTTATCATCCCGGATCTACCGCCAGAGCAGGCACAGTCACTCCTTGAAATTGCTCCACAGTATAATCTCGCGACGATTTTTCTCGCAGCACCGACGAGCCCACCGGAACGTATGCAATTAATCGCATCGGTCAGCACCGGATTCATCTATTGTGTTTCAGTAACGGGTGTAACGGGTGCGCGGGCGACGTTGTCAGACGAAGTCACGTCGATGGTCACAGAACTGCGGAAGCACACAGACAAACCGATCTGCGTCGGTTTCGGTATCTCAACACCTGAGCAGGCAGGACAGGTTGCACAAGTCGCCGATGGCGCGATTATGGCAAGTGCTATCATCAATGTTTACGAAGAGAATATAGACGACGAGGCAAAATTACTCACCTCAGTGAAGCAGTTCGCGTCAGATTTAGCAGCGGGTGTAAAAGCCAAGGGTATATAGCTTGCCCGTATTTACATCCCGCGCTTGATACCGAATTCCGCTTCAAACGCTTCCCAAATATCTGGTGGGATGTTAGCGGTTGCTGCTTCATAGCCATCTTCCACCTGTGCTTTGTCAGCAGGACCGAACATAACAACACCTTCTACAGGCGCAGCAAGGCAAAACTGCATCGCCAGATGACGGATATTGAGGTTGCGTTCCTGACACCATCTCCACATTGCGTATGCCTTCGGCTCAGCACCTGGATTGCGTCTGCGCTCATCTTCAACATTGGGTTCTGCCCCCGTCAAACTACCCATGCCTAATGGACTCGCAAGAATGATGCCTACATCGTGCTCACGCGCCAATGGCAATGTTGTCTCCCCCGCAGATTGTGATAAGAGCGTATAGTCCAAGAAGGTGAGGATAATCTCAATATGCCCCGTTTCAATGAGTTCCTTGTGGAATTCATGAGAACGCACCCCAGCACCGATATGTCGGACCTTACCCTCCGCTTTCATCTCTAAAAGAGTATCCAACGCTTGACCGGGTGCCAATACGCTTTCCATATCAATCGGATCATGGATGAGAACAGAATCAAGGTAATCGGCACGGAGGTTTTTGAGACTATTTGTGACGCTCCAACGTGTGCCGTCTGCTGAGAAGTCTTTACGGCGTTCCGGGTGTGTGCCGACCTTCGCTTGTAGGTAAACCTGTTCTCTCAATCCACCAGAGAGTGCTTCCCCCCAGAGATGTTCGGCGTGCCCAGGATATGTATCAATATAGTTAATGCCGAGTTCAATACCGCGTCGGATCGCGCCAATGACTTCAGCATCCGGTTTTTGCCACAACCACGCCGCGCCGAGGGCAAGCGCGTTCGGACGCATCTCAGTACGTCCCATCCGTCGAACTTCTAATTTTGTTTGCATAATTGTCCTGTGGTTTACGGCACGGCGGAGTGTGCCTACTACTTTGTGAGGATTGCTACGGCACAGCGGAGTGTGCCTACTACTTTGCGAGATTGCTACGGCACAGCGGAGTGTGCCTGCTACTTTGTGAGTGCTTGCCTTAACTTATGCGTAGATTCGGCAAGCGATTCTTGTAGATATGGGTAGGGAAAACCGCCCCACCGATCAGGTGGTGGTTCGTGTGCTTCTTCGATCTTTAAACTCACAAAAATGGGTCCAGTCTCATTCCAGATTTTCGGCAGAGCTGCCTCCAGTTTGTCTGCGCTGTCAAATTCATAAACCTGTTCAAAACCGACGCCCTTCGCAATCATCGCCCAACTGAAACCTGCGTTGCCAGCAGGGACGGGTTGGTTGCCTGTGACCTCATAGGTCCCGTTATCACAGACGAAAAGGAGATAGTTAGGTGGCGGCGCATTCAGGGCAGTAATCGTCGCTAAGGTGCCTAAGCACATCAACATGCTTCCATCCCCGTTAAGCACTATAACCTTTTTATCGGGTTTGGCGAGTGCGATGCCGAGACCGAAGTCGGCTGCGTGTCCCATTGCACTGCCAACGGATGCATAGTCCAAGGGATGCGTTGATATTTTGCCCCACGGCACAGTGGTCCCCATCGTTGTGACAACAATTTCATCTGTTCGCTGATTTGCGATGAGTTGTAGACCCGCTTCTTTGTTAATCATATTTTTCTCCAATAGCCTGAGACTACTCCTCCTCTTCTGGTGGTAGAAACTTAATCTGAGGCGGCGTCTTCAGGGCAGTTGTTGTATCTTGGACGAGCTGCGCAAATTCCGTTTCGGTCTCAATTCCGTCGATACCGCCACCCCAAATAGCGAATGTGCGATAGGCGAGTATGCCTCCCTCATTAGGCGTTAGGACAACTCGCAAAAGTGGGTTATCCAATGTCCCACGATTAGCAGACGCATCTGTCCTGTGTAGGTCTCGACCGGAGAGTGCGATGAGCGCAGTACCAAGCGCATCTATGCCCCTTGGATCCGTTCCCCAAGTCCACACCCAACCCTGCTTTTCGTCTTCACCGTAAGTACCGTTCAGATGTGGGATACCTGTGATAATAGCATAATCCGTCGGCAGGTTTCCATCGATATGGACGTGATGCTCAATCCACGGATTCTCCCCATAGACAAAAGCGGTCGATGTAAACCGAAATGTTTCGCCTTGAACGCTCCACGCTGGTACAATCCGTTGAACGATAGAACGGATGGAACCATCGGCGAGAATTCGGACGTAATCACCTTCAGTCGGCAAAGGAATCATTTCTTCCTTCTTCTTGTGCCAGAGTGCAATTCCGCCACAACCTATTAGACCGTCTAACGGGGTAAGCGCAATCATCTCCGATGTTTCAGGGTTGAGCAGTTCGTTGAGGGACAAACCGATTGATTTAGAAACGCTCAACTGTTCTTCTGCTTCAACCTCCTGTCCGAGTTCTGAAACTGGATCGTTGTACGACTTTCGGATAAAGTAAACTTCTTGATTCTCAAGATCACGGGCTACCCACTGTTGTTCAGGTTTCTCTATGTCTATTTGCACCTGTTGGGAAAGCGTGATGGCGTTATTCTCAAAATGGTGTCTGAGTTCTGGTGAGATCGGTCTTCCATAATCTAATTCGGGTTGGAACATTACGTCCACACTAAAAAGTTCTGACCGCCTTTTTCCATACGCAACGAAGGCACCATCCGGCTTTAGCAGATACGCAATCAAATTCGATTCTATGGCCGCGACAACGTTCAGTTCCGGGAAGATTGCTGCACGCGTCTGCTTGTTGATATCAAGTGTTAGTGTTGCCTTGACATTCGGATCGTAAAGAATGGAGACCTCTTTTGTCTCCTCTGGCTCTAAATCTAACAAGAAACAGAGTTGATCGCGTTCACCATCATAGTCCAAATCATCTGCTTGAGCAGGGACCATCACCTCCCGTGGGGCTTTTCCGGTAACAACGGAATACGCTTTGAAGGTAAAATCCGGGTTTACTTTTCGGAGTTGCGCCCCAGTTAGCACAATCGGGACTTTTTTCCGGTGGATAGGTAGTATATTTTGAATAGTGAGACGGATCTTGCTAATCTTCTGGTTGCCGCCGGGCATTGTACAAGCACTGAGCATCAGTAGAAAAACAAAAATAAGCGATAGACAGATTCTTGAAACAGGTCTTGCTATATGCCTCTGAATGTTATTTTGCATACGTGTGGTTTCCAAGTTTTTTCCTTAGTTTGTAATTAAAGATCTGGCAGTACTTCAAGCAGACGTTCGATTTCAGATGTTGTGTTGTAGAAATGGGGTGAAACCCTAACCCCACTCCCACGCTCTGCTGTAATTATGTTATCGGCGAGGAGCATTTCATAGATTTCAGTAGGTGTAATTCGGTCACTCTCAAAGATGACAATTCCTGCCCGCTCTGAATTTGTTGGCGGCGTGATGACGCGGTAGCCTTTGGCTTCCAATCCTTCTATCAAGTGTCCTGTGAGTTCCAAAATATGCGCTTCGATTGTGGAGATACCGATATCAAGAAGCAATTCAATTGCCGCCTTAAGTCCATACAATCCGACGCTGTTGTAAGAACCCTCTTCAAAACGGGTTGCATCGGGTTTCTGCGTTAGGTCGTAATTAAGAAAATCGCGCGGATTGACGACACTTGCCCAACCGACATTGGTGTTAACGAGTTGTTCTCGTTTCTCGTCAGCACAATAGAAAATCGCCGCACCCTCCGGGGCAAGCATCCATTTATGTCCATCGGCGGCGAGAATATCAACGTTACAGGATTGGACATCCACCTCAATTGCCCCGAGACTCTGAATAGCATCCACAATGAACCAAATATCGCGTTCTCGGCAAATCTCGCCGAGTGCTTGGATATCGTTTCGGAAACCGGAGGCAAATTCCACGTGGCTAATTGTCACAGCCCGCGTGCGTTCGTCAATCGCTGTAGCAACATCTTCGATACAGATGCGTCCAGCTTGTTCTGGCACCATGCGGGTCTGGACACCGTAGCGTTCCTTTAAACTCCACCAAGGATACACATTCGCCGGGAACTCCACCTCTGTTGTGACGACGTTGTCTCCCGCACGCCAATCAATACCGTTCGCTGCAATGAGAATGCCTTGTGTCGTATTTTTCATAAAAGCAACTTCGGTTACGTCGGCATTGATGAGTTGTGCGGCTACACTTCGACATGCCTCAGCCTCTTCTTCCCAGAGTTTGGCGTTAACGGCACCATTCACAGTAGCATCTTCCAGAAATCCTGCCATGACATCTTGCACGCGACGTGATAGCGGTGCTACCCCGGCGTGATTCATATAGACGTAGGTTTCAGTTACCGGAAATTCACTGCGCCAATCCTGTTGGGATCTACAATTAGTGGAGTTGTTCAATGTATCTCACCTACCCATTTGTATTTAGAAACGTTTCAACCGTGTAGTCTTTCACGCGTTTGGCATTAGCAAACGCGATGAGTTCGCCGAACAGACCGAAACAGAACACCAGAATTCCGATCGCAATGAAAATAGGACTCAGATTCAGGATCTCCACGACGTTCAACACATTTAGGAAAAGAGAACGGATAGGAGGAACTGAGAGGATACTGCCGAGTACAATCAACAGAGTACCAAGGGGGCCGAAAAATCGAATGGGTCTTCGCTTGTATCGAAAAATAAAGAAGCGTGCGAGTTTACCTAACTCCGGCAGTTCCTGTTTCGCCTGTTGAACTCTACCTTCCGTTATCCATCCAAGTACGAGCAAGGCTATTGCTAAACCGAAACAACTGAATGCCGTAATGTTGGTGTTCCCAAATAAAATACGTCCTAAAACAAAGAATGGGAGACTGAGCAATGCGGATGCCTGAAACACCCTCTGTTTCGGTCTAAAAAGGACATTTGATAGCCGTTGCCATAGTGAAGGTTTCTGTGTATCGGGAAGTGGTGCGAAGACGGAGATGATGAGCTTGAACGCCACAATATCTAACGCCACACGCCATACTCTGCCGAGTCCATACTTGCTTTCACCGAAACGCCGTGGATGATGTGTGACGACGATTTCAGCGATACGCGCACCCGCCACGGTAGACATCGCGGGAATGAACCGGTGCATTTCTCCATAGAGCGGCACCTGTTTAATAACCGAGGCGCGATAGGCTTTCAGTGAACATCCGTTGTCGTGGATAGGCACCCCTGTTACCCTACCGATTATCCAATTAGCAACAATGGATGGGACGCGTCGCGTCAAGAATTTATCCTGTCGCTCTTTTCGCCATCCACACACAAGGTCATAACCTTCGTCAAGTTTCTGAAGCAGCTGAGGCACATCGGAGGGATCATTTTGCAAATCGCCATCCATGCTGACGATCTGTTGTCCGCGCGCAAACTCAAAACCTGCCGCCATCGCCGCCGTTTGCCCCGCATTCTTTTGGAATTGAATGACGACCAATTCGGGAAACTGTTTGCTCAGTTCTGAAAGCACCGCGAAGGTCCCATCGCGGCTCCCATCGTCTACAAATAACACCTCATAAGGTTCACCGATCGTTTCACATACTGCTTGGATTTTCTCAAACAACAGTCGAACGTTTTCTTCTTCATTGTAAACCGGGACCACGATGGATAGAGTCGGTTTTTCGTCCATACGCCTCTCTATAGTATGGGGCTTTCCTTGGAGATATTGGCAGCGGAGAATGGACTCCTGTGCGTTCGTTAGTGCCAATCTACGGCATTCAAAAGGATCTGATGCGCTTCGGTAAGTGAGTCAAAGGTTCCTGCATCAACCCACTTTCCGCGCACAAAACTGTACTCAAGTTCCCCACGCTGTATATAGGCATTGTTGACAGCAGTTATCTCATATTCTCCACGTGCTGAGGGTTCAACTGTTCGGATGACGTCAAATACGGATGCGTCGTAAAAATAGGCACCTACCACGGCGTAATCACTTTTGGGTTGCTCCGGTTTCTCCTCAATCGCAATGATACGATCATTACCGTTCAAGACAGCCACACCGTAACGTTCAGGGTCTGACACCTGTTTGAGCAACACGCGTGCGCCCTTCTGTTGGGCATGGAAGTCATCGGCTGCTTGCTGAATTGAGGTTTCAAAGATATTGTCCCCCAATAAGACAGCCACTCTACCGCCGTTGGCAAAACCTTCTGCCAACGCGAGAGCGTGGGCAATGCCTTTTGCCTCTTCCTGCACCCGATAGGTAAGTTCACACCCGAAATCTTTGCCACTTCCCAAGGCGCTCACAAAGTCTCCGACGTATTGCGGGTTTGTCACGATAAGAATATCCGTAATACCTGCTGTCGTGAGTTGTTTAACACTATGAAACACCATCGGCTCATTGCCAACGGGCAGGAGGTGTTTACTGGTAACTTTGGTAAGTGGATCCAAACGTGTCCCCAACCCACCTGCAAGAATTACGCCTTTAAGCATGACTTAGTTATTCCCTCCTCGTCCAGGGAAGGTAAGTTCGGCAACACCGGACTTATCCAAATCGCCTAATCCGAGTTCAATCATCTGGTCGTATTGCGCCTTTGTGGCTTGCGCGAGTGGAAGAGAGATGCCTTCAGCATTTGCCAAGTCAAGTGCGATCCCTGAATCTTTAGATGCATGCGCAGCGGAAAAATAACACTCATGATCCCGTGCCTCCATGTCCTCTCCATCCGTCTCCAAGACGCGGGAGTTCGCCCCAGTTTGTGAAAACACTTCCTGTAACATCGCCAGATCCAATCCAAGTGCTGCACCTAATCCGAGCCCTTCAGCAAGCCCAGCGGTGTTGATGTTCATCACCATGTTGACGAGTGCCTTGACCTGCGCTGCCTGACCGGCTTCACCGATATAACGGAGGGAAACACTCATTGAATCGAGAATAGGAAGTGCCTTGTCGAACGTTGCCTTTTTACCACCGCACATGAGGTAGAGTGTCCCTTCCCGTGCCTGTGTAATACTGCTCGCCATACACCCTTCAAGACTCTCTGCACCGTGCTTCGCTGCGAGTTGTTCAATGTCCACGTGGACTTGTGGACTAATCGTTGCACAGTTAATGAAGACTTTTCCGGATGCGCCTTGAAGTAGACTGTCATCCGCATCTTCTGAGAAAATTGTTCGCATCGCAGCGTCGTCTGTAACTACGGTGATGATATAGTCTGCGAGTGCTGTAACCTTCGCGAGTTCTTCGGAGGCAGTTGCTCCGATTTCTGTTGCGAGTTCTTGTGCGCGTTCGCTTGCGACATCGTACACAGCAACGACATCAAACCCTTCGTCATTGAGATGTCGGGCGATGTTCGCGCCCATTCTTCCTACACCGACAACGCCAATTTTGTAGTCTGCGTTCGCCATTTTTTTCTCCTTGCTACGTTTAACCTTTATATTTCAAACTTTATTGACAATAATACCGAAATACCGAGATTGGCGTACAAATCTTTTTACGCAAGTGCAATTCTTACATATCTGCAGATGTTTGTCAAGTTTTTCGTGTGTTCTTGTGGAGATTCAATTATTGGTTGGTGGCATGCAATGTTCATTGTCTGAATCAGGATTCACGGGATTTAAAGAGTTCTAACAAAAAAATTAAAAAAGTATTGACAATTTTTGCAAATTTGGTATAATGTTGGGAATGACGAACGGAATGCCGGCCAATTTGGACTTCTCTGGCTGAAATACGCCGGTATATTTCTATTTTCCTAAGGAGGACTCACCATGAACCGTTTCACATACGGCTTCGATCTCCGGATAGATCGAGCCTATCTTCTCGTACTTGCTTTCGCTTTTCTGGCAGTGACGATCATCGGGTGCGGACCGGGTGGCATCAGCGTTGTACCGCTGGGCGCGAAACTGCAGAACGCAGATACCGCATTCGACCAAGCAGAAGGGATATCAGTGCAAGACGACGATCCTGAAAAAATGGAGAAGAATCGTGCACAGCAGCGGGAACTTTACGATAGAGCGATGTCACTCTATTCAGAGGTTATCGCACGCGACACGAAAGGGAAATATGCCCAGCGTGCACATTATCAGATCGCTAAAATCTATAAACGTCGCTATGATTGGGATAAAGCCACTGAACATTATCAGGCTATTGTCGACCTCGATCCTACAGGATATTACGCGAATGAGGCAAAAGGTGGTACAGCAAATATCCGCAAGAACCGAGAAATCATTAAGTCAAAGCGTGCTGAATATCAAAACTATAAAGCTATTTATGATAGTTCGCCGACAGACGAGACCTTTAACATCGCTGCAAATGCACTCTACGAAGTCGCGCGTGCTTATGAAAGCTTAGAGAATTACACCGAAGCCATCCGTAACTTTGAGCGAATGGTCGCAGAATTTCCTGAGCATACCAAAGCAGCACAAGCCCAATTCCAGATCGGCAACATCTATTTTTACACGATTCACAACTATAAAAGTGGCTGGCCTGCATACGTGGCAGTTGCTGAGAAATTCCCTGATTCTTACGAAGCTTCACAAGCTGGAACGCTCCTGAAGCAGACAGCGGAAGTTTTGACCGAAATCAGTTTCTTGAAAGATGAAATTGATAAGTTCCGCAATAAGAAAGCGGTTGAATACCAAAAGACCGGTCGGAAGATTACGCCTGCTGACATGTGGGTGATGGGTTACAGCGATCAGGTCGTTCAAAATTTCCAACAGATCGCGGGTAACTGGGAAAAACTCCGTAACTATCCACTTGCCATTGATGCGTATCAAACTTTGGCACGAGATCTATCTCATAAGAAATTCGCTGCTGCTGATGCATTGTTCCGGGTCGGCTCCCTTTACCAACAAAATGGTGAGTACGAACGCGCGATTCAATCTTACCAGAATCTGTTTGAAAACGCGCCAGAATCCGTATGGCGGAATGAAGCCGTTTATCAACAGGCAGTCTGCTATCGATCCATTCGGGAATTTGGAGCCGCCTATGAAGGTTTCAAAGCCTATATGAGTATCACAAAGGGAGATACGCCTTACCTTCGTGAAGCAGAGCAGATTGTGCGCCAGTATGAACTGGATCAAGATGCAGATGGCTACAAGTTCTACGAGGAGCAAGAAGCCGGAACATCCGATCAGGATGCAAGCTCCCACCCCGGTATGGGTAGCTAATTTCGGACACTTCAGAATTGTTAGGGAAACCATGGCTTGTGCTTTGGTTTCCCTATACCATTTTAACAGGCAAATATTCAGTTGTGTCTCTGTATTCCAACTCGTGTTATAGGATAAATTTCGGGGCTTTACCAAACGTATAGACAACTAAATTGATACGCTGCTGTATGTACAAACTGAGAAATACAATCTATGAAAGAAGTAACACCACAAGTTGAACTCATCGCCGAGACAAAGATGGATTTCGAGCATCTCCAATCTTATCTCGATTCGATTGGGGCAACCGAATACGAGCCTCAAGCCACCGAATCTGATGGAGAATCTCTGGTTATGGCGGCGGGTAAAGCCTGTTATCGCAGTTGGCAACCTGGACTGAATCCAAATGTGACGAGAACTCGCCACGATGCGAGAGACTATATCGGAAACATCATCAATACAGGGCATGGCAGCGTTCTTGAACACTCGTCGGTTTCGTTTCTAATTTACAATGTGTCACGCGTGTTTACGCACGAACTCGTCAGACATCGCGTGGGAACTGCCTTCAGCCAAGAAAGTCTCCGTTTTGTGCGATTAGTGGATATTGACTTCTGGATCCCACAAATCCTGAAAGATGAAGACAATGAGGCTGGTGAAGGCGTTGCTCTCATCAAGGAAGCCGTCGAATATCTTGAATCCGTGCAAGAGAAATTGGCTAAAATTTATGAGATTGATGAACGAAAGAGTTTTGCTATCAAGAAAAAGTTGACCTCCGCCTTCAGGAGAATCGCGCCTATTGGTGTGGCGACCTGCATCGTATTTTCGATGAATCTTCGCACAGCGCGCCATTTAATTCCACTGAGAACGTCAAGACACTCTGAAGAAGAGATCCGTCTCGTTTTCTCTCAGATCGCCGAGATTCTCATTGAACGATTTCCACACATTTTTCAAGACTTTCATTCCCGAAGAGTCGGCGGGTATAAAGAATGGTACGCAGAGAACGCTTCGCAACCATACGATAAGTCTGATTACGAACTTCGCAATTTAGAGCGACAGATTGAAAAGATGGAAGACTCGACCGGAGACGATTAAATAATTTTTGAGATTGAACTGAAACCTGCATTCGCAGGGAGGGATTGGTATGTCTACGAAGATATTTAGAACCAGAATGCAATCCGAATACTGTTGTATTGAATCTATGATCCGTTGCGCTCTCATTTTGCTCTGCCTCGTTATGTTATTTAGCGTTCCGAGTGCTGCCGACCTACAGGAGGGACTCATCAACTATTGGCCACTTGATGGCGATGCAACTGACAGCGTCGGGAAACACGACGGAGAGGTCATCGGGGGTCCTTCATGGGTGACAGCACGCGCTGGTAAAGGGGTTGAATTGGATGGCGGTTCACAGAAAATCCACATTCCGGATTACAAAGTTATTACCGAGACAGCAACTTATGCCGCATGGATTAACGGTTGGAAAGCCTCCGATTGGGGCGGTATCGTTGGATCACGTACGCCAACTGCTACGGAACTGATATTCGGAGATAACGACCTTCTTCATTACGTCTGGAACAATAATTCCGCTGAGACATGGCGATGGGATGGTGGACCAGAGATTCCAAAGGAAGAATGGGCACTCGCTGCAATGAGCATCCAACCGAAACACGCAACACTCTATATCTATAGCGATGCCGATGGCTTGACCAAAGGTGTTAATGACATCCCGCATATTGAACAACAGATTGGTGTAATGAATATCGGATGGGTTGACTGTTGTGGTGGCAATCGTTATTTCACGGGTATTATTGATGAGGTGATGATATGGGACAGGGCTTTGTCCGATGATGAGATCCTCAAACTCGCTGAACAGGGACTTGCCGTTGAAGCGTTGAACAAACTAACAACGACGTGGGGAAAAATCAAACGTTCTCGCGATTAATAATAGCATTTGATTTGATACCAAAAATGTGAAGTGTTGTGACAGACGCATTATTCGGGCACGGGGACCCGAACGAACATAGGGATGGATATGTGTGGCGGGCACGGGACCCGAACGAACACAGCGATGGATATGTGCGCTCGGGCATGGGGACCCGAACGAACAGATAGAGGAACGAACCCATGCAAAATGTATCTGGGAACACAGGGGATATAGGTGTAACACCACGGCGACAGGGGATGGTGCCAACGATATTTCGCGAGTATCGAGACCATTTCGGTCTGTTTTGGCGTGTGATGTTACCCGTTATTATTGTCAGTCTTGTACTCTACAGTGCCTTGTTTCTGTTGTCTAAATTATGGATTTCAGAGCCACAATGGACTTTTAGTACATCAGCAGGAATTATAGCATGGCCATCAGACTCTGATAGATCAACAGGGACTTTTCGGTCTTCCTCGAAATCAACGGGTGTACACTCAACAGTAGGTTTCAATGGTTCCTCCTGTGACATCGGTTTGCTATGGTTAGCGATGTGTCCGCTCGCTTTGGTTATAGTACATCAGCATCGTGGGGAAAATGTCACTTCCAGAGAGGTATGGCGATACACACGCCGCAAGGTAGTATCTATTTTGGGAGCATGTATTTTGATGCTACTTGTGACGGGAGGACCTTTCATCATTCTCATACTTATCATAGCTGGATTTACCGAGTTTCTGATACCGGATTTACCGGCAGGTCTCTCTACACCGATCATCCTATTTATGCTGATTGCTGGTGTTGTTGCTATCTATTACCTGGTAAAATGGAGTCTCTGCAATCAGTGTGTTATTATTGAAAACCTACCCGCAGTTGCTGCCCTTCGCCGGAGCGGTGAACTTGTGAGAAGGAGATGGGGTCAGTTTTTTGGCATGTATCTATTGCTTATCTTGGTGGGAATGGTGTTTAGCACGGCGGTTCTCGGCTTAACGCTGTTGCTGTTTTCTGTGGTCTCGTTCGAGTTTGCGCCGCTGCGTGAGGTGCTGCAATCAGGAAGATTCTTCGGTCTCTTTGTCGGGGGTCAGGTACAAATAACCTTACAGAATGCCCCTGTTTGGGCAATCGCGACGATGGGTGCAGTAAACACACTGACAAACGCCGTATTAGCACCGATCTGGGCGATTTTGACAACGCATCTCTATATGGAACGAGCCGGTATATATGAACAGCGATTTAAAGAAACAGTTGGATCCGAGACCGCTCTTCCGAAGGCAAATAGTTAAACACTTTTTGTCGGACGAGTTCGGGTGTATAGCGACGGGAAAAATGGGTCAGAACAATGTGTTCGCTCTCAACATCGGCTAACATTGAGGGTAACATCTCAAGGTGTAAATGCATTGTCCGCTTCGCACGTCCCCGATGTTCCGGTAGGAGAAACGTGCATTCACAGATTAGTACTTTGCACTGTTTGAGTAAGGGATGTGCCTCAATAGGAATGCTCCGCGTATCACCAAGATAGGCAACTAAAGGCAGTTGCACCTCTGTCGTTACTTCGACACCTGATCGTCTTAATTCAGCGATGTCACGTCCTGATAGATGTCGAAACTCCTGCTTCAGTTTCTTGCGTACCTCACAAATTAGGTAAGAAACGGCGGGGACACTGTGGTTGCCGGGCAAAATGTGCGCAACCAGATTCTGTCGAAACGGAATCACATCTCCGACTCGGACTGGATTGATTTTATATGCCCAACTTCGACCTGTATCTAACGCGGAAATCCTATCAAGGATCTGTATGAGCTGTTTAGATCCGCTTGATGGAACATAGACATTACCCGGCGGTATACCAGAAAGCCAGCGTTGGCTGATATAAATGGGTAAGCCAAAGTAGTGATCGAGGTGAAAATGGGAAATAAAAACGTTGTTGACGCCAATGAAATTCATTGGACATCTACCTAAATCGAAAACCAGATCAAGCTCTTTCACCCGTATGTAAGTAGCGACTGCGGAACTGGATTTCCCTTCAAGCGTTAAATTACCACATTGCAACAGTGCCATATTAAATCATAACTCTCGTTAACGACTGAAGGTCCGTTTAATCTCACGTTCCCCACGTCGAAGTTAATATTAGCTTCGTCAAACGGACAAAGCAATTTTAAAAGGGAGCCTTTATTAGAGGCTCTTTCATCCTCATTTTCTGAAAGGACAAAAAATGCGTATCGGAATTATTGGCGGCAGCGGTTTTTATCAGATGGAAGGCTTAACAGACATCGAAGAAATCGAAGTTGAAACTCCATTTGGCAAACCGAGTGATGCTCTTGTTCTGGGTAACCTTGATGGGAAACCCGTTGTTTTTCTACCGCGACACGGTGTTGGTCACCGGATCCTTCCTTCTGAGATTAATGTTCGCGCTAATATTTATGCACTAAAATCTTTAGGCGTAGAGTGGCTCATAGCCGTCAGTGCTGTGGGTAGCCTAAAACAGGAAATTGAACCCCGTCATTTCGTTGTACCGGATCAACTTTATGACCACACCAAACATCGAGCATCCACCTTTTTCGGTGAGGGCATTGCCGCACATATTAGTCTTGCACACCCTTTCTGTTCAATTCTGAGCGACTTTTTATACACGTCGGCAACTGAGGTTGGTACAACCGTTCATAATGGCGGCACCTACATCTGTATGGAAGGACCGGCGTTTTCAACACAAGCCGAATCCAATGTCTACCGGCACCTCGGATTTGACATTATCGGAATGACAGCAGCACAGGAAGCTAAATTAGCACGTGAGGCAGAAATCTGTTATGCTGTCCTTGCCTGTTCTACCGATTATGACTGTTGGTACCCGGAACATGATAACGTTACCACTGAGATGATTCTTGATAACGTTCGGGCTAACGTAGAAGCCTCTAAAAAGACCGTGAGAAGTGCTGTCGCTAAAATCCCAGCGGGAGAACGGGGCTGTGCCTGTTCAACTGCGCTTCAATATGCACTCGCTACCGATCCGGCTAAGATAACACCAGCAAAACGACATCAGCTAAAACTCCTACTGGACAAGTACCTGGTGTAGTGTCTCGAAGATTTTGTCTGCTTCGGCTTGGGTTAGAATAAGCGGTGGTGCAACGAAAATAATATTTTCCGGTTCCTCGACAGCATGACCAATTTTCCCGACGATAACACCTTTTTCTCGCAATTGCCCGACAATTTGATTCGTCTTTGCTGTTTCGAGAAGCGCGCCACCGTCTTGGACAAGCTCCAGAGCAATCATTAACCCTTTGCCCCGGACATCCCCAACGATAGGCAATGTGCCCAAGGTTTCTAATCTTTTGAGCAGATAAGCACCGACCTTTTCTGCATTTTCCCAGAGGCGTTCCTTTTGAATAATTTCCAGATTCGCGATCCCAGCAGCGCATGCCACAGGATGTCCACCATAGGTACAGACTTGGGCAAATTCCTTATTTTCATCGGACTCTCCGAGGAATGCGTTGAAAACCGAGTCTGAAGCAACACAGGCACCGAGCGGTACATAGCCGCTTGTGAGTCCCTTAGCTAACGTGATGAGGTCGGGCTGTACGTCCCAATGTTCACATGCAAACATCTTTCCAGTCCTTCCGAATCCGGTGATGACTTCATCAAGGATGAGGAGTAGTCCATAATCGTCACAGATTTGCCGTAGTTTCGGAAGATATTCGTCAGGTGGGACAATCACACCGCCGCCCCCGATGATAGGTTCGGCGATTATAGCGATTACAGTTTCCGGTCCCTCGCCTTGAATTATCCGTTCAATTTCATCTGCACATGCAATACCACAGGATGGATAGTTTAACCCAATAGGACATCGGTAGCAGTAGGGTGGATGTGCGTGCGGAAAACCCGGCACGAGCGGCTCAAATGCTTTTCTTCTTCGTGCCTGCCCTGTCGCCGATAGTGCGCCATACGTGAACCCGTGATAGCCACGATACCGACTGATAATCTTGTAGCGATTCTCGTTGGGGTAGGTTTGCCTACCATACTGTCTTGCGATTTTGATGGCGGTTTCATTCGCCTCCGAACCGCTGTTACAGAAATAGACGTGGTTCAAATCCCCTGGAAGACACCCAGCGAGTTGTTCCGCTAATATCGTGGCAGGTACGTTAATTTGCGAATGTGGATAGTAAGGCAATTGTTGTATCTGGGCGTAAACTGCGTCTGCTATCTCCTGTCGCCCGTAACCCACGTTGACATTCCACAAAGCGGAATAGGCATCCAGGTACTCGCGTCCTTCTGCATCTACAAGGGTTGTCCCATGCGCTGATTCAAAAACAACTAACTGTGTCTCTTCAAGTCGTTGATGCTGAAACATCGGATGCCATACATGTGCCTTATCTGTTTTTCTATAATCTATCGTCATACTTTTTCCTATCGTCAGCGGTATTGCGGTCTCAGACCGCTCTCGGATTGTTCCCCTTTACATGGATGTGGGGGCAGAGATGCCTAACAGTGTCAAACCATTTTTCAACACCGTTTGTACGCTTTGTACCAGAATAAGCCGTGCGTCCGTCTTTTCCATGTCTGATGTATCCAGAACACGGTGTTGATTGTAGTATGGATGAAAAATTCCGGCAAGTTCATGTAGATAATGCGGAATGCGGTGTGCCTCGCGTGCCTCTGCGCTAAGTAGAACGACTGATGGAAAATCGGCTAACTTCCGAATTAGTTCGTATTCGATGGGTTCAGTGAGTCGTTTTAAGGAAACTTCATCAATCGGTTTGGGTGCGATTCCCTGTTCATTGCCCTGCTCGAAAATGCTGCAGCACCGAGCATGCGCATATTGGATGTAAAAGACAGGATTCTCGCTTGCGTGCGTGATCGCCAATTCCATATTAAAATCGAGATGCGAGTTGTTGGCACGCATGAGGAAGAAATATCGGGCAACATCTACCGCGAATTGCTCACCGACAGCTTCTGCGAGTTCGTCAATGAGCAGATCAAGCGTAAAGAACTGTCCGCGTCGTTTCGACATATCCAACCGTTCGCCTTCTGCATTGACGAGATTTACCTGTTGAATGATAGACATTTCGAGCCAATCATCCGGCATACCGAGTGCCTTGACGAAGTTTTTGAGACGTGTAATATGTCCTTGATGATCGGGTCCAAGGAGGTCAATGACTGTCGTAAAACCCCGGTCGAATTTATCGCGGTGATACGCGGTATCGGGCACGAAATAGGTATATTCACCGTTGCTCCGGATGACAACACAGTCCTTATCATCACCAAAATCTGTCATCCGAAACCATGTTGCGCCCTCGGCTTCATAGAGGTATTCTTTCTCTCGAAACAGTTCGAGGGTTTCCTCTGGCTTACCACTATCCCGAATCGCCTTTTCACTTGACCAGACATCGAAATTAACACCAAAGCGTTCCAAAGCAGTTTTCTGTTGTGCCAAAATGTGGGCAATGCCTGTATCTCGGAAGTGAGAGACCCGCTCGTCTGTCCCAAGTTGAAGGTAGGTATCACCTTCCGCTTCAACGATAGTCTGTGCGAACTCTTGAAGATATTCTCCCTGATATCCACCCTCTGGGATTTCCAAATCCTCTTCACCGAGTGCTTGCCGATAACGGACATCAATCGACTCACCAAGCTTTTCGACCTGACCACCGGCATCGTTGACATAGTATTCACGGATTGCCTTGTAGCCTATGGCATTTAGAAGGTTAACGAGGGTGTCCCCAACGGCTGCGGCGCGTCCACTTACAATGTTAAGGGGTCCCGTAGGATTGGCACTAACAAACTCAACCTGTAGATGCTTTCCTGCTCCCTTATCGCAGGTGCCGTACACCGATTGGGTCGCTGCAATTGTTCGGAGTGTGTCGTAGAGCCATTCATCCGAGAAATGAATATTTATGAAACCTGCACCAGCGATGTCGATTTTGCTGATGGCGGGATGTGAATCAAGATCAATGCGTGCGACAATCTTTTCGGCGATGTTTCGGGGTGCCATCCGTGCCTGTTTTGCGAGTCCTAACGCAATAGGGGTGGCGATATCACCGTGTTCAGGGGTCTTCGTCGGCGAAAAGGGGATATCTGGCACCTCGGCTATAGAAAGTTCACCAGCTGCAATAGCAGCGTGGATTGCATTTTTTAGAATATCGTAAACTACTGTTTTAATTGTGTCCATATATTAAGATTAAAGTTCCATATTAGCCATTTTTTTGAAATCCGACACGCTTTCCATTAGTAGAATTATAGCACAGCAGGAAGCTTATGTCAAATAAGGGTTATGGGTTGTGGGTTATGGGTTGTCAGTTGTCAGAATCAGGATTTTGAGAATGAAGTAGACAGCAGACAGCAGTCAGGGTGGGTCGCTACGCAACCCTCTCAGCATTCAGAGGGCGGTTAGGGATCAGAAATCGGGATTTGGAAATCCCTCCTACAGTAAAACCTTGAAGGAAAGACCGGCGAGGTTAAAAACCTTGCCTACCATCAATACGGATAAAAAATGTCTTACAACTTGCTCAATTTGCTGCTTGTATTTTAAGGATGGGAGGTTTATACTAAGATGGAAACATACTAAATTCAGTAGGAAGGAAGTACAGCAATGCGGGTACTTATTATGTCGGATATGGAAGGGGTCAGCGGCATCGTCGTGTGGGACCAAGTGAACGGTGGTGCACCGATGTTTGAGGAAGGGAGACGTCTTTATACAGAAGAGATTAACGCCGCTGTGCGCGGTGCAAAAGCCGCGGGGGCAACAGAGATCGTTGTTGTGGATTGCCACGGTGCAGGAAAAGGTTGGACTTTTAATTCACTCATCCCCGATAAAATTCATCCAGATTGCGAATGGGTGGCACACCACGGATGGGGACGCTACGAAGATATGTGGGAAGAAGGTTGTGACGCGTGCTTGCTCATCGGTATGCACGCACGAAACGGAACGCCTGATGGCGTGTTATGCCATACCATTTCCAGTGTGCAGTACCAGAACCTGTGGTTCAACGACGATCTGGTCGGTGAAACCGGAGTGAACGCTGCGCTCAACGGTAGCTACGGTGTACCAGTCGCGCTTGTCACAGGCGATGTGGCAGTCTGCCGAGAAGCGAAAGAACTCCTCGGCGACGCACTGCTCACAGTCGCCGTTAAGAAAGGACTCAGCCGATACAGTGCTCGACAGCTACCACCGGTACGTGCCCGTCAATTGATCGAGGATGCAGCGAGAGACGCGCTCACAAATTTAACCCAAGTTAAGCCTTACGTGCCTGAAACACCGACGACAATCAAAATTGAAGTCTCAAGCGTTGATAAACTCTCAGAGTTTAAGGGACGCTCAGGGGTTGAAATAACGGGACCCCTCACTGTTGAAAGCCGTGCAAAGGATTGGCTGACCGCGTGGAATCAGTTCTGGCCCTACGTTTAGGATTCATCAAGAACGTCAAGCGGATCACCAGAAGTGTCGGCGCGTTCTAAAATTTCAACCTCGTAGCCGTCTGGATCGGTGACGAAAGCCATTTTCATTCCACCGGATGTGAACTGCTCACGCCATTCATCGGGCCAAATTTCCAACCCTGCTTTTTCAAGTCCGTCACAAAATTCGACAATATCTGGAACACCGATAGCAAAGTGCATCAGATCTTCTTGGACCTGAAGCTCGAAGTCAGGTGAATAGGTTAACTCCAAGGTATGTGCGTTGCCCGGGAGTTCAAGATGCACGATCTGGTTGCCTGCTGGGGATTTATCGCTCCGACTGAGGACTTCAAACCCTAAGTGGTCGCAATACCAATTGATAGAACCGTCAAGGTCGCTGACGCGAACCCGTGTATGTAAAAAAACTGCCATGTGAATCTCCTTTTTGAGAATTGTGGAAATATAATAGCGTACTCTGTAAATTTTGGCAATAAGGTTAGCGGCGATTTTTTGATTGAAAACCGAAGCATTACCGTCTACAATGATGGTAGAATTAATCAGGAATATATTCTATTAGATATCTGAAATTCCAACGAGACCTGTTGTCAAAACTTACCCATAGGATTTTAAAATGACTCGAAAGACTGATAGACCCAACGTTCTCTTCATCATGTCGGACCAGCACCGATACGATTATCTGGAAACCGATGAGAATGCACCTACTGCACTCAATACGCCTAACTTGCGACGATTGGCAGAACAGGGAGTGAGTTTTCCAAACTGTACTGTGAATGCTCCCGTCTGTGCACCATCGCGTATTGCGCTTGCATCTGGACTGCAACCGTCTCGCGTGGGAGCGGTTGACAACGGCAGTTTCTTGCCTCCTACTGTACCGACGTATTATCAGCAACTCCGCGATCACGGTTATCGCGTCGGGTGTGTCGGAAAACTTGATCTCGCCAAACCTGATGGATATAACGGACGTTATGGCGACCGTCCGCGCACTTATAGTTGGGGCTTCACACATCCAGAAGAGTGTGAAGGCAAGATGCACGCTGGAAGCTCCGTAACACCTATCGGTCCTTATACCCACTATCTTCAAGAGAAAGGGATGCTCAAAGCGTTTCATGAAGATTATCAGAAACGCAGTGGCGGTGGTTGGATTAAAAACGGTTCTCACGATTCTGTCCTTTCAACGGAGGATTTTGCGGACACCTACATCGGCAGGCGAGCAACTGAATTTATTGAGAATATCCCTGATGATTTTCCATGGCACATGTTCGTCAGTTTTGTCGGACCACACGATCCGTTCGATCCGCCGACTGAATATGGCGACAAGTATCGTCATGCCGATATGCCGCCTGCGATCGCTGACAATATGGATGGAAAGCCTGAATGGATAAAACGACGCGTCGTTGATGTAAGTCCTGAAGAAATTGCCGTAACACGACAACAGTACTGTGCAGCGACAGAACTGATTGATGACCAAATCGGAGAGATGCTTCGCGCACTTGAACAACGCGGGGTGCTCGACAATACTTATATCATTTATTCGAGCGATCACGGCGAAATGCTCGGTGACCACGGACTTTACACTAAGAGCGTCGCCTACGAGGCATCACTCAGGGTGCCCTTGCTCATTGCTGGACCCGGTATAGCGGGAAATCGAATTTCAGAGAGTCTGGTTGAACTGATTGATCTAAATCCGACGATATGTGATTTGGCTGGTGTCCCTGTGCTACCGCGTATTGATGCCAGGTCTATCGCGCCTGTGCTTCGTGGCGAAACTGGGACCCATCGCTCCGAAACTGTGAGCGCGCTACGCAATTTTCGATGTATTCGCACGGCAACCCATAAACTTATCGAAAATTACAGCGATGTAACGGAATTATACGATTTAGAGAGTGACCCCTCGGAACTACACAACATCGCATCCTCGGAGCGAGAAATTGTCAGAACACTTAGTGGACGTTTAGGGAGACGGTTCCGCTCAGAGTTAGGGATGGATTGACAAATTCCAATGGATGCCAACCTCGCTTACGATGCAAAACGCGCATATCATCATATCAAACAACTCGCTTTTCCGAGACTGGCGGGTAGTATAGGTGAGGCAAACGCCCAAGCGTATATCGTCAAACATTTTAAGGCATTAGGGCTGGAAGTCTCGCGGGAAACTTTCTCTTTCACAAAGTTTCCCGCCGAAGTGCTGCCTCGTATCCTTTGCGGTCTTTTTGTACCCGTAGTTCTTTCTGTGCCATGGTTCGGTGAACAGTTTTCGATACTTGTCTGTCTCGCTTGCCTACTTAGCCTTTCAATAGCACTACTCTTCACCCAATGGCAAAAGCAGTTTGAAGGTTTATATAATGTTGGTAGAAGGCACTACTCAGAAAACATTGTCGCAACAAATGGCGTAGAGCAAAACAGAGATACCCCCAGCCTACTTTTCGTTGCACATTACGATTCCAAATCACAGATATTGCCAATTGCCATCCGTGCAGTCGCTTACGGTATCGCGATTCTCGGACTTATTGGACTCACAATCACAACAGTGATTCAGGTTATAACTTTTGTTTGGCTGCCTGATTATATCGTCTGGAGCGTTGCTGGAATCACCATTTTTTGCCTTTCGCTTTTGCAAATCAATTTTACACAGAACCACTCCCCTGGAGGTTTTGACAACGCCTCTGGCGTTGGTGTTATGCTCGAGGTGGCGCGCGTGGTGATGGCGCGTGGCGAGAAAAAATCTATTACCTTTCTTACTGCTGGTGCAGAAGAATACGGTATGTGCGGCGCATTACGTTATATACAAAAGCATGCTGATGAATATGACCGCAATCACACTTATGTTATAAACTTAGATGGACTCGGCGTTGGAAACGCTGTTAATGTCATTACACGCTACGGTATTCCACCGATCCACACAACACGGACGCTCGCTGAAGTGCTCCGGACATCGGCCAAGTCGCTCGGAATTAAGGTGTCGGAACGTTATCTGCCGATCGGTGTTGGATTGGACAGTATTCCGATTGCGAGTCGTGGATTTGAAGTGGTTACGTTAACGGCAGGAGATGTGGGCAGCGTCGCATTGAAAATCCACTCGAAACAGGATCGTAGCAACCTGATCCATACGGAAAGTCTGCAACAGGTAGGAGCATTAATCGTCGATGTCATTGAACGCACATAAAAAGCCTTGTCCGATAACGGGCGTTATTCTCGCAGGTGGTAAGAGTCGGCGGATGGGAGAAAACAAGGCGTTGCTGCAGCTTGGAGAAGATTCCCTCATTGGGCATGTTATCCGTTGCATGCGCCTCGTTACAGATGAACTCCTCCTTATTACCAACAGTCCTGCTGATTATGCACACTTGGATCTACGGATGTACGCCGATATCGTTCCAAATGCTGGTGCGTTGGGAGGTGTCTATACTGGCTTGACATACGCTTCGTATGATGCTGTTCTTTGCGTTGCATGCGATAGCCCGTTTTTAGATCCGAAACTGCTGACTTATCTGGTTTCTGTTTTGGGTGAATACGACGCAGTGATGCCTTACACCCACGAGGAAGTCAGGGCAAGAAACCCCTCGGACAGTGATGAGACACGGATAACACTTCAAACGTTGTGTGCTGCCTATTCTAAACGCTGTCTGCCGATCATTGAATTGATGCTGCAGGAATCAGAGTTGCGTGTCCATGCCTTGCAGGAGCGTGCACATATAAAATGTATCTCCCCTGATGTCTGGGAACGGTTTGACCCTGAAGGGATGTCCTTTTTTAATATCAATAGACCAGAAGATTTTGACCGCGCAAATTCTTATATGAGATCGCAAGCTCCGCAGTGAATCGTTTCATACTTGCCTGACTTAACTGATAGACTTAGATTATGCTTAACTGGACAATTAAAAAACAGAGAACCGGTTTTATGAAATGCACAAGACTCCTATGTATTTTAGGTGTGATATTCCTGTGTTCAACCATTCACAGTATATGGCCACAAGCACCTGAAACCAGTAAGATTGTATTTGTCTCAAACCGTGATGGAAATCGAGAAATCTACACCATGAATCCGGACGGAAGTCAACAAGTAAGGTTAACACAAAATTTCGCATTAGACCATCATCCGACCTGGTCACCTACCGGTGAAGAGATACTTTTTGTGTCAGATCGGGATGGGGTTTGGGACCTGTACCTAATGGATGCTGATGGTTCAAACGTCAGACGGGTGTTCAAGAAAGCAGCACATAGAGAATATCCAACCTGGTCTCCTGATGGCAAGCAGCTTGCTTATGTACGCGGGTGGTTCACCTACATAGCGACATTAGGAAAACAAGAAGAACAACAATTAACGAACGGCTTTGATCCGGCATGGTCTCCCGATGGCACGGAGATTGCTTTTGCAAGAGGAGATTTTGGAAGCCATCGGCTTACCCTTGTCAACGTTCGCGTAGGAAGGCAAAAGCGAGTTCTCCCAGAAGATACCATATCGTGGCAGCAGAGACCGGCTTGGTCGGCAACCGGTGAGCAGATCGCCTTTTCTTGGTTGAATCATGTTCGACCTATCGGTCGGATTTTCGACTTAGTTGATAAAGAGACCATTTATATCGTGAATCATGATGGGACTGATCTCAAGCGGATTGTACCTGAAGATGGCAAAGCGGCGATGAATCCAGTTTGGGATCCACGAGGTGACAATCTTGTGTATGAACAAAGCATCAACCACGGCTTTCATCTCTTCAAGGTAAATATAACAAGTCGCGCCCGAACGCAACTTACACACATTGGATTTTATAATGAATTAGGAGATTGGTTTGATCCTGTAGTTGCTCTGTCGGTTCTGCCGCAACCGCTGTCATTAACGACAATGTGGGGAGCAGTGAAAGAGCCGTAAGTTGCGTACCATGTGCTGCTGGAATAGCTGCATGTATAGTAATTTCACCAACATCTGAGTGGATCTTCGATCCAAGAGTAAATCTTTTTTCATTTCAATAATTAACACACATAAAGATTTTGACCGCGCGCACTCCGCGGTAAACCTCCTTTATACCTCGTCTGATTCAACTGATAGTTACAGTACCTTGTCAAAATCGTAGACATCTTAGTGGACTATAGGAGCGTCCTGGCTCTCTATAGATAAATTCCCCAACCTTGCCGATTTTCTGCCGACGGTCAGCGGTATTTTCCCCTGCTTCTTCATAACATCTCGTTAATTTTAAAATCTCAATAAAAGAGGACATTTCATTTTTTTGGAAATTATGCACCCTTTTGCCCTGTAAATTGTGTCTTTAATAACGAAATGATTGGCGTTATTATAACTGAAAAATAGAGAAAGGACTTGTGTGAAACTCGTAAAGCTTGTTTATATTTTCGGCTGAAAATGGAGGATTCTGATGGTAAAAGACGATGCTCAACTGATTCGGAGAACTTTGTCAGGCGACGATAATGCCTTTGGTGCCTTAGTCCGAAAGTACGAAAAAGGTGTTCACGCACTTACGTGGCGTAAGATCGGCGACTTTCATTTTGCTGAAGAGATTACGCAAGACACTTTCCTCCACGCATACAAAAAACTCGCCACATTAAAAAATCCGAATCAGTTTGCTGGTTGGCTTTATGTTATAGCGAATCGTCTTTGTATTAATTGGCTCCAACGGAAAAAAACCAATACGCAATCGTTAGAGAACACAGACGCGCGCGAGATAGAGAAATCCATTTATATACGTTATATATCAGAGCAGCGCGAACGAGAAAACGCCGAGCATCGCTATGAAATCGTCAAACAACTTCTCGAAAAACTACCAGAGAGTCAACGCACAGTGGTGACGCTCTACTACCTCGGTGAAATGACGACAAAGGAGATAGGCAATTTTTTAGGTGTGTCTGTGAATACGGTTAAGAGCCGACTTCGCCGGGCACGACAGCGTTTACAAGAAGAAGAACAACTCCTGATTAGCGAAATTCTTGGCAGCTTCCGACTACCTGTCGATTTGCCTGAGAACATCATGCGTCAAGTCGCCAACATGAAACCGGCACCGCCTCCAGTTGGCAAACCGTTGCTACCGTGGGTTGCTTTTGGCAGTGCTCTGGTATTGATTGCCTTGCTGCTCAGTGGAAGCAATGAATATCTTATTCGATTTCAGAAGCCCTATAGTTTCAAATCGGCAGCTGAAGCGACCATTAAAATCATTGATGCCCCAATCGTCCTTGATATTGAATCAAAACCAGCTGTGAGGAATCAACTTGGACGGGCTATGTCTGCTGGTAAAAATGGTGATTCAGGCACACAAATTACTGAAAAAACTACAGTATCCAACGCGCGACAGGACTTCGCCAAGCTTACTATTTCACATTGGGAACCGATAACCGAAATCCCGACCAAGAGAAAAAGTTTCTCCACTACTGTCGTAGATAATAAAGTTTATCTCATCGGTGGCACCCTCTTTGAAAATGGACGTGGTCCGTTTGGAATTTCAACTGTAGAAGTCTATAACCCAGAAATGAACACCTGGCAGAAAGTTGCAGATATGCCGACACCACGCGCTAATGCTGGAACGGCGGTCATTGATGGAACTATCTATGTCTTTGGGGGATATAATGGGATAGATAATCGCGGTGAAAACTTCAAATTTTTGGATACTGTGGAGGCATACAACCCCAAAACCGATACATGGGTTAGGAAACAGGATATGCCGTATCCTTGTATCAATTTTGGCATTGGTGTAGTTTCTGGAAAAGCCTATATGATCGGGGGTTTAGCGGATTTCAATAAGAAGACTCCTAATTCGCTCGAATGGACAGATCGCGTTGAAGCCTATGATCCGCGGACCGATACATGGACGAAGCGCACCAAAATGCCGACCCGGCGCGATTACTTCGGTGTAGGCGTTGTCAGCAATCGCATTTATATCGTTGGGGGACGTGGATGGCCACAAGTGGGTAATCCGGGTAGCACCTTTCTTACGGTCATGGAGGAATATAATCCTCAAACAAATCGATGGCGAAAGAAAAACGATATATTAGACTTGAGGCTTTATTCCTCGACGGTCGTTGTTGGCGATCAAATCTATCTGATTGGTGGTTTCGTTTGGCGAGATGGACTCCGTAAGGATCCGGCGGCTGTGGATGTATATACTCCTGAGACAGATGAGTGGAGCGATATTCCACCAATGCCAACGGGCAAGACGCCCTTTGGTGTGGCAATAGTTAAGGATAAAATCTATGTTTTCGGCGGTGAGGGAGAGAATGGTGAGTTTCTATCAACCGTCGAGGTATTTGATACCAGTTTTCGTGCTGCTGAGGCGGCAGGCAAACTTCCCACGCGTTGGCGAGAACTCAAAGCACAACGCGAAAAAACGATGCTAACGGGGCAGGTTCGTTGATATTGCTCCAAGCAGTTTGTGGTCATAACAACCCAAGTTGCTACTTTTTGTCCGCATATCCCCTAACGATAGTTTAAAAATAAATTAGGTAATTTTGGGCTGCACGACGTGCGATAAATCGCACTACTAGGAACGGATTCTTGCTTGAGATCCGAAATCCCGCAGTAAACTACCTCACACTCCATCCAATTTTCGCACATCTTTCCTTATATTTCGTTATTCTTCCAGATAAATTCAAACTTCTCATTGCTTAATCTATGCATTTTCGCGCCGCATTTATAGTAAAACCTACGATTACACGGACACTTGCAAAGAGTCGGGGTTACAAACCCCTCCTACAAAGAGCGGATCTCAGGTCCGTTAATAATGCCTATTTTTTTATTGCCTTTACTATAAAATATGCAACCGATTTCCCTATAATATGTGTCACAGGTCATAAGGCAGTATTATTTATTTGAAGATACCGAGAAAAACCGAAATTACGAATATGCAACCCTCTTCCACATTATGCGTGTCACGGGTCACGAGGCAATTTTATTGAATGGAGAATACCGATGAAAAACGACGATGCTAAATGGGTCGAACGTATTTTGACAGGCGACGAAGCAGCTTTCACTGCTCTTGTCAAGAAATACGAGAAACAGATACACGCGTTTGTATGGAGACGGGTAAGAGACTATCACGTCGCCGAAGAAATTACGCAAGATACTTTCCTTAGGGCTTATGAAAAACTTGGCACGCTGAGGGACCCTAACCGATTTTCGGGATGGCTTTATATGATTGCTACTCGTCGCTTCCTTACATGGCTCGGTGAGAAAAGAATCTCGATTCAATCCTTAGAAGCGATGAGTAAGGCAGAAATAGAGGCACTGTTCTATGCCGAATATATGGCGGAACAAACTGAAAAGTTGGCGACGGAAAAACAACGCGAAGTGGTTGAGTACCTGCTTCAACTACTACCGGCGCGTGAACGGACAGCAGTGGCACTTCACTACCTGAGTGAAATGACTTGTGAAGAAATTGGTGACTTTCTGGAGGTATCTCCGAACACGATCAAAAGCCAACTCCATCGCGCTCGGAAGCGATTAAAAAAGGAAGAACCTATAGTTCGCGAAACATTGGGCAACTTCCAAGACGCGGACGATCTCATGGAGGGCATTATGAATTGGATTCAGACGAATGAACCGGGCATACGACGCTCAGTAAATACCCTGTCTACGACTGAGGAAAATACGCTCTATGCGGTTATTGGAGATGAGAGTATCTACAAATTAGCAGCCGGTGAAGAAGCATGGCAATTGGTCAATGCCGATTTTCTGGGTCGAGATACGCACGGCAGTATTCCTATAGCAGAACACGATGGCACACTCTATATTATTCCATCTCATGAATTATTCGCTTCAACTGATGACGGTGAAACATGGAACTTAATTGGTCCTTGCCCAAAAGGATATGTGAGAGAATTACGAATCACAGAAGATACCTTTTACCTCTGCCTTAGCGACGGCATTTTCCGATCCGATGATGCTGGCAATACATGGACAGACATAAGCGATGGCTTGGACAGTCGCTTAATGGAACACTCCTGCATTAATTCATTAGGAGTGAATCGAGGCACGCTGTATGCAGGCACTTCGCTTGGGATCTACCGACTTAAGGCAGGAACTTGGGAACATTTGCAACTGCCGGTAGATGACATTGTGGATGTCAACGCTTTAGTGATGTCTGAAGAACAGATTTATGTCGCTGTTTCAGTGAATATTTTGGAAGGTGGCGGAACGCCAGAAGAAAATTTTAAGCAATTGTGGGAAAGTGAGAAGCGTTCGTGGTGGATATTTCGCTCCTCTGATGGCGGCAATTCATGGGAAGACATAACGCCTGCCGATACCTCGCTCCTAATAGGTGTGCTACCCAACATGACACTACTCGCTGCAGCGGAAACGCTCTTAGTGATAGGAAAGGATGACGGTGTAATAGCACACTCAATTGATTGTGGAGACACCTGGACCTCTATAGAATCTTCAGGTATTACGCCTATGCAGTTTAGTGTAGGTAGGACAGTGGCATTGGACGAAAATACATTCTATACTGGAGGAAGCACCGGGATTCATCGCTCTACCGATGGTGGTAAAACATGGCATCGATTTAATACAAGGTTTGAGAGTCGTGTGGACAGTTTAGTGACGGGTTCCACGCCAGATAGGTCTTGCACACTTTACGCGAGGGTGGGTCCAAATCTTGTCATGTCAACCGACGAAGGTAGATCGTGGGACGCTGTCAACGTAGCGTTAGAAGTTAATAGACTCCTGTTCAAGGAAACACCACGCATTTCTCAAGTAATAGAAGCTGATGGCCTGCTCTATGTAAAAGGAATTCGTCGTAATTCCGAAACCGCTATTTTCCAGTTATCTACCGATGGCAATGTGTTAGCCTCCATTCCAGAAAGCCCTCCTTCTCTTGAATCGAGAAAACTAATGTGCCATGTGTTAGGTGGAAGAAGTTTCAATTTCAAAGACGAACGGCAAATGGGGCAGGATCTTATAATTACCTTTTCTTCAGGAGCTGATCCGCTATCGAGCGAAATAATACGAGAGAACCCTGATTTTGGAGCAGAGGGGTTCTTAAAACAGCTAATGCGGGTCCAATCGGATTCTTCATTGGCATACGAATTGATGTGGGAAGGTTTATGGGGGAGTCTCGCAGTTAGTGGTAAGACCCTTTACATGGAATATAACTATAAACTTTTTCGATGGGAACCTGGCGACTCGGAATGGCAGGGCACGGGTGTAGAGGAGATTGGCGAACTTTCACGAGACACTTTATCAAGAGGCTTTAAAATCGCTGTATCAGGAAAAACCATCTACGTTGGTAAACGTGATGGTCACCTCCTGCAATCGCTTGACGGTGGTGACAGTTGGAACGATATTACACCAAACCTGCCGCAGTCTGTTGGATATTTCAAAGAGATAGCCTTTACGGATTCAACGGTTCATGTTGCGACCGATAAAGGGGTGTTCAATTCAAAAGACGGCATTATCTGGTATATGCTTACCGATAAATCTGGGGAACCAGTAGTCATCAAATCATTAGCTACAGCAGAGAATTTAATTTATGGGGCTAACGATGAAGGTATCCATCACCTACAGTGTAATACAGATACTTGGGAACAGGTCGCCCCAGCAATTTCAGGAGTTGTGACTTCCCTCGTTGTTGATAAGGATATGTTTTACGTTGGTACAGAACGGAGAGGTGTGCTTCGCTTAAAACGTTCCGATTAGTAGTGTAGAAGAGGCAATTCAAACCGGTAGGAGTAGCGAGATGCGCGTGATTGAAGGAATATCCGTCGCCTTTGCTGCGATTTATGCGAATAAATTACGCTCATTGCTGACCATTCTTGGAATTATCATTGGGATCGCTTCAGTGCTTGCGATGATCGCTATCGGTGACGGTGCAAGAACGATTGTCCTTGAAGAAGCACGAAAAAAGGGTGGCATTAACCAATTCACGATGTATTGCATAAATATCAAGAAGGTGGGTGACGTTTGGATTACGAATCGTAGCAATGAATACTTCAAATATGAAGATGTTTTAGCGATTGAGGCGGAGTGTCCTTCCGTTACGCTAACTGTGCCGCAAATAGCAGTATACGGTGGTGTTCCTGCGCAAGTCGCTGGCGGTGCTGAAACCCGTACGAGTTATAATGGGGTGAATGCTTCTTTTGCCAAAGCAATGGATTGGGATATTTAAGAGGGACGCTTTATCTCCGATTCGATAGGTATCCTTTTCGGATTATATCCAGCAATAAAAGCGATGAATCTGTCCCCAATCGAAGCCTTACACACAGAATAAGATAATTGCGGGTGGTTCATAAGTTAAGTGATCATGTGAGGTAAAGGCGCGGTTTGCGACCGCGCCTATTTCTTTGTAAATTAGTGTAAATCACTTACACCCTCACGCTCGCATGCTGGACAGGTTTTGCAAAGGTGCCGATTCACGAGATGTGCAGATGCAAGTAGAATTCCGCCAGCACTGTAGAAGACCACTTCAAAAATGCCTTCAACGGCTGTCCGAGCGGTGGCGATGAATACCAATGCCACTATCAGTATCAACAATGCTCGCCATCTCCGGTGGTGTCGCACGCCCCAGGCTAAGCTCCCGATTGCCAGTGCAATTGCACCACTGATAAGGACCAATTCAGCACGTTCATTCGCAAGGAAGCCCAACCCAATCAAAGGCAAAACTGCGATTAAAAGCGGCATCGCGAGACAATGTACAGCACACGCGAAAGAGAGGCACGCACCGGTGTTGTCCACCCATTCTTGATTAAAATGCTTTTTCAATGTATCTCCTAAAAAACGAAGGCAAGGGATTTAATTAGTGTCACTCCTCGCCTTGCAGTTTGGACTAAAAATTAAGTTTATATAGAAATTTCACGTTCCGTCCTGGTTCTGGCATCACGGATTTGATACGGGATAGGTGTTCGCGGTACTCTGTATCGAGAAGATTTTCAATCTCGAAAACCACCATGTTCTGAAGCTGCCACCACGAGAAATTGAGATACCCGCCGATATCATAGACAAGATACCCATCTGTGGATTCTTCAAATTCACCGAGACGGTTTTGGCTTCCTGAAAAACGGGATGTCACGTGGAAATGGAAAGGGGCAGGAGCGTAGCTGAGAACAACTTTGCCGTTGAGCGGAGGGATACGTTCCAATGGTCGTCGGTTGGATGTAAGAAATCCATAGACGTAACTCATATCGAATTGGAGGTGAACCTGCGGCAGAACTTCACCACCAATCTGGACCTCAGCCCCGTTCATCAGAACATCATGCCCCATGTATTGATAAATCCACAACCATCCCGCTGCACCGCTACCCCACTCCTTTTCACCGGTGTTCGTCGGAATGAGGTAGTTGTATATCCGATTCCGGAACAGGACAAAATTTAGTTTGAGTCTGTCAGTTGAGTATCTGGTAAACAACTCAGCACCATATCCGATCTCAGATTCCAACTCGGCGTTCCCTATTTCATAGGAGTAGACAGCCAAGTGCGGTCCATCACTGAAAAGCTCTTCGATACCGGGTGGGCGGAACGTCTTCATGAAGGAGGTACCGATGTTTAGCTTATCCGTCCAGTGGTAAATTCCAGAGATTGCCGCCGACAGACCGTTAAAATCGCGGCGTTGAACGGTTCCAGCTCGGATCACCGTGCCGGGTCTGAAGGGTTCCGAACGTCTAAGGTCGTAGCGGATAGCACTTTGTACAGTGAGTTTGTCGAAGGTATGCTGGTTTAGATAGAAACCCGCGAGTGCGAACTCACGGGTATGCGGTGTCCAGTAAAACCCGCCTGTTGCATGGTCTCGGTACTCACCAGAAACACCCGCAATAGCATTGTCCAAGATATGCAGCATCGCTGAAGCATTGTAGGTTAGCAGACCGAATTCTACACCAAGTGTCCCGTTTGACTCTAACTCTTGGTGCTGGTAACGGGTGTAGGCTGTCTGGAGTTTTACCTTTTCAAGCACTGAGGTATTGAAGCGGTACTCCATCTGTCCTTCATAACGTTGTTTGTCGAGTGCGATGTTAACGCCGGTGATATGTCCCTCTGGTGAACCTGGAATACCATAATCCGAACGGTAGTTACTCCCGGAGGCACCGATGAATCCCCACGGTTTAATTAGTGAGGCACCACCTGAATAATTGACGTTTGAAAGTGCAGTGTTTTCGAGCACACCGATTGGCGTATGCGTATCAGATGCAAGCCGCCGGTTCCATTCTAAATTTCCCGCAAAATCACCGATTGGAACGGTAAAGCCTGTTGTTCCGGTCAAACCAGAGTTCACAGATTCACTCTGGAATGTCAGATGCATGTCAAGCCGTTTTGGTAAAACTTGAGGGATATTATTATTTTTGACGTTGATAACGCCACCCAAGGTGCTTGATCCGTAGATGAGCGATGCTGGACCCCGCGTAACTTCAATACCTTCTGCAGTCGTTGGGTCAATTGACACAGCGTGGTCAGCACTGGATGCGGATTTGTCGCCTGTCCGCTCACCGTTTTCAAGGATAAGCAGCCTATCACCACCCAACCCGCGAACAACAGGACGTGCGACTGCTTTCCCCATCGTTCGTTGCGAAATGCCTGTCTCGTTCGCCAGCGCGTTCGCCAAGGTCATACCGACTCTTCTCTGGAGTTCAGCTTCACCGAGGGTCAAGTCAGTCGTTTCCTCAAACTGTGAAAGCTCCCTGTTTGAACCGTATATCCTAATGGTTTCGAGTTGAAAGGGTAGCGTCTCCAACTCTATCTGAATATAAGGCGTAGATGCGTTGACATCTATTATCTGTTCAAGTTGCTGATAACCGACTTTCATGAACCGAAGCGTCTGCTTCCCTTCCGGTACTCCGTCAAACTTAAACTGTCCGTTTGCATCGGTTCGCATGCTCTTTTGAAGACCACCAATATGGACGGCAACCCCGATGAGTTGGGTGCCATTCCGTGCTTCGCGGACCTCTCCTTTAAGAGATCGAGTTGTGTCCGAAGTACTTTGGGCATCTCCGTGATAACAGGTCAGACATACGATTCCAACAATTAACACGAATAGGTAGGTGCACTTAAAAAGCACACCTACCCGAAAAGGTCCGAACAGAGAGGTGCAAATGCCTAACATAGACATTTATTTCTCCTATTGAACGGTCACAGGTATAGGGAGTGCTGCCGTGAAGTCAGGGTGGTCACCGTGAAGCAGTTGTAAAGTGATTTGCGTTGTCCCGACTTTCAGTCCAACGACTTCAAAAGGCACCGCACCTTCTTCACCGTGCTCTTCTTCTTCATGCTCTTCACCTTCGTGTTCTTCTTCTTCATGCTCGTCTCCGTCTTCAGAGAGGTGAATGTCAATAACCGCTGAGTCGTACCCGGTCAAACTCAAGGCGAAGATTTCTTCTTCATCATGTCCATGTTCGTCTCCGTCTTCCTCTTCGCCAATGTGAATTTCGGCACCGAGCGCGTTGAGAAATACGACATGGACTTCAATTTCTTCGCCGACACCCAGGGTAAGACCACCGGTCTCAGTGCCTTGAAACTGGCGATAGACTTCGGCTCCATCAACTTCCAAAACAAAGCCGTCGGCATCGGCATGAAAGGTTTCTTCTTCGACATGATCATCTTCATCAACAATAGGATTATCATCTTCACCGCAACCACCAATAAAGGGAAGGAGTGAGACGAGACTCAGTAAAATTAATCGAGAAATGGCGACAGAAAAGCAGCGTTGAAAAGAGGACATAAACATTATATTCTCCATTTTTTATCAGCGGACGGTTATAGACCACCCGTCCTTATAATATGAGTCGTCTGGTAATGTAAATCAGTGATAACAAGACTTACGCAGCAAATGAGATGCTTCGTCATTTGTGTTAAGTTTAACTATATTTAACCTAACCTACACGTTAGCACATTGCGCAAGCCCTAATAAATTTCGTCCTTTTAACAGACAGCAATTGAAAGTTTATTGGAGAATATAGGTGGGGCACGACTACGCGTGTTCGTAGTGAGTTTTAGAGGGAGAAAAACGGCTTCATAAAGTGGGAGTGTAACACAGTAAAGGAGTGGAAAGATGAATGCAAAGGATTTGATTTCAACGCTGAGATGCTGACTGTTATAGAAACAGGCTGTACAGGTATCTTCAAAATAGTCATGTCCGGTATGATCATGCGTTAAGACAGTGATGCTTAGGAGCACGACGTAGACACATAAACCTATTAGAATGCAGGCTTTCAGGTTACTTCCGAATTTTAGTGTCTTGAGGAAAGTCTTACCGCGTATCATAAAGGAAACCTGATTTACTTGAGGAATGATTGCCTCTTGATTTGCGGAATATTATATCATACTATCGCGCCAATGTCAAGTGAAGTTGAATAGTGATTTGGTTATTGGTAAGAGGCAGTTAATGGCTAGGTTAGAAACCTCGCCAGCGGATGAGGTAGGGTTAGAAGTTTGTAAAGATGGGCTTGCACTTATCAGTGTGATGCTTTATTATATTGGATATGAGATTATATGCAAAGGGGAAAAATTATATGCTAAGTGTCGAAGAAGCCCGTCAACAGATGCTAAATACAATCCCGGTTTTACCAACGGAAACGCGAGGTATTCTTAACTGTACCGGTTATGTTCTCGCAGAGGGGCTGCATGCTGCTGAAAATATCCCACCATTTGACAATTCGGCGATGGATGGATATGCGGTGCGTGCAGCAGACGTAAAGGATATTTCCAAAGATAACCCGGCTGTTTTATCAGTTGCAGAGATGATCGCTGCAGGGTATGCGCCTACAAAACAGGTCGAGGCAGGGCAAGCATCGCGTATTATGACCGGTGCAATGATGCCTGAAGGTGCTGATGCGGTCGTTATGCAGGAAGTCACCGAACAAGAAGGTAATACTGTCAAGATTTTTGAAAGTGTTGAGGATTCTGAAAACGTCCGTTTCACAGGTGAAAGTGTCAAGGAAGGCACCCTAGTCATGGGAAAAGGGAAGCACCTACGTCCGCCAGAGATCTCAATGCTTGCCTCTTTGAATTGCGCGGAGGTCTCGGTCCATCGTAAGCCTACCGTTGCGATTGTCTCAACAGGTGATGAACTGACACCGCTCGGTGAGTCACTGGAACCGGGAAAAATTCGGGACAGCAACCGCTACGGTCTCTATGCCCAAGTCGAGGAGGCTGGCGGTATACCGATTGATATGGGAATTGCCCGCGATGACGAGGCAGAAACAGAGCGAATCTTTCGTGCGGCACTAGCGGAAGCCGATGCGCTAATCACAAGTGGTGGCGTTTCAGTAGGTGAGCACGACATTGTAAAAAGTGTTTTGGGTAAATTGGGTGAGATTAACTTCTGGCGCGTCGCTATGAAACCGGGGAAACCACAGGCTTACGGCATCGCCGACGGAAAACCAATTTTTGGATTGCCCGGTAATCCAGTCTCTTCGCTTGTTGTGTTTGAACTCTTTGTGCGACCCGCGCTTTTGAAAATGGCGGGACACGTAGATTTATTGCGTCCGACCTTCAAAGCCACTTTGTCAGAATCTGTCACCAACAGAGACGGACGCGTTAATTATATGCGCTCGATTCTCACTGAATCCAATGGGCAATACACCGCAGCAACAACGGGACCCCAAGGGTCAGGTATTCTTCATTCCCTGGTATTGGCAAACGGGTTGATTACAGTGCCAGCAGGAGTGACGTTAGGTGCCGGGGAAATGGTGGACGCACAGTTTCTGTTTTAAATTCCAGCCACCAAGGAGTTTTAAATGGTTGTAGATACCCATGTTCATGTTTGGGAAATTGATCCTCCGAAGTATCCAGTTGGTCCGACTGCGCCGACTTGGAATTCCTATCCAGATGAACCTGGAACCGCCGATGAACTTTTGGCGGAGATGGACGCACACGGTGTAGATTGGACAGTTCTTGTGCAGACGAGTTGGTCAACTTGGGATAACGGTTATATCGCTGACTCGGTCGCGCGTTTTCCAGATCGCTTCATCGGACACGGTTTAATTGATCCACAAGATCCGAAGAATGCAGAGCAGGTCCGCTATTGGATAAAAGAGCGAGGCTTAGTAGGGTACCGTTTCCATCCGATGTACTACCCTGACGAAAAAATATTGCTGACCCGACAGAACGAAGCGATGTGGGAGGAAATCGCTGCGCTGGACGCCATTATCCAATTTCATTTGCGCGCTGAATTTGCCGACCAAGTTGCCGCTATTGCGCAACAGTACCCACATCTTACACTCATCCTCGACCACATGGGATACCCACAGATAGATACTGACGAATCAGCTTTCCAGCCAATCGTAGAACTCGCTCAATACGATAATGTCTACTTCAAATTATCAGATGTCGCCGGACGTTCTGACCAAGATTTTCCGTACACAGATGTTCACCCTTTCATTGAGAAATTGATTTCGGCTTTCGGGGCAGCGCGGACAGTGTGGGGCACAGGATACCCCGGACACCACAGACAAAAACACAACTGGCCATCTTTAGCCGATGAGTTACGGTTGATTCGGGAGGGATTGCCCTTCTTGACAGCAGATGATAAGGATCTGATCCTCGGTGGGACTGCTGCACAGATTTGGAACCTATAACTTAGAGTGGGACGGACACCATGCCAACAATCCAAATGTCTTGCGGAGAGATGGCTTATTTAGATTCAGATAACTCAGGTCAGCCACTACTCTTTCTACACGGCACTGGGTGTGATTCATCGGACTGGGCGGAGGTGATCGAAGGATTACCAAAGAACGAACGTTGTATCTCTCTCGATTTTCGTGGGCATGGGCAGAGTCCTGTGCCTACGCAACCATTCACATTAGCCGATCTTGCTGAGGATGTCGGACATCTAACAGACGATTTGGGGCTTCAAGGATTCATAATTGTTGGACATAGCCTCGGTGGTATGGTCGCAATGGAGGTCGCGAGGCATTCATCGTGTGTTGCTGGACTTATCCTATTGGAAGGATGGACAAGCCTCTCCTCTGCTGGTAGTTCTTTTGACCCCGGACGATTTTATGGTTCGCTGTCCGAAACCGCTGTCACACAGATTCAGCGGAAATCTGAAGAGACGCGGAGCCGTTTTAATCCCGAAGTCTGGGACAGTTTTTGGGAATCCGTCAAAATTTTTGACGCCTACACTTACCTTGAGCAGTCACGCATCCCGATTTATGAAGTTTTTGGGGGTATGGGACGGAATGATTTCACTGAACAACAGTTGCGCATTCCGCCCAATCCGAATATCCAATGGGTTTGGATTCCCAACGCTGGGCATTACTTACCTCACGAATGTCCAGCTGAAGTTGCTAAAGTAATAGCTGGATTCCGTCTGTTTTAACTTCACGAAGCCTGCGGAATTACGACCGGCAAATCCAGCCGGTCACCCCACTCTTTCCACGAGCCGATGTAGTTGCTTACCTTTGGATATCCCAAAAGTCGCAACGCCAAATAGGCTTGGGAAGAGCGGTATCCGCCCTGTCAGTAGCACATTACCTGTTTGTTGGGTGTAATCCCGACCGCTTCATACATTTGTCGGAGTTCATCGGCAGATTTAAAAGCCCCGGCTTCGTCAAGGTTATCGAGCCATTCAATGTGAATAGAACCAGGGATCGCGCCTGGACGTTCTGCACGGGCGACCCTGCCGTAGTGCTCATCATCGGTGCGCGTGTCAAGCGGAACAAAATCGTCTCGATTTAAGAGAGCACGGATAACATCAGCATCCATGTGCGCGTCGTGGTATGGGTTTATTGGGAAGGGTGGTACCTCCGGTGGTTCAACACCTGTTGTACTCACAGGTCCGTCCGCCGCTAACCATGCCTTGAAACCTCCATCGAGCAAACGGGTATCTGGATGTCCTAAATACTCACAAAACCAAAATCCCCGGGACGCTCGCGTTCCAGAGATGTCTTCATACCACACAATTGGCATACTCGGATCAAGCCCGCGTTGCTGAAATAGATACGCTATCATCCACATAAAGGTATCAAACGTCTCTTTGCTGGTATCAATGAGACTGAGACCGAACAAGTCTAAATGAAGTGCGCCGGGGATATGCCCGCGCAAATATTCATAAGTCGGTCGCGTATCGACGATACAGAAGGTTTCATCGTCGAGCGTGCTTTTCAATTCCTCAGCAGAGATAACCAGTTGTGGATTTTCGTAGCCTTTGTAGTCTTCCATTATTTAATTAACTCCTTCCAAAGCTGCTTGGGATGCCGAGCAGTGCTGCGGTTTTCCTACGCCGCTTTCGGCACCCTTTTCATAACTTTTATTGTTTTCCATCTTCCTGTCCGATACCAGAGCCACATTACGACACCTTGTACGACATTCGAGAGCGCAATACCCAACCAAACACCGTTGAGTCCAATTAGGTGTGACAGTAGTATCACAAGTCCTAATCCGACCCCTACCTGCGAGGCAAGCGTAATCACCATCGGAGAGAGCGTATCACCAGCTCCATTGAGTGCTTTTCCCAAAATAAGCGAAAAAGCGATAAATCCAAATGTTGGAGATAGAAACTGCAGGTAAACAGCACCGATCTCGATGACAGTCGTGTCGGGTGTGAAGATCCGAATGAACATCTGAGGAAAAATGAGGAAAATTGCCCCGATGCCTGCCATGAGAACAGCACCGAAAAGATTCGCGATCCGCGTTGATTTTTCGGCGCGTTCCATCTGATTCGCCCCCAAATTCTGCCCAACCAATGGTGACACTGAATTCGCTATACCGAACCCAGGATTCATTACCAAAATCCGAAGACGCATGCAGATTGTATATGCGGCAACGATATTTTTGCCGTAGGGTCCGATTACCCACAGGAAACCGAGTCTCGATATATGCCGCCAAAATCCTTGCATAGAACTATAAACACCGAGACGTAGGATGTCAATCATTTCCGAGAAGTCTATCCGAAATTGAACTCTCCGCAGTGAAACTGGTGCGCGGTCTGTCCAACAGAAATAAAGCAGTACAACCACACCAGCTCCACGTCCAATGAGCGTCGCATACGCCGATCCGGCTACGCCGAGCTTCGGAAACCCCCACAAGCCGAAAATTAACAACGGATCCAACACGATGTTAATTAGTGTTGAAAAAATCAGCACACCCATCGGAGTGATGGCGTCCCCACCTGCGCGAAAAATGGAACCGAGTGCCATTGACACAAACATCGTACTGATACCCAAGAGCGTGATATGCATGTAAGTTGTGCCGAGACGTAGGACCTCTGGGTCCACCATTCGGACAGCAAGTAGACCGTATTCCGCCAGTGGGTAACCGACCAGACTAACGCCAATAGAAAAGAAAACAGCCAGGAAAATTGCCTGCATCGCGATGTGCTCAGCTTGCGCGAGGTTTCGAGCACCGAGGTACTGCGCGACCATAATCCCAGCACCTGTTGAGATACCGAGTGAGAAAACACCGATTAAACGAAGCAAATTTCCACTTATGCCAACTGCAGCTATTGCACCTGGACCAAGTCTTCCGACGAAAATCATATCAACAATATTGAAGGCATCTTGAAGAATGTAACTAAATATTATCGGTACTGCGAGCCGCAGAAGGTGTCTAAAAAGACTTCCACGGGTCAAATCGCCCCGTGCTTTCTTCATATTTTTTGTTTCAGTTCCTATTCAGGACTGGTTAGTTTTTCCACCAGATTGAGATTTGACAAGTGGATGTGGCATCAGATTTAAGGACTCTGTATAAGTCGCGTTCATATTAACAGAATTCCTCTCAGGTGTCAAGTTGAAAATCAGGTTTTCCGTCAGATCAGGTATCTCCGTGAATCTTAATACGGTTTAATAACGTTCTACTGATAGTGTTTTTTCTTTGACAGGGTTATAAAAAACCTGTTATACTATTCTATATTTTTCAAGGAGGCAACACGATGAAAAAATTAATACCGACTTGTAATTTCTCTCTTTATGGGACTGTGTGTTTTTTCATAGCAGTGTCTATGTTATTCACACCGTTCGTCTCGGCTAACCTTGAAGAGGGACTCATCCTAATTCACCACTACGATGAAGGATCAGGCTCTCTTGCTGCAGATGCGAGTGGTAACGGTCACGATGGCGAAATTTCCAATCCCGAGTGGGATTCTGGAAAATTCGGTGGCGCACTTCGCTTTGGTGGTGATGGCAGCGATGTGTTCGTTACTGTTGAAAGCACGGATGCGTTGAATGTGAATGCGTGTACGTTTATGGCATGGATCAACGCCGATCACTGGAACGGGACCCGCCAGATTGTTGGTAAATCCGTCCACGGCGGCTGTTCAGGTAGAACACAATACGGTCTGTTTAGTGAAGGTGGTGTTTTCAAACTCCGCTTTGAGACCGAAGGTGGTCGCGCCGACATTACAACCGATCTTCCAGCAACCGGTGAATGGGTTCATGTCGCTTTTACCAACGATACGAATACCGGGACAATCTACATTAACGGTGAAGCAGTTGCAGAAGGCGATGTACCGGGTGCCCTGAATGCTAACGACGATCCGTGGCGAATCGGGCAGGATTGTGAGCGGCTTAATTATGTCTTCGCAGGTGCGATAGACGAAGTTCGTCTCTGGAACCGCGCTTTGAGTGCCGATGAGATTAACGAGGTAATGCCTTTAGCTACCGCTGTTGATGCGAAGGCGAAATTAACTACGACTTGGGGCGATATCAAGACCAGTCGCTAAAATACCGTCGGGTACGTTGAAAAGCGTACCCACTATCTTCTCTATACCTGCCTGTTTATATCTACCCACAAAAAATTTAACATCCTATACCGGAGACCAGAATGTTTTGGGAAGCGATAAAAAGACATTACAACGCAGGTTCCGCACACGAATTTCTGCTCCATTTTAACGTGCAAGATCTATTGCCCGATGATTTTTACGGTTACTTGCCCGCCTTCGACTTCATCATGGAGCAACTTAACATGTTGGGCTGTGATCTAGTTCTTGGATACAATGCATCACAAGGCATTATTTGGCCGAATATTGAGCGGTGGCGGAATACGCAGAAATTGTTAAAGCTTATCCCAGCCGAATATGAGGAAGACAAGGAGGCCGAACACCGAAGGATTAACGCCAACTTGGCAGTTGATGATCTGCATAAAGATCCGTTTATGCATGTCGGCTCTGAGCCTTCGGAGGAGTTACAAGAGCAACTAAACGCTCTCTTGCAGCAAGGTAGAGCGAAAGTTGGCTTAGTCATCAATTTTCTGGAGCAGCTGGCACCGAACGACCTTTCTTTGAGCAGTGGAACTAGTTATGATTTGCATCGTTTTTTCAGCCGGATCCAAAATTGGGCTTCCGACTTAGACATCCGGAGACGTGGACACACCATTTTACTTCTCACCCAAAATAGATTCGACATTCATCCAAGTCTCACTGTCAATCCAGAGATTCCTGTGATAGAAATTCCGTTCCCTAACTATTCCGAACGGCGTCAGTTCATCGAACACCTACATATCATTTCGGACACTTCATCGCAGATGCGTAAAACTCTCGGGGACGATCGCGATAGAGAAGTCTTAGCACAAGAGACCATAGGACTGAACCTTTTTGGCATTCATGATGTTGTGCGGCAGGCGGAATCCGCTGAACAGAAAGCCGGTGGTGAACCGCTTGTGAGATACCGGCGTGAGAGTATCAGAACCTTTAGTCACGGGGTCCTTGAACTCGGTGAAAGTCAGAGAAACTCTGGAGATGGTTGGTATGTCGTGGATGCCATTCGGGATATTGCAGAGGGTATGAAAAATCGGGATCTTCGGCGCGTGCCGCGGGGTGTCCTTTTCCTTGGACCACCGGGTACCAGCAAGATCTACGCGGCGCAGTTAATCGCTGGTGAAGCAAATATGACGTTCGTGCAACTCCGGTATGCCAATCAGGTGGGTGAGGTAACAATCAACATCAATGAAAACGGGAATTCTTATGATCGCAACCTGAACGCCGCTATAAGTTTTATTCGCGGAATTTCACCAGTAGTTGTCTTTATGGATGAAATTGAGCAGGCACCGCCGCATACGAGTATGCATCCCGAAGAACGACAGCCGTTCCCCCAAAGCCTTGTGACCGCTATCAGTGATCCATCCCTACACGGTCGAGTAATATGGGTCGGCGCATCACACCGCCCAGACTTGATGCCACAGATCTTTCGTCAGTACGGTATTTTTGACACTAAGTTCATCATGCTACCACCAATCGCTGAAGGTAGAATGGAAATTTTAAGAATATTCTGTCAAGGGCAAACCGAAAATGAGATTAATTTCCGAGAACTTGTTGGAGGTCCAGAGACGGACGGGTTGACTTGGAGAGATCTCTTCCTGATTGTCCAACGTGCGCATAATATCGCGAGACACAACCAACGCGATAGGCTCACAGAATCCGACCTACGCCAAGCCTTAGAGGACTTCATACCGGCTCATTCACCAGAGATGCAGCTTTTTATGGGACTGTTGGCACTACGCGAAGCCAATTCACGTATAATGATTCCAGAGGCACTGTTGCCCGGATATCAAGAATTTGTAGACGGGAACCGCATCGACAAAACAGGAATTAATAGACGCTTGATGGAATTAAGCAACCAACTCGGCTTGAACGTTTGATGTATACAGGCAAAACGAATACGCGAGCGAGAAAACGATTGAAAGCAGAATGTCCTGATTTTCCCTTGACACACATTTTCCCGTTTGTTATAATACCCTATCTTTACCTATAAGGAGGAAACTCGACAATGAAATTGGCTACTTGTTTATCCATCGCACTGCTTTTGGTATTGACCTCCGTCGCTATGTCTATCGGTCCGGCAGAATTTTTGGACGGCTTGGTGGTATATCACCCTTATGATGAGGGGAAAGGTGACAGTGCTGAAGACCTTAGCGGTAACAACCACGAAGGCGTAATTGATAACCCTACATGGGTTGACGGAAAATTTGGAAAGGCGTTGGAATTTGGTGGCGAAGGCAGCGATGTTTTTGTCACTGTTGAAAGCACCCCGAAGCTGAACGTGGACGAAATGACGTTCATGGCGTGGATTAACGCCGAGCATTGGAACGGGACACGCCAAATCGTTGGTAAATCTGTTCATGGCGGATGTGGTGGCAGGGTCCAATATGGGCTATTTAGTGAAGGTGGCACCTTTAAACTCCGTTTTGAAACGGAAGCGGGTCGCAACGATATTTCAATGGCTCTACCTGACACCGAGAAATTTATTCATATCGCTTTTACCAACGACACGAAGAAAGGCAAAATCTATATTGATGGCAAAGAGGAAGCTGAAGGCGACGTACCCGGTAAACTCGCTGCAAACGATGATCCGTGGCGAATCGGGCAGGATTGTGAACGTCTTAATTACGTCTTTGCCGGAATTATCGACGAAGTCCGTCTCTGGAGTCGTGCCCTGAGCGAGGACGAAATTAATACCTTTATGGAGCAAGGTGTGGATGCTCTCGATGTTGAAGCGATCGGGAAACTCTCGACAACTTGGGGTCGCCTTAAAGCTGGACGTTAAGGCAGACTTAAGACCGAATCTTATAGAATAATTTGTTTTGCTGGCGAGGTTTTTTTAACCTCGCCTATTTTCAAGAAGCACACTTTCTGAGCGCGCCTTTCAGTTGGAAAAATGACCAAAATTCCTACAACAATTTCATGTAGAAACTGCGAGACCCAGATTGTGGTAGAGACCTTTGCTAAAAATCTCAAGGTCTGCCCACACTGCAATTATCATCACTATATGAGTGCGTATGAGCGACTCAATCTCATCATAGATCCAGATAGTTTTGAGGAATACGATGCCAACCTTTACTCTATTGATTCATTAGAATTCCCGGAATATCCAGAAAAACTGGAGAGAGACGTTGCGAAGACCGGACTTAGGTCTGAGATGCTTTCCGGCATAGCTAAGATTGGCGGCTATCCGACTGCTATCGCGATCGGCGATGTTGGTTTTATAGGTGGAACATGCGGCTCGGTCATTGGTGAAAAAGTCACCCGATGTATTGAACGCGCCCTTGAAAAGAAGTTGCCGTTAGTGATTGTTTCTGTGAGCGGTGGAATGCGGATGCAGGAAGGCACACTTGCTTTGATGCAGATGGCGAAAACTGCTGCTGCGTGTGTTGAGTACGCCAAAGCAGGTTTTTTTTATATCTCCGTTGTCACCGATCCGACGTTTGGTGGTGCCACCGCCAGTTATACCTCACTTGGGGATGTGATTATCGCCGAACCCGGAGCACGAATTGGATTCGCGGGTCCATTAGCCGTTGCGAGTCTCCGTGAAGAACTTCCAGAAAACTTCCAGAAAGCAGAATCGTTACTCGAACATGGGTTCATTGATTCTATCGTTCATCGTGCAGACATGCGCCAGATGCTTACCGACCTGATTGCTTTTGCGTCCTAACGCGCGAAACGATTGTCTCTTTTCTTCCCATATCTGAATAATAAAAAGACCCCTATATTTAAGCGTTGATAAGTACGATATGAAACTATTAGCAACATTGGACGTTAATAAAATTGTGTAGTTATGGAATAATTGCGTGTCGTAAAAAGTATCGCGCCAGCATATAACTCCTTACACATTTCAGTATTGACGAAAACTACTGATCTCAAATCGAAGGCAGATGTCCACTAAATAAGCACATTTGTCATTGCAAACACAAGAAAATAGGAACAATACATGTCGAAGTCACTCGTCGTTGTTGAATCGCCAGCGAAAGCAAAAACTATCAAAAAAATCTTAGGTAGAGATTATATCGTCGAATCCTCCGTTGGGCATATTCGCGATTTGCCGACGAAAGAACTCGGAGTGGATATCGAAAACGCTTTCACACCGAAATATGTCCTTATCCGTGGAAAGGGTAAGGTTGTGAAGTCTCTACAAAGCGAAGCAGGCAAAGTGGACAACATCTACCTCGCCGCTGATCCTGACCGAGAAGGCGAAGCTATCTGCTGGCATCTCGCTGAAGAACTGAAGAAAACAAAAAAACCTATCTATCGAATAACGTACAACGAAATCACGAAAAGTGCGATTTTAAACGCGATCGAAAAACCGGGTGAGATTGATATGTCGCTTGTTGATGCGCAACAAGCGCGACGCATTTTGGACCGACTTGTCGGATACCAGATCAGTCCCATTTTATGGCGGAGTGTTAAGCCAGGTCTGAGTGCCGGACGGGTTCAATCGGTAGCGGTCCGACTTATCTGTGAACGTGAGGCAGAAATTGAAGCATTTAAACCGAAAGAATATTGGACACTCACGGCAACATTGACCCCTGTTGACGTTGAGCATCTTTTCACAGCAAAATTACATAAGATTGGTAGCAGGAAAGGTGAGATTAATAACTACGGGTTCCAGATAGACGAGACGCGGGCAAAAGAACTCGCTGCAGACGCAAAGACAAAGAACTACGTTGTCGAAAAAGTCGAAAAACGGGAACGGAAGCAGAGACCTGTACCGCCGTTTATCACAAGTACCTTGCAACAGGAAGCGTCTCGAAAACTTCGATTTGCTGCCAAAAAGACGATGTTTATTGCCCAAGCACTTTACGAAGGCTTAGAGATTGCGAATGAAGGTTCGGTCGGTCTCATCACTTACATGCGTACCGATTCAACACGCGTCGCCCAAGAGGCGGTTCAAGCGGCACGGAACCATATTAAAACAACATACGGCGAAGACTATCTACCTACCCGAGCGGTTACTTACCGGAGCAAAAAAGGAGCACAAGATGCTCACGAGGCTATCCGCCCGACAGTTCCTTTGCGCTCCCCGGCAGAATTGAAATCCTATTTGAGCAGTGAACAGTATCGTCTCTACGATTTGATTTGGAAGCGGTTTATAGCGAGTCAAATGCAGCCTGCCGTTCTGGATGCGACAACGATTGACATCAAAGCAGAGACTTACCTCTTCCGATCTACAGGTTCGGTTATCAAGTTTGATGGCTTCCGGCGTATCTATACGGAGGGTAAAGATGACACCCCCGCCAATGAAAGCGAAACCGATGAAGAGAACACCAACTTACCCGCAATTAAAGAAGGCGACACACTCAATCTACGCAAATTGGAACCGAAACAACACTTTACACAGCCACCACCGAGATACAACGAAGCGACGCTCGTTAAGATGTTAGAAGCGAAAGAGATTGGACGGCCGAGTACATACGCCTCCATTCTGTCAACCATTCAGGACCGAGGCTATGTAACCAGAGAGCGTAGACGACTCCTTCCTACGGACGTTGGTAGACTGGTCAATCATCTTCTGATTCACGGTTTCCCCAACATCGTTGATGTTGAATTCACAGCAAAGATGGAGGAACAACTTGACACCATCGCAGAGGGTAAAGTTAATTGGACGCAAACGTTAGGGTCGTTCTATCCACCGTTCCAAACTGCCTTGAAAGAAGCCCCTGATAAGATGTATGAAGCCCGAAAGTCGATGGAAGAAGAATCAGAAGAAAATTGTGAAAAGTGTGGTGGGAACATGATTGTCAAGTGGGGTAGATATGGTCGGTTCCTCGGTTGCGCCAACTATCCGGAGTGTAAGAACATCAAACGGTTAAGTACAGCAGATGAACCACCCGCTGCGGAACCTGAACCAACCGACACGGCGTGCGATAAGTGCGGTGAACCGATGGTTATCAGAACAAGCCGTGCTGGCGGCAAATTTTTGTCATGTAGCGGATATCCGAAATGTAAAAATGCCAAGCCGATACCAATTGGTATTGATTGTCCAGAATCCGATTGTGATGGCTACCTTGGTGAACGCCGAAGTCGTCGTGGAAAAGTATTTTACGGGTGTAGCAACTATCCGAAATGCGAATTCTCGACATGGGATAAACCACTCCCAGAACCTTGCCCGGAATGCAATGCTCCGTTCTTGGTTGAGAAAACGAAAAAGGCGAGAGGCAGTGAAACCGTGGACACCATTATCAGCTGTGCTTCACCAAAATGTAAATATACAAAACAGAGTGACAGCGCTTCTTAGTCTCCACTATAGGCGCTATCCGAACCTATTGGAAAGCTTGTGTGATGATACAAGTACACCAGATTAGTTTCAGTTACGATGAACTTAGTGTGCTGGAGAAAGTGAGTTTTCGTGTTGAGCGTGGCGAGTTCGTATTTCTGGTCGGTCCCAGTGGCTCCGGGAAAACAACGCTATTACGACTCTTATATGCTGACTTATTTCCGTTAGGCGGTGATCTGAGTGTAGTTGGGCAACCTCTGACTGAATTGAACAAGGTAAATCTGCCCTATTTTCGGCAGAAGATTGGGCTTGTTTTTCAAGACTCCAAGTTATTAGCAGACAAAACAGTAAGGGAAAATTTGGCACTGCCGCAGAAACTGGTTGGAACAGCACCTCGCTTACTAAAGGATAACGTGAACGAGCTGCTGCATCAAATGGGGTTGAGTCATCATCAGAATGCGCTTCCATCAGAAATATCTGGCAATGAGCGCCGAAAACTCGCTATCGCTCGCGCCATTATCAATAATCCTATATTACTTCTTGCGGATGCCCCGACAGAAGGCTTAGATTTACGTCTTTCTCTTGAGATAATGGCACTTCTCGATGCACTTAACTTTCAAGGCATGACTATTTTTGTTGCGACGGCTGATCGGAAACTCGCCGAGAAATGCAATAAACGGATTATTGAACTGCGGGATGGTGCCATCCATTGGGATGCATCGTCGCCGCCTATCTAAGATGTAGCGCGATGCCTTTGTGCCTCTCGTTGCCTCGTTGTATTTTGGTTAACAGAGAAAAATTTAAAAAAATGCGCTACCGTTTTCAAAATGCCATATCCCATATCTCGCGCGCTGGCACCTCAAACATCATGAGTATTGTAGGAATAGCGTTCGTTGCTACCCTACTCGCTGCTTTACTGCTAAATCATTTGTCTATAATAGACCGTTTTGAATTTAAGAGCCACGCGCCTACCCTTGTAGCTTTTCTAAAGGATAGCGTAGATGAGTCAAAAGGACGGACGCTGCTGAGCCAAATAGAAAAAAGCGGACAGATTCTTGCTGCGAATTACACTTCAAAGGCAGAAAATCTTGATCGCGGCGAGACCGAATTCCGGGATTTAGGGGTTTTAATTAAAGAGGCGTTTGCGGAGACGAAAGGTGTAAACCCATTTCCGGCATCTCTGAACATTTATGTAGACGAAGAATTGACAACACGCCCAATCCTAGAACAGATCGCCTTAGATATGAAGGCATACGATGAAATTGAGGATGTGTCGTTAACGGGACAGGGCCAGTTAAATGATCGGTTGCGCAGCTCAGAGCGAACGGTTTTCATTGGTATTGGAATAGCAGTTGTTGTTGTTTGGCTCATTATAGGTTCACTCATGAAAAAGACAGCGATCGTCCGCGCTGATGAGATCGCCCTTATGAAGTTACTCGGTATGCCCCGCCACTATCTCCTCGCCCCCTTTGTCGTCCACGGAATTTTTCTCGGAGGGCTCGGTGCCCTGTGTGGACTTGGCTGCTTTTACGGAATGTTTTATGTGTTCAGGTCACAATTAGGCGCAATAGATTTCCTCAATATTTATCAACTCATTTCGTTTATTATGGGTGGTATGTTAACTGGTCTCCTCGTTGGTCTCATTACACAACGGAAACACGTGTAGTATTGCGCGCTATGGGAAATTATTAAAGATGACAAATCGTGACATCAGTAACGTATTTAGAGCTATTGGGTCTCTTCTACAAATTCGTGGAGACGACACATTTCGCGCACGTATTTACGATCGAGCAGCCGATATAATCGAAGTATTCCCGGACGAACTGACCTCCGAGTCCCCTCAACAAGACACCCCTAAATATAACAAGCAAGCATTAGAACAGCTCCGCGCTACATCCGGTATTGGGAAAGCCATCCAAGACAAAACGGTTGAAATGCTAGAAACTGGACGTTGCAAATTCTATGATGAATTGGTGGCAGAAATGGGGACGGGGATTCTCGAAGTGCTGGAACTTCGAGGAATTGGCATTAAGACTGCCAGTCGGTTCTACCATGAGTTCGGTGTTAGGAATCTTGAAGACATACAGATGTTGCTGGAGAGTGGCAAGATTAGCCGGATAAAAGGGATAGGACGCAAAACGCTCCGAATGATAACTGAGAGTATAGCGTTTTACACAGAACAGAGAACAAAACGTCCGCTGTGGGGTGCTCTATCGATCGCGGACCAGATTGTTGAGGGATTAGCACAATTTGTAGAGGAAGGATGGATAAAACGGCAACCTGAATTCACAGGAAATTTACGTAGGCATGAAGAGGTGTGTCAAAGCATAGAATTCATTATTGAATGCGAGAACGAAAAAGTATATCAATTTGAAGATGGGACAGTGCCTTCCCCGCTGCAATCACTTCTTGAACTGTTCTCGCGAATTCAATTTAGTCCATCGTATTCTAAGACATCGGAAAATTCCGGTTCGCAAATAACTTTCAAAACAACAAATCAAATTCAGTATGCCTATAACGGTGAGAGCGGGACTCTCGTTGAAAAAAGTCAAGATGAACCCTCAAGCGATGCCCGCAGCAGACTCCCTGTCATTCAATTTTGTATTGACGGTAATTTTCCAGTGTCTATCTATTTATGCGTTGCTGCCACCTACGGGTCAACTCTCTTCTTAACAACAGCGACAGATGCACATCTTGCGGCTCTTACTGACGCAATGGGATCAGGATCAGAAACTGAATTCATCGTAACGCACGATTTAACAGAAACAGAGATTTACAACAGATTTGGAATCTCTTATATTCCGCCAGAACTGCGACAGGACGAAACATCAGTTGTAGCGGTTAAAGACAACGCTCTGCCGAATCTTATTGAATTTACGGACTTGAAAGGGGATTTGCACGCGCATACCGACTGGAGTGATGGACGAAATACACTACAGGAGATGATAGCGGCAGCAAAGACAGAAGGTCTTGCGTACTTCGCTATCACCGATCACTCTGTCTCATCCACTGTTGCGAATGGGTTGGATCAGAACCGACTCCTCACACAGATGGCACAAGTTCGTGAGTTAGATGCTAAAATTGAAGGTATCAAAATTTTTGCTGGCTCTGAGGTAGATATTCGGCAATATGGCGAGTTGGATTTCCCAGATGAGATTTTAGCCCAACTCGATATTGTTGTCGCGAGTGTCCATAGCCATTTTACACTAACCGAAGCGGAGATGACGAAGCGCATCATTCGCGCAATTGAGAATCCGTTCGTTAATATCATCGGGCACCCGACAGGTAGGTTGCTCGGACGCAGACCTATGTACCCTTTGAATGTTGAAGAGATTATCGCAGCTGCAGCGGAAAATGGCACAGTTTTGGAGATTAACGGATCACCCAGCCGATTAGATTTGGATCCCGAATTTGTACGGATGGCAAAAAGTGCTGGTGTGTTATTATCGGTTAACACGGATGCACACGATATCAGACTATTAGGACGCCGTAAATTCGGATTGAATGTGGCGCGTCGTGGATGGTTGACGAAAGACGAAGTTATTAATACATATTCTCTGGAAAAATTGAGCGAAGAATGCGGTATCGGGCGAGGTTAGGATACCTCGCCAACAGTGGAAGGTGCGGGCAATGATTTGCCCTACAACCTATAGTATTTACTCTAAAGCTGCAAGCTGGGTCAAATGCCAATTCGGATCCTCTAACGCCTCATAAACAACGCCACCTTCAACCTTGTCAGGCATCGGAAGCCCAAGTAAATAACAGAGCGTTGGTGCGACATCAACGACGCGAACCTGCCGCTGTAAAGCCACCCCCTGCCGAACACCAGCCCCCGATAAAATAAATGTAGAGTGCTGTCCAGCAATACCGAAACTGACGGAGGGTAGTTGCTTACCGTGCGCGCCATCGAATTCGGGTCGCAGTGCGTATACAACGTCTCCGACTAAGTCGCCCTGTAGGTTGAACATCTCTGCGTCTGCACGGGTCACAGCTAATGTAAAGGGATGTCGTCCGGTTTCTGCGTCCTTGTAAGTATGCAGCGCAGCGATAATTTCACGTTGTGTTGCTTCATAATCCTCAGGTGCAACGATTCCATCGGGTTCGCGCCCGGCTAAGTTAATGAAGATATGCACCAAACCGACATTGACCGCCCGTGTTTTCGTCCAGTCTATTGTCCCATCAGCATCTTTAACGATGAACCCTGTCTCTTCAAGGACTTCTTCGATATCCACGGCACGAAATTGGTTTGGGGTGCCACCGTGATCGGCACAGACTAAGACGACTGTATCGTCATCAGCACATTCTAAAACACGCCCAATCATCCGGTCCACGGATTCATACGTACGCCGCAATCCCTCACGACACCTATGAATTGTTTCTGGTGCTGCGCCACTAATTTCATCCGCTTGGCTGAGGAAGAAATGGCTGGCGTAGTCCGGCGCGTGGCTCTCCACCATCAAGACATCCCAATCGTTGTTTTTCGCGAGATGTGTTGCTACGTCTGCGAGGCGTTGGTGGTGATAGTCTAAGACTTCAAAATAGGTATCGTCGTCCATTTGTCCAAGTGCATCGCGAGCAGGGTTTTGAAGGAACGAACCGATTTCTGTGTCAATTGTGGAGGCAACTGTATCTGGAACGGTGTACCCCGTCGTGGGCCAAATCTGTGGGACAAAAAGCTCAAATGCATCAGCGGTAGCGGTAAGGGTGACGAGTTTCATCCGCACATACCCTTTCACTTCCTTACCATCAATTTCAAATGCATCTAACCACCAGTCGCTCCATTCACCGACACCCAGATCTGCAACAGAATCGTCTCCAGAGCGACTTTTGCAAATTCGCACGCGGTCGTAGCCGTTATCTCCGGAGGCGTAAATCAACCCATAAAAGGGTTTTGGAACACGCGTTTCATCGGAAGCTTCGTCTTGGGAATAGACGGAAGGCATCACATCTTCTCTGCCGCGCGCCAAAGGTCGGATAGTGAGTTCGACTTCTCGCACCGGCTTTGTAGAATCTGGCAAGGCATCCCATCCGCGATTTTCAATAGACTCAATACTCACCGGATCAACGTGTCGAACCCCCTGCAATGCGCTAGGATCGAGTGTTTCAGGGTCGCGCTGTCCACCGATAGGACGCGCTGCCCATTTTCCAGCAACAAAGAGATGATAACCTGCCACCTGATGGTGATTCGAGACTCCAGGACCGGTGCCTTCAACCTGAATTCCGGTTTTGACGGTGGGGGGCCAAGACATTTCCCATTTCACCAAAATCGGTTTTCCGCCTGAGCGTTCTACAAGGTTCCATAAATACTCAGATTGGCACAAGCCAGTGTTAATTCCCCAAACCGTTTTATCAAGACGTTCTCCTACAGCGCGAATGTTAAAATCCATCACTTGATGCGTACCGGGCCATGAACCGGTAGAAAGCGCAGTCCATCCGGGTGGTGTCAAGGTCGGAAACACGCCGATCATTGGTCGGTAGACTCCTGTCTGGAGCAACTTCGCCATATTCGGAGTATGTCCCCAATCAATCATATTTTTAACCAGTTCCATGCTCGCCCCATCCATCCCAATAATAATTGCTCGTTTTGCTGGGGAAAGCTGCGTGCGTTTTGTCATAAAAATCTCCTTATCCACTATGGAACGCGTTGGATATAGATATCATAATCTGGACCGCGCGCATCGCTCCAGACGATAATTGCTGCGGCACCGTTTGTAGACACTGCTTGGGGACTGATTTGTTCTTTCGGCGCGCTGCAAACGGGAATCCCATCAATTTCCCAAAGTGAGTTGCCGTTGGCATCAAGTCGTTGGGCATAGATTGCGTCCTCGGTTGAATCCCCAAAATCCTCTCGATAGTCGAGCCAATAGACGATAGTGCCCGCTTCATCGGTAGGAACAAGTTGCGGAAGCCGTTGGACACCCGCCTCGGTGCATACAGGAATACCGTCTTGCAGGTCAGCACTTTCACCACGCCACAACGGTGTGCCGTTTGCGTCAATACGTTGTGCGTAGATGTCAGCGAAAATATTACGTTCATCCCACCACACAACGATGAAACCACCACTTCCGTCTGGAACGCAGTGGGGTTGCTGCTGATTGACTTGCAATTCACAGATTGGGATACCGTCCTTTTCCCATAACGCCTCGCCTTGAGACGTCAGGTGTTGTGCGTATAGTTGTGCCCTTGTATACAGTTGAGGATCATTACGGTAATCCGACCAGACGAAGAATGCACCGCCGCTATCATCACTAACAGCAACAGGTGCTCCTTGGTTGCCCACCGCCGTACATAGGGGGATAGGAGCGTTTTCCGAGTCAGTGCCAGAATGCCACATAGGCTTACCATCCGCTGACAACCGTTGCGCGAAAATGTTCCAATCCGGCGTACTAATATCCCACCATGCGAAGATAGCACCACCTTCTCCATCTGGAATGAGAACAGGATCATACTGATCTCCGTTGCCTTGATAAACAGGGACACCGTTCGTCTCCCATAATGGCTTTCCAGTACTGTCGATTCTTTGGGCATAAATATCTTGATTTCCGTTCCGCCAATCCTCCCATGCTACAATGACGCCACCTTTGCCATCGGCGACAGCGTTTAAATCGTCTTGTAAAGTCGGATGTGTACAGACGGATATGCCTTCAGAATCCCAAAGCTTGTTGCCGTCGGCATCAATGCGTTGTGTGTAACTGTCTTGGTTTCCGTGCCGAGTATCACCCCAAACGAGAATAGCGCCACCGCTCGAATCACTGACCATCAGGGGCCAACTCTGTGATGAAGGTAAATCGCAGATCGGGATTCCATCTATTTCCCAGAGTATCTCGCCTGCGACGTTGACTCGCTGCGCAAAGATATCACGATTTGCGTTACGGGCATCGCTCCACGCCACGATAGCCCCATTTTTTCCATCTGCGGTAAGTACAGGAAAATGTTGCTCGTTCTGCGCTGTGCATAACGGTAGGTTTTGTGTTGGGGAAAGTGTCCATTCTGCCCTTGTTCCATCTACTACAATAAACAGAAAAAGGGTGGTCAGAGCGAGATATAAATGTAAAGCACAGACAAATTTTGCCCGTGTGGGCAAAAAATGGAATTGCCAAAAAGAGTCGAGGTTTGAAGGCGTACCGACAGGATCATATATAGGCTGGAAAAAATAATTCATTTTTTTGGATGGTTGTCAGTTATGGGTTATCGGTTTTCAGTTAAGAGCTTTTTTAAGGATCGCCCCAAACCTGGCGCACTCCAGGAAGCAGTGAATTGTGAGGTGGAGATCTCTTAACTGACAACTGACGACCGACAACTACCTCAGATAAGCAACTCGTCCCCGATTGGAAAGAATTGGTCAGCGATCTGTTGTAGATCCATGGAGGTGTTGTGTTCAAAAGCAACGACTTCCACGCGCTTATCTTGTTGCTTGATGAGTTCGGCAAGGGGACAAAAATCGCCATCGCCACTTGCTAAAATGACCACATCCAATGATCCAAGCATTGAAACGACATCCACAGCAATACCAACATCCCAATCACCTTTTGCTGAACCGTCCCCACGTAAGCGCAAATCCTTGCTCTTAATCGTATACCCGTTGTGTTCAAGGAGTGATAGGAAACTGGATTGATTGATTTCGGGTATCTGGACTACATAGGCGTAGGCTACCATCAGATATCGGGGTCCAACGATGAGGTCGAGTAGTTTAATGTAATCGACCCTGCGTCCAAACCGGTCTTTGGCGGCGTAAAACATATTCTGTACATCGACAAAGACCCCGACGCGCGGTTGCTCGGACGTCATATTGTAATGACTCTCTCCTTCGGCGACCGGTTGTGTATCCAAATAGGTAAGGGTTTGACGAATCTGGTTTAGTGCACCGCGCGCCGATTGATGGCAATTCTCCAATGCCTCGAAATGACTATCTAAACTTCTTTGAAAGTCTTCGAGCCCTTGATGTCCTTTGTAGACGGCTTCCTCAACCAATTTGAGATCGGTAGTAAAAGTCTCTTTGGCTGTTTTGACTTGTTCATATTCTCTAAGTTTTTCTGACAACTGCTCTTTTTCCACAATGAGCAGCTCCCGCTCTTCAGCAAGTTGCTGAAGTTCCGCAGTGTCTTCGAGATACTGGGCAACTTGGTCTCGGAGAATACGATTCTCATCTTCAAGAGCTTTTAGGCGTCTGTTGTTTTCGTGATAAGTATCTGACTCAGTTTTCAAATCCCTATTCTCTTCCAATAAAAAGGTGCGCTGTTGATCAAGCCTGTTATGTTCCATCTCAAGCGAGGTATAATCTGATATGGAACTCGCCAACTGCTGTTCAAGCTGCTCAATTTCTGACACAGGGGACTCCACCTGTTGGTGTCCGCCCTCTGAATCGTAGACATACTGTTGATGAATTTCTTCTAACTGTTCTGTGTTTGGTAGGGTTCCCTGTCCGTTTACGTGCGTTTCTTCTAATGATTCGTAAGTTCTGTTAAGCAGTTTGTAACCGTGTTCAACCACTTCTGTGCGAGTATCAGTTAAGAGTGCCCAGACGATTTCGGCAAAATCACCGGCTTCAATGAGCACTTCGGATGTTTTAAAAAATGTTTGGATTTCGGAGACTTCCATGTAACCAACTCTGGAGATCGCTTCTTGTGCCTTTTGAGTAAAGAATTGGCTTGCGAGTTCCTCCACTGAAGCCTCACTATTAGTTGCCGGAGATTTTGACGTGTAAGTCCCATCACTTCCAAAAGCAATTTTGGGTTCACCAGTCCCGTCCAAAAAAGCATCTGTCAGGCTTGCCAACAACTCCCGCTTCGACAATGCATACAACCGGTCAAAATCCGGAATGATGCTAGCAGAAGCACTCAATTGGAAGACCTCTCTTTCATCTAAAAGCAGGTCGAGAAACCACGTGAGCTGATCCCGCCGTATATTTAATCTTAGATTTGGGTTTGGCATAGGTAATTCGGCTCCAAAGAATGTGGTGAATTAAATTCTGATAATTTTCTCCCGCCCGTGTTGCACAGCGTGTGTGGCGTTGCGGGTGTCAACAACTAATTCGGCATGTTCAACGAGCCACTTATAATCTATAGCACTGTGATCCGTCAGAATAACGATGCAATCCGCATTTTGGACCAAAGCCGCTGTCAACAGTTCCGAGCGATAAGTTTTATATTTGTCAAGGGACAAGGTTTCTACGTACGGGTCATGATACAGAAATTTTGCTTTTTTGTCAAGAATTAAACGAATTACTTCAAGTGCGGGGGATTCGCGCGTGTCCCCGATGTCTTTTTTGTAGGCGACGCCTAAGATTAGGAGTTGTGCGCCATCAAGGGATTTGTGCTGAAGATTCAGGGCATGAACGATTTTATCGACTACATATTTGGGCATTTCGTCGTTAATTTCGCTGGCGAGTTCAATAAAACGCGCATGGTATTGATACATCCGCGCTTTCCAAGAAAGATAATGGGGGTCAATAGGGATGCAGTGACCACCGAGTCCCGGACCCGGATAGAATGGCATAAATCCGAAGGGCTTTGTTGCAGCCGCATCAATAACTTCCCACACATCTAAATCCATTCGGTCACAGATAAGAGCAACTTCGTTGATTAAACCGATATTGACGCTTCTAAATGTATTTTCCAATAACTTGACCATTTCTGCTGATCGAGGAGAAGAGACGGTGTGCGTTTTGTCAATAAATTGCTTGTAGAAAGTCTTGGTAACATGGGTGCATTGTGGGGTAACACCGCCGATAATTTTGGGAGTATTTGTCACATAGTAGGTGCTATTTCCGGGTTCAATGCGTTCGGGTGAAAAAGCGAGGTAGAAATCGCGTCCTACTTCTGCAGGTTGAGAATCTTCACTTCTCTGAAAACGAGCGTTAAGCATTGGCAAGACGATTTCTTCGGTTGCTCCGGGGTAGGTAGTGCTTTCGAGGATAACCAGTTGCTCGGTATGTAGGTACGCTGCAATTTGCTGTACTGCAGCAATGATGAACTGCATATCAGGTGCTCGGTTCTCATCCAGAGGGGTCGGCACGCAGATATTAACCGTATCTAATTCACCAAGTACCTCATAGTCTGTCGTGAATCGGAGCTGTCCAGATGTAATAAGGGATTCAAGTACTGGATTGGCGACATCGGGCACATGAGATATGCCTTGTTTTAGCTGCGCTATTCTGTCTGGGCAAATATCGATACCTGTAACTCGGAACCCCGCGCTTGCAATAGCAACCATAAGCGGCAATCCAACATAACCAAGTCCGATAACACCCGCATGAGCACTCCTGTTTTCTATTTTTTCAAGAATCATTGTTTAGTAGCCAGCGCGTTGCTGTATAAAGGTCTGTGAATATTTTGTCAGGTCGTGATTCCTCTTTATTCGCACGCCGATAATATGCAGCATTAGTGTAATCTTGGTAACTCAGGTGTCCAAGTCCGGTTAAGACAAGGAACGTTGCCGCACCGGCGCGTCTCCCTGCCATGATATCTGTAGTTGCATCACCGATGAAGTATGCACTTGAGAGGTTAATACTGTGCTCCTGCGCAGCGCGTTTTAGCATGCCGGGCTTCGGTTTCCGGCACTCACAACCCGCATCAGGATGATGTGGACAGTAGTAAACAGCGTCTATTTTTCCGCCTGCATCTGTAATCTCAATAACCATCCGACGATGGATATCTTTTAGAGTCTCTTCTGAATAAAGTCCTCTTCCAATACCGGCTTGATTGGTTATTACAAAAATGCGATAACCGTTTTGTGTCAGTTCTTGAATTGCTTTGAGACCGTTTGGAATGAAGGAAAATTCTGACCACCTTCGTACGTAGCCCATATTCGGAGGATTTCGGTTGATAACGCCATCGCGATCAAGAAAGATAGTCTTCATTGAGGATATCTCTAACGGACAGGAACAATCCGTGCCATCTCAATCGCCTGGAGCAGTTCCTCTGATGTGACGGTTGCACATCCCATTTTCCCAACAACTATTCCACCAGCAAGACTAGACAATACTGCAGCAGTATGAAATTCGGCTCCTGTGGCAAGGGCAAGTGTGAAAACTGCAGCAACTGTGTCCCCAGCACCAGTCACATCGGTCACAGCCTTGGAATGTGGCGGTAGATGTTTCACTTCCAAGCTGCCATCAGTCCGACGCTGAAATAGAGACATCCCTTCAGCATCACGCGTAATTAACAATGCCTTAAGCGATAACCGGTTTAAAATTTTCTCTCCAACAGCAATAAGCTGTGCGACATCCTTAATTTCTTCATGAAGCGCGATACCGGCTTCTTTATGATTTGGTGTGACAACCGTTACGCCCTCATAATGCCAGAAATTATCGCGTTTCGGATCGGCGATAATTGGGATATTGTAAGGTTGCGCATGCTTCACCACTTCCTTGATAAGTTGAGTATTCACCACTCCCTTATCGTAGTCGGCGAAGACAACTGCATCGCTTGTGGGCAATTGAGAAATGACCTCAGCCAATAGATGATCCGACAATCGAGCAGGAATTTCCTGTTTAGACTCCCTGTCAATACGGAGTAGATGCTGCCCTTGTTCCTGTGTCACCTCGGTGGAAGTTGAGCCAGCAGCATGGGCAATTACACGGGTTTTTGTGCTTGTGGGTCGCTGCGAATCAATACAGACCCTAGCGATATCTAAATTCATCTCGGTAGCCATCTGGATTAACTTTTCACCCGCTCTGTCCTCTCCAATTACACCTACGAGTGTTGCATTGCCACCAAGACTCGCGACATTTTGTGCGACGTTCGCTGCACCGCCACAACCGGTTGTCTCAGCGGCCGTTTCAAACACTGGAACAGGAGCTTCAGGCGAAATTCGGTTCACATCCCCCCAGATATACTCATCCACGATGATATCGCCGATAATCATTACCCGTTTGCCTTGAAGTTGTGTAAAAACAGCTTTTAAGTTCACGGGAGTATATTAGCATAAACCCGCAGGTTAAATCAACATACATTTAGGGTACTTAGTTTTGAGTTATAAGTTGTTGCAGGAATGGCAATCAACTGTCAGCAATCAGCGGTAGTGAAAAGGGTTGTGGGTTATAAATTAAGAGTTAGGAAATGTAAAGCAAAGAAAAATTGCGCATCTCTGGTTTTCTATGATCGTACATTTTTTGAAGAAAAGCAACGCGGTTTGTAACTAAGAACGATAGTTATCTCATAAATAGCATATGTAATTTCCTTTGCATCTCCGTCATATAGCTGCTAAAATATTTGGATGTATGCTTGCAGATTGCGTCTTTAATGTGAAGAATTAAAGATAATCCTACATCTAAAAGCAACGAAAAAACGAAAAACCTTTGGAAAAGACTGACCGTAAACTTTATGAATACACTTTCTTTACGCGGACATTTTTTGATTAACATTAGCAGATTTTTAAAATCTAACCTAAACAATCTCGTTTTGTCGATGCTAATTCTACAACTCGGTTTCTCTGCTCCACTTTTTGCAGGAGAACTTCCCACCGAAACTTCTGTTATTGATGCAGAAGTTACACCGAAAGATCAGAATCCCCCAAAACAATTGTCTACCTACAAACTGCAAGTTGGTGACAGTTTTGTCGTTACCGTCGATGGATATCCAGAGTATAGCAGAGACAGAATTCCAGTGCCGATCCAACAAGATGGCTATGTTTCCTATCCGCTTATTGGACTCATCAAGGCGACGGACCTTACCGTTTCTGAGCTTGAAGCACAGATGCAGTCTGCCTTTTCAGATCAGCTTCCAACAGCACGGGTGTTTGTAACGCTCATGCAACCGAAACGCACGATCCTCGTTTTCGGGGCAGTTACGTCGCGAGGGCGGGGAAATCTACATGTCTTTGAAGTTGGGCAAGTTTATCTCCTTCAAGCATTGGCGACAGCAGACATCATCTTTGAAACCGCAGACCTCACGAACGTTTTTATCTGGCGTGATGGTGAACTTCACAAAAACGTTGATTGCCTAAAACTTATCGATGATGGTGGTCCTGATATTCCTTTAGAGGACTATGATACCATCTTCATCCCATCCGTTTTTCAACAGCGTCCTGTGCGTGTGATAGGTGCTGTAGTTTCCCCAGGAGTTTATCGCATAACGATCCCCGAAGTGCCAGCGATTAAGGCGTTGAAGCTTGCTGGAGGGACGAAATCCGAGTTCGCCGACCTCCGCAACGCAGAGATTATCACCAGCGAAGAACGCATTTTAGTGGATCTGACGGCGGAAAATGTCGATGCGATGTTGTCCCCAGGTGATACGTTGTACATCCCACTTGCTGAGGCAAAAATAAGCGTTACGGGAGCAGTACAGAAACCAGGGCAATACGTAATCACTGAACCTGTGCCTTTAAGAGAAGCTATTGTTATGGCGGGTGGCTTCAATGAAAACAGAGCAAATCCCAAAAAATGCCTTTTAATACGGGCAGATGGAACAGAAGAAGAGATAAACTTCGATCTTGCACAGTCTTCAGAAATTTATCTACACCCAAAAGACCAGATAAGAGTTCGTGAACGGCTCCTTTTAGATTGGCGAATAATTACATCCGCTATATCACTTGTTAACCTGCTTTTCAACATCCTCGGCAGATAAACTAACTGCGGAGACAGGAATTTCTAAAAAGCGAATCTACCGGAGATTAAGGTAAAAAAATAGGTTGAGGTTAGAGATGCAAGAGACAACCGATAGGCACCTTGAAGAAATTAGAGAAATTAGATTATCAGACTACTTTTGGATCCTCTTTCGGAACAAGTGGAGTGTCCTTCTTATCTTTTTGCTTTCCGTTCTTGGTGCGTTCCTCGTAACCGATTTTACGCCCCCAGTTTATCAATCCGAAACAGTCCTTCGTACGATAGACAGTCAACCGGCTTCATCATTGCTCACGCAGTTACCGATATCCGGACTATTGAAGGGAACGTCAATTGGTGCTTATGCCGCCCAATTACAGTCGCGTGACCTTGTGGTTGCCCCGGCGGTTCGACAACTCAGAGAAGAAGGATTACTTGAACCACTACCTGTTTATCGTGCGCGATCTTTGGTATGGTTCGCAAACTTACTGAATATTGAACTCGATCCGAATGCTACAGAACAAGGGGATCTTACGATTACTGAGTGGGAAGATTTCTTCATCAAGACCCTCATTGACGAACAGTTAAAGGTTGAAGAAGTTCTCGATAGAAATACAATTACTATTACCGTAAAACAGCAGGTACCGGAACGAGCACAACACTTAGTCAATAGGATCGCGGCGGTATTTCAGGCAAATGTTGAAGCAGAAGCTATTGAAAAAATGGACTGGTGGAAAAAGCCGATCCCACAAACGATGCTAAATGAGGCGAAAGAGTACCTCACGAACGCTGAAGATGAACTATTTACATTTCATCAAGCCCACCCAGACATTACCTTAAATGCGGAGGGTGGAACGCAAGCACAAATCATTCTGGCACTCCAAGTAAGAGAACATGAGTTGATAAACCTCTTAGCAGGGCTTGAATTGAAACTGGCCACCTATCAGGCAGAGTTAGAAGAGCTATCAGAGGACCTGATCTCAGAGACAATTGCCCAGAATCCGTCTCATGCCAAATTGCGAGATAGTTTGCATCAGTATGAAATCAACCGAGCTGCGCTGCTTGGCAAATACGATGAGACACATCCTGAAGTTACCGCTGTAGATGAGCAAATTAAGGAGACAAGAGCACGGCTTGATAATGAAGAAAAACAGATTAAGAGCACAACCTCCTCTTACAATCCGCTCTATCAAATAATCTCAGAGAAGGTAAACGAAACGCAAGCAGGCCTTATTAGCCTCAAGGAACAGAAGGACGAAGTTACTGCTCAAATTGCTGCACATTTCAGTGAACTCCGCGAATGGTCGCCGGACCAATTGAAGTTCTATCGACTCAAACGAAATGTTGAAATCTACACGGCGCAAGTAATCGCTTTAGAGACGAAAATGAGGGAGTCAGAAATTTTTTCGCAGGCGCGCACAGAAAACATTCAAGTTTTGGATGAGGCACGCGCGCCGGAAGAACCCTTAAGACCACGGCTAAAACTTAACCTCGCTTTAGGGGCTTTCGTTGGAATGCTGCTGGGTGTGACTTTTGCAGTTGCCAAAAATTACTTCAAAGATACATATCTCCGATTAGAAGAGGCGGTGCGTCAACTGGGTGCGCTCCCTGAATCACCAAGTTTCCTTGGCGTTCTCCCGTCCATTAAGAAACGCCGAGCATATCGACTCCCGCTTATCGTCCATGACGCACCTCAATCAAGAACAGCAGAAGCATTTCGTGTACTACAAGCGAAACTGCCGTTTCTAAACCCTGGTGCTCCGGTGAAAACAATCCTCGTCACGAGTGCGACGCGAGGGGAGGGCAAAAGCACTACTTCCTCTAATCTTGCTGTTGCATTGGCACAAAGAGGAAACAAGGTGCTATTAATAGATGCCGATATGCGCAGACCTTCGCAGCACAACACTTTTCCAAGAGAGGAACTGCTCCAACTGGAGGACACGGGTGATACGCCTGATTCCGAATTTCCTGTGGTGCGTGTCGATGCACGTAAACCCGGGTTGAGCGAGGCACTCATCCAGCTAAACTCAGAAAATGCGACGGATGTACTACACGCAACTGTCAAGCAGACTGGAATCCCCAATTTACATTTAGTACCCAGCGGAACTGTTCCACCGAACCCAATTGAACTTCTCAATTCAGAGATGATGACGCAGTGGCTAGAACTTGCAGAATCGGAGTATGATGTAATCGTGATCGATTCACCGCCAATCCGTGCTGTGGCTGACCCGATGATTCTGGCAAACATCGTTGATGCTATCGTCTATGTATTTGATATTACGAAAACTCGCCGGTCGGATATTCTCACCGGACTACGGGATCTGACGGACGCCTTTCCAACGAAAGGAATCGGTGTCCTTTGCAACATGATTAATCCCAAACAGGCTAAATCCTACGGTTACTACAGCCGACACTCCAACTATTATGACCTCGCAGATGAAGACAGAGATCCTAATGCCTCGTAATGTGAAGTAAGGTCTCTACGACTTAATCTTTCCTAAGCTCGCCGGTGGACGTGATTTCCCTACAAATCCAGCAAGAACAACCATTGTTAAAATATAGGGCAAGCTATGTAACAACTGTACTGGGATGTTCCATCGGTTTGCGAGTTCTAAAGCGGTAGCGAATCCGAAAAGACAGCACGCCGCTACGCCGCTTAAAGGACGCCAATTTCCGAAGATTACCGCGGCGAGTGCAAGGTAGCCGCGTCCTGCGGTCATACCCTTTGTGAAATAATGGACTTCTGATGCCAGAAAACATCCGCCAATGCTTGCTAAGATGCCGCTTAGCAGCACACCGAAGTATTGCCATTTCGTGCGGCTCAAGCTCATTGCTTCAAGTGCTTCGGTTGATTCGCCAGCGGCACGCAATCTTAATCCCCACGGCGTTTTGAACAGGAGCATATGACTCACCACCATTAACAGTGGCAATAGATAGACGAGGAAACTATAGGAACCGATAAACGGTAACTTCCACTGTGGTAGTCCACCTACCTGTTCAGGTGTAGGTACAAGGAATTCTGTGATCCCTAATGCTAAAATGTTAATTGCGATTCCGGTGACAATTTGTTCAGCCTGAAAGGTAATCGTCGCGACAGCATGTAACAAGGCAAACACAAATCCAAAACCCATGCCAACAAGCAGTCCGATCCACGTTGAACCAGAAGCCTGAGATCCGACAACATAGCCAAATGCGCCAATGAGCATCATCCCCTCAAGGGCAAGGTTAATTACCCCAGAACGTTCCGAGTAAATCCCGCCAAGTGCGGCGAATCCTAACGGTGTTGCCATTCGCAAAGTGCTTGGAATTAATTGAAAAATCATCTGTTTTTTCGTGAAATACCTTCTGTGCAAACTAACCAGATAATCAAAACGCCTTGCCCCGCAAGGAACAAGCCGCGTCGGATCTCCAGCAAAATTTCGATATCTAAAGCGACTTTATTCAATAAGCCGAACAGGACAGCTGCCACAAAAATACCAAAGGGATTATTCCTTCCCAAGAGCGCGACTGCAATTCCAGTAAAGCCCCAACCCGACGAAAAATTGTCCAAAAACCGATAACGGTATCCTAATACCTCAGTGACTCCTGCTAATCCGGCAACCGCACCACTTAATGCCATTACCCACACCGTCACGGCTTGGGGGTTTATCCCACCATAAGCGGCAACGTCCTGTGCGTTTCCTAACAATCGGAGTTCATATCCCCAACGGGTGTATGCTAAGAAGATATAACAGAGCACAACACAACCACAGGCAAAAAAGAAACTCAGATTTAGCGGATTGCTTTGTGGCAGAATTGGAAGTAGAGATCCTAATCGTGGCAGACGCGCCGTTTCGTAAATCTGAGGTGTTTGTGGAATCATCTGTCCGGGTTCTTGGTATACAGACGTAACGAGGAAGTTCATAAGGGCAAAGGCGATGAAGTTCATCATGATCGTGTTGATGACCTCATGTGCACCGTATCTCGCTTTTAAGAAACCCGGCACCGCACTCCATATAGCACCCGCAATCAAGGCACCACCTATACAGAGCGGAATCATCAAGAAGGCAGGGAGATTCAGGTGTATGCCTATCCATGCAGCAGCAAACGCTGCAGCGTAGAGTTGACCTTCGCAACCGATATTAAACAGTCCACTTTTATAGGCAATAGCGACAGCAAGCCCTGTAAAGACAAGAGGTGTGGCGTTAAATAACACATATCCAAAGTCGTCAAAGGTCGAGAAAGCACTGACGAAGATGATACTATAGAACTCTAAGGGATTCTGCCCTTGTATCTGGAGTACAATCCCACACAAAAGGAAAAATCCAGAAAGAGCAAGGAGAGGTGGTAGGCAGTGATTCGTAAACACATTCTTGGCTTGAGACGTTGTATATTGCAACAATGAAGCGAGTGTTTTTCGGATATTCAAGATTCTTGCAATCTCTCCGCTAAAATTTGACAAAGGACTCAAAACATGTTATTATGCCCAATATTAAATATACATACACAATCTTCACTATAACACAGATACGAGATTAAAACAATTTGCCGTTTGAAAAAGAAACACCGAGGAAACCTCATAAATATGAACAAAACAAAAGGGTCTTATCCTAAGATGGATCCAAAATATCTTCCGGCTATTTTAGGTGGAACACCAGTCTTTGAAAAATCCGCCGATGTACCCTATCCGAGATTGGATGAATGGCAGCAAATCACAGAAGAAGAGGCACAGATCGTTTATGAAATGACCTTACGGAATGAACTCTCCGGTGCATCTCCGACTGTTCAGGAATTTGAGCGAATCTGGCGCGAACGCCATCAAACTCGCTTTGCGTTAAGTCATACGAACGGCACAGCAGCACTACATAGCGCGATGTTCGGGGTTGGTGTTGGTCCTGGGGATGAAGTTATCTGTCCAACCTATACATGGATGGCTTCAATTACACCGGCGTTGGCACTGATGGCAACACCGATTTTTTGTGAGGTAGATCCAAAAACATTGCTCATCGATATCGCTGATGTTCGGAAGCGCATTACATCACGCACCAAAGCAATTATGGCAGTGCATCTGTGGGGTAATGTGTGTGATATGGATGCGCTGATGGCACTGAGTGAGGAGACAGGCATAGCAGTTATCGAAGATTGCTCTCACGCGCATGGTGCGTCCTATAAAGGTGTCCCGTGTGGCAGCATTAGCCAAGCAGGGGCATGGAGTTTACAGGGCAACAAGTCAGTCAGTGGTGGAGAAGGCGGTATGCTTGCCACTAACGACATCTCAGTTTTTGAGCGCGCCTGTCTACTCGGTCAGGTCAATCGCGCTGCTGGTGCCATAAGCGAAGCAGAGGAAAAAGAATTACGCTACGCTCAACTACCACCGATGGGACTCGGCGTAAAATTCCGCGCGCATCCGCTCGCTATCGGTATTGCTTCTGTCCAACTGAGAAAACTCGATGAACTGAACGCGAACCGTCGCGCTTATATTCAAGAAGTCTCGAATGGGTTGCGAGAGATTCAGGGCGTTTCCGCTGTTGAAACTTACGAAGGCACTGAACCAGCAGGATTCTACGGATTTCCTATTCGATACCACGAAGAGGAAATGCACGGACTCCCAGCACCAGTATTTGCGGAGGCACTCCGGAAAGAAGGGGTTTTGGCAAATAACAACCCGTATCCACTTCTTGTGGGCAATAGCGTCCCGCTGCTTTCAGACAATCTCCCGACAAACAGCAATCCATATCCACTTCTCCACACTTTACCGCTCTTTACACACGGACTTGATATATACACGGACAATCGTGGACCTCTCTGTACAATTGATACAGGTGGCACGTTTGAAACATACGCAATGGGGGATTTACCCATCACTGAACGGGCTTGTTCTCAACTCATATTTTTGCCGTTATTGACGAAGCCGGTAGCCGGTGCTGCATCGGGAATACTGAGTGCTATTCGCAAGGTCTCTTTACATAGCCATCTGATAACAGATAAATAACCGGAATTGATATACAAAATGCCAATAGAATTTTCAGCTCAAACTCGATCCGAGAATATTAAAACGCTCAAGACTCAACTCCTGGATGTCTTGGTTATTGGCGGCGGGATCGTTGGAGCAGGTGTAATTCGCGACCTTGCGCTCAATGGCGGTATTAAAGCGGGCTTAATTGAACAAGGTGACTTTGCAAGTGGAACGAGCAGTGCCACCTCGCAGCTTATTCACGGTGGATTTCGCTACCTCAAACACGATAGAGAAATCGTTAAGATGTCGCGTAAAGAACGCGAGATCCTCCAGCGCATTGCCCCGAATCTTGTCAAACCGCTCCCTTTAGCCATTCTTTTCTACAAAGGCGATCCGTATCCGTTAACCGCCATCCAAATCGCTGCGCACTACTACAATTATCTCTCTAAAACAGACAAAGCAGAAAAATCGAAAGCGATTCGTGATCCTCAAAAGATTCAACATTTACTGGGTCCCATTGCCACGGATACCCTAAAAGGTTGTGTTGTTATATGGGACAGCACTACTGACGACGCGAGATTAACCCTCGCAACACTCAAAGATGCGCACCAACATAGTGCCGTTATAACCAATTACGTTCGGTTTCTCGATTTTGTTAAGCAACCAGATACTACGGACGATGGAAACCGTATCTATAAGATAACGGCTGAAGATGTTATCTCTGGAGAACGGTTTGAAATCTCTGCGCGAAAAGTTGTATCAGCGACAGGTCCTTGGAGCGACCATGTGTGGCGTAAAGATCCAAGTTACGACGGGACACCGCGTCTGATAATGAAAAACGCACAAGGCATTCATATCGTTTTACCGAGGTGTGGAAAAGAGGACGCATCAGGAGCGTACGGTTTAGTAATCTCCACACATTCAGAAATGCAAGAAGGTGGCAAATCCCGCGGCATTTTTATCCTACCCGGTCCTTACAATACCTCTATCGTCGGTACCACTGAAACAACCCCAGAGGAAGATTTATCGTCGGTGCGTGCGTCAACTGATGAAGTAGCGTATCTACTCTCAGAAACGCAGCGAATTTTTCCAGAACAAAAGCTTAACAAGGAAGCTATTATTGCTACTTATGCAGGCACGCGTCCACTCATTGCAGAGACTAAGATGCAACGGGGATTTGAAAAGGACGATTTTGTTTCAAGAGACCACTTAATCACAGAGAGTCCGAGCGGGGTGATGTACCTGTATGGTGGAAAACTCACGACACACCGACAAATGGCGGAAGAATCGGTAGACCTACTTGCCTCCTCTCTTAACGCTCCGCGTCACTGTAAGACAGACACTCGTCCACTGCCCAACGCGATAGGCAAGGTGTCAGATGTAGATCAAAATCACAAGTTGCCATCGGACCTTGACACAGAACGTCTCATTAAACGGTATGGTGAAGGGTATCGCGCCATTCTAGATTTCATAAGTCAGGACGTAATGCTCGCTGAACCGATAACACCTGATTTTCCGTTCACAAAGGCAGAACTTCTCTACGCCTGTTGGGGTGAGATGGCGATGACCTTGGACGATATCCTCTGGCGGCGTACTCGAATTGGTTGGTCCCCGGGTCAAGGACTTGACATCGTGCTTCCAATTGCGCAATTCTTAGGTGAGAAAAACAACTGGAATCAAGCCAGAATCATGACAGAGGTGGAAAAATATCAGGAACACATCCGTTGGCTGAATTTTAACCTATAACGCGAAGTTAGGACTATTACTTGATTAGGCAGCAGAAAAATACGTAGAAACCATGGAAGTTTATCGTTGGGAAGACCGGAAATTTGGGAAACTGGAACCTTTACGTTTTGGGGCAGAACGTGACTTCGAGGATTTACTCGAAAAAGATGCGACGCTGGTCCTTGGTGAACCTCTCTGCGTTATCAGCAGGCAACCCCCGCTGAGTACGTCAAAACAGAAGATTGACCTATTGGCACTGGATCGGCAAGGAAATTGTGTGATTATTGAACTCAAACGCGGGAAGCCGTCTCGAACAGCCATCACCCAAATCCTTGAATACGCCGCTGGGGTTTCCCAACTCTCTTACATAGAATTAGAACAGCTTGCTTACCGATGGTGCCAACAACAGGGCAAAGAGTTCTCTTCACTCACGGCACTCCACAGTGAATTCTTCGGATATGAGCCGGGCGATATTCGGCAATCGGCATTCAATCAACGACAGCGATTAGTCCTCGTTTCGGAGGGTGTTGACACGCGCGTTTTGGAAGTAGCCGAATATCTACGGACTTTGGGGTTGGATCTCACCTATATCTCTTATTTTTCCTACCACGCCCCTGATGAGATTTTAGTTGCTACCGAAACTGTTCTGGGCGGCACACTCGTCAAAGAAGAAGAACGGACGTATCGTACGACCGCGGAGCAGTTTATGACCCTTGCGTTGTTCACTGAGACGTTAGAGGTAAACGCCGAGCTCCTACAAGTTGTGCGGGACTTTTTGGCGTACGTTGATACATGTGGCGGAACACTTCGACCCCGTATTGCCAAACTCCGAATGACTATCGGTGGACGCTGGTGGCTTGACACTTATCCCTCAAGAAGAGCTACACATTTCCGCGTTGATGTCCACGGTGACTTCGCGCCACTCCAAATCGTTGAGTGCAGAGCCAATCTACCTAACGTGACAGTCAAGAATTTTGGTATATCATTTAACATTGCGTCCAAAGCACACCTTGACTATGCGATCGAGATTTTTGAACGCGCTCGCAACTCTATCCTCTCCTCACTATGAACTGGCTCCATTTTGGTCATCCAGAATTTCTCCATTTCCTATGGGCAGTCCCGCCCTTCATTTTCTTTCTACTCTTTGGACTGCGACAGAAACAGAAAGCATTGCTGCAATTCTACAGTCATGCGAATCCCGTACATCTACAGCGACACAAAGTTCAAGCAGGATTGCTACTACTAAGCTACCTCCTTTTAACACTCGCGATAGCGCGTCCACAATGGGGACCGAAACCCGAACCGGTTGCGGAGCGGTTAGACGTTATGTTTGGGCTTGACATTTCAACCAGTATGTTGGCAGAGGATGAACAATCCGTTCGACGACTAACGTACGCTAAAGATGCTATCTTCTCACTCATGGAAGCACTTGAGGGTGACCGGTTCGGTTTACTCTACTTCGCTGAAGCGAGTTTTGTGGTATGTCCTTTGACGAATGATACTACGACGCTCAGAGAATTCTTAGCAGCGATGACAGCGAACACGCTTACCCACAGCGGTACCCGCATTGGTAATGCCATTGAGACAGCAACCGATCGACTTACCGCAGACCAGAACGATCCGACAGCAAGAGATACAGATTTCGGAGGACAAAAGGTTCTAATTCTGTTAACAGATGGGGAGGACCACGGGGAAGAAGCTATCTCGGCAGCAAAAGCGGCGATCCAAGCGGGTGTGCATGTCTACTGCGTCGGCGTTGGTAACTCTGCTCAATCAGTTCCTATTCCACTCCCGCGAGGTGCTGGTACAGAAACTACACTGTACAAACGCGATGCCAACGGACAACTCGTGCTGACAATCCTGTACGAAACCCATCTGCAAGAGGTCGCCAAAGCGGGGAACGGCAACTACTATCCAGCAACTACCGGGATTGCCCAGTTAAGAACAGATTTAGCACGTCTCGAACGGCAGAAATTCAGGCTTCGTAGAGATGGCGAATATCAAGAACGTTTCCAATTATTTGTAGCCGGGGCGTTAATTCTGCTGATCTGTGAGGCACTGCATTTTGCGGTCTGGTCCCGCAAGTTGCGTCCTTAGAAAACCGATGATTGGTTTTATAACGATGCCAGGAGCGGTTAGAAACCGCTCCTACCTGAGAGACGGGTATTATGCTCTTTTAAAGATTAATCCCTCCGGTCGATAGCGCATCAATAAGACTAAAATGATACCAAAAATTAGATAGCGTGCGCCTCCAAATTGCGGAAAATTGGAAAGGATTTCCCGTAGGACTTCACTTAAGGAACCGATGATAATTGCCCCTACAACAGCTCCCTTAATGCTCCCCTTGCCGCCGAGGATTACCATACAGAGAATAAGGATGGACTCCCAAAATTCAAAGGATCGTGCGCTAATGCTTGACCAAAATGGTGCTAAAAATGCTCCCCCGAGTGCTCCGATCGCTGCACTGACAGCAAAAGCGAGCGACTTGTATCGGCTGATATTGATTCCCATAGATGCGGCTGCTTGTTCATCCTCTCGGATAGCAACCCATGCTCTTCCGACTCGAGAATGCTGTAGCCGATAAGTGACAAATATGACCAAAGCGAGTAACACGAGAATATGGTAATAGTGGTGCCAATTTTGATTGAGTTCTATCCCAAAAATCGAGGCACGTGGAATGTTTTTGACGAATCCATTGATATCGCCGATCAGCCATATCTCATTTTTCACGATACGAAAGAGTAATTCTGCAAACCCGAAGGTAACGATTGCAAAATAATCGCCGGTGAGTCGTAAGGTAGGTGCTCCGCGCAATAATCCCCATAATGCCCCGTTGAGTACAGCTAACGGCAGTACCATCCAGTAACTAAACCCAAGCCGGACCATCAAGAGTCCTGCAGTATAACCCCCGACGAGATAGAAGCCAACGTAGCCGAGGTCTAACAATCCTGTAAAACCGCAGACAATATTTAGACCGATGGCAAGGAGTGTATAGAGCCCGACTTGAACAGCAATGTAAAGAATATAATCCCCGCTCGGTGTTGGGAGATAGATATCCCGATAGGACAGCAGCAAGGTAATGTAATCTACTGCGTACATAAATATTGGGAAGAAGCCGATTAGGAGACCAAAAATTATATTTTTGGATGTTAATTTATCTCGCATAGTTCTTTAGGTTGTAAATGTAATTCTACCTTAAACGTCAATTTAGGCACGAGTCGCGGTTGATTTTCCGAACAGCCCAGACGGACGTACTAAAATAACAGCAATCATAACAATATATGCAATGGCTACCCGATACCCGGAACCGTAACCATAGGGAATATAACCAGCCCCGAATACTTCAGCGAATCCGATAAGGAGTCCACCGAGCATTGCCCCTGTGATATTTCCGATTCCACCAAGGACAGCAGCAGCAAAGGCTGCAACTCCCTTATAGTATCCCATCGTCGGTTCAATAATTTCACGTATGCCGACCATTATCCCCGCAACAGCACCTAAGGCAGAACCGATAGCAAAGGTTATAACAATGACTTTGTTGGTATTGATGCCCATCAAATTGGCGGCAACCCGATTTTGGGCACAAGCCCGCATCGCTTTACCTATTCTTGTCAAGGTGACCAACCGGTTTAAGGCGATCATTAGACCAAGAGCGAGAAGAATAATAAATAAGTCACGGTAAGGTAAGTAAGCCCCGCCGGGGAGTGCGATTGCGGTCTCGGTAAGGGTAAACGCTGGCAGTGATTCGGTTGGGGGGAAGCCCTGTCTTAAAAAGGCGGGTAGAGATTCTTGTGGAAAAGGACGTTGTCTTGCTCCCCAAATAATTCGAGCGAGGTTTTGTAAACCTATCGAAACGCCGATTGCTGTAATCAACGCTGAGAGGCGTGCTGCATTACGAAGAGGTCGATAAGCAACCAGATCCATCAACATTCCGATCATAGCACAGAGAAGCATACTGAGAGGGAGTGCTACCCAAAATGGCATGTTAAAAACCGTGACCAAGGTGAAAGCGAAGTAAGCACCAAACATGAAAATTTCGCCGTGGGCGAAGTTAATCAACTGAATAATACCGTAAACCATGGTATAACCGACAGCAATAAGGGCATAAATACCACCGAGAACAAGGGCATTAATCAGCTGCTCTGAAAATTGCTCCATAATTTTAAATTCCTGTCGTTTTTTAAAAGCGTTTAGGAAAATTGCGGTTTTTCACACTTGGAATTCTCAGTTAACCATTTGCACAGGAGCAGTCGTGAATTCACCGTCCTTAACGATTTTGACGTATGCGGGTTTATTAACAGTGTCCCCGTTTATATCAAAATAGGTTAATCCGGTAATCCCTTTATATCCTTCTTCTGGCGTATCTAATGATGCCAAGTGATCACGAATGGCTTTCCGATTTTCGGCGAGGGTGGCATCCGCATTATAGGTTTTTCCAATTGCGTCAGCAATCATGCCCATCGCATCGTAAGTTAGCGCTGCCCATGTATCGGGTAAAACACCGTAGTCCTTTTCAAATTCTGAAGCGACCCGTTGTGCCTCTTCTCCGCCCAAATCAAACGTAAAAGGGGTCGTCAGGTATGTTCCCTCTGCAGCAGCACCAGCGATTGTGAGGAAATCTGGGGAATCCACACCATCAGCTCCAAAAAACTGTGCGGTGATTCCTGACTCACGCGCCTGTTTAGCGATTAATCCGGCTTGACTGTAAAGACCGGAGATGAAGATAAGGTCCGGATTCTTTGCTTTAATACTGGTGAGTTGCGCTTTAAAATCCGTATTATCCCGATCATAGGCTTCAGAGGCGACGATATTAAGCCCAATTTTTTCTGCAGCTGCACTGAAACCGTCTCGAAGGCCGCGCCCATAATCATCATTATCAAATAAAATGGCGACAGCCTGAAATTCTTTCAAGGAATTCTGAATATAATTGGCGATAAACTCCCCTTGAAAATCGTCTCGATACAAATTCCGAAATGTCCAGTCGCTTCCTTCACAGACGCTTACATTTGTTGATCCGGGCGATAATGCAACGATGCCATTGGCTTTGTAAATTTCTTTACCTGCTAAAGAACACGCGCTGTTAAAATGTCCGACGACCGAGAGGATCCGTCTGTCCGTGGCGAAACGCGTAGCAACCAGATTTGCCTCCTTTTCGGTCCCAGTATCATCTCCGAAAACGAGCGTTAGTTTCATGCCGTTGATGCCACCGGATTCATTAATTTCTTTCGCTTTACGTTCAGCACCGCGTTTAATCATTTCTCCGAATGCCGCGGCATTACCTGTAAAGGGGCCTGCTACAGCAACTCTAACCTCTCTCTGAGGCTCCTGTTTGTCTTTACTCGCAGGCTGACAGCCCCAAAGGGATACGAGTCCTACTACCAATAGTCCGATAAGCCAATTTCGCATTTTATATATACTCCTTCGTTGGCAACTCTGCGCCCTATCAACCTCAATCAATCAATCAAATCGAAGTTACTCGTTATTTGGCTGCAAGACCTGCCTAAAATCAATTTTAAATTCCAATTTATCTGCTTTATCGTCTGAATGAATTATCCGAACTCCGGGTACAACAATCCTAAGGTCTGTCGTGTCACTCGGAAGTCGGTCAAAAATTAAAAAGCCGCTCCGTTTTGCGCCGGAGAATAATTTACCGCTTTCAAAGATGTTGTCTTCTATCACTATTCGTCCCCACTCTAACGCCTCAGTATCTACGTAGGACTGGTAATAGCCGTAATAGGAGTGGTAAGCAGCCGGGGCATAAGGATAACCTGTCCCCCAAGGACCGTTATTTGGTTGATCCGCATCGTCGTAGAGCGAGTCAAAGTAAGCACTGGATAGATTGGCATATTGCGTATTGTTTCCATCAATTAGCACTGCCATATCCTCAACAAGAACGCGGCTATTCTCGCGGTTATGGACTGTAATTTCAAACACCGTATAGATAGGTTCAACAGCACCACTTTTCTCTACGACGAGATAAGGATTCACTCTCGGATCTTCGGTGAGTTCGAACAGTTCCACTTCATCAAGCGGTTCAAGCGTAACAGCAACACCTTTTTTTACAACGGTTGCAGCACCAGTTTCTGGATGAACCTTGGTGTTGAAGTGTTCCGCAACAGGCTCCATATAGACTTCAACCGAGGGGTATGGTGCAGCGGCACATCCAGCCAATAATGCGCCCATTAGAAGAAACAAACCGATTCTGCTCATAATCTGATACCGGAAATAGGTGCGATTTTTTCTACGAGTCATGCGTCTCACCCTCCTATTAATACTTATATTTTACGCATAGTGAATATTATTGTCAAGGATTTTCATTTTCGATCACTAAAACTCCCATTTCAACACCCTAAAACTCCCATTTCAGCAGGGTAACGCGCTTATGCCATACCAAGACTCCCATTGCAGTGCCAATTGCTGCGCCTGCTACTACATCCGATGTATAATGCCGTCCTAAATAGACGCGCGAGAAACTGACGAGTCCGGCACCAACGTAAAGTGGAATTCGCCATTTCGGATACTTATAGCCTAAAATGGTAGCAACACTGAATGTAATGGACGCATGCCCTGATGGCATTGCTGGATTTCCTAAAGTCTCATCAAGTGGTCGCTTCCTACCTACCAGTCTTTTCATGCCATATGTTATGATCCCCGCACCCATATATGCCGAAGACAGAAGTTTTCCTGTTTCTCGATGTGCCTCATTGCCATACGTATAAAGGAGAATCGTGGCACCCATGACCCCTCGGTAGTCTCCAAGGTCTGTGACCCCTTCCATGATTGTCCACATCGGTTCTTGGCGTGGCGGGGCATCGTAGATACGATCAAAGAGCGTTTGATCCCAACGCGACAGGAAATTTTCGGCATCCGCCTCTAACCCTGTCATAAGAGCACAGATAGCCAGTGTACCCACCAGCCACGGTTTAAGAGATTCCGTTAGTACGGTCCTTGTACGCCGGTACTGTGTCATGCAACTCGACTCCATCTATTACGTTGTATCTTCCATAACTTTATGCTACAATCTATAATTACTTGAACATCGTGGATCATTTACACAGATGTCGCCCCTCTGGGGCTGCTGCTATTATGGTCTGAGACTTCTATACACCTATCGCCCCTCTGGGACTTTGGTATATGCGTGTGTCCTATACCCATTCTGTCCAGCAAATCAACCTTGAATGCGCGTGTGACATTCGTTGGGCTTCTGCTATTGAGTATACGTTTAAGCTGAATTCATGTTACTGGAGATGAGAGGATGCAAATACGCCATACTGTGGTTGAGTACGATCTGGAAGAGGCAGCAGCGATGCTCGACATCTCACCAGCAGACCTCAAAAAAGCAGTTGATGCTGGACACCTACAGTGTTACTATCAACGCGGTAAAGATGACTACCGTTTCCACGAAGCGAGCCTACGCGTCAATAAAGATCTACTCTTAGAAAAAGATTATCTCGCCAAAGCACTGAACACGAACTCCGCTTAAGAAACTACCACGGTGCTTGACGATCAGGAAGCGGATCTACCGTCCACGCCATCCGATCAATAAGTTGCCCTTGCATTTCCAGTTTAACAGACTGGTAATCCGGGACATTCCAGAGATTATTCGTTTCTTTAGGATCGGAGTCAAGGTCGTAGAGTTCTCCGTCGCCTGTCCCGTGAGCGACGACAATTTTATGCTGTCCGTTCCGCACCATTGTCGCGTGTGCGGCAGGTTCGCGATGCCAACCCATCGCGTTGTAATATTCGCAATAGACATCATCACGGTGCGTATTTAACGCTTTTTCGCCGGTGAGTAATGGTAAGAGACTCTGTCCCTGCATACCGGGATACCGCTCAATGTTACTTGCTTCAAGCAGCGTTGGTGCGAGGTCCACCAATTCCACGAGTGCTTCAGATCGTGCGCCGTTGTTGAGCATTCCGGGTCCAGAGATAATCAACGGCACACGGACAGCCGGATCATAGAAATAGGGTCCCTTAAGGTAAATACCGTGGTCGCCGAGCATCTCTCCGTGGTCAGACGTGAATATAACGATAGTATTCTCGCGCTGTCCAATCTCTTCCAAAAAGTTCAACAGACGCCCAACTTGTGTATCAATGACATCAATCATTGCCCAATATGCGGCACGTATCCACTGGTGATCTGTATCGCTCATGTCTTTGTAAGGATACCCACCTATTTTGCCATAAGCACCAGTATGGTCAATCCGTTGCCATATCGGTTTATCTTCGAGTTCACCTTCAACATAGTTAGGTAGTGGTATATCGTCAAGGGTGTTGCGGTAGCGTTCAAGTGCGGCTATTGGTGGGTCAAATGCATGGTGTGGATCGAACATATTGAGTGAAAAGAGCCACGGTTGTTCAAAACGTTCGGCACTTCTAATAAAGGACATCGCACGTTCAACAGACCACGTCGTTTGACTGTGCTCCTCCGAGGGAAGGACCTGGACGTATTCTGATTCTTGGAAGGGCTTAACGTCTCGGTGTAAACCCTTATCCCGTAGCCACTGCGTATAGTCGTGTGCGAACCAACCGTCATTCGGATCGTGTGACCAGAAGAACTGGTCGTAGCCGTCGTCAATGCGCTGTTCTGTTCCCTTGCAGACGCTCGGGTTGCAAGGTGCAAGATGTAGTTTACCGGCTAAACCGCAAACATATCCGGCATCATGAAGCAGTTTCGTTACCAACACTTCGTCTGGCGGAATTGCTTGTCCGTTTTGCCTGCATCGTGTCGTGCGCGGGTAGCGTCCGGTGAGGAAACTTGCCCTGCTCGGCGTGCAGACCGGACTTTGTGAGTAGGCGTGTTCAAAGAGGACGCCTTCTTGTGCGAGTTTGTCTAAATTCGGTGTTTGGACAAATGGATTCCCGTAACAGCCTAATGAATCAAAGCGTTGTTGGTCGCTACAAATCCAGAGTATATTTGGTTGATTTTCCATGCGTTCCTGCCATCCAGGACTTACACAATGTTAGCAGGCACGCCACTGGTGGTGCTATTACACTTCAATGACGTGCCACCGTAGAATACGTTAATTTCTTTCCACTTACATCTTAGTTTGACTTAAGCCTACCCCAGGTTGTTGCGAGTTTATTGTGCGCTTCCACTGCAGTGAGCAACGTTCCGAGTCCATTGTTCATAATATCGTTGACCTCGTCCTCTGATAAACCGCGTTTCCAGAGGTTAAACTCATCCATCAACCCAGTGAACGGTCGATTGTCATCAATATTAACACCGATGCGTGCACCTTGTCCCCAATCCCCTGCGATCGGTGTGCCAACGCGCGCTTCTTCTTCTCCAACGTTCACGCCGTTGATATAAAGCACGGCTAATCCGTCTGATCGGCTGAATGTGCCTGCGTAATGTATCCATTCATTCGCCTTATTTTCCCCAGCGCGGATGTCGAATATCGTTGTGCCACCAGGGCTGCGATTCAGCCAGCGATAATTTCCATCGCCGCGCGCTTCTGGATGGACAAGCCATGTATTATCGGCAGCACGTGTATTGAAAAGTGCCATATCCGAGACAGCCTCAACGTTAATCCACGCAACAATGCTCATGCCTTCGGTTGGTATATCATCCTTGTTGACATTGGGTCCATCAAGATCGAGGAAACTTCCTGCTTCAAAGAGAGCGGCTTTCCCAAACTTTCCATCGTCCGATTGCGTGATATTTCCATTAATCTCGCCATCGTAGCCACGACCGGACTTTTCAACAACCGTATTTCCATCAAAATCCTCATAATCGAAATACAGCACTAAATCGGGATCTAAAATCTCAGCGGACGTGTCCGGGACTTCTACCAAAGACATACAGAAAGTGCCTATTAAAAATAGAGCCACCAAATAACGGGTTAGTGTAAGATTCCATTTCATGTCTTAAAATCCTCCATTATAGGTACGTCACTGATTCCTTTATCAACGACCAATAACGCACCGAGCCAGAAGTGAGTTATTTTACTTTACCCTAATTTGATTTGAGCCTACCCCAGGTCGTTGTCAACTTCCCCTGTGCTTCCACGGCGAGAAATGCATCAACACCATCGTTCATGATAGAATTGACTTCGTCTTCAGTTAAACCGCGTTTCCAGACGTTCAGATCATCCATCAGTCCGGTAAAGGGACGCTTGTTGTCGATGTTAAAACCAACTCGTGCGCCTTGTCCCCAATCTCCTGCAATCGGGGTGCCAACGCGTGCTTTTTCTTCACCAACATTATTACCGTCGATGTAAAGCACGGCTATTCCATCGGGTCGACTGAATGTGCCTGCATAATGCACCCACTCATTGGCTTTATTTTTCCCAGCGCGGATGTCAAATATCGTTGCGCCGCCGGGGCTGCGATTCAGCCAACGATAGTTTCCGTCGCCTCGCGCCTCGGGATGGACAAGCCATGTATTATCGGCAGCACGTGCATTGAAAATTGCCATGTCTGAGACAGCTTCAACGTTAATCCACGCAACAATGCTCATGCCTTCGGTCGGTATATCTTCCTCTTTGATATTGGGTCCATCTAAGTCAAGGAAGCTGTTCGCTGCGAAGTGACCGGCTTTTCCAAACTTCCCCTTGTCGGATTGGGTTACTTTCCCATTGATATCACCATCGTAGCCACGACCAGATTTTTCAACGACCGTATTTCCATCAAAATCCTCATAATCGAAATACAGTACTAAATCCGGATCAAGGACATCAGCAGCTGCGTTCTGAATTCCAAACAATAACAGACAGAAAGCACTAATTAGAAACAAACACGCCATGCCAGGATGCAGTCTGCCAGTTAACATTGCGAACTTTATATTTCGTTTCATTTTGAAAATCTCCTCTATAGGATTATCCGTTCGTTCACATACACAAACGAATCAGTTGCATTAAAGTTTACCACCTTTCTAATCACATCTGCAACTGAAAATGGAAAAAAATATTTGATTTTAACTTGATTTTGCGTTAAACTGATTTGGGAGGCAGAGAGAAAAAACATATAAAATTTAGGACGTTATGAGGAAGCATAAGGTTGCAAAGTGTAGGAATCATCCCAGCTCGCTATGCCTCAAGCCGTTTTGAGGGGAAACCGTTAGCGAATCTTCTCGGAAAACCGATGGTGCAACACGTCTACGAAAGTGCCTGCCGTGCCAAAATGTTAGATGAAGTTATTGTCGCTACGGATGACCAACGGATTTACGACGTGGTAACTAAATTCGGTGGAAACGTGCAGATGACAGGACCGTGTGCGACTGGTACTGAGCGAGTCGCCGTTGTTGCAGAACAGTTGACCTGTGATGTTGTTGCCAACATTCAAGGCGACGAACCCCTGCTTGAACCTGCACAGATTGACATGATGCTACAGCCTTTCATTGATAGACCGAAGGTGCAAGTTTGCACATTAAAGCAGCGGGTTGAAACCGCCACGGATTACCGAGACGTTAACGTCGTTAAAGTTGTTACAGACCTTCAGGGTGACGCGTTATATTTTTCGCGGGCGGCTATGCCCGGAAAAGTCTGTGAAGCGGACCTACACAAATTTCCCGTGTACCGGCATGTCGGTTTGTACGCTTACCGCCGGGATCAACTCCTCGCGTTCACAAAATGGGATTCCACACCTTACGAACTCGCAGAAGGTTTAGAACAATTACGATTTTTAGAACACGGTGTCCCTATTCATGTCGTCGAAACTGATACACTACTTATTGGGGTCGATGTTCCCGCTGACTTGGAGCGGGTGAAACAAATTTTAGTAACAGCATAGCATAAGGAGTGCAAAACAGGGCGAATAGAGAAGTACAGTGTGGCATTGTTATATGGAAATCTGCCTTCATTCCATGGCAATGCGGATATATATCTCATAACAGTCATCGGACTTGCTTCTCTAATGCCGTATAAAAAAATGACAAAATATATTTTCGTGACGGGCGGGGTTATCTCAGGGATCGGCAAGGGGATTACCACGGCGTCCTTAGGTAGATTGCTTATCAATCGTGGTTTTAAGGTGATTGTCGTCAAAATCGATCCGTATCTCAATGTGGATGCGGGTGTCATGAACCCGTTTCAACATGGTGAGGTTTTCGTCACGCATGATGGCGCGGAAACCGACTTGGATATCGGGAATTATGAACGGTTTCTCGGCATTGACCTGAATCAATATTCTAACTTTACTACTGGCTCCGTCTATAGTGAAGTGATTGCGAAAGAACGGCGCGGTGACTACCTGGGTCAAACGGTGCAGCTAATCCCGCACATTACAGACGAAATCAAACGCCGTATCTACCAGATCGGGAAGGATAACGAAGCTGAGATTGTCATTACCGAGATAGGTGGAACCATCGGTGATTTTGAGATGCCGCCTTTTGTAGAAGGCATTCGACAGATGGCAGTTGAGGTCGGACGCGACAACACGATGTTCCTCCATGTATCCCTCATTTACACCTTACCTAATGGCGAAAGCAAGAGCAAACCGACCCAACATAGTATTCGCAAACTCCAAGAATTAGGCGTCCAACCAGACCTATTGCTGTGCCGAACTAGCCAGCCGTTAGAAGAGGCTTTCCGTCAGAAAATCGCGCTCCTCTGTGGTATTAGTGAAGAATATATTTTTGAAGGACTCGACACGAAATGTGTTGACGAAATCCCGCTTAACTTTGAACGGCAAGGCATGGGACATCTCGTCTTAAAGAGGCTTGGACTTGAAACACGTCCACCGATGGATGCCGAATGGGCAACGATGGTCGAAAAACTGAAAAATCCACAACACACGGCGCGGATCGCTGTTGTCGGAAAATACACGTCTGGCAGTGATGCCTATATCAGCGTCCAAGAAGCACTCAAGCACGGAGGTATTGCCAACAAAGCTGCCGTCGAGATTAAATGGATAGATTCTGAAACACTCACAGAACATCAAGACCTTGATAGCGTTTTTGAGGATGTTGATGGGATATTGGTCCCGGGTGGATTCGGCTATCGTGGCATTGAAGGGATGCTGGTTGCAGCACGATACGCTCGTGAAAATTGCATACCGTATTTCGGATTATGCCTCGGTATGCAGTGTCTTGTGATTGAGTTTGCTCGGCATGTTGCCGATCTAAAAGGGGCAAATAGCACAGAAGTAGACTCAGAGACACCGTATCCTGTCATTGATTTGATGCCAGATCAACGCGCAATCGCTGACCTCGGAGCGACAATGCGTCTCGGCATCTATCCGTGTGTCCTCAAAGAAAACACCAAAAGCTACGATGCCTATCAGCAACCTATTATTGTAGAGCGACACCGTCACCGCTATGAGTTGAATAACACATACCGTTCACAATTAGAAGCAGCTGGACTCTGTTTTAGCGGATTATCGCCCGATGAAAGTCTCGTTGAGATTGCCGAGGTCCCCGATCATCCGTGGATGGTGGGTTCACAATTCCATCCTGAATTTCAATCAAAGCCTCTTGTACCGCACCCTCTTTTCCGAGAATTTATCGCGGCAGTGCTTGTTGAAAAATAAAAAATTTATGATTATAGCTATCTTATAATAAATTTTATGGATCGGCGAGGTTGAAAACCTCGCCAGCGGCAGTTGCGTGTTTTTGTGTCCATTGCTCATAAAAAGTCTATATATTTTTTTATTCATTATAATTTCATATGGAGCGAAATCATGAATAATACTACCATCGTCCGTTCTGGTGCGTGGTATGGGGACGAAGCGTTGACGCTGAATTTTCCGACCGACTGGGAAGTAGAGGTATTGGGACCGAAAGATGCCCCCGCGCTCTCAGAGCCCCAAATTGAAGATGCATTTGCTAACCCTATCGGCACTCCCCGTATTTCGGAACTCGCAAAAGGGAAAAAGAGTGCTGCTATTGTTGTGGATGATCTGAGTCGTCCGACGCCTTCTGCAATGGTCGTCCCCTTTCTTCTACGCGAGCTAGCCTCAGCGGGTGTTCCGAAATCGGAAATCCGATTTGTTGTCGGTGTCGGTTCGCACCGCCCGATCACCGAGGCAGAGATGGCGAAAAAAATTGGTGCGGATGTCTTTGCTGAATACGAAGTAACGAATCACGATTTCATGAGCGGCGATCTGCGAGCATTAGGAAGCCTTGATAACGGCATGCCTATTTATCTCAACCGAGTTGTGGCAGATGCCGAGTTCAAAGTCTGTTTAGGAGGTATATATCCGCACAGTTCTGTTGGATTTAGTGGTGGAGCGAAACTGATTGTCCCCGGCACCTGCGGTTTTACAACAATGTTCTATTTCCACAATTTCCCACCGGGTCGTGGATATGCGAATATTGAGGGAGAAAGCGATGAACCGGATCGCCGTGGCTCCTCTGAACTGGCAGCGGAGGTTCTTGGGCTTGATGCGATCGTCAATGCAGTGCTTAATAGCGACCGAGAAATCTGTGGTCTGTTCGTAGGTGACTTTGTGCAGGCACATCGTAAAGGCGCACATTTTGCTTTGGACACCTACAGTACAGAGATACCGGAAACGAGTCGAAATGAGACGAATTTGGTGATCATTAACTGCTATCCCCTTGATGCTGACGCGATTCAACTTGACAAGGCATTGGCGGCATTAAGTTATTTTGAAAACGCTTACACGATAGCCCTCTACGCTGCGAGTGACGGTAGCTGCTACCACGGACTGTTCGATAAGCTTGATTATGCGCGCTATCTTCGGCAGCGAGCAGAAGAGTCTCCACCTGAACCACCCGCGCCGCGACTCGGACGACGCGGACAACTGCATGTTTGGTCTAAGCACTTCTTAGCAGACGACTTCTACAAGGAATATCCTGCTTCGCTTCTGTTCCGCGACCTAGAAGAGTTGATTCAATTGTTCTCCGAGAAACTCCCGACAGATGCGAAAGTTGCCGTTTTACCTGTGGCAGGAATTCAGGTGCCGGTGCCAGCCCTTTCCGAGTAAAGCCATTTGGCTTTTGCGGTTAGTAGCACCAAACACCTCTGGTCATAGCACCGATGCTCTCTGAATAGAACAAGGTTCATCTTCTCTTATTGCATAATCCGTGAATCAAAATGGAGGAAAAATATGAGTAACACTGCTAGGGTCCACTCCCGTGCGTGGTACGGGGATGAAGAATTGACGCTAAATTTCCCGTCCGGCTGGGAAGTAGAAGTATTAGGACCGAAAGACGCGCCTGTGCTTTCTGATGCCCAAATTGAACAGGCATTCGCTGAGCCGATCGGCACACCCCGCATTTCAGAACTCGCAAAAGGCAAGAAAAGTGCCGCTATTATTGTAGATGATTTAAGTCGTCCGACGCCCGCTGCAAAGGTCCTTCCGTTTCTCCTACGCGAATTAGCGTCAGCAGGTGTCCCTAAATCCGAGATTCGGTTCGTTGTCGGCGGCGGTTCGCATCGTCCACTCACTGATGAAGAGGTTGCGAAAAAGATAGGCGTAGATGTTGCCGCTGAATATGAAGCGACCAGCCATGATTTTATGGACGGCGATCTGCGTGCCTTAGGAAGTCTTGATAACGGCATGCCTATCTATTTAAATCGCGTTGTCGCAGATGCGGATTTCAAGATTTGTCTTGGTGGCATCTATCCACATGGCTCCGTTGGCTTCGGTGGCGGTGCGAAATTGGTTGTCCCCGGGATAGCGGGTTTCGCGACGATGTTCTATTTTCACTCCTTCTCGCCGAGTCGTGGACACGCTGTTATCGAAAGAGAAGGCAGTGAGCCCGACCATCGCGACTTTTCGGAAGCTGTGGCAGGTGTCCTCGGTCTTGATGTAATTGCCAACGTTGTGCTCAACACCCGTCGCGAAATTTGTGGGCTGTTTGTGGGTGATTTTGTGCAAGCACATCGTAAAGGCGCACACTTTGCGTTGGATACTTACGGCACAGAGATACCCGAATCAAGCCGAAAAGAGACAGATCTTGTTGTACTGAATTGCTACCCGCTTGATAGCGATCCGATCCAAACGGGAAAAGCGTTGTGGGCAACACGTTATTTTGAGAACGCGTATACGATGGCACTCAACCCCGCAAGCGACGGTATCTGCTATCATGGACTATTTGATCAGATCGATTATGCCCGTTTCCTACAGCAGAGAGACGAGAGGACAGAGTCTGAACTCCCGCCGCCAGAACTTGGCACTCAAGATCAACTGCACGTCTGGTCGGAACACTTTTTAGTGGATGATTTCTACAAGAAACATTCAGGTGCTCTCCTCTTCCGAGACCTCAATGAATTGATTGACTTGTTCGCCGCGAGGCTTCCATCAGACACTAAAGTTGCTGTTCTGCCATCTGCCGGTATTCAGGTATTAGCGCAGGAGAAATAATAGCAGATGCATGATTCTTCTACAGCAAGTCCTGAGGATCAGCAATCCGCCCGTAAAGTGGTTTCCTCCCTACAGCGTATCAATACTGCTCTGGGTAAGGTTGAGACGGGTTTGCTGTGCCTTATTGTCGCAATGATGCTTGGACTTGCAATACTCAAAATAGTCTTGCGCTACGGGTTTCAAACGAGCCTGTTGTGGAGCGATATAATGCTCCAACACTTGACGCTCTGGCTGTGCCTCGTAGGTGCCGCGCTCGCTACCAGCGAGAGACGACATATCAGCATTGATGTGCTCAGCCGAATTCTCCCCGAAAAGATCACGCGCTGGAATAATCTAATTGTCGATTGCCTCGCTTTGATTGTTGTGGGAATCTTAGCCTATTACGGATTTGATTTTCTCATAGATGAACAGTTAAGCGAGGCTACATTAATTGGTAGTATCCCGCTGTGGTGGGCGAAGAGCATTATTCCGGTCGGATTTGTCCTCATTGGGATTCATTTAGTGCTTCAAATCGGCATGCGTTTAACAAATAGTGGACAGGCTCCGGATGTCGGCAAAGGAGAATCGGGCTAATGGGCTTAATAATTGGGATTGGCTTAGTAGGCTTCGCGCTTCTCGGTGGTGCGCTCTTTGTTTTATTGGGCGGGGCATCAATCATCGGATACCTCACAGCAGGCGAACCGATTTCAACGATCTTAATCGACTTCAACCGACTCACCCGAAATTCGACAATCCTCATCATCCCGCTCTTCACGTTTGCAGGATATGTAATCGCTGAGGGCAAGGCACCACAGCGTTTGGTTGCGTTCGCGCGTGCGAGCGTTGGTTGGTTGCCGGGTGGCATCGCCGTGGTTGTTCTCGGCACCTGCGCCTTCTTTACAACATTCACCGGGGCATCCGGTGTAACGATTATTGCACTCGGGGGGTTGTTATATCCGATTCTGCGTCAGAGTTACAACGAAAGATTTTCACTCGGTTTGGTGACGGCTTCTGGGAGTATCGGACTCCTGTTTCCGCCGTGTGTTCCACTTATCCTCTATGCGATTATCGCCCAAGTACCCATTGAGAGAATGTTCCTTGCGGGTATGATTCCCGGTCTGCTTATTCTCGGTATTTTAAGCCTTTACTGTTGCGGATGGAGTTTGACTAAGAAGATCGAAACCACACCGTTTGATGGACGCGTTTTTATCCGTACGCTTTGGGACGTAAAATGGGAACTGCTTTTGCCGTTTATTGTGTTAGGCGGTATTATATCGGGTTTCGTTACGTTGGACGAAGCGGCTGCACTAACGGCTATCTATGCATGTATCGTAGAAATAGGTATCCACCGTTCCTTTTCGGTGAAAGTCCTACCGCGGATTGTCAAAGAAAGCACGCTGCTTGTCGGGGCAATCCTCATCATCCTCGGCATCGCTTTAGGGTTGACGAACTATCTTATCACGCTCGACGTACCCACAACTATTCTTGACTGGATCCAATCAACAACAGAAAACCGCATTGTTACGCTCATTGGACTTAATATTTTTCTTCTGATTGTTGGGTGTCTGATGGACATTTTTTCTGCGGTCATTATCGTTGTGCCGTTGCTACTGCCCATCGCCGAACAATTCGGGATTGACAAGGCACATCTCGGTATTATCGTTTTAACGAACCTCGAGATCGGTTATTTGACCCCACCGGTGGGAATGAATCTGTTTATCTCCAGCATGAAGTTTGACCGGTCGGTCGTTGTTCTCTATCGTTCGGTACTCTTGTTTATTGTGTTGTTACTGATAGCGTTGGTGTTGGTGACGTATATTCCAGATTTGAGCCTCTGGCTACCGCGGGTTTTAGGTAAGACGACAGAGCCGCTTTTGTGATTGGTTTGTCTATAGACATGCCGTCCCGCTGGGACTGCCATCAGTTGAAACCGGACTCCTTTTTCTGTGAGGTGTTTGCAAGGAACTGAGGTTTGAAACCTCGGCAGTGGAAATGGAGTGGTTCTCTAACTCACATTATAAATAAAAAAGTCTGGCGAATCTATCGCCAGACTTAAGAAAATAAGATTTCAGAAATACAGTTTGTCTAACTGCGCTGTCATTGGGTAACTTTTAATTCACCCCAGGTAACAGCGAGTTTTCCGGCTGCTTCGACATCTAAACTGACATCCATCATCTCCTGGATCTCGCCTTCGTCTAAAGCGCGTTGCCAAAAAGAGACTTCGTCAATGATGCCTTCAGCACCGTTCTTGAAGGGAATGTAGGGAATAGTTTCCCATCCGAATCTCGGTTTTTCATGTAATGCCGGGAAACCACCAGTAATTTTCTTACCGCTAGTCGCTGCTTCTTTCCCATCAATATACAGGAAAGGATTACCACCACCGAAATCCCATGTCGCTGCGACATGAAGCCATTGGTCTTTCTTTATAACCCCGTCTGGATCGAATTCGACATCCTGCCAATCGGCATCATCAGCAGCTTCAAAATAGAAACCGAAGTCTTCAGGGTTAATATCAGCGTGGTTAGCCCCCTTAGAGACGAAGAAGTAGATAGGTCCGAAACTGGCATCAAAAATCCGATAATCGTCACCATCGGAACCAGCCCAAGCGGGTTTGAACCAGAACAGTAGACTTCCTTCTTCAGTAATAATGTTGGGTACTTCCATATAGGTTTCTGCCCCTTTGAGCGAAATTCCAGCGGCAAATTTACCTTCGCCAGCAACCCATTTGGCATTACCGTGAAAAGTACCATCGTTCCCATTTCCCGTGCCATCAACTGCTTTGTTTCCGCTGCCCTCACCAATCCACATGAGCAGATCCGCGTCGTCAGGAATTCCTGCAAAGGCAGAAGTGAAGAGGAACAGACTAATAAACAAGGCTAAATAAACTTCTCTCACGGTTCTTAACCTCCCAATGTTTGAATATTGGGAAGATTTTAGCAGAATCTGTAAATTAAATCAACCATTTTTTTTCGAATTCACTGCCTGCGAATCCTTGGTGGCTTCAGGAGAAGCGGCTTGGGTTCGTTTGGTAGTGATTGTGGGAAAACCAGGTCTCTTTGTAGGAGGCGGTTGTGCTTGTTGTAGTTTCGGACGCGGTCGGAACTGCGGGATAGGATCCGGCGGTTCATAAGTTTCGTGTATCGGCCGCTGCCCTACAGAATGATCAATAGGGTCTCTCCCGACACCAACGGGTTGCTCTTTCATAGAATCATATCTCCCATTTGCTGGTTCAACTTATTCTGGATTTTTTGGCGATGTTGGCGCGTCAAAAGGAAATCTTCCTTTAGCATTTGCGAACCAACCAATAACCATTCGCGATACTGTTCAAATGTAACTTTGAATGGCTCCAGCGGGAAATCTGGGTTGACTTCCATTTCATAGATGAACCGTTCCAAATTGAGGCGTAAACTCTTGAAGTATTGTGCGTTATGACTCAAGTCGGATATACGGTCTGAAATTTTAAGGATGACATGCAGGAGACCTAACAATGCAGCAGATCCTGCTATAACCAACCATGCTATTTTTCCGTTTGCGGACCCCCATGACATCCACCCTACCATGACTGAGGCAATGGTAGTAATCGTCACGATACTTTTGATAGCCCCATCTACCGGTTTCCATTTTTGGAGCACCGAACTCATGAGGCTTTCGGCATAAGCGACACGGTAGAAAGTTTCAAGAGAAGTCTGCCATAAGAGGTCTTTCTGATATTCTTCAACACTGCGATCCATAAAAGGAGCTCCTTGCACGCAAAAATAGAGGAAAAGGCGTGCCCTTTTCGTTGTAAGGTTTTATGACCGGTCCCTTCATATTAGGGTGTATACATTAGAAATATAACGGAAGAATTTGAAATTGGGTAACAAGTTTTTTGCGTAAAATTATATATATGGCAGATTTTAGAATTAATTGGACATTAGCACTCGCGAGGTTAGAAACCTCACCAGCGGAAGGAGGTATGATAGATTATAGAATTGTTTTCGCGAGGTTAGAAACCTAGCCAACGGAGAGAGGTACGGTGGTTACAAGCGATGGTGTTTTAGTAATTCCCAATTTGGGGTAAAGCCGATGCCGGGTCGAGATGGCACTGTGACATGTCCATCGTTCTCTAAAACCATCTGCGGTAGGAACATTTCACCACGTAAAGGGTCAACAGCAGGCGGGTAATATTCTAACATTAAGCCGTTGTCTCGGCTTGCAGCGACATGGATTTGCAATTCTTGTGCGCCGTGTGGCGCAATTAACTTTTCGGTTGCAGACGCTTCTTCTACTACCTTCATGGCAGGATCATAACCGGGGAGGATGGCGACATCCAAATTGAAAACGTCGGCACCTTCATAATCGATAAGCGTCTGGAAATAGTGTAATCCATATCCGTTTTCTCCGGTAGCAATTCGGACACCATAATCCTGTGCGATTGCCCGCAGTATCTTATGTCCCCTATAATCGTGGCTGTGAATGGGTTCCTCAAACCAGAAGATGTGGTTTGACTGAAGCGCGGGTAAATACTCGGACGCCTTTTCAATTGACAAAGCACAATTCGCGTCCACCATTACGGTAATCTCTGGACCGACTGCTTCCCGAACTGCCTCAATTCGTTTGATGTCCGTCTCAAGTCCGGCATTTGGATCGCCAATCTTCATTTTGACGGCAGTAGCATTGAACTCGCCTATATTGCGTTCCATCTCTTCGCGGAGTTCATCAAATCCTTTCCCTCTGCCGTAGTAGCCGCCTGCAATATAGGTGCGGATGCGTTGCTGTGTACCACTCAGTAAGGCGTGAACTGATTTTCCTTCCAGTTTCCCGCGAACATCCCAACATGCTTGGTTTATTGCGGCGATAACCTGTGTGTGATAGCCACCGGGACCGTAGATTTTGTAGTTTTCGGCTAATCGCGAGATGTAGGCGGTATCTGTTACATCGTGTCCAATCAAGGCAGGACGGAACAAATCTACATATTTTGGGAATATGGAGAGCGGACGGGTTGCAGCGGTTCCACCATTGAAGCCGTATCCGACTATCTCTTCTGTCCCACTTTTCGCTGTTACTTTTACGAGATGGAGTCTACCTTTATCGTAGACGTGCATACCGTTCCAGATGGGCGGTTTGTCCCATTCGTAAAGTTGGCTTTCAACGGTGTCGATTTTGAAGGTGGGTGTAGGCATGGATTTTTTCTATCCCTCGGCTTCCCAAATAGATCTTGATGCAAAAATTGTCAGGCGTAATTCCTCGTCAAAGATTTCATAGACAGGTGTTTTCCCACTCAATTCTTCACTCTCGTTTAGAATGATACCAACACCTTCGCCTCTACGTTCTAAAAAGTGTCGCCGAACTACTTGTTTCCTCATATCGTCGTCAAGGGTGACCTCCGAAAGCAATCGAGCGAGAAGTTCATTACGGGTGGCTTGGCTGTAGCGTAAATTATCGACTGTTACGGTGTTTGCCAATGCCCCCGGCGAATAAAGTTCCAGCCTATCGTCGAACATAAATAGCCGAATTTTTGAAGTAGTTTTCGAATAATCTCTATGTACAACAGCGTTGACTATTGCCTCAAAAACAGCGCGCATGCTATATTGCGGTAAGTCTACTCTACCAATATCCTTCCGTGCTGCGACTGCGTTATATCTATCAGCGAATCTCATTGCTTGTACGATCTGCTGGTCTAACGTTCCCGTAAAGTCTTGGGAATCAATCTGGTGGTTAGCGTCCTTTTCTTTACCCCTATATAAAACTGCTTGTATGAAACTATTGTATAAGTAATCATCGGGTTTTTCATGGCACATCAAAATCCCCGCTACAGAGGCGCGGTCCTGGTCACCTTCTTTGACCAGCAAATGCCTTTTAAGCAGCAGATCATCTATTTCATCCTCTGAGGCACCTTCCGAGATAAACCGTTGATAGAGGTCTTGTCTTAATGTGTCTCTGTCGGTGTTTGGGACGAACTGTTTGTCAAAGTATTGGGTCAAAATATCAAGCATTGCTAATGTCTCAGCAGTAATAGTTCAACTGAAAGGTAGAGGAGGATAGATAGTGAGGATAGACGTATTGTTTTCCATTGAATTCGGGTGTGGGCATAAGGATTTCTTTGGAGTATTATATGAAATGGTCAGGTAGTGTAGCGAGTAATAAAACCCTCACTGTCAATATCTGGTTGACCTTGCCGGGCATAAAACGAAGAAAAGCGTGATACAATATCTTTTACAAAAAAGGGAGAAATCTGAATCGTGGGTTTTCCAAATTTTTCATCGAAACCAGTCTTATCCAACGTTCTTAGTCTTTTAAAATTGAGAAATCCACCGTTAAAAGAATAAGCCTTTGGGATCCAATGATAATAATCTCTATGATTGTTATTAAATACATCTCGGAGTTTATTTTTTTTACTCTGTCTTCTTCTAATATCATCCACCGCATCATTCACAACATCATCTTCACTTTCGATTTCAACAAGGAGAATACGATCTGTTTTAAATTCACCGTTCCGTCTGATAACAAGATCACACGCTGGACTTAGAATTACAAACGGTTGATCACTTGCCTTTTCTTTTACAATGCTTCCAGTTGTAATAATTTCAGACACAGGTGGATATAGGTAAAACTCTTCAGGAAAACAGCGTTCTCCATCTGCTTCAAGGAGTTGAAACAAATGATTCAAAGTGTATCGGAGGAGAGCCTTTTCGGTTCGTTCCGAATTTTCTTTTCCACCCTTAGCATAAGAAATCCACTTTTGCATGCTTGGTTTAAGATTTCTGAGAAAAACCTCACTTAGAGTCTGTTCGATTAATCCTCTTGCTCCCATAATATGTGTTAACCCTGTACTATAGATATCCCAAAATCGATCTAAAAGTTCATAGTGTTCAGTTTCCCCTTTTGTGAAAACATCAATAAGCATAATTTTTTCATTCAGATTGTGATTCCAGTCTCCTGGGTTTCCAGTAAATATCGCGATTGGGATCCGATAAAATGACTCTCTAATCTTTTCAACAACTTGACTCCCCTCATCACTTTGATGGCCTGCAAGTTTCAAATCAATAATAGCACCATCAAAGGAATTATCCAGTGTATTTAATGCCTCCTCCAGCGTTTCACATTCAACCAGATCTATATCTCGTTTTTTTCATGCATGTAGTCTTCTAGATCATCCCTGAAACTTTCAAGTTCCTGTTCATCATCTTCAACAATAAGCAATCGTATTTTTTTCACTTTTCCCCTTCCATTTTGGGTTGAAGCCTGAAATGAGCACCATTTTCAGATTCGAAAACTTTCAGTTCAAGCCCATTTCGGTCTGAGGCTTCCGCAGCTATCGCCAGTCCCAGTCCCGTTCCGTTTGGTTTGGTAGAAAAATGAGGTTCAAAGATCACTCCACTCTGAATAAGATTGGTTTCGATTCCCGGTCCAGTATCGCGATAGTCAATGTGAACAAGGGAACTCTCGTGGATCAGAAATTCAATTGTGATCTCGCGTGTTTCAGATTTTTTCTGACTAATCCAATAGAGACTATTATCAACGAGATTCGTGAAAATTGCATAGATGTCCTGGTGCCAAGCGGGAAATCTAAAATTGTCAGGACATTTGATTGCAGCAGAGATATTGTGAGATTTCATTTCGTTTTCAAAGACAGAAAACACCCCTTCTATCGTTTTCCTCAATGCCAAAGGTTTTTTTCTGGTTCGTTTTCCCGCCGCCAGCGGATCAAGTCTTTTAAAAAGGTTCACAAAGAATTCGGAATTCTCAGCAATCCCATCAACTATTTCCATGGCTTTTTCAAGGTCCGCCGAATTTTCAGTCTTCTGAAATGAGTCGTACCTACGCTTGAGATAAGGTATTCAATTTCGGAAGTAACTGAGGGGACGCCTAGCTTCATGAAGTAATACATTAATGATTTTGCCTAAGGTAATTTGGCTCTGATAAATGGCAACAACTTGGCGGATTTCGTCAACAATCCTATTTTTTTCTCTGGTCTCTTCATTGATGCGCTTAACGATTTCGTCAATTGTTATTCTGTCAACAGTCGCCTTGGTCAGTTCTGTTTCTATATCCTGTTTGAGTTCCTCATAAGAAAAAAGATTTTGCAGGTTACTCTCCATTTTGAAAGCAGGTCGACTCAAACCCGCGCTCTTTCTGTAATTAAAACGTCGCCATTCAAGCTCTGTTATAACCTGTATTGTGATTTCTTTGAGTTGATTAAAAGCTATATTTTCCTTGAGCCCGTCTCTAGCACTTTTTTCAATCAGCTGAGATCGATCCTCGGACTGAATCTGCACATACCCAATTGCTTGGTTGCTACCAATACACCGTGTGGGGTTCTGTACTCTTCGGGCGTTGAGTTTCAACCAGTCAAAATCAGGATCTCCAAGCGGTCGGATGCGAAATCCATTTCGATAAACGCCAATACCATTGCTTGCATTTAGAATCTGTCTCGCTTCAAGTTTCTGGACATATTTGCCAAATTCATCCGTAAAACCCCGCTTAATGAGAGCATCAATAGCATCCACCTCTCGGTCATAAACACGAATATCAATATCAAGTTCACCACAGCTAATAGACTTTCCAAAATTGAATGCGACCTTTTCCTCTATCGTGTTACGAGCTTTCTGTGACGAATAGATCAGTGTCCCTGTCCCGTCTCTACCGACTTTTCCAGATATCTTGTAGTCAAAGAGATCAAAAAGCGGGTAGGGTTCAACAGTTTCATGAATGTCGTTCACTTTCGGAAATCCACTAACTGTCAAACCAATACGGAAGGTATCACTTCCGCCTTCATTGCTGAATGCATTGATTATAGGCGAGGTGAGTTTCTTCAATTCAAATCGGAGTTTGTCAAACTGTCTCTGGTCCCATTCAGCAAGCATCTCACTTCCGCCGTTGATAGTCAGCCGTGTGCCCGGAGCTTCAGAAACCGCCTCCGTTTCCAATGGTATTTCCACATCATCTAAGTACGACGCCGTTTCAAAGTCGCTCCATTCAAAATAGGCGGTTGTTTTCTCATATTTGGTGTTAACTGTCTCAAGAAGGAGGTCTGCTCCAAGAATAGACGCTGCATAGCGGCCTACACCTTTACTGCCTTGTAGATTTCTTCCAGAAGGACTCTTTCGCCTTTCACGTTTGTTATTGGTTGATGGTACCATCCACTTGTTAATTACCTCGTCTCTGGACATCCCATGCCCGTGATCAGAGATGACAATGGTATACCCACTGCAGTCAGGAGATACTATGAATTCTATGTGCACATCAGGGGAATCCGCATCATAAGCGTTTTTTACTAACTCAAAAACAGCAGCATAATTATCCTGAATAAGATCACGACCGATGGTAAGAACATGTCGTCCCGCAGGTCTAATTTTATAAGTTGTTTTGGAATTCATCGCAAATTCTCCTTCGATTTTCCCAGGACCTTTCGTACGAAAAGGGATTAAGACTCTCACTAAAACATCTGCAACTACGCTACTTTTCTGACCAGATAATAATTCTACACACACATTTAAAATTTATTATACCGTAAAACCTAAATTGGCAGCAAATATTTTGAAGCATATAATGAAATCGCTCTGTTTTAGTTTCCTAATAGAAATCTGAGATAGGAAGTTGAGGGACCAAGATCGCCTTTATTAACATGCGGAAAGGAATAGTAAAACGGTGGGCGTAGATGTGTTGTTTCCCTTTGAATTTGAGTGTAGGCATAGGGAATCCTTTCGGCTTATCTGTGTTCGGTTGGTTTGTTCAATATTTTTCGTTTTTATCAGGCTCAAACGGTGAATTGAATTTTATAGGTATTTTCCCTTCTTTGATCGACTGCTGTAGTATCCCAACGTTTTCATCGGTGAGATGCGGTGGTTTTTCCATCGCTGTGATCAACCGTTGAGCAGTCGGATTTTTTCTCTTAGCCTTGCCTTGTTTCTGCATTATTAATTACCGGAGTTTTCAGCGATACACCTATCGCCCCACTGGGGCTTTCAGATGGGTATTCTGCACATTCTATACACATGCCGCCCCACGGGGCTTGAAAGGGAAGCGAACGTGTTTCTATAAACATACTGAAGAAATACCCAAGCAAATAAATCCTATGAGACTACAGAGGGAAATGGGTTTATCTACTGAATGTCTCAGTCCATTCGCTGAGGACCCGCGCCATTTCTACGAAAACGTCTTCATCTGATTTACGTGAGCGTTTGAGTGTTTTGAATCCGTGATCTGCTGTGTCTAATAGATGTAGGGTTGCTATGTCGCCGAGTTTTTCGCAGACGGGTTCCAATAGCTCAAGTTTCGCCAACTTATCACGGGTGCCAGATAGGAACAGCATTGGTATAGTGACGTCGTCAAGATGCTCGGCACGTTCTATCCCTTCCCTTCCAGATGGATGTAGTGGAAACGCGAAAAATACGAGCCCGCTGACGTTTTCAATTGGGGCTTCCGCTGCTGTGAGTGACGACATACGTCCACTATAGGAGTGTCCACCTACGAGGATTCCTAAATCGCTGGCTGCTTCATGTGCGGCTGCGGCTGCGGATCGTACGGTCGCTAAGGCAACGGCTTGTGCTTCTCTACCGCCACCGCCGCGCTCCATGTAAGGGAACTGGTAACGGAACGTTGCGATGCCTATATCTGCTAAACGTTCGGCGATCGTCTGGAGGGTTGAATGCCGCATGTTTGTGCCCGCGCCATGACCTAATACTAAGAGCCATTTTGCGTTGTCTGGACGTATTAGTATTGAGGAGACCTCGCCTTTTTCTGCCGTTGCGATGAATTTCGATTCGATTGTTTCATAAGCCATTTTTTGTTCCTTTACGATTTTTATAAGAGTCGGGATTCGGAGATCCCTCATACAGAAGATGTAACAGTCGGGATTCGGAGATCCCTCATACAGAAGAAGATATTATTCCCCATGAATTTTAGTGCGGTTAGGAAACCTCACCTACCAGGTAGGTTGTGCGAACCTTATCTTGGATTTTATGATAAGCACTGTTGCACCACGTCTCGGTAGGTGTCCAATCCTGGTATATCTAATCCTTTTACTTTAGCCAGATCGTCCCATCGCCGTAGCATGAGCGCATCCTCGAAATAGGGAATTTGTTCAAATGCCTCCCGCTCCTCGTCTGACATGTTACCACCCTGAAGTTTGAGACTCCTCTTTGAGGCTTCGGATAGCCCGTCCCAATAAGAGGCATCGGTTGTACAGAGATACCTTTTCGCTGGAACATGAAGTCGGACCGGCGTTGTGACAGCTTCGGGGAAAAAGGGTCTCAGATATTGAGCGCCGACCTCTTCATGACTCAGATCAGTATCCAAGAAAGCTTCGCGGGCACTGTGTTCATCTAAGATAATATGCCCGACGTCGTGGAGTAGTGCGCCCGTAATCAGTGTGGGGCTTGCGTTCTTCTGTTTTGCAAGCGCAGCACATTGAAGTGCGTGCTCTAACTGTGTCACTACCTCGTCGTAGAACGATTGTCCTTTGTCTTCCATGTAATTAAAGAGTGTGTCAATCTTTTGTTCCGCTGTCGCGTTTCGCATTCCCTGCGCGAGCTGCGGGTCAATGTACTTTTCAATGTCGCTTGAAATCTGGGATTCGCTATCAAAAGTCATGATTCACTACCTTTCCTCGAAAATGTGCTATTTTGCTAATTTGTTTGTCTCGGTTTGAGCCTTCTTTTGCGTATTCTGAGAAAGCCTGTCGTTTGTCGGTGTAATACTGCTCACGCCAATCGCCTTGAGATCTGGCGTTGTAGGTCAGATAAATGATTCTTCTCGGTTGGTTAGACGTATTGGCTGGACTCTTGTGGGGGATGTAGGAACCGAAAAGGAGAATATCCCCGGGGTCTGTGGGTACTGCGACCCACTCCATCGTCGAGGCGGTTTCGGGAGCGACACAGCCCTTTTCGTCCAGTGCGATGAATCCTTCTTGATGTCTACCCGACGCGAAATAGAGGCAACCACTTTCCGGTGTCGCTGGATCCACGGAAATTAGGCAGGTAACATGGTAGTCGACGAACTCGTAGGCAGGCGCGTCTTGATGGGCAGCATAGCCGCCTCCGCCCGGATATTTGTAATTGATTTTCTCTTTGTAGAGGACTGCGGGTTGATTCATCAATTCGGATACAATGTTTAACACCTTCCCACCGGTTACGGTAGCCTTCATACCAGTGTGGTACGGCACGAAATTTTCTGAACGGGAGAGTCGCGGCCCATCAGGTGTGGATTCATAATGATGCATCCATTTGTCCGGGGTCGATTTCCAGCACGAAATTTCAGAGACCCATTTCTGTAAAGCATCTACCTCTTCCTGAGAGAAAAAGCCAGGAACTTTAAGGTAGCCGTTCGTTTTCCAATCTTGGTGTAGCTGCGGATTGAGGTGATTAGACATAGCTCCTTCTCCCAATAATTTACCTAAATGTTAATTTTTTCCGTCCAATCAGTGTCTCTATATTTTCAGGTAAAAATTTTCGGATTTTTTGAACATTTCATGAACATTGCCTGAAATTTCATGAACATTCATGAACAATTGTTATAGGTTCATTTTTTCTATTTGCGGCGCGATGGGCTCTGAACTAAGGTAATCACTGAATTTATTGCGGTAATCTGTGTCTGTCGCGTTGCCACTATGAGAAAAATGTTCAAAATTGTTCATGCAATTGTTCAAAATCACTTATTACGAATTTGAGAGGCTTTTCCGCCAGTGTTTACGTAGGTTTACGACATTCTGAAATTTTGGATTTTTGGAATTTTTTGAACAATTGGACATTTTTTTTCTGAACGAGTCCTATCTCGAAGTCCTATGAAGCTAATGGATACGTGGGATGGTGGCACTTGATGATATTGGGTTGTTTTTAATTGTTCAAAAAATGCAATTTTGGGTTGTTTTTCGTTGTTAACTTTTTGTTAATTTTTAGGGCGGTTTTGTTGGTTTAAATCTGTTTCAAAGCAATAATAATACGATATATACGATAACATATATGATTTAAAAAATCAAATTTATTTATTAATTGAAATTGTTCTCCATAGGTACGGTAGAAAAACCGCACCTATTGGATAGGGTGTTTAATCTGGGTTAGGACTAAATTGGAGATCGTTGGTAGTATTGTCAACTGCCATCCGGTAACTCCATCCACCTGTGTAGTCGCCTGAGTGGATCGTCAGAGAACGGACATTCGACAATTGCCGTGCATTCCGGGAAATCAGGGGCTTGGCAGGTCAGGTAATGGGTTCGGTTCACTCGCACTTGTGTAATTTCAGGCTCCTTGATGAATTTTGAAATCATTTTCTGCCCTCGACTTTATGTAGATTCACGTTCAACTCAACCTACGCGCTGGAAAAGGTAGCACGTCACTATATACAGGTTCCATCTTTTCTGAGTATGCATCACCGCGAACCCACATGACTGGACGCATATTCTTTACATTCTTATTTGGAACCCGTTCTGCATTCGCACTGATATAATGGGCAACATTACATCGGCGAAAGCGGTCGCTGTGATTGTCAGTGCTCTTATGGAGGAGTTGGTTGTTGAACCAAACGACCGCTCCCGGAGGTGCTTCAATAGCGACACCATCTTCGTCTCTGGCATCGCGTGCTATCTTAAACTCGCTCTGCTGTGAACCTTCAAGATCCTCATGCTCAAGTACGCCGTCCTTGTGACTACCCGGAATAACGTAGAGACACCCATTTTCTAAATCTGACGTATCAATTGCACTCCACGTGCCGACGGTCTTGTCTGTCTTATACTGCCTGTTGAAATACCATCTATCTTGATGCCATGGAAAACCGAGTCCGATCTGCGGCGGTTTCCAGATATAGAGATTGTTGAGACCGAGGATATTTGGACCTATTAAGTCAACGACGGGATCGGTGAGACGTGGATCGCGGGTACGTTCAAGGAACTCAGGAGAATAATTATTTATATGATGAATACAGTGCATCGCGTAGGTACCCGACGCTTCAGTTTTTCCGTCTCTCACGAATGCATTCTGGTGGATATTTTGCGCACGGAACGGACGTTTTCCGGTGGCGATGTCATCTGCGATCTGTGCCAAAAAATCGTTCTCTTCTTTACTGAAAACGTCGTAACGGATAAAGTATCCATTTTCGTCCCAAGAGGATCGTTCTTCAGCGGTTAGTCTAAATTTCCGTTCTTCGGGTGTTGTATTTGTATCCATTAGTCGGTCATTCCTTTGGGAACTTGTGCTTTTCTTTCCATCGTGGGTAATCATCTGTGAGGAGCCTGGTGCCCCAACCACCGTAGTAGGCATATCCGGTGCGGCGTTCCTGCCCGATCTCTGAAAACGAGTAACGGACTACCGAGTCGCGGTCGAGAAAGATTGGACGGTTGCTGCCAATCTCGTAGAAACGCGCCCAGAGCGGTCCTGCGTCGGGATCCGCTACGACCCGCCTATCGTTCTGCCCTTCTGCGTCGGTGAACTTGTCAAGACGCATGCCGTTGATAGCGACGCTCCTGAACCACTTGACGGATCCTTCGACAGCGGCGATGATCTCTGGCGTGGGCTCTTCGACTGACATCAGGAATCGCACAACACCGACACTTTCGGCACCTGAGAGCGACGGTGGCTCATAGGAACGTGCCCACGCAGGCTCAAGTGTTTTTTCGTCGTGCTGCGCACACCAGACCGTGAGTTTGCCGTTCTGCTTGATTTGCGTACGTAGGATACAGTCAATGCCTTTGATTACAGCAGCTTCAGCCTTAGTGCGGTGATCCGTTTTCAGGAACTGATAGTCGGAAGATTCAGAGAGATCTCGGAGAAGTTCGAGAATGCGGACCATAGCATTGTCATTGAACGTAATGTGACGCTGGTATCCTTTGCTTAGCGGATAAAACTGTGGCCACCCGCCGTTCGGGTATTGCGCTTCAAGGATATGAGAAAGCCCTTTGAGAAATGCTTGCTGGTAGCGGGGTTCGTTTGTCGCACGAAACGCACGGGCAAGAAATCGTAGTTCGCCGATGGTCGCGCTATTGTCAAACGTTGCATGCAGATCCTCGCTTTTACCACCAAACGGTTCAGATGCGGTGTCTCTACCCTTGGGCCAACCGCCGTGCGGCGTCTGCCAAGAGAGGACGTTGTCGGCAATACGGCGACCCTCCTCGCTCTGGAACCATTCAACGGATTGCTTCGCGTATCGTGAAGGAACGGTTGCCTCGGAAGATGACAGAAGGAAAAGAAACAAGACATAGATGGCAGTCAGTCGTAGTTCCATGATAGTGCCTTTCGTTGGTAGTCAATCGGATCATAGAATTGGTATAACGTCATGTTGAACTTCATCTGCCATACCCGGGTAGGTTTTACCACGAATCCACATGGGAGGTCGTTTATTATTGACAGCCTCAGGACGTGTCCATTCTGCTTTTGCACTGATATAATGTGCGATGTTAGCACGTCTAAAACGTGAACTGTGGTTATCAGTGCTTTTATGGAGGACTTGGCTATTAAACCAGATTACAGCTCCAGCAGGGACCTCTACAGCAACACCATCTTCATCACGAGCACCTTGTGCCTGTTTAAACTCTCCTTGTTGTGGACCTCCAAGTTCCTTATGTTCACGAACGCCATGCTTATGGCTGCCGGGTATAACGTACAAACAACCATTTTCTTTATCAGCTGCATCAATAGCAGACCATGTCGCGACTGTCGTTCCGGTTTTATATTGATGGTTAAAATACCATTTATCTTGATGCCACGGGAAACCTAAACCGATTTTTGGCGGTTTCCAAATATAGAGATTGTTGAGACCGAGGAGATCTGGACCGAGGATGTCAACAGCGGGGTCGGTTAGACGCGAGTCCCGCGTCCGCGCAAGGAATTCTGGGCAATTACAACTCACATATTGGATATTGTGCATCGCGTAGATGCCTTGTGCTTCGACTTTACCGTCTCTGACTAAAGCGTTTTGAAAGACATGATAGTCCGGGAAGGGACGTTTTCCATCAACAATGTCATCAGCGATTTGCGCTAAGATGTCGTTTTCTTCTTTTGTGAAAACGTTAAGGCGGACAAAGTATCCGTTTTCCTCCCAAGAAGATCGTTCTTCAGGAGTCAACCGAAACTTCCGTTCTTCAGATGTTGTATTTGTGGTCATTCATGCTCCTACTGATAAGTTCTATTCGGATTCTGAAAAAGGTAAAACATCACGGTAGACTTCATTAGACAGCGTTGGATATATTTTACCTCGAACCCACATGACTGGACGTATATGCTTTACATTCTTATGCTGAACACGTTCTGCCTTTGCACTCATGTAATGTGCGATGTTAGACCGTCGAAAGCGTTCAGTTTTGTTATCCGTACTCTTATGAAGGATTCGGTTGTCAAAGAAAATGACACTGCCCGGTGGTATTTCAACGGCGACACCATCCTCGTCCCTCGCACCTTCTGCCTGTTTAAACTCTTGTTGTTGTGAACCTTCAAGTTCAACATGCTCAAGAATACCGATTTTGTGGCTACCTGGGATAACGTACAGACACCCATTCTCTATATCCGAAGGATCAATCGCAGTCCACGTTCCAACTGTAGTTTCGGTTTTAAACTGAGGACGCGTATACCATCTATCTTGATGCCATGGGAATCCTAAACCGATTTTTGGCGGTTTCCAAATATAAAGGCTATTGAGACCGAGGAGATCTGGACCGAGTATGTCAACAACGGGGTCAGTTAGACGCGGATCACGTGTACGTTCGAGAAATTCAGGAGAATAAAGATTCATTTGATGGATACTGTGCATCGCATAGATACCCGATGCTTCAACCTTACCGTCTCTGACTAAAGCGCTTTGAAAGATACGATGATCTGGAAAGGGTATTTTTCCGAGAGCAATGTCATCGGCGACTTGCGTTAAAAGGTCGTTTTCTTCTTCAGTAAAAACGTCGTGCCGGACGAAGTATCCGTTCTCGTCCCAAGAGGAGCGTTCTTCAGGCGTCAGTCTAAATTTGCGCTCCTCGGATGTCGTAGGTGTGTTCACTTATTCTCCTATCCCTGATTTTTATTCAAGACTTGCAGGATTAGAGATGGCGACGAAAGATACTATCAGTAAGCAGTGGGAAAGCAATAAAGGGATTGGAAATTTCAGTATGGAAGACCGGCACGGTTTCTACTTCGCCTTTTTCAAGGAAATGCGCTTATCAGTGGTTATCTGCTTTCTCAACTAAAAATTGATTAGAAACCGTATAGCCTATTGGCACGTAAGACAAATTGGGTAAATTGGTGTTTTGCTCAGCGTGCTCAATGGTCATTGAGACTGGATTGCCTGAAGCATCCACATCAATGTAAATATTTTCGCTAATTTCCTTTGTTTCGACAACGGCACGTGTTGAAAATTCGATTAATGCCGTGTCGGTGTCATGGAAATACGTCACTTTCACTAGAACGCTCCCTTAAAACTCCTATCAAAGAAGGCATTATGGACTGTTTCTCCATCTTCAAGCAAAATGACTCTGAGAAACTTATCCTCTTCTTCAATTTTCTTCCACTTTCTTATTCTACCATCTGACTGCACTTCTGTATGAATAGGATTCTCAATAGTATCTGCGATCCATTCAATCTTTATTCTGCGTCGATCCGGCTTTTCACGCATTTTTAGGAAGTATTGGGTCGACTTCAACTCTTTAGTATTAATACCTATCAAATCACAATCGTTGCAAGTAGAATCAAGGCGTAAGTGGTGTCTGTAGCTGCACGTTAAGCAACTACAGACACTGATGGGTTACATCGAAAAACTGCCAACAAAGACGTTGTTCGCTGTGCCGCTTTGTTGCCACATCACGGGAAGGTGGGAATCTTTATACCGGTAGGTTTCAGATTTACCGACGATGGCGTTCTGGATCGCCGTCAGCGGTTTATACCAGATTTGGTGTGGCTGTGTGCAGTTCACGCACGGATAGCGATTGGCAGATAGCGCGAGGACATTACCGACTGTTACATCATACTTGGTGTCCTTTTTCGTGAATTCAATAACAGCGGTTTGTGTCGCAACAATTTCACCCAGAACGTCAGTCTGCTTGGTTGTGAACAGATCGCTGATTGCAGCACGTTGATCTGCTGTTGTGCTTGGGTCGAGGTACAATACGCTCTTACGGGTTGTGGTATCGATATCCAAGTTGCTTTTCGCGCTGATAACGGCAACAACGGTTAAGCCGCCAAGCGAAACGTTGTTCCAACTGCCATGTTGGATGTTCCAGACGAGGGTTGCCTCTTTGCCACCTTCTACATATTCGGCACCGAAGTGGCATGCCCCGACATAGACACTCGCGGATCTTGCTTCAATGTATTCACCTTGTACGGTTGGGGTTTCAGTCGCAAAGGCGAAACCCGCCATCAAGATTAGTGCGAGTGTTGTTAAAACAGAGATGCTTTTCATCTTGATCTCTCCCTTTTGTTTTTAGATTCACCTAATAGACGTAATAGTAACACTATACCTGTTTGACTTTAAGACCATATTATACCTTAAAGTTAATTAAAAAAGCAAGTATTTTATGGTTATTGGTTATTAGTTGTTGGTGGTTGGCGGTCAGTGTAAGGGTTGTGGGTTGTGGGTTATAAGTTAAGCGTCGGGAAATGTAAAGCAAAGACATATTTTGTCACATATGGGCAAAATTTGGAGTTCTCTCCTACCCTCACCGATTGGATTCAAATTTTTGGGTCATCGCTCTTTTTGTGAATAGGTAGGTTAACAAGGCTGTAATAGCACAAAAGAAAATGATCCAAAATAGAAATCCGAATCCTCTGATAAAGGTGGAGATATTGTCTTTTTTTGTCATTTTGAGTGGGACGTAGTGATCTCCGCCATTAACGATTGTAACGGGTTTACCAAGTCGATCACCGTATCCTTCTTTGTAGATACTTATGAGGTATCTGCCTGCTGGAATGCCAGAGCGTTCGTAGTCTCCGTTGATATCTGATGTGGTTGTATATTCCGTGCCATCCACAGCAACAATTACGACGTTAACGCCTTCAATTGGATCCTGTGTTTCCGTTGTATCCGTAATTTGTCCGCGAACGGTGCCACCCAGATCTGGCAGACCATTCTGTGCCAAAGCAGAACCAACTGATATAACCGTATATGCTACGAAGATTAACACTAAGTTTAATCGAGTCATTGTTATATTTTCCTTATGACTTGTGCGGTTAGGAAATCCTACTACCTTGGGTTATGGACTTGAGGCAGGACTATTTCCCAGCGTTCGATAGCAATCGTTGGAGTGTTCCGCCCAAGATTTCTGCCTTGTCTGCTTCTGGGATAAATGGACAGTGCGTTCGGAACGCCTCAAGCGCGTGCTGATACGTCATAAAGTTGCGAACGACCGGATAGTCGGAACCCCAACAGAGACGATCGGGACCGAAGTGTTCATAGAGGGCACGGACAATCCAGTGTGTATCTGATTGCGGATAATCCCACGGGACTTGTGAGACGTAGGCGAAACCGGACATCTTGATGTGAATATTCGGCACGTCTGCTGAGGCGAGCACCTGCTTGAGTTGTGGATACGGATGTTCTTCAGCTGCCCGCGCGCCACCCATGTGATGGCAGAGAATTGGAACAGTTGGAAACTGCAGAGCGAGTTTTCGGAGTGCCTCGTGCTGATGACTGCCCATGGCAATGCTGGCGATTAATCCGAGGTCGGCTGTTGTTTGAAAGAAACGTTGTCCCTCTTCGGAAAAGAACCAATCCCCATTGTCATCGCCTCTGAGATAGTGGGTGTAGCCTTTGAGTGCGTAGGTCTCCGCGGCTGTCCTGAGCCGTTCGGCTGCGCCATCTGTGTGATACGAGTCTGTCCATGAACAATCCACATCGGCGAATTGGATTAACCGCTCTGGGTAACGTTTGACACAAGCTGCGACGTAGTCGTTATTGTCTGGGTTCCTGTCGATGCGTGCGCAGATAAGCACCGCTTTCTCGATATCGTGGAGATCCATTTCATGGAGAAGCTGCTCAACTTTGCCTCGGCTTTCATCATCTGGGACTGGGGGTTGATAGGGCCATCGGGGCCATGCGTGTGTATGTGAGTCAATTATCATTTTTTCTCCTAAAGAGAGCACAAAGATGTTGGGTTTCGCTGATTTTGAAAAAGTAAATTAATTAGATAGATTCTCAGAATTTTTGATGATGATAAGTATTGGGCTATCACCGCTCAACCCAACCTACGTGTTATGGAACTTGTTTACGGCACACGGCGTGTGCCTACTACTTTCGAGAACTTGCTACGGCACACGGCGTGTGCCTACTACTTTCGAGAACTTGCTACGGCACACGGAATGTGCTACTACTTTCGAGAACTTGCTACAGCACACGGCGTGTGCCTACTACTTTAAGCCGAGCATTAAGGCACCTAATTCTTGTTGGTTTGTCTCGGTAGGTTTCACGATACCGACGATTTTGCCATCGTACATGACGGCGATCCTGTCGCTGAGATGGAGCAGTTCATCGAGTTCAGAAGAGACTAGCAGGACGGCTTTAGCGCGGTTGCGTGCGTTAATGAGTCGTGAGTGGACAAATCTTGCTGCGTGAATGTCTAATCCTCGCGTCGGATGCGCGGCAATGATAAGTTCAGGTCTCCCCTCTAACTCTCGTGCGACGACAACCTTCTGTTGATTTCCACCGGAGAGCGTTTTGATCGGATGTGCAATATCCCCGATCCGAATGTCGTATTTATCCAATGCATTTAGCGCAGCCCGCTGGATTGATTTTCGTTGAAGCATCCCGTATCGGCAGTACCGGCTGTTTTTATGGTGGCCGATGATGAAGTTATCATCAATTCGGTCATTTAAGCTAATACCGTGTCGGTGTCTATCGGCGGGTATATGGGCGATTCGTTCACCGTCTAACATCAGGCTGCCACTATGAATCTGCCGTAAACCGGTCAGGACTTCAACCAATTCTGTCTGTCCGTTTCCTTCGACCCCTGCTATCCCGAGGATCTCACCGGGAAACACTTCAAGTTCGATTTGATCGAGGTGCGGTTTGCTGGACTCATGCGAATCCACTGAATGTGCTTTATGCGCACGCCTACTGACGAATCGTGTAAAACCTTTCTTGGTATCTGAATCTGCAGAAACCGTGACCGCTTCGAGACGGAGCATCGGTGTTGGACTTTCGATCCGATCCCGTGTCACAGAAGTTGGTATAACGGGTTCACCGAGCATCATCTCTGCCAAGGTCGTCGGGTTGGTGTTAGCAATAGGAGACGTAGCAACGGATTGCCCGCGCCGCATGACCGTGACGGTGTCGGCTATCGCCATCACTTCATCGAGTTTGTGCGTGATAATAATAAGACTTTTCCCCTCATTTCTGAGGTTCCGCATGCAGTTGAAAAGCCCTTCAATTTCTTGTGGGGCAAGCACTGCTGTCGGTTCATCCATGATTAGGATGTCGGCACCGTGATAGAGGACTTTCAGGATTTCGGTATGTTGTTGTGTGCCAATCGGTAGAGATTCAACGGGTGTGTTGAGTGGCACATCAAAACCGAGCTGCGCTGCGAGTGCCCTAATCTGCTCTTCCGCTTGCTGGTAATCGAGTAGTGCGCCGAATTTGCGAGGCTCTTTGGCAAGGACTATGTTTTGAAGTGCCGTGAATATTGGGATAAGGGTGAAGTGTTGTTGCACCATCCCTAATCCGAGTCGCATAGCACGTCGCGGAGAGGGGATTGTTACAGAACGTCCATCAACAAAAATCTCACCAGCATCCGGCCGATACAAGCCGTAGAGAATTTTCATCAGCGTGGATTTTCCAGCACCATTTTCGCCAACGATGGCGTGAATCTCTCCACGTTGGAGCGTAAAGTCCACATCGGCATTTGCTTGTACTTTTCCAAACTGTTTATTGATGCGGCGCATCTCAATAATCGGTGGATGTTTCATGACTACTGCCGTTCATGTGGAACGACGATGTCGCCCGCGATAATTTTCGCTTTAAATGCTTCAACCTGTTCCAAAATTTCATCTGGGAGCAGTGAGCGGTTGGCATCATCGACGATGTACTCAACGCCACCTTCTTTAAGTCCGTAATCTTTTAGACCGCCAGAAAAATTGTCTTCCTGAACACTCTTTATTGTCTCATAGACCGATATTTCTACACCTTTGATAACGCTCGTGAGAACCAAACCGGGTGCGAGATTGTTCCCATTAGAATCGACCCAGATAATCGATTTCTGCTCGGATTTAGCGGCTTCAAGCACTCCGAGACCACTGGCACCGGCGGCGGCGAGGATAATGTCTACACCGCGGTTATATTGCGCCAATGCGAGTTCTTTACCTCTCGTGGGATCGTTGAATGCTTGGGGTGTAACGCCAATATAGTCTGCTACGAATTCAATGTCGGGGTTGGTTGCTTTAATACCGGCGCGGTAGCCGATTTCAAAGGCTTCAACGAGCGGTACTTTCATTCCACCGACAAAGCCGATCTGTTTTGTCTCTGTTTTCAACGCGGCGATAACACCTGCCAAGAATGTCCCTTCGTGTGCCCGGTAGGTGAGCGAGGCGACATTGGGTTGTTCTATGATTGCGTCGATAAGTGCGAATTTGACGTTGGGAAAGTCGGCTGCTACGCGGTTCATTGGTTCTTGAAATAGAAAGCCGACTCCGATGATAAGGTCATACTTGAGTTTTGCGAGTCTGCGGAGCGTCAATTCACTATCTGTGCTTTGGCTTGGGGTCACCTCTGTGAGCTTGAATCCCCACTCGTCCTTCGCTTTTTTCGCGCCTGCATAGGCAGCATCACAAAATGAGAGGTCTCCGCGCCCTGTCACATCATAGATGAGCCCTACTTTTAGGGCTGCAGGGGCTGCTTCTATCGTGCCAAAACACACAATTAGAAGTGTGATGAGAATCCTTATGTGCAAAATATTTTCCTTTCGATTATGTAGTTTTTGGAGAAATAAAAATGAAGCGTTTCAACACTATTTATCATACGCGATTCTGTGTTGAAAAGCAAGGTTATTGTTATTAGTTGTTGGTTATAAGTTATAGGTCAGATGTCCGGATTCGGAGATCCCTCCTACAGAGGTGTCCGGTGGCTTGTGGGAAAGATGGAAGATTGAATGATCGGCGGATGGTCTGAACCAGGATTTACAGGATTCAAGGATTTACAGGATTACTGGCAGCTAGTGGTTGGTGGTCGGAAGTCGTAAATGTCTTGAAGTTAATATTGATTTTTTTACGCTTTAACGTTATTCTAATTTATAGTGCCTTTGCTATTGTTGTAATAGCGAGAGATGTATTGACAAATGTTTAAACTATCTTGATAAAAGATGGAGAAAAAGTATGGAAATGACTATCAGATTCTCAAAGCTAACGGCTTTAGGTTTCATTGTGTACTTGGGTATGGTGCTTTCGCTACCAACCTTCGCAGGGACCCAACTGTGGGACTTTGAGGAAAAGCACGATGACTGGGAAGTCGCAAACGGAAACTGGGAAATTAAGGGTGGTATCTACCAACTTGACAAAGGTGGGAAAGCCGAACATTCTCTCGTCGGTGAAGAGGAATGGGATGACTATACCGTTGAAGCGAAAATTCGGTTGGACGAAGGTAATTGGGCAGGTATAGTTTTTCGAGCACAGAGTGAGATGGAGTATTACATCTACTACATGAACATTCCAAACAACAAGTCTGAATTGTGGAAGCACAGTAAAGGGGCATGGGATACGCGTATCGCGCTTAACAGTAATATCGGAGCAGCTGGAAAACTGAAGATTGAAAACGAAGAGTGGTATGACGTTAAAGTTATCGTTGAAGGCGATACCTTCGGACTGCATATCAACGGCGAACTTCAGGGCGAACAGAAAGACGGCACCTATAAAACTGGCATGATCGGCGTGTGGGGTTGGGAGACCGGTGCGAGTTTTGACGATGTTACCATTACGGGCGATAATGTCATAGATACCCTTGCCGTTGACCCGAATCAGAAGCTGGCAACGACGTGGGGACGTCTCAAACGGGTTTACTAAAGATCCGTTTGATGTTTTCAAAGCATGTGTCTGGGCAGACTATCAAATGTGATTAAAAGGAGTAAAATTATGAGATATTTGCTTTCGACTGTTGTGAGTTGTTGTTTTCTGGTGTTGGTAGCCTCTTTCGCCTTTGCTGGCGAACAATCTTGGTCATTTGAATCGGATGCAGACGACTGGACCCCGGCTAATGGGACTTGGAGTGTCGAAGATGGCACTTATAAACTTGCTAAAGGCGGTAGAGCCGAGCATTCTCTTATCGGTGAGGCTGAATGGGAGGATTACACCGTGGAGGCAAGGGTTCGACTCGATGAAGGAAATTGGGCGGGTGTTGTTTTTCGTGCCCAAAGCGAAATGGAATACTATGTCTACTATCTCAATGTCCCGAATAACAAAACAGAACTTTGGAGACATAAAACAGGGGCATGGGACGCTCGGGACAAGATCGGCGAACTTGCAGGAGCTAACATTACTGTCGCAAACGGTGAATGGTTTGACATGCGCATCGTCCTGGAAGGCAGTTCAATGAAACTCTGGATTAACGATGAAGACCAAGGCGAACTTAAAGATGAAACCGGTGCTGGTTACGCTGCTGGACAAGCCGGTGTTTGGGCTTGGGAGACTGCGGCGAGTTTTGATGATGTCAAGGTCTCTGGAGACGCTATCGAGGGTGGTCTCACCCCGGTGGAGCCACTGGATAAGTTAACTACGACTTGGGGACGCATCAAACAAGCCTTTTAGGTAGCATTCCCATCCTACTATAGGGTCGGTAGCAAGTGGGAGCCAAACTTTCCTATTACACAGTTGCAGTGGTGGCACTCGTGGGGTGCCACCTTACCTTCTGGTATGTGCCGGACGGGTCCTGCCAAGAATTAGGTGCTACGCACATCACGGAACAGATTCGCACCTATAAAGCACAACTTGCTGCCGATGGTTCTCAGATTGATATTCAACTGCGACTTGCGAAGACTTACCTCCAAATTGAGGCTTACACGGAATCAGTTGATTCGTATCGGCAGATGATAGAAACTGTCGAAGTAGATCCTGCTACAAAACAGACGAAGACTGCCTCTAACTCAGGTGTTTCAGCGGAGGCTTACTACGGCTTGGGGCTGGCATATACTGGACTTGAAAAGTTTGAAGAGGCTATAGCTGCGTATCATCGCGCGATTGTGTATAGACCTGATTGGGCATATAGCCACGCGGCTTTGGGGAGTGCTTACGCGAATACGCACCGTTATGCAGAGGCACTCGACGCTTACAAAATTGCTGTTAAACTGGATCCGACGGACGAGATGATTCACCATCAACTTGGGAATGTTTACAGCAAACGCGGCGAAAACGTTACGGCAATGCGGCACCAACAACAAGCAATCGCTATCGCACCGGAATTCGCAGCTGCACACTATCAGTTAGGACTCCTCTACGCCCAAGAAAAGCAGTGGTCTAATGCTATCGCAGCGTATCAAGCTGCGTATGAACTCGACCGGACAGTGGTTGAAGTGCTTTACAATCTTGCGCAAGCCTATCTTCGTACTGGAGATAGGGTGGCGGCACGCGAGCAGATGACGCTTTTTGAGAAACAGAAAGCGACACTAACGCCACTGTACGAGTTGCGCGGGGCATTGCAACGAACATGGAATACAAAAGACCGAGCGCAGATTCTTTCCAATATCGGCAGGCTTTATCTTAAAAACGGGTTTTATGAGAAAGCCGTCTGGGAATACCAGAAAGCACTGGGAATAGACGCAAAACTTGTGCCTGCGTATAACGGCATAGGTATCGCCTATACGATGCTTGAGAGATACCCAGAAGCAGTTGTTGCGCAGCAGCAGGCGTTGGAACTCCAGCCAGATTTCGCGAAGGCACACGCTGGACTCGGCTTGGCGTATTTCATGCAGAACAAGTCAGAACTCGCGCTGGAACATTATTGGCACGCCGTGGCGTTGGAGCCTGAATTGTTAGATGCCCATCTGAAAATTGGGATAATTTTGCTCAATCAGCAGCGTTATGCAGAGGCAGTTGACGCATATAAGGCGACGCTCGCACTTGTACCTGACAATGCAGAGATATATCATAACTTGGGTTTGTGTTATGCGCGTCAAGCAAAAGCGGCTAAAGATGCTCCATCCACTGAAGATTTGATGACGGCGGCGTTAGCGGCACTCGAAAAAGCGATTGAACTTTCCGGTGATTTGGAACAGACAGGACAATCGTCTGCAGAGCCACCGTTTTTGAAGGAGACTTACTATCTGATCGGTGAGATTCAGGCAAGCAACGCAGATTTCAATGCAGCGCAGGAAGCTTATTTGGCATCTGGCTTGCCGAAAGCGTACAATGCCCTTGCGCGGTTAAGTGCGAAGGAAAACATGGACGAACTCGGTGTTGACTTAGAAGCGGCTCGTGGTTATGCTCAGGAAGCCATTCGCTTGGATCCGAACGTGGCAAGTTATTACAATACACTCGCACTCATTAACTTCAGACGTGGTGATTATTTGCAAGCAGAGAAAGCGATCCGAAGGGCGTTGGAACTTGATCCTGAAAATCCTAATTATCAACAAGGGTTAAAACAGGTTTTGGGTAAGATGGGTGTGAAGTGAATGCTTCATGACTAACGCCGCAAACTGACAGTTTGCGGTACATAGCCCATTTATTGAATTCATATTATAAGAAATAGAAAGGACTGGTATGGCATACGCGAGCCTTGAAGAGTTTGTAAAAGCCTTGAATAAGGCAGGCGAACTCAAACGCATTAAAACGACTGTATCCCCCGATTTAGAAATTAGTGAGATTACCGATCGCGTGAGTAAGGCAGGCGGTCCCGCCCTTCTATTTGAAAATGTTGAAGGCAGTCAGATGCCACTGCTGATTAATACCTACGGCTCTTTTCGGCGGATGGCGATGGCACTCGGCGTTGATAACCTTTCACAGATTGCGTCCGAAATTGAGGCGATGATTAAACTGGAAGCCCCAGATTCGCTTCTTGATAAGGTGAAAGTCCTCCGCCTTGTGTCGCAATTGGCAAACTTTCCACCAAAGACTGTCAAACGTGGGGCATGTCAGGATGTCGTGCTTACGGGTGAGGAGGCATCTTTAGACATTTTGCCGCTCATTAAATGCTGGCCCCTTGATGCCGATAGGTATATCACCCTGCCACAAGTCTTTACGCATAGTCTGAAAACAGGTCAACGTAATGTCGGCACATATCGTTTACAGAAGATAACCCCACATACGTTAGCGATGCACTGGCAAATTCATCACGATGGTGCGGCGCATTATCGGGAGTACCAACAGGCGGGACAACAGATGCCGGTTGCGATTGCCCTCGGCGGAGATCCAACGATGTCTTACATCGGCACGGCACCGCTTCCCTCTGGTATTGATGAACTTCTGTTCGCGGGTTTCCTCCGAAAATCAAATGTCCAGATGGTGCCAGCTAAGACTATCGACATGCTTGTGCCTGCGGAGGCAGACATTGTGATTGAAGGGTACATAGAACCAGATGAAATGTGCATAGAGGGACCATTCGGAGATCATACAGGGTTTTATTCGTTGGCGGATGAATACCCACTGCTTCATATCACAGCGATCACGCATCGCAAGAATCCCATCTATCAGACGATCATCGTCGGCAAACCTCCCATGGAGGATTGCTACATGGGCAAGGCAACCGAACGTATCTTTATGCCCTTAATCAAGACGCAGTTACCCGAACTGGTGGATATGAATTTGCCTTTATTTGGTGTATTCCATAATTTCGCACTACTTTCTATTGATAAACGCTATCCTTATCAGGCAAAAAAGATAATGCACAGTTTGTGGGGACTCGGACAATTGATGTTTAGCAAGATTATCATCGTTGTTGATAAAGAGGTCGATGTCCAGAATGTGGAAGAGGTTCTTTTCTATGTTGGAAGCAATGTTGATCCGAAACGGGATGTGACAATTGTTGAAGGACCGGTTGACGTGCTGGACCACGCTGCACCGCTTATGGGTGCGGGATCGAAAATGGGTATCGACGCGACAACGAAATGGCCCGAAGAAGGCTACCAACGCGAATGGCCCGACGAGATTCGGATGTCTGACGATGTGATTGCGTTGGTGAATGAAAAGTGGAAGAAATATGGGTTTTGAGAAATTAGGAGAAAAACGATGGCAGAAACGATTTACGACGTTGCCGTGATTGGTGCGGGACCTGCGGGTGTGCAAGCCGCGGTTTCAGCGAGCCATCAAATGCGGCATGTATTGGTGCTGCATTCGGGGAAAGTGAGTTTTAGCCGTGGTCGTGCTTATTGGTCGAAGTCGGTAGAGATAGAAGATGCTCCGGTATTTTCCGGTATCATCGGACCGAATTTTGCGAAGGAACTTATGCGGTGGATGGAGAGCCGACCTGTTGTCGATTTTATGATCGGTGGCGAGAAACGTAAAACCGGTATTGACATTCGCGATGGACTGGTGACAGAACTTACACGGAATGGCGACCTGTTTGAACTCGAAGCCTCCACGAAAACAATCAAGCGTAATACCGATTTAGAGATGGCACATTTTAAATCTCGGACGGTTGTTGTTGCAGCGGGATTTGACGACAAGTGGCCCGATATTGAGTTTGAACCCGGTGAGGAGCGGTTGTATAAGCAGTATGCTACTGTTTTTCGTTATGCCGGTAACAGAAAAGGGTGGCACGTCTGTATTCGTTGCGATGGTCATTTGCATGTAAACGAGCATCTCGCACTTCTCGGTGTTGGTGATTATATCTATGAGGCAGCCATCGGTGCGCAGGACTTCACGGATAAAATTACAATCCTGACGAATGGCAGACCTCACGGTATGTCCGCATCCGTGCTGGAACAGATACGGGAACGCAAAATTAATATTATTGAAACAAAAATCAAACGGCACATTGGTGAAAAAACAAACCTTTTGGGATTCGAGATGATTGACGGCAGTGAGCTATTTTTCCACGGGTTTCTCGTTGATGAAGGGTTAATTCCAAATACGAAATTCCTTGAAGACTGGGATTACCAGAAAGATGAGGAAGGTTTGATTATCGCAAACGAGGATATGCAGATGCTGGATAGCAAAGGTGTGCCAATTCCTGGTCTTTTCGCCGCGGGGGACATCATATCTGGCGAGCGAAACCTCATTGCAACGGCGTTTGCACTCGGGCAGGAGGCTGGTTTGTCAGCATCAGACTCTTTGCGTCGATGGCATTTTCCGGATTAGGAGGCAAAACGGACTAAATGCAAGATGGACAAAAAGAGAATCTCTATATCATAGACACACACGCCGAGATATTCCGGGCGTACTATGCGATTCGCAATGGGTTGACGAGTAGCGTCACAGGTGAAGCAACACACGCTGTGTTTGGGTTTGCTGGAACGCTTATTAGGATTCTAACGCAACTTCAACCGAAATATCTGGTCGCAGCGATCGACACACCGGGCAAAACATTCCGTAATGACCTTTATTCAGAATACAAGGCAAACCGATCCGCACCACCTGATGATCTGGTGACACAGATCCACCGCATTCTGCAATTGCTTGATGCATTCGGCATATTAACGCTCGGTGCATCAGAATTGGAAGCAGACGACATAATAGCCTCTGTTACCCATGCCGTCCTTAATGACCCGGATGCTCAAAATGTAGATATCACCATCGTTTCAAGAGACAAAGACCTGGAGCAGCTTCTCTGTGAACGGGTGGCGATGTTAGACCTTCACAACGATAAGACTATCGACGTTCAATCGCTGTGGGAAACAAAAAGCATAAAACCGTCTCAGGTCGTTGATGTGCTGGCACTGATGGGAGATACTTCAGACAATGTGCCTGGCGTTGAAAAAATTGGCTTGAAAACAGCAGCGCAATTAATTGGTGAGTACGGTACCATTGACGGTATTTTTGATAATATTGATAATATTAGAGGGAAACGTCGCGAGAATCTGGAGAAGGCACGCTCGCAAATTGCCCTTTCGCAACAACTGGTGACGTTGAAGAGAGATGCGACTTTAGACTTTTCAATAGAGCAGGCTCGCGTGAAACCGCTTGAGTCCCAGAAAATCCTTCCGCTGCTCCAAGAATTAGACCTTAAACGTTATCAACAGGTTGTAACAGAACTTGCGGGTGGTGCTGCTACGTCTCATACCTCGCCCACCATTGAACCGACAACCCGCAAAGAACGTGTTGCTGCGTTAGCACGAAAAACGGACTCTATTTTGGATAAGGGCGACTACGATACTGCCGAAACAGGAACGTACTCGGCAATTGTTACGCGCACCGAGTTGAAAGATCTTGTTGAAACGCTGTCATCACAGGAGATTATCAGCTTTGACACTGAAACGGATGGCTTGGAACGTGAGTCAACGCTTTGTGGTCTGAGTTTTTCGTGGCAACCGAAGCAAGGGGTTTATATCCCAATCTGCTCGCCTGAGCCTGAGAATCACCTTGATGCCGATACTGTGATTTCGGAACTCAAACCGATTTTGGAAGATCCTAACTTGCCCAAATGCGGACATAATCTGAAATTCGATGCGGGCATTCTCATCCGAAATGGGATTAAGCTTCAAGGTGCGGTTTTCGATACCTTGTTGGCGAGTCAATTGGTTGACGCTCGAACACCATCTCACAATCTAGATACGTTAGCACTCCTTCACTTGAACCATAAAATGATTTCTTTCCAGGAGCTAACTGCGGTTCCTAACGATGCCGCTTCCGATGAGGACAGTAAGGATGAGATGGCAGACTTAGGTTTAGTGCTTGAAGCTGATGCAGAAGAACAGAGAACAATTGACCAAATTCCATTAGCGCAAGCGACGATCTATGCAGCAGAAGATGCCGATATTGCGTTACGGCTCTATCATTTCTTACGTCCCAAATTAGATGAAATGGAGATTACGGCATTAGTCCATGATATAGAATCACCGCTCGCACCTATTCTCGCTGAGATGGAATATAACGGTATAGTTTGCGATAAGGATGAACTCAAACGCCAAAGTGAAGTGATTAGCCAACTCGTTGATGCTCGGCAAAAAGAGATTCACGACATCGTTGGATATCCGTGTAATATTGAGTCACCGAGGCAGCTTGCGCTCGTGTTGTTTGAGGATTTAGGTTTCAAACCGGTGAAACGGACACGGGGTGGTAAAGTTTCTACAGATGTGACGGTGTTAGAGGCACTCTCGCTGAGAGAGGATATTAACGACCCGAAGACCAGTGTGCCACGTTTAATCATAGAATATCGCCAATTCCGTAAGTTGCAAAGTACTTATCTGGCGCAGCTTCAGGCGGCTGTGGATCCTAAAACGGAGCGAATCCATACGCATCTCTATCAATTAACAACAGCGACGGGACGTTTGAAGTCTGACCGACCAAATCTGCAAAATATTCCGGTTCGCACAGAAATCGGGAGACAGTTACGGCGCGCCTTTATAGCACCAGAGGGTCATAAGTTAATCTGTGCCGATTATTCACAGATCGAACTTCGTATCTTGGCACACTTTAGCGAAGATGAAAGCTTAATCGAGACGTTCACAGAGGATTTAGACATTCACACAGCCGTTGCGTCCCAGGTGTTTGAGGTGCCGACTGCTTCAGTTACGCGGGAACTCCGCGACAAGGCGAAGACGATCAATTTTGGAATCATCTATGGCGTTTCTCCGACGGGTCTCTCGCGTCGGATTAAAGGGATGAAAGTGAGGGAGGCTTCAGACCTAATTGCGGATTATAAGAGGCGTTTTCCCGGTATAGATCGTTTTCTACAGCAGTGTGTCCAAGAAGCATCAGATCACGGGTACGTGAGGACACTCACAGGTAGACGCCGTGCGATTCCTGAAATCTATGCCACGAATCGAAGTCGGCGCAGCCTCGGGGAACGACTGGCAATCAATACGGTGGTGCAAGGTTCCGCTGCGGACCTGATGAAGGCAGCAATGGTACATGTGCAGCAGCGAATCGACAAGGATAAGCTACCGATGAAAATGCTCTTACAGATTCACGATGAATTAGTGCTTGAAACACCGGAGTCCCTTGTGGATGCACATGCAGCTATTGTCTGTGAGGAGATGGAAAACGCGATGTCGCTTCGTGTACCACTTCGGACAGAAGCGGGTATTGGCGATAATTGGATGATAGCGAAGTGAGTTATTCGGTTAGCGAAAACACGAAATTTTGGGACAAAACCAAAAATATTCTTATAATAAATTATTAAAGTTGACAAAACACAAGACTTATGGTATAATTTAACTTAAATTTATGTAAGGGAAATGTGATAGCGTCCGCTGGCAAAGTTACGAGTAGTGTTTTGACAGTTCTACAGTTTGGAACCAGAGGCATTCTCATTATGTGATGTAACGGGGCTCCAACAAGAGATTGATAAAGTTACTTTTGCCAATCTTTCCTACGCTTGCTGCCAAATTTCTGCCTTTGAAAATGCTGACAGTGCTCAGTTTTCTCATTTTCCCGTATTTTTATCCCTTTTCTGGTGTTTTGAAAGATGTTGGTGCACTTGGGTGTGCTGGTCGTATTCATAATACCGGTTCAGGGCAGATGTAATTTCTAAAAGGAGAAACGAGATGAATATCTACGTTGGCAACGTGCCTTATGCGGCGACGGAAGAGGACCTCGAAGAACTCTTTGGTGAGTATGGTCCGGTCGCTACCGCCACGATTATCCGTGACCGGTACGATGGTCGCTCTAAAGGATTTGGCTTCGTTGAAATGGAAAACCAAGAAGATGGTGAGCGAGCGATAGAAGCGTTGGATGGTCAAGAAATGATGGGACGTCCGCTGAAAGTTAATCCAGCACGTCCTCGCGAGCAACGCCGCGAACCTCGTCGTGACGGCGCGGAGATGTAAACTTCTTCAAGGTGCCCTTCGTACGAGTGCATCAAGATAGGTTGTGGCATTGGACTGAAGCAATGTCGTCAAGCAGACGGCGAATGTTGTGCTGTGCTGCGGCTTGCAAATTTTTGCCCCAGTTTTGGGAACTGTTTTATTTAAACGGGTCTCAAACCGGGGCTTCTTTTTTTAAGGCGCAAGGTGAAAAATAGACTGGACAGTTGGGAATGCGACAGTGTTGCCGCTTTCCCCATGATTTCTGTCCATATTGCATTAGTCTGTCCGTTTAAGCATACCCCAGGTGACAGCGATTTTTCCAGCTGGTTCGACAGCGACACCGAGTGCTGTCAAGCCATTATTCATAAGGTCGTTGATATCGTCATCGGTTAAAGGTGAGTGGAATAGACCGACTTCGTCCATAGCACCTGTGAACCAGTTCCCAGTTCCATCCCAAACGCCACATCCACCGATATTCACGTTGAAATCGGATCTACCGTGATTGGGCCAGCTTCCGTCTTTAGTCGTTGCCTCTCCATCTACGTAAACTTTGGTGAATTCTCGTGTAGCGACAGCAGCGACGTGATGCCATTCACCGGACGCGTGTGGATATGGGTTCTCATTACCGCCAGCTGTAGGCGTCCACAGCATAACGGTGGTGGGATTGATAAAACCGAACTCGGGTGAATCGTTCTGCCCAATAATTCCAACACGATTGGAGGTGATATTCCCCGGCTTTACCCAAGCAACAACAGTGAATTCTCTTCTGCCGTTGAGCAATTTTTGATTTGTGTTGACGCAGTTGCCCACACCATCAAACCCTAAGGCACCGCCGAACCGTCCCTCCACCCAAATGGGGGCATTGACAATTGTCCCGTGATTATTGTTTCCTGACGAGTCCATAGCCGTGCTTCCTGCGCCATCATCAAACAACCAAATACCTACGACACTACTGGGATCAATTGCGGCACTACTGCTGTTGATAGCAACGAGACTAATAGCCATCAGTCCGAGACTGAACAGAATAACTGTTAAAGCATTAAATTTCATTTGAATCCTCTCGCTTTCTTTAGAGATTTACCGCGCCGCGAGGCGGGTATGTCTTTTTAGCCTATTCCGCTGTTTCTGAAGTCATCAGGACATATTGACCGTCCGATGCCTTTCGCAGCGTTACCAGAAATAGCAGATGAAATTATTTTGACACATTTTGCATTAAAATGCAAGTTTTTTTTATAATTGCGCTACTTTTTTAGTATAGCACAGAAGCGCAAGAATTTTCAAAGAATAAATATGTGTTTAGTTTTTGGTTGTCGGTTTTTAGTTTTTGGTTTCTGAAAAGGTGTTCGTTTCCCACGTAAGAAACTGGAAACCGTTAGCTGTTAAGGGATAATACGATGGATTGAGTCGTTCTGTTACGGAAGACCAGCGTGGTATTTGTCTGAATCGGGGTTACACAGATGACGCGTTTTTTCGATTTCTATTTTTCCACGCCTTTAGTATAAAAAAACGAAGCAATTTCCAAAAAATCAGTGGTAACGAGAACAGAATTCTGATAGAATACGGCAGGAACATAAGAATTTGAGGTGTTTCTTGGTGATAAGATTTACACTGTAGAACTGGTGAATTTGGCACGATAATATGTTTTTTAGACTATACATTACAGTTTTTATATTTTTTCTTGGACTTTTGTGGGCAGCTGAAGCGGAAACGGATGTGCCTCTCTTTACAGAAGTGACTTCAGCACTCGGTTTTACGGATACAGAGGAACTTTGGTGGCCGGCAGGCACACACGCGCTGCCTGAGATAATCGGGAGCGGGGTCGCCCTGTTTGATTACGATAATGACGCCGCACTGGATGTTCTACATATCCGATTTCCTCCGCCCGGAAGCACCGATACTTCTGCCCCTAATCGTCTTTTCCGACAACAATCCGATGGCACGTTTGTTGATGTTACAGAAGCCGCTGGCATTGGAGACGAAGGTTACGGACAAGGGGTCGCCATTGGTGATGTGGATAATGATGGTGATGCTGACATCTACGTGACGAATCACGGACCTGATGCGTTCTACCGAAATAATGGCGACGGCACTTTTAGTCTGGCAGAAGTAGGTATCTCAAACGATGCGTGGGGAACATCGGCAACTTTCGGCGATTACGATAGAGATGGATACCTCGATCTCTATGTTGCCAACTACGTTCGATTTGATCCAGAATCAGTGTGTCGCGGGAAACATAGCGCGCCAGATTACTGCAACCCACAAGTCTTTGACGCAGCACCAGATCGTCTATTCCGAAACAGGGGTGACGGCACATTCAGAGATGTGACGCGACAGGCAGGCATCGCTGCAATGCCGGGGAGAGGTCTCGGTGTTGTCTGTCTCGATCTGACTGGAGACGGATGGGCAGATTTCTATGTCGCAAACGATGGCGAGGCAAATCAGCTTTGGGTAAATCAGACAGACGGCACTTTTGACGAGGAAGCGATAGTGCGCGGACTCGCATTTAACACTTATGGACAACCTGAAGGAAGTATGGGGATTGCCGTTGGGGATGTCAACGGTGATACACGGGTTGACCTTTTTGCGACGCATTTGTCTGGTGAAACTAATACGCTTTATACCGCCTCTCCGTACGCCATGTTTGTTGATGTGACTGAGGTGGTAGGTTTTGCTGGACGCGACCTACTCTATACAGGTTTCGGGTGCGGGTTCGTCGATTTCGACAACGATGCGGATCTGGATATTGCCCTTGTCAATGGTCGTGTGAAACGTGGTGCTATTTTATCGGACGCAAACGTCGGAGAATTCTGGAACTTTTACGCTGAGCCAAATTTGCTGTTTGAAAATTCTGGGACAGGACGTGAGAGGACAGCAGCGGGTATCACTTTCGAGGATGTAAGTTCAGGCGCGCCTGATTTCACGGGACGGATTGAAGTGAGCCGTGGGATGGCTTTCGGGGACATTGATCGCGATGGAGATGTTGATATTGTGGTGAGCAATCTTGACAATCGGATCCGCATCTTCCGAAATGACGCCCCCGTCGGGCAAAATCACTGGCTTTTCGTGCAAGCCATCACTGAGAATCGCGATGCCTTGGGTGCCCAAGTGACGCTACAGACGCGGTCAGGTGCGTTGACCGATTATGTGCTATCGGGAACAAGTTATCTCAGTAGCAACGATCCGATCGTTCATTTTGGATTGGGGACAATAGATGAAGTTCAGGCAATCGAAGTTCACTGGCCAGATGGGAGTCGCGAAAGATTCCCTGGAACACCTGCCAACCAACGCGTAAAAGTTTATCACGGAAAAGGAGTGTCGTTTTGAAAAGATTGATTCTCTGTTTTCTCCTTATTCCAATCAGCACCGTTTTATTTGCGGCGAGTGAGATTGATGTACCAGAGCCCGCGGATCTCGGTTTAGTTGAAGAAAAACTGCTTTTAGATGCGATTAAAGACGCCCAAGAAGCAGTTAGGCACTCGCCTGATGATGCGAATGTATGGGGGTACTTGGGAGATGTCTACCTGAGTCACGGTTGGGAACTCCCAGCGATCCCGTGTTATCGCAAAGCGAGCGAACTTGCTCCTGATGAATTCCGATGGCACTACTTGCTCGGAAGATTGAGCAAACAGCATCATTCAGAGGCGGCTGTTCCACATCTCACTCGGGCACTTGCCTTGGATGCGAAATACGTTCCTGCACATCTCTATCTCGCTTCGGCACTTCGGGTTTTAGGGAGGCTTGATGAAGCACGTCAGCATCTGGAACGCGCGAAGCAGCTTCAACCGGATAACCCGTTCTCCGAACTCTGGCTCGGCGAAATTGCGCTGTCAAGACAACAGATAGAAGACGCTCAAGTGCATTTGGAGCGAGCGCTTCAACTGAATCCCGGGCAGAGCGAAGCACACGCTCTAATGGCACAAGTAGCTATCGCGTCCGGGAACACCGAAACCGCAAAACAGCACGCTCAAGCGGCGCGCCATCCGAGCCAATTCGGTGAGTTAGCGGATCCAATGTGGTGGGAAGTCCTGAAAGCGGGTGTTACTGCGCCTCTGTATGCCGAACGGGGTAGACGTTACCTATCAATTGGGGATTACGCCAGCGCAGTTGCTGAATTTGAGCCTCTTATCTCAGATACGCAAAAAGATATACAGTTGTGGCTTGACTATAGCATTTCACTTCTTCATACGCAACGGCATAATGCTGCACTTGCTGCGTTAGAGCGGACACAGTTGCTACTCTACAACGACACCGAGGTTCAGAAACAGAGAAACGCAAACGAGATAGCTTACTTAAAAGCACAGGTTTATAACTATATGGGGCAAATCTACTATGAAATCGGACAGACGGCTGCGGCGATTCGCGCCTGCCAGAAGGCACTGCAGACCGGGCAATTACCGAATAGTGGGGCAGAAAATGGCGGGTCTCAGATGCAGTTGAATACCTCAGATCAGATCGCTTTTATTTCGAATGTACATGGGAATCTTGCGATGGTATATGAAAACATAGGGCAACTTGAAGCGGCAATTAGGCACTATCAGCAAGCACTTGAACTGCAGCCAGCAAAACCTTCACTGCATCGCGATCTTGCGGGTGTATATTGGGAAAAACGCCGTTATGCAGCAGCCGAACCACACTACAAACAGGTTATTGCCTATGATGCCATGGATACTCAAGCCTTTTACAGACGCGGTTTAATTTTTTTGATGAAGGAACAGTACCTTGAAGCAGTCTCGCAGTTTAAAAGGGTTATCGAAATTGATGCGAGGCATGTTCGTGCCTACGGTGCGTTAGGGGTCGTTTATCAGGAGCTTGGAAATATTCCTGAAGCGATTGGCATCTTTGAAAGGGTTTTGCAGTTGGAACCGGATAATAAGGTTGCGTTAGAGAAGCTCAAGGAGCTGCATGAATTAAGGTAGAGTTTCAGGATGTATAGGAAGTGGTGAGGGTGAACGGAAAGGGTGCTCATAGACGCGCTTAGAAGTAGGTTAAGCGCGTCTACGAATTTTGCGAGCAGTTGTGGTTATTACTTGAAATGGTGAGATGCCTTAACACGACCCCAAGTTGTACTGAGTTTATCTTTAGGATCAACTGCCAAATAATTTTGATATCCTTTGTCCGCTAATTCTTGGATATCTTCTTGTTCCAGGGCTGAGTGGAAAATCATGACTTCGTCCATTAGCCCGGGGAAAAAGTTTCCGCCTGGATCCCAGATGCCACATCCACCGATGTTAACGTCAAAAGGAGCAGCACCGTGATTCTGCCACTTCCCCTTCTGCTCGACGTAATCACCATCAATATAAGTATGGACGTAATCCTGAGTAGCGACACACCCAACGTGATGCCATTTACCATCACCGTGTTTGTGTTTCCATGGATTATTTGTCAGACCAGCCGAAGGCGTCCAGAGGCTCAGTTCATTCGGCGTAATAAAGCCGAATTCAGGTGCGTTGTTCTGTCCGACGAGTCCAGTCCGAGCGGGTGGAGCGTCTGTGCTTTGTATCCATGCGAGGATCGTAAACACTTCGAGAGCCTCAAGAAGTTTCTGTCCAGTCTTGACACAACCGGCTTTTCCATCGAAATCAAGTGCTTTGCCGAATTTACCATCCACCCATGGGGCTTTGACGACTTCGCCGTCGTTTCCTTCTCCAGATAAGTCTTTAGCGACTCCGCCTTTGCCTTCATCAAATAGCCATATACCGACTGCGGTTTCAAAATCAATCTCGGCGGTGCTGATGTTAACAGCAATGATGCTAAAACACATCACACCAAGGGCTAATAAAACTCTGTTCTTCATAGTTTCCCTCCATCAATATTTGCGTCAGCGCGCTACGAAAAGCACACCTACGATGATTTCAAAAAGGTGTGGTCATTACTTAAAATGGTGAGTTGCCTTGAGATGGCCCCAGGTTGTACCGAGTTTACCTTCAGGATCAACTGCCAAATACTGCTTAAATCCTTTGTCCATTAGTTCCTGAACATCCTCTTGTTCTAACGCTGAGTGGAAAATAGCGACTTCATCCATCGCACCCGGGAAGAAGTTTCCAGCAGGATCCCAGACACCGCAGCCACCGATATTGACGTTAAAGGCAGACGCGCCATGATTTGCCCAGCCACCTTTTTTCTCAACGAATTCGCCGTCAATATAGACGTGAACGTACTCAGTTGTAGCGACACACCCGACGTGATGCCATTTACCATCACCGTGTTTGTGTTTCCATGGATTGGGCGTTCCACCAGCGGTGGGTGTCCAGAGGTTGATAGTATTGGCATCAATAAAGCCGAACTCTGGTGAGTCGTTCTGCCCAACAAGTCCAGTCCGGTTTGCGGGAGCGTCGTTGGTTTTTACCCATGTGAGAATGGTAAACTCTTCAAGGTTATCGAGCAGTTTCTGTCCAGTCTTGACACAACTGGCTTTTCCATCAAATTCGAGTGCCTCGCCGAATTTGCCTTCCACCCATTCAGGGTTTTTCTCCAGATCAGCATCGTTTCCTGCGTCAGAAAGGTCCCCAGCGACTCCACCTTTGCCTTCGTCGAACAACCATATCCCGACTGCAGTACTAAGATCAATCTCAGCGATGCTAATGTGAACAGCGATGAGGCTAAAACACATCACACCAAGGGTTAATATAACTTTTTTCACAAACTTTTCCCTCCGTTATTAACCGCGTGCATGCTTTGGAAAAGCATCTACACGATTATATTTTGTTTTTAATGTAACTTCATAATAAATTATATTGCATAATATTGCAAGAAAAAACCTGATTTATCCGAAGTCTTTTGTGTATACACAGGATTGACTTTTCTAAATCAGGATGAAAAAGGATTTTATTCTGGTATTTTACTCTACAGGACCAGTAAAGCGTGTCTATCGGATGTGTTTTTAGCATTTGTGCGTATTTGCTAAAAACGTAGCCTGTTTGTTTATATTACACAATTGTGGGATGCAAGATTGCTTCGTCTACTCGGTTATATTTGTAGCACTCTTCGGGTCCGAACACAATATCGAGTTCACGTTGGGCATTCTCTGGCGAGTCGGATGCGTGTACAATGTTATGCGTTATATTAACAGAAAAATCGCCTCGGATACTTCCAGGTCTTGACTCTTTTGGGTCCGTCTCTCCATTGATAATTCGCACCAAATCTATCGCGCCTCGCCCTTCAATAACTAAGGCAACAATAGGTGCTGAAGTCATGAATTCGATAAGTACATCGTAGAAAGATTTTCCGAGATGAACGGCGTAGAGTGCTTCTGCCGTGTTGCGCGGGAGCTGCTGGAGTTTCATCCCAACGATCTTAAGTCCTTTGTGCTCGTAACGAGCGATAACCTCACCGATAAGCCCACGTTGGACTCCATCGGGTTTGATTAGAACCAATGTTTGTTCTGTTTCCATGGTCCCTCCATTTGAATCTTTGCGCACTGACATAGCACGCTTGTGTTAAACTTGAGCGATTGATGACCGCAATACAAGCATCTGAGGCTTGACATCAACCCATTTTAAGTATACTATACTTTCGAGGCGTTTTCAATTTTATTTTGCCAAAACAGATCTAATGGAGATGACTATGTATGATAAGCTGGGAGAAGTAGTACTGAAGACAGAAGAACGGATGGAAGTCGGTGTAATCACGGCGCCGGATGAACCGCATGCTGAAGCGGTGAAACAATTTCTTGGGCATAAACCGGGTAACTACAAGTGGCATATTGAGCGATGTGTTACGGAAGATCTGGATGCGTTAGAGACGCGTTTTTATGTCGGTAAAGTTGACGGACGCGTGATTACAAACATCATGACTGTTGAGTATGAAGGGGTCGGCATCTTAGGACATGTTTTTACGCTCCCGGAACAGCGTCGGAAAGGTGCGTGTAAAGGCGTGATGGGGTATCAGATGGAGGATTTTCGGCAACGCACAGGTCGGGCGCTCTATCTCGGTACAGGCTATAATAGTCCTCCGTATTACATCTATCATAGTTTCGGATTTGAGAGTGTGTTTTCAGAATCCGGTTTCATGAAATATTATGTAAACACCGACTTTGAAGAACGCTACTTCTCGCCTGCACCTTCAGAGCCGAAATCCGTCGAATGGCACGATTGGCCCAAAGTCACGGCACTATCAGGAATTGTTGGCTCGGATGCGCTGCGGAGTCTGGCATGGGATGTCTACGGTCCGACGAATTTTGAAGGCGGTTTCCTGAGTTTCAAACACGATTTGGAAACAAAAGATGTCTACGATGACGCGAAACTGTTGATTACGTCAGACGGTGCGATTGTGGGTTGGGCGACTGTCAGTCGTGATTCGCGCTGGCAACCGGCGACTGCGGTATTGGATCTCTTTTTCCATTCAAATTTTGCGGACGATGTGCCTGCCTTGCTTTCAGCGGTAGCGTTTCCTGAATCGAAGGTTCAATGTTATGTTGACAGCAATTCTGAGAAGAAGGCGGCGGTTTTGGAAACTGCTGGGTTCACGTGTGAAGGACGGTTGAAAAACCAGTTTACGTACGGTGGACAGCATTACGATGTTTTGGTGTTTGGGCGTGGGTGATGAGAAAGGTTGGGAAACCTCGCCAGCAGGCAATCAGTAATTACTTTCGCACAGCTATTTTCCCGACCTTCTGTTTGCGGATGTCGCCTTTGCGGGCTGTGAATTTGTAGAGGTAGACCCCGTTTGAAAGTGGTGCGCCATCGGCATCGTAGCCGTCGTAGTGGAATTCGTTGTAAGAGACAGAGGCGTCAAGGGTGTCAATCGCGGCGATACGGCGACCAGTTATCGTGTAGATTTTGAGGCTAACCTCGTCAGCACTCTCTGTGAGGTAATAGGCAAAATGGGTGCCCCTTCCCGGCGTGAAAGGGTTGGGAAAGTTGGCAATATTTGCGATCTCAAATTCGCCAGCAACAGTTGCGCTGCGTTCTGTGTCTGATGCGTTGCCATTTGCGTCCTGCGCCTGCAACCGGATGTTGTACGCTCCGGGTTCCAAGATTGGGGTATAGGTTACCAGTAGCAGATTGTTGTTAGTTGGCGATGCGGCGATTACATATTCGTCCTCTGGGACGCGCTGCCCGTTTTTGGTGAGCATTATGTGCTCTGGACGCGAGTCAACGCCGTTTGCATCCTCAATCCGTACAGAGATAACCGGTGTATCGGATACATAATCGCCATCAATGAAACCCTGATGATCAAAAGTTAATTCAAGGGCGGGCGGACTTGAATCGCTGTGGGATAACAGCGCAAACGTGCCCGGTAACTTGACATCCGCAGAGATTGTTTCCTCACCAGCAGTTTCCTCGCCTACCCAAACCCAATTGCCATTATCATCGTCCCGTCTATAGACGTGAGCATCATCGCTTGCGGTTTTTCGGAAAGTAACGGTCGCTATCAATTCAGTTTGTTCGTCCAAGTCGAGTTGATAGACAGCTTGCGGTACGGATTGTGAAATTGGGGTAATATCGGGTTGGTTTGTGATTGTTAGCGTTTCTTCCGAGTATGTCAGGACAGCACGGGTTTGGAGATTCTCCGGCGAAACAGTGACCTGGAAGGTGCTATCGGAACTTTGGATTGGCTGCTTGAGGGTCTCAGGTGTGAGAACGAACCGATTGCCAGTGAACTGTTTTGCTGTGCTGTTATTCCTTTCCCGCCGCTCAAGGATACTCCCGCGAGGCAGCTCCGTAGATGGTGGATCTACATAGACTATGACAGTATGGTCCCCCGGTGCCGGTTGCCACGGCACGCTTGCGACAACTTGACTACCGGGTAAAACTTCGGGAAGGATCTGAACATCTCCGATAGGTGTCGCGTTCTGTAATTCTTCAAGCGTAGGGACATAGGTGACACTCTCATTCAGGGGTGGATCTCCAGGATTCACAGCTTTCAGATAAAAGCGGACAGGGATGTTTTGTGCGGGTTTGCTTCCTTGATTGCGAACTTGCACCGAGAGCGTAAAGGGTGGTGTAGTACTCCATGCAAAGGTTTGCTTCAAAAGGGCGAGATCTATTTCAAATCCAGCCTGCCCGAACTGGTAAGTGACAACCTCTGTTTGAAATGTTCGTCCACCTTTCACCTTCACCTCTAAATAATAATCAATGAGGTCTCCTGCCTGATATCCCGGAATAGGTTGCTCACTTCTATAGGTTGTCCCCGTATGACGGCTAACAGGAATCGTGAAAAACTCGATACCATCCCAACTCCAAAAAAGGTTCAGTTCGTCAATCAGGCTTTCATCCACCACTTCTGTATAAAGGTGTACGGGTTGGTGCGGTTCAACGGGATAAGGTACAATACGCACATTATTAACGTATCGAAATAAGACACTGTATGGCGCGTGCCCGATTAGATCATCATCTGCATTCCATGCGTAAACCTGCACATCACCAACATCAAATTCAGCACTCGCCGGGATTGGGACTTGCGCGGTGAACTGTCCATTAACAACATCGACGGTTTCTTGTTCCGAGGGTATATCAACTGGAACCTCAAAATCATCTTCGATTTTCGGAACGACGGTAATTTGGGCGTTTCCGCTAAAGGTGCGATCGGGTAGCGTTCCAGAAACAGTGAGCAGCGTTTCTTGAGAGCGTGAGGCACCTACCTCCACAGCAACTTGCAACTGTTTGTTCGGGAGTCTCAACCGTGTTGCGGGGTCCCCGAAAAGTGTGAAGACTTCAGCGAGATCAAGAAAACCGGGAGCATTGATAAGGAATTGCGTCTTGGCTTTAGCGAGAATAGCCCCCATATTCTCTGTCTGTTGATTGAAGATAACATCGAAAATTTCCAAGTTGAGGAGGTAGTCCCCGTCTAATAGTCCAATGCTGGTCGCTCCGATGACTGCGATAGCACCACCGTTTTCAGATCGAAGTAACTCTTCAGCGAGGCTATTTTTGCTGCTGTCAAAAGAACCGGTGTAGCAGGTCATGCTAATCACCAACGGAAGCTGTGAAATATTGGTTAAGTTCTGTTCAGGATCTTCAAAGTCCAGCATCCGACTGGATGACCAGATCCCGCCACCACCGTGTCCGATATAGTTAACGAGAGTGGCACCATCGTTGATTCCATCAATAACGCGTCTGGCGATGGGAGAACGGATTCGATCATCGAAAGTGGGTTCGTCTGTGTGAGGCGCGTAGATGCGTTCGGTCTGATACTTACCACTGAGTTGATGGCGTGAGATGAGTCGGCTTGTCTGGGAGTGAAACCTCAAATCCGAACCGGCAAGCATGAGAAGACGTTTGTGCCACGGACCGACAGGAGCAGTCGTCTCATAGTTGATTGTCCGTTCAACGAATATGCGGACATCTACACGATTATTCGCTGGCATTCTTCCGATGAGCATATCTGGGAAACTGTCTGTGCCTCGAAAGGTGACGAATTGATGGTCGCTCGCCGTAGCACCATACCCCGGAATTTGCACCTGTGTCGTTGGAACGAAATTGACTTGGTTCTTGAGATCGATATGTGTGTCCCCTACAAGAAAGACGTAAGCCGGGGCAGGCGGTTGCCAATTGTGATAGGCGTAACTGAGGAATTCACGGATAGCACTCGGATTGAGGATTCCGTGGCTAAATTCATCGTAGATATTCTGGACGTCAACGACTTTGGTACGCAATCCTTGTTGGCTGCGAAAGTCAGCGAGCGGTTGAACATCTTGAAGGAAACTTTGATGTGTAATGATAATGTAATCCGCGGCGTTGTGAGTGCTACGCAAATCGGATGGAGTATCTACCGAAATTTCTGGTTTTTGAAATTGGCTGCGGGTAAGCGCGATGTATTGGATGGAGGGGTCGTCGACGTCCTTAGGCCGAATTTGGGTTGACCGGAAAGGAAGTCGATAAGTGCCAGACTTTTGTTCGTCAATAATGGGTGCTAAACCGACATAACGGGTGCCATCAATGCCATAAATTTCGATATCAGGTGTAGAGAAATTCCGTAAGATAACCTCGAAATTTGGGTTTACAATACCTTCTTCGTTGGGAAAGGGAGTAATTGCGAATGGGAGTGCATCTTCTTTTGCGGTAAAAGTCCGTCGATAGTCGATCTGGATCCAGTTGAGCAGAATGATGTCAAGGAGTTCCTCTGAGCTTTCTGGATTTGTGATTCGAATGACGTTTCGTCCATTCTTGAGAAAAAATTGGGGGCGTTGATCCTGAAGTTGGTATTCGGCTTCGCCACTCCAGCTAGCTTCTCCAAGGCTGATATCGTCGTTTAGCCATACTTCGGCTTGGTGCTCAGATTTGGATCTACCGTAAAAATTGACCCGTATTGTTGCAGATAGTGCTGTTTCTGCGACACCTGAAAGTACAACACCGAACGGTCTCGACGCAGGTGCGGTCAATTGTGCCCAGAACCAACTGTCATCGGGGAGTGGTGGCAGTTCCGTCAAATCGAACCAACGCTCCTGTAGCCCTTGGCTGAATTCTGCATATCTCTGGTTTTCCGTCAAGTTTGCGTCTGGAAATCGTCTAAAGTGGTTATCTTTTTCAAAGTGCGCACGTGTGAGAAAGTGCTGATGATGCTCAACATTGTGTGTATCTCCAAGAGATGTTCTCGTTCCCATGCGACTCCCAGGTCCCGCATTCCACGTAAGCCAATATATATTTACATCAGAAAAAGGGTTGATATAACTGGTATCTCCATGAAGTTGCTCTCCGTAGAAAATTATTTCATCCCTTGGATCAAGCCTTCCATCGTTCTCGCCTCGAACAAAGATTGGCACCCGCTTCCCTCTGTTTGTTAGTGCCAATGTTCTCGGCGTAATGGCGTCTAAATTAACGCCGATTGCTTCCAAATCCTGTCCAGTAACGCTATACATTCCGTCTGTCGTAACGTTGATTTTATAGCGGGGTGCTGTGGCTGTGGATGGAATGCTCGGTGCTTGCGGAGTGCGGAAAGTGGCAGCACGCCACTGCCGGACATCTTGCGGATTCACCAACAGACTTTCAAAAATTGTATCGTAAACAGAAGATTCCGGCGTTAGTGATCCACGTTGGATTGACAGTGGATTACTCGATTGGATAAAACGCACCTCAACGACGAGCCTGTGGTAGAACCTTACCTCACGGCGAACAGGGTTATATTGGACAGGGTTGAGTTGGATTGGTAGTACGCGGTTTTCTCGGATCCAAGCTGCGTTTTTAGTTTCTACGAGATTCGTTGGAAAAAAGCGATCTGTTTTTGATGAAGCATTTGATTGGGTTGCTCCCCGAAGCGTTGAAATGGAGAAAACCTCTGGCATCTTGTGCGTGCTAAAATCCTTTTCAACAATTCGGACCTGAAAACCCACGTCCGGCGGCACACTAATAAGGGTAGATTGGACAGGGAGGCGCAGCGTCCCCGGTGGTTGGGCAGTGAAACGACAGCCGGGGAAAGAGATCGACTGACTCTCAACACGAGAAACCGGCAATTGTTCATGGCTATCCGATGCCGTTCCTATCTCAAAATCGGATTCAGGGATGAGGAGTTGGATCGTTACACCTTGCGAGGTTGTATGTACTAATTCAATCTCTCTTTGTGTGCCTATTCCGTCACGCGTGGTGGATCTGGCACGCCGACCGTTTGATGGCTCTGAGGCTGCATCTGCTATACCGGACGAATATGTGAAGGTGGAAGGCAAAAAGAGGGCTGCTTCGAGAAAGAAAAAGAAGATTGCGACGCACACGAAGCAGGCAATTGCGCGAATCTCTATCGAACGAATTTGCATCTAAGAACTAACTCCAAAAAGTTAGATTTGCCATAGTCGGCAAATCTAACTGAAAACGGATTTATCGCTAACGGCTGCATTAGGAAACTCACTTATTTATTATTAGCGAGATGATAGATCTCAATTTCGCGAATCTGAGCGATTGCGGGCTGCATAACGCGATAGTGCGGGTAGTAGAAACCGGCAAGGGTTTTCCGCTGATCAACAATTCTATCCCCAGGTTCAGCCATGACTTTGTTCACGATCACGTCATCAACCGTTCGGGTGACAGCAATACGAATCATCTTGGTCTTAAAGTTCAATCTATCAAAAACGAATTCCGCTTGCGCGCGTTCATCACCAATGTTGCGCCGTTGAATAATCGTATCAAAAGTCTCCCATTCCGCAGTCTCACTGTCCAAATATTGCATCTCAAATCGGAAGAGGTTCCCGTTATGAATGACAATTTTCCGTACGGGATGGATCTCGGCAAATCGGATAACAAAGTTCCGTTCATTTTTCGCAGGAAGGGTCGCAATAGTTTCGAGATTTCCATCGTTCATACCGGGATGATTTGATTCTGTGCCGTAAGTAGCTTGTGCAATATTTTCGCTGTACTGTGTCGATAAAACTTGCGCCATTCTACAAGCACTGAAGAGCACGCAGCTAAATAAAAGACAACCGAAAAGAATAATCAAGCGTTTCACAGTTCTTCCTCCTGATGTGCCATATCGAAATGATCAACGATGCCCATGACGAGTTCACGGATTGGCGCGTCTTCAACCCCGAAGACTTCTTGCGCCACGCCGGGACCTGCTCCGACAATCACAGTGTCCCCCTCACCCGCACCAACATAGTCGACGGCAATCGTCGGGGTGCGCACAAGTTGAGATTTCAGACTCAACGGTTGGATGAGCAGCAGTGTAAGATTTTTGTATGCAGGATGTTTAACGACAGAAACTGCTTTTCCGATTACTTTGGCAAGGTACATTTTTAATTTTCCGTTTCCGAGGGTGTATCTACTGGAACATCCACTTCCTTAATCAGCGAGAGCGAATCGACGATCCCTACAATAGCGACATCAACCGGCATCCGCTTTCCGGGTATAACGCTCACAGCATCACCGCCCGTAACGATATAGACGATTTCATCCACACCGGCATCGTGTAACGTATCAACAGCGACAAGTGGTTCAGAAATAGGCTCGTGTTTCTCGTTCAAGGGTTGCACGAGAAGGAGACGTGTGCCTTCTAAACTTGGATCTTTTCGGGTTGCGACGACAGTTCCAATAACTTTTCCTAAATCCATTAGTTTTATCTTTCCTTGTTGTCCTTCAATTTATTTTAGCGATCGGCAGTCAGCGGTCAGCGATCAGCAGTCGGTTTGCTAATAGATATCCCTATCACGAAACGAGTTTATACTCAACGAGTTTTGTGTGGAGTGTGTTTCGGTTAATGCCGAGGATGTCTGCCGCCTTACTTCGGTTTCCATTGGTGTGCTCAAGAACAATTTTAAAGAGCGGTTTCTCAAAGACCTCACGAATCTCGGCGTAAAGTTCACCCAACGGTTCTTCGGATTCCATGTATTGTTCCATATACGCATGGAGCAATGCATAAATCTGCGTATCAAAATTCCCTTGCTGACTTACTGGACTCGGTTGATTCAGGATAGGGTCGAAATGCTCGGGGAGCAGCATCTGTCCTGAACACATAACGAGTGCGCGCTTGATGGCATTTTCCAACTCACGGACGTTGCCGGGCCACTCATAAGCGGTAAGCAGTCTGACGACTTCCGTGGAGATGCGGATTTCTGGCAGTTGGTACTCCTCAACGAAACGGTGTGTAAATAAATCAATGAGTTCCGGGATGTCTTCTTTCCGTTCTCGAAGAGCTGGAAGCGAGATGGGAATGACGTTAAGGCGATAGTAAAGGTCTTCCCTGAACGCCTTCTGTGTGATCGCGGTTTCAAGTCGACGGTTGGTCGCGGCGATGATACGAACATCAACAGCATGGGTTTTAGTGCCGCCCATCGGTTCTACTTCTCGTTCCTGTAGGACGCGGAGCAATTTCATCTGTACTTCAACGGGTAACTCCCCAATTTCATCAAGGAAGATCGTCCCGCTGTCTGCCTGCTGAAATTTTCCGGTTCTTGCGGTATGCGCATCGGTATACGCGCCCTTGACATGCCCAAAGAGCGCACTTTCAATGAGATTAGAGGGCATGGCACCGCAATCGACGATGACAAAAGGATTGTGTGACCGATGGCTGTTCTGGTGAATTAATTGAGCAACGAGTTCTTTACCGGTGCCACTTTCACCTAAAACAAGCACGGTTTCGTCACTGACAGCTGCACGCCCGATCTTAAGGTATACCTCCTGCATAGTAGGGCTCTGCCCAACCATTCTACCTTGTCTGTCAACATCAGGTAGTACGGACGTTTTGATATCTTTCGTCTGGTTCGTGGCAGCGGCGGCGCGCGACACCAAATCCAGAAGCAGCTTCTGGTCAATCGGTTTGGTGAGGTACCAATACGCACGTTGCTTCGCTGCGTCAATGGCGGTTTGGGTCGTGCCGTGAGCGGTGATTATAATGATTGAGGCGGTGCTGTTATATTTCTGGATTTCCTCAATTAACTCAAGCCCGTTTGCATCACCTAACCAAATATCGAGCAGAATGACATCAATATCTGCGTTCTTGACAGCCGCTAAGGTCTCACGCCCGTTTCGCGCTTTGCGGGTATCATATCCGGCTTTTTCGAGGGTGGCAGCGAGTATGTGTCTAAGACTATCATCATCGTCAGCAATAAGTACTATATTTGACATTTTTTTAGCTATTAAATCTGGCCACCGTTCCACGTTGTTTCACGGTGGTTTCTGGTTAATCTCCTACCAAATCGGGGCTATGGACGTTCTAAAATCCTTCTTCTCACAGTTCCACGTTGGTTCATGGTGGTTTCCAGTTAATTCCATACCAAGTCGGTACTATGGCCCCTCAAAAAGCCCCTAATGTACTGGGACGGATATGATAAAGGCTGTGCCAACTTCGAGGTTCGCATCGACTTCAACGCTGCCTTGATGTTCAGCGAGAATTTTTTGGCTAATGTAAAGCCCAAGCCCAGTTCCCTTCTGTTTCGTGGTATAAAATGGATCGAAAAGCATTGGAACATCTTCGGGTGGAATCCCAGGCCCCTCATCCTGAACCCGTATACGAACGACACCGTTTTTTGGCATATATTCTGTCCGTATTGTTAATGTTCCCTCTGCTCCCATCGCCTCAATGGCGTTGTAAAATAGGTTGAGGAGAACTTGGGTGATCCCATCTTCGTTTAGATCGACCTGTGGACAATCGCTGTCATATTGCGTAACTATCGTGATAGCACAATGTTCCAATTCAGGACGACAGATAGCAAGACTGTTATCAAGAAGTTGGTGGATGTCGATCTGTTTCGCGGCTTGCATCGCGGGTTTACTGAAAGCGAGCAGCTGCTCAATAAATCGGTTCAGTCTGTCCACCTCTTTGATAATGATTGCGGTGTATTCATTCACCTCATTTTGAGCGAGTTGTACTTTGTCCGGATAGGTTCCGACTTGAGTACCTGTCTCGGATACATCAGCGTGCTGAAGTAGTTGGGTGCCGAGTCGAATACTACCTAACGGATTCCGTACTTCGTGTGCTATAGTTCGGACCAATCTGCCGAGCGTTGCCATCCGTTCTGACTCGACGAGTGCGTCAATTGTTTGCTGAATTTTGACGCGCTGTGCGATGGTTGAAGCGATAATTGTTAAGAGCCGCTTGTCGTCCTCTGGTGAAAATTCATCCGATGCTTTGTCAATTGTTAATGTGCCGATGACCTGCTCTTCTATAATAACCGGTATACACCAGAAGGCGATTGCGTCCTTGGATTCAACGCGTTCCGGATCAAAGAGTTTAACGTAGCTGCGGGGACTCCGAGTTTGCGGCACACCAATTGCCTTACCCGATGCCAGCACCTGTTTTTGTATGTCTTCGATCTGATTATCGGTGCCTCGTTTCATCTCAGCTGGCGTGAGTCCTAAGACGGCTTCTACCGAAGTAACAACCTTCCCGTTTTCATAGAGATCCAAAGCCCCTCGGTAGATGCCGAGTCGCTTGGAGAGGATCTCGATGATGCGTTGAAACAACCCCTCAAGCTCAAGGTTGGCGTTCGCGGCTTGGCTCACTTCAAAAAGCGTAGAGATGTCTCTGATTTGTTTCTCTAAATTCGCATTGACACTGTTTATTTCCTCTATCTCTTCGGCACCGCTGCGCCGTTGGGTCTGGAATTGGCGAATGATACGGATAATACCGAAGACGAGGAACGGATAAAGAAGTGCTACGATGATGCTCTCGGTTTGCGTCGGATAGCGGAAGACATAAACCCAATTCGCTACCGTTGTTATACCGAATAGAACGTTTTGTCCGCGGGGTCGGGTGTATATAACAGAGAGAATCATCACACCGTAGTAGCAGTGGCTCGCTACAGAATAATATTCCTGCATCTGAAACAGGTGTGTACCGATATTGATGAGTAGTACGAAAAGTACAAGGAAAAACGTTAGCATGTTCAGTGGCTATCGGTTGTTGGCTGTCAGTCGTCAGTCACTCCTTTCGGCAGTAAAAAGGTTAGTCCATGCCACGTGCCCTAACGATTACCAACTACCATTCTCAAAGGGTTAGAAAGTTATTGAGCATCTTTAACCCGACACGTCCGCTCTTTTCAAGGTGGAACTGTGTTGCGATGAGGTTATCATGTGCAATTACACTACAGAATTCAAGCCCATACACTGTTTCTCCGACAACAACGTCCTGTGTCTCCGGAACAGGATAATAGGAATTGACAAAATAGAAGTGCGCGGGATTTGGAACGTCTTTAAAGATCGGATGTGATCTTGTTTGATAGACTTCGTTCCACCCGATCTGTGGCACCTTTAGCGTTTCGGTTTTCGTTTCTGTCGTCGGAAATTTCCGAACATACCCGGGCAGAAGACCGAGGCACTCAGCATCCTCTTCTTCGCTGTGTGTGAAGAGGATCTGGATACCGATGCAGATACCGAGCATTGGTTTGCCGGTGCGGTAAAAGTCAATTAGGACCTGGTCGAGTCCTCGTTTCTGCAATGTTTCCATTGTGGCTTTTGCAGCACCAACACCAGGGAAGATAACCCGTTCAGCGGCGGCAATCGTTTTAGCATCAGCAGTAATTTCATTCTCGTAACCGAGATGTGTCAATGCGCGCGCAACACTGGTGAGGTTTCCCGCTTCATAATCTATAATTGCAATCATTGTTTTTATTTTTTATTTATATTTTTGTATTTGGGAAGCACGCCTACGGGTGCAACTGATGTGTTTTAGTCATCATTATAGGACTTTGTCAATTGTTTTATAGAGATTGGCTGTCTCAATGCCAGAAACAGCGGCTTCAAAGCCTTTGTTCCCTGCCTTTATCCCGGCGCGTTCAAGTGCTTGTTCTATCGTGTCCGTGGTGATAACCCCATAGATGACGGGTGTGTCTGTACTGACTGATGCTTGGGCAATGCCCTTCGCGCTCTCGGAGGCAACGTAGTCAAAATGCGGTGTCGCGCCTCGGATCACAGCACCTAAACAGAGGACGGCATCATATTTTTTACTTCCGGCGAGGCGTCTGGCGATTCCAGGTATCTCAAAGGCACCAGATGTCCAAAAAATATCGACCTGATCCAAGTCAACGCCGTGACGCTTCAGGGCATCCAGCGCGCCAGCGAGGAGTTTTTCGGTAACAAAACTATTGAATCGGCTCACAATAATCCCGAATGTGAGACCTTCGCCGAGGAGATGTCCTTCGTAAACGTTTGGCATTTTTTAATTTATTGCTCCTGGGCTGCGCTCCACTTCGTTTCGCGCAGGTTTTCGGTTAATTCGCGACTGGATTTGGGGATCTGCTCGCGACTTATAACTCGGTTATGCTTTTCTAATTTTCCTTGTCATTCGTTGCTAATGGTTTCCGACAATTATTCCTCGTCTAAGAGGAGGTGTCCAAGTTTGGAACGTTTTGTCTGTAAATATCGGCGGTTAAAAGGATTCGGCTCGGTTTGTAAGGGGACACGTTCGACAATTTCGAGTCCGTGTCCGTCCAACCCCTTAACCTTCTGTGGGTTGTTTGTCATTAACCGCATCTTCCGAACGCCGAGGTCGGCGAGTATCTGCGCTCCGATGCCGTAATCTCGAAGATCGGCGGGAAAACCGAGGTGTTCATTCGCTTCAACGGTGTCCAATCCGTCACTGTCTTGTAGCTGATATGCGCGTAGTTTCCCTTTGAGTCCCATTCCTCTACCTTCTTGTCGCATATAGACGAGAACTCCCCTTCCTTCCTTCTCAATAGTTTTCAGGGCAATTTCGAGCTGCTCGCCGCAATCACATCTGAGTGATCCAAAGACATCGCCGGTGAGGCATTGCGAGTGCACACGTACTAAGATTGGAGATGCGTCAGCAATATCGCCTTTTGTGAGTGCGATATGCGTTTTATCAGTTTCGACGTTCTCCCCTTCGGTATCAGTGCTTTCGTAGGCGTAAAGTTTGAATTCACCGTGTGCGGTCGGAACATCAGCAGTTGCGACGCGTCTAATCAGGGTTTCTGTTTCACGACGGTATGCGATCAGGTCGGAGATTGTGATAATTTTCAGTTGGTGCTGTGCAGCGAACTCCATCAACTCAGGAACGCGTGCCATGCTCCCATCCTCATTGAGAATCTCACAGAGGACTCCTGCCGGATATAGTCCTGCCATACTCGCCAAATCAACAGTGGCTTCTGTATGTCCAGCGCGCCTGAGTACGCCACCGGGTTTAGCCTCTAAGGGAAAGATGTGTCCGGGTCGCACGAAATCTGCAGATGTGGCGTTCGGGTCAATAAATTTTCGGATTGTATATGCGCGCTCTTGCGCGGAGATACCCGTTGTGACCTCTTTCGCATCAATTGTGACAGTAAAAGCGGTTTGCATCTGTGCGGTATTCGATGCCACCATGGGATAAAGTTCAAGTTCGGTAAGTCGTTCAGAACAGGTAGGTAGGCATATCAATCCACGACCGTATTTCGCCATGAAATTGATAGTCTCCGCCGTTACCTTTTCAGCTGCCATGATGAGATCGCCTTCGTTCTCACGGTCAGGTTCATCAACGACAATAATCAGTTCCCCGTCTTGGATTGCAGAAAGTGCTTCGCGAATGGTATTAAATGTATTTGGCATCCTCGCCTACCGTTTTATGGTTATCGGTCATTGGTTGTCGGTTAAGAAGGTCTTCGAAGTCAAAACCTATTTAACCATACACTGATAACTGATAACAATTATTCAATATAGCCGTGTTTCGATAAAAAACTCAAATTGAGGGTCTCGGAAGGCGGTTGTTCGGTCCAAGCCGTCTCCCCCTCACTGTTCTTGAGAAGTGTTTCAAGATAACGCGCAATAAGGTCAACTTCAAGGTTAACTCTGGCACCGTTTCGTTTCGTGCCTAAGGTTGTTACTTCCTTCGTATGCGGAATCAAAGCGACTTCAAAGGAATCTGCGGAAACATCTGATACCGTCAAACTGATACCGTCAATAGTGACAGATCCTTTGTATGTAATGTAGCGTCTGGTATTATCGCTTATCGTTACCCGCATCAAGGAGGCGTCGCCTTCATCTTTCCATGCCCAGATCGTCGCGACTTCATCTACGTGTCCGAGGACGAGATGTCCACCTAATCTGTCGCTTAACCGGAGAGAACGTTCTAAGTTAACATGTTCGCCGACCTTCCGCTCACCTAACGTTGTACGACGTAAGGTTTCAGCGGATATATCTGCAGCGAACGCCTCCGGTATCAGAGAACGGATTGTAAGACACGCACCGTCAACGGCAATACTGTCGCCGACTTTCGCGTCTGTGAGGACTTCACTCGCCTGAATTTCGAGGGTTGTATCTTGGGATTTATGCTGAATGCTTCTAATTATGCCAAGTTCCTCAACGATTCCAGTAAACATGTTAGAGATACCCCTCGATTAGAAAGTCGTCGGAATCGGCAATCGGCGTGATATTGAAACGTTGTAACAGCGGCACCTCGCTTAAACTGGAAACGCCTTCGCCGCCAATAGGTCCGGGAGCACTCCGCCCCCCGATGAGTTTAGGTGCGACGAAACACATAACCTTATCGACGACTCCGGCTGCAACAGCAGATGCGTTAATTTCTCCGCCGCCTTCTATCAGGACCCTTGTTATCTCACGTTCGCCCAGTATTTCCATCAAACGCTTAAAACAGACCTTGTCATGCGCTTCCGGGACGGTTATCACCTCTGCCCCTGCCTTTTCGAGAGCGCTGATGTTCTGCACCGGTGCGTTGGGTGTTACAGCAACAATAACGTCTGCCCTGCTTTCAGGGTTGAAAATGCGAGCGTTCGTGGAGGTTCTCCCGTGTGAATCTAACACAATCCGGGTTGCGTCATGTCCTTTTTTATTCTGAAGCCGCGTCGTTAGGGCAGGATCATCACGGATGACTGTGCCGCTGCCGACGAGGATAGCGTCTACTGTGTCTCGAATTTCATGTCCGCGCTGTCGTGATGCCTCAGAGGTAATCCATTGCGATTCACCGGACGCAGTAGCGATTTTTCCATCAAGGCTCATGGCGGTTTTCAGGATCACGAACGGCTTGCCAGTCTGAATGTATTTTCTGTGGACTTCATTTAACTGGGCAGCCTCTTCAGCACATAGACCGACATGGACGCGGATCTCAGCCTTTTGTAGTTGGCGGATACCCTTACCTGCGACACTCGGATTCGGATCAACTTCTGCGACGTAGACTTGGGCAACCTCTGCTTGGAGGATTGCCTCTGTGCAAGGTGGCGTCCGTCCCCAATGGCAACACGGCTCAAGGTTTGTGTAAAGCGTTGCGCCTTTAGCGTTTTCGCCTGCGGCGTTCAAGGCGTGGATCTCGGCATGTGGGGTCCCGGCTTTCTGATGATACCCCTCACCAACAACTCGCCCGGCTTTTACAATAACCGCACCTACGAGCGGGTTTGGACTCGTGCGACCCTCTCCCCGACGCGCTAAATCCAAAGCGCGTTTCATAAAGGCTTTATGCGTTTTGTCCATGGAAATCCATTACTCACAATCCATGTGTGCTTCTATATAGTATATCATATTTCGCTTGAAAATCATAATTATTTTTTTAAGATTGCGCTATTTCCTTTAGACATTCAAGGACTTCTGTCTGTTTCACGAGATCGAATTGATGTGAGCCGATGTACATAGATCTAATAATCCCGGCTTTGTCAATGATAAACGTAGAGGGACGTGCAATATTGTAAGCCTCCAGACTGAGCCAATGATAGACGCCGTAGTTTTTAATGACATCCCGTGTTTTGTCTACCAATAATGGGAATGTGATACCGCTTTTATCGGCATAACCGCGGAGTTCACGGGGCCATTGTCCGGCGATGGCGAGTGGCGTTGCTGTCCATTCAGTGTAGGCGTCGAGGTGTTCTTGTACTGTCGCCAACTGGCGTCGGCTATTCGGTCACCATGTCCCTCTAAAAAAGGTCAGGACGACATTTTGTGTATTGCGGTATGTCGCAAGGGATACCTCTCCCCGCTGATGCGAAGGGAGTGTGAACAGTGGTGCGGTATCTCCGACATTGAGTATTTTGTTTTTCCGTGGCATAGGCAGATTGTATCAAAAATGGTGGTTGGTGTCAATTCGGTTTTTGGTTGGGAGGTATCTTGTCAGAATCAGGATTTGCAGGATTAGAGGATTTTCAGGGAAAATGAGATTGTGGTCGCGGTCAGGTGCGGTTGAAAACCGCACTTACCATTATATGCAAACCCCTCTGCATTGTTGACAATTAAAAATAGAAATCCTTGACTTTTTTCGCTACTATGGTTAAAATGTAATACATACCAAACTGGGTTAGCAGAATAGGAAAGTGAAAAAAACTGGGACAGTCTCATGCAAAATTGGTTGAAAATCGTCATTGTTTTCTGGCTCTGTGCGCCTCTATTCGGTGTCGCCGACCACAGTAAATATGTAGAACATGTGGAACGAGGCTTTGTGTTCACGTTTCAAGGCGACAATCAAGACGCTATCTCCGAGTTTGAAGCTGCACTGGCGATTGAACCTGAACACGCCGAAATCCTGCATTACCTCGGAATGGCATACGCCCAAGAAGAGTTTTGGAACAAAGCCACTGAAAGTTACGAGCGTTCTCTGGTATTGATGCCAGATAATATTGAGGCACTCTATTCGCTCGGCGTCGTCTATTTTAGACTCGATAGGTGGGCAGAGGCAGTAGCGCGGTTGCGACGTGTTGTAGAGCTTGCTCCACAACATGCTCGTGGATACGAGGTACTCGGCAAATCACTCGTAAAACTACGGCAGTATGCAGAGGCTGTCCCTGTTTTGAAGCAAGCACTCATACTCAAACCCCAAGCGGCAGGCACCTACCATGAACTCGGCACCTCCTATCTCAATTTGAAAGAATATCCCAAAGCGATAGAAAGCTTCAAACAGGCGGTAGCATTTGGACCCGCCCATTATGCGGATCCACACCATGGACTCGGCACAGCGTATCTCCGTATGGGCGATCGTGAGAAAAGTAGAGCCGAAATGCAAATTTTCCAGCAATATCAGAAAGAATATGCCGAGTATGAACGCCTTACACGCTTGACACGCAATGAACCGAATAATCTCGAAGCGTGGACAGGTTTAGCTACTCTGCTAATGACCCAGAAGAATTATGCACGAGCGGTGCAGGTTTTTCAGAAATGTATTGAACTCGATCCTAACAGTGCCAATCTTTATCACGGTCTGAGCCGAGCGTTCATGAACCTGAATTATCCCAAGCCAGCAGCAGAAGCCGCCAGAAAAGCTGTTATGCTGAAACCGAATGAAGCCATCCTCTATAACACACTCGGCAGCATCTATGCGATGCAAGGCGACCGACAAAAGGCAATCGCTGCATTCCAAAAAGCAGTTGAACTCGACAGCGAGCAGCCTTACTATCATCTTAATCTTTCAAGACTCTATCAGAGCCTCGGTAACCAAAGACTCGCGCAGGAGCATCATCGCATTTATGAATATCTTTTGTCGAAACAGAAATAGGTATTTCGGATTTGTATGTCTCCTGCTTTTCAGTGTTAGCATCCGTTTCGGTGTATCGGCGCAGGAGACGGAACTCATATTGGTCCCCGCTGGCACGTTTACGATGGGGAGCAAGAATCGAGCTGCTGATGAGAGACCGATGCACAAAGTCTACCTCGATGCTTATTATATCGGCAAATATGAGGTGACAAACGCCGAGTACTACGAGTTCTGGAAACTGCAATCAGAGAACACCGCTCCAGACAAAACGCCGCGACACACACCCGAAAACTTCTCACATACTCCTCATATCGGCGACTGGCCAGCACGCGCAGAACAGTATCCAAATCACCCCGTTGTGGGTGTATCGTGGCACGACGCTGCTGCTTATGCGGCGTGGAAAGGGATGCGACTTCCGACAGAAGCGGAGTGGGAGAAGGCTGCGCGCGGTTATACAAACAGAATCTGGCCCTGGGGAAGTGCAATGGAACCGCACGCGAATACTGCTGCAACAGATGATGGCTACGCGAATCAGATCGCACCCGTCGGTAGTTTTCCGACAGGCAAAAGTTATTACGGGGCAATGGATATGGCGGGCAACGTCTGGGAATGGACAGCCGATTGGTACAGCGATGTCTATTATTGGCACAGTTCACAAGCGGCGGCAAAGCGTCCAAAACGGAATCCTGCGGGACCTACCGTCGGCAGTTGGCGTGTTATCCGAGGCGGTTCATGGATCGATGCGATCACGCGGTGTAGTACGACATTCCGATTTTATCTTTATCCGAACTTGAAGACTTCCTTTGTCGGTTTTCGATTGGCAAAAACTGCTGAAAAAGCCTCAGAGTAGGTTAGATTGTCTGAATCAGGATTCACAGGCTTAAAGGATGGACAGGATTATTGAACTTTTCTTGGGTGTCGGTTATTCTTTGTAAAATTATGGATATATTTTATTAAATTCCACGAAACTCACCAACAATATCCCACACGATGATAAAGCATCTGACGTTGAAACTACTCTTACAGATATTTATACTCCTTCTACTAACCATTGGCAGCACTGCCGCACAACTCCCTACCTTTGTGGATGTTACTGAAGAAGCCGGTATTCAATTCCGACACAGCAACGGTAAAACTGAACATAAGCATATTATTGAGACGATGGGATCTGGCGTTGTCTTCTTTGATTACGACACCGATGATGATATGGATCTGTATTTCGTTAGTAGCGGTCATATCCCACAAGACGAACAAAACCCACAGCAGACAAAACTCGGCAATGTTCTCTATCGTAATGATGAAAACGGACATTTTACAGATGTTACAGAGGTGTCAGGTGTAGGGGACACAGGCTATGGGATGGCTGCTGCTGCTGGGGATATTGATAACGATGGTGATGCCGATCTCTATGTCGCAAACTTTGGTAACGACAAACTCTACCGAAATAATGGCGACGGGACGTTTACGGATATTACCGAGGCAGCGGGAATTGATAACGATCTCTGGGGCATCGCAGCCGTCTATCTCGATTTTGACGTGGATGGCGATTTGGACATTTTTGTCGTCAACTACTTGGTGTATGAATTGTCAATGCCGGTAACAACCTATAAAGGCATTGTCGGTTATGGGCATCCACGCAGTTATGAGGGAACAGCCGATGTCCTCTACCGAAATAATGGGGACGGCACTTTTACGAATATAGCGGAAACGGCGGGTGTTACTAATCCGAGCGAAGGCAGAGGTATGGCGGCTGTCGCCTGCGATTACGATAATGACGGATTCCCCGATATTTATGTCACTAACGATACCAATCGTAATTTCATGTACCATAACAACGGAGACGGTACTTTCACCGACGAGAGCCTATTCATCGGTGTGGGTTATGACGAGAAGGGGGTCGCCGAAGGCTCTATGGGTGTGGACTCTGGAGACTATAACGGAGATGGATGGTTTGATTTCATCGTTGCGAATTCGGAAAAGGCAACGCTCTATAAAAACGAAGAGGGTCTCTTTTTTGTAGATGCAACTGCGGATAGTGGATTGGAACAGCCGACACTACCATTCGTCGGTTTTAGTCCGCTTTTTCTGGATTACGATAATGACGGACATCTTGACATGTTTTGCGCAAACGGACATCCACAAGACGTCATCGACATTTTGACCGACCACGAAACCTACGCGCAGCGCGATCAGATGTTTCTGAACAATGGAAATGGTCGTTATACGGACGTTTCAAAAAGCAGTGGGGATTACTTCGCAGAATCGCTTGTCGGTAGAGCTGCCGCCATCGCTGACTATGACAACGACGGCGATACCGATATTGTTATTATGAATTCCAATCAGCGTGCTGTTTTGCTTCGGAACGACGGTGGAAGCCTAAAAAATTGGTTAGGCATTAAACTGGTCGGTACCCAGAGTAATCGCGATAGCATCGGTGCAAAGGTACGACTTGTAGCAGATGGTGTGACACAGATTCGGGAGGTGAAGAGCGGTTCAAGTTACGCATCAGGAAGTGATACGCGACTACTATTTGGCTTAGGCAAGAATCAGCACATCGAGCGAATTACTGTTGTCTGGCAGAGTGGCACGACGCAGGTATTGGAAGGGGTGTCTATTAATCAGTATCTGACGATTGTGGAGGAATAGATGACAGTCGGCGGTCATATTAAAATTTGCAACAAAAAACCCGTATCCTTGGTTGGATACGGGTTCTCTGTTAATTAATAGAGTTTACTTCCGTTTAAGGTCTGCCCACTGTGTTGCAAGTTTCCCTTGCGGTTCGACGGGTGTAAGGACATCTAAGAAGAGGTTGTCCATTGTCGGTGCGATGAGAAGATCGGTGTCAGCGGTATCAAAGCGGAGGTTGACGTAATCTGCGCCGCCGGACTCACCACATTTGTAGTGCAAGAAATTTTCGCCCTTTTGGAATTGAATCTCGGTTGGCGTTGTGACTTCCTGAGCACCGCCTGTCCATGCGGAATTGTCATAGACCTGCTCCCCGTTGAGCCAGATTTGCGCATAGTCATCGTGTGCGGGGTGCATTGTTGTTGTCCGGTCATCGGGTGAGATAACAACGATAAGACCGTGCCATGTGATGTCTCCTCCATCAGCGAGACCGTGGCTTGTGGACATATTAAGTTGATCGGTGACATTAATGTCAACAATTGACCAAGCGAGTGCGCCGCCGTTATCCGGCAGGTTGACAACAGCATTTGCTGTTTTTCCGGCACCGTCGCGTGTAGAGACGGAGGCATTTGAAATTAGACCGCCGCTGCCTTCAGCGAGATAGTCGATTCCGGCTGATGTGTTAAAACCACCGGTATCCGTTACCAAATCAAGACCCCACCATTTTGCAATCCAATTATCACCTGCTGGTTGCCAGTTTTGTGCGAATGCCATCGGGGTAATCATGACAACGCAGGCAAGCGTGATAAAGATTGTGAATTTTTTCATAGCTATGAAATCTCCTTCTTCAATAAACATAAGGTTCAGAGTTTTGAGCAAGAAGCGCGCTTCCCAAAGCCCCGTCCCCTCGTCAAATTTTACTTTCGGTGATAGCAGTACTGCGTGCAATCACGTATTTTAATGCTGACTTTCCACCGGTAAACCGATGTCGGTTTCCATCAGCAGTGTGATTCTTTTTTTGATATTTCACGAGGTAGTATACGTCACCCCGAAAAATTGACAGAACCACTATAATAAATTATAGCACTTTTTAGGTATAGATTGCAAGAAAAAAGTGCATCGTGTGGAAATTTTCTAAAAGTGTAGCATTAAGCAACAAACTTGTCAACTTTAATTTGATCAACTCCGTTTTAAATGATATAATAGTGTGAGTTGCTACCTTTTTATATAACGAGAGTTCGACATAAGCGTGTATGTTGGAACCTGATACATTCTCAGGTTTGTAGCGTTGTTTGTTGGGTTTCGCTACGTCTATTTCCATAAATGTGTCATTGAAAGTTCAGATTTTTCTGATAAACTGTAGGGTTTTGGTCATTTTCCGCTCTACCCAACCTACTGTCACTTATTACATTTCAGAAAGTATCAATTATCCACTCTTCACATATACGATGGAAACGCATTTTGGTTTCTTGAGGCACGTTCTATGAAGATAACACGACTGTTGGTTTTCGCAATAACTAACCTGTTAGTGCTGAATGTTGGCGTTTGTCCGCTTTTCGCAACAGTACCCACAACCCCGAAAATACTGTTTACCTCAACACGCGATGGCAACCGCGATGTCTTCATCATGAATCCCGACGGTTCTGAACAGATGAACCTAACACAACATCGCGCAGACGATCAACAAGCCGTCTGGTCTCCCACTGGCGAGAAGATCCTTTTCATTTCCGATCGCGGCGGTATGCGAGACCTATATCTCATGGACACAGATGGAACGAATGTTCAACGTTTCTTTAAAAGAAAAACAAAAATTGAGCGGTTTACCTCAACGTGGTCGCCAGATGGCAAACAGATTGCTTACGAGCAAGTGGATTGGGGTACGCTCGAGTTCACTCTCCACATTGTGACTTTAGGAGAACAAGAAGCCCAATACATCGCAGATGGGGTCTCTCCAGCGTGGTCCCCAGATAGGACAAAAATCGCCTACACTGTAGAGGGGCGACTTACATTTATCGACGTCCGGACAGGTGAGCAAAGACAGCTCCTACCCAGGAAAGAAGGGTTTTGGCAACGCTATCCATCTTGGTCAACTTCGGGGGAAAAACTCGTCTTTTCTTTTAATAACAACCCATTACCACCGCTCTTGCCAGATGGGCGCGTTCCTAATGCGTGGACGGAAAAGGAGACAATCTATATTATAAACCGTGATGGCACCGGCCTCCAGCAGCTTGTCGAGGAAGTAGGATCGAAGGCAACGTCTCCAAAGTTATCACCGAATGGAGAAGAGGTCCTGTATACACAGAAAATTGATGGGCGTTTACAAATCTTCAAACTCGATCTGAACAGTGGCATTCGGACGCAGCTGACACATCTTGGAATGCTTGGTTTAGCAAATTCTGGCGGAGATTGGTTCGATCCAACGTATGCGCTGCCGGTCACACCTCAACCAGAGCTGCTGACCACAACTTGGGGAGAAGTAAAGACTCAAAAATGAAGCAAAATTGGCAGCAAAGTGCCGACCCACTTTCAAAGGACTTCTTATGAAACGGACACTCCTCTTTCTATTTTGCTTTCTCAGTGCTGACCTAATAGGTCCAAAGATTTCTGCCACTTTGGCAAAAGCACCCTCGAAACCTAAAATTGTGTTCGCTTCTTCACGAGCTGATGGAAACATGCGAGAAATCTATATTATGGATACCGATGGACATAACCAAGTGAATCTCACCAACCACCACGCAGACGACTTGGACCCCGTCTGGTCTCCAACAGGTGAACACATCCTTTTTGTTTCTGATCGTGAAGGTGTCCCCGATCTCTATCTGATGGATCCTGATGGAAGCAATGTTCGTCGAGTTTTCAAAGAACAAACGTTCCGTGAAACACCGACCTGGTCGCCTGATGGCGAACAAATTGTTTATGTCCACAAGCGTTTTCAGTTAAACATCGCTAAAAAAGATGGGACTGAAGTTGAGGCTTTGACCGAATTGTTCACACCTTCCTACATCCATCCGGCTTGGTCGCCCGATGGAACCAAGATAGCCTATGATGTACTTCGAAAACAGAGAGTCCACCTTATTGATTTACAGACGCGAACGATAGTACCTCTGCTTCCAGGTCTTGAGTTTGTCATACATAATGCCGAGTGGTCTCTGGACGGCAAGCAAATCGCTTTTGCAGGTGTAAAGGGTTTTCGTCTGCCCACATTTGATGAGTTGACAGTGTATATCGTGAATCGTGATGGAACGGGTCTGAAACAAGTTGTTGATGCAGCGGGTCCTGCGGCACTTCAACCTGTGTGGTCTCCGCGTGGGGATGCGCTACTTTTTCATCAAGTCGTCAACAACGGCAAACGTTTTACTCAGACCCAACTGTTCAAGGTTACTTTGGAGAGACCGAATCCAAAACAACTCACAGATGAGGGTAAGAATTTTGATGCGGATTGGTTCGATCCAGCGTATGCATTGCCTGTATCACCGCAGCCAGAGTTGCTAACTACGACTTGGGGAGAAGTGAAACAGAAATAGTGGTTCACAAAAGGTGTTGTATGAAAACGGTACGGTTGTTAGTTTTTGTAATCTTAAACCTATTGGTGCTGAATGTAGTGGTCTGCCCACTCTTTGCAGAAGCACCGACGACCTCGAAAATACTGTTTACCTCAACACGCGATGGCAACCGCGATGTCTTCATCATGAATCCCGACGGTTCTGAACAGATGAACCTAACACAACATCGCGCAGACGATCAACAAGCCTTCTGGTCTCCGACTGGCGAGAAGATTCTTTTCGTCTCCGATCGCGGTGGTGCGAGAGACCTGTACTGGATGGATCCTGATGGCTCAAATGTCCGCCGCTTTTTCAAGTTCAAAATAGAAGAGTGGAGAACAGCCCCAACGTGGTCACCCGATGGCAAACAGTTCGCTTACGAGTACATAAACTGGGGTACTCTCACGGACACTATCTATATTGCAACCTTAGGTGAACAAGACTCAGAACTCTTCGTAAATGGCTCTTATCCGGCATGGTCCCCCGATGGAACTGAAATCGCATGCAGTGTGCGTGAACGACTTACATTAATTAACATCCGCACAGGCGCGCAAAAACAACTCCTACCCAAGAAAGTGGAGAGTTTTCAACGCGATCCATCTTGGTCGGCTGCAGGGGATAAACTCGTTTTTACTTGGAACAAACATCCTGTACCGCCTCCAGAGGCGGAGAGAGCCGTGTTCGCAGTATGGAAAGCCAAGATGACTATCTATCTCATTAACCGAGACGGTACAGGTCTCCAACAGCTTATCGAGGAAGCCGGTCCATACGCACAGTATCCCGCGTTATCGCCGAATGGAGAAGAAGTCCTTTACACACGAGAAATTAATGGAAATTTTCAGATATTCAAACTGGATCTGAACAGCGGTGTTCGGACGCAGTTGACGCACCATCTTTCATGGAATACTGGCGGAGATTGGTTTGATCCGGATTATGCGTTACCGGTTTCACCGCAACCAGAGTTGCTAACTACAACTTGGGGAGAGGTGAAACAGAGATAGAGTCGGGATTCGGAGATCCATCCTACGGCAGAGTAGATGTTCGTAGTGTAGGTCAGATTGAGTGTAAACAGTTTTATATCAGAATGGAGAAAATATCATGAACCGTTACCGTAAACGACAGCGTTCAGTGCGTGCGCTGCTTTTTGCAGGTATTGTCCATTTGAGTTTCGCTATCGTTTTTATGTTCTCGTTCTACACGAACAGACCAATCGGTAATGAAGATGCGCTGGCGGTGGAACTGATCGATCCGAAAGCCTTCCGAGAAGAGCGGCGCACCCTCAAACCGCCGCCACCCAAGGAAATTCGTATCCCGCAGCGTACCGATGACTCGACCGAGGCAAACCAACGCCATTTAGATTTGCTCGCGTCTGCGAACTTACTCGATGAGACGCTGCGGCAGTCGGAAGAGGAACTTCTCCACAATGCAACGAAATCTGTGTCGGACACTGAAACAACGCTTCCGGATGTAACAACGGATGCGGAACGATTTGATAGCCGCGCAACACCGATTGCTGAATCGGTAGAAAGTCCATTTAAAACGACACCAGGGGCGGGTGTAGACAGTCTGCGGCAACGCGTTAAAGGCGAAGGCGGCAACGGATTTCACAGACTTAAATCAACAGGTGTTTCCGAAATCGGGACTGTTGGGGACGGTGATGGCGACGATGCCGGGGAGAGTAGTGGTGATGGGAAAGGCACCGATCCATTCGCCAAGGCACTCAAAAACATTGCAGACCATATCATCGGAACACGACAACTGGACAAAGTGAATGTCGTATTTGTGTTGGATACAAGCGCGAGTATGCGGGATAACATCCAGAAAGTTGCTGCGAATTTGTACGCTATGACTGATGAATTCGATTTCGTCAACTTGGAGTATCACCTCGGTATGTCTGAATTCAGTGTCCGACGCGAAGGGCAAAGACTGGAAATTAGGTCTCTGTTACCGGATGTCGGTATGCTGCGGAGACGGATGCAAAAAGTCACGCTCAGCGGCAATGAACACGCCCTTGACGCACTCACAGACACACCGTATTATATCGACTTCCATGCCGATGCGGATAAGTATATCATCCTCGTCACTGATGAACCGGCATCAACCCACCTGAGAAAAGAAGACGCCTATACAACAATGCGGAAGAAGGTTACCGAGTTGTATCAACTTGAGGATATCCGTGTTAATGTGCTTGGACACCCAGAACCGTTCCAGCAGCAGTTAGCGGAGATGACAGGCGGACTGTGGCAGCTTATTCCCGGAAACATTGGCAGTGCAGCGACGCTTCCGAGTTCTCGTGTCGCGAACGAAGGGTTTATGAAGGTGTTTCGGGACATTGTTGTTGACATTCGGCGTAACAGCGGTAAATTGCTGTTCAGTATGGAGTCTCAGTTTGAGGTGATGCTTGAAGATGGCGATGTGCCGATGCGGAAGTTGCAACGCGAATTCCAGCAAAATGGTGTCGGTTTAGCGGGTGCTGGTAACCTATTTGGGAGTTCAACGGTCTGGGAGAAACAGAAGGGTGACTTGTGGGTGATTACGGACTATACGAACGGTCGCATCTACACGATCCGGAAAGAGGGTAACAAGTTGAACGTTTATTCCGGTATTTACCCCGAAAGTTGGAGTGCCTCTACAAGCCTCACCGCTATGACGCAAAAACGGGGTAGCAGATGGCTTATCAACGATCCGAATCGACGGCGTATGTTCACCATCCGCAGTGAAGATAATCGATTGAACATCTACGATGGCGCAGCACTCAACGCATCCCCCAACAAGGCTGTCCGGGGATATGAACCGGCTGTGGATATCGTTGTCATGCTCGATTATAGTCGGAGTATGGGGGGCAAGTCTCAGGCAATTATGCTCGGTTTAAGTACGCTGATGGGGAGATTAGACATCCTACCGATTAACTATCGGATTGGACTTATCCGTTTCGCAGAAGCGAAGGATGCGATTAAGGTTATCAACGGTGCGGTTGTCACGCAGATGCCGCTTAACGAATCTACGTTGGAAAGTTATATGGAAGATCCGTTTGGCGGTGATGAACACCTCATAGACGCAATCGTGGAAGGTGTCCCGAAAGTAAAGTTCAGTCCATACGCGAGCCGGTTTTTGCTTGTTCTGACTGATGAACCGACGACTGGAAAATATCCGGCTGAACGTGCGCTTAATCTGTGTCAGTCAATGGGTATCCGTGCTTATGTCATCGGACATCCGAGTCCGACAGATTTTCAGAAGACACTCGCTGAAAAAACAGGTGGACGCTTTTTTACAATGCCGAGACATTTAAATGAGGCGTTTCCGAATCAGTAGGAAGTGGCGGTCAACGGAGTATCGTCTGAATCAGGATTCACGGGATTTGAGGTTAGGAAACCTCGCCAGCAGACGGGGTATGCCCTCAGAGACAACGCTACGGTTTTCGGAAAACGTTCAAATACAATCGGGTTGAACCCGATGAAAAGTTAACAACCGAAAGGAGACGACTATTATATAATGTCAACAACTTCTACAAGTACACAACAACACCGAGAAATGGCAACTGAAGAGGGACCTGTCTCTGTCGCTATTGTAACTGTTAGCGATACACGTACCCCCGAAACAGATAAGAACGCTGTATTTCTACGCGAACAACTCGCTGCAGAGGGAAATAGCGTCGTTGCTTATCAAATCATCAAAGACGAACCCGACCAAGTGGCTGCCGTATTAGATAAAATGGCGGAAAGCGATGCCCAAGTTATCCTCTTTAACGGTGGTACCGGTATCGCGCCACGCGACACCACCTTTGATATTCTTGATCGCAAATTGGAAAAAACACTGCCCGGATTTGGGGAACTCTTTCGGATGTTCAGCTATGATCAGGTCGGCGCGGCGGCGATGTTATCGAGAGCGACGGCTGGTGTCTACCGCGGAAAGGTAGTTATCTCTACGCCGGGTTCAACGGCTGCGGTGCAATTGGCGTGGGAAAAGTTAATTGGACCGGAGTTACAACATCTGGCGTGGGAGGTTGGACGGTAATCAACTTTCTGGTCGCTGGCGGGGTTTTCAGCCTCGCCTTTTTTCTTTAATCACAACACTTCACGGGTGAAGGTGTAGACGTCTCGCAACCAAGATGCGTAATAGATGCCGTTAGCGTAGAAGAAATAGAGCAGTTTCAATCCGACAATACCGATTAAACAGGTAAATAGGACGGTGAGCAGACTGAAATCCCACATTCCCATCTTCAAACTCCGTAGTGAGGTACGCTCTGCGGATGCTTCTGGTGAAAAACCTCGGCTTTCAACGGATTCGCTAAGGTGCGTCGCATGCCGGATATTTCCCGCTAAGATCGGACGAAAACTGTTAAGAACTCCGCGACAGGTGGCGAATAGGTTGAGTCGCAGGTAACGGAATCCTCTTAATCGCTGTGAACGGAGGACGGTTGCTGCTTCATTGGCGATGACCGGGATAAAATGTAATGCCGTTGTCACCATAAAAGCGAGCGTGGCTGGCACGCGCAGTTGTCCGAGTGCGAGAAGAAGATCGCGGGGTTGTGTCGTCCAGATGATGAAACACCCGATGACGAGAGTCGTGTTGAAACGGAGGGATTGGACGATCCCGTGAAATAAACCTTCTCGGTAGACTCGGATGCCACCCGTCATCTTTCCGATGAGCGGTAGGTCGGCAGGCACAAGCGTGAATAGTACGGTGCGTGGGAATTCGTTATAGAAAATCGCTTGGCTGTAGACTAAACCCCATGTCGTGAAAAAGAGGAAGGTGCAGAGCAGCCCGATTTGTCTCCATGTGGGCATGGACAGCGCAACAAGGGTAAGGCTGCCGAGAAAACAGACGAGCAGTGCCATTGGGCTATCCAGCAGGATGACGAGACATCCAGCGATGAGCATCATCAAGATCTTTGTGCGGGGTTCGAGTTTGGTTTTAGGCATTGTGTATTTTTTCTTTTTGTTTCTCCGAAATAAGTATAACAGGTTTGTGTCAGGCTTGGCAAGTGAAATGGTTGTTGGAGTTGCCTTTTAACACGTAATAATTACTGCCTTTTTAAGGTAAGCAACGGAATAGCATTTGGACATTGGATATATATTGTTTTTTTAATTTTTGAGGGTGTTGCCTTAGAAATAGACTTATGGTATAATCCTCCGCATAGAAAAGAGATATTACGCCAATTTGTAAAAAGTGTCAAAGTCGAGAAATATCGAAAAATGGGTTTGCGCGTCGTAAACAACGTTATCTTTACATAAAGACTCTAAAAATATGAATTTAGTTCCAAAAGAATTCATCCGCGTTATGCCAGATGTGATGCGAGGTTTCATCAGTGAAGCTTTTCAGAAAGCAGGGACCTCGGCGGAGGATGCTGCGCATATTGCTCATCTGCTGGTTCTCACGGATCTCCGCGGTGTGTTCAGTCACGGTACGCGCCAAACGCCAGGATATGTCGGGATGATGCTTGACGGCAAAGTCAATCCACGTCCAAACGTCCGCTGCATCGATGAATCCCCGACGACGGCGATCTACGATGGCGATGGTGGTATGGGACATTTTGCCTCGTATCATGCTGCAAAGGCAGCGGTGAAAAAAGCCAAAGAGATGGGGTTAGGTGCCGCAACGAGTCGGAATCACTTCCACTTTGGGAGTGCTGGCAAGTATTCACGACTCGCGCTCGAAGTGGATTGCGCTGGGTTTGCAGTCTCTTGCCACCGTTTTCGACACAGTCCCGAGGGTGCGATTGCCACCGCCACTGGAGCTTCGCCGATGAGTTTTGCGATTCCGTCGGGCAACCAGCCGCCCATAGTCGTCGATATGGCAACCGGTATTGATGCCAAGCTGCCGTTCGAACAGTCGTTTGAACAGAGTCCGGCTGCGTTTTTCAAGATGTTGGGTTTGAGTCATGTGAGTCATGCGCTCGGTGGGTTTATGGCAGGTATTTGGCTATTCGATAAGCCGCCGGATCCGCCAACAATCTGGGAAGGTGCCAATCAAGGTGCTTTCATTGCAGCGATTGACATTTCTCGGTTCCGACCAATTGATGAGTATAAAGTGGAGATCGATCAACATATCCACGATGCCCGACAGATGCAACCGGCACCGGGTTATAACCGATCAGATCTCCCTGGTGGCTTAGAATGGGAGCGCGAGCAGGAATGGTCTGAAGTCGGCATTCCGGTTGGCGAAGAACACCAGCAACAGCTGAAGACAGTTGCTGAACGCGTTGGCATTTCTATTCCATTCTAAATGCTGACTTCAATTTTATTCACCGCATGCCTCAGCGGTCTGGATTAGGTTACCGAAGCTGCTTTTAAGAAGATTTGGTGTCTTCTTCACCAAAGGCTTTGCGAATTGTCTGGAAAAGCTTAATGGCTTTTTCCTTCGTTTCTTCGGGTAACTCGCTTATACCTTTCATAGCACTCAATCTGTCTCGCAATCGCTTCACTATCGGTCCTTTGTTGATTTCTATACCTTTCTCTTTCATAAAACGCTTGATTCTTTGCCAGAGTATATCTTCGCCTTGTAGGATAAGTTCATCTATATCCGCAGCTGCAAGTTGTTTGTTATAAACCTCCTTAACAGTATCCGTAATGAAGTTTTCAGGGAAACAATCTTCAAGCGCAAAATCACCACGCTCACCAACTGCGTCACCTAGCAAAATGGTTTTGGTTTGAGTTTTATTGTACTGTGTGATCCAGCTATGATCAAGTTTCTCTTGTGCCCGTCGTCCTTCATCATCGGAGTCAAATAGTGCAACCACATCAAGGTTTTGCCCAATCATAATAGTAGCAATATGAACAGCTGTAGAAGCACTTCCTCCGGGCGTAATGAGCACATCTCCAGGTAAACCCACCTCTCCATCGTGTTGCAGTAGGTTTGACAATTCCGTCAGAACCCAATAGTCATTGACTCCCTCTACTACCAGATTTCGATCAGCAATCAGAAAACTTTGTGATGCATCCATCCCTAGTGCTGCCTGAAGCACAAACTTCGATTCTGGCGGGGTTTCAATAAAGTCGGTGGTAACAACGATACCTTTTTCCGTTTCCTTCAGTACTCGAACTCGATCTGGATGGTTTAAATCAATCATGAAAGGAAGATGCGTCGTATAGAGAAGTGTATTCCCTTCCGCATAGTGTTCAAGACGGAGAAGCAGATCTTTTTGTGCATCTGGATGAAGATGGAGTCCAGGTTCATCCAGAAGGATGACCGAGTCTTTAAATGTCCCTTTCGTTTCGTGCATCAACATGAGATCGAAAGAGAAATACCATTGAAAACCTTTCGATCTCTCTTCCAATCGAATGAGAAATGGATCGTGTTCGTCCTTTACATAAGTAAAGAAACTCTGACCATCAACTCGGTAATCAACTTCATAACGACGTTGCCGAAACCGATCAGATATTGTTCTTGTTAGAGTAGAGGCACCATCAGACAAATCAAGTTGCCGTTCCTCAATCGCCTCCTCATCCCCTTCTGACGAGTCAACCAATTTATCTAGGTCAAGACCAGACAGATTAAGAATTGTGAGAAATGTCTCATCTTCTTCTGTTTCACGATCTTCGTCCCACCGGGTTTTAATATCATTAAGGTGTGCAGTCCCACTAAATCTCCTATAATCATCCATGTAAATAAATGTTGGCAAGTAATTAATAACATACTCATGTACTTTTGATCGAATAGTTGGTAATTCTTCAAGTGCTGCTTCAAGATTTTGAAGTTCTTGAATATAAGTATTGATGAAGTTAGTCTCAATTTGGAGCGGTGGGTCCGATGGCGATAATACCTCTTGCAAGAGCGGTTCATGCTTTTCCGATAGTTCCAGCAAATCAGCAAATCGTCTCTCATGCACATAACGTTTTACATCGTTAATGCATTCATTAGCACATTCTATGAAGTGAATATTAAAATCATCTTGTACTTCTGGTAACATATCACAAGCGTCATTAACATCGTCAGGGAAAAGTTCATCCGAGAAAACATCTTCACCAAAGTTAACCTTTAATTGTCCTGCGTAATTCCGCGATACTTCTACAATATCAGGGAAGGTCTCCGATCCGGTAATTTGGACGATCTCAGATTTTTCTTGATTCGAGAGTTGAAATTTTGCTCGACAGACTACATGCCCTTCGCTACGCTCTCTTCGTCGACCACGGGGCCACTCTTTTGCTATCTCGTATGGTTCTGGATTATAAGGGTTCAGTTTATGAAGTGCCTTCAGAAGTGAAGTTTTCCCTGACTCGTTTTTACCAACAAACACTGTTAACGGTTCGACATTAACCCAACCAGAGTCAAGAATTCCCTTAAACATACTCACACGAAAATCAATTAATTCCATAATAAAGCACGAAACCTCCAAAATCGGTTGATTGGTATTATAGTAAAACCCACAATTACTTGGACACTTGTAAAGAGTCGGGGTTACAAACCCTTCCTACAAAGGGCGGATCCTATGTGTGTTGATAATGTCTATTTACTTCTGGGCTCTTCCATAGTTTGATATATTTTCCATTCATTCGCTTGTTCTCAAAATAGATCTCAGTGTGTTCAAATATATTAATCTGTCCTCAATCACTAAAATTTTAACATATTTGAGGAGAATATTCAAAGAAATGCCGCTTTTGTAAGATCACCCCTATAATGTTAGCTAGGAACCGATCAAAACCCCTAATCCTATCCATCTTCTAACCCTCTAAATCTTGATTCTGACAACAAAAAAAGCGAGGTAATGTACCTCGCCTTTCTTATATTTCCACTATATTAGTTTTATTATAGAGATGATGTACTCATGAGTTAAGCAACTCCACAGTAAATTCAGGATTTCGCGAAACACTAATCACGCCATCAGCATCCCTTAGGTACTGGGCAACCCTTGGCGTGCAAGTGATAAACAACAAATCGAAGGCTGTAGGCTCTTCAATCTTGAATACCTCATCAGACAACCCTCGGTCCTGAATCCACGCCTGAATTTCATCTCTATGCTTTATAGAATTAGCTTTTAATAATTTATATTTCTCTGCTCGATTGTACCCAACCAATTCTTCGGGCGATGGCCGACTGAACCTAACTCTAAATGCAGCCATATTTGTGGGTGAGTCCGAGTGAATAGTTCTCATCTCTGGATCCCCTTTCCGATTTTAGGTGAATCTCGCAAGTCCTGCTCCCACCGAGATTGACTATCAGAAAATGTAAAACGGATAGGCGAGGTTGGGAATCTCGCCTATCTATTTCTACAAAAAATGAACTGTTCCTTTAGGTTGTTACAAAATCAGATGGAGTAGTACCTCAATACTACCTTTCGGCAAGGATCACGGAACCATTAATAATTTCTGCGCTCCAACCAATACACGGATTGTCATTACAAATGATTTCCTCTTCTCCCTGTCCAGCATCCCAGCGGATTTCCCACCAAGTAAAATCGTCTGCCTCGACAGGTCCACCAATCACAGTACCAGTAGCACCATTAAATAGCCAATTGTCTCTATGATTGTTTGGGTCAATTTCAGGAGTATCCCGAATCCGAACCCCTCTCACTGTGCCATCCCTGCTTATAGTATTTTGGGAAATCACCCTATCTCCAATAGCGAGCCCTTCCGGAGGATCCGGTTCGGTCACGACAACATCATCTTCATCAGAATCATCTGTCCGTTCAGGGCGAGTTACTGGAGCCTGAACTTCCTGATTAGAATCCTCACTTCTCTTATCTTCAAGTTTCCCTTCAAGTTCTTCAATTCTATCAGTGAGTGCTCCAATAAGTTGAGAGTCTTGTTCATCATCTATCTGTTGTTCAGGGGTTACAGAATCTTGAATTACCGGATCTAAGAAGTTCCTTGTATCGTCACACCCCCATATAGACATAGCCAAAAGCATACCTACAATCAATACAAAATACCGCAAAGTGTTCTCTCCTTAAGAAAACCACAACAATCTAAGTTGTAATTTAAGCAAAACGTTGATTAAATAGTAAACAGGCCCTATTGAGACATTCTAATTAATGTCCGAGAGGGTTACTACACCGTAATTCAATTAATAAATCGAATTACATCAGATTTACTTGCAAGTTTTGTGCCGCTTCTCGAAAAAATGTGGATAATTTGTGTCAAGATATTGAAATCCTAAGCAAAACTTTCGTCGTCGACTGCTCAAAATGTAGGTATCACCTAAGTTTGTCAAGAAGTGTGTCAGTGTTCAGATTCTTCTAAAAAGATGCCCTCGCTGTAGGAGTGGAGATCTTTTTGCGATTCTTTTTTTATTGTGAACACGCAAAAATTGTGGGTTTAGTCGTAAAAACTGCATGAATACTGCAAAAATTGCTTGCTTGGTTATTGACGTTTTTTTAGAGATGCCGCCCCGCTGGGGCTTGAATTTTTTGATAGACGCGTTTCTACATAGATGCCGCCCTTACAGGGCTAAAGAGTGGAAGCAACGCGGCTCTATAAACATGCCGCCCTTACAAGGCTAAAGAGTGGGTAGGAATTTCTATAAACATACGCTCTTACTGGACTAAAGAGTTCTACATAGATGCCGCGCTTACAGGGCTAAAGAGTGGAAGCAACGCGGCTCTATAAACGTACTCCCTTACAGGGCTAAGAGCCGATGTCTATTTGTTGGGTAGAGTGAAGTAAAATCCATAGTAGCAATCTAAAAAAAGAATAACGGCACAAACTAACAGTTTGTGGTACAACGTCAGTCGGACGATTGGTTAGCGAAAAACGGCGAGGTAGGGAAACCTCGCCAGCGGAGGTGGAGTGGAATCGTTGAGGGAAAATGGTGCGGTTGGGAAACCTCGCCAGCGGGGATAAGGTGAGAGGGTAAAAACAGGTTTAGTGGGTTAGGGTTACGATCAGGGTTTTCTGTCCCTCTGGATAGGGGATATCCCATTCGAGTTGCTCGCAGTGTTTGATCTTTCCTGCGCTGGGTTGGTATACACCCGATGGCATGCCGCTGATTGAGATATGTGCGCATTTGGCGTTCTTGGAGGGTTTTGATAAAACTAACTCTAATCGACGTAGGTCTTTTGTGAGGGTTGCGCGTTCAATGCGCGCCTTTGTTATCTCTAATGCTACACCGAGCGGGACGAAGGATGTCCTGACGCCTAAGCCGTCTTGTGGTGTGAGGGTGTAGTCGTTCGCTGTCTCGGCAACGGCACATCCGTAACCGACAAGTCCGAAATCTGGGTCTTGGACGAGGTAGGATTTGAGCATGCTCAGATTGCCGTAGAGTCCGATGCCGACTTCACCAGAAAAACAGCCGTTCCGGTAGTAGTTGTATTCTGGGGAACCTTTCTCCGGTGGGTTGAATCGCCATTCTCTGCCGTTGTAGCCTTTGCCAGACGGATCGACACAGCTCCAAATGGCTAAGGTTGCACCGTAAGCCTTCTGTAAATAATTTAGATCACCTGTCTGCTCGTATTTGTCGAAGAGTGGACGCGCCAGCAAGGGGGTAGGATAGCATCCGATATATCGCATGTTCGTGCAGTAGGAGAACCACATCGGTGTGGTATCTCGACTGGCGAGGATTGTCTGCACGGTACGCTTTTTGAGCAGTTCATCGTCTGCGACCTGTGCTAAGTAGTATAACGCTGCTTTTGAGGCGTGATCGAAGCAATACTCCGATGCGAACGGGTATTCTTCTTCAAGGAAAAACGGTAGGCAGCCCTCAATAGCGTCCAAGAGTGTCCGGTATTCGGTATGCATGCCTTCCGTTTTCAGCGATCTCAGGAGATGCGCCAGAATTGGTGAACCCATCGGGGCATGGGTTTTGGACATGTTACCGCGGTGATAGTCGATGTAATTCTTCGTCTCGTAGACGCTTTCATAGGTAGAATCTTGGTAAGAAGCGAAGGCGGTGTGATAGGCGAGTTTGAGGTATTCCAACGGTTCGCGGCTCGTCTTTATCCCGTGCAGCTTGGTAATTTGATACATCTGATAGTAGACGTTATATACGTGCGTATAGTTATAGATACGCCAGACGTAGTCCCATCGTCGCCATGACCCTTCTCGGAGTCCAATGAGGGAGTTCAGGACTTGGTAGTTGTCTTTGTCTTGGAGCTTTCCGTAGAGGAAGTTCTCAATAAATTCATCAAGAGCGTGGATCTCCTGCTCATCGGGGTAGTAGGCATTTTTTCCAGCGAGGAATACTGGCGGTGCAAAGCACCGGTCGTCGCTACCTCCCATATCGATTGATCCGCAAGGTGCTTCCTCCTCTACGATGAGTCTTTCAGCGTCGTTATTCCAGATACGAAAACTGTAGTGGCAAAGATCATCTGGGTCTTTGACCCGCTGATTTTCGACGATGAATTTCGCGCGGGCTTTCATTAAGGTTTCTATCTCTGCGATGCCATTGAAGAGGAGGCTTGTCCATTCACCAGCACCATAGCGGATGGTTACCTTCTGTTCACCCATTGAAGTGAGACGGACTGTATAGGTGCGGCGGTCACCCATCGTTGTCACAGGATCAACGTCAATGCCGTCGGCAGTCTCAATTGCCGTGATTGGTTTCTTGCATCGGAGCAGAAGATGTGCTGTTGTGCCGATAGGTAGCACCATCCCCGGTACTATCTTCACGGCAATGTTCCCATTTTCATACAACTTATCGCTGATATCGGTGTGGTCCTTCACACGACACATTGCGAATGTGAAAGTCCGTTTCTCATCGGGTGCTAAAGTGAGAGAATGGTGTCCATTGTACCAAGGCTCAACGGCTGTGGCTTCGGAAAACAGGTAAAACATGGAGCCAGCACCCTTCATCATCTCGGTATCGGGGAAAAGTCCATATCCAGAGATCGCCTCCAGTGCGGTGTCGTCTTGCGGAATAATAAGGAGATGATCACCTTTGCCGCTTGCCCGCGTTGCGAGGATGTAGGACGAATGTCCCGAAACAAATGAGCTTTCGATGACGCGTTGTTCAAAGACATATTTGGTAGAGTCAACGGATCTGTGGTTGAAACCTTGTTTCTCATCGCCGATACTGTAGTTGGTGTTTAGTGTGATTGGCAGTCCGAGTTCACCGATTTCGATCTGTGCCTGTGAGTTGTTGTGAAGTGTGATCGTCCATAGGATGGCATCACCGCTCTGTGGGTTTCCGCTAAATTCATAACGCTGTTCGATATTGAGATGCCGAAGTCCACCTCGATTGACAGAATCGCCTTCATAACGGGTAGTTATCGATTCTTGGTCATAGGTCACTGTACGAATATCGTCGCTAAGGAAGGTGTGCATTGAACACCATTCCGCCTCACCGGTACGGCGTGCTTTCAGTACAACGTCGCCAGTCCAGCAGTGTATCGGGACACGCTGTGCTTTTTCAGGGACGTGTCGCTGTTTCCACCAAATGTTGAGGCGCATGTTCTGTTCATTGCCGACGAAGTTGGTGCCTTGTGCGTCGTGAATTAAATATAAACCTTTAATAACACCGTTCCGTCTATCCACGTCAAGTATAAAGTGTTCATTGGTTAAGCGAAGATAGGCATCGTGTGGGGTATAGCGTGCGTATTTCACCTGTAGCATAGTCGGCTGCTCGCTTTCGTGCCGTGAAGGGAAATCGGTTTTCCTTGAGGGTAACGGTTTTGATGGAATCTGTCAAGGGGAAAAAAGAAATATTTTTTTAAACCCTAATTAAATTTTTGTCGTCTAAAGCGAGATAAATAGGATCGGTGAACTTATAGTTACACACAATTTTGTAACCCGACAGTGTTTTTTGCGTTACGATTGCAAAACGAGAATGAGATTCAAATGCAAAACGAGAATGAGATTCGGAGGGTCTTGGAATGTCAAAATTGACGGGTTCGAGTGTTCTAAAATTGGTAAAACCGAAAAGGACTGCCCTCTACAATGCGACTGGGCGCAGGCACGGTAGCATTCATCATAGGAAAAGTCCCCGGCATCAAAGCATTGCAACGTTCTTCTGGTATGCTCTCAACGCTTTCCATAGGCGGAAGAGATAAATCAAGTCTGAGCAACTTAGATCTTGGCTTTTTACATTTTAAATCGCTATTGGCGGTTGGTAGATTGACAGTTTGATTAGGAAAGATCGGCGCGGTTTGAAAACCGCGCCTACTGTTTTAAGGGTAAAGGCTTTGGAGACGGAAGGTACGTAAAAGCAGAATAACAGGCGGGATTCGGAGATCCCTCCTACAGCGGAATTAAATGTCCCTAAAAATTTAGCCATTCCTATTGACAGTCGCTTCAATCCGTGATAAATTTGGCTTATGTGAACGTTAATCGTGTAAAATCTTACAACGAAGGAGAATATCAATGGCTAAAGTTAAAGTCTTGATTGCCAGTGGAATCAGCCAAGAAGTTGCGGATATGCTGCAGGATGCCCCGTCGGAGATGGAAATCAATTTCTTGCCTGAAGGCGCGGCACTTAGCGATCATATCTCAGATGTTGAAATCCTCTACGGTGTGGTTTCGGAGGACGCGCTTCCACACGCGAAATCTCTACAGTGGGTGATGCAGCCATTCGTGGGAGTGGAAAGGTCGATGTATCCTGCTTTCAAGGAGAGTCCGATCACACTTGTGAACAGCAAGCGTCTGTACGGACCACAACTTGCTGAGCACGCGTTCGCGCTGTTACTTGCATTGACGCGCGGCGTCAATACACAACTCGAACTGATGCGAGAAAAAGAGTGGAAGTGGCTGCCGTGTGTTGAGGTGTCTGGGATGACAATGGGTATCTTGGGACTCGGCGGTATCGGTAGGGCAGTCGCACAACGCGCCAAGGCGTTTGACTTCAACGTGATTGCGTTAGACCCAGAACCGATGGAAAAACCGGACACTGTTGATGAGTTAGGGCAGCTCGACTGGTTACCAGAGTTCCTATCCCGTTCTGAGGTGTTGACGGTCTGTTGCCCGATTACACCACAAACTCATAAACTGCTATCGGATGCGGAATTTGATGCCTTGCCAGAGGGATGCTTCTTCATTAATGTCAGTCGTGGTAAGGTGGTTGATGAGGACGCCTTGATTGCTGCACTGCAGAGTGGGAAATTGGCGGGTGCGGGATTGGATGTCACTTATACGGAACCGTGTCCACCGAATAATCCGCTCTGGACGCTTCCGAACGTGATTTTAACGTCCCATACCGCTGGCGCATCCCAGAACATCGCCAAACGCGCAATGCAGACGTTCCTCGACAACATGCATCGCTACGTGAACGGCGAATCGTTAATCAACGTCGTGGATAAGGAAAAAGGATATTAGCCGTCGATTGCGAAGGCTTCTAACGTTTCCGTATCAATAGTAATACCGAGTCCGGGCACATCATCAATAACGAAAGCTCCGTCTTCAACAGTCGGTTTTCGTGTGGTGATTTGCCCTTTCATATTATACGCTTCAGGGGAATGCTCCATAATCAGGAAGTTGGGGATTACCGCGGAATATTGCACCGTTGCAGCGATCGATAAGATACCGCCACCGCCGATATGAGGTGTCACAGGAATGTTATAGGTATCGGCGAGGCTTGCGATACGTTTCCCTTCTGTGAGTCCAGTGCGGGCGATATCGGGCATAGTGATGTCGCAGGCACGACGCTCAAATACCTCTCTTAATTCAAAACGGGTGCGCGTCCACTCCCCAATAGCAACTGACATATCCAATGCCTGTGCTAATGCCGCTTGCCCCGGAATGTCCTCTGGTGCTGTCGGCGATTCCAACCACATCACGTCCAATTCCTCAAGTCCGCGTCCGAGCATAATCGCTTCAGGAACGCTATATTGGGTATGGAGATCCACCATTAATTTGACTTTTGGACCCACCTTCTCACGCACGGCTGCGACAAGCTCCAGAATCTCGGCGCGTCCGCTCGTTGTGTGAATTTTTAATCCACCATAGCCCAGTGCAACAAATTCAGCCGCTCGGGCTGCCGCTGCCTCTGGCGTGCTACCTCCGACGCCAGCATACAAAGGAATCCTATCCCGATACCGACCACCGAGAACTTTGTGGACAGGTTTTCCTATGGCTTTCCCGATGATGTCCCACAGCGCGATATCGCATCCGGCGAGTGCGTCGATAAAAAAACCGGTATAATGCCCACGCTCCCGCATCGAGGTAAACATACGTTGCCAGAGATATTCCACATCAAACGGATCTTTTTCCATTAGTATCGGACGACACAAATCTTCAACGATTGTTTTCGATGTGCGCGGAGAGACAGGGCTTTGTCCTTCACCGTAGCCGACGATCCCGTCTGATGTGGTGATTCGCACAACCATTGTTTCGTGGTGGCGCGAATAGATGGAACGCCAACCTTCGGGCGACACGGAATAATGGGGACCCTGTTGTTCTGATGATCTTTCGGTCTGGAACCGGAGTGCAAACGCTTCAACTTGTGTAATTTTCATAATTCAACACCTATGGACGGAATTTGAAACCCGGACCTTTCTCACGGATCTCCTTGACTTTTATCTCAATAAACGTAAAATATGAGGAGACGGTTCACTTTTCTCCACTAACACACCCAATCATCTTGCATGGATTTTCCAACGCCCCAGTAAACCTTCACTATGTCTTCACTACACTCACCTACGGATATGCCAAACCGTGAAAAAATCAGTGTTCGTACTATTCTGATATCGCTGCTCCTTTTACCATTTATTTACAAATGGCATATTGAGTGTGAAGCCCTCCGATACACCTTTCCGACATTGATGGCACCGTTTTATAGCGTTGTTTTCACACTGCTGGTTATAGCCGTGTTCAACATCGGTGTAAAAAAATACGCTGCGAAGCATGCCTTGACAGGGGGCGAGTTAATCAGCCTTTATGTCCTGATGTCAATAACATTGCTGTTCATGTCTTACGACATGTTCCTTCCACTCGTCTCAATTATCGTCCACGCTTTCTATTTTGGCACGCCGGAGAACGAGTGGCGCGAACTGTTTTGGCGGTATCTACCGGATTGGTTAACAATCAACGATCTGGGGGTACTTCGCGCTTTCTATCTCGGCGATGAACCGTTTTTTGAACCGAATTATGTAAAGAAATGGATGATCCCGACATTCTGGTGGGGCATCTTCACCTTCGCGCTTATCTTCGTGATGCAGTGTATCAATGTTATCATCCGAAAACAGTGGACAGAGCAGGAACGTCTTGTGTATCCGATCGTTGAACTACCGTATCAACTCGCCTACAATACAAATCGATTTCTTGTGAGTCGGGCGATGTGGTGGGGATTTGGCATTGCGTCCATAATCAGTCTTCTCAACGGACTCAACATCTTTTTTCCTTCAATACCGGCTTTCCCTAATAAGCACCTACCTCTGAATACACTATTCACTGAAAGACCGTGGACGGCTTTTCTCCGCGGTGGCGATGCGATCATTATCTATCCATTCGCTGTCGGACTCGGCTTCCTCATGCCACTTGAGTTGCTTTCCTCATGCCTACTCTTTTTCTTCTTGTATAAAGTGCAATACTTTATCGCTATCCTAACTGGACTGGAGAACGTACCCGGTTTTCCATACCCGTACGAGCAAAACATAGGGGCACATATTGGAATCTGCGCGATTGCATTATGGAGTACACGACGGCACATCTGGCGGGCATTTCGGACAGCATTTGGAAAAAAACAGATAGCGGATGCAGAAGAACCGATGCGCTATCGGACGGCGTTTTTAGGGCTGGTTTTCGGTGGAATATTCATCATCGGATTCGCGATGCGTGGTGGAATGGCTATGTGGATAGCGATTCTATTTTTTGTTGCACATTTTGTGACGATTGCGATTCCACTCACGCGGATTCGAGCACAGATCGGCTTCCCCATCCATTCAACGACCTTTATTGGTCCGCACCATAGCCTCGTCAGTGTGCTTGGGACGCGTCGGATCGGGGCACAAAACCTGACCTGGTTTGCGCTCTTTTTCTGGTTCAACCGAGACAACCGGAGTCATCCGATGCCACATCAACTCGAAGCGTTTAAACTCGCCGAACGCGGGAACCTCAACGTAAAAGGTCTGTCCCGTCTGATGCTTACGCTGACAATCATCGCGATGCCATTGTGCATTTTTATGCTGGTAGACACGTTCTTTGAACTTGGTGTCGATACCGGTAAGGTAGGTGGGCAGATTAATAGTTTCGGTGGACGGGCGTATCGTTTTCTTGAGGGTTGGCTCACTTCACCACAAGATCCAAATAAAGGTCATATCGCTGCGATAACGATAGGTTTCTCTGTTACAATGTTGCTTTCAGCGGTACGGAGTCGTCTGTTCTGGTGGCCCATTCATCCGCTTGGATATGCGGTATCCTTCCATCTTCATCTATTTTGGGCAGCGTTCATCATCAGCGCGCTCGCAAAATGGAGCGTCTTAAAATATGGCGGACTCGGTCTCTATCGGAAATCTGTGCCGCTTTTTCTTGGACTCGCTTTGGGGGATTTTGTGATGGGCAGTTTTTGGAATATTTTAAGCATCATCCTTGACAGACCTACGTATACGTTTTATTATTAATCACCATAAATATCAAACCTACTTGACTTCGCTGAAGGTATATGCTAATCTATTTGCAGCAACAAATAGTCTACATACTTTCAAAAGGGGTAGTTAATGGATCAGTGGATTACAGATCTTATTGGTGGGTTAGCCAGTCCAGTTCTTTTTCTTATAATTGCGGTGACGCTTTATACGATCGGAAAAGGTGCAGATTGGCTTGTTGATGAAGCCGTAATCCTTTCAACGCGTTGGGGTTTAGGGAAAGCGGTTATCGGTGCGACGATTGTGAGTATCGGCACTACAACGCCAGAGGCGGCTGTCTCTGTGCTATCGGCGATACAGGGGAAACCGGGGCTTGCACTCGGCAACGCTGTCGGTTCAATTATTTGCGATACAGGACTTATTTTAGGATTGGCATCTTTGATCGCCCCATTACCGCTTAACCGTCAATTGGCTTCACGGTTGTCAAATGTGCAGGTGGGTGCGGGTGCTCTTTTAGTAGTGGGCTGTTTTCCGTGGACATCCCCGGCGAAACTTTTCAGTCAAGGCGGCACTTTGCCACAACTCGTGGGTGTTGTCTTCGTTATCCTTCTTGGATTGTATATTTGGCAGTCTATCCGATGGGCGGGTTCGATGCCGTCAGATGCTGAGGACACAGAAGAAGAGAGTACCGAGGCGGGAAGTGCCTTCGGGACGCTTATTAAACTTATTGTGTCAATCGCCATCATTGTTGTTTCTGCTCAGATTCTGATTCCGACCGTGAGTATCATGGCGGAACGGATTGGGGTGCCGAAGCATATTATTTCGGCGACACTCGTTGCGTTTGGAACGTCGCTTCCAGAACTTGTGACAGCCATTACAGCGGTCAGGCGTGGACACGGTGAACTGGCAGTTGGAAATATTATTGGTGCGGATATTCTCAATGTGCTATTTGTGGCTGGTGTCTCAGCCGCTGCCACACCAGGCGGTTTACAAGCAGACGGACAGTTTTTCCAATTTTTGTTCCCAGCGATGTTGTTTATCCTAATCGTCTTCCGGATTGGCATTTTTGTATCAGGTGATCAGTTGAAACGTCCATTTGGTATTGTGTTGGTTGGCACATGGCTTCTCGTGACGATTCTGAGTTATGTGCTTTCAATTCAGATGCATTAAGGGGCTGCTGGCAGTCAGCGGTCAGTGATTAGATACAGTGTTGGATTTCGCTTCGCTCTACCCAACCTACGGACTTGGGTAGTTGACTGACCCTGCATTGCGATTTTTGGCAAATTTGTAAAAGTGTGTGATAGTGTAACCTCAAATTCCGACTAACGTTCTAAAAGGTTCAAAGGAGGCATGACAATGGATAACAGTCAAGCATCGACGTCGGAGGTTTATCGTGCTCCGGCTTTTGCTGATTTCAAACCTGAACTCTCGGCACCTGGACCGACACCTGAAAGGTTAGCTCACTTGAGAGAACACGGTTTTGTCATTATCAACGACTTTGTTGGCAATCCGTGGATTCCGATTCTTCGAGAAGCGGGTCGTCGGGTTACACAAGCGTGTGCGCCAGAGAATGTCTATGACGTAATCGACTGCTCGAAGGGATATGTACACCGTGCTGGTGAGAATGAACCTTGGGCAATTCGGGGATTAATTCATCCGGCTTTCAATGAACCGCACTTCGCTGAGTTTTATGGATCCCAAGATTTTACTGGCTTCGTTGAATCTTGGACCGGCGCAAAGCCTGAAGACCTTGTAATGACGAACATACTCCTCTGGTGCAATCCTCGCAAAAAAGAGAACAAACTTGGGTGGCACCGAGACACAACATGGTGGGGTACTGGAAAAAGTTACTTCTCACAGGAGGAAGTTCGCGGAGACACCACCCACGATTATTCCGAGGAGGTCGAACGGATTCGTTGGAAAGAGATTCAAGAGAATAACGAGAAATCTATCACTGAACGAAACGGTGTGAGTATGTTCCTTGCACTCACAGACGACGAATGCCATGAACTCGTTCCGGGTAGCCACCATCGATGGCGGACCCCGCTCGAACACGATGTGTTACTTCCACAGTCCATGAAAGATCAGGGGGTGCCATATACACCGAGTTGGAACGGCACAGATCCGTTGCCTGGGCAGGTCGCTATTCGACTCAAGCCCGGAGAAGCACTTATCCGCAACGGCGTGACGATCCACACCGGACACACCGTGCCTGAACGTGAGCGCAACACCTTGGCAATCGGTTGGTCGAAGTGGGGTGGTCCCTCGGATGAAGAGCCTGCAGTTTCCGACGCTCGATTTGCATGGCAGCTTGATCCGGCGGTTCGTGAGGCACTTCCACATGAATGGATGAAAACCGCATGGGATCGCTGGGCTGCAAGACACAAACTCGGTGACACGCTTGAGGACCGATACGCTGGATTTGACATTCAGCAAATCAAATCGGGTAAAGTTGTCGGGTGGCGGACTGAACTGGAACGTCAAGCTGCTGCTGCGGGTGACAAGTGGGAACGTTCCCAAAAGGTATCTTAAAGCGGTCGGGAATCGGGAAATGTAAAACTAAAACAAATTTTACCACGTATGGGAAAAATTTGGAGATCCCTCCTACAGTGATAATCAACCAATAGCGAGGTTAGAAACCTTCCCAGCGAGATGGATTAGAAACCTCACCAAGAAAATATAGAGGCGGATCCGAAGATTCGCCTCTTTGTTTTTTGCACATCCACTGTCTGAACCAAGATTCACAGGATTTTCAGGACTATGTCATGCCTGTAGGACTAAGCGGGTGGTGCAATCAAGCGGACAAAGGAACGAGAGACCTCGTCCAACTCGTCTCGGACTGCGGCATCAAGCTCCCAACCGACGCCACCGAGTGTGTCGTCAAGTTGCTCAATTGTGTCACTTCCACTGATTGCAACCGTGACTTCTGGATGCGAGAGCACCCACGCCACAGCGAGTTGTGCCGGGGTTTTGCCTAATTCCGCTGCGAGTCGCGTGAGGGTAGAGATCACTTGTCCAGTTTCGCCATCCATCTGCCGTGAAAATTCATCAGAACGATTTGCCCACAAAGTGCCAGCGGGTGGCGATTCACCTGGAGAATAGATGCCACTCAATAAACCAACTGCCAACGGACTGTAACACATAACACCGAGACCTTCCTCACGGACTAAGCCGAACAGTTCTGTTTCCATATCTCGGTTCAGCAGGTTATACATATTCTGGATGCACATATAAGGCGTTGCGTTGATTCTATCGGCGATCCAGAGTGCCTTACACGCCTGCCATGCCTGATGGTTACAGCAACCGATATAACGGACCTTGCCTGAATGCACGAGATCGTCCATTGCCCGAACTGTCTCTTCCTGTGGTGTTCCTTCATCATAGGCATGAATGAGATAGACATCAATATGGTCTGTGTTGAGCCGTCTCAAGGAACGCTCTACCTCACGCATGATATGGTACCGCGATAACCCAGCATCATTCGGACCTGTGCCGATCTGACTGAAAACTTTTGACGTAATCACCACGTCATCCCGTTTCCCTTGAATTGCTTTACCGAGTACCTCCTCCGAGCGACCAATATTGGCGCGATCGTCCATAAGTCCATAGATGTTAGCGCAATCAATGAGGTTGATACCAGAATCGATAGCGTGCTCAATAAGTCTTTGGGCGGCATCCGCGTCGCCTTGTCCTCTGAGTCCTAAGCCTAACGCGAGTGGACTCACTTTAACCCCTGCTTTTCCAAAATTAACATATTCCATAGATAGATTTCCTTATTGGTTATCGGTTATCAGTTATCAGTTAAGCACCTCGATGTATTTGTAATGCGTCTAAGATCTGTTGTATATCTTTCGGTATCGGTGCTGAAAAGGTTAAGTTTTCGCCTGTAGCAGGATGCACAAATCCGAGCAGACGTGCGTGTAACGCCTGCCGTTTAAGATGCGCAAGTGCCTGTTTTAGTTCGGGTGTGTCGGCGTCGTTTAAGGCGCGCTGTTCACCACCATAAATTGCGTCTCCGGCTACAGGATGACCGATATGTTGTAGATGCACGCGAATCTGATGAAGTCGCCCGGTTTCCAATGCAAGTTGAACAAATGCGAATTTATGGGATGCTTCTAAAATTTCATAGTGTGTGACGGCATGTCTGCCGTTGCTTTTAACCGTCGTCATCCGCCGTCGGTCTCGTTGACTTCGGGAAATTTGTGCGACTATTGTCCCAGTGGTTTTGGCAGGAACACCGCATACGATGGCGACGTACTGGCGGGTAATGCTATGCTGCTCAAATTGAATGGAGAGTACCCGATGCACAACATCTGTTTTCGCAACAACCAAAACGCCTGAGGTATCTTTATCCAACCTGTGGACAATCCCAGGTCTCTCTACACCACCGATACCCGACAAGTCTGAACAGTGGGCAAGCAATGCGTTAACAAGGGTGCCGACGTTCACTCGATTTGCTGGGTGAACAAGCATCCCCGCGGGTTTGTTCAGGACGATTAAGTGGCTATCCTCGTGGAGGATGTCAAGAGAAATCTCCTCAGGTTGTAAGGTATCTAAAGGGCGCGGTGCGGGAAGCGTCAAACAGACCCTATCGCCGTGTTGAAGTTGACGGCTGGGTTGTTTGACGACTTTGTCGTTGACGGTGACTTCACCACTACGAATCAGCTTTTGGAGATAGGTACGCGATACACCTTCAATTGTGCTGATGAGAAACCTATCCAAGCGGGAGCCGTGCTGATCTTCTTGGATGTGGTAACTCTGGGTCTGATCTGTCAATTTTTTATGCCTCGCTAAAGCACTTCTTACATCAGGTACTCACGCTCTTTAAAAATTCGGATGGCGAGGTACAACAGCACTATTGTCAGCAAACAGATGACTAAGAGTGCTACCCATGCCGATGGCGGTGAGCTTCCCAAGACTTCGTTAAAATCGCTCCGGGGCAGCTTATAACGTGGAAATAGTGCGAAAAGATAGTGTGATACAGATAACCGCTTGATCCCGGTCGCTATGAGCGGACTCGCGGTGATATTTTCCCAACCCATCACAAATAGTAGCCCCCAGAGGACTGGATTTTTAAATTGCGATGCCAAAACCGCTGCGAGTGCCCCATAAGCTAACAACGCCAACGCCATTACTGCTGTATAATTCAAACTCATTCCAAGTTGGAAGAAGAAACCTTTTTCCAGTCTTGGATGTGTCGCCATAATACCGGTCAGAACCAGGTGCGATACGCCAATGAGGGCAACAGTGCCAAGTATGTACGCTGCGAACTTGCTTAGCAGGATCAACGATTTGCGGAGTGGTCGCATCTGGAGATACATCAAACCTTTGCTATCAATTTCGTCGGAGATTATTGCGGTGCCGTACAAAATTGAACATAGGTTGACCAAGAGTCCGTACAAAACCAGGGTTATCATTGGAATGAACCGGTTTACCATTCCACCGCCCCGTGCGACGAAACGAAATACGAGTGCAATGACAATCGGTAGTAAACATCCGAGCAGAATTAGGACTGTTCGTCGACTCCAAAACATCTGGCGGAACGTTACTTTAAAGAGAGCAAAATAGGCAGGAAAAGACTTGGAGTTGATAGCCATTTAGAACCTTTCTGTGGGTGTGAGTATTAAAGTATAGTAGCATTAATTTATGGGTTACGCAAATTTTTCTTGGGGTTGTGGATCGTCTGAATCAGGATTCACAGGATTCAAAGATTTTTAGGATTATTGGTTATCAGTTGTCGGTTTTTAGGGTGTTTGTATGGGTATAAGGGGCAATAAATTCTCTACTACGAACCAGCGAATTTGCCGCATCGAAAATGAAACAAGTTTGATTTTATTTTTAGAGTGAATTGCAAAATTAAGAACAGATGTGGTATGATAAGATATCAATATCCAGTTTTTATGGCTAAGACTAACATATCGGGGATACAAACCCCTTCTACCTATACCTCTGTATTAAGGAATGGTCTCTGCATTTCATTGGAGGACGTAAAAATGAATCAACACGATTATACCATCACTGATTCGGAACTTAATTTTTTCAAGACGTTCGGTTACCTCAGTTTTCCACAACTGATGGCAGACCGAATTACAGCGATTCAGGACGCTTTTGAAACTGTCTGGCAGGAGAGAGGCGGTGGTCATGACGGCAAACCACATGAGGGAACTGCCCGCTCTTGTATCGTTCCGTTTATTGATCAGCATGAAGAATTGTGCTCACTGCTGGATGACCCAAGGATTCTGGCTATTGCGAAAGCACTGCTCGGCGATGACTTCAACTACATGGGCAGCGACGGCAACTTCTATGTTGGTAATACAGGGTGGCACTCGGATGGTGGACATAAACTGGAAGATCCGATGCATATCAAGATTGCTTTTTATCTCGATCCGCTGACGCGCGATAGTGGTGCACTTCGCGTCATTCCCGGTAGCCACCTGTTCGGTGATAACTATGCAGATGGACTTTCAAAGCAGGTAGGAAAAAGTGAAGAACTCTGGGAAATCCATGGACGAGACGTCCCGGCAGTGGCTTTTGAAACAACCCCTGGCGATCTGGTGTTGTTTAATCATAACACAAAGCATGCAGCTTTCGGTGGTGGACAACGACGACGGATGTTTACTATGAACCTGTGTCAACGGTATCCTGATGAGAAATTAGATGCGTTGCAAGCGTATATCAGCGGATCCGCACGGTTCTGGATTGATCGAAAGTACGGTGAGAAGATGGTGAGTACGGCAACCCCTGAACGATGGATACACCTCGAACAGGTCAGGGCAAACGATGGACATTTGGCAGAACTCTCGCGTCAAGCACAGGAGCGGATGAGCGAACCATCACGTGGATGATTCTGTTGCTTCTGTCTGAACCAAGATTCACAGGATTAAAAAATTATCAGGATAAGAAAAACAGTTAAGATTATGCCAGTTCCCAGGCGTTTCGGACATAAGCGATTGACTGTTCAAAACCTTCTTTTCCCGAACGGCTGGCTTCCTCGATACTGAGCCAACTATCATAGCCTGCCTGTCTCATGCGAGAGAAGATTTGTGGGATAGGTGAGGCACCGGTGCCGACCCGAACCGCCTCGAACGTTCCGGGTTCACGCATATCGAAAATATGCAGCACGACGACGCGTTCAATAACCTCGTCCAGAAGGGCAAGAACATCTTCGTTGAGGACAAGCGGGTTTGCTGTATCAAAACAGACGCCGAGTGGTGTATCTGAGAGGTCAGATAGAATCTCTAAGAAGATCTCTGTAGGTTGTGAGAAGTCCCAGTAATCCCAAGGCGCGCCTTTGGTATGATTCTCGTAGGCGAGCGTGATACCTTGGCTTTCGGCTTCGTCGAGAGCGCGGCGAAACCCGTCTGTTACCCATTGGACCCCGGTTGCACGTTCAACACCGGGATGGTTTTGCCCTGCGGTTACACGAACGAATTTCGCGCCTAACGCCTTCGCTAACGCGATGTCTGCCTTGAGGTCGATAAGTTCTTGCTGACGTTGCGTTGCATCGGGATGTGTGAAGTCGCAGTAGCAGGCGAGCATGCACGGCTGGATATTGAACTTTTCAAGTGCAGCAATCGTGTGATTTAGCGTTATTGTATCGCGTTCGGGGAAGAATTTGATGCTAAAATCGACCGCATCTAATCCTAATTCCGCGCCGAATTGGATCCAATCCTCAACAGAACTTTTTCCGCCGAAGATGTCGTCGTAAAGAGAGACAGGGAGACAACTGAGTTTCATGATATGTCTTTCTCAAATGATGTAGTTGCCTCATTTTAGCAGGACCTCTTGGAATTGGCAAGTTTTTTGTTTTTAACTGTCAGAACCAAGATTCACAGGATTTTAGGATTTGCAGGATTATTTGGTAAATCCCGATGGTATGTGAACACAGGAGATTTGGGAACCTACCTTCTCGCTGGCGATGCTTCCTAACCTCGTCTATCACTCTTAAGGGAAGTGCCTAGAACATGAATCGGTACATCGGACGTTCTAAGGCGATGCCTATTAATGTCCAAATGGCACCGACGATGAATTCACCGATAACCAATCCGATAAAGAATGGCATCGCACGACGATACGTGCGTAAGCCACCTGCCTGAAAGAGAATTGCTTTTATTCCCCACGATAAAAATATTGAGAACCAATACCAACTTGTATTCCAAAAACTGAGCGACAGTGCGTAGCCTGCTGGATGGAAGGGCCACCAGATAAATCGACGGCGTAGCATCATTAGAACTGTCGTTAAGGCGATGGCACCACCGGAAGCGGAAACGGCACCGACATCTATGGACTGTGGGTTAATAAGCCACTGCTTCAACTGCTCATAAGTCCAACGGCATTGTGCCTGCTCACCGTAGACAGCACCACCATAATGGTATCCTTGGGCGTAGTATGCCCACGCAGATGAGATCGTCGCGACGATAGTTACCAAAATGATGGCAATGATAAAACGGTTATGCGACAGTCCACGTACCTGTGCCACTTTGAAGCCTTCCAACATAATCGGCATTGGGTGAGAGCGGTAAGAGCGGTTAAAACCGTGAAACATACTGAACGTCGTCAACCCTTCGGCACCGATGCGGCGTGTGCCGAAGAAGGAGACGAGTACTTTATCGGGTCGCCACGGCACGTCGTGTGCGGGTGGTCCGACTTCCGCCCGAATGCGAGTAATTGCAATGGCTAACGCAAAGAAGAGCGTGAAGTAACCGAAAACGCTGAAGATAGGTGCTCCTGTGCTTTTGAAGAAGTAAAGAACAAAGATGCTACCGACTATCAAGCCAATTATTGCGTATCGGGTATGTGCTGTGGGTGTACCTGTTACATCTCCCTGTTGGCTGCCTCCCCAGAAGGCGTTTTTCACCTGTCGGGCGATAAATTTTCGGGTCAGCCATATAGCGGAGACCCCCAAACAGAACCAGGCACCGAATGATTGTGCATCAAGGAATGGAAACCCTGGCAGATGTCCAATGCCTGCCATCGTGCCCCATACACGTGTCACTTTGTGGAAGAGGTAGAAAAACCAGATAGAGAACGAGAGTTCCAAAGGTATAAAGAAACTCATCCCGATCGCAAATGGATAGACGGCAATCGGTAGCCTTCCAATTGCGTTCAGCGGTTTTGTCTGGAAGTATTGCCCGAAGTTATAGAGTTTCCCACCTAATCCGGGCACGACAGGGAATAGGAAGTGGAGACCGTTAAGGAGATTCATACCACCAGCAAGCACAGCAGCGAGTAGAAATAGTCGATTGCTCAGGAGGGTGCGTCCACCACTTTCTGTCAGGTGCAGGGGAATCTGAATGACGGGATAACTTAGTTTTTCGTGGTTCACCCACTGGTGTCGGATGAGGATCGTGATGCAGAGCATCATACAGGTTAGCACAATGATGAGAGCAGACCACCAGAGCACAGGGGTCATCCAGAGCTGTAGGTGTTGCGTCGTGTGGAGCGATGAATCGCCTTGATAAAAGGTTGCCAACACGCTCCGCTCTTTGATAGTGAGCCAATCTGGCATGTGTTGGTGGAACAGCTCGCCCCATTCGTTCTCTGGACTTGCGAACCAGATAGGATAGGCGAGCAGGGGCCACAAGATCTGGAGTGTATCGTGTCCAGCAATGGAGGAGGCGATGGATACAAGCAGATAGATTACCATTAATTCGGCATCGGTGAAACTGGAATTTTTCCGAATTGTCCGAAGGAAGGGGTTTATCGCCATTAGAATTAGGACGACGAAGATAACATTGAAATAAACGGTTGAGACGGTGGGAAAACTCTGACCGGTACCATAACCACTGGGACCCCAGTTAATCATGAGCCAGTAAGAGTTCGGGATAGTGATGAGAAGTGCGAGCAGCACAGCACGAAGGCTGACATCTCTGTTTGACATTTTTTGTTACCTGCCCACATTATATAGAGAATTTTGGAAATTGTCAAGGTGGGAGCGTCATGGATTACTGGAATTTAGTTTTTGGCTTTTTAATCATTTTAGGTTGCAAGTCGCGATTCGGAGATCGCTCATACAGAAAGTGAAAAATAGAAGGAATGATGGATTGGGAGGGATGGTTAGGGAAGATAGGCGAGGTTGGAAAACTTCGCCTATTATATGTATATGGTTGTCTGGATGAGGCAGGTTTATTTGGCAGATGCCTTTAGGTTGCCCCAGGTTGTTGCTAATTTACCGTCTGGTTCAATGGCAAAAAACGCGGAATTTTCTGCGAGGTAATTCAGCACGTTTGCCGTGAGTTGTCGCAGGTTATCCGACTCCTCAGACTTTGTATCGGTATACACACCGTTGTGGTGTCCGAGGGTGATAAGTATGCCACTGCCGACCTGATATTCGACGAAGGGACGTTCACCGGCACCAGCACCACCGCCGCGTGTTTTTGTTCCGAGAATAGTGCCTTCGGGATCTGCGCCGAAGTTAAAGAAATCTGAGGTAAATCCGGCTTGTGCCATACTGGTAAGGTAGACCGGTTTACTGGTATCAAAACCTTCAAAGACTGGATGGTTCTTGCCGTCAGCAGTTGGAACAACACCTATTTCCGGTGGTTCTTTGCCAAGGGGCATAAAGACTCGTGGATCTCCGCCTCCTTCAACATCGAGTTCAAAGACATAGCGGAGTGCTAATGCTGAGAGAAACATACTGCCACCCGCCTCTACGTAGTCCAGAACAACTTTCTTAGTTGCGTCAGCAAGAAACGGTTCTGGTAATGTGTTTGCTTCTGTATAGAAAAACCATAGAACAGCGAATTCCTCTGGTTGCAACACAGTGCCGCTGGTGTTCTTGAATTTACCACTCTTGTCTACGAGAAGCATATCGGCTTTAAAGTTGTCCTCTGCCCATGCGTAAGCGGCTTCTTCGACTTCACCGAGTTTGTTACTACCAGCAAGTAGTCCAACGGTTACATCTGCCGAATATGCTGGCACAGTCACACCTATCGAAACGAAAAGGGTTAGACACAGGCAGTATGCTGTTAGCGATTGTCTCATGTTTTTTAACTGCTCCTTTGATTTCATGGATTAAACATATTGACTATATTAGCACGTATTAAAGTAGTTGTCCATGCGTACTCAGTTTCTGCAATTAAATATTTTATGCAAATTCCACCTTGATTTCGGGTATTTTAATGTTATAATGACACAATAAGCGTACGCTGTGCGTTTACGCTAATCCAATATAATTTAAGAATTGACTTAAGGAGAATAAAATGGTTTACGATACAATATACATCCGCGCCGGGATACTTAAGGCTTCGCTGCGTCTGTTGCAAGTATGCTTTGCAGTTGTAGCGATGCTAATAGTTGGTGCGGTTTCAACGGAAGCAGATCTCAGTGATCCGACGTTGTCGGTCTACTACAACTTCGACGAAGATGGCGATACCCTCAAAGATGGTTCCATTTACGGCAACGATGGGACAATCGAAGGGAAATCGAGAAGAGAAGATGGGGTCATTGACAAAGCCATCGTCTTGGAGGATCAATCATGGATAGATTTGAATGGACCTGAGTTTAAAAATGTGCCGCTTGAAGGTCTCACAATCGCGGTCTGGGTCAATCATAACGACTCTCCCGAACCGCAGAGCATCTTTGATTCGATTGGGACTGACCACGGAAGTGGTCTGTATCACGTCGAAATCCGACCGGCTGGGTTCAGATTTTTTCATCGAAACGGTGCCGAACAAGAAGTTTTTAACATCAATCCAGGTCCCGTTATCAAAGGTGGGAAATGGGTGCATTTCACCGGCACCTACGACAGCAAGAGTGGTGAAGCGAAGACCTATGTTGATGGAAAAGTGACACACGAAGCAAAGGGCAATGGTGAACTCTCAGACAACTGGGGCGTTCAAGCCGAAATTGGACACCATAAGAATTCCCGGTGGTTCGACGGATTGATGGACGAATTTTATATGTTCGCCCGCGCCTTGTCTGAAGATGAAATTAAAGAGGTGATGGACGGGGAATTCCTGTCAGTGGAACCGGAAGGTAAACTTGCTACAACTTGGGGCAGCCTTAAATCACGGCGGTAAGTTACCCAAAGAACGAAGTTACAAACGGTTTGAGCGCGATGCTTTTTTGCGTTCAAGCCGTTTTTTTTTGTTTTAGATTTACCGGTGCGGCGCGTATTCCCAATCGAAACGTTGTCGTCCATAAAGCGTGCCATCAATTTCGGTCTGATGGCAGACGAAGCACCTATGGGATTCGGTGACACCGTGAAGCTCATGCGCTAACTGAATTTCTTCCGTGTTATGCACGTGGCATTTGAGACAGGTATAACTTTGATAGAAATTACCGGCGTAAATGGCGATTTTATTTTCAACTTTTCGCGCATGATAGGTGCGGTTCTTTTCGGTGTCTGTTACTGTCCACACGTTCCCTGTTTCTTTGACGGCAACGGGGGAAGTTTGTGGCACTCGGGCTTCATTTTGTAAAAGCCACCAGTGTAAATCATCCGGCACAATTTCTGAGGTATCCAATTCGGTATCCAATTCTGGGTGAAGTGCCAAATCGAGGTGGAACAGCAGCGGTTCAGATACATGACATCTGGCGCAAGGGACATCGTGGACATCGGTGAGAGGGAAGAACTCGTCGTGTTCGAGTTTTTTCTGACCGTGGAATACGATACCGACAAGCAGGACTGGTGCCAGGATGAGATGACATCGGAGCAGAATCTGGCGCGTCCTACGAGCCGTTAGACTGACAGCGACCCCAGTGCCTAAATTTAAGAGCGCAAGCACGAAAGTGACCCACGAGTGCCAAGCAAGGGGTTGGAACGCAGAATGCAGTAGCACAAGGCATAAACCTAAGGATGCAAGCCGTTGATGGTATTTTAGCCATGTCTGTCGGTTTCCCCATCGGATCCAGCGACTTCGAAGGAGATAGAGACTGGCAATAACAATAGCGATGGCACCGATGATGCTGAGTGTGTGCCTCGCTTCGCCGAAGCTGCCTGCTTGCCATATACAGAGACCTGAGATAACGGCGGCACCAATAACGCCGTGCCCAATTTGTATAAAGACTCTCATAGTCTCAGTTTAGCACGATGCCGAAATGAGATCAAGAGGAAAATATTTCAACAATTGACTACAAATGCGCTGATTGATTAGAGGTAGATGTAAACTTTTTTTAAGGATTTCTCGTATAATATGTTATAATAGCCAAGACTCTTGGATAACCCAAAGGAGAAAGAGATATGAAGTTGCAATTAACTTTCGCGCTCCTGTTGCTTCTGGCAGCGGTGGGATTTACTGGGTGTTATACGCAACTGGGCTACTACGCGTCTTCAGACTTTAATCAGAGGTACCATAAGGTTTTGGAGGATGAGGAAATGGAGCACTCCTCCAAAGCAAAATCGGAAGAATCGGAGTTAGAAGAACACGACGCTGACGCTGAGGATTCGGAAGGCTATTACGGACGACGGAAACCTACCTATCGCAAGAGCAAGAGGTATGTCTCCCCTCACCGGTACAATAGCAACTGGGGACCCTACATGCCGTATTCGTATTATGCCTATTCCCCGGTATTGTATTATCCCAACCCGTGGTTTTATGGATACTACGCCCCGTACAGATACTATCGAAGCTACTATCCATATTATGGATATTATCGAGGTTACTATCCTTACACGAATGTCTATAGGCGTTATCGGGGTGGAAGTCAGTATACCCCGCTCTCACTGCGCACCTATAATAATAGAGGCAGTTGGCGCAGTGAAAATCGACGGTCACGGAATACGCGAAGTGTAACTACCCCCAAGACAAGATCGGAACGACCGCAGCGACGCACAAGAAATAGGAATGAGAATTAGTGATGAGAGGATTCGGGGGATTCGGGGTTACAAATCTTTCCTAGAAATAAGATAATGGAGGAATTGGATCAATGAAACGAGTAGTGTATATAACATTTATTTCCCTGTTCGCCACAACTTTTCTTGTGACCGCTGGCACGGCACAAATAGAAGAAATGGCAATCGGGAATACGTTTGGCGTTGGTGCGCGGACCATGGGTATGGGTGGTGCCTCACTTGGACTCGCTGATGATTTTACCGCGCTCTATTGGAATCCGGCAGGGATGGCACAGATCCAAAAGTTTGAGATGTTTACCAGTTTGTCTCACAACAGAGCAGCTGCCGACTCCTATTTTGCTGGCGATGTAGCAACCGGAACCAGCCGTTCGCAGATGCGTCTGAATTCTATTGGATTTGTATACCCGTTTCACACGAGACAGGGAGGGTTTGCAATCGCTTTCGGTTACAATCGTCCGCAAAACTTCGATTACCAGACTGCGATTCAAGGTATTGATCCGAGTGCAGGCACTGAATTCAGTGGGCTTGCTGTCGACGAAACCAATGTGAATACCGGTGGTATTGGGATCTGGAGTTTCGGTACGAGTGTATACATCACAAAGCAAATTCTGCTTGGCGGTTCGTTGGACTTCTGGCACGGACGTAGCCTTAATCAATTGGATACAACAGCTACTGACATCGTGGGTATAGACAGCGATTTAGCACGTTTTCGATACGACGATGAGATTGATCGAGAGTATTCAGGTGTCGGCGGCAGAATTGGGGTTCTTGCACATCTAACAGATGCTGTTAGTCTCGGTGTAAATGTAGTGGCTCCGGTAGAATTAGGGGTTGATGAACACTGGTATCAATCAACTGTGGCAGTTTATGATGATGGAGAAGAAACGAGGGATGCGGAAAGTGGTACACTACCGTTTGATATCGAGCGTCCATTTGAAGTGGGGGCCGGGATTGCTGTGAAATTGTTCAACAAACAGTTAATTTTCGCTGGAGATGTGCAACTCACAGACTGGACCCAGACGCGGTATGATCCGATTCCAGCATCGGACATCTCACAGGACTATTTTGAGGAGTTTTATGATACAACCCTTCAGGCTCGGGTCGGTGTGGAATACCGGTTGCCTGCTATCGGGACACACATCCGTCTCGGTTATTTTCGTGACACCATTCCGTTTACGTATGCCGAGGTTGAGAATGCTCGTGACTTCTTGACAGCCGGCGTCGGTAAAATCTTTGAGGACTCCTTGAAATTTGATATCGCCTATATGCTCGGTAGTTGGCAGCAGAGCCAGAATGAGGTGACAACGGAACGGTTAACGCATCGGGTGTTTGTGTCGGCTGCGTATAGGTTTTAGGTTAGTGTAGTGTTTGGCGAGGTTAGGATACCTCGTTAGCGGAGAGAAGGAAGTATTAAAACAGAAACGGGTGGAGATGAAACTCCACCCGTTTATTTATTTGCTGTGCTAATAAATACTATTAAACGAGTTGAATGTAGCCCATCTGCGCGCCATCGCCTTTTCGGAGTTCGCCGCGGATGATACGGGTATATCCGCCGCTGCGGTCTTGATAGCGTGGTCCGATATCATCAAAGAGTTTGCGTAAGATTGCGTGTTTGTCAATTCCGCTTGCTTCTTCTCCTCTTTTGGGTTTGTAATGCAGACGGGTTCCATAGAGCATTTTTGCGGCTCGTCGGCGTGCGGGAAGATCCCCACGTTTCGCGAGTGTAATCAATCTTTCAGCCACGCGACGGAGTTCTTTACACTTAGGGAGTGTTGTCCGAATTTGTTCGTGCTCAAATAGTGCAGTGGCTTGGTTGCGAAAGAGAGCCTTTCGATGGCTACTCGTTCGTCCGAGCTTCCTGCCGCTTTTTCTATGACGCATGGTATTCCTCCATGTGAGCGTTGTCGTGAAGAATTACATGGGTGGTTGCAAGGGCTCTTGCGCCATATTTTCTTCGTCGATGTCCGCGTCATCCATATCGTCGAGATTCATTCCAAGGGTAAGTCCCATGTTGGCGAGTTGTTCTTTAATTTCGTTCAGCGAGGTGCGTCCGAAATTCTTGTACTCCAACATATCCTTTTCCTCTTTTGTGACGAGTTCTCGGATGGTTTTTATATTTGCAGTTTCGAGACAATTACTGGCTCGAACTGAGAGTTCAAGTTCTGCGACGGGTTTAGCTAAGTAGCGGTTGCGTCGCAGTTTCGCCTCATCAATTTCAGGCTCAGGTTCGACGTAATTTTCGTCGAATTCCGTAAAGAGTTCAAGCTGTTGTAACAAAATTTCTGCTGCCCGCGTAACAGCTTCCTTCGCTGTGATAGTGGCATCAGTCCAGACTTCGAGGTTGAGCTTGTCAAAATTGGTTGTGTCTCGAACGCGAGTTTCTTCTACCCAGAAATTAACTTTCTCAACAGGCGAAAATTTTGCGTCCACAGGAATCAACCCGATTGGGTGGTTCACTGGTCTGTGTTCTTCGGCGAGAGAGTACCCACGTCCTGTTTGTACATGAATTGCCATATCCAACCCTTCGCACTCATCAAGCGTAGCGATATGCTGGTCGGGGTTGATAATCTGAACCTGTGCATTCGGACGAATGTCAGCGGCAGTAACTGTTCCTGAACCTTCGGCATGCAGCGTGAGTGTCATCGGGGTGTCGTCAGCGATTCTTAGGCGTACCTCTTTGAGATTAAGAATTATTTGTACAACATCTTCGAGTACCCCAGGAACCGTGTCATATTCGTGCTTGACTTGTTCGATTTGAACAGCCGTAATTGCTGCACCTTTGATTGAGGAAAGGAGGACTCGGCGTAAAGAGTTGCCGAGAGTTGTTCCAAATCCGCGCTCAAAGGGCTCGGCGGTGTACTTTGCATAATCCGGCTGTAAAGATTCGATATCAGTTTTCAGCCGCTCGGGTATCACGAGCTCGGACCTTATCATCGATTTCCTCCTATAGGATTAATACTAATATTAGAACGCGTGCAAACTGCTGAGTAAACGCCGTGTACGTATTCGGCTCATAGTTTTAGGCAGTAGCATATTTTCGGAGATGCGCCGCGTTCCTTGTGTGCTGTAGTCTTTGCGAGTATCTTGTTGGGTGTAGCTGCGCTGTAAGCGTGTCCTTACTTATGTTACTCAGCCTTTGATAACACACACGGTATGGGCGGTTGCGCCTATCTGGAGTAAAGTTCAATGATGAGTTGTGTTTCAAGGTCTGTGGAGATCTGCTCTACTACAGGTGGTCCCTGAACACGTCCTTCCGCTTTCTCTGGATCGACATCAAGCCATTCAGGTGCCCCGCGATGCTGTGAGTACTCTAAAGCTTCCAGAATAACGGCGAGATTTCGACTCCGTTCGCGTGGTGCGACAACATCGCCGACCTGTACTATATAGGAAGGAATGTTAACCCGTTTGCCATTAACAGTAAAGTGGTTATGCTTGACGAGTTGACGCGCCTGATTTCGCGATGTTGCGAATCCGAGTCGGTAAACGACGTTGTCAAGGCGACGTTCAAGGAAACTAACTAAGTTCTCACCAGCGATACCGCTTTGGCGAGCAGCTCTGAAATAATAATTCCGAAACTGTTTCTCAAAAACGCCATAGGTGCGCTTTACTTTTTGCTTGGCACGTAATTGTCTGCGGTAGTTGTTTTCGCGACCGCGTCGTGGCGGTGTCTGCCCATGCTGTCCGGGTGGATAGCTGCGACGTTCAAAAGCACATTTCGGTCCGTTGCAGCGACGCCCCTTCAGAAAGAGCTTTTCGCCTTCCCGTCGGCATAATTTACAGACTGAATCTAAATATCTGCTCATTCGTATTCCTCAAACCCGTCGTCTCTTAGGGGGACGACATCCGTTGTGGGGGATAGGAGTCACGTCCTTCATTAATGTAATGTCAAGTCCTGCTGCAGCGAGTGCCCGTATCGAGGACTCGCGCCCGGAACCGGGACCTTTGACTCTAACTTCTACGCGTTTCATACCGTGATCCATTGCTCTGCGTGCACATGCTTCTGCGGTCTGCTGTGCGGCAAACGGTGTGGACTTTCGTGACCCAGTGAAGGTCATACCAGCATTTGCCCAAGCAATAGTATTTCCGTTTAAGTCTGTGATGGTAATAATTGTATTGTTGAAGGTAGCCTGTATATGTGCTACTCCCTCTGGTACATTCTTGCGTTCTCTTCTTCTTCCACGCAAAACGGTTCTCCTTTTTATTAGTTTCAGTTGCTAGTCGTCAGTTTTCGGTTAAGAGATTCTCGCGCCAACAGCGAGGTTAAGAACCTCATCAATCGATAACCTATAATTAATTGACGACCAATGCGCATTAGCCGCCTTTGCGTCCTACTTCTTTGGCTTTTCTACCGACAGAAATCGTTCGTGCTTTTCCTTTACGGGTTCGAGCGTTTGTATTTGTACGCTGACCGCGGACAGGTAACTGTCGACGGTGCCGCAAGCCACGATAACTGTTGATATCCATCAGGCGTTTAACATTCTGGTCAACTTCCCGCCGCAAGTCACCCTCGATTTTATAATCCAGAATCTTGTCTCGGAGTTGACTGACCTCGTTTTCGGCAAGGTTATCAACTTTTTTTCCTGGATCAATTTCGAGGTCGTTGACGATTTGCGATGCGGTGTATCGACCGATACCGTAAATTGCTGTGAGTGCGATATCTACTCGTTTGTTTCGGGGTAAATCCACCCCTGCGATCCTTGCCATGATTTTCTCCTTTTTGCCCGTGCTCCAAATCCGTAAGGTTAACTGCGTGCTGTCAGTTGCCAGATCATTTTGGTAGCATTGGACGGGTCCCAAAAAGTTTAAGCGGATTATCCCTGCCGTTGCTTGTGCTTCGGGTTTGAAGGACAAATGACGTGGATAACTCCTTTTCGCTTAATAATTTTACACCGGTTACACATCTTTTTAACAGAAGGTCGGACTTTCATAATTATTCTTTCCCATTGAGAGGGCTTAACGCCGTCTGCCCTTGAGTTTTCGATCTTTTAGGAATCCCTCATAATGGCGTACGGTCAAGTAGGATTCGATTTGTGACATTGTATCCAAGACAACACCTACAACGATCAAGATAGAAGCACCTTCAACCATGTTGCCGACGTTGAGTTGGCTTGTAATAATAATCGGAATCACAGCAATAGCGGCGAGAAAGAGTGCGCCTGGAAGCGTGATTCGCGTGAGCGTAGTATTGATGTAATCTGCGGTCTGTTTTCCAGCTCGGATACCTGGGATAAACCCACCGTACTTTTGCAAGTCCTCTGCCATTTGAACAGGGTTAATTTGAACAGCCGTATAGAAATAGGTAAAACCGACAATCAATAAGGCGTAAAGACCAAGGTACAATGGTGTGCCTGGATCAATAAGTGCTCTGGCAGTTGTTACCCATCCCCAGTCCCGCGGCAGAAAGCCGAGGAGCGTTGGTGGAAACTGAATCAAGGTGACGGCAAAGATAATCGGAATCATACCTGCAGCGTTAACACGGAGCGGCAAGTGCGTTGATTGCCCGCCAATGACTCTACGTCCACGAATCTGTCTTCCATATTGGACAGGGATTCTCCGGACAGAGAGCGTGATGAATACGGTTCCCATAACGGCAACAACAACAAGAGCGACTAAAAGAGCGAGTTGTAGAATTCCGAACTCTGGTCTCGTCACGAGATTGTTGAAAACGGTAGTGACACCGCCGGGTAACCCTGCGATAATTCCGACTGTAATAATTAGCGAGATGCCCTGCCCAATGCCGCGCTCAGTAATCTGTTCACCGAGCCACATGACAAATGATGTGCCAGCTGTAAGCGTCAAGACGACGAGGCAATGCCACCAAAGATTAGGGTCTCTCACAATCTCGCCCGCTTGTCCGGTTATATTTTCCGGATTCCGTAGGACGATGCTAATTGTTATACCCTGAATGATACTAAGTATAACAGTTCCGTATCGGGTATATTGTGTAATCTTCTTTCTACCATCCGGTTCTCTGGAGAGTTTCTCCAAGGAAGGCACGATGACAGCAAGAAGTTGCATAATGATTGAGGCACTAATATACGGTTGTATTCCGAGCGCGAAAATAGTCATCTGACTAAAGGCACCGCCGGAAAATAGGTCGATGAACCCAATAACGTTACCGCCGCGCTCCATGAGTTGTTGAAAGAAAGCTTCAAGTGCCTGGTCGTCAATACCCGGAAGTGTAATGTGAGCCCCAAGGCGATAAACAATCAAGAGTAAGGCTGTAGAAATGATGCGTTTCCGCAATTCGGGAATTTTAAAAGCGTTCTGAAATGCCTTAATCACTTATTTTTTTTCCTCCTGACATGCAAAATCTTAAGCAGCGTCCCCAGTGTTTGCATGCCGCCCGAGAACCTCGGCTGTTCCGCCTTTGGATTCAATCTTTTCGATAGCAGCTTTTGAGAAGCGATGGGCTTGGACTTTCAACTGTTTTTCGAGTTCACCATCGCCGAGTACTTTTATCAGAGCATTCTTGCGTTTAATTATGCCAGCATCGCGAAGTGCTTCTGGACTTACAACGGCGTCATCCTCGAATATGTTGAGTCTTTCGACATTGATAACATCATATTCAAATCGTTTATGGCCAGTCCGTCGCGGTCCTCGCTTGGGAAGTCGTCGCACGAGCGGCATCTGGCCGCCTTCAAACCATGCTGGAATTGAACTACCCGATCGGGACTTTTGCCCTTTGTGCCCTCGTCCGCAAGTACCACCGTGTCCCGAAGCGTTCCCTCTACCAACCCGTTTTCGAGAGCGGGTCGAGCCAGGTGCGGGCTTCAATTCGTTGAGTTTCATCAGGATTTACTCCGTTCGTTATAGGTAAAGTTTGCGCAGCGGACAGCCACGCTTTTATTTATAGCTGGATCCACAAGACAAAAATATTCCGAAGTGCAGTATTTTACTGCCTTTCCGTGTGTTTTTGTCAAAACCACAAACTATCTCACAAGCATTGTCTGGAAACCAAATCGGGAGGACTCTAACATTACAAGACTGTGCTTATGAGATTGGTTTAGCGTTTCTTCAGTAGCTCTTCAACCGAGAGATCTCGTAGCCTCGCTACTTCATTAACATCCTTAAGTTGCTTCAACCCTAACATAGTAGCTTCGGCGATATTTTTCATATTCCGAGAGGAGAGGCATTTTGTTAGAGCATCGCGTACGCCTGCGAATTCCAAAATAGCACGCGTTGCGGGTCCAGCAATGATACCTGTTCCGGGACTCGCCGGTTTTAGCAAAACTTTAGCGGATTTGAATACGCTGACAACTTCATGCGGGAGTGTTCCATTGGTAATCGGCACCCGAACTAGATTTTTTCGGGCATCAGCGAAACTTTTTCGAAGTGCTCCGGGCACTTCACTTGCACTGCCGAACCCGATACCAACGATACCGTCCCGATTACCAACAACCGTAAGTGAGTTGAAACTGGGGGTTCGCCGCCCTTTACCAACTCGCATGACACGATTGATTGCAATCATGTGTTCCTCGAATTCAAAATCGTCAGGATTGATTTTTTCTTTCAGCAAAAAAAACTCCTATCCAGTGTCGGTTCTGTTTCCCGTAGGTGCTTCAGCCGTTGGGCAACAGAATCTGGGTTGGGGACAGTTAGAACTTCAGTCCCTCTTCCCTCGCGGCTTCTGCGAGAGCTTTTATGCGCCCGTGGTAGAGGTGTCCGCCCCGGTCAAAGATAGCGACCTGAACCTCGTGTTGCTTGGCTTTTTGTGCGAGAAGCGCGCCAACCCGTTGTGCAGCTTCTATATTCCCACCGTTTGAGACTGTTTCCTTCAATTCTGGTGACAAAGTGGACGCTTCAGCAATCGTTACGCCAAGTTCATCATTAATGAGTTGCGCATATATATGTTTTAAACTTCGAAAAACAGAGATTCTGGGTCTGTCCCCGGTGCCGTTAATTTTCTGGCGGATACGTTTCCGGCGGCGTAAATGACCCATCCGTTTCTTTTTTATAAGTGTCAAGGTGTCTCCTTACCACGATAGGCGCGCTTCAATTTCATAAGGCTTGAAAATTTCACCCTACAGCGCGCAAGGTATAACAGCATTAGCCAGCAACTTTTCCTTCTTTATCTCGGACGCGCTCACCATCGTAACGGATACCTTTACAAGGTTTATAGGTCTCAGGCTTCTTGATTTGACGAATCGAAGCCGCCACTTGCCCAACCAATTGCTTGTCAATACCAGTGACAATAATAGGTGTATGGGCTTGTCCATCAATATTTTCGGAGGCCTCAACGCTGAGTGTTATCCCGTCAGGTGGGGTGAAAGTAACAGAGTGTGAATATCCGACATCAAGAACTAAATTGTTCTCACGATTGACTTCAGCACGGTACCCTGTACCGACGACTCGAAGTCTTTTTTCAAATCCCTCAGAAACGCCCGCGACCATATTAGCGATGAGACTCCGTGCCAATCCATGCAAAGCCTTGTACTGTTTGAGTTCACTTTTCCTTTGGACAGTTAGGAAATTTTCATCAAGTGTCGCATCAATTCCATCAGGCAGTTCCCAATTGAGGCTGCCTTTGGGTCCTTCAACTTGAACATTGCTTTTATCTAAAGCGATCTGGACCTTATCTGGGACCGGAATCGGTTTGAGTCCAATACGTGACATGCTATCTCTCCCAATTCACTGAGAGGCATCGAAAAATCTTACCAAACGTAGCAGAGGACTTCGCCTCCGATTTTTTCTTTTCGGCATTCTGGAATGGTCTTCAGTCCGCTGGATGTTGACAAAATAGCGATACCGAGTCCCCCGAAAACCCGTGGCAGACCATCGGATTTTGCGTAAACACGTCTACCTGGTTTGCTGATACGTCTGAGATTCGTGATGACCTTCTCTTTTTTTGTATTTCCGTATTTCAAGTAAATTCTTAAAATCCCCTGCTTTCTATCCTCAATCAAGCGATAGTTTCGTACGAAACCTTCTTCCGACAAGATACGTGCGATTTCAAGTTTGACTCCTGAAGAGGGGATTTCAACGCGTTCATGTCCTGCCATATTGGCATTGCGGATACGTGTTAGCATATCAGCAATCGGATCGGTCATCGACATGAAAGATTCTCCTTATTTCTTCTCATTTTCAATAACCGCTGCGCCACTTGTTGTTTTGCATCTATGGTGCAGACGGGTTGAGTTCTCTACCAACTTGCCTTTCGGACGCCAGGTATTTTTCCTGCGCGGGCGAAAAGGCGAAAACAGATACGACACAATTCAAATTTTCGAAGAAACCCACGGGATCTGCCGCAACTTTTACAACGGCTGTACCGTCGGGTTCGGAACCGTGGAGTTCTTGCTTGTTTTGCAATCCATGATTTACTTGCCAACCTGAATACTCCTTTCCGTGTTATCCGTGACGTTTGTTTTGAACATGTCAGCGGAAATCGGAATTTGACTGGTGAATAGAGCGAAACCGGCGAGGTTGTTCAGGGCAAGTCCTCATTCCGGGTTACGAATCTATCTATTCTCGGAACGGCATTCCCAACAATCGTAACAACTCGCTTCCTTCTTCGTCGGTTGGTGCAGTCGTAACAACGGTTATATTCAGTCCGCGAATATCGCTCACTCGGTCGTAATCGATTTCCGGAAAGATTAACTGTTCGGTGAGTCCGATGGAGTAATTACCGCGACCATCAAAAGCGTCAGGTGATACCCCGCGAAAATCCCGAATCTGGGGGAGGACGACGTTAACAAGACGATTATAGAACTCATACATGCGTTCACGTCTTAGGGTAACTTTGCATCCGATTGCCATCCCCTCTCTGACTTTAAAGGCAGAAACAGACTTTTTGGCGTGAGTGATGATAGCGCGTTGCCCGGCGATGAGGGTCAACTCTTCGACAGCATCTTCTAATGCCTTCGGGTTCTGAATCGCCGCCCCTACTCCAATATTAAGTGTGATTTTGTCCAATTGCGGAATCTGCATCACATTTCCGTATCCAAACTGATTTAGTAATGCTGGCATGACTTCCGCTTGATAAAATTCTTTGAATGGGCTCATGAGCCTAATATCCTATAAAGATTGATATTCTGTGCGATACGCGTTAGAAGTGGACGTTGCTTACAAGTCTCCAGAGTGTTCTGTTCCGCTTAGGCATCAACCTTCTTGAGGTTAGAAACGTGAATAGTGCCTTCGCGTTCAACGATTCCACCTTGTCCCGCCTGATTTGGACGGAGGTGGCGTATAACAATGTGAACCCCCTCAACAACTGCACGTTGTTTCTCGGGGAACACCTCTAAGACGACGCCTTGTTTCCCGCGGTCTTGCCCACTGAGAACTACGACTGTGTCATTTTTCTTAATATGCAGTTTTCGTTGTGCCACAATTGTCCTCCTAAATAACCTCAGGGGCGAGCGAGACAATTCGGGTGAACGCCTTCTCTCTGAGTTCACGCGCGACGGGTCCGAAGATACGTGTACCGCGCGGTTGGTTCTGTGGGTCGATGAGAACCGCTGCATTCTGGTCGAATTTGATATAAGAACCATCTGCGCGCCGATACTCTTTGGTAGTGCGTACAATAACTGCGCGAACAACTTCACCCGCTTTCACCGATGTATTAGGTGTTGCCTCTTTGATGCTTGCCACAATCACATCGCCTACGCGGGCATAGCGACGACGGGTTCCGCCTAACACACTAATGCACATTAATTTCCTTGCGCCAGTATTGTCGGCACAGGTTAATCGAGTGTATGATTGAACCATTTTTGTATCCTCCTCCAGCATTTCAAAACCATCGGCTTTGGAAACATCAGAGTAGGGATGAAACCCTTCCTTCTCAACCAAGTGCCGAACCGCTGCTGTCGCACCTCTCGCTCCATATAGGTAATAAAAACGACGCAGACTTGTTATAGCGGCACTTAATCATCTGCGGGTTGCACCGAGCTCACTATCGCTTGGACCCGCCACCGTTTATGACGACTCAGCGGTCGGGTTTCAACAACCTGTACCACATCACCGACATTGCAATTATTCTGTTCATCGTGAGCCAGAATTTTCTTCGTTTTCCGAACTACCTTTTTGTAAAGGGGATGTTGATAACGCCGCACAAGCGAAACAGAAACAGTCTTATCCATACTGTTACTTGTAACAAGACCTGTCCGGAATTTGCGATGTCTTCGCCTTTCCTCGTTCAACTTTATCCTCCAAACCAACTAAGACCTATTATCTCGAATGCGTTTCAGAATCAGAGAGTGCTGGAAGTTTGATGAAACTCTACCTTGTTTAGGCTCGGTTCAGTCAAGCACCCTTACTGCGCAACTTCCGTTTATTGTGAACGTCCTTGCAGGACAGTTTTCACACGTGCGATGTCTTTGCGAATTTTACCGATACGTGTTGTGTCCTCTTGTTGTCCTAAGACACTTCGGAACCTCTGGTTGAAGAGAGTCTCCTTCAGAGACTGTAGTTCACCTTCTAATTCCTCAGTTGTCTTACCGCGTAGTTCATCCGCTTTCATTTTTCCGATTCTCCTTGTCTGTTGTCCAAACTACCGCGCCGTATCTGGCATCGGTACTCTCTCCAACCGGAGTCGCAGACGAAATTACTCATTCCGTGCAACAAATTTAGTCTTGACTGGCAATTTGTGGGCGGCTCGTTCAAACGCCCCTTTTGCATCTTCAAGCGAAACGCCACTTAATTCATAAAGGATTCTGCCGGGTTTGACGACAGCAACCCAAAATTCAGGGGGACCTTTTTTACCACTCCCCATACGCGTTTCAGCAGGTTTTTTACTAACTGGCTTATGCGGAAAGACTTTGATCCAAAGTTTTCCGCCCCGGCGTACATGCCGGGTAATAGCGACACGAGCGGACTCGATCTGATTGCTTGTAATCCAGCCAGCTTCCATTGCTTGTAAGCCGTATTCGCCGAAGCTAATTTTTGAACCTCGGACAGGTTTTCCACGGCGTTTTCCGCGATGCACATTTCGGTGCATTACGCGTTTGGGCATTAACACCTTAAATGTCTCCTTAATAAATGTATCAGTGAAGCTACGAATCTCTTTGGGAGTCGCTACGGCCGCGACCTTGTCCGCGCCGTCCTCTTCCTCTACCCTGTTGTCCTGATTGACCGGAGCGTCCCCCTTGACCGGAGCGTCCCCCTTGACCGGAGCGTCCCCCTTGACCGGAGCGTCCCCCTTGACCAGAACGTGCGCCTTGACCGGAACGTCCCCCTTGACCAGAACGTCTGTCCCCTTGGCGTCGTTCTGAACGTTGGGAGCCGGTGTCTTCACGACGTCCGGGTTGACGACGTCCAGATGGCTCGCCTTTTAATTTATCCGGGACTCCAATAATTTCGCCTTTGAAAATCCACGTTTTGACCCCTATTTTACCGTATGTTGTATTTGCTTCGGTAAACCCGTAGTCAACATCGGCTCTGAGCGTATGAAGGGGGACGCGTCCCTCAAGACTAGATTCGGAGCGTGCGATTTCTTTGCCATCAAGTCGCCCACTCACCATGATTTTAACACCCAATGCACCAGCCTGAATCGAACTTGTGATATTCCGCCGCATGACCTGTTTAAAGCTTGCGCGGCGTTCTATCTGGGTTGCGACAGCTTCGGATACAAGTTGGGCATCTAATTCGGGATCTCTAATTTCCGAAACATTAATCCGCACTGGGCATCCAACGTGCTTCTCGAGTAATGCTTGTAATTTTTCAGCCTCTGCTCCACGGCGACCAATGACGATTCCTGGACGCGCCGTATGGATATTAATACTACACCGGTCTGCGACACGCTCAACTTCAACGCGCGAAATCCCAGCGCGCGCGAGCTGCTCCTTGACGAAATCCTGAATCTGAAAATCTTCATGGAGCCACTTTGCGTAATCTCGTTCGCTGTACCATTTTGAATCCCACGTCTCAATGATTCCTAAGCGCAATCCACGCGGGTGAGTTTTTTGTCCCACACAAACCTCCTGTCAGACTCTTCCCCGTTCTCGACGTGGAGGCTGAGTTGTCTGGGATGGTGCTGTGTAAATGTACACGCCGTTACTCACCATTCTCAGTACTCTCCTCATCGACGACGACGGTGATATGGCTGCTGCGTTTTAGAATCCGATTCGCCATACCTCTCGCCCGGGGCCGTATCCATTTCCGCGTAACCCCCTCATCAACCCGAATCTCTTTGACGTATAATTCTGCGATGTCAACGTTCGGATCTTGATATTGCGCGTTAGCAGCAGCTGATTGAATCAGCTTGTAAATTATAGGGGATGCGGCTTTATGCGTAAAGCGCAGTTGACTTAACGCATCCTCAACATATTGATTACGGACGAGATCGGCTACCAAGCGGGCTTTCCGCGGTGCAACCGATGCGTTCCTAATCTTCGATCTGGCTTCCATCAGTGTCTCCTAATAAAAGCATGTTTCTAATTTCATCGTACGCTTAGCAAGATACTCATGCACATCTCCGAATACTAAACAGGACATGCAGACCCCTACCATCTACGATGAAGGCTATCACAAAACTATCTACCACCCCCACTAGAGTGAGAACGGAAAGTTCGAGTTGGCGAGAATTCGCCGAGTTTGTGTCCGACCATATTCTCAGTAATATACACTGGAAAAAACTTTTTCCCATTGTAAATTGCTAAAGTATGCCCTACCAACTCAGGGGTTATCATTGACCGGCGGGACCATGTGCGAATTACCCGTTTGCTGCCAGAACGTTCCATAGCATCTATTTTCTTAACGAGTTTCGGGTCTATGTAAGGTCCCTTTTTGACAGAACGTGCCATTATGTTCTCCTCTATCTTGTAGACATAAAGCCCTTGCGGAATGAAGTAGTCAAGAAAAGGACTATCTCCCTTTCCGTTTTCCGAAAATGTATTGCCCCGATTTCTTCTTCGGGTTTCGAGTCTTATACCCTTTGGTCGGAAAACCCCATGGTGTGACCGGATGTCTACCACCGGAACTTTTTCCTTCACCGCCACCATGCGGATGGTCAATTGGGTTCATCGCCACGCCTCTAACCTTCGGACGTTTTCCAAGCCATCTCGAGCGACCTGCTTTGCCGATAACAACTTGGCTGGTGTTGCCGACCTGTCCGAGCGTTGCCATACCTTTCACAGGAACAAGCCGAATCTCACCTGAGGGCAGCTGAATACGTGCGTACTTCCCCTCTCTGTCAACCAACTGTGCAGCGGCACCCGCACTCCGTACGAGTTGTCCGCCTTTACCGGGGCGCATTTCTATATTATGGATTGAAGAGCCGAGCGGAATTCTTTCAAGAGGCAAGGCGTTGCCAACCCGAATTTCTGCATCTGCGCCTGAGCTTAACATGTCACCGACTTGGACACCGACTGGCGCAAGGATATATCGTTTCTCTCCATCAACATAATGGAGGAGTGCTATATGTGCGGAGCGGTTTGGATCATATTCAATAGCAGCGACTTTAGCTGGCACACCAAATTTATCACGTTTGAAATCGATAACGCGATATCTACGCTTGTGTCCGCCACCACGACGTCTCACCGTTAGGCGACCGTGGGAGTTCCGCCCAGCCATCTGTTTGCTGCCTTTGACGAGAGACTTTTCCGGTTTGTTGCGGGTAATCTCTTCAAAGGTATAGCCGGTCATAAACCGGCGACTTGGGGTTACAGGTGAATATGTTTTAGGCACTGTGAGTTCCTTATTTACTTATTCTATATGGTTTCAAAAGCCTGGATCGTCGCGCCTTCTCTGAGCGTAATAATAGCTTTTTTCCAATGCGGTCTACGTCCGCGTTGGTAACGCAACATCTTGCCTTTGGGCTTACCACGAACGCGCATTGTGCGAATTTTGAGGATATCCCCTTGAATATCGAACAATTCCTCCGCAGCTTGACGAATCTGAGGTTTCGTTGCACTTCGATCCACGATGAAAACATACTTATTATCATCGCGAAGAATGGTGCTTTTCTCTGTAATCAGCGGTTGTAATATAACCTGATATACGTCCTTCATCAGTCTTATCCTTCTGCCTCTGAATCGGTATTGAGGAACTTGGCTTCCAATTTTTCAGCAGCTGTCTCGGTAATTACTAATGTGTCGTGCCACATAACTTGGTAAACATTGAGCGCATTCCATGTGCAGGTATTAACTTTAGGAATGTTCCTCACAGACAGATGAATGTTCTGGTTAGGTTCATCAAGGACGAACAATACCTTGCCTTGCGCTTTGACGGCTTGTAGCATGTCGACCATATCTTTAGTGCGTGGACGCTCAAGCGTAAAGTCTTCGACAAGAAGGCACTGCTGATTCTGGAACCTGTCTGCGAGTGCGCTGTGGAGTCCGAGCCGGCGGACCCGTTTTGGGGTATACTGCCGGTAGCTGCGCGGTTTTGGTCCAAATGCAACACCGCCATGGACTCGAATTGGGGATTTAGCGTGTCCAACACGTGCTCTACCGGTTCCCTTTTGGCGATAGAGTTTTCTTCCACTGCCCTTGACATCACTGCGAGTCTTTGTTGATGCAGTGCCTTGCCGCTGATTGGCAAGGTAGGCAACAACACACTGGTGAATGACAGGACCGTTCACCTCAGCATCGGTAAATGCATCAGCTAATTGCTTTTCACGAAGGACATCCCCGGACCTGCTGTGTACGTCTAAAGTTGACATATTTGTCTCTTTGCTTCCTCTCGGCAATTGTTGAAAAATAAATACTTGCCGACCTATGCACTGAGTGCTTTAGATGCCTTTTTAATCAGGAGGAAACCGTTAGGTGGACCGGGAACAGCTCCTTTTACGACCAATAGGTTGCGCTCGGCATCAGCTTGAATTACGGGTAGATTTTGGATAGTTTGTCGTTTCGCACCGTAGCGACCTGCCATCCGTTTCCCTTTAAAAACACGAGATGGCGTTGCACTTGCCCCGATAGAGCCAGGGCGACGCAGGTCTTGCTCACCGCCGTGGCTTTTCTTACCACCGGCGAATTTCCAGCGTTTCACGACACCTGTGAAACCACGTCCTTTTGAGGTACCCGTTACGTCAACGAGATCACCTTCAGAAAAGAGACTGGCATCAACAATACTTCCTAAGGATAGATCCTCAAGACTCTGCACCCGAAATTCACGTAGCACGAATGCCGGATCCACTCCAGCTTTTGCGAAGTGTCCACGTTTGGGGCTATTCGTACGATTTTCTTTCTGCTCACCGAAACCCAACTGAACCGCCTGATATCCGTCTTTTTCTTTTGTTTTAAGTTGGACGATTGGGCAGGGACCTGCTTGAATAACAGTAACAGGTATCGCTTTTCCTGAATCCTCAAAGACTTGCGTCATGCCGACTTTACGGCCTATAATTCCATTAATCATTTTCTCTCACTCCCCTCCTATGGGATTTGCAAACCAACCCCAGACACCTATTCATTTTTTTTGGATGCATGCGTTGTGGTTTCCAAACCGTCGGAGCGGAGAACAATCATTTCTCCGACTACAACAGCGTAATTTTGACATCAACACCTGCAGGCAGGTCCAACCGCATCAAATCATCAACGGTTTTAGGTGTAGTCTCTGAGATATCCAGCAGACGTTTATGAATCCGCATCTCAAATTGTTCACGCGATTTCTTGTCTGTAAAGGTCGAACGTTGAACGGTATAGAGATGCTTTTTTGTCGGCAATGGAATCGGACCAGAAACAGCTGCACCTGTACGTTTTGCGGTATCCGCTATCTGCTTTGACCACAGGTCTAACAACCGATAGTCAAACGCTCTGAGTCGGATCCGAATTTTTTGATTGTCCATCTTTTGGTATCGCCTTCATCAAGCAGAGAACAGTGGATTTACGGGTTGACTTAGATTTCAGAGTAGATGTCCAAAGTCGCTCTGCTGATGCGTTTAAAAGGGCGGAACCGTAGTTCCGCCCAATCTATTACTCAAGAATTTTGGAGACAACACCGGCACCGATAGTTTGTCCGCCTTCACGAATCGCAAATCGGAGTTGTTCCTCCATTGCGATCGGTTTAGACAGTTCAACGGTAATCTGTGCATTGTCTCCGGGCATAATCATTTCGATGCCTTCAGGCAAATCCATCTGTCCGGTTACGTCGGTTGTCCGGAAATAGAACTGTGGACGGTATCCGCTAAAGAATGGATTGTGGCGTCCGCCTTCGTCTTTCGTAAGAATGTAGGCTTCGGCTTCAAATTTAGTATGAGGTTGAACAGTACCTGGAATTGCCAACACTTGACCGCGTTCGACGTCATCACGGTCAACACCACGTATCAGTGCGCCGATATTGTCGCCAGCGCGTCCCTCGTTGAGAAGTTTACGGAACATTTCAACACCGGTAACAACGGTGCTTTGGGTCTCGCGCAAACCTACGATTTCAACGGTATTCCCGACTTCAACGATACCACGTTCGACCCGTCCTGTAACGACTGTCCCGCGTCCGCTAATGGTAAAAATATCTTCAATCGGCATCAAGAACGGTTTTTCGATGTCGCGTACGGGTTCTGGGATATAATCATCAACAGCTGCCATGAGTTCAAGGATCGATGCACAGGTGTCGCTATTTGGATCGCCGCCGCCTTCCATTTCCTCATACGCTTGAAGAGCAGACCCTATGACGACAGGAATATCATCACCGGGGAACTCATAAACGCTTAGCAATTCACGAACTTCCAGTTCAACGAGTTCGAGAAGCTCTTCATCATCAACCATGTCAGCCTTGTTAAGGTAAACGACGAGAGACGGCACGTTTACCTGCCGAGCAAGCAGTACGTGTTCACGCGTTTGCGGCATGGGACCGTCAGCAGCAGACACGACGAGAATAGCACCGTCCATCTGCGCTGCGCCTGTAATCATATTTTTGATATAGTCGGCGTGCCCAGGGCAATCAACGTGTGCGTAGTGACGATTCTCAGTTTCATATTCCACGTGCGCTGTATTAATCGTAATACCACGCTCTTTCTCTTCAGGTGCTTTGTCGATTTCGTCATATTCCATGACGTAATCTTCGTCAGCAAGGTTGGAGAGTACCATGGTAATCGCTGCCGTGAGGGTTGTCTTACCGTGGTCAACGTGGCCGATTGTTCCAATATTGACGTGTGGCTTAGTCCTTTCAAACGTTTCCTTAGCCATTTTTCTCCGAGCTCCAATAAAATTGTGTTGTTTCGGGTATTGTCAACGCGGTTTTCAGTGCATTCACTATAGACGTACAATTTTGTCTTAAAACTGCGTATCCCGTTTTTATAAGTTACCCAAACGCGCTGGCGTATGGCTAACGGTTTCATTTAATCAAACACTGTGCCCGCTTATAAGAAGAATTAACACTCTTACAGTTCGGGCACATGACAAATACCTAACGCTTCGCTGATGAAATTAAGTCCTCCATTACACTGGTGGGGACTTGATTATAGTGTGAAAATTCCATAGAGTAGTTAGCTCTACCTTGTGTGAGAGATCTAAGTGTCTTGACGTACCCAAACATTTCTGAAAGAGGCACATCAGTCCGAATGACCTGGATCCGAGATTTACCTTGGACTTCGGTTTCACGTATTTGTGCGCGTCGAGCGTTTAGATCGCCTATGACTTTGCCGAGATATTCGTCAGGGACGATGACCTCAACATCCATAATCGGTTCAAGAAGAGTCGGCGTAGCACGCTTCATTGCATCTTTGAACGCCATAGACCCGGCTATGGAGAAAGCCATCTCCGATGAATCAACAGCGTGATGTGAACCATCAACGAGCTTCACCGATACATCAACGACGGGATAGCCTGCTAAGACCCCCGTGTTCATGGCGTTCTCAATCCCTTTTTGCACCGCTGGAATGTATTCTTGCGGAATAACACCGCCTTTAGTGCCGTCTATAAATTCAAATCCGGTGCCTTTTTCAAGGGGTTCTACTTCAATAACAACGTGCCCGAATTGACCTCTACCACCAGATTGACGCACGAAACGTCCGACAGATGTAACGGCATCAAGAATCGTTTCCCGATAGGCGACTTCTGGGTTACCGACATTCGCTGAAACATTAAACTCACGCACGAGCCTATCAACGATGATTTCTAAGTGAAGTTCACCCATCCCGGAAAGCAAGGTTTGTCCTGTCTCCGGATCTTGATGGACTTTAAAAGTTGGATCTTCTTCGGCAAGTTTTGAGAGTGCAAGATTCAATTTATCGATATCGGATTGTGTGCGAGGCTCCACTGCGACAGCCATTACCGGAAGCGGGAATACCATCGTTTCGAGTATAATATGCTCCTTCGGGTCACAGAGCGTATCACCGGTTGAGAGGTCTTTTAATCCGATTGCTGCGGCGATGTCGCCTGCGTAAACAGCATCAAGCTCTTCACGTTTGTTGGCGTGCATCTGCATCAAGCGTCCAATCCGTTCATGTTTACCCGTTTTACTATTGTAGAGGGTATCCCCTTTCTTGAGGACGCCAGAGTAGACACGGAGATACGTCAGTTTGCCGACGTGCGGATCTGTCGTAATTTTGAACGCCAAGGCACAGAAAGGATCGTTCTCGTTGGCTTCTCGGACTTCCACTTCTTCAGTCTTTGGGTGAAAGCCTGCTACCGGCGGCACGTCCGTCGGAGCTGGAAGGTAAGAAACAATTCCGTCCAAGAGTGGCTGAACACCTTTGTTTTTCAAAGCTGTGCCGCAGAGGACTGGAACAATTTTGCCTGTGACTACACCATTGCGAAGTCCCGTCTTAATTTCTTCTGGCGAGATTTCAGCACCGTCAAGGTATTTGAGAAGAAGTTCTTCATCAGAATCAGCAATAGACTCTAACATCCGTTCACGATATTCGTGTACCATCTCTTCCATTTCTTGAGGGATGTCGGTTTCCTGAATGAGGCTGCCATCACGTCCAGAGGCTGCAGATACGTTCCAGATCTGTCCTTTCATCGAGATAAGATCAACGATACCAGTGAACTGTTCTGCTGAACCGATCGGTAACTGCACCGGAATTGCGTTAGTACCGAGGCGTTCTTCCATCATTTCTACAGTGCGAAAGAAATCGGCTCCGGTTCGATCCATCTTATTGACAAAGGCGATTCTCGGTATATCGTATTTATCTGCTTGTCTCCAAACGGTTTCGGATTGGGGTTCAACCCCACCGACTGCGCAGAAGACGGCGACTGCCCCGTCAAGTACGCGAAGAGAACGTTCAACTTCGACGGTGAAATCAATATGCCCCGGTGTATCAATAATATTAATATGATGTTTTTTCCATTGGCAGGTTGTTGCGGCAGCAGTAATCGTAATGCCGCGTTCCTGCTCTTGCACCATCCAGTCCATAGTGGTGGTGCCATCGTCCACATCACCGATACGATAGACTCTACCGGTATAATACAAAATCCGCTCGGTCACAGTGGTCTTACCAGCATCAATATGTGCCATGACGCCGATGTTTCGCATGTGGGGCAATTCCAAGCGATGTGGGGTAGTTTGTTTTTTGTCCGCCACGGTTGAGTGACTCCTCATTATTTATTAGCAAGTTGCGATCCTGAGATCGCACCTACATTTTTACCAGCGGTAATGCGCGAAAGCTCGGTTAGCATCTGCCATACGATGCTGATCCATTTTTCTGCGGATTGCACCGCCTTCGTTCCGCGAGGCTTCCAATACTTCGCCTGCAAGGCGTTCTGCCATGCGTCTTTCGCCGCGTGAACGAGCAGATTCGATAATCCAACTGAAAGCTAACCTCTGTTTTCGTTCTGCCTTTACATCAACCGGGACTTGATAGGTTTGACTGCCTACACGTCTCGGTCGAATTTCTAATACCGGTTTAACATTGTTAATGGCTTGCTTGAAGATGGTGAAACCGTCTTCATTCGTCCGTGATTCGATAATCTGAAAACTCTCGTACAAGATGGCTTGGGCAGTGCTTTTCTTCCCATCCAACATAAGGCTATTAATAAACTTTGAGACCAGTTTGCTGTTATAGGTTGCGTCGGGGTTAACGTCGCGTTTGGTAATGTTTCCGCGTCTCGGCATTAGCTACTCCTCCCTTATTTAGCCCGGTTTACGTGCACCGTACTTTGAACGACCCTGGCGACGGTTGTCAACCCCTGCGGTATCCAACTTGCCACGAACAATGTGATAACGCACGTTAGAAAGGTCTTTAACGCGTCCACCGCGGACTAAAACGACTGAGTGTTCTTGCAAATTGTGGTCAATCCCCGGAATGTAACAGGTGGCTTCATAGCCAGAGGTAAACCGGACACGCGCAACTTTCCGCAAAGCCGAATTGGGTTTGTTGGGCGTTACCGTTTTCACCTGTAAACAGATACCGCGGCGCTGCGGACATTGCTGTAGCACCGGCGACTTTGTTTTCTTCCGGTACCGCTTGCGCGGTTTTTTGATGAGCTGGTTAATTGTTGGCATTTTGTACCTCCGCCAGACGATATCTATGGTCTTGGTAATTAAAAAAGCCCCACGCGGGGCATCATAATTTCAGTAGAACAAATTAACGTGGAATGTAGATACGACGTTAGAATGTTTCCGAATAACTGCCCCCGCTTCTAAAAAGATTGAATAGGGTTCCCAAGATAAATATTATACACTCAGCGCACCGGTTTGTCAAATTTATTTTAAAAAAAACACAAAAAAATTAGGAAATTCCATGAATTCCCTAATTTTCCAGCAATTTTCCACGTAAAACAACGTTCTGAACGCTTAAGCCTTCGTCAACAATAACAATATCGGCTATGCTCCCAGTTGCGATTGAACCGACCGATGCTGCGACACCTAAATTCTCGGCGGGTGCTAATGTCGCCATTGTTAATGCTTCTTCGAGAGAATGCCCCCAATTCATGACATTACGCATACCATCCATAAGCGTAATATTCGCCCCAGCGAGGCGTTCGGTCGATTTACCGACATCAAGCCACATTGCGTTATTGCGGACGTATTTCTCGGTACTACCGGTTTCAAAGGCAGTATCCTTTTCAGAAATTGCGTCGTCGCTGAGACGGTAGGCATCCATCGTAGGAATATACGTTGCCGCCGCTTGCCAATCTTGAGAAGGCACACCAGCGAGTTCTGTGCAATCTGTAATTAACCCGACAGCGTGAATCCCTTTCTGGTGAATCAAATGGCTTCCCCAAAATGGATGGACATGATGTTCATCAACGATGAGTTCTGCATGGATATCTGGGTGAGAGAGTACGGCTTCAATCGCCCCGAGTGTGCGGTGGTGCATCCCGCTCATACCGTTGTAAGTATGCGTGGCGCGTGTCACGCCAGCGTCAATCGCTGCCATCGCCTGTTCATAAGTCGCATTTGTGTGTCCCATGGCGATGATGATGTCGTTATAGGCATCTGTCTTGTAGGCTGCAAGGTGCTTGATAAACTGGAGATTATCATCGTTTTCCGGGGCAACGGAAATTACCTTCAAGGTGCCATCAGAAGCTGCCCACATCGCGTGGAATTCTTCAAAGTTCGGTGGCGTAATGTACTTCGCGTTCTGCGCTCCGTTTTTGGCGAGGCTTCCAAATTTTCCCTCCACATACGAGCCTATAATCCGCGAACCGTCTACTACCGGCTCATCAACGATATGTGCGATAGCCGTTAAGGCACCGTTGATTTGCGCCATGCTCCCTGAAGAGATACCCAATACCAACGAGGTAACACCATTGCGGGCATGCGCGCGAGCGATTGTGGCAATATCTTCAACCTCGCCCGTCATCGTATCACAACCACCACCGCCATGCACTAACCCATCTATCAACCCCGGAATGACAAGACATCCGGAGGCATCGATAACGTTGCCTATTGGCTGGAGTGCCTCTGTTGTTATCGTTGAAATTGTGTCATCTTGAATGACGATACTTCCCTGCCCATAATGGGTTGGGGTGTAGATGTCGCCATTCAGAATCGTCAGTGTTTCCATATTTTCCAAAGTGCTTTAAGGGAAAGGTCGGGATTCGGAGATCCCTCCTACAGAAAAATTAAAGGTCTTGTTCGGATACCCACAAAATACTTTGTGCGAGCAACCGCAGAAAGGGGACTACTTCAAAATCTTTCTGATGCCCCAATGAAGTATAACAGATGCGTCCGCCGTTATGTAAGCGGGTCCACGCTACTGGCTCAGAATGTTCACTTGTATGTCCGATCAACAGCAGAGATGTATCGTCGCGAAGCGATGGATTTTTGTAAAGGCTTCCGTAACTGGCAAACGCCGAGATACCATCCAGAATTGGATGTTCTGCAGCCGTTACTTCCACGTGAACAATCGGACCTTCCCCGTAGTGTCCTTGATAATCACCGCCCAATACAACTTTATCGAACTCCAGCCAATTTTGATAGGCATGGCTGGCGGTTCTAACCCCGACAATCGGCCTACCTTGCTCACAGTAGGCTTGCAATTGCTGGAGCGACGCGCCTTCGGTATTGAGTCGGCGTGTAAAAACTAACAAAACATCGGTATCATCAAGTGCCGCCAAAGAGGGATCGTCATCCTCTGAGTTGTAGATGATTAGATTCGCTTGAATCGGATAATGTTTTTCAACAAAGTTTTTGAAAATAGTCAACGATGCTTCGGAGTCGTATTCAAAAGAGCCAGAAAGCATGCACAGGTTAAGCACAAGTATACTCCTCTGTTAGAAAAAAACTGTCGGCATCCTATCCGCGTCTTCTTTCTAAAAATAAAAAACTGTAAGGATAGGGATTTTTTTCATCAGGTTCCCCATCAATGCGTTTTACCTCTTCCCACGCTGTGATGTCAAATTCGGGGAAATAGACATCGCCCTCAAATGTGTCATGAATCTGCGTGAGATAGAGCCGATTCGCATGCGGTAAAAAGGCTTGATAGATAGGTGCCCCACCACATATCATGAGTTCTTCTGTTTCCTTACAAAGTTCAATAACGTCTGCCACCGAGTGAGCGATGCTACAGCCTTTTGGTGCCTTATAGGCTGTGTTGCGTGTGAGGATGATATTGTGCCGTTTGCCCAAAGGACGTTTGAGCGTTTCAAAAGTTTTACGTCCCATAACAACGGGCTTGCCGAGCGTCATGTCGCGAAAATGTCGCCTGTCGGCTGGCATCTGCCACGGGATATCCGGTCCATTGCCGATCAGTCGGTTTTCATCCATTGCAGCGATCATTGAAATTAACATTCAGGTTTTAATTCCCTCTTCTTGTTCTCCGGCTTCTATCCCACTCAAGACCTGCTCAGCGAAATGGGTGACTGTCTCCTTAGACATACGAGGTGCGAGTTTAATCTGTCCTTTATGCTGTGATTCTATGTCAAACTCCCTGATTTTTTGAAGTTCGTCAATTCCGGTTTGAATAGTTTCCGTATCGGTTTCAAAGTGTTCGGCGAGTTCGTCAAGACTTAAGGGTTCTTCAATCTGAAAAGAGAGCACCTCAATCCACAACCACATTCCTAACCGTCGTGCGAAATTTGAGAGGTGCTCCGTTGTGCCTGCTAGACGGGTAATTGCAGCGAAGCAATAGGCGACATGATGTGGATAGTTAATCAAGACATCTTCAAATTCCTCAAAAACGAGTTGAATGAGAAGTGAAGCCTCCTCTGGAGGCGTCAATTCCTCGAAGTCGGAATGGTTACCGTTCTGAATGTTATCTTGGTTTCGTGGTGCTTGAGCCATTTTACTCTGAGTTGTCTCGCATAGGTTCGATTGGGTAAGCGTTTAGAGGGTATTAGACGATCATACGGGCGCGAATAGCATCATGGTGCTGGTAATCCTCTAACTGGATATGTTGCATTTTAAAGGCATCAATTGAGATTATATTCGGATCCAACACGAGTCGCGGGAGTGGGTAAGGATCTCGTTTCAATTGGGTTTCAACCGCCACAAAGTGCTCATGATAGATGTGTGCGTCCCCTAAGGTATGAATAAATTCACCAGGCTTTAACCCAGTCACCTGTGCGATCATGTGAAGGAGGAGAGCATACGAAGCGATGTTAAAGGGAACACCTAAGAACATATCACAGCTGCGCTGATACATTTGCAATGATAACTTATCATCCGCCACAAAGAATTGGAAGAACATGTGGCACGGCTCCAACGCCATCTCATCTAACTCTCCCGGATTCCACGCTGTAACGATATGCTTACGGCTGTGCGGGTCCGTCCGGAGTTGTTCAATTACCTTGCCTAATTGGTCGATTACGCCGTTTTCTGCCTGCCATTTTCGCCACTGAACACCGTATATGCGACCGAGTGAACCGTTGCGTCCCCAAGCCTCGGCATTAGCGTTCCATACCTGTACCCCAAGTTTCTGAAACTGATCGACATGAGAGTATGCCCGTAGGAAGCCTAAGAGTTCAGCTTTCACAGCGCGAAAAGCCAGTTTTTTAGTCGTTACGGCAGGGAACCCATCTTCGAGATTGTATCGCATCTGCATGCCGAATAGTGCGCGGGTCGCTCCGTTTCTACCCGGTCGGTCAACACCGATATCTAATATCTGTTGAAGCCCTTCAATATACTGTTTCATGTCTATCGGTCCGTACTGCCAAATCCCCCACGAGAGGGTGATTGCATCTGTTCGACCTCATTCCATTCTGCTGTATCTACGCGTACAAAAATCGCTTGTGCGATCCGACTACCTCTTTCAATATTCACCACTTCATCCGTGAAATTGTAAACTTGGATTTTTAGTTCATCCTCTTCACCGCAGTAATCGTTGTCAACGACCCCAACGCCTTGAGGCATCATCAGTCCGAATTTGCGCGGTGTACTGCTTCGCAAGCACACCATCAACATATAACCCAGGGGTGTTTCAACGACGACGTTCGCGGGAATGAGAACGATGGATTGTGGTGGAACCTCTGCTGATTCTCGGCAGATTAAATCAAATCCAACGGAACCTGCCGTCTCATATTTCGGTAACGGGAGGGTCTTGTCTATGCGTTTGATATTAATTTTCATTGGCATTATGGTACTGCGACTCCTGCTACCTTGCATTCGACGCGATAAAGGGAGGTACTCGCTGTGATGAAGAGGCTTTTCCAGTCATCACCGCCCCATGCCAAGTTAGCTGAGCGTTCAGGGACGAGAATAATTCCGAGATGTGTTCCGTCTGAAGCGAAAACCCAAATTCCGTTCGGACCGGTTAGGTAGACATTTCCATGCGTATCGACTTTCATCCCGTCCGGTTTGCCGTTGTCGCCTTCTTCTTCACCGAAGACACGATCGTTCGCAATTGTGCCATCGGATTGTACATCGAACGCGCGGATATGCATACGCTCGGTGTCGTTAATATAGAGGATCGACTCATCTGGCGAAAAGCAGAGACCGTTGGGTCTGTCAAAGTCGTCAACGAGAAGCGTCAACGTGTCTCCATTGGGCGACAAACGATAGACCCCTTGAAAATCGAGTTCCTTCTCTGATTCGACACCATAAGCTGCGCTTAACCCGTAAGGCGGATCCGTGAAATAGATGCTGCCATTCGACTTTACGACGACATCATTCGGACTATTCAAACGTTTCCCCTCATAATGTGAGGCGATTGTAATGACCTCTCCATCAGCTGTTGTGCGTGACACCCTTCGGTTTGCGTGTTCACAAGCGATGAGATGTCCACCTTTATCATAAGTCAAGCCGTTTGACTTTCCGGATGGATCACGGAAAACAGTCATTCCAGTGTCGGCATTCCATCTCCGCATCTTATTTGCCGGAATATCGCTAAAAAGCAAAAACCGCTCTGCAGCGTGCCAGAGAGGTCCCTCGGTGAATTGACATCCGGTCGCGAGTTGTTCAATAACTGCGTCGGCATCAACCAACTCTAAAAGTCGTTCGTCGCGTACGTCAAGTGCCATATTTTTCCTTTCAAATGTCCTTGACATCTATTTCTATTAATGCTAACATAATTCTTCAAGGTGATAAATAGGGGCTTTGCCCAGCAAAGATATTACCTACATGCACATACATATAAGTAAAAAACGTGCCTGGGGCGACTCGAACGCCCGACCTTTAGCTCCGGAGGCTAACGCTCTATCCATCTGAGCTACAGGCACACAAATCTAAAGTGAGAACGGTTTCGCAAACGAAACCGATTTGGATTTTAACGTATCTTAGTATTTTAACAAATGCAGCGTTTTTTGTCAAGTTTTTTCGGTAAATAAATCTAAGGAGGAAAATCAGGGTGAAGCATAAATTTCAGAAGTTCTCTGTCCTCGCTGTTCTGGTTGTCTTTTTGTTTAGCTTTGCGCCAGATATTGTGGAAAGCCGTCGCGGTTTCGGGGGCGGACGGAGTTTCAGGAGTAGCCGTAGTTATAGCCGCAGCTCAAGCAGACGGAGTTCCACACCGAGACGCTCCTATAGCAGCACGCGTACCCGAAGTAGTACGAGTCGCTCTTATAGCAGCCCACGAACTAGGAGTGCCACAAGCCCACGGACTTCAACATCTCGCACAACACGTAGTACGGGCAGCACCTACAACAGAAGTAGTACACCAAGAAGTACCAGTACACGTGCGAGTACAACTGCCCGCCAGAAGCAGACTGCTACCAGTCGTGCTAAGGCTACCACACCGAATACGTCAACGCGAAGCAGAACGGCGACCCGGAATCAACAGCGCCAAACGACTGCACAAAACCGGAAACAGACGCGGCAACTCAAGGCAGAAAACCGTAGTTTGAAACGCCAAGTCCGAACAGCCAACCGGCAGACTGCACGTGCCCGACGGCAGCAGCGGCAAACTATTACTGTTAATAACTTTGGTGGTTACTATCCTATGATGGGGTATTCAATGTATAGCATGGGTGCGTCGATGGCGTTTAACAACCTGCTATTCGGCATCTACTTCCATGACTACTACAACCACTCGATTCGCCATAGTTACATGTGGCACTACCACCATCGGGATTACGACCGCTCGCATTGGGATGCCAAGAAGCAGGCAGAATACGAACACTATAGAGACTATTACGAGAGTCAAGGTATTGAACCTAACCCGAACTATGTAGATCCAGGCACGAATCGCGACGAAGATTATACGGCAAGTTACGTAGAAGAGAACCCAGATAAATTTTACGGGGAAGGTGCTGAAGTTGTCACTGTTGACGAACTCCCAGATGAAGAAGCACTAAAAGAGGAACTGCTTGCCTCTGCCGGAGAGACACCGACAATTTCAACATCCACTTCCACAACAGCTCCAACGCGGGCACCGCCAGCCACGCGAACTGTCGTCATCGAGAAGAAGACTTCAGGATCAACATGGTTTCTCCTGATCTTCGGAAGTCTTCTTGTTGTGGGTGTGGTCATGTTAGTGATGTATAATAAGGGTTACTTTTAGGTGGTAAAATGGCACTATTTGGCAGAAAAGATGGAAAACCGCTGTTTGGCAGGCGAAAAGATGCTAAGTCAAAAAAGCCAGTGCGGCATGAATTGGTCGACATCCCGATCGACAGCATGATTGAACTCTCCGATATCATCACATACGAGGAGACAGGAGATACTTCGCACGCCTTCAAACTTGTCACCCGAAAGAAGTATGAAGGCGATGCCCTTCGTCGCTATATGTACCATATCCGGGACGCCGAGGAAGAGGCGGTGGTCGGTGTTGACCATGTGGCAGGAACGCGGGAAGAATACGAGATTTCCCGGTGGATTGTTGATGATGAATGCGAACTTGGCGATCCGCTGCCAGACGAAATGACCCTCTATTTTCCAGACCCGGATGATGAACAAGGGGATATCGCCATTGAATACAGCCGACAAGAGGTTGTCCCGGCAACGCTCACAGTTACCACTGTTGAAGGAGAAGAGAAATTTGAGGTCGAACTCCACGAATACATCGCCGGTGATGAGGACTTCATGTCTATTGAACTCTGTGGAGACTGGCTGACTTTCTACGTTGGTAGGATGATCAGCAGTTCGGATATAGAAATCTACCCAGCATTGGCGCCAGAGTCGTCCCGCAAGTAATTGGTAACGGACACGCAATAGAGTAAGGCTTCCGTGTCTTGCTCTATTGCTGAAATTCAAATGCACTCTCAATATGCTCAAGTCGTAGCAACTCAGACTGGTCCGTTAGATGGATGCCGATAACATCAAAACGACAAGGAGCATCCCAGAGGTTTTCTGCCTGTAGATATGCCAAAGCTATCTTGGAGATTTGCTTCTGTTTCTGTTTGGTTACAGCGGCTTGGGGCACCCCGAATTTGAGGCTCCTCCGCGTTTTAACTTCCACAAAGACGATAAATTGCCCGTCCCGTACAATCAGATCAATTTCCCCACGCATCGCTCGGTAATTCTGTGCAAGGACTTTATACCCACGTCTTTTAAGATGCGCGACTGCTAATGACTCACCAATTTTTCCAATGTCCAAGCGTGAACGATCCATGTACGCCCTCCGTTAGCAGCGCGCGTAGGCATCTTAGAAACATAATTCGATTTGATCATCCGGGAGGAGTTTAAAGGTGTGTCGATGAATATCCGATGCACCAAACTCGGCGATTGCTTGCCGATGTTGTGATGTCGGATATCCTTTGTGTTTTAGAAATCCGTAGTTTGGGTAGGTGCGATCCAACTCAATCATGAGTCTATCGCGTGTAGTCTTGGCGATAATAGAGGCAGCGGCGATAGAATAACTTCGGCTATCGCCTTTCGGGATTGCCCTGCTGGGAAAATCTACTTGGGGGAGATGTACACCATCAACGAGTACATAATCAGGCTGCGGTGTCAGTTTCTCAACCGACTCCTGCATTGCCAATAAGGTAGCATTAAGAATATTTACACGGTCAATAACCTGATGATCCATGGAACCCACACCTATCGACACAGCGATACTGTGGATTTCATCAAAGAGTCGATCTCGTTGCTTTGCGGACAACTTTTTAGAATCATTTAAACCGTTAAGGGTGCAATTAATGGGTAGGACAACAGCAGCGGCAATGACGGGACCAGCCAAGGCACCTCGACCTGCCTCGTCAATGCCTGCAATCTGTTTATAGCCGTTTTGCTGGCAAGCAAGCTCAAAAGCGTTCATTGCCATCAGATTATCTTCTGCGTTCTTTGACACGTGCGGCTCTTCCGGTACGCTCGCGTAAGTAATACAACTTGGCGCGGCGGACGGCACCGTATCGAACGACTTGAATGCTCTCAATATTGGGTGAATGGAGCGGGAAAGTCCTTTCACTTCCTGCCCCGAAGGCGACGCGCCGTACTGTAAACGTAGATCGTAATCCGCCGTGTGCTCGACGAATAACGGTACCCTCATAAGCTTGGATGCGTTCCTTCTGTCCTTCCCGGATACGGGTATTCACCTTGACAACATCTCCGGGACCAAACTCAGGGACTTCACTTTTCATATATTGGCTTTCAACGGATTCAATTAAGTTCATTTATCAATCCTCCTTGTGTAGTATAGATCTCGCCACGTCCATAGGCTGGCAAATAACATTCTAAAAATTAGACGATTACTGCTTCGGTTCAGTCCACCAACCCAGCCGTTTTGAGAATAGCAATGTCTTCCTCGCTCAATTCCAGTTTCTGGAGTAGATCTGGACGGTACATTGCGGTGCGTTTGAGTGCCTCTGCGTACCGCCACTCCTCAATATCTTCATGACGCCCACTCAAGAGAACCTCGGGAACATCCATCCCCTCAAACTCAGCGGGTCGTGTATAGTGTGGATGGTCAAGTAAATCATGGCTGAAAGAATCAACATGTGCAGATTCATAATCGCCAAGTGCACCTGGCAGCACACGACCAATGGCATCAATCAAAACAAGCGCAGCAATTTCGCCGCCACTGAGAACATAGTCTCCGATGGAGAGTTCGGTTGCAACCAATTGATGGCGTACTCGCTCATCAACTCCCTTGTAACGCCCGCACAAAAGGATGAGATGCGATTCTAAGGAGAGTGATTCCGCAAGTGTCTGCGTCAATGGCACACCTTGTGGTGTAAGGTAGACAACGTGTGCTGTCCGCTCCGTGTTCAACGCTGTAACCGCTGCGAAAATAGGTTCGGGTTTAAGAATCATACCTGCGCCACCGCCGTACGGATAGTCATCAACCGACTTGTGTTTATCGGTTGCCCAATCACGAAGATTATGAAGGTTGACGGTGAGTTTATCGGCATCCTGAACGCGTTTGAGGATACCTGTTTTTAACGCTGGCGTGAGTATCTCTGGAAACAAGGCGAGAACATCAATTTTCATTTTTAATTCAGGCTCGCGAGCAACACCGGACATTTCAGCTGATGTATCGACCTTGTGTAGTAAACGAAATTATTACTGCTCCTCTAATCTGGGGTGTTCAATCAACTCAAGAATGACCTTTTTATTTGCTTGCAATCCTGCGGTATAGAGAACACTTCTTATAGCTTTAAGGGTCCGTCCATATCTACCGATGATTTTACCTAAATCTTCTTCAGCAACAGTCAACTCTACAATAACCACCGTTTCGCCAGTCACTTCCTGGACCACTACCTGCTCCGGATAATCGACGAGAGATTTCACGATGTATTCAATCAAATCTTTGAACATAGTTCACTTCAAATTTCAGTAGATGTGTCTGTTGCCTGCCTCTCGGAATCATTTGAAACGGGTGTTATTCTTCCTCTTCGGCGGATTCGGATGTTGCTTCGTCAGATGCCGCTTCATCGGATGCTGCCTCATCGGGTAAGCTGTCGGTTTCAACTTCCTGTGTGTCAGCGGGTTGTGCGTCATCTGCCTCGGCGGCCTCATCAACTTCTTCGCCTGGCATTGGTCTTCCCAATTTTTCGTATTCAAATTTCATTAAGATTCCGCGTTTGGAAAGTAAACGTTTCGCCGTGTCGGTCGGTTGTGCGCCGCGCCTCAACCATTTCAAAGCTTTCTCTTCATCAATGACAATGTCTGCCGGATCTGTCAACGGATTATAATGCCCCAAGCGTTCTAAAAAGACACCATCCCTTTGTGCACGTGCATCAGCGGCGACGAGTCGATAAAAAGGACGTTTCTTTCTACCGTGTCGTTGTAATCTAATTCTAACTGCCAAAAAAATACCTCCTAATGGTATCCACGCCGCGTCAATAGAAAGGTAGACTTCCAAGATCGTACCTCTTGTTATTTACGGCGTCTCCGTTTCCGGGGCTTTCTCGCTGCCTTACGTTTCTGACCAGGAAGCGCGCCCATTTTCCGTCCCATCTTCGTATTTAAACCGGCTCCCATTCCAGGCATTGCCATTGCTGCTTGCTGGTTTAGCATACGATTCATCATCTGTAGCTGCGAAATCAGCATGTTCACCTGATTCACAGTTGTTCCACTACCTTTAGAAATGCGAAGTTTCCGACTTCTGTCCAACAACCGAGGATTTCTTCGTTCCTGAGGCGTCATTGAATGAATGATCGCTTTCGCTGTTTGTAGGTGGCTCTCATCTGGTGTGAGATTCTGAACAGGTAATTGGTTTTTAAAGGGCATCAGATCGAGTAATTGATCCAAGGGCCCCATATTTTTAAGCTGTTCGAGTTGTGTCAGAAAATCGGTAAAGTCTAATCCTTTGTTCTCTGTGAGTTTACGCTCAAGTTCTTTTGCTTGGTCTTCGCTGAAGACCTCTTCGGCTTTCTCAAGCAAAGTTTGGAAATCACCTTGCCCGAGGATACGTGAAGCCATTCGCTCCGGATGGAATTCCTCTAACGCCGCTGCCTCAATCTTTTCACCAACACCAATGAACTTAATAGGTTTGTGTGTAATATGACGGATCGAAAGCGCAGCACCACCGCGGGCATCACCATCCATCTTGGTGAGGATAACACCATCAATATCCAAATCATTGTTGAAGTTTTCGGCAACATTCACGGCATCTTGTCCAGTCATTGCATCAACGATTAGTAGGACTTCAGAAGGCTTTGCATGCGCCTTAATCTGCCGAAGTTCGTCCATTAATTCATCATTAACATGCAAACGTCCAGCAGTATCAATAATAACACAGTTATGTCCGTGCGCTAAAGCCTCGTTGACCGATGCCTCTGCAATTTCGACGGGCGAGGTCTCTGTCCCCATTGAGAATACCGGTGTTTCAGTCTGTTCTCCGAGAACCTGCAGCTGCTTAATCGCAGCGGGTCGGTAGACGTCGGCGGCGACGAGAAGCGGTTTACGTCCCTCTTTGCGAAATTTAAGTGCTAATTTCGCCGCGACAGTCGTTTTACCGGCACCTTGTAACCCAACAAGCATAACCACTGTCGGACCACTCGGCGCAATGTTAATTTTCTCCGCCTTGCTGCCCATCAATTGGGTCAACTCTTCCCCAATAATTCGGGCGATCTGAAGCTCAGGTGTAAGACTACCGAGAACCTCTTGACCGAGGGTGCGCGTCTTAATCTGCTCTATAAATTCGCGAGTGACTTTATAGTTAACATCCGCTTCCAAGAAAGCGCGCCGCACCTCACGCAAGGTATCGGAAATATTACTCTCCGTGAGTTTCCCCTGTCCTTTGATTTTTTTAAGGGTGCTTTGTAGCCTATCCCCCAAACTTTCAAACATTGTTGCTGCGTCCTTTTCTTGTAGAGGCAAACAGTGCGCCAAATGCAATTATCAATCTGTTTTCTGAAACGTCATTAAAGCGCGCTAATCCATTACGCGAAACTCATGATTTTAAAGCCGCGTGAAAAAGCAGATTCCTAATTGTATAATTATAGCAAATTTAACCGCTGATGTCAAACTTTTTTTCTGACTTGACAGAACAGTCATATCTATGGTAGAAATATATTATGAGAATAACAACCATCACGCAGCAATATCAGAAACTTACGCTCCGCAATCTGAATTTCCAAACTCCATCCTACACGCCTCTTATTATCCTTATCTGCATTTTAACTGGATTTTACTGTGGATGCCAGGGTGAGACTTTTAATTTCGATATGGGCAGCTACAGTTCAGAAATTATAGAGAAATCAGGTGAATTAACAGAGAATGAAATCTGGGATGGACGTATCTATATTACCGGCACACTTGTTGTTCCAGAGGGTATCACACTCACTATCCGTGCGGGTACTATCGTAGGCTTTGAACCAACGGAGAAACCGTCCCAACTTATTGTGCATGGTGAACTCTACGCTGAGGGATCACCCGAACGGATGGTAGTTTTTGGCTCTTTAGGCAAGCAGCGAGGAGGTCAACAAGAACCTGTCGCGGAGACCACCTCATCTACAGCAATGGGATTAGAAGGGCAAATGTTCGGAGAAAGGTTTGGTGGCTCAGAAGTACAGCAGCAGAAAACCATCGCCGCTGCTCCGCCGCGGGCAGGAGATTGGGCTGGCATTCAAATTGAATCTGAAAGTCCAAACAGCCGTCTAACATATTGTCGTATCCAACACGCAACTATTGGAATTACATGTCTGACTGACGCCGTCCAAATTGAGAGGTGTCTCCTAAGCGAAAATAAAACGGGAGTCCTTTCTGAGAATACCAGTCCCACCATTACCAGCAACGAGTTTAATAGAAATGGCACAGGTTCACAATTCCGAGGGAGTGCATCGCCAGACGTTGAATACAACGAATTCACGGCTAATAACTACGGAATTATATGTGAAGATGACGCCCGACCGCGTATACAGTACAACATTCTCCGTGCGAATTACGAAAACGCTATTGTCTGTTACTCCACCTCTTCACCTGAGATAGTCTCCAACAATATCACGATGAACGTTGGTTGGGCAGTCTATGATGGCGGTAGGCTCCGAGATAATTTTATTCAGGGGAATAAACAGATCGGACCCAACATAACGGAACTCGGAATCGGAACACAGAGCGATCAATTTTACGGCGTAGACGAAGCATATGAGCCGAGAAACTCTCCGGTAACAGAAGCCGGTCTGCCACGAGAAAATTTTTAGTAGGTAACCTACATAATGAATCGCATAAAAGCCTATCTTGAACTCATCCGCTACCCGCTTTTTGCGATTCCGATTGTTGCGACGCTTCCTGGAGCACTCATTGCCAGTGAGGGACACTGGACGTGGCGTGTCGCTGTAGCATTGTTGATTGCACTCTGTGGCTACTTCGCTGGTATGATAAAGAACGATTACTTTCACCATGAAACAGACAAACACACAAATCCAGAACGACCAATTCCATCACAACGACTCACACCTCGACAGGCGATTGTACCAGCGAGCATTATTTATGGATTCTGTGTAATTGGCGGTTTCTGGCTTAATACCAAAGCCGGCTTGCTGGTAATAAGCTTGGTCGCAATTTCACATCTCTACAACGCTATTTTCAAAGGGAAAGGTATCTTAGGAAGTCTTACACTGCCTTTGGGTATTGGACTGCTGAGTATTTTTGGGGCGTTAGCAGTGAGTGGGACCGTGCCACAGCTGGTGTGGTATGCCTTTGCTGCCACGACGCTCTATGATTTAGGCACACATATTACGACGACCTTCAAAGACATCTCACGCGATGCGGAACTTGGGATCCTAACAACCCCAATCCAGATAGGAATTCGTCCAGCACTTTTGCTCTCTGCGGTTGCCACAGTTCTCGCCTTTACGATTGCCTTTTTGCCGTATTGGTTAGAACCTGACCTTCAGAAGTCTTATATTATTTGGGTAATCTTAGGCATCATCGCCACAGTTGGCACCCGAATTTCGCTGTACCTCCAACCCAACGAGAAAAACGGCTACTTTGCCCTAAAGGGTTCAATGATAGGCTCGATTTTCTTTTTTCCATGCCTCATAGGTGCACAGGTGTCGATTGTTGTTTCTACTGCTATTATTGTGCCGTTGCTATTAGCGACGCTGTTTTTGTTACGAACGACGCGCCAAGAGGTTTAAGGTGCGATAACTGATGATTGCATAACTGACAATCATAACGAGGTTGGCTATTAAAACATGAAAAATATTGTTTTACTTATTACCGACACCTTTCGGTATGACAATTTAGGCGAAAGGGCGAGACGCCCTATTCGCACACCAATGCTCGATAAATTCGAGGCAGAGCGCGCCACTGCCATCGACAAATTCTATATGAGCAGTTTCCCGACGGTGCCACACCGCACAGATATTATGACGGCAACAGTCGGGTGGCCCCACTACCCGTGGCAGCCAATCGATCTGAGTGGACGGAACATCATCTCACAACTCCTGAGCGATCAGGGATACGCAACGCAGCTTATTTGCGATACCCCACACCTGTTTAATGTCCGTTTCCAGCACTGCTTTGATGCCGCTTTCCAGCATCGCGGGCAAGAGGGTGACAAACCGCTCCTTCATCACAACGACGAAATAAAAATCGTTATGCCCAATGAGAAGACGCGACCGCATCCATCATTTCGCGGGCATACCTTGCCGAACACGCACCGGTGGACAAACCGGTACTATCAGTATGAATCAGAAACGTTTTCCGGCAGGACCTCTGAAACCACAATCCGATGGTTGGAGGAGAACCACCGTTCGGGTCCCTTCTTCCTCTGGGTAGATTTCTTTGATCCACACGAACCGTGGGATCCCCCTGAATATCTCGTTAAACGCTACGATCCAGACTATACAGGACCTCCGATGCTACATCCGAATTACGGTCTATCCTCACTCTTTACGGATGCCGAGCTGCACAACCTCTGGGCACATTATGCAGGTGAGGCGGAACTCATTGATAGACACATTGGACGGGTTCTGCAGAAGGTAGAAGATTTGGAGTTATGGGACGATACGCTTGTCGTTGTGCTGTCGGATCACGGTATGTCCATTGGTGAACACAGTAGGACGGGTAAATCTAACATCGACCCAGAAGATTCACGCTACTGGCCCACGTACCCAGAGATTAACCATGAGATGTTCTTGATCGCTGGTGGTGATGTTCCGAGTGGGCAACGTCTCGATCTCATCGCGCAACCGATGGATCTTATGCCGACGCTCTGTGAATTGGCTGGTGTTAGTTTGGATCCACCGAAACCATTTGAGGGACGCTCTTTCGCGAACGCGCTCCTTCAAGGCGACGCACAGCATAGGGATTATGCGGTAACAGGGTGTCACATCGTTGCTCGGGACGAGAGTGTCCCACGTCAGGCGACGACGCCTTTCCTTGTTACGGAACGCTGGGGATATGCACCTGTTGGTGAATACGGCAGACCTGAACTCTATGACTTACCAGCAGATCCGATAGCCGAGAACAACATCGCTGCGGATAATATGGAACTCGTCAAGGAGCTGCATGAGATGTTTATGTCTCACCTCACTGAGCATAACGCCCCTGAGAAGTTCCTTGATCTCTGGAAAGAAGAGCCGTCTGGAGATGGACGGGGTAAATGGTCGATTGACTATCCTGATGAATCGGATGAATAGGAAATTCAAAGGTCGAAATTATAGTAAAGCCTAAAAACATGTTGACACTTTACGGAACAATAACCTATGCCTCGCTGCCGGAGTTTGTAACCCCGCCATTCCGTTGATGTCCAAGTAATTATGGGCTTTACTATAAAATAGCGGCTTTAGGTTACAGCAACCTAAAGCCGCTTTCCATTTAGCAAAAATCAGTTTGACTGAAATGTAGAGCCGGTCCATGCTCGCGATTTCACCTAAAACAGGTAGAAGATTGGAAACGAAATATTTCTCGTTCAAGACACATCATCTAAATCCGCGTTTCCTAAACCTTGATATCTTCTTAGGACAGAACCTTCCATCATATTTAGGGTGAATAAGTTATGTCGAAATTTCCTACCTTGCTTGAATAATCGAAAGCCGCTGTCAACGCGGACTACAGCATGTTCTGATTCTAAGTATCTAGGATGGAAGATATTCTCTGGATCTTCCTTTATCACTGCCTCCACCAGACAAGGGAAACTCTCTTCTAAAGGTGTTATGATGTCTCGTACGATGTTTTGATATTGCTCTTTATTTTTTCTCTTCTTTTTATTCTTTTTAGAATCAGTATCTTTCTCCAAAATGCAATCAGCACTACAGGCATATATTTTTACCTTTCCCATGGTCTGACAAGATGTAAAAAAACCGTGTTTACACCAGAGCGATAAAATATATTCAATACCAGCGTGGAAATGGCAGGTATTGCTTCCCTGCCCAATATATCTGTCATAAAACTTCAAGCATTTAGTGAAACGGATTGCACGGATGATCATTTTGTCCACTTCTGATTCAGCGAGTATATCTATTGATCCAAGTCCGTTATTATATCTCCGACGGCATTTTTCAAAATTGCTATTGCGATATCCAGACAAAGGAATGACGCTTTCATCACATTCTTGCTCAGACATTAGTGTTTCAAGGCTTTGTTCGCTAACTATTAAGGCGTCAACTTCAGTATCTATTTTAAGGCGACGTGCCAAATTTAAAAGGTCATTTGATGATTTACCATTTGATGAGGCACAACAAGTAACAAACCGCTTTGGCTCAATTTTTAATAATTCTTCGAGCAAAATCTGTAATCGTTGTCCAACAGGGTCTGGAAGGGATTCAATCTGTTCGATGAAGGCTTTTCTTAATTCACCCTCCGAATCAAAGATCAGCAGTCCGTTGTCTACAATACCCATCAAGAGATCTTCTGCATGATTCCTGTAAGACTTATCAAAATAATCCTCATCAAATGCAGATGGATCAACAACTGCACTAACTAGCATTTGCGTAATTCCTTCTATTATCTAAGTTCTTTAAGTCGTTCTGGGAAAAAACCACCGGGCCAATCATCAATAAAATATCCATCTTCGTCAAGGCGTAAACGCTGGGACTCAGCACCTTCAGATCCACGACTGACATAGATAACTGAGACGTCTGTCGACTTGATTTTCTTCTTACGGACTAAGCTTTGCAAACGCAAGATCAGATGTTCGCTATGAGTTTCGACAATGAATTGATTCTGACGTGGTGTCTTAATAGCTTCAACCAAAAGGTCACCGAGATCTGCTTGCAATCTTGGATGTACGTGAACTTCAGGCTGCTCAATAGAAATAATTTGTCGTTCTGAAACCAAACTCTGAACAACAAACGGAAGAAGCTGGCTAATACCGAAACCGACATCTGGTAGTGCTATATCCACACTTTTTTTTCGATGTACATCTATGAGTCTAACTTCAAAAAGATCCCTTGAGCGCTCTCCCACCGATTTCACTACTAACTCATAGCCAATCTCAAGTCGCTTCAGCCATTTGTTTGTTTCTCTAACTAGTTCACGATCACGGAAAAGTAGATCTGGAAGCAAGTCCCCCTGGTACCCGACATCCTGAGGACTTGTCCCTCTAAAGATGTACCATCTTTCTGGTGGTCTCCGAAAAGGCCCCATTGGGAAAAGAACTTCCAAAGTACGCTCTAATGCCCTACCTGCCGCCACTGTCAATTGAGCAATATCAAATATTTTAGAACGGTATCGAATCGAAGGGTGAGGCACTGCTACCCAAGAATTCCTTTTGCCAGACACGATCCCGACTGGAAGAAAGCCCTGCATTCCAAGAACGGTGTCCATTTCCTCTGTACGCCGCTTGGAAATGTAAGTTGTCAAATCGAAACCTGGTGACAAGAACTCGATACTATCATTTAAGGAATTGAGCTCTTCCTGCAGCTCGTCACTATCTTCTTGAAATTCTTCGTCAGAATGTTTCAGACTATTTAATCTGCCCTTAAGCAGGTTAAGGATCTCATCACTATTCTCCGTGCACCATTCAAACTCCGGTTTCCAGTACCCCGGTTCATCTGTTAACTCAACACATTTTACTGCAGTTAATTTTGAAAGTGGAAGTTGGCGCAAATCGCGAGAAAGAGCTATTCTTCTCCGAAATTCCTTCGGTATCTCAGTTCGATCCAATTGCTGAAATTTGGCAATACACTGAAGAGGGGCTCCGTGGTAAATTTCGATTCGATCTAAACGGACTTCTTCCTTGAGGGAACGTCTCTCAAAACTAAATTCAATAGCTACTCTATTTTCTCTATATGGAAGCCGAAACAATTCTCTTCTATCCATCGTGGTCTCAACACGAATCGAGAGCGTATTTTCCAAGTCGTGATCAAAAAGTAGTTCTTGAAAACTACCAAGATCGACGGTTCCATTTTCAGCTCGGGGGAGGAGGGAAACACCTGCTTCCCGACTCTCTCGCGTCTGCTTGAGGAGATTGAGTGCTTGTAGAATCGTGCTTTTTCCCGCGCTGTTTTCGCCAAAAATTAGTGTTATCGGTGCAAACGGGATGTGTGTGCGTGCTCCGAACGCTTTGAAATTTTCTAATTCTAGTGAGTGAAGCATCAGGCTTCTCCTAATTGATTTTCTCCCTCAATTTCTCTACTATTCCGACGGTTCCCAGTCCAAAACACAGCCATCCTAACTTGAGGGATATACTCTGAGATATTATAGGACACACAAGCAGATTTGTCAACATTATTTCAAAAAGTTCATAGGACCATTCAGTTTTCAGTCCTCAGACATAGCACTCCGCTGGAGTGCTGTCATTTGAATACATCGGTTTCTATAGACATGGCACTCGGCTGGAGTGAGAAACGCTCGACTACCAAGTCATCAGCATTCAACCCATAGCAGCTAAAACGCATTCGTTTTAAAGGTTGCATCGCGATTTGGAGATCGCTCCTATAGCAAAGTGTTGGGAATTAGAGTTCCTTCCTACAGGAAAACTATGGTAGGCTTTACAATTAATGAGGTGCTATGGATAACGAGGTCCTATGGACCGACGAGAAAAATATCACATGCCGTAAAGGAAGGACCGGCGAGGTTAGAAACCTCGCCTACTGTTTTCGATTAAGCAGCTTCTCGGACTTCAAGCACTTCATCAAGTTGATCCATGACCTTGTGGAACGCTTCGACGTAATAGGACATTAACTCAAAGTCGTTGGGTGGATTGACATCGAAGATGTAACAGTGAGAATCAATGAATTCGACGGCTCGGGGATAGTCCTCCGTTTTATACTCAACTGTTGAATTATTGCATCGCCACGGACATCCTGTGCCGTAGCCGATCTGGTTCTGGAAAATCTCTTGAGATGGCACGGGAAGTCGCTGCCACTGTCCTGTGGGAACACCTTCAGCGCGCAGTGCTGCTTGCACCTTCTCACGCATCGTACGAGCAGAGATGTCCAGTCCTAACGCCGTCGGATCAAAACCGACAACATAGTTGTAATACACAGGCTCACACCCTTCTGGCGTAACAGGGGTCTCGATGCCCTCAATGCCGTTCAGATGCATCGTGAGATATTCGCAATTTTCGACGCGTAACGTATTATTCTCATCAAGTCGCTTGAGTTGGCTACGGATGAATGCCTGACTGAACATATCACCGCGATACATCCATCCAAGTCCATAAGCATTGTATTCCTGCTCTTCCCTTTCACTACCCGGTACGACGATTTCCCCGAAATACTGCAACAACGCTGCACGTTTGTAAGTTTGTTCATCATTTGTCGTGAACAAACCTCCTTGACAACCGCTACTCAACGTCTTTGAGGCTTGCGTGCTATATCCGGCAGCATCGCCAAATGCACCACAAAGTTTTCCTTTATAGCGTGCCCCATGCGCCTGTGCGACATCTTCAATGATTTTCAGGTTGTGCTTTTTTGCGATTGCCAGAATTGGATCCATATCGGCAGGCATGCCGTGAATATGAACCGGCATAATCGCACGTGTTCTCTCGGAGATTTTTGCTTCGATCTCGTTTGGATCGATACAGTAGGTTACTGGGTCAATATCAACAAAGACAGGGATACCATTGTGATGGAGGACAGCCGCTGCCGTTGCCCAGAAAGTGAAGGCGGGAATGATGACCTCGTCACCCGGCTCAATGCCGACACCTGCGACACACAGATGTAATGCAGCAGTCCCACTGTTGACAGGGATGCAATACTCGACATCCATGTATTCCGCCCACTCGTCCGCGAGACCTTCGGATTGAACCCGTTGCTGTTCGGTAATTTTTTCGGAGGCGATAACCTCGGCGATAGCGTCTCTGTCGGATTGGGTAACCTGTGGCCACGGTTGAATTAATCCATCAGGGACAGTCCGTTTACCACCAGATATAGCAAGTTTTACTGCCATGAGTGACCCCCTTATAGAGGTAATTCACGTCGCAGTGGAGTATAGCAATCAGCAGTCAGAGCGTTCGCCACGCTCACTCTCAGAGGTCAGTTAAAGAAGTTCTTGATTAAGTCAAACATCTCTTCGCTGATGATTGAAAGTGCAGCGAACAACAGTAACTCATAGGTGCGCTATCGCCTTTGGGATCCGCTTTAAAACTTCGTCTCTACTTAGCAGGACAACAATATCAAAGAGACTCGGTCCGAAAGATGTTCCGGTCAGTGCGATTCGCAACGCTTGCATCGCCGCGACGCGTTTGATGTTGTTCTCATCCGTATATTTCCAAATTGCCGCTTCAATGGTTTGTAGGTCAAATGCTGGAATTTCTTCTAAAATTTGTAAGATATTGGTTAGAATCTCGCGTGTTTTTTCTTTCTTTTCCTCTGAATTTCCCCACCATTTTTTGATGGCTTTTGGATCGTATCCAAATTCATCGTTAAAGAAATAGCGAGTCTGTGGAACAACGTCCTGCAGGGTTGTGAGGCGTTCACCGACTGCTTCTACAATACTTTCGAGCCAGTCGCGATCCTCTGTTGAATCTAATAAGCCTTCTGATTGCCAGAACGGAATCACCGCGTCCGTCCGCGCTGCTACATCAAGTTGATTAATATAGTGGGAGTTGAGCCACTCCAGTTTCTTAATATCGAAGACACTGCCACTCTTCCCAATCCGTGCGAGATCGAATTTTTCTATGAGTTCATCAACAGAGAAAATCTCTTGTTTGTCGTCATAGGACCAGCCGAGTCGGACAACAAAATTCAGCATTGCCTCAGGCAGATACCCTTGTTCACGGTAACGGTTAACAGCGACAAGGTCGCCGTGATGCCGTTTACTCATCTTCCTACCACCGCTATCCAGCACCAGCGGAATGTGCGCAAACTGTGGCACCTCTAAACCGAGGGCATTCGCGATTGCAATCTGCTTCGGCGTATTGTTGAGATGCTCTGTTCCGCGAATTACGTGCGTGATCTGCATCTCGGCATCGTCGATAATTGAGGTGAGATTGTAGTTCGGCATCCCGTTTGAACGGACAATCACCTCATCCTCTAAGGTAGCCGGATCAATATGGCGTGAACCAAGGACAATATCGTCAACACGAATAGGGGCATCAGGCATTTTTATGCGGACAGTCGGTTTTCTACCTTCGGCGACGAAGCGTTCTAAGTCTTCCGATGTCAAATGTCGGCACCTACCGTCGTAGGAACGAGTCTGCTTATCGGCGCGAGCCTGTGTACGGATCTCTTCCAGTTCTTCGGGCGTGCAATAGCAGTGGTAGGCATTACCATTTGCCAGCAATTGTGCGACGTAATCGTCATAGACACTTCTTCGCTCAGACTGGACATAGTGCTCGTCCCAATTGATACCCAACCACTTCAAGGCATCGTAAATCTCGTGCATGGATTCGTCAGTGGAACGCGCTGTGTCCGTATCGTCAATTCGGAGGATGAATGTGCCGTTGTTGTGTTTAGCAAACAGCCAATTGAATAGAGCCGTTCGCGCGCCGCCGATGTGTAAGTAGCCTGTCGGGGACGGTGCCATCCGAACACGGACATGATCTTTCACAGCGGAAACCGTTGTTCCGCTTGGTGTGTCGCTCATTTTTGCCCCTTTTGAATCTTCGCCCAGCTATCCCTTAGCGGTACTGTGCGATTAAATACTAACTGCTCTGCCGTTGTATCTGGATCAACGCAAAAATAGCCCATTCGGAGAAACTGACACCGACTTTCGGGGGATGCTCCGACAAGACTCGGTTCAACTTTGCAGTTGTGTAGTACCTCCAAGGAATCTGGATTGAGAAATTGCATCCAGTCGTCATCTCCCGCCGCGTTCTCTGGTTCGCGTTCTGTAAAGAGCGAATCGTAGAGACGCACTTCAGCATCAACAGCATGTTCTGCAGAAACCCAATGTAAGGTTCCGCGGACCCTGCGTCCATCTTCGGACCAGCCACCACGCGTTTCTGGATCGTAGGTGCAGTGAATCTCAAGGATCTCACCGGTATTTTCATCCTTGACGACACTTTCACACTGAATGTAATAGGCATGTTTAAGCCGCACCTCTCGTCCGGGTGCCAACCTGAAGAATTTACGAGGCGGATCCTCCATAAAATCATCACGCTCAATGTAAATCTCGCGTGAGAATGGTACCTCTCGAGTTCCAGCACTCTCATCTTCGGGATTATTTTCCGCCTCAAGCATTTCGACCTGACCTTCAGGATAGTTGTCGATAATTACCTTAACCGGATCAAGAACAGCCATGACGCGTGGAGCGTGTTGGTTTAGGTCGTTCCGAATAGAATACTCAAGCTGCCCCATTTCGATGAGGTTGTCAGCCTTTGAAACGCCAATGCGGCTGCAAAAATCCCGGATAGATTCGGGTGTATATCCGCGTCGGCGCATCCCTGACAGCGTAGGTAACCTGGGGTCGTCCCATCCGTTGACGTGTCCCTCTTCAACGAGAACTTTGAGTTTCCGTTTACCTAAAACAGTATAGGTAAGATTCAAACGTGCGAATTCGATCTGTCGCGGTTGATAAATCTCTAAGAATTCTAAGAACCAGTCGTAGAGCGGACGATGGTCCTCAAACTGAACATCGCATAATGAGTGAGTCACACCTTCAATCGAATCAGATTGCCCATGAGTGAAATCATAGGTGGGATAAATGCACCAGTTGTCGCCATGTCGGTAGTGATGTGCGCGAAGGATACGGTACATCACAGGGTCGCGCATATTGAGATTTGGGCTCGACATGTCAATTTTTGCGCGGAGTGTGCGGGACCCATCAGGGAATTCGCCATCGCGCATGCCGCGGAACAACGTCAGGTTCTCCTCAACAGACCGACTTCGATAAGGACTGTCTTTTCCAGGTTCAACTAAAGTACCACGATAGGTGCGCGTCTCGTCTGGTGTTAAATCGCAGACGTAAGCCTTTCCTTTTTCTATGAGTTTGATGCCGTATTCGTAGAGGGTTTCAAAATAATCTGAAGCGTGATACTCTCGCTCTTTCCAATCAAATCCGAGCCAACGCACATCTTGCTTAATCGCGTCTACGTACTCACTTTCTTCCGTGAGTGGGTTGCTGTCGTCAAACCGCAAATTGTAAAGTCCACCAAAGTCTTCAGCAATACCGAAACTAATACAGATAGCCTTGGCGTGTCCGATATGGAGGTAGCCACTCGGTTCTGGAGGGAATCGTGTATGGACTCTACCGTCATATCTGTTTGCCTTGAGGTCTTCTTCAATGGCTTGGCGGATAAAGTTTGTATCGGCAGGTTTGTCAGCGTTTTCTTTTAAATCGGGGTCTGAATGCTTCATATCTTATACCGTATTAACCATGCAATATATTCTGTTTGGGCGTATTACAGAAACTACGCTTTTGTGAAGTGACATGTCTATAGAGGTTGGAACATCCGATTAATATATTATACCCTCAAAACGTGATAAAGTCAAGATTTCCAAGTGTAAGTTTTCCACTTTTCTGAAAAATTATGCAACCTTTTTCGCTCCAGATTGTATCTAATAATATAGAAAGAGTTTTCTGGCTTGCATCAAAGTTACGTTTTTGACACACAATTGGAACTATCAGACATGAGAAAATTTTGTGGGATAGTGTGCGAAAAACAGACTACGACCGCTTAAAAAACAGGCAGAATGTATAGTATCTAAGGGACTTTACTCCCCGCAGCACCTATTACAGTCATATTTGCGACATGGCACGTTTCTTGCATGATTAAAATAAAAAAGAACCTTATAGCAAGGTTCTAAAAATGCCTGCTCGTGTGGCTATGAAACCACAATTGTGCTATTTTTGAAAACTTAATGTAACCTTTCCTGCAGAACTTTCGTTTAAACGTAACGTTTGAATTTATATTTATTTTTTTTACAGAATCTACATCAATTTCTTTTAGAAAGGGGTAAAGTTATGAAATCCACTGAAGTACGCAAGAATCGTCCATACGAGACAGCTTTGTGCCTCGCCATAGCGAAAGCACGCCAAGATGAGTTTCGTTGGGAACGCTTCATTGATAATTTGTCCCAGATTTGTGATACATTCGCCTACCAGATTGCTGCCAAAGGCACTACCCCTTCTAAGCAATCACAACCTAAGAAATCATAACGCTTAATCGAAGGTTACGAATTTCTTAGACAGACTCCTGGAGTTTTGGGTGACTCCTAAAGATTTTAACCAGAGAGCGGACTAACTTTTCGGGATCGTGGCGGATAACGTTCATTTGAACACCACCCAACCATGTTCCAAATTCCGTGACAACCATATCCCGAATCAGGTCCGCCTCTATAACAGAGATCCCCTCACCTTCAAGATTTTCCTGCTCACGATTATAGGAAACCTGCACTTTTGAAGCGTCCGCGACCTGCATTGTTTCAACGGATAGCGAGGAAATATCCTTCGCCAAGTTCAGAACGTCCATAAGATGTTGCGTATCCTCATAGAGCATCGAAAGCCCCTCTTCCGAAAGCGATCGAATTCGAGTCAACTGCGAAACTAATTCCTTACGAACATACTCCTGCATGATCTCTGTTGGAGCGGGTTGGTTGTTAGCTACAACGTAATCTAATGGAATTCTGGCGTGGTCCCAAATAGCATTGACATGATCCGTAACGGCATAACCGTCAGTTTCACCCGGCTGTGTCATGACGTTGCAGACGTAGATTTTGATAGCGTCTGAGCGTTGGATTGTTTCGACGATGCCTTTAATAACGAGATTCGGCATAATGCTGGTGTATAGGCTTCCGGGACCGATGAGAATCACGTCAGCGTTAATCAGAGCCTCTATAGCACCCTCATGTGCTTGGCATTCATAGATCTCATCGGGAGAATGATGAGTCTTACCATTTTCGCGCTGTTCAAAAAAGACTCGCTTGATGGGTTCACGATTTTCCCTGATGGGTATAGTAGATTCGCCTCGGACAACTTCTCCATCTGTAAGTTCTGCGCACAAAACGGTATAATCCAACGTGACAGGAATAATCTGCCCTCGAACCGAGAGTAGCCTTGATGCGGCTTGAATTGCTTTTGGGAAGTTCCCTTCAAATTTCTCCGTCAACGCTGTTAATAAGAGATTCCCGACGGTATGCCCACCGAGTTCACCATTGCTCGAAAAACGATATTCAAAAAGTCCCGCGAGTTCATCAGCATCGGACAAGGTAAATAGAAGTCTGCGAATATCACCAGGTGGTAGCATATCAAACTCTTCAACGAGGCGTCCTGAACTTCCACCATCATCAGAGACGGTTACAATTGCCGCCAGACTATCCAAATCAATAATATTATCTTTACCCTTCTCCAAATCAGCATAGTGCTTAATTCCACTAAGCAAGGCGGATAAACCACTGCCTCCTCCGATGCAGGCAAGTTTCAAAGCCATAATTTCTCCAAGTTGAATCGCGGACCTCATACGAACTGGGTCGGAACTTTAGGGTTTCCGCGGCATCTAAGCATTTCGCCTTTACAATACACTATAATAGATAACGGCATTAATACGCAACCTGTTTCATTAACACTGACAGGGTTTCAAGCGTCTCGTCACACAACTGCTCCGCCACGGCGAAAGTAGGTGCCTCGCTGAAAACCCGGATTACCGGCTCTGTCCCAGACGGACGGATATTCACCCACCGATCGTTCCAGACCCGCTTAACGCCATCTGTTAATTCAAGGACGGGTTCCTTTCCAGTTACACCCGCCTCTTTATAGGTCTGTAGCGCAAGATTAACAAGACGTACTGCGAGTTCTTGGGACGGAATCTCCAATTTCTTTCGACACATCTGATACTGCGGCATGTTTTCCACAAGTTGTGTGATTGTACTACCAGACTCAGCAAGATACTGAACAATGGCGGCAATAGAAGTGATACCATCTGTTGTATAGTGGATATCAGGGTAGATAACGCCACCTGTGCCTTCCCCACCGATAACTGCGCTAACTTCGTGCATCTTCTCTACTACCCAACCTACTCCAACTTTTGTCCGATGGAGTGCAACACCGTGTTTTGCTGCAATATCATCTAACATTCGACTCGTCGATACCGTAGCAACTATGTCGCCTTTCGTTTTACTGAGAATAAAATCGACAACAAAGGCAAGTGTCCATTCACCACTTAACGGGACACCTCGTTCTGTAACAACAACAACCCGGTCAGCATCACCATCATGCGCAAAGCCTATATCTGCTTTAGAGGCACGCACGGTCTCACACAATTCATCCAACGCATCCGGTGTCGGTTCGGCAGGACGACGAAAGTGTCCATCTGCGGTACAATTCAGTTCAACAACCCGACAACCGAGTTTTCGTAATAAGGACGGACTCACAACACTTCCGGCACCGTTCCCGCAATCCAGTACGACCTTCAAACCGGCTTTTCGGATTAAATCGGACGCGAGCCAAGGCGAACACAGAATCTGTTCCAGATGATACGTTATCGCTTCTCCGTATTCCTCAAGTGTTCCTTGCTCGTTCCAAGTAGCGAGTGCAAAATCCTCGGTTTCATAAATCCGCATCAACTCATCGCGTTCCGCCTGTGTCAAGAGATCTCCTGATGCGGCAGCAAATTCAATCCCGTTCCAAGCAACCGGATTGTGGCTGGCTGTAATGGTAATACTCCCTTGTGCATGCAGCGCTTTTGCGATTAAGAGTATCGTCGGCGTCGGACAGATGCCTACATCAATAACATGGCATCCAGTGGCAAAAAGCCCAGCAAGTACGGCGTGTCGGAGCGTTGGACTGGAGGTCCGTGAATCTCGCCCAACGACTACTGTTCGTCCGTTGACAAAGGTTCCGAAAGCCATTGCGAATTGCGTAATGTCTCTGACATCAAGCGATATACCAATCTCTCCACGGATACCTGAAACACTAATAATCGGTTTTTCTGATATAGCCATGAAATTCTCTCTGCAGGATGCAACGTTTACAAAACACGCCTATAGGTATTGGATATTCGCCACGCCGCCAAAAAACAGCAACTGCCTATTAAAAGCTGCCAAAAGCCGACAATATACCAAGGTGTATAGGCATACAAATACGATGGAATTGGTGTCAGATCATAGAGTAAAGGCGTGTGAAAAGGGTCCATACCAAAGATATACCAGACAGCAACAAGCGGATTGAGATGAAGCGGCAGTGGAATGATAGGTTGAATGTTGCCTATGTAACGATCCACAGGCACGAGTAAAAACGCACCGCCAATCAATACACACCATAAGAGATAAGCACATTCTGTCCCGAAAAGCGCGTCCTTGAAGACCTGCGTTCCCCATACGCCAACTGCTGCCGCCGATACATTATAAACCGCCAATATAATGAGCATCTGTAGTATCTTGGTGAATGGGGTATTCGTGACGAAAAAAGCGATGGCAGTTGATAAAAACACCCAACACAATAGCGGCACCTGACTTATTAGAAGCATCCGCAGTAGCTGCCACCCCGAAGAGATAGAGCTGAGTCCGAGTAGAGACACGGTAGACCTTGCGGATAGCAAGTCAGAATGTGTGCTAAGAAAACCGGTATGAACAGCATAAGCAGCAAGATAGGGGGCAATTAGAAGCACAACACATACTTGTGCCATACAGAAACATTCGACTGGCAAACCGAGTTTCGCTTGCATTAATAGTTGGTAGATTGCCCAGAGCAAAAAACTTGCTATCACAATACAAGCCAAAAGCGTCTTTAGGAAGCGGTTTCGATCCCAGGTGATCGTATCCATAAACTGACTTTATTCACCTTCGGTTTCAGTCTGGCTGTGGAGTCGCAAAACTGCCTCAGCAATAGAGATAAGGTTTGGGTTAATAACCAACGCCTGCTTATATGCGTCAATCGCTTCTTCAATATTACCGAGTCTAACATACACATGTCCCATTCCCGCGAACGCGCCGAAATGATAGGGATTAAGTGCGATAGTCTGTTTGCAATCACGGATCGCCTTACTCCATTCTTCAAGCAGAAAATAAGCGATGGCACGTTGGTTATAGCCCTCAGCAAAATTCGGATCTGCCTCAATTACTGTGGTGAAAAGCTCGACTGCTTGTTGATACGCTTCATTTTTGAGTAAATCTTTCCCATCGGCAAGCATTGTATCAACGGCATCATCCCCGGAATGTGACCAGATTTCCCACAATGCGTATTCAGCATTAAAGCGCGTTCCATGGTCGTTGTTCTTGAGAGCTTCTACGAGCTCTGGAATCACTTCTGGGCTACCAACTAACCGGAGAGCAGACCCTGCAGAGCGGCTTAGCAGCGGGTCTTTGGTATGAAGATAGGCTATCAGATCTGCTTCTGAATAGTTAGCAATCAGAAGTTGCTTGATTTTTTCCTCGTCTCCCGAATTTTTGAACATCAGTTTCGCCAATTCAGAAAATCCGTTGCTCCTATACATAGTCAGACCTCGCTCTTGCCGAGTTTAAGTTAATTATAGCATATCTCTGTCGGAATAACAATCCAAAATCCCAGAATGTAAGAAAAAATGTTGCAATTAGAGTGGGGAGCTGCTACAATTTCCTTCACAAATAGGCATGTTTTAAATATCAGAACACCTGACAATGGAGCAACACACGCAGCGTGAAAAGACGCAAAGTATTCATTCTCTGTATTGACGCGGGCAGCCACGACTACCTCGCCGCAAGCGACATCCCAAACATCCGAAAATTGGCAGACGCCGGTTTCTATAAGCACGCCGATGCCGTCATTCCGTCCGTCACGAATGTTAACAATGTGAGTATTGCCACCGGAACATTTCCGGAAACGCACGGAATCACGACGAATTACCACGTAGACAGAGCAACTGGCAAAGGTGAATTTGTTGAGGACAACCGTTTTTTGCTTTCACCAACGCTGTTTGAAATAGCAAAAGCCACCAAATTCGCTGATAAAACCGCCTTGTTTGTAACAAAGAAAAAGCTTCTACGAATGTTGGAAACCGGTGCCGATATTGCCATCGCCGCCGAAGCCCCTCCACCTGAATACATTCAAACTGTTGGACCTATCGAACCGATATATTCGGTTGAAATTAACTGGTGGTTACTTCGTGCCGTCCGGGAGACCCTACGTACACACGATCCAGAACTCGTCTATTGCTCAACAACAGACTGGGTCCAACACAAATACGCGCCCGATGCTGATTTGTCTCAACAGCATCTCGCAGAACTGGACAGCATCATCGGAGATATTATTGACGATGACCCAGAACGTGAGATTTATATCACGGCAGACCACGGGATGTTAGAGAAAACGACTGCGCTTGACCCAGGACGCGTGTTGACGGATCACAGTATTCCTGCGAGTTCTATCCCGATTATTAAGGACCGTTACGTTGCGCATCACAGCAACTTGGGTGGTGCCGCATACGTGTTTTTGGAAAACAGCACTGACCCCCCAAAAGCAATTGAGACACTCTTGGACACACCTGGCGTTGAAGAGGCATATTCTGCGGAAGATGCTGCACGCACATTTCGACTCCATCGTGAACGGATTGGCGACATCTTCGTGTTAGCAGATAAAACGACTGTTTTCGGTGAGTTGGAAGTGTCGGTAGAGTCAGCCGCTGTGCGTTCACACGGTTCGCGCCACGAAAGTTACGTGCCGATCATTGGCTATAACAGCCCTTGGACGGCAACAGATTTTAAATACAATGTCGATATTGGAAGACTATTCTTAGAGAGTCTGCGTTAGGAACTTCATGCAATCTCTGCTTGATAACTGTCCTATGCAGCTACAAAAGGAGAAATTATGCTAACAGAAAAAGAAAAAACTGAAGGTTGGATATCTATCTTTGATGGCGAGACGCTTAATGGCTGGGGAGCCACTGGAGACGCCGAAGGATGGATTATTGATGACGGTAATATCCTCTGCACCGTTCAGGGCGGAAAATACCTCTATACCGAACAACATTACGATAACTTCGTGCTGTCCCTTGAGTACAAAACTGAACCGAAAGTCAATAGCGGCATTTTCGTCCGATGGGCGGATCTTGAGGACGCCGTTCAGAGCGGACTCGAAATCCAGATTTTAGATACACACGGTAAAGAACCGACGGATAGCCACGACTGTGGCGCACTCTATGATGCCCTCGGACCAACCCGGAACACTTGTAATCCCGCTGGTGAATGGAACGAAATGATCATCACGTGCGATGGAAGTATTATTGCTGTGACGCTTAATGGCGAAGAGATCGTTCGGGCGGATTTAGACGAATGGGATACACCGCATCAAAACCCCGATGGTAGCAGGAACAAGTTCGGCATTGCCCTCAAAGACTTCCCTCGAAGCGGACATATCGGTATTCAAGATCACGGTGGGAAAATCTGGTGTAGAAACCTTAAAGTCAAACCACTATAGGAACATTAGGGTCATTCAGTTTAAGAAACAAGGCACTTTTGTGAAGGACTCCTATTGATGGATGCCCGAACAAGTTCGGGCATCCAGATGTAAATTTGGAAAACTGAATAGCCCCAACAGAATAGATTAGGGTCATTTAGTTTTAAAAATTATTTTTTAGTAAAGTCAATGGCTGTTTAGGATGTGCGGCAAAATAGCGCATGGTTGATGTGATAGCTTTATATCCTGCTAAACGCAATATAGATAAAGTCGTGTTCCGCAACGCCGCCATGACTGCTGGGATGCCTCCACAGCGAACTTGAGAAAGATCTTCACCCAAGACGACATCCCGGAGCCAATGCGACTTATTCTCTATAGCCCAATGCCCACGGCGTAATGTCATCAAGTCAGACGCAGAAGCGAGATGACTTTCAAGACTGGTGATGCCATATTGCGTCTGACTTGATGTTTCCCCCGTCCGTGGGTGCTTCCGCTGATATGTATATTCAAAGACTTGTGCGACCCCGGGCCATTGGAGATAAGTATTCAGGGCGGTGCTGGCAGTCAACCGACGCATCTCAATGCGTCCATGGGCTTTATCAAGAGTTTCAACGCTGTCGAGAGTTTCCTGCCAATCTCGATGTTCTGCCTGAAGGCGTTGATATGCGGTTTGAAAGGTTTTAGCGTCGGGAGGCGGTTGAAATAAACGTTGGATTGCCTGAAACATCTCTTTCTGATTCGCCTTGACGGGTAAGACGTAATCGCCTCCCGACGCTAAAACCGATTCACAGAACTTGCGTTGCGTCAACAAGGCATCGGCTGTCACAACCTTTTCAGAGACATCAAAAACTTTCAGAATCTCAAGGGAGACAGGGAGTTCATGGGTCTTCTCAGACATTGCTTTTTGCGTCAAGGTAACACCGAGTTGATGCGAAACAACAGACATCAAGTGTGTTATCTTCGCACCTTGTTTGCGACTCCCACGCAAGGTTTTGCCATCTATAGCGACTGCCGTTAGACCACCTTGACTCCCCCAACCCAAGTCCTCAAGCGCAGCGACGACCCATTGGGTTAGGGTCTCTTCTAAGGCATTGACATCTAATCTATGAAAAAGATTGTAGAGCGTCGCAGCACAAGGCGTCTGCTTGTATGTAAAACCCAAGGCTTTTCTCAACATCTTATACGTCCGTCCATATTCAGCAATAGCTGCATAACTGCGATATCCAGACATTATCGCAATGATGGCGAGTGCGAGGATCGCCTTCAGTGGGTGTCGCTTGCCTTTTTCCTTGCGTGGGTCTGGCACTAATGCTAACATGTCAAGCAAGTGGCGAGAGGGTTTTCTCGTCATGGTCTTCACCTCAAAGGTTGTAGTGGATTTTTAAGGTGAAGTATAGCATGTATGGCGTGAAAACTCACGTCATACATGCGTACATAGAAACATACCTTCCCCAAACAAAAACTTAAAACTAAATGACCCTGTGGTGTCTTGACAACCGCTACGAGTTGTGTTATACTTCAATTATAAGGAGGCTTGCATGGTTACCCGACAAGAGATTCAAGCCACATGTGATGACATTGTGCGCGAATTTGCGCCGCTACAAGTCATTCTTTTTGGTTCCTATGCGTATGGTACTCCGACTGAAGATTCGGATGTAGATTTGCTCGTCGTGATGCCGATTCCGAAATCGGAATTTATCCCTAAAGCTATTGAAATTCGGCAACGTATTCCGTACCGCTTTAGTATGGACCTGCTCGTACGTTCTCCGGAAGATATTGCTCATAGAGTTTCGTATAACGATTGGTTTCTTCGAGAGATCACTGAAAAAGGGGTGCCACTACACGAATCTGATACGTACTGCCATCTTAAAGATCAACGCGATACACCGAAATCCCTCAATAAGGAAAAGGACTGCATGAATCCACTGACGTTGGAATGGATACAGAAGGCTGAAGAAGATTATAATGCAGCACGGTGGCTTCAACAATCACCAAATCCGCTCCATAACTCTATCTGTTTTCATGCACAACAGTCTATTGAAAAATATCTAAAAGCATGGCTGCAAGAGGCAAATATCCGTTTTTCAAAAACGCACAACCTTGAAGAATTACTGGAACTGATTGTCCCGACACTACCCGCTTGGGAGCACTGGCAGCCTGACTTTAAGATAATCACAGCGTATGCAGTCGAGTCTCGCTATCCGGGAGATTCGGCAACCCCTGGTAATACACAACATGCCATGCACATCTGCCATGAAGTGCGTCAAGCAGTTAGGAATCGGTTAAAACTCGCGATGCCTAATTGATATTGAAAACGAAGCCGTTCCTGCTGTGCACGAAAATTGGGCTTTTGCATCAGTAAGGTGCGATTCAAATGTATAATTCTGTTAAGGAAAAATAAAAGTGAAACTAACCTAACATTTCATGTCCTTGCCTTTTTCATGGCAGTTTTAACCTTCAGCTTGCCTGTTGTCGTTGTTGCTCAGCAAAATTCGGTGGAGGGACAGGCTGTCATTGATGCAGCAGCGGATGCTAACAAAGATGTTAGCATACCTCTATGGTTTGGTACGGGTTGTCTACTTTCTTGGACTCGTATTTGTACCTTTGCCTAATGGGTATAGTTGTCTTCTGCCTCCAGCAGGTCTCGTTGGAACCTATTTCTATCAACCCAATCCACCTGCCGGACGGTTAATTGGAAAATCAGCGGAATATGTCAATGCTTATTCGGAGACGTACAAAAATGAGAGAGGAAAACAGCAGGTACTCTGGTCAACAGCAGGTTGTGTGAGCGGAGGTGTTGTCATTACAGGTTGTACTGTTGTAGGTCTTATTAGTTTAGGTGTAGTTACAGCAATCAGTGAGTCCAATTAAGCATGCTACAGTCCCTTAAAAGTCTACAATTTTTTAACACGTTTTCGTTGGTATTTCTCCTTTGTCATACGCTCCACGCAGCGCCATTAAAAACCCTCTCTTTGGACTTCACGCGCGAATTAACCGAAAACAACAAAACCGAACATATCGCAGGTACACTCCACTACAATGTCCAGACAGCGCGGGTCGTCGTCGAAGTCACCCAACCGCTCAAACAGATAATGGTTGTGAAGGACAATGTACTGGAAATTTACTACCCTGTAGAAAAACAGGCGTTCCGTTTTACCTCGGAAGGACGGATTCCGCTCCCGTTCGTCGAATCTATCATCCAATCCACACAGGTGGAATACGGTTTGACAGCAATCGGTTATACCTTAGACAAACACGATGTTGTGGATAGGGTACTCTATACTTATTGGGCACCACCTGAGAAAGCGAAAGATAAACTCGGTCCCATTATCTTGGGAATGCGTGACGATCGACTCATCTCGGCTGAGGTAAAAAATCCTAACGGACACATCATCGGCAGATCTCGCTACCAGAACCATCGCAAAGTCGGCATGAACTATATCCCAATGGCTGTTACCTCCAGTACGTACGATGAAAAATCTGAGGTGCTCCAGCATGAGCAGATCGTCTATAGAAATCCACAGGTGAACCCGGAACAGCCGAATGCAATGGTAAATTTCACCATTCCTGAATCAGTAGAGGTTAAAGAAATCAAATGGTAAATTATCCTAAAGTGCTCTCGATTGTTAGACGAGGTCTCCGTGCCTCGGTCCATCCAGCACTTTTTATTACATTATGTTTATCCGTCATCTTCCTCGTTTCCGCTGTTTATGCTGACGAAGCCACGGATCTGACATTCATCCGTAAAGCGAACCCGATTACGAAACCAAAACCGCAAGAGATCCGCCGCTTTAACCCACTGGAGACCTCGGAAATAAAACTCGCTGCCACAGGACTAATCCGTCTGTATCAAAAATTCATCTCCAGTCAAGACAGTCCCGCATGCAACTTCCTACCGACCTGTTCACGCTTCGGCATGGCGTGTATACAGGAATACGGTGTAGTGCGTGGCATATTGCTCACTGCCGATAGACTCCTCCGATGCAACGGTTCACAATCACAGCATTACCACAAAGATGAGGCAACCGGTAAATACATTGACCCAACTTCAGACTATGCAACACTAAAATAGTTTTTATCTATAACGTGAGTTCGATTTATGGTAAATTAGCAACATAAATAACTATTGATGTGAAGTACGGGGCAAAACAACCTGTGCCGCTGGCGAGGTTTCTAACCTCGCCTATTGTCGAACTAACGTTATCTATAGCATCTGGTAAGTATAATTTCATGCAGTTTAAGAAAATGTTTCGATATTCTCCAAAGAAAAGTTTTCAACAATGCTCTACAATCCTGTAAATCCTTGAATCCTGTAAATCCTGGTTCTGACAATAAACACTACACTATGCACAAACTCCTTCTCATAATCTTACTCACTACCACACTTCTATCCTTCACGGCAGCCGAAGAACCTATTGAATACTATACTCCCGAAAACGTCCACAAATTCGCCGATTTCCTATATCAACAAGGGGATTTCCGCCGCGCAGCAGGTGAATATCAGCGTTATCTTTTTTTTATTTCGAAAGAAGGAACAGACATAGAACGGATCCGCTATAAAATCGCGCTCTGTTATCGTTTTGCTGGGGATAGTGAACAGGCAATCCAGAATTTTGAAACGGTTTTACGGTTGCACCCTCAAAGTCAATTTGCCAGCCGCGCCTACTATCAGATTGGTGCTACTTATTTTCTCATGGATCAATTTGAACAGTCCGTCCAGTTTTTGCGTGAGGCACTGCCACACATAACAGATAGACAACAACATGCCGAAGCCGAGCAGCTTATCGGAATCTCTTATCTGATGCAAAAACAGTGGTCTGAAGCGAGTACAGTTTTTAAAACGTTGGGTGGATCAGACGTGCTCACGGTCAGAGGAAAGGCGTCCGTATATCATAATTATGCAGAAGCGGGGGCGCAGCTACCGACCCGTAGTCCATTTTTAGCGGGTGCTCTCTCTACAATCTTACCCGGAGCAGGACGACTCTATGCAGGTTTTCGGATCGGCGATGCGCTGACGTCTCTGATCACTGTCGGGGTCGCAGGCTGGCAGGCTTATGACGGCTTCAGTAGGGATGGACTTTCATCGGCAAAAGGATGGACACTCGGTACGCTATGCGGCATCTTCTATGTCGGCAACATCTACGGTTCCGTAATCTCTGCGCGTGTTTACAACCGCCATATAGAAGACGAGTTCTTGGCAACGCTATCCATAGAATTGCCGTATTGATGAATCTATCACACCAATCGAAAAGAAATTAAAAGACACTTCTAACGCCGGGCTATAAATTCTGGTTGTGCGACTTGCATCCGTATCGGTGGTAATCCTGCTGCAATGGCTTCAACATCGTCTGTAACCATATTCCCGATGTTATAGAGGGCGTGATCAATAGCACCCGCCATGTGGCACGTCAATACCGTATTTTCTGTGTCTCGGACGGGATGATCGGACGGCGGTGGCTCTTCAGGATAGACATCAATCGTCGCTCGAAACTTGCCAGCATTTGCCAATTCGATGAGGGCATCAAAGTCAACAAGATGCGAACGACTTGCCAACACAAGCACCGCTCCCGATTTAATCTGTTCAAGTTTTTCGCGGGTTAGTAACTCCCTGTTTTCTCCTGTTGGAATCGCTAAAACAAAACTTACATCGCACGTTTGCAACAACGCCTCCAACCCCATAGGGATTATTCCCTGTTGTTGTAGATACGTATCTGGAAGCCAGGGATCGTAAGCGTGTAGTTTGCAGTTGAATGGTGCCAATAACAATCGCAATTCCCGCGCCAAATTTCCATACCCGATAATACCCACAGATGCGTTGTAGAGGGTACAAATGTCCGCTTGCCCTCGCCACCCCCATTTCTCTTCCCTTCGACGCATCCTCCGATCCGCGTCGACAATGTTCCGTAGTGCCGCGAGTGCATGCCCCAACGCCAGCTCAGCCACCATTTTAGCAAAAGCAGGCGCGCAACTCAGCACCCGAATACTACGTCTGAAGCAAGTTTCATAATCAACCGTTCCTCGCCTTGGGTGTCCCCCACCAACCTCCATAATCGCCTTTAAATGTGGAGCAGCCTTTTCGTCAACATCGCCGACCCCGTAGCTCGGAATACCTATCAGAATAGATGCCTCTTTTTTCGCTTGGACCCACGCTTCTTGGGGCATCTCTTCGTCTTTACCCCATAGCACTTCAGCTGTATCCATGAGCCGTTGTAAATCTTCTTGAGTGAAAATGGTATCGAGTTGCCGAGACGAACGCGTATGCAAAATCGCTTTTAACATTGTCAATCCTTTCTTTTTACTCTCTATCGCTCTTCAGAAAAATCTCTCCATCAAAATTCGGAATCTGATGATGCATCTGACTTTCGTTAATACTGATACCGATAACAGGCACATCAAAAGCGATAGTCTGTGTAGTCCCGCTACGGTTATAGACCACCCAACCGTTTTCAAATTCACGGATAAAGAGTCCTACCACATCTTGATACGCAATCGCTTTTTCTTGAATCGGCTGTCCAAGATCCACATCCCAGAAATCATACCAGTTGTGGAGATGATCGGGCATCGGTATAGCGTTGTCATCACCAAAAAGCACATACCCATCAGAATGCGTTAGACTAAGCGTAGTAATCATCCGCATCCACTGCCGGTTCTCTTCACTATCTCTTTCAGCAACCCGAGTATCAAGACCTCCCATATAATCCGTTACCACACGCCAACCCTCTAAACAGTTAATCCGCCGTTTTCTAAGGTGTTGTTCTGCCCACAGCAGCGTCCCTTCTATCTGCAAAATCTGATCAAGGCTATATCCGCTGCTGTGTTCCTGTTTATAACACTCCATGAAAATGCCATTCACATACGGCGCAGATTTTGGTATCTGACGCATATTCGCGTTGACGAGGATTAAGAAGTTCTCGCTTACCTCTGCCCGTATTTTGCGCAAGATAGACAGCCTCGCCTCTGACTCAGCCTCTCGTGTAAGGATAGTATCCGACCAGTCATCAACACCGATTGGACTGGTCGCATAATCCTCGTTCCACCAATCCAGCATGATGCCGTCAAAGAGTCCGGATTTGTCCAAGGCAATTGCTTGACTGACTATCAGATCCTGCATTTCTGGATTCGTAAAGTCCACGAGATAGTGAAGGACTGTATCATTCTCGTCGATCTTCTCATTGCCATTTGTATCTTCACCCCAGCCGATAACAGGTTTACCATTGCTATCCCTCAGCCAGTAAGGTGAATCCGGTGGATAAAACCCAACTTCCCACCAGTTTTTTACGTATGTCTCGTTTTGTCGAGAGAGATATCTCGCGTCTCTGTATCGGAGTTCGACGAGTAGTAAGAGATTTGGATTTAAAGACAGAAGCTCTTGTTTTCTTTGACGTGCTGTATTCAGCTGACTCGGAAGCAAATCTGTTGCCAACCCCGAATAAGGCTGCTCCGCTGATATATTCCAAGCAATTCTTAACAGCGTGTAGGGGTGAGCAAAAGCGAGGTCGTGTCGAGCAAGGTGCTGGAGTTCATCTTCGTCGGGCAAATTTTCAATACCGTTCCATGCCTGAAAGATTGAAGGAAAATTCCGCTGCGCATCTGCAGTATTTGTTATTGATGTGCCGAAAATAAGAAGCAAGATCAGATATTTTCTTCCAAATGTTTTCACGGTTGTTGGATTCCCTTACTATCGGACTAAATCTGACTTAAGTTGTCCCCATGTTATTGCTAACTTGTCCTGCGGTTTGACAGCGAGTACACCCGCAATCCCTATGTTCATTAATTCCTGAATCTCTTGTTGGGAACGTGCAATGTTAGAAATCCGAACTTCGTCCATGCGACCCTCCAGAAACGGACCCGCACCACGTCCGAGCCACAATACATCGTTATTCGGAACGATATCGCCACCAATTTTACCGTCGCCGTCCAAAACGCCATCAATGTAAATCTTACCTTCACCAGACTTGGCATCGTAAGTGCCTGCGATATGTGTCCATTTTTTCAGGGGCATGTCCGTTTTACCCGCAACAACTGCAGCACCCCACGCTTGCGCATCCGTGGTCATCCGAAGCAGCACTTTCTTGTCACTACGGGGTCCCACCTTGTAGGTTGTTTCTTTGGTAGCACCTGTCCCACCAGCGGTTGACCACGCCTCAAGATAGAGCCACATTTCTACTGTAAGTCCTTCAACCAAATCTAAACTCTCGCTATCAGGTATCTCTACAAAGTGTCTCGGACCATTCCCTTCAAAGGTGAGTCCACCACCGGGGTTGCCTGCACCCCATTTGGGACCCATGAGTTCACCATCGTTTTTGTTCCCGGAAAGGTCTTTAACGACTTTACCCGCACCGCTCTCAAATGTATACAGTAAAACGGTGTGTTCATCTTGCGCGAGACTGGATAAACTTCCGACAGATAGTATCAGATAGACTAACGTTAGCCAGCATACGGTGTTTATTACGTTTCGCATGAGTAAATCCTTCCTTCATAAGTGTGGTTTGACATTTTATCATAGATTGATCCAACCCACAATTCAAAAGTGGGTGTGCTGTATTAACAGAATTGTTCTTGTGTTATTTTTTTTTAGCGTTATACTGAAGTCATGAAAAGCACACAGCAGCGAGTTTCGCTCTGTTTTTCTGTAGAGACACTCAAAATTGGGACTTGATATGCAGTACACATCACAGCAAAATGATTGGTTGGTTCAGCCCTTTTGCCAGCCTGCTTCGGTAGAAGAAACCGACAATCAGCTCATTCTCGATAATGGACTCATCCAACGTACATTCGTCACCTCACCTAATTTCGCAACAGTCGATTATACCAATCAAATTACCGATAGCAGTCTTCTCCGAGGCATCAAACCCGAGGCGATCCTTACGATTAACGGACACCAATTTGAGGTGGGTGGCTTGAAAGGGCAGCCCGATTACGCCTATCTTGATTCAAATTGGGTTGCCGACTTGACCAGTGCCACAAACGCATTTCAATTTCGCGAATATCGAGTCAGTGAACCTGAAATTCGCTACCCGTGGGTACGCAGACGTTCTACTACATCGTCAGTATATCCGCCAGAGGGTGTGACACTGACGGTTGAGTTCTCACCTCCGCCATCCGTTGATGCCCTTCAGGTTTGTGTGCATTATGAACTATACCAAGGTATTCCGGTAATGTCCAAATGGGTCACTATTCGCAATGAGAGTCAAAAACCGATTCAACTGGATGCTTTAAGCTGTGAGATCCTCGCAGTCAACGAGCAGGAGAAACATCGGCTACATGTCGAGAGCGATTATGCCTTCAGTGGAATGGAGACGACCCAGTGGGGTCCAGATGCAGATTACAAGACGCAAGTCGATTATCACTATCAGATGCCATTGTTGCTGACGAGTAGCTATCCACTCGGTCCAGGCATACCGCTTCAACCGGGAGAGACTTTCAAGAGTTTTCGCACTTTCGAGATTCTGCATGATAGTGACGCGCGAGAGCGAAAAGGTCTCGCACGCCGCAAGATGTATCGCACACTCGCACCACAGGTCACAGAGAACCCAATTCTAATGCACGTTCGGAGTGCTGAACCCGACGCTGTCCGTTTGGCGATTGATCAGTGTGCCGAGGTCGGATTTGAAATGGTGATTATGACCTTTGGCAGCGGCTTTAATATTGAGAGCGAAGACCCGCAATACATCGCTACAATGAAGGGATTAGCCGATTATGCACATCGCAAAGGTATTCAACTCGGTGGGTATACCCTAATGTGTGCTTCGCGGAATGTCGGTGAAGACTTCAACTGCGTTGACCCAGACACTGGGCAACCCGGAAGTCGATTTGGACAAAGTGCATGTCTCGCCAGCAGATGGGCAGACGGTTATTTCCAGCGAGTGCTGAATTTCATGGACGCAACTGGAATGGATATCATAGAGACTGATGGACCTTATCATGGTGACATCTGTGCTGCAACGACACATGACCATCATAACGGCTTGGCAGATTCACAGTTGCGCCAGTGGGAAGCGTGCGTTCATTTTTACCACGAATGCCGAAAACGAGGTATCTATATCAACTCGCCAGATTCGTATTACCTCAACGGGGCAAACAAATGTGGTATGGGCTATCGCGAAACGAATTTCAGTTTACCCCGGGAACGTCAAATTCTAATATCCCGGCAGAACATCTACGACGGCACCTATGAAAAAACACCAAGCATGGGCTGGATGTTCGTTCCGTTAGTAGAGTACCACGGTGGCGGAGAAGCCGCAACATTTGAGCCGCTTTGCGAACACCTTGATGACTACGAATCACATCTCGCACAGAACTTCGGCAGTGGTGTGATTGCATGCTATCGCGGTCCCCGTCTTTTTGATACTCAACAGACCAAAGTTGTCGTTAAGAAATGGGTTGACTTCTACAAAAAGTATCGCACAATATTGGATTCTGACCTGATTCACGTGCACCGTCCAGATGGGCGTTCCATTGATTGTGTACTTCACACCAACGCCCAAATCAGCCCATGTGGACTCGCTATGCTCTATAATCCTACGCATATGGTGCAACAAATCACTTTGAAATTGCCGATCTATTATACTGGGTTGTCTGAAATTGCCATGGTTCGTGAAGGAGAAGGAGAACCCAAACAGTACAAAATTGACCGGAATTACAACATCGAAATTCCAATTGAGATGCAAGCAAAGAGTATCAGTTATCTGATTATTGAACCTGTAGTATGAGTCCTCTCTAATTTTTCGATACCGCGAGTTTCTGACATATATATTTTCTGTAGGAGGGATCTCCGAATCCCGACTGTTTTCGTTCCCTGTAGGAGGGATCTCCGCCCCCGACTGTTTCTGACCGCTGATTGCTGACTGCCAAAATCTAAATACTCATAAAGTATTTTAAACCGTTCATTTACATTTTCTAAATTATCGACAATTTGTGTCTTGTTCAAGCTGTTTCCCAGAAGTAGTGTCAACTCTCGTTAAGAACCTGCATTAATATTCTGTGTTTGTATTTCTTCAAGAAGGATCTTAGAAAAGAAAATCTGAGTAATCAACTGACATCAGCCCCAGCGGGGTGGCATGTGTGTAGGAAATGCTGTCTGCCCCCAGGATAGAGCCCCAGCGGGGCGGTATGTGTATAGGGGAAGTTAATGGAATTAGTGTCATTAAACCGGACATTCACAAGTGGAGGTAAAAAATGAGAGTAATCCAACTAAAAAAAGCAATTTTGGTATACGGAACGCTGATCTGCATCTGTTTCATGATTCCAGATCTAAGTTCTGCCGAGCTTGATCCTGATGCAGTTTTGGGAATATGGTTCTTTGAAGAAGGTAAAGGCGGCACTGCAACAGATTCTTCCGAAAATGGAAATGACGGAGAAATTGTTGATGCCCAATGGGACGATGGAAAGTTCGGAAAAGCCCTACAGTTTGAGGGTGGAGGTCATGTTGCTGTCGGCGACTTTTCTGATTATGAGGACAAAGTGTCGATTCTCGCTTTGATTAAAACACCTGCAGCCCCCGCATGGTCTGACATCATCGTAGGTCCTTGCGGCGACGTTATCTTGACATTGAGGGATCACAAATTAAATTTCGCTGGACAGTGTGCACAACCGATTCCCCATAATACGTGGTCTAAATCCTTGCTGAACGATGATAAGTGGCATCAGATTGCAGGCGTTTATGACGGTAAAACAGTGAAGGTCTATGTCGATGGTGAGTTAGAAGCATCTAACCCTGCCGCAGGTCCATTTAGAGCGGGACCTAAGTATATCGGCTCCAGAGATGACAAACAGGAGGCTTTCACAGGGCACATTGATGAAATCGCATTTTTCAATGTCGCACTTTCAGATAATGATGTGAAAGCGGTTGCTGACACTGGATTATCTGTCGCACTTGGTTTCGCAGCCGTCTCTCCTCAAGCGAAACTAACCACCGCTTGGGCGAAACTGAAAAGCAGAACGTAGTCTGATAAAGATGTGCTTTTCAATGGACAATAACCGCCAAAACACTCCCGCTGGCGAGGTTTCTAACCTCGCCACTAACTGCTTCTTACCAAAATCTCAATACCCATAAATTCAGTTTTAAACGCGAATCTCTATCTTTTCTGAACAAATTCACTACTTATCTGCCTAACATAACAGAAAGGTGTATGTTCTAAAAAATCTCAATTGTTCGCGAGGTAAATCGAATGAAACGAAAACATATTATCATAGCAGTTTTCGCGTGCACACTGTTATTTTCACTAATAGCGATTCTAACGACTTGGACGCAAGACGCACTTTCAAAGGAAGAAACCCGTTTCGATCTCGACAAGAATGGTGAACTCAGTACATCTGAAAAAGAACTCATGATTAGAGTAATGAGGCTCGAAGATACCAGAGGCACCCAATTCAGTGAGAGTCAGATACGTGAAATGCAAAGTGGAGAGCGCGATAGATCCCGCGGAAGAGGTGGATTCGGTAGAAGACGCGGTTCCAGAGAACCTTCAGGACCACGCCTCGATCCAGAGCAGGTCGAATTCAAGGATGGCACAGCCACGATTCCTGACCGAGAAACTTTCGAAAAACTCTCATATCAGGGAACTGAGGTGCGTATCGACACCCAACTGACCGGAATTGAATTTGTAAAATTTCAGATTGAGAATACACACACACAAAATCCACAACTTTACTTCATGAACACAGAAACGCATCGTTCCCATGGCAGTTTCATGGGTGCTGCCGGTTTGGAACGCGGGCAGGGACAAATGCGTGGCGTACTCAGTTATCGCCCCCTATCCATAGCTCCGAATGGTGAACCAGGGGTTTATACCTTTGAATTTAATCCAAACGACGCATTTCCCTATGAGGAAATTAAACTGGCACACGATCTACTCGTTGCTAAAATGCCAATCCTGAAAAATCGGCTCGGTTATTGTCCGTTGTGGGGTGCCATCGGCATTTATAATCGCGAAAAATCGCTCTATGATGCAGCGAAGTTCCCCGTTTATTTTGAGGACGATCTGTATGCCAATATCGGCTACCTGCCGCTGAATCAGGCATTCTCATTCGGTCGACTCCGTGTTTTGGAACCAGATGAACGTCCTACTGTCCGCGACATTGTCATCGCCAAAACTTTGCCAAACGAGATGCCGCGAGTTGCTGGTGTTATCACTGGTGTTCGGCAAACGCCACTTTCACACGTCAACCTTCGCGCGATTCAGGACAAAGTTCCCAATGCCTTTATAGCCGAGGCGTGGAAAAGTAGTGCTATCGCGCCACTCATCGGCAAGTACGTCTACTATGAGGTGAACGCCGACGGCTTTGAAATTAGAGAAGCAACCCTTAAAGAGGTAGAAACTCATTTTGCCGGTTTACGTCCGTCAAAAACCCAAAAACCTGAACGAGATCTCTCTGCTACAAAGATTTTGCCGCTTGATGACATTGGGTTTGCAGATGCCTCCGGCTTCGGTGTGAAAACGGCTAATATCGCTACACTCCGCACGTTCGGATTTTCTGAGGGGACTGTGCCTAATGGCTTCGGGATACCGTTCTATTTCTATGATGAATTCATGAAACACAACGGCTTCTATACGAAAATTGAGGCGTTGCTCAAAGACGCAACTTTTCAGAATTCGCACGACGCAAAGGCATCTGAACTGAAAAAATTTGCGGATGAGATCGAGAAAGGCGAAATGCCTGCGTGGATGATAGATGCCCTGGCGGAATTACATAACGCATTTCCAGAAGGGACCCCTCTCCGATGTCGCTCCAGCACCAATAACGAGGATCTACCCGGTTTCAGCGGTGCTGGTTTATACGACTCCTACACGCATCAGCCGGACGAAGGGCACCTGTCGAAGTCGATTAAACAGGTATTTGCAAGCCTCTGGAATTTTCGGGCATTTGAAGCACGTGGTTTCTATCGTATCGACCATCTCACCACCGCTATGGGAGTCCTTGTCCATCCTAATTTTAAAAATGAATTAGCGAACGGCGTGGCTGTAAGCAATGATGTCGTCTATCAGACGGTGGGGAATTATTACCTCAACACCCAGATCGGCGAGGACCTCGTAACGAACCCCGAAGAGCAGTCTATTCCAGAAGAAATTCTCATGGATTGGTGGGATAGCAATAACTATCGGGTTGTGACGACTTCCAATCGAACAAAAAATAGCGAACAGATCTTGACGGATGCTTACTTGCGTGAACTGAATGGTTATCTTGGTTTGATACACAACAAGTTCAGTCAGCTCTACGCTCCCGTTGGACGCACACCGGATTTCGCTATGGAAATTGAGTTCAAAATTACAAGCGAAGGCAAACTCGCAATCAAACAGGCGAGACCCTGGGCACATTAGGTAGGTGCGGTTTCCAACCAGGGTTCCCGCACGTTACTGGGAAGGGACACCGGAGTAATCTGCTAAATCCGCGATTCAGACACCTAACTGCTCCTATCCCTTACAGATTCCACCAATACGTCAATTTCCCAACAACAGTCCAACCGAGAAGTTTGACTCCCCCGTCACGGGTGTCATAACTCTGGTCAAAGACAAGGTAGAAATCGCTACCGGGACGATAGATGTAATTAACCAAGAAGTTGGTGGAGAACATGTCCCTATCGGTACTCCATTGCGTAAACAACTTCGTGAAAAGCGTAGTTGAGAATGAATAGCTGACCCGTCCCCCAAAAGCATTGGCATCGAATTCCTCATCCGGTAACGTAATCCGGTTAAATTCAATGAACGGTTCTATACTCAGACGGGCAGTTGGTCTGGCGGTCGCATCTATTAAGAAACCACGTCTCGTGCCACTATAAAACTCGCCGAATTCCACTTGCAGTTGTCCAGCGATCATCCGACTGCTACTCGTCCGGGCAGATACCTGAAACGATGTAAAATTGTAATCCTCAGCTGGAATGCTCACCCCTTGAACCCGAAAATTCTGATCAAGATTTTCTATTGTGTTCTTGACTTGGAACCCAATGTCATCACCCGTTTCAAACTCGAATTGCGTGTCAAAGGTTATCTCTTGGGTTTCCAACTCGAACTCTTGTGTCAGAACAAGATCGATTTCTGGTCCGATCTGAATTTCGCGAATGCCAAATTTGTCGGGCCACGGGGTATAACTCGCATCTCCTCGAAATTGACGGACGCCCGTGCGTCGAATATAACCAACTTCAGGATTAAAGTCTTCGCCAATGTCTGTGTATGAGCCATTAGCTCGAAACAGGTTCGTCCGCCAATCGCCACCAATATAGAAGGCGTTACTATTTCCCGAAACTTCCTCTTCAAAGGTCCGGGACCACAACCCTTGAACATTAATCTCTCGCGTCGGACGATACGAAAAATCAAGTCCTGCTGTGTGATTATATGCATCAGTGTCTTGCTTGTGGATAAGGATTCCTCCGACGGTTGATCCCGCTAAAATGTCTCGATTCACCCGAACCACCGAGTAGTTTGTTCGAGGTTCATCGACTTGGGGTTGCCCTATAACAAACTCGTCACTCTTAAACGGGTTCGTTAACACATTCAGAATTCCTATACCGTATGGACCTATTTTTCCAGTCATTTTACCACCGCCGAGAATGGGAATAGCACGTCCTTTCGCAAGCCCAATACGACGGCTATAAAAGAGCAATAAAGGCGGTGGTCTGCGGAAACTTGGACGTGGAATCCCTACATCAAAGATACTCGCACCTTCCAAAAAAAATGGACGCTGCTCCGGGAAAAAGAGACTAAAACGAGTAAGATTCACCTGCTCTTGGTCAGCCTCTACTTGAGCAAAATCGGTGTTAATGGTCAGATCTGCAGTCAGGTTTGGTGTTACACCATATTTTAAGTCCAAGCCACCTTCAAAGACACCTTCAGTTTCCTCTGTTGACGATCCGTAACTTGCTCCCGGTGATACATAAGGTAGCAATTCCAGATTGCTTGACGGTGTAATACCCTTTATTCCTTCAAGTGTGCCGAAGTATGCAGTGCGATACTTTGCCAGTCCACCATACGTCTTCGGAGCCTCATTCCATGCGTCAATTTCTTGTTTTCGTGCAATTTCCCGCCCGAAATTTATACCCCAATCCATCGAATCGCTTCGTTCAAAACGGAGTTGGCTGAACGGAATGGCGATTTCCACTGTCCAATTGTCTTCGTTAATTCTACAACGGCACTCCCATACAATATCCCAGCTTGTATTGAGACTACCACCGCTGTTAGATACCGCCGTGTCTTCCATTCCGCCGACCGGAGTAAACCGAAAGAAAACAGCATTTCGCCTATCGTTATAAGTATCTAATAACAGAAAACCGTAGTCATTGGATCGCAAACCTGAAGAGTCTCGACGCATGTCATTAGCAACGATCTTATCCATCTCATCGAAAAAAATAAATCCGAAGTACAGTTTTTTGTCATCATACATAATTCGCACTTCGGACGGTTCTGTCGCTGGTTCGCCTTGGTCGGGTTGGATCTGATATAACTGACGGATCGGTTCTACAGTTTGCCAAACAGGTTCGTCGAGAATTCCATCGATCTTGATTTCCTCAGCAGTTCGGTGTGCTGTCATCCGTGGTAACTCGCGTTCGGTGTGCGCATCGACACCGTGTGGAATGAATAGGATGCACATCCAGAGTAAAAGAAAAAAATTGACGCTTCGCACAAATGGTCGCAGTTTACAGTCAGTAGTGAAATGTGTCATCATAGGTAAGCGTCTCCTTATTAGTAGTTTCTCGTTAGGAGGTTCGCTTGCAAAGCGCACCTACATATTTTTAACGCTCGTTACATGAAATTCTAATTCTCTTTTTTAATTTTTCCCCAGAACGTGAGAGATTTACCCAATGCCGCTACGTTCAGTCCATGCGGGGTGAATTCCTCAACAGTTGGAAGAATCACAGGACCTAAGCCTTCAACGACCCCGCCAATTGCATAGATTTTATTCCTTGCAGTGCCAGCATCTAAGAAAACTCTCGATGTTGGCATTTCCGTGCCTTCTTCCCATGTGTCGGTGATTGGTTCATATACTTCAACGGTTGCGAGTCCCGGACCTTGCACTACTGATGTGCCTCCGATCACATAAATTTTTGAATCCACTACCGCGACTGCTAAAGCGGTTCGCTGTGTTGTCATATCTGCTTTCTCGGACCAAGTATCAGTCAACGGGTCATATTCTTCAACGGTTTTTAGAACAGGACCTTGCACAGCTGAGGTCCCGCCAATGATATATATTTTTTTTCCATCGGTTGCTGCAGCCATTCCGGAGCGAGGATTTACCATATCAACTTTTTGTGTCCATATATCCGTTACCGGATCATATTCTTCAACAGCCGATAACACGGGACCGACATTTTGATCGACTCCACCGATGGCGTAGATTTTACCTCCGAGAACAACGGCTGCAAAAAACGAGCGTGGTGTAGGCATATCAGCTTTTTGTGTCCATGTGTCCGTAGTCGGGTCATATTCTTCAACTGTTCCAAGAGCAGGATTTTGAGAATCCCAACCCCCAATAGCATAAATTTTCCCATCAACTTCGCAAGTGACGATGCCCGCTCGTGCAGATGGTAGGCTCGCTTTCTGAACCCATTTATCTGTTTCTGGGATATAAGCATCAACCACGTCGAGCGGATCGGCGAGCATTCCACCGATAACATAAATCTCGTTGTCAATAGCAGATACTGAGAAAAAAAGTCGAGGAATTGGCATATCAGCTTTTTGAATCCACTCTTCGGCGTTGACACTATTTATCAAAATGAAAACGCATAAAATGCTAAATAACCAATTCCATCTGGCAACTGAGACGTAATATTGTTTCATTATATATTCCTCTTAATTTATTTTCAAGATGTTCCTAATTATTTTGCGTAGCACTATAGAGATTGGGCATTTCACCCATATTTTGTTTGCCGTATCACCTATTGTAATCGGTTAATTTATTCTGCCTCATAGTATTTTACAAGATTATGTATGAACACCTTTGTTTATTATTGTAAAGCCGAAAAATATGTGAACACGGAAGAAGTTACGACTTCCGCACTCGCTAGGCAAGGTTTCTAACCGCGCATATCAGCAACGATAGATACTAACTTCCATACCGTCACGCCTACCGGGTCGCCGACTTTCAAACCAATGTGTTTCAGATTCATACTGTGAACGGACATGCTCTAAATAATCAGCCATTTGATCCGCTCTACCGACGTTGTCCGCGACAATCGTTGCCGGATTCGTTAGGTGCGGTTCAATGGCTTGAAAACAGGAATAGTAGCCGTCTTTGTTATTGTCAAGAAACAGAAAATCCACAGGCACTTGGATGGTTTTCAGGACCTCTGAGGCATCGCCAATGCGGGAATCAACAAGATCTGCCACGCCAGCTTCCTCGAAATTTGCACGTGCTCGATGCGCGTTGGTATCCTCAATTTCCACTGTTATCAAACGTCCTGTGCCTAATGATTTTAGCACACGTAATATCCACAGCCCAGAATAACCTATGGCTGTTCCACACTCTACAATCAAAGACGGCTTCGCTTTTTCAACGCAGCTGGCGAGCAATTGCGCCTTATCAGGTCCCAACATCGGGACACGTTCTTCCCGACACTGTTCCTCAACTTTTGCTAAAACCACGTCTAACATTAATGTTCCTCCTTCTGTTCAGCATCTCGCAAACCCGTGATGCTATAATCAAATAACTTCTCGCTCATTTTGTGATGATCTTCAAGGGTGTAATGTTCTAAGAGTGTCTTGGGACCGTGATTCAGAGCAAAGATACCGTAGTCTTTTCCATTCGGCGATCGGGTAATAGAATGGATGTGATCCAAACCCCTACCACGAGAGCCACCGTCCTGATCACCTCTATCGCGTCCACCTCTGCCACCGCGACCGCGTCCACCACCACCGACGCCGCCTTCATTGTTGTATTCGATCCAGACAGCCGGATTGAAAACACGGTAGTAAATCTGATCGTCTGTGGTGGTCCCACCAATCCAGACGAAATAGGTGTCGTCAATACCAGCATCTATATCAGTCATCCAGATATCCGCAAACTCAGTTTCAAGGTTATAGACATACGTCTTAATCAAGTTCCGAAGGTTTTCTTTTTGAGTATCGCTCATCTCTGATGCCTTCAAACCAATACCCACAAAATCGGAGTAATCGTAATTCAGGAATGGGTCCACCGATCTGCCAGCACCCACTTGAAGTCCACGTCGACCTGTTTGAATGGCACTCTCTCTCTGCCTTTCGTCGAGACTGCTCATTAATGCAAAAGCGTTGCCTCTTTCGTCATCAAGTACCTCAATACCATTGATGGTCGCAGGTTCGCTTCCGATGAAGGCAGGAACAATAGAGACTTCATCGCCATGTACCAAAAAGTTGAGTGCTAAATGATGTCCATCTAACTGGAAACCCCACGATCCATCTGTCTCTGGATTCCCAAATAAAGCAATATGATAGTCATTCGGATCCCAAAAACCGGGTCTAATTGTGCTAAGGTGCGTTTCAACATCTTTTGTAATGAGAGAGACTTTGGTATAACCGTCGTCACTCAAAAATGCATCCAAAACATTATAGAAAAATGTCAACTGTTCAGTGGACAATCTACCAAAACGGATGCCGCCGCGATCTCCACCCATAGCCGGTGGAAAATTCGTCCAGCAGTAAGATTCTTTATGCCCAAGTGGGAAAGAGGCAGCAGTAAGCAAATCGCTGTTCAACGATCCACGGAAACTATTCATAACACTCGACAAAGCAACAATTGACGGTTTTGTAGAGATCTCAGCAATCTTTTCTGTATTCTCTGCTTCAACAGTGGGTATATCGATAATATTGAGTGTTACTATACTTAGTATGAACAGTACAGTAAATGTGAGTAGAATTTTGTGTAACATGCAAATCCTTTTATTTTTGCGTAACTTGTAAGCCGAAATATGCTGTGATAAAATTTATAATATTAGTTTTAGTTTATGATACAATAAACAGGTTGGATCGAAGGGGTGCTAAGAGTCCAATCTTCCGCACCCCTCGATTTTAACACATTAGGGAAGTTCTCGGATTATCCAATCCGTGGATTTCCCGTTTTTAAATTATTCAAGTGAAAGCTCTACCGCAACCTGCTCTCCATTCCGCAGAAGTTTTATCGGTAAAGTCTTCGCTTGAGGCTTTTCTTGTAGCACATAACCGATGATACCGCTTTCCGTTAACCGGTCAGTGCGGTCACCGTAACTAACGATAATGTCGCCTCGACGGATACCTGCTCTTTGCGCATTCGTCTGACTGCTTGACCGTCTCTCACGACGGCTGACAGTCTCAACGTTCAATGCCATTTCCGTTTCACCAATACCCTTGCGTTGACGTTCAGCATCAGATAGGTCTTTAAGAACCATACCACCGAGTGCCACAAGACGTAGTTCGCCTGTCGTTGTGCGCCAAGAGATGTCGCTTCCCTTCCGCCAACCCGGATTGAGCGTAAGCGTCAGGTTAATTTGCTCTCCATGCCGATCTACTGTTGCTGGCAATGTTGTGTCTTCCGGTGCTCGGTGCAAAACCCACTGCACATCGGCAATAGAGATAATCGGCTGCCCGTCAAGCGTCAGGATTTCATCAGCACGACGGAAACCGTCTCTCTCAGCAGACGAGCCAGACGCGATTTTACTAATCTTCGCACGATGCTTTGCTGAAAAATGCAATCCCAAAACATCTGGCATCGGAAACGGATACAATACTGCGTCTGGAACCGCCTTCCGGTCGTACCAATGGATCTCCCGCTGCGCCTCGCCAATCTGATGGCAGTGGATACATTGTCGATCAATGCTACTATTAAAATCCAAAGTCGACGAATAACGCAACAGTGCAGGGAATGCCTCTGGCGTCTTCTTTATGGGTTCAGGTCCCGTCTTCGCGGCTAAAACTGCCTTGTTTTCTGGGTATCCCGCATGTAATGCGAGTGCGGCTTCAAGTGCCTGTTTGAAGCTTTCAATTGAAATATCTTTCGCAGCATTTTCGTATTCAGCACGTGTGCCGAAACGTCCATAGATGGTTTTATCAGCGTTCATAAAAAATGCAGCGAAGGTGAGATCGTAATCAAATTGGAACAGCGATAGGTCCATACCGTTACCTTGCACCATACGGACACGCACGAACTGCTCCATCAAATCTTTAATCTGTTTATCGTGACGAACAACCTGTTCGTCGAAGCCTTGGCAGGACTCTCACGGCACTCACCGAAAAACGATGAGCAAAGGTTCTCCCGTCTTCTCTGCTTCGGCAAACCCTTGATCGAGATCATTGTAGATCCAGTAACCGGTTGACTTTACCGCCTCTACGTCCTCTGAGACATCTTCATCACCGTGACCAAAGCAAAATGATGCTGCTAATAGTAGTATTCCAAGTATTATGCTCGGAATCTTAAATTTCATCAGAAATATTCTCCTTTCGTTTTATGTTTTAATAGTAAATGTAGATGGATGCAAGGGAATGTGAACCCAATGCTAAAAATTGTTCCCCAAAATTAGAGCGGGAACTTCTCGTTAATCAGCATGAGTGGTTCTTGGTTCGTGAACACTCGATAGGCGCGACTGATAAACGTTTCACCTTCAAGGTGTGCAACCGCAGGTGGTAAATCTGTTAAGGTTTCAATACCACACCAGAGCAACTCACGCCGAGTCTCTAAACCACTGCGCCGCAAAAGTCCACCTAATCCCTGTTTGTCAAAATTTAATCCATCCAGCAGGGACTTCGGGAGACGTTGAGGCACAATGAGCGAATCGGCATAAGTATGAATTATCGGAGATGCTTCGTTCTGTCGGTGGGTTTGGAGTACCACTTGCCGAGAGATGACTTGTTCTCCATCGGGCAGTTTGAGCCAGACGTGTTTAGTGGATAGCGTCTGTTTCGTTTGTTGTAGGAGCACGACCTCCACCGGTGTAAGTGTATACGCTTCAATGAACCGTGTAACCGTCCCGTCCGTGACGAGCAATCCGCGTTGGAATGGTGTGAGTCGGGCAAGGTTGATTTCTTTTACGTTTTCGGGTTTAGCGTCTTGTGCAACAAAGAGGGCTTTCATGCGCGCATTGGCAAAACGTCCCGAGTGCTGATTTGTGTCTGTTTTCATCATAACAATTCTCTCTTTTAGGAAAGGCGTGTTTAATTAAAAGCAATATGTAATATTTAAGTGTACCATAAATTTAGACACACTACCTTGCAAAAGGTTCGTTCTGCAAAATGTAAACTAATTCCCGCTTGACAAATGCCATTAAGATAACCTATACTATCTCCGCTGCCTCGGTCTATCCTCTGTCTTTTATCACATATGGAGATACATTCCAGTGTCCAAAACTTTAAACTATTCTATATCTTTTTTCTCGTTTATCTTATTCTCGCTTTTCGGCACTTTCACCGCAACATCAGAAGAGCTTCCGTTACCCCTTGCCAAACACCTCTCAGCGCAAGGCAATTATGATGCTGCGATTACCGAATATAAACGCTTTCTCTTTTTCCACCCAGACGATGAACGTGTTGCGGAGATATATCACAATATTGGGCTCGCCTACAGAGCACAAGGCTTATGGACGGAAGCGGTCGCTGCACTTCGGACTGCAACATATTACGCCGAAGATAGTGAATCAAAGTCTGAATACCAATTGGAACTCGCCGTGACGCTAATCGCCGCCCAGGATTACGATCTTGCACAGTTGGAATTGATTAAGGTGACGCTACGAACGGCATCTGCGCAGTTTTATCGCCGTGCACAGTTTTTAAGAGGGGTTGCGTATGTCTACCAATTTCGATGGGATGAGGCACGCGAGGTACTAAAAGACTGGAGTACTGATGAAAGTCTTGATACGCTTTTTGATGAGGCGGCTAATATATCACAGAAGTCTATCGGTGTCGCAAGGACCTTATCGACGATTCTCCCCGGTGCTGGGCAAATCTACGCTGGCAATTGGCGAGGCGGGGTAAACGCTCTTCTACTGAATAGCGCGTTCGGATTTCTCACCGTTGATGCAGCGTTAGAAGGACATTATACAGATGCTTTGTTATGGGGTGGGATCATTTTCTTGCGCTACTATCGGGGGAACACCTTTCGCGCTGGGGAGGCAGCCGAGCAGTTCAATGAACAACGAATTCAACAATCCGCTGAAGGAATCTTACAACGCCTTCAAGAAATTGCTGGCACTCCCTAAAAACCGTTTGCTACGATGTTGAGCGTTTCTGGATGATGTACACAGCCACAACGAGGATTATCGCAATGACGAATGTCCAGGGGTTGTAGATGTAGGCGAGGAACGCCGCAAGCGCAAGCACTATCCATTCATACCAATGCGTCTTTCGGACAAAGTAGCCCATTGTAACCATCGAAAAGATGACCGTACCGACGACGGCACTTGCCACAGACAACATGTATTCAACCAGTGTGCCATCTGTGAACAGAATGTGCGTATACGCGAACAGCAACGGCATGACGTAGAGAAGTTTGGAAAACTTGAAACACGACCATCCCGTCTTCCAGGGATCCGCGCGCGCGATAGCAGCTCCTGCGTAGGCTCCCAAGGCAACAGGTGGTGTGATGTTTGAATCTTGACTCAGCCAGAAGATTATCAGATGCGCAGCAATGACCGATATGCCCATTTCAGGAGTCGTCAGAATCGGCACAGCGAGTTCGGAGGTAATTAAATACGCAGCCGTAACAGGGATCCCCATACCAAGCACTAATGAAGCAGCGGCGAGAAACAATATCGCCAAAGCTTTGTTAGTACCTGCAACCGTTAACACTAATTCCGGGAATATTCGTCCCAAACCTGTCAAGTCGATAACAGCGACGATGATACCGATAGTACCGACCGCCCCACCAATCGCAAGCGAATTTCTCGCCCCATTCACCATCGCTTCCCAGATCCGCTTTGGTGTTAACCGAGTCTCTGGACGAAAATAACTCACCACGATTGTAACCAGAATAGCGAAGAACGCTGCTTTGTAGGCGGTATATCCAGCAATGAGCATTCCGATCAGGGCGATCAATGGTAATATGTAGAACCAACCGCTTTTAAGCAACGGTAAGAATTTCGGTGTTTCTGATTCCGATATCCGTTCAAGCCCCTGTTTTTTTGCTTCAAAATGAACCATCACCCAGACAGAGAGGAAATAGAGAATCGCTGGCACAATAGATAAGAGCGCAATCTGGCTATATGGCAGTCCTGTTCGTTCTGCCATCAGAAACGCACCCGCTCCCATCACTGGTGGTAAGAATTGCCCACCTACAGAAGCCGAAGCCTCGACCGCTCCAGCGACATGCGGACGAAACCCTGTCCGTTTCATTAAGGGAATCGTGAATGTCCCAGTCGCAACTGTGTTCGCGATCGCACTTCCCGCTACAGATCCGAAAAAACCGGAAGTCATGACAGAAACTTTCGCTGCACCACCTGTTGAACGCCCAGCTATCGACATCGGTAGATTGATAAAAAATTGTCCAACACCGGATTTCTCTAGGAACGCGCCGAAGAAGATAAAGAGAATGACGTATGTTGCCATCACGTTTGCCATGATACCGAAAACGCCAGCTTGATTGAAAAAACTGTGCTCAACGATCCGCCGTAGTGTAAAGCCTTTGTGCGCAATCGCATCGGGCATAGAACGACCAATAAGCGCATATAATATTCCAATCACAGCGATTATAGGCAGTGCCCATCCTACTGTTCGACGGCTCACCTCAAAACTAATCACTATCGCAATGGCACCTACAAGAATATCAAGTTGGTTATAATTACCCGCACGGGTTGCCAGATCTGGGTATTCCACGATCCAGTATCCAATCGTGAAGATGCTACATGCGATCAGTACTATATCTAAAAGGGAGGGGCGATATGCTGGGGAAGTCTGTCGGCATCGGTAGAATAATCCAATGAGTACGTAGGTAAGAAGGAGATAGAAGCCAATGTGATACTGCTCACTGGCACTTCCGAAGCCAGCACTATAAAGGTAAAAAAGGACAAGGCAAACCGCACCGAACTCAAAAATCCATCTATATAGACTTTTCAATTCAGTCCGTTGGGTATCAAAGCCCGTAACGCCTTGTGTTTCTGGTTGTGTCATTACGCCTCCAATGTAGGTGTTATTACAATATTACATCATATTGGCGCAGAAAGCAAAGGTTTTCCTGTAGGAGGGAACTCCAAATTTTGCCCATACGCGGCATAATTTGTCTTTGCTTTACATTTCCCGACTCCATTCCTCCACGCTTCCTGTAGGAGGGAACTCCGATTCCCGACTCTTAACTTATAACTCACAACCCACAACCCTTTTCACTGACCGCTGACCGTATTTCTCCGACAACCCATGACCCACAACCCATAACCCATAACCCATATCCCTGTAGGAGGGAACTCTGATTCCCGACTCTTAACTTATAACCCCCACTTGTCAATATGTAGAAGTTATGATAAAATAACAGCACGTTAACCGATTCAGAGAGGAGACAAAAATGGCAATAGGATTGGGCGTTATTGGGATGAACCCTACGAATATGGGGTCAACTGCCACACTTTTGAAAGATGTACCCGACCTGAAATATGAACTCCGTGGTATCTGCGCCAGGCGAGCAGATGTATTGGAAAACTATGCACAGCAGATCGGCGTGGACTTCTGGACAACAGATTACCAACAACTCGTACAACGTGAAGATATTTCTGTCATCGCAGTCTATTCACCAGACCATTTGCACGCTGAACACTGTATCGCAGCGATTGAGGCTGGTAAACACGTCGTCTGCACAAAGCCGATGGTGACGACCTTAGCCGATGCCCAACAGTTGGTAAACTTGGTCCGTGAACACAAAGTCAAATTTCTCGTTGGGCAGACAATGCGGTTCGATCTCCAGTTTCTGACGATGAAGCGTCTCTTTGATGATGGGGATCTGGGCGACATCATGGTGGCAGATGCTTATTATGTCCATGATATGCGAGAGGTCTACGATTTCACTCCGTGGCGACTCCATGAGCCACAGGATTTGATGTTTGGGGGCGTTGTGCATCCTGTCGATATTCTGCGGAGTTTCTTAGGTGATGTCGAAGAGGTGCATGCTTACGGCACGAAAGGGCTGCTCACACCAGAATATCCATTGAGAAACAATTTCTTTCTGAACCTGAAGTTTAAAAGTGGTCAGATTGCGAGAGCGATGGGGCTTTACGACATCGTACACCCACCGATGCCGATGATGCAAGTCTCCGTTTATGGGAGCGGAGGCACGATGATTGGCGATTTTACGGATAACAAAGGGGGTCATGTAAAATTGATGCTCGACAAAATGGCAGCAAGAGAACCTTTAGAGATGACATGTCCACCTGAACTTGACACCAGTGTTTACGGACACGGACAAACTGTTATCCGATATATGCGGCATTTTCAGCAGTGTCTTGAGGAGGATTTAGAACCGGCACCGAATGTGGTTGATGGTGCGAAATCCATTGCTGTCGGGGTAGCAGCGTGGGAGTCCATTGAGACAGGCAAACCTGTGAAGGTATTCAACGAATTTTAAGAAAAAATGGGCGGATATACAAATCCGCCCACGTCAATTAGTTTTCCTGTAGGAGGGAACTCCGATTCCCGACCTTTCATTTCACTGTAGGAGGGAACTTCGATTCCCGACCTTCATTTCACTGTAGGAGGGAACTCCGATTCCCGACCTTTCATGGAATCATGTGAAAACCGAAAACTGAATAACCCTAAAATCCGCCCATATAATATTCTACTTGAGAATAAGCATTTTTCGTAGTGCAGATGCCTCATTGGTCTGGAGTTGGTAAAAATACATACCGCTTGCGACACGCTCACCTAAGGCGTTACGACCATCCCAATACGCCGCACGATTCCGCTCGGTGTAGTAGCCTTCAGGCTGATACCCAAGTTCCAGTTGGCGGATAAGCGTGCCTTTCGCATCGTAAATGAGAATTTGCACATCCGTACCACTCGCTAATTGATACGGAATCCATGTCTCTGGATTGAACGGATTCGGATAGTTAGCAAGCAGACGTGTTTTTTGAGGAACTGACGATGCCAAAAGACTTTGGAGAAACGCGAGTGTTCGCTGGTACGTCCGTGAACCATCGCTTTCCAATCGCAAATTGTTAATTTCTGCTTGAATCAACGCTCGGTCCACCGCTGTTAACTTCGTTCCTATCTCTGGTGCCGCCAAAACCACAGCATCATCCAAATTCGATATAACAACGATCAAGTCTGCTGCATTAACACTTCCATCGCCATTAACATCAACGCGTGGATTAGTAGGTGCTTTTTGTCCCAACGCTAATGCCACTAACACCAAATCTGTGTTGTTAACCTTGCCATCCGAATTTACATCCGAGGCGGCGTGCGTTGGTGTAGTGTCAGTGTCTGATGTTCCTAAAACTCCGAACGCAATAGCAGCCGGTTCACCAAAACCTGTGAGAATTTCTTGGACATTTGACCCATCAAAGTTAGCACCTTGGATATTACTTTCGGTAATGCTCCCCGTGACGGGACTCCATACCTGATCTACCCAGTAAATCTTGCGTCTCGCTATATCTAAGACTATACCCGATGGTCCTGCCAGTCCTGTGACAAGGGTCTCAACGTTGGATCCGTTAAGATCCGCTCGCGATATATGCTTGCCTTCGTAATCAGCCCAATACATTTTACCTCCAGCGGCATCTAAGGCAATATCGTTTGCCATGCGAACGCCGCTGACAAGATCTTCAACATTTGAGCCGTTGAGGTTGGCGCGTTGAATCTTACCTGTCTCTGAGTCTGTCCAATACACCTTGCCTGTAGAGGCACTTACGGCAATACCTTCTGCAGTTCCCAATCCTGTGACAATGTCTTGGACATTTGAACCATTAAGGTTTGCACGCTGGATTGTACTTCCGCTAACAATTCCAGTGAAAGGATCCCATTTCTGATCAGCCCAGTATATTTTTTCGCTAACAAGATCCAAAGCGATCGATTGTGGTGCAGCCAATCCCGTGACAAGGTCTTGGACGTTTGCGCCGTTAAAATCGGCACTCCGGATTTTACCAGTGTCACTTTCTGCCCAGTAGATTACCCCATTCGTCGAATCCAGGGCGATCGCCGATGAATCAGGAACGTCGGTAACAATGTCTACGACCTTCAAGTTATTTAGGTTAACGCGTTGAATTTTGGATGCCTGCGCATCTGCCCAGTATATTGCTGGGTTACCAACTACAGTACCAGTCGGGGTGTATGTATATATCGGTTGAAGCGATGATCCCACACTGAAACTTGTAGGTGTCCCAGATCCTGTGACAACGTCTTCAACGTTTGAGCCATTGAGATCCGCGCGACGAATTGCTCCGTCCGAGTTCGTCCAGTAAAGTTTATGCGACGCGAAGTCGACCGAGATACCAAGCGGGGCAGATGCATCTATTGTAACAAGTTGTTCTGAATTTGATCCGTTAGCGTTGGCACGTTGAATTTTTCCACCATTCAGACGACTATTCGCTTTTTCTGTCCAGTAGACCTTGCCATCAGCAACAGAGATACCTGTTACTGGACCTGATCCTGTTGCAATATCTTGACGATTTGAACCATTAAGGTTGGCACGTCTTAGGTTCGCTCCTTCCGACCAGTAGATCTTGTTGTTTTCTGTATCTACAGTGATGTTCTTTGGAGACTTTAAGCCCGTGATGAGGCTCGGTTGGAATTTAGAACCATCTAAGTTGAGGCGTTGTATTTTGCCCCAAGTGTTTGCCAAATAAATTTTGCCATTCGTGGTGTCAATAGCAACGCTTTGAGGGACACTCGTTAATCGCTTGATTACTTCAAGGTCTGAACCGTCCATGTTAGCACGTTGGATCTTCCCATTTGATCCGGTCAGTCTCTCTGTCCAATAAATTTTGCCACTCGTTGCATCCACAACGATGCCCGTTGCATTCTGGGCACTTGGGATAAGGTGTTCTACGCTGTTTCCTGTCAAACGACGAAGCGTGCCAGCACTCGCTTCTATCCAAAACATAGGTGGGCGTTCCGACGCGTCAATGAGCGTGGTTGGCGACGGAAGGAGATGTTCTGCACCAGGGGTGCCGTAACTCGGTGGGCTGAAGTTCACCCTACCACTTGAGGCTCTCCAACTGCTTGCACGTGTGCCATTCTGAGCGTTGCCCGTTGCGTAATTAATCACCCGATACATGGATATGAGAGACCGATTCTGTGAAATATTGCCGCTGCGTCCAGGAACATTCCAGGCTCTGCGGTTTGTGGTATTCCCTATGTTGCTCACACGGTCAAGAACTTGTGCCTGTGTGTTAGAATTATGAGCGGGGGTAAATGCCTCATCAGATAATGGATTCGCAGAGGCGTTAGAAAAGCGGAGATTTAAACTTCCGTCAGCGAAAGTATAGGTCCGGTTTGAAGCATTGTATAGTTCAATCCACTGTTTACTTTCTGAAGATCCGTCAAGTCCCCACATGACCTCGGTGATAATAAGGTCACCAAATTCTGGTTGACCTCTACCGGAAGATAACGGATTTTCATTCGTATCCGTGATTAACTCAATCCGTCCGCCATTTTGAAAAAAGCGATCCAAATTAGGGAAGTCGGTGTCTGTTGCGTTTTCCCCAACTGAATAATACGAACGGTAGGTTCTGAAATCGCCACCTGTACTTACATCTTCCTGACCTGTGTGTACTAAGAGAACGAATTCGCCAGGACGGATAGTGAAATTATTAGGACTTAAACCAGACGGTTTCTCAATGGCAAGTGTAGTACCCGTTGCAGCCACAAGTTGGTAGAGTTCAAGATCCATTTTCAAATCTGGATTCTGTTCGTGTAGTTCGCGAAGCGGCGTCAAATCGCTGATTGGGTTCCCCGAGAGCCATAATACCTCAAGGTTTTCCAAACTCGTGAGTGCTGACACATCCATAATTTGATTGCTGTTGAGATATAATCTTCTTAGACGAGTTGAATCTTCAAGCGTAGAAATATCACTAATTTGATTGCCGCTGAGATCTAAGTGTGTTATTTGAATTAGGTTCTTAAGAGGTGTTACATCTTGGATCTGATTTCCTGATATCTCTAATCTGGTAATTCGCCTTAAACTTCTTAAAGCTGCGATGTCGCTAATCTGGTTGTCTGAGAGGTTCAGCGAGGTAGTTTGCGTCAAGTTCGTGAGCGGGGTTACGTCCTCGATTTGGTTCCCAAAAATGTCTAACTTCGTGATTCCTGTTAAATTTCTAAGGGATACGATGTTGTTAATCTGGTTGTCCGATAGGTTCAGCGAGGTAGTTTGCGTTAAGTCCGACAGAGATGTTATATCCTTAATTTCATTTCCCGATAGGTCTAATCTTGTGATTCTTGTCAATTCCGTAAGCGCAGTGATATTGCTAATGTTGTTATCAGTGAGGTTTAAATCTGTTATTTCCGTCAATTCCGTAAGCGCGGCGATGTCGCTAATCCTGTTAAAGCTGAGGTTTAACCTTCTTAAATTAATCAATCCTTCAAGCGGCGTGATGACCTGAATACGATTAGAATTGAGACCTAACTCAGTGAGGTGTGTTAATTCTTCAAGTACAGATAGGTCGCTAATTTCATTGGCACCAAGATTTAGAGTCCCTAATTGTGTCGCGTACTCTAAGCCTTTGATGTTCGTTATGTCGCTATTTTCAGCATTCAACACGGCTAATGTTTGCATCGTCTGCTGTGTAAGCGTGGTATTTGAATCTAAGTTAAGAGTTTCACGCACTATCGTTCTTAAGTTCTCATCTGGCATCCACTCTGTCTCGTCTTGTGCTAAGGCGAGGTTAAGGCAACAGCTGAGAGCAGCAAGTATGACAAAGAATCTGTAAAAACTTTTCATTGATTCGTATTCCTTTCAATTCAATTGAGATAGAGTCAGTGGTAATTATCCGTTATCAAAAACGGGACGACGGCGTAGGTTTCGCAAACATTTTTTAAATTTTATTAGCAATATGGCGAGAACCCTGCCCGTGTCTTGCACAGATGTGATGTTCATACCACACTCAGCATACGCCTGAACTTCAATTAATATGTTGGTCTCTTCGCATCCCCGTTTGATATTTTAAGACGTTGTCAAAATGGAAAAGTTTAATCCTCCTGTAAATCCTTGAATCCTGTAAATCCTGGTTCGGACAATCCACCGCTTACTGTTTACTCCTGACTGCTATTACTGCGATAACCGAAAACGAATTCACCTATAAAAAAAGAAAATTTTTCTTGACTGGTTTTTTATATTAATGTATAATTTAGGTATGCCTAAATTAATTTCTTAGTATATCTAACAATTCTGGCACACAGTGCCTAAAATTAGGTAGGTTATAGACTTACCAGACACCGCGAAGTGAACGGTACACACATTGATATGTACCCTGCGGATTGGAAAGATTGATGCTTACACATGCGGCTGAGGACTACCTCAAGTCAATCTATAAGTTACAAGAAGAAGGTGGTAAAGTTTCCACCGGTATTTTAGCGGCATATCTCAACGTGAAACCGGCGTCTGCCACCGGGATGATCAAAAAACTGAAAACAATGAACCTCGTCAGCCATGAACGCTATCGCGGTGTTACGCTGACGGATGCTGGAAAGGCGATCGCGCTTGAAATCATAAGGCATCATCGATTGCTCGAGCTTTACTTAGTCAAGGCACTCGGTGTGCCATGGGACGGTGTTCATGATGAAGCCGAAAAACTCGAGCATGTTATTTCTGAAGACATGGAGGCACGGATGGACGAATTTCTCGGCTATCCAACTGCCGACCCACACGGCGCACCGATACCTGATAAAAATGGCGTCGTCGCACAAACAGAACATATTCCGATGACAGCATTACAGAACGGACAATCGTGTCTTGTCGCTGAAGTAAATGATGCCGATCCAGCGTTGCTCCGGCACTTGGGTAGTCTCAACCTTTATCCAGGCACAGCGTTTCGTGTGAAAGAGGTAGCTCCATTTGATGGTCCTTTTACGATCGACATTGCGGGCAAACAGGTGGTTATTGGACGTGAAGCCGCAAAACACATTTTCGTCGATAATGTGCAAGATACAGAAACCGAATAGGCGCGCCCTCATGTGCCTTGTTTATCACAGAAAGGAACCCAAAAAATGGAACAAAAAAAAGAAACAAAACCTGATGCCCAAACAATCAAGGTCTGGAAACAACATTTACGTGATGAGATGGATGCCTGTTTTCTTTATGATGTTTTCGCTGGGCTTGAACCGGATGTCGATCGGAAAGAGATATTAGCCGAACTTGCTGAGGTAGAAAGTCGGCATGTAGACCGTTGGCGAGAAATGCTCATGGCTTATGATATAACGTTCAAGGTGCAGCGTCCAACATTGAAAGCGCGTTTGATGGCGTGGTACGCCCGACGATTTGGGAGTGAATTCCTGCTGACACAGATGCTGAATGAAGAAGCAGGAGAAGTCAAAAGTTATCTCGCACTTCATAGAAGTAGCACATTGACAGATGCGAAAGAGACCGCACTCGTTTTAGCTAAAGAATCCGCGATGCACACAGAAAGTTTACAGGAACTTACCGGATCAACCGACGAACCTTGGCATAAAACCGAATCCGGCGGTATGTTAGGGAACATCGTTTATGGATTTAACGACGGTTTAACCGCAAACTTCGGATTGGTCGCTGGGGTTATCGCTGCTACGTCTGATCTCTCCACTATTCTTGTGACTGGTATTGTTGGAACAGTAGCCGACGCTTTGTCTATGGGGGCTTCCGGATACCTTGCCGCCAAAAGTGAACAGGAAGTCTATGAACACGAAATTGAGGTTGAAAAAGAAGAAATTCGCCTAATGCCAGATATTGAGGAAGATGAACTCGCACTCATCTACGCCACTCGTGGCATCCCAAAAGATCAAGCACGGATCCTCGCGCAAGAAATAATGAGTGATCCTGAACGAGCATTACAGGAAAAGATCCAGTTGGAACTTAAGATTGGTGAGATGCATACAACGCCTGTCAAGGAAGGATGGATTACCGGACTCGCGACGGCTATCGGCGCATTTATTCCTGTCGCACCATTCCTCTTTACGGAAGGTATGCTTGCTATGTGGATCTCGTTCACACTTGCGATGTTCTCCCACTTTGCTGTCGGTGCAGCAAGAAGCCTTTTTACAGGACGCGGTTTGTTTCGCAGCGGGATTGACATGTTTGCCGTTGGACTCGGTGTTGCCGGAGTTGGATATCTCGTCGGGAAATTTTTAGAACATTTCATGTTTGGGAATTAAAATTATGCAGAGATTATTATACATTTCATTGTGTATGGCAGTTCTTCTCTTCGGAACTGGCTGTGATCCAAAGAAGCAACCCGACGCATCGGATGCTGGAAAATACCGCGTCGTCACGACAACAGGAATGATTACCGATATCGTCAAGAACGTTGGTGGTGATCGCGTTGAAGTGATAGGGTTGATGGGACCCGGTGTAGATCCCCATCTCTATAAACCCAGTGCGGGTGATGTCCAGAAACTCAATTCAGCGAGCCTCATCTTCTATAATGGATTGCACCTTGAATCGAAAATGGGTGATGTCCTTGCTAAGATGTCGGGAAATACTAAAACCATCGCCGTAACAAGTGCTGTTGACCGGAGTCTACTACTAACACCACCCGAATTTGACGGACAATACGATCCACACTTATGGTTTGATGTGACGCTCTGGATGAAAGCGGTGGGAACGGTTCGCGATGCTCTGGGTGAATTTGATCCCGACAATACGCTAACGTATTGGACCAATGCTCAACGCTACTTTGCTAAACTCTCGGAACTTCACCAGTATGTCCAGACGCAAGCGGAACGCGTCCCTGCTGAGAAACGCGTACTCGTCACAGCACACGACGCTTTTAACTACTTTGGAAAGGCTTACGGATTTGAGGTCCGCGGACTACAGGGAATTAGTACCGCAACGGAGGCTGGCATCGCTGATGTACAGAAGTTGGCAACCTTTATTGCTGAGCGACGCATCCCAGCGATCTTTGTCGAATCTTCTGTCTCTTCGAGAAGTCTTGAAGCAGTGAAAGCAGCAGTGAAATCAAAGGGGTTTGATGTGAAAATTGGTGGAGAACTTTTCTCCGACGCTATGGGAAACCAAGGAACTCCTGAAAGCACCTATATCGGGATGGTTCGCCACAATATTGATACAATTGTGAATGCCTTGATAGGCAAATCGAGTGCCCATACCTCTTCTACGACAGGATACTAAATTGCAACCTCTTGAAACAAAAGCCATTGAGGTAACCGATCTGACGGTTGCTTATCAAGATAAACCGGTCTTATGGGACATTGATCTTGATGTTCCACCAGGTGTGCTTTTGTCGATTGTTGGTCCCAACGGCGCAGGTAAAACGACGTTGATTAAGGCTATCTTAGGATTAGTGCGTCCCGCAGCTGGCAACGTCCTGATTTACGACAAACCCTATGAGGCGCAGCGCAGAATCGTCGGTTACGTGCCACAACGCGGCACTGTTGACTGGGACTTCCCGACAAACGTCTTGGATGTCGTGATGATGGGACGGTACGGTGCACTTGGATGGATCCGTCGACCCGGAAAACAAGAACGGGAACTCGCTATGCATGCATTGGAAAAAGTCGGTCTTGAGGAGTATAGGGCTCGACAAATAAGCCAACTCTCTGGCGGTCAACAACAGCGTGTTTTCCTCGCACGCGCGCTCGTTCAAGATGCAACAATTTATCTAATGGACGAACCTTTTCAAGGAGTCGATGCCACCACAGAACGCGCAATTGTAACCCTACTACAGGAACTCCGAGCAAATGGAAAGACCGTCGTCGTAGTCCATCACGATCTACAAACTGTAGAAGACTATTTCGATTGGGTGATGCTACTGAATATACGTCGTGTTGCCAGTGGTCCTGTCGCTGAAACGTTCACACCTGACAACTTACGCGAAACCTACGGCGGTCGCGTCGCATTCATAAAAAACCAATAGTAGTAGGCATACTCCGTATGCCGTAACATCTTCATAGTAGTAGGCATACTCCGTATGCCGTAACTCACACCAACCGCGCCAATTATTCAATTTATTATTGTGGGAGCGGTTTTCAACCGCGATTCCGATATATCCCGTAATACATGGAAATTATTAATATCCTAAACCACTTTGATTATACGCTCATGATAGTTGCCATCGGTGCTGCACTCCTTGGTGCCGTAAGTGGTTCGCTCGGTACCTATGCCGTTTTACGCCGACAGAGCCTACTCGGCGATGCGATCTCACATGCCGCACTACCCGGTATCGCAATCGCATTTCTGCTGACCGGAAGCAAAACGCCATTAATTCTGGTACTCGGTGCAGCCATCGCCGGATGGTTAGGCACACTCCTCATAATGAGCATTGTGAGGATGACACGTATCAAATATGATAGCGCACTCGGTATCGTGCTCTCTACCTTTTTCGGATTCGGTTTAGTACTCCACACACTGATCCAGCGCACTGGCAATGCAAATCAAGCCGGATTAGATACGTTCCTCTTCGGACAAGCCGCCACAATGCTGAAGCGCGATATTTTGACAATAGGCATACTCGGTGGCATCGCTATCATCATCACGTTTATCTTTTGGAAAGAACTAAAATTACTGGTTTTCGATGAAGGTTTCGCTGCATCACTCGGATTCTCGACCCGCGCCCTCGACATTCTGTTGACAAGTCTCCTTGTTATAGCGATTGTTCTCGGTTTGCAAGCAGTTGGTGCTGTGCTGATGAGTGCTATGTTGGTCGCACCAGCAGTTGCAGCACGGCAATGGACAGATAGACTCAGCCTAATGATGTTCCTCGCTGCATGTTTTGGCGCACTGGCTGGAGTGAGTGGAACCATTATTAGCAGTAGTGCTTCACGCATCCCAACAGGTCCAACGATTGTGTTATGTGCAACTGTTATAGTTGGATTCTCGATCCTTTTTGCCGCGAACCGCGGGCTATTGTGGGATTGGACGCGTCAGCAGCGAAACAGACGAGGTCTGAAAACAGCAGCCGGTGGATTGTTTAAAGAGCCACAACAAGGGGGCGACTAACGCTATGTTGCAGGGACACCTTGATATCCAACTCATTGCGATTGTCACAGCAGTGGCGTGTTCCTTGCCTGGTGTATTTTTAGTCCTGCGACGGATGACCCTAATGAGCGACGCGATTAGCCACGCCATTCTGCCGGGTATCGTGCTTGCCTTTTTCCTCACGGAAAGCCTGTCGTCACCGCTCCTAATTCTTGCTGCCGCCGGGACGGGTGTGCTTACCGTTGTTTTCGTCGAATTGTTGCAACGTACGAAACTCATCAAAGAAGATGCAGCGATAGGATTGACATTCCCCGCACTTTTCAGTATCGGGGTGATCCTAATCTCGCGATTTGCCGGGAACGTTCACTTGGATATAGATGCAGTCCTCCTGGGTGAACTCGCCTATGCACCTCTCAATCGGCTAAAAATTGCCGACTACGACCTGGGTCCCGCTTCTCTATACGTCATGGGCGTGATGCTCGTGTTGAACCTTACCTTTATTCTCTTGTTCTACAAAGAATTAAAATTAGCAACATTTGACGCAAGTTTAGCTGCCACGCTGGGATTCGCTCCCGCCTTGATCCACTACGGTTTAATGACTCTCGTATCCATGACAACCGTAGGCGCGTTTGATGCCGTCGGATCAATTTTAGTCGTCGCACTTATCGCTGGACCCCCTGCTACTGCTTATCTCATGACAGACAGCCTCACACGGATGCTCATTCTCAGTGCGATTATCGGAAGCGTGAACGCTGTCGCGGGATATTGGGTTGCCTACCTCTTTGATGTCTCAATTGCAGGCGCAATTGCGACAATGACACTGCTTATTTTCGTGTTAGTTTTTCTGGTTGTTCCGAACCGTGGGGTCATTGCTATTGCGCGTAGGCATGCACGCCAAAAGTGGGAGTTTGCCCAGACGATGCTCGTTATCCATCTCCTGAACCACGAAGGTCTCCCCGAAGCAGAGGCAGAATCCGAGATAGCTCACCTCCATGAACATCTCAGATGGGATCCCGCGTTTGCAAATCAGGTGGTCCGATACGCGCTAAATAACCAATGCGTCTCCCAAGACGAGACGCTATTAATCTTAACGGATCGCGGACGCGCTATCGCACAGCAAGCACTCGTGCAATAACTATGCTATACTATTAGCACTTAATTAATAAAAAAGGCATTTGTTTGTAGTAGCGCGATTCATCGCACGCCGCACTAATTGCAGAGGTTTCCAGTATGAAAAATATAATACAGAAGATACTTGTCTATTTGTTCCTTCTTAATGTAGTGTGGACCGCCAATGCCGATGAAACCGCACTCAAAAACCCAGACGGCTCATGGAAATGGACCAATCGACTCATCCAGGAAACCAGTCCCTATCTGCTCCTTCACGCACATAATCCCGTAGACTGGTATCCGTGGAACGATGAGGCTTTAGAGCGAGCGAAGAAAGAGAATAAACTTATTTTTCTTTCTGTCGGTTACTCCACATGTTACTGGTGCCACGTCATGGAGCGGAAAGTCTTCTCCAACCCAGAAATCGCTGAGATGATGAATAAAGACTTCATCAATATCAAAATTGATCGTGAAGAGCGTCCCGATCTCGACGAAATCTATATGACAGCAACGCAGCTCCTGACCCAGCGCGGCGGGTGGCCCAACTCCGTTTTCCTTACCCCTGAGTTAAAACCGTTTTATGCTGGTACCTATTTCCCTCCAACGGATATGCCCGGCAGACCCGGATTCCCAACGATCCTCGATGCAGTACATGAAGCGTGGGTAACACGAGAAGCGGAAGTGATCGAATCCGCCAACCAGATCTCAGAAACCATTGCGATGGCAACGAGCAGAGGTTTCACATCACTGACTGCCAAGCCACTTAACAGATCTCTTATCAACGCAGCACTGGATTACCTTCGAACCAGTTATAGTAACGCCTACGGCGGATTTGGCAGCGCACCGAAATTCCCAAGTCCCGCCAATCTTGAACTCCTGCTCAGTGAATACGAACGCACCCTCGATGCCTCTCTGTTAAAAATGGTGACGCATACACTGGATATGATGGCATACGGCGGAATGTATGACCAGATCGGCGGAGGTTTTCACAGATATTCTGTTGACGCGAAATGGCTCGTACCCCACTTTGAGAAAATGCTTTACGACAACGCGCAATTGGCAAAGGTATATCTCCGCGCCTATCAGTTGACGGAAGAATCGCGCTACAGACGCATTGCTGAGGAAATCTTCAGTTTCATTTCACGAGAGATGACAGCACCTGAGGGTGGATTCTATTCAGCATTAGACGCTGAAACAGATGCCGAAGAAGGAAAGTATTACGTCTGGACTGCCAGTGAAATTCAGAAAGTTCTCAGTAAAGAGGGGGCGAAACCTTTCGCCAGTGTTTACGGTGTGGATAAGGGACCCAATTTTGAAGGGAAAAATGTCCTCTATGTTCCTGAAGGCACAGCAGCAGAAAATACGCTGAAGTCGGTGGCGTCTGCGCGGGAAAAACTCTTAAACGCGCGCACGAAACGGGAATACCCTTTATTGGATACAAAAATCATCGTCAACTGGAACGGTCTGATGATAGATGCCCTTGCTTACGGCTATGAAGTGCTTGGCGAGGAACACTATCTTACCGCAGCATCGAAAGCTGCCCGATTTATTCTAGACACTCTCAGGAAACCAGACGGGGACTTGTGGCATACCTATACAGCCGGTGTTACAAAACAGGACGCGTTTCTCGACGACTACGCCTTTTTCGTGAAAGGGCTGCTTGGATTGTATCAGGCGACTAACGACGAACAGTGGTTCAACTCAGCCAAAACGCTAACCGATTCGATGATTCAACTTTTTTGGGATAATAAAAATGGAGGGTTCTATTACACGAGGGCAGATGCGAAACACCTTATCGTACGGACAAAAAAACCTTATGACTCCGCAATTCCGTCTGGCAATGCCGTTGCTGTCGAAAATCTTTTAGGACTTGGGACGGGCTATCAGAATTATGCTGAAAAAACGTTGCGCAGCTTTGCCGAAACTATGTCGCAGGCACCTTCGTCTTTCATGTATATGCTTTTCGCACTCAACCACTACTTAATCTTAGAAGAAGGACTACCTTCGGAAACATCCCGATTCGTAACTGCAACCACTGAAACTAAAGCCGGAAATGACGGAATATACAACGTAACACTCCATCTCAAGATCGCCACAGGTTGGCATATTAACGCCAACCCCGCAGGTCAAGCGAATTTGATACCAACGACTGTTACGGTGAATGCGAATACATCAGTCGAGATTGTTGATGTAGCGTACCCCAAGGGTAGAACCGCACATTTTGAATTTAGTGACGAATCCTTGAACGTTTATGAAGGCAGCTTTACGATTCCACTAAAACTAAAGCAGAAACCGGATACATCGGACAATAAAGCCACGCAAGTCACGCTAAAACTCACTTACCAGCCTTGTAATGAAACGGAGTGTTTACTACCACAGACCTTGAACATTCCGTTAGACTTGCCGTAATACGTATCCTGATTCTGACAACCACCAATCTTCCATCCTTCCACTCTCCCTGTAGGAGCGACTTCCAGTCGCGACGCTTACTAACTTCGCAATTCTGTTGACAATCACCCTCTGATCTGATATACTAATACTTAATCACTAATTTTTACAAACCCAATCAAATCGTTATTACGATCCCAACTTAAGGAGAAACCTTAAAAAATGAAAACCGCTATTTCGATTTGCACCACAATCTTTTTCTTATCAATGGTGTGTGCTATCGCATTTGCCCAGGTCGTTCCAGATCCTGTGCTCTATCTCAACGCCGCTGAGAACGGTGCTCACCCGGATGCCTGGGAAAACATTGGCACTGCGGGTGGCGAATTGCCTGCTGCTGACAAGGCACCGGAACTTGAAGAAGGGACAATTAAAATCGGTGCACTCGGTATCGACCAACCGAATGTGAAATATTACACAACCAAGGATTCCCATCAAACCTTTGGAGGTCCACCGCCGGATAACCCCGAACTGTTTTTTCAGGATTGGACCTTGGAGTTCCTCTGTAGGCGCAACGGCGATTTCTTTCTTGAAGAGCACCACTTCGCTGGTTTCCAGAACAGCCCAAGAGAAGGCAAACAAGGAATTCGGCTTTGGATAGTCGGCGGTCAGAGTCTGGACATGTCCATCCATGCCGATGGCGGTAAGCAGGGTGTTCAACCCCTTAACCTGAAGCTTAACGAAGGTGAATGGACTTGGATTTCAGTTGTCGGTACGAGTGGTAAGTCGATTGTTGCTTATCAAGACGGTAAAGAGGTCAGCAGTCAAGCCGGTTTTGAGTTCGACAAGAAGTTGCCAATAAACGACATCTCGATCGGTGCTAACTCTTTTGATGAACGCCGTAGAACTTTTAACGGTTCAATCGCAATCGTTCGTGCTTATGATATAGCACTGAGCGAAGACGAAATCAACCAAAACATCTCTGGCACATTTGATGTCGATCCAGCAGATAAAATCTCGACGACTTGGGCAAGAGTAAAACGCGGCTATGAGTAATAGTACGTACACATATCTCTTGTAGGAGCGACCCTTTCTCCGCCCAGAGGTTTGCATTTTTCCAATTAACCTTAGTAGGTGCGGTTTCCTCCGCACCTAAAACTCCCTCCGATATTGATTCCTATGGACACAGAAATGTCTGAACCTAACCTCATGGAGACATCCAAATATCTTCTTTTGGACGATCGCATCATTGAAGAGGCATTTGAGGCTAAACTCACCCTTGGAGAGATCACCAAACACCCTCAGAATCCGCTTTTTGGTGAAGATAAACCGTGGGAACCCCGTTTCGACAATGTTTACGCCAATGTCATCTATGATACCGAAGATCGACTCTACAAATGTTGGTACAACCCCTTCATCGTAGATGAACGTGTAACGCACACACCACTTGAAAAACGGCATCCCGATTGGGGCAATTATATGGATGCGAAGCCAAACACGCGGGAAATGGGGGTCTGCTATGCCTACTCAACTGACGGTATTTACTGGGAGAAACCAGAACTCGGACGCGTTGAATTTGGTGGGAACAAACGGAACAATATTCTGCTCCGCCATGTAAATGGAGCAGGGGTCTTCAAGGATGAACGTGAAACCGATCCACATAAACGCTATAAGATGTTCTACTGCGGAGAGCCACAAATGACAGTCACGTTCTCTCCAGACGGACTGAACTGGAGCCAACCTCTGCCAATTCCAGAGGTTGAGGCACACGGGACGCATCCCAACGCTTTTTGGGCAGAAGCGTTAGGCAAATACGTCGGCATTACCCGACAGCATGCTGACGGCGTTCGTCTTGTAACACGGACGGAATCCTCTGATTTTGTGCAGTGGACACCCGATGAATGTGTGCTTAAAGGTCCCAGCTCACGTCTACAGGCGCATGATATGATCGTCTTTCCGACGTGTGGGATCTACATCGGGCTGCTCGGTATGATGGTTTATCCGAAGGACTCAGATGTTGATGTCAAGCAGCATGTTGAATTGGTTTGGAGTCCCGATACCGTCCAATGGAACCGCATCCAAGAAGGGATCCCATTTATCGGACATACACCATCGGAAACAGAACGTTTTGGCACGCTCCCCTATGATTGGGGAACAATCTTCCCCTCTGCCCCAATTTCATTGGACGATGAAATTCGTATCTACTACGGCGCAGGAAACGGCTACTTCTTCAACTGGCGCAACGGTTACCTCGCACTCGCAACCCTACGACCACACGGTTGGGCGGGCTATGAACCGATCCAATCGGATACGCCAGCTACCATAACAACGCAGCCTTTAATCTTTGATGGCACATCCATCGGTATAACAGCAGATGTGTCGGAAGGCGGTTCTGTCCTCGTAGAACTTCTGGATACAGTCGGGAACCAACATACTATCAGCAAACCGATTTGTACGACTGGAACAGATTTCCAAGTGCAATGGGAAACAAGTCAAGATTTAGATAACTTGCGTGGCGACCAAGTGCGCCTCAGATTTCAACTTCGCAATGCAAAATTGTATGCCTTCCAAATCGGGACAGAAAACGAATAATATATCCAACGCATGAACTACAGTTCATTGACGTTCGCTCGAATCTTCTGGAACGCATCTAAAATACACTGCATGTCATCTGTACCCCCCAAAAACATGGAATGGGTGAAACTGCAAACCTCTTCTTGGTAAACCCGCTCTGCGTTCGGACAATTAAGCATGCTGTAGTCGATCGCCTGTTCCCCGAGGTATTTACGGGGCAACCCAAGTTGTTCAAACAGTTCTGGGTTACCGAACGGACCTTCATTATAAATCGGTTCACCGTGAGCACCCACGCCACCCGAAACGCCTTCCGCTCGGAGTGCCTCCAAGAACCGATTGCGTGAAATACCACCGAACTCTTCGGATACGAACCGAAAATCCCAATAATAGAAACACCATCGAGTGACACGTTCGTCGCGCGGGATAGGATGAACGCCGTTTATCGCTGTCATACCTTTAGCAAGATAGGCTATGTTTCGTTCACGTGTCTCTATCTGCTCCTCAAACCGTCCAAGTTGGCACAACAACAGCGTCGCTTGGAAGTTTGTCATCCGCATATTCAACTGTGCGAACTGCCCCGCCTTTTCTGCAAGTTCTTCGTCGTTCGTCAATACCATTCCACCTTCGCCAGAGGTGAGCGTTTTTCCCATTTGAAAGCTGAATGCACCGAGATGCCCAATTGAGCCGAGACCTCTGCCACGCCACTGTGAACCGTGTGCGTGCGCGCAGTCCTCAATCACCTTAAGATTGTGTCTCTCAGCAATCTCCATAATCGTGTCCATATCCGCAGGATACCCGCCGTTATGTACCGGAATAATCGCTCGTGTTTTTGGTGTGATGGCTTTCTCAATCGCATCAGGGGCGATATTATAAGTGAACGGATCAATGTCAACAATCACCGGCACAGCGTTCACACAAACAGCCGATGTCCCTGTCGCCACAAACGTGAGTGCTGGAACGATAACCTCATCACCCGCACTGACACCCGCTGCCTTTAGCGCACATTGTAATGCCACTGTCCCATTTGCGAGTGGAATCCCGTATTTTGCATCCTGAAACGCCGCAAACTTCTCACCGACTTCATCGACTTTCTCGCGTCGGTTCCACGCGCCACTCCGCAAGGTCTCTAAAATTGCGTTCTCTTCTGTCTCATCAAAAATCGGCCAGCTTTTCCCCAAACTACCCTTAACAACGGGTTCACCACCATTGATTGCCAGTTTTGCCATGATCCTCTCCCCCTACTGTGTTTCAGTATTATGCGTGGTTTTGATTTTAGCAGCTCATTTCCTTTTTGTCAATTCACTGAATAAACGATTTCCGCTTGCGGATTTACCCCGAATCCGCTATAGTGATCTTCAGAAACCTAATACTTTTCAACCTATGCAATCGACAAATCAAACACTCACAGCAATTGAAGGCATTAAAGTAGGTCATGCCACAGATTTAGCTGCACGGACGGGATGTACGGTTATCCTCTGTCCAGCAGGCGCAACCGCAGGCGTTGATGTCCGCGGTGCTGCACCCGGCACACGCGAAACAGAAGCACTCCGCTCAGGACGATTAGTCCAAAAAGCGCATGCAGTCTTACTAACCGGTGGTAGTGCCTTTGGATTAGACGCTGCAGGCGGAGTCGTCCAGTATCTGGAAGCACAGAACGTCGGTTTTCCAGCAGGCTCCGTTCGAGTCCCTATTGTTCCCGCAGCTGTTATTTTTGATCTGGGGGTGGGCGATGCATACGTCCGTCCCGATCGGGAAATGGGGTATCAGGCGTGCCTGAACGCTACCGATGAACCCGTAGTGATGGGTGCTATCGGTGCAGGCACAGGTGCCACTGTCGGGAAAGCACCCGGTGTTACATTTTCCCCGGGCGGTGTCGGTTCAGCATGTGTCCGTCTTGATTCTGGTTTGATTGTCGCTGCGATTGTGGTCGTGAACGCGTTGGGAAACGTCGTACATCCAGAAAGTGGTGAGATAGTCGCAGGTGGGAAGGAAAGCGGTAGTTTCGTGGACATCACGGAACGGCTCTTAGATGCTAATTTGGTTCAAGGGACGAATACGACCATCGGTGTTGTTGCTACGAATGCTGTCCTCTCCTCCGCAGAGACAAATCGGGTTGCAGAGATGGCACACGACGGTATGGCGCGTGCCATTCGTCCGGCACATACGATGTTTGATGGGGATACGCTGTTTGCCCTCGCCACAGGATCGCATACCGGAAGCAGTGTCAACACAATTGGTATTCTCGCTGCAGAGGTCGTCGCGGCAGCAATAGTGAACGCAGTGAGTGCCTAAATGGGTTTTCCTCGCATCGCTTCTGGGATGTCAATACCGAATTCATCCAGCACTGTCGGGGCAATATCGTATAAGTGCTTGGCAGAAACATGCCCGCGACCCTCTCCACCATTTCTGAGAATAAACATTCCCATCTCCGCATGGTTGCAATCGTCGGGACCGGTATCGTTCTCATAAGTATAAATGCTGTTATATCCCACACTTCCGACCGAACGCCATAAGAGATTGCCGAAGTAGACAATGAGATCCGGTGGAATGTTTCGACACTCCCTATAAACCGCTTCGGGTTTGAAGACGCGCGTATTGATATTCTCTCCCTCTTCATCCACAATTGCTTCGAGTTGTGCCTTTAGTTCATCGCGAACACTTTCGTAATCTTGGGTACTGACAATTCCGTTGGGTTCTCTACCTTCAACATTTATAAAAATGCGAGCATAATATCCGCCTTCTCCCCACGCCTTTGTTTTTTCCCAGTCCACTAAATCCGCTGTCCATCGTGTAATGCCTTGCGGTTCGGTTTTAAGCGTCAGATAACCATGTTGTCGGAGCCATTCGTTGACGCAGATACCACCGTCCATCCGCTTTGCACCGTGGTCGGAAACAACCATTACAGTAGTGTTCTCGTCAACACATTCTAAAGTTTTGCCGAGTTCTGCGTCGAGTGTGCGATAGTAGTTCCGCATTGTCTCTGAAAACGGCGAATTCGGTTCGTATTCCCGATGTTTTTCATCCCAAAACCGCCAGAAAGCGTGGTGGAGCCGATCAGACCCCATTTCAACCATCGTGAAGAAGTCCCAATCCTTTGTCTCCAGCAGATAGCGTGCGAGTTTGAAGCGTTCGGAAGTCATTTTGAGGAGTTGTTGCTCCAGTTCGGCGCGCCGATCTGTCCGGAAATTTGGAATATCAATCATGTAATCGCTTGCGACCTGATCGATTTCTCGCGTAAGTCGTCTCGGAAAAGTCCATTGAGAATTGCGGTTAGGGGTGAGGAAGCTGGTGACCATCCATCCCTGAAACGGCTTGGCAGGATACGTGAGTGGTACTCCCAAAACGACTGATTTCTTTTTCGCTTTTCCTAACAGGTCCCAGAGGGTAGGCACGCTCACGGCGTGTGAGTTGGCGATGGTCATCGCATCGTAGGAGTAATCTTTGCGGTTGCGAAAGCCGTAAACACCGAGTTCTCCAGGATCTCGACTCGTCATCATACACATCCACGCAGGTACGGTGATAGGTGGGATAGTGCTTTCCAATTCGCCAAAGATTCCTTCTTCCATTAAACGACGCGTATTCGGCATATCGTCTTTGAAGGCGTCGAAAACGAGTTCAGGCGCGGCACAATCCCAACCAATAATGAGCACCCTTTTCTTCATCGGTGAACCCCTTACGCCCAGCGTGGATTTCTGCCACCGAACCGTTGCTCGCTAATATTCCACAACTCCGATAAGCCGAGTTGTCGAATATGATCCAGTCCCGGCAGACACGGATCATTTATACGGGTTAACCATTGCTGGAGTTCTGCTTCGAGTTCTGCCCGGAGATCCTGTGAGTTCTCGTCGTCAATAAGATTGTTCAGTTGATACGGATCATTGTCGTTATCGTAAAGCAGCCATCCCGTTCCGTCGTAATGACGTGCGTAGGTGTAACGATGCGTCCGAACGCCGCGCCACTCGCGAATACCGAAGTTAAAACCTTCACTACCATGCAACGGAACTTCGAGCAGAACCGACTGGGGTTCGTCAATCGTCTTGCCGAACATTGCGTCCGAGAGGTCAATACCTTCTACACCTTCAGGAATCGTTAAATCGCACAGGGACAGCATTGATGGCATAAAATCGACGAGACTGAGCAAGGTGTCGCGAGTAACGCCTGCTGGAATCTTACGTGGCCAGCGAAGCATAAAAGGAATACGAGCAGATTCCTCCCACGGACGTTCTTTTCTGACGTGTCCATGGCTACCGAGCATATCTCCATGATCAGATGTGTAAACGAGAATCGTATCTTCGGCTATACCCATTTCGTCGAGTGCAGCCATTAGACGTCCAAGATTTTCGTCAAGGGCAGTGATATGTGCATAATAACCTGAGAGATCTTCCCGTGTCGCCGGTGTGTCTACTGCATTCGGACGCAACTGAATCTCTTCTGGCGGGTACATGGACTTGTAGCGTTCTGGGACATGCTCATAAGGGTTATGTGGCGGTCCCCAGCTCATGTAGAGACAGAAAGGCTCATCAACGTGTTCGCGGCAGTATTCTATCGCTTTATCAGTCTGAAACTCTGGTTCATAGCCGTCAATTTGGTACTGATTTCCATCGGAGTCGTGGTAAGGTGCATTGAAATAGTTATGGTGACAATTCCACCCGATCCAATCATCAAAACCGAACCGCATTTCAGGCGTAATGAACTTGTCTCTCGGCATGCCACCGAGATGCCATTTGCCGATATAACCCGTTGCGTAGCCAGTGTCTCTAAATACCTCAGCGATACCCGTCTCCGTCAAGGGGAGCGGTAGATCGTTAGAGACAGCTTTATGGTTCAAAGGGTATTTACCAGTCATGAGACATCCCCGCGCTGGCACGCATATCGGGACATTAGTGAAGGTGTTCGGAAAGAACATCCCTTCCTGTGCGAGTTGATCCATCGCCGGGGTCTGCACTTGAGGATTTCCTGCACATCCGACATCACACTGCCGGTGCTGATCGCCGAAAACAAAGATTAAATTAGGCTTACGAATAGTTTCCATCAATTGTCCTATTTTTCAATTGGCTGTGGGGTGTAGATGATTCGATACGCTCACTTTCAATGATTGATTTCTCCACTGATTGCTGACTGCTGTCTGCTGACCGCTATTCCTACCACTGCATCCATGTATAAATTTGTCGAAGCACTCCCTCACTTTGCGTCCACAGATTCCTTTTCAGTGGTGAAACGACCTTTGTGTAACTGGAGAAATCTGCCCGAACAGCGCGGTACTGCTCCTTGTGCGCAATGAGTCCTGTGTTCTCTGATGGTGAGGCACCAAAATCCACCCATTCATATTTTTCATGGCACGCTTGTGTGATGATATGATGGAAAATCGCATTGTTAGGGCGATATTTCAAGAATGCTGGCACAGATGCCTCACACCACAACGTCACAGTTCGGTTAAAGCACAAATAGAGCAGTCCTGCGATGATAGTGCCACGATACGTAGCAATAGCAAGTTTGGCTATTTTTTGCTGTAGAAGAGTCTGCATGAGTGCACGCGGCTTCGGTGTACCTCCCAACCGTTTTACGGTCATGAGATACATGTCGTAGAATGTGGAGAACGCCGCTTCACTATTAGTATCCGTTACCTCCACACCTGATTTCTGTGCCTTTCGGACGGCTCCCCGCACCCGCTTGTTATAGGCGTGCCAGAGCGTATCAACGTCCTCATCCGTTTTCAAAAGGTGTGTGAAATGGTCTGTGCGTTCATAGCCTGTTTTAGTGAAAAAATCACCGTAAGTTTCGGTATGCTCTGGTGTCAATGTCCAACGGATCTCGCACCAACCCTTCTCCACTGCTGTTGTCTCGATCGACTTTACCACTGTTTCAGGGTTCACATCTACTGAATCCGTAAGATGGATACCACCGAACAGGTTCCACGGCATTGACTGCCATAGTCGGATAGTCGGTATCGGTTGAAATACGAACGCTGGCAGTCCACCTATCACCGAATTCTCTTGCTTGATAAGCAGGTAGACCGGGATGAGTTGTCTGAAGGCACCTGCTAATGCATCTCGCCACGCAAGGCTTTGGAAGGCAGTCGTATATGGACATTGCCGGATAACAGCATCCCACTCGTCCTGATTCTGAGAGGTAAGAGGTTCTATTGTGTACACATGCACATTAAAGTTAACTCAAGTTGCTACTAACGTTTAACAAAGCATTTGAAGTGATTATGACATTGTGGGAGGGGTTTGTAACCCCGAATTCCGTGGTAACTTGGGGTGAAGTTACGCCACTAATGCCGCGAAAAGTGCCTTGATGTAGCCGACGGAATAGGCTAAGCCAACATCACCTTCCAATCTCGGAATGTGATCGGCATTGATACATCCATCGAACCCGACCTTTTGTAGCTCTCGGATGATTTTGAAAACGTTCATGTCACCGTCATCAAGGAGAACTTCCTCAAATGCCTCGGCTGTTGCGAGACTGCCGCGCACGTTCCTTAGGTGAACCATGAAAATACGTCCTTTGCGTCCGTAGTTGTTGAGTTCGTCAAGGACGATAGCACTGCCCCCTGCTTCAGCACGGGTGCCACAACAGTAAAGGTAGCCAACATTTCTGCTCGGAAAGGCGTCAATCACACGGTGAAAGCCGAGACCACCCAGTGGTGTGTCTGGGTTCGGTACATCTGATGGATGGATAGCAAGTTTGATCTCGTACTCGTCGGCGATAGGAACAAGTGCACCATAGATTTCACTGAACCGTTTCCACCATTCGTCGAGTGCTTCCATCGTCGGGGTGGGTGACGGGTCCTGGGTCGCAGCACGGCTTTCCCCACGAGAGGTATAACCACCTCTATGAACCGAGGAGTAGCGAGTCATGAGATAATCAAACGTATCTCCCCAGAATCTCTGGCGGGCAATAGGCACACCCGCTTCAGCAAAGACCTTCAGAGCATTACACGTGTTTTCCAGTTCAATTTCGCCACCGGGCTGCCCCTGCATGAATTTCTCTGTGATATTCGGAAGTGTTACGCGATTGATGTCGAGACCCCAGGAGCGTATCCGTTTCTTGATTTTCAGCACTTCATCCAAGTCGGGGTAGCCCTGTTCTTCGACACCGGGAAAAGCATTCCCACCTCCAAAGTCAATGCAGTCCGCACCCAATTGTGTCACCTGTTTGAGATAGCTATCTGAAAGTCCACCATCCCAGACTGATATTTTCATCTTTCCTCCTTCTAACAACTATAATGGTAATGGAACGGATTGTCCGGTCTCAGCGGATTGGTAGGCTGCCAATGCGATTTCGGCTGCGGCGCGGCCGTCTAATCCTGTAATAGGTGGAGATGTATCATTACGAATCGCATCAGCGAAAACGCGAATCTCCTCCTGAACCGGTGGTGGCACCGTAATGTCTGCTATTTTAATCTGCCGTCCTTCGCCTTCAAAAGGTTTAATCTGGATAGTCGCATCGCCACCCCAAATCTGCGGAAAATAAATCGATCCACCTTCGCAATCAACGCGTCCACCATATCCACCAACTGCGGAAACATGGCTGGAATGGAGCAAACCGACTGCACCGTTCTCAAACTGCAACGAGGCGAGCACGACATCTGGGTAGTCGCTCTTATCTGGTCCATACTGCCCACCAGCAGCATAGACAGAGGCTACATCTCCGCATGTCCAGCGCATAAAGTCGATTTCGTGGGCATTAATTTCCATGAGACTCCCACCAGATTTCGCACGTTCCAGTCGCCACGGGGTGTGACTATATCCGCTACGCCACGGTCCACCAATACGATGCACCATCATACAGGCAGGTGCTCCGAGTTCACCGCTCTGCACAATCTCACGAACTTTCGAGTGCGTCGCGTGATAGCGGCACACCAAACCGATTGTGAGTTTGACGCCGTTTTCTTCCGCAGCTGCAATCATCGCATCGCAAGCATCCAATGTCGGTGCCATCGGTTTCTCAGAAAAGACGTGTTTGCCTGCGTTGGCAGCATCGACCGCCATCGGCGAGTGCATAAACGGTGGTGACGCTATCAGCACAGCACGAATCTGGTCATCGGCGAGTAGTTCATGGTAATCCAATGTATAAGATGCATCAAGGTCTGCAGCAAGTTTTTCTGACAATGCTTCTTGCACATCGCTAACGCAGACGACCTCTATCCCTTCAACAGCGTGCGCACTGGTAGCGAGGCTTCTCCCCATGCCACCACAACCGATAACGCCAACTCCAATCGTTTCCATAAATTTATCTCCGTCCACACCGACGTTTTCAAACGCAATTGTGGAATTGCTTTTTTATCGCCGTCGCGCCTTTATATGTCCCCATGTAACACTCAGATGATCTTCAGAAGGACTAACATCAAGCCCAGTGGCATTCATGTTATTTTCCACTTCTGCTAAGTTCAGGACCCGGTCATAGATACGGAATTCATCAATATATCCCTGGATTGTATCGCAATCGCAGCCATCTGACCGGTCGCCGATGCCGAGAAGCAGCCCGCCCTTCGGAAGTTTGCCACCCTTCATGGCGTACTTTTTCTCTAATTTCCCATTCACATAGTAGTGAACCGTTGAGCCATCATAGGTCCCAACGAGATGTAACCACTCTTCGAGTGCAATGTCCTCCAGCACATTATCCTGTGCTGCTTGTGTGGATTGTCCGCCAGCACGGACAAAAAAGCCGTTTTGGTTATCATCGTCATCGTAGTACAGACTTGCCACTGCAGTGTTCGCAGGCATGTCATCAAGTGAAATAATTCGGTTCCAACTATCGTCTAAGGCATTGATAAACACCCAGCACTCAAGGGTAATCTCTTCCCAATCTCGATCGATTGTCGGTGGTGTTGAATCCTCAACAAGAAGCCGATCAACACTGCCATCGAAGAGAACACACTCGCCAACCTTGCAATCGGAAGCGGGGGCAAGTTCAGGATCTCCATGGACGGCAGCTGCTAATCCTGATAGCAGATCTACCGCCTCCGTTTTAATTTTTACTGTATCCTTGTCAAAGGTCCAGTAGGCAACTAAGCCATCTTCAACCGCACCGATGATCGCATCGGCAGGCTGCGCATTCCATATCAAGAATGCGAGAAGGAGGAAGGTTATTGTGAAAAATCGTTGCTTGTTGATAAAACATGCTTTCTGGCGATAGACGCTATCTTTTTCAAACATGATGTCCTCCTTGGATCTGGAAAATAGTGTGATGTGAGGCACGAGCACCTCACCTTAAATGTTTCGATTCATGAGCACGCGGGATAAATGGGTTTCAGATCGGAACCCAAAAGAATGGGTGTGTTTAGAACAGGTCGCGCCCCGCGCGTTCTCGACGATTAGCGATCCGACGCTCGCGCTCTTCATCGGAAATTTGACCGCGCCGTCCAACACCCATAGGACGATATTCAGCAACTTCACTCCTCCGTTTGAACACTCGGAAAAAGTCGAAACGTGTTAGTGTTGGTGGAATATTGCCCGGACACAGTGAGTGGACCCCAACATTGACCGAATTTCCCATACCCACATTGGTTTGTCCGCAACTTTTCCACTGAATACCGTCACCACTGGCGAAAGCGGAAAACTGGTTGCCTCTACGTTCTACGCGTAAGAAGAGTTCTCGCACATCCCTAAGTCCACTGCTCCGTCCCTGTAGATGGAAAACGCGGTTAACGTGACGTTCAAATCGGACATCGCCTCTGAAGGCGTGTGGTCCAGAGGTCTTCTCCAGACGGAGAAACCTGTTCGGGTTCTTCCATATCAGTATACCGCCGTGTTCTCTCAGTTGTGACGAGATTCGCATGCGGGTTTCGACAGCAAAGTCTCCTCTCACTTCCATGATCAGGCGCGGCGCACTCATATCACCACCGCTACCGTCTGCACCGTGCCAGAGGTCTTGCCCAGGTTCAGTTCGCATTTCCAAGTAACCTTGGCGTTCTGCCCATGAGCCACCGCCTTTCGGGTCGTCCCATCGCCATTCTGGACGCATCCGGTTGCCAATAAACTCATCTTCAAAAACCATCTCTGTGAATTCTCCAGAGGATGCCCAACCCTCAATCTTCACAGCGGAGATGGAGTCCCCAAAGTTCTGAGGTAGTAGATGAAGATTAGGCAACTCTTTCTTATAATCCATCGGCTCCATGCGAATCGCCAGCGGTGCCCCTTCAAAGTCAGGGTGTTCATAGAACACAACTTCTGCACCCTCTGGCGGAAAATCTGGTCCTTTAAAAATGCGAATCGACGAAATACGATCTTCAAACCAAGTTCCGCCTTGCGCATCCCGCAGATTAGCAATATCGCGTAGAATCGTGATTTTTCTACCACGAAAGTTGACATGCTCATAGCAGTCTACAATCATTGGAACCGTGCCCCATTCTGGTCCAACAACTTCTAATGTGGAACCGAAATTAATCGATGAAATTCTATCGGCGAAATTGTAAGCGACGTCGTGCAAATTCGGATAAAATCCCGGACCGAGTGCTAATTTTTGACCACGGAAATTGCGATGTTGGAAAAAAATAACCTTATAGTTCGGGTTCGACGAAAAGTTTGGACCCTTATAAACACGAACGGAAGATATATTGTCTTGAAATCCGATGTCCCTTGTAAACTGAACAGGTTCTACAACATACCCCATTCTGCCACGGAAGTTTGTATGTTGGAACACTTCAACAATCAGGCGGGGAATGACAACTGGCATTTTTTTCTCCTTTTATGAAAATCATGTCAATTATGGCATAATGTGTCTTTGCTTTACATTCTCGCAGGTGTTGTCTATGAATTTCTTGTGTGTTTTTCTCAGCAGTGTAGAACATTAAAAGCACTGTCCTACTTTTGTTTATCTCTATGTCGTTCCAATAGTCGCCTCGTAGATTTGGGCATACCCACTTCGGTCTGATGTAAATACAACATATTGTCCGTCTGGACTGAAAGAAGGGTGCGGATGTGTGTGCTGAGGGGCATAAACTTGGATTGGACCCGCTGCGTACGGGAAAGGCCCGTTCCAATGCTCACCGATAGATGAAGCATACGGATAACACAACGTCTGTGGTTCACCAATACCGTCGCGTGGGTCAAAAATTTGGATGCCGATGTCCGGGAAGTTCGTATCTGCCACCACACACGTTCCCGTACGATTGCTAATCGCATGCCATGCGTTGACGGTTGTTATTTGTCGTTCCACACCTGTGTCAACGTTGACACAACGGACCCCATGGGGCCAATCGACAAAAGCGAGTTCGCGAGTTCCTGGAATCCATGTTTCGTGAGTAATCCATTCCTTTTTTTCAAGGTTTTGTACATAAAGACGGCGATTTCCACTCCCATCGCGATGGATAACCCACACGCGATCCATAAGCGGACCTGCGTAGTAGAGTAAATTGGAGTCATCAGGACAAAATTGAAGATGCCCAATGCTGTCCCTGTGCAAGATAATATCGTGTTTACCGGTTTCTGTGTCTACGATAGCGAGCGCAGACTCCTTACCGATGCTGAATCTAACCGCCCACCACCGGTCATCGTGACTCACTGAGGTCGTACCCATAGCAGCGGCGACCATACCCTCTTCCCGCAGCGTCGTCACAGCGAAATCAACAAGCTCTCGTTCCTCAAGCGTCTCCAGATCGAGTTTCCAGCCACTTGTTCCTGCTGTAAAAAAGACCGCTTTCCCGTTTCGTCCAGGATGCACTGACCATTCGCTTATATCCGGTCTGTCCGTCAATTGCCGAAGTTCACCCGTGGCGCGCTCCTCCGCAAATATCTGTGGTGTCCCTGTTCGATACGAGACAAAAATCAACCGCTGCATCGCATCATCGTAAGCGGGTATGATAAAAAAAGGATGATGATGCAGAGCCGACGCACTGGTCACCTGTCGGATGTGCGTACCCGTGCGACGATCGTAAAAATTCCGGGATTCCGAAGGATGAACAGAGCCTTTTGCCATGGGTCTATTCCTGTTAGGTATTATTTCTCAAGACTCGGCAATCGGCGGGCACTGAGACCCGCCGAAACAATATTTACGCTTTTTACTCTTCAAATGCTGCATCAAAAGCCACTGCAGACGGTTCAAAATCGTAGCCTTTAACAGCAGCGCAAGACTCACGAGCGCCGTGCTCACGATCCATACCACTGTCTTCCCACTCGATAGAGAGTGGACCGTCATATTCCATGTGATTCAACGCTCGAATAATCTCTTCAAAATTAATGCTACCGCGTCCAATCGAACGAAAATCCCAATTTCTCCGAGCATCACCGAAGTTCAGGTGTCCACCGAATACTCCAGCTAATCTCGGTGTATCTGCCCACCAGACATCTTTCATGTGGACGTGGTAAATCCGGTGACTCAACCGTTCAAGGAAAGCAACGTAGTCAACGCCTTGATAACCGAGGTGACTCGGATCGTAGTTAAATCCGAACGCTTCTCTGCCGTTGACTGCCTCAATTGCGCGTTCCGCAGTGACAATGTCAAAAGCAATTTCAGTCGGATGGACTTCGAGTCCAAACTTAACACCAACTTCATCAAAGACATCGAAAATCGGGTTCCAACGGTTCGCAAAATCTTCAAAACCCGCATCAATTTGCGCAGGATCATTCGGCGGGAAAGAGTAGAGCAGATGCCATATAGAACTACCAGTAAATCCATTGACAACGCTCACGCCGAGTTTCGCTGCAGCGCGCGCCGTGTTTTTCATCTCTTCAGCAGCACGTTCTTGAACGCCAGCCGGATCACCGTCACCCCAAATCGCTTCTGACAAAATGCCTTGATGTCGGCTGTCGATATTATCACAGACGGCTTGTCCAACAAGATGGTTGCTAATCGACCAAACTTTCAGCCCATACTTCGCGAGTAGATCGTGCCTACCCTGACAGTAACTGTCGTCCGAGAGGGCTTTATCGACCTCAAAATGGTCACCCCAGCATGCGAGCTCTAAGCCATCATAGCCCCATCCACTCGCTTTTTCAGCTATTTCTTCTAATGTTAAGTCTGCCCATTGGCCTGTAAAGAGTGTTACAGGTCTTGCCATAGTATATCTCCTTTTATGCGTTATCGGCTATCGGTAAAGGGATGTCTAATCTAACCCAAGTTGCTATTAACAGGCTTTAAACGTTTCAATAAGCGTTTGAAGTGATTTTCACATTGTGGGAGGGGTTTGTAACCCCGAATTCTCCGTTAATCTAATATAAAAATCACATACCGACTGCCAATTCCCAATATAAAATTACGCCGGAGGCGTGTAACTCGCGTCGAGCCACGCACGCTGTTTACCGCTCTCTACAGCAGCGTTAATGAAATGTACACCTCGTGCACCGTCTTGAACGGTGGGAAAGTCTGTATCAAATTCGCTTGGAGCTTCGCCAGCGATTTTCGCCGACATTGTACGTGCAGCGTTCACATAAATATTTGCGAATGCCTCAATAAACGCTTCGGGATGTCCAAACGGTATCCGTGAGTTGTGTTGAACCACTTCTGCCAAATAGTCGTTACCACGTTTGTAAACCTGTTCGGGACCATCTGGGAAACGGACGTAGAGATAGTTCGGATTCTCCTGTTGCCATTCTAACGAAGCGTCAGTACCGTAGACGCGGATGCGGAGGTTGTTCTCCTCACCCACCGAGATTTGCGAGGCATAAAGCACGCCGCGGACACCGCTTTCGTAATGCACCAATAGATTGCCATCATCTTCCAACAGACGACCCTCTACAAATGTGGTCATGTCGGCACATATCTCTTCGATGTCGAGTCCTGTGATGTAGTGTGCCAAGTTCTCCGCGTGGGAACCGATATCTCCGATACACGAAGAGGCACCGGCTTGTTTGGGATCCGTACGCCAGACGGCTTGTTTCGCACCTTCGTCTTCCAAAAATGTGGCGAGCCAACCCTGTGGATATTCTACGACGATCTTGCGAAGCGTTCCGAGTTTTCCGTCTTTAATAAGTTCGCGTGCCTGCTTCACCATCGGATAGCCTGTGTAATTATGTGTGAGTGCAAAGACGACGTCGTGTTCTTTAACGAGGCTGCAGAGCGTTTCTGCATCCGCAACCGTTGTCGTCATCGGCTTATCGCAGACGACGTGAAACCCGGCTTCAATAAAGGTTTTGGCTACATCGAAGTGGACATGATTCGGTGTTACAATTGAGACGAAGTCAATCCGTTCGCCTTCTGGGAGTTGGCTCTCTTTTTCCGCCATTTCCTTATAAGAGCCGTATACCCGATTTGCATCAAGGAAAAGCTCAGCACCTTGCTGGCGAGATTTTTCGGGTGATGATGAGAACGCACCGGCGACGAGATCTATTTCCCCGTCGAGTGCTGCGGCTTTACGATGGACAGCACCGATGAACGCATCCGGTCCACCACCCACCATGCCGTAACGTATTTTCCTACCTAATGGCATCTTGTGTAATTTCTCCTTTGAACAAGATATTTTGATTCCTCCTACATTATCTCATATTTTATCCTTTTTTTCAAGATTTTTGTAGCAACATCTCGGTAGGCGCGGTTTCCTAACAGCACCGGGCAGCGTCCACAAGGTCAAAGTAATTCTATAATCTACAGTAGTTGGGTGTATAAAATTATGACATGAGATGGGGATAGCAAAGAGTTGGAAGAATGAAGGGAGTTATCAGCTAATGTGATCGGAATATCTGTCATTAATATTTTTTACCGAAATTGAGTAATATGCCTATTTCAAACCTACATAGAATTCACTTTCATCTCGGTAATGTAGCTACCGTTTATCCATTTTTTCTCCATCATGTGGCTGATGTCCTGAATTGCTGATTGAGGGACTATAGGTTCTACTTCTCGAATGGCATTCCAATCAATAACCGCTGTCCACAATTTTTCTTCTTCTGAGTAGTGAACAACACCCTCAACCTCCAACTCTTCGCTGTAGATGATAAGGGATTGTCCATCTCGCAGCACAATTCCCTGACGTTCGCAATCTGCTATCGTACCGGCGCAGTTCAACCGCAACCTGCCTTTTGCGTCCGCATTGTGAAAATCTGCGAAAACTCTGAGTTTGTTCATCTTCTTTCCCTCCTAGGATTGGGAATTGTTGGTGTAAGCAGTTTACTAACTTGTTCGGGCGTAAGTCCTGTCAACGTTGCATGATAAGGACTCCGTCCAGCAGTTCGGACTACATCACCGCCTGCTTTTCGGACCTCCGCAACGGTTGTGATGCCAACTTGTCTGTGTGGAATGGTTCGTGCCAATTCTGCATCCGGAACACCTTCGCCACTTTCTACCGACACACCAGTGATTCCAGCTGGATGTGTGCTAGTCCCTCGTTGAATGTCGTTCACTTGGTTTTTACCGCCCCGAATAACGCGAGCATTGTCCGGAATTCTTAAGTCCCTGATTACCAATTTCTATTATCCAGTCTGTTCCCACAACTTACTTAATCGCGGACACAGGTAATGTCACTGACACCGTCTATGGAATTGACTTTTCCAAAAGACTTTATTAGATCGTTATTATTTTTAAAGGTATTTACGAAATCCTCAAGATTCATTAAAACGATACCTAATTCATCGTTTAACTGCTCCTTAATTTTTAGAATCTTTTGGTCATCTGTCAGAAAAATATCTCTCCCTGATAAGTAGTGGGCGTGAAGATGATCCCAGTCCAGATACCCTGGCGGTTTTTCTCCTCTGGGTTTGAAAAAATTATTGATAATTGATTCCACAGATTTTAAAAATTCAGTGCTTCCAGGTTTATTGAACTTTGGGTTTAGAAGAAATCGTTGAGCTTTACTGTCAAAACTGCAGCGCATAATAGAAGGAATTGTTCTAATGTAGTAATTCGAGAGAAACTTCTCTTCATCTGGACGTAGCTTAATATCCTCACGGATTCGTTGTGAAACTGCTAAATCTACAAGGTATGTCTTTCGGAATTCCTGCATATCCACAGATTTTCCTTTTTTCATCTTGAGGAGCACGTCGGTATCCAAGGTAATTGACGGTAAACTATAGATATACTCTTCTTTTGTTGTTTCAGCCTCTGTACGGTACCTTAAAATATTTAATGTGTTAGAAGTCGGAAAGATTAGTGTGATACGAATATCCGGTAAGTTAACTTGTCCAATATTACGAGCGCTGTCAATTGTAACTTGTCTAAACCTGTTCCATATCCCAATTATAGTCTGGATTCGGAAATCATTGCAGTCCTGACGGATCCTGTCAATCACTTGCTTGGGACAATGGGCAACTCCTTGCAATTGGTTGTTTTCGTCTTTACGTTCTATCCAAAGGTATTTTTGCAGGTCGTCGTCCTGAACAGATTCATTAAGAGATTTCTCTATCTTGGAAGCTATCTGCTTGAGTATACGGCCCTCTACTCGGTTATGAAATTTTTCCCAACTGTTGGATGCAATAGAACTCTCATCAAAACAGATTGTAATATCTGTATTCTTAATTTCTTCAAATTTCGCTTTCATTAATTCTGGGCTCTTGGTATGCAAATCTCTCATCATTTGATCGCATGCTTTATCCATTTCAGCTTTACTTTTTGCAGCATCCTCTTTTAAATCCTGTATTAGTTTATCAATCAAATCATTCATAATATTCTCCTATTCTTTTTTACACTGCGGTATCCCTCTGGTGATAAATTATACAATTTATACACCAGTTTATCAATCTCATTTTCGGTCAAGAAGAAGCGTCGGTATAGGGTTGTGTGTTCAGAAAAGGAATGGGTGTTCAGGGATTGTTTTTTATTAGTGGTTTTCTGTGGTCCGGTTGCTTTCTACACTACATATAATCATGGCAATTGTACCATACATGTGTGTAAAAGACAAGCGAAAGGCGTGGATATCATAGCCATTCAGTTTTCCATTAACCAAAAAAAATAGTTTGATATTCTATAAAAGCCAGTCGTTAATCAAGGGCATCCATAATCCTGCAAATCCTTGAATCCTGTAAATCCTGGTTCAGACAACTTATAACCCACATCCCCCATAACTCACAACCCATAACCTCACCGCTATCCGCTTCTTAACCAATAACTTATAACCAATAACCAAGTCCGCATAGATTTTCCTACATACAACATCTCGATTGTGATATACTATTTCCCAGAAATTGAAAGCGTTCTGCTGTTGGCAGTGCTATTTAAAGGAGATATGGATGAGTACAGAAAGAAAATGGGACGGATCAATCGTCCGCTATCCCGATCCAGCAATCGAGGCGTTAGACCCTCGTTTTAATAAATATACAATCGGTAATACCGTTGTCGAACGGTTATGGACAGGATCGCGCTGGGCAGAGGGGCCCGCCTGGTTCGGCGACGGTGGATATCTACTCTGGAGTGATATTCCGAACAATCGGATTCTGAAATGGGAGGAATCCACCGGTGAAGTAAGCGTCTATCGGAAACCCTCGAACTATAGCAACGGGCACACCCGCGACCGGCAGGGAAGACTCGTCAGTTGTGAACACGGTGCTCGGCGTGTCACACGCACTGAATATGACGGAACAATTACCGTCCTGATGGACAGTTTTGACGGCAAGCCGCTCAACGCACCGAACGATGTCGCAGTCCACGAAGATGGACATATCTGGTTTACCGATCCCGGATACGGCATTATGCTCAACTACGAAGGACACAAAGCCGAATTTCAGCTGCCGACCTGCGTGTATCGCCTCAATCCTGATACCGGAGAAGCGACCATCGCAACCGATGAACTCGAAAAACCGAACGGCATCTGCTTTTCACCCGACTATGAGAAACTCTATCTCGTTGATACCGGCGTCACGCATAAAGAGGGAACACCGCGGCATCTCTTCGTCTACGACGTAATAGATGGCGAGCGATTGGGCAAACAGGAAGTATTCTGTGATACCTCACCGGGTATCGCTGACGGTATTCGGTGTGATACTGATGGAAACCTATGGGCGAGCGCAGGCTGGGCTGGCGACGGCTACGATGGTGTGCATGTCTACGCACCCGATGGAACCCGGATCGGGCAAATTCATCTCCCTGAAATCTGTGCGAATCTCTGCTTTGGTGGCGTGAAACGGAATCGACTGTTTATGATGGGTAGCCAGTCACTCTACTCGATTTATGTGGAAGCACAAGGCGTGCCCTACTTTTAGTCAATCGTGGGACAATGGATATTTTAGAACATATTGACTGCCCTATCTGTGAGCGAGATGAGACAGAGTTGCTTTTTGATAAAGACTCGCTGTCGGTGGTTGCCTGCAAACAGTGTCATCTACGATATGTGAACCCGCGCGTCAGCCGCCAGACACTTGAGGAAGGCTACGTTGAAACTTACTATCCGCCGGATAAGATGGAGCGTATCCATACAGACAGCATGGAATGGCTGCAGATGACAGAACGTCTCACGGAGTTGGAAAAGCAATGCGAAGATAAAGGTCGGTTGTTGGATGTTGGATGCGGTATCGGCACGTTCCTCCACCTCGCTCGTGAACGCGGTTGGGAGCCGGACGGCGTTGAACCTTCCAAGAGCGGAAGTGCGTTCGCACAAGAGATACATAAATTGGATGTACAGTGTGGAGAGGTATTTGATGCAGATTTTCCCGACGCACATTTCGACGCAATTACACTCTATCATGTATTAGAGCATATACCGGAATTGAACCCGCTTCTCAGTGAATTACGCCGGGTACTGAAACCGCAAACGGGAACGCTTGTCATTGAAGTGCCGAACGGGGAAAGTCTCCAGAGTCGTCTCCAGAAAGCAGATTGGCCCTACGTTCATCCGCGTGACCATCTCTACTATTTCTCTGCGCGCTCTTTACCAAAACTGCTCCAGAAACACGGTTTTCGGAACATTACGTTAGGCAAACCGAGGCGCGTTAGTCAGGCTGCTGGGTTTCGCTTCATACTTCGGCGAGCGGCGACTTCTACCTTAGTCCGACTTCATTTAGGGACAGTGATTCGGGTCTATGCGAGTTAGAGATAGTCATTACGACTGCGGTTCTTCATAAGAAAACGTTTGGATAACATCGTTCATAAGAAGCCGTCTCGCAATCGTTTCAAGTATCTCAGCATTCAGGTTACCCGTTAGCCAATACTTATGTCCAGTACGAACACCTGTGACACCTGTAATGCCTAAATCTTTGATGCCTTTGACAGCACTATCACCAACAGCGTCGGTAACACCCGGCTTGAATTGTACTTCAAGCGTCCAGTCTGTCGTCGAATCGCTTTGAGACCTGAAAGTGTAAACTTGTGTGATCGGGTCAGCAAGAAGTTCCATACCAATTCGGTCGATAGCCTCGGCATCAAGTGTGCCTTCAATCCAGTAAACCGTGGCTGTGCGAACAGAATCGACGCCACTAATACCGAGATCGGTTATATCTTCAACAATGCCTTGCCCGATCGTATCGGGGACTTCAGGTTTATAGTAGACTTCAACTTTCCAGTTTTGCATAGTATTGTTTAATAATTGCCTTTCCCACAGAACGGGAGCGTCATACTTCTAAGATACATCTGTTACAGGTAGAACCCACGTAATCTTTTAGAGGATAATGAAAAATGTCAACATTAAATATTCTTGTTTTCGGGGCGCATCCCGATGATTGTGATATTAAAGCAGGAGGTGTCGCTGCGTTGTATGTACAACAGGGGCATCGCGTTAAATTTGTCTCTGTTACAAACGGCGATGCTGGACACCACGAAATGGGTGGTGGTCCCTTAGCACAGCGACGGAATGCAGAAGCACAAGCCGCCGCTGAAGTTATCGGTATTGAATACGAACTGCTGGACAATCACGACGGCGAACTGATGCCGACATTAGAAAACCGTTACAAGATTATCCGCGCAATTCGTGAATTCCAACCAGACCTAATTATGACCCATCGTCCTAACGATTACCATCCTGATCACCGGTATACATCAACGTTGGTACAGGATGCCGCATATATGGTTACCGTCCCGAATATTTGTGCACTTACGCCGGATTTACGGACAAACCCTGTTATTGCCTATTTAAGTGATGGTTTCATGAAGCCGTACCCATTCACACCGGATGTAGCTGTCGGTATTGATGCCGTGATTGAGCAAAAGATTGATATGCTGCACTGCCACGTATCACAGTTCTATGAGTGGCTCCCTTACAACGGCGGCACATTAGAAAGTGTTCCAACTCGTGATTCAGCACGACGGACATGGCTCGCTGAACGTCGCTTGCAGGGTTTTCGTGCTATAGCCGATAAGTATCGCGACTTGCTAATAGCACTATATGGCGAAGAATCAGGCACGCAGATCCAATATGCTGAGGCATTTGAAGGGTGCGAATACGGTTCATCACTAACTGCAGAAAATATCCCTATCCTCTTCCCATTTTTCAAATAAGGAGTCTCATTTTAGTCAATGCCAACAGAACAAGCCAGTGCCAAGACGCTTATGGTTATTGTCAGCGTTATCGGTCTAATTTTCGCAATTGTTATGGTTATTCTTTTTTTCAACGCTGCGCCTGCGCGTTCTAACATTGAGGAACATCGCGGTTCAGAGGCAGACGCTGAATGTCTGAAATGCCATTTAATAGGCGATGAAAAATCACCCACAATGCCACATCTGAATCTCGGTAGATGCACTCTGTGCCACGGAATGTCAAAAGAGGAACCACGCTAAGTGTTGTACAAGCCTCTATAACGCAGCTGCCGATTGGAGAATCGCCTTAACTCCTACCCAAGTGATATTGTCTTCTGTTTCACGTACGACCTCAATACATCGAAACTGGTGCGCTTCTAAAACCGATTCAACTTGCGCCAGTTCTGTGTCAAGTATCCCAGAAAAGATAACTGCTCCAGCGTGATGTAGTCGTGGTGCGCAGTATGGAATGATCGGGAGAATCACCTTCGTTAGGATATTTCCGATAATGAGGTGGTATTTGCCTTCTACGCTCTTGAGTCCATCACCTTGAGTTAATCGGACTCGCGATTCGATCCCATTTATTTTAAAATTTGCTGATGCGACAGGAATAGCCGATGGATCCAGTTCAATCGCGTCAACCTGTTGCGCTCCCAATTTCACAGCGGCGACAGTTAAAATACCAGAACCGCTCCCGATGTCAGCGACGTGGTAGAGTGATTCAACCGAGTCTTCCAATAATTCGAGGGATAGCCGAGTGGTAGGATGGTGACCAGTGCCGAATGCCATACCCGGATCCAGTTGGATTACAGCATCCGTTTCCTTGTGCGGCGTATCGCTCCACGTTGGCGTGATCAGAATCCTATTTCCAACGCGCATCGGTGGAAAAGCAGCTTTCCACGCTTCTTCCCAATCCTCAGATTTCACAGGTTTTAAGTCGATTGTGGCAGGTTCTGACTGAATGCCCCAGGTCGGAAGTTCCGCAAGGAAATCGCGGAGCCTCTGCATTCGCGCACCAACCCGGTCATCTAATGGATAATAGGCAATAAGGTTTACCGTAGACGCACTGCTATCCTCGAATTCAACGCCTGTCGCGCCCAATTCAAAAAGGCAGTTCGCGACTGCCTCAGATGCCTCTTGAGAGGTAGTTACCGTGATTCTCGCCCAATTGTTTACCATGTTGAGCACTCATACACCGTTGTACACTCTCTCTAAAAATTGAATCGCTCTATCTATACGGATTATTCGTCCTCATCATTGCGACCGAGCAACTTATCCCAAAATCCACCCTGTTCGCTGTGATAGGATTCACCACGCAAATTTGCGAATTCCGCTAACTTTTCGCGTTCTGTCGCATTCAGGTTTTTGGGCGTTTCCACTTCTATAACGACGACTAAATCGCCTGAATAGGAACGTCTGTAATGCGGAACACCTTTGTTAGCGATACGTAACTGCGTGCCATACTGCGTGCCGGGCGGGATATCCAACACTTCAGGTCCATCAATGCCATCGACTTTAATTCTTCCACCGAGTGCCGCTTGAACGAACGAAACTTTGGCTGATGTAATCAGGTCATTTTGGTTGCGTTGGAAGCGTTCATGCGGGACAACATTGATGACAACATACAGGTCACCTGGAGGCGCACCGTTGGCGCCTGATTCGCCTTCGCCACGCAATTGGTATTTGAAACCCGTGTCAACACCTTTATCAATATTCAGTTCAATCTCAGCCGTATTCCGGACGAGTCCTTTTCCGGCACAAGATGAACACGGTTCTTGAATGATTTCACCTTCACCACGGCAGTGCGGGCAGGTCCGGGACATTGTGAAAAATCCTTGCGTTTGGCTGACTTGACCTCTACCATGGCACTGAGGACACGTTACAACCCGCGTCCCGTGCTTTGCACCACTACCCTCGCACGTCGGGCAGGATTCAATCCGGGGCACCTGAATCTTAGCCCGTTTTCCGTGGATGACCTCTTCAAGCGTCACTTCAAGGTTGTATTGTAAACTCCGCCCGCGTTTCGGTGTGCGTTGGGAAGCACCGAATCCTCCCAAGAGATCGCCAAAGACGTCTCCGAAAATGTCGTCGAGATTCACGCCAAACCCGCCAAAATCGCTGCCGCTGTTTTCTAATCCTGCATGTCCGAACCTATTATAAAGTTGTCGTTTTTCAGGAGTACGCAGGACTTCGTAAGCCTCTGTCGCTTCCTTGAACTTGTTTTCAGCTTCTTTGTTCCCAGGGTTTTTATCTGGATGGTATTGAATGGCGAGTTTGCGATAAGCCTTCTTTATCTCATCTTCATCGGCATCACGGTTCACAGCCAGAATCTCATAATAGTCGCGTTTTTGCATCATGGACTGTCCCTTCCTATTGTACTACTCAGCGTCGTCAGCATCGGCACTGTCATCTGAATCTTCAGGCACTTCCTCTTCTTTTTCAGCTCCCTGCGAAACAACTACTTGTGAGGCGCGCAGAACGCGGGTGTGCAACATATACCCGCGCCGAAACTCTTCAACCACTTTATCTTCTGCTATGTCATCTGATGCCACTGCCATCAATGCCTCATGTCGGTACGGATCAAATGTTTCACCGATAGCTTCAATTGGCGTGAGTCCGTGACTTTTCAGGGCATCTAACAACTGTTTGTGAACAAGTTCCACACCTTCGCTGAATGTGGTGAGATCAGATGAAGCGTCGTCGGTTTCAACTTTCTCAGTTACACTTTTAATCGCGGCTTCGAAACTATCAAGCACCGGCACCATTCCTTCTAAAATTTCTTCGTTTGCGAACTTTAGCTTCCGTTGATAGTCAGTCTCCATGCGTTTTTTAGTGTTTTCGGCTTCGGCAGCTGTCCGTAATAGGATATCGCGTTCCGCCTTATATTCTTCATGGACGTGCTGCACGGCAGCATCTACCTCTTTTTCGATTTCTGTGCGAAATAGTTCAGCGCGTTCGGTTTCATATTGATCGTGCACGCGTTGTACAATCGACTCTACCTCTTCCTTGACTGTCGATGTCAGGTTAGCAGCTGTTTCTTCAACAGGGGCAATGCGCTCTTCTATTCCTTTTTTTACTTCCGATTTGACTGTGTCAAGTGCTGTCTCTGCAATCTCTCGCATACGTGTAACAAATGATTTCTCTTCGCACTCGTCAGAATCGTTATCTGCGGTCGGTTCTATTTCTGCTTTGATGTGTATTTCTTTAACGTCAGACATAATAATGAAGTCCTTTTTCTTAATTTCTTGCTGTTTCCTGCAAGCCTATTTTCCAATGTCGCCAATTTTAATCCAAGTTGCTACTAACAAGTTTTAGATGCTTCAACAAAGCGTTTGAAGTAATTTTCACATTGTGGGAGGGGTTTGTAACCCCGAATTCCCGGTTGTTTTAGCCGTGAACGGCATCAGCGAACGCTTTCATCAGTTCGAGAGATCCATTCTCCTCAAGAACATTACCTGTTACGACAAAATCAGCACCCGCCGCTACCTTTTTTGCCGCAATTTTTGGTGTGCGGATGCCACCACCGACGATTAACGGAATACCGATTTGTGCTTTTACTGTGGAGATCATTTCGTTTGGAACAGGATGGGTCGCACCGCTACCTGCTTCTAAGTACACCATCTGCATGCCGAGATATTCCGCAGCTAATGCATGAGGTCCCGCTATATCTGGCTTGTCACGCGGGATGGGCATCGTCCCACTCGTGAATTCAACGGCGGTTCTGTTACCACCATCAATGAGCATGTAGCCCGTCGGAATAGGTTCAAGCGCGTGATGTCGTATGCGCGGGGCGGCTTTTACTTGCTCGCCGATAAGATAGTTTGGATTACGACCGCTGATAAGACTGATGTAGAGGATAGCATCAGCGTGGGGTGTCAAGTGCATCGAATCGCCCGGAAAAAGCACGATTGGTAGTTGAGTTTCCTGTTTCAGGGCTTTCGCAATCGGATGCAAATCGTTCGTTAAAAAACTCCCGCCTAACAAAATTGCATCTGCACCAGCCTTCTCGATCTCGCCTGCAAGTTTGGCACACTTTCTGACATCGCACTGCTCTGGATCGATTAGAACAAAATAGCCAGCATTGTGCTTTTTCAGTACCTCTTTAAAGTGATTCAGAACCCAAGTCAATCTCAAATGCGATTTATCCTTTTTTCGGGATGTTAAATCTCGACTCGCAAGCCGTCTATCTTTACATGGCTTGTGTGCCGACCACTGTTTTTAAAATTTTACCATATTTGTGGTGATTTGTCAAATTCTGTGCCGTCGTGCAAGTTCGTAGAGCAGAACACCCGCCGCAACCCCTACATTGAGTGATGATTGTCCAGATGCCATCGGAATGCGGACGAGTTCTGTACAGAGTTCTCGCGTTTCTGTAGAGAGTCCCGTGTTTTCGTTGCCGACAACAATGGCTGTAGGCAGCGAGAGTTTCGTAGTGTATAACGCATTTTCTGCACTTGAAGTTCCACCTAAGACCTGCCAACCTGATGCCTTTAATACCTCAATAGCAGAACCTATCTCCGTTGCATAGTACAACGGTAAACGTCCAACTGCCCCTCGCGATGCGCGAATGCAGTTCTTGTGGAACGGACTCGCTCCTTCACGACTCAATAAGACAGCAGATACCCCTGCTGCATCTGCTGTTCGCAAGGTCATACCCAAATTGTCTGGGTTCGCGACATTCTCGGCGATGAGCATTGTACATTCCCGACTAAAATGAAAATTGGGTTCACCTGATGCGGACAAAAAATGCTGGAAGTTGAAGTGTACCGATGCCATGACCGATGGTATCGGACGTGTTGTAGTGATTGAACCCATGACACCATCACTAACCTGATAGCAGGAAATATTATCCGTAAAGGCTCGCTTCAGGAGGTTTTTCCCATCAGGTGTTGCAAGTAGGGTGGTGGTATAAAGGATTCCGCCAATAGGCAGTCCGTCTCTAACCGCCCGTTCCACTATCAGTTCTCCTTCAACAACAAATTGTGAATGCTCAAGTTTGCCCTTCAAGGTCGATAATTTATGCATGTGTGCAGCAATCGCATCTTTGCGTTTAGAAATTGTTCGCTGTTCTGCAACCGTGCCACTACCACGCTTAATACCCCGATAAAACGCCCCACTATCTGTCCGAACGACCTCACCCTCTAAGACATCGTGGATCCCGTTGACCATCCATTTTTCTGTTAGATAAAACATTCCGGTGCAGCGTCTCGGAAATGCGAGGAGCAGTTCTCTCAAACCTCGTTCGGTTGTAGTGCTGAGATAAACCCGATAGTCGGTATCAAACACATCCTCTGGTGTCATCAGTAAAACCCCATCAAGTTTCTGCCAGCCTGTGGTCAGCACCTGATAGGAGGGACGCCATTCTCCGGTCTCAGAAAAGCTGTGATACGCCTGCTTAAAACGGGATACTGTCTCAGCATCCGGGTTTTTTCTTTCTAAGAAAGCAATAACTTGATCGTAGTTTATCATAAAAATATTCCGATGTAGATCGCACCGAGTCCCACGAATATGTCCCATTTCATCCAGCGTTGAATGGCAGCACAACTCTCTTTGGAAGTATCACGCAACAGCCGAATTGCCAATCCGATTAGAACTAAGTCAACACCGAGTACAACCGCAAACAGATAATGCCATGAGTACCATCCGAATAGATACGGGATAGGACTGAACAAAATAACGAGTGCCATGAAACCAAGTGCTGTTCCTACAGCAAGACGTGGATTGAGGATCGCAAGTGTTTTAACGCTGTTTTTCAGATCACCCTCTGTATCTTCAAGGTCTTTGATAATCTCTCGTGCTGCTGTGAACAAGAACGCAAAGATAGCTGGAACCAGTGTGCCCTGCACCGAGTCTATCGCGATGCCTCCCGCAATGAAGGTAGAACCCGTTAAGCCGCTGACAACCAAATTGCCTACAAAAGGGGTGCGTTTTAGCCAGAAAGCGTAACCGATCAGGGCAACGGCTACGAGGATTGCAAAGATTATAGCACTTTTACTAATAAGTGTTCCAAGCCAGATGCCAATTACCATCAGAACTATTGCGAAAATCACGGCGTGTAGTCTCTGAATTCGTCCGGAAGGGAGTGGTCTCTGTGGACGGTTAATTCGGTCTATATTGTAATCACAATAATCGTTTATAGCGTTCCCTGCGGATAGTAGGAGTAATGCAGCGATAGAAACTAACAACAGACGGACGTCTAAAAGGTTTTCTGTGTCACCTCGGCTTGCGAATACCCCTCCGAGCCATGCCGAGATAAAAGCGATAATTCCGTTGAGAGGGCGTGCCAATTCAAGGTACGCCAGCACCGTCTTCATTTTCAAGAATCCTTAAAAGTAGTAGGCACACTCCGTGTGCCGTAACAGGAGTAGCAGACACCCCGAAAGCAGTGAGATGTCAATAATAAACGCTGCACACTCCGTGTGCCGTAACAGGAGTAGCAGACACTCTCCGTGTGCCGTTGTCGTGAGTTAAAAGTAGTAGGCACACTCCGTGTGCCGTTGTCGTGGGTTAAAAGTAGCAGACACACTCCGTCGTGTGCCGTTGTCGTGAGTTAAAAGTAGCAGACACACTCCATGTGCCGTAACAGGAGTAGCAGACACACTCCGTGTGCCGTTTACGTAAATATCTCGCAACTTGCGTATAATTCCAATAGACAAATAGGGTAAATGACGGCGGAGGTGAGAGATACAATTGGAATCGGTTTCCCAGTCGGCTATCTGATTGAGGATGTAGATAGTTCCTCTGAGCAACGTGTAGAGACAAAAGATGACCCATAATTGCAAAGGAGCGCGATATCCGATGCTTGTGGGGATGTACGCCCCTGATGATACCCCAAAGGACGAGCGTCCAAACCGAAAAAAGCGTCGCACGCAAAACTGCTACGTGGTCCAAGAGTTAAAACATCTTGTTTCCCATAGCCTCTCTACGAGGCATCATCCAACTCTTGGATTTTTGCTTCAAGTTCAGCAACCCGCTTTTGAAGTTTGGTGAATTCAGGGAGCATTTCCGGCAACTTGCGGGTCGCAGCGTGAATTCTCAATTCTTGTTTATGTGGACGTGCTGGAAATCCAGAAAGATGACTACCAGCAGGCATATCTTTCGTGACTGCGGATTTCGCGTAAACAACACTATCCTCACCGAGCGTTAAATGACCTGCCGCACCTCCGTGACCCGCAATGTTTACACGGTCACCGAGTATAGTACTTCCAGCAATACCGACTTGTGCCGCGAGACAGCAGTCTTCTCCGATGACAACATTATGCGCAATTTGAACAAGGTTATCCAATTTCGTGCCGCGTTTGATAAGTGTTTCTGAGAGTGTCGCTCTATCAATAGTGGTATTCGCACCGATCTCAACATCGTCTTCAATAACCACAGTCCCAATCTGAGGGATTTTATGGTGTCGATTGCTAACAGGGGCAAATCCGAAGCCGTCACTACCTATAACAGCACCACAGTGGATGATTACCCGATCACCGATCGTTACATCTTCACGGATGCTAACGTGTGGGTAAATAAGTCCATCAGCACCGATTTTTGCACCTTCGCCGATATAAACAAACGGCTGAATGACGGTGTCATTACCGATTTCAACGTCGTCCGCGATGTAACTATACGCTTGAATTGAGACACGTTCACCAAGTTTGACATTCTTTCCTATGATCGCTGTCTCGTCAACACCCGGAAGTGCGCGAGGGTTTTTGTCCCATGAGAACATCTCCAAAACTTTTACGAAAGACAAGTACGGGTTATCAACTCGAATCGTCGGTTTGCCGTTACCCTTGACACCCTGACCAATTATAATTGCCCCAGCTTGCGTCGTTGCTATAGCAGCGATGTACTTTGGGTTGGCAACAAAGGTAATCTGAGTCGGAAGCGCTTCGTTGATTCCAGATACCCCTGTAATTTCAATATCACCATCCCCAGAGAGATCGCCATTGAGGCGTTCACAAATTTCCTTGAGTTTCATACCATTTAGCCATAATCCTTTCTCCGTAGATTTGAATCGTTTCGCATTACGGAGTGTAGGCAGTGTAGCGTTATTCCGGTTTTTCTTCAGTTTCTTCGTTCATCAAGACGATGAACCGCTGTGTCAAATCGTATTTTTCACTTACATAAAGCGTGATGAGCCGCTTTTCGAGGATGATGTCGAAATTTTCGGATTCACCGACTTTCACAATCAGTGCTTGGAGGTTGTTGTAAATCGGTTCCATCAATTCTTGCTCTCTTTCGAGCAATGCTTGTTGACCAACTTCGACCTGACGCTGATATTCTTGCTGTTTGAGGCGGATTTCGTTATCTAAACCCGCAGTCTGTGCCTCTTCGACAAAAAGCTCGGTTTTTGCCTTCTTCTCTTGTAGGTTCCGAATCTCGTCACCTAATCCTTGCAGTTTTGACCTCAGACGATCACTCGCCGATTGGAGTACCTCAGTCGCCTCCGTTGCTTTTTGTGAACTTTCCAAGACCTCTTGCGTGTTTACCACGCCGAGCTTGAAGGATTCTTGCCCAATACTTCCTGGACTCAAACAGAAAGCGGCGAGAGAAACAAGTAATAATATAGTTAGGCGTGCTTTGGAAGCACCCAACTCAAGTGATTTCATAGTTAAATCCTTTGTTTCGAGAAAGAAATTAATAATTTCATCTGCTAAAATTAAAAGGACACCTCCGAAGAGGTGTCCATTATTCCGTTAGAAACCCGGTCCTACTGTAAAGTGGAACTTACCAGCCGGTTCACCAGTAATCCGATCTAAGCCGTAACCCCAACCCAGTCTGACCAACATACCGAGCATCGTGAAACGTGCTTCGAGACCGAGTCCCCGTTTCATGTTGATTTGGCTAAAGACGTTTGTCACCTTTTCATCCCATACCTGCCCTACATCGAAGAACAGGGCAGCTGTAAGCTGCTGAGATATAGGAACGCGATACTCAAGGTTTGCAAAGAATACTTTATCACCACCGTACGGATTGATAACGCCCGATGCATCTGGGTCAGGATAAATCTCCCAGTCCTCGTAACCCCGGATCGAGTCTACACCACCCAGGAAAAAGCGTTCATAAAATAGGAAATAGGAATCGGTGCTTTTACTACGCATATAACCAGCACGTCCATGCACGGCAATAACATGATTCCACCATCCGCTGTAGAACCAACTCGTATCTGCATAGTATTTCTGGAATTGGTTATCCGCACCCAAAAAACCACCAGAGTATTCATAAGAAAGTGTGTGGAATGATCCACCCATTGGGTCAAACAGCGAAGTTCTATAGTCTCGTGTATCCCGTCCCAAAGCGAACCGAATACTTCGGGTTGAACGACTGTACTGCTCAAATTCTTCGTTATTCAACTTCTGGGTACTCGTTTCAACGTGTTCGTTACGGAAACTCACTGACGCGTCAATATCATGTCCCAGTGGATGTCCGAGCGTCAAAGAAGCACCTCTGCGACTCCACATATAGCGGTCGTAGTTGTAGCCGCCATACGGACTGTAACTTCGACTCCGAAGTGCGGATCCCACTGTTCCGTAGTATCGCCGAAAGCGGCGGTTATCGTAAAGGCGAGCATTCAATCGAGTGGGGGTTCCCATAATCCAGGGCGTTCCAAAACTGAGTTCAGCTGTGTGGTGATCCCGGGTCCCTAATTCCCCTTTGAGGTGGACACGATAGGCGCGTCCGCGGAAATTATTCTGACCCACCTCTGCTACACCGAAGACACCACCTTCGCTACCGTAACCACCGCCAAGGCTGAGCATCCCTGTCCGAGGAGTTTCAGCAATATTTACTTTTAACTCCTGCCGGTTCTCCTCGCCAGTCGGACTTGGCACAAAATCGACAGCGCGAATGAAAGATCCCATCTGGAACAACCGTTGCCGCGCTTTGCGCAGAGATTTCACATCCAATAATTCATCGGACTTAATTCCTAACCAATCCAGCTCACGTTTGACAACGTACTCCTTCGTTTTTTCTAAGCCAGTGATCGTTACCTTGTCAATGATTGTTATATCACCTTCGTTGATTTTCAAGGTAACATTCACCACACCGTCTGTTTCGTCAAATATAGGTGTTGGCATGATTTCTGAGAGCAGATAGCCTTTATCAAGATACGACTGCTGTAATTTGCCGATCGACTCGTCAAAGGTGGCACGGTTAAAAATCTCACCTTCTGCCGGATTGAGCATGCCGAGTATCTTCTTTTCTGAGAAAAGGGCTTTCGCACCAGCTTCCAACTCAAGTGTGTAAGTTCCGACAATGAATTCGGGACCCTCATCAACTGTAATATCAAGCATCAGACCCGCTTTATCTTCGGTAAATCGCTTCTCATAGCCCATAATTTTTACTTGGGCAAAGCCGAGATCTTGATAGTAATTGCGGAGGTTGAGTGATAAATCTTCCTCTTCAAACAACGGTTGGTCAAACGGTTTACCGATACGGGTTTTGAGTTTCTTCTGCAGTTTACTACCCGCAACCTGATCGTTCCCAATGAAGTTGATTTCCTCAATACGCACTCTCGGACCTTCATTTATCTCGAATGTAATCTGAACCGTATTTTCTTCAGTATCTCTATCTCCGAGGTGTGTTTGAATGCCAACGAGGTAATAACCCTTTTCATGGTAAACCTTCATAAGTGCGCGTTCGCTTTCCCAGCGGCGCCGATCACTATAAATTTCAGAGGGACGCAGTGTAATCTCATCCTTGAGTTTACCCGTTCCTAAATTTTCATTTCCGATGAAGTTGATGCCAGAAATCTTTGGACTTTCGACGACTTTATAGACGATTTCAAGACCACCCTCTTCAACAGGTCTCACGTCGACCTCGAGTTCAGAAAAAAAACCGGTGTCTTTGTAAAGGCTTTTTAGGTCCTCGGTGAGAAGTTCTTCGGAGACTTCATGCCCGGTCTGCGACTGAATCAGCGTACGCAGCATGTCTTCGGAGGCAACTTTCACACCTTCAAATGAGATTTTCCTCACAAGGAGCATGGCTTCAACAGGCGGCTTGATTACGCTTTCGGAGGCGTCTTTATCTGTCTCAGTTTTTTCTGATTGTTCAACAGTGCTCGCAGCCTTGGGACCAATCACTGTATCTGCTTGTTCTTCTGCCATGGCAGAGATTGCCGAGAGCCCAACGATTACACTTACCAGCATAAGTATGTTTTTTAGCGCATCCATATTAAATGTCCTCCTGTATCGCGATGGTTTTCCACGTGCCTGTGCGTGCAGCATTTGAAATTGAGATGCAATGGTAAGGTTTCTTCAAAATGCCTTATGCCTCAGAGGGATAGATTAGCGTTCCGTAACTATTTGCGTACTGCCTAAATGCATCAATGAGTTTCTGTGTTACTTTTCCAGGTTGCCCGTCACCGACGGCGCGCCGATCAATCTTCACGACAGGGATGACTTCAGCGGCAGTACCAGTCAAGAAGCATTCCTCAGCAATATAGAGGTCGTGCCGTGTGAAGACGCGCTCTTCCACCCGCATCCCCGCCTCGCGAGCGAGATCAATAACACTATTTCGGGTGACACCCTCCAAAATCCCCATGTGGACTGGCGGTGTAACCAGGACTTCGTTCTTTACCCAGAATATATTATCGCCAGTACATTCAACAACATAGCCTTCTGCATTCAGCATCAAGACCTCTTCAGCACCGGCTTGCTTGCCCTCAATTTTCGCTAAGATATTATTTAAATAGTTCAATGACTTGATACGCGGATTGATGGCTTCCGCATAGTTCCGTCGAACCGAGGCGGTTACAATCTCAAGTCCTTCTTCATAAAATTTTGGTGGATAGAGGGTAATCTTGTCTGCAATAATAATGATACTCGGTGTCGGACATTTATCTGGATCCAATCCCAGATCCCCTATGCCCCGAGTGACTATCAAGCGGATATAAGCTTCCCTGAGGTGGTTTAGACGGAGTGTTTCCAGCACCTTTTCCTTCATCGTTTCGATCGGAATCGGGATCTGTAACATAATCGATTTCGCGGAATCGTAAAGGCGTTCGAGGTGCACATCAAGTTTAAAAACTCTACCGTTGTAGGAGCGGATTCCCTCGAAAACACCATCGCCGTATAGCAAACCGTGATCAAACACTGAAACTTTCGCCTCTGCTTTCGGTAGAAATTCTCCGTCGATATAAATCAACATATACGTTTCCTTTTTTACCGGTCAGGTCTCGGCGTTGCCTTCGTTGTCGGCAACGATCTAAAATTGTTAGGAAACCTACTTTAGGTTATGAAAGGTTTGTTAACAATCAGAATACTGCTCTTTGTAGGAGGGGTTTGTAACCCCGAATCTTTGTGATCATGTAATTTGGGTTTTACCATAGTCGTTAGAAAATTTTGTCAAGTCAAGTGCCAGAGTCAACGACTTTTCCATCAACGAGTTGGACAACCCTGTCCACCTGCTGGGCAAGTTCCTGATTATGTGTCACGATCACAAATGCTTGCCCAGATTTAGCATTCAAATTCCATAAAAGTTCCAGCACTGTCTCACTGCTGCGCCGATCAAGGTTCCCTGTTGGTTCATCAGCAAGCACGACTCTCGGTTGATTAATCAGGGCGCGGGCAATCGCAACGCGTTGCCGCTCACCGCCAGACAATTGGTTCGGGTAGTGTAAACATCTTTCAGCAAGCCCAACATAGTCAAGCAATGCTTCAGCTTCTTTATAAACTGTTTTATGATTCGGTGTTGTGATTAAGGCACCCATGGCAACGTTTTCAAGTGCCGTAAATTCCGGTAATAGATGATGAAACTGAAACACAAAACCGATTTCTTTATTTCGGAACCCAGAGAGGTCTTTATCAGGCAAATTGAAAACGTCATCTTCGTCGTATAGAACGCTACCCGCTGTCGGTCTATCAAGCGTCCCGATAATATGGAGCAGCGTACTTTTCCCCACACCCGACGCACCTACAATCGCAAGTAATTCTGATTTATATACCTCAAGATTTATGCCTTGAAGCACTCGAAGTTCCGATTCGCCGTCGTAATAGGACTTGTGTAAATCTGCAATGCGGATGAGTACTTCTGCCGGGTTTTGCACAACTCTCTCTTTTCTTTTTAGACCTATCTCATAAATACCAGTTCGCATATTCCTGTCAGCGGATATGTCCCAAGTCTCCTGATAAGGGGATTTAGATATGTCCCAAGTCCCCCTGATAAGGGGGATTTAGGGGGTTTCTTTTCCTGTGCGCAATACCCTTGGCTGTTTATGAGATACACTATAGTTATTCATGTTGCAAAGCTTCAACGGGTTTCAAATTTGCCGCTTGCCATGCCGGGTAGAACGTCGCAAGCCAACAGATTAGGAATGAGAGCACATTGATAAAGACAACGAAAAACCAATTTATCTTTATAGGCATTTGGTTCATCTGGTAGATATGACTGAGTCCAAGCTCCGCGAACGAAATCGGTCTGACCACACAGTAGAGCGCGAAACCTATCCCGATAATCCATAAAACCGCAGCTGCAAACTTCCATCCACCTTTACGTGGCATCGCGTGTCGCGTTGCGATAAGCACCTGTAATAATATTGGTGCCGCAAGAACAAAGGCGTACCAGTAAGAAGGACGCACGGCATTGGAACTCAGCAGCCAACAGAGCGCGAGTCCCAAAGTGGTACCTAACATCGTCCCGAGAATCCCGATTACACTCCCTTGAATCATGAAAATTTTCATAATGTTCCCACGGGATGTGCCAAGTGTTCTCAGTGTTCCAACGTCCTTGGTCTTTTCCATCACTGTCATAATCAGTGTGCTTGCAATGTTAAAAGAAGCCACCAAAATGATAAGTGCCTCGATGATGACAGTTGCTATCTTTTCCAATCGAAGTGCTGAGAAAAGCGGGGCCTGTATCTCCATCCACGTTCTCGCGTCCGGCATCCCCTCCAAAACGGTGAATCGAACAGTATCCTCAATTTCTCTGGCAATTTGTGGTGCCAATTCCGCGTCATTTAAGCGGATAAAAATCGTATTCACTCGGTTCTTTTTATGATACAACTTTTGGGCATCTTGTATATGAATGAAACCAAAATTGTTATCATAAACCGCCATCTCAGATTCATAGAACCCAATCACGACGAAGTTCGACAAGTCCGGCAAAAGCATATTTTCGTTCGCCGGATGCTTCGCAAGTTTTACGACAAGTCGCAAAACATCACCTTTGATAATGCCGAGACGGGCTGCTAAACGTTCTCCGAGAACAATACCGCCAGTGATCGTTTCATTTCTGAGGAGTCGAGCAGTTTCAATATATTCCGAGTTCTGGAAATCCGTTGACCCCGACACCAATTTTGAGAAACCTGTGACCGCATCTTCCTGAACTGGATCTATGCCTTTGATATAAATGACATCCTGAATGGTATCGCTATGCTCCGGAAAAACCGCAATCTGTGCCAAGATAACCGGTGATGTGGCTACAACTTCGTCAATTGACGCAATCTGCCCAATCCGTTTTTCATAATCGCCAAAAAAACTGTGATCATGCAAGCGGAAAACGACGTGTGCTTCATTTGCGAGAAACCGATCTCTTAACCCATGTTCGACACCGTCTAATACAGCAATGACCAGAATCACTGTCGCTACACCCAGCGCAACACCACCAATGGAGATGAAGCTGATAATTGAGATAAAAGACTGTTTTCGTCGAGAACGCAGATAGCGGGAGGCTACGAACCATTCAAATCTCATTTATGTCCCTTGGGACGGCATCGGCATTAAATTGGTCGAAATCTGATTTTAAGATCCCGTATACCATTATATCCTCAAAATTATCCCATTTCTTTACATGTTGCCGGAAACACCCTTCATAGCGCATCCCGATTTTTTCCATAACTCGTCCGGAGGCAGCGTTTCGTGTAAAATAATAAGCATGAATTCGATTCAACTTCAACGCTTCAAAACTATACGTAACAAGAGCACGTGCTGCCTCGGTGCAATACCCACGGCTCCAATGCGGTTTGCCTACCCAATAACCGATCTCTCCTCTCTCATTCTTTCGATCGAGTTTAATGCCTATCCCGCCAATGAAGTTCCTATCTGTTCTCAGCGTAATCGCAAAATGTAGGGCTTCGTCTTTTTCAAACTTGTCGGAACAAGAGCGAATCCATTCCTCCGCCATACCATCTTCGTAAGGATGCGGAACACCGGGTAATGTTGATGAGACATCGTATTCGCCAATAAGCCGTTGCAAATCAGGCGCGTCTTCAAGCGTATACGAGCGGAGTATCAATCTTTCTGTTTCGAGAGTCGGTATGCTCCTCATCTTTTTATCAACTCACAACTTACGAATTAGGGTCGAAATCTGCTTTTAAGATCCCGTACACCCTAAAATCTTCAAAACTATCCGATTTTTTTACATATTCTCGGCGACTCTCTTCATAACGCATCCCGATTTTTTCCAGCACCCGTCCAGAGGCAGGGTTGCGTTTGAAGTATTTAGCGTGAATTCGATGCAGCTTCAACACCTTAAAACTGTATGCAACAACAGCCCTTACTGCCTCGGTGCAATACCCAGAGTTCCAATACGGTTTCCCAATCCAATAACCGAGTTCACCGCTCTTGTTTTCTTGATCGAGTCTAAGTTCTATTTCGCCAATGAAGTTTTTGTCTGTTCTCAGCGTAATTGCGAAGTTTAAAGCTTTGTTTTTCTCAAATTTCTCGGAGCAGACGTGCATAAATTCTTCCGCCATACCATCTTCATAAGGATGTGGCATATTGGTTAATGTTGAGGCAACATCGTAATCGCCAGCAAGCCGTTGCACATCGGCGGCATCGTCAAGTGTAAATGAGCGAAGTATCAACCTTTCTGTAAGGAGGGGCGGCGCGGTCCTCATTTTTTACAAACTCACATTTTAATATACGGTACTGAATCGTATCTTCACCTTAATTTTCTGGACGCATCTGTGGGAATAGGATTACATCACGAATAGAGTATTGGTTCGTCAGTAACATCGTCAATCGGTCGATCCCGATACCAAGTCCACCTGTCGGTGGCATACCATACTCCAATGCCCGCAGATAATCTTCATCTACCATGAAGGCTTCACTGTCGCCAGCCTCTAAGTTGCTTGCCTGTTCAAGAAAACGTTGACGTTGATCAATGGGGTCGTTGAGTTCACTGAAGGCGTTTCCGACTTCCATTCCACAGATAAAGAATTCAAAACGTTCAACAAACTTTGGATCCTCAGGTTTCTTTTTCGCAAACGGAGAGACCTCGATAGGGTGATCGGTTATAAATGTCGGCTGAATCAGTTTCGATTCCACAAATGTATCAAACAATTCAGCAATAATTATCCCCTTCGTTTCATCGCCTGCCAAGTCGACACCTGCTTTAACGGCTTCTTTGTACAGTTCATCGGCGGATAGTGAAACTGGATCAATACCGCTATGCTCTCGGACTGAATCTACCATGCTTAGTCTGCGCCATGGCGGTGTGAAATCAAGTTCGTGTTCCTGATAGGGAATCTTCGTTGTCCCGTGAATTATTTTTGCCGTCTCTGCGATTAGCGTTTCAGTAAGCTCCATTATCTGGTGATAATCTGCATAAGCCTGGTAAAGCTCAAGCATCGTAAACTCAGGATTATGGTCCCTATCCATACCTTCGTTTCGGAAATCGCGCGAGAATTCATAAACCCGTTCAAATCCACCGACGATCAAGCGCTTGAGGTAAAGCTCATTTGCGATCCGCAAGTAGAGTGATTGTTCCAAAGTGTTATGATACGTCGTGAAGGGACGAGCGTTTGCACCACCGTAAATTGGTTGAAGGACTGGCGTTTCTACTTCAATAAAATTTTGGGCATTCAGCATGTCGCGAATCGCCTGAACGATTTGTGACCTTTTCAGAAAGACATCCTTTACCTCGGGATTCATGATGAGATCGGCGTAACGTTGTCTATAGCGTGTCTGTTTATCTTGTAAGCCGTGCCATTTTTCTGGGAGCGGGCGGATGGATTTCGAGAGGAGTTGTATAGAATCAGCAAGAACAGTTAATTCTCCTGTTCGCGTTCGGAAAACCGTTCCTTCGGCACCAATAATGTCTCCGCTATCGAAGCGTCGGTAAATTTTGTAGGGTTCTGCTCCAACTTTGTCGCGTCGGACATAAATCTGTATCTTGCCTTCGCCATCTTGGAGGTGTGCGAAACTACTTTTTCCGTGGTCCCGCTTCGTCATAATCCTACCAGCAACCCGGACAGTCTCGGTCTCATCTGGTGTTTCTTGTATGTCAGCAAAATCTCTGTGAATCTCGGCTGTTGAATGTGTCGGTTCGTACTTGTGCGGATACGGTTCTACACCGAATTCTCGAATTTCGTCCAGTTTCTCGCGACGTTGCTGAATTAAGTCCTTTGTTTCTTCCACGATTTCCTCCACTTTTTCGGTGTTTTTTTCTTGTAAAAAGTTACCAAATGGTAACTTTTTGGTAACTTTTTGAATTTTGTTAGAAACCCAATCACCGTGTGGCTTCCAGAGCGATTTTCATGCTATTTTCCGTTGAAAAATATTGAGCGGAAAGTGTAACATTTCTGATGAAGGTCTGTATTTTTTACTTTTACCATAAGCCAATGCTATATCATCAGTTAGGAAAACCCTTGTTTTTTTATTTTAAACACGCGTCTATCAGTATCTTAGATTTAATAATTATACCCCAGTTTTATGCATAAAGCAACCAAAAAAGCAGGGCTATTTAGTTTTCCTGTAGGAGGGAACTCCGATTCCCGACTCTTTCTGACTGCTGACTGCTGACTGCTATTTGTAGGAGGGAACTCCGATTCCCGACTCTCCGTGTAGGAACAAATTCCCGCTCGCGACTTTCCCATTAAACTGGACAAAAACCCAAAAACTGAATGACCTCACCAAAACAGGATTCCAGGCAGACAAATGAATCAAAAATTTACCCATGTCCTATTTCTGCTGTGCCTTCATTTTCAGATAGCCTTCAATGAATGGATTTAACGCCCCATCTAATACGGCGTTAACATTCCCTGTTTCAACATTTGTACGTAAATCTTTGACGCGTTGGTAGGGGTGTAGCACGTAAGAGCGGATTTGGCTACCAAAGTCGATGTCCAAGCGTTCGCTTCGCTGTTTTGAAAGTTCTGCTTCGCGTTCTGCTCGATATTTCTCATGAAGGCGCGAACGGAGCAGTTTCATGGCAATCTCTCGGTTTTTGTGTTGGGAGCGTTCATTTTGGCACTGCACAATAATTCCGGTAGGCTTATGTGTGATCCGAACGGCTGAGTCTGTGACGTTGACGTGCTGTCCACCTGCGCCACTTGCGCGATAGAAGTCTACCCGTAAGTCGTCTGTTTGGATATCGACCTCAACAGAGTCGTCGATTTCGGGCGTAACGCCAATAGCGGCGAAGGAGGTGTGCCGACGTTTGTTAAAATCATACGGAGACAACCGGACAAGTCTATGCACCCCCGCTTCAGCTTGTAGATAGCCGTAAGCGGATGCACCTTTAACGAGGATGGTCGCACCTTTAATCCCAGCTTCATCTCCAGCAGTGAGATCTACGATTTCTGTCTGATAGTCGCGTTGGTCACACCAGCGGAGGTACATTCGCATCAGCATACCCGCCCAGTCTTGGGCATCGATGCCACCAGCACCAGAGTGTATGTTGAGAATCGCATTGTTCTCATCATAATCACCCCTCAGCATTAACTGGAGTTCCATCTGCTCAAGGCGACTCGCGACACTCTCTAAACCGTCTACAATTTCGGTCTGTAAACTCTGATCGTTCTCTTCACTGGCGAGTTCAAGTAAGGTCTGGATGTCTTCAATTTTGAGGCTGAGTCCCTCATAAGCACCGAGTTCGTCTCGGAGAACCGAGATACGCCGATTGACTTCTTGGACCCGTTGGTTGTTACTCCAGAAATCTGGAGAGATGGTTGTTTCTTCGAGTTCTGTTAGTTCTTTCCGTTTTTCAGCCAGGTCAAAGATAGTCTCCGAGTTCTAAGAGACGGGTGTGCATTTCTTCAACCTGCGTTTTTAAATCTACAAGCATGGGGTTCTCCATAAATAGTTAGGAATTTCTACGACGAAGTCGGAATACGATTTGACTGCCGAACCATCCAACACAGATGAGCGCACAGAGAATCGGAAACCAATCGCCATAGCGAGTATAAAGTGTCTGTTCGCGTTCAGAAGACGACAGAAGCGGGACAGACGCAATAAGCGTCTCTTGAGCGGTGTCCGGTGTTATCAAGGGAGTCGTTATCCTACCAAACCGATCTACGACACAGGTGAATCCACCATTTGCACAGCGGAATACTGCGATTCGATTTTCAATCGCGCGAAACGGTGCCATAGACAGATGCAGTTCAGGGAAAGCTGTTCCTTTGAACCACGCATCGTTCGTGAAGATTCCCATTACCTCGGCACCTTTTTGGACAGGTCTGCGAAATTCATCGGGAAATACTGACTCAAAACAGATTGACGCACCTACTTCTATCTTCTGGCGATCTGTATTATTTTTAACGTTGAACACAGGTAAAAGGTTTACTGATTTTCCGTGGGTAAAAGGTTTAAATTGAATAAAATTCGGAATAAAATCTGGCAGAAGACTTATCAAAGGCACGTACTCACCGAATGGAACGAGGTGCATCTTCGCATACCCACCATGTATCTTTCCGTCTGGAGTTATCGACAAAACTCGGTTGTATATCTTGACCTCCGCCCGTTGTTCGTCTTTGGTAGGTTTAGAAAATTTGCCTATGGCTGTGTCTATTTTGTCTCCTTTATTAGCCGTGCCGATGAGCATTGGGAGCGCCATATCGCGCAGCATTTGAGAGAACCTTCTATAATAGGTGGGCCACTCGCCTGTCAGGGCTTCACCCCTTATCACTGTTTCAGGCCACACAATGAGATCAGGATTCTCTTGGCTCGCTTTATGTGTTAACTGGGTATAGCGTTGTAAAATCCTTGGAAATTGACGGAGATCCCATTTTTCGAGTTGTGGAATGTTGCCGGGGACGAGGGCGACTTTTAAGGTTTCTGTACCCTCGTCAGAAACAGTATCGGATGCTTTGTCTATAGGTGCTGCGTCTTGGAGTTGAATGGCACCGTAACCAAAACAAAAAAGCGTCAGAATCAACGGTAGAACTAAGGCGGGAATCTCCTGTCGCCACCGATGGCGGTTGCAGAGCACAGTGGCAACACCAGCGTTGAAAAGCACAATGACAAAACTGATACCATGGACACTAACGAGCGACGCTACCTGTATTCCAATCAGGTTGTTCCATTGCGAGTAACCGATACTCCCCCACGGAAATCCTGTGATCATCCAACTCCGCACCCATTCCAATGCCGTCCAAATACAGGCAGCTGCAATCGGAAACAGTATACCCGAACGCCACGGAACAACTCGCATCAGGACCGAAAAAACGGCGAAATAGAGCGCAGTGTAGCCCACAAGGGACACATAAGCCACCAGCGTCGCGAAGATATTGGCATACGGGTAGAGAAGGGCAATAGCTGGAAGCAAACCCGCAAAAAATAGGAAACCTGTTAAATAACCGACCCAGAAAGTGGATTTCCAGTCCGATGTGCGCGTGAGGGCAATGAAAAACGGCACAAGCGCAATCCAAGCGACCGGGAAAAGATTGGCATTGGGGAAACTAAGAAACAGCAGAATCGCTGAAAGCACCCCGAGCACCCAGTGTTGATAGCGTTTCAGAAAGTTCTCCGTTGTAGGAGGGCTTTGTAAGCCCGATTTATGTAATAACCCAACCCATCTTGTGGGAGGCTTTTCTTGTGGGAGGGCTTTGTAAGCCCGATTTATGTAATAAACCGATCCATCTTGTGGAAGGGCTTTTCTTGTGGGAGGGCTTTGTAAGCCCGATTTATGTAGTGATCCAGCCATTCTTGTAGGAGGGCTTTGTAAGCCCGATTTATGACTTTTCTTAAAAAAGATCAGTCTTCAAAAGATGCGCAATTTTAATAAACACAATGCGCTCAGTATCGCCTTCAATATCACGATTGTCATTGTAGACAATAAAGAAATTGCTTTCAGGACGATACTCATAAGCGAAAAGCGCGAAAACTCGACGTTCTCTCTCAATAGTGAACTCCGCGCTTGCTCTCGCATACATACGCTGCGCAAACTGATAGTTCACAACAAGGCGTCGCGTCCATTCCGCAAGCTGCCACCCCGATGCATCTGGCTCCTTTTCATGAAGTCGCTGCAGAATGAACTCAAAACTGAGTTTGGCTGTCGGACGAATCGTAATTTCGGGACGAATGAAGAATATGTTGTTGTTATTACGGACACCGAAGTTCCCCGTGTTTCGGATTTGCACATATTTCGGTGGGAACCATCCTACGAAGAAACGAGCAGTTCTGTCAGTAAGGGGCTTATCATCATCGTCAACGTGATAGTACCATTCAGGTCCAACAAGGAAAAAGAAGTTGTAGACACCAAAGAGTCCACTAAAACCCGCTCTATGGTTCCTCAGTTCACCCGTTTGGTCTGTGAGCCGTTCATATTCAACTTCACCGCGAAGCCTCTCAATCGCGCCTTTGTACTGCTTATTATAACGGCTTCTAATAACCACACCACGTCTATCGATACGCGGGACGAACCCAGTTTCAGGGCTGAAGTATTCACCGATGTCTGCGTAAATCGCGTCTACTGAGAATACATTCGTCCGTCGCGCAAGCTGCACAAAAACCAGATCGTCGGCAGTGCTCTCTGCCCAGTCGAGACCTCCCGATTTCCATTCTCTCGCATATTCCAAATTCAGACTCGTAGCAGCCGGAAGTTGAATAAGGGCATCCAGTCCGCCTGCGCGGTCGTACGTGCCACCGCGTTGTTTGTTTACGCCTAAAAAACCTACAGATGATGTTTTACCAACTTCCCGTTGCAATCGAAGCACTGAGTAGTTATAATTCGCAAGAGGCAATTCGCCTGCTTCTATCTCTTTGTCTGGGTTCTCAGGTCCCGCAACCGCACCCATAAAGGCAACATTGTATTTATTGTATTTCCCGATGACCTTTCCACCACCAATGAGGTCTTCAACCCTTCGGCTATAGAACAGATCCAGGGGCATCTGGAAGAGTTCGTTTCCTTCAAGGAAGAACGGACGTTTTTCGGGGAAACGGAGTGGAATATCGGTAAGATTCACAAGATCAGGATCTGCCTCAATTTGCGCAAAGTCTGGATTTAGTGTCAAATCAACAGTGAAGTCCCCGATCGGATACCGGAAGTCCAAACCAGCGTCACCTTTCATGGCAAGCGTGGTCTCACCGTCTCCGATTTGCGTCGCTTGTGGATTAAGAGTGCCATACGGTTTGAATTTCACCGGTCGCTTTGTGACGAGGTTCGCGGTGGAAATATCTGTCAGATGTCCGAACCTTGATACAGCATATTGACGATCTCCCATATCTGCCCACATCTGTTCTTCTGCTGGGACTTCATCGTTCCGCCAGAAGTTGATGCCCCAAGTCATTGTTTCCTGCCCTTTTGGGAATCGGAGTTCTGCAAACGGAATAGCAAATTCTGCTGTCCACTTATCCGTTTCTTCGCTCGCCTTACCTTGCCAGTCGCAATCCCACGAAATAGCAGTCCCAATCCTGGACTGCCCTGTACGTCTGTTTGAGCCTTCATTAATGAGTCTCCGATCAGTTTGAGTACCGAGCGGGTTCAAGGCAAACGCATAGCAGTTTCTGCCATCAAGGAATGTGTCAATTAAAACCTCGACATGATCATCGGAGAAGAAGAAAGAGTCGCGTCGGGTCAGGTTCGCTGCGAGGTTGTTCATGTCGTCCTTAAAACATTCAAATGCGACATAGAGGTTATTGGCATCGTAAGCGACGTAAATAGTCGTAGGCTGCGATGCTGGTTCGCCACGCTGCGGTTCAAATTGCAGCAATTCACCGGTTGTGGCACTATTTTGCCAGCATACGTCGTCCAATTTTCCGTCAATTTTTGGGGGTGTTTCGATGCGGACAGCTTTAATCGTTCGGTTCGTTGGAATTTCGGGAATATCGTCATGTGTGTCTGCAGGCAATACCCTAAGGCTCCACAAGCAGAAGATGAGGTAGGCTGCTAATGTTAGGTATGGGCTTGCAAGTCGTGCCCTAATTATTCGCATTGTTTTATATATTCAGAGCCTCCTTATGCTATCAGTCTATTTTACGATTTTAGCACGGATACATTTTTCTGTCAATTCAAAAGCAAGGGCACTCCGTTCTTCTGTAGGAGGGAACTCCAATTCCCGACAACACCTGTCCAAGACTCTCCGCAGATCACGTCGTCATCATGGACAATGCGCGTCTACACAAGACACCTCGTACGCGAGAACTCATAGAAGACACAGTCACAGCACTGATGTTTTTACCCCCTTATTCACCCAATTATAATCCTGTTGAACATGATTTGATTTCCAATATCAAACGAAAACGGGAATATAACCCAGAGGAGTCCATTATTGGCACAAAAATTGCTACATATAAATCATAAAAACGCATAATAATTAATTTTGCTTAAATAATATAATTGCGCTATAATTACTAATGATGTTGAAGTATAATTTTGTGTGGAAGTTAGAGAAGTGAATTTGTTTGAACAGTCTTAAATGGAGGTCAAGTAAAATGAAGGTTCTTCACCAAATGAGCCTAAAAGTTATTGTGTTGGTTCTCAGCATAACGCTGTTATCCAACCAAAGTATAAGTTATGCGAATAACCCCCCGGTGTTTGATGATGGTGATAGCACGACGATTTGGGTCCTAAATGACAGTCCAGAAGGTAGAACCGTTGATTCCATTAGAGCAACGGATGATGACGACGACACATTGACGTACAGTCTTAGTGGCACCGATGCGGCTTCATTCACCATTGATAACGTCACCATTCATGATGGCACCATCGATATCGGACGGATAAAAGTGGGTGCTGACATCGACTATACTAATGGGACCTTCTCAGTAACGGTCACAGTCTCGGATGGTAATGGCGGTTCAGACACAATTGCTGTCACGATCAATGTTAACAACGCACCCGTGTTCGATGCGGGTGAAACGGCGACCCGTTCGGTTGCAACAGACGCACCTAAAGGAACGCTGCTCGGTGATCCTTTTACAGCGACGGATCCAGATGACGACACATTGACATACGTGATTAGCCCATTCGGGAATTTCGGCTTTTTCTGGATATTATCCCGATTTGACCTTGATACCAGCACCGGACAGTTGGTAACGAATCGCAATGATATGGGGATCGATGCCGGGACATCAGTTGAATTGCAGATCACAGCCCTTGATAGAAAGGGTGGACAGGGATCAATTGTTGTCACTATCAATGGCACTGCTGCCGCAAGCAACAATAACAATGCTCCGGTGTTCGATGATGGTGATACCACGACGCGTTCAGTCACAGAAAATACAGCATCAAGTACAAACTTCGGTAACGCAATAAGTGCGACGGATGCCGACGACGACACTTTAACGTACACACTTGGCGGGACTGATGAGAATTCATTTGCTATCGACAGCGGTACAGGTCAGTTAAAGACGAGTGCAAGTCTGGATTATGAAACAAAGACTTCCTATGAAGTAACGGTCTCAGTCTCGGATAATAATGGAGGTTCAGATTCAATTGATGTCACTATCAATATCACTAACGACACAAGCGACGATGCTACTAATAATGCACCCGTAATCAATAATGGCAAAAAAAGCATGCGTCGTACTGTCACAGAAAACATAGCTATAGGGACAGAATTCGGTGAACCCATACCAGCTACGGATGAAGATAGTGACACCTTGAATTACTCCATTAGTCACGACAATGAAGTAGTCGTTAGCATTGATAGCAGCACTGGACAGCTCCAAACTGTTGCTGAATTAGATTTTGAGACTCAGAAAGTTCATAAAACAATAGTTACAGTCACTGATGGCAATGGCGGTTCAGATACAATTAGACTCTTTATCAAAGTGCTGAATGATACAACAGACGATAACGCAGCACCTTCAAACAGCATTTTGAACACAGTCATGGCGGAGAAAACGCTCAAAGCAGTAGATCGTGAAACACTACGGACATATCTGCGTAATTTACGACTCGAGAGCGATGGCTCAGCGAAATACAAGCAGGTAATTACGCTAATAGAAGAGATTTTATTCTCAACACGTCCAGAGAAGACACTGCTTCTCGCCAACTATCCCAACCCATTCAACCCCGAGACATGGATACCCTATCATTTAGCGAATTCGAGTGACGTTCAAATCAGCATTTATAATTCGCGGGGCACCCTTATCCGTCAACTTAAACTCGGACATCAACGCGACGGCTACTATACCGATAAGAGTCGTGCTGCCTATTGGGATGGCAAAAATGAAATCGGTGAACCGGTTGCGAGTGGTATCTATTTCTATCATCTACAGACGCAGAACACTTCTCAACTCCGCAAAATGCTGATTCTAAAGTAACCACTTCTTATAGGGAATAGCAGGTTCAAACCTGTTACTCCCTTCAATTTTTTCGGGAAAAAGAAATTAGGTAAGGGGTTAGTGGCATCAGGGATCTACCTTGTAAATATCCAGCGATAAAACTCATAATTAACCCCTATATTATCCAAAGATCGCTCTTTGTAGGAGGCGTTTGTAACCCCGACGCTTTACAATCGTCCATATAATTGTAGATTTTACAATCGGTGAATTATCGAATGATCGACCTTCCTTTGCCCCTTTATTAGACTGAAAATAACTTGCCCACAACCGAATCCTAAATATCCAAAAATAATAATGTAAACCAAAATGAAGCGATTTGCGTTTTTATGGCGAATGCGTTATCATATATAGTGTTAGACGCATCAAAAAAAGAATTTAAATCAAAAAGAGGAGTTACAATTCAGTGGGCTGTTTTATACGCAAAACCTTCATCTTTCTTTTATCGATTACCGTTTTTCTACCGACCACCGTTCATGCTGGACCTGGAAGGACAGGCGCACAAATCTTGAATCTCGGCGGTGGCGCACGGGCAAGGGCTCTCGGCGACGCATTTTATGCCATGTCTGGTGATGTGACGACATCGCTTTGGAACCCAAGTGGACTTGTCGATATGCCTGAGAGCAAACTCCGTTCTGGTAAAGAAGCAGTGCAGGCATCAATGTTTTATACAGATTATAGTGCACCTTTCGGGGAAGCTGGCGAAGGGTTATACTACACTTTCGTCTCTGGCGCGATGCCTCTCGGAGATGTCGGAACTGTCGGCGCGACACTCCAAATGCAAGGACAGGGGACAATCGCCGTGACTACCGATTCGCCTGATGTGCTGCGTGAGGAGAGCCTCGGCACCAACTTCGCTTTGACGCTTTCCTATGCAGACCGGATTACCGAATCTCTATCGGCGGGCATCAATGGTAAAATGATTCGGATGGTACTCGGACGCGAAAGCGGAAGTTCTTATGCCGTTGATATCGGCGCGCAATACCGTCTCCCTTTCGACCTTATACCGATAACGATCGGTGCCGCAATTCAGAACGTCGGACCCGGTATCTCTTTTATCGATGAGAACCAAGCAGATCCCTTGCCCCGGTTTTTGCGACTTGGCAAGTCCATAGATCTCTACAGCGATAGGTATAATCATCTTCGCCTTGTCAGTGGTATCACAGCGTATATTGATAAATTGGCGGAAAATGAAGATGAATTAACCGTGGATTTGGAGCGGCTCAACGCCGAAAGAGAAGAAAAACTAACGCGGGGACAGTTGCTGTCCGACCGCGGCGTCGGTATCCGGGCATTTGAGTGGCGGCACCTCCAAAAGAATCTCGGTTTAGAATACTGGCTCAACGGTATGCTTGCATTGCGAGTCGGATACAAGTCCGAACCCGGTATTCACTTACCTGACTTGACAGATCACATTACCGCTGGTATCGGTGCTCGAGTCTATCTATTCAATATTGACTTTACAATCGGTCCAAGTTTCGGTCCAAGTCGTTCGCGACTCTATGAAACTACTGTGATGTTCATCTTTTAAAAGGGAAAAAAGAAAAAGTGAAATCTAAGACCCAAATTTTGATAATCGTCCTGATATTTTGTTTATCTTCCGGTCTCTGTTTAGCATCCAAAGGTCCACACGCACCACTGTTCACGGCTTTTTATTTAGATTCCACTCTCGGAAATCGCACTCTTGCAAACCAATCTACTGTTACTATGGAAGCAAGCCAAAGTCTCCAACCGCTTAAGTCTCCCAATGAAGCGTTCCTCTATTCGCTCGTTATCCCCGGCATGGGGCAAATCTACACGGGTGCCAAGCACGGGTATTTTTATACTGCTGCAGAGGTCGGTTTACTCGTAACCTACTTTTTCCTCCGAAACAACGCCTCAAACACTCGCGAGGACTATCGCGATGTCGTCAGGGAGCATGTTAATTTTATCGGTTCTGGCTCCTTCGAGGATTGGGATCCGATTGAAGATTTTGAACACGCCACGCAATATGAGACTTGGAACCACGTCTACGATTCAGAGGAGACCCGGAAGCGGACTGGCAAGTGGTATTGGGCGGACATCGATCCAGGTCTGAAAAATGAGCCCGACTTAGACATCGATTTTGACTCGCGACATCGCTTAGAGGCTTTCGATTTACGGCAGAAAGCGAACGACACCTTTCAACGCGCTCGGACAATATTAGGCTTGGCAATCTTGAACCACGTCGTCAGTGCTGTAGAGGCACGCATTACAACCAAACGTATCAACGCTCGATTACAAAGCACGCCAATGCAAACAAAAACGAGTCCATATGAGATAGATCTGCAAACTGACATATTCGAAGGGACACTCGCAGGTGCGCTGGTCCTGCGAAAAAGATTTTAAGAGGAGAAACTTATGCCATCAGAGATACCACAACTTTTAGACGACCTCAATTCCGTCACTGCGATCCCTATTATCCCTTTCAAAGACGACAAAATTGACTACACTGGACATGCCAAAAACATTGACTATTTAATGGGGAACAACTACCTTGATCAAGGCAGACCGCGCGTCATTGCTATTGCCGGGACGAGCCTAATCCACCACATCAATGAAACCGAACAACTCCGCCTTATCGACCAAACTGGACGACAAATGGGTGAAAACGGTATCCTCATGTCTGGCGTCGTACCGAATCCCATCCGTCAAGCCGGGCAACTCATCGAAGCACAGTCAGAACTTCAAAGACCGCCTGATGTGTATCTGCTCATGCCACTGACCGGAATTTCTAATCCTGAAGGGGTCTACGACGAGTACATGAAATTCGGCGAAACCTACGGCTCTACTTGTGGCGCACGGTTCCTCTACTATTTCCGTCAGAAACGCGATCTGTCCGCAGTCATCCGTCTGCTAAACGATTCCCCACATTTTGTCGGTGTGAAGATTGGGACCGGTGAAGAGGATGTAGAACCCCTCGTAGAAGGAGTGGGTAGCAGTGGAATCGTGATGTGGGGCATCGGTGACAGATGCACGCGTCCTGCGCAATTAGGAACGAAGGGGCATACCTCCGGTATTGCTGTCGCCTTCGCCCGCGCTTCGGACGAAATTAACAACGCCCAACGCCGTGGTGATTATGATACATCAGCACGCATTGAAGCCGATATCGCACCCCTCGAGGAGATCCGTTTCATGAATGAACGCGTCTATAATTATTCCGCTGTTGTTGAAGCGATGATCTTAAGTGGCTTTGACGATATTGTGGCAGGTGCTGGCGGTCCGTTTAATCCACGCGTTCCATCTGAAATTCAAGAACAACTCCGCAAAGTGATGCCCAGCTTAAAACCGTATCATTAGAGACGCACTTTCCAATGCATCCTGTTTTCTGCTATAGAGGTGAAATTCCGCCATGTCTTACGATAGTTTAGCTCTCCGTTTTGTCGTTCATGAGCTGCGCGATGCCCTTTTAGGTAGCACGATTCGGCACATTGAACAGGCGAACGCACACACTTTTTCATTCAAAATCGGTCGCGCTGCAGAAAACCATTGGCTCACGTTATCGGCACATTCGCTGCATGCACGAGCACACCTCATCGAAAAGCCGCCACCTGGACAGAAACAGTCTTATCTTGCGGACTTCCTCACAACGCATCTCAGACGTGGCACAATCACCGAGATTGAACAACTCGGTTGGGATCGGATACTCAAGATAACCGTCCAACCCGTTTCCGATGATCCTATACAACCCTCCCCGAAAGCCCTTATAGCGGAGTGCATGGGGAAATATAGCAACATCATTCTTGTTGATACAGAGGATGATCGGATCTTAGAGAGTCTCAAACGCATCGACGAGACAATGAGTCGGCACCGCGAGGTTATGCCCGGTGAGACTTACACTTTACCACCACAACAGGAGAAGTTGGATCCGCTGACGTTAGACAAAGCGGCGTTTACCGAACTTGTTGGCGGACAGGCTCAAGTGAGTTGGCGGCAGCTTTTCAATAAGATTGACGGCTTCGGTCCTACACTCGCAAAAGAGGTCGTCGCACGCGCAGCGGAGACAGAGCTCTGGGATGCCTATCAGCAAGTTATAGCCTATTTCGATCCAAAGCATGCCACACCACAACTGCTTATGGATAACGATGAACCGATTGCCGCATCTCCACTGCCCCTGCATCAATTTCCGCAAGCCTTTTGTCAAGCATTCGAGACAATGAACGAAGCACTCGGGGCATACTACGATGCAATCACGCTGAAGGAGCTTATGGATTCAGAACAGCATGCGCTTACGCAGGCGTTGAAGAAACAGGAGAATCTACTTCAGCGAAAAGCAGATGGGCTGTGTAACGACTTAGAACGGGCAGAGAAATCAGAAGATTACCGTATTCAGGGAGAATTGCTACTCGCCAATTTACATAACATTACCCGTGGACAAAAACAGGTCGAGTTGCAGAACTACTACAGTCCTGAACTGGAAATGTTGGTAATTCCTCTCGACCCTGAGCAGACCCCTTCCGAGAACGCACAGGCTTATTTCAAGAAGTATACGAAAGCGAAACGCGGACGGTCGCGTATCCTGCAGCTAATTTCAGACCTTGAGGCGGAGCAGGAGACACTGCGGCTTTGTGTATCCAAATTGGAATCCGCTGACACTTTACAAACACTCCAACGTCTCCGCACCGAGTTTGTTACCAATGGCTACATTAAGTCCTCACAGCGCGGGAAGCAGAAACAGGAAGCAAGCGACGGTCCTTTCCGAAAATACACCTCTACCAACGGATTTCAGATATACGTTGGACGAAACAGCCAATCCAACGACCTGCTCTTACGTCAAATCGCTAAACCGCGTGATATGTGGCTCCATACCAAGCAGATACACGGTTCACACGTAATCATCCGTAACCCAGAGAACCGACAAGACATCCCGATGCCGACCTTATTACAAGCCGCGCAACTCGCCGCTTATTACAGCAAAGCGCACCATGCTAGCAATGTCCCTGTTGACTACACATGGGCGCGTTATGTCGTCAAACGAAAAGGCAACGTCGCAGGCTATGTACATTACACACGCGAAAAGACACTATACGTCGAACCTGCTGTGCCAAAGCGAAAAGAATAAAACGTAAGTTCAATATTAAAGATTGACACGTAGGTTGGGTTGAACGGGCGGAGATGAAACACTATACATCCAAAATACGACAGTCTTCATCTGCGATTCTCCTTTAAAGGCGCGAGAGTGAACCCAACGTCCTTCCTGAAAACTATTTTGTCATTTTTCCCAAATTATGCACCTTTTCCACCCTAAAATTGCGTCTTTAACACTTTAACAATAGTAAGGAGTCCTCTTTCTGAACACTTCTATGTCAAACACACGTGTCATAAATGTCTAAGGAGAACATTATGCTCGCAAAATACAGGTATTTGCAATGGGTTTTTACCCTCTTACTCGTTGTTGTTTCCAGCAGTTTTGCTCGTGATTGGGAACAGGTGTCCGAACTGCCAACATGGCGCATAGGTGATGCCGCTGCTGTTGTCAAGGGTGAAATTTATCTCATTGGTGGTTTCGATCACCATGAAAATTTAGGGGGTGGTGCGCCTGCGCTTTCAACAGTAGATGTCTACGACACGCAGACGAAGACATGGCACGCAGCTGCAAATATGCCAACACCGCGGGTTACGCCGCAAACTGCAGTTTTTTCCAACGAAATCTATGTGTTTGGAGGATATGATCGAAAAGGCCATCGGGGTGCGAGGAGATACAAAAAGAACGTCGAGATGTATGACACAGGAACCGACACATGGGTCAAAAAGCGGAATATGCCAATACTTCGTGACGGCTTCACTACCGCTGTCGTTGATGGAAAGATATACGTCATCGGTGGACGTGTTCTCGACAAAAAACTTGGTGATGGTGAGGCAACAGGTCTCGTTGAGGTCTATGATCCGTTGACTAATAGATGGGAGAAGCGCGCAGACATGCCGACAGAACGAGGGCAGACTGATGCTGTCGTTGTAGGCGGTAAAATTTATGTTCTCGGTGGTTATACTTGGCGGTGGGTCCCCGGTCTTCCCGAACGTTTCGTTAAAAGTATTGAAGAATATAATCCAAAGACCGACAAGTGGCGTCAGCTCCCTGACATGCCAATGTTCAAAGGCTGGTTTGAAACCGTTGCTGTCGATAATGAGGTGTATACAATAGGTGGTATGAGGTTGGAAAATGAGCTTAAATACATCGGTAATGTTGATATTTATGATCCAACAGTCAACACATGGCGCAAAATAGAGCCAATGACAAGCCTAAAAACTACAATGACGGTTGTTGTTAATGGTACAATCTATGCCTTAGGTGGTTACATGGGAGCCGGAAGATTCTCGCCAATTGTTGAGGCATATGATACCGGCTTTCGTCCCGTTGAAGCAAAAGACAAACTTCCAACGCACTGGGGAGAACTAAAAAAATCCCATTAAACTATGTAACCTTTTCAATCTAACCTACGCGCAGAATCCCTCTGGCATACCCTCCAAAATTTATAGACACCAGTTTATAATCCCTGTTATACTAATCCAAGTTGCTACCTTAAAATAATAAATGTTATTTCCTCACGTTTTTAGATGCCTTTTCATCAATCGTCGGGGAAACTTTTAAGCCGACTCGAAAATGTGTTAAAGCCCGAGCGGGGCGATATGTCTATAGTGGCAGATGCTGTTCCCCGCTTTAGCCCCAGCGGGGCGACATGTGTGTTAGTCCTGCCAGAAATTTTATCAATTCTTACAACTTAGGAAAATTTTGCATGAATGATTTGAGAAACACGATTTCCCATATTCTTGAGCACAAGCACCACTTAGAGGAAGCCAATGAGGCGACCATTCAGCAATATGTTGTCTTACCAATTCTGCGGGCTTTAGGGTGGGATGATACCAATTTAGCGTCTATGGAAATCTTGCCGGAATATAAGGTTGAAAGTAGAAGGGCTGATTATGCCTTACACATCATACGAGAAGAAAGTCCTGCGGTGCTCATTGAATGCAAGCGATGGGATCAACCAATCGAAAGAAACCAGCAGCAAATCTGTTTTTACGCTTATAGCGGAAATATTCCGCTTGCCATAATTACGAACGGAAAACTCTGGCGGTTTTATCTCTCTCGGTGGGAAGCCTCCAGTTTGAGTGACAGAATTTTTTGCGAAACCGATATTGAAAATCGGGAGAATGCTATCTCTAATTTGGAAAAATATCTCCTAAAATCGAATGTGGCATCCGGTGAAGCAGAATTGAATGCTGAAATCGCATTAGAGGAGCGAGGGACAGTAGATATTCCCGAACCTAGTCCAATTAATCATAGAACTGATCCTTATGACGATGGAATTGGTAACGAGTTGACACACACAGAGGTAATAGATTCTTCTGGATTTATTACACTTCTTGGGACAGGTGTGTGGACTGCATCGAAGGTTAAAAATTCAGCACCTCAAAGGTTTAGCGAGCGCTGTCAGTCAAAATATCTTATAGAGGTATACGAAGCGTTTTATAAAGGCTCAGCAGACTTAATAAATTTAATTATAAAAGAACAGTGGGAATTAAAACTGCGATTTAGGGATGTTGCTAACAGTCTTTTTGGTTGTGGTTTTTTTCTCGGATATAGGGGAAGCCTGAAAATAGAGAGACCGTTTGGACTTATTCTTAGTGGACAGAATCCACTTGAAGTTTTTGTCCGAATAGTGGAAGTGGAGGCAGAACAATTGAGACGTCAGTATGGATGTGAATTTTGTCGTATTAGCAAACATGGACCAGTCCATTTTGTCTATTATCGTGTAGCTAAAACCATATCTGAACTTCTCCCTGTTCTTGAATTTGCCTACAACAAACATCGCAGAAATTAATTTCGATGTGTGCCTGCCGTAAAGGCTCTCCTACCCTTCTATCAGAATTTGTAGACATCATTTCAATTGTGTTATACTATTCCAGAGATTGGCGTAGCGCGAGTCCGATATATCAATTAAATGTCATTGGACACTGGATGTCGATTACTGCCTGTTTGTGTCGATTTCACGTTACAACCATTAGATTTTGGAGAATTTTTGGAATATTAACAAGGAGTTAATATGCTAACCGAGATACAAACCGCTCAAGATATATGGCCACAACTGACTCCTATTATATTTGTCCCACGCACAGAAAGCGATTATCAGCGGCTTTCTGTTTTGCGAGACCACTTAATAGAACTCATCGGCGAAAATGAAAATCATCCATTGGCTTCGTTAATGGAAATCGTTGAGGTGCTCATTGACAAATATGAATCGGAACAAGAATCGCTGGATCGTGAAGGATGGTATCGGCTCTCTATGCAGACCCTTGCACGCGGATATGGAGATGACGAACCCGACGCGTAAAACCTCTCTGGCACACCCTCCAAAATTTATAGACACCAGTCTATACTCCTGTTATACTATCCCACAAACTAACATCGGAGGAATCCGTCATGAAACTGGTTAAATTGTCAGGACTGATTGTACTGCTATGTGCTGTCAGCCTCTTTTCCACAGGAATCGCTACCGCGGCGTTAGAGGATTGGATATTTGTTGACTTAGAACCCTTCTCAAACACGAAACTGGTCAAGCACGAGTGGTGGACACTGAACCCAGGGGACAGCACACTTTCTCGCTTGCCTATCGATAAGGTTGACGAGTTTGAGGGACCTGATGGCAAAGTCGAATTCAAAATTATTGATGGTGCCATCGTCGTTTTTGGAACGAACGCAGCAAAATGGCCCAAGGCGGTCAACGATATCGTCGTCGAAGGCCAGGCGAAATTCGTCTATTTTCTCCACGCAACCGGATGGGAACAGAACGGCGTTCCAAGTTATGTGTTTGTCATGAACTACCGAGACGGGAAGAAAGAAGAACTGGAGATGATTTCAGGGTTCAACTCAGATGATTGGTGCCACGACGATGCTGCACTCCAAGACGATAACTCCGTCTGGGGATGGGTAATGAAAGAAGGCGGTCCTTGTGGACACGCCGGGTTGATTACCACAAAGTGGGAAAACCCGCGCCCCGATATTTGGATCGAAACGATAGACATCCTTTCCTTGGAATTAGGGTCGGTGCCTATCATTCCAGCGATTACATTGGGTGAGGCGACGCTTGATGTAGATCCCGTCGGGAAATTGTCAGTCACTTGGGGAAGTTTGAAAGATTCGCGTGGATTCTAACCACTTTTGTTTTACCTGATTGGCGAGGTTCCTGACCTCGCCTTTTTTTTTTGTGTCCATCTGCTCCTATAAAAAATTGACTTTATGCAGTGTACATGCTATAATTATAGCAGCGATTTCTATGCGCAATATCTTTTATATTTAACATTAAACACAAAAAACTAATACAGGAGGAATTCGATGCCAGCAAAGCAAATTATCTTCGATGAAGAAGCAAGGGTGGCACTCAAGCGCGGGGCGGACACCCTCGCCGACGCCGTGAAGGTCACTCTTGGTCCCCGCGGAAGAAACGTCGTTATTCAAAAATCTTTCGGGGCACCGCTGGTAACATGCGATGGTGTCACCGTCGCAAAAGAAATTGAACTCCCGGACCCATACGAAAATATGGGTGCCCAACTGCTCGAATCCATCGCTACGAAAACCAACGATGTCGCTGGAGACGGAACCACGACCGCTACGGTGTTGGGGCAGGAAATTCTTCATGAAGGTCTCAAGAACGTCACAGCCGGTGCCGACCCAATGCAGCTGAAGATCGGTATAGACAAAGCCGTGACCGCCGCAGTTGACGCTATCACCGCACAAAGCCGTGCCGTGAGCACCCATGATGAAATCCTACAGGTCGCCTCAATCGCCGCAAACGATCCAGCAAACGATAGCAATATCGGTGACATCGTTGCTGAATCGATTGAGAGGGTTGGAAAAGACGGAGCAATCACTATTGAGGAGGGGAGAACCTCAGAAACTACGGTTGACATTGTCGAAGGAATGCAGTTCGATCGCGGTTTCCTATCGCCGAACTTCGTAACGGATCCCAAGTCGCAGGTCGTCGAATTTGAGAACCCCTACATTCTCATCAACACCGAGAAAATTTCCTCAGTCGCAACACTCGTGCCGATCATGGAAAAGGCGATGCAGCTCGGAAGACCGCTGCTCATTATCGCTGAGGATGTTGAAGGTGAAGCACTCTCTACGTTGGTGGTGAATAAACTCCGCGGGACGCTTCAGGTCGCCGCAGTGAAATCACCCGGCTTTGGTGATCGACGGAAAGAGATGTTGGATGACCTCGCAATCCTCACGGGTGGTCAGGTCATTTCCGAGGAGACCGGTATCCGCTTGGAAAACATTGTCATCGGTATGCTGGGTACAGCGCGGCGTGTCGTCGTTGATAAGGATAACACGACGATTGTCGGTGGCAGTGGCGCGAAAGAGGCGGTTGACGGAAGAGTCGAACAGATTCGCACCCAAATTGAGGAAACGACTTCCGACTATGACCGGGAGAAGTTAGAGGAACGCCTCGCTAAACTCGCAGGTGGTGTCGCTGTTGTTAACGTCGGTGCTGCTACAGAACTGGAGATGAAAGAGCAGAAGTCTCGATTTGAAGATGCGCTCGCCGCAACACGCGCTGCGATTGAGGAAGGAATAGTACCTGGGGGAGGGACTGCACTCTTACGCGCATCGGCATCTCTCGGTGGACTGGAATTGGATGGAGACCAAAATACAGGACTCGATATTATCCGTCGCAGTTTACTCTCGCCTGTACGCGCAATCGCAGAGAATGCTGGGTTGGAAGGTTCGGTTGTTCTTGCGAAGGTACAGGAAGCGGAAGGCAATTACGGCTTCAACGCAGCGACAACTGAATACGGGGATATGCTTGAAGAAGGCGTAGTTGATCCCACAAAAGTTGTCCGTTCCGCATTACAGAATGCCTCCAGCATTGCTGGATTGCTCTTAACGACAGAGACGCTCATTACAGAGATTGAGGAACCGCCAGGTGCTGCTCCCGCAGCCGACCCACATGCTGGACATTTCCATTAGACGAATTTACGATAGGTGCGCTCCCAAGCGCACCTATTACCTATGGATCTGATACCGCGGCTCCATACCACTATCCCAATCACAATCAAGGCAGAACATCACCTTGGGTCCTAAATACTGGATGTTCTTGCTCCCGCAGTCTGGACACTTCTTTACTGGCTTTTCCAGTTCGATATCATTTTCTTCAAAAATGTTCAGGTAATAGACCTTCAACTCGCCTTGATAACGGTGACCCATCGGGCAGCGAATCGAGCAGGAGCCTTCGTTCTCGAAACGTTCAATCGTCTCCCGAAGAAACGTCAACCGGTGGTGACAAATTGGACACGGGTTCGGAATTAACTCCTTTAGGATAACCAAATCCGTATTTTCTTGTTGGATAGAGACTGTTAGGGCGAGGTGGTGCGCCAATTGCAAATGTGATATCCCTGGAGAGCCAAGTCTTTCGGAAAGTTCAGATGCAATTTGCGCATAACTTCCCGAACTCAGCACTATCTCCGTTGGGATCATCGTGCCGCCCTTTAAACTGGAAAGAAGCCGATAGATGCGGTCTAAAATGGACACAATCCTCTATACCTTTCTACGAAAATAGAATTAAACTGTCTTACCTTCTTCTGGTTCAGAGGCGAGCGTCTGTCCACGACTTCGGGCAAGCGGCGATACGCTCCGCTGTGAGCGGTACGCGTCTGTCGGTTGGTTGCGAAGCAAAATCAGGTCGTCCCCATCCCGCTCAATAACGTCATTTTCCATCAATGTTATTTCAAATTTCCGCATACTTGTCATGAAATTAATAGTGACACGCGCTGTTGCTTCTAACTTGATTTTCCAACCCGTCTCTGTTTTCACCCGGTTGAACCGATCACTAATATCGAGCGATTGCATCTGAACGGCATTGATGATAACGCCACTCTCTGCCTGGGTCGAATCTTCGGTTTCGACTGCACTCTCGTTATTATTTTCCGGTGCCATATTCTGCTCCATGCCTATAAAAGAATTTGGATTAAGCATATTTTATCACAGCACTTTGCAAATTGTCAACCTTACTTACGAATATCGTCAGGACATTTTATTTTTCTGTAGGACGGAACTCCGTTCCCGACTCTTAACTTATAACTTACTAACCTATAACTTATAACTCCCTATAACTTATAACCCACAACTGAAATTCCGTTTGACATCTCTCCCCTAATTACACTATAATATGTGGAGAAAGGAATTAGGAGAGATATGCGATTCACCTATTTTTGGCCCGGGTGGGCAGTTGCACTCGGTATCGGTATTGCCATTGGCATAACCGTGTTCGTCTACTTCCGGGTAGCACGTCCTATACATCCGAGGTATCGGGTTTTGCTCGTTGTACTGCGAATCTTCGCTGCGTCAATCCTGCTTGCTTGTCTTTTAGCCCCCATCGTTATCGAAAAAAGGGACATCACACCACCGACACACCTCTCCATTCTGGTAGATACGTCGCGAAGTATGGAGCTCGTGGATGTCCCCACTGATGAAATACCGGAGTCGAGACTGCGTCAGGTAAACCGACTCCTATTTGATATTCCGGGGGAATTCCTTCAGACACTGCGAAATCGATTTGAGGTGCATCTTTATCCTTTCGATACGGGACTACATCAGAGTGTTCCGCTTGGGCAAGATGTTAATGTTAATGCCGAAATCCCACAGTTTGAACCTGAAGGCGCACTCACCAATGTTGGAAAAGCAATACAAGAGGCAGCATCTACATGGAAAGGGCAGCAGACTGCTGGTATTGTCCTAATTACTGATGGCGGGCACAATTCTGGACAGTTCCCTTTAGATGCGATTACTGCTTTGGACGTGCCGATCTATGCTGTCGGTGTAGGTGCTGTGGATCCACCAAAAGATATTCAAATTCAACACATTGATTACGCACCCGTCGCCTACACAGGTCATGAGAGCATTGTTCGTGTGAATGTAACACAAACGGGGTACACCGGCAAGACGACGCGACTGTCTTTGCGTGAAGTAAATGAAAATACACTCATAGATGCTGCAACGCTAACCTTTGAATCTAATACGGAAAGCACGCAAGCGAATACAACCACAAAACAGGTGATCGAACTGAAGTTGACACCTCAGACTGAGGGAAACTTCCAATATACGGTCACACTTCCAGCACTCGATGGTGAACTGACAGAGGCGAACAATCAAAAGACGTTTTCCGTGAAAGTCGTGAAAGCGAAACTCAGCGTCTTCTATCTCGAAGGCAGACCCAGATGGGATTCCACTTTCTTAAAACGGGCATTGGAGCGAGACCCGGATGTTGAAGCGACTTATGCAATCTTATCGCGTAGCAAATCAGGGCAAACGCCTGCAGATACAGCGATCAAACGCTTAGATGGGTATTACCCGCAAACCACACCAGCATCCGAAACACCGCGATTCCCTGAAACGCGAACTGAACTCGCTAAATACGATGTGCTGATTTTAGGGGATTTGGGGGAAGCACATCTTACCACGGCACAGCAACTCGCGATTGTTGATTTCGTTGAGATGCAAGGCAAACCTATTATTTTTCTCGCTTCCCGGAATACGCTCGGTGTAAATGGACTTAAAAACACGGAATTGGCGCAACTTTTGCCGGTTGACATACCGGCGAGGGGGTGCCGTATACACGACACAGAATTCACGCTACAGTTGACCCAATCTGGGGCGTTCCATCCGATGCTCCAGATTGCTGAAAAGCAGAGCGCACAGAGAAACGGCACCGACGGACTGGTCGGAAATAATGCTACCTTATGGCAAAACCTGCCCGTTTCCTTATCGCGATCTTTTAGTGGTTTCCGTCTCAGAGGTGGCGCGACTGCCCTTATGGAGGATGGAAAGGGTGTGCCTCTTCTGGTCCTTCAGAGATCAGGTTTAGGTAAAAGTCTCCTTATTGCGGCAGAGGGTCTCTGGAATTGGGATTTCGGAGTCAAAACCTTTAAAAACAGTCGCTACCGGTCTATCTATCCACGATTTTGGGCACAAGTGATCCGGTGGATGGCAACCGACACCGATGATGAGAAACTCTACCTCTCCGCAGATGCCGAAACCTATACGATAGGGGATACAGCCAAAGTGACGGCGTATCTGTATTCTGAAACCTATCAACGGCAAACTGACGCGACAGTTCAGATTGAGGCTATACCACCTGAGGGAGCACCCTTTCGACTCCAAATCCGCAGTGCAATTGAGAATACAAACGGATTAGCATCGCAACAAAGCGTAATCTCTAACATCGGAAATCTCTATACTGCTCAATTCGAGTTATTACAGAAAGGAACTTATCGTATTAAGGCGGTCGGCAGAAGTGGAAACCTTACGTTGGGCGAAGATCAAATCGAAATTTATGCACATCCGCAGCTTGCAGAGTTGGAGACACCACAACTCAATGAAACACTGCTAAAACAACTCACCGAACAGACCGGTGGTGCCTATTTTACGATAGCCGAGGCAGAATCGCTTCCTGAGAACGTTGCCAAAGTCCAAAATCCGGTATTCGTCGATGCTGAACGTGAACTCTGGACACATCCACTGGTACTCATTGCGGTTGTTGGGCTGTTAGGCACTGAATGGTTCTTGCGTAAGCGGATCGGATTAACTTGAAGATGTGGGTTGGATAGAAAACGTGAGATGTTTTATGCTACAATTAATAAAACGGCGACTACCCGTTATTGTGTGTTGTCTCCTGTGTTACACCACAATTGCCACCCCGAAAGCCGGTGAGAAATTCACTATCGCGCAGATCCACTATAGCGGCGGCGGGGATTGGTATGGCGACCCAACAGCAATCAAAAATTGGCTCCATCTCCTCCGCACGCGCACAGACATTGAAACAGCCGAAGATAGAGTGATCCTTAAGTTGACAGATCACACGCTTTACCAGTATCCCATGCTTTACCTTGTAGGACACGGAAATATCCGATTGACTGAAAGCGAAGTGGAGATTTTGAGGGACTATCTCATGAGTGGCGGTTTTTTGTTTGCCAACGATGATTACGGACTTGACAAGAGTTTCCGTCGTGAAATGCGAAGGGTATTCCCCGATCAGGAATTACAACCTATACCCAACACACACCTAATTTATCGATGTTTCTACGAACTCAAGGGGCTGCCTAAGATTCATGAACACGATGCCGAACCCGCACAAGGATTTGGTCTCTTTCACGATGGAAGAATGGTTGCTTACTACGCTTACAGTGCTGACATTGGCGACGGTCTTGAGGATGCCAAGGTCCATCCAGAGGATACCCCTGAAGTCCGCGAATTCGCAGCAAAAATGGCGGTGAATATCGCTGTCTATGCCCTAATTCATTAATGGAGAGTTGTTAGTTGTCCGTTAAGAGATGGCTTATTTACGTCAAATACCTCTTTAACTGATGACCGACAGTCGAAAGGGTTGCGTAGCAACCCGTACTGACAACTATTACGCTATGAATACACAAAATGTCCACCACGCTTACGAAAATCTGATTGCGCGGCTCCGTGCCATTCGACGGCAATGGCGATGGCTCATCTTCTCAGAAGGATTCCTGAAGTCTGTTGGTGTTCTTGCGCTTGTGATGACAGCGGTCCTCATAATTTTGGCGTTGAGTTTGCGTGCATGGCAGTTCCCGTTTGCACACTGGATACGCATCGGTATTCTGCTGTTAGCAATAGGTGTTGCCATCTTCACAGTTATCCGAACGCTTGTGCTGCCATTCCGTCGCAAATTGACCGATGCAGCGGTCGCAGCACGCCTTGAATTGACACAGACAGAAAGCGAACACACATCCGAAAATCGAATCCTGAGTGCTGTACAACTCCAGAAAACCTTGGTGGACAACCGACTCGGATATGCACCAGAATTTATTGAATACCTGATTGTCCATGCCGGTAGAGATGTGGAAAAGGTACAGTTCAAACAGGTGTTTCAGGCTGAGTTTCAGAAAATCAGACGAAACGCAGGGATCGCTGTTGCGGGTATTGGGCTTCTCTTCCTCACGTATCTCTTTTTGCCTTCTGCTTTCATAGACTTCGCGCAGGCTTTTCAAACGCTACCCACAACCCTGCAAATAGACCCCGGAAATCTGGAGAAATCCATTCAGATTACAGAAATCCAACCCGGCAATATCCGGCTTGAACGCGGAACGGATGTTAACATTACAGCGCAAGTAAACGGGCACTTTGGCGCGCCTGTTAAGCTCTATTACCGCGTCGGAGAAGTGGATGCGCCTATGTCAACGACAAAATGGCAATCCCTACCTATGCAGCACACGTCTACCAATACAGAACAAAACGGACAAGTTTCCTACGCTGCCTCGCCATACCGCGCGACACTTGAGAAAGTGAGCCGTCCACTCCAATATTATGTCTCTGTCAAAGAGGTAGCATCTACGCAATACCAACTGACAATCAGCAATGAGCCAGTTGTTACACGGTTTCAGTATCGCCTCAACTATCCCGCCTACACGCAACTGCAACCCCAAACGCTTACAGCAAACACCGGTGATATTCAGACGCTCTTTGGGACAGAGGTTGTGTTTACTGGGGAAAGCAACAGACCGCTTAAGAAGGCATCCCTTGCGTTTGAGGAATCCGGTGATGTGTTATTAGAAATTAAGGAGCCGCTTGGACAGCAATCCGCTACGCAACCTACCGGAGAAGGGCAGAAACAAGAAACAGTTTCTATACCTCGTATGATGCACGGGGCTTTTATCGCACAGCAAAGCGGAAATTACCATATCCACATTGCCGACGTTGAAGGCTTCTCGAATCGTGATCCCGTCAACTGGACGCTCACCGTTTTTGAAGATGCTGTTCCTGATGTATCTATTATCACGCCTGCACGGGATACCATTTTGGACAATTCAATGCTCGTGGAACTAAAGGTGGAGGCTACAGATGACTACGGTGTTCAGGAACTCCAACTCGTATATCGCGTTGAAGTTGAGGGTGCTGAAGAGGTAAATGTTCCGTTAAAACGCTGGAGTGTCGAAAGTGCCGATGTCCGCAGATCTGTCTTTCTGACCTATACGTGGGACGTGGATCGGATCGGTATTTTTCCGGGTGAAACACTCGCTTATTACGTTCAAGCATTGGACAACGATAATATCTCAGGACCGAATATCGGTAAATCGCAAACCTATACGCTTCGCTTCCCGTCGCTCTCCGAAATGTATGACGCAGTTGCTACCGAGCAGGAGGCTGAACAGCGTGGACTTGACGAACTTTTAGACGAGCAAGCAGATGCCACCGGATTGGTAGATGACCTCCTTGATACTATGAAGCGAATGAGCAGGAAAAACCAAGAACTCACGCGCACCGATGAAAATCTCATGCAACAGGTGCTCGAAAACCAGAAACAGATTGAGCAGACAGCGAAACAGTTGGTCGATGACATGAAAGAGACTATGGAAGAGATGGAGCAGAACCAACTCTTCGACACTGAGACCATCGAAAAATATCAAGAACTGCAAAATCTGATGGAAAAAGCACTCTCTGAGGAGCATAAGGAAATTTTGAGGAAGTTGTCCGAGGCACTCGCGGAACAGCGAATGGATGAGCAAGAATCCGCAATGACAGAAGCGAATCTCAGCCAAGAGCAGTTTTTACAGCAATTAGAGCGCGCCAAAGCTCTCTACGAGCAAATCCTTCTTCAGCAAGAATTGGAAGCCGCTGCGAAACAGGCAGCTGCACTCGCCGAACAGCAGAAGCAACTCATGGATACATTGGAAGCGTCCACTGAATCTGCACCTTTAAACGACCTCGCGCAGAAAGAGGATAGGGTCGGTGAAGAGTTCGGGCAGCTCAGCGAAAAATTAGAGGAACTCGGCACCAAGATGGGCGAACTCGCAAAAAATAGTGAGAACCCTCCACCGCAAATAGAACGAATCGCAGATGAAATCCTACGTCTCAACCAGTTTACACAAGAATACAAACTGCCTGAGATGCTTGAGGCTACCAGCGAGAACCTACGAAGTGGACAGAATAGCGAGGCACTCGAATCAGGACGAGGCGCAGAACAGACCCTGACAGAGCTTGCGCAAGGTTTAGATAACGCATTGGCATTCATGGAAGGTGCAAACGCAAACGAAACCCTAACCGTGATGCGCGAAGCCGTTGAAAGTGGGCTTCACCTCTCTCATCTCCACGAGGGTGTCATCGCCCAAACGAACGACATCCTCACCTCCGGGCAGACGAATGCTTATATCCAGAATGAGATCCTGAGGTTACAAAAACTCGCAGCGGATGAGCTTACCACAGCTGACGGAATTACGCACCTTTCAACCAAACTTTGGGAGTTAGGGAATCGGCAGATAGAGGTGCCACCTGAAGTCGTTTGGCATCTTAACGCCTCTAACGACGCACTCTCTCGTGCTGCGCGTGCTTTGGAAGATAGACAACCGAGTCTTGCCCTTCCGATCCAAAAAGCAGCGCTCGCCGATCTCAATCAGGCAATCTTTGAATTGCTTGAGGCGATGGGACAGATGAACCAGCAGATGGGGGCAGGCGGATTTGAAAACATGATGCAGCAGCTACAGCAACTCGCCGAGAGTCAGGACCAATTGAACCAGATGGCGCAACAGCTCAGCCAACAGATGCGAGAGCAAGGTCAAACGCCAGGACTTCAACAAATGATGCAACAGTTCGCAGCCCAACAGCAGCTGATCAGAGAGGCAACCGAACGACTCGCAGAACGCGCAGAGGAGATGGCGCAAATGCTTGGCAGTCTTGATGGCGTCTCCCAAGATATGACCGAGGTGGAGAAGGCACTTCAACAGGGCAGGCTTGATCAGGAAGTGCTTGATAGACAAGCACAAATTTTGACGAGGATGCTTGATAGCTTAAAGTCACTCCAAAAACGTGATGTCGGTAAGCAGCGCAAGGCGGAGGTCGCGCAGAACCCTTCAGTCCCTGCCCAGGAAATACCTCCCTTGCATCCCGAATTACTCGAAATCGTTCGGAAGTTAGAAGCAGCACCTAATGCCAAGGAATTTGAGGACATTCCATTTCAGTATCGGGAACAATTAAGGCGATACTTTAAGGCACTCTCACAAAAGAGACAGTAGCCACGTTTGAAGTGATTTCAGATTGTGGGAACATTGTGGGAAGGGTTTGTAACCCCAGAAGTGATTGTCAGATTGTGGGAGGGGTTTGTAACACCGAATCTCCCGATCCCAGTTCTTAATTGTAAGGAGGCGGCGCATGCCTGATAAAGCCGAAAAGCCTGGAATAAGCATCTCGCGACGGAGTTTCTTAAAAGGCGTAACCACGAGTACTTTTGCCACCGCCGTTGTACCTAATGTCTTAATCGGTACCAAGAATGCCTTCGGAGCCCAAACAGGCAGCACGCGCACCAGTGTTCAATTCAATACCAAGAAGGAGAAAAATATGAAAACAGCAGTCAGCATTGTTGAAGATGCGTTTTATATTAATGATGAAATTACTTATCCCGGACGTTTCTACCAAGACCATAAAATCGAAGGATTGCTTATCAACACCCGCATGGTCCAAGGCATCTTTGATGATCGAAACCCAGAAACTGTCCACCTTTGGGAATATCCAGATACAGGCGAATGGGACGCCGAGCGGAATACGCGTGAATTTTTAGCCGCGATGCCGGTATGGCGTGCTCACGGCGTGTTAGCGTTTACTATTAACCTCCAGGGCGGTAGTCCTGAAGGCTACTCTAAAGCGCAACCTTGGCATAACTCCGGTATCGAATCAGATGGAACCCTCAACCCAGATTATCTGTCACGACTCGAACGTATCATCGACTTTGCCGATGCACTCGGTATGGTGGTCATCCTCGGTTATTTTTATTTTGGTCAAGACGATCGACTGGCTGACGAAGACGCTGTTAAACGGGCTGTGGACAACGCAACCGGATGGCTCTTTGACAAGGGATACACCAATGTTATCGTTGAGGTGAACAACGAATGTAACGTCAGATATTCACATGAAATTCTTCAGCCTCAGCGGGTGCATGAATTAATCGAACGGGTGAAAGCGACAACCCGCAATGGCAGTAGATTCCTCGTTGGGACGAGTTACGGCGGCGGCAGAGTCCCACTTGAGAATGTCGTCCGTTCCTCCGATTTCCTACTTGTCCACGGAAATGGCGTGAGCGATCCAAACCGAATTATTGAAATGGTGCAGCAGACACGCCAGGTGCCGGGTTACCGTCCGATGCCGATTCTCTTTAACGAGGACGACCATTTTAATTTCGATAAACCCCTAAACAACTTCGTCGCTGCTGTGAGCCAATACGCCTCATGGGGCTACTTTGATCCCGGTGAAAATGACTATTGCAACGGTTACCAGTCCGTGCCAGTACAATGGCAACTCAACACACCCCGCAAACTTGCCTTTTTTCAGAAGGCGCGGGACATCACCGGATTTGAGGGTTAGATCCGTTTGCATGTACACATAGGAGGAAGGAATAGAAAAAAATGCCACAAATCGATCCACTTTATTTTGCCATCGTCGTTGCTGTCGTCATTATGCTTGCGACGAGCGTCCGGATCCTCAAAGAATATGAGCGCGCCGTTATCTTCCGTCTCGGACGTTTAACGTCTACCCGCGGTCCAGGTCTTGTATTTATGATACCCTTCTGGATTGAACGGATGCAACGCATCAGTCTACGGGTTATCGTCAACGATGTCACCCCACAAGATGTTATCACAAAGGACAACGTCTCCGTGAGTGTCAACGCCGTACTCACCTTCAAGGTAACTGAACCTGATAGAGCAGTGATTGAGGTTGAAGACTTCGGTTTCGCCATCGCTCAAATAGCGCAAACGACGCTCCGCAGTGTGCTGGGACGTGCAGAGCTTGACGATCTACTCTCCGAACGCGAGAAGCTAAATCAAGACCTTGAGGATATCATCAAAAAACATTGTGAACCGTGGGGCGTTGAAGTGCTGGCGATGGAAATCAAGCACGTTGACCTCCCAGTTGAAATGCAACGCGCAATGGCAAAACAGGCGGAAGCCGAGAGAGAACGTCGCGCCAAAGTCACACACGCCACCGGTGAATTCGAGTCTGCCGCAGTCTTAACAGATGCCGCGGAAATCCTCAGCAGGACTCCGACCGCCGTGCAACTCCGATTCTTACAAGCGTTAGTGGAAGTCAGCGCGGAGAAGAATTCAACCGTCGTCTTTCCAATCCCGATAGACCTACTCAGCCCGTTCCTTGATAAACTCGATCTAAAGGAAGAAGAAAAACCGGGTTAGTCTTCAAAAGCAGGAGCATTTCTCTTTTAGGATCAGATACTTCAGAAAGCGATAGGCGAGGTTCCTCAACCTCGCCTATTTTCTACCTGAATCCCGACATTCTCGCAAGGATCTTTTCAGAAGGAGCGTTCAATGAAATTTAGATTGCGTGAAAAATTGAAATATATGTTTTTCGGTGGATTGCTGACCCTTGCTGGTTTTATGTTTGGTAGCATGAACAGTGAAACTACAGCACAATTTGGATATGAAACCATTGATAAACTGACCGTCGGAGAGTTAATCGTGCGTAAGGATATAACGGTGATGAGTGATGATATGGATCCTCGAGTTCACATCTCTTGGGACAGAGGTGGTGGACGCGTGATAACTTACGGTCCAAAGGGAATGGGTGCCGCTTCTCTTTTGGTTGCGGAGGGCAATGGAGTTGTGACTGCTCAGGGATCAAAGGAGAAAACCGGAGGCTCTCTCATGGTGAATGAGGGAGGCGGGGTCCTATCACTATTCGCGCCTGATGGAGATGCTAAGATACTCTTAGGTATATCTGAAGGGGACGGTATTGCTTACATAATCAATAAATTTGATGAAGTGCGTGTCCTGAAACCTTAGTTAACATGAGTTCTATTAAAGGTAGTAGGCACACTCCGTGTGCCGTGTTGTTTACATAATCAATAAATTTTTCGATTAAAGGTAGTAGGCACACTCCGTGTGCCGTAACAAACATCATGGGCAGAAGACTCATCAAGCCGATCTATGCGCAATGGAATGTTTCAAAATTCGCACTATTCCTGTTGATTTTTTCCGTTTTCGTCCATAATCTTGGGTACGCACACCCTGGCAGAACAGACGCAAATGGTGGGCATTACAATCGCCAGACAGGTGAATATCACAAGCATGATAAAGAAGACTCGCAAGTAGATGAAACTGATACGGATCTGGTCGTCAGTCAGGATGCCATTGAAAGCGATACCGAAGGATCTGAGTTGAAGTTAGCGGCATGGAACATCCGCATTATGAGCAACAATAGCCGAACGGACGCCGAATTGCAAGCGATCGCACGTATCCTTGTGGACTACGATTTCATAGCGATTGTGGAGTTACGCGATGAAATGGTTTTAAAGCGTACCCAGAAAATCCTTTCGCAGATGGGGTGGCAGTATGATTACCAGTTCAGCCCCGCGGTCGGACGAGGTGTCAAAGAGCGGTATGCTTTCCTCTACAAGAAAGACCTTGTGAGTGTTGTCAGTCGAGGTGAATTGTATCCAGACGCAGCGGACGGCAAAGACGACTTCATTCGTGATCCGTACTGGGCGACCTTTCGTGCGGGTGCGTTTGATTTTTCGGTGATTGCTGTACATGTCATTTGGGGTGATACGGTTGAACCAAGGAAAGCTGAAGTGAGCGCGTTGGCAGATGTTTATAGGTATGTCCAGGAAGTGAACGGAGTCGAGGAAGATGTTCTTCTCGTGGGTGACTTCAACCGTAACCCGGGTGACGCCGAATCCTATGGTCAAATCATGGCAATTCCATCGATGGTTCGCCTGTTTGACCTCCCACAGAAATCACATATTCGGGACTCCAGTCTTTACGACAACATCTTTTTCCAGAAGGATCATGTCAAAGAATACCTCAATAGATCAGGAATTGACAGGTTCGATGAAACGGATTTTGGAAATGACGATAAAGCCGCGAGCCTTGCTGTGAGCGATCACCGTCCCGTCTGGGCTGTGTTTAACATAGAGATTGACGATGATGGGAGCACTGAAGGGGAAAGTGATTCCGGGTTGATGCCAGCACTTGAACCTGCGGACGTAAATGATGTCAATGGTGATGGTGTCATTAATATTCTGGATTTAGTCGCCGTTGCCAATGGATTCGGCAAAACCGAACCCGACATCAATGGTGATGGGATTGTCAACATAATCGACCTTGTGGTTATCGCAGCAGAACTTGGAAACTGAAATGGTCGTTCGTGAAATCCATTTGCTTTACCGCGACGAAAACGATCTATTCGGGACGGTCATCAAGTACCACACTGAAAGGAAAACCAATGAATTGTCTTGATTACGGACTTTCTTTTATCAACACTGTTGGCAACGGAAATGCCCCCCGCTTTTGGGTCGAATCTCGATGCCGTATCATAGATAACACAGATGGAAGTTTCAGCGATTATTACCAATGTGGTTCGTGTAAGAGTGAGCACACCTTTGCGGAGAAAAATCTCTTCATAAATCCAAACTATGACTTCCTCCCTGTTTTTGGTGAAGAACATATAGCGGTATTCAGAAGGCATGCTTACTGCAACGATAACTACGTCGAGTATAGACCGGCGCGAGATTATTGGGGAGGCCCCCTGTTTGATGTTCAAGAGGCATCGCAGGTCCGGGTCCTTGATAGCAACGCAGCCATTTTTGAGGCGACAAAAAAATGCCTACCCATCGTAACGCAGACAGAAATATGGGATACCCAAACACATCAGCGGGCAATAATCGAGTGTCCGGTTAAAACGATGAACATAGATGAAAACGCGGGCATCTACCAAGTTGATACAGGTATTGTTCTCTTTCCAGATCTGTCAAAGCGATACGATCGGCAGATTGAGACGTTCAGCCTCGCTTACGTTGCTTTCAACGCACCGCACTTCGCTGACTTCGTTATCGAATGCCCCACTCCTATCATTCAAAATGGCGTGGAAGTTGCCCAAGTTTACCACTATTCCGAAATTCGGAGTTTAGAAGCAAAGAATACAGTGTTCTGCATCGGTGAGCTTTGACAAACACTCCCACGCATAAACAAGTCCTACAATCGCTGCTTGATCCTTCCCCAAGTGGTCGTGAGTTTGTCAGAGGCGGAAACCGCTTGAGGTTTGCCAGCCGTTTCACCCTCACCGTCTCCCATTTCAATGTCATCAATATAAGCAGTCACAGCAGTGGGGTGGTCCCAACCGAAGAAGATCCAGCTTAGACTCGGATTCACGCCGCCTTTGCCCCCTTCACCTCTAAAAACGAAATCGTCAACGACCTGTTCGTCATCAACGTAAAAGTCATAAGTTTTATCCTTAAAGTCAAGCACAATGCGGAAATGCTGCCATTCATCCAGTTTTCCCGGTGCCACCTTTTGTCCTACATTTCCATCAAGCGCGTTGATAGCACCATCCGGAGAAATATTAAACACGGCAGCCCCGCCCCACTTGATGGCATCTCCACCGATATAAAACAGCATTGTACCTGCGCCTTTTTCACGCTGCGTGAATAATGAAGCATACTGAGTTCCTTCATGCGTGCCTTCAAAACTCCTGACGACCATTGTGTTTTCTGTGATTAGAACACTTTTGCCTGTATCACCGCGCTTCACCTCGCTGCCAATTTGGCAAGTTTTTTGGTTCATTACTGTTTTCCAGTCATCTTGCCCAGCGATGTCACCATCTTTGAAATTATCAAAATCTTCACTGTACCACACATTGCAAAACGCATTGACCCCCAAAAACAGGAGTCCGAAACTGAATGCCAAACTTCGCATTAACATCATCATAATAAGTCTCCTGAAAGTTTTGTATCATACCGTCGAGTAACGTTTTTTCGCATTGTCTATGGTTTTCTGCCTCAGCTTTGTCCATTATGAGGAGCGGACGAAAACACGGATAGGTGTGAGGTTGCAACAGATAGCCTATTGTACCAGAATTTCTGACCAAAGTCAAACGTTTTCCATCAACTTCCTACCATTTATTGGTGACAGCCGCTTGCGCAGCGTCATACACCACTGCAACGCCTACCAATACGCAGTCTCCGCCCGCACATCTCGGAACCGCTCCAAATGGAACGCTTATCAATCTAAGGCATTTGAGATAATGACAAGATCAAGGATATTCACAACGCCGTCACCGTTGAGATCAGGGGAATCTTTGCCAAAGGCGTTGGCGAGAATTACCAAGTCAAGAATATTTACGACGCCATCTCCATTGAGATCCGCAGGTCTTTCCGACTTGACAGTTCTATCGCTTGGTTCAATTAAGTTGTAACTCTGCAATTCGTAGAGAACATCTTGGTCGTTGAGATACTTGACGAGACCAATATCAGGTGCCAGCCATTGGTAGTAAATCAGGCGGGCTGCCGCTATGGTGCCGACATCCTTTTGGCTAATCTGCAACTTCACACAGTCCTCAAACACACCTGCTGAAGTTTCGACGTCCTCAATGGCAACAACTTCTATAGTGCTGGTGCTGGTTACTGGACCTACTATCTTGAGTTCTGTTTCTACCACGATCTGCCATGTATGCCCAAGTGGCAACTCGGCTGGAAAGAAAGTGACCGGTGGATCGAACGTCGCTTCCGCAATGCCGAACACACCGTAATCCACCGCACTCTCGTGTAACAGAAGACCCCCATCGTTGTCAACGGTTATAATATATGTATCAGTGACACTTACGTCTGTCCCGAGTGCCTCATTGGTGATTTTTAGTGCCATAAGTTCATCAACATCGCTATGCTCGACGGTCTCAAGCGTATAGGTGCGCTTCTCAATACCATCGGCACTTAGGTAGACCCAAGTATTACCGACTTCTGCCGGATAATAGTTTGCTGCAGCTGTGAGTTCAAAACAATATATAAGTCCTAATATCAAAACTGCTTTCAACCAAGGCACAAATTTCGTAAACTTCATGTTTAAAATCTCCTTTTTTCAGAAAACGCCAACCCAGTGAGACCCTGATGTTGCTATAGTATGATAAATTCAGTGGTGACACGGGGCAGATATTTGAAATTAACATTAAAGGGCTTCCGTTACATTCGTTGAGTCAACGTGACTTCCCAGTAAGCCCAACTCCGAGAAGTATGATAAGCAAAATACCCGCTGGTGGAGCGATACTAAGACGGCTGACTCTATGAGAAAACCGCGATCGCTACGAAACCGAAGCTCCTACCTTTAGGTAGTGGGTGCTATCACGTTCTTTCAGTCATGAAACTTTCCTTTCTATTATTACTTTCAACAAAAGCAATAAAGTCCAGTATGATTTTTATATATTAAATTTATAATATTAAACTTATGAATTTGTCAAAAAAAAAGGTAACGTTTTGGATATTCCACTTACTTTCCCTGCGATAACGGTTAGTTTTACTACGCTGAAACTGCCCCAACCGCAACGTCATACACCCACTGCAACGCCTGCAGATACGCCGTCTCTGCCCGTTGGATCTCACCCCTATCCCCACTCGCACGTACCTTCCGCAACCGCTCCAAACACACCACCAACTCGCGATTCGCCAGCTCTAATTGTTTCCAGTCATCCGCTCTAATCATTGTTTCCCTCTCGTATAATGTTCTGCTCGCGAGAAAGCCCGCACCTGCGTCCACGGCAACTTCGGCAGCACCCCGATCGGCTCCAACCGATACCGCGCCACACGCACCGGCAACCGCCTACGCATATCCTCGTCCACAGCCAGCCAGAACCCGTGCAGATGCCAATGGATCGTGCTGAAAATAGCATCCGTCAACATCACCCACATCACCAGATCGTCCTTCACAGCGATCGCCTTGAAATGCTCGATAAGATCCAGCGGATGCCGTGTCGGGAAAGGTCCCCCACGTTCCGTGAGTTTCCACGCAATCGGGATGGCATGCTTTTCGGGTACGTCCTCGATAAAAACACTGCTCCAGAAAAGTTGGCGGTAGTACTTCAAGGTCGGATCGTGGCACGACTCCCGCCACCGCCGTACATCTTCCATGTGCCGATCGGCGCGAGCATATAACGTCTTATGGCGTTTCGGCAACCAGTTATCGGCGTACGGACACGTCAGCATGTGCGAAGTGCCCTGATGCGCACGACCCTTCTCGTCGAAGATAGTGTTGTACGGATGCGGTCTGGCGTTTTTGATGCCCCACACGATCCAGCTCTTACACCCCCCGCACCGCATCGGCAAACTACTCATTTTATGTTCCGCTGACCATTCGTCTAAGGGTTATAAGTTATTGTTAAGACTTGTGGCGGTTGCCTGTATTTGCCGTCCTGACGGCTGAGAGCGAGCGTAGCGAACGCCCTGACCTGGCAATACACAGCTCGGTTCCAGCCGGTACCCAGCCACCCGCACAGGCTTGCGTTCCGTCATCTCACCAAACACCGACATCATGAACCCGTGCAGATGGTGATGAATAAAGTTGAAAAAAGCGTCTCTCACCAGCACCGCCACCACCTGCTTGTCCGCGACAGCGATCCCCTGAAGATGCGAAACAACGTCCATCGGATGCCATCTCGCAAAAGGTCCACCACGCTCGACGAGCTTCCACGAAACCCGCATACCGTGCTTTTCGAGGACATCGTAGATCGCAAGCCGTGTCCAGTCGATGGGCAGGTGTTCTTTGTCCGATTCGCACGACTGTTGCCAGCGTCTCACCGCCTCCGTGTGGGCATCAGCGCGATCGCGCATATTCTGGCGACTCGGCAGTTGATAATCCGATGCGAACGGACACGTCTCCTTATGTGGTTTGCGTCGATACGGCGTGCCGTCCTTTTCAAACCCGACATCATAAGGGAACGGACGCCCATACCGATACCCCCACCAGATGTATTCATCACAACGCCGACAGACCCCAATCTCTTTCCGCATGTTCTTAAGTTTGTGTTTCATCCGTTCACCCCCAGCCTCGCCGCAGTGAAAGAGACGATACAATCTTGGGACGCACCGACCCTCTTGCCGTCATACCGCATCCGAAACCCCTGTTTTCTGAGGTCTTCACCCGCAGGGCTTTCCCAGAGTTTCAGAAACGCATCCGTCGGTACCACCCAACAGTTGCCACCGGGGATCATACCCGCATCAGCAAAGAGTGGTGTTACCGGTTGCCGTTCAAATTCGTGTTTGCAGTGCATAATAAACCTCTATATAATAAGTTTATACTAATTAAGTATAAATATATAAAGTTTTTATGCAACAATTTTTTTGAAAAAGTTGTAATTTTTTGGTATAATAGGGGGGATTGCACGGATAATTAAGAAGATGAGGTAGGTATTATCAAATGAAACAGAGATTGGAATTGGAATTAGACGTTATTACAGAACTCTCACCGTTAGAACTCGCAGCGAAAGTTGAGCAAGCAGTTCGAGAGGCGGTCGAGGCGGTGAAAGCATCGCTCGGCACGGAACTGGAATTTGATGTTTTCTTGGTGTTGGATGGACGCGCCGTGCGTTTTGTGATGGAGCCGGTGTGAGAGACACTACAGCGAATTGTCATTCACAATCAAAACGATCATTAGTGCTACCTTAGGTATCATAACCCAAGTCGTTACTAATAGGTTTTAGACGTTTCATCAACATCTTTCAGGCATTTCCTCCCGTTGATTTTGATTTGTTAGGAGGTTTGTTTTACAGGGCACAATACCCTTGATTATTTATGAGATACACTGTTTTTAGTCTGTATCAGTGGTTCAGATACATGACGCGTCAGGTATTCCAGAACTTCCTCTTGCATTTTTTCTATTTCCGCCCGGTATCCACTTGAGACGAGCGAAAATTCTTCAGCAGAGGCATTAACACGCAATTGTAAGAGTAAGTCTTGAAAATAGACGATACGTTGTTGACTCGTTTTGAGTTCTGTATCATTTTGAATCATTTTCTCACCTCTATAATACCACGGCGAGTCCCATCACGTTTGACTTGCCAACCTGCTATAAACTCATCAATGGTTTCTAAAAACAGTAGTGATGGACGTATCCAGAAAACACTGGCACCGAATTCGGTTGCTGCTTGTTGATGGTTTAAGAGTCTTTTGACATCTTCACTACAAGCTGCCAAGTCAAAATCGTCATCAAAGATAATTACGACATCTATATCGTTCGGTTTAGGTTTTGCCGTAATATAACTCCCAAAAATAAGTAATTGCTGAAGGTAACCTGTTTCTTTAGCAAGTTGGTAGATGCGTTTCAAATGCTCAGTCACCATTAGCCGTTGTTCTGTTCCGCTACTAAATTGAGCAATGACTTCATCAATCGTTGCTTGGTGTATCCCTTCTGGCAATTCACCCTCATGATTTAGGTTAGGTAATGGCATTCAATACCTCAACGTTGGTGCTCCATTTGATATACACGATTTGTATGAGTTTTCTTCTTGACAGGGTGCTTTGGAGGTGCGTCCATAGGAAATCTACGGAGCCGTGATAAATGCCAGAAACGAATCCCATTTCTGTAGTAAAATCGTTCGTTGGGTAGAGCGTTCGAACCTAACAAATCCTGAGAATCCTCTAATCCTGTAAATCTTGGTTCAGACAAAAGGGAATAAAAAAATAGGGCAGGCACAGAGACCCGCCCTACAATTGATATAAGTTTTTCTAAACCTACCAATCCTCATCAAAGAACGGTGTGCTCGGATAACTATAGACGTTGTCTTCGTAATTCCGAAGTTGGATCTCCTCATCATCGAAGGTTACAACTGGGTTCGGAATCAGCGCGATTTTTCCACCACCACCTGGAGCATCAACGACATAATGTGGCACACCAAGCCCAGAAATATGTCCACGCAACGCCGCAACAATATCTAAACCGGTTTGTACTGCTGTCCGGAAATGGTCGGTTCCGACAACAAGATCCGCTTGATAGATATAGTAGGGCTTAACTCGGATACGCAATAACCCTTTCATAAGCTCCACCATTACGGCAGGATCATCATTCACACCCTTGAGAAGAACCGCCTGGTTACCGAGCGGTATCCCGGCATCGGCTAACATACCACACGCCTTTTCCGTTTCAGGTGTGATCTCGCGTGGGTGGTTGAAGTGTGTGTTAATATAAAAGGGGTGATGCCGCTTCAAAATTGCGCACAACTCTGGGGTAATCCGCTGCGGCAGTGTCACGGGGACGCGTGAACCGATCCGAATGATCTCCAAGTGTTCAATCGCGCGTAATCCGCCGACAATATAGTCAATTTTTTTATCCGTCAACATGAGCGGGTCGCCGCCAGAGATGATGACGTCACGGATCTCTGGGTGTGCCTGAATGTAGGCAAGTCCCTTCTCAACATTATCTTCAGAGATCGAGTGCGGATCGCCGACTTTCCGTTTACGGGTACAAAAACGGCAGTAAATCGGACACATATAATTAACATAAAAAAGTGCCCGGTCTGGATATCGGTGCGTGACGTTTGGGACTTCGCTATCGTCTTCTTCGTGGAGTGGATCCTCTACACCCGTGCTGATTAACTCCTTAGGGTCGGGAACGACCTGTTTCCAAATCGGATCGCCTGGCTTTTCTATGAGGCTGAGATAATACGGATTAATGCGGATCGGAAACTCTTCGTGAATACGCCGCATCTCCTCGACATCAACATCGAATGCAGCGGCGAGTTTTTCGGGGGTGTTGACCGTATCTCTAACGAGACGTTTCCATTCTTCCATCTGTTTATGTCCGTCCTTTCCAAATTTCTATTGGGATACGATTTCTCCGGGGTGCCTTTGTTGTCAACTACGAGATCACTGGAATCGGCACCCTATATTGAGGCTACCGGAATGCAGAATTGATTGAGGGCTCTACGGTGCTTCCTGATAGTTTTCTATCGTCACTTTGCTCATGACATCACGTTCGCGGAGTGCGTCTACTACATCCATCCCTTCAATAACCTTCCCGAACGTGGTGTAGCTGCCATTTAGATGCGTATAAGGGGTAGGATCTGAGCTGATGCAGATATAAAACTGACTTCCGGCTGAATCCGGGTCCTGCGTCCGTGCCATCGCAACAACACCTTTTTCATGGGCAGGCATCTTCTCGCGAAGGTTGGGGTCTTGAAATTCTCCTGGAATCTTCCAACCGGGTCCGCCTCTACCTGTTCCATCAGGATCGCCGCCTTGTATGACAAAACCCGGAACATACCGATGAAAGACTACGCCATCATAAAATCCAGATTCGATGAGCTTCGCGAAATTTGCCACCGTGGCTGGGGCAGCTTCCGGGTAAAGTTCGATAATAATGTTGCCTTTTTCGGTTTCAATCGTTACATTGGGTAATTGTTCGGTATTACATGAAATAACTGTCGCTAAAAACGCACTGAATAAACCAAATTGCATAATTTTAATGTGAAAATTCGGGGATTTCCACAAATTCCTTTTCTGTTTTTTTCTATGTAGCAAGATTTACGCGAGACCCGTCTTTCAAGAGATTGTAAACGTAAATTTTGTTCGAGTTGTTAAAGAAATTTCCGAAGGCATCCGTTTATGGGAGCGTAAGGGCTGCTCTCGGCGAAAATAAAATATTCATAATACATTATACATACATTCGCACCTGGTGTCAAACAAATTTTGCAATGATTCGGTTTTCATATTATATCTCTATTGTACTTCGGAGTTGAGACTGAGAGATCGCTCCGATTATTTTACGCACTTATCTTGATGAGATGATCATAACCGTGAGGAGACTACCTTGACACTGCCGATGAGACATGATATTCTATTAATGAGGGGGTGGTTACAGTGCGGAGCATGTTGATAGAGAGTCAAAAGACGCGAGAACTCGTCGCTACTCTGAAATTACTGTCGCCAGGAACACCTCTGAGAGAAGGTATCGATTATATCATCCAAGGCAAAACCGGTGGGCTTATTGTTGTTGGGGATACCCCGGAAATCTTAGATTTGACAGAAGGCGGTTTCCGAATTAATTGCCAGTACACGCCGATGCGCCTATTTGAATTGTCAAAGATGGATGGTGCTATTATTCTATCTGAAGATGCCAAAAGGATAGTACGCGCCAATGTAACGCTGAGAGTTGACCCTTCTATACCTTCTCGCGAAACCGGACTCCGCCACCGCTCGGCTGATAAATTCGCTAAACAGACAGAACACATTGTCCTCGCTGTCTCGCAAAGCCGAAATACGCTCACCTTATATCTCAAGAGCCAACACTACATTTTCCGAGAGCGCCCAATCTTACTGTCCGGTGCCAACCAAACCATGCTTGCCCTGACACAGCACGTCAAAGCGATGCAAGATGCCGTCGCAATCCTGAATTGGGCAGAATTAAGTGGGAATGTTACCTTAGCAAATGTCGTTACGGCTATTCAATTGTATGAACGTGTCCGACGCGCTGATCAAGAATTAAATCGCTATAGGATCGAATTAGGGACCGAGGCTGAGTCGATGCAATACACACCAGAACTCACGACTGAAATTGAGAGAGGGCTTCTGATTACAAAAGACTACTATCACGAAAGCCTACGCAGCGAATCTCGAGCCTTTGAACACATTCTCAGACTCGATGCAAGCAGTCTCGCAAGCCGAGGCAATATCAGTGAGGCTTTAGGGTACCCACGCGATATTCACAACTTTTTCGAGGTGCTCGAACCTCGTGGATATCGGATGCTGAGCCAAGTTTCACGAATTCCATCTAGTGTCATTGAAAACATTGTTGGTGAATTCAAAACGTTGGATAGAATTTGTACCGCCGCTATCGGTGAACTCCAAGCAGTTGAGGGTGTTGGAAAAACAAGGGCTTCCACAATTAAGGATACACTCGCTCAGATGAAGACCACCACTGTCCAACCTCACGCCTTTGCTTTATCTGCATTTGAATAACGTGAATTTGATTGAGGTATTGTAGCGCAAACTGTTAGTTTGCGGCACGTGTTGTGAATCATCTAATAACCTATCTAAATCGATACTTCAGTGGTGTATCATGTCTATAGAAAATGAAAATTAATGGTCGTAGGTGCCGCACACACGTCTGCCTTGCCTTTTGCGGTATCTCTACGAAGAAGGGCAATCGGAATGTGCTTCTGTCTTGTGTTACAACTATACTTTGAGGACAAAAAACTTATAATTGGACCCAATGAGCAAAAATATCTAAAAGGAGTCGCAAAATGAAACAGTTCATTGCTTTATCGCGGAAGGGTAACTCGATATTCTGCCGAAATATGCTCGTCGGTTTACTCCTCGTTTCGTTTGGTTTAGTCGGATGTAGTGGAAAACTTGGGAAAATTGAACCTTCGGCAGTTGATACAGCAATAGCCGATGCAGAGACTGCTGTCGTGGCAGCACGAGAAGTTGACGCACCATCCCTCGCAGCTGAGGCGTTTGCAGCCGCAGAATCTAATCTGGAAGCCGCGAAAATAGCACTTACTGAGAAAAAAGGCGATGAAGCACTTCGCCTTGCATATCAAGCACTTATTGATGCGAGAGTCGCACACAAAGATGCCGTTAACATCGCCAAAAACTCGGAGTTGAATGCCGCTTTACTTCAGAAAGAAGCAGGCGCAGACGAACTTCGCGAGAAACTCACTGCCAAAGAACGAGAACTCACAGAAATCCGAACAGAGATTCAGGACATGCATCTCGGCGGAAAGAAGCTTGAGCAGACCGTCAGTGAACTTCAGAAAAAGAACCGTGAACTCGTAAATAAACGAGAATCCTATAGTGCACAGGTTGCTAAACTCTCCAAAACTTTGGAGGAAATTCAGACCCGCGCACGACGCGCTGAAACCGATATCCGTAAATATGGTAGAGATGTCTCGGATCTCCGTCGGAAACTGGAAGTCGCTGAAAGAATGGCGAATGAGGAAGGACATCAGAAACGAGCCGTCGTCGCTGAAATCAATTCCCTGAGAAGGCAGCTCCGCGAGCAAGCGTCAATCTACACCGAGAAACTCGCACGGGCATCGCAACAAGACGCTAATACCGAGCACCAAGAATACCTGAAACAGAAAGCGCAAGAGGCACGCGCCTATGTTGATAGCCAACCCGCTCTTCACGCTCCCAAAACAGGTAGGACATCGCTCTCCGCTGCACAGATTGCAGCCGGTAAAGCAGCTCTCAGTAACTGGGAGCATGCGTGGCACAGCAAAAACCTTAACGCTCATCTTTCATTCTATGCACCCGATATTGTCGCCGACAAAGTGGTGATTCATGAAAGTAAAGAGCATCGAAACAAAATTGACGGACAGCAACTACAGTCCGACCTTCGTGAGATGAATGCCTTCGCGTGGAGCAAAGTCAAAACGGACACCCAGGTTGAAGGCGAGAGTGTGATCGGTATAAACCGGCTAACCCGATTGGTTAACCCCGCATCAGACGAAAACGCTACCGCACTCTACAATATTTGGATTCGCGAAGTCTGGATGCATCAGGTAGGGAACGCTTGGAAAATTCATCACGAAATCTGGCAAATCTATGAGAACGTGCCAAACTTCTAAGCACACGTCTCAATTAAGCACGGAGGGTAAATTGTGAACGACACAAAAAACCAACAAAACCAATCGAAGAAAAAACCTATACCTAAGAGCCTGATATGGGGTGGTGGCGTTGCTGCCATTGTTATCGCTTTCATTGTGCTCTTAGTGATATTGATGAGTTCCAGTGAAACCCCTACCGCCTTTTTGGCAAAATGGAAAAACGCTCTTGAATCTGGTAGTGTTAAAAGGTATGAAACGCTCTGGGTAAAAAGCGCACAACAGCACTCTGATGCAGGCTATCAGGATACTGTGAAACTCCTCACAGGCGGTGTGAACTTTGAAGTTAACCTCGGCGGTGCCACCCAAACTTTCCGGGTGCCTCGCTACCCCAATCGCTACCGAATTGAAGGGGTTCCCGTCACTGTCAATTTTCCCGGTGAATCGCAGGAGCAGTTGCGAAATCTTGTCATCGAAAAGCAAGGACTCGTTCAACAACGCTGGAAAATTATCAGGGATGAAATCGTTGGTGGCGAATTCGTTGCCACGTTGCCAGAGCCTGAGCCTGTGCAGCCAGCTATGCAACAGCCAAACAGTCCCGTAGTACCTGTCGTAATGAATTGGAAAACTGCTTTGGAATCCCAAAATGTGAAGATGTACACTGACCTATGGGATAAGTCCTCCCGAAAAAAGAGGGCATCAAGTTTCCGGCGCTCAACTGAGCTTATGTCGCAAACCCATGTCATCAACCTCGTAGGTGCAACCTACACGCCTGTGCCACGGCAGAAAAATCGTCATATCGTTGACAACATCAGTGTGACTTTACAGAGCGGTGAGGACATCATTGAGACGCACATCCGCACACTCACCATTGAGAAAAAAGGGTTTTTCAGAAGAAAATGGAAGATCATTAACGACCAAATTGGCGAGATGGGTTCTGATGCCATCGCACTCGCACCAGACGTACCCGCCTCCGGTGCTGATACCGTCTCAGGTGAAGAATCCGGCGGCACCTTTGATGGGAACGCTCCGCTTGATACGCAGCTCAAAGTCCGACAAGTTTTGGGGAAGTGGCAGAAAGCTTGGGAAGAGAAAGACCTGTCAACCTATATGCGAATCTATTCCGACAGAGCCCAAATTACACGTGTCACTGTGCGTGGTGGCAGAGAGACCTCAGTCTATCTCACAAAAGGGCAGCTTCGGACGAAGATGCAGCAGCTCAACAACATATACGCCGAAATTCAGGTCTCTATCTCCAACTTGCAGATTAACGGAGACCGAGCTGTCGCCGATGTCCAGTTCTTGCAGAAATTCACGGGCACTCGCGCAAAAGGCAGCCGACCCGCTTACTCCGATTACGGCACCAAGCGGCTAAATCTCATGGTAGATCCAACGGACGGACACTGGCGAATCTATTCCGAGACGTGGAGCCGTTACGAGGATGTCCCTGAATTCCCGAAGATGTAGTTGGTAGGCTACTGAACCGATAGGCGCGCCGGTCGTGAGGTCTCATCCTCACTTCTCAGGCGCGCTTACTATAAGATCAGATAACAAAAAATGTCCACTGAGTACCAAACCAAACGGAAAATTGAGTTCGCTGACACCGATATGGCGGGGATCGTCCATTTTACACGATTCTTCGTCTTCATGGAATCCGCAGAACACGAATTCCTGCGGAGTTTGGGAACGAGTGTCGCTACCGAATGGAACGGCGATAAAATCGGATGGCCCCGACTCGCCGCTTCCTGTGAATATTTAAGTCCCCTCCGATTTGAAGATGAGGTGGACATCCGCCTCTGGGTCTCCAAAAAAGGGACGAAATCACTCACCTATCAATTCCACTTTACACATCAAGGAAAAGACATCGCACGCGGAGAGGTTACAACCGTCTGCTGTGTAACAAACCCGGGTGAGAAACTACGGGCGATTCCTATCCCCGATTTCATTGCTGATCAGATCTCCTGTCCGTCATAGCGTCTATCGGTGTATCCCTGGTCCAGCGTAGTCTGAAACCTTATCCATTGAAAGAATGAGCAAAAATTAGGGAAAAATCACACACTATTACCCCTATGATTAAAATATCCAATCTATCCAAAGACTACGGATCCGTTCAAGTCTTACGCAATATTTCGTTGAGTTTCACGGATGGGACTTCTGTCGCTATTACCGGTCCCTCCGGTTCTGGTAAAAGTACACTTTTACATGTTATCGGAACATTAGAGAAACCCAATAGTGGACGCGTTGAAATCAACAACACAGATCCTTTTACGCTCTCTGAACCAGAACTCGCACGGTACCGAAACTCAGTCATCGGATTTGTATTTCAGGACCATCACTTACTCCCGCAGTACTCCGTGCTTGAGAACGTACTTGTCCCCACCTTCGCCTTCACACAACAGCCCGATGCAACGCAACGCGCACAGGAAATTCTTAGACGCGTCGGACTCTCGCACCGTATATCGCATCGACCCGGCGAACTTTCTGGCGGTGAACGGCAACGCGTCGCCATCGCACGTGCCCTTATCAATCAACCCAGTATTCTTCTTTGTGATGAACCGACAGGGAACTTGGATAACGCAACCTCCGATACGATTGCCGACCTCCTCTTTGAACTGCATCGTACAGAGCAAAATCTATTAATCGTCGTCACACACAATCTTGAACTCGCCTCACGCTTTCAGCAACACATACAACTTACGGACGGCATCTGCAGCATCGACAATAATTCCTAACCAAACAAACTATGCGCAAATTTTCTTGGGATTCATTCAAATACTTTTGGCAAATACATCTCACCGTTGCGCTCTGTACAGCCGTCGCAACAGGTGTGCTCGCCGGTGCCTTGGTCGTCGGGGATTCTGTGCGGGGTAGCCTCCGTAGCCTCACAACGGAGCGTCTCGGTACAATTCAACATGCCTTCCTCGCCGACCACTTTTTCCAGCCAGATATTTTAGATCGTCAGAACACTGTCCCAGCGATTCTCCTAAATGGCACAGTCGTTGCACCACAAATCCAGACCCGTGCCTCAAAAGTTAACATCATCGGCATAGCGGAAAACTTCTTCACCTTTTGGGAAGGCGATCCCGTCCCGAACCTAAACAAAACCGAGAATCAGCCCTTCAACGCAATCGTCATCAACGAATCGCTCCAAAGTGAGTTGAATGTCCAGATAGGCGATACACTTCTCGTAAATATACCACAAATCGCCGATATTCACCCTGAATTTCTTTTGGGTGCGCGCGATGCTGCCGAGGCTATTCAGAGCATCCGTTTAGTTGTGAGCGACGTTATCCGCACGGAGAACGCCGGTAGGTTCAATCTACGCCCACACCAGAGTCTCCCTTTCAATGCTTTCATCGCGCTTCCGGTTTTGCAAAAAGCACTCGGACAGGGAGACAAAGTAAATGCCCTGTTTACAGCAGAGGCTGCCCCTATTTCACCTGACCAACTCACCTTGACACTTGAAGCACTCGATTTGAATATCCAGAGTTATGACAACCACTTCGATCTCCAAAGTTCGCAGTACCTGCTCAAGCCTATATTATCGGAAAACGCATTGGCGGTCGCAACTGAAAATGACATACCAACACTCCCAACACTCACCTACCTCGCAAATACAATATCTGCGAACAATAAAACCGTTCCGTATTCTACGATTGTAGCACTTCCGACCGACACGCGCGAGTTTCCCACGCCACTTGCTGAGAATGAGATTTTCCTGAATACGTGGACAGCAGATGACCTCGGTGTGAAAGTCGGCGACACAGTCACCGTTACGTACTATAGCGTCGGAGCAAACGAAGAATACGCCACCGAAAGGGAATTTTTTCTTGTCAAGGGAATACTGCCAATCGAGGGGATCGCTGCAGATAGAGGCATCATCCCCGAATTTCCGGGCATTCACGACACCGCTGACATGTCCGACTGGGAATCCCCTTTTCCAATTGATTACACCCTCATTCGTAGTCAGGACGAAACATATTGGGATGAATACGGTCCAACACCAAAAGCATTTATCTCGCTGAAAGCGGGCAAACGGCTCTGGCAAAACCGATTCGGTGACCTAACTACAATTCGCATGCGGACTACACACGCTTCAGACGTTCAGGCAACACGCACACTTTTTGAAAACGAATTCCTCAAAAAGATTCAACCTGAACAGATCGGATTCCAATTCCTATCCCTTCAAGCAGAAGGACTTCAAGCCTCTAAGGGTGCTACAGATTTCGGGATGCTGTTTAGCAGTTTGAGTATATTTATTATCCTCGCTGTCGCATGGCTCATTGAGATGTTTTTTCGTATTGGTGTTGAACAACGCTCCCGTGAGATTGGTATCCTACAAGCAGTCGGTTATCCACTTGCCAAGATCCGCCGCGGCTTCCTTTTTGAGGGAGGCGTTGTCGCCGGTATCGGTAGTCTATTAGGGTGTCTACTCGCAATTGGGTATGCACAACTGATGATCTTCGGGCTGCATACATGGTGGTTGCCTGCCATCGGTACACCCTTTATAGAATTTCATGCAAGTTTATGGAGTCTACTTATTGGTATAGTCGTTACGTTGATCGTCATTATGAATGCTATCCGTATTAGTGTCGCCAAGATAGGACGGGTTGCGACTGCTTCTCTTCTCGCCGGCGGAACGGATTTTGAAGACACCGATGTGAGACCAAAGCACAAAAGTCCTAACGCGTCAGCGCGTCGGTCAGCGAAAATTACCTTCTCTGTTATGGGTGCCTTCCTTGGTATCGCGGTAGGACGTGGAATCTTTACCGATGGATGGTCGGCATTCATTATTCTTATTGTGATAGCCGTTATTATCTTCTTGTCTCTCCGTTGGTCTGTCCGTAAAGGTGGTCAAAACGCTCCTAACCTGACACCCCAAGATGTTAATTCGTCTTTCCTTTTCTGTTGCATCGGAATCGTTATAGGGACAGTTATAGTTTATTTCCCTTTCGGAATATGGATTCGTGATACGGTTGCGACCTGGTTCGAGCATCCTATCTTCAAATTTCTGATGTCTACGCTCTCCATTCTCGCTGTGGGTTGGTTAGCCTTTAATAAATGGCTGAGTTCACAGAACGTCCCCAAACGACTGAGCAGGATACGATTTGCCCTCAGAAACGCCGCACGCCAACCGAAACGGAGCACGACCTGTGTCACAACAGTTAGTTTGGCGTGTTGTATTATCGTGGCAGTCGGGGCGAATCGGCACGATGCACCACCAGAGTCAGAGTACGCCTTTGTTGCCGAGTCGGCGCTCCCTTTACACCACAGCCTGAATACACCCGACGGCAGGTTTGAACTCGGCTTCTCCGAGAAGGATTCTGAACTTCTCAGAGCGTCAGAAGTCATTCCGTTTCGCGTCCTTCCCGGTGAAGATGTCAGTTGCCTGAATCTCTACCAGCCTCAGAAACCCCAAATTTTAGGGGTCTCAGATAATGCCATAAACCATATTTGGGTAACCACGCCTTGGCTAAGTTTGCTACGAAACAGTTCCCATACTAACACGGTTATTGGAATTGGCGATGACAAGTCGCTCCGCTGGATTTTGCACCACAATCCTGACGATGATTTTGTTATCCAAGACGAATTTGGAAAACCACTCAGGCTTCAGCTTCGCACACTTGAGAATAGCCTCTTCCAAAGCCAACTCATTATCTCGGAGTCCAATTTCACGAAGTACTTCCCAAGTCAAAGCGGGTATCAGTTTTTCCTTATCAAAACGCCTCCCGAAGTACGAGAAGAGACCGCACAAATCTTAGAAAAGACATTAGGAGATTATGGATTTGACCTGACATCCGCATCCGCAAGATTGGCAAGTTATCGATCCGTTGAAAATACCTATATCTCCACTTTTCAGAGCCTCGGTGGTTTAGGTGTACTACTCGGCACCTTCGGATTGGCACTCGTGATGTTTAGAAACATTATTGAACGTCGAGGCGAACTCGCAACCCTCCGCGCCTTCGGTTTCCGTCGACAACTTCTCTCACGAATGTTGTTCTTTGAAAGTTCCTTCCTACTCGCTATCGGTATGCTTATCGGAATTGTCGCTGGGCTTGTTGCTGTGCTTGCTACGCATGGGCATTTTCCCACTTTTCCGTGGTTATCACTTACAATTACTTTGCTTTTTATCTTCGGGTTTGGTATAATTGCAAATGCTATTGCGGTTGCTGTAGCACTCCGAAGCCCGCTCTTGGCGACGCTTAAATCTGAATAACCCGTGGATGCGGTTTGAAATCCCGTCTCATACCGAGAAGCATACTATGCCTTCTATTACGTTGAAAACGACGCTTCACATAATATATGTGGTTGTGATCGCCTTCTGCCTTCTGATGCAGATGGGTTGCTCCAACGATCCCGAGACAGACTCGCCAAATGCGGTAAATTATACGGAATCGGGGTGGCGTTCTTATCAGTCGGGTGAGTACGCACAGGCACTGCTCAGTTTTGAGCGCGCGCTCAACTTTGATGAAGGGCTTGCCGATGCGCACAACGGTGTAGGATGGAGTCATCTCAGCCTATCACTAAACTCGACGCTCGCGCAAGAAGCATTCCAGAACGCCGTCCAACTTGATGCGTCAAATGCCGATGCGTGGGTCGGACTCGCGAACGTGCTCTACCTACGGAACAAAGAAGCCACCGATTTCAGATCGGCTATCCGTGCCATTGATAACGCTCTGCAAGGTGATACCGCATACCTCTATCGGCACGACTATCGTTCCAAAGCAGATCTCTATGCCCTGAAGGCATCGTGTTATTACTACCTCGGTGAGGTACAGTCTGCAAGGCAGGAGACCGACAAGGCACTCCAAATTGATGCAGCAAATAGGACGGCTATTGTGCTACAGAGTTTGCTTAAATAATAAGACCCTGTTTTACCGGCGAGGCTTGGAACCTTCGCCAATCTTAAATCTTAATTCTATGGAGATATAAAATATGTCTCAAGACGTTATTACCTCTACACAATTAACCAATTTATCGCCTGCCCACAGCGGCAAGGTACGAGACCTTTATGACCTCGGAGATGAACTCCTGATTATATCCACTGATCGGATCTCCGCTTTCGATGTCGTTTTACCGAACGGCATTCCTGATAAAGGCAAAGTCTTAACCGGCTTATCCAAATTCTGGTTCAACTACACCGGATCTGTCGCCGATAATCACCTCATTACGACAGAAGTTGAAGATTATCCCGACGTCTTACAGCCAGATGCAGATCTCTTACAGGGACGCTCCATGCTCGTCCGCAAAGCCGACCGTGTCGATGTTGAATGCGTCGTGCGTGGGTATCTCGCCGGATCAGGCTGGTCGTCATATCAGAAGACCGGCGAAATCTGTGGGCAGAAACTCCCCGCTGGACTCCAGGAATCCGACCGACTTCCAGAACTCCTGTTCACACCGACAACTAAAGCAGAACAGGGTGAACACGACGAACCCATCTCCATTGACGAGATGCGCAATGAGGTCGGCAGCGAGTTGACGGATCAGTTAATCGATGCCAGTTTTGAACTCTTTAGATCCGCCAGCCAACATGCTGAGAGTGCTGGGATTATCCTCTGTGATACTAAGTTTGAATTCGGACAGCGCGACGGAGAACTGATTGTCATTGACGAGATCTTCACACCCGATTCCTCACGCTTCTGGCCCGCAGACCTCTACGAACCCGGTAAACCGCAGCAGAGTTTCGATAAGCAGTTTGTCAGGGATTACCTCTCCGAAATCGGTTGGGACAAAGAACCGCCTGCGCCTGAGTTACCGGAGACTGTTATTTCCAAGACAAGCGAGAAATACCGCGAAGCGTATCATCTCATTGTTGGCGAGGAACTCTAAATCCCCATTCACTGGATTGAACCGGAGAAATGACAAATGGCAAGTCCCCTTAACGGCATAAAGGTCTTGGATCTGACACGAGTACTCGCCGGTCCGTATGCGACAATGCTGCTCGGTGATCTCGGAGCAGAGGTTATCAAGATCGAACAACCCGGGACAGGGGACGAGTCCCGCAATTTCGGACCCTTCAAAAATGGGTTTAGCCTCTATTTCATGAGCGTGAACCGCGGCAAACAAAGCGTAACGCTCAACCTTAAGAGCGAACGCGGACAATCGATATTCAAGCAGTTGTTACAGCAAACCGACGTTCTTGTAGAGAATTTTCGACCCGGCACGATGGAAAAATTAGGCTTGGATTATGACACGCTCAAAGCCGAACATCCGTCGCTTATCTATGCCGCATGTTCCGGCTTTGGACAGACCGGTCCCTACGCGCAGCAAGGCGCGTATGACATGATTATCCAAGGCATGGGCGGCATCATCAGTATCACCGGTGAACCCGATGGACCGCCGGTACGGGTCGGCACCTCTATCAGCGACATTACCGCTGCGCTCTTCACAACGATCGGTATCCTTTCTGCACTGCACCACCGCAACCTAACCGGTAGAGGACAGTTCGTCGATGTTGCCATGTTGGATAGCCTTGTTGCTGTCTTAGAAAATGCAGTTGTCCGTTATTTCGCGACGGGTGAAGCACCGAAACCACTCGGTGCCAGACACCCAGCAATTACACCGTTTGAAGCGTTTGCATCTGCAGATGGACACGTCATTATTGCCCTTGGCAACGATACTCTCTGGACAAAGTTCTGCGAACATGTGGACCGGAAGGAACTCATCACGGACGAACGGTTCCAGACGAATGCAGACCGGACAGAAAATCATAGTCAGTTGTTTCCGATTCTCTCGGAAATCATGTCCCAACGCACAACCGATAACTGGATCGACGCACTCGGAGAGATCGGTGTTCCCTGTGGACCCATCAATACGATGGATAAGGTCGTCACCCACCCACAAGTCCAAGCGCGGGAGATGATTACACGCGTCGCACATCAAATCACGGGTGAGGTTGAGGTGCCGGGAGTCCCCATTAAACTATCAGAGACCCCTGGAAGTGTAGACGCACCTGCACCAAGCCTCGGAGAACACACAACCGATGTCTTGACAGGCGTATTAAAAATGACGCCAGACGAGGTTGAACAATTAAGACAAGACGGAATCGTTTGAACGCATTCTGTAGGAGGGATTTGTAATCCCGACTCTTAACTTATAACTTATAACTTATAACTTATAACCACTTTTCATTGACCTCTGACAGCCTTACATAGGAGCCTACATGGCAAACGAAACTGCGCAAACATTACACGGAACAACCCAATTGACCATAGAAGGAGATCTTGCCGCACAGATGGTTGAAGCTCTGGACGGGTATGTTACCGACGCATCGGCGCGTTCTCCTGAAAAACGGGAGGCGTTATGGAACCGCGATTACAGTTCTCACACTGCCTATACTGAATCCGTCGAGCCGAATCGGGCGCGGTTTAGAAAACAGATTGGCTGCTATGATGAACGCCTTCCCATTGAGGAACTCAGCTACATAGCCTCCACACGTACACCTGTGCAGGTCATGGAAGGCGAGAATTACACCGTATCCCGTGTCCGATGGCAGGTTTTTGATGAAGTCGAAGGTGAAGGGCTTTTATTAGAACCGATGCACAACGTCCCAATCACCGCTCAAGTCGTTGCCTTACCGGACGCAGACTGGACACCTGAGATGATCGCTGGAGTGACAGACGGTTTACCACTGAATGCTCGGTTCGCACAGCATCTGGCAAAAGCAGGATGCCGCGTCGTCGTCCCGCTCCTCATTAACCGTGACGATACCTATTCCGGTAACTCGACGATCGGTGCAATGACGAATCAACCGCATCGCGAATTCATCTACCGGATGGCGTATGAACTCGGAAGGCATATCATCGGGTATGAGGTGCAGAAGGTGCTGTCATTAGTGGACTGGATGTCTCATTCCGATGTACCTATCGGTGTCATCGGCTACGGTGAAGGTGGTCTGATTGCGCTCTACAGTGCCGCTGCGGATACACGGATTCAAGCGACAGCCGTTAGCGGTTATTTTCAATCGCGACAAGAGGTGTGGCGTGAACCGATCTATCGGAACGTATGGGGACTGCTACACGAATTCGGCGACGCTGAAATCGCCAGTCTCATCGCACCGCGCCCGTTAATTATCGAGACAAGTCGCGGTCCTGAAGTCGCCGGTCCACCAGCGACTCGCCCCGGACGTGGCGGCGCTGCACCGGGACAATTAGTGTCCCCACCGATCGACGCTGTAAAAGCAGAATTCGATCGCACACGCGACTTTTATCAGCAGCTCGGTTCTGAAGATGCCATCCATCTCGTCTCTCCTGAGGATAGGTTACCGGGATCTCAAGAGACCTTGAGCGCACTCCTTACCGGACTTGGTGCAGAGGACGCGCGTATTGATGGATACCACGCGCTATCCGAAACAAACGTTGACGATTTCGATTACGAAGCCCGCCAGAAGCGACAGTTTATGCAGCTGGTTAATCTATCGCAACGCTTCCTACGAGAAGCAGCTACGCGGCGGCAAGAGTTCTTCTGGGAAAAGACCGATGCAACTTCGCTCGCACAATGGGAAGAAACATGTACGGATCCCAAAGCCTATTTCTGGGACGAAGTTATCGGCAGATGTCCGCCTCCCGATGTGCCTGCCAATCCGAGAACGCGGCTTATCTATGATGAACCCAACTGGAAGGGCTATGAAGTCGTACTTGATGTCTGGAATGACGTTTTCGCCTACGGCATCTTGCTGCTCCCGAACGATCTTCAACCCGGGGAACAGCGTCCCGTTGTTGTCTGTCAGCACGGTTTAGAGGGTAGACCACAAGATACCGCCGACCCGAAGATAGAATCTGTCTATCACTCCTACGCCGCAAGCTTGGCAGACAGAGGGTTCATCACCTACGCACCACAGAACCCCTACATCGGTCTTGATGCTTTCCGTGTCCTCCAACGCAAAGCGAACCCGATAAAATGGTCGCTCTTTTCCTTTATCATCCGCCAGCATGAACAGACACTTGACTGGCTCGCGGAACAAGCTTTCGTTGACGAGGAGCGAATCGGGTTTTACGGATTATCTTACGGTGGAAAAACGGCGATGCGCGTTCCAGCAGTGCTTGACCGATACGCCTGCTCGATCTGTTCCGCCGATTTCAACGAATGGATCGTCAAAAACGCCACTTTCCATTCTCGTTATAGCTACATGTTCACGGGTGAGTATGAGATGCCGGAGTTCGATTTAGGTAACACCTTCAACTACGGTGAGATGGCAGGATTAATCGCACCACGTCCGTTCATGGTAGAACGCGGACACGAAGACGGTGTTGCCCCTGATGAGTGGGTCGCCCACGAGTTCGCTGTTGTTCGGAGACTCTATGTACAACTCGGGATTGCCGATAGAACGGAGATCGAATTCTTTGACGGCGGACATCAGATTAACTCCGAAGCCACATTCCGTTTCCTCCATCGCCACCTAAATTGGCCCGAACCTTAAAAGTAGTAGGCAGACTCCGTGTGCCGTAACATCCGTAAAGTAGTAGACACACTCCGTGTGCCGTAACATCGTAGGTTGGGTTGAACGGATTGGACCGAAATTTTAGCAGTCAAGGGAACCAGTATTCGAGTTATATGCTTGCTGTTCCAGAGATATTGAGTAAAACCCAACGCAGAACAAGAAAATATTTACAACTGTAAGCATCTCTCGTAGGTGCAATGAAATGTTTCGTGAATGTGTGGTCTTCAGTCCCGTAGGGACGGCATCTGTGTAGAAGCGGTCGCAAAACCCATCAAGCCCCGTAGGGGCGGCATTTATATCACGTGGAAGAAACTAAAAAAATTATGCTTTATTCAATCATTGTAAGCGCGGGACTCGAAAGAATCGCACGTGACGAACTAACCCAACGTTTTGACGACACAGGACACCTGAAAATCCTTGATCGCAGACCGCAGCGACTCCTCTTCCGATATACAGGCAACCCGAACGACCTCTTATCGCTACGGACAGCAGAACATCTTTTCCTTGTCCTAAAACATATAGGAAAAATGACACGTTCGCGAGGATCTTTGGCAGCATTGAGCGGACCACTCGCACGCTTCAATTTCAAGGAGGCATTTGAATGTTGTCGGCAGGTAGGTCTAAACGTCCGAAGACGCATGCCGTTTCGGGTAACGAGTCGGTTATCTGGAAAACGTAACTTCCGGCGACTCGATTTACAGCAGGTAGTGGAAAGGGTGTTTTTAGACCGCGGATGGTATCTTGCAAATTCAAAGGCAGCGTTAGACGTCTGGGCAGAGGTGCATGGCGACGACGGTTACATCAGCATTAAGCTCTCTAAGAACGACATGGCGCAGCGACCCTATAAACAGGCGCATATCCCCGCATCGCTCAAACCAACCATAGCCTATAGCATGGTGCGCCTCTCACGACCGCATCCAAAGGATGTCTTTTTAGACGCAATGTGCGGTGCTGGCACGATCCTATTAGAGCGTGCCCTTATCGATCGATACGATTACCTGATCGGCGGTGACATTTCAACAGAGGCATTAGACGCTACCGTAACGAATTTCGGTCGAAAACACCAACCCCGCCAATTTTTCCACTGGGACGCACGCACCTTGCCGATACAGTCGAACACCGTTGATAAAATCGTTTGTAACCTCCCATTCGGTGAGACAATCGGAAATGTCCCACAACTCACAAACCTATATCGGCAGAGTCTCAAAGAATACGAACGCGTCCTGAAACCGAGAGGGAGGATAGTGCTGCTCACCTCACAACGTGGGCTGCTTGATAGTGAATTGAAACAACGGGGTTTTCTCAGGGCTACCCAGCAATTGACAGTAGATGTCCGCGGAATGCGCGCATGGATATACGTCATCCGCTTCGCATAGTGTCAATTAAATCTCAGGCACTCGAACCGCAACCTCTTTCCCAGATTCATGTGATCGAAAGATACCGTCCATAATCACGTTAGTGAGCAAAACACCCTCCGGCGGTATCGGTGATGGTGCATCTGCTTTGACCGCTTCACGGAACGCCGTCATCTGTGCTTCCCAAACATCAACCTCTGGGAACCCTGACAGTCGGATCGTCGTCATCCCTTCAGGTGGATTCGGCTCTGCAACCAAACCTTCCGATTGAACCAGTTTCTTGAGTTCATCTGTATAGGAATCCGCATAAACAGCCGGTCCATCTAAGGAGATACCCATTTCTTTACCGAGACAGAAACTCGGACCCAGCGAATCCTGATGTATCGCCCAAGAGATCTTGAATACCATCACGCCACCGTTATCAAACCGAACCCATGCCACACCGAACTCCTCAACATCCATGATACCGCGGAACTGCGGGTCTTGCTGAGAGATATAATCCTCCGTGATAGCCGAGACGCGCACAGGTTTCGGATAGCCCATCGCATACAGTGAGTTGTGCATGTTATAGACACCGATGTCAACGATTGCACCCGCACCCGCAGTCTTTTTATAGATGAACGTCCGTCCAGGATTCCCGCGACGCCTACCCCCTGAGGATTCAGAGTAGTAGATGTCACCAAGCAACCCTTCATCAATAACCTTCTTGGCGAATTGGAGTCTCGGATTAAACGTGCTGTGGAGACCGATTTGCAAGATTTTACCCGATGCCTTTGCTGCACGAGCCATAGCCGTCGCATCTGGAAGCGTCGCAGCCATCGGCTTTTCACAGAAGACGTGTTTACCGGCGTTCAGTGCCGCGACAGTCGGTCGGCGGTGTCCTTGATTGTAAGTGCAGACACTGACTGTATCGATCTCGTCCATCTCAAGCATCTTATTGTAGCTTGTAAAGACGTTTTTTTTCGGAACACCCCATTGTTCGGCAGCTTCGTTCGCCTTACTTTTGATGATGTCACAGACCGCAACGATCTCAAAACCGCCGACTTTCATGTACGTTCTCTGATGCGCACGTGAGATGCCACCCGTACCAACAATACCGACTCGGATCGTCATATTATCATCTCCTCATAGAACATTTCGTTCCCCTGTAGGAGGGATTTCCAAATCCCGACTTTCTGACAAAACGTGAACTCGCGTTCCTAAATCTCAGGCACGCTCACCGCGACCTCTTTCCCGGCTTCATGCGAACGGAAAATACCGTCCATAATCACATTCGTCAACAAAACACCCTCCGGCGGTATCGGAGACGGGGCATCTGCTTTAATGGCTTCGCGAAACTCAGTCATTTGTGCCTTCCAATTATCTTCCTCTGGGAAGCCCGACAGTTGAATCGTCGTCATCCCTTCTGGTGGGTTCGGTTCCGCAGTCAAACCTTCTGATTCGACAAACTTTTTGAGATCACCGGCATACGCATCAGCGTAAATAACCGGTCCATCCAAAGAAATACCCGCTTTTGTACCAAGATGGAAGTTGCCACCGAGAGAATCCGCATGAATCGCCCAAGAGATTTTGAACACCATTACACCACCATTTTCAAACCGGATCCACGCCACACCGAACTCTTCAACATCCATGATACCCTTAAATCTCGGATCTTGCTGCGAGATATAATCCTCGGTGATTGCAGAGACCCGAACCGGCTTCGGATAGCCCATTGCATACAGCGATCTGTGCATGTTATAGACCCCGATATCAACGGTTGCCCCGGCACCCGCCGTCTTTTTATAGATGAAGGTGTGTCCCGGATTCCCACGCCGTCTGCACCCCGCGGATTCAGAATAATAGATATCACCCAGCAATCCTTCATCGACCATCTTCCTCGCGAATTGGAGCCTCGGGCTAAACGTGGGATTGAGACCGATTTGCAGAATTTTACCCGATGCCTTTGCTGCCCGGACCATAGCCGTCGCATCTGGGAGCGTTGCAGCCATCGGTTTCTCACAAAGGACGTGTTTACCAGCATTCAACGCCGCTACAGTCGGTCGCCGATGTCCTTGATTGTAGGTGCAGACGCTGACTGCGTCAAGTCCGTCCATCTCAAGCATTTTGTTGTAGCTTGAGAAAGCATACTTTCTTGGAACACCCCACTCATCAGCGGCTTGATTCGCCTTACTTTTGATAATGTCGCAGACCGCGACAATCTCGAAACCACCAGCTATCTCATAATACCTCTGATGTGCCCGCGAAATACCACCTGTCCCAATAATACCAACTCGGACTGTCATATTATCATCTCCTCATAGGACATTTCGTTCTTCTGTAGGAGGGAACTCCGATTCCCGACTGTTTCCATAGACTCTGAAAAAGCCAAAAACTTAATAGCCCTAAGTGTAGACGAAACCCTTTTGCAATGCAAGGGAAAAATATGATATACTGCACTTACGTATTCTATGCGGTTAATAAAGGGGGACATCATGGAAATAAAAAAACGTTATCATGATTTGCAAAAAGCAAGTCAAACACACCTGGGTTGGCAATGGTTATTGCCATTATGTCCCGCCGATGCACATCACTTACAATCGTTAAATATCCCTGCGAGCGACGAACAATGCGATTTAGATGCTTTGGTGTTAAGCCTTTCTAAGATACTCATTGATTCCCTGAATGAAGAATCGCTAAAAAAATTGATTCCTTATGAGAAGCGGGAGGCACTTAAAGATAAAAGCGGTATTGCTCTCCTTGAAGCTGCCTTGCATTTGAACGATCTTGAAGGTGCTGAGGTACACATTACTTTTCTGCGGAAACTTCAAAATCTTCGCTCAAGTGGAAGTGCGCATCGGAAAGAACAAAACCATCTAAAAATGGCGAAACATTTTGGTGTTAATGACCAAAATCTACAGGGCATTTTTGCCAGCATCCTGAACAGTGCCTCAGATACACTTGATTACTTCATTGCTCTTGTGAAGAGTGGGCGCATCCGCGAAATTCTTGAAAGAAATCAAATGGCAGCAGGTTATGCTAGTTTTAGCGACATGATTGGCATTGCCGATTTTGGCTCAACTGATGCTTCTGTTAACCATGACGAGATTATCTATGAGTTACAATCGAAACTATGATTTTTGTTGATACTGGTGCCTGGATTGCTATTTTGAATCGAAGGGATCAACACTATCAAGAAGCTGCGACGATATACAACGATCTACAACAGGAGCAAGCACGACTCCTAACTACAGATTATGTAATTGATGAAACTATCACTCGTCTTAGATATGACACTAATCACTCACTGGCAGTGATGTTTTTGGACCGTATTGAGTTCCTTGTGGAAACAGGTGTTTTAACCATTGCCCAGATTGATAGAGACCTATTTGAAACAGCAAAAGCACTTTTTCGCCAGTATGACTCGGCACGATTATCTTTTACCGATTGCACAAGTTTTGTAGTATGCGAAGAGAATAGCATTGCTGAAGCATTTGCTTTCGATCGACATTTTCCGGTAATGGGAATTAATTTGCGACGGTAAACCACTTTAGAACGAATTATAGAAATAAGTTGACATCTTAATTGTCACAAATACGCTTCTCTCCGCTGGCGAGGTTTCTAACCTCGCTGGTCTTCATTCAAGATCTTTTCGCTGTAGGAGCGATCTCCGGATCGCGACGCATCCCTTAACGCTCCGAAAACCAAAAATTAAGCACTTATCCAACTGTACGAATCAATCACTAAAAAAATAACATATCCCACGAATTTGACACCCACTCGTATATTGTGCTATACTTTTTTATACCGTAAGTTCGATAATAAAAATTGAAGATTCCCCGTAGGGAATCAACGCCGCATGCGCGTGTGGCATTTGGCGGGGTAGAGCGGTGAATGACCAAGAACCTTTCAATCTGCCCAGAGAAATCTGCTATTCAATGACACATTCGTGGAAATAGCCATAGCGAAACCCAACAATCCAACTTTTACGTCGGTGCTCTTCTCTGGTTTCATAGCAACAAACGAATAGGCAATTAAACCCCTCTACTCTCCAAAAAAAGCATACAACACAAATTAGATTTATGTTATACTTCTTGTATCGACGACTGGCGTCAGACGTTGTATTTTCTATTTACATATTTACCGAAAGGTGCAAAATTTATGGCAGAATCACCATATAGCATCTTCAATTCACGTACTCCTGACGATATCCATCGCGAAATTCAAGAAGTCTATCTTGAAAACGCGCGTCCTTGGGTCATCGGGTACAGCGGTGGAAAAGATTCAACGACGGCACTCCAACTCATCTGGTACGCCCTCGCTGAACTACCGCCAGAACAACGGAAGTACCCCGTCTACGTAATTTCATCTGATACACTCGTCGAGACCCCTGTCATTGTCAGTTATATTACTAACACCTTAGAGCGAATTGCGGCAACTGCACGCGAACAGAAAATGCCGTTTCAGACAGATATTGTTCGTCCGAAAATTGATGATACGTTCTGGGTCAATCTTATCGGCAGAGGGTATCCTGCCCCTTACAATCGCTTCCGGTGGTGTACTGACCGCATGAAGATCCGACCAGCCAATAAATTTGTCTTAGACAGAGTTGCTGAGCACGGTGAAGTGATCATGGTTCTGGGGGTTCGTAGAGGTGAAAGTGCGACGCGCGATCAGGTTTTGAGTTTGCACCGCATGAAGGATTCACTCCTTTCACGACATACGACGCTGCCCAATGCTTTTGTTTATACACCTGTTGTCGATTTTACAATGGAAGATGTTTGGATGTACCTATTATCCAATGCATCACCGTGGGGTGGTGATAATCGACAGTTGGTAACACTCTATCGGAACACGAGTGCTCAGGGTGAATGCCCTCTTGTTGTTGATGAGACAACTCCATCTTGTGGGAACAGCCGCTTTGGATGTTGGACCTGCACCGTGGTAAAAAAAGACAAGGCGATGGAAGGACTCATTGATAGCGGAGAAGATTGGATGCAGCCGTTGTTGGACTTCCGGGATTTTCTCGCTGAGACCCAAGAACCTGAGAAGAAGCCTGAAATCCGTGAACATCGACGACGAAACGGGCAGATTACGATCCTGAATAATAAAAACAATAAACTCGTCCACGGTCCTTACACACTGGAATTTTGCAAGGAACTCTTGAGAAGGCTTCTGGCAACCCAACAACAAGTTCGTAAAGAAGACAAGGCTGATCCGGATATCAAACTTATCACGGATAGTGAACTTGAAGAAATTCGTAAAATTTGGCGTACAGAGCGCCAAGATTGGGAAGATACCGTTCCACAAATTTATGCCGAAATTGTTGGAGAACGAGATTGGGTCGTTGATGACAGGATTTCCTTTGATGAGAAAGACAAGGAAATATTGGCAGCACTTTGTAATGAAAAGGGAGTGCCTGTCACGCTTGTTGCGAAACTTCTTGACACAGAAAGGCAAATGGATGGAATGAGTCGGCGCGCCAAGATACAATCCCAAATTGACGAAATTTTCCACGAGGATTGGCGTTCAGAAGAAGAAGCGCGCAACGAATTGAATAAACTAATGAGCAATGATCCTCCATAAACTCACCGTCAACAATGTCGGCTTATTCCGTGGCCGGCAAACTATTACCCTCACTCCAAATACCAACAAGCCTATAATCCTCATTGGTGGGATGAACGGTGCTGGTAAAACAACGTTGCTGGACGCAGTCCGCCTCTGTCTTTATGGCAAACGTTCACTCGGCAACCGAATTAGCCATAATGAATATCACGATTACCTCTCCGAAATAGTTCATCGAAGTCCCACTGTGAATTCACCCATTGACCACGCCTCTGTGTCCCTTGAATTTGAATATGCTCGCGACGGTGAAAAAAAGAGGTACATGGTTGAACGTACATGGAAACGCCAAAAAGGTAGAGAAGCGGTTAAAGAAGGACTTACTATTTATGAAAATGATGGGTTAAACGCTGAGATTGAAAAAGAGCACTGGCAAGACTACATAAACGAATTGATTCCTATTGGCGTTTCCCAATTTTTCTTTTTTGATGGTGAGAACGTTCGGAGATTAGTGGACGATTCTGGTCATGATGCTTTTCTCAGGGAGTCGATTAAAGCGTTGTTTGGGTTAAATTTAGTGGAGCGACTGCAATCTGATCTGCATATCTACTCAAACCGTTTGGTTAAACGTGATAGTCCAGAATCTGTTCAACAGAAAATTAGTGAGGTAGAAAATGAAATTGAAAACCTCCGAAGCGAACTTGCAGATGTTGAACGTAAATCTGAAAACACCACAACACAAATTAATGAGGTAGAGAATGAAATTGAACAGCAAGAACACCGACTTGCAACCGAAGGTGGAAATTATGCACAGCAACGCGGAAATTTGCAACGGCAACAGGAGCAACTCCAAACTGATATTGAAGGCTTAGAGAACAAAATTCGCGTTCAGTGTGAGGGATTGTTTCCATTCACTTTAGTTCCAGAAAATCTGAAGCGTTTGAAAGCACAACTTCTTAAAGAACTGCAATTAGATGAATGGGAAGCAAAAAACCGCGCTTTAAAAGCACACAAGGATCTATTGCTTGAGCACCTTCCATCCGAGGCATTTTGGGCAGACATCTCTTTGGATTTGGAATCTTCACAAATTTCAGAGATTCAGAACAAAGTCGCCTCGTTCCTAACAGAACAACTTGAATGTCCCAAAGAATTGCGCGGCTTCAAAAAAATCAGGGAACGCTCACCTGCTGAGTATGATTGTATATTGGAGTGGGTTGATACTTGTCTGAATAAGATACCGCAAGAATTTAGAGAATTGAACGCTGATCTGAAGATTGCCCGATCAGCGTTAAAAAAAGTAGAAAACGCCCTTCAAAAGGTACCTCTCGAGGATGTGTTAAAACCAATAATTGAGGATCTATCAGATTTAAATAAAAAATTGGGACAACTACAAATACAAGACCAAAGTGCAAATGAAACGATTCGTTCATTGAAAGATCAAATAGAAAAATCTGAGCAGAGAAGCGAAATCTTATATCGCACCCAGCAGCAAAGACAAGCACACATCAAACGTCCAAAACAAGTAGAGAATGTGCAACAAGTGCTTGCTGAATATACACTGCAACTCACACAAGCAAAGATAGTTACACTGAGCAATGCCATTGTTGAAGGTTTCAATCAACTATCACACAAACCAGATCGAATCAAACGCGTTGAACTTGATCCGCAGACTTTTGCTGTGACATTGTATGATACGTCCAATCGCTCCATTTCAAAAGATGAATTGTCAGCAGGGGAACAACAAATTTACACAACTGCCCTTTTATGGGGATTAGCGAAAACCTCTGGTAAACCACTGCCAATGATTCTTGACACACCACTCGGACGTTTAGACACTATTCACCGCCAATTCCTTGTTGAACTCTATTTCCCCTATGTTAGCCATCAAGTCATTTTGCTTTCAACTGATACTGAAATTGTGGGACATCTTCTATCTCTGCTGAAGCCTCATATCTCGCATACATTCCACTTGGCGTATCAGCAAGCTGAGGGGCACACGACAATAGAGAAAGGCTATTTGGAGTAGTGTGCTATGCGCTTAAATCGGATTCACACCTCTGAGGATTCCCGTAATAAACTGAGTGCTTTAAGTTCTCGGACAGGATTATTACCCAACATCCTTTGTAGAATTGGGTTGATGCTATCGCTTGCCGAACCTAACCAACCGGAAGTCGACAGAGATACAACTGGTGGATCAGAACTTCATCGCGACACACTGATGGGAGAATGGGATCCACTGATTGTGGCGTTGTTGGAAGAGTGGTGTGTTACCAACGGGATAGGGACAGATAATGATACGCTTGTCAAGTACTTCAGGGCACACCTGAATCGGGGAGTACGTCTACTTTACGGTCGAGTGAAAGGGTTAGAGGATTTAGCAAATCTTCTTTCATAATTTTAGACTGAACAGTCCATGAGAAATATTACTAACCAAACTGGTTGTGACTTAGCAAATTTATTACTAATAAAAAAGCAATTTATAAAACCTTTTCGGGCAACCTAATCTGATTTGTTTCAACCCCTAATGCCTTAGCATAATCTTCGTGCAATTCGTCCACATCTTTCAGTGGATGATCTAGCATATAGAGCAGCAAATTCCTAGCGAGTGTTCTACCTCCTATTATCTTCTTTTGACTTGGATCCCAGATGACACCATTGTAAGGATTTTGAGTCAAATCTGTAGGCAATTCTGAAATCATCTTGAAACACTCAGATGGTGGATATTTTTCTGATAGAACTGCTACGACTTCTGTTAATATTTTCAACCCCATAGGACGGAAAAGCACACTGCCTCCATCCGAATGCCTATACTTTTCGACAACAACTGAATAATCATTACCTGAATTAGCGAATTCTTGGAGCGGTAAGAAGCTGTTTGTAAACTGTTGAAAATAATCACAAGCATTCACATAATGTTGATTAAGAATTTCATCTGATTGGCGTATTTTCGTTAGTTCATCTTTTTTCTCCTTAAGTGTTTTTTTCTTTGATATGATGTATACTTTTGTGAATAATATACCTAGCAAATCATACAGATTTCCAATAGTCGTGAGACAAGTCTGATTGCTCTTTGGAACATTATCAGTCGCGTTATTTAAGATTCGATCTTCCATAAACATCGGGTTCTTCGTAACCAAACTCCGAACGGTGATAGCCATTGCATCGTCTTCATCAAGGACAATCGTTTCCCCCTTTGAAACCCGTACAGCATTTTTATTCAATGTCGTGAAAAGTCTTCGACTCCTTTCCATGCCTTCTGAATCTGTTCTATGAGCAATAAAAATTATTGACAATTCTTCTTCACCCAACTGAGGGTCTACTGCTATAGCTTCCTTAATTCCTATCAGTCGATGTTGTCCATCAAGTGTGAACAATTTTTCGCTACCATTCAAACTTAGAATTCCAATCCCAGCAATTACATCTTCAGGAATATCTCCGGGGATATCCTCAACATCCAATTCGGTACTGATCTGGTTATCGATTTCAATCTGGGTAATATCATACCAGTTTGGGTTACCTTCATAGGCTGCTACAATTAGTGAATTGAAGAAACGTTGTTCTTGTTTAATGAGATAATCTTTTATTTCCTTACCACGGCTTTTTTTAATAAATCTTTGTACCATTTCACTCAAAGATTTGCTTTGATAAATCTCCTCAGCGATTCTAACTCTTTCAGCAATATCCTTAAGTTTCATGAGTGTAGGGTAGTAGACCCAATTACCCATTACACCTCTGAGCGAAGGAAGATATAATTTTTCCATCATCTTAATCCCTTTCTTATGTTGGCTACTTCAGCTGAATATCCACGGTCAACGAATGGTGGTATGAATGTATCTAACAGGTATCGTTCAAGTGTTCTTATATTAATTATTGCCTCATCCACTTCCACATAGTAAAAATATAGATAATCTTCCCATGAATTTAACATTAGGTGGACTCGTCTTCTTTTTGGACTCTTTTTATATCCAAGATAATCCCGATATCTTTTTTGCAAATTTCCATTGCTGTTATGTCCTGTTTGGCCTAGGTATACTAAATAACCATGGGAATGAAAGTTAGCGATTCTCGGTTCAATAAAAAAAGCATAGATTCCCTTCTCAGTAGGAACTAAATTTGCATTATTTCTATCAAACTTCACGCATTGCCAATCCAATGGAATTAACGGTGGAATGTAATCATCCCATTGTTTCTTCCACAAAAAGAATTGTCTATTATAAATACTTACATCTTTTTGCTGATCAATTATATCAATATATTCCATAATGTGCTTTGTAGACTTTAACCTGCATCTGCCTCCAACAGATCTACACTAAGATTTGCCCCGAGTTAATCAAACCGTGTTCAAATAGATTGCCTTACAAAACTGTGGACAGTAATCTGTTATACGGATTCCAATTTCTAAGTAAATCCACTAAGTTGGTAGTTCTGTCACCGGGCATATCTTCAATCTGTTTCCGAATTTCTGTAATTCCACCGTTGGCATATTCTTCAGCAATGATTAGAATTCGATCTTGATTTGTTAACACTTCAACATCTTCTGTTTCTGCAAGTGCTAAAGCGCGAAGTAATGGAACATCTTCCTCAGGTGAAAAGCGAGCCCACGCAAAAATCATTTCCTTATCTTTTCCAAGTGGGATCCGTTTTTTCTCGTTGTAGCCTATAAAGGAGGCTAACATGAAAACATTTTTCATGGACTCGAAGGGTGATAAATCTTGGTGATTTTCGTTCTCCCGAGGTTTAGTTAATGCTATATAGGTTGGATGATGAACCTTATCAATACGGATACGATCTCGCGGTTTTCTCGGTTGTTGATTTCTATCTCCCTCAATGTTTGAATGCATTATACTTTCTCCTACCAAATTTCTTTGATCTTGGACGTTTTCGATTCCCGATCAAATTCTAATTCATACTCCGCACCAATTTGGGATGCCAGATTTTCTTTCGCTTGTCCCTGCAATTCCTCATCAGTTACAAACAGCACCAACTGGTTAGCAATGTTAGGTATTATCCTCGTTATATTTTCTCTGTGTTTTCTGGAAAGTCTACCGAAGGCTGTATCCATTACAATTGGAAAGGGTTCTTCCGTAAGTTGAGGAATTGTTTCATGAACTGCGACTTTCGCCATTGCAGCAATAAAAGCAAGGCTGAGAACTTGACGCTGTCCAGCGGAAAGTTCGGGGAGTACATCTTCCCCAGACTCGTCAATTACCTGAAGTTCATAATTTTTATTGAGCAATACCTCTCGGAAATGGTCACCATTCCACACGAGATCTTTGAAAATTTGCTCGGTTTCTGATTGCACATGCCCTCTCATATTTTCTGCAAATAATTCATATATTTTACCCATTGCTTTTGCAGAATCGTCGGCAAGTTTTGAATAACGTTTTAACTCTTCTGCTTTAGCGTTTGAATCTTTTTCAGCATTAATCTTCTGACTCAGTTTGGTTATTTCCATGTTAATTTCTTGAATTCGTCCCTTAATCTGATTTATCTCACCTTCTAATTTCGGGATACTCTGTTCATACTCTTTACGTCGTTTTTCCAAGTTATTGGCTTCATCATGATCAAAATCTTCTAATGCTTGTTCAATCTCTTCCAAGCGTCCTTTTTTCATCCTAACGTTCTGCTCTAATTCCTCCTCATCACTTAAGACTGATTTTAGATCAATTGGAATTTTTTCAACATGAGTTCGCACTAAATGTTTCAAGTCACCATGGGTTTCCTGGGCAATATGACCCAAATTTGTCGAAATCGATTGATTGAGCAGGTTCTTGATAGTTTTCATCTCTGGACTTTGGTCGTGAATAGGTCTACCACAAAGACATTGCATCTTATCAAGCAATTCATTCAAAAGCGTATCTGGAAGTCCTATTGGGATTTCTCGAAGAATTTCCAATCCTTTATCAAGCACCGGTTTTGCTAAAGGGATAAAGCCCTGATTAGCCAAACTACGGGTTTGTTCTTGGTACTCTACTTTTTGGTCTTTAAACTGCTTCAGTTCCGATTCAATTGCTTTTCGCTCATCAATCAGCTTACGTAAACCCTTAATATCTTCCAACCGTGCGTCAATATCCCGTTTTTGTTTTTTAGCAAGCTTGACTTCTTCTTGTAGTAATTCTATATCTTTAGATAATTTACTGCGGAGGGATTTTTTTGTTTCTCTTACTTCAAGTAATGGTTTTAACTTGCCTGAGGCATGTCTGCTTACTTGTCGTTGATACTCACTGGCAACATCTTCTAAATGCCGCATACCTCGCTCAACTTCTTCAACCTTTAAGACATTACGAATAGCACTTTCAACTTCCGTTTCGCGGTTTGGTCTAGTAAAGTTGTCAATCTTCTCACCGTCAAAAAAGAAATGTACACTCACATTTTCAGGAATTATCGCCTGAATCCAGTTTGCTGCCTCAGTATCCTGAAATTCTCTCCAATTGGTAATTTCAAGGAAAAGTCGCGTCATAGGACGTGCTGTTCCGTCCAATCGCAAATCCCTTTGTATTTCCCGCTTGGCACGGAATTCAACCTCTTGATCAGGGAACATTCCCTGATAAGTAAAGCGAAGTTCCACTGAGGTTTCGACCATTCCACCATCCGCTAAAGCCCGTCTATTTACTAATTCGCCGATATGACCAATGTTTCTCTTAACAAAATTATCACCATATAAACACCAGTTGAGAGCTGTGAACAGGGAAGTTTTTCCGGCACCGTTGACCCCTTGGATTACAGTTACATGACGTTCGTCGTCGGTGGCGAAATTTATAGTATGCTTTCCATAATATGGCCTAAAATTTTTTAATTCTATACTGTTAATCTTCACTGATCCCTAACCTCTTCTTGAATAATGCGGCGGATTTCGCGTTTAATACCTTGAGGTCGTTTCATACCCAACTTTTCACGTTCAATCTTAAGAACTCTGTCAATAACGTTATTTACAGCAGACGGTAAGGTTTGTCTAAATTTTTCTACTTTATTTTCCATGTTTTCCATCAAGATACTCCCAAGGCACTTAGCAAGTTGTAATTCTTAGCAAGTTGCCATATTTTATCACGTGCCTCAAATTTGTTTAAAGCCATTCCAGCGAATTCGTTAAATCGCTTTAATTCTCGCTCAATAATTTTCTGCTCTGTGCGAAATGTTGTAGTTGCGTATTGCCGGTAATCTGTAGGTGGTACAGCGATTAGATCGTGGATCTCTGCGTGTTCTTTACCAAGGGATTGCCGAAGAATTCGCCCACGTCGTTGGATAAATTCTTTTGGATTACTACTGCTCGCAAGGATGTAAGCAGTTCGAGTGCTTGGCACGTCAACGCCTTCATCCAGACACTTCATTGCTACAAGAGCTTGAAGATGTCCAGATGCGAACATCTTTAAGCGTTCTTGTCTTTCAGCAGCGGATTCCTCCGCCGTGAATTTTGCAACTCGTAGCCTTAAAGTGGTTAATAATTCAAGGACTAGGGCAATTCGCCCAGGAGCACAGTAAAACAATGTATGATGAAGTGAATCAATTTTGTCAGTCAATAATTCTGCCAACTTGGTCAGTTTGTTTTCTGCTCGGTTAAGTAACGTCGCTCGTTTTATTAACAGTCGTTCAAGTGCTTCACTTGTCTCACCAGATTCTATCTGATGATAAAGTTTTGAAATTCTTTCCGTGAGACGTTCGTATGCTTCAAATTCCTCATCAGTCAACTCGACGAGATGTGGATGATAATAGTAAGGGCAGAGATACCCCTTTTCAATTGCTTTGTCGAGAGAAAATTCGTAAACTGTATCTCCAAAATATGTTTTGAGTGCAGTTGTGCCTGATGCGTCAAACCATCGGTTAGGGGTCGCTGACAAACCGAGGCGGTAATTAAAAACATCGGTTAATCTTTTGCGACTCCGTTCTGCACCAAGATGGTGAACCTCGTCTGCTATTAAAACAGCACCACGCTTCAATTTGGATAGCAGTTTCTGCATAGTTTCAGCAATAAAAGTGGTTTGTGTTGTAATCGTACAGACAACATCACGAACACCATAATTATACCGCACTAAGGCGGTATTAAGCCGATTCACCCAAGTTGATGAGTTTTTGTATGCTCGGATCGGTTCAAATCCAAACCTGACAGCCTCCTCATACCACTGATCAACGAGGTGCTGATATGGACATGCAATAAGCACAAACAAGTGTCCGTTTTCCTCCCTAAGTTTTGCAAGAGCAGAAAGGGCAGTAATCGTTTTGCCTGTCCCCGTTGCCATTTCCCATAAACCACGGTATCCATTTTCAAACCAGGCATCAATCGCTTCAGATTGATACTTTCTTAGGGCTATGTCTTTTGGCAAATAAGGAACGGTCTGTTCAATTATTTCCGGTTTATCTGCAGTCTCTACTTGTCCAGTTTCATACACCGTCTGATGGACTAAAAGATCTTCCACAACAGCGTTTAGAAAATTTATTACCTGCAACTTATCCGTGTTGTTATCCCACAACCTCGTAAAATTATCTGCCTTTTGTTGGACGCGTTCTTGAGTGTCATTCCATGACCAATGGACATCAATAGATTCAAAATTGTTTAATAGACCTCCGACAGTTTCATTGGATGATCCAGAGAATGCTACAGCATTGTTATCTTCATCTAAAAAGACCCCTGTCTTTTCGTGGTAAATTGCATGCGGATAAGTTGTGTTTGAATCAGAGGGACAGGCGATTTTAATGTCTAAATAGCCGTGTGTAATTAGCCAAGTGAGTAACATTAATCTATCGTGGGAAACTTTCTCAAAATCGCAATTAAGGGAGGAATCTATGTTTTGTTCTTTTGCATCGTAGCCACGCCGAATTGCCTCAATGTCATCTGACATTAATTTAGGACCTGTTACCAAGTTCATTTGTCCTCCATGTTGAATAAAAGAGGACAATCCTTTCACATTCAGCGCAAGACCGTTGCTGGTAAAATAACCTACTGCTCGCCAATAGTGTGTAGCGTTTCTCAGACACGGCGTGTAAAAATCCTTGACAAGATCTGCTGCATCAGAGCGATATTCGTATTTTAATGAGATGTCTCTGAGTGACATAGAAATTTTTCCAAAGGAGGGATTAGTGATCTCGATCTCTAAGAAATGATTTTAACATTTTTTTTTACATAAAGTCAAACCTTTCTTGACTTTTCCAGAGACATAGACTAATAAAGTCCAATTCATGCAATTTTGAACACAAACCCACAACCTACCACCGATTACCAGCAAGTAACAAACAGCTTCAAATCCGTGTAATCTGTGTAATCCGCGATTCAGACAATGCCCCTTATCCATTCCGCCACCCTGACCACCCATAACCATCTCTATTATCAGTTTAATCTCATCCCACAAAAAAGTCAATTTTTTCGTTTGACAAATTTCCGACAAAAAAGTAAGATATACAACAATAAGTGATTTGTGCCAACATGGAAAATAATTGCAACTTTGCAACAAAAACGTGTTGACATCGTTTTGCACTATAAGAAGTCGCGAAAACGGACAGATCCGCACTATCCCTAAGATCCCGTTCGCGAACCGCGACACAGATTTCACGCATACCTATAGGAGATTTTTACATGAGAGTATTTATAGCTGTTGCTGGCATTCTATGCGCCGCAACCCTTCTGCTTCTGGCACCCACAGCTGATGCGAATAAAGTAGATATCTTTATCTACACGGACACAGTGCAGTGGATTGGTCAAGCACAAGCAGTTGAAGAAGCCGAAATACTGGCAGACCTACTTGATGGACAAGACGGAATCGCTGAACTCATCCTCCACGGTCCCTCCAAACAGGTCGAAAAGTGGACCAAAGACCACACAGTCGATAATGGACACCATCTCATTGTCATGTTCGGTGACGTTCCAGTTGAGATTTACGATGTTGGAAAAGATGCTAAGAAAGAGACCGTCGCTGAGGAATTCCTTGATGCAGGCAATAGTTTCTCTAACAGTGCTGACTACTTCTTCTGGGGAGTGGGCGGCAGAAATGAGGAAGCCGGTATCAAAAACATGATGGATATCCCCAACATGGTGCAATGGGATGATAATACCGCTATGAAGGTCACCAAGGAAGGAAAAGAACTGACACCATCCCTTGACGATTACGCGACAGATCGTCCGTTCCACCTCGACCTGCTTGATAATGATTGGGTACTCGAGGTCGCATTCGCTACCGAAACAGGCAGTCAAAAAGCTGACCGCTGCGACCCGTGTATCGTCCACAATACGAAAACGAATGGACGACTCATTCAGGTTTACCAAACTGCTAACCAAGATGACCCGAAAGGCGAGGTCATTGCCGAAATTATTCTCAACTACTACCTTGAGGTTGTCGGCGCACTTGACGTTGACCCGCAAGATAAACTTCCTACCTTGTGGGGAGATATTAAAAGAAGGAGATAGCTCTTAATGCGAAATATTTTTCTTTCACTGACGCTTATTGCGTTACTGGCACTCCCTTTAACACCCGTTTTTGCTGCCGGTGAAGTCGCTATCTACACCGGAACCACGCAATGGATCGGTAAAGCACCAGCCGACGAACAGGCACAAATCTGTGTCGATATGCTCAACGACGCTGGTATTTCTAACACTTGGTATGACAGCGATGGCGATATGGATGCTGTAGCCGGTTGGATGGAAGATGTCACCGGCGATGGTGGACTGGATATTTGTGTCCTTTATGGTGATTTTCCACCAACCCTTTACCCAGATAATAACGCACAACCCGATGGTACGATCGCTGAGACGTTTATTGAAACCACTGATGGCGATGTGTTCATCAACCACGCCGATTATATGTTCTGGGGTCTCGCTGGCAGAAATGAAGAGGGTGGACTGCAGAATATGATGGATATCGACGGTATCACCATGTGGGACGATAACACCAATATGGTCGTTACCAGCGAAGGTGCAGCTATCTCTCCGACACTAGCAGACTTCGCATCCGACCGTCCCTTCCACGTTGATGAATTGGATGGAGACTGGGAAGTCGAAGTATCCCTCGCACAAAACGATGACGGCACCCGTGCCGATCCGATTATCGTGCGTGACGGGAACCTCGGTAGACTGATTCCAGTGATACAGACAGCGAACGGCGATGAAGAGAAAGGCGCAGTTGCCGCTGAAATTATTATCTGGCTCATGTCCACGGTGGATGTTGAACCCGCAGGGAAACTCTCCACAACGTGGGGCGACTTGAAGACAGTCCGGTAGAGATAACCTCTAAATCTAATAGTCCGTTTGTAGGCAACCTTGAAAACGTGCCTGCAAACGGACTGTTTAATTATACGCAAATACGCTTTTGCAGAATTACGAATGAAACTTACAACAATCAGAATTCTGTTCACACTCTTAATCCTCTCGTTGTTGGTGTTTGCCTGCCATGATCCAATAGATCCCGTTCTCGTTGGCAATCTTCCTATTAAAACCATCACAACCCCCAAAGATAATGCCGTCATGGTTTATGTCCCTGCCGGTGAGTTCCTCATGGGAACAAGTGACGCAGAGATTGAACACTACAAAGAAATTTTTCCGCTTCGCGATATCGCACGATATGATAATGAACGTCCACAACGCACGGTCTATCTGGATGCTTTCTATATTGATAAATTTGAGGTGACAAACCAGCAATTCAAACAGTTTCTTGCCGAAACCGGTTATGAACCCAAACACTATTTGGATCGTCTTCCATATAATGTCCCTAACCTTCCTGCAACTGTCTTAGACTGGGACGACGCTGTTGCTTATGCAAACTGGGCAGGCAAGCGATTACCAACAGAAGCAGAGTGGGAGAAAGCCGCCCGCGGCACAGATGGACGTATCTGGCCCTGGGGCAACGAATGGGACGATACAAAACTCAGTGGCAACGACGGCAGAGGACATAGAGATGGGTATAGAGAGACGGCACCGGTCGGGCAGTTTCCACAAGGCGCGAGTCCCTATGGTGCGCACGACATGGCTGGCAACCTCTGGGAATGGGTATCCGATTGGTACGATCCGAACTACTACCGCACCTCACCCCCCAATATCAATCCGAAAGGACCCGAAACCGGGGACGGGCATGTCTTAAAAGGTGGGGGATGGGCTGAAAATCTGGATTTCACCCGGTGTGCCAATCGACTCGGTGGTGAACCCGGATCCCTCTTGCGTGGATTCCGATGTGTAATCGATGCCCCGCTTGGAGAATAGTACTCTTGAACGAACATGAATTCGATGTCGGTATCTAATCGAACTCGGATAAAAAGAGGTATTTCCAATGTCCATATAAATGGGGTAGATGAGATTTGATTTTTCTTGACGTCTTTGTCTGACTGTGCTATCCTAATCTAATGACGAAAGTTTGATAACAAATCAGTCTGAAAACGCAAATTAGGAGTGGAGAAAATGAAAAAGTTATTTTGTTTTGCGTCGGTTCTGGTGCTGATTTTCGGGGGATATGCGTTCGGGCAGGATGTCGCTGTTTTTTATGATGCAGCTGTTGAAAATGGAGGCGGTTTAGCTGTTCCGAATCCAAATCAGTTGGCAGAAATGATAGTAGAAGAGCTTGAAGGAAAGAAACTCACTGCCGAGATTGTGGATAGTGATGGTTTAGCTGAGTATATGGAGGCGAACCCTAAAGGCATCTATATCATTACTCAGGGAAATACCCCGGGGACAATATTTAAGAATGCAGGCAAGAAAGACCTTGTCTATACATGGTTAAGAGGCGGCGGTATCGGCGGGTTCATTGGCGATTACGCTTTTTACTACTATTGGGATAAAGGGGCGCGTGTTACTGCTGCTGGTGCTGGACAGCAAAGTGTGTTCGGAGCTACCGTCACAAACGGCACTGTCTCGGCTGTCAGTCCGACGGATCTCGGGAAGGAATATATACCTTCCCTCAAAAAATGGAATTCAAATCGCGCAGCAGGACTCGCTGTTTTGAAACAGAACGATTTTGAGTATGAAAGTTATGCAGACGATGGCGTAAACGCTGACCCGATTGCTTATCGGACAGAAGACATGGAGGGGTGGTTTATTAATTTCCATACTTCGTGTTGTGGAACAGCGATACCTCCAAACGATCAGATCGCTACGGAATACGCAGAACTTATCTCCAATCGTTTTGCGACCGCAAAAGCAGTAGATCCAACAGGCAAAATTAGCGTTGTATGGGGGCGGATAAAATCAGGACGATAGAACTCCGTCATTAGAACTATCTGTTTGTCACGTAGCCTCAATTTCAATATTGAGGCTACACGCAATTAAACAGGAGTGGAGGGGCCAGTTTCCTATCAAACCTCACTTCGCTCTCGATTCTCAAATTTCGGTAGATATGAAAATATCAGTGAGACGTTACACCTTTTTATGTTTCATCATTGGAGTAGTCGCTAGTCTTGTTGCATGCGGGGGAGATGAGGATCCAGAGGATTCCGTAGATTTGGATACCTCGTCAGTGGGTGTCCCCGCTCCAATTGATGTTGAAGAGATGATCTTGGTACCTGCTGGAGAGGTTAGACTTGGCACAAATCTCAAAACCGATTTGACCTTCGGAACTGAAGCCGACTCCGAGGTTGTTTTTGTTGCGGCGTTCTATATTGATAAATATGAAGTCACTAATAAACAGTACGCAGAATTCGTCTCGGAAACTGGGCATCGCAAACCGAAGTTCTGGGGTGACACAATGCTGAATGCGCCAGAACAACCGGTTGTAGGAGTCAATTGGGAAGATGCTGAAGCATACGCGGTATGGGCAGGGAAGCGGTTACCGACCGCAAGTGAATGGGAGAAGGCGGCGCGCGGTATAGATGGTAGACTTTATCCGTGGGGAAATAGTTATGACGTGGCACGCGGCAATTTCGACGATGGGGGCGGGATGGACGGTAGCACCGATGGCTATGCAATGACACCCGCACCCGTCGGGAGTTTTATAGACGGTATAAGTCCTTATGGACTGCATGATATGGCGGGAAATGTTTGGGAGTGGGTAGTGGAACCACAAACGCAACAGTTGGAAACAACGAACGGGAAAACCTATGCAATCCGAGGTGGTTCGTGGACGAATGGCGCAGGAGACACAAGAACAACCGTCGCTTATATCTATCCAGAACAATGTAGCGATCACAGCAGTTCTGTTGGATTTCGCTGTGTAAGGACACCTTAATCCTTCGATAGAAATCACTGCAAGTTTAACTATTGACTATATCTATAAAATAATACTTATGCGAAACACACTGAAATCTGTAATTTGTACCTTCATGTTATTTTTGAGCCTATTTGGTTGTGGAACCGACGAACAGCTGCCAATAGAAGAAGTAGTAGAAGAAGAAGAAATTCAAATTGACGTAGTGCCAACAGTAGAGGTAGAACTTCAACCAATACCGGTGGATGTGCCAGAAGGTATGGTGTACGTTCCCGCAGGGGAATTTGTCATGGGCAGCGATCCGGATGTGGATCCACTAACTGATGAACTTGATGAACTCCCGCAGCACAAAGTATATTTGGATGCCTATTTTATTGATAAACACGAAGTCTCGAATGCCGATTACACTAAATTTGTTGAAGCCACCGGACACCGAAATTCAATTTTCTGGGATAATCCGAAGTTTAATCATCCCGACCAGCCGGTTGTAGGCGTGACTTGGGGCGATGCAACTGCCTATGCCACGTGGGTTGGGAAGCGTTTGCCGACCGAGGCGGAATGGGAAAAGGCGGCACGCGGCACCGATGCACGCATCTGGCCCTGGGGAAACGAATTCGATCCCACTAAATGTAACTTTGATGACGAAGGAAAGTTTGATGGACATCTTGACGGCTTTGCGATGGCAGCACCTGTAGATAGTTTTGAGCAAGGGGCGAGTCCGTACGGTGCGGTTAACATGGTGGGAAATGTCGCAGAATGGGTCGCCGATTGGTTTGACACGGAATACTACGCCGTAAGCCCTGCCGAAAATCCGAAGGGACCCCCAACAAGTGGGATGGGTAAAAAATCGTGGCGGGGCGCGAGTTGGTTCGCCGGTTCAGATCAGATGCGGTGTGCCTTTCGAGAATACGATGACATTGTCGCGAGTGGACAGATACTCGGATTTCGATGTGCAAAGGATGCACCGCAAATGAATAAACCTCAATCTGAAATTTGACTGTCAACTCGGGGATGTTGATTTGATTAAGCGTTTAATAACTCTCTGGATTATATTCAGTTCCGCATTTTTGATCTTCGGGTGCAGTGAGGAAGAACTTCCAGAAATGACAGCGATGCCTGAAGAAAAAGCAGATATATTTACCGTGCGCGAGTGGGCGGTTATCCAACGTTTATCCCCACTGCCTGAGGCACCACCACCGAACCCTACAAATCGAGTTGCCGATAATCCGGATGCCGCTCGACTGGGGCAAATGTTTTTCTTTGACGCACGATTTTCAAAGGACGGAACGGTTGCTTGCGCAACATGTCATTCACCATTTCATGGGTTCGCTGATGTTGAAGCGACTTCACTGGGAGCCGGGAGAGGTACGAGAAACGCGCCAACACTGCTCAACGCCGCCTATAACAAATGGCAGTTCTGGGACGGTCGTGCAGATACGCTCTGGGCACAAGCCTTAAGCGCACTTGAGGGTGAGAAGGAACAAGCTGGCACCCGTCTCCAATATGCACACCTCATCAAGCAGCACTATGAAGCCGGTTATGAAACAGTATTTGGACCCCTGCCGAAACTTGAAGATGCCACACGCTTTCCATCTGATGGCAAACCAGATGACCCAGCATTTGACAGCATGACGGAGGCAGATCAACGCGCCGTTAACACCATCTTTGCAAATATCGGTAAGGCGATTGAAGCTTACGAACGTCGCTTGATTAGCCGGAACGCACCGTTTGACCGGTACGTGGCAGGTGACGTAACAGCAATATCCCTTGAAGCAAAGCGCGGATTAAAAACGTTCATTGGTAAAGGTGTTTGCATTCTCTGTCACGATACGCCAAGTTTTACGGACAATGAATTCCATAACTTGGGTGTGCCACAAGGTGCGTTACCAGAGGACACAGGACGCTACGCTGGAATCTCCTCACTCTTGGCAGACCCGTTTAACGGCGGCGGCATCTATAGTGATGATACCGCCATCGCTACACGCATTCTAAATTTTTTGGAGCCAACACCTCAACATCAAGGCGAATTCAAAACGCCGACACTCCGTAATGTGGCATTGACCCCTCCTTATTTTCACACCGGTGAATTTCCAACGCTCGCTTCTGTAATTGAATTTAATAATGTTGGTGGTGCCAGTGGTGACTTTGTCGGTAGACGTGAAGGGACAATCGAACCGCTACATCTCACTGAACAGGAGAAGGACGATTTGGTCGAATTTTTAAAGACATTGACAGGTGAATTGCCTCCGACGCATCTGTTAAGGAAACCTGATTTGCCGCGCAATTAGGAGTGTGATTCTGAGGCTTGATACTTGAGATATTGGAACGTAAAAATAGATTTGACAACAGTGTAAGAAATCGTGTATTATATTATTAGTTAGGAATACACAGATATTTTTGCTGTCGCAAAGATCATATAATTTACTTGTAAGTGTTCTAATAACAGTATATCAGGGCATTTATCTTATCGATTAAACAATAAAGGTTATTACATGCAAAGACTGATAACAATCGCAGCGTCAACAATGTTGTATGTCGTTGCGATTGTCGCTTTACCGAGCATCGGTGTGTCTGCTCCCATGGGAGATGTGGCGATATTCACTGAACAATCCGGCTGGATTGCGCAAGGCACCGCTGCTGCTGAAGGCGAGGCATTGAAGGATCTCCTCAAGAAGCCAGCTAAAGTTGAGATATTAACCGATAAACAGATCGGCAAATGGGCAGAAGACCGTACCGATAATGGACTTTCTGATATTATTGTGACATTCGGCTGGTTCCCTACAACCCTCTACACCCCCGGTAACGCAGATCCCGACGGTTCGGTTGCCGAGGAGTTCCTTGAAGGCGGAAATGTTATTCTCAACACTGCAGATTATATTTTCTACGTCACACAAGGTGGCGGTGCGAATGGAGAACAGGGCTTGAAGAATATGATGGATATCAACGCCGATATGTGGTCGGGGGGGACAGGTATCAAACCGACTGCTGATGGTAAGGAGTATACTCCAAGCTTGGACGACTTTACCTCAGAGCGTACGTTCAAGGAAGCTCAGATTACAGATCCTTGGGAGGTTGAGGCGGCCTTCGGTGACAATGGTGCAGGTTTCATAGACCCCGCAATTGTCCACGATACCGAAACCGATGGACGCATCGGGATCGCCTTTCAAGAACCCAATAATCCAGGACTTCCCCGAGGCGAAGTGCTTGCCGAAATGATTGATAACTTTCTGTTTGAAGTACTCGGTCCTCAGGCAGTAGATCCCAACGAGAAAGTCGCTACGACGTGGGGACACCTTAAGTCAAGTTTTTAACCTGCCGTCGTAGCAAACCGCTTAGTAAGTAAGTTTCTATAATCTATGGTGCCGACGATATCATCAGTATAGTCGGCGCACAATTATGGTGGATTTTAGAATTAATTAGACATTATCACTGGCGAGGTAGAAACCTTGCCAGCGGTGGTGGAACGTTATATGTCTACTTATTTGTAGGCTTTAGCAAATAAAAAAAGAGGTAAAAATAATGACACGCAGCATATTAACGCTGTTTATTGTTTTGTTGATGGTTACATGCACCGTTTCAAGTTGGGCAGCTTTAGGTGATGTCGCTATCTTCAGTGAAGGAACAGGTTGGATCTCACAAGAAAATGCAGACATCCAGCGCGCAATCGTCTTCGAGGACCTTAAAGGTGCTGTCCCATTCATTGGCGACGTAGTTTATCAAACCGACGAAGAAATCGGACCTTGGGCTGAGGAACGCATTGACGATGGCGCTGCAGATATCTTGATTATTTTCGGCTGGTTCCCGACAACGCTCTATACGCCTGGGAACTCGCAGGTAGATGATTCCATTGCCGAACGTTTCCTTTACGGTGGAAATATTATCCTCAATTGTGCCGATTACATCTTCTACGTTACCGAAGGTGGTGGTGCTAATGGTGAAAACGGCTTGAAAACTATCATCAACATCAATGCAGATATGTGGGGCGGCGGCACTGCGATTACGCCGACAGCGCTTGGTGAAGAATATACGCCAGCCCTTGTAGAATTCACCTCTGAAAGACCCTTTAAAAGTGAACAGATCGTCGATCCTTGGAGCGTTGAAGCCGCTTTTGGTGATAACGGTGACGGATTTTTTGACCCGGGCATCATTAAGTTGGAAGATAGCAGCGGACGCGTCGGAATCTGCCTACAAGAGCCAAATAACGGGGACTTGCCGCGGGGACAAGTGCTTATTGAGATGATTGATTTCATTTCGCAACAGTCGGATATCTCAACACCTGTTGAAGCAAATGGAAAAGCAGCTGTCACTTGGGGCGATATCAAAGCCTTACGTTAACCTCACAGTATAACTAAGTGTTTCCGCTCCTATGTCCTTATCCTATAGATAGGGATATAAGAGCGGTTTTTATTTTCTGAAGCCATCCAAACGAACAGGAGCCCCTCTTAACTTATAACTTATAACTTATAACTTATAACTTATACCCTATAACTTATAACCCCTAACCCACTTGACAATCCATCAAAAAATTCGTATAATAAATAAGCGACGGAGGACTGTGCATTGAAACAGATTGTCACGCATGCAGACCCAGACCTCGACGCTATCGTCAGTGCTTGGATCGCCCAAGATTTTCTCTTCCAAGCGCACAAATCAGAGGTCTTGTTTGTGAGTCGGAACGTACCCGAAAAACTCATGTTGCATGCAGACTGTTTGGTAGACGTTGGGAACACGTATTGCCCTGAAAACAACCGCTTCGATCACAAGCCACCCGCATTTAAGAACAGAAATAGCACTTGTGCAACACGGCTTATTTGGGAGTATCTACTCGACACCGGTGTCGCCGTCAAACACCTTGAACACTTGGTAGAGATAACATATCAAGGCGATACACACCGGAATTCGGAGGCACTCAAGCAGAGCCGTATTGACGGACCCCATGCTGAGTTGAAGAGGTTAAAGACAAAACATAAGGACACAACAGAGGTCTATCGACAGATGGTTCTCTGGCTAAGGAACTATACAAAAAATCTATGAAGCAGTTTACATGTCTACTCATCGCACTGTTTGCCATTTTACAGATGCAGGCACATCTCGCAAGTGCCGATGAATGGCATCAATGGCGTGGCAAAGACCGCCAAGGCGTTTGGAACGAAACAGACATCATTGAAGAATTTGAAGGTCCAGAGATCTCACTCCGTTGGCGTGTCCCTATTGGCAGCGGCTACAGCGGACCGAGTGTCGCTGACGGACGCGTCTATGTCACCGATCGGCTTACCAAGCCGAAGCAGGTCGAACGCGTTCACTGCTTTGACTGGGAAACTGGCGAATCCGTCTGGTCTTATACTTACGATTGTGTCTACAAGATTGAGTATACAGCCGGACCCCGGGCAACTGTAACCGTCCATGACGGACTCGCTTACGCGCTCGGTTCAATGGGACACCTGCACTGTTTTGATGCTGCCACAGGTGACGTCGTCTGGAAAAGGGATCTCAATACCGAATATGACATTAATATGCCTATCTGGGGAATCGCAAGCGCACCGATTGTCGAGGGTGAGCATCTCATCGTTCAGATCGGGGGCGAGCCAAACGCCTGCATAGTCGCGTTTGACCGAAAAACCGGGGTAGAAAAATGGAGAGCTGTGGACGATAGTGCCTCTTATTCTGCACCCATTATCATTGAGCACGCCGGTCAACGGGTTTTAATCTGTTGGACAGGGAATAACATCGCTGCCATTGATCCAAAAACTGGAACAGTACATTGGCTTTATCCATTTCCTTCTACCCGCTGGGAGATTGGCATTGCAACCCCAATTTTCTATGAGAATGAATTGTTTCTCACGAATTTCTATGAAGGCTCACTGCTGTTGAAGTTGACGTCCGATGAATTGGCAGCCGAACTTGGATGGCACCGCGCCGGTAAAGATGAGCAGCATACCGAGGCAATTCAGACCACGATGTCGACTCCTGTACGCATTGGGAATTACATTTATGGTGTGGATAGTTACGGTGAACTCCGCTGTATTGATGCTCGAAACGGGGATCGGATTTGGGAAAATCTTTCCGCTGTGCCGACGGCGCGTTGGAGCACTATCCATCTCGTCAAACACCCCCCATCATCAGAAAACAGAATCTGGATGTTCAACGAACGCGGCGAACTCCTCATCACAGAACTTTCCCCTGAAGGTCTGAATATTATCAGTCGTGCTAAATTAATCGAACCGACACGCGATCAATTGAACCGCAGAGGCGGTGTTACGTGGGCACATCCTGCTTTTGCCTATAAGCACGTCTTTGTCCGAAATGATAATGAACTCGTTTGTGCGAACTTAGCGAAACCAAAAAAATAGAATAGGACTTACGCATTAAAGTCCCCCTGATAAGGGGGATTTAGGGGGTTTCTTTTAGCGTTCACAATACCGTTGACATAAAAAATAGAATAGGACTTACGCATTAAAGTCCTCCTGATAAGGGGGATTTAGGGGGTTTCTTTTAGCGTTCACAATACCGTTGACATATTTATGAGATGCACTGTATAAAAAAATAAAAACCATGGAGGCAAAAATATTGGAAACCACTCGGATACCGGAAGTAGACTTACGTCCCGGCGAACAATTGCACGGCTTTGAGGTAAAAGCCGTCACACCCATTGAAGAATTACGGGCAGTGACCATTGAATTGGCGCACCAACATAGCGGTGCACGCCTGCTACATCTCTATACTGACGATACTGAAAATCTATTCTCCATTAATTTTCCGACCCCACCCTCAGATGACACCGGCGTACCGCACATCCTTGAACATGCGGTCTTGGCAGGTTCCCAAAAATTCCCTGTCAAAGAACCTTTTTTTGAGATGATTAAGATGAGTATGGCGACATTTATCAACGCCATGACCGCTTCAGATCATACGTACTACCCGGTCGCCAGCAACGTAAAAAAAGATCTCTTCAACTTGGCGGAAGTCTATTTTGATGCCGTCTTCCATCCGCTCCTCACAGAAGATACGTTTAGGCGTGAAGGACACCATCTCGCACCCGCCGATCCAGAAGATCCCACAGGCGACCTAAAAATAACCGGCATCGTCTATAACGAGATGAAAGGTGTCTTTTCGGATCCTGAGTCGCGACTCTACCGTTCTATGACGAGCAGACTCCTACCAGATACATTGTATGCGCGTGAATCTGGCGGAGATCCGGATGCCATTCCTGAACTCACCTACGCAAATCTCAAAAACTTCCACGAAACCTACTATCATCCAAGCAATGGATACTTTTTCTTCTATGGGAATATTCCGACAAGCGACTATCTGACGTTTCTCGCTGACAAACTCGATGCCATTCCGCAAAACGAGGCGAGTGCCACCATGCGACCCCTCCGTTCGGAAGTTACACATCAACCGAGGTGGGAAGCCCCACAAAGTGTACAGGATACCTATCCCGTTGGTGCAGATGAACCCCTTACCGAAAAAACCTATCTTATGCTGAGTTGGCTCATCGGGGACGCAACCGATCCTGAAGACGTCATCTTATGCCGTCTTTTAAGCCTAATCCTGCTCGGCAATGAAGCTGCACCACTCCGAAAGGCAATTATCGAATCTAAACTCGGTGCCGACCTGATTTACTCCGGTGCCAGTTCTATCGGACCGTCCGGGGCATTTTACGTCGGACTCAAAGGCAGTGAAGACGAGCGCGCCGAATCTTTTACACAACTGGTGATTGATACCTTAACCCAGGTTGCAGATTCAGAGATTGACAGTGAGAAGATTGAAGCCGCTTTCCAGCAAGCCACCTACTACTACCAAGAAGTCGCGCCAATGTTCCCGCTTCGGATGCTCTATCGCGTCATCGAACCGTGGATATACGAGAAAGACTCGGACACCTTCTTAAAACTCGGAGAGAGTCTCGCAACCGTTCGTCAGTGGTGGCAGGAGAATCCGGCGATCTTCAATGAACTCATACGTGAACGGCTTATTGACAACCCACACCGGCTGCTGAGTGTATTATCTCCAGATCAAAATATGCAGGCAAAAATTGAGGCTGAACTCGTGGAGCGTATGAAAGCGACACGGGCAGAATTGACGGATGAACAGGTCCAACAAATTGCTGCGGATGCTGCTGAATTGGAACGTCTCAACGGACAACCCAATCCGCCCGAGGCGTTGGCGAAACTGCCGCAGCTTCAGGTCAGCGATCTGCCTGAAAAACCGAGGCATGTCCCGACAGTTGTTGAAAAGGTCGCTGGACGCGATCTGCTCAGGAATGATGTCTTTGCCAATGGCGTTAACTACCTCATTTTAAACTTTAACTTGCAAGGGCTGCCGCAGCATCTTTGGACATATTTACCGCGATATACTGATGCTATTAGTAAGCTTGGTGCTGCTGGCATGAACTACGAAGAAATCGCACAGCGAACATCGGCTGTCACCGGTGGTATCGGGTGTTCACCCGGCTTCGCAACGCATGCATTGGACGCAAACCAGCCTTTGCTGAACCTTAATTTCCATCTCAAAGCACTTGATGGCAAGATAGATGCCGCACTGGATGTTCTGCACGATCTCGTTTTTGATGTAGACCCACGCGATACCGAACGGCTTCGCGATGTCTTGCTCCAAGCTGTCGCAGAATATCGCACGGAGATGATCCAAGACGGGTTAAGCACAACGATTCATCACGCTTCCCGTGGTCTTTCACCGCAAGCACACCTCGCGGAGATAGTCAATGGACTTCCGCAACTCCACAATAGCGAAACCCTACTCAACGGTTTTGACGAACTTAATACCGACCTAATGGGTCATATAGAAGAGATTCGGGACTTCTTGCTGACCCGTGGACGGGTGACTGCAAGTTTCACCGGTTCTGATTCTGCTTTTGAGAAAACACGTGCAAGACTCGATGAATGGCTCGGCAAAATGCGGGATGAACCTGTTGCTTCGGAACCGATCGCGTTTCAGCCGTTTGGGACGCCACCGAGAGAGGGATTGGCAGGTCCGATTCAGATCGCGCATTGTGCATACGTGATACCCGCACCGCACTATTCGCATCCTGATTCGACACTACTCAGTATCGGCGCACATATCCTACGACTGGATTACATCATGAGTGAAATCCGTTTTAAAGGCAACGCTTATGGGGCATGGTTCACATATAGTCCATTTGATGGTAACCTCTATCAAGCCTCGTATCGGGATCCGCATGTTGCACGCACCCTCAACGTCTTTGAACAAACTGTCGATTACGTCAAACAGGTGCAATGGACGCAGACCGACATCGATCGTGCGATTATCGCTACCGCGAAAAGTGGTGAAAAACCGATTCGTCCAAGTCAGTCTGCAAGCGACGCACTCAGTCAACACCTCGCTGGACAGACACGCGAGATGCGAGAAGAACGCTACGCACAACTCCGGCGCGCAACACCTGCTGAGGTAAAACGCGTACTTCTCGAACTCTTAGAGGGTAACCGAGACAAAGCCGCAGTGTGTGTGGTTTCAAGTCGTGAAAAATTGGAAGCCGCAAACAGTGAATTAGCACAACCGCTGGTCATTGAGGATATTTTAGCCTAAATTTAACCCATTATGGTAGACGAGGTTTCCCAACCTCGCCCTCACTCTCTACGCTGGCGGGGTTTGTAACCCCGCCTACTGGCAACCTCTCAAGTCCCAGCGGGTTTATTTGCTTGGGTATTTCTTCAATAGGTGTATAGAAAAATGTTCTGTCCATAAATCGAGCCCCAGCGGGGCGGCAGGTGTATAATCTGTTTCCTTAAATTGACTCACTTAAAAAAAGGAAAGGAATTAAGATGAAAAAAATCGCAATTTTGACAATCTGTATATTTGCTTTGGCGGTAGTTGCGACAATTGCATCACAGCCAGAGGGTTTTGAAAAAAATTGGCATCACTGGCGCGGTCCGCATGCTACCGGGGTCGCAGTTGATGCGAACCCACCAGTCACGTGGAGTGAGACCGAAAATATCCGTTGGAAAGTCGCTATCCCAGGAACCGGACATGCCACACCAATTATCTGGGAAGACAAAATTTACATCCAAACCGCTGTTGAGGCACCCAAAGAGAAAAAGGAATCTGAGGAGGATGCCAATCTATTCGGCGGTTTCTTTGGCGGAAATGATGCTGGTCCGACGTATAAATTTGATCTCATCGCCCTCAATCGAAGTGATGGAAGCGTTCTTTGGCAGAAGACGCTCCGAGAATTGACACCGCACGAGGGAACGCACCAAGATGCGACCTACGCTTCAAATTCACCCGTCACCGATGGTGAATACATCTACGCCTATTTCGGTTCACGTGGACTCTACTGTGTCGATATGGACGGGAATGTGAAGTGGGAAAAAGATGTCGGCACGATGTATAAAAGAAACACCTTTGGTGAGGGCAGTTCCCCTGTGCTCTACGACAATACACTCGTTATCGTTCAGGACCACGAGGGTGATTCCTTTATCACCGCGCTTGACAAGGGAACCGGTGATGTCTTGTGGAAGACGAACCGCAATGAAGGAACAACTTGGTTTTCACCTATTATTGTAGAACACGATGGGAAAGCACAGGTGATTACTACTGGCACAAATCGCGTCCGTAGTTATGATCTGGCGACCGGCAAACTTTTGTGGGATGGTGATGGTCTGACTCGTAACAGCATCCCGTCACCTGTTGCTGCTGGCGAATATGTTTATCTCATGAGCGGTTTCCGAGGCAATGTCTTGCAGGCAGTTTCCCTCGCATCGGCATCAGGCGATATTAGTGGGTCGGATGCTATCGCGTGGGAATTCAATCGAGATACACCCTATGTACCGTCGCCACTCCTCTCTAACGGTATTATCTATTTCCTGAAAAGCAACAACGGTGTTCTCTCTGCTTTCAACACTGAAACCGGAGAGGCACATTATGGACCGGTACGCCTGCAAGGTGTTTCTGGCGTTTATGCCTCCATAGTTGGAGCAGCGGATCGGCTTTACATCGCTGGACGACAGGGGACTGTGAACGTTGTCCAACAGGGTCCCGATTTCAAAATCTTGGCGGAAAACAAACTCGATGACAGTTTCAACGCATCGCCCGCGATTGTAGGGGACGAATTATACCTCCGCGGCGGAAAGTATCTCTACTGCATCGCAGAATAAACCAATCAGGATCTTCACCATAGGGCGGGACTTTATCCCGCCCTATCCTCTTCTTGTAGGGAACCCCTGCATTTATATTTCCTAATTCTTAACTTATAACTCACAACTTATAACTTGCAACTTATACTTATAACTTATAACTCACAACCTAAAACCGACCTAATATGTCGCTCTACCACCGCTCACATCGTAACACTGTCCGGTCACAAAACTCGCTTCATCCGAAGCCAAGAAATTCACAACAGCCGCAACTTCTTCCGGTTTCCCAACACGTCCCAACGGAATCTTACCCACCATATAGTCAATAGTCGATTGCGCCATGCCCTCCAAAATCGGTGTTTGGATGACCGCTGGAGACACAGCATTCACACGAATATTATAATCCGTTACCTCTTTAGCGAGTGCCTTTGTTAGGGTAATAACCCCACCCTTGGATACCGAATACGGAATCAACGTCGGATTGCCCTCTTTTCCAGCAATTGAGGCGATATTCACAATCCTACCGTAATCCTGAGCAATCATCGGACCGATAACCGCTTTACAACACAGGAAAACACCCGTGAGGTTCACGCCTATCACGGCATCCCAATCCGCCTCTTCTAAGTCGGTCAATGGAAGCGTTCGTCCCGCAATGCCAGCGTTGTTAACGAGGATGTCAACACGACCGAGCGTCGAAATAACCTTCTCAACAGCAGCATTAACATCATCCGACTTTGAAACGTCAGCTTGAACAGGTACGGACCTGCGTCCGATACCCTCAATTTCCTGTGCCACCGATGCTGCTGCCTCCAAGTTCAAATCCAGGATAGCAACATCTGCCCCGGCGTTCGCAAGTCTGATGGCAATGGCTTTACCAATCCCTTGTCCAGCCCCTGTTACAATAGCGATTTTATTATCTAAATTCATACTTTATTTTTGCTTGCCAAGTGCAAGCTTTCTCTCCTCTCTTCTAAAAACGCATCTAATTCAATTCCAAATGCGTCTGCTATCCGATTGACATAACAGAAAAACCCAACGACCTCCACAATGGCGAAAAGTGCCTCGTCAGTCAGACCATAACTGCGGAGGTGTTCCAAATCTGTCGGTGTGACAGTAGATGCCGATTTCGTTACCTTAACTGCGAACGCAAGCATGGCTTTTGTGCTTTCGTCAATGTCAGCACTTTGGAAATCCTTCGTAAATGCTGTAATCTGTTCGTCTGTGAGTTGAACCCGCAACTCATCGGCGTGTGCAACGATTCAGTAGTCGCATTCATTCACTTTCGAGACAACAGTCGCAATCATCTCCCGTTGCATCCGAGTCAAAGGAGAGTCCTCGTCGAACATCACTAACAGGTAGAGTTCAACAAAGGCACGCATACTTTTCGGACGCACACTGAAAAGCCTGACGATATTGTAAAGTTCACCCGCTCGTGCGATAGCAGCATCGTATTCCTCTTTCACGATTCCAGTTGCGTCTGCTTCATCTACGGTCTCAATCCATGGCATCTTTTATTCTCCAATGACAACGCCATATTCGCCAACAACAGCACCTTTATGTCCGGTCTGGTAGTGCAGATGTCGTTCACCCACAATAGGCTGTGTGCTTTGAACTTCCACTGTTCCACGTGCTTTTCCCATCGCGTCCTCGTCTATATCCAAACAGCAGAGCGGCTTAATTTGACGATGTATCTGCCGTTGAATATCCCCCTGCTTATTGCGAATAATAATGTTAACGAAGGCATCTGCCTCACCAACGTTGAGAAATCTGAACCAGTCTCTGGCACCCGCCGCAACTTCAGGAAAAAACAGCCGAATTCCTACATGTCCGCCCTCCGCTGATGCCCCCGGCAAATCGACAATGGCAGTCCCACTTTGCATGTGTCGTTCCGCAACCACTGGCTGATTGCTACGAACCTCTACCGAGGATTTCACTTTAATATCATCCATGTCCGGCGTCCAGCACTCAAAGGGGTGCAGTGGGCTATGTCTTTTCGTCCATGTTGATTCTGCGTTGTCATCTTTACGCGCAATCATTGTTACCTCTGCATCTTCCGGTCCCACATTCACAATCACAACCCAATCTTCCCATGCTGGTCCGACCTCAGGGAAAAAGAGCGTACGCGGGGCATCCGAAATCAATTGTCCAAATTGCCCAACGCTCGTCTTCCCGCCTTGATAGTGGAGATGGCGTTCGCCTACAATGGGTTGTGAACTCTGCATCTCGACTGTACCCGTGACATTCCCCATAACACCTTCATTGAGATCCCAACAACAGAATGACTTGATAACATGGTGGCGTTGCCGCAACACATCACCGCTCCTGTTTCGGACGGTAATGTTAACGTGTGCGTCCGCTTCACCAACATTTAAGACCCGGAACCAATCGTGGGCACCCGAAACTAATTCTGGAAAGAAAAGCCGCTGTCCAACTGTTCCGTACTCCGGTGCTGCACCAACAAAGTCAAGCACATTCGTGTCCTTGTGCATGTGCCGTTCTGCGACGATCGGTTGATCCGCACTAAACTGCATCGAGGAGTTTTCTTTAATCGCCTCCACATTCGGTGTCCAGCACTGAAAAGGATGTACTGTTTTCTCTTCTGACCAAGTGGGATGTCCGTTACTGGCATGTCTCGCTACTGCCATCACACGTGTTGATTCTGTGCCGACATTCGTAACCTGGACCCAGTCTTGCCACTGTGGACCTACTTCTGGAAAATAAAGCGTTGTTGCCCCTGCCATCGGTTCCTCCTACATCAATAAAACACTCAAATCATAACTGTTGTTTCGTCGCGCTGGCGAGGTTTCATAACCTCTCCACTTATAGTGTATTGTGTTAATTCTAAAATTTACTAAAAAACAATAAGTATTATGGTATAAATCTCTATTACTATTTTAACTTGCATTCATTTATATTTTCCACTACAATTTCGGTCAATGCCGTATGGTTTGGGGAATTCGTCTGCATTGAGAAGACTGCACGATTTTGCTCTCACTAAATGGCTTTCACAATCCTGACACACATCTTTAGGAGAAGTTTCAATGGCAGCAAAAAAACTCTCAGACGCTGAAATTCAGAAAAACCTTGAACAGCTCAACGGTTGGACCGTAGAGGACGGTAAACTACACAAAGAATTCCAGTTTGATACCTTCGTTACAGCCTTCGGTTTTATGGCACAACTCGCTTTAGTTGCAGAGTCGATGAATCACCACCCAGAGTGGTTCAACGTCTATAACCGCGTGACGATTGACCTAATGACCCACGATGCCGGTGGCATCAGCGATTTAGACTTTCAGTGGGCACAGCAGGCAGATTCGATTAGCGGATAAACGAGGCTGCTGTAGTAGGAATAGCACCGTCGAGATAGGAGAACCGCATGGAAAAAATAAAAATTTTAATTGGCAGTCGACAAGAACCGGAAATTGAGGCGATGTTATCGGATGTTCCATCGGACGTGGATGTTCAATTCCTCCCACACGGTGATCCCTTGCGCGCACATATCGCCGATGTCGAAATCTTATTTGGACACATCGGTGAAGATGCAATCTCTGAAGCCAACGCATTGCGTTGGGCACACCAACCCCATGCAGGCGTTGAAGGATTCATGTATCCCGCTTTCAAAGCGAGCAGTGTTATGCTCACCAATTGTCGCGGCTTGTACGGCACACAGATCGCAGAGCACGCTTTTGCACTCCTTTTAGCACTCACTCGACGGATCCCCACACAGTTGGAATTTATGAAAACGAAGCATTGGGAACGCGTGCCATGCATTGAACTCGCAGGTATGACAATGGGCATCCTTGGACTCGGTGGTATCGGTAGGGCGATCGCAGCACGTGCGCGCGCATTTGAGTTTAACGTCGTCGCTGCTGATGTAGAACCGATTGGCAAACCCGATACCGTTTCGGAACTCTTCGGTTTAGATGAATTGTCGCCGTTTCTGGCGCAGTCCAATATCCTTGTGGTCTGTTGTCCAAGCACACCTGAAACGCACAAACTCCTATCACACGCACAATTCAGTCAGATGCCGGACAGTAGTTACATCGTGAATATAAGTCGCGGCAAAGTTGTTGATGAAGATGCACTGTTAGCCGCACTTGAGAGTGGGAAATTAGCAGGTGCGGGGTTGGACGTGACCTATACGGAACCGTGTCCACCAGATAATCCGTTGTGGGAGCAGGAGAACGTGATCCTTACCTCACACAGTGCTGGGGCGTCACAACACATCCGCAGACGTGCCATGCAACTCTTTATCGACAATCTACATCGCTACATCGCAGGTGAACCCTTAGTCAACGTTGTTGATAAACAGAAGGGCTACTAAATCATAATATAGAAATGGAGAAAAAATGAGCCAGAATACATATCGCGCCGCCGCTATCGGACATACCGGCGCAGGCAACTTCGGACATGGACTCCACACCCCATACAAAAATATAGAAAACGTCGAATTTATCGCCGTTTCCGATCCAAACGAAGAGGGTAGGGAAAAGGCGGCAGCAGAGGCAGGCGCATTGCGCAGCTACGCCGATTATCGGGATATGCTTGAGAAAGAGGATCTTGATATTGTCAGTGTCTGTCCGCGCTGGACCGTAGAGCATGTTGACATGGTAACCGCCTGTATTGAGGCAGGATGCCACGTTTACTCCGAGAAACCGCTGACGGCTACACTCGCTGATGGTGATATAATTGTTAGTGCCGCGAAAGCGAACGGAAAAAAGGTCGCTGTGGCACATCAGGCGGTCTATCTCCCCGCAACCCATGCGATCAAGCAGATGCTCAACGACGGGAAAATCGGCACCATCCAAGCCATCTATGCCAGTGGTAAGCAGGACAGGCGCGGTGGCGGCGAGGATATGATTGTCCTCGGCACGCATCTGTTTAATATGATGCGCTTCTTCGTCGGAGATGTGGATTGGATGCAGTCCCACGTCACCAATGATGGCAAAGAGGTCGCTTATGGCGGTCACCACGAACCGACAGAACCTGTTGGACCCGTCGCTGGTGATTGTATCAACAGCTATTTTGCTTTCAAAAGTGGGGTGTCAGGTTTCTTCCAGTCCCGGAGAGATCAAGCTGGCTCAGGCAGATACGGTATGGAAATCGTCGGTAGCGAAGGCACTTTCTCACTCCGTGGAGATGTCGCAAACCGGCTCATGGTCTATCCATATCCCGTACTCGTCCCTTCAAATTCAGACCAAGAGTGGGAAGCAATCGACTTAGACGATACACCATTCTCCAGCGGCAATGAACTCGCTATTCGCGATCTAATTGATGCCGCTGAAAATGACCGGAAACCCATTTCCGCTGCTGAAGACGCCGTCGCTGCACTGGAAATGATCCTCGGTGCTTATGAGTCTCAATTGAGTGGTGGACGCGTCTCCTTCCCAATCGCAAACCGAGAGCATCCCCTAAGCAGATAAAACCAACCAAATATGTTTGGCGAGGTCTCCGTGCCTCGCCACTTCCTATCCGTGACCAACATGTTTGGCGAGGTCCCTGTGCCTCGCCACCTTCCTATCCGTGACCAACATGTTTTGCGAGGTTTCCGTGCCTCGCCATTTTCCTATCCGGATACTATCTTCCGAACCCCATTTTCATAGCGAACCTCATAATCGGTATCCGGCACATCCATCGCTCGGACAGCGAGTTCACCGAACGTGATAAGCGGTTCAGAAAGCAGCAGCAGTTCATCAAGCGATTCAGTTGGTGTCTTTTCCGTCGTATCCAATACAATCTTACGTCCTTTTTGCGCAAACAGAGACCTATCAATCTCCTCCTGAAAAAGGCGTTTGATTTCTGGAATATCGGCTTTCTTGATAATCTGATACTCGTGCGGGTCTGTCTCCATCCGTTCCTCAATCGCTGCGTCGCTGGCAGTGAGATGAATCATAACGACATCCGGCAACCGTGCTTCGATAACCTGCGTCTCATACCCACGCTGCGCATTGATGTGATATTTCGGGTAATACGTGCTTTCGGGATCATCCCCATAGAAGGACGAGTAGATGAGTTCCTCAATATGCCAACCTGCGATCATCGTATTTGGATAGTTTCTGATCACCTCAACGTGATATTGCAGTTGCATCCGTTGCATCCGCTCCTTCACGTCATCTGGGAAATTTATATACGCCGCTCTCGATTCTGGACTCAGCGTTGAATCAGGGATTGTAAAGTGATCATCCACGTGAACCTGCAATTTTCGATGCCGATAATAGTTGGTTAGCAGGTCCACTAACGTCGATTTTCCAGCATACTCAATACCCACAAAAATACATCTCATAAGAAAAGACCTCGCTATTGATTTGGTGTGAATGGACAATTGCCACAGTCTGTCCTTATATCTACCACGAAATTGGAAAAAAGTCAAAGCCTATTCCTGTTTCTCATCTTCTTGACAATCGTGTGTTTGCAAGGTATAATAAATTAACCTGAGACGCTCTAATGTACGGAGGTACACATGGAAAAAATTCAAACCGTCAAGATTTACGATTCAGAATACGAGACAACTTATACCGCCCGCATCCAAAAAAACGGCACGGGGTGGATGGGATGGATACAGGAACACCCCAAGGTGAAATGCGAGGATAGTACACAAGAAGCATTGTTGGATACTCTCGAAAAGACGCTTTATGAAACTTTAGAGGCAGACTGGGAAGCGTGGGATAAGCAGTTAGAAGAGGACGCGAAAACTGGTAAACTTGATAAACTCGCTGAAAAAGCCCTCGAGGATTTGCGAGCAGGTAGGTGCAAAGATCTATAAAACGAGTTCGGGATTTTGGGTATGCTATTACAGCCTTCCGCGGGAAATTCAACGACGTGCAGACAAAAGTTTTGCCTTGCTAAAACAGGATCCAAAGCATCCCTCTCTGAATTTTAAGAAGGTTGGAAGAACGAGTTGGTCCGTGCGAATTAGCAGAGATTATCGTGCTTTGGCACGTGAAGAAAACGGAACTTACATTTGGGTGTGGATAGGAAAGCATGATGAGTATACGAGGCGAATTCGTTAACCGAAACCTTCTATGAAATTATATACAAATAGTGTGTTATGTTAACAATCGGCAACCTCAACATCCAAGATTTCCCACTTTTGCTCGCACCGATGGAAGATGTCAGCGATCCACCTTTTCGCGCAGTCTGCAAAGAAAACGGTGCCGATCTCATGTACACCGAATTCATCTCCTCCGAGGCACTCATCCGAGATGCCGCACCCAGTGTTGCCAAGTTAGATATCTTTGAGGCAGAAAGACCCATCGGTATCCAAATTTTTGGACACGACATCGAAGCCATGCGCGCCTCTGTTGAAATTACCGAACGCGTCCAACCCGACATCATCGACATCAACTACGGCTGTCCTGTCAAGAAAGTCACCTGTAAAGGCGCAGGTGCCGGTATCCTACAAGACATCCCTAAAATGGTAAAGATGACAGCTGAAATGGTGAAAGCCACGAAGCTCCCTGTCACCGTCAAAACCCGTCTCGGTTGGGATGATAGAACAAAGTACATTGTTGAAGTCGCCGAACGGCTCCAGGATGTCGGTATTCAAGCCATCGCTATTCACGGCAGAACCCGTCGACAGATGTATAAAGGCGATGCCGACTGGACACTCATCGGTAGGATTAAGGATAACCCACGTATGACGATTCCCGTCTTTGGCAACGGCGATGTCGATAGCCCCCAAAAAGCCGCACAGATGCGCCAACAATACGGCGTTGACGGTATTATGATCGGACGCGCCGCAATAGGCTACCCCTGGATCTTCAACGAAATAAAACACTACTTCGCGACAGGTGAATTCCTCCCACCGCCTTCAATAGACGAACGGATTGCTGTCTTTAGAAAACATCTCGATTTCTCAATTGACTGGAAAGGCTTAAAGCTCGGTCTCATTGAGATGCGTCGGCACTACAGCAGTTATTTCAAGGGCATCCCGCATGTCAAACCTTTTCGCAACCGTCTCGTCACGTCCGATAGTTACGACGATGTTTTAGGAATTGTAGAGGAACTTCGCACACACGCCTTGACATCAGATTTATCTCTGTTTAGAAACAATCTAAGCATCGAGAACGTCCCAAAAAACACTTGACTTGAAACATAGATAGTTTTATTATACACCTAAGAAAACCACATCTCCGCAATAAAGGACATAGGAATGGATAAAATACCCTTTATGAAACTCAGTGGTGCAGGCAACGATTTTGTTATTATCAATAATTTCGCTGAGATCGTTGATAGCACCGATACAAATTTTGTAACAAAGCTTTGCCAACGTCGTATGTCAGTAGGTGCTGACGGGGTCCTACTCCTCGAAAAAGCAGACGATGTTGACTTTCGCATGCGCTACTTCAATGCAGATGGTGGCGAGGTAGAGACCTGTGGAAACGGCGCACGATGTATCTCCAAATTCGCCTACCTGAACGGTATCGCCCCTGAACAAATGCGGTTCCTGACAAACGCTGGAATTTATGAATCCGAGATAGTGGGTGAGAGCGTTAAAGTCCGTATGAGTGATCCGACGGACATCCGGCTCAATGTCCCGCTCCAATTAGATGACGGAATGCACACCGTCGGTTTTGCGAATAGTGGTGTGCCGCACGTCGTTTTCTTTGTAGAGGACTTAGAAGACACGGATGTCTTTGATCTCGGACAGCAGACGCGTTATCACGACGATTTCCAGCCCTCGGGTACGAATGCCAACTTTATCCGTATCCAATCGCCAGCGTTAATCGACATTCGGACGTATGAACGCGGTGTCGAAGGTGAGACGCTCGCCTGTGGCACTGGCTCGATTGCGTCAGCCATTGTCGCCGCGACGTTGGGAAAAGTTGCTTCGCCTGTTGATGTAAAAACTGCGAGTGGAGTGGTTTTGAAGATCCATTTCGATGTAGAAAACGGAGAAGCTCGGAACGTTTATCTTGAAGGTGATGCCCGCGTTATCTACGTGGGTGAACTCACAACAGACGCGTGGGATTATTAGGCCGCTGGTAGCCCGCTTCAGTAAGCGCGGTGCCTACAGATACAAGGAGGGTTTACATGTTTCAAGGCTCTTATGTTGCACTGGTCACACCATTTAAGGACGATGAATCGCTTGACGAGGCGAAACTCAAAGAACTGATTCAATTTCAGCTTGACGGCGGCACACACGGCATCGTCCCGTGTGGCACAACAGGTGAGTCACCCTCGCTGTCTGAGGCTGAACACGATAGGGTAATAGAAATTACCGTGGAGACTGTAAATGGGAAGGTGCCTGTTATTGCAGGTACAGGTTCCAACTCAACAACACGAACCTTACGCGCAACAGAGCACGCCAAAGCCGCTGGCGCGGATGCTGCCCTGATTGTCACACCCTACTACAACAAACCGACCCAAGAGGGCCTCTATGCCCACTACATGAAAATCGCTGACACCGTGGACATCCCAATCGTTGTTTACAATGTTCCCGGACGTTGTGGCACGGACATTCTCTCGCCTACGGTCGCGCGGCTTGCTGAGCACCCGAACATCGTCGCACTCAAAGAAGCGACTGGCGAACTCAAACGTGCCAGTGAGGTCGTCAACCTCTGTCCCGATGATTTCGTTGTGCTTTCTGGTGATGATGTCAACACGCTGCCGATCATGGCTGTCGGAGGGAAAGGCGTTATCTCAGTTGTGGCGAACGTCGCACCCGCAGATATTGCGGAGATGTGCAACGCTTTCCACGCAGGAAATCTTGATCTCGCACGCAAACTTCATTATAAAACATTGCCATTGGCGGTGGATCTCTTTATTGAGACGAATCCGATTCCCGCGAAAACCGCACTCCAACTGATGGGCAAACTCAACGGAAAACTGCGATTGCCGCTCGCACCGATGGTCCCCGAAAATCTTGAAGCCTTGCGGAATACGGTCTCAGAATCAGGATTGATTTAGCAAGAAAATAGTAGGTGCGGTTTCTCAACCGCACCTTTTGTTTTAACGGGTGGTATCCATCACGCAGCGAAACCCGTCATTGATGTACGCGCCTGACGGGTTATTCTCATTTCGGAAAGCCACGCGCAGAAAATCTGGGGGTGTCCACCAAGAACCACCTCGCGTTACACGCTCAGTCGTAATTGTCGAAAAATTGGATACTACGTTTTCTATGCTCTCACCCACAAATGGATTCTGACGCGGAGAATTCGCATAAAAGTCAGCATTCCAAGCATCAAGACACCACTCACGCACGTTTCCACCCATATCATACAACCCATATTCATTTGGCGGATAACTTCCGACCGGTGCTGCCTGTGCATAACCATCGTCAACATCCAGATATGCCCATTCAAGTTGTGCTACGTTCATATCAGCGAAATTACACTGGGTCCCATCAGGTGGAGTATCTCCCCATGGGTATTTCTTGCCTTCTAAACCGCCGCGGGCAGCCTTCTCCCATTCAGCTTCAGTTGGCAGCCGTTTACCCGCCCACGTCGCGTAAGCCATCGCGTCATACCAACTCACACCAACAACAGGATGCCAATCTGTTGGAGAAAGATTTGAATCCCAATCCCCTAAAGGTTCATATCCGGTAGATTCAACAAACTCCCTATACTGACCGACTGTCACCTCGTATATATCCATATAGAACGCATCCAAATAGACGGTATGCACTGGCAATTCGTCTTCATCCCCTTCAGAATCGCTGCTCCCCATCTGAAACTCACCCGCGGGGATGAGCACCATCCCTTCAGGGACACTCTGCGATTCTGCTACTGTCGTTCTTGTGAGATTATCGCCTTCAGGTATCAAAACCGTCAGGACCATTACGAGTAGTACAGGCATTGTTTTCATAGGATTAGCCTCTTTTTTATTCGCTTGAGAAGCCTTCTGGTAACAATCTATGCACTGTATCAATCACCAGCTGCTCAACACCCGGCGCAAATCGCGTCGGAGGACCAAAATAGAGCATCGCACCACCACCCTCATAGCCACCTTCGGCTAACACCCGCTCCGACGGAATATAGCACGGAAACGCGTTCGAGTATGCACCGACCCATAGCCGTTCGGCATCCAACTCACGCTTCAGACGCAGCGAATAATCAACGACCACCTCACTCGCCAGGAAAACAACGGCAAGCTCGTCACCAAATTTCCACGCCTGTACGGGATAGGAAAGTTCCGTTGGTGGTGGCTGTCCCTGCTGTAAGCGTTCAAGGTGCTTTTGGGCATGATAGGCGTCGGAACCGCCTGCCTCCACGCGTGCTTCCCATTCTTCACGGGTCGGTAGCGTGTCATACGGCAGATTGACCCGCTCAAACGCGCCAGTTGGGACTTCAGAAAGCGGCTTCGCGTCTCTCTCCAGCATTTGTTGGACTTCCTGTGAAAGTGCCTCTCCGTGTGCTTTCGCATAAGCGAGACGGCTGCTGAACACCTCTTCTTTCCCATCAGGCATCGGCATCATCCGTGATTCAGGATTCGCATCCGCACCACACCCGATCGAGATTAAGGCTGTTACACCCGATAGTGTGTTTTGAATATCCTCTTGCGCAAATCCTGCCCAGTCCCCACAGATATGGTTGTCTGTACCCGCCAACGTCGTGCAGTGACAGGCGTAGCTTGCCCATATAGCGCGCAGCGTGCCGTCTACATCTCTAACTTGTAGACAGGGCAACGAATGATCCACCGGTCCACCTTCGGTTCTCCGATTTTTTGCGAAACCGAGTTCACCAATGCTCCACGTCAACTGCGATGGTTCACGATTTGCGAGTGCCTCCAGCGCGACACCTTCCATCCAGTCGGTAAATTGACGCGTGTACCGATCGATCTTCTCTTGATGCTCTGGGGGTATATCTGTACTAAATAGAAATGGTGCGGCGTTTGTTAGGCAGGGCGCGCTGTGCGTGTGTGAAAAACACGCCACAAAATGGGCACGGGAGATTCCTGTTTTCTCCTTGATTCGGCGCGACACCTCTTCGGTGAGTTCATCCGGTAAACCGCAGTTTTCGACCGTTACCAAGACAACAGGGTTATCTGCATCACTGCCAATAGCAAGTGCTTTTGCCCATATCCGTTGAATGATACCGTCGGATTCTGTGCGACGGCTGCCGTAACCACTGAGCCGAATCGGATAGTCCGGGGTAATATCCACTTCGGCAACGCCAACTTGAATAACATTATTTTTATCTGCCATACCTGTTAACTCCTTGAATTAGAATTTCAGGGTGAATGCAAATAGATGTCTATTTGATGCGTAGGTGAAACTTCCGAACCCGACAGTGTATTCCAAGTATGTGGTGCCAAGTCTTAACCCAGCACCCGCTGAAAAGTGCAGAACCGAATCCACACGTCCCGCACCAAGTCGGAGTGCTACTGATATTGGGGAAGTCCGGTTCCATGTCTTATGCAATTCAGTTCCTACAGCAAAACTGGCTCCGCTTTGTCCCGTGTTCCGCCAGAGATCTGCTGCTACCAGAATCCATTCTAAAGGCGCATAAGCAACCCCAGCACCCAGTCGAAACGGGAGAGGTTCCACTAAATTTGCGCGCAGGACGTTTTCAAAAAGGACTCCCACTTGTAGCGGTGGATATGTGCGATCTTCACCGAACCACACCTCGTGTTGAAGCCCAATATCTAACTCTAATCGCTTGGCTGTCCTCTCAAATGTCGGCTGCTCCTCGTGGATAATATCCCGAACCCGATCACCGAACTGCAGCTCTTCAGTAATTGCCTCAATCAGTTGTTCTGGGGCGTGAGCATCTACATCAGGACCGTGTCGCGCAGCGAGGTTCAGAGTGGACACGACCGCGCCGGTATTCACATCTTGTCCCACCCATTTTAATCGTGCACCTACTACAGATTCGGCAACCCGACGACTGAGTGCTAATACCCAACGCTCTTCACGGAACAGCGAATAGTCTGTGATAAGGTCGGTTTCAGCCGTGAATCGACGGGCGTTAATATCGTAGTCGGCACGGGTAGCAGAGACGGTGAAATTCGCAAAGTTGGTTAATGTAGCCGTATATCCAGCACTGACACCCCATTCACCAAATACATGAGAATAGTAGATGGATGGATATAAATCTATATTGGTTTCAGCGACAAACTGGTCTCTATTCTGTTTCGGGAGTTCTGTCCAGTGGAGATTCTCAGCAGTGAAGCCGAGCGCGATGTTGTGGTGTTTAACGGACACAAGCGATGCAGGGTTCCCAAATATACCCGCATCATCGGCGGACGTTGCGATACGGGTGCCTCCCATACCCGCAATGCGGAGCATCTCGTTCGCTGTGCTGGATGATGGTATAAACGCAACTAAGGTCCAAAGTACTAAGATAGTTGTGAAACAGTGTCCTCGCACGCTATTGTGAATCCACACTCATCACCTCAGCGAAAATGTCCTCTAACGAATGTTTCACCTCACGTAACTGACGGAGTTGGACACCGGTATCATAAGCGAGTTTAAAGAAAAATTGTGTGTTGGCTCGTTCTCCGTTTTCGGACGTAACTCGGAGATGTTTGTTCGGACGCAGTTCCACCTGATAATTATGGCGTTCCAACGCAGCGATATATGTATCAGTGTCCCCTACGATCCTCAAATCGTATGCTTGTCCTTTATTTTTTTTCAGTGCCTCTATCTGTCCGTGAGCGACAACACTTCCATGCGAAAGTGCTATGATTTCATCACAGGCAAACTCTACGTCGGGAAGTAGATGTGAAGACAAGATCACATTGATGCCTTTGTCCATAGCAATGTCTTTAACAAGCTCGAGCATCTCTTCTCTACCAGTAGTATCCATCCCGTTTGTGGGTTCGTCGAGAAGCAGCAGCTTCGGATCGTGTATCAATGCCTGTGCTAACTTCACGCGCTGTTTCATCCCGACTGAGTATTCACCCACTATTCGGTAGCGTTCTTCATCTAACCCGACGTAATAGAGAACTTCGTGTGACCGTTGCAAGGCATCACGTTTCGGCATACCACAGAGTTCACCTGCGTAAGAGACGAGTTGGACAGCGTTCATGCCTGGCAGTAAACATTCGTCTTCCGGCATGTATCCGACCTGTCTACGTATTGCCAACGGATCCTTTTCTACATCCAGTCCGAATACCGAAGCACTACCCTTATTCGGTTTAAGGAAGCCAAGCAGCGTCTTAATCAAAGTGCTTTTACCAGCACCATTCGGTCCAAGCAGCCCGACTGCACCGCCTTGCACCTCCAATGAGAGGTTATCCAGCGCAACAATCGTGCCAAAAAAGAGTGATACGTTATTAATTTCAATTAGCATTTTTGACCATATTCATGAATTTGTGGGAGGGGTTTGTAACCCCGATTTTCTTATTAGACGAACGGGAATTAATAATTAAAAAATTGATTTCAATTAGCATTTTTTGACCATGTTCATGAATTTGTGGGAGGGGTTTGTAACCCTGACTTTCTTATTAGACGAACGGGAATTAATAATTAAAAAATTGATTTCAATTAGCATTTTTTGACCATGTTCATGAATTTGTGGGAGGGGTTTGTAACCCCGACTTTCATATTAGACGAATAAGAATTAATAATTAAAAGCCCGTTTCACGCGTGGTCCTATCTGCGTCAGAATCTCATAAGAGATCGTACCAGCACCGTGAGCAACTTCATCAACCGTGATTTCCGCCTCTCCCTGTTTGCCAATGAGCACCACCTCATCACCAACCGATACATTAGCATTATCACTAAGCTCCACCACGCTCACGTCCATACAAACCCTGCCAATAATCCGGCACCGCATACCGCTAATTAGCACCTCACCAACGCCAGATAGCGCACGCGGATAGCCGTCGCCGTAACCGACCTGGACCATTGCAACACGGGTCTGACGTGCGGCTTTATATGTCAAGCCGTAGCTTACGCCTTCCCCTTCTGAAATAGAACCCACCCAGCCGATCCATGTCTTCCACGTAAGCGCAGGTTCTAACGCAATCGGTTTCTCGGATGCGGGGTAGATGCCATACAGACTCAAACCCGGACGGACTGCATCGAAATGCGATTCTGGAACGGCGAGTGTTGCCGCGCTGTTCGCCGCATGAACTATCTTTCCATCGGTGTTCGCAAGCAGGGATGAAAAACGCTCTAACTGAACAGAGACAAAACTTTTATCCGCTTCATCCGCAGTCGCAAGGTGTGTAAATATACCCTCAATCTCAAGCCGTTGTAGCGTTTTGATCCTATTCAAAAACGCCGCTGCTTCCGTCCAACGAACGCCGCTCCGATTCATCCCTGTATTGATATTGACATGGATATTTAGGGTTCTTGGCGCAACCTCGTTTAGCCTACTCGCGAATTCCCAATTTCCTATCGTTGGGGTCAACCGATGTTCAAGAATTTGTGCTATCTGCTCAGGTAGAGAACTAAAGAGGATGAGAATAGGTTTCTGAACACCTGACTGACGAAGTTCAACACCCTCTCCAACCGTCGCAACTGCGAACATATCAGCGACCGTATGCAACGTTTCTGCAACAGGTCCCATCCCGTGTCCATAGGCATCCGCTTTAACAACAGCGATTAACTGTTTGCCAGTATATGCCTTTATCGCTTCTGCGTTCCGCCGAATTGCCCCCAAGTTAATCTCTGTATATGTTCGGAAATAGTGCATGTTGTGTCTTTCAACCCTGTTGTGCCCACAAAGCAATTATACCACAGCCCCTCCAAATTTCCCAATTCTTTCCAGAGACATTCAGTTTTTCTGTAGGAGTAAGCTTGGGCTCGCGACTTCTTCCTACCGCGCGTCCTGCCTTTCGGTGGTGGTGGATTTGCCCTGAAACCATAGGAAAAGCAAGATGAACACAATTGAATTCGCCAACAACATCGTCGAAATGGCGTTAATCTCTGGAGTGATGCCGAACTTCAGCAGCGAATAGATGTGGACTGACAGTGTCGTATAGCCAACACCCGCGGTGAAGAAGGTAATGACAAAGTCGTCTATAGAGAGTGTGAAAGCGAGCAGCGCACCGCCGATAATCCCAGGGGCAATCAACGGGAGTGTTACCCGCCAAAACGTCTGCCACTCATTTGCGCCAAGATCCCGTGCTGCCTCCTCCAGTGTGCTATCGTAGCCTTGTAAACGTGCCCGAACGACAATGGTAACATACGCAATATTGAAAACACCGTGCGCGATAATCACAGTGATTAAACCGAGTGGGATACGGACTTGTACATAAAATGCCAATAGCGCAATCGCCAACACGATGTCAGGGATGATGATCGGGAGGTAGAGGCTTCGTACAAGAGCGGTTCGGAAGCGGAACCGATGCCGTTCTATAGCGAGTGCCGCTGTTGTTCCAATAACCGTTGCGATACAGGTCGCAATACCTGCGACCATCAGGCTGTTGCGAACAGCGCGCCATAACGCTGCATTTTCAAACAACTTCGCATACCAACTCAGAGTAAACCCTTGCCAGACAGAGATCTGCTCACCGCTGTTGAACGAGAACACAACAACCGCCAAGATCGGAACGTAAAGGAACAGATAGACCAGACCTATGTTAATTTCAAGAATCCGTTTCATTTAAAAGTAGTAGGCACACTCCGTGTGCCGTGACCTATCAGAGTAGCAGACACACTCCGTGTGCCGTGGTCTGATAAAGTAGTAGGCACACTCCGTGTGCCGTGACCTATTATAGTAGCAGACCCACTCCGTGTGCCGTGACCTATCAGAGTAGCAGACCCACTCCGTGTGCCGTGACCTGATAAAGTAGTAGACCCACTCCGTGTGCTGTAACATATTAAGATTCAGATTCACTGCCTTGCAAAGCACGGAAATACAGCACCGTGCCAACCAGCACAATACCCATCAACATAAACGAAAGCGCGGATCCAAATGGCCAATCTCGCGCAGTTTTGAATTGCCGTTCAATCACATTACCGATATAACTCACCTTCCCACCACCAAGCAAGTCTGGCGTTAAGAACGCACCCACCGTCGGAATAAAAACAAGCATCGACCCCGCAAGAATACCCGGCAGACTCAACGGGACAGTTACGTGCCAAAACGCATGACGTGGCGACGCACCTAAATCCTGTGCTGCTTCCAGCAGCGACATATCTAATTGCTCCAAAGCCGCATACAGTGGGAGGATCATAAAGGGTAAGTAGCCGTAGACGAGTCCTATTTGCACCGCTAAAGGCGTATTCAGCAATTCCAACGGACTCCAATTAGGAAAGACACCCCCCAAGAGACTGTTCATAAGACCTTCTGTGCGGAGGATCAATATCCAGGCATAGGTGCGGATGAGGAAATTCGTCCAAAAGGGAACAACAACGAGGAGTAATAAAATGCTTCGGTGTTTCGGTCTATAGCGTGCTAAGTAGTAGGCGAACGGATACCCAAGCAGCAGACAAACCGCAGTACAAACCAGCGCCGTTGATACAGAACGCCAGAGAATACCGAGATACAACCCATCAAACAGGCGTTGATAGTTTTCGAGGGTGAAGTGCCACCGCACACCGCCGTACGTTCCACGTTCTATGAAACTGTAGATAAACACCGAAACAAGCGGAAGCAGAAAGAAACAGACAAGCCAAAAAACAACTGGAAAGAGGAGGATAAGGAGATGATAATTACGACGCATATTCTTTTAATGTTTGGTTATATAGGAGGATTTAGGAATTTTCTCTTAAAGTCCCCTGATAAGGGGCGGGGAATGCCATGAGGCATTCATACCGTTGATTCTTTAGGGGGTTAAATACAAGCAAATAACCCCTTTTCAGGAAAATATACCATTTCTCTGTTCAATTTGCGTAAGTCCTGTTATATAGACTTTTTTGGGGCATGTCCTTGGTGAGATTGGAAAGTTGTTATCTTTCCACACGTCTTTCATATAAAGAGCGAATATAATCCTCACAGATAAATTCGATTATCAATCCGTTCTCGGCAAGGGCTTCGCGGAGTCCATACCACTGACTATCAGCTGCTTGTAAGAGAGCTGCTTTCTGTTCATAAACATCCTCGTACGCGATTGCTACTGCAATAAATTTTCTATCATCTGGATCAAAATCACTTAAGGCGTCGTCAGTAGGAAACTCTTCAAAGTCTGTTTCATTCTCGTCTAATGATGTGATATGGACCACTGGGCAAATATCTGGGTTCCCAAGGTTTTGTAGCAACCTTTTCACAAAAAGATCACCGATTCCTTTTTTTGTATTCGGGTCAGCATTTCGCTCATACTCTTCAAGAATTCGTCGTTCATCATCAACAACCACCTTTTCACCATCGGAGCGGATCTGCATCAATCGATCTTGACAGCGTTCTCTACAGTCCCCACGGTCATCGTCATCCGCGTCGTTCGCGATCACGATGACATTCGTATCCACGATAACAGCGTCCATTAACCCTCCGCTCTCTTTTGGCGTTCCCTTTGTGCCTTTGTCATTGCAAACAGATCTCCCATCTCATCACCAAAAAAGTTTTCTGGCCAGTTCGCGATATTACCGAATTCGTCCATTTTTAACTGTTCGATATTGGAAACACCTTCATCATTACGGCAAAAATAGAGAGCGGTTTTATCAACACTAATCTTTTCCTCAGCAATTCGTCGCTGTAGCCGATTTAATAGATGTTCGCTGTGACTCTCCACTAAAATCTGAAGGTTTCGTTCGGTAACAACTTCTATTAGAAGGTCCGCGAGTTGAGATTGAACCTTCGGATGGAGGTGAATACCGGGCTGTTCCAGGATTAGAGTTGAACCTTCTGGGGCATAGTAACAGAGAACTAACACCGGTAAAAACTGTCCTAATCCGTATCCCATGTCAACCAATGTTACCGGTGGACTAGACGAAGTTTTTTGGATTCGCACTTCGTAAGTTTTTCCGTTTTGTACTCCTGTCCAATCGAGTGAAAACGAATGCGCTAAATCCATCTCTTGAAGCCAATATGAAACTCTTTGCTCAATGGGAACCTCTTTCGCTTCATATAAGGTTTTCAGATTTCGCGCACGTGCGGAGAGGAGAGCATCAATAGTTTGGTTCCCCCACTGCTTGATATGCCAAGGATGTTCACCTTGCCAATTATAGCCTCGTTGTGGATCTACACGTGTTGGACCGAGATAGTACACGTGAGAAAACAACTTTTCAAATGCGCTGGAGACAGATCTTAACAGCAAATTTGGTTGATTCGACGGTCCCCCATAGCAATTCATTACGCTTATTTGATTAACCTGTTGTTTCCCTAACATGTCTATATGTGATAACCATCCTCTTTGCCATATTACCTCCGAGACCTCGCAAGGTTCAAAACTGTAACAGAATTTATCAATGAGGAGATCTATCCCTACTTCGTGAATAACTGTGGTGAAAGTGAAGTTATTGATGGGAACCGAAACATTTCCCTCTTGACCGTCGGGCTTCTTACCATAAGTTCCTATCTTAAAAGGTTCTTTGAGTTTACATCCAAACTCTAAATAGAGTTGTTCCTCGTGTTCGTGTCCGTGAATCACTTCCTGAAAATCACCAAGGTTAACAAGTGAGGTATCATCACCAAAGAAGATAGTTCGCTTTGTATTTGAATGTTCTGCTGTTTGTTTAAGCAGCAATAACATCTGTAACAAACTGCTCTTCCCAGAGCTGTTCGTCCCAAAAAAACCAGTCAACGGCGCAAGGTTTATCTGAGGGCTATCTTTCCAAGACTTGAAGTTTTTCACCCGTATATGTGTAATCATTTTCCCGCCTCCATGTTAACCTATTATACGCATTTTCACCCGAAAACGCAACGAAAACCTAAATTGCAAAGTCCTACCAATTCACAAATATTCAATCCCTTAGTCCGTATTTCAATCGAATTTTTATTTGATTACAAACCTAAAATAAGATAAACTACTTTCTACATCTCACCTGAATACAAAAAAGTTACAGCACTTAAAAAGGAGACAACCTTAAAAGGAGACAACCTTGGAAAAAATACGGGAACTGATTACTATGTTAGAATCTGGGATTGAGGACTACGATGCCCAGATGAAAGTCCTACAGACAGAGCGATTAAAATACATCAGACTCTCCATAACCGAAAGCTTCGGAGCGGAGGAAAACGACTCTCAGCAGTCGTGGCTGCTACACCTCAAGCAGCTTGAAGATTCTCTCAACCTCCGCCTCAACACCATGCGACAAGCAATTCGGGAAGCAGCGGACGCTATGCAGAAGGAGGAGGGTGCCTAATGCCAAAATTCACCGCTTCCAATACAAGAAAACACTTACAGGTTGTGCTACTACTAACATGGTTTTTCGCTGTCTGGACAGTATGCGCACAAGAGACGAGTCCCGCCCAGACAATCGAAGAGGCCATCCGATACCAGAATCTCGGATTGGCATATCTCGAAGAATCGCAGCCTTCAAAGGCAGTCGAAGCATTTACAGAACTCATCGAATTACTCCCCAATGAATCAATCGGCTACGGGAACCTCGCAGTCGCACACCTACGACTCCAACAAGCAGATACAGCCGAAGAATGGGTGAAACGCGGAATTGCCGTCGCACCCACGGACAGTCAGTTACATTTTATCTTATCCGAGGTCTACCAATTACAAGGAAAGAGCGAATTAGCCGTAGAGGCGATGCAGGAAGCCGTCCGATTAGCACCCGACGAATTAGAGTTCCGCTACAAGTTGGTACGCCACTATCTCGGACAGCGAAACAATCCCGAAGCACAGCAGGAGGCAGTTCGACATCTCCAAGAACTCCACGCTCGATCGCCTGTAAATATTGTGGTGCTGTTGAAACTTACACAGGGATTGTTAGGACAAGAGCAACTGGAGGCTGCAGAGCGTCTCAGTCAAGAATTAATGCGCCTGTTGGGCGACACGGATCCAGAAAAACTCGCATACCTCACACAAGGTATAGACGCTATAAAACAGGGCGACCTAAAACTCGCTTCACGGAACGTCCGTATCTTCGAGAACTTGCACCGAGCCAGTCCGCGCTATCAGCAAGGTATCGGTGAATTAGTGACCGACATCCTTGGACATCCCATCGAAACCTTCAGCCCAGGATTTAAAGCACGAATCGCTGCTACACAGAGTCCACCAATTGATATAGAGTTTGTCGATGTTACTGAGCAACTTGGACTTACCAATGTGACGCCTGTACCTATCAGTTCCGCCGATATTTCACTAATTGACTACGATGGCGACGGAAATCTCGACCTGTATATAACACCTGAACCCTCCATCTACCGGAATACCGACGGGCAGTTTAAATCTACTCACGGGTTTGGGACAGACAAGCCAGTTACAGCGTTCGCGGATCTCAATAAAGATGGCAGACCAGATCTCCTACTGCAAATCTTCAACTCGGTAGTCCTGTTCCAGATGAATGATGAAGGGAATTGGGCGGAAGTATCTTCCATCATCCATTATGAGTTGCCACTAACAGAGAGTACTGTCCTCCACCCCGTTGATTATGACCATGACGGCGATCTGGATCTCTTTTCAGGTCGATCTGCCACCATGATGTATCGCAATAACGGCGATGGAACTTTCACCGACGTCGGAGAACAGACCTTTGTAACCACCGATGCAGAAGATGCATCTGCAGGACAAGGTTTCCCTACTGAAGCTCTATCCGCTGATTTTGATGACGACGGCGATATAGACCTCTTCGTTACACATAGCGAATCCGGATGCACCCTCTACGACAATCTCCGTCAAGGACGACTCCGGCCCCTTTCAAATGAAACCGGAATTCTACAGAACGTCCGTTATACCGCAGCTGCCGCTGGTGATTACGACAACGATGGTGATTTCGACCTCTTCTTGGCTACAACAGATCGTCTCCACTTCTACCGAAATACGGGAGACGGAAGTTTCGTTGATGCACTGGGACCTGAAGCAGGTGTTCAAGGTCTACCACCTGTGCTTTTGAAAAACATAGATTACGACAACGACGGGTTTCTTGATGTCTGGGTCGGTGGCGAGAAAGGCATGTTCCTGTTTCGGAATGATGGCACTGGCGAGTTTACCGAGCCTTACCCGTTGATTGAAGCCATTACGCCAACAAGTGATCCAGTTCAGCAGACTGCGGTCGCCGGGGCAGTCGGGGATTATGACAACGATGGCGATCTAGACCTATTTTTTATCAATAGCGAAGGTCAATTGCGCGTCCTGCAAAACAACGGTGGAAATCAAAACAACTGGATACAGGTCCGGTTGGAGGGCATTACTACTGGAAATAATAAAGTCAACAGAGACGGCATCGGATCGAAATTAGAGGTCAAAGTCGGTGATCTATACCAATTACAGTATGTATCTGAACAGGTGTCCCATTTCGGGTTAGGTGCTTTTGACGCAGCAGATGTCATGCGTGTCGTCTGGACGAACGGTGTTCCGCAAAACGTCATCGCACCGCAGGCGAGACAGAAAATTCTGGAAAAACAGATATTGAAAGGTTCCTGCCCCTTTCTATACGTCTACAATGGTGAGCAGTATGAATTCGTTACCGATCTACTCTGGCGCGCACCCTTAGGGCTTGTCACCTCTATGGGGTTTGTCGCACCTGACGAAACAAGGGACTTCGTGAAAATATCGGGACAGCAAATACAACCGAAGTCTGGGAAATATTCCATTCAGATTACCGAGGAATTGTGGGAGACCGCCTATTTTGATGAGGTAAAACTGATAGCAGTTGATCACCCCGCAGATACAGACATCTTCGTAGACGAACAGTATATCCCGCCTCCGTTTGCAGAATTCAAGGTTTACGGTGTCGCAGAGAAACAGTATCCAAAATCAGCGACCAATCATCGCGGTGAAGACGTCTCTGATGCCTTAAAAGCATTTGATTACCATTATGCCGTCGAACACGCACCCGGCACATATCAAGGTGTTGTAGAGCCGCATGCCATCGTCCTTGACCTCGGAGATGTCCCTAACGATACGCCTGTGACGCTTTTCCTCACTGGTTGGATTTTTCCAACAGATACAAGTATCAATATTGCGCTATCCCAGAATCCGACGATTAACCCGCGCTTCCCTTCGGTTGCTGTGAAAGACGAAACCGGTGAATGGAAAACCGTTATTGATATGATTGGAATACCCGCAGGAAAAAATAAGACCATTACCGTCGATCTAACCGGAAAGTTTTTATCAGAAGATAGGCACGTTCGGATTGAGACGGATATGCAGATTTATTGGGATAAAGTGTTTTTCACGGTTGGAACGCAATCGGTGCCGATGGAGATGACGACTTTGAATCCGGATAGCGCAGATCTCCACTACCGCGGCTTCTCCGAAATGTATCGCCCAACGCCACATGCACCACACTTGTTTGACTATCAAAAGGTAACAACAGAGGCACAGTGGCGTGATCTTGCCGGATATTACACCCGATTTGGCGATGTCAACGCTCTACTGCAGGAAGTTGACGACATGTACGTTATTCTTAACGCAGGGGACGAGATCACAGTCGAATTTGAGGCATCTCGCCTTCCAGCTCTTAAACCCGGTTGGGTGCGCGACTTTATCCTCTACAGCGACGGATGGGATAAGGACGGTGACATCAATACCCTCACATCGCAGACGGTTGAACCGCTACCTTTTCACGGGATGTCTGCCTACCCCTATTCGAAAACGGAACATTATCCAGACGATAAAGTCCATCAACAATATCAGCGTGAATACAACACGCGGCGAGTGGAGCACCGACTACCACCGTTGGATAATAGGGTGAATTATAGAAAGAATGGACAACAGTAGGGACCCCTTGTGGGTGTTAACAATGTTTCCGCTGGGAAGGTCTTCAAGTTTGTAGTAGGGAGACCATTCATTGCCCGTGTTTGCCCTCAACAATATGCTTTGACTGTCATGAAACGCTCGCAATTTCGCCACCGATTCGGCGTAAAGGGACATATAGACAAAGCGTCGCAATTGCCAGAATACCTGCCAGAATTACGTAAGGGTATACCTCTATTTCGTAGAGCCAACCACCGAGGAGCGGTCCCAAAATACGTCCCAAGCTTAAAAAGGCATCCATGATACCAATAGCCGTGCCTTGACCGATCTGAGTCTGCTTGGAAATCCACGACGAATTTGTTGGGCGGATGAGTTGGTTACCGACACCGGTAATGGTGATACACACCGTGAGTGTGATAAAGGAGAAAGCGTTTGGCAAAAGTGCCAGACCGAGGGCGTTAAAACATAGTCCGACGAGGATGATCCGACGCTCCCCAAATCTGTTGATTAACCTACCGAGCAACGCGCCTTGTATCGGCACAACAATCACACCCATAATCATAAACATCCAACCCATCTCCCTTTCTCCATAGTTCCACCCTTTTTCAATGAAAAGTGGAAGTGTCGCTTCCAATCCAGCGATACTAAAGGTTGTGAAAAATGCCACGAGAAAAAGGGCGTTGAATGGCGATTTCAGTGTTGTCCAACTGAATACCTGGCGTGGAGAGACCCACTCATGTTCAGCTTCGCGTCGTTCAGCATCAGTAACTTTCTGTAGCGATTCTGGCAGTAGGACAAGCACAAAGAGAAAGTTTAGGAAGGAAAGCGCACCTGCGACAAAAAACGGTGTGTCGTGGCTGCCTAAGATACCACCAATCGCCGGTCCGAAGATGAAACCGAGTCCCATCGCAGCACCCATCAATCCCATGCCTTTGCCACGCTCTTCAGATGTGGTTACATCAGCAACATAAGCCATGACACTCGGCATCACTGCCGCTGAGGCGATGCCCGCAGCACTCCGTGCAATAACAAGCCATAGGTAATCCGTCGCCAATCCGAACCCGATTAAGGCGACAGCGTTCGCAAGCAACCCGAACAGGATTGCCGGTTTTCTGCCATATCTATCCGATAACCGACCCCAGATCGGTGCAAATAGCAATTGCATCCCGGAATAAATGGACATTAATATGGCGATTTGGGTGGGAGTTGCACCGATATCTTGGGCGTAATATGCGAGATTTGGAATGATGATGCCAAACCCAAGCATCACAAGGAATTGGGTGAAAAACAGAAGCAGAAGTCTTGATTTTTTCATCTAATTGTGCGTGAAAATCCGCAACGGAACGTTCGTCCCTTTCAGCTCTGGAAAATAGCGTTTTAAAGTGCGGTCTCAGAGCATTTCTATGAATGTAATATCGTTTATTATAGCAAGCCTGAGAAGCACTTGTCAACTTAAAAGCAGAGCGTTCTGGTTCCCACTTTATCGGATTGTTCGATAAGAAATGCACGACGTTTGGGAGAATTTATTCTAAAAATTAGAAAATTTATTATGGAAATTTTGGCGTGTTTTTGGTACAATAGAATTGATTTCATAATTAACAATACATTCGTCAATTGCACTTATATTTAAATATTGGAGGAAGAATGGCAACCGAATTTGTTCATCTGCATAATCATAGTGAATATAGCATGCTCGACGGTGCCTGTCGTATTGCCGATATGGTGGATTGGGCAGTCGAAAATAGTGCCCCTGCCGTTGCACTCACCGACCACGGGAACATGTTTGGCGCATGGGAACTGTATGGCAAGGCAAAAAAAGCTGGCGTCAATCCTATCGTTGGATGTGAGGTATATGTCGCACCCGGAGACCGAAAGACCCGCGGGAAGGAGCAGGGAGGTCCCTATCATCTCACGCTTCTTGCAGAGGACGCAACCGGTTACCAGAACCTCCTAAAATTGGTATCGCTTGGATACACCGAAGGGTTCTACAGCAAACCCCGTATTGACATGGAAATCCTGCGCGAATATCATGGTGGAATTATCGCACTCACAGGATGTATCCAAGGACAGGTGCCGCAACTCCTCTCCTCAAATAGACGCGAAGAAGGTATTCAAAACTTCAAAACGTTGATGGAGATAATGGGGGAACGCAACCTTTACGTTGAAGTCCAAAATCACTACATTGACAAGGAACTTGAGGCTTATCCGATAATGGTACAACTGGCGAAAGAGTTCAATCTGCCACTCGTCGGGACAAACGATTGCCACTACCTCCGCAAATCCGACCACGGGATGCATGATGTCCTCCTCTGTATCCAAACAAAGAGAACTGTCAACGATGACCAACGGCTACGGTTTGATAATCACTTCTACTTTAAAAGCGTTGATGAAATGCGAGAGGTATTGAAGAATTATCCGCCAGAAGCCATCAGCAACACAGTCGAAATAGCCAATCGGTGTAATCTTAAACTCGATTATGGTAAAAGCCTGATGCCTGAATACGAGGTCCCCGAAGGGCACACAAATGATAGTTATCTCAAAGAGCTCTGCTATCAAAGTTTGAGTAAAAAATATAGTGGTGAACTCTCCGAACCCGTTCGACAGAGGTTGGATTACGAACTCGATATTATTAGCAAAACCGACTATTCCGGTTACTTCCTCATTGTATGGGATTACGTTAAATACGCACACAAACAGGGGTACCCACTCTCCGCGCGCGGTTCTGCTGCCAGCAGTCTTGTGTTGTATGCGCTTGACGTAATTACCTTCAATCCAATGGATTACGATTGTCTCTTTGAACGGTTCCTCAGTCTTGAGCGTGTGAGTCCACCCGATATTGATATCGATTTCGCGGATCGTGCCCGTGAACACGTCATCGATTATCTCGTCCAAAAATATGGTGAAGAATCTGTTGGCAAAGTCGCAACCTTCGCGACACTCGGCGCAAAAGCCGCTATCACAGATGTCGGGCGCGCACTTGAGATGCCGCTCGAAAATGTCAGAGAGTTGACACAACGGATTCCAACCATCCCTGGAATCACCATTGATGAGGCATTGGAGCAGGTTACCGAATTTCGGGAACGCGCTGAGCGTCCTGAAAATAAGGAACTCATGGATCTCAGTAAAGCCGTCGAAGGTATGAAACGACACGTTTCGTGCCACGCTTCTGCGATTGTCGTCTCAAACGGTCCGCTAACCAATTACGTCCCGCTCTTCAAGGATAAACACGATCAGGTCGCGACGCAGTTTGAAGGTAAAACCGTTGAGGATGTCGGTATCGTCAAGTTTGATTCGCTCGGTTTACGAAGCCTCACCGAGACTTACGACTGTCTGCAGATGATTAAGGTGAACCACGGCAAGGACATCAAGTTAGAGGAGATCCCTTTTGATGATAAACAGACTTACGCACTGCTCAGCAAAGGGCTGATTAACGGCTTGTTCCAATTGGAAGCCTCGCCGGGTATGTATCGGGTTGTTACCCAACTCAGACCCGATAACTTCGAGGAGTTCTCAGCGATTCCGGCACTCTATCGTCCAGGTCCCCTGGAAAGCGGTTTTATGCAACAGTTTATAAACCGAAAAAACGGGTTGCAGAAGGTGGAATATATCCATGAATCGCTTAAAGGCGTACTCGAAAATACCTATGGCGTCTGTGTCTATCAGGAACAGGTAATGCAGATCGCTCGCGATATGGCAGGCTTTACCCTCGGTGAGGCGGACATACTTCGCTCTGCTATGGGAAAGAAAGACGAGGCACTACTCAAAGCACAACGTGAGAAATTCGTTGAAGGCGCGACGAAAAACAACATCGCCAAAAATGAGGCGGAAGAGATATTTGATCTGCTTGAACCTTTCGCACGCTATGCTTTCAACAAATCGCACACCGTTGCCTATTCAATGTTAGCCTACCGTATGGCGTATCTGAAAACGCACTATCCGCACGAATTCATGGCGGCAATGATGACGGGTGAGGCGGGCGATTCAGCGAAAATTACGCGTTACCGTACAGAGTGTAGGAAACTCGCTGATTTTCTGGATGTAGAAATCAATCTTTTGCCGCCTGATGTCAACAGCAGCAGAAGGGAATTCACGGTAGATGGCAACGATATCTGCTTTGGACTTGTTGCCGTGAAAGGCGTGGGGGATGGTGCAATAGATACAATCGTAGAAACACGGGAGCAGGGAGGCTCGTTCTCATCTTTAGAGGACTTCTGTGAACGCGTGGATATGAAGCAGGTCAACAAGCGGGCTGTGGAAAGCCTAATTATGAGCGGCGCATTTGATTCGCTTGAAGGGCATCGCGCACAGCACATCGCAAACTTAGACAGTATCATAAAAGCAGCACAAAGCGCACAAGCAGAGCGCGAGCGCGGACAGATGAATCTTTTTGGCGATGCCCAAGAGGTACCACCTATAACGCCAACGCTCACCGGTGCACCGCAATATGATCCCTTGGAACGACTCAAGCAGGAAAAAGAGCAACTCGGCTTCTATGTTTCTGGACACCCACTCGAAGAGTATAGCGACATCATCGAGTACTACACAACCGCAAGCACCCAAACCTTCGTTGAACACCGTGTTGATGATGAAGTTGACGTAGCAGGAATGATAACGGAAGTGAGAAATCACACCACGAAAAAAGGCGACCCTATGGCGGTGATTGAATTGGAGGATCTGGAGGGAACCGTAAAAGTCGTCGTCTTCCCTAATGCCTACAAAGATTCGGTTGAACTGGTAGAGGGAAGGGTCGTTTGGATTCGTGGGAGTGTCACCCAGGATAATAGAAACCGAAAGTCTGAGAGCGAAATGCAAAGGGAAGAACGACAGATTCAAGCAGACAAGATTTTAGATATTGAGTCTGTCAGTTCACAACAAACATCAGCACTTGAGGTGACAATTTCAGAATCTGACCTTGAGAACACCGAAAAACTGGAAGCACTCCAGAAAATTGCCCGTGCCCACAAAGGCAAACACGATCTGATTTTGCGCCTGATGAGTCCGCGCTACGGCGAAGTTATCGCACGATGTAGTGAGAAATACACTGTGGCGTATGAACCGCGCGTTATTGAGCAGGTGGAGCAATTATTTGGTGAGAATTCTATCAAACCGAGCAATCGCACAATACGCGGAAATAAAAGTCGCACCTCACGGATGGATTTTGTATAATCCCCGATAGACGCATTTCGCAACCGCATCTACCCACTTGTTGTAAAAGGAGAATCATTCACTATGCAATATCGCACACTCGGTAAAACAGGACTCAGCGTATCAGAGATTGGTTACGGCGGAGGCAGAGTCCGTCCAGAACACGACGAGACAACACTCATCAAAATGCTTCATTACGCCATGGACTGCGGCCTCAATTATCTCGACACAGCACCCGACTACGGCGGCGGTTACAGCGAAACAATTATCGGTAAAGCGATCGCGGGACGCCGGGAATCGTGCATCATTGCGACCAAGACGGAAGAATATGATCCAGACGGTATCGCGACTGATGTGGAGGGGAGTCTGCAACGTCTCGGTACCGACTACATTGATGTCCTGCAGTTTCATGGTGGTTGGTTCTATGCCGACGATATTGACATTATACTCAATAATGGTGGATTAGAGGCATACCTAAAGCTGAAAGCGGAAGGGAAAGTCCGTTTTATCGGTTTTTCTGCAGATGGTCCCTCCGGTGGTACGGAGGAGCTTATTGCCACCGGTGAGTTTGACATGATACAGACCCACTACAATCTGATGTATCAGAGTACTTGCGATGCGTTTGGAAGACGAGGCATTATCCCCGATGCGGTCGCACAGGAGATGGGAATCGTCCTGATGCGTTCTACCACCAGCAATGCCTTCCAGAACCTAATGAAGCACTGCTTTCCTAATGAGATGGCAAATGTTGACGTAGACAGTTTTCTCCTCAACTATTCCCTCTCAAATCCGCTGGTGAACGTCGCACTAATGAGTCTGCAAAGCATTGACGATGTGGACTGGACAAACGCCGTATCCGACAATGTCGATGCCAGATTAGACCTCCGAGCCGTTCATGGAAGGTAATAAAACCCATGAAAAATGTGAAAAGTATTACAGAGATGTCGCCTGTTGAATTCCGATGGCTGTTAGATATGCTTGTCAGTGAAGAAATCTTCCAATCGCGTGAGCGGCTTGCTACGTTGCTGGCAAAGGGCAACTCGCGCGAAGAATTGGACGCAGAATTCATGGAATTTCACGGGGACTACGAAGATTTGGGGTTTTGGTTGGAAACATATACGGAAGATCCACTTAAGGGATTGGACCCACATGCCTCACTCACCAAAAAACTAAAGCGGCATCGCGACTACATCCTCACAAACCGGAAAACGACCCGTGAAGAGCGAATTAACAGACGGATGGGTATTTACTTAGAAAGCGATCCAAAACCAGAGAAAAAGATTATTGAGCTGCCATTAGACGAATACCGCCAATTTGTTCACAACCTCGTGACGCAGGAACTCTTTGCTGTGCGTCAACGGCTTGCCAAGTTATTAGCTGAGGACGCGTCATTTAAAAAATTGGATGTCGCATTTCGGGAGTTTTTCGTAGCCTATGAACTGTTGGAGCTCGCACTGGAGGATTACCACTACGATCCCGATGAGGGTTTAGAGATAAGTCCTGCGTTCGCCGAAGAATTGGATCAGGTAGGCGAATCTCTTAAGGCAGGTGATAGAACCTATTCACTGAAAGAAGTTTTCAAAGAGTTTGAGGGCGAATAGGTTTGTATACACTGGAAATAAGTGCCGATGCTAGAGCAGATTTAGGGCGTTTAAGTCCGACGATTCGTACCCGCGTCTATACCAAATTAACACTATTACAGGAAACTTGCGATAATAGACCACATAAGGCACTCCAAGGCAGGCACAAAGGTAAATTCAGTCTAAGGGTGGCTAAACATTATCGCATAATTTATACTTTCAATAAGCAAACCAGAAAAATTAGCGTTTCCCGAATCGGACACCGTAGCAAAATTTATTAAATTTCCAAGACTTATGTAAATTGGCTAAGTGTCCTTATTGTTTTTTTTAACGTTACACCTACGGTTTCCGAGGAGGTCTCTCATCCACCGATGCCTCCTCCTTACTTACCACCTCTACAAGCCTATATTCATGTGAACTTGCATCCGCCAACTCTGCGGCGTACTCGTGAAGACTAACTTTCAACGTCCAGATATACCCAGGTTCATAATCAAACCCCCGTATACCATCATAGAAAAAGAACCATCTTTGTTCCTCTTCATTGAATTCAAGATAACAATCATTCCCAGAAAAACTTGGACACTCTGTTCTATAGGGTCCGATTATCAAAATCTCTGTATTCGCAGCGCATCGTGAAATCCAAGAACCCACACACGGATTCTTATATTCCGAATCGGGACCACATCCAATGGTGAGAGAGAGAAGGATGAATATAATTGCGAGTATATGTGTGGCTAAAGACTGCATTCGGAGATAAAAAATGTGAGTTCGATTAAAAGTAGTAGGCACACGCCGTGTGCCGTAACAGTCTAACAGTTAAAAGTAGTAGGCACACGCCGTGGGTTCTCCGTAACAGTCTGCCAGTTAAAAGTAGTAGGCACACGCCGTGTGCCGTAACAGTCTGACAGTAGGTTGGGTACAGCGGAAAATGACCAAAACCCTCCAGTTTATCAGAAAAATCTGAACTTTCTCGCCACATTTATGGAAATAGACATAGCGAAACCCAACAAACGCTGCACGCCTGAGAATGGATCAGGTTTCCAACATACACGCAGATGTCAAACTCACGTTATAAGGTGCGGTTACGAAACCGCACCTATCTTGGCTAGAAAAATCAACTAAGCAGACAAGAAATTCCGAATAACGTAGTCCAGAATCCCACCGTGTTTGTAGTATTCTACCTCCACAGGCGAATCAATTCTGATCAACAGTTCCGTTGTCTCCGTTTCACCATTCGCTCGGACAATCTTCATCGTTGCCATCTGTCCGGGTTCAAGGTTATCCGCAAAACCTGTAATACTGATAATCTCGCTGCCATCAAGGTTGAGTGTCTGAACGTTCTCACCATCTTTAAACTGCAACGGCAAGACACCCATACCGATAAGATTGCTTCGGTGGATCCGTTCATAACTCTCCACGACCACCGCTTTGACACCTAAAAGTTTAGGACCCTTCGCTGCCCAGTCGCGGGAACTCCCCATACCGTAATCTTGTCCCGCAAAAATAACGGTTGGGACACCATTTTCACTATACTGAAGTGCCGCTTCATAGATAGTCGTCTGCGTGCCTTCTGGATGCTGAAGCGTGAATCCACCTTCTACGTCGGGAGTCATCAGATTGCGAACGCGACGATTGGCGAACGTCCCTCGACTCATCACGCGATCGTTACCACGTCTGGAGCCATAAGTATTAAAATCACGGGGTTCAACACCGCGTTCTTGCAAGTATTCTCCTGTGGGACTCGCTGCAGCAATCGCGCCTGCGGGTGAGATATGGTCGGTCGTAACAGAATCTCCAAAGATACCGAGGACGCGTGCGTCTACGATGTCAGAGATAGGAGCAGGTTCACGGGCAAAGCCTTCAAAGAACGGTGGATGTTGGACGTATGTGCTTCGCTCGTTCCACGGATAAAGGACGCCTGTTGCACCAGCAAGGTCTTCCCATTCCGGTGCCTGATTCCCGATTGATTCATACATCTCCCGAAACGTCTTTCTGTCAACCGCTGCACCGATCATCTCAGCGATTTCCTGTCGAGTCGGCCAAATATCCTTCAGATACACAGCTTCACCAGCATCGTTGTGACCAATCGGTTCTGTAGCAAAGTCGATGTCAATCCGTCCTGCGAGTCCGTAAGCAACAACGAGCGGTGGTGACATGAGGAAGTTGGCTTTTATCTCCGGATGTACACGCGCTTCAAAATTCCGGTTGCCACTCAAAACACTGGCAGTGACGAGGTTCTTCGCGTCAATCGCCTCTTGAACGACATCATTAAGCGGTCCGCTATTCCCGATACACGTCGTGCAACCGTAGCCTACGACGTTGTAGCCAAGTTCTTCCAAGTAAGGCAGCAAACCGGTATTCTGTAGATATTCAGTGACGACGCGTGAGCCGGGTGCTAAACTGGTTTTGACGTAGTCTTTTACAAGCAGCCCTTTTTCAACCGCTTTCTTGGCGAGTAGTCCCGCGCCAATCATAACGGACGGATTACTCGTATTCGTGCAGCTCGTAATCGCCGAGATAACGATAGAACCGTGCGTTATGCCATCACTATCCGCATCCGCTTCTGTCACGCCAAACCCATCTTCTGATACAGGACGCGTCAAGAGTTCAGTAAAGGTCTCTTTGACATCCGGCAATGCGATCCGGTCTTGCGGACGTTTCGGACCAGCGATGCTCGGTTCGATATCAGCAAGGTTGATTTCAAGCACATCGGAGTATTCGACTTCACCAAGACGCGGAATCCCGAACATACCTTGTGCTTTGAGATAAGACTCTACCAAATCGACGTGTGCTTCATCGCGTCCCGTGAGACGGAGATACCGCATCGTCTCTGCATCCGGCGGGAAGAATCCGATAGTCGCACCGTATTCAGGGCACATATTCGAGAGCGTCGCACGGTCAGGTAGAGAGAGTGCTTCTACACCTTCACCAAAGAATTCAACGAATTTATCGACAACAGCCGCAGCTCTGAGACGTTGTGTCACAGTCAATACAAGGTCTGTCGCGGTGATACCCTCTTGGAGTTCACCTGTAAGATGAACGCCGAGTACTTCTGGCGTCAAAATGTAAACAGGCTGCCCTAACATAGCCGCTTCTGCTTCAATACCACCGACACCCCACCCGACGATACCTAAACCGTTAATCATCGTAGTATGTGAATCGGTACCGACGACAGTATCTGGATAGGCGAGGGAATCTTCGGACATGACCACTTTCGCAAGGTATTCCAGATTCACCTGATGCACAATACCGATAGAAGGTGGGATAATGTTGAACTTTTCAAACGCTTGCTGTCCCCATTTCAGGAATTCATAGCGTTCCTTATTGCGTTCAAATTCCCGTTCGGTATTGAACTGGAAGGCGTTTTCTGAACCGTAAGCATCGACTTGGATAGAGTGGTCAATAACTAAATCGACAGGGACGAGCGGTTCTATCATACGTGCATCGCCACCGAGTGCTGCGACAGCGGAACGCATTGCAGCAATATCAACAACCAGCGGAACACCAGTGAAATCCTGTGCGACGACACGTGCTGGCTTAAACGGAATCTCCTCGGCTTTTGGGGAACTGGCATCCCAATTCGCCAAATTCGTGACATCCTCTTCCGTGATCTGGTGTCCGTCATAATTTCGCAATAATGATTCAAGTAAAATACGGAGACTGACGGGCAAATTCGCAATTGATCCAATACCGGCTTCTGCTAAGGCAGGAAGCGAATAATAGCTGCATTCAAGTCCTCCGCTTTCGAGAGTTCGGCGTGTATTAAACAGATTATGAGCAGGGGTGGGCATCTGCTAACTCCTTTATCTTATAGAAACTTTTATTATATAATTTTACCACAAATCGGCATTGTATTTCAATTTTTCCCTTAAAATTCTTAGGTATTTCTCTCTATTCTTGTGGGAGGGGTTTGTAACCCCGATTTTTTGGTAGAATCCTGAAAATCCTTGAATCCTGAAAATCCTAATTCTGACAATCCGGTGCCAAAATATTCACACATTCCTTAAAATAGGTAGGCGAGGCATCCAAACCTCGCCTGAGAGATCCTATTCTATCACTATCGCGTCAACCCTGAGCGTTTAATATCACCCCAGCGAGTCGCAAGTTTATCCCGCGGCTCCACAGGCAAAAACGTCTCAACACCCTCAAGAAGCAGACTAATCTCATCTTCATCTAACGCACGGGTAAAGACCGCCACATCATCCATTGTACCCGCAAAAGTCTCGCCACCTGTGCCACCAAGACGGTAGGTCACATTGTTCCCCCGCGTCTCTTGGAAATCGGTTTCAGCGACCTTCTCACCATCCGCATAAATCCTGAATTTATCGCCATCACCTTGGACAAGCACATGCATCCACTGATCCTTTTCGACGATCCCAGGGTCAGTCTGACACAGCACCGTCCACCCGGCAACCTGTCCACGCCAAGAGAGAAGACCTTGGTCTTTATTGAGAAAGAAGGTATTGTGTCCAGAAGCCGAGGGGAGACTCCGCCAAATATGCTCCCACGTGGTGCCTTCGAAGTTCGGCTTAATCCAAGCGGAAATCGTGAACGGATCTGCTTTGAAAATATCGCCGTGGAGAGAATCGGAAATTTGCAACTCGACAAAAGCCATCGCATCTAAGTCGATAGCATCTCCAAATTTACCTTTAACCCACTTAGATCCACCGTCGATCTCGCCGTCATTTCCATTACCAGAGGCATCCTCCGCGTTACCCTCGAAAGGATAATAAGCTACTAAATCTGGATCTTCACCCGCAATCCCTAAAGTAGCACTCATCAGCCAAGCGGTGATTGCCAAAATAATAATAAAGATTTTCATTGGAATCCTCCTTTTAAAAGGTTAGTCATTGAGGTAGGAAGGTTATGTTCAAGTTGGTAACATAATAGCACATCTGAGCAGGAAAATCAACTTTTTGGGTTTGTGGTCAGAGCCATTCAGTTCTTGTGTAGGAGGGAACTCCGATTCCCGACCTCTTCTTTCCTGTGGGTCTCGAAACTTGAAATCTTAGAATCCGTACTCCTAACAAGGGAACTCCGATTCCCGACCTCTTCTTTCTTGTGGGAGGGGTTTGTAACCCCGATTCGTTGGTAGAATCCTGAAAATCCTTGAATCCAGCAAATCCTGGTTCAGACAATTAAATCCTCTAATCCTGATTCAGACGGTGGATCTTCGTATATGCCTCATGCAGTTTCCTACCAATACTCCGCCAATCATAATCCCGCTCTACACGAGCGCGTCCATTTTCCCCGACTCTGCGACGCAACTCCGAATCCGTTAGCAATTGGATGACCGCATCGGCGAAGGCATTCGGTTCGTCGGCAATGAAAATCTCCTCACCATCTCTGAGATCCAACCCCTCTGCGCCGACAGTCGTAGAAACAATCGCCTTACCCATCGCCAACGCTTCGAGGATTTTCAGGCGGGTACCGCTTCCAATCCGCAGCGGCACGACAAAGACCGTCGCCTCAGCAAAGTAAGGTTTAATCTCTGGGACACGACCGGTGACAACAACCCCATCACGCGCTGCCAGTTTTTGCACGCGCGCCGATGGGTTCCCACCGACAATTGAAAACGCGACATCTGGAACCTTTTCCTGAACCCGTGGTAACACCTCATCGGCAAAAAAGGCGACAGCATCCTCATTCGGGTACCAGTCCATACTCCCGATATAGATGAGGTGTGCGGGGGCTTCAGCAGGAAAGTCTGGCTGATAATGCGTAATATCCACACCGTTCGGAATTATCTCAATAGCATCTTCCGGACAGTACTGCTGGAAAACAGCGGCGTCGATGTCAGAGGTACACGTAACAGCATCGAATTTAGGGCTGAGTACCCGTTCATAGCGTTCAAACGCGAGTTGCTGCGTCCAATAGGCGAATTTATAGAACGGGTTGACGGTTTCACTACAGAGCCTACGCCAAATTGCGGAATCGACATTTTGTTGTGAAAGCACACCGGGCAGATCTGTCTCCCTATGGAACTGTGCTATATGAAACATTTCGTAGTGGACGAGATCGAAAGATTGTTCTGCGATGAGTTCCTTGAACTTCCGGCGATAGGCAGGGACATCGTAGCGGGCGACGGTGATCGGTTGTCGTTTGAGAAACGCCTTAACAAGCGTGCCAAGCGATACACGTGGAAGGGTTGGTGCGTGTGGAACGAGATGAACCGTAATGCCTAACTGTTGGAGTTCCGCAACCCCCTCTGCATCTGTTTCCTGTGTTTCCAAGGCGAGTAGCGTTACATCGCTCTGCTTCGCAATCTGTTTAAGGAGGTTAAAAACCCGAATGCGTCCGCCATCGGTGAGCGGAAACGGCACGGTAGGTGATAGAAAAAGAATCTTCATTTTCGTCGTAGTTTGCTGACGCAATTTGTAGTTAAAAGTCAATCACGCGTCCACAACCGCTGCCTCGTTAATAGCGATTTCCTGTTTGGCAGAATCGATACAAACCTTCATGCCGATCGGAATGACAAACATCGGATCCGTATGACCGAAGTCCATGTTGGTAACAATCGGCATGTTCGTTAACCCGTATTCCTCGCGAACCGCATTACAGAGTGCATCGTCGTATTCCTGAAAAGTGTGGGGATTAGCATCGCCGCCGGGTCGTCCGAGTAGAATGCCGCCAAGTCCCTCAAGAATCTCCATTGCTGCAAGACATCTCACAAATCGCGTTAAAAATGAGGGCGGAAGCATCTCTTCAGAGGTTTCCAAGAAGAGGATAGCACCATCCAGATCACCAGCAGCAGGAAAATACTCAGTCCCGCGAAGCCAATCCAAAACATCAACGCAACCGCCAAAAAGATGCCCTTCAACAACCCCTTCCGACTGATGAAATCTCCAACCGTCACACGGGCTCAGTTTGCGACGAATTAATTGGTTTTCAGAATTCTCCCACGGTAGATATTCAACTGTCCATTCGGTTCGGTTCGGTTCAATAACACCAATTGGTTGGGCAGAGAAGAGCGTGCGTCTGACAGAATCGACCATGTATGGAAACATTCCGCCGTTTTCAGCAAATCCCGCCATAAACGAGGGACCGTAGAATGACACGATACCCGCTCTAAAACAGGTAGCATGCGATATAGTGGTGTCCGAATAACCCATAAAGACCTTGGGGTTATCCCGAATCAGATCCAAATCGAGATATGGGAGTGTGCGGATCGAATCATCGCCACCGATTGTTGAGATGATACCGTCAATTGTGTCATCAGTGAAAGCCGTCATCAAATCGTCGGCACGCGCTTTCGGATTTTTAGCAAGCCAATCTGCATCGCGCAAGGCGTGTTCTGTTTCGATAACGGTTACACCGAACTCTTCTTCAAACTGCTGTTTACCGATCTGGTAACGGTAGGGGACAGTACTAGGACCACCCCAAGAGAGCGAAATCGCTGCGATACGACTACCGGGACGTAACATCTTGGGTTTTATTTTACTCATTGGTAATCCCGATTTTCGTTTTCAATTCGTCAATTACAATGAGCAGTCGTTCTTTAGCTTGCTGACGTGAACTCAGCGTCGGTGGAGGCGGCTCAAAAATGGTACCACGTGTGCTTTGCACCCAACCTTTTGTATTGTCATCGATTTTGACGCGGAGCCATTTACTATCAAGGTTCAGATAGACCCGCAGACGGTTGTTTTCACGGAGAATGTTATATTTTAGGGGTGGACTGCTTACTTCCCAACTCCCACCATCCTCGCCTACTGATACCTGTGCCCGTCGTGATAAAGACATGTTTTCCTTCACGAATACTTGGAATAATTCCGAGGATAACTTGCCTTTCGCAAGGGAGGTCTCGAACGCTAAATCCGTCTCAAACAGGAAGGTGAGAATTGTCAATTTTGATTGCTGATAGACGTGCAGTTTCCCTTCAGTGCTTTGGATGGTGTAAGACTGTTTATATTCTTTATCTTTGATAATCCACCGTCGGTTTTTCTGTTCAATTAAGACTTCCAAATCTTTGGAGAGTGAGATTTTGTTTGCATCGAACGCTTCTCTTAGGTCGGGTAGATAGACACTCACGTTATTATCGGATTTGACGACTGTATAGGCGGCACCCGTAGCATCTCTGAGCAGCCACTCCTCACCACTTAGCAGGACTTCAATGGGAGATGCACTCGGACGGAATCGAATGTTTTTTGTTAAATCGGCAAACATTTTTTGCCAATCGGTTGCCGTTTTCAAGGATTCGTCCAAACGTTGTGCTTTTAAATTCGACCGATGCGCCAACGAGGCGTTAAACAGAAGTTCACGCTCCAATTTACGGCTATTCAAGTTGCTGATATATTGTGGATCGAGGCTAAACCGGTAAACGTCTTTGGTATATACAATCGGCTTTGAATCTACTGTCGGTCTTCCGCGGAGGGCTGTTCGTTTGTGCACTTGCAGTTTCGGCACACCTTTCTGTTCGACTGCCGGTGCTTGAAGGAGATAGGCAGCGATGCCGAAACCGGCTGCAAGGATAACGAGAACGAGAAATGTCAGACTTTTCAGAAGTGCTTTCATATTTTTTTAATCCTCTTGCCGGGTCGTGTATTATTAAAAGTAGTAGGCACACTCCGTGTGCCGTAACCGGACCGGGTCGTGTGTATTATTAAAAGTAGTAGGCACACTCCGTGTGCCGTAACAGGAGAAGTAGTCACTCCGTGTGCCGTAACAGGAGAAGTGGTCACTCCGTGTGCCGTATCTGGAGAAGTGGGCACTCCGTGTGCCGTAACAGACTCGTTTCACGCGAAATATCTATGTCGAACTCACGTTTTACTATAATAAACGGGTGTTAACAGAAATCGGTTGACATTTAGTTGCTAACAGTCCACAATTAACTTCAGAAAATGTCTCTATTTTTTCTCTGTTATTTTATTCTTGAACACGACTTTGGGAACTATGCAAGACTTGAATCCTATAGCAATTGAACTAAACGACCAGATTCGCGACACCGCACCGTCGGTTTTCGCGCTACTCTCCGAGTTAGGGAAACGAATTTATCTGCCAAAGGGTATCTTAAGCCAGACGGCGGAGGCGAATACAAAGGCGCACCGTTTCAACGCCACGCGTGCGATCGCTTCAGAAGATGGCGATATGATGCACCTCGCCGTTTCGCGGGAACTGGTGCCGGAACTCACACTTGAGGGGGTCTACGGGTACGCACCCGTACTCGGTCAACCAGAATTACGTGACGCGTGGAGAACGCATCTTTTAAAAGAAAATCCTTCACTCACGGAGACAACACTGAGTCTACCAATTGTGACGAGTGGTATGACACACGGGTTTAGTCTAATCTCTGAACTCTTCGTGGATGGTAACGACCCACTTATTCTGCCAGATAAAATCTGGGGGAATTACCGTCTAATCTTCCAGACAAAGGCAGGGGCTGCTGTTCATACTTATCCGTTCTTCAACACTACAAACGGTTTTAACACACACGACTTTCGCGAGACGCTCACCAATACCACCGGCGAAAAGATGCTGATTCTTCTAAATTTTCCACATAATCCGACTGGTTATGCAATTAATCGCACGGAAGCACAACAGATTGTGGATGCTATTGTAGCGCGTGCCGATGCCGGTTGTCACATCCTTGTTATGGTTGACGATGCTTATGCCGGTTTGTGGTATGATCCCTCAGTGATGCACGAATCGCTTTTCGGGCTATTGGTCGGATGCCATCCAAATGTAGTTCCTGTCAAAATAGACGGTGCTACAAAAGAGGAATATGCTTGGGGTTTACGTGTGGCGTTTATGACCTTTGGGCTTGGCGAGGCTGCGATGCAACCCCTCGAACAGAAGCTGAGTGGACTCATACGAGCAAATACCTCCGGCGCATCACAGGTCTCTCAAACGCTCATTCTTGAAGCGATGAATACGTCAGGCTACGCTGAACAGAAACAGCGAAACTATGAAATCCTCAAGGGACGCGCATTGAAGGTAAAAAAGGTTGTATCTAATTCGCGGTATGCGAAACTTTGGGAAGTATACCCGAGCCACGCCGGTTATTTCACGTGTCTGCGCCTTAAATCTGGGAACGCCGAAGTCGTCCGACAACTGCTCCTTAACGAACACGGCATCGGCACGATCGCTCTTGGCGAGACGGAGTTACGGGTGGCTTATTCGTGTCTTGAGGAATCCGATATTGAGACGGTTTTTGCCGTAATTGCACAGGTGATTGAAGAGTTGTAAATGACAACTCGTAGGTTGGGTTGAACGTAGTGAAACCCAACTTCATACGGAAATATTGGGTTTCACTCGATTGACGCTGTTAGGAAACCGTTCCTACCAATCTTGCAATATTAATATCTATTATCTTGCCTTCAAGGCACCCCATGTCGTAGTGGCTTTCCCACCCGGTTCAACAGGCGTCGTTGGCAGGGTTCCAACAGTTTTGCGGAAATATACATCGTCCTCAACGTCATTAGGACCCGCCCAGACCCAATACGCAGTTGAGTCGGGATCTTTCAAGATCTCACGCATCGTGTCTGCACCGAAACCCCAGATACCCTCCCCGAACTGATCGAGTTGGGTCGCATTATCCCAACCGCTATCGTCAAAATCGGGTTGTTCCCACCCGTCATTTCGATCGGCGATCGGCGCACCAGCATCCGCTTTCCAAGTGTCATCGGAGGGGATATAAGTGTCGTCGTCAAGGATGACATCAAACAACGCACCCCCACGTCCAGTGTCTCCCGGCTCAGCATCGTGAACATAGACACCGATAACAGCGTAGCCGTCAGGCATATCAAATTCTGTGACACTCGCTTCTTGCCAATTACTACCGTCTGCGACCTCTTCGCCGTTAACAAAGCCTACCCAAGCGTTGTCTCCGTTAATACGGAGTGTCGCCGCCCAGAGATTTGGAGCGACTAAGGCTAAAACTAAAGCCAAAATTGTTGGAATGATTAACTTTTTCATCAAATTCTCCTTTTTGCGGTAAAACAGAGGCTACATTTTATCTCTCTTAACACGTGCCCATGTCGTGGTGAGTTTGTCCTCAGGTTCGACGGAAAGTGTCCCAATGGTGTATCGGAAATAGATATCGTCTTCACCGTCGTTAGGTCCGCACCATACCCAATTCGCTTCACAATCCGGGTCTTTAAGAATTGCACGCATCTGTGGAGCACCGAAGCCCCAGATCCCCGCACCGAATTTCTCATAAATTTCGAGTTCGTCTTCCCAATCGCTATCGTCGAAATCTATCTCTTCCCAGCCGTCATTTCGATCGTCGAGCAGTTCACCGGTATCACAGCGCCAACCGTCTTCACCCGTTCCGATGTAATCAGGCTTATCATCAAGAACAATGTCAGCGAGGAATCCACCTCTACCGGCAGCACCGGGTTCAGCGTCGTGGACATAGACAGCAATCTGTGCGAAGCCTTTGTCCAATTTAAACTCACTGACCGTAGGAGCTTGCCAGTTTCCGCTTGCAGCCACCTCTTCACCGTCAACGAACGCAACCCAAGTATTATCACCACTAACCCGCAATGTGCCATTTTTCGGCATAGCGTCGGCTGTTTGTATCAGAAGCAAACCACTTAAGAAAAGCGTAAGGGTGAAATAGAATATCAATCGGGTTTTCATAAATACCTCCATAGATGCACGGTTAGAACCGTACTGATTGTTGTTGTGGCACACAGAGGGTATGCCATCTTTACTGGCGAGGTTGGAGACCTCGCCTCTATCGTGTTGTTATCTAAAATTTACCTTCATACGTCTGTACTCGATTCAAGTGCCAACCGTCCAGCGAGGTCTACCACGAACTGATAGGCGACGCGCCCTGAACGTCCACTCGAAGATGCCTCCCACTCCAACGCAGTACGATGCAACGCCTCCGTCGGAACGGAAAGTCCCTGTTTCTCCGCATAATGGGAGACAATTTGTAAATAGGTGTCTTGTGAAATTCGTTGGAAAGCAAGGCGTAACCCAAAACGATCGCTCAGCGAGACCTTTTCTTCTGTCGCTTCCCGCGGGTATAATTCGTCTTCCTCATTCTGTGGAAAGCGATTTTCGCGCACCTGTCGAGGCATCAAGTGTCGACGATTTGATGTAGCATAAATAATGACATTATCTGGACAAGCAGAGATACCGCCTTCTAACATCGCTTTCAACTCGCGATACTCCGGTTCATCTTCGCTAAAGGCGAGATCATCGCAGAAGAGGATATACCGTTCTGGACGTTCCCATAATACCTCAGCAATCTCCTGTAAGTGGACAAGTCCCTCTTTACTCACCCCGATCAACCGAAGTCCATCATCAGCATAACGTGCCAGCATCCCCTTTACGAGTGAAGATTTACCCGTGCCGCGGTCACCCCATAACAGCACATGGTTAGCAGGCAATCCCTGTAAAAACTGCCGTGTATTCCTATCGAGTTCCGTAGATTGTCGCGCTATCCCAATCAAATCCGATAAACCTACGAGATTCGGATGTTTAACCGGAATTAAATGCCCTGTCCCATTCTGCGCTCGCCACCGAAAAGCGATATAGTCGTCAAGCATCGCACTCGACGGTTGAACAGGGAGTCCGCCCAAGTGTGTCAACAAGCTATCTGCTTTTTCGAGCAGTTGTATAAAAAGTTCTTCCTGATTCCTCTTTTTTTCAGACATCGATTAATAATAAATAACCTAATACTTACATTGTGGGAGGGGTTTGAACCCCGAATTCTTCCGAATACTACATTGTAGGAGGGGTTTGTAACCCCGAATTCTTCCGAATACTTACATTGTGGGAGGGGTTTGTAACCCCGAATTCTTCCGTAATCTGCGATTCAGATAATGAACCTTATTCATTCCTCTACCCTATTGTTAACACTATCGCAATTTTTTAATCGGTTCTAAATCTAATAATCCAAGCACACCTTCAAGAACCGCATAAACATCGTAATCCTCAAAAGCAGGGCGTGGCGTGACACCCGACAACACAGCAATAAACGGAATATCAGCACGCCGGGCTGTTTCAGCATCCGTTTTACTATCCCCAACGTAGACACAATTTTGCGGTGTGCTGTTCGTCTGTTCTACCGCCTTCAGTAAGCCTTCAGGATTAGGCTTATACGGCGCATCCCCACCACCAACGATAACGGGAAACGCATCTAACAAATTCCCACGCCTAAGAATCCCTTGAATGTAGTCGCGACGTTTCTGAGAGACGATAGCAAGTTGAATATCAAGTCTCCGCAACGCCTTCACTGTCTCTGGCACACCTGTATAAAACTCCGCCAATGCAACCATGGTCTCATCGGCACGTTGATAAAATAACCGGGTAAATTCGTCGAGCTGCTTGCTATATGCTTCCCCTGCTAATGCCGTCAGTATATCCGGTAACGATAAACCAATTGTCTGCCGAATTGCAGCATCGGAAGCGAGCGGTAAACCCATTTTGCCAAATGCAAAATTAACCCCGTCGATCGTTCCACGCGATGATTCCACCAACGTATAGTCAAAGTCGAATATAATCGTCTGGACAGGAAGTTTCAATTGGCTCAAAACTCAAGTTCGGATATCCCGACCTCCGCAGCCGTCTCTCGAATCTGCCGCCATGTTTCATCATCAATCGGAATACCTTCACGCAAACGATCCGCAGTTTGGCGTGCCTCAATCTCTCCGGGTGTCAAAATTTCATCGAATCCCGGTGCGGTGGGTGAGGCTTTCACGTGGTCAACGAGTCCATCAACATGTTCGTAAAAATCGTCAAGCGATGTAAAGTTAGCAATATCCAGCGCAATCATCAAGACACCGTTCTGAAGGCGTGTATTTCCAGAACCGCTGCACCCGGCACCCGACAACGCACCCCCTAAAATATCAATCATCAAACCGAGAGCGTAACCCTTGTGTCCGACAATCCCACCCAGCGGTAACAACGCACCCGGCGGAGATTCCATCAAGTCCTCTGGATTCGATGTCGGTTCACCTTCACTATTCATGAGCCAACCGAGCGGCACAGAATCCCCACGGTTAAGCGCAACGCGGATCTTACCTTGCGCAACAACACTACTCGTAATGTCAAGCAGCATGGGATGTCCTTCGCGTGTCGGGGTCGCAATCGCAATCGGATTCGTCGCTAGTCGTCCGTCTCGTCCACCGAACGGAGCGACATAGAGTGCCGTCCCACCTGCATTCACCATCGTAATGCCTACCATATCGGCTTCAGCTGCCATCATCGGATAACTTCCGATACGTCCAATGTGGTTACAATTGTAGACGCTGATAGCACTGATAGTGCTTGACTTTGCTTTCTCAATCGCAAGCGACATTGCTTTTTGTGCGATGACATGCCCAAATCCCCAATTGCCGTTGATGAGCGCATGTGAAGGCGATTCACGCTCAATCTCCAGCGGCGCACCGGGTTGGATTAAACCGGATTCAATAAGTCCAATATACTGTGGGATGCGGAGGACACCGTGCGAATCATGTCCAGCAAGGTTTGAAGCGACGAGCAGTTCTCCGATAATCGCTGCTTCGTCACTTGGAACACCTCCCGCTTCAAAGATGTCCGTTGTGATTTTCTCTAATTGGTTCTGCGTGAAATTTGGCATATCAGTGTTCGGGTCTACCTCTACTTTCAACTATGCTACATCAAACAACGATGGGAAATGACGATACGGGTCGGCAGGTTCACGGAAGAGGATCTTTTGACGCTCTGTTAACTCTATACCCTCCGGCTGTGCGACACGATCACTTTTCCACGCGGTATGTGAAACACAATACTTATACAGCAGGGATCTGCGTTGGTGCTTACCGTTCCACGCCGCTGTGCCGTGAGTGAGTGCCTCCGTGAATAGGATCGCCGAACCAGCAGGCGCATTTGGAATAATGACAGAGGGTGCCTCTTGCGGTGCTTCAGCTATTTGATGGGGCAGCCTGAAATTGCTCTTATGGCTACCGGGGATACAGCAAAACCCCCCGTGTTCCGGTCCGGTGTCAGCGAGATTAAATGTCACAACGACAAATCCATTAAGAATTTGATTATCCCGGAAAGAGTAGTACTCCCCCGGCTTGGCTCTTGCTGTTGGAGAAGTAGCACCGTAGTCGGCGTGTAGATGTCCGCGTGGCATGCCTTCCCGCATATACATCCCGTAAATTCGGTCGAGCCGAAAGCAATCACCTAAGCGAAACCGAAGTATCGGCATAATTTTGGGATGATCGAGTAGATCGCAAAACAGTTTTCCCCACTGCAGAAAGCCGGAACCATCAGGCGCGCTCCCAAATCTTTGGACCTTTCCGGGGGTGGGAAGTTGTTGATCGTCAATGTGTTGATTGAGCGTTGCAACCTCTTCTGGGCTCAAAACATTTTCGATAACAAGGTAGCCTTGCACGTCAAAGAGGTACTGTTGCAACTGTAAATCACTCATACCGCCTGTCCTCCTATTCTCCACAGGTTTCGAGTTAAGATGTGAGATCGTTTCAATAACCTTGGTAATCAATTTAGCACATATAACCCGGCAGTGTCAAACAAATTTTCCCTTGAGCCGACGTTTAATTCTTCTGTAGGAGGGATTTGTAATCCCGACTCTTAACTTATAACTTATAACCCTTTTACATCCGGATGCCCGAATTTATTCGGGTTCTTGTATCGTGTCCCGAACAAGTTCGGGCATCCCCGTAGAATTACTGGAAAACTAAATGACCCTGATTACACATTGACGCAAGCCAACATCTATTGTAAACTCTGTTCTATCATATATATCAACTTTTCAGATTATGAGATCTACTCTTTGTGGGAGAGGTTTGTAACCCCGATTCTTTCTGACCACTGACTGCTGACTGCTCTTTGTGGGAGGGGTTTATAACCCCGATTCTTACGCAAGCCAACATCTATTGTAAACTCTGTTCTATCATATATCAACTTTTCAGATTATGAGATCTACTCTTTGTGGGAGGGGTTTGTAACCCCGATTCTTACGCGGAAAGGCGGAGCCATGGAAAAACGAATTCTCGGACGAACAGGACTTGAAGTGAGTGTTTTAGGAATGGGAGGACTCTTTGTTTCAACAGCTGGCGGAAGGAATCGCGCTGACGGGTGCAACGCTATCCGACGCGCTTTAGAGCTTGGTGTCAACTACGTTGATACCGCACCGAACTATGCCGACAGTGAAGAAGTCGTTGGGGAAGCCTTGGACGGCGTGCTACAGCACCACTATCTTTCCACGAAAATTGGTGGTAGACCCCAACCTTTCGATCCGAAGGATAAACAACGCTTACGTCAGTCGGTTGAAGAGAGTCTGCGTTTGCTGAAAAGGGATACAATTGATATTTTGATGGTGCATGAACCCGATCGTCCCGGACAATACGATTGGTGGACAAGCCACGAAACCTTTGATGGACCTGTCTGTGAGTTGTTAGCGGAACTCAAAGAGGAAGGGATTGTCCGTTTCACTGGATTAGGTGGCACAACCGCACATCAACTACCCGCGATTATGGCAACAGGCGTTTACGACGTGGTGCTGGCAGCGCAGAACTATAGCCTGCTCTGGCGCGAAGCCGCAATCTCAATTTTTCCTGAAGCGAAACGACAGAATATGGGAATTGTAATCGGGGCACCCTTACAGCAAGGGGCGTTGTCTCGCCGACATGCTGAAGTGGAGACAGGGGCTTGGTGGCTTAGCCGTCCACGTCAGGAACAGTTCAAAGCACTCTATCGGTTTTTGGATGAACTCGGACTCTCACTTCCAGAGGTGGGTATACGGATGGTTATATCCAATCCCGATATATCTACTGTGCTGGTTGGGGCGAGATCCGTAGAGGAGGTTGAACAGAATGTGCGTTCCGTTGAAGCAGGTCCCTTGCCATCAGAGGTGTTAGAACGACTTCAGGAGATAGCGGATATGGTGCCGTTTCGACCCTTTGAGGAGCCACACAGTTTGGCATTCGGTAGGAAACACAGCGGACCAGGACCCGCCCGATAAGGTGGAAAAAAGAGAGGCGCGCCAAGATAGCGCGCCTACAAAAACATAAAACTATGACAGGACTTACACATTTCCTCTTAAAGTCCCCCTGATAAGGGGCGGGGAATGCCATACGGCATTCATACCCGGGGAAGCCCGCACGGGCTTCATACCGTTGATTCTGATTCTTTAGGGGGTTAACTACAACGAAACACCCACTTTTCAGCAAAATGTCTTCTTTCTCTGTTCAATTTGCGTAAGTTCTGTATGAAATATTATTCGTTGATGTAATCATAACGTAACTCAAATATATGCAGTGCCCAGCTGCCCGCACGTTTATCAAACTCCTCCTCAATAGCCTGTATATCTTCCAATTGCTCATAAGCCTCGACATCTTCTTGGCTGGCAAACTCCATCTCAACAAACCGGTGTGGAGATTCACCGTAATAGTTATCATAAGAGGCGACCGCTTTCAACTGCGGAGGCCCAATGATCGCTGCGGAAACAGAATCAAGCCAGTCCAGATATGCTTGTTTTCCACCAAGCGGGTAGTCAATAAGATAGACACCTTTAATCATCCAATTGCCTTCCTCGCCTTTGGCATAGTCAGAACGTTGGATAAATGTGTGTACGGTTACGTCGCTTGAGTGATTCGGTATGTCTTCGAGAATGGCAGCGATCTCTGGGCGGTTCAAATAGGTCGCCGCATCAAGAAAACTATTAAAATCATACTCAACGAGTCGGTTAGGACTCATATCTGGCTCAGTATTGTCGTAGGACCTGATCCGAACAATTTCTTCAGGGGCTTGCAGTATTGGAACAACGGATGCCACCCACGCAATATAAGCATCCTTCGCACCCTCTGGGTAGTCAATTAACAAGACTATCTTTACTGGCGTCCCTTCTGGGATATCGGTCATAGTTTCATCTTCAGGCACGCTATCTGTCACCATTCTTTGTGCCCTGTCACAACCCGCCAGTGCAATAAGTGCGATGAGAAGTATCAAAGACAAATTCGCTAATCTCAAAATCATTGTTTCATCTCCTTATAATAATAATAAATGGATAGGACTTATGAAAACCTACGCCATTCAGTATTCTAACGTGAGTTGATTAAAAGTAGTAGGCACACTCCGTGTGCCGTCGTGTGTGAGCTCGATTAAAAGTAGTAGACACACTCCGTGTGCCGTCGTGAGCTCGATTAAAGGTAGTAGGCACACTCCGTGTGCCGTCGTGAACTCGATTAAAGGTAGTAGACACACTCCGTGTGCCGTCGTGAGCTGATTAAAAGTAGTAGGCACACTCCGTGTGCCGTAACAGTACTGTAGGTTGGACTCCGTGTGCCGTCGTGAGTTGATTAAAAGTAGTAGGCACACTCCGTGTGCCGTAACAGACCCGTTTCCTTCATTACTTAAGTATCAACATCTTTCGGGTAGCAGTAAAGTCACCAGCAGTCAGCGTATAGAAATACACACCACTCGCTACCGACTCTCCGAGTTCATTCCTGCCGTCCCAATAGGCGGCACGACTCCGACTTTCATACAAGCCAGCAGACTGATGACCTAATGTCATTATACGCACCAACGCACCACTTGCAGCATAGATACGCAGCGTCACATCGGCAGAGGTCGCAAGTTGATACGGTATCCACGTCTCTGGATTGAACGGGTTCGGATAATTCGCCAATAGCACAGTCTCTTTAGGCTGCAATGCCGCTAAAAGCTGTTGTAGAACCTGAATCCCTCTTCGATAAGTGGGGACTGCAAACAGTCCAGCATGTCGGGCTTGTGTGATCCAGGCTTGGACTTCAGCAGCGGTCAGCTGCTCCGTCGCTACGGTTTCCCAATAGGCACTGTGTGCGTGTAGAGCAGGTGCTGCACCACTATTTGCAAAAGCATTTGCCGCTAAGACGAGGTCTTGAATATCCACCTTACCATCGCCATTCAGATCAGCAGGGGATGCACCCGTTTCTCCAAAGTGCGAAGCCAAGAGTGTCAAATCTTGGATGTTGAGCGTTCCATCTCCATTTACATCGCCTGCCAATAGCGCAGGTTCTAATACAGGCGGTGTGGTAGACATTACCCCCCACAGGAGCACCGAACCGTCCCAACTCGCGCTGGCGAGCATAGTGCCATCTGGACTGAAACTCACACCTTCAACCCACTCCGAGTGCCCAATAAGCGTCGTTTGGAGAGTTTCCGTTTCTGTATCCCAGAGTCGGACTGTCTTATCCCAACTCGCACTGGCAACAGTGGCACCATCCGGACTGAAAGTCACTGCTGTGACATCGTCTGTGTGTCCCACCAATGTTGCTATGTGATCTCCAGTCAGAGCGTTCCATAGCTGCACGGTATTGTCCGCATTGCCGGTTGCGAGAATGCTGCCATCTGCATTGAAATCCACGCTCTTCACGAACCACGGATGTCGGAGCGTTCGTTTGAGGGAGCCCGTCTCAGTAGCCCAAAGTCGGACCGTTTTATCAAGACTCGCAGTCGCAACCGTGTTACCATCCGGGCTGATACTCACAGCCGTTACATCATCTGTATGCCCTCTGAAGAAACCTTTAGGCTGTAGGATTTCGACATCCCAGATCCTGATAGAGTCATCCTCACTGACACTGATAAGCGTTTTGCCATCTGGCGTGAAACTCAAACCGTATATGTCAGCCGTATGACCTAAAAAGGAATATACATGATTTCCCGTTTCTACCTCCCACAACCGAACCCTTTCGTCCCATCCGGCACTTGCGAGCAGTTTACCGTCGGGGCTGAAACTCAGGGCATAGACACCGTCAAGATGTGCAGTGAGAAGCGGGTGGACCGGCATGAGATCGGATTTCAGTGCCCAAGTGTCGGTATCCCACAGCGCAACTGTGCCGTCAGAGCCTCCTGTAGCGAGGGTTCTACCATCCGGGCTGAAGCTGACTGCTCTGAATACCTCTTGGCTACCTGTGACGTCAAAGGAACGCAATTCCGCTCCGTTCTCAACATCCCACTCTCGGACACTGTAATCCCGTGCCACACTCGTAATGGTTTTTCCATCAGCACTAAAATATGCCTGTAAAACCCCGTCTGTGTGACCTGTGAAGGTGGTTTTGAGTTCCCACGAAGTAGTATCCCAGAGCCGGATTGTGTTGTCAAGGCTTGCACTAACGAGGGTTGCACCGTCCGGACTGAAATTCACACTCGTAACATACCACGTATGATCTGAAAGTTCGGCTTGGAGGTCTCCCGTTTCAGCACTCCAGATCCGAATCAACTTGTCCTCACTCGAGGTCGCAACGGTTTTGCCATCAGGACTAAAACGCACGCTCAACACATTCTCCGTATGCGCATCGAAGACCGGTGGCGGGGCTTTAAAGTCTCTGATGGTCTTCCCTGTTGCAACGTTCCAGAGACGAACAGTATCGTCTGCACTACCACTGACGAGCGTAGTCCCGTCAGGACTGAAATTTAAACTGAATATATCAGCGGTGTGTCCCCTAAGAACTCTGATCGGATTTCCCGTTTTAGCATCCCACAGTCGCACATTCTCATCCCATCCAGCACTTGCTATCAGTTTCCCGTCAGGGCTGAAAGTGACCGTATAGACCCCGTTCTGGTGTCCGATAAGTGTGTTTTTAAGATCTCCCGTCTCTGCGTCCCATAAGGACACTTGTCCATCTATGCTGCCCCCTACGACAGTTTTCCCGTCAGGGCTGTACGCTGCCACCACGATGTAAGCAGCCGTTTCCGGTTTTAGAAGATTCAACTCTTCACCTGATTCGGTATCATAAATCCAAACACCGATTGAACTCGCTACCGCCATCCGCTTTCCATCAGGGGATGGAGCACCGTTCGTTAGCCAACCCGGATGAAGGCGGGTCCGCTTATTAGGATCAGTGCCTAACGAGAAGGAAGATGCCGCATTCGTTAGCCATCCAGTTCCGAGCCGTGTTTCCGCACCTTCTGGTAAACTCCACGCCGTCAAATCTTGATGGTCTTGTGCAGCAGCACTCGGTAGCCAGAGCATGCAGAACACAAACATGACTAAAATCGAGATTCGCAATCCCTTACAAAAAACTGGGTCTCTAAATATTGTCTTCAAATTAAATATTAATTCCTTTCTATGTATATAAAGTAGTAGGCACACTCCGTGTGCCGTCGTGAGCTGATTAAAAGTAGTAGGCACACTCCGTGTGCCGTCGTGAGCTGATTAAAAGTAGTAGACACACTCCGTGGGTTCTCCGTAACAGGTAATAAAGTAGTAGACACACTCCGTGGGTTCTCCGTAACAGGTATATAAAGTAGAAGACACACTTATATAAAGTAGTAGACACACTCCGTGTGCCGTAACAGTCTGACCGTCACATACACATCAACTGGAAAATCCCCAAGAATCTACGATTCCCAAATCGGTTCCGGAGCGTTCGCACGACAGTTTACCGTACGTGCAAGAACAAACAGGAGATCTGAGAGCCTATTTAAACTCCGAAGTATCTCTGTATTAACTTCTGTTTCATGTGCGAGCCGAACGACACAACGTTCACTTCGACGGCATACGACCCGCGCAATGTGTAAAATAGCACCGGCAGGACATCCACCCGGCAAAATAAAATTCCTGAGAGGTGGAAGCTCCTCAGAAAGCGTGTCTATCGCAGTCTCCATCTCTGTCGTGAAATCCCCTGATATTCGCATTTCAGAGGCTTTTGAATGAGTGGTTGGCGTTGCCAAGTCCGACCCGACTGCGAACAGGTGATTTTGGATCCTTGCTATCAGTTCCGAAAGATCGGGATCGTCAATCAACGTCCCCGCATAACCGATATGGGCATTCAGTTCATCAACAGTGCCAATCGCCTCAAATTGTAGAGCATCTTTCCCTAACCTTGTTCCGCCGTATAGCGCGGTTTCTCCAGAATCACCAAATTTAGTATAAATTTTCATATTTATTTTCTAATCGAAAGCGCGACTTAGAGTATCATATTAAGTTATAATTTATGATACAATGCGTCGCAATTAATACGTGTACAAAACTGCATTATATCATGCAACCTGCAAAAAATGAATTTTTTTTCAACAAATCATCAATATTTGTATGTCAGGTATACAAGTTCTGAAAATCCCAACATCTGACCATGGAAGTTGACAACAAACACAAATGCCTTCATAATAGATGCAAAAATCGCATGTTAAATTCAAACATTATAGAACTTATCTCATAAAGACCAGTTTGTATATCACCTATCAACGGATATTTTGCCAGTCCCCCTGATAAGGGGGATTTAGGGGGTTCTTTTACCTGCCCAATACCCTTGACTATTTATGAGATACACTATCCTGATAAGGGGGATTTAGGGGGTTCTTTTACCTGCACAATACCCTTGACTATTTATGAGATACACTATGGCGACTTTGGATATTATATTCACCATACAAAAAGGATCAAACCAAATATGCAAATTTCAGGTAAAGTCAAAAATGTTAACGTCGTCGACCTACGAGTACCTACATCCGATACACTACTCGGTTCCGACCCTTTCCACAAAAAACCAAACTATTCTGCAGTCCTAACAACGTTGGAGACCGACACAGGACATATCGGCATTTCAGTCGCTTTCACCGCCGGTGCCGGAAACGACTGGATCGCTTACGGGGTCAAGGACCTTGCGCAACTCGTTGTCGGGATGGACATAGAAACCTTTGTCGCGGATCCGGGAGAATTTCACAGACTTCTCATTGATCACCACCAATTGCGCTGGCTCGCAGACGGGGTTAACCGAATGGCAGTCGGTAGCATTGTCAACGCCATGTGGGACGTCTGGGCAAAACTCGCCGATAAACCGCTCTGGAAACTCCTCGTCGATTTACCGCCAGAAAAAATTGTCCAATCTATCGACTGGCGATACCTTCGCGATGCGCTAACACCTGATGAAGCAACAGAGATTCTCAACACACATTCGGACAGCCGCGAAGCCCGCGAGCAGACACTCCGTAAGCAGGGACCGAAAGCCTATTCCACCGCTGGATGGCTCGGTTTAACCGACGAACAGATTATCGAGACGGTAAATCAAGTAAAAGCAGCAGGACTTAACTGCTTCAAAATGAAGGTCGGGCAAGATTTGGACTTTGATAAGAAACGACTCGCCTTCATCCGTGAGGCAATTGGTGCAGAGGCACTTTTGATGCTGGACGCAAACCAGATCTGGGGGGTCGATGAAGCAATCGCCTATATGAAAGAGCTGGTAGCGTTCAAGCCGACGTGGATTGAGGAACCAACAGCGCGGGACGATGTTCTCGGCTTTGTGAAAATCGCACGTGCTTTAGAGAAATACGGCATCGGTGTTGCAACAGGAGAGCAGGTCCCGTCGCCTGTTATTTTCAAACAGTTGATAACCAGTGGAGCGATTCAATTCTGTCAAATTGATGCAACCCGGTTAGGCGGCGTCAACGATGTCTTGGGAGTTATCCTAATGGCAGCGAAGTATAATATCCCCGTCTGTCCACACGGCGGCGGCATCGGTTTATGCAACATGATTCAACACTACGCCATCTGGGATCAGGTATGTGTTGCCGCGCATTCAGAAACACAGGTCGTTGAATACCTCAATTTCCTCCAAGAAGAGGTCTTCTTGCATCCGATACAGGTCAGCAACGGTGCCTATGTTACCCCAACAGTTCCCGGTTGGGGACTTGAAATGTCCCCTGACTTCGTAGAGAGCCACACGTATCCAACAGGCGCAGTCTGGCAAGGCAGAGAAGCATCGGGTAGCATAACCTTCTTGGCGTAATTTCCGAAGCACTCTACCGGCATCCGCATGTTTGTTCGGGTCCGCGTGCCTGAAGGCATCCTTCGTCTCCATCCGTATGTTTGTTCGGGTCCCCGTGCCCGAACGAATACACCTATCACACATTCCTATTCTCAGGGTCAATTATCGTCCGTCTTTTCCTGAAGGCGTTTCAGAGCAGCCAAAGCCTTAGCAAGTTCAGCTTCTGCATTTTCAGCGCGTGCTTCTGCTTGTGAGGCACGAGTTTCAGCGTCCGTAATCCGCTCTTTAGGTGGTGAGATCCACCCTGAACGACTCGTATCGTAGAGACTCAGAATCCCATCGCGCTCACCTAATTCCAAACCTAACACAACTGACGACAAGCGTCCAGCTACAAATTCTATTGCTTCATACACACCATCTACCAGACGATACCCTTGAAAATGTGGATATACCTCTCCATAAGGGTCATAGATGTAATACTCACGAACACCAAGCACAGATGCGTACAGTTCTTTCTTGTCGGTTATATCCTTGTTATATGTGCTTGGACTCGCGACCTCTAACACAAAATCAGGTGTGTGTCCCTCCTCCCACGTTCTGTAAGTGCGACGATCTTTTTTACTGACCCCGAAGACGACGAACACATCAGGAAACACAGATTTATAGATATTTCCCTCTTCATAATACATCAGCAGATTTCCAGAGATATACACGTCATTGACATCCTTGAAATGATCTTCAAGCATGAGAATGAAATCCACCATTAATTTTCGATGTCGATCGGATTCTGCCATAGGTTTTCCATCTGATTCGGGATAGACGACTGTTGGTGCTGCTTTTACTTGTTTCTGCATTATGCTGCCTCCCGTTTTTAAATAGTGTAATTTAAGTATATTGTATCACAAAATTTGTTAGATATTCTAATCTGAATTAGTGTGCAAAAGCCGCCATCGCATATATGGCAGCGGCCATGCTTTTCCATAAAAAACAAGTCCGCCGCCACTTCAAATACTTCAGGACTTCGCGCCTTCCGCACTCTCTTTGAACGCTGCTGCACCCGCCGTAATCCATCCCCCAACACCAGTCATCAAAAACCGTACGCCTGCTTGTACATACTTTTTAACAGTCGCGTCCGTCGTCAAAGTTCCAGCAACCCGTCCCGCCGCTTGAATACGAGCGAGCGCAGAATCTATGGTGCTCTGGACATCCGGGTGCGTAAGGTTCCCGATGTGACCCATAGAAGTCGCTAAATCTGACGGTGCAACGAAAAACACGTCAATATGATCGACGGTAAGGATCTCGTCCAGATTATTAACCGCGACAATATCTTCAATCAAGACGATCACGAGCGTTTGCGAGTTGGCAACATCAAAATAGTCGTCCACACCATAACCTTGCCGACTGGTATACATACCGCGGTGACCGATCGGTGCGAACTTCGTGCCATCCACAACGTTCTGTGCCTCCGCTTTCGTGTTGACGTGTGGGACACAGATACCCATTGAACCACAATCCAATGTGCGATAGATAAGACCTTGATCGTTGCGATTAACGCGTGTGATAGAGGTCATACCCCAGAGATCACATGCCCGCGTCAAGTCCCCAAGTCGAGACGCATCAACCGCGCCGTGTTCACCTTCCAACCACACACCGTCGAATCCGTTCGGACCGAAAATATCTATATCATCGGCATTCGTTAACCCCGAAATAACATACGCCAGATCACCATCTGCTAACTTCTGTTTAACTCGATTCGGTCTTATTTCCATAAATATCTCCCTTTAGATTCTTATCTTCTGTAGGAGGGATTTGTAATCCCGACACCTGACTTCCCGACTCTTAACTTATAACTTATAACTTATAACTTATAACCCTGTAGGATAGATCTCCGCATCCCGACTTGACTTTTTATCTTCTGTAGGAGGGATTTGTAATCCCGACCCTAACTTCCCGACTCTTAACTTATAACTTATAACCCTGTAGGATAGATCTCCGCATCCCGACTTAACTTCTTATCTTCTGTAGGAGGGATTTGTAATCCCGACACCTGACTTCCCGACTCTTAACTTATAACTTATAACTTATAACTTATAACTTATAACCCTTGTCCCTGACCGCTGACCGCCATCTTAAGACTATCAACAATCCCTAAAAAAATCCATAAAAAAATAAAGCGCGCACATAGAAGCACGCGCTTTACATTTAGGTCCGTTACAAAGACAACCCTATTACCTATCCACTCGAGCGCAGCAGATGAACACCCATCGCACCATTCAACAATGGGAGGGTTGCATCGACGAGAATCCACACCAATCCTCGGGTTCCATGACCCACGCCAGTAAAGTCTTGCCCGACCCCACTGATGCCGAACCAGTTCCAGAAGAAGATTATGGATGCGAACATAAAGCCGTAGAATAGCGTATTCCCCGCTATAAACTCTTGAACGCTTGCGTCCTCACCCGCACGGCTCATGCGGATATAGCCGAATATCACTCCCAGAATTAATGAGATAGCAGAGAGCGGGTTAATATAGTTCCAAATGGGACTATAGGGGTTATCATCGGTCGAAGTGTGGTAAATAGGCTCAAGAACTGTATGGATGGCGACGATCGCCGCAATGACGATAAGCACAACGCCTATAATTCGCTTGAGGGCTTCCATCAGAATTTCCTCCTCGTCCCTGACTGGGGAGAGTTAAATCCTATCCCATAAAACGAAATTGCGGATAGCATTGTTAATAAATCAACTTAGAAATCCTTACCGTTTTGGGTAACACAACAGGAAAATGCCGCACTTATTAACAGAATAGAACTTACGCATTTCCTCATAAAGTCCCCCTGATAAGGGGCGGGGAATGCCATGAGGCATTCATACCGTTGATTCTTTAGGGGGTTAAATACACGCTATTTCTGTTCAATTTGCATAAGTTCTGTAAAAGAAAAAAATAACCCAATGCCGATCAACAATTCCTGATCCACATTAAGTCGTTACTTTCTACTATTGACGCCGACCTCAACCGTTGAGGATTCCCATCTTCCGCAGGAAGCGGAGTCTCATCCGCTCGCAGTTGATAGAAATGGACACATGGATCCGCTCTTTGTGGGAGGGGTTTGTAACCCCGACTTTTTACGCCGTTGTTGACTGCCAGCTGATAATAGAGACCGATACTTATCAATTCGTCGTTGCGGAGGCGCAAAATTGCCAACGAATCCGAGCCAGTAGAACCTTGCGATGCGAAGTGAACACAGTGTCGGGAATTCATTATTGGGACCTCCAGAGTAAGGTTTTGCCCCAAACAGTAAATTATCACGTGTTACAGAATAATTCGCCAGATTTCCGCGCATTATACACTATTTAATATATAAAGTCAACGTTATTAACAAATTATCCCTTGTTTTCCGTTCGCGATGTGCATATTTCCCAACTTCTGCCTCTTTCCGGTTCTGTAGGAGGGATCTCCGAATCCCGACCATTGAAAACCGTACAAGAAATCTTGACGCTTTCGGTACAATGTGGTATTCTTAATGCTGACACTTCATTCAAGTTAATCTGTTTGTAAGGAATACAGATGCCTACACAAGCCTATCCTATCATCGAAAGAATTGTGAAAACCTTCAGATTCTCTCTAATTTTAATTATCCTTATCGTAGGAGGGATTTGCAATCCCTACGCTCAAAGCGAACCTTTTACCTACCAATGGAAGATAGATGAAACCCCAGAAGGCAGTGAAAGCGCATCGATTATTAAACCTATAGAGGTGACAATACTCGACGAGCCGATACAGATCGCGTCCCATAGTGCCTCCTTGGCGTTAATGCGAAAGTATTCTGTATATCTTGGTCCTGAATGGAGTCCAGGTCGTGCTTACAGGTTGCTCCAAACTTTTGAATCCGTACCGCAAGAAACAAACAACCCTCGTGATGGAATCCCTAGAGTACAACCTTCTATATGGAGACTTAGGGACAGGCACATTCAAGGGGACATCACCATTAAATACCAAGGCGAACAGAGAATTGTCACTATTGCTCGTGCTGTGTTTACATATGCGAATCCATTGTTAGCAGAAATTGAGGGTGTTCGAGGTAGGTATTTTTCCAAACGGCTTCATAGCGGAGTAGTTCGGTTTGTAACTGATAATGGAGCAGATAGATACGCACTTGAGCGTATATTACAAGAACGCTACGCAGTTAGGACAAACATCCCCGATTATAGCGAACTCACACGACACACGACAGGTGAACACGCGGGTCGCTTCTCAACCTTTAAATCCGAAGAGCTGATAGCACTTGTATCTATGCTTGAGGAGTATCCATCAGGCATGCTCAAAACGCCGGGGTTGAAATATCTCGTCCGACGTTTAGATGGAACACCACATCCACTTTACCCAGGTGCGCCCGCTGTCGCATGGCCGAGTGCAGGCTATATTGAATTTATGGAATCTGCTTTCAAGGGGCAAGGTCCAGATTATATCTACCGTTTGATCCTCCATGAAAAAGCGCATTTCCTGTGGGCACATCTTTTTGACGAGCAACTCAAACAAGATTGGATCGAGCACGGCGGCTGGTTTAAAAATCCCGATGATAAAGATGGTTGGTCAACGACCAAACAGGTTGAGTTCGTTTCAGCCTACGCGCACAATGTAAATCCGAATGAGGATATGGCAGAGAGCATTAGTTATTACATCGTAAATCCTGACAAACTTCGCTCTCGTTCACCTGCCAAATATGAATTTATTCAAAACCGAGTCATGCATGGTACCCGTTATATTTCAAAAATACGAGAGGATTTAACATTTGAGGTTTACAATCTCTACCCGGACTACGTATATCCAGGACGAATCATACGGGTTGATATAATGGTTGAAGGGGAGCCCGAGGAAGATAAACTCATATCAGTAGAGATTGAAATTCATGGGGAAAGTGAATTAGATACTGCACAAACCGCATATATTCGAGTTTTTAGTGAGGAAGGCACTTTTTTTGACCTTGCGTGGTTGTCTCCAATTGATGCTAATGGAACGCACGTTGCTTCTGGACACATTTTGCGCGGACAGGCAATGTTATCAAAATATGCAGCAAATGGTTACTGGGCACCAGACACTATCCGAATCTGGGATGCCCAACGTAATGAGAGACTCGCAGCTCCAACAATCGATTTTGGCTGGAAACTTTATATTGAGAATCCGCTTGCAGATACTGAAGCCCCACAATATATTCCCAACTCAATGCAACTCACTTTATCCGATGCAACCACTGGAGAAGGAAAAGCCTATCAAATTGTGACCGCGCGTTGGAAACTTGTTGAGAAGAATGGGATTAGTGGAGTTTATGCAGGAATAAACGATGACCGTGACGAAACCTACTCCCATGTAGAAAAATGGGGAGAATATATCCAAGAAGGAGATGGACTCTGGGAGGCAAGTGTTCAACTTCCTGTGCCTGACTATTTTCCAAGTGGCACTTACAAAATTAATCGCATTTCCATGAAAGATTTAGCAGAAAACAGCAATATGGTATACTTCACAGAAGGTGGGGATGATGAGTTGCCAGCATCTATTGAAATTCAGACGACAAACCCGGATTTAAATCCATCTGTGCTTGATTTAAATCGAATTACAATTCAAGCAAAGTCAATGCATCCAGAAGCTCCAAATGGTGAGACGCGGGTTAACATCACTTTTCGCGTTAAGGATGACATCAGCGGATATGCAAAAACAGACATGCGTTTACGCGACCCTCAAGGTGTAACGCACTTCTTTAGACATTACGATAAGGATTTTTGGGGTGTCTATTTTTCCCGAGATCCAACTGTCTATGAAATTTATGAAAAGACAATTATCTTACCTGTCGGGAGTGCTCCCGGTATCTGGGGATTGGCTGAGATGACGGTATGGGATAAGGCAGACAACAAGCTTCAGGCGGACTTCACTGAAATTGTCCGTTTTGAAGTAGATGATGCAGCTACAGCAGCACCTGTGATTGCCACACTTCCTGGCGACACACAGTTACTTGCAAACTATCCGAATCCATTCAACCCGGAAACATGGATACCTTACCAACTGGCAACTGACAGCACTGTGAGGATTTCGATTTATGACATAAAGGGCATGGAAATTAGGATACTATATATTGGGCATCAACGTGCCGGGTACTATACGGACCGACAGAGTGCTGCGTATTGGGATGGGCGTAACGCTATAGGAGAGCGCGTTGCAAGCGGTGTGTACTTCTATCATCTATTTACCGATAACAGATCATTCGCTCGTAAAATGGTTATTTTGAAGTAGAGAAAAACATTTGTTATCCGATCCAGAACAGTACAGATTGATAAATTAGAGGAAATTGGTGTCTCTTTCGAAAGTTAATTTTAACCTATAGACTGAAAATAAGGTATGCTTTAAGTTTCCACTATCATCTTGTGGAATTAATTCAGGTTAATTCTGTATCCCATTACCATAAAGGAGAATGATGCACTTGAAAAACAAAAACCTTTCTATCTTTTTAATTATATTTTTCGTTCCAATTTTTTATTTGACAGACGCCTTTGCCCAAGGTTTTACACAGTTGGGGTTACCTGAAGGTGCTATAGCTCGCCTCGGGAGAGGTGGTGGTGTAACCGCTGTGACATATTCTCCAGATGGTAGGACACTCGCCAGCGGTAGTTCCGGTAAGGTAGATCTGTGGGATGCTGTGACTGGAGAACACAAGTTGACGCTTACTGATGGTGGTCGTTCAGTCGTGTATTCTCCAGATGGTCGTACCCTTTCAAGTGGAGGATCTTTGTGGGATACAGAGACCGGTCACCGCAAGTTAACACTTACTGGCTTTTCTGGTTATGTCCATTCTGTTGTATATTCTCCAGATGGTGGCACCTTGGCGGGAGGAGGTTCTAATGGGATTCGTTTATGGGATGCCGAAACGGGACGTACCAAGTTAACTCTCAACAGACCTGTTCCGGGTATACAGTCAGTTGCTTATTCACCTGATGGTGCTCAGCTTGCAGTCGGGAACAACCTTGGTATTTGGCTTTATGATCTACAACTAGGAACTGAAGTTGGATTGCTTACGGGACATACACGTACAGTTTTATCAGTGGCTTATTCTCCAGACGGTCGGACCCTAGCAAGTGCAGGAGGATACTTCGACAATACAGTCCGTTTATGGGATGTAGCGACAGGAAAGCTTAAACAGACACTTTCAGATCATATTGGTGAAGTTACGTCGGTCCTGTATTCTCCGGATGGTTGTACTTTGGCAAGTGTTGGTGGGTACGTTGACGAGACGATCCGTTTATGGGATGCTGAGACTGGAGAACATAAACATACCCTTTCAGGACATATGGACGATGTTTATTCTGCCTCGTTTTCCCCGAATGGCAATACACTTGCAAGCGGTAGTAGGGACCAAACAATTCTGTTGTGGGATATTGCCCCTTACTCCAACGCTAACGGCTTTGTTAGTATTTCACCCTCCAATGTACAGTCTCCTGCTCCCGGATCACAATTAATGTTTTCCGTTGATATTGCTGATGGGAAAGCTGTGGTAAGTTATCAGGCAACCTTACAGTTTGATTCCACTGCGCTCCGTTATGTTTCAGGTGAAAATGGGGATTATCTCTCAACAGGCGCATTTGTTGGAGCAGAGGACACAGTAACATTAGTAGCTACCTCTCCCGGTGGTGAAAGTAATGGGGGTGGAACGCTTGCCACGCTAACATTTGAAGTTATTGCAGTCAAGAACTCCGTGTTGAAGTTATCTAAGATACTGCTAACCGATAGTACTGGTGAAGGTTCGTGTCCTCGGATTCAAAATGCGCAGATAACAGAACCACAAGGACCAGATGGCGATGTGAACGGCGATAGTATCGTAAATATCCAAGATTTGGTGCTTGTTGCATCTCACTTTGGGAAAATAGGAAAAAATATGTCAGATGTAAATGCAGATGGCATCGTAAATATCGTGGATCTAACTTTGGTTGCGGGGGCAATAGTCGATGCAGCTGCCGCACCCACGTTATCGGATCGCAATTTTGAGGTCGCTCCTACACATGCCCAGATATACCAGTGGCTCCAAGAAGCGAGGCAAATTAACCTGACAGATGCTACATTTCAGCGCGGCGTTTTGGTGTTAGAACAAATGCTTGTGGCGTTGCTCCCCACAGTAACAGCACTTCTGCCAAACTACCCCAATCCATTTAACCCAGAGACATGGATACCCTATCAACTCGCAACCAACGGCGAGGTCCAAATTATCGTCTACGATACAAAGGGCAGCGTAGTACGTATCTTACCGCTTGGGCATCAGACAGCAGGCTACTATACTGATAGAGACCGTGCGGCGTATTGGGACGGTCGCAACAGTTTAGGTGAACGGGTTGCGAGCGGTGTCTATTTCTATCAACTGCAAACTGATAATATTTCATCCATACGCAAAATGGTTATCCTGAAGTAGAAAGGTAATTTCGACAAATCTGCCCCATTTCGTGCCATCGGACACAAAATCCGCCCTATTCTGTGCAGTGCTTTCTCAATATTTCGCAAAGAAACCCACCAACGTGGTATTCTCCAGACTGGCACGGAATTTGCTTAAAAATCTAACAAAAGGAGTTATCAATGGGAACCGAACAAAAATATCGTGTCGCACCACCCGGATTTACACTCGAACAGTGGGAGACCTTCAACAAAGACGGTATTATCTTCATCGAAGATGCCATCTCAGATGAAGAGATCCAGACCTATATCGACGCAATAGACCGTGTCGCCGCTAAAAATCCGAAGTATACCCCCGGCAACTACCTCGGCATGCAGAACATCGTCGAACGCGATCCCGTTTTTGCAGACTTAATCGATCACGAACGACATGTCGGTTATGCGTACGACCTATTCGGCGAACTCCTCAAACTCCATATAAGCCAGTTTTTCCTGAGGCCTCCCGGTGGCAAGCAGTATAACCAGTGGCACCCAGATGGCGCACGTGCCTTGCCTTATGGTGTGTTCTCACCCGATCTGCCGTTGCAAATCAAGGTTGGATATTGGCTCACCGATCTACCGAGACCCAAGATGGGCAACCTCGTTGTGTTACCCGGAAGCCACCGTCATCAGTACATGGAAGGCTATGATACCCACGAAAGCATTCCAGGGGAAATGGTTGTCTGCCCACGTAAAGGGACAATGACAGTGATGCACTCGAGCATCTGGCATCGTGTTGAACCCAACGAAAGCGATGTGGTACGCTACAATATCTTTTACGCATATTGTCCGTCATGGGTCACGCCAGCAGACCGGTTCCACTCCTCACCAGAGTGGTTAGAGACCCTCAACCGTGAACAGCGGATTATCATGCGCAGCTACAGCAGTGCATATCACAATGCCAAGCCACCAGCGTCTGAGTTCCCACTCTTCCTCGAACGAGACACAGGCGTTGAAACCGATGAAGATGCCTATCTGGATCACGTCCAACTGCACCGCCGTAAACGGCAGACAATGCCTGAGAGACTCTCTGCCTTGTAATAGTTAAAAAAATGAAAACATTATTCCTCAAAGACATGCGCTATCGTCAAGCGAGAGTTGTGCTAACAGCGCTCGGTATCACCGTGCTGATTTCACTCATCTTACTATTAGGCGGTATCATGAACGGCATGCGCATCCAAGCGCGACAATACGTCGAATCGACCGGAGCAGACGTCTGGATTTCCGCCGAGGGTTCCGGTGGTGCCTTTATCGGTTTCTCACTCGTTGTTGAGGAATACATGGCGTTCCTGAATGCAGGGCAAGGCTTAGTTCCCAATTCTGCGTCCCCCCTCATTTTTGCACAAGCGCGTCCTAACGTCCGTGGGAAATCCACCAAGGCGATCGTTGTTGGCTACAAACTCGGACAACTCGGTGGACCCAAACGAGCCATCGAGGGGAGAATGTTCACCGCCAGTAACTTTGAAGACTACAGACCCGAAGATCCAGTCCCCTATGAGGTGGTTGTTGATGAGAAAATGGGTTTAGAAATCGGGGAGCAAATTACGCTTGGTGATGAAAAAGTGCGGGTTGTCGGGAAAACAAGCAGTCTCATGTTCGTTCTCGACACGCCGCTTCTCTTTATGGATGTCCGCATTGCCCAGAAACTCCTACTCGGAAACACGCCACACGTTAACATGATGATCGCCAAAGTCAATGAGAACTTTCCCGTGCCAGAGGTAGCAACGCAGTACGACGAATATGAAACGATTGAAACGCGCACCTTACAGCAGACGGTCGGAAATATCATTGAATACTATGTCGATGAACCGATGAAAGCCGTGCAGTTCTTACGAGTAATGCTCTGGTTAGCCGCAGGTATTCTCGTCGGGATGATTACTTACGTGACGATGCTCGAAAAGACGCAGGAAATAGGGGTCTTGAAAGCGATCGGTGCTGCGAACCGTTATGTCATGACACTTCTACTGAAACAGGTCGCGCTGACGTCCGCAGTCGGTGTGATACTTGGACTTATCCTATCTTACGTCTTTGCGGTGGCGGCACCGATTTTCGTTAAAATTCACTTTGCCGAGTCAATCATTGTGGCGAGCATCAGTTTTCTTGTATGTTGCGGAAGCGGTTATCTGGCAGCACGCAGGGCAATCACAGTAGATCCAATGATTGCCTTCCGCGGTGAAATTTAGGAAATGAGCAGCCCTCTTCTGTAGGAGGGATTTGTAATCCCGACTCATAACGTATGCCCTCTTCTGTAGGAGGGATCTCCATATTTTGCCCATATGTGGCAAAATATGTCTTTGCTTTACATTTCCCGACTCTTAACTTATAACTTCTTAACTTATAACTTATAACCAATATAACTTATAACCAATATAACTTATAACCAAAATAACTTACAACCCCTAAGAGGCACATACAAATGCCAGCAATAGTAGAAGGGAACGGCTTAACCAAACGCTTCGGCACAGGCGACGCAACAGTCGTTGCAATTGATTCGGTTGACATCACTATTGAAGAGAGCGAACTCGTCATGATTATGGGCGATAGTGGGTGTGGGAAGACAACCCTAATCAGTCTCCTCGGCTGTATTTTAACACCCGATGCCGGAGACATCCGCATTGACGGCGAACCTGTTGACCCTACAGCCCAAGATATGAGTGTGATTCGCCGCGAGAAGATCGGGTTTGTGTTTCAGTTGTTCCACCTACTCCCTTACCTTACCGCACTCGAAAACGTCATGATAGCGATGGATCTCGCCCGAACAAAGACCGAGGAAGCCGAAAGTCGAGCAACAGAACTCCTCACACAGGTCGGCTTAAGCGATCGACTTCTCCATCGTCCAGCCCAGCTATCCGGTGGCGAAAAACAACGCGTCTCTTTTGCCCGAGCACTCGCCAACCGTCCTAAAGTCATCTTCGCCGATGAACCCACTGCCAACTTAGACAGCCGCCAAAGCGATAATTTAATGAGCCTAATACAGGAATTGCGTCAGGAACACCAAACAACTGTCGCGATTGTAACACATCACGAAGGGTTGAGAAAGAACGCCGATCGCATTATCCAGATGAAAGACGGAAGGATCATTGCTGAATGAACAAAACTAAGATTTTTAGAGGTGTTTTCTCTGCAACGATTAAAATTATACTTTGCTTTCTGGTCCTACCACTCTCTACTCTTGCCCAAGAAGATCAAGCCCTATCTGCAATGGAACAACCCAATTTTCTAACAAGTGGATTGTACGGTGGCGGTCTAACCTTTATCAACGGTGATGCCTATGTCCAGCTCCAACTCCAACCTGATATACCGCTCGGAAAAATCGGGATCGGATTAGATCTAATTTTACTCTACAATCCCTACGCAGAAGGCGCGGAACCCCAAATCCTCGCCGAAGATGGTGAATCATGGGACAGTCCAAGCACGTGGTTAAGACTCATTCGTTACATCCGCTACGGACAGCCTTATGACCCGTTCCACGTCCGTTTTGGCGAATTAGACTATCTCACAATCGGGCACGGCTCAATCATGTCTGGCTACTCCAACTATGACCGCCGTGGATTGCGCCTGAATTTTAGAAGTTCTGAAAATCGTTCTGGGATCGAAACGATGCTCAATGACATCGGCAATCCCACAATTTTCGGTGGGCGTGTGTTCTTACGTCCCTTCCAACGGGAAGAAAATAATAATATGCTCACCCGGTTTGAACTCGGTGCTACCTATCTCACCGACATCAATCCAAATTTACAGGAAGATAGCGAGGAACCCTTGACCGCACTCGGACTTGATGTAGGGTTCCCGATCTTTGAGACGAGTACGTTTCGGCTCGACCTCTATGACGATATTACCTTTCTTAATACTTTATCAAATACATCAGAGTCGGAGGAGTCAGATATTCTGGAAGGAAACAGCACGACAGCAAACCTCGCATGGGGGAATGCCGTTGGTGTCGGTTTTAACTTTACCCAAGCGATCTTCAAAATTGAATACCGCATCTTTGGAGACGGCTATATTCCGTCTGTTTTCGATTACACCTACGAATCGGCGAAATCGCTATCACCGGAGCCAGATATGCCGCAATTTTTTGGGTTAGAGGGGGACACAGAACCGAGACGCGGGTTTTTCTCACAACTCATCTGGCATCCCCTACCACAAGTCCATTTCTTAGGTACACTTGAGGATTATACCAATAGCCAACCGAAACTCTATATGGGGATTACGGAATCCGGATTAGTGCCACGTCTCTCGCTGCGAGCTTTCTATACGAAACGGGATATAGGTGAGGCGGGTGAGGCAAACTTCTTCGTGGATCTTTTCGATTTGGACGAAAAGTCAGCATTCAGCGTAGAGGCACGCTATGAACTCTTTCCACCTGTTGAAACGATTGTAGTCCGTGAATACCGGTTCAGACGTGTCGAAACCGCCGAGGGTCGATCCCAATTTGAACCGATTCACAAAACGTCTTTCATGGTAGGCGTTAGCACAGATTTTTAGTAACAGACAACCCAAACATTCCCGCCCCAGAAATTTTGGATTTCCTTCAAGTAATTTGCATATACGTAATTAAATAATACTTTTCATAAGAGACCAGGTGCGGGAGAAAAGATAATCCCACACTTGTTCGCGGTGATGAAAAATATTCATGACATCATTCCAGAGTACAGGTGGATCCTGAAGTAAGGTATCGCCTTCAATAACCGCTTGCCAGTCAATTACTGCGTTCTTTGCCGCGGGAACGCCTACTTCTTGCATCTTACGTAGGAATTCTTCCGCTATCAGCCCATAGCCAACTGTAGTTGGATGGATGCTGTCAAGACTGAAGATTCCACCCTGTGTCCGTGCCTTGTCAGATGACTCATACCGAAGGACACTTGGCGTTGGTTTAATTTCAAGAAGTCTTCGGTCACTTATTTTTCGATCTTCAAAAAACTGCTTAAGGGCTCCCTCTGGCGTCCTATTATACCGTTTGATAGCGAGGTCGTCGAGCATATCATAGATATCAACAATATGCCAATTTCCTTTCTTATTAAATTTGCTGATAACCCTTTGAATGCTGTCGTTATAACTGTTAATCCGTTGCTCAATGATTTTAACCTTTTTTTTGCTGAGGTAGGTATCAACCTCATTTGCACCTTCTTCTGGCGAAAAAAAGGGACCGTAATCGGGGTAATATCTCCGATTGTCGGGATGGTCCTTTTTCTTTGATATGCCTTGGGCAATTGGTGGAATCGTCACATGGGGGATGGTCCCTACGAATACCTGTGTACAGTCCGAAATTACTTCCGAAATCTGCCGAACCATTTCTCTATAGTCATCTTCAAAGACTTCCGCGCTTGTGAGGTTGTACTTCTTCCGTCGCTTCTCAGAATCGCCAGATACTTCTTTTTTTTCTTTCTCCATGTCCTTCATCTTAAGCTTTGCAACCGTTCTAAGACAGTCGTTTGCGCCAAGAAATAGGATGAGGATGTCAACTGGATTATCTTGGGTGTGAATATGTTTCAGGTTGTCGATTTGTGTCCAGCGATCTCGATCTGTGTCCTGCGTCGGGTTAAGCACACGATGTGCTATCCGATACATAGATGCGGAAGGCGGACCAAACTCCCCTAATAAAGGATTGCCTTTCTGTTTCTTAATCTGTTTGAGACAATAATTTGAATTAACGTTGAAACTGTCATATACTCGGTAACCAGCTATAGCCAAATTATGATAAAAGTCGTTAGAATTATCAGGTTTTGAACCCTCTCCAGACTCGTAGCACTTTTCAAGTTCGTCGGTGAATTCATCCAAGGCAGGTAGAAACCACTTTCCCCACTCAAAAAAATCAATGTCAGCGTCCCCGGGGTGTTTTGTTACCATAAACTTCAAAAACTTCTCAATATTTAACGGAAGACCTCCCATCGGAAACTCAGGAACTCGAAAGTCATCTGGTACATTAAGTCCCAATGCCTTGGCAATCAGTGCCGGATAGGACATTTTTGGGTTGGAAATCCCGCCACTCTGGATACCTTGTGTCAGGCTGTCACCTATTGCTACAATTTTAGGATGTTTAGGCATATCGATCTCTCCTTATCACTGTGATGGTAGTATACAAATGTGAATCGCACACACGTTTGTCAGAAATTCACATGTCATTCTCGGACGTTTTGTGAAGACAAAAGCGGAGCACATCATGGACATACGAGAGTTACATAGCAAACGGCATGCCAATTTTTTCCAAAGTTCAATATTTGCGTCAATCTCTTGAAATTCTAAACATATTTTGTCCCTCAACAGCCTAAAACAGAGGGATTCACTATGTTTCGCAAAAGCTGCCTTGCCAAATCCTAAAAATTATGTTTGTGTTTTTTTTCTACGGTTGGTGCGCGAAACTTGCAGGATGACACGAAAAATTTGCTTGTGAAATGCAAAAATTGCTTCGCCGAATATAAGGTAGGGGGTATGTATCAATTATAGTAAAGCCCGAAAATAATAGACATAACCTGACTTAAACCGTCCGTTCTCCGTTGCGAGGTGTTTTTTATAGGGGGTTTCCCTCCTACCTCGCCACCTATATGTAAAGTAATTGTGGATTTTATTATAATGGTGGGTAAACTACATCTGCTCAACCGCGACCTTAATCTGGTCATCTTCGACAATAACCGGATACGTTCTGATACGAAGGCGAGGATCGGTTTGGCATTCACCCGTTTCTGTATTGTATGCATAGCCGTGGGTGGGACAAACAGCGATTCCGCCCCGGATTCTGCCTCTACCAAGAGATCCCAAGGCATGCGGACAGGTATTGTCCACGGCACAGAACTTGCCACCTTCGTTAAAAATAGCGATCCGCCTTCCATTAACCGTAAATGCTTTTCCACGTCCTTCTCGGATAGCTGACACTTTCGTAACCGTTGTATAATCTGACATTTTCTTACTCCTTGACGCCTCCTAAGGTAATCCCTTGAACAAATTCACGCTGCATCGCTAAAAACAGGATAACAATCGGCATAAGTGAGAGCAGTGTCCCCGCCATCAGCATACCGTAATCTTGTCGATAGATACCCACAAGGTTCGCTAAGCCGATCGGTAGTGTGTATTTCGCCTCATCGCGCAAGATAATCAGGGGCCAGAGATAACCGTTCCATGAACCCAAAAAAGAATAGATAGTTAAGGCACCGAGTGCAGGCTTGATGATCGGCAGCACAATCCGGTAATAAATACCGAACTCGGAGCATCCGTCAATCCGCGCTGCATCCAGCAATTCCGATGGGATCGTGACAATAAACTGCCGCATCAAAAATACACCGAACGCTCCTACTGAAAATGGGATAATAATCGCTTTGTAACTATTGAGCCAGCCAATGTCATACATCAATCCGAATAGCGGAACAAGCAGCACCTGAAAAGGCACCATCATAGAGGCAAGGAGAATACCGAACAGGACCTTCTGACCACGGAATCGATACATCGCAAACGCATAACCGCCGAGCGAACAGAAAAACAGTGTTAGCAGTGTTGAAGCCGTGGCGATGAAAACGCTATTGATAAAATACCGATTATACGGCACAGTCTTCCACAGATTCCGATAGTTTGAGGTAAACTTATCCCACACAATAGATAGGTAAGCCGGTTGATGGATTGTCAATTGCAGCCGTAATTGACTTCCGTTACCTGCTGCGGACTGTGTTGCGGTATCTGATCCCACTTGCTGCATTGTGATGTGTGATGACTCTAACTCGCCCGGAGTACCGTGCAATCGCCATACCGTATCTTTCCATAGCGCACTATCCAAAACAAAAGAACGCATCGATTGATACGTAGTGCTATTGGTTGTTCCAGCAGGTTGTAACACAGAAACTCTTAAATCGAGACGGTGATACGAAGCATCGCCACGAATGGGCAGGATAATACGCCGAATCTGTTCGACTGGAATAGGCGAAACGATCGTGGTTGTCATACGAACGGTGTCGTCATCTCGGAATTCATAAGACAAATTCGCTGTAGTCTGGGAATCCGCTGATGTGCGAACGCCCGTGCCTGTCTCTGCCTCCCATCGGACATCATCAATAGATGGACGATTGAAGTCGAGATCTTCTATCTGAAGCGTCCCAACCGCAACTTCGCGATAAACCGCCCCCCAGATGGTATCAACCGCTTCTGGAATAATGGCTTCCCGCACCGCAGCAACGATTGAGGTAGTCGTACCACGCCAGACTTCATCTGGTAGACCCGCCACCAATTGTCGCCATAAACCCTCTATAATTTCCGTCTGTAATTCCTCGGACGGGACGTAATTGGAAAGCTGCGCGTTTGCTGCAATATGTGCTTCTGCTTCGCTCCAAACGACTTGCATCAGTTCTGGTGCTAACGTTTCCCACGCTGTTTCGTCCACTGCTTCGGGTCTTTCGATGTTTCGATAAGCGTCTTCAATAATATAAGGCGATGACGCAACGCGCGGCGGAAAACTTGGGAACCACTTAATCGGGACAGCGAAAATCTCATTTGCGGTTTTGAAAGAGGAAGTCAACAGCCATAGCATAGGTATCATCGTGCAGAAAGCTGCACCTACCAAAAGAAGGTAACCGATACCTCTGAATAATTTTATTCCAACCTGTCGATTTTTATTGCCTTGATTCATTCTATAAACCTAATTCAGATAATTCCACTGTGCGCGCACGTTGAATGTCATCCTGATACTTGAAGACACACCCAAGCGTTTCTGCTACGACATCCGCATCCAGTTGTGCCTTACCAAGTGCGATGAGTGCCAATGCCCAATCCAGCGTTTCCGCTACACCCGGCTTCTTGTAGTAGTCCCCTTGCCGCCAAAACTGCATGATCTGACACAACTGTTGCGCCAGGTGTTCATCAATATCTGGCAACTTCGTTTGAACGATCGCCAGTTCTTTCTCCATACTCGGATAGTCAATCCACTGATAAAGACAACGACGTTTTAGTGCTTCATGTACCTCTCGTGTCCGGTTTGACGTCAGCACAACATGAGGGATATGTTTCGCTCGGATTGTGCCAATCTCCGGGATCGTAATCTGGAAATCTGACAAAACTTCGAGCAGAAACGCCTCAAATTCGCTATCGCTTCGGTCTACCTCATCAATGAGTAAGACAGGCGGAACATCATTATCGCTCTGAATAGCCTCGAGCAACGGACGTTTCAGCAGGAAGGTCTCACTGAACAGATCCGTGCCGATGTCTTCTTTATCCCGTCCCTGTGCTTCATCAATACGGAGTTGCAAAATCTGACGTGTGTAATTCCATTCATACAACGCACTGTTTGCATCCAGACCTTCATAACACTGCAGTCGGATGAGTTTGGCGTTTGTTGAATCCGCAAGTACTTTAGCGACTTCTGTCTTGCCGACACCCGGTTCGCCTTCCAGAAAGATAGGCTTTTTGAGGTGATGCGCCAGATAAAGGGTCGTCGCCAAACCCTTATCTGCGATATACGCATGTTTTGCACATACGGCTTGGACATCTTCGATGGATTTAAACATAAATTAATTTCATTTTAGCGCAAAGACTATTAAAAGTTTCTTCGTTGTAGGAGCGATCTCCGAATCGCGATGGATTTAAACTGTAGGAGCGATCTCCGAATCGCGACTGACTGCTTTTCGTTGTAGGAGCGATCTCCGAATCGCGACTGACTACTTTTCCCGGATTGCGCGTTCATAATCTGCTCGGTAATCAATATCCCGCAACACCCGATCCGTATCTACAGTGACATAATGAATATCGTCGCCATACTTCTTGAAGAGCGTTCGCACCCCGCCGCTTTCCGTCCCTAAAGCAAGAATTTCGTCTGCATACCGCTGATCAAAAATAACCGGATGACCACGTTTGTAATTATAACTTGGAAGCGCAATACCATTGTCTGTTTGAAGGTAGGCATCAACAACCTGATCAATCAATTCAGTGGTGATGAACGGCTGGTCTACCAACATCAAGGCGAACGCATCGCTTCCCCGCAGTGAGCGAATACCAGTCTGCGCTGAGGTTAACATTCCCTCTCGGTAGTCAGGATTAAAAACAATTTTGATAGGGCGCGTTCCCAGCTGCTCTCGAACCTGTGCTGCACAGTGCCCCACCACGACGATGACCTCATCAAACTTAGCACCGAGCATGCTATCCACCACGGTCTCAACAATAGTGCTTTCACCAAAAGGGAGTAGCTGCTTCGGTTCTCCCATTCGAGAGGAAAGCCCCGCTGCAAGGAGGATCCCCGAAATAAAAGGGGACAGTGTCTGCGTCATGATTAATACCGAATACCGAAACCTTTGTATTCCCCAGTGAAGTCGCGTCCGTCGATTTCGAGTGAATCAACCCTCGCGTAACGCGGTCCCTTCTTTAGGAATTCCACTAACGCATACAACTGCGACTTGTCACCCTCAGCAACGACTTCAACCTTGCCGTTTGCTAAATTCTTCGCATAACCATTAACACCAAGTTGCTGAGCATTAAGCTGTGTAAAATTACGGAACCCCACACCTTGCACCTTGCCGCTGATGAGCACGTACCATTGCTTCATCTCGTTGACCTCAATCGTAAGTGTGATGGGTGTCCCAAGTTCAGGAAGCAAGGCATCGTTCTTTTTATAGATATTCTCCTCTGACGATTCAGGCAGCGGGTTTTGGAAGAGCGCGCTTGCATCAAACAACCGCAAGGCGACAATATCGTTACTCATGAACGCCTGCGGCATCATCGCATCTTCATCTTCACTGTCCAAGTCCGGCACGATACGTGAACCAGAATAGACCCAAGCGACTGGTTGCAGCGGCTTTTGGGTCTTAACGTTGAGAACCAGTTCTTCAGCGCGAACCCTTTTCGTCATATTGTCTTTTTTCCACTCGACAAACATAACAAAAGCAGTCCCTGTCGGTGATGTCGGCTCATCTTTTGCCTCGTCGTAGCCCGGAGGTTTGCCTACTTCAACACCCAGTTCGCTGAGAGTTTTGTGAATCTCCTGCGTTGTCGCATCGACAACAATAAGACTCTCGTATTCCTTACCGTCGCGTCCACAGACAAGGTATTCAACCGCACCCCTTAAATGTGATTCATATTCACCAAGGGCTTTAGAAATTTCGCCAGTTAAAACAAGCTTCTTATCCTTTTCCACGACTTGGAGATGTCCGTCTCCCCATCCGATATTTGACAGTGTAATAAGACCCACAGTTAGACAAATTTTGATTCCCACCTGCCAAATCCAAGCGTAGAATTTCGGCTTCCTCATGAAATCACTCCTTTACGTGCCATCTCCGCTGGCGAGGTTTCAAATTGTGCTATTAAAGCACAATTTATCTTAGCTTTACATTTCCCGACTCTTTCTGATTGCTGACTACTGACTGCTGACTGCTGATATCCATTAAAAAGTATACCGTAATCCGTTAAAAATTTCCACATCATGTTTTCGGATACCGGTTGGTGGTTCACTATCGTATCGGAAATTAACACGCAGCGGAAACGCCAATTTCGTCGTCAAGCGGAACGTGACACTCCCCTCAAACAGAATACGATAATCTTGAAAACGTTGGACATGAAATTGATAGTAACCCGTTGCGCTCGTCGTGACCCGCTCATCTAACTGCCACGTCCAATTGATATAGTTGGTTGAGCGAACGATATGGGTCGCTATTTCGTCATATTCTTTATCATTAATGCGCTCGTGTTCCCACATTGCCCCGATGCCGAGATAGACGTTGAATTTGGAACTTGCTGGACGTAACGCAAGTCGGACACCACCGCCTCCTAAATTCCGATCGTTCAACAAAATAGATTCGTTGAATTGTTTCTGGACAAAGGATTCAAAAAGGAGATGCTGTGTTGATCGCCAGATAATTCGCGCATGTGCCATGCCTTTGTTTATAAAAAACGCACCCTTACGCCTGCCTTGTTGGAGACTTCCAAAGACAAAACCGTGATACCTTTTTGACAGATAGTCCGAGCGAAATCGGGTTCGCGCAGTAAGCAGATCCGTATTTCCGGCGCGATAAGTTAAATCCAGGGCAATGCTGTTATACCAACCCGGTTTCAGTTGCATCTGCCGCATCGTTTCATCGGTAAAGATATTAACTTGGGCGCCAAGCGGAGAACAAAAAGCGAGGCATAAAATAAAGCAGATACCAGTAATCCGACGCTGGCAATCCTGAATGCGGAATCCACGAAAAAATGCATTGAATAAAGTCATTATGTAGTGCTAAAATTCTTAAAGGAACGTGAGTTTGATAAATATTTAAAGTAGGCGCATTTCCGATTAAAGTCCCCCTGATAAGGGGGATTTAGGGGGTTAGATCCCTAAAAAACTCCTCATTCTGGGTGAATTTATTGCTTTTTTGCTCAATATGTGTTGGTCTTGGCTTCTAATATTTTTTTTAAACTGGCGTTAAAGGAATGTATGATAACCCAACTAATTACTAACAAGTTTTAAATGTTTGAACAAAGCGTTTGAAGTGATATTCACATTGTGGGAGGGGTTGTACCCCTTTTAACGTTTCAAGAAATCGTATGAAATGATATTCCATTGTGGGAGGGGTTTGTAACCCCGAATTCCCCAATAGTGCTTTAGACTTCATTGGTTGAAGTGATATTCCATTGTGGGAGGGGTTTGTAACCCCGAATTCCCCGAAAAAATACTACAAACAAAAAGGCAGACGATGCAACAAATCCTCATAGACACCGACCCAGGCGTAGATGACGCTTATGCTATTCTCCTCGCGATGCTATCCCATGAATTTCACGTCCCAGCAATAACGACTGTCTGCGGAAATGTCCCCGTCGATCAAGCAACACAGAATCTGCTAACGATTCTTGGATTGCTTGACTTAGATGAATTTCCCATGATTGCCCAAGGGGAAGCAGCACCGCTCATAAAACCGCTCGTGACAGCAGCACACGTCCACGGTGATGACGGGTTAGGTAATACCAGCCACCTGCAAAATGCCAACGGTAGTCCGCTGTATCCGCCTGCCAACACGACCCTTTCATCCATGACCGGTACAGAACTCATTCTTGAGATGGCAGCACAGTATCCAGACGAATTGATTATTGTAGCACTCGGTCCGCTGACGAATCTCGCAACGGCAATCCGTAAAGATCCTGCCAAGATGCGCCGACTTCGGAAGATTATTATCATGGGTGGTGTTTTTGAAGAATACGGCAATGTCACGACTACAGCAGAATTCAACATCTTTGTTGACCCACACGCAGCCCACGAAGTCTTCCAATTCGGAGTGCCTGTCCATATCGCACCACTTGATGCCACACACCAAGTCGTTTTAACCGGTGAAAGGTTACGTACTGAAACCGAAAACCAAGAGGATAGAGTTTCCCGTTTCCTCTGGGACGCAACGCAAGCCTGCATGGAATTTTACCGAGAACACGTCGGGTTCTGGGGATTTCATATCCACGATGCGCTGCCAATCGCTATGTTGACGCATCCAGACTATTTTGAAAGTGTCAACGCGTACGTCCAGGTTGAAACAGCGGGCGATTTAACAAATGGTATGACAATTGCTGACCTGCGTCCTGAACGTCAACGTTCCGATCCAAATGCCCAAGTCTGCCTTAAGGTCGCTGCCGAAGCGTTTTTGAATGCCTTTTTTGAGCGACTTCATGCGCCATAAATCTCGCAAACTCCCCGTTTTCTTCGTACGTGTTACCTTCAAACGCTACCTCCGGGTTGGTTTTACCACGGACAAACATCGCACTCCCATCGGTCTGGAAAAAGTTATTGTAGAAACGGATATTACGAATCCCGTCGCTCGTACAGTCAACCACAACAGGATTGTCATCGGTAGATTGTGCCATGTAGACCCGATTCTCAAAGAAAGTTGTGTCCGTAATACCGCCATTTGACCCAGTGGACCAGAGGTGGATCCCGCCATAACTGTTTTTCCTACCGTCATTCACACTCAGATTATACCGGAGCATGTTACCATAAAAAGGGCGAGCACCACTGAATTGTGCCAGTAGATACCCCGCCCCATCATTATCGTGGGAATAATTATACTGAACAGTCGAATTCGTTACACCGCCGTCCAGATCGAACCCTCCACCGTCTTTTCTACTGCCCGTGTGATTGTGATGCGACTCATTAAACTGAATCACAACACGGTTCGCATCCCAAACCCAGATGCCGACAGGTCCACCACCTTCATAATCGTTCAGCGTCCCGTTTTCGTAAGCACAACAATACTCGATGGTTGCCCCATCTACCTGTCCGAGCACTATACCGTTTCCCGAATGATTGCCCTTACCGGAGATCCCAGCGTTTCTATAAGCACTACAATTGCCGACATAAAAATCGGTGTGTGCATAACCAGACTGTTCAGGATTCCAAGCACCAATACAACTGATACCTGCGTCTCCGTTATCGTGGCTTGTGCTGTCCGTAATTCTCACATCACGGAACCCGCTCCAACTCCCGTCCGTAGGTTCTGCCGTAAAGTTGATCCCAGAATCCCTAAAACCGCTGACATCTACCCGATGTATCCGAATGTCCGCAAACTTGGCATTTCCTGGTAGCGTATTGACGAACAGAACACCAGAACCAGTATTCTCCGATGCCCCAGAACCGATAAAATTCAGGTCCTGCAGATGGACACCACCCCTATTTTTCGCCACGAAACCAGTACCAGAACCCGCATCAATAGTTGCCCTGCCTTCTCCATAGGAACCGATTGTCACAACCCCAGGCGTTCCTCTATGAGATTCCCTAACATCGGCAAGACAAAGGTTACCATAGAAGATCTGATTTGCGTGAAACCAGACCGAATCACCCGGCAACAATTCGGTAGCGTTCACCCGTTCAATACTTCGCCACGGCTGCGTTTCGGACGAACCGCTGTTTGAATCATCGCCGAGTAAACTGATGTAGTAATCCATACCCAATGCTTGTCTTACGCTAAAACGTGTTTACTCCGCCGAGCGGATGGTTCGGAACATAGCGCAGATCGTTGTACGGGTCGCGCTGGAGCATTAAAGGCACGTCCAATTTCGGGAGTCTCAGTTCAGCCATTTTAACCCGTTGCACATCTGTAAGTTCCAAGGCGATTTCCTGAACCAATTCCTTAATTTCGCCCATATAAATCTCACGCTGCTTCAGAAACTTTCGTGCTTCGTCTCGGAACGCATTCAGCTCTCGGCGCGCCCGCATATTCGTGAATCCGCTTTCATATCGATCGTAGTACCGATCTGTTATGCCTGCACGAAACACCTGATAATCCGCCTCTAACTGTTTCTTCTCGAAGTCATAATCCTCAACAATATCGCGGATGAGTTTCAGTTTCGGATGAATGGTCTGTTGTTGGGTACTCGTGAGTTGCAATGCATCTGAACTTTTGGAAACATCGGTTAACTTAAGTCCGCCACATGCTTGCAACAGACCACAGAGGAGTAAAATGAGGAACATCCGTATGCTTCTCATAACTTTTTCTCCTTATAGGCGTAGACGTGCTGTAAAAATACTTAATTTCCTAAGTCGTACAATTCACCATATTTCGTCCGCAGGTATGCCATATAGGGTTTGATAGACAGCGGACTCCCAGTTGCACGTTCAATGATTTCGGGTGCTGTGTATTTCGAGCCGTACTGATAAAGATTATCCTTCAACCAAGTGTGAAGAGTCTCGAATTCGCCATTCTGAATTTCATCAGGAATTTCGGGATGTGCGTTAAGGGCAGTTGCGTAGAATTGTGCGCCCAATATGTTACCCAATGTGTACCCTTGAAATGAACCACCGATCAATCCATAGTACCAGTGTACATCTTGCAAAACGCCATCTTTGTCATCTGGCGGTACGATACCGATATCTGCTTCAAACCGTTCACGCCATGCGTTCGGCAGGTCTCGAATTTCAAGTTTACCTTCTAAGAGTGCCAATTCAAAATCGAAACGCAACATAACGTGCAGATTGTATGTTACCTCATCTGCGTTTGTACGGATGAGAGAGCGTTCCACCTTGTTAATGGCACGATGGAAGACATCTAACGAAACAGAGCCGAGTTGATCGGGGAATATGCTTTGCAGCTGCGGGTAATAGTGTTTCCAAAATCCTCTGCTTCTTCCAACGATATTTTCCCAGAGCCTCGACTGACTCTCGTGCACTCCAGAAGAGGTGCCACCCGCAAGTGGTGTCCCTTCCCAATCTATGCGGATGCCTTGTTCATAAAGCGCGTGCCCCGTCTCATGCAACGTGCTGAACAACCCATCACCGAGGAAATCCTCCTTCGTCCGTGTCGTAATCCGCACATCGCCAAGTGAAAATTTTGTCATAAAAGGATGATGCGTCTTATCCTGTCGTCCGCGGTTCATATCGTAGCCGAACTGCTTAGCGACTTTTAAACCGAACCCAAGTTGTTGTTCTTCTGGAAAGTATTGGTGCAGACACGAATCGTCGGCGGGTGGCTGCGATGTAATAGCGGAAACAATCGGAACAAGTTCTTCGCGAAGTTCAGCGAATACACGGCTCACCTCTGCCGCTTTCATCCCGTAGTCGCTCGATTCAATGAACGAATCTGCGATGTGCTCATGACCCGGAAAGAAGTCAGCTGCCCGTTTGCTGTATTCCAGCGTTTTCTCAAGATACGGACGTACCCGTTCAAAGTCATTCGCCGGACGTGCCTCGGTCCATACTTGATAGGATTCCGAGGTGTGGCTCGTAACTTCTGCCATGAATTCAGACGGTATTTTAGTGGCACGTTCATAGTCTCGCCGCGTTACGCGGAGCAGACTCGCCTCGTCCGAATCGTAATCAAGACGCTCTTCGTAAGGAACCAGTTCATCCAGCAGTTTGCCGATGGCTGGATCCACGAATTTTTCGTGTGAAAGGCGTCTGAGCGTTGCCATTTGCCTACCCCTTGCCGCCGCTCCACCGGGTGGCATATACGTAGACTGATCCCAATAGAGTAATCCAGCAGCCGACGATATATCGTTCACCTCAAGCAGCCGGGTTTTAAGTTCCTCAAATTTCGCTTCCACAATATTCTCCTCTTCTGTAGTTTAGTATTAACAATCGCGGGATATTTATATTTCGCAATGCTTTTGCTTTTATTAAAGTAGGGCTTACGCATTTCCTCTTAAAGTCCCCCTGATAAGGGGGATTTAGGGGGTTAAAAATAGTGAATTCTTGGTTCATATACTAAATTTGCGTAAGTCCTGTAAAGGAATGACCATCAATTCAATTCTATCACACGCAGGCTTTAATATCAATGCCGTTACCCACCAAGTAGATTCAATTATCCTGTAAATCCTGATTCTGACAATCTACCGCCATCAGCCAGCCTATAGAAAACGCCTCCTTTTTCCACGCTATAAACACAAATTACCATAATTCCGGATTTTGTCTTATTTTCGTAACAATTCAGTGTTATAATTACAGATAAATCCAGCAAGGAAAGCAGATTGATGCCAAAAAACATTAGAGCAGCATGTACGATCATAAACGTTTTATTAGTATTAGCATCTGGCTTTGTTATCAGTAGTTGCGGACCCAGAGATAGCGAAAGCTTTGCCGGTAAAGAAGCTTCGCAAGTCGTCATCAAGAATAAAGGCTCAGACACGATGGTGAATTTGGCGCAGGCTTGGGCAGAAATGTACGCCGATGTGACCACCAAGGCATCGGTTGAAGTGTCAGGTGGCGGTTCCGGTACAGGCGTTGCAGCACTCATCAACGGCACCGTAGATATAGCCAACTGCAGTCGCCAGATTAAACCCAAAGAGTTAGAACAGGCAACTCAAAATACAGGCAAAACCCCACAGGAATTTATCGTCGGATACGATGCCCTCGCTGTTTATGTCCATCACGATACACCCATTGATAAAATCACCATCCCCCAACTCGCGGAAATTTATGGCGAAAATGGCACAATAAACAAATGGAGCCACCTCGATATCGAAAATAGCGAGTGCCCGAGTGACAAAATTATTCGCATCAGTCGGCAATCTAATTCTGGAACCTATTTCTATTTTCGGGAAGCACTTCTGGGGAAAAATCGGGATTTCCGTATCGGTTCGTTGGATTTACACGGTTCTAAGGATGTCGTAGAAGTTATCGGGAGAACTCCGTGCGCCATGGGTTACAGTGGAATGGGATATGCGACCCCCGAGGTCAAAATGTTAGCTGTGGCAACTGACGCCGACGCGCCTTATTACCCACCAACGCTTGAGAACGTCCTTGAGAAAACCTATCCTATCGCCCGTCCGCTTTACATGTACTCCCTCGGTGAACCCACTGGTGAGATTAAAGTATATCTCGATTGGATTCTGTCTGCAGAAGGTCAACAGATCGTTGAAAAACTCGGTTTCGTCCCATTAGAAAACAACTAAACTACAAGGGCATTCTCTGTTCGGTAGGCGAGGTTTCCAACCTCGCTGGTACGCAATGTGTCAGTAATATGGTAAATCCCATAAATAAATAGACATTATTAACACACATGAGATGTGCTCTTTGTATGAGGGGTTTGTAACCCCGATTCTTACATGAGATGTGCTCTTTGTATGAGGAGTTTGTAACCCCGATTCTTACATGAGATGTGCTCTTTGTATGAGGAGTTTGTAACCCCGATTCTTACATGAGATGTGCTCTTTGTATGAGGAGTTTGTAACCCCGATTCTTACATGAGATGTGCTCTTTGTGGGAGGGGTTTGTAACCCCGATTCTTACAAGCGTCCAAGTAATTGTGGGTTTTACTATAATAAGATATACTATAAAAAATATGAACATTCTACGGAAAAAAAGTACAGCGAACCTGCCATTTTCCGAAACAGTTATTGAATTATTTATTCGTTTGTGCGGTATTAGCTCGATTATCTTTGTATTCGGTATCTTTTTCTTTGTCTTTCGGGAAGGGGCAGATTTCCTTTTCAACGGGTTAGATTTGAAGGAGTTTCTGACGAGTGTAGAATGGCAACCAACCTCTCTGAATAACAAAAGATACGGCGCGCTTGCATTGATTGTTGGCACCTTTAGTGTTACTGCCTTAGCTATGTGTATTGCTGTTCCGTTTGGACTCGGTGCAGCGATCTTTGTCTCGGAATTCTGTAGTCCGAAACTCAGGGAAACATTTAAAATCATCATTGAACTCCTCGCCGCTATCCCTTCTGTTGTATGGGGATTTATCGGATTGACGTTGATGAATCAATTGATTATTGCTGTGTTCAACGTTCCGATCGGCTTAACGATGCTAAACGGCAGTATTATGCTCGCATTGATGAGTGTGCCTATCATCGTCTCGATAGCAGAAGACGCACTAAAAGCCGTCCCCGATTCTTATCGTGAGGCAGCGGAAGCACTCGGCGCAACTCGATGGCAGGTCGTTTACCGCGTACTTTTACCAGCAGCTAAAAACGGACTATTGGCAGCCGTGTTGCTCGGCGCAGCACGCTCCATCGGTGAAACAATGGCTGTCTTGATGGCAACTGGACACTCCGTTAATATCCCATCAGGTCCGCTCTCTTGGATTCGCACACTTACAGCAACAATCGCCGCAGAATTGGGAGAGGTCGCCAGAGGTGGTGAACACTACCAAGTCCTCTTTATTATCGGCATCCTCCTCTTTACTATCACATTCGTAGTGAACCTAATCGCTGACCTGGTTATCAAAGGAATCCGTCAGGAATAGCGCGTCTGAAAACCAATATTACTAAGCCTTGACGACTCTCGCTGTAGGCAACACGCGCATTCGACATTGATTTTGACAATAGGTGTATAGGAAAACTGCTGAATGTTAGCAGGTGTAGCCCCAGCGGGGCGGAATGTGTATAGCAACTGGGAAATGAATGAGTAGCCCCAGCGGGGCGACAGGTGTATAGGGTAATACAGAAATATGAACACAGACACGCAGGCAATGTTCACAGAGACAGCGATCAGCCGACAAAAGCGGCACATAGAAAATGTGATGCGGATTTTCCTCCTTGTGATCACAAGCATGATGATTATCCCGCTCCTCCTTATCATCGGTTACCTTCTCTATAAGGCACTGCCGGTCCTCTCACTTGAGTTTCTATTTACGAATCCGAAAGACAACATGCGCGCTGGCGGTCTCTGGGCTCCTTTCCTTGGAACAATCTATTTGGTTGTGGTTTCTCTATTGGTATCTGCTCCCATTGGTGTATTCGCCGCAGTGTATCTCAACGAGTATGCCCGTGAAAATTGGTTTACACGTATCACGAATTTGGCTGTTGTTAATCTCGCGGGTGTGCCGAGTATTGTCCATGCCTTATTTGGGGTCGGTGCGTTCGTGCTATTTGCGGGGTTAGGCGAATCCATACTCGCAGCATCACTTACACTCGCAATCATGACGCTTCCTGTTATCATTGCCAGTACAACAGAGGCACTCAAAGCCGTGCCGATGTCCTTTAGAGAGGCATGCTGGAACCTTGGTGCTACACGATGGCAAACGATCCGACGTATTGTACTCCCAAACTCGATTAGCGGCATTCTGACAGGTGTGATTCTACAGGTATCCCGCGCAGCCGGTGAAACAGCACCTATCATGTTCACTGGCGCAGTCTTTTATAAAGCTATTGCAGAAGGAGACATTTTCGCATATAATATCACCGAACAGTGTATGGCACTATCCCTACATCTCTTTACCATTTCAACACAGGTGCCGGATGTTACCGAAGGAATTCCGTACGGGACTGCAATAGTGCTTGTTGGCACTGTTCTACTCGTCAACGCAGCGTCAATTGTACTAAGGGTTTATCTCAGAACTCGAAAAAAATGGTAGGGGCAGTCTCAGAGCACTATTCCTGATGGGATAAAACGTTCACGATGAACAAAGAAAAATTACGTGATGTTATTGAAGGCGGCATACTTAGCGCGATAATCCAGTTCCTGATTCTTGCATCTGCTGTCGTCTTCGTGCTTGAATCTGATAGGGAAGTGTGGGGGTTAACTGAATACGCGACGCATTTCATGGTTCTCGACTGGGTGTTTTTTGTTCTGTTTTCGATAGAGTATATTTTCCGGGTCTACATTGAACCTCGAAAACGGGATTTCATTTTCAGTTTCTACGGTATAATCGACTTACTCTCTATTTTACCGTCTCTGTTCCTGTTACCCGGATTTCGAGTGCTTAGGATACTTCGCTTTTTGCGAGTTTTCAGAATCTTCAAAGCGACGCGTTTCATCTTAGCAGTTGATCGTCTCGCCGACGCACTTCATGGAATCAAACAGGAACTTTTAGCACTCGTCATTTTATCCTTAATGCTCGTCTACCTCGCCGCTTGCGGGATTCATTTTTTTGAAAGAGAGGCGCAACCAGAGGCGTTCGGCTCTATCATCGATTCAATGTGGTGGGCGGTCGTGACATTAACAACAGTCGGTTATGGTGATGTCTATCCTGAGACAAGCGGTGGGAAGGTTTTCACTGCGCTTGTCACGCTTATTGGGGTCGGACTGATCGCAATTCCGTCTGGATTGTTAGCATCAGCTTTGACCGAAGCGCGGGTGGAAAAAGAAAAAGAAGAGGAAGACGAAAATCAATCTACAGAGTCCAGCGATGCATAAAGCAAAGAAAAAATATGAACACCAACGGAGATAACAGTTCACAAATCACACCTGTAATTCAAGTCAGCGACCTCAAAGTGCGTTACGGAGATAAATCTGCCCTGAACGGAATCTCTTTTGATGTCCATAAAAACGAGATCCTCGGCATCATCGGTCCCGCACAATCCGGTAAAACAACGCTCTTGAAGGTTATCAACAGAACATTAGAGCTTACATCAGGAACGACTGTCGAAGGGTCCGTAAAACTTGATGGTGTAGATATTAGCACAATTAACGATGTGTATGGATTACGCCGCCGCATCGGCATGGTACTGCCCTTGCCAGTGGGATTACCCCTCTCCATATACGACAATGTCGCTTTCGCACCGCGAACTGGGGGGATACGAGCAAAATCAGAATTGGATGAAATCGTTGAGCGATGTCTACAACAAGCCGCACTCTGGGATGAAGTGAAGGACAGGTTAGATACGCTGGGAACTAAGCTGTCAGGTGGACAACAACAACGCCTAACAATCGCACGTGCGCTTTCACACCAGCCTGAGATTCTCTGCCTTGACGAATTCTCTATTGCTGTCGATCCCGTTACAACGATGCGTATCGAAGACGTTCTTGATACTTTACGCTCAGAGATGACGATTCTCCTCGTCACCAATTTGGTCCAACAAGCAAAACGGTTAGCAAACCGCACTGCTTTTATCCTCAACGGAGATCTCATTGAGATTGACACAACGGAGGTAATCTTTTCCGACAATCCAACAAATCAAGCCACTTACGACTACGTCAACGGGAACTTTGGTTAAATTCAGTCTCTTTCACTTAAAAATATGGATTTGCAAACGACACCATTAAATTATAGCATTGAAACCGAAAATCTCAGCCTCTGGTATGGTGATTTTCAAGCACTCATCGATGTCAGCGTGAAAATACCCGACGGTCAGATAACTTCACTCATCGGTCCTTCCGGGTGTGGTAAATCAACACTCTTACGCTCTTTTAATCGAGTTAACGAACGCTACGGTAACGTCACTACAAAAGGGAAGATTGAGGTGCTTGGAAAGAATATCTACGATCCAGATGTCTCTTTACCGGAACTCAGGAAAGCGGTGGGCATGGTGTTCCAGCGACCGAACCCGCTGCCAATCTCGGTTTACGAGAACATCTTGTTCGGTTTACGCATCCATTCCGCGGTCGGAAGCCTGACGCGGACGGAAGCAGATCAGATTGTTGAAGAGGCACTTACCTCCGTTTTCCTGTGGGACGACCTGAAGGACAGATTGAAGGTACGCGCAACAACGCTCCAACTCGAGCAGCAACAAAAACTCTGTATCGCGCGTCTATTACCGCTTAAACCGAAAGTTATCCTAATGGACGAGCCCTGTTCCGCATTGGATGCAGAAGGAACACTCGCTGTTGAAGAACTGATGGAGGCTCTCGCGGGGACATATACATTCTTAATCGTGACACACAACATGGCGCAAGCGAGACGGGTTAGTAAAGAATGTATCTTCATGTTCCTCGGTGAACTTCTTGAACATAGAGAGACACAAGCACTGTTTCAAACGCCAGAACACCCAAAAACAGCGGATTATGTACAGATGCGCTACGGATAGAAAAAGCCCGAAAGCCATCTCAACTTAGGCATTAAAGAACTTTGATGAATTCCTTAATTAAACGTTCAAATCCAAGTCATAAGTTCGCTATGCAGAGTATCGCTCTCCTTACGCTCGGAGCGGTGTTCATTCCGGTATGGAATGTGCTCACAAAAACGCACCTGTCTGATGTGCAAACATCGTCAATAGCACGTGTATCGGATCCGCTGCCGAACCTACTCAGCGACCTTTATCTGTTCCTATCCATCAGCTTCTTAGCAATTCTGCTTGGGGTAACATGTGCCTTTTACTTGGAAGAATGGCTGCCGCAAACAAATTGGATTCGGCGTTTGGTCGAGAGCCAAGTTGCCCTTTTCAGCGGTATACCTTCGCTTTTATATGGACTTTTGGTAGTCACGATTTGTTTGCCCTACACCGGTGCTTTCAAAGCAATTGAAGCATCTCTGTCTGTTGAAAATCTGGACGTGACCCCGTTGAGTGCGACGGCTTTTCAAGGTGATACGACGCTGTTTTATGCTGCCGGACTGACCTTCGTTTTGTTGGTAATGCCCAGGGCTATTAAAGCAACCCAAGAAGCACTCCGATCTGTACCAATGCCGATTCGTGAGTCGGCTTACGCACTCGGTGCAAGCCAATGGCAAGTTCTAATGAAACACGTTGTCCCGCTTGCGATTCCACGCGTGCTTGCTGGTGGATGCCGTGCAATGTCTTGCGCACTCGCCGCAGCAGCGTTGTTCATCGGTATCTATATCTGGGGACATACAACCCAATCTGGACAGATGTCGAGTAGTTTCGCACTCTTTTTAGGTGGCGCATTGCTATTGAGTATCTTGTCGAGTTTCCTTGCTGAGAGATATCCTTCTGTTTCGATGTGACACACGTGCTCTCTTGAGTTCAATCTGCCGTTAAATTCTATAAATCGAACATCCGTTTCATACACGGAGCGCGAATTTCAAAACGTATCGCGATGTTAATCATGGAGACTGCAAAAGAGCAACCGATTCTGAGCATTTGTAATCTAAATATCTGGTATGACGACAAGCAGATTCTGAAGTCCGTCTCTTTTGAGGTACAACGGCAGCAAGTGACTGCGTTCATCGGGCCTACTAACTCAGGTAAAAGTGCGCTCGTCAGGTGCATCAATCGACTAAATGATTTTACACCGGATTTCAAATTCACCGGTAGCGTCCTTTTTAATGGCAGTCCTCTGTACGCCATGCAGGATGCCACGGTTATTCGGAAACGGATTGGTATGGTGTTCCGAAAGCCGATCCTTTTCCGCGGTTCTATTCACGAAAATGTGGCGTATGGTGCTCAAATTTCAGGGATAAGCCGGGTCTCTGAGTTAAATGCTGTCGTTGAGAAAAATCTTCGAAGAACTGGACTCTGGGACGAAGTGGAGGACATCTTGAACGAAACACCAGAACAATTATCCACTGGACAGCAGCAACTTCTCTGTATCGCACGCGCCTTGGCAGTTGAGCCGGAGGTCTTAATATTCGATGAACCTTGTGGCGAACTCGATCCAATAGAGACTGTTAAAGTTGAGACCCTCGTCCGGGAGTTGACAGACACCTGCACCGTCATTTTCGCTACTAACAAAAGGAGGCAAGCCGGGAGAGTCTCTGATGCTGCAGGGTTCCTCTACGACGGCGAGCTCATTGAATTTGGAGCGACAGATATGATTTTTACAAACCCCCAAGACGAGAGAACAGAACAGTATGTAACAGGTAGATTGGGCTAAAATCACGGAGGGAGTTGCTATGTTAGCAAATGAAATCAAAGATCTTCAGCACGAGCTCTTGGAAATGGCAGGTCTTGCCGAGCAGATGCTCCGCCAAGCCATCGAATCCGTTTTAACCCGAGACGAAGCGTTAGCCCGAACTGTAATTGCTACAGATGATACAATCGATCAGTTTGAAAACGACATTGAATCATTGTGCATCCAACTCATAGCATTGCATCAACCCGTAGCCTCTGAACTCCGATTTCTAATGATGGTGATGAAAATCAGCCACGACGTCGAAAGACTTGCTGATAAATGTGTTGCTATCGCGAAACGGAGTCTTGAGCTCTTGGAATACCCACCTATCAAACCTTTCGTTGACCTGCCGTATGTGGCACAAGTGATTCAGACAATGGTGAAGGACGTGCTCGACGCTTTCGTCAATCGCAACGCTGAACTCGCTTTGGAAATCCGAGAACGTGATGACGAGGTTGATGAGGTATACAGAAAGATGCTCCGTGAACTTCTGACCGTTCTAAGTGAGCATCCGAAACTCATTCCGCCGGGAATCAGTATCTTGCTCCTCTTCCGCCATCTCGAACGGATAGGTGATCTCGCAGCGAGTATCGGTGAAGAGGTCTACTACCTCGTCAAAGGCGATGTCATCCGACACACTTAAACCTTTGCCCCAACAATTATTCCTTTTCCGTCGGATCAAAATGGACATCCAATTGTGGGAATGCGATTGTAATGTTATGTTCTTTAAATTTGTGCCAGATTATGAAATGGAGGTCACTCGCAACATCGAATCGCTGAAACGAGTCCGGAATCCAAGCCAACAACTCAAAAATTAAGGCTGAATTCCCAAAATTAGTAAAGCGAACGAAAGGAGCCGTAACGTTGCTCATGTTAGGAATTGGTTCTTTGATCACGCCGAGATGCTCATCTGCAGCATCAAGTAGTACTTTCTTGACAAGATCCACGTCTGAACTGTATGATACCCCTACCTCAATCTTGATCCGGAACAGATTATTCTCATGTGTCAGGTTATGAACGGACTCTGTTATCAATTGAGAATTCGGAACGATAATCTCCTTTTCATCAAGTGAAACGATAACGGTTGAGCGCAGATTAATGCTACTCACCCTGCCGAACAAATTACTGTCCATAATTTCCACGAGATCGCCAATTTTGATAGGGCGTTCAAAAATTAGAATAAACCCCGATACCAGATTTGACGCAATATTTTGCAAACCGAAACCGATACCGATACTCAATCCACCGAAAATTAACGCTATACTCGTTAAGCTGATCCCAACAGTACTGAGACTGATGATAACCCCAATAATGATAACAGTGAAATGAAAAAAACGAAGTAGAATAAACTGCGTGTGTGCCTCGATTTGAAACGCTTGTAACACTTCCCGCCGCAACACCCATTGCAAGTACTTAGACAGGATAAACATCCCGAACACAATCACGAACGCATAAAAAAGACGCGCTAATGTTAAATTATTTTCCCCCGCACCGTCTTCTGTCTCAGATATTTGAAAAAGGTTCGCGAGTGGATAGTTAATAAATTTACCAAGCACCCCTGTACTAATTCCAGCAAACCCAAACGCCAAAGTACTTCCGACGATTATAATGATGAGAAATAGGACTGCCAACAAACGATTTGCGACGTTCTGTGGCATTTTGAGATGGATGAACAGGCGGCGACACCAGCGACGTAAAGCCCCCGCGATTAGCAACGAAACTGCTATAATTGTGACTAACTTAACAATTTGGACGACTTTTACAGGCTCGTCCAGAGTGATAGCTGTCATGTTAAGAAAATCACGCAACTGTTGAATCAATTCGTCCATCTTATGCTATCCTACCCATTATTATGGGGATAAAAAAATAAGTTGATATTTTAACAGACCTCAGCATCGCAATCTAACAGTCTGCGGTACAAAACCTATTTACCAAACTTGCGTTACATTACAAGTTAATTCGCAAAATCGATAAATACTTGTAGTGCCACTTTTCTGTTAGCGGTTCACTATTATATGTTACGGAACCACTCAAACGCAATCCTAATCGGTTCGTCAGGCTAAACGTGATGGCGGGTTCTGCTGAGATCTTAAAGTTTTTAAATCCAACTTGTGGCGTGAATTTCAACACAGTATTGAATTTCTGCCATCCGATGGACGAGAATACCAACCAACGGAACGTTGTCGGATCGAATTTACTTAACACAAGGTCTTTGTGAGGTTGGATATTCTCAAGGAAAGCACCGATACCACCGGATACGCGAAGCGTCCCATTCTCATAGATCGTCGGACGGATATAACTCCCAATTTGTGATGTTAGGGCACTCCCTTTGATGATGTCAGCTCTAAGTCTGTAAATCCTTCAATACCGAACGTACCTATACGAAAACCACCTTGCGCCCGAGCTTTTGCGATTTCAGAAAGCACCTCTCCTTCACTGGAAGCGCGCGAACCAAAAACACCTACCCAACCATTAAGCCTACGGATCGGGACCACAGCGGTAAGGCTGAATGTCTGAGATGCCCCGTCCCCATTCACACCGATGTCTACTGTTTTCGCATCCTCAGGTAAATCCGCAAACTGACAATACACCGGCAGTGCGTAGAAAATCGAGAAAAGAACTGCAATTAGGAGGATATGTAATTTGCTGATTCGCGCGTCCTGAATATACAGTAGCAGCACATCTACCAGGCTTCCCATTTCTCTCCTTAACTTGCTAAAGCGAGACCACTAACTATCTGATTTCTGCTCGATCTTCGTTTGAGATTCAGAGCCATTTTTTTAACTTGAAATAGGTAAACATGCCGATACTAATACCCACCATAACTAACAAAACGGCAGGATAACCCCAGCGCGTTTCAAGTTCAGGCATAAATTGGAAATTCATTCCATAAATACCGGCAACGAAGGTCAGCGGAATAAAAAATGTAGCAACAATGGTTAGAACCTTCATGACTTCATTCATCCGGTGACTGACTGCAGAGGTATACGTGTCAAAAAGTCCTGATGCAGCACTGCGCAGCGTCTCCAATGTGTGGATTACCTGCATCAGATGATCATAAACATCACGAAAGTACAAGTCTGTGTCCTGCGTAAATAGTCTGACTTCGTCATCTAATATGTCATTGAGAACGTCTCGTAAGGGAAGAATCGGTCTACGCAGATGGAGAAATTCCTTTCTTAAAATATTAATTTTCCCAAGAACTTCCGATGATGGGTCGGAGATGATTTGTTCTTCCACCGAGTCAAGTTGATCGCTGAGTTGTTCCAACGCTATAAAGTAGTGGTCAACAATAACGTCTATTAACGCGTATGCAAGGTAGTCAGATCGCATATTCCGAATTTTGCCCTGTGCATTTCGGAGTCTGTTTTGAATAGGTGTGAAATGTTCTCCGCGGTTTTCTGCAAGAGAAATGACAAAATTCTCCGCAATAATAAGACTAATTTGCTCTCTGGAGACGCTCACGGATGTGGTGTTATAGTCGAGACTCTTAAGGATAATAAAGACATATTCCTCATAAATCTCTATTTTTGAGAGATGGTTTGGCGTCATTAAGTCTTCAAGTACAAGGGAATTGACACCGAAGTGGTTACCGATAGATTCAATGACGCTCGTCTCATGAATCCCTTCAATATGAATCCATGTGACGGTATCGGTATCTTTGAAAGATAGGCATTCTTCAATGGTTTGAATTTCGGTTTCATGAAGGTGGGTTTCATTGTAATCAATAACGCTGATCCGAACAGGATCTGTCCGTTCTTCACCAACATAAACAAGACTACCCGGCGGAAGTCCTGCCTTTTGAGAATATCTTTTGAAGAGATTTGAGAAGGGAATCCTCAATTATCACCTCTGTGAAGTCTAATACAGCGATCAGGACGCATCCTTAAATCGATAACCAACGCCATGTACTGTTTCTATATGCTCTCCGAACTTGCCGAGTTTGCGGCGTAGCCGGCTGACGTGTGTATCCACTGTTCTATCTATACCGTAATACTCCTGCCCCCATATTACATCCATCAGAATATCACGGGTAAAGACACGACCCGGTGAGCGTGCGAATAATGTGATGAGTTTAAACTCGGTAGCAGTGAGATCAATCGGACCACTTTCGGTGAGCACTTGATGTTTATCAAGATCTATGGTTAACCCGTGCTGTTGGATCTGCTTGGTGTCCTCTTCTGCCTGCTTTCCGACTTGAATACGGCGTAACACTGCGGAAACCCGAAGGACCACTTCTTTGGGACTAAAGGGTTTGGTGATATAATCATCTACACCAAGTTCCAATCCGGCGATGCGGTCCCGCTCTTCAGTCTTGGCAGTTACCATGACAATCGGAATATGTTTCGTCCGCGGATCGTTCTTTAGTAAACGGCAGACGATAAGTCCATCTACCTCTGGTAGCATCAAGTCCAACAAGATAAGATCCGGGGATTGTTCAACAGCACGATGCAGGGCATCCGCACCATTCCGAACGTAATCTGTTTCAAAACCTGCTTCTTGTAGATTGTAACGCAGTAATTCCACAATATCACGTTCATCTTCAACAATTAAAATCTTAGCATTCATCTAAATCTCCCTTGAGTCATTTTGAACACACAATTCCATTTTAGCAGACAATGTCAACAATGTCAATTTTGCAATAAATTCTTTACAATGATTCAAATGATTTATTACAAAAATATGGCTTTTTCATAATCCTCCCTGTAGGAGGGAACTCAAAATTGTGTCCACACGCGACACAATTTGTCTTAGCTTTACATTTCCCGACTCCGCACTTATAACTTATAACTTATAACTAAGTACTAAGTCCCAAGTCCCTATAACCAACAACCAACCGAAAAAATATAATGAAAACACACGCAAAATATGTTATGATGTATAAAAAAACTGAAAGGGGTAACGACAAATTACAATGCCAATAGATATTTTTCGTCTTCAAGAGCAGTCTCGGAGACTGGTTTTTTACTTCACCTGCATCCTTGTGACATTTACACTTTTCCCCGATGACGCTTCCAGTATACGCGGCTTCACTGCCGAAAACCTTCTTACACAAAAACAATACGAAACAGCGTTCCAAGAACAGGTGTCAGCAGAAAGGTGTCAGCATAGGTTGCGACACTTGAGCGAAGAACCTCACCTCGCTGGGACAGAGAATAGCCGCAAGGTCGCGGAATACCTGCGTGACGCATTTCAAGAATATGGCTTGAAGGTGCAAATGTATGCGTACGAGGTCTACCTTCCGTTTCCGCTTGAGGTCCGTGTCGAACTCGTCTCGCCCACTACATATGTTGCGACTGGTAAAGAATCGAGTTGGGAATGGGACAAAGATTCCTATGAAACCGAGATTGTAGCAGGCTATAACGCATATTCCCCCGATGGAGACGTAACAGCGGATCTCGTTTACGTCAACAAAGGATTGCCTCAAGACTACCAAATCCTCAGTGAACAAGGCATCTCAGTAGAAGGGAAAATCTGTATTGCTCGGTATGGTGGCAGTTACCGCGGCGTGAAAGCTAAGGTCGCTGGTGATAACGGCGCGATCGGACTGATTCTCTACTCTGATCCTGCCGATGATGGCTATATGCGCGGCGACGTCTACCCTCGCGGTCCGTGGCGTTCAGCCGACGCAATCCAGCGCGGAACCGTTAAATACATCTTCCAGCACGCCAGTGATCCGCTGACACCGGGTTGGGCAGCCACCGCAGATGCCGAAAGAATTCCAATCGCAGAAGCCACAGATCTCCCCAAAATTCCAGTCGCTCCACTCGCTTATAGGGATGCAGAGCCACTTCTGAAAGCACTTGCGGGTCCCAACGTCCCATCAGAATGGCAAGGCGGTTTACCTTTCGCATATCATATTGGACCTGGACCGGCGAAAGTTCGGCTCAAAGTCCGTTGCGAGCACAGCACCCGTCCGATCTACAACGTCATCGCCACCTTAGAGGGAACGGAATATCCTGACCAGTGGGTAATATTAGGTAACCATCACGATGCCTGGGTTTACGGTGCCGCCGATCCTGGAAGCGGTACAACCGCACTCTTAGAAGTCGCACAATCTTTGGGTGAACTCGCTAAAATGGGTATGCGTCCGAAGCGAACGATCGTTTTTGCCGCATGGGACGCTGAAGAATTCGGTATCTTAGGGTCAACTGAATGGGTTGAGGAGTTGAAAACCACACTCCAACAGAAAGCTATCGCATACCTGAATGTAGACATCGCAGCAACCGGTAAACGGTTCTATGTGAGCGCAATTCCGTCGCTTCGGGAATTAATTCGCGAGGTAACACAAAAGGTCATTGATCCAGAGACCCTGAAACCGGTTTACGACAGTTGGAAGATGCGGCAGGGGAAAGAGGTGCCACAGGTCGGTAATCTCGGAAGCGGTTCAGATCATTCGCCGTTTATCGGACATGCAGGGATTCCCGCGATCAGCATGGGATTCAGCGGACCTTACGGGGTCTACCACGCCATGCAGGATAACTTTTATTGGATGGAACACTTCGGAGATCCAACGTTTCAGTATCAGGCGGCGATGGCGAGAATCTGGGGAACCCTTGCGCTGCACCTTGCAAATGCAGATGTCTTACCTTTTGACTATGAGACTTATGCGACTGACCTGATGACACCCTTGAAACTGTTGCAAAACTCTGGCTCGAAAAACAAAATAGCCAAGGATATTGGAGAGTTAGACAGGCTACTGACGGAATGGCAACAAGTAGCAGGTTCGCTAAACCAAGAACTTGCCAGTTACCTCGCTTCAGACGATTTATCTGCAATTGCGGAAATAAATCAACGGTTGTATCAATTAGAGCGGAACTTGACAAGTGAGGCTGGATTGCCACTACGTCCGTGGTTCAAACATCTCATCTACGCCCCAGGACTCAATACAGGCTATGCAGCAGTCGTTTTTCCGGGTGTACTGGATGCTTTGGAGTATGGAGACGACGCAGCTGTACACGCCGAACTCGATAAACTGGTCACAGCATTAATGCAAATGATTCAAGGGATTAACGAGATCCGAAGTCTCCTGTAGAAATGACTCGGCATCCCGATGTTTTTACTTCGCTGGCGAGGTTTCTAACCTCGCCTAATTTATAACCACAACTCACAACCCATAACCAGTATCCCTTATTTCCTAACGACCACCGCTGAAACCGCTTCCAATCGAACGGTATCACCAATCTGAAATGGGCACCGATAATCGGTCTGAACGAGGTAGAACTGCCCATCTACCTCAACACGATACGTAAAATCGTGTCCCTTGAATGCCTGCCCGACAATACGACCGCCTTTCATCCTACCGTTTCCAGCATCAGGTGCTGACATCGTTAAACATTCCGGACGGATAGACAGCAGCATCTCACCTGCGATAGTCCCTCCCACCTCAACACGTCCAAACGGGGTCTCAGCGATCCCGTCTTTCACGGATGCTTTGACAAAATTCGTCTGTCCCAGAAAATCCGCGACATAAGCCGTTTCCGGGTGGCGATATACAACTTCGGGTGTGCCAATCTGCTCAACGGTTCCATCTTTCATTACCGCCAACCGTTCAGCGAAACTCAAAGCCTCTTCCTGATCGTGAGTAACCAACACCGCACTGATGCCTTCGCTTTTCAGGAGCACACGTACTTCATCTCTGGTTGTTTGGCGTAACCCCGGATCGAGGCTCGAAAACGGTTCATCTAAAAGAAGGAGTTTCGGACGTGCGATGATAGAGCGCGCCAACGCAACCCGTTGCTGCTCGCCGCCAGAGAGATGGTGGGGTAAGCGGGCATGTAGATCCGACAAACCGACCATTTCCAGAACCTCAAACGCTCTCTCATGCCTCGTTATTTTCGGAACCTTTCGTAGCCCAAAAGCAATGTTATCGAGGACATTCTTGTGTGGGAACAGGGCATAGTCTTGAAACACGAAGCCGATGCCGCGTGACTCAGGTGGCACGTGTACACTATTGCTGGCGAGAGGACGTTCTGCCATAGAGATTGTCCCAGCGTCTGCCTTTTCAAAGCCTGCTATGATGCGCAAAGTCGTCGTTTTCCCACAACCACTGGGTCCTAAAAGCGCGAAAATTTCCCCAGGGTAAACCGTAAAACTGACATCTTGCACAACCTGTGTATCCGCAAAACGCTTCGTAATGGATTCAACGCTAAGCAGTGGTATCATTTTTTAATTCCCATCTCCCACTTATAACTTATAACCAACAACTAACAACCAATCTAAGTGGTATCATTTCTTAATTCCCATCTCCCGCTTATAACTTATAACCAACAACTAATAACCAATCTAAGTGGTATCATTTCTTAATTCCCATCTCCCACTTATAACTTATAACCAACAACTAACAACCAATCTAAGTGGTATCATTTCTTAATTCCCATCTCCACTTATAACTTATAACCAACAACTAACAATCAAATTCCCATCTCCCACTTATAACTTATAACCAACAACTAACAACCATTAAAGTGTATGTCCCGCGCCCGACGAAGGCATATAAAGATTCAACGCAAAACTAATCAAACTCAAAATACTCCGCGGAATATAGTCGCCTAAAACTAATCCAAGGAAAAACGGAATCGCCTTCCGATACACCTGCCATCCCCAGAAACGGAGAATCAGAAACTTAATGAGCCAGCTCACCATCACAGGGAACCAGAAATAGATAAGCCCACCCCACGATGCGCCTGAAAGCACATAACCCGATGGATGGAGGGTCCACCACATCAACCGCGTCCGTAGAAAATTCAGCAGAAATACAAACGCAAACCCGCTGCACATAAAAGTAACGGCACTAATATCCGGTTCTTTTGGGTGTTGTAACCAACTCTGAAGTGGATTGAAGCTCTCCCATCCAAAGCGACCAACAACACCTTGACACTGGGCGAGCACCCCGTAGCGATATGCCACTTGTAGATACGTCCAGAACGTCGCCAACGCACCCACCGCGATAGCAAGTGCCATCCCTAATAGTAAAGTTTTACCCGGCATACCTGCGCGATCACCGATACGAAGCGATTCCATCTGATTTGGCATCGGGTGTGAACGATTACAACGGTTGAATGCGTAGAGAAAAGTCATTATGGTAAGGTTCGCACCACCCAATTGTCGCGTTCCGAACATACTGACCATCATCTGCCGTGGATTAATACCAATGACCTCATGGTAGGGCGGACCGAGTTCAGCGCGCACGCGTCCTATCGCTATAGCGAATGCAATAAATAACGCGTAAAACACACCTATTGCCCACAATGACATGCCCGCGACATAGCAGAACGCAAAGACCAGTCCTACACTCAGTACCGTCAATACCGCCACTGTCCGATAAGAGAACGGTTCAGTGCTATCGTCGCCCCGTTCACGACCCAGAACGTGTCGGAAGAAACGGACGAAGTGCCGACGGCTCATCCAGAGCGTCAGCGCGGCAATACCCACCCACGCGCCAGACGCTCGGTCATTAAGATGCAGAACGCTAATGTTCGTAACACCGACCGTGCTCGCAATCACGCGTTCCGCTCGCGTGAGCCAGAAGAAGAACCACGTCGAAAACGCTAAATCTAACGGCATAAAATAAGTCAGCCCGACAATAGCAAGGTTGAAGGACATCGAGGCGTAGCCGATCGCATTCCAAGGACGTTCCGTAAAGTGCTGGTCGAGACGGTAGTTTGGTGGCAGTGCCGGAATAACAGGAAAAATATCATGCAGTCCTGCGATCACGCGGAGCAGCGCAGCGATTCCAAATCCAAACCATAGTGTGCGTGCCCGGAAAAAATTTCGATTCGTCGTCATCTGCAACGGCAACTGCGTTAGCGGGAAGCTTAGTTTTTCACGCTCCATCCACTGCTTGCGGAGGAGTAGTCCTAAACAGAGCAGCGAACCGTAGAGCAAAAATATAAAACCCGACCAGAGGAGTGCAGGTCTTATCCAGATGCGGAGGTGTTCCGCCCAATAGATGCTTGATTCCCCTTCGTAATACCCCGATAACCACTCGAATTCATATACCGTCAGCCATGACGGAATGTGATGCAGGAAAAGCTGCGCCCATTCGTTTTCGGGACTCGCAAACCAAAACGGATGGGCAAGCGTCCCCATCAGAATAGCCATCATCGCGTGTCCTGAGATAGTGGACACCATCGTCACCATGATATAGATGAGAAGCAATTCTGCGGTGGTAAGGGTAAGGCGTGGTGAGATTTTACGAAACAGGAAGTTAAGCGCAAGAAGGACAACTAACGTGAAAACAGCGTTGGAAAACGGCGAAACGAGCGTATAGACCGCATACCACAGTTCGCTCGCTATCCCTACCCAATAGGCGTTAACAACAACTAAGATGAGTCCGATGATAAGTGCTTTTGGGGTGATGACATCGGGTCGGTTCGCGGTTCTGGAATTCATATTTAGATTCAGACAATCGCGGCTACGGGTAGGCAAACGGATCCGCAAGATCCTTTGTTATTAATAAGATTACTATAGGTCCGGGAAGTTCGGTACGTTAAAATCGACTATTCTTCGGCTGTCGGTTCGTGTTTTTCGGGCATAGCCGCTTGCGTTGTTGAAGGAAGTTCTGTCTCTTCTGGTATCGGGTTGAGATATTTCTCAACTTCATCCGCTGTAATAATGCGAATTGCCTCTTGCAACTGCCGGTCATAGGCTAAATTAACGACAGGTTGAATCCCGACATGAAGGTTGAACAGACTCTCAGCACGTTGTTTCAACCATCGTAGACTCACGAAGATCCGATCTTCTTCAAGCGTTTGTCGCAGCTTCGGAAGTTCGGTTTCAAGTAAGGAGAAATCTTTAGGCATTTCACCCGGACGCTGATAGTGGTCATCAATCCATTTAGCGATGAAATTTCCGAGAGTATCGTTGGCATCCACTTTTCTGAGCATTAACTGTTCTATCTCGTCGGGTTCTTCAGGTTCAATAACAACTTGGGGTTGGATTCCGACTTCGTTAATTTTGGTGCCGTTTGGAGTATAATAGGTGGAGATGGTGAGCGACATTGAGCCACCGTCTGGCAACGGATAACGTTTCTGGACGACCCCTTTGCCGTAAGTTTTCTGACCAACGAGGATGCCGCGGCGCGTATCCTTGATCGCACCAGCCACGATTTCGGAAGCACTCGCACTGTATTCATTGACAAGTACAATCAGCGGAATATCCGATGGACACTGGAGTTCAGACGTGGCAGGGTATTCCTCATTAAATTCCCTTCTTTCACCTTTTGTTGAAACAATAAGACCTTCAGGAATAAAGGCATCGGCGATGTGATATGCAGCATTTAACAATCCACCCTGATTGTCCCGTAAGTCCAAAATAAGTGCTTGCATACCAGCGGCTTTATGCGCATCGAGAGCTTCAGTAAATTCGCCTTCTGTGCCATCTTCGCGCCTACTTCCGATAAACCCTGTAATTCGGATATAACCGATGTCACCCTCAAGCATTGTTGATTTGACGCTGCTAACAGGAATTTTGCCGCGCGTCAGTGTCACGTCAAAAGGATCAAGAAATTTGCGTTGCACCGTAATCGTCACGTCCGTGCCAATTTCACCTCTCAGTAAATCAACGACATTGTCGCGATGCAGACCGGTTTTTTCGCTAAGATGGATCGACTTGCCGTTGACTTTGGTAATGTAGTCTCCCGCTTGGAGGTTCGCAAGCGCAGCAGGCGTGTTCGGAATCGGCTTTGAAATCTTGATAAAGCCCCGATGGTCCTCGTAGATATGGATACCCAGTCCGCCAAATTGCGCGTTATATAGATTTTCGACGGCGCGCTGATGTTCACGTGGTGAAACGTAATATGTGTACGGATCATTCAGAGACGCGAGCGCACCTTTGATTGAACCGCGGAACATCTCACCGCTATCCTCGATCGGTTTATAGTAGTTTCTTTTAGCAATACGGATAGCATCTGTAAGGGCATCGTTAAGCATCTCTTGAGTGACGTGTCCATCGCCACTCAGAGCACCTCTATCATTTGGGCTAATGAGAAGGAATGGAACGCTGATAGCGATGACTAAAACGATCACGGACAGGGTGTATCTTTTCATGAGAATTTTCCTCTACGGGTTGAAATCTGACGCGTAGGTGTTGCTATTTACAAGGTTCCACTTTATTTTAACATGTATTCAACAATGATGCAATACATTTTTTACGAACCGCATATTCTGTAGGATGGATCTCCGCATCCCGACTCTTAACTTATAACTTATAACTTATAACTTATAACTTATAACTTATAACTTATAACTTATAACTTATAACTTATAACTTATAACTTACAACCAACAACTAATTTCCATCCGGCGGTCGTGTCTTCCATCGATTGTGTAGCCATAACCACTGCTCTGGATACTTATGGATATATGCTTCCAGATGCTTCAACATCTGTGTTGTGTAAACTTCGATATCGCGTTCGGAATCGTCCGAGGGTTCAACATAAATCGGATTTGAAATGTGGACCTGATGCTTGTCATCGGGTTGACGGATACTCAGTGAAAAAAGGAGCGGTGCCCCGGTCTTGAGTGCTAATACAGCCGGTGCGCGTGCCGCTGAAGCGGGTATCCCCAAAAAATCGACAAATATACCTTCTGGACCCGCATTTTGGTCAGCGAAAAACCCGACCGCCTCGTTGTTTTTTAAGGCACGTAGGGTCGCTCGAATGGCTCGGTTTCGAGGGATTAACCTTAAGCTCATCTGTTCTCGGTTCCGCCAAATATGGGTGTTAAGCAAGGCGTTTTTCAATGGAAAAGCGATAGCGTTTGCACGGTCAGGGATTAACGCACCATATACCAGTGAAAGGAGTTCCCAATTCCCAAAATGCGGTAGAAATACAATCGCACCTTTCCCTTTCGACAAAGCTTCATGAAGATTTTCCGCGCCTTCTACTGTGACCTCTTTCCAAATATTTTCAGCGTTGAGTTTCGGAAACCGGAGGAACTCAATACAGGTCTTCCCGACATTGATAAAACTCGCCTTGCAAATCTCTGTGCATTGCGAAGTAGTGAAGTGCCTACCAAATACCGCCTGTAAATTACCAAGAGCAATCTCCCGCCGTTTTTTCACGAGATGATAAGACAGGATGCCAAGACCGCGCCCGAGTCGCATAGCCCACCTTTTCGGAAGACGGCGACACCACCACCCGAAGGTCGCTACTATCCAATATATAGATCTATCTTTCCATGTATTGCGCTTGCCCCGCATCCTATGCCTCTCTGTCGAAGTCTTGTATAGATAGAGTATACCACACCCATCTCCCTGACGCAATAGAGACATCCAGTGGCTGCCCCCCTGTAGGAGGGATTTCCGCATCCCGACTCATCACTTATAACTTATAACCAACCACCAATACCCCATAACCCACAACCTTGCTATAAACCTCCGAATGTGCTAAAATGCCATTAGTATACAAATCACCACCCTTAGACTTGAGGAAAATATGCAAGAACACAACGAATTAGAACATATAAACAATAACCAACCCGATACGGCATCTTTGCAACCGATGGGGTTCACGGAAATTTTAGACGGAATGTTCAGTCTTTATTTGAAACACTTCCGACTCTTTTTCGGGATCATATCCGTTTATGTCGTCTTAGGACTTGTCATTGATCAGATTTCCGCCTTACTAATTACGAGCGATACCGTATCCAGTACAAGTGTCGCGGTATTGATATTCACTTTCGTTTGGGACATTGTCGTATCTCTTTTTATTGGTATAGGACTGGCTTACACCAGTGCACAGCTCTACTTAGGTAGAACAGTTTCTCGGGACGCTGCTTTTGGGCAGGCATCGCAATGTTTTTGGAGATATTTCGCTGTTGCTTTTCTCTGGGCATTGCCCGTAGTCGGTTTGGCTGTTACAGTCATCGGTATCCCATTGGCAATCTATTTTGCGGTTCGGTGGGGGCTTTACGGTCTGCCGGTGATATTGGAGGGAAGCAGCGGATGGAGTGCACTGACGCGCAGTGCTGATTTAGTCAAAGGTTCTTGGACGCGGGTCTTTGGCATTGTCCTGGTAATTTATCTCATCATTTTTATGATCGCGTTTATACTTCAGGCTGCTTTTGGGTACATCCTCACCACAATGGGTGTCCCTGAAATCGAGGAGGCTACGACGCCTTTAGAAATGTTTCGCCAACTGCTCATTCCTGCCTCGAACGAGATTGGTTGGTTCGCTTATACGATTCGAAGTTTTGTGCAATTATGCATTAGTGCAATTGTGATGCCGATTGAGCATCTCGGTTTTACACTCCTCTACTTTGACCTACGGATTCGGAAAGAAGGCTTTGGTACTGAAAGACAAGCAACAGATTAAGAACCGCTACGGACGCTTTCCAAGTACGAAGGATGAAACCTATAATGACTGACAACCAACGTCCTAAACTTGCTGCAACTATTTTCAAACTATATCGCACCCACTGGGCACTGTTCTGGCGTATCATGCTCCCCGTTGTCATCATCGCAATCGGATGGAATGTAGCACAGAATTTTCGTCTTGGCTCGTTACTTGAAGAGGATATAAGGAGTAGATCGCCAAGGTCCCCAAACGGACATGTTTTCATACCGGTCAGTAGTATCAGCACCGCTGACGGAATCCATTCAACCATAGCGAGTTCCGATACTGACCTCCCTGCAAATAGGAGATCTTCATTCCGTACAATTTGGCATATCTTCCCTGCTCCGTCTTTCAGAGTAACCAACAATCGCGGATTAACATGGGAATGGGTACTTAGATTCCAAAGTTTTTATTCCATGAGTCTATTCCCTTTACTACTAACCCTCTGTCCGCTATCCCTTGCCGTTGCGCGTATATCACGCGGTGATAATGCTACGGAGGCAGCACCGCTAACTGCCCGCGACATGTGGAGACAAACTGGACGCAAGGCATTTAAAGTTTTCGTTACCTTTCTGCTTTTTATGTTGATTGTGGATGTGGTGGCGAACCTCTATGGCTTGATTTCATGGCTAATGTCTTTGCAAAATTGGACGTTGGACATAAACCTTTTATTCCCCGTGATGGTGGTTTCACATATCTATTTCTTCGTGATGTTAAGCCTCTACAACCCCTGTCTCATCCTTGAGGACAATTCCATCATTGGTATCTTCCGCCGGAGCTATGCCTTGGTCAGAGGAGCGAGATTGCGGTTCTTTGGCATCTATCTTCTGACGGGTTGGATAACCTTGATCATTTCCTCTGTCCTACTCGGTGCTGCGTTATTAGTGTTTTCCGTATTCATCCCGGATCTCGCGCCGGTACGTGAGGCACTTTTGCCACTACAATTCTTGACCCTCTTCATCGGCTTTAATGTTCAGGTAGAGCTGCCCACGTTGCTGGGTGCTCCCGCTACAGCGGCAATCCTTATCGTCAGGGATTTAATCACCACCGCTATGATCCCGATATGGGCAATCCTAACAACCCACCTCTACTTCAAACGTGCAGACGCACAACCAAATGCTATAAAAGCGTAGATACGCAATAATCTGTGTAATCCGATAAATCTGCGATTCAGACGGGTCAACTGACCGCCTCCCAGAGTTTCCAATGACGCAATTTTCGTGGTAACCATCCAATTTATGTGTTAAATTCTACAATTCATGCATACTCGGTATGTGCGTGAACCTCATTTCTTTAAACTGGATTTTTTTTTGGAACAAAATAAACACGCCTGCCCCTCTTGATAAAACTAATGTACACCTATGTTTGGAAGACATTGGAAACATTCCCGTGAAATCCACCGGCAGTTATGATACCAATTTGCCTTTTATTCATTGCATTGGCATGGAACTTGCTTAAACCAATAACATGATTAGGTTTTGATAGTTTTCCGCTCGCTAATCGGACGTTCCAAATTCGTAACCCGCTTTATTGGAGTGATAGCGACACCTGTGGAGAATAAGCAGAGAAATGACGGATATCGCAGAAAATACGGACACCACCGAGGAACCGCAGCCAAGACTTATTACAACAATACGCCAGTGCTATCGTGATAATTTCGGGATATTTTGGCGGATTATGGGACCGCTCATCATCTTTGAGTTCCTGTTTGGTGTTGGGGCGAGTTTTTCTGATAGACTCTCCGCACCGGAGAATTTATGGCGTTTTGATACTGCAAGAGGACTGTTTGTAAGTGAAGATCCGAGGGCAGTTGGTGTAGGTTGGAAAATGGCTTTCGGTTTTCACTCTTTTAGTATCAGTTGGTTATGGTTGTCTATGTGTCCACTCACTCTCGCCATAATGGAACGTCGTCGTGGGGTGAGGACTACCGCACGGGATCTCTGGCAACAGGTACGCCGCAAGAAAGGGAGTATTTTAGGAGCATCCTTTCTATTATACCTACTTGGAGTTGGGGGGCTGCTTCCATTCTTATCCCTGACTTTGAAGATAAGTCCTGATATACCCGTTGCACCTTACGGCTCAAGTATCTGCTTGGCGTTGTTTCTTCTTGTAGGGGTCGTCATCTATTGGGGTGTGAATTGGAGTCTCTACAACCAGAGTATCATCATTGAGGATCAGAGGGCAATTGCAGCGATGCGCCGTAGTAGTGAGTTAATTCGAGGCGTATGGGGACGGACCTTCTGCATGTACCTATTGCTTGCCTTAGTGACGCTGCTTCTCACTTCTGTTGTCCTCGGTTTAGTGCTATTGGTATTTTCTGTTACGCTGCCTGAATTTGCCACACTTCGCAGGTGGTTACTATCTGCAAAATTCTTTTTGCTCTTCGTCGGCGGCTATGCAAGGATAAGTTTTGACAATACCCCCAGTCTCTGGACAATCAGCATAATGGTTATGGTAAACACACTCATCCATGCATGCCTCGCACCCATCTGGGCAATCCTAACAACCCACCTCTACTTTGAACGAGCAAATGGATAATCTAATGTTGTAAACGACCCAGCATAGCGAAAGATGGAGAGATGACCACTCTTACAAAAAACGCAAATCCCACCGATGCCTTCCCGCACCAGCGAAGGCTAATTCCAACCATATATGAGTGCTATCGGAAAAACTTTGGACTGTTCTGGCGAATTATGTTGCCTGTTGCTGTGGTCGCAATCGCATTATATATTGCAATGACTTTCAATATGATACAATCCTACAGCAATCGTAGGCATGACAGGGATGGCACTGATTCTTCTGAGGTTAAGGTCACAAGTAATATTACTACGGATTATGGATTCGGTTACGTAGGCTTACTGCCTAAAGATTTTTTTGAAAAACCTCCTTTTACAAATGGGTCAGAAAATCCTGTATTTCCACTCGGAAAACGCTGGCAGAAAAAAGAGGTAGCCTCAGATGCATCTGAAAATGAGTTGGTGAATCTAAAATTTCCACCCGGACAACGCTTGTGGTTGTTATTTCCGCTCCCTTTTTTTAGTTCAACCAACAATGAAGGGATTACATTGAAATGGACACTAAATTTTCGAATTTTCTATTACAAGAAGTTTCCTCTGAACCTTCTATTCCTAACACTCTGTCCACTGTCTCTGGCTGTGGCACGTACGACACGCTGCTCAGACGCTTCCGATGTTCTACAAAATCTGTCTTCACTAACGGCTCGCGAAGCATGGCGGCAAACAGGACGTAAAGCGTTTATAGTATTGGGGGCATTTCTATTCTTTGCTTTGATTGTGGTTGCGATTAAGGAGGTAGGTGATTATGTTTCGGATAGTATTTTCGAGTTTATTCCTCGGTTGATTCGCAGGCAAATATCTGTTGAATTATGGGCTATCATAATAATTAGTATCGGTTCCTATTTTTCTTTTGCTCTCAAGGCATGTTTTCTGGTGCCAATGAGTCTTTACAATGCGTGCCTTATCCTGGAGAATAGATCCATCATAGGCATTTTCCGTCGAAGTTACGCACTGGTTCGTGGAACAAGGTGGCGTTTTTTGGGGATTTATCTATTGACTGGTTGGATAGTCTCAATTGTCGTCTCTATTCTGACCGGTGCTGCTTTATTAGTTTTTTCCCTGTTTATCCCAGACCTCGCACAAATTCGGGAAGCGTTATCCCCGCTAATGTTTTTGACTCTCTTCATCGGTGGTAATATTGAGGTCGTGTTGCCTGAACTGTTGAGCTTTCCTGATACGGTTGCAATTTTTACTGTTGAGGCTTTAATTGCAACCTTTATAATCCCGATATGGGCAATCCTAACAACCCATCTCTATTTAGAACGTGCAGATAGACAACAAGCACCTACTCTCGGTAGGCGATATTAGAAACCTCGTCTACCGAGAGCGGAGTATCTACTACCAACCTCTTGGCTCTCGCGGGATAAACGATTCAGGCGTTCTGTAATACTTGCCTTTTAGCCTACCCCATCTTGTAGGCAATTTACCTTCTGGCTCGACGTCGTAAACCCGATCCATCGCCTGATTGATTTCGGCTTCATCCAATGCAACGCTCCAGATAGCAACTTCGTCAACGAGACCGATGTAGTGTTCCCGACTCCCTTCACTGTTGCGTCCAATCGAGACAGGCACATCGTTTGTATCAATCTTACCTTTGGCATCCCCCTCCACTTCTACTTTACCGTTATAGTAAAGTTTCATCTTACTCCCATCGTAGGTGGCTGCAAGATGCGTCCACTTTTTCGGGGGCAAATTGGAAGTTGCGCCATCGCCTATCCGCTTTTCTGTTCCCTTATCAACAGAGATAATAAAACCGGTCTTTCCGTTATTCCCGCCAAACTCATAGAACCCATAGACCATCCATGGCGCGGTATCACCTGCCCAGGTCTTCACAATAATACGGAGCCACTCATTTGTGAACTGTGTTGGATATGCCCAACACATTAAGGTGATTTCATCCGTAATATCCAAAGTGGGTGAATCTGGCACTTCAATCCAGCCGCCTGCTTCGCCGGTCAGTTCGACGCCTTGGCCAATTTTGCCCTTTACTCGCTTCCCTTTGTGGATTGTCCCATCATTTTTATGTCCCGACCTATCTTTCGCTGTATCACCTTTCGCTTCATCGAAGGAAAGATAGAGTGCCAGTTCGTCTTCTCGGACTGCTTCTCCGACTGTTCCTAATATCACGATTAAACTGATTGATAGTAGACTTATGGTCAAAATCTTCATCGAACCTACCTCCGGATGTTGTTATGTTCGTTTTTTATATGAACACGATAAGTGAAGTCTACTTTGCCGAACAGCGTAATTTTATAATAAAATGAGATTAAAGGCAATATTAACCCTGAGGGTTATGGGTTATGGGTTATGGGTTGTGGATTATAAGTTGTAGATCGTAAGTTAATGTGAGTTTGATAAAAGATTTTGAGTCTTGTAGGTTGGGTTGAACGGAAACCGTTTATGAAAAAGTGTATAATTCCCAAACCACTACGTTCAAAAACCTAAATATACCAAAGACCCAGTGAAACCCAACTCTTTTCCATTTCCAACGTGATATGTTTGTTGGGTTTCGCTATATCTATGTCCATCACGGCTTCATGGAAAGGCGAAATTTTGGTTATCAATACAGAGATCTTAACTTTTACCGCTCAACCCAACCTACAGAAACCGCATTTGGATTTTTAATTATCAAACTTACGTTACACATATGCCGCCCTGCTGGGGCTAAGGATGCCATCTCAACGAATCGGGCGGTTGCCAATTTCTACACATATGCCGCCGCTCCGGGGCTGAATCGGTTTTAGAGAACACACATCTTTCGGCTAAGACTCGGTGCGGTTAGAAAACCGCGAAGAAATACGCAGAAACACCCAAGCAAATACCCCAAGCAAAAACACCTACGATGCGATGTCACAGTGCTTGCGTCCAGCCCTACCGTTTTTTTAGCTCCGCCCAAGTTGTCGTTAAGCGATTCCGGGGATGCACAGCAAAACCCTCAATTTCATTCGGTAGTTTGGGGACAGCGTTGGGGTCTATTGCCATGTAAACGGCATCCAAACGGGTATCGCCTTCCCTAGACCAAAATGTAACGGTATGTTTCCCCGGTTTCAAATCAAAGGTCAACGGATCCTTTTCGCGCCATTTTACTTTTGCCCACGTCCACTCCTGATGCTGACCTGTATCCCAGATCATGTCGGCATCACCCGGTTGTGGACTTTTCTTCTGATCGACTGTGACATGGAAAGAGTCCTTCGCCGTATCTTGGGCAATCACCCGCCCCCACATCGTGTACTGACCGGGTGTTCTAACGTTAATCACGAAATCGGCTTTACCGGGGTGGCGACCACCCCCGCCCTTTCCCGCCGATATATACATACCGCCTGAAGCTTCCTTATCTTCATAAATTTCCATGATTGCTACAATTTCATCTGCATCTTCGGCTTCAAAGCCAATCTCAGTAGCAATGCAATAACCGACCAATCCCAATACAAGCAGGACACATTGAATCAATAACAACCGCATATATTTCATGCGTATATCCTCCTTAGGTTTGTAATAGCGCACTTCATTGCGCGTGTTTTTCTCCTCGCTTTACCAATACAAAACACTGACTTTAGCGTCTTAGATCTCAAAACGCACTACCGTGGACTGAAGTATTTACAAGAAACATTAAGTTATAAGCTAATGTTTGTCGCAGTTGATTGGATTTTGCATGAAACATGTTCTATTGTGTTGTAGGTTATAGGTTATAAGTTAGGCGAGGTTAGGATACCTCGCCAGCGGAGATGATGCCCTTAAAATCTGCGAAATCTGTGTAATCTGATAAATCCGCGATTCAGATAAATACTGACCGCTGACCGCTGACTGCCGACAGCCAACCTATATCACATACGGTCGAGGATTCCACTCTACTTCTTCTACAAGCGTATCTACATAATCCTTAATCCGAAACAACCGACACACTGCATCTCCCACCATTCCTCGTTTTAACTGACCGTGCGCATCCCAAAATGCGCCAAGTTCTTTCCGCTCCAGTCGAAGATATTCCGCCTCTTGATCTTCAGCGAGGCATCTGTTCCAATGAATCACCTCAACAAGATGCGCATAAGTGGAAGACTCATAGTCAACACCGATCATGAGAAGTTTAGCACCGGCTTCATAGGCACGAAACATCGGGGAGTGTGTGCCGTAAGTTTTTCCCCAAGGATATTGATCCCACGGGGATTCATAGCCTTCACGTCGTCGATGATCTGCCACAAACGCCTTTGCACGCTTCCCACGCGCCGCAATGGCGTGAGAATAGTGATCAGAGCGAAAGGTATCCGACATCTGCCGAAAGTATTCCGTCAACCATCCGACCGTGGAAGGTGTCCTCTCAATATTCCATGCTTGTATCCGTTCATCCCGACTCGGTAAAAGACTGAATGACGGCATCAGAATCAGCCCATCCCGTCCGACCGCATCTTCCAAAGCAGAGATGACCGCACCCGCCCCACCTTCAACGGGTCCGAGACTCTTGAAGGACGAATGGATAAAAAGTGTATCCCCTTTTTCGATACCGAGATCGGTAAAGTCTTGAGTGAGTTTTTCGCGTGTGTAAGGTGTTTTCATTTCCTGGCTACCTAAACGGCACTATATGCTTGCAACAATTCGACAACTTTTTCCTTTTCTACCCTTCGCATCCGCCTTGCCACTTGCAGCGGGGTCAAACCTTTGTTATTCCTATGATTTGGATTCGCACCTTTGACGAGTAGTGCTTCCAACGCTGCCAACTGTTTTTCGCCGTCTTTTATTGTAGATCGGATCGCTTCAAATAACGGGGTTTCACCATCATGGTCGGTGGCATCAACAGTCGCACCCTTTTCGATGAGGAGGTTGATAACCTTGAGGAAACCCGCCTTTGCAGCGTAATACAATGCCGTTTTCCCTTTATGATTCCGAACATCGATATCGGCACCGAGATCCAAAAGCCTCTGAACTTCGTCCGGATGTTCACCGTTGTCGCCACGGCAGGCGTAAACAAGTGGTGGCCAGCCCATATCGCCTTGGGCGTTTATGTCTTTGGGTGGGATCCCGTGACGCTTGAATAGTACACTTATTTCCGAACCGTCGTCCAAGATACGCGGTGCCTTGCTCGGATCTGCCCCATTTTCAAGCAATAACTTGGCGATCTCCAGTCGCTCGTCTGATGCGGCATAATCCAGGAAACGTTCACTATAGGGTTTGATTTCCGCACCCCGCGAGATGAGCAACTCAACGATTGCAGGGTTTTTGCTCCTGATAGCATAGCAGAGCGGGGTTGCCCACGCCGTTTCTCGATGCTCAAAAGAGTTAGGTCCTCCAGACGGCAGCATCACTGCCTGAAGGTATCCTTTGTTGACGATACCTGGGTCGTTATCAAGGTGCGAACGAACGGTGTCGTAATCTCCGAGGTAGGCAGCGGTGTGAATGTCGATTGTCGCCCCGTGCTGAAGCAGATAATCCGCTACAAGGTAGCGTCCTTCATACCGTGCAACGCAGTAGGGAGTTATCTCAATTCGGTGCTGGATATGATAGCAACCCGGCAGATTTATATCAGCACCCCGTTCAAGCAGAAACCGGACAACTTCCAACCGACCCCGATATGCGGCTTCCCACAGCATCGTCCGACCGTGCGAACCGACGGTGTGAATCCAAGCAGGCTTGTCGTCAACCAATTGGCGGACGGTCTCAAGATCACCGCGACCTGCCGCTGCGACGACGATTTTGAGAAAATCACTCTGGTTTCCGGTAAGTTGGATATTCGACATTTACATCCCTTTTCAGATGCACGGTTTGTGGTAGGGGATTCATCGCACGTTCTTAGAGAAATTTTATCAATCTATTCCGAGATTAGCCTACTTCTACGACTTTAGGACGATTACCAATTGACGGTGGCAAAAGCATCCGTTTCTGCTGTTCAGTTAACTCGCCGTATTTGCTGACATCGTAATATCGTTCTGACCATGACGAGTGTCCGGGACTGTATTTAAAGAGCATCGCACGCCGTCGGTGTTTTGCCGTCCAAGGCATTGTCCCATGCACCAGTGCCTCCGTGAAGAATAGCACATCACCGGCTTCGACAGCAGGTTGTGCAACGTAATGGGCAGGACGCTCGAAGTTCCTCACGTCATACGGAATATCCCGCAAGAAATTGCTCTTGTGACTCCCTGGTATACAAGCAAACCCACCTGCACCGGAAGGCGCGTCTGCTAAATTATACGTCATCACAGATAACCCGTTTCGCATAATACCATCACGATATTTATACCAGTGATCCCCTTCAGTACCACCAGGTCTACCACCATCTTCACCCCCATGCAATCTACCGCCTTTCTGCCCTTCATCCATGAAGATGGCATAGTCGTGATCTAAACGGACGTGGGGACCCAATAGATGGAGGAGATACGGCAGGATTTTCGGATGATCAATAAGTCGCTTAAACGGTTCACCCCAAAGACTTGGCGGTCCTTGGCGTTCTGTGTTATCGATAATGTCGTTCATTTCAGCGACTTCATCATCGGTCAAGACGTTCTTGATAACGAGATACCCTTCAAGATCCACCTGAAATTTTTCTTCACCTGTCATGGGAGATACTCCTTTCTTTTGGCTTTCAGCTGTCAGTTCATTTGGGTTTCAGTTCAACCCAACCTACGGAAACTAAGATACTGTCCGATTTGTATCCTATCCTGCAAATCCTTAAATCCTGTGAATCCTGGTTCTGACAACGTTTTATTCTGACTCAATAACCCGAGGTCTTCTACCGATTGAGGGTGGCATCAGCATCCGTTTCTGTTGCTCTGTCAATCCACTATATTTACTGATGTCATAATAATTTTCCGACCATGCTGAATGCCCCGGACTGTATTTATAGAGTAACGAGCGCCGTTCATGATCCGCTGTCCAAGGCATCGTTCCATGAATGAGTGCTTCCGTGAAGAATAGCACATCTCCCGCTTCAACAGGCGGCTGGACGACGTAGTGTGCTGGACGCTCAAATCGGCGTACCTCTGTCGGGATTTCAGGCGCGAAGTTGCTCTTATGGCTTCCCGGAATACAGGCGAACCCGCCTGCACCTGCCGGAGCATCCGCCAGATTATATGTCATCACGGACAGTCCGTTACGCATGTACCCGTCTCGGTACTTGTACCAGTGATCACCGACGTGTCCACCCGCACGTCCACCATCCTCACCGCCGTGTAACCCACCGCGTCCTTGACCTTTCTCCATGAAAAGCGAGTAATCGTGATCCAGACGCACATGCGGACCCAGCAAGTCTATGAGATACGGCAGAATTTTCGGATGATCAATCAGTCGTTTAAACGGCTCACCCCAAAGACTCGGCGGTCCCTGACGATCACCACTGTCGATAATAGCGTTCATCTCAGCGACCTCATCATCGGTCAAGACGTTCTTGATAACGAGATACCCCTCAAGATCCACCTGAAATTTTTCTTCACCTGTCATGTGTGAACTCCTTATTCAGTTGTCAGCAGTCAGCAGTCAGCGGTCAGTGTTTTGCGTGGATGATTTTCCTTTAAAGAAAAGCGTATTGGACAACTGCCGAAGGCTGATGGTTGACAGTTGAAAGCCATCAAACTCATTTTCGATCTTTTGGCGCGTTCACCTCAAAATCGAAACCACCAAGCACATCACCGTTCCCCTACTCAAAAGCCGCTTCTCCTTCGGAGACTCATAATCCCCACGAGTGAAAAAATATTATCATATCCGGTTAGAGATGTCAACTGGGAATTGTTTGTAGCAGTCAGCAGTCAGTTGTAATTGTCTGAACCCGGATTTACGGGATTCAAGGATTTTCAGGATGTGGGAGTCAGTGACATATCGTCTGAATCGCGGATTAGGCGGATTTAGCAGATTTCACGGATTTTACCGTTCATTGTGAAACATGGGGTCCTTAGCCCCAGAGGACATCATCCGTCTAATCGACACCATCTCTCGACCAAGTTCATTGTGAAACGAGGAAGTCCTTACCCTTGAATGCTAATATGCTGTACGGGAGGTGTCCGAGTTCATGTGAAACAGGATGTTCTTAGCCCCAGAGGGGCGGAATGTGTATAGAAAGATATGGACGACACCAATATAGCCCCAGAGGGGCGATATGTGTGTAATCAGGTTTTCTTAAGCGAAATGGTTGTCGGGTATGAGTTATGGGATGTGGGTGTGTGTCTAATTTCATAGTTTTCATAGCAAAATGGGAAATGTGAGAAATTAATAAAGAGGTATGAAGCTACGTGGTAACTGGGTTTATGGCGGTTTTGGGAGAGGCTTGTGTGAGAGGTGCTATGAAATTTGCTATGAAAATTTAATAGTAGTGGTTGTCGTAGATTGCCTGAATCGTGACTTCATGGATGACACGAATTAAGCGTGTTTTGGTGTGTCTTTTCAGTGATATTTCATAGTTGTGCTACAGATAGTGCTATAGAAAGTGCGGTGGTTACGCATAAATAATGCTATAGAAAGTGCGGTGAATGTGCTATAGATAACGCTATAGAAAGTGCTACAGATAGTGTCCTTGCAGTGTAGCAGTTTGTGTCGTGTTTCGCTCATCCAATTGATATGTTGTCTGTGGATTGTCTGAACCCGGATTTACGGGATTCAAGGATTGAGGTGATTGTTAGTAATCCCGAAGTGTTATTTTGCTGTCGGAGTTGTTATGTTGGGTTCACTGCGTTTAACCCAACCTACGTAGCTGCCAACCATCTATAGAAACTCCTCTCGGTGCGATTCTCACCTATAACACAACAGGCTGAATTCCATCAATAACCGACTGTTCCACACTCCAGTGGAGGGCAAATTGATAGGATTGGCTACTGTTCTCGGTATTCCCCTTTAAACACTTCTTTAACATGCCAATTTATATAATCTTCAATCGGATAATAGGATTTCCTTTGTGGAAAATTTATTTTTTCTCTGTGGAAGTCCATAAGCCATTCCTGAAAGCCTTTTGTTCCATGGGCATCGTCAGATACAAGAATTTCAAGTCGTTTGGACAGTGTGAAAGCTCCGCGATCAAATAACTTATGGTGCATGACGCAGAGAGCCAACCCATTTACGGCATCATTAGGACCACCAGCTTTTTGCCATTTGATGTGACAGGCTTCAAGGGCAACGGGAGTATCTCCCAATTTTACATCGAATCCGCAGACAGCGCATTTATACTCGTAGGCCCTGAGGATGTCTTTTCGGAAGTTAGATGGACGTGTTCTCGTATCAAAGGCTTGGAGTGGGAGTTCGATGTCAACGGCTTGTAAAATGTCTTCGTGGTATGAATGCGGAAAGTGAGCGTCTAACAAACTGCGAATTATATCATAAGCTAATTCGGAATCGTTTTGAAGCTGCTCAGAGATAGTTTCATTAAATCCACCAGAAACGTTGTAGTTCCTCAGATCGGTTATATAAGCATCTCCACTGGCAGTTTGACGGATTTTATCGGCATCAGGCACTTCCCAAATTCCATCGTTTTGTAATCGCCAAAATGGGAAATGTGGGTTGTAGTTATCGCGTCTCGGTCCAAATTCCTTCAGTAAATTCTCAAGGTTTTCTTCTATGTCATCGGTGTAAGAAATAAGCCTATCTTCACCGCGAAGCAATTTTCCAATGGCGTACAGAACCAACAACGGTTTGTGTGGTGCTCTATCCCCTCCACTTTTCCATTGTTGTAGTGTTTCAAATCTCTGACGAATTTGTTCTCTGTTCATTGGTAATTTCTTTGAGTATTATTTATGACAAATTAGACACGGTTCCTCGTCGTCCTCGTCGTCGTGAACATCGGTGAGGATCTCTATCAGACGACGATTCGGTTTTGCTGTCTTTTTGGATGCCATTGCCTTTTCAGTGTTTGCCTTAATCTGTGCTATCCGTTCTGGTTGTGACAACTCCTCTAAACTTTCTCCCTGACACCATGTGAACCGTTCGCCTGTCTCTGGATTGAATTTTTCATATTCTTTGGCGAGTTCAAAGAGATCTGGATGTTGTTCTAACAGACCTACCCATTCAGATTTGCGTTGAAAAAAACAGAAATAACAACCAGAACGTGTCCGCCAGTTGTAATAATCCGGTAAACCGAGTCCGTTTTCCTCCAAAATTCGGTAGACATCTTCTTTGGTGATACCGTCTTCTTTGAATGGATACCTGGGTTCGATGTTGCGGAGAGAGGGGGTTTTCAGCGGTTTGTAACCGACACGATCTTCGTCGGCACGGATAGCAATGTAGTTATACGCATTGTCTTCACCGACATACTCCTCAAACGGTTTGATTTTAAGGTCAACAGTGCACCAGCGGACTTGAGATGATGGCAGCAAGCCACCGTAGAGTGTCAGCCAGTGATCAAAATCTCGGTTCTTATTAGGATCAATGTCCATGTTGAGACGAACAATGGGTTTGCCAAGGAATGCCTCTAACTTGTCCAAAAACTCATAAGTCTCTGGCAATTCTTTACCGGTGTCAGAGAAAAAGTATTCCATTTCTGGCACTCTGTCCCGCATGTAAACGGCAAGTGCAGAACTATCTTTCCCTCCAGAGAGACCGAGTAGATGGCGAACTGTTTGTTTCATGTTTCCTCTTGAGTGATTGTACTGTGTTCTATTTTTTGATTTGCGAGTTCTTCGGATCGTCAAGTAGATGAGTTTGTATATTCAACAGTTAGAAAATTCTTAATACAACTTATTATATGATAAATGGTTAGAAAAAGCAACACAATTTTGCAGAGGGAGTGGGAGCATTTAATTTTCCGTTATTTATACAATTTTGGATCACCAAACCCAGTAAGAAAAGTGTAATCAAAGCAAAAAAAATGTTCCGATCATGCTATAAAGGAGAGTCTTCAATATAAGAGAATATAATCCTGCAAATCCTTGAATCCTGCAAATCCTGGTTCAGACAATAAGAAATGTCAGTTACCGAAAAAAAATGGTTTTCACTTTAGAAAATTAGTTAATCAATTATTCACATCTGTTATTTCACGGAGAAATAGAATAATCCGACGCCACGAACCCGCGTGACACCTACATCGGATAAAACCTACGTGAAGTCTCCGTGAATCGTGCTGAAAATCGAGGGGTATGGTATGTCGGGCAGTTTGAGGATGGATAGCAGAAAGTTCAGAGTCTAAATTGTCCGAGTAATCCGTATAAAGGACACAGTGAATAACTTTCTATGCTTATGGTGAATCCGTAGTGATTTCAAGACTGGTGTTCACACGTACTTGCGGTTCAATTGATAACCGACATTCAAGAGTGTTCAGTATGCTCCTGAGCATGTCTAGCAGTGGAGCATTCGCCTCGGATAATGCTTCCATAAAAATTTCAGGTTCAATACTGGTGCGTTTAGAAAACTCAGAAACCCCTCCCTGCGATTCTACAAAGGTCTGGAGTCCCTTCAGAAAGAAAGATAAATCACCGTCAACGAGGTATTCCTCCAATGTTAATTGGAGATAGTCAATAGCTGCTTCCCGATCATTGGCAAGTCTTTCAATTTGGTACTCGCGCCAGTTACCCATTTCCATCATTATAGCCTCCCAATCACTCTACAAATAAACAAATCCATTGATTACCTATTATATCTCCTTCACCGTCAAAATGCAACAGAAACTTACAGCAGAAAGATAAGTGAAAAATAATTCACATTTGTTATTTAACGGAGAATACGTTTATTCAATGCCATGAACCCGCGGGACGCCAATGACGAAAAACCGCTCCGTGAAACTTTCGTGAATCGCGCTGAAAACTAATCACAAAATACCTTACCCAAAGATTGAAATAGAGATTGAAACGTGCTATACTAACGGAAAAGTTCCACACCATTTTTTCCATCAGAAAGCGCACGCATCCGACATGCACATCGAAACACTCAATTACCCGCTAATCCATATCCCAGCCGGTGAATTCACGATGGGAACGATCCCCACCGGACTCCGAAAAACCGATCCAGAGGAGCCGCAACGGAGCGTCCTACTCGACGCTTACGCCATCGGCACATATCACATCACGAATACGCAATACGCACAGTTCGTAGAGGCAACAGGACACCTGCATCCTCCGTTCTGGAGTGATGAACGTTTCAACGCACTGGATGTTCCAGTCGTTGGGGTGAGTTGGTTCGATGCGACGAAGTTCTTGGATTGGCTCAATACCCTTGAAAACGGAGAATACCGACTGCCGACAGAGGCGGAATGGGAGAAAGCCGCTCGTGGCACAGATGGTCGGGAATACCCGTGGGGTGATACTTGGGATGCGAGTCGGGCAAACACATCGGAATCACAAAACAAATGTCTAATGCCTGTTGGCAGTTATCCGTCTGGGATCAGTCCGTACGGATGCTACGATGTGGCGGGCAACGCCTACGATTGGTGTAGCGACTGGTTCCACATGGAGACCTATAAATACTCACCGGCGGAGAATCCACTCGGACCCGAAGAAGGTCGTCGAAAGGTAATTCGCGGTGGTTCATGGATAGCACGAGGCGAGTTCGCCGCTCGTTGTGCTAACCGCGCCGCCTACGAACCGATCCAAGCCGTTCATAGTGTCAGTTTCCGAATTGCCGTGGATTTATGAGGTGGGCGGTAGTCAGATAACATGCACATAAAATCCTTAACCGAACATCGCCAAGACTTCCGAAACGCATTGCTAAACTGGTTCAGAGACTACCAGCGCGAGATGCCGTGGCGTAACACAGATGATCCTTACTACATCTGGGTCTCTGAGGTCATGCTCCAACAGACGCAGGTCAAAAAGGTCGTCGATTACTATGAGAGATTCATCGCAAAGTTTCCAGATGTCCAGCACTTGGCAGCTGCTCCGCTACAAGATGTCCTAAAGGTTTGGGAAGGCTTGGGGTATTACGCCAGGGCACGGAACCTCCACAAAGCCGCACAGGTCATTGTGAACGAGTTGGATGGAGAAATTCCACTCGACTATGCGACCTTTCGGAAGCTGCCGGGGGTCGGGGACTATAGTGCGGCGGCAGTGCAAAGCATTGCTTTCAATGCACCCTACGCCGCGGTAGACGGGAATATTAAGCGGGTAGTCTCGCGTCTGTTCCTGATGGACGCACCGATTAACGATGCTAAGTCAGCGAAACTGTTTCAGGGACGCGCCGATGAACTTTTGGATCCGACAGTTCCCGGACTGTTCAATCAGGCGATGATGGAATTGGGAGCAACCGTCTGTCGTCCGAAATCTCCGACCTGTCTTATCTGCCCTGTGAACGCGTTTTGTGAGGCGTTTGGGACAGCACGTCAAGATGAATTCCCGAAGCGACGCGAGAGGAAACCCGTACCGGAACATCACATCGCTGTGGGAGTGATCTACAGGGGAGACGAGGTTCTCATCACGCAACGTCAGTTTGACGGTCTACTCGGTGGGCTTTGGGAGTTCCCAGGTGGACAGATTGCTGATGGTGAAACCGCCGAGGATGCTTGTGTTCGACAGATCGCTGAGGTAGTCAATGTTTCTGTCGGGAATATAAAATATCTTGCCCGTGTCAGACACGCCTTCACCCATTTCAAGATAGTCGTGGATGTCTTTACGTGCGATTATGTATCGGGTGAGGTAGTTCTGAATGGACCGCGGGATGCGAAGTGGATTACGGTGGAGTCGTTAGGGGATTATCCGCTCCCGCGTGCGACGCATAAGTTTTTGGATAAGTTGCGGTAGATTTCAGATAAATTTTTAATCTACATAAAACATCGCCAGTGTAGGTAGACATCTCTTAACCCACCACTCACAACCCACCACTCGCAACCGATAACCCTCTAACTCGCGTCTTGCATCGCGAAAATGTCTGTATAGGGGCCGCCTGAGCGGAGCAATTCTTCATGACTCCCAGTTTGCGCGATTTTTCCGTCCACGAGAACAATAATCTGGTCAGCATGCGTGACCGTTGAGAGCCTGTGTGCGATAATCAAGACGGTTCTACCTTCCATTAAATGCTCGAATGTTTCCCATATTTCTTGTTCTGTACGGCTGTCGAGTGCAGAAGTCGCTTCGTCCAACAAGAGAATCTTTGGGTTTTTCAGGAGTGCGCGGGCAATAGCGATCCGTTGTCTTTCTCCGCCCGATAGTGTAACACCGCGTTCACCAATCAGCGTGTCGTAATTATTAGGGAGTTGTGAGATAAATTGATGCGCGTTAGCGGCTTCTGCTGCCGCGATAACTTCTTCATCACTTGCATCAAGCTGTCCAAATCGAATGTTGTCGGCGACTGTCCCACGGAATAAGAACGGCTCTTGGAAGACCACGCCTATCTGGGAACGTAGTGAATCGAGTGTCGCTTCGCAAATGTCGAGTCCATCAATGCTAATTTTCCCCGCTTGCGGATCGTAAAAGCGTAGCAGAAGGTCAACAAGTGTACTTTTACCAGCACCGCTTGCGCCAACGATCGCCACTTTCTGACGCGCAGGAATTGTAAAAGTAACATCTTGAATCACTGGTGTTTCGGGTTGGTATGCGAACGAGACGTTTTCCATCGTGAGCGTTCCTTCCACACGCTGTAGTGGTTTTGCCGTCGCTGACTCCGATACTTGCGGTTGAACGTTCATGAACTCGGTAATCCGATCTATAGCGCCCATTCCTACTTGCAGACCGCTGATGGTCATTTGAAGGGACCGAATAGGATACACTATATTTTCGACGTAACCTATAAACGCAAAGAGTGTCCCGATGCTCATTTCGCCTTGCACTACAAGCCGACCACCGAGCCAAAAAAGCAGTAGCGTCGGGGTCCAAGTGAGGATATACATTGCTGTGAAGGCAGAAGATTCTACAACAGCTGCCCTTCGTCTGATACCGACCAAACGCAGAAAAAGGTCTCGAAAGTGAGCAATCTGCCAATTTGAACGACCAAACGCCATGACTTCCCTTGAACCTGAGATACCTTCATGTACCTCTGACAAAAGGTCAGCATTGTAGTCTTGCGTGGCGCGACCCACACGCCGGTTAAATGGTGCGAAAATCATCGACTGCAAACCTGCCAGACAAGCAACTGGCAATATGATAAGCGTTAGTCGCGGTTCAATCCTTAGGGCAATAATAAATGCCAAAATCAACTGGAGTGCGTAGGTTGCAATCTGTGTGAGCGTAGAAGTGACATCATTTGTAACGACCTCAACATCGGCGGTTAACCTTGATGTAGTTTGTCCGGTCTGTTCGCCCTGGAAGTAAGATATAGAAAGACGGCGCAGGTGTTGAAAGATTGTTGTGCGTATATCGGCAGCACATCGACCTGATACGGTAGCGAAGGCTAAGTTTTGCCCCCAAGTCAATGCGCTACTCGACACCAATACGCCGCAAAAAATCAAGATGGCAGTGATAAGAGCCTCGCTGTTCTCCTGAATAAGCCCATCGTCGATGATGAGTTTGCGGATCCAAGGTAGGATAAGCTGCGTTGCGCCTGCACTAACGCTACAGAGTACCCCAGCGATATAGAGGTATTTGTGGGGCAGAAGGAATTTAAAAGCCCATAATAAGCGGTTCTGTTTCATAATCACTGTGCTCCAACAGAGGGCGAGGTTAGAAACCTCGTCAGCAGCGGGGTGGGTTCTTTTTCATGGTGGCTGTGCTCCGATAGGGTGAGATTAGAAACCTCGCCAGCAGAAATTATGGGTTTATGTAAAAATAGGTGCGGTTTGTAGACCGCACCTACTCTATGTGGTTATTGCTTTTCAGAATGGAGGTTGTTTGCTCAGGAGGGTCTTACCGATGGCTGACAGCTGATGGCTAATCGCTAATTATCCGAACCGAACCGAGCCTCGTATTTCTCCCATACCTCGTCGGGTAGCGGTGTACTGGCGGCACGGAGATTCGCCTCAAGTTGTTCGACGTTCAGGTTCCCGATGTTATTACCGTGAATCCGGGCTTCTCGGAGACAGAACTGAAGGGCGAGTTGCAGCAAATTAACGTCTTCTTCGAGACACCATTTCCAAATCTCTCTGGCACGTGGGACATCACCATCGTTACGCCAACGTCCCCTTTCGATCTCAGCATCAATATCAACGCCTGTGAGGATACCCCGTAGGATAGACCAGCCGTTCATGACACCAATATCGGCTTCAGCGGCGGCAGGCAGAATATCGTCAGTAGCGGTCTGACGGACGAGGTTGTAATCGTTGAAACACAGGATGAGGTCAACATCGCCAGTCGCCATCGCTTTGAGGTGGAAATCGTGAGGTCGCATACCGTAACCGAGGAACCGCACAAGCCCGCGCGCTTTGCACTGGAGTAAACCGTCGAGCGTTCCACCCTTTTCGAGGGTCGGATCGATCTCACCGGGATCGTGGATGAGCATACCGTCGAGGTAGTCTGTACCGAGCAGTTCCAGTTGGCTTTCGAGGTCGGCAATGGCGCGTTCAGCGGAATAGTCGGGTCTGCCATCGCCATAGCCACCCCAGTCTGCGGAGGAGTGGCAACAGAGTCTGGCGGTAATGATTACATCCTCACGCGGGATCTCCTTGAGTGCCAATCCGAGTTTCCGCATTGAGTCCCCATAACAGCGTGCGCAATCGAAATGGTTAACCCCGATGGAAACTGAGTGTTTAACGAGTGCCACAGCGTCTTCATCTGAAACGAAGCCGAAGTTGTTTCCGAACCCCTGCGTACCGAACGGGATGACCGGAATACTCAATTCCGTGCGTCCCAATCGCCGCCTCGGGATAGTAGGTAGTGCTTGATTTGCCATAAAATTCCTCTTTCTGCTGTGGTGAAGGCTCCGTGCCGTAAACACGAAGCCTCTAAGTGTCGGTGAAATTCCAATGCGATCTAATACTTATCCGAGCCTTCGAGCGGAAGTGGGACGACCCAAGCATTCCGATACCTCACGTCGTTGCCGTGATCCTGCAGGCGGAGTGGTCCGGGTTGCGCAAGTTCTGAATCGATGCTTCCACCTGTTGAACCTGCCAGTTGCGCATTATTGATGATGACCAAGCTGTTCTGGATAACGGTTATACGTGGACCTTCAGTCATCTCGCCTGCGTCGTTGAAGCGGGGTGCCCGGAAGGCGACATCATAAGATTGCCATTCAAGGGGAGGTTTACAGGCGTTGACGAGGGGTGCGAACTGGTTGTAAATTGCACCGCAATCGCCCATCCCAGGGACTTCGATACCGTAAGAGTCCAGAACCTGAACTTCATACCGACCTTGGAGGAATACGCCGCTATTGCCTTTCGCCTGTCCGGTTGCTTCGGGCATGTCGGGGCATCTGAATTCGATATGGAGGAAATGATCCGTGAAAGTTTCCTTGCTGATTACATCGCCGGCGCGAGGGACAACAAGCATTTCGCCGCCTTCGACTTTCCAACTCGGCGCACTACCATCTAAGCTTGTCCAGTTGCTAAGGTCTGTGCCATCAAAAAGAATGACTGCCGATTCTGGAGGTGTTTGTGTCATGAGTTTTCCTTTCGCGTGCTGTGCATGCGTAAATCAAATGGAGTAAAAGTGATTTTCCATCATTTTAACGAAAATCGCTTTTTTGTCAAGGGGATATTGGTTATGGGTTGTGAGTTGTGGGTTATGGGTTGTGGGTTGTCAGAGAGGAAGGATTATGGATGATTTTCCGCTTCCTGCTGGACTCGCGATGGCACTGATTGAAGCACAGGAATAACGTAACTGCGAATCGTACAGTCGTCTACTGTGTCCGTTTCTATGCGTTGCTCCGAGTCATCACGATAATCGAACACGACATAGTAGCCTTCTGTCGCTCTTTCCAGATTAAGGTATGTAGCGAGTTGACGTTTGCCTGCTTGATAACCGCGTTCACTACGCCAGACCTTGGTTTCGATGATATATGTCTGTCCGTTGTGTGAAATAACGAGGTCGGCTCTGCCTCTGCCGGTTGGAACTTCTAAGTGCATGGTTGCACCGACGATTTTCACAAGCTCGTCGAGATATGCGAAGAGCAGATACTGCCCAACGAATTCTTTTGGTGTATCTGGCACTTGGAGTATTCTGTAACCAGCGCGTGCGATGAAATCCTTAAAATTGTCGATAAGTGTTAGCATCTGAAGTTGTCCAGTGGGAGTGATATACTCTGAAAAGTCAGCAGGACCGTCTTGAGAGAAGTATTCCTCCTCAAGCCCGTTTATAAGGGGTTGGAATGCCTGCAAAACTCGATGTAGATAGATGGGATTGAGGATATGACACATTCCATCTTCATCGGTTCCAATTATACCATAAGTTGCCAACTCACTGATGATCTCATTGTCAAGATTGAAGCGTCTACTTTCCTGATAAAAAGCGATGCGCATGAGCATCTTTTCAAAGCGTGGATCTCTACGGATGTTTGTAATAAGGTGTGAGATATTGGTGTTTTGCTCCGTCAAGAGTTGGTCGTATGCTTGTGAAAAATGGGACATCTGGATCGTCTCGGTCTTGGGAATACCCAGTTCCTCCGTAAGAATCTGCCCGAATCTGTTGACAAGGAAGGGTTGACCTGCTGTCTGTTTATGAATCATCTCAACGACTTTTGGTGCGAATTGTTGTCCAACTTCGTCGGTATACTGTGCAAAGAGTTCGCGTGCCTGTTCTAAGCTGAAGTTAGGCAGCGTGAACTCGTCCTGTATGTTGAATGGGGAGATGGAGCGGTCATAGTTGAGTTGTGTGATGTTTTTAACCCCGATGATACCGACACTATACGGAGAGCGGGCTTCGCGTCCTGTGAGATATATCCGGCGGAGCGAGCGGAGAAATCCATTGAGAGCAGAACGTGGAATACCGTCAAATTCGTCAACAATCAGAACAACTCGCTGGTTTTCCTCTAAAATAGCGAATTGTTCAAAAAACTCGCGCATTGAAATGTGGTCAGTAATTTGCGCATTCGCTAAAAAATCGCTAAGTTCTTGAGAAAGCGGTTCACTGCGTTCGCTAAAGACTTTCTGAATTTCTTTACAGATCTCTTTGCAGAGGGAGCGGTAAAAGTCGCCGGGTGTGGTATATTCGTACTCCTCGAAATTGAGTTGTATCGGAAAAAAGTCTTTCCCTTCGTTCATCAGTATCTTGAGGGCATCTTGGAAAAACGTGGTTTTACCTGTCTGCCTTGGGGCAAAGAGGACAATGTAGCGTCCCTGTTTGATGCGGTTGATGAAATCGGCAAGTTCATCACGCCGCGCAACGACGTAGTTATCTTTAGAATTGACGGGACCTCGCGTTTCAAATTGTCTCATATCTTTCTCCATTGTTTCGGGTGCAAACATAGTATCAAATCTTAGGGGGAAAGTCAATTGTGTTAATAGACGCACCTACCGACTGAAAAAAACTTTCCAAAAAACATATCGTGTGCTATAATATACTCACATTTGGGCACCTTCAGCAGAACACACGACAGGAAAATACAAACAAATCATTATGCTCAAACCGAAACCCAGTATCGACACAATTCAACCCTATCAGGCTGGCAAACCGATTGAAGAGGTCCAACGCGAGTTGGGTATCACCGATATTATCAAACTTGCATCCAACGAAAACCCACTGGGTCCATCACCCTTGGCGGTGCAGGCGATTGCCGAGAGTGCTCAGCAGGTACATCTCTACCCCGATGGGAATGCCTATTACCTCAAAAACGATCTCGCACAACATCTGGGTATCTCCACAGAACAACTGATTTTAGGGAACGGTTCAAACGACGTACTACAACTCATTGCTGAGGCGTACATCGCTCCTGATGATGAGGTTATCTACGCAGCAGGTGCATTCGTCGTCTATAGTACCGTAACGAAGTTATGTAGTGCGACGGCTGTGATCGTGCCTATGCAGGACGATACACACGATCTCGCTGCGATGGCAGCGGCGATCACCGACAGGACGAAGGTTATCTTCATTGCGAACCCGAACAATCCGACGGGGACAATGAACACTGCAGACGAGACAGCAGCGTTTATGGAACTGGTGCCGGACGATGTACTCGTCGTTTTTGATGAGGCTTACTATGAATATGTGCTGCGTTCGGACTACCCGCATACACTCCGGTACGTCTTAGAGGGTCGGGATTTTATCATTACCCGGACGTTTTCCAAAATCTACGGACTCGCCGGACTCCGTATCGGCTATGGCATCGCTCCACCTCCGTTGATTGAAACGCTGAATCGGGTTCGGCAACCCTTCAATTGCAATTTGGTGGGTCAGGTAGCGGCGCGTGCAGCACTCAAGGATACTGCCCATGTCGCACAGAGTCAAGCAAGCAACACAGATGGAAAAGCCTTTCTCTACGCAGCGTTTGACGATATGGGACTTCGTTACACCCAGACCGAAGGCAACTTCATCATGCTACATCTCGAACAGTTAGGTGAAAACATCACCGACGCGTTACTGAAACAAGGGATTATCGTGCGACCCATCGCGAACTACGGCTATCCTAATGCGATACGTCTAACAATCGGCACGCAAAAAGAAAATGAAAGGCTTGTTACTGCATTAAGAAACATCTTGTAATCCGATATTATAGTGAAATCTACAATTGGATATACACTTGTAAAGCGTCGGGGTTACAAACCTCTCCTACAAAGAGTGGATCTCATGTGTGCAATTAATTCGGCATAAAAAATATGAAAGAACTTGTACAAATCGACAACAGACGACCTACACGAAAGATTATGGTGGGGAACGTCCCCATCGGTGACGGCAATCCGATCTCTATCCAGACGATGACGACGACCCTGACCCGCGACGTGGATGCCACATTAGCACAGGTAGAGCGATGTGCGGAGGCGGGCGCGCAGATTGTCCGCGTTGCTGTCCCTGAAGATCCGGACGCGAAGGCACTTAGTACGCTGGTCAAGCGCGCATCCGTGCCGATCGTCTCGGACATCCATTTCAATTATCGGTACGCACTCGCAGCAGTGGATGCAGGCGTGGCTAAAGTTCGTATCAATCCAGGGAACATCGGTAACGAAGAGCGGATCTCTCAGGTACTATCCTCCGCAAAAAGCGCGAATATCCCGATTCGCATCGGCGTCAACGAGGGATCGCTCGAAAGAGATTTGTTGGAGAAATACCCGTCTCCGACAGCTGAAGCCTTAGTAGAGAGCGCGATGCGGCACGTCAACATCTGTGAGGAACACGATTTCACTGACATTGCGATCTCCGTTAAGTCGAGCGACCCGCTTCGGATGATAGAGGCGAATCGTCAGCTTTCAGCAAAGGTTCCTTATCCGCTGCATCTCGGTGTTACGGAAGCCGGAACCCCGCGTCGTGCACACGTAAAATCGACACTCGGCATCGGCACACTTTTGCAAGAGGGTATCGGGGACACCATCCGTATCTCGATTACAGGTGACCCTGTTGAGGAGGTCTTGACAGCGAAAGAACTTCTACGTGCCCTCGGCATGGCAGAGGATATGCTCGACGTTGTCTCTTGTCCTTTCTGTGGTCGTGGAGACCCCACTGCGGATTACGAGAACATCGTCACTGTCGCTGAGGAGCTTTTAGAGAAACACGGTATTAAAATCCCCGTCGCTGTGATGGGGTGTGAGGTCAACGGTCCAGGTGAAACCCGCAATGCTGAGGTCGGCATCCATTTGGGTGGTAAAGAACTCGCTGTTCTCAAAGTTCGCGGGGAACGGGTGCGTACATTCCGTGGAAGAGATGAAGTCAATCCAGAATTTTTGGCGAATGCGTTATTAGAGGCGGCACAACAATTGCAGGCAACTCAGGCGGATACAGCCTCGTAGAGAAAAAATGGAACATCAGCAGCACAACCAGAAAGCGATTCGATCGATTCCAGTCCAGATTGGGTTGCTCGCGCTATTTTTTGTAGCTTACCACTTCTTTGTGTTCTACGTCATGCGTGAGACATCTCTCAATCTCGGTGCGGTTAGGTTTAGAAGGCACATTGTTCCGCTTTACGCTGAACCGAGTGTCGCCTTGAGTTTGTGGATATTGCCTGCGCTTCTGGTATGTGTCGGTTTTCTATACCTCTGCCATAAATACCTGCTATCTGGTGCCTCCGCCCGACACCTCATCTGGATAGCGTTTGCCTGTTTTGTCGCGATTACTATTAGTGTCGCGCTAATTGACGGATACCGCGAATATGAGGAAGAAGGCGAGACGAAACAGGTCTTAGGACTCTTAGAGCCGTATACGCGGACTTCATTGGAGTATTACGGCGATGTGCCACGGGTTAACGAACTCGGATTCCGCGCATTTCTACGGGATTATAGCAAACCGGAATTGTTTGATACGCTCTCAGGACATTCGCGCACCCATCCGCCGGGGGGTGTGCTTTTTTTATGGTTCTTTAGCAAATTCCTCGGTTACAATCTCGTATCGGCAACGTTAATCTCAATTCTTTTCACTGCATTCACTGTGATACCGCTCTATCGTCTTGGTGAACGGCTCTACGGTGAAAAGGTCGCTCGGTACGCACTTCTTCTTTTCCTCATCACCCCCAACTTCGTGATGTTCACCGGCACGTCGATGGACGGTCCTTTCAGTGTTTTTCCGATTTTGAGCATTTACCTCTTTTATGAGGCGAGAGCCCGTGAAAGCTTGCCACATCAGAAATGGCACGAATTCCGTCTCTTTAGTTTTTTGACTGGACTGTCGCTTGCCCTCGGGATGTTCATGACCTACTCAACGGTAATTGTCGGTGTTTTCCTCTGTATTGTCCCACTACTCGAACGACAGCGGTTTGTGCAGTATCTGAAGGTTTTGCTGTTCGCGGCGTTGGGATTCATCGGATTCTATCTACTGCTTTTCGTATTGACAGGATTTCGTCCGATTGAGGCACTCGTTGCAGCTATCAAAAAAGACGAGATGGGAATGGGGACGGGTTATGAAAGCGTTAGTCGCTATTTCCACTTGAGTTTTGCGAACCTATTTGCTTTCCTCATTGGTGTTGGGGTTCCTATAACGCTTGTCTGGCTCCGGCAGGTTGTGTCAGCGATAACAGAATGGCGGCAGGATACACTCGCGTCTGTACAAGACAGATATGAGCAGCGTATGCCTTGGATACTCCACCATGATAAATTAGATGTTTTCGTTGTCGGTTTCCTCATAACGCTCCTCTATTTTACATTTTCTACGCTGTTTACGATGGAGGTTGAGCGTATCTGGATCCTCATGGTGCCGTTTTTCGTTATTCCCGTTGCCAAACACCTCGCATCGCGCCCGATCTCTGATCTTTATTGGGTCGCCGGTATACTCACTGTACAACTCATCGTTATGGAAGTTCTCCTCTACACCTATTGGTAGCATACACACGAATGCGAATTCTTTATGTCATCGACTCTATGACAAAAGACGGTGCCGAATCGCAATTGCTCAAGACATTAGATCGGTTGCCACCTGAGCAGTACGAGGTATATGTCGTCCTAAGCCGTGCCGAAGGGGAGCGTGTGGCAGAACTCGCCGCGATGTCCTGCGTCCGAGATGTCGCCACGCTTGGGCCTGAAGGCAGACGCATGAGAATGTTAGAAAAGGCATTTGCACTCGGTGGTATTGTCAATGCAGTAAAACCCGACATTGTGCATAGTTGGTTGTGGTATTCCAATTTCCTCTGTGGACTCTCCCGACGATGTGGTCTTTGGCGTAAGCTGCCGTTCGTCGCTTCACAACGCGGTGATTACCACGCAAGATACGGTAAATTTCGGCTCTGGCTCACAGAAAAATTCATCTACAACACCGCTGATATTCTCCTCACGAACGCAGCACAGATTGCACGGAATCTCCAACAGCGGTATCCAGACAAGCAGATTTTTAGCATCCCGAACCTATTAGATTTACCCACCGAAGAATGGTCTCAACAACGCCGAGACGATACCCAAGAGAAGTTAATCGTGAGTGTTGGACGCTTTGCACCGGAAAAGGGACATCGGTATCTGATTGAAGCGTTGAATTTGCTGAACGAACAGGATGTTGCATGGTGCTGCACATTTCTCGGTGATGGAGAATTAGCGGAAGAGCTCGGTGCGCTCGTAGCAAACTATGAACTCTCGGAGCAGGTTAGGTTCCCTGGTTTTTGTGAAGACGTCTTTTCTGTGCTTTTGACGGCAGATGTTTTTGTGCTACCTTCGCTACACGAGAGTTCACCGAATGCGTTGATCGAAGCAATGGGGGTTGGGTTGCCGTGTATTGCGTCGGATGTAGGGGGTATTGTGGATTTGGTTGAAAATGGAGAGAACGGAATTCTGGTCCCCCCACAAAACTCAGAAGCCTTAGCAGGAGCACTGCATCGTGTGTTGACAGAACCTGACTTCGCGAAAGAGTTAGGCAGGAACGCACGCGCAACGATTCAGCGGAAGTTTGATAGTGCAGAATCGTTGCGGAAATTGGAAGAAATTTATTCTGGGCTTCTAAGATGATCCATAAGTGTTATTCAACAGCAGTTAGTAGATTGACAGGTATTTTAAATAGAGGGCAGGTCCGTAATCATACCAGTTTCTATCTAATAAATCTATGTATTGCTTGATAAAATTTGTATATGCGTTGGTAACGTTCTTCTCAAACTTGAAGAAATTATTAAATGCACCAACACATGTACTCAGTCTCGTTTGAAAGGTTGATGTATTTCGTTCATCATTGTTTGAATTATTCATTATTTCACTGAAGATTTTGCTGTCAAAGAATTCATTTTCGTTTTCTTCAAAAAGAAAAGCGTTCTTGAGTTTTTCAGAAACTACCAATAGGATTTCCATGCAAATAATTGACAGCAGAATATTGTAGTCAGCGTAATCGCTACTTTTGCGAGAGTTTGGGAGAAGGTAATTAGGCATGGATTGGTGTAGAATTGTTGATAGAAAACTGTAGAAAAAGGAACCAATGCTGTGGACTTCAATCGTAAAAGAACCTGCTTCTTTTACTTGGTTATCGGAATCAAGCATGAAGGATACGCTTATTGCTTCTTTCTTCCTTTTGCTACTTTCAACTGTAGCGGACTGTGTTCTAAACAGGTGTTTGTAGGTTACTTCGCATTTCATGCGTTCTAATAAGGACTTGATGTAATCTTTGTCGGAACGCTCTTCGTCTATAATAGTCGTTAATTTTTCACCTTCTGTTCTGAACCCAAAGAGACCTCTCAAATTGTTGGCTGATTTCCAACCGTCGTTTTTTTGTAAATCATATAAGACATGGGACATAAAGTGAACCATGTTGTTGGCAAGAGATAACGCATTGCGTAGATTGGTATCGGTTCTTTCATCGCCAACATTTACTAAACCCATGACCCCGCTATGTTCGTCTTTGTTATAGTGATTTATGTTGAAGGTTTCTTCTATTAGGGTGAGGTGTTGACAAAGGGAGTTAAAAAATGTTGATACATTCATAAACGTCCCTTGTTGGACTGAATAGATTTCCCAATCGGAAGCCCAATATCTTACGGATTCCAAGTAGTTATTATTTTCCTCATTTCTGTGAGAGATATATCCCTTTACAGGGGTTATTGAGTATGCACGATAATTATTTAGACTCAGCATAAGTATTCCTTTATATTTTTATGGATGTTATATCCAAGCTGACTAATGAACGTAAATTAAACTCACATCAATTTCCAAATTTGCACACAATAGTGGCTTCATAATGTTGTAACGCGTTCCAGAGATCGAAAAGTTGCATAAAATGAAATTCTTTGGAAATATTTCATGTGATATATTTAATTTCTCTTGAAAACATCAGATTTTGTTAGAATACTCGGTGCTAAGTGGGGAATAGATGCGTAATTTCCTTAAAAATATTATGGCATCCATTGTTTGTCTATTGGGTATGCCGTTTCTCATTCGAAGGTGGGTGTGCAGAGACCGTGTAGCCATCCTCATGTATCACGACGCGGAACCCGCGGTTTTTGCCAAACATATCGCCTACCTCTCACGCCATTACACGTTCATCTCACTGGATGCCTTAGTTTCTGCTATCCACCGAAAGGATTTTTCAGGGATTCCCCAAAAAAGCGTTGTAATAACAATCGACGACGGACACGCAAGTAACTATAAACTCTTGCCGATTTTCAAGCAGTACCAGGTGCGTCCGACACTCTACGTCTGTACCCAGATCGTCAATACACATCGGCATTTTTGGTTTAAGATAGAGGGTCAATCCAAGGCGAAGAAGGAGAGACTGAAAAGGCTATCGAACGCTGAACGGTTGGCATACCTCAAGAATACGGCTAACTTTGAACCTGAAAAAATCTATCCAGACAGGCAGGCACTCGATATAGCAGAAATCAGAGAGATGACGGCGAATGTTGACTTTCAACCTCACACTCAATTTCACCCGATCCTACCACACTGTACGGAAACAGAATGCAAGCAAGAGATTCTTGGGAGCAAGGCGGATTTGGAAAGTGTTTTGGGTGTTGAGTGCTCGCATTTCAGTTATCCAAACGGCGATTATACTAAACGCGAGATTGAAATCGTAAAATCAGGCGGTTTTCGATCCGCTCGGACAACCGAAATAGGCTGGAACACGTCAGACACCCCACCGTATCAACTGAAGGTTATTCCGATCACCGATGATGCTGGACTCACACTTTTCCGGGCAGAATTGACAACGATTCCGCAGCGTCTCAGCAGATGGGTGTCCTCTCTATACTGGAGCAGATGAAAAATAGATTGACAAAATGGCACACTGCCTACATTCAGAACGCTTATCGCGAATTGGAACGCGGCACAACGCGAAGGCAACTTAATGCGTTAGACATTGACGCTGCTGGTAAGAGGGTATTAGATGTCGGCTGCGGACCGGGGAATCTTCTTGTCGCGCTTTCTGATGATCTGCCGGAACTCGTTCTTGGTGTCGATCTGGACATGAACTTCTTGGTGTTTGGACGTTCTCAAATGGAAAAATTGAATAGACATCCTACCGAAGTGCCTACCCTGATTCGCGCCTTGCTCCCGACCTTGCCCTTTCCAGACGAAACCTTTGATCTCGTAACCTGCTTTCTCGTAATGCCGCATGTACCTGATGACAAAGGTGCTCTAACGGAACTCACACGCGTGCTTAAACCGGGGGGAACGCTCGCTATCTCCGGTCACGGTTTCGGGTTCCCGCTCCGCTATCTCAAACGCTTCAGACTGAAACCGCTCCAGATGTATCTCGCGACGCTAATCTACAGATGCACTGGGAAAAAGTGGATCCGAAACACACTGCAAAACCACAAGAAGATGTGCGACATCTTAAGCAGTATGGGTATGACGCCGGAACAGCGGCACTATAATAAGAGAGTTTTGGGGTGTGTTGCTACCTACTGGATTAAGGCGATTAAGAGGGAAACGAGCCCTAAAGCGATGCAGTAGTACGAAAAGAGAGAGAATTTGCCTCGGTTTAGCACGACCAATAAAAACCGCAGGGCAACATAACCGACAATAAACGAGGCGAGCATTCCGCCACCCACGATGTAGATCGGTATCGTCGTATCTCCGAGGTCACGGACTTTCAACACAACCGCACCGAGTATAGCGGGAATTGAGAGTAGGAAAGAGTATTCCGCCGCTGTTTTTGCTGGAATCCCTAAAAACAACGCCAACGAGATGGTTGTCCCTGAACGGGAAATGCCGGGTGTAATGGCGCACCCTTGTGCAATTCCGATGAGCGGGGCATGCCACGCTTTCAAACTTCGGGTTGCGTCTTCAGGCGTATCCACCTTTTCTCGACGGAGCCTAGGAAGTTGGAGAATAGCACCCGTGAGGATTAGCATGACGCTCACGATCCGTACTTCCTCAAAAACGGATTCGAGTTGGGTCTTGAACACCACTGCGATAATACCTGTAGGGATGGAACCGAGCAGTATCAACCAGATAAATTTGAGTTCTGGGGAAGTGTTAATTGTTGTACTCGGATGTCTCCATAATTGGCGATCTCCAAGCGCAGAGAATCCACCGATTACCAACTTTCCTATCGCCTCACGATATACGACCAGTACAGCTGCTAATGTGCCAACGTGAAGCATAACATCGAAAAAGACGAGGGGTTCCTTCAATCCGAGGAATTGCTGTGCTAAGACAAGGTGTCCGGAGCTGCTGACGGGTAGGAATTCGGTTAATCCCTGTAAGATACCGAGAAGAATCGCTTCAAGAAAAGTCATGGTATTATTGTAGCATTTTGTGTGGCAACTTGCAAGGGCAGCTTTGGTGGGTTATGGGAGGGATGGCAGTCAGCAACCAACAACCACGAAAACCCAAAACCAATCACTTATAACTTATAACCAATCACCAATTGATATAATTTGAGGACTGGTGTATAATGCTTTGACACTGCTCCGTAATTGTGTTAAAATTTTCTTAAAATGTATAAGAAGGTGTGAAAATGTGTAAAAGTTTATTTTTGTTCGGGCTTTCAGCGATCTGTATATTTGCTGTAAGTCTCTCTTACGCGTTTGACGAAGAGGATATTTTAGTCTATTACTCTTTTGATAAGCTCAGTGGCAACGAAGTTCCAGATGATTCCGGTAACGGCAACGATGCGGAGTTGGTCGGAAAAGGTTCGCTTGTCGATGGCGCATTCAACAAAGCAATACGTCTGAACGGCGGTGTCGTCCAGATGGCTCCGAACGATTTTATCGTTCCTATTGGTGAGAAAACTGAGATCACGATGGAAGCATGGTTTTACCTGCATGAACATGCCTCGTACGACGGGATTATCTCGATAGAAGCTGCTGCGGCTGGATGCTGTGAGTTCCGTACGATGGTTAACCCAGCTTTTAACCCGTTCTGGGATGCCGGGCATCATGCCGATAAGAGCCTCGGAAATTATAAGTTTGACTTGGATGAGTGGTACCATTACGTTTTAGTTGCTGATGGGGTAGATGGCAAGATCTATGTCAACGGGGACTTTATCGGTGAAGTAAAAGAAAATTTCAAGTGGCCCAAGTTCAAAGAAGCGGCAATCTACATCGGTGCGGGTGAAAATCCGGGTCTCCACAAAGTAGAAGACGCTGTTATTGATGAAGTCGTCATTTACGCCGCAGCGTTGACTGAACAAGAGATTAATGAGTCAATGGAAATAAGCCTGCCGGGTGTACTTGCTGTTGAGGCTAACGAGAAATTAGCAGTGACGTGGGGAGAACTGAAAACAGGTTTCTAAAGTTATTTTAGGGGCGGTTTCTTTTACCGTCCCTACACTAATTTGGGAGATGTAATGAAATTAGGATTTTTATCAAAAATTTTTGAAGGTGCGTTAAGCATTGAACAAACATACAACGAATGTGACGCAGCAGTTAGTCAACTAAAAGCCTATAACGAGAAGCGTCAACAGGAGGATTTTCGTTTCTCGAATGAGGAAAAAGCAGCATTGGATGAAGTCGTTAATAGTGCTATTACCAATGCGACGCGCATTATTGATAAGGAAGAGGAACGGAATTGGCCCGGTGTGTTTCGGGAGATGCACAAAAATTTGGCTGACATCTATTTGGAACTTGATGAACATGACAAGGTCCGTGCAGCATGTGAACGTTTGCAAAATTACGGTGAAGTCGGTAGACAGGATGCCGATGAAGTGCTGGAAAGCCTGAAAGAAAAAGAGGAGAACGGAGATAGTTCTTAACAAGATATTTTGACGTGCGAGTCTCGATCATAATCATTGCGCGGAGGCAAAAATGCAATTTCTGAATCCTGCCGCGTTTTATCTGTTAGGTGTAATTCCAATTGTGGTGCTACTTCACTTCCTGAAGTTGCGTCGCTACACCCACCTTGTTCCGAGCATCATGCATTGGCTATCCACCGGCGAGGACCGGAGAGCGAATGTCCCATTCCAACGGCTTCGGAACCTACTTCTTCCGCTTTTACAGGTGCTTTTTATATTGCTCCTTACCTGCAGTGTGGCGCGTCCTATAGTGCGCAGACCTGGGTTCATGCCGGGGAAGGCAATCCTTATCGTTGATAATTCTGCGAGTATGCTTTCAATGGAGATAGGGCAGACACGCCTTGCACTCGCGAAGCAGGCAGCACTGAAGCAAATCGCAGATATTTCTGCTGGCGGTGGGATCATGCTCATGGCGACACAAGGTGCTGACACTTATATCCAACAGGCATTTACAACCGATACTTCACAACTCCGCCGCGCAATAGAGAATATCACACCATCCCACGCACCCCGCAATCTTCGCCCTGTCTTTGATGCGGTAACCCGCTACGCTGATGCACCGCAGGACAACGTCTTTTTCATCAGCGATTCTGTTGAAAACCTGCCGGATATACCATTGCCACTTCATAAAATCGCAGTGGGTGGAGACGCGAAGAATGTCGGTATCGTTCAATTTAGCGTTGATAGTGTAGAAGATCGGTACGAAGTCTTGGTTCGCATCCAGAATTTCACAGAGGCTCCGAAAGAATTCAACGTTCAATTGGCGGTGGAAGGCACTCCACTTGATGACAGGACGGTATCTATCCCTCCAGAAAAGACCCAATCGGTTCTGTTTTCAGGCGATCCCAGTGGCTTAGCGGAAAAGGTTATCAGCGTCCATCTTGGGATAGAAGACGATTTTTCGCTTGATAACAGTGCCTCGGCGATCTTATCGGGTATGTCTCCCTTACGAATTTTGCTTGTCAGTGACAATGAGATATCTTTACTCCCCGAACTGTTAAGTTCGTATGGAAAGCATGTCGATTTGAACGTAGTTGTTCCGGCGGATTATCACGGGACTGGCAATACAGATGTCGCGATTTTTGATGGCAGTACCGCTGCTGGACGCGAGGCTTTCAGTAATTTTTCTGAGGTGTCTCCGAGAACGGGTCTGATCTTTATCAATCCGGGTAGCGACCTACCCTTCATTCAAGGGGGTTCCTCCTCTGTAGAAACCTATAACGAACCGGCACGCGTTATTAGAACAGATGATGCGCATCCACTCATGGCAGATGTGTCGCTACACGGCTTGCATGTCCGTGAATCTACGTATCGAGAACTTCCACTCTCTGGACATTCCCTTGTTGAAACGGAGAAGGGTTCATTAATCTGGATCGGTACGGAAATGGACAGCCAATTCCTTGTATTCGAGTTTGACGCGTTCAATCCAGAAGTCTCTGCTTATGCAGTGACAGTACCCGCCGGACCCCTGTTTATCTATCGGTGCTTAGCGTGGTTTGAAGCAGGAACTGCACCCCTTCAACCCGTTGTGTTTCAAGAAGGAAGGACCCGGCACGCGTTCCGAACGGGGGAACAGGTGGTCATCGCGTTGAGAAATGAGGATACACCGCTTCACATCCAAAAGCCCGATGAAACAATGGTTGCCGTGGACAATTCAATATTCACTGAGACAGATCAGGTGGGGATCTATACGCTTCTCGCTGACGATGGTAGGGAATTGGAGGGGTTTACAGTCAATCTGCTTGACGCTGCAGAATCCGCACTTTCACACTCTATGAAACCAGAAAAGGAAGAGGCTTCGGTATCACTTGAAACCGGTCTGCAACCGATAGCACAAGAGGTATGGCGTTGGCCCGCACTGCTCGCATTTGCTGTTCTGTTTGTGGAATGGTGGTTTTACCATCGGGATAGGCTGTAATACCAAATGGAGAAGGGCGGATCCTAAGATCCGCCCTTGCGATTTATCTATGGTGAGTGAGGTCTCTGTGCCTGCCCTTCTTGGTAATTGGAGACCTGTCGTTTTCCGTTAGTTTCCTAAGGCATCGAGAATATTCTTGACGAAAGTGTTTTTGGGTTTCTGACCCGCAAAACGTACTACCTCTTTTCCGTCTTGGAACACAATGTAACCGGGATGTGCCCGAAGCTGTTGATATTTACGAGCTGTTTCCGGACTATCACCAATGTTCAATCTCGCGACGGCAAATGTGTTCTTGTTCTCTGAAGCTACTTTGGCGACAACTGCCACCATTCCTTGACAGAACGGTCACCCGTCCTTCCAGAACTCAACCACAACTGGTATCTTTGACTCGAGCACAAGTGAATTAAATGTCGCGTCGGTGACTGTAAAGGGGATACCAGAGCTTCTACTTGCCGTGGTAAAGGTGATGTTAAGTTCGGTTTCGTTACCTGCAGCATCTTTGACTGTTCCTGCAATAACGTACTTCACCTCGTTGCCAAGCTCTTTACCTTTGACCAGTTCGAGCGTCGCTTCCTTGCCTTCAACTTTACCGAGCCAACCGACATCAACGCCTGCTGCGGTTTGCAGTTCGATATTACCGCTGACTTCTTCACTGAATGTAACCTCGATTCTGGCATCGCTGTTGATCGTGTCAGGGTTAATATCCTTATCGCCATCACTGACCGTTGCATCGGTAATTTCAGGTGCGTCGCTATCTGGCGCAGCGACGGTGTAAGAGAGCGTTTCAGTGCCATCCGCCCAAGTGATTGTCAGGGCAAGAGGACCTGGATCGAAAGGACCTGTGATTCTCACAGTTCTGGCGATGATTGTAGCAGTTCCTGTGCTCACTTCCACATTCCTTGGCCGCCTATCAAAAGTAAGGGTGACGGTGTCATCAATCGCGAGTTCGGAGTCGATTGCTGGATCTGCGCTGACAAATACCGCAGGAGGACGGATGGTGTAAGTAAGTGTTTCGGTTCCATCCTTCCAAGTGATTGTTAAAGCGAGCGCACCTGGATCGAAGGGACCTGTGACTTTTACAACCTTCTCTGTGATTGTAGCCGTCCCCGTACTTACAGTAACGTCCGCAGGTGGATTGTCAAATGTTACAGTAATAGTAGCATCTCCTGCGATCTGCGTATCGATTACTGGTCTCGCGCTAACGAACGCCACAGGTTGTCTGACGGTATAGGAGAGTGTTTCAGTGCCATCCTTCCAAGTGATCGTCAAGGCGAGATTGCCTGGGTCGAAGGGACCTGCGATCGTTACAGTCTCGTCAGTAGTTGTAGCGACTCCCGTATTCACGGTAACGTCTTCTGGGGCATTGTCAAAGGTAAGGGTGATAGTATCGTCCGCTTCAAGCTGCGTGTCGATTGCGGGGTCCACACTAACAAACGCCACAGGTTGTCTCACGGTATATGTAAGTGTTTCACTTCCATCCGTCCAGGTGATTGTCAAAGCGATTGAACCCGGATCGAAGGGACCTGTGATTGTCGCAGTATTATCGGCGATTGTAGCGGTTCCTGTGCTCACAGTAACGTCTTCTGGCATGTTATCGAAGGTAAGGGTGATAGTATCATCCGCCTCAAGTTGTGAGTCGATTACTGGATCTGCACTAATGAACGCCACAGGTGGACGGACCGGAACAGTTTTGCCGAGATGTGCCGCAACGAGCGTCATATCGAGTATGTTGACAGCACCATCGCCATTGACATCTGGATTCGGCGTCTGATCTGCGGCGGGTATCTGACCGAAGAACGAGGCGACCAGGGTCAAATCGAGGATGTTTACTACCCCGTCGGCATTGACGTCAGATGCCTGCAAGGTGTCAAGCGCGGTATCTTGCGCATAACTTGCTGACAGGAACACCAGCGTTAGGCTTAGTGTTAGCAGCAAGCACATCAGATTTTTCATGTATTTTCTTCTCCTTGTATAGGATTAGTTAGTTTTATTCTGTTTTCATTCGGTATTTTCAATTTCTAAGATTCCGAGGATTCGTTGCACCAGTTCAGTGCTTGGCATTGCCCCGGCAAACCTTCCTGCTACCTCTCCGTCTTCAAATACAATATATGTAGGCGTTCCAAGGATGTGGTATTCAGCTGTTTTTCCCCGTTGGGTATTTACATCTAACTTGACGAAACTAAATGTCTCGCGATATTCCAGCGCGACTGCTGCGACAACCGGTCGCATCAATATGCAAAATACTCAGGTATCGTCTTTAAATTCTACAACAATTGGAAGGTCAGAACCTAAAACAATTTCGTCAAAATTTGCGTCCGTGACTTCATAAGGAATGCCGGATTGTCTGCCGAAATGGCTTGCGACGAGTGTTAAATCGAGGATATTGACAGTGCTGTCCCCGTTGACATCTGGATTCGGATGCTGATCTACACTGGGTGTCTCGCCGAAGTGTGATGCAATAAACGTCAGGTCGAGGATGTTTATCACCCCATCGGCGTTGACATCGGATGCACTTAAGGCATCAAAGTCCACATCTTGTGTATAACTTGTAGGCAGACCGATCAGCATTAGGCTTGCAATTACGGAAAGACAGATTAATTTTTTCATTTATTTTCTCAACGTAAGGGGTTTAGGATTGTGCGCGGTGCCACGTTTTCACTGATTCCGGGATTATCTGAAGGTTTTCAATAGTTGTCTGTAGTGGAATCGCACATTCCGGTCCTATGAGTGGAACACCTGCCTCAAGGTTTTTCACGACTTCTGCGCTAACGTCTTCCGGCTCCTTGGCAAACAACGTTTCAGGGTTGTTTATGTTCCCAACAAGGGCAATACGCTCTTGCACGATGTCCATAGATTCCTGTGGCTCGTTCTTGGAATCGTAATGAAAGGCTGCCATCCCTGTCTGTGCGATATACTCCATTCTATCAACGGTGCGTCCGCAGATATGCAGAATCAATGGGATAGGGATACGCTCGACAAATTCAATGTGTAGGTCACGGAGGTAACGTTGGTAGTATTCCCCGCTGACCAGATCCCCTGTGGCGTGATCAGGGAGGGTGAGGGCATCTGCGCCTGCCTCAATTTGAGCGACACCGAATTGGACAGTCGCTTCCTTCATCCGATCGAGTGCAAGTTTTGTTTTGCCAGGGTCGTCAAGCGAGAGCAATAGGAAAGGTTCAACACCAAAGCAGTGATAGCCGAGCGACCAAGGTCCCATTGTTTTTCCAATAATAGCGACTTCATCCCCATATTCCTTCTTCAGGATTTTAATCGCTTCAAGTACGCACTGGGTATCCGGATGTGTCAGGAAATCATCTGGAATAACAACGTCATCAACGTCTTCCCAGATCGGTTCGCGCATCCTAACGGTGGGCCAGTTATCTTTCTGCTCCCACTGAATTTTGCATCCCAGTGCACTCGATTCTTGGATAATCGTGAAGACAGGCATGATGGTGTCAAATCCGAGTTCGGTATATCCAGTCGCGGCGAGGCGCGCCATGAGTTCCGGTTCTCGATTTGCTTGTGGGAAAGGTGCCTCGACTAAATCCATCAGTTCGACAGTCGCTACAGATGTAGGATTACAAACCGGCGTCCGGTCAGTAGGTTCGTTGTGAAGGGCAGCGAGGACGCGTTCGCGACCGGTCATTGATTTTGTGGTTTGGTTTTGCACTTTTTGCCCTCTATTTGGTTGTTTGAAGAACTCTATTTTGTCCGAGTTTTCTGCGGGACTCTAAAATCTCTGCGGTTTTATTCGTATTTAATGATGGGGTGTTTCTGCTCAACAATGCTGCGATCGCACATCCTAAAGCGTCAGCGGCATGGTTCGGTTTCACGGGTTCCTTCATACCCAGAAGCCTTTGTGTCATTTTCATGACCTGTGTTTTGGAGGCATTAGAAACACCCGTAACGGCGGACTTGACTGACTGCGGGGTAAGCATAACAACTTCAACGTCTTTTTGAACGGCAGCGAGTTGCAAAACACCAATCACCTCAGCGATCGGAAGACAACTTTTCTGGTTCCGATTCCAATAAACGGATTCTATACTGATTTTGGATGGGTTCCATTCAGTTATCAGTTCGGTGACGTGTTGATAGATTTTCAGAAGTCGTTCTGGATGCGGGGTCTTTGAATCGGTTCGGATGTTGCCATGTGCTAAGTGCGCGAACCCACTTCCGCCGCGTGCGACGATGCCATATCCGCAATTTGCTAATCCTGAATCAAAACCGATGACCACATTCATTTTTCAAAACCCCTCTTCTATTATTACTCTTGTATTATAGCATAAGTTGGAAAAAAAATGCGAAGCTGATGTAACGTCAATTTAGGAAACTGTTGTTTGTTGGTGTAGCGTGTGTGGGTGGTAAGCGTTCTTACTGACGCAGGGGAAGGCTGACTACTTGCGGTTTCCGAGTGAGTCTTTATAGCTGCTGGCTGGGGGCAGAGAGTACGCCACGTGCAGCACCCATTTCCTCTTCTCTCAAAACGATTCTGACGTTCGGAGCGCGAACGAGCAAAAGCCCGATAAGAGCATCATGGGCGTGGGCACAACCGAAAGCGACGGTATCTCTGCTATCGGTGTCAGTGTCCTCCATCTCTCCGAGTTTCATCAGACCACCCGCAATCGCAGTAATGCGTCGCTCAGCACCCCTGCCCTCACCATCTGCTGCGACAGAATAGACCCCGTCACCAACAGAATTAACCGTGATGGTAAGTCGAGATTTCTTGTCAAGTATATTTAGAGGACGGGGTTCAATAGGTGTCCCTGGCGCGAGTTTGCATGCTTCTAAGAAAACGCGGCGGCACGCAGCTTGATGTGCGCTTCCACAAGGAAAATAGAGTAGACCCTCAGATGTTTTGAGCATTCCTCCGAGCGTCTGCATTGCCTGCCTAACCTCTTCAATTCTATCAGCAGCACCTGTGATGTGGCTATAGGTATGTACCAAAAAAAATGGTGTCTCTTCTCCAGTGGTAGCATTGATAGATTGCTGTTGATAGAGACCAATGGTGATGTCGTGGAAGTGCGGGTCGATTGAGACGAGTTCGATGCGTTTGCCGATGTCAACGATGCGTTGCATAGAGGTACCTGTATGGCAGTTAGCGGCGTGCTAATCTACCCCCATAATGCTTTTCATAGATGTACTTATAAGCTTGTTCGGAGAGTCTTCGCAAGATATAGGCGCGTCGGTTTCGCCATGTCGTGAAGGATTGCCACCGATTTCTCCGATTTGTTTTACTCCTGTCCTCAATCATCCCAATAAAAACGTAAGGTCTCGGTTTGCCTTTTGGGTCGCGGAGAACTAATATACCACCATCCCCAACCAATCCATAGACAGTTCCGGTCTTGTTATAGACCGCAACGGATGAAGGAATGTATGTATGTTTAAAGATATAGTCCCCGTTTTTGAGCTTGAGGTAGTACTTCATCTTATCGGAATAAGGGAGTCTGTTTTTCCATAGTTGTAGGCAGAACATGCTTAGATCACGCGCCGAGGTCATATTTCTATAGGTCCGTCCGCCTCGAGGGATATATTCAACGATCCGGGTCTGCTTAAAATAGGGGTAGTTGGCTTGAAGTATCCGATGCACGCGTGCCGGTCCACCGAGCAGTCGGATGAAATAGTTCGTTGATGGATTTGAACTCCATTGGATCATAGATTGTAGATGACCCTTGTTCGCTGAAGTGTGACTCTGTCGTCCGTGTCTGACTTCGTGGAAATAGGCGAGCATAACAAAGTTCTTAATAAGCGATGCTGCCATCATTTGCCGATTCTCGTTAATTGATACCAACTTTTTATTTTTTGAAATATCGTAGACGACGAAGCTAGTACGGTCAGTCGTAGCCAAGATTTGCTGTCTTCGCTTGCGTTTAATATGACTTTCAAAATTAGCCTCCAGAGGCGAATCGATTGTACTCTGATATGTTGCCGCGGACAACGTCAATATCGGAAGCAACAATCCGAGGCTACAACAGATTAAAAGTGTACTTAACTTTCGTATACGTCCGAACATGCTACTGTCGTCTCCTTTCTCATTTTTCCACTTTCGGCGGATATGAGGGTAGGTTGAAGCTGAAGTTGTGATTAGCGAACCTCGCTTCACTCTTCGTTGGTGTCTCTTATCGGCAATTGGTAGCACACTGCCTCCCGATCGTTTCGTACGAGTAGATAGTCACCGGCGAGTGCTGGTGTATTCCATGTTTTACCCCTGAGTGCCGTGAAACGTGCATGCTCTCTATGGTTGTCTGGGTCGGGTTCTAAAAGAACAACTTCGCCGGATTCGGTAAGTACGAGCAGAACATCAGAGATCAAGAGTGTTTGACCATGTCCATACCTACCGCGTTTCCATTGACGTTTGCCGTCAACTGGATTAATACAGGCGAATATACCATCGTCAAGTCCATAAAGATAGCCTTCATAATAAATTATATTAGTGAATTTGGCTTTAAGGTATATGGTTTCCCATAGAATAACAACGTTGAATTCATCTGTAGGGTTGCGAGAGATTTGAAATAATTTTGCACCGACTCCATAGCCGGTTGAAACGAGAAGTTTGTCATCCGGGAGCAGCACGGGTTGCGAAACACATTCTACAGTGGGCCACGGTTGCTTCCATAGGAGCTTACCGCTCCAAGGTTCGTGTGCAGTGATGAGACCTTGGTTAAAAATTACGATCTGTTCAGTATCTGCTAAGGTAGTAAGAAATGGCGAACTATAACCACTATCTGTTCTATGTCCGGTCCAGACGATTTCACCTGTTTCCCTGTGATACGCCACCGCACCGCCTGCACTGACAATAACGAGTTCACCCAAGACGAGCGGAGAAATACTGACGCCCCAAGGCGGAGGCTCTGCGCCATTCTCTTCGAAGATATTTGTTGTCCAGATTTGTTCTCCTGTCTGAAAATCCAAACAGTTGAGAATCCCTGTAGAACCGACAGTATAAACTCTGTTTTCGGAGATTGTTGGTGTCGCTCGTGGTCCAAGTCCGGCTGGTGGTGTATAGTAGCGCGCCGGATCTTGATGACTCCAGCGGACCTCACCGGTGTGTAAGTCGTAGCAGACGACTTTTTCCAATTCGTTCTCCTGTTCCTGCGTGATAGCTGCGTTTCCAACGACTGCAAACCCTGACCAACCTGCCCCAACAGATCTCCGCCACACTAACTTTGGTGGATGTGTATCCCAGTCAAGATTTAGTTTGATACTGGTCACTACACCGTTTCGGTTCTGTCCAAGGAATTGCGGATAGTCCGTTAGGTGCGTTTGGGAGTCTGCGACACTACTGGAATCGGTTTGGAACGTTGACGGCGTTTCTTGCCACCGCCATTCAAATATTGGAACAAGGTCGCCACTGAACCCTTTGAATTGGAATAAATTCACAGCGAGGAGGAGAGCCAAGATAGCTACGCCAGAGCAGATTATCTTAACACGCCATCTCAACCGAGAAAAGCATAACAACCACAAAAATCCGAAAAGGGCAACGAGAATAACTATCAAGGCTGTCCAGGCAATCTTGTCTTGGCGATGACCAGCATCCGAGATCCATGTTATGACAGTCCCTAAAATGGCAAGAGAGACGAGAATATAAAGAGGCCACCAACGGATAGATTTTTGGGGTCGTTCCAATATAAAATCCTTTTTTTATATGAAATGCTAAGTTATGCTTAAATATTTGACGTTTTGGGATGCGTCATAGGTTATAATAATTATAATAATTTTTTTACCAAAGTTTGTCAAGTGAAAATTTATAGAGGGTTATGGGTTCTTGGAGAAATGGTTGTTGGTTATCAGTTAAGCAAGATTGTCAGAACCAGGATTACTGGATTCAAGGATTGCCAGGATTGTCTGAGAAGTGTATAGGGCTTAGAAACCTATCCCACAGGTTATTGAAATTTTTATCATTCATCATACTGACGCTATAAAATCGTCTGAAACTTTGCAATGTTAAGGACGTTATGATAGAATAGTGTAAATTTATAGAAGAAACAGAGGACAGGAATCCTCTAAAGAGGAGCAGCAGATGCGTTTTGAAAATAAAGTCGCGTTTGTAACAGGTGGAGGCGGCCCCTTAGGTATTGGAAGGGCTGCGTGTTTGGCATTTGCGCGAGAGGGTGCCGCTGTGGTCGTCGCCGGTGGTAGAAGTGCTACTGCTGTTGCAGCGGAAGTACGTGCCATAGGTGGACGTGCTATCGCCGTCCCGTTGGATGTTACCATGCCTGAGCAGGTTCAAGACGCTGTAGATACAGCCGTTGAGACCTTTGAGCGGATTGATATTTTATTTAATAACGCTGGAATTCTCGGTAGACAGTCCCTGTTTGAGCTTACACCGGAATTATTTGATAAGGTGATGGCGGTTAATGTGAAGGGGTGTCTGCTGTGCGCACAGGCGGTCGCTAAAGTGATGATAGATCGTGAGATACGTGGACGTATTATCAACAATTCGTCTATCTATGCCGAGGAATCGCACGTTGGGGTACTCAGTTATTGTGTAAGTAAAGCGGCACTAAATCGACTGACCCGAAGTTTGGCATTGGAACTTCGTCCGCACGGTATCACGGTAAACGCCGTAGCTCCGGGTGGAGGGGCTCCAACCGGTATGAATGCTTCACAAAACCTGCCTGACGATGACACCCTACCCGATTTACCGTTAGCTTCACCGGACGCGCCTCCGCTTGAACGCGGCGCAACGGTATGGGATTATATTGGTTCAGTATTATTTCTCGCCTCTGATGAAGCCGCCTATATTAGTGGCGATATTATAACTATTGATGGCGGTGCTGTTTCGCGTCGATGATGTACTGGGGGAAACTTTCTTGTCGTTTATTGACTTAGAAGTTTACTGGCATATGCTTAGTAACTGGTTTATGGAACATTGGGTTTTACTCGCTATTTTCTCTGCGCTAAGTTTCATCGCAAGCATTGCCGGTACTACAATGTTACTCATGTCCTTGCCTTCTGACTATTTCAGGACAAGAAAACGGATTCGACGCATCAAGAATCCTGTTTATCGTATCTGTTTGTCTTCCCTGAAAAACTTATTCGGTGGGCTGCTTGTTATTGTCGGGATACTTCTGTCTCTGCCTGGGATACCTGGTCAAGGTATTTTGACAATTTTGACGGGACTGATAATCAGCGATTTTCCGGGTAAGCGACGGTTAGAACGTCGTCTTGTTCGCGTGCCAGTGGTCCTGTCAGCAGCGAACCAGATTCGATCCCGTTTTAAACGCCCGCCACTTGTGTTAGATGAGTGATATACATTACTAACACTGTTCCTACCGTGGCACCCATTCCTTGTGAATTTCCAATAACCGCTGAAGCTCTTCAATCGGCTTCTCTGCGTCATCTACGCGCAGATCGATATACCGGTCGTTGAAACCGCCGTAGCCGCTGTGCGCTTGAACAACAAGCAATGCCGCTGACTGTTGTCCGCGTGTGTCGCCGCCTGCCTCTTGTCCAGCGAAAAGTGATGCCATTAATTTATCTGCCAGCTCACCTTCTGTTTCCTCAAACGCTTTGCCCATCGCCTTGACGACTTCTTCACCGGCGAGGATGTTGCCTTGCGCCGTGTAGTTTTCACCTGAGACCGCCCCTGCCCATTCGTTACATTCATCGCCTGTGTAGTTAGCGACATTGCCTTTGGCATCAACGATGCCTACCTGTCGCGTTGCGCGTCCCTGATCCTCGGCGACGAGACGTTCGAGGGTCTGTTCTGCGGAAAGTCCACTATTGAGCAGTTTTAAGCCGTTAGGTCCATAAGTCGTATTTGCGTAAGATTGCGTCGCAATCGCGCCAACACCGGCTTCTGCCCACGGCACAACTGAACCAACTGCGAAAAATTTGGATTGCACGGCAATTCCGAGGGCACCGGTTTCTGCGTCATATCCGACGATTGAAAATGTAGCGACGGGGGATATGTTAGGCTGAGAAAGGTGGAACAGTAAACTAAGTGGAATGAGGAGCATCTTATAGGGTTTCTCTCGTCATAGAGACAGACTTAATCTTCTTCAAGACGGATTTTCATAGCGGCGGCATGCCCTTCAAGTCCTTCGACCTCCGCAAGCTTGGCAACCGATGGTGTAACTTTCGCCAGTGCGGTCTTGGTATAAGAGATTAGGCTCGTCTTCTTCAGAAAATCGTCAACGCTGAGTGGAGAAGCATAGCGTGCCGCAGTGCCTGTCGGAAGAATGTGGTTGGGACCCGCAATGTAATCACCAACTGCTTCTGGGGAATAAGGACCAACGAAGATAGCTCCAGCATTCAGGACATCTCCGATCCGGTCCATCGGGTTCTCAATATGCAGTTCAAGGTGTTCTGGGGCGATTTCGTTCGCAAAAGCGACGGCTTCGCTTATATCTGCGGTGATGAAAGCAACACCGTAATTTTCAAATGCTTGGGTAAGGAGATCATGGCGAGGTAAAGATTCACCTTGCACTTCGATAGCTGTTTTGACCTGTTCGGCGAATCCAATAGATGGTGTAATAAGAATCGCAGCACAATCGGGTCCGTGCTCGGCTTGCGAGATAAGGTCGGCGGCGACGTAATCTGGATCGGCTGTGTTGTCAGCGATGATGAGGATCTCGCTTGGACCTGCTAATTTGTCTATGTCAACGTGTCCGTATACCTCTTTTTTGGCGAATTGCACATAGAGGTTCCCGGGTCCGACGATTTTATCGACAGGCGGAATGGTGTCAGTACCGTATGCCATTGCTGCGACCGCTTGCGCGCCACCGCATTTGTAAATTTCTTGGATACCACATTCCGATGCAGCAACAAGCATATAAGGGTTGATACTCCGATTCCGCATCGGGGCAATGCAGACAGCAATTTCTTCAACACCAGCGACTGTCGCCGGGATAACGTTCATCAGTAATGAGGAAACCAAGAGTTGGCTAACGGATGGGACACAAACCCCGACACGCCTCAATGGACGAATCAAGTGCCCAAGGACAACGCCATCGGATTCAGTTGACATCCAAGAAGTTCGCAGCTGCTTTTGGTGAAATTGCTCAATATTCGTTCGGGCGTGTGTTATTGCGTCGATATACTCGTCAGGGACTTCTAAATATGCTTCCCCAACCTCTTCCCTTGAGACTTTCAGTTCTTTGACGGAGATACGCGGGGCATCGAGCTTACGCGTATATCGGACAACGGCTTTGTCGCCTTCGGCTTGTACATCGCTCAAGGTGCGGCGGACAGTTTTTAAGATACTGTCGTCCGTCAATTTACCTCGTGCCTTTAGCTTTGAGAGGAAAGCATCAGCCTCTGTGGTATGTGTTTCAATAATTCGCAACATCCGTGAATAATGATTCCTTATTTTAATTTATGGTAAAATCCACAATTAGGTGTACACTGGAGAGTTGGCGAAGTTAGACCTCGCCAGCGGTGTGGCGTGTTTTGTGTCTGCTTTTTTTAGTCGTTGACTCTCGTAATATTTGCGCCGATGTTGTTCAGTTTCTCCTCGAGGGATTCATATCCGCGATCGATGTGATAGACACGTGATACCACGGTTTCACCGGCAGCTGCCATTCCAGCTGCAACGAGAACCGCACCAGCGCGCAGATCGGAAGCCATCACAGGCGCACCACTGAGTTTCGATACACCGGTAATCACAGCCTTGCTGCCATCCAGCATGATATCTGCCCCCATCCGATTCAGTTCTGCGGCGTGGATGAACCGATCTGTGTGAACATTTTCAGAAATGACACTGGTCCCGGATGCCAGACAGAGCAGCCCCATGATTTGTGCCTGCATATCTGTAGGGAAGCCGGGGAAGGGTTCTGTGGTGACATCGATACCTCTAAGTTCACGAGGTGTTGTGACGCGCACGCCGTTGTTATCCCAATCTAACTCAACACCTGCCTCAACGAGTTTCTCAGAGACAGCAGGCAGTTGTCGTTCCGTGATACCTTCAACATAAACATCGCCATTCGTGATAGCACCAGCGACCATGAATGTACCTGCTTCGATATCGTCCGAGATGACGGAGTGTTCGGTCCCATGCAGATGCTTGACCCCACGGATGGTTAGGACAGATGTACCGATGCCTTCTATATCTGCTCCCATGGCATTGAGGAAATGGGCGAGATCGGAGATATGTGCTTCGCGTGCTGCCCCACGGATAACCGTAGTGCCTTTTGCCAAGGTTGCAGCCATCATGATATTGGCTGTTGCACCGACGCTTGGTCCGTGTTGCCCCATAAGATACATCTCTGTACCGGTTAAGCGTTCCGCTTGAGCGTAAATGTATCCCTGCTGTACTGTCACGTCCGCTCCGAGATGTTCCAACCCGCGGATGTGTAAGTCGATGGGTCGTGGTCCTATAGCGCAGCCTCCTGGAAAGGATACTTTTGCCTTACCCAATTTTGCTACGAGCGGACCCAAGACGTAAATGGATGCTCGCATTTTTCGTACAAGTTCGTAAGGTGCTTCGTACTCCAAGTGGTTTATTGGTTCAATATAGAGTGTTGAATTTTTGAGTTTTGTTGTTGCGCCAAGTCCTTCTAACACAGCGCAGAGGGTATTGACATCTGTTAGGTTCGGTACATTGTGGAGTACACTGACCCCGTCGCCGAGGATTGCAGCAGCGACTGCGATGGGGAGAACAGCGTTTTTGCATCCGCTGGTCGGAATCGTCCCTTCAAGTCGGGTTCCACCTTTGACAATTAATTTTTCCATTTCCTTCTCCTTAGGTCCTTTACATAACTTTTTCGCGGGAATGTAAAGGTTTTACACACTCTATTGCATAAACGATGCCAATTGCGAATTTGTTACAAAGTATAGTAAATACAAGGGTTCAGGCACAAAGGCGTTGTGTCAAAAATACTACATGTCATCTGCTTGAGGTGCGTTATGATTATTTGGATTATAATTTATCGGTTATAAGTTATGGGTTATAAGTTATGAGTTATAAGATAATACCCGTGGTAATTGTAACGGATTAGACTGATATAAGCGTTTTTTGGGTTATAAGATACGGGTTGTGGGTTGTGGGCTTATACCAATTACTTATAACAAAGTACCTATAACCCTAAAGAATTCGCTTGTAGTGACATATAATTTTTGATAGTATGTGATTCTCTAAAGCTTATGTTGATTCGATTTCTTTCATAGTAATATCTATAATTACATGGGTACTTGTAAAGCGTCGGGGTTAGAAACCCCTCCTACAGAGAAAGGATAAGGTAAAACAGATGGCAGATAAAACATATCGTATTGGAATTATTGGGTGCGGTGGTATGGGACGTTCCCATGCAAATAATTGGGCGAGTACAGGTCGTGCGGAAGTTGTTACAGCTTCTGACATCAGCGCGGATTCTGCTGCAAGATTTGCTGAAGAATTTTCGCTTCCAACGCATTATACCGATTTCGGAGAGATGTGCGACAAAGAGGATTTAGACATCGTCAGCATCACGACTTGGCAAAGTGTACGCGCTGAACCGACTATTGCTGCCGCTGAAAGCGGTGTCCTCGGTGTTATTACCGAAAAGCCGATGGCGGCATCTGTTGGCGATGCCCAAGACATGATGGATGCCTGTGATAAGCACAACGTGAAATTGGTGGTCGGTCACCAACGTCGTTTTAGTCCACAGAACTGTGAAGCGCGTCGGCTAATACAGGAAGGCGCAATCGGGCAACCGCAAGCAATGCTTCGTCGCGATGGACACGGATTGCTCAACCGTGGCACACACGAAGTTGACGAAATGCGCTATATCCTTGGTGATCCAGATCCGTTGTGGCTTATCGGACAGGTATCACGGCGAACCGATCGGTGGGAACGTCGGGTTCGGACAGAGGATTTGTGTATGGCAGAAATCTGCTTTGAAGGTGGTATCCGAGGCATCTACGAAAGCGATTTACCCGAACCCGCACTCCGAGGCGATGTTGTCTATGGAGACGATGGACAACTCCGTCGCGGTGACAACGGCACAATTGAAGTGCTCAATAGCAAAGCCGCTGGGTGGCAGACTATCGGGCCACGCCAAGATGAACCAAATCAACTTGACGAACTGTTAGCTTGGATTGAGGGTGATGTTGATGAACACCGTAATGCTGGCAGACACGGACTTTGCACGATAGAAATCTTGATGGCGATTTACGAATCGCTGCGTATTAAGGACGTTGTCACCTTCCCGCTTACGACGCGCCCGAATCCACTTGACCTATTAGTTGAAGGCGGAATGCTACCGGTATTTGAAGAGGGACGTTACGACATCCGCGCACCATTCCCCGAACAGACGAAATAGATAATGGCAGTCGGCAGTCAGCAGTCAGTAGAGAGGACGCTGGTTTATTCAGCAAACATTTTACTGATAGCTGATAGCCGACTGCTGATAACCAATACTTAGCAATCTACATCTTTCCCTTCGCTGCCGTAAACATCCATGCGTTCTTGCGTTGTGATCTCTACAGCACTTTCGGGTTTGTAGTGTAACTGTAGTGCACGCCGCCCTTGATCGGATTGATTGACAGGACTTCCGTGGTGCGTCAATCCGTGCCAGAAGAGGCATCCACCCGGTTTAAGTGGCACCATCGTATCGCGTGCTACCGGTACGTCCGTATCACAAATCTGCCAATCCCGCCGTTTGAAATGGATCATCGGTCCCTCGATATGCGATCCGGGTATAATGTGCATGCACCCGTTTTCAGGCGTGGCTTCGTCTAAAGCTATCCAGACGCCGACAACTGTGGTTCCTTCCGGTAGGTTAAAATAGGCGCAATCTTGATGCCACGGCTTTTCCGATCCGTGACGTGGAGGTTTGAGGAGTGCCATATCTTGAAACAGTTCAGGCGTATCCCCCATAATCTGCTCCAGAACACCGAGGAGTCCTGAGTGGATTGCCATCGCATTCATACGCGGTTCATGGTCTACATAGTTGAAGACTTTTCTAATGGCTTTACGTCGTTCTTCACTTTCCATCTCGTCCTTCTGTTTGACGAGTTTCGGTTCAAATTGGATTGCTCGGAAGTCAGGACACTTCCCGTCCATGAGATGTGTCATGCCTGCTAACGCCTCCTCGACCTCGGTAGTGCTGAAGGCATCGTTGATGACGAGATAACCGTGTCGATGAAAGTATTCGATATCTGCCTCGGTTACAGCGGGGAACCCACCGGAAATTCCCTTGGCAGCCGTGTCAAAGCGATAGAGTTCCTGTGGATACGGGATTTGGATAACGTCTGTGTGTTCGGTGGTCGTCGAGGTATTCATAATAAATCCTCCTTGATATGCTGTGTCTTAAATCTCACCGTTGCTTTCGCGGGTCAGTAGGGTCAGGAAATCGTCAACACGATCAATTGCTGCTTGTGCCCGGTCGCGTGCCGATGCATCCTGTTCCTCTTCAGCCAGCCATTGTTGCCGTAGTGGAAGCCACTCGTTTTGCAGATGATCCAGTTGGTTCAGGAAATGCGGGTCTTCAGTTACACTCACGAAATATTCAATTATACCGAGTAAACCGTATTTACGATTTATCTCCATATCGTCTAATTCATCCACCATTTGCAAGAAAAGATGCTGATTTCTGTCCTGTCGGGCTTGGGCAACTTCACGAGAAGATTCGGTCAGCAGTTTGTCGACGAATTCCTGTTTGGAATTAATCCAGCGTGGTAGATTGCGGACGTAGTCCTCAAGGTCGAAATTCCCGCGTTGGAGTGCGAAATAGGAGTGGATATGGATATTTCGGAAGAATGCGGTATAACCAACATTTGGATCCATCGTATCGGCATCATAAAGGATCTGGTTTTCGACTCTATTGTAGAGCAGTTTGAAATCTTCTGCGGTGAGATTCATCGGCTTTAGGTGCGCCAGCACAACAGCCGTTGCGGCTTCTACGAAATCGGATTCAAAGTCGTACATCTCCAAGATGTTCTCTGTGATGACAGCACCAGATTCATGATGGACTTTGCCGTGTAGGTCATGCTTATTGTAGAGTTCCGTGACGATGTTCTGACCGGCAGGGGTGAGCGTTTCGTTTAACCAGAAGCCGTTATGATCGAGGATGCGTTGTCCGTTGTCGTCAGTCAAGATAACGCCATCGTATCGCTTGGTGATGTCGTGCAGGGTGCCAGCGACTTCAAGCAACTTCACGTCGCCACCTTCCCGCTTGCCGAGTTCCATCCCCATTGCACGGACACGCATCGTGTGGTTCCATGTGTAATGTCGCCACTGGAAGCCGACACGGTTATGTTCCCAGAGTGTGAAGGTGTCGTTGACTAAAGTTTCCAATTCATTCAAGACTTGGGCGTAGTTCATGGAGAACTCCTTTTAACTTAAAAGGTCTGAGACGTTGTCATATTCCACTCGGATGAGTGATAATCCATGCGCAGGCACTGATGATCCTGCTGCGGCTCTATCTTTGGCTTCTAAAATGCGATGCAGCTCGGTGTCGGCATCGGCGTCCTTCATACATTTCAAGATGGTCCCGACGATAGCACGAACCATTCCTCGCAGAAACGCATCTGCTTCAATTTCAAAATAGACATAAGGTTCTGTCTTCCAACAAGATACCTCGTAAATTTCGCAGATAGGATTTATCCTGTCGCTTCCAGTCTTTTGAAAGGAGGAGAAATCGTGATTACCAACTAAAGTTTGGCAGACCTGATTTGATCGTAAGGCATCGATTGCTGTCGGAAAGAAGTAGCTTGTCTGTCGAGAAAGTGCGGTCGGATATCCACGATTTAGAATCGTATACCGGTACCGCCGACTTGTTGCACTGAAACGAGCGTGAAATTCAGGGGGCACTTCTGTTGCCGAACAGACAACGATATCCCGTGGCAAAGTGGCGTTGAGTCCTTTCTGAAATGCCACAACCGGCATCTGTGAATCCGTTTGGAAGTTGGCGACCTGCCCCTCCGCGTGGACCCCCGTATCTGTCCTACCTGCCCCGACGATCTGTATCGGGGTTTTGGTTAGCTTCGCCAAGGCGTCCTCAATTGTGTCTTGGATCGTTGGCAAGTTGGGTTGCGTCTGCCATCCGTGGTAATTCGTGCCGTCGTATTCAAGCACGAGTTTAATATTTCGCATGAAGTTTCCGTCAACTTCTTAGTATTTTGACGTGATTTCGAGAATAAAGACGTACACAAATTAGCACATTTTATCGTGAAGCGTCAAAGCAATTTTTAGTCCGACTTCAGATCTTACATCAATTCTAAAAAAACTTCATTTGCCAAAAAGAGCCCGCGATCGGTGAGTTTCAGATGTGTATCCGTCTCTTCTATCAAGTGTAAACCGATCCATTTGTTGAGGTTTTCCCCAAATGCCACTTCAATTTCTTCACTGAAACGTTTTCGGTAGTTCTCAAGCGAAATCCCTTCTCGTTTACGGAGTGCGAGCATGAGCGTCTCAGCCTTTTCAGCATGTCCTGTTAGGTATTCGGTGTCGGAGATGGGTTTGTCGTGTTGGCGGAGTGCATCAATGTAAGGTGCTATGCCGCGAATGTTAGTGTAACGGACACCGTTGATGTACCCACATGCACCTGCACCGAGTCCAATACAGGCTTGGTTGTTCCAATAAACGAGATTGTGTTTGGCAAAGTGGTCCGGCTTGGCGTAGTTGCAGATCTCGTAGTGGGAGTATCCGTGCGAGGTCAGTGTCTCAATTGTGTATTGGAACATATCGGCTTCAGTGTCCTCTGGCGGGAGGTGAAGCTTACCGGCTTGCCACTGTTCGTAAAACGGAGTTGCCTCTTCCAAAACGAGGTTGTAGGCTGAAATATGTTCGGGTTCGAGTGAGATGACTTCGTTTAGTGTGTAGCACCACGCTTCCATAGTTTGTTCAGGGAGTGCGAAGATAAGGTCGATGTTGATATTCTCGAAACCGTGCTGGCGTGTGAGATGATAACTGTGCAGGAATTCTGAGACTGTGTGAATTCTGCCTAACTGCTTCAATGTTTCGTCCTGCATCGCCTGCAGCCCGAAACTGAGACGATTCACGCCACTATCCCGCAGGACGCTAAGTTTTTCACTATCAACGGTTCCCGGATTACACTCGACGGTGATTTCAGCTTCTGGATGTACGGTGAAGTTACGGTGTATATCAGCAAACAGTTGTGTCAAAGCGTTCGCAGAGAGGATGGAGGGTGTGCCACCACCGATGAAAATCGTTTGTAGCGAATCGGTTTCCGAGGCGTATAGTTCCATTTCCGTTCGGAGTGCTTGTAAGTATGTGTCTGCTTGTTCTTTATGGAAGGTGTATGTATTGAAGGCGCAGTAATAGCACTTTGTCGCGCAGAATGGGATATGAATATAAGCTGAAGAAGCGGTTTTATTTTTCAAATTCGAGCCCGACTCTGATTGCCTCCCCGCTATCGGCGTAAGAGAAGGCTTCGTTAATGTCGCTAAACGGGAAGGTATTGGAAATAATCTTATGGAACGGGTACTTGTCTCGTGTACGCGTTAAGAGATCCAACGCACGCGGGATAACCCACGGTTCGTAAACGATGATGCCACGGATCGCTTTGCTACAACGAACAATGTTTCCCGGATCAATCTCAGTTGGGAATCCGAGGTTGATGTTACCGATCCAGAGATAGCGTCCACCCCATCGTAACATTTCTATGCCTTCAGCAAGAACACGCGGGGAACCAACGAATTCAGCAACGAGATCCGCACCGATACCACCAGTTTGGTCGAGTACATATTCGACGCGTGAGTTCATATCAATTTCATCGACGTTGAGGGTTTCATCGGCACCGAATTCCTTAGAAAGCGCAAGACGTGCGGGTAAACGGTCAAGCACGATGATTTTTCCTGCTCCCATTTCTTTCGCAATCGCTGTCGCGTAGAGTCCGAGTCCACCTGCGCCTTGGATAACAACGGTATCGCCGAGCGTGATACCAATCTGGTTGAGTCCGTAAATAACCTCAGACAAGGCACAGTTGATCGGAGACACGAGCGCGTCTGGGAGTTCATCAGGGACCTTAAAAATCCAATGTCCGGGTTTCATGTAGTAGTATTCGCCATAAGCCCCGTGGAAGTGGGGTGGCTGCTCGCTCGATACACCCAGCCAATCTCGATAGCGGTTCGGACATCCTGGTTTTCCATTGAGACACATCCAGCAGTGTTGGCACGGCTTGTAATAGGAATAGGCGATCCGATCGCCTTCAGCGAGTGGTTGTCCGGTGCTATCCATTGTTATGTTGCGTCCCATCGCTTCAATCGTGCCGATCATTTCGTGCCCAAGCACTTGCGGGATACCGCCCTCGATTTTGGGTCCGTGTCCGCGCCAGAAGTGTAAGTCAGAACCACAGATATTCGCCATACCGATTCGGACGAGTATGTCATCGGGTGTAACAGATGGAATCGGATATTCACGGAATTCCATTGGTGTGTGTGCTTGTGTAAAGACAGCAACTTTTCCGGTTTTCATTGTGAGTCTCCAGAGAATTTAAACGGGAAGCCTAATTTGGGAGAAGTTGGAGTGGTATTAACTGGTGAGCAGAGCGGATATAGCATAGAATAATGACTATGATTTTTCGCTGATTTTATAGGTATGAACTGGTTTATAGTCTGATATTCTTTTCATCGGTTGTAGATATTTTTTGAACTAAATAGTAACAACCCGCTGTTGTCCCTCTCTATCTTCTGAGGGCGTAATGCGAATCTCAACATCGCGGTTCAGTCGATTCAGAAACATCAACAGCTGTTCCACATTATAATGATTAAACTTGCCTTTTTTTAGTTGTGAGATTGCAGACTTCTCCACTCCGAGAATTTTCGCTGCTTCAGTTTGGGTTAGCTTCCGATCTTCTATAATCTGAAATACGGCAAATCCAAGTTTTGCCTTGAGATACAGTTCCCCCGCGTCCGGTAACTCTAAATCCTTAAAGACATTGCCTGAACCCTTTTCAAATTTAATCTTCTCACTCATAATTTTTCTCCTGTTCCTGTGCCATCTTTAGGCGTCTTTTGATAAGGTCTATCTCTTTCTTGGGGGTTTTAATGCCGCTTCTTGATTTTTTTTGAAAACAGTGCAGCACATACACTCTTTCTCCAATTTTCACTGCATACACCGTGCGATAAGTGTTCGTCCGATAATCCCCGCGTATCTCGAAAACACCTGAGCCAACACCCTTAAGTGGTTTAGCCTCTGGAGACATGTTTCCAGCTTGTGCAATAAACAGAGCGTCTCCTATATCTTTCTGAACGGACTGTGGAAACTCCTTCAGTTTTACCTTAGAATCCCTAACCCATATAACTTCTCTTAAGTTCAGTCTCTCATGATCCATACTATATTATAGCCAAATGGGTGTAAACTGTCAAGGATCTCGGTGACCAGAAGGACCAATGATAATTACACATCGGTCCCGTTAATATTCATCAAAGTTGACGACTTTCCATTGTCCATCGATCTGTTCGGTGTTAATAACGATGTTTCGTGTGTGCGTTGTCGCGCCTCGGATCTCGATGGTGAGCCTATAGTTGAATAGGACGTGTGTCGGTTCTTCTTCTGTGCCGATGAGTTCGTATTCAATTTTCGGCATCTCCTCGATCTGTTCCCCGGGTCCCCGGACTTCACGCACGCGGGCAATCTCATCTTCCAATTTTTCTGCGGCAAGACCATGGCTGAGTTGCAGTGATGCGGCTTGGTCGGCGTGCTGGTAATAGTTGTAGATGAAATCTTCGCTGACAGCCCGCGGTGTATTTCTGTTTGAACACGCAAGCATTAAAAAGATGAGGACGAGAAGATAGGGTCGTGGTTTCATTTTGAGTTGTTGTCTCTGGCGCGGATCATCGCAACATTGAAGATACGACGTTCATAACCGTGCGCGGGGCTATTCGCAACTCTTCCCAATGCCCATAGCGTCGAGGAGCTTCCACCGTCGAAGTTGATAGCGTGTTTGATACCGAGTTCACTGAAGAATACTCCCATTTCATAGAGTGTCATCCCCATGCTGTATCCGTGTTGCCTACCATCAATAGCAATGAGAAAAAGTTTTTCGTCGTTGAATCCTAAAGCACTGCGAGGATGCCGAGACGCTCCATTTCGATGTCTGTAAGAACTACCACCCCGTGACTTTCCAAACGCGGTGAGTTCGGGTTCAACCTTGCCATCCCGCACAAGCCGTAGGTTTCCGCCCACCCCCTGCTGGACGTGCTGCCATTTATTAGGTGTCAAGGCAATTTCCAATGTACCGGTCGTGGATTTGGTAAGTTTATTTGCCCAGTCGCGTGCCAAGCGCGGTTCGATCGAAAGAACAATACCGTCGGACGGAATAGTGCTATTGCCGCGCGAGTTTACAGCAGTAACAACAAATCTACTTGTATATTTTCCAGTGAGTGGAAGCTGGATTTTTTTCAGCGTGAACTCATAACACCGGCGTGTTAACGTCCTTTTCCCAAAACGCGGCGTAAATACAACCACGGGACACAAAGAATCGCAGATTTGATTAACTGCATCGATTACCAGTGTGTCGGAGGTTCCATTGTCGATACGAAGTGTGCCGTTTAACTGAACAGCGTCCATGAGGAACTCGCCATCTGGGGTCACACCAAAGCTGGTCTCACCCCACGGGGATGGCGGTGAGTAGCCCCATCTATCCAGCCGTATCGGGATGCTCACGAGTTCACCGTTTTGGATATGAAGATTAAATATCATACCGCCGCGACCGCGATTGTCCTCTCGGATGCCGAAACTACCGTTGACCCCTGCAAGCGGCAACACTTCTTTATCGATGAGTCGCCGTGTCGCTCTGGAGATTGTCTCGCGTCCCAAGATCTGGGTATTAGCGAGTTCGATGTCAAATTGGAGACCCTTCGCTGTGCGATCCATTTCTGCAACGTAGACAGCTGCACCACCTGTCCACCAGTAGCGGAATAGGCGAAACCCATCGGGCCATTTATTGCTTTGAAGGACATCGCGCCGTTTGACGGTGTCAGGAAGCGTTTCTCGTTTTGGGTCGTTGGTGGCACCAATGCGGAAAAAGGGCTGCTCTCGTGCGCGTAGTGCTCCGATTACCAAAATGAAGAGCGCAATAAGCACACATACCAAAATGAATCGGATGAAGTCAGGTCTATTTTCTCGCATCATTTTTTTACTCGTTGGATTTATGGTGGATTTTAGAATTAATTAGACTTTACTTGCTTTTAAACCGATGCCTGTGAGAATAGAGACGGTTAAATCGCCTTGTTGGATAATATTCGCCTGTTGGAACTTTTGATATGCTTTGATAACGACAGCCGATGTAGGTTCAACATAAATCCCTTTGGTCGCAAGCGTTTTTATACCCGATTCGATGTCAGCATCGTTGACTGTCGTAAATGCGCCGTTTGTGGAACGGAGTGCCTCCAAAATGGTGTCTCCTCGGATGGGGAGTTCGGCAGTGATGCCTTCGGCAAGTGTTTCCCCTGTCTGTTTCATTCTTGACAGAGATTTTGTGTTCTCAAGGTCTGCGTTATAGATTGGACAACAAACATCGGGCTGAACGCCGAGGAGTCGAGGCGTGTTTTCGATGAGCCCTTGTGCTTGCAGTTCACGAAATCCGATGAAAAGCCCTAAATAGATGCTTCCAAATCCAACGGGACAGATGACGTGTGTAGGGGCGCGCCATCCGAGTTGTTCAACGATCTCATACGCCAGGGTCTTTGTGCCTTCTAAGAAAAACGGGTGCCAATTGTGTGAGGCATAACATGTTGTCTCTGCAGCGAGTTTCACTGCCTCTGTTGTTGCCATGCGGTTTCCCGGCACGAGTTTCAACTCAGCACCGTATGCGGAAATCTGCTTTAATTTGCCTTTGGAAGTAGATTCTGGACAGTAGATGGTGCATCGGATACCTGCCCTCGCGCTGTATGCAGCTATTGCAGCTCCAGCATTGCCTGATGAATCTTCAACGACGGTTTCGACCCCAAGTGCTTTTAGATGTGTGAGCAGGACAGACGCACCTCGATCCTTATAGGAACCCGTTGGGCAAAGGTAGTCCAATTTCACGAGATGTTCAGGAGCATCAGCGTCAAGCGGAACGAGAGGTGTCATCCCTTCACCGAGCGTGACCAGTTTTGTCTCTGCGTCAATCGGCAGTGCTTCACGGTATCGCCAGAGTGACATCGCCGCTGGGACTTGTGGGTTTGGACAGATATTTGCGTCCCAAACGAGACTTAGCGCATTTCCGCAGTCGCACTTATAGCGCAATGCCGAAATTTGATATGTGTTGTTGCATGTAGCACATTGATACTGCATTGTTTGCGTATTATCTGGGGTGTTTAAGAGGCGAGGTTTGTATTTAACCCTCTAAAGAATCAACGGTATGAATGCCTCATGGCATTCCCCGCCCCTTATCAGGGGGACTTTAAGACCCTACTATTTCAAAATAAGCATTCGCCGCGTTTGTTGAAAAGATGGCGTTACTAATTGGTAAAAATAGACACCACTTGCCACGGGTTCGCCCAATGCATTATGTCCGTCCCAATAGGCAGCCAGACTCTGATTTTGATAGAAACCAGCTGACTGGTACCCAAGCGAGAGCGTACGGACAAGTGTACCGGTTGTATCGTAGATGGATAATGATACAGGACCCGCTTCAGCAAGACGATATGGAATCCACGTCTCAGGGTTGAACGGATTCGGATAGTTCTGCAATAGGAGACTCTGTTTTGGTATGCCGATGCCGTCAATTGCCACGTTTAGAACAGCGTTTGCAAGGTCGGCGGAATCCAGAGTGAAATTGAATGTTTCTGACACTATGTTTCCGTGAGAGTCAGTCACGGTTAATTCCAGTATATCGCCGACTTCAACGACGCTGCGATAGTTGAGATCAACACTTGCAGCAGCGAAGTAATTACCGCGCACCCGAGTTTTCATCACGGTACCTGTTCGGAGATTTTGGACTGTGACGAGATAACCGTCAAGGTGCTGTCTACCTTCTAAATACCCACTAACAACGAACGCCCATGTCTGATAACGGGTTATAGTTGGTGCCGGAGCAACTTGTGGCTCATTTGTCCATCTGGTTCCAGTGAAAACGACATCGCGTGCCTTTGGTAGATTAACGATATATCCCTTCGCGCCTTCGATTGGGAATCCGTCGTCAGGTGCATTTGGTGTCCAAGCGACGAACTGCTGGTTTGCGGCATCAATCGTAATGACCGTTGTCGCGCCGATCTTTACTGCAAGTGAGCCTGCTGTCGTATGGACAGTCGGTTTCAACGGCACAGACATCATGTTCAAACCTTTAGAGAGGTGCATAGAGAAAGTACTGCCGAAATCTTCTTCATCGGGGTGTGGTGTCGGTCTACCGACGAAACCGTGCCTACGTCCGTCTGCCAAGTCATAATAACCGATAATACTTCCATTCTGATTAACATTTCGGACGACTGTGCTAATACTGCCGGGGAACAGCACTTCATAGAGAATGCCATTTGGCATGAGGAGATAAGACCGCAGAATATCATTTACAGCTTTGGCTCTGAAGCCGATAACACCGAGATCGGTGATGGTGTTCACAAATAGGAATTCAAGATTCGGCATTGTTGGAAGGTCAATACTGGTGAAACTACCGTCAGGGTTACGTATGAACCCATGAGGCATTCCATCGGCATCCACGTAGCTGCCGACGACAGCACCTGCAGCGTTGACAAAGTCCCCATAAGTTGCTACTGCTCCGGGGAACGTAATTGACAGATCTCCTGAGAAGGCGTGGGTGACTCCTGTTTCATCAACAATATTGCCGCTCAGTGCCCCTGTTTCATCACTAAGTCCGTAGATGAAGGTTTGTGTGGCACCGGGAAAATCGTATTGCGTGAGTTCCCCATCTTCCATGATGACACCGTGGTAAAGTTCATCTGTATCTTTGTAGTGTCCGGCTGCTTTTCCAGCGTTATCGAGTGCATAGAAATAGGTATTCAGGGAATCTGGAAAATCGTACGTAGTGAAAACACCGTCTATCAATGTGAAGCCGATAGTCTTTTCGCCATCAGGGCTCCGAGTGTTCCCTGCATAATCCCCGAAGTCATTACTGGCAGACACTTCCAGAAAATCAACACCAGGGACTTCGATGGTCTCAAAGATGTAATCTGCAATCGGTGTTTCAGTGTCGACTTGTGCAACAGCATGATTTATGAAGCAGATAATTAGACATATAGACAAAAAAAATTGAATTTTGATATGGTGATCCATGGCTATCCTTTTTAACGAGCTTTAAAAAACCGTCAATAAACGGCTATGTTTAAATGAGTTATCTAAACCGATACTAAAAGGAATTCTCTCGGAATATTATAGCATTTTTCTGTGATATTGACTACTTTTTTATCTCTAAAGGATAGGAGATTGTTGATTACAGAAGGGAAGGCAATTCTGCAGGTTGGTATTTATAGGGATTTTTATTAGGTTAAATGAAAAGTGTCACAGGTACGCCGTAGCGCAACTGTGACACCTGTAATTTACTGATTGATGCTACTTTAGAATGACGAGTCGTCGTGTTTGCTGGAAAGCAGGCGATGTCAACTGATAAAAGTAGACGCCACTCGCCACGCGTTCGCCGAGTTCATTCCGCCCATCCCAATACGCAGCACGCTCGCGACTATTGTAAAAGCCTGCGGACTGGAAACCCAGCGAAAGTGTGCGAATCAACTTACCGGTTGTATCGTAAATGGAAACCGATACAGAACTGTCTTCGGAGAGTTGATATGGGATCCAAGTCTCCGGGTTAAACGGATTCGGGTAGTTCTGTAGTAGTTGATTCTCATTAGGTCTACCAATACCATCAAGCCTAACGGTCAAGACGGCGTTTGCCAAGTGTTCAGGGGTCACTCTAAAACTGAGGGGCTGTGTTTCAAAGTTACCATCAGGACTGATAACGCGGACTTCAACGACATCTCCAGCTTGGACGACACTCCGGCGATCCAAGTCGGCAGTTGCCGCAGCAAAATAATCGCCTTGCACCGAGGTGGTTATCACGCTGTTTGTTCTCAGGTTCCGAACGATTACTTTGTAGCCATCAAACGCGGATTTACCTTCTAAACGTCCACTGACAACAAACGCCCACGCTTCTTGTGGCATCTCCGAGGATAACATAGCAGGTGATGCTGCAGTTTCCTCTGTTGGATCTGTCCAAGGTGCTCCGACGAATGCAAAATTGCGAGTTTGTGGGACATTGACGATATAACCATTTCCGCCTTCGATTGAAAACCCGTCGTCGGGTGCGCTTGGTGTCCATGCGACGAAACGCTGGCTTGCCCTATCAAGCGTGATGACGGTTGTTGCGCCTGTCATAGCGACAAGTGATTTGGCAGTCATCGGCGTCGGTGGCGCCAATGGCACAGAAAGCATATTCAAACCTCTGGACAGCGTTACGGTGTAGGTGTTCCCATACTGAGTACTCACAGCAGCGTCAGCGGGTCTTGCGATAAACCCGTGTCTGCGTCCGTCTGCTGAATCATAGTGTCCTACGACAGAGCCGTCCAGATTGATATTCCAGCCCTCCGTGCTAACACTGCCTGGATACTGCAATTCATGTACCCCATACCGAAGCGAACCGACATAGGTGCGTGGGACATCATCCACTGCTTTGGCTCTGCTAATGCTAATACCTGAATCGTTGGCGCCGTGTACAAAAAAGTATTCCAGAGTGGACGGGTCCAGATGGTCCAGAATTGTAAACCTGCCATCCGCTCTTAACGCGTATGAATGGTATAGACCTTCAGCGTCTACGTAGCTGCCTACGACGATACCGTCTACGTAATAATCGGCATAAGTTGCGGAGGCATCAGGTACCTCAATAACTCTATCCCCTGAGAATCCGCGGCGAACGCCGGAAGCATTGATAAAATTCCCCGTCAATGCACCGGTCGCATCACTGATACCGAGTATTTGCGTTTCGACGGCATCCGGAAAATCGTATTGCCGCAACTCGCCATCTTCTAAGATGACACCATGGAACAGACCGTCGCTATCTTGGTAGTGTCCTGCAGCGTTCCCGTTATTACCGAGCGCGTAAAAATGCGTTTTCTGCGAGCCTGGGAACTCGTAGATCGTAAAAACGCCATCAATGAGCGTAAAGCCGACCTCTTTTTCGCCATCGGGACTTTTCGTGTAGCCCGCGTAATCCTCGAAGTCGCTACTGGCAGTTACCGCTAAAAACTCTACACCCGGAACATCAATGTTCTCAAAGGTATAGTTGAAGTCGGTATCTGGGATAGTGATTTGCGTAGCAGTATCTGCTATGGGTTTTGCGATGAACCCGTGTCTGTTTCCATCTGCTGTATCATAGTGTCCAACGATGGAGCCGTCCTGATTAATATTCCAACCCTCCGTGCTAACACTGCCCGGATACTGCAATTCATGTAGCCCATGCCGAGGCAAACCGGCATAGGTGCGTGGCACATCGTCTACCGCTTTTGCTCTGCTAACGGCAATACCTGCATCGTTGATACCGTGGAAAAAAATGTATTCCAGATTGGAAACATCCAGATGATCCCAAGTGAAGTATCTGTCATCTGGAGCAAATGTGTATGTATGATATAGACCCTCAGCGTCTACATAGCTGCCTACGACACGACCGCTCGAGTTCACAAAATCGGCATAAGTTGCGGAGGCACTAGGGTACTCGAGGATTGTCTCACCTGAAAATCCGCGGGAAATGCCATCAGCCCCTATATAATTCCCCGTCAGTGCGCCGGTCGCATCACTGATACCGTGGATCTCCGTTTCGAGAGCACCCGGAAAATCGTATTGGCGTAATTCGCCATTTTCCAAGACGACTCCATGGAACAGACCGTCGCTATCTTGGTAGTGTCCGGCGGCGTTTCCATTATTACCGAGCGCATAGAAATGCGTTTTCTGCGCGCCGGGGAAATCATAAATGGTAAAAACGCCATCAATGAGCGTAAAGCCGACTTCTTTCTCGCCATCAGGACTTTTCGTGTAGCCCGCGTAATCCTCAAAATCGCTACTCGCTGTCACCGCTAAGTAGTCTACACCCGGAACATCAATGCTCTCAAAGGTATAGCTGGAACCGGAGGCAGCAACAGCGGATTCATTGTCAACTTGTGCATCGATGTTCGATATAAAAAAGAAATTAAGGCATACGAACAACGTAAAAATAGATATAAAAAAATTGGTTCTAATCTGGGTATGCAAAATGAAAACCTCACTTAAATATATATTTAATGATTTATGGTCAATACCTTCGCAAAAAGGCTGATTAAATTAAGTTACCAGCAAAAAAGTGCTGGATAAATCATGATAGATCATATATCTGACATATTTAATATAATTAATTTTATATATAAATACATCACTATGATTAGTATGACATATTTTAACTTACTTAGGCAAGTTAAATATAGAGAAAAAAGGGAAAGTTAAAAATAAGGGGAATATCGCTTACAGCAAAGGAGGAATTCGGCGGGTTGGATGTATAATAGAAGGCGGGGTTAGAAACCCCGCCAGCGAATGAGAGAGTGTTGCACGTGAAGAGTCAACATGTTTCCGAGCTTTACTTTAGAATGACGAGTCGTCGTGTTTGCTGGAAGGACGGTGTTGTCAACTGATAAAAATAGACGCCACTCGCCACGCGTTCGCCGAGTTCATTGCGTCCATCCCAATACGCAGCACGCTCGCGACTGTTGTAAAAGCCTGCGGATTGGAAACCGAGCGAAAGTGTGCGAATCAACTTGCCGGTTGTATCATAAATGGAAACCGATACAGAACTATCTTCCGAGAGTTGATAGGGAATCCAGGTCTCTGGGTTAAACGGATTCGGGTAGTTCTGCAGTAGTTGATTCTCATTAGGTTTACCGATGGCATCGAGCGTGACAGACAAGACCGCGTTAGCGATGTGCTCAGGGGTCACTTTAAAGTTGAGGGTTTGTGATTCAAAGTTACCATCAGGACTGATAACGCGGACTTCAACGACGTCTCCAACTTGGACGACGCTCCGCCGATCCAAGTCTGCCGTAGCAGCAGCAAAATAATCGCCTTGTACAGAAGTGGTTATCACGCTGTTTGTTCTGAGGTTACGGACGATAACTTTGTAGCCGTCAAACGTTGATTTACCTTCCAAGTTCCCACTGACAACAAACGCCCATGCTTCCGTGGGCATCTGTGTGGATATGGCAGGTGATGCTGCAGTCTCCTCTGTTGGATCTGTCCAGGGAGCTCCGACGAATGCGAAGTTGCGAGCTTCTGGGACATTGACGATATAGCCATTTCCACCTTCAATTGTAAACCCGTCGTCAGGCGCACTTGGCGTCCATGCGACGAAATACTGTCTTGTCGCATCAAGCGTAATGACGGTTGTAGCGCCTGTCATAGCGACAAGTGATTTGGCAGTCATCGGCGTTGGTGGTGCCAATGGGACAGCAAGCATATTCAAACCTCTGGACAGCGAAACGGTGTAGGTGTTGCCAAAATGATCGCTCTCTTCCTTAGAAGTCAGTCTTGCGATAAAGCCGTGTCTGCGTCCATCTGCTGAATCATAGTGCCCAACGACAGAGCCATCCTGATTGATATTCCAGCCCTCTGTGCTAACAGCACCAGGAAACTGCAATTCTTTCAGGTTGAGGGGGCTGCCGACGAATGTGCGCGGGACATCACCCACCGCTTTCGCTCTGCCAACGACACTTCTTGACTCGTTGAGACCGTGAAGAAAAAAGTATTCCAGATTTAGTGCGTTTGGAAGGTCGATAGATAGAAATCTACCTACCGAACTACGCATGTATGCATGATATATGCCTTCAGCATCCACGTAGCTGCCCACGATATGACCTGTCCAGCTCACAAAATCGGCGTAAGTTTCCGGTGCACCAGGATACTCGACTATCGTGTCCGCTGAGAACCCGCGGCGAACACCAGAAGCATCTATAAAAGCACCCGTCAGTGCACCCGTCGCATCACTATACCCGTATATCTGCGTTTCGACAGCACCCGGGAAATCGTATTGACGCAACTCACCATTTTCTAAGACGACCCCATGGAAAAAGCCATCGCTATCTTCGTAGTGACCTGCAGCTTCTCCATTATTACCGAACGCATAGAAATAAGTGTTTTTCGAACCCGGGAAATCGTAGGTCGCAAAAACACCATCGATGAGCGTAAAGCCAACTATTTTTTCGCCATCAGGACTCCGCGTGTTTCCTGCATAATCACCAAAATCGCTACTCGCTGTCACCCCTAGAAACTCTACACCCGGAACATCAATACTTTCAAATGTATAGCTGAGATCAGGAGGTGGTCGCGCAGCAGTCGCCTGTGCGGGTCTGGCGATAAATCCGTGTGTACGTCCATCGGCTGAGGTATAGTGTCCGACGACAGAACCATCCTGATTGATATTCCAGCCTTCCGTGCCAACGCTACCAGGAACCCGAAATTCTTGTAGGTTGACGGGGTTGCCGACGTATGTGAGCGGGACACCATCCACCGCTTTCGCTCTACCAACGGCAGCCAGTGCATCGTTGATACCGTGCAGAAAAAAGTATTCCATATTTGGTACTTCTGGAATGTCCAGAGTTGCGAAACTACCTCCAGGTCCACGCAGGTATGCATGATATGTGCCTTCAGTATCTACGTAGCTACCCACGACATTGCCTAATCCGCTTACAAAATCGGCATAAGTTTCCGATGCTCCGGGGAACTCAACTATTGTCTCCCCTGAGAACCCACGACGAATGCCAGACGCATCTGTAAAATTGCCTGTCAGTATTCCAGTGGAATCACTATACCCATAGATCTCCGTTTGAACAGAGTTTGGGAAATCATATTGCCGCAACTCACCATTCTCTAAGATGACACCGTGGAACAGACCGTCGCTATCCTCGTAGTGCCCCGCAGCGAGTCCATTATTACCGAGTGCGTAGAAATAGGTGTTCTGCGAGTTGGGGAAATCGTAGGTCGTAAAAACGCCATCAGTGAGCGTAAATGCGACTTCTTTTTCACCATCAGCACTCCGCGTGTACCCTGCGTAATCCTCAAAATCGCTACTCGCTGTCAACGCTAAAAACTCTATACCTGGAACATCAATCGTCTCGAAAGTATAGTTATCACTGGCAGACGCGGCAACTTGTGCCTCGGTGTTCGATAGAAAAAAGAAATTAAGGCACATGAACAACGTAAACATGTAAAAAAATAAACTGGTTTTAATCTGAGTGTGCATAATGAAATCCTTACTTAAAGTATTTTTGTTGAAAGATAAATGTAATATGTCAAGAGTTACGTCTTGGAGGATGATACTTGTATTGCAGATTATCAAGTTTGCGTTCAACAATTAGGATAATGGGGCGTCACAGTTGCACCGATAGCGCAGCTGTGACACCTGTAATTTCTATACTGATTAACACTACTTAAGAATGACGAGTCGCCGTGTTTGCTGGAAGGATGGCGTTGTCAATTGGTAAAAATAGACGCCACTCGCCACGCGTTCGCCGAGTTCATTCCGTCCATCCCAATAAGCAGCTCGCTCGCGACTGTTGTAAAAGCCTGCGGATTGGAAACCGAGCGAGAGTGTGCGAATCAACTTACCCGTCGTATCATAAATGGAAACCGATACAGGACTGTCTTCGGAGAGTTGATAGGGAATCCAGGTCTCCGGGTTAAACGGATTCGGGTAGTTCTGCAGTAGTTGATTCTCATTAGGTTTACCGATACCGTCAAGTGTGACAGATAAGACGGCGTTTGCGAGGTGCTCAGGTGTCACTTTAAGGCTGAGGGTTTGTGATTCAACATTTCCCTCTGGACCGATGACGCGCAATTCAACGACGTCACCAACTTGAACGACGCTTCTCCGCGTCAAGTCTGCCGTAGCAGCAGCGAAGTAATCGCCTTGCACTGAGGTGGTCATCACGCTGTTTGTTCTGAGGTTCCGGACGCTTACCTTGTATCCATCAAACGTTGGTTTCCCTTCCAAGTGCCCACTGACGACGAACGCCCATGCTTCCGTGGGCATCTGTGTGGATATGGCAGGTGCTGCAGCATCGTCTTCTGTTGGGTCTGTCCAAGGTGCTCCAACGAAGGCAAAATTACGAGCTTCTGGGACATTGACGATATAGCCATTTCCACCTTCAATTTCAAACCCGTCGTCAGGCGCACTTGGCGTCCATGCGACGAAATACTGTCTTGTCGCATCAAGTCTGATTATAGTTGTTGCGCCTGTCATAGCGACGAGCGACTTGGCAGTCATTGGTGTTGATGGTGCCAATGGCACAGCGAGCATGTTCAAACCTCTGGACAGCGAAACGGTGTAGGTGTTCCCATACTGAGTACTCACTGCCTCGTCAGCGGGTCTTGCGATAAACCCGTGTCTGCGTCCATCTGCTGAATCATAGTGCCCAACAACAGAACCGTCCTGATTGATATTCCAACCCTCTGTGCTAACACTGCCCGGAAACTGCAATGGCTGTAGTCCGTGCTGGAGTGAACCCACAGAAGTGCGTGGGACATCCCCTACCCGTTTGGATCTGCCAACGAGAACGCCTACATCATTGATACCGTGTACAAAAAAGTATTCAAATGATGCTGCTTGTGGAAGGTCAAGAGATATAAATCTCCCCGCCGTGGAACGCATATATGGATGATATACGTCGTCTGCATCTATGAAGCTACCTACCATACGACCGCTGGCGTCCACAAAATTGGCGTATGTTTCCGGTGCCCCTGGAGCCTCAACTATTGTCTCCCCTGAGAACCCACGGCGAACGCCTTCAGCATCTATAAAATTCCCCGTCAGTGCCCCCGTCGCATCACTGATACCGTATATCTGCGTTTGGACAGAGTTTGGGAAATCGTATTGATGCAACTCACCATTTTCTAAGACGACCCCGTGGTACATACCCTCGCTATCCTGGTAGTGTCCGGCAGCTTGACCGTCATTACCGAGTGCATAGAAATGCGTTTTCTGCGAACCGGGGAAATCGTAGGTCATAAAAACGCCATCAATGAGTGTAAATGCGACTTCTTTTTCACCATCAGCACTCAGTGTGTACCCTGCGTAATCTTCAAAATCGCTACTCGACGTCAATGCTAAAAAGTCTACACCCGGTACATTAATACTTTCAAAAGTATAGTTGAAGTCGCTGGGTGTGGCAACAGGTGGATCGTCAACTTCTACTGTTGGGTCGGGTGAAGGTCTTGCGATAAACCCATGTCTACTTCCATCTGCTGAGTCATAGTGTCCGACGATAGAGCCGTCCTGATTAATATTATAGCCCTCCGTGCTAACGCTATCCGGAACATTAAATGGCAGTAGTCCTGCTTGGAATGTACCAACAAGCGTACTTGGGGGACCATCAATCGGTTTGGTTCGTGCAACAACTGTCCTGGCATCGTTGATACCGTGCACAAAAAAGTATTCCAGATTTTCTGCTCTTGGAAGGTCGAGAGATACAAACCTACCCTCAGGGGTACGCACGTACGGATGATATAGACCATCAGCATCTACGTAGCTGCCCACCATACCACCACTCGAATTCACAAAATCGGCATATGTTTCTAATGCCCCAGGGACCTCAATTATTTCATCCGCTGAGAATCCACGACGAATGCCCTCAGCGTCTATAAAATTACCTGTCAGCGCACCGGTTGTATCGCTAATACCGTATAGGAAAGTTTGGACAGCACCCGGGAAATCGTATTGGCGGAGTTCGCCATTTTCCAAGACGACCCCGTGGAAGAGGCCATCGCTATCCTCGTAGTGTCCGGCAGCGTTCCCATTATTACCAAGGGCAAAGAAATAAGAGTTCTGTGAATCAGGGAAATCATACGTCGTAAAAACGCCATCAATGAGCGTAAAGGCGACTTCTTTTTCACCATCGGCACTCTTCGTGTAGCCGGCGTAATCTTCAAAGTCGCTACTCGCAGTCACTGCTAAAAAATCTACATTCGGTACATCAATCGTTTCAAAAGTATAGTTGTCGCTGGCGGATGCGACATCTTGTGCCTCGGTGTTCGATAGAAAAAAGAAATTAAGGCACATGAACAACGTAAAGGTATAAAACAAAAAATTGGTCTTAATTCGAGTGTGCATAACAAATACCTCGCTTATAATAATTTTTAAAAGATTAAACAGGGATACGCAAATCTAACGGATACGTGAATTTTTCTGTTTTGGGTTCTATAATACGGTAAAAGCGTGGACTGGGTATCCTGAGTACATTCGTTAATGCTAAAAGTATGTAACATTCCCCAAAAAAAATCAAGAAAAATCGAATCTGTTTTATTGACTTGATATGATAAACACTGTATCTACATTTACGGTCTGAAGGTTATTTATCCCATGGCAATGGAACTCCGAGGCGATCACTGACGGCGCGTGCTTCTTCCTGTTCCATTTCACCATAGCGGATACCTTCACGGCGATGATACTCCATCCGCTCCGCTTCAATAGCACCGGGTAGTAGTGCCTGATCGGTTCCTGGCAACGGTTCGTATGTTTCACGGACATCATGTACCATACGGTCGACTTCTGCGTGAAAAACTGCGGGTGGCACAACAGATTCAATATCTATGGCGAGGACCATACCGCCTTGCGGAGGTTTCCATTTTGCGGTGTCTTCGGGTGCTGGTTCGTTGAATCCGGTTAGTCCACCACCGAGCAGGTGTGCTATAGCGGTATAGCCGATGCTCTTGAAGAATGCCGCGGGTATGATTGAAAGCAGGGGGTCGAATTCTGGACCGCGTTGATAATCCGCCATGATACAGGTTGCGGCATCTAATACAACAGGTGGTTCATCACCGGAGGGGATGGCAAAACAGATGGGTGGATTGCCGAAATAACCGAGTTGGGGTTTGGGATCTTGGTTTCCGGCGTTGCCGTGGTTCCGGGAGCCTTGTACCGAAAAACCGATACAACCGGCTTCGTTACACATACGTGCGTAGTGTCCAGCAGACCCATAGTGACCGATGTAACGAACTAACCCCATCCCGATGCCTACCTCTTTTGCTTTAGCGATAGCATGTTCAGTAGCACGTACCATCGGAAGATAGCCGAGTGTGCCGTTTCCATCAAGCACGACAGCCGTTGGGGTCTCATGGATAACGCTGATATTGGGGTTAGGATTCAGGCTTCCACCTTCAAAGCCTCTGCAGTATCTATTAACTGTTCGTGTGCCGTGGCTGCGAACGCCTCGTAAGTCGGAATTGACGAGCAAGCGACTGATAAGTGCGGCGTGATCGTGAGGGAGTCCTGCTTTCTCGAAGCAGGTGGTGGAGAAATTGAGAAGTCGTTCCTCATCTACTAAGACAAAAGATTCTGGTGGTCTATTCATTTTTTCCTTCCCTGTCCTATAAGTGGGTGGTGGTTATTCGTCCCAAGGCAGTGGGACCCCTAAGCGTTCACTGACACCGCGTGCGGATTCCTGTTCTCTCTCGCCGTAACGGATGCCATCGCGACGGTGTTTTTCTGTGCGTTCTGTCTCAATCCCGCCCGGTAGGAGTGCTCTATCTGTTCCTGGCAACGGTTCATAGGTTTCGCGGACGTCATGTACCATACGGTCGACTTCTGCGTGGAAAATGTCGGGTGGTACAACGGATTCGATATCGATGGCAAGTACCATCCCACCCATACCTCCGCCTCCCCATTTTGCGGTATCTTCGGGTGGTGGTTCAGTGAAACCGGTCAGTGCCCCACCGAGCAGACTTGCCACGGCGGTATAGCCTATACTCTTGAAGAAAGCCGCGGGTATGACTGAAAGCAAGGCATCGAAATCGGGACCGCGCTGGTAGTCTGCCATAATACAGGTCGCTGCGTCGAGGATAACCGGCGGCTCCTCATCAGAAGGGATAGCAAAACAGATGGGCGGGTTGCCGTAGTATCCAAGCTGCGGTTTGGGGTCTTGGTTTCCAGCGTTGCCTTGGTTCTGATACCCTTGTACTGAAAAACCGATACAACCTGCTTCATTACAGATGCGTGCGTAGTGTCCAGCAGATCCGTAGTGTCCTATATAACGCACCAGCCCCATTCCAATGCCTACCTCTTTTGCTTTGGCGATGGCATGTTCAGTGGCGCGGACCATCGGGAGGTAGCCGAGTGTGCCGTTGCCATCAAGCACAACAGCAGTCGGTGTCTCATGGATGACCCGGATATTAGGGTTTGGATTGAAACTCCCGTTTTCAAAACCTCCGCAATATCCATTAACAGTCGCTGTGCCGTGGCTGCGGACACCTCGCAAGTCAGAATTGACGAGAAGGCGACTGATGATTGCGGCGTGTTCGTGTGTGATGCCTGCTTTTTCAAAGCAAGTGGTAGAGAAGTTAAGAAGTCGTTCTTCGTCTACGAGAACAAAGGCTTCTGGTGGTCTATTCATGTCTGTCTCCTGTCTTTGCGTTGTACGCTGTCCGGATTGAAGAACTACTCCTAATCGAGGTTGCAAACCTCTCCTACTTAGGGGTCGATTTGCTTGTAGAACTGTTTTTCACCGTTTTTGATGGTGAAAATTACAGCACTTTTGGTTGGATGCCGGTTTTCGTCATAACTGGCGATATGCGTTGCGCCGATGTAGTTTTCTGTGACGGCGAGTTGTTGACGGATTTCATCGGGATTGAGGCTGCCTGCCCGTTCAATCGCTTCAAAAAGCAACTTGACGGCATCGTAACTCACCGCGACGCCACCGGTCGGTGTGGATTCATAAACAGATTCGTAGGTGTCAACGAACGCACGTGCTGTCGGTTCATCTGTGTCTGGCGAGAAGTGTCCGCTAAAATAACTACCTTCTACTTCGGCATTCTCGTTACCAAAGAGAAGTTCGTTATCCCAGGAATCCGCACCGAGGAAGATCGTGGGTTCACCCTCTGCGTTTTGCAGAGAGATTGCGCGTGCCTGTTGTGTGATCAACGCAATATCTTGCACAAAGCCGGATGTGAAAAGCACATCGGGCTTCGCTGCAGTAATATTTGTCAGTTGTGCTGTTAAATCTAACGGATCGTCTTCGTAGAATTCATTGGCGACGATTTCGCCGCCGAGTTTGCTGAAATTAAGCGCAAAGAATTCAGAGATACCTTCCGTATAGAGATCACCCCGTCGCGTCAGGACAGCGGCAGTGGTAATATCGAGGTCTTCCTTCGCAAACTGCGCCATGACAGCACCTTGGAAACTATCCGTAAAGGATGCCATGAAAACGAAATTACCGGCGTTTGTTACATTCGGGTTGGTTGCGGTTGTGGTAATCATCGGGATTCCATAACGCTGTGCTATTGTACCTACCTCGACGGCATGGGAAGAACGGTTGGGTCCAATGAGTGCAATGATTTCGTCTTCAACGATGAGTTGTTCGGCGATTTGGAGGGAGACTTCCAATAGTGCCTCTTTGTTAATGTGCCCAATCAATTCGACCGGCATCCCAAGAAGCCCTCCACGGTGGTTAATTTCTGTGACAGCCATTTCTGCACCGTTTGGATAGGTCACACGTTCGCCTGCAACGACAAAACCGATCTTAAGGGTTTTCTGTTCTTGCTGTGGGGCGGTAATCGTTTGGACTCTGTCACATCCGATGTGTGTGACGAATAACACGATTAGGCTCATAAGAGCCAAAAATTTATGCATTGTATAAGTTCCTTGGAAAAAAATAGTTTGTTATGTTTAAGATATTTGCTACAATGTTTTCTGATAGCAATGTCTTTTCCGAGCAGTAAAAAAATTAAAATAAATGTGTATCTCAAGAGATGTTCTATATAAAAAGTATTATGCTTTAATTTTTGAAAATATACAAGGGATTTGTATAAACGTCTGTCTACTATGGAAAATTTGATCACAGTGATTGGGCGCGGTCATTCTGGGACGCGCGCCATTTCGCACACATTATACGCCAGTGGGGTTTTCATGGGCAGTCAACTGAACCCTTCGGGTGATAAAATTCCACCGTTTGCAATGTATGATGCCTGCCGAGTCATGGCTCAATACGTCAAATGGCAGGGCGGGCTGTCGTGGGATTTCGACCCGCTGTTTACGATGCCAATTGACCCAGAATTTGAGCGACTCGTCAATACTTACCTTGAGGATGTACTGCGAGACCCGGCTGCCCACAAAGGTTGGAAGCTGCCTGAAACGACACTCGTCTATCCGTGGATAATCCGAATGTTTCCAGATATAAAGTACATCCATTGGATTCGGGATCCGCGAGATTCTATTCGGGGCAGCCACAAGACCGATGACCTTCGGGATTTTGGCGTTGTCTACCCTGAGACAGACGATATTTATGAAAGACGGGCGATTTCGTGGATCTATCAGTATAAACTCATGCAGGCAACTCCTATGCCGAAGAATGTTATCCAGATCCGCTTTGAAGATTTTGTGCTGAATCAGGAGAAGGTTCTCAAGGAACTTGAGGCGTTCTTAGGTATTTCGCTGGGTCGAATAATTGTCCGAGCAGACGCAGTCGCACGTTGGAAAAAAGATGTCGCGGAATTGGAACCGGGAACATCATTACCGCAATACGAATTTGAGTTTCTTCAGAAAGCAATTGTCGAAAACGGTTATCCGTTAACACCAACCTAAAAGCAGAGAGGAACTATTATGTCAAGTACTTACCGTGTTGGACTTGTCGGATCAGGTGGAATTGCAAACGCACACGCCAGTGCCTGTCAGCAAGCACCGAGTGCTGAGTTGGCAGCTATCTGTGATGTGTCGGAAGATGCGTTAGCGAGTTTCGGTGAGCGATATGATGTGGCTCCAGAAAACCGGTATCTCTCTTTGGATGAGATGTTAGAAACTGAGAACTTGGACATCGCAGTTATCTGTACCTGGGGTGCGTTCCATGCTGAGGTAGGTATCCAGATTTCTGAATCCCGCCAAGTCAAAGCGATCTTGTGTGAGAAACCGTTCACGTCAACAGCTGCGGAGGCGGAAGCGTTCGTCGGAGCAGCACAAGAGAACGGTGTTTTAGTGGCAGAGGCGTTTAAGTTTCGGCATCATCCGATGCATCTCAAGGCGAAAGAGCTTATCGATTCGGGGGCAATCGGGGATTTCAAGGCGATCCGCAGCACCTTCTGCACGGGTGGCGGTGGCGGCGGTCCTGAAACACGCCGTCCCGAGATGAATTGGCGGTTTAACAAAGCGAAAGGTGGCGGTAGTATTTACGATTTGGCATGTTACAATATCCACCACACCCGTTTTATGTTTGGTGCTGAACCGATTCGGGTGTCCGGAATGTCACAAGCCGGGTTAGAAGTGGATGATGGTTCCTACCTGCATTTAGTATTTCCAGGTGAGCGGGTTGCCCAGATTTCTACCGGTTTTAATTGTGCTGGTGGGCAGTATGCCGAGATGTCAGGGACTGGGGGCATGATCCGACTCGATCGCGTTTGGAACAATGAAAATACAGCGGTCAATATTGAGCTGACCACACGGGATGGCAGAGAGGTGATTGATTTTGAACCGTGTTTCCAATTTGCGTTGCAATTGGAGCATATGTGTGAGGTATTAGAAACCGGTATACCGCACCGCGTTTCACCGGAAAGCTGTGTAAATCAGATGCGCGTCATTGATGCGGCGTTTGAAGCGATGGCAACTGGACGCACGGTCGAATTGGGATAATAGATGGATTTCTCGTAGGCGCGGTTTCTGACCGCGCCTACACGCGAACAAGGACACTTTATGGCGGATTTTGCGGAGACGAAAGCACTTACATTTGACTTATTTGGCACGATTTTGGATTTAGGCGGAAGCCTGACACCGTTTATTGACGAATCGCTGAAGGCACGTGCTATTGCTGTATCGGCAGATGAATTTTGGGCGCAGTGGCGATACCGACAACGCATCGAGCAGTATCAGGACACGATTGTGATGCTTGGGCATAGCGGATATCTGGAGACAGTCCGACGCGCAGTTCACTACGTTCTGAGAGCGAACGGCATTGACGCTACGCCTGATACGGTAGAAGAGTTTATGCGGGGTTGGCGACACCTATCACCGTTTCCAGAGGTGTTATCTGCCCTTGCGAAGTTAAAAACTCGGTATCAATTGGTGGTGTTGTCCAACGGAGATCCAGAATTTTTAGAATATCTCGTTACGGAACGGGTTGCCTGGGATTTTGACGATGTGATTTCGGTTACATCGGTCGGTGCGTTTAAACCACATCCCGCGGTCTATCGTGGTGCGGCAGGGAAACTGGGACTTGAGGTCGGTGAGTGTATCATGGTATCTGCTAACTCATTTGACATTATGGGTGCTCGGGCATGCGGATATAGAGGAGCGTTCGTGAATCGTTATCAACTTCCGTATGAGGATACCCCCTACCAACCTGATGTAACAGTCCCTGATTTTACTGGTCTTGCCGAAGCCTTGTTATAACCAGCGAAACACCTCACCTAACACTCTGTCATAATATAACCCAAGTTGCTACTAACACATTTTGAACGTTTCAACAAAGCGTGTGAAGTGATATTCTGATTGTGGGAGGGGTTTGTAACCCCGAATTCCCCAAAATCGTGCTTAGATTTCATTAGAGTGCTATTGCTTCGTAGTGAGAATAAAGAAGTGGCAACTTGGGTTAATATAGTATCGCAGTAAGTTGTTTTGGACTTGGAAAATCTCCTAAATTCTTCTGTAGTCTAATGGATCTTAGTTGAGAGATGGAAAGTTTACCTTCGGATCTTGATTTCGCTCCATGTCGTTGTTAGTTGGTTTTCAGGTGAGACAGGCATTGCTTCAAGGAAATCGGTGAGTCCGTCATCGTAGAGACCTTCAATCTCATAGGCAGAGAATCCAGTTTCAAAGAGTCCAACTTCGTCAATAAGTGATTTACGCGTACTATCTGGGGCAGCTACGATAAACAAAACCATATCTCCATAATAGCCGGGGAAGACAGTCGCCTCATGTTCCAGAACCGATTCTCCGTCAATATAAAGCGTATAAGTGTTTGCAAACAGCGTGTAAGCAATGTGATGCCACCTATTGTTAGATATGTTCTCGTCTTGCGTTGTGAGGGTCGCAGATGTGTCGGTATTATCGATATCATCAGTACTATAGGTAATATGTGTGCCTTTAATGTTACCGGTAGCGGTCACACCAAGGCTTATTGAACTGACAATATTCTCGGTATCCGCTGCGTATAACCCGCTCATAGAAAACGCAAGACCGTGATTTTGTTGTGGTCGTTTTACCCACGCAACCATCGAAAACCCTACAGCTGTTAAGTATGGGAAGATTCTGGTACCTGTGCCGAACGCATCATCTCCTATTAATGACAGGCATTTCCCAGTTTTACCTCCGTTTGCCAGGGTAGCACCCTCAAGGAGGCTGCCGGGGAGTTCTTGAGGTCCACTGTCCTCAGTATACACCGTCCCTCCATCAGTTGTTTCCGTAGATTCAAAATGATAGATAGCTATCACGTGGTTGAATGTGGTATCAGTGTCTAAGCCAGCATGCAAAATGTTGATAAGGCTAAAGGTCAATAGAATGGCGAAAGCATAAGTTTTCATTGGGAATCTCCGTTGGTTTCGATGATGCACAAGTGTGTTTTGTTTTTTCCATCTTATTTGACTCTATATCGTGTTTTTAAGCAACAATAATCAAAAACTTCGATTTTTATTCATTATCGCCTAATTTTGGCTTCAATCTTTCGGGCAATGTCGCGGTGATTTGAGAGGGACCCTGTTGCACTGATGTAGACCAGAACATTGTTTTTCACGAACCAGATGTGAGATGGATTGTTATAGTAGTTTGGGGTGTGGAACCATGTGGCATCCCCAATGACATTCTCAGGATTTGGCTCGGATTGAAACTTTGGTGATTGGGCAACGAACCACCATGACCTCCCTTCCGCTGCCGCTTTTATGGCAGACTCCGAGGAATCAAATAAGCAATATTGGATAGTCAGTCGGTCCTGATTCCACTTCTGCAAGTATACTATGGGTCCCTTTGATTGTGAATCAATGCGGCGCAGGGACGTTACTCGCATCGTGTGGAGACGTGCTTTGAGAAAATAACTGGACCCAGTCTCCAGATACGATTGGTATCAAAGAGGACCTCACAGCCGATGAGAGTTGTTGCAGGAGGAACAGCAAACTGATACTGCTTATTGGGGCATTGCGCATTGAGAGCGTCTGTGTTTTCATGACTGATGTAAACTCCCACTTTCTTAGTTATAGAACAGCAGTGCTTCGCGGTCCTATGGTATTTTACGGATTTTATCTAACGCGTTGAAGTTTCATGAGATCAGGACGGGAAAATTATAGTCAAGGTATTGATTCTCGTAAATAAAGACGCAATTTTGAGGGAGAAAAGTTGCATGAAGTGAAAAAAAATAGCACCAATAACAAAACAATTGTTGCGAGAGTCACGCAATTTGTGAAGAACTACGACATTTTTTGCGTATTCGCAACAAGTGACGGATTGCGAATATATGTTATTAGTTAGTGTTAATATTTTAATATAAAAAAATAATTATAGTTTGCGCTGATATGATGAATCCAATATATGTCTGTGCTGTAGGCGCATCGGGTGAAATAGCATTGGAATTCCAGAGGGTGTTTTGACGCTTCGTTAGTGGTGTTGGCACGAAAATTGCTACGGACCTATAGGATTAGTTTTAAAGATTGCCGAATCTATGAAATGTAAACTTATTTTCATAATTCACCAAAAATAAAAAGAAGTATTAAAATCATTTTATTATTGTAATATAAGCCACATTAATTGTAGAATAATATAAAGGTTTTTGTGTCTCGTCAATTTTTGCAGTGCTGTAAACATTGCTTGCAGTGCGGCTCGATTTGGCAGACAACAAATAGTTAACAAATGTTAACAAATTCTATTTTGACGATAGTTTAGATACCCCATTATCACTTGGAATTAGGTAATCAATTTGGTTCTCGATTTTCTACCGTCTCGCATTGGAAACGGGATGTACTTTTTGGAGAACTATCTCCCAGCGTTTAACTTCCTTGAAACGTAAGTAAACCTATTTATTCCTTGCTTGATACTCATGTCCATTACCGTAACCTAAAGGAGGAATACATTGAATAAATATAATAGTTTAAGGGAGTTTGAAAAAACTCTGTTATTAGTCTCAGTACTTCTGAGTTTGGGGTGTGCCAACTTAGGTGAAGTCCTTTCCTCAAACAGTGGGGCTTACCACTTTCGCAAAACACGTTGGGGTTACACACAAGAAATGGTGCTCGCCTCAGAGCAGGGCAAGCGCTTGCATCTGAGAAAAGGTAATACGCTCATCTATAATCACCGTATTAATGATATACCCCTAAAAATCGTTTATACCTTTAAAGAGAAAAGGCTGAGGGCGGCAGGTTATATCACAGATCAACCCGTAAAAAATGCGAATAAAATCATCGATCAAAGCGTTAGAGAGCTTGGCGAGCCAACCCAGATTCTCAACGACGGAATGCTTTGGCTTCAAGATGCAACGCTTGTTTACTCCAATGCTTATGCCTCCCGTGTCAATGATGCTGGCGCACAGTATACATTTTCGGGCGGTATTCTTTCCCATGTCTTGGAGCCTCGTGAAACACCGGGAGTCGTGAAAAGATGGGATGGGGTGTGGGCATACATTGATCAAAACTTTTACAAGGAACTTCACGAGGTGAATTTGCCCTTAGATGAACTCTCATTTTATGAGAAGTTGTTGTTTGGGGTACTCAAAAGAAGGTCTATTTACACTTATTACTCAGGTTCAGGACAGTTTTCCATTCCACGGTAACTGTCTATTGGGATCTAGTGCTTACATTCCACACACGTTATACTATTCAAGCCAGTTGGGTGCCCTTGTGAATCACACGGCTTGGTATGTATGCCACCCTTTTACCTTCGTAGGTTGATAAAAGTCTCCGAAGTCCAATTTAGATTGAAGGAGGATTTATGCCTAAAAAAAGAGTCTATGTTTCGGTAATTTGTATCTTCCTCACTTATACGATCACACACGCTGATCCGGGGAAAATGAATAAGAACCCCGGACATTACAATCAGAAAATAGATAACTATCACTACCCTCTTATTGAAACGACCGCAAAAAACACACTTATCACTCAGGATTCTATCACTTTTCAAAGATCGACACCCACATATGGATCACAAGCAAAAGCACCAAACCGACTCTCTCTTGGTGGTGTATCGTTAAGCTTCCATAGCGAATTGGGTTCTGATGCCCCGTTTATTGGGGTTTTCGCATATCATCGTCAACCCGTATCCTTCACACATACCGGACGAGAACAGACCGTTAATTTGGGATGGTTAGGTGGCGTAGAATATACTGACGCATCGTGGGGTGGGAGTTTTCTAGGAATAGACACACGGGTTGATGCAGAAATTTTCCTTGTCAGTGCAATGGTAGGGACAGATTTCCAAACACAATCCGGTGTTTTTATGGCTGGTGCTGGTTTTGCTTTTCATGCAATGACGCTCGGGGTTGGTCTTGAACTCTTTGGAATTCAGGCAAGCAGTAGTGATGAATACACCGGATTAACACCAACAGCACTTATGGCATATACCATGCATACATCATCCCGGGGCATCGCAGAAGGTTCCGTAACATTTTTTGCCAGGTATCAAGGACAAGGTGTTATGGTAGGGGTAACATTAGGACTCATGGAATTCGAGTAATGAACGGTTCAGGAGACTTTATATGAAGGGACGTGCATTGAAAATTTTAGCAATGCTCGTCGTGTTCCAAGATTTTGCGACAGTCCTGCTGACAACTGGCTGCTAATTAATCACCTAACGGGGTAAATTCCATTCAAAGCCTGGTGACTTTCTTACCATAGAGTGGCACAGAATTCAGATAAACAAGGAGAAAAACTTGTGAAATTAAGATATATGCTTCCCATCTTCACACAGATCTTAATGATGCTGAGTATTCCAGCGTACTCAGTAGATGACCCACGGGTCTATTCTTTTACTATGGCCCCTCAAGGAGATCGATTCTCGGTCATTGGAAAATTGGGAAAGTTCATTCTGATAGACAATTCAACTTTTGAACGTGCAGAGTTCACAACATATCCAAAGCAGCATGTAAGGTTCGAATCTGCCGCGTTGTCGTCTAAAAATCAGTGGCTGGCATTAGGTGCTTCAGACGGTTCAGTGCTTCTTTACGAAGTTTCCAAGTTGTGGGACGTGAGGGAAACGTCGTGGGCAAAACTGCCACGTTTGCTTCTTAATGAACATAACGATGAAATTTGGGCTGTTGCGTTCTCACCTAATGGTGAAAAACTTGCGTCTGGTGGGGTAGACGGCACCCTCAAATTATCCTACATTACAACTTCGGTATCCAAGAGGAAGTCATCTATTCTCTTAGAAGACGAATCGCACAGTGCAATCAAAGTAATTACATTTTCACCGGATGGCAGGATACTTGCGGTAGGAAGGATGGATGGTACTATCGCGATATGGGATGTCGAAACCAGGCGTGTTAGGAATCGTTATTGGAACGATAGTGCGGAAGTTACTACCCTCGCATTCTCACCAAACAATAAGATTCTGGCATTCGGAACTGCGCTTAGCGAACTTATGATTTGGGATGTCTCACGTTACAAGAAATTAACCTCCCTGGAAGGACATGAGGGTAGCATCGGCGCGATTAACGCACTCGCATTTTCGCCCCGTGGTGAAGTGCTCGCTTCAGGTGGTGCGGATAGAAAAGTTTTGTTGTGGGATACCGAGACAGGTAGAAAAATTAGCGAACTCAGTGCCGAAAATTCTGTCCTTTCAGTTATCTTTACCCGTGATGGGCAAAAGCTTATAGTGGGAGATACAGGCGGTGAAATCAAGCGTATGAACGTTGAGATCCCTCGCTCCAAGCAGCGTTTGAACCTAATTCCAGATGTCCTTTCTAAAGAACAACAGAATGCTCCCGGAACAACATCGCAGACAGAAACTGGAAGTAAAGAAAAGAAGCAGCCACTCAAAACACCTCCTCCGCGTTTGAACCTAATTCCAGATGTCCTTTCCAAAGAACAACAGAATGCTCCCGGAACAACATCGCAGACAGAAACTGGAAATAAAGAAAAGAAGCAGCCACTCAAAACACCTCCTCCGCTTCAGATAACGGATAAAATACCACCAACATTCCTTTATCCGCGATATCCAAAAGAGATTATTCCGACACAAAACACGGCAGATATTTATGTCAGAGTCGTAGATGGTGAAAGCGGGGTCAAAAATGTTAAAATTAACGCTGTGGAAATGTTATCTAATTCAGAAAATAGTTTTCAGCATACTGTTTCTCTTAAAGAAGGTATCAACGACTTTACTATGATCGCAACCGACAACGCGGGGAATACCAGCAACGAAACAATCCGGATTTTTCGTAGATTAGCACCTCCTAAAATTGAGGTGATAAATCCTCAACTTGATGCTAACAATTCCGCTGAAATCCGACGAGACGAAGTTGAAATTAAAGTCAAAGTTACCGACGATAGTCAAATTGCTGAAGTCAAATGCAATAATCAAGAGATGGTTTACCGTTCAGCGGTCGATGGAGGCGGTATATACAGTCTAACTTTTATATATCATCAGCGAGGTCGTTTTCATTTCATAATCACTGCGAGAGACACTATAGGGTCCATTGAAGCAAAGCAGAAAATTACAATCACTGCCTTGGCAGGCAAAACACCACCGCGGATTGAAGTAATTAACCCTCGGCTTAAGAATAATACTGCTATAATATCAGGAGACAGTTTCAGGGTTACGGCGCGTGTCACCGACGCAAGCGGAATTACTGAAGTCAAAATCAACGGAGTTAAGGCAATCACTGAAGATGGAGAAAGATTTACTGCCAATATCAATCGAACGCCCAGTTTGAAAACAGTCACGATTAGGGCGAAAGACAAATCAGAAGAAACCAGTAAGTTATCATTTACGGTTGATTTTCAGTCCTCAAACGGTAAACCCGATAAGTCTACTGTTAGACCTCGAATCGACAATGTGGGGCCTGAGATTCAGATATTCGGAGTTGGCGATCAGTATATTCATTCCATCGGAACGTCAGTTACTGTTCAACAGAAAGATGTTCACATTCGGGGCAAAGTCAGCGACGCGAGTGGTATCCGAAGCGTTGCCATTAACAGTACCGCGGTAACAGTGGATGAAAATGGCTTTTTTCGAGAAAACATTTCGCTTAATTATGGTAAGAACTCAATAACTATTTACGCAACGGATAGGCTGAATTACATCAGCAAATTTCCATTCTCAATTACCCGTTGGTATGATAGAGGCGGTAAGGATTTCGCACTCCTATTTGCTACAGACACATACACAGGCGAAAAAGATGAAGATGGAAATTGGGAGGATCTTACCGGGACTATTAAAGATGTTGAAGCGGTTGCCAAGAAGTTACGAGAAGACTACGGCTTTGAGACCAGAATCTTTAAAAACCTACCGAAGATAGAACTTACCAAGAAACTTTTTGAGTACAGAAAGAATTTTGACGGTGCTGAATATACGCCAGACTCCCAGCTACTTCTTTTTTTCTCCGGACATGGGTACTTCCATGATCCGGATCCAACGGACGATGAAAAAGGCGAAGGCTACCTTATCACTGCCGATACATATTCTTACAAAGAGGATCCATGGCTTAACACTGCACTTAAGTACGAGGAACTCAGAGAAGTTATTGATGGCATAGCGTGCCGGCATATCCTTGTATTGTTAGACACGAGTTTTAGTGGAACATTTGACCCAGCTTTTAAAAAATCAGAGTCTCTTTCATTCTTCAAGGGTCCTGTTAGTGGATCCCAACTCGAACAAGTCACAACAGTATTAGAGTCCAAGGCAAGATGGTGTCTGACGGCAGCCGGTGCAGAGTTTGTTATTGGCGGCAATAAATATTTGTATTCACCATTTGTTATCGCATTCCTTAATGCCCTGGATAGCAAAGGTGGGAATGATTCCCTCTTAACGCTTGAAGAAGTGTGGAAAAAAATTGAGGAATCAAAGTATAATCCGGCGTATGATAAAGTCATTAAAGAAGAGAAAGAGCTGCGTAGACGAGACGTTCTACGTCCAGAGCCATGGAGAGGTGAATTCGGTAAATCCGATCCCCATAGTGATTTTCTGTTTTTTCCGATAAAGTAGAAGTACAAAATCCCACATTACAGGAAGAAAAAACAATAACGGAGACAAGAAAGTCAAGTTCCAACCCTAAAAGGCTGGCTTGTTAAGGTGTTAACCCCAACAAGCCAGTTGTAGCAACTGATTTTCCATTTCGTAGAGTATGGAATCCCATACCAAGACTCCGCGAAGGGCGTAAGCTGGCCTGTTAAGTATATAAATTTCCGCCTCTGGTTGCTGTCAATGGTAAATCCGCAATGTTTACATTACTCTTTTATCTCAGTTATGAATGTAATAATACCTGGTCGTGACCAGTTGCCTGCCTTATCTGCCCATGAAATCTCAATTGTATAGACAGTGCCCTTTGTCAAATCAATCCCATTGTCAAGTGCCAGAAGTATTACTTTTTCATCCTGTATAAAGTGGGTCCACCGCATATCTACTTTCCTACTATCATCAATGAGTTTCACATTTACAGTGTCTATTTCTTCGTCAAAAGTGAAAACAAAGCGATCGGTATCTGGGTCAACACTTATATCACCATGACTTATGGTAGAAGCGATTAAGCGAGGTGATTGTTTGTCTCCAAATGAAGTTACAAACGTGATTAGGATTACTCTAGAGTTCTGGTGCTCATCTTCAACTGTGCCGGTTATTGAATACGGACTTTCTGCCTCTAAATCCGTTCCGTCCAGTTTAGTCAGTAGCACCTCTTTCTCCTTAATAAATAGCGTCCATTTCAAGTTTACATTGTCTTTATTGACGATCTTCAAGTTGGTTTTACTAATCTTTTCATCAAAATTGAAGGTAATGTCCTCTAAATCAACATCGACATCAATCTGCCCAGCGACCATGCTGCTTTTCAACAGTTTCGGAGCTACCAAGTCCCGAGCACCATCATGTGGTGGAACAGGTTCAGGATCGGGTGGATCAACGATAGCCTCTGGTTCTGGTATAGGCACAGGGTCTGGTATAGGTACAGGCTCTGGGGGTTGTGATTGGGTTTCATTTTCTATTATCACGGGTGGGGTCGCGAAGAAAGATTCTGATCCATCATCACTGTTGTCTGTCGAACAACCAGCAATATAGAGTATCAATAAAAATATCAGTGAGAATTTTATCAAATTTTGCCTCCTCTAAAATTAGTTATTTTTACCACCTTCATCAATCCACATACATAAAGATTTGTGTAACATACGACCTACTCTTATTGATGTCTCAGTGTAAACGTATAGCGTATAGAAACCCGTATAGGGATTGGCACTCCACCCGTTATAGCAGGGGAGAAGGTTGTCTTCTTCAATGCCTCAATCGCTGCTTCCTCAAGCCCAAGTCCGAGGTCTGTCTGTGCTACAATGTCTATGGGGATACCCTTCTCAGTGATGATCGCTTGTAGAACGACTTCGCCCTCCCGCCCCGCATTCTTTGCTGCCTCTGGATACGTCGGATCGACTTTAAAGTTGTACTGGGGATCGGCAATCTGAATCGCCGGGTCGTAGTCCATACCGTTCAAACCAGTAGTAATTTCTGGATCTCCCGTATCAATTCTGATGGTTGGTGATTGCACTTCACGCGGAGTCGTAAAAGTTGGCACTTGATGAAAGTTCAATCCGAAACGATACAGCAATTCCGAACTCTCGAACGAGAACTCAATACTCCCGATTGCGCTCATTGATGGAGATAGGTTAATCTCTACCCCTGCTTCACCGGTGAGAAAGTTTTGCGACGTATTCACGTGCACTTGTTTAGTTGTAGAGACATTGTTCCACGTCTGCGTATAGAAAATTCCAAAAAACGGCTTCAGGCTCCACTCATAGTCTGTCTGTAAAACGTGTAAAAAGCCTGTACCACCCCGGAGTGCCATATTTACAGCATGCAGTGGTAAGCTTCCAGTCCGGACGATATTGATGTATTGTGTCCGGAAACCGCCGAGTAAGAAAAACTTCAAACCTGCCATGTTCATGTTGTTGATGTTTAGGAACCTAATATCAATCGAGGGACTTGGTGCTATTTCGTATGGGTTCTGGGTATTGACATCAAAAAATGAAACGCCTGGTAACAACGACACCTTCAGATCTCGGTTAAACGCATAATCCAGACTGCCTAAGAGCGTCTGTGCATAAAACCGAAATGGTGCCTCCGTGCGTTTCGGAGGTATGTAGCGTTGGTATCCTAGACCCATCGTCATCTTTCCCGTTGGCAATCTATGGAAGCTTGTTTGGGCAAAAGCGGATGCTGAGATCATCACAATAAAGAAAAAGAATAACACTCCTTTTACGAGAGTATTGAACATTAATACCTCCATTCCTTTCTGCTTATTATAGAATACAAATTGGTGGACATTTGCGTGGGTATAGTGGAATTAAAATACCGACAGGCAGAAAAATCTCTATCAATTTGTTGGACTAGGAAGCGGTGAACACCTCTTCCTCTTTCTTTAGTGCTCTGATCGTCCACGAGGACGAACGTGAAATTCACGTAGTTGTTTTTATTAGTTTATTCGCGTGCCAACTCAAAGCCACGTTGCATTGGGAGCCCAGACGGTTTGGCGTTTGCCCCGCCAGTGCTACGACAACAACCGATTGGAATCCATTCAACCATCATCTGAGACATTTATTTCGTCATAAACACCACTGACCTAATTCTGTCCCAACCGGAAAGCCCCACAACTACAGCAACAATTGCCAATACAAATGTGGATGCTATCATTGGTTTTATTTTGAATCTCCTTTATTTTTACTCAATATGTAGTTTTGAATTTGGAAACTTCTTTTTCTGCTAGGTCTCTGCTGACATTAGCCAAGTGTAAAAAATATTCAGTTCACAATCACTCGCAGAACATCCGCAGTCTCATGTGAGATTTCCACAGATCCTGATTCAAATTGAACCCGATCGGTGGTTTTAAGAGTGGACCTAAATCGCCTATCATTCTATAATTATTACTCTTTTATTACAATAATAAAATGGTCTTCGTATTCCTTTTAATTTGGAACTGCTTCTTTCTCACATTTTTGGATATCCCGGGGTATGTAGCGAATCTGATTACCCTATACTGTCGACGAGAGTCGTCCAGTCAGAATGCAGTTTTAGCATCAACCACGCCAACCTTGGGAGGTAATTGTTGACATTGTGGAGTGTTCCTTTGTGAGGTACTAATTTAGCATTGGGGAAAATAAAATGAAACTCTTTGGAAGGCAATGGAACGTATCATAAATAGGTTTTACGGCTACCCATAGTTTTCGCTCCTTTATGTATAGTATTATTATCTGCAGTGTGTATCCTAATTATTGCTTTCCGTCTATGAATCTTGCGATAGTGCCCCGTTTGACTAACTCCGCCTTAGCATAATGCACCGGCATATGTGAGGAGTTCCAGCGTCCTGATTGTCGAAATAGCTTTTAATTTACTCTTTACCTCTGGTGACATTCTAAGCCTTAACTCATTACCTGCGGCATCAAACACTTTACCGACGATAACGTAAGTGGTTTCGCTTTCAAGCTCTCTGCCTTTGACAAGTTCGAGAGTGCCTCTGTCCCATTGACTTTTGCCAACCAACATCCTCGCCAGCTTGGGTTAGAATGCCGATTTTTCCGGTTACATCTTCATAAAATTATTACACTATTTTACCATACTTTGTGTTTATTCTAACAATAAACTTGTTTAACTTTACAAATCAGGGCTAAAAGGTTAAAATTCTTAAAAGCGAATTTTATATCATTTTGCGTACCTGTGCGCAGCGAACAAGCCTGAAGACAATATACTGTATGCCCCCTTACGGGAGAGTGCGTATCTTGGCACGCATATTTTCGGATTAATTTTTATGTTTCAAGCGATGCTCCATCCAGCATTAAGAAACAAGGAGAAGCTCGGACTCTTTGATGCAGATCTGTATTGTTTGAAAAATATCCTACTTGTGAGAACGCTAATTGATACTTGACCTCGCAGACAACACCTTTAGTTTTATCGGAATCCGCTGGGTATGCAATCGATTCTTACATCTGGGGTGTTGATAAAATGTTTTATGGATTCGCAGGGCTGATTAACCAGTTGTATGAAGATTTAGCGACATATCTGAACATCTCGGTGAGCGATGCTGAAGTGCTGACCTCAAGAGATTTCGCTGTTAAAAATAGTTTTAACGGGATCATCGGATGGTTCTATGGGATGTCAAAAGAATTCAGGAATAATTCTGAATTTTCAGCGCACATAGAGTATGCGTATCAACACCATATTTGGATGCAACGAAGAATCGTTGATGGTGGGGTGGATGCATAAGCAGAGAACGGATTATATCGACTTCCACTTTGCGATCGATCGTTATATAAAGTTGGTGAAGAAGGGCTTTATCATATATATCCACACAGACGATGACTTGGGAACAGACGCACAACCTGAAATCGACGCGTATTTAGAATGGTGCGAAGATTTCAATCGACAACTGCGACGGGTAGTAAGGTGAGACGATGAATAGTTAAGTGGAAATGCATCGTTTTTAGATTAGGGTTCGGTATAAATGAAAGGTTTAGATTCAGATAAAATCGGAGGGATTAACAATCAATAAAGTAAAGCCTATTTTAGTTTTCTGTTTGTTGTGTTTGGTTATTGTTTCGGTTTCGATTGCCCAGACAGTGCAGGAGCGTCTTGACGCCCGGAATTTCCCCTCACTCTTTGCGGCGTGGGATGGTTGTGTTGATCTACCACAAAATCTGAGCTGGGAGGAAAGAGATGCGCGTCACGATTTGATGTGGGGGCGCGACCTCCCAGGGCAGCAGTTTGAAAAGATTAATGGAAAAATCGTCATGACTTGGGACATTGAGGGTGCGAAAGAAAAATTTTCAGAGTACCGTCGGTATAACCCGAATATGATATTTCTCTTTCCTATTCCATTTTCTGTTGCCCCACGCCCCGAGAGTTTCTTATATGGAAAAATTTTCACAGATGGTTTTCCATTCGTACGCCATCCGTCAGATGATGAGATCTTAACAGGATCAGGCGATGACGAAAGATCCCAAGTACGACTCATAGATTTCACGCATCCAGATGCGCAAGAGACAATTGTCCAACTCGCGAAAGCGGTAGATGATTGTGAATATTTTGACGGCATTTTTTTCGATTGGTGGAATGAAACTGGCGATGCATTACATGGACATAAAACACAACAAGAAGAACAAGAGGCACAGACACAGATACTACAATCTATTCGGGATCGGGTGAGCGACGATTTTCTCATCGTTGTCAATACGAATGATAGGAAGGCTCCGAATGCTGCCCCGTATATTAATGGATTGTTCATGGAGACCTTTCGTCAGTTTATGCCTGACGATTTTCAGCATCTTTCTATGATGCGGTTTGAGGAGGTTTTGCTTTGGAGTGCAGCAGAACTTCGCTACCCGCAAATAACGTGTTTTGAGGCGGAAGGAATTGGGCTGCAATCCCCGATGAGTCGTGAAAATCTACAGAATATGCGGTGCTTGACGGCGTTGTATTTGACGCATTCGGACGGTTTTTTTCTTTACACAATGGGTGTTCAGGGCAGTGAGGCGGAACAGCAACATGTTCATGATAGTTACTTCCGTAAGGATCCGGAACATGAGGGGTGGCACGCGCAAGGCGACTTCCATCTACACCATCACTCGCATTATTGTCACAATTTTTGGGATGTCGATCTCGGTCGTCCTATTGGAGAGAAAGCACAACTTTATGAAGATAGAGAAGGACTCTTTATCCGTGAATTTACTAACGGCTGGGCGGTGTATAACCGGAGTGGGAACCCCCAAGAGATAACATTTTTAGAGCAGGTTAAAGGTTGGCATTCGGGTATCGCCGGTATAGAACAGACGCTCACTGATTTAGATGGCGAGATTTACCTAAAATCGGTATCGAGGTTGGAAACCCCTCCCACAGTGGACGTGAACGGTGACGGTGTTGTAAACGTTCTGGATTTGGTTGTCATCGCCAATGCTTTCGGCAAACAACAGCCCGACATCAATGGCGATGGCGTTGTCAATATCCTTGATTTAGTCAAAGTAGCAAAGGCAATGTAAAATGAAAATTATCTATGGCATGCCCGACAGGTTCGGTAAATTCAGAATAGACCTGCCGATTTCTAAAGAAAACCTTGGTGGCGGTATAAGTGTAAAGTCTCAGCGCGCCACGCTAAGAGGAACGTAGATATTATAGTATCAATTGACCTGGATAAACGAAGTGTACTTATCCCTCTTTTCGCCAATTATCTCCCACAGCGCATCTTTATTCACAGCGTTCTTGAGGGACATAGTGGCATCGCGCTCGCAGATTCAATAACAAATCCACGGGTTGCCCAATTAACGCATCCGGGTTGGGCGATACTCGGCGGCGATGTGACGCATCCCATCGCGCAGAAATTGGTCGAGCAGTTATCAGAAATGTGGGTTATTCCTATCTCAGAGGCATGGCGTGCGTTGATATTTCAAGTCCATGGTCAACATCTCAAACAAACGCAGGGAATTACGTTTTCACCGGAATCACTCAACCGTAAACATCTGTTGTACCTCCAAAAACGAATCCCTTCCGATTGCCACATCCAACGCGTTGACATCTCCTTGGCGAACCAACTTAGAAATGAAGGGCTTTCAAGTTTCCCAGGTTTCAGTTCACTCGCTGATTTTGCTGAACGGGGCATCGGTTTCTGTGCAACAATCGAGGGTCGCATTATAAGTCACGCTGTCTCACTGATGCAATGTCGTGAAGGAATTCATATTGGGATTGAAACAGATCCTGGCTTTCGCAACAAGGGATTTGCGACGGCTGTTGCTGCTAAGCTGCTTGTACACTGCGTTGAGCGAGGCGTTTATCCGCATTGGTCTGCCAGTTCTGAAAACGCAGCTTCTATTCATTTGGCTGAAAAACTCGGATATGTCCGTGATGATGTATATGAGACACTCGGTGTGCCATAACTATGGAGTTTAGAATTGGCAGTAAGGTAGTCGTCTTCGATTTATTTCAAACACTTATCTCAGAATTCGACGGGGGGCGCCCTTCAATCACTGAAGTCGCACAGACTTTACAGTTGCCTGTAGAGGATTTTCAGCGGGAATATGTGAATCATCCATCAGAAGTGGCTGATCGAGTGCGAGGCATATTAGTTTCGGATTTTAACCGTACCCCATTGTGTAGTTAATAGTGAGGTTGAGGGAGAGACCGGGAGCTGCTTCGGTGCGAACCAATTGCCAGCGTAATTGCTCCCGTCGTCTGTGAGTTGTGTAGCCGTTTGGCGGCTGAGATTGATTTTGAAAATTTGTGAGTTGCTTCCAATAACACCTTCTGTGTAAATGAGTTCATTGCCAAACGGTGCCCAAGCCGGATCGTTTGCAACTAACGACTCAATCTGTCTGAGATAACTTCCATCACGATTCACGATGAATACGGATTGTTGCTGTTCTGCTGGTCGAAACCAAACGAAGGCGATTCTGTTTTCGAGTGGGGAATAGGCGGGTTGAGACATCCGCGGGAAATCATCTGGAAAGAGCGTTTCCTGCGTACGGGTTTCTAAGTTGATAAACCGGATTTGGCGGCTTGCCCAGTGAATTTCATCTGCTACAACAAAAGCGATTTCTGTGCCATCCGATGACCAACTCGGATATCCACTATGCGCGTTCTTTAGATGGACAATATGCTTCACGGAGGTACCATCCGCTTTGGCAGTATGGATATTTATACCGTTTAAGGCACGCTGAGAATAGGCAATTCTCACTCCATCAGGTGACCATACTGGATGTGTCCTGTAGGCTTCGCTGAACCCAAACAGTGGACGCACGTTTCTCCCATCTACATCCATTAGATATAGGTCTCGAGTCCCCGCACGGTTCGAGTTGAAGAGAATCTGGTCACCTTTCGGTGAAATAACGGGATCGCAATCGACGGCGCGGTCGTAGGTTAATCTCTCCTGTCGAGTCCCATCCGGGTTCATTATGTAGATTTCCCAATTGCCGTCGCGATTTGACGAGAACACAATCTTCTCTATGCTAAGTGGCTTTGCTAAAACAGAACATAGCAGTCCGAAGATGAAACAGTAGAGGATAAATATGTATCGCAGTTTCATAAGACCCTCTCCGTGTTGCTAAAGCATTATGGACCCATTCTGAGTTGCGCCCAGGTCACAGCAAGTTTATGGTGCGGTTCAACGGCAAGAATTTTATCCTGAAGAGTAGCGACATAGAACAATAAGTTTTCAATAAACGGAAGATTCGTATCGACTTTCACCTGATCTTCATTTTGAATTGCCGTGATGATATATGCGCCATCACCGTGATATAGGAGTGCCACAATGAGATGTTTACCAACCGTCGCGAGTGGAATATACGCGCGATCCGGGTTGTGCCATTTATCATCCGTCACAATTGCTTTTATCTTGTTTGGCTCGGTGAAAAGGGTCCCAACCTCCGGGGCTTTTGTCGGTTCAAAATCCTGTGTCCTTTCGGTTTCATCACCGTTTAGTGGTTTAGGGAGCCAAGGTGTTGGACAACCGACAGCATCATCGTGGTCCTGCTCAACGTTAATGCATATCCCTCCTGCCTCAACAAATGCTAAAACGGCATCTGCGCCCTGATCAGAGAAACGCCATCCACCTTCGCAAATCTCACCTTGCCCAAGCCATAGGATATCAAAATCAGCGGCATCCGCTTTCGCGAGTTTCGAATCTTTCGTAATTTCGTATTCGAAGGTATAATTCTGAATTTTTTTCAGATTTTTACTAATCGTTGGTGCTTCAACTTGGGTTATGTTGTTCCCCAATATCAGGACTTTTTTTGTTGACGCAGCTATTGATGTAACAGAAAACATCACTACAGTAAAGAGAAAACACAAACAACCCACTAAAACAGTATGAAATTGACCCGTTATTGTATTCCTTTCCATTTCTTGACTAGCTCCTTTTGACGTAATAGAAAACTGCTCATGTCCTAGGACATAAGAGTTCACTTATCTTTTCTTCTGATAGACGTATCAAGACTCATTTGGCAAATGATAACATATCTGTCAAAAAAATGTCAAAAAAATGTCATATAATTTTTTCGTAACAAATTTTCCTGGAAATGTCTCCTCTATTTCTGAATCAGCATTTTCTGGGTTGCTATGAAATTTCCGGCAGACAGCATATAGAAGTAAATCCCACTCGCAACAGGTTCACCTATCTCATTCATCCCATCCCAATAAACGGCATTGTGCCGATCCTTGTAGGTGCCAGCAGACCGATGTCCAACTGCTAAGGTGCGAATCAAGATACCACCTGCTGTATAGATACGTACGGTAACTTCCGCGGGTTCTGCTAATTGGTACGGTATCCATGTTTCTGGGTTGAATGGATTCGGGTAATTCTGCATTACGGATGTTTCTACACGAGGCGACGGTTCCATAGGTGCTCCGTAGGTTTGCTGTGGGAGTGGATATTTCCAGAGTAATATCGTGCCATCGGAACTTGCACTCGCTAAAGTAGTACCATCGGGACTGAAGGTGAGACTTGATATACGTTTTGTGTGTCCTGTGAGCGTTGCTCGGTGTGATGCCGTGGCGACATCCCATAAGCGAATCGTTGTATCCTCGTGCCAACCCGTACTTGCGAGTGTGTTGCTATCCTTGCTGAATGCCATAGTACCGGCACCGACATAGTCTATATGTCCTGAGAGCGTTGCCTTCTCTGTCCCACTGATAGCATCCCACAGAATTATTGTCCCATCTTTCTTTCCGCTGGCGAGTGTCTGTCCATCTGGACTGAGAGTAAAACTTAGTGCTGATGTATTCAATGTCCACCTGACTTTGTATGGGCTATAAGAGGTATCCCATAGGCGTATCCCAGCCTGATCTCCAATTGCGAGTGTGTTGCCATCGGAACTGAACATCAGGTTTGAAAAGCTGTGGGAATCATACCAAGGAAGGGTCGCTTGGTGATAACCCGTTGAAACATCCCACAAGCAGACTTTTTCGTCGGAACTTGCACTTGCGAGTGTTTTTCCATCTGGACTGAAGGCAATACTATTAATACTGCGTCTATGACCAATGAAAGTAGTAATATGTGTGCCAGTGGCAGCGTCCCGTAGTTGGATTGTCGGGTCGTGCCAATTTCCACTACTTGCGATGCTCTGTCCATCAGGACTGAATGCAATGGAGGTGATACCACTTGTATGTCCAATGAAAGTGTCTATACTATCACCAGTATCGGAGTTCCATAGTCTCACTTTAGGGTCTCCCCAACCACCGCTGGCAAGCGTGTGACCATCAGGACTAAATGCAATACTGTAAGCACTTGACAGATGCCCAGTAATTTTTAGTCTCTGATGCAGGCTGACCGCATCCCATAATATCACGCCATTCCCGCTACTACTTACGAAGTTGTATCCGTCCGAACTGAATACCACACTTCCAGCTCCTTCTGTTAATGTTGTTATGTAAGAGCCGCTTGTAGTATCCCACAAACATATTGTGTCGCTGCTTCCGCTTACAAGGATTTTCCCATCCGGACTGAATGCAACACTGTTAACACCCTGTGTATGTCCAGTGAATGTTGCTTTCGGTTGACCCGTTGCAACATGCCAGAGTCGCACAGTGGTATCTACCCACCCGCCAGCAGTTGCGAGCGTTTGACCGTCAGGACTGTAAGCAATGCTGTTAACACTATACGTATGTCCGAGAAGGGACATTTTATGAGTTGCAGTCTCAACGTCCCAGATCTGTATTGTGTGATCATTAAAATCACCACCAGTTGCGAGCGTTTTCCCATCGGGACTGAATGCGAGACTTTCAACACCACCCACATGCCCAGAAAGTGTTGCTGTGTGCCTTCCAGTTTCCACATCCCATAGACGTACCGTGTAGTCCTTATATCCTCCGGCACTCGTCAGTATTTTTCCATCAGGACTAAAGGCGACACTGTTGACCCTTCCTGTATGTCCGAGAAGAGTCATTATGTGTTTTCCAGTGGCAACATCCCACAACTGCACCGTCTTATCGTCATAACTCCCACCAGTTGCGAGTGTTTTTCCATCAGGACTGAAGGCAACACTCCTGACGACGTCTGCGTGTCCCGTGAAAAGATTCAATTCTTTACCTGTTTGCGCATCGTAGATCCAAGTCCCAATAGAACTCGCAACGGCGAGCAAATTATTATCCGGTGAAAAGGCGATATTGCCGGAGATACGACCTTTTCCGATGCGTGCTTTCGCACCTTCAGGCAAGTGCCATTGCTTGTAATCTTCGGCGGAAGTATCTGGTAAAAATAGAATCGAAATCAGAAGGAAGGTTAAAATAGAAAGTTGCATCGTTTTCATGATATGGCCTCCTGTATCCTATAGAGTCGTAGGGAAGCTTACTTGCGTATTACCATTCTCCGGGTCATCGTGGACTGTCCAGTAGAAAGCGTATAGAAATACACACCACTTGCGACTGACTCACCGAGATCGTTTTTTCCATCCCAATACGCCGCGCGGGTTCGGCTTTCATAAACACCCACAGGTTGATATCCGAGCATCAGTGTGCGAACCAATACGCCGTTTGTAGAATAGATACGAAACGTCACATCTGTAGCGATTGCCAACTGATAGGGTATCCATGTCTCAGGATTGAACGGGTTCGGATAGTTGGGTAAAAGTGCCGTCTCTTTTGGGGACAGGATCACTAAAAATCGTTCAAGAATAGCGATTCCGTTCTGGAAAGTAGGGGTTGAGATGCCAGCTTGCCGCGCTTGAGTTAGCCACAACTGCAGATCCGCTGCGGTCAGGTATATTATAGATGGTGGGTGTATAGGCGGTGCGCTATCTCCTGCACCGAGCACGGCAGCAACTAACACGAGATCCACAATATTGACAATGCCGTCGCTGTTTATATCCATTTCATTCGGGCGATATTCTCCGAAATGTGAAGCAACAATAGCCAAATCGTGGTGGTTTACGACACCATCACGATTTACATCCTCAATGTGTGTTATTGTGTCTGTTGCTGGTGACAGATCCCATAGTAGAATCGTGCCATCGTAACTTGCACTTATCAAAGTGTTTCCGTCATGACTGAAGATCACATGCGCGATTCCTTCAGTATGCCCAGTGAGCGTCGCTTTTACGGTGCCCGTGGCAACGTCCCATAGTTGTATGATGCCATCGTAATCTGAATCGCTTGCGAGTGTTTTTCCATCGGGACTGAAGGTAACGCTATCGGTACCTGCGGTGAGTGTGGCTTTGTGTACACCGCTTATCGTGTCCCATAAGCGTATAGTCTCATCCCTGCTTGCACTTGCGAGTGTTTTTCCGTTTGGACTAAAAGCGACACTTTCGATCCGTTCTGTATGTCCGGTAAGCGTCATTTTATATGTGCTTGTCTCTACATCCCACAAGCGAATCGTATGGTCGGAACTCCCACTCGCCAAGGTCCGACTGTCAGGACTGAAAGCGAGCGCAGAAATGCGACCCTTGTGTCCGGTAAGCGTGCTTTTGTGTGTAAACCCAGCGTACCATAACCATATTACTGGTTCACCTGTGTGCCCATTTGCAAAGAAACGACCGTCAGGACTGAAGACGATTGCCTCAATGCCTGATCCGCCGACACCACTGCCTGTATATGTTTTGAGAGTTCTGCTGTGTGTGCCAGTTGCAACGTCCCACACCCGGATCTGCGGTGCTATTTCACTCAAGAGTAGGCTACCATCTGGACTGAACGCTAAGCTCCAATGTCCCCAGTCATCTTCATAGAGAATCGCTTTTTCTCTCATATTGACAGTATCCCAGAGACGTATCTTCATCCAGTGCCCAGCAGCAATTGTGTGCCCGTCGGGACTTAATACGAGTCCCCGAATATACTGTGTATGTCCAGTAATTGTCCCCTTCTGTGCCCCGCTCATGCTATCCCAGAGATGCAACTCGTCGGAACTTGCACTCGCGAGAGTCCGACCATCAGGACTGAAGGCGACAGAAGAAACTGACTCTAAATGTGCAGTGAGTGTGGCTTTGAGTGCGCCAGTGTCAATATCCCAAAGAGATAGTTCAGTCCATCCCCCACCTGCGAGGGTTCGACTATCTGGACTAAATGCTAAAGAATAGATATTTCTTGCCGTACTGAGTTTCTGTTTTTCTTTACCAGTGTTGACATCCCAGAGTTGGACCCCTATTTGATTGTAGTGTGTGATAGCAATTGTTTGTCCGTCAGGACTGAAAACAACATTAGAGATGCCATCAGAATGATCGGTAGGGATAATTTCGTGTTCTCCAGTGGCGAGGTTCCAGAATCGGAGTGTATCATCCCAACTTCCAGTTGCCAGTGTTTTTCCATCTGGACTGAAGGCAATTGAAGTGACAGTGTCTGTATGCCCGATAAGGGAAGTTATGTATTCTCCAGTGTCAACGTTCCACAACCTCACTGTATCATCCGCACTCCCGGTTGCCAGTGTTTTTCCATCTGGGCTGAATGCGATGCTGTCGATATACGAAGTATGCCCTTTTAACGATATTATGTCCTGACGATTGGCAAGATCCCAAAGTTGCACCGTATAGTCATATCCGCCACTCGCACTTGCAAACATCTGTCTATCCGGACTAAAGGCGGTAATACCGTTGCTTGACCCAGTCGTATTGAATAAATGTATTTCTTTTTCAGTGTCGGCATCATAGGTCCAAACCCCAATGGAACTTGCTACAACAAGGTGATCTCCGTCAGGAGTATATGCTAACTGGCGTATGCTTCCCTTACCGAGTCGTGCCTTTGCGCCTACTGGCAACGCTATTTGCGTACTGTCTTGCCCCGCGACAGCGATTCGCGTACTCCAGGTTGCTAATACACATAAAATCGAAACAGTGGATAGCGTATAGACGAGAAAAAGAGATTTCTTCACGGCTTTGCCCTCCTGTTTGATACGTTATGATGTATCAATAAGCAAATACCGTGCCAACTGAGCAAAAAATAGCACTTATGTGTAAGTAGAGAATGGACAAAACCGCTCAGCTGGTCAATAGAGGTGGTGTAAGTTGTGTGTTTTACAAAAATAGAGAATGCTGTTGGGAGCAGTAAGGGAATGCCCCAAATTGGGCAAGGATGCCCGAAAGTGTTCACAATTTGAACATCCAGCGCGAATCAACAAATAGGCAGGATAAATAAATGAGGAATTTGTGGGTTGGCGCACCGGATAGTGCGCCAGTAGGGACATGATAAGGGTGAAACGAGGATTACGACCAGACGAACACTTCGCCGTCGTCAGGGGAGTAACCAATAAATACCGCTAAGACAATACGGGCGCGTGTGCCTTGCACGGGGGGCACTTCGTGGATGCAGCGCGTATTGAAGAAGTATAGGTCCCCCTGTTGTAAATCGACCTGATAGTTTTCTATCCCGTTGTCAGCGGCATATCTATCAAAGGTCTCCTCGGCTATGTAGGGTTGAACTTCTTCCGACCAGAGACAGCGATGCAGGATGGCTTGTGTGCCTTTTCCATCTTCGTCGGCGTTTTGGACACACAATACACCTGCGAACTGATGCTCGAAGCGGTAAACTTGATAGTCGGTGCGATTCTCACGGTATTTGACGTGATCGATGTGGGGCTTGTAGCTATGGGTCTCGTAGTGGACGCGGAAGATCGCGGGACCATAACGTGAGCCGTCTGCTTCGCGCGCCACCTTTACCTCTTTACCCGGAGAAAGCGTAGTGAGGGAGTCATATATGAGATCGACGGGATTATCGAACCCATCAAATAGGAACTTAAAGAGGTGTTCTGTCACTTGGGCATGTGCCAGAAATTTTGCCTTATCCGCACCGCGATTGCCGAGACTGGTACCAATGTCGATACGGGTACGTTTGTCGGCAGAGTTGATGTCGGCTTCATCGCGCATCAATCCCATATTTGTGAATCTGTTGATGAGTCCTGTGCACTGTTGCGGTGAGTAGGCGTTTCGGAGAATGATGGCTGGCATTTCCGCTTGAGAGAGTGCATAAATCGGGTCGCTATAGTTTTGGCAAACCGTTTCGAGGTCAGGCTCTGCCGGGAACCAATTGTTTTGGGCGTTCATGGGAACCTCCATCATGAACTGTGGGTTGGCACTTCGGGGTTACAAACCCCTCCTACAAGAATAGGGGAACCCTTCGGACAAGAATTGGGAAGTGCCAGCCAGATACATTTAGAAGCGCGGATTGAAAAGGTAATTGTATTCATCTATTTTGGGGTTAACATAGTCAAGGAACTCAGCATTATGGTCGAGATCGCTGTTTTCAAAGGCGGCTTCGCATCCCGTTTTATACTTCAGTGTGCGGTCGGATCTAAGCCAAGAGACACGATGAATCAGTGCTATCATGTGGCGCGGTTTATCAGATGGGTTGGGAACACCGCGATGCCACAACCGCATGTCTCGGATGAGTGCACTACCTTTCTTCGCGTTTCCACGGATAGGGGGACAGATTTCGCGGCGTGCTTCCTCCTCCTCTTCATCTATCCGTTTACCGCTGACCTGCAGATGAGAACCGGGCCATAGTTCAACACTCCCGTTTTCCTCTGTTGTATCCTGTGGAGAGATATTAACGACAACCTCTGCTGTCGGGTGTGCCACCTCTTGATCAGGCCACAGGTGAGCACCGTCTCTGTGGAGCGGTTGTGTCGTACTACCGGGGCTGTTCGTGTTGCCGTTGTAAAAATTATTGTAGAGTCCCTCACCGAGGAGTGCCTTTGTCACTTGCACGACGTAAGGGTTAGCGACGATGTCACTGAAAATGTATGGTGCATACGGAGGAGGTCCTTGTTGAAGGTGTCCTATGAGTCGTCCCGCCCCACCCCATTTCTGTGCGTCGATTAGGATCTGCGAATCAGCATCCATCCGTTCTCGCAAAATGTCCAAGTGGTCGTGATTGATAACATTTTCCAAGATGACGTAACCATCAACACGGATCGCCTTAACGGCTTCTTCAACGTGTACATCTGTCAGTTTGCCTGATTTCAATTCTTCGGGTCGCACTGTTATTTCCATAATGGTCTTCCTTTAGTCAAAAAATGCCGCATAGAGTGCTTGAACGGCCATTTCCATATCTGCAGATTTTATGCCGAACATCATACTGACTTCGTTGGAACCTTGGTTAATCATTTCGATATTGACCTGTGCGTCGGATAAAGCGTGCGTGGCGCGTGAAGCGATACCAACAGTGTGGCGCATGCCTTCACCAACAACCATGATCAGGGATAGTTCACGTTCTACGGAGACATCTTCCGGGGCGAGCGTCTGTCGGATTTGTTCAACGATCCTTTTCTCTTTGTTCGCCGGAAGATTTTCTTCGCGAATGATGACTGACATGTTGTCTATGCCAGAGGGTACGTGTTCAAAAGAGACACCTTCGGATTCCAATATCTGCAGTAACCGTCGCCCAAAACCGATTTCCCGGTTCATAAGGTATTTACTAAGATAGATGCAGCAGACGCTGTCTATCGCCGCGATACCTACAACAGGAATATCCCTGGACTTACGGTTCGGTAGAATTAAGGTGCCGTCTGCTTTCGGGTTATTTGTGTTTAGAATGTGAACAGGCACGTGTGCGCGATAAACCGGTTCGAGTGCCTCGTCGTGGAAGACAGAGAAGCCTGCGTAAGAGAGTTCGCGCATCTCACGATACGTTAGCTCAGCAATTGGTGCCGGATCTTTAACGATAGACGGGTTCGCCGCGAACACAGAATCAACATCTGTAAAGTTCTCGTAAACTTCTGCCCGAACAGCACTGGCGAGAATAGCACCCGTAATGTCGGAACCGCCACGCGAAAAGGTTACAACGTCCCCTTGTTTTGAGTGTCCGAAGAAACCCGGAAAAATAGTGATACCGGGGCGTTCCTGCAGACTGCGCAGACGGTTGTATGCTTCAGGTAAAACTTGGGCGTTCCCATGTTCGTCGGACAAGACCATACCCGCCTCTTTGGGACTTACATAGTGTGCCTCTACACCGCGCGCTTGTAGCACTTGCGCTATCAGTCGTGCACAGTTGTCTTCGCCACCTGCCTTCATGGTATCCATATAAAGATTTGAGTCGGTAGTGCTTTTTTCCAGGCGTTCCGTCAGGTCCCTGGCAATAGGTCCAACAGCCTCGGCAGGGAGTCCTAATCCTGAAGCGATACTGCGGTAGCGTTCAATCACCTCAGCACATTCCGATGCCCCTATTTTCCCTGTGAGTCGTTGTGAGGCAGCAGCAATAAGTAGGTCTGTTACTTTGATGTCTTGCCTGTGACGTTTTCCGGGGGCAGAGACGACGATGAGACGGCGCTTCGGGTCGGCAGTGATAATGTCGCATACGCGGTGTACTTGTTCTGCCGATGCGAGAGAACTCCCACCAAACTTTGATACTTTTAGCAATCCATATCCTCCTATGTTTCTTGTGTTTATAGTGAATTTTACAATTTATTGACACTGTGAATTGGCGAAGTTGGAAACCTCGCCAGCGGCGTAGGGAGTTTAGGAGCTGAGGGTAACCATGCTATTTTTTGAGGTGTGAGACGTGTGTGCCTTCGATTGGCTCAAACCTTTGTGAATTCTCACCGATATAGTGGCATATAAAACTCCGTCGCCACCGGTCCCGCGTCTTATTCATGTAGGAACCGTGAATAACCTTGCCATCAAAGAAAAGCGCATCACCGGGTGACATGTCAATTCCTAATTCTTCAGCGTTTTCCGGTTTGACGGCTTGTACATTTGTAAACGAAATAGCGGTGTCTGCTGTTTCAACAGATAGCAGTCCATTTTGATGGGAACCAGGGATAAGCACCATGCGTCCAACAGCGTCGTCCGAAGTATCTAATGCTACCCAAACGCCGATGAGTGGGTTTATGGTGATGTACTGCTCGTCTTGGTGTAGGGCTTGCCCTCGTGCACCCGGCGGCTTGAAATAGAGCATTGTTTGTAACAGTTCCGGTGTATCATCAATCAGTTGTTTCGTAACGGTAAGCAGGTTGGTATCAGATGCCCATTCTTGGGTGAGGTCGTCCCAGTTATGCATATTAATCATACGGGGGAATCGATGATTTGGATCGTCGGCGTGATCGGTTGTTCCGCCAGAGTCGCCGGGTTTTGGACCTTCCGCACGGCGTTTCATATAATGCTCAAGCATTAACTTCACTGTGGCTGTGCTAAACAGATGTGGAATTACGACGAATCCCTGCTCTCTATAGTGGTCTCGTTGTTGAGGGGTTAAGCGCATGGACGAATTCTCCTGCGGGTTGCCGGTCCGTTTTGGATAGTATATTTGAGACTGTCTATTTAATTTTATGGTAACTTGGGATATTTGTCAAAGTTTTTTCTGTATAGGGGTTTGGTTATGGGTAGGGAACATTTTGCTCTTCAATTTAATATGACTTCGGACACAAGGTATGTTATACTTATGCAAAATCTTATTTATGGAGTATAACTTATATGAATAACGAATGGGTTGTTTACGAAGGAAACGAAGGTCCCGGAAAGGGCAAACATATTGTGCTCGTCAGTGGCGACGAAGAGTATCGCTCTGAAGAGGCATTACCGATGTTGGGGAAGGTGTTAGCCGCTCACCATGGGTTTAAATGTACTGTGTTGTTTGCAATCAATCCAGAAACAGGAGAAATTGATCCGGAAATCCAAACAAATATCCCCGGACTCCACCATTTAGAATCAGCGGATATGATGGTGCTATTCACGCGTTTCCGTGAACTGCCCGATGAACAGATGAAGTATGTCGTTGACTATACGAACGCTGGTAAACCTGTGATGGGACTCCGCACAGCAACACACGCTTTCAGTTATAGCCGGAACCTTGATAGTCCTTATGCAAAATATAGTTTTGACAACGAGGATTTTGAGGGTGGGTATGGCAGACAGGTGCTCGGTGAGACGTGGGTTAACCATCATGGACACCACGGTAAAGAGAGCGCACGCGGTGTCGTTGACGAAGCGATGGCGAATCATCCTATTCTCAAAGGCGTTGACGATGTTTGGGGTCCGTCCGATGTCTACGGTATCAATGATTTAACGGGTGATTCACAGGTGCTTATCCATGGACAGGTTTTGGTCGGTATGGACCCGACAGATGCTCCAAAACCCGATACTGTCACGATGCCGATGGCGTGGATTAAAACCTACACGGGTGACGAAGGCAATACCTCACGCGTCTTTAACACAACGATGGGTGCCTCGGTCGATTTAGAGAGTGAAGGAGCCCGTCGTCTTCTTGTTAACGGCTGTTATTGGTGTATGGGTATGGAGGACGCTATTCCTGATAAAAGCGTTGTCGATTATGTCGGGGATTACGCACCGACGTTCTTCGGCTTCGGCACGTTTACACGCGGTGTCCGACCCGAAGACCATGCCTAATAAGAATTAGAAGTTTCTCGTGCCTTGCCTGTTGTGCTTTTATAGCCAGAGGTCAGGCACGAAACTTTGATCTATTGGCGCGCGATTAGAATGTATCATAATATACTAATAGAATAGAGGATTCACAATGAATACATCATTTGAGAGACCCTACAGACCTGTAGACCTAAATACATCGCTGACGAAAGCGTTTCCATTTATGGAAATGGCTGAAAAACTCATGGAAGAAGCCGAAGTTGCTTCGTCAGGTCGAGCTTCGCTCACACTAGCGCGCGGGGATGAACTAACAGTTATTTTGGTCGCTCTGAAAGCGAAGAGTGTATTAGAGGAACACCCAGCTCCTGCTGCTGCAAATGTCATTATGCTTAGCGGAAGCATTATATTTACAACAAGTGGTGATAAAATAACGATAGAACAAGGTGAGGGAGTTACCTTCACAGGTGATGTCCTTCATAGTGTCTATGCCAGCGAAGATAGTGCGTTTCTTGTTGTGATTGGGGGAAAGCAGCCTGGGTAGGAGCGAAAAGATAATAGGCGTTGAAAAAATGTGGTGCGGAGAACTATATGCATTTCGCATATCTCCGCACCATATTCTCATGATTAGAGATAAAGTATATCCTTACTATATATCTTATGAAGTTCGTAATTAGAAATCTTTTTCCAATACCAAAGATCATGTGCTGAAAATATATATTAAGACAACAAAAAATAAATATTGTAAACTATTTTTCATAAGTCCCGTTAACCGAGCACATAAATTAATCTGTTACAAATATCGTTCAATAATATGTGATCATAAAGGAGCCTAAAATGAAAAATTTTGTTTCTTCCCAAACCAAGCAGGTCGCGATCGTATCTTTCATACTCATCGCCGCCTTTGCCATAGTGAGCAACGTTTCTGCCCACGAGAACCACAACCAAACTTTTGAAGGGTTCACTGACGTATATTTCACGGGTTACCATTCCGATGACATGAACGGAACGTGGCATAGACACGCCGTTGTTCACCCCGATATGGCACCGCAAGGGATCGTCCACGATAAATTAGACCTCTGGTCAGAGCACAAACACGAAACTCCCACAAAACACGGTGGGACCTGCTTACTGACGCTCTACTCAACCAGTGGAGGCGTACATAATGTCAGCGATGGAAGTACCAAGACATACGTTGTGCTTTCTGCCAGAGCATCAGACGAAAATATTGCGAGTGAGATTCGCGACAGCCTAATCTCTCAAGAAATAGAGCTTGATAGCGATCTATCTCACAATATTGAAAGCAACATTTATACATTACAATACATTGGGCAATACATAGATGGTATCAGTTCAGTCCTGCATACACACGGCTGGGAACACAAACACGGCAATTTCGGATGGCATACCCATGAAGTGAAACATTCACATGTTTTTCAGGAATGTAACCACCCGGATTGGTGCGGCAGCAACGAAAAGTCTGACGATGGGGATGACGATTATTCTGCCGGAACGTTCATGAACGGCCACGAAACACTACACCCATCGGATGAGGCACACATGGTAGAAAGGATGCCAGCAAAGCGCGAGGCACTGACGCTATGGTGGGCAGAAGTAAAAGTAAAGTAAACCACCCTTAAAATTAGGTAGGCACGGTTTCCCAATCGTGCCTACCTTCCTTTTTCTATCTCACCCTATGTACTTTTCCAAATCCCGAAGATCCTGATTTCGGCAATAAACCCCACCGATCGCTGACTACTAACAGCCAACCGCTAATGCCAACTTTCACCTTGATTTATAAACGTTACTGTTCAGAAGAGGATGTTTCAGAGAGGGCATACACACCCCATCGGACCTTTACAATCTCACCGAGTTTGGTAAGCCGCACGAGTTCATGGTGTATCGCTGCTGGGTTTCCATCAATCGCTGCAATCACTTCAGCAGCCTTTTTCTCGCCATCAGCCAGAAGAGTGAGGATTTGCTCTCGGAAAGGTACACGTAGAGGCTTCCCACCCCTAAGTTTTTTCAACATACGGTTCGCTTGTCTCGATGAGCATCCGAGAATACGCTCCACCTCTTCTCTACTGGACTCAGCAGTTAGATTATTTCGCTCGGTTTCAAAACGTTGGCGTATGGCAATTGTCTCAGGAAGTTTGTCAAGTCCATCGGCTACCTCAAAATCTTCCCAGTCAAAAAGGAGAGTCTCCGGTCTGTCGGTGATGTCAGGGATTACAAGACTACTGATCAACACAACCTTTTTTCCACTTAAGCGGTTCAATCCTACACGTCCGACGATTTCTGTGATTAATTCAGTAACATTCTGTGTATATATTTTCTGGACTCGTTCATCTTTATAGTGTTGGAACTCTGGGTCCGCTTCATAAGAGAGCGGTTCCTCATCGTTCCCATATAAGATTTGCCCCCGTCTCCACGATTCACCCGGTTCCCAGAACGGTGTTCCGACGATCCAAACTACCTCTGCCGTTTCAAAAGCGGTCTCTGAATTGTTCAGGTCTTGAAAATCTCTCAGCAAACAGACATTTTCTTTTTCTCCTACCTCTTTCAGTTGCTCAATAATTGGAGGATAGGTAATAATGGCATGTTTAACACTTGAATCTTTCTCAATTTCCGAGCAGATATCAAGAAGGAATCGCTCTCCCATTTCAGACAGACCAATAACATCCCATGTGCTATCGTAGTCCAATAGTGTTTTTAGTGTATGGATACCTGACCGAATTTGAAAGACCTCATTTCCCGATACCCATGGGGTTGGGTTGATATGCATAAATTCGATCTCTTCACTTGGAAACGCTTTAGAAAGTTCTTGCTCAGACAATGTGCCTGACATAAACAAAAGTCGTTTTATGCTCGGATGTAGCACCGGCGGCACCCAGAATTGTAGGACCTTGTCAAACCATATCATCGGTGCATCGGCATCCCGCGTGTAATGCGCTAAGAAACGCTTGAGTTGATGCCAAAACGTCCATTCTTGATTCGGGTAGACATTCGGAAATCCCTGAATCTGCTCGACCGTTCCTATATCCAAGATACCGAACCCAATGGCTTGTTCAATAGTCATAGGTATTCTCGTGTCCTCGTTAACCACAAACGAATCGAGTTGGAAGACCTGTAGACCCTTTGCTATGAGTTTATCCGCAGCAGTATTATTGAGAGGTATGTAAACAAATGCACCACCTTCAAACGCAATTCCAAAACGAGTCAATTCCGCTCCGGTCTCATCATTGACTACCTCTCGCTCGACAACCTTGCCCTTCACATTAACTTGACACATCTGAGTAACGATTGCTTCTTCATATTGTTGAAATGCCCGCACTATTGTACGAATGCGTCTAATAACAGAATCGTCGGGTTCGCTTTCGATTTCCAATGTGTTGATTAAAGCCTGTGCGAAGTTCCCTAACGCATGTTCTTGCCAGTTTTCACACCATTCTTCCAATCTCTCCCTTGATATGAGACACTCCAAAAACAACCCGTCCGTTTTTATTGAACTGACAATATAAAGGCGTTCCGCGTCATCGATAGATTCAAGGATTTTTTCGGATACTGCCAATTGTTGTGGATCCAAAAACGTTTGATGAAATCCAAATAATTGTGTTTTGGCACTTTGTAACGTAGCAGGCTGCGATAGATAACCGCGTTCCTGGCATGCTGTATAGACAGGACACTGTGGGCAGAGGGTTTCAATCGCATTCACACCCATACTTACGAGTGCTAAGAACCGCTCCGGATCCTCACAGACGTTCCCATGTTCAAAAGGATTTGCCATCCGAACATCAACGGGTATCTCTTTCACCAGACCCCATTGAAAAGGCACATGCCGCCAACGTGCGCGGGATGGTAGGTTTTGTCTTTGGAAGTGCTCTACCGCTTCTTCTACTATTGGGAAATGGGCACTGAGAGCGACTGCGCCATTTTTTAGGAGATTTGATTCCATTTCATAGTTGCCCCTTACGTCAGTCTCGGCAGCAAGTCCAATAACGCGTTTATCGGTCTCAAAGATCTGCTTTATCTTATCGAGATTCTTTTCGAGTGGCTCATAAACTTTCTCAGCACCTTCTGGCTTTTGGAGCACAGGAGATGGACGTTTTATCGCCAGAGGGCTAAGTATCCCTTCTCGCACCGCGATCACTTTATCAGAGACAGGGAATCCAACAGCAATCGGTGGCAGAATCCCTGTCTCGTCCCAAACATCTGTAATCAACGTGTTTTCCGTCGGGAGTCCAAGATCAGGCGTAGTTGCGCGTATCCACACCCTGCCATCCGTCTCCCATAACACGACATCTGCAGCGTTATCCGCACTATCGCGCACCGTCCAGTGATGTAAACCGTTTTCTTCTCCGATATAAGAAAACCCATGTTTTAAAAACGCCTCTTTCGCGAGATCCAACTTGTATGAACCCAAGGGTGGCGGCGAAGACATATCTGCTTGCGAAGTCGGTTTCAATCTTTCTGTTACACGGGGATTAGGGTCGTGCAGTTCTGATCGGAACGTATCAATAGCGGCGAAAAGTACCCCTTTGGAAATCATGGGCGGATTTAATAGGTCTCCGAGGAGCAGTTCTGATCGGGCATTCCACGGGCTGAGTCCTGCTTCGCCAAGGATTTCAAGATACACGTCCCTCTGATGTGGATTTTCCGACGTCGGGGTATCCTTATAGACATACAGCCTTGCCTCTTCAGTGTTCTTATGGAGATAATCCTGCACCCTGCAAGAAAAACGCAATCCACCCGACTTTGTCAACGTCAACAACGGGTTCCCAATAACATTGATGAGGGTCTCAATACAAGCTAATACCGCATCGGGTGCCGCACAGATCGCTTCGTATTTAAACTCAAGGTCGTGCCATGGTGCACCATAGCGTTCGGAAGGTACTCCCGTATACACCTGTAGCCCCCACGATGTATGCCAGTGTCTGGTTTCCCAGTCTATCGTCTTTTGACGACTCAAGAAACGTTCACCACCAAAAGATTGTGGAACTCTGTCGCGTTCAGGACCACCTCCTACTGGCATAAAGGAGATCTCTGCCTCCTCCAAGTCATAGAGTCTGACAGGGTATCTCTGCGCACAATAGACCGTGAAATGGTGATGGAGTCCCTTGTAAGCCGAAGGTGTGACAACCGTTTTTTTCTGTCGAAGGGGTTGTGAATGGCGTTGGTGGCAGCGTTGAATTATATTTTCCAGAGCGTTCATAGTCGTCTAACCTACTATTGCCTGAAGTTCACTTGAGTAAGCGAAAGCGGAGGTTAAGGCATCATAAATCTTATAAAGTTTGCATCATCACTATTACTTATAGTGTCCCAATAGGAATTAAAAAGATAGCATTATTTATGAATTAAATCAAGATGAAAATGATGTGGTTTATGAGATGAAACTCGTCTTAATACGAAATCAGAAACCTAATATAACCCAAGTTGCTACTAACACATTTTTGAACGTTTCAACAAAGCGTGTGAAGTGATATTCTGATTGTGGGAGGGGTTTGAAACCCCGAATCCCTCTCTTTCCCTGTTAACTTACATTTCCCCACTCTTAACTTATAACTTATAACTTATAACTTAACGTGAGTTCGATAAAAGGTGAGGCACGAAACTTTAATCTATGGACTCGCGATAAAAATCATGACAAAAGTGTTGCAAATATTTGGCATAGGCTAAGATATATTGTATACTAATACCATAAACGAAAAATAAAAGGAAGTTATTATGGTAAATACAAAAAGAGTCCAAAACGCACAAGACAGAATGAAACAGCAGGGCATTGATGCCTATCTCATACTAACGCATGACGATTATATCTACTTTTTCGGAGAAGATCGGTATCAGCCAAGAGCGATTATTCCCGCAGAAGGCTTGCCGCTTATTGTCACCTTTGCTGGAGAGGAAGACGAGGTAAGAGATGCGTTGGGTGTGGAGGATGTTCGGATTTTCGCTTCAGTCGGTCAACAAATTAAAGACGTTGTTCAGGTAATGCGCGGCATGGTAGGTGATAAGGACAAACTCACAGTAGGCGTGCAAATGTGGTTTTCTACGCCTGCTTTCTTATTGAACATGTTCCAAAGAGCGAATCCTATGGTCAATGTCGTGGACATCGCGCCTGTTATGGACGAACTTCGTATGGTGAAAGACGCTTCTGAGATAGAACTCATGCAGCGCGCAGCAGAGATCGCTGGCATCGGCATGGACATGGCTGCCAAGACGCTCAGGGTTGGTATCACTGAAAACGAGGTTGCAGCAGAAGTAGAATACGCTATGCGAAAAGCGGGTGGACATGGGGTCGCAACACCTGTCTTCGTGAATTCGGGAATCCGATCAGGATGGCTACACGGAACAGCCTCTGATAAGGTTATTGAGAACGGAGACCTTGTTGTTCTTGATTTGGTGCCGCGATATAGAGGATATTGCGCCAATCTTTGCCGGACCTTTGTTGTTGGGACCCCCTCTGCGAAACAAGCGGAGATGTTCGCAACTTACAAAAGCGCACAAGCAGCAGGGATAGAGGCACTAAAACCGGGTACGAAAATGCGAGATATTGATACAGTCGCGAAGAAGGTGTTCACTGAAAACGGCTACGGAGAATTCTACGTTGCAGGTATAAGCCATAGCATTGGACTCGGTTTTGAGGAGACACCCGCACCAACTATCCATCCCGGTGATTCTGGCATCCAAATTCGTGACGGGATGACGGTGACCGTCGGACATCCAGTGCTTTCTTTGCCCGGAACAGGCGGGGTGCGACTGGAAGACACATTCCACATTTCGCAAGGCACAGCGAAACCTTTGACGGTTTTCCCTTCGGAGTTAGCGTTATCTATTGGTGTTTAACAAGGAAAAATGATAAATGGGAGTCTGGATTTTTGGAGAGTTCTTTTACCACGATAAATAGGCTTTCAATGCTTTCCTATAAACCTACATCTTTAGCGATTATTGGTTTGTTTGCTTTAGTCTGCCCCAAAGCGTTGTCTGTTTCTCTGGACTGGGAGAAACGGGAAAGAACGCTTCCGGCACCCACGCTGGTTCCAAAAATAGGGATACATCATTTGCCACTTCAATGGGTTCGACGACTTTACCTGTAGCCTTTACAAGATAGATGGCACTGTCCCCAAAGACTTCATCAACGGGGAGTGCCTCACCCGGTGCGGGGAACTTCACCACTCTCCTAAAAGCGTAAGCAATCCACTTTCCATCAGGAGACCATGCAGGATCACTCGCGAATGCGTCTGCCCGCACTTCCGTAAGTTTTCGGAGATTGCCGCCATCGACATCGATAACGAAGATATTCGCGCCTTCTTTTTCAAAACTCCGAGTCGCAAAGCTAATCTGTTTGCCATTGGGCGACCATGTGCATCCGGCGGATGCATTCTTTGCCAGCTGTCTCAACCTACCCCCATCGGCGGTCATCACATAGAGCAAAAAATTGCCTGCTCCATGTCCGGGTCCCTTATATGAGTTGAATGCGATCCATTGGCTGTCTGGCGACCATGCCGGTTTCCCGTTGTCTCTCTTGTTTGTCAATCGTTTCAGATTTGAACCGTCTACATCGATTCTATAGATTTGCCGATCTCCATCTCGATCGGAGACGAAGGCGATCCATTTCCCGTTCGGCGACCAAGCCGGTGCCCAATTTTTGCTCGGATGGTCTATCAACCGACGGGATTCCTTGTGCCGGATGTCCATTACGTCAATGGTTATTTTCCCTATTTCCCTGGATACGTAAGCAAAAAAGCGTCCATCCGGTGACCACGTGTGCCCACGCCCTTTCATTGCGTCATTGGTTTCGAGTTTTCGGAGATTTTGTCCTGTGCTATCTATGAGGTAGAGGTCAGAAGTTCCTTCTTGATCGGAAATAAAAGAGAGTGTTCCGACCGTAGCGGCTTGTAAATGTATGATGATAAAGCTGCTGCTTAGTAATAACACGATCCATAAGGCTTTATATGCGAACTTTCTTTTTTTCAACGGATCATCCTCATTAAATTTTCCCTGACGAGTTGGTTAGTACTAACAGTTTATCATTCTTTAACTTTGTTATATAGTGAAATCTACAATTTCATGGAGACTTGTAAAGCGTCGGGGTTACAAACCCCTCCTACAAAGAATCGGGGTTATGAACCCCTCCTACAAAGAGCGGATTACGGGTTTGTTTGCTTCAGCCTGCCCCAGAGGGTGGTTTGTTTCTCTGTACTGGGAGAGACGGAAAAGTACGTTTCCGGCACCCACGTCGGCGATAAATCTCGTCCTGCATCCGTTATAACAGGTTTTTCGAGTCCGTTCCCTCTTGCATCTATAATGAAAATATTAGCAGTCGCAAATGATTCGGAATAAACATAGGCAATCCATTTGCCATTGGGCGACCATGCTGGGTGTCGTACCTCAGGAAACGGAGATTCTTTGACGTTCTTGCGGTTCTCTAAAGGACCGTCTTGGGTGAGTTGACGAAAGTTCTTGCCATCTATATCTACCGTACATAGATGCACCTGATCGGTCCTGGGAACACGCATACTGAAAGCGATCTGTTTGCCATTAGGCGACCAAGCACATTCACCTTGTAATATCGCATCAAGTGCCTGCCATGCTTTGTCATCAAGGCGTCTCAACCTTTTCCCATCGGCATCCATCACGTAAAGACCTTTCCTGTCATTACCGCGATGGTAGGAGACAAAGACAATCCATTCACTGTCTGGCGACCACGCGGGTTTCAAGTTCTTTCCTTGATCCGTCAACTGCACCAGATTTTCACCGTTGATATCCGATTTGTAGATGTGGTTCGTTAATTTAATTTCCCATTCACCCAGACGAATTACATCATTACCAGAAACAAAGGCAATCCATTTTCCATCGGGCGACCAAGCTGGTGCCCTTTCTACCTCATGGCGGTCCGTGAGTCGCTGGTGTTCTCCTGTTCTAACATCCATCACATAAATTTTGCGATCTCCATCTCTGTTGGAGGAATATGCCAAGAAACGTCCATCTGGTGACCACGTGGGTTCACGATCGTGTGCTGGATGATTTGTGAGTAAGCGACCGTTCTCACTGGTAGTATCCATGAGATAGATGTTAAAGTCTCCACTTTTGTCGGAAGCGTAGGAAATATATTTAGTGCCATAAATTTGCGCACAAATGTTATTTGCTAACAGTGTGTGACTTAACAGGAGCGCTGCCAAAAATACAGACGCTCTATTTGTGAGATAACGCATCGGTATATTCATTTTCAAGAGAGATGTGGAAGATTCCACGGCGTTGTGTGGCGATGTAAAGTCTGTCATTATTGATGCAGAGCGAGACAACTTTATCGGGAATATTCGGTGTGATTTGCTCCCAGCGTCCACGGGTGTCCAAGCGATAAACCGCTGTATTACCTGCACCATAGACTGTCGTGCTGTGAACAGCGAATGTGTTTATGAGCGGACGCTCGCCCATACTATCGGTGAGCACGCGCCAGTGTTCTCCGGTTTGTGAAGACAGCACCCCGGTGTCGGTTGTGATGTAAACTGTTGAACCGGCGAAAACTATCTCTTTGAAACGGTTAAAGAGAAGTGGAAGGCTTGACGTAATGTCTTTCCAACTGTTTCCGCTGTCAAGCGACTGAAATAGTTTTCCATCGCGTTTCGCGGCGTAGACGGTTTTCCCTGAAGCCGCTACAATGAATTCATTCCGTGAATTCGCTATTGACCGTTCACCGAGGTCTGTTAAGCCTGTATTCGTCCAATCGGGATCGCCGCGTTTCCATTTGAAAAGTCTTCGCTGGTATTCTATGTAGAACGTCCCATCACTGACGGCAAATCCTCCTGTCGTGACATGAACTGCGATACTACGTAATAATCGTGTTAATCTCACATCTTTTTGTATATCATCGGATAAGTCGAGACCTTCAGCTTTTGCGACATCTGCCATCAGTTCAAGGGAGAGTGTATTTCCAACAAAAGTAGGGCACCCTTGGACCGGAGTGAAGGCGTTCCCATCAGCAGATAAACGGAAGATGCGCAGATCCCCTGCTCCAGGCGAAATTCCGTATAAAGTTCCATCTGCAACAACCAATTTTGCCTCACCGGAGAAATTAACCTGCCCCCGACGATTTTCTACAGGTGTGAGTTTGAGTTCACCTGCATCAATGCGAACGCTGTTCCAAGATTCCCCACGATCGGTCGATTGGACCAGGTCGCGATCGGTAAGCACATAGAGCCTGTTGTTGTACGTTATTAGACGCCGTACGCCTGTCCCGATAATTCCATCCGTAAATGAGTGCCACGAATCGCCAGCATCAGTCGTTCGATAGACACCGCGTGTGCCAACAGTGTAAAATGTCCGTTCGTTGACTGTTACACCTTGGAAAGTCCGATGTTGAATTAGGTTCATGTCAATTGTGCCAAGGTTACTCCAAGTTTTACCTGCATCCGTTGAACGAAAAACTTCAGTGCCTTGTGCGAAGAGCGTATTACCTGCCGCCATCAATTTTACGCCAACCAGTCCTGTGAACAGGGGGAAATTGCCTTTCGGCGTTATCTCCGTCCATGATTCACCGAAGTCGGTTGATCGAAAAATCCAACTTGGTCTTGCACCGCCCCCGATGAATAGTACATCTTCCTTCGATTCAGAGGATTCCCGTCTAAAGAAATCGGGACCTATAGCAACGTAGAGATTGTTTCCGGAGGTTGTTAAGGAATGGATAGCATTAGAATTTTCCGTCGGTATTTCCTCCCAAATACCTGAGTTGCGATAATAGAAACCGAAATTTAGGTCCGTAAACATCTCATTTTCAGCGGATTGAGCGGTCTTGAAGCCATCTACCGGCGACTGCGCCCAAACATCTGTGTTGAGACGATAGAGTCCATCGTTTGTGCCAGCAAATATGGTGTTTCCGGCTATAGCCATTGTGGAAATTATCCGATCTCCCAATCCAGTGCTCAGATGTGTCCATTGCTTGCCGGCATCCGTGGAACGGAAAATACCTTTATCCGATATGGCAAGATACATGGCGATACCTACGTGCGAACCAGAAGAATCTGGCAGGTCCGTGACAATATATTCAATAGCAAAGCCTTTAGGTCGTGCGGAGAGAGCGTTCCATGTCTCGCCGTTATCGCTTGAGGCAAACACTGTATCCTTAGAGACAATATAGAGGGTGTTCCTGTGTTCTGCCATAGGTACTCGGAACCCTTCGATTGGGATGCCGTTGTTGAGGTGTGTCCATGATTGTGAATCTGGTTTCAACCTGTAGATACTTGCTGGTGAAAAAGCATAGAGCGTCCCGTCAGATGTCGCAAATACATCAAAAACACGACCGCTTGGCGGTCCGATTGATTGACTCCACTGTGATGCAGGAAGACCGCGTGAAGTCTGCAAGGCATTGGATGTTGAGGCTGTCTGAGAATCCTGTAAGCTGGCATTTCTGCTTTTAGCGGTCGCGCTGGTACGCCCAATCTGATTTCGGACGGCGGGTTTAGCGTTGGTTTCAAGGACGACAGATGCATCAATAATTTCGATTGTCGGTTCGGAGACTGCCTCGAAACTGTATGGTTTCTGGAAACGGGAGAGGTATCGGTTGCTCGCGCCTAATATTATCAATAACAAAACGACTGCTGCACCGAGAGCCGCCCACGGGAGGAGAGGCTTTGAAACCGGCGGAGGTGTCAATTTCATATCTAAAGCGTTCTGGGTAATGTTTTCTGCGAGGTTAGGAGTGAGTGGGACATTTCCGAGCATCTCTTGTATCAAGAGTGTATCGTTCTGTTGTAAACGGTTGCGTGCGCGCCGGAGCCGACTGGTAATCGTGTTCACGGAAACACCTAAGAATTTGCTGATTTCTCGTGTCGTCATTTCACCGAGATAGTAGAGCGTTATGACGGTTCGCTCACTCTCTGGCAGTTTTTGGAGAAGCCTTTTGACGATGTCATAGCGGTGTTCGCTGGCTTTCGCCTCTTGCTCTTGGGATACGTAACGTGAATACGCCGATTTATCGAGTGCTTCCATGTTCGTCGTCTCCAGCGACTGTAGGGTGGACTTGTTCTTTCTCCGCCAATTAATGCAACACCGACTTGTGATGACGTAAAGCCATCCAGAGAACTGGCGGTGATCCTTGAGGGTCGAGAGTCTTTTGTAGACACGGAGGAAGGTATCCTGTGTGATCTCTTCAGCATGGTGAAAATCACCGATTTTCCGCCACGCCAAGGCGTGCACATTTTTCTGGTGTTTTCGGACTAAAGCAGTGAATGCTTCGTCATCGCCTGACAAAATCCTCTGAATGAGTTGGACATCGTCTTCTATCATTAGAGTACTCCATGATGTATGTACAAATTTAGGCGTTATGATATGTGTCTTACAATGCTGAGTCGTTACTGGTTAGCTTGCTTGAGTTTACCCCAGAACGTGTTTAGCTTTTCTGTGCTGGGAGATACCGAGAGAAAACCCTCTGGCACCCATTCTGGATCCACACCGATTGATAACCCATTTGCTACCTCAATGGGTTCAGTCCCTTCACCTATAGACTTTACAAGATAGATGGCACTGTCCCCAAAGGCTTCAGCAATGGGTACTCGCTCACCGGGTGCTAGCCTTCGCGCTTCCTTTTTGAAAGTATAGGCGATCCACTGTCCATCAGGAGACCATGCAGGCTCAGTTGCCCAAGCACCTGCCCCCACTCGCGTAAGTTTTCGGAGATTGTCCCCATCGGTATCAATAACGTAGATGTTTATGCCTTGATCTCCAGGATTCCCAGCAGCATAGGCAATCTGTTTACCATCCGGCGACCATGAGCATCCCGATAAGTTTCGTGCACCTCTGATTTGTTTCGATCTACCGCCATCGGAACCCATTCTATAGAGAAAATGCCGTCCAGCAATGCCTGCAGCGTGGTTCCCGCCGCGATACGATTCATAGACGATCCATTGGCTGTCTGGAGACCATGCCGGGCTTTGGTTATCTCCTTTATTTGTCAATTTCCTGAGATTTGAGCCGTTGGCATTGATTCTATAGATATCCATTGTTCCAGCTCGATCAGAGACAAAGGCGATCCATTTTCCATTCGGCGACCACACGGGCCATAGGTCTCTTTCGGGATGGTCTATCAACGTACGTGTCTTCTTGGTTCTCATGTCCATCACGTAGAGGTCCGGGCTTCCAGCATGATTGGACTGATAGGCAACAAATCGTCCATCTGGGGACCATGTCGGAGACCCTATATTTGCGTTGTCGGTTGCTAGCCTTTGGAGATTCTGCCCTGTGCTATCTATGAGATAAAGATAAGATTTTCCTTCGTGCTTGGAAGTAAAAGACAGTGTTCCGATCGCAGCGGCTTCTGAGTTGATGACGAGAAAATTGCTACTGAGCAATAATGAAGTACATAATATCATCCATGTTAGCGTGAGTTTCATGTGTATCATTTGTTATCTCCTGAGATTACTGGAATTCCGAGCTGTGTCATGTTGTATAGGTTTCAATTTTTCATCGTAATGCCCGCGTTAGACGAGCGGTAAATTGAATCATTTGACGATTTAATCTTTATAGACGCAATTCTATGGGAGAAAAAGTGCAGAATATGGAAAAAATGAATAAGATTTGGGTTTTTTATGAATTGTTTCAACAAAATTCAACATGACATCTGCAAAGGAGGGATTAAAAGTAGTAGGCACACTCCGTGTGCCGTAACAGACCGTTTCTTGTAACCTAAACTCTTAGTTTGCCCTCATACTATACAACCTAAAAGTGCTAATACAACGAATAGCACCGGAAATTTCTATGTCGAACTCACGTTAACATTCGATTTAATTGTGTTATGATATTAGCATGGTTACGATTATTTTGTAACTCATATCATACAAAAAATATCGTGCGGAGACTCTGTACGTTTCGCATGTCTCTGCACGATATTCAATATTTTTAATAAACTGTGTGTCCGTCAACGTTTAGGACGACGCAGCACAACCCCTAATTGTCCAACTGCCCATAGGGTATCGCTCTCTTTAGCGCGCGTGATCGCATATAGGTTGTCGTTGATGTCTGTCCGCTCTTGTTCCCAAGTTTCCCCGCCATCTGTTGAACTAATGATGGTGCCAGCCGTGCCGACGGCGTAGATTTCCTGTTCTGAGAGTGGCAAAATGTCGTAAAGGCTTTGGTTAACGCCGCTTGATATTGATGTCCACGTAAAACCGCCGTCAGTGGTTAATAAAATAATGCCACCACGTCCAGCTGCCCAACCCTTGCGTTTATTGACGAACGACACTGCGTATAGGTCGGAACCGGTATGGGTTTCGTGAAATTTCCAATACTCGCCACCATTGATGGTTCTCTGAATTACGCCATTCGTTCCAGCCACCCAGCCAAGAGGTGCGAATTTCATATCAACGCTTGTGAGATTCTTGCCGGTTGTCGTGCGCTGTGACTGCCAAATCGGACCGCCGTCGGGGTTGTGTATAATGTCTCCAGCCTCTCCAACAGCCCACCCCTCAGAAAAATTACCGAATGCGACATCATTTATGACGTACTGATTATCGCGTCGCGGGTCTTGACCATCTGTTGTTTCCCATTCTGAGCCATCCTGTGTGTAAAGGAGCGTTGCGTCGCGTAGCATCGCCCACCCCCACCTCGGTTCGAGACTGGCAAAGTGAACATCAACAATCTGCTGCGCAGTGCCGCTCTCTAAATGCTGCCAGGTCTTTCCGCCATCTGCTGTTGAAAATATGGTACCGTTATCACCGGCAATCCAACCGTGTTGTTCATCAAGAAATAGCACATCACGGAAGGTGTCTCGTTGTTCGCCGAGTTGATGATGCCAATTTTCTCCGAAATCTGTTGTGTTATAAATTTGACCTATGGTATCTCGTCCTTGATTCGGATCTCTGGTATCAATGCTGTAATAATCTATAGTGCGAGAAGACGCAGCCATCGCACCGACAACCCAGCCGTGTCCGTCTTCAAGGATGTGTGCGTTTGTCATGTTGAAGGAGACGAGGGGTCGATCTTTTGCCATTTTCTGAACCCAACTTTCATTCTCATCAGTTGCGGTTTGCTTGCCCAGTGTGCCTTTCATTGCTTCCCAACTTTCACCTCGATTTCGTGTCGTGAGAAGTTTCTTCTCGTTCGCGATGCCCCAAGCTTCTGTATGATTGCGGAACTTCACAGCGTGAAGTCGAATGTCATCCGGGATTTGGGACGATGACTGTTTCCATGTCGTGCCACCATCTTCTGTGATAAGCGATGTTCCATTCGCCAGGACCACCCAACCCTCAGTCTCATTCAAAAAGTGGATGCCGACCCCAGCCTGATGCGTCCTTGCTTGAACCTGCCAGTAATCGCCACTGTCCACGGTATGCAGAATGTAACCGCCTTTCATCATATGTGCTGTAACTGCCCACCCCTCTTTATTGCTGATAAAATGTAAGTCGGTTATGGGTTGAGTCGTGAGACCTGTTTTCTGCAAACGGAAGGTTTTGCCACCGTCGTTCGTGCGTAGAGTCTGACCATCATTGACACCGAGCCAGCCTTCTTTCGGGTTGATGAATTCTATTGCACTGATAAAATAAATCTTTTCCAAACCTTCACGGCTTAATTCCCATGTCTCCCCACCGTTTTCAGTCCGTAAGAGTACTTCTGTGCCACCAATCCAGCCGTGTTTATCGTCAATGAATACAATACGTTGTAAATCTTCAGTTACACCGCTTTGTTGCTGGTGCCACGTCGTGCCGCCGTCTGTAGTCTGTAGAATGGTGCCATTATGTCCGATTGTCCATCCGCGCATGGCGGACAAGAAATAGGTATCGGTGAAGTGGGTCTGCCAAGCTCCCGATCGGACGATCTCCCAGTGATATTCAGTGGTTTCAGGGAGTTGTGCCTCTAATTCTGCTGCTACCTCTTCGGCAGCGGGAGGCAAGTCAACGATGAACTTCTCCGTGTCCACTGAATAACGCATCGCAATACCGTCTTCTCCGACAGCAAGGATACCATCGGGCGAAAGAGAGAAACTATAGAGATCATTGGACGTACCACTGTTCTGTAATTCCCACGTCACACCACCGTTTATAGTGGTCAAAATCACCCCTTCATCTCCGACAATCAATCCGTGATTTGCGTCGGCGAAGTACACCTTGTTCAGATTTGCCTGTGTTCCACTCTGTTGGAATTTCCACGTTTTGCCGCCATCTAAAGTATGTATAATCTCTCCGAGTTGTCCAACCACCCACCCCGTATGCCGGTCGATGAAGTAAGCAGCGAAAAGTTCGTTGTAACTGTTGCTATTTTGTCGCTTCCAAGTCATACCGCTATCTGTGGTATGAAATATAATACCGGGCCATCCGACCACCCAACCCTCTTTCTCGTTGAGAAAAAAAATCCCTTTAATCATTTCGTGAAAATAGCGCGGTGCTTGTTGCATCCACGTCTGACCGCCGTCCGCAGTGTGAAGGACAGTGCCTAAATCCCCAACGACCCAACCCATGTTCGGATTGATGAAATGGAGCGCATTGAGTGTATACCACCATCCACTGGTTTGTTGTTCCCACGTCTGACCTGCATCGGTTGTGTGGAGGATGAGTCCACCGTCACCAACTGCCCAACCTTCCTTATCAGTGGCAAAGGATAAATTCCGAATCCGGTGCCACGTGTCCATTTCTATATCTGTCCAGGTTTTGCCACTGTCTTGGCTCATCGTGATTGTACCTTTTTCACCAACCGCTACTGCACGATCTGCGTCCGCAAACGCTACACTTTGCAAGGCATTGGAGGTGATACTACTTATCATGTCCCACGTTATCCCCCCATCGGTAGAGTGCATGACGGTGCCGTTCATACCGACTGCCCAGGCAACATCGGGACTTGTGAGCTGAACCCCAGTCAGATCGTTTTTGGTAGGACTCTCTACCATCTGCCAGTTCTCGCCACCATCTTCAGTACGATTGATGAATCCACCTTGGGCGACAAGAAGACCGTAATCCTCGCTAAGGAAATGGAAACTGTTCACAATCGGACGCACGTGTCCATACATCGGTGGGACCCGACTCGTCTGGGTGCGCCATTCTGTTCCGCCATTGCTGGTATGAAAAACTGTGCCGTCCGTGCCACCGCACCATCCCTCGTAAGGCGTGATAAAAAATACCGTGTGAAGGTTACAAACCGTCGTTGTGGCATCCTCTTTAACGAGGTTGTCCTGTCTCTGCCAAGTATCACTGCCGTCAGTGGTAACAAGGATCCGATCATAGTCTCCGACTGTCCATCCGCGATCTTTACTTACAAAAGAGACCCCTTTAAGTTGAAACTCACTCGCTTCCTGATGACGCCAAGTTTTGCCGCCGTTTTCTGTGTAGAGTAGTCCATCTTGCCCAGCAATCCAGCCGACCTTTGAATCGTAGAAAAAGACATCCATAAGGAGTGAAGCGACATCAATTTTATGGACTGTCCAATGCAGTCCGCCATCGTCGGTAATAGCAATTAACCCTTTGTCGCCGACTGCCCAACCGTTGCGAAGATTTGTGAAATAAACGGATTGGAAATCCTCAGTCGTATTCACGGTCTGTTTTTCCCAACTCGCGCCACCGTCACTGGTATGGAGAATCCATCCTTGATGCCCTACAATCCAGCCGTGTTTTGCATCCTCAAAATGGATGTCTGTAAAATGGGTTTCCCAGTTGGCTTGGCGGGTGATTTCTTTTTTTACACAACCAGTTAACAAGAGCGGGATTCCAAGGAGCGTTACAATCCAAAAACTGATGATGTATTGAAGTGTCTTTTTCATTTGTATTTTCTCCTTCAGCGACCTTTCCGCCTTCGCTGGTTCGGGATTACCAACGGGTCAAGTAATACCGGAGATTTTTCAGAAGGTAAATAAACACCTACTGCGGCACCAGCATCTGTAGCGAACCAAAGTCGACCACTGCTGTCCTCAAACACTGACCGAACGCGGTTACTCGGTAAGCCATTGTCTGCATTAAAGTTTTGGAACGTTTCACCGTTGTAGACACTCACACCGCCACCGATTTCGGGGTAAACCATGCTTACGCTGTCTTCGGTTTCATTTATCTCTGGAGGCAGGTTCATAATACCAGTAAACCAAAGGTTACCCTTGCTATCCAGCATGATGTTGTCAACAGCATTCATCGGAAGTTCCTCACTTAGTGGAAAAATAATCAGTTCTTTCCCATCGTATCTGCGAACGCCACTACTTTCGTTACCTCCGCCTTCTCGACTCATCCAGAGGTTGTCCTTCGCATCAAACTGTAGGTCTGTAATGTTCGCATTTCCTGCTTTTGCCATCTCTTGGAATGGTGCGAAATCCTCACCAACACCAAAATAACGGAACTGGGAAGTTTCGGTATTATAGTAGGTAACCCCAGCGGTGCTGCCGAACCAAAAATTGCCTGCTGTATCCTGTGTGATTGCAGTGACTTGATCCCACCAGTGGGGTAGGATCTCCATCCCTATAGGACCGTTCATCCTAATGCTACTAAACTTTTCGCCGTCGTAGTAATTCACACCCGAAAATGTCGCGAACCAAAGTATCCCCGTTTTGTCCTCAAACATGTCCTTAACGGTTTCGCGGAGGAGACCATCATCTGTCGTAAAAACCCGAAACGTATGTCCATCGTAGCGAGTTATACCTCTTAGTGGAGCAGGGGTCTCTATTTCTGTCGAGGTTTCGTTGTCAAGTTCCTTAGCGAGTTCACTCAACGGCATTGCCATGTAGGACATATCCATGGGCTTGCCTCCATCCAGAATACTTGAGAGTAGACCAGCACTGAACCAGAGCATTCCCTGCTGGTCTTCAAAGATGAGACCCATCATGTTCTGTGATAATCCGTCTTCTGTTGTGAAGGTTTGGAAATTCTTGCCATCATAACGGGTGACGCCGTCGCTTGTTCCGAACCACATAACCCCTTGACTGTCCTCAAATATAGTGAGGACTGTGTTGGATAGCAGACCGTCTGTATCGGTTAGCGTCTTTTCGATTTTGAGCTCTGCTGTATAGGCAATACATACCACCCAATTCAATAACAGAAACACAACAAGCCATGTCATATACAATCGTTTTCGCATTCAAAACTCCTTTTCTCACATATATGAAAGCAAGTAAGTTATTTAAATTCTCTTCTATGGTAAATTTACAATTACTTAGACACCACGAATTGGCGGAATTGGATGAGGTTTAAGAATTTAAATCAATCTTTTGATATGTGCCCAAGTTGTTGACACTTTATCGCTCGGTGAAACAGCGAGGAAATCCCCTGACATCGCTTGTTTGATTTCTGCTTCACTGAGTGCGCGTTGCCAGAGTGCGGATTCGTCTATAGTGCCGTTGACAAAGGCATACTTGTTCCTTGCGCATCCTATCCAGATGGGCGCGTTGTTGCTACCAAAGAAGTTGAAATCCATCTTTTGTTCACCTATAACTTCACCATCTACATAGATTTTTGCTGTTTCCCCGTCGTAGCTACCTACAACATGATGCCACCTTTTCACCTTCATGTCGTGCCGAATTATGGACTCTTGCCGAGTATCCTTTGATCCCAAAAACAACCAGATTTCCGGTCCGCTACCGATGTCGATACTACCGATGCCATAAGATTCTCCCCAATCAATATCAAACCAGTGACAGCCTTTATCAATCCAGTGTACCTTCTTACTATTCCACGTCTCTTGATAATAGATCCACGCCATCATCGTTATTTCACCTGAGACATTTAACTTCTCCTGAGACGGGATATTCACGCAATCCGTCCCACTACCGGTAATATGTATTGCGTCACCGTATTTGCCCTTCACGACCTCGGCATTCTCAATAATTTCTGCGTCAAGACCGTTAACCGATTTATCCGTAATCTTTTTCCCTTTAATGTTGTCAAAACTCAAGTAAAAAACGAGCCCTTCATCAAGTCCTGCGTTGGCGTAACTCGCCACTAACAGAAGAACAGTGCTGAAGAAAATAGTGCCGATAGATAGCCGTGCCATGTTTCTTTCTCCTATATGCAGTTTTTGAGTCTCTTTTGAAGTGGTAAACATAAAAATCATACGACAGAAGTAGTTATGGATTTGGGTGGTTATTAACGCTGGATGGCTTATGTTTTCCTATATCCCTCGGTTTCCGATCACTGATACACCCGAATTTCACGAATCACAATATCGTCAAAGGAAACTTTAGTTTTACCAGTCAACGGTTCTCGTGTGGTGTGTGCTAAATCGCGAGTAGCATAGATAACGACTCTCAGCACCCGCACGGGTCTGTCGATGTTTATGTGTATCACCGCGCCGTTCTCGGATCTCGCAATCTTATGACTTCTCACTGGTTCAAAGTGATCTGCTTTTTTATCTGCTATCTCTGCGGTCGATGTGTCAACCGAGAGACGATAAATGTTTGAAACTGGATGCACCTGAATATAAGAGACTGGCGTAAGCGTGTCGAGTTGAATCAGTGCTTCAGCCTTATCTTTTCCTTCCACCCAGTCGCCGTATCGGATATCCTCCTTATAAGCAGCGTTACGCTTTTCAACAAACCTTTTTACCTTCAGGCTACTGGTTGTGGCAAGATCTCCATCAACAAGCGATGGGTACGCCTCGCAGGATAGGTGTGCAGCCTCTATGCGTAGCTGATGCATGGATGCACAACCTACTGTGAGTAGCCACACTCCAATTGCCATACAAACATGCAAAGAATAGGTTCTACTCAACATTGGTTTTACCTCAATTTGCAGTCCAGAACTACTTATTGGGAAATTATATGCAATTTATGTGCCAATCTGAAAATAGTGAGGTAGAACCCCAAATATAGGTTGGTAGTGCCTAAATATGTGAAATTAGGCAGTTTTTATAGAAAAAGCACTTGGAAAATCCTGCACCAAATCGGGCAGATATACTAATAATGTACAAATTTGTGCAAGGACATTAACCCGGACAAATCAATATCGGAACGTTTACAACCCTCAACTTCCGTATGAGTGTTTGATTAATAGTGACGCGAAGTAAGGGCAAAACGGTTGCCAATTTATAGTAAATCCCGAAAATATGTGAACACTTCACCTAGCAACACCCCTCTCATTCGCTGGCGGGGTTTCTAACCCCGCCTTCTATAAGTGTATAGGTAATTATGGGCTTTACTATATAACGTGGGTTCGCTAATAAGTTTTATAGATATCAACGAGGTTAGATGGTGGTCGGGAATCTTTAGGTTGTGGATTAGAGAAGGTTCATTAAATGTATTCTCACAGGTACCACTGCGCTTGTGCTTTGAAGAACTGGGCGTAAAGCCCATCATTTGCCAACAGGGTTTCATGATCCCCGTCTTCAACAATTGTACCCTTGTCAAGGACAAGAATCCGGTCACAGGTGCGGACAGAAGAGAGACGGTGAGAGATTAACACGGATGTGCGTCCGGCACTCCGTTCAATGAATCGTTCAAAGACCGCTTGTTCAGCGAGGGGATCGAGCGCAGCAGTGGGTTCATCGAGAACAACGAGCCATGGTGTTTCCTGCATGAAACTCCGGGCTGTTGCAAGACGTTGCCATTCGCCACCGGAGAGATCGCGTCCGCCAAAGGTGGGACCGAGGATTGTCTCGTAACTTTCTGTAAGTCCTTCAACGACCGAGGCAGCACCTCCAGCAATAGATGCTGTTTCCATACGTTCAGGGTGTTCGAGGTCGCCGAGGGTAATATTCTCGCGTGCGGTGAGATGGTAGGAGGTGAAGTCCTGAAAAACCGCACTGCAATTCGTTAGCCACTCTCGACGATTCTCTTCGTTTAAGGGGGCATCCCCAATGTGAATTACGCCTGTCTCTGGACGGTAGAGCCCGAGAAGTAGACGCGCCAGTGTAGTCTTACCGGCACCGTTGGGTCCTACGAGTGCGACGCGCTCGCCTTTTTGCAAAGTCACGTTTATGTGATGTAACACCGGTTCTTGCGTATTTGGATAGAGGAATGAAACATCTTCTATCCGAAGGTATTGCGGTTCTTGGGTTGTCTGCAGGAGAATTCCGTCTGATTCTGAAGCCGGTTCGTCTCCTGTTTTGGCATTGGCTGCGTCTGCGTCCCGATCCAAAAACGGATATAAATCTCCTGACAAACGACGCATCTCGTTTCCTATCCACTGGAAATAACTCGTGACATTGTTCCAGATACCATCCAAGCTGATGAGGGCAGCGGTAGCAGCGATATAAGTGCCAATGGTTAACCCGCCACGAAAAACCTCCAGCAGTAAAATAACGAGTGAACAGGCGTACAATAAACCACGTGCGATGTCAATGGCAAGGTGTGCGAAAAATTTACGCCGTTCAATTACCTGTTGCTCCTGTATTACCCCTTTCCATAACTTTTGCCAGCGCGTTATCCATAAGTCCTGCGCTTGGTAGAGTCGAATTTCTTTACCTGCGCTACGATCGGTCAGCGTGCCTTCTAACGCATCTCGCTCTCGTCGTTGTGGTGTTTGTTGGACATCCAAATTGTAAATATCGGCAGCAAAGCGTGAACCTGTCCACCAAGAAGCTGTACCCGTCACTATAGGGAGCAGTGCCAGCAATGGATGATAAACCCAGAGGACGATACCGAGTGAAATAGCACTGATTAATTGTTGGAGGCTATCAAAGATCCACCAGACAATCTCATCAAGTGCTATACCAGACATGGCGCGTGCTCGCTCCAAAGCGTTTTGAAAATCTGGTGTCTGGAATTCGACCAATTCCATTGTATTGGATTTCCGAACGATACTCTCATTCATCCATACCTCAATGTTTTCTCCGACGTGAAAGCGCATGGGTTCCCGTAACAAGTCGGTAAGGATGCTAATAATTTGTAAACCGATCAAACCGAGCAACCACGGAACGACCTGTATCCACCAGTTGGCATTACCTATAGCGTCGGTGATCGCATTGACTAAGCGTTCTGTCACAAAAAACTGACCGGCAGGTATGACCCCGAGCAACAGCGTGAGAAACAGCACACCCAAAAGTGCCAATGAACCGTTCTGCCACGTGATCCAAAAGGTTCGGGCATAAGCGAACAGTGTATCCTTGGCGACCAATCCCCATGTCTTCAATTTTTCTATTATATTTCGCATTGTGGTCCCTTCTTTCCCTTCTACTGGTACCAATGTGCCTGTGCTCTAAAGAATTGGGAGTAGCGTCCGTCCTTAGCGAGTAACGCCTCATGCGTGCCGTCTTCAATAATACGCCCGCCTTCTAATACCAAGATTCGGTCGGCGAGGCGAGCGGATCCGATGCGATGTGAAATCAGGAATGTCATTCTACCAGACGCGAGTTCGACAAAACGTTGGTAGAGTTCGACTTCGGCTTGCGGATCTAAGGCAGCAGTTGGTTCATCAAGGACGAGGACTTGAGGATTACGTGCTAAAGCCCGGGCAAGCGCGACTTTTTGCCATTCTCCGCCAGATAACTCGGCACCTTCACCATCTTCACCGAGTGAAGGATCGAGGTATGTATCTAAGCCGCGAGATACGGATTGGAAACGCTCATGGAGTCCAACGGCATTGATAACTTGCCAAAGTGTCTCATCGTCAATATGGAGACTTGGCGGTCCTGGTACAAGTTCTTCCCTTATCGGTCTACGAAACCGCGTAAAATCTTGGAAAACAGCGGCGCAGTTCAGGGCGATCTGTTCTGGCGCAACCGACCCCGCATTTATGCCATCATAGTGGATTGTTCCGTCATCGGGCTGGTAGAGACCGAGCAACAGTTTGATGAGTGTTGACTTTCCCGCGCCGTTGACACCGACGATGCTTACTATTTCACCGGGACGTACATGAAAATTTATGTCTTGTAGTACATCATCAGTTGCTTCTGGGTATCGGAAGCGTAGATTACGAACCTCCACGCCTTGCTGTAAGGACTTCGGAAATTTCTCGGTGCCTACCTGTGTGTGTTTTTTTTCTGCGCGTTCTAAGAAGAAATGCAAATCACGAAGCAGCGGTAAGTCTCGGAGTATGTTTCGTATTTCTCCGAGCAATCCCTCCATATTCCCTTGAAAAGTTGCCGCTGCACCTGTAAGAACGACATAATCTCCAAGTGTGAGATTGCCGTCTACAATACGTTCAGCGAGTATAGCGATTGCGATTGCATAAGCAACGATTTCAGCGATAGTTGTGCCGATAGAAGCTCTCATTTCCGTCCAAATCATTCCGAGGGCTTCTTTCCGCCATTTACGATGGTTTCTACGCCAGCGACCAAAAAAGTGATCGAAAAGCCCATAGAGTCGGACTTCCTGTCCAGATGATGTGCCGAGTAGTAGACCGAGCACGTAATCCATCAAACGACGTACAGGGGTTGTGTAGTAATCATAGATGTATTGCTTTTCGGCTGCTTTTACTTTCAACCAAGCGGAAGGCATTGCGGGTAACACGACTACGAGGACGAGCAGCGGATCAGCGATCCACAAAAGCACACCGTAACCTACGAGCGTTACGCAGAGTTGTCCAATTTCCGTTAAAAATCGTAGGAAGTTGGTGAGTCGGTGGTCCAAAGCCTGCCGCGCTCGCTGTATCAAATCGTAGGTCTGTGGTTGATCGAAATCGGCGAAGTCGATATGCGTTGCAGCTTCAATCAATTCCCGTTGTTGGTAGAGTTTGATTAGGTTCTGCATCTTCCATCTTAAGTACCCGTCATAAGTGCCAGTTATATTTCTGAGCGTCGCTAAAGAGACTAAGGCGATCACCCAAGGTGCTGCGGTCTGTAGGCTTGCTTCTGTTTCATTGGCGAGAATAGCTACAATGAGATTCACGAGTCCGCGACTTGCCCAAAGTGTACCAACGGGAATACAGCCGTGTATGAGTGTTAGCAGGGCTTGTATGATTGTACCGAACGGGCTGACACGCCAAGCGACGAGGAAAAAACGGCGGAGCGTTCTAAACGCCGATGGTCGCTGTTCCGATTCTGTGTTGGGTGTTTGAGAAGCATCGGAATGCATTTATTTCTTCTCCTTTACTCTGAGACAAACGCTTGTATTTTCGGTGTTCTACGTCTAAGAACGTCGGAAGGAACCGCCAAAACACACATGAAATCCGCTCTTTGTAGGAGGGATTTGTAATCCCGACTCTTTACATAGCGCACACTCGGTTTCTCTACAAGAACTATTTAATCTCTTTTGCCAGATTTTCTTCTATGAATTTTACGAGTTATGAACGGAAGCGGTAGGGAGGAGTATTCTTGGGAAATAGAGGGAGTGTCGAGAATCTTTAGCTAAGAGGATATTGATTGCTTAGAGTGACAAGATTCCACCCTCGACGAGCATCGGTGCACCGGTCATGTATCTTGATTCGTCGGAGGCTAAATAGACCGCTGCCCATGCGATGTCTTCCGGCTCGCCGATCCCCAGCGGATGCATGTCTTTGATTTCTTTGTTGATTGCCTCTGGGTCTGGCTGTTTTGATAGGAATTCTTGGTAAAGTTCGGTGTTAATCGTGCCGGGACAAAGGCTATTGACACGGATGTTGTCCTCAGCATACCGAACCGCCATGCTGCGTGAGAGGTGCACCACGGCGGCTTTGGAGGAGGTATAGGCGGGGTGCATTGGAAACCCAACGTATGCTGATTCGCTCGCCATATTGATAATCGAGCCGCCACCGGCTGCGCGCATCAGGGGAATCACTGCACGAGATACAAGATAGATGCTCTTTACATTGACAGCGTATTGGTGATCCCAATCCGACTCAGAAATATCTTCTAATTCACCTACGACAGCAATACCGGCGTTATTGAATAGTACATTTGGATCGCCGAGTTCAGATGTGACCCGGTTGACGGCATTTTCGATCTGCGTGGCGTCGGTTACATCGCACTCACAGAAAAGTGCTGTGCCACCTTCTGCTTGAATTTGCTGAGCGGTTGTTTCGCCCCGTTCAACATTCAAGTCCCAGATGGCTACAGATGCGCCTTCACCAGCAAAAAGTTCCGCGCTTTTTGCTCCGATACCTCGTGCTGCACCGGTAATAATTGCAATCTTATCTTTGAGTCGGTTTGCCATATATTTTTTCTTAGATAGAGAGTGTTGGGACTATAAGGCACTTCTACCGGTAAAGAATATCATCCTCTGTAACCAAAAAGTGCTGTCCTATGCTGGCATGCTTATATTTACGTTTGGTGGTTCCGTTGGATCCGCTTAGCAATTGTCCTGATGTCAGTTTCATCAGTGATCCACTCTTTGCGTTCCTCTGTGAAATTGCCTGTAGCCGGCCCACACTGCCTGAGGAATCGAATCATTCCAGCAGCCCCGAGCTTCTCAGACAGTACTTTAAGTCCAGCTTCATAAATTTCCTCGTCAGTCATATTTTGTGTATTCATATGATTTCATCTGCATTAACACTACTGGCAAGCCATTGCCAGTAACCTAAGTCAAAATACTCAAGAATTATCTCAACAGCTTCGGCTTCACGGCGAACCCTTGTTTGCGTTTTAACATCAAAAGGGCGATTTAGACAACACGTATCGAGATAGATTTTCCTGTTTCGTTGATAGCTTTGCACCCTTAATTTCTGAATTTTTTGTAAATATCCTTTCTTTCATGGCTGGATTAAGGATACCATAGGGTTTATTGTGATGTCAAGTGTTTAAAAAACATAGGGGCGGATTACAATCCGCCCCATACATATGAAAAAGACACTTGGTGGACTGTTTAGAGTCCTCGCATAACGGATACCCACCGTTCCCATGCAGCTTTAGTAGCGGTTTTCTGTGCTTCGTTTGCGTCTTCTGCCATGCCGCGTCTCAGGAAAGCGTGACCAACGCCTTCATAGATAACGGGTTCGTAGGTAACATTTGCAGCGTCGGCAGCTGCTTTAGTCGCATCAATTGTAGCATTGATACGGTTGTCACTTTCGCCGTAAAAACCATACACCGGTGCTGATATTTTGGGGACATCTTCCACCGCTGCTGCACGACCATAAAACACAAAACCGGCGGCTATTGTATCAGAATGGACGGCGTAGCTGAAAGTTTGTCCGCCGCCCCAGCAGAATCCAGAGACCGCAACCTTTTCATTCGTTGAAGGCAGCTCACGGACATATTTCTGGATGGCGTCGAGATCTGAGCCGACTTGCGAAGGTGAGAGTTCTCGGATAGTCCGTCGGACGTCGTCACCAGAGTCAAAACTCTCGGTACCACCACCATCAGGACCCATACCGGAAAGCAGGTCTGGGCATATTGCCACAAACCCTTCTGCAGCAAGTCTATCAGCCACGAGTCGGATCCAATCTGTGAGTCCAAAAATCTCATGGATAACGATGATCGCTGTTGCGGGTTCTTTCACCTCAGGATAGACGATAAACGAGTTGACGACCCGCCCATCGGCAGTCGTGACCTTCACCCATTCGCCATGGCGTGGTGATTTTTCAAGTTCAGCCTTTGGGTCATCAGCACTTGCATTACTAACGAATAATAAACCGGTGACAAGAATGCCTAACATAAGAGCGGTGTATATCTGCATATTTTCTCCTTATTTTTTCTTTGATTTGTGAATAATAGATTCCACTACCTTCTCCATCTCGGATGCAGGCATTGCGCCGAACAAGAAGAAGCGAATATCCCCACTCGACCAGCTGAAGGCGTGCGTCGGTCCGCGCTGGTGTTTATGTACGGGCGTGCCCTCAATCATATCTGGTTTACTACGTTGCCGACTGCTACGACCGGCGTGTTTCTCCGTTGTTTCAAAAATCGAGAAACCTAACAAGCCGTCTGTGTAGATGAGGTGAATTGTATGCTCTCTGTCTTTTATGCTGCGAACATCTTGCAACTGGAACCCGGGTGGTAGATATTCAGGCTGTATGGGTTTGGTTTTGAGGATTTTTGCTCCATCAGCAAGTGAAATTACGTAACTACGCTGCGGTTCCGGCTTGATCTCTTCTTGAAAAACTTTCCATTTTTTTTCCACGGCTTCGAGATCAAAGCTGAGTCGGGTATAAACGGACATTGCCCGAAGAACACCTTCGGGATCAAGTGCTTCCGTCCGCAAGGTAACCCCGTTTTCGCGGGCAAAAAAGATCCGATATGTGGCTCTACCAGCAAATTTAGGGGTGATCGTTAGAATATCAGTATCGTAATTCGCTATTTTTTCTGTAGATTCCGATGTTTCTAAATTATAATTTTGTGCAATCAGTTCGATGTCCTCTGTAGAAAATAGACTTTTAACCTGCCGCCATTTGCTGTGTTCATGCGATCTTTCTCTACCGTTTCTGTCATTCCGGTCACGGTCTCTTCTCCGGTTATCCCTGCGATTATCATCCCCGCGTTCGTCGCTGCCGGAACTGTTGAACGATTTGCGCTCGCCTACCACAGACAATTCTTTCGCGTACGGAACTTCTGGAGCATTATGAATGATGAGTTCTTCAAAAGAGCGTGTGCCTCGTGGCGAAATGAACGTCTTCAAACGGACTCCGATGTAACTCACCTCGCTCTCGGCTTCTGCAATGCGTTCGAGGGTGCTCGTGTCAGCAAAAAGCGTATGCGGTGCGGACAGCAAAAGCACTAAAACTGCGTTACCAAAGAGAGACAGTCGAACTCGGAAGTCCTTATGAAAAATTGAATACTTATTAATTCGCATAGGTTCACCTGGTTAACCGCTGTAGGGAAAATTTAATTCCCTACATTCTCCAGATAGAGGTCAAGGAAAAGATTTGCATCGCCATCCGATTCCAGAGCGTCATCTTGAGGGATACTGCTGAGACTCTCGTCGAATGGGGTATCAGTGAGTTGTTCTGTGTGAATTCCAAAGTAGAAATCGAGTGTTTCTTCATATTGAGGAGCAGTCGGATAAAAGTAAAGTGCTCCCAAAATCAAAACGAGCGTCAAAAATCCTGTCGCGCCTGCAGTAACGGGGCGCAGAAACCAGCGTCCAACGTCCGGAATCCATCGTCCGAGGTCTGGGAATCGTAGCGTGCGGGACGGTTCCTCTACAGTCGTCTTTGCCGCCTGTTCGCGTATCTGCGCCATGACTGCCGTCTGAATAGACAACGGGGCAGGATGTTCAAGACCTTTGATCCGCGCACGGTTTTCTTGAAACGCTGTGAGCATATCTGAACACTCGTTACAGGAGTCAAGATGTGCTTCAACGCGTGCTTGCCTATCAGGTGCTAATTCATTATCTAAATAGGCGGATACGTCACTTTGAAGTTCTTCGTGTATTTTTGCCATCACCATGTCTTTGATCGGTGGGGCAGGATGCACGAACCCTTTGATTCTGTTGCTATTTTGTTGGAACGCCGCGAGCATATCTGCGCACTCCTGACAGGACTGAAGGTGCGCTTCAACCTGTTTTTCCATGCTCGCAGTTAATTCATTATCTAAGTAGGCTGATAATGCTTCCTGAATTCGTTGGTGCTTCATGTATTCAATCGAGGGTAGCGGTAAAAGACGCAGTTGATTGATGCATCTACCACTCAACTCGCTCCAGTTCTTTTTTGAGTGCCTTTCGGGCTTCGTGTAATCGAGATTTGACCCGTCCAAGGGTACAGCCGAGGATTTCGGATATTTCTTCGTAAGGGAGTTCTCGCAACTCTCTCAGCACAAGTATCTCTCTATAATCATCTTTGAGTTTTGAAAGTGCCCTATGGACAATATCTTTTTCTTCTGATCGTAGTGCCGCGTCTTCGGGTGTCGCCGTATCAAGTGGCACCCATGGTTGCGAATCGTCTATTTCCATCGGGTCAGTTTTTCGGCGTTGGTGTTGATCAATTTGATTGAAACACTTATTTTTAACAATCCGGTAGAGCCATGTGGAAAATCGTGAACGAAACTCAAATTTTCCAATGTTTTCCCATACAGAGAGGAAGGCATCTTGCGCAACATCCTGGGCGTCTTGGTGATGACCAAGTATGCCGTAAGCGATATTATAGACCCAATGTTGATAACGAATAATAAGGGTCCCCATCGCATCAACATCGCCTTTTTGACAGCGCTGGACAAGTTCGCGTTCCTGCGCGAGATCTAATTCTTCTGTCTGGATTGTCTCCGAATAGGTTTCCATAGTAGCTGCAAGTGTTCCAATGGACATACTTTTTCTCCAAACTACAAGGATAAAGTAAATGCTTCTGTTCAATTCAGACGATTCAACGCTTTAATAACCTTAATCTATTATGCCTGACTGCCTTCAACGCGGTCAGGCATAACAATTAAATCGTTCTGTTATTGAATTAGACAGGGTATAGAATAAAAGGTTCGTTTTTTATTTAACCGTATTTTCCTTACCCGGTGTAGTTTGGACATGTCTAAGTTCGCCGTTTCCATTCGGCCATCTGCCGAGGGCAACATCTTTCTCCTGTTTTTCAAACGTTACACTATCAAGCACCTGATTTCCGCGTTTATTGGTATCAACGAGCGCGACAGTTTCACCGTTACCGGACAGTTTGAAGTTCGCATGGAGTCCATCTTTAGCTTTACCATCCTCATCTAACCACACAAGGAGATAACCGTGTGCTGGAATTGTTGTATTCTCTGGGAACGCCCATTTTTTTAGGTTGTCTATCTTATCTGTTAGGTACATCCCGGAGAGATCTACTATATCGTTGGTGAGGTTATGTAACTCAAGCCAGTCTTCGTATTGTCCTTGTGGATCAACGAGGCTTTGGGTGTTCACTGCCATCAGTTCATTAATAACAACCGCTGTCTCTTTCGCAACAGGAACACCGACCTGATATTGAGAGGGACCGAGTTCTGCGCGTGCCGGTGAAAAATCAGCTGTGCCATGCGTCATCGCTGCATTTGCTTCAACATAATAGTAAACCGTTGTTTTTGGGGAGTAAACCGGAATGTTTCCTACGAAACTCTGCCCGTCCTTCGTCATCGTAACTTGATTAAAAACAGCATGACGATCAGGACTATAATACAACAAAACCGAATCAACCGCAATAGATTCATCAATTACGACTCTAACTAACGCTGATTTATTCTGTATTAGATCGGTTTCGCCTTTAAGATCAACGGAAAGAATTTTCGGCGTGGGTCTGTTCAGTTCTGGATGATTGAGCAGATACTCGCGGCGTTGGGTTATGAAACTCTTGAGATCCGCAGGCGCACCGTTCGCAAATTCCTCGTATCCGTAGAGTTTTTTATCATCTTGCTGAACTTCTGCGTCGATGAGTGCCATGTATTCCTTGATAATCGGACCCATCACTTCCCAATCAAGCCATTCATTCACGACTGTGCGGACATGTGCTAGATAACGGGCACGCCACTGCGGATTTGAAAGGAGTCGATGAATAAGGGGTCGAGCGGAGTTGTCTTCATGCGCAACAGGTGAGACCATCCCACCCGTTAAATTGCCCCACGACCATCCACCCGGACCGCCGCCACCCGGACCGCCGCGCCCACTACGAGCGAATCTAATGCTTTCATTGTTGTCGTGTGGTATGAGATGGAATCTGCCGTTGACGTCTTGATAGATCGAGTAATCGCCGCCTTTGTGGATATAGCCATCGTCATCCATAAAGACATTTGAAACAGCGAGTTGCCATAATACTTGGTCGATGTTAAGAACGGCTGGCAAATTTTCGGCAAGTTCCGTATCTGAGGTTGATTCATCAAGCATTTTACAAAGTGCGATGAGATCTTCCCAAGGGTTTTCAACGTCGTTGGTCTTGAGTTGATACGTTTCTTTATACGTTTCTGGGTCGTCACCGGCATAAGTCAGCGCACCCCCTCTACCAGGACCTACCTTCCAACGGACACCACCTTTCGTCCCGAACCACTCGTCGAGAAAGTCTTTGTTGTATTGTTGGAGATTGATATAAACCCCCCAATTTTCACTGTTGATAACCAGTTTCACGAAGTTTGTTTTCATCGCAGGGATATAGGCACGTGAAATCTGATTAAAGAGTACTTCACGGAGAAAAGATGCATCGACATGCCCGTTGAGCAGATTGAGCGTTTTGTAGCCGTAGAGACGCTGTCCATTTTCGCCATAGTCAACGGCGATATTGAAGGATTTTTTATCCGAATTGACCGTAAAGTAAGAAGAAGTGCCTCGAAAGTGGACGCCAACATCAGAATAGACCTGTCCATCAACAATCATATCAGCGGGCACCTCAATATCTGTGCGATAAAACGCGTTCATCTGTTTCGACCAGTCTTCGTGGTGAAACCGGAGATAAAGCGTACGGAGTGTCTGCGCGTCGTAGAGCGGAGGTGACCCCTCTGGCACAGAATCCATGCTTGCTTGCACATCGCTCTGAACGCCCTCCTTTAAGCTCGCTTCGTTCAGTAAAGTGGCATTTCCACCGCCGCGTGCCTCCAAGGCTGCTTGCCGTTCGGCACCCATTAGCTTTCCATCTTCATCGGTATCAAACTGTTTAACTAATTTTTCAGCTGGTTGAGGTCCGCGTCGTCCACCACCGCGTCCACCAAAGCCAGGCATCCCACCGGGTCCTCCGAAACCACCGGGTCCTCCGAAACCATCATCAGAAGCCATGTTGCGTTGCATCCTCTCAATTTCTTCACGGCTAAATTTATTCCCCATGAATCCTTCTACGGTTGTAATGCGAAGCATAACTTCATTCTCTTCACTACTCAGCTTGCCGTCTCCATTGAGGTCGAACCGCTTCTGTTCCTCTGTGAGTTTTGGTGTTTCCTCATTGTCTTGGGCGTTGGCGTATATAGCCGATGCAATAATTATTAGCGCAATGAGTATTATTGATTTAAACTGTTTCATTTTATTCTCCTTTTTGGTTTTAGAGGGGCTGGTATAGAGATGTTCGAGTTTTTACTTGTAGGGTCTCATTCTTTATCCATCTTTACGTCTGTCACATTTTCAATGCCTGATAGTTCATTAAAAAAGTCAAGCCATTCCTGTGGGTTTTCCAATTTGACCCTGAAGTTTAACTCGACTAACTGGGTCTTTTTTATTCGTTTATCGAGTAGGCGTTCATGAATTAGATACTTGTTAAACACGGGACGATAAATAGTCTCAAGACTTGGGTCTGGTGGAAGACAGAACTCCAAACTGAATTCGTTCCCGTTGCCGAAATGTTCGTGCCAGTAGTATATCCCAAGTATAATGAGACCAATGAGAAATGTTGCCATAACCGCAACAGATGGATTTCCTGCTCCGATTGCCATTCCGACGGCTAATGCATAAAAAACGAAGCCGATGTCACGCGGGTCTTGGATGGCGGTACGGAAACGGATGATAGACAACGCACCGACTAAACTAAATGCTCGAGCAATGCTATCGCCGATAATCACCATCACCACTGAAATCAACATACACAAAATAATCAGTGTATCGGTAAACGATTTTTGTGGGATTTCAGCGTGTGTCCATCGGTAAATGTTAACAATAAAAACACTCAGCACAAAAGCCAGCAGCATCCTAAGGGCATCAGCACCGATCGTTATAAGGGGTGGGAAGGTTGTAAAAAAGTCTAACAATATATTCGTTCCGGCCTGCCAATTGAAGATTATAGATATGTTACCATAATACGACAAACTTGTGAAGAAAATGTTGGAAAATTTGAATTAAGGTATTAACAGTTATTATTCGGAGGACGCTTTTGGTGCTGAACCATAGAGGAGGATCCGATCAATCCTACCCATTGACGATGAAAGAACAACGCGGATAGCGTCGGTGACAAGAGGGGAACGAATGATATAGGGCGATTTTCGGACAGGCGTTTTCACGGCTTTAACAATCCGCCAGTTATCTTCACTCATCCGGGCGTAGACGGTCATATTTTTTAAGGGTTCAATCGGGTCAAAGTGGATTTCGATTCGACTGATAGAACGTCTTTCTGGGAGTATCCACCTCTGGATTGAACCGAGACCGCTCTCAGACATTTCAAAGCTTTCCGTTAAACCAGCATCAACACGAACGGTATTTTGTGCCGCCAAAGACAGGCAACCGAGGATCGCGAACGGTAACGAGGCTAATACGAGGGCAGTATAGACGAGTTTCTTTTTAGGGGTCATGATGTCCTTTCCTTTGTAGGTTTGCTTTTGTGTTTATCCCTGTGGCTGTTCTTCATGTCGAATTAATAACCAGACAAATATCCCTGAGAAAATCAAAATCGCGAGTGCATAAGGTGCTGCATCGGCAAACATCGCTTCAGATGTGTAACTCCAGACGTTGAGAGCAAGCGTTTCGTAGCCAGCAGGTGATAAGAGGAAGGTAAACGGTAACTCCTTCATTGTTGCGAGGAAAACAAAGGCTGTAGCGGTTAACATGCCACGCCATAGAACAGGTAAAAGCGTTCTAAGAAATGCCTGTAGTGGCGGATAACCGAGGGAACGCGCCGCTTCCTCTAAATGTGGTGAAGCCTGATAGAGCGAACTTCGGACCGGTCCAATGCCTTCTGCCAAGAAGTGTAGCGTGCAGGCGTAGATGAGCACGGGTAACGTTTTATAGATAAAAGGCACAGTGTTAAGAACAAAAAAGATTAATGATAAAGCAAAAGCAAGGGGCGGTATCGCGTAAACAAGATAACCGGCGCGCGACAACATGTTTGACATTCGCGACGAATATCGCACGCCGACATAAGCAAACGGCACCGCAAGAAACGCGCATAGAACGCCGGTCGGTATTGCAATGGAGAGTGAACCGACCAGAGCACTTCCAAGTCCTTGCAAAGTGGAAGCATCAAAGCCCTTGAAAATCCAGAGAAAAACAGAACCAGCGGGGACAATCACAGTTGTGAATGCGAGCAAGCAGAGGTAGAAGTAAGCCGGTGTGCGCCAGGCACCGAGTGGAATCGGAGACGACTGACGAGAAGTCCCGCGTCCGGCACGATGAAGTGTCACCCGATTTAGCAGCTTCGTCTCAAAATAGAGGAGACAACCCGTAAAAGCAAGAAGCATCAGCGCAAGCCATGCTGCGTAAGTGTGTTCAAAAGAGAGTGTATATTCGATGTACAGGGCATAACTGAAGGTCTCATAGCGCATGAGTGACACAACGCCGAAGTCACCAAGTACATGTAAACTGATGAGTAAACCGCTGGCATAAAAAGCAGGACGGAGTTGCGGAAGAATGATATGCCAGAATACCTCAGGGTACCGATAACCGAGGTTTCGGGCGGATTCTTCAAGACTCGGATCAAGTCCCAATAAGGCAGTGCGTAGATTCAAAAAAAGGTAGGGACTTGTGTAAGCACTGAGTGCAAGGAGTGCTCCCCAGTACCCACTGAGGCGCGGAATGCTGATACCGAACAACTGTGCAAAAATTCCAATGTTTCCGCCCAGTGCCAACAGCGCATACGCCATTACGTAGCCGGGAATCGCGAGTGGGAGCGCACTCAACACTGTAAAGAGAGGTTTGCCCTTCAGGTTCGTCCTACTCGTTAACCATGCAGCCGTCGTTGCTAATAGCAGATTAAGGCTGAGAACACCAAGAGTCAGTAGTAGTGTGTTCAGGAAGAGTCTTGCGTTTCGCCAGCGGAAGACAACCTCTAAAAGAGCGGAACCTTCCGCTGAAAACGCTTTGGCGAGCAAATAGCCTAACGGGATAAGCCCACCGATCCCTACTGCAATCGTGGGAATGAAGAAATATCGGTGTGCACTTACTGTATGCGTTTTGGCATCCAATTTCTGTAGCCTCTACCTCCCGATAGGTTGTGCCTCTATAGAACTTCAGTTTTTTGCAGCAGCTTAACTGTGCCGTCAAGATCGTCCATATCATTGAGGTTAAATACTGGGGCGACTTGGATCAGTTCAGATAATGGCAACAGATTTTCGTTTTGCGTTACACCTTCAATAACAGGATATTCAAACACATCGCTGGTAAAGTACTGCTGTGCTTTGGTAGATAACAAGAATTCCACAAATTTCAGAGCAGTTTCTTTGTTCTCAGTGCTCTTCAGCACCCCGACGCCAGCGATATTGACGAGGTTGCCTGGGTCGTTCGCCTTAAAGAAGGTTTGCTCGACCGGAAAATCTGAATCCGCTTTTTTGAATCGGAGCAAATAGTAGTGATTCGGCAGACCGACATCGACTTCACCTGCAGCGAGTGCTTCTATGATGGGTGTGTTCCCCGTGTATTTTTTTGCCCCATTTGCTTTCATACCGCGTAGCCATTCTGCTGTCTTTTCTTCGCCGACTTGGACACGCATGGCGGTCACAAAGGCTTGGAAGGAACCGTTTGTGGGTGCCCATCCGACTCTACCTTTCCACATCGGTTGTGTTAAGTCAAAGATGCTATGTGGAAGTTCTTCCATTTTAACGCGCTCTGGAGAATAACCGAGGACGCGTGCTCTACCGCTTGTAGCGACCCAGAAACCATCGGCATCACGGAAACCGGAAGGTACTTTCGTGAGTATAGATTCTGGCAGTTTTTCAAACATTTCCTTTTTACTAACTGCGCCGAGTGCTCCAGCATCCTGCGCCCAAAAAAGTGCTGCGGGGCTTTTGTCGCCTTCTGTTAGGAGTGCGGCGGCTAACTGCGTTGTGCCACCGTAATTCGCTTTCACTTGGATACCGGTTGCTTCTTGAAACTGTTTGATAATCGGTTCAACGAGACTCTTGCTACGTCCAGAATAGATAGTCAATGTTTCACCGTGATTCGACGCGACAACCGGCGCGATAAGGGTGAATACCAGCAAAACCGGCAAAACGTAATTGAACAAACTGAATCGACTTTTCAACATTCTATCTCCTTTTATAACGTGAGTTTGATAAATATTTAGAGTATGCGCATTTCCGATTAAAGTCCCCCTGATAAGGGGGATTTAGGGGGTTAGATCCCTAAAAAACCTCCTCATTCTGGGTGAATTTATTGCTTTTTTGCTCAATATGCGTCGGTCTTGGCTTCTAATATTTTTTTTCAAACTGGCGTTATTATAAGTTAATTGGATGTCTATAGAAATCACGGACATTATATGTTTTGTCAAACAGAATGGCAATAAGTTCGGAATTATTGGGCAGATGTATTCAGAAAACGCCTAACGTTTCGGCACCACTCGCCAGCGCGTGTTCATACCCGCTGTAATATGGTCAGCAACATGGCAATGATATAGCCAATTTCCGGGTGTTTTCGCTATCATGTCTACCGTAACCATACTGCCCGGAAGCAGTTCTACAACATCTGTCCGTTTTCCAGAATTCAACACCGTTTGTCCGTGCCAGTGTGCGGTGTGCATATCGACTTCAGTGCCTAATCCGATGAGATACCAGCGTACGCTGTCGTCCTGATTGACTTCTAAACCTTGTAAATTACCGAAGATGAAGCCGTTAATAGCATGCTTGAGATTTCCTTCTTCTTCCTCTTCAGGAGATTCATACGCTTCCGTTTGCCCACTTTCGACGATTTTGCGACCGTTTTCATTGAAGACAAGGAATAGTGTTGTAAACGCTTTATCAATATCTTTTGGTCGTGGATCATCTGATGAGCGTTCCATCCCTTTTTTCGTGACAACAATTGTCCCGATTAAGCCGTCGTAGACCTCTGTAACGGCTTCAACGTGTGAATGGTAAACCCAGACAATAGAGGACGGATCGTTCGGTCCAGGCGCAGCATCGCTATCGGCTTCCCAATGATAGGTGAATGTGCTACCGGGTTGCACTGCGGCACCAGAACCTTTCATATCTGCCCCTTCATTTTCTTCATCATATTGTAACCCGTGTACATGGATGCTAAGTGGCTTATCGGCACGGTTGAAGAAATGCACCTTCACACTGTCCCCTTCAACGGCATGGATCTGCGGTCCGAGGATACCCATCCACATAGGCTGTTCGACTTGTGTGGTGAAGGTGTTATCGGTATACTGGACGTAGCGATATTTTTCATAGGTGAGTGCTTTGCCCCAAACGCCTAATCCCATTGCAGGTCTGATGAGATTTTTTCCACTGGGCGCATAATTCCATTGAACCTTCTCCGCCGCGATCCAATATTCTCGTGTTGCGGCTTCAGCGGAGACAATACAAAAGGATAACAGAACAGTCGTGAATGCGATAAGTTGGTAGGAGGTAGCTTGTGAAAGGGAACGGAGCCAATAGGTCAGTCTGATAAACAGAAACGATTTTATGAACTTGAGACTCATTTTCAAAATAGAAGATGTTAAAGCCAACCGATTTCGACAAATATAGGAACGGACCGAAACGATCTTCGTATTCTCCTAATTAATAACCTATACAGGTAAATTTGAAATAAATTATACCACAAAAGTGGAGACGTGTCAAAAAAATCAAAAGAAAAGTAGTAGGCACACTCCGTGTGCCGTAACAGGAGGAGTATCCACACGCCGCGGGTTCTCCGTAACAGAAGTCGAACTCACGTTAGGTTATTCACCCAGTATATCGAGTTGAATACGAAAACGCTTTTCACTGACATCAAGCAACTCTTCGATGACTTTCTCCGTACCCCCACACTCCGCAACAAGAGTTTCCATTTGTTCTACCGCAAAAGATTCAACGTGGCTAAAACAATTCTTAGAAGATTTGTCAAGATGATTACCGACGTTTAAACTCAGCACCAACAAAAGAGCCCTTTCCAATCTTTCAATACGCTCGTCACGTTCTTTGAGTTCTTCCAATATATCCATTTCGGTTTTCCAGTCTCCAGTCCTGTATCGGTTACTTATCTTCGAGAGCAATGCCAAATTTCTGGCGAAATTCGTCATGAACCATCTGTTCATAGCCCGTCATCTCTGTTATTGGCAGTTCAATTGGTGTCATTCCCAAACGAGAAGATTCGTATAGAGCAATACACATCTCCACATCTTTCCGACCTTCGATCCCATATTCTGGTGGCTCACCTGTGAGAGCTGCCCGCGCAATGGTCATGATTTCCTCAGCCGTTCCGACGTTCCAATCGTCTATTGCATAGGTTCTGAAAGGATTCTCGTAGACAATCTGAGGATCGGTGTGAACGACGATTCTCGAAAGGACATCCACGCCATCGACCTGATGTCGTTCTGTCTCAATCGGAATATCTTTCATTTCGCCGTTAACAAGTGCACGCAGCGGGAAATCTGGCGTCCAAAAATCCTTATCGGTTATCACGCCTTTCGTTCCCATAATCTGTCTGAACTTAATGGTCTCTTCTCCAACCTGTGAGGTCTCATAAACCCCAACTGCCCCGCTTTCAAATTCAATCAACGCGTGTCCCCAGTCTTCGTATACCCTGTCAGGACCAGGAGCAAACTGCTTCGTCGTGCCAACAATTTTTTTCGGTTCACTTTGAGCATAGAACCGAATTTGCGACGTTCGGTGGACTCCCATATCTATGCAAACGCCGGAGTGGGAAGTGAACGTTGATATAGGCGATTCTATGCCGCGTGGTTTGCCCGCACCGTGTACAAATGGCCTACGACCAAAAGGCTCGATGAAGTGAACTCGCATGATGTCGCCAAGCACGCCTTCCTGAATCAACTTTATGATGATCCGATCACCCGGCATTCGGAAATAGTTTTCCGCAACTTCAAAATGAACGCCGTTTTTCCTGCAGGTGTCTATAATCACATCGCAGCAAGCGAGGGTCGGTGCCATCGGTTTTTCGACGATCGGGTGCATCTTATGTTCAGCGGCTATCCTCGCGAGGGTATGGTGTGTGTAATCACCGGTACTAATATCTACGACATCAATATCGCTGTGTTTGTCAAGCATCTGCTCAATATCTGTGTAATACGGAATCCCGTATGTTTCACCGGCTTCGCGTGCAGCATCGGTATCAGCATCACACACAGCAACATAATCTAAATCGCCTCTCTTTGTCAATTCGGCGATTGTTGGCAAATGCCAACGTTTTGCTACCCAGCCGCAACCTACGGATGCAATCTTGGCTTTTCGCATTCAATCTATCTCCTTCGCGTCGATAAGATTAAGTTCCACTAATTCTTTCAGTTAACTCTTGGTCAACAGTGATCGCCAGATGTCCGCCTGGACCCACCATCTTGTTTACCATGATTGCCTCAAGTTCTTTCTGCTCCAGTGCTGTCAACTCTTCAACGAGCGGACTGTGGATGAAATCTTTATACGGACGGCTGGTATCCATGAACGGCATGATAAACATCGGGATTACAGCCTGCAGCATAGCGGCACGTTTATGTTCAGTTCGGTTCACGCCTGCACGATGCCAAATACGAGAGTCGTAAACGATGTAGCTGCCCGGTGGTGCTTCAATGACATCGGCATCCGGTCCACTATATGGCAATCCTTTGTTTTCACGATGCCCTTCCTGTCTGGACGTGTTGCCGTTTACCCACTCCACTGGGGGACCTTCTCCCCAGGCATGCGATCCGAGTTTGAAACAGGTCGCTCCGTTTTCTTTCCGAAATTCCGAGACGCAAAGATTGCGTTGGACACCCATAACCAGTCCATCTACCTTGTGAACCGGAATTCGGTTAACTGCTTCACTGCCAGCAATGCCCCAAAGGTAAGGGAAATCTGAATGCCAACCTTGCACAACCCGTTTGCCGTCGTCTTTCGGAAGTATAGCGAAACTCGGTGAATGTCCAAGACGGATTTCTGGAGTATGCATGTATTGACGCATCAGCCACAAGGAGACGGGTTCTGTCGCTATTTTCGCGACCGCTGCGGTCTGGTTCAGAGGCGGTATGCTTCGATCATAAGTTCCATCTTCCCAGCGACCCGTGCAGCTAACCCGTTCCAGCTCCTCGATAACATCAGGAGGAACGATTGATGGAAGGCAGACCCATCCGTTTTCCTTGAAGGATTCGAGGGACTCAGATGGTAAATCTGCGGGACCGTGTCCAGCCGAGAACACAGCACTTTCATTCGCTACACTGCCATCGCTTGCAAGTGTAGACCCACTGTGACGAAGGTAACAGCCACTGTCAGAATTTGCAGATTCTGCTTCCAGTAGCAGATCGGTAACGACATGACGATAAGCACTGCTGCCGTCAACTTTATCCCATATCGCCTTATCGTCAACATAATCAAAGACAGAAAGTTCGTTGGTGTCGGATACGCCGAGGAACTCGCCAGTCGGGTTACGAAGTAGTGTAAAGTGCGCCGACGGCTTCTCGACACGCACAACACGTTCCTGAAAAATTTCGTCCTTTGCCATCGGTAATGACTCCTGAATAATTGTGATCCTACATTTTCACACGCATCAATGAACGACGCCTACCTCAGCAAGCCAAGCGTCCAGCAGCTGCATGTTACCGAGTGTGTCGTCCCAAGACATCGCTGGTGCTTGACGATCCGCAATATGGTTGGCTACCGTGTCTGCTTCGAGCGTAAAGAGATCCCGATCTACATCAACCGTAATCTCTTCGCGGGTTTGGTTAGACTCAACAATGATTTGTGTTGACGGGAAGACCGTATCAAGTGGCAGCGGTTCTCGCGCATTCCGACAAGGCGAGGAAGGCAACCATGGACTCGGAATCGTGATTGACCCTTCTGATCCAAAGATAATGACGCTGCTACCCAGACTGCATTCAACGGCAGCGATTATCTCGCCAATAATCCCGTTTTCAAACTTCAGCGTCGCTGCTGCGATATGATCAACACCGGTAGGACCGATTTTTCCATTCCCTTTTACCTCAACAGGATTAAGAAACAACTTGTTTTCAGCAGCACCCGCCATTTTCCGAGTCATTGAGGCGGTATAGCACCCAATGTCCAAAATACCGCCGCCCCCTATTTCACGGTTGAAAATTCGGCTTTGCGGATTAAAATTTGATCGGTATCCGAATACTGAGCGGATAACGAGGATCTCGCCGATCCTACCGTTTTGTATCAGTTCAACCACCTTTGCTATCTGGGGGTGGCACCTGTACATAAAGGCTTCCATGAGAAACACATCGTTTTCACGCGCCGCTTCGACCATGGCAGCCGCTTCGGCGTGATTCATACTAATCGGTTTCTCGATGAGAAGGTGTTTCCCCGCTTCGGCACACTTTATCGCCCACTCCTCATGAAGTGGATGGATCGTTGCAATATAGACAGCATCAATATCGTCATCAGTCAACAAACCGTCGTAGTCGTTGTATTGGCGAGGAATGCTGTAATCGTTGGCGAGTCTGTCTATACGCGATTGCGTGCGACTCGCAACGGCGAGAATCTGCCCACTATCTGTAAAACGCATTCCGTTGCAGAAGACATAAGCAATGCCACCCGCGCCCATAACACCCCAGTTTAACATTTGTATCTCCTTCTACTAACCGTTTCGTCCCTTTGCTGCTTCTGCGCGCTTGCTTGCGAGTGGATGCATAATACCCGCACCGGGTGGCCAGACACCTGGATCTGCCTTGATCCATTCACACAATTTCTGTGCGTGTGGTGTCAATGTTTCCCAGATTTCGTGGGGCATAATCCTGCTAAAACCGTGTTGTGAGCGCCATGGAGCGGCATATTCAACGTTTGGTAATGCCCGAATTTCTCTTGAAAGATTAGGCGTTGCACCGTGCCATGCCCGGTTGTCTCTGAATACGCCAGCACCCGCACTTGCCCCGACGAGCGTTGAATGTTTCATCCAATCGGGTTCGTCACCAGGAGGTGGCGGATTCTGTTGTAAGGTGTGTGTGCCTGGAATCTGACGAATCGGACCGTTTTCCCACGTCAGGTCGCACATCACGAAATTAATCGTTACAGTCGGCGGTGTCATCTCCATAATCATCTTTTGTGTCGGGACATCAAGGTTTCCATCGTCGTCCCTGCGGAGTTCCACGCCGACTAATTCCGCTTGCTTGATACGTGCTTCGGAAAGGTGCTGCGGATCTCTACCATCGGGGTGTAAGTGTTGGTACTCTACTGCCCCAGGAAGGCAAAGGTCTCCACCGGAACCCCATACCCGATAATCTGAGGAACCGAAAATTTCTGTGACGAGAGGCGTTGTCGTCGGCAAGTCAATCATGCTCGCCCAAGCCGGATGATGGAGCATCTGTCTCGAAGCGGAAGAGGTGCCGTAGCTATAACGATGCGGTAGACGTCCGGTTTCAGTCGTGTATTTCCGATTTTCAGGACCAGGAATCGAAAGGATGTCCCGAAGTGCTTCAGCGCATCCCTCTCTCCAGCGAGCGAGTTGTTCAGCGTTGAGGAGGTCTTTGACCACTACGAAACCGTCGCGATGAAAAATTCGTGCGATTTTCTTGACTTCGTGTGGTTCACAGATTTCGAGTCCACGGACGCCGTTGTGTTCACGCAGTTTTTCGCGTAGTGCCTCGACTTCTGGATCATCGTAGACCCGACGTTTCGGCGAGAGCGGGTCTGCCACACCAAATCCCCTTTTACCGGGGAAAAGGTTTCCTTCGGCGTCAACGGTTTCATTGATAGGTGTGTTTTCATCCCATCCAACCCGTGTTTCGCCATAGACTTCCATTTCTTCAAGTTCTGCGGTGATAGTCCTTCCGTTGTTACTCATGAAATTAACTCCTTATCTCCCCCGTCATTGCAATTGGGGAATCTACATTTTTCTGAGGAAAATATTATATTGCGTTGTAGACAACGGGTGTAAAAATGAACGATTGTAGCGTAGGCTTAAAATTTAGCACAATTATATTTTTTAGGCAAGATGGAACAATTTCATTTGCTATCCGATAAATCTTGATTCTGAGAATAAAAAAGGCGAGGCACGGTGACCTCGCCTAACAGAAATTATTAAGTTACAGGGTGTCGGACTACTTCAGAATAAGCATTTTCCGCAGGAGCGAAACGTTATCTGCCTGTAGTTGATAAAAATAGAGACCACTTGCGACACGTTCACCGACATTGTTGCGTCCATCCCAATACGCTGCGCGGCTGCGTTCGGTATAGAAGCCTGGGGGTTGATGTCCCAACTCCAACTTCCGAACAACAACGCCACGCGTATCGTAAATGGTAATCTTAACATCGCTTGCTTTTGCCAACTGATAGGGTATCCACGTCTCCGGATTGAACGGATTCGGATAGTTCGCAAGCAGACCGGTCTGGTCAGGTGTTGCTGCTTGTGGTGCTGCTGCAAGTTCGCTGCGCATAGATTCCGCTGCAACGGATTCCATGGGTGTCCCCAAAGCGATCGTCAAGGGACCGCTGCTCCCTTCGTAGTAAACAGCAAGTTGAGTTTCTGAACCGTCGAAGTCCGCCCGACGAATGTGTGTCCCTGGGTCAAACGGGGTTTTTGTGTAGTACAGTGCCTGACCGGCAACATCCACAGCAAAATCGAATCCCACAGATCCATCAGCAACAAGTTTTTCAATATTCGATCCATCAAGGTCGGCGCGCCGGATGCTGCCGCCCAAGTTATTGGGGGTATTGGGAAATTTCGTTGGGTCAACTTCCAACTGGTTCCAATAGACTTTGCGATCAGCGATAGCGATATTGAGCACGGCAATTGCTACGCCAGTGTCACTTGAGGCTGTCACAACGGTTTCAATGTTCTTCCCGTTGAGATCCGCTCGCTCGATATTTAGGCCTTCTGCCCAGTATAAATTACCCTCTTCTACATCTAATGCGATATCTAAGGTGCCATCCGCATTGAGGTCTCGGACAAGGGTTTTGATGTGCTTTCCGTTGAGATTAGAACGCTGGATTTTCCCGCGCGAGTTCGTCCAGTAAAGGCTACGTCCCTTTGGGTCGACAGCAATACTGCGGATAGCACTGTTTACTGTTACGAGTGTTTGAACGTTTGGTTCTCCCTCAAGATTGATACTCTTGATTTCGCTACGAGACTCAACTATGTTTTCCGTCCAGTACAACTTGCCTGCTACTCTATCTATAGCAAATCGCGTTATATTACTGGTAACTGGACTACTACTTTCCCAAAGCGTTTCTACCGTTGCTGAAACACTCATCAGGCGTTGTAGTTTGATAGGAGAGGTGATGCGACCTCCAGTATAGTCAGTAGTAAGGGAAGTTAACCAATACAATGGTGGATGTTCATCCGTTGGAATATAGATATCCATTTTCAAGTTCGGATTGTTATTAAGTAGCGGAATAAGAGAACCAGTTCCTTGAATCCCATTATTGGCAACGGATAACACATTTAGTTTCTTGAGTCCAGCGAGTGGACTGAAGTCGCTAATTTGGTTACCAGTAACGGATAATGACCGTAACTTCGTGGCATATTCCAGACCGGTGAGGTCTTTTATACCGAGATCGTTAGCTTTTAGTCTGATTAACTTGCCTAACGCTTCCTCTGTGACGTCAGCGTTTGGATCCAAATCCAATGTTGATCTGACTTGTGCAGCTAACTTGAAATCAGGTATTACACCTCTTACACGAGGAGGATCAGGAACGATGAGACTATACTCAGCATCGCTTTCAAACCCGAAGAACCCGCTCCAACCGCTTTCTAATTCGTAAACAGCAATCAATAAGACATTTTTGCCCTCTTTCAGGGTGACAGGGAAAGAATCTTGGTAATCAAAAGCACCGCGATTAATCGGGTTGTTGTGAACCAACTTACCGTTGAGCCAAACCTTAACGGCATCATCACTCCCAACATGCATCGTAGTCTCTTGTTCCGAAGGCGACTCTAAGGAGATCGAACCGTAAGCAACATGGTGATCGATATTACCACCAGTTCCTAAATCGATAGCATTCACTGCCTCATTGATATTATCCTGGCCTATCGGTGCCAGTTTGCCTATCGTCCAGATATGGTTCCCAACGACGTCCCCAGCAGTCGCGCCTTTCTTAGCGATTTGCTTTTCTTTGACGGACCCGCCGCTGGCTCTTGCGAGATAATCTCTTCCTGAAGCCGCAGCCGCTCCACCTGATTTATTTTCCGTCGGTACGATCATCCATACCCACGGTCCCTCTATTTTCGGACCCTCTGGTGTTGGCGGAAGAATGAGGCGATACTCGGCATTCTTGTCAAGCCCAAAGAATCCACTCCAACCACCTCCCCACTCGTAAACAGCAACCAATAAGACATTTTTGCCCTGTTTCAGGGTGACAGGAAAAGAGTCTTGGTAGCCCTGAGCAGCTCGATCAATCGGGTTGTTGTGAACCAACTCACCGTTGAGCCAGACCTTAACAGCATCATCACTTCCTGCGTACATCGTGGTTTCTTGTTCCGAAGGCGACTCTAAGGAGATCGAACCGTAAGCAACGTGATCATCTATATCGCCACCAGCCCCCAAACCGATATCGTTCACCATCCAACCGATATTGTTACCGTCGAATGGTGCGAGTTTACCTATAGTCCATACCTTATCTCCGACGGGATCACCCTCATTTGCTCCCTTCTTGGCGATCTGCTTTTCTTTCACTGACCCACCGCTGGCTCTTGCGAGATAATCTCTTCCTGAAGCTGCAGCCTCTATGCCAGTATGCTTACCCGTAGAGACAATCATCCATAACCAGGGTCCTGTTATTTTCGGACCTGCTGTGGGAAAATAAACTTCAACGGGGTTCTCTACAAGAATATCCTCATCTGCTACAAGAATATCCTCATCTGCTACAAGAATATCCTCGACTGGCAATTCCTCGACCGGTCCTTCTTCTACAGGTTCTTCTGCGATTTGTGCGTTTGCAATGTTAAATAAACAACTAAGTGTGAGACAAACGATAGAAAGATATGTGTACAACCTTTTCATATTTTCACTTCATTCCTTTCATTAGTAAGTAAAATTAGCTATAGTGACCATAAAATGTCGAATGCTGAGTCGTCGCCTGATAAAACGTCATGAATCAATTGAACATCGTCTTCTCTCTCCACGGAGTTTCCTCCTCATGAACAGATTCGGCTGCGTTGATATCCACTGAAACATCAAATTAAGCACGGAGTCTCGGACTTTGTGCAATGAAATACTGTCCGCACAATTATATTACCACAATATTAAAGACACATTTTTTTCGTAAAACGTTACATTACGAAAAAAAATATTGTGTTGGGCAATGATTTACAACTGTAGAAGGATCTCCGATTCCGATTCTACCCCGCGATTCCCTCCGAAAATCACCTAAAACCATTTTAAACCAATATATATACTTATATAACTGGTTTAATTCAATGGGTTAAAACGGCATAATTATATGTTTTTTTCCACTTAAAAGTCAAATTAAATATTGTAGTCAAGATACAAAATTTGTATAAAACGTAGATTATCTGCATTTCACCTGCACCAAATTCAACAAAAAATGTAGGTGTAGACCCATAATTTGCCAATTAGGTCAATAAAATAATTCAATGGTAAGTTTGCTTGAGAAAAGCGCATGCGAGGGTTGTGGCGTATGATGCGGAGAATAATCCGATTCTGAGAATAGAAAAGGCGAGGCACGATGACCTCGCCTAACAGATATTACAGGGCAATTCAGTACTGTAGGAGGGAACTCCGATTCCCGACCCTCTCTATAGTCGAAACTCGGATTTCTCGCTGAATGCCCGTTAGTGCTAACTATTTTAGAATAAGCATCTTCCGCAAGAGCGAAACGTTATCTGCCTGTAGTTGATAGAAATAGAGACCACTTGCGACACGTTCACCGACATTGTTGCGTCCGTCCCAATACGCTGCACGACTTCGTTCGGTGTGGAAGCCTGGCGGTTGATGCCCTAACTCCAACTTCCGAACAACAACGCCGCGCGTATCGTAAATGGTGATTTTCACATCACTTGCTTTCGCTAACTGATAGGGTATCCATGTTTCAGGGTTGAACGGATTTGGATAATTGGAAAGCAGACCGGTCTGGTCAGGCATTGCTACTTGGGGTGCTGCTGCAAGTGTGTTGTTCGTACGTTCCGCTGCAACGGCGGTGAACGGGATATCTAAGGCAATGGTGGATGGACCATTGTTCTCTGTGTAGTGAACAGCAATCTCACCTTCTGAGCCATCAAGGTCTGTCCGAAAAATGTGTGAACCCGAATTGAAGGGAAAATTAGTGTAGTACAGTGCCTCACCGGCAACATCTACTACAAAATTGAGTCCGACAGATCCATCAGCAACGAGTTCTTCTCTGTTCGATCCATCAAGGTCAGAACGCAAAATGCGTATTCCCCAGCTATTGAAAGCATTAGAATACTTCGTCGCGTCAACTTCCAGCTGGTTCCAATAGAGTTTACGCCCAGCGATAGCGATACTGCCCACAAGAAGTGCAGTGCCAGTGTCACTTACGGCTGTTACAACGTTTTCAATGTTTTCCCCGCTCAGGTCTGCGCGCCGAATACTAAGCCCTTCTGTCCAGTACAACTTACCCCCTTCTGTATCTAAGGTAATATCTAAGGTGCCATCCGGAGTGATGTTTTGGACAAGAGTTTTAATGTGTTTCCCACTGAGATTAGAACGCTGGATTTTCCCGCGTGAGTTGGTCCAATAAAGTTTGCGCCCCTTCGGGTCAACGACAATGCTATGGAGAACACTATTTAACGTTGCGAGTGTTTTGACATTTGGATCTCCTTCAAGATTGATTCTTTTGATTTCGCTGCGCGACGCATCTATTTTTTCTATCCAGTACAACTTGCCTGCCCTCGTATCGACAGAAAGTCTCGTCAAATTATCAATGACTGGACTACTACTTTCCCAAATGGTTTCTACATTGTCTGAGATACTCGTCAAACGTTGTAACTTGACAGGAGAGGTGATACGGCTTCCAGCGTGGTCAGTAGTAACGGAGGTTAGCCAATATATTGGGGGATGTTCATCTGTTGGGACACTTATATCCAGTTTCAAGTTCGGATTGTTATTAAGGAGCGTAACAAGGGAACCAGTCCCTTGAAGCCTATTATTACCAACAGATAATACTTTTAGTTTCTTTAGTCCGGCAAGTGAACTGAAATCGCTGATTCGATTACCGGTGAGAGATAATGACCTTAATTGCGTGGCATGTTCAAGACCCGTCAGGTTTTTAATGCCCCTATCATTAGCGATCAGTTTTGTTAGTTTGCGCAGTGCATCCGCTGTGATGGCTACTTTTGGCTCCAATCCCAACGTTGATCGTACTTGCGCAGCCAACGTGAAGTCAGGTATTACACCTCTAACACGGGGTGGTGGGGGATCAATGAGGTTATATTCAGCGATCCTTTCAAGCCCAAAAAATCCGCTCCAAGCACCTACCGACTCGTAAACAGCAATCAATAAGACATTTTTGCCCTTTTTCAGGTTGATAGGGAAAGAGTCTTGGTAATCAAAGGCACCTCGGGCAATGTGATTATTGTGAACCAACTCGCCGTTGAGCCAGACCTTAACAGCATCATCACTACCAACATACATCGTGGTGTTCTGTTCCAGAGGGGACTCCAAGGAGATCGAACCATAAGCAACATGGTAATTTATGTCGCCACCGTTTCCCAAACCGATAGCATTCACTGCCTCATTAATATTATCCTCGCCTGTCGGTGGGAGTTTACCTATAGTCCATACTTGGTTTCCAACTATGCCCCCAGCGGTCGCGCCTTGCTTGGCGATCTGCTTTTCTTTGACGGTTCCGAAGCTGGTTTCTGCGAGATAATCTCTGCCTGAAGCCGCAGCTTCTGCGCCTGAAATTTCCCCTGTCGGCACAATCATCCATACCCACGGTCCCTCAATTTTCGGACCCTCAGGAACAATGAGAGTATACTCTGCATCAATTTCAAACCCGAAAAAGCCACTCCAGATACCCCATTTCTCGTAAACTGCAACCAATAAGACATTTTTGCCCTTTTTCAGGGTGATAGGGAAAGAGTCTTGGTAGCCAAGATTACCTCCGTCAATCGATTTGTTGTGAACCAACTTGCCATTGAGCCAGACCTTTACAGCATCATCACTCCCAACGTACATCGTGGTCTCTTGTCTCCGAGGGGATTCTAAGGCGATTGAACCGTAAGCAACATGGTAATTTATGTCGCCACCGTCTCCCAAACCGATATTGTTTACTGTCCATGTGATGTTATCACTCCTAAACGGAGGTAGTTTACCCCAAGTCCATACCTTGTCTCCAACAGGAGCACCTTCAGTTGCCCCCCTCTTGGCAATATGATTTTCTTTTATGGATCCCCCGCTGGCTCTTGAGAGATAATCTCTTCCTGAAGCTGCGGCTTCTACACCTGCGTGCATACCTGTAGGGACAATCATCCATAACCACGGTCCTGTTATTTTCGGACCCGCTGAGAGAAAATCAATTACTTCTCTTTCTACTACTGCTTCTTCCGCGGGGACATTCGCGAACTGTGCGTTTGCCAGGCTAAATAAACAACTAAGGGTAAGACAAAGCAGTGAAAAATATGTGAAAGATCTTTTCATAGTGTCGATTGTTTCCTTTCATTGTAATAAACTGGAGTATTCTAAAATTAAGATGGATACGCGCAAAGTCCTTCCTAATATAGGTGCTAGAGGTTAAAAGAACCAGAGCGTTTACCCACTACTTTAGGATAAGCATCTTCCGTGAGGATACAAGGTTACCTGCTTGTAGCTGATAGAAATAAATGCCGCTGGCAACGCGTTCTCCCAAGGAATTACGACCGTCCCAATATGCCGCACGGCTCTTACTTGTGTAATAACTAGCCGATTGGTGTCCTAATTCAAGACGACGAACGAGAGTGCCGCGTGTGTCGTAAATGAGCATCTGCACATCGCTTGCTTTCGCCAACTGATACGGTATCCACGTCTCTGGATTAAAAGGATTTGGATAGTTAGGCAAGAGCATTGTTTCTACCGGTGAGGCTGTATTGATTAGGTGTTCTAAGTTCGTAATGCCCTGTCGAAAAACATCAGAGCCATCATCTGCTAAGCGTGCCTCTGTGAGCCATTTTTCTACAAGGTCAAAATGTTCTGGACGGATATTGAAGTCTGCTGGTGGAGCGTTAGGACCACTGGATACACCTAAATGCGCGGAAACAAGCAACAAGTCGGTGAGGTCAACGTTACCATCTCTGTTCACGTCAACTTTCGGATGTGTTCGAATCTTCAGACCAAAGTTGCTTGAAATCAAGTGGAGATCTTGGATATCGACAACATGATCGTCATTTATGTCCCACGGTGACGTTGTTGAGACCGGAATATTTTTTGATACATCTGGCAACGCTGCTTGCCATCCAGCGTGCAGCTGTTTGCTCAGATTCGCAACGAGTATTACATTTTCTGGCTGATCCGCTATATTGACAGTTTCATCTGGGTCAGTGTAATAATCATAAAGTTCCCGTCCTTGGCTTCCATGGTGTCCCCACTCGGTGTATCGGTATTGTTCTGTACGCATAGAATTTCCGATAACATTTGCTGACTTAAGTTGGCTGAAGGCAGCAGTTTTCCATGGACGCTTCGGTTCCTCAATGACAGGCAGCAGACTCAGACCTTCTAATTGCGAAGGTATTGGAAGTTGGCAAGCATCGCACAGTGTTGGGTAGATATCAACGAGTTCGGTGAGAGCATCCGTTTCAACGCTACGATAAGTCTGCCCTGGGACACTGACGATCAATGGTGAATGGAGGGACACCTCAAAAAGAGAATTTTTCCCCCATCTCCCATGTTCCCCAAGATGAAAGCCGTGGTCTCCCACAAAAACAATGACAGTCTTTTCAGTTAACTTATTCGCATCTAACTGGTCTAAAACCCGTCCGACTTGTGCATCCATATAACTTACTGATGCAGCATACGCCCGAATGAGTTCTAACGTTTTCTCATCCGAGATAATACCGTTACGGGGAACATCTTGATAACGTCTAACCCACTCTAATCCGCTATTAGCAATAGTTGAGGCAACGCTAGGCAGACTGGCGGGCAGACTTGAAGAGGGCGGAAGGTTGAAGTTCTCACCATTGTATAATTCGTAATACTTCTTTGGAACATGGAAGGGTAAATGCGGTTTGTAGAAGCCAACAGCGAGAAAAAAATGTTTGTCTCGAATTTTCTGCAATATATTTGCTGCATGCTTTGCAGTTATTCCATCCTTGAGTGCATCATCTGCAACGTCAAGTGCCTGCCAAGACAGAGTAGACTCTGTATTAATCGGAGTAGACTCTGTATTAAGAGATGCTTTCGTTGGTCTCCATGAGGGGGCACTCCATGAACGTTCATCATCTTGGAATCGATTACGGTGGGCAATTTTACCCACAGATTTTGTATGATAGCCGTATTTCTTGAAGTGCTGAGGAAGTGTCACTACGTCGGGCAGCATCCATCGAAAATCTGTTGAATTGTTTGATACAGTTGTTGTTTCTGAACGTAGTCCTGTTATCATTGAAGTTCGAGATGGGCTGCAGAGCGGATATTGACAATAGGCACTCTTAAAAACTGTTCCTCGCTCTGCGATTCTATCAATATTGGGCGTGTACATCTCTGAATACCCATAGCATCCAAGCATAGGTCGCAGGTCATCTACGGTGATAAATAGAACGTTATATTGTCCTTGGGCGTTAGCATTTCGTTTTGGTAGGAGTCCGGTTGTGAAGGTGGCTGCGCTTGCTTTCAAGCTTGTGGAAAGGAAATCTCGTCTGGTAATAGGACGTTTAGCCAGAGATTGTCCGTTGTGTTGTATCGTTGGTCCTTTGGGCATTATGGTATAATCCTTATTTTGGAATGGCTAATGGATTCTGCTGCACCGAACCTAATTAATAAATTTTACCTAAATAATAGAAAGTTAAATAAGCATAATTCGCTCTTATTATTTATATTTTAATATTATTATTATTATGAACCGGTATGACTAATTATATGTTTTTTTTCACTAATAGTCAAGTTAAATTCCTTTATTACAGGGCAATTCAGTGCTGTAGGAGGGAACTCCGATTCCCGACCCTCCCTATAGTCGAAACTCGAGTTTCTCGCTGAATGCCCGTTAGTGCTAACTACTTCAGAATAAGCATCTTTCGCAAGAGTGAAACGTTATCCGCCTGTAGTTGATAGAAATAGAGACCACTTGCGACACGTTCACCGACATTGTTGCGTCCATCCCAATACGCTGCGCGGCTCCGTTCGGTGTAGTAACCCGGAGGTTGATATCCCAACTCCAACTTCCGAACAACAACACCTCGCGTATCGTAAATGGTGATCTTAACATCGCTTGCTTTCGCCAACTGGTAGGGTATCCACGTCTCCGGATTGAACGGATTGGGATAGTTAGACAATAGCCTTGTCTCTTTAGGTGTCAACGCCGCTAAGAGTTGTTCAAGTACCAAGATACCTCTCTGATAGTCAGCATTGATATTGTTAAGCTGATATGCCTGCGATAGCCACTCGCGAACTTCTGAGACAGTAAACACCGCCAAAGCATCAGGATATAAGGGCGACGCACCAACACGCGTGCCAAGATCTCCAGCAACCAAAACGAGATCCGCGATATTGACAACACGGTCATCGTTGACATCCGCAGAAATCTGTCCGGTTTTACCGAACTCTATGGCAACCCATACTAAATCCTGAATGTTGACGACCCCATCGTCGTTCACATCCGTTTTTAGATCGGGTGGTTCAAGTACCTCTCCTCTCTTAACATGCGGGCGGAAAGTATTACCTTGGCTGTCGGAAATCCGTGCCTCTGATAAAGTTAAGGTGGATGCTTTCATTGACAAGACCTCAAATGTGATAGTTGAAAGCGTGCCATCTCCACTGCTAACGCCAGTGAGCGCTGTTAAAGCAAGCCCCAAGTGACCACCACCTATATCTTGTGGCACAAAAAATGCATCACTACCTAAATAATCCCCCTTGCTGGTTTCAACATAACGGAGGGCGGTTGGATCGAACTGCACTATTACCTGATAGCCGGCTACTGATTCACCACCAACGATATTCACGTTAAACGTTAATCGTTCCCCGATTGGAGGCGATGTTACCGGTGAAGGGGAGATGCTAAGCACAGTATCCGCTGGTATAACACTGTATGACGCATCGTTTTCAAATCCGAAAAATCCACTCCAGTTGCCTACGTTATCATAAACAGCGACTAACAAGTTATTTTTTCCCGCTTTCAAGGTTACAGTGAAAGATCCTTGATAATCAGTGGCACTTCGATTACTATATTTTTTGTGAACCAAAGCACCGTTGAGCCATATCTTAACGGCATCATCACTCCCTACATGCATTCTTGTTCTTTGTTGCCTTGGGCTGTTCAGTGAAATACTACCATACGCAACGTGCCTATCCCTCTTACCTCCTAATCCGATTCTATTTAGCATCCCTGAGATGTTGTTGTTTCCTTTTGGTGCGAGTTTTCCAGCAGTCCACACCCGATTTCCGACGGGATCTCCGACTATTGCCCCGCTATTGGCAATGTGTCTCTCCGTTACCGCACCTCCACTGGCTCGCGCTAAAAAATCTTTCCCTGAAGCGGCAGCGGCTGCCCCACCTTCACCTCCAGTTGATGCGATCATCCACGTCCAGGGTCCCTCTATTTTCGGACCGGGTGAACCTTCTGCTCGCATAGATTGCCAACAACTGAGCGTGATGATAATAATGAGAAATGTGAAAAATCTTTTCATAGTTTCAATTCCTTTGATTTCAAGTAAGCTGCACCGTGTTTGATAAAATGCACAGCGGTTTCTGTGTTGGTTAAATGGTAAAAAGCATATAGAATCATTAAATATTTTGTAATATATATATTTTTTATGCTTTATAGTGATAAATCACAGTCAATTAGTAGCATTATAAGCAAATTTTGTGCCAATTCCTTTACCCAGATGAATATTTGTATCTAAACCAATTAAATCACGGGATATATTTTACAATGATGTGCTTAAAACGTAGGCACACATTGGATTCATCAAAATGAGAATGCCACTTAATTAATTGTAAAATAGTAGGCAATGACATCCATTTGCGATATGCCTTCTACGACCAATACGCAAAAATTGTAGGTATTTACGCAAAAAAAGTAATAAAATGCGCAATAAATGTCGGATCGTTTATGCTGTGCAGCGGCGTTTTTTTAGGAAGTTCCCTTAATGATATTAGAGATTAAATCCTTCGCGGAACACGGGCACTCAGATTTACGGTTTTCCGGTAATCCATTTGAAAATGAATCTGAGATTTGTTATAATAATCTGATTACATCTTCTCAGAGTAGTGGCGTTTCCTACTTGGAAACGTCCATATACACAAAAAATCAAGCAAGAATTCAATATACCCTTGGGTGATTCACAGACCTCTATGAAAATTCTGCACACTGCCGATTGGCATATCGGCCAACGGCTCCACGAACGTTCCCGACTTGATGAACACGAACAATTCTTGGACTGGCTCCTTGAAACCATTCAGTATCATGATGTCGAACTCCTGCTCGTTTCAGGAGATATTTTTGATACCTCTCTTCCCTCAGCTGAAGCAACCAACCTATACTATCAATTCCTGTATCGACTTTTTAATGAAACAGATACCGACACCGTAATTACCGCAGGCAATCACGATTCGGCTCGGCATTTGGAAGCCCCACGAGAATTCCTGAAGATGGGTAGGATTTACGTCGTCGGTGAGACAAAGGATGCTTCCAAATGTGTGTTACCCTTTCCGCCCGACAACCCACGAGTAATGGTTGCGGCTGTGCCTTACCTAACCGAGACAGACCTTCCCCATGTCTCTTATGAGACAGAGATAGAAAGGAACGATCGGTATCGGGAACGACTGAAATCCTTCTATACCGAATGTGTTTCCGCTATGCCGACGGAACTTCCCAAAATTTTGATGGGGCACCTCTTTGTCCAAGGCGGAACAATAACCGATTCTGAACGCAATATCCAGATTGGCGGGGCGACCCGTATCCGCACCAGCGATTTCCCTAAAGACGTGAGTTATATCGCCTTGGGGCATCTCCACAGACCGCAAACAATCGAAGGTACACCTTATCCAATTCGGTATTCAGGTTCACCAATTCCGCTGAGGTTTAACGAAACCAGTTATAAGAAAAAAGTGTATCTGCTGGAGTTATCGGACGATGGCACGCTGGTGCGAGATGAGGGTATTGAGATTCCTGTTTTTAAGGAACTTCTTACTGTGACCACTGATGAATCATTATTTCTTTTAGAAGCATTGAAGCGGGACGACTGGACAGGGACGTATATCCAAGTCAAATTGGCGTTAAGCAAACCTGTGGTTGGTATCAGTGATATAATTCGGCAAAAGTTCGGTGAGCGCGGTGGTGATGTCTTGAGTGTTGAAATTGAATCAGCGGAGATGACACACGGATTGGAAATACCTGTCGAAGATATGAAACGTCCTGAGGAAATCTTTGAACAATTTCATAAAGCGAAGTATGATGGACAGTCGCCTGATAAAACCTTATCACAAACTTTTCGTGAATTAATCCAGATGGTTGAGGGAACTGAATGAAAATATGTAGACTCAAGCTTAAGAACCTAAATAGTTTTCGTGAAGAAATAGATATTGATTTTGAAAGTCCACTATTAAGTGACGCGTCTCTTGTTGCAATTACTGGTCCAACAGGGGCAGGGAAAACGACGTTGTTGGATGCAATTTGTGTCGCACTTTATGCGAACACGCCTCGCTTGAGTGGAACGGGAAGTCAGCATCCGAGGCACCTCATTAGTCATGGTGAAAAAGAAGGATCCGCTGAAGTACATTTTGTGGCAAACGGAACCCGTTACATTGCGTCTTGGTCTCTTAGGCGTAGAAGTTCCGCAGAGGTACGCTTGTCTTACGCAGAGGATGATAAGTTGGTCAGCGATAAACTGAGTGGTAAAGGGAAGGCACTCGGTCCAAGCCAAAAGACAGTGAGCGAAGAGGTAGAATCTATCTTAGGATTAGATTTTGGTGCCTTTAGACGGTCTGTCATGCTTGCACAAGGCGAATTCGCTGCTTTCTTGAAGGCGAGTAAGGAACATAGACGGACAATCTTGGAAGCCACAGCTGGTATTAGTATCTATGATGTACTGAAAGACAGGTTAAATGAAAAGGTTACCGAGATTGAGGCAGCACATGCCGATGTCATTGCGGAAGTAGAAAAAATCCCAGTGGCCTCTCCTGAGCAGCTTACGGATGCCGAGACCAAACTTGGCAGATTGAAAAACGAAGCTGATGTATTAGAGACACGAACCCAAGAAATCCAGCATAACAAAGATTCGGAAACGAAACGCAGAGAAGACTACGAAAAACTTAAATCCTCAGAAGAACGTCAAGCAGAACTCTTAGAACTCCAACCGGAGATTGACGCACTCCAAGCAGAACGAGAGAATGCTGAACTTGCTAAAGATCTACGCTCTGAAAAACAGGCGTATGATACCGCAAAATCAGATCTCGAAAAAGCAGAGAAAGGACTTCATATAGCAACCACTGAGAAAAAAGATGCGGAAGAACAGGTAAAGATTGACCAAGCCGATTTTGATGAAAAAGAAGGTGCGTATCAGACAGCGTCAACTGAACACATGAAAAAAATAGATGTTTATACCTCCGCTAAATTGGATGTAGAACGAGCCGCGAATCAGTTGACCGAAGCCGATAACCGGACCCCAAAATTGACTGACTTGAACAATCAGATTGGCACACTTTCATCCCAATTAACTGACAGCGAGATTGAACAAACCAAGTTAAAAAAACATATTAATGAGGCGCAGACCTTCTTAGATGAGAATCCGCTTCCATCAGACAGGCAGCACCGTCTCAATCGGGCTAACGTTCTTCTGACACAACTCGATTCACAACAGAAACAGTTAGAAACCACATTGGCAAATGAAACAGAGCATCTCAAAAAAGTATCGTCACTGAAACGTCAAATTAAGGCGTTGTCCAAAACGCGTGAAGAACGGCTTGTAAAAAAGACGAATGCAGAGACTATATTGAAAACGGCTACTGTTGAATTGAACAAACTTCTGGCAATTGGAACCCGCGAGGAGTGGACTGACCGAAAACAACAATTAGCCCAGGCATACCCCGTCGTGCAGGGATATGAAGAAGTGATTAAGAATTCGGAAGACATCTCAGAGCGGTCGCGCGAATTAACTGATACTATATCCACATTGAATGCGGAACTTGAGCAAATTGAGGAAGAATTGCGAGAGCAAGAGATAGTGTGTCGGCGCGCCTCAGAAGTGATCCACCGCTGTGATGCGGCACTACGATCTGCTCTGTTAGCAAACCCGATTAACCAACTCCGACAACATCTTCATACTGGCGACCCGTGTTTGGTATGTGGTGCTACGGAGCATCCGTTTGCTGATGTTGTAGAGGCTGAAAGTGAGAATTTGCTGCAAGATGCTGAGGCTGCTTTGGCGAATGCGAAAGCCTACGAACAAACTTCACAAGATCAGAGGCAGGATTTGCGGACGAAACAGGTTCAACTTCAACAAGATGTGCGGAACTCCGTCAGCCAAATGCAGGAACTTACTGCAGAAGCGGAGGCGTTTGGAGATGAGAGTAAGTCGCTCCAAAGACAGTGGGATGAGATTTATCCAGACCGCACGATTTCGTTCGACTGGATCGCTGAAGATGTTACTATTTCGTCCAATTGGATCGTTGAACAGATTACGGATGTGGATATTGCGATTTCAGACCTCGGAGAAGTTGATCAAGCACACACGGCGGCATCGCACGCTTACGAAATGGTTGCACAGCAACTTAAGACCTGTGAAACTGACATTGTACGTGAGGATAAATCTCTGAACCAAGCTGAAAAACAGTTACAAGATGCGAAAAATACCGTTGCGGATTTACAAGCGGATATAGCGGCTATTGAGGAACGTTTTTGGGAGTTCCTACCGGATGTTTTTCATGGTGTTTCTCCAGATGCAGCACTGAATCAATTTAGTGAGACGATTTTGGAAGTAACGACACACAAGGACAAGTTAGATACTGCAAAGACTGACCTTAAACTGCTTGATGCTAAGATTGAAACAGACCAGAACAGCCTTGATACTTTACGAAATAACCTCAACAGCTTACAAGATGAGATAGACAAATACCGACGCGCAGGGAAAGTATTTCTGGATGCTGTTCGTGAGAAGACTGATGGATTGGAAACGGAAGATGAAATTGACTCCGCTATTGATAAATTGGAAACCGAGCTGCAGTCGAAAGAGGCTGAGCGCGATGATGCTGAACAGAAATTGGGGGACAGTCAAACACTGCTCACTCAGAAACAGACTACCTATGAGCATTGCGAGAGGCAGCATGAAGTATGCAGTGGAAATTTTCAAACGACACACCAAATTTACTTCAATAAGTTAAGTGATGTTGGATTTGAGTCACCAGAAGCACACGGCGATGCCTTCCGAGACGAGACACAGATACATGAATTCACCGACCAGATTAATGATCATGAGGATGAAAAACAACAACTCCGGTTAACAATCGCTGACTTGAAAGGACGATTTGAGGAAACGCCGTTTGATCCAGAGGCATTCGCACGGATTGAGACCGAAGCGGAAGAAGTCGGGAAGCAGTTTCAAGCTGCACAGCAAGAGGTAGGCGCGCAGCAGGAGAGAATTAACAACCTAAAAGATGCCCTTAAAAAACGTGAGGCACTCGGTACTAAAATCGCTGCAGCCGAAGCGGAATTGAGTCGTTGGAAAAATTTACAGGACACAATCCCCAGAAACGAATTGCGGGACTTTGCGCTGGAGATTATGTTCAAGCAGATGGGCAGTTTAGCAAACGAGCAGTTAAAATACCTCACCTCGGAACGCTACCAACTTAAAGTCGAGTCTATTGGTGATTTGACGGTTATTGATCGGTGGAATGCTAACGAAGAACGTCCTGTTGAGACGCTCTCTGGTGGTGAATCCTTTTTGACAAGTCTCGCTTTAGCACTCGCACTCGCGGATCTGAGCCGGGGACGTGCACAGCTCAATTCACTCTTCCTTGATGAAGGTTTCGGCACACTTGACAGAGAGACGCTCGACGTTGCTATCGCTGCACTGGAGGGACTCCGCACGCAGGGACGCAGCATTTTCCTTATCAGCCATGTTCAGGAGTTAACAAGACGGATACCTGTCAAAATCAATGTTAGAAAACGTGGAGACGGTAGTTCATCTGTACAGGTTCAAGGTTAAAAGTAGTAGGCACACTCCGTGTGCCGTAACAAGTGTAGTAAAAACACGCTGTGGGTTCTCCGTAACAGACCCGTTTCCTGTAACGTAAACTCTGAAACTAACATAACTGGAGGTTTCATAATGAAATTTGGTTTTATGTCGTCTGTGTGTCCGCCACTAACGCTGGCGGAACTTATTGATAAAGCGAAACACTACAACTACGAACATCTGGAACTCCGCGTGGAGTGGGATCATGGACACGGTGTAGAATTGGATTCGACACCACAGCAGCTTCAAGAGGCACGCTCCCTTTTAGCGGATAGTGGTATTGAGCTTTCCTGCATTGCCACGGGCTGTCGGTTCATTGATCCCGACGCAAATAAACGTGCCGAACAGGTCGATCTACTCAAGCGGTATATTGATCTTTCCGAGACGATGGGTGCAGAGAATATTCGTATTTTCGGGGATAGAGTGCCAGAAACGCCGGTTGAAGTGTCCCAAACTTTGGATTGGGAAGCGGAAGGTATACGCGCTTGTGATGGCTTGGCAGGGGAAGCAGGAGTTACGCTCTGTTTAGAGACCCACGGCAATCTCATCGGCAGTTGGGTCGCGGAGACTATACACCGAGCAGAGGCACAGAATACCTTTGTGAATTGGCACGCAGCACATCATGTTCGACATGGAGAATCTATAGATGTCGCTTACGTGCATCTGCGTGGCAAAGTGCGACACGCTCACGTTAACTTTGGTGATGAAGGTCCCTTACCGGACACGGAAAGAGATTCGCTTACGCTCCTCGCGCAAGATGGATACGAGGGATATGTTTCTATAGAGGTTATCAATCCATCCGATTCAGATGCAGTGCTCCAACGGCATGCGGAATTATACAAAACGTTGTAGATGACTTTTGGCAATTAGCAATTAGGTCGCTACGCTTTCAGGTTGTTCCACTCTCAGCGGTCAGTCGCTTACTTGTGATCCGAGAAAACGTTCTCATCACTACGCTTCCAACTGACCGCTAACCGCTGATTGCTGACGGCTATTAAACGCTAAACGACTCACCGCAACCGCATGTATTCTTGGCATTCGGGTTCGTAATCTTAAAACCTGAATCCATCAATCCGTCGTTATAGTCGAGCACTGAACCTGCGAGGTAGAGCGTGCTTCTGGGGTCAATGAAGACCTTTAAGCCGTGAAATTCAAACACTCTGTCGGTATCTTTCGCTGCGCCGAATTCCATACTGTACTGGAAGCCGGAGCATCCACCGCCGACCACTTGCATGCGTAAGCCGAGTTCGGATTCGGATTCGTTGTTACTAATAAGTGTGATAGCTTTTTGTGCTGCAGATTCTGTAACACTAATCATGGTGTTACACCTCCGTTTTAGACATAAAATCAGCGATTGCCGTTTTTAATACCTCTTCAGCCGCCTCCGCATAACGCTGTTTATCCAGCGGCAGCCCACCTAATGCATCGGAAAGATGTGTAGCGGTAACTTGAAGTGCCTCAGGGATATTGCGTCCTGTAACCATTTCCGTGAGGACAGAAGCACTCGCAATAGCAGTCGGACATCCGAACGCTCGAAACTTCGCTCCAACAATCACGTTTTCCAATACCTTAAGGGTCAGTTTTACCATCTCGCCCTTGGCAGCAGAGCCGACAGTAGCCGTTCCATCAGCATCGGTGATACTACCAACGTTGCGCGGGTTATCGTAGTGTTCAATCACCTGTGGCGTATACATGGGACATGCCTCACATCACGGAAGAACCCTTTTCTGCAATTATACAACATTTCCAGATGCTTGTCAAATTTTTTGGTTGCAATTCTACGCTAATTCTTTTACACTGATGACTAATTAAAAAGAATAGAGGAGAATTCACGATGCGTCAGAAATGTTACTTACCCCTCAGTTTAGTCATCTGTTTTCTGCTAATGTTGCCCTTTATGAGTTTTGCCGTAGAAGAATTCAAAGTCTCTCAAAACGGAAAGGGTGAACAGATTTGGTTCGAGGCGGAAGCCTTTGATGACAGGGATTCCGATGAGGTCTATGTATTAGGGAAGGGTGAAGGGGCAGTAGATCCTATTGATGGTGCCTTTGGGGATATTATTACGAATGCGGGTGCTGGCAAAAAGGGATGGATACTCTACAATTTCGACATCAGTCGGGCTGGCGGGAAAGCTGGAGACTGGCGGTTTATCGGACGCGCCGTTAACCCAAGCAACCATTCGGATTGGTTATGGGTCTTGGGCGATGATGGCGATAAGATCCCAGACGCTGAACCGGTTTTTGTCCGTCCTGATCACATCATCTTTGAAGAAAATATTCCTGAATGGACATGGAAGAAAACCGGTGATTTCGGGCAGGATGCCGGAACGATTAACGAATTACAGGACGGCGAAAACGTTATGATGATATGGACACGGCAAAGTTCACTTCAAGTCCAGTACGACGTTTTCTGCTGGTCGAGTGATTTAGAATATCAACCCACCGATGAGGATTATGAAAAGGCGGAGGAGAAGACATTGGCGGTGGATCCAGAGGGATTACTGACAACAACGTGGGCTCGGATTAAGCAGTAGCCTCGTTATTCGTTTCAGTCGTTTTTGGTTCCAGTTCTGCTTGGCATTCTGCGCAATGACCGATGATCTCATTACGGAAGCGCACTGCTTTAAATTGGTGCGCTTCACACACCGATTTTTGTAAGGCGTCAATCCGTGGTTCTTTAAATTCAACAATCTGATTGCACCGAAGGCAGATAAGATGGGCGTGTTCCTGGAGAGAGTGGATGCTCTCATAGCGAGTGTTTTTCTGCGCATCAATGAATTCGGTCAATAACCCGCTTCTCACGAGCAGTGGCAGTGTCCGATAGATCGTCGGGCGTGACACCAGATACCCATTGCGACGCATCTGAACCAAGAGGTCTTCCGTTTGGAAGTGGCCAGGATAGTCAAAAACTTGGTGTAAGATATCCAATCGCTTTTGTGTCAAACGGAGTCCAGTGCTTTTAAGGTAGTCTTCAAACTGTTTGACAAGCTCGGTATCGAGTGTGGATTCGTTAGCAGATTGCATTTTTTTGTCCCCTTTCAACCAGATTTAAAAGAGAGACTGCGGCACGGTGGCGCGAGATCGTGCTTTACGGCGTACTTGTAAAAAAGTTCTATTCCCGCGATTGCCGATTCATCGAGATCATATTTGATGCTATCTTGCAAATAGGCACGGCAGAGTTTTTCCGGTAACCCCAATCTTTCTGCCTCAATCCGTGCGATTTCCGGTATTTGCGCCGTCCCACGTGCCTTTGATTTAAGAAGTACCTGCAGTAAATCGCCGAGGTCAACTTCTTCCCTTGCCACCCAACAGGCATAGACAAAAGGGAAACCCGTTAGTTTATACCACGCCTCACCGAGATCAATACTATATTCTGTCGAGCCGAGGTGCCTCAGTGCGCCATCTCCAATAAGGAGGACGGCTTCAAAAGGCGGGTCTTGACGATTTTCCAGTGCTGTCTTTGGGATTACAGTTGGGGCACACGTTGTGAAACTTGGCGAGATCCGATAGCGTTCAGCGAGTAAAATTTTCAGGAGCGCAACAGAAGAACGCGAGTTGGTATCGAGCGCGATGCGTCGAATGTCCTGAACCGGTACACGACTGAACAATTGGATACTTCGGACGTGTCCGTGCGATGTGATTGATATGTCGGGTAAAATGCGGTACCGCGTATCTAAAGGATTCGCACGAAAGTATTCGACAATCGGAATCAATCCGACATCAAGTTCGCCTTTGCTCAAAAGTGAGGCGACACGACTGGGGACATCAACACTGAGCACAATATCCGTTTCGATTTCTTTGTTCAAAAGGGGATAAATGAGCGGTTTAGTGTTCAGGAAAGAGACCGCGCCTACCCTTATGCGGCTTTTCTGTACCACTGATTCCCCTCTCGAATAATTTCATTGTAAAGCGTATCGCGCTCGACAGGCACGTAGCCAGCTTCTTCAATGAGATGCGTTAGCTGCGAAACAGTGACAGATTCCGGTGTGTCGGCACCTGCCATGTGTGTGATCTTTTCCTCAGTTACGGTGCCGTCGATATCGTCTGAGCCGAAACGGAGGGCAACCTGTGCTGTCTTCAAGCCGGTCATGATCCAATAAACCTTGATATGCGGTATATTATCGAGCATGAGGCGTGCCACGGCAATGTTCCGAAGGTCAGTTAATCCAGTCGTTGAAGGCAAGTATGCCATTCGGGTGTTCAGCGGATGGAACGCCAGTGGAATAAATGTCACGAACCCACCGGATTTATCCTGCTGTTCCCGCAACCTGATGAAGTGGTCAACCCTGTCTTCATTCGTTTCAAGGTGTCCATACAACATCGTCGCGTTCGTGGAGATACCGAGGCGATGCGCAATATCGTGTACCTCTAACCAACCCTCTGCACTGAGTTTCCCAGGACAGATCTTTTCACGTGTCTCTTCGGCAAAGATTTCAGCACCACCACCGGGCAGTGAATCTAATCCTGCGTCCCGTAGCTGCGTTAGCACTTCTTCTATCGACATCTTGAAAATCCGAGAGAAGTGGTGAATCTCGACAGCCGTGAAAAATTTAAGGTGTACCTGCGGCATCCGTTCTTTGAGTCCGCGGATCATATCGAGGTAATAATCAAACGGCAATTTAGGGTGTAATCCGCCAACACTATGAATCTCTGTGCATCCGTGCTCAATTGAGTACATCGCCTTGTCTAAAAACTCATCAACACTCATTTCCCAGGCACCTTCGGTCTGCATGTTTTTTCTCGCAAACGCACAAAAGTGGCACCGGGCATGGAGGATACAGACATTAGAATAATCTATATGTTGATTGATGTTATAGTAGGTGACGTTCCCATTTAGACGTTCACGAACATGGTTTGCGATAAACCCAACGCCCGTAATATCCGGGCTTTCATAAAGCGAGACCCCTTCCTCAAAAGAGAGGCGTTCTTCTGCCTTGACTTTTTCATAGATCCCAGGCAATTTGGGGTCGGTAAAACAGTTATAATTCTCCATTACTTTTTTTCCTGATCGGTTATCAATCTTTTTTGCTACAATGCAGCCCATAGACTCGAATCCTATTCCGAATGGACGAAGACTGCAACCCAACATTTTCTATCTATTTCTATCTATAATCTCGTAAAAAAATGCTTGACACTTGTTTCTCAATCAAAGTATTATAGCACAGGAACTTTAATGATGCAAGTCTTTTTAACTTGAGATCAAAGTTATGATTGTCCATACTTGTAGGATACACACTGCTACCTGTAGGAGGGGTTTGTATTGTGGGAGGGGTTTGTATTGTGGGAGGGGTTTGTAACCCCGACTCTTTCTGACTACTGATAGCTGCCTGCTACCTGTGTGAGGGATTTGTATTGTGGGAGGGGTTTGTAACCCCGACTTTTTCTGACTGCTGACTGCTGACTGCTAACTGCTATCAGTGGGAGGGGTTTGTAACCCCGATTCTGCGGCACTTGTTGGGCAGACACTGAAACTTGTGGGAGGGGTTTGTAACCCCGATTGCTATAACGAGAGAGGTAAGAAAAATTTATGTCAAAATTAGGGCTTATCCATTATAACTATGCAAGCAAATCGCTTGATGACTTTCTGAAATTCACAAGCGAGACAGGATTCAGTTACGTTGAACTCCAGATCAGCGATGTCTGGAATTCGGAGACCCCTGATCCTGAAAAGAATGCCGAAGCCGTAAGGGCACAGGTCGAAGGTTACGGATTACAAGTCTCCGCACTCGCTGCAGGCAACGATTTCGTCCTGCTTGAGGAAGAGGCTATCGGTTCTCAGATCGAACGGATGGAGCGTATTTCAGGACTCGCTAAGCGTCTTGGCTGTTCAGTTCTCCGTACAGAGGGTGGTGCTGCAAAGGATGCCGTTCCAGAAAGCCGTTGGGTTGAAGCGATGGCTGGCTGTCTATCACGCTGCCTTGAATTCGCTGAACGCGACGAGGTTTACTTAGCGGTTGACAACCACGGCATCGTTACCAACGACGGTGATTTGCAGGTAGAAATCTTTGAGCGCGTCGGTTCTAAGTATGTCGGTGCCAATATGGACACGATGAATTACCGCTGGGCAGGTCATGATTTAGAGACCGTCGGCAGGTATTATGAAATCGTGGCACCCTATACACTGCACACACACCTAAAAGATGGAACAGGATCGCGTGGGGACTACCGCGGTGAGGCTCTCGGCGAAGGTGAAATAGATCTCGCAAAGGCAATTCGGTGTCTCAGAGAAGCAGGCTATGACGGTGTTTGGTGTTGTGAATATGAAGGCAGAGAAAACGACGGCACAGGACAGCGAAAAAGTTTCGCTTGGATGCAAGCCAACCTCTAATGACATGAACAACCCGTCTCGCGTCATCACACTAACAACTGACTTCGGCACAAGCGATGCTTATGTCGGGGTCATGAAAGGTGTAATCCTCGGAATTAACCCGAATGTGCAGCTGGTTGACATCACACACGCTGTCCCTCCGCAGGACATTCAAGAAGCCGCCTTTTTAATCCACGCAGCATACCGCTACTTTCCGAAAGGCACGATTCACGTTATCGTCGTTGATCCCGGTGTAGGGAGCGATCGACGGGCGATAGTGTGCCGGACAGACCACGCATATTTCGTCTGTCCTGACAATGGAATATTGAGTTATCTGCTACAGGAAATTGAGGATAGAGAAGAACAACCGGCGTATGGAGTGGCGATTGAAAACCGAGCCTACCATTTGCCAGAGGTAAGCAATACATTCCACGGCAGAGATATTTTCGCGCCTGTTGCCGCGCACCTGTCCCTTGGGGTCCGGCTCGATGACATCGGTCCGCCGGTAGAAAATCTCGTCCGATTCCCCCTTCCATTACTCACAATTTCCGACGATAAACTGATTGGCGAGATTATCAAAATTGACAGTTTTGGGAACGCAATAACAAATATCTCAGAAACAACACTTGTGCGTATGAAAAATGTATCAGTTGGTTATGAAATCAGCGTTGCAAGTACTCGGATTAAACGGATTAACCGTACTTACGCTGAATCTCAGATAGGAGAACCGCTGGCAATTATCGGAAGTTCTGGGTTGTTGGAAATTTCCGTAAATGGTGGGAGCGCAGAAAGGGTTTTAAACATAAAACAAGGAGACACCGTTACGATTCAGAGGTTTGGTTGAATATATAAACCGCAACGGGTTATAATAACTTTAATAGGACTTACGTATTACCTCTTAAAGTCCCCCTGATAAGGGGCGGGGAATGCCATGAGGCATTCATACCCCGGTTCATGCCATAGGGCATGAATACCGTTGATTCGGAAGCCCGCACGGGCTTCATACCGTTGATTCTGATTCTTTAGGGGGTTAAATGCAACGAGATAACGACTTTTCAGCAAAATATCCCTTTTTCTGTTAATTTGCGTAAGTCTTTTTTAATATAAACACAAAGGAGGACACAACGGAATTGAAACAGATAACATTAACAGGTATCAAACCGACAGGACAACCACACATCGGCAACTACCTCGGTATGATTAAACCTGCGCTGGAACTCGCAGAAACATATCAGGCACTCTATTTTATCGCTGATTATCACGCACTTACGACCGTCCGGGACAAGAAACAGCTGATCCATTTAACCCATCAGGCAACTGCGACGTGGTTAGCGTTGGGACTCAACCCAGATGAGGTGATTTTCTACCGTCAATCCGACATTCCAGAGGTATTCGAGTTGGCGTGGGTGTTGGCGTGTTTTACTGCAAAAGGTTTGCTTAACCGCGCACACGCCTATAAAGCGATTGTTGACGATAACATTGCCGAGGGACGTGAAGAGGATAAAAACATCAATGCAGGTCTCTTTACCTATCCTGTTTTGATGGCGGCGGACATTCTGATGTTCGGGACGCATATCGTGCCAGTCGGGCTTGACCAGCAACAACATCTCGAAATTACGCGCGATGTTGCCATGACTTTCAACAGCAATTATGGCAATGTTTTAACGGTGCCAGAAGCCGCAATCCGGAAAGAAGTCATGACGATCCCCGGTATCGACGGCAGAAAGATGAGCAAAAGTTATAATAACGTCATTCCGATATTTGCATCTTCTAATCAAATACGCAAACCTGTCATGCGGATTGTAACCGATTCCAAGCTGCCAGAGGATCCGAAAGACCCCGATGAATGCAACGTCTTTGCAATCTATCAACACTTCGCCGATGCTGATGCCGTTGCTGCGAAGCGGGAACTTTACCGCAACGGTGGACTCGCCTACGGTGAGATGAAAAAAGAGTTGTTCGCATTATTGGAGTCTACCTTTTCCGAGCAGCGCGATAGGTACAACGATTTGATGGACAATCCCGATGAATTGGATAAAATACTTGAAAGAGGTGGGGAGAAAGCACGAGACATTTCGGTGCCGATTTTAGCGAAAGTCCGAAAAGCCGTTGGCGTGGTTAAGTAGAAGGCGAGGTAGCATGAAATTGCCACCTCGCCAAATAATAAATATTCTTTCTACAGAGATGTTACTTCAATATCAACATCTTCCGTGTGGCGGAGAAATCCCCTGCCATTAGCACATAGAAATAGATACCGCTGGCGACCTGTTCGCCAAGTTCGTTCCTACCGTCCCAATGCGCCGCTCGGCTACGAGATTGGTAAACACCCACAGCCTGATGACCCAATTCAAGTGTCCGCACCAACTGTCCATTAGCAGAATAGATACTTATAGCGACATTCGTAGGTTCTGCCAATTGGTAGGGTATCCAAGTTTCAGGATTGAACGGGTTCGGGTAATTCGGTAACAGAGCCGTTGTTCTTGGAGCCAACATTTCCAGAATCTGTTCAAGTGCCAAGATCCCACGTTCATAGGAAATCCCACTTGGAAATTTTGAGGTCCGATTCAGTTGAGACGCTTCTCGCTTAGCGAGACGTAACCACTGTTCTACCTGTGCTGCAGTAAGTTTCTCACTGGCATGTGCATGTGTAGCAGGTGCAGCTGTGGCATCCCCTAAAGCATTCGCGATTATAACGAGATCCTGGACATTAACGACACCATCGTCGTTGAGATCAGCCTCACTCTCAGTGGTCTCACCAAGACTCGCTGCAATCAAGACTATATCTTGAATATTAACAATACCATCCGCATTCAGATCACCCAAAATTTGTGCGATGATGTCATCAATATTGAGTCCGACAGGAAATGCCCACAAAAGGACAGAACCATCGAAACTTCCACTTGCGATTGTGCTGCCATCAGGACTAACTGCAACGCTTGTAACAGAAAATGAGTGTCCATCAAACGTTGCTAATTGTTCTCCGGTGGCGGTATTCCACAAGCGGATAGTCGCATCATAACTTCCAGTGACAAGTGTTCTACCATCTGGACCGAAAACAATACTGGTAGCATTTGCTGGGTTCTCGGAAGGAACATCCTCTCCCAATTCCTCTATTGCCGCTTCTGCTTCAGGGTCGGTAGGCTTGATGAAGGTCTGCTGGAGTTCAGCTGTTTCGACATCCCATAAGGAAACCTTATCGCCCCCGCCACTTGCGAGTATAGTGCCATCAGGACTGAAAGCGACAGCCCATACATCATCCTCATGCTCAGTGATGACTTGCGATTCCTCATACGTTTCCATATCCCACAAGCGGATGGTGTCGTCTCGACTCCCGCTGGCGAGCATACTCCCGTCAGGACTGAAAGCCAATGTTTCAACACCCGCCTCATGTTCCCAGAGGGTTCTTATTCTTTCACCTGTTACGACATTCCATAAACGGATACTATCGTCCTCACTGCCACTTGCGAGTATAGTGCCATCAGGACTGAAAGCAAGACTTATCAGGTAGGAGTAATGACCTCTGAGCGTTTTCAGGTGTTCACCTGTAACAGCGTCCCACAAACGGATAGTATCGTCCTGACTCCCGCTGGCGAGTGTCCGGCCATCAGGCGCGAATACAACAACGTCAACGTCATCTTGGTGTCCGATAAGCGTATGCCGAAGGTCGCCTGTGTCGGCATCCCAGAGACGGATCGTCTTGTCCCAACTCCGCGTGGCGAGGATGCTACCATCCGCACTGAACGTAACGCTCGCGACGGCATCCGTGTGTCCAGTAATGGTTTTCAGATGTGTGCCTGTGACAGGTTCCCAAAAGCGTATGGAGGCGTCCCAAGCACCCGTGACAAGCGTATTGCCATCAGGTGTGAAAAGAACGTCAAAGACGTCAGCGGTGTGTTCAGTGATGCTTCTCAGATGTGTACCTGTAGCTGCATGCCACAATTGGACAGTATCGTCCTCACCCCCACTCACGAGGAGGCGTCCGTCAGGACTGAATGTAATGTCGTAGATACCGGACGTATGTCCAGTGAGTGTGTGCATGATCGTCCACGTTGCAGTATCCCACACGTGAATAGTAGCGTTTAAATCTCCACTGGCGAGTGTTGTGCCATCAGGACTCAGCGCAACAACGGCAACATCATCTCGATGCTCGGTAAGGGTCTGCTGGCGTTCACCTGTCTCCACATCCCATATACCGATAGTATCATCTCGACTTGCACTGATAAGTGTGGTACCATCAAGGTTGAGAGCGACAGAACTGACCCCTTCCGTATGACCTTCAAGGGTTTTCAGGTGTTCACCTGTTTCAGGATTCCATAGATTGATATTATTATCCCGACTTCCACTTGCGAGCAGAGTACCGTCAGAACTGAAAACAACGCTACGAACGCTCCTTGTATGCTCTGAAAGTTCGTGCAGAATGTCACCCGTTTCTGCGTCCCACAAGCGAACGACACCGTCCCAACTCCCACCGGCGATTATGCTCCCATCGGGGGAATATGCGACGGTCGTAACGCCATACCCGAAACCAGTATACAGGTCAATTTCTTCATCGGTTGCCGCGTCATAAATCCAGACGCCGAGGGAACCTGCAGCAGCAAATTGTGTTCCATCGGGTGAATACTTAATCTCGGATAACCAGCCCTTACCGAGTCGTGTTGTTGCCCCTTCGGGCAGATGCCATTGTGGTGAATCTTGAGCGAAACTGTTTGATATGGGTAGAATTGAAACGATAAATAGAATCAATAGCGTAGAAAGTCCGATGATAGACTTAAAATCTGTAATTGGGGAAAATCTCTTCAATTTAAAATATCTCCTTTTCTAATAATTATAACCTAAATATCCATTATACCAAGAACATTGAATAAATCTCGGAAAATCATATAGAGATAGAATATTTGTAATAACAACAAACATTGTTAATCGTCTTTATATGGATAACTATACTGTGGTTTAACAAATAAGTCAAACGAAATGTGCAGGGTCATTAGTTGGTGTCTCTTGAGTCCCGTAGGGACGGAATCTGTATAGAACAGCATGGACTGGTTCGTGAGTTTTCAGTGTCCAAGTAATTCTAAAATCTACTATAAACGCTTTTTGGTTGGATTTCGCAAGTGAATCGTGCTATATTATGTACAGACCACGCAAGAGGAGGGGCTATGGCAGCAAAAGAAACAGAAATAGGGAGTTTTTTTGAAATCCCCATCGAACATTTTCCTGACCGGAGTGCGCGATGGTTGCTTCAAGATAAAGAGAACGTCCGAGGTTTGGTAGAGATCGTCGCCAACGAACTCGTGGCACTCTTAGACTTTAGTCAACTCGCACACCTGAATAGAAGTTTTATTTCTGATACCCTCCGAGAACAAGAGTCTGATATTCTCTTTAGTGTGCCATTTCAGAGTGACTCAGAAACCGATGAACTGCTCATCTATATTTTGATTGAGCACCAATCCACAGTTGATGTGTCGATGGGGTTTCGGGTATTATTTTACATGATGCAGATATGGGATTCACAACGCCAAGAGTGGGAATCGTCGAATGTTCCGAAAAGTCAATGGCGTTTGCGTCCAATTCTGCCGATAGTGTTTTATACGGGTTCGCAACGGTGGACGACACCACTGACGCTGACGGCACTCATGGACATCCCTGAAGTTCTGACGCGTTTTGTCCCAACTTACGAGACGCTGTTTCTCAGCGTCAAGGAGACGGCTTCGTCGAGGTTAACGCAAAGTGATCATCCGCTGGGGTGGTTGCTGGCGGTTCTTCAAAAGGAGGACGCGGACAAGGGGTCGATAAGCGATGCGTTGCTTGAAGCGTTATCGCACCTGAACAGTCTTGATACAGAGCAAGGCGATCAGCGTCGTCGAGCGATCATCTATTTGCTCCTGCTGATCCTGCATCGGCGTCCAGTTGAGGAACACGAAGAGTTGATAACGCTTGTTGATCGATATACGCAAGGCATGGAGGTGGAAACAATGGCACAGTCTATGGCTGAAGTTCTCATTGAACGAGGTATTGAGCGAGGTATTGAACAAGGTATTGAACAAGGTATTGAACAAGGAGAGACACGCGCCAAACACGAGGCGATCCTGAAACTGTTACAGTTCCGATTTGATACCGTTCCAGAATCGGTTGCTACAAGGATTACCTCAATCCAGAACAGTGCTCAACTTGATTCGCTTTTTGAGAAGGTTTTGGTTGCAGAGAACCTTGATGAAATTGATTGGTAGCCTATGAGGACGTCCGTCCAACTCAAGGGGGTAGGATAGGGTAAGCAACCTACTAGAATCCGCGAAAATCCACGATTCAGATAACTTATAACCAACAACCATCTCTTACGCCAGAATCACAAACTCCAAACGACGATGCGCCTCACGAAGTGCTGTCTCGACTACCTCCGGTGTTTCTGCACTCGCAAAGATGAAACCGAGATACCGCGCACCCTCTGGCAACGGGACGACCTCACCACCAATCGGGATGGTGATGTTGACTTCCGTAACACCATCTACCTTCCGCGCCGCTGTTTTGCCACGCACTTCACCCAAGATCCCCGCTTTCGGAACAGGAATCATCATCACACCCGCTGCCTGCTTCTCTCGGTCAAGCGTTTCCACGTGTTGCCCGATTGCGTGTCGAATCACGAGTTCCTCCAACGACATCCCCGTGCCGAATCGCAACGTACGAGAACAGAGTCCCCCTATCGTCCGAGCCGCGATTTCAATGAGATGTGCGCCATCAGCATTGTAGCGTAATTCGGCGTGGACAGGTCCGTGGTGCAATCCTAACGCAGCGGCGGCTTCCGATGTCGTGCTTTGCAGTTCATTTTGAATAGTCGGCGATAGGCGTGAAGGGGTGATGTATAAGGTCTCCTCAAAAAAGGGACCTTCAAGCGGATCGGGTTTGTCGAAAAGTGCGAGCGTCTTAAGTTCGCCATCTAAGAGAATGCCCTCAAGAGCCACCTCTATGCCGGGGATGTAATCTTCAACCAATACCTCCAAGCGTGGTGATTCGGTGTCGGGGTCTGCAGCCTTTTCTATGGCATGGAGAAGTGTTGCGACGCGCCGAAAGGCATCACTAAATTCATTGGGATTGTCTGCCCGAATGACGCCACGACTTGCGGATAGAGAGAGCGGTTTGATAACGCACGGATAATCAACATGTTTACTAACTTCAGCGATCTCGTCGCAGATCGAAAAACGCCTGAACTTCGGACATGCAACGCCACGGGTCGCCAACGTATGTCGCAAGCGATATTTGTCCCGTGTGGCTTTCGCGGATTCAACCGGGTTGTGTGGAAGTCCGAGTGATTCTGACGCTGTTGTGGCAAGGAGTGTAGTGTCGTCATCAACACCGACGATTGCAGCGATGGGGTGTGTTTGAGCAAATTCGACGATCGTCTGGGTTGCGGCTTCTGGGGTGCTAAAGTCAAGCACAAGAGAATCGCGAGGCGAGAGGTCTGCAGTTGTCGCGGCTTCCTCCGAAGCCACAACGACCTCCACGTTGAGTTTCATAGCAGCGGCGAGAAAATCGGTTGCCCGATAGGTTCGTGTCGGAAGCAGCAGGAGAATGCGCGGTTTTTCTAAGGATTGCTCTGACATTTAGGAGCCTCGCCGTTTATGGAATTATTAATATAACCCAAGTTGCTACTAACGTTTCAACAAAGCGTTTGAAGTGATATTCTGATTGTGGGAGGGGTTTGTAACCCCGAATTCCCCCGTGGCAACTTGCGTTAATATAGTAAAGCCCATAATTACCTATACACTTATAGAAGGCGAGGTTTCTTACCTCGCCTGTCCATGGATATGTAGCACGTCCCCCTGATAAGGGGGATTTAGGGGGTTATTGAAGCGTCCACCACCCAGCACTTAATGTTCTACCTCACCCGTTACAGACGCGATCGGAGGATTTTTTGATACTCCGCATGCGCATCCTGCGGATCCAGATCGCTATCGATAACACGTCGGAGACATTGCACAAAGCCTACCGGTGCGTCTTCACCGAAAATGGTACGACCAAACAAGGCAGCACGTCCACCGTTGCTCACAACATTGTGTGCCAGTGCGAAGGTGCTACGCGCATTTTGTCGGGGTCCACCCAAGGCACCGATGACCAGTGTCGTATCAAATTGACACAATTCAGTCCAGACATCAGCAGTCGTGTAAGCGGTTTTGATAAAACGCGGACGCTGATGTTTCCGTAGGTAACTCATCGTGCGGACAATGGAATCGGCGACGTACATGCCGCGCTTTTCATCGTCCATCCCCGGCAACTTAATGTTCGGTAAAAAGACTTCTAATAAGTGATCGAAACCTTCAATCTCACCGACGACGTGTGCGAATTGCACGTAGGCTTGGAGCATCCGTTCATCAGCGATAGGATCGTTGTTGAGCGTAATGGAATACAATCCGAGGTTGACTCGACATTCAAGTGCGGGACCGATCAGTGCCTCACAATAGCGTTGCATATCTTCTGGGAAAACCGTCTGAAACGGCATTGACGGACTTGAGGTATAGACCCCGAACCGTGGGTTCCAGATCGCTGTCTCTGAGTTCATTCGGACGATTGGTGTAATCGGTGTATTTTCAAACAGGTTTTCTTCAAGCGCAAGCGTTTCTGCATCGGCGGGTGTCATCAAGAGTCCGTCAAGCTGCCCGTCCGCAACAAGATCGCGTTGCAGTTGCAAAAACTCGGCATGTGTTCGGTAATGTGGTTTCGGATGCTGCACCTGTCCGAGTCCTTTAATGCCTGCGGATGCAAGTGGATCGGCGGCAAAGACCAAGATCGGACTGCGTGCAAGCAACTCCAAATCAGCGAGTTTATCAAATATCCGGTTGCCCATTTATAATGAATTCCTTTATCTTTAGAGTGTACTCGTTGGATCAATGTCAATGATAAATTCAACCGCACCTGATTTCATTGCGATTGGTGATTCATCGGTTAATGACTTAAGAAGTCGACTTATCATTTCAACGGAATGGCTTCGGAGCAAGAAATGCCACCGAAATTTCCCTTCAATTTTCGAGAGTGGTGCCGGTGCGGGACCGAGGATTTCTACTGGACGAGATGTATATCCCTGGTCAGTTTGCCAAATCTCAAGATGTTCCCGAACGACATGTGCGGCATCTATAACCTCTTTCTCATCTTTACCGCGAAGCAAGAGGGTCGCGACATGCGAGAACGGTGGGTATCGGAAGGCGTTACGCGCTTCAAGTTCTTGTGTATAGAAACCGATGTAATCGTGTTTCTGTGCCGCCGCAATCGAGTAATGTCCGGGCATATAAGTTTGTATGACGACTTTACCTTCAAGTTCTGCGCGTCCAGAGCGTCCAGCAACCTGCGTCAGGAGGCTAAAGGTCTGTTCACTTGCCCGAAAGTCTGGAAGATTCAGGGCAGTGTCGGCGGCGATGACCCCTACAAGGGTAACATTTGGGAAATCTAACCCTTTCGACACCATCTGTGTACCTATCAGAATATCAATCTTCTGTCCCTCAAAGGCATCTAGAATCTGCTGATGCGCGTTTTTTCGAGCCGTTGAATCTGCGTCAAACCGCTTCACATTCGCTTTTGGAAATGCTTTCTTTACTTCCTGTTCAACCGACTCAGTACCGAGTCCGAAATAGCGGATGGCAGGACTCCCACACTGTGGACATGATGACTGGTTTGGACGTTTATCGCCGCAGTGGTGGCAGACCAATTGCTTCGTCGTAAAATGGAACGTCATCGAGATAGAGCAGTTGTCACACTGTTCAACATAGCCACAAGTTCGGCAGAAAACATAAGTAGAATGTCCGCGCCTATTGAGAAACAGGATAATCTGTTCGCGTCGGACGAGCCGTTCTTCGATTGAACTTCGGAGCAGATCAGAGAAGATCGTTCGGTTTCCCTTTTTCAATTCAGCCCGCATATCAACGATGTGGACATCCGGCATCTTTCTATCAAGAACACGGGTAGGTAGGCTAAGGAGTCGGTAATCCCCATTTTTTGCGAGATGGTAAGTCTCAAGTGAAGGCGTCGCGCTTCCAAGAACAACAGGACAGTTTGCGAGTTCGCTCCGTTTCTGTACCACTTCCCGTGCGTGATAACGTGGCGAGGTGTCGGATTTATAGGAGTCCGAATGCTCTTCGTCTATAATCAGTAATCCGAGATTTTTGGCGGGCGCGAAGGCAGCAGAACGTGGTCCAATCACGATATTCGCTTCGCCTTTCTGGATACGGTGCCACTGGTCGTAGCGTTCGCCATCACTCAAACGACTATGAAGCACGGCGACCTGCTCCCCAAAGCGTCCAACGAACCGGGAGGCGGTTTGGGGCGTAAGTGAGATCTCTGGGACCAAGACAATGACCGATTTTCCGGCGTCAAGGATATCTGCCATCGCCTGCATGTATACCTCCGTTTTTCCGCTACCGGTTACACCGTGTAGGAGGAAGGTCGGTGGACATTCGCCTTTGCCGTTAGGTTCTGATGAGAGTATGTTCCGAATTTCCGAAAACGCCTCCGATTGTGCTGGATTCAATGCTAATGGTTGGGTCGCAGCGATCGGTTCAGCGTTTAGCGGGTTGCGCACCATTTGTTGACGCTTAATATGTATAAATCCGCGCCTTTCAAGCGTACGGAGTAAGCTAACGCTGGTGTTCACGTGCTTCGTCAGTTCTGAAGTTGGTATCGGAACACCTGCATCAAGCAGCAGTTGCAGGATCGTTGCATGTTTGACAGCAGCGACGTGGAGGCGGTTACCTGAAGACGGTTGCGAAGCACCATCAGCGTCCGAACTACTTTTGAGTTGTGTAATCTCTGCTGCGATATCACTATCCGGCAAGGCTAAAGTCGCGACAAGAGCCTCCTGCGTAGAGGCTTTCGGTTTGTGAGTGACTTGGACATCAACAATGCCTCTTTTGCGGAGAGCAGTGATTCTTGGACTGAGTTCTTGAGAAGTCAAGCCGGTACGTCGAACGAGTTGATTCCGAGAAAGATCTCCCTCTGTTTCCAAAATGGTGACGATTGCTTTTTGTGCTTCTCCGATTGGTGCTGGCGCATCAGATGCGAGATGTATCCGTTGTTGCTTTTGGCTACGCACGGCAGCTGGCACTGCACAGAATAGGGCTGTCCCCCATGAAGAAACGTAATAGTCTGCCATCCATTTGGTGAGCGTCAGCATTTCAGTGGAGAATGTGGGGGTATCATCAAGGCAGTCGGATATATTTTTGATAACGTTGGGAGCAAGGTCGGTTTCAGTCAACCGTTCAACGACGACCCCCTCCTCATGGGTTCTGCGGAAGGGTGCTAACACTCGGACACCGGGTTGCAAAACCGTATCCAGATGCGGTGGGACGCCGTAGGTGAATACCTGGTTGACTGATAGCGGAAAAGCAACGTTCACATAGTCCATATTTTCTGTCCGTGCCCCGAGCGGAAAACTACCTTTTATTTATGGTGAATTCTAAAAATAAGTAGACAGCGGACCAGGCACCCTTTGTGAGTCTCCGCAGATGAGGTTCGGCGAGGTCCCTGTGCCTCGCCACCTCAAACTGTCAAAGTAATTCTAAAATCTACCATAGTCCGTCTTCTTGAGCTGACGTCTCTGATATTAACCCCGATTTTATGCTTGTGCAAGAAAACCCATTACCGTTTGAATATCCTCCCATACCTCGCGTTTGGCATTGGGATTTCTCAGAAGGTACGCTGGGTGGAAGGTCGGCATAATGACTGGAGGTTTCTTATGTGGAAGGACGCGCAGTCCCGGAACGTTACACGGATGGAATTCACCGCGAAGTTTTGTAATGCCGATTTTTGTGCCGAGTAACATCTGAGCGGCAAAACTACCGAGTGCCACAATTACCTTCGGTTGAATAAGCTCTATTTGACGTACCAAGTAAGGACTACAGGTTTCGATCTCGTTGGGTTCAGGGTTCCTATTACCCGGTGGACGGCATTTGAGGATATTGGCAATGTAGACTTCCGAGCGTTTGAGTTTCATACCTGACTCAATAATTTGGGTCAGCAATTGACCGGCTCTGCCGACGAAGGGTTCACCCTGTCGGTCTTCGTCAGCCCCTGGTGCTTCACCGATAAACATAAGATCAGCATTCGGATCTCCAACCCCAAAGACGACATTCGTCCGCGTCTCGTGTAACGGACACTTCGTGCAACCTTCGGCGTCGGCAGTCAAAGCAGGTAGATCGAAATCGGCATAAGGCGAGTCCTGTTCAGGTTCGCTCTCTAATTCTGTGATACCGAGTTGAAGTTGTTGTTCCACGTATTCCCTCGCACTGGCAATAAGTTGTATGTAATCTTTTCTGAGGTTCTCTCTGTCCATTTTTTGCCTATACGTAATAAGTCTGAAATATTCTATAATAACCCAAGAAGAAGATTGATTATCGTAGAGTTTTTGTAGCGTAAACTTTCAGTTTGCGCACGGACAAGCCGAATCTAATAGATTATGCTACAAAGGTGGAAACTTGGGTTATAATCACACAAATTGCAACCTAACACATTCGAGGTGTTTGAACAAGTTTTTTTTACACTTCGCGCACCACGTCCGGGAGCACATCTGTAGAAATTTTCTAAAATCGTTTTAGGTTTCCCCATGTTGTTGCGAGTTTAGCTCTGGGTGTTACCGCTAATCCATTATTTGGGATATTATCGCCGGTGACAGCGATATTATCAATGCGCGCTGTATAATTGGCGAGACCAATACCCGCACCTCCTGTCTGAAAGTTGTGAAGGAATCCGCCGTTGCCAGGTCCCGGATCTGGGATCACAGTTGGTTCCACCACTTGCTTATCGTTAATCCAGAACGTAAGGATGTTGTGTTGAACACTTAACTTAAGATGTACCCACTTCTTCAATCTTGGAAGTGGATAGAGTTCACGATAGAAGGGACGGAATAGCCTACTGTCCAGATGTCCATAGTCACAAAGTATGATTTCTTTATGTTGTATCTTACCGTTTTTGAGAACAATCGGATCACCAATACGGCAGCGTATCCCCAAGTTTCTCTTAACCCGCGTGGCAATGAAAATAGATCCAACACCATGCTTTATAAGTGGCTTGATATCCAATTCGACAGTATAATGGTCCCATGTTTCATCGCCGGTTACGATAAAGCGAGGGAACCGGTCAGGACTGACTCCGTGAAGTTCACCATTGACGACCACCCAAGAACCGGGTGCTTCATCAGTTGGAGAAAGTGTTTGCCACGCCTCCAATTTTCCGTCTCTAAAGGTTTCATGAAACGTTCCTGCTGCGGCAGAGAAAGAAACGAAAAAGAACAGAGCTGTGACACATGTAATACCTGCGAATTGCATCATCATCGTCTATTCTCCTCAGACAGTGAAATAGAACCATTCCGCCGCTGGCGAGGTTTCTAACCTCGCCAACTTCAGCGTAAAAGGCTATGCCTCTCCGGATTTTCTAAAAATTAATTCCGCAGGTCGTGTATCAGAGACATTCCGTCAAACCAAGTGATATAGAGAAAAAGTGCGATCAAAAGCACAATGCTGACCTGTTGGACGATCTCTTGTGCCCGACGAGGCATCGGCTTACCACGGATTTTTTCAACAGCAAAAAATAGCAGTTGCCCACCATCTGCAATCGGAATAGGCAGAAGATTAACAATACAGAGGTTGATACTGATAAACCCGATGAAGAACAGAACACTGCTTAGACCGACCCTCTCAAACATACGGCTCGTCGCATTGGCTATCCCAATCGGACCGGCGAGGTGCTTCGGTGAGACTTCCCCTCCCACCAACTGTCGCAACGTTCTACCAACAGTTGTAACAGTTAGCCATGTCGCTTCAACGCCTTTTCCCAATCCTGAGAGAATACCATATTCTGGGAGTGGCGGTGTTTTTGCACCGAATTGCATCCCACTGAGAAAGGTTTGCCACGTCAATCCGAAGAGTGGTGCGTCTATGCCTGAAACTCGTGTTTCGCCTGTCACGGTAACCTCTCTTAGGTTTCCATCACGGATGAATCCGATTGCAATCGGATCATTCGCCATCATGTGAAGCTGCGAATAAAGCGTGGCGTTGTCTATCGTTTCTCCGTTAAGGGTGACGAGCATGTCACCGTCCTGGATACCAGCACTTTGGGCGATACTGCCTTCTTCAACACTTGCGACGACATTCCAGTGTACCGGCATTTCCAGTGTCAGAGATTCATCTCCGCGGCGAATCCCGAGCGTTACGGACTGTTCGTTTTCATTGATGCGTTGATAAAGTCCCTTACGCTTTTCGGCACTCCAGTCCGCTGATGGGTGCCAAACCCCATAGCCGAAGTACGGAACGTTATAGACCGGCTCCCCATTAATACTCTCAATTAAGTCATCAACTTGGACACCCGCTTGTGCAGCGAGACTGCCGTCCTTGATGTGACGGACAACGCTCTGATCTTTTGCACTCACCTTGATAACACCCATATCGCCTCTGACACTTGACACGGCTTCAGGTGTGACAAAGAGAGCTTGACGAACACCGTTTCGTTCTACAACGATTTCTAATTCTCTATCTGCACTCGTCAAGATACGGGTATGGAACATCGTCCAGTGGCTGACCGGATCCCCGTTGACTGAGAGGATTGTGTCACCGGGCATGAGTCCACCCTTTACTCCGGCACCATTGTCTGCCATCCAACCGACTTGGATCGGTTCTTTTTTTCCCAACGTTTGTCCTGTAAGACCACCGATTAACCGAGCAGAATCTGAGTTGACACCGGTGGCAAAGATAAGCCAATATACCAGTATACCAAATACGAGGTTAACAACTGGTCCCGCAGCGACAACAAATGCGCGATCCGCGACAGATGCGCTTGCGAATTCACCCTCTGCACCGGTCTGTTCGTTTGGATTCTCACCCTCCATCTGGACGTAACCGCCAAAGGGTAGCAACGAAATTTTATATTCTGTCTCACCCCGCTGAAATCCTACGAGCTTGGGACCGAAGCCGAGGGAGAAGGTGTGTACTTTAATACCACACCGTTTCGCCGCATAGAAGTGACCAAGTTCATGGATGAAAATGATGAAACCCAGGGGAATAATCGCGAGAAAGATCGTTTTGATGTACGGGAGAATTGAGAGGATTATGTCGATGAAGAATTGCATGGTGTCTATTGCCCCCTTTGAGAGTGAAATTTTCCCATTTTAGGGTATTGGTGTTTTTTTAGGTTGTGCTTTGTTTTTTATTATTGAACATGCTGTCGATTTTGCCCACCGATCTGCCTCAAGGATGTCCGAAAGCGTTGGATCCGCGATTACTGTATGCTTATCCATCACACGTGCGAGGATAGCAGGTATATCCATAAAGCCGATGCAAGCGTTCAGAAAAGCCTCTACCACTACCTCGTCCGCACTGCTTAGCACGACGGGGAGTGTGCCACCCACTTCTGCAGCGTTGTACGCAAGTGAGAGACACGGAAATTTCTCGAAGTCAACGGGTTCAAAGTGTAGCGTCCGGGTTTCTTGTAAATCCAGACGTGGCACGGGTGCGGAGAGTCTACGGGGATAGGTCAGCGCGTATTGTATCATGATACGCATATCCGTCGGACCCAACTGCGCAATTGTGGAGCCGTCTGTCCATTCTACCATGGAATGGACAATACTCTCCGGATGGACAACGACATCAATCTTCGAGAGTTCTATATTAAACAGCCATTTCGCTTCGATGACCTCCAGCCCTTTGTTCATCATCGTTGCGGAATCGATTGTAATTTTCTGACCCATCTTCCAATTCGGATGCTGGAGTGCCTGTTGCGGTGTTACGGCGTAAAGATCATCCTTTGGCACTGTACGGAACGGTCCACCGGATGCAGTAATGAGAAGTCGATGGACTTCTGACTGCCGTTCTCGCGTACCCTCCAAGCACTGGAAGATGGCACTCATTTCACCATCAATGGGTATCAAGTTAACGCCTTTTGCTTTAACAGCGGCGTTAACAAGTGCCCCTGCCATCACCATCACCTCTTTGTTAACGAAGGCGATGTCTTTGCCAGCGTTAATCGCTGCTAAGGTCGGTAGTAAACCTGCGCTCCCGCCCATTCCGTCTAAGACTTGGGAGGCTTCCGACATTGTCGCTACGGCTTGGAGTCCTTCGGTCCCAGCGAGTACGTGTATCCCGTTGAGGTCCTGAATACGTAAACAGAGTTCTGCTGCTGCCACGGGTTCATTCAGCGCGACTAACTCAGGACGGTACTGCCGAACCTGTTGTTCAAGGGTATCAACGTCCCGGTTCGCTGCGAGACCGACAACCTTAAACGCATCAGGATGTGTTTCAACGACGCTGAGTGCATTCTTCCCAATAGACCCCGTGCTACCGAGTATAGCGATGTGTTTCATGTGTAGTATTGTATATAAGCTGCGCTTTTCCTAATTCACGCCAGATGTCCTGTCAGTTTCAGATAGTAATAGAGGACTGGCGCACTGAAAATCAGGCTGTCACACCTATCGAGCAATCCGCCGTGCCCTGGAATTACATCCCCGGAATCTTTAACACCAGCTGTCCGCTTCATGAGTGACTCACTGAGATCTCCAAGCTGTCCCATGACGGTCAAGAGAAATCCAATAAGTGCGATGTGCCCTAAAGGGATCGTGTCCTTTAGAAGGAACGCCCCGAGCAAGAAACCGACTAAGGTTCCCACAACCAGTCCACCGATGGTCCCTTCAACGGTTTTCCGAGGGCTGACCGGTGTTCCGAGTTTGTGTTTGCCCACTGCTCTACCGATGAGGTAGGCACCGGTGTCGCCGCACCAAACTGTCCCCGCTAACAGGAAGCAGAGGGACATGCCAATCTGTCCTGAATTACGTAGCAAGATAAGATGGTAGCCGAATGTCCAGCCGATTGTTAGAATGCCTGTCAATTTCAGTGTGACAGTGACGAGTTCTCCGGCGACCTGTCCTCTAAAAATACTTTCGGCGAAGACGTAAATCAGCACAAAAGTAATATAACTAAACATTACCGTCGAAACGGATAACGTTTTTGGGAGCGCGGGCAAAAAATATGCGAGCAGACAAAAAGCGACCGTCAAGAGGGTCGGTATCACAACATTCAGCTTTTCAGAAAAGTGCTGTGCGAGCCGACAATATTCAACCTGCATCAGCAGGACGACAACAGATATGAGGAGTAGGTAAACCCAACCCCCTTGGTAAACAATAAGGAGGACCAGCGGGAGCAGGACAACGATACTCAAAGCTCGCCGCCAAAACATAGTTCTGTCCTCCTTCATATTACGGGTAAGGCATCTGTATTCGCGTGCTTGGACACGAATTAATCTCAACAGCGATTGTTAGAGCGTGTGTCGGAATAGGCTGTCGGAACCTGCCCAGCGCCGTGACAACACCCCATTGCAGGTTAAGTATCCAGCAATTCCGATTCTTTTGCCGAGACCAGCGCGTCGATTTGATCGATGTAGGTATCGGTGAGTTGCTGGATCGGATCGGCGTTCGATTTGCCACGCCTTTTATCGCCGCCGCGTCCACGGCTTTTACCACCGCTACCTGAATCGCCGCCATCAAGTTTTTTCGCTGCATCATTGGCATCACGGCGAATGTTCCGAATGGCTACCTTGCCCTCTTCTGCTAACTTACGTACCACCTTCGTGAGATCAGTACGCCGCTCCAGCGTGAGTTCAGGCACTTGAATTCGGATAACGCTGCCGTCGTTGCTGGTCGAGAAACCTAAATCCGATGTGGCAATCGCCTTTTCAATTTCTGTAATCAGCGTTTTGTCCCAAGGTTGAATAACGAGCAGACGCGGTTCCGGCGTCGTAATTGTACCGACTTGGCTCAGCGGATTTTTACTACCGTAGTAGTTAACGCTCACCTGATCCAAGAGTGCCGGGGTTGCCCGTCCTGTCTGGACATGTGACAGTTTTGTCGCAGTTGATTCTACTGTTTTTTTCATCCGGGACTCGGTCTGTGTAATGATTTGTTGCATCTGAATTTTCCCTATAAAAGTTCGCGACACTCAAAAAGTCGCAGTGGGGAGAGAGGTGCTAAGTCCTGACTTACCCCTATAACTGATGAATTTTCAGATTTTAGCGCTATGGTTTTCTGGGTATCGCGTAAAAACGACGCCGATACCCGGTAACCGAAATTTGGTGTCTCGGTTACCAGCGTATTACCAATTTCGCAGTTCTACCTCTTTACTGCCCAAGAACAAATAGGACGAAGCGCTTAATTACGATATTTTCTCCCAATTGCGCTATAGCGTCCTTTACGAGACTTTCGACGGTTTTGTCGGTATCACGAATGTATTGCTGCTGTAGGAGACAGGTTTCTGAGTAGAATTTGGAGATACGTCCCTCAACAATGCGTTCAGCGATGTGTTCGGGTTTGCCTTCCTTTTGTGCCTGCGCTTTGAGAATCGCCTTTTCGGCTTCTAAGTCTTCAGCAGGGACCTCTTCTTCGCTTAGGTATTTCGGCTTAGCCGCTGCCACCTGCATCGCAATGTCTTTACCCAATTCTTGAAATTGCTCCGTCCGCGCCACGAAATCGGTTTCACAATTCAGTTCGACTAACGTGCCGACACGGCTGCCAGGGTGGATATAGGAGATAATCAACCCTTCTTTTGCTGCCCTGCTGCCTTTGAGTTCGGAAGCTTTCAAGCCTTCCTCCCGTAGTTTCTGAATTGCTTGGTCGATATTCCCGTTCGTCTCTCCGAGTGCTTTTTTGCAGTCCATAATGCCTGCACCAGTGCGCGAACGGAGCTCGCTAACCATCTTTGCAGTGATTTCCATTTTCTTTTCCTCTTCTTTAACTACACTGGGAACGGTTTTCATAAATGCAAGGCTTACAAGCAATGCCCTACATTGCTGATACCGCTTGTCCATGAAAATATTTATAACGAAGTGATGAATTGTGGGCGCGCCATCTTGCTGAAAGAAAGTCGGCGCGCCCAACAAACATTTATGACGACTGAGAGCGAGGGGGTCTTCTGCCGCCTCTACTCCGTTGACGTGGCGCACGTCCACGCTGTTCACCATCGCCGATTGCTTCTGGTTCTATCGACATCTGTGTCTGTTCGAGGATTGCAGCACTCTGCTCCTCACGGCGTTGAGCGTCAAGTATCGCATCAAGTTGCTGTGGTGTGGCAGCAGCATCTGCTGCATCGTCTGCGTCATCCGCACCTTCTAACGCACCGCCACGTCCTTCAATCACTGCCTCTGCCAAAACAGAACAGATCAGACGAATCGAACGGATGGCGTCGTCGTTACCCGGAACGGGTAAATCAATCGGGTCGGGATCACAGTTGGTATCCACTATTGCGATGATCGGAATGTTTAATTTGTTCGCCTCTGCAATAGCAGTGTGTTCCTTACGAGTGTCGGTTACCACCAACACGTCCGGGATTACCTTCATTTCTCGGATACCGCTGAGGTTGTTGTCGAGTTTGCCCTTTTCGCGGCGCAGAGATATAACCTCTTTTTTCGGCATCTGTTCAAATAACCCGTTTGCTTCGTCGGCATCCAGTTTATCAAGGCGGTTGATACTTCGACGGATCGTCTGGAAATTCGTTAGCATACCACCCAACCAACGGTGATTGACGTGGTACATACTACATCGGACCGCCTCAGCTCGTACAGCCTCTTGGGATTGACGTTTCGTCCCGACAAATAGGACGTTGCCTCCCTTTGCTGCGACATCTTGTACATACGCCACTGCGGTTTCAAGCATCCGTAACGTCTTTTGCAAATCGATGATATAGATCCCATTCCGCTCAGCGAAGATGTACTCTGCCATCTTCGGATTCCAGCGGCGGGTCTGATGTCCAAAGTGAACTCCACATTCAAGGAGTTCTTTCATTGTGACTGCCAAAAAAAACCTCCTAAGGTTTGTAAGGGCAACGCTGCCCCTACTGGGTTTCCACGTCCACCTCCTTCACATCTGCATCAGACTCTCAATATGAGAGAACCCGCTGTGCAAATCGAGAGGTGTGTTGTTTTCATTTTTATTTTACTTCACACAAGTACCGTAAATTCCAGATAAACGCTTATTCACCCAGAATCAATACATATATTTTACCACAGATACGACTCAGTTTCAAGTTTTTTTCTGACTGACCGTAATTCAACATTAATAGTAGTAGGCACACTCCGTGTGCCGTTCCCTTACATCTAATAGTAGTAGGACCCTCCGTGTGCTGTTCCCTTACATCTAATAGTAGTAGGCACACGTAATAGTAGTAAGACCCTCCGTGTGCCGTTCCCTTACATCTAATAGTAGTAGGCACACTCCGTGTGCCGTTCTTACATCTCGTGTGCCGTTCCCGTAAGAAAATCGTACCATCCAATTAAGGACTGTGGTATAATACCGCAGGAGGATTGACTCGTGCAACATTTGATTGAACCGATTGCCGCACACTTCAAAACAGATCCCAATGCCATACGTCTTGAACCGATCCAGCACGGGAGACGACAGCGACATAATGTGTGCTGCCTGAATATCGGCACTCAAAAATACCTACTCAAACAATACGACATCAAAACTGCCGTTGTCGATGCCGGGTACACACCGTGCCAAATCGAGACGGATGTTCTGTCAATTTTACACCAGAATGGGTGCAAAGTTCCGCAGGTCGTTTGGAGCTCGGCGGAGCTGCACGCAGTGTTGTTAGAGTGGCGCGGAGAACAAACCCTCGATGCTGTTGCGCAAAGCGACGAAATACCGCATGCCGATGTTAAACCACTTCTTAAAACAATTCTTCATGAATTATGCGAGATTGAGTCCTGTTTCGCGAGATATACCGAGCGTTTCGCACCTTATCTCTTCCGTTATGACGCACACGATAACCTCAAAAGTTTACTGGAACGCGGTGTAAAGGTTATCGGTTATCTCTCCCATCTCGGTGAAAAACCGATGTCATCTGCACAAGCGGACGCCCTCATAGAAACATGGAACACACTCGCTGTTCGGCTACAACTTGCGCCGACAGCACTCGGTAGTTTGGACAACAATGCCCGCAATATTGTAATCGCAGATGAAGTCCCAACGTTCATCGATTTCGCCAGTATCGGCTGGAATTGGCAAGAGATACGACTTGTTCAGCTTTTCAATAGTATCGGTGCTTTCTTGTCAGCACCCTATGAAAACGCTAACTTCGTCTCCCTTTTGGACCGAGAACTTATCGACACCTATGCCGAGTGGGTGTGTGCCCATCGGGAAAACTGTTCACCCGAAGAGATTGCTGCTCGCATTGACACACATCATCTGCTCTTTTATCTCTCAGCTATCGATCAACTCTTACAGGCACTCGCAGAACCCGAAGCCGCCGAAAGTGATATGCTGTTGGATGCATGGGGGGATGCCAGATCGAGGTTCCAATCTGCCCTCTCGCATATTATTGATGCTGACTTAAGTGATGATACCGATACAGCAAAAATTCGAGAGATGATTGGAAATTTTCGTTCATAGTACGCTATTTCTACTTAATCGTGTCTGTAAGAATCGTCTGCCTCAGTTGTTCAAGCAGTGCTTCTACCTCCGGTGTTGAAGGTTTTTTCGTATGGAATTCGGCCTGATAGGACTTCAGCACGTCATAAAGTGCTATTAGATTGGTCTGTCGATTTCGGTTCGCTTCACGTACACTCGCAAATACTGTAACCACCTGTTCCTCTGAAATTCCGTCAGGTCGATTTTCCGACTTAAGATGGTTTTCAACACCGTTCAGCGCACGTTCTGCCATCCAGTAGCGGGTCCCCTCAATTCCTCCGACGCGATTGTAGACCACACCCCCTGCGATCAAGCAGACACCTACGACTGCTAATAAAAAAATCAGAACTCGTCTATAACAGCCGCTTAGTTTTTTGTTTATATTTAGCATGTTTGTTTTTTATTTCAACTTTGATAAAGTCGGTAGATTTGTTGTTTTGGTTCTTGGTTGTTGATTCTTGGTTAAGAGAGCACGTGTCAAACTAAACCCATACAACTACCACGAGGTTTAACTTATAACCTATAACCCATAACCTATAACCCATAACCTATAACCCAATTTAGACTTTCCCCTCACGTATCGTTAGTTCCGTTTTCAGTTTTTTATCACCTATAAACTTGGTCCCGTGCGAATCGAAGTATTCAAATTGACCTTCAAGGACGTCAAAGACTGCGACATCTGCGACGGTTCCAACTTTCAAATTACCGAGTTGATCTTCACGACGGATAGCCTTTGCGGCACTAAAAGTCGCCTTCTCAATCACGTCCGCGAGCGGTAACCCTAAGTGCATCAACTTCGACAACGTGGTCGGCAGATCATAGACAGGTCCGTTGATATTCCCCGTGTGTAAATCTGTGCTAATGACATCGGAGATAAACCCTTGCTCCATCGCACGTTGCGCGATTTCGTAATGGAAACTTCCAGCACCGTGCCCGACATCGAAGATAATACCGTCTTCACGCGCTTTCCACGCTTCAGGAATGATCCTGCCCTTCTCGTCAATGATGTTATCACCGTTGCCTTGGAAGCAGTGCGTAATCACATCACCCGGACGGAGCATCCCTAATATCTCAGGGAGCGACACACCGGCACCGATATGACACATGACAGTGGTTTCAGCACGTTCCGCTGCTTCTATGGCAAGTTTTAACGGTTCAACACCGTTATCACCTACTTGCATCTTGCCTTGACGCACCTTGACGCCGACGGTAATATCGCGGTGCTTTTGTAGGGTTTCGGCTACTTGCCGGGGAGCGGCATAAGCAATGTCAAGCATTTCGCCTATGGGTCCGTAGACGAGTCCGATTCCAGAGATATGGATATAGGTAAGTATGTTTGTTTGTGCGGGTTCGGCGATGAATTCTCGGAAACCGGGGAACGTCACCCAACCCGGGCTACCGGCATCGACAACCGTAGTTGTTCCAGCTGTTGGACAGACGGCATCGGCTCTGATGCCCCATGTTGTTACGCCGTAGTAGACATGGGTGTGGATGTCAATGAGTCCGGGGGTAACGTATCTATCTTTGACGGAGATCGTATGCGTTGCTGCACGCACTGGAATATCGGGTTCAACTGCTGCAATTGTCCCGTTAGAAATAGCGACGTCGCGCACCTCATTTAATCCCTGCGCAGCATCGATGACAGTGCCACCTTTCAGTAGAAGGTCATATTTCATGTCCGTTCCTCGATTGATTTACAGTGTCCTCTACAACGGAAGGGTATTCAGACGCCTCGTTTATCGCCCCATATATCCACATGTGTACGAGGGGAATAGCGATATCCGTTCTCTTTACAAAGTTCAACCAACCACTCTTGTTTCTGCTGTAGCACGGCAGGTGTTACGCCTTGTGGCATCAACAGAATTGTCTCTGAAGGGATACCGATGTCTGTCTGTAACGCTTGGATCTCTGCTAAATCTTCAGGTGTATCCACAACAAACTTCACTTGGCACGGATATGTATCTAAAAATTTGCGGATAACGTCGGGACGGATGCGTTCGCGTTCGTGACGTTTGAAGAAGCGATTATCTGTCGGTGGATTGGAATTGCGTAATTTTGGACTCATGGAGATAAGATGCGCCGCAACTTCCGCGAAGATCGTCGCATTCGTTTCAATTGTGATGTGGTGTCCCAGTTTATCCAACACCTCGCAAAGTTGGATCAATTCTTTGGTCTGAATAAACGGTTCGCCACCGGTGATGACGACGTGTTTACACCCGTATTCTGAAATAGCAGCGACGCTTTCGGTGACAGAAATATCCCGATTTTCGGGGGTCCAAGATGTGTAAGGTGTATCACACCAAACACATCTCAGATTGCAATAACTCGTTCGGAAGAAAACAGAGGGGACTCCGATAAGTTGTCCTTCCCCCTGAATTGTATAGAAGAGTTCGCTGAATTTCATATTGATATCCTCGCCAAACGTTCAGTAGCAAGCCACAGGGACCTTGCTCAACAATTTCTTCATCTGAAATAGCGAAGCATGGGGACCTCCCTAACAGAAGCCTTCAGTGCGAGGTAGTGATTTCTGCGAACGATTACATCTCAATGAGTTCGATCTGAACGTTATCGGGTCCCTTGAAGAACGCCATCATGAGACCTTGCGGTTTCAGATCTTCGAGTTCTGCGCCTTTCGCCTGCAGTTCAGCGACGGTTGCGTCCAGGTCTTCTACGGTGAATGCGAGTTGGTAGACCCCCCAACGCGGATTGCCGCTGGTGTCCTCTACTTCCATATCCCCTAATTTAGGTGAGAGGAAGATCCGTTCGCCGCCGATATCCATGCGGACAATCTTTAACCCGCGGACCTCAACAACTTCTGTGACTTCTCCGTCAAACATCTTTTCATAATAACTAACTGCACCGTCCAAATCCTCGCACCGAAGATGGACGTGGTGAAATGTAACTGCCATAGTTAAAATTTCCTTTCCTTAGAAGAAGCGCGCCTAATCAGCGCGCGTGTGAAAACGTGATAAAGATATGCTATTATCACATAACGCGTTGAATGTGTCAAATTATTTTTGGGGCATAGAGGCATTTAATTTTCCAACAATTGGTGGATGGACGCCCGAACTTGTTCGGGAACCGTTCATAGTTAATCTTCACATCTAAAGTCGGGAATCGAAGTTCCCTCCTACATGGATTGTTGTAATGCGTATATCGCTCAATTGGCAATTTTTGATGGCCACCTGCAATTTTTGCGCGTTTGTGGGACCAGACAGAACAGTTGTTATAGGGAAAGATGAGCGTTGTTGCTTTATCCAATAAACCCAGTGCGTGTCTGTGTTTTGGAGACGTGTCGTGAAAAATGTATTTAAAATTTGAAGGTCTTATCTGAACACGGGTTAATTAAATGTCTTGGCACGAAACTTGCTACGTTCCAATGGTGTTGCCCATCTGCGTTAAAAGTAGTAGGCACTCCGTGTTAAAAGTAGTAGGCACACTCCGTGTGCCGTAACAGTCGTAGTAGACCCACTCCGTGGGTTCTCCGTAACATACTCACGTTTTATTGTAAAGTGTTAGGTCGAACCTGTATCAGAATCAGATAAAAAAACGAACTTTTTTACATATTATCGGACTAAGTAAACGAATACTTAAATTAAACGTTTAGAAATTAAAATGGTAAATAGTTAAAATTCACAAGAGTTTTCGTAAAAAACAAAAGGAGCAAAAAATGACAACCCAAATTCGCCAGCATAAAGGCATTTCGATTTTGGAACCCAGTGGAAAGATCGTCGGACACTCCGTAACAGAATTACGGGAAACGATTTTGCCACAGATAGAGTCTACCGAAGTCCCTCGTATCCTCATCAATTTCAAGAATGTCAGCATGATTGATAGTTCAGGACTTGGGACCTTAATGGAAGCACATGCCGCTGCGACGCGAAAGGACGGTCGCGTGGCTGCCATTAATGTCGGAAGACACATCAAGAACCTAATTGTTCTGAGTCGGGTAGTCAATATGTTTGAGCATTTCGACGACGAGGACGCTGCGGTTATGGCACTATCCGCCTAAAGTCTAAAGTCAAATTGAATCGCAAAAGGGGGATCGGTTTTACCGGTCTCCCTATTTTTTTTCGGGTTATGGGTTGTGAGTTATGGGTTTTGGGAGGGATAGGGGTAAGCGGTCAGCAGTGTTCGCTGAATCGCGGATTCTCACGGATTTAGCAGATTTCGCGGATATTGGGTTCATGGTGAAACAAGGATGTCCTTAGCCCCAGAGGGGCGATAGGTGTATAGAAAAACGCACACCACACAACTATAGCCCCAGCGGGGTGACAGGTGTAGGAGATCAGATCTGAATCAAAGGTTTAGGATTCAAAAGTTATCTGGCATACTTGACAAATCCTTTCGGTGCTGCTATCATGCCCTGAATCATTCGTTTGGAAGGGATAGTGATATGTCGCTTGAGGAATGGACAACACTCCGAGCTGAGCAGATCCAGCTACTCGCTGAGGAACTTGCGAAACAGAATCTGCCTGTCATCGAACAACTCGAACCGATCGCCGATTTTGAGGAACTTTACACCTTCGCGGAAATGAACCCGACACCGGTTGTGTTCTCACCGCAAAACCCCGTATGGAGGCTGGAATCGGTTGCGGCGCGCATTGTTGAGGGAGTTGCTGTCGCTGCACATGAACCGCTTCTGGATGCTGGATATCCAGAACTTGCCCGGATTCTGTTAGAGCATGCCGAATATCTCTACGCCTATCCAGATGGTGAACAGCGTCAAAGGCTTGAAGCCGGAAGCGCGTTGGCATTAGCTGGGGCTGTATGTGCTGCGTTGCCACAATCCGAACTCTGGCGACTCGCTGGCTTCGGACGGGTTGCGGCTGTCATTGCGGAGGTCGCTCCTTCCCCAACGGATTCTCACCTTACGTTACCCCTTGATGTCGCTTTCTCGCTTGCGGATGAATACAATCTCGCTATTTTAGAGAATGCGGTTACCGCCTATAACACCGTTCTCGGACACAATCTCACATCTCAAAACCGATACACATTACCCCTAAGCGATCATGCCCTTTTTGATTCGCTCAACTTGGATTTTCCCGGAATGGAAGCCGTGAAAGCCGCAGTGTTGGCAGACGATATATCTGCCGCTAAATCTGAATACACGATCTTTCGGCGAGCGTTTTTAGACACGCTGATTGCCGATAAAGCCGTGCCTATATCAGAGCGATCCGATACGTATGCCACTGCCAAAACCTATCTTGAGTGCCTGCTCCGACTGTCTATCCATCCTACCCCTGCTATCAGTACAACTACAGAAATGGGTATCGCCGCACACCTACTTCCCGAATTTCATGCCAGTGAACAACTTAATAAGTTGGTGAGACGTCGCTATCAATGGATAGTCGAGGCGTTCTTTCATTCTGACGGTTTCCACAAGGATCGGACGCTCCGAGCGCAAATTGAGGCAATCGCGGATTTCGTCAGGTTCCTCCGTTTCCAGTCTGATACAGAAACTGAAGCGTTGCAAACATCACTCGAAAAATTGGTAGAGACGTGTATCCATTTAAGCCGACCTGATTATTCGTTTCCTCCGTTGGGTCCGCTCCCTGCCCCGAATTTCGATGTGCTTGAACTTTGTACTATTGTTAATAGCGGTTTTCAGCGTGAAGATTTTCCGTATCCCGATGCCACCTCTTTCGATTTCCCTGAGACGGGTTGTTATGTGATGCGGGATAGTTGGGATCTCGATGCCCAATATCTATTTTTTGATGCTGATCCGCAGCAAGAAACTAACGATACTGATACATCATATCTCTCGCTCTACGCACACGGGCGACAGTTGACAACAGGATCGGTATGTCTACTTGACACTACACCGTTAGTGTCAGATACAGTTGATACGCACTGGATAACGACACCGGTATTTGATTGGCTCGAAAAATGGCGTGTGCTAACGTCAGTGTCTGGAGACCAACAAGTCTCGGATATTCACCACAAACGCGCTATATTCTATCTCAAGGGCGAATATTTTGTTTTGCATGATCTTGTTCTTGGTGGAGAGGCACAGACCTTGAAACAGGTTTTCCGTTTCGGTAGCGGGGCAACGCTCCACGTCTCGGCTGATGCAGGCTATGCATGGACACAGGAACCGCATCGGAGCAATCTTTTCATCGGTGCGACAGGGACGACAGATCTCACGGTGGCGTTGGATGGTGATACTGTTATCTATCAGAGCAATAGGGAATCGCCATCGGTGCTGAACACGCTCCTATTTCCGATACGACCTGGGATCGAAACACATCCGACTATTTCTGATCTTCCAGTACGTACGGATGCGGATGTCTTGGGGACAGGCTTTACGCTTCAGTTGCCCGACGCGACAGACACGTTCCTCATCTCTGACGACGGTTTGGCGGAGATGTCTGTTGCGGATATTACGTTTATCGGCGAATATCTGTTCTTACGGCAGAGTGCGTCTGATGATGATGTCCGATTTGTGATGTTGAACGGTAAGTTTCTGAAGGTCGGTCGGGATGTTCTTGTTGATTTGGATGTACCGCGCGAAAGTTATGTGCAGATGTGAAAATGGGGAAGCGGAGAAACTTACATTAATCCAAGTTGCTACTAACACATTTTGAACGTTTCAACAAAGCGTTTGAAGTGATATTCTGATTGTGGGAGGACTTTGTATTGTGGGAGGGGTTTGAAACCCCGAATCCCTCTCTTTCCCTGTTAACTTACATTTCCCCACTCTTAACTTATAACTTATAACCAATAACTTATAACCCCTGTGGGAGGGGTTTGTAACCCCGAATTCCCCGATTAATCCTCAATTACCTCTAATTCTTTCATTCTATCCAGTGAAAATACCCGGGTATCCTGTCGTAACTCGCAAAATCCCTCTACGCATAACGTTTCACCGGACTCTCGGCTGTTTGGAATATTCAGAAGTCGGTCTGGAACAACTACGCGCGTCGTCCACCTTCTATCACTTGGTTTCTTATAGTCAAACATAATTTTTTGATGGTTGTTAATCGCCGATTGGATTTCTGCGACTTGCTCTTTGAACTCTGATTGTGATGGATTTGGCGTAATAGTCCTGAAAATATCGCCTTCTCGGTACATACTCGCATGACATGCTGCACAGATCAGTACCAGGTTATCTAACTCGTTTGTCCCTCCTTCAAATACGGTAATATCGTGCAGTAAATAGACATCCTTTTCTCTTTTACAATGTGAACAGACCGAACCGTTCTGCCGGATGACTTGTCGTTTCCGTTCATCCCAATCTGGGGGCCAACACGGCAGTTGGTCATAGACTGCGGTTAAAACGGATTTTAACTTCGCGAGTTTAGCACGTAAATCTTCAATCTCAGACGCTGGCATCACATTTTGTTCTGCTACCTCAGTTGGCGCAAAGAGAGACAAAATGAGTTGTGGTTTCTGTTTCTGCAGTACAGTTTCAATCTCATGTTTTCGCATTTGCAACGTGATTATACACGAATAATGGATGTAGTCACCGTTGGAAAGTGCTATATCGTATTCAAATTCTGTTTCTATCTTACACACGGTACAATAAGGCATTTTGTGTTTTCCCTACTTAGTCGCGGTTTGCAAAGAAAACTGGAGAACTGCTTTATTGGACGTAAAGATACCATATAGATTTGTAATTGTCAATGAGATTGTTTTATTGATTTATTGGAAGATTGGCGAGGTTAGGATACCTCACCAACCGGGTGAAGTCTGCGTCCGCGCCAGTAATTCACTATAAATGTGCGTCTGATGCTGATGTCCGATTCGTGATGTTGAACGGTAAGTTTCTGAAGGTCGGTCGGGAAGTTCTCGTTGATTTGGATGTGCCCCGCGAAAGTTATGTGCAGATGTGAACTACTACTTTTAGGCACTTTTATTAGCATAACCTAAGTTGCTACTTTGGAATAGAAAGTGGTATTTCCAATTGAATAATATCATCCAGTGCCTTATCAGGATTTGCTACGTGTAGACAAAAGCCCCAGCGGGGCGATAGGTGTGTAGAAACTGTCATCCAAAAATCCAAAAGCCCCAGCGGGGCGACAGGTGTACTGAAAATACATGCGGATTTTATGCAGAAATGGTGCTTGAATTTCTACAACTCTTTACGTAGCAATTTGGATTAGCATAAGTACTAGCGCGTTCTATAGCGCGTTCTATAGCGCGTTCTGTAGCGCGTTCTGTAGCGCGTTCACTGGCATTTTCAGTGCATCCACTATGAAATTTTCATAGCAAATTTCATAGCACCTTTCACACAAATTCTACACCAACACCTCAAAAACCCAGTCACCACATAGGTTTATAGCCACTCACCAAATCCTCATATTTCCTATTCTGCTATGAAAACTATGAAAATTATCCACTGCTGGCGAGGTGTTTTTATAGGGTGTTTCCCTCCTAACCTCGCTAATGCTAATGTCTAATTATGGTAAAGCCTGAAAATATGTTGACACTTTACGGAACAAGAACCCATGCCTCGCTGGCGGGGTTTGGAACCCCGCCATTCCGTTGATGTCCAAGTAATTATGGGCTTTACTATAATTCTGAAATCTACCATAAATGCTCAAAAAGTCTTGCACCTAAGATATAAGGAATGTATAATGCAGGATGATATTGGCCCCTCGTTAGTAAAATATACAGTTCCACATTACATCATCAACGGAATAAAACCGACCACAATTAAAATATGAATTTCCAAACACATTGTAATCGTTATTTAGAGAGGATAGACCAGACCCGAACTACCTCCGCAGCTACCCCTGAACTCTCACTGTTTCCACACCTCCAAGCATTCCTTGATGAGCTCGTCGTTGACCACTTTGACAGAAATACTATAACATTCACACAGGAGCCGAAAGCACTGGATCAAATCGGCAGACCTGATTTTATTGCTATGGATGGTTTGCTGCCTCTCGGTTATATTGAGGCGGAGCGATACGGTAGGGATCTGAATGCACTCACGGGACACGCTAAGGAGCAGAACGAACGTTTTATAGAAAACCTTGATAACTTTATTCTTACCAATTATGTTGACTTCCAGTTGTGGAGGGATGGGCAACTCCGCGCAACGGCAAACGTCACAGACACACCTGAAGGTTTAGAGCGTCTGCTGGAACAGTTCCTGAACGCTGGACATATCCAAATCACCTCGCCAGAGGTGCTCGCAAGACACCTTGCCAGACGGACGCGGGAACTCCAGACGCAGATCGCTATAACACTCACCAATGAAAACAGCAATATCTACGGTATGTTTACGGCGTTTAAGGAAACGCTTCTCTCTACATTGACCCCTGCCGATTTTGCGGATATGTACGCCCAAACACTGGCTTACGGGTTGTTTGCTGCCCGTTATACCCTGCCGAATGGGACAAACTTCTCGCGACAAACCGCCGCCGAGGCACTTCCAAGATCAAACCCTTTCCTTAGACAACTCTTTTATCATGTTGCTTCCCCGAATCTGGAGCAGAACGTCATCTATATTCTGGATGACATTGTTATGCTTCTTCGAAATGTCCGAACGGAGATGCTCCGCACGGCGTTTGCTGAGGGGAATCACCTCAAAGATCCTGTTATCCAATTCTATGAGACCTTTCTTGCTGAGTATAATCCGAAGCTGCGTTTTGATCGGGGTGTTTTCTATACACCAACAGAGGTTATATCTTATATCGTCAGATCTGTGGATAGTTTACTAAAAACGGAGTTGAACAGACCTGACGGACTTGCTGATGACGACACAATCATTCTTGATCCCGCTACTGGAACGGGTGGTTTTCTGTTGTCGGTGCTGGACCATATCCGAGAGTCAGTCATCCAAAATTACGGCACGGGTGAATGGTCGCAGTATGTGAATTCGGATCTGGTCAAACGGATCTTTGGATTTGAAATACTCGTTGCGTCGTATACGATTGCGCATCTGAAGTTAGACCTATTTTTGAGAGCGCAAGGGTGGCGTGATGATGAACGCCTCCGTATCTATTTCACCAACACGTTGGAACAACCGGAGGAAATGCAGCCGCCGTTACCCTTTGCGGAGTTTATCTCTGATGAAGCGAATGCTGCGTTGTCAGTCAAGCGGGATGAACCACTACTTGTTATTTTGGGTAACCCACCTTATCCACAGGACTCTGCCAACCCGAGTCGTGAAGGTAGAAAGTTAACTTTCATCGGAGAACTCATTGAGGATTACGAGCCGTTAGATGGGCAACTTTTAGGGATATGGGACCAAAAGAAACCACTTCAATCCGATTACGTAAAATTTGTCCGCTGGGCACAGTGGCGAATTGATAAGAATGGTGAAGGGATTGTTGGTTACATTGTCAATAATAGTTTTCTTGAGGGATTAACTTTTCGCAAAATGAGGCAGTTTTTAATGAAGAGTTTCAACATTGTCTATCTGCTCAATTTGCACGGAAATAACAGGAGAGAAGAAGTTTCCCCTGATGGGAAAAAAGATGAAAATGTTTTCGATATCCTACAGGGTGTCACTATCCTATTTTGCGTCAGGCAACGCGATAATTCGGCAGACGCAAAAGTCTATTACGCTGATATATGGGGACTCCGAGAGGAGAAATACAACATCCTTTCTGAAACCGATGTCCAGACTACTGAATGGAGCGAACTGCAACCGAAATCTCCCTACTTCCTTTTTGTTCCACAAGTAACGAGATACAACACAGAATATGAAAACGGATGGGCGATTTCGGATATCTTTGCAAAGAGTGGAACTGGCATTTTCACGTCACGGGATAAAGTGACTATTCAACGTACGAAAACAGAACTTCGTCAAGTTGTAACTGATTTCACTCAAAATTCCGATACCGAAGTAAGGCAAAAGTATAATTTGAAGGATAGCCAAGATTGGCAGGTTCTTCTCGCCCAAACGGATCTCTGTAATAATCCTGATGTGGAACGGCACCTCGCTCCTATTTATTATCGTCCGTTTGATATGCGATGGACCTATTATACTGGAAAATCACGCGGATTTCATGGTGCTCCTCGCCCTGCGTTTATGCCGCATCTGATTGCAGAAAATATTGCTCTCTGTGTTCATCGCGGTGTCACGAGTCCTGTGTGGCAGCATACCTTAGTAGCTAACCAAATGACCGAAAAAAGTTATGTTTCAAATAGAAGTGAGCCTACAGCGCACGTTTTTCCACTCTACCTGTATCCAAACCCAGAAGAATTGGGACTCTCGACAGAACGTTCGCTCAATTTCAAGCCTGCCTTTCTTAGTGCACTGTCAGAGGCATTGGGACTCCCACAGGTTGATCCTTTTGACCTACCTGAAGGTGTTTCACCGGAGGAGATTCTCGCTTATATCTATGCGATCATGTACAGTCCAACCTATCGCGCTCGTTATTATGAGTTTCTAAGATATGGGTTTCCGCGTATTCCGTTGCCGAGGGATCTCGAACAGTTCCAGACGCTCGCGGTGTTAGGTCAACGGTTGGTTGATTCGCACCTTTTGAGAGATGTGTCGCGATCTGAGGTTGCTTCTACAGGAAGAGGGACACCGGCGTTGCATCGGTTTGAGGGTGAGGGGGACGGTGTTGTTGCAAGGGTTCGCTATGTGGATAGACAAATTTGGATTAATTCGACCCAATATTTCACGGATGTCCCCGTTAAAGTGTGGGAGTATGAGGTCGGTGCGTATCAGGTGTGCGAGAAGTGGATGAAGGATCGGAGGGGAGAAGCGTTGAGTCGTGCCGAGCTCCAGCAGTATCGTGCGATTTTGGTTGCTGTGGCGGAGACTCTGGAAGTTATGGATGCGATTGATGAGGTTTTGTGGTAGGTGATTTGAATGGAAAGAAAATTGATTTTAACTGGCACGCCTGCGTCCCGGGGACGCGGTGTTGGTCGGGTTGTTCTCTTTAGTAATTTGGAGGATCTGCCTGCAACAGATGAAAATCTGATTGTTGTGGGTGAGATGATCCCGCTGGATGTCGTCACTTTCGCTGAACGCGTCAAAGGACTGGTTACCGATGAAGGTGGGATACTGAGTCATGCCGCTACGGTTGCCAGGGAATTGGGCATCCCATGTGTCGTCGGAACCGGGAATGCAACGGACGTACTCCAAGATGGCGATACCGTTGAGGTAATTGGAGATAAAGGGGAAGTCTACCTTGTTTAGTGTGCAGAGCCTCGATAATTTGTCCTTCATATACAAAGAACTCTATAAGACGATAGCTGAGCTGCGTCCTTCGATTGAAGATGAATATGCACGGATCCATGATGAATTGGGTCGTTGGGAGTGGGATGTCGCTAGCGATTGTTATATTGCGAATAGAGAGATCCGTTCAACGATGGTTTTTGTTGGAGAACAACTCGACTGGATAGATCAGCAGCAGGGGTTGTCGGATAAGCAGAGATTGTTCATGGTAGCGACGCTATATCGTTTAATCTATTCACACGCTAATTATTGGTACGTTTTGATTGATGGTGTGGTATTTGAAGGACTGGTGGAAACCTTGAGTGAGATTTTAATTAAAAAGGTGGCGGCAACACTTCAGCAGAGCGAGTTGGATATTCTATCGGATCTCATTGAACCGCTTACGGATTATCAATACAAAACTATTTCCAGTGAGAGGCAACAATCGGCGCAAGATATGCTCTTGGTACTGCATTCAAGAGACCAAGAACTCCATGATGAGGTACGTAAGTTTATTCGGATATACTCCGGTATAAAAGAGTATCAGCTGATGTTCAATGAACTGCATGGAACATTTTTCCAGCCTTTGATTCCGAGGTGTCATCAGGAACTTGTGGCTTTAATAGAGGAAATGGGTATCCGTCAGTTATCAGATCACGATAAGATGCCTTGGAATTTTATGCCTTTGTTGTGGGACGATATTCTTCCGATAGCAATCGGTGGTCAGCAGTCGTCAGTCGGTGGTTAGTTGGTGTATTGAGTGGTTGGTTAGTGAAGTTTGGTTGACTCGCATGCTCAATGATGCTATGATTTTTTGAAGATTAACAGATAAAAGACTGCATAGAACCTTAATTTTGTTACATCAATAAGGAGTGGATCTCCAGTTATGAAATTAAAGATTGTCATTCACGAGGCTGAAGAAGGTGGATATTGGGCAGAAGTGCCAGCAATTGAGGGGTGTGCTACCCAAGGGGATACGTTTGAGGAGTTGCTTGAAAACATCTATGAAGCTGTTGAAGGCTGTTTATCAGTAGATTTAACTGCAATAGAAACTACTCAGAAAGGTAGAGTGATGGAGATAGCGGTTTGAAGGCGTTGACTGGAAAAGCTTCTGCCGTTTATTAGAAAAGCGGAATTGGCAGCTGAAACGAATTAAAGGTAGCCACCATATTTACGCTAAAGACGGAATTCCAATACGAATTTCTGTGCCTGTTCACGGAAATAAGACACTCAAGCAGGGATTGCAGAGGCATTTTATGAAAATCAGTGATATTGATGAGGGTGAATTGTAGTGAATCGGCGAGGTTAGAAACCTCGCCTACCTATTTTTAAGGACATCTTCAATCCAATGGGAATAGAGGTCTTCTAACGTCGTGATAGTCGAAATGCAATGGGTTGACCGCAGTGAGTCCAGGGGTGTCTACCTCGATAATCTGTCCCGCAATCGGTTCATAAGCGGCGCGGTAAGCGACCGCTGCTTTGACGACTATCATCTGCATCGACTTCGGATCGATGCCGAGACTGCAAAGCTGCTGTAGACTAAATGGAGCCTGCCGTCTACTCGTCAATGCAACTAATGAATCTCCGACTGCAATAACCGTCGTTAACCCTTGGTTGTGGTATCTCTGTCCGCCGTGCCGAGGTTCCGTTTCAACGTACTGACCGTCGTGGATGAGGCGGACTGTGCCGCTGATTGAAACGGGGGCGCCATGTAGATTGTCCGTTTTCCCGCCGACTTCGAGCGAGACATTTCCACCAACACCTGCCTGAATGCAACTCTGTACGCCTTCCGGATCGAAGACGACAACAACATACCCTGACGCACCTTGCTTCACCAACTCCGATAAAATGAAAGTGCTATCTCCAGGTGAACCGCCACCGATGTTATCCCCCATCTCAACGAGAATAATCGGATGTTTTTCGCCATTGATGGCTTGCTGCACGGCTTGTGCTGCGTCTGGTAAGTCGAGTGTGAGTTGTTCGTGGATGCCCCACATCATGTCGGATAACCGATCGGCTTCCTGCTGTGCAAGTTGTGGATTGTTATCGGTGACGACGACAGAGGCGGGACCTACCTCATGGACATCCGCATACGGGTACCCTACGGCAACACTGGAGGCGAGGACGTTGGGGTTTTGCTCTAACGCTTTTACGGCGTTCATGATAGAGAGCGTCGGCTCGGAACTCGTGACGTGATACAGGATGTTGAGAATCATCGGGGGTTTGCCGAGTGCTTGCGTTGGAACTACACTGTCCTCAAGTATCTGCATCATTAACTTCGCCGCTTGCAGTCCGCGTTGTCGTTGATCGATATGTGGGGTTGTCTTATAGATAACGAGTGCTGTCGATTCAGCGACCATCTGTTCGGAAACGTTGGCGTGCTGGTCGAGCGTAACGACGATGGGTAAATCTCGACCGAATGCATCGCGGAGTCGTCGTAAAACTTCACCGTCCCCATCGGGATAGCTTTCAGCGACCATTGCGCCATGGAGTGCGAGTAGAATTCCTTCGTGTTTCGGTGCGGCTCTGAGATGCTGGATTAACATATCGGTGAGTCGGTCGAAGGCGTCATCTGTCACCCGTCCAGTTGGCATGGCAGAAGTCATCATGGCTGGATAAACGGTATAGCCGTACGCTGTTGCCCCCTGAATGAACCCTCCCAATTCGTGGTGTGCCTCTCCCCAAAGATCGATTATATTTTTGCTGAAAGTGTGAGAGAATGCGGCGAAATCGGTGGGGGTCTCACTAAATGTGTTTGATTCGTGCATGATGCCGCCGATAGCAATTGTTGTCATGATGGTTTCCTTTAAAAGTAGTAGGCACACTCCGTGTGCCGTAACAGTCCCGTTTCCTGTAGTATATCGGTGTGCCGTAGCAGTTAAAAGTAGTAGACACTCCGTGTGCCGTAATAGTTAAAAGTAGTAGGCACACTCCGTGTGCCGTAATAGTTAAAAGTAGTAGGCACACTCCGTGTGCCGTAACAGTCTATTAGTTTCCGGGCATACCATACAAACTAAAGGATAGCATGCGAAATACCTATGTCAAACTCACGTTAACTTATAACCTATAACTCATAACTCATAACCCACAACCCAAAAAATATATTGACGGATGCCCTGAAATAGTGTATCATTTAACCATATTTTTAGTAAAGTTGATAATTTTTCATAGGTATATATATTTTGGAGTCGGGACAGGACGCATGACGCAGAACGGGACCGGGAAGAACTGTATCGAAGAAGCAATAGAAGTTGCCGCTGAGGCACACCAAGGTCAGTATCGGAAAGGCACCTGTACGCCTTACATTACACACCCTTATGCCGTCGGACTCATTTTAATGGAAGCCGGATGCCCAGAAAGCATGATTATCGCTGGTATCTTACACGACACTGTCGAGGATACTGATCTGACGTTGGCGTTTATTCAAGAACGCTTTGGTGAGGACATCGCACGGATTGTCGATGGCTGCTCAGAGAACAAGGCATTGCGGTGGCGGGCACGCAAGACTGAACGGATTGAGGCGTTGAAAAATGCAAGTCCCGAAGTCTGCACTGTAACATGCGCAGACAAACTCCACAACCTACGGACAATTATATCAGAGTATGACGTGATCGGTGCCGCGATATGGGAGCGGTTTCATGGTGAGGTCGAAGACCAAGCGTGGTATTACCGGAGCGTTCTTGACGCGATTTCCGAGCGTGATGCCGCTTTACAAAAAGACATGGCGTGTGCTAAACTATCTAAGTGCCCAGAATCCAATGTGAAAGGCACTGGACATCAACAAGAGATTACTGATAGGAACACCCCTCCAGCAGTAGATGTTGTAAATCCTCAGCTTTTTCAACAGTTTCAGCAAGCTGTAGCCTACCTATTTGAAGGAGAAACTCAATGAAGATTGCGTACGCTTTTAGACGATGTGCATTGTACCCCTACAACGGTGCGGGATTCCCTACTGATTCCGCAGATCGACAACGGTTTTTGAAAAAGTCGAAAGAGATCGGTTTCGACGGAATCGAACTCCCGGCGATGAGCCTATCTGATGCTGAAGTTGCGAATCTTCGCGCTGAATTAGAGGGGGAAGGTGTCCCATGTGTTGCGATACGTGGCGGCGGTGGTGCGGCGCACCCTCGTGTTGCGAATTCGAATAAACAGAACATGGTAAATGCTGTTCAGTTTGCTTCAAAGGTTGGCGCGGGGGTTGTTAATTCTACCGTCACTACGCCACCCCGTGATCCAAATGGGAAAGGGACGTATCGCGGAGAACCTGTTTCGCAGGGATCAAGCCGTCTGGCGACGAACGCCGACTATGAACGAACCGCTAGTGCTGTGAATGAGGTTGCCGCTGTTGCCGCGGGTCTCGGCGTAGAGCTATCTATCGAAATCCATCAAAATTCGATCGCCGATAACAGTTGGTCATCACTGCATCTGCTTGAGTTGATTGATGCCCCAAATGTCGGCTTAAATCCAGATTTAGGTAATATTTACTGGACTTACGACATCCCAGAGGAATCGTGTGAAGATGCGATCGCTGCGCTGGCACCGCACGTCAATTACTGGCACTGCAAGAGCCTCTATCGGGTACATGTCCCGGATTTAGAGACGGCTATCTACGTCCAAGTTCCACTCCCCGACGGTGAGATCGATTACCGCTTTGCGATTTCAGCGTTGGTAGAGGCTAATTATAGTGGCTATTGTGCGATTGAAGGGGTACGCTACGGCGACCAGTTCCTTCAAGACGGTCGGAGTGTGGCGTACGTGAAATCTGTCTTGGCTGATTTGGCGTAGGCGTGTTGACATGAATCGAGGGGACAGGTAAAAGTATGACGAAACAGAAAATTCGACTCACGGCGACTGTGAAGTGCGCTGGGTGAGCATCAAAATTGGCTCCAGGGGAGCTTGCGCACATTTTAGAGAATATCCCAAAGTCCACGGATCCAAACCTCCTTGTCGGTACTGAAACCTCCGATGATGCCGGGATTTACCGTATCTCCGACGAACTTGCCCTCGTTAACACCGTGGACTACTTCACTCCTATCGTAGATGACCCCTATACATTCGGTGCGATTGCTGCGACGAACTCATTGAGCGATGTCTACAGCATGGGTGGCGTCCCGAAAACAGCATTGAACATCACCTGCTGGCCCAAGGCGGATCTCGATCTCTCAATCCTCGGTGATATTGTCAGAGGTGGTACCGAGAAAGCGATTGAAGCGGGTGCCGCACTTGTCGGCGGACACACGGTAGATTCTCCCGAACTCATGTATGGGCTTTCTGTAACCGGTATCGTGCATCCTGAGAAATTCGTCAAAAACTATGGTGCACGTCCGGGCGATGTGCTCATTTTAACGAAAAATCTCGGCATCGGTATCCTCACCACAGGACTGAAATTTGACAAAATTAGCGATGCTGTCCTTCCACAAGTCGTTGAATCGATGACCCGTCTCAACGCCTCGGCATCAGAGGTGATGCTGAAATACGGTGCGAGTGCCTGCACAGACGTTACGGGATACGGCTTGTTGGGTCACGCCTCAGAAATGGCAGCAGGCAATGATGCCCTTCTAAAGATTGACAGCAGTGCTATTCCTTACTTTCCCGATGCTCCCGCACTTATTGCACAGGACACCTACACACAAGCCTATCTTGCGAATATGGCGTTCCTTTCGGACAAGGTCACATTCCATACCGATAACGAGGCGATGCGTCATATCTTGATGGAAGCCGAAACGTCTGGTGGTTTGCTGTTTTCACTACCCGCTGAGAACGCCGATGCGGCGTTAGCCGACCTACACGCCGCTGACTGTCCAGAAGCCGCTGTTGTTGGAGAAGTCCTATCAGGAGATACCGCGCATATTGAGGTGTTTTAGGTATATTAAAAGTAGTAGGCACACTCCGTGTGCCGTAACAGGTATTGAGGTGTTTTAGGGTTTATACTAAAAGTAGTAGGCACACTCCGTGTGCCGTAACAGGTATTGAGGTGTTTTAGGGTTTATATTAAAAGTAGTAGACACACTCTGTGTGCCGTAACAGTCCCGTTTCCTGTAGTATATCGGTGTGCCGTAGCAGTTAAAAGTAGTAGGCACACTCCGTGTGCCGTAACAGGAACACAAAAAGTGAGTAGCGTAGTAGCCACTCTCCGTGGGTTCTCCGTAACAGGAACACAAAAAGTGAATAACTTGAACTAAGAAAAAATGACTAAAATAGAACTTGCAAAACAGATTCGTGCTATTTCATATCTCACGGGTGAATTCAAACTCCGCTCTGGGAATATTAGTAACTTCTATTGGGATAAATACCGGTTTGAGAGTCATCCGGCGTTGCTTACCGCTATCGCCGAAGAGATGGTGAAACTGCTCCCGTCGGATTGTGATGGTTTAGCGGGTCTGGAACTGGGTGGTATCCCGCTCGCTACGGCGGTTTCACTCCAGACAGGCATTCCGTGTTTCTATGTTCGTAAAGAAGCGAAAACTTACGGTACCTGTAACCTCATAGAGGGTGGTGCCAAGGACGGAAGCAACCTTGTCGTGATAGAAGACGTGATTACCACTGCCGGACAGGTCTGTACATCTATTGAACAGATTCGCGCAGCGGGTTACACAGTTGAACATGTCGTAGCGGTAATTGATCGAGAGGCAGGTGGTGCCGAGAAGATTGACGCGATAGGATGTTCATTCGCATCGGTTTTTACACTGGCAGCATTAGAGGAAATTGGTGGTTAGCGGTTGGTTATTGGTAAATTGTCTGAACCAGGATTTTAGTATTTGTAGGATAATTGGCGGTGGAGATTGGGATTCGGAGATCCCTCCTATAGTGAATTGAATAAGTTAGCATTGGGTGATCGCTCATACAAGCAGAAAGTGATAAGGGGAAGATGAAGATACTGTTTATCGGAGATATTGTTGGAAATCCGGGCAGAACGGCAACGACGCAATTTCTGAATGATCATCGGCACGAATATGATTTTATTGTTGCCAACGGAGAGAATGCAGCAGGTGGTAAAGGATTGACGTTTGAAATCGTAGATCAACTCTTGGCATCAGGGGTCTCTGTTATTACGACAGGGAACCATGTCTGGGATAAAAAAGAGATTCTTGACTTTATAGACACAACCCCGCAGCTGATACGACCCGCAAACTATCCTGCAGAGGTACCGGGACGCGGCTTCATAATTGCCACGTCAGATGATGGCGAAACCCAACTCGGAGTCATCAACCTCGCCGGACAGATTTTCATGAACAGGTACACCAACCCGTTTCATGCCCTCAACGACATTTTACGTGAAGTTAAAGAAGTGACGCCGTACGTTCTCCTCGATTTCCATGCGGAGGCGACATCCGAGAAGATCGCTATGGGATGGCATGCCGATGGTCGAGTCAGTGCGGTGATTGGTACCCACACACACGTGCAAACAGCGGATGCGCGCGTCCTCCCACAAGGCACAGCTTACATTACGGATGTCGGTATGACCGGACCGCATGATTCAGTAATCGGCACACGGATCGATGATGTGATCAGTGGATTTTTGACGATGATGCCTATGCGGTTTACCGTCGCTAAAGACAACGTTAAACTTTGCGCCGTCGAGATAGAATTGGATGAAGAGACAGGGATAGCGAATCGCATCGTGCCCCGTCAGTATCAGTATTAAAGTAGTAGCCACCTCAGTGTCCGTAACACGAGTAGTAGGCACACTCCGTGTGCCGTAACAGATATTAAAAGTAACCCAAGTTGCTACTAAGAATTATTAAACGTTTCAACAAAGCGTTTTAAAGTGATTTTCACATTGTGGGAGGGGTTTGTAACCCCGAATTACTCCAAATCGCCCGTTAAACTTCATTATAGTGCTGTGTATATAAACAACTGGCAACTTGGGTTAAAAGTAGTAGGCACACTCCGTGTGCCGTAACACGAGTAGTAGCCACCTCCGTGTGCCGTAACAGATAAACGCAGTAAACATATATTGAGAGGATCCGTTAAACAGATATGCAGATGGAGATGTTGATACCCACAAGAACTGTCCAGAGTGTCAGTCAAATAACAAATCTGTTGAAACGCCTAATAGAACAACATCCACCGTTTCAACATGTGTGGGTTCGCGGACAGGTGTCAAATTGCAGTCGTTCTGGACCTGGGCATATCTATTTTACGCTTAAGGATGAGAGCAACCAAATCTCCATCGCCATCTTTCGGAATGATGCGGTTCGCCTGCGTTTTTTACCGAAGGACGGTGAAGACGTGATTGTGCAAGGAAAGGTCGCGCTTTATACCGCAAGAGGACAATATCAGATTGTCGCTACTGATTTAGAACCGATTGGGATAGGCGCACTGCAGAGAGCTTTTGAAGAATTAAAACAGCAACTTACTGATGAAGGTTTATTTGATTCTGCACATAAAAAGCCGTTGCCAAAATTTCCAAGAAAAATCGGGGTTGTTACATCGGAAACAGGCGCAGCAATTCGAGACATATACCAACAGTTGAACAAGCGGTACCCATTAGCCGAAGTCTTATTGCATCCGACGCTCGTCCAAGGTGCCGGTGCGCCAAGGGGAATAGCTCACGCGATTGGCGTTATGAATGAGCATAATGATATAGATGTGTTAATTGTTGGGCGCGGCGGTGGATCGATTGAAGATCTCTGGGCATTTAACGAGGAGATTGTCGCGCGTGCGATTTTTGCTTCCAGGATTCCAGTTGTGTCCGCCGTAGGACATGAAACGGATTTCACGATCTCAGATATGGTGGCAGATCATCGGGCACCGACACCTTCTGCAGCTGTTGAACACATCGTTCCGGATCAAGATGAACTCCTCGCACAATTAAACGGTTATGACGTATGGCTGCATAGGATACTAACGGAGCGGTTACAGGGACACAAAAACCGTCTACAAGAGTTTGAGACCCGTCTTTCTCCGACGCGACGCAAGGACGTAATCAATCAACTTTCGCAGAGAGTAGACGACTTAGAAACTGCATGCCGCACGAGTATAGAACGCCGACTTGGTGATGCCAAACGCGACCTCCATTCACTCGCACAACGTCTAAATACACTGAGTCCATTAGCCACCTTAGAACGCGGGTATAGCATCAGCCGAAAAATCGACGGTGAGGTATTGACCACAACTAAACAGGTATCAGTAGGCGACAAAGTTGAAGTGCAATTGGCACACGGTCATCTTGCGTGTCGGGTTGAAAAACTCCTGGACCCGGAAAGTGATTAAAAGTAGTATGCACACTCCGTGTGCCGTAACACATAAAAGTAATAGACACACGCCGTGTGCCGTAACACATAAAAGTAATAGACACACGCCGTGTAAAAGTAGTAGGCACACTCCGTGTGCCGTAACAAATAAAAGTAATAAACACACGCCGTGTGCCGTAACAGATAAAATATTTATATCTTTTCATAATACATATATAGTTGCATTATCTTGTAGGTGGAGCTGCTGGTATACTGGATGCCCCACGTTGTTTATATAATTTATCATTTTTATTAATTATAGAGGTGAAATATGACATTTGAAGAGAGACTGACAAAACTATCACAGATCGTTGAACAATTAGAATCGGGCAACGATCTACCGCTTGAGAACTCGCTGAAACTCTTTGAAGAGGGGATCGGCTTAGTCGCATCCTGCAGGGAGATGCTCGAAAATGCGGAACAGCGGGTAGCAAACGTTCTCGAAACAAATAACTCTTAAATAAACAGGATTTATATAATATGTTCTTAGAAAAAATTAACAGCCCCGCCGACCTTAAAACACTTGAGATCGATGAACTGAAAACCCTTGCCGAAGAGATGCGCGCCTATCTATTGGCAGTCCTCTCCGAGCATCCGGGACACTTTGCCCCGAACTTCGGCACGATTGAATTAGCGATAGCACTGCATACCATTTACGATACCCCGCGCGATAAGTTGGTTTGGGATATTGGACATCAAGCTTACCCACATAAACTGCTTACTGGCAGAAGAGAAGAGTTCCCGACCCTCCGTCAAAGCGGTGGTATTAGTGGGTTTCTTAGTAGAGCCGAGAGTGAGTACGATGTTTTTGGTGCCGGACATTCCAGTACCTCAATTGCGGCTGCGTTAGGTATAGCGACTGCCAGAGATCTCATCAATGAGACTTACAAAGTAGTTGCTATCATTGGCGACGGTGGATTGACCGGTGGCATGGCGTTTGAAGCCCTCAACGCTGCAGGCGACTTCAGAAACGACATGCTTGTGATTCTCAACGACAACAACATGTCTATTTCTGCCACTGTCGGTGCATTTTCAAAACACTTTCATAAAGTCACGAGTTCACCGCAATATAATTTTCTCCGATCGAGTGTGAAAGGGTTCATGAACCTGATTTCTACGGATGCTGGGCAAATAGCCAGTAAAATTGAGGCATCCTTGAAACTCGGAACGCTCTTTGAGGAGTTCGGATTTCGGTATTTCGGTCCGCTTGATGGAAACGATTTAGAGGCGTTGATACCGGTGCTGACAGGCATCCGTAACCTCACGGGACCGATTTTGATGCACGTCGTAACCGAAAAGGGACGCGGATATGCCCCTGCTGAAGCCGATCCGGTCGGATTCTATAGCGTCAGCGGTCCTTTTAACCTCAAGACAGGAAAAACAACGAAGCCAAAACCTGCGACGCCTGCATATACGGAGGTATTCAGTCAGACCTTGATTGAGTTAGCGAAACGCGATACACGTATCGTTGGTGTAACAGCGGCAATGCCGGGTGGTACAGGACTTGATAAGTTTGCTGAGGTATTTCCAAGTCGATGTTTTGACATCGGGTTGGCAGAGCAGTGTGCCGTCACATTTGCGGGTGGACTCGCAGCACAAGGGATGCGTCCAGTCGCTGCTATCTATTCCACTTTCCTCCAACGCAGTTATGACCAGGTTTTACACGATGTGTGTATCCAAAATCTTCCAGTCATTTTTGCGTTAGATAGAGCCGGACTCGTTGGTGCGGACGGTCCGACGCACCACGGCGTTTTCGATTTTGCGTATCTCCGTTCGATCCCGAACATGGTTGTGATGGCACCGAAAGATGAAAATGAATTACAGTTGATGGTGAAGACCGCCCTTGTGTATGAAGGTGGTCCGATTGCGTTCCGTTATCCGCGTGGCACGGGTGTCGGTGTGAAGATGTCATTAGAACTTCAGGCACTACCGATCGGAAAAAGCGAGATTGTCAGAGAGGGTGAAGACGTGCTTGTCATCGCTATCGGCAACCGTGTTTATCCTGCTTTGGAAGCCGCACAGACGTTAGCAGATTCGGGTATTTCGGCGGCGGTTATTAATGCCCGGTTTGTGAAGCCGTTGGATACAGAGACTATACTTCCGCTCGCAGAAAGCATCGGCAAGGTGATTACGGTTGAAGACGGTGTCGTGATGGGCGGATTCGGCAGTGCTGTCTTGGAGGCACTCGCTGCAGCCGATATAGCCGACGTGCAGGTCACAAATCTCGGCATCCCCGATGAATTTATTGAGCATGGTGATATCCAGCATCTTTATGCACTGTGTCAGTGTGATGAGAATGGAATAGTCCGCGCTGCGAAGGCGATGGTTTAGAGGTTGTGGGTTGCTCGTTTGTGGTTGGCAACGTCCTTAGAAATCGGGGTTAGAAACCCCTCCCACAAGGGTTTGGAATGTTCCTTAACTGACAGCCGACAGCGAATAAAAACATGCAACGGATAGATACCTTCTTGGTAGAACATCAATTCGTAGAGAGTCGGGAGCAAGCGAAGCGACTCATCCTTGCGGGTGCTGTGACCGTCAACGGTGATTCCAACATTAAACCAGGTCAGCGTGTTCCTGTTGATGCGAAGGTTGTTGTGCGGGAACAACAAAAGTTTGTGAGCCGTGGCGGTTTAAAGTTGGAAAAAGGATTGTCCACTTTCGGTGTGGATGTGCAGGATCGAGTCGCGCTTGACGTCGGTGCATCGACTGGAGGATTCACAGATTGTCTTCTCCAAAACGGGGCGAGGTTTGTCTATGCTGTTGATGTCGGTTATGGACAACTCGCTTGGAAACTTCGCACACACCCTAAAGTCCTACCGATCGATAAAACGAACATCCGACATTTAACATTGTCCCACTTAAATACAGAGACTTTGGTGGACGGCGAAAATTTTATCTCTGTTGCTGTAATTGATGTCTCTTTTATCTCTTTGCGGACGGTGCTACCGAATGTCATAACACTTTTGACCGATCAAGAGACGGGACCAGGAGCACATTATGACATTATTGCGCTCCTCAAGCCGCAATTTGAAGCCGGAAAAGTCCATGTTAAAAAGGGCGGCGTTGTGCCTGATAAGCAGGTGCATATCCAGACGATAGACACCCTCACTGCTTTTGTGAGGCAGAAGCTCGGGGCGACTGTGAAGGGATTAACCTATTCCCCGATTCATAAGGACATTGCCAATATTGAATACTTGCTTTGGCTCACGATCAACCAGAATTCTCAAATTGACGAACTCGAACGTTCTATGCTGTCTGAGCAGACCATCACGGAAATCGTAGAAGCTGCACATCGCAAGAAAAACGATGGCTAATAGTCAGAGGAAAACGGAAAATGGTAAAATCCGATAGTAAGTCCAGTGCGCGTGAAAAACGCGATAATGGGTTTAAACGGTTTTGGAGACCTGCCAATCTCGTCAAAATATTTATTTTCCTGAGCATCGCTGTTATCTGCGGTGTGTTTTTCTTTATCCGTTCAGAGTCTTTCTTGGATTGGGTAGAAGGACGGCTTGAGACTGAACTCACGAATCAGATAACGGATGACCACATTGTAGATGTTGGAAATATAGAGGGGAATATTTTAGGCAGCCTCAGCATTAGCAGCGTTTCGATTTCCAAGAAGGACGCACCAGACCCGCCGATAATCTCCACACAGAAAGTCGTACTTAAATATAATCTGCTCGGATTGTTAACTCGCAGATTTGAGGTGAAACATCTGGAGCTGTCTGCCCCTCAGATTCACATTGTGCGAAACACCGATGGCAGCCTCAACCTTGAACGTATTTTTAAGGAGCGCACGCCCCAAGATCCCTCCCAGCCCCAGCAGGATTCCTCTCAATTCGACTTCGCCGCCAAACGTATCAAATGTAATAGAGGTACAATCGTTTACGTCGATACACAGCAGGATCTTCGTATCGCGATTGATGGGATTACTATCAGTGTGGACGGAGAACTCAGCACGTGGGATCATAAGGGAACCTTGAACATCGGGAGTGGTAGTCTCACGTTCAACGGGACTGAAACGGCGATTAACAACTTTGATGCCGACTTCGCACTATTGGCAACCGGCAGTAGATTGGATAACCTCCATCTTGTGTATGGTAATTCTGATTTGAGGGTTACAGGTGGGTTTACGCGAGGAGATAGCACTATCTCTTGGGATGCGGATCTCAATCTGGAACTGGATGTCTCGGATGTCCAGCGGTTTTTTGGCGAAGGGATCAAGCTTGAGGGTGTGGTAACGGCGACGGTAGATGCGGAAGGTACGGAATCCACTTTAAATATTAAGACCCTTTCTGCGGATATGCCGACGTTTTCTATAGTAAGAGAGGGAGACAGTAGAAAAATTGAGTTGACGGAATTAGATGTTGACGCAAACTTTAAGCATTCGCCAACCCCAACATTCGAGTTGACAACCTTCAACGGAAAAATTGCCGATGGCACCTTCGCCGCTAACGGGAACGTCACGCTGGAAAACGTTCCAGAAGGTAATTTGCGAAAACAACTCCAGCAACTGACCCACTACCCTTTTAACTATACCGGGGAGTGGAACGCCACAGATGTCCAACTCATCCCGTTGCTGTCGATATTTGTTCAACTCCCCGATAACCTTTCAGACAGTGTAGGTAAACTCTCAGGCACAGCAGAATTCAGCGGAAACAGCACTGACCTATCAAGTCTCAATCTCAACAGCGAGATGGCGTTGGTAGAGACGACCCTTGACGAAGTTGTACTTGAAGATTCAGCCCTCAATTGCACAATTGCAGCGGGTGAGCTGAAGGCAAGTGGCAACTTTGATGAGACCTCGATTGAGATTACAGCCCCTTTTCCACTACAACAAGACGACACTTGGGACATTCAAGTATCAGATCTTAATTTCGATGAATTGATGAAGATTGCCAACACTTCAGATTTTGGGGGGATAGGGACTTCGTCTGCACAATTATCGTCAGATGGCACGTTGCGCGGATTTCTGGAGGTGCCAGACGCCACCTTCAACGACATCCCAATCGGTGTGCTTACGGGCAATTATCGCTATCAAAACGGGCAGGTGTTTATTGAGAACGGCTTACTAACGAAAAATACGAAAAATGATGATGTAACGCCGTATACGAGCCGTGCTGCGATTAATGGGGTTGTGGATATTAAAGACGAGTTTCCAGCGACGTTTAGTATTGTTGCGGATCCTGTTTACGTTGAGCACTATCCAAAATTGCTGTTAGGTGCTGAATATCCAGTAGATGGTGAACTCAGAGGTGAACTCAAGTTAGATGGAACGCTCATAAATCTTGATGGGCGTGCGGAGTTTAGCGTTAATGCGGGGGTGGCGTGGGGTGTCCATTTGGACCCATTGACGCTTCCGCTGGAAATTGAAGACTACAACCTAAGCGTCCGGAATTTCAAGATAACCACTCGCGGGCAGCATCTTACGCTAAATGCTGCTGTAACCTCCAACGCAGACTTTAATTTACGGGTTGAGAGCGATGCCCCTGTCCGTTTTGAAGAGATTGCGAAAGCGGCGAATATTTCCGATTTTCCTTTTGAAGGTGAATTCGATGTTCGAGTTGTTGGAACGTTGAAAAAGCCGGCAGATATGGATTTGCGGGTTGAACTGGATTTCTCGGATATAACCTATTTAGATAATGGTCGAGGGATTAAACATCTTCTTGGGGATGCGTATCTGCTTGGCAAATTCGTGGAACGGAAAGGGACTACTGGTGAACCCGATATTTACGATTTCCAGGGATACGGTTTTGACGGGACAAGTCGGATTAGAGGCGTTGTTAGTACGGCAATAGACAATCCGTACCGTTTCGTAGTGGTGAGTGATGATATTGATGTTGCTCCGTTTCTGCGTATCTTGCATCCAACGCTTGAGGCGGTTACAGGGACCGCTGATGGAAGTGTTGAAATCAGTGGGACGATTGCAGACTTGGCACCCCCAGAGTTTTCCGAGGAACAGCGTCCAGAGGTGGTATATCCTTACGATGTAGATATCAATATTGCCACTTCTAAGCTGCGTTATGGAACCTCGACTGGACAACAGGTGCCCTTCACGAATGCAGAACCGATTCATCTACACCTCAAAGACGACAAGTGGACAATTGATGCGCTTTCCTTAAGGACGTTAGAAGATGCGTCGTCCTTTATCGAATTGGCTGGGAACTTTGATGCCAAGACTGAGGCGATGAATCTTCAAGGAAAATCTGACGGATTCACACTGGCACCCTTCACTCCGATGCTCGGAATTTCCAGTGATATGCTAAAGACTGGCACTGCCCGTTACACAACACAGATAACCGGGACACCTACGCTTCCAGTGCTGGCGATAGAATGGTCAATCCCAACGTTGATATTAAAAACGGAAGTCGGCGATATCGATATAACGGATGCGGGTGGTGCGATAACATACGAGCAAGAGACGCTGCGTTTTGAGGGTTGTGCTTTCAAAGTCTTCGGGAACGACATGAACTTTGGAGGGTACATTGACGTTCAACCCGAAGATGTTAACAATTCGGAATTACACCTCCGCATTGACACAATTGCCTTGGATCTTGCCACTTTGCCGATGGATGCTATAGATGACCTTGGTTCCGGTAATGGAATCACTGGCGTATTGGAAGCATCAGTAGAGATCGGCGACACTCTTGCCGAACCACATGCGCTGTTATATGCTGAAACACCCGTCCAACAACCGATCCGCTTGGCATCTTATATTCCTTCTATAACGCTGGATAGACTTCGTGTGGATATTGACTTCGATTCAGAAGTCGTGCGTATTCATACGGTGGAAGCGAACGGACGGATGGGAGATGGTCCGTACAGTGCGCAAGGAGAAGCCGTGTTCTCACGTCAAGATCCAGATGCGATGCAGTTTCAAATTAACGTGTCCGCATCACAAGTGGAAATTGGCGATTATGGTATCGCTTCAGGGACGGTTGAGGTTAGCGGTACGAGTTTAGACCCACAACAGATTACAGTAAGTGGTGAAATACACGAACTGGAACTTGATAGTTACGATTTTCATCTCACGAACAGTGCGCCGCTCCGATTCAGATCTGATCCAGGCGGAATTATTGCGGAGACGGAGACCCTCGCTGTCCACATCCCCTTACAACTTACCTCTCCTGCCGTGACGGTATCATCGAACGTCAGCATCGGTGGTACATTTAACACACCCATCATCACAGCGGAATGGAACGGCACCCTCAATGAAAAAGCATGGACGGGGAATGTGCAATACAGCGACAGGCAGATAGAATTCGTTGGAATTACACTAAAAGATGGTGCGGATACGTTAACCCTTACCGGTGTGATTCCGTTTAATTTGGCATTTACAGCGATGGATATTTCTGAGCGGCATCTCGGAGAACCGATTGATCTGCATCTCCAGGGTAGTGAACTCCCGATAGATTTTTTTCCTGGGGTTGATACATTTTTTTTAGAAGCAGACGGCAGTGTTGATATAGACTTGGCACTACAAGGAACAACCCAATCTCCTTATATCGTTGGGAATATCTTCCTTGAAGCGTTGCGGCTCGGTTTGAAGGATTTTCATGAACCCATACAGAATATGAAGGTGCGATTGAACGCAAGCGAGAATGTAATTGAGATCGGAGATTTCCAGTTTGGAATCGGATCGGGGTACTGTACGCTTCAACAGGGACAATTGGCATTAAGCGGATTGGTGCCTAAAGAACTCAGTTTGACAGCAATGCGTTTTGAACGGTTTCCACTCGGTTCAACGGTACGGCAAATGCTGTCGGAGTCCGCATCTGTTGATGGCAACGCGCAGGAGATAATAGAAGATGTCGAAGGTCATCTAACAGCAAGACTTGAAGCACTAACAGTGCCTCTCGATAGGTTTATTACGGACGGAGAGATGATGCCACTGCCGCAAATCCAAGAGATACCTTCGCTCGTAGATCTGATGTCGGTTTCGCGCGCTGCTTTGTCAATCGATAGCGTCCGTCTCGCTTTCAGTGCATTTGATCGGTATTACGATTTTCAAGATTCTCAACCAGTGCCTATTGTTCTCAGTGATGGAACTGTGACTTTAGCCAAGACATTCAGCTTGGAAAACCAAGACACGTTCTTGATTAAGCAGACCTTTAGCGATGAAGACGCTAAACCGGAAGAACTGATTGGGGAAGAGCAGACAATTTCAGGTAGGACGACGCTTCGTATTGACGAGGGGAGCAGCTGGAGTGTGGGTGGCGAATTTGATGCTGCACTGCGAGTCGCGAATTTCGATGTTTCCGCGCTAACAGATGCTTGGCCCCTGTCCTATAGGGTTACGGGTGCGCTATCGGGGAGTCTACAGTTAAGCGGAACGAGTGAAAATCCGAAGATAACGATCCGACGACACACGAGTGATCCAGCTGAACTTTATTTGCATGACGTGCCGATTGATCTGCGATGGAGGGTTCGATATCAAAATGGGAAGTGGGAAATTACAAGGAAACGCTACGTTGAGGTTACGTTCGGTGAAAACCTACTGACGTTTTCATGGACGATGCCGTATCAACTTGAGTTAATCCCATTTTTCAGGAGATTGCAGCAGGAACCAGAGGCAATTTGGCAGGAGTTTCAACAGACACCGATGGACGGTATCTTGGATATTATAGTGAAAGACCTTGACATGCTACCGCTTGTGGTAACAGGATTGGGATCCGCAACGGGGACAGGTGAAATTCATGTGGAGTTGACAGGCACAATCGAAGCACCGCAAGCGATAGGTAGTGTATCTTTCGACAATATGGGGCTTGATTTTCCAGATAACGGTATTAATGTTAAGGAGGCGAATGGTAAAATTCAGTTGTCAGAAAAAGGGGCGAGTATTACACAGTTTGATGGGATGTTGAATGATGGCTCTTTTTCGATTAGAGGGAGTATCAGCGCGCCTCCAGATAGACGTATATGGCAAACACCGCCGACAGTGGATGTGTCTGCGAATCTTGCAGATGTAGCTTTTGAACAGCCCGGGACGTATCGGGCAGACCTTAACTCTGCTGGATTGCGCCTGCATGGTGAACTGCTGCGTCCTTCTCTTACGGGCAATCTGAATATAGGTGAAGGCTATTATGAGCAAAATTGGCAAATTGTGAGAGATTGGTTCACTGGGGCTTCGATAAAAGAGGAAGATGTTGCGTTGGATTACCCTATTCTACGCGATCTATATCTGGATGTGGATGTCAATATTCCTGAGAATTTCCGTGTGCTTTCATCCATCACACTTACTGGACCGATAGACGTTGAAATTGCTTGCTTAGGTAAAATTATTGGTCCGATCAATCAACCGGTTTTCAGTGGGGATGTGTCGCTGCGGAGTGGAACAGTCGGACTTGTTCTTCAGCCCTTTGAAGTTATTGAAGGCTCCACAATTAGTAATCGGGATACCTTCAATTTTAATCCGGAGTTGAACATATTTCTCCGGACCCCTACCAGTATCCGTGGGGTGCTACCGAGAGATGAGAGTATAGTAGACATCCAAGTCCACGCTGCGTTTACTGGCACCTTAAATAACCCGAATTTCACGCTGAGCGCGCCATCTGCAACGACAGCAGAAGTCCTAACACACGAGGATATCATAACTTTCCTTTACCGCAACAATGCAATCTCAAGAACGTTTGGGGGATTTACATTTAGTGTTCAGCGTCCTTTGGCAGAAGATGTCCGTTATTACGGTGAGTATCCCCTTGGAGAGAATATGTCCATTAAGGTTGAAACTAACGATCGAGGAGAACATGGGATTGATTTTGAGTTCAAGGGGAGGTTTTAATGGGTTATCGGTTGTCAGTACGCAATGACTCCGTCATTGCTTTCGGTTTTCGGTTAAGTATGTGGTATTTACGAACTTTTTACTCACACAGGGTCTGGTAACCGTCTACCAGTGAAGAATGCTTATGGGTTGTGCGAATTACAGGATTTTCATGGAGAGCGCGATTTGTCTTATTCTGTTACTCTGCTGTTTTCCTGAGCAGTTTGTGGGTACGGGTGAGGCGAGGGAATCCGATGTAGGACGTGTCGCGAAGATAGCCTATCAGATTGATGAAAAACCTATAACAGCGACTACGGAACAACTGAACATTCTCAGAAATCAGACAGCGGTACGTGTTGGTGACCGATTATCTCGTCATGCTATCCAGCAAAGTGTTAAAGCACTCTACGCAACACAGCAATATTCCCAAATTCAGGTCTACGAACAAGAGACTCCGAATGGAATTGTGCTAACCTATCAACTGACGCCCTTCGATCGCATTGAAGAGACCCTAATCATTGGCGTTTCCGACCCTGCCTTCAAACTCGCTATTAACCAAGTACTTCAATCGAAGCCAGCAGGAAACTACATTCCTGACATTGTCAAGACAGATGTGAGCCGTATCAAAAGAGTTTGTCGAGATTACGGGTATTTTAATGCGAGTGTTGTGGTTTCCGATGTACCCATTGAAGAGCAGGTGAGAGACTCTGAAAAGCATGACTCGCCAAGTATTCGGGTAATTTATCAGATCACATTAGGAGATGCGTCTACTATTAAGGAATTACAAATTCAGGGCAACGCTGCTATTCCAACGCATCGACTTAAAGCAGCGTGCAGCTTTAGCCAGCAGCATCCGATTTATAATAAATCTGATGTGGATACTGATGTGGCAGCGATGCAAGCACTTTATCAAGAGAGTCGTTATCCGACAGCCACTATCGAGCCGACTTTTTTCCGTGAGACGGGTGTGTTGCAGTTTCAGATTAGCGAAGGCAGACGGGTTCAGTTTAAGTTTGTTTCGGATACTGGGGAAGTCCCTTTGTCGTTCCAAGATGCTTTTCGGGAGGATATAATTCCTTTGATAAACACCTCCACCACTGCTGTGTGGGAACGCAGGATAAGGTCCTATTTTAAAGCCTTGGGTTACCAAGACCCGACTGTGGATGAGAAAGTCGTGGATGTTTCTGAGATATTGCTTACGATCAATCCTGGAATGCGGTATGTTGTTAGCAGTGTCAGTTTTGTAGGGAATCGAGCGTTTTCAGATGCCGAACTGCTGCGAGAGATGACGATGAAGCCGATTGTAGGGTTTCTACGGAACTTACAAGCTCGCATTGCACGAAGATTCTTCCAACGAGAACAGAGACCTTTTTTTTATGAACAGGAGCTTGACACAGATGTGCATCGTCTGCGACTTTTATATGGGCAAGCGGGTTATCCGAAGGCGGATATCAGGGTGACACTCGATAAACAGAGCACAGGTAGTCGTACTGTCGGAGAGATCGGGATACGTATTGGAATTGTCGAGGAACACAAAGAGATCATTCACCGATGCGACATCAGTGGAAACCGAGCGTTAGATACTGCCACGCTTCTCGAACGTTTGCAAAGCGAACTCCCGTTCCCCCAACCGAATACGTCGTTAGAGCGGAATGCCTACCAAAATGCAATCCTGAAAGCCTATCAAGAACTTGGATACATTGATGCGGTGGTTAATAACACATACATAGCAGAGACAGAGACACCAGTTTTTCAGGTAGCAGGCGATTTTTCGGCATCCCTTGCGCAAGGCAAACTACCACTGGAAGTCCGCAATAAGTTCAAGGATCACAATCTCGCGCTTGAAGGGGTCTACATAGCCACCAATATTGATGACCGTTGGAGCCTTCAGGACTTTGAAGGGAACCCGCGTTATACGTTCATACAGCGGGAAAAACATCTTGAAGTTTTTGAACACGGTGTCCTTCGTTTTACAGTGGTTACAGAGGGGGAACGGGTGGCGTTCGGGAAATTCTATTTTGAAGGCGATACGGATGTGGTGAAGCAACATGTGCTTCAACGGGAGGTCCGACATCTTGAGGGGACACTTTGGACATCAGAGAAGTTAAGCCGTGCTCAGCAAAGTCTTTACAGTTTAGGACTTTTTCGTGGGGTCCAGGCTGAGCGTCTGAGAATCGAACAGTTGACAGAGACGCGTGAGACGGTGAGCCGATCAAACGAGAGTGCTTCTTCTGATCTAAAAGCAGATCCGGTTTTAATAAAGGTAGATAAACAGGAATCGAAAACCTATAGTGTTGGCGGTGGCTATAGTCTCGCAGAGGGTCCTCGCTTGACAGGCGAGTTGACGGATAGTAATTTTCTCTTTAAACGGAATATACGAGGACGTTTACTCGGTAGAGTCGGATGGCGAGACGAGTTGGGTTATTTTCTCGATGCAACGCTTACAAAACCGTGGTTGATCGGACGAACGCGGGGCAGTCTGCAGCTATCTGCTCGGAAATTAGAGATTGACGATTACGTTCGCGCCCTGCAAGGGAGTTTTATCCTCAGCAGGAGATTATCCGAATCCAACTACGTGGATTTACGATACAGTTACCGAAATTTGAACCAACCCGTTCCCGCATCGGTGCGAAATGAGATGGGTGAGTTCCCTCTGTTGGATGAAACCGACCCATTTAGCACAACCGTCAGCAGTTTGCGTCTCTCTTGGACTTATGATAGCCGGGTGCGGTATCTGAATCCTACAGACGGTATGTATAACGCGCTTACACTTGAATATGCCGGTGGTTATTTGCAAGGCGAAACAGGTTTCATCAAGTCGACAACGGATACACGGTACTACCAAAAGCTCATTGGTGGACTTGTGTTGGCGACGGCTCTCCGACTCGGTGTCACAACAGGATTGCATTCGAGTCGTCGCGCGGAACTCATCTCTTTTGAACGTTTTTGGGCAGGTGGTGGTACGACGGTTCGCGGATATGCAGAGCGTTCCTTGGGTCCTGAGGATAGGGCAGGGAACCGCCGCGGCGATGTGCAATTCATTTTTAATACAGAGTTGCGCTTTCCGATCTACAGTATACTCCGGGGGGCATTCTTTTTTGATACTGGCAATGTTTGGGGTTCACTGGAGGATGTCGATACATCGGAGCGTCTGCCGTCCTCTGTTGGTGCCGGGATTTACTTGGATTTAGGTGCATTTACAGGTGGCATTGATTATGCGATCCCGCTTGTGTCTGTACCGGGTGCATTAGATCGAAGCAGAGCCTTTCATCTTCGCCTCGGAGGGACATTTTAGTGGATTGTGAGTTATGGGTTGTGAGTTATGGGTTGTTGGATATGGGGTAAGTAGAATGCTAATCTGATTGTCCGTAGGGTTTTCCTAACGCGAGGGGTGCCTCGGCGCGTCCGACAAAACCTGCTAAGACTGCTAAACATAGCACATAGGGCAACATCAGAAAGACTTGATAGGGGATATCCCAACCTAATGCTTGGAACCGCGCATCGAGTGCTGTACCGAGTCCGAAGAGCAACGCAGCACCGCACGCTTTCACTGGATGCCATTTACCAAAGATTACGATCGCCAGGGCAATGAACCCGCGTCCCACTGTCATACCGGGTGTAAAATAAGGAACATCAGCAAGTGAGAGATACCCACCGGCTATACCCGCCATCGCTCCCGCGAACAACAGACACATTGTTCTCAAACGAAGGACGTTAGCACCCGCAGCGGCGATTGCCCTTGGATGCTCACCACAGGCGCGGACTCTGAGACCCATTTGCGTGTGGTAGATGAAAAAATAGACACACGGCACCAGTAGGAATGCAATATAAACCAGGATATTGTGTGAGAACAGGGCACGTCCGAAAATGGGAATCTGTGAGAGGAGTGGAATATCAATTTGTTGGAATGCTGGCACGCCTTGTGCGATCCCTGTTATACCGAAGAGTCGCTGATAGATGACCTCTGTCAAGCCCAATGCTAAGAGCGTCATCGCCGTGCCGATGATGACTTGGTCACCCCGAAGTCTTATCGCACACAAGGCAAACAACGCTGCGGCGAGAAGTCCGCTGAGTCCTGCCATTAGAAGCCCGAACCAGGGAGCGATCATCATGAATTCTGCTGTGTAGAAGGAACCGACCATCCCGAAAAACGCGCCGGTGAGCATCATCCCTTCAATACCGATGTTCAGCACACCAGCGCGTTGGGAGATGACTTCGCCTAATGCGGCAAGTAGGAGTGGGGTTGCTCCGCGAATCGTTGCCGAAAGAATATCTTCAAACATATTTTAATTTTCGCATTTAGTAGTTTTGGGATTGAAAATTAATTTTAAAAAACCGCCTTAAACCCTTGTAATTAGTGGGTTTTCGCTTGATTTTGTTTATCAAAAAATGCTATAATATAGGTAAGTTAATAGGGGAGCGGTCACTCTCCTATACAATACAGAAAATGTGAGTTGTATTTACTTTCCTGTAGTAGCACTGCAAATTATAGCAAGTTAACAGAAGTAAGTCAACTCCTTTTGAAACACAAAGGAGTTTGGGCATGAACTTAATAGAAGTCATGGGGCGTTTCCCTGACCAAGAGAGTTGTATTGAGCATTTAGAACGCATACGTTGGCGTGGAACGCCTGTTTGTCCGAAATGTGAGAGAAAAGGACGTGGTTCGTAAGAAAGAAGACGGTGTAGGGCGTGTAGGACGCTGGAATTGCCATGATTGTAATGCTTCATTCAAAGTAACCTGTGGCACGGTGTTTCACGGCACGAAAATAGAGTTGCAGAAATGGTTTCTTGCCATCTCGCTTGTCGTGAATGCTAAGAAGTCTTTATCCAGTTGTCAATTAGCACGAGATTTAGACTTAAACCAGAAGACAGCATGGTATTTTATGACACGTATACGTGCTGAAATGGCAAAGAAAACTAACGCACTATTGCTACAGGGCATTATAGAGGCAGACGAAACCTATATTGGTGGTAAACCCCGTAAGGCGAACAAAAAAGAGGATAGAGAGCCAGCCAAGCGGGGAGATGGCACAAATAAACGGCTGTCATTGTAGCAGTTGAGCGTGGAGGCAAGGTTGTGGCACAGGTTGCTGAAAATCTGACCGGACGGCGTATCCTTTATCAAAGACATTTCCGTTGATCAATGCTTCCAATGTGTTGACGCAGGATATTTTCAGCCGAAATATGATGAAATTATTAGGGCGATTAGCAAAAAATCAAAGGACAAAGATTGGGATATTTTGGAAAATCTGGTTACACTGGAGAAATGTATTGAAGTAGGTAGTGAAATGTATCTTGCAAACGGTATTCCTTTTGTTCGGGTTAGTAATCTTACGCCTTTTGAAATTACACAAGAAAAATGCATTTCAGAAGAATTATATGCAGAGATTCAAAAACACCAGCCAAGTCAAGGCGAAATTTTACTAAGTAAGGACGGAAGCCTAGGTATCGCCCACTATTTACATGAAGACTCCTCGAAGATGATCCCGTCAAGTGGCATACTCCGATTGAAAAACAAAACCGACAGAGTTAATAATGAATACTTGACGCTGGTTCTCAACTCAATCGCAACCCAAGAACAAATCAATCGTGATGTAAGCGGTTCAGTAATTTTCCATTGGAGACCAGACCAAGTGTCAAAAACAGTTATACCCATTCTAAACCAAGAAAAACAATCTGAAATCCAACAGAAAGTCTTTGAATGCTTAAACCTCCGAAAGCATACTAAACACCTTCTAAAATATGCAACGCTTGCCATAGAAAAAGCAATTGAACAAGACGAACAAGAGGCTATCAACTATCTAAAATCTGTTGTAGACAAGCCTTTAAAGTGAGTTAAACATGGATTTTATAGACGAAAAATATAAATTGTCCGACAAAGATAAAGGAGAAGTTTTTTATCTTTTTAATGCCGAAGAATCTTGCAATTTTACCACTAAAGAGTATTGCTATACGGAATTTTGGGACATCAATGAAAAGTTCTGCCCAAAATGCCATAGTGAAATAGAAGAAAAAATAAAAACATATTCTGATGAACACCAAAATCGCCTTATGCAATCATTGGTAAAAAAACAGAAAGATGCTTTTAAAGACAGGAATTTTCGTGCCATATTCCGCCATAAATACTGTAACCACGAATACTGTGACAAGTGCGATGACAAAATAGTATTAAAACAAAATTATGTATTGGTAAATCCTAATTACAAAGAACATTTATTTTCTGTCATCAAACAGAATTACTTGGTATGTTCCTGTAGTGATTTTATCTATTTCCCCGTAGTTGAGACAGAGAGATTTCTTGAACCCACACAAAAAAGTGAAGATAATACAGATATATATATACTCTCACTTGATAGCATCAAAAAGGGATATTCATTATTAAAAAACCCCCAATACCATCGTGCCAACACCAAAATAATTAGGGTAAACAAAACCGACATTCAAAATAGAATTTGGTTTTTATCCGACCATATACCCATGAAATGCAAAGAGAAGCACCCCAAACTGGGAAAATTTGTTTGCGATAAGATTGGTAATATGGTAAGAGGTTACTATGAAATATGGGTTGAATTAAATAGAAGTTGTCGCATTCTTGACGGTTTGTTACCCAAAATATTCTCGTTCCGTTTTATGAATGATCCGCTAACACAGAATGTGGTGAGCAATATAGAAGCCATATACAATGAAAATCCAATGTTTTGGGCTGATTACACTAAAAGAATCTATAAAGACATAGTAATAGGTATATGTAATTTAATAGATAAAGACACAGAACATAACACCATATCCTTCTTTTTCTTTGTTAATGACGAAGATTTGAAAAAAACTGTCATTGGCAAAAAGATAGCAAATTTATTAAAAACACTCTACAATAACAACTTGAATGATTATAGCAGGCTCATAAAATTGCGAAACAAATTATTCGCTCACATAGATTTAGATTATCTGCCCACTCAAAACGCAGATGAACTTTTTTTAGAATTGCAAAATTTACTCATAGACATACCATTAATCAAGAAGTTCCTTGAAATACTTTCACAGATTTTTGAATCTATTAACAAGCATTACGAATTGCGTATTGATTTTAAATTGAATGAAATAACAACTACTATGCATTCAGACCTTCTTATCGGAGACATTAATAACATTCTACGTAAGTTAGATATATATCCTGTGCGAAAGTATACCGCTCACCAAAGAATAGAATTTGATATTACAAAAGAAACCATAGAAAAATGCCACAAAGAAAAAAAGGAATTAGATACAGTAAGGAGCATTGTAAAAAATCACGCTATACGCTGTAAAGGTAAGATATATTTCATAGATGACAAAAATGAGATAGGATTAGACAATGACCAATTAGAAGATTTAATCCATAAATATGTAAAAGTATGGCTACAAACTGATGACAGTGTTATCCCTGATTTTTTGGATATTAATGATCCCTTAGTTGAAACCCTAAATAATAACCCGATTATCAAGGATAATCTAAACGCTCATGATGTATCTTTCCAATACAGCGACAGAGATATTTACAGCAACAAAGATACTGAAATAATTGTAGAATCAAGGGCAGAGGCGAAACCCCACTATAAAATTACAGACGAACTAATCCAATGGATAGAAGATTTTAATGCTGATAAAAAAGTCAATCCCATAACTTGTTTTATTGAACATTTTGGTGTAGATAATTTTACAGGTAGAACTGGACCTAATGGAACAATTGGTATCGTTGAGTAAAAATAAGAAAATAAAATGTTATACTATATTTAACCAATCCCAAAACTACTAATATCAAAAAACTATTTTCTTATCAGCATTTTTCGTGTTGCTGCGAAATCATCTGCAGTTAGCATATAGAAATAGATGCCACTTGCAACGGGTTCACCTTGTGCATTCTGACCATCCCAATACACCGCACGGCTTTTGCTATGATACATTCCCGCGAGTTGATGTCCAAGTACCAGTTTCCGCACTAATGTCCCGTCCACTGCATAGATGTGCAGTGTAACCTCTGCGGGTTTTGCCAACTGGTAAGGTATCCATGTCTCTGGGTTGAATGGGTTTGGATAGTTTGCCAATAGGACTGTTTCTTTGGGGATCATGACGATGAGGAGTTGTTCTAATACGGCGATACCGCGCAGATAGGCAGCGCCTGTCTCACCCAACAACTTGGCTTCGTCTAACCATTGCTGAATGTCCGCAACTGAGAATTTCGAGAGTAGTACTGGATGCAGGGAAGGTGCTGCTGCGTCACCCTCAATTGCACCGATAACCAAGATCAGATCTGCGATGTTCACCACACCATCTCCGTTGACATCGGCATCATTTTCGCCTTGCTGCCCCAATTGGGAGGTAACCGCCTCGATATCCTGATCATTTACTATACCATCTCCGTTGGCATCTGCAGCCTTAGTTGGATTTGCGGGTATGGTAGCGGTTGCTGTAAAGGTCACCTCTGGTAAACCTCTGCCGGTCACGGTAACTTTATTGGTTCCGAGGGTTGGTCCGAGTGTGAGTGTCGTCTGTGCTCTGCCGTTGGCATCCGTTGTAATGATTGGCGCGACGATACCCCCTTGGCTTCCTCCACCTGTAACAACGGTGAATGTAATCTCCGCGCCTTGCATAGGTTCTCCCTTCTCGTTCTGTGCTTCAACAACGATGGGATTTTCTAATATCGTACCTGCCTCTCCTGCTTGGTCATCACCTGAAATCTTCAAGAGTATCGGGTGAGCGCGATTGTCAAACGCTATGATAATCCCTTTCGCCTGCATCGCTGGGATATGTTCATATACTGAGGCGTGACTCAATGGGTTATCTACAAGAAAAAGACCTGTTTTGTTCCATTGTAAGCCTGTCAGGTTTAAGTCTACCAATGGGGATACGTCTGTAATATTGTTACTGGAAAGATACAGAACTATCAGTTCCCTCAGGTTTGCAAGTGGGGATATATCTGAAATAGAATTGTGTAAAAGATGTAAACGTTGCAGTTGTGTAAGCCCAGAGAGCGGCGATACATCTGAGATAGAATTGACTCCAAGAGATAACTCTGACAGCTGTGTTAGATTCGCAAGTGGAGATATATCTGAGACAGTATTGGCTCCAAGATACAGGAGTTGTAGTTGTGTAAGTTCGGAGAGTACGGATATATCTGAGATAGAATTGTATGAAAGAAAGAATATGTTCAGTTGTATAAGTTCGGAGAGTATGGATATATCCGAGATAGAATTGGCTGAAATATCGAGAGTTTTCAGTCGTGTGAGGCCGGAGAGTGGAGATACGTCTGAGATAGAATTGGTTGAAAGATATAGGACACTCAGCCCTGTAAGTCCAGAGAGTGGGGATATATCTGAAATCTCATTCCTTTCAAGATCAAGAGAGTTTAATTGGGTTAATCCCGCAAGCGGAGAAAGATCAGATATCGTATTGCTGTTGCTCAATGGCTGTCCTGAGATATATTCACTGCCAAGGTCTAAAACTCTGAGAGAATGCGCGTATTCCAGACCAGTTAGATCGCTGATGTTTACATTTGGAGCTTCAAGACGCGTCAACCCCCTCATATCTCTTGCCGTTAGTTCGGAATTCAGTGGTTTGCCGAGAGTTTCTGCTATTTTTGCCTGAAGATTGGCATCGGGAATGGTTACAATGGAATTGGGACTAATAGCGATGATGGTGAAAATAGCCGGTTGTCGATCCTTTGGAGTCGTGGTGCGCACAGTATTATTACCAGGCGTTGCTCCGAGTGTGATGCTCGTTATAGCTTTACCGGTCCTATCGGTGATGGTATTTGACATAGACAGGTTACCACCGCCAGAGATAGTCGTAAACCTAACGGGTGCCCCTGAAAACACGAATCCGTTATCATCTTGTACCTCAGCGACAAGTGGTAGTGTTTCACCCACTACGCCGCGTAGTTCTGATATTCTCACATGTATTGTTGGTGTGCGAGGCGTGAATGTTACGCTCGTGCCGCCGGATTGAAGCGTTGGGATATGCGTGTAGAGCGAAGGATAACTCAACAGACAGTCCCGCAGATGCAGTATTTTGAGTTGTGGTAATTCTGTGAAAGGGGCAATATCTGATAGGTGGTTGTTATTAATCGACAACGTCTCCAACTGCGATAATCCGACGAGAGAGGAGACATCCGAAATATGATTATCGTCGAGCGATAGTATTTTCAGTTGCGTTAAACTCGCGAGCGACGTTACCTCTCGGATACGATTGTTATTGAGAGATAACGTTTTCAGTTGGACCAAGCCTGCCAAGGGTTTGATGTCAGAGATACTATTGTTGTTGAGTGAAAGTGTTGTGAGTGTCACAGCGTGTTGTAGCCCTGTTAGGTCGTGAATGTTAACAGCGTTGGCTGATAGTGCGGTTAATCTCAGCATATCCATCATGGTAATTGGATCACCGCGAGGCTTACCAAGGGACCTGGCTATCTCGGTACGGAGTGCTGCATCTGGGATAGTTATAGTCTCGGTACGAAGTACAGCCTTTGCTGTAAATTCCAGGGGGTGTGATATTTTTTCTGCTGACACCTGGACCCGTGTTGTGCCACCGGTTTGCCCCAGTGTTAAAAGGGCTTCTGCCCTACCAGTGGAATCCGTCGTGGTCTTTGTGACATTCAATTTTCCGTTACCAGTGGTGACAGTGAAGGTCACTGGTACCTCCTCAAATGTGCGATCCTTGTCATCCCGAACTTCTACGACAAATGGAAGTGGTAACGTCGTATTGAGAGTGCCTTGCTGAGTGTCTCCTAAAATTTTTACCATCGTAGTTGGTGTGCGAGGGGCAAACCAGACCGTAATTCCTTTTGCTTGGATGGCAGGGATGTGCGTGTAGATAGAAGTATAACTTAACGGGTTGTTATGAAGAAAAAAATCTACGCCCGTCAAGTCTGCCCTTAATTGGACTGACCTAACCAGAGGAGATATATCTGAGATGAGGTTGTTCCCAACCGACAGATATATGAGCCGCGTCATCTTCGCCAATGCCGATATATCCGAAATACTGTTATCGGAAAGATGCAAGTTTGTCAGTTGTGTCATCTTCGCCAGTGCCGATATGTCTGAAATGTCATTGTCCTCAAGATCCAGTTTTCTGAGGTGTGTTAGTTCCGTCAGTGGTAAAAGATTTGAGATAGTGTTGTTGGAAAGGTCTAACCAATCTAATTGCGTCATCTGTGAGAGTGCAGATATATCTGAGATAGTGTTGTTGGAAAGGTCTAACCAATCTAATTGTGTCATCTGTGAGAGTGCAGATATATCTGAGATAGTGTTATCGGAAATATCCAGATAAACCAGTTGCGTCATCTTCGAGAGTGTGGATATATTTGAGATAGAATTTTTGGAAAGATATAACAGAGTCAGTTGTGTTAAATTCGCCAAGGGCGAAAGATTTGATATATTATTGCTGTTAACAAATCCCCTCGCGTTGATATATTCCCAGCTTAGGTTAAGTTCTTTGAGATGTTGTGCGTGTTCAAGACCCGTAAGATTTTTTATTCCACGGTTGCGAGCATCAAGACGCGTAAGATTAAGTATGGTGTGCGTCGTGATTGAACTGCCAATCTCTTGACGTATTGCAGCTGCTAAATTCGCATCTGGAATCGATACAGTTCTGGCGCGGGGCAGCAGGGAAGCAATATTGACGGGAAACTCTTTAGACATCATAAAGTTTCCATTCGTATCTATAACCTGCAAGGATACGGACTTATTATCTGCTCCCAGATACGTGGTGATTAATTCAGCAGTGGTACTTGGGTTTCCGTTTAATCGCTTACAACTTACTACTTCAGGAGCTCCTACTCCGAGACCAACAATTGTTTTTGTATGTAGTCTTGCTTGGTGGAGTCCTTCAGGATCGGTAATTTTGAAACGGAAACGAATCGCGTTAGGAGATGCTGCAAGACTCGGTGGGAGCATCTCAATTGTAGGTTGTTTGTTGGCAGCGGGTTGGCTCGCATTAAGTGCGCGGTGGACATCCAACCATTCGGCATCGCATGGGGACAGATAAATTCCGCCGCCATAAGACATAAGGAAGGTATCGTTCCTAAAGTCGTGTAGGAGTCCGAAACTGTGACCGAGTTCGTGGGCAGCAACCCGAAGATTAAAGCAATCTCCAGACGCAGGCATGAGTGCTATTCCTGTGTGACTTCCCGCGGCTCCTCCTAAACCACACACTTCGTCACGGTTTTCGCCAAGACCAATGATTTCACTACTAATATCCAACAAGGTGAGATAGATGCTCCCTGGCAAGTCTACATGTTCCTTAATTTCCTCCCAAACTATCGATGACAGATTATGATAATGCGTATCTCTGAATTTTCCCTTAATATGATGCACAATAGCATTCCCGCGTGCGTCGGTTTCATACAAGAAAGTTTTTCTACCGAATCCGTGGTTTTCCATGTGATCAGCGTAGAATCGTTGTGTGTCCTTTATCATACTATCTATTTTTCCGTTTATGTTTGGCTGAGGCTGACGGTCTCGCGGAAGAAAGTAGATAAGCTTCACGATGGGACGCTCATGTCGTTGTGCATGTACAAGGTTCGGGAGCAAAAGACAGAACAGAACAGTTATAGTGATGAATAAGCGTTTGATCTGCATGTAAGTGCCTCCATAGCGTTTTTCAGGGGATGTGTTGGGTTTCGCTGAAATTTCGGAGTACTCAAGCACCTACGAATATGAAGGTTCTTGCACGATCTACGTTTAGCTTTTTTGGTTGAAATTTTATCATTGACGGATTCGGATTCGGTGTACTTCTACCAAGAAAAGTTTGCCATTATAGTGTCCCATTAACGGCAGTAGGAACGCATTGATCTGCTAAAAACTGCAATCCCATTAAGCAACTTCCTCAAAATCTGCCAATTCACGCGCGTAGTCAAGGCAGGCTTGGATCTGGACTACTTTGAGATCAGGGAATTCGACAATGATTTCGTCTGGTGTATAACCCGCTGCCAAGTATCCGAGGAGCAGGCTTACTGGAATTCTAGTTCCTTTGATGCGTGGTTTACCGCGTAATGTATCTGATGTACTAATAATATGGTCTCTCCAATGAATTGGCATGTGTACTTCTCCCAAATGCAGAAACTGTGCCCGATTAAAGAACTATACCTTGTTGGCAATTGTAACGTCTTTTGGAGTGCTTGTCAAACGTTTTCCCAAGTGATATATTTATCACGATTCCGAAGCACGAGTGCCTCACTGAATGGTCGATTTCCAAATTGCTCCTACTCGGAATGCGAAGCTGCACGTTTACGGAAAAGTTGAACGGAACTATAACCGATAACGAAAAGTAGAATTGTTGCTTGCATCACCAACGTCACTTTATCAGAGATGCCGACCTCGCGCTGCATGCTGTAGGAACCGGTTGTCAAAGCACCGAACAATAGCGCAGCCGCAACCGTCACCAACGGATTTAGTTTCGCCAACAGGGCGACAGCAATGGCGGTGTAGCCGTATCCGGGTGAAAAATTGAGGAATAACCGACGGGTTAGGGCAGTCAATTCAACCGCACCTCCGAGTCCTGCGAGTGCGCCACTGATGAAGAAGACCCGGAGCGTGTTCTGTACAATAGAAATACCAGCGGCTTCCGCTGCAGCTGCGCCTTCGCCTACTGCGCGGAGTTGAAATCCAAATGCTGTTCTAAAGAGAATAAATGTGAGAATAATCGCCAATACCACAGCGATAATAATACCGAGGTGGACCCGATGCGGTGGGAGGACGCGAGGCAGGAACACCCACTCTGCTATCCGATCGCTCTGTGGACCGCGTTGTGCTGTCTCCTGCAGTGGACCGCCGTCTATCATCATACTCACCAGATGAAGGGCGACGTAGTTCAACATAATCGTACTGATAACTTCGTTGACACCGCGCGCCACCTTGAGGATTGCTGGAATGAGTCCCCATATTCCGCCTGCAAGTGCGGCGAGGCAGAGACAGATAGGCACTGCAATCCACGGGGTGTGTGGGAAAACTGGAGCGAGTTTTGTCCCGAACCATGTCGCCGTGAGCGCACCGACTAAAAATTGCCCCTCGGCACCGATATTCCATATCCCACACCGAAACGCCATTGCAACCGAGAGTCCAGTCATCAGAAACGGCGTGCTTTTCACCAGAGTTTCTCCGAGCTTTCTACCGTTCCCGAACGCTCCACTCACCGCTGCTTGGTAGGCTTCTAATGGATTGTAATGGCATAGCAACATTATAACGGCGTTTGTAACAAACGCACTCGCGAGAATTATAACAGGCGTTGCTACCCAATGGAAATTGATTTTCTTTAACAATTTCATGATTCATCCAATCCATCGCTCAGATCTGTGTGGCTTTCTCCGGTCATTAGGAGTCCGAGTGTCTCAATATCGTTGCGCTGTGCCGTTGCTTCGATCAACTTGCCTCTTGACATAACATAGAGTCGATCGCTTAGCAGCAGGACCTCGTCTAATTCCGTTGAGATTAGCAGGACTGATTTCTTTTGGTTGCGTTGTGCCAACAGGTTCTCATGGACGTAGCGAGCGGCGTTGACATCTAAGCCACGTGTCGGGTTAACGGCGATAAGGAGATCGGGGTGAAGTGAGATTTCTCGTGCGATGACGATTTTTTGTTGGTTACCACCGGAGAGCGATGAAGCAGGCGTATCGGCAACAGGCGGACGGATGTCATAATCAGTAATGAGTTGTTCTGCGGTTTCTCGCTTCCGCTTTTGGTTAAGGACATTCCAGTGGGTGAGGTTGTCTAAGTGCGTCACGTTTAGCAAGAGGTTTTCCGTAACAGAAAAGGCTGCGATAACCCCTGTTGTCTGTCTATCTTCGGGGATATAACCGACGCCACGCTGCCGAACGGCTTTAATTCCTTTCGGGTTGGCACCCAAGATGCTTATTGTCCCGGAAGCGTTGTGTCGCAGCCCCATAATGGCTTCAGCGAGTTCCCGTTGTCCGTTGCCGTCAACGCCAGCGATGCCTACGATTTCGCCACGACGGGATTCCATAGAGACATCCGAGACTGCGACTTCATCACGATCGCCGAGGACTGTCAGATTGGAGAGTTGTAGGACGTTGTCTGGAGGATCGCTGCCAATGTCGGCATTGGCTGAACGTTCGACTTCGTTGATGTCTTCTCCGATCATCTCCCTTGCGAGTTCCCGTGCGGTTAGTTCTCCAGTTGGACCGAGGTAGACTTTTTTGCCGCGTCTTAAAACGGTGATTCTGTCGCTGATCTCTAAAACCTCTTTCATCTTGTGGCTAATGAAGATGATAGCGCGACCATCGGCTTGGAGTTTGCGTAGAATCGTGAAGAAGCCTTCTACCTCTTGTGGGCTTAGGACGGCTGTGGGTTCATCAAGAATCAGGATTCGGGCATCGACAGCAAGTGCCTTTAGGATCTCTACGCGTTGTTTTAAGCCGACTGATAGGCTTCGCACCAATGTACTTGGATCGACAGTCAAGCCAAACCGCTCCGAGAGTGCTTCGGTAATACGGATTGCCTCATCTTTCTTGAAAAGGAACTTTCCGAACCAATCTTTGTAGCTACCGTTTTCGGATATGCTTTTGGCTACACCTGCCCGAAATTGCCCAAGACTCAAGGCGATGTTCTCGGCGACGGTGAGATTTTCAACCAGCATAAAGTGCTGATGTACCATGCCGATGCCGGTGGCAATAGCATCACGCGGCGATTTTGCGCGCAACCGATACCGCCATTTTTCGCGATCGGTAACGTAGATTCGTCCGTCGGATGGATGGTAAAGTCCATAGATAAGATTCATCAGCGTGGATTTACCGGCACCGTTTTCACCTAAAATCGCATGGATCTCACCGGCTTGCAGTTCAAAGTCAACACTGTCAACAGCAACGAAGTCTCCGAAGGTTTTTGTGACGTTCCGAAGTTCAAGGATGTTTTCTTCCATAGTTGTTAGTGGTCAGGTCGTTGCACTTTCAGGGGTTTCGCTGCGTTCCTTTCTCAGTATCAGAACGTTTACTTCATTCGCTGTCAGGAACTTCTTGCTTGAGGCGTTACCTTCAACGACGCTTGACTGACAACTGGCGACTGAGAGGTTGACGGAATGAAATGGAGTCAACCGCCCTGATAACTGTTCTATTGTATCCATTGTGCAGCCCTTGCAGGTGTCAATTCACCGTCGTAAGCGATAACTCGGAGTGAGATTTTCCAACTCTCACTTGATGGTGTTGATATTGAACCTGTCCAAGTCGGATTATAGAGTGCCATACCGTAATCTCGAATGAACCAAGGACCACGAGCGCCTTCATCGAGAATGCTCATAAAGACACCAAACTCTCCGTGTCCAGTTAGTGCGTTCTGGTAGGCGACGAAATCTGACTCGCCTTCGTGGACGACATCAACACCACCTTTACGACCATTGTCACCGAACACAACGCCACCCATGACAGGTAGAAGTCTCGGTTCAACACGGATACCGATGCTCCCAAACTTCGTTTGCGGATACGTAACTGTACCGTAAGCTGCGATCTTCTCGCTTGTCATATCACAAATTGTTGCATCAGCGAGCGCGTGAAGATTGACAGTGCGAATTTCGTCGATTAACGGCTCTTCGTCTTCATCTCGCCAAACGACGTTTTGAACGAACTGAACGCCTTTCTCATGGGGAGTGATGTCAATCTCTTTCTGCGTATCCATGCGTCCCAATTTCTCGAATACTTTATCAGTGAACGAGCGGCGGGGTGGTGATGCCCAGAAACCTGCCTCTCTTTCACCTACCTGTACGGGTCCTTGTCCGACGAAAACGCCGTTGTGGAAGGGGTGATCGAAGGCGAACTCTTGGACGACGGTGTGTCCTGCCGGTGTGTAGAATGGAAAGACGAAGGGACGATAGAAGTTGGCACCGACACCACCTAAGCAACGTCCCGTATCGCTTTGAACGACCAAATGTGTTTTTGCATTAACCTTAACTTCAAAATTGTTTTTCATATTTTCTCTTTTGTGTTATTGGGTAGGCACAAGACCTATCCCTACAGAATATTTTGAAAAGTATAAGTTATATATGCAAGTGTGTCAACATAAATTCTGTAAATATCTGCATTAGAAAAAATAGCGTTTTATCGATAAACTGTGTTCATTACACTTTACATTTTTCGTATAAACATGCTATATTGTACTAAATATGTCTATAACGTGAGGAGAATTTTTGACGTGATACAAATATTTTATAAGATGCGAAATAACACTGCAATTTACGCCTTGGGTCTGTGTCTTTTTGTGATTGGGTTCGCGCTAATTGGCAGCATGGATCTTGAGGCAAAAGATCATGAAAAATTTAAGGTTGCCATGCTGCTTCCAGGTTCAATTAGTGATGCGGGTTGGAACGCTTTGGCTTATGAGGGGCTTAAGGCGATTGAGAAAGAACTCGGTGCAGAAATCAGCCACGCTGAGACCCGAACACCGACAGATCAGGAAGAACAATTCCGTTCTTATGCACTCGACGGCTACAACATGGTGTTTGGACACGGATATGAGTTTCAAGACCCCGCGAAAGCGGTTGCCCCTGATTTTCCTGAGACGATTTTTATTACCTCTTCTGGTGGTACTGTCACCGACAACATCTCACCAACCAACTTTCGTGTTGAACAGCCTGCTTATCTTTTAGGAATGATCGCTGGTATGATGACGCAGACGAATAAGCTCGGGGTCATGGGCGGGCAGAATATCCCATCTGTGAATAGCACGTTTATGGCGTTTGAAGGCGGTGCGAAAAGTGTAAACCCTGATGTAGAGGTATCTTGGGTATACGTTGGGAACTGGGAGGATATCGGCAAAGGCAAGGAACTCGCACTCGCTCAGATTAATGAGGGTGTTGACTTTATTTTCCCGAATGCGGATGCGGCAGGACTCGGTTCTTATGAGGCGGCTGAACTTGCTCAGAAAGATGGAAAAACTGTGTACACCTTTGGCGCGAACCGTGATAAGAGCGATATTTCTCCGACAACCGTGATAGCGAATGCTGTGATTACGCCGAAAGCTTTTCTGAAAATTGCCGAGATTGTTAAGAGTGGCAACTTTAAACCGCAGATTTATACCTTCAATATGCTAACGGATGAAGCGATTACCCTTACTTACAATCCCGCATTGAAGGATAAAGTGCCTGAAGCGGTGCAAAAAGCTGTTGAAGCGGCGAAAGCGAAAATTCTTGCAGGCGAGTTAAAGGTGCCGCAAATCGACTTCAGTGAAAAGGAAGATGACTAAGGTTGGCATGCCTCTATAAACAACATCTGATTGGCGTGCTCCGTAGCACGTCAGCAAATACATCACAAGGGAGGTAATAGCTCAACAACAGCGATTTATATGCTCTGTTGAATTTATTGTATAAGGGTTGATTAACAGTAGTTGAAAAACTATAGATTTCAGCATATTTCAGTAATTTTATTTTAAAAACCGTTGACTTTTTTCGTCGATAAAGTTAGAATTATTGTATCACGTTGGCAGACATGACAAGCGTAGTCGCAAGGCTACGTGTCTGCCACCCACTTGTCAGGGGTAAAAAGCGTGATACGTGATAACCCAATGAAAATAAGAACACAGAAAATTGCCCTCAATCCGAATAACAAGCAATCCACGCTTATGGCGCAGCATTCTGGCTATGCCCGTGTTGCCTTCAATTTCGCTTTGTCGTCGTTCAAAACAGGCTTAGAAGTTAACCAATGGCGAACCTATCAAGACATCAAGCGTAAGTTCAATGCCGTCAAGCGTGATCGTTTTGACTGGTGTGACGGACTCTCGCAGAATGCCTCCAAGAACGCTATCCACAACTTCGGTGATGCTGTATCCCGCTGGAAGAAGAAACAAAACCGATTCCCTGTCTACAAGAAACGATCTGATAGAATATCCTATCAAGCGGACAATGGCGTAGGAACGGTTGAAGTCTATAAAAAGCGTATCAAGTTGCCGAAGATCGGTTGGGTTCGCATGCGCGAGGAATTGCGGTTTACGGGAGAGGTGTCAAAGATTGTGGTATCCAAGCGAAACGGACGTTGGTCCGTTTCTATACTGGTACGGTGTGACCAAAGCAATTACACACACCAACCGCCTCTATTTGACGATAGAGAACCTATCGGTGTTGATGTGGGTATCAACACCCTCGCAACGTGTTCTGATGGCGTTGTATACGAGAATCCACGCCCTCTGAAGCGGTATCAACGCAAACTCAGACGTGCGAACAAGGCTTTATCGCGCAAGTCCAAAGGCTCACAAAATTGGCAAAAAGCAAAGGACAGACTCGGTGCAGTCCACTATCGCATTGCTTGTATCCGTGAGGATGCACACCATAAAGCATCAACGGCTATTGTTAAGCGTGCCTCTGCTATCGGTATAGAGACACTGAATATCAGCGGACTGCTAAAAAATAGACGGATTGCAAAGGCGTTGTCTGATTCTGCATTATCGCGGTTTCTAACGATGTTGAAATACAAGGCAGAGCGTCGCGGTATTCCAATCACAGAAGCCGATATGTTTTTCGCATCAAGTAAGACCTGTAGTAACTGCGGAGACAAGAAAACGGACTTGACGCTTTCGGATCGCACTTACCACTGCCCCAAATGCGGTTTTGAATGTGACAGAGACCTCAACGCAGCTATCAATCTGTCTCCGCTTGACCTTTAACTGTCGCCACGAGTTGCGAGGAGACGATAAACGCCTGTGGAGTCCAAGTAAGACCTCGTTTGGAGGCACGAGCGACGGAAACAGGAAGTATGGAAACCAGAAATCTACGGATTTCTATAGGTTCTACACAACGGTATCATTACATATTATATGGGAGTATCTACGTGAAACAGATACCTTTCAAATCGAGATATAGTATTGCGATCTATGCTCTGCACTTGTGTCTCTTCGTAATCGGATTCATGTTGATTTTAAATACAGATATCTATGCGAAAGAACATGAAGAGTTTAAGGTTGCTCTACTTTTACCTGCTTCTATCACCGATGGTGGATGGAATGCTTTGGCTTATGATGGACTTAAAGCGGTTGAAGAAGAATTAGGTGCGAAGATCAGTCATGTTGAGAGTCGTACACCCACAGATCAGGAGGCGCATTTCCGTGATTACGCGTTGGACGGGTATCATCTCATCTTTGGACACGGTTTCGAGTATCAGGATCCTGCGAAAGAAGTTGCCCCGGACTTCCCTGAAACCGTTTTTATTACGTCCTCTGGTAGTACAATCACGGACAATATATCTCCGATGATTTTTGGGATTGAGGAACCTGTTTATCTGTTGGGGATTATAGCTGGGTCTATGACGCAAACGAACAAAATCGGTATTGTGGGTGGACAAAATATACCCGCTATCAACAGCACGTTTGTCGCATTTGAAAACGGCGTTAAAAGTGTTAACCCTGATGCCGAAGTTCGACGCGCGTATGTAGGCAATTGGGAGGACATCGGTAAGGGAAAGGAACTCGCACTCGCGCAAATCAATGAAGGCATAGACTTTATTTTTCCCAACGCAGATGTCGCGGGGCTCGGGGCCTTTCAAGCTGTAGAGACTGCACAGGCTGATGGAAAAGTCGTCTACACTTTCGGTGCCTATCGAGATCAGAGTGAAATATCCCCTACAACAATACTTGCGAATGCTATTGTTACACCAAAGGTCTTTGTACACGTTGCCAAGGCTGTGAAGGAAGGATCTTTTGAACCGCAACTGTATACTTTCACGATGGCGACTGATGAGGCGATTACTTTTGTTTACAATCCCGTATTAAAAGATAAGGTGTCAGTGTTGGCTCAGAAAGCCGTTGATGAGGCGAAAGCAAAAATTCTCTCAGGCGAGTTGAAGGTGCAACAAACGTATCTCACCCAAGAGGAATAGTCTATCTTAAGGATGGAGAACGTCATTTATGGCACAACGGATTTATTGGAAATTGATGGATAGACTTGCAAACGCATTCTTAATTATAAGTTTTTTGGCATTTGGATCCATGCTTGGCTGTCAGAATATTCGGGAGGTAACCAAGGATATCCATACACCTGAACCTGATACATTTAAGGTGGGTATGCTTCTCCCTGGCTCGATTAGCGATCAGGGATGGAATGCATTAGCGCACGACGGCTTGAAGGCTATTGAAACAGAATTAGGCGCGGAAATAGACTATGTTGAGAGTTTAACTCCTGCTGAATGGGAGGCAGATTTTCGTGCCTACGCGATGGATGGCTATGACCTTATCTTCGGACACGGTTTCGAGTATCAAGAGGCGGCGATAGCGGTCGCTCAAGATTACCCTGAAATCGTCTTTATTACGTCTGCGGGTGCAAGTGGAGCTGTTCGCGAGAACGTCTCACCGATTGTCTTTCGACTTGAACAAGCCAGCTACCTCTTAGGTATGATCGCCGGTATGATGACCCAAACAGACATGATTGGTATGATTGGTGGGCAGGAACTTCCATCTGGTAGCAGCGTATTTATAGCGTTTGAAGGTGGTGTGAAAAGTGTCAATCCTGATGCCGTACTGCAACGTGCCTATGTTGGCGATTGGGAAAACATTGCTAAGGCAAGAGATCTGGCACTTGCACAGATACATGAAGGCGTTGACTTTATTTTTCATAATGCGAATGAAGCCGGTCTTGGTGTGTTTGAAGCAGTTGTTATGGCACAGGACGCCGGTAAAATCGTCTATGCCTTTGGTGCTAACCGAGATCAGAGTGTGGTTTCGCCTCGAGCGGTGCTCGCCAATGCCGTGATTACACCGAAAGCCTATGTGCAACTTGCCTCGGCTGTCAAAGCAGGCACTTTTGAACCCAAACTGTATATCTTCACAATGACTACAGACGGGGCAATCGCTTTGACTTATAACCCAGAACTGAGATCTCAGGTGCCTGAGGAGGTACAGCAAAAGGTTGAAACAGCGAGACAGCAAATATTAGCTGGCACTTTAGAGGTTCCACAAATTGATTTCACTAAAGAAGAATAAAATGTTTCCGCGAACGTATGGTTCTGGGTTTGGAGTATAGATTATGACGCATAAGATGGAAATTGATGGCATCGAAGTTACTTTCTCCGAAGGTGAAACGATCCTTGAAGTAGCAGAACGCCATCAAAAAGAGATTCCGACGCTCTGCTATGACCCACGGCTTGAGCCTTTTGGGGGATGTCGCCTCTGTATTGTCGAATTGGAGGGTTCGCGAAATCCAGTGGCATCCTGTACAACGCAAGCGACGGCAGGGATGGTGGTACGAACAGTGACTGATACAATAGAGGCATACCGAAAAACGCTGCTTGAGATGGTTGTCAGCGAGAATCGTGAAGTTGATGTGCCACCTTTGCGCGGTTATGCTTCTGGGGAACTGGCGAGCCTTCGCGATAAGTACGAGATTAATGGCACAAGCATATCAGGTGCGAAGTCGGGGACTAACAAAGCCGATGATAATCCGTTTATCCTCAGAGATTATGAACTCTGCATCTCTTGTTATCGGTGCGTCCGTGTCTGTGCCGAGCAAGAGGGTGACCATGCCATTAACGTCATGAATCGTGGTTTCCATACACAGATTACGACCGAATTTGACGGGCTTCTCAAGGACTCCGCTTGTACCTTTTGTGGTCAGTGTATCCAGACCTGTCCGACCGGGGCACTCGCTGATAAAAAAGCACTCCGCGCTGTTGATGAGGTTGCAGATGCTGTTCCTGACAAAACACGTACAATCTGTCCGTATTGCGGTGTTGGGTGTTCTGTTGATGTTCTGACGAAAAATGAGAAGATCGTCGGCATCCACCCGGCAATGGACGGTCCTGCGAATCAGGGTGCACTCTGTGTCAAAGGGCAGTTCGCTTACGATTTCGTGCATCATCCTGATCGCTTGAAAACGCCTCTTGTTCGCGGCGACGATGGTGAACTCCACGAAGCCACGTGGGACGATGCACTTGACAGAACTGCCGAAGGATTTCGGAAGGTAAATGCTGAGCACGGTAGACATAGCGTCTATGGCGTCGCTTCTGGGCGCGCACCGAGTGAAGCTGCATATCTCATGCAGAAGTTTATTCGTGTAGGGTTCGGTACGAACTATATCGACAATTGCAGCCGTGCCTGACACGCTCCGACCGTTGCCGGTCTGGCAGCGACAATCGGACGTGGAGCGATGTCTAATCCGCTCGTTGATATGCAGAAGCCGGAGGTTATCTTCTGTATCGGCACAAATATGACGGAGTGTCACCCAGTGGCAGCGACTGGGCTTAAAAAGGCAGTTGCCCGCGGGGCAAAGTTAATCGTCGCGGATCCGAGACGCATCGGGTTAGCGGAGATGTCTGATCTTTTTCTACCGCTCCGCGTTGGCTCGGATACAGCACTGCTTCTTGGCATGGCACACGTCATCGCCCGCGAAGGCTTGATTAATGAAGATTTCATCAAAAACCGCACGACTGGGTTTGATGCGTTCTTTGAGCACATCAGCCAGTGGACACCCGAGTGGGCAGAAAGCATCACGGGTGTGCCTGCAAAGGATATTGAAACCGCAGCGATGTTGTATGGTAGCGCAGACAAAGGGGCTATCTACTACACGTTAGGGATTACGGAACACATTTGTGGTGTCGAGAATGTTCAGAGTCTGTGCAATCTGGCTCTGATGACCGGTAATATCGGACGAGAGGGGACGGGTATCAACCCAATGCGCGGGCAGAATAACATCCAAGGTGCCGGGGATAGTGGTGCATTACCCAACAACTATCCCGGTTTCCAAGCTGTCACGGATCCAGAATATCAAGCGAAGTTCAAAGCCGAATACGGTAGAGAGATCGACTTAGAGAAGGGTATCACTAAAGTGACTGCCTTAGATCTCTGTGGTGAGGGCATTCATGCGATGCTCATTGACGGTGAAAACACGTTGATTTCTGACCCCGATCGAGAGCATTGTGAGCATGCGCTTCGTTCATTGGAGCACCTTGTTGTTATTGACATATTTCTGACTGAGACCGCGGAACTTGCCGATGTTGTATTGCCAGCGACGGCATGGGGTGAAACAGATGGTGTGTGCACGAATACAGAACGCCGCGTCCAACGGATGCGTGCCGCAGTGCCACCACCGGGTGAGGCAAAACCGGATTGGTGGATTATCTGTCAAATTGCGCAACGTCTCGGATTTGAAGGTTTTGACTTTGACACTCCGAAACCGATATTTAATGAACTCTGTCGAATTTCGCCAATTTACGCAGGATTAGATTGGGATCGTATTGAGAAAGGTGCCACGGACACTTTAAACAACCAGTGGCCCGTGCCACACAAAGATCACCCCGGTACACCAAGACTCCATGAGGAAACGTTTGTGAACGGACGCGGTATCTTTTCAAATGTGCATTACCGAGACCCTGCCGAGACGATTGACGAAGAGTTCCCGGTGTGGCTCACAACTGGTAGACGCTTGCAGTCCTATCACACCCGAACGCAGACAGGCAGAGCACAAGGCATTGACTATCTCCTATCCGAAGAATCTTTGGAAGTCAATCCTGCTGATATTGAGAGATGGGAATTGGCGGACGGAGAATGGTGTAAGATGAGCAGCGCACGTGGTAGTATTACTATTAAAGTGAAGGCGACGAATCGTTCACCGCGCGGTACGGTTTTCGCCAGTTTCAGTTTTGCGGATGTCCCTGTCAACATGTTGACCGGTTCTGGCTACGACCCGGTTACGCATACTGCGGAACTAAAAGTGTGTCCGGTACGGTTAGAACCGCTATAGTGGGTTATGGGTAAGAAGTATTAACGGTTAATGGTGAATTGTCAGAACCAGGATTATCAGGATTTTAAGATTATCAGGATGAATCAAGGAGGGACACTATGAGTTGGAAGTCGCGTTGGTCGGAACAGCATGCGGATGCAAACGCTTTAAAACAACAGTTACAGACTGAGGGTTTCAATGCTTATGAGTGGAGCGGTCGTCCGGGTGGTGCCTATCTCGACTATATCCACACCCAAGACGAAGTCGTCTGCGTGTTGTCTGGCACAGCGGATGTGAAGGTTGCCGACGCACAGGGTACCATCGAACAAGGGGATCGGGTAGATGTCCCCGCAAACACCTATCATTCAATTACAGTTACGAGTAAAGAGCCTTTGGTCGTTCTGACCGGAATGCGAAGCGGATAATATTATAATATGCGCGGAAATATATAACTATGGTGAATTCTAAAAATATGTAGACATTACATTGTCTTGAAATTCCCCAGTCCCCCTGATAAGGGGCGGGGAATGCCATAAGGCATTCATACCGTTGATTCTATAGGGGGTTGAGGACTTTTGATAGTGTCAAAGTAATTCTAAAATCTACCATAAAAAGGAGCAATAATGAATATTACTGTCAAAACCGGTGGGTTTGCGCAAGAGCAGAGCGATGTCCTTGCCATCGGTGTATTGGAAAACCCAGATTTCTACAGTGCACCTCTCCAAAATATAGAACAGGCACTCGGTGGCCGAATTCGGGACGTCATGAACCTTGGTGACTTCACAGGTAAACACAAAACTACAAGCTGGCTGTATACAAATGGAGTCATAAGTACACCCCGTGTGCTGCTCGTGGGTTTGGGTGAATACCATGATCTCACTGTTGAGAGGGTACGTCAGGCAGCAGGACACGCTGCAAAAACGATCCGGGATATGGGGTTAAGAACTGTTACGATTCCGATCCCTGTAGAAGCGACACCTGAAATGATTCAAGGGGCTACTGAGGCGTGTTTGCTTTCACTCTATCAATTCAACGAGCACAAAACCGACAGCGGTGATGAAGACGATAAGAAGCAGATTGAATCTATGACGTTTTTGGTCGATAACGAGCATAGCAGAGAAACAATAGAAGAGGCTGTCCAGCGTGGGGAAGCGATAGCCAGTGGTACGCTCCTTGCCCGTGATTTGAGCAATCAACCCGCAAACTATCTCACACCGACGCAGCTTGCTGAAAAGGCAGAAGCAGTGGCAGAAACGACAGGTCTGGGTTGTGAGATTTTTGACAAAGCGACGCTGGAAGAGAAGGGTTTCCGAACCCTCCTTGCTGTTGCACAGGGCAGTGTTGAAGAGCCTCGGTTTATCATTCTCGAATATGTTCCTGACGGTGAAGGACAAGATACAGTCGTGCTTGTCGGAAAAGGCATCACGTTTGACACAGGCGGAATTTCCCTGAAATCTGGAGGCGGTATGCACGAGATGAAACATGATATGTCGGGTGCTGCTGCTGTGATAGGTGCGATGCAAGTCATCGGTCAACTCAAACCGAATGTGCGGGTGATCGGTGTGGTTGCTGCAACGGAGAATATGCCCAGCGGAACGGCTATTAAGCCTGGTGATGTTGTAACCTCCTACGGTGGGAAAACAATTGAGATTCTCAACACAGACGCCGAGGGACGCTTGGTATTGGCGGATGCTCTCGGATGGTCAGCACAATATAACCCCAAAGGTGTTATCGACTTGGCGACACTGACGGGTGCTGTGATTACCTGTTTAGGACATATAGCGGCTGGTGCCATGACCACGGATCCCGAACTGATGGAAAAAGTGAAGTCAGCAGCGATCAAGACGCACGAGCGTGTCTGGGAATTGCCGCTTTGGGACGATTACGACGAAGGCGTAAAAAGCAAGATTGCGGATGTACAAAACATCGGTGACGGTGGTGCTGGCACGATTGCTGGTGGTGCGTTCTTGAAGAAGTTCGCTGAGGGTTATCCCTGGGTACATCTCGACATTGCTGGGACTGCATGGGGGATGAAAGGCTCTACCTATATCCCTGAAGGTGCGTCGGGCTACGGCGTGCGGCTGTTGGTACAATTGGTTGAGGATTGGTAGATTTTCCTTAATAAGTTAAACAAAAAAGCCCTCTGGAATTTTCCAAGAGGGCTTTTTGTGGTATTAGGGATGAAATGTGTTACATTTTACGAGTACATATTTCTACGTGGTCTTAACCTTCAGAACGGATCTGAATGAGTTTGTTAACCGCATGGACATAAGCGCGTGCGCTGGCTTCAATGATGTCCGTGCTGGCACCGTGCCCCGTGATGATGTTCCCGTTGTCTTGTACCTTCAACGAGACTTCACCAATAGCGTCTTCGCCTTCGGTTACAGAGCGGATCTGGTAATCAATCAGATTCAGTTGAATGTCAACGATCTTGCTGATCGCTTTAAACGCCGCGTCAACAGGTCCGTCGCCGGTTGATGCCAATTCAATCACTTTGCCTTCCGTCCGAATCCCGACTGTTGTGGTCGGTGAGATCCTCGTTCCACTCACAACCTGAATATAGTCGAGTTCATAGACAGCGGGGATTGACCGGATTTCATCGCTCATAATCGCTTCAAGGTCGGCATCCTGCACCGATTTTTTCTTGTCTGCAACACTGAGGAACCGTTCATAAACTTTGTCCAACTCTTCCGGTTTCACCTCGTAGCCGAGTTCACTGAGACGGTGTCTGAGCGCGTTGCGTCCAGAACGGGGGCTGAGGATGAGCTGACTCTCTTTCCAGCCGATCTCTTTGGGATCGATGATTTCAAAAGTCACGCGCGATTTGATAATACCGTCTTGATGGATACCGGAACTGTGTGCGAAAGCGTTTGCACCAACGATTGCCTTGTTCGGTTGAACCGCAATGCCCATCGTTCGACTAACACGCCGACTAATCGGGACGATCTCCTTGGCGTTAATCTCCGTGTAATATTCTTTGAAGTAATCACGTCGTGTTCGGATTGCCATGACGACCTCTTCGAGCGAGGTATTCCCGGCGCGTTCTCCAAGCCCGTTGATTGTACATTCTATCTGCCGCGCGCCTTGCTCAACTGCTATAAGGCTGTTTGCCACTGCTAATCCGAGATCGTTGTGGCAGTGTACGCTGATAATGGCATCCTTAACATTTGGCACGTTTTCCACGATGCCTTTAATCAATTCACCGAATTCTGTCGGGACTGTCCATCCGACGGTTTCAGGTATATTAACAACGGTTGCCCCCGCAGCGATCGTGGCTTCAACGACTTCATAAAGGAACGGTAGTTCGGTACGTCCTGCATCCATGGGTGAGAACTCGACATTCGCATCCGGGTGGTTTTCACATAAACTTTTTGCGTAAGCGACTGCCTCGGTTGCCATCCGTAGTGTATCGGCAGGCGTTGTTCGCGTGATACGTCCCATGTGAATCGATGATGTCCCAACAAAAGTGTGAATGCGGGCACGCGGGGCATCCTCAATCGCTTTCCAAGCGGCAGTAATGTCTTTTTCCACAACGCGAGAGAGGGCGCAAATTTCGGGTCCTTCCACTTCGTTAGCGATCCGTTGGACTGCCTCGAAATCACCCGGTGACGAAATCGGGAATCCGGCTTCGATAATATCAACATTTAGTCTGGCGAGGTGCTTGGCAATCTCCAATTTTTCCTCGATACCGAGCGCAGCACCTGGTGTCTGTTCTGCATCACGGAGTGTTGTATCAAAAATATAGACTTTTTGCTGATTAGCTTCAAAATCGTCCACGGCTGTGTTCCTCCAAATATTGTGTTTATTTTCTTATTTCTCTGATTATACCAGGTCTAAGTTTTCTAATCAAAGCGCGTAGCGTAGGGCATGAAAAACCGATGGCATTCTCTATGAACCACGGTAGTTTGTAAATACGGAGCGGTTTGTGAGTTTCTTTAAGTGATGCGTCGGTAATCGTAAAGGTGGTTTTTGTAGCCACCCGTTACGATCACCACATTTTACGTTTACATTTCGCGACCGACAGCAATAGCGATGGGTTTGAGTTCCTGCATCAGTGCCTCAAATTGATCTGGGAAGAGCGACTGTGCCCCATCTCCTGTCATTGAATGATCAGGATCGTGATGCACTTCAAGAAGTATTCCATCTGCGCCAGCGGCTACGGACGCTTTTGTCATATCACATACTAAGCTCCGGATGCCTGTGCCATGGCTTGGATCCACAACTATAGGCAGATGGCTTAATTCGTGAATGACGGGGACTGCGTTCAGATCAAGCGTATTGCGGGTGTGCGTCTCAAAGGTGCGGATTCCACGTTCGCATAGAATGACATCGGGGTTTCCCTCTGCGAGAATATACTCAGCGGCGAGCAACCATTCTTCAATTGTTGCGGACATCCCACGCTTGAGAATGACGGGTTTCTGAGCGCGTCCGACTTCACGGAGTAGATAGAAATTCGTCATGTTCCGCGTACCGAGTTGGAACATGTCTGTATATTCTCCGACGAGTTCCACTTCGTGAGGTGTCATAACTTCAGTGACGATGCCGAGGCCTGTTTCATCTTTCGCATCTTGTAGCATTTTGAGTGCGTCTTCACCGTAGCCTTGGAAGCTATAAGGTCCTGTTCTCGGCTTAAAGGCACCACCTCTGATGAAACTCGCACCTGATTTTTGAACCAATCGGGCAATAGTTACGATCTGTTCTGTGCTCTCTACAGCGCAAGGTCCAGCGATGACAGGGACTTGCCGCCCACCAATTTTTGTGTCATTGACCGCAATAACCGTCGGTTCATCCTTGAACTCGCGGCTCGCCAATTTGAATGGAGCCGTAATCGGCATTGTTCGGTCAACACCGGACATTGACTCTATCGGAATATCACCAAGCAACGTTTTATCTCCTATTACACCGATGACTGTGTGACGTTCGCCGGTTGAGATTTGAGCTTTTAACCCAACACTTTCGATCCGTTTAACGACTGCATCAATATCTGCCTGGGTCGCATCGGTCTTGGTCACGATTACCATGCTTTTCAACTACCTCCGCCTTTTTAGTAGTAAGTTTAGCCCTTCGCGGCATGTCCCGGACGCTGTTCGCTATGGGAGTCCTGAGTGGGGACCCCAGTGTGCAAGTCGCACCGTAAAGGGATTCTGTCCTATAGCAAATAAATTCGATTAAAAAAAATACCCAACATTGAATTCTTCTTCAACGCTGGGTGGTGATAATGAAATCGGTCAAAAATAGCATCGCTTACGAAGCTTCACCACCTGGCGTAGCTGTACAAATAAAGGTACAGGTACAAGGACAAGCCGAGTCCAGCATTTAACAACACAAAAGATGTAAAAGTAAACCACGCGTTAAGGGAACCGTTCCGTAAAGAAGACGGAGCCATCTGTAGACGGGGTATTTGTGCTGTAGTGGTATTGTCCTGAAGCGTTCGCATTATTAAGTTCCTGTAAAATTCGGGGATAAGATATTTACACCAAGGTCAAAAGCAAATGTGCTAAAGTGGATTTCCTATAACCTAAGACGTTATTCACGAAAAAACGTTTATATTTTTTCGTGAGAGACCACACTTTCGCGATATGTACGCTGTAATTCTTATTAAATGTCTGCTATTATTATATAATAACATACTTTTTAATCCAAGTCAAATTTCTTTTAAGGGCTGTGGATTATGGATTGTCAGAACCAAGATTTACAGGATTCAAGGATTTTCAAGATAAGGATTCATATTTGATTGTGCCTATCGTTACAGCATCACTACGTATATTCCGCTTATAGGAAAAATAGCGTTGACCCGTAAGCCGACGTGTGTTAATATACGGAAAGAACGAAGGGACGGAGAAAACTATGCCAAAAAATGATCATTTCACGCCGATCACTGTTGGGATTATGGGCGGTTCTGCCTCTGGAAAAACAACGTTTGCGAACGCCTTGTCAGCAGAACTCAAGGAATTCGTGCCTGTTGTGCTGAACCAAGACTCGTATTTTCGCGACTGGTCGGAATATACCGAAGCAGAACGGGAGCGCGTGATTACTGCTAATCATCCAGATGCTGTTTTATGGGATGCCCTCATCTCAGATATCAAGAAACTTCGCGATCGTGATGCTATTGAAATTCCTACCCCCGGGACCCGCGCAGCGCAGCGTGGAACGGAAAAGTCAAACGTTCAACCCAGCGATGTCGTCATCGTAGAAGGACATCTTATTTACTGGAGTGAAGATCTGCGGGATCTGATGGACATCAAACTGTTCCTCGATGTGGATGCCCACGAGCGTGTACTGCGCCGGATGCTACGCGATGTCGCACAACGCGATGGTGATCTGGAGTGGGCTATCAATTGGTACCGACGTGATGTCCTTCCCAATTTTCCAGTCTATACTGAGCCTTGTAAGCAGTACGCTGATATGATTATCCCGTTCCAAGACGAAAATCCAGTCGCATTGCACACACTGGTCGCAGGCATCCGAAGTCTGATCCAAGAAAATACCTCTTCGTCTTAATGCAATCTGAATCAATTATCCTTTTCAACGGTGGCGAAATACTTGAATGCCCAAAGGTGTAAGATAATCTTTTCGCTGCAGTAACGCGTCTAACCTATCCTTAATCACTTAAAGTCATTTTGACATTACGTAATGCCACAGTGGCAAGGGTGGGGTCAAAATGGCAATCCATACTTCCTACCTATTTTTCTGTAAATCCTACTATACAATGCTGCCTGCGAAAAGAAACTAAAGAGCCAATGCCTACAGTGCTTAGGAATCCGCGCTTACTCTGGCTATTGGGCATGTGAAAAGCATCTTTGGCACGCAATTTGCTTATATACAAAACAGAGAGGCAACCGCTCGGATTGCTTCGAATACGATTGGCAAAAACTTGCCTCTAACATTTACATAAACACAATTCATAAGGAGAAAAAAATGAATTACATAACGACACGCAGACCGATGAGAAACCTGTTCAACCTTCACAACGAAATGGGACGCGCTTTTGGAGACCTATTTGGTTCACACGAAGGTGGAACGGATACGGAAGAGACCGCTTGGATGCCAACGGTAGACATTTGCGAAACCGAAGATGGGTTTGAAATCCGTGCTGAGCTTCCAGGGGTTTCAGAAGATGATGTCAACATTTCAGTAACCGATAACCGCCTCACTGTCAAAGGCGAAAAGAAACAAGAAACAGAAACAGATGGTAAAAACTATCATCGTGTGGAGAGACGGTATGGCAGCTTCCAAAGGAGCTTTACACTACCGAGAAATGTTGAGACAGGTAAGATCAAAGCCGAATACAACGATGGTGTTTTGACGCTGTCCATCCCGAAACCGGAAAATGCGAAACCCACTGAGATTCCGATTGCAACTACATCTTAATACATTACAATCGAAACCAGAAAAAAGGCTGGCGCGTGAACGTGCCAGCCTTTTCTTTTTATCTGCGGTAAAAGGCTTATCCCTCGTCTTTGTCTTTCAAAACGCCGATATAAAGGAGAGCGGCGAGGATTGCACCGACACAGGGTCCCACAAAATAGAGCCAGATGTCGGCGTAGTTGCCACTAACGATGGCGGGTCCCAGCGTCCGTGCTGGATTGAGAGAGGCACGCGTCAAGGGTCCCCCCATCAAGATGCAAAACATGAGTGTTAGTCCGATAGCGAGTCCGTCGAAGTGCCCGGCTTTTCCACTTACAGCAGTATTGAAGATTGTGTTGACAAGGAAGAAAGTGAGTATAATTTCGATGACAAGTCCTTGAGCTACACTCACATCTTCACGTAAAATTGTGACTCCGAGATCGCCTGGATCCGGAAGTAAGACGTTAAGTAGCACTGCTCCCATAATTCCACCAAGGAATTGGACAATCCAGTACCCGATGGCTGCGGCGATTTGGATTTCTCCGGCTATTAGGAGACCAAGTGTTACTGCTGGATTGATATGTGTGCCTGAGATGTGACCATACGCATAAATTAACCCTATAACGACTAAGCTGTGAGCGAGTCCGACCTCTATTAAGCCGCCTTCACCAATTGCCAGCGCGCCTGCCCCAAAAAAGATTAACGCGAGCGTGCCAATAAATTCGGCGGCTAAACTCTTTGTATTCATGCCCCTCCTCTTGAGTATGAATTGAACAATTAAATGAATATTCCTCGACTAAAAGCGTGACTTCTATCCGTTGTCGTAAGAAATATAGCAAACTCTTAATTTTCAGTCAACAGGTTGATCTATAAGCAGTCAGTGGTGTTTAAAAGTTGGGTTTCTCTGCGTTAACCCAACCTACAGGGTGCCGATAAATTTGTTATTCCATTTTGGAAATTGACAATTTCGATTGGACATGTTAAGTTAACGCCATAATTTCTTAACATACCGTGTGCTGTAAGTAATGCTAAAAAGGAGGAATTCTCATGGAAAAAGAGATTAGAAACGACATCAAAGGGATTAATCGCTTTGTTTTTGAAGCCGGTGCGGATCCGGATCAGCTTCATCTGCACATTTCTGAAGTAGGACCTGGGCAGCGAGCGCATCCACCGCATACACACGATGGACAGGAAATTTTTTATGTGTTTTCTGGGGAAGGTGAGGTGCTGTTTGGTGAAGAGACACACCTTGTCAGAGACAATGAAGCCGTTCACGTCGATTGCCAAGTTTTACATGGGATACGCAATGTCGGTAAGACCCCGCTCCGTTATGCTGTGATTATTGGGAAGTAAAGAATCGGGGTTACAAACCCCTCCCACAAAGATGGATCATTCGGGGTTACAAACCTCTCCTACAAATGTGTTTTCTATTCAAGTTCTGGAACGTCTTCGGACAATTGCTCGGCGTATAATTGATAAATGCCATAAACACCTGCAACGATCAGGACGATTCCGACGCCTGCTAACCCGCGCCGCACCCAAATCGGCTGTAAAAACACTGGTAAATTAAAGACTATCCAACGCGGCTGTAATAATTTCGACATAGCGATACAGAAATAGAGTACGCCGTAAGCGATGAGACCAATATCACTTGCCAGTGCCAGTTTGTGGGGTGTGACCGGCATTTTGAAAGGGTTAAGAAGATAGTCGCCTGAGAGAATCAAAGTGAGTCCTACAATTAGAAAGGTGGAGAGGACTATGACCGGATACCCTGAGTACCTGAGCGTTACCAGTAGGCAGATACTGATACTACCCAGTAGGAGACTCATCACACCTTGTAAGATTTGATAGCTTCTGTTTTGTGAAATCATATTTTAACCTTCTTATTCGAATCGGACACGCGGATCGACTAAGGTATAACTGATGTCGGTCAAGAGCAAACCGACGATGTAAAGCACCGATACGAGATAGACCATGCTCCGCACAATCGCGAAATCTTGTGCTTGTATGGCTTCTATAATAAAACTCCCCAATCCTGGAATTGCGAAGAACGCCTCCATTACCAAGCTTCCCGCAAAGAGCAGTGGAATCGTTAATACAACGTTCGTCAAGATCGGGATCATAGCGTTCTTGAGCGCGTGTTTAAAGAGAATCACCGATTCGCTCAACCCTTTTGCCCGCGCTGTCCGTACATAGTCCCGATTGACTTCCTCAAGAAATATTGTTCGATAGAAACGGACACCTGCCCCGATCCCGCTAATAACGCCAATCACCACTGGCAATGCCACAAATTTAAACATATTAACGCCAGCATCATAGCCAGAAATCGGGAAGAGACGCAATATTTTGCCGAATATCCACTGTCCACCAATAATGTAGAACAGTGTGGAAACAGACATGACGATAACCGCGAGGATCGTTCCCCAGAAATCGACATAGGTTGCTCGATAGTAAGCCACAATCATTGAAACGGTAATATTGACGAGAAGTCCAAGTAAAAATGTTGGAAGCGTAATAGCAAGACTTGCCCACATTCGCTGCGTAATCTGTGATGTTATGTTAATGTTGTTTGCATCAGAGGTGCCGAAATCGAAAAGGAAGAGTTTGATCGATTTATGGAAAAATATTGTCTCTGTAAAATATTCACTTCCAGATGCACCTGTATTAAACCAAAGCGGCAAATGATAGCCGTTCTGTTTCTTCCAATTATCGACATCTTCTTGGGTGATATTCTTCTCACCCAGGATTTGTCGGGCCATCTGATCCGGTGAGTTCACGACAAAAAAGAGGAGGAATACAATGAGATTCACACCGATTAAAATTGGGATTGCATAAAGCGTTCGACGGATAATATAAGTCAGCATGTTTCTGTGATTTGCTTTATTATGTGCTTCGTTCCCGTTTCCAAATTGTAAAAATAGCCGGGATGGTGCCTAAAACGAGAAGGGCAATACACATCCATAGAGGCCAGAGTACCGGCTGATTCCATTCTTGACGATTCTCGGATCGCTGTGTGGCATCAATGCGAAGGTATTTGAGGGCGTTGTATCCGATAGAACTCGGTTTTTTATTTTTTAACCATTGATGTGACAAACCGAAGGTGACAGGATGGTAGGTGAATATCCAAGGGGCATCTTGTTGTAACAGACGATTCATTTTTTGGATGATTTCCAAGCGTTCCGGTGAATTTTCCATGTTTTTCATCTCTTCAAAGAGACGGTTGAATTCCGGGTTATCGTAGTTGGCAGCGTTCTCGCCATCATGTAGTGCCTTGCTATTTGGACCGTAGAGAAGGAACATGAAATTTTCTGCGTCGGGATAGTCAGCATGCCATCCCCAAGAAATCATCTGGAAATTCCCCTTTTTTACCTTGTCGCGAAACCGGTTGTAATCGGTGGTTCGACTTTCCATCGTGATACCAAGTTGCTCTAATTTTTTCCGTATCCATGTTAATCGTGCTGTTCCACCTGCTGTATTCAATGTATTGTCATAAGAGATAATAAGCGGATTACCTTTGCTATCCTGCCCCCCTGGATAGCCTGCTTCGGCGAGAAGTTGACGTGCCTTCTCAATGGATTTGCGGGTCGGACGGTTGGTGTGTACATCCCAATCATGGGTATAGGGGTTAATACCGGCTTTACCTTCCTCGTAACCGAATATTCCGGGAGGAAGTGGGCTCTGTGACAGAACGCCGCGCCCGTTGAGAAAAATTTCGATGTACTCTTCGTAATCTACGGCTATTGAAATTGCTTGCCGAAGTTTCTGTTTCTCAGGCGTATATCCGCCTACAGTATCGTCGAGCATATTGAAAGCGAGATAAATAGTCGTCGGCTCTACACTGGTACGAAGGGTTATCTGTTTGGCTTTTAGGACTTCACTTGCTGCCGGATCGCCCATATCGTCAAGCGCGACCGCTCTGTCAAATGTATCCGATGAGATACTTGAGTTATCGTAGTATCCTTGTAAGAATTTATTCCAGCGTGGAATATATTCCTTTTCTAATTTGTAGACGATTTTTGGTATAAACGGAATGATTTCCCAGGCGTCGTCCAACAAACCTGCTTCTCTATCGCCGGGTTCTCCATTTGCTGGGTAGCGTTCGATTCGGAAATTCTCGTTTTTCACGAGAACTATCTCTTTGTGTGCGATAAGGGTTTCCATCCGATACGGACCTGTTCCTACAGGAAATCTATCAATCGTGATATTCCGTTCTTTCAGGGCAGGTTGTCCGTAAAAATCGATTGCCTCCTGAGGCATGGGTGAGAAGAACGGCATCGCTAACCAATACACAAACTGTGGGTACTTCGCCTTGAGGGTAACTCTGTAAGTGTAGCGATCCACAACCTCCACACCCGGAAAAGGAGGGTTCTTCTGTCCATCCGCAAGCGCATCTGAATATGATTCCATGCCGAGGATATAATCTTCCAACGTACTCAGAATAGGACAAGAGACCTTGGGATCCGCCATACGTTTAATCTGGTAAACATAGTCCGCAGCGATAAGTTCACGCGTCCCTGTCATCGGGAAATCCTTAACCTCAGTAAAACCTTTCACGTCTGCTTCAGTTAGCTTGTGATAACGCCATGCTCCGGTGTCAGTCTTGGCGAAGCAGGGGTGTGGCTGGTACATAATACCCGGACGGATGCGTACCTCATACACGGCGCGTCTGACAGACGCTGCAGGTGCGTTTGATGGCAACGGTTCTCCATTAGCATCGAAATAACGCGGTTGTGGGATTGCCTCGGCTGTCAATGGAATCAGTTCGTATGGACGTTTCAGGTAGTGGTATTGTAGCGGCGGTTCATAAATTTGCTGGATGAATCTGTATTCGTCGGAGCTATATGACACCGCTGGATCGAAATGCTTCGGTTCTGCGCGGAACGTGCTGTAGTAGATTGCCTGGTTCTGTTCAGATTGCGGATATGGATTATTCGGGACACCACAACCCAGGAGAAAAGCGAGCAAGGAGACAATCATGCAAAATCGATTTGAAAGCAGTCTCCTAAAATTGATATTTCGTGCCGTGTAATGATGTTTCAGCAATTTCGTCATTTCTTTGGGGAGTGTTTTCCGTTTGCGTTTACGATACAGCAGCTTAAAATGCATATAGGACGGTTAAAGACACTAAGGGACCAAATTCAAAGGCGTCGTTCTCATCATATACACCATCTAATAAAGCATTGCTATCATCATAGAGCGTCTCTTGGCTCAAAGGCAACATCAGCGTCACGGACAACGGAATGTTATACGGCGTTAAAATTGATGCCCCAGCGGATGCCATGCTGAACCGGAGTCCAGTATTGATGTCTTGTTCTCCTGCCCAATACGCATAAGATTGGTAAAAACCGAGATAACTCGCCTGGAATGAAAGCCAATCATTGAGGTGATAATTCAGACCTGCTGTGTAGGTCAGCTCTCTGGAACCGCGATAGGTTTTACTGTTTTCATAGAAGGGGAGCTTCCCGCGGATGCTGGCGTTCGCGCCTAAACCTTTGTAAAGAGGAAGGCTATAATGCAGATCTGCGGTCGGATTAAAGGTCCCGGTGCCGAATTGGATATGGAGATGTTCAAGTCCGGCATTTCCTAATTTCCATGGATCTTCTTCAGTCTTGCCAAACGGAATAGTTGTTCCGATACGTCCCATAAGAAAATCGTTTTCCATGAATATGCCTTGCGTACTATACCCGATGAAAACGTCTGAATCTGTAGGTCCTGTGTAGGTTTCGTTTCGGTGGTGGATATCCCGATTGCGCTTAATAGCTTCCAATTCTGCCTGTGAGACCGGATCAATTTCCTCAATTGTCGCCTCTTGGGTTTTGGTCTCGTAAGGTATATTCGCTTCGAGTCCCCATTGTGAATTGATTTGGTATCTCAATCCGACATCAACACGGAAGATATTCAGCGTAACGTGGTGTCGATGTAGTGGTACGTCTACCACTTTTCCGTTAGCAGAAATCCCTTTTCTTTCTAAATGTCCGCCTTGGGCGTCGAACCAACGCATCATGCTGAATGTGCCTTGGAATCGCTTTATGTCTTCTGAAGCCAACCTGGCTTCACTTAACCTGATCCCTCCACGAGGGATCGCGGGGTTGCTTCACGCGCCTCAGCTTTCTTGTACGAAACCGAATGGTATCACAATGAATTGAAGGCAGAGTAGCGCCAAAATTATCCGAATCGTCATAGTGGGTTGCTATCCGTTTCTAAGTTAAGCCACTGCACTTCGGCATCGGAGAGTTCAAGTGCTGCTGCTCCAATAGAGGAGTCCATCTCTGCTAAGGTTAGGGGTCCAACAACCGGCAAAACTGGGAAAGATAGATTAAGACAGTATGCGAGGGATACCTGAATAGCGGAGTAGTTGGACTTTGCTCCCATTTTCTTTGCGCGCTCAAGTCTTTCAAAGTTGCCGTCATTGTAATAGACGCGCACCATATCGCGGTTTTCGCGGTTCTCTTGTGTAAACGCGCCGCTGAAGAAACCACGTGCTTGCGAGGACCAAGGCATTAATGGGAATTGGCTCTCTTGATGCCATTTCCGTGCTGCATCGTCAACACAAACGCAACCTCCCCACATCGGTTCCATTGGGACGGCGAGGCTGATGTTGTTGCTGCAAGACACAAATCCAGCGAGTCCGTTTTCGGAGGCGTAGGTATTGGCGTCAATAATGCGTTCGGGTTCCCAGTTGGAAGCCGCAATGGCGCGGAGGCGTCCTGCACCTATTTCCTCGTTCAGGTAATCGATAATAGTGCTAACGGGAATCACAGGGTCATCGCGATGGAGCATGTAAAGGTCGATATAATCCGTACGGAGTCGAGCCATACTTTCGTCAAGATCGGCTTTTAATTCTTCAGGAGAGAGGCGGGGACGTGGCACTCTGCCTTGTGGATGTCCACCTTTATCAATGAGAAATACCTCGTCGCGGTTGTTGCGTTGCCGCATCCAGAGTCCGATGAGCATCTCGCTATCGCCGCCACCATAGCCGTGTGCTGTGTCGAGTGCATTTCCGCCTGCTTCAAGAAATGCGTCAAGCATCTCGGTGCTGTAATCAAATCTCAGCGGCGAAAACATCATGGTCCCCAGAATCAGTTGTGATATATCTTTGTTGACTCCGGGAATATTTATTTTCTTCATTCAAACGGTTCCTTTTGTATATGGGCATCAAGTCGCGCCCTTGTAATGTGAGTGAATATATAAGAATTATAACACACCCTCAATCTAAAATCCAAAAGAAAAAAGGTTAGTTATTGACAGTCAGATTATCTGAACCAGGATTTACGGGATTCAAGGATTTGCAGGATTATAGCGGTTAGTGGTTTGGACTCGTCAAGTAAAGGATATGATCCTATCAGAGAGCAGGTCTATTAAGTTTTCTCAATAATTTACATCCGGATGCCCGAACTTGTTCGGGACACCACACAAGAACCCGAATAAATTCGGGCATCCATCAATAGGAGTTCTTCACATAAGTAAACTTATTTCTTAAAACTAAACGATCCTGTTCAATAGCTCCGACGGGTTGTGTGAATCTGGGAGTTGTGTTAGTATATACATCAATAAATCTACACCTAATATCCGAAAGGGCAACATCATGAACACCCGATTTTTTGCCTGTGTTTGTTGTATGAGTCTTATTCTGTTCAGTGTGAATGTTACTACACAGGCGCAAGCCCCGCGAACCGGTAGAATCGTGTTTGAATCTTGGCGTGATGGTAATGGCGAAATTTACGTCATGAACGCTGATGGAAGTAGAGAAAAGAACTTAACCCGGAACAGTGCGCGAGATGGCGCGCCTGTCTGGTCACCAGATGGTAAACATATTGCTTTCCATTCGGACCGAGATGGTGTTCGGGACATTTATATCATGGATGCTAATGGTAAAAATGTCCGGAGGGTACTCAGGAGTTTAACCTATAGAGAATATCCTGCTTGGTCTCCAGATGGGAAGATGCTCGCTTATACACGGGCTGAAGATTGGGCACTATGTGTGACTAACATAGGAGCAGGAAAAGGAGAACGTGTAGCTTCTACAAACAAGGTCGGCGGATTTCCTGACTGGTCTCCTGACGGCTCAGAGATAGCTTTTATCGTCACATCGTTCGGGGATTACAGCGTGCGTGCTGTTAACCTCCAGACTGGAAAAGAGAGAGTGCTCTTCGCTGCTCCGCTGGACAAGAAGCCTGCAATACTATTTGATCCGGCGTGGTCACCGACTGGTGATAAAGTAGTATTTATGTGGCGGAAGCAGGGCATTTATCTTATAGACCGACACGGAAGGCAATTGAAGAAACTTGTCGAAGGGAGTCGTCCAGCGTGGTCGCCGAAAGGCGATCGACTTCTCTATGACAAGGATTTAAACCTCTACACAACTAACACGAATGGGCATAACAAGGCTCTATTGACACACAACGGATTCAATGGAGACTGGATTATTACTGAAACGCTTGCGGTTGAATTCAACAACGAATTGCTAACAACAATCTGGGGTCAATTGAAACAGAGAGATTAAGGGGTTAAGCCCAGCATCCTTCTGTATATCCTTCACGATCAAATAGCTTTTTACGAAATGGCGTCGCGTTCTCCATCCATTCTTCTGGGATCTCCTGCGTGTAGCGGTGGGGAGGACCCGCTTCCTTGAAGATGTCGATGGCGAAAATACGGTAAGGTTGCGGAGAATCTATCGGTTTCGGCTCGACGCTGTGGAAAATACGAGCGTCGATGTAGACCATGCTTCCGGGTGGTAATTCGAGTCTTTTCTCTTCCAGTTTGCGTCCTGCCTCATGATCAAATTCGCCTGCGAGCATCCGTTCTGGGGTTGCCTCTTTCGTCGGTGCGACCTTGTGGCTGCCCGATATCACCTTGAGATTGCGATCCCCGCGTGTGAAGCCGTTCGGGTAGTATAGAATCTGGATGTAATAGTTATCGCGTTCGGCGAGATTGACGGGGTTCTCATGTTTCCAATGGTGGTGATCCTGATGGTATCCGAGCGGACCGACCCCACGGGGTGCGATGTTAAGAGCGGAGTGGCAGAAGTGGTACGCATCGCCAATAGTCGCCTGTATCAAAGTTGTAATGAAAGGATCGTCGATAAGCCGATCACTGTATTCACCGCGGTCGTTCCATGGACGAATGAAATACGGACGTGGTTTGTCATCACCGTTATTCACAGATTCAAGGTATTGACGCACAGGTTCAAAACGCTGTGTAATCTCTTCAATCAGCCCTTCCCTTCCATCGTCTGTGAACACGTCTGGATAGGCAATATAGCCGTTATCATGAAAAGAATCAATATCTGCTTGCGATGGGGCAGTTAACCGAAAAAGTGAATCAACTGTGGCAGTGTTTTCCATAATTTTTCTTCCTCAGACTATACTATAAAGTTTGTTGGCTAAAGCAGCCAGCCTTATCCAACAGATATAGCGTTCGTTATGTCCTTTGGACTTTAGTTTGACTTTTCGCTCATATGAAGGTATAATTCTACTGTTCATCTAGCGGTTGACAATCCCATTCTTGGAAAGTCTAATCTTTAGAATTCGATGATAGGAGAAAAAGTAGTGCAAAACTTAAATCGGATAACGTTTGACCCACAAATAATGGGCGGTAAAGCGTGTATTCGCGGTATGCGAGTCACTGTCAGCACGGTTGTTGGCTTAGTTGCTTCTGGTTATTCCAATACTGATATCCTAAAAGCCTACCCCTATCTGGAAGAAGAAGATATCTATCAAGCCCTCTCCTACGCCGCGTGGCGGGTTCAAGAAGTCGAAGTACCGCTGACTGCCAATGAAATTTCTGATTGACATGAATCTCCCACCTGAGTGGGTTAACATTTTTGGGCAGCATGGATGGCATGCAGTTCACTGGAAAGAAATCGGTGAACCAAACGCTTCGGATGACACCATCATGGATTGGGCACGTCAACACGATTATGTTGTGTTTACAAGAGACCTTGATTTTGGAATGCTATTAGCGATGACCTTTGCAGATGGTCCCAGCGTGGTTCAGGTTCGCGCTAAGGATATTATGCCTCGAAGTTTAGGAAATTTGTTAATGGCTGTCCTTCACGAACACCAATCCGTCATAGAAAACGGTGCTTTACTTACCATAACTGAAGATCGGACTCGAGTACGTATCCTTCCATTTAAAGCAGACAGTTTATAGTTTGATTACATCCGGCTGTGTCCATCCTGTTGAAACTTCTCCAGCAATATAGTCAATCGTTCTACGATTTCTGGATACGTTTCCCAGACATTGTTCGTTTCACTTGGATCGTCGTAGATGTGATACAATTGACCGGCGACATCTGGATCGGGTCCACCGTCGCGAGGCGGGGGCCATCCACCCGAACCTTGTGTTCCCAGAATCAATTTCCAATCACCGTGCCGGATAGAAAAAACACCAGTGCTGGAGTGATGTACGATAGCCGACCGCAAGGGGTGCTCGCTTTCCTCGCCTAACATCGCGGGTAGAATGTTACAACTGTCCTGTCCTGCGTCCTCGGGCACCTCTGTTCCAACAATAGCAGCACACGTTTCCATGAGATCTGTCAGACAGGTTAGCGCATCGGTTTCGGTATTCGGTGCGATAATTCCGGGCCAACGTGCAATCAGCGGTTCGCGATGTCCACCCTCCCAAATATGCGCTTTATAACCGCGCCAGTCACCACAAGATTTATGGTCGTAGATGTGATACGGCATTGGGGTATTATCGCCTTGGATGCGATCGCCGGGCAGGGCACCATTGTCGCTTGTGACGAAGATGAGTGTATCATCGGTTTTGCCAGTGCGTTCCAATGCGTCCATTACCTCACCTACCATCCAATCCACAAGCCATACGAGATCGCCGCGGGGACCTGCGCTGCTTTTGCCGCGCGCAAAGTCTGGTACGACCGCCTCGGTGCACGGTTCATGCGGTGCTGAAGGGGTTAGGTATAAAAAGAATGGAGAATCAGCATCGGCTTGTCCTTCAATGTATTCGACTGCCTTCTGTGCGATAATGGGATCGGCATCTTTATGCTCCCAGCCTGGGACCATCATTCCGCGACGGCTCGTAAATTCCGGCACGTCATGATACATACTCGGAATGTCGACAAAGGTGTCGTTCTCAATAAAACCGTAAGGGGGTTGACACGTCGGGCAACCGGCGTTTCCATAGAAATAGTCAAAACCGATATCGACTGGTCCTCCGGTTAGCGGGGCAGAGAAGTCGATATTTTCTTCTAACTCGCGTTCGGCATTTTGCCACGGTAGTGGGGCATGGAAATCGAAATCGTATCCCGGCACTGTCGAAAATTCGAGTCCCAAATGCCATTTGCCAACACAGGCGGTATTGTAGCCTGCGTTTTTCAGCAATCCAGCGACTGTTAGCCGATCAGATTCGATAAGAGGCGGTTCGTAACCGTAAAGGACGCCGTGTTTGAGGCGACTCCGCCAACAGTAGCGTCCTGTAAGAACCCCGTATCGTGTGGGTGTACAAACCGCGGAGGGGGAATGTGCGTCGGTGAAGCGGATTCCCTCTTCCGCGAGTTTATCCATATTCGGGGTAGGAATTTTTGAATCAGGATTGTAGCAGCCGACATCGCCGTATCCCATATCGTCTGCCATGATAAAGACAATGTTTGGGGAAGACTGAGTATACATGGTTCCTCCTGATTGGGGTATAATGATAAGAGATCGCGCCTACTGTAATTTAGTCTTTAATTCAGCAATATCCTTGTCAATTGAAGCCTCTTCAGCATAACTCGAAAATTCACGCTCTAATTTTGTATCCTGATATGCGACATCTACTTCAGCAGCCGCTTTTGCCAGCGTAGCTGCCTCAGTAGCGTCCTGTTCCATTTTTGTAAGTGTTTCAAATGCCTTGCTATCTTGAATCTCTTTCAGCATTTCACGGAGATGTGCTTCGGCATCCACGTTTCTGTGTTGCGCCACGACGACCGTCTTTTTCCCTTCAGTCTCCATCATTTTCTGTTGAAGATGTTCAAGCAGGTCGCTGAGTGCTCCGACGACCTGTTTCTGTTCTTCCCACTGCGTTTTGTATTGGTCCGCTAATCGTCTGTATTCGTTTCGTTTTTCGACATCTTCGCGTGCTAAGTCTTCACGTCCTACCTTGAGATTAATAACAGCGCGTTCTTGCCATCTTTCTGCTTGAGCTACAGCCCCTTCGTAAGCGTCCTGAAACTGTTTTTCAACCCCGATGGATGCATCAACTTTTTGGCGCGCCTCTGAAAGTTTTTTTCTCATCGCGTCTATAGCACTCTCTAAAACCGCTTCTGGGTCTTTAGGGTCAGTTTCAATCTGTTCCAGTTCCGGTTCAAATTCCACAACAACCGTTTCAGCGAACTTATCTCCAAGGCGTTGTCGTTTACTCCCAAATGACCAAAAGAAGTCCAGCGGTTGAAAGATACCTGCAAATCGACGAACAAAAGCATCTTTGAAAGTACACGGTTTCCCGTCTTTTAATCGAACGACCTGTAGAGACAGTAACTTCTTTCCGATTCCCTGACCTTTTCTGAAACCGTCAATGAAAAACAGACCGAATATCCACAAGGCAAAACTGAGGATATAGGAAAAGAGGCTGATTCCAACACCAGCGACCAACATATTGGAGAAATCTGCCCCGAAAATCAGAAGCGCTGCCAAAAAGAAAAGAAGTAGGAAAACCGATTGCACAGTACCTATGAGTGCAAAGTCTATAAAGAACGCGTATAACCGCTTCAATCGAGATGCTAATTTGAATTTTTTTCCTGCGATTTTAATAGATTTCATTTCTGTAATTCAGCCTTCAATTCAGTAAGTTCTTTGTCAATGGCAGCTTCTTCAGCATAACTTGCAAATTCACGTTTTGATTTCGTGCCTTGGTATGCGACATCCATTTCGGCGGCCGCTTTTGCCAGCGTAGCAGCCTCAGTAGCGTCCTGTTCCATTTTTGTAAGTGTCTCAAAAGCCTTGTTGTCTTGTATCTCATTTAATATCTCACGGAGATGTGCTTCGGCATCAACGTTTCTGTGTTGTGCGACGACGACCGCTTTTTTTCCTTCCATCTCGGTCATTTGTTGCTGAAGGTGTTCAAGGAGGTCGCTGAGTGCTTGAACAACCTGTTTTTGTTCTTCCCATTGCGTCTTGTACTTATCTGCTAAGTGCCGATATTCGTTTCGTTTCTCAAGGTCTTCGCGCGCCAAATCTTCACGTCCTGCGTTGAGATTAATAACGGCGCGTTCTTGCCATCTTTCTGCTTGCGCTGCAGCACCTTCATAGGCGTTCTGAAACAGATTTTCGACCCCAACAGAGGCATCAACCTTCTGACGTGCCTCTGAAAGCCGACTCGTCATCTCAACAATAGAATTCTCTAAAATCTTCTCAGGATCTTCGGTTTCGGTTTCCAATTGTTCCAACACTGGCGCAAGTTTTACCACAACAGTTTCGGCTAATTTATCTCCCATCCGCTGCCGTTGTTTCCCAAAAGTCCAAAAAAAGTCCAGTGGTTGGAATATACTTGTGAGACGACGAATAAAAGAATCTTTCACAGAGCAAGGTTTGCCATTTTTCAATCGGAGCACTTGTAGGGACAGGAGCTTTTTGCCAGGTCCCTGTCCGTTGTTGAAGCCATCCATGAAAAACAGAATGGCTGTTCCTAATGCCGTTCCGCCCCATAGTAAAGTATCAAAACTATGGTTCAACCATGGTCCGAAAAGACCGATTATAGCCAGTTGAACGAGTGCTAACTCGTCTTCATCTATTTTTGTTTTAGGACCAATTGTCCACAGCAGAACACTGAGCAATCCGATCCGTATAAGACTGGAACCAATACCGGAACCCAATGCACTGAAAATAAGGAGTAGAATTGATAGAATACCAGCAACGAGCATTCCATCTATGAGAAATGCAAACAACCGCGCAAATCGGGACGCTAATTTAAATTCTTTGCCAGCAATTTTAATAGATTTCATGCAAAAAACCTTCGCACCTCTTAGGGGAGCATCTCTCGTGTTGCATTGAAGAGACAGACTTACAGCATTACCAACCAAAACGTGAATTACATTTGAGTATCGGCTTGCAGACTTTGCTGCGTCGCTCTATATCCTACTATATATAGAGTCCACAAACGTGAAAAAGGATAGTGAAAAAAAATAAAAGTGAGTGCAAGGTACAGAGACCTCGCACTGCGATATTACAAGGTCGGCACAGTGACAGCGACTTCGCGTCCGCCTGCGTTTGAGGAGTCAATGACCCCTTGAATGATAACGTTGGTGAGCATCACGCCATAAGGGTCGATGGGTGAAGGTTTGCCTTCACGGACGGCATCAACAAACGCTGTATCTTCTGCGCGGAACACGTCAACGGATTCAAACTCGGTGAACTCTTGGTCATAAATTTCACCGTCTTTGTCGCCATAGACGCGAACGCCTTCTTCCGGTCCGCGGACTTCACCGATACCGAGGCGTAGCCCTGCTTTTTTTCCGAGGAAAATCGTCCCACCGAGGGAATCCATATTCATGCACCAACATGTTTTGAAGACCATGCGTGCGCCGTTCTCAAAAACGACCCAGCCGACACCGAAATCTTCAACTTCTGTTTCCTTAAGCGCGGGATTCCACGTGTTATGAAGACTGAGATAGTTAGAGGTGATACCGGAGACAGCAACAGGTTTCGGATGTCCCATCAGATAGAGAGCAGTGTCTAAGGCATAAACGCCGATGTCAGCAGACGCTCCTAAACCGGCTGTCGCTTTTACGATAAAACTACCACCCGGATTTCCACGGCGGCGATCGGCAACGGTTTCGACGTAATAGATATCGCCTAAAGTGCCTGCGTCAACAACTTCTTTTGCTTTAACGACTTGCGCTGAATATCGGAGTTTGAGCCCGATCATGAGGATTTTATCGTTTTCTTTCGCGGCTCGCCACATTGAAGCAGCAGCGTTTAAGGTTGCTTCCATAGGTTTTTCGCAAAAAACATGTTTGCCTGCGTTCAGTGCAGCGACGGTTGGGGCAGCATGCACACCGGTTGGGGTGCAGACGTAGACTGCTTCAATCTCGTCCAATTTGAGCATTTCGTTGTAGTCGGAGAATGTTTGTTTGATGCCCCAACGTTCTTGCGCGCGTTCAAGGTTTGCTGGCACGAGGTCAGCGGCGGCGATTATTTCTGCACCCTCAATATTAGCGAGTGTGCCACAGTGCGCCTGTGCGATGCCGCCTGCGCCAATCAAGCCTAATTTAACTGTTCTCATTTTTGTCTCCTCATCAGGTATTATACTCTTTTGATTTTAACGCATTTCGGATTTGGGAGTCAAGAGAAATTTCTGTAGCAGTTCGGGAATCAGAGTTTCCTCCTACAGAAGAAAGTGATTGACACGATTCCAGATTCATAGTATATTTCAAACGGATAACTACTTTAGGAGGGCTATTGTGAAAGCGGCACAATTTTACGGTGGAAAAGATATAAGAGTTGAGACGGTACCAGATCCGACACCTGAAGAAGGACAGGTCCTGGTACAGGTGGAAGCGGCTGGAATCTGCGGCAGTGATCTGCATGGATACCACCATCAACCAGAAAAACCCTTATCCCCGCGCATTGGTGGGCATGAGTTGATGGGTGAAATTATTGATATAGGGAGAGGTGTTACTGACCATGGTAAAGGGGACCGCGTGGCAGTTGAACCGATTACGCCGTGTAACGACTGTCCGGAATGCTACAACGGCTACTACAATATCTGTGTCAATTTGCGACACGGGGGTGGTGGATTTGCGGAGTTTATGGTGGCACGAACACCGAACGTCTACTCCCTTCCAGAAAGCGTCTCTGCTGAAGGTGGTGCGTTGGCGGAGGTCTACGCTGTGGCTGTTCATGCTGTTAACAGAGCGATGGTATCTCCAGGAGATCGGGTCGCTATTATCGGCAGCGGTCCCGTCGGTTTAACGATTGCGCAGGTAGCGGATGTTGCAGGTGCTACCTCTATTGCTATGCTTGGAAAGCCGGATGGACCGATACAGATTGCTCACGAAGCGGTGGGAGCGGTGCCTATTAATGTGGATAAGACGGATGCTGTCGAGGCTATTATGGACTGGAGCGACGGCAGAGGTGCGGACGTTGTTTTTGAAGCCGTAGGAGGCACTGCGAATACGCTCGGACAGGCGACAGAGATCGCAGCAAAGCGCGGCACAGTCTGTATGGTAGGCGGACATCGTACACCGCTTACGTTTTCAGAACGGTTTGCACGGAGTCGAGAACTTACGGTAGTATGGTCGTTTTGCTATGGCAGACATGGTGGGAAGACGGAGTTCCAAATTGCCATTGATTTGCTCGCAGCGGGTAAACTGGATCCAAATCCGTTGGTTACACACAAGTTTAACTTAGATGATATAAATGAGGCATTTGCTGTTGCTGCAGGACGTGATGAACATGGGTCTGTTAAGGTCCTCGTGACGCCCAACGATTAACGGAGGTAGAATGGAAAATCTTAAACTGCTGATATTTGTAGGAACAGAGGGTATTTACCACGATCACGCTGGGAACGGACAGTTTTTGACCTCAATGGTCAACGATAGCGGTGAAATTGATGCGGATTTCTCGCAAGATTACGATATACTTGCTGATGGACTTGGTGGATATGACACCGTGCTTTTCTATACCGATGTCGGGGAACTGACCTCGGCACAAGAAGAGGGTTTGCTGAACTATATCCGATCGGGTGGTGGATTCTTCGGATTACACACCGCTGCTGCTTCGTTTAGGGAATCTGAGGGTTACCACGGGATGCTCAACGGGTTTTTCGATGGACATAGCCCATATATGGACTTCAAGGTTAATGTGAGTGACAGCGGGCATCCGATTACTGAAGGGTTAGCCGATTTTGAGGCGAAGGATGAGCTTTATTATTTGAAGCATAACCCTGACACATCACATCACCTGATGCACGCATACGACCACACGAAAGATGAGACGCATGTCATGGCGTTCCATCATACGTATGGCGAAGGTCGGGTTTTCTATTTTGCGCTGGGTCACGACATGGCAGTGCTTGAGAATCCGAATTTCCAAACGGTTATCCGTCGAGGCGCGTTGTGGGCAGGGAATCGGTTGTAATGTACGCAGGGCACGGGGACCCTGCGTAACAGTAGTCTGGTAGTAATGCGCAGCAGGAAATCTCGCCTATATCATTTCACGTGCGGGGTAGTGTTTGTCCCCAGGTGATATATCTGTCGGATCGTTTGATACAGCGGTTTCCGGTGCTTCCATAACCTCGTTTTCGCTCACTGGATCGTCCGTCTCAGTACGCCACTGCTCTAAACGCCCCCGCATCTCTGCCAAAACGTCTGCATAGCCCGGATTCTCAGCGAGATTGTGCGCCTCTGACGGATCGAACACGACATCGTACAACCTCTCTGACTCAACGGGAGCATCACCCCAACCGTGCTCCATCATAAAGGTTTTACTGGTGCTGTCGTCGCAATTCGGCAGTGCCCATTTCTCTGCAGCGTCATAGCGTCTGATATATTTCCATCGTTTAGTGCGGACAGCCCGTTGCGGTTCATAACAACAGTGGTAGTTGACTTCGGCGAAAATAGCATCTCTGATATCGTCTGCCTCGCCACGTACCAGTGGAAGTAGAGAATTCCCTTGGAGCCAATCTGGTGCTTCAATCCCTGCCAATTCACAGATCGTCGGGAACAAATCTACCTGACTGACTAATCCATCTACAACTTGCCCTCCACTAAAACCGCCAGGACCGCGAACAATCAGCATCACGCCGATACCGTGGTCGCTGAGATGGCATTTCATACGCGGGAATGCCAATCCGTGATCGGTTGTACAGATTACCAGCGTGTTTTCAGCGAGTCCATTTTCTTCAAGGGCGTCAAAAACGACCGACATTTTCCTATCAAGCGTACGGGCTGCGTCTATGTATTCCGCCATATCTTGCCTTGTTACGGGTGTATCAGGGAACGGTGCTGGTGGTTTCACATAGCGCGGGTCGGTCTTAGGTTCGCCTTCTGGAGGTGGATCGAACCCCTTCTGTCGTCGATGTGTTTCCCCAAACCCTACATCCAAAAAGAAGGGAGCATCGTGTTTCTCCTCGATGAAAGCACGGGCGCGTTCTTCCGCGCCTGCACTTACCTTGCCTTCGGACAGAAGCCGTTGGTATCCTGTCTCCTTGAGGTCCCGAACGACGTGTTGGAAGCCTGCCAAGGCGGTGGTGTAGCCTGCCTGATTCAAGGTATAGGTTATGAGATGTTCAGGGACCGGAAGGCTCCATCCGCGGTTGGCTAATCCTCCCATGCCGCAGCTATGTGCCCATTGTCCAGTGAGCAGTGCCGCACGGGACGGCGAACACGTTGGGTTTGCACAGAAGGAGTTACGGAACACAACACCCTCTTCGGCGAGTTTTTGTATGTTAGGTGTTGGGATTGCATGCCCGTAGGGTTGAACGTATCGACCTGTGTCATGTGAATGAATATAGACTATGTTTGGTTGGTTCATGTAATAATCCTTAGATATAAAGTAGGCGCGCATATAGCGCGCCGATTCAGAAAAATGTTTCTTTATTTATCAAAAACTTCTGTTGAAAAGCAGTAGTTACTCCGGCTGGAGGTGTTCCCCTGTAGCATCTTCTTCTGAAAGATCCCAGTCTTGGAGAAACGCGGCTTCACTGAGCAGCGCAATTTCAGGAACTCGGAGTTCCTCGCTAAAAATTGCCGCAAATGCTCGTCTGTGTTTCGACAATCGGATCGGTCTAATCGGTTTCACATTGTTCTGTTCATCAATCGTCGCTTCAACAATCTTAGACATAGCACACCTCCTATAAACATATCGCTCATTGGAAAAGAGAGCGAAAAGGAAAACGTCGTAAATCCGGTTAATTTTGTATAACTTTAGTATGCGTAAAATGTGCAAAAATGTCAAGAGATTTTTTATACTAAATTTGCTATTGACTGCAGGTTAAGACTGGCGTATAAAATTGGTGAGGGGGTAGCGAAACTATGCTTGTCTTGCCTTGTAAATTTCCGTTAGGACGTTCATTGCATGCAACGACTCTTCTTTGTCGTATTGCGGACATTGACGTAAGCCAGCAGCGAGACAACGATGGACAGCTTCGGCTTGATAGAGAAATCCGTGCTGATTGGGGGAAGATCTCGTCATTGCTACGGATCCCGGTAGTGGATAATCGTAGTAGTGGAGCGGTGCGGGGGCATTCTTAGTTCTGTATTGCGAAGGCACAGCATTCGGCGGTGGGATTCGGATAGAGATACGCGTTGGGCAGTGTGCGGGTCGTTCAAGCGTGATGCGTCCTTCTGTGCCGACGAGTTCCGTCACTTCTGGAAGTTCGGAGTTGCGAGGCGGAAATGTGAATACAGCATATTTGTCGTCGCCGTAATCCACAATTGCACCACCAGCACGATTGCCCGTGGCAATGACACCTATCGGCACTGCCGACGCACCGAAGGCGAGGGGTGCTGCTTGAATGGTATAGATCGGGTCGAAGAAATCGGATTGCGTTAGCACGACCTCCCCGATAGTGCCTGCCTCAATTGCAGCGCGGGCATGTTCTACAGCCGGGAAAAAACGGGTCCACATGCCGTCCTGCATCATCACATCTTTCTCTTCGGCAGCAGCATACATCTCTTGGGCATCGGATAGGTTCACAGTGAGAGGTTTCTCACAGAGTACATGCTTGCCTGCCTCAATAGCGAGAAGTGTGTGCTCCTTGTGTAAAGGGTTAATCGTGCCGATGTATACAATATCTACATCGTCGGCTGCAACCATTTCCCGATAGTCACCGTACGCCGTGGCGACTCCGTACTTTCTCGCGAATTCTTTTGCTCTGGCAATATCTCGTGCTGCCACAGCAGACACAGTTGCCCCTTCGCAAGCGTGTAAAGCCTCTACCCACATCCCTGAAATATTACCGGCACCGAGGATTCCCCAACGTAACGGAAAAGCGACATCTGCTGCGTCTGTAATACCACGACGAATATCAAGAGGCGTTGAGAGCGGCATGTTGTTTGTATTAGCGTTCATAGCGATCTCCTTTCGGTGAAGCAGGTCGGGTAATTTTATTCCCAAGCGTCGAGGACAACTTTCCCGCAATCATGTGTACACTGCAATGCCCACGCTTCCTGAATCTGGCTCATAGCGAAGGTGTGCGTGATGAATGTATCTAACTGCTCCGGTATCTGCGTAATCATCTGCATCATTGCAGGTGTACCTGCGAGGTGGTAATGCCGCGTGCCGTGTAATGTCAAGCCTTTATTGATAATATTGCCGCCCTGAATTTCCACTTCACGAATTCCGCCAATCAATGCGATATGTCCTTTCGGACGTGTGACGTCAATCAATAATCGGACTGCTGCGGAAGCTGCTGAGCATTCGATCCCTTTATCTGGACCTCTGCCACCGGTCAAATCCCGAATCTGATCGGCGACATCCGCATCTTGTGGATTGACGACTTCTGCTGCACCGAGTTTTTTCGCCAAGGATGCGCGATACGGGTGGCTTTCAACAGCGATGACGTGAGCACCTCTATACACAGCATTAATAACACCCCCAAGCCCGATAGGTCCCAGTCCCGTGATTAGTACGGTATCAAGGGCGTTGACGTTCATTAACCGCATTGCATTAAACGTCGATCCAAGTCCACAACACGCCATTCCAGCGTGATGATAGGAAATACCCTCTGGAATTGGTACAAGCTGCCAATCCTGTTTAAGGATGTACTGCGCCATAGTCGCTGTCACACCCGTCTGTTCGGGAACGTTTGGGGGTTGATTATCGTTCTCACAATGGGCATACTCGCCTTCTAAGCAGAGATAACACTTTCCACAAGGGAAGTGCGGCATCACGACGACGCGGTCTCCTACCTTGACAGTGCCTTTCTGTGCGATTTCCACCACTTCACCAGCGGCTTCGTGTCCGAAGCTGTCGCTTTTGCCGTCATTTTTAAAAGCTTTGTATTCTGTACACAAAGGTGCTGAATGAATTTTGACAACAACGAATTCACCCTTAGCAACAGGATCTGGTTTGTCAATTAAACCCGCACTTTCGGGTCCGAATTTTGCTACAACTTTCATGGCAATCTCCCTTCTTGTCGTATAAGGCATTATACCGCTTTTGGGAGTTTAGATCAAGGCTTCTGTGGATAGGATAATGGTCATTTATCACTGTTTTAATTTGCCCCACTGGGTCGTTAGTAAATCTGCGCTGGGTTCAACAGATAGCGATGCTGGGTCGAACCAATCTGCATCAAATCCATCACGTGCTAATAGTTTTTTGCTGCCGCTACTAATATCAATCCTGAAGATATTTTTATCTGAAGCGTAAAGGAGTTGGTCGCCTTGTGGAGACCAACAAGGATAAGCACCTGAGGCGATTTTTGTTACTTTTTTCCCGTCTCGATTCATAATATGAATACCTTCCTTCCACCAAGAAAAAGCAATTTTATCGCCAGCTGGAGACCATGAAGGAAAATGAAAAAATCTCGGTTGCTCATGCGGAGGCGGGATATTCGGGGGAAGTGGGAGTTCTGTCTGTTTACGCGTTTTTATATTGATAATGCGTATACGGTAGTCACTGGGTGACGAAAAAATAAAAACTATCTCTGAGCCGTTGGGCGACCAGTCCGAAAATCCACCAACTATGTTTGTAGGCACCACACTTTCTTCTGTACGTTTTTCTATATCAGCGATGCATATCGACCAATCTTCTGACCGTGTGTAGGCAAGCATTTTTCCATCTGGTGACCAGGTAGGGTATTCTCTATAGGTTAAATTCTTCAGGACCTTCCGGACATTTTTCCCATCAGGATCCATGATGTAGATATCACGTATGCCATCTCTATCAGAGTGAAAAGCGATATGCCTGCCTGTCGGAGACCAAGCTGGAGAACCATCTCGCGCATTGCTCCGGGTTAAGTTCTTTTGATTACTACCATCGGCGTTCATGATGTAAATTTCCCCATTGCCATCACGCCATGATTCAAACACGATTTTAGGTGTTTTCGGGGCTTGTGCTTGTGTATATGTGCTGCTGATGAACAGTGCGAAACTGGCACAACACAGCAGAAGGAAAAGTTTAGTCTTCATGATATTGTTCCTGTTGAATTTGAGATTTTCATAAGGTTAGGCTTCTTCGCAAAGAGTATACCAGACACGAAGGTATACTGGAAGCGTAAATGATTTTAGCATTTTCTAACTGTTATGGTTAAAGACACAATTTTGGTTGGGAAAGAGTGCATTTTATAATTTACAAAGACCGCAAGTCTGGAATCAGAGTTCCCTCATACAAAAGAAAAAATAGTTTGACTTTGCTGGATTCTTGTGCTAAATTGGTTGTGCCTGTCTCGTACAGGTCTGATGGGAAAAATGTGTTCAGGTAATTTACATAAATCCTATACGGGAGACTTATAAAGATGATAAAGAATTGGAAAATGCTATTCGTCCTGACTGTGTTGGGAGCAGCACTCATTCCACTTCACAGTTTCGCAGTGATTGATAGTGGGACCGCTATTGGCGTTTGGCTCTTTGACGACGGTGATGTCAGCGATTCGAGTAGCAATGGAAATGATGGTGAACTTATAAACGGTGCAGAGGTTACCGACGGCGGCAAATGGGGAGGGGCTTTGAGCCTTGACGGTGACGATGACTATGCCAATATAGGAAGCTCAGCCAGTTTAGATAGCACCGCTGAAGAGTACACCGGTGTCGCCTGGGTGAAACTGCAAAGGAAAGGCGACCCACACGGTGGGTGTTGTGCCGATGACCACATGGTTATTGCCTTTACGACAGGTTGGAATAATATTTTGAACGTCTTTGGTCCCGGCAGAGGAGGGAACCAAGGGAAAGTCGAAGTGGGTAGTGGTGAACTCAATCCGTCCTGGCTCTTCGGACCTACTGCTGTCAATGACGATGAGTGGCATCATCTTGCTTTCACTTATGACGGTGCGGAAAAAATCCTTTATATTGACGGTGAAGTTGACGCTGAACATGCTACAACCGGCGTTTTTGGTGTGGTAGGTGTTGATGTTCATTTAGGTGGAACGCCGACTCAGAGACAAGCACTGGGATTAATGGACGAGATCGCGGTTTTCAATGTACCGCTTGAACAAGCCGATATCCAAACCTTAATGAATGATGGAATCGGTTCTGTGCTCGGATTAACCCCTGTCTCCCCACAAGGACGTTTAACGACAACATGGGCAACCATTAAGTCACAATAATTGCGCACTATAACTGTAACGGGCGGAGTTATAACTTCGCCCGTCCACACACTATTCTCCTTAGCCCATGACACCCTTCAAATACATCCTCGCGCTCCTCATTTTATTACAAACCTCGTTCACAACTGCAGCACCAAGATATAACCCTGAAGCCGCACGGTTGTATGATGTAGGGTTACGCGCACTCACATACGGAGAACAAAAAAAAGCGCAAGCTGCTTTAGAGGAAGCTGTTGCCTTAGATGCGTCGTTAGCGGATGCTTATTGTGTCTTGGGACTAATTTATAACGGATTCGAGCAATTTCACGACGCAGCCGAAGCGTTTCAACGCTCCACTATAGCGGATAAAAAATACATAGAAGCATATTGTGAACTCGGTGATGTCTTGTTAATTCAGTTAGGAGATATAGCAAAAGCGAAAGCTGCGCTACAAAAAGCGATAGCGATGGATGCCAAACATGCCCGTGCACGTATTTTGTTAGGCATCGCCTGTTTCCGTGAAAACCAAACTGACGCTGCGATACGTGAACTTCAGCAGGCTATTGAATTAAATCCTACCTCACAAACAGCACACTATACCCTCGGGACGGCGTTCCTTCAAAAAGAGGCGTGGACATCCGCCATTGACACACTGCAGAAACTCATCGAAATCGATCCGTTCCATGCGAAAGCGCATTTTGGTTTAGGTACTGCCTATCGACGTATCGGAGAGATAGAGGCAGCGCAAAAAAATTTACGGCGGTTTGAAACGCTTTCTATTGAGGAAGAGCAATTGACGCATCTCGAACGATTTGTGCGTCAAGTTCCGAACAATGCCGAGGCGTGGTATCGACTCGGCAGACTCCAACTGAAGCGACAACTTTGGGATGAGGCGACGCAATCATTGGAGCGTTACGTCACGCTTGACCCACAAGAGAGCCGAGGCTATGAAGTGCTCGGCTATGCTCACTTTCAAGGTCAGAATTACAAGCAGGCAGCGGTGATGTACCAGAAGGTGATTCAGCAGAAACCTAATGTTGCAACCTACCGGAACAGTTTAGCGGGCACTTATTTGATGTTAGAACAGTATCCTGAAGCGATTCATCAGTACCAGTCCGCTATCCGTTTAGAACCGTCCGAACCCCGTTTTTATCTGAACCTCTCTAAAGCTTATGAACGCTCCGGGGCACAGACAGAAGCCGAGAAAATCTATCGAGAATATGAACGACTTGTATCAGAATCTAAGTAAACCTATCTTACCCACATTGTGCTTAATTTTTTCCCTTCTCTTCGGGAACTTGCCTTACGTATTTGCGGAACCTGATTTTTGCCTAATTCCCGCTGGAAACTTCACTATGGGAAGCGATAGCGACATGCCGAACGAAGCACCGGTGCATGAAATTTTTCTGGATGCCTACCATATCGGTAAGACGGAGGTAACTAACGCTGAGTATCACCGGTTTTGGATTGAACATGGTGGCGCCGACAGTGAACACACACCTATCAGTTACGGCGGCGAGTTTGGCACTTGGCCCCGTGTTGCCAAAACAAAACCGAATCACCCAGTCATCGGTGTTTCGTGGGATTCCGCTGCGGCTTATGCAGCGTGGCGGGGGATGCGGTTGCCAACTGAAGCGGAGTGGGAAAAAGCTGCACGTGGAACGAACGCAAGGCGGTGGCCCTGGGGCAATACTTTTAAACAGCGTATCAAAGGCACAACCACGCATGCGAATGTTCGAGATTCATCTGGTGAGAATTTACAACCCGTTGGATCTTATCCGACTGGCACGAGTCCTTATGGTGCCCATGATATGGCAGGCAATGTCTGGGAGTGGGTAGACGATTGGTATTCAGAAACCTACTACCATCATAGTCCCGATCGGAATCCCAAAGGACCTACGGTTGGGAGTCGGCGCGTCGTGAGAGGCGGTTCATGGCTAAACGCTGAGATGCTGGCGAGATGTTCAACTCGGATCGGTCAATATCCAGAAATAGGGACCAGTTTCATCGGATTCCGTCTCGCCAAAGATGCTGAGCCTTTGTATGAAAAATAAGAGCATACTTATCTTCATAATACTCCTCGCATACACTGTGCCGCTCTTGACATCTGCTGAAGTTCAATTCGTTGATGTAACTGAGGAGTCAGGCATCAATTTTCAGCATATCAACGGGGCTGAAGGGGCGTATCATATACCTGAGACGCTCGGTGCTGGCGGTGCGTTTTTTGATGCAGACAACGATGGTTATCTTGATATCTATCTCGTCAACAGTGGCTATTGGGACAAATCACCTTCAGTGGAACAGGCAGTTAGCGCGCTCTATCGGAACAACAGAGATGGTGCTTTCACGGACATCACAACAGCAGCCGGGGTTGGTAACCAGGGCAACTATGGTCAAGGAGCGGCTTGTGCTGACTACGACAACGACGGCAATGTAGATCTTTACGTAACCAATTTCAGTGTGAATGTTCTCTATCGCAACAATGGTGACGGGACGTTTACGGATGTCACACGTCTTGCTGGTGTTGGGGACCCAGGTTGGAGCAGTAGCGCGACTTTTCTCGATTACAATCGAGATGGACACCTCGATCTGTTTGTCGCCAACTACCTTGTGTATTCACTGGATGTGCCTTACCTTCCATGTGGTGAAGGTGAGACGCACACATATTGCCACCCATCTCTGTTTGAAGGCGCGCCTGATAGGCTCTATCGCAACAACGGGAACGGTACATTCACGGATGTTAGTCAAGAAGCCGGTGTAGGCGGTATTGGTGGCTTGTTTCACGGAAAGGGGTTAGGGGTGGTCTCAGCGGATTTCAACAACGACGGTGCCCCGGATCTCTACGTTGCAAATGATGATACACGAAACGATTTTTTTTATAATAATGGGGATGGGACATTCAGCGAAATTTCACTGCTTGCCGGATGTGCCTACAGTTTCGACGGTATAGCACAAGCTGGTATGGGTGTTGCTACAGACGATTACAACGGCGACGGATGGCTCGATATTTTCGTCACGAACCTATCTTATGAGACCAATTCGCTCTATCGGAACAACGGGGACGGCACTTTTACGGATGTCATTTATGAGGCACATCTCGGTAAAGAGAGTTTCTTATCTGTTGGATTCGGTACAGGCTTTTTCGATGCAGATAACGATGGCTGGCGAGACCTGTTCATTGCCAATGGGCATATCCTCGACAATATTGAAGACACACACGATGTGTTAACCTATCGCCAACCCGATCAACTCTTTCGTAATAGAGGGGACAGCACTTTCCAAGAAATATCAGCGAAAGCAGGTGCGTATTTTCAACGGGCTGGGGTGAGTCGAGGTGCGCTTTTTGGTGATTATGATAATGACGGTGACGTAGATCTGATCGTTACACAATCTAACGGTCCCGTAACCTTGTTACGAAACGAGAGCATAACAGAACATAATTGGATAAGCCTTAAAACCGTCGGCGTTATAAGCAGTCGCGATGGAATTGGAACCCGCGTTATTTTGAGAACTGGCAAGCATAGACAGATACAAGAAGTAAATCCAGGGGCAAGTTATCTTTCCAGCCATGACACTCGACTCCATTTTGGATTGGGAAAGCATGACACTGTTGATAGGCTTGAGATCCGATGGCAGAGTGGTGTTGTACAAGTGTTTGAGAATTTACCTGTAAACAAAGAGCACATTATAGCCGAATTTTCAAATACACCTGAAGGGACACTTTTCAGAGGGGTATGGACAGGTGATATTGCAGCGGTTCGTAGTGCAAACACAGATGTGAATGTAAAAGATGCACTGGGTAGGACTCCGCTACAGATTGCGGCGGAAAAGGGATATGAGAACGTGGTAATGTTTCTGGTTGAAAATGGGGCAGAAGTGAACATAACAGATACTAAGGGGAATACGCCTTTAATCTTTATTATCCACAAAACAGGAAATCTGGAGATAACCAGACGGTTGATTGAGAAAGGTGCATCTGTAAACGCTCAAAATCGCACTGGTGAAACAGCACTGATGTATGCAGCGTGGCGAGGACATCCAGACATCGTCCGCCTACTGCTCGAAAACCGTGCCGATACCACCGTAAAGAATAGGCAGGGAGATACGGCGTTGGCACTTGCAGAATCTAAGGGACATCTGGAAATTGTGAAGATGCTCCGTTCGGCAATGGAATAGACACATAGGATATTGAGGAAACTACAGGAGAACGAAATGCCTACTGCTTTAAGCCGTGGTGTTACTCTAAAATCAGTTATCATTTCACTTATCCTCATACCGGTCAACTGCTATTGGATTATGTATACGGAAATGGTCTGGTGGGGACTTTTTCCGACGACGATGTCGCTGTTTTTCAATGCCGTCTTCTTTCTGTTTGTGATTACCCTCCTGAACCTGATCTTACTGCGGATAAAACGGGAGTGGGCATTAGCGCATGGTGAACTGCTTGTCATCTATGTGATGCTCTCTATAGCGAGTGCTATCGCGTCACACGACCATGCACAAGTATTGATCCCGATGATTGGACATGTCTTCTGGTACGATACACCCGAAAACGAATGGCGAGAACTTCTCCACCGATACATGCCAACATGGGGCACGGTCCAAGACAAGGGTATATTAGAAGGATTTTACGAAGGACAAACAACACTTTATCGCGCAGAGGTGCTACAGGCGTGGCTCGGTCCTACGTTATGGTGGACGAGTTTCATTGTAGTGCTTGTATTCGTGATGTTGTGTATCAACGTCGTGTTGCGGAAGCAGTGGACTGAACGCGAAAAACTTGCCTATCCGATTATCCAACTCCCCTTAGAAATGACGCGGGATAGTGGGGCAAAGTTCTTCCGGGGTAGGGTGTTTTGGACGGCTTTCATTCTTGTCTCACTCATTAATCTGATTAATGGGTTCAGCTATCTCTTTCCGACGATTCCGATTGTTGGGGTTCGGCTTCGAAATATCAGCCACTTTTTCACTGACAAACCGTGGAACGCTATCGGTTGGACACCTTTTTCCATCTATCCATTCGTCATAGGACTCGGATTCTTCATGCCTCTGGACTTGTCATTTTCCTGCTGGTTCTTTTATCTATTTCGCAAGATGCAGCGGGTTGGTGGTGCCATCGTTGGTGTTCGCGGGTTACCCGGTTTTCCGTATGATCGGCAGCAGTCACTGGGGGCATATCTCGGTTTGGCGATTTTTGCGATATGGGCAAGCAGAAAATATCTCGCTGAAGTCTTTAAACAGGTCACCATGGGACGCTCCAGCCTTGACGAATCTGTTGAACCGATGCGGTATCGAACTGCTATTGTAGGCATTGTGTTAGGCTGTATTTATCTCATAGCGTTCTCTGTAAAGATAGGTATCAGTATCTCGTTGGGTATAGCCTTTTTCGCGATGTATTTTGCGTTATCAACGGGTATTACACGGATGCGAGTAGAATCGGGAGCTCCAGCGCACGACCTCCATTATATGGGACCTGACTACGCTTTACCGACGATTCTCGGCTCACGCGGCATGGGAGGGTCTAATCTTACGGCTTTATCCTTTCTGTTTTTCTTTAATCGTGCGCACCGTAGCCATCCAATGCCACATCAGTTAGAAGGTTTCCAACTCGCCTCACGGGCAGGTTTTAACCCTAAACCGTTGGTGTGGGTGATACTTTTGGCGGTAGTCGTAGGTTCAATCAGTTCTTTCTGGGCATATTTGCACGATGTGTATCACTTTGGTGCGACTGGAGGTTTTGCCCGACATCCTTTTGAGCGTCTCGAAAAGCAGCTCAATTTTCCGATGGGACCGAATATCCCAGAGGTGACGTTTATGGGTATGGGCATGGGATTCACGTTCCTTTTGATGTTTTTACGGATGCGTTTCTTTTGGTGGCCCTTCCACGCCGTGGGTTATGCTGTTTCGGGTGCGGCGGATTGGTGTATGAACTGGCTCTGGATTTCGCTTGTGATTAGCACTCTTGCCAAGTGGATAATTATTAAACAGGGCGGGTTACAGTTGCATCGGAAAGCCGCACCATTCTTCTTTGGTTTAATCCTTGGTGAGTTTGTTGCAGGGAGTCTGTGGAGTTTTTATGGAATGGCGACGGAAACGCGAATATTTCCGTTCAAGGATTGGTGATTCACGAATTTCGGATATATTACGATTTGAGAAGTGTTACAACTGATAATGAGACCCAATATCTTAAAAATAAATGATAATGAAACTCATTCTCGTGTATTTCTTTGCCTAAGTAATGATAAAATCGCTAAGAAGTCAAGTGGGGACTGGGTTCGTGGGCATAAATAGGTGAATTTGGTGGATTGTCTGAACCAAGATTTCCAATTTTCGTGGATTTTACGAGGAAGTCGGGAATCGGTGTTCCTCCTACACGGAAGCGTCTTGATTTATCTTCAGTTTGGTGATAGAATGTGGACACAGATTTGGATACCGTAGGAGGGTGAAAAATGTTAGCCGTTAAAGAACTCGGACACGTAGGACTTTATTGTACCGATGTAGATAAATCCGTAGACTTCTATAACCGTATTCTTGGTCTTACTGTCACTGATGCGCATCCTGAAGGGCACATTATCTTCTTGAGTGCACAGCCGGAATCGGAACACCATGAGCTTGCCTTATGTCCTGGTAGAGATGTTCCACCCGGAGCAAAGGTCGTACAACAAGTTTCGTTTATTGTCGAGAATCTCACAGATTTAAAACAGTTCTACGCGCTCCTGAAGTCTGAAGGTGTAAGGATTCGGAGCGTGGTGAGCCACGGCATTGCCTTGGCGATTTACTTCTATGATCCGGATGATAATGTCGTTGAAATCTACGCCAAGACCCCGTATAAGGTCCCACAACCGCTTGCAGAGGACGTAGACCTTGACTTAGACGACGAGGAACTGATGCGGATTGCTGAGACTGGATCGTCATCCTGAGATGTGAACTAACTCGATATGAGTACGCTGCTTTTGTGGTGAATGGGTGGTTGGAGAAGATACTGGTAAAAAGAAAAAGGCGAGGCACAGAGACCTCGCCTAATATGATGGTGTTTGGTGTGGCGTTAAGAAAGTCCTTGTAAACTGCCGGTGCTATCGCCTAATTGTGCGAGATCGACATCCATGCGATTGAGCATTGACAGCCACAGGTTATTGATTGGGGTCTCTTTTGGATAGCGGATGTGACGACCGCTCTTGATTGTACCACAGCCGTTGCCTGCAAGTAGGATCGGGAGGTCGTGGTGGCTGTGTCGGTTGCCATCTGCGTTTCCACTACCGTATAGAATCATGGAGTGATCTAATAGCGAACCATCTCCTTCAGATGTAGTGTTGAGTTTATCCAATAAGTACGCCAACTGCTCGCTATGGTAAATATCTATCCGGCGAATTTTTTCTATCTTCTCTTCATCGCCACCATGGTGCGACAAGTAGTGGTGTCCATCAGTAACATCAACGTATGGATACTTCTTGTTGCTCCCTTCATTTGCCAAAACAAAGGTGGTAATGCGGGTTACATCCGCCTGGAATGCGAGTACAATCAGGTCCATCATGAGCCGTAGATGTTCCTGATAATCCGCCGGGACTTCTTCTGGAACGGCATAGTCTGGCGTTTCGACGGGTGGATGCTTTTCAGCGGCATCGATTCTCAGTTCAATATCCCGAATGGCGGAGAAGTACTCGTCGAGTTTGCGGACATCGTTACCACTAACCTGCCGAATTAGATCTTTTGAATCCTGCCGAACAAAATCAAGGATACTTTTTCGCTGCTGATCCCGTTCCGTTCTTTCCCCGTCTGGGAGCGAAGAGAACAATCGTTCAAAAGCGGCTTTTGGATTGGTTTCGTTAGGCAGGGGCTGTGTAGAAGAACGCCACGAGAGAGATGACGAATAGACACAGCTATAGCCAGAGTCGCAATTTCCGGCTCTTCTCCCTGGATCGATTCCGAGTTCCAAAGAAGGCAGTCGGGTTTGGTTTCCGAGATGCATAGCGGCTGCCTGATCAACAGAAATTCCCGCTTTAATGTTGGCACCATCAGTTTTACGGGGCTGTGCGCCAGTTAGGAACGCAGACATTGCCCGTGCGTGGTCACCACCACCATCGCCGTTATGACGTGCTTTATCGGCTGTTAGACCGCTTAGCACGAGCATTTTATCCTTTACACTCTCTAACGGTTTCAGGATTTCTGGGAGTTCATAGTCCACACCTATTTGCTGCGGTATCCAGTCCTCCATGATTTTTCCGTTAGGCACATAAAGGAATGCCATCCGATTCGGAACTGTCTGCTGTGCTAATCCACTCGCGGGAGCATTTGCCCATGATGTAATGGGTCCCATTACATCCAGCCACGGTAGGGCGATACTGACCCCCAAACCGCGTAGGAATGTTCGACGTGAAAGTTGCTTTGAAGTGCTCATAAGTGTTCCTTTTTGACATACTCGCTCAGTTGAAACAAAAGGTTTTAATGCTTGGATAACACGCTAAACTAAAAGTACGGGACACCTTGTGCTTCGACATAAACCGAGTAGAGAGATTGACTACCTGCCATAAAGAGTCTGTTCCGTTTTACGCCGCCGAAACAGATATTTGCACAAATTTCTGGGAGATGAATCTTACCGATAAGTGTCCCGTCTGGTGCGAAGATATGAACACCGTCGTAACCTTCGCCAACCCAGCCTGTGCCTGCCCATAGGTTTCCGTCAATATCGCATCGAAGACCATCAGCAGCACCGGGTGACATATCGTGGAATACTTGTTTGTTATTCAACCCTTCACCGTTTACGACATCATAGACAACGATGTTTTTGGGTGTTCCGGTATCAGCAATATAAAGTTTATCATAATCAGGCGAGAAACAGATGCCGTTTGGTCTTTCGAGTTCTTCCGTCACAACGGTTGCTCTACCTGTATCTGGATTGAGACGATAAACGGAAGTCGGCAATTCAAAGGGTGCTTTATGCCCTTCATAATTCATGAGGATGCCGTATCCCGGATCGGTAAACCAGATATGTCCGTCAGGATGGACGACAGCATCATTAGGTGCATTGAAGCGTTTCCCATCAAAGTTATCTATAAGGACGGTAATAGTTCCATCATATTCGGTGCGTGTGACACGCCTTGTGCCGTGTTCACAACTAATGAGTCTGCCTTGTCGATCACGTGTGTGGCCGTTGGTATTATTAGAGGGTTTGCGATACACACTTACTTGACCAGTGGCTTCCTGCCACTTCAGGATACGATTGTTTGGAATATCACTCCAGAGGAGAAAGCCTCCATCACCGAACCAGACAGGTCCCTCGGACCAGCGCGCCCCGGTCCACAACCGTTCTACAACAGCATTCCCGATTTTATATTTAGCGAAACGCGGGTCAATAACTTCGACGGCTGGATCCGGATAACGTGTAATCGTTTTTTCGGACGCGGACGGGTGTGCCCATGCTGTGAGGGAACTTACCGTTTCCAACCACGGTAGCGCAGCACTGACCCCCAAGCCTCCTAAAAATGCTCGACGTGAAAACTGTTTTGGACTCTGATTTGCCATAGCTACTCCTTATTCTTTTTTGCTGCGTCGTAAACGGAACGGATCACTTTTGGCGATTTCTGTAATCAATACAGAACTTTTATAGCCTCTGGATTCAAGTTGTGCGACGATATGCTCAACGGTCGGTCGGTCGTAGTATTCTAATCCCCTGCCTAAAGCATAAGTCAACATTTTTTCTGTTAGACAGCGTACAAATTGCTGCTTTCTATCTTTGATAATTTGTTTCAGGTCCGTTATACCGTTAACTGTTGTTCCGTCTGGTAATTCGGCGGATACGTCAATCTTCGATTCGCCAACTTTAGTCCGAAAAGCCCCGATTGGATTATAATTTTCGAGTGCAAATCCGATAGGATCCATTTTGGCATGGCAGTTGGCACAAGCCGGATCTGCTCGGTGTTGTTCAAGACGTTCTCGCAGCGTAGTTCCGCTGATAACCTCACCTTCTTCCTCTAATTCAGGCACATCTGGTGGTGGCGGTGGCGGCGGTGCCCCAAGCACCTGCTCCAGCACCCAGCGTCCCCTTTTAACGGGCGAGGTCCGGTTTGGGTTAGAGGTCACCGTCAAAACGCTGGCATGAGTAAGTATACCACCGCGTGAAGAACTTTGCAAATTAACTCTCTGAAAATCCCTGCCCTTTATATCTTCACCGCCGGGGACGGGTTCCTTGCTGCCGAACCAGTTTCCTTGCGTATCAGCGATACCGTAATGATTCGCTAAGGTCTTATTGAGGAAGGTGTAGTTCGCATCAATCAGATCAAGTACGCTCCGATCTTCACGAAAAATCGATTCGACAAAAAGTTCCGACTCCATTAGCATCGCTGTACGTAAACTGCCATTGAATTTCGGAAATCGCTCAAGATCAGGTTCAGCTGTTGTCAGCCGTTGGATTTGTAGCCACTGCGATCCGAAGTTACTTCCTAATTCTTTTGCTTTCGGGTCCGCCAGCATTCGCTTAACCTGTGCTTCAAGATTGAGCGTCAGTTGGTTATTCTCTGCGAGTTCAAGGAGTTCGTCGTCCGGCATGCTGCTCCACAAGAAGTAGGAGAGCCGCGAGGCGAGCTGAAATTCGTCAATCGGGGACGGTTCAGTCGTATGTGGACGGTCATCTAACTCCAATCGAAATAGGAACTTGGGTGAACAGAGGACGACCTTAATTGCCTGCTGAATACTCGCTTCCCACTTCATGCCATCGACTTGGGTGGATTCTACAAACTGGGCGAGTTGCTCGAGTTCATCTTCAGTTGGTGGACGGCGATATGCGCGGCGTAACAGACGGGTCAGGACTTCACGCGTCTGTTCTGCTTGAGAGATTCCGGGTGTACATTCCAAGATTTTGAAGTGCGAATCGGGTCTTGACTCCAATGGACCTTCTGACCAGAGAGCGCGAATTTGGAGTTTAGCGTGTGGCTCTCCTTCTTTAGGCTTGAGCATCGCAATCCCGACGCTTTCAATGTTAGGGATACCCGTAAGAAGGGTCTTAATGACCTGCGTTTTTTCGGCATCACGAGCGGTAATCTCAAAGGCTTTCAAAACCTTGATTTTGTTGTCTGCTGTCGGGTCCACGCCAACTAAACGTGCCAGTTCATCTGGTGTTGAGAGGTATGGCAAGTCTTCACCCTGAATGAATAAAGCAGCTTTCACAGGTAATTCAGTATCGGTTTCGGCATATAGCGTTGCACGATAGATGATTTCTGCATCAGCGGATATATTGAGATACGCCGCACCTGTTGTAAAGGGACCCGTTTTCCACGCCTCTGTAGCGGTTGGGTCGAGTAGGCGGAAACGTTCTTCTTTAGGAACATCATCGTGGCTGGGATCAAGGCTGGTGCCTATTCGGTAACGTTTCAATGGCGGCGGTCGTTCCAGCAAGATGACACGCGTAGCGATTGCCTCTGCGGCTTCGAGGTAGCGTTCCATCAGAAGTGGGGACACAGTAAGGACATCACCGATATTATCAAATCCGTGTCCTACATCGTCTGCGGGGAAATTTTCTGTGGGGTTGAAATCGACACCAAGCAGATCTCGGACGGTATTTTTGTACTCGACCCTATTGAGTCTGCGTACCGTGATTCGTCCCGGATCAGGCTTCGCCGTACGGTCTGCGTGCTCGAAGATTGCTTCAATATGCTCAACAAACGATTCCGATTCCTCAAACGATGGTTGCTCGCTATCCGAAGGTGGCATCTGAGCTGTTGTTACCATGTCCAGAACCCGTTCCCAGATCTCACGGTTCTTGATTAAGGAATGATTATCTGAAAATGCGTCCAAGGAGAGGTCAGCGGCGGGTTGGTCACCGGTATGGCAGCTGAAACAGTACTGTTCCAAGAACAGCGCACCATTTTGCGAAAAGTCAGAAGTATCCTTTTCACCCGGGTTAGCGGTAAATGTAACGAGTGCCAGCATCAAAATCAGACAGAGGCATCGTAGGACATAATTGGGCGAAATCATCCATCTGCTCCCCATGCTAAAAGGGTTGGATCTTGTTTTCCATAGACAGCGTTATGTCTTGGTTGCTACAAGCGTTTTCCTAATGTATAGTATAATACCATAAAATAGTGCGTGAAGTCAAGTAAAATGGCAGATTGTTTAGTTTTAGAAAGGGTTTACTCCTGAAAAGTTAACCTATTGATGGATGCCCGAACTTGTTCGGGGACACGCACCTTACCTCGAAAAAGTTCCGGTATCCACACACAAATTGTTGGAAAACTAAGTACCTATCACTCAAGGCAGGATTGTTACGTTTACTAACGGAATTTGCGTTTTAAGGGTGGTTATGCTAAAATAGCGGCATTAGAGCGACTCGGAAATGCAGTAGGAGGATCTTGCCATGAATCGTCACGAACAGGAAGTAATTGTAGACGCGTCGGCATTGCAAACCGTCTGTAGTCAACTTTATCAAAAAGTGGGTGTTGCCAAATCGGATGCAGATACCGTCGCTGAATTGCAGGTTTTGATGGATTTACGGGGTGTTCATTCGCATGCGACACGCGCCGTACCGGGATATGTTCGCGGTATTATCAACGGTGGTATAAATCCTACACCAGAACTTGAAGTGCTTGAGGATAATCCTGCCTCTGTTTTGCTGGATGGAGACCAGGGATTGGGACATCTGGTCAGTGTTCGGGCAATGAATCTCGCCATAGAGAAGGCGAAGTCTGCTTCGATTGGTGTGGCTATCGTTCGGAATAGTAATCACTTTGGTGCTGCCTCCAGCCATGCGATCCGTGCCACGGAACATGATATGATAGGCTTTGCGACAACCAACGGTCTCGGTGTGAATGTCGCTGTCCACGGCGCGAGGAGCACTTCGATTGGAAACAACGCATTCTCGTATGCTATTCCAGCAGGTGAGGAACCACCGATTGTATTGGATATGGCGTGCGGTGCGGCTGCCGCTGGACGGATCGGGACGGCAAGGTTGTATCAGGAAAAGATACCGTTGGGATGGGCTCTCGACGCCGATGGCAATGAGACTGACGATCCAAGCAAAGTTGCTGCTATCCTACCGGCTGCGGGTCCTAAAGGTTCTGCGCTTGCAATTGTGATGGATGTGTTGTGCGGTCCGTTAAGCGGTGGGCTGATGGGTATCAATAAGCATTACCAGCCCGGAGACGCGCCGCGAGAGAAACGCGTATCATCACATTTTTTCTTTGCTATTAACATCGCCAGTTTCACCGCTATTGAAGAATTTAAGGCTGAAATTGATCGGCAGATTCGGATAACGCGTCAAGCGATACCGCGGAGTGGATTTACGCGTGTCACGCTTCCGGGTGAAATTGAGTCGGAGTTAACCCAAGAGCGTCGTGCGAACGGGATTCCGCTGCATCGGGAACCGGTGCAAACACTCGAAGAACTTGCTGACGAATTAGATGTCGAAATTCCATGGGTTCGACAATAAAACTGATTGCCAAGAATCAGAATTATTTAGTTTTAAGGGATAAGTTTATCTATGTGAAGGATTCTTGTTGATGGATGCCCGAACTTGTTCGGGAGCGTACACACGGGTCTAAACAGGTTTGGGCATATAGATGGGAATTATTGGATAACTGAATTCCCCTAGCGAAATGTTGAAAAGACGCTGGAAATGTGATATAATCCTATTAGGAGAAGTAACCGGCAAAGTGTGTGACACTGCCTGATTCTGCCTACCGAATTTGAGAATGTATTGATATAGAGTGAGGAAGTCTGAGGCGAGTTGTCAGAACGCTAACACAGAACCGGAGCGAGAATTTGCGGATTGATGAGATTATATGGATACAACAATTTGTTGAGAAACTAGCGACAAAGCACGGTGTAGAAAAAAACGAAGTTGAGGAAGTTTTAACCAATCGCCCGTATTTTCGTTTCATCTCTAAAGGCAATCAACCAGGGGAAGATGTTTACTCGGCTATGGGACAAACAGACGCTGGACGTTATCTTATCGTTTTCTTTATCCGAAAATCAAATCGTAGAGCGTTGATTATCAGTGCCAGGGATATGACCAGAGCGGAGCGAAGAAATTATGGAAGACAAAAATAAGCAAAACCAAGAAAATATAGAAAACAAAAATAAAAATCCGGATCCGATGCCGCCTCCAGATGCAACACCAGAAGAGATCGGTGAATTTTGGGATACGCATAGCCTTGCTGACTATTGGGATGAAACGCATGAGGTTGAATTCCAAGTCAATCTTACTAAGAATTCGCCTCCAGAGGAAAGTGCGGAATCAGGTCAGGCCGGTGCTTTTTTGGATGAACAGGGTTGGCAGAAACTAAAAAACCTAATTCAGTCCATAAAACCTAACGAGTTTGAAGAACTCGCTGCTACATTGCTAAAATCGCTTCTCAAAATCCCTTTTGTAGTTGCGAGATCTGGAGATCAACCAAGAGGCGATGCTAGAAGTGTATCCGGTAATGTATCAATTCAAGCTAAGAGATACACTGGCAAATACCTCCCTGATGTTAAAACAATTGAGGGTGATATTGGTCAAGCGAGGCGATCTCCAGGATTACATCTTCAAGTCTATGTATTAGTTGTCTCTCGCGATGCAGAGCAGTTGAGTTATGAATTGGATGCCATTGCTAGGGAAACTGGCGTGGATATTGTTACCCTTGAGCTTTCTGATAAACTATCGGATATCGGGGCATTATGCGTTACCTTCTGGGAGGGTATCTGCCATTTCTTCGACCTTCCAAACATCAATCAGGAATTCTTGGCTTGGCTTCAAATAGCAACAGATGATTCAAAAACAAAGCGGAAAATAGAGGATGTCCGAAGCAAGTTAGAGGATGGAATTCAAACCCAAAAGCATGTTCAAGAAGATATTGAAGAATACCTACTCGATCATTTTAGTAGGGACAAAGGTTTTAATCCAATTAATCTATCTGAAGCAATAGAGCGGAAGTCCTTGGAATCAGAAATCACAGATTGGTGGGAAACCGCAGGGAGCCCCGTCTGTTGTCTTGAAGGCGAGGAAGGGCAGGGAAAATCGTGGCTTGCCGCCAAGTGTATGAATACAATTCGTGAGAACGAAAATGTTGTCACTTTTTGGTTAGACAGTAAAGATTGGAAAGATGATAAATTCATATCTGATTTACTTCACTCCTGTTTCAGTTCAATCTACCCGTCCTATGAACAAGGGAAAATCACCAAGCTGCAAAATAAGCCAGCCAAAATCTGGCGTAAAACGCTTATTGTGCTTGATGGTGTCAATGAACGGAATGCAATTGAGACAGCACAGCGAATTCTGACTGAATACTTTAAACCCAAGAGCGATTGGAGAGATAGAATTCGTTTTCTGTTGACCACACGTCCTTTGGATGACTACCCGGATTTTGAGAGTTATTTGTGGGAGAGGGTCCATAAAATTTCTATTCATCCTTTTAATGACGCTGAACTCCAAGACGCACTCGCTCGAAAAGGTCTCCAACTTGATGATTTACCAGATTCATTAAAGGACATTGCAAGAATTCCTCGGTATTTTCAGAGATGTGTTGAACTGCGAGATGAACTCGGTTCATTTGATGCTGTCACCAAGGAAATGGTTTTATGGGCAGATCTGCTTTACAAAATCAAATATGCCGGAGATCCACAAATCCGAAAAAAACTTGATTGGCAGCGTATTGAAGAGGCTCAGGATGACCTTGCAAAACTCGCAAAAGAAGCGAAGTGGACTAACATTAGTGATGTCCCACAAGCCTCTGTAGAATTGCTTACAGATTGTTTTTCTAATTACCATGAAATCCGCCGAGACCTTGAAGAACAACGGATTACTCTCACGGCACATAAGAGGGAAGCCGAATTGAGTAAAGATCATATTGTACTCGGTTGGGCACTTTACCTCGCCAACCTTTTTGAATGTGCAGAATACACGAAAATTAAAGATTTTGCCGAGTGCTTTCAGAATGCGCTTGAGCCAATCCCTTCAGAAGACTTGCGGTCCAAAGCACTATTTGTAGCACTACATATCACAGCAATATCGCCTGATCCTGATATTCCGCAAGACCAACTTTCACAAAAGCGGGCAGCTTTAATGCTTGCATGGTTCAATAGTCACAATGCACAAATTACAAATAAGCACATTTCTTTTTGGGTGCGGACAGATACCGATGCCTATGCACAAGTTGTCAAGATTCAGTTGGAAACTCACAATTCTCCGAGTTATGAAGAAGCATTCATTGGACCTCTCGCCAAAGTCTGGTTGCACCAAATAGGACAAATTAATCAATTAAGATTACGTCTTACCAAATGGCTGCTCGCTACATCAATTAGTGATGAGCCAGAAGATATTGTTTATGTTGGTCATAAAGAGAATCAATTTCCTCGGAAAAAGGATGATATACAAACCCAATTATCATGTGCTGCTATCTCAATTCTATCCCAAAGACCAGATCCTCAATTCCTAGAACCACTTGCGCGTTGCTATGAATTTCTGTGGAGTAACGCAAAATCTCATGAGGAAATTAGCAGACTAGCGCGTTTTGATGAGTATCTTGGCAAGTTGATGCGGTGGGGATACACTGAAGATGTTTTGGATGACCTACGTTCATTGGCGAAACAAGCTGAAGATGATACATCGCTATTGAATGGAATTTATGGTTTGGCTGCTAACCTGCGGGTTGCTGACTTACCTCAAATTCTGGAATGTCCTCTCACAGAAAAAGACTTAGAGAGACGCGCTTTTGCCGAAAAATGGAACCGTAGTTTTAAACCTTATATTGATCGCATTCGAAACCAAGAACGCTTATTAATAGGTGATTCACCAGCAGCCAATGGTAATTACCACGGGCTTGACTATTTAGCGGTTCGGAAAGATTTGCCTGACTTGCACTATGAAGATCTCATCGAAATCAAGAAAATTTTGAAGGATGTATCACTGAATGCTAAGTTAGGTTGGAGTGTTGGTGCAACTCTTGAAGATTTTTGTATAGAAAATCTACTACCGTGGGTTGCCAAATATGATTTCAAAAGTTATGCTGAACTTGCCTGTAGTCTCAAACTTAACGCTCTGAATCAAAGATGGGCACAGTTTAAACTTGGGTCAATTCCGGGGATCATTTTTAAACTGGAAGATCGCGAAAGAATTGCGGAAGCGATTTTGGGGATGAAGCAGCGTCTTGTTCAAGATGCTCAAGCGGACAATTCATCATCTGATACTATTTATTTAACTTCTTTACTGACAGAAACCCTCCTTTTTTCTGCCTCTGAACAGCAGTTAACCGATTGGTTTGAATTTCTATCTGCCCATGGACCACTCCGGGGAGTAATTGACCGCCTCCCAATACCAAGTCTGCTTAATGAACTATTACCGAAGTCAATCGTGAGATTGGCACAGCAAAAATTGGAGACACTTCGGCCCGTATCATCTAATGGTCAGAATCTATCTGATAACGAAGCTAAAGAATTCTCAGAGGAAGATTTCTGGTGTATGCTTTACACTTACAGTGTCCAAGTTGATGAAAACTCAGTAAAGTATACATTGGAAGAGCTGAAAATCAGAAAGCCTGATTCAACTGGAACCTTTCCAATGCTCCGATTAGCGTTATCGGATTCAAAAGGATTTTTGGATGAAATGCTGGCTAATAGAGGTGAAAAAATACAAAAACATCTTTTTTCTAAGAATGGTAGACGATTTACGATACGTCCTTATGACGGGAGTGAAAATGCGCCGTCTTATGATACGCTCATATCGTTTTTGCCTTTGGAAATGGTAGGTTCTTTTCTGTGTACACCAGATCGACAGGATGATCTTTCTCGTTTCGGTAAAGCAATTATGGAGCGGATGTGTTCAATTCTTCAGGGTGCTGAAGGAAACTCTCGTTCTGTTAAAGAACTAAGGTTTAGGATTCACCGCAGCGTTCTTAAGGTTTGGGCAGAACAGAACAAGAGCGATTTTGAGCAATTAGCAGATGAATATCTCACCGAACTTTCTAAATCTCCACAGTATCGCCAAGCGTTGAGTGACTTCACGGATAATATTCTCTGTTTGTTGTTACGTTTCCAACCGGATAATGCAATGAAACACTATGATCGTTGGAGAACTGAGGGTGTTAGAACAATTTACTCAAATCATTACGGTGTAGAGTCTTTTCTTGCTCAACTTTGGCAGGTTGAGGACTGTGGATTATCGGCACATCGCGACTTCAGACGTAAACTGCTGGAGGAATGTCTAAATGACGAAGAAATTATGTTTATGACGCTTGCTTCTTTACTTGGTGGAGGCGAAGATGAGCTATGGAATTTGGTGACACAGGAATACTTACAAAGTCCTTATGCGAAGCAACGTAATCTTGGTGTTTCGATTTTACCGTGGCTTGAAGAGGAGGAAGCAATTGAGAAACTGGGAGAGTTGAAGTCAGATGATCCAAGTCAGTGGGTTCGTGAACATGCTACGTGGGCATACGAGGTTGCACAGCAGGAACGAAGCTGTCGAGAAGTTTACCGAGAGGCTTTACAGACTCGCGATCTGTTCCAAATCTCTGCCGTTTTTGAGCAAATTAATCCTGCCTTGTCTCCTATCGCTCAATGTTGGCGTTACCAGATCGAAGAAGATGAACAACTATATGAAAAGTCGCAAAGTACTGATCCAAAAGTCCTTGCTCTTGTTGATCGATTTTGGTATTGGTGGAGAAATTCTTCTAAGACAAAACGTAATATTGAAGTTTATAGGAGAAAACTTCGGGAGTATTGCCGGGGTGAGAATCTTTCAGCAGGTCAGCAACCGAGAATTGCTCCTTGGTGGAAACCATCTTCCGATTGAGGAAATTTACGGTAGTGTTATGAGGAGTGATTAAGAAAAATACTGGTTAATTTAGAAAAAAATGAAATCCTTAATTCTTCAATAAATCCTGCTATGCCGTAAACCAACAGTTTGCTCTACATATCAACAACAGAAAACATTTGACATTTATTAGGAAGTGGTGTATAATTGTAGTTTCTAATTTTACAGCAGTAGCGGTAGAGAGCATATTTCGTATAATCTACTGAGAGAAGGAAACGTTTATATTTCTTTAGACCCTACTGTGGAGGTAATTATGCACCTAATTACACTGAAACCTTGGTCAGAAAGAGATATTCTTGAAACGGTTGAAAATAGCCTAAAAATTAAGAACCATCCCGAAAAATATAGACACGCTGTAGGTGGAAAAAGCCTCTGCTTGCTTTTTCAAAAGACCTCCACACGAACGAGATGTGCGGGTGAGGTAGGCATTACACACCTCGGTGGGCATGCACACTATCTCGATTGGCGCACGACGAACTTTGCGTTAGCCGATCTTGGCGACGAAATGCGCGTCCTCTCGGCGTATGTTGATATTATCTTAGCGCGCTTTCTGAAACACTCCGAACTCGTTGACGCAGCAGAGGCTGCAACCGTTCCAGTTATTAATGGCTGTTGCGACAGATACCACCCCACACAAGCCCTCGGCGATCTGATGACGATACAGGAGTCCCTCGGTAGACTCGAAGGTGTTAAGTTATGCTTCATTGGTGTGCATAACAATGTCTGTAACTCGCTGATAGCTGCTGGCATGAAGGTGGGTGTTGAAGTTACTGTCGTCGCACCCGAGGTGAACCCTGCTGCTGTTGATAAGGAATTGTGGAATGAGGCTTCTCAGAAGGGACTCTATAAGAAGATTGACACCGATGCTGTAGGTGTTGAGGGTGCGTTGGAAAAAGTTGTTGCTGAAAGCGATATCGTCTACACTGATACGTGGGTCGATATGGAATTCTTTACAGATCCCTCTTTTGCGAAAGAGCGGAAACGCCGATTGGAAAAGATGATGCCGTATCAATTGAATGCTGAACTGTTGAAAGCACATGGATGCCGAATTATGCACTGCCTCCCGGCGCATCACGGGTATGAAATTTCGGGTGAACTGGTTAACGACGAACGCTCAATTATCTTCGATCAGTCCGAGAACCGCCTCCATAGCATGAAAGCGATCCTTCTTAAACTACTCGCGCAATCCTAATCCACAATAGAGTCGGGGTTACAAACCTTTCCTACAAAGACAGGGAAATTTTTCTTGAATCAGGATCTCTCTTTTTCGCACGGTGAAACATTAGAACACCTCGAATGTAGCAAGTGTAGCGAAATCTACCCGCACACGGTGCCGCAGAACGTCTGTAACGCTTGTGGGAAGCCTCTCCTTGCGCGTTACGACCTTGAACAGTTAACAGGAATATGGACACCTGATACCCTCCTTTCACGACCCGCTTCGCTTTGGCGTTATGCGGAACTTCTACCTATATCAACCCCAGAAGATATGGTATCGCTTGGTGAGACGATAACCCCACTTGTTCATGCGAAAAGGTTAGGCGCGGAGTTCGGACTCACGGAAGTTTGGGTGAAGGATGAATCGCGATTGCCGACTGGTAGTTTCAAGGCACGTGGCTTGGCAATGGCGGTATCCAAGGCGAAATCCCTTGGACTCACAGATTTAGCAATCCCTTCTGCTGGTAATGCAGCGACAGCACTCTCGGTCTATGCCGCGGCTGCGGGTATTACAGCACACATCTTCATGCCACAAGATACACCTGACTTCAATAAGCAGACGTGTCAACTCGCAGCGGCAAACGTTACGCTGATTGACGGTTTAATTACAGATGCCGGGAGAATAGTGGCGGAACGGAAAGAACAAGAGGGATGGTTTGACGTGTCAACGCTTAAAGAACCCTACCGCGTAGAAGGTAAAAAGACAATGGGGTTTGAACTCGCAGAGCAATTCAACTGGGAACTTCCAGATGTGATTATCTATCCTACCGGTGGCGGTACAGGGATTGTGGGAATGTGGAAAGGCTTTGCAGAATTGGAAGCGATCGGTTGGATTGGTAAGAAAAGACCACGGTTTATCTCAGTACAGTCAACAGGATGTGCACCGATTGTTAAGGCATGGGAAGAAGGTGCTACTGAAGCAACGCCGTGGCGTGATGCGCATACCGTTGCAAGCGGGTTACGCGTGCCACAAGCAATTGGGGATTTTCTGATTTTAGAGGCGATTCGTAAAAGTAACGGTGCCGCGATTGCTGTCACGGACAAAGCCATCCGTGAGGCAATGCAATTACTGCCTACTACCGAAGGGCTCTTGACATGTCCTGAAGGGGCAGCGACAGTCGCGGCACTTGAACAACTTATGGCGAATGGAATGATTGAACCTTCCGAACGCGTTGTGCTATTTAACACAGGCGGATATCAATCCTAAAAGAAATTGAGAACAATAGTCGTCTCTAACGCTCCTCAAGATAGTCGTAAGTCGGCTTCCTTCCTGCCTCAGTTTCAGCCCTCTCTCCCTTGAGATGGTAGCCCACTTCATATTTACGCACTGATACAATCGGGTAAGGACCATCAAATCCGGTGATTACACCTTGTACCTCAACCGGTTTATCGTTATTTGCTGCATCAATCCGCATCTGATCGAATTCAGGATTTGTGCTGAAAACGAACTTCTGTCCCTCATGCCCCGCAGTCATTGCATGATGGATATTGGAGGTGTCGGGTCGCCATCGTCGCCACGATGGAACGTTGCGGAGATAACTCCGGGCAAAACCGGGATGTGCAAACAGGTCGCCGCGAATAGTAGCCTCGGTTTTAAGGACGCGGGAAGATCCAAGTCCATGTCTGCCTCGGAAACGCGAATCGTTGAGTTGACGCATGATGTCATAAACGTCAAATGTATGTGTCTCGCTATATTTAGATGCCCCTTGTCTGGGTTTAATTTTCACGAGCGTAGTGAAAAGTCGTTTTCTTCCGTTCTTATCAACAGGTGTCTCAAAGGTGATGTCTTCTGCCTCTGCCCACGGTTCTAATAGACGCCGAATCTGACGAGCATCGGCATTACTAACAACATCAGAAATCTCTACCTGCAAGACAGCCACTTCAGCCATGCTTACCATGCTAATTCCAACAAATAGAAGTACCACTACAACAGTAAGGCAATAAAAATGTGAGCGTTTCATCTTGCTTCCCTCGCTTAATTTGTAAGTTTTGCTTTTCTTACTCTATTAGACACCTTTCAACGAAAAAAGTTTCAAAAAAGTTTACGGACAATCAATTTTATTATCTCCATCCCTACGATTTTGCCTCTTGTCGTTCAAAACTCCTTAACCAGCTGAGTTCGACGATGTAGTATAAAACCGGTAAAACAAGAAGCGTCAAGAGCGTAGCAGTTATCATTCCACCGCTGATGACAATAGCGAGCGGTTTCTGGAGTTCTGCCCCGGAACCGTGCGCGAGCGCAAGTGGAAGCATCCCTAACCCTGTGGTCAAGGCTGTCATTAGCACTGGACTAATACGTTCCTCCGCACCCTTCAAGACGGCGTCATACAGCGACATGCCTTCCGAACGCAGGGAATTGATGTGCGTCACCAAAATAATACCGTTACGCACGGCAATACCAAAGAGTAGAATGAAACCGACCATCGATGGAATACTCAACACGCCACCCGTGAGAAAAATACTAATGACACCACCAATCAACGCTAACGGTAGATTCAGCATCACCAATAGTGATAGCCGAAATGAACCCATCGCAAGGAACAGTAGAACACAGATACCGACAATAACAAAACCTGTCTGAACCAGAATTCTTCTTTGTGCCGACTGTTGGCTTTCAAACTGCCCACCGTAGGTAAGGAAGTATTCTTCGGGGAGGTTAACTCGTTCTTCGATTTCGTGTTGGACTTCAGCAATAAAGTTTCCGAGGTCTCGATCTTGGACGTTACACTGAATAACAATCCGCCGAGAAACGTTCTCGCGATTGATGGCATTCGGTCCGTATCCAAAACCGACATCGGCAACCTGTTTTAACGGAACATACGCGCCTGACGGTGTTCGGAGTCTTAGGTTTCCAATTGATTCAATGGTGTTAACGAGTGTGGGATCAACCCGAATCAGGAGCGCATACTGGCGTTGTCCCTGAAGGACTTGGCTGACTTTCTCTCCCATGAATGCATTCTCTGCGAAGTGCGTTATATCTTCAACTTTTAAGCCGTGGTGAGCCGCTTCATGTCGTTTGACCTTGATTTGCAGCTGCTCCACCTGTACCTGTTGCTCAACCTGCAGGTCGGCAACCCCCTCAATTTCGGAGACCACTCCCCGAATTTCCTCCGCTTTCTGTCTGAGTATGTCGAGATCGGGTCCGAACAACTTCAATGCCACCTGGGCGTTAACGCCTGACAAGAGATGATCGAGTCGGTGTTGAATCGGCTGACCGACGGATACCAGTACACCCGGAAAGTTTTCTGGAGACAGCAGCTTTCGGACTTCTGCGAGGAGGTCTTCACGTGTTTTTTCGCGTTCATCAGGTGGAATAAAGTTCACAAGGATTTCGTGTGTATTTACATCATGCGCATGTTCATCGGCTTCTGCCCGTCCGGTGCGACTACTCACACTCGTTACCTCTGGCATTGTTAAGAGTCTCTTTTCCATTTCTCTGCCGATCCGTGTTGATTCTCCTAACGAGGTACCCGGTGGTGAAAAGACAGCGATGATAAAGGTGGCTTCATCCATGACAGGCAAAAACTCACGTCCTAAACGAGGAATCGCTGCCACCGTCAATGCTACCAATAATAGTGCCAAGACCACAACAGCCCAACGCAATCGCATGACCAAGGCAAGAATAGGACGATACACCCGTTTGATCCAGACAACCACTGGACTTTCTTTAGGAGGCGGTGGTTCTGTATCGGTTCCATTTCTCATCCCCTGCCATCGAAAGCGTGTCAGCAGCAAGTCGCTTAAAACGGGAACCACTGTCAGCGCGACGAGCAACGATGCTGCCATCGCAATCACAACTGCCCAACCGAGTGGACGGAACATTCTGCCTTCCATACCGCTTAGACTGAACAGAGGCACAAAAACAAGGATAATAATTAACGTCGCAAAAACAATCGATGACCGAATCTCATCACTTGCGCGTGTAACGACTTCTGATGGTGTCTCGTCTGGTTCTTCACCGCTATAACGGCGACGGAAATACTCTTGGAGTCGTCGGAAAATGTTTTCGACATAGACAATCGCGTCGTCAACCACCATTCCGACGGCGATCGCTAAACCAGCAAGGGTCATAATATTCAGCGTGCCTCCCTGAGAGAGTAAGGCAATTACTGCTATAATCAGGGAAAGCGGGATCGCGGTCAGCGTAATAAGTGCGGTGCGAATGTTAAAAAGGAAAATAGCAAGAATGACAACAACGAGAATAGCACCGTCGCGTAGCGCATCTTTGACGGTATCCACGGCACGACGAATGAGATCGGCTTGTGCGTATTCAACCTTGATTTTTACGCCTTCAGGCATTGACTGCTCAAGTGATTTCAATACGGAAGTTATCTTATCACTGAGGCTCATCGTATTAATACCCGGCTGCTTAATGATTTTGCCCAAGACAGTCTCTTCGCCATTGTGACTCCCCGCACCCCGCCGAATTTCTGGGAGCGATCCGATTTTTACTGTAGCAACATCTCTAACGAAAATAGGGTGGCTGTGATCCCGTACAGCAATGAGAACGCTTTCAATGTCAGATACCGTAGCAATCCGTCCCAATCCTCGGATCATCAATTCACGTGAATCTTTGATGAGGAAGCCACCCGCTGAGTTATCATTGCTCTTCGTGAGTGCTTCGGCAACATCTTCGAGTGAGAGTTGATAACTTATCAACTGGTCGGGGTTAACAAACACTTGAAATTGTTTTACGTAGCCGCCGATGTTGATGACATTAGCGATGCCACCTTGCGATTGAAGCTGGTATCGAATTATCCAATCTGCGAGGTCTCGCATTTCCATCTCGTCAAATTCACCAGTTTCATCAACAAGGGCATATTCAATAATCTCACCCAAGAGAGAAGAGGTCGGTAAGATAACTGGTGCTTCAACCCCCTCAGGCAAATTTGGAGCAACCAGTTGCAGCCGCTCGGAAACCATCTGTCGAGCAAGGAATATATCCATACCCCAGTCAAATTCAACAAACACCAACGACAAGCCAATTGCAGAGGCAGACCGCACCCTTACGACATAAGGTGCTCCATTCATCGCACTCTCTATAGGTAATGTAACAAGCGTTTCCATCTCTTCAGGAGACCAACCGTGTGCTTCAGTTAAGATAGTAATGCGAGGTGGATTGATGTCAGGATAAACATCGATCGGTGCCGATTGAAACATCCTGATGCCGACGATGACGACTACAACCATACAAGCGAGCGTCAGGAGTCTATTTTTGAGAGATACCTCGGTGATTTTTGACCACATTTTTGACTTTACCTCCGTTCAGAGCGGTTTTCTCTATTAAGCCTACTCTTGTCAAGACTAAACAGTGAACCTTAGTGCGGATGTCCATGCGCACCTAAATCTTCGGGATCGTCTGCTGTCGCCCTTATCAATTGATGTTGTCCCTGCACCACTACGTAGTCGCCCTGAAACAGACCCTTTCTGATTTCAATATATCGGTCATCTTTCGCGCCCACTACGACCTCTTCTTTAGTATAAGTATCCTCGTATTCAACAAAGACAAATTGACTTCCGGCGTCTTCAAACACTGCACTGACCGGAACGCTTAATACCTCGGCTCTTTTGTCAAGGACAACCGTCTGCTCAGCAAACATTCCAGGTTTGAGTTTATGCATAGGGTTGTTGGCTTCTGCCCAAAAATGGAGGGTCCGTTTTTCTGGATCCATAACATCCGATATGTGAGAAATGTTGCCAGTAAAAATAGCTCCAGGATAAGCAGGGACGCGAATGCGTACTTCACTGCCTATTTGCCATTTGTCCTGAATTTGTGAGAGTGTTTCCTCATGCGTCTCGCCTTCAATCCAAACAATGCCGGTGTCAAGTATTGAGAAAAGCATATCGCTTTTTTCAACTGTCGTGCCGTGTGTCACATGTTGCTCAATGATTTGTCCAGAGGCAGGTGCTGTGACGTCGAACATTGGGAATGGCTCTCCTGTATGCATAACCTTTTCTATGTCTGCGGGAGTCAGTCCAGACACTTGAAGTTTTTGTTGAATCTTGGTCAAAGTAATAACAGCACTTCGGAATGCTTCTTCCAACTGTAGCACGCCCTCAAGTGCCTCTGAACTCTCCACGAAGGCGAGGTAATTTTCAATCAGTTCATCAGTAGGCAAATCGTTGAAAGAGACAATAGATTTGGTCTTAGCCAAGTTTTCAAGAAGTGTTTCCGTAAGTCCCGCAGCCAAAGCGCGTTGTTTGTTTGCTGCAACCTTGATCGCAGCGATTTCGTACGCCGCTTGTGCATCAACCAACGCAGTTCCTTGTCCACTGAGTACTGCATATTTTTCAAGTAAAGTTTCGCCTGTATCCAGTAGCGAGAGGATCGATATTTCTCCACCGTCGTTCAGGATTTTATCCAGAATCTGATCACTGATACCGAGGACTTGGAATTGCCGTTTCGCATCTAACAGTTCGGTTTGACCTTTAGTATATTCCGCCTGCTGGGTAATAAGATCCTTTCGCGCCGAGATACGCTTTTCTGCGAGTGCTTCAGTTCTCTTGAGTGTGGTATCTAATAATCGGAGTTCAACATCGGCTTTAACCAATCTAAACCGCATCTGTTCCAGTACTGAGGTAATTGTTGCTATAGCGAGTTCCTTGCGTTTTTCAAGTGCTGTTTGTAACTCTTGCAACTCGGAAAGCGATTGTAAATAGTCAATTTGACGCGTTTGCAATTCCCGCCGAATTTGTCTGGCAAAAACCTTGGTTAGTCTTGCCAATCTTGACTCCAACGATTGTTTTTGTGAAACCGCTTCAATGAGTTCAATCTGCATCATTTGCAAATCAAGGCTCTCCAGTTCGAGTAGTACATCACCTTTTTTTACGGATTCACCGACGCTGAAATAGATGCGCTTCACGATACCGCCGATCCTTGGTGTGACGGTTGCCTGCCGCCCAGGATGTGCTATTACGTTCCCGTGAATATCTACAACCGTCTCAATCGAGCGAACATCAGCCTCCGCAGTTCTCAAACCGATATTGGTTTTTGCTTGGTTAGTGAGTGTGATTACATTTTCTGGAGGGTGTGAGTGATCCGCTTGCTCGCCCTGGACGTGTGTGTCATCAGCCCAAGTGAATGCGGATGGGAGGTTTAATGAAATCAAGCCTCCTATCATAATACTAAAAATTGCAAAAAGTAGTGTGAGATGAGAGTTGCGCTCCATTTTTACATCTCCTTGTATTGGTCTGAATTATACTTTTAGGACTTACGCATTTTCTTTTAAAGTCCCCCTGATAAGGGGGATTTAGGGGGTTAAATACAAGCGAATAACGCCTTTTCAGCAAAATATACCCTTTCTCTGTTCAATTTGCGTAAGTCCTGACTTTAATAAGAGTAGGTCTACTCCGTGTGCCATCATTTACCATGCGATAGGGTCAAGATAGCATTTCGATAGATGTACCTATAGCAGCTTCAAGCTCAGCTAATGCCTTATGATATGTTGTGAGTGCTTCAAGATAAGCGAATCGCGTTTTGATGAACTCGTTCTGCATCAAAATAACTTCTAAGAGTTCGGCTTCTCCTAATTCGTAGGCAGCGCGGGTCAGATTAAGGTTTTCATTGAGCAACTTCAGAGAATCACCTTGGTAAAATTCAATCATTTTTCGAGCAGTGTTCAGAGACAGGAACGACGACATTACCTCACGGATAATTTGCTGCTCAGTATCGCTAATTTGCGCTGTATCCACCAGTTGTTGTGCTTTCGCGGCATCAATTGCAGCGCGATTCCGGTCGAACAATGGTAAGAGAAATGTGAGTTTCACGCCGAATATGCTCTCGTCGGTGCTGCGTTGAGCGAGTGCGCCTACACTTAGGTCGGGAATGTTCTCCGCTTTTGCGAGTTGGAGTGTGTTCTTAGTCAATTGTGCATCTAATTGGAGTGATTTCAGATCTGTACGATGCGCGAATGCGTGCGTCTTCAGCGCGTCAATCGTTAGTTTCTGGTGTATGTCTGACGATATTTTTTCGGGCAGACCGTTGATAGCAGTATGTTCCAAATCAAGTGGTGTACCCATCAATCCATTTATTTCAAGTTGTGCCAGATGCAGTTCACTTTCTAACATCGCTGCTTCGCGTAATGCCGATTGTAGTTGAATGTTCGCCAGATTTGCTTGTGTTATCGAAATATCACCGGTTTCAAACTGAAACTCAGCGATGTCACGCATCTGTTCGGTCTGCTGGATAATTTCCTTAGCTAACTTAAGTTTTTCTTGGACGAGTGCTAACTCGTGAAAAGCCATCTTTACCAATTTCGTGAGCAAACGTGACGCTTCGCCGAATTCGGCATTCACTTTTTCAAGATGAGTGCTCGCAATGCGTCGTTGATGCCCGCGTTGTCCACCAAGTTGAAAAGTTTGGGTTAGTTCCAAGCCTTGTTCAAGACCCGCCCCTCCTGTGAATTCGGTTTCGAGTTCCGGATTATCCAGAAAAGCGATACCCTCGACTCGGGCGCGAGCGACTTTGGCTTTTTCGCGAATTGCGTTGAGTTGTGGATTTTCCCGCAGTGCCGTCTGAACAGCTATCTCAAGTGATATTCTGCTTTCTCCGTTGGAAAGTGCAGGCGGTATTTGTACCATACTCATCACTAACAGGCATATTGCGCATATCATAAAGCTGTGGTTGAATGTGGTTCTTGTACGCAATTTTCTCCTCCATGTAAAATAAACATATAAATTGAGAATTTTCGTCCATATTCTCTGCGATTGCGGAGTGCGTGGTGCTTAAAAAATCACTGGATGTGTCTGTGAATACTTAGGAGCATCGAAACAGCATATAAGCACGAATCAATGCTTACTTTCTGATTACACAGATACAGTGAGTTTTGGACGTAGATAGTGTGGTGGTAAGGATCAAATAAGAAGCGTCGTGGTGCGAAGGGATGTGAGGGTCGAGTCTACTAACAACGGTATATCCAGTACCGGCGTATATGTTGGAAACGTGGAATCACTTGTCTGGTGTATTGTAAGTGAGACTACAAAGGTGGGAGCCATCAATCCATCTTGAATTGGAATAAGATAGGGTTCAGTGCTTAGTGGAACAAAAATAGCAAGATCTATACAGGAACCACAGTGATCCTCGTGGATGCTTCCAATAATTGTGGGCTCCCTATGTGTCAGGTCAAGCGCATGCACGTCGGTGCACCGTCCATCAGCGGAGACTTCGAGGGCGACGTGACCGTCTGTTCCGATGCATAGAACGTGGTTGGACAACTGCATCGGGATTATGGAAAGATAGATGAGCAACCAAATTAAGGGAATGGTAATACTCATTTTTTTCGCCGAAGTAAATTCCATTCTAATTTCCTTAAAGTATGTAAAAATTCAAAGATACTCAGTTCATTGTCAGTTCAGACGTTCTTAATTTAGTGTACACTATTTTTTCAGAAATTGCAAGAAAAAACAATAAGAAATGTCGAGTCGTTGTATTCTGTTAAAACATTAGCCTGTTTGTTTCATCACACGAACGGACAAAATTTCTTGCAAAATTAAGAAAAACTATGTTACTATTTAGAAATGAAAGCGTCGCTTACAGCGCGCTTTACGAATGATTCTAAATAGCGCGTCTACAAGCGCAACACAGCTAAAGAGGAGATATACATAATGAAGAAGATGTTTTACGTAGTGATGTTGTTAGGGCTGACAGTTGCTACGAGTTACGGACAATACAACGGTGAATGTTGGGTTGTAAGCGGAGGAGAAACGATTTATAAGTTATATGCCGATGGGCAGGCAGATCCGACAGTTATCCCGAATCTAACACAAGCGAGTGCAGCGGAAGTGAACCCAGCAGATGGTGTTGTCTGGATAGCTGTTTCAGCGGCAAATACCGTCTATCGCTATAATCCAAATACCGGAGATTTCGCCCAGATTCCAGATATTACACGTCCAAACATGATCGCTATTAACCCTGCGGACGGTTCGGCGTGGATTGCGGGTCTTGATGCCGTGAAAAAAGTATCCGGCGATGGCACCCAGGTTATAGCCACAATACCTGCGAGGGAACCTGCCGTGGCAGTAAATCCGAAAGATGGCTCGGCGTGGATAACTGATGCTGGAGGTGCAATCGCTCGTTATGATGCAGCAGGAAACAAAGTAGCAGACGCACCGGCGATGGGCGAACCTAAAGGGGTCAGCGTTGACTACGAAGGAAACGCTTGGATTGCCGACAGTCAGCACAGTGTCCTGATGCGGGTTTCACCGACTGGACAGAAACTCGTGGAAATTACCGATATTCTGAATCCCACATCTCCCCGTATTAATCCAATAGATGGAAGCCTCTGGGTCGTATCTCAGCAATCCATGCTACTTAACTTGGGACCAGATGGAACGAAAAAGAACGAATTTTTAGCAGGAATGGCAATTGTGGCAATAACCCTTTCGCCCACGGATGGTGGTATTTGGATAGCAGATCTGCTCGGTGAGACCTTTCAAGGTGAGATTAGCAAATGGAGTGCATCAGGTCAACCGTTGTTCAAAAACCCTATTCCACAACCATCTTCTGTTTCAGTGGGGTATTGGGCAGGCAATTAAATTGACGGATTGAGTCGCTATATTCGCCTTGTTGAGAGATAGACGCAAATCTGGTTGTGGTAGGCGTGAGCACGATGACAACTGCTCTGATAAATAAATGTGAGGTGCATTATGATTAGGCATCACCTTTTGGCACAGCATGTGGGTTTCCGAAACCTACTAGTAAAACTGACAATCGGAATTATTGCTGCTGGCTTGTTCGCCACAAATGGATTTGCGCAGCTCCCAGATTTTTATGTTGCTCCTGACAGCATCACCTTTTCCAATCCCAACCCGGTTGAAGGCGAGGATATTCTTATCCAGGTTGACGTGAAGAACATCGGTGAAGGCACACCAACAATGAACGAAGATTTGGTCGTTGACCTTTACGAGGCGGATCCAGCGACGCAACCCCTCCAAATTCTCTGTAGTGATGTTATTATAGAATTGAAAGCCGGAAGAACTGATCGGGTAGAGGCAAGATGGCAAGCACCACCGGGTACGACAGAAATTTATGCCGTCGTTAACCCCGCTGGTGATGAACATATTGAAGAAGTAAACGCAGAAAACAACGTCACACGGGCGACGATTGTCGCAGAGAAACTTACATTCCCTGCAGTTAAGCCTGATCAAATTCAGGATACCATAACAAAAGGGATTTCGTGGATAAAGGCACAACAGGGCAAACATAGTCGGACCTGTTTACAGTGCGGCACAGACAACCAACTCATCTTAATCTGCGTCACCTGTGGAGCGAGTCTAAAAGGGTTAGCTGAAAATTTTATCCCGGGTGCGACCTGGAATTTCGGCGAAGATCAGACGCAAGAGACCTCCTTAGCACTGCAATCCCTCTTTGCGACCGGGCATACACCCTCGGATCCGTCAGTACAGAAAGGCTTAGAATTTCTGCTGGATCGGGACTGGAATGAATTCGATGTTTACCAACACGCAGTGGTTATTCCAGTGTTAGTTTCGACCCAGAATCCTAAGTATAAAGAGCGTGCCCAATTTGCCGTCAACCAGTTGGTTAAAAAGCAACTTCCAGTCCCAGGAAGTGAGTTTGCTGACGAACGTGACGACGGTGGTTGGGGATACGGTTACTCCGCTGATGGCGCGCATATGAACATGGTCATCTACGCACTTTATGCTGCGAAGCAATGGGGTCTTGAGATTCCACAGGACACATGGGCACGCGCAGAGAAGTGGATTCGCCGGAACCAAACCGAAACTGGCGGTTGGCTCTATAACTTAGTCGATGAGGGTTCACCTTGGGCGATAGGGGTCTATGGAAGTATGACGGCAACCGGATTGTGGGCACTCCGTGCTTGTGGTGTTCCTGCCGAAGATCTACAGATTCAGAATGGCATTGCGTGGGTGAAAAAGCATTGGACTTTAACCCGAAATCCAGGTTCTAATTCATGGTTGTACTACTATCTCCTCTCACTGCAACGGTTCTGTGACATTCCACCGACCTTAGATACACTCGCTGGCTACAACTGGTATGATGAGATCTCCCAGATGATGGTTTCCCAACAACAACCCGATGGGAGATGGCGCGGATCAGAAAGCGACTTTTTGGCGACATGCTTCGCTGTGATGTCCTTGAGCCATGCACTCGTAGGTCCAACAGAACCAAATATCGGTATTGGTCCACAAAGCCTTCGGTTTTCTCCACCGTCTCCGCGTGTCGGTGAAGCAGTTCGCCTGAGCGCAACGCTTCGGAATACAGGGACTCCCCTCGACGAGATTCTGAACGTCGAATTCTACATTGATGACGAAAAGGTATCTACAACCGAAGTCCTTTGGACTTCAACGCTTGGTGAGACTGTCGTCTCAGCAGACTGGGTACCTAAAACGGAAGGCGAAATAGAACTTGTAGCACGTATAGACCTCGAGGATACGGATGAAAAAGATAACACCGCTTCGGAAAAACTTACCGTTTATCCACACTCGACTGCAGCAACGGATGCAGAATTGGTAAAACCCCAGAAAATCAGCGATAACACTTTCCAACTCGGCAATGTGGTTTTTGACACCATCAAACGTGAAGTAACGGTTCCGGGGGAGATTAACATCTCCGGAGCAAATTCAATTATTGAATTTTTCGCGTGCGGAAAACTTGGCAAAACCCACGAGAGTATTTTGATTCTTGATGCTGAACCTTTTCATATATTTGCGGCACTCGGTGCTATGGACTTTGAACCCGGTATGAATCTCACAGTCGAAGGTGATCCACGACCTCCTACGGGATCTCCTGTTGAAATCTGGGTGGAGTGGAACCGCGGCGACGAAGTAATTTCGCGTCGTGCGAGAGAGTTGATATGGAACACCTTCACGGAGCAACCCATGCAAGAAACGTCATGGATTTTCAATGGCGGACGGCTCGTTAACGACCAATTCACTCCCCAACTCTTCCATAACATTATAGCCGTTTACCGTGACCCAGACTCACTTTTTAATCATCCATTACCAACGGGTACCGATGACCGCACGTATCGTGTCAATACCGACGTAATTCCACCGAAAGGAACAAAAGTAAAACTAATTATCCGCCCCGTTGTGGCGTAATAAGGAAAATAATGCCAATCTTTGAATATCGATGCAACGATTGCACAAATGAGTTTGAGGTGCTTCAACGTGTGAGTAAGGTAGAAGCACCTACGAAATGCCCGCGTTGTGGCACACAGGACACGACCAAACGCTTCTCGGCGTTTGCTGCTGTAGGCACCCAAAAGGAATCCTTCAGCGATAACGCAACCTGAGTGATTCCAAGTGGTGGCAGTTAGCCCTCACCAACTATTCCCGAATTAATTTGGAGGTCCAGTCGAAAACTTAGATGAGACAGAAACAGACAAAAACACCTCCCAACATCCTCCGTGAAATCCAAGCGAATAAAATCCTACCCGTGTATCTGCTCTGTGGCGAGGAAAATTTCCTGATTGAAGGCACCTTGAAACAGATGCTTGATCACCTTCTGACGCCTGAAACCCGGGATTTCAATCTCTCCTTCTTAGAAGGCACGGATGTCACAACCCAAGAGATCCTCAGCCAAGTAGATACCTATCCCGTCATGTCCGACTGGCGGGCTGTAGTCGTCCGCGACACCGGTCTGTTTAAAGCGCAGCAACGTTCTACACCCATAACAGTCCTCCGAAATGCGTTTAAAATTGAGACCACAGACCCACAAAAATGTATCTCTACAATGGCAAAGATTTTGGAGGTTAAACCGTATCAGATTGCCGAACAGCATTTTGACTACGAAAATTCCGTTGTTTCTCTTATCAATGAACTAAATACGAGATTGAATGATGAAGAACGCGGATTTTTAGAACGTTTACCGCAAATTGCCCAACAACTGGACCTATATTCTACAGACGCCAGTGCCGTTGATGATGTCGAATTGATGCTCGAATGGCTTGAAGGTGACCTTCCGAAAAACAGTGTGCTGATATTCACGGTGCGGGGCACTGTAAACGAACGGAATAGGCTTGTCAGGGCGATTGAGAGCGTGGGACGCTACAGGTCTTTCGCGCCAGTGGAAGCTGGGACATCGCTGAACCGAGATCCGCTCTATATAAAGGTCACAGAAAAACTTTCTGAATTCGAGAAACAGATAACACCGCGCGCTTTCTCGCAACTCCGGATCCGCACCGGAGGCGACATGCATACTATTGCTGAAGCCATCAATAAGATTATCAATTTTGTGGGAGACAAACGCCAAGTGGATGAGCAAGATATCCAGAACGTTGTGACGCAGAATACGTTCGACAATATCTTTGACTTAACCGATGCGATTGGAAAACGTTCCGTTAGACAAGCATTGAAAAGCCTCCACGACGTATTAGCGAGCGGTCAAGATCCGATTCCGGTTAATGCAACGATCGCACGCCACTTCCGATTTGCACTCCAAGCCAAGTTAATCGCTGAAAAAAGAGGTCTTCGACCGCTCCGTAGCCGGATGCCGCTTCAAGATTTTATAAAAAATATTTACCAACCCATTGCTGAAGAGATAGGAAGTCTCTTACCTAAATCTACTACCCACAACATACTGAAGCAGAATCCTTATGTCGCTTACAAGATTTTTCAGACGCTTCATTCCTTCACAACTGAAGAACTCTCGGCTGGGCTTGAGAAAACCTTAACAGTAGACACCGAACTGAAAACGAGCCAGACGGATGCAATAGCTACTCTGGAGCAGTTAGTGTATGAGCTGTGCGACAAACCGTAAGATCATCATAGGTTAGAAACCAATAAAGACTTATTCCGTTTTAAATGGTATACATTACTGTGGAACAGGAGTTTTTTGCATGAAAGGTACAAGACCTTTAGATAATGTTGAAATTCGTAAAGTATCGCGAGCCTTTAATGGTGTATTTGCCGTTCGGAATCAGAGCCTCTTTATGTTAGGCGTGTCCGTCGGTGGACGTATTAGTGAACTGCTCGCGCTGAGAGTGAACGATGTATGGCAGAATGGCAAGCCTGTCAAAGACTTGCTATTTGATTTAAGTATCGTGAAAGGCGGCGAGGTATCAAGAGCCGTACCCGTAAATGCGGACGGTAGGCAGGCGATTGATAATATTATCGCTTGGCAGGTTGAGCTGTATGGAAATATCGATCCCACCCGTCCACTGTTTCCGTCACGAAATGGACAAGGTTCGCAGATGATGACCAGAAAGGCAGCGCACGATTTGCTGAAGAACGCGTTTGAGGCTGCGGGTCTGAATGGAAAGCTTGGGACACATTCTCTACGGAAGTCTTATGCGCAGCGCCTCTATGAGCAGACGAACGATATTTACGCTGTACAAGAGATGTTGGGGCATAAAAGCGTGATTACAACGCAACGGTACTTGGGCGTCAACTACGCGAGTGTGCGGGAAGCATCGGAAGCGATGTCGGTACACAGCGAAGGTGACGTAACAACGAAAACGTCACCTTCGGTAAATGGAGCCACGGATGACGTGCTCTTAGTCGAATTGCTCAGAAGAGGGTATGACGTCGCACGACTCCTTCAGAAAGACGAATCAGAACAATCTTTTCAATCAGAAGACGAAAAAATTACACCAAAATTTGTTTAAATAGATACATGGTAGACTTTATAATCACTTAGATGCCGTAAAATGGCGAGGTTTCTTACCTCGCCATTTTTTTTCTATCTTTTTCTCCAATACCGACTCTAATAAAATAAGACTACATTTTATAGTGAATTACAATTTCATGAACACTTGTAAGAGTTGGGGTTACAAACCCCTCCTACAAAGAGTGAAAGAAATAGAAAGATGGAGGTATTGAAAATGGGAGAAATTATTCTGATTATCGCGATTGTATTTGGGAGTATCTCAATAACAACACTCGGATGTGTTTTGATGGGTACATCTTACTCGGCGAAGAAAAATGGTTTGCAGAAGGGAGCATCCCAACGCGAGATAGAAACCCTACAGCAGAAAGTTAATGATGTTCAACAAGAAATACTTGTCCTCAAACAGGAAGTGAAACAGCTCATTCAAATCGCCAAAGGCGTAGGTGAGTAAAGGGGAAGAACAAAATGCTGACACTACTACTGCTGATTTTTCTTGGACTGATGTTCTTCTTCGTCATCAAGTATACCGTTGCATTTATCGCTATCTTGGCAATAGTGGCGGGTACAACGACAATCACTATACTCGCGTGTGTCTGGGTGGGAACGTCGTATCACCTGAGAGGGTCAGGATATAAATCGAATAAAGCCCAAGAGACTTATCGCCAAGTGGATTCGGATTTGCAGCAGATTGTTGGAGACTTACAAGAAATTCGTTCTGAGTTGGAGGATGCCGAACCGTTTCTACGAGATGTAGAATTTTTAAAGTACGCTCGCCAGAATCGCAAATAGAGAAAAGTAGAACATAGGCAGGACATATTTTTGTCCTGCCTAATGTGTATAATACTGACCTTGAATTCAATTGAGATGTTACTTATTGACCCGCTACAAGCCCTTCCGTTTTTTCTGGTAGGGTTTACATAGCGGGGCATCTTTTTCAGGGGGCTTGTAGGGCATTCTCAAAAGACTTTTTTTACCATAGAATCAGCAATTTAGATTGAATTTCTAAAAAATCAACCATCGGTGAAATAGAACGTCTTTTTCCTCAGGTTCAACCACGCGCAGCAATATTTTCCCATCAGTGAAAAAATCGATAGCCATAAAACCGGTATGCTGATGCGCGAATAAAGTATCTTCCCCAGACATCACTTCCGTCACTTTCCGACTCGCTGCGGCTCCACTGACCAGAAAATAATCCACGGTATCACTTTTTAAGACTTGTAGCGAATGATCATGTCCGGATGCATAAATTAAAAGAGGTGTGTTTTGGGATGTAGATTTTCGACTGGAAAATGCGCCATTCAATTGTGCTACCATATTTTTGTTACGGGCACCACTCATGTCTTGATCTGATCTGTAGATGTACTGTCGGGCATAAGGAAAGGCAGACCCAATTATCGGTATCGGCACCCAAAGCCATCTTTTCAGATCCCTGGCAGGAAAAAGGTGAGACTTCCAATCGAAGAAACCACCATGTGGTCCATAAGTCTGCAGTGGATGGTGTCCTACAACGATAACTGGCAATTCGGTATCTAATAACTCTATAAGTTCTTCGATAACTGTTTCAAGTGATTTCTGATGTTTTTCATGTTGGTGGAGCCACCATTGTGTATCGAGAACTATAAGTCGGACTGCGGGATTGTCTTTTGGAAGCTCAAGTGCAACTGGACCCGGTGAACCCCCAGATGGTAGAAAATTCTGTTCACCAGCAAGTGCTTCGTTGATAAACTTCTCTTGTGCGATTACTGCATCAAGTCCGTTTGCTTTCCCTTTTGCCCAATCATGGTTTCCCGGAATGAACAATCCGCGGGCACCAGCGGTTTTAATAACAGTGAGTTGTGGTGTGAGCCGTTCTGCTGCTTCGTGCTTTTTTCGTTCTGTCATCCCTTCTGGGTACATATTATCCCCTAAGAAGATAACGCTCGTTTTTGCAGCATCTTTCCGCGCCCATTCACCGAGAGTTCTAAGGACAGGTTCATCCGGTTTTGGGGCACCGCCGTCACCGAGTAGCAAAAGGCGATAGTGAAGCACGCTGTCTGTGTCACTATTACCTTTTCCGATTTCGGGTATGTCAGAATGGTAGTACGGTTTGGTATGGCTACACCCCGCACCTGTCAGTTGCACTATTTGAATGACGCAACAGAGCAAAAGGACATACCGAGTAAAATTACCGTGTTGATAAAGCTGCTTCATTTTCTACCTTGCTTCCATTGTTATAGGATAAACAATTAGGTTCTCGCCAATTCTTGGATGTGTTCGACAAGGTTACCACGCGGGATAACTTGTTGATTTCTACTCGCGAGATCCCGAACTGCGACCGTACCTGCTTCTACCTCATCGGATCCGAGAATCACAGCATACGGGATCCCTTTGGTATCCGCATACTTTATCTGTGCACTCAGACGCGCTGGACGGCAATAGACCTCTGTACGGATGCCACTACTACGAAGAAGCGTCGCCAATTTCAGCGACTCTTGGGCAAGTTCAGCATCGAAAACAGTCACCAACACTTGTGTTACCGTTTTCCCTACAGCTGGCGGAAACATGTCGAATTCTTCCATAACGTCAATAATGCGTTCAATACCAAAACTGGTGCCTGTTGCCGGATGACCCTGTTTGCTGAAACTACCGATGAGTTCATCATATCTGCCACCACCGGTAATGCTCCCGATTTTCGGTTCTTCGACAACGGTCTCATAGATAGGTCCAGTGTAGTATTCCAAACCACGCACCATCGCAACATTCACTCTATAGAATTCATGGGGTACGCCAAGCGTTGTGAGATAGGCGCACAGTTCTTTCAATTCTGCGATCCCTTCTCTTGCCACCTCAGAGTCGCCGAGTTGTTCGGAGAGTGCGTTTAGAACCATGGATGGATCACCTTCAATCTGGAGTAGGTTAAGCAGTTTCTCAATAACGGGTTCTGGGATCTGATTATCCACTAATTCTGTCCTGACGCCTTCCAGTCCAATTTTATCCAATTTGTCAATAGACCGATAGAGTCCACCAAGTTGCTCATGAGGCACACCAGCGAATTGCCCAATACCTGTGATTAATTTTCGGTCATTGATATTAATCTCGAATTGTTTGAAACCGAGTCGAGTGAGTATCTGATAGATGAGATTAACGTTTTCAGCATCAGCGAGCATGCTGTCGCTCCCTACCGTATCTGCATCACACTGGAAGAATTGACGATAGCGTCCCTTCTGTGGACGTTCCGCTCGCCAGACGGGATCAATCTGGTATCTCTTAAACGGTTTGGGTAGTTGTGGATACATTGCAACGACCCGGCAGAGCGGCACCGAAAGATCGTAGCGGAGGGAGATGTCCTCCTTTCCACCTGTATGACCTGCCTGATAGATGAGTTTCTCAGCGTCAGGTCCATATTTACCGGTGAGCACTTCAGACAATTCAAGCGCGGGTGTTTGCAGAGGCTCGAAGCCGAATTCTTCAAAAACGTCGCGAATAACGTCTATAACATATTGCCTGCGAATCATCTGCTCAGGTAGGATGTCTCGCATCCCTCGCGGAACTCGCGGTTTAATAAAAGAGCTTGCCATAGGTTATACTCCTAAATGTGTCCGGGGAGTGACTGGCTCCGCCGTCTCCGCAAACCTTTCTGTAGGTTTTGCTTGAATTCTTCAATCTTTTCCCGCTTCCACGAGTCCGTGAGTGCCTTCGGATTAGCAATAAGCGTGGACTCAGATTCGCGTAAAAGCTCAATTTCTTTGAGTGCATTTGCCTTGATTGTACGCCGAGACGCCGTAGAATTGTCGATGATCGCATCGGCTTCTTCAGGCGGTTTTCCCTCGGTTGCTCCGAAAGACAACATGAGCGTGATAGGGGAATGGTAAGTGCCACGCGTATTAAGCCGTTTCCACGGTGTTAAAATCGCAGGTGCGATTCTATTCTCCGTTTTTTCAAGGATATATTTCTCGGCGATGTTCAAATACTCGGTGGAAATACGAATGTCTCTATCGGCGAGATTCACTAAATCCTCAAATGTATTGATGTCATCTTGTTCTTCTCGAACAGCGAGAATAATGTCAATGTGTCCATATTCCAAAGGTAAGATTTCTTCGACATCAGCGTCAGTCTCTTCAACCCAATCCTGACCGGTAATTCCTACATCGTAGAAGTCATCCATGCCGACGTAGACGGGTATTTCTTGTGGACGTGAAATCTTGATTTGAAATTCGTTATCATCGCGGAAGGTTGCACGATAGGATCTGTCAGTTTCATTGTAACCGTTGGGTTCATACCCTGCACGCTGAAACATTTCAAGGGTATCTCCCTGCAGACTTCCTTTTGGTAAAAGCAGTTTCAGCGTCCGTTGTGATTCCGTTTGCATCAGAAATTCTCCTTTTTCTGTAGTGTGAAAGATGGTAAAATTATAGGAGATCCGCAACAGTGACTACCTGTGTATCACCAGTTTTCATTTGAATCCGACAAATCGGTTCATCAGACACTAATCGTATCAGATAATTGTAGTTTGTTTGGTCAGCATAATCCTGTTGTGCTTGTAGATCACGTTCCATTAAATCTACTTCCACATTCTTACCGTTTCTCCGCAAGGTTTCAGCAAGTCGTTGTGCATCCGCAAGGATATCTGGTGTCTCTGCTGCGATGAAATAGTCTTTTTTCCCGTTAACATTTGTTTTTGCTGTTTCAGTAAACGCTTCTACAAGTGCATCAAATTGGAACGCAAACCCGGCGCCAGGGGTCGGTGTGCCACCAAAAGATTCAATTAGCTTGTCGTATCTTCCGCCCCCACAGAGCGGTCGGCGTTTCTCAGGCAACTCAATCTGAAAGACCGTGCCGGTATAGAAATCAAACCCGCGTGTAATTCCCAAATTGATTTCAAAGTCTGTAATGTCGTAGTTTTCCAAGTAATCACAAAGCGTGAGGAGTTCTTGGCGTGCTGCTTGTGCCGTCCCACCCAGATACGTCTCCCAAGCTTTCATAACGGTGTCCCTGTCCCCAGAAATTTTAGAGACATCTATACAACACTGGGCAGTTTCCTCAGAAATATCGAAATAGCGCTGCCATCTTGTTTTATAGGTCTCCTCAGCGACTATTGGCAATTTCTCAGCGAACGCAGACATATTACTGTCAGTTAATTCCTGAATCTCTGCGGATTCAATCTTATAATCACCTTGATAATCGGCACCTTGTGAGCGGCGTAACATATTAAGGGCATCTCTGAACGTCTCCAGGTCCCAAACCTGAGCTTCAGCACGCAGACGTGCAAGATAATCGATGTCCCATATAATTTCACCATGATCTTTTGTATCCAGTGAAACCTGTTTGAAAATCTCGCGGAAAATACTCGTATTGCCGATTTTTAACTTCGTGTGTGAAATATTGAGTTTTTCGAGGATACGGACAGGGATCGCGATGATTTCTGCGTCGGCGTGTGCAGAAGCCGGTCCAATGAGTTCAACACCAGCCTGTCGAAATTCCATTTTTACTTCGTCCCCGTCTGCAGTTGGTTCCTGCCGGACGCATTGTCCGATGTAGTAGAGTTTGTAAGGATAGGGACGGTATCCGAGCTGTCCGTTAGCAACGAGCCGACAAACAGGGGCAGTCATTTCAGGTCTCAACGCGTAGTCTACACGATCAGAACCGACGAATGTAAACATTTTCTGTCGGATTTCCTCACCAGATTGCGCAGATAAAAGTGCGAAAGACTCAAATAGCGGGGTCTGAACTTGCGCGTATCCGTAAGTCTCAAAGGTCTCACGAACTATATTTTCGACGAAATTTCGCTGAACCATCTGTTCAGGTAAAAAATCGCTTGTTCCAGTAGGTTTATCAAATTTTTCCATTTTTCTTACGATTGCGTTTTCGCTCCATTTTTCGGTTATCAAAAAAAGATTTCGTCAAGTTTCGACAACGTTGGTTATGATTATAAGCCGCATCAGCGATTAAAAAGTCAAAAAAAAACCCAGTAAACAGAAACTCCTTTTCTTGAGCGCGTGGGTAACACAGCACTAAGAGAGCGGTTTGTTTACTAGGGGTATAGGCAAGCTAAACTTGTTTCGTATTAAAGATGTTTATACATATTCCCTCATCCGCTCAACTCAGCAGTGGACCGAATGATGGTGATGTATACTATATGCAATAGTGTTAGGCATTTTTAGGTATCGCTTGCAAGACGAAGCTTGCTTTTAAAAAGTCAATGATTTGAATTGGACTTAATGATATTATACTCTATCAAATAGAAGATGTCAAATTTTTTTGAAATAGGAAACGACTGTTTTACGCCGAGGACCACCCATCGGTTTCTGATAACTACACTTACTGCTTTTGAAGCAAGCGTTCAATCTCATCGTTAAAATATGAGTTCCGATAATGGACACGAAGCAGCGCAAATACCCGTCGTGCGGCATATACATCACCGAGTTCCAAGTACACTTTACCAAGCCCAAACATAGCATCCTCAGTAAAGATACTATCGTATTCACGTTGTTGAGATCCCTCAATGAGTGCCTCGAATTTGACACCGGCTTCCTCATACCGTGCTTGCTTGAAAAGGATATATCCCCAAAGATAGAGAGTATCTAACCGATCGTTCTCGTCAATCGCGGTTTTATAGCATTCCTTAATTAGCTCCTCAGCTATAATATAGAGGGAAACATCGCCTTCCACTTCTGCTAATTTGGCATAGCAAAAAGCGAGGCGGTATGTTATTAGTGTCGGATAGTTGACATCAATAAACATCGTATCAACAGTGGAGTTAGACCGTTTTTTTAAAGCTTCCTCATATTTCATGAGTGCCGCTCTGTATTCAAAGTCTCTCAGATGGATCTCTGCTTCATCGCGCAGCTGCAGAGACCGATTCAGACTATTCGTAGCAGTCCGAAAAGGAAAAAGACACCCACATCCAGATAGACACCCGCACCCCGACAGTCCCAGCGTAAGTATGCTAACAATGCTTATGTAAAATACTTTTTCGCTGAACATACGTATTTCACTCCTGTTAGACCATCAATTCCAAGAAAAGACTTTATTATAGAGTCTCAAATAAATTACCGTATAATCGAAAATATAGTCCGGCGAACGATATTCCAGTCGTTCTGGGATGCCTGTTTCATCCGCGCGTATGATAAATTTCAGATCTTCTGAATCTCTTGGTGAACCATATTCCTCTATTTTGACAATATAGAGTTGTTCTGGTTCGAGAGGTAAGGCTTTCACTTTTTCTTCATAGCCGGGTGGTACTTCTCCGTAAGTTAGACAAGATACTGGTGCCTTCGGTCGCCATCCGAAAATACAATTCGCGTAATAGAAAATCAGAAAATCAGAGGCTTTATATTCCAACTCCCAAACCCTTTGACTATCTATCCACCATAGCGAGTCAAGTTCCCATTGTCCTTTCGCTTCAGATGAGGGTTGCGGTTTCGATACCACTATTCTTTTAATGTCCAAGCGTCCTGTAATTGGTCGAAAGTGGTAACAGAACTTTGGCTGCATCAATGCCGACCTCGAATCGATGCTGATCTTCCCAGGGGCATACGAGCATCCAGGTCCAAAGAAGACGCTGATGAAAATGCTAAGGAGTGCAATAACAATACAGATTATTTTATTCATTGTGTTTGACTCCTAACAAGGAAGAGGTCACTTCGTTTTATCTTGTATGAAAATCAATGATTAAAATTAGATATAATGATATTATACCCAATTAAGCAGAAATGTCATTGTTTATAAGTCATCAGGACTACTATTTTGGGAATACATCATCGACTAATGAAGATTAAACCTATTTACATCATTGCTATACTCGGCGTGCTGCTATCAGTGATCCTATGCGGTATCTATTTCCAATTCTCCTACTTTGAACCAGACACCGTCTCGTATCTGTTCCAAGCGAAGTTATTTGCAGAAGGCAAACTCTCTGTCCCCGCGCCACCTGAACATGGATTCTCTTCTTCACCACATATTAATGTCCTAAACGGCAAGTGGTATTCAAAATACCCATTCGGGAACGCCTTGATGCTGATGCTCGGGGTATTTATCAACGCGCCGTGGTTTATTCCAGCACTCGCAACCGGTGGTGCCTTACTGTTCCTCTATCTATTCGTAAAAGAGATATACGGAGAAATCCACAACGGTATCGCGCTTACAGCTGCAGTACTTGCGCTCGTATCACCAGCAACACTCGGCATGGGATCAACGTGGTTCAGTGAACCTGTAAGCCGTTTCTACCTCTCGCTCTATCTGTTTGCACTTCTTAAGACCTTAAATTGTAACAACGATGCTTCTCTCCTTACTCGAATCGGTTACCCACTGCTCTCAGGATTTGGGTTGGGATATGCATTCAATACGCGTCCACTCTCCGCTATCGTCTTTGGTGTTGTTGGGGCAGGATTAACACTCTATCATCTCATTACGCAATGGCAGCAGCGGCATGATGGCACACAGGCACTATTAGGCACAATTAAACGGTTAGGATTCTTCTTTATTCCCTTTGTTGTGTTGCTCGGCGTATGTATGTCATGGAACGCGCATTTCACGGAAGATCCGTTTCTGTTTACGCACACCGTGGCACAACCCTACGACAAAATCGGATTCGGTGCTCGGATGGAAGGCTACGATCCTGACATTGAAAGAGCATTTATTTTCACACCGGCATGGGCAATTGAAAGGACATGGCGACACATTCTCCCATGCATCAGCTTCAACGCTTTAGGGTGGGGTAGTTATCATCACGATTTATTGGAAGATGCAGAACTATCATTGACGTGGATCGTGGCTTTTGTGCCATTAATCCTGCCGTGGTGCCTTGTGCTTTTGCCATTTTTTCACAATACTCGGAACAAATATGATGTCATGTGTTTGTCGCTGCTCATAGTTAATCTGATGCTTTACGCTGTCTTCTACTTTGAAGGTTCAACGTGGGGATACACACCTGTAAATGCACGCTATTACACTGAATCAACGTTTCTCGGCTTCATTCCGCTGGTAGCACGCGGAATGCTTATCCTCTACGAACGCTTTAAACTACCTGAGAGACGAGGTCTTGCAATTGGTGTTGGGATCTGTTTCTTGTTACTCAGCGTTAATATTGTGTGGAGTTACGTCCGCATCGGAGAGAGGTATCAAAACTGGGGTGCTGTTTATCAGAAACTACCACCTATGGTATCAGAACGAGATATTCACAACGCCGTTATTTTTGTATCTCAGCATAGAGGCGCGCCGATTGGAGACTATCCGTTCAAAAGTCTTGAAGAAGCGGACATTGTCTATTTTAAACTCGGTCCCGCACCACGCTGGAAACTTACAAATAGCGATTGGGAAAATGTGTACGCGCAATACTTTACGGGCAGGAGTGCCTATTTGTATGTGCCTCGGGATAACAGTCTTACAAAACTGAGGTAGATTTTAGTGTGGGCGAGGTTAGAAACCTACCCTACCGAGAGGTGAGTGAGAATCTACATTACCTGTTCCAGAATGACAATATCTCCCGGATTCCACGATTGCACAATGATGTAGAATTTGCCGTCAATCTTGCGAATTACTGCGCCGTGCAGGTGCTGGAATGTCTCCATACCCAATTCCTCTTTCAGCATGACGGTTGAAACGAGATTGTTTCCTTCCAAGATATAAAGAGGCGCGCCTTTCTCTCTATTCGGTCCAAAGAGAGACGCAACAACAGCATATCCCGCTTCGTAATCAATGCTACATGGGAATGAACCTTTAATAAGCGAAAGTGTCTCTAAATAGGTGCCATCTGGCGAATAGCGTTCAATTTCCGCATTTGCCCGGTCAGAAGCGTCCAATCTATTTGTGCCATAAGGGACTGTAATATGGTGTCCTGTGCCGAATTGCCCGGGTTCATTACCTTTGCCACCAAACGCTAACGGATACCAACTCGCTTCGAGCGGTTCGAGACTCGTGAGTTTTGCACCAAGAATGTAATCCAAATCGGAGTAACCCGTGGTAACGTAAAGCATGCCATCAAGATGCGTCACACCAGTCGGGACAAACTTTCCACCTTCACTAAAATAGGTGTTAACTTCCTGATGCTTGAAATCTGTCATTGCGTCTGGGGAACCGAGCGTATGCACCAGTTTTCCGGCTAATGTAGTTGTGAAAATCTTGCCGACATCGTTGGCGGGGAAAGAAAGGTAGGGCATCCCGTCAGTCGTTGTCCAGACGGTCACATAGTGTGCATTGGCTTTCTTCAAAGCGTCGGGTGTTTCAATCAGTTGTGTAGTCTTCAGGTCAGCACTAATCTGGATGATACCGACTTCTGGTAGTGCGAAGTAGGTTTCGCCTTTTCCTTCTCGCCGGTCTACGTCGAATCCACCGTGTGCATTGTCAATCGCAGCGACGACTTCTGCCGGGAAATGATCACGCGTATAGAGGACTTTAAACTTAAGAGCGCCTTGTCCGCTGGTGAGCTTCGTATCTGGAGACTCATGATGTGCGACGAACTGAAAATCTTCTGTTTCAGCGGATGGATGCTCAGTCACATGTGCATAAGCGTATCCGATTATAAGGGTAAGAGCAAAAATTATAAAAACAACCTGTCTCATTCGGCAATCTCCTCTCTATGCCTGTATCATCGCTCGAAATTTCTTCGTGAATTCGCAGCTGCGGGCGATACTTGCCACATCTTCCATCTTATATTGTACGACCAAAGGACCGTCAAAACCGACCTCTTTCAAGCCTTGTGCAAACGTCTCAAAATCAAAAACGCCGCCACCGGGTTCACCGCGATTGCTACCCGAAACATGGACATCACCCAAGCACGACTTCATTGCGTGTGCCGCTGCATGCGGTTCCGCACCATCATTGAAAAGGTGATAGGTATCGCAGGTCAAATAGACAGACAAACCTGTGTCCTCGATGAAGGCAACACCTTCTCGATAATTATCAAGTGGACATCCCTTCTCAAATTCAAGCGCAATCTTCATTCCATTTTCATTGCAAGGGGTGACCATCTGAGACAGGTTATCGGCGAGTGCATCCAGAGATTCCTGTCGGGATACGCCTTCTGAGGGATTCACCCATACGCCGATAACATCTGCATGGAACCGGCGAGCGACTTCGAGTACGGTCTCAAAGTGCTGTAATGCCTCAGCTTTTCGGGCAGGGGTCGTCAAGATATGATTGCCAAAGCCGATTGTTGGCGCAACAAGATTATGTTTTTCAGCAAGGTTAATGGCATCGTCTATCTCAGCGGTTGAGAGTTCACCGAGAAATGCAGCATTTACGGGAATATTAATCCCTTCGTAGCCTGCCTCAGCAACGAGATCAAAAATTTCGGCACGTGTAAATCTACCCAATGTGCCGGAGTACGGGTCATAACAGATAGTTAACATTTTTCCTCTTCTGAATCCGTTTCTTTCGATAACGGATCTTCTTTGGTAAGTTCACCATTGGGGAGTTCATAGTAGAGGTGTCCGTTGATGTCGTACACGTTCGGAATCCCTTTTTTGCGGTTCTCTTCCTGTGCTTTTTTGACAGCACGATTGCCAATACGTAACATCTCACGTGCCCACTTATGGGTTTCAAGACTTAATTCGTCTTTACACATTATACACCTCTATTGCTAAAATTCTGCCAAAACAGCTCAAAGAAGTTCTCATTTGTTATCGTAAACTGATTCCTTTCACCAGAAGCAACTTCCTGAAAGGATTCTGCGGAGTTGTAGAACAGACCCCACCGATCCACTTGATCTTTATAAACATGCCAAAAGTTGTGCTTGCTCCGGTAAAACCGGCGTACAATGTCTTCCGTTGGTACATGGTGCCCACCTGCCATCACCCGATTTCGCACGCGAGCGATACACGTATCAGCGGATTTGAGATAAATAAAGACAATTGCGACTGTATATCCGGCACGCTTGAATCGAGAGATGATCCGCGCGAACCCTTTTCCTGAAAGCGTCACTTCCACAATAAAATCTCTCTCTGCTTCAATAAATCGATGGACTTCCTGAAAGAAGATTCGTCCTGCCTGAAGTTTAACGCTGCCCATATCCTCCGGTCTGGAAACCAATTTCTCTGCAATCGCGTCGGCACTAATGTATACGGAAATCTCTGAGTCTTGGAGATATTCGGAGACGAAAGTCGTTTTGCCAGACCCGTTTGGGCCCGCAATAATTATCACATTTTTTGACAAGGGGCTGCCTCTCTAATTAAGACGGCGGGTTTACTTCTTGTTCAGGCAGCACTGTTTATACTTCCGTCCGCTGCCGCATGGACACGGCGAGTTGCGTCCGACTTTTTGCGAGGAGGCTGCCACGGGGGCGGTCCGTGTTTTTTCCTGCTGACGTTGACGCATAATAGGCATGATACTATTTGCTGGACGTCCCGTCTGCAACGCGGAAGCCATCATTTTCATCGGTTCGTCAATGTGATTGAAAAACTGCTTATACCCAGCACAGAGATAGTTCAAACCATCTTCACCGGTAGGCGTTTTGATAAAACGGTTCTTGGGACAGCCGCCATTACAGGCAAATTTTACCTCACAGCTACGGCAGTATTCTGGGAGTGTGTCTCGCTTATCAGTGCCAAATTTGCGTTGAAACGTTGAGTCCACCATCTCCGCGACAGTGCTATCTGCGATATTCCCTACATGATACTCAGGTGTAACAAAGTGGTCGCAGGAATAGAGATCACCGTTATGCTCTATTGCGAGTGCATCGCCGCAAGTCTCGTTGAAAACACAGAGACTGGGGTTATAACCTAACCACGCCTCAAGCGCGACATCAAAAATCTGGATAAAGATTCTACCGATGTCGTTCACTACCCACTCATCGAAAATTGTGCAAAGAAATTTGCCGTACTGCCGTGCCGTAACGGAACGCGGGGATACGTTCTTACCACCAAAATTCTCAACGGCAGGAATAAACTGCATGAACTCCGCACCAAGTTCTTTGAAGTAGTTGTAAATTTCTTTTGGGTATTCAGCGTTGTGATTATTGACGACACACAGTATATTATACTCGACCTTGTGTTTTTGCAAGATACGCAATCCGCGGATTACCTGTTCTGAAGACGATCTGCCGCGTTTATCGTAGCGGTATTTATCGTGAAGTTCTGGAGGTCCGTCAATGCTTACGCCAATCAAGAATTTGTTCCGCTTGAAAAACTCGCCCCATTCATCGTCGAGGAGGGTCGCATTGGTCTGAAAAGAGTTCTGAATTTGCATGCCCTGACGTCTGTATTTCTGCTGATACCTAATTGCTTTTCGGAAGAAATCAACACCCATGAGCGTGGGTTCACCACCCTGCCATGCGAATGTGACTTCATTGACATCCTGTGCTTCAATGTACTGCTTGACGTAGTTCTCTAAGATTTCGTCAGTCATGCGGAAGGATCGGGTTTCAGGGTAAAGCTTCTCTTTTTCGAGATAGAAGCAGTACTCGCAATCAAGGTTGCATATTGGCCCGATAGGCTTTGTCATCACATGAAATGCGCGTGGTGTATTGAGTTGAACCATCTGATCGACCTCTCGACAATCTAAAACTGGAAGTAATTATCTATGTAGGAGGGGTTTGTAACCCCGACGCTTTACAAATGTCCATGTAATTGTAGATTTTACTATAGTGAATTCTAAAAATAAGTAGACATTCCAATAATCTGTGGGAGGGATTCTAACCTTGATATTCAACACTTTGATTCAAACATATTCCAAGAGATGAAAGTGCTTGTATGCTAAGGGTTTAGCCCCAGCGGGGCGGAATGTCTATAGAAATGCCGTCCTGCTCCAAAGCCTAAGCCCCAGCGGGGCGACATGTGTAGGTATAGAGTGTCTAAGTAACTTAGAATCTACCATAAATAGTATGTAATCCGATTTTGGGTTAAGTGTAACACACTTTAGATAAACGGGCAAGAAAAAAGTAGAATGCCTCATGGATAGGACATTTAGTTTTCCAACAATAGGTGTTTGGATGCCCGAACTTGTTCGGGACTGTTTCGTTGAACTGCCTCTCCAACAAGTTGAGGAAACCTCCGAATAAATACCGAATTATATTTCTTAAACCTCATGATACCTCACTTACCGCGGTAGTTCGCTATAGTACTGCCGGGATTCGGAGATCCTTCCTATAGAAAGTATCAGGTGTTACCTTGTTTGCTGAAGCTTGTTAATCTCGTCAAGTTGCTGGCGGGCATGGACAACGATAGCGTTTTCAGGGTAGTCCGTAATAATCGTAGCGTAGGTCGCAGTGGCGTTAGCCAAGTCATCTTGCTGCTGATAAATCTGAGCAATGTTTATCAGTGCTTTAGGAGCAATAGGACTTTTCTGCGCAATTACCTGCTGATAGGCGTTAATTGCATCGGCTATTTTCCCTGCCTCTCGGTAGATAGTACCCATGAGGGACCATACCTCACCAACAATAGTGGCTTCTGGATAGAGTTCAAGTGTCCGTTCACACTGTTGTAGTGCCTTCTCTGTCTTGCCGCTGAGGTAGAGTTGCAGAGCAGTTGCATATTCTGTGAGTGGGATTTTGACATAGTCTGGATAACTCTGAATCAGCACGATCCGATCGAGTGCATCGTTTGTAAGTTGGTCGGATCTTGAAATCTCAATGACTTGATTGTATTCCTTAATGGCTTGATCGAAGTCCGCTTCAAAGAAATAAGAGTCCCCTATCAGTTTTCGAGCGGTAGCACGGAAACGGTTTACTCTATTAGCAATCGGTTCAAGTACCTCTCTGGCGAGCGTATAACGTTTTAGTAAAATATGGCACTCTCCTAAACCTAACTGCGCCTCCATCAATTGCCGCGTAACTAAGCGTTGCGTAAGCAGGGGCTGAAAGGTCATCTGGGCAGCTTTAGGGTCCCGAATACCGTGCAGTTGCAGCTTTCCGAGTAGCAATCTATTTTGGATAGTACCTTCACGATTTTTTACGAGCTCTTTCAAAAGTGAAACGGCGTTTTCCCACTGCTCCATCTTTTGATAAAGTACTGCAAGTTTGGAGCGGGAATTTCTGATGCGAACTCTATTTGGAGAACCATCTATAATCCCTTTATAGAAATCAACGGCTTGTGGACTCTCATTACGCTCTAATACCAGGGCATATCTCTCCAGTGCTGCGTCAGTGTAATTTGGATGGTTTTGATAGAGTTGCCTAAATGTTTCAAGGGATTGCGATACGCTCCCAGCATGAAAAAGGAGTTCACCCAAAGTCATCGTGATGTTGGGATTTTCTGGTTCGCGTCCGTGTTGCTTACGGAGTTGCGCAATAAGTTTTTCCTGAAGTGCTTTATGGCGTACGCCTTCGTAAATTTCAAGCATTGTATCCCAGATCGGTTCGCGTTGATTCGGTGCAAGCCCAACACTTTGCAACGCATTGATATAGACCTCTGCGGCTTGTTCATTTTGTCCCTGAATTTTGTACGCCGCTGCTAACTGCGTATAAAGGTAACCGTCTTTCGGATTCAGACGAATAGCTTGTCGATACGATTCGATTGCCTCTGGATACATTTTATGAGAGAGATAGATTGCCCCGAATCGTTGATGCTGGTCAGCCTCAACTGTCTCACGTTCTACAATCTTTTTCCATTCATTTACGGCTTGTGCGGTTTTGCCAATCTCAGCGTAGAGATCGCCTAATTTTCTATAGAGGCTCTTATTGTTTGGGTCGCTTTCAATCGCTCGACGATAGAGTTGGATTGCCTTCGGATGCTCCCCTTGTTGCTTATAGAGTTCTGCTAACTGATCCATCAGCGTAAGGTCCCCTGGAGAGCTTTCCATCCGTTTTTGAATAAGTTCTTCGGCTTCTGTGTAGCGTGCATTCGCAATATAGAGTCGAACGAGACTGTTCACTGCGCTTGTGCGGTAAGGAGAACTGGGAAAATTGTCGAGAAAGGACTTGTAACTTTCCATCGCTTCCTCTGTCTTACCTTCTGTCTGCTGGTATTGCCCAATAAGGTATGCGGCGGTGGAGGCAGCAGTTGTGTGCGGATACTGATTCAAAATCTGCTTGCATTGCAGGACTGCCTCTCTGAACTGATAACGTTGCCAGTGTAGGTTTCCCAAGCGATGGACGGCTTGCGTAGCATAAGAACCATCGGGATTTTCGTCAATCACCTCTCTGTAGATTCGTTGTGCCGCCGGATCTTCACCAATTTTAGCATAACTTTGCCCAAGCATTAACCGAATAGAATTTTTTTGGCTCTGCCGAAGCGGTGTATAAGTGCCATCACGTTTTGGAATGCCGTTCTCAAGCAATTCCTCATACGCTTTGATCGCTTCCGCATAGCGTCGTTCGTGGTAGTGGTCATGTGCGGCTTCAACGGGATCCAACATAGGATCTACCGTCGGGTTGTTTGGAACAGATCGGACCTGCGCGAAGGTGTTGGGACTCTCTATGACCGCAATAAGGGATAATAGGGTTAGGATTGAAAGAAAGTTAACCAGTCGTTGCATTGTGTCTCCATTTACCTGAGAACGTTTAATTCGTGGCAAGACTTACAAGTAGTGCCATACCATAAATCATGCAGTTTTCGTCAATATCAAATTGTGGATGGTGGCACATATTAACAATGCCCTTCTCCTCATTACCCGCGCCAACCATCACAAAACATGCCGGAATCTCCTGGGAGTAGTAACTGAAATCCTCGCCACCTAATATTGGAGTCATCGGGAACACGAGATTCTCCTCATCGACCAACCCTCTCGCTGCAGATAAGACTGTGGTGACACAAGGCTCATGGTTATATGTCACCGGATATCCTTCCTGATAGGTAAAGGTGTAAATCGCATCGTGGGCATTCGCCAATCCAGCGAGGAGGCGTTCCAACTGTGCTCGAACGCTTTTCTGGACAGACCCCTGGAGTGTGCGCACCGTACCGCCTATTAGGACTTTAGGTGGGATGACATTAAGAGCCGCACCAGCGAGTCCATTTTTCAGATCGGCATCCCCGCCGTGCAATTGTGTGACACTGATAACGGCTGAGTCCAGCGGATTAACATTTCTGGAGACAATCGATTGCGCTGCTGTCACAAACTGTGAGGCAATGACGATCGGATCAACAGTGAGGTGTGGGAATGCGGCGTGTCCACCTCTGCCTGTAAGTGTAATTTGAAAAGTGTCCGATTGCGCGAGCATTGGACCGGTACAGGTCGCGTATTCGCCTACTGCATAGAGTGGAAATACATGTATTCCATAAATCTCGTCTACATCTTCTAAGGCACCATCTGCTATCATAGCAGGTGCACCACCCGGCATCGCTTCTTCGCTGGGTTGGAAGATAAATCTGACGTGCGTTTTGAGGTTGTCTCGGAGTTGCGAAATAATTCGCGCCGCGCCGATGAGCATAGCCGTATGTGCATCGTGTCCACATAGGTGTGCTTTGCCATCGATTTTCGACTTAAATGGCACCTCGGTGAGCTCCTGAATGGGAAGGGCGTCCATATCTGCCCGAAGCGCGATCCGCTTTGATGCTCCCGCCACCTCTAAGTCCCCGACTACGCCTGTCCTACCGATACCGGTTTTAACAGGGATATCAAGGGCACGTAGGGCTTCAGCAGCAATACCTGCGGTACGATGCACATCAAATCCTATTTCAGGGTACTGATGGATGTCACGTCGAATAGCAACGATGTCATTAAAATGACGGCTACACTGTTCAAAAACCAAATTTTTCATTCTGAGTTTCCTAATATGGACTAAAGCACAGTTAAATTACGGTTTAACGCACAACGTACTGTGAAAGTTAGAATGTCAATGTTCGGCGCAAGATGCTTTGATGCCCGTGTTCGTTTTCGAGCCGATAGATGACGGTATAGATGCCAGGGATCGTCTGAAACAGATGCGCATCAATCGTGGGTGTCAATTCTATCTGGGTTGAACCATCATCGGGAATAATTTTCTTTTTAGTGAAAGGTCCGTAAACTCGCTCTCCCAAGGGATTAAGCACCTTCCATGTTACGGAAAGTTGCTTAGGACGCGGTGGGTTATTGATGTAAACGGTGATTGTATCGTCAATTCTTTCGCTTTCAAGACTAAGCGTCCCTAATTTGGAGAACAGTTTAACGGTTAACGTTAGCGGAGGCACGTATTCAAGGTATCCGCTCCCTGGTATAGGTCGCCATGTTCCTCCGGTTGCCAATCCGATTTGTTGGATTGGCAGATAGTCAATTCCGATAACATCGACGCGAATCTGTTCATTCTGTAGCGTTTCGATAACCTGATCCAAACTATAAGCCGATCTTCCATCGTAATCAGCGTCATGGAATGCGGCATCACTTGCGAGAATAATGAAGCGATCTGCACCTCTTCGGAATTTCGTCTCTGTTACCGCAGTCATAAGTGCATCTAATCCCGCTTCAGCGATGTCTCCTCCACCGTCAACACCTATCTGAAAAAGCCAGTTTTTGAAGGTCCCGAGATCGTCAGTCCGTCCAATGTGTTGCGCCTTATCTGTAAATGTTACCAATCCAAAAGTGGCATCGCGCCCTTCTCGTTCAAACGCCTCGAAAAGAAAATCCACATACGCTCGTATACCTCGGATGTTGTCCCGCATGCTCTCGGTTTCATCAAGGACAAAAACAACATCAACTTTTTTTGTTGTGCTGGCGTCAGCAAGTGTACGGGCAATGTCCTTCATCATGTGGACAAAGACACCACCGACATTAGTACTTCCAGAGGTGCTTCCACCTCCCCAAGAATTGCCCATCCCAGTCGCTTGGAGTGCGTCTCCGCGTCGACTGCCATAGTGAATCTTCGGTGCGTCGACCGTTGGAGAACCATCGCTTAAAGCGTCGCTTGTACCCAAAGCAATGGGGTTTATTTCTCCCTGTGGTGCTACATAATCGGCTTCTGGTGTCCGTGGGTCAATTACTGATTGATTGCGTGAATTCACTGCTACGCGATTTTCAGTCGCGTAATTAGTGGAATTTCCTACTATAGGATTGGACGCTAACAGACCGTCTCCAATGGATTCTCGTGAGCGATTCGCTCCTTCTTGTTTGCGTGTTTCGGATTTTGGAATATCCGTCTGATTTTCCGTTTGCCAAGACGCGCTTAAACCGGCTTTGGGTTTCGGGGGTGGCGGTTTTATTTCTTCAACAACAGCAGGAGCAGGAGGTTCAACAACGGGAACTATTTTAATCGGTAGCGGCGGCCGCTCAACGTGCGTTATCGAAACCACTATCTCTTCAACGAAGGGTACAAGCGGAACCCGTTGGGGCACGGTCCACCAGATTACCAACAACAGGACAAAGTGAATGAGGAGGGAGTATATAAAATATGGAGATGCGGTTTTTCGTTTCAGCATTTATGTGTCCATTCTTCTCGAAAACAACTACAAATGGAATTCAACAACATCTCCGTCGTAAACGACATCATTGCGGCTAACGGATTGCCCATCGTGCCATTCAGGTCCCCAAATCCGTGCAAACTTAAAATCGGCAAAATCTTTGTGCAAACTGCGTGCTGCGTCGAGGACGGTTGCGCCTGTAGGAAGAACGAGAGGGTTATCCTGTTCTACTGGTTTGCCCGGTGCCTTCGGATAGACCCGCAAGATACTCAGTTCCGCATAGATTTCTTGTAATAGCGTATCTTTACCTTCACCAGTTTCTGCAGAGATGGGACAGATCCGAAATTCTTCCGCATAAAATTCTTTGAGAATATCCAATCTTTCTGCTGCGCCTGGTGCATCAAGTTGGTTAGCAACGATAATACTACCATTGTCTGCTTCCTCGCGATCCGCTTCGTTAAGGAGTGCTACCACCACATCAATATCATCTAACAAATTATCGCTTGCGAGGCTTATAACGGGCAAAGGAATATCTGCGTTGCGAGTCAGCGTCAAAACTGTTGGCAAAACGAAATCAGGCGTAATTGACGGCATATCGACGACTTGGAATTGTATGTTTTCGTAAGGGAGCATCCCTACCATTGGGGTCGTCGTCGTATACGGTGTGGGCGAAACTTCTGGTTTAGCGTTCGTAAAGTTGGCAAGTATCTGCGATTTACCGCTATTCGGTGGACCAAGGAGAACAACTTGTCCCGCGCCTTGCTTTGGAATATGTTCGCTATAGCTTCTCTTACCAGCCCCTTTACCGCCCGCATCCGTTGGTCCCTTTCTAATTTTGGCGATACGGTGACGAATGTCAGAGACCACCTTCTCGGAACCTTTGTGTTTTGGGACGATGCGCAGCATCTCCTCTAATATGCCGAGTCTCTCTTCATCAGTTTTGGCGGCTTCGTGTTGGTGCTTGAGTTTATAGTAGGTTGGTGGCAGATTCGCTGGCATCTTTCGTCCATCTCCATGGTCATACGGACAGGCTTCGCACGCCTCAATTCCGCGCAGTGAAATGTTATCTCGTTTACAATCACCGTGAAATCTGTTACAATGGAAGAAACTATTAAATAGGGTACAAGATTTTTATTCTTATGTCAAGTCAATTACGACGTTGCTTGCAAGTCCAGATAAGCGTCCACGTCATTTTTTTTTCGCTGCTATGTATTCCCTTTTCTATTACAGCTGCACAGGATGATAAACCTTCATCCCATGGAGATGAACTACTCACATTGGTGCAATCTGATGCCCTTGAAGCGCGGGTGGTTGCATTACAGGAGAACATCGCACGCGGACATAATTTGCAAGCTCTTCGGACGCGCAGCGCACACCATCGTGAGGCAACAGAAAACGTCGTACATTACATTACAAATCAGTTTCGCCGTTCCCCACGTATGGAGGTAAAAGAACAAGTTTTCGGTGGTATTAGAAACATAGTGGCTGTCCTACCACGGCGTCTGACTTCTTCCAGCAATCGTGTTTTCATTATCTGTGCCCATTATGATACACAAGCGATACGCGAACCGAATTGGAATCCATTAGCCTCCAGCGCACCCGGTGCCAACGATAACGGCACAGGCGTTGCAGCGATGCTGGAAATTGCGTATCTCCTAAGTCGGTCCGAATACGACCACGAAATAAGATTCATTGCGTTAGGCGGCGAGGAACTCGGTTTTCTGGGGAGTCGGCACTATGTCCAAGAGGCGGCTACCAAGAATACAGGCACTGATGCCGATAGCAGCGGTCAACAGGGGAAGATTGTTGCCGTTTTTAATCTCGACATGTTGGGTTTCAACTGGAAGAGCGATCTGGTCGAAATTGTTACCAATAATGATTCTGCTTGGATAGGTCGCGCACTCATAATCGCAAATACATGGTACGACATCGGTTTGAAGATTCGTCGGACCCAAGATGAATTCGTCGATATTTCCTCCCACAAGCCATTCTGGGATAACGGATACAATGCCGTGACTTTGACTGAAAGTTCCACGCCGTGGCGAGATTCACAAAATTACGATGCGAACCCTTTCTATCACACGGCTGCAGACACGGCTGATAAGGTGAACTTCAATTTGGTGAGAAAGGTGACACAACTTGTGCTTGTTACAGTGGACAGCCTTCTCACGGGCATGTTTCATCCGACACGACAACCCCCACAGATAACGTTGCAGCTTCCCCCAACAACTAAAGAGAGTGAATTAGAGATTACGGGTACGTTTCGTTCAGATTTTCCGATTGATATTGTCGTCTATCCGAGTCGAGCGGAGGGATTCCTGAATCGAGAAACCCAAACTTACACGGCAACAGTCCCATTGCAACCGGGGGTGAATGTCCTCCGGGCAACAGCACGCTATCCACTCGGTTCGGTCTCGGTTGCTGAATCTGTTATCTTAACGGAAGCATTTGCATGGCGAGAGGTAGCGGTGTTTCCGAATCCAGCGCGCTCAGATGGTTTAACAGAGTTCCGCATCGAAGCGAATGCAGATATAACAGATATGGGGGTATTAATTTACGATTCTGGTGGTAATCTGATAAAACGGATTGAAGGTGTTCCTGACCGCTTAGATCAACGGGTCTGGCGAACGTGGTGGAATCAGCAAACCTCTTACGGACTGGCGGTATCGCCAGGGATTTATATGTGCCACATTTCTGCAATATCAAAAGGAGTGACCTATACTTACTTGGAGAAGTTGGCGATCCTGAGGTAGGGTAGAGGCATTTAGTTTTAAGAAATAAGTCTACATATGTGAAGGATGCCTATTGTCTGGATGCCCGGATTTAGTCTGGGAATAGACTAAATTTTGCCCACACGCGGCAAAATTTGTCTTTGCTTTACATTTCCATTCCTTGTATTACATTTTTATTCGGGTTCTTACGCACTATCACGAACAAGTTCGGGCTTCCGCATGTCTATTATTAGAAGCTGAATGACCCTATACAGTAGGGAAAAAGGTTTGACAAAATCCGAGAAACTGTGTTAAAATTAGACTACACAGGAATGAAGATAATCAGGAGGATGGGACAATGGCTGAACATCCAACGCACAACACAAGAGCCGATGATAACAGGTCCGAATTTATTGAATGTGCCGAAGTTGCTGAAATTCCTGACGACGGTGTTATTGCCGTAAATGTCTCTGGACAACCCATCGCATTGGCAAAAAGCGATGGCAAAATTTTTGCTGTGGACAATCGTTGTCCACACATGGGGTATCCTCTGAACCGAGGGAGTGTGCATGATGGTATCCTCATTTGCCATTGGCATCACGCGATGTTTGATTTAGCGAGTGGTTGTACCTTTCACCCATTCGCAGATGACGTAGAGCCGTATCCTGTCGAAGTTCGGGACGGTAAAGTATACGTCAATGTGAGTGCAAATGGTATTAATGCCGTGGAGCGGTGGAAAGGACGGCTTCACGAAGGTCTCGAGCAGAGCATTAACCTTATCCTCGCAAAATCTGTTATCGCGCTCCGGTCGCTTGAGACTGCCCCTGATGCTATCGTTGAAGTTGGAGCACTTTATGGTGCGCGAGGTAGGCGCGCCGGTTGGGGACCCGCGATGACAATTCTTACCTGCATGGCGAATGTCGCGGCAAAACTATCGGATGCTGACAAAATACTCGCACTGTACCAAGGTTTACTTCATGTCTCCGACGAAACCTCAGCATCGGCACCCCGAATTGCACTTTCACAACTCGAAACTGATACCCACTCGTTATCACAATTAAAGACGTGGTTCCGCTATTTTATTGAAGTTAGAAACGCCGATGGGGCTGAACGTACTGTACTAACCGCGATTGCCAATGGCGCAACGGAAACGCAAGTTTGTGATATGATGGTAGCGGCAGCGACGGATCATTTTTATCGAGATGGTGGTCATACCCTCGACTTTATCAATAAAGCCTTTGAACTTCTCGAACGCATCGGTTGGGAAAAAGCGGAGGAAGTTATACCGACACTCGTAGGGATGTTAGCAAGTTCATCACGCGCTGAGGAAGAGAATAGATGGCGTAGTCCGATCGACTTCGTGCCGGTGCTAAGAGAGACGTTTGACGAACTTGAAACTCTCGTAGTAGAAGGCAAAGATAACACCTGGACAGGTAGTGATGCATTAGTTGAGACGCTACTCGCTGATGCTCCACTCGAAACTATAAATGCCCTCAAGTCGGCTATCCAAGACGGAGCAACATTAACAGAGTTGGCACAGACGCTCACTTACGCAGCAGCACTGCGCATCGCACAATTTCATACGAAGAATGAATTTGGCGACTGGATTGCGGTTCTGCATACCTACACCTACTGTAATGCGCTTCACCAGTGCGCCAAGCGCGCCCCGTCAGTGGAGATTATCCGCGGTATTTTTCACGGTGCGATAGCCATCTACTTCGATCGATGGTTTAACATGCCAGCTGCGCGCTTACCGCAACATCGTCGAGAAACCGAGACGCTTCCGACTGATGCAGATGCGCTCTTGGAAGCGTTTGTCAAACTTCTTGATACGCAAGCACAAGCCGATAGGGCAGGAATGTATATCTATAGGTACCTGTCTCTTGGACATCCACGCGAGGCATTGTTGGAAAAATTGGGACATATTCTCCTGAGAGAAGATGCTGAATTCCATTCCTTCCAGATGTTGGAAGCAGCTTTCCAGCAAGCGGATGAACTGGATGAGCCCCGCGCGCAGATGACCCTTGTAGCGGCATCGCGCTATCTCGCTGCACACGCACCAACAGCCCGAGCACGCCGACAGACAGCGAACCTCGCACTACGCTTACATCGCGGTGAAGATCTTTCGGCTGACAATCCTGATGAAGCAGTGGACTAAGCATATCAATTCAGACGGAACTAAAAATATACCCACAGGGACGTTCTACATCGCTATCTATACTAAAGGAGACCACGATGAAAAAGATCTATATCTGTTCATATCTGATACTTTTCCTTGTTAGTGTGAGTGTTATCATATCCTCGTGTGGTAACGCGACCACCCAACCGACAGATGTCGAACTGTTGAGCTCAATCGAAAATGCATTTGTCAGTGTTGCTAAACAGAGCACACCCGCTATTGTTGGTGTGAGTGCCGAACGTTGGGTGGACGGGAAACAATTTCACCAAGAAGGTTCAGGGTTTATTTTTCGAAAAAATGGTTATATTTTCACGAATGAGCACGTGGTGAAAGGAGCATCAGTAATTAAAGTAGAATTGTTCGGTGGAAACGAATTTGACGCAAAATTAGCCGGGGCAGATCCGAATACAGATATTGCTGTTTTAAAAATTGATGCAAAGTCAGAACTGCCAGTCCTTCAATTAGCCGACTCAGAACAGGTCCAGGTGGGACAGTTTGCGATCGCTATTGGAAATCCATTTCAACTCAATCATACAGTGACAACGGGTATCGTGAGTGGAAAAGGACGTTCAATTCTCGCGGATCGCGGTCTTATTCGGTACCAAGATTATATTCAAACGGACGCATGGATTAATACCGGAAATAGCGGTGGTCCATTGCTGAACATCCATGGTGAAGTCATTGGGATCAACGCGTTAATTCGAAGACGTGATGATGATGCACCCGCAACGCAGGCAGTCAGAGCAGGTGCTGGGTTTGCGATTTCCAGCAACCTCGTCGGAAAGATTGGGAACCAACTGGTTGCAAACGGAAGAATTATTCGTGGTTTTCTTGGGATTCGTATGTTGGAAGCAGCGCACGGTATTCGGGTGATGGGTGTTGTCCCCAATATGCCGGCACACCTCGGTGGTCTGAAAAGAAATGACATTATTGTTAAATATAATGGGCAGAAAGTGAACAATGTCAATCAGTTTAAGATGTGGATTGCCGACTCTCAAGTCGGTAAAGCCTCACAAATTACGGTTCTCCGGGACGGACATGAGCGAATGTTCGCTGTAACCATAACTGAAATGCCTTCCTTACAAGCAGGCAGACCCATCGAAAGCGACTCAGTAGCATGGAAGCGTCTTGGCGTATCAGTGCGAAAATTAGAAAAAGGCGATTCTGAAAGATATGCCTACTTAACCGAGGAAGATCGCGGTGTGATCGTTGACTATGTCCGAGTGCAAAATAGTCCAATTCGACAAGGCGCACTCATTACTGCCGTCAACGGGCAAAAGGTTAGTAGTGCTCAGGAATTTGACGCTCTCCTTCAAAAGGTGACAGTAGATCTTGAACCGGTCACGCTTGATGTCAAAAGTCGGCACGGTATAGAACAGGTAACAGTAAAGTTAAACGATTAAGCTGATGAGAAAGTCTTACACAACGTGATTATTCTGTCTGGTCCTCAGTGAAAATTTATTCGCGCTGAGTTGTGCTCAGCGAAAGACAATATATGGCATCATCACCTACCCTCACACTTAGAGAAATCTTTAGCCATGGCGGTCTCATATCACAGCACCTTGAAGGGTATGAGTTCCGCCAAGAACAATTACAGATGGCACACGAGGTCGCTCGGTCATTGATCGACTCTGAACACTTGATCGTTGAAGCCGGCACTGGCATCGGTAAAAGTTTTGCCTATCTAATTCCGGCGATTTCTCTTGCCCTCAAATCAGAACAGAGAGTCGTTATTTCAACGAATACCATCAGTCTGCAGGAGCAGCTTGTCACGAAAGACATTCCGTTCCTGCAACGTATACTTCCTCGTGGTTTCAACGTAGTGCTTGCAAAGGGACGGCGTAATTACCTTTCGCGTAGACGACTCAAAAATTTACTCAATTACGAGCGAGGCTTGTTTGATACGCATGAAGAAGTTGAAGAAGTTGCTGAAATCGAAGAATGGGTAAATTCCACAGTAGACGGTAGTACTGCTGATCTGCCGTGGCAGCCGAGTTCTCAGGTTTGGGATAAAGTGGCATCCGACAGAGATAATTGCCTTGGACGTCAATGCGAAACTTACGATACCTGCTTCTATTTCAACGTCCGGAGGGAGATGCAAGATGCGGATCTGCTCATTGTGAACCATCACCTGCTTTTTAGTGATCTTGCCATCCGCAAAGACAGTGAGGACGCATCGGGGATCTTACCAGACTACGATTACCTGATTATCGACGAGGCACACCACCTGGAAGCAACCGCAACTAACCACGCGAGTATCAATTTTAGTAGCACTCGCGTCAAGTGGCTTCTCGATTCGCTTTCCAATGTAGCGAAGATCTTCGACTCACAGCAGCTGACAACCGAGGTTGAAGAAGCGAGTGAACAGTCAAAAATCCTGTTTACCACGATTATCGATGCTATGCAAGAAGTCAGTGAAGGAGATTACAGCACGACGCTTACACAGCGGATTCACGAAAGTAATTTTGTCAGAAATGTATTGGATGTCCCGCTTGGAAATATTGAGCAAACCTTGAAAAGCCTCCGCAACAGCACTTCAACGGACGACGAAGAACAAGAGGTTACTGCACATTACAACTATTGTCAACGCCTCCGCGAGGAATTAGACATGATAATTCGGCAGGACGATCCGGACTATGTCTATTGGGCTGAAATATCAATGAGAAGACGGACAGCAAGGATCCATCTCAACGCTACACCAGCGAACGTGAACCAGATGTTAGAGGATCATCTCTTTACAGCAAAAAACAGCGTTGTGATGACAAGTGCTACGCTCTCTACGAATCGTAACTTTGCTTACTTTAAAAATCGGGTCGGGATAGATGAATGTCGTGAACTCCTTGCGCACTCGCCCTTTGATTTTAAGAAACAGGTCCAGATTCACATTCCACGGAATATGCCAGACCCAAATAGTAGTGAGTTTGTGCCAGCAGTGACTCGGAAAATCAGGCACTACTTGAAGCTAACCCACGGTAAGGCGTTCGTCCTATTTACAAGTTACAAAATGATGGATGAGGTGTACGATGCTATCGCACCTTACCTTGAGACGATCGGTCTTGATGTTTTCAAACAGGGTGGTGAACTTTCACGGACTGATATGCTTCAAGCGTTTCGCGAGGATACCGACTCGGTTTTGTTTGGAACATCGAGTTTCTGGGAAGGGGTTGATGTCCGCGGTGAGGCACTGAGTAATGTCATCATCACAAGACTTCCGTTTGAAGTGCCGACGCACCCAATCATGGAGGCGCGCGTAAAGCAGATTAAGGAGAGCGGTGGGAACGAGTTTTTTGAATTCAGTCTACCCGAAGCGATTCTTCGGTTGAAGCAGGGATTTGGACGGCTCATCCGAACACAAACTGACAACGGGATTGTCGTTATTCTTGATCCACGGATTAAGACCCGAAGCTATGGAAAGCAGTTTTTGGATTCACTACCAAACTGCGAGATCGTTGAAGAATAAAAGATGCTCGCAGCATATCGGACCACGAGCATCTTAAGGCGTGTGAATCACGCGTAGCACTTCTTATTTCAGCGACTAATAACGCTTAGGTGATGGCTGTGAGTTGCGAATCCCTCTGTCATGTGTGAAAGGGAACTCAAATTCTATCGTTTGATAACGCTGTGCAGCTCCCGGAGGCGGTGCCTTTTCAATAGGTAGGATAACCTTTAACTCAAGCGCATTCAACTTTGTTTGCGTGAATGGGACAAACCCTTCAGAACTTTCACCTGGAGGGATCCCTGTCCGTCGTGTACCTACCTGCTTTTCAACAATAGGCATCCGTTTCTCGATTAAAATTCGGCGCGCAGTTTCGAGTCCATTTTTCACATAGAGTCCTGTTGCGCGTGCCATGTATGTGAAACGTTCCTCTAAATCATCGTAATCCATACCGGTATAGATATTCTCGCCTTGATCGATGATTGTGCATTTTTTGACATCAAAGATGATGTTATGCTCTCGATTGTTGGTAATCTTCACATAAAACACGTCTGTTTTGTCGCCTTGGTGGAGTGCCTCGGTTTCATAAAACGGTGAGAACGCGTTTCCACGATTATACTTCCGGTCGAGGTCTGCCCGGCGCCAATATGCGATAGAAACGGTAATGCCATCACGTGTTTTGGTTAAGATGGGTTGTCTTGCCTGAACGTCAAACAATTTTGGGTTCTCAGACATCATGAGGACATCAACAACCTTCCTATCTTCACCGCTTCCTGTTTCGATTACGGTTTTAGTTTCCGTCCATTCACCGAGGAAATTATCCCATTGGTCGGCTGCGTGTGCGTATTCGTCAAACGCGAAAATGTAGGTTATCGCCTCCATATTGGCATTACGGGCTTTTCCAACACGGAATCCGACTGTCTCCATACCGTACTTATCCAGCACAGGCTGAGCGAGTTCCGCAGAGGGAACAGCAGGGACGATCACTTCTTGGTCCGGCTTTGCAGCTTGTTCCGACAGGGCATCCGCTATATTATGCACGGGTTGGATCGGCGACATGTTGTAGAGTGATGTGCCACAACCTGTGATACCAAAAGCAACCGCAAATAGCAAGACGAGATTAAGTGCTGCGAATTTATTCAACCATTTCATAGATAATATTGCCTCCTTGGCTGCCATTCTACGAATGACAGTTATTTTTCGTTTCTTACCCTACAGCGCATTCAAGTTATCATCGCGCAAAGCACCTACGGCTGATTGTAAGAACACCGGGGTAAGATACAAACGATGTCCCTAAAACTCATTTTATTTATAAAATTAGCATAACTGCAATTTTTAGTCAAGAAATATGTATGAAGAATTTCTAACACCTATTTTACAACGCTTAACTTGCCAATTTCCTGAACAAGCACGTCCGCTTGACTCGCGGAGACGCGATAAATATAGATACCTGATGCGACAGGTGTTCCGCTATAAGTCGTGGCGCGCCACTCAAACTTCCCCTGGGGGGCAACATTCTCGCGCGTTTCACTATAGATGAGGTCACCAGTCGGAATAAATACCTCAAGATTGACGTTATCCGCAACTTGGGAAGCCGAGAAGCGATAGGCGAATGTCACGGCACCTTCCCCTGAACGGAGTGGATTCGGATAGACCCGCAAGTCTTTAATAGCAAACGCTTCCGCTTGAAGCTGCTCCACACGGAGTCTGTAGGAATCAACACTACTGAAACCACCATCCGATTCTACAACAAGATAGAATACGCCTGTCCTATCAGGTTGATAAAGGAGTCTCAGTCCAGCGATGTCAGTCGCATTTTCCGCTATAGCTTGTGTCTCTCCTGTCTCTGTCAGGAGGGATAAACGATAATTCATGTCTGGCGGGATGTCAGCAAGTGTTACCAAAATAGTAATGCCTCGAGTCGCTTCCAGGCTGTACACATCACGTGTATCCGTCAAGCTGAAAAGAAAAGATTCGTAGATTTCCCCATATGTAATTGGAAACGCCGTTGCGAGCATATCGTTGGGTTCGTAAGTATCACCAAACGAGACCAAAATTGGGATAGTAAACCCTTCTGCGCCAATGTTCGTAATAGAAATGCCGCTAACAGTGCCGTCATTGGCACCGCTGTTCGGGTACGTACCTGGCGTAAAAGCTGTTTGTTCATCATCAGCAGAGTAAGCGGCACCTTCAGTAATCAGTTGTATATCTATAAATCCATCGTCTTGCTGAGAGATGCCGAGATGTTCAGGATCCGTTGGATCTTCAAGCCATATCTGTTGGGACGCATCGATAGTACCGGGTGGATACGGATTGGTCTCATCAATGTGCCAGATCAGTATACCGGATTCAGGTAAGTGCGTATCGAAAGTCGCGCCAGAGTCTTTATTCCGATTTTCTATGAGAAAGAATTCTGTGGCTTCACCACGAGCAGATGATACAGACGACTGAATGTCAATTTTGAAGAGTTTATCGGTCTTGGGTGCGAGTTCAAAACTTGGTACATCAATTTTTTGGTTTTGGGTTATCTGAACGGGTTGGATCCAGCCCAGGCGTCCGTTTTGGGGTCTCGCATCGAAATCCCATTTGAGGTAGCCTATGATATGGCTCGGTCTAATGCCCAAACCGCCTGGACCTTGATACGGACCGAAAGCCCCCATCAACCCCCACTTGTGATCGCGAGCATCTGTAAAGGTAAATCCGTAAACATCAGGGGCACCGAAATCGTGGAAAAACTCGTGAAAATAGATGCCTAAATGTGGATGTTCAAGATCTGGTTCTTCTGCCACAACTGCGGCTGTATCCACCCGAACCCCGTCATAAATACCGTTAATACCTTTCGTTAAAATCGACCAAATATCATCAGCAACCCCAGACGCAGCCTGATTGTTGCCGGAATGAATGAGGAGGACATGGTCAACGACGCCATCGTTGTCCCTATCATATTTTGAGAAATCGACGATTGAATCTACTGCATCACATGCTTCCCGAATCAATTCTCGGTAGCGTTCTTGGATTCTGATGCCTTCACCGTAATATGTCATCGGCTTTTTAGCACGAATCCATGCATTCCCTGCTGGCACAACGCCACCCATCGGACCGGGTTGTATATCCATCTGTCCATAAGAATTTTCGCGATAGTACGTTTTGAGAGACACGCCTTCTGTCCCAAAGAGATATTGATTAAATGCCGCGCCTTCCCTACGTCCCGGCATATCGGCAAAATCTATCTTCAATGCGAGAACATATTCTATCCCGTCAGATTGTAAGACGCCTTGTTCCCTGACAAGACAACACCCCTCCAGTGCATCAAGAAATTCTGCTCTACTTTCCGGTGTTTTGGGCACTAATTGACCGCTCGTCGAATCCTCATTGAAATAGAGGTAAGGATGTGGTGGTGCTGCGACGCTCAGTGTAGAAAACAGAACAATAGTCACGATACTAACAATTAGGACCTGTGTGATTTTCATTGGTGTAGACTGGAAGGATCCGCAAAGGTACAAGGCAAAAGGCTTAATCAAACTCGCCTCCGCACTTCCGACATAAGATATAGAACTGGATATCATCAGACTGGGCATGTTGTATCATTAGGTCAACTGCCTGTTGTGGTAGATTCGCTTCGCATTTCGGACATTTGTAGAGCGATCCTTCTATTTCAGGAAATTGGGTAATATCGCCCCAAACATCACGAAGTGCGTATTTGAATTCCCATGGCAATTCGGTATTAACAGCGGTTGATATTTCGACGGCGTGGCGAATTAATTTCTGACATTCATGAAGAGAAGCCGACTCGTAAAGTTGATGTGAATGCTTAACTGGGAGTGCGCTGCCATCCGTTTCCACCTCAGGGTCAAAATTTCGGGCGCGAGTGAGCAAAATCTGATCCAGACGTGAACCCTCTTCTCTGCCCTTCGACCAGAGGTGATAGTAGCCTGCGTGTTTGACTTGGAAAAAGGCTGGACTGCTCCCCTGTTTATTGTTTACGACACTTTCAAGACCGGTATGCCAGAGCCAGCGTCCCCATTTCGTGCTATCTTCGTGTTCCGGACAGATTCTGATTGCCCCTTCACCACCATCCCGATCCCAAGGATAGGGGGCTGCGTCGTCCATCCCAATCCAATAAGAATCATCACCTTTCCCAAAAAAGACGCGAAGCCAGACGTACCACTTACCCGTTTTTGGTATGTAAATTTCATAAATTGCGCGCGCACGGTACATACTGTCGATCGCACGACCATCGGAAGCTTCCTCGTGCTCCACGATTCTCACACCATTATCTAAGTGGACAGCGGCATCTGCCTCAATAACAAGTGTATCTTTTGGTAAGCGGACAAGTTCTTCGGGTTCGTCAGCATCTTCGGAATCGATGGGTTCCATGAGATTATAGTGCTTTGCGATTTTCTGTGAGATTTTCTCAAACCGTTTCTCGGAAAGGTTAGCGTCAAAAAAGCAGTCTCGGATCCCCTTTTTCCATAGATCGAGGAGGACAAACATCGCCTTCAGATTTCCATCAGGACGTTTCCGAGTTCCAACCACAATTAACATACCTGTATCTTTAGAACGACTGATAAAACATCGATGCACTGGAAGCTCTGGAGATCGATGGTTTTTACTGGATACAATAAGCGGCGAGTAGTACTGGCATCTTTCATCGCACCCAGGAATCTTTGCCCTTTTGGCTCTACAGCACTCTGGACAAATCAACATACCGTTGAGTGCCGGGCAGATGCGTTTGCCGTTATCGGATCGGCAGGTGCGACATCGCTGACGTCTGGGTCGCCTTCTTGAGGTATGCTGTCTCTGATGTCGCATGTCTTTTTCCTAAGAAAAATGCTGGGACTGAAATGTGGAAATCAACTCGGACGATTAACGAGGTCCGCCAGATATTCAGCAATTTTATCGGTAATCTGCTGGGCATCAACGTCGGCGAAATTAAAAAGTTCTTTCAACATCGGGGAAATAGCACCTGTATCGAGTAAGGCATTTGCGAGTTTGCCCATATTGCTCCGGTTAATGCCGCCTTGTCCATCGTTGTTTCCCATATCCAAAATCTTGATGCTATCAATTTTCTCGACAGGTCGCATCAACTGTTCCACAATATCTGGGAATTCATCAATGAGTTCCATGATCGCCTCTTGGACGAGGACGCGTTGTTCAGCAACATTTCGGGCTTCATACTCAGCCATTTCGCCTTGTGCTTTCGCACGTGCCTCAGCGAGCACAGCATCCGCAAGACGTTCAATCGGTTGTGCTTGTGCTTCAGCACCGATAATAGCGACTTCTCGTTGCCATTCCGCTTCTTTCACCTGTTCTGTCGCAGTAACATTGATTTCCGCACCCATACGGTCGGCTTCAGCAACTAACTGTTCTTTCTCGGCAAGTGCGGTCACCTGCTGTTTGTTGGCAATATCAATCTTCCGGTCCTCATCGACTAAAGCAACCTGTAATTCCTGACCGATGCGGGACCGCTCCACCGTCAAAGTCTTCGCAATCTCGGCAAGTTCGACCTGTCGCATTTGATCAATCTGTGCGGTTTCTACGACGAGATTCTTCTCAATCTCACGCTGTTGGACCTGCTGTTCTTGACCAAAGCGTGCTACCTGCACCGACAACTCGCGCTCGATATCCCGTAAAGACACACCCTCTTCTTGGGCAATACGCGCCTTCTCTACCATGAGTATCTTTTCAATACCGCGGATTACTTCCTGTTGATCCGCCGAAATTCGCGTCAGTTCTACCGCCAATTTTTTGGAAATTTCAGCGATTTCGACCTGCCGCATTTGATCGATCTGTGCGGTTTCTACAACGAGATTCTTCTCGATTTCACGCTGCTGGACCTGTTGTTCTTGACCAAAGCGTGCTACCTGCACCGACAACTCGCGCTCGATATCCCGTAAGGACACACCCTCTTCTTGGGCAATACGTGCTTTTTCTACCGTCAATTCCTTCTCTATCTCACGAACAGCAAGCGTCTGTTCCTGAGCAATCTTCTGCATCTGGACGGTGAGATACTGTTGTATTTCGGCGAGTTGTACGACTCTGGACTGCTCGATTTGTTGCGTTTCAACGATGAGATTTTTCTCAATTTCACGTTCAGCGACCACCTGTTCTTGCTGGACACGAGCGACTTCAACGTCTCGATTCATCTCAATTTCACGTTCTTGGATGATCTGCTCCTGTGCAATACGGGCGCGTTCAACCTCTTGCTTCATCTCGTATTCGCGTTCTTGGACACCTTGTTCCATTTCAAACTGGAATTTCAGGGTTTCCGCTTCCCGCTCAGCGGCATAGATAGCGATATTCTTCTGCTGGTCGGACTCAGCCCACGCTTGTTGCTGTTCTGCTTCGAGTTTCTGGATACGCGCGTCAACTTCGATTTGAACGATGGCGACCTCTTTTTCTTGGACAATCCGTTCCTTTTCCCGCTCTTGTTCGGCTGTGATTTCAGTGATTTCACGAATACCAACAGCATCAAAACGGTTTTCAGCATCCAGTGTTTCAACAGGGGTCTGGTCTACTCGGATAATCGAAACAGTCTCAAGCGTCAATCCATTTTGGACTTCTAAGTCCTCACCGCATGTCGATTGGACTTTTTCAGCAAACTCTTGGCGTTTCTGAAGCAGATCCTGGATTTCGCTTTCGGCGGCTACGCTTCGCAAAGCACCTTCAAGCTTGGGTTCTATCAGTTCGCGCACGGTTTCCGGTGTCATGGACTTATCACCGAGTGCCTGTGCTGCGCGCAAAATATCATTTTGCTCAGGTTCAACCTTAAGGTAGAAAACAACTTCTACATCACCGCGGTTGAAATCATAAGTAATTAACGCCTCTGGTCCCTCACGGATTACCTCAATCCGCATGGTGTTAAGAGAGATTTCTTTAATTTCGTGGATGATTGTGTTAACCCAAAGTCCGCCGGTGATACGAATTTTCTCTTTGGAACCACCTGTTCGCACCAGTGCCACATCCGCTTTAGGTATCCTGTAGCGGATTACCATAGCCACGAAAGCTGCTAAGATAGCAAGCAGGACGAGTATAACAAACGATATTACACGCATTACACCGCTCTCCCCAAGACTGTCAAGATTTTTGAAGGCAAACCATCCGACAGCAATGGCTATGGCAATCAAGAAGACGATAACAGCAATGAAACGCATTCAATTCTCCTATAAGATATAGAATATAGACCAGAGGCACAGGTGTGCCTTGTATAGCGTGCTTAGAAAACTTTACCGGAAGATTGTTTCGCTGCTCAGGTGCGTCCGGTATCGCCCCTTGAGCGGTTGACGAGGAGAAGTCTGCCACGCCAGGTTCGCTAAGTAACACAGGGCATTCTCAATGAGCGGTCTGGCGACTGTAGTGCGATGTGGATCGCGTGTATCAACTGCAAAAGCGACATAATAGCCGTCTCCCCACTGTAATTGGAGACTAACAGCATCACCGTTATCTTCCCTAACAGCTAATTTTCGGTAACTTCGGTCATTTGTCACCCAATGGTCGTCGGTTATTAAGGTATCAACGTTAACCTTATGGGGCCAGGTAAACATACCGGTTTTTTGGCCGTCATCAGTAACTCGAACGTTGCCATCGTTGGAATTAATAACCTTTATCGGATGCTGATTCACTGGCAACCAGTCTCCACGCCACTGCGGTTCGGTAGTATGCACGCCGTCGGGTGGAGTGATATTGTTATCCATTGCGGAAGCCCAGACGACCCCGCCCTTGCGTACAAAGTCTCGAATCGCCCGATCCGCATCTTCAAGAAAATACTCGCCGTCATGTCCCGTCGCGTTCCATGTAAACCAGATGATATCGTAGTCTGAAAGTCCGATGCTTGAAAGCTTGACCGCATTATTGGCATCACCACGATTGTCAGGATTGTCATTGACGTGCACCGTAGTGAATTGGAACTCTAACCCTTCTATTGTCGTGAGCGATTCTAATACCGCTGGTTCGCCTGACATACTATCACCAACAACGACCAAGACCCGAAATACGCCTAAAGGCACGATCTTTATAGAGGAAATAATATCTGAAAATGATTGCGAATGCGGAAGTGCCCTAAGATTGCGAAGTGCCAACTGGAATTCTCGAGAACCTAAACTCACATTTAACCGGCGTCCCTCAAAATTTACGTGTTCGTAGAAAATAACATGACACCCGCTGAATGGAAAACTGGGACCTCGCTGAATACGAATTGAGGAAACCGTATCGTTCATACCGACATCGAACATTGAACTGACATCTCGCATTATAACACTTCGCTGCCCACTATAGTCTACATTATTAAACACTTCGATGATAACTGGCACAGCCCCATATTCAGGGGGTGTCGGATGCGCCGATGGGCTGAAACTGATAGCCGTAATTGCATCCCCGAAGTTGTAGGGGATATCATGAATATTCGGATAGAACCCAGGGGAGAGTACAAGTCGGCGTCCCTTATAGTTCTCATGCTCATGAAAAACGGCTTTATAGTTTGGCGACGCGTTGAATCCGGGACCCTTATAAATCTTAATCGAGGAGATAATATCTTGTGCGCCGATTTCCCCGGAATTCGGTATGGATTCAATGAGCGTTACTTTACGTCCTTGAAAGTTCACATGTTCATAAACTTCAACGACGAGCCTCGGCATGTTAGTCATAACCGATCCTTATTTGTAGTATCACCGGACGCTGAACATAGAGGTTTGATCTCACAAATCCCATTAGTAAGCATCTATATCACCTAACTGAATCAGACGCATTTTGCAGCAGAACGTTAACGCATCGCTTGTGAACCAAATAGCGAGTTAAAATAAGATACAATTAGCATTGGCAGTTTGTCAAGGAAAAAATATTGTTTCACACAAAAAAGTAAATTGCTATAAAGTCTAACTTTTTTGTTGATTGGTGTCAAAAAATATGATATAGTATATGCAAAACATTGTAGAGACGCTTTTAAGCAGGAATTTTGCCCCGGAAATACAGTGGTATTGTGGAAAATCTTTTAACAATTTTAACACAGAGATTACGTTGACATAACACTATTTTTGATATATTCCAGCATACTTCGGTAATTCACTATAAATACAAAATAGGGGGAAACCGAATGTCGTATAAAAAAGTGCTCTTGATCATTGCTATTATTAGCATCGGTGTTGCTCTCGTTTACTTCCTTATCCAGATGGAAGAAATTTCAACGAAAAAAACTGCGGAATCACGGCCAGTCGGACTTCCATATAATTGGGTCGGGAACATCACAAAATCGCAAATCGCGGAGCCTTCAGGTATAACCTATCACGCAGCACGGCGGAGTCTATTCGTCGCCGATGACTCAGGTAGTATCTATGAAACCCAACTAAACGGGAATATTGTTCAGTCAAAAAATCTAAGTGAACTTGATATTGAGGGGATCACAGTCAATCCAAACACGGGGTTGCTGTACGCTGTAGTGGAAGGCGACGAGACAATCCTAGAACTGGATCCGGAGACCCTGAGTATTCAGAGAGAATTCAGCATCGCGCGAAATTTTGAAGGCGAACAAATCTTGAAAAAAGGTGGTATGGGTATTGAAGCCATCGCCTTTGTCCCAGATGTTTCGCATCCAGAAGGAGGGACCTTCTGGGTTGGCAATCAATCGTTTAGCCTCAAACCGAAAGATGAACCATCAGTTATATGTGAAGTAATGGTTCCGCTCCGTTCTGCAACAACGCGCAAGGCAGAAGGCACCATTATCAACGCATACCGGATGAACTTCATTGATATTTCAGGATTGGCTTATGATGCGCAAGGTGATCATCTGGTCTTAGTCAGCGATACAAGCAACTTATTGGTGGAACTGAAAAGGGAAGGCACTATTCTGGGGCAATATCTCTTACCCGGTGATGAACAGGAAGGGATTGTATTAGATGGGTTGGGCTACATGTACATCGCACAGGAAACCGGAGAGATTATCAAATTAGCGGATCGAAGGCTGCGTTAGTGCCCTATCTTCTATTTTCTACGCTTCATCGTCTTCAAAACGGAGAACAGCAATCTCTGCCATCATCCCTAAAACCTGTGTGAGGGAGGAATACTGCTCTGCAGTGTAGCCGTAGTCTGCTCGCCATAGGATCTGTACATTTCCCTCATCATAGAGAACCCCATAGGCGAGCCTCTCACCATCAGCGTCTTCCAAATGGAAATATCTACGGCGTTTCGTATCCATAGTTTCTCTTGTACAGAAAGTGGCGAGGTACACATACCTCGCCAGACAGAGAGTATCGTAACAATTAATCGAGAGTGACAAAGTCAGCGTCTACACGATGTGGAATGATACCTGCGTCATTGCCTCGGTGCAGTAACTCTCGGACCCCCGCTCTACCTTTCTCACCATAATCAAGAGTATAGTCATTGACATACATCCCAACAAACTTATCAGCAAGAGACGTCTCCATGTCGCGGGCATAAGTCATTGCGTACTCCAGCCCGCGCGCTCGATGTTCAAGTGAGTACTGAATGCTGTGTTTGAGTAGTGCCGTTATCTGACGAATTTTCTCGGTACCGAGATCACGCCGTATAACATTAGCACCAAGTGGTAACGGAAGTCCTGTCTCCTCATACCACCACTCTCCTAAGTCGATGACTTTGTGAAGTCCCTCGCGCGCATAAGTCAACTGTCCCTCATGAATAATGAGTCCTGCGTCTACTTCGTCCTGTTGAACAGCATCTAATATTTTATCAAAGGGACGAACTTCTGCCTCAAAATTAGGTTGGACAAGACTGAGTGTAAGATAGGCAGTCGTCATTTTGCCGGGGATAGCGATACGTTTACCTTCAAGGGTGTCCATCGGTGCTTTAGAAACAACGAGTGGTCCGTAGCGATCCCCGATGCTCGCACCACAGGGCATGAGCGCATAATCTTTCGCGATATAAGCGTACGCATGAACAGAGACCGCTGTAACTTCAAGTTCAGCAGCGAGTGCCCGCCGATTCAGTGTCTCAATATCCTCTATAACATGCACGATTTCATACGGTTCGGTTTCAAGTAGCCCCTTTGCCAAGGCATAGAACATAAACGCATCATCAGAATCTGGACTGTGCCCGATTCGAATTTTTTCTGTTTCTGACATAGCATTCCTCCTCAAGATTCAATCGTAGGTTTTCTTCATGTGATAGTTCGAGGTTTAATAATCCTCAATGTCTTCGTAAAAATCGGTCTCTGGCAGGTATTCCTCTTCATTAAGTTCTTCCTCTTCAAACGCATGATATTCTTGAAGCGTAAGAAGTGCCTCTATCTCACTTGGGTTCTCAATATGGAGTTTACAAATCCATCCATCACCCTCCGGGAAACGATTGATGAGATCAATATCTTCCTCAAGCGCACCATTGACCTCATAAACCTCACCGCTTACGGGGGCATGGATATAAAAATTTCTGCCATCAGAGGTTTCAACACGCCCCATAATTTCATCTTGCTCATATTCACTAAGGGACGGTAATTCAATATAAATTATGTTGCTATAGATTTCTTGAGCGCGTTCGGTGATTCCGACGCTACATTCCATTGAATCGAGAATCTCAGCCCATTCATGCGTTGTTGTATACTTTATCTCGATATTGCTCATTGTGAATTCCTCCGGCAAGTCCGGACTTTAATTTAAACATAATAAAACTTATTCTGCAACGACTCCAACACTTTTGAGTTTCGATTGGAAAGCCTGGAGCGCATTTTCTCGGATCTGAATTTCAATAATTGGGTCTGGGTTATATTTGATGTCAACGACCTTACCACCTGATCTCTTACACAGTGTAACAACAGCTCCAATGTCTGAATAACTGACTTTCACGTACAAATTTTGATAAAAGATTTGTGTCTCAATTTTAGCGTTTCCGAGACATTCTCTTGCACACCGACCATAAGCGCGAATTAATCCGCCTACCCCGAGGTTAATTCCGCCATAATACCGGGTAACAACGCAGACCGTGTTACATAAGTCGAAAGCACGAATAGCAGCGAGGATAGGAGGACCCGCGGAGTGTGTCGGTTCTCCGGCATCCGTGGCATACTCTCGCAGAGTCGTTCTCTTGCCGATGCTGTAAGCGTAACAGTAGTGTGAGGCGCGAGGACTACGCTCTTGGACCTGGACGAGAAAGTCTTTTACTGCTCCTTGCGTATGTACAGCAGTCGCCTCACCAAAAAATCTCGACTTTTTCACAACATGATGTGCGCTGGCAATTCCTGCCACTGTTCTATATTGGTCAGACATAGTTCAGACTGGCGTCCTGGCAGTTTAAAAAGTTTGCCCTATTGAAAAGGTGTAAACCGCTTCACCTTGAGCGACGTGAAGACGTTCCTCTTCTCCTACCGTAGGTCTAAATTGTGGGGTATATCCGACGTTAAGTGTCAGGCTACCGAATCGGAACCCGATCCCGTAGGATATCCCTTCTGCCTTCCAGAGTCGCTCCTGTGTTTCAAACGCAGCGTCTTGGAGTAGAAAAACGGAGGCATAACGTTTTTCAGTATGCCTGAGAAACCCAATTCTACCACCGATCCGATTTCGATACCACACTTCAGCGCCAACATTTGCCTGAATGCCATCACTGAAGGGTGGGTGTGCGTCTAACCCAATACGCAGCGATATGTCTGATATTTCTCGTTGATAGGCAATACCGACAACAATTGTGCGTTCTATTTTATCTGGAATGGCAATATTAGAAAAGGAAAGTCCGTTACTTAAGTTCCGCGCAGCGATACCGACGTGAAGTGCGCTACCAAATTGCTGGATAATACCGACGTTATAGGCATATCCATGTCCGATATGCTCTGTGGCATCAGCATCCACCACTTTAGAGCGTAGCCATTTCGCATCAAAACCGACAACGGTGTTACCAAATATATTTACACCGTAGCCGAAACCTGCAGCGAGATTATTTTCAGGAAAACTGTTAATCGCTTTTCCAAGATAGTTTACACGGCGGAAAGGACCGTCCTGCCCAAAGGCGACTGCTAACCCAAGTGTGCCGAATTTACCCATTGGCATCACCCAATTTAACATTTCTATACCAGATGCCCCCTGTTCAAACCGACTATAATCTTCGTAAGCAGAATCGTGGTTCGGCTTAGAGAGTAAGGCGATCGTTCGCGGAAAACGGATTGTATGAACCACTAATCTATTTCCACCTGGAGCACTGATACCGGCAGGATTGTTACCGAGGGCATCTGCACCGCGGGTGCCACCAGCAAAGCTGCCTCCCATTCCGTGATACTCAGCACCGATTAACTGTTTAAGGAAACTATCCGCCGTTGCTGTCGTGTTCGCCGCCGAAGCAATACTACTCCAAATCAAAAAATAGCATACGAGGAAAAGCCACCTGTGAACGTATTTCATTTATACCTCATATCAAAGACACAGTAAAACATCAACTTTTCAAATATAGGGAGTTGGGTATAGGCATGCCCGTTGGATCAAGTAGAACAGAGGGTTACCTGTGCTACAGCGTAGGCATTTGTATGGGACATAGAGACGAATATCGAACTGACATTACATGCCTTGGCATAACGTTGGACTTCGCCGTGTAAGACAAGCTCCGGTTTCCCGACTGCATTGGGTTGAACTTCCACATCTTGCCAGCGCATACCCGTGATTAAGCCTGTACCGAGTGCTTTGAGGGCTGCCTCTTTAGCAGCAAAACGGGCAGCGAGTCGCCAGTATCGAGTCGGAGTGTCACCACAATAAGCGAGTTCCTGTTGCGTGTAGACCCGTTGTTCAAAACGAGCTCCCCATCGACGGGATGCCTCTCGAATCCGTTCGACCTCGACAATATCAATACCAATTCCCTGAATCTTTTGGTGGTGCATCGATTTATCTATAGAGTGCATCCGTCATTTGCGCAGCACGAACGTTTGCCTTGACATCATGCACCCGCACGATGTCCGCTCCGTTCGTAATTGCCCAACACACTGTCGCAGCTGTACCTTCAACGCGATCTGTTACGGGAACCCCTAATATGTTTCCGATAAATGACTTACGTGAAGTGCCTACGAGGAGCGGTTTGTTCAACTCTCGGAATTCGGAGAGACGTTTGAGTATCTCAAGGTTATGTTCCGTAGTTTTACCAAATCCGATGCCGGGGTCAACAATAATACGTTCGCCAGCAATGCCTCGTGCTTCAGCATTTCGCGCCTTTTCCTGAAGCCATGATCGAATCTCACTAACGACATCGTTATAGTGTGGTGCCTGTTGCATCGTACGCGGTGTTCCTTTCATGTGCATCAGAACAACACCCGCTTCCATCTCAGCGACAACTGTTGCCATTACCGGATCGCCAGAAAGTGCAGTGATGTCATTAACAATATGCGCGCCAGCCTCAAGTGCGTATCTCGCTACCTCAGCTTTGTATGTATCAACAGAAATGAGCACATCGACCGCATCAGCAAGTGCCTGAATGACCGGAACGACCCGTGCTAATTCTTCATCAACCGACACTGGCGATGCCCCCGGACGTGAAGACTCTCCACCGATATCAATGAGCGTAGCACCTTCAGCAACCATCATTTTAGCGTGCGCAACTGCACGTTGGACATCAAGGTAGTCCCCGCCATCGGAAAAAGAGTCGGGGGTGACGTTTAAGATGCCCATTAGATGTGTGTTTGTGCCTAATGTGAGTGTCTTCCCACGACAATTCATACGATTGTTTGCGCGGGCAGTTGAGGACGGGGTCCAAGGATTTCGTCGATGTCTTCGGTAACAAGGGTTTCACGTTCCAACAACGCGTCCGCTAGCAGCTTCAAACCGTCGAGATTGGTCTCCAAAATATCGTATGCTTTTTTGTAGCATTCCGTGACAATATCATGGACAGCCTTATCGATCTCAATGGCAGTTTTTTCGCTATAATCCTGATGGACAGCCAATTCCTTACCGAGGAAAACCTGTTCATCGCGTCTCCCGAAAGTGAGGGGTCCCATGTGGCTCATCCCCCATTGTGTAACCATTCGACGTGCGAGGCTTGTAGCCTGCTCAAAATCGTTTTGTGCGCCTGTCGTCTGCTCGCCGAAGATAATTTCCTCAGCGACACGACCGCCAAGTGCAAAAATTATGTGTGCCAGTAGCCGCTTTCTGCTCATATTATGGCGTTCTTCAAGCGGGAGTTTTGCTGTAACACCGAGAGCTCTACCACGCGGGACAATCGTACACTTGTAGTTAGGATCGCTTTCCGGCACGAAATGTAACATAAGCGCATGTCCAGCTTCGTGATAGGCAGTGACGCGTCTTTCTTCATCACTAATAACAAGGCTCCGACGTTCAGGTCCCATAAGGACTCGATCTTTTGCTTCATCAAAACAGAGCATGTCAATATGTTCTTTATCGCACCTTGCGGCAAGAAGTGCGGCTTCATTTGCCATATTCTCAAGGTCTGCGCCGGAGAACCCAGGTGTTGCTTTAGCCAAGATACCCAAATTGACATCTTCAGCAAGTTTAAAAGGCTCTTTTGTATGAACGTTGAGTATCGCTTCTCTACCACGGACATCTGGAAGATCGACAACGATTTGTCGGTCGAATCTACCCGGTCGGAGGAGTGCTGGATCCAGAACGTCCGGACGGTTTGTTGCTGCGATGAGAATCACCCCTTCAGAGGCATCAAACCCTTGCATTTCAACAAGCAGCTGGTTTAGCGTCTGCTCGCGTTCATCATGTCCACCACCGATTCCCGCGCCACGGTGTCTACCAACAGCATCCAATTCATCGATAAATATAATACAAGGTGCGTTTTTCTTTCCAGTTTCAAAGAGGTCTCGGACACGAGATGCACCTACACCGACGAACATTTCGACAAAATCAGAACCGCTGATGCTATAGAACGGAACCTCTGCTTCACCAGCGACAGCTTGTGCCAGCATTGTTTTACCGGTACCCGGGGGTCCCATCAGTAGAACACCCTTAGGAATCCGACCGCCGAGACGTTCAAACTTTTTCGGGGCTTTAAGAAATTCAATAACTTCCTCAAGTGCTTCTTTTGCTTCATCAACACCGGCGACATCTTCAAATGTTATTTTCTTTTGAGTCTCGGAGTGGAGCCTTGCGCGGCTTTTTCCAAAGGAGAGTGCACGATTTCCGCTGCCTTGCATCTGACGGGACAGGAAAATCATTAATCCTAAAAAAATGAGAAGCGGGACGATGGTCGTCCCCAAAATGAGCCATCCTTGGGAAAACTTGGATGGCGGCTTGACAGTATAGTCAATTTCGGACACATCAAGCTTTGCTTGAATGTCGTAGTCATCTATTGTATCACGGCTTGCTCTAAATTCGCCTTCCCATTTCGGTGGGAGATGGGTTTCTTGTTCTTGGGGTGGTACAGTGCTCAAGATTTCGGCGCGAATTTGGTTCAGGCTCTCTGCGCGAAATCGTCCTTCAACCCATTCCTCATCTAATACGAGATACCCATCAAATAGGTCTGGTCCCTGTTTTATGTATTGGTGAAAATCAGAGGTTGCCAGTTGGTAAACAGGATCTCTGCGGTTGAATAACTGATAGATGCCGAAGACAACAATCCCAGCAATAATCAGCCACCAAATCACCATGCTTCTTGTATTTTTATTCACAACCAATTGCCTCTCTATAAAAATCTGATCTCAGACAAAAATGCGATTTCATAACCTGTTTAAAAGTATACCAAATTTTTTGTCAAATTTCAACTGAATTTAAAAATACGGCTAATTCATGAATCTTGAATCTGTCATAATGCAATTTTAACTGGATAAATATCCGTTTTTAAGGTATACTTTTTAAGGAAGCAACTATGAGACAGACACAATAGTGTTTTTGATTAGCTGCAAAGTGTATATTTACAGCACACATTGATCGCAAAAATAATACAAAGTAAAATTTATCAAAGTCCTCTAAATAGAGAGGAATAAAAAATATAGCGAACGGATCTCATTAAAAAAGTTCGATCCTACGAGTCATCCTAAGAAGGAGGAACTCATGAAGCTTAATAGATATGTATTTGTGACACTTAGCCTTTTTCTCATAGCGATGCCTTATGCATTAGGGCACGTTACGGGTGCAAGTCTTCAAAATTTTCAATATAACGCAGACCTCGTTGCAGTCGCTCCGATCGTAGATGGTTATCTCGACGATCCCGTGTGGGAGAAAGTGATCCCCGGGAAATTGGATCAAGACTTAATTTCTGGGGACCATTTGCCTGAATCTCCTGATTTCAGTGGCTCTTTTGCAGCCGTTTGGCGGAACGGATTCCTTTATGTAGCTATTAAAATATTGGACGACCAATTTGAAACGCATCAAAAAAAACTTGCCCGCGAAGATCACATTATTCTTCATATAGATCCACACCACTCAGGACGGAAAGATGCTCTCTACCGTTTCGAAATTCCGATTCACAAGGAGATGGGAACGTTAAAATCTCCACTCACACGAGTCGCATGGGGAAACGATGGACAGACCTGTGAATTAAGTTTCCGCCTGGACGATCTCGCCAGGAAAGGGAACGTCATCGGATTCGATATTGCCTACAACGATGTCGATAACGGGCAGCTTCAACATAAAATAGGGTGGGCACCAGAGGGTTATACGGAGGAAGACGAATTTCTTCCTGACCTGATTTTCACAGCACGAATTGAGCCGAACCAACAGCAAAAATTGGTTCAGTGGGGACATATTAAAAGCCTCTACTAATATACATTGTTGTATAGATATTATTAACACACATGAGATCTGCTCTTTGTAGGAGGGGTTTGTAACCCCGACGCTTTACAAGGGTCCATGTGATTGTAGGTTTTACTATAAATAGCATCGGAGAATTTGTGTATTACATCGGTAAGACTTTTGAACTGATGGGCATAGTATGCTTAGGTGCAGCACTCTATTTAGGTTGGGTCAATCCGTTCGATTACAGTGAATCCAAAGCAATGGGCGTGGAAATGGGTTTCATGACGCTCGGCGTTTTGATTTTTTTTGTCGGAAGACTCATTGAGAAACGTCAGTAATTGCGATCCCTTGTTCCCCCGCAACTGAATACAGTAGCCATGTTTTTCCGTCCTCACAATAGATAGCAGGATCACGGAGTTCATGCACGCGTTCCCGATCCAACCCACCCGTTGACGGCTTAATCGGCAAATCCACCCCTTCAAAATCATATTTCGGCGCGATAACCTCTATCGGTTCAGACGGATGCCAATCATTCCAATCGTCAGTCAACTGCACAGTGCTTTTTCTAATACGTTCTGGACTATCTCCATAAAGCGAATAATAGACTGTTAAGGTGTCGCCTTCCAAGTGATTTGCCGTATGACGTGGGAAACCGGTATTGTCGTCATCGGACTTCCGCGGAAAGAGTGGGGTATCCCGCTCGGTAAATGACGCTTTCCATTCTGGTGTTTGTGCCCGACTAATCCAACCGTGATGTGTCGCATAAGGATGGGCATTCCACCAGAACACCCGAAAATAGGCACCGTTTCGCTTATCCAGTGTGTCTGAAGGAGTGTAATTCAGACCGTCGGTAGAGGTAGCCCAACAGGTTGCTTGCCCACCACCGTAATTGCCGTGGAAGTACATAAAGAAGCGGCGATTCTCTTCGTCTATGTGTACATCCGGCGATGCAATGTGGTCACGCCCTCGAAAAACAGTATTATCCCGATGTAATGCACCAGGACGATGCACGGTGTAAGGACCTTCAATTGCGTCAGCGTAAGCCAGTCGGATATAGGCACCGCGGTGATGTGCGAAATAGAGGTAATATTTACCTAACGGATCTTCTACCCATTCTGGCACACGAACGAGTGAGGGACCGTTGATATTCGAGAAACCGTGTTCTCTGTCCAACTCAGGCATTTCTGGGTGAATCAGCAATGTGCGTTCCATATTTCTTCCTTAATCGTGTGCCTGAAAGCGATATACTTCTTGGGCTTCTTCAGACATGTTATTCCATATCTCATCTGGAACCCGTGCGCCGAAGATTCCTGGAGCATTGGGGGAGTGGTGAAATCGACGGAAATAAACAAGCGCAAGCATGTGTCGAATAGTTTGCGAACGGTTCGGCATTGCTCGGTGCCAACACCGCATATCGCGAACAACGACTGAACCTGCAGGCATTTCTAACTGAAAAGAGGGGTGTTGTGCAGCACGCTCTTCTTCACAGACGTTGTATGGTGAATTACGTACCGCCGGGTCATCTATAATGAGATGCGAACCGGGCCATACCTCTGTTGCACCGTTTTCCACAGTAAAATCTACAAGTGGTATATTAACGACAATTGTTGAAACAGGTAGTGCGAACGGGAGTTCAGGGAAGAGTTGACCGGAATCTCGATGAATCCACTGAATGTCATTACCTGGACGTGTGCTGTTGCATCCATAAGGCAGATACGCGAAGATTTGCTCACCCATAGCCGCTTTGAGAATCTGCATTGCGAAGGGGTTATCAATGACGCGAGGGTCCATGAATGGCATTTTTAGCATCGGATTTTCGCCATTTTGCCGCTCTTCTTCATTACTAAGCACAGTTTCCATAGCGACATCGAGTTCTGCTATCCAATCACGAGGGAGCACGCTTTCGATAACCACTAAGCCTGCCTCGCGTAAGAGGCGCGTACCAGCACCAACGCTTTCAGGTGTGAGTTTATTTTCAGCACGTTCCTCTGAAGAGATCTCAAGTACCGGAATATTTACAGTTTTTCCTGTCGTTTTCATTTGCCAAACCTACTTTTCTAATTAGTTTTGAGGAAGTTTGAGTTCTGATCGAATTGCCTGACGCACCTTCGTGCAGATTTGCATTGCCTGTTCCGTATCTCCCGGAGTCGCTGAACCACCAGGATAGCGAGTGATCACTGCATATTTGGAAAGTTTCGACAAGTCGGACCGCCAAGCGCGCCAAGTGGGGATGGCCGGTGTAATCAGGTCCAGTAGTGTTCCGAGATCGTGAGTCCTTGTAAAGGGAATGTTTGTTTCTTGAAGCCATGCCTTTAGGTATTTTTCGGCACACTGTTGGCTGAGGAAGCAGATTAGATTATAGTTTAGCATTGGGGCTCTCTGTTGCCATTTTGCTGCAGCATAGTCTTCTTCCGCTTTCTGTACCCACTCCAGTGTTAATACATTCATAATGCCGATCTCCTCGCAGAGCGATCCCTGATGCTTTTCAATATTATAGGAAAATTCACTGGACTCATAAAGCACATCCCCTTTTTCAAGAATCTCGCGAAGAAACCAATCGTTGTATGAAACACGAAAGGCGATCTCCTCCGGAGAACGCACAAGCAGATCCATAGGGAATCGATGCGGGATACGTTGTCGAATCTCTGACGTTTGGCGATTTGTTTCCGATTCAGGAATATCCATAACTACAAGCAAGTCTACATCCGAATCTTCAGTTGGCGTGCCGTACGCATAAGACCCAAAAAGAATAACCTGCAACGGCGCGAATTCACGAACAATGTCGTCACAAGTTGCTTGTATGTCCTTCCGAGTGATCATCTGTCTTGCCTCCTATTATTTCAAAAGTATAACATAAACTTGTAAAGTCGGTCAAGATTGGTTGCTCAGAAAAGAAAAATAGACAAGGATGCGAAAAATTGTTGTTTTCTCTCACGAATTCGTATAAAATAACAAAAACTTGCGTTCAGCAAACTATTGGACGGAATTAATGTCAGAATCGCATTTCACGTAAAGGAGTAAGCGATGACACCTGAAGTTGCATTACAAAAACGGGAACAGATGATCGAAGAGGGTTTCTGCGTCATTGACGATGTTTTGAGTGAGGAATTTTTACAGGAACTCCGAGACGAATCAGAACGGCTTATCGCAGGACACGAGGAACCCAAAGATGTCATCTATCAAGGACAACACGTCAATGTCCGCGGTGAAGATAACAAGCACATTCACAAGCTGCTGGAATGGGAGCCATCATGCGTGGCGTTAGAACAAATTGGGTTCGGAGATTTCACAACATCCGGAGGGATCATTATTCTGACAAAGGAGGCGGGGGGACCCCCACTCTATTGGCACCAAGATTGGATGCGCTGGAACGATCCCCTCAGCGTCGCGCCGTGGCCTCAGACGATTTTTCTTAATTATTATCTTACCGATACATCGCGGGAAAATGGATGTCTAAAAGTTATTCCAGGCACACACCGCAAGCGTATCGATTTACACGATATATTAGTGCCTGCACACGAACAAGGTGCACGTTTCATTGAAGAGGACCATCCGATCATGTTTAGTGATCACCCGGATCAGGTCGATGTCTGTGCAAAAGCCGGTTCGTTGGTAATAGCAGACGCTCGCATCTTACATTCTGCTCACAAAAACTACACCGATATTCGACGCACACTAATACTCGCATGGCACAGTCGTCCTAATACCGTACCCGACTATTGGGATCGCGAAATCCCGGAAATCGTTGCGAATCGCGACGAGGATGCCAACTATCCAATGTCTCGTATTCCTACTGATTTATTACAGTGACATACAGAGGAAAACATGATTCCGATTGATCTTAGCAAGAAAGTTGCGGTCATCACAGGGGGTTCAGGGGCGTTAGGGCGCGTCATGGTAAGAACCTTGGCGCAAGCCGGTGCAGATATTGCAATCTGCTACTACCGGGATCAAGAGAGCGCACGCCTTCTACACGATGAAATCACTGCCAAGGGCGTACGGGCGGTTGTTGTGCAGGCAGATGTCACGGATCAGGATTCGATAAATTCTATGCGTGATGCCGTTCTGGAGGAATTAGGTCCAGCCGACATCATCGTCAATAATGCTGTCATTCAGTATACGTGGACTTCCGTTTTAGAACAATCTCCAGAAGATTACGAAAGTCAGTTCCAGTCATGTGTCCTGCATAATGTGTATATGGCACAAGCCTTTGTACCGAGAATGATTGCGTCGGAATGGGGACGTGTTATCAGTATTAATACCGAATGTTCAATGCAAAACTTCGCTGGACAGAGCGCGTATACATCCGGTAAACGGGGTATGGACGGCGTCCTGCGGGTGCTGGCTAAAGAGGTAGGGGCACACGGTATCACCGTCAACCAAGTCGCGCCGGGATGGACTGTCAGTGAAAAGAGTGAAGCGAGCGCATCTGACGCGCATTACTGGGAAAAGGTGCCAATGCAACGTCGCGGTACTGCTCAAGAAATCGCCAATACCGTGCTATTCCTTGCGTCAGATCTCGCGAGCTATATCACGGGTGCGTATATCCCCGTCTGCGGCGGAAATGTGATGCCTACGATTTAATAGATTCCTTCCAAATACGTTGTCTATTGAGGTAAATATGGAACGACATAAACTCCAGTACGAAGTCCTGAATGACCACAATCCAAATGCGGAAACTGGGAACCACTGGGAAGTAGACGTGCATGCCAGTCCTGAAGAGCTGCAGACATTTGCCGAGAGGGGTTACCTCGTTCGTGAAGGGCTTTTTCAGGGCGAGGCACTCCAAAAACTACGGGATGCCCTTGAACGCTTGGAAGAACGGGAATGGGAAAAACGGGATAGTGCCATATCCGGTAAGAAAGGCTGGGGATTTATTCCGCGGCACCTAATGGACAAGGACGAAACATTCTTGGAACTGTTAAAGTTTCAACCGACCTTATCGATTGCCCGTGCGATGATGGGACCGTTGGTACGTTTGCGTGGTTTGAGCGCACGTATCTCTTATCCCGGCGAGGATCGGGAACAGCAAACCCCGTGGCATCAACACTTACGGGTGGTCTCTAACCCGTTGCCACCGTGGTTTTCACGTCCACACTGTATCGATTGTCTCATCTATCTCGACGATCTGAACGAGGACACGGGTGCAGTCGCTGTTGTGCCAGGATCACACAACTGGTTAGACAAGGCAACCCCGAATACTTATGAATCCGTAGAAGGTGAAGTCGAACTACGGGTGAATGCCGGTGGTGGTGTGTTGATCCATGGCAATCTGTGGCATCGTGGCTTACCAACGTTGAATGCTAAACGCAGCATGTTGATTTTAAGTTATACGCCGACATGGTTACGAAAATCGCCACATGGCGGCGCACAACCCGAAGACGGGTTAACCCACGCCTTTCTTGAGGAAGCAGATCAGGAAGAACGGATGCTATTGGGCGTAGGTGGATATTCCTAAACTAAAGGAGAAATATTTATGAAATATTGTTTATTTCTGATTACTGTATTCTCTATTTTTGCGATATGTTTATCCACTTCTGCCCAACATCCAGACGCTGTCGGTATCTGGCTTTTTGATGAGGGCGCAGGTGGTGAAGCTGCTGATAGTTCGGGGCACGAACATACCGCGAGCGTCGTTGGCGGAAAACTGGAATGGGCAGACGGAAAAATTGGCAAGGCTGTCGGTTTTAAACCCGGCACTTATCTTGAAGTTGAACACACAGATACCTTCAATCTCAAAACATTCACGGTTGCGGCGTGGGTAAAATTCGTGAACGACACAGGTGGTGGTGAGCAAAACATCGCATACAAACAGATTGGAAATGACAGACTCACGCGAAACTACACGCTGAAGATGTGGGGCGGTAAAATCTACGGCATTTTTGCCAGTAATGGAAATACGGACGCAGTTGAATTGGAGAGTGCGACTAATGTCGTTGATGAAAAGTGGCATCATGTCGCAATAGTTTACGACAAAAAAGCATTCAAGTTATTCGTCAATGGCAAAGAGGAGGCTTCTGGCGATTACGCGAAAGATCCCGAAACGAACGATGCACCACTCCGTATCGGCAACGGTATCGACGGTTTTATTGACGAACTCCAGATTTTAAGTGTTGCGCTCTCAGCAGACGACATCCGGAGCGATATGAATAACGGGATACAACTCCCTGTTGAACCGATAGGCAAAGTTACGACGACATGGAGTCGGTTAAAATCGCAATGGTAACAGACCACGGAAAAATGGAAAAATTCCTAACAGATGACCCCTAAACGTGGCGTGACCCTCCGTGCGGTGCTGATAGGTATAGCCTTCATTCCGCTCAACGTCTATCTCGTCGTACAGTTAGAAACAGTGTGGAACCTCGGTGATCCCACGACAATGACGATATTTTTCAATGCCATTTTTTGTCTCTTCCTCGTCATTGGCACAAACCGATTACTTATCCGATGGCTACCGAAGAATGCTTTAAATCAGGGAGAACTGCTAACAATTTACAGCATTTTTATGGTGTCTATCTCGGTGAGTGGGCAGGATTTCACGCACACCATTTTCGGAACATTAGGAAATGCTCGGTGGTTTGCTACACCTGAAAACGAATGGGCGACGCTATTTCTACGCTATGTCCCCCAGTGGCTTGAGCCTTCCGAAAAAGTGCTGGAACCCTACTTCTCAGGTGAGTCTTCCTTTTATGTGTCTACTCGCATAAAGGGTTGGATCCAACCGCTTGTCTGGTGGACACTGTTCCTGACAGTACTCTGCTTTGTGATGATTTGCATCAACAGCATCATCCGCAGACAGTGGATAGAGCAGGAAAGATTGACATATCCGTTAGTCGATTTACCGTTTGAGATGACGCGGGTCGATTTTTTCAGAAACCGACTACTATGGCTCGGTTTCAGTATTGCCGTTGGTATTAGTTTATTCAACGGTCTGCACGCGCTTTTCCCCGTACTACCCAAAATCCCACTTTCTTATAACCTGACAACACACCTCGTGGAACGTCCTTGGAACACACTCCGCGGGTGGCCCGGTGTGCGAATCCAAGCCAACCCGTTTATCATTGGACTCACCTTTTTGGTCCCGCTCGGTTTGCTCTTTTCCTGCTGGTTCTTCTATTTTATATGGAAGCTGCAATACATTCTCGGAAGTCTGATGGGCATAAATGTACCACACTATCCTTTCGCAGATCAGCAGGTATTGGGTGGTTATTTCGGTATTGTTGTTGTAACGCTATGGCTGGCGAGGAAACACCTATGGCGTGTGCTGAAAGCAGCAGTCGGCGCAGAACAGATTACCGGAGATAAGAGAGAACCGATGCGCTATCGTACAGCAGTTTGGGGAGCAGTGTTAGGGAGCGTGTTTTTAGTCGGTTTCTGTTATCGTGCTGGAATGTCCATCAGTTTTGCGATTGCGTTCTTTGGCATCTACTATATGATCCTGTTTGGATTTACACGGATGCGCGCTGAACTGGGTCCCCTCATGCACGGTATCCATTTTTTCGGTCCGTTTCAACTCATCGTTGCGATGACTGGAAGCCGCCGTATCTCACCACAAACACTGACTGTCGCTGCACCTTATTGGACACATACGAAGGAGTTTCTGAACAAACCGATGCCAGCCTATCTGGAAAGTTTCAAACTGGCAGAACGCGCCAGCGTCGCGAAAGGCAGCATTGCAATTGATACCCGAAAACTCTGGAAAGTGTGTCTGTTGGCATCATTTCTGTCTATTGCTATCACATTCTGGGCGTTCCTTGAACTCGGATATAAATGGGGAGCACCAGGAGCTTGGCGTGGTAACCTCGCCTATAACGCTATCGCGCGACTGTTACAGCAACCGACAGATCCAGATTTTGCCCAACTCGGCGCGACATCTTTCGGTCTGGTGTTTGTGGTTCTTGGAACTGTATTACGTCTCCGTTTATTCTGGTGGCCACTCTATCCGCTTGCCTATCCATTGACGGGTTACTCCTATTTTAACTATCTCTGGTTTCCGTTCCTGTTCTGCTGGTTGGTGAAATGGATGGCATTGAAGTATGGTGGTATCCGAGGGTATCGCAGGGCAGCTCCACTGTTTCTTGGATTGGTTCTTGGGGACTTTGTATTGGGATGTATATGGGCTATACTCGGCTTGCTAACAGGCGAAACAACTTATATGTTCCAAGAATTGGTGATGGATCCATATCTCTTTAACACAGGACCTACGTATCTTGTATCATAAAAAACCAAATAGACCTAATTTTTCTTGACAAAGATAGTGTCTGAATTTATTATTAAGAAAATAGGGTGGTTGTTATTAACTATCACTCTTCTTTTTTTATCAATGGGTTTGTACAGAAAGTTCTTATGTTCTAAAACACTAATTGCTTTGAAGATAAGCACTAATGAGGTATCTGACTCAGAAGGAGACTCACAATGAAATCTGTTCATATATTCAGACTTTTGATGTTGGGGTTGATTTTAATAGGACCGGTGTTGGTAACCGACGCCCAGTCAGTCAAGGAGGACGACCTCATCATGTACTACAGTTTTAACAAAGATGCAGTCAAGGGTGGTGATGTCCTTGACGTGTCAGGCAACAAAAATGATGGACTCATCAAAGGCAAACTCAAATCGGTTGAAGTCAAAGTTGGGGAAGGGATGGAGTTTCCTGGGGTTGCAACCGACTACATTTCAGTGCGGGAACATCATTACGTTGACCCGATTGAGGAAATTACGCTTGCTGCTTGGGTCAAAGCACCCATCAGAGGCATGATTGCGTCCTGGGACAGAAGTGAATTTTTCCGTTTTGCTGTCGGTGATGATGTCGGCGGAAATGCAGGAACAACTTTTGTTGCTTTCGATACCTGTTGTGCGTGTTGCCATGATTGGTTTGGCAAGACAGATGTAGCAGATGATAAATGGCACCATCTTGTTGCATGGTTTGACGGCAAAGAAAAACGTATCTACGTCGATGGTAAATTAGATGAAAAAATTGGGGCACCCACTAAAGTTATCGGTGCTGGACTGTCCCGTTACGGATTCATTGGCATTGGCTCAGAAGCAGGCGCATTTGATGCCGCCACAGGACCCACATGGGCATACAAAGGAATCTTGGATGAGTTTATGTTGTTCCATCGTCCGCTTACTGAGAAAGAGATTGAACACCTTGCAAACGGACCTGAGAATCCCTTTGATGTTGATCCGAATGGCAAAATGAGCACAACTTGGGCAGATATTAAAGACATTCGATAGAAAATCAGTGGGCGGTGTCAACGCACCGCCCATTTTTTTGCTTTGAGAAGCGATTTAGGCATCAGATGCCGTGATGACTTCCTGAATACCCGGCCACTCTTTCCATATATCCGTGTAAGCGTCATAACCGTTTTTCTCACATTCAACGTGACGCAGACGGAAGATCACAGCATAACGAATATCTGACGCTGCGTTGGGTGCCGCAGTATGGACAATCTGGTGGTGTGTAAGGACGACATCTCCCGCTTTACCCACGATTTGCTTCGGTCCCTCAGGAAGCTCCGGTCTCGGCATCCCGTTTGCTAATATTTCATGCCCTTCTTTTTTGAAATAGTCGGCGAAGAAACTGTGGGATTTCGGCCAGACGGTGAAGTTACCGCTATAGGGCTCTGGCACATCAGCGAGATACACCACAGCAAGAGCCGTAAACCCACGCCGATAAACCCCTTTTTCCATCCCATTTTTACCGCTGCCGAGTCCATCAAGATGTCCGCTCGGCTCGTTGGGATCTTTGCGTAAAGGTCCCGGGAATCGGAGTGCTACCTGTCCAGATCCGGGAATTTGGACGTTCCCCTCACCCATCAGCGACTCAGCAATTTGGCGAACAGGCGTTTTGCCGAAGAGGTCAACTACCTCGGGGGCTTCCCGAATTTCGTTGCAGTAGGATTGCGCTCGGAACCGTTCCAAGTCGCCTTGGTGGAGTCCTACTTCACCGATTGAGTGATTAATCGCTTGCCGTGCCGCGTCTACCATCAACTGTGGTACAACGCCAGGGATAGTTATATAACCGTTTTCATAGAAGTCTAACTTCTGCTTATTTGTCAGCATACCTTTGTCCCTCCCCTATTTTTCGGTAGTGGGGTTCTATTAAATTATTCCGCGACCTGTGGGGTAGATATGGAAATCCGTTGTAGAAGAATGTTCTGTTTTAGACAGGGATTCGCGCGAAAAGTTTAACGGAATTCACCTGTTGAAAATCTAAAAGAAGCGTCAGGATTAGTGGGTCAGGGCATAAACGACTGCATTGATCCCCATTTTGAGTGCCATATCTGAGTACTTATGTGGATAGAAGCCTTCAGCGGCATGTTCCCACGCATCACCAAGATCGGTATTGAAGTTAATCATCATCATGAGACGTCCTCTATCGTCGTAGACACCACGACAGTAGGCAGGATAACCGTCGAACCGCTCGTATGTCCGTCCGCTATAAATCGAACGGAGCCCAGGGATCTGCATAAGTTCGTCGATTTTAAAAAAGCATCGGAAAATGGGATGCGATATGGGTATGTCTATCGGTTCGCGTTCTGGGAAAATCTTTTTGAACTGCGTATAAAACGACCGCCATTCGCGTTGCCCGTGAAAGTCATCTATGAAGATAAACCCGCCGCGTAAGAGATATTCGCGTAGATTCTCCGCCTCGCTCTCGCTCAGCCTGAGACTCCCGACTTCTAACATATAGGCGAACGGATAATCAAACAGTTCCGCTGCTCCGACATCAATAATCTTTTCACGAGGTGCAGCATCAATATTCGTCTGTTTTCGGAGTTGCCAAATGAAATTTCGATCAGAGGCGGGGTAATCCACACTCCAGCTGCTGCGCCAAGTGAGTCTACCGTTATATCTCAACCGGATAAAGGTGAATTGGTCACCATCCGCCTTTAAATTCAATGGAACGGTAGGGAACGATAGTATAACGCAGATGGCTAACAACAAAAGAGTTCGCATGTTTTTCTACCAAAAACAGATACAATGAAACAACAGCCTCAATTAAAAACTATGATACCAAGCTGTCGTGATTTGGATGCCTTTGCCGGATTCAAGTGCTTTTGCTATGTTAAATCTCACAACAAAGTCGTCTCTTCCAGACTGTAAACCATTGATGTTAACTACCGTAACGGCGTTGTCTCTTCCAAATTGTAAGCCTATACCGATATTTCCTTTTGGATCAAAGGTGTAGGCATCATCGGATACATTCCAAACCTGTCCCTCATCAACGAAGGCAATCAGAAACATGGATTTAAAAATGCCCCATCTGAATAGATTCGACAAACGGTAGTGATATTCAACATTGAGCAAAAAGCCCCAGTCACCCGTAAATGCATACGGAGAAGACTGATGTCCACTCTTATAGTTTATTATACCATCAGATTCATTTTCCTGTCTACTCCAAGGATATCCTCTGAGTCCTCCCATGCCGCCAATCACAAATTGGCGTTGAATTGGCAGCGGCGCATTAGAAAACCCTAATAGCAATCGAGTGCGGATATGATTGTTTTCCAACGGAAGGGAGTAGCGAAGGTGCAATTGTGTACGCGTGAAATCATAATCGGAACCAACAGCAGGGCTACTATGTTCGACGAGTAGGGTATTGTGCCAACCGAGGGAATTTATTCGATTATAAAAATCGTATTGGAAGACGACCCCTCGCATCTGACCGGGAGTTATCGGAGAATTTTCTCTCACCTTAAGGTTCGATCCCCAATTGGCAACAAACCAATCTGTGCTTTTTTCCAGACTGCTGTGTGATTCTGCCAGCATTGCCAATTTGAACCAATGTGTCGGCATAGCAGATGCCCATTCTAATGCAATCTCAGCCCCTTGCCGTAAATAGTAATTTTGAATGTCTGGCACACCAAAAATGCGTTGTAAAATAAAGTATCCATTGTTGTAGTCTAGAAAATGTTCAGGGGCAACCACGTCTGTCAATCGGTGAACTTGCGCTGTGAGTCCAAGGTTCCAGATGTAGGGTTTTCCCCAATTCGCTGTGCCACCCAAACGGTAATGAAAATGTGGATTCCCGAATGCGTAACTGACCTTACCAAAGAGTTTTGAAGTCTGGTCGCGCTCTGTGTTTCCGATGTTCCACATCCAAAGCGGCCCGATCTCTTTTCGTTTTCCCACTTCAAAACCTGTACCGATTTCCCAACCCGTAACGCGGGTAAATCCGAGCCGTACCCTCGGGTTGAAACCGAGATAGGCATTGGTAGAGAGCGGTTTTTCATCAACTGTAATGGTTGCGATGTATCTTGGACCCTCTTCATCCACCTGCAAATTTATCTCCTCAAAATGGGGGATCACCTTAAACAGGGTTATAAGTGCCTGTTCAAGGTCATTGGACCCGTTGTCAAGTGTCTGTCGAATGCTTGCTTCTGAAATCTTCTTATTTCCTTGGATACGTATTTCGTGGATTGGTGCCTCTGCGGCGAAGAAACGTGTTTCTGTATCCTGAAGATATGTGTCCGGCTGAACGATGCTTTGGGATACAGCTCTGTGAATTTTGTTCCCGCGAGATCCTGAAATCGTCAGGGACTTTAGGACAGGTATCGTATGTGTCACCGGTATATCTTTCACAGTAATTATCGCAATACGTTTGCCACCCTCTTCTTCAAGGCGTAGAGATACTGTTCTGGAACTATCAAGAAGTCCTTTCGCAAGAATTGGCATAACCTGTGTGATTTCACCTGCACCCCCTTCAAGCATTTTCATAATATTGGCTCTTTCAGCCGCCAGTTCATCTGTGGCTAACTTCGGGGTGGAATCTTCAGGCATAGTTAGACCGCTTTCTATTCGGAATTCATGGATCGGCTTACCATCATTTTGCCAATTCACAACACGTTCTGTTGGTTTCGGGAGTTCTGCTTCTAATGACGGAGGTGCTTCTTCATCGGTATCGGTTGGGCTGGCAGGTACGGGGACTGATTTGACAGGTTCAGGGGTCGGCGTGGGTGGAGGTACAACGAGTGCCAGGTCGCGAGGTTTAATCGACATCAACTCAGGAATCTCAATACCGAGTTGGTCGAGATTCCGCAGCAATTCGCCGAGCTGCTTTCGCGGAATTTCACCGACCAGGTTTATCAGATATAGGTCATTATCATCTTTGACGATGATGAAGATACCATAGACAGTCTCATCTTTCTCAAGGATGTAGAGATGCAAATTATCCCGTTCGATTTCGTTTTCTGAGTACACACCTAATGCGTTCCAGCCGCGTTTATGTAGGGTCTCGTCGTAATAGTGAAACAACCCCATAAAACCGACTGATTTAGTCCGATAGTTACGGAGATGCAGATTGTCGAGGGCGTTAAACAATGGCGCGAGATGAGAGTTGGGATCTTCCATCACAAGAGCAATGACGCGTCTGTCTAAATCAAACTGGAACTCAGATGAGGGTATGCCTGGAGCATCAAAAGCAACAGTGCCGTTCTTTGATTGAGAATACGCCGTAAAGCTCATGTAAAACAGAAGGACTATCAATGTTATCGTAATGCTATGTTTCACTGCGTGTTCTCCGTATCTTCCGCGTTCTTCAGACGTTGCTGTAGCTTTTTTAGTGCAGCTGGGATACGAGGTTTACCGGGACGATATATAACCTCAGGTGGAACAATCTTTCCAGCTCTACTTGACTCCCAATGCCAATTCCAAGCGGGTGTTGTTACTGAGATCTTTGAAGTAGCTTTAGAATACTCACCAGTTGGAGGTTGATAATACCATTGCAGCGCAATGGATTCTCGGGGTCCTTGGAAATATTGAATCTCAACAGGGTAAGTGCCTGTTAGGAGGGTCATACTACCGTGTGCGCCCTTCGGGGCATGGATTCCATCGTTATTCACAACGAGTTTTCCATCGATATATAGTTTTGATCCGTCATCTGAATAAAGACCAAAGTGATATTTCCCAGGTATGTCAATTGCCAGTTCCCCACGAAATCGAATTGCGAAATTCTCAACGACAGTTCGCATTTCTGGTGTAGGAAATCCTTGGGTATAGTCTCGTTTGGGGACATCCAAGTTTGGTGTGATAAAAGTATAGACCGGGGTCAGTCGGTCAAAATTAGGCATCCGTAGGATTGCTCCCCCGGGGACGTAAACCTGCCCAATTAATCCGTGTCCCGACATTACGTCAGTTCCAAAAATACCGAGGCCAGCATCTATACCGTCAAGCACTCCGAGGCCAGCATCTGCCACACCTGTTCCATGAGCAAAACGTCCACCAATACCGTTACCACCGCTTCCGTCTCCACCGCTTCCGGGTCTACCAATACCAGTTCCACGCTGTCCGTCAATGACGACAGGACCTGCCAATGTTCCATCCTCACCGAAACTGGCATTGGACACGGGGCTCGGAGCGTCTGTTTGTGGCACATCAGCATCTGTGACGACATCAGGAACTACATCAGCATGAATCGGTGCCTTCGGCACGCTCACCTCTGGTGCATACGTCGGCGAAGCAGGTGAAGATGGAGATGATTCTTCAGCTTCATTGAGTTGTTGCACCAAAGCGGTACGTGGTGGTAAAACCCGCTTTCGGATTTGTTCCTCCGCCTCCGGGTTCAGTATCTCAGCGGATATGCTGTCCTTCTCTGCACTGAAGTGCTTCACGAGGAACGGGGAGATAGCTAACATAGCCACAATATGAATACCAAAGGATATGGCTAAAGCACGATTGGTGCGTTTGTGCATGCTACTATGACTCCAACATTTGGGGACCGATACCCATATAAAGAGGTTTAAAAGAGGGACATATATCCTCTCTATGTTACTACAAACGACTTCCCAAAAAGTTGCAAGTTTTTTCAGACAATCACATATATAGTGAGTGCGATTAAAAGTAGTAGGCACACTCCGTGTGCCGTAACAGTATAAAATACTAAAACTATAGAAAAACATAAAATTGTATTTGAATACCGTGTGCCGTAACAGTATAAAATACTAAAAACTATAGAAAAACATAAAATTGTATTTGGATACCTTGTGCCGTAACAGTATAAAATACTAAAAACTATAGAAAAACATAAAATTGTATTTGGATACCGTGTGCCGTAACAGTATAAAATACTAAAAACTGCAAAAGAACATAAAATTGTATTTGGATACCTTGTGCCGTAACAGTATAAAATACTAAAAACTGTAAAAGAACATTAAATTGTATTGGATACCTTGTTCAGCCTCGAATGCCTTCGCAACGTTGAACCGAAAAATATCAACGTCAGTCTCAAGCTGTAAACCAATTCCAACACTCCCTTTTGGATCGAAACCGTATTGATCTTCAGAAAGGTTCCAAACTTGCCCTTCATCAAGGATGAGTGCGGCAGAGATATTTAGATTCTGAAAACTAAACAGGTTATATATAAATTCCATGTTGAACAGGAGTCCAGCGTCTCCGGTAAATGCATAGAGCGGATAGCCGTTAAGGGTCCCGATGCCACCCATTACAAATTGCCTTTGGACAGGGAGTGGGGCTGTCGCAGAACCTCCAACGCCTCTAATCCGAATTTGATGGAGACCGATCGGATAAGCATACCGAACATGCGCTTGAAAACGGGTCCAATCATAATCAGAGCCAAATGTTGGATTGCTATGCTCAACGAAAAAAGTATTGTGCCAACCCAAGTAACCGTTCAGTGTATTATAATCGTATCTAAATGTGGCACTCCGCATCTGACCAGGAGTAATTACTGGATTATCTCTCACCTCCGATTTTGACCGCCAGTTGAACATGTGCCAATCCGTGCTTTTTTCTAAACTATCGTGTGCCTCGGCGAGCAGAATGAGTTTCAACGAATGTGTTCGTATCACAGGCTCCCATTCCAGCGCGACTTCAAACCCTTTTCTCAAGTAGTAATCCTGATGATCTGGCACACCGAAGATTCGGAGAAAAACTGTCCCCCCTTCGTCATAAACAGAAAAGAGATCGGGAGCAATTATACTTGTGACACGATGGAACTGGGCGGTTAATCCAAGATGCCATGAATACGGATCCCCCCAAGCTGCCATGCCGCCAAGCCGATAGTACGGTTGCTTATTACCAAACCCATAACCTATCCCCCCGAAGAATTTTGAGTTGTGATCCTCATGGGATTCAGGCGAAAAATCCATTCCAAAGGACGTTCCAAAGGAGGTAGTGTGCGTCCTTTGGATCCGGCGACCAGATTCAATATGCGCGCCAAGCTCCCATCCAGTGACACGATTGAATCCAACCTGTGGGGCACCGTCAATATAAAAACGCGGGGCAGGCGGCTTTTCATCTATGGTTATTATCGCTGTCCGTTGCGACTCTTGTTCTTCTATCAAGAGATCCACTGTTTCATAAGTCGATACTGCATTGGATAACGCTTCAACGGCTTTCTCAATTTCTTCAGGACCTTTTTCAAGTTTTTGTCTAAGACTGTGTGCGCTGGTATAGCGATTCCCCTGAACCACTATCTCGTGTATTGGATCTCCTTCTCGTGTCCGAAAAGACTTCGAAAGTAACGTAGACTCCGTTTCATTTATCAAGCTGCCTGCCCTAATTGTAATACTTCGTTCCGCCACCTCCACCGTGAATCTTGGTGCGTCAGCAGTATTGTTTCTTAGTAACAGGTTGTCCATGAACTCGGTGATGTCTTTGGATCTACTTTCCCTTACGTCTTCAAATTCGTCGATGACTGTAGCAATCTGGTCTTTTGTGTTTCCGCGAATCCGAATGTCCTCAATCGGATGTCCACGATAAATCCAATGCCCGCCATAACTTGCGCCGTAAGTGCTTGGAATTAGCGCACTGAAATCGTTATTAGGTTTCCGTTCTTTAGCAGTTATAAGGCTTTCAGTGCTCCGGAATAGCGTCGGCAGTGGCAGCCGCTCTATTGTTTCCTCGAATTCTGGAAGCATGGGGAGTGTGAGTTCGCCTACCTCTTTCAATTCGGATACTTCAACGCCGAGTTCGCCGAGACTCTCTAAAAGTTCCCCCACCTGTTGCAGCTGAAGACTACCAATAATGTTTAGCAAATACAGATCACCATCGCTTTTTACGATCGCAAAGACCCCTATGACAATCCTATCTGCACGCTGGTTTTGTGTAGCGACTACCTCCAGCATATAGATTTGAATCATATCATCTTCTTGGACGCTGTGCCAGTTTTCTGCTTTCAATTTCTCTCCATGATGCGCAACCAGTCTGTCATAAAAGGGTTCCTGAGAGTCATAAACGTGGATGTAAATGCTTTCAACTGTGTTGAAGGGATCTGCTGTGGTGGCGAGTGCGATAAGCTCACGAGTGAAATGGAACTTGAATTTGGGATCCGGCATATCGGGGCAATCGAAGGGGATTGTCCCATCTGGTGTTTCAGCAAATGTGTATGGCAGCAAGGTCGAAAGTAGCAGCAATAAGATGATTATACTCTCTTTCACGCGGGGTCTCCTATTGTCTTGGTGGGAACGATTTGCCATCGTTAATTTCTGGCATAGGCTATTGTAACAAGTGAAGTCTCTTTTGTCAAATATTATGCATATCACAGATGAAAGTGCTTGTATGCTAAGGGTTTAGCCCCATCGGGGGTTTTTGCTTGGGTGTTTCTTCAGAAGGTCTATAGAAACTCCAGAATCTACCATAAATACTATTGCCCTTGCTTGAGTTGTCCCCAACTCGTGGTAAGTTTTCCAGTCGCTTCAACAGCAAGATTTATGGGTTCTCCACCCTCATAGATTAGCAAATCATCAATATAACCCCGAGCCGTCATTCCCCATGCCAAAATACTAAACCACTTCGGGTGCGGTGCAAGCGGAGGATCTTGAAATGAAAGGTCTCTTTTAGGTCGTGAACCCAAAGCCCTTTCTCTGCTTTCCCCCATATAAAAATCAAATTCTTCTTTCTCAAAATCCGCAACAATCCGAACGTAATTCCACTCGTTAACAGAGTAGTCGAAAATATCGCGCCATGGATCGCCACGATGGACATGGTAACGGATCTCACCGTCATTCCATTCAATATACGGACCTCCGGCATTATTATGAAATGGTTCTTCAGCAGCGTTGATATTGACAGCAATAGACTGTTTACCTCTCTCAATATAGACCCAAAATTCAACAGAAACGATAGGATTAGCTGTTTCAAGTGGGTGACTCGCTAAATGAAGTTCGTTCTGTTTATCGGAGAAAATAGCAAGTGACTTTTTCCCGACTTTGACGGTATCAGTAGACGCACGAAATACGTCCTCTTTGTTTCCTACATCATAGTCTTCAAAGTCAATCTGTCTGAGTATTTTTTGAGCTGGCGAACTTTCCGTGCAGATCAAACTCAAAACAACTGTCGCAATAAAGATAAAAAGAGAGGTAAAATAGTTTTTCTTTTCAGAGGTGATTTGCTTGTCAGCGTTTAGTTCCGTTATGGTTAATATTTTTTGCGCGCCCATTTATTTCTTGTCCCCTTTCAAAGTGTTGGTCTAACGTGAACTGTTAATTGAATCGGAATCTGGAGCGTTTCATAGAAGTGGCTTCACGTGCTTCCAGATGAACGATACTCGCTTCAAAACCTAAGTCTTCAACAGCCTTAATTAAAACGTCTTTTACACGTTCTGAAAATGCGTCATTTACGCCATCCGCTGGATCGGAATCAGCGAGTGCCCACACCTTAAGCGTAAAGTATTTCGGTTCGTCAGGTTTCAGGCGCAACCCGATTTTATTCTCAAAAACAGGCTCAGTCGATTCATCTGTCAACTGTTTAAACGAACGCTCACCAGTGGATGGTGTGTATATCATCTCAACACCTTTCTTCTTACCAAGAGGTAGCATGACGTTTATCACCTCGTAGGCAGCATCGTCGATAACTAACTTATCAATTTTTTGCAAGGCGTTGAGAACACTGAACATAGAAGTCAGTCGTGTCATGCCGGTAACCGACAGTGTGACATCATAACCTGTCTTGCCGAGTTCTTCGGTGATCCATCCCAACTTAAGCACAAGCGCAACAGCCAACATAATCAGTAGAGAGATAAATAACCATTTTAACCGACGCATTTCCATTTCCTCCACATTTTAAACGTCAACTGATACCCCGCAGAAGTCTATCGGGGTTAGAAGCCCCTCCACAGGTTATTGGAATATCTGCTTATTTATACAATCCACCACATTAATCAAGGATAAAACGGAGCACACCACGACCACGAGTGCCTACATAAAGAACACTATCGTCAATAGAGAGAGAGGCGACTATGCCCGGAACTTCGGGGGTAACCTCTTGCCATGTATTAGTATCCTCTTTCAATTGATACACCTGTCGCTCGGTTGCACCGTACACTGTAGTGCCATCTATCACCAATTTTTCTATTACAATCGGTGTCCCGTCAACATCCACTGCAGCGTGCCAGTTCGTGCCGTCGCTGGAATAGGCAACCCCTTGATCGGTTGCAATATAAACGGTTGACCCCGCAAAAGAGATTACATTAAAGGACGCTACAGAAAATGGTAGATTCGCGGTGACATCGTTCCAAGTGTCGCCTTCATCATAGGATTGAAAGAGGCGCCCACTCCGTTTCCCAACATAAACAGTACGACCCGACACAGCCATCTCAAATCCAGTGGAAGTTAAGTCTTCAAAATCAGTAAAAGCAACGATCGCTTCAGCTTCGTCCACTAACCCAGTGTTATGCCATGCAGTCGTTCCGGGTTTCCATCTAAAGAGCTTCTGACTGGATTCCATATAGTAAGTTCCATCGCTGACAGCGAAGCTTCCCAGAAACGATTGGACGGTACCAAGCATGGTTTTCTCCATGACCCTACTGTATGCTTCATTCAACTTGTCTGCATTAAATTGTTCAGGATTTAGATTTACACCAGCTTCAAGGTTTTCCTTGGCTTCATCTGGAATTGCAGCCAAAAGTGCTAAGTTGAGTTCTTCAGTGAGTCGCTCCTCAAATCCACTATTATCTTCGATATCAGGCATTCCAGGTATAAGGGTTAATTCGCCATCCTCAGCAGATAATCGAAATAGGCGAGGATTCATGTCTTCAGCACCTCTGGCATAGAGGACATCTTTAAATTTCACCATGCGCATTACATTTCCGGGATTACCCGGAATAGGTGCCCACGATTCTCCGCCGTCAGATGAAGTCAAAACCACATGTCCGATGTTCGCATAAACGCTGCCTTGTACAGCGACTAAATCCGCAATAGAGGTACTCACCAAACCTGTGTTAAATTGCTGCCATGATTTACCGGCATCGGTTGTGCGCTGCACCCCGTCGCGTCCGCCCCTATAGAATGTGTTATCGTTGAGCATCACAGCAATCGGAGGCTTGTCCATATCTGAATAACTCGAATGCAAGGTAGTCCAAGTTTCGCCTGTATCCCTTGAGTAATAAGTCCTTCCGCTATCGAGAACCAAAATACTATCTTCCAACGCCATTATTTTAAGCGTAGAGGTAGGCTTCGTTTCTGAAACGCCGATTGTGCCAAAGGTCACACCACTTGTTTTGACTGCGAGTCCCTTTTCTGGTTTTATCGCCTGCCATGAATCTCCAAAGTCTGTCGAGCGATAAAGCGCCAATGTAGCCTTACGCGCCGTCATCGCTGACCTCACTTGTGAAAGTAACTGATTTGTAACTTCCTCGCCTACGACGGCATAAAGTTGGTGTTCAGCACTTGCGAGTGCCCGTATATTTTCACCTTCACCTATCGGTAATTGTTCCCATCCATCCGAATTGCGTCGATAGAGTCCTGAATCAGTCCCTACAAACAATGTGTTTTCAACAGCAGCGATTGCGCGAATTTTTCTTTCGCCTAAATCGTCGTATATCCGAGTCCAAGATTTACCGGTATCTGTAGAACGGTATACACCATCAACAAGACCCAAGTAAAACGCCTCATCTGTTATTGCGGAACCAATCAAGTGTCCTTCTGGACGAGTACCGAGCGGATTCCACGTCTCTCCTCTATCTGCGGAAGCAAATACTTCCGTATCAGAAACAACGTAGAGGGAACCGCTCCGCTCTGTTATTTGCCATGATCCTTTAAAGGGTGTATCAAAATTAATTAGGCTCCATACTTCTCCATCGTTCTCCAGTTTATAGAGGTTTGTGCCTGATCCCGCGTAAAGCTCTTCATTAGATGCTACGAAGAGCGTGCTGATACTCCCCCCTTCGGGTCCATTGGCTTGTATCCACTGGGGTTTGGGCGTTGAGACCTCTGTTTCATCAACGGGGACTGCAGCGAAAAGCAGTGCGTCGGGTTTCTGACCAGCACCGGTGCTTTTACCCGGAACGCTTGAACTTCCAGCCTGATTCCGCACATCGGGTTTTGCCGGTGAATCTAAGACGAAGAGTGCCTCAATCACTTCAACTGTTGCCTCTGATGTCGCATTTAAATTGTAGGGTTTCTGAAAACGGGCAAGGTATTGCGTGCCTGCACCCATCAGAAACAAAATCAAGACCGCTGAGGCAGCAGAAACTACCCATGGCACCACAGGTTTATTCCCAGCAGGCACAGTGGGAGTGATACGTGAAATTTCTTGCATGATGTTCTCTGTCATTGTATTAGGCAGTTGGAAACTGGCCAGGTTCTGTCGGATCATGGTTTCTTCCTTCTTTAGACGGTTACGAGCGCGACTGAGTCGGCTTTTGACCGTATTCGGGGATACACCGAGAAATTCACTAATGGCTTTGATTGTCATCTCACCGAGGTAATGGAGCGTCATGACTGTTCGCTCGCTTTCAGGGAGTTTTTGGAGCAGTTCCTTGACAACCTCGCGGCGCGTCTCGTTGGCATCAGTTGCCTGCTTCTCTGCAAGGTATCGAGAATATGACACTTGAGCCACCTCATTAACATCGGTAATCTCCAAAGATTGTTCCGGTAGCGGATTCTTTCGGAGCCAGTCAGAACACAAACGTGCCGCAATGACATAGAGCCATCCTGCAAACCGGTTATGGTTTTTCAACGTTCGGAGTTTCTGGTAAGCCTTGAGAAACGCGTCCTGCGTAATTTCCTGTGCGATGTGAAAGTCGCCGATTTTCCGCCATGCGAGCGCATGAACGCCTTTCTGATACTTTTTGACTAACGGACTGAATGCGTCCGAGTCCCCTTGTAGTATCCGATGGACGAGTTGAGCATCATTCAATTCCATGGCAAATTTCCTCCGGCATTATACATCCCCTTAATTGTTAAGTGACGCTGTTTAGGTATCCAAAGGGTGCATTAACTGAAAGCGAGGTAACTGATACCGAATAGTAGCAAACAGACGAGAAATAGGTTAATCATTACAAAGCGCATTTTTATCTCCTTTTTAAGTGGGTTTTCAAGTAGCGATTTGGCAAAGTTTAAAATCTATTTGATTGAAGGGACATAACTTTAGAGTATCGAAAGGTGGCATTATTTCGAGAAATTAAAAACAAACACCTTGTTTACCCAAAAAACCCTTCAAATTCTAAGCCTTTTAATTTAAGTGACGGGTTTGGGATGTCGAAAAGTTGCATTATTTCTGGGAAAAGATGTAGCGACAGAAAAGTCGATGCTACTGAAAGGTTGGAAGGATGCTCGATGCAATACACCTTCCCTAAAATGTCTTTAAGTTACCCCATGTTGTTGCGAGTTTTTCTTTGGGCGTTACGGGTAAAACGCCTCTGTTTGGAATCCCATTGCCGGTGATAGTGATGTTATCAAAACGCGCCGTATAATTAGCGAGACCGAAACCTATACCGCCTGTCAGAAAACCTGGAAACCCAAACCTATCTTGAACAATTTCAGGCACCTCAAATTCCGTGGGTTCCATAACCTGTTCCTCATTAACCCAGAAAGTGTACATATTTCCAGACACATCTAACTTCAAATGTGACCATTTATCCAATTTTAGAAGTGGATGAGGGGCAGTGTCGAGCGATATGAATGTTACATCGTGTAAACTACCCGCGAAACAGTCCATTCGTGGCTCGTGAACAGCGGGTTTATCATCAATGAGAACAACTGGATCATGGATACTGCAGTAAACCACCCAAGTTTCCTTCACTCGCACAGCGATTGAGATTTTTCCAATGCCGTGCTTCTTAAGCGGTTTGACATCAAATTCAACAGTGTAATCTTCCCACGTGTCATCCCCAGTTGTAAGTAAATACAGAGCTTCTTGACGATTTACGGCGTGAAGTTCATCATTGATAATTTCCCATAAACCGGGTGGTTTATTCAACTCCACAAGCTCCTGCCAGTCTTCCAAGTCTCCATCGTTAAAAGTTTCCAGAAACGTCCCTGACCATGCAGAGAGTGCTAAGAAAAATAGTAAGACTATAGTGCGTGTGAATTTCATTTGGAATCTCCTTGATATTCAACACTTTGATTCAAACACATTACAACACATGAAAGTGCTTGTATGCTAAGGGTTTAGCCCCAGCGGGGCGACATGTCTATAGAAACCGATGCCTCCCCGAAATAAAGCCCCAGCGGGGCGACATGTCTAGGTATAGAGTGTCTAAGTAATTCTAAAATCTACCATATATCTTCATAATTTCGCATAGTAGCGGACGTGACATCTATCGCGTTAAATATCGGAACTGAAGAATTTCAGAAACGCTATTGTTGTCAACACCACAATGAAGAAGCAGAGCAGCAACACATCCACTGCGGACTGGCGGAATGTTTCGGCTAAGGAAGGATCGGTCAAGTTCGGCGGCGGAGTGATTTTGTCATTATCTGACTTAGACGTATTCATACGAGATGCCACTTGTGCTATTTGTGCAAACGGATCGTCTGAAATCTGGCTGAAATAATTTTCGTTGAGTTGTGTATAGTAGGACTCACCGGTTTGGAAGTAAGCATCCCTTTTTAGTTTCCCCGTCTGTGTTAAGTTCATGGCAAGAAAAATTAACGAAGATGTAGGTGAGATTCGGGAAATGAACTCTCCCACGGATTCCTGCCTCGTTTTTTCAAGTTGATATGCTCTATCAATCTTGTTCGCCTGATTCTCGAATTTCAGCCGATATTCTCTGTTAATAGGTTCGCGGAGGTCCTGCAAATTATCCTTGCCCTCCGGTCCTATCTCTAAACGACCTCCCATAGTTTCTATGAATTTTTTTGTTATTTTTTCATCTTTTTCTGTATTGAGGTTATTGCGAATAGCACTCTTTTCCATATAGACACTCTGCAGTGTTTGAGCCGGTGCGATAAATTTAGCAATAACAAATCCAGCCCGTGGTGCTATCAACACAGTGAATACCCAGACGGAAAAGGCGACGATGAGAGCTGTTTTCGAGTTGTCGAGATAAGTAGAGATCAGCACGCCTATCGTAAAAAAAACAGCAATATAAAGCAAAGAAACTAGCATGAAGCAGACGACTCGTGAAAAAATGTCCGATTCTCCGAGGGGTAATCCCATCCAGACAAGTAAAAGTAAACCGAACAGAAACGACACCAAAAATGGGATGACGAATACAACGTATCCACCAATCAATTTGCTCCATAAAAACAGATCGCGAGGAAGGGCATTTGCCAAGGTAATCCGAAGCGTCCCTGCTTCTCTCTCCCCGGCAACTGCATCAAAGGTAAACAGGAGCGCGAGCAGACTGAAGACAGTACTTACCACAAAGAGAAAATCAAGATTTCCCAAAGCATAAGAGAGGGGTGCTTCGGCAAGTCCCGTTGAACCTTGCCGAACACCATTGCGTGTCATTCCGAGATAGGTAGGCAGTGCCTCCTCTAACCCGTTTGCAAACACACTGAAAGGGGTCGGTTTGAGAAAGAGTTTAGATACTTCTACGTCTGGGTTCTGAGCATCCAGCGTTTTCTCTTCGGCTTCTGAACGCGCGAGTTTGATGGCTTCTTGGTAGTCGATAACGTTTTGGCTATATTGTCGATAATTGATAGAAAGCGTGAGCGGAATGAGCAGCAGACACATCACGAGGAGTGCTACAAAACGGACACTGAGAATGTGGTGCATAATCTCTTTTTCAATCAAGGTCTTTAACATGATAATTCCTCACTATTTTTTTCTTCAACACTAAGGAGATTCATCAAGCCTGAAACGGAGCACACCCATGCCAGCAGTTCCGACATAAAGCACATTACCGTCAATGGTAAGAGCAGTAATAGGGCTCGGAATCTCCGGTGCCACTTGTTCCCTTTCTGATATTTCTTGACTAACGGACCAAACGCTTCTTGGTCACCTTGTAGTGTCCGCTGGATGAGTTGAGCGTCGTTAAGTTCCATTGCAAACTTTCTCCGGAATCGTTACTATCACGTGAGTTTGATAAATATTTAGAGTAGGCGCATTTCCGATTAAAGTCCCCCTGATAAGGGGGATTTAGGGGGTTAGATCCCTAAAAAACTCCTCATTCTGGGTGAATTTATTGCTTTTTTGCTCAATATGCGTCGGTCTTGGCTTCTAATATTTTTTAAACTGGCGTTTACTATCTCTTAATTGGGTGACGTAACTTAGTTGTCAAAAGGTTGCATTATTTTCGGAAAAGATGTCGCTATCAAGAAATCAATGCTACAGATAGAAGTAAGGGTAAAAGGCATAACCACAATTCTCTTTTCAAAACGCCACGCCTCCACTGGCGAGGTATTTTACCTCAACATTATTTACTTTTGTACTTATTAATAGATGTGTTATACTTTAATACATAGTTTTTTGGCGTAGCGTGTAAGCCAAAACTTGCTATACATAAGTTAGAACCACGATAGGTTCAACTCGGAGGCTTAGCATGGAACAGCATATATCAGATGAACAGTGGGAACATTTTTCGGAATACGGCTATGTTCGCATCGGACAAATAGCGACAGATGCCGAACTCGCAGAACTGCAGCAGCGCATGGATGACATCATGCTCGGTAAAGCACCCTTGGACTATGACCAAATCATGATGCAGCTCGACCGTGAGCCAGGTAAAAACTCACCGGGACCGCAGTCCAAAGGGCACAAAGGTTCAACGTTGTTGTATCGGAAAATTCAGAATCTTGAACTCGACCCAATTTTCTTATCGTATCTCCAGAAACCGATTTTCCAAGAGGTATGCGCAAAGATTTACGGTGATAATACCCCTATCGCCTGTTTTCGGGCGATGTTTATGAACAAACCTGCCCACGAAGGCACCAGTCTCACGTGGCATCAAGATAGGTGGAGGGATCTCGATCGAGACCCACAGATTACCATTTATACTGCCTTGGATCCGGCAACGCTTAAGAACGGCTGTGTCCATATTATTCCACGATCGCACAGCAAACTCATCAACCCTGAAAATGGATCTGGTTTCCTAACACAGGAACACATTGACGACATCGTTGCAAAGGCTACACCGAAACCGATGGAGTTGAAAGCCGGAGAAGTGGTTTTACTCCATAATTGGATGTTGCACAGTTCGGGTACGAACGATTCAGATATTCCGCGGCGTGCGTTTAGCGTCTGCTATATGCATGGCGAGACGAAGTCACATCACGGACACGCTTTTACACGGGTGTTTGGTGACGGTGCAATTAGCGTTAACGATTTAGCGAAGTTTAAGTATGAAAGCCCAATCGTTTAGGGTTGGGAACAGCAAAATAGAAGAACAATAAGGAGAAAATATGGCGAAGATTCGACTTGCCATGATTGGGTGTGGTGGAAACTCTTCAGGCCACGCCAGACGGATGAATGCAAACCCCGACGTGCAAATTGTCGGTACTTGTGATGTGAATACAGACATCGCTAACGGCTATATTGATCGGAATCTGTCCGATCTCAGTCCACGTCCCGGTGCTTATGACGACCTCGGCAAATTGCTTGAAGACACATCGCCGGACGCTGTGGTCATTTCCACACCACACACGCTCCATTTTGAACAGGGCATGCAGGCACTTGAAGCGGGATGCCACGTCTTGATGGAGAAACCGATGGTCACGTCTTCTAAAGATGCGTATACCCTCGCAGAGAAGGTAAAAGAGACCGGACTCACCCTCACGATTGGCTATAATACACCATGCACGCCAAATCTCTATTACACCCGCGAGATCATTCGTAGTGGCGAATTTGGTAAGTTGGAATTGGTCATCGGCTACATTACGCAAGGCTGGAAAGGTGGCACAACAGGGACGTGGCGGCAGAATCCGAAACTCTCCGGTGGCGGACAAGCGTATGACAGTGGTGCACACCTCCTGAATAGTCTCTGCTGGGCAGTCGAGTCGAAAGTCGCGGAAGTCTATGCCTATACGGACAACCAAGACCGAGATGTTGACATCAATTCTTCGATTAACGTCAAGTTTGAGAGCGGTGTTCTCGCTGCAATGGCAGTGAGTGGCAATTGCCCAAGTCCCGGTGGCACACACATGGCGTTGGTCTTTGAAAACGGCAGGATCGAGGTAGACGGCTGGAGTGGCGGCTGGATTCGGGTCTGGAAAGGGAACGAAGCGTTAGATCCACCACCCATCACAGATGATATGTCTGCTGGTTCACCTGATGACAACTTCATCGACGCCGTATTAGGCAGAGCGGAGTCTCGCACGAGTCCGATGAACGGGATTATTCAATCTGAATTGATGGATCTCATCTACGAATCTGCGGAAACAGGCGTACCAGCACGTCCCGAACGCTAAGGTTCAAAGCGCGGTTTTTTAACCGCGCTTTCTGCAATCTTGTGAAAGGAGTCAATCGAAATGGAAGTGACCCTCAAATTAACAACCGAGCAGGTTATTGATTTTATTCAACAGATTCCACCAGAAGATAAAATTGCTGTACTCACCACGCTTGCAGAACAAGCGCACGCCGAACACGCCGACCAGATAAAATATGGGGAAGCACAGGTCCGAAAAATATGTGCAGCACGAGGGTTAGACTGGAACACTATGACTGAAGAAGAACGTATAGATTTTATTGATGATCTTGTCCACGAGGACCGGGAATGCGACCAATAGTCGTTTACGATACAAATATTTTGATCTCTGGTATGGTTTGGGGTGGAGTTCCTTATGATTGCATCAAGCTCGCAATGACAGATAGAGCTGAAGGTGTAACCTGTACTGAAATACTTGCTGAGTTTGATGAGAAGTTAACCACTAAACTTGAATATCCACAATTTAGAACTTCAAGGATTATTACAAGGCTTCTTGGCTTCCTCCGAATGGTTAAAATTACAAATCGACTTGAAAGTGTTCCTACGGATCCTGACGACAACAAAGTAATAGAATGCGCGCTTGTAGGTGGTGCTACCCACATTGTTACCGGTGACAAAAGACACTTACTACCGCTGCAGAACTATCAGGGCATTCTTATTGTAACCGCCGCTGATTTTCTTGAACAGTTTCGATAAAAATATTTTATTTTGTGTGAGTAAATCGATTAAAGTTATACTATTAACGTCGCCCCTTCGGGACGGGGTGCCACAGGTCGGATGGGCATCTTTTGGTAGGAGCGATACGCGAGTTCAGCCAAATGCGGCGTCTCAAGCCGGACATGTCCTTCCGCTCGCGAATGCATGAGAGCATCGAGAACACCCGTCACAAGCAGTGTCCGTTCCACAGGATACTGAGGTTCCCCGGTCACGAACATCTCCTCAATATTAAGGCTCAAATAACTAAAATGGGCATGCGGCGGCCCGTTTTGTAAGTAGAACTCCGTAGCGTAGTGTGTGTCCCCAGCTTTCGCTGCATAAGCAAAATCAGAAACGTAACTGCTTAACATTAGCACCGCCGACTGAAAACCATCTCGGTGCTCCAGCAGAAATGCTATCGGATTCGGACATCCCTCTATAAAGGATGTATCGGGACGATTCTCGATTTGTTCGCATGCGATTTCGGCTAATTCGAGCGACCATTTTCCTGCCCTGCCCGCTTCCCAGACGGCATCGCCTTCCAGACACTGAATCGCCACAATCCCTGACTCACCACCTTGCCGACGCTCTATCATACATTGTAGCGTCTCAATCGAATGAAACCCGTAGGACTCAACACCGGCATAGCCGATACCGATGGCTGAATCCAATTCTGTGTCAAGAGGATGTTCTAAAAAGGGTTTCCGCCAAGAGAGCGGGAGCGAAGAGCCTGCCATAAAGGGTACATCGAGTGCTTTCGACCGGTCATACATCCAGATAGCGTCAGCCCAATTGTAGGAGAGGTGTTTATCACAGAACACAGGGACTGACCTGCCACTTGATGCAAAGACGCCACAAATCTGCTCAAACATATAACGGCGTGGATACATGTGCTGCTCGAACTCGTTATACGGATAGTCGCCGTGCTCACCGATCAATATCACACCATCAACAGCCAATTCGTTTCCACCCAGCGTCAACGCTTGCCGAATACTCGGATAAATGGGGACGTTGTGTTCAGCTGCCAGACCGACACCGATGTCTCGATCGTCTACCTGATCGAGATAGATAGATACCAGTTCAACGCGAGGCATTTGATGCCCAGTATCCGTTGGAAAACCCTTCATGTATTTGGTAGCAATCACGTCCGCGTGCGAATGCTGATAATAGGTCGTGATGATTGCAGCAATTTTTTTCGGTGTCGCCATGTTCTCCTCCCTTTATCCATCCAACGTGAATTATAGGTCGGGATGCGGAGATCCCTACTACAGAGTTACCTAACGATTTCGGTGCCAATCCCACCTTCTGTAAAGAGTTCAAGGAGTAGAGAGTGCGGGATTCTACCATCAATGATGTGCGTTTTGTAAACCCCACCCATCAGTGCCGTCGTGCATGCCTCTACTTTGGGGAGCATACCGCCAGCGATAAGTCCATCCTTGATTAGTTGGTCAACCTCTCTCATGTGAATCGTCGGCATCAGTGAAGAGGTATCGGATAGATCTTTGAGAATACCGAGCGTATCAGTCAAGACAATCAATTTCTCCGCTTGGAATGCAGATGCGACCTCACCCGCCATCGTATCGGCATTAATGTTATAGGTTTGTCCATCGACACCAACGCCAATCGGCGAGATCACAGGGATATACCCCGCTTGATCGAGTGCGATGATCGACTCTGTGTTAACCCCGATAATTTTTCCGACGAATCCTAAGTCAACATCGGTCAGTTTTCCATCTTCATCGGTAATCTGCGTCTCCTGCTTTTCCGCGAGAATCAGGTTGGCATCTTTTCCAGAGAGTCCAATAGATTTTCCACCGTGTTGATTGATACGTGCAACGATTTGCTTGTTGATGGATCCGAGCACCATTTCAGCGATTTCAACTGTTTCCGCATCGCTTACACGCAGTCCCTGCACAAATTCGGGGACTTTCCCGACCTTATCCATCCACATAGTGATTCGTGGTCCGCCGCCGTGTACAATAATTGGACGGACACCGACATATTTCATCAAAACGATGTCTTCCATAACGGAATGGATAAGCGTCTCATCCTCCATTGCAGCGCCCCCGTATTTGATAACAATTCGCCGGTCATAAAAGTTGCGGATGTATGGTAGGGCTTCAATAAGAACTTCAGCCGTTTTGTTCATGTTTTTTAGTCTGTCCTCTATTTTTTGTAATGGTGTATAATACAATATATGATACGTGAAGGGTATGGGTTTGTCAAATTAAATGTGGTTGTGTGTAATGGGGACAAAGTAGTAGGCACACTCCGTGTGCCGTCAGGGTCATTTAGTTTTCCAGTAATTTACATCCGGATGCCCGGATTTAGTCTGTGAATAGACTTAATCCATTCCTTGTATTACATTCTTGTTCGGGATAAGACGCGTGTACCCGAACAAGTTCGGGCTTCCATTCAAGTTAACCTTCACATAGGTAAACTTATCTCTTAAAACTAAATAGCCCTACGTGTGCCGTGTTGATCCACTTAAAAGTAGTAGGCACACTCCGTGTGCCGTGTTTTTCACTGCTACAGGGATTAACTTATAACTTATAACTTATAACCTATAACCAAAAAACATATCCAGATGCGGAGATCCCTCCTACAAACAGCAATTAAAGGAGAAATAATAGCATAATGCAAATATCGGCACAAATTACACATTTTCATGGGGTAGGCATCCCTTTTGAGATAGACGAGATGCCTGTGGTTACCACTTCAGAGGACGTTCTCGTTCGTGTTTCGCTCTCAACGATCTGTGGTTCCGATCTCCATACGGTATCGGGTCGCCGCGGGGCAGATACCCCGTGTGTACTCGGTCACGAAATCGTCGGAACTGTTGCAGCACCGACAAACGTCCGTTCGGCGACAGATGAAACACTACAAGAAGGCGATCGGGTTACATGGAGCCTTACAACTGCCTGTGGCACATGCGACTATTGCGTGAATCGGAATCTTCCACAGAAGTGTGAGACGATGTTCAAATACGGGCATGCGCGTAGTGAGGGTGAATCTGCTTTATCAGGAGGATTCGCAACACACATTCTACTGCGTCCGGGAACCGCTATCTACCGCATTCCAGACGCTGTGACGGACAGAGAGGCTGTACCCGTCAACTGCGCGCTTGCGACTGTGGTGAACGGTTTACTGACTATCGGTATGCAAGCCGGTGAGACAGCTGTTGTCCATGGATCTGGTATGCTCGGTATCTATGCAGCGTGTTACCTGCGCGAAAACGGATATGAACGTGTCGCTGTTGTGGATACCAACGATGCACGTTTAGAGGTCGCTAAACGTTTCGGCGCAACGGATACCTTTAACCCAGACAAAATATCTGTGGCAGACATTGATGCAGCGTTGAAAGATGTAACAGACGGACGGGGTGCTGATCTCGGCATAGAGGTTAGCGGCGTGACGATTGGGATCCCGAACTTGGTTACCTGGCTGGGGATCGGTGGACGCTGTGTAACGCTCGGTTACGTTTATCCGAATGCACATATCACTGTCGATGCGCATCAACTGGTCACAAAGTGTATAACGCTCCGAGGGGTTCACAACTATCATCATAAATCTCTTGGGACATCCCTCGATTTTGTGGAAGAAAGCAGGACACGCTATCCATTCGGAGAACTCATCGGAAAAACGTATCAATTAGCGGATATTAACACAGCGTTTCAGGACGCAATGGATCAGGCAGCAATACGTATCGCTATCGCACCGTCTCTGTAGATAGTTGTGGGTTATATCGTGAGTTAATAGTAGTAGGCACACTCCGTGTGCCGTAACAGAAGCATAGTAGTAGGCACACTCTGTGTGCCGTAAGCTAAGTTATCCTAATATCGACTCATGTTATAACCCATAACCCCCAACCCAACACCTTCTCCCGTCAGTGCGGAGGGTAATCGCTGCCGATTCATCGGTTCGCCACTGGAGACATCCACGCGCCTGATAACGTACGAGTACATCGGTATGCGGAAATTGATACCGATTTCCTTTACCGAGCGAGTAAATGGCACATAGCGGTTGGACTGCCTCCAAAAATGGAGCACTGCTTGATGTGCGACTTCCATGATGCGGGACTTTCAGGACTTCTGAACGGAGATCTTGCCCTGACGCAATGAGTCGCGCTTCCGCTCCCGCTTCGATGTCGCCTGTAAACAGAACGTCTACTTCGCCGTAAGTAAGTTTCATGACGAGGGAGTCGTCGTTTCTGTCTTTATCCTGTAGATTGGTGGATATGGCATCAATGGGATGCAATAAATTAAGTGTGGCTGTCGGTGTTAAATCAATTTTTCCAGCGTACGGAAACGCATAGAGCATATCGCGATCTCTGGTAATGGCGTGCAGTCGTTGATGGGTCTGAGAATCGAGTGGAAGATCCGATATACCGATCACACGCGAAACCTCAAAATTCTGTAATATGTATCCGAGTCCACCACCGTGGTCAAGGTCTGGATGGGTCAGTACTACCATGTCGAGTTTCCGAATTCCGTGAAAGTCGAGGTAGGGTTCGATAATCCGTTCGCCGACATCGTATTCAACCATCTTCTGTCTTTTCTCATCGTAATATACGCGCCGGATACCACCATCTATTAATACCGTTCGGTTGTCGGGAAATCTGACGATGGCAGCGTCGCCTTGCCCAACATCCAGCGTGATTACTTCCAGAAGCCGACCTCTTTCGTGAAATGCAGTATCCCAGACCCAGATTGCTATAGCAAATAGCCCGATGAGGCTTGCTATTTTCCGTTGATTATAGACGAGCCGCCAATGAGCAATGCCTAAGCAGACAGCGATATAGAGGACGAATACACCGAATGTCGGTGGTGTTAGTTTCACAACTCCCCACGCCTGTCCAAACAGTCCGATGAGTGCCAAGAAGGTGGAAATAATAGCGTGATTGAGTAATGCAAGCAGCTTCGCCAGTGGAAGCCAGACGAAACCCATACATACCGATACCATACCCACAGCAACAATAATCGACACCAGCAAAACTGCGAACGGACCGACAGCGATACCCAACGGATACGATCGGAAGAAGTAGTACGCTATCAATGGGGTCGTTCCAATTTGCGCTGCGAGCGTCACGCAATAGGAGAGGGCAAGCCATTTGACTGCAATGTTCCGAAATTGTGTTAGGATAGAGACATCGGTGCCTGACGGTGTATTGTCCGCAGGTTCCCAGAATCGACGCAGCGGTTTTTCCATCTTCGGAACGAAATAGACGATTGCAGCCACAGCAACAAACGAGAGTTGAAATCCGACATCCCACAGCTGCTGTGGGTTCAAAAGAAGCAGAACCAGTGCGGCAAACGACAATAAATTGAAAAGATCAGCATCTCGGTCGATGAGTTTTGCATAGAGGAATAGAATCGCCATCAACGTCGCACGGAACACGGATGGACGGAAACCGATCAGGCAGGCGTAAACGAGTATCGCTATGATTGTCAGAAGGCACCGGACTTTCTGTGGACATCGAAAGATTGAAAAAGCGATGTAGCAGAACATCGCGATGAGTCCGACGTGTAGACCGGAGACAGAAAGCACATGAAAAGTCCCACTATTTCGGAAGACGTCTAATGTCTCTGAAGGAATATCGCTCCGTTTGCCGAGTAAGATACCCTTCAGAAGTTGGGCATGTAGTGTGGGTTCAGAGCGTTGTGTCTTCGTTTCAGGATCTGTTGTATAGATAAGATCCATGACGCGCTCTGTGCGGATACGGAGTGCCTCTATCCATCGTAACGGTAAAAATCCACCTTGTTCGCCTATCCGTAGGAGCCCTTTTGCGTCGACTATTCCGACTATATTCTGTCGGGCAAGATAGGCTTTGTAGTCAAAACCGCCGGGATTCCGCCTGCCTTGAGGTTCGCGGAGAACACCTGTGAGGGTTATGTGTTTACCGTAGCGTAGCGGCATCAACTCTTGGAATCTGATGAGAGTTTTCGCCGTCACGCGCTCTGACGGATTAGACAACAATCTGAGTTCACCTACCGCATAACAGGCGTCCCACGCTTTCCCACGCTCCGGTTGATAAACAGTTGTGCCTGAAAAACTGATGGGTTCGTCGTAAAAGTGGACCGGAATTGATGAGTCGGTAGCGATCTCTAAGCGTAGCATACCCCCAGCAAAAATGGCGAGATGAAGTAATCCGTACGAGAGATAGCGTCTCCGGTTTCTGGTCAGCATACTACCGAGAAAACTGAATAGGATAGCAAGCCAGAGCCATAGAAATGGGATAGATGTCCATCTCCCGACGATAATTCCGAGGAGATATGGGACCAGAAAGTAGAGTGCCGGACGCGGTTTGATTTTCATCGGGATTTGGTATTAGGTATGTATGATGTCCCGTCATTATATCAGTATTGTGTAAAATGGTCATTACTTTTGTTGTTGGTTATAAGTACTGCTACTTACGTGATTTGTATTAAAAGTAGTAGGCACACGCCGTGTGCCGTAACAGTTCTAACGTGATTTAAAAGTAGTAGGCACACTCCGTGTGCCGTAACAGTTGTCGAACTCACGTAACTTATAACTTATAACTTATAACTTATAACTTATAACTTATAACCAAAAACTTAATACCCCCATATTTGACACGATGTGGCTTCTGTGATAGAATGTCCATCAATACAAAACTATAGGAAACATGAATGTCAAAAAATAGTATTCTCTCAGAAATGCCGATAGATCTCGGCGACAACTTAGTCCTCCGATTCGCGACACTGGACGATGTTGACGCGCTTGCTGAATTCAACGCTCGACTTCACGAAGATGTGAACGTAGATCCAAGTATTCGAGACATGATGTCTGGGGATCATCCTACCTGCAAGGCAAGCGATTTCACCGTTGTCGAAGATACTGAGACCGGGAAGATCGTGTCATCTACGTGTCTCATCTCCCAAACGTGGACGTATAGCGGGATTCCTTTCAAGTTCGGGCAACCTGAGTTTGTCGCTACCGAAACTGAATACCGACGCAGAGGATTAGTCCGAAAACAGTTTGAAGTCATCCACGCGTTGAGTGAGGCGCGCGGAGAATTGATGCAAGGGATTACGGGGATACCGTGGTACTATCGGCTTTTTGGATATGAAATGGCACTGGATATGGAAGCCGAACAGGTCATCGACGGCATGCATATCCCGCCTTTGAAAAAAGGTGAAACTGAGACGTGCCGGCTTCGACCGCGAACGGATGCGGACAACGCTTTCATTCAAGAACTCTACACCGACGCAATTGAATCGCAGGTTTTCGCGTGTCCGAGAAGTACTGAGATGTGGGAATATGAGTTTAACGGACGGTCCGAGGGGAGTGATGCCCAACACAAATGGCTACTCATCGAGGATATGGAAGGGACACGCCTCGGATATGTGCAACATCTTCAGTGGTGTTACGACAGTTATGGAGAGGCTTCGAAGACCGGAACCAATTTCCTCGTCATGCGAATGGAGTTGAAACACGGGGTAGGATATCTACACTTCATTCCATCGCTATTACGAGCCTTATTGAAAACGGCAAAGGCAACGCCTGTGGCTCCGGGAAGTAACAATCCAGAAGCAACAGGAATTCAGTTCATGTTGGGACGCGAGCATCCGGTCTACAGTGGACTCCCCAGGTCTTATGTTCGTCAAGAGCCAGTATATGCGTGGTATATACGGGTGCCAAATCTCATAGCGTTTTTACGGCATATCCAGCCTGCCCTCGAAAAACATCTCATCGGGACCATTGCCGAGGGTTACACAGGTGAACTTAAACTCAACTTCTATCGGAGCGGGATCCATTTCACTTTTGAACATGGACGCGTCACGAATCTCACTGACTGGACACCGAAAGATGTCGAAACAGGTGATGCCGCGTTTCCAGATTTAACGTTTTTGCAGCTCCTCTGCGGACGGTGTCGGACGGAAGAATTGACGTCTCATTTCGTTGATTGCTGGACGAATGGCACGACCCCTGCGGTACTACTGGATTGCCTGTTCCCACAATTCAAGAGTGAGATCTGGTCTTTGTGACGCGGAGTCAAAGGCGAGGTACTGATTTACCTCTCTTCCCAGTAAAATAGGCAGCCCTCCACAACAACGGAGGCATTATGACAACGCAAACGCATGCTATCCTCAACACAGCACTCCTCTCAAGGCAATACAAACCTTTCCTCCACTCCTACGCCTGCGTTGGCGCCGTGCTTCCAGACCTACCGATATTTCTCTTCTTCGCAATAGAGACCTTTATCCTCAACACACCGCAACGAGAAATCTGGGATTCTCGATATTTCATGGAGGCGTGGCAGGCTTTCTTTGATATTTTCAACGCTGTACCGTTGATTCTGATTCTGTTAGGAATCGCGTATTATCTGCTGCAATCCGAGAGACTGACGGTTTTAGCGTGGAGTATGCTGATCCACTGCGCTTTTGATTTTTTGACGCACCACGACGACGGACATCATCACTTTTTTCCCATCTCCGACTTTATCTTTGAAAGTCCGATTTCGTATTGGGATAGGGATCACCACGCTGAGATTGTTGGACCGATAGAACGATTGGTAATGCTTGCTGCATCTATCTATCTCTTTCCGCGGTTGAAGTTTCGGCTTGCGCGCTGGAGTTTAGTGATCCTGAATGTCCTATTTCTCGGTTCGTACGTGCTCAGGTATCTTCTCCGATAAGTCTTTTTAGGTTATGGGTTGCAGATACCTATGTGTCTATCTAATTTCACAGTTTTCATAGTAAAAGGGGAAATTAGATAGATTCGGAGAGACGCTATGAATACAGGTGGTGACAGGGATTTTGCTGTTTTAAGATGATGTTTATGTGAAGGGTACTATGAAATTTACTGTGAAATTTCATAGCGGTGTTGGGTGTGGATTGTCTGAATATCGGATTACACTGATTTCGCGGATTAACGGTTCATGGTGAAACAAGGGTGTCCGTAGCCCCAGAGGGGCAACAGGTGTATAGAAGGATATAAACGACACAAGTATAGCCCCAGCGAGGGCGACAGGCGTGTAATCATTTTTGCTTAAGTGGAATGGCGTGAGTTATGGGTTGCGGGTTGTCTGAATCGCAGATTACACGGATTACACTGATTTCGCGGATTATGGGGTGCGTCGGTATTTATTGTCTGAACCAAGATTTACAGGATTAGAGGATGGGCAGGATTTTGTTACATCAGCTGTGAAGTGTTTCGATTCCAGATTGGTACGATTAAAAGCAAAGGTCTGTAAATACCTTCGGCAACACTTCAATGTTTCAATTCCAGATTGGTGCGATTAAAAGTAGCAGGCACACTCCGTGTGCCGTAAGCCTTAATGCATATTTCGATTCCAGATCGGAGCGATTAAAAACGAGTCTTTATATTACTCAAACTTCCATAAACTAATTTTGGACGCGCCAACAAGGTTTTCAAGCACCACTCCCCTATAAATGCCACACGCGCATTCAGCGCTGATTCATGCGGATATGCATATAGAAAAATCGTTGTGTAACGTACTGTACTCCAGCAGAGAACTATGTCTGTAAAAAGGTGACAAATTGCATTAATTAGGTTATAAATTATTGGAGATATTAATCTCCAGAAGCAACCAATTTACTCAATTCCCCTCCTAACAGTTGCGGATCTCTACAGACAAGGAAATCCCAATTCTTAAGTTTGCCCCAGTTATTAACTGCAGAGACCCACCGTTTGGCAGCAGCGTGTTTGGCGTGAACCTGATCCGGCTCGAAACCTTTGATTTCTAAAACGAGATGGACGCCATTTATGAGTCTAACTATAAAATCGGGTTCGTAGATGTGAGATATACCGTCGTGCTCATAAGGAATTCCGAGTCCAAGATGATCGTTGCGTACATAACACTCTACTAATTCTGATTGCTCAAGCCGAAATTTTGCTGCACTCTCCCACGTGTTGGTATCCAGTACGACCTGATTTACATGACTCCGTTGCGTTTCAACACACGGACGCGCAGTAAGAAAATCAACATCAGCAGACGTACCGATTGGTGCATAGCGGTTTAGGATAGGTAGAAGTGGCACTTCGCCTTTTGTCTCATCGGGTTGAATCGCGGTCATAACCCGTTCCACAATCCGTGTGACGTATTTTTCTTGCCCAAGTTCACAGGGGTTACAATCTCGGAAATCTATCTTTGTCTTGACATAAGCATCAACGAACCTGAAGACTTGCGGAAAGAGACGGTGCCGAGAGAGCAAACGCAGTTTTGGATCGCTATCTGGGTCTGGTGCGGTTTGGCTATCACCGACCAATTTGTGGACAATCCGATGTGCGATCTCAAATTCAATCGCCTGAAGGTGTGTTGTCCGATAAAAACCCTCACGATCCTGTAGAAACGTTCCTCCTGGACCTAATGCAGAAGGTGTACCGGTTTCATATCCGACGGCGGGTTTGACATACAGTGCCGTAGGATTCACTTCAGGTTGAATGCTAAGCGGTTCTGTGGACTCAATATCAGCTTTGATTTCGTTCTTTTGAAGCGCGAAAGCGTAACTTTCAACAATCGGAAATCGGATCTCAAACACCTCACGTTCAGGTAATGCGCGAACGTGGTTTTTTGGTTTATCGTCGGGTGCGCGAGCATTTGTGGGTCTACCTCTGAAGGGGATGACCGAAAATGGGATGCCGTAGACATCAACATATTCCTCGGTGAGGAGTCCAGTCTCTGGATCGGGTGTGTAATTCATACGCCTTAACCCGCGACCGACGACCTGCTCACAGAGGAGCTGACTCGTAAAGGCACGCAGTCCGAGAATATGCGTGACGTTGTTTGCATCCCACCCCTCGTTGAGCATTGCAACAGAGACAACACATCGGATCTGCTCACCGGGTTGTCCTCGTTTGCCGATGGTTGCAACGACCTGACGTAAATCTTCTGCGGCTTGGCTTCGATTTTTTCTGGGATCTTCGCTTTCCGCATCCGCCAACATTTTGCTATCAATACGAAGAGTTCGTTTTACACCTTCACTATTTGCGAGCAGTTCGGAAAAGACCGCGCCCTGTTCATAGACAGTTTTTGTCTGTTTCTTCCTTCGCCTTCCTGTAGTGTTTTCATCAACTACCTCAACCTCTCGTTCACCGGAAATCCGTTGGTAAAAATACTCCGCAATATCGGTATTGGCACAGACAATGATTAGCACTGGCGGTGTCTTTTCCTGTGCATCCGATGCCTCCTGAATGTACTCAAAACGTTCTTTCCATTGTGTTGCGAGGGTTATAAGCGCGGATTCTGCCTCGCGATAGATAGCATCCGGTTTGGGTGATCTTCGACGCCGTCCCGGTGATGTATCGGCTAATGCGAGTTCTTCAGTAATCGTCTGCCACAATCGGAAGTACTTTGGTTCGGGTCTACCAGTGGTGTCGCTAACAGGGAGTCGAGGGATCTTGGTGATGCCACTTTCAATTGCGTCCACTAAGCCAAAGTCACTGACGAGCCACGGGAAAGGTGAACCTTCTGGGTGTCCGCTCCCCTGAATATAAAAGGGTGTAGCGGAGAGATCAACACAAAATTTCACACCGCACGATTGGTTAAATGTGTCCAAGCCACTGACCCAGACGGTGGCTTCTTCGCGTTCCTTCTTTTCCTCGGAAGAGAGTTTTTCCTCGATAGGTGCAGGACGATAGGCGTGATGTCCCTCGTCGTTCAGCACCATAATCGGTGCGCGGTCATAGAGTTCGCCTAAGACGCGCTGCGCAAAAGCGTCAGGCGTTTCGTCACCTTTATTAACAATGGTATAGGTTTGACCACCTTCGCTATGTGGGGACTCTGGTGCGAATTGATGCCAATTGGTAACCAAAACTTTACCACTGTTGAGCAATGGACGGAGTTTTGTTGGAATGAGTTCAAAATCGTCGTAGTAGTTATCGCTATCTTCGGGACGCAAGACTTGGAGTCGTTTTTTAATTGTAAGATTCGGGCAGACAACGAGTGCTGCTCGTGGGAAGCGTTCATCGGAAGGCACTTTCCCACGGTTGCAAAATGCCCATGCGATGAGCATTGCCATCACCACCGTTTTGCCGCTTCCTGTTGCCATTTTGCACCCATAACGGATAAGATCAGGGATATCGGGTTCGTTAGTAACATCCACTAATTCGGCGAGTTTTTCATCGGTGAATTGTGGGTTGAAACCTAAGCGTCTACCACCTTGTCGAATCTCAGCGAGGTAGATGATAGTCTCAACGGCTTCACGCTGGCAGAAAAAAAGTCTTCGTAATAAATCGTCGCGTGCCCAATGTCGTAGGAGTTCACGGGTTACAGGTGTGGCGTTCCGGTAATTCGCATCTCGCCACCGCTTCACATCATCGCGTAGTGCGTTGACTAACGGAAGGTCATCCCAATCTTCTTGGAAAAGTTCAAGCTGTTGGCTGCCAGTACGTACGGTTTTGTACCAATAGCCTGCTCTACGTCGCTCCGGGAACTGACTTGCTTCACCGGTGAGAGTATCATAGATCCAATGCTTATTTGGTTCTTCATAAGGATTACACAGGATAGGTTGTTCTACGGGTTGGATTGGGATGTCGGATCGGTTTTGGTTCATGACGGTTCCTCGCTTAATATCTCACTTCTCCCAAAGTATGTACGCGCATTACTTCGTTTCCACGAGGATCGATGACTTTGACAGCAACCTGTTTGTGTTCACCAGCAGTGAACGGGAAGGATTCCGTGCCACTGAACTGTTCAAAGCGATCTTCGTCGATGACACCCTTGAGGGCGCGGGCTATTTTGTCCCACGCTTTTTTATCAGGAAAGAAGGCTTGCGTGATGCAGAAGGTTCGACCATCATAGTCAGAATCGACAAACCATGCGGCGACTTTGTCCGCACCAGCAGAACTGACCGTGTTGTCTACGGGATTGTAGATGTCCACACCCTCCATCTTAACGATGTATTCGCCGTTAGTTGTTTCTTTCAGTTCTGTCCGTGGCATTCCAAACACAGTGAACAGTTGACTGGACGAAGTCTCTTTGAGTAGATCTCCCATTGCTACATCAGGGTTGATGTGTGCCATGTGAATACGGACATTCGGATTCGGATCGTCTTGGATAGCAGCTTGCGCTGCACCGTCAAAACTGAAACCTGCGAAGACAAGTTCATCGTATCCGCGCCGATACGAAGTGCGTAGACACTGTTCGACTTGCATAGATGTTATGGGACCGTGCTGCGGACCAAATACGACAGCAATACGGCGTTCTGTTCCGCCATTTTCCCAATCTCCTTCAGCGTGGAGAACGTCTCCCTCAAGAGAATCAAGAGTAGCGAACTTCAGCGTCTGGTTATCAGGAAACCGCACACCGTCATTTCGGAGTAGGCGAATCATTTGATCAAGGTACGCTTCGGCATTGACAGCATCCTGTCCACCCGCTTCGGTATCGAAAGTATCAACTACTTCATCCGGTTCACCCCCAATAGGGGACTCAACACCAAGTGATTCTTCGGCGGGTTGCACCGCTTCCACCGTGAAGGGTCCACTAACTCGCATCCTACTTCTGTCTCTCTCCGGCTGATCGACTAACTCCTCACCTTCGGAGGCTGCGTCGATGCATGCGTTGACCTCGTCCATCTTTGCTCGCCATGCCTTGCGATAATCTGTTAAAGCCTCCTGCAATGCTTGGGGCCAGTCGGAATCGCTATTGAATGGTGCTTCCCACTCTTGCCATGCTGTATCGGGAAGCTGCCAGCGTCGTCGATCAGCGTCTGTGATGGATCTTTTTCCTTCACGCCTTTCTTTTTCAGCAAGTTTGGAAAGCAATTTCGCGCGGATTTCTGGCGTAACTTCGGCTAAGGCACGGTTTAGCGTATCCAACTTTTCTGTGAGAGTCGAGTTATGTTTTGCGAAAATCGGGTCAAGTGCTGTGTTTTGGGAAATACCCCTGAGGGTGATACGTGCAGCCGTTTCATTAACAAAACCACTTGCGATGCCTTTCGATTCATCCTTGAGTTTGTAGTAATCAAAATTTCCTGTTAAAAGACGTTGTCGCGCCAAAGAAATCGCAACTCGGCTCGTATCAATCGTGACCCAGCGTCTTCCCCACTCTTCCGCGATATAAGCAGTGGTTCCGCTGCCACAGGTCGGGTCAAGGATAAGGTCCCCAGGAGCTGTAGTCATAAGGAGACAACGTTGAATAACCCTTGGATTTGTTTGAACAACATAGGATTTTGACAATTCTGGACCTGTATCCGTCCAGTTGGCTGTTAGTTCTTGCAAAGGAAAATCATTAAAATAGCGTATTGCCCGGATGACTGTCCTTTCCTGACTAATTCTCCCTGCCTCACCCAAACGTCCAAATCCGTCTACCGAATAACGCCAGCTGCCAGCTGGAATTGCCCATTTTTTTCCGGCAAAATCGCGCGAGGTCTTGTCCCCCTCACCCTTTGAATGAAATGGAGCAGTTTGAAAGGCACGTAAGTTAGGATTAATATTTTCAGGCTTTGAGCGTTCCAAGTCAGTCATTGGACGGTGTTCGCCACTCATTTCCTCAAGTCTGTTAAAATATTGCGTGTCCATTTCCGATTTCACGAATAACCGTCTAAATTTCATTATCTCCTTATCTTTTGCATACCAAATAAGAAAATCGTTCACTCTGACCGGTGCACTTTTTTGACTCATACCTGTGGTGGTTCTGTAAGTAATTAAACTAACAAAATTCTCACTCCCAAACACCTCATCCAACAAACATCGTACACGATGGACATTCTCATCACTAATCTGCACAAAAATACTTCCACTACCCGTTAATAAATCTTTGGCAACAATTAGTCGGTCACGTAGGTAGGCAAGGTAAGAGTGAATACCTAATGTCCATGTATCTCGGTAGGCTCTTATCTGTTCCAGTTCCCGTGTTAAATCTTGTGGTCTATCCTTTACATCGCGCTGAAAGACGGTGGGCTGGAAGTTGGAGGCGAATTTTATACCATAGGGTGGGTCAATGTAGATCATCTGCACCCTACCAGCAAGATCTTCCCGATGTGCGAGGGAACTCATCACGGTAAGACTATCTCCTAAGATGAGTCTGTTTGCCCAATCCACGTCGTGTTGATAAAAATCGACCGCTTCGCGATACTCTTGCTGGGGGTCGGCGAAAAGATTACGCTGAACGTTTTGGCGTTCTGCGACCTTCAGGATGGCTTTGGCACTCACACGCTCGTGGATATGCAGCGCAACCGGATCTACAGTGAAGGATTCGGTCTCCTGTTTACCTGCCCACTCAAGCCATGGATTGTGATTTTGAAGGGCATCGGCGATGGTTTTTGCTTCCTCGGCATTGAGGGGTCGCTGTCGCGCTTTCTGGAGCAGTTCGGGGAGTTCGTCAGCGTCTCCATTTGGGTCGAATTGCAGTTCGGGTGGTAGGTGGGGGTTATAGACATATTCCTGATTTGGTGTTTCGCTGATTCTCCCTTGTGCAGCGATGCCAGCGGGTGGGTTGTTTTTTCGGGTAGCGGTGTCGTGTCGGTAGTCTTGTACCTCTTTTTGTTGAGTAGTGCGTCTTCTTCTTGCCATTCTGTGTTCCCTTTATAAAAAAATGCCGTTTTTATTTAACATATTAATCATACTTGAAACTTATCATATCACCTATAAATAATTAAGTCAAAGAGGAAAATGTTTGGATATATTGCGACTCATCTGTATTGCTAAACCTCGGAAATACCTTGGTTTACTTGAAGAAGTTCCCTAAATACACGAACTCATAATCTCCTGTCTGATATGAATATTAGAGGACAGTGATTTTGATTTTACTTAACATTTGAAAGCATAATTCGTGATATAAAAGTCACGCAAAAAGCGCAATTTTGCTAATTGTGTGCAAATATTTTGTCGAAAGGAACATTTGCAATAAACAATTTTGCATCGTTACAGGGATAGGAAGTGAGGAAATGGTAGATGAACCGGTGAGTAAGTAGTTGTAGTTAATGGGGAGGGTAAGTCCATCCCCGACGTCGGGAGGATTTTGATTCGATATTACCGCTCTATTCAATCGGAAAGCGAAAAAAAACCAAAAAAACACATCAGAAAAAATAAATTTGAAACAGAAATAAACAACCAATATGAAAACGCATCGCCCTCTTGCATACCCTATAAATACAGCTAACCTCCCATCCTGAAAATCCTTGAATCCTGAAAATCCTGGTTCAGACAATCTGACCGCTGACTGCTGACCGGTAATTGTCCTAATTCAGTAGCGCGTTCTATAGCACATTCAGTAGCGCGCCTGTAGCGCGTCCTGTAGCGCGTCTTGTAGCGCGTCCTATAGCGCGTCCTGTAGCGCGTTCTATAGCGCGTCCTGTAGCGCGTTCTATAGCGCGTTCTGTAGCACTATTACTGACACATCACCAATAAAACACACCAAAATCCACATAATCCGTTATGAAATTTTCATAGCAAATTTCATAGCACCTCTCACACAAACCCATCCCAAAACCAGCCAAAACCCAGTCCCCACATAGCGGCATAGCCTCTCACCAAATCCTACACATTTCCCATTTTGCTATGAAAACTATGAAATTGTCCGTCACCTATCCTCCCTAACTCACCCACAACCCACCACTCACAACCCATAACCCATAACCCACAACCTCAGATCCCCATACGGAGAGCAACTGCTGCAAGCAGAATCAACAGGGAAACAACACCCATCAGACTAGATACAACCGACATCTGGGTACGAAGCGGTTTAACCTCCGGTGGGAGTTCCTCTAATGTCGGATCTAAAGTCTCAATCGCTGCTGCGAGTCGGGGTGCGAATATCATGCTGTGTAATGCGGTTAGGATAACTAATACAAAGAAAAGCACGATTTTGATGAGAAGCGTCCGCATGAAAGCACCAGACAACGCCGTTGCGGAGGTGAGATCTACGGCGAAGAAGATGTTGACGATACCGGTGAAGAATAGGATGCCGATACAGCCCCATACGATCGGTTCAAAGCGTTTGCCGATCTGTGTTAGAAGTGTGATGCGTTCAACGGGGGGTAAGTGCTGTCTGAAATGCGGGACAATCACCATCGCTAAGATGAGATTGCCGCCGACCCATGTAACAGCGGCGATAACGTGTAGCCAGAGCGTGAAAAGTGAGAATATTTCCATTTTTTAGACTCCTTTGTAGAAATGATTAATTGGCACCCGTGTTCTGAAGGTTCTCGATGTCGTTGATGATAGCCTCAGCGCGGGCGATGAATGCCTTTTGCTCGTCAGTACTCAGTGGAACAGGTGCGAACCGATGGTAATCACACTTTGTGAGGAGGTCAACCAACTCGTCAAGGGTGTGTTCGGAGACCTCCGCCTGAGTGCATGCCTCACGTGCGGCGTCAATACTGCGTTGTGAAAGCGCGAGTGTATCCTCCAGATATTGGTAGAGCGTTTGTGCGAGGGCATTCGGGAACGGGGTTTCTTCGCCAAGGGTTCCGCTATGTACGAGTTTCGCAAGTGCAGCGTGTGCCCGAGAAACCGGTGTTTCAGGCTGCGCCTCGGCACGTCGTGTTTGGACGTCGCCGTCGAGTGTAGCCGTTTGCGGTGCGGTGTTAGCCGATGCTCTTGTCAACCCTGCACGATACCATACTAAGCCAGCTATCACTCCTCCAACCAGCACAATCGCTAACAATAAAACCACCCATAATTTCCAAGACCTGTCCTCGGTTTCAATCTCAGCCGTATCGTTGGGATTCGGTCGGACGGAGAGTGGAATAGGCGCGGACTGGGTTGTTGCGTAAACTGCACGACTCGGATCGAAGTAGGTATATAAAATCGAAGGAATGCGAAGCGTTCCTGTGTGCGCCGGGATTAGGGTGTAGGCGTAAACTCGACTTGTCGACGTAGAGGCTTCGGAGAGATTAGGTCCGTTTACGACCACTCCTGTCATTGCTGGCAGTTTAGGTGCAGTGACCGTCTGCATGTTACCACGTCCAGAAATACGGACAGAGAGCGTTATTGGGTTTCCGGTTTCTACCCAACCGCTCGCAGTCTGCGCCGAGAGTTGGTATGCACCGACGGCACCGCTGAATTGAGCAGGTTTTCCTGTTTCTGGTAGCGGTTGGACTGTCAGCGTTAGTGGTGCTGTTTTCAAGGTTTTGTTCCCTTGGGGGAGTGGAAGCAGCATTTCAGCTGGTTCAAGGACAATCCGACCGGTTTTTTGTGGATATAATTTTCGGACATGTTCGACAACCCAAAACGTCTTACCTCGAATATTTTCGGTGTACGCTGCTGGTGTTGGGAGTTTCTCGACCCGAAAATCAGAGAATGTGGGGAGACGTGGGGTTGGGGATCCTTGCGTCAGTAGGATTAGCGTATATAGATATCGGAAGGTGTAAGTCAAGGGTGCATTGATGTACGGTTTTGACGTATCTACCTCGACTTCAACCTGATGGACACCGCCTGTTAAGGCTTCCCGATAAGTGTCGGTTCCACTTACACGGACTGAACCCGGGTTTGCGAAATAGGTATCGCCATGATAGTCGAACCGGATATCGGATAGCGTAAAGTCACCAATGTTTTGCGGAATCAGTTCATAAACCCACGCCATCGAAACGGCGATTTTGTCTGATTTAAGCTGCGGCAGGGTTTCGGAATGCAGTGGTACAGCGAGGAATGCCGGTAAAAAATTGAATTTCGGTGCTTTAATGTGTTTGATAAAGGTGTCGCCAGAAATGGTGAGTTCCAATCTCGCCTTCTCTCCAAATTGGATATGGCGAGGTTTCACGACAGCAGAGACATTCACGGCAGGATGTGTTGCTACCGTTTCCACCGACTCTTGGGCAGATGCAAAAAATGGGAAGATTGTGAAGAGTAGGATGCACCAAGCGACTTTAGCCGTTTTTTTACGGAATCTACCAATCTTTTTTACGCCGAAGTCCACTTTTGCGTTGTTCCTGTAATAACTTTTGTCGTATCCTATTTTCATTCTGACTCAAACGTTCCAAGAGCTGGAGTGCTTCTGCCTCACCGAGATTGTTCGGGTCGGTTTTTGGCGGAGCGTCTTTGTTCGGCTGCTGTTGCTGTGCGAAGTCTTCCTGCTGTTTCAGGAGCTGCTGTGCCAGTGTGAGATTGTACTGCGCATCGGTATCTTGTGGGTTCAAGCGGAGTGCGTATTTGTAAGATTCGATGGCACGTCCGAAGTTGCCGCTCTTAAATTGGGCGTTCCCTAAGTTGTAATGGATATATGCCAGATCTGGTAGGTCTTCGATTTGTCCACTATGCCTTGATAGCGATTCCTGAAATGCGGATATTGCTGCGTTGAATCTACCTTTTTTATACAGTGCCGTGCCGAGGTTATAGGGTGCAACCGGACTGTCAGCTTTTTCGAGGGTAGCCTGTTGAAAAGCAGCGTGTGCTTCATCGTAATTCCCGACTACATACGCCTCATAGCCATCTTTTAGAGTGCGCGTCCAACCGCCGACCCATCCAATAAGGGCAGCGGATAGTAGGATTGAAAAACAGATCAAGCACCAGTTTCGCATGATAGGATTCCCAATTCGAGGCATCGGTTACATAGGAGTATTTTAACGTGTTGGTTCGGGTTTGTCAAGGGGATTGTGTTGTGAGTTATCAGTGATTAACAATAAAAAAGGCGCGCTTGGAAGCGCGCCTACAAAAATAGCTATAACTAATTATTTGCGTTTGATGTCCGCCCAAGTGGTTGCTAATTTCCCTTTGGCCTCAACATCAACGCTCGCAGCGACTGCATCAAAGAAGGAACCTGCATCCATGCCAGCTTCCGGAAGGATGGTAACAGCATCGTTAGTTGCATCATCAAAGTGCAAGTTCAAATATGCAGAACCACCCGATTCACCACACCGGTAAAGCAGGACGTTCACGCCTTTTTGTAACTCAACTTCAACGTCGTGAAGAACCGTTTGTGCTGCGCCTGTCCACCTGGAATTGTTGTACCATTTATCACCATTGATCCAGATCTGTGCGTAATCATCGTGTGCGGGTGACATCACGGATGTCATAGCACTCGGCGCATCGAGGACTGCAATAACGTAGGTATCAACATTGTCAGCGGGTCCGTCTCTATTCATATGGTTGCCGTCTGTGGGATCTAATTCAAAGACAGTCCACGCGCGGGTTCCACCGTTGTCATCGCCCCATTCCATATCGATGTCTTGCGTCATGAGCAAGCCATCAATTGTTGAGAGCGACTCTTGGGTCAATTCACCGCCGCTACCTTCAGAAATAAGATCGATTGGAGCTGAAGCTGCGAAACCGCCGTTGTTTTCATAGTTACCGTCGGGTCCGTACCACAGGGTAATCCACGAGTCATTACCACTACGATCATCTCTCAGGTCGTCACCGTTCGGATCTGGATCTTCTAAAAGCACGTCATCCGCCAGAGGTCCGCCTTGGATCAGGTTAGCTGCGAACACATGCGGTGTGAAACTCATAGCTAAAGCGAAAATAATCGCAATTGCGAGTGCAAATGTATCAAATCTTTTCATCTATTACTATATCCTTTTTATAGGTTAATTATAGAGTTGAAACGACTTAGGTCGCGTCATCGTGCTTCCTAAGTTTACTAACATGTTATAAAACGCTTAAATAGCGTTCAGCATTACAATTTACTAATTATTCTAACATCATGACGGAAATTTGTCAAGTGAATGAACAAAAAAATGGGCTGTTTAGTCATTTCTCTTAATATCTGCCCACGTGGTCGTCAACTTATCCGCCGGTTCAACAGACAGAGCACTAGCGACTTCGCTAAGGAAACCCTTCTGGTCCTTTGATTTATCGGGATAGATATCGCAGACTTTGTGCGTATTATCGTCAAAGTGTAGGTTTATGTATGCTGAACCCCCGGATTCACCTACCCGGTAGAGGACAACATTGCCACCTTTTTGTAAATCGACTTCAATGTTGTAGTCAACTTGGAGCGCGGCACCTGTCCATGCGGAGTTGTTGTACCATTTTTCGCCGTTAATCCAGATCTGGGCGTAGTCATCGTGCGCAGGAGACATAACAGCTTTCATGTCCTTGGGCGCTTTAACAACGACGATTCCATAAGTATCAATATTGTCAGCGGGACCGTCTCTATTCATATTGTTGCCATCAGCGGGGTTCAGTTCAAAGACAGTCCATTCACGGGGACCACCGTTCGCCTTTTTCCAGTTGATATCCACAGTCTGTGTCAATTTCAAACCCGACGCAGTTGAAAGTTTCACTTGGGTCAACTTACCGTTAGTAGCTTCCTCAATGAGATCTTTAGGTGCGGAACCAGCGAATCCACCGTTGTTCTCATAGTTGCCATCGGGACCGTACCATTTGGTGATCCACGTCTTTTCCCCTGAATGATCCTCGTTGAGTGCAGCTACTTTAGGGTTTGCCAACCAATCTTTCTCTGCAATCGGACCACCGTCAATGTTAACTTTGCCTTGTGCAGAGGCGAATTGCGCTATACTCACAACCAAAGCAAACATAATCGCTGTCGTGAGCGTCCATTGGTAAAATATTTTCATTAATAAAGTTCTCCTTATAAAGATTTCAAAACATAATAACAGGTTTTGGCGGCCTGCCTTTTTGATTGGAAGTTAATTGGATTGATGTAACGCTGGATGCATTACAGTTTTATCTACTACATACGTCTTATCTCATAAACATTTCTATCCTGATAGGGCAAAAAAAACGAGGTTTGAAAGAACCTGATACGGGTTCTTCTGAAAAACCTCGCCAGCGAAAACTAACAAAATTGCATTTATGAAATAATATTATAGGACATTATAATCTGTTCGTTAAAATTTGTCAAGAATAATCCAAGTCATTAGGGTCATTCAGTTCTTCTGTAGGAGGGAACTCCGATTCCCGACTTTTCGATGTAGGAGCAAGTTCCTGATCGCGACTTTCCTATGAAAATGGACAAAATAGCCGAAAACTAAATAGCCTTAAAGGTCATTCATTGGTTTTTTTCAGTTCTCCCCAGCGTGTCGAGACTTTGCCTTTAGCATCAACAGCTCGAAAACCGGTGTCATACGCTTCAACGATTGGAGAGAATCTGCCACTTTCTCCTCTACCCCCCAAGAGATAGATTTTACCGTTGGCGACCGCCGCTACTGTCAATTTTGGTGTTAGCATAGGCTCGGATGGACGCCACTTATTGAACTTCGGATTATAAACCTCTACGAGGTCAAGACGTTTTAAACTATCGTCCATATCATAGCCACCCATTGTGTAAATCTCGTGATCGACAACAACGGTTGTAAATGCATATTTGAAATTCGGCATGTCACGGAGTTTACGCCACTGGTTGGTTTTTGGATTATATTCCTCAATCCGTTTAGAAAAACGGTCAACAAAATGACCCAGTCCCTGTTGTAGCAAAATATGCCCACCAATAACATAGATTTTACCATCCACGACAGCCACATTAATTCGACCGCGTTTTGTCGGCATATTTGCGCGCTTCTCCCATCTATCGGTCAGTGGATCGTATGCCTCAACGAGACCTGTAGACACCTGCTTACCGAACTTTTTGTCGTGAACACTGCCACCGATGACGTATATTTTTCCATCAACAACAGCAGTCCCGAAATTCCGGCGAAGTGTGGGCATGTCCCGTTTCTTCACCCACGTGTCAGTTCGAGTGTCATACATTTCAACAATTTTTTTGTAAAACTCACCGCGAAACGCCATCCGATTGTATCCACCAAACACATAGATATCGCTGGAAAAAACGGCAGCCTGCGGTGCGATTCGTGGCGTTAGCATATCCGCAGCTCGGTGCCATGTATTTGTCAGTGCGTCGTAAACATCCACCCTTGAAAGAGCAGGCGCACCACCCCCTAAATTCTCGTCCTCATTGATACCGCCGATGAGATAGATATTATCTCCAACGGTAGCAGCTGCTTTGGCAACCCTCAACGTCGGTAATTCGGATACTTGATGCCAACCGGCAGCACTGTTCGCAACAAGAAATAGGAGTGTGAAAATCCATTGGAAGTGTCTGTATTTAGGAAACATGGGGTTGCTCCTTATGGTTTGATGGTAGCGATTATATCTGAGTGGTGGCAGTGGCAGAAACAGATAAGAAAAATCCCCGCCTCATGAGAGAGACAGGGATTATCGTTTACTCGTTCCGTTTGAGATCAGCCCAAGTTGTTGTTGCCTTACCCCTCGGCTCAACAGGCAAGATCCCAGCAACTTCACTGAAGAAACTTTTCTGGTCTTTCGATTTATCGGGGTAGATTTTGCAGACCCTATGCGTATTATCGTCAAAATGCAAGTTGATATACGCCGCACCACCGGATTCACCACACCGGTAAAGAACGACATTGGCACCTTTTTGCAAATCGATTTCGATGTTGTAATCTACCTCTTGTGCGGCACCCGTCCATGCCGTATTATTGTACCATTTATCACCATTAATCCAAATCTGTGCATGGTCGTCATGAGCGGGAGACATCACGGCTTTCATATCTTTGGGAGCGGCAACGACACACATAACGTAGGTATCAATGTTATCTGCGGGACCGTCACGATTCATATTATCTTGGACTGCCGGATCAAGTTCAAAGACCGTCCACTCCCGAGTGCCACCGTGCTTCTTATCCCATGCCATTTTAATGGTTTGGGTCTTCTTCAAGCCTGCGACGGTTGAAAGTTCAGGCTGCGTCAGCTTGCCATTGGTACCTTCGTCAATTAGGTCTATCTTACCGGAAACCTGGAAAGTTCCATTATTTTCATAGTTCCCCTCGGGTCCATACCACTTGGTAATCCAATTTTTATTAGCTGCGTGGTTTTCATTGAGGTGTCCCTCTTTTGGATTCACCAGCCAATCCTTCTCTTTTAAAGGACCGCCTTTTAAGTTTGCCTTTTGCGCGAGTGCTAAAGGGGAAACGCTCGTAGCTAATGCATACACTATCGCTATTGCGAGAGTGCATTGATACAGTTTCTTCATACGGACATACCTCCTTAGGTTTATTCCCGTGAAAATTACTGCGGATTTTCTGCAATAGAAAACATTGTGATTATAGGGCTATTTAGTTTTGGGATTTTACCCATTTTAATGTGAAAGTCGCGAGCAGGAGCTCGATCCTACAAGAAGGGAACTTGTGCCAAAGATCGAAACTATCGGATGACTAAACGACCCTGTTGCGATTCAATATAACATTGTGGCATAAATTTGTCAAATATTTTTTGGTTATTGGTGAGAAGCAGGTAATGGCGAGGTTAGAAACCTCGCCAGCGGATTGGAGGAGGGATTATTTGCAAGAAGCAGTTAGGCCTGAAATAGGGACCTTCCAGTAACTGGAAATCTGGTAAATGGCTATGTGACGCCACTTTTTATAAACAGAAATCAGTTCGATTTCTTCAGTTTGCCCCAAGTTGTTGAAAGTTTGTCTCTTGGGTCAACAGAATGAAAGCCAGTATCAAAAGCCTCAACTATGGGTGAATACCTCGCGCTTCCTATAAAGCCACCGAGTACATAAATTGTGCCGTCCACAACTACAGCGGTTGTAGTCTTTGATTGCAGCATCGGGGGTGCCACATCCCATCTACGTGCGACTGGATCATAAACATCCACGGATGCAAGTTGGCCTCTCGCCTTATCATCCAAGCCGTATCCGCCAATAAGGTAGATTTGGTTTCCAGCAGAGGCAGTTGCATACGCCAATTTGAGAAAGGGCATATCCGTTACCTTTCGCCACAGGTTTGTCCGTGGGTTGTATTCCTCAATACTTGCAAGATACATTTGGTTGCCGAGTCTCGCCAAATCCCGATCCTTACCACCGATAACATAGATATTATCGTTTGCTACCGCTGTAGAGAAAGATTCTCGCTTTGGTTGTGCTGGCATTTTTCCAATCTTTTTCCATCTATCGGTTGCTGGGTCATAGACTTCAACGATGTCAGTAGCCTCCCATTTACGCTGGAATTCATTAAAAATACTTCCACCGACAGCGTATACCTTTCCATCAACAACAGCAGCACCAAAACTTCGGAAACTCGTCATGTCCCGTTTTCTCTCCCACGTATCCGTTTCTGGATCGTAGACCTCCACTATTTTTTTCTGCTTAATGCCGCGGACTTTATTTTGATTCCACCCACCGAAGACGTAAATCTTGCCATCAACAGCAGCCCCTCGAACACTACTTCGCGGGGTTGGCATATCTGTGCCTTTGTGCCATGTATTGGTCCGTGTGTCATATACCTCTACGATCGAGAGTGGGGACATACCCGGACCGCCTCTGTTGCTATATGTTATACCGCCGATGAGATAAATCTTACCGTTGACGACAGCCTTTGCGGCACCAACTCTTGATGTAGGTATTTCAGTTTTCTGGATCCAACTGTTAGCAATGCTGCTTTCCAACGTTATACCGACAACAAATAGGAGCACGACAAAATATTTCAAGTTTCTATATTTCGTGTACATGGGTTTCTCCTAAGGTATTTACCGGTAAGAGCGATCCGAGATAACGAATGCTGTGTAGCTGCTATTTCGAATTATATCACTTATGGCTTACATAAGAAAAAACCCCCGCCTCAAAAGAGAGGCGAGGGCTTTGGTTTAATCGATTAACGGTTCTGTTTAATATCACCCCACGTGGTGGTCAACTTTCCGATAGCCTCTACATCTAAGACCCGAGCAATCTCGGCAAAGAAACTTGCCTGGTCATCCGCCTTTTGAGGATAGATTTCGGCGTCGTTGTGAGTTTTATCGTCAAAGTGCAGATTCATGTAGGCATGACCGCCAGATTCACCACATCGATATAGAACGATATTCGCACCTTTTACCAAATCAACTTCAATGTTGAAATCGACTTCCATTGCGGCACCCGTCCATGCGGAATTATTGTACCACTTTTCGCCGTTAATCCAGATCTGGGCGTGGTCATCATGCGCTGGGGACATAACAGACTTCATGTCTTGGGGCGCATCAATCACACAGATCGCATACATATCCATGTTATCGGCGGGACCATCACGATTCATGTGATGCGCATCCGCTGGATCGATTTCAAAGATCTCCCAACCCCTAGTACCACCATTAGCACCTTTCCAAGCTATATCGATAGTCTGGGTGAGTTTCAGACCTTCAACGGTGGAAAGTTCAAGCTGTGTTATTTTGCCATTGGTGCCTTCGTCGATAAGATCTTTGGGGGCGGAACCAGCGAACCCACCATTGTTCTCATAGTTGCCATCAGGACCATACCACAAGGTGATCCAATTTTTGTTTTTCGAATGATCTTCATTCAGTGCACCTTCGCCAGGATTTGACAACCATTCCTTTTCAGGTAGCGGGCCGCCTTTCATATTGACTTTCCCCTGCGCGAATGCAAGTTCAGATACACCCATAACGAGTACGAAAAGAATCGCTACTACGAGCGTGAGTCGATAATACCTTTTCATTGAGATTGTCCTCCTTAAGGTCTAACCAATCTGAAAGTAGTTTAGATTCACTAAAAATTTATACACTATATAAAGATTGTAAATTTTTTACATAATTTTGTCAAGCGCGTAAAAAAAATTTAGGAGCATTTACTTTTAAGAAATAAATTCGCATATGTAAAGGATACCTATGTTTGGATGCCCGAATTTATTCGGGTTCTTGTATCGCGTCCCGAACAAGTTCGGGCATCCGGATATAAATTATCGGTAAACTAAATGACCCTGGAAAAAAGGTCGCGGTTGGATCAGTCCTTAGCGTGACGGATAGGCGTCTAATGCAGCTTGCCACTTCGTGAGTTGTGAGACACGCTCGGCGGAATCTGTCGGGATTTCGAGGGGTCTGCCCCGGGTATCAATAACCAATCCGACGACGCCACCCATCACCTCTGCCTCGATTGGAGTGCCGCGTCCGGCACCGAGGTCGCACCGTCGAGAGGGTTGGAGTTTCATTGATGCCTTTTCACCTAAGCCGAGTGGATAGAGACGGAGTTCACCATACGGGATATCCTCTGTGACAGGTGGATTACCAGGCAGATGGACTTCAACCGAGAGACACGCCTCACCGGCATTGCCAGTGCTTATCGGGGAGATGCAAGTACCTAAATGGATGAGACAATCTCGTTCAAAGACTTGGGTGGCGGCTTCTGCGTTGACCTGCGCGAGCACACCGAGTTGTGGCATCATGAAAATACTGTCAACAGCGAGATGGGTTATACCTTCGGGTTGGAAAGCATCTATCATCATGAGCATGGCTTGCTGCCGACGGGGTGCGTGCGATAAAACACCACCGCTACCGACGAGCATGTCTAAATTGAGCATATCCACGAGCGTCTGACCACTTTCCGATTGATCAAAGGCTTCAGAGATCGTGCGCTGTTGCTGAACACCGCGCAATTCAACTGCAAGTTGTTTGTGTTGCTCAAAAGCAAGCCTGAGTGCCTCCCGTGCGATTGCCTGCTCAAGAATCAACTCCTGTAAGGTTTGTGGGATCGTTGTGGGACGAATCATCTTGTTCTTGACTCGGTTTCGGAGATCCCCTACCTCGATGTCAAACGGAACCCAGCGCAGGACGTTTTCTAAACCTGCTTCAGCGAGAACATTAGAGACGCTATAACTCATACCGAGGTTGGCACTGACGGTCCGGTTAAAGATTGATTCTGCTTCTCTGTTTTTAAAAACAGAGAAAACATCGGTTGTCGCGCCACCAATATCGACACCGACGACTGCAATATCCTGTTGTGCAGCAACCGTCTGGATGATCTCGCCAACTGCCCCAGGGGTCGGCATTATAGGGGCATCCGTCCAGTCAATCAGCTTTCTGTAGCCGGGCGCGTGTGCCATGACGTGTTCAAGGAATTGGTCTTGAATTTTGTGTCGGGTCGGCATGAGGTTTTCACGCTCCAAAACGGGTCGGAGGTTATCCACGATCTCCAGTGCCATCACATCTCGCAAGCGATCTTGAATCGCTTCGTGTGCGTCTGTATTCCCGGCATAGATAAGGGGTAGTTCATAGGCGATCCCCAATCGAGGTCTGGGACGTGCGGCAGCGATAATCTCCGCCAATTCGACGACGTGTGAGGTCGTTCCACCATCAATACCACCGGAAAGGAGTAGCATATCGGGTCGAAGATGTCGGATGCGTTCGATTTTTTCGTGAGGGAGACGCTTGTCGTTAGATGCGATGACGTCCATGACAATTGCACCAGCACCGAGTGCGGCGCGCTCGGCACTTTCTCCGGTTAAATTTCGGACAACCCCTGCTACCATCATCTGGAGTCCACCACCGGCACTACTCGTTGATATATAGATGTCAACGCCTTCATCCCCGTTTTGTGGTTTGAGGACGCTCCCGTTATTGAGGAGTTTGCGTCCGGCAAGTTCTTCAACTTCGGTAATGGCGTTGAGAACCCCCGCAGTTACGTCTTCGACGGGTGCTTCAACAGTGGTGGGTGCCTCACCCCGTACGATGAGTTGATATTCGTCACCCCGTTTTTCAATGAGAATCGCTTTGGTCGTTGTGCTACCACAATCGGTAGCGAGAATAGAGCGGATCTCCCCCGCTGGTTTGCTCATGCACATGGTCTCCTGTGTTCAAATTTTACCTGTCGCGATTCAGAGATCGCTCCTACAGAGAGGGTTAGTAGCCTAATTGGCGTAGGTATTCACGGTTAACGGTCATACGCTCAAGATCCGAACGCTCCTCGACCTGTCCGGGACACGCTGTGACCCAACGGTCGTATTCGAGTTCTTCGAGCGTGGACATGATACCCGGGAAATCCATGACGGTGCCTGCACCGACATCTACCCACCCGACATCGTAGGGTGTGCCATCATCGCCACCGGTGACGCTGGAATAGTCCTGAAGGTGAACGTAGACGAGCGCATCGCTATACCGCCGAATAGATTCGATTGGATCAAAGCCCCAGAGCGCAGAATGCGATACATCTATGCAAAGCTTGCACTTTCGGAGGAGGCTCATGTATTTTGCCCAGTCGTCAATGGAATCGACAGTGGTGTTAGTGTGGATATGATAGCAAATATCCAAACCGTACTGTGCGGCGTACGATGCCCAGTCTTCGGAGACATCGGCGAGCGCGGCGAGATCGGCGTTATTGACAGGACGGTCCTGTGGTTTGCCTGCCCCCATGAACATGAAACAATCGGCTTCAACTTCTGCAGCGAAGTCGATACGTCTTTTATTGAGTTCCATCTGTTCTGGGTTTTTGTCGATCGGGAGTCCGCGTGCTGTGACGGCAGCGACGGGGAGATCCACGTTGTCACACACTTGTCTGATGCGTTGTGGTGTCCCGACCCAATCCAAGGATTGGCGCATCTCCCAACCGTCCCAACCTGCGTCCTTGAGTTGGGTGAGTAGTTCCTCGAAATCTGGTGTTTGCCAGCGTAACGTGCTATATCCAAATTTGAAACCCATAGTTTCCTCCTGTTATTGGCTATCGGTTATCAGCTGTCAGCAGTCAGTAAAGAGTAGTCTGATTCAATCCAAATCGCTTACCGATGGTCTCCGATGGCTGAGGACTTACTGCTGATTGCCATCCAAAACTATTATAACACACCCAAATAAAAATTGCTTGCTATATAACATCAGCATTTGATAAACTATATCCGTAAAATTTAGGGATTCTCCCAACTATGGATTTTCTTAAGGAGAAAAAATGGATAAAGTGAAACTCGGTTTTATCGGAACCGGTGGTATGGCGACTGCGCACATGCGCAACTTAAAAGATAATTTTGAGGATGTCGAATTTTCTGCGATGTGCGATATTTCCGAAGACCGTGCGAAGGAGCGCGCCGAAGAATTCGGTGGAAACGCTTACACGGACTATCGCGTGATGTACGACAAAGAGGATCTGGATGCGGTTTATATCTGCACACCTCCGTTTGCACACGGTGAACAGGAACGGATCGCTTGTGAACAGGGCATTGCGATGTTCATTGAGAAACCGATCCACAGCGAATTAGAACCAGCAATCATTATCAATGAATACGTTGAACAAAGCGGCGTGATTACGAGTGTTGGTTACCATTGGCGTTACGGCGGTAATGCGCAGAACGCGAAAGCAATGCTCGAAGAACAACCACAGATTCTCGGCGCACTCGGATATTGGATGGGTGGCATGCCCGGCACACCGTGGTGGCGTGTACGCGCAGAATCCGGTGGACAGCACGTTGAACAGACGACGCATATTTTTGATTTAGCACGGTTTCTCGTCGGTAGTGATGGGAAAACTGTCCATGGTGTCGCCGCAAGCGGTAGCATGGCACATATCGAAAACTATGACATAGACGACATCAGCATGGTGAACATCGAATTCAAGAACGGTGCTGTTGCAAACATCGTCTCGGCTTGTGCGATGGAAGGTTTCGGTCGCGTTCATCTTGAAGTTTTCACACGTGGATTGGTCGTTACCGTTGGTGGTGCAAACCAAGTAAATAAAGGCGGAGAGACCGAATCACTCTCGAATGAAGGTGGCGCGGATCGGGATCGTGTCTTTATCGACGCTGTGAAGAGCGGAGATGGCTCAGAGATTCTTTCGCCCTATAGTGATGCGTTAGAGACTTTGCGTATTATGCTCGCTGCGAGTACTTCCTTCCGTACGGGTAAAGCGATAGATCTGTAGAAAATCGTTACGGCACGCAGAGCGTGCCTACTACTTTAAAAGAAAGAGAGAATTATGCCAATTAATCAATCCATCTGTTTTGGCGGTTTCAGCCGCGGCAGAGACCCGATAGACGTTATTAAAAAAGCCGCCGAGATCGGTTATAAATCTGTTGAGATGCTTCCGGCAGAATACTGGTCCGTTGTTCAGGATCACGACATGCGCGTTGGGATTATCGTCGGACACGCCTCACTTCCGTCCGGCTTAAACGATCCGAGCAACCACGACCGGATCGAGGATGAAATCCTACAAAATATAGACATTGCCGCAGAAAACGACATCCCTGGGCTTATCTGTTTCTCTGGTAACCGAGAAGGCAGATCGGAAGAAGAGGGACGCGATAATACGATAGCAGGTTTGTCCCGCGTCACGAAAGCCGCCGAAGAAAAAGGGATCAACCTCTGTGTTGAGCTGCTCAATAGTAAGGTTAACCACCCGGACTATCAATGCGACACGACGGCGTGGGGCGTTGAGGTATGCAAAGGTGTCGATTCACCACGGGCACAGCTGCTCTACGACATCTATCACATGCAGATCATGGAAGGCGATCTCATCCGTAATATCACGGACTACAGCGAATATATTGGGCATTATCATACCGCAGGTAACCCGGGTCGCCACGATCTTGATGATGAGCAAGAGATTTATTATCCTGCCGTGATGCGTGCTATTGCAGCTACTGGCTACGAACTCTATGTAGGTCATGAGTTTGGACCCAAAGGCGACGCGTTTGACGCCATGCAACACGCTTATGATGTGTGTAACGTCTAAGTGTGCGTAAGACAGATTGTACGGGCAGGTCGTAGTACCTGCCCTATTTTTTCATTTTTCGCTTGAACGGCGAATTTTCAGGATTCAAGTATTCTCAGAACCCAACAAACACTACACGCGTGAGCAAGTTTATAGCAGATATGAAGAAATCCTTTCTTGAAAACCTACTCGGTTGCAAATTAGAAGATATACTTGCGGAGATCTCCGAAGATACCGCTGCTCTTGAAAACTTCCTTTCCACACGCCCCACAGAATCCTTTGAAAACTACCTAACCCCACAATGGGTAGTGCTTGCTGCGGGTAAAGGTACGCGCATTGACCCTACAGGACGCTTGAGCAAAACACTTGACATTATGTTCGGTGAGCAGAATATGCTCCAACGTTCTCGACAGCATCTGCCCGGCAACCGTCCCGACATTGTCGTTATCAATCCACAGATGGCATCGCGTATTGAGAATAGTGGGTCTGCATCGCAACTGTTAGGTCCCAATGCCGTTTATTGTATCCAAGAAGAAATGAACGGCACAGGTGGCGCATTACAAGCAGCACTGCCTGCAATTCGCGATTCCGACGCTGAATGGATTGGGGTGTCGTTCGGTGATGAACCTTTTTTAGAAAAAGATATATTTGCAAAGACGTTGCTCTCACACCTTATTTCTGGTGCGGATATAACTTTATGCGGTAAAGCCCCTGAAACAGTCGTGGATAAAGGCGGACTCTTCTTCGATGCGGAAGGAAAATTCATAGGGACAAAAGAATGGTACGATATGACGGACGCAGAAAAGGAGGAGATGTGGGACAGATGGCACAACGGGGAGGCATATACCAACACAGGCATTACAATCACTCGAAAAAGTGTGTTGTTGGAACGGATGCATCGGTTACAACAGCACCCTAACCGAAACAATGAACTTCACCAAGTCGATCTGATTCGGCACTGTTATGAAGACGGCTTGAAAACAAATGCTTTTATCTATCGCGGTGATGTGTTGTCAGGGGTTAACCGTTGGTCAAATGTTTTATCGGGTGAAGCGGCACTATTTACGCAGACGCGCGAGTTGCTTGCTCAAAAAGGGATTCGCGTTGATCCTGCTGCACAGATAACATTGGGCAGTGAGGACATTGAGATTGGGACGGCGTGCTATCTTATCGGTAGGGTCCACCTTGGTGAAAAGGTTCGGATTGGAGATTACTGTAGGCTTGAAAACGTGATGCTGCGCGGTACGACAACGGTAGGTGCCGCTGTAGGATTAGAGAATGTATCTGCAAACGATACGACATTTGAAGCCAATCCTCTACCCGAAACAGTAGCAGCACCTATACGTGGACTCGCGACTGCAAGTACAATCAAGGATTGCACATTTGACACAGCACACGTTGGGAGTGACGTCCAACTTTCGTCAGTAGTGGCGCGTGGCACAGTGATCCCATCTGGTATTGCGTTGGCAGATCGGACGCTTGGTGTCCCACCTGCGTATACGCCGCCTTCGGTGCCGAAAATGCTTTTTGATAAGATTGTGCCACGAGATTATAATCCGGGGGTTTTCAATCTCGGTGAGAAGAAGGGATCACCAGATTGGGAAGGTCTACGGGAGCACATCCAATCGCATAGTGCGACAGAACTGATTCCGCGTGCGACACGCATACCAGAGTTACAGCAGGTTATGTGCGATGCAGTAAAAACGTTCTTGGATATGCGTCGTGCGAACGGTGACTATCTGATTGAATCCCTCACGCCTGAAGAGATATGGGGAAGCATCTTCGAGATGGTCACGCTCCATACAGGGAACCTGAACCCTTATCACCACGATAAACGCAAAGCACGGCAAACCGCCTTGGAACTCCTCCCGGAGTTCTGGGATAACAATTGGGTAAGGCGTTTGAAGTTGGTTGTCACAGGGAATATCATCGATTATAGCAGCGAACGGGTTATGAATCGATTAAAAGCGAATCCCAACTATTTCTCTGAAGTGCTGCGTGCGGCGGTTGAAGCTCCCTTTGCTATAGATTGCTATGAAGCGTTCCGTGAGCGGGTGATTGATGGTCCCCCACAGGAGATTGTCTGGCTCACTGACAACGACGGTGAAGTGATTTTTGATATTGCCTTGATCCAAGATCTCGTTGAATGTGGACATCACATCACGATTTTTGGGAAAGCCGAAAACGCCAGCAATGACGTAACCGTCGCTGATCTGCATGAAATGGCGAACTATCCGCAATTCCAAGAACTTCAGGTTGCTATTCGGGAGGGTACTGTGAGATTGATGTCGTCGGGCGCGAAGACGATCGGGACGAATCTTTATCGCGGAACTCCAGAATTCTTCAACGCGCTGTTAGAAGCAGATTTTGTTATTTCAAAGGGGCAAGGGAATTTCTTTACGACGCCGGGTTGGTCAAAGGATACGTTTTACCTGTTGCTATCCAAAGGTATGACAGCAGAACAGAGTACAGGCGTCATTGCGGATCGGAATCTACAGGTTGATGGGTTGATTTTGGCTTACCTTCCGGGTGGAACGGAACGTGTGGCGACCCTTCGGGAACTCTGCAGCAGAAACAACTCTTAATCATCGCTCCCTGTGGTTACTTTTGAGATTGTAAATTGTCGCTTGCCTGAAGCAGACAGTGGAATCTCATCTACAAATTCTACTGTGACGACGACATCTCCACCGAGAACGTTCTGGATGCTCTGCACGAGATAACGGCGTGTTGTGTCTGTCCAGCGTTCGTTAACAACAAGCTTCAAGACACAATGTTTAAGCGTCTCCTGGATTATCTGAAACTGATTCACATCGCCGATGTCATAAAATTGTTGTGTAAAATAGCCGCCGTGTACTAACATTCCAGTTCTCGTTCGGAAGGTCGCCGTGGTACGTCCGAGTAGGTCTTCCAAAATAGGCAACGCATTACCACAGGGACAGACTTCATCAGAGAGGATGCCGATGTCACCGATCCTGTACCGGATAAACGGCATTACATAGTTATTGAGTTGTGTAATCAGGATCTCCCCGGGTTGGGTGTATGGATTAGGACTATCTATTTCAAGGTAGGTGTCGCGGCAGTTGATATGCATCCTGCCTTCCGTGCATTCCATGGCGATCAAGCCGACTTCCCGTCCGCCGTAGCGATTGTAAACCTTCGTATCGAAAACAGCCTCCGCCAAATCACGGTAATGCGGATGTAGCATCTCTGCGGAAGATATAATCCCTTTTAATCGCCATTTAGGGGTCAATCCCTTTTCATAGATAAACTTGGCAAATTGGTAAAGCGAGGACGGATAGGAGAGAATCGTCTGTGGATGATATTTATCCATCCTGTCATATGCTTCTTGCATGGTTTCTTCTGTGAGATGAAATCCATCGAGCCAATACTGATTCCGCCAGAAGTTGTTGAGGCGATGTTTCCAGTGTTCATCGGCTTTGAGATCCGCTTGCGCACCCCAGATAACGAGTTGGGGATCACCGAGATCCCAACCTGCCCATCGATCAAAATAATAGACGCTCAAGTTGCGTTGGTTCCAATACCCCCTGTCCTGATAGAAGGTGAGAGGTGCACCTGTTGAACCACCTGTGGCGTTCTTGATACGATGCTCTCTTGTAAAGGATTCGGAACAGAGATGCTCTAAATCATCTCGGATGTTCCGCTTCTCAAGCGGCGGGATCTGTGATATATCAGGAGACTCTGTTTTCAGTAATTCGCGGTAATAAGGTGTTGTATGGTATGCGTGCCGAAGGAGTTTCGCTAAGCGTACCCGCTGAAATGCCTCAATAGATTCGCGCGAGGAATTTAGCAATTCAGTTATTTGAGAGAGTTGGGAATGATAATGCACGCCTTTCCGGTAAGTATTGTAGGCGTGCCACGCTGCCTTTGAGAACAACGTTTTGGCAGAATAACGGATTGGCATAATTTCAGATTGTTTGAATGCTTATAGGCTATCCTCTTTATCTGCAGTTGCCTTGGATAAAGCGATTATATTGAAAAACAATAATATATAAATGATGGCAATTCAGATCCAAAGAATCACACACGTTACGAATCACGTGGTATAAATCACATAAAACATAGCAGCGTAATAGATTATATTATATGACTGTTAATTACAATGAGATGATAGGATGTTATATAGCAATAGCAAGTTTTATGCCAATGCCTGTAATAGAACACATATCTTGGTTAAAATCGCTGCAATCGTGAGAAGATTTTCACTGTCATTCGTCTAAAACACAAGCGCACACTGGGTTTATTGAAGTGTTTATAATGTATGCTTTTTCCCCAAAAACCATCACCGCCAAAAAAACAGAATCCATTCTCAATTCGTATCCCATTATAAACTCACATAATTTGTAGAATAATACGCATAATTTGTAGGGCTATGGGCAATAATTGCACACCTTAAAATAAGTATAGCCTATCGTTCTCAACTCAAATCAAGATGAAGATCTGAGTGTATCCACATTCGGTGAATAACCTTCTGGAAACTGATCACTGACGGAACGTCCATCTTGGAAAAGCTGCCCCGCATCCGGATTTTCAGGTTCCACAGGTGGTGGGAAGTGTCGCCATTTATTGTCGTCAAGCGGAAGTGCGTACCCGTCGTTGCGAAACCATTCAATCAAGCGTTTGCGATAAGCGTTGAGCGTTGCACCGTATGCGGGGTTACCAGCAAGGCTGCGTTCGTCCAGTCTGCCGGGTAGACGACTGAATAGCCATTCCTTGCGATCAGCAGCGGAATAGATGTATTTGTATTCAGAAGTCAGGAGCATATACACCCCTGTGCCTTCTTGGCCCAATTGACCGACGATGGCGTCTCGTTCTGTATTGCCAGCGGCGATGTCGGCAAGATCTGATCCACTCCGTTCTGCTTCTGATGAGAGTCCGGCGGCACCGAGCGATGTTGGAAGTACATCGACCAGACTGGTTGGCGTGTCGCACTCTGTATTCGCCTCAAAACGTTCAGGATAACGTACGAGCAGCGGAATCCGAGCAGCGGCGTCAAGGAAAGAGCGTTTTCCGTAACAGTCGTAGTCGCCGAGTAACTCGCCATGATCTGAGGTATAAAGAATCAATGTGTTGTCAAGCTCACCTTCGGATTCAAGATAGTCGAGAATTCGACTCACCTGATAATCAATGAAAGAGATAGCGGCATAGTAGGCAGCGCGCATTGTTCGAAGGAGATTCATATCTCGACCTTGATCTCGGTATTTATAGCGATTTTGATGCCGGTTCCAGTAGGTGTATAGATGTTCATAATCCGTCGGTAGGAACGGGAGTGGCATCTCGACTGTGCGATAGAGTCGGCTCCACGGTACTGGTGATTCAAAAGGCGGATGTGGTTTGATGAAACTGCTCCAACACAAAAAAGGGCGATCCGCATCGCGTTCGGACAGGAATTGGAGCGTTCTATCTCCTACCCACTGCGTGTGGTGCAATCGTGCAGGCACTTGCGAGGGTTGTGGGATATAGTAGTATTCGCTTCGCTCACCGTGTGGTGCGACGATATGGTCGTAACCGTTTTCGTGTAAGAACTCCGTAAAATCGTCAGGACCGGGACCTTCCTCGGAATAGTCTCGCGTTTCAAACCCCCACATTTTGCGACTCTGTGGGCTGAAGTGCATCTTACCGATACCGTGTGTCTGATAGCCCGCTTCGTTCAGCAAATCCATCACTGATACTCGATCCTGAGGCATCGGTGAATTGCTTGTACACCCCGTCTCATGTGGCCACTGCCCGAGCAGGAAACTGCAACGCGAGGCTACACACACTGGAGACGGACAATAAGCCGACGTAAAACTTGTTCCCTCTCGCACAAGACGGTTAAGTCCGGGCGTCTGAATAATCGGATTTCCAAGCGCACCGATGGTGTCAAAACGCTGCTGATCGGTCATGAGGAAAATGATGTTTGGTTGTTTTGCCATGAGGGTACAGTCCTTTCAGGAAAAAGTGTATCGCGTATGCATTATAGATAGCATATCGGTTTTTGAAAAAAAAAGCAAGTTATGTTCGGGTTGTGCGTTGTGGATTATGGGCACTTGGCACTTAGGACTTAGTTATAGATAAAAGGTGATTCCGCATGATAACTTCCGCTTTGACACAAAACTTATAACTTATAACCTATAACTTATAACCCACTATCCATCTGAGACCCTTCCTACAGTTGGTTGATTTTCTGTTGACATTCGCTTATGGATATAGTATTATTTAGGCAATAGTTAAACCTGATTCCTTCTACTGAGAGGGCATCGAGATTACGCATAATAGATACTGAAACAGATGCAGAAATGGTATGAAAATAAAACACTTCTGAATACTTTCATCGTTTTGATGTCTGCCAGTTTCATCGCCTATTTTTTCTTTCAGTGGAGATGGGGGATGCCGCTATTTCTGATTGGTGGTACTGCGATTATGGTGAGAGGTGTTGTAAAGATTACGATGCGAATGCGAGCGAATAGGAGAAAAAATGAAAAGACGCAGGTTCATAAAACTGAGCGCGATTAGTGCCGCAGGGATGGTTCTGCCACTTAAACTGGAAGGACAAACAGAATCGATGCCTCCCCTGAAACCGAGCACACTGATAACACCAAACGCTGACTTCTATATTTTACAGATCGGTGATCCAGCGGTGCTTGATGATGCAACTTGGCGCATGGCAATTACTGGTCTGATTGAGAAACCGATGCCACCCTTACGACTTGAAGACATCACTGCGATGGAATCTGTTACAGCAATGCGGACGCTGAAATGTATCGGGGACCCGATTGGCACGGTACAGATGAGCAATGCAGTCTGGAAAGGGATTCGCCTACGAGATTTGCTTGAGAAGGTGGGTCCGAAACCCGAAGTCAAGGTGGTTGTTTTCCGCTGCGCAGACGGCTATCATACAGCAATCCCGTTAGAAGAGGCAATGGAAGATGAGACGCTTCTCGCTTATGAGATGAACGGTGTCCCGCTTCCGACTGAACACGGCTTCCCGATTCGTCTGCTGAACCCGGGTAACTATGGCACGAAAAACCCTAAATGGATAATGAACATCCAATTGGCAGCGAAACATGAAAGTTATTGGGAGAAACGGGGTTGGGATCCTATCGCGCAGGTGAAACTTGCTACAATGATTGGGACACCGAGTGAAGGTGAAGAGATCGCTGGTGGACAGACTTATACAGTCAGTGGCGCAGCGTTTGACGCGGGGAACCACGGCGGGATCAAGAAGGTCGAAATTAGCATCGATTACGGGCAAACGTGGGAAGAGGCAGAGATTTGGGCAAAGGATTCGCCCCTCTCATGGATCCTCTGGAAATGGGATTGGCAGGTGCCGGAGAAAGCAGAACCCGTCGAAATCTACGCCAGAGCCACCGGTCACAGCGGTGTCACCCAGGACGAAATCGGCATTGAGGTAGAACCCGTTGGTGCGACCGGGTATCACATGATTGATGCAGCAATTGTCACTCCATAGGCATCAGGTGCGGAAGACTTAACTATGCGCCTAAACCTAAAGTTGAGCCAACTGTTTACGGTTTATTTTCCCGTCCTGTTAATTGATCTTGCTTTTAGCAGCGTCTTAACCAATACCTCCTTTTACTCCAGTTATTTAGGATTATCGTCCACCTTTCTGGGTGTCTTGATGGCAGTCACGACTGGCTTTTTCACCGTGCTTGCGATCCCGTTCGGTCGGTTGTCGGATCGAATAGACAGGAAATATGTCCTTTACGCTGCGTGTCTGGTCATGGGCGCTGTCAGTCTCGGACTCCCATACTGTCGAAACAGTATTCATCTCCTGCTTATTTTTCCAGGGATCGGTATCAGTATGGCACTCTTCTGGCCCGCTTACGAGGCGTGGTTGGCTGAACGTGAAGGCGAAGGGAACCTCATCCAACGGGTCATGCTTTTCAACCTGTTCTGGAGTATTGGTGTTACCTTAGGTCCAGCGTTCTCAAGTTATCTGTATGGCGATGCGAATCCGTTTAGACCGTTCTATCTTGCTGGTATCCTTGTTCTTCTCACCTTATTAACAATATTCGCAAACAGATTCCAAGCAATCGACCCCACCGAAGACCATCTATCTGAGCCTACCGAAACACTCTTTCCACCACCACCTGTCCGAACCGCCTATCTCAATGTTGCGCGGTGTGCAAACCTTGTCTCTTGGTTTGTTCTCGGCGTGTTACGGCGACTTGCCCCCAAACTTACGAAAGAGATGGGAATGCTACCTGCGACATTTGGCAATCTGATGCTGACACTGGGGGGTATGCAAACACTAGCGTTCGTTGTTCTCGGCACTGGCTACTCGACCCGATGGCACTACCGTTTCGCGCCTATGCTCATCGTCCAATTATTGGCGATTCTCAGTTTACTTGGAATATGGCAGATCCAAAATACACTCCTCTGGACCTTCGCGTTCGGGGTAATCGGCGTGTCTGCTGCTTTTACCTACTTCAGCAGCCTTTACTACGGCTTGGATCGGCATGTAGACAAAGGAAATAAGAGCGGATGGCACGAAGCTATATTGGGAGTTGGAATTCTATTGGGACCACTATTAGGAGGCGTTTTAGCGGATTCGAGATTCGGTGTTCGAAGTCCGTATCTACTCTGTAGTATAGCGATTATCGTCGGTATCCTAATAGAGGGATTTATCCTAATTAAGAAGCCGCAATCTTAAGGAGATTCGCCTTAATGTAATCCTCATCGGGTGTAACACCGAGTCCCGGAGCGTCTGGGACTGTCACAATATGGTCACGAATTTCGATACCACTCACTGCCAAGGTCTCCAAAAAGGCAGGGGCGTTAAGTTCAGCTGGAAGAACTAAATCCAGTGTTGAAAAGAGGTGAACACTGGCGATGAATCCGATTCCGGCTTCGGTTAATCCGCTACCGAGCAGTTCTAAAGAATTGGCTTCAGCGACATGAACGCTTTTGAGGCATTCTGCTAATCCACCAGACTTGCACACTTTCAATACAACAGCATCCGCACACTCTAAGCGCGCTATTTTCGCCAGATCGAAGTAGGTGAAACAGCCTTCGTCGATAGCAATTGGGATTGATGCGTCGTCTCGGACTCGCTTCATACCGAACCAGTCTTGGCTCGCTACGGGTTGTTCCATACAGTAAATCTCGCGGATGTCTGAGACACGCTTCAAGAGTTCAAGGGCATTCGATGGTGTATAGGACTGATTCGCATCGATCCAGAGTTTAGCGTATGGCATGGCTTCGTGGACCGCGCGTAGGCGTTCTTCATCTTCAGCTGGGTTGCCTGCAACTTTCACTTTGAAGCAGGAACAGGGTGCTAAGGCTTTTGCTTTCAATCCCATGATCTCAGGGGTATCAATGCTCAAGGCATAGCAGAGCGGAAGGGCGTCGTGTCGTTTTCCGCCGAAGAGGGTATGTAACGGCACTCCGAGAATATGTCCACTAAGGTCGTGTAAAGCAATGTCTACCGCAGCTTTAGCGAACGGATGTCCATTGCTGACAGCGGGTTTCAACGCCTCATAGATGGCATGGTGGATTTCGTTGAGATTTAGTGGATCGCGTCCGAGCAGTATGGGTGTGATGTAATGTCGAATGGTGGTTGTGATGGATTCGGTGGTTTCGTAGCTCCATGAGGGGAGTGCGCGTTGTTCACCCCACCCGATGTAGCCGTCGTCGGTTGTAATTTTGACGAAGACATGGTCGCCTGCGGAGCCGGTATCTCCGACGAAGCCGGTACCGATATTAAATACCTCTTTCATCCCGACAGCAGTCGGGTAAACGTCTACGTGTGCTATTTTGCTCATGTGCGAATAGAGTGCCTTGTTGTTATTCCAAATTACGTGTGTTAGTTAAATTGCTGACCGTATTTTAGCACAGAAGTTGGAATTAACCAAAACAATTTCCGCAGGGTCGCTCAGTTTTTCTGTAGGAGGGAACTCCGATTCCCGACTTTCCCGTTAAAATGGACAATAATCCAATACTATATAGCCCTGACAATTTCCGTTGACAGCCTATAAGTTGTCGGCTATAGTAACAGAAATCGAGTTGCTGTCCGCCGTTATAAGGAAACACTGAATGCTATTTATTATCTTTGTAATTTTCACGCCTATCGCTGTTTGGCTGATCTTGCACTTTATCTCTTCTCGAGAGAAAGAAGAAACAGAAGGGGCTGAACCAGAGGCGCAGATAGAAATCTGCGCGATGTGCCAAAACGAATTTCCGATGACCGAATTACTTGAAAAAGAGATCGGCGGCTACGGCAGGGTCTACTGTTTCTGTGGACCGTGTATTGAAAATCTCAATAACGAATACCAGAACAAAATAGATATGAAAACAGGAGAATAAGATATGTACGATTTAGTTACATTTGGGGAAGCGATGATCCGACTCACGTCGCCGGAGTATATGCGGCTTGAAAATGTATCATCGCTGGCAATCACAGCAGGCGGTGCAGAGATGAACGTCGCTGTCAACGCTGCACAACTCGGATTGCGGACAGCATGGGTATCACGACTGGTAGACAACTGGTCGGGTCGCTATATCCGCAACAAAGGACGCGAACTCGGCGTGGACATGTCGAACATCGTCTGGGTGGACTTCGACGGGATCGGCTTGGAGCGGAACGGGTTTTATCATCTTGAAATGGGTGCGGGTCCGCGTGCGAGTAGTGTTACTTATGACCGCGGCTATTCTGCGATTTCCAACGTACAGGTCGGAGAGATTGATTGGGCTTCTATATTTAGCGGTGCGCGCTGGTTCCATCTCAGCGGTATCACACCTGCTTTATCAGAATCTGCAGCAGCTGTCTCAGCAGAGGCACTTCAAGCCGCACGCGCAGCAGGTGTAAAAACAAGCTACGATCTGAACTTTCGTTCCAAACTGTGGAGCGCAGAAGAGGCACAGGCAACGAACCGACCGATGATGGAACATGTTTCAGTTCTTATCGGCAATGAGGAAGATTTTGAGAAATCTCTCGGCTTCGCCGCAGAAGGCGCAACCGAATCCTATAGCAAACTTGAACCTGATAGCTACAAAGCGGTCGCTGAACGCGTCAAAGAGGCATTTCCGAACATTGAGATGATTGGTACAACGCTCCGTGATGCGAAAACCGGTTGGCTCAACGACTGGCGGACGCTTCTATATGATGGTGAAGCTTTTTATCTCTCACGCATCTATGAGAATTTAGAGTTGGTAGATCGTGTGGGTGGCGGTGATAGTTTCTCATCGGGACTCATCCATAGTCTATTGAGCGGAAAATCCCCACAGGAAGCAGTCGATTTCGCCGGTGGATACTCCGCTTTGGCGCATACCTTCCCCGGTGACTTCAACTGGGCAACAGCCGAAGAAGCAGAAACAGCCATGAAAGCAGGGAGTGTGCGTATTAGTCGCTAAACAGACAAAATTATGGATAAGATTTTACTCTCTCAAATTTTTGAAAACCCTGAGTTCGATACTCCGGAACGCCGAGCAGCACTCGCAGATTTGGAGCAATTCGGTGAATTGAGTATCCACCCACGTGAACTGACAGAGGAACACGCCGATGGTGTTGTCGGTGTGATTGCAAGTTCGGTGCCTTTTCATGAAAGTTTCTACCAAGCCGCTGAATCACTCCGAATCATTGCGCGTTGGGGTGTCGGATACGAAACCGTTAACGTGGATTTAGCGACCGAATATGGCGTCATAGCAACTATCGCTCCTGAACACATGGTGACCGTCGCAGAATATGCGATCGCACAGTGGCTCGCAACGCTGAAGCGGGTCTACACGCTAAATAGGTCTTCCCACAATGGGGATTTTGGGCTGATCAAAACACATGAGGCGATGGGGTCTACGCTCGGTTTATACGGCTTCGGTCGGATTGGACAAGAAGTTGCCCGTCGGGCGCGTCCGCTTCTCGGTGAGGAAGGAAGGCTCTTGATTTATGATATTCGTCCGGACATCGCTGACGTCGCAGCGGAATTTGGTGCGGAGGCTGTTGACACACCGCTAACGCTCTTTAAAGAAAGCGATACTGTCTCGCTACACCTATCCGGTGCGGATACTGTTGTCGGCTACGAAGAACTCTGTGCGATGAAACCGCATGCGTCTCTCATCAACCCGTCGCGTGGAAACCTTGTTGACGATGCAGCAGCCAACCGTGCTGTCAGCGAAAACAGGCTATGGTATTATGTCGTAGACGACCCCGTTAACGGTACTCGTGCGATTCACAAGGATCATCCGCGCATCATCTGTACGAATCATAACGCCGGTATGACCGTTGAATCTGGTATTCGGCTGGATCTTCGGACAATTGGACAGGTTACAGATGCGATTCAAGGACGTGCACCAGCATATATGCTCAATCCAGAAGTCTTGGAGCATCCAAGAGTCAAGGCATTTTGTAAGGATACCTCACAAGCACAAACCCTAACGCTTTAATTCTTCTCAAGAAGGAAAAGGAATTCTCGGTTCGGTTTTTGGGCTGCGTCTACCCACTTATGGGTCCATCTCATACCTGCCATGACGTTCCTTTTGTAGCCAATTTCGAGAACGGCAAGGAGTTTCCCATTGCTGCTCAAGACTTCATTGAGTTGCTCGGCAGTTGCACGACCACCAGAACTGTAAGATAGCAGTATCCAGCGCGCTTGGGTCTCTCGGATTAGGTTTGCGATGGCTTCAACGGCGATGAAATGTCCGTCATCGTCCCGACGGAATTCCTCAAACACAGATGCGGCGAGGAGGTCAGATGAATCTTCTCGCCGTTTTGCTTTGCCGAAAAGGGTGGGTTTATCAAACAAAACAACGCTTGTCCAGAGGTGGTAGTAAGCAGCATACCTAACACGGGACGGAGGCATTTTCTCGTTGTTTGAACCGTACGGTGGATCGAAGTAAGCAAGGTCAACAGATACACGCGGCACGAGTTCAAAGATGTCGGTTTGGTAAACCTCGTGATCTCCTTCTGACGTGAAAACTTCAGGCACCTCAAGCCGTAATTCCTTGTAGGCACGCGGTGCCCACTCTTTGAGGTAGGCAGAAAAGTGACCAAGGGTGCTGTCAACACGATCGAGTGCCAGTATTAGGCTCGTGAGTGCGACCGATTTATCAACTGGATCGAGGTTAAGGATCTCGATCTCTTGTCGAATCGCGTCTAATTTGCGGGTGTTATGGCACTGCCACGGTTTTTTAAGTCCGTCTTTTTGGATTGCAGAACCGCCGTTGGCGTGTCCGCCGTAGTGTTCTGTGAACCATCCGTCAATAGATGGCACAGCATTAAGGTGATCAATGAGCGGTTGATACGTCTCCCTGGATTTTGTGTTCAAAAGATAGCAGGTGCCGAAAACCTTCGACCAAGGGGCGATGTCGTTACAAACGACGTCATAGCCGAATTTGGCGAGTGCTTGAGAGACGCGGGTTGTGCCTGAGAACCCGTCAAGAATAGTTTTGGCATCAACTTTTTTGACGAGTTCAAGCACTTGCGGGATGAGTTTCAGCTTGGAACCGATGTATTTGATGCTTTGGGTCGGAGGCGTTGGTGACATCGTTTTACGCTGGCTTCTCTGTCAATGACTCAGCCTAATCTGTCTCCTCTGCAATTTCCATTTTGCCTCTCTCAGGATCATACAAACGGTATTTTCCTCTTGATATCCACCAATATCTATCACTTCCTGCTGGATAATCACTACGTTTAGAAAAATTGACACAATCAGAATAAATTTGGTAATCCACTTTAGCAGGGATCAAGTCAGGATACTTCTCTATAATAGGTCCACGGACCTCTTTGAGTGCAAAATATTCTTTGTCCCCTTGCATTAATTCTTGTGCCGTTTTCCACACCACCTCATCGAATGGCTCGTCACCTAACCATGACGAACTCCGAGAAACACGACGCTTTTGAGTCTTAGAAGTTAAGATGTCTTCATCCCCAACTTTTGTTTCCATACTAACAAGCCGTTCTCCAGCTTCTGTTTGGAAGGTTGAAACATCTATGCAGCTGATGTCCATGCCTTGTGAAGTTCGGAGGAACCGACAAACACGTGCTACGCGCGTTGGTATTTCTTCTGCGGCTATAAATAAACGCATGGTTCGATTTAGCGTTGGGGTTTCGTCTGTTTCAGGCATGTCAAATACGTCCCTGAAGGCATCATCGAATGTTTTACCTAACCCATCGTGCTTATTGAAGTAATCTTCGGCGATCCCATGAATCTGGACATCCGAGAGTTCGGCCGCCCATGCAGCATATTCAAGTAATTGTGCTACCACCTCTCGCGGGGCACGATCCTTCTTCAATTCAACAATAACGAGATTTCCTTCCGAATCAACTCCCAGTAAATCTGGAAAAATAGTTCCTTCTTCATCTTGGGCACTCGTTTGCCTTCCAATCCAGAGAAGTGGCTCTTGGGTAAGGGCATACGGGCTATTTTCAAGCCAATCCTCCAGATAGCGTTCAAGTTCAAGAGTCGTTTCTTGCGCAATGACAAGCTCGGCTTTGGACATGTCTTCATCCTCTATATTATTCAATCTAAAAATAGCATTGTTTCTCCGAAAAAGTAAAACTGTATATTTATGTCAGATACCACCCCTACGGGGCTTGTGGGATCGGTCGCATTGGTCCTACTACATAGATATTGCCCCGATGGGGCTGCATTATTTTCATTCTTTAGTTGGTAGTGATGTCTTCCCTCCAAGAGATTTTCCCTGTCTCTACCTCTAACTGAAATCTCATCAGCCCCGTAGGGGCGATATCTTTGTAGAAAAACGACACCCTCTGAATCTAAGCCCCGTAGGGGCGGCATCTATCCCAACCAAAACTATTTCTGAGATCCGATTAAAGACGTTGGCATGCAGAAGATACCATAATCCGCGGAATCTGCTAAATCCGTGAAAATCCGCGATTCAGACGAAGGAGAAAGTCTAACTCCTAAATAAAACAGATCAATTTCTTCTAAATTGACCTGTACCTTGTCGGGACGAAGGGTAAAGATTTCATACTACGGCAAGACACTATGTATGACGAATGGCATCAATAGGTGTGAGTTTTGCGGCTTGGCTGGCAGGGTAGTAGCCGAAGAAGATGCCGATCATCCCCCCTGCAGCAACGGAGATGAGGACGGCTTTCAGCGTAACGATCGAGGGCCATACCACACCGGGGAAAAACTTACCGACAACCCATACGAAACCCTGACCAACGATGAAACCGAACGCGATACCCAATAAACTACCAATCAGACATAAGAGGATAGATTCAGTAAGGAACTGTATCCGAATGTCAAAACTTTTCGCGCCGACGGCTTTTCGGAGCCCGATCTCTGGAATCCGCTCTGTTACAGAAACCAACATAATATTCAGAATACCAATACCCGCTACAATCAAGGAAACTGATGCGATGACGACAAGCACCGTCTCTATAATAAGGATAATCCTTTTCCCACTTTCGATCCCCTTTTTGGCGTTCCACGTTCGGAAAAAAGTATCATCACCACCGTGGTTGCGCATAATAACGGTTTTCACCTCTTTGAGTGCTTGATCAACCACATGGATGCTCTTCGCACGTGCCATGATAGCTCCGACCCTATTACGTCCGCCAAAACGGATTTGTGCGGTTGTAATCGGAATGAAAATCATATTGTCTTCGCTTTTCCCCTCGTCGAATCCGTCGCCCTTGCTCTCCATGATTCCAACGACAGTAAAACGGTTGTTATTGATGCCGACCTCTTTGCCAATAGGGTTTCGTCCATTAAACTGTTCTTTCCAGATTTTAGATCCAATAACACAGATCTTATTCCAAAGGTCCATATCAGTATCGGCGAGGAATCGTCCAAATTCAGCTTCCCATTGCTGGACATCTTGATATTCATTTGTTGTTGCACGGAGATAAGCGCGTCGGTGCTTCCCCTCTACCTCAAAGTTAACGCTATGACTTCTTTCAACGGTAGCAATCTCAACAGAGGGGCAATCCGCCAAAATATCGTCGAGATCTCGCATCTCTAAGTAATGTGGACTCGTATTGCGTTGCCAACGATCGTTCTTTTCAACATAACCAGGTCGGTAAACCCCGAACATGGTAGGTCCGCCGATTCTCTCAATCTGTCCCATGAGTAATTTTTCAGCACCTGCGCCAAAAGACATCATGGCGATTACACCCGCAATGCCGATGGTAATTCCCAAGAGTGTAAGTATTGTGCGGAGTTTGCTACCGCGAAGAACGGAAAAGGCTGAGATGAGGTTCTCTAAGATTTGCATTTTTTATCTCTATGTATGGCGGATTGCATCGATGGGTGAAAGTTTTGCGGCTTGGCTGGCAGGATAGTAACCAAAGAAGATGCCGATAGCTGCGCCTGCTCCCACAGAAATCAGCACGGCTTCAGGGGTAATTACGGAGGGCCACGACAATTCTTGTAAAAACTTACCCACTATCCACGCGAAGCCTTTTCCAGCGACCGCACCGAACGCGATACCAAGTAAGCTACCAATCAAGCAAAGGAGGACTGATTCTGTGAGGAATTGGAGTCGGATGTCAAAACTTTTCGCGCCGACGGCTTTTCGGAGTCCTATCTCTGGGATCCGCTCTGTTACAGAAACCAACATAATATTCAGAATACCGATACCCGCTACAATCAAGGAAACCGATGCGATGACGACCAAGACTGTTTCTATAATAAAAATCATTCTTTTAGCGTTCTCAATTCCCTTTTTCGCCGACCAAGTTCGGAAAAAGGTTTCGTCGCCACCGTGGTTGCGCATAATGATGGTCCTGACCTCTTTTAGGGCTTGCTCTACCACAAGCGGACTTTTCGCACGCACCATGATATGTCCTACGTTATCGTGTCCCCAGAACCGTTTCTGTGCGGTTGTAATCGGAATGAAGAGCATATTGTCGTCGCTCTTTCCGCGCTCCAATCCGTCGCCTCGGCTCTCCATGATCCCGATAACAGTGAAACGTTTTTTGTTTCCAAAATTGCTGATTACGACTTCCTTACCGATCGGGTCCTGTCCTTTAAACTGCTCTTTCCAGATTTTTGAACCGATGACACAGACTTTTGTCCAGGTGTCCATGTCCGTGTCCGCGAGGAATCTGCCGTACTCAGTGCGCCATTCTCGAACCTGTTGATATTCATTCGTTGTTGCGCGGAGATATGTTTGTTGATATTTACCGTCAACGCCGAGACTAATGTAGTAGCTGCCTTCGACAGTAGCAACTTCAACGGAAGGGCATTCAGAGAGAACATCGCGAAGGTCTTCCATTTCCAAGTGATGTGGGCTCGTGTTGCGTTGCCAACGTCCGTTCTTGCGTACATATCCTGGTCGATAAACCCCAAACATACTCGGTCCACCGATGTTGTTGATCTCCGCCATGAGTAATTTTTCAGCACCCGCGCCAAAAGACATCATCGCAATCACACCCGCAACGCCGATGGTAATCCCTAAAAGCGTGAGAATCGTTCGGAGTTTGCTCCCACGAAGGATAGCAAAAGCTGAAATAACATTTTCGAGTATGTTCATGTCACATCTCTTTAACAGAACGTAGCATCTTCAAAGTTTACTGCGAATTTCACTAATTATGGGTTTTCATATAGCAAGCAATAGGAAAAAGTTTTGATTGCACGAATTCACCAAGTGTGCTAAACTTCTTAATATATAATATAGAAATCTGTAGCACGTCTGGTATTGTAAATTATATCATAAAACATCTAAGGACTGCAAATTTTTAGGATTCATAACGGGAGCGGTTAGTTGTGCAGACGGACGCATTCAACACAGGAAACGTGCTACTATGGAACGGACGACAGGAATCAGCATCGCATCAAGCAGAATTAGCGGCGTTGTCTCGACGTGGTGAGGGTGCATGGATCCAGTTGCCGTCTGCTCTATTGGAAACGCGCTATCGGTTGAACGCAATAGAACTGTCCTTCGGCAATAGAGAGACAACAATTCAAGCATCGTTGCGGAAGTTGTCTCAAGCCTACGAAACAAAATGGCATCGGTACTATTTAATTGCAGAACCGCATGCGGAGGCTCCGTGCTATCATATCAGCGATTACGTTCGGCAATGCGTGGCAGGCGATCTTGAAATTGCCGAACGGCTTCGCGGACGAACGGTGATTACGCTCCATCAAACGGAAGAATCAGCACCAGACCTTTTAAGCGACAACGGTGTTTCAGCATTCGTAGAACACATCCTGACTGGATATTTAGAGACCTATGGAAAGCGAAACCTTGTTGGTTTTAGTTGTGAATTACCGAAATTTCTGTCGTTGGCGAATGTTTTAGAGGCTGGAACGTCGTCGCTCCCCTGGGGTCCGGCATTGTTGGAAACGATGGAAGAGACAATCGCCGACTATCTGGCGTTGGTGTTTTATGAGACTTACAACTCCGCGGCAGTACGGAATACGTTTTGGCGAGGATTAACAACGAAATTTGCGATCTGTTTTCTTGGTGGTCTACGTGATTTCTGTCATCAGGAGAGACTACAGTTCGCCTTAAGCCTGCCAACAAGTGCCAAAACATTAGAGTTTGAGTTAGGGTCGATGTTGTCGCAGGTGGACTGTCCAATTCTAAATGCCTCTGAGATAGATACACCGAAACGGTTCGCCGTTGCCAAATGGGTCTGTAGCAGTCCACAACATGTCGGGATTTCGCGGAAAGATACACACAAAACAGATAAGCATACCTTGGTAGAAGACGCGAGTTTCGGTTTTAATCTATGGATAAATAGAAATAGGAGCGGTCCAGGAAAACCCGATGCTACCCTATCAAGGTTATCGGAACTGTTAGCGAGAGGTTATCCAAAGCGACCCCTTCTGATGGTGGCACCGACGCAAAGTCTCTGGACGAAACCTGATAAGAAACTATGGAATCAGGTGACGAAAGCGTGGGGTTGGTTCTGCCAAACGGTATGGGAATTGGGATACGATTTCAGGATTGTTTCGGAACAGGAGTTGACTTCAGCGGAGGTTATAGATGCCCCGCGCAGAGGGGAACGCTCCCACAGGAACCGTAGCCTTCGTATAAAAAATAACCGTGTAGGTGTTGAAGAGGTGTTTGGCGTGGTTCTACTTCCGAGTTGTATCTCGCTTCAAGAAGAGACGGTGAAGTGCCTGAAGGCATTTACGAAAGCAAAGGGTCGATTGATAGTAGACGAACCGACGCCATATCTTCTCAACGGCAGGATTGGACTTGAACCGTATCCGTTGGAACAACTTATCTATGGACGGCGTGCAACGATTCTCCGCGGTCCTCTGAACGAGAAAGCGGAGAGACTCGATAAATGTCTGCAGAAATGGGTGCTGCGTCCAGCGACAGTGTACGTAAAACCAGATAATGAAGTGACGGATGCTGTTCAGGTACATCATAGAGATACAGGAACGTCCGAACTTTTCTATCTGTTTAACAGAAGCGATGCAGCAATGGACACTCTGATTGAGATACCTGGAAAGGCATCAAGTGTTCTGGAGTGGGATCTGTTTGAAGGTGCGAATAAGAATATAGCGTCTTGGGATGCTGACGGAAGAACATATCTAAATAGTGCGTTTGTCCCAAAGCAGGGAAGGCTTTTTGAAGTTTCGTAAAATTTGAAGTTGTGACTAAGTATATGAAAGGAGTTAGCTATGACAGGTGGAGATCTTTTCGTAGAATGTTTGAAGACACAAGGTGTTAGTGTTATTTTCGGGTTGCCGGGTAACCACTTGGACACCGTCTATGAATCACTGTATAACAACCAAGACAGCATCCAGCACTACGTTACACGCCATGAAGGCGGTGCTGCGTTTATGGCAGATGGCTATGCGCGTGCAACAGGCGAGGTTGGCGTCTGCATGACCGTTCCGGGTCCGGGTTCTAATAACGCTTCTATCGGCATTGGCGAGGCAAACACCGCATCCTCACCGGTTCTTTGGATTACAGGTCAGAACCCATCTTACTTGGCATCACGGGATCCGAAGAAGAGCTTCCACGGCTTGGATCAACGGGCTGCCTTTACTCCGATGACGAAACATTTGGAAATCGTGCATCGGGTAGATCAGATTCCGGGGGCTGTCAATCGAAGCTTCAACGCACTCCGTTCAGGTAGACCTGGACCCGTGCTGATTGAGTTGGCGAAAGATGCGCTGGATGCAGAGGCTAATTTCCCAATTCCGACGTGGAACAACGGCATTCAGACGATGGCAAGTCCACAAGACATTGACGCTGCCTTAGAACTCCTGCGTAAATCAGAACGTCCACTGATTGTCTCTGGCGGTGGTATCAATCATACACGCGCCACTGCTGAAATGCTTGAGTTCGCAGAGTTGTTAGACGCGCCAATTGTGATGACAGGTTTTGGGAAAGGCTCGGTGCCTGAAGATTCACCGAATGTCATCGGTATTTTCCGGGATAGTGTTGCCCAAGCAGCAATGGAGGCATCTGACCTTCTCGTTGCTGTTGGGACGCGGTTTAACTACCGTGATACTGGCAATTGGAGCTTCAAGGTTACTAAACCGCTGTTGCACATTGAGGCGGATACAGAGGAAATTCACAAGGAATATGCCGCCACTGTTGGCATCGGTGCGAACCCGAAACTGGTTTTGCGTCAGTTGAACGCAGCATTGCGCGACGAGAAACAGACAGCGGGTTGGGGTGAAGGGTTACGCGAGTTACGCCGCCGAGTTACCGCAATTGAACCGCCTCGGATTCTCAAGGAGATGCGGGATGTGATGCCACGCGATGCTATCTTGTCAGTCGATGTTAATATCACCGGATACGGGGCATTAAATCATTTTCCGTGCTATCACCCGGGCAGTTACATCTTTTCGGGGGTCTCTGTTGCGATGGGTATAGGACTGACGGGTGCCATCGGTGCACAGGTCGCTTACCCGGAACGGAAAGTCGTAGCCTTGAGCGGTGATGGCGGTTTCTTAATGACGTGTCCGGATCTCGCAACAGCCGTGATGTATAACCTGCCTGTTGTGACGCTTGTGATGAACGACAATCAGTATACCTCGATTGAACGTGGGCAGCTGCGGCGGTTCGGTAAACGGATTGGCGTTGAGTTGACTAACCCAGACTTCGTACAGTTCGCGGAGTCGTTCGGTGCTACTGGGTTACGGGTTGAAGATCCGAACGATTTTAAGCCGACGTTTGAAAAGGCACTCGCTTTGGATAAGCCGGTGCTTCTTGAAGTCGTCAAATAGCGATACGTCGCGAATATGTCAGGAATCGGAGTTCCCTCCTACAGGCGAACTACAAATAGCGATACGTCGCGGATATGTCGGGAATCGGAGTTCCCTCCTACAGACGAACTAAATGATCTCGATTGCCCTTACTCGGCAATGCAATAATACACATATAAATAAAGGAGTTTAACATGCCCAAAAAGATTGGTGTTTTAACAGGGGGTGGCGATACCAGTGCGCTTAACGCCACCCTTAAAGGCATCGCGCTAAAAGCCGAGGAACTCGGTTTTGAACTGGTTGGATTTATGGAGGGATGGCGCGGTGTCCTAAAAGGTGGACATTACTTTACGTTGACCCCAGACCTGATTGATGAAAATCGAGGTGGAACCCTCTTAAAGAGTTCGCGCACGAATCTGATTAAAGATAATAAGTTAGATGAAGCAGTAGACAACCTGAAAAAACTGGGTATTAGTGGTCTCATTCCGATCGGCGGCGACGATACCTTGACAGTTGGCACCGCCCTGTCCGAGCAATTCACAACCACGTTCGTGACCAAAACTATTGATAACGACGTAGGCGGGAATCCACCGGAGGGAGACGCTGTTGACTACTCTAAAATGGTGAACTATTTCTGCCCCGGCTTCCCTTCGTCCGCACAGAGCGTTATCAACGCTGTTCGGGACTTGCGAACGACTACCTACTCACACGACCGAGTGATTGTTGTTGAGGCGATGGGACGAGACGCTGGTTGGTTAACGTTGTCCGCAGCTTACGGACAGGCTGATTTAATTGCTGTACCAGAGGTGCGGTATCAACCGGAGAGACTGGCAGAAGCGATTCGTAAGAAACACGCAGAACAGGGCAATGTGATCGTTGTTGTATCTGAAGGTATTCGGAACGATGCTGGTGAATTGATGATCAATTCTGAGGCGGAACTCGATGCTTTTGGGCATACAAAACCGGGTGGATGCTCTGAGATTATCGTTGAGTCAATGAAGAAACTGCTCCCTGAAATTTCAAGTTCTGCGTTCCGCGCGTTGATACTCGGTTATCTCCAGCGATGTGGTAGCCCGATTCCGCTGGATAGGGATATCTCTATGAGGGCAGGCGCACTTGCGGTGCAGGCACTTTCAGATGGTATGTTCAACGGTGTTGCAACTATCACACGGACCCCGACCGGTATTGAGCCGACACTGCTGCCGTTAGAACAGGTGCTCATGCGTGATGAGACCGGACATGTTATTCGGAGAAGTCTCGATCTCAGGTTCTACGATGCGGAACGGTATCAGATGTCACCAGCGGGTGCCGGGTATTTCCGTCCCCTTTTCGGTAATCTGCCGCGTCCAGATTTGTCTCTGGATGACCGATTGATTGAGATTGGTGAGATTGGGTAATATTGACTGCTGCGCGCCCAGTCAAATACCAAGCGCGCAGCAGCATAAATTCTCAACAATCATATCTATAATTCTTGAGTAAAGGAAAGCACACCATGCAAAAAGAACAAATCATATCGCAGAACCCACGCGTGATGCCCGGTGCTTTAGTTTTTGCTGGTACCCGCGTGCCAGTTGAAATCCTGATCCAGTACCTTGTGTCTGGAGACTCGCTTGACACATTCCTATCTGACTTTCCGACAGTCTCGCACGAACAAGCAGTTGCTTATTTGGAGATGACTCTTGAGTACGCAAATGCGCGTGTTGCTTGACGAAAACCTACCCTACAAACTCCTGATTCTTTCTAAAAAATTCGGTGGATCAGTGACTTCAACCCCGAATTCAAATAGGTTCTTTTTAAGTTCAGCATCATCTATGAGATCATTGTCATACGACACCAAAAATTGGACCCGTCCTGATATTGCGCAATCAACGAGCTTATCATCCTTGGGATCTCGACATAATTCAAACGATGAATGAACCCTAATAATGCTTGCTCGTTTCAGAAGGCTGATCAGATTTGTGACTTCGGTCAAAGTATATTCATATTTTAGGCGTAATCTACGTCGTGATAGGACTTCCTGAACTTCATCAATGATAGGTTGTGATAAAACGAGGAGAAATCGCCTTTCACGCCAAAGTGATACCAGCTGGTTAGCGAGATTCCCTTTTCCAATTACTGAACGGATAAAGATATTGGTGTCAAATGTTGCTCGGTAAACGCGCCATCGGTTCTCAAGTTCGTTCACGCCTCACCTCTGCGAGTGCTTCCTCAAAATCACGAATCACTTCTTCCTCTGGCGTGTCAGCAAAGGCATCGTGGAAATGCGCCACGGTTTTATCCCATTCATCTCGAAACTGCTCTCGACCCCTTTGAACTTCAGTGCGAAACCTTGTGACGATGCTCTGCCACTGTGTTGGTGTGACCGATTCTCCTTTTTGAAGGTCGGATGCGAAAAACACCCTGTCAGAAAACTCGCAATCTTTGACGACCTGTTTCACCTCATTAGCAAGCGGTTTTGAAGCTCGCTGTTGTTGTCTGTCAGAATCAAGAATAAAAATAATGTAGTCATCCTGCTTGAGGCAGTACTCAATCGCTTTTCTCAAGCTGCTGCTTATCGGAGCACCTTTTCTATGGCACTTGCGAAGGGCACTTCTTCCAGTTTTTCGGATGGCAATATCGCCAAGCTGTCTATATTTCACAAATTCATCTTCCAAAAATTTCACTGCTTGAACATCATGGTCGGATTCTAAATTCCAGACTCTTATGCTTTTCATACAGGTTCCTCCATCAAGTCTTGTAGCAGTCCGCTGTCGAAAACGGCACTGCCCATACCAAAATCCGTAATCCAACCGTCAAGTGCTTCACGATTACCACGAATCTCCTCAAGATTGAGTACTTCTGTGCCAAGTCCAGAGCGATTACGTAAGAGCAAAACACCAAGCGAATCCGATAAGTTCTCAGGATTAAAGGTATCAAGAAGTTGAGAACTATGGGTCGTGATAATCACTTGTGTTCTTTCGGCGAGTTGCTCAAGAACCGCAGCGATATCCTTCAAAGCAGCAGGGTGTAGACTCCTCTCTGGTTCTTCAATAGCGATGAGAGGCGGTAATTCAGGCTGATTAAGCAAGGTGTAATAAGCAATGAGTTGTAGGGTTCCGTTAGATGCCCATAATAAAGAAATCGGTTTTTTGTCCCTCTCTAAAAGACAAAGCCTATTATCTCCATCAATTGTACAGCAGTCTATTTTTATATTCGTAGAAAAGTTAAGAGATTCGCTAACATTGTAAAAACGTTTTCGATCACTTTCGTACCAGTACGAAAGTAAAGCCGATAATGTTGAACCACTATTTCTAAGGCCCGGCAATGGGCGTGAAACATTCAATTTATCCAGTGGGCTTATCCCTAAATTCTCAAAATAGAGTCGTATGGAATCTTGTTGAAATTCATAAAACATCCACTGCTTAATAAAATTTGTTAAAGCACTTGTAATAGGTTTGTTTCCATAATTACCAGCAGATTCCAAAGCAAGTCGATTCGAGTTGTACTTTGTTTGGTTCCTACCATCTTCATCCTGAACTTTGCCTTGCCCATTCTGAATAGATATAACTGGAATTCCATCAATTGATAATTTCTCAGTAACATACGGATTATCAGCGTCCGGCTTGAATGCTATCCCATATTCAGCTAAGACTTCATCCACTTTAAGCATCAACTCATACTCACTTACAGTCTCTATCACATTGGTTTCTGACTGGAAAGCAACACGGTTTGCTTCACCTGCCCAAAAGAAACTTTGGATAACCCCTGTCGGGGACTGTTTGTCAATGAGCATCCAGTTGAGAAGATGCAAGGCAGTCAAGACGTTTGATTTGCCACTCGCATTGGGACCAACAAGAACTGTTAGTGGTTTTAGTGGAAGTGTGACATTTCGTAAACTCAGGAAGTTTTTGATATGAATGTTCTGTAAAAACGTTTTTTGCCCAGACACTATTGCTCACCTTCGTACTATCGTTAGATTGTTACTATTAATTTTTAATATACCCAAGATTTTTACGAAAAACCGTCACTAGTGCACAACAAAGAACTTAAGACTTATACACCTATTTTACCACTAGCCAGACTTCCCAACTTAGTTTTTGACTCTGTATCAGTGATTATAGACTTTACTACAATTGGGCCGGCATTCGGCACCTCAACCATTTGTAGTTTCTGGTCGGCAAAGTATTTCTTGAGATCTTCAGCATATTCTGGCATAGGATCTTGATCGACTATGTGGAACAATTCGCGTCCAACATGAGAAAGTGCAACGCCTGAAATCCTAAACTCTTCACTTTCTTCACGTTCCGGCAAAGGAAGTAAAGCCGAATATCTACCTTGATGTTGAAACGGCGCGAGTACTCGGTTATTTTTGTCTGCTATAGACACGTGGTAATCAACTCTGGAATTATATTCCGGAATGATTAGCCCATACTCGTTTAATGTATTTAGTTTACTAAAAGGTAAACCGTATTTTTTTAGGGTATTAGATCCAGGGTTGCCACCTAATGAAGGAACCCTAACATCAATGAGGTACTTGTCAGTCGGATGTTCAAGAACTATACATACTGAGCACAACTTTTTGAATAAGGATGCGATATTTTGATCCAATTCGCCGAGGGTTTTTAAAGCTCGGATTGAAAACGCTCCCGGTCTTCTAATTTCACCCGCCAATATACGACCAAAAAGTAGCTGCCCCTCTTCAGTGCTTTGTGGACGCGCCTCTGTCTCAAAAATGTTAAGCCAAACATCGCTGATTGTCTTTTCCTCGCGGCCGCTTGATGCCGGATCTGATGAATTTGCAGCTCCATCTCTATTAGGTTCATTAATTTGCTTATCTGCTGAAACATCAGATACCGCTTTCTGCAACTCATTTGCAGTAACTATACAGGTCTTATCAAGGTTAATTTGTTCTCCAATTATCTTTTCCGTGTTTTTGATTACTGCTATTTTGGCATATTCTGGTGGAACCTTAATTTGTTGGATAATTTGATTAGTAACTACCTCAGTAATTTTCGCGTTTGCTGCTGTTATCGACTGTCTTTCAGTAGCCTTCCCCTCAAAATACGCATCATACCACTTCTGCGGAGCAGAACACAATTTGCCAAAAGCCTTAGATGCGTTCCGTGCTAACCAAGTAGAAGGGTCTAGTGCTGATAAAAAATTGGTGACTTTCTCAAACATATTCTCTACTGTATCCCCGGGAATAACACCCAGTTCAGTATTTCCCACATCTTCGGTCGTTGCTGGTAAATCAGGTTTTGTTTCATCAGATTGAGTCTCATTCTGATCTGATTTCAAGTCAACCTGAAATTCCACTTCGTGGGTTTCATCCCAATAATCGGCAAGACTATGTGTGTCCCAAAATTCGCCGATTTCCTCTAGTGTTGCATCGGGAAGAGGCATTGGATCTGGTTTTTTATCTTTTTTTTCCATAATTTCTTCGCTCCGTTCTGCTCATATCTCTGGCACTGATGACCAACGCACGGTGATGTGCCTTCAGAATGAAAATAACAGTGAGATAACGACCTTCGTCTGTTTGTCCCATAGCTGAGTAAACATTTTCCCCAGATCGATTTCCTTTGGAGACAAAACGAAAATTGGGATGATTGGTTAAGACTTCTTCAACTTCAGTTGTTTTCACATTATGTTTGCTCGCTAACTTATCAACGAATTGCAGTTGCCATACAACCTCATGAATTCTCAAATTTGTCTCCAATTCCATGTTGACTATTCAACAGCGAGCCTATCTTAATATATTCTCATACTGAATTAGGGTTGTACCGCAACCCATTAATCTGCTTATCTGTTTCTGCTTTTAGGTATGATATTATATCACATCCTTCCAGTCTTTACAATGCTGTTCCAATGTTATGGAAATTATGGGTATACTGGCAAAGTCAGGATACCTCGCCACCGGTTGTAAGGAGTGCTCGCTACGGTTCAACAACCTTGTAGAGTTCTATCTGTCCATTGCGGATTGTGTTAATCACAACACTTTTGATAGGGTGGCGGTTGGCATCGTAGCGAGAGATAAGTGTCGCACCTTTGTAGTCGGTGATATTCGAAATTGCATCTCGAACAGAAGCGGGGTCTAACGTCTGTGCGTTTTCGATTGCTATACCCAATAGCGACATGGCATCATAGCCTGAAGCCGCCATGCCATCTGGAGGTGTCATGAATAGTGCCGTATAAGCCTCGACGAATTTTGCTGCGTGTGGCAGTTTTGGATTAAAATTCGAGGTAAAATAGGCACTCTCTAATGAAGTATTATCGTCTAAAGTGCTGAGAAGGTTTTCAGGTTCATCCCAACTATCACCACCGATAAAGACAGCCTCAATTCCCATATCCCTCGCTTGCGCACACACTAAGCGGACATCTGAAGTCACAGTCGCAAGAAACAGAACGTCCGGGGCTGCGGCTTTTATGTTTCTCAACTGGGCATCAAACGTTGTATCGCCGTATTGATAGACTTCAGTGGCAACAATCTCGCCACCAAGTTCCTGAAAGCTTTCTTCAAAGGCACGGGCAAGGTTTTCGGAGTATACACTGTCAACTTCACGAAACGTCGCTGCAGTCATCGCGCCGAGTTCGGATGGATTGGATGCAAATTGTGCCATTACAGCGGCTTGGACAGGCGTTGGCGGCACGACAAGAAAAACAAAATCCCCCGTAGCGGTTACGCGCTCGCCAGCTGAACCCGGAATTAAGGGGCGCTGTAGTTGTTGGGCAACTGGACCAACTTGCATGGAATTTGATGAAAAGATGGGTCCCAAAATTGCGACAACTCCCTCTTGCTCAATCAGCGTTTTTGCGATTTTGACACTTTCCTCCGCATCTGGCACCAAACGCTCTCCCTGATTGTCCATAACGATAAATTCAATCTGCTTTCCGAGTAACCCACCACTGTTGTTAATTTGAGTCCGTGCGAGTTCTGCGCCTTGGGCGAAACTGGTGTAGTAGCCCGATGGTTGAATTACACCGATATTAATGGTGGAGACGGTATCCGTAGTGGAAGTATCGGATGTAACGACTTGCTTTACGCGTTCACATCCTGAAAGGGACGTAAATAAGATTGCAAATAAGATTAGGAAAGTTCTTGTAGACATAATCAACTCCTTGTCTGAAACGGAAATTGCTCTGCAACGACGAAACGATCATTCGTTTCAGATGAACGGTAGATAAGACTAAGAGTTTCGATTTCAAACTGTATCGGTTGCCACTCTGTTTGAAGTCGTTGTTGTTCGGTATGGAGGGAACGGTGCTGAAATTGTCCAATGGAGAGATGTGGGTGGAATCCACCGGAAAATTGCGCTGTGTCGTCGTAGTCCGGGAGATGGGATATCAGCGCACTGTGTAAGCGTGCGATTTCGTCTGCGGGTTCAGGGACTAAGAACATCGTACAGGATTTTCGGTGCTTAAATGCGTCAAAGCGGTTAAGATCGACAGAAAAAGGTGCTATCTGTTCTGCGGCTTCTGCGAGTGAAGTGGTAACATCCGCGAAATCGACACGTTCTGCGAATGGATAGAGGAGTGTTATGTGTGGCATCCAACGCCGGAAATTTCGGTCATGGATTCGGCGTATCGCTTGGATGGGTGGTTGTGCGGATTCCGGTGGGATGAGCACTACAGCTGTTGTATGGGTTTTGCTTGGCATAAGCAGAATATAAATGTATGTGGGACTGAACAAGGTTCAATACTTAGAGAACAGAGAAATCCCAACATCTTATAGAGTCGTTTGATGGACAAAAGACGCATAAATCCGCGTAATCTGAGTAATCAGCGATTCAGACGACATAGTGAGAGAATTAACGACCAACAGACATCCCCCATCGTCCGCCGTCTACATGTATCGTCTGTCCTGTGATGTAGGAGGCATCGTCGCTGAGAAGGAAAGCTATCGACGATGCTATTTCTTCTGGAGCACAGCGGCGTTTCATGATACATGAGTTGATTTCTGTTTCCTCCAATTCTTTTTTCCGAGCAGCTGGATCGGGTGCTCTCCCGAAGTGCATCTCCGTGACAACCCAACCAGGGGCAACGGCGTTAACGCGAATACCGTATTCGACGAATTCATAAGCCATTGTCTTTGTCAGTGAGACCAATGCGGATTTAATAGCGTCGTAGACCCATCCACCGGGTCTGCCGAGGTATCCACCCTCTGATGAGAGATTAACAATGGCAGCCCCTTCCTGTTTTAAGAGCGGTAATAGATGCTGCGTGATGACGACCCAACCGCGGAGTCCTATTGCGGTTTCCGGTTGCCAATTTGGGATCCACCCTCCATCTTCTATTTTACCACCGCGCGCGATAGCAGCGTTATTGACAAGGATGTGAAGCGCGGAAAACTTCTCGGCGACTGTGTTAGCAGCGGCAATGACGCTTTCATCATCAGCGAGATCTGTCTCTATGTAGAGAGCCTTTCCACCTGCTTCTTGGATTTCAGCGACTGCCTTATTTGCCATATCGGGGTTGATGTCAGCAATGAAGACGTGTGCGCCTTCGGCTGCAAGACGGTTTGCGGTTGCTCTGCCAATGCCGGAGGCACCGCCTGTAATTAGGGCGACTTTATCTGTAAAACGGATTGTTCCCCATGGATTTTCTTGCATATCGTGTTCCTTTTTTGGCTGTCGGCTATCAGCGGTCAGCGGTCAGTTGCTGGGATTGATGATGCTATCTGCTGACAGCTCACGGAGTGTGCCTGCTACTATTTAGACGCCTGCGGCGAAACCGCCATCAACGAGGAGAGAAGCACCCGTGACCCATTCGGCATCGTCAGAAGCGAAGAAAACGGCTGCGCGCCCTATGTCTTTCGGCAGACCGAAACGTGGCATGGCGGTTTTCTCTAACGCCTCTTCAATCTGTTCCGGCGTCAGATAATCTTGGATTGCTGTTTCAATATAACCCGGACAGATAGCGTTGACAGTTATGCCAAATTGTCCGATTTCTAATGCGGTGTCTCGTACCATGTTAACGACAGCGGACTTTGCGGGGGCATAGGCTGGTCCCGCACCACCACCGTAAGCGTGGACAGAGGCGATCTGGATAATCCGTCCGAATTTTGACTGTTTCAGATGTGGGATTGCGAGTTTCGTTGCGACGAAAACGCCACGAAGGTTCACACCGACGACTTTGTCCCAATCAGCGATTGAGATCTCTTGTGCACCACCAGGGATGTGGATACCAGCATTATTGACGAGAATATCAAGTCCACCGAAGTGTTCAACGGTTTGTTGGAGGAGATGTGCGATCTGTGTTTCGTCAGCAACATCGGTTTGGACAAATAGCCCCTGCGCACCGAGTTTTTCGATCTCCGCAACAGTTGGCGTTGTGACATCGGTTTCATGGTATTTGCCACGGAGAGGAGTCTCCTGTATATCGGCGATAACGATCCGGGCACCTTCGCGAGCGAATTCGAGTGCGATCCCTCGCCCGATGCCTGAACTCCCGCCCGTTATGATGCAGATACGCTCATGGAGTACCATTAAGCCCTTCCTCAAGTTGTAACGACTCGTAGGTGTCCGATTTTCTCATCTGAAGGTGTGATGCGAATCTCCAACCCATTTCACATCTCTCATAGCTTCATTCTAAATCCCTGTGCTTTGATATTATACCGTATCCTTCAAAATCCTTGCAACATTTTCTACGATGCGTTCCTCGAGTTGGCGTGCCTCGACACTTTGGGTTTCACTTGCATTCAACCCAACCTACATGGCGGTCTACTGCTGTTTCCAACAACGTTTATCCGATAGCGTCAGGTATTAGAAATAGGATCTGCCGAGTGAATTTCCGGCACCGAAGGCATTGTAAGGCACGCCAGCCGGAACAGTCCGGATACCCCAAGTTTCAGTCGTGGCATCATAACCGATACCCGTCGAAATCGCGGGTTCCTGTATCAGGCTAACTTGGAATGTGAAATCTTGGCGGACGTTGTTGTAAGGCGAGTCCTCACGTTTGATACCGATCCGGTTCCAAGAGATGCGGAGATTCCAATCGTGAAGATTCCGTGTCATAGAGATGCGCTGTGAATAAAACTGTTTTTCAATCGGATAGTAGATGAGACTGACATTAAATTCGAGGTTTTGGCTGTAACGGTAACGACCGGAAGCAGTGATGGAACGCGCCGCTCGCCTTGAGGTGTGGCGTTTGCTAAAGGAACTTCCAACGCTTACATTCCACGACTGACGTGTGTAGCGAATATTCGAACGGAAACCGACCATTTTGAACTGTTTCTCATCAACCGGATGTGGATTTGGATCGTGTGTAAATCGGATCGTAGCGTTTAGAGATCGACTCGGAAGCGGTACAATCGTAAAATCACTCTCAATCGGTTCGTACCGACGCTCGAATAATGGATCAAATTCGGTGAAATCGGAAGTGAGTCGTGTGTCAAAATAGAAGATACGGTGCGCCGACTGGCTCCGCCGAGTTTTAATCTCAAGGCTTGTATTGAAGTTATAAGTAAGCCGCTTCCGCTCATAAAAGTAGGTGCTGGGTCCGAACGGATAGAGGTTATCATCCCTATCAACAGGTGGCTGATAATCAAAGCGGAGCGAGGATTGCATTTCGTGGCGCAGTTTCCGTAGGCCGGGAATATAACTAACATCAAAGATACGGAAGAGTGTATTGGTAGCCGTTCCATTAATACTGAAGACACCGCGGAGAATGTTGCTATTTTGGTCTTGGTCCCGGTCGTGGTAGATTGCGTTTGTGTTGAGATAGAGACTCAGTTGGAGTTCGCGGAGCGGGGTAATAAGAAGCGTTGACTGTTTGCGGACATCGAAGCCGAGGTCCATCGTCTGTAGATACACGTCTCTTTCTTCAGGTCCTTTACCTCGGAAAACCTGTCGATAGAAGTTTCCAAGTTCAACGTCTAAATCGAGACTGGTACTTTCGAGCGTTGGGAATGTAAACATTGAAAGAAATGGTGTTTCAGTTTTCAGCTTTTCGGCGACATCAAGCATCTTGTCATTAAGGGTATCAAAGAGAGGGAAAGAACTGACACGCATCCGTGAAAAGTTCAAAGTAAGTTGAGGTAGTTTTTGTAAAGAGGTAGTGCCTTCGTCTGTGAAATCGTGAATGTGCCGGACTTCAACCCTACCCGTGAAGTCGCCAATAGTTTCACGGGAAAACCTGAGATTCCCATCGGGATCAACGTCCTGTGGACTATAAGCAGAGAAAGCGGTGCCATAGGTAAGTATTCCGAAAGAATTGAGCGTAGCTTCACCTGGGAGTTTCAGTTCTTCTTTATAGTTAAGGACACGCAATTCAGACCTACCCGAAAAACTGATAGGACGTCTGCCAGCTTCGCGGCTGTCCCACGGGGTAAAGAAAGATTGCGTATGCTTCCATCGCATAACATGAGATCTGCCGATGCGTGTGGCGTTCTGTCGCTCATAAGAGTAGCGGTCCGCGGCGTAGTAGTAGAGTTCCCCTCGATACGCCCGCTTTCTATCAACCTTGATAAGGCGATACGATCTTCTCGTTTTAATAGGGCGTCTACTGTGTTCGCCAGCGTACAGACTTTGCGCTTCTGAACCGACAGCACTTGGATCTTCCCATCTCCCGCGAAAGCCGTGTTTCCTATAGACACCTTGTTCGGTATCTTCTTCTTCCTCAGTTTCTCCGTCTGAGTCGGCAGCATCTTCGTCTTCGGACTCGCCTTCTTGATCATCTTCCGATTCGCTTGCTTCTGCGTCCTGAGTCTCGTCTTGTAGCTCCCCTTCAAGTTCATTTTCCGGTTCAGTTGTTTCCACGTCTTGGGTCTCTTCATCTGCATCAGCAGCAGTATCAGGAGTCTGTCCCTGTTCAGTGTCTGTCGGAGGTAAGACCATTTCCGCTTCTGAACCTGTGTCTGCGGGTCCGTCAGTTTCACCTGTATCGCTCGGTTCAGTTCCTTCTGTGTCAGCACCCTCTTGGTCGTCCTCTTCCTCTGGTGCTGGATTCATTATGTCTTCGAAAAAAGCATCCCACTCAGATTCAAATTGTTCAGCGAGTGCCTCAAAAGTAGGCGTCTCCTCTTTTTCGATTAATTGGAAAATGTAAAGACCTTCTGGGGTAGAAACAGGCCGGCGTTCAGTAACATCACCCGGATTTTCCATACGTCTGACGGAGAATCGCCAAGAGGTTGGCATTTCATTGAGCATCATGCCTTCGCCTTCATTGATTTCGGAGAGCGTCGTATTGACATAATCAGAGAGCACCTCAGCGCGTTCTTTCAGTTGCTCGAATGAGACCCCTTCTTGGGCGTTTTGTAGAAGATCGTCTGCTAATTCGCGTAGCATTGCCTCGGTTTCGTCGCTTGCGGTAATATTAATGTCAATACGGCGTACTCTGACCTCGCGTTCACCGTAAACGTCAACTACGCGATCGGCTTTGAAAATATGAAAAGCAGATTCAGTTTGTACGACGGGGCTAATTTCGCCTTCCGGTAGTGCAAAAATGACTTCCTCCAAAGCAGGATCGAGTATCGGGGTGCCATCTTTATCAGTTTCGCCGGGAACGAGGAACCCCATATCACCGCCATCGTATCGGGTATCGGAATGGTCAGAGTTGCTTTGTGCGGTTTGAGCGAAGTCTGCGTCTTCCTCTAATATTTGCGTGCGTATCTCTTCAGCGCGATCTTTAGCACGCTCGATATCGTCGTCGGTAATTTTATATTCCAGAAAGAGTTGCCTTAACCTATAGCGATCATATTCTCCGTCAAGTCGGTCTTGTAATTCAGTTGCTTTCTCTTCTAATTTAGTGCGTTGGTTCGGCGTTGCATCCTCAGGGATAGCAATATGTATTTCTTGATACTTCGTATCGTTGAAGCGATACTTCCCTTCAAACCCGTAGCCTTGTCCGCGTCGAGCACTCCTGTCGTAAAGGAGAGCAGCATCGTAGCGGCGTTTACGTACAAGCGGTTGAATAATGCTGATGTAGGCTCCCTGATAACTGCTGGTTCCGACTTTAACGATAATCTTGGCGATCTTCCCTTTACGAAGATCACGGCGAATCGCGGGGAAATAGAAGAGGGGAAACCCACCAATGCGCAGGACGATGTTCTTGGCGATTAGCTCCTGATTCATTCGAACAATCACTTCAGAAACGCTAAAATAGTAGTGTGGATGTTTCAGTGAACAGGTCGTCAGGGTCGCACCCCGGACATAATTTCTATCTTCCCCTATTTTAAAGATTTCACTGCCACCAAAGTACCACGGGTCACTATACGTAAACCCATCTCTGGCTATTCCCTTTTTGGTTTCGAGATTGAAAACAAGCTCATCAGAGTAAGTTTCTTCATTGCCGACCTTCAGGTGAACGTTTCCAGATGCGCGCATAAGATTTTCATCGAAGTCAGCCCAGACGTTATCAGCTCGTAAAACGACATCTTCAAACTTAACGAGCGCGTTCCCGTGAATTTGAACAAAATTATCCACCATTGACACATTGTCGCCATCCCCAATCACCATGCCTTCTTCAGGGACATCGGTCTCTGGATTTAACCGTTCAGAAGCCCCTTCTTCCTCTTCCGTTTCCTCAGCAGCATCGGATTCCTGAGTTCCATCGGCTGGTGGCTGAGCGGGGGTTTCTTCCTGAGCATCGGGTTCCTGCAAATCCTCAGTTGGCACCTGAGCAGGTGCTTGTTCCTGTGGCGGTGTCTCTTGAGCAACAAGTACCTGCAGGGGGAAGAGGAGGTATACAATGGCGACAATACCTACGCCTATTCGCGCGATTGAAAGGACGTTCGCGAGAATAGAACGTTGGCGCGTTGCAGCGTCTGGTACATCTGCACAATTTTCTTTAGCGTCTGAATGTTGGTGATAGATAGGCAAATCAGGTTGGCTCTTTTTCACGTATCTTCTTACTCTTTCAAATTGATTTTGATGTAAGCGTTCGCGATAAGGCTGTCAGTGTATGCGTCCCATTCTTCCTGAAAACGCTGCTGGCGAAGTATACCGGTAATTTGTTGTTTCTCCGCCTCGCTGAGATCTGGGGTGTTTCGCTCATCAACTCTGAAGATATGGAGTCCAGACTCAGTTTCATGAGGATTACTGTAAGCACCGGATTCCAGAGATTCAATGATTCTACGGGTTTTCGGATTGAGTTCGGTTAAGGATCGAACGCCAAGAACACCGCCGTTTTCGCGCGTCTCGGCATCATCGGAATACGTCGCGGCGAGTGTATCAAAATCTTCCCCGTCCTCCAATTTCTTGAAAACCTCAACACTACGTTCACGTGCCATTTGTATCGCTTCGGGGGAAATTTCAAGAGGAACAATCAGATAGCGAAAAGCAGTCATTTTATCGTCCTTCTTCTCGACTCTAAAAAGGTAGAGCCCTTCATTTCCCTCAACCGCCTCACTGGTCTCATCTGCTGCTAAATTTCCCAACACGTTCTGGAATATCTCTGGAAATCTGCTGAGTTCCTCAGTGGAGGCTTCTATGAGGATTCCAGCTTGTGAAGTCGGATTTTCTTTTGAGGCGTAACGCTTCGCTAAGTCTTCAAAATCTGTATCTGCAGTCGCGATTTCATTGCGGGCTTTTTCGACCTGCGCGTAAGCCGCATCACGGTCGGTTTGTGTCGGTTCAAATGCGATGAAGATGTGTCGCAAATGTACTTTATCTGATTTAACGGGCAACTGATCCCGATTTTCCTCAAAGAATTTTTGGATTTCGCTATCTCGAACCTGCAATCGTGGGACAATTCTCCCCATAACGAGTTTCTCAGCTTTAAGATTCCGTTCTGCTTGTTCACGAAAAGCGACAAGTGTCATGCCTTCTTTATTTAATTGAATTCTGAATTCCTCGTCGGTTTCAATCTGATATCTCTTTTTAAATTCTTGGATGTATTGTTCCACCTCTGCATCGCTGACGGTAAGCTGCAAAGTTAATGCTGCTTCCAAAAGCAACATCTGGCGAATAAGGCGATCAAGGAGTTCACCGCGTTGTCGTTCAGCCTCAGAGCGTGCTTCGCGCTCGCTGAAGCGGTAAACCTGCTGGAGTTCTATTGCGCGCTGGTTCACTAAGACATCGAGTTCACGTTTGGTTACAATATCGTCATTGACGTAAGCGGCGATTTTGTCGAACGTGCGAGCAGTAGCTGCTGTGAGCCCAGTAGTAACAAACAGCAGACAGATGGCAAGATAGGCAACTGTTTTCTGAATCACGTGTATGCCTCCTATAGTAAAATGTGGCGCGATCTATAGATCGCGCCAACAACTGCGAAAATTACTATTCTTCAGGCTGCGGCTCAGCAGGTGTTTCTTCTGCTTCGGGTTGCTCTTCAGCCGGTTCTTCTTCGGAGGGTGCCTCTGGAATGCGATCGATGTACGTTTTGACTTCAGCACGTTCGCGGAGCTGGCTAATCCATCCATCCATGAGTGCCTGTCGTTTTTCTCGCTCGACCTTCCGTTCTACATTTCTACGAACATCCTCTTCATCAAAAGGCTTCTGGTAAGCATCGCGTGCCTCATCCTTACGGAATATCATGTAATACTTCTGTCCTTGGACATCAACTTCGATAACGCCATCGTGTAGCGTTCCGATTTCTGCAGCAAAAGCTGCATCTAAGAAAGGCTCGGTTCCAGATGGGAAGGAGTCACGACTGATGTAGTCGGTGTCACCAGGACTGGCTGGATTTGCGCCAGGACCGACGAGTTCACCCTTATCCGAAAGTTCTTGGGCAAGTTCAGCGAGGTCTTTTCCCTCTTTGATTTGGGCCCAAGTTTCATCCGCTCGTTCTTTATTAACGACGGTTATACATGTAAGTCTAACCTGTGCCGGACGGACATAATCTTCCTTATGCGTCTCGTAGTAATCGAGGTAGTCCTGCTCGGTCAAAGCGAGCTTATCGTCAACTTCCTGAGTGGTAATCCTCTTAACCATCAACTCGTGAAGGTAGTCTTGGACCTTTTTGAGGATTTCCGGGTCTTCATTGAGTTTCTCATCGCGAGCGAGGTTAAGAATCAAGCGGCTTTCTGCCATGAGGAGCATATAAGTTTCCAACCCCTCTTTGTCTTGATATTGCCGCTGTTTGTATTCTGGAAGTTCACTAATCTCTTGCATCATCTCTTCGAGGGTGATGTGCTGCTTGCCGTTCCACTCAAATTCCGCGATGACAGTGCCATCGGCACCAACTGCCTTGTCACCACAGCTATAAAAGACAGGATGTATGGCAATAACAGCGACTAAAAGTAGAGGGACAACCGGGAGTCTCGCCTGGCTATCCATTTTGCCCATGAAGGATATAATTCTTGTGAGCATATTAATTCTAACTCCTTTTCTCCACCCAGTGCCACGACTGGGGTTGCTTCCACAAAATGGGAATAGACTATTGGTCGGACTCCTCAGACTCCGCTTCTTCAGGTTGCGGCGGCTCTGGAATATTATCAGGATAGGTTGTCAACTTCCCTTTTTCAGAGATTTCTGCGACCCAGTCGTTGATGCGCGTCCGTTTCTTTTCACGTTCAACCGTCCGGACAACATCATCTCTAACTTCCTCAAATTCCTGCTGGCGTTCAGGCTGATGTTCCTCTTTACGGAAAATGAGGTAGAACACTGCGTCGTTAACCTCGGTCTCAAAGACAGCGTCCGTGATTTCGCCAACTTCTTGCGCGAAAACAGTGTTAATAAAATCTTCCCAGCGTGCCGAAGAGGCTTTTGTGAAGAAATAGGTATTACCCGGATCATCCTGATTGGTTCCAGGTCCAGAAGCAAGTTTTCCGGCTTCAGAGAGCTCCTTAGCCATCTCAAGAATGTCTTTCCCAGCCGTGATTGTGTCAAGAGTCTCATAGGCGAGGTCTTCATCATCAAGCGTGATGCAGGTCGCCCGGACTTTAGCTTCTTCCACATATTCGCTGAGATTTTCCTGATAATACGCCATGAGTTCTTCGTCGGTATAGGCGATTTTAGCATCAACTTCTGCTTCGGTTAATTTTTCGACCATGAGCTGATGCGTATAATCTTCGAGTTTCTTGAGGTGTTCAGGAAGTGTATCAAATCCATCATCGGTAGCGCGGTGGATTTTGAGGCGTTCCTCTATTAATTCCGCAAGATATTCGGCTTTGTCTGCTCTGTTCTTATAGTTCTGCTGTCGGTAAACAGGCAACTCTGCGATCGCGGCGTCCAAGTCTGCCAGCGAGATCTGATGGAGTTCGCCGTTCCATTTATACTCCGCCAAGACGGCTTGACCTTCATCCATAGCAGACGTGGGTTGTTCATGAGCATCAGACTGAACAAACCGCCATGTGAGTAGGCAGGTCACAGCGACAATTACAAAAACAGTAATCGTTTTTTTCATACGATGTTTTTTCCTTTCGTTGGGAACCCACACGTCCGATCCCCCCAGAAGGTAGTTAAAGACCTTATCTATGAAGAGCTGAATCGTGCGTAAGTTCTTTCGTTTTAACAAATCATGCACAAGGAAACCGAGGCACATGCCTCAACTTACAAAACAGGTCTACGGCACCAGAACACAGGGTTCCATAGCCGTAAAGTTCTCAATGAAGAGAATCAATGGCGGTCTACGTCCCACCACTATATATCAACAAACGACTTTAAGGTTTGCTGCAATTCGGTTAACATATTTGTGCCAGTCATCCCCGGCATACGAATTTTGAGTTGTGCCGGAGGTTGCAACTGAAGGTTCTTATTTTGGTGGACTATTTCAATGAATTTCTTCAAATTAATTCGCGGATTTTTCTCGTCAAAGGTAACCTTCACCTGTTCTTTCCCAGCAACAATAGCAGAGATCGCCAGACGGTTGCTGAGCTGCTTAAGGTTCGCAACTTCCAGCAGCATTTCAACAGGTTCGGGAATAGGACCATATCGGTCTTGAAGTTCCTCACGGAGTTCCTTGAGAGCCGTATCATCTTTCAATCCAGCAATTTTTTTGTAGACAGAGACCTTTTGACGACTGTCAGGGACATAATCATCTGGCAGATAGGCTTCAACGGGTACACTAATGCGGGTTTCAACGGTCTCTTCGACCTTTTCGCCCTTAAGTGCCATCACTGTCTCTTCAAGGAGCCTACAATAAAGTTCGTAACCGACGGTAACGATATGTCCATGTTGTTCAGCACCGAGAATATTCCCCGTGCCGCGAATCTCGAGATCTCTGAGTGCGATTTTAAAGCCTGAACCGAGGTCAGTGAATTCTTCAATGACCCGAAGTCTCTTCTGTGCGCCTTCGGTAATGGCGTGATGTTGCGGATAAAACAGGTATCCATAAGCCTGTGCGGTTGCCCTACCGACGCGTCCCCGTAACTGATAGAGTTGTGCCAAACCGAGTGCATCTGCTCGGTTAATCAGTATAGTGTTAACGTTAGGTATATCAAGTCCGGATTCAATAATCATTGTACAGACAAGAATATCGTACTTGTGACGGACGAACTCAAGCATAACGGTTTCCAATTCGCGCTCTGGCATCTGTCCATGTGCGACAGCGACGCGTGCGTCTGGTACGAGCTGCTGAACTGTCAAGGCAATACTCTGAATATCTTGAACGCGGTTGTGGACGAAAAAGACTTGTCCGCCGCGGCTCAATTCAGCGGTGATAGCTTCACGAATAACTTCGGTGTCGTATGGCATGACATAGGTCTGAATCGGCAATCGATCCGCAGGTGGCGTATTAATAACACTGAAATCGCGGATACCAACGAGGGACATGTGGAGTGTGCGCGGAATCGGGGTGGCAGTCAATGTAAGCACATCAACCGTCTCCTTAAATTGCTTTATTTTCTCTTTGTGTTTAACACCAAAGCGATGCTCTTCGTCAACTATCAGGAGTCCGAGGTTGTTAAATTTGACGGTTTTGGAGAGCAGGCTATGCGTTCCAATAACGACATCTACAGTGCCATCCGCCAATCCTTTCTTAATTTCCTTTATCTCCTTTTGTGTCCGGAAACGATTTAGCATTTCGACATTGACTGGAAACGCTTGAAAACGTTTTCCAAAAGTATCGTAGTGCTGAAGTGCGAGGATAGTCGTTGGAACAAGAATTGCGACCTGCTTTTCTGACATAACGGCTTTAAAGGCGGCGCGGAGCGCGACCTCTGTTTTACCGTATCCAACGTCTCCACAGACGAGCCTATCCATGGGGCGTTCACTTTCCATGTCCGCTATAACCTCTTCAATTGCTTGGAGTTGATCGTCGGTTTCCTGATAAGGGAAAAGGGATTCAAACTCAGTTTGCCAAGGGATTTCAGCGGGAAAACTAAACCCTTTTTGCGCTTCCCGAAGAGCGTACAAGTTGAGGAGTTCATCCGCCATCTGCTCTATTGACGCTTTAACGCGACTCTTTCGACGACGCCAAGCGGTTCCGCCGAGACGGTCGAGACGCGGCTTGTATGTTTCATCCTTGCTACCGATGTACTTTTGGACGAGATCGACTTGGTAAGTCGGCACATAGAGGATATCATCCGCACTGTATTTGAGAATCAGGAAATCTTGGGATTTTCCATCAATATCCAATCGGCGTATACCGTCATAAACAGCAATACCGTGGGAGACGTGAACCACATAGTCACCAACCTTGAGATCAACCAGGCTAAGAAGAGGTGTTCCATCTGTAGAAGGACGACGCCGGATTGGGCGATGGCGGCGATTTCCGAAGAGCTCATCTTCGGAGATAACAACAAGGTTCAACAATTCATTAAGAAAACCTTGACTAATTGCACCAATACTGATGTCAATATCGGTTGGTAATAATTCGCGTTCGGCTAAGATTTCGGACACACGCTTTGCCTGTTGAGGAGTTTCGCAGAAAAGATGCACCCGATTCCCTTGCTGTGCCCATGTTTTAATCTGATTGATAACCGTTTGGTAGTTACCAGCAGGCAAGGCAAGCGGTTTCATCTCAAAGGGCAGCGGCACCAATTTGTTTTCCGTGATTTCACGCGGCGGTGCTAAAGACGAAGAGATAACAGTATACTTCTCTATTTCAGTGGTGAGCGTTTCAAAGGGAAACAAGAGTTTATCAGGCGACACAACAAAATGAGATTCATCGAGTTTTTGCTGATACAATTCTCTCATCCGTTCGTGCAAGTGCACCGCTTCTCGTTTCTGCCACTGCGGCTCAACCAAACAGACAATCGTGTCATCAGATAGATAGTCTGTAAGGATTTCGGTTTCCGGGGTCAACATCGGCAAGAACGCGTCAATTCCGTTACTTAGCCCACAGCCAGCAAGCCCATTGAGAGAGGTTGTGCTTTCTATTAGATGCTGAGTCATTTCCCGGACGGTCTTTATAAGTTGGGGCGTTCCATGTTCCTGAACGAGATCATCAATTTGTGCCTGCCAATAATCTATTGCCACGTCAACAGAAAAACTTTCACGGAGCGGAGTGAGTGTCATGGATTCCAGGGATTTTGTTGAGCGTTGGGATATAGGCTCAAAAGCACGGATTGCATCAATTTCATCTCCGAAAAATTCGATGCGCACGGGTGTATCAGAGGTAAGAGGATAAACATCCAAAATATCGCCTCTGCGTGCGAATTCGCCTTTGACTTCAACGAGTTCGACGTTCTGGTATCCACCGCGCAAGAGGACGGCTGCGATGTCATCAGGATCTACCTCATCACCGAGATTCAGAACGCGACAGGCAGCAGCCAAACATGTTCGCGCCGGCAACTTGTAAAGCATGGCTTGGCTTGTTGTGACAACGACGCTTCGTTCTTGATGCAACAAGCGATCCAAACATCGCATTCGGTCTGCGACGATGTTTTTGGGCGGGGCAATGCCTTCAACGAGTTTGCGGTGCCATGCTGGAAAGATATTAAGTTCGGGATCAGCATCGGGAGTCGGCGTAATCTCTAATGCCGGATATGCTCGATATGTGCAGATCTCTTCGAAGGTCTGATCGGCTTCACGTTGCGAGGGAAGGACAATTAGGAAGGATCTTTTGGGAAAATCATCAATCAGCGTCGCTAAAAGATAGGCGGTAGATGCGTTCACCAATCCTCTAAGCCACGGGAGTTTTTTGCCATCCTTGATGCGTGACACGAGTGTTTGGTAATTTTCTGCTTTGCGTAAATGTTCTATCACTACTTTTTCCTTGGCAAGCCCCATAAATGTGGGCATCTACAAAATTCTTATTACTGATTTATAGCAGATTGGACGACCATCGTTACACTGACGAGGTAGGGGGACCTACCCTATCCAGTAACGATTGGGGTATCTACTGGGCTACAATATTTTATTAGTTTCAGTTTGTAAACTCAATATTCGTTAATGTAGCTTTAAAATCCCCAAATTTGCTTTCTACTTCCATCTTGACGGGTAGTCGACGTTTATCATCCGTAATCCAGAAAAGATCACCTTTTGAGGTTCGCAGGACGAGAGTACTGACCATACCTAATACTTTGTTTTTAATGACTTCTTTGCGTTCAACAGTAAGTGTCGCTTTCAGAACTTTTCCTTTCGCTATAACTGGAAAGAAATAGGTTTTACCAAGCGCAAATTGCTTAGAACGGAGAAAATAGACAGTCGATAATTCGTCTTGTGTGCCGACTGGCATCGTTAGCGTCTTTTCCTCACTTCTTTGATCCGACTTCGGATTTCGACGAGAAACTTTTTTATATTCTGCCTCACCCGCTCGGAAATCAATCGTGACGGTAGCGCGATATTTTCGATCCTGCACCTGATTCTGAAAGCGAACAGGGGAAAGGGTAGAAGGATTTAGATATGTCGACTGCTGATTTTGGAAACTATAGAACCTGAAAAGTGCACCGGTTTTCGATTCAGAACTGATATGATAGACAGACTCGCCATTCAACGTTTCCTCTTTAACGATCCAGTCCGTTCTTTTTCCAGCAGGTATCTTTTTCCAACTAATATTATAGGTTAATTTCTCACCAACCCGCAACGGATGTGGAGAGATATTTTCGGTCTCAACAAGAGACGTGATGGTTTCATTTACGGCGAGCGTGCCAAGCAAAAAACATAAGAAGATTAGGTGCCTTACATAACACACATCTTTGCCCTCACGACGGGTTAGCCAAATCCGAAAGTAGTAGGCGCGGAAAATCACTCGCTCTTACAAGAAGAGACGTTTTCAGCATTACCAATTCACATCAATATACTCCGTCAATCTCGCCATAGGAGATACTAAAACCTATGCGTAAACATCAGAGATTGAGCACCACTATCCGTTTGTTGCATTTCCACGGAAAATCTTCGATTATTATAAGCTTCCGCGGTTTTGGGAGCATCAAGGATATTCCAGATATGCAATCCTATGCCGGCTGCGAGAAACACACCACTGAAAAAGGTGTGATTCACCATTCGGGTGCGTCCCTGTTCAGGCGTTAAGAATTCACCAGTCCGGGCATCTTGAAAACCTGTTTCAAAAACATCTTGCTCCCTGTAGTGCAGGGCGCGTGCGATGTTATAACCAGCGAGTGCAAAAGTGCCTAATTCAGCGGTCAGAAAGAGCGTCGCTTTTGTATAATTACCGGCGTAAGCCTGCCCCAAACCCGGCATAAACGTCGATAGTCGGGTTGCCCTTTTGACATCTAATTCGGGGTAGTAACGCTCAGCATGGGAGCGGAACAGCGGATAAGCAGGTTCCGTTTCAATTTCCTCTGTCAAGTAATTACGGAGAAGAGGGAACATCTGCTGAGTATCAGCGTCAGATTCTGCAGTGGAACTATTTGTGTCATCCTGTGAGGTATCGGCGACTCCCGAAATAGATCCAGTGATGAGAAAGAGCAAAAACGGGAGGGTTATGTATAGGGGCGACTTTTTCGTCACCCCTCGATTTTTTTTCATGCAGTGCGCTCCTTATCAAGGTCTATTAAGAGGTGGAGCCAATTGGACATTCTCTGGGTCGGTCTGGTATGCCCAGTCAAAAATGACGATATCATCAAAAAGCTCACGCACCTGAATTTTAGCGAAGTTTCCATCAGGTGTATAGATGGCATAGATATGTCCTTCAATCAGTTCAACAAACAGGGTCGTGTATCCAACCTCTGGAACGACATCAACAGCGTCGAAGTTTTTGTGATACCCTAAATCTTGCATGGCGGTATCATTGTCTGAATACAGGTAAGTAACACCAACTTCGGTATCAAGTCCGAAATAGATATCCGTTCCGGGTGTGTCCCACGGGATACTCCCCTTATGTGGTTGCGAGAAATCGAACCCACTTCTTCCTGGAAAAAGGGAGAAATCATCAAGTGCTATGTTTCGTCCTTCTGGTCGCGGGGTATCCCATGCGTTTTCGGGACTGAGATCGCTCTCATTTCCTTCAGTGTCATAAGCGGAGACAGCGTAGTAATAAGTTCTCCCGTTTTGCACATCTATATCCGTATAGTGCGTTGTATTTTCGGACACCTCTACTAACAAGTCGTTAAAATTTGTGTCGTCTCTTCCGCGCCATATTCTGTAGCCAGCCAAATCGAACTCCCCATTGGGATACCATTCAACGACGACCTGTTCGTCACCGGTGATGGTTCGGACACCGCGTGGGATCGCTGGGGGTTCACGATCGGTATCATCGGTGTCAATATAACATCCGCTGATACCAGTAAATAAGGCTGTGAAAAGTAGGGCTGTAAGAATTCCGTTAATTTTGAGCAACATTGGTCTATATCCTCCAGAGTTTGTTTTTCATTTGATTTATTTAAACTCTGTAACGGATATATTTTGAAAAACGTTGACAGATGTTTCATTAAATAATATCACATAGAGCTTGAGAATGCAAGAGAAAATGTTTTAAGATGGTTATGGGTTATGGGTTGTGGATTATTAGCTATCGGGTGTCTGCAATCAGCTGTCAGGGGTCGGAATTACAAATCACTTCTACAGAAGAATTGGACGGTCTAATTGACATGCAGAATGCATTGTGATAGGATATGGGAGAAATATGAATGCGACATAAGGAGCCACCATGAAAACCCTTCTCATTATGCGGCACGCAAAATCCAGTTGGAACTTCCCGGAACTCTCTGATTATGATCGCCCCCTTAACGGACGCGGTAACCGAGATGCACCGCGTATGGGGAAACACCTGCATCAAGAGGGATTGGTTCCTGACCGGATTCTCACCTCATCGGCAAAGCGCGCACGGAAAACAGCGAGTAAAGTGGCAAAAGCGTCCGGATACACAGGGAAAGTGAAAGAGTTAGATGCGCTTTATGATACGACTTTAGGAGCTTACTTCATAACTTTACAAGTGCTGTCAGACAAATATCAGCGCGTCATGGTCATTGGACATAATCCGACAATGGAACAGCTTGTGAGCCATCTGACAGAACACATCACACGGATGCCGACAGCGGCACTCGCTCACATTGAGCTTCCTATCGAAAGTTGGGAAGCATTTGATTTGTACACAAAAGGAACTTTAGTCAACTTATGGACCCCCAAAACGCTTTTCACGGATTAATCAGACTGTTCACGAGATCAATATTTTTTCTGGCTGTGGGTGTTACTCTCTTTTGCAACACTACATCGGCTGAGGTTGCAGTTACGACTGCCGTAGATGGACAATTCCTGCCGTGGGTTGTCAATGATGGGGAAGGTGGCGTTATTGTTATGTGGGAGGATTATCGCACTGGCAAGGATTGGGATGTCTATGCCCAGCGCGTCGATGGTGCTTCAAAAACGCGTTGGGAATTTAATGGTATGGCAATATGCGAAGCAGATAGAAATCAACGTCGGCTGCGGATGATCCGATACGATAAGCACGCGATTGTTGTGTGGAACGACAGACGTGATAGAAGCAATTGGGATATTTATGCACAAGCGGTGAATCTGGATGGCGATATACTCTGGCAAGCTGATGGGATTCCCGTCTGTGTTGATGGTGCGGATCAATCCACCCAAGCAATTATGGGGGATGGAGAAGGCGGTGCTATCTGCGTCTGGGAAGATGAACGCCGCAGTTCTGAATTCCAAGACCTCTACATCCAACGACTCAGTGCTACCGGTAAACCGATGTGGGAAGTCAATGGCATCCCGGTTTTTCCGTCAGAATCGCTGCAGAGCGACCCGATTCTGGTTCGCGATGCAGACAACGGGTTTTACATCGTTTGGTGGGACGTTATCGGCTACGAGGAATGGCATCTGATGGCATATCGCTTAAGTTTAGATGCTAAACCGTTATGGGACGCTCCAATCCTTGTTTCGCCGAAGAGGGGGATGCAAGGTGAACCTCGTGTGATCGCCGACGGTGAAGGCGGAATCATTGTCCTGTGGCAAGAGTACAGAAACTTCATCAATGACCAGCTTTACGCGCAGCGGATTACGCCTGATGGAAGAAAAATGTGGCAGGAAGATGGCATCCCTGTATGCACTGCGACGGGAATACAGAAACATGCCTCGGTTGTCAGCGATGATAGCGGTGGATTCATAGCAGTATGGCGCGATGAACGCGATGTTTATTCTGACCTATATGCCCAACACGTCCGTGCGGACGGAACTCTCGCATGGGAAAAGGATGGTATCCCAATTTGCACCGCCGGTGGTCATCAGGATAAGCCGTTCATTGTCCGAACCGAGAAGGGTCGGTTTTTCGTGGCATGGTTAGATTACCGAGAGGATTTTGGTGAAGAGAGTAAAGATGCCATCTACGGACAACAAATTGATCTATCGGGTGCACTTTTGTGGGAAGAGACGGGTGTCCCTATCTCTACAAGCACCGGAGAACACCACCCTCCGTTTGTGGTATCCATTGAAAACGGCAAATGGGTTGTTGTCTGGAGCAATATGCAAGAGGATAAGGGCAATATTTATCTTGAGCGGTTTTAGGTGCCTAGGCACAGGGACCTCGCCACACAGAAAGTTCTACTTCCGAATCAACATCTTCCGTGTTGCGGTAAAATCACCTGCTCTAAAAGTATAGAAATAGATACCACTCGCCACAGGTTCTCCAAATTCATTCCTGCCATCCCAATACACCGCACGGCTCCGACTTTGATAGATACCGGTGGGCTGATGTCCTAACACTAAGGTGCGAACCAATACGCCGTTTGCAGCATAAATGTGTAGGGTTACATCCGCGGATTTGGCGAGATGATACGGTATCCAAGTCTCTGGGTTGAAGGGATTCGGATAGTTCGCAAGGAGTGTAGTATTTTCAGGTTGTATATCCACTACAAGTTGGTTTTGCAAAGAAGGTGCAGCGGGCACTGGCCTCTTATAAACAGCCCTCACATCAGCATCAACACCCACAAACATACTCCAATTCCCAGTAGCCTCACTGACCTTAACGAGTAGAAGATTATCACCTTTTTTCAGGTTAACTCGAAAGCTATCCTGGAAGCCACCACTTCCACGGTCAATTGCATTTCTATGGACAACTCTACCGTTGAGCCACACCTTGATAGAATCGTCGCTGCCAACACGCATTAAGACCCGCCTCTGAGCAGTAGCAGATTCAAGCGTAATCAGTGCGTAAGAAGAATGATGGTCGACATCTCCATTTGCCCAACCTATCCTATTGACAACATCGGTGACATTATCAATTTCTCCAGAAACGCCGAAGGGGTTGCTTATACCTGTATTGTGAATTCTGGCGAGGGTCCATTTTCGATTTCCGACACTGCTGCCTTCAGTTGCGCCAATTCTTGCAACCCCTGCTTCCGTGACCCTGCCATTACTCGCCGCAGCGAGTGAATCCACATTTGTTGATGCTGCTCCACCTTGTCCTGCACGGGTTGGTGCTATCATCCAGAGCCAAGGTCCTACAATCCGCCCTTGTGCGTCAATTCCGCTTGTATCTCTTATTGGAACATTAGTTGGTGTAATCCCTAAGACGAGTTCTGTGGGTTTGCCCAAACCCACGATAAGCGTCTGTACATTATTACCGTTGAGGTTTGCGCGCTGTATTTTACCATCGGCGTTGCTCCAATATAGTTTCCGATCATCCGTGTCCACTGCAATCCCGAGTGGGACATTTCTTAATGATCTAAGTGTTTGGACTCCTGTACCATCAAGATTCGCACGTTGGATTTTACCGGTCTTCTCACCCGTCTGTTCCGTCCAGTACAGTTTATCGGTAGCAATAGTTATACCGCCTAGCGTTCCCAAATCCGTGAGAAGTGTTTCGATATCTGAACCGTCAAAGTTCGCTCGCCTGATACTTTCACCGGCTTCCGTCCAGTAGAGTTTGCTCTCCGCGACATCCAAGGCGATATGCTTTGGCACATCTAAGCCTTTGATAAAATTGGCTTCAAAGTTTGAGCCATTAACGTTGAACCGTTGGATCCTACCCTTCGCGTTTGTAGCGTATATTTTTCCGTTTGCAGTGTCAATTGCTAGGTCACGAGGTAGGCTAAATAACTCCTTAACAACTCGGACATTCGAACCGTTGAGGTAAGCAGAACCTATGTTTCCGCGTCTGCTATCTGTCTGTTCTGTCCAATAAAGTTTACCATCAGAATCTAAAGCAAGTGCCATTATGTCTTGGATGCCCAAAGCAGCATTTTCCACCGTCTTTTGTCCATCAACAAGACGATAGAATCCAGTTGTCTCTGTGTCGGTCCAATAGATTGGTGGAAGTTCCGTTTTGCTGAATAACACAACCGGTATAGGCTGTGTCGGATCGATATCAAGTTCTAAGCCTGAATTACGCCTGAGTAGTACCTGAAGTGGTGATAGGTCAGCAATTGGATTGTGTGCGACTTTTAACGCATCAAGATTGAATAACTGTGTCAGTGGTTTGAGGTTGCTTATCTGATTATTTTCAAGCCATAAAGTTGCCAGTTGCTTCAACCCCCTAAGTGGAGTGATGTCTCGAATTTGATTGTAACTGGCAATTAAAGTCTCTAAACTGGTTAACCCGGCGAGAGAGGTGAGGTCGCTTACCTGATTACCCAAAACAACCAGGTGCGTTAAATCCCTAAAATTAGCGAGAGGAGTGAGATCACTAATTTCCTGATTATTCGCAACCTGCAATACACGGAGTTCCGTCAAGTTTTCGAGGGGTGTAAGGTCGCTAATCTGATTGGACGAAAGGCTTAACCACTCCAGATAGATTAATTCTGAAAGAGGTGTAAGGTCCCTAATTAGGTTATTCCCAAGCCCTAAAATGGTTAGATTTGTAAATCTGGAAAATGGCGTCAAATCTTGAATTCGATACCCTCGCATATCCAATCTTTGTAACTGTGTTAATTCTGTGATTGGACTTATGTCATCACTCGGATTCTCTGAAATATCTAATTCTACTAACTTGGTTAGTCCTGTCATTGGCGTGAAGTCCCTAATTTGATTAGTTGAGAGAAACACGCTTGCTAAATTCGTCAACTCAGCAAAGACAGCGATGTTTTTAATCTGATTGTTCCTAAGCGATAAGTACTTTAGATTGCTGGCGTATTCAAGTCCCCTAAGATCTGCGATTTGTAGATTGTCGGCAAAAAGTCGTCTTAACTTCAGCATATCCAGTTGTGTGATTTTACTATGGTGTCTCAACCCAAGCGTCTCTCGGACTGCATTTGCTAAATTTACATCCGGTATCGAGACAGCGCGGGGTGAAGGTAGTAAATCCTCCACATCAATCGGGTAGAATTCCCAATGATAATTTCCAGCACCATCAACAATTCGGAATGTTACAGACTCAGATTGCGTCGTTAATTCAGTCGTAACAAACTCAACAGTTTGTCTTTTACCCTCTAATTTTTCACAACCAACTAATTTAGGTTCTCCTGGTGCCTCACCATCATCAGTCGCTAACGTAAGCAATTGTGCATACTGAAGCCCATCAGGATCGCTTACCTCGAATCGGAAGCGGATAGCATTAGATGGAGATAGGGTAGGTGAAAGCATCTTAAGCGTCGCTGGACTGTTGTTAGGAGGCGTTCGACGCGAATTGAAATAGCGACTGGCATTTAACCATTCAGCGGTGCAGCGTCCCAATTCCCTTCTGCCTATTCCATAGGACATAAGATAGGCATCACTACTAAAATCGTGGAACACAGTAAATGCATGCCCGAGTTCGTGTGCGGTAAGTTCAACACCAAAACTCGTATCTAAACAGTGTCCAGAAGCGGGAATGAATGCGCGTCCTCCCCAATCTCCGGCACTATTCCAAGTGTCTCCACCTTTCCCACATGCCCCATCAATATGTTCACTCTCAGTATCAACGACCATAAGATAAACATTTTTCGAGAAGTCAAACCGTTGAGAAACTTCCTCAGCGACCGTATGATCAGTATGATGATGATAGTAGGCATCAAGAAAACGTCCGTTCACGCGATGGACTACAGCATTACCACGCCTATCCGTTTCAAACGCAAAAGTTTTTCTACCGAATCCGTGGCGTTCCATCTCATCAGCGTAAAACTTTTGTACGGTTTTTATGAGCGTATCGAGTTTGGTATCAATGTCTGGTTGGGGTTGACGTTGTCGCGGCACGAAATAGACGATTCGGACCATATTGTAGGACGAAGTGTCTTGAGCAAATGTGTTAGGCAAAAACAGGACTGTTCCAAAAACAAGTAGAAACAACAATGAAAATAACTTCGTTCTCATACATATGCTTCCAATATTGTGCAGTTGCCAAAATTGTATCACATATTACATAAGGACTTTGAGGCGAGTTTCACGACAGCTGTAACGATGGTTGAATACCTATACCGGGTTAGTGGACTCGGATGATTCGGCGTCCTGTGAAAATTTGACCAAACATATCCGTTGTACGAACGTAGATAACGTGCGTTCCTTTGGGAGCATTCGCCGGGAGTTTAGTTTGCCAGATGTGCGTTGATTTTACAATCCCGCTAAGTTCCCGTCCTCTTTGGGGCAGTTCGCTGTCTTCCTTCAAGTATGGCTTCATTGTTTCTCGAAGGGCAACATGTAGTTTCCGTTCAAGGTGGTTCGTAACGTCGCGTGCCTTGAGTGCTTTATAGTATGGATCTTCCTGAGGCATATAGGTCATCGATTCCCATTCCCCAACTTCGCCAAGACGCATCTCAACCGCTGAGCGTTTGGTGCCTCCAAAAACGTTAACGACGACATCTGTTTCGCCAGTTTCAGTAGACGCAACTTCCCAAGGTGCCCATATATTCATCTGATAATCCGCTGGACGACGGGCTGCCTTAAACCGAATTGAATATTGATTACCACTGAAAGTAAAGACGCCATATCCGTTTGGTGCGCCATCTCGCATGGTTGTGTGGGGAATACCGATTTCATCAAGCGTACCTGTCCACCATGAGCCTGATGTCGTTGCGTGATTGTGGTGATGATGTGGATCGTTTCCATGCCAACCGTGTTCTGGTCCAACAAAGTCATCCCGTTGGAAATGCGTATGCGCTGACAGGGATAACGTGTAGGGTCGATCCCCGAGTAGGTTCATCAACTCCTTCACATCACGCATCTCGGTCAATGGAATATGTAGGGATATGACAATAAGCTGATCTTTCGGAACAAAAGCGAGGTCGTTCCGAACGAACGTCAACTGCCGTTCTCCTACCTCACCCAAGTAGCGAGGTTTATCCTCCTCATCCCGGAAAAAGTACACATTGTCGATGTTGATGAAATGCACAGGTCCCCAATCAAATGAATAGCACGCCGGACCAAAAACCCGTTCAAATGTTTCATCTGCGTACTGGTCATCGGTAGCAAGAAAGTTCATATCATGGTTACCATAGACGTTGTACCACGGTATCCCAACGGTAGCCATCACTTCGTTAAGCGGATGGAATAAGTTTAAATCGTCACCTACCAAATCGCCGAGGCTTAGTCCGAACACTGCATCTATTCCAATAACTTCTTCAATCACGTCATGTGCTAACCACTCAATCTCCTGCATGTTATAGGGTTGTGTATCCCCGAAGACAAGGACCTTGAAGGTATCAGGTTCGGACTGTTCAGTGAGCGGAAAATCAATCGACTCAGGTAATGGACCCGTTGGTGCTATCCCGGCATACTTTAGTCCTTCTGGTGAACCGTACGGTTTGTGAACGTAATAAAATTTCGGGAGACGATTCTCATCGACCGGTGTCATAAACCCACGAGGCTTAATGACAAAGAGAATGGTATCATCACTGACTGTGAGGGAGTATTGCCCATTAGCATCGGTTTTTACAACATCCGTCCCGTTAGAGACGCGAACCCCAGACAACCCCTTTTCGTTGTCGTCCTTCAGCCGGTTACCATTTGTATCCAGAAATACAGTCCCTGTTGCGGTCGTATTCGCTTCTACACCGTTTCCGATCCAGTAAAAAGTTAATATCACCATTAAAATCGCAAAATTCCATTGCTTATAAACCATACGAATGCTCCTTTTGACACCGTGCATTAGGCGTTGTTTTCCGATTGACTAAATATTATAACATACCGGGATTACTGAGAGATAACATTTTCATGGCATTATCGTAATGGCTCTATTCCAAACCCCACTCTCGGCGGAGTTCGGTTATAGGTTTGTAACTCGCACCTTTGTTGTAATAATTACCGAGCCAACTGCCGTCTTCACGAAAAAAGAAGCGGTCGTCCTTCTCTTCACGAGCGAGTTGGTATCGCGTATCAATGCTGATACGATAACGATCAGAGCGATTAGGAGCACTACTGTGCATCATATATAGCCCAAAAATAATAACGTCCCCCGGTTGGAAATGCGCTGTTGCGAGCGTGAACCCGAATTTCTCTACTATCTCGCGCGGATCGGTGCTGAACACAGCGTCAGTCAAATCACGGTCGGTATCGGTTGCACCATAGGTGGACTTTAATCGATCGTGCCGATGTGAACCGAGGCAGATGACGAGTGGACCATTTTCCAAGCCGATGTCCGTCAATGCACTCCACATCGTGTAGCGATTCTGCGTGCCCCGCCCAACGTAAACGCTATCGTAGTGAAAATGGTTGTGTCCACCCTTCGCCATGCAGCGGAGCCATCGTTTATCAAACGTAATGACTGGACCACCGAAGAATTCTTCATAGAACCGCATCGTTCGCTGGCTATCCACAACATCAAGGATCGGTTTGCCATGCGCCACCTCAGTTTGCCTAAAAAAACTAAATGTCTGGTTCGCTTCACCAATGATACCCTCTTCAACAGAAGTATCCGGCTTTAACCCACCACTTTGCGCTATGGCTTGTAATGTCCAATGCGCAGCTGCCTCAGCATGTTCCCGCGGATGGAATCCTCGAATAAAGAGATACCCATCCTGACGCATCCTTCTGTGCAATGCACCGAGATCATTCAAAAGTACGGTGGAATCTGTTAATTCGACAATCTCCTCACCAAAATGAAAACGATGCTCACCAAATTCAAAGGGTGTTCCTGTTCGGCTGTTTTTCGGTTTGTTCAATGACATTATTTTCACAATTTTGTCTATTAGTTGTGCTCTGTTCTCACGTCCATAAAGCTACCAAAAGGTCCAGTCATTATCCCATTTCTATCTCTTAGTGTCAAGTCATAAGTATAATTCAACAACTTGTGGTAGTTAGGTGAGAGTTTTGTTGTTTTTCACAACGATTCATATTCTGTAGGAGCGATCTCCGAATCGTGACCCTTTGTAGTCGGGAAGTAGAAAATCACAACTCCGTATCTTCCGAATCCAAGCGATTCATCTCAATGAGATGCGCACCTTCTAACCCAGCACGGACCTCTTCATCGTAACTCGTCACAACCACCTGATGCTCCTCGGCAAGTTGGCGAATAAAATCAACCATCAACGCCTTGCGTTCACCATCTAAATGGAGTGTCGGATCATCGAATACAAAGAAACCGGGATTGCCCAATACATTGGCGAGGGCGACTTTGAAGCAAAGGTAAAGGAACATTTTCTCACTACCGCTGAGCAACATCAAACTCCGGTCTACACCGTCTATGGTCAACGAAGGGAGTAGATGTTGACGTTGTAGGTCGATGCGAGTATCCCCAAAGAGTTGCATCTTTTCAAGCCAACGGTGGAGTTCTTCCTCAGCGGGTTTGAGTATCTGTTTCTGGAGGGTTGCGATGGTTTTATCAATGCCAGCGCAGGCAAGTTCTATACTCAGGAGTGTCTTTTCAACGTTTGCTGCATCTCTATTTACGCGATGGAGTGCTCCAATCCTATCTAACCGAACAGCCTCTTCCTGCTTGAGTTTGTCAAGCTGCTTTCGCTCGCGATCAATTTGGGCTTTTAATTTGGATTTGTCAAGCACTCCAACTGTTTCAGAGGCTTTAGACGTCCGCTGTTGGATACCTCTCTCATTCAATCGTGCTGTAACGGCGGCAAGCTCGCTTTGAACAGTCCCAATTTCTTGCTCACATCGCTGAAATTGTGTTAAACGTGTTTGCAAAGTCTCAAGGCGTTTTTCAAGATCATGTCTGCTTTTTAAATTGGCGGTTTCCGTTTCCAACGCCTGCTTGTGCGTTTCAAATTCAGTACAAAGTTGGGACTTCTCCTTCTCTTTCTCGTTAATAATCCGCTGAATCACCTCTCGTTCAACTTCCTGGTGACAGGTCGGACAGTGTCGATCTTCACTATCAATGAGCGATTGAAGAGTATTACAGACGTTTGTCAAGGCTGCGATCTGGGAATCAAGACGCGCATTTTGCTGTAAGATTTCTTCCCGTTTCTCCTCCAATCCAATGGCTTCCTGAATAGCAGTTTCGATTATGGAGATCATCTCGTGGAGTTTCGTAATATCGTTGAACCCGCTGAGGGCATCATTTCTTTGGCGGGTTAGTGTGTCAAACTGGGTTTGTAAACGATTCTGGTGCTGTGTCCACTCGGCAATGAGTTCGGCATCCCCTGTTTCCGTGCCATAAGCCGACTCCAAACCTTTTAATTTTTCTTCGATTCGTGCGATCTCGGCTTCGTTTGCGTTCTGGGCATTGAACCGTAAACTGTTTTGATGCGCACGGATCCGTCCCTGTTCACGTTTTGCGATACGGCGTGTGTCAATGAACCGTTCACGTACCTCTATTAGTCTATCGATGCCGAGGAGTGTGTGGAGGATGTCGCGCCGACTCGTGGATTGGCGGGCAAGGAATTCAAAGATTTCGCCTTCGCGGAGAAAGGTGGTAAGGGCAAGCTGCTCGTGCATAATCCCAAATCGCTCTTGCAGCAAAGTCTCTGTTACTTTAACTCGCTTCTCATCGAAAAGAACGTGCCACGCACCGTTTTTCTCGGAACGGAGTTGGATGCGTTTTCCGGTTGCGCGGTAGAGTTGATAACGCGCATCATCAACGACGAATTGGAGTCCGGCGGTGCCGCTGTAGGACTTGGCATTTTTTATCGCTGAAGTTTCCACACGTGGGACAATCGGCTTTCCGGTCAATGTGAAAAAGATGGCATTGACAAGCGTGCTTTTCCCACTGAAATTGGGACCGAAAATGAGATTTATGCCGTTATGAAGTTCAAAATCCTGCTGTTGGAAACAGCCAAAAGCCTTAAGGCGAATCCGCTCTAACTGCATATCAGTCGCCTTTCTTCTCATGAATGAGATCATAAAGCATTTGAGCACGAACCTTCTCACGTCCGTTCGTCAAAGTAAATTCAAATGCGTGCACAATCGCCTCAAGTTCAGCGGGACCCAAGTTTCTATACTTCTCATCGCGCTGAATAAGTGCTTCAATTTCTTCTCTGTAAATGTTCAGTGTTTCTTTTTCAAGGGAGATATCCATATCGGTGTCCCTCTGGTAAAGATGAGAATGTAACGAAAGACAGTGTGTCTACTATGTAATCAAATTTTTGTTTTGATCTGCATCAACCGTTCACCGGCTTCTGCGAGGATGTCATCCGCCATACTAAACATAAATCTGAATTTTGTTCTGCCGAGATGTGGACGACTATAGAAACTGGATCCCGGCACACCGCCTACCCCGATTTCCTTCACCAACCAGTTTGCGAAAGTTGTATCATCAGGAAAACCAAAATCGGTGATGTCTGTCATAATGTAATACGCACCTTCAGGTTGATGGCATTGAAAACCTGCTTCCGTAAGGCTCGTTAGGAGACGTTTTCGATTTGTGTCGTATTTCGTGACGAGTTCTTGATGGTAACTCGGTGGTAAATTAAGGGCGACGACCCCGGCGCGTTGGAGTGGGTGCGGAGCGCCGACAGTGAGGAAGTCGTGCATCTTACGAATAGCATCTGTTAAAGGCTCAGGTGCGACGACGTACCCTAACCGCCACCCTGTCATTGAATAGGCTTTGCTTAAGCCTGATACGGTAATCGTTCGCTCCTGCATCTGCGGCAAAGAACCGATGCTGATATGAGGTTTCCCATCGTAGATCATGTGTTCATATATCTCATCGGTGATCGCGAGGCAGTCATATTCACAGCAGAGATCAGCAATCTGTTGAAGTTCGTCCATAGTAAACACCTTACCGAGTGGGTTGTTAGGGGTGTTTATGATAATCGCCTTCGTGTTGGGGGAGAAAGCGTCCTGAAGTTCAGCAGGATCATAGGTAAAGTGAATCGTGCCATCAGATGAAAGGGACTCTTGCAATGCGACGTAGACAGGCGTCGCGCCAGAGATGATCGTATCGGGTCCGTAGTTTTCATAAAAGGGTTCAAAGATGATAATTTCGTCGCCAGGATTGATGATAGCGAGAAGGGAGGAGAGCATACCTTCGGTTGAACCACAGGTAACAGTAACGTTTCTGTTGGGATCCGTCGGTATACTGTTAAACGTCGTCATCTTCTGTGCGATGGCTTCTCGAAACGCTGGGGCACCCCATGTGATGCTATACTGATTATATCCTTCTTGGATCGCCTCAATTGCGGCGGCTTTGACTTCTGGAGGGGGTTGGTATGCTGGCGTGCCTTGGGACAGGTTGATGGCATCGTAGCGCAAACAGAGTTGCGTCATGCCACGGATGACAGATTCAGTGAAGCGAGTGGATTTGTCTGATAATTTGTATTGAACCGACATTATTAATATAAGAAATTTATAATCAAGATTTTACATATTGGTCTTATAACTCAGAATGACCCCATCGTCTAATGGAATATCAACGGAGTGCAGGGTCGGTGTATTGAAGACGAATTCGACATAATCTGGCATTTCGGCACGCATTGTTACCGTATCATCTGCAACGATCAATCCACCTGAACGGATATTAGGCAAAGCTAATTCAAGATAGCGTCGATACTCATCTTTCTCGGCGTCCAAGAAAACAAGGTCGAAGGTAGCGTCACATTTCGGTATCTCGTCGAGAGCGTTTCCGACGCGAACATCAACGATTTCATCAAGTCCAACTTCCTTAAGGTGTGCCTGTGCCTCTTCGGCTCGTTTTGGATCGAATTCAAGCGTGATAAGCTTGCCGCCTGTTTCCTTGAGTGCAGCGGCGATCCAGATGGTAGAGTAGCCGTTGCTGGTTCCGACCTCAAGGACGTTTTGTGCTTTTATAGATTGGATGAGAATGGAGAGAAATTGCCCATTCTCCGGTGCAATATTGGTATAGTGTTTTGCTGTTTTTTCGAGCCGTTTTAAAACAGATTCGTATTTTTCCATATTGTGCGGTGTTCGGCGAGTTTTCAAATTAAAAAAAGAGGCGACAAGGACTGCCGCCTCTCTTCTATTAGCGAAGTCTCTTAATCTTGCCCCAAGACGTGGCGAGTTTATCTTTAGGATCAACAGCCAAGAATTCGTCAGCACCCATCTCCATGCTCTGTTCCATTTCGTCATCAGAAAGTGCGCGGTTCCAGAGCCGGACCTCGTCAACAATGCCGGGCCAAGCTTCACCAGACCATGTGCCAATCTGAACGCGACTTGTAGCACCTGCGGGTGCAACAGGGTTGTTGGAATCCTGTTCGTGTGTGACTATGCCATCAACGTAAATTTTAACTTTCCCTTTGTTGTCGCTCGTATGCGTATAGGACAAATAATACCATTTACCGGTATCAAGAGCAGTTTTGTTATCGTTGATGTCTAAGAAACCGCCACCAGCAGCGTTCGTCCAGACTTTGATGCCGTTTGCGGGGTTCATTCCGTAGCCGAATCCGATATGTCTTCCACCGCCACCCATACGCGTGCCAAAGACAATAGCGTGTGCGCTTGGTAGCCTGTCGAGATTGATCCACGCAGCCTGCGTAATTTCATCTTCAATGTGAAAAGACTTATTGTCTTCAACTGCGACAAAATCGCTGGATGCACTGAATTCAAGAGCTTTTCCGAATTTACCGTCAACCCATTTGGCACCGCCGTTGAGTTCGCCTTCAAATCCGTTTTCCGAGAAATCCTCAACCTTATTACCAGCCCCTTCGTCAAGTGGCATGTAGAGAACAAGCCCCTCGAGTAAATCGGCAGCTGCGAAAGTGCTGCACACTAAGGCGAAGATTAAGACTATAAACAGTTGTTTCATGAGTTCCCTCCAATAGATAGTTATATGTAATAATGATACCACAAATCGTGCCACCTGTCAAGTCCGTAAACGATAATCAAGACATATACTGCACAATAGCTAAAAAATCCAAATTGCTTTGAAAACTTTTCTATGGTTTCGAGCAATTTTTTGTATTTTCCTTCAAGTTATGCAATCTTTCCTGTAAAAAATGTGTCATAATATAAAATGAGGTTGGAAAATGGAGAGTTGAGTGTTTGATATCTCCGCGCATCTAATCTGTGGAGAACATTAGGAGATATGATAATGGTAATGGTTAGGGCTCTGTTTTTGGCTTTTTTCTTGATTCTGTAGTGCTACTTTCCCGCCAAACGCTGATCAGACTTCACAATGGGTCATTCGTATTCCCCATAATCACAAATTCAATCCATACCAACTCGGGTCGCCAAATCAATTGGTTTTTAATGTCGCTGAAGCACTTGCAAAACCAAAAGAGGATGAGTAATGCTTCGGACATAAACCTAATAAGTCGGAAGGGATTTTATATCGAGGATTCCCAAACGGCTAAACACTTTATAATCGCAATAGAGAAAAAAATGTGTATAATTACAGTAGCATCCTACAAAGGCAGTGTAAAGTTTATCTCTTCAAGAAAAAAGAATTGAAAAGTAGACATCATTCACAAGGAGCAATAGCATGGAACCAAGATTTACACGCGGCGAGTATTGGCTACTTGAAACCGTCGTCGAGTATCAATTAAGAGTCTGTGACCTCATTTACAGAGACCTTGAATTACTCTTAAATAAAAGAGAGCATGGGTTAACCCGAAAATCCCTGATTGAAACATTCCATCGACTTCTCTCTTCTGGGCTGATTTATGCCAAGAATGAGACGACAGGTTTTATTTCAACTTACCAACAAATTGAGCTCGCCCTAGATGAACCCAAATCCAAGGACTTTCACCCTTTAGATATGGAAAAAATCACGTATTATGGTCTGACGCAGGAAGGCAGCGCGCAATGGGAAGCATTCGCCGCACCGGACTGGCAAAAATACATAGACGTGACTTCTCGTTTGGCAGATAACGGGAAAAATATCATCTGGGAAGTAATTTGTGCCGATAAAGCATGGCTTGAAGAGTACTTTGAATCTATGTGTTTTTATGACTGGGCGGAGGGGTCTTTAGCGTCGGTTGAATGGGATTATATTGTGCCGTGGGATGCAACGTATTGGAAACAACTCGATGGCGCACATAGAGTCCAATTTCAAGAACGAGCCGAGAACGAGGAACAGGATGTTGTATATTATCCGTTGCCGAAGCCAGGCTATTTTCATACTGTCTGGTGTGCTTGGCGATAGAAAAATGGAGAGGAAACCTTATGTTCCGTATACTCCCCCTTTTCATCGCAACCCTACTACTTTTCAACATGATGCCTGTCAGCCTCGCACAACAGAATGACGCGCAAGCACAAACAAAAGCCGATGCGCTAGGGGACGTAAAACGCGATATGAAAGAAAGTTTGTGGTTTACGTTGGGACTGGTAGGTAGTAGTGCAGGAACTGTCACTGGCTGTGCCAGCGGGGTTTTAGTAGCACTGCTCATAGATTTCGACCTCATCCCTATTGTGCCCGACGCCCCGGATATAGGTTGCGTCCTCGCTGGGACTATTCTTTTTGGTGTCTTGGCGGTGCCAATCAGTGTTTACATGTATCCACATAGTCCAAGTCCGCCACCAGAGCGGCTCCTCGGTAAAACCCCCGAATATGTCGCAGCCTATACCCAAGCCTATAGATCGAAAGCGATATCGCTTCGGAAAAAGTTGGTAACCGCAGGATCCATCACCTCTAACTTAGGCTTTTTTACCCTACTGATGATGAATTCGGGTTTATGAGTTCGCAACACCGCTAAGGAGAGACTGTATGTTCCGTGTATCCGCCTTTTTCATGGCAACTCTACTACTTTTCAGCACGATGCCTGTCAGCCTCGCACAACAAAATGGCGCGCAAGCAAAAGCAAAAGCCGATGCGAGTGCTGATATGTCAAACAGGTCAAAAGCTGATTGGTTCATGTTAGGTGTATGGGGGAGTACCCTTGGTTGTTTCCTCGGCTGTGCTGGAGGGTGTTTGTTAGGGAAACTTAATCAGGGTCATATCTCCGGTTCCATCAGTGCAACACAGGCGAATTTCGCTCTCGTAGGTGGTATCCTTCTCGGTGTTTGCGCAGTGCCAATCACTGTTTTTGTATACCCACATAACGTAACGCTACCACCGGAGCGGCTCCTCGGCAAATCCCCTGAATACATTGAAGCCTATACCCAAGCCTATAAATCAAGAACAACATTACTCCGTAAGATATTTGTTACCACAGGGTCTATCACCAGCAACTTAGCCGCTATGACTCTCGTTCTGACTACAATAGTGCGGTCCTGGAGTCCCTAGAGTAGTCAATAAGGTTGGTTTTTCCGCCATAATGCTGAAGTTCCGTTAGGATTTCGAGTTCATCAAAATACTCACGATAGAGAGTTTGAGCGATTGTCTGTTGCGGATCAGTGAAACAGAATATAACACCTATATTTATTAAAGAGACAATTTTGTGGCGGAAAATGTGCAAAATGTGCAAAGTGCTGAAAATAATCCCTTTTAAACTCTCATTTTAACTAAGCAAGATTCGATAACCCGTGCTGACACCGGTTGCCATTCCAACAAGTGCCCAGATTCCAGCGCAGGTCATTTCGCCAAGCACAAGCCCAAGAAATATCGGTCTCGCACTTCGATACATTCTCAATCCGCCGTACCTGACGAGAATATACTTCAGCATCCAGCCTAAAAAGATTGAGGGCCACAGCTTTAATGATGCCCAAGAACTAAGCATTGTATACCCAATTGGATGAAGCGTCCACCAGACGAAAACCCTTCTCAGCCACATCAACAGACCCATGAAAAGGCTGCCTCCGACCATAAAACCTGTGTTCGTCCAGTCCGTCCCGGTCTGGGCGTTAACGAGCACAGAAGTCAGCCACCGCATGTCGCCCGCCCCACCTGTGTACGGCGCATGATGTGCATAGCTGACCTTGAGAACGGAATAATATGAGACAAGAGTTCCGATAACCATCGCCGCGCCCATACCTATTAACAGTCCCCTCCGTCTGACCTTGACTTCATCGGCCGCCTTGAGACCGTTTGCCACATACGGCATCATAATCTCCCTCAAGTCGCGCGTTAGAGAGACCGGATGCATAAACAGCGATGTCATGGTTGAAGGATTGATTCTCGCCGAACCCAGCGTAGTAAAGAGAACGTAATGCGCTGAATACGAAGGATTGACAAAAGGAATTCCTCCGTGGATGACTTGCCACGTCAAGACAATGTAAATTCCCAGAAGCACCAGCACAAAAAGCAGTGCGAATCCCAACGACATTCCCATCAGATGATTTGCAAACGCCAGCAGCAATATCCCGCCGACGAGACCGGTAATTGCCAAACCAGAGGGCATCGCCTCGTTTGCGTCATCGCTTTTGCGAAAGGCACTGACAAGCATGCTTCTGATGTGATGCCGTGCTATGAAAAGGGTGTAGATGACAAAGGTGAGGCACGCACCGATTTCCTGAGAAGCGCTGAACGAATACGCGTTCCACTGCACGCCCGGACCTTTGGTGATTTGGAAACCGAGCATCGAGCCGATAAGACATTGGAGTTTGAAAAATAAAAAGAAAAACCACAGGCTAAACGATACCTCAAGCGGCAGTAAATAGCTGAACCCCACTATCGAACAATACAAGTTGAGTTGCAAAGGTTTCAGTGCGCTCCAAGGCTTTTCAGTTAAGTAGGGATGGGGATTGAATCGGACGGGAAATTCCGGCACGCCAGGGAAGAACGCATGAAGGCCGTTGAACGTGTGGATGCATAGCGGAACGGCAAATCCGACCCATAATGCTTTGTTCCTGAAGAGTGAATTTCCCGCGCCCGGGGGGTTGTTTGCCATCTCCACAGGCAACACAACCAGCGGAAAGCTACACCGCTCAATCTCGACCCATTGTCTGCGCAGCAGCACCGAGAGGCATATCACAACGAAGTAGAGGACAAACACGTAAAGTGTCCAAGCGAATAGAGGTATCAGCCATGCCCCCCAGGGGATGGATTCACCAAAAGAGATGCCTTCATAAAAGGATTTGATAGCATTCTCATCACGAACAACGCGCCAGTGCGGAATATAGTGATGGAAAAGTGCTTCCCAATCATTTTCGGGGGTCGCAAAATACTGGTAGGCAACAAGCGGGCGAAACGCATATCTCATCATGCCTGTTGAAGGAATACCGGAGGCGGCTGCCATGATACACCAGATCGTCACCAATTCACCCGCCGACAGTGCGAGTTTCGGAGAAACTGCGCTCAAGATGCGGTTGCCAATCAACACCAGTATGGTCAGGACAAAAAATGGACCAACAGGAAAATGACCGCCAGCGAGAAAGACATTGCGAATCACGTAATCATTGTAAGGTGCGATCAGACATTCCCCGGCGGCACAAACGAGCCCAATGATAACTGCCCGCGATGATACGCCAACAGATTTGCTCGTGGGGTTTAAGTAAGGATCGAACCGTTTTGACGTGTTCATAACGCTTCGGCTGAAGCCGGATTTTGTCCAGTTGAAATGTCCAATCAGTCGAGCGGATTGTCCGCCTCAAGCACTCGGCGTGCCGCAGAGGAGAGCCTTCCTTCCGCCGCGGCCCGTTCCACCCAATGGGCAGGTATGCCATTTGTCCACTTGGCAGAGCTTGCGTCGGGGTCTGGTGTCCGATACGCTATCAGCAAGCCCCATCGGGTCGGGGTTCCTGGCTTGCGATGGCCGACATGATGCGGCATGTGATGCGGAAACGAGACCATGCTCCCGGGCGGTAGCGAGAAGCGTGCCATTTCCAACGGCTTGCCGGTGAAGGCGTGGATCTTTCCCTTCAGCCATCCCGCTTTCATGGCGGCGTCATCATCGGGTCGCTCGGTGTTCCATTTGTACGGAATGCGGTAGAGATGAGCACCCGGGATGACCCCAAGTTCGCCACCCTCCTCGATGGTTGCACCTTCTGGGTAGCAGAGCGTCCGAATACACTGCCGTTGCAGATACTCGGTGGTAAGGGCGTGTCCGGTACCGATAGGATCTTCGACCTCGTACTGCCCCTGCCGATACTGGTGAGCATGCCACCGCCGCCCTATTGAGCCCGGCGTCCGGTTGAGCATGTTGCAGTGGTCGAGTATGAAGCGGTCACCGAAAAGTTTGGTGAATAGCTCCATCATCTGAGGGTGTGCGGTGGCGACATCCCTGATGAAGTCGTCGTATCCAATCGAGAAATGTTCCGGCATGACACCCTGCGACTCGTACCCGCGTGTCACCAACGCAGGACCTGGTCCGAACAGCCCGTGCTCGCGCATGTAACCAAACAGTCCTCGTGGCATGAAACGCATCTGCTCTGAGCCACCACAACACGTCGCCAAAAACTCTGGGGTGATTTGCTCCGGCAACGGCGGCTGTAGCCCCCGTCCTGCGAAGTCGATGGCAGCCCAGTCGGTGTCCATGACGATCTCATCGTTCATCTGCTGTAGCTTCTGCAAGCTCTCCGTCCACCGCTTGCGGCCGGCGTCGGTGAGTATACCCTCCCACACCCAATATCCTTCGCGCTCGAAGAATGTGCGGTCAAATGCCTGAAGCACTTCCGGGCGCAGCAGGTCATGCACGCGGCTTGCTGGGGCACCGTTGTCGGTTCGACTCGAATGTATAGATGATGTGTCCATTCCGCGGCTCCTTTGATAGAAGTTCGACAGTTAGTGATTGACTCTATCGCATGGAAACGATAGAAAATCTCAGTCCAAATCAACTGAAGGAATTGTGGCATCAACATCGAAAGTGGTCCTCCTTGCGTGAGCATGTCGCTGTGAGAGGACTCCTATATTTCCTGTTGTGCAAAGTGCCGTGGAAACTTAGATTCAGACGACGTTTAAGATCTTTCGAGCGGATTCTTAGATGTTGAAGAGCCAACGGTATCAATAGCAGTGCTAAATCCTGGACCTCCAGCCGCCACATAGCCATCGCTGGCACCTGTTAAATCGGGACTGACCCAGAAAGAATATAACTGTCCGTTTGTTAAATAAAACCTAAATTTCACCGACTTACCAACCAGAGAAGATAAATCTTCTCCTTTTTTCCACCTTACTAATTGACAGGTCGTATCCTTGCTTATGGGAACGCAGTTTACATGGGAATATGGCGCAATCACATTGCTTTGATCGTCTAAAATTTCAACTTGGAGCATACCATTTTTGGTATTCGTATTAACAAAAAGATGCTTGCCCTTATTAAATATCACGGGTCTCGTTGTTAAAGATTCAGTGGATAAACCGGCATTCATGGAAGCAAAACCGTCTCGGCGAAGTATCGCTACGCCAGTCGTACCTCCTGCATACATATGTCTACCGAGTGTAGGTGACTCTCCCGACCAAGCACCAAAATAAAAGTAAATCTTATCATTGACTACCAAACATCCACCACCCGCCGCATGAATATAACCCCTATTCCAGGTGCCTTCCTTTCGCGATGCGTCTATAAAAGGACTGCGAACAGGTCTATGCCAGTGGAAACCATCGCGGCTATAACCTAACACCAGTTCATTAGTCTTAGGGAACCCACTTATGGCACATAGCTCATTTGGTGGACCTTTAAAAATGGCAAACAAGCCCAGAAGCACGCTCTCATAGGCAACTGCGTTAACATCATATAGCTGAGGTGCGTATCCGAGGTCAGGGTCAGCTGGGTCCAGTTCATCAACTCTCGACCAGAATACCACATCTTCCTTCTTCCACGAAGCACCTTTGATAAAATCCTCGTGTTCGCGATAACTTCGGGTGCGTCCAAGAGTACGACTAGAGGTCCTAATACTGTAAACCCACTTTTTCCTGAAGGCATTATAGAAGAAAGTCGTATTATCCCCACAAGGACCCGTTCTTACTGGATTCCCCCAGTGGATACCATCAAATGAGGTATAAACTTCCCCGCCTGACCAGTCAGGAGAACGGAAGTATACAAACATTTTAAACCTTTGATTCGGGTCGTCTGTTTCGGGGTCTAACCAGATTGCGGCTCCATCTCGCCGATATCCTTCCCTTACCGGAAGTATCCTGTTAGTAGCTGGCACTACATCTAACATGGGTCTATGCCAATGTAAGCCATCTTCACTTACTGCATAACCAACACCATCGAACCATCCAGCGTGATACCACATTTTAAATAACTGTTCTTCGGCATCATAAAAGACGCCGTCATTAAACGGAGAGGCAACCGGATACTTCCCATTATTGATCTCCAGTTGAGTTTCAGGCTTTAAAACCGGATTATCTTCATATAAGCGTGGTTGGTGAAAATCCCTTTTCAGATTTGTATTTTCAATGAGAAAGTCATCTACAAACAGTTGTCTTCCCGTATCAATATAAACAACTTTCGGGGGATTTTCTAAGTATGGTACTGAGATAGGTGAAAGGGTTGTGTCACACAAATTTCGTGGGGGCCACTCTTCGGGCAGACGAATCCCATTATATAGAATTTCTCTCTCATTATTTTCCATTATCAAAACCTCCTTGCCGCTTCGTTCTCTCGAACTTTTTTCTTTGAGGATAGCAAGTGATAGACCCCGCGCGAAAGCAACGGGGTCTTAGCGCCGAAGAGATGATGAAAGGGAGTATCTATTGGGAAGCCTGCTTAACCTTACCCCATGTGGTAGTAAGGTGCCCCAATGGAGAAACTGGGAGCACTTCCTCCATATTATTCATGACCATCTCGATATCGTCTTCATCCAGTTCGCCTCTGAAAAGGGCGACCTGGTCAATGACACCGTTGAAAAATGAACCGCCTCTGTGATCACCCATGCTGACGCCGATTGCAAAGCCGTTCTCGTGATCAATGCTACCTTTCACCGAGCTATGGTCAATAGGGTTTCCCTGCTGTTTTCCATCGACGTAGACATATCGCTCACCCTTTGTTCTGCTAAAAACCACCGCAACATGATGCCACTTCCCGCCGTCAAGCCCCGCTCCTCTGTTGTCACAAACTGTGACAGGTTCAGTCTGTAGTCAGGTCCTGATTTGTCCGCCGTCAGTGAACTTGACTTCAAACCCAGTCCAGTCTCCAGCCAGCCTTGTTTTACTCATTATGAAACCCGTGCCCGTATCCGTTTTAAACCAAGCGGTAACAGTAAAGTCGGTCTTATCACCGAGTTCAAACCCAGTCAGTTTGTCAGCACTTTCCGTCTCGACCGAGGTCCCGCTGCCATCAAATTCCAGAGCACCGCCGAACTTACCTTCAACCCATTTGGGTCCGGCTATGAGCTCGCCGTCATTGCCATTGGGTGAGGAATCTTTAGCTACATTTCCTTTACCTTCGTCAAAGAGCCATATCCCGATTGCGTCATCTACGCTAACTTCAGCTACGCTGAGTGAAGGAAACGCAGAAGCCAGACATGCGTAAGCTATGACCTGTATCACCAATACCCGTATCATCGATAGTTCCTCCTTACTTTCTGAGATAGAATGAAAATGGAAAAACCTGAGATAGAATAGAAAATGGAAACCGTCTTCTTACAGCTTAACCTTACCCCATGTAATGGCAAGATTACCAGACGGTTTGACAGCCGTAATGGAAACTGCCAACCCCGCATCAGGGTTCTAATATCAGTATCGGATAGAGCGATGTTGAAGAGGCCGAATTGATGACTCTGTTGAAAAACGATCCCGCTCTGAGATCGCCCAGACTCACCCCACCTCTTCCACGTTGGTTTCGTAACTGTATTATCTAATCATACCCAACTCGATGTTTAATGTCAAGTTAACACCTCGATTTCGCCAAATAAGCCAGTGGAGGCGCGTCGCAACTGTATTCACGGATACGCCTAAAATCTCACCTATCTCTGCATACGTCATTTCGCCGAAGTAGTAGAGCATGGGCGAGAGCGCGATCGCTCTCTTTCAACTTCGCCAGTAAGTTTTTGACGAGTTCTCGTTTTGTTTCTGCTGCACTTTCTGCCTACTCTACGGCGACATGCCTCGAAAAAGAAAGTGCTTCTGATTTGGTATATAGTGACGCGGCTTGTCGGAAAAAACTTACATAATTCTGCCATAAAGTCGGATCTTTATGCCAAAATATCGCTTGGAAGGGTCATCTAAAAATAGAAAGGTATGGATGGGTGAAGTTAGCACTCCACCCGCGAAATCTGCTTAAGTCTATTCAGCTAAAAGATAGTTTATGATTATCTCCGATGCAACCTGTCCTTTCGGATTATCTCCATGATGCGTTTGGTAGACCATCGCCAATCTACCACGAATTCCATCCCGAAGAATAATTGGATCTGCTAATGTCGCTTGAATACTACCCGTATCGCTCGCATATATTTTTTCAGCGTACCACTCAGATTTAAGTTGCTCCAACGGAAAGGGTCTGTTAGATTTAAAATTGACTAAACTTGATGCTACCGTTTGCCCATCTTCTGTGACCAGCATATTCAGGTCCTCAATTTCCTCAACATTTATATCAACATGTGGGAGATCCATAAGGTTTTGGAGAGGTGCTTTGTTATTTGGTGTGGCATCTGAACTGTAATACCCTAAGTAATCCGCATGATTCAGAATCGTATCACCATCGGTTGTTTCGATCCAGTTTTCTGCTACAGATCCATCAGGCTGGGTATTCCCTGCGGCATAGATTGATGCGGGTAAAACGCCATAAAGGACGCAGACATTCACGGCACCGTTTGCTGTTGTTTCAACCATCCAGTTTTTAAGGTATCCCTCATTTTCTGTAATCGCCGCACGGATTCCATTGGATTCCAAAAGTTTTGTTGTCGTTTTTGCTGCAACTGTCGCATTTTCCAATGTTATCCACGAGGCACTACCTGTATAAATCAATACATCCATCGGAGGATCTACCTGACTTGTATCCGATACACCAGATACATTAGTTGTTGACTTTTTCTGCACTTTCTTGCAACTCGCAAAGGAAACCGTACAACCGATTAGAGCGATAATAACTATCCATCGGTATTTCCGCATTTATAGTTCTCCTTAAGTGTAACGTGATTTCAATAAAACCTATAGTGGCACCTGCAGTTGTTGTGCTTGGTAGAACCACCAATATTGAAGTGAATTATTTTTTTCAAGGTTCTTCACCCGGTAGGGGTGCTATGTCCAAGGTAAGTTTGATAAATAATTGAAAGTTTTTGTATAAAGAGAACACCTTTGGTATAATGAGGTTATGACATCTCTATAACCAAAAGAAGTTCTCTGATGAATATCATAATACTTTTCTTAAAATTGACGACTTTTTTCTTGCTTACGAGAAATGGCAGACGACACATTGTCTGCCAGAGACAATAACCCGTATCCACTCTGTTGCCGATATGGACCCCGCGATGACCGCGTAGAGGCCAGATTGCGACGACTAACAGAGTCTACCTTAGTTGTCTAAAGTTGTGAATTTTAGAGATTTCTCATCGCTCTCTTTGTAACCGATCCGAATTGCTTTTGCTCTTATAACGGTTTCACCTTTCGGTAAACGCAAAGGTTCTGTATACAGCTGCCATCGGACATCTTCACCTTGTTCGGTTGTATACGCAATTGAGGCACCTTGTGTTGAACAGTAGAGTTGCAGAAGCAGCGGTGCGTCCCATTCTCCATCTTCATGAGCAGGCTCCGTGCCGGGGTTAGACGCGTTAATCGGAATGAAAAGTGGTGATGCCGTTTGTGGTTGTATGCCATTAGGATACCACTTCGCCACCATTTCTTCTTCAGATATATTCCCCATATCCCCGAATTCCGATTGCCATGCTGTCAACGTTTCTCGCATCCGTTTAAGTACTTTTGCGTGTGCTGCATTTTTTGCTAAATTGTTGAGTTCATACTTGTCATTTTCCACATCGTAGAGTTCCTCAGTGGGGCGCGGTGATTGGAACATGACCAATTGATCGCCCTCTAATTTGCCTTCGGTATGAAGTCGCCACATCTCCTGCATCACGGGATGTTCATTGCGGTAAGGATCCCAGAGGAAATATGGATTTTCGGGATAATAATTTCGGATGTATTTATACCTTTTATCACGTACAGCACGCAACATCTGATACGATAAATCAAGGCGGTCGCGCGTCGCAAAAATATATTCACGTTCTACTTTTTCTGGTCCAAGGAAGGGTTGTCCTTGTAGGTGCTGCGGTGCTTGAACACCACATAACGAAAGCACAGTGGGACCCAGATCAATCAAACTCACCAATTGATCACTTTCACTCCCTGGATTAAGCTCTTCGTGCCAACGCACAATCAACGGAATTCGGATCCCCGCATCATAGGGCCAACGTTTACCGCGTGGGAGTCCTTCACCGTGATCGCTCCAGAGAAAAACAATGGTATTCTCTGCGAGTCCATCTTCTTCGAGTTGATCTAACAACTCTCCGACACGTGCATCGGCAGTGGCGAGGTTATCGTACTGTCGAGCCAATGCGGCGCGGGCTTTAGGTGTATCCGGCAAATAAGGAGGTAATTCCACGTCATCTGGATTCGTGGTCAGTGGACGATCTTCCTTTTCCCACATACCACTCTCGTGTGTAACGATTGGGTTAAAAACTGAAAAGAAGGGTTGCCCGTCCGCACGATTTCGCCAGTGCCCTTGATTGCTATTGTCATCCCACGCTGTGATAGGGGGTGTGAACTGATAGTCTGTTTTACTATTGTTGGTGCAATAATAGCCTGCCCCTCTCAAGTATTCGGTGAATGTTTTCACATAAGGGGGCGGAACAACAGAATACGGCGTAGGCAGGTCCGGTGTGCTTTCGTGTGTATGTGTTGTCCGATGGTGATGTGTTCCGATGGAAGTCTGATACATACCAGTGATAATAGCCGAACGACTCGGTGCACAGACCCCAGCAGTCGAAAACGCGTTCGGAAACCGACATCCGCCAGCAGCGAGTCGGTCAATATTGGGTGTACGCGCGATCGGGTCCCCGTAACAACCGAAACGGGGCGTTGCATCCTCTATAGAGATCCAAAGGATATTCGGGCGATCTGATGTGTTCATTGTAGGTCCTTTTTTTCTAATGATTGTATTCCAAAGAACGATTTAAGTCAATCTGCTTTTGGAACCTTCGGAAAAGCGTTGCAGCTTCCTTACAGTTATGATAAATAAACTGTTGTGGATATGCAAGTTGCTGGGCGGTAGGTGGAAGTCGTCGCAGATGCCTGCGCATTATGCCAAAGCAGAGTCGCCGAACGCGGGGCAATTGCGAGGTTTAAGGATGGGAAGTCTCAGTAGTTATATTAGGATGGAGAAACGTATCCCGTTCTTTGCCATGGGCGGATAGCAGGTGGAGGTCGAGTAGGTTTTGGATTGTGTGCTGTTAATTTCGTTGAGTGCTAATTCAAAGCCCTGCTGCATCGGTTTGCCAAACCAGTCAACGAGTGGTCCTGTCAGTGGAAAAAAACACCAATGGAAATCTCCAGTGGTACTTCTGCGAACCCATCAAGCGCGTCCTATTTATGCGAAACAGTCTTCACACAACGGAATCCGACGAAGACGCTGGCGTACATCGGGATGCCAGCATCGCGGTTCTCCACTCGCACGAACAGACCCTGGGTCGCCCAGTCGCCGCCCCGAAACACCCGAGGTGTATCAATGTTTATGAAATCATTTATTACCTCAGTAAGTGTGCCACCAGAGAATGGATTTCTCTTCGGAGATGCCCTGTAGAAATCCGAATCATATTTATCCAAACACCACTCCCACACATTCCCTGCCATATCGTATAAACCGTATCCGTTTGGCGCATACTGTCCAACAGGGCGCGTATCATTGATATATCTGCCATAGTTTGTGTCTGCGACATTAATTGTATCTCCCCAAGGATATCCTTTACCGACTAAACCACCTCGCGCCGCTTTTTCCCATTCTGCTTCTGTTGGTAGACGTTTTCCTGCCCATTTGGCGTAAGCCATTGCGGCATACCAACTGACATAATTAACCGGATGATCGCCTTTATCTAGCGGATAGTTGTTGCCGTTCCAAAGTCTAAGGTAGGTGCTATCATGCAATCTTGGTTCAATGCGACCCTTTTGCCACTGTGGATTCGCATCAATGAACGCCTTATATTCTGCATTCGTCACCTCGTAGACATCCATGTAAAATGCGTCTACGTAGACGGTATGGGTTGGATACTCATCGGAAGGTCCATCCTCACGCCCCATTTCAAACTCGCCCGCGGGGATTAACACCATGCCATCAACACCCTCATCCGCCCAAAAATCCTCTTGCATGCCATAATTTAAGAAGATACCAACAACCAAAATACAGATGATTCCTTTTCGAGGCATTATCTGTAATCCCTTTCACTTTACTTTCTTATGTTGCAGGTTAACAAAATAAATCCCTGCTGCTACCAATCCAGTGCCTACGAATACACTGACGGTTATTTCATCGCCTAAGAACAGATTGCTAAACAACACACCCCACACCGGCATCAAAAAAGAAAATACCACCAGTTTACTCGCCTTGTATTTTCTTAACACCCATGTCAACATTAAAAAGCAGAAGCCTGTGACAATCCATCCTTGGTAGAACAAGCCTGCGCTACTTGCCAATGTCCACTCAATCGACCTCTCACGTTCAAAAAACTGACTTAAAACCAGAAAAATCGGAATGTTTAAACCCAATAACCAGACGAGGAATCGATACGGATAAATCTCTTGAACAAAAACTTTTTTCAAACTCACGTTATTTCATAGTATCTCGTTAAAAAAGTTTTCAATCAGACAGAGACGCGAGTACTTCCGCTATAGAATAGATAACTATGCCGAGAGTCTGTATTGGGGTCCTTTCAGGTTCGGATACTATAAAAACGAGACATCCTGCTGTAGAGATAAGGGCACCGGTTAAACAGCCGATCGTAGTATAAGTAGATTGTAATGATTTTCTTTTTCGACGATATTCTTCAGAATATACATTCAGATATTCTGGCGATTTTCCTACCAACTTTTGTGTAGAGACTGCCGGTGTTCTTGTGAATGACGCGGCGTATGCGATTGGACCAAAACAGCATCCTAATGAAAGCCATAGCGGTTTGTTTATATCAGTTTTTGCGTCGCGTTGTGCATCCAATATAGCCTGTTGAGCGATGTTTTCTTCAGTGGATAGGGCAGGCATGGTGGAGTACACAAGTAGTAGGACAATCAAAATATTGGAATACATCGTTTCATTTTTTATACCTCATGTGAAAGTTTTTAGTATCATAGCAAATATTGTCACTTTGTGCCATAAAAAAACGACAAAATTACAATTTTATGTTGTTTCATTATGACAAATAGGACATAATATTTATATAAAACTCGCAACAACTGAAAACATTCAAGCGATTATTATTGGAAAGCTCCGGGGTGATTCTCAGGAGGCAATTGGGAAGCGTTTTGGCATTCACCGGGAGAAGGTGAAAAAGATCATGAATCTACGTGATTATAGATCAATTGTAGATTCTGCGGAGTATATTTTTGTGACTGTACCGTTAGAAGAAGAACGACAAAGGAAGAATGCGATTATTTCGAATCAGGTGCGGTTGATGTCGAATTCAGAAAAAACCCAGCGGTGATGCATGTCGATAGTGTTTTCGTGTCCCATGTCCTAGTTGATTTTTCGGACGCTCTGTCCACAGCTGAAACTATTTCACTTTTATATAATTCGGATGAAAAGGAGTTTCAGGGATAAAGGTAGCGCAAAAGGACCTTGATATTGGGGCGGATCACGCAATGTTTGAGTTTGTAACACCTCTGGTGTTGAGTAGAGTATCATTACAGGTGCTTTCGCCAACACAGACGATGTGGAGGTGAGGGTTGTTTTCATCCATGATTATAGGTAGGTGGCGAACAAGACGTAATAAACATTTTCCCACTATCCGTCTCATTTCCTCCTAAAGCTAAAGCATTAGGATTCCAAAACCAATTATTCTCTTGAAAAATATATTGATTCATATACAATAAAAGAAAAAAAATATACGTTAGGATCATGATGAAATATGTTATGTTTGTTTTCCTTGTTTTAGTGTTTTTGATAAAAGCGGAAGCCAATGTTATCCATACCGTTTATTTTCAGCCAACAGATCAGCCAGCACCCACTAAAGAAAACATCAGAGAAGTCAAAAGCACTATGCTCAAGACGCAAGCATTCTATTCACGAGAATTGAAAAGACATGGGCATACGCCTAAAACGTTTCAGTTCGAAAGAGACGCAGCCGGTCTAATTGTTGTCCACATTGTCAAGGGCAAACACAATTTGAGAACCTATTCCAATTTTTTCCTGATTAGAAATGAATTGCCTCCTGGGATCCGTGATGATCCTCTCTGGCGAAAAAATAAAATTAGCGTCGTCTTTCTCGCCGGAGCAAAAGACATTGCTGGTAAGGCTGGTAAGGCTGAACTAAAATGTTCAAAAAACATCTGTAATAACATCGCCTATATCCCTACTAATGTAGACCGTAAAATTAAGACATTCCAAATAACCATTCATGAGGTAGAACACACTTTCGGTTTAGGGCATAATTCCAAGAAGCCTCCGCGCGGAAAATCTTTTGTGATGGTTTCTCGAACCATCTTTGATTTAAACGACCCTTTTAAACTCACGGATTTTCTGCTTGATGCCGATGAAGCAGGATTGATAAACGATCACCCATTTTTCAACCCAAATCTCTCAATCCCCGATTATGAAGTGGGAAATCTATCAAAAACAGTGTGGGGTGCTTTGAAAGTCCAAAATCGATAACATAGATGATGGTGTTCCCACTGGCGGGAGCGTCATTGAACGAAACGTAATGTGGGAACTGTTACGTTTAGAGTCCAACTATGTGTTATCGTGGACGTTCCGTTTTACCGTAGTCGTCTGAGTCGGACGATGGGTTTCCAATAGCTGTGGTCAATGCTATTTCTAAAAAAGCAATCGCTTGTTGCCGGGAAACAGATAAATCCTTTTCTACTATCAGAACTATTTCACACCTTCTCGTTTCCACTGAATTTTATCGCCGCATGCTGGGCAGAGCCCTGTTCTACTCCGTCGGGTTAGACGTTGTCGTTTCCACTGTTTTCCGCATCCACATTGTCCCCGCCAGCGCGGAAGCGTGTGTTGAACTCGGTGAGTGCGTTTAGCAGTGCCTCCGATGCGCTGAGCTGCTGCCTTCCATACGGCATCGTGTCCGTGCCCGGGTCCGACGATCGCATGTGCTATCTCATGTAAAATTGTGTCCTCTATTTCCCGTTTGGACGCTTTCAAGCAATATGTCACCGAGAGTGTAATCTGTTTCTCTGTGTACCGGCATATTCCTCCGCGCGCTGGCGCGAGATCAAAGCCAAACTTCCAGCCGGGCTCAAGGACCCTTTTATTTTCATGTTCCTTTAGCAATTGATTCGCCAAGGTATCAATCTCAAAAAGCATCATCGCAGGAGGTGGAATAGGTTCTCTGACTTTCAAGAACATATACGGAACTTTCCATAGCGTTCTGTCCTCGGCTGCAACTTGCGCATACCGAGAAAACAACCTTTGGACAGTGCCCTTGCGTCTATTGACTGTTTGAGTTTCAAACCATACTTTCGTCTCCGGTGGAAACGACGCTCCTGGAAACTCGGCTGTCAGAATTTTCACGTAGATACTCCTAGCAGACGGTTCTTCATAGATCTCGGTTAAATCCTGTTTATCTGCCGTTAAGTTTACTAGATAAATAACGTGTAAGTTTTTATGCGGGTGTCCAGCGTACCGACCAGAACAACACATTCATAGTGGAGTAAACGACGTATTCCATAAGGTTTTACCCTCAACAAACATTGGTACCACCGCCAGCGCGATAATGTCCCTATCAGTTCACATGCTCAAAAAAAATTGGGATGTTCAAATTCGGGCCAACCATCTCCGGGCCATAGGCTCCTACCCTGAATTTTCTTGAGTTTTGCTTCGTAAATTGTGATTTTCCTGAAAAATGGTCGTGCTTCTTCTCGAAGCTGTCCCCAACCTTGAGGCTCACTGTCCAGATGAAAATCAATATGCTTATCGTTTTCAAGGACTTCAGAGACATGCGCGAGTGTTAGAATATCCTGCCATTTTCTCCTCCAATATCTTGGCGAAATCGAAAACGTAAGCTAAACAATAAAATCTACGTGGCTCTCGTCGAAACGAACTTCTATATCAATACCATGGACTCTCATCGAAACGAGGTTCCATGTCGATACCAAGGCGGTCGGCTATTTCCCGAAGTATTTCTATTTTTTTCCTAGTAGTACTTGCCGTCACTATGTAATAAAATCCAGATTGTGTTTGACAGATATCAGAGTACTCAATAGTCCCAACAAGCGGAACATTCCTAGATTCTATGCGAAGGTCTCTTACTCGTTCTATTCCAATCTTTTCTATTACCTCAACGAACGTGACCGATCCATAGCGACGGCGAATCGAGGTTCCATCGGGCATTTCTACCGTAATAGGAGCAATAGCATGCCCTGCCGCATTCCGGTTAATTCCTATTTTGGGTCCCGGTGGTTCATTTTTCCTTCGTGCATCAGATGTTTTGCCCATTAATTTGTTCCTTTCAGTGTAATGATAATTTCAGCATTGATTTTTATTCAAGTTACCGCAGCGCGCCATCAAAGTCGAATGATGGTTCTGTCTGGGGCTATGTTTTCTTCTCTGGTAGTAGCCACAGCGGATGTTAATTTATCACGCAGGTCTTATCCGAGCGAGGTCAATGCTCAGAACGCTGTCGGGGTGTACACACCCGCATCCAAATCTCTGTTCTCGCTCTTATATAGGCATTGTGAGTATCGCGAATGAGTTCACAACTCGTCAATGTCCATCTTTTTGATGCGTCCTGCATTAATATCAGTCCGAACTCTCTGCGCAAGTTGGGAGAGCTTATCCTGTGATTCGGAAAAAGCCCTCTCCCAGAGCTGCGCATCTTCTAATTCTTCAAGAATCACAGCAGCGATGGCATCCTGTTGTTCCGGCGGTAGTTTCTGAACCTCGGTAAGGACTTTCTCAAGAAGTTGCGTCATGATTCTTCATTCCTAGATTAATGTGAATTAGCAGTTAGCACAGCCCGTTTTCAATGCTATTAAGAATACCATAAAATTGAGGGTAGGACAACTGAATTTACTTAGACGCTATTCAACTATTTGGCAACCCTTTTTCAGAGCTCCCCTACTTTAGGAGGAATAGACATCACGACTGACAGACACATCCGAGGGCGGTATGCTGCACTAACCGTAAGGCACCAACAGGATCAACAGAAGTTGTTCAATGTTTCAAATGTCTATTTGCGTTACATTCAGAACACAACAATTGTCGCTCTGTTGTCCCTCACACCAGTGGGAACATCCGTTGTCGATATGCAAGTCGCAGAACGCTGGAAGTCGTCGCAGATGCCAGCGCATTATGCCAAAGCGGAGTTAGCCGAACGCGGTGCGATTGCGCGGTTTAAGGATGGGAAGACGCGATAGGATAGAGAGGGTTCTCTCACTGGTTATCTTGATGCCGTATGGATCGAAAAGATCTCAATGTGCGTTCGTTTTGAACAGTATGATTATGATCCAAACGTCGTGACAGCCGCTTCCACCGAGACGCGAAGGTGTTGCAATGCGTGAAAATAGTCCATCTCCGCCATCTTGATACGATGCGTATCGCGGTCGGTGCGCGCTTTGCAAAGTTTCTCAAAATATAACGCTAACTGCCTGTTAGCGTCCTCTAATATTTTCCAGTGTTTTTCTGAGATCATTCTGTTTCCCGAAAAAAGTTGTGAGAATGCCTAAAACGGTTTTCAGATGCTGGAGGTATAGTAGACTAAGTTGTGGGTAAATTATTGCCTTTTTCACACTAAAGGTCGTCACCTGACAAGAAATTAATCTCACCGCGCTGCTTAAAAAGTCGCTTTAACTTTTCAAGTCTTTCGCGAAACCATTCAAACTCATAGGTGTATTCTGTTTCAGTGTTAGATTTTTCGGCGACTCCGACTTCTACATAGGGATGCGGGGGACGTTTGGGTTCCTCATCAAATTCCTCAGTAAATTTTCGGTCAATTCCCCGCTTATTGTTTGCGAACCACTGCTGGATGTTTGGTAAGTTTTGTTTATTTATGCAGAAGTTAGCTGCAATGAAGCCTCCACTTTTTCCTGCTGAAATCCAGTAGTCAGGGTGCTGACCGTTATTATCGCCATAACCGAGATAAAAACCAAGACGATTAGGACCTCCATGCCACCTCAGCACCTTAAGGCTACTACCTTGCTGCTCTAAATAGTGTGCAAAATCCCTCCAATAGTCGTCCCTTATTATGAAAGGACGTATCCAGTTATTGGGCGTTACGATAATATTAAACTTCGGAGCATAGGGTGAATTTTCAACTTGAACTACCTCAAGTTGCACACCAAAAAACTTAAAATCGTCATGCGTATTTTCGTTCAACCAGTTAAGGGTTTTTCGGTGTTCATTGGTAAAGTGTTCTGCAATCCAGATAACAGTACGTGCGTCTAATCCGGCTGTATAAACCAATGCTTTACCCAGATGATCATGGTCAAACTCCGCTAATTGGTTTTCAATGACTACGTATGAACGATCTTTCCTGTTACGGCATAGCAAGTCACACTCATAACGGCCAACTTTAACGTGGTCGTCAACCTTTTCAAGATTCATATTCAAAACCTTGTTTAATAGAGCCAAGTTTTCCGACAACCACGGCGTGAAGTGTTCGTCTTCGTGTTCCCATTGGACGCGTAGATTAATAGTTTTCAATATGCCCAAATCCGGCATAATTTAGTATCTCCTTAAGGTTTCCTTTCAGTTGTGTTTCGCGAAATCCAGACGGTATCGGAATACCCATTATCCGGAGTGCCCCAGTTCACTGCATAATCCCCGCGCGCCTCAATCTCGTGTAGGATCGCATAGCACGTCTGAACGCAGATGCAGTTCTTTGATGCCAAGTGCGTGACGCTCTCGGTCTTATCGAGTTCAGCGTAGATCAGGTAGTCCGTCATCTGGAGTTTCACTAACATCTGGGAACCTCTCATCTGCGTCGGGATCGGGTCGCGACCACATTTATGCTATGACTGGAACAGCTGCCAACTTCTGCCCGGTAGATCAGCGCGGAATACCTCCACATTGCCCCGATCTGCCATTGTGACGTAACATGTACATCCATCTGGACCACCGAAAGCAATATTCGAGCAGAGTTTGCCTGTCAATGCTACTTCCAATATTACTTCACCTGCGGGGGATAGTTTTGCCACTGTACCCTTGCCGTGCCGAGTGACATATAGGTTGCCTTCAATATCACATCGCATCCCGTCCATATTGAAATCACGGAACTGAATTAGCAAACGTTTATTGCTAATCTCACCTTCAGGAGATAGGTCGTATGCCCAGATGTTACGTTGCGCTGATTCATTGACATACAGCACACTTTCATCAGGACTCACCTCAATCCCGTTCGTGGTTCCCATGTCCGCCTCAAGCAGGGTTACCTTTCCATCTGTATCTATTCGCCAAATTTGTCCGGTTGACTCCGCCCAATTCGGATCGCTGGCATAGAGGATATCGTTCGCGCCGATCGCAATATCGTTCGGTTGATTCATTGTAGGTTCATGGGCATGGACAGTGATGCCTTGTGTCGCCATGTCCACTTTTAGGATATTGTGGTTAGTGTAATCGGCGATAAACATGAAACCTTTACTGTCAAAACGGATACCGTTCCCGATACTATCCGTTGGCAGCTCGACAAAAACACTTTCGGTGCCATCGGGTGTTACTTTGCCAATAGTGTGTTGTCTAGCATAATTGACGGCGTATAGGTTGCCATCTGCGTCACAGGCGGGTCCCTCTATCCCGGATGTAAACCCGTTGACCGGCGTAAAATCTTGTGCAACAAAAAGTTCCTCGATCATTCATTGGCTCCTTCTTGGGTATGTATAGCAGGCGAGACTTTACTATTGATAGTGATCTGTGGATATTGCGAACTTGATAACAACATCAATTTGCAGTACAGAGGACAAAGACCCCTGTATAAGCATGTGCGAAGTTGCGTCCACCAATTGGGGCGAACTCTGAATTTCCGAAGAATCCGATAATGGGTAGTCCTGGAAATTTATCTTGGATAACGCTGATGTCGTGATTTGCTGAGCCATAGAGTCCTTTGCCACGCCCTAAGCAATTAAAATAGAGTCCGAATGCCGGTGGTTGTGAGTGTGCTTTCTCAGCTAACCGCTCGATAATCGCCCGAATTTCTTCTGCAGCAGCAGCCGGATTCCGAAGGTGAAATTGGATTAATTGCCCTTCTGTGACTTCCTCGGACACCGCGATTGCGGCATGTTCTTCGTTAACACCAATAAGATTACGAATTAGAAAATCACCCCGAGTTGGGTTTCTGTTTTCAGCATCCATTGCAATTCCGACGAAAACCGTGCCACCCGACCTACGAATATCGTCTTGTGTTAAAAGTTGTAGTGTCCCTTTGAAACTTTCTAATGCGGGTTCACCGTCTAATTCAAAAATGACGCGCCCATCAACGCTTGTAACCTCCCGCGGTTTCCCAATAGGTTGACATCCCTGTGCGACCCCGATCTCTGTACTGAAATCTCCGGTTAGTAGAACGCCTGTGACGCCGCTCTCCGTCGCCTGCTCACCTTTCCAATGGTACATCTGCGCGCCTGTTGCGTCGCCTGAGACCGCAGCACCGACGATAGGGATCTCTACTCCATCACTCCCAATGTGATTAACGAGTTCTGCCGGATTTACTGCGCGGATATCTGGAAAAATTACGAGAAGTGAATCATCGTGTATTTCAGGTTGAATTTGCGCCTGTATTTGCGCGCTAATTTCGGGTTCTGTGCCCTGTGCAGCAAACGGTATAGCAGAAATTTCTTCAGATCGAATCACCATCACAGCGATAGCGGGTTCTCCTTCAAATTCGCCTGCAGAAGTTAGGACACTCATTCCACTGCAACCGATAAGCTCATCGCAACTGGAATTTACTTGAACTGCTTGATATAATTCTTGGTATTCCGTTTGATAATTAATGGTTGCAAACACAATGGCAAGATCGGCTTTAGCGATACCTGCGTTCCCCATTGCCATGCGTGTCGCACGCTCCGCTGCTTCCGTAGTGGAAAGCTCATGTGAATGTCCAACGCCTACATGAATCATTGGTTCTCTCCCGCCGTTTTGCGATACATGTTACTAATCGAGGAGAATCAGAAATGCACAACACCCTTACTGTAATTCCCCAGAAACCTTAACGAGATCTAAAATATCAACGATCCCATCGCCATTCACATCCGCCGCATGTTCGCCGGTTTGTCCAAGGTTCGAGGCGACGAATACCAAATCCTGAATGTTGACCACATCATCGCCATTAACATCTTCAGCAATCTGCGAGGCTGTTCGCACATCAAGAGTAGCGGTGGCAGTAAAAATAGCTTTAAACCCATCATAACCAATTGCGGCGACCCTGTTTGAACCCGGGTTCGGTCCCAGCGTCAGCGTTGTTTCTGCCTTACCATCAACATCGGTGATAGTAACATCGGTGGCACCAACTGGGGTAGGGAGCGGAGTCCTGAGTGTGCCTTCACCTTCGTAAAGAAAAAATCTGATAAACGCTCCTATCACCGGCTTTTCGTTTTCATCCAGTGCTTGAACCACAAATGGTTCTGGCAAAGTCTCATCGGGTGCACCTATTTGACCGTCACCAGAGATTTTTATAAGAACAGGCAGCTCAGAAGGAGGGGAAAATACCATCCCTATTTCCTTTCTATATGTGCGAAGCGAGTCAGGGTGGACTGGGTTGTTGTAAAATGTCGGAAACGTTAGATTTGTGAGATGAGACAGAGGTGCGACATCTGAAATAAAGTTGTTCCTAAGTTCCAGTTCCGTCAGGTTTGTGAGGTTAGATAGAGGTGCAACATCTGATATAAGGTTGTTCCCAAGTTTCAGTTTCGTCAGGCTTGTGAGATTAGATAGAGGTGCAACATCTGATATAAGGTTATTGTTAAGTCCCAACTCCGTCAGGTTTATGAGGTTAGACAGAGGTGCAACATCTGATATAAGGTTGTCGCTAAGTTCCAGCTCCGTCAGACTTGCAAGTTCTTTTACGAATGACACATCTGAAAGAGAATTGTCGATACATATCAAGGTCGTTAGGTTTGGGAGTTCGGGTAGAGATAATGTTGAAAGATTTTTGTTCCATGCAAACCGTAAGTATTTCAAGTTTGGGATTCCAGACAAATAAACTTCCGGAAGGAGAGGATTGAGGGAAATATTGAGATGTTCCAGGTTTGGGAGATCCGACACGGATGCTTTTGAAAGAAGTGGATGCTCGGACAACGTCAAGCCTGTCACGTTTGTGAGTCCTGAAAGAGATACTTCCGTAAGACGGCTACTAATATAAGAAGATGCGGACGTGCCATAGATGTCAACATGGATTAATTTCGGAAGATCTGACAGAGATACTTTCGAGAGAGGATTATTCGCCAAGCTCATCAATTCCAGATTTTTTGGGGCACCTGACAAAGAAAGTTCCGAAATTTGGTTGTTATCAAGTTTCAGGTGCGTCAGCCTTCGGAATCTCGGCGGCAACAGAGTAATCGGATCTGAAATTTGGTTGTTAGCAAGGTTCAAGTGTGTCAACTCTGTGTTTAAACCAAGCCTTGGAGGTAGACGTGAGATATTGTTGTGGCTAAGATCTAATACCCTGAGGTTTGGATTGAGCAGGACACCAACGGACATACCGACTGAAGTGAGAAGATTGTTACTGAGATTCAACCATATCAGTCTTGAATGCTTAGAACCACTGAGATGTGGGAATATATCTGAAATACCATTGCCACCAAGGTGTAGATGGGTCAGATTTTCGGTTCCTTTTAAGAGCGATAAATCTGAAATACGATTGTTGCTAATATCCAATTCCTTCAGGTGTGGGAGTTTAGATAGCGACAACTCTGAGATACCGAGGTGAGAAAGATCCATATCAAGCGGTTGTTCATACGGCACCGGTCCCCATCTACCTATGTGTCTTTCCTGACGCATCTCGCGTAGATTTGGTAGATTCGACAGTGACAGTTTTGAAATAGTACTGCCCTCAAGACTCAACCGCACCAGATTTTTTAGGTTAGACAGCGACAACTCTGAGAGTGTGTGGCTAACAAATTCCAATTCCGTTAGGCTTCCGAGATTTGACACGGAGACCTTGGAAAGTGGGTTATAACCGACATTCAGGGTCTTCAGGTTTGGAAGTCTGGACAGAGAAAGTTCTGAGAGGGAACCGACGGGAAGCTGCAACTCTGTCAGGCTTACGAGTTCTGACAGAGTAACCTTCGTGAGCGGAGTACGATCGATATTCAGGGTCTTTAGATTTGGAAGTTTGGATAGTGATACCTCGGAAAGCGCGCTGGTACCGACATTCAGAGACTCCAGTTTTTTGAGTTTGGACACAGGAGACAGATCTGAAAAATTCCCTCCAACAGCCAATGACCTTAAATTGACCGCATGCTGAAGTCCATTAAGACCATTACTACTGCTGACGGACGCACTCAGGTGCGTTAACTGTCGCAGATCCGCTCGCGTAAGTTTTCGAGGATGACCTGGGTCCAAACCGAGTTCTCTTCGTATTGCACCACGTAACGAGTCATCTGGTATTATGTAGGGTGCGGGTCCTGTTGCAAATCCTTCTCTGGAGAAATGATATGATGTATAAATCTTTCCCTTGGTAGAAATATCCTTGAAATCCATATCATAACGCTTCTTGGGAAGGATAGAAACGTGACTTTCCGGCACTTGTGCCTCGTAACTCCACAACTCAAGATCTTTCAGCACTACAAACTTAGCGGAAGCGGAACCCGGTTTAACAATAAGATTGAGTCCGTAAGTGAAAACTTCATCGTAGCTGCTCTCAATCTGATATGTTTCCGCAGTCGGATCGAAGTTCGGGGCAGGAACAGCTTGGTCTGCGTCTGTTATGACGGTTTCATTTACAGTTAAGGTTTCACAAGCAAAGGTGTACTCGCTCCAGATCCTGAGACCAAAATACATATTTACATCAAAGTAGTCCATAAAGTGATTGGCAAGAATCTTTGCTGACTGGGCATCGGAGCCTTCCAAAAAGGGTTCTGGGAGGAAGTCAGCAATATTGGAGGTAATGTCGGTATCCCATACACCAGTGCCCACGAATCCCGGAGTTTCAACCTTTAGGTTGAGCTCGGGGCGGCCTGAACTGTAAGTAAAAGATATCAACACATCTGGACCTATATCATCCCAAAATCGGGTGCCATTAAGGAAAAAATTGTTAAGAGCCACTTTGTTGTTCCACTTTCCATCAGAACTTCCATGCGGATAGGAAACATAAGAAATAGGTATTTTACGGGAGATGCGAACATTATCATTCACCCCCCAGAGAAACTTTGACAGGGACGGCAGCCCGAAGTCCATGACGACTTCTCCAGTTATAGTGCTACCGCCTTGAACGCTGAAATGTCCCTCGGTGCCATTCACTTTAATTGTTCTCTTCTCTTCATGAACGAGAATTTCTCCCGGAAGTTTTACGTGTACTAACATAGGATCGAAAGTGAAGTTGAGATCCATACTCAGAGAACCTCCTTTTGTAGGGAGTCCACGATTCCATGTCCATTTAGGATAGGCAAATGTCCCTTCGTGCGTTAAGGGGATAACATTGGAATGACCAACAGAATGACTAACAGATGCGGGACTCAATAAGAGGACCAAGATTAAGACAATATATGCCCTATTTTTAAAACGAATCATAATAATGTCTCCTGTTACTTGGTAGCTTCTTCGGCTTGACGCACCTCAAAAACTTCTGAGGGCAGCCCTATGTTGATCCGATAACCCTCAACGCGATTGATTAAGATCTGATTGGAGATCGGAAAAAAACTCCGGGTTTCGATGGGGAGAGGGTTGCCCGTATTGCCAGGCACGTATGTGAATCGTGTTCTCGCAAACTCAATGGATTTGATGAAGAGGGTGAGTTGTAGCACTTTCCACTCCCGGGGCGATATCCAGAGCACTGCCTTATCTCCAAGTTTATCGGGGTCAACGACTTCCAGCACGTGACACTCGTGTCCAAGCAGAAACATTTTACTGCGGAGCCGCATCTCAAGGCGGGTCAGGTGTACCAAGGTGCTCAGCAACTCAATTCGGAATATCCCCTGGCGGGAATCGCCAATCTCTTCAATGGCGTGTTCATCAGGTTTGCGGAAAAAGAGGTTGAAGGCAACACGTGGCGGCTGATTTTCAAAAACACTTCCAGAGACATCCATAGAATCCGCGCTGTAAGTATGAACAACTGCAGCATAATCTTCGATATCTTCATAAACTTCCAACACATTATCCATCACAGTCTCTGCGGTGAGTGCTAATACCTCAAACCCCATGGCAATGAGGTAAAGACTTATCAGGAGAAGAACAATGAAACGTTGTCTCTCCACTAACACGGTATTTACATAGGAACGCATAACAGTTACCTCTTTTGGAGGGGCATATGTTGATTAATGAGCACGCTCCCATTTTGGCATAATTGCCTTATTTTGTCAATTTCTTATGCTTACGTGAGTTCGATAATAGACAAGGTAATTAAATTATGCGACTAAAGCATACTTTATCTTGGCTTTACATTTCCTGACTGCTGACCGCCTACCTATAATCCTGCATATCCTTGAATCCTGGTTCAGACAATCTAATTCGAAAAAATGGATGCACGGAACACGCGTATATGATATAATAGACATTGTTATGAGACACTGAATTGCGTTCACAAGGATCTATCAGATTACCTTAGTCTTACAATTCAGTGAATTTATCAAGACCTGTAAACTGGAGGAAAACGGATTTGTCAGCCGAACTCCTTAATGGCATTCGTCTTGCCAAGCGTATCCGGAGCCAAATCCGGATGAAGTTAAAAAAACTCACATTCACACCCGGTCTCGCTGTCGTCCAAGTAGGGGACGACCCGGCATCAACGCTCTATATCAAACATAAACAACGTGATTGTGAGAAAGTCCATTTCCATTCCGAAGTCCACCATCTACCAGCAGAAGTTAGCCAAAGTGAACTCATCGAGCATATTGAATCGCTGAATGCGCGCTCAGATATTCACGGGATGTTGGTTCAAATGCCCCTGCCGGAAGATATGGACAAAGAAACTGTTATTGATAGCATTCGTCCAGATAAAGACGCAGACGGTCTAAATCCCGTAAACTTAGGGAATCTCCTCATCAACCGCGAGGGCGTGACACCTTGTACACCCACTGGAATTATCCGTTTAATTGAACTAAGCGGTGAAAAGATCGAGGGCAAACACGCTGTGTGTGTTGGCAGGAGTCCACTCGTTGGAAAGCCTGTTGGATTGATGCTTCTGAACCGTAATGCAACTGTGACGTATTGCCACTCCCGAACACCAGACCTCGCGGAACAGACCCAAAAGGCAGACCTCCTCATTGTAGCAATTGGCAGACCTGAGTTTATCACCAAAGATATGGTGAAACCGGGTGCCACTGTTATTGATGTCGGCATCAACCATATAAACGGACGCGCCGTCGGGGATGTTAAATTCGAGGAAGTTAAAGAGGTGGCTGGCTTTATTACGCCGGTCCCGGGCGGTGTAGGTCCGATGACACGCGCAATGTTATTAGAAAATACTTTGAAATTAGCGATTGGAGGCTAAAATATGGCATTTCCAGGATTTGAGTTGAAAGATAAAGTGATGTTAGTAACCGGTTCCGGCAAAGGCATCGGTAGAGGCATCGCGATAGCAGCTGCACAGATGGGAGCAAAGATCATCTTGAATAGCCGTACACCATCTGACCTTGAAGAGGTTGCAAGCGAGATTAAGGCTAACGGTGGCGAAGCGGCGTCTGTCGTGTTCGACGTTAGCGATATGGAACAGGTCGCCAAAGGTGCACAAGAAGCAATTGATGTATGGGGAAAAGTGGATGTCCTTGTGAATAATGCTGGCACTAACCGTCCGAAACCCGCTCTTGAGTTAACCGAAGAGGATTGGGACGCTATCTACGATCTCAACCTGAAGGGCTTGTTCTTTTTGACGCAGAAGCTTGTCAAACCGATGATAGAACGGGAAAACGGTAAGATTATCAATATCTCCTCAACAATGGGGCTGGTCGGTGGTCCACTCCGGACTGCGTATTCAGGGAGTAAGGGTGGTGTTGTATTGCTTACGAAAGGACTCGCCGTCGAATGGGCACCGCATAACGTCACAGTGAATGCCGTGGCACCAGCGTTTACCCGCACCCCGCTTGCCGATGTTCTCTTGCAGCGTAAGGAATTCTATGAAGACGTTGTCCGCCGTATTCCGATGGGACGTGTCGGTGAAGTGGACGAAGTAGTAGGGGCAGTACTGTTCTTAGCATCAGATGCAGCAAATTGGGTAACTGGACAAACAATCGCTGTTGATGGCGGTTGGGTTGCATGGTAATTTCGATTCTTTTCAATCGTAGGCGCGGTTTTAGCCGCGCCATTTTTTTTGATCTTTCGTAATCTCCTCGTCTCTAAATAGCGTTGTTATACGTAAGTGTGTATTTATTTTTAAGAAAAATTGTATTGAAACACACTAATTATTACTAATCGATTCTTCAAGAAAGACTGACTTAATGTGGCAATTTTTGCGTTGACTTCGCAATATTTGCGTGATGACAATAGGAAATGGATTTCAAGCAGATTCGATTTTATTCAGGAGTTGAGTTTTTTAGACATACCTGAATGTCTTCGCTATTTTGGATAAACCCAGTGTCCATCTGTGTTATAAAACGGATATCTGCAAGATGTTCTTGAAATTCTAGCGGTCTTAGTCCAAATATTAAATCTCAATATGAAAATTGGCATAAAGTTTGCTAAACAGTATGATGGTGTAATTACAAGATAGTTCCATCTTACAAGAACAACCACATCATTAATACTTTCTGCAACTTTTCTAACTCTATATAGCGTCATTGATATATGACACACATTTTTTATAGGTTTTGCGTCCAATTCAACTTCACAAGGCAATAATGAATGGCGCGTAAATCCTAATCTTACAAACAACAATTACAGATAGAGACAACTCTATTCTGGAGGAACACTAATGAGGAACTTTTTTGTGCTGGCAGGTATCGCCATTGTGATGCTCTGCCAATTGAGCTGCTCTCCTGATGAAGAACAGACAGAAATAGGAAATCCTATTGCGGGTGAGGTCATAACAGGATTTGACGCCGCTCCACTTTTAGGCGACGTCGTCCTTGAAAATATGTATGAAGATGAAGCCCGAAGACTAACAGATAAAACACCCGTTCAAATCGTTACGGTACTTGAAGGCACAAGTAGAGTCGTGCTTAATGCACGGTTCCGTGGCGTCCGAGATTTCGGTTTCGGATTCCCGCTCTATGAGTGTGAACTGATGGATGAAGCCGCTGAAGCTATGGGTGGCATTGCAGCAGGAATGTCGGGCAGTCCTGTCGGTCCTCCCGGACGGATCATGGGCGCGCTTGCCTACGGTGACGTTTTCTCGAAGGCACCGACTCGGTTTTGGGTTACATCCATTGACGCAATGGAAGCCTCCATTGACCATCAAACATTTGGTGAAATTCTGGCACAAGGAGATGTTCCTGCCGCTCCTGGTATAGGGATTAACGCGACTTACACACCCGTTAAAACACCCGTGATGATTACAGGGATACAGTCACACAGGATTCAGGAACTTGCTTCGCATCTCTCCGACTCACGCTACAATTTCGTTGAATTGCTTGCTGATATTGGTGCCGCACCTGCAGCACCCCCAGTAGGAGCTTCACCGAAACTTGCGGCAGGGGATATGATCGGAGCCGCTGTAGCCACGGGTGACATTGTGAACTCAATAGGCTTTGGAACCGTGACGCAGGTTTATGACGACAAATTTGTGGCGTTCGGACATCCATTTTTTTACGATGGAAAGTCTTCATTACCGGTATACAGAGCCGTTACTAATGGCATCGTCCCAAGCGTAGCCGTATCCTACAAATCTGTCTCAGCCTACGGCAAGCCAATCGGAACGATAACAAAAGACCTAACACCAGCGGTTGTGGGGCAACTCGGTGCCGCACTGCCCATGATTCCGGTCAAAATCTCTTACCATCCCGCGAACAGTACAACAGCGATAGAGAAACATCACCAAGTCGCGTATGGACAAGAAGGTTTTATTCCAATCGTGGCTGCGGTTACTCTGGATGCCCTTCGGATGGAGTTCAGCAATAGCACCGTGAATGGATCTGTCACGCTTGAATTTGAAGAAACTGATACTGTCTATACTGAGCCGTTTCGTCAAGCTTCTCCAGTGGCATTTCTTGATGTGTTGATGAACGTTGATCGGATTGTCAGATCCTTCGCTGATACACTTTCAAACAACGCTGGCAAAGCAACATTGAAAACTGTATCAATCTCTATCACGGACAAACCGCAAATTGCGAAAGCAGAGATTTCGGAAATTATTGCACCTGAAGAGGTTATGCCGGGCGAGAGTGTTACGGTTGCAATCACCTTAGTACCACACTGGAGTACTGCCGGGGCTGAGAGGACAATTCAGAGAGAGGTCACCCTTGAGATCCCAGAAGACTTCCCTGCTGGCGAAGCAAACATCAATGTGTCTGGAAGCGCATTTGACTTCTTTGGTGATCCTTTCGCTGGAGACCTTGGACCGACACCTGGTGCGATTTTCGATTTCGGCGGATTCGGCGACGAAGAGGAAAGACCGGTTCCGCAGAATCTGGACGAACTCATCAAACAGATGGAAGAAGATCAAGTGGATCCGGGTTTAATCACGGTAACCCTATCACCCGGATTTGGTGGCGGTTTCCCCGGGCTACCCCCAGACTTGCTACCCCCAGAAGGTTTCCTACCGCCTGGAGACGGTGAAATGCCAGATGATGGTGAGATGCCAGAAGAGGGTGAAGAAGGTGATAATGGAGACGGTGAGGAAGACGGTGACGGTGAAATCCCACCGGATTTCCAACTCCCTGAAGGTTTCCCACCCTTAGACGGATTACCCTTCCCTGAAGATGTTGAACCACCGGAACCCGTTGAAGTGGAAATCACTATTGACGGCTTTATCGTGACAGGTTCAAAAGACGCAACAGTTATGATTAAAGGCGAAGAGATGGGTGAGGGTATGATGCCCCCGATGGAAGGCGAAGCACCTATGATACCCGCAGAACCCGCTGAGCCAGCAGAACCCGTGGAAGAGGAATAATTCCGAATCCAACTGCAAGGGCAGGTCATCGGACCTGCCCTTTTTTAATTTCCGTGGTCCATTATGCTTGTGTGCACACAACAGGTTTCCGCTGAATATAACACTGCACAATATCAATAATCAGGGAAATGTCATCCCGAGCAGATGCCAGAGAGGTGTAGCAGTCTTCACCTGCTGTGATACAGGCGTGGAAGTGACGCAACTCCCGCATGAACGCACTCTCCCATTCAACGGCTGGTGTCTTGCTATACGTCGTGCCATCATCATCTATCCCGTGTATCGTCACCTCTGACAAAATGCCCCGTGAAAAACCGGTCGGATAGGATACAATCACCCGTTTGTTATCGCCGTAGATTTCCAATGTCTCTTTAAAGTCCCACAGATCGGGTAGATCAACCCATGTAGCGATACAACGCGCACCGTTCGGATAGGCAAAGACAATACTCACACCGCGTCCACCAGACCAGATTTCAGCACTAATCACCTCACTCGGCGAACCGAGCATTACCCGTAAGCTATAGATGTCATGGATCATACTGCCTGAAAGTAGGAAAAACGCGCCCCTGGCTTCCGGCGGGACATCTCCGATGGCTTGCGATAGAGCTACATCCCGTGCCTCACCTGCAGGTTTAAACGCATCTGCTGGGACATCGCTAAACCGTTCGACATCAAACTGGCTCAGGTGTAAACTATTGTTTGGGTGGAGATGGTTAATCTGAACGAACCGGTAGCTTTCCATTGTATCGACTTCACGTTTAGCGAGTTGGAAAGCAGGGTCGTGCACTTTCATATAACCGGCTTGAGCGACGGTACCGGCTTTACTTTGTGCGGTTAGCATCGCATCCATTTCTTGAAGCGAAAAGCAAACGGGTTTTTCGATAAAGACGTGCTTCTCTGCCTCAAACGCAGCACGTGCCACCTGCGTCTTCGGGTCGCCATGGCAGAGCAGCACAGCGTCCACATCTGTAGTCAGCAACTCGTTGTAATCTGTAACGAATTGCGGAACCTTGAACCGCTTTGCGGCTGCTTCTGCGGCACCATGAGAGAGATCACAGACGATCTGCACATCAAATTCTCGATGAAGTGCGGTGAGATTGGGCAGATGATGCACCTGCGCGATCGCGCCACATCCGATAACACCTATCCTTACACGACTCATAACTTATAGCCTCCCATAGATAACGCGTTCTATTACGCTTATCGTATCACGTATAAAGATTAGATGCAATGTATAGTTGTCCGTTGTTTCGAGTCATCCAGTTTCCCTGTGGAGGGAACTCCAAATTTTGCCCATACGCGGCAAAATTTGTCTTAGCTTTACATTTCCCGACCTCTCTTGCCTTCCAGTATTCCACATTTCCTATAGGAGGGAACTCCCGCTCGCTACCGCTGACTCCGTTATCCTGCAAATCCTTAAATCCTGTGAATCCTGGTTCAGACAATCCATCACTGACCACATCCACTCTTAACTTATAACTTATAACTCACAATCCACAACCTACCACCCACAACGTTGATTCAAACTATATACCACTTGCTACCAACACGAGATCTTGGATATTGATAACACCATCCTCGTTCACATCCGCATGGCTTGATGTTCCCTTCTGTCCAAAGCTGGAAGCAACTAACACCAAATCTAAGATATTCACGACGCCATCTTCGTTTATATCAAGCCGCGGTTGAGTGTCTACCTCGTTTTCATGCCACTGCAGCGTTACATTTCCATGAATATCAAGCACCTGAAGACCTATAACATCCCCTGGTGTTCCTATTAATTCCGAGCGGATAAATTCGATCGTGGCACGTTCTCCGTTTAATTGCTTACAACCGAGAATTTTAGGTCCCTGAATCGGATCTTGAGGGGTTGATGGAGTAAGTAACTGCACTTGATAGAGACCATCAGGATCGGATACCTCATAATGGAGACGGACAGTATTGGACGAAGACGCAAGTGGTAGGTCCCGCTCAATCGTTGTAGGTGAGAGATCTCCGTAAGCGGTGTTGAAGAATGGGTTTACATTTAACGCTTTAGCAGCACATGTGGAAAGTTCAGCCAAGTACCTGCTGCTGTCAGCCATAAGATTGGGTTCGCTCAAATCGTGATACAATCCAAAAGCATGGGCAAGCTCATGCGCAACAACACGAAAACTAAAACAATTGTAAGTGGCAGGCAGGATCGCTGCGCCGCCCCCGGACTGATATGTTCCACCGAGACCACAAACGTTATTTCCGAGAATGTCGCTATCGTCCCACTCCAGAAGGATGAGTAGAATATTCTGTGACCTGTCAAATTGCGCATCAATTTCTTCTAATATTTTGTTATAGGGCTGATCCTGATAATATGTTATGGGGAATTGCCCTTCTACATGGTGTGCCACTGCATTGCCGGTCAAATCTGTTTCAAGCGTGAAGGTCTTTATACCAAATCCATGGTTTTGCATCTGACGTGCGTAGAACAGTTGAACATCCTTTATCACCCTGTCTGCCAGTGGTTCTATACCGTGATCAGGTGTACGGTCGCTTGGATGAAAGTAGATCAGCTGTACCTTAGGTCCATCCTGCTCTTGTTGAAGATGGGATAGTGCCTGCTGTAGTTGTTGTTGCTGTGTACGGAGTAAGTTTAAATCCCACAGAATGACCGTGCCGTCTTCACCGCCACTTGCAAGAATGCCGCCTTCCTGCGAATATACGAGAGATGTTACCCAACTTGTATGTCCAGTGAGTGTAGCAATCGAATATCCTGTAGTAGCATCCCACAAACGCATGGTGCCATCCTCACCACCACTTACGAGTGTCCCTCCGTCTGGAGAATATGCAACAGAGCGGACAGCGTAATCATGTCCGATGAGTGTGGTTTTGAGTTCAACCGTTTCAGCATCCCACAAACGCACGGTATCATCTCGTCCTCCACTTGCAATCGTTCGACCATCCGGTGAATATGCGATTGCATAAATGCTATCGGTATGCTCCATCAGTGTCGCTTTCTCTCGTCCAGTGTTAACATTCCATATACGTACACTACCATCCCGACTGCCGCTTACGAGTGTGTTACTATCCGGTGAAAAAGCAATGCTATTAATCCTACGCGTATTCCCTGTGAGTGTAGTCTTCAGGTGAGTTGTATTTGCATCCCACAAACGGACAATGTTTCCTCCATATCCGCCACTACCTGCAATTGTGCGACCATCGGGTGAATACGCAACAGTATAAACAGAAGAGACATGTCCAGTAAGTCCACCAAGTGATTGTCCTGTGACAGCATCCCACATACGCACGGTATTGTCGCCAATACCACCAGCACTTGCGATCGTTCGAGCATCCGGTGAATACGCAATTGATGCTACCTCCTTAGGATGGGCAACAAATGTGTGAAGCATCTGACCTGTGTCAACATCCCACATACGTACGGTCCCATCCGCATATCCACTGGCAAGTGTTGACCCTTTAGGTGAATATGCAACTGAAGTCAACCTATCAATATAACCTCTGATCACAACGATAAGACTACCGGTGTCGGTGTCCCATAAACGGACAGTTCCATCCCTACTCCCACTGCTAATTGTGCGACCATCGGGTGAATACGCAACAGATGTCACCTGACCTGTATGCCCCGTAAGCGTAAGGGTAAGTTCTCCGGTGTCAGCATCCCACAAACGTACGGTATTATCGTGACTTCCACTTACAATTGTCCCTCCATCAAGTGAATATGCGATAGACGCTACTGAACCGGTATGTCCTATAAGTGTAGCAAAAGGTCGGCTTGTATTAGCATCCCATAAACGTACCGTGCGATCTCTACTTCCACTGGCTATCTGTCTACCATCTGGTGAGAAGGCTACATCATAAACCCAACCGGTATGTCCGGTAAGTATAGCAGTCGATTCACCGGTGTTGGCATCCCACAAACGTAGGGTACTGTCTTCGCTTCCGCTGGCGATTCGTTTGCCGTCTGGGGAATATGCTATAGATGTTACCCAATCTGTGTGACCAATGAGGGTTGTTTTAAGTTGTTCAGTGTCGACCTCCCACAAACGCACAGTGTTATCCCTCCCACTACTGACGAGTGTCCTTCCATCCGGCGAATAGGCAACAGAAGTCACCCGGTCGGTATGTCCAGCAAATATACCAATCGGTTGTCCTGTATTAGCATCCCACACACGCACCGTACCGTCCTCATTTGCGCAGGCAAGTGTGCTACCATTCGGTGAATACGCGACATTGGAATAATAACCAGTATGCCTAAAAAGCAGAGAGGGTTCTTCCGCAACATTCATATTATAGCCCCAAACCCCGATGCTGCTGGCGATGATAAGTTGAGTGCCATCTGGGGAATAGGTTATCCCGTTTATTCTACCTTTTCCAAGACGTGCCATAGCACCATCAGGGACATGCCATTGTGAAGTATTTTGTGCAAAACCGATTTGTTGATTTATGATTGAAATGATAATTAAGCAAAATATGAAAATTGGTATTCTGATCATATACTGTCCTGCGTATTTTGTATAAGTGATTTTCCGCTTCTGGAACTAAAGAAGACTTAAAATGAATGGTGAGAAATCACCATATTTTTGGCAGACAAGAAATAGGGACGGAGACATGACACCGTCCCTATGATTTAGCATTGTTTGGTATGAACCAGCCTTACTCTGATGCCGTCAGTGCTTCAGCGGAATCCGCAGCAGCTATATTTCTCAGTCCATTGGCAACAAGAACTAAGTCTTGGATATTAACGGCACCATCTCCATTTATGTCAGCAGTTGTTTCGCCGGAGTCCCCCATCTGTGAGGCAACCAAGACGAGGTCCAGAATGTTGACGACACCATCGCTATTCACATCCCCCACGAGCGTCTCATGCGGGTAACCGGGTGTGCCGAGACTGATGCCTTCCGATGCATCGCTATCATAACCGAGTCCCCCGTGGTATCCACTCTCAACCCACGCATCAACTTCATGTCCGAGGACTGTTGATTTAGCACGGAACCATACCGTATCTAAAGTGAAGTCTACTGTCATCGGAGACTTCTCTTGCCCAAATAGATAACTACCAGCATTGTCTTCCCAAGCAGACGGACTCCGTAGCAGCAACATGAAATCTTCCTGCGGTAAAGCGAATGTCGCATTTACGAGATAGTGATATGAAGGCTCCTCAGATGTTGCCAACGGCATCCCAGGATCATTTGGATCGGTATTCAGGAACAAGAGCAACTCCCCAGCAGGCAGCACTGCTCCTATAGGAAACTCAAAACTTTCGGTCATCTCATCTGTAGCGACAATCAAGCGCCATCCACTGAGATCTACATCCGCGTTTCTGACGTTCCGCAACTCTACCCAGTCGTGTGAATCGTTGGATGCATTGAAGAGTTCATTGAAGATGATACTATCAAGTGTAAGCAAGGAAGTGATACGCTCGCGTTCTTCACTGGTAAAACTTGGCAAAGCGTCCGCAGTAGAAGGGAATGGTAGAGTGGGTCGCTCAACTACATCATTGACATTGATAGTAACGGTGACGCTGTCAGCCGCACCAAAATAAGTCCCATCGCCTTGTAGGCTGCCATCGAAAATTTTCATTATAAGCCTTACTGTATAGGTGTTTTCTGCTTCGTAATTAAGTCTTACTTTATTTTTTATCTGAACAAAACTATTATTATTACCGACAATATACTCGAACTTATTGTTATAATCCGGAAATTCAAATCTGATGATATTATAACCGTCATCATCTACTGTGAATGGAGCACCGACGTTTGCGCCTGGCGCAACGTTTTCATCTATCGATCGTGTAGCGGTGTCTCCCACATCGCTGAAAGATGGCAACGTATCACCAATGTTGGGTACGCCAATTACGAAGAATCCCACTGTAAGTATTAATGCAAGCGTCTTGGAAAAAACAGTTCTTTTTATCATGATGTATCCCTTATAAATATGATGGTTTTGCGTAGATAATGGCAAGAAAACAACCTTACTTGCAAACGAAAGTGTGCCAAAATCTATAATAATAATGGATTAATTTAAATCATATTTTAAAATTTATGATTCATAATGACTATATGAGCGAAATATAAGGACGGATGCAAGACACCGTCCTTATGATTCAACTCGTTTGGTATGAGCCAACACTTACTTGAGGATTAGCATCTTACGCGTCGCAGAGAAATCTTCAGTTATGAGCGTATAAAAATAAATGCCACTCGCAACAGATTCTCCTAATTCATTAGTGCCATCCCAATATATCGCACGGCTACGACTCTGATACAACCCCACAGGCTGATGCCCGAGATTAAACTGACGCACCAAAGTACCACGTCCATCGTAAATTGTAATTTTCACGTCGCTTGCTTTCGCCAATTGATACGGTATCCATGTCTCCGGATTGAATGGATTCGGATAATTTGCCAACAGCACCGTTGTACTCGGTCTCAGTCTTCCCAAAAGGGCTTCCAGCACCTGTATGCCACGTTCATAAGAGAATTCATGCTCCAACGAAGACGTTTGGATTGGTCGTGTGGAAACATGTTGCTTAGCAAGTTTCAACCACTGTTCCACCTGTGCTGACGTTAGTGCTTCAGCAGAAGGCGCAGCAGCAATATCCCCGAATCTGCTGGCAATTGCATATAAGTCTCGCATATTAACCATACCATCACCATTTACATCAGCAGTTGAGATGCCGGTCTGACCTCCCTGTGAGGCAACCAAGACGAGATCCAAAATGTTGACGATGCCATCACTATTCACATCTCCTGTACGCACCCGATGCGGGTATCCAGGAGTGCCGAGGCTTATGGTGTCTGACGCGTTTTCGTCGTAACCGAGACCGTTATTATATCCACTCTCAATCCACGCATCAACTTGATGTCCGAGAGCAGTTGACTTGGTGCGAAACCATGCTGTATCTAAAGTGAAATCTACTGTCATCGGAGACTTCGGTTGTCCAAAGAGGTAACTGCCTGCGCTATCTTCCCAAGCAGATGGACTCCGAAGCAGCAACATGAAATCTTCCTGCGGTAAAGCAAATGTCGCATCTACGAGATAGTGGTATGAAGGCTCCTCAGACGCTTCCAATGGCATGTCAGGGGCATTTGGGTCGGTATTCAGGAGCAAGAGCAACTCCCCAGCAGGCAGCACGGTCCCTGCAGGAAACTCAAAACTATCAATCATCTCGCTTGTAGTGACAAAGAGTCGCCATCCACTGAGATCTACATCTATGTTGTCAACGTTTCGCAATTCTACCCAATCGTGTGTATCGTTGGATGTATTGAAAAGTTCATTGAAGATAATAGAATCGAGTCTAAGCAAAGAAATGATACGCTCGCGTTCCTCACTGGTAACGGTGGGTAAAGCATCCGCAGTCGAAACTTCTGCCGTACCTGTATTTCCCTCATCCACATCATTGACATTGATGGTGACTGTGACCCTGTCATCTTCAAGCCAACTGCGGAATAAGTGGTCATAATATTCAACTATAAGCGTTACCGTGTAGCTGCTCTGTGTTTCGTAATCAAGGCTTACTTTAGTTTTTATCTGAACACTGTAGTTAATCTGAGCTTCATCCTCACTGACGACATATTTGAATTTATCCTTATGATCCGGAAATTTGAACCTTATTGGATCAAAACAGAGATTCTTTAACGCAAAGGCAGAACCGACATTTGTGTCCACAGCAGCGTTTTCATCTACTGAACGTGTATCGGTACTCCCGACTCCGAAGAATTCTGCATCCGTATTACCAATGTTGGTTATGCCAATTACGAAGAGTCCTATAGCGAGTATGAATGCGAAGGTCTTGGAAGAAACAGTTCTTTTTATCATGATGAATTCCTTAAAAAATATGATGGATTTTATGTAGATAATAAGCAAGAAAACAACGTTACTTGCAAACTGAAAATGAGATTAACCAAATTAGATCATAGCAAATTAATATTTATGACATATTTTAAAATAATGTATATGCACCACTATGATTATATTATAACGTCTTTTGAACCAGAAGTCAAATTAGCAACCCAAAAAATGATATAAGGTTTACAAAAAATGTATGGAAAGACAAATTTGGTTTCCGCGTGTGAGAAAAATTCGGTCTATTCAGAGACTTAATCCATTCCTTGTATTATATTCTTGTTCAAGGCAAACCGATGTACCCGAAGAAGTTCAGGCATCTATTGATGGTTAACATAAGTAAATTTTTCTCTTAAAACTAAATTGCCCTAGGCAAGTGTGGAAGGCAGTTGACAATAAATCCGAAAGCCTACATAATAAAACAACATAATTATCGGCATGACGGAGGTTATATATATGGACATGGCAATTATTCCGTGGGAAATGGTGATTTTGTGTGGTTTGTCTATCTGTGTTGGGTGGGGAATACGAGGCAACTTCGGACATGAATACGGTGCGGCACTTCCCGGTGCGCTCGCCGCGATGGCTATTGTCCTGCTCTCCGGACGCGAGGATTGGTGGCGGCATGTCCACTACTTCGCGTTGTTCGGTGCGATCGGTTGGTCCTTCGGTGGAAGTATGTCTTATATGATGGTTGTAGGGTACAGCCATTCATCACAATCACTGACCGTGTTTTACGGATTCGCAAACCTATTCGCTATCGGTTTCTTGTGGGCAGCCCTTGGTGGTGCTGGAACCGCGCTGCCAGCATTTCTGACACATGAACAACTCTCTCTATTTTTCGTGCCTATTGCTGCTGTATTTATCGGTTGGTCGCTCCAAGCAGTAATCATTGATTTCGTTCTGGCACCAAAACGGATGCAACGCCACGAAAGTCCACTCTATTGGTATGACACGGATTGGGTCGCTGCATTGGTGGCGATAGTAGCCGCACTCATCGTCGCTCTCTTCCGTGGGGGTCTGGACATGGGCACGAACCTCGTCCTGTATATGGGCATCAGCTGGTTCGTCGGGTTTTTGTTGCTCGTAAACGTTTGTCGACTCCGTATGACACCACCCCGCGGCGATAACTGGGCAGGTTGTGTCGGTATGGTTATCGGGATTTTAGGTTACTGTTCGCGTTACGATCTCAGCGGTGTAGCATTCGCGACCTTGATGACAGGATTTGCTGGTGGGGTTGCGTTTTCATTTGGACAACTTCTGAAACTTATTTATCTCCGAACAGGACTCCAAACGAACTGGCATAGTGTCATGGAGCAGACACAGGGATTCCTCTTCGGACTTGGGATTGCGGTGACGTTCGGCTTCATGCTTAACCGGTCACCTGTCTTGGAAGTCGACACGAATTTTCCACACTGGATGGAGATATTCACTGTATTTTGCGTACTTATAGGCTTGACTTATGTCAATTATCGGAAGGCAGCAGGAACCTGGGTGGATTTGGTCGAAGGCTTGCCGGAACGATTTTTCGGTCTGCCTGTCGTCGGGTGGTTCCGACATTCACGCGGATGGATCGGGTGGTTTGAACTTTTTTACATCGGTATCGGTATCGCCTGTGTCTGGCTCCTGTCAGTGCATTTCCAAGAACCGATCGCCTTTATCCCCGCAAGTTGGTTAGGGAAAGGTCAACTCCTCTACCTCGTGCTGCTATGGTGGATGATTATCTTCAATTTTGAACGCGCCTTGGTCGGTTTCAGTCCACACCGTCTCGTGACAGAAGGTGTCATCACGCTCAACGGGATTATTTGTACTGTGCTGATAGTACTCGGTCCGCAACTGGTTCCGAAACAGACAGGCAGTGTCTTTGTGTTCAACGATTGGATATTGAAGACATCCATCTGGGGTATTGTCACGCTGGTAGGTACGACCGCTATTTTCTGGGTTGTCAAGCACGCACTCTTCGGGCAAGCACATGCGCCGGGTGCGTCACTGCATATCCGCTTTGGAGCAGATTCTAACGCTCCAAAGGATAAACCGAAGACTGGAGAACAACATCCATAAAATGACTTAATGGTGTGTATGCCGTTGGCGGTATACCTGCCCACCTTTGACAACGACGACGGGCTCCAGTTTCTGTTTGCCTGTTCTGGCTTGACCGTTGGCATCTATGAGTTGGAATTCACCCTCTCGCAGTTCAAAAATTACCGCATCGCCCCAAGCGTCAACGGCTAACGTCCCAATTTCGCCCGGCATCAATATGGTTTCCGCAGGGATACTCGTGACCTTCGCAAGTGCATCGTCAAGCGACATACCGAGATGCAGGAATTTGTTGACGACATTCACGAGATCGTAGACGGGACCATCAATGTTATAGATGTGCAGGTCGGACGAAATCGTTGTCGGTTCAACGCCTTGCGCCATCGCTTTCTGAACAACATCCCAACTGAAAGAACCCGCACCGTGTCCGACATCAAAGATAACACCGCGTTCAATCGCTGCATGGACAGAATCTCGTATCCTATCGTTCTCATCCAAGATACCGCATTCCATATCATGGAAACAGTGGGTCAGAATATCGCGTTCACCCATCAGTGCCAGTATATCATCAATAGACTCACACCAAGCATCTTGCGGATGAACCATTAGCGGTAACCCAGCAGCATCAGCAGCTTCGCGTGCTCTGTGCAACGGTATCATTTTCGCCCTTTCACCGACGATACTCTCTCGCGTCAAGCGGACTTTGACCCCTAAAATGATGTCGCGATGTTGTTCAATCATCTGACACGCCTTCCCAACATCTGCGTAGTCAGGGTTTTCCAACTCTCCAATCTCCTGCGTGAGCATGCCTTGCGAAGAGATATTCAATTGCGCGAGGATACGTGTGTCACTGACGTCAATAACGTATTTACGGAACCCAGGAAATGTATCCGCGCCTGCCGAACCCGCATCAACAACTGTCGTCGCACCGCGTGCCAAACAAGTCGGATCCGGCTCAATTCCAAAGTGACTTACACCGTAGAAGACGTGGACGTGTAAGTCGATGAGACCAGGCGTGACGAAACATCCCTCCGCATCCAAGACTTCTCTCGCATCAGATGTTGGGATTTCATCGCTGACTGCAGAGACACGTCCGTTGGCGAATGCTACATCTTTGCGGGCATGGATGACTTGCGCCGGATCGATTACGGTTCCGTTTTTAATGATTAGGTCATAGTTCATAATGATATCCTGTGCGGTTAGAAACCGAACTATAGGTGTAATTTAACAGTCGAGAATCACATCAAATGCACGCAGGCAATTCGTTGGGAGTGAATTCCGAGAAATATAAACGCTTCTCAGAATACCTCTTGAGTCCCAGCGGGACGGTATCTGTATAGAAGTGAATGCCGAGAAATATAAACGCTTCTCAGAATACTCTTGAGTCCCAGCGGGACGGTATCTGTATAGAAATGAATGCCGAGAAATATAAACGCTTCTCAGAATACTCTTGAGTCCCAGCGGGACGGTATCTGTATAGAAGTGAATGCCGAGAAATATAAACGCTTCTCAGAATACTTCTTGAGTCCCAGCGGGACGGTATCTGTATAGGAATGAATGCCGAGAAATATAAACGCTTCTCAGAATACTTCTTGAGTCCCAGCGGGACGGTATCTGTATAGGAATGAATGCCGAGAAATATAAACGCTTCTCAGAATACTCTTGAGTCCCAGCGGGACGGTATCTGTATAGAAATGAATGCCGAGAAATATAAACTCCTCTCAGAATACTCTTGAGTCCCAGCGGGACGGTATCTGTATAGAAACGCACGTCAGACAAGGAAAAGCCCCGTAGGGGCGGCATCTATAGAGACACCACTACATAATACCGTGAAAAATTACTAAATTGACATTTATGGTGCGGTTACAAACACCACCTACCTTGGTTGAAAAAATCGTGAGTGAATATACAGGTTCATTAATGCGTGCTTTCACGATTTGTAATCGGACACCATCGCGTCATGAGCAAATAATCAAACAGTGCCGCTTCCGCCTCGGGTGTATCAATGTGCTTCAGTGCAAGGACAACGTTGTCTCGGACGTAGCGGTTTTCATCTGTGAATGCACTCGCAAGAACCGGAACGGCGTCGCTTGCCAGCGGTCCAATCTGTGCTAACGCTAACGCTGCTTCAAAGCGTGCCTGCCCGTCATCATCACTCGATAGCATATCACACAAAACGGGAACTGCAGGGGCTGCGGCTTGACCGAGACTGCCGAAGGCTTCCGCAAGATAACGACGAACTTCATCATTCTCATCTTTCGTACGTTCCATCAAGGCGGGAATAGCAGGTTCCGCCCCATCGCCTATTTGCGCTAAAGCATAAGTAGCCTCAACACGAACACTATCCTCAGTGTGTTGTAACGCCTCACTCAAGGCAGGAACCGCGGGGGTACCGACCGCTGCCAATGCGTATGCCGCCATCCGTCGCATGACTGGGTCTTCAACACCGAGCGTCTCAATCAGTGGGGAGACAGCGGGTTCGCCGATCGCTCCGAGTGCATACGCGGCATTCAGACGGACAGGTTCATAAATATCACATAAGCCTTGGATGAGGTGTGGAATTGCCTCTGCGCTGGATTCACCGAACATACCCAAGTCATCAGCGGCGCGAGAACGGACAGACCCGTTATCATCGCTCAACGCTGTGATGTGCTTCGTCAGATTCCCATTGACGGGCTGTGTTGCATGTCCGTTGGATTCTCCTGCCATCCAATTCCAGACGTGCCGCCACGTGCCTTGATGCGTAGGGGCTGCAGGATCGTTGTCTTCCAGCTTCCAGTGCGGATCTATTACGTTCCACTCTGGTGCCTGCGGGGCGTCCATGCGAATGAACTGAAACTTCATCATGTATCGAGTTTTGTCGGTCAGGTTTGCCATTGCACGATGCCAGAGATCAAAGTGGATTACGGTTATCGTACCAGCCTCACCACTGACTGCTAACTCACCATCGTTATCCTTACTGATACGCGTGTCATAGTACTGGGTTGCGGGTAAGACCGCAGAGGGTCCGATTTCGAGTGGCGAGTCTTGAGGGTAGTAGAACGCCATTGCCCAGCGTGGACGGTGGTGTCGCACCTTCTGGTAGCCCCAGTAGCTATCCTTATGGAATCCCTGCCCATCACTATGCGGACGGTTCTGATGTGGGTGGCGATGCGAATGCATAGCGTAATTCTCGCCTAAAATACTCGTGAACGCGCCACGCACCACGGGGTCCTCAAAAACAGTTTGTAATTCGGGCACACGCGGATAGATGTTGTTGCCTAAATTCCCTTCTTTTGCTGTATATTCCTGTGTCTTACGATAGATGGTCTCATGGATACTACGCGGCAGATCCGTTTTTATCGTGAGATACCCATTCACAATAAAGTCACGCATCTGTGCGTCGGTCAGTTTATGGCTTTCGCTCAAATGTGCCTGCACTTGCATCATCAATCTCCCTATTGTGGAAATAGAATGGTCGGCGGTCGGGATTACAAATCCCTCCTACAAGAAAATAAAAAAGTTCTACTCTATTTTACTTGAGACGCATTTATTTGTCATCTGTATTAATCCAACCTGAGTTCGATTAAAAGTAGTAGGCACACTCTGAGTGCCCTAACAGTCTGACTGTAAGCTGGGTAGAGTGGAAAACAACCAAAACACGCCAGTTTATCAGAAAAATCTGAACTTTCAATCTTATGTCGAACTCACGTTAATTCAAGTTGTGGTTGTTCTAAATGTCTAAGATAGTGTTGCAGGAAGTTTGGAAGGATGCAGCATGGGAGACTGGATGTGAAGGAACGTGAGTTAAGTCGGTCACGTCCTTACCAGATTTTTGTCAAACGCAAAGGCATAGACAGATTAGCCATCAGTTATGAGAAAATGGATACTACAGAGAATCTCTTCAACTGACAGCCGACTGCTGACCGCTGTCTGCCAACTCCAATTCCCTTCAAACGGGAAGGTATCTTGCAAGATCTCCGAAATCAACCGACCGAAAGTTACCGAATTGGGTTTCATTCCCTTCAAACGGGAAGGTATGTTGCAAGATGACCGCAATACGGTCATCATTGAATACATCTCCGAGATCATTCTGTTTCAATTCCCTTCAAACGGGAAGGTATGTTGCGAGTTCTTGAACCGCAGACGGATGAGTGGGTAGAACTAAAGTTTCAATTCCCTTCAAAGGGGAAGGTACGTTGCGAGCCTCATAGAAGACCACATACATAACCCCGACTTCCTGCGTTTCAATTCCCTTCAAACGGGAAGGTATGTTGCGAGAATGAATACTTAGAGCTTATGTGGGCAATGAAAGAGTTTCAATTCCCTTCAAACGGGAAGGTATGTTGCGAGAGTGCCTATTTTGCACCCAGTGGGGACGGGGGTTCGTACCCCGCGAAACCAAACGCGAACTGCGCGAGGCTTTTTTTGCCTGAAAATTTGCCCCCAAAACCGCAGAAACCCTTGTAAACATCGATCCAAACGCGATTTTTTGGCGAAAACGGCTCTGAATCCAGATACCATCTGGGTTCTTGGGCAATTTTAGGTGTGTCCGCACGCGATGGACGAATCGCGTTTATTTTTCCTAATTATACACAAAACATGAAAAAATGTCAAGTATTTTATGTTTTTTCGCAAAAAAAATAAAAAAGGTAGGCAAGTAAAAAGTCATTACGAATGCCTATCGGAGAAGTATATTTTGCGGGGGCAGACCTGAATGCTCACCCCCGTCAAGCAATAAAATTCCTTTGACCTTAGAGTCTTTTTCTTGACTTTTTTCACACATCTGGTATACTGAGACCGTACACAGCCAAAGCACTTCTACCCATTTCTGCTATATCACAATAGAGCCAACTCTCACGTAAGAACAAACGCACGTGTCGCACAGCATGCACCCAAAACTCGGAATCAATTATGCCTGAATTAATCAGTTCTCCACTATTCTTAATAATTGCAGCCGCAGTTGCCATATTCCTTGTAATCGGCATTATTAAGCACTCATGGCGTATTTTACTCTTGACCGTCGTTATTATTGCAGTTCTCTTCTGGCTTGGTATTGTGAAAGAATCTGACGTACACAATTGGCTCAATAATCTTCGTAAAATGGTGGAGTGAAGGAAACACTGTTCAAGGTCGGATCTATAGAGGTAGAAGCAAGGTTAAGTGCTGTTCCTACATGGAAAAGTGATGCGATACTGCCCATGTCCAAATGCTGTGTGGTGTCCGATGTGCAAATACTCGCCGAGAAAGATAAATGGTAGAAACGGCTCCAACTCACCAAAAAAGCGAACTTTCCCTAAAAACCCACCCATCGGAATAGAATTCTTGGCACGATAGGAGTAACGGTCTGCCCGGAGCCAGCGGAAATCTGATTCGTGTGTGACAGCACTGGCGACCTCAATTAACGCGCGGGCATCCACATCCAGATCCTCACCACAATGGAAATAACTCAAGAAACGGATACGACGCAGCAAATTACGGATAAGGTGTTCAAACGTGAGTTCACTCGTCCAACGTCCGTCAACCTTGATACTGGTAGGCGTGAGAAATCCCAATTCGATTTCATTAGTAACGTGAGAAGCGTCTCGCATCACATCGTCAATTCGAAGGATCAACCCGTCATCTGTGAGCAGTTCGGTATTTGCTGTGTAAATCGTTCGGATGCTCTGTCTATTCTGTCCGGGGAGTGTCTCGACCTTGTCAAGCTGACACTGTCCACGTTTCCCGCGGATACCGATACGCCGCTTGCCTATCTCACGGAAGGTGAATACGAGCCATGGTAATAGGTTGATTGTGTCGCCGATGATGGTCAGTGTGCAGGTGAAGGTATCACCCGGTGTATAGTCTAATTTCTCGGTACGCGGTGGTTCGAGGATAAAGGGGTGCGGTGCAAAGGGTTGACCGCGGAGGATAGGACTATCGTCTGGGACCGGGGTTTCAAAGCATTTAGAATAGACGCACCTATCAGGGAACTGACAGCGTTTTTCGCACTGTTCTCTACCACCGATACACGTGAGGTCTCGGAGGATGTATCCAAATCGGCTACGGAAGACATTGCCTTTGTATTGCGGCATCTTCAGCGGTTCTTGGACGGTGTATGTGAAGCGGTAACGTGCGAATTGGAAGTTTTGGAGCATGAAGGACGTGGAATCCTACCTCGTTTTTGTCGCGACAAAATTTACGAAGCCTCAACAGATTCTAAGAAATTGGCACGACAGGCACACGAATCAACTCAAATTTTGATTGATCATAGTCATCTAAAAATAAGCGTTGTGCTTGTTGAATCCGCTTCAGTCTTCGTAATTCAGCAAGCGTGGTCTCTTTCTCAATTTTCTCTTCAAGATCGGCATCCGTGATTAAGGTGTGGTAAACTGTATCAATGTTTGCTTGTTGTGCAGCAAAAAGCGTCAGAGCAGCCATGCCTTTCCGCCCACCAGATAGTGATAAATGGATGCTTATATTAGGGTTACCTGTCTGTACATCTTTAATGATATTGGTAAGCTTTTCAAGGTAGACATCGCAATCGTTCTTGGATGCGACATCCTGAATATCGTCAATCTGAATAGGCGTGATAGTACGGTCAAACCCTTTTTGTTTAAACGCCGTTTGAAGCAGTCGGACCCCATTGCGAATCTCGGCAATTTTAGGGTGAATGACAATAACTTTTTCGATGTTTGCTTCTTCGCGGGTCGAAAGCAAGGCAAAGGTTTGCGTTACAACCATAGGCGTTTTTCCAAGCGGAACAATTAGAATGCTGTTTTCAGTGTTGTTTAGTTCATTCACATGTAGAAATTTATCGTGCTTTTTTGACCAAATCTCCTTTTTTCCATTGGTAACAGCTTCATAAGTAGTATTCTTCAGGGCAATTTCACAGACCACAACGTCTCCATTGGTTCGATAGTAGAATGGGCGTTCAGCGGTACGTCCCATCTTGAATGGTGTACAATCTGTTTTGGCATTTCTTAAAGACTTCCCGCGACTTTCCAGCAATTGCGAATACTGCATAGATCTAAAACAATTCATCAGTTGTTTTTGAGTCGAGCCACCACCTATAGCTTTGAACTGCTCATAAGCTACTTTGGAAAGATAGACCTCAAGAAGATCGGTTTTTTCCTGTTGAAGAATTTCGCGATAAAAGCCCTCAAGTTCGTCATCTATCTCAATGAAAGACGGGTCATCTGGGTCAAATTGCACCTCAGAGAAATATTGCCGAAGGGTAACACCACTCGGTAGTTGTTTATAGGGAATTTCAACCAAGATTAGTGAATCGACAGGCGGGCTTAACTTTTCGCCTCGTATGTCTTCCTCAAAATCGAACAGTGCCTCAATTGAATGGAAATTCTGATTATCAGGATCGTCTTCGTATTTATCCAAGATGTGGTACAGCCCACGGACACATTCATAGAATTGGCAGGTCACCGCCATGAGAGCGGACATATTCTTTCGCCCACCCGCAAGAGAAAGGTAAACGTGATCTCGAGCCTCATCGTGGGTTTGAATTGAGTCAGACAAAACTCTGAGAAATTCTATAGATGTTTCAAGGCTATTTACATCAGAAAAAGGGAGAACAGATTGAGTGATAATACATTTCTCCTGAAGATGCTCTTTAATCAAATCATAACCAATATCAATGAGTCTTTCTCCCCGCGGATGGATGACATGTAGTTGATTAATTGTTAGATTATTTTTTCTTTTCAGTGCGTGTACCATTGAGGTTACAACGATTGGTGATTCACCCAACGTTGCGATGAGAACATTCTTTGCCATAACGGGTACCTCTTTAGAGTTTACTGGGTCTCACTAATAGATGTGTCGGGATTTTTGTCAAACCAATCTCGATCTGGATAATGGTAAGCAGTTGTGTCACTCGGATCCCATCGCCAGATGCGACGGAGTGCTTTTAATGTTGGTGACGTTGTGTTATCCGTGAATATTCGCGTCTGTCCTGATAGGTAGTCCGCTAACGCTTCACCTTTATACTCAGTTACCCCTTGATTAGTTACATAACGGTTGGCATAATCAATCAACGTGAGCCTCTTAATATCGAAATGGACACTTCCGAGTCCAGCGGGTTTGCCGTAACCGATCTTGTGGCGCATATCCTGCTCAAGATCAAGTGCGTAAAGCAGTGTTTTTAATTCGAGTGTCTCAAGATTCGTGAATTGCAAGGAGAATGCGAATTGACTCCCTGTATTGATCGGTGTAATATGTTCATTGTATCTTGTTTTGGTTTTGGTATGTGATCTCTTTATTCCTGTTGGTTGGTGAAAATAGAATTTGCGTCCTGCGATCCATTGCTCTGGATCCAGGTAAAACGCATCATGGCGTGGTTTGGGACCCATGAGAGCGATAGTATAGATGGCTTCATGTTCGCAAATGTTCACTTCCACAGCATCGTTAAATGAAACGTGCCCAAGTGATAGCATATCTGAACTGTGCATCGCTCCAAACATTCGGCAAGCGATACACAGATTAATAGTTTCACATTTTCCAAAGTCCTTCGGCAATTCGTTAGTATAGTCAATATTTTTATTCCCATCTTCATCTTCGTAGACTCCGTCATAAAATAGGAAGCAGCCATTTCCAACGGTTTCGACCAGACTACGAAAAAGTCCTTTGAGTGAACTGCCGGGGATAATGTGCTGTCCCTGCTGGTTTGTGATAAACGGTTCCGCTCCACTCATCCTTTTCGGTGAGTTAAAGATGAAGACAGGTGTTTCTGCAGTGATCACTCCCTCAATTTTCCCGGATACTCCACTGAATCTATCATGTGGCGAAGCAGGCTTTCGTATAGGTGATCTATCCCAGTTAACCGGCACAAAATCATAGGGATTCATGATACTTCCTCCAGGTGTCGAAAACGATAAAATTCCAACGCCCCCGTTTCTGAATTGAGGTAGTGTCGGACAGATATTTTCACGCGGGATTTTCCGCCTTGATTTGAGACAGGATAAAACAACAACCGTGGGATTTGCAGTTCAAGGAATAAGTTTGTTGCCTCAGGCTGATCAATCGCTTTGAGATTATCTGCCGACATCCTTTCGCCCCAGAGATAATAAGTCTCATCTTGGATGTCAAATTCCGAGAGCGACTTGATATGAGGCATTGGCAATTCTGTCGGTTCACCGATGTAACCAATAACAAAAACACTGCCCTGTTTCTCCCATCGCAATTCAAAATTTCTGTGGAAAATTCGTCCGCGTTCCCATGCCTCAAGGTTCTCGCTTGCATCATACTTCTGCAGACAAATTCCTATCTTTTTTTCATCATCAGACAAAAAAACATTAGGCACACGTTCAAGTATCATCAACAATTCGGGCGGGCAATCCAATGCTTGAACAATCGGAAGTAAATTTTCAGCTGTTCCCCAACAAATTTGATCGGTCATTCGTTCCCTCTGCCTCGTCGGAATACCAAGTTCTTAAACTGCATCGTTTCCGGAATTTCCCACGACTGAATTTTCGCAACAAAAGCTTCGATTGTGGCTTTTTTTAGGTCCTTAAGGCTATTGTCGCGAAAAGTTGTGATTTTCCGATATCCGCGCGTATCTTCAATTGGTGTATGCTGCGTGGTTACTTTGTCATTGGCTCGTGTCCCGTAGGAATCATCACCCAACAAGCTTCCTAATCCCCAGACCTCATTAGTAGATTGACCGTTGACGGCACCGATGTAATTAACGGATACTTCGGAAATCTTGGCTTTAACGTTCCCCAGACCCCGTGACCGACCCGACCCTATACGTATTAGACCATCCTCTAAATCTGTCACAATCAACATTAATATCCCGAGTTGCCACACCTCAAAGTTTCGGATGTAGATGTCTGTTTCAAAATCGACTCCTGACGAAACAACTTGCAAATCGAATTTAGCACCACTCGCAGTCGCTGCACCACCAGTAAAGCGATCAATACCAACCCCGTCACGCTGCTCGGTTTTTTGCTGGCTCCCTTTGGCAAGGTAGGCATCTGAGATAGCAACACGTCCAATGAATGAAGTTGATCCGAATAGTCGACATACAGGGCAAGAATCAAGATATACCGCTTCATTCGACAAATCTTCTTTCTGAGGATATCTCCGCCATTGAACTTTGCGGACTGCTATTGCCTCCTTTTGTCGCACTTCAAACTTGTCACCGCATGATACCTCAGTGTAATTCGGGCAGACGAGTTGATTATTTTCACTGTCCGGCTCAGTTCTGACAAATAGATTGCAAACGATTCCGTCTTTAAGCGTTCGAATTATCTTTTCGATATGACTCCGAAAGACACCTTTCAGTGAACTTCCGGGCAGATAGACTTCCATAGTACCATTGCGGTAAGTTCGCACGGGTGTCATGTCAGGACCAAAGACCATAGGATGACCTGACTTGATAAGCACAGGTCCTTCGGTGTGAATTGTAAGTGTAAATCGGCATTCGTTAAGCAATTGTTTGAGCATATTAGCCTCCTGAGACATCCGTAAATAGCGCACCGATATGCTTTTTCAGAAAATCATTGATATCATTAACCTTCGTCATCTTCTCATCAAGTGTTCTACCAGTGAGGTATTTACGTAACTGATCGGTATCCTTTAAATCTGATTCATAGCCAATTAACTCGATCAGTTGACAGTTACCAAGCCCTCTGGATCGCATCCCACCGATTCCGCTCATACCACTTACGAACTCATTTAATCCGACACACACTAAACCGAGGTCACTATCATTCGCGTTTTCCAAGGTGATTTCCATCTTGAATGTTGAACCGACAGAAACGACCTCATAGTCATACTTCAATCAATCGACTGCCCGTTCACTATCCCTGTCAATTGCCACACCATCTCTTAGTTGTGTGGCTTCTGCCCATTCTTCAACGTACAGGTCGCTGAAGAAGACTTTGGATGCTGCAAACGGCGAACCAAAGAGTTTGCATGTATCACACAACTCATTATCAAGTGCCTCAACAAGTTGTGTTTCGTTCCAGACGCTATCTCTACGCCGGTTATTGAAATCTTCTTGGCTGGTGGTTGGACAATCACTTTCAGAAAATAGAAAACAGGTGCTTCGGTTCGGAATTACGTTAACCAATTTTTCGACCGTGCTTCGAAACACGCCTTTGAAACTGGAACCAGGGATAAAAGGGTCACCCTCCGGCGTGAGAACAACAGGGCTATCAGTGCCTCGCAGATTGGTTTGTCCACCGCCAATGTGCATACCGGATTTCAGTTCCAACTTTCCAGTGAATATGTATTTCCTATGCATCCGACGCATTTGATAGAGTCCTTTGGTAGTTGTATTCTGCAATTAGATGCTGAATGTATTCTTTAGCTAACAAGTAAGCATACTGATCGATTTCCTCATTCACTCGACTACGTTGTGTTTGAGTTGTCTTTTCAGGTTTCACGACATACCGCACTTCCTGAACCTTGCTACGCAGGCTATTAAGGTAATCTTCCAGTGCTTGATAGAAATTTTTCAAATCCTCACTTGTTGTTCTTCGCTCTAATCGGTTATTAATATAGAGTAAAATTTCATTCAAATTGCCTGCACCGACGGCGTTTTGAAGTCCGCTTAGTTGGGCTTTTGAGACTTTTTTGGGTCTGTAGTGGGTCTTGACAAAATCGACAGCATTTTCGTAGAGTTCACTGTCACTTAACAGGCAAATTTCCTGTGCCTGCTCCGTTGTCACTGCCATCAGGCTCACCTCCACTGGTTCGATATTCGTAATGGATAACGAGTTGTCGCACGAATTCACGAATGAGATTTAGATAGATACGTTGTCCTTCGACGGATTCTTCTTCAACACCTTCAAGATCGAAACAAATTTCTTCACGTCGTTTTCGTAGGCTTTGCTCAATGTATTTTTTCAATTCGATGCCAAAGTCCTCTTTTCGCCAACCTTCGTTGGCTTTCGATTTAGCAAACTGTTTCTTGATAAAGTCAAGTACATCTGTCACTTTAAGTGTAGAATTCGCAATGTTTTCAAGGCTCGTCATCTGGCTTCGGTGTCTTTCACCAAATGCCCTTGAAGCGGTTTCTCCAAGTATCTTTGCCCTCGTGTAAAAGTCATCGCGGTCAGCAACTTGGACGATTTCCTTAATGATTTTCATCCCTTGATTCATATTCGTTCACCTCCGAATGAAAGGGATCGGCGACTGTCACCTGTCCGAAACCTTCTAACGTACGTTTGCCAATCCCGGTTTGTTCGATGTCATAGAGGCACTGATAGAAAACATCATCTGTTTTTCCGTTATACCCAAACAGAAAAACAGACTCCATTGAAATCGCCCATTCTGCGGCTTTGGGCAATCCAAAGAGGGCGTTCCAGCCAATCACACGTCGTGTGCTTGCGTTTTGATAAACCAAAGTGGCATCTGCAAGGTTCAAAGCCTGATGCAGGTATTCGCCGTTCAGGACAGTCTGATAACGCAATTGTGAATCGGAAATAATCGCGTCCGACTGAAGCGTAATCGGAAAGTAGAATTGATGAGGCAAATCAACGCAACGCTCTTGTGCCTCGGCATGAAATTTTTGATTGAACGCTAAGACGCGTTGCTTGAAGGACAGAATATTATCAGGTACGAACTCTTGGAATTCTGTAAGACTCAATTTGCCTAATCCCCGCGTTAAGTTATTTCCGATTCTGAGTAGCCCTTTGCTTGCAACATCCTCTGCGAAATCGTAGAATTCATCGTACAATGATTCGTCCGCAAAGGACATCATCCCCCAAAACTGTTGTCCTTCATTCAGAACCTCGCGATTGTAGAGTATACCTTCCTGAACAGCCCCCGTTTCCCGGCTAATTCCCGTTCGAGTCAATAATCGGGTTGTTACCGCAGATTTACCTATCTCGGTAATGTTTGTCCCGTGACGATAAAAACCTGAGAATGTATCTAATAACTCACAGCACTCGTTTCGCTCGACAGGATAAGTACACTTCATATTTGCAGTTAGGATTTCAGCCTTAGTCTGATCACTCACCGCAAATAACCCCCAATGAATGAGGCTATCCATGACACCATGCCGTTCTTGCTTATCAGGATCTGACTTAAAACGGAAGCCACTAAACCGTTTACAAGAGCGTGCGGTATTCGGGACTGGTTTGACAGGTTGCTCATCATCTCGAAGATCTGTATTTGAAAATTCGCTTGCCTGAAAGTTCGCGGGGTAAAGATTACTAAAAAAGACCTCGCTTGAGAGGAAGAACCTTGTGAATTCAGTTTCGTCATTACGGATTTTGCGATGTGCTGACGCAAATGCACCTAACAGTGTAGTACCGGGAATGTATCTGCAGGACTCATAACTTGCTGTCGAACGAGCGATACGGATGCTTAGCGGAGATTCGGACGTAACGATAAGTCTTGCTTTCATATCTCCTCCCCTTGTACCACTTGATAGTATTCCAAATCAGGTAATCTTTCCAATATGTTCGCAGTTTCAATTGAGACATCATTAACTTTTAACTCCAGAATTTGGCAGCTGTATCTACCCATTCCCGTCGATTTGTTTGCACCAATCCGGTTGTTAGCACAAATACCGGCTACGAGCAAAAGAAGTGAATAACTCCATTGTTTTTCGTCAATATGGAAACCTTCCAGATGACCGTAAACCTGTCCTTCAAAGCAGAGACCCCTGATGCCGAATTCGCTTTGAAATAACGCTTGTTCACGCACTGTGCCGAGAGTTCGAGAGATACTCGTTTGGGTGCGTGTCTCAGTCTGAAGATGGATGTATCGCTTCGGAGTTTTCTCAATATCACTATCAAATAGTTTCTGATCTTCCTCAATGAGAGTCGCGTTGTCGAAATAGAGTTCGCCTGGTTTGTAACGAGAGCCGAAAATACGGGCAACAATGTCAGTATCATCACGGAAACGATCAATTGCTTCCAGTTCATTATGTGGGCTGACAACGGGAAGATCGAAAATACGGGCAAGCTGCTCACACTTTTCGCTGAGTACACCTTTCAGTGTTGAACCCGGTATGTAGAGATAATCGTTCGCGTCCCGGCACACACTTCGATCCAACATACCTCGACGCAATCCAGTGCCTAAGTGGAAGGGAGTTTCAAATTGAATCTGATAGTCAATGTTAATTAAGTCTCGATGCATAAAAAATTATTCCACTTCGTTTTGGGTTTCAATGAAATCGTAAAACTCAATAAGATCCAGAAACGGGGAGTAGTAATCCTCGCCTTCCTTGAACCAAGGGAAAAATGGAAAGAAAGAACTAGAGGCAAAGTGTGCTAGGTAATCCCTGAAAGTCTGCCGGTGCTTTTTATGCTCTGTTCCGCTGAGGCTGCTGAGAAATGCCACCCCTTCCAAGATTGACTGGTTTCGACTTTGAAAGATAGCATCTCTGAGTCCTTTAAGTTTTCCGCGGGGAAAATTCTCTTTTTTCAAGCACCGAATTGTCTCAAGAATATATTGTAGGTCTGCCAAATTGTAGGGGCGACGCGTTCGATAAACATTCTGGTCGTCATCACTGAGAATTTGCTCGTAATAACTGTCAAAATCAAGGCTATTAGAATTATTCACCACAATGAAGTTGATTAGACCTTCTGTTTCTATCTCTTGCCCATATCGTTTGCGTATGACTGCTTCCTTCTTGGCAAACTTTAAGGCTTGGTCAGCTAAATTAAGTAGCCTCGAAAATGGAAAATTTGTATGAGCAATAGCAATACCAACGGATAGTGTCAAACGTTCACCCAATCCTTTCTGAGTCAGCTCGCTGAACTTTTGGGTGATTTTCATTGAAACTTCAATGGCTTTTTGTGCTGTTGTAACCATCACTAAATCATCACCTCCAAGCATCAGAATGTCGAACGGAAAGTATTTGTCGCCGGGTTCCAGATACGTAAGAATCGCCTCGTGTACAGATTGGTAAATGGCATTGTCAACCACCTCGGAAAACTGTTTGACTTCCTCCAAGTTCTGCAAATTCTCCAATGCTTTGCCCATACTGTCTCCGTCGGCATAGATAAGTGCCATGTAATTTTCTGGATTAGACATTTCTCCCAAATCACTGAACACTTCCGGTCGGTCTTTTCCCTTCATTTCATAACCTTCATTTCCGAGGTTACTTAATAAACGATGCCAAAGTTCGTTCTCAACATTCTCTTCCAGTTTACGATTGATAACACCTTTAATGTCTGCTTGAACTTCTTTGTTCTTATCTCTTTTATTTTTGCAACTTCCACAAAGCAGTTCCGGTTCCGGATGCTTGACGTTTTGGCTTGCATACTGCCCGCCACAAGAATCACAGGTTCTCAAAAATGGATGTGTCAAAAGGGGTTGATGCGGTGGGTTTTCGTCTTTTTTGAGTCGGAGCCGGTACATGAGAGTTTGAAGATAAGGTTGGATAGCGTCTTGATCAGTAAATCCAGGGGGTAGTTCAGTAAGTGCACTTGTGATAGAACAAGTCTGCGTCCGTAAACGATATTCTTTCTCGACAGCTCGAATGAATGCCGCCGCGGAAGTCTCGGGGACAGTGAACATTCCAGAGCCACCGTTTGCATATATTTTTTCTGCTTGGAATTCGCAGCTTTTTTCGACCATGTCCGAACGGTTCAATTCATCAAGAATCGCGCTTGCTCCTCGGATTTCTCTGAGTTTACCGGTTGCAAAGATGTACTCTTTGATTCGATCTGTGTCAAACGAAATTAACAACTTCTTTCCCACAAATTTACCTTTACTTCCTTCTAAAATACAGAATATGTCAACATACTACTGCTGGCATATCCCGAATATCTCATGACCTCAGAAAAATAAAATATACCTCAAATTTCGATATTAACACTTTTTTTCCGCGCCGAGAATCTACACTACCTGTGTTGCCGTGCCTCAGATTCAGTTGATCCGTAGGATTTTATCCGCACAAATGAATCACTTAATTTACCGCTACCACATTCCAAACCAAAAGAATTGAGTTTTGTAGTGTAAGATTTGATGAAGGCATAGAGACATAAATTTTTAATATTTTTTTAAATTAATTAACCGTATTTATATGATAATCATATCGAAATATGATTTACAAGTCAACAAAATTTTCCAAAAAATACATAATAGGTCAAAAAGAGTTTAGGGCTATGAATTTTAAGCGGCAGATGTGATGCAAGTGTGATTTGGAGGGCTATTTTGGGAGGTGTTTTTGGATTATCAAGGTAACATTGATGAACTATTGGCATCAGAAACGGATTTATGAATTTAAACCTCTTCTACTGACCGCCAACTGCATTCCCTTCACACGGGAAAGTCTATTGACACATCAGTTAGATGGCACATATTTGGGCACACGTGCTTTGGTTTCAATTCCCTTCAAACGGGAAAGTGGATTGACACAAGACGAATCACAGTTCGATGCCTCCTTTGCTGTAAAGTTTCAATTCCCTTCAAACGGGAAAGTGGATTGACACGGGATGCCTCCAGAGGTTGAATCCGTATTGACGAAAGTTTCAATTCCCTTCAAACGGGAAAGTGGATTGACACAAAAGCCTTGCTTCAATAATTGTCGATATTGTCTTGGGTTTCAATTCCCTTCAAACGGGAAAGTGGATTGACACCTACTCAAGGACGCTTATGCAGTCGGCGAGTCTGTTTCGTTTCAATTCCCTTCAAACGGGAAAGTGGATTGACACTCAAGAAATGGGATTTATTCTGATATGAATATCCTTGGTTTCAATTCCCTTCAAACGGGAAAGTGGATTGACACTCTCGCTCAACGGCGTGGGTGGCGAGTATCCGATAGAGGATTTCAATTCCCTTCAAACGGGAAAGTCTATTGACACGGATCATTCGGTGCGTCTCTCAACCAGTTACCGTCTGGTTTCAATTCCCTTCAAACGGGAAAGTCTATTGACACTGTAAGCACGTTCACGCTACGGTTGATCCTCAGCCGTTTCAATTCCCTTCAAACGGGAAAGTCTATTGACACTAACGTGCATATCCGCTGGATGCAAGCAGAAAACGGGACAGAGTTTCAATTCCCTTCAAACGGGAAGGTCTATTGACACTACAATTACCGCGACGCTTCAGACGTATTACCAGTCCGAGTTTCAATTCCCTTCAAACGGGAAAGTCTATTGACACAGCCCCTATTTTGCACCCAGTCGGGACGGGGCTTCGGACACCCCAAAACCATACGCGAGCAATGCGAGGCCTTTTTTAACCTAAAATTTACCCTTAAAATCCGATAAACCCTTGTAAACATTGATCCTTACGCGATTTTTTGGAAAAAACAGATCAGAAGTTAGGTGCTATCTGGGTTCTTAGGCAATTTATGCTGCACTCAATCTCGGTCAGCAATCGCGTTCGTGTTTACATCACAAGTATAACTGAATCTGAAAAAATGTCCAACTTTTTTAGACGCGCCAAGTTGTTGACGCTAAACTCCCGGAAATCCCCAAACACGTCATACTGTAAATGCAGGAAAGGTTTTCAACCCCCGCGGACTCTCACTGCGAGGCAACACGCGCATTCCGTGTTGATGCGTCTCCAATCAAATCCTGTAAATCCTTGAATCCTGTAAATCCCGGTTCAGACAATTTGGATAACCCTTCTACAGGCGTATAAAATAGCTTTACTCTATTTTCCTTGACATGAATTTATTTGTCATCTATTTTATTAGTTAGTAGTAGCAGGCTATCAAGTGACAGATCGGGGTTAGAAACTTCCTTCATAGGTACAGAAATATTTTCGTTCATAGAGGTTATCTAAAGATGGGAATTTTAACGAAGGATCAGCGTAAACAATGGAAAACAGACGGGTACATTGTCCTGAAAGAGGTGCTCTCTCCTGAAGAGGTGCAAGCACTGTTAGCAACGGTGGATGCAATGGATGCCGAGTTTCGGAATGGCGAGAATGTTACTGCCGATTCCGCTTTCGATAAGCGGAATGTGATGGAAGATAATGACATTTTCGTCAATCTGATGGATCATCCAGTGACGTTTCCGATTGTGCGTGAGTTGATAGGAGACTTCATCCAGTTGAGTATGTCCGAGGTTATCGTCCGTCCACCAAATCCAAAGGATCCGGGTTATCTACATACGGACGGTGGTCAGGCGATGCGAACCATTCGGGTCAGCAAATCGAGTTCACCACTCCAAGTCAAGATCCACTATTTCTTGACAGATCTTGAGCGTCCGGACAGTGGAAACTTCACCATTGTGCCGGGAAGTCATAACCGTACGTTTCCAGAACAGGGTGTCAAGGACGGTCCCTATATCCCTGAAGCCGTGCAGCTGTGTGTGAAAGCGGGGGATGCAGCGGTTTTTCCGCACGCCTTATGGCACGGGGTCGCTGGAAACCGTTCTGAGCAGGCTCGGAAGACTTTAATTTATTGCTATAGCCATCAGTGCTTCCGACCATTTGACTATGAGAAGGCATCGCCTGAACTGATGGAGCGTTGCACACCGCGTCAGCGAAGGCTCATCGGGGATATTGGTGAGTGGAAACCGGGGTCGTATTTCTACTCTCCTGGCGATCAGGAAAAGATAATCGACGGGTTAGCAGAAGAGGATTAGTTAGTCAATATCAATGACGACGTATTTTTGCTCGACGGTGACAGGGAAGGTATCGGCGACGTACGGACCTTTTTGCCGTTCAGAACTCGATGCCTCAATGTCCTCACCACTCTCAACATGCACTTCATAACTTCTGACACGTCGCTGCGCAGGACTCCACCAAGACTGTCCGGTTTTGATGTCGAATTCCCAACTGTGCCACGGGCATCGGAGGATCTCACCCTTGCGGGTGTAATTATAGGTGCCGGGGACCGGGGATTCTAAAAAGCCGGTGACCAGACCACTACAGAGCGGTCCGCCTTGGTGTGGGCAGCTGTTACGTATGGCAAAATACTCGCCATCAATATTAAAGACGCCAATGGATCGTCCACCGATTTCGATAATTTTGCGTTCACCGGGAGATATTTCGTCTGCTGTTGCTACTACGTATTTTGGCATTAGTTGTCAGTTATCAGTAATTAGAAAGATCGGTGAGGTTAGATACCTCGCCAGATCCGCTCTTTGTAGGAGGGGTTTCTAACCTCGACCCTTCATAAGTGTCAATGCAATTGTAGATTTGCTATAAGAGCTTTACAGTTTTTCAAAGTCGTAAAGTCCGCGGGCGTTGTCTGATAAAATCTTCCGACGCAGTTCCGGCTTCAAGTAACTCGGCAAAGCGCGGTCAGGAGAGTCAAAATCCCAATGCGGGTAATCTGTGGCGAACATGAGTTTATCGTTCATGTCCATCTGTTCAAGCATCTGCTCGAAATACTCGCGCTTGGGTGGTTCTTCCATGGGTTGCGTACTGAGCCAGAAATGATCTCGAATGTATTCCGATGGTTTCCGTTTCAAGTCTGGCACCTCGACACGTAGTTTCTCCCATGTCGCATCAAGCCGCCACATAAGTGGTGGAAGCCAGGCAAACCCGCCTTCAACCAGGACGATCTTTAGGTTAGGGAACCTGTCAAATACGCCTTCGGTGACGTAACTGATGACTTGTGTGTGGAAAGCTTGCGGCATACCACCGTGGTCCTCGATGTAATAAGAGGGCCAGCCTGCGCCAGTGATCTGACCTTGGTTTCCTCCAAAGTGGATACCGATAGGCAGATTATACTCTTCAGCTGCCTCATACATTTTCCAATACCTACGATTTCCAAGCGGATCCCTCGTTCGAGCGAGAAGTAGAATCTGGGCGAATGCAGGATTCGGTCCACACCGATGGATCTCCTTAGCAGCGAGGTCTCCATCTTCGTAGGGTGGAACGATAGATGCACGCAGGCGTGGTTCAGGTTCAACCCAATCGGCGACCTGCCAATCGTTGACAGCACTCGCAAGGGCAGCACCAAATTCAATATTCAGCTGCTCACCCACAGGCATGAGCGGATTGAGCACGCCATACTCGATATCAAATGCATCGAGAAGCTGCTCCTGCATGAACTCCAAATCTGCACCCGGAGAGAGTCCTGAGGGGGGCCAGGCATCACGACGTGCGGCATTGAGAAGCGCACGCGGATAATAACCTCCAATACGGCCCCGGAGTCCGAAAGTCTTGTAGTGCTCCTGCCAACGCTCGGATAGGTAGGGGGACAGACCACCTGGCGGTACGGAGTTGTGGATGTCGCAATCAATCACGGGGAATTTAGAACGTTTCGTCGTTGTGTTTTCCATTGCGGTATCTCCCTAAGACTTTGAATGAAGTCAAACGTACTTAAAGTTGATAAAAGGCACGGGCGTTCTCGTGTAAGATTTTACGAGCCAGAGAGCCGGGCAGTTCTGCAGGCAAGGCATCGTTGGGTGTATTAAACTGCCAATGCGGATAATCGGTTGAAAACATTAACATCTCCTCAGATTCTAATTGCCCGATGATCTGAAGAAGCTGCTTGAGAGTTGGTGGAGCATCTATCGGCTGTAAGGTAAACCGGATGTGCTTTCGCATGTACTCAGAAGGTGGGCGTTTCACCCAGGGCGTGTTGTTTCGGAGACCGCGCCACTCCTTATCAATCCGCCACATAACAGCAGGAAGCCATGTAAATCCACTTTCAATTAGCACAACACGTAGCTCCGGGAACTGGTTGAAAACACCTTCTGCAACGAGGCTAATTACTTGCGCCTGGAAGACTTGCGTCATACCACTGTATTCTTCTAAATAGGTTGATGGCCATCCGGTGGCTGAAGGCTGAGTACCCGGTGCTCCGCCGTAATTGATAGCGATAGCAAGATTATGTCGGACAGCAGCCTCATAAATCGGATAATGGAGACGATTCCCATACGGCATCCGTGAACGGACAGGCATGACCACTTGGACAAAACCTGGATGCTCACCAACACGTTCAATTTCCTTTGCAGCGAGGTCTGGCATCTGGCTTGGCACAACAAGTGAGGCACGGAGTCGAGGTTCGGGGTCGAGCCAATGTTCTATCTGCCAATCGTTTACTGCCTGTGCGATCGCAACGGCAAGGTCCGGGTTATGGACGCTTTGCACGCGATAGGCACAGTTGAGAATTCCGTATTCGAGGTTCCAGGTGTCAAGTAGGTGTTCCTGTATATGTTCGAGATCAACATCCCACGGGGAAGTCGCATCTGGATGTTCCGTTAGCGGTGCAGCGCGCGGATAATCGTTTGCATCGGGACCTCTAAAGCCAGAGGTGCTGCAATAGTCACACCAAAAATCAGACATGTACGGGAAGAGTGTCTGTAAGGTTGGCACTTCGTTATGGATGTCGCAGTCGATCGCTTTGACACCTGCTTGGACAAAATGCGGTGCATCCCGACTTTCCATCTACCGCTCCTTAGTTTGACTGACAACCGATGGGGCGTACTGGATTTGAACCAGTGACTTCTACCGTGTGAAGGTAGCGCTCGTACCCCTGAGCTAACGCCCCACGTAGGGATATGGGCCCACTAGGACTCGAACCTAGGACCAGTCGGTTATGAGCCGACGGCTCTGACCACTGAGCTATGGGCCCCCTCTATTTCTCTATAAAATTATACTATATTTTGAATTAAAAATCAAATTTTTTAAGGGAGGGTGATTGTTGGTTATAGGTACTTGGTACTCAGTACTTAGTTCTTGGTTAAAAGTGTTTATGCCACTAAACTTGTACAACTCCACAAGCTTAACTTATAACTTATAACTTATTACCCACAACTTAATTAATAAAATCGCGTAGTTTTCGACTTCGGCGTGGGTGCCGCAATTTACGGAGTGCTTTCGCCTCAATCTGTCGGATCCGCTCTCGTGTCACTTTGAAGATACTCCCCACTTCTTCGAGCGTCCTCGGATAACCGTCCTCAATCCCGAAACGGAGGGAAATAACCCTTCTTTCGCGTTCATTGAGGTCGGAAAGGACATCCTGTATCTGTTCCTTGAGAATATTCAATTCCGCTTCTTGTACTGGGGACGGGGAATCAGCGTCTACAATGAAAGCACCGAGCGGGTTATCGTCTTCTTCACCGATTGGGGTGTCTAAAGAAGAAGTTTCTGGGGCAACCGCTAAAGCCTCATTGACTTTGTTGGTTGAAATTTTCAGATCATGTGCGATCTCTTCGGCTGACGGTTCGCTGCCCAACTCTTGGAGCAGGGAGCGTTGGACACGCCGTATCTTATTAATACGTTCGTGCATGTGAACAGGAATACGTATTGTGCGTCCCTGATCAGCAATAGCGCGGGTAATGCCTTGTCGGATCCACCATGTCGCATAGGTACTAAACTTATAGCCGCGTTGGTAATCGAATTTGTCAACGGCTCGCATCAAACCGATGTTCCCTTCTTGGATTAAGTCGAGAAACTCAAGTCCTGATGCACGGTGCCTGTGCTTCTTCGCAATACTGACAACAAGTCGGAGATTCGCTTCAACGATCGCCATCTTTGCTGACTGCGCCTCGGTTTCACCCTGATCAATCTGCTGTGTGAGCTTCTTAAGGCGGTCACGAGAAACACCAATCTCATTCATGTGTTGTCGGATATTGCGTTTGCAACGGACAATCTCTGCATAAGCCTTTTCTGCAACACTCGTTTCAAACTTCCGTTCCGTACCATTGACCTCACTGAACCATTCATGCGGAATATCGTGCGATTGATGGAGATACTGGACTTGGTCTTCCCACATACTGATCTGATATTCTGCCTGCTTAACAAGGTCAGAGATTTTGCTAATCTCTTCGCGGTCAATCTTCAATCGCTCGAGCGTTTTAATCAACTTCTTGTGCGATTTCGATTTCTCTGGAGACGATGTGCCGTTCACAGAATCGAACCGTTCTGTCTCCAGACTCTCCAGTACATCTAATGCCTTCTTAACCTGTTCACGGAGTTTGCGTTCCTTATCCAGCGTCGAGGTGCTCTTTACTGGCATATCAATAATGTCGGAGGCACGCTTTTTAGCAGTGACGACTTTATAGAGCATCTTCCGAATTTCTGTAATTGCAAGCGCAGTGCCGAAGGTCGCCTCATGCGCGGATCGGTGTCCCGCCTCAATCTGTTTTGCGAGTTCTACCTCCTGAGTCCTATCCAGCAATTGAAATTTCCCCATCTCACGCATGTAGACTTTCACCGAATCATCTGTGTAATTGCCACCAAGCGTGGATAAGTCAGCGATGTCGTCCTCATATTCGAGATCATCGACGCTATCACTATCCAGATAATCGACGGTAGAATAGTCTTTGAAATTCATGATTTATTTGCTCCTTGCTTTAGATTTTTTGTTGCCATGTGATACAGCTCTCAATAGCGTCTCATACAAGTATATGGCTGCCCACTACAGATAAAGGACAATCGAAAATCGCTGCTATCCCTCTGATTCTTCGGACGGATGTGTGGTTAATGCCCGTCTCTCATTCGACAGTTCTACTAACTCCCTGAGAATTATCATCTCATCTGTCCCTTCGGCGAGAGCATTGGAACGCACACGCTGTTCACGGTCTTGTAAAAGGAAATCTCGGAGTTTGCTGAGACATCCCTCAACCCGCGCCTGCTGCAAATTCGGAGGCGGTGTCCTACGTAGAAGTGTGTTTGAAATAAGTGCCCCAAGTTGTTCGTCAGGGCACTCGCTGATGAGTGCCTGAATATCGACACTTTCCTCGTCCGTAGACGCCTCCCACAGCAATTGTGCGATTCTAGAGAAACGCGGCTCCGTGAAAACTTGATAATGTAACTTCGATTTGACCTGCGGAATTAACGATGGACTTTGGATTAATGTCTCAATTAACTGAATTTCGACTTGGGCGCGCGGGGATAGTTTTTCGGGTGCGCGCTTTGCACGCCTAATATTCTGAGGTGTCTGTTCCTCTTTAAGCCCTGCGTCTCGCAACTCCTGCCAGATCACACCCGCATCAACATGAAGTTCTCTCGCGGTGTATTTGACGTATTCACTCAGTTCCACTCGACTCTTGAGATTCAAAAGTGTTTCGGTAATTTCTCTCACGACCTGTGCTTTTACATCAATTCGGTGGATGTCCTGCTGTTGGATAGCGGCTTGAATTTGAAATTCAATGAGATTTATGGCTCTGTCTGTAAGTTCCGTGAAGGCATCAGCACCGTGTTGCCGTGTAAATGAATCTGGATCCTCACCCGCCGGAAGCAATGCTATCCGAACGCGCAATCCTTCTGCAAGCACACGATCCAGCCCGCGATGCGCCGCTCTGAGACCGGAAGCATCTCCGTCATATACGATAACGACCTCTGGGGCAAACCGCTTCAGCAGCCTGGCATGATTCTCACTCAGCGAGGTACCAGAGGATGCGACCACATTTTCAATCCCAGACTGATAAAGCATTAAAGCATCCATGTAACCCTCAACAAGAAGGACGCGCTGCTGTTTGTAGATTGACTGTCGCGCTTTGTCGAGGTTGTAAAGGAGATTACTCTTATCATACAAAACAGTCGCTGGCGAATTTAAATACTTCGGCTGATGTTCTTCAGAAAGCGAGCGACCACCGAAGGCAACAGGCACACCACGTTCATTGCAAATTGGAAAAAGGACCCTATTCCAAAATCGGTCTTGCGGGCCTCGATCCTCATCTTTAATCAACCCAGCGTCAACCAATTGCTGGATAGTAAACCCTTTGTCTGTAGCAACCTTTACAAGATCACGTCGCCCTGACTTTGCGTAGCCCAATTGGAAAAACCGAACGGTTTTCGGGTGGACACCACGGTGTTTGAGATACTGCCTCGCTGAGGTGCTGGCACCTTCGGTGAGAAGTTGTTGGTGGTAGTATTCCACTGCAAAACGGTTGAGATCCTCCAAGGATGAGAATCGTTTCCGATTGGCGACTTCACGGGCATCTTGACTTGGGAGCGAAATATTTAAGCGTTCCGCTAACCACTCTACTGTCTCTCTGAAAGACTTACCCTCATGTTTCTGAATAAAAGAGATGACATTACCACCTGTTTGACAACCGAAACAGTAGAAAATTTGTTTTTGCACTGAGACGGTAAAGGATGGCGTTTTCTCATCATGAAACGGACAAAGCCCTTTATAATCACGTCCAGCCGGACGCAACGGGACACCACATTCGGAGACGACTTCAACGATATTTGTGCGAGTCCGAATTTCATCGATTGTATCGGGTGGTATGTAGTTATTTGTCCGAGCTGTATTCACAGTGTATTTACCTTTTGTATTGGTTATAGGTACTTAGGACTTAGGACTTGGTTAAAGGTACTTACGCGGGCAAAACATGCCCAACCCTCACAAGTCTTAACTTATAACTTATAACTTATAACTTATACTCATAACCAAAATCCCTGATATATTACTCCTTAAACGTCACAACGGTTACACCTTCCCCACCTTGATCGAGGGGTGCGGACTGATATTTCGTTACATGCGGATTCCCACGCAACTCCGCCTGAACCGCATTACGCAACGCTCCGGTCCCTTTGCCGTGCAAGATACGCACCGTTGGGATACCCGCAAGATACGCATCATCAAGGTATTTATCAGTGATATCCAAAGCCTCTTTCACAAGCATACCGCGAATATTAATTTCACTACTAACTGTATTGGCTTTGCTGTACTGGATATCAAGTACAGAAGTTGATAGATGCGAAGTCTCTTGCTTGGGATGAACGGCGTCAATCTCGTGGTATGCCGCTTGCATTTGCATATTTCCCACGAGAATCTGCAAGGGCATTTTCCCGCGCTGCTTTATGGCGGTAACCTCTCCGAACTTGCCGAGTTTCTTGACCCGAACCTTATCACCGACAGAGACTTTGAGTTTTGGCTGCTTGGGCTGTTGTTTTTTGGGTTGTTTTTTGGGTTGTTTTTGTTGAAGTGATTTTTTGGTCGTTTCTATTTTTGAGAAGGCATCTTGAATACTGGCTTTAGAGGCTTGCTCTTTGCGGATATTAGCAACAAGATTCTCAATGGTGCGGCGTGCGTCAGAAACAATACTGCGGGCTTCATTTTCCGCCTCTTGTTTCAACTTATGCTGTTCTGTTTTAAGGGTCTGAAGGAGTTGCGTGTGTTTTTGGTGGGAGGTTTCAGCATCCTGAAGTTTACGCTGTAGGAGGTTACGTTCTATCTCCAACTCATTTTGTGTTTCCTGCAGACGCACGAGCAGGTCTTCGACGGCAACGGTATTTGTCCCTAAATGGGCTTCTGCTTCATCAAGGATTTCGGAGGGCATCCCAAGCCGTGCAGCAATTTTTACAGCATTGCTACTCCCCGGAACACCGACTTGCAACCGATATGTAGGACGTAGTGTTGTCCAATCAAACTCCATTGAGGCATTTTCCATGTGCTCTTGCGTGTGTGCGTAAGCCTTGAGTGCACCGTAGTGCGTTGTCACAATGGTATTCACCTGTCTTTTTCCGATCCAATCGAGAAGCGCCATACCGATGGCAGTCCCCTCACTCGGATCCGTGCCAGCTCCGATCTCATCCAACAACACGAGCGAATGTTCGGCGTGATCGATTTTTTTCAGCATATCTGCGATTTTCGTGATGTGCGAGGAGAAGGTACTCAGACTCTGTTCTATCCCTTGGTCGTCGCCGATGTCGGCGAAAACCATATCAAAGACAGCGATTTTACTCCCTTGTTCCGCCGGGATATGCAAACCGGATTGCGCCATGAGGGTCAACAAGCCGACTGTTTTGAGAACAATCGTTTTACCACCCGTATTTGGACCGGTAATAATCAATGTGTTAAAGGTCTTACCAATATGGATGTTCGTTGGCACCACACGTTCGGGAAGATCCTCGCTTTCATCAGCATCGGATGTGCTGGCATTCTTGAGATGGAATTCCAAAATAGGGTGCCGTGCTTCAATTAACCTGACAACCCCACGGGTATTGATTTTCGGTTCAACGGCGTTAAGTGCGAGGCTGAATCGTGCCTTTGCGTTTAAGAAATCTAATTCTGCTAAAAGATCAAGGGACAACTCCAATTCGTGGAGATTCTCCCGTACACGATCTGTAAGGTCGAGGAGGATACGCCGGATTTCACGATGCTCTGCTTCAGCGGCTTCGTGCAACGCGTTGTTCATCTGAACGATCTCAAGAGGTTCAACAAAAAAGGTTGCGCCGCTTGTGGATTGCCCTTGGACGACCCCTTTGAAAGACGCGCGCGCCTCCTGTTTTATCGGGATAACATATCGATTATTTCGGGAGGTGATGACAGGCTCTTGAATTGATTTCTGGTGTTCTGGTGAGCGGAGGGTGGCTTCGAGTTTTTGATGGACATTTTCACGTAGACGCGATAACTTGCGACGAACCGAACGCAATTCGGAACTTGCGCGATCCAATATGATACTATCAGGGTTAATACAATAAACGATCGTTTCAACCAACTCTGAAAAAACCGGTAAGACATCCACAATAGAAAAAAGATTCGGAAATTCCTCACGGTCACGTTTCTCAAACGCCTTGTGGACATCCGTAGGAATCTGAGCGACTTTTCGGATCTTAAGCAGTTCTTCAGGATCCAAAATCGCACCTGTTTTCGCAGCATGGTTTAGCGATTCACGTACGTCTGCTAATCCACCCAAAGGGATCCCACCATAGAGCTGATGAAAGAATTTGGCTTCACTGCAGACGGTCTGTAGGTAACGCACCTTTTCAGGATCATAGGACGGTGTGAGTGCCTCGACGCGCGCTGTCCCTAGCCGAGAAGCGGTGTACTTTTTCAAAAGCTCACGGATTTTATCGTATTCTAATGCCTGTTCAACACTGGCTAACACCGGTTTATCCTCTTCTGGAAAAGTGTTGGAGCAGATCCGTCAGGGGTTACAAATCCCTCTTACCTATGTCACAAGAATGAATATCCTACGAAATCACTAAAATATTATCGCTGAGTCGCACTGCGTTTGATGTCACTCCACGTTGTGACCAATTTTTTCTGTGGTTCGACGGGTAGTATTTCTCCATCTCGTAACCATGCAACGACGAAGATACTCCCATCAACTTCGACGACATCTTGGGTCTCATCGGTAGCGAACTCATAAAGATAAATCGATCCCCATCGGGAATAGACAATATAGTCCCCCTCAGGTGACCAGTCCCCCCAATAACCCGTAGCTTTGTCGACATCAAATAACGGTTCAATTTCTTTCGTTTCAATGTCAATTGTGCAAAACGTATCGAACTCTCTATTCCATCTGAGGAACAGGATACGGTCTCCACTCGGTGCCCAAACCGGATAGAAATCTTTATTCAACTCGGTCAAGATTTCTATCTCCTTCGTTTCAACATCTAAAAGGTAGAGGTGTTCCAACCAGCCCGGTCTCGAAAGCGAAAAGGCGAGACGTTTCCCATTCGGTGACCAAGACATACCCCAGAATGAGTAGGGCCATCCGAGGTGCGGAACTTGCGTCATGACGTCCATTTCTTCGGTTTCGAGGTCCATCACCCAAATCTGGTTTTCTTGGGGAATCTGATCTATAGTATAACCGTTGAAAGCAAGTTTTCTGCCAGTCGGAGACACAGAAAGAAAGCGATATGTCCCCGAAATCGGTGTAATTCGCTTTTTATTCTTCGGGCTTTCAGGGTCGATGGAATAGACATCAGAGTTTCCCTTATTCCGTTGGATGAAGTATAGTAACTCTCCATTGGGTCCCCAGGACGGGTACATGCCTTTATGGTTCAAAGGAATCGCGTTGAAGTCTTTAGTGCCTCTGAATGCGGTAGTATAGAGATTCCAATCAAAGCGTCCTAAATTCTCGTCAAACCCATTAACTGCATAAGCTAAATTCCCAGTCGGAGCGGCTTGGCTTGGTGAAGTGAGTAAGGTGAGATTTAAGCAGAGTGCACAGAAGAGCACAAATCTAACAGTTCGGGAGGCATAAAGAGGTATGAGGCTATATTTGCGTCGCATTGCCGCTCCTTATAGGTAAAAATAAATCACAATTATTGAACAGACTCAAGCCGTTTGTAATGGAGAAGGGCATTTTCATAAACGCGACGGCTTAATCCGAGTTTCTCAAATTCAACAACGATATCGTAACTATACAGTGCTGAACTATCTCTCTTTTCTTCATCGGCGCGACGGGCATTTTGAACGTTGTTTATGATGTCCATCGCCTGTTTCTCAAAAACGCCAATCTGCTTTCGGAGTTCCGAGGAGAGTCCACCCGCAATGTCCTTGTTCACTTTATAGTTACGGATTGCATCTGTATAGGCGATGTAAGCGTCATAGAACTGTTTTTCGTTTTCCAGATTTTGAGCATCCGATATATCTAACGGTTCACCAATGGATGCGATAACAACTTTAGCATCTTCAATCAACTCACGACTTTTCTCTGCGAGTCCTGCTTCAAGTGTAGTTCGGAATTCGTCTATGATTTCTTTATACACAGCCCGCGCATTATCTGGATCCCCAGATTTTTCATAAGCGACGGCTTGGTTAGATTTAGCACTGGTAAGCACAAATCTCCTAATTTCCGCAGAGAGTTGGGGCGTAGGCGGAAACGCCTTCACCTGATAGGCGGCGATCGCTTTTTCGTAATTGCCTTCCTGTTCGTAAGTGTTACCAATTGCCTTTTGGGCATATAGGCTATAGATTTGATTCTCAGGTTGGTGTTGGTCGATTATCTTCTGGAATTGCGTCCGGGCTTCTGAGTAGTTTTGTTGGTAATACAGCGTTTTGGCGTATTGATATCGGGCTTTGTCAGAAAAAGTTGTATTCGGATATTTCTCAAACACCTCTTGAAGTTGCGTCTGTGCCGTATTCAGCGATTCCTCGCTTTCTGCCAATTTCTCTGTGTTAAAGAGACTCTCTTCTGCCGTCTGATAGGCTTCGGTGGCTTGACGGAGCGCGCTGGATGCCTCAACCCTGCGGTTTTCCTGATTCTGGTAATACGCTGCATAACCGACGACAGCAACAAGGATGACCCCTACTACAATGATAATGGTTTGCAGGTTCTCACGCAGGAAGGCATAAACTTTTAGCACGCCTTCAATAAATTTATCTTCTTTGATTTCTTCTTTTGTTAACCGTTGATTTCGTGACATGTTTTTCCTCAGTCTTACGCGATCGTAGAATATTCAAGCGGGTGACGGGAATTGAACCCGCGACCCTCAGCTTGGGAAGCTGACGCTCTACCGCTGAGCTACACCCGCATTTATATGACATCATAGCTGTCGGAAACCGTCAGCCGTCAGCCGTTGGTGGTTCATGGATATGAGTTCGATATATGCGCTCAGCAGTCAACAAAACGGACATGTGACGTGCATAATCCGCATGTCTGCCACAAGAATTGCGTGTCAACGCGAAAATTTTCAAAATCCGATGCGTCTACCCTGCAATATCGAACAATTTATGAGCCACTTTCATTATTAATTATAATAACACATCCGTCTCGCCATTTTCAATGTAAAAGCAAAAAGCGGGTGTCGGCAAATGCACAACAAATGGCTTGAAAGTTTTACCAAATACCCGCTTTCCGTTTATACGAGATAGGGTGTCGCTTGCAATACTAACGTATCTATTGCAGTTTGTCTAACTCGCCCAAAACCTGATCGGCTGTTAGCGTATTGTCTGGCGGCGCGGCTTCGACGTGCTTGAAAGCAATGTTGCCTGACTTATCAATGATAAACACGCCACGCGTGGTAATACCGACGCCTTCGAGTGCCATACCGAACCCTTTAGATACTTCAAGGTTCATATCAGCAAGCAGCGGAAAATCGACACCACCGAGTACTTCGCTCCACGCCTTATGTGCGAAAGTTGAATCCCGATTGATAGCGACAACTTCAGCACCTTTCGCCTGAATCGCACCTAACTTTTCGTTGAAATCCGGGACCTGCTCAGCACAGACTGGGGAAAAAGCGAGGGGGTAGAAGAGGACGACTAAATTTTTACCCGCATAGTCGCTCAACGAAACTTCAACATCTTCTTGATTGACTGCACCCTGGAGCGTGAAATCTGGTGCAGCACTTCCTACATTTGCCATTAAAATCCTCCTATACACGTATGAAATGCGTGTTTAAATTAGATTATTTGGTTTATGGATTACATCCGACTATTTTCTTTTTAGGACTGCCCACGATGTAGCGAGTTTTCCGTTAGGTTCGACTGCTGTGAGAATCGGTGGGGTCACACCCTTGACACTGACATCATCAAAACTGGCTTGGGTGTCCCATGTCCAGACACCGACCTTACCGCGAGGATACGTGTCGTCAATGAATACACCTTGTTCTATGCCGTCAATAGCGAGAGCAATTCGACTACCTTCAACGGTTGCGCTGAGGGTGAACCATTCGTTTCGGGTAAGGGTAAGTCCGATAGGTTCGATATCGTGTTCAATCTCGTCACGTCCCTCAAATCCATCTTTAAAAGCAGTGCTGCGACGGTGCCGCCACAGTTCTGATTTATTTTCTTTCGGGCAGATGAGATAGACGTAATACTCAAATTCGTTTTGTGCGCGGAAAACAATGCCAGCCCAATGTCCATCCTCAATACGGACCTTCGCTTCAATCGTGTGATCTGTCCATTCCATTCCCTCAACTAACGCTTTTTGTGCCTTACCATAGCGCGTTGTCTGTTTATAGACGCCATCTTCTACTTCCCATGTGCCGTTTGCAGGACGCCAATCTGCGGCATTGTCGTCAAATGTCCAAGCGTGCTCATTGGCAGTAGCAACCGATGCAAGACAGATACTAATGTACATCAGAAAGAGGATTATTCGGCATTTCATAATGTGCATCGCGTTTTAGTTAAGTAAGGTCTGTCAGTAGTACGTGCTACACGAAAGTAGGGCGAAGGTCCGGGGACCTCGCCCTACAATTCAGGAATTAATCTGATTTGAGTTTCGCCCATCTGGTAGCGAGTTTGCCTTGAGGATCAACAGAGAGCGTTCCAATTTCCATTTCGTTGACTTCGGCTTCGCTCAATGCAACAGAGTAGATACGGGATTCCTCAATATGCGCGTTGAGATCACCGGGACCATCGAGTCCATTTGTATGCCGTTTTCCCCAGATCGCTTCAGCATCACCTGTGGGCCAGGTTTTGATGTCGCCCTTCTCATAACTACCGAGGTTCTGACCGTTGCGGTAGCCAGTGATCTTGTAAGTCCCACCCTTATCTTCATAAGTGAAGGCTAAATAAACCATTTCGCCTTCTTTGTTTTCATTGTGTGCCTTCGGGAAGTCTTCAGTGCGGTGAAACCAACTGCTCCCGGACATCCATTGCTTCGGCAGGCGTTCAGCATAGACGATCGCGTTGAATTGGTCCTCCGTGGCTTTATCGAGTGTGAGTGCCGAACCTGCTGTAGGGTTGAGACTGTCCAATGCGACCCATGTCATCAAAGTCTTCTCTTCGATATCGGGTCCAGAGTATTCAAGCGCGTGTGCCCATCTTCCGGTCTCAACAATCAGCTGACCGTCTTCGAGTTCAGCACCGTGGAGTTCTATGTCGTCCCAGTTGCCTATCTCGTCTTTTTCGCTATCAAATAACCACCAGCCGAGTAGATTATCTGCTTGTGCGTCTTGTGCGAGTGCTGGCATAGATATACACAGCATCAGCAGGACGGAACAGATGTAATAGCCTGCTATTCTCATTGCTTGGAGCTCCTCTATAGAGATTATAGGGGACTAATTCCCCTCAAGGATGGAAAACACATTATATACCCACACGCGTAGGTAAAGTCACAATATTATACCATATATTAAGGGTAAAAGTCAAATTTTTTGGGAGACAGCAGGGACATTCAGTTTTTTTGTAGGAGGGATCTCCGAATCCCGATTTCTTCTATAGAATCCAGAAAAATCCAAAAACTGAATAGCACAATTTAGGAGAAGGTTATGAGTTGTGAGTACGCAAACTGGTGTGCTTTCGGTTAGGGGTGGTGGGTTAAATCATAATAAGTCGTTGCGGGAAATATTTACTGAGTGTGAGTGGCTTTGCTATTCACCACTTTTCTATTTATAGTAGTTTTTTTAGTAAAGTCCGAAAATATGTGAACATTTCACGTAGCAACAACCCTCTCATTCGCTGGCGGGGTTTCTAACCCCGCACAACACGGATAGGAAAGACTAATAAAGGCATAGTAGGTTATCAGTAGCCGGATGTGAGTATCGCATACGCGATTAGGCACCCAAAGAAAGTTCCGGGGATAATTCCCACGTACATCGACTTGGTCCGAATCCACTGAGTTTCATCCTTATATGCCTTGGTATAAGCCTGAATATATTCAGGTGATTTTCCGAGGAGTCTCTCAGCTGAAGGACGCGCAGGAATCACGGAGATTGCAATCAATAGAGATAGGTAACCCACTGCTGGACCTATAAACATTCCATTGCACTGGGCATCATTAGGGCTTGATCCCAAAAGTCCAGAAGTCCAATTGGGATCAATCATTGAACCTACACCGTATCCAGCAAGAATTCCCAGTGCACAAGTACTGCCACTTAAAAAGAGCCACATATCTCTATTAGTATCAGTTTCTGCGTCGGCTTTCGCCAGTTGTTGTACGTCTATCAGCTGTGGGAAACAGGACAGTGAAATGTTGAAAAACAAGACAACTACCATGAACATAGCGACTTTGCGGGTCATAAAGGTTCTCCATTAATTTCATTCGCAGCAATGATCTTCAACCATATCTGTTTGGCAACAAGGGAAATAACAACATCCAAAATAATATTGACTCATATATATTATTTTATTTTATATTTATTATATAAGAATTATTATTATTTTTCAAGTGCAATTACCGATAAGTGTGTAAAATTTTTGACACTAACACTCTGAAACACCCAAACCAAATATATTGTAAATGTGGGAGAGGTTTTCAACCCCCGCCGACTCTCACTGCGAGGCAACACGCGCATTCGGCGTTGATTCATCTTCCCTATAATCCTGAAAATCCTTGAATCCTGTAAATCCTGGTTCAGACAACCCACTACCCATAACCCAAAAGTGCTTCTGCATACTAAACCTGCGCAATTACCACAAGGATTAACTTATAACTTATAACTTATAACTTATAACCCAAAACCCCATAAGAATCTCTATTTGCAAATGATCGTGCTATGTGTTAGTATTATAATTATCAAAAAACATGAAAAAACAACGTGAAGGAACAGAAATGAAACGGTTGATGCTTTTACTACTTACCATCAGTATCGGGCTTGTCGGTGAGGCACTCTGTCAAACGCAGAAGGACGCTACGGCAAAACGGATGACGGCAACCTTGGCAGGGAAAGTCGTCTGGAAAGGACAAGACCTGTCACATACAAGTGTGTCCGTCTATTGGGACGAAGCACTCCAGCAGGTTTATATCAGCGGGATCCCACAACTCGGCGATGGACAATTCACACTCCGCGTAGAACCCGGACGCTACTATCTCGTCGCTTACGTTGATGTCGATAAATCTGGCAGCTTTGATACCGGTGACGGTTTGGGTATGTTCGGAATTACCGACTGGAATGACAAAACACAAAACAAACAGGTAATTGAGGTCCAAGACGGAGAAAAGATTCGAGGTTTAGAAATCCCGATAACAGCACGAGCCACCTATGTCGACGGTGCACCGAAGGTCGTTCCGTTATCCGAATACGCACCAACCCAATTCCAGCAATTCCAGACGGAGTTACGCAAAGCAACATCGGGGTGTAGCGGCACAATCAGCTTCCTTCGTCAGGCACCCAATAACCCGAAATCTCTCAGAGCAGATTCAACGGCGTTAATCCTTGCGTATACAGATTTATCTTGGAAATATCGCGCTGGTATTGCCAAAATGACAGACACTGGTAGCTGGACGCTCAATCTCCCGCCGGGAAAATACTACCTAATGGCGATTGTTGATAACAACAGGACGAATAAACTGGATACGGGTGACGACTTCGGATTCTACGGCGTTGAGGATATGCGGAAACGTGGGAACTTCCCGCAACCTGTTTTGGTTTCTGCGAATAAATTCACCGAAAATATAGAAGTCGCAATTACGGCTACCTATCAGACCCGCAAAAAAACACAAGAAAAAGCCACAAGTACACTATCAGGCACTGTATCTCCGGTTCCGAAAGATGGAAGTGCACGGATTGAAGTCTACTCAGATTCCGCCTTGGTTACGCCGGTTGCAAGTGCAGAAACCGGTCCGAGTGGTACATTCCGCTTCGCACTCCCAGCCGACGAATACTATGTCATCGCCAATCTCGACGCCGACAAAGACGGCAGATACAGCAAAGGCGACGGGTTAGGTGGTTACGGCACAGTGGACATTACAACGCAGCCCCCATCCGCCCTAACGTTAGCAGAAAATGACACACAAGAGATTGAACTTGTGCTAAGTGCTCGCTACGATTCCAACGGACTCCTTCACGCAACCCCACCGAGTATAGAAACACACATTGAACAAGGCAGTATTGCCGGACGCGTCATCTGGGACGGACAGGCTATTCAGCAGGGCATTTTAACACTTTCTTACACGGCTGATTTCAGTGCCCCGATTGCAATGCCGATTGATGTTGCCAGTGATGGCAGCTACCAAGTCAGCGTGCTCCCTGGCAGTTATTACATCATGGCAATAATGGACGCTAACAACGACCAGATGACAGGTATCGCTGATGGGGTCGGGATATACGGCACACGGCATCCTGTCCGCGGTGAGCCGATGCCTGTTAATGTGTTTCCCGGAGAAACAACAGCACATATTGACATTGAAATTCTCGCAGTCTACATTGATAGAGATGGAAATATGGCGGAAATTGAGGACGGGGGTCGTTGGGAAATTAGGAAACGCTATGGTGAACCTGAAGACATTTTTCGTGTCACCCGCAACGGACGTTTAAATGAGGAATGGAAGTATTGGACGAAGGGACTCGGTTTTATCTGGAAAGCCAAGGGTTCAGGTTGGGAATCAGGTGGCATGGAAGAGTTTAGCCTGAAAAAAGATATTGACCCGAAGCTGATAGAGAAAAACAGCACACAGATGCGCGAATCCGAAAATGCGCAAGAACCGGATATGTCTACATTAGAAACAGTGGATCAATTGCCAGCGTTCATCTACTTTGCTTACGACGATGTCATCTGGGGAATGTCGCCCGACGGCGGTAGCACGCCTTTAGGGGTCGGCTACAATCCGACAGTCGCCAACGATGGGACGCTTGTCTATCAAGACAGAGATGGGAACGTCATTCTTCGGAATCGTGATATGCCGAATGGCGGTCTGCTTCTTGACAGACGACAGATGGCAGACGATACTGCAATCTCACCCGACGCCGAATATGTTGCCTATACTCGTCCGGGATTGGGAAACCGCAGTCGCGTCATCATACGGCATATTCCGAGCGAATCTGACTTCGTTGTGCCGTCAACTGCGATGCAAAGTTTCACACCCGCATGGAACAGCGACAGCTCAATGCTCGCTTACGTTACAGTCGGGACAATCGAAAATCCAGACGCGATGTTTTCAAACGATGGCGAACAGAACCGCAATATCTATGCCTTTGATCAAGTCGCACAGAGCGTTGAGCCGATTGTAATATCTCCAGATACAGACGATATAGAACCGACATGGTCACCCGCGAACCCGAATCAACTCGCATTCACGCGAACGATAGGCGACTACCAACAGATTTGGCTTATTACCTATTCCGATGACGGGGTGCCTATGGAGCAGCAGCTCACTCGAAAAGGCGGATCGCATCCGGTCTGGGTACCACCAGAGGGTCGGTGGATTGTCTATGAAAATAATGGACAACTCTGGAAAATCGATACAATGGATCCAAGAACCACCGAGACTCCCCTGATGCATAACGGGCAAGTCGTATTTGGCAGTGAACCCGCGGCTGCAGCAGGCACGCCACAAGCGAATACTCCGAGTAAAAATCAATGAAAACGATTCCGACCAAAATCATCCATATCATAGGTAGAGGTCTCAGGACCTCGTTCCTATTACTCATATTGTTCTTTATCGGTATAAACGCCGCAACTGCGCAATGGCTCTTAATACCGATGGAGGCAGGCGCGCAAACCAATCATCTGAAGGCTTACGGGTTGACATACTGGGCATTAGAAGTACCACGTGAGTACCGATGCTTTTGGTGGCTGAACTACCGAGGCGGTGCGTTCGTGCTACCGGATTCGCCAGATGTCCGCCTGCATGCCGCACTCATGGGTATCCGTTTTGAACCGATGGACAATGCAACGTACAGCAGCATCAAGGAGACCGTTCTGCAGGGCAACAACATGGACGAGATCCTCTTGGAAAAGGCACCGAAAATTGCGGTATACGCGCCCTCCGAGGCATCGCCTTACCGAGATCCCTGGGATGACGCCGTCAAAATCGCACTGGATTACGCACAGATTCCTTACGACGAAATCTGGGATAAAGAGGTCCAAAGCGGTGTCTTAGAAACAGGCGATTACGATTGGCTGCATCTGCATCATGAGGATTTCACGGGTCAACACGGCAAGTTCCACGCCTCGTTTTCCACGCAGGTATGGTATCAACAACGGATGCTGATGTTTGAACAAGCCGCTACAGAAGCGGGTTTTCGACGGGTCGCACGGCACAAAGGTGAGACAGCACAGATGATCGCCGACTATATCATCAACGGTGGATTCATCTTCGCGATGTGTTCCGCACCAGAAACGTTGGATATCGCATTAGCGACACGTGGTGGAGCAATCGATATTGTTGCGCCTGAATTAGATGGCACACCGATCGGGTCAGATGCGGAGGCACACCTCGATTTTCAGCGGACTTTGGCGTTTGAGAATTTCAAACTCTACACGAATCCGTTCCGATACGAATTCTCGGATATAGACAATCCTAATCCTGACAGGGATGCACAGAGCGGCGTTGAGGATTTCAAGCTTTTTGAATTCGCCGCAAAGCACGATCCAATCCCAACGATGCTCACGCAAAACCATGTGAGCGTCGTGCCAGGCTACCTCGGACAGACAACATCGTTTAACATGGACAGGATTCGGGGTTCCATTACGATCTTAGGAGAAGTGGAAGGCAGTAACTACGCGAAATATATCCACGGTAAAATGGGAAAGGGGACCTTCACGTTCCTCGGTGGACACGATCCAGAGGATTATCGTCACCTTGTTGGCGAGGGAAGAATCCCGACGAATCTCGATTTGCACAAACATTCACCCGGATATAGGCTCATATTGAATAACATCTTGTTCCCAGCGGCGCGTAAAAAACCACAGAAAACGTAGGAGAGGGTTGTGGGTTATAGGGACTTGGTACTTAGTTATTAGTTAAGAGGTATGTTTCATGCTAACCGAATCAATTACCACAGGCTTTAACTTATAACCCATAACCCATAACCCATAACCCATAACCATTAAGCCATGAAAGCTGTACTCGCAACGTGCAATCTAAACCAGTGGAGTCTCGATTTTGAGGGTAATACAGAGCGTATTATTGAATCCATCGAGATGGCAAAGGCGCGCGGTGCGCGGTATCGGCTGGGACCGGAATTGGAAATCACGGGCTACTCTTGTGAAGACCATTTTCTGGAATTAGACACGCTACAGCACAGTTGGGAATCGCTGGCGTATATCCTCAAAGGGAAATACACAGACGGAATTCTGTGCGACATCGGTATGCCTGTCATGGATAAAAATGTCAGGTATAACTGTCGGGTTTTCGTGTTAGATGGTAAGGTGTTGTTGATCCGTCCGAAGATGACACTTGCGAGCGATGGAAACTACCGAGAACATCGGTGGTTTACACCCTGGGAACACGGTTGGACGACCCAACCTTACACGCTACCGCGCCAGATTCGCGAACTGACTGGACAACAAAATGTCCCTATCGGTATCGCAGCAATTTCAACCGGCGATACGCTCTTGGCATCCGAGACCTGCGAGGAATTGTTCGTACCGATGAGTCCACATATCCACTTCGGTAATGCGGGTGTCGAGATCATCGCGAACGGGTCGGGTTCTCACCATGAATTGCGGAAATTGGAGACAAGGATCGCACTCATCCGAAACGCCAGTGAGAAAAACGGTGGCGTCTATCTCTACGCTAACCAACAGGGATGTGACGGCGGTAGACTCTATTTTGACGGCTGCGCTCTGATCGCCCAAAACGGCGAAATCTTGGCACAAGGCTCCCAATTCTCACTCAAAGATGTAGAGGTAATCACGGCAACGGTAAACCTTAACGATGTCCGTGCTTATCGTGGTACAAAGGCGAGTCGAGCTGTCCAAGCCAGCAAAACGGAACCACTTCCGCAGATTGATGTCGATTTTGAATTTGACCCGCCACACCCGGAAAACACACCGAGAGTGAGTCCAAAGATCGTCCCGCACTATCACATACCGGAGGAGGAGATAGCCCTCGGTCCGGCGTGTTGGCTTTGGGACTATCTACGCAGATCCGGCGCAGCCGGATACTTCATTCCGCTCTCTGGCGGTGCAGATAGCGGTGCTGTTGCAACGCTTGTGGGTTCGATGTGTCAACTCGTTGCTAAAGCAATCCACGAAAACGATGAAGCCGTTATCAGCGACGTTGAACGGTGGTTGGAAAAAGGCGAAACGCCTGACGTCTTCACAGATCCGCGCCTTCTTGCGAATCGTCTGTTGTATACATGTTATATCGGAACAGAAAACAGTTCGCGTGAGACGCAGAAACGTGCCAAGCAGCTTGCAGAGGAGATAGGAGCATCCCATCTGAACATTAACATGGACGGACTCGTTAGTGCCCTGCAATCGCTCTTTACGCGTATCACGCAGAAAACACCGCGTTTCAAGGTCGAAGGTGGAACATATACAGAAAACCAAGCCCTTCAAAACATACAGGCAAGATTGCGAATGGTGATCAGTTACCTCTTTGCACAGATGATGCCGTGGACACGAAACCGTCAAGGGACACTCCTTGTTTTAGGCACCGGTAACGTTGACGAAGCACTCCGGGGGTACCTTACAAAATACGATTGCAGTAGCGGCGACATCAATCCGATCGGCGGCATTAGCAAACACGATCTGCGGAGGTTCCTGAATTGGGCAAAAGACGAACTCGGTTATTCCGCACTTGCTGAAATCGTTGAGGCACCACCGACAGCGGAACTCGAACCGATAACTGAAACCTACACGCAAACCGATGAAGACGATATGGGTATGACTTATGCGGAATTGACCCGCTTCGGACAACTCCGAAAAATGGAGCAGTGCGGTCCCGTCAGCATGTTTGAAAAATTAGTGCAGGAGTGGGATCACCTCCCGCCGCGTGAGGTCGCCGAAAAGGTAAAACGGTTCTTCAGGTACTACGCTATCAATCGACACAAACTGACGACGTTGACGCCATCCTACCACGCCGAATCTTACTCACCAGACGACAACCGCTTCGATCTCCGGCAGTTCCTTTACAACACACGCTGGACATGGCAGTTTCGACACATTGATGCCTACGTAAAAAAACTGGAGGCAGCGAATGGCAGTCAGTAGTCGGTACGGAAATCGGCTACGCAGATTCCCTTTCGGTTGCCAGTTAAGAGGTGGTCGCATTCAGCCAAAACCTCTTTACCGACTGCTGAAAGTGAACGCAGTGAACGACCTAACTGCTGACAGCCGTTCTTCTAACAACCCACAACCATTATTCTATGTCTGCCTCGCGTTATTGTTCATTTTGAACGCTGCCTACGGTGCACCCGATGCCCCCCTGAACTTCGACGGATGGATTACTGAAGCACTCGCGAAATTAGAGACCAACGGTATAACCGGTGGTTTCCATCGGCAGACCGCACCACTCTCACGGGCAGAAATCGCACGGATTATAGAGCAGGCGGAATCTCGGATTCAGTCAGGTAAGGTCGTTGCTTCGGCAATAGATAGGAAACTCCTTGAAAAACTTAAACGGGAATTTCAATCAGAAATTGCAGGCGAACACGGATTGGCGATAACAGCATTGCCACAACTCCGGGCAACAGAGGAAAAAATAGCACCCGCAATTGAAAGTGCGCTCCAGTATACACTCGGAAATCTCGAAAAAGGCACTGTGCCGCGTGTAACGCTCTACTCCGAATTTGAGGGGCAGAACTTTGAAAGCAGTCCACTTGACGCAAAAACCGCAGAAACACGTTTTGAGCCGTGGCACCGCGCCCGAGATTATATCATAGACTTCAAAAGAAGCTACTTACAAGTGAACAGCGAACATCTCAATTTGCTCGTGGGGAGAGACTGGCTTTTCTGGGGTGCAAGCCCACACAAAACTGTAGGCATCTCGGACAATTCACCGCCGTTTGATCAGGTTCGGCTCACGGCTAAACTCGGAAAAAAGCTCAAAGCGACCGCTTTTACAACGCAACTTAATTCAACTTGGTATGACGACGGCAAAAAACGGTATCTGGCGAAACGCTATATGAGCGGACACCGACTCGACTATCAATTCAACGATCGCGTGGAAATCGGGGTTGCTGAGTGGGTGCTTTATGGCGGCGACGCGCAGACACTGGAGTGGGAATACGCGAATCCGATTACTTTTTATTACGCACTCCAATATCACGCCAAAGCCGATGATAACGTTATGTTTGCCTTCGACGCAGCCATACGTCCGATTGACGGTGTGCGTCTTTATGGTGAGTGGGTTATCGACGATATTCAATATGTGCCGACTTCAAACGATCCGCATGCAGTGGCATGGCTTTTAGGTGGGACGTGGTATCCACGATGGTTAGAACGGCAGCTTGGCATCCACACTGAATATGCACGCGTTAACAGATGGGCATACACGCATCTTGTGCCTGATAACCAGTTCACGCATTTCGGTTATGCGATTGGTCACCCGATAAGTACGGATTCCGATACGGTGCGATTGTCTGCCTCTTATCAATTCACTGTTTCCACGGCAGCAGAAATTCGCACAGCCCTGACTCGACACGGTGAAGGGACAATTGCCGACAGGTTTTACGGTGAAGACTACGAAACACTGCCGTTCCCTACGGGTATCGTCGCCCGAACGACAGAAATCGGTGTTGGGTTGGCTTACCGTCCATTAGATGCGTGGAACGCTTCGCTCTCTTACGCATGGGAACAAACACAAAATAGCGAACACCACAAAGGAAAAACAAGCCAAAACCACAGGTTTATGTTCCATGCAGGTTATATTTTTTGAGAGGTAGTCGGTACTTGGTTGTTGGTTAAAGGTGCTTGTGTAATACCAAACACATATAACTGCATGAGGCTTAACTTATAACCTATAACTTATAACCTACAACTTATAACCTACAACTTATAACCTACAACTTATAACCTATAACTTATAACCCAGAACTCATAACTTATAACCCAATAATATGCCACGTAAACGCACAATCCTCATCATTATTATGACACTTATTTTGATTTTCCTGATTAGTGGAGTTATCAACGGTTTTCCGCCGGATTTTCGACTGCTTGTACTTACCCCAAAGATACTCCAATACAAAGGATTAATCCAGAAACACGCCGTCAAAGAGGATTTGGACGCTCGGTTCATCTGTGCGTTGATTCTACAGGAATCCGGGTTCAACAAAAAGGCGAAAAGCCCGGTAGGTGCGCAAGGCTTGACACAACTGATGCCTACGACGGCAAAGGAGCTCGGTGTGGCAGACCCACTGGATGCCGAACAGAATATCGCAGGTGCGGCGCGCTATCTACACACCTTGTATAACGCATTTCCTGATAGTCCGGACGAGGATCGGCATCGATTGGTGTTAGCGAGTTACAACGGCGGACTGGGACGGGTTCGCGATGCACAAGCACTCATCCGTCACGGTAAAACGTCAAACCCAATGCTGTGGGCTCCTGTGAGCATTGCCCTGAGTCAACTGACGAAACAGCATACGGATATCCATAGGGAAGTGTGGGAAAGCGGGGTACCTCGCCACGGTCATTTTGAGGGTTCTAACGAGACTTTATATTATGTAGAGCGGGTCATGCATTATTACGACCGAATCCGATTGTATGGTGGATTCTTGTTTTTTCTATGAAGTATTAAGTCTCGGAAAATATTTTATTCAGCTGCTCCGAGCGGTATCCAAATATTTTTTCCAGATCAGGACGCACGAAAAATTTGTTAATGAGTTGATTGCCCCAAACGGCGTATTCAACGGAATCGTCTACAACAACCCCATCTTCTGTCTCTGAAAAGATATGCGTATGTCGCCAAAGCCGATAAGGACCGTGCCGCTGTACATCAACAAAACTGTGCGGTGGATTCCACTCGGTAATCTCGGTCTGCCAGCGGAGTGGGATGCCGTGGAGTTTCAGTTGATAATCGATTAGCGTTCCGGGTGCCATTTCAATCGGAGCAGGCGTTAGGATTTTAAGATCGAGCTCCTGCGGTGTAATCGCAGCAAGGTTATGCGCATTAGAAAAGAATGAGAAAACTTCTTCAAGCGACTTTTCGACTGTTCGTTGTGATTCAAAAAGGAACGTTTTCATTTTGTACCTCCATTACCGGAATTTTTTGTAGCGCAAACTTTTAGTTTGCGTCATCCCAAGCACAATCTAACAGATTATACTACAAGGTGTCAAAATAATAAAACGCCAATACATCTCAATAGTTTACGATAGGTGATAATGTTTTTTGGGTAGGCGGGAGGCAGCTATTGGGTATCAGATTCTTGTTCAAGTTGCGCGAGACGTCTGTCGAGTTCCTGCTGTTGTCGATCCAATTGCAGCACATAGAGCACAAACACCAACCAGATAACGAGATACGCGGAGGCGAGATATTTCAGACGCGTGCTTTGTCCCTTTTCGAGTTTCGCAACAGATAACTGGACTGCCCGTTCCAACACCTCTTCATCTACAGGCACCCCAGATTCAGCAGTAGCCTCCGAGACAGCCTTCGCAACTTCGTCCGATGTTAAGGTGACCGGCACCTGTGCAACGAAAAAGAACACAACCAAAACCGCTATAAAACTGACTAAAACTGCTATCTTCATGAAGATGCCTCCGTGAGATGTCTCTGTTGAATCACTTCATAGCGCGCCTGCGCCTTTTTCATACGATACCGGACGATGAGTAAGAATACGAACAACATAATGAGTGCGATCAGTGCTACCATCCATGTATGCCGCATTGTCGCTTCAAGACTCCACTTCGTGCCGCGGTCAGGATGCAACCCTCCCTGCCAAATATCCACAGCGTAATAGACAATCGGGACATCAAGGAAAGCGACGATGCCGAGGACAGCAGAATAGACGCTACGTCTGTCTCCCTCCAAGGCGGAGCGGAGAATGAAATAACCAACATACATGAGCCAAAGCACGAGTGTACTGGTGAGGCGCGGTTCCCAATTCCACCATGTATTCCATGCGTATCGCGCCCATATAGGTCCAGAGAGGAGAGCGATCGTGCAGAAAACGATACCGAGTTCCGCTGCGGCGACAGCAAGCAGGTCGTCGTTGGGTTTCCGTTGGATGAGGTATTTGATACTGAAGACGCAGTTGACACCGAACGCCACAAATACGGTCAATGCCGCGGAGACGTGGTAGTAGAAGATCTTTTGAACCTCAAGCATAGTGCCTTCAACCCGAGCGTATCCGAAAATAAGATAGAGGGAGATAAAAATAAGAATTGCAGTGATAATGGCTATAATTTTCATGTATTTTAGTTGTTAGTTTTCCTGTAGGAGGGAACTCCGATTCCCGACTCTTGCTGACCGCTGACTGCTGATAGCTTTCCATAGAACGGAACTCCGATTCCCGACCCTCTTCTCTACAAATCCCACAATGCACTCCCCGTTAAGATTTCGGGTCCGTCCGAGAGAATCGCTACAGTATGTTCAAAGAGAGCTGAGAGGCTTCCGTCTATTGTTGAAACAGTCCATCCATCTTCGAGTATCTGGACATCCGGGAGTCCCACATTTACCATCGTCTCAATAGCGAGCACCATCCCCGGTCTCAACCGTAAACCACGACCCGCGACCCCCATGCACGGAACCTCTGGTGCTTCATGGAGACTCCGTCCGATACCGTGTCCAGAAAAGTTCTGGAGGACAGAGAACCCGTTGGATTCTGCACCATCCTGCAATTTGGAAGAGATGTCGCCGATACGGTTTCCCGGTTTCGCTTCAACAATCGCATCGTAGAGCGAACTCCGCGTTACCTTAAGCAGACGTTCAGCCGACGGTGAGATGCCGCCAACCGCAAAAGTATATGCGTTATCGCCGTGGTAACCGTCGATACTGACAGCCGTATCTATCCCGATGATGTCCCCATCTTTCAGCACTTGGCTTTCATCTGGAATCCCGTGGATGACAACATCGTTGATAGAGGTACATATCGTGGCGGGGTAGGGTTCGTGTTCCGGGAGCTGGTAGCCTAAAAAGGAAGATATGGCGTTGACTTCGGCGATTGTATCGCGTGAAATGCGTTCCAAATCGGCAGTCGATACACCAGGACCGATTGCCTCTCCGATGCGTTTTAACACAGTCGCTGCAGCTTGACCGCTCCGCTTCATCTTCTCAATTTCGACTTTACTTTTGATTCTAAGTGTATCCATTAAACAATCTGTCCAATCAAGGTATGCGCAGTTGTTGTGTCAACGCGAACGTTGACAACCTCTCCTATTTTGCTATCGGCTTTCGGAAATACAGCCGTTTTGAAACCATCCGTCTTTCCATGGTAATTATCCGCATCCCGACGCGATTCGCCTTCTACAAGCACAGGGACAGTGTCGCCGACAGTAGCAGTGTTAATACCTGCGGAGATTTTCTCTTGGAGTCCGATAATCCGTTCGAGACGTTCACCCTTTACCGTTTCCGGCACATCATCAGGGAAGGCTTTATGCGCGAGGGTTCCCTCACGTTCAGAATACTTGAACATAAACGCTGAGTCATAACGGATGTCCGCCATCATCTTATAGGTCTCCATAAACTCTTCTTCCGTCTCGCCGCAGAAACCGACAATCACATCGGTCGTGATGGCAATGTCGGGGATACGTTCACGGAGTTTGGAAACGAGGTCGCGGTATTCCTCCGCCGTGTAAGTGCGGCGCATCCGCTCAAGCACTTCGGTTGAACCCGACTGTAGTGGGAGATGCAGGTGTTTACAGACACTTGGCGAACTTGCCATTGCGTCAATCATACTATCCGTCGCATCTGCGGGGTGTGGGGAGGTAAACCGGACGCGTTCCAATCCATTCACATCACCGACAGCATAGAGGAGGTCTCCAAAATCGGCGGCATTGTCGTGATAGGAGTTAACCGTCTGACCGAGAAGGACAACCTCTTTAAAGCCTTGATCTACAAGTTTTTCGACATCTTCAACGAGGAGTTTTAGCGGTAGACTCCGCTCTCTCCCACGGACGAACGGGACGATGCAAAAGGTGCACATCTTATCACAACCACGTTGAATCGTGAGCCATGCCCGAATCCCCTCTTTTCGGATAGGTGCGATGTCGGCGTAATCCTCACTTTTGTCCAAACGCAATCCAACAAACGGATCTCGGTCTGTCATGGAGACGTGCGATTCCACACCACGTGCCAAAGAATCAAGTGCCACGGGCAAATCTCGGTATGCATCGGGTCCCATCACAAGATCAACATACGGAGCAGCGTCCAAGAGTTTGTCCCGGAGGTGCTGCGCCATACATCCACAGACACCGATAATCATATCCGGTTGGCGGCGTTTACGGTGATTGAGCTGGATCAACCGATTAATGACTTTCGTTTCCGCATTTTCCCGTATCGCGCAAGTATTAACGAGGACAACATCTGCATCGTCAAGCTGCGAAACCGTCTGGTGACCGTTTTGCGTCAGAATGCCTGCCATGAGTTCACTATCGCTGACGTTCATCTGGCACCCGTAGGTTTCGATGTAAACCCGACGGGCATGCGAAGGTGTCGCTGCCTGCGATTCTTGAGGCGGTGTGTTTACTTGTTCACCTTTATCGTAAAGTGGGAAAAGTATCTTATCATTCATAAAATCAAAATATTTTTTACTCAAACCTAAATTGCTACCAAGGCGTTCTATATGACTTCAAATAATCCTGAAAATCCTTGAATCCTGTAAATCCTGGTTCAGACAATGGAAACTACATATTACCCAACGTAATCCTCATGATACTCCCAAACATCAACCGTAAACAAATCACCAGCGTACACAAGCACCCGATATTTCAAGGTATGCGTCTCACCAGCGTCCACTGTGAACGGAGCAGTCTGTGCGAACAGAAACCCGAACGATACATCTTCGGCAAAAAACGTTGTTTCACCGTTGCGCTGATGCGGAAAAACCGCTACACCGACAGCATTTTGCTCAACAGTCGTAATGCCAGAAAGCGTACCCCACGCCGATGTTTTTTCGTTGACTTCCGATTGACCGATCCGTCCGTCAGCATCCGATGCTTTACGGTATTCCATCTCTATGGCGTAGTAACCAACCCCTGTGTTCCCTGCAAATTCAAGCGACGTCGTTGGTGCGTGTAGTAACACATCTATATCCAATATCTGCACTTCGGTTTGACGGGGATGTACCTGCGTCGTGAGTGTTTCTATCAGGAACGGTTCTTGAGCGTTCCACGTGGTGACGACCGTAAATTCTTCAGAAGTCTCTTCAGCAGACAACATCCGTTCACGTGTTAGTGGCTGTTGATCGAGTTTCTCGCCGTTGACGGTTCCGAGTATGAAACAAATCCCTGGGGGATACTGTGCTCGGGTTTCCGCACCCTCCGTCACCACCTGCCCGTTTGGAGCATAGAGCGGATGAAAATAGGGCGGACGCTCAGGATCGCCATAACAGTATGTGAGTATCGGTGTGCCATCTTCTATGATGGATAATTCGTTTTCAGTATCTTCGCGGTGTAACATAAATATTGTATGTAAATTATACCACGCGTCTTGAAATAATGCAAATTGGTTGTGGGCGTTGGGTTATGGGTTGTGGGTTGTGAGTTGTTGTCTGAACCAAGATTTACAGGATTCAAGGATTGGCAGGATTATAAGGATCAGCGGTCAAATGTCAGTTGTCTGAATCGCGGATTTATCGGATTACAAGGGTTTCGCGGATTGTGGTGTGTTCTACGCATTGCTATACGCCTATCGCCTCTCTGAGGCTTTAGAAGTGTATCTCAGCACCAGAGGTGCGGAAGGTGTATAGTATCTGTATGATACCAAAACCATAGCACCAGCGGTGCGAAAGGTGTATGGTGTGTGGATGCCCCAACTTGTTCGGGAATCCACGAATCCTGTAAATCCTAATTCTGACGATTCCAGTTTGTTATTTGGCATCGAAACATGGTATAATTTAAGGAGAAAAAACGACTCAAAAGGAGGGTTTTTATATGAAACCTATTATTGGAATTACATTTAGCTCCAGCGATATAACCGGCACTTCAAAAAATTACATTCGCGCAATTGAAGAACACGGTGGCATACCTCTCCCACTTTACCCGGGCATATCTGATTTTAAACTCGACAAAATAGACGGACTTTTACTTACAGGTGGCGGCGATATTCATCCCGATTACTTCGGTCAAGAATGGCATCCATCGCTCAAATACGTTAGCGAAGACCGCGATGAATTGGAACTCCCTCTATGTCAAGAAGCAATAGAGGCAGACCTCCCAGTTTTCGGTATCTGCCGCGGAATCCAAATTATGAGTGTTGCAATGGGCGGAAGTTTGTATCAAGACGTTCCCTCTCAGATTGAGGAACCCTTGATACACCCAGCAATAAGTTATGGAGACGATGCTCAGCACGAGATTGAGATTGACCCGAACAGTCGGCTAAGTAAACTGGTAGAGAAAAATACAGACGAGGTGAATTCAGCGCATCATCAAGCAGTAGACGAGATTGGAGAGGGTTTTGTTGTCACCGCTAAATCAGCAGATGGGGTCATCGAAGCAATGGAAAACCCTTCAAAGCAGTTTGTACTTGGCGTGCAATACCACCCGGAGCGGATGATCGAGACCGACGAATTCCTTGAACACAGACGCAAACTATTTGAAGCGTTTATTAACGCTTGCTCCGACTAAAAATTGGCAACTAACGAAAAACGATGCGTTAGTCCGAGAACACCGAATGGGACGAGCGCGTAATCGAGTTGGAACCTCAGAAGCGTCAACCCGAAACCACCGGCAAGCCCAGAGATCGCCCCTAAATCGTTGCCGCCGAGCTGGTACTTGTAGCCGGTACGGAGATGCAAGATGTTGCCTATCGTGTATTCCGCGCCGACTGCAGCCGCAATATGGTTGTCGGATGGACGGATGATGTCCGTGGTCAGCATGAAGGCATCATTCCAGAGTTTGTAAGCAACCCCCAACCTAAAAGTAACAGGAAGACCAAACGCCTCTTCGATAAACTGCACCCTCGGTCCGAGGTGCTGTGCGTTGAATCCTATGGCGAGCGGCATCTCTTGAAAGGTGTATAACGCACCAAAATCGAATGCGATACCCGTCCCACTCTCGTCAGCAATCTGCTCGCGCAGGAATTTCGCGTTTGTCCCGAAAGCGAGCGCACTCCCAAAGCTGCGTGCATACGAGAGAATCAACGCCAGATCATAAGGACGGAAGATACTTGTTTCATTCCCCTCTCTGTCCCGTCCTTGCAATTCACCAAAAGACAGGAAACTTGAACTCACACCAATAGTCCCAACACTCTCAATCGGAAGTGCGAACCCAACGAATTCATGATTGATTCCGGCGAACCATTCGTTATGCATGAGTGCGAGTTGTGGCTTTTGGAGTTTGGTAAGACCCGCGGGATTCCAGTATGATGCGTAGAGGTCATCCGTCGCAGCGACTTGGGATTCCCCCATACCCATCGCCTCAGCACCGACCCCGATTTTGAGGAATGTCATAGCACGGGTGCCAGCATTTTGGTGTATGTCTGAACTATCCGCCGCTGCCGGTATAGATATGAGTATGAAAATTGCGATGAAGCTATATATAAAGTGCCGGTTCATAAAGTGTTTTACCTAATTATGAAAGTATTTTTTGCTTTTTCTTCGAGCGTGCTTGAGGGTACCTCTTGCACCACAGGAATGACATAACTTCGAATTGATACACCATCAACAGTCTCCGTTTCCACACGAGGTTCCGGGTTTTGTCGATGATCAAAAACGACATAATATCCTTCAACGGTGCCTTCCAACTTTAGATACGCTGCAAGTTGCTTTTTGCCTGATTGGTAGCGGTTATCACCTCTCCAAACTTTTGTCTCAACGATGTATTTTCGCTGATTATGGGTGATAAGGAGATCCATTCTACCTCGTCCTGTTTGTACTTCAATGTGCATCACGCCACCGATACGTTTCACAAACGCGTCGAGATATGCGAGTAGAAGGTGTCGTCCCACCGATTCTTGTGGTGTATCTGGCACCTGTAGAATCCTGAACCCTGCCCGTGCGATGAAATCTTGGAAGTTATCAAGTAACGCCTCCAATTCAATCTGCCCCGTAGATGTGAGGTAACCAGAGATTGGATCTTCGGTGTCTTCTGGAAAGTATTCGTGCTCCAATCCATTTACAACTGGCTTGAATGTCCTCATAATACGGTAGAGATAAATCGGATTGAGAATCTCACACATACCGTCAGCACTTTTTTTAATCACACCATACGTCGCGAGTTCACTGATGATGTCATCATCCAGATTGAAATCTACCCCTTCATCACGTGCCATAATTCGCATCAGTACACTTTCAAAGCGTGGATTTCTGCGGATATTGGTTGTGAGATGGTTGATATTAGTGTTTGGCTCCTGCAGAAGTTGCGCATGTGCTTCAGTAAAATGGGTCATCGAGATCGTTTCGGTTTTCGCAATGTCTAACTCCTCCGTAAGAATCTGGGCAAATCGGTTGACAAGGACTGGTTGCCCCGCGGTCTGTTTATGAATAGATTCGATAACCTCAGGGACGAAGGCTTGTCCGACTTCGTCTGTATACTGCCCAAGCAGTTCTTGCACCTGTTCAAGTGTGAAGTTCGGTAAGTTGAACTCATCTTGGATATTAAACGGAGAGATAGAGCGGTCATAGTTGAGCTGCGTAATACCCTTAACCCCGACGATACCAACACTATGCGGACATCGCACATCGTCAGACAAGTAGATACGCCGAAGCGAACGCAGAAAGCCTTTGATAGCTGATCGAGGGATCGCATCAAATTCGTCAGCGATGAGGACAACCCGCGCCCACTTATTATGATGATCGGAGAGAAGCTCAGCAAACTCTTCAAAGAACTCCCGCATTGACACATGATCATTTACCCTCGCATTCGCCAAGAATCGCTCTAATACGTCAGCGGGTACCTCTTTGTGTTTCTGAAAGACTCTTTTAATTTCTTTTTTAATCTCTCGACAGAGGGAAGCATAAAAATCGACAGCGGCGTATTCTTCGTATTCCTCAAAATTCAGTTGTATTGGGAAATAGGTTGTATCTTGGGTAGTGAGAATCTCAAGTGCCAAACGAAAAAATGTTGTCTTGCCGGTCTGTCGCGGCGCGAAGAGGACGATATAACGACCCTCTTTAACGCGGTTGATAAAATCGGCGATCTCCTCGGTACGAGGGACAACGTAATGTTTATTGGGATATACACGCCCTTGAGTTCCGAAACGTCTCATTTGCTCTTCCTATCGCTAAGGTTCAATTTAGTATATCACATCGCAGTCTGGAAGTCAAAGGGTATCGTTGTTGATTAGTTGTCTGAACCAGGATTTACAGGATTCAAGGATTGGCAGGATAAGTGGCTATTGGGTATAAGTTTATGGTTATATGTACTGGTTATAGTAAAGTCCAAAAATATGTGAACACTTCACGTAACAACAACCCTCTCATTCGCTGGCGGGGTTTCTAACCGCGCCTTCTATAAGTGTATAGGTAATTATGGGCTTTACTATATAACCCAAAAGAGTCTTGTTTCAGGCAAAACCCGGTCAACTGCCACAAATCTTAACTTATAACCTATAACTTATAACTTATAACCATTCCGGCATCTTCTCCACAACATCCACTGTCTCCAAACTCACCGTAATAACCTGTCCAATCAACTTGACGATGTATTGTGGGTCGTCGGCACGGTTTGGATCGTTGACGATCCCACTCCGTTTGTCGATCTTCACGCGATACTGATCTATCACCCATTCCAGAGCGGAACGGTTACCGAGACGGTAGTCAAAGACTTGCGGGGGAATGCCATCTATTGTAAGGAAGTCGTTGTAAAAAATTTGGGTTTTGTCTTTGGAAAGCCGCATCTTCTCGACGCGCCAATCGAGGGATAGATCGGGGTTCTGGATGAACTTGAGATCGCTGTATTCAGGTTGGGATTCGTATTTGACGTGTAGGTCTGCTAACCGCTCGCCTGCATTAGCGAACCGCCAGAAGTCTTTGGCGTAGGGTATATGCGGCAGATCGCGCTTGAGATTCGCCTCGTATTTCTCGCGATAGTCCGAATGATGTAAAAGTCCGTAGTTATAATGGAATATATCCCACTTGGTGATGGTGTCGTCTTGGTAGTGCGTGCGGAAATGTTCTAATGCCCAATCGGTGATGTTTTCTTTACGGTTTGATCCATCCTCGTCGTAGGTGTAGAATGGGAAAGATTGTTGTGGATCAGCATAGAAATTCAAATTAGGAATAGATATACTCATCATAACAGCAAATTCTTTTCGACCATAACCTCCAACACAAATCACGCGATTCTCATTTGCAGTTTCCGGTGTCGGGAAAATGTAGGGGAAGTGGGATACCTCATCATTCATAATGGAATCAAAAAACAGATAAGATTCTGTGAAAGGACGATAAAGGGATTTTCTGATTTTGTGTTCAGCATATTCAGCGATCTTGTTTCGCTTCAACTCCCGTTTTAAGTTTCGACTCCACTTAATTCTCTCATCATCAGCAAGCACAAAATCATCAAGGTTAGCATCTCGATCCTTTTGTTGTTGCCACCGAACAACTTCCGTATTATAAGTTTCGATCATCCTGCCCATATTATGAGTAAGAGTATCTTGGCTAAAGTTGTATGCCCATGCGTCACGGCTTGTGTTGACACCGAGACTGTAGGTTTTGAAAATTACGTTTATAGCCTCACCTCTGCTTGCTTTTGCTTTCTTACTTCCCATCGGGATATAGGTATCAAACTCTTCATGGAGTCCTTCAGTAAGCCATGTATTTCGGTTGTCAGGGGTTATCCACAGCCACTCAATATTTTGATAATACTGATTTGAATCAAGGTAGTTATACTTGTCTTCTTTTCGCCAAAATTCATCAACACAAGTGTAAGAGATTTGAGTTAGCGAATTTGTGTCACCAGTCTTCTTGATAAGAAAATTAATACTTACCCCAACTTGAATCCCAAAAACATTGTGAGTTGTGCCTGATAACTTCGGATTCTTACGGACATTCCCACCCAAATCCAGAATATAAATAGCATCAAAATTTTCAGTGAGATGTTTTCGCATCCCATCAAATGCAACACCGTCGAGAAATCCGTTGTTCGTTACAAAAGCGACAACACCTTCCTCTCCTATCCTATCCGATGCCCACCGAATTGCTTTGACATAGGGATCAGAGAGTGCGGTTCTGAGCGTTGCTTTGGAGTCTTTGGCGTACGTATCCCGCACCCGTTTGTCCATTGTCTCGTATTTCCGGTTTCTATTGTTATCGTTCTCATTAACTTGCCCGACATTGTAAGGGGGATTACCAATAACCACAAACATCTCGGAGTCTTTCTGTTTCTCGACGCGTGCAGTGTTGTCGGGGGTGAACATCTCCAACTGCTCCCGCTCCTCCGCCAACTCAAAGGTATCCACCAGACACAAACCTTCGTACGGGATATAGCGGTTCGTTGCATTGTAAAACTCGTGCTCTATGTTCAGACTGGCGATGTAGTAGGGTAGGAGCATTACCTCGTTACACTGGAGTTCTGGTGGGTCGGCGGTGTATTTGCGCTCTAACGAGATCGGATCGAGTTCCTGCATGATGCGGACGATGAAGTTACCGGTACCAACAAACGGGTCAATGATATTCACACCCGTATCAGAAAGGGAACGATTGAACTCGGTATTGAGGATATGTTCAACGCTCTTCACCATGAAATCGACAATCGGTTGCGGTGTATAGACGATGCCGTGTGTGTCTGCGACCTTGACAGAAAAACCCTGAAAGAACTGCTCATAGACGGTGTTGAGGAATCCCTGTTTTTGCGAGAAGTCGGTAATCGTAGCAGCGGTCTGTTCAATCGCAAGATAGAAAGGGTCTAAACTACGTAGGAATTCGTTGCGGTCAAAGGTCTGTGAGGTGAGAGCGTCGATGACGTTCTCGATTTCGCGTGCGATGATGTTGCGGCGTGTGAAGTCGGGGTTGTTAAAAACGGTGCGGAAGATGCGTTCTGTGAGTAGGTGTTGGATGAGCATCTCCTCAACCGCAGCGATAGATAGGTTTGGATTGATTAAAGCCTGACACTGCTGATGGAATTTAGCGAATGCCTCCTGAAATCGTGTATTGTTTTGGCGTTCGGCTTCAATGAGCACCGTCAATTTCTCGCCGAGTTCCGGTACAGTCTCTCTGAACTCTGAGACTGCCGTATGCCACGCTGCGATATTCTCTTCCTGATACCCGAAGAAGGTCTCAAGTACGTGGACGAGGTTTCTCGGTTCGGTGATATCCAAATCGAGTTGGAGTTGACCGTGTTGATAGAGGAGCGCGTGCGTCGGGGATTGGATGACGATGTTTTTCGAGGGGTAGCCAGCGGCAAATTTCTTGGCTGCCTCAACATAGAGATCGTCCTGTGTATCTTTTGCTTCCCAATATCCGAAGGGTAACTTAAACGTGTCGATAACTTCACCATCAGGCGTTATCCGTCTTTTCTCTGGCGTATAGTGTGATTTTTCGCAGAGGAGCGTGAGATCAGCTTGTCGGGAATAGTGTTGCAGGAGGCTTTGAAATGCTGCTCGGACAGTGCCTTCGTTCTGTTCGCCAAGCCGTTCATATTCCGCAAGTTCGGTGTAGTATTGTTTGATAGGTTTGTGTGTAGGTTTAATATTTAGGTTCGACATTATGTTTGTTCTCTGTTCAAGGTAACTGTGAATGGATGCCTGGATTTGGTCTGTGAATAGATCAAATCCATTCCTTGTATTACATTCTTGTTCAGGACTTTGTGGGAGGGGTTTCTAACCCCGATTCTTTCTGACTGCTGACTGCTACCTGTGGGAGGGGTTTCTAACCCCGATTCTTTACAAACTCCATTTCAGATGACTCCAGAACCACAACAGGGTACAGTAACTATATAGTGAAGCGTAATGCTGTCGTCAGCCCAAGTTATTGTGAGTGAGATCTCACCCGGCGGAAAGGGACCTTTAATGAATACCACTCTACCCGAAACCGTAACACCAGGGTTCTGCGCAGCGATAGCCGGACTTACAATATAACTCACCTCGCTGGTGTCAATAACATGCGTCTTACCGCTTGCATCCGTATAACTGACAGCGACATCCGTAGGCGGATTATCGAAAGTAAGCGTGAGCGTCGCATTCGGGGCAATATCGCCACCTGGCGGAGTTGCACTCACGAACCCAACTGGATCCGGGACAACCTCAGCTTCGACCACATCATCACCACCACAACCAACGAATATGGAGACAGCAAGTAAGCTTGTTAGGAATAGTATAGAGATGATTTTTTGGGTCATGGGTTGTGGGTTATCAGTACTCATAACTCAGTCCTCACAACCTACTGCGCCAACTGAATTATAATCCCAACACCAGCAATAATAATGTACGCGAATGTGGTGACGAGGCTCCAATTGACTTCAAACTTCTTTTTTACCTCTAAAATGTCGCCGGGATAAAGTAAGGGCAGCTGTTGTGGCGTACTTCCAGTCGGGTCAGGCTTTAAGACAACCTCCAAGGTCGTACCGTCATGACGATGGATGAGAACTTCTTCTCGATCCGCTGAAACGTCATACCCACCACCAAGAGCGATCGCTTGCGAGATTCCTAACGGTCCACGAACACGCTGTGCCCCTGGATTACGGACGTAACCCGTCACGTAGATAGGTTCAACTTTGAATATATTGGGAACAAACAGCACATCGCCGTCCGAGAGAGAGGAGAGAGGCATATCGCTTTCAGAGGATTTCCAGAACTGTTCAGAGCGGTTAAATTCGGAGAGGGTTCCGTCTTTTGCTACCTTTACGAGAGCAGTGAGATCCGCCTCTTGGGTGGGACCGCCTGCGCGCGCGAGTGCCTGTTCAATGCCAATCTCGCCGCGAATAAAAAACTGTCCGGGGGTTTGGACTTGTCCTTGCACTTCAACAACACTCAACGGCATGACGAATACCAGATCGTTCACGCCGACGCTGATATTCTTGTAAGGTCGGTTCGTTGAGAGGTCGTAGGTTTCCACGCTCTGTGTGGCATCGGTGCGGATTAATTGAACGGCTTGGCGATCGGCATTCTCCGCCATACCGCCAGCAAGTGTGATGGCACGATATAAACCAATATCCGTCTCTGGCGAGATAACATAACGTCCTGCTGCTTTTACTGCACCACCAACGAATACCCCGTTTTCCTGTAATACCGGAGAGACCATAACGATAGGGTTGCGGACGTGGTTATCTCCGACGAGAAACTCGCGAATGAGCTGATTGACCGTTGCCACTGTCTGTCCGGCAACATCAAAATCACCACCGAAGTAGTTGATTTTGCCATCCTCACGCACTTGCACGGAATGCGTATACTCCGGTTGCCCAATGACCGCAATAAGGAGGGTATCGCCTTTCTTGATACGGTAAACATCACCGAAAAGTGTGGGACTCGCAATGAAAAACAGTAAAACCGTAAACGCTTGCAAGCAACGCACTCGAAGACGGGAAACTCGCAAGCTTTGGAAAAAATGGATCATAACGTTTTTCCGAGAAGAGACTTGGCGTAATAGATGTTTGATGCCATAAGTTATAATGCGTCGGTATCTTCTCGCGTGAACCTTTCAACTTTTCTCACTTTTCAAGAAAGAGAGTTGTTCTTCTGCTGTAGGTAGCAGTTTGCGGGTACCACCCTTCCTGATAGGTCGTTTTCGCCAATATTCTCTGACGTGACTACCATCGCGCCGCTGGTGTGCTCGGACATGAATCTTGTCAGTTATGCGCATATGAGATTCTACTTCTTTAAAGAGGTAGAGTTGCTTCACTTTCTTCATGAACCTTGCCTGCGATTGTTAAACTTCCTGTAGTGAATCAAAATAGGTCTTGAGGGATTTCTGTGCCTGCGGAAGTAAGTTATTCGGCACAAGAACATCACCCCATTCAGATTGTGTAGGACTGCCTTTCACACCGGGATGATAAGGGACATCATGGCAGCGTAAATAGACAGGAATACCCTCCTCCTCCAAAACGCCCTGGAGGATATTTGCAGCTAATTCATTTGGTACGGATTCAACAACGCACCAATCCCCATATTCCGTAATCTCGATCTGGATTGGTTCAGGCACGAGTTGTACCTGGCAATCCGAGCAAGTCAATACATCTGACTTGTATTCAGCACTGCACTGTGGACAAAACGGCATAATATTTCTCCTTGTGAATGGGAGAGGTTGGGACCTCACCAGCAAAAGAACCTTGGGGTTTCGGACTGTGTGGTGTCTTGCCGTATTGTGTCGGCTAACGGGAGTCGCCGTTGTTCAATCTAATCATTATTTTAACATACAGAAGAAAATATGTCAAAAGTTTTTTTACCCCACTACCCTGAAAATTGCCAGAGTCGCAGAGCTGTTTTGCCTAATACCCACTCTCGGTCTTCCGGTGTAAAGAAGTCCATCTCGTCCCGAACAACCGCTAACGTTTCCGCATAACTCGCACGACTAAGGCAGACGGGCCAATCCGTACCCCACATAATCCGAGATCCCCCGAAGGCGTGGTATACTTTCTTCACCTGTTCGTATGTATCTGCCCACGGAAAACCGGTTTGTGAGATCGACCATGTATGGCTTATCTTGACATAGACTCGCGGGAACTGTGCGAGGTTCAGCAGGAGTTCATGCTTCTCAGGTGCAGCCGGTGAACAACCCGCCATGTGATCAATCACGACATCGAGATCCGGGTGTTTCTCTAAAAGCGGCATGAGATCAACTAACCGATCAGCACCAGTGAGAAGCAGCATCGGCACACCGAGTGTTTCAGCACGCTGAAAGATAGGTGGCATCAACGGACCTGCAAACCAATCGCCATCGGGTCCGACAGATGGACTCAGACGTACGCCGTGGAAACCGTCATCCTCAACCCATCGGCTGAGATGGTCCGGTGCGTCTGGATCTTCAGGGTTAATTCGGCAGACGCCCATAAATTTATCGGGGTATCTCTTCATTGCGTCCGCTGCATAACGATTATCCCATCGGTAGTGGATGACCTGAACGAGGACGGTTTTTTCAACGCCGTTCGCTGCCATCAACTCCAAGAGTGTTTCTGCGGTGGCATCGTCCTCAGGTGGATTCGTCGTCTCTGGTGCCCACGGGAACCGCGGGTCGTTTTTCCAAACATGAACATGTGGATCAATAATTCGCATATTATAGTTCCTCTGTTTTTTTTCCAAACTTGCCATTCATTAAATACCCATACGCGCCTAAGGGAAGACAATAAAGTAGAATCAATATGTGTAAACTAAACCCAGTAACAGTGGCAACCGCTACCGAAGTGCCGAAGTGGTTCAGCAACCAGACGAAAGGAAATTCCGTTGTCCCGAAGTTGCCAACAGTTTGGACGGGTAGTAGGTTAAAGACGTTCGTAAACGCGAGTGCGAACAATACCTCGGTCATCGGAATATCCACACCCATCTCTGTGACGAGATAGCACTGAAACCCAAAACGAATTACGAGACAGAGAAGGGAATACAGCCATACTTCTAAAAACCGTCGATTCGACCGAAACGCCGTAAGCTGCTGCAGGACTTCCAACCCTTTGTTGATCCCCCAAGTAATCGATCGCTTTTCGAGACGTAGGAAGGGAGCCGTACACCGTTCTGCGAACCGCATGCAGACGTTTGGAGCAACGTATACAAAAACCACAACCGCTATCAAACCGCCGCCTATGAGGAACGGAACGAGGTAAAGCACCGTGCCAGAGAAAGTGTCGCGGAGCGCAGCCCGCAGGAGCCAAGCCGAGGCGATCACCAAACCCATTAGCAGAACCAAATCAATCAGGCTTGCCACAAGTAGCGATGCTATTCCCTGCGTTGCATCTACCTTCTGTCGCCGTTGCATGAGATAAACATAAGAGACATCCCCTGTCCGCATCGGGAGGATATTGCCCCAAAAGGTGTGCAACGCTAAGATCGGGAAGATGTGATGGACACGACTCTCAAGATTGAGTAATGCTCGGAACCGGAGGGCTTTCGCTAAAACTAATAAACAATAACATAGGAACCCGATTAAAAGTGCATTTATTGACAACCGACTCAGGGTTTTCGGTATCTGTTGAAGGTCGATCTGTTTTAGAAGGAAATAAGCTATGACGACTGCCAGCACCGTGGGCAAGCCGATTTTGGCGACCCGCTGGAATTGCTTTCTGTTCAAAGCACGCTCGCTGTTATGTGTTTTGGATAATTTGTATTATGATATATTGGCAGATGTTAATTGTCAAGGAATATTAGCATCACTTACCACCCCCGCCTTTTCCTGTAGGAGGGATCTCCAAATTTTGCCCATACGCGGCAAAATATGTCTTTGCTTTACATTTCCCGACTCTTAACTTATAACCTATAACTGCCAGTTCAAGTGCATCTTTACGCTCACCGTAGGAGGGAACTCCGATTTCCAACTCTTAACTTATAACCTATAACTTAACGTGAGTTCGATAATAAATTGGAGTGTTTTATTGAGAGAACCCTTCTGGTATAATGAGTTAACCAAAACCATAACCAAAAGGAGTTCTCCCATGTCTATTGTATCACTTTTTTGCCAGATCGACGACTTTTATCTTCACTCTGAAAAACAGATGGCCCTCCAAGATCCCGACTTGGATAAACCCGAGAGACGCGGACGTCCTCGAAGTCTGCATCCCAGTGAGGTAATGACGATCTTGGTGAACTTTCATCACTCTGGCTATCGGAGTTTCAAACACTATTACCAAAAGCATGTCTGTCGGTATCTACGTTGGGCATTTCCCAAACTCGTGAGCTACAATCGTTTCGTTGAACTCACATCAGAGGCATTTGAACGCCTCTCTGAGTATCTTCAGGTGCGATTTGGCAAGTGTGATGGTATCTCATTTATTGACTCAACTACGATTTCCGTCTGTCGGAACCGACGTATTGTGAAGCATCGGGTGTTCGCCAAAGAAGCTGAACGTGGGAAAACCAGCCTCGGTTGGTTCTATGGCTTCAAACTCCATCTGATCGTCAATACTGACGGTGAGCTGCTTGCAGCAGAGATGACACCCGGAAACACAAATGACCGTAAACCTGTTAGGAAGTTGACGCAAGGTCTTTTTGGTAAACTCTATGGAGATAAGGGGTATGTCTCTGAACCCTTATCTGAAGCCCTGAAAACTCGCGGCATTTCTTTGATTTCAAAGGTTAATAAGAACATGGCACCTGAAGCCTTATCTGAAGTTGACGCGATGCTGCTGAAAAAGCGGATGTGTATTGAATCGGTCATTGAGCAGCTGAAGCATCAGAGTCAACTTGAGCATACTCGCCATCGGAGTTTCGTCAACTTTCAGGTGAATGTCTTCTGCGCATTGATTGCTTATACATATCAGCAGAAGAAACCTTCAGTGAATCTCAGAGAACTTGATGAAATCAAGAACTCTGAGATTCACAATAACTTCTAAAACTTTTATCGAACTCACGTTAACTTATAACCTTAAAAAAACAACTTGCTTTTTAGAGCAGAATTTGTCTTTGCTTTACATTTCCCGACTCTTAACTTATAACTTATAACTTATAACTTATAACCTTAAAAAACAACTTGCTTTATTAAAAAGGTGTATTCTATAATACACATCATCTAAATCTTTATAGAAACGCGGTATTCATTATAACTTCATGAAAAATCAGCAGCCTCCATCAAAAGAGTCCTCTCGGAAACAGTTCTACTTCCTGACATTGGCACATACCGTTCTTGACTCCTACGCAACCCTCCTGTCCCACCTACAACCGCTCCTACTGACCAAGTTAGCCACAGCCGCAACGCGGAACAGTTTAGCCGGTAGGTTCATCTCAATTTACAGCATTTTTAGTTCATTCGGACAGATACTCTTCGGATGGCTGTCGGATCGGGTGCGGACGGTGCATTTTGTGACCTTTGGTGTCGGGCTCACCGCTGTCGGCTTAAGTTTGTTGTGGGTCGCGCCTTCTACTAAAATCGTGTATGTGCTATTAGCCATCGGCGGAATCGGGATTGCCGCATTTCATCCGCAGGCGACAACTTACGCCGGTGCTCTCGCCTCAGCAGGCAGAGGAATGGGGACATCGATTTTTCTTACGGGGGGCAACATCGGTCGTGCCCTTGGTCCGCTGGTACTGATGTTTATTCCCTATCGTTTCGGCTTGGACTTCCTCGTTTGGGAAATGATACCGGGTGTGATTTTGGCACTATTTGTTCCAAAAGTGCTGAAATTCGACGAAGAACTGGACGTGCGGGCTTCTACCCCTGGAACGCCGATTGATGAACCGAGACCGCAGGAACCTTTTTGGACCGTTGCTCGCCCGCGCCTGATGCCGCTCATTGTCCTTTTTACGATTGCCGCCTTCCGAACAGTTACGGCAGTCGGTTTAGAAAACTTTTTATCCGTCCACTTAGACAACCTAAACTACACGAACCAAGTGCGGTCTCTCGTCATTGCGCTGTTTATCTTTGCGGGTTCCATGGGTATCATGTCGAGCGGTTGGCTTATAACGCGTGTAAACACCTATGTGCTGCTGTTAGTTTCGCTTCTCGGAGCACCGCCACTCCTTTACGCATCGCTACACACTGGTGGGTTTAGTTCCCTTGTACTACTCTTTTTAGGCAATGTTGCCCTCTCCAGTTCCATCACGGTTAACATTATCTTAGCGCAGATGATGTTGCGCGGACATGAAAATATTGCGTCCAGTTTTATGATGGGGGCAGCGTGGGGTGTCGGCGGTGTGTTGAATCAGATTGTTGGGATTATGGGAGATCGTTTCGGTTTGCCGATTATATTAGACGGTTTGGTGATGATCCCGTTACTGATGGCACCACTTCTGATACTACTACGTGACCAGCCTGACTTGTCAAAACCGAGTTTGTAAATGGTTCTTGGTTAAGAGGCTTAACTTATAACTTATAACTTATAACCCATCTAAAATGTCCACAACAGACTCAAGAAATGCGTGCTAATCAGGTCGCCGAAGAGAAGGGCGTAATCAAGACGGAACTGGCGGACTTGGATACCGATGCCGGTTGTGATGCGGTCATCGCGATACCCGACCCGCACTGCCAACGGTTTGCTTATATAATACTCTGCACCAAGATGCGTCTGCCCTCCATAACGCTGCTGCCACTGGTAGGAGAGGGTTAACACTCGACCGAAAACGTGGGGGTTGGTATACGCCACGCCGACGTTCCAATTCGCAGGAATCGACTCCTTGGGTGCAGATTCAGTGTTCCAAGTTAAAGTCGTCTTTGAGATGTCCTGAAGGTTTAACCCGAACGAAAAACTTCCAACATTTTCTAAGCCGAAAATTGCGTTAAGATCCGGCAGACGAGCAAGTAGTCCCACGTCAAAACCGTAGCCGCTACTACCATAATTATAGCCATCAAGATCGCCGCTACTCAAGCGTTGTGAAATCCATTTGGCGTTTGCCCCAATCATAAGCGACGGCGGCAATGAATCCTTTCCAAAATTATCCCACCACGATTGGCTGACCGTCCAACCCGTTGCGAGTGTCAGAATATAAGCGTTTTCGCTATCGTTTAGGTAACCCGGCGGTATAAAGTCTGAGGATCGCGGTCGATTTTTTGCGAGATTTTTCCGTTCGTCGGCACTTATGTTAGGATCGAACGCTGGTACGAGCGGGTATATGGGAATATCGTCAACACCCGCACGTATCCACGACAGACCGAGATTGAGTTTCGGCAGGATTTTCGTTGTGCCAGAGACATAGTTGAATGCCCCTAAACCTGAACGCAGTGCGGCATGCATAAGACAGAATTGGTAGTTATCTGAAACGCCTGCGATACCGGCGGGATTCCAATAGGTAGCGGTGGCATCGTCTGCTATACTGACGTACGCACCCCCTAATCCGAGTGCGCGCCCACCGACACCGTTCGTTAGAAAATCTCCGGTGTAGTTTTCGGCTGAGGATGTCCCAACAGCCAGACAGCCACATCCGACCAGCACCACTACCAAACAGATGACGGGATTAGACTTCCATTGTCGCAACTTAGTCAATTGATTTCTGTTTCCTTTGGAAAAATAAGAACAGCACACAACGTATGCCTACCAACTTTAAACTCTATTCAGATCGAAGGCGTTCCAATAGTACTGGTATTGCGTTGATTTCCAACCGGTATAAATTTCGCCCCAACCCATCCGGTTGAAATGGGGCAATAGCGATCCCTCTGTGACGGGCTGCGTGCCTCCCTGATAACGATAGTCCACTGAGAGTCGAATCCGATCGGGTGTCTGATTCGGCAGTCCCTTATGAACAGCGTGACTATGAAAGAACAGAGCATCGCCAATCTCGTAATCACTCGCTACCCAGCATAATCCGTCGGCCTCCAGAGGTTCCGTATCAATACCGAGTCCGCCTGCGCCGAATGCGGGTTTGACAGGATAAATCCCCTGTCGATGCGATCCAGATAATATCGTCAACCCACCCAACTCCATCGGACAGGGTCCAAGCGGTATCCATGCGGTATACGTCTCTTCTGTCCCTCGGATGTGGATATAATCCTGATGTGCAGGTGTTGTGTACTTCGTGTTTTCGGGGAACATAATTCTTCCAATATTCCGCGGATGCACGAGTGTTTTTTCACCGAAAAGTTTATCGAGCATATCCAAAATCGCTGGATGGTGTGCGAAGCCGTGGAACGATTCCATGCTCTGGAATTCGTCTAAGACGGGCCAATAACCGTCATCACCTTCCATATAGGGTCCGCCAACACGGATGCCGTCCATCAGTCCGTCTCCGCCTTCTGCCCAGCCGTGTCGATGGCAGATTTCCAAGAAATCTCGGCGTAGGTTATTGATGGAATCGGAATCAATCAAACCACGAAAAAAGAGATAACCGTCTTGCTGCGCCTGTGCTTGAAGTTTATCAGGCTGATCCAAGAATTCATTTGAGACATTAAAGGGTTTAATGCTTGCCATACAGTGCTCCTTACTTACAAAGACAGTGGCGTTTCAATGTTATGTCCGTTAAAGATATTATAACAACAAAACGGGGGTATGTCAATATAAAGCATTTAGCCTTCCAAGCATTCTGTAGGAGGGAACTCCAAATTGTGTCCACACGCGACACAATTTGTCTTAGCTTTACATTTCCCGACTCTTTCTGACCGCTGACTGCTATCTGTAGGAGCGAACTCCGATCCCGTCTCTTAACCCACAACCCACACTATTTTCCATCTTAGTTGGAACCTGCCTCAGTTTTCTTGGAAAAAACCTGCAGTAAAGGGAACTCGGGATGCGGAGATCCCTCCTACAGGGGAACTGAACGTTCTTGGATTCGTTCAAATATTTTTTCTCGGCAATTGCCGAAGTATGATACAATACCGCAAGCCTATTCTTAAATTTTTGGGAGAGACCTATGCTTAGCATCAAACACCTCGAAGCAATTCCGTTGAACGTGCCGTTCTATCACGAACGGGTCAGCCGACACATGCACCGTGCTTTAACACACGGCGAAAGGGTTCACGTTTTCCGCGTCGAACTCAGCAACGGTGTTATCGGCTACGGCGAAAATTTAGCAGACGAATCGGCGAACATTGAACAACTCATTGGACAGAACGCCTTTGCCTGTATGAACGATGACAGCGTCGGGTTCGGCATCCAGATGTCGCTTTATGACGCTATCGGTAAATCCGTTGACCTGCCGATCCACCAGCTCATTGGACCTAAGGTTCGTGAGAGGTGTCCAATTTCATGGTGGGATATAGACATGCCGCCGGAGGACTGGGTAGCGGAAGTCGAGGAATCGGTGAAACGGGGTTACACTTCGGCAAAATTGAAAGCGCGTCCGTGGCGAGACATCTTCGCACAAGTGAACGCTGTCGGCGATGCAGTGCCAGCAGACTATCGGCTCGACATCGACTTCAACGGCTTCCTACGGACAGCGGATAACGCCATCCCTGTATTGCAGCAGCTAGATGAACACCCGAACGTCGCTATCTATGAGAGTCCATACTATCTCGGAACGGATGTGGAGGGTGCAGCACGGTTGCAGTCGGCTATCCAGAAACGGATAGTTGAACATTTCAACGAATCGTGTCTACATGCGCGATGCTGTGGTGGGTTTGTTGTCGGTGGTGGCGTGAACGCTCTGCAACGGACTAACGCCCTATGTGCTTCGTTCTCACAACCGTACTGGCTTCAGATGGTAGGCACAGGGATTACAACGGCATACTCGGTGCATCTCGGCGCGGTGTTATCGCAAGCGGAGTTGCCAGCGATTACATGTCATGAGTTATGGGAATCCGACCTGCTTGAAACGCGGCTTGATGTTGTTGATGGAACAATTGCGGTATCGGATTCACCGGGACTCGGCATTACAGTAGACGAGGCAGCGTTAGCGGAATATCGTGTTGACCCATCCACACCGACCCCGCAGCAGTTGTTCCATGAGAGTGAGTATACCTGTAGAGTCCACATTCCAGATGGCAGCGGTGGTGAGACTGTTCACGAATTTGACGGAGAAAATGTCTACTATCCAGCGTTCAGTGACGGCGAGTATCCAGGGTTCGTACCGGGGGTTTGGATGGAGGTTGTTTGACAGGTTTGGGACAGATATTCCATCTAAATCGACGAAGGCTGTTCTTGAACAACGGGAATGATGTAACTCCGAATTGTCAAACCGTCTACGGTTTCCGTCTCAACGAGCGGCGTAGGATTGTTACGATGATCGAACACGACATAATACCCTTCCTGCGCCTTTTCTAATTTGAGATACGCAGCGAGTTGTTTTTTACCTGCCTGATAATAGCGGTTCCCCTCCCAGATTTTCGTTTCAACAATGTATTTGCGTTGGTTGTGGACAATAAGCAGGTCTATCCTTCCGCGTCCAGTTTGGACTTCCAAGAACATATCGGCACCAACGACGTGGACAAAATGGTCCAGATAGGCGTAAAGGAGGTGCTGACCCACGTACTCTTGCGGGGTATCTGGTACTTGCAAAATACGAAAACCGACTCGCGCGATGAAATCTCGGAAGTTATCCAAGAGTGCATCCATCTCAATCACCCCGTTGGGAGTAAGATAATCAATGAAATCGTCCCCGTTCTCTTCGGAGAAATACTCACTTTCTAATCCATTAAACGTCGGTTTGAATGCTTGCAGAATGCGATGTTGATAGATCGGGTTAACGATCTCACACATACCGTCAGCACCTTTCGCAACGACACCGTACATGGCGAGCTCATCAATAATTTCATCGTCCGGGTTGAAACGTAAACCCCTCTCATACGAGGCAATTCTCATCAGAACTCTTTCAAACCGGCGATCCCTACGGATATTTGTAAGCAGATGACTAATGTTGGTGTTCCCCTCCTCAAGGAGTTGGGTGTGTGCTTTTGAAAAGTGCTCCATCGTAATTGTTTCGCTCTTGGGAATATCCATCTCCTCGGTGAGAATCTGTGCGCAGCGATTGACGAGAAAGGGTTGCCCAGCTGTCTGTTTGTGGATAGAGGCGATAACTTCAGAAGTGAAGGCTTGCCCTACTTCTTGGGTATACTGCTCAAATAGATCATGGACTTGCGGGAGCGTGAAATTGGGCAAATGGAACTCATCTTGGATATTGAAAGGCGAGATAGAGCGGTCATAATTGAGTTGCGTGATGTTCTTGACCCCAACGATGCCGACACTGTGTGGACATCGAGATCCCGATTGCTCAAGGTAAATGTAACGGAGGGAATGAAGAAAACCGCGAACAGCGTCAGGCGGAATAGCATCAAACTCGTCAATGATGAGAATAACTTTCCGCCGATTATCACCGTGTATTAGAAAATCTGTAAGTTGCTGGAAGAAATTCCGCATCGAAACGTGGTCTACCATCTCAACTTTCGTTAAAAATTGCTTCAAAGCCTCAGATAGGACGTTGTCTTGTCTTTGGAAGGCAGACTCAATTTTCTCGCAAATATCCGTCAGAAGATAGTTGTAAAATGCAGTAGGCGTTAAATCAACATACGCCTCAAAATTCAGTTGAATTGGGAAATATTCTTTGGCTGCGAGAGCATCCATAGCGGTGCGGAAAAAGGTGGTCTTACCCGTCTGTCGCGGTGCGAAGAGGACGATGTATTTGCCCTTTTTCACCCGGTCAATAAAATCTTCCATCTCACCGGTGCGACTGACGACATAATTTACATTAGGATGGACGGGACCTTGGGTGCCAAATGTTTTCATTTCTTTTTTTCTGATTGCTAATATCTTATAGATTTACTGTATAACCTATTATCTCCATCGATAGGAAAGTAGAAATACGCTTTATGAGGAAGTTTATCCATCAATGATTACGAGATGGTAAAAGTCGCGTACGGATACGATTTTCATCAACAACTGAAAATCGCTCTGTCCAATCTCTTCGACTTTCCAGGACTTCAATCACTGTCTGAGCAATGCTCGAAGGTAAGTCTGGTGGGATCCGAAAGAGAATTACTCCAAAAGAAGCACCAACCCCTAAACGGAAAACCAACTCACCAAAGTCAGTATCAAATGTGATGAGGGTACGCTTTTCGGTTGTAGCAAGAGATAACACTTCTTGGTCGCTGATGCCCGGTGCCTTTTCTCCCACCCATATTGCGTCGTGCCCGCGAGAACAAAGCAGTTCCACGACTAAACGCGGTATGTTTTCATCTGCTAATAGACGCATCAGCCAATTTCATAGGATGTTGATAGTCTTTTTGCGTGTGTAACACTGCGCTCGCGTAGGCAAGACATGCGCGAATATCATCTTGCACAATATGAGGATAATTCTCAAGAATCTCTGTCTCAGTCCAGCCATGTGCCAATAAGTCAATAATAAATTCAACGGCTAATCGTGTGCCTCTAATCACTGGTTTCCCAGTGAGGATATTTTCGTCACAGACGATTCGTTCTGCTAACGGACGTGGGATTTGACCTTGCATGATGTTCCGCTCCTTATGTATATTATACACCATACTACTCAGTATCTTCAGCAAAATAATCAGAATCTACGCGTTTAATTTCATAAGTTTTCTCTACGGAAACACCGACATTGTGATCAATCATATACTGGGCAAGTTGGCTTCCATTAATAAGGATAATCTTGAAACCAGCAGCATCGTAGGCTTTGGCAGCCCTCGTAAAATCAGATGTCGTGATAAAAATACCCTTATTAGCACCTCTCGCAGCCAATGCTCCGGCAAACCGAGCAATATCAGGTTCCCCCACATTTCCGTCCTGCCATCGCTTCGCCTGAACGTATATTACATCAAGTCCGAGTCTATCTTCGTTAATAATACCATCAATCCCGCCATCACCACTGCGACCTACGGCTTGCGCATCTTCGCGTGAACCACCATATCCCATCGCAACGAGTAAATCAATCACCAAATCCTCAAAAAAGGCAGCGGAATTGTCCTTAATCCGTAGTAGTAAATCAATTGCCAATTCTCTCCTGATATTTTGGTAATTCTCTTCAATGCATTCGCCGCGGGACGGCAAAATCTTCTTAGGGAGTACATATGGTTTTCCCCTTCCACTTGGCTGTTTCAATTTTTCTTTGTTTAAAAGATATTTAAAAGCAGGAGCAACTATATCATAACGAAAAACGTCAAGATACCTCTCTCCACGTTTTCTTTTTGCGTTTTTCTGTTTATCAGATAGTAGAAATTTTTCCGATAGTTCATGTGTAGCATCTATGACCCTGATTCCATCAGGCGGATAATTAAGTTCAAGAATAGCTTTTCGGACTACTTCATGTGCTGGTAATTCTACCTCGTATTCCTCTGCTGTAATTGGGTCCTGAGCTTTTCTTATCACAGTTTCCATAAAACATCCCTTTCTGACTCAGAAATATATTAATAGCATAACACATTCAATCCATTTGTCAAGGGATTTCATTTGATGGCTGGAATCACTCAGTCCCCTGTAGGAAGGATCTCCAAATTGTGCTACGAAAGCACAATAGGTCTTTGCTTTACATTTCCCGATTGTTGGGACTGACACCTGACCGTTTTCAAGCACTAACAATCCTGCAAATCCTATAATCTTGTAAATCCTGGTTCAGACAACAAGCATCCCGCTTCGACTCCTACTGACCGCTGACTGCTGATAGCCAATTACTAATAATCCTGAAAATCCTTGAATCCTGTAAATCCTGGTTCAGACTACCCTCTACCATACTTGCTGAACAGACAGAACACACCATAATCCGCGTAATCTGATAAATCCGCGAGAATCCGCGATTCAGACAATACAATCCCACACCCCAACGCGCCTACATACACTACAACCCACAACCCAACCTACAAAGAGATTCGTGCGCATCATCCATCAAGCGAAATGTCATTGAATTCTCTGGATATTGTGTTATACTAATGCGAATTCAACATAAGCATTTAAAGAATACTTTCGGACAAATCGTTGGAAAAAAATTAGATTCCTCTTTTTTTTGAAATTATGCACCTTTTCCGATCTAAAACCGCGTCATAAATAATCGAAAGGGTTCTCTTTTTGAACACCGCACGTTTACACCAAGAGAACCCTTGTAGAAGACAGAAGAATGCTGAATTTTATTGTTTGAATAACACACTAAAAACAAAAGAGGATACACACATGAAAGCGATTTTGACACTGGCAATGGTGCTGAGCTTCTTGATAACTTCTGCAGATGCACATCCACCCTCAGAAGATGAAAGCATAGATCTTACTATGGCACAACATGAGAAAAACATCGAAATTTGCACGCAAAACTTGGTAGCAATCGGTAAGGCAATCGACGCTTATCGGGATGACAAAGGTGATTTCCCAGACTGGCTATCAGACCTTCATCCGCAACACTTGGCAGATAAAAACATCTTGATTTGTCCGGCGGATAAAGAGGGACAGAAGGCAATTTTTCCTGCGAACATCGATCCGAACATGCCCACGAGTTACGGGTATCAGTTTCATCCTGAATACAGAAAGCGTAAAAGTGAACAACGCTTGATGTGGGGTGATGTTATACCGCTTGTACGTTGCCGACATCACGTAAACGAAGAATTCGCGTGTCTGAACCTGAGTTTTTCCTCTAAAATCTACACATCAACCAGTGCTTGGGAAAACGCCCCCGAAGAGCTTTACGGTAGCCACGAAGCAGCCATCGCTGCTTTTGAAGATGCCCTTGCGCTATACTCAGACGACCCGCGTTCGTTTAATCTCTATCCGAAACTTGTTAGACTCTACGCCAAAGTCGGAAATAAACAAATGGCGGATGCGCTTATTGAGCGTCTCAAGTCAAGCACAGAATTAGATATTGATGGTTATTTGACGTTGTTCAATTTGCTTGTAGGAACAGAGCAATATGAGGATATGCTTGAGATTTTTAAGGAGGCAGAGCAGCAGTATCCGGACGCGCAACCAATCCTCGCGATGCTCTCCTATATTTATAGGAGGTTGGGCAACACCGAACTCGCAGACGGGTATGACCGCAAGGCTGATCCTAAATTTGAATTATGGGGGAAACCTGTGTCTGATTTTACTGCTACCGATCTGGATGGAAATCCAATTTCACTGCAGGACTATCGAGGAAAAGTGGTTTTACTCGACTTTTGGGCAACATGGTGTGGTCCTTGCATTGTGGAAATGCCAAATGTCAAAAGGGTGTATAATACCTATAAAGATCAGGGATTTGACATCATCGGTATCGTTATTGATGATAGGGAAGCAGAACTGCGCGACTACATTAAAGAGAACGATATTGCCTGGCGACAAATTTACAGTGGTAAATCTTGGATGGCAGACCCTCTCGCACAACAATTTGAGGTTAGAGGCATCCCTGAAATGTGGCTTATTGACAGGGATGGCAAACTCATATCGCATAGAGCAAGAGGGGCAACGTTAGAGCAACTGGTAGCAGAGGCAGTGAAGGATAACGCTTCAGACCGATAGCAGATTTTCTTGACGCCGATTTGACAGGAAGGCGTTAATCTCAAAAACGAAAGAGGATAACAGATGAAAGCGATTTTGACACTGGCAATGGTGCTGAGTTTGTTGATAACTTTAGCAAATGCAGATTCACCTACAGAAAAAGTAAACGAAGATGCCAATATGGAACAGCACCAGAAAAACATCGAGATTTGCTCGCAAAATTTGCTCGCGATTGGCAAGGCAATCAATGCTTATGAGAACGATAAAGGCGATTTCCCTGAATGGCTCTCAGAGCTTCATCCACAACACTTGACAGACGCAAACGCACTCCTCTGTCCATCAGATAAAATAGGCGGCAAGCCGATTATGCGTCAAAACACAGATCCAGAAATGCCTGTGAGTTATAGTTATGAACTCAACCCTGGGTGGCGAGAGTGGAAGACAGAGCAACGCACACTGTATGGCGACGCGATGCCATTGATTCGTTGTCGGCACCACGCAAATGAAGATTTTCAGGTTCTAAACTTGAGTTTCTCTTCAAGGGTCTACCCGTCAGCCAGTATCTGGGAACGCCAACCTGAAGCAGTATATGGAAGCCTCGAAGCAGCTATTGCTGCCCTGAGTGCGGGACTCCAGAGCAATCAGGACCATAAGGGTTTTTTCTATGTGTATCCAATGCTTACTGGTCTCTACATGCAAACCGGACAAGAAGAAGAGGCTGAACGTCTCGTCAACCTTTACAAAAAGGTCATGACCTCTGATAACGTCCAAGACTATTTTGTCCTCGGTGATATGCTTAAGGAAATGAATCGGGATGAAGATGTCCTCGAGCTTTTCAAGACACTTGAGAAACAACACCCAAAGGACCGTAGCATTCATCAGAAACTTGCGCAGCTTCACGGCGAATTTGCCGAACTTCACAGCAAGATGGCAGCCGTGCATCAACTAAAGGCGGATCCGTCAGAACTCATTGGGCAGCCTGTACCCGATTTTTCTGCTATTGACGTTGATGGAAATCCAATTTCGCTTCAGCAATACCGCGGGAAAGTCGTGTTACTCGACTTTTGGGCTGTGTGGTGTAGTCCATGTATTGCGGAAATGCCGAACGTCAAGCGGGTTTATAAAACCTATAAAGACGAAGGATTTGACATTATTGGGATTAGTCTCGACACTGATGAAGAGAGGCTGAAAAATTACCTCAAAGAGAATAATATCCCTTGGCGACAAGTTTTCAGTGGTGAAGGGTGGGATAGTCCTGTTTCACGACATTATAACATTCGCTCTATCCCGGCACCGTGGCTTATTGCCAGAGATGGCACCCTTATCTCAACGCGAGCCAGAGGGGTAGCACTAAAACAGATGGTAGCGGAAGCAGTGCAGGATAAGTCTGAAAACTAACATTGGTGAATCCTAAAAATAACCAGACACTTCTGCCATTGATAAACCCAATAACAGAACACCTCTGTTCGACGAGGTCTCCGTGCCTCGGCGATGCAGTGTGTCAAAGTAATTTAAAATCTACAATGTTCCTGTATTCGTGGCAAATTCAAGGGAGAGAAAGAAAATTAAAAGAGACGCAATGCATTTGATTCTACTTGCCTTTTGCAGTATTCTATTTCTATTCGGCTGCGGTTCCGATGAAGAACCTACCCCCATAGAAGAGGAGATGCCAAACTATTTTCCTGATGCGATCGGAAGCCGATGGGTCTATCTAAATTCTGATGGCACACAATCGACAACCGAAGTTAATGGCAAGATAAATATCTATGGGAAGATCTATCGTACCTCCAAAAACACGCCACCGCCTGATGATGCTGATCTCGCCCTCCTGGAGCCTATATATTATCGGGTTACACAGAATCAGGTTTTTGTCCTTGTCTCTGGGGAGATAGATCAATACGTCGAAAATGAGCTTCCAGCTGCAGTACAAGATGAATTCGCTGGTTTGGAATTGACTGTCGCAGCGGAATCAATCTCCATATCTGAGCTTACCTATCTTCAGTTTCCGCTGACTCCTAATACCCAATGGGAAGCACTCAATTTTAAAGTCAACGGAAATATTATTCTGCAGAACCTTGCGCTTCTTCAGTTCCCGTTTGAAGTGGTTATGCGCGTTACAGCAGAAGTCGTTGCTGAGGGTCCGATTGAAACACCCGCCGGACATTTTGAGGAAGTTTATCAAATCGAATACCGGACAGAAATCACGCAAACGCTTCTTTCAACATCGGAAACGATACAGGATAGTCAGATGTTATGGTTCGCGCCGCATGTCGGTATTGTCAAAAGTGAAAGTGAAGACGGTGGATCGGAACTGATTTCCTATTCTTTAACAGGAACGACCAAAGAGTGAAGACTACGGCACACGGCGTGTGTCTACCATTGATGAAGCGTAGAGGTTACAGCACACGGAGTGTGCCTACTACTTTTAATGAGAATTGTTATTTTAAGCGACAACAAACCGGGACACTATAAGCAGTCTTTAGGTATCGTGCAAAAATTACCTGAATGCGAAGCGGAGTGGCTTGAGGTAGAATTCAGGCAGAAGTGGCGCGATAATCTTTTGCGGGTCTTTATGTGCATTTTCGGTGGGATGCCGCTCCCTACATCGCTTATCCACACGCTCCTCCAGTGGAGCCTCACCGCTAAGACCTACAGTGGCTTGTCCCACCTCCAAACTGCCGATTTTATCCTCTCAACTGGATCGTCTGTGGCAGCCGTCAACCTACTCCTCGGTAGAATTCTCGGTGCTAAGACGGTCACCTGCCGAAGACCTTCACCGATAGGCACGCGGTATTTTGACCTCGCGATTCTGCCAATGATTTCATGGCATAATGCCGTTGGTAAAAGCAATATCTGCAAAACCATCGGCGTACCAAACCCTATTTCGCCAGAAATACTGAACGCAGAACGGAAGCGACTTGAGAATGAACTGAAACTACCAGACTGCCAGCGTATCGGCATACTCCTTGGCGGAACAGATCAACACGAGACGATCACTATAGCGGACGCGACGCAACTGAGTGAGATTTGCGAAACAGTCGCCAAGGAAATGAATGTCCAGATATTGGTAACGACATCGCGTCGAACACCGCCAGATGTGATAGCGAGTTTGTCCCCGACCCTGCAGCACACAGATTGGTGTCCACTGTTCATTACACCGGATACACCCTCAGAAATTGCCGATCCGTATCAAGCGATCCTTGCTTTAAGCGATCTGCTTATCGTCACAGCAGATAGTTTCTCGATGGTCTGTGAAGCATCAAGTAGTGGACGTCCGGTTATTGTCCTCATGCTATCAGAAGAAAATGCAAGGCTCCCGAAACGTCACGAAGTTTACCAGTATATGGAAGAGCGCGCCATTGTACATCAGTGCAGGCTTGAGGGTTTACACGAACATATCACCGCTGCGCTAACCTCGCAAGCACCAAACACCCCGTTACAAGACACAGAAACTGCCGCACACGCGATTCGTTGTTTAATTACTGACAACGTGGATCTGCAATAGAATGGCGAGGTCAAGAGACCTCGCCATTTTGTTTCTAAACTTATTCTGAGGTACAGACCCCAGGATAGTTCAATCTAATTTGCTTCGGGTGTAGTGTCTGCTGCTTCCATTGCATCGTCTGCATCTGGAGCAGCGTCTCCCATTACCGGTTCAGTTACCTCTGCCGGTTCATAGTACCCAGTGCCAAAGAGATAACCGTCGTGACGGATTGCCCACGTGCGCTTACGCGCATCTTCACCTGTTACGGGATTGGGCCACAAGTACTCAACCCAGAGTCCTATTTCTGTTGCCTTGGCGATTTCTATACCGAGCATGTATCCATCAGAACCTACAACATCCTTAAGATCTGTTCCTAATAAGGCAGGCATCGGTGCGTGCGCGACGAAGGAATCGTTTTCACCAGTGATGAAGACATACCACTGTCCGTCAATGCTCGCAGGATCGTTGTAGTGAGCAGCCGTTGCCTCGATTCCCGCAAATTCATAACCGGCAATTGCTTGTAGAACGAGGTCGTGCGTATATGCCACCGGATCGTCCTTGGAGGCAAGTGTTAGCGTGGCAGGATTTGGAGCCCATGACACATAATATCCAGCAGCGAAGAGATAACCGTCGTGACGGATAGTCCATGTGCGTTTCTGTTCTAATTTATTATTTTCTGGATTGGGCCACAAGTACTCGATCCAGCGTCCTGCATCGGTCGCCTTGGCAATATCTACACCGAGCATGGATCCATCAATACCCATAACATCCTTAAGATCCTTGCCGACCAAAGCCGGGGTGGCTGGATGTGCGACAAAGATATCATTTTCATCAGTGATGAAGACATACCACTGTCCATCAATGGTCGCGGGATCATTGTAGTGAGCAGCTGTTGCCTCGTTACCTTCCGTCTTGTGAAGATCAACCGCCGCTTGTACGAGCGCAACTGCAAATGCATCGGGATCATCCGCCGTAGGCATTTCAGTCATTGTCATGGATTCCACCATCGGCTTCCTCATGGCTCTATCACATCCAGTGATGGAAATTGCTGCGAACCCTACGATAAGCAGTATAAACAAAAAATTTCTCAATTTTTGACTCCTATTCTATTAATTGAATTTTACTCCGGTGGCTTAGAGATGAAAATTACGTGCCACCCTAACATATAATTATATCCACCAATCATGCGGTTGTCAAATGAACCAATTTTTCCTTGCTATTTTTCCTACGATAGGTTACGCTAAACATTAGAAATACAACTCATCTTCTTTAGGAAATTTTTATGTCCAACCCATTAGCAATTTCAGGCGGCAAACCTGTCCGTAACACAGAAACCGATCCTTGGATATCATGGCCCCAAACTACCTCTGAGGAGTGGGAATCGAAAATTGAGCCGTTGCTTAAGCAAGTATATCTGAGTGGGAATGAAGGCTCTGGCGGCACAATGATCAAACGTCTTGGTGAGCAATATGCTCAGTATTCTGGGACAAACTACGCCCTATTTATGCCACACGGCACCGATTCAATCAGTGCAGCCTTAGCGGGTGCCCTCGATCTTGACGGATTCAGCGATGGTGGTGAGGTCATCGTACCGAACTATACGTTCGTGGCAACAGCAAGCGCGGTATTAGAACGCCGATGTACTGTTGTGTTCGTAGACATTTCGCCAGAAACGTTTACGATCGACCCAGAGGCGGTGGAAGCGGCGATTGGTCCAGAAACACGCGCGATTTTGCCCGTACACCTCGGCGGTCATCCAGCAGATATGGGTGCGCTACAAGAAATTGCCCGACGCCATCAACTTGCGATCATCGAGGATTGCGCACAAGCACACGCCGCAGAATACCAGACGAAAAAGGTCGGTGCCCTCAGCGATGTCGGTGCGTTCAGTTTCCAAGCGTCGAAAAACCTGACCTCCGGTGAAGGTGGCATGGTTACCACAAACGACAAAGACATCCACGACCGGGTCTGCGCCTTTATGAACGTGGGACGTGCTCCGGGTGGTGCGAGATGGGAATATCCACGACTCGGATGGAACTATCGTCCATCAGAATACCTCGCAGCGATACTACTGGTGCGATTGGAACTCTTAGAGACGCAAACCGATCTCCGCAACCGAAATGCCACTTACCTCTCCAACGCTTTGGACGCAATTGATGGCATTACTCCGCCAAAACTTGCGCCGTGGGTTACCAAACACGGGTACCATCTCTACTGCTTGAAATACAACCCCGAAGGATTCGGTGGTAAGTCCCGACAAGCGTTCGTTGATGCCCTATCTGCTGAAGGCATCCCGTGTTCTATCGGTTATCGTTCTCCACTTTCAGAGGAACCCGGAATGGCATATGTAGCGGAAAAATATCCGCATCTCATTCGATCACTGCCGTCTCCAAACGCGGCATCGGTCTGTGAACAGAGCGTCTGGCTATTCCAGAACCTCCTTCTCGGTTCAGAAAGCGACATGGACCAGATCATAGAGGCAATCGCTAAAATCCATCAGGCATGGGGTTAATTTTTCACCTACGCTTATAAGTTATGTCTGGATGCCCGAACTTGTTCGGGGTAATCTTCCACTTATGCTGGTACAAGCGTGTAAAGGATAAGGCAAATTTCGTCGCGATTTCTGATGCAATCACAAAGCAGCAAACCGCTCCTTGTTTACGATAGTGCCTGCGATTTTTGCCGATACTGGATTACCCAATGGCAACACGTCACCGGTGACCGTATTGACTACGCGCCATACCAAGAGGTAGCCGAGCAATTCCCAGAGATACCACTCTCAGCATTTGAAAACTCAGTGCAGTTAATTTTTGAAAACGGCACAGTTCTGAGCGGTGCGGAAGCCGTTCTGCGCGCCCTAAACAACGGATTTCTCCTCTGGTGCTACTATCATCTCCCAGGATTCGCGAAGGTTTCTGAAACCGTCTATCGCCTTATTGCACGGCATCGTCCGTTTTTCTCAGCGATGACGCGTTGGCTGTGGGGAACACAGACCGAAAAAACCACGCTCTGCTTTTCGCGCTGGCTGTTCCTGCGTGCTCTCGGTGGTATCTATCTCATTGCCTTTCTCTCTCTGTGGGTGCAGATTCACGGGCTTGTCGGAAGCAATGGAATTCTACCGGCAGATCAGTTTTTGACGGCTGTTCACCAGCAAGCTGGATCTTCAAGTTATTACGTCGTGCCAACACTGTTTTGGCTAAATCCATCAGACTTCTTCCTTCATTTTTTGTGTGCTGGTGGTGTTGTTTTGTCTTTAGTCTTAATCGCAGGCTTCTTTCCACCGTTCACTTTAGCCGGTCTATGGATATTCTACCTGTCGCTTGTGTCAATAGGGCAAGCGTTTCTCAGTTTCCAATGGGATGTGCTGCTCTTAGAGGCAGGACTGTTGGCAATCTTTTTCGCGCCGCTTCAAATACGCCATACGCTTTCACGGGCATCTCAACCTTCTGTAGCGTTTTTGTGGCTCCTACGCTGGCTCCTGTTCCGACTAATGTTTGCATCTGGCTTTGTTAAACTCGCCAGTGATGAGGTGTGGCGGAACCTGACTGCCCTCAATTTTCATTATGAAACGCAACCGTTGCCGACATCAATAGGATGGTATGTACACCAGTTACCCGAATGGTTCCAGAAAATCTCAATCATCGGTATGTTCGGCGTTGAACTGGTCGTTCCGTTTCTGATTTTTGCACCTCGACGTTTGCGAACTGCCGGGTGTATTGGGTTAGTCGGGCTGCAAGTGTTAATCATCCTGACAGGGAACTACTGTTTTTTCAATCTGCTGACGATTGCCCTATGCTTACTTCTCATCGACGATACGACATGGAGAGGTCTGCTCTCCAAACGGTTCATGCCGACCATTCAGTTCCTCAAACAACCACCCTGCCGGTATAGGCGTGCTTTTATAGGGGTTGTGGCAACGCTACTCTTGTTGCTAAGTGGTATCCGGTTCAGCGGTCAACTTTTCAGAGAAGCAGGACTCCCAGATGTCGCGTGGATCACACCGTTTCGGAGCGTAAACACCTATGGACTCTTCGCAGATATGACGGAATCGCGTCCTGAGATCATTGTTGAAGGCAGCAATGACCGTATATTGTGGAAAACCTACCAATTTCGATGGAAACCAGGTGAACTCACAAACGCCCCAAAATGGGTTGCCCCGCACCAGCCACGCCTGGATTGGCAGATGTGGTTCGCTGCACTTCAAGGGGACTATCAAAATACATACTGGTTCCTCAACTTCATGGGATCGTTGTTACAAGGGAACAGTGAAGTGCTAAAGTTATTAGCAGAAAATCCATTTCCTGACGCACCACCGCGCTACGTTCGCGCTACCCTCTACGATTATCATTTTACTGACCTTGCTACAAAACGTTCAGAAGGCATGTGGTGGGACCGCGAGCGGATAAAGATTTTTTGCCCAGCAATTTCACTGCGTTAGAGACAACAGACACGCGAGTTGTACAATAAAATTTCAATAATACAATAGGAGCATATATGCCGAGTCAATTTTTAACGGTTGCCCTGGAGGCAGCCAAAAACGCTGAAGAGATAATCACCGCTTACTACACCGACGATATAAAAGTCGAAATGAAAGAGGACGAGACACCGGTTACCCTCGCTGATAGAGGCGCAGAAAAGGTCATCCGTGAAACCATTAAACAGGCTTTTCCCGACCACGGTTTCTTAGGCGAAGAGTATGGTATAGAAGAAGGCGATTCTCCTTATGTCTGGATTATCGACCCGATTGATGCGACCAAGAATTATATCCGAAAAATCCCGATCTTCGGAACGCAAATTGCGCTGATGAAAGGCGATGAGCTTATCCTTGGCGTTTCCAATGCCCCTCTTTTGAACGAACTCCTCTATGCGGAGGCAGGAAACGGTGCCTTCTTAAATGGAAAACCGATCCGGGTGTCCGATGTGGAGCAAACCAACGAAGCAATGATCTGCCACGGCGGACTGAATTGGTTTGTCGAGAACGGGACGTTTCCCGGCATTTACAACCTCATCAACGACACCGCACGCTCCAGAGGGTTCGGCGATTTCTACATGTATCACTTGCTGGCTTCTGCGAGAGCAGACGCTGTCGTTGAAGCGGCGATTAGTTTTTGGGACATTGCTGCTATAACCGTGATCGTGCGGGAAGCCGGTGGAAAGGTGACGGACATACAAGGACAACCCGTTACGAGAGATACTGCTTCTCTCATAGCAACGAACGGCGTCTTGCACAGCACCGTCCTAAACTATTTTAACGGCACCTAATTTCTGACTCACTTGAATATTTCAAGGCGATGTGATATACTACGTACCATAGCCTTGTAAAGGCAACAGGTTTGTAGGAAGGAAAAAAAATAAAATGCACCTTGACTTTCAAAATGTGCTGGATCTATCCTATGTGGTCGATGAAGATAGCCCACGTGAATTGCCGATTGATCCGGCGAAAATCTACGATCAGGCAACGTTAGAAAAAGATGGTTACTTTGAAAGCCGCATTGACATGTCCGGACATTATTCCACTCACATGGATGCGCCTTGTCTCATGTACCCCGGTGGCGCTACCATCGCTGAAATTCCGAAAGAGAAACTCACTGGAAACGCCGTGCTAATGGACTTTTCCGCGGTTAAGAAACCAAATGACGCTGTGACTGCCGAAGATGTGAAGGCTTGGATAGCCGAAAACGGTGATATTCCACAGGACAGTATCGTTTTTATGCGAACGGGGATGGACAGATTCGTTTATCAGGATAACTTCAATCGTGAATGGATCGGTTTCAGCGAGGATGCCGCTGAACTGCTCGTTGAAAAAGGCATAAAGGTTATAGGGACAGATGCGTGTAGCATCGACTCGGTGGCGGGACATCCACCCTTGCACGACGGTTTACCGCCTGCGCACCTCGTCTTTCTCGGTGCGGGGATCCCACATGTTGAGGACCTTTGCAATCTGAGTCAGTTGCCGACCCATTTCTATGTGGTCATCGCACCACTAAAATTGGCACGGAGTTCCGGGGCACCGACCCGCGTCTTAGCGTTCGTATAACTGCACTAAAGACAAGTTGACGCTCAGACAAGATTGCGGAGATTCCGTCCGACAAAAGAAAAAATGATACCCAATATTCCTGAACCGATCCTAAACCTGTTACGGGAAATCGGCGAAGTCGGTGGAAAAGGAACTTACCTCGTCGGTGGATTTGTCCGAGACCTTCTGCTCAAACGACCGAACTTCGATATTGACATCGTTGTAGAAGAGAATGCAATCCGAGTCGCAGAATCGATGGGAAATCGGTGGAATGGAACATTGCATGTGCACCCACAATTTGGCACAGCAACTGTCACGCCCGCGAACCCTAAACTACCCAAAATAGACTTCGTCACGGCACGTCGTGAAACGTATGAAAGCTCTGGAGCGTTACCTATAGTAGCGCGTGGAAGTATCACGGATGACCTGTACCGAAGGGACTTCTCTGTCAACGCTTTAGCGATGCGGTTAGATACCAATGCTTTCGGGACGATCGTTGATAAAACGGGTGGGCTAGATGACCTCGAAAAAGGCATCATCCGGGTGTTACACAAACGCAGCTTTACGGACGATCCGACGCGGATATTCCGCGCTTGCCGGTATGCAGGACGATACGGTTTTCGTATCGCTGACTCAGATACCGATTTGATTCGGGATGCGCTCCCTGTATTGACAGAACTAAGTGGGGAACGGATTCGGAACGAAATTGACAGAATACTCTTGGAAGAGAATGCACCACAGATTGTGGAAGCACTCGCAGAATTTGACATCTATGATACTGTCTCCGCGGGGTGGAGGATTTCACCGAATTTTGCGTCTAATTTTCAAACAGCACAACGCGCAATCGCTTGGGCATCAGAGTCTTTTGCCGATGAGGAATTCCAACCTGAACACGTCCGTTGGATGGCACTTTTTGGCTCAGACACACCAATACATCAAATTGAGGCACTCAGTTTCAGGCTTGTATTGACGCATCAACTTCGCAGATTGGTAAGTCGGGCACAAGCGGCACAATATCACGTTTCACTTGAGAAAGTGACACACGCTGTCCTTGAAAAACTCGGGTTCCCAGTGTCACAGAACGCCTCAATCGAATACCAAAATGGAAAATGGTGCATCGTTGACGTCGACGTTTCAACACAGGCGGGAACAACTTATATATGTGGAGAAGGAAATCTCTATCGGGTAGAGACACCGCTTACCGCCTATAGTGAACTAAAACAAGCACTCACACAGTTGCAGGTAACAGTGAAACCGAGTGAAATCTATCAATTGCTAAAACCATATCCCATTGAGGCATTAGCCTTGGGATTTGTAGATACAACAGTAGCGAAATGGCAACACGAAAAAATAAAAAATTACGTTTTCGTTCTGCGGAAGGTTCAACCCTTTATCACAGGAGATGATTTGATTCAATTGGGAAAAAAGCCAAGTCGTGCGTTTGAGACCCAACTCTGGAACCTGTTTGCCGCACAATTAGACGGAAAAATTAGCAAAAAAGAGGAGGCGTATTCGCTCTTACGGAAAATACATAATGGCTAATTTCGATCCTTTCGCCGCGATTCTTGTGGTTACACAGTTCATTATTCTGTTAACCTTCCACGAATGGGGACACGCCAAATCAGCGTATATGTTGGGCGACCCGACAGCACGGGATCAGGGACGGATGTCGCTGAATCCAGGGGTTCACATTGACATTATAGGAACGATCATACTCCCACTGCTGGGGACGCTTTTTGGTGGTGCCTTTTTTGGTTGGGCAAAGCCGGTGCCAGTCAATCCGTTTAATCTCAAGAATCCGAGACGAGACTTGATGTTGATTGCAGCGGCTGGCCCCTTCATGAATATTGTTCTCACTTTTGTAATTTTGGGGGGACTTAGGATAGTATTAGAATTTACAGGCTTTGATCCGCGCGAATCCATGCTCCACGCTGAGATAAATAGACAAATCGTTCTTATGGGACTTATCAGCGTGTTTCTCGCTGCGTTTAATATGCTTCCCCTCTTTCCGTTAGATGGGTTCAGTGTCGTCCGAGGTTTGCTCCCAGAGAGTGCCGCACGTCAATTTGAAAAACTGAGTCCGTATGGTATGCCAATCCTGATGTGTCTTATCTTTCTGCCGAGTCTTTTCCGCATACCTAACTACGTATTCATATTCTTGAGCGATGTCAGTCACGGGACATTCAATTTGATAGCAACAATCGTAGGTTTACGATGAAAAACAGATTTTTTGATACTAAATTTCAACTCGAGCGTTTTCAATTGGAAAATTTGTAGTTACGTCCTACAATCCTGAAAGTAGCATACATGTTAATCGAAACAATTCAAACACCTGAAAGCCACGATTCCGATACCGCATCTACAACTCCGATGTACTCCGTCAAATTAGAGGGATTCGAGGGTCCGTTAGACCTGCTGCTCCATCTCATCGAAAAGGAAGAGATGGATATTTACGATATTCAGATCTCACAGATTACAGACCGGTATCTGGAATATGTGAATTTAATGGAGCAGTTAGATTTGGATGTGGCATCCGAATTTTTGGTGATGGCAGCAACGCTACTCCATATCAAATCTCAGAGTATTCTGCCGCATCTCACCCCAGATGGCGAACACACCCTCGGGGATCAGGCAGAACTTGTCCGGCAGCTTCTGGAATATAAGCGTTTCAAAGAGGCTGCACAGGCATTGGACGTCTATGCTGAACAGCGGGCATTGCTCTACAGCAGAAGCCCCATGACACATGCCGATTTAGATGAATCACGTGAATATGAAATTAAAGCCACACTGTTTGATTTACTCACCGCTTTCAAGAGTATAAATGACCGGATTGCGGAGATAGACCTCGAAGAAGTATACGAAACGGTCGAAGAAGAGACTATTACCGTTGAAGATAAAATCGAGTTTATTGATAGGCAGTTGGATAACGCCGATCAATTGCTCTTTGAGGACCTATTCCCGTTATATTCAAGTAAGACGGATCGGATTGTCACATTTCTTGCTATTTTAGAATTGATTCGGATAGGGAGAATTGTCACCGTCCAAACCGATCATTTTGAGAGTATCTATATCGTTAAACAGGATCAAGAAGGGGTAATCCTGCCGCCTCCGTCGGTAGAAACACCTCATTCAGAGGAACAAGGTTATTAGGAATTAGTTTATGGATGCTGAATACGTTACCGTTGTAGACCCGGCAGACGACCCAAATCTAATGCCGGAAGAGACACTGAAGTCAATTTTGGAAGCGATTCTGTTCGCCGCAAGCGAATCGATTTCGATAAAACAATTTCAAGCCGTGTTGCCAGAATTAGACGTGCGCGCCATTCGGAAAGGGCTTGATGCGCTTCGTGATGATTATGAACAGTTGCAACGCAGCTTTCGCCTGATTGAAATTGCGAATGGATACCAAATTTGCACATGTCCCGAATATTCGGAATGGGTCCAGAAGTTTTACACCCAACAGGTCCGTGTCACACTGACCCCATCCGCATTAGAGACCCTCGCGATTGTCGCTTACAAACAGCCTGTTACGCGGGCAGATGTCGCCGCGATTCGAGGTGTAAACAGCGATAGTGTCCTCAATTCACTCCTTGAGAAAGGGCTTGTGTCCATCACTGGCAGAAAGGAGGGGCGCGCCCTCCTCTTCTCAACGACCGATGAGTTTCTGCAACAATTCGGATTGAAGGACGCATCTGAGTTGCCCTCACTTGATGAGATTGATGAACTTCTTACCGCATCAAACGGAAGCGAACCGTCCCAAGACTCGCTTCCAGACGTTATGGAGGAAGGCACAGCGTGATGAACTACAACTCATGGTTCCAGTGCAGTGAAGGATGTGGTCAGACCTATCCGCTCACAGAAGTTATCTATCGGTGCCAAAATTGCGACGGCTTGTTAGAAGTACAGCATGATATGAAGGTACTGAAACAACGCAGTGCTGCTGATTGGAAATCCGTTTTTGAGCAGCGCTATATGCACACACAATATCCCTACGGTAGCGGGGTCTGGGGAAAAAAGGAACTTGTCTGCCCGAACGTCGACGACCATAACATTACCTCTATGTATGAGGGCGGAACGAACCTGTTCTGGGCAGAACGCTTTGGTAAACAACTCGGCTTGCCTGACCTCTGGATTAAGCAGTGCGGTAACAGCCACACAGGCTCTTTCAAAGACCTCGGTATGACTGTCCTCGTTTCGATGGTTAGACAGATTATTTCTGAATCTGGAAATATTCGTGCTGTTATGTGCGCATCTACTGGCGATACCTCTGCCTCATTGGCAGCGTATGCCTCCGCCGCAGGCATCCCCGCAATCATCCTTTTGCCAAAAGAGAAAGTTACACGCGAACAACTCATTCAACCGATTGCCAACGGTGCGTTGACGCTGTCACTGGAGACCGATTTCGATGGGTGTATGGAAATCGTCCAAAAACTCGCTGCTCGGAAAGATTTTTATCTCGCGAATTCGATTAACTCTATTCGAATTGAGGGACAAAAAACCATTAGTATGGAAATAGTGCAGCAGTTTGATTGGGAGGTCCCGGATTGGATCATTATTCCAGGGGGTAACCTCGGCAATGTCTCCGCCCTTGGATTAGGCTTCCTAATGATGCTGGAACTCGGTATGATTGACAAACTCCCACGCATCGCCTGTGCCCAAGCCGAACGCGCAAATCCGCTCTACCGAAGTTACCAAACGGGATTCACTGAATTTCATGCGATCACAGCACAAGCCACGCAAGCCACAGCCATCCAGATCGGAAATCCCGTCTCAATCCATCGTGCTGTCCGAATCCTGAAACGGTTTGATGGTATCGTTGACCAAGCAACAGAGAAGGAATTGGCTGATGCTGCGGCGAGAGCAGACAGAACAGGATTATTCAATTGCCCACATACCGGTGTAGCACTGGCTGTGCTGCTAAAAATGGTTGAGCGCAAACAGATCCGCTCTGATGACCGGGTCATTGTGATTTCCACAGCAAACGGTCTCAAATTCCCAGATTTCAAGGTAGCCTATCACAATACTGTCCCGGGTGAACCGCCACCGCACTATTTGAACGCACCGATTGAATTGGAAGCAGACTATGAAGGTGTGCTGGAGCAGATTGGTGCCCACCTCGATGCTTAACGCCCTATGTCCATAAATACACAGGACTGTCATTGACTGCTATCGAAGATCATAAACCTAAAACTGATCTCTAAGCACACGTCCTACCTTAGCAGTCCAAGTTCCTAATCTTGGTTGCACATGTGTTAAATCATCATTGTCATACACAGACACATTGAAGTGTGACGACCATAATAATTTGCAACGAATCCGCAAAGTATGGTATAATTTAATTGTTCGTTCACGAACTTCGCCAAAATTACAAATAATAGGAGTCATGCATGTCAGACCAGTATCAGCCTAAGCCTGAGCATAAATTCACCTTTGGATTATGGACCGTGGGTAACCCAGGACGCGACCCGTTCGGTGATGTTGTCAGGCCCCCCTTGAAACCTACTTACACTGTAAAAAAACTAAGCGAGTTGGGCGCGTACGGCGTCAATTTACACGATAACGACCTGGTCCCCTTCGATGCCACAGCCGTTGAACGTGATAACATCGTTAGCGAATTCAAAAAAGCACTCGCTGACCACGGCATGAAGGTGCCGATGGCAACAACAAACCTTTTTTATCATCCAGTCTTTAAAGATGGTGCGTTTACCGCTAATGACCCGAAGGTGCGAGCATTTGCAATCCAGAAAACGCTGAATGCCATCGACCTCGGCGTAGAACTCGGCGCAACTATTTATGTGTTCTGGGGTGGTCGTGAAGGCGCAGAAGTGGATGCCTCTAAAAACGGACCTGATACCGTTAAGTGGAACCGCGAAGCCATGAACTTCTTCACACACTACGTCAAAGATCAGGGCTACGATCTCCGTTTTGCTCTCGAAGCGAAGCCGAATGAACCCCGCGGGGACATCTACTTACCGACAACTGGGCACATGCTTCACTTTATTGAAACACTTGACCACCCGGAAATGGTCGGTGTTAACCCCGAATTCGCACACGAAACAATGGCAGGGTTAAGCTTCATCCATGGGGTTGCACAGGCATACGAGTCAGGTAAACTTTTTCACATAGATCTAAATGATCAGAAGATGAGTCGTTTCGATCAGGACTTGCGGTTTGGCTCCGAGAATATAAAAGCAGCGTTCTTCCTCGTCAAGTTCCTCGAAGATGTTAACTGGGATGGCAACCGCCATTTTGACGCACACGCTTATCGCACGGAAGACGAACAAGGGGTTTGGGACTTCGCTGCTGGGTGTATGCGGAGTTATCTGATACTCAAAGAGAAAGCACGTCGCTTCAATGAAGATGCTGAGATTCAAGGCATCCTCGCCGAAATACATGCCCGTGACGCTGAACTTGAAGGTCTCATGGCTCACTATACCGCTGAGAGCGTCGGAAAACTGAGAAAGATAGACTTTGATCCGGATACGATCGCTCAGAAAGGGCTTGGATACGAGAAATTGGATCAACTCACGTTTGAGGTGCTAACCGGCGTCAGATAAACGAAGTCAGCGAGCACTATCTTGAAAAAGTCGGAGCTTCGCTCATGAATACACTTATTATTGCAGTTTTGAGTTTTGTCGGCTTTATCGTTGCGTATCATACGTACGGCAAATGGTTGGCAAGAAAGATCTTCGGCTTAGACGCGCAAGCGAAGGTACCGAGTGAAGAATTACGAGATGATGTTGACTACGTCCCCACGAAAAAAGAGATTATCTTTGGACATCATTTCACGAGCATCGCGGGTACGGGTCCGATTGTAGGACCCGCGATTGCTGTCTTTTGGGGATGGTTGCCAGCATTGCTGTGGGTTGTCCTCGGTTCGGTGTTTATCGGTGCTGTTCATGACTTTGGTGCGCTTGTTGTTTCGCTACGCAACCGTGGGCAGAGTGTCGGCGAAGTTGCCGGAAGAATGATCGGTCCCCGCGCTAAATTTCTCTTCCTTTTCGTCCTCTTTATGGGTTTGACTATTGTCCTTGCAATCTTCGGCTTAGTCATCGCCCTCATTTTTTCTTACTACCCTGAATCCGTCCTATCCGTTTGGGTAGAAATTCCACTCGCAATAGCTATCGGCATCTGGATCTACCGCAGAGGTGGTAATATCCTCGTGCCATCTATTGTTGCTCTCGGTATCATGTATATTGCGATGGCAGTGGGTGCTTACGTCCTACCAATTGATTTAGGACAATGGCTCGGTATTCCACTGCTCGGACAAACGTATTTGAACGTCGTAGTGATTTGGACACTGGTGCTCTTTGTCTACTGCTTTATCGCTTCGGTGCTGCCTGTATGGACACTCCTACAACCAAGAGATTTCATCAATAGCCACGAATTGGTATTAGCACTGGTTTTACTCGTGCTTGGACTCGCCGTCGCGGGGTTGACAGGTAGAGCAGATTTGGCGGCATCCGCGCCTGCTGTTGCTTCTGATATCCCACCGGACGCACCACCGATTTGGCCCTTTTTGTTCATTACAATTGCGTGTGGTGCTGTTAGCGGTTTCCACTGCATGGTGAGTTCCGGGACTTCCAGCAAACAGGTAGCCTCCGAAGGTGATGCACAATACGTTGGCTACGGTGCGATGCTCCTTGAGGGTGGACTCGCCGTGATCGTTATTCTCGCCTGCTGTGCTGGTATCGGCATGGGTATTTTCAATCGTACCGGCACAGGTGCAAGTTACACCTTTGAACCTATCATCAAAGCAGAAAGCACGGCACCTGTTACCAATCAAGATGCGTGGAGAACCCGTTACGCTACGAGCACAACGTCAACAAACGCTGATGGTACGACAACGGTCGTTGGAGGTTGGGCAAGTCACAATCTCAGAGCAAAGGTAAGTGCTTTTGTTGATGGGGGTGGGAACTTTCTCGCCTCGCTCGGTATTCCGCTCAAGATGAGTATTTCGATTATGGCGGTACTCGTCGCGAGTTTCGCTGCAACGACATTAGATACAGCGACACGGCTTCAACGATATGTCATCTTTGAGCTGGCAGAAACCGTCAACATCAAGCCGTTGAAGAATCGTTACATCGCGACTGCCCTTGCGCTGGTACTCGCTGCTGCTGTCGCCTTGCTGCAGGGACCGAGTGGACCCGGTAGTGGTGGTTTGACGCTCTGGCCCCTCTTCGGTGCGACGAATCAACTCTTGGCGGGATTAGCCTTTATGGTAATCGTCTTCTATCTCCTGCGTCGGAACAAGCCTATCTGGTTCGCATTTCTCCCGATGGTTGTCATGCTTATCATGCCTGCGTGGGCAATGCTCCATCAGATGTTCAATCCAGAGACAGGATGGCTCTTCACCGGAAAATATCTACTCTTTGGATTCGGTATTGTTGTAGAGGCACTACAGATCTGGATGATCGCTGAAGGCGTTATCGCATGGCGACACGCACGTGGGAATTACCCTGAACTTCCGCCCTTGGAAACTGTTGCTGCTGACTAAAAACGCGCAGATATAGACGTTGAAAATCCCACGCAGAACTGAATTACCAGTAGGAGAGCAAATTGATGAAACGTACAAATAGGCAGCAAAGATTAGAACAACTTCGACTCCGTGAAACAGAAGGTACTTTGACAGAACAGGAACAAGCAGAACTTTCAGCCATCTTCGCTGAATTAGACGCTGAGGAAACAGAAGCGTTGAAACCCGCAAAAGAAAAAAGTCGCAAATTAGAAAAAGAAAAAGCAGAACTTGAAGAGACTGCCTCTCAACTGCAAGAGATTGTTGCTGAGCACAAGCAATTGGTAACTGATGCTCGCGCATATCTGACGCAACTCCAAACCCAAACACGTAGATGGCGATTTGAGGAATGCTAATCAATCGAATTTCCGAAAGTCCTGTACTTCTACGCGAAGGATGGAAAACGCTAACATCCTTCCAAGTAGAAATTAAAAAGATTACCGACCAACTGAAAAGAGGAAACACGAATCCCGGAATAGGAAATAAACCAATTGGTAACGGAATTACTGAATCACGAACCCGCGGTGGTGCGCGAGTCTACTGGAGAATAAGAGGTGGTCAGCTCGAAATTTTAGGAATCTCTGGTAAAGATAACCAGCAGAAGGTGATTAACGAAGTTTTGCAACATTTTGGAGGTAATATAAGTGGATAAACCTTACATAATTATTCAGCATAATGATTACCAATTAACAATCTATAGTGGAATCGCACCTCTGGATCCGAACAACGACAATGTTGATGTTCAAGTCACTTTTCCTAACGGTGAGAGTTTCTCCGCTGTCTTTTTTACTCTTCAAAATATTGTCACATTGATGAAACACTATAAAAAGACTGGAGAATGTGCCAAAGGTTTGTATTTCTGGACATCTAATATGATGATTGTCCAAGAACTTACTGAAGAAATTATCTGTGAGACAATTGACAATCTATTAGCGGAAGGAGAATTTGAATCTGTTTTTTCAAAAAACGAGGAATCTACAATTAGTTCACCTAAAGACGGAGATAGACTCTTCAAACGCTTTGATGAATCTTTATAGTATTCCTATAAATCTCAGCACTTACTGGAATTGCCCTTAACAATTTATCCTCTTCGTAAAACACACCGTACCTTCTCATCCTCTACAGACGAACTCAGAACCCGAAACGGCGATTCTTCCAACTCCGCTTTTAGGTCATCAGCGAAGAAATAGTGCACGTAAATCGGATCCTCCTCTAACCAAAAATTATCACCCTTTTCTAACGTCTCGTAGTTTGGAGCAAATCGGTCATAGTTCTCATCATAAGTCGGTTCGTAACTGTCAATAATACCATCAAGAACTGTGTTAGACAAAAATAGTTGACCGTTGGGATTGAGTACCCGTGCGACTTCTGCCAAAAAAGCAATCCGCCCTGTACGATGCGGGATATAACAGTAGACGTTCTCCATAAAAGCCGCTGCAAAAGACGCATCGGGAAACGGCAGTGTTGGCGGTTCGTAATGTAGAAATGTTAAGTTAACATTCTCCGTTTCAGCAATCCGCTGTGCCTGTTCTATCTGTTTTTCGGCAACATCTATACCGGTGACGGAGTATCCGAGTTTCGCAAGGGCGAGGCATAACCGTCCAGACGCGCAACCGATGTCCAGTAGCCTACTGTCTATCGAGAATTTCTCAATAAACACCTCTTCATGCTCTCCCAACCCGTATTCGGCCTCCTCTTCGCGGCGGTCAAGTTCATCGGTTTGGTTGTATTTATCCCTTACGGACTCCAGTAATTTTCGAGATTCTTGTGATTTTTTGGTTTTCATGCTGATGTCGTCCCGTTAATTTCGTCCATTAGTAGTTTATACGAAAAGGGCGAGGTATAAATACCTCGCCCTACATGGAAAACGGATTATACTCACCAGAAGCAGACGCTACGTTGACCCCTTCTCAACCGCCTCAAAGAAATCGACATTTGACGCACTGAATCCGTACTGCTGTTCCACCTCCCGAATAGAGATCTCTGTGGTGAACAGATTATCGTAAGTATCGGGAAACTCCACACCTGTCGTGGCGTCGCGGAGTAGAACGATGTTATAGCCATACCGACTCATAGAGCGAATCCCGTAATCCCTACCCAGTACACACCAGTTTGTTGCAAAACCGGCAAAGAGTAGATGCAAGATACGTCGCTCCTCAAGCAGTTCATGCAACTGTTGTCCGGTAGCGATAACAAACTCTTCGGGTTTCACATCAATCGCAGGCGAAACAGCGAGTTGTGATGCCAACTTATCCCAATGCACACCGATACCCGGCGGTTGACTGCGCGGACCGCGGTAAACGTCGTAGTCACCCTCCCGACTTCGGAAATCAGAGGGTGGCCACGCCGAAGGCACCGACGGTTCAGGTGGCTTGTGCCGCTGGAGCTGTGGATACTGCTCCGCTACCGGTGGTGATGGGGCATGCACAATCGTCAAGCCCGCCTGCCGCGCGGCATCTATCACCGGCACAACGCAATCTTTCGTCACCTGCGCTGCGCGTTCTATCCAACTTTCGATGAAATGCACGTTCCACAAATCAACGAGAACCAAAGCAGTCTCATCAACTGGCAACGGCATCTCAAACTCGCGCCGGATGAAAGCAGTTTCACGGCACGGCACATCTGCCGGTGTGCTATCTTGAAAGTAGCGAACCTGTAAATTTAGATTTTTCACAATGCAAAGCAACCAAATTAGGTTTTAGTAGCCTAATTTGACTCCTGAAACAGTGTCTCGTCGATTTCAGCGTTCAACGTGACACCTGTTATCCAACTCTCAGAAAAGAGTTGACCGTCTACGTTCTGAACGGTATGGTATGGAACTTTAACACCGTCAACATCGCGAAAATCATCCATGAGCGTTTCCCTGTTCGCTGTAACGCCTTGCGCCATTTCGCGATAAGCGACCTTTACAACATAGTGCGTCTCTTCATTCACAAAAACCCGCAAGACTTCACCAGATGGCTGTGGAACAAGGAGAACATGAGCAGATTTACCCTGTACCTCTTCCGCACCAGCATATTGAATCGCGATGTCGCTTTGCGAAAGATTCGTTAGAAGCCATAAGGTTTCTCGGAAAACGGCATCTTTAAAAGAATTAGCCACATCAGGGGGCAGAGGCTGTGCACCCATTGGTGTTAGCGCAAATCCAGTGGTACCATCATAGACATAACTCATTTCACCTTGAGGCATCTTGACATCTTGTCTAAACTTATCAGGGTAAAGGTAGTATGACTTACCTTCGATTTGCATTTGTCCCATCGGTGTGCTTGCAGTCGCGCGTGCCTCCAAGACTATGTTTTTCACCGCTTGCAACTTCTCAAGTCCACCATGTGCATCAACTGCTGTAGCAAGTACTTCCTTAGCCTTCACCATATCCGTCTCACTCGCCTCAGGCATCGGTTCAGCAGGCGGTGCTTCCGGTCGCTCTATCTCAATCTCGTTAACCTCACCGAACTCATCAAGAGGTCTGTCGAAACTGTCCTTATTACCGACGGTGACAATCGTGAGTCCATCGGGATGGAGATACTTTTGCGCGACTGCCTGGACGTCTTCCGCTGTGACCTTAGCAATATTATCGGTATAGGTTGCCAGGTAATCCGGGGCATAACCACGATAGTCAAGTATCATCTGCTGGAAAGCGATTTGCGAGCTGCTCTCAAACCCAAAAACGAAGGAATTGATGAGCGCATCTTTGGTGCGTTGCAATTCGTCTTCCGGCACTGGGACATCTCGGAGTCCACTGATAACATCAATAATCAGAGCAATCGCTTCTGCCGTTTTATCTGCACGGGTCTGCGAATATGCCAACCATACCCCTGGATTCGTGTAGTAACTCGTCTGCATCATACTGCCTACGGCATAGGCAAGCCCATGTTTCTCACGCACTTCCGACATAAGACGGGAAGTGAACCCACCTTCACCGAGAATATCATTCATAACGCGGAGTGGGAAGAAATCAGGGAAATCCGGTGTACGTTTGATACCGAAATCTCCGATTAACATTGTCGTCTGATTCAGATCTTTAAAGATATAATTAACAGAAGGTTTCGAAGTGCCATCTATTATTGGAACATCAGGAAACGCAATCTCTGCTGTTTCCCATCCCTCAAATACTTTTTCAAGTTGGGCGATTAAGGTTTCCGTATCAAAATCACCGGTAATCGCGAGCATTATGTTATTGGGATGATAATACTTTGCATGAAACGCTTTAAGGTCATCAACAGTGATGCTTTCTATGCCTTCCATGCTGGTATACCACCCAAAAGGATGATCTGTCCCGTAGAGCAAAGCAGAGAAATTACGGAATCCGAGTTGGATAGGATTATCATTTCGCCGACGGATTCGTTCGATTGACTGCTGTTTTCGGAGTTCCAGTTTGTCTTCACGAAACGCCGGATTCCTGAGTACATCGGCAAATATTTCTAATCCTTTTTCGATGTCATCCGCAAGCGTTGAAAGATTAACCGTGCCGTATTCTTGGGACATACCGACTTCAACAGAAGCCGCCATAGATTCCAATTCCTCATTGAGCATGTCAGGCTCACGCGACACCGTGCCGCCGGTTCGCATGACGCTTGAGAATATGGATGCCAAGCCCACCTTATCGGGTGGATCGTAGATGTCGCCGGTCTTAATCAAACCGTTAATGTTGAAAAGCGGCAGCTCATGGTCTTCGATTAGATAGAGCGTCATCCCGTTTGAGAGTGTACGCATCTCTGGAACAGGGGGTTTAAACTCAATAGGCTCAAAGGTGAGTTCTGCATGCGGTTTAGCGAATGTAGATGGAGTTCCCCACACAATGAGACCAACGATCAGTGTGGTGATGAGAAGTCCTGTAGAAGTCCATTTTTTCATTATTCCTTGCCCTCCGCGTCATCACCGGCGGATGCCACTGCCTCTTTTTTAATGAGTGTAGCGACGGTGCGATTGCTTTTAGTAAAATAGGTATTTGCGACTTTCATGATGTCTTCCGGCGTAATTTTATACATGTTTTCACGCCAATCGAGTAGGTAGCGCCAATTCCCAGCAAATCCCTCATAGTAAGATAACTGACGTGCCATTCCAGCATTTGAACTAAGTCCTCGGATGAAGTCAGCATCAACCTGCTTAAGGATGCGTTTAAATTCCTTCTCCGTAACAGGCTCAGTTTTAAGTTTTTCTAGCTCTGTATAAATCGCTTCTTCAACGTCGAGGGTTGTGTGTGGTGAACGTGGTGTACCACTTATGAAAAAGAGATTGTCGTAACGCACCCCTGGATACCCGTTAGCCGCATTAGCAGAGACACCAATTCCTTCTTCAACGATATTCTTGTAAAACCGAGAGGTGCGACCATCGGAAACGATAGAAGCGATCATATCCAGCACATAATTGTCAAAATGTGGGAGTGTCGGTTTATGGTACCCAATCATAAGCTGGGGTTCAGCATCAAACTCGACATCAACCCGGCGTTCCCCTTCCTGTGGAGGCTCGTCAATTGTCACTTCAGGAGGAAGTGCTTGTGGCTGCATATCGCCGAAGTATTTTTCAATGAGGGCAATCGTTTCGTCAGGATCAATACTCCCAACAATAACTACGACCGAGTTATTTGGAGCATAGTAGGTCCGGAAAAACTCTTCTGCTTTCCGACGATTCAGCATGGCGATTTCCGATTCCCAACCGATAATCGGGATGCCGTACGGGTGTGCAGTAAAGGCAGCAGCCATAAACTGTTCATAGAGTTTGCCACCTGGACGGGTATCAACCGCCATTCGGCGTTCCTCTTTGACAGCCTCCCGCTCAACATAGAATTCGCGTAGGACAGCATTCTTAAGCCGATCGGACTCGAGCATTGCCCACAACTCTAACTTGTTAGACGGCAATTCGACTGTATAAAGAGTCCAGTCAACGGAGGTGCCAGCGTTGAATCCAGTACTACCGTGTTGCGTATAGATTTCGGTATATTCACCCGTAACGATCCATTCTTTCGCGAGTTCTTGTTGTGTTTTAAGTGCCGCTTCTAATTCAGCAATCTTAACAGCATCCGCTCTGGAGCCTTTCGCACGTTCCATGTCAAGTGCATCGCCTATTCGGTCAATTTCGGCAAGCACCGGCTTCTCTTTTTCATAATCTCTTGTGCCGATCGTTTTAGTGCCTTTGAACAACATGTGTTCCAGCATGTGCGCGATACCGCGTGAATCGTTTGATTCATCTACGGATCCTGCTCTAAAGAGAATGTACGGCGCGACGGTCGGTGAGGTATGGCGTTCAATCATCAACAATTTCAGACCATTGGGATAAGTGTGCTCTATCACCCGGTCCGAGAGATCTTGTGCTGATGCCATTCCGTGTAAGGCGACAAAGAATAGAATCAGCAGATAACGTATCTGTTTCATTTCCATTATTGCGGTAGTTTCTTGGACAAAAAACCCTAATTGGGTAATGCCGCATCCTTTCTGTTTAATGTTTTGCCCGGAAGACCAAGCTATAATTTTTTGACAAGTATGAATAAAAAACAACACTCATAGCAGAACGGAGAAGGAACCTCGACTGGAAAATCGAGGATCCTTTCACGTTTTACTCTTTCTGTAGATCGGCTAGTAACCCAACGAGGGCGAATCTGACATGTGACGAGAGAGCAGAATTTTCTGCGCGAAGGTCTGCGCCTTCTTCGTCCGGATACATGACGTGGGCTGCTACTGCGCGTTTCACCCATCGTTCTGCGCGGTCATCATAAGGAATATATTTTTCTTTGGGTGCCGTGCAAGCGGGGCACTCGTCTGGGGGAGTATCTGCTTCCTTCCACAAATAACCACAAGCTACACAAACAAACATTGTAAAGTCCTTTCTCTGTTACTAAAGAGGATTAATATTTTAAATTCTCAGTCAAAAAATAAATAATCCTCGGAGATCGAAGTTATAGGTTTTAAGATAAGAATTATCTACTGCATATTAGCAGATTTGGATTTGAAATGCAAGGTTTAAATTTCGACATCCAGCTGAAATTCTGAATGGAGTGTCGCTACTATTATTTTGACGAATGCTGCTTGAGTTCAGCGATACGGTCGCGCAAGGCAGCGGCTTCCTCATAATCAAGTTCAAGCGCAGCCTTTCGCATCTGTCGCGTTAGGTCGGTCATCAGTGCTTCAATATCTTGAGGCTCAATGTCTTCCACGGGAACAACGGGTTTGTCCGGCTTCTTCGACTCATACTCAGTCTCAGACTCGGCAATAAGTTCTTGGATCGCTTTCTCAATTGTAGCAGGTGTGATGTCGTTATCAATGTTATACTGCAATTGAATATCCCGTCGGCGTTGCGTTTCCTGTATCGCTTCAGCCATCGCATCAGTTACATTATCTCCGTATAAGATTACTTCACCATCAACGTTTCGAGCAGCACGTCCAGATGTTTGAACAAGTGATCTCACAGAGCGGAGGAAACCGGGGCGGTCAGCGTCTAAAATTGCAACGAGAGATACCTCCGGCAAATCCAACCCTTCTCGAAGTAGGTTGATGCCAACAAGTACATCGAAAACGCCTTCACGAAGTTGACGTAGAATACGAGCCCGATCAAAGACATCAATTTCTGAGTGCATGTAGTCGGCACGAATACTCGCCTCGGTTAAGTACTCGGTTAAATCCTCCGCCATCCGCTTGGTGAGAGTTGTAACGAGCACTCGCTGTTTACGCTTGACCCGCTCCTTAATTTTTCCAATGAGGTGGTCAACCTGTCCTCTCACTGGGTGGATACTAATTTCGGGATCAACAAGTCCTGTAGGACGGATAATTTGCTCAACGATTTGCGCGCTGTTTTCCATCTCATAGGGACCGGGAGTTGCAGAGACGAAGACAACTTGGTTGACACGCGCTTCAACTTCATCGAAACGGAGAGGACGATTGTCCAATGCAGAAGGCAAACGGAAACCATATTTGACAAGCGTCTCCTTTCGTGATCGATCGCCACGATACATACCACGCAACTGTGGAATGGTTACATGAGATTCATCAATAAAAAGCAAAAAATCATCAGGAAAATAGTGCATGAGGCAATAGGGTGGTTCACCAGGTTGTAGCCCCGATAGATGCCGTGAATAGTTTTCAATGCCAGAGCAGTAACCGACCTCCCGTAGCATCTCTAAATCAAAACGGGTGCGCTGTTCAATACGCTGTGCTTCAAGCAATTTATTCTGTTTTTCAAAAAAAAGAATATGCTCTTGGAGTTCAAGTTCAATATTGATTAACGCCTCGTCAAAGATTTCGGCATCTGTCATGAAGTGCTTAGCCGGATAGATGTCAAGGGAGTCCCTCCGTGCCAATACCTCACCCGTTGTGGTATCAATCTCGCTAATGCGGTCAATTTCGTCACCGAAAAGTTCAATACGATAAGCATTTTCGCTATACGCAGGAAACACTTCAACAACATCGCCACGTGCGCGGAAAATGCCCTGCCAGAACTCTACATCATTACGGACGTATTGGATATCAACCAGAGCGCGTAGGAGGGCATCGCGCCGAATCACCTCTCCGACTGCTATTTGAACTCTTTGGTTCTCAAATTCGCGCGGCGATCCGAGACCGTAGAGACAGGAAACACTCGCCACAACAATCACGTCGCGGCGCGATATAAGCGACGCCGTTGATGCAAGACGCATCCGCGTGATTTCTTCGTTAATACGGACGTCCTTTTCAATAAAGGTATCGGTAGCCGGGATGTATGCTTCAGGCTGATAGTACTCGTAATCGCTGACGAAGTAGTGAACGGCATTATTTGGGAAAAACAACCGAAATTCGTTGTAAAGCTGCGCCGAGAGTGTCTTATTGGGCGAGATCACGAGCGTGGGTCTCTGGACGTTCTGGATAAGATTTGCCATTGTGTAAGTCTTTCCAGAACCCGTAACACCGAGCAGGGTCTGCGCTTCATCTCCACGCAGGAGTCCCTTTGTGAGTTGATCAATGGCTTGGGGTTGATCGCCCTCTGGTTTGAAGTCTGAGACCAACTCAAATTCCCGGTCATCCAATTCAGAAGCGTCATCTTCTGGGCAGTCAATCTCCGTTAGCAATTCCCAATTCTCTCTCATCTTGGCTTGCTGCTCCTTCTCAAGGGTTCGATTATTTTAGTAATACGGGCTTGCAAACTGGGTCGTACATCGAAACTACAAGAAATTGATAGTTCCTTAGGGTCTCCTATATAGTATACCATGTTCTGCCAAAAATGTGTAGAGAGATATGCATCGAAATTTAGTTCTTGGTGTGAGTCGTTGGAGTAATAACAGTCAGCAATCAGCGGTCAGTAGAGACCCCTTTAACAGAAAAACGGCGAGGTTGATATACCTCGCCAGTGAGTGAGAAACAACTATTGACTCTAACTATTTATGGAGATTACAGAGAGATTTCGGCACCTGTCCTTCAATAAAAGGCTCCGTGCTAATGTTCTCCTTGGGACATCCTTTCCTTTTGAGAAGTCCACTCCTTTTATCAATGTCCATGAGGACAATCCCCTCAGGGACAGGAAACTCCTTATGCGGTCCTCGTGCTGCCTGAATTACAAATTCCGCCCAGATAGGTAGTGCTGCCTTAGCACCTTCCTGATTATAGTTATAACGACTCGACCGATTCTTATCAAACCCGACCCAAACACCAACGACCAGATCTGGGGTATAACCGACGAACCAAGCATCCACATTTTCATTGGTAGTTCCGGTTTTACCCGCCGCAGTTCGCCTCAGGCCCATGCGTCCAGCTCGCCTGCCGGTCCCGTTCTTAATTACATTCTCTAAACAGGAAGTAATCTGATAAGCAACTCTTTCATCTAACACACGCGGACGTTCAATCTGATGGTTGTCGGAGGGATAAATTACGTTCCCTGTTGTATCAAGAACATACTGGATATGTACCGGTTTTGTCTGGATTCCTCCATTAGCAAAAATCCCATACGCCGAGGTCAATTCAAGGACTGTCATGCCAGACGAGCCTAAAGAGAGGGCGGGTTTTGGATCCATAGGACTCTTAACACCCATCCGCTTCGTTAAATCTACGACGCGATTGATACCTTCCCATATACCGTTATCACCTATCGGGGTTTCCAACATTACCTTCGCCGTAGGTACATTAATCGATTTTGTGAGCACATCGCGCATATTGACGCGACCTTTATACACTTTACTATAGTTTCGCGGATACCATTTCGGTTGACCGGGAAAAGGTAGGATTCCCCATCTCTCATCAACGATAACCGTTGCTGGGTTTAGAACAGACGGTTCCTCCAACAAAGCGGCGAAGACAATCGGTTTAAATGCAGAACCGGGTTGCCTTCTGGCACTTCCAACAGCGCGATTGTAGTGATTAATCTTCGTATTCGTGACATTGTAGTCGCGCCCCCCAACCATCGCTTTAACATGTCCCGTCTTGGGTTCATACGCAATGAGTGCGGCTTGCAGATAACTATCAATAGGATCAATGCCGTGTGGATTCCGTTTATTGACATCATAATTCGGTAGACGTCTTGGACCGTGTGTTTCATCCATATAGCGCAGGTGCTTCGCAACCTCTCTTTCGGCGACGGCTTGCATAGACATATCTATTGTCGTGTAAACTTTTAACCCCTCACTATACAATTTATTCTTAAGCTCTGGAAGCCGAACCAGCTCTTCACGGATATACTCAAGAAAGTGTCCCGCTTCCTTCGCAGAAATCTTTGTCCGGCTCTCATGGAGAGTCTGCGGAATGAGTGGGGCATTCCGACTTGCGAGCCATTCGGAAGCTGGAATATACTCCTCCGCTAACATCCTGTCGAGTACTATATCACGCCGACCCTTGGCATCATCAGGATTGGAAAAAGGCGAGAAAGCGAAAGGTCCTTTTGGGAGTGCTGCGAGCAAGGCACATTCGTGGTAACTGAGTTCTGACACCTTCTTCCCAAAATATCCGAGAGCAGCTTGCTGCACGCCGTGAAATGTTTTGCCTCCATACCGAGACCTACCTAAGTCAACATGATTCATATAACGCTCTAAAATTTCATCTTTAGAGAAGACTTTTTCAATTCTCACAGCGAGGAGTATTTCTCTCGTTTTCCGAACTACGTTCCTGGCAGACCGCTGATCAAATAGGTAGATATTCCGAGCCAACTGTTGTGTTAGCGTACTTGTTCCAGCCAATCGGCTCCCGTTCATCACCGTATTTTTCACAGCACCACCGAGGCGTATAATGTCAATTCCCCAATGGTTAGCAAAGCGGTGATCTTCAATAGCAATGAACGCGCCAGTCAACTTTGTAGGCATCTGGAGTAATGGAACCAAGCGTCGGGTGGAGCCTTCATCGTCAGCAAATTCGGCTATCTTCTCTGGTTCAAGGTAAAAATTCTGGCGTACAGCATCATCTTCACCTCGAATGGACGCTATTTCCCCGTCTCTAACTGAAATCTGAACACGTCCCGCTTCGACTTCAAGATACGGATATTCAAAGTCTCTCAAATGAATACGTACAATGCGATTTCCCTTAGCATCCAACGTTTCTGCGTACTGCCCGGGTTCACTCAATCTTGGGATAATTTCTGCGACCTTCTTATATTTTAAGCGTTCCAATTTATCAAGCAAGAACGCGACTTTATCCGATTTTTGCACTTCGCAAACTGAGGAATATACCTCAAGATGTTGCCTCCACGTTTCGGTGTCCACACTATATTCAAGTCGATTCAAATCGATATCGCGCACATCCTCCCAACAGGCAAGAAAGATACCACCTGCAAATCCGGCTCCAGCGAAAATCGCTATAAACACAAGAATACATACCACCCAAAACAGACTTAGGACTGCTTGAAAACAATGGTATAAGAATCGAAACATTATGTTTTTTCACCTCCGCGGCGATGCTTAGAGAACCGAGGCTACGGACAAGCATTCATGGGGTTCTATCTACACTCGCTTTCCGCACTCGCTTAATCGTACAGCCTACTGCTCTTGTCTTTTTGGATTCCTTGGGAATATCTTCTCCGGCAATTACCATATCTAAAGTGTTTTGGAGATAGTGCTTTGTGGGTTCTTTCGGACTGTTATCAATCGCTCCGGCGTATCGGAGCACGCGCCCGGCATCAAGCAGAAACACCTCTGGTGTCCTTCTTGCTCCAAAATAATCCGCAATGTTGTTTTCTGGATCTTTTAGCACAGTGAATTCAAAGCCGTGCTTCTCACTGTATTCCAAAATTTCGTCAATGTTCTCTTGTTTGTTTGAATTGATACCGATAAACTGTACATTCTTCTCGTCATAAGCCTTAACCAGAGCAACAATACGTTCGGCGTAATCTGTCGCTATTGGGCACTGTGTAGCAAGAAACAGGACGACAGTAGCAGGCTTCTCCTTGCTCAACTCGTAGAAAGCGTGAGATGTCCCAGCAGCGTCTTTGAGCGTAAAGTCCTTGACAACAGCATCAAGTTTAACCTTCTCTTCCTTCTTTTGTGCAAACGCTGAACTCATAATCGCGACAAGTAGCGTAATTATAACACATACGCGATATAAGACTATAGAGGTCGGTGGGCACTTCTCAAGGGTAAGCGATCGATTCGTGAAAAGAGATATTAAAAAATGTAAATTTCGCATTTCTGTATTTTTCCCTTAATTAAGACGTTAATAGGACTGTTCGGTTTCAATTTTATGGAAGTTGAAAAAAGGTGTTAATTTTTCTTGCATTCTTAACCTGCATATAGTATAATATACATATGTAAACTAATGCTTATTATGAGAGGTTACCCATGGCAAAGAATCTGACAAATCGGCAGCGTGAGATCTTTAACTACATCCAGAAGTGTATTAAAGAAGGTTATCCGCCAACGATCCGAGAGATTGGCAGTCAATTCGGGTTCTCTGAAAAGGCGGCACATGACCATCTCAACGCGCTTGAGAAAAAAAAGTATATCGAACGTGCAGAGGGGAAGCCGCGCGCGATTTCGATTTTGAAGGAAGTACAACCCAAGATCGCCCCCAGTAAATGGCTTGAAGGAGAAAGTGCGAACCCAGTTCTGGTGGACGCAGAACGAGACATCATAGAAATTCCAATTTTCGGACGTGTAGCAGCCGGAACTCCACTCCTTGCATCTCAGAATATTGAAGGCACCCTTCCCATTCCTGCCCGTATGGTAAATAATCACGAGTGTTTCGCCCTTCGAATCATCGGCACCAGCATGATCGGCGTCGGTATCTTAGAAGGCGACTATGTCATTGTTAAAAGACAGGCAGTTGCTGATCCAGGCGATATTGTTGTCGCTATGGTTGAAGAGGAAGCGACTGTGAAACGTTTCTTTATTGATGGCGACCAAGTCCGGTTGCAACCGGAAAATCCTGCCATTGAAGCAAGTGTTTTTAACATTAATGAGGTAACAATACTCGGTAAAGTTATCTGTCTCCATCGAGAACTATAACGATGCACACGAATCTCAGCAGTCCCAATTGATGGATGGGCAGAAGAAAATGTCTGCCCATACGTCCTAAAATTTACGGCACCCCCAAAAAATTAGTCAAGTCGTGGAGATGCGAGAGTTGTACATCAACCATAGACGGATCGGGACACGGCTTATCCTGATCGCCGACAAGCCAAGCCGTCCACATCCCAGCGTTTTTACCACCTATCATATCTGCTGAGTAACTATCACCGACGTAGACGGCGTGATTCGGTGCCACCCCCAATTCAGACAAAGCCGCCTCAAAGATACGAGCATCTGGCTTCGCTATACCCAAAACGGTAGAATCTATAATCGACCCAAGCAACGGCGAAAGTCCATATTCATCACACCAACCACGCGTGTTCCCAAAGTTATTACTAATCACACCCAACTGATAGGCACCCTGAAGCGTTTCGAGCCACCGCCGATTCTCGGCAAGGCTATTTGCAGCTCCGCTACAAAACCACTCAACATATTCAGCTTTCATCTGCTCACTCAAACCTAATCGTGTGTAAATTCCATCTGCGATTGCTTCGGTAGTCTCCCGCAAGGAGCAACGCGCTGCATACTCAGAGGCAACCGCTCCAACTGGCAGCATCGAACCGTCTTGATAAGACCACTCATGAGAGGAATCACCGAGAGCGAATTCTGTTATTGTGGCTCTATCTGCCTCGTCGAATGCCTCCCGCGTAACCTCCGGGCACCGTTCGCGAATAAACTGATATGCCCGTTCTAACCAATGAATCCCGTTTCCATCTAAGGTTCCACCGAAATCAAATACCAATGCACGGATCTCTTTCATTCACTATCCTTTTTTCAAATTTAATGTTCAGACGGCACAACTTTTCTGACGCAATTTAATCTCTAATGCCTTCACAACTTCAGCGGAGCTAATTTCCTTCATGCAGAGGTCTGGGGCATCCTGCCGATGACAACTCTGTTTGTAACACGGACGACACGAAACCGGTTTTTCAATAACAGTATGTCCTGTTCCGTAGGGCTGATGCCGCACCGGACTCGTTGGACCGAAAAGTGCTACTGTTGCGGTACCAACCGCTGCAGCAATGTGCATCGGACCACTATCAGAGGTAAGACACACTTCACATCTCTCTAACAACGCCCCGAGTTGCAGAATATCCGTTTTTCCAACAAGATTAATAACCGATAACGAATCAGGCAACGCTTTTGCAAGCTCCTGTTCTGAAGACGAACCAGTTAACACAATCTTAATTGCCGGTGCAAGGTGAGTAATCTGCTGGATAACATCGGCGAAATTCGCTAGATCCCACCGCTTTGTCGCCCATGTTGTGCCTAAATTGACCGCAATAATCCGGTCGTCCGGCGATACGTCCTCAGCACACAAGACGCCTTCAATAAATTGTCGATCAGCATCTGTATGCCAAAACTCCAAAAATGATGGGGCAGCGTCAATGTTGAGCAGCTGCAGAACCCGCAGATATCGATGAACTTCGTGTATATTTGTGTTATCCTCACAAGACAACGTTAGGAGCATCCCACGTCCACTGACGTTCGTCCCAACGCGCATCGGGACGCGTGCGAGGAAGGGTAGGAGCGCGTTGCGAAATGAGGTAGGATGCAAGACAACGGCAAGATCGAAAATCTTACGGCGTATCTGACGGACCAAATTCGCTAACGATTGATAGCGACCCTCTGTTTTGTTATCAACAATACACGCGTCAACATAAGGGTGCGTTTGCATTAAATCTGCGACGCGAGGACGCAATAACAGTGTTAGATCGGATTCAGGGTACGTACGTTTCAGCGCGCGCAAGGCAGGCGTCAGAAGCACCATATCGCCGATCCAACCCCCCGTTTGGCACACCAGAATATTATGCATCGGAGCACCCACGAAAAGGCGACGAGTACGCCCAAATGTCTGTGTTAGAAATAGAACGGATTCGACCAGGCTTTCTTGCCGGTTGCGTCGGTTATTTCAACGCGAACATACTTCACACTTTCCGGAATACTATAGGACGCTTCGGTCAAGAGTTCACCATCAGATGGAAGTACGCGTTGACCACGACTGCACTGTGCTTTAAAAACAACCGATTGTGCTTCTGAACATTTGACCGTCAACTCTTTCCCATCTAATGTCATATCCTTGATCTCCGGTCCAAGTGTGGAATAGAACGCACCCGTCCGAAGCGCGCCCATGATACCATCAATTGTCAGTTCCTCCGCCTTGACCATGATCCATCCGTGGAAGCAATCGTGTTCCGTGCCATGCGCATCATCGGCAGCGATACCGAGGACAGGTCCGCCTCTATCCAGCAAATCATCCCACGCCTGTTCTGAAAACCCTTTGCCGATGCCCATACAAGTGTCGTTGTAAACTTCAACAGCGAAATAACCGTGCAAAGGCAGATAATCTAAAATCGTATGTCCGCACCAATACGGATGACACAAAACCGCTTCACCGCCCTGAGCTTTAATATCATCAATCACTGCGTTCGGATGCATCTTCGCACAGTTTATCCGTTCATGTATATTAATAGCAACGATGTGATACGTCCCACCACCATACGGATTATCAGGATGCACCTCGCTCCCTGATATTGCCAAAAAATCTGATGTTGTGTGAGCCTGTACATCGTTGACCTTGCGGTGGTCGGTTAGCACGAGAAAATCGTAGCCGGCATCACGATATGCAGCGAACCGATCTCCTACCGAAAGTTGTCCATCGGATTCCGTGCTGTGGCTATGCGTATTACCGCGGTACCACTGTCCCGGTTGTTGAAAAGGATTTGAATTAAACATTGCTGCTCCTTCTTCTGATGATTTTCTAAGTTATTGGGTGGGAATGCTGTTTGCTACGAGTATGTGTGCCCAAATCAATTGTTTGTGTGTCCGTTCAACACAACATTACCCTATTTTAACATATCAGCGATAGCAGTGTCAATATTTGTTGAAACTACATTATCCCCGACCCAACCCACTATTTGGCACACAGAATGTTTTGCATCAGAACACCCATGAAAAAGCAACCAGATACCCCAAGATACTCTCTTAGAAAAAGAAAGGGTTTGACCAAGCTTTCTTGCCAGTTGCGTCGGTTATTTCAACGCGAACATACTTCACGCTTTCTGGAATGCTATAGGTCGCCTCGGTTAAGAGTTCACCATCAGAAGGTAAAACTCGCTTACCTCGACTGCACTGCGCTTTGAAAACAATCGATTGTGCCTCCGAACATTTGACCGTCAACTCTTTCCCATCCAATGTCATATCCTTGATTTCCGGTCCAAGCGTAGAATAGAACGCACCCGTCCGAAGTGCTTCCATGATGCTATCAAGTGTTAGTTCCTCTGCCTTAACCATAATCCATCCGTGGAAGCAATCACTTTCTGTACCGTGTGAATCATCGGCAGCGATACCGAGGACAGGTCCACCTCTATCTAGCAAATCATCCCACGCCTGTTCTGAAAACTCTTTGCCGATGTCCACGCAACTGTCGTTGTAGACTTCAATAGCGAAATAACTCCGTAAAGGCAAATAATCTAAAATTGTATGCCCACTCCAATAGGGATGACACAAAACCGCTTCACCGCCCTGGGCTTTAATCTCATCAAGCACTGCGTTCGGATGCATCTTCGCACAGTTAATGCGTTCATGTATATTAATAGCAACGAAGTGATAGGTATCACCACCATACGGATTATCGGGATGCACCTCGCTCCCTGATATTGCTAAAAAATCTGATGTTGTGTGAGCCTGTACATCGTTGACCTTGCGATGGTCGGTCAGCACGAGGAAATCGTAGCCTGCATCACGATATGCAGCGAACCGATCTCCGATCGAAAGTTGCCCGTCGGATTCAGTGCTGTGGCTATGCGTATTACCGCGGTACCACTGTCCGGGTTGTTGAAAAGGATTTGCGTTGAACATTAAGAACTCCTTTTTCTCTGATGATTTTCCAAGTTAATAGACACGCAAATTTTCTGCTACAAGTCTTACGCACTATCTCTATCCTTTGGTGTTATTTACAACACAACCTGTTTTACCACATCTTCAACAGATGTGTCAAGATTGTTCATTTTTCATTACGTAACCTCATGGATTATAATAAATTGAAAATAAAACGAACTTTTCTCGAACCACATCTGACAAAGATAACGAATACATCAATAAAACGTTTGAATAGAAAAAAATAGTTTTAGGAATGAAAAAAGGAGAAAAAATCATGGCAACGCAAATTCGTAAGCAAAACGGCATCACAATTTTGGAACCCAATGGAAAGATAGCCGGATCCGCAGTATCAAAGTTACGGGCAATAATCTCACCGCAGATCATGTTTTCCGATACACCCCGCATCCTCATCAACTTCGAGAACGTCAATAGGATCGACAGTTCAGGACTCAGTGCACTTATGGAGGCACGAGTCGCCGCATCTGGAAAGAAAGGCCGTATTGGGGTCATCAATGTTGGCAAACATATCAAAAACTTGGTTGCTCTGAATGGGTTGGTGAACCGGTTTGAACATTTCCAGAGCGAAGATGCTGCAGTCTCAGCACTATCCGCTTAAGGTCCAAAGTTCAGTAGAATCTCAAAAGGGGTTGGTTTTACCAACCCCTTTTTTTTGTGGATGCCCAAAAATCCATCCAAGTTCCGAAAATTAAAAATTGACAAGATAACATACTTAATGTTATAATTTTGCAAGTTCAAGAAACAAAAACTTATGGAATGCGAATATGAATACCTTGATCTTCATATTCCCTCTCCGCAGGAGAAAAATTACATGAAATCCTACAGGCAAATCGTTGAGGAAGCCAAAACAGAAATACCAGAAGTAACGGTTGACGAAGTGAACGCCGAACAAGACACAGATAGCGATTTCGTACTGCTGGATGTTCGCGATGAAGATGAGTATCGCGCCGGTTATATCCCTAATGCCGTCCATGTCACACGTGGAATGCTCGAATTTTCCGTTGAAAATTACATCCCGGATCGGGATCAAAAGGTCGTTGTGTACTGTGCAGCGGGTCTCCGCTCGTTACTTGCCGCCAAATCGCTCCGCGAAATGGGATATACCGATACTGTTTCCCTTGCAGGCGGATATCGTGACTGGTCGGCTGCCGGCTACCCGACTGTACAAGACAAACCGATGTCCCACGATCAACTCGATCGATACAGTCGGCACTTTATGCTGACGGAAGTCGGGGAACAAGGACAAACTAAACTCCTTGATGCCAAAGTTCTACTCGTTGGTGCAGGTGGTTTAGGTTCACCTGCCGGTGTATACCTCGGTGCCGCAGGTATTGGACACCTCGGTCTTGTCGATTCTGATGTTGTAGAGTTAAGCAACCTCCAACGTCAGATACTCCACCGTACAGAAGCCGTCGGCACACCAAAAGTGCAGTCGGCAACAGCAACGATTAAGTCGTTGAATCCAGACGTTGATATTACACCCTATAACCTTCGCCTAACTGCCGACAATGTTGAAGAAATCTTCTCGGAATACGATCTGATTGTAGATGGGTGCGATAACTTCGCCACCCGCTATCTCGTCAATGATGCAGCAGTCCTGCTGAACAAACCGATCGTCCACGGTAGCATTTTCCAATTTGAGGGACAGGTCTCGCTCTTTAAAACGCACGAAGGACCTTGCTATCGATGCATGTATCCAACACCACCGCCCCCGGGCCTGGTGCCAAGCTGAAGCGAGGCTGGAGTCCTGGGCGTGCTCCCAGGCGTAGTTGGTGTTATGATGGCAACCGAAGCGATTAAATATATCCTCGGCATCGGCGACCCACTTATCGGCAGGCTCGTTCTTTACGACGCATTAGGCATGACATACCGCGAGATGAAAATTACACGCGATGAAAATTGTCCGCTTTGCGGAGATAACCCGGTTATTACAAAACTAATTGATGATTACGATGCCGCAGCGGAGAATCCTGAAACCTTCGCACCTGCGGCTGATTAACATAAGATTGAGACGACTACGAGGAGACTAAATATGCTGCCTTGTCCCGATTGTAATAATCCTCTGACACAGTTCCCGATTGAGAAGGATGACGTAGACTTGGTGAGTTGTGACGGCTGTTATGGCGTATGGCTTGTCTATCCCGGTGATGACCTTGATCGGGTAGACAACGTCACTTTTGATGAACTCGTCGAAGCATACGGCACAGAATATCCTATTGATGTAGATCCAAGTACAGTTGAACTCCCTGAACCCGTCGAAGACGCTTTGATGTAACCTGAGAAGCGTGATGAACGTGTAAATTATTTAGTCAAGAGATTGAGGAAAGAAAAAAGTAGCAATTTCTTTAGGATTGTGCTACAATAATTTTAATCCACTCTTTTAAGGAGGTTTGTTGATGCGAACTATCATTTTATTGGCGGTTTTGAGTCTTGTTGCTTTGCCCGCCTTTGCACAAAAATATATTAGTTGGGAAGCGGAAAACTTTAACGATTCAAACGGCGCGAAATTTGAGGTCTTTGATGTTCCAACCGATCATCCAGGTAACGCAGCTGAAGGTGTAGACGATTATACCGTCACAGAAGCGTCCGGTGGTGCTTACATCGGTTCACATAACGGTGTTACCAACGATGGCGGCGACTGGGTAAAATATGAATTCTCGGTCGATGCAGATGATTGGCATTTCTGGGGACGCGTTATCGCTCCCTCTGTTGGTGATAACTCCAGTTACTGGGTATTCGATGCCGCTGATGGCGATGTCGAATCTGCGAATAACGCCACTATAAACATCTGGGATTTCTTTGAAGCGGAATCCCTCCGTGTTAACTACACAACCGATTGGGTCTGGTTCCGGTTGAATACACGTGATGGTCCCTTTGAAGGCACCGAACTTGTTCAGCACGGCGACGATCCAGTTCCTGTGGAACTGACAGCTGGCGATCACACATTGCACATCGCACACCGCGAAGATGGCACATACTTCGACCAGTTTTTCGCGACAACAGACGTTGAGTTCGATCCGAATGAAACCGATCCACAAACTGCTGTTGAAGCACAAGACAAACTTACTACAACTTGGGGGTCGCTCAAAGGCGGTTTCTAAGTAAGTAGAACAGACACTTAAAGGCACCCATCCGCTGGGTGCCTTTTTTTATATCAAAAGTAATGCGGGATACACGGAAAAAATTGAAAAACTACTGTTATCTCTCGTTCGGTGCTAACATAAAGTCCCTTCTTCTCACCCACCTGATACTCGTTAGCTTTGCCTCAATTCTGCCTGCAGCCGAAACAACACTCCACTTCACTGAACAGACACAACAAGCCGGTATCCATTTCAAACACACCAACGGTGCATCTAAACATAAATATTTACCCGAAACGATGGGTGCTGGTGGACTCTTCTTCGACTACAACAACGACGGACATCTCGACATCTATCTCGTTAACAGCGGTGTCCTCAATCCCACTGGACAACACCAGAGACCTCCAAACAATATGAATGTCCTCTATCGGAACAATGGAGACGGGACTTTTGTTGATGTCACAGCCTCAGCAGGACTTCAGCAAGATCACGGTTACGGTATGGGGTGTATCTCTGCCGATTACGACAATGACGGCGATGCGGATCTTTACCTTACCAACTTCGGCACGAACCAGTTGTATAAGAACAACGGGGACGGCACCTTCACAGACATTACATCTCAAGCAGGCGTCGGCGATGGTAACTGGAGCGTTAGTGCATCCTTCGGCGACTTCAACCTTGATGGACACTTAGATCTTTACGTAGCAAACTATTTGGACTACCAACTTGAAACTGCCCATGCCTGTTTTTTGGAAGGCGTGCACATGTATTGCGGTCCACACGAATATCCCGGTGTCCGTGACACACTGTACCGCAACAACGGCGATGGCACTTTTACAGATATCACCTCCCGCGCCGGAGTTCGCAACACTGGTAAAGGGTTAGGTGTACTTTTCACGGACTACAACAACGACGGTTATCCTGATATTTTTGTCGCCAATGATGCGGTTCCAGATTTTCTCTATCGCAATAACAAGGATGGCACTTTTACAGACGTCGCAGTGACGGTAGGCGTCGCCTACAATTCAGAAGGACGCGCAACAGCAAGTATGGGTATCGCCTCTGGTGATTACAACAACGATGGTGCGTCGGATCTCTTTATTACCAACTTCTCTTTGGAAATTAACAGCCTCTTTCATAACGACAGCGACGGTTTCTTCACGATGACGACCTTTGAAGCAGGGCTTGCTGATTCGAGTTTTTCACAACTCGGCTTCGGGACCGAGTTTCTCGATGCCGACAACAACGGCACGCTCGATCTCTTCGTCGCAAACGGACACGTATGGGATAACGTATCAAAAATTACGCCATCGCTTTCCTATAGACAAAAATGCCAGATTTTTGAAAACATTGGAACAGGACAATTTAGGGAGTTAACTGAGACAGCCGGACCATTTTTTAAGCGTCCAGTTGTTGCTCGCGGTGTAGCCGTCGGGGACTACAATAACGATGGATTGGTAGACGTTCTCGTTACATCTAATGGTGAAGATGCAGCCCTACTACGAAACGATTCCCAAACAGCACTACGAAAAAACAAATGGGTAAAAATTCGATTGATAGGAACGAAAAGCAATCGAGACGGTATCGGTGCGAAAGTCTGGGTACAAACAGAAAAGACAACGCAATTCAGAGAAGCAACCTGCGGTGGGAGTTACGCCTCTGGCAGCGAGCGAAAACTTCACTTTGGCATCGGTACGCAAGAAACAATTCAATCAATTAAACTCCAATGGCAAAGCGGACACATCCAGACCCTTGATTTCTCAAATGCCGAGAACCCTATAAACCAAACAATCCGTATAACGGAAAATCATTTAAGGTAAAGCGTTAGTTTTGCTGGAATTTTTGATGGTTTTAGTTTCTCGAAAAGAGGCAGGACCTGAGTCCTGCCTCTACAAACAAACATTACTTCAGAATCACCATCTTGCGAAGGAGGGACGCGTTGTCCGTCTGCAGCTCATAGAAATAGGTGCCACTGGAAACGGGTTCGCCCGTGTCATTTCTACCATCCCAATAAACGGCACGACTCCTACTGGCATAATAGCCCTCGGGCTGATGTCCGATATTAAGTCGACGGACGATAGTGCCTCGCAAATTATAAATGGTAACCTGTACATTACTGGAATTCGCCAATTGATAGGGTATCCATGTCTCCGGATTGAACGGGTTAGGATAGTTCGCAAGAAGCAGCGTCTGTTTCGGACGCGTTTCCTCTAAAATTTCTCCTATCAATGCAATAGCTCGTTGGTATTTCGCAGAGCCATCGCTCTCCAATTGTAAAGCACTCAGATATGTTCGGAGTGTTTCACTGTCCAATCCCCTAAGATTCTCTTGATCCAACAGCGAGTCGAGTAGTCTGTTTGAAGGGGCACCACCAGTATTGTCATCTTCGTTTGAGGCAGCAGTGACATTGATAGTGACAACAATTGACTCCTGTCCACCCTTTCTATCAACGACTGTGATCTGCAATTCAACTGATGTCCCGACATCGATCCCCATATCATTGCGATTCGCTATCAACTGTCCGGTGCTGGTATCAAGGTCAAATCGGGATAATATCCAGAAATAGCCGAAACCCCCGAATGGGCTAATCACGTATACCAAGGTGTCACCATCCGCATCCATCGCAGTAAACGGGTCCCCGATCTTCGTTCCTTTACGGATATCTTCAGGTATCGAATATTCGGTCCTAAGATTATTACTGAACCTTGGAGGCTGGTTAACTTTGATAGTGACATCAATTGTATCTGAGCCACCATTGCCATCCAAGACTGTGACCGTTACTGAGAAATGCCCATTAGTATAGTCGATGCCAGCACCCACTCTTATCCGTCCGATATCGATGGTGCCATCATGAATGGCGACATTTTCAATGGTGAATGAAGCCGCATCGGGACCACCGAGACTGTACACCAATCTGTCGCCATCTGCATCCGTCGCAATTATTTTTCCCAAAATAGGCCACCCCGTCTTATCGTCGGTCGAGACCCAACGTGACGTGCTATCACCATCATTAAATACCGGTGCTTGATTCGCATAACTAATACCTTGAAAGGCTAATAACGTTATAGCGACAACTAATATCGTGGTTTTATGAGTGAGAGATTTCATTTTTCAGTACTCCTATTATATTTTTTAGCTCATTATGCCAACGCCCGGAGGGATACCTATTTTCACCCCAGCGTTAGATAACGTTTTAGTTCTAATCTAATGTAGAGGACTGTTCCATGACGCTTTATTGCAAGTAAAGTATCACGTCACGGTCATACCGGAGTCATAATAGCAATTTCCGTGCCAATCTTCTCAAAATGGGTGTAATTTAGGCACTAAAATCCGAGGCAGTTCCAAGAACACCTTATCCCAACAACACTAAGAAACCCAGTCATACCTATATGCTTTAGCATTCACACAGACATTTATTTTTTCAAAAAAAAGCAATGCAACGAAGTGACTAAAATTCAAGGAGCACCCCGAATTGAGTGCCAACACACAAAGAAAAGTGGCTTCTAAACGCAGGCTATGCGTTCCATTCACAAATTTTGCGTCTCTAAATATCGGCAATTCCTCAAGACGCGGGGTTCTAATTCCAGGTGGGTTGTGGTCGATTAGCGATTTTATTGTCAGAATCTCGGATTACACAGATTGTGAGGCAGAATCATGGATTACACGGATTGTAATCACAGAATCGCGCAGATTGTTAGATGTTCTGCATTCCAAGTCTGTTGGGAACTTGGTGAATCTTCCAGAAATTGAATAATTCGGAACGCTTTCACAGGGCACTTAGTTCTTTTGTAGGACAGCTCAGAATCCCCGATGAATGCCATACGCGCATCCCGTGTTGATTCAAACTGAATATCCCTAATTTATATTGACATTAGTTATATTCGCGCGTATAATAGTAAGTGATTACCCTTGATTATAGAGGCAGTTTGGAAAGCCTCATATTATGAATTTTATAGATTTGTGAGGAAAATCGATTGGCTCAACAGAAAGCAACTAATATTACGTGGCACGAAACGGTTGTCACGGCAGAAGATAGAGAGAAATTACTGAATCAGAAGGGCTGTGTGATTTGGTTCACCGGGCTTTCCGGTTCCGGTAAGTCAACATTGGCAAACGCAGTCGAACAGGTACTGCATCAGCAGAACCAGCATACATACGTTTTAGATGGGGACAACGTTCGTCACGGATTGAACAAGAACTTAGGCTTCTCACCCGAGGATCGCGAGGAAAATATCCGTCGGATCGGCGAAGTGTCGAAACTCTTTGCGGATGCCGGCACTATTGTAATGACAGCCTTCATCTCGCCTTACCGCGCCGACAGAGACCAAGCCAGAGAACTCATTGCCGAAGGTAGGTTCGTTGAAGTTTTTGTCGACTGTCCTCTCGATGTTTGCGAAGAACGCGACACGAAAGGCTTATACAAAAAGGCACGCGCTGGTGAGATCAAGGAATTTACAGGCATCAGTGCCCCATACGAACCCCCTCTGGATCCTGAAGTCACGGTGAATACGGCAGAACTCTCAATCGAAGAATCTGCCCAAGTAGTCATCGCTTCTCTTGTCAAAGCGGGCTTAGTTCCTGCTGACAATTAGAACGCGAAGAAGGGGCTCCTCCGCGACACCAGAGGTGCTACGGAGATAGCATGAAAGTAGAATCAGTTATCAAGCAGTTCAATGAATACGGTTTCTGTATCCTTCACGGTATTTTGAAACCAGAAGTGCTTACTGCAGTCAAACACGAATGTGAAGCATTAGTCGCTGAACTTGCCGAGCAACGGCATGCACAAGGAAAACTGATAAACGCCTATCCTGATGCCCCTTTTGAAACCCGTCTGATGCGGCTTTACGAAAACTATCCAGACGAGAATCCGACTATCTTTCGTCCAGAACTACATCGCGAAGGGTTTTTCGGTGTGTTCGCGCATCCTGCCTTACTTGAACTTGCAGACGTAATCCTCGGTCCAGAGATTCGATTGTACCCAAACTATTCCGTTCGTCCAAAGCTGCCTGAGAACAGACGAACAGAGGTCCTGTGGCACCAAGATGCTGGCTACACCTCAGAGGCAGCAGATGTCCTACGGATGATGAACGTCTGGACACCTTTAGTGCCAGTGAACGTTGAAAACGGGTGTATGGAGTTTATTCCCGGAAGCCACAAATGGGGAGTCGTTCCGCACGAAAAAGATGAATACTATCTACGCATCCACGATGATTATATCAAACCCGTCGAAGCAGATGCGGTACGTATAGAGATTGTACCAGGGGACGTTGCCATTTTTAGTAACCTTCTATTTCACCGCGGGTTGCCGAACCGTGCAGGACACATCCGATGGAGTTTAGATTTCCGTTACCAAGATGCCAAACAACCTACACTCCGTTCAACTCAAGGCCATCTGCTCCGTTCAGAAATTACACCCGACGCCATCGTTCAGGATGCTAAAGTATGGGCAGAACTTGAATTTCAGTAAACAACTTTTCGTATGAGGCAGCAGGCATCAACGACATTGTATGAAGGACAAAAAGAATGAAACTCATTCAATTTCATCTACCGAATTTAGGTAAGCGGGTCGGGATTGTTACCCGCGATGAAGAAGTAATTGACGTAACGAGCGAGGAATCACCGGGTGTATTAGAAATATTGGAACTCGCCCACCGAGAACAGGTGAGTCTTGGGGTCATACTTGCTGATATTCAAGAAGAAGTGTCAACACCCACCCCAATACAACTTGTACACCCCAATGCAGAGGATACAGCGACTGAATCAGATGGACTCACACTGAAAAAATTAGATGTCCCACCCGCTGAAAACGTCCCTCACCTCTTGACACCGATTGACTCCCCCGAAGTATGGGGATGCGGCGTAACCTACAAACGGAGTGCGGATATGCGTGACGACGACAGTGAGCAGGATATCTACAGTCGCGTCTATCACGCAGACCGACCTGAAATATTCTTTAAGGCGACCCCCGCACGTTGCGTAGGTCCTAACGGCTTTATCGGCATTCGAAGCGATTCTACGCTGACAGCAACAGAGCCAGAACTCGCTTATGTCCTTGGTGACGATGGTGAAATCGTCGGATATACCCTCTGCAACGACGTATCTGCTTGGGATATTGAACGGGATAACCCGCTCTACCTACCACAATCTAAAGTCTTTTACGGATGCTGTGCCCTCGGTCCGATGTTTGTCACACCATCTGAAATAGACGATCCCTACAATCTGGATATGCGGTGCACCGTCCTTCGCGGCGAAGATGTTATCTATGAAGGCAATGTGAACACCTCGCAAATCAATTGGAAATTTGAACAACTCACTGAATTCCTAATGCGGGATAACCCGATTCCGTTTGGAACCGTCGTTTCGACTGGCACCGGTATCATCGTTCCGAACGATCTGCCGCTCGCTGCGGGCGATGTTGTTGAAATAGAAGTTGATGGGTTCGGCACCTTATCAAACCCTGTAAAACAACTTTAGGAGAATAGCATAATGACCCTTGATCAGGACGTGAACCGTAGCGAACCTTTTATCGGTATGCACAAAACGGAGTTGGACACGCCTGCCCTACTCATCGACTTGGATAAATTTGAAGCCAATATCCAAACAATGGCGGCTTATTTTACCACAGTCAGCACGATGCTCAGACCGCACATGAAAACGCATAAAACGCCGATTATTGGGCATAAACAGATTGCAGCGGGTGCGATCGGTGTTACGTGTGCGAAATTGGGTGAGGCAGAAGCAGCAATTCACGCCGGAATTAGAGATGTACTCATCGCTAACCAAATCGTAGGTGCTCAGAAGATTGCGCGTCTCATCAATCTCGCAAGGCATTCGGAGATTATGGTTGCAGTCGATAGTGCCCAAAACGTACAAGCTATCTCGGAAGCAGCATCCGCAAAAGGCGCAAACGTCAGAATGTTAGTGGAAGTTAACGTCGGTATGGATCGATGCGGCGTTGAACCCGGCAAACCCGCCCTGGAACTGGCAAATCTGATACGCCAAAGCCCAAATGTAAGCTTTGAAGGCTTAATGGGATACGAGGGACACACTGTCGCCAAGCCAGACAAATCGGAACGGGATGCAGCCGCTCGCAAGGCTATGCAACTTTTGGTAGACACGAAACACTACCTTGAAAAACACGATGTGGCGGTATCCATCATGAGCGGCGGTGGTACCGGGACCTTCAACATCACCGGTAGTATCACTGAAATGACTGAGGTGCAAGCCGGGTCTTATGTCTTGATGGACTCTACCTATCGAAATGTAGAAGGTATTGGAGAGCACTTCGAATGTGCGTTGTCAGTTTTGGCAACCGTTGTGAGTCGCCCAACAGCGGATCGGATTATAGTGGATACCGGTTTGAAAGTGCTTGCCAAGGAATTCGGTATTCCACAACCTATCGGTATATCAGGTGTAGAGATGACAGGTCTTTCTGAAGAACACGGGAAGATGCTGGTATCCGACGAGAACGTTTCACTCAACCCAGGGGACAAACTCGAAATTTTACCAAGTCACTGTTGTACAACGGTGAACCTACACGACAGATATTACGGCATTCGTAACGGGATCGTAGAATCTGTGTGGGAAATTGCAGCGAGAGGAAAAGCACAGTAATGATTACAACCACCACAAACTCAATTGAAGGCAGAAAGATACGAGAATACCTCGGGCTTGTTACTGGGGAAGCGATTATGGGTGCGAATGTTTTTCGCGACTTTATGGCAGGGATTACTGATCTCATCGGTGGCAGATCCGGCACCTATGAAAGTAAACTCGCAGATGCCCGTGAGACAGCTCTTCAAGAACTGCAAGAACTCGCACAACGGCAAGGCGCAAACGCTGTCGTCGGAATTGATATCGACTATGAGGTACTCGGTGCCAATAACGGTATGCTGATGGTAACCGCGACCGGAACAGCCGTCAAAATTGAATGAATCCGCTTTGCCTGTGATACATTAGGGATGTTGACTCGCGGCACCCGAAGTCATCCCGACCTAAAAGACAGCACTACATAGGAGAAAAATTCAATGCAAATGCCTACCTCAACCTGTAAATTACACACTATCCTGAAACCCTATTACCTGTTCAGTTTGTTTGTTACAAGCATCATCATGTTGACACAAGCACCTGTGGAGGGGTATATTGCAAAACGGTACACCATTAGACAAATCGTTGCCGAAAGCACTAATGTCGTCTTCGGAACCGTTGTTGAGGTTAACACCAAACGAAAGACAGCAAAAATCAAGGTGCAAGAAAACCTCAAAGGCAACAGCGAATTTGAAGAAATTAAGATGCGGTTTGATGTCTATAAAGGAGAGACAGACTATCGGGAGGAGATTATCCATTTCCTGAGACAGGACGAACCAATCATCGTCTTCTATCTGAAAGCTGGCAGACGGATTGACAGCATCGCACACACAAGAGGAAAATGGTTTCAAACCCAAGTCACAAAACCACGGGACAAAGACTGGGGTTGGTGGCTGTTTACGCACTTTGAGAAATACCTTAATAGAGACGAGGTTTCAAAACGAGATTCAACACAGGATTTTCAAAACGAATTACGCGACCTACTCAGTGGAGATGCCCTTCAGCTTCTGCTATTCAAAACAGATAGGTACGAGTCGGAACCCCGCGCTATTGCCGAACTGGATGCAGTAGCAGACTTCGGTTTTCTTTATCACGCGACGACCAACCGAAATCTGCCAACACTCGGTGAAGCAGATATTCTGTGGCTCGGTTATCGTTCACTCTCCGAAGGTAGATACCGGCTTAACAAAGAACAGGAAAAACGGATTAAAGAATTCGTGAAGAGCGGTGGGATTGTTATCGCCTCTGGACAGGATAGCGATGACGACCGTCCGTGCGGCAGCGGATGGCTGCCCGAACCGCTTAACGGTGTAGAAAGTCAAACCAGAAACGATTTCAAGGTGACCTCGCATGCTGGTGAACTTTTTAAGTCCCCGAACCGTATCCGATCCGGGCAACTCTCGCTTGACGACTCTTGGAGCGGATGGAATCAGAAGTATGAAATACTCGCAACAACGAACAATGGAAAAGAGATTGTCGTTGCCAAACTCAGATATGGAAAAGGGATGTATCTCGTCACGAGTCTCCACAATCAGCGGAGTTCGCAAATCGCTAAGAATCGTCGGATGCTTGAGAACTTGGTGCATTTCGCTGTCCGATTTCTGGAAGAGTCCAAATAGCGGACGAGGGAATTAGAGATGAGAAAATCAGGATTAAAACAGACAATACATGGGCAGAGAACTACACAACGGCACTTCAAACTTTATACAAAATTGCTGTTAACCTTAACCCTCTTTGTCTTTTTCGCTTCTGCCAGCCCCGCCCATGCAGTTATCCCGCAGCTGCTCGGACCCCTCACTGCATTACTCAGCATCATCCCACAAATTCTCGCCTTCGTTGGTGTCGCCCTGCTTACAGCCCTCGTGTTTGCGCGCGATACAACGAAAATGCTTTTTTATAAGTTCCGCGACTTCGCCGCTGCCCACAAGATCACTACTTCTATCCTGAGTATCATTATCCTCGTCGGATTTGGTTGGTCGACTTACCAACTCATTGAAATGACGCGGAACATGACGACTCAGACGCTTGAAACTACCGTCCAAAATACAGAAATGGGTGGCGTGAGTGCTAACAGAACATGGTCAACCTTCCGCGGAGGCAAAAACCGGACAGGACATGTAGATGATCTGCCGGGTCCAACACACGGAACACTGTCATGGGTTTTTAGAGATGAAGAGGCGATGGCGGTTGACTTCTCTTCCTCGCCAGCAGTTGTTGGAAATCGGCTCTATATTGGTTCTTCGCACGGTTCAATCTTTTCTCTCGGTGGTGCGACGTACTGTATTGATACAATATCAAAACAGGTTGTTTGGCGGCATACTTCACCTACCCCAATTTTCTCTCCACCAGCAGTCGCCGGGGGCAGGGTCTATATCGGTGAAGGCTATCATCAAGACAGCAATTGTCATCTCCGGTGTCTCGACGCAAAGACGGGTGATCTCATTTGGTCCTTCCAAACCGCGAGTCATGTTGAGTCAACGCCATTCATCAGCCAAGAAAAACTCTATTTCACAGCCGGTGCTGATGGCGTCTACTGCATTGATGCATTAGAAGGTCAACAGATTTGGCACTATAAGGGCGTCCACGCTGATATGTCGCCAGTTGTGCATAAAGGTAAAGTCTATTTCGGCACAGGCTATGGCGATTACAAGATTTTAGCGGTTGATGCTGAAACGGGAATTGAAACTTGGTCGAGAGAGATGCCCTATCCTGTGTGGGGAAGTCCGAGTGCCAACGCAGATATCGTCTTTTTTGGACTGGGGCGAGGCAACTTTTCGGATAGTGCGCTTCTACCTGCCGGTAAAGTTGTCGCTTTGAATGTAGAAACTGGCGACACTGTATGGGAATATGAAGCGGAGGATGCAGTCCTCACGGCTATTGCTATTCAAGATGGTTACGTCATTTTTGGTTCACGCGATGGGTATGTCTATTGCCTCCAAGAAACGGATGGAAAACTCGCTTGGCACACAGATCTCGGTGGACCCGTGGTTTCTTCCCCAGCTGTAACACCAAAGATTGTCTATGCCGCTACGAAAAATGGGTATCTCTACGCGCTTTCCGCAGACAGCGGAGAAATGCAATGGGAGTTCAATACGAGAACTGTCACCCGAAATATAGAATTTTATTCATCACCCGCAGTAGCAAACGGATTGCTGTATATCGGGTCCAGCGACCGCTATATTTTCTGCTTAGGTGGCGATAACCCGGGCACAACTATTGGGAACCGCTAACAAGGAGAAATAAAAATGGACAATAATGTAAAGCAAAGACAAATTTGGGTTCCGCGTATGGGCAAAATTTTGACTGCAACAATCGCATTCACACTACTCGTAAGCATCACGGCAGATGCACAGTGGCGAAGTAAGACACATGATGTTTACAATGCCCTTGCAATCCCACCTGGCGTTGATATTCAGGTAGGGGATTTTAGTGAGTACTGGGAAGGGGTCTTTGAAACGGTTAAAGGGACAGATGGAACCATTTTCTGCGGCGTCGAATATTCTGGCAATGTTTTTGAAACACACAACGGTGGAAAATGGGAAGGTCCCGACGATCACCAAACCTGTTTTGCGATTCTCTGGGAACCTGAGGCAATCTATCTCTCGATCGCCGTTGACGATGACGAACACGAACATGCTGCCGCAGCGGCGTGGAACGGTGATGGCGCACAACTCGCCTTTGAAATGAGTGGTAAACGATCCGCCGGGCTGCAGATGTTCCTCTACAACGTCGGCTTAGACGATAAAGCAAAGGATATTCTCCCAGGTGCTCTAAATGAGAATCCAGGCGGTGCAGGTCTCGTCCCAGGCGAAGACATCGCAATCGTCAGAAACGAAGATGAAAAGGAAACCTACTATGAACTCAAGTTCACAGCGGAAGAACTACAGGTAAAAGGTAAAAAATTTAGTGAAGGGTTCAAGTTCGGTTTAGGTATCTGTGTCAATGATGGCGACAAAGGAGCTGGACAGGAGGGACAAAAAGGCTGGAGCGGATGGTATACACATTCTATCGTCTTCGGAAAGAATTCAGAAAATACCGGTTTAGTCGTCCTTACGAATGAAGTACTTGCTGTCGAAGCCGCTGATAAGTTAGCCACAACTTGGGGCCAACTTAAGTCAGTTCGATAATAACACAGGTGCGTAGGAAATAAAAAAGCCACCAATCTTGGTGGCTTTTTTGGGATTCAATCAACCTAATGATCGTGATGGTTCGATTTGTGGTAATGCATCCTAAGCAAATCAACACCGAAATCGTCTGCGATGTGCCGCCATACGGAATGAATGTGGTTCGCATTGTTCTGGGTGTTATCATACTCCACAAAGAAAAATGGACCATGTAGCCTATAATAGTGCGGTGTCTTCGGTACTTCATCTCCTGCCCACGCGAAATGGATATCGTTGACGTTCCCATCACGTAGTTTGCGTCGCTCAATCTCAGCGATCTCGTCAGGAAGCCGATCAATATATTCATGGACGAGTTCTACGAGCAGTTCACGCTGATGTGTCTCCATAGATTCCGCTGGTAACCCTTCAACTGCCTCAAACTCAACTTTAGGGACATCGCGCGTCAAAATATCGGAGGGCGCATCTGCATTGATGATTGTCTGCCCCTTCTGCGTGCTATTCAGGCTTGAAAGCAGATTACGTGCTATATCTTCCTCAGCCGAAAGGACTCTAAGCCCTTTTTTCTCGCCTTGCGGCACCTCAGCCGGGTTTGAACCGAAGAAAGACGGATTCGGCGAGATCAGCTCGCGATTGACGACAGTAAAGTTGAGGGAGACGTGATGTCCTTCAGCGCGCCATCCCCACGCACCATTACCTGTCGGATCTCCAAACACTGTGAAAAAGTATAAGGCTGGATCTCGGACAAGCCTTGCTTCTCCGGCAGCTTGCTCAATTTCACCAAGCGTTGTCTCTAAATTAATAATAGCGCGGGCTTTCTGATACCCTTTCGTACTCAAGCCGCTCTCCATGAGGGCAAACGCTGCTTCCTGTTGTTTCGGGTTTAGGTCTTTGAGAGATACCCCTTTCCGTTCCCACATTTCAATTGGAATGTAGTGCCAACGGAACCGTTCGTTTCCGTCAAACGGAAGTGCAGCTTGTTCGCGTAAGCGTGGGGTCAGCGTATCCAGAAAATTTCCTGCCGCTTGTGCCATCCCCGCGGCGGTCGCCGAAGCAGGAATGACCAAAGGCTTTAATTCGGAATCGGTATGTGTATGTGCCACAAAAAATACCTCCATGTATATAGAACTACTGTATCCTATTCTATATCAATAACATTAGAAAATCAAGTTTTTTATCGGTGTTAGCATTTACCATCAGCTGTCGGTTGTTGGTTATGAGTAACGGGTGAACATACAAGACAAAGTAACTGCCACAAGAATTAACTTATAACTTATAACTTAATTATCCAAAAGCTTCTTGACAAATTGTATATTAATTCTGTAAACTTATTTTAACCGAATCCGTTTATAAGAGCGATGAGTCCATTTTGTCCTCTGTTATAATTAGGACAAAACACTTAACCGATATCGAAAGTCGGGAATTATGGATAAATTGATTGATGATGAAATGTTAGTTGCTCAGTTTCAGGCGGGTCGCCAAAACGCATTTGATGAGTTGATGAAACGCTATAAATCGAAAATCTTCTCGTATCTCCTGCGTTCGGTCAGAAATTACGAAGATGCTGAAGATATCACCATTGAGGTCTTCTTTAAGGCGTACCGCGCTCTGGAAAATTGGCAGCCGAAAGCCAAATTTTCAACATGGCTTTACAAAATAGCCGCCAATCTCGTCATCGATTATCACCGTGCAAAAGCACGACATCCCGTCTATGCATTAGAGGACATGGAAATTCCAGAAGCAAATCTCGTCGCCACCGACCAATATAGCAATCCGGTAAAGGAGTTAGAAGAGAAAGAACTCGGACGTATTATTCGCGATGCAGTCGATCAACTCTCACCGAAACAGAAAGCAGTATTTATTTTAAATCGATATGAAGGTCTCCAACTCAAAGAAGTTGCAGAGACACTCGGTATGGCTGAGGGCACGGTGAAAATACATCTCCACCGGGCAATGAAACGGCTACAGACGATATTAAACCCACTCTGGGAAAACAACGACATTTAAGGAGGAAAATCTTCCTATGCCTAAGTGTAAAAAGTCCGAAGGACAAGCTATTGATTACGCTTCCAAACTTCTGTCAACAACAGAAGGAGAAGCCTTCGAACAGCATCTTAAGAACTGTTCGGACTGTAACCAAGCGGTTGAATCCTTCACTACAGTACTCAACTTGACAGACATGGCAGAGAAAGAGGTTACTTTGCCAGAAGTAGCACTTCGGGACATTGAGATGAATGTGTACAAACGTCTCGCCGCTACACAAGAAGAATCCCTGTTTTCGCGGGTTCGTGCTTACTTTGCTAACCTTGAATCTCTCTTGCAATGGCACAAAACCGCTGCAGCAAGCACGCTCGTGATTTCCCTGATTACCGCCGCTGTCTTATTCGGAGAACTCTACCAACCAGAAGTGCGATTGCAGTTAACCGAATCGCAATCTGCTGATGCCCGGATCGAACAATACTTTCAACAAGACATCCAGCGGCATTTAGATGACGCCATGATCACGCACCACCTCCGAAACGATGCCTGGGAGACAGAGAGTCATCTCGAACGGGTGAAGGAACAGACACAAGGTACAAATTGGATGAAGGTTCCGCAAACTTTGAGTTTCAACAAGACAACGAATGAGGTTGCTAAGGGATATTAGGGATGGAAAGTCAGCGCAGATTCATTTTTCTCTTACAGGTGCTGCTCATAATTTTCTTTACTCCGCTTGCAGCATACGCGCATTTTGAAGAGATGCACGATTTAATTCAAGCGGAACGCTACACCGATGCGATTCATAAACTCGAAGCACTTGCAGAATCAGCCAAGGATATTGATGTAAAAAGCTGGTGTTACTATCAGATTGGCGAAATCTACTATAACTATACGCACCAGTATACCCAAGCCGCTGGGGCTTACGATAAGATTCTGAAGCTTGAGAAAGAGGGGCTTGCTGCTGAGGAACTCTATCTTGCTATCATCAAGAAAGGTGATGTCTACTGTCGCATGGGTAATTACCAGGACGCCATACAGACCTACGACAGGTTGATTAAACTTGCTCCTGCTACGCATTTGGTGCATAAAACAGGTTTACAGAAAATTCGGGATATTAACAACGCGCTTGCTGACCTCAGGGAACAACAACGCGTCGCAATTCAGCACAAGGGGACACCTCTCGCTAGCATCGCCCTATTCCAGATAGCTGAACTCTATCGGCACCAGTCCCAACTCAATCAACCGGAAAAGGCGATTGCCAAGTACGAGGAACTGTTAAACGCACACCCACATGCGACCATGGCACCAGAAGCGAGATGGCGTATCGCACATTTAAGACACACTGTCCTCAACCAATCACCTTTAGCTATCGCGACGTATAGAAAGGTTATTAACAATTACCCGACAAGCAACTTCGCCGCCGAGGCACTCTTCCAGATTGCAAACATTCATCGCACCACCGAAAAATACTCACTGGCAATCCCAGTGTTTGAGAAACTCAAAGAGAAATATCCCAACTTCTGGAATATGCACGCCGTCGTCTATTGGACAGGCATTTGTTACGAAAAGACCTTAAACTACCCGAAAGCGATAGAAGCTTTTGAATTGTTCCTTCACGCCTATCTGCCGCAACTCAATCCAGTGTATTTAGGACAGATCTCAATGCATGATAAGAGTGTGGCTGAGGTGAAAGCGCAGATTCATAGGAAAATCCAGAATCTTGCGGAACAGATGTCGGAAACGGAATTAGATCGATTGGATACTGCGCGGGCAGATCGAAACTTTTCTATGGCATTAAGTATTGCCCAAAACCTTATTGCCACTGCGCCGCATACACCCCAAGCAAAGCATGCATCGGATCAACTTTTAACACTTCAACAACTTGCAAGCATTGAGAACCTACGGGAGCAGCTTCTCAATAACACCTTGTCCCCAACAGAGGCAGCACGTGCACGATTGCAAATCGGCACTATTTATGAGCAACAGTTACAGGACTACCCCAAGGCACTTGAGGCGTATAATGAGGTCTCAAAGTACCACGTTGACTCATCCTATTCTGCCGAAGCCCTTTATCGTATCGGAATTGTTTATACAGAACAACTCTCCGCTCCTAACGAGGCACTTGAGGCTTACAATACGGTTATTGCAACGCACCCGAACACCTTGCAAGCGATGATGGCAAATTTCCAGTTAGGTGAATTGTACAGAAAACTGAACCGTTACAGCGAGGCACTGCGAGCTTATAAAACCACCATTGGATATCCAGAACGTGATAGGTATCTTGCCGGTGGACACAAGGATAGTTTTTCCGACAGAGCACAATTTCGGATCGGACGCGTCCACTATGACGATGGACGTTACAAGGAAGCGCGCTTTGCTTTTGAAGAGTTCATTCAGAACCGCACCCAGTCTCCACGTCTCGCTGCCGCTTACATTTACCTCGCCGCTATAAATGAAAAGCATAATGAAAATGCACAGGCAGCCTATTTTTACGAAAGAGCGGAAGATACACTTAAGGACAACCCTGTCCAAATGGAAGCACTTATAGAAGAAGCCAGCACCCTTGGCAACCTTCAAGCCACCGACTCAGACACTGTCATGCGCTTTCTCAAAGACCACCAAAAACGCCTCAACCCGAATTAATGGTTTTCGGTTCTCGGCAGTGTATTTCCCTCACAATCCCCTTATATAACTGACAGCGAAGAATGCATCTCGACGTGGTAAGGTGTTGCTTCCCGTAGGCTTTTATGGCAATCCGGTAATTTATTGAGTTCCGTGGTTGTTCGCGCCTGAATTTCATGCAGACTCGGAAATTGATATACCAATTCGCCGTTTTGGATAATCGGTATCAGGAGAGGCTGTCCCTCGGAGATCGGGGTATCCCAAAGTGTCACGCAATCTTTGATGTAGTTTCCGTCAGCATCGGTGATACGATAGATCTGCTTTTTCCCCGGTATAGTCGCTTTGGCGGGTTCATCAAGCGATCGTTTCCCCACATTTCTGCCATCACTTTCAACTAATTTATAGACCCCACCTAAGGCAGACGGTGCCCCTTCACCTGTGAGTGAGTTGAAATTAGCACCTGTAGCGAGCCGAGTGCCTACCCCAAAACTATCAAGTGGAGCATTGTTTTCGAGCAAGATGTCTATCTGAAATTCATCAAGCTCATGGCTTGCAATGATCTGGACGTAGTCAAGTCCTTCAGCATCGAGAATACGACGAACTTGTTTGCTAAGCCTCAAGATGTCCCCACTGTCCAACCGAACTGCTCGTAATCGTGCCCCGCGCGCTTCCATCTCCTTTGCGATGAAGCAGGCGTTACGCGCCCCTTGAATCGTGTCGTACGTATCAATCAGAAGCGTCGTGCTGTTCGGAAAGGCTGTGGCGTAATCGCGGAAGGCATCCAATTCGGTAGAACGCTCGGAGATGAATTTATGTGCCATCGTGCCGACATAAGGGATATCGAAATAGTGTCCAGCAAGCACCAATGATGTACCGGCAGCACCGCCGATAAACGAAGCTCGGGCTGCAAGTATTCCGGCATCCCTACCGTGTGCCCTTCTTGCCCCAAAGTCAAAAACTGGTCTGCCTCGAGCGGATTGCACAATGCGTGAGGTTTTCGTTGCAATCAACGTCTGGAAATTCATGACACAGAGCAGGTAGGTCTCAAAAAGTTGGACATCTCGCGAGTGTCCCGTGACGTTGATAATCGGTTCATTCGGAAATACGGGTGTCCCTTCGGGAACAGCAAAAACAGAACCATCGAAATGGAAGTTTCTGAGTGAATCAAGGTAGTCAGGACGTAGGTCACCACGTTGTGCCAACCAATCAAGTGCGGCGTCGGTGAAGCGTAAATTTATGATGTAGTGGATAACCTGTTCTAACCCAACTGCGATGAGATATTGCCCCTGTGGAACAGAACGGACATAATAGTTTGCTGTGATAATCGTATCGTTCTGCGCGTCAAAATCTGCCTGTCCCATCGTGAATTGATAGTAGTCAACAAATAGTGCCATATTATCCGCCGTGAGCAAGGCAGATGTGGGCGATTTACGTCCCTTCATTGTTTTTCGCTTCTCCTACCCAGAACCTGTTATAACCCGGCTCAGAGAATACAACTGACAGAATTAGAACCCGAATTAACCGAGAACCTGCAAGGACAACGGACGCAGCAGACCAGATTTAATCGTTGTTTTTTCGCTTCTCCTACCCAGAACCTATTATAACTCGGTTCAGAGAATACAACTGACAGAATTAGAACCCGAATTAACCGAGAACCTGCAAGGACAACGGACGCAGCAGACCAGATTTAATCGTTGTTTTTTCGCTTCTCCTACCCAGAACCTATTATAACTCGGTTCAGAGAATACAACTGACAGAATTAGGATCCAAATTAACCGGGAACCTGCAAGGACAACGGACGCAGCAGACCAGATTTAATCGTTTAAAAACCTTCAGTGATAACAAGCTTCTGATTAACAGATAGATTTCGATGCGTATCCACCTGACCGGAGGGCCAAGCAATTTCGAGTGTGTCAACTTTAGCATGGGTTCCGAGACCGATTTCAAGGGACAGACTATTGGTTGAACCAAATCCACAGCCTCCGCTGACCTCTCTGTAAATGACGCTATCACCAGCACGCAAGGTCACTTTAGCCCCAATACCGTCTCGATTACTTTTCACACCAACCAGTTTCAAGGTGAGCCAGTTGTAGGTAGCACCCGTATTTTGATAGAAGAGATTGTGCCACTGGTCGCCAATAAAGGCACCACCGACAGGGACATAGATATCAACATCGCCATCAGCATCAGCATCACCGAAGGTTACACCGTGTCCTTTTCCGATGTTGCCTAAGCCTAAAGCGAACGTAGCGTCAGTAAAGGTGCCGTCGCCATTGTTTTGGAAGAGCGCGTCGCGTTCAAGCCGGCCCATCTGAGGTGCTCCCGTAGCGAGATAGATATCAACGTAACCGTCGCTATTGATGTCCCCGAAATTTGCACCCATCGCTCCATAGGCGTGATACAGACCAGATTCCCGCGTGACATCCGTAAAGGTGCCATCACCGTTGTTTCGATAGAGCACCTGCCGGTCGCTGTCGTGTGTGGCACCTCCTGTAATTTGACCTGCAATGAACGCTTGGAAAGATCCTGAATTTGAAATAAAAATATCAAGATCCGCATCGTTATCTACGTCCAAAAAGAAGGTGACAAATGCGTCCGTAACAGGGAGATTCATGCCGGATGCCGCCGTAACATCAGTGAATGTACCATCGCCATTGTTTCGATAGAGGACGTTTGACTGTCCATAATTGACGACATGCAGATCGATGTGACCATCTTTATCATAATCCCCCCAAGCCGTTCCAAGAGAGTTGCCAGTATTCGCTACACCCGCTATTTCAGCAGTATTGGTGAAAGTCCCGTCCCCGTTGTTACGGTATAAGACATTCGCAGCACCATCACCGATAACCCCATCAGCAATGTAGAGATCCAGATACCCATCGTTGTCATAATCTGCCCAAGCGGCACAGAAGCTGCTTTGTGGATCTGCAACACCTGCGGTATGTGTTACATCTGTGAACGTACCGTCGCCGTTGTTATGATAAAGTGTGTTCTCAGCTGCACCCGACCAACCACCACGCGTGATGTAGAGATCAGGGTATCCATCGTTGTCATAATCAGCGAAGAGAGAACCCCAACCGCCTCTCGGATCGTCAATGCCTGCTTGCTCAGCTACGTTTGTGAACGTGCCATCACCGTTATTACGGTAAAGTGTGTGTGGCTGGTACGTCCCGACAGCAACGATATCCAAATCTCCGTCATTATCATAGTCTCCCCAAGCACTACCACGCCCACCATCGACTTTGTCCATCTTTAAATTAGGGGCGATATTGGTAAATAGGGAATCTTGTTCCATGGAATTCGGGGTTACAAATCCCTCCGACGTCTGAATTTTAAATTCCTCTGGCAATTCTTCCGGGTAACCACCAAGTCTGGCATACGCTGTCCATAAATTCCACAACGTCTCTGGGTCCCGCGGTTTGAGGCGGAGCGCTTCTTTGAAATTGGTAATAGATTTTTCAACGGATCCGTGTCGGAGATGATAGACACCGAGATAATAGTAGGCACCCGAATGACGGCGGTAATTCTCAATGATATTCTCAAATCTTTCGGCTGCTTTATCAGCTTCACCGAGTCGGAATTCAGCCAAACCAAGTTGTAGCATCGCTTCAAGATTATTAGGTTCAAGTTCCAGGACCTTTTCAAATTGTCGTTTGGACGCGGAAAGATCTGGAACGAGCATTTGTTGAGGTGCCCCTAAGAAATAACCGAGTCTGATGCGTGCCCCAGTATCGTCAGGATTTACCTCCAATGCACTGGTAAGGGCAGTCGTAGAATCAGAAAACCGCTGCTGATAACTGAAAACCTGTGCTAATGTTAGGTACGCTCTTGAAAGCATGTCCTTCGCTTCGGAGGACGGTTTAAGTAGGCTTATCAACGTCTGTAAAGTCTCTTCAGCACGAGTGAACTTCTGCTGCCTGATATAGGTACGCGCTAACTGCATGCGTGCGTCGTGGGCATTGGAATCAATTTGCAAGCACGCCTGAAACGCTTTTTCTGCCTCAGCGAAGTTATTTACGTCCAGAGCGTCCATTCCCTTCTCATACTGCACCGTGAATTCTGGGGAGACCTGCATCTGTGGCGTGTCTGTATTATTGCATGCGACAAAAATGAAGCAGATGAGGAATATAGCAAAAGTCTTTCGCATATCTATTTCTCAGAGATATAGTAAAATATAAATTTACGCAATAAGTAGTTTCGGGCTTGGAAAACCCTTGAAAAACGTCTGAAATTAATTTGGGAAAAGTGCTATAGACCCTTGTAAATACTAACGTTTTCCTTGATTTTGTTTGACAAAGTATGGTATAATATAGGTAAGAAAATAGGGAGGCGGTCACCTCCCTATGTGGCACACAAAAAGCGGAGTTGCTTTTTCTGAACCTCTTTTGTTTATAGTATACCAAAACTTACCAGAAAAAAGCAATTCCTTTTTACAACATAGGAGTCTTTTTTCATGGATTTATTGCAAGTCATGCAACGCTTTCCCACGCAGGAAGCGTGTGTTAGGCATTTAGAGTATATCAGGTGGCGAAATAAAGCGTATTGCCTACATTGTGGTAGTATAAGCGTAGCACGTAAAAATGAAAACCAAGATAAAGGGGAAGTAGGGCGGACAGGACGCTATAACTGTCATGACTGCCACGCAAGTTTTAAAGTGACGTGTGGCACGGTGTTTCACGGCACGAAAATACCGCTTCAAAAGTGGTTTTTGGCGATTGCTTTGATAGTGAACGCCAAGAAAAGTATATCCAGCCACCAATTATCAAGGGACTTAGACCTGAACCAAAAGACTGCTTGGTATATTATGACACGTATTCGTTCTGAAATGGCAAAGAAAGGTGGCGCGCTGCTACAAGGTATTATTGAGGCAGACGAAACCTATATCGGCGGTAAGCCTCGTAAGCCGAACAAGCGAGAAGATTTTGAACCTTCCAAACGAGGGCGTGGCACAGACAAAACGGCAGTTATCGGAGCAGTTGAACGTGGCGGTAAGGTTGTCGCACAAGTCGCTGAAAACCTTACTGGACGGAGTATCCTTAAATTCATTCGCAGTGTTGTTAATCTCAAGGACTCTAAACTGATAACGGACGAGTTTCATGTCTACAATGCCGTTGGTAGAGAAATGAAACACGCTGTAATTAATCACGCAGATCAGTTTGTTAACGGCGACACACACACAAACACTATTGAAGGTTTTTGGTCTTTGCTCAAGCGTGCTTGGTATGGGCAAGCACCACCACTATCAGACGGGATATACTCCTCTATATGTAGCAGAAGGCTGCTATAAATATAACTATAGAAATATGGATATGTTTTGCAAGTTTATCAAAGAATCCATGCAGTTCTGAATATACAACCTTATTAGGAACAAAAAGTGTGGAGTCCTCTCTGAACCGTTTGAGGTAAAACTACGTCATAAGGGGTAACATTTTCAGGGGTGATAATATATCATACCCGCAACAATAATCGGGCAATCGCTAAAAAAGGGAAACGTTAGGGTGTCAAAACAAATTAATGGGGCGATTTATCTCTTTACCCTCAAAGGAACAAGTAGGCATTATATTGGTCAAACGACCACTTCAGTTAAACGTCGCTACCAAAAGCATGTAGGCGATAGTCGCAAAGCCAACCCTAAATCTGCTATAGGTGCAGCCATTAAAAAGCACGGGATTGAGCAATTCTCCTTCTGTATCCTACAGGATAACATTAGCGACTGGAAAATACTCAACGAACTTGAGATAGCATACATAGCAAAATATGACTCATACCACAATGGATTTAACAGACACATTGGTGGTCAGGAGGAATTTCGCACGAATCAGGCGTGGGGACACACGGAAGAAATCGCACGGCTCTATACCGAAAAACTTATGACTATACAACAGATAGCAGATTTATACGAATGCAGCACTACGCCAATCTACGATATACTCAAGTCTATGGATATAACAATCCGAGATAATAAGCGAGAGACTTGGGGGTATTCCGAAGAAATCGCACGGCTCTATACCGAAAAACTTATATCTTCACAACAGATAGCAGACTTATACGAGTGCAGCCGTCATGTCATTAGCGATATACTCAAGTCTATGGGGATTAAAATGCGTCCGGGAGGGTGTCCAAAAGGTAATCATTCAGACAAAAAGCATGAGGCTTGGGATCACTCCGAAGTAATAACTCGTCTTTATACCCAAGAATTTATGACTACATACCAGATAGCAGGCTTATACGAGTGTGACAGGAGTGTAATCTCCGATATACTCAAGTCTCAAGGTGTAAAAATGCGGAGTCGTTTTCACAGGGCTTGGAAGCATTCCGAAGAAATCGCACGGCTCTATACCGAAAAACTTATGACTGCACAACAGATAGCAAGCTTATACGAGTGCAGCCCCTCTGTAATCCGCGATATACTCAAGTCTATGGATATACTAATCAGAAATAATAAGCACGAATCTTGGAATCACTGCGAAGAAATCGCACGGCTCTATACCGAAGAACTTATGTCTACACAACAGATAGCAGACTTATACGAGTGTGACAAGAGCGTAATCTGCGATATACTCAAGTCTATGGGGGTTAAAATGCGTCCACCCGGACGTAGCACCAACAAACCACGCCAAGCGTGTAAGCAATTGTTTTTGTTTGACTAACTGCTCGCAGAAAGGGATTTATATGCTTTTTTGTTCAGACTTTATGAGTAGACTTAAGTTAGATAACCATACAAGAGTTTTTACTGGTATTATTGCTCGCAGTAACTATGGTAATCTACGTGTAGTATTAGACATTGAATTGCTTGGACTATCCTCCGCTAAAGAGTATGAAGACACCGAAATTTATCACCCAAGCAGGAAAGTGGTAATTATTTCCGATTTTGTAAATAAGTGTAAAAATAATCCTAATGGGATACCTACGTCATTAGGAGTTATGATTAGTTCTTTGCCCGTAGGCATAAAAATAGCCTTTACAGGCAAGCCTTATGACCCATACATAAAACATGTGAAAGACCCGCTATCCATAGCAGACGAAGACCGTATAGTATTAGATAATCAATACCTTGAAGTTGTTGGATATAATTCAACCATAGCAAGAAATGTCTTAAAACACCAAGTATCCCAAGAAAACGATCAAAAACACCATGAAAAATGGCGAAAGAAATTCTATGGAAAAACCTTATGGGCAAGACTATCAAGAAAAATGTCTATATTTCTTCCCAAATGGTTGCGTCATGTTCTTACCATAGCATTTATAGTAGTGGCACTTATATTTCTTCCCAAATGGTTGCACCAAGGTATTGCCATAGAGGTAGTGGGGAGTATTATATTAATACTACTTATTCCTCTTTTTAAAAAAAGCCAGTAAGTTAAAACCAACTAATCCAAGCCCAAAACTACTTATTGCGTAAATTTATTGGATACTGTTTACATGATAACAGATTTCGGGGAAAAGTCAAGGAGAGTCGGAAGTCAGGCGTGGGAGAAGGTGGGGTTACAAGTCTGCTAATCTTGTTTTCAATTCTACTTCTTGAACAGGTTGTGCCAAATTCATGAGATAAATTCGCATGTGATCTGAACGGTCAGAACTAAATACAAGCGTCTTTCCATCTTGCGAAAGGCTGGGTTCAAAATGTGCACCGACGTGGTTAGTTAACTGGGTTTTGTTTCTGCCGTTAGCGTCCATCATCCAGAGTGTATAGTGGTTATGTGCGTTTGAGATATAGATAATTCGTTTGCCATCTGGACTAAAAGTAGGCTGATAATGGCTGGCATCCGAGAATGTTAGTTGCTTTGCTTCACCACCAGATGCACTAACGATGGCAATCTGATAGATATCGCCTACCATCGAGGTAAAGGCAATCCGCTTTCCGTCGGGTGCCCACGTTGGATGTCCGTCATCCACATCATTGTGTGTCAGCTGCGTCTTATTCGTACCGTCAGTCCGAATGATGTAGATTTCCAAAGTATCGTTATTATCAACATCTCCAGGAGCACTCTCGTTCCCGCCTGTCGGTGCCTTGGATTCAAAAGCGACGCTCTGCCCATCAGGAGAAAAAACAGGGGCACGTTGTGCGCCATCTATATCTATCAACGGACGTTGGTTTCTTCCGTCAATGTCCATGAGATAAATTGCGGCACTGCTCGGATCAGATCCACTTGCTTGGACAGGTGGGAGCATCATTCCACCACGGGTACGCTCCGTAACAAAAGCGAGTTCCTTTCCATCAGGTGAAAAAGCAGGCATGTATTCGTCAAGCTCATCGGTATGTGTAAGTTGGCGGAGTGCACGCGTCTTGAGATCCATGAGATACAACTCAGCGTTCTGGAGGCGATTTGATGCAAAGGCGAGCCATTTTCCATCAGGGGAGACTGCGGGACTATAATCGTCAGTATACTTCGCCGTGAAAGTCATCATATTCCCTTTTTCAGTGAACGTCTGCTCATAGTCGTCGCTACCTTCAGTGCGTAGACGGCGGACGTGGTACGCATCCCCAGTGAGCGCAGCCAACTGAAGGTAAATTTCTTTTTTCAGAGAAGCATTCAATAGGTTTTGAAACTGCGGAATGGCAAGGTCACGGTTCCCGGTGTGCCAATGGAGGCGTCCGAGTGCGAGTGTGATTTCTGGGCGTTGTGGTGCCAATCGCTGTGCGTTTGTGAAAGCATCCGTTGCCTGGGAGGTGTCTTTTAGTCCCTCGTACGCTAAACCGAGTTGGTAGTGGGCTTCGGCATCAGAAGGGTTCTGTTTTATCACTGACTCAAACTGCCGAATAGCGGCTGAGGTGTCCCCCATTCTGAGAAATTCCTTACCACGTTTAATAGCAGCATCTTCACCGCAGGCTAAGAGGATTAAGAATATAACACTGAACAGGTAAAAGCGCGCTTTCATTTTACGTTCCTATTTTTGCGTTATACGGAGTTGCTGGTTTGTCGGCACGTTATGAAGGGTCTGCGTATCCCCATTCGACCAGATAACCTGCAAACTCTCAACCTGTGTAGCACTCCCAACACCGAATTCGGCGATAAAACTATTAAAGGACATGTAACTATCGCCCGCGTAAATCTCTCGCACCTGCGTCTGATTTACAGTTTTCACTTGAATCTTGGCACCGACTGCGTTTCGGTTAGCGTTCGCACCAATCAATTCAACATGCAACCAGTTGTTACGATTTCCACCGTCATTGCGTAACAAAGCCGGTTTCGCATGGTTATTGACGATAAAAATATCAACATCGCCATCGTTGTCGTAATCCCCAAACGCCGCGCCACGACCAACTCGGATAGGGAGAAGGGTAATCCCAGTAATTTCGCTCACATCCGTGAACGTGCCATCACCATTGTTGCGGAACAAGGCATCGCGCTGGGCGATCAACACCTGTGGATTCGTAAGTTCTTGGAAGGTGCTACCATTCGTCACAAAGATATCCAAATCTCCGTCGTTGTCATAGTCAAAGAGAGCAGTACCCCATCCAATCTGTTTGATGCTCTCTTCAGCAAGCATAGCCGTATAGGATTCATCAACGAACCTGATCTGTGCGGCATCTCCATCTTCCTTCAAAAGATTTCTGTAGAGCGCGTTTTCTTCATCAACCCAATGACTCATAAAAAGGTCAACGTCCCCATCACTATCATAATCCCCAGCGGCAAGCCCCATAGATCCACGAAAATCTGCTGCCCATGACTCAGCACTGACATCCGTAAATACACCCGTACCATCATTACGATACGTGTGGTTGACAGAGGTATCATTCGCAACGTACAGATCCAAATCGTTATCCGCATCGAAGTCACTAAAGATAGCTTGCATACTTCTGCCACCGCGTGCAGCGACACCGGCTTCAGCAGTTACGTCAGTAAATGTGCCATCACCGTTGTTGCGATAAAAGACATTATCTTGAGGTTCAAAGACATGCGGATTAAGAGCACTCGGCACAGGTTTGCCAGATTGTAGAGATTCCGCCTTCATCGCTTCCAACGCGACTAAATCGTAAGTAACGTAGTTGCAAACATATAAATCGAGGTCGTTGTCGCCGTCTACATCAGCGAAGGCAGCACCTGTGCTCCACAATTCACAGACGACCCCGGCAGTTCCGGTCATATCACGGAAGGTGCCGTCCCCGTTATTGCGATAAAGGACGTTCGCACCATAATTGGTGACATACAAATCAATATTGCCGTCACCATCGTAATCAGCAAAAACACACCCCATCCCGTAGCCCTGGTGCCCAACCCCAGCAGTCTCAGTAATGTCTGTAAACGTACCGTTGCCATTGTTACGATAAAGGACATTCGTGGTACGCGTATTCGTAGGATGTCCGTTTTGCTTAAAGGGTCCAGGGATATTAACAACGTAAAGGTCAATATCCCCGTCGTTATCTATGTCAGCGAAACCCGCGCCGGATCCCATGTCTTCAGGCAGCAGACTGGAGCGGGTACCACTTGAATGCCGAAAACGGATACCAACTTCATCTGTAACATCAACATAGGTAACCGCGCTTACGAACATGACGGGTGTTAGCGCAGCAAGTAGGAAAGCAACCAAGAAGGGGCGTGCTTGTAGCAACATTATGTCTCTAAGAAATTCGTGAAAATAGTTCGGTTGCGAAAGCGTTCATCGTTGATAATTCGCTTGTAAAGGGGAATTGTGGTCTTTATGCCGTCAATTCTAAATTCGGACAACGCGCGATCCAATCGTGCGATCGCTTCTTCGCGATCCCTACCACTTGCGATGAGTTTCGCGACCAGAGAATCATAGTGGGGCGGAACGGTATATCCTGCATAGAGATAGCCATCAACCCTAATGCCGATGCCGCCTGGCGGATGATAGGCAGTAACCACACCTGGAGAAGGCATAAATTGATTAGCAGGGTCTTCGGCATTGATTCTGCACTCAATAGCATGCCCACGTATTTCAATATCAGACTGGTTATATCCAAGTTGTTCTCCCATTGCGAGCCGAATCTGTTCCTTAATTAAATCAATGCCCGTAATGCTCTCAGTAATGGTATGTTCAACCTGAATACGCGTATTCATCTCTAAAAAATAGTAGTTGTCATCTTTATCAACAACAAACTCAATAGTACCAGCGTTGGAATAACCGATGGACTTCGCGGCTTTTGTAGCGGCTTTACAGATTTCGGCACGGAGTTTAGACGGGATAGAGGCAGCTGGAGATTCCTCAAGCAGCTTCTGCTGCTTACGCTGGATGGAGCATTCCCGTTCACCGAAATGTACGATATTGCCGTGCGTATCACCTAAAATCTGAACTTCGATATGTCTGGCTTCTTCAATCCATTTCTCAATATAAACATCACCATTACCAAAAGCCGATTCACCTTCTGCCTTGGCAGTGTGGAAGAGGGTCATCAAACTCGGTCGGTTCTCAGCAATTCGAATACCGCGACCGCCACCTCCTGCAACGGCTTTGATCCCAACGGGGTAACCAATTTTTTCTGCAAGTTGCGCAGCTTCCTCGGCGGTATCAACGGTTCCTTTTTTATTATTCCTGCGTCGCCTGCTCTGGCTGCCGGGTACAAGTTTCAAGCCAGCCTTTGATGCCGTCTCGAGTGCTTTCACTTTGTCCCCCATAGTCCGAATATCCTCAACAGAGGGACCGATGAATCGTATTTCGTGTGCCTCACATATCTCGGCGAACTGCGCGTCCTCTGCCAGAAATCCCGCACCCGGATGAATGGCATTAACATTCGCAAAATCTGCGACCGCGATAATATTGGCATATTTGAGATAACTCTCTGTGGACGGTGGGGGTCCGATGCAGTATGCTTCGTCAGCATATTGAACGTGGAGTGCCTCTTCATCAGCGGTAGAAAATATAGCTACCGTCTTAATTCCCATGTCTTTACACGCCCGGATGATACGGACAGCGATTTCACCACGATTTGCTATTAATATTTTTTTTATCATATTTCATGTTTTAGGAAGAACGAGATTTGAATATTGCCCCTACAAAATTCACAATAAAACTCGCAGGTCATTCTATATTTACAATTAGCCTACTGCGGTTTCACTCGGAACAACGGTTGGGCGTACTCAACAGCATCACCGTCTTCAGCGAGGATTTCTAAAATCTCGCAGTTAAAAGGTGCTTCTACTGGATTATAAGTTTTCATCACTTCGAGGACAGCCACGGGTTCACCAACACTGACGAAATCCCCAACTTCAACAAATGCAGGTTCCTCAGGGGATGGCGCTCGATAAAAACGTGAAGGCATCGGGGCATTAATATAGTTGTTACCTTGGGCTTGCTCGCTGCCTTCAACATCCGCAGCCTCTACGGGCAGCGTTTGTGTACTCACCGTAAGGCTCGTATCCGCAGGCTGTAGAGGGATGCCCTCATATCTACCCGGATTTCTGGGGTGCCTGGAAACTTGCACTTCAAGATCATTCTCTCGGATACGTACCTCTGTTAAATCAGTACGTTCTAGAATCTCTGCGAGTTGTTCAACAAGTTTCAGAACACCACTGTGGTCTTGTTCCGTTGCTTGAGGCTTGTCCTTAGGTTTGTTTTGACGCATTTCTTTACATAGTCGCCAGCGTCAGCCGCCAGTCGTCAGTCCAGAGATATATGGTGTTTACAGAATTCGCAACTGCCACAAAAGATTCTTAACTGAAAACTGATAACCGTAACCGATAACTATTATATCCTTTCTACATATTTTCCGGTGCGCGTATCAACTTTGATGCGCGTTTCGTTTTGAACAAATAGCGGGACATTAACGACCGCACCTGTCTCAAGGGTGGCGCGTTTTGAGCCGCCGCTCACGGTATCACCGCGCAACCCAGGATCGGTTTCAACGATTTGAAGCTCAACGAAGTTAGGCAATTCAAGGGCAAGTGGGATTGAACCATCCATTTTGACGGTGATGGTCTCACCCTCCTTTAGGTACTTTAAGTCTTCTCCAATAAAATCCATAGGAAGTGAGTGTTGCTCGAAGGTTTCGTTGTCCATAAACCACAAACCGTCGCCATCCCTGTACATATACTGCATTCGGTGATCCATGAGTCTCACAGTTTCGATGTTTTCGTTAGAACGAAACGTCCGATCCAAAACCGCACCATCGCTCACGCGCTTGATTTTTGTCCGAGCAAAGGCACTCCCCTTTCCCGGCTTGACGTGCTGACAATCAACTATAGTAAAAATAATATCATTAAGTCGGATAACCAATCCGTTGCGTAATTCGTTAAGTGACGCCATTTTCTCCTCAATAAGCTCATTAATAAAATTAGTAATTATGTGAATTCCTCAATATTGAGAGGAATACAACTTCATTAGGCAATCAATGTTTATAGCAAGGCAAGTGCCTGTTGTAATGCCTTGGCTCTGTGACTAATTCGATTTTTTATCTCTTCTCCTAATTCTGCGAAGGTCCGTTCGTAACCGTCTGGCACAAATATTGGATCATATCCGAATCCACTTTGTCCAGCAGGGGTGTGAGTGATTCTTCCTTCGCAGACACCGATAACAACTTCAGGAGCAGTATCAGGATGTACGACTGCGATTGCGGTAACGAAACGGGCACGCCGATCCCTAACACCTTCGATTGCTTTAAGGAGACCCGCAATCCGTTGCGCATCAGTCGCATCTTCACCTACCCAGCGTTTGGAGTTAACACCGGGTGCTCCGTTAAGGGCATTTACTTCCAATCCGGCATCGTCAGCAAGACTAAGGTGTCCAGTATATCGAGCAATCACAGATGCTTTTTTCGCAGCATTTTCAGCGTAAGTTGCCCCATCCTCAACGACTTCTGGCGCATCCGGATAGGATTTCAAAGAGATAACCTCAATGTCAGGGTCGGCGGCTTTCCGTAACTCGTCTGTGGCAGCCACTACACGCTTTACTGACGGCTGATAACCATTACGGAGCATTTCAGCGAGTTCTCGGACTTTGCCCTGATTATGCGTTGCCAATACCAGCTTCATCTAAACTCTCCAGCATCATGCGATTCTGCAACCGAACGAGTTCCTGGATACCACCAACAGCAAGATCTAACATCTTATCGTAATCCTCACGCGAAAACGGTGTCTCTTCTGCAGTACCCTGTATTTCTATAAACTGTCCACTTCCAGTCATAACGATGTTCATATCGACATCCGCCGTCGAATCTTCGGTATAACAGAGATCCAACATAGGTGTACCCTTGATCAGCCCGACACTCGTCGCCGCAACGTTATCCGTGATCGGAAAGTTTTTGATTCTTTTTCTGTTGACGAGATCCCGACAGGCATCCCACAAAGCGATAAAAGCACCTGTAATCGCAGCGGTGCGTGTCCCCCCGTCAGCTTGAATGACATCACAATCTATCCAGATTGTGTGTTCCTCTAACCCATACAAATCAACAGCAGCACGCAAGGAGCGACCAATAAGACGCTGGATTTCCTGTGTCCGTCCACCGATACTTCCGCGGGTCACCTCACGCTGCATTCGATCAGAAGTAGAGCGCGGTAACATTGAGTATTCTGCGGTCACCCATCCTTTCTTCCTGATACGCTGGTCGCGCATGAAACGCGGTTGCCGGTCTATAACGGAAGCGGTACAAATGACATGTGTGTCCCCTGTCGCTACGAGAACCGAACCTTCAGCATGTTTGATATAGTGTCGTTTAATTGTGACGGGACGCAATTGATCTGGCTGACGCCCATCTTCTCTTTCCATTCTTGTTCTCCGTTTTAATTCCGGTATTATGAGGAACTATAGATCTTTGAGTAATGCTAATGCCTTAGTATAACTTTTCCGTTCAAGATAGTGCTGGAGCATCTTAGGAGCCGTCGGTTCGAGATCGTGATATAGCAGATCAATTTGCTCCAGTTGTTCCATTATATCCTCGCCTGTCTCAATCCGCTCCATCATAGTTTCCAATGCTTGCCTAAGCTCAGAAAGATGTTCACTCTGCATCTGATCCCTCCAACTCCTCAACGGCTTTGCAGGTTCGCAAGTGGACATTATTAGGCGTATCATCATAGCCCTTCCAAGCGTAGGGATCTACACCAGAAACAGGAATGATACATCGGCGATCAGCATTTGCAGCACTTTCACCCTCCTCAACCCTCCATGGCAACAACGACCAAGAGTTACAGTAATGGCTCACCAAAACCCGTCTATACATATCTCCACGGTTTTTACGAGAGCGATGGAGTAGATAACCGTTAAAAAATACCAATGTACCGGTTGTAACTTCAACGGGGACCTCATCTGTGTCATCAAAACCGTAACTCTCCCCGGCAAAATCGAACTCATCTGGGTTCTCGTGCGATCTCTGCGGATAGAGATACCCGGGACGATGTGAGCCTGGAAGAACCCATAAACACCCATTTTCTATGGTTGCATTGTCCATGGCGATCCACGCGCCAATCAAGGAGCGATCGCGGGTTGGAATATAAAATTCGTCCTGATGCCATGCCTGCCCTTGAAAACTGGGCGGTTTTACAAAAAGCATCGACTGCATACACTTAACACTTCCGTCCCAATGCGGCAAATGTGCGGCAGTTATCTGACTTAGAATACCGCAAATTTTCGGGTGCTTGACATAATTCTCAACAATTGGACTGACAAAATGCGGCTGATGAATACAGAGGATACGACTGATAGCCTCGTTATCACTTATATCGTCAGGGAGCGGCTTCAGACTATCACACGGATACCCGCCTTTAGCAAGCGTGACGGTGTCGCGCCGTAACTCCTCTATCTCATCAAGTGAAAGCAGATCCGGAACAACGAGGTATCCGTTGTCAATAAATGATTGAATTTGCTCGTCAGATACGACTTTTGGCACGTCAATCGGTGCGCTTGATTCAAATTTCATTTTTTTAATTATTATGCCTGATCGCGAGAAAGCCGCGTTTGGACTTTCTAAAGACCCTCCGTTGTCGGTCTCGATCTAAAATTGGTAATAACCTACTTTAGGTTATCAATGGTTTTTTAACTATTAGAGACTGCCCTGACAACGGAGAGACAGCTCAAATTCAATAGTTAAACTCGGTTCGCAAGGAACATCTCCGTTACCGCCAGCGCAAAGACTGCAAACATGAGGTACATCCAGACGTCCTGTCTATTTTCAACGTCTTCGTGGTACTGCGCAACGAGTTCCGCGGTAGGTTTGTCCTGCGTCGATTCATCCGCTGTACCTTTCAGCATACTCTGAAGTTCTTCAATATCACGCGACGCAAGATCGGATTCCGTAGCGTCAACGTTAACAACAAAGTAACGAGATTTTGCACCAGATGCGTGGATCGAGTAGATACCTGGAAGCATTGTATCTGTATAAAACACACTTGTAGTTGTATTAGTCTCATCGTGTTGCAAGCGGGTTTCAACGTTGTTTGGATTGAAAACCGCTACCTCTCGGCTTCTCTGAGCACCCTCATCTCCCATTTCGACATTGATCTCAATGCTATCACCGACGCGGTAATCTGGAGTTGTATCTACATTCTTGAGTGCGAGATACTTAATCGACTCATGCAAGAAAGGCAGATAAACGGCACGTATTGGTAGATCGTTCCAATCCCTGTCTATCGTTGAGGTAAAACAGAGCACACGACCTAAATCTCCATAGCGTTTTTCAAAGAGTGCGGGACTCCCATCGTCATAGGCGGCAATGACATCCGCATCCGCTGTCGGAACCGCTTGATAAAACCTATAAAATCGTGCCTTACCGAAATCACCATGGTTCGGTTCCTTAAATGGCGCAAAAATCGGGTGTTCATACTCAATTGTCGCAAGAACACGGAATTGCTGTCGATCGAAGGCATCTCCGACTGCTTGAACAAAATTGCACGGCATCAACCCTGTCTCGCCTCCGAGATGTTGTTCATAAGCATCAGCGTCCAGATTATTACCGACCGTCAGTATCAAGCCTCCGCCTGCAGCAACGTAATTCTTTATACGACCCGCCTCAGCAGGAGAGAGTCGCGGTACGTCGGCAAGAATAAGAACATCGGCGCGTGCGAGTGTCTCTGCATTGGGAACGGTTGTAGATTCGCTGAAATCAATCGGAACAGCATCACTACCCGCTGCAAACGCCATTTTCATGAAGAAGGTCTCTGTTTTCTGATAAGAACCCTCTGTGCGAGACTGGTTCCTGATAGCATGGACCTTAATAGCCTGTAAACTTTGTAAGGTAAAATAGCGTCTGTTGTCAACTTCAAGCGCATCTTCTGGAAGTTCGACCCAGCCAGTATGTGTTGCCTCGTTTTTGAAATCAACTCTGAAGACGGCGTCTACCATATCGTCTGGTTCAATATCGAGTTCGATGGTATGAATCACGTTTCCATCTATAAAAAGGCTAACCGGTAAATTTTCAACGGGTTCATCACCGAAGTTATGGACGCGAGCAACAAGATGCGATGCTTGCTGTTCGTTTAGAACGACAGGTGGCACACTAAGACCTGTAATCGCAAGATTCTGCGATTGCTCAACACCGACATTAACGAATTCAATTTGAACATCGGGATTAAGTTTGTCTGTTTCAATAAAGTTATCCCAACCGCGTTTCTGCATATCACCGATGAGATAAACCTGCTTCTGTCCAATAGCAATAGATTGAAGCACCTCATCTGCGGTTTGTAGTGCATCTAAGTAATCCGTGGGCTTGTAAGTAGCCTCTGCGGTGTTTAAAGCACTCCGAATATGCGAAAACTCTGAACCGAGGGGTGCCACGACACGTGCGCTGTCCGAGGACAGGATGAGGCAAGCAGCATCGGTTGAATCAAACCCATTCAGAATCTTAACTCCCTCTTCCTTAGCCTTCTCGAAGGTTTCCTCATACTGCATACTATAAGAGGTATCCAGAATAATAATAGCGTTCCGTTTACCACCAACTTTCTGCGTAATGACCGGGGCTGCTGCCAAGAACGGACGAGCAAAGGCAACACCGAGCAGTGCCAAAATAAGAATACGCATCAGTAAGAGCAGCAGTCGTTTCAGCTTATGTCGGCGCACATTCGTCTGATGCGACATCTGAATGAAACGGACTGTACTAAATACCAACCGTCTCGCACGTTCCCGATTCAATAGGTGCAAAATAATCGGGATAGATGCGCCTACGATACCGGCTGCTACAAATAGAGGTGCTAAAAATCCTAATCCAAACATATTTTAGTATAGTATTAGAGAATCCCCTGCCGTTTGGCAAGATAGGAAGCGAGTGCGAAATCAATCGGTGTCGCTGTTGTTATCATGTTGTAATCAATATCCGCTTGTCGCAGTGCCAGTTTGTAAGTATCAAGAAATGTATTGAAATTACTCAGATAACTTTCCCGAATCGCCTCTGGCGTTGTAATAATCTCATCATTGCTTTCCGAATCAATAAAACGGATAAGTGCTTCCGAACTCCGTCCTGTTTCAAAATTGGTAAAATCAACTTCCTGTTGCGCGAGAACGTGAAAAACGATCACTTCATGACCTTCGTATCGGAGATGTTCTAAACCAGCAACTACCTCTTCCTGATTCTCATCGTAGAGATCTGAGATAAAGAGCACTAAGCCGCGCTTCGTTAAGCGTTCGGCGATCTGATGTAATGGTGTTCCCATTCGCGTGTTTTTTGCCGTTTGTAGCGTTTCCAACGTGAGCAAGATAGAATGCAAATGTGATGTGCTACTCCGAGCCGGAAGGTACTGGTGAAGTGTATCGTCAAAATACGCAAACCCAACAGAATCTCGTTGCTTCGCCATAAAATAGGCGAGTGACCCGATCAGGAAACTGGAATATTGCAGCTTTGTTAACCGTTGTCCGGCTTCTCTCGACTCCGTAGTGCCATCCTCTTGAACATCATCTATTGGATGTGACATAGACTCGCTTGTGTCCAGAAGCAAGTAGCAATTGAGATTGGTTTCTTCCTCAAACTGCTTGATATAATATCTGTCCGTCCGGGCATAGGCTTTCCAATCTATATGTTTAGTATCATCCCCAGGCATATACTGCCGATATTGCGAAAATTCGACGCTGAATCCGTGATACGGACTTTTATGGAGGCCTGAAATAAAGCCTTCAACGACGAATTTAGCAATCAGTTCAAGATTTCCGATTCGGGCAAGAACTGCGGGATTTAGGAATCTACGGCCCTCTGATTGGCTCTGCATTTATTAATTATACCCCTTATGTCACCCCTAACCACATTTTATTTCTTTTTTAAAATGAGGAGCGTAAGGTCATCAAACTGATCTGCCTCGCCCTGAAAGTTCACCACTGCGTCATGAAGGTACTCTCGGATAGCCTCAGCACTGTCATCCTTGCATGCCTTGGACGCCTCAAGAAGTCGCTCTTCATCATAGTACTCATCCTCAATGTTAACGGTTTCCGTGACACCATCGGTATAATATACGACGACATCACCGCTAATGAGTTCAATATGCTCAGCCTCATATTCAGCGATACTTGAAACCATATCGTTTGGAAACATTCCGAGTGGAATGCCGCCAACATCTTCACCCAACCACTTACAGGTCCCATCTTTTCTAAGGAGCAGCGGTGGGTTATGACCCGCATTGAGCGTTGTGAGTACATTCGTTTCAGGATTAAGATGACTATAGAAGAAAGTGGCGTATTTCTCTTCTGTCCCGCTGGCGTAAAGGAGTGAGTTGAGCGTCATAGCCATTTCGGTGAGTTCAAGATACATAGTCGCGGGAGGCACCTCATCTCCTGCTTCTCCTGATGTGGAGTTCTCCCCGCGTGATAATTCAGAAATGAGACCCGCGCGCAAGGTTGCCATGAGCAGCGCCGCTTGCATTCCCTTTCCAGAGACATCGGCGATCGCGAGTCCCCAACGTCCAGTAGGTAACGGGATACAATCATAATAGTCCCCACCAACGGCTCCACGTGGTTCGTAGTAACCTGCCACTTCATAACCGAGAATATCAGGCAAGTTATCTGGAATGAGGTTTACTTGGATTTTGCGTGCCTCTTCCATTTCTGCTTGCAACTGTCGCGCCTCAAGTGCCTCTTGGTGGAGATGCGCGTTCTCAATCGCCACACCTGCCTGCTTAGCAAAGGAGTCGAGTAGGACCGCATCCTCATCGTTAAACGGGGCGATTCTACCGCCACGTTCCTCTTTGTCACCCACGACGAGGACACCCAAAATATCACCATCTCGCCCAAGGATAGGAACTGCCATTAAATTCTTCCCACCGAAAAGTGTATCCGACTCCGGCAAGCAGTGCCCTGGAATTCCGTCGTTAACGACAGATTTCAGCATGTCCACCGATGTTGCTTCTGGAGAAACGGGTGCGTCTTCACCACAAGGGATAACGAGCTGATTACCGTTGTACTGTACGCTTTCAACCAAGGTCTCTGGAAAGGCATAACCGAGTTCAAGTTCCTGTTGTTCCGGGCGCGCGAGCATAAGCGCACCAGCATTGGCATCCAAGAATGAAACGGCTTGGAGGACAACCTGCTCAGCGGCATCTTCAGGCTCTAAAAGCTGACAGATTTGTGGCGCACTTTCGGCAAGCATGAACAACCGAAACTTTTCGCTTTGTATACCCTCCACCATCTGCGAATAAGCGATAGCGATTGAAATTTGATGGGCGAGAGTTGTTAACAACTCCTTCTCCCATTCTTCCAAAGTCTCCCTTCCCAAAAACCGCCCTAAACCAATCATCCCTAAGAACTCGTCTTGAATCTTCAACGGAACCCAGAGGCGTACGTCAACAGTTTCAATGAGCTCAGCACTCCGAGTAAAGAATTCCTGCAGACCTGCTGGAGGCGCACTATTCTCAATATATGGATGTTGCAGTAAGTTATCGACCTCCTCTGGTTCAATAGGAATTGGGGGGAACACCCGTTCAGGTGTCGATGCGACGACATCAAGATTTAGTCCGGTTGGGTGGTAACGCAATATCACACCGCGTGTAACCTGCAGAGTCCCGAGTGTGATACGCAGATATGTTTTGCTTGAATGGTTAAAGTTCCCATATCCAGAGATTAACGTTTGCCCCAAATGCTCCAGTTCAGACAGACTAAATATAAGCCGTTCCATAGTCCGTTCGGCGGTGTTTTGTGTCTCATGGGCTTGCTGCAAACCATCTCCTAAAATGGGATCGCTTGAATCTTTCATAGTGTTGCATCCAGATATTGGGTATAGTATTTGTTGTATCTATTACTACAAGGATGTCCCTAAGACACGGGAATATAAGTCACCCGAAACACATTGTGAACATAAAACAGAGACAAATTTTTTATCTCTTTCAAGACGAAAAATTTAAATAAAATAAGAAAAGGATTATAGATTCGCAATAGCGGATTCTTCGTCTGGGAAAATACCTGCGTATTTAGCAAGTGCCATCATACGAAAAGTCCGTTCCTGCGTGTCTGATAATCCACAGAAGTTCAATGCACCTTCGCGTTCGTGAAGTGCCTCTATGATCTCAATAAGTATGGATATACCAATGCTATTAATGAGCGTTGTTTTCTCAAGATTAATTACAAGCTGCGTATAACCATTTTTAATGAGTTCTCGTGCTTTTTCGGAGAGTTGCTCACCGAGAGAGTCATTCAGGTACCCAGCTGTCTCAATCACTGCGTGATCTCCGTCTTCACGGATTTGGATATCAAATTTATTCAAAATCCTTACCTCCTTAACTTCCTAACATGGACCAGCGAGTTACGCCGTAGATACAAAGATGCTATGTAGCAAGAGCCTATCGCTTAACAACAAATTTTCCCACAGGTTTTGGGATATGTCAGCATCGCTCCCAAATTGTGTTATTGATGTAGCAAAACGGTACAATCGTTTACGTTTCCTCGGTCCTTCTCTTTCTCTTTATGACGCTCACAGTTGTTCCGTTAGGACTGCTTTCTATATCCACTTCATCCATCAGGGTTTTGATAATTTGCAATCCCCTTCCGCGTTTACGTAGGTCGGTATGTATCCCCGGGCTTCCGAGTAAACGGCGCCCGTCAAGTGTATCTGGAGAGATACCAACCCCCCGATCTGTGACTTTAAACTGCAACTCATCATCTTTAAGTAAGAAGTCAATATGGACTTCCTGATCATCACTTTGGCTATGCTCAAAAGCGTTGATACAAGTTTCGATGATCGCGAGTTGGATTTCCTCAACCTCCCCTTCCCCGAAATCCATCAATTCGGCAAGAACAGAGGCGGTTTTAGCTGCAGCAAGTTCCATATCAGGATGCATAGGTATAGTGAGGATTACGTGTTTTTCTGTATCTGACACGTTGTATTTCCCTCCTTGCTATGGCTCGTGTTCATATAGGAACCCACAAAATTGATTCAGGCTTATGTCTGCTGATTCAGTCGGCGGCAAATGAAGATAGTAATAAAATTAGGTCGATTCCGACCGACACGTTAGATGTAACTTATGAAAACCTTCTTAAATCATATCACTTCTTTTAAATTATGTCAAGTTTTTTATTCGCTTGATTTCTCAGTTAACCATAGCACCTAATAACAACGAACAATTGAAAACTACCTTTTCAATATTCCCTACGGAACCGAGGTTTTTGTCTCGTCTACAATCCAACGAGCATCTGATATCCGAGCAGACGCCTCTGAGAGTTCCGGCTGATAGGTTGCAAACTTCACTTTATCACAATTCGCGAGTAACTGCTGGATACGCTCAACACACAGGGTATCTATTTGCGCGATCATCATTGCCTGAAACAATGCTGTCGTTGTCAACTCCAAAGCTGGAATCTGATAGCGTGCGTTGATATATTCACGGAGGACATAGGCGATTTGGGTGTGATACGTCTCCATATCACCGCGTTTGAGCCAATCCGACGCTTCAATTGCTGTCAGTTGCTCGTACGCCATCTCATGCGGCAGCTGAACGTCATTTTCTTCTGTTGGAGATATTGGCAAGGTCTGAGGACGTCTACGAATGTAGAGAAACGCTGAAACGGCTATGAAACCGAGTACCACTGCCCCACCAAGAAAATAAAGCAGTAGGTTTTGCGTTACCTCCAGTGGTGGTTTGATGTCACGCAGGCTCTGAACATCCACAGCACCCTGCGCAAGGATTTGTGTGAGTACAGACATATTTCAAAAAGGCGAGAAAATAACGAATCGAAGGAGATAATACAAGGCAACACTTTATGCCGCAAGCGGTTTTATAACTATCGATTTCGGGGCAGTTGGACACGCGTATTGGCAAACACCGCATCCTGTGCATCCTGAGCCAAGCACCTCTACAACCCCATCGGACGTGAGGCGAATTGCTTCCTCACCGATAGGACATGTATCAACGCAGTAGGTACACTCTACATCTTTTGTACGGAGACAGGTTTCTACGGTGAAAACCGCCAACCCAATTCTAATGTCCTCAGCATATACGGGTTGCAAGGCACCGCTCGGACAGACATACATGCATGCCAATGAATCGCAGATGACGCAGGGCTGCTCATCTGGGTCTATGTAAGGAGTATTTGCAATGCTGGCATCGGAACTCTGCAAGGGCTGAATGGCGTTTGCGGGACAGTTTTTGACGCAGTTACCACACCGATGACATGTTTCCAAGAACTCCGCTTCAGGCAATGCCCCTGGGGGTCGAAAGATAACACGTTGCTCGGCATCCTCAGCAAGCAAGTGGTCCCCAACCGTGTCATCAAGAAATTCCGCAACGGGTTGGATGAGCTGGTTCAAGGCTTCCTTGAAAAAACCACGTCTCCCTGTTTCATCAGCCATTATTATATTTCATCCCTACGCGTTGTGAGACATGCTACTCTTTTCTGGCTTTAGCAATCCGATAGCAACATCTATGACTACCTTGCATAAGATGTTCTTCCCGAACAACTTTCGTGCCCAACGATTGACGGAAGAGCCCTAACTCAATTTCGCATACATACGGATACTCCTCAGCAATCACGGAAATCGGGCAATTATGCTCAATTAGGACGTAGTCATCATCGTTCTCGTCAAAGCATGCCATGTACCCCTCTTCGTCTCGGATAAGCGCAAGTTCTTTGACGCGTTCGGGCAAATCTTTCCCCTGAAGCCGCTGTTGGTACGCTTGCAACTGCGATTTCATCCGTTCTTGAAAAACTTTATTGATGAAACCGGGACCGTTGAATTTTGCGACTTCATGCATCAGACCAACTGCAAAATTGGCATACGTCGTCGGGAAAAGACTGTTTGCTTGATCGGTCAAGCGATAAATGTGGAGCGGACGTCCACGCTTTTGCTTTTCTCGATAGTATTCAACCAAGTCTTCTGACTCAAGTATCGCGAGGTGTTGTCGGATCCCCATCTGACTGATAGGCAAGGCGTCTGTTAACTGGCTGACCGTCATACCAGATCGCATCTTGAGCAGCTGCAGGATTCGCATTCGGGTTTCGCTCATTTCGCAATTCACGTGATTTCCTCGTAATATGGGGTGAATTCAATATGGGAGAACAACAATAGTCTACACACTTTACAAACTTTCAGGACATTATATCACAATTGAATAGCCAATTCAATATAAATAATAAACCCCAACAGGATAGCACGTATGTAGAAAGACGCTCCACTATAAATCACCCACCGATGAATAACACATCCACATTCGGTGTGATATGACGAACGACAGATATTTAGAACGCGTCCAGTTCATCAAGACTCTCTGCAACCAGTGCCTTCTCAAAGAGAGAATCAAGCTGAGTGCGGTTCTGGATTGAGGTAATCCTTGTAGCAACCGATTCTGGAACGGTATCAAATCGGAACTGTAACAATTTCAGGATCGCCTCGTGTTTGGCACGTGTTTCTCCTTGTTCAATGCCTTGTTCAATACCTTGTTCAATGCCTTGTTCAATGAGAACTTCAGCCATAGACTGTGCCATCGTTTCTACCTCCATGCCTTGCGTATATCGATCAACAAGCGTTATCAACTCTTCGCGCTCCTCAACTGGACGCCGATGCAGGATCAGTAGAAGCAAATAGATGATCGCTCGACGACGCTGATCGCCTTGCTCTGTATCAAGACTGTTCAGGTGCGATAACGCTTCAAGCAACGCATCGCTTATCGACCCCTTGTCAGCATCCTCCTTTTGAAGAACCGCCAGCAACCACCCCAACGGATGATCACTTTGCGTTAACCTCGACGAAGCCGTCTCCTTGACGCTGAGAAACAGCGTCTCGTAAGTTGGGACAAAACGCGTCAGAACTTCAGGGATGTCCATGAGTGCCGTCAGCGTCAGCGGTGTCGTCCACCGTTGCGAACCCGTATAAAACACTATCGGCAGAATTGGACGCAAACGCCATTGACTTTTCGGAACATTCGACGATTCCCACTCTTGACGTTGTGAATCCCATATCTGCATCATGTAAAATAATACCCGAAACCCCATCAACACATCAACTGTGGATTGGTGCTCAATCAAAATATAGATGAGCAATTCATCGGTTTCTGAGTCGCTCTGAAATGGCACACTAAAGAGAATATCAGACTCTTGTTCTCGGAGGGTATCAGAAATAAAACTTCTATTCAGGTGTGCAAGTTGACTAAAATCTAAGAATGCTACAAGTTCGCTGGCAACGATCTCCACCAAACCCCGGACGTTCTCTTTATCTTGAAGCAACCATCGCGCACTCCGGTCAGGAAAATGTTCGATGGGAATATCGAAAAAACTCCCTATTTCTGTTTCTTTTTTTGCCATAGTCCCTCCTCTTGTGCAGTGTGTATATAATATAGCACGATTAACCTGCGTAATCCAACCAAAAAGCGTTGAATTTGGTATAATGTGTCCTGTCTACTATCTGAATCAGGATTTGAGGATTCCCCAAGATTGTGTGGTCGGTCATCATCAGTCAGTAGCGAGATTAGAAACCTAACTACCCAGACGGAAACTTTCTACCATTTTTCTTTTGTCTATTAATCGTTGATATGATACAATTTTGTAAAGGGTCGCTTGCAAACCCATAATCACGAAGAATTGGAAGGAGTAGGTCGAAGATGCAAAACGAACTCACCGAATCACAAATTAATTTTTATCGAGAAAACGGATTTCTGGCGATCGAGAACTTCCTCGATGCCGACGAATTAGAAGAATGGCGACGCTGTACGGATGAATCTGTTGAGGAACGGCTCGGAAATTCAGTCGAATTCATGACAAACCAGATGGACGCGAAACAGTTTTACGCCCGTGTTTTTACACAGTGTCTCCGCTTATCAGATACTCACAAAGGAATGCGGAAACTGGTTCACGATCCGAGACTCGGCAAGATGGCATCACAACTGGGTTGCGTTGATGGGATGCGTATATGGCACGATCAGGCACTGATTAAACCGCCGCACGGCAATCCGACTGCCTGGCACCTCGATGTCCCATACTGGTCGTTCGATTCACGAGAGGCAGTCTCTTTTTGGGTTGCATTGGACGATGCAACACTCGCAAACGGATGCATGTGGTACCTACCTGGCACGCATAAAACGGCACGTTTCGAAAATGTCGGTATCGGTATAAACATCGGTGAACTGTTCAATGTATATCCTGAATGGAAAGATATCGAACCGCAATGCGCGCCTTGTCCGGCTGGCTCTATCGTATGGCATAACGGACTCGTCGCACACGGTGCTGGCGCGAATATGACGATCCATCACCGGAGAGCGATGACATGCGGTTTTATGCCCGACGGATGCACATTCAACGGAAAGCGGAATATCCTACCGGAGGACTATTTTAACTCGCTGGAAATCGGTGACCTGCTTAACAACGATAAACATAATTCGCTTATTTGGCATAAGGATTGGGACGCATAAAGAGTAGACATTGGAATATCCCGATACACAAATAACGACAGGACACAAAACAGAGGAGAATAGAATATGGCGAAACAGCCTAATATCGTCCTAATGGGCGTTGATTCACTACTCGCAACACACATGAGTTGTTATGGGTATCATCGACTCACGACCCCTCACATCGACCGGTTTGCAGAGGGTGCGACCCTCTTTGAGAAAACCTACAGTGCACACATTCCAACGACGAGTGCGTACGCATCTATGCTGACCGGCTTAGATACTTTCAGCACACAGGTCGTCGCCTTGCGCCATCAAGGACCACTTCGCGAGGAGGTCAAAACGTTGGCGGAAATTCTACGTGAATCGAACTACGATACAACCTGTGTTGGGTTCGGTGGACCGAGCGCACGTGGATTTGATACCTATCTTGAGTACTCTGGATGGGGACCCGACGAAAGTGGTCGTAGCCCTAAAGCAGAGAACCTCAATAAAACGACCCTCCCAGAACTGAATCGCTTAATCGATCAGAGCGACGAAAAACCGTTTTTCTTGTTCCTGCGTCACATGGATCCTCACTCTCCATACCTACCGCCTGCTCCTTATGAACGGACATTTTACCACGGTGATGAGTGTGATCCGAGCAATAAATCCATGGAACCGGTAATGGCGTTTAAACCGTTTTGCGATTATTTCGCTTCTTGGATGCCGGAAGGAATTACCGATAAAGATTATGTCATCGCACAATACGACGGCGCAATCGCCTATATGGATGCCTGTATCCAGACGCTTTTTAATGCCCTCGAAACGCGCGGCGTGCTCGATGAAACGATAGTCGTTATCAATGGTGACCACGGAGAAACCCTCTACGACCACGAGTGCTGGTTCGACCATCACGGAATCTATGATGTTACCTTGCATGTCCCACTCATCATCCGCTATCCAGGACGCGTCCCCGCTGGCAAACGTGTTGCGGGATATAACCAACACAAAGATCTCGTGCCGACGCTGCTTGAATTAGCAGATATTGACTCAGGTATCGAATTTGACGGGCAAAGTCTCATGCCGCTTGTTAATGGCGATATAGCTTCCTACGACAGCGAATTCTATATCACAGAGTGCACGTGGATGCGCAAGCACGGTTGGCGAACACCAGAATGGAAACTCATCGTTGCACTTGAACCTGACTTCCATTTTAAGCCCGCAGTTGAACTCTACAATCTCATCCAAGATCCTGATGAGAATAACAACCTCGCTGAGACACACCCCGACATCGTCAATGTCCTTGAGACACGGATGAAAAACTGGATTCACCAGCGGGAACAGGAAACTGGACTCACCAATCCGATCATGACACAAGGCGATTGGCACGGACAGAAAGGGGTCGGTCCGTTTAAGACATCCGAACAGGCGTATAACACAATGCACATCGGGAATCCGGGTCAAGCAGCACGCCTACAAGCAAAATCGAGAGACGAATAGTTTTTAAACGATTAAATCTGGTCACTGCTCCACTATGTAAAGTTAACACAAATTGTTAGCTAACAGCTCACAATTTCGTTTCGCAGTGGTTTTCGGTGAAATCAACCTGCTACAGGTGATGAAAGGTTTTCCGGTCTTACCGGATACCATCATGAAACAAAGTGGAACGATGCTCAGAGTTAATAGTTAAAAAGAGGGAAATTGAATGCCAGATTATAGACGAGATGAGGTATTAGGACGACTAAGAGCAGAGCTGGATAGAAACAAATCGCTCCTCGCTGTCGGGGCAGGAACAGGTATTACAGCAAAATTCGCCGAACAAGGCGGAGCCGACCTGATTGTAATTTACAACTCAGGACGTTACCGGATGTCCGGGTTCGGCTCTTGCGCTGGACTTTTGGCTTACGGCGACGCAAACGCTATTGTTATGGAGATGGGTGAACGCGAAGTGCTGCCTGTTGTCAAAGAAACACCGGTTATCGCTGGTGTCAACGGCACAGACCCGACGCGTCGGATGAGCAACTTCCTCAAGCAAGTTCGCGACGTCGGTTTCGACGGCGTTAATAACTTCCCTACGGTCGGTGTGATTGATGGCACCTTTCGGGTAACACTCGAAGAGACAGGAATGGGATTCTACAAAGAGGTAGAGACGATCGGTATTGCACACGAAATGGATCTTTTTACGATCGTTTACGTCTTCAATCCTGAAGAGTCCGAGAATATGGCAAAGGTCGGTGCGGACGTCATCATCGCACACATGGGTACAACAATAGGCGGCACCATCGGTGCAGAAACAGCATTCACCCTTGAAGATGCAGCGGTGCGCGTTCAAGAGATCTGCGACGCTGCACAATCGGTAAACCCAGATGTTATCTGTCTCGCGCACGGTGGTCCTATCTCAAAGGCACCAGAGGCGGCGTTTATCAATGAAAAAACAGATACCGTCGGTTTCGTTGGTGCTTCCAGCATCGAACGGTTCGCCTGTGAAGAGAGTATTCCACGAGTCACCGCTTCATTTAAGAACCATTAGATTTAACCAATAATCTGCCCGAAACGCAGTGGAGGGCAGCCCAGAGGTCTATAGTTAAAAAATGTCCAGTACGGTCAAAGAAATAGAGATTCTAAACGCTGACAATACGGAACTAATGCGTATCAGTCGAGAAGGAACGCTATCCCTGAACCTGAACGAGATGCAGACGATTCAGTCCCATTTCGATGGATTAGGACGTAACCCTACCGACGTAGAAATCGAGACCATCGCGCAAACTTGGTCGGAACATTGCGTCCATAAAACCTTCAAGAGTATGATTCTCTATTCTGAAGAGGGAAAAGAACCAGAGAAAATCGACGGATTGTTCCCAACCTTCATCCAGCGTGCTACAGAGGATATAGCCAAACCCTGGTGTGTCTCTGTCTTCTCAGATAACGCTGGGATTATCGAATTCGATGACACCTATAATCTCGTTTTCAAGGTAGAAACGCACAACCACCCCTCAGCGATTGAACCCTACGGCGGAGCAGGCACAGGCATCGGTGGTGTGATTCGCGATTCACTTGGCACTGGACTTGGCGCGAAGCCTATTCTCAATACGGATGTCTTCTGTTTCGGGATGCCGGATACGCCTTATGCGCAGCTCCCGAAAGGCACACTTCACCCAAAACGCGTATTTAATGGGGTTGTCGCTGGCGTGCGCGATTACGGCAACCGGATGGGCATTCCTACTGCGAACGGTGCTATTTTATTTGACCCGCGCTATACCGCAAACCCGCTCGTCTTTTGCGGAAACGTCGGTTTAATACCCAGAGACAGGTGTGAGAAATCAGTTGAACCCGGCGACCTGGTCGTCTCCATTGGCGGACAAACGGGTCGGGATGGCATCCACGGTGCGACTTTCTCCTCCGCCGAATTGGACGACACATCTGAAAATCTCGGCAGTGTGGTACAGATCGGCAATCCGATTATGGAAAAGAAGATCGTCGACGCGTTGTTACAAGCACGTGACCGCAACCTATATCGCTCCATAACGGACTGTGGTGCAGGCGGTTTTTCTTCAGCAGTTGGTGAGATGGGAGAACACGTCGGTGCAGAAGTACACCTCGAACGCGTCTCTCTGAAATACGAAGGGCTTGCACCGTGGGAAATTTGGCTCTCCGAGGCGCAGGAGCGTATGGTCATCGCCGTGCCACCTGAAAATTTAGACGAACTGATAGAGGTATGTCAGGCAGAACTCGTCGAAGCGACAGTTCTCGGTACTTTCACAGACACACACAGACTACAGGTTTTTTACGAAGGAGTAGTTGTTGCGGATTTAGAGATGGAATTCCTGCACAACGGCTTACCACAACCCGTCAAAGAAGCTGTCTGGCACCCACCACAGCACCCCGAAATGGCATCACGGGACAAAGCAGTTCAGGACTACACAGATGATCTCTGTCAACTCCTCGCGAGTCCAAACATTGCGAGTAAAGAATCCGTCATCCGGCAATATGACCACGCTGTGCAAGGCGGTATCGTTATTAATCCGCTTGTCGGCGTAGAAAACGATGGACCAAGTGATGCATGCGTCGTCACACCGGTAATCGGGAGTCGAAAGGGTGTCATCGTTGCCAACGGAATCAACCCAAAATACAGCGACGTAGATCCGTATAGCAGTGCAGCAGCGGCGATTGATGAGGCTTTGCGGAATATCATCGCTGTCGGTGGCACACTTGAGAAGACGGCATTGTTAGATAATTTCTGCTGGGGGAATCCTGACAAATCCGACCGACTTGGCGAGTTAGTGCGTGCCGCACGGGCATGCTATGACATCGCAACTGCTTACGGCACCCCGTTCATCTCTGGTAAAGATAGTCTCTACAACGAATACCGCGACACAACAACCGGCGAGCAACGCGCAATCCCAGCGACACTCCTCATATCCGCTATCTGCGTGATGTCTGATATTCAACGGGCAGTCACGATGGATGTAAAAGCCCCTGGTAACTATATCTATGTCGTCGGCAATACCTATGCCGAACTGGGCGGATCCCACTATTTCGGCATCCACGGATTTATCGGGAACAACGCCCCAATCGTCCGTCCCGATAAAGGCAAACTGACAATGGAAAAACTCAGTACCGCCATCAGTAATGGATTGGTCCGTTCCTGTCACGACTGTTCTGAAGGTGGTATCGGTGTCGCAGCGGCGGAAATGGCGTTTTCTGGTGGATATGGGATGTCCTTGAATTTGGATAACATTCCAACAGGCGATAAGAGCACCGCTGATGACATCCTCCTATTTTCGGAGTCAAATAGTCGTTTTCTCGTAGAGATCGAACCGCAACACCAACAGGCTTACGAATCCCACATGGCGGACGTTCCGATAGGCAACCTCGGCACCGTTACAGATACACCCAATTTCATCGTCAACGGAACTGCTGGACGCCGAATTGTAGAAACCTCGATTGATACCCTCAAATCCGCATGGCAGTCACCTTTGCAATCTTAAGTCTTAGGTAGAAGCAGTTGCTATCGGAAACTGGTCCCTCACGATTGGAATTGCACCCAATATACAACGCTAACAAACCATCAAATAAATTTATTAGGTCAACTTGCCAGGAGGTGTCATAGTTAAAAATGCTGAAACCAAAAACACTCATCTTACGGACTGCTGGAACCAATTGTGATGCTGAAACAGATGCGGCGTTCCAACTCGCTGGTGCGGAGACGGCGTTAATTCACATCCAAAATCTTATATCTGGAAAGGTTAACCTAAACGACTATCAGATCCTCGCTATTCCTGGTGGTTTCTCCTACGGCGATGATATTTCAGCGGGTATTCTGCTCGCAGTCGAGATGAAACATAAACTAACAGACGCTCTCAATAGGTTCGTTGCAGATGGAAAACTGATAATCGGTATATGTAACGGGTTTCAAGTACTTGTACGAACGGGTCTATTGCCTGGGATAAATCGATCCGGTAGTGATACGCCAGAAATGATGCAGCAAACGACACTGGCAATGAATACTTCGGCAAAATTCGAGTGTAGATGGGTAGACCTTGAAACGGAAAAGAGTACCTGTGTCTTTACGAAAGGCATCAAAGAACAGGTTTATCTACCCGTTGCCCATGCCGAGGGACGATTTACTGCCCCGCCAGATGTGCTGGAAGAATTAGAATCAAATAAACAGGTTGTGTTTCGGTATGCTAAGAGCGAATACCCACACAATCCGAACGGCTCTGATGTCAATATCGCCGGTATCTGCGACCCAACAGGTAGAATCTTCGGATTAATGCCACATCCAGAACGGTTTCTGATGAAATGGAATCACCCGCGCTGGACCCGACTCTCAGAAACAGAAAGAACCCGTTCCGAAGAAGGCGATGGACTCGCTATCTTCAAAAACGCTGTTAATTACGTCAAATCGCATGGCAAATAAACTCTACCGACGTTTACTCCCTTTCTATATGAAGCTGCCGGTTTTCTGGGCGTTCATAGTGCTTTCAGTGCTGGGGCAATTGCTTTGGGCAGCGGTTATCGCACAAGACGTGCGTATTAACCCTCACTGGTCAAGTTTTGGCTACGGATTGGGGATCGGATTGGGGTTTATGCAAGGGAAGTGGACATCTCGTTTATGGGACCAATCGTATCTACAGGTTTTACGGCGACAGATAACGTTTTGGGAAGCAAAAGGGGCAAAACTCTTAACTTTTTATACCTGCATTGCGCTGGGGATCCCGGTTTTCTTCCCATTCCTTACACGCTCACTTGACACGTTAGCAGGCATTCAGTCTTATGTTTTCGGTTTCATCGGTGCGATGAATGTGGCATTGATGCTATGGGTCCGACGCATGCCGAAATGAATCGGTTGTCTATTTTCAGTGGAACAGAAAAACGCGTCTGCTGATATTTCAGATTCGGAAAAGAAAACGGCACTGACTTGACAGGCTGACAGCAGAAGAAAACCAACTTGCGGTCTTTTCGCTTGTTGTGATATACTCATAATTGCACAATCGAACATCATTACAAAACACACTTCACTGGAGAAATTATGGAACACAGGAGATCAGGTGAGGATATAACTGCGGGACTTGGAGACTATCTAACTCAAAAAGAACAAGAATATAGTAGAGAGTTAACTGAAGTAAGATCCCACTTAGAGGACCGCGTTAAAGAAGTAAAAATAGACCTTGAGAAAGACATTAGAGAGGTTAAAACTGATCTCAGAGATGACATCAAGGAAACCAAAAAAGATCTTAAGGACGACCTCAAGGGCATAAAAAACCAAGTAATGGCGTTAATGGCTCTCGGTATTACAAGCCTTGTGGCACTCATAGGCATCATTGTTACCCTGCTTGTTCAGAAATAGCAAAGGAGATAAACGATGTCCGAAAAAGCACCAGGATTTGAATCATATACCCCTTCCCGTTTGGAATGGCTGACGGTTCTGCTAAATTCTACCCTTCCTTATCTCGACTTTAGTGACGGTTCAATAATATATCTCCCTGGAAAGGATGGAAAAACTCTTCTATTACACTGTAGTCATTCTCCAGATGCCGATCCTGAAAAAATAAATTATGTAGTGGAAAAAGCAAAGGATTTTGCTATGAGTATTGCAGAGAACCACAATTGGGATTCATGGATTAAAGTCCAGACAAGTATTTATGAGGAATAAAAGTAACACAAACGACTTTTATAAATCATCTAAAACAAAAAGGTTTTGGTCATAGGTGAGACATCATACATGTACGTAGGTAATCTCTTGCCTTGAATAACCTCCGGTAGCCCCGGAGGTTTTTGTACTTAATCTGCAAAAGAATATGAAACTTGATAGAAACCAAGAAAAAGCCGTTAATCACGTTGCGGGACCGGCAATCGTCATCGCGGGACCCGGCAGTGGCAAAACCACAGTCGTAACAGCACGGATTCTGAATCTTATTCAAAATCACAACATTCCTCCTCCACACATTCTCGCCATCGCTTTCAATAGGAAAGCAGTCGAAGAAATGGAGACGCGAATCCTACGCGAACTCGCCACATCACACCTCTCAAACAAGTCTCAAATTTACAAAAAACCTGAAATCCGGACGCTCCACGCGTTTGGAAAAGACATCATCACCCAAAACTATAAGCGCGCCGGATTTAGTGAATATCCTGAAATTTGGACAGGGCAAATCGATAAAATCATTGCGGAAGAACAGAAACAAATTGAACTCGAAACTTCATCTACCTTGGTCGCCATTTATAAAATCGAGAACCAAAAGACTGGTAGGTGTTATATTGGGCAGACCACGAACCCAGATAGACGTAAAAAAGAGCACTTTAGTCACTCATCAAACGATAGACTCCGGCAAGCGATCCGATCTGAAGGTAAATCACAGTTCATCTTTGAAGTCTTGGAATGGGTCCATGGAAGAGAGGCAAACCGTCGCGAAGCTTACTGGATTGCGTTCTATAGCGAACGCGCCAGCGTATTTAATCGGGCAGATCCGTTACGGGTACAGTATAGCAACCAATTAATCCTCGAAATGTTCTGTCAGCACTTCAATATCCCCTATAAAGAACACCTCGATAAAGACCCTGATTTTGAGCACCTCCGCGACAGTTTCAACGATATAAAAGACATTATCATGCGAGCAAAGCGGCAGGTTACCACAGGTCTGTTCAAACCAACGGTTCTTACTAATCGTGTGGCACAGGTATTTGCTGTAAAATATGAGAAACTCAAAACCGAAGCGAACGCTGTCGATTTTGAGGATATGATTATCCACGCTGCGAACATCCTTGAGACCCATCCTGACCTTCGACAGACCTATCGCAACAAATATCCGTATCTACTCGTTGACGAATTTCAAGACATCGCCCCAGCCGACTTTCGCCTTATTTCGCTCCTTTCAGATAACCTCTTCGCTGTCGGTGACGATGATCAGGCAATCTACGGCTTTCGTGGTGGCAACTCACGGATGATGCAGGAATTTACGGAACAACGGAACGTGAAGAGATATGAAATCACGCGCAACTACCGCTCCACATCAATGATCGTTGAACACGCAAGAGCCTTGATTGAACGAAATGCACCCCGAATTCGCAAAAACCTACGCGCCCATAACCCACTACAGCAAGACATAAAAACTATTGAAACGACCAAGGAAACCGTAGAAATCACACTTCTGAATGAGTTGAAATCACAACAAGAAACAGCTATTTTGGTGCGAACTAATTTTGAGGCGAAACAGATTCAAGATATACTCGCTAAGCCCCCGACTTCCGCTGAAGTAACAACAATTCACAAGGCAAAGGGAAGGGAATGGGAAAAGGTTATTCTTGTCCACAACACATTTGACCGCTATTTCCCGCGTCGCGATAGTGATCTTGCAGAAGAGCGGCGGGCCTTCTATGTCGCAATGACGCGTGCCAAATCGGAGTTAGTTATTTTAGGTGGGAGATGTCCATTTGTGCCAGAATTCGAGAATATTCCCAAAAGCATTAGTTATTATCTTCGACAGTTAGGGTATTGGCACACACGAAGGAAATTGAAAAAAGAAGGAAGTAGAAAATAGGGTTTGTGTTATAGGTCAATATTGACTCTGAATGCAGTTTGTTGTAAGATAAAACGTAATTCCAACAAGTTTTTTACAGACTCAGCTCATTTCATCACGTAAGGAGACAGAACCATGGCATTTTTGAGACACATTGCACTCCGGACGAAGGATATGGAGACCTCACGTCGTTTTTATGAGACGATCGGTTTTGAGTTTGTCGGGTATAGAGGGCGCGGTGGACTGGATCTCTCGGACGGCACGCTGAACATGACGATCCTCCAATACAACGGCACAGAACGTCCACCATTTGAAGAAGGGACAGAGTTTATCCACTTCGGTATCATTGTTGAGGACTTACCGAGTATATATAACACGCTTCGCGATGGCGGTTATGAATTAATTATGGATAACGTGAAGAAAGGCGATGAAATCGATGATAATAAGCCGCCCGAACGCTCTTTCAAGGTTGCCGATCCAGACGGAAACGTTGTCGATATTACATGCGCGACCGATGAGTGGCGGGGTGTGTCAATTTAATTTTTTAGGACATATGATAAACTGAAATCCGCGGTATCTCATGTCGATGCCTGAACCGCTATCGACAAAACGACCTCTTAAATAAAATCTGAATTGATTTGTCAGATAAGGATTTCCATATACCATAAACATATCTTGATATTAAACAAATCAATTACCAAAAGGAGAGAGGTCAACCTTCCTACCCGCGTTGACTTCAGACAAAAACATGAGCACCAAACTTATACAACCCAATCGTTCAGATGAGAGAATAAAACATTCATTTCCGCCTATGAGACCGGATGTTAAAATAGTTGAGAGTTCCGACATAATTACTGAGGTAGATTGTCCAGAACTGCAATGGTGGTTTGCTATCCCGAAGATGGGCGAAGTATGTCTCTGGGCAGATTACAACGGCGAGACGAAGGAACTTGAAGCGGTAACAGAGATTACAGCCATTACACCGGCTCAGATCCGAGACATTGATTGCGTTGAACTCCAGATAAGAGAATGGTTGGTACACGACTGGCCAGACCCTCCGGTCTTGATGTATGCTTCGCTGGACGACACGCACTCAAGATGGATCGCCATCGTTAACATAGTAGATGGAAAAAAAGTCTTTTACATGGTAGGTGATGAATGGTTTGAAGACCAGTGGGGTCCTCCTTCAAAACGACGCATCGTCGATGATGGTCGGTATCAGCTGCAACCCGATGGATCCTACACAATCACTGATGGTCAGGGATTTGGGGCAGGCACCTATGATGTGACGATCGGTGAAAATACTTTCCACTGTCTTCGTGTTTTAGATGCCGATATTTCCTATCCGCACGGAGGTGAACTCGCAGAAGTCTATATAGAAGAAAAAAGTGGTCGCACCGTCTTCTTTAGACGCTATGATGGCAGATACCTCCGAGGACACGACTTGATAGAAAAGTTTCCTAACAACATCCGTATTGTAATAGACGACATCACCTATGTCCACAGCAATTGCACTAACTGGTTTCACGATTCATTCACAGCAGCATCCTTGCAGCCAGTCACATAGTATCTCAGAATCGGGATATAATTAAGTTTATTCGTAGGTTGGGTTGAGGGATAACCGAAAGCATGCTTGCTTCTACAAATAGGTATAGATACTATACACAACTCTGTAGATACGTAGATGTCCCGAAACCCAACAAACCCACCGGCTTTCCAATGTATTCCTATTTTTTGGGAAATCGCGTTAATTGATAAACATATAAGGTTCATTGATGAGATAGGACAATACAATGGCATTTCAATTTCAAGACTCTATGGTCAACGATTATCTATCGCAAGGTTTTATGATTTTTCGAGGGATAGTGCCGCCATCATTGCTTACCGATTTGCGTCGTGAAGCAGAGAAAGCACGCCACCTCGCGCACAAACTCAACGGACCACAGACACAACGGATCCAACCGCTATCCAATTATGGCGATGAATTAGACCTAAAACCTTTTTATGACTATACCGAGTTACCAGAACTCCGAGACGCCATTGGGAAATTGCTCGGTGAAAACTACACCCACGGGCACGTTGACATTATGGGGTTACTCGTAGAGCCACTTGAGCATCCATGGCACATCGGGTGGCACCGTGACGGCGTTGTGGAGGTGCCACCCGACGCGCGTGATGAAACGGTCAACGCGAAACTGGCGGAGGTCTGGTACGACCTACGGCACTTTAATCAGGTCAACTGTGCAATTTACGCCGATTCCTGTACGTGGTTCGTTCCGGGGAGCCACCTTCGGCAATGGGACATGCAAGGTGAGGAACAGTCTACAGGCGATCCGAGGCTACGTAAACCAGCAGAAGGGCAATCCAACGTCGAAGCTGAACGATACTGCTTAGACCACTGCCTACAGTTTCCCGGTGCCGTTCAGGTGCATCTTGGACCCGGAGATTTTATGGTCTATCGGAATCTGGCGTGGCACACTGGGAACTACATAACCTATCAACCGCGCGCAACCATCCACGACGTTGTCCGCTACGAAGGGGAAAAGGATTGGACAGATTGGCAGCAAACCAAACTGGACGCCGTTCAGCGTATGAAGGAAAAATCAACAAAAGAACATAACTGATTACCGCTAAATCTACGCTTTTCGATTGACAAAACATTTCATATCCATATAATTGCCTAAAACTGGATGCCTATCCTCTGATCACAAGGAGACGTTGAAATGAGTCAAGTTGGAGCAAAACCCGTTGCTGCACCGGGTTGGACTGCTAAACCGAAAAACGGTATCGCTATTGTTGACTGTGATGTCCACCACAATTTCCGGCACCCTACACAATTGCTGCCCCACCTGTCAAAGTTCTATCAGGAGCACCTCCTCGACCAAGGGCTGCATCTCGGTGGCTACCCGAATATCCCGATTCGGAGCAACCGCGTAGATCTCAAAGGGAGGGTCGAAGATGCCATCGAATCGACGCCTAAGAACTCCGGTGGTGACCCCAGAGATTTCAACTTCACGTTAGAGTTCCTCCAAGAACAGCACCTCGATGTCTGGAATATTGACGTTGCATTGCTTACAGGACCGCCCCCGTTCTACGGATATTCCGGGTTACCTGATCCTGATTGGGCAGCTGCGTTGTGTCGGGCTTTCAATGATTGGACAATCGAGCATTGGCTTGATCGTGACGAACGCGTCGTCAACGCTATCCTCGTCTCGCCATCCGATCCACCGCAAGCCGTAGAAGAAATTAACAGACTCGCAGATCGTAAAGATACTGCCGCTGTTATGGTGCCGATGGGAACGAGTCGTCCCTTTGGTAATCGTTTCTATCACCCTATATGGGAAGCGTGTGAAGCGCACGGACTCCCTATCGTGTCACATATCGGTGGTGGCGGCGGTGCCACCCGAAACACACCGACCCCCGTTGGACATCCCACCTACTATATGGAAAGCCGGATGAGCCGTCCGTACGTCGCCAGCACACACGCCACGTCGTTAATCTGCGAAGGTGTGTTTGAAAAGTTTCCGAACCTGAAGTTCGCGCTCATCGAAGCGCAACAGATGTGGGCAGTGCCGGTGATGTGGCATCTTGATACCGACTGGAAAGCACTACGCGACCAGACACCGTGGCTCAAACGCTTGCCAAGCGAGTATTTTCGGGAACACATCCGAATCGGTTCGCAGCCGATGCACGAGCCAGAAAAACCCGAACAGATGTATCAGATGTTAGAGATGTTGCATGCCGACGAAACATTGATATTCTGCTCAGACTTCCCGCACTTCGACTGGAACGACCCAGTCACAGTTTTCCCCAAACTTCCAGAAGACTTACATCAACGAATCTTCGCAGAAAACGCACTTGATATCCTTCGACTGGAGAATAATTAATTATGGCACGCGTTGTCGTCGGAAAAGTGTCGGAGATTCCACCGGGGAAACGCAAGATCATTGTACCGTTTCGTGGCAAAGCAGGTATAGGTGTTTTTAATGTCGATGGCAAGCTCTACGCCGTCCGCAACCTCTGCCCACACAAGCGCGGACCTCTCTGCACTGGTGAACTCACGGGTAGGTTCGATGCTACCGCACCACCATCTATTCACGGCATGGAACCCTCTGTCGATAACTTAGGTGAGATCCTTCGGTGTCCTTGGCATCAATGGACATTCGACATTGCGACCGGACAGTGTCTTGTCGATGAAACATTGCGTGTGGCGACTTACCCTGTCAAGGTTGATGGTGACAATGTAGTCGTTGAATACGATGATTAAGTGAATTACAACAAGTTGGTAGTTTCAGGATTATCATATAACAGATAAGGGGTGGCTCTGTTAGTAGTTTTACGCCGATTTTAGGTCCGTAGGACGTATATGTCTAAAGAGATTTCTTGTGTCAATTGAAACCCAGTTTTTTCATGAACCAACGCGAGCCGTGTACGAACGTGCCTAATTTGTTCAATATCAGTGAAACATAGGGGGACCCAATGATTAACGGAACTCTGAGACAAATATTAGTTATAGCCATCATAGCAACTGTTTTAATAGTTATAACTGCAGCAGAAGCCCAACAGGCGATTACCGATGGGCTGGTGAGTTACTGGTCTTTTAATAAGGATTCGGTTGCAGATAAAACGGTTAATGACATCTTTGGCAATAGCGATGGAAAAATGGATGGGAATGTCGAGGTCGTCAAAGGTAAAGTCGGTGACGCACTCAAATTTAGTGGAGGACATATTGATTGTGGTACAGCTAAGGATTTAACCGACATTGGAGATCAACTAACATTAGAAATGTGGATAAAGCCTGATAAACCGGGTTGGGCGATTCTCGCAGGCATATCAAGGTCGGGAAATAATTCTTATGTAATTGCGTGGTCAGACCAAACTCGGGTTGATTTTAATCTCTGGAACGGTGCCTTAGAGACCTGGCCCTTTCATAGCGTGGCACAGCCCGACGTAAATAAATGGCATCACGTCGCCGGTGTTTACGACGGTTCCAAAGCCATAATTTATATCAACGGTGATTTTGATAGCGAGAAAAAATTCGAGGGTGATATCAAGCATAATGGAGAGAATTTTTGGATGGGTGCCAGAAAATCGGACGGATTGCCTTTCAACGGTCTTCTTGACGAACTTCGCCTTTACAACCGCGGTCTAAGTGAAGATGAAATTAATAATAACATGGACGCTGTAGGGCTTGCTGTTGAACCCACCGAGAAATTGACAGTCACTTGGGGAAGCATAAAAGTGTTAAACTAAGATAGCATTCATCCGAAAACAGCAACTCAAGTAATCTAACTTCGCCTGTTTGTTTTCTCTCGCTGGCGAGGTTTCTAACCTCGCCTGTCTGAGAAACGAAATACATAATGCCCAAACAACAACGCTTTTCCATCGCAGAAGTCACACCCGACCACCCGGATTGGCAGGAATTCGTTGCGCTCGTCAAAGACGTAAATCAGGAGGGTTGGGCATTTAATCCGTATTTCGAGCAGTTCTCACGTTATTTTTTAGCCGCAAAACAGGATGGGACTATTGTCGGATTCCTTATGTTTGTAGTGTGGGACATCGGTCCCCATGATCGTGACCACCCACCCATTGAGATACAGGGTAAAACGCTAAAGGAAGCAAAAATCCTTGCGTTTGGGGTGAAGGAAAGCTATCGACGGCAAGGTATCGGTACCGCACTTCAAGAATATGTCCTGAAACAAGCAGCGTTGTTTGACTGCTATCAAGTTAGATCTATTAGTGGCGAAAACCACCCTGAAAACCATCTGCTCAAACTCTCTATGGGATTTGCCGTGGAACCGATGGAACGTGATGAAAAGTGTTTGGCTTTTGTAATGCCGCTCAAGCCACCAAGAAAGACGTAATTTCTTATGAAACAGTTCACCAATACTGAGAAACAGGAACTTGAGGCGAAAATTAAACAACAAAAAGAACGCCAACAAGCCGTTCGAGAAAATAATCCAGACCTACCGGAATCTTTTGAAGCGGCATCGACAAAAACGTTTATTGGAAGGAAACTGGTCCCAAAACATCTTTGGAAATACGGTCTGCTCGGTATTATTCTATGCCTACTTGCGTACAACGTGTTTCAATTTCTCAGGTGGCACAATTTTGGTTCTAATAGGCTTCTTAACCTCAACGTTCTTATTGCGCTGATGCTATTGTTCAATCACATTGGCTTTAACTTCACAAAAACGGGGCTGAAAAGTCGTGTGATGAAAATCGCTGCATGTGCTTGGATAATCTTAGTATGCGCTTACATATACATCTCTTGGGTTGCTTAGCGGACGAACCTTTGATGGCTCACCACAACAGATGACATTTGGGAAAGATATTGTGAAGAACTTCATGTTAATATTGAGCACTACCTTGATTGCCAGTAGCGTTCCGATCGTGGCTGCGGAAAAACATCTAAAGTCTGGAGTATATCATATCACACAGTCGTGGTCTCAGGAGACAGCGTTCAAGCGACTTTATTACGTCAATGTCCCTGAACATTCGGATCAGCAAAAGCTTCCGGTTTTCATTTTTTTGCACGGACATGGTGGAAATGCAAAGGACGCTATGGATGAATTCATGAGACGGCACACGACCATGGTAGCCAGGTACATCATGGTGTTTGCCAACGGATATAAGACGAGTTGGAACATCATGTCGGAGGGCTCCCAAGCAGATGATCTCGGATTCATCGAAGCAATCGTTAAGCAATTATCCACATACACCAACGTTCAGAAGGACAATTTCAGTGTGATGGGAAATTCAAATGGTGCCGCTCTCGTGAACCAATTGGCGATCGAAAGCAAACTACCGAACCTACGGAATTATGTGAGTGCAGTTAGTCCATTAAATATCTATCAACACGATGGAAAATATTTTAAAGCCAAAGGTCCTGACAACAATTATCAAGTTGCGGTCACACCAATGACTGGCAAACGTCTGATGAATATATCGGGTACCACTGACGATCTGGTCCCATATTACGGCGGCACTTCAAACTACATTCCCGCCAAAGACGGTAAGTTGGGCTTTGTTGATGCCGAAGAATCGATTTTTCTGTGGGCGAGGCAGATGGGTTATGAGGGAAAAAAGTTGTCCAAACCCAGCAGGATCGATGGCAATCTGGAAATCTTTAGCTACCTTAACGGCGACGTGATCCACTACAAGGTTGTCAACGAAGGACACGGCGCATCTAAAGCTATCAGTGAGAATATTCTGCTCGAATTTCTGGAAGGCGACAGTGAAAGAGAGAAGTAAATGATTAAGGCAATATTCTTTGACCTTGATGGCACACTCTGCGACTCCGATACACCATGGGGCATAGCGGTAAAAGAAACATTTCAACTTTTTCGCAAGCGTGAACCCGATATTCCGGAGCAGGTACTCACAAACGCATGGACAACAGTACTCTCGAAGCTCTTTCAGCAACTCGATGCCGGGAAATGCGCCATGGCAGAAGTGAGAGACTCGCGTTTCCCATGCCTGTTCAAGGAACTCGGTTTGCCCCAAGGTCCGATTACAGAAGAATTAAACGATTTTCTCAGTTCGCGCTACCTCACGAGTTTACATCTCTACGAAGATGTAACTGTCCTTGAGGAACTACACGCATACCATGTCGGTATCATTACAAACGGTGCACACGATGAACATACCGATAGCCAACTTTCTAAAGTCCGACACCTTGGACTCAGCGAACGTATTCAGTCGCTAACCATCTCCGGTGAAATACGGGTCAGGAAACCGAAAATCGAAATCTTCAAATTGGCTTGTGAACGAGCTAACGTTTTGATTGAGGAGGCAGTGTACGTCGGTGACAGCATTCAAAACGACATCGTTGGTGCTAACCGTGCAGGCATGACAAGTGTTTTCATCAACCGAAAATCAGATGTCCTGACACCGAAAACAGCGGACGAACGGCCAGACTGCTCAATTTCAAGCCTGCATGATGTTTTGTCCTGCTTGTCGCATATACAGGATTAATCGGTACGCATTTTAAAACAGTCTGAGAGAAACAAGAGGAGTCGAAAATGGACAAAAGCTACAATGTCGCGATAATTGGATGCGGTGGAATTTCTCACATGCACGCAGGATGGTATGTGAATGAAACGAGGGCTTCTCTGATTGCAATTGCCGATATTGACGCTGATCGGATCAAAGCATACGGCGAACAGTACGGCGTCGAAAAACAGTATACCGATTACATTGAGATGCTTGAAACGGAAGAGATTGACCTCGTTTCCGTTTGTACCCGCCCGAAACTGCATGCACCGGTCGCGATTGAAACCGCGAAACATGGTGTGAAAGGGATTCTATCTGAAAAGCCTATGGCAGAGAATCTCGGACAAGCACGGGAGATGCTCGAGACCTGTTCAGAACACGGTGTGAAATTGGCAATCGACCATCAAGTACGGTTTAGCCCACCCTACGAAGCCGCAAGACAGATGATTGCTGACGGTATTATTGGCGACATCTTTCGGATTCACGGTGTCTGTGGCGGCGGTGACCTGAAAGACAATGCCACACACACTGTTGATCTCATGCGATACGTCTATGGAGACCGTTCCGTAAGCTGGGTGATCGGTCAAATCGAACGTATCGGAACACCAACCAAATACGATCTGCACTCCGAGGATTTCGCGATTGGTTACTTCAAGTTTGAAGACAACGTTCGGGCTGTCATTGAATCGGGCAGTGATACCGCCCCAGGTTATCACCACATCTACTGCTATGGGACGGAAGGCGAACTTGAACTCTCTGCCCCGGGCGGACCCTCCCTACGATACCGCACCTCGGAATCGGGTGGAGATTGGGTAGCTCCAGAACTCCCCTCAGAAAGCAATCCTGTACGAGATATGATTGAGGCTATTGAAGAGGGACGGGAACACCGTTCAAGCGGTCATCAGGGCTATGCTACGCACGAACTGCTCATGTCGATTTACGAATCGTCCCGGAAACGTAGACGGATTCATCTACCCCTTGAAGAGATGGAATCGCCACTAACGCTTATGGTTGAAGATGGATGGGTATAGTGTTTGATAAGAGGTGTCCAGATGAAATCGCTATTCATTGATGATCATGTTGTTGAGGAGATCGACAATCTCGCTCGGAAACTCCACCCACTGCAAAAGTTCGACAAGAACGTCGTGCTTCGACCTGAGTATCGCTGGGAGAACTGCGGTATTATGATGTGGACAACACCTGCATGGATCCCAGATGAATCGGTTTTCAAGACGCTCTACTACGCCAGCTCAGAGGGAGATAGCCCGGATGTCAAGCTTGATGTGACCGGAGCACCGATCGGCGGGCAGAGTTTTATCTGCTATGCGACTTCGGAAGACGGTGTGAACTGGGAAAAACCGGCGTTGGGACTTCACGATTACGATGCCCTCACATGGCGCGGAACAGCGATCGGTAAAGAGAACAACATCCTTCCTACTGGCGTCCCACTGGGACCAGTCTACGATGCCAGCGACCCTAATGAACAACGTCGCTACAAAGGCATGGGTTGGGGAAAAGGAGGCGGGTTAACACCAGCAATCTCCTCAGACTGCCTTCACTGGACATATCTTGATGTGCCACTTGTTCCAAGCTCGGACGAGGCACACTTTAGCTATGACCAAGAAGAGAGACTATTCATTGCCACCGTCAAGCACAGTGGACCCGACGGTCGCTCACCCTACGGACGCAGCTTCTGTTTGAGTACCAGTCAGGACTTTGAAAACTGGAGCGAGTTGGAACTGATTTTTCACGCCGACCAGACCGATCAGGAAAACGGAGAAGCGCGGATACAAAAATTCATTGATGATCCCGATTATCTTACCCCAATATACAACCGGCCTGAGGAGTGGCGTACTGACGTTTATAATTTTCCCGTATTTCGCTACGAGGGGTTATACCTGGGGCTGCCCGTGATGCACCATTGGACGGGGAAACACCCACCGTTATACGAAAATGTGGACAGTCGCAAGTCGGTGGAACTGGCTTCGAGTCGAGACCTGCGACAGTGGGAACGGGTTGCCAACCGCACACCATTTATCGAGTTATCGCCTGTAGGAGATGGTAGTGCTTACGACACAGGACAGATCTCGGTCGTCAACGGACCGATCAGACGTAACAATGAATTGTGGTTCTACTACCTTGGCGTTCGGCACCGCAGCCAGCCTCTGGCGGACATAATGAATAGAAAATACCTCAACAACTTTGCCATGTCACTTGCCAAACTTCGCGTTGACGGTTTTGTGTCCCTCAAGGGTGGTATTGAGTGGGGCTCGGTGCTGACCAAACCCCTTGTCGTGGAAGGCAGCGATCTCCGAGTTAATGTGGATTCTTGGCGCGGTCGAGTTAAGGTAGAGATTCTTAATGCAGATGACGATCAACCACTACCGGGGTACACACTGGACGAAAGCATCGCTGCGATGGTTGATAGTATTGACGAACCAATACGCTGGAAGGAGAAAACTGGCGTTGCTGAACTTCGCGGTAAGACTGTGCGACTTCGCTTCTCCCTACTTCAAGCAGAGATCTATGCCTTCTGGTTCACCGACTGATTTGCAAGGAACAAGAAAACTATGAACACAGCCATCGAAAAAACAGAAGCCCTTATTCACAGTAGACGTGTACTCGATGCAATGTACGATGACGACCCGTATCGACCACGTTATCACTTCACCCCGCCATTCGGATGGATGAACGACATCAACGGCTCAATCTTTTGGAAGGGGCGATACCACATCTTCTATCAGCACAATCCCGAAGGCGGCTATTGGAAATGGATGCAATGGGGACACGCGTCGAGTGTTGATTTGGTGCATTGGGTACATCATCCAATCGCTTTAGTGCCCGATCTCGATGGACCCGATCGTGGTGGATGCTTCAGCGGTGGTGCTCTCGTGAATCGAGATGGCATTCCGACGTTCATCTATCACGGAATCCCCGATGGGACGTGTATCGCAACTAGTGATGACGATTTACTCATTACGTGGGATAAGCATCCAGCCAATCCAGTAATTCCCGTGCCAGCACCCGGTGAGAAAGGGCACGGTGAATATATCGTGTTTGATCCGTGTGCGTGGTTGGAAGGCGACACCTACTACGCATTGATCGGGAACAGGATACCCGGACAGAGTGGTGATGGAACGGCTCTCTTTAAGTCGTCCAATCTTGCAGAGTGGGAATTTGTTCGCTCCTTCTATGAATCGCGACGTGAATGGACAGATGAAGATGAAGACTGTGCCGTTCCCGATTTTTATCCTTTGGGAGACAAGCACATGTTGCTGTTTTGTAGCCATTGGCTCGGAACGCAGTATTATCTCGGTAGATTTGAAAACGAGAAATTTCACGTCGAAAATTATGAGAGAATGAGTTGGTACGGTGGACTGCTCGGTGGACCGCGATCACTGTTAGACGGACAAGGACGGCGTATCTTTTTCGATTGGATTCGCGAAATTCGCGGGATAGAAGAAGAACGCGCTTCCGGTTGGTCAGGGGTTATGACCCTGCCACGAATCCTTTCCCTCGCCAGCAACGGTAGTTTGCAGATTGAACCCGTGCCAGAGATGGAATGCCTACGGATGAACCCCAAAGAACGTAAAAACATCACTCTGGATACCGACAGCGAGTTGAATTTAGAAGAGATTCAGGGGAACTGCCTCGAATTGGCTATCGAAATCGATCCCGGCGATGCAACTGAAATGGGTGTTCAGGTGCTCTGTTCACCAGATCAAGCTGAATGTACAGAGATTATGTACGTCCCAGCAGAAAGCACTTTGAAAATCGACATCAGTCGCTCCACCCTAAACGAAGCCATCCAATATCCGCGCCTTCGGAGTGGCGGAACTACTAATGAAAGATTTCCAGAATCCGAGCGGTTTATTGATGAAGAACGCGCACCATTCACACTGGAAAACAACGAAACACTCCAACTCCGTATCTATGTCGATAAGTCTGTGGTTGAGGTATTCGCGAACGGTAGACAGTGTATTACACAGCGGGTCCATCCGACGCGAACCGATAGTACCGGTGTTAGGTTGTTGAGCCGTGGTGGAGAGACACATTTCAGATCCGTTCAGGCGTGGGAAATGGCACCAGCGTTTTGAGAGGCTGCCTTATGATTGACCCGAAGTTAGAAGGAAAAGTGGCACTGATTACAGGTGCTAACCACGGCATCGGTGCTGCAACGGCTTTAGCACTCGGAAAACACAGGGTGAAGGTATTCGCTTCATTTTTTCGTCCACCGTGCCCATACAGCGAAACAGAATTAAAACGTGCTGAAAAAACAGGAATAGGTGGAGATATCCTCTACCAAGCGATGCAACAAAAGCCTATTTCCCATCTTGTCAACCAGTTTAAAGATGCCGGTATGACAATATCGACTTTAGAGGCAGACCTTGCTGATGAATCAAACATATCAAAACTCTTTGAAGTATGTGAGGAAGAACTGGGACCAGTTGACATTCTGATTAATAATCACACCCATTGCGTCTTGGAGACATTTGACCCGGAACAAACTTCAACAGAAGGGAGTGGTATTTTCTTATCAACTGCTGCAAACATTGATGCCCACTTTGTCATCAACTCCCGAGCTTACGCGCTATTGATGCAAGCATATCTGAAGCAATACCTGAAGAATGGATTGAATTGGGGACGCATTGTAAATACAAGCACAGATGCCGCACATTGCCATCCGTTGAACATCAGTTACGCTGCGAGCAAACACGCAATTGAATCCTACAGTCGCTCTGCTGCATGCGAACTGGGGAAATACGGCATCACAGTGAACGTTATTGCACCCGGTCCGGTTCAAACGGGCTACATTTTACCTGAAGACGAGGAAGCACTTGCAAAATCTACTCCTTTAGGAAGGGTTGGCAACCCCGAAGATATAGCCGATGTAACAATTTTTCTCTGCTCCGAGCAAGCGCGTTGGCTCACAGGACAGTTGTTGTATGTTGGAGGAGGCTACCGAATTCCACAATAAATATGGACTATACTTTTTGCTCAGCAAACCAAAATGTTAATTCGCTTTTTTGAGGTGAATATAATGGCTTATGAAATTCCGAAAACAGTTTTAGGTCGCACAGGCTTGACAGTTACCCGGCTCGGTACCGGTGGTGCATACTGTGAATCTGCTGACACCTATCGTGAAGCAATTGATTGCGGTGTTACCTATGTCGATACAGCTCGAACCTATAGAGACGGTGAAGACGAAAAAGTTATTGGTGCTGCTATAAAAGGAAAGCGTGATGACTTAGTTCTTGCAACGAAAACCCAAGCACGCGATGCGAAAGATGCTCGGAGAGAACTTGAAACATCGCTACGGCTCCTTGGTGTTGATTACATTGATGTCTATCAACTTCATTATCTGAACACACCAGAAGCCCGACAACAAGCATTGGCTCCCAGCGGAGCAATGGAAATGGCACAGAAAGCACGTGAGGAAGGACTGATACGATTCATCGGTGTGACTGGGCATGATTGGTTTCAGGTACAGGAAGCGGTCGATACCGGTCTTTTTGATACCGTTCTCTGCTGGTATAATTGTGCGATGTCGATACCAGAACGGACGGTTTTCCGAGCAGCCGATGAACACGGTACGGGTGTGGTCATCATGAACGCATCGCGTAATGATAGACTCTTTGAAGCCTCAGATGCACCGCCGTCAGAGGATTTCTATCGCTATGTGCTCAGTCATAAGAGTGTGAACGTCACAATTATGGGGCTGAGAAATATTGAACGATTCCACCGAGTGGCAAAAGCACTCTCCGAACAAGAGACCTTAACCTCAGAGGCGAAAACGGCGATGGAAAATTACGGCGCACGAATGCTCCAAAATGGTAAAGTATAATATCCGAAAGCTAAGAAGAAAATGCATAAATTTGCACGCTTAACAACAGTCAAACGGGGTTTCAATGCAGAAAAGTGACTCTAATCAAACGAACGTCACTGCTAAAGAACCTTATCCGCACGAAAAACGCAATTTAATTGTATTCGCACTGAACCAAATTGTGATGCGTCTCGGTTGGATGTTCAAATCCGAATCTGTAGTTATTCCTGCGTTTATTGATGTCTATACCTCGTCTGGAACCATCCGCGGATTGTTACCGCTCATTCTACGAATCGGGCAGAGCTTACCCCAGTTTCTGGTTGCGCAACGCGTCGCACAGATGCCCAAAAAACAAGGATTCTTTGTTCTCACTGGTTTCGGTTTTGCGATTCCGTGGTTTATATTGTCCGCAATATTAAGCTCAACACGTTGGTCAGGGAATATTATTATCGCTGTTTTTCTCGTGCTGTGTACCCTGCACTGGCTCGCCGTTGGCTGCAATCATCTGGCTAACGGAACGATACAGGGAAAACTGATCAGCCCTGAAAAGCGGGGCAGGTTACTCGCCTATTCCAACATCATCGGTTGTACACTTTCGATCGGCGTCGCTTTTTACCTGCTACCGCGTTGGCTTTCTGCGAGTCCCCCGCGTTATGCTGTGCTCTTTGGTGCGACAGCTCTCTCCTTCGGTATCGCTGCCTCAGTCAGTTTCTGGTTTAAAGAACTTCCATCTCAGCCAGAGGGAACGGCACCTTTTTTCAAATTTCTCGGTGAAGCACTTCTCCTATTGAGATACGACAGAAATTTTCGGCGATTCGCGGTCGTTATTCTGCTATTTTACTCGATCTGGCCACTTTTTCCACACTATACGGTTTTCGGACAGCGAACATTGGGATTAGCTCCTTCGGGTTTCGTCGCGTTGATAATCGCACAAAATGCATCCAATGCTATCGGTGCCGGTATTATGGGTAACATCGCCGACCGATCAGGGAACCGATTCGTCTTGCGTCTCCTGATATTAATCAGTGCTACTATGCCGGTATTGGCGGTAGGGATCAGTCGAATGCCTTCCGGTGCAGACTTCTACTGGATCATCTTTGCTCTTATGGGATTCACACCAGTGTCTGCCCGCATTGTCACAAACTACACACTCGAAATTGCACCACAGGAGAAACACCCGCAATATCTCGGCGTAATGAGTCTTTTCCAAGCAATTCCATTGTTCGTTTCACCCTTGATCGGAGCACTCATCGAGACATTAGCGTTTGAACCCGTTTTCATCAGCTGTTCAGCTCTCGTTTCAGTTGGGTTTCTGTTGACCTTCCGATTAAGTGAACCGAGATTTAACCAAGAACCCTGAGAATCGACACTCCATTATTAAGTTAGCATAGAACAAACACCCCATGACAGAAAAAATGTCGTGCCCATTTTGTGGCACCCAAGTTGAATACGCTATCGAAAAATCTCCCGATTGGTACCGAGATCCGTCCCTACCTGTCTACCGATTTGATTGTCATGATAGATGCAGACAGTATTGGCTTGAAGCAGTTTCTGACCCGCACCCTCAGATTGACCCCAGTATCATTGCCCTCCTTAATTCGCTCAACGATGAACAACGAACATTCATATCCGAATCAACACGACACGCTTGCGACAATGGCATTTTGATAGTATATAGCGGAAAAGCTTTACAAAACATGGGCACTGATTGGCACTATGTAAAAGCCGCTATTATGTCCTATGGATTGAATAACGCTTCATTCCAAATTAGTGGTTCTGGATTCGACATTGCGAACATGTTGTTTTTCTTAGATTCCGATAACGCTCGGTTCACTCTGAGACTCCATCAGGCTGGCACCTCTTTTCACAAAATTCGATCTGAAATCTATTGGTTACAGGGTCTTTGGAACAAAGCACGCATCAAGACCCTGTCCCCTGTGTCTGGACGTGATGGGGAAATGATTCAATGCCTTTCTCCAAGCGATCTCCCTGTGCGATATGCGACTGTATACGATTGGATTCCCGGTGAGACGCTTACATCACTCTCCGCAGCAGAAAAGACACCAGAACTGATTCGGAGTCTTGGCATCATGGTGGGTCGCATGCACTATGTGTCGCAAACTTTAGAATTACCGCACTGGTTTACCCGACCTCGGTACGACATAGACTGGGTTACGCCGAAAGTTGAAGAGGCACTTGGAACTGGTCACTTAGACTATTCGGCGGAGGAACTTTCCAAACTCACCTCACTTCCTTCACGCCTCTCACAGTTTGTCGCAGAACAGGGGACAGGACGAGACGTTTTTGGACTGATTCACTCGGATCTGGAACCTCATAATATCATTATCTCGGAGGGACAGCCTTGCCCAATTGACGTGCTCCAATTTGGGTTTGGTTATTATCTCTCAGATATTCTGACTGTTTCACGCCATTTCAGTGAAAATGAACAGACAATTTTCTTTCAGGCTTATCAAGAAATCCGACCACTTCCGACAGGCTACCGTCAACACTTGGCTCTATTTGATGAGATACGCATGCTATGACCTCTGATTCCATCATCCTGAAAATCCTTGAATCCTGAAAATCCTGGTTCTGACAATCCAACACTGACAACTGAAAGACCGTTGGCTGATCGCTATTCTTCCTACAACTTATAACCTAAAACCCCATAGCAATAATGAAAACGTTGTTCCACGTCCACACTTGTGATAATATGTGTGCACAAACGGCACAGAATCCCTAAGGAGCCGCAGCATGGAACACCGCTATCTTTTCCTCGACCTTCATCACATCACCCGAATTGAAGGGCTGTATCGCCGAATGCACCAACCGCAACGGCATCCCGATAATCCAGTCCTGCGGGGCGAGAATCCATGGGAAAGCGTTGCCTCGCTCTACGGCACAGTACTCTATGATCCACAAGACTCCCTTTTCAAAATGTGGTATCTCACAGGACCTTACGTGGATGGAATGGTGAAAATTCGCCAACGGGACGCACTCGGCAATATAACGCTGCTTGGCTACGCCATCTCAACCGATGGTGTGCACTGGGAGAAGCCTATCCTCAATCAGGTCGATTTCAAGGGAAGTACCGCCAATAACCTAATTGACATCGGCAGAACTAACTGCGAAGGTTTCGCCGCTATCTACGATGCAAACGAAACGGATCCAGCGCGTCGCTACAAAGGATTCTATTGGGAACATGGCGGTATCAACACCTTCGTCGAGTACGAAGGACGCACAATCTGGGGACGCGGGGACGGAGACGGTATGTGGATGTCTTTTTCGCCAGACGGTGTATACTGGACAAATTGTGAATCCAATCCCGTCATTCCGCTCGATAGCGACACAACACAATCCTTGGTGTGGGATCCAAAAATACAGAAGTACGTTGTTTTTGGACGATTTGGTGCAGGCGGACGCAAAACCGCTCGTGCTGAGAGTCCAGACGCCATCCACTTTAGCGAACCAGAACGCGTTTTTGAGTGCGACGAAATCGATGAAGAAGGAACCCAGATTTACGGTATGCCCATCAACATCTACGATAGCATCTATCTCGGCATGATTTGGGTTTATCGCGAAGGTGTTGATGGCACTATTGATACATCTCTTGCAATGAGTCGTGATGGTATCAACTGGCAACGCGTATTGGATCGTCAAACATTTCTTACACTCGGAGAACGGGGAAGTTGGGAAGATGGCATGACGCGTGTCACTCAGAATTTCATCACACACAACGACCAAATCTATTTCTATTACGGCGGTGTGAATGGTCCGCACACCGGCAGAAAGTTCAAACAAGTCGAACGCAAGCACAAGTCTATGCTCGGCTTAGCGACTCTGCGACGTGACGGATTCGTTTCGCTCAATGCGGGCGAAGCAGAAGGACACATGCTAACCAAACCACTGACGCTCAATGGCGGAGAATTATGCCTCAACGTTGATGCAAGTCAAGGGTACGTTGTTGTCAGTGTCACCGATGACATAGGCACTCCCTTGGAAAATTATACCTCTCAGCAGATCGTTGGAGATCAATTAGAGGCACCCGTTAGGTTCAACGGTTCGTTAGACACACTCAAAGGGAGAGAGGTCCGGCTACGGTTTCAAATCAGGAACGCGAGTTTATACGCCTATTGGTTTACTTAAGAAGGACACAACCTATGGCAATCATGAGTATCCTCTTTGATCTCGATGATACACTTGTAATAGAAGGTGCCTCTGCGGACGCAGCCTTTTTAGCGACCTGCGAATACGCAAATGAGAAGCACGGCATTGACCCGAAAGCACTTCATCAAACGGTCCGTTATCACGCACGCGAGTTGTGGCGTGCATCTGCAACCATCACCTACTGCCGTGCTATCGGCATCAGTTCATGGGAAGGTTTGTGGGCTCGTTTTCTCGGTACCAATACGCATCTAAAGTGCCTTCGTGAATGGGCACCTACCTACAGACGTGAAACATGGTTCCGTGCCCTTGTTGATCATGGCATAAACGATTTATCCTTTGCTGAACAGTTGTCCAGCATCTTTTTGTCTGAGCGACGTTCCCGGCATATTGTGTTTCCCGATGTTGAAGACAATCTGAAGAGTCTTGGAAAAATCTACCAATTAGCCCTCGTCACAAATGGAGCACTAGATCTACAACGTGAAAAAATTCAAGGGGCTCACTTGAAACCATATTTCGACCCAATCCTGATCTCAGGAGAAGTCGGTATTGGAAAACCAGATTCCCGAATCTTTGAATTGGCACTTGAGGCACTTGCTACTTCATCCTCGGAAACGGTGATGGTTGGCGATAGTTTGACCCGTGACATTTTAGGAGCACAACGCGCTGGACTCAAAGGGATTTGGCTGCACCGCTCTGGGAATGATTCAACCGATCATATTACACCAGATGCCCAGATTTCGAGTCTGAGCGAGTTACATAACGTATTGTCAGTCTTAACCAATGTGGAAGAGACATGAGAGTTATTAGAAAATATTTCGGATTTGAGTGTAAAACTCTTAATCTTGGAGGAAAAGATGAAACATATCTACCACAAAGAAGATGCTGAGGTTATCCGGATTGAAGGGGAAGCCCCACGCACCCTATATACGCTCGTTGAACCAAATACCGTTGGGACTGAGCATTTCGCGATGGGACTTGAAGAGGTAGATCCGAACAGCGAAATTCCACTTCACTTTCACAGTAAAGAAGAAGAAATTATTTTTGTCTACGGTGGGCAAGGTAAAGGGTATGTTGGTGACGAAGTTGCCGATCTGAAACCCGGCACAGTAATCTATATTCCACCTAACATCGAACACCGTTTTGTGAACACAGGCGATGAACCGCTCTGGATTACATGGACGCTCTCACCACCCGGATTTGAGAAGCAGATTCGACGGATTTCAGATGGTTCTGCTGGAATGGAAGTCTTTAGCGAATCTGAGCCTCAGGATCGTTGAAATATAGACCCTGGTAATCCGTCATACATAAGTGTAATTTCGCACGAGCGTCCTTCAGCACATTTCAATATTCAAATCCATCCAAAGGCGCAAAAATTGCAGAATAACCTACAATTTTTGCGCCATGACGATGGTAAAGTGCCACCATAACCTTCACTTCTTCAGTACAGTACCCTCCATAGAAAACGACGTACGGCGACATTTACTTTCATAAACTCAGTGGCTGCCTGTGTTTAGAAGCATAATATTGTATCCAACCATAGCGATTGGCATCAAACTTGCTTAATGCCAATAGATTGGGCAAAGCGATTTCAGAAATATCGGTTCTTGTGCGTTAAACTCTTTACTGAACCCACATTAGGGAGAATTAAAATTGTGATTGAATATCTCATACTCATCTGTTTTGTTGAAGCCTTATTTCTTTTCGCGATTGGAATTCGCGTTATGGCTGCTCGACGTCCGCTTCTTTTTAGTGCAAAATGGATTTTGGCGTTTTTAGCGGTAGCTTTTTCCCCTGCGGTAGTCTTGCCACTCGGTATGCCTTCTGTATCTGAAAATCCTATTATGCTGATTAATATCCTAATAGTTGTCGTGGTTATGATCGTTATGGCAATTGCGATAAGGGGATACATAGCTATGGGGATTACCGATGAATCCTTCCGTGCCGCACTCCACAATGTGCTGCAAAAGTTAGACATTCCATTTGAAGAAACGTTAGGGCATATTAAACTCACTTCACACGATCTGGAATTGCAAGTTGCAGTTCAATCATGGATAGGAACTGCACAGATAAAAATGAAACAACGCAGCGGGAAACCCGTCTTGGATGAAATTGTAAAAGCAGTTGCCGAGTATTATCAGACCCACGAGACAAAAATAAATAAGATTACCCCGATCTTTTATATCATCATGGGCGTGTTGATGCTGGCTATGGGAATCGTAGTTATTGGATTGTGAGGAATTGTCCGAAACCGGTAGATTCATTGGAACAGAATATGATTTTATGCACCTTTTTCGCCTCCAAACAGCGTCACTTGTAATTGAAAGGTTGTTTTTGTCACCACAAGCCTCTGAAAAATTAGAACTAACGACTTATTGAACCTGCCCTATTCCGTGCAATTTAGCATAAAGGACTGTCCCAATTTGTGCAGGTTCCTAAGCATTTTACAAGGAACACCACCAATATAAGGCTGTTCAGGTTGGCACGGAATTTGCACCTGTAAATTAGGGATTCCCACCTCTCTTGGGAAACTGCGTAATCTTTTTGTCATAATAGTCTGTTTATATAAATAACGCACAAATATTTTGCCTCGTTTTAAATCTTCTTCCAACCAAATTCATTAACGCAAGGAGGTATCCTCATGCTCGGACGAGAAAAATGTTCAGTTCTTATGGGTGTGCTGTATCTTATATCCTGTACTTTGCTTTTTTTACCAATTACCTCTGCGCAAGATGAAACGAACGACGCAAGAATCATCGAACGCTACAAGTTAATGCTCAACCGGAACCCAAAAGAAGGGAGCACGTTTGACCGACTCTATCAGTTTTACCTCGAAGGAGCTGGTTTAGATGCCATGGTTGCCGATTATGCGGCAGAGGTAGAAGCCAAACCCAACGACTCAAACGTCCAACTTATTTTGGGGCATACCTACAAACGGCTTGGCAAGGACATTGAGACTGTTACTGCATATCAACGCGCTGTTGAACTCGCCCCAACCAATTATTACCCGCATTTCGCTTTGGGACAGATGTTCGCGACGTTGCGTCAGCATGAGGACGCAATCCGTGAACTAACGAAGGCAGCAGAACTGTCGGAACAGACCCAAGCTGCATCCCCCGAAGAACTAATGGATATTTATGAGGCACTTGGGCGCGCCTACTTCAGTCGAGACCGTGTTGATGAGGCGATTTCGGCATGGAAAAAAATCCCTGAACTCGACCCAGAGAATATCTTCGCCCGCATTGAACTCGCAGACCTTTTCCGAGAACAGGAACTCTATGAACAAGCCATCGCACAGCATGAAGCGATCATTGAACTTAAAACGGATGATCCATATCGGGTCTGTCTAAGTCGTCGAGAAATCGGTAATATTCACGAAGAGAAAGGCAATTATGAAGACGCCATTCAAAGTTACGACACTGCCATGGCATTGACAGCACCCGGGAATTGGCTGCGGAAAGACCTCCAACACCGCATCATCGGCATCTACGCTGCTGCCAGCAATTGGGAAGGCTTAGTCACACACTATCAAGGAAAGCTTGAAAACACACCGAACGACCCGGAGCTGATGGGTTTGCTGGCTTCCTCATACATTGAGAACCAGCAACCTGACGAAGGCATCACCACATATCAACAGGCAGTGGAACTCGCACCAACGGATGTAGGACTCCGACTCAATCTAATTGCTGCCCTGCGAAATGCCGAGAAATTTGAGGACGCCGCAGCCGCGTATGAATCCCTCAGTGAACAAAACCCTGACGATTTTGGCATCTACCGTGAACTCGGTGAATTGTACTTGCAATTAGAAGACGAAAGCAAAGCAAGGATAACATATCAGCGTATGCTCGACCGAGACCCAGAAAATTCGGGCACGTATCTCACGCTCGCTGAAATCTACGCTGGAAACGAGTGGATAGACGATGCAGTCGCAGCCTACCAAAAAGCGATTTCGCTTGCACCTAACAATCTGGATCATATTGAATATTTCGGTGAATTCTACTTTCGTCAAGGAAACCGACAGAAGGCTGTGGAAACATGGAACGGAATGGTTGCTGGTGAAAACGGCACGCCTGAGAATTATGACAGGTTGGCACAATTACTCGATGTCAAGGATTTCCGATCCGAAGCTATTGCAGCGAGTCGAAAAGCAGTTGAGTTAGCACCTGATGCCTACCGCTATCGCGAGGCTTTGGCGAGACAACTCACGGAAAACAAGGACTACGACGAAGCGTTGTCAGAGTACGCTGAAGCAACCAGACTCGCACCGAACGAATTTTTCGTCGAACAGATGGCTGATCGGCAAATCGAAATCTATAGGCGACAAGGGACACTTGTTGAAAAAATAGAAGCATTAGAGTCAGAACTTAAAAAGCAAGATGTTACGGATGCCGATACCTTCACGCAGCAGAAACAACTTGCCAAGATGTACCTTAAGTTGGGTAATATCACCTACGCAATCGAAGTCCTTTTGAAGACGAAAGCCCTTCACCCGGATGATGTGCTTGTCAACCGTTGGCTCGCCGATGTCTATGCCAGACAAGGTTTGCGCGAAGAAGCCGACGCCATCTACACCCACCTGATTGAGATTGACAGTGCGAATGCCCGGGAATATTACGCAAACATTGCGCGCGCCCATCTAAGCGTCATGGATTTTGATACCGCTACAGACGCGGCGAAACAGGCGATAGCACACAGTCCACGCAATCCTGAAGGGCATCAAATGCTGGCAGAAATCGCCAAACAGACTGCGGATTATCAAACTGCTATTGACAGTCTCAAACAGGCAATCCGCCTTCGACCGGAAGCAACCGACACGCGTTCTGAACTTGCAGCGGTTTACAAACTTTCGGGGAACCCTCGACAAGCGATCGAGCAGTACTGGCGGTGCTGGGAATTGAGCGCAAGCGTCAACGATAAACTGGCTTTCGTCAAGCCCCTCTCTGAAGCATATTACGACTTGGGACGAAGTCGGGAGTTGGAAGAGCGTTTAAAGCAGATGTCAAAAACGGACACGTCCAGTGTAGGTCCTGTCGTTGCATTGGCGGAACTTTATCAGACAGAAGGCAATTTACCGAGTGCCCGTTTTCAACTCGCACGAGCATTAGATAGGAACCGCGAGAACCCGGATCTATTAGCGCAACTTGTCAAAGTTAGCCTTGACCTCGGCGATACCCAAGAGGCTCTCACGTATCAAGAACGACTCGCGAAAGCACAACCCGATCCCAGCCATCAACAACGACTTGGGGAATTGCTATTTGATATCGGACGCGAACAGGAAGCAATTCAGGCGTGGACGAAACTGCTCCACGCAAAAAATCAGCCGCTTGAGGCAGAAATTAAACTCTCAACTTTACTCATTCGGCACGGATTGCTTGATGAAGCACTTTCCGTCCTTGATCGTGCTGCAGAAAAAATAACAGGTCAGAACTCACACATCGCGCTTTACCAATTCGGTGCAGCACTGGTTCAGATGAATGAATTCGACCGCGCACAACCACACTTCCAACGGATTCTGGATATGTCCAAACCACCTGAAAGTGCAACCCAAAACGTCATGGGAAGCTCATCACGCTCAACATTCGGACCACCAGGAATTAACACACAGAAATTCAATCTCCCACAAAACCTCATCTGGAACATTCAGGGACAATCGTTTGGACAGAGTAGTGCGAGGCAGTGGATACCACGCGATTTTGAAGAGGCACAAGCAGGTGCTCTCGTCCAGCTAATAATAATCGCGCAACAGCAGCGCAAATTGGGTGAACTGATCGAACAACTTGAGGCAGAAGCCGCTGCAAATCCGAAGAATATCCAGACGCTTGAAAGGTTAGCGCAGATTTATACCTTGACGCAAAACACTGATAAAACTAAGGAAGCGACAGACCGACTATTTGCGGCATCTCCAAACGATCCAGTCTATCAAAGTTTGCGATTGAATCAAGCCATACAACGGAACATTGATTATGAAACGTTGAAAAAACACCTTGATGAGATGACCAATCTAACCACTGAGGCACGGCTTTGGTATATCGCACAATACGCCAGCAACGCCTATCGTCGTGGACAGAAGGCAGCTGCTGAAAAGCTCTTGACGGAGATTGAAGAGGCACAGATCACTGACCTTAGCACCGGTGCGATGTTAGTGACTGCTCTCGCACAGATAAGTAAGACTGATGCAGCAGAGAAAATTCTTGCACAACTTCCGATGCCACCACTCTACCCAAGACCTCGCACCTCAACAACATGGCAGCAATCACCTATACAGCGACAGTGGAGCCAATATAAAGGCATCTATCAGAGTCTCGCGACCGCTTATATACGTGAAGGACAAAGCGAGAAAGCCATAACACTATACTGGACGTTCTTTGAGCGAACGCAACCATCCGCTGCAAATGCAAGGAGCGTTGCGACACTCGCATCCGCATCACAATCCTTCAGAGGGTACGCGCCGCTTCAGTCCAGCTACCCTTCACCCACAACTTATTACGATCAGAACCGTTTAGAGTTTCTCCAGCAGGTTTACAGTCAGTTGCGGTCATTAAATCAGCAGGAGGCGTTGTATACCAAATTACAGACTAAGTTGGACGCAGCGAAAGGCAGGGATCGAATTTATCCCGGTTTGGCACTCAGCTACTGCATTTGGTGGGAAGGGCAGCGCGATAAGGCACAAGAAATCCTCTCCGCGCTGCAACAGGAATTTCCAAACGACCTCACTCTCAAACTCAACACCGTTTTTGCTTCTATCCAAACCGGACAGCACGCCACTGCGTTGGATTTGCTTGAAGAACTCGCTGGCGTAGATGCCAGAAATCGCAGACAATACTATGACCTAACACTCCAACTTGCTGCGCACACAGGCGACACAATTACCGTCCGTGAGTTAATAACAAAAGTGCTGAACTCGCCGATTGGTGCCCGAGAGTTGCATCAATTTTCTCAAAAACTCCAACAGAGCGGTCTCACACAGTATGCAATTGCTATCGCAAAAAAAGCCATGACATTGGCGATGTCCCAACGCGATCCAAACTTCTTAATAGAATTGAGTCAGCATTTAGAAGAACTCGGTCGGGCACAGGATGCCGCTCGACTCGCAGAACGCGCCCTACGTTTCGCGAACCAACGCGATCGCTACGGTCGGACGTTGTACTCGTGGCATTTCCAGCAAGCCGCACGGACGGTTGGACGTTCTAAAGTCGTACGAGAACGTGAACCACAATTGGTCGAAGCCGTCGAAAAAAACCCAGATTCGTTCCAAGCACAGGTTAGGTTGGCAACCTTCTATGAAGGGACAAATCAACTTAAAAAAGCATCCGACGCTTTTAAAGCTGCACTCGTGCTGCGTCCCAAGGATAGCATGACCCGCCAACGGTATGCCCAGATGCTGCAGCGGAGTGGTCAGGCGAAAGCCGCTGCTACTCAGTTCACCACCCTCCTCAGAGACAACCCCAATGCCCTCGGTTATAACTTCTGGGAGGCAATAGATACCTACTTCCAAGCAGGTATGGTCGATGAACTCGTTTCACTCGCAAAGGGACTCATCGTGCCGTCTGTCGGTAGAAACTTCGGCAACGATTTCGCACAGACTGTAGCACGGCGGTGCATCGAAAATAACCAAACCGAAGCAGGTATCGAAATCTATGAAAAGATTGTTGAGGTCCATCCGAACCAGCACCACACATATACTGACTTGGCATCCGGTTACGCTGCTGCGGGTAAACCTGAGAAGGCGATTCAGTTCTTGCGCGAAAAGTTGGAAACTGAGGCTGCAATGCTCGCGCAAAATTCTTATGTCCAAGTCGAAATTGTTTCCAAACTCACCGAACTTCACAAAGCATCCGGTGGGATAGAAGAATTGGTAACGGAGTATGAAGCAAAACTCGCCGAGAAGCCAGAGGAACTATCGTTACTTTACCTCGTCGCGTCAATGAAAATTGCAGCGAACGATCTTGAAGGTTCAGACATACTTGTTAGCCGTCTCCTTGACAATGACGCAGCGTCAGTGAACGGACAGTGGTTCAACAGCCTGGCAGATGCCTACCGCGGTGCAAATGACCGAGAGCGTGCACTCCATCTGCTTGAATCCGCAATTGCAAAAATGTCACTACAAAATACATGGGGACTTTCGGAGAGCTACCAAAAACTTGGCACAATCTACGCGCAGAAAGGTGAGAAAGAGAAGGCGCAGGACACATTTCGTAAAATGGGTGCGATACGTCTTTTGCAAAGAGGTGGGGCTTTCTATGAGAAAGAACAGGTCGCCAACACATACATGGGAAACGAAATGTGGGACGATGCCGAAGCTCTCTTTACGGAAATCCTTAATGACTTCTCGGTACAACGGTGGACTCGAGACACCGCACAACGGCAACTGATGGAGATTAAACGGCGACGCGATGGATTAGCAAAAACAACGCAAATGGCTAAAAAGACAGAAAAATTCAATGTCGGGACGCAGCGCGCCTTAGCACAGCAGCATGAGCGGCAAGGAGAAGTCAAGAAGGCAGTAGAGATTTACGAACAGATCGTAAAAATTATGCCTGAAGACTTTGAATCGCGGGCGCAGCTTGCCACCCTTTATACGCGCCAAAATAAGCACGATATGGCGATAGATGTCTGGAAAGCGTTGCTCGAAGCCGATCCAGAGAATACAAAGTATCAGGATGGGCTCGTTAATACCTATCAAGAGGCTGATAACATCACTGAAGCACTTCAACTCGCACAGCAATACATTAAAGCGGATCCTGAAAGTAGTTTCCACTACCTACGTCTCGCAAAACTCTACGCTGCGGAAGACAAGCTCGATGACGCCATTACCACTTATAAAAAAGCTGTTGAACTTGGCACCGGTGACGGAAAGGCATATCTGGAACTGGCGCAGTTGTATCTCCGTAAAGATGACTTGGATGGTGCCGAAAACGCATACGGGGAAGCCATTCAACACACTGGACAGGAGTGGGAACGACAGAATATTGAGCGACAGTTAGTGCAGCTTTACCGCCGCCAAGGTAAGTTAGAAGAGATGCTGAAACAGGCGGAAGAGGCAGGCACCCTGACGTTTCAGATGCAACGTGAGCGTGCCCAAGACTATCGTAACGCAGGTGAATTAGAAAAAGCAATCGAGGCTTACAAGAAAGCATTAGATCTGACACCACAAAGATGGGACAGAAACAGCATCACCAACGACTTGATGCAGCTATACGTCCAGATTGGTGAGAACGATTTGGCAATGGAACTCTATGAGACAGCATCTCAGCCCGGATCAAGCAGTATGTCAATGCATACGGGTCCATTCGGTGTCAAGGTCCTGTTTGCTGGTGATGAAGCCCGCGAAAATCTCATTAACGCTTATAAAAATCAGGGGAAACTTGAAGCGTTGAGAATTATCTTTGAAAGCAGACTCGAAAAGGATGCCGGGAATCCAGCAATTCTGGAAATGATTGCTGAGATTCACCGAAATGCGGGCAACCATGAAATGGCTGCGGAGGCATATCAAGTCCTTTGCAAAGCGCAGCCCGGCAACGCCCGCGGTTTTTATTACGCTGCCGCTGCGTTCCAGAAAAGTAACCAACCTGATCGTGCGAAAGAAATGTTAAATCAAGGCGAGATCGCGCTCTCAACACACAACCGTGGACCGGATATGTGGTTCCTCATGGCAATCGCATCTATCTGTGTTCAAGGTGAAATGTATGACGCCGCCATTAAGATAGGCGAAAAAGCAGTTGCTGCGAGCGGAAGGTTCAGCGGTTTCTCCTCAGGCTTGGAGAATTTACACCAGATTCTTGGGAAAAGCTACCTGGGTGCGAAACGATACGAAGAAGCTGTCAATGCTTACCAACAGGTGAAGAATGCTGCCAGATACGATGAGATGCGCAGAAAAGCAGACATAGCAATACGCAGGGCATATAGAGAGGGCAACCTTTACGAAAAGCAAATTCCCGAACAGTTGCAAAAAATTAAGGAAAACCCTGATGATCCCGACGCATACTTCGACCTTGCACAAACTTATGAATTCAGCGATAGGGTTGACGAAGCCATCGCGCAATACGAGAAAATCAGTGAACTGCAGCCCGACAACGCTGAATGGCAGAAAAAAATTGGCGACCTTACTCAAAAATCGCGTCAGGTAGATGAAGCAACCCAATTGGCGAAGGCAACTGCTGCGTATGAGAAAGCGATTAACCTTGAGCCAACTTCATATCAACTCTACGACCTGTTAGCACAAACCTATATGAAAGGTGATCGGCTATCAGAAGCTAATGCGGTATATCGTCGGGCATTGGATGCTTCACTTGAAGATCGCGAATACGATAGAGCACTCCGAGCTATGTGGAAACTTTATGCTGACAAAGATCAAGAGGATAAAGGTATCACTATCCTTGAAGAACTGAAGTCGGCTTTTGACCAGAAGGGACAGACGAGAGCCGTGCTACTTGAACTGTTAGGCGATGCCTACAAAGAAACAGACAATGCAGAAAAATCTGATGCCCTATACGCCGAATGGATGGCAATTCGACTAAAAGAGGCGAACCGCGAACAACGGTCTTGGGGATATCGCAGCCTGGCAGAACAACTTCTCAAGAAAAACATCAAGCCGGAAACGGCGTTAACACTCGCTGAACGCGCCTCACAGATGAGGATTGGTTGGTATGAAGCCTCAACACTGGGTCAGGCATACGTTGCCAATGACCGGTACGAAGAAGCATTTGAACAATTCAAACGTAGTATGAACGGCATAAGTCAAAGCTATTCCCTTCACACAGATGCGACAAGGGAGTTCTGGGCACGCGTTGCTCAAGCTGGCAAGAACGCTAAAGACGAAGTGCGTTACGTTGAAATGGTAAATAAATTGGTTAACCTCCCTTCCAGTAATCCCACTACCAAACTACACGCCAACATCACGCTGGCACAATTCTTCCACGAAACCGATCCTGAAAAAGCACAAGCGTATATGGACAAAACTGCTTTCATTGCTGAAAGTGCTTGGTGGATTATTGGTCCATTTGACAACACCGGTGGAATCGGCTATAATAAGGCATACATCCCAGAAGACACCACAGAAATCAACACAGATACCAAGTACGATGGAGTAGATGAGAAGGTGAGTTGGCAGAAACAGGCGGATGATACTTATGACGGTTTTGTTAATTTCCGCGAAATTTTTGACAAAACCATCAATTGGAATACCGCTTATGCCTGGACAACCGTGGATTCACCGGACGACCGAAAAGCCCAACTACGCTTCGGTGGTGGTATTCAGGCAAAGCTTTGGGTGAATGGCGAAGAGGTGTTCACACACAGTGAAGCCCATGTCTCAGGAATGGACCAAGATACCATTCCGGTAACTCTCAAGGCAGGAAAAAACAGTATCCTCGTTAAAGTCTGTAGTGAGATGGCCGGTTTAGGATTCTATCTACGGCTTACCGACACAGATGAAGTTCCCTTTTCAGATTTAAATGTCAGCGATTCAGAGGAGAATTAACTAAGTACGTAAAGCACCTTAGAAAACACGGATAGGAGAAAATCCAATGGACGAAAAATTGATTCTTGAAAAAATCCGACACGTCCGCCACCGTCTGAACATCCAACGGTACTTTCAGACATTTGCGACGTTTCTTTTTTACGGATTTTTAGCATGTGTCCCATTAGTGATCGTTGATAGCGTCACAGCTTTTAACGTCCCACCACTGGTTTTTCTCTGGGTGGTCCTGGGGATCGCCGTGAGTGCCATGGTGGTGCGTCTTATCCGACCAGTGAGCCTTTACGAGGCAGCACGGACGATTGATATAGGGGCATCCCTTAAGGATCGCGTCATAAGCTGCTTGGAACAAATTCAACAGAAAACCGATGAATCCCTTACCTCGCTTCAACTTCAGGATACCTCTAACAAGATACAAGCGGTCTCCATGAATCAGATCGTACGCTATGCGATACCGCGTGAAACTAAATTTATCGCGCTTGTAGCCATATTCCTGATCGCTTTTTCGTTCGTTGAATTCTTCGCACCCTCAGCAACTTCCACAGAAATCGACTTTTCACCGCAAATCGCAGCTGAGGCAGACGTCCTGTTGAAACAGATTGAAGAGGCAAAAAAGGAAGCCGAACAGGACAAGGATGCGGAGCTTGAGGAACTGCTAAAAGAGCTTGAGAAACGCGCACTTGAATTGAAGAAACCACAGATTACCCCTAAAGAAGCACTCGCACGAATGACAGAACTGAGCGCGCTCTTGAAGACGAAGATTGATCCGCTCAAGATAGCACAGCAGCAAGACCTAATGAAAGGATTAGGGCAACAGTTCATCGGCAATCCCTATTTCGGTGAATTTGGACAGCAGCTGAAACGCGGTGATTACCAACAAGCTGCATCGAAACTTGACAATGTGACCAAAAATGTCCCTAAGTTTGACAAAGAAAAACGTCAAAACCTTTCCGATGCACTTAAGCGGGGCGGAAATAGTTTGCAAGGCTCAGAACTTGACGGGCTTGGGTCCGAACTTTCAGGTGCAGGGGAAGCACTGGATGGCGATGACCTCGAAGGTACGCAGCTCCGACTGCGCGCCTCAAGCAAAAAGATTCGTGATCTCGCACTCCTCAAAAATCGTAACCTGCGATTGGCAAAACTACTGTCTGAATGTGAGACTTGCAAAGCTGGTATTGCTGGTGCCTGTAACACCGTTAATACGGCTACGGGCTTAACCTATAAACTAAGCACCTCACCGAGTACCGGTATCGGCAATATGACCTCAGCGAGTCAACTCGGTCAACTAAGCTCACTCGATTCCGCCCTAAACCTTGAACAAATTACCGGTGTACAGGGAGAAGGGGCTTCTACTGTCCAGACCTCTAAAGCATCCGCAGAGGGACAGCAATCTGCCGTAAGCTATAAAGATGCCTACTCTAAGTACCAGAAACTCTCCGAGGACGCCCTCATCCAAGAGCAAATTCCATTGGGTTATAAATTCTACGTGAAACGTTACTTTGAATCGATTAAACCCAAAGATGAGTAAGCCAAAGTTGTGGGAGACAAGGTATTTGTCCTTCTGTTTCCCACACACCCTTTAGCGTTTGAAGTTATATTCACATGTAGGAGCGGTTTCTAACCCCGAATTCTCCATAATCTTAGGAAGAAACATGTCCGAACAAGCCGAACAAAAATACAAAGAATTCCGTGAAACCTTCCTGAAAATACAACAAGAAATATCCAAGCGAATCGTCGGACAAAAGGAAATCATTGAAGGCGTTCTGATCTGCCTTATGACTGGCGGGCATGCCCTCTTAGAAGGTGTCCCTGGGTTAGGAAAAACCTTGATCATCCGGACGCTACACGAGGTGTTGGATCTCGGATTCTCCCGTATTCAGTTTACACCCGATCTGATGCCCGCGGACATCATCGGCACCACCATCGTTGCTGAAGATGAAGGCGGACGCAAGTTCTTTGAATTCCAACAAGGTCCCATATTCTCCAATCTCATTCTCGCCGATGAAATCAACCGTGCGACCCCCAAAACACAATCCGCGCTCTTAGAGGCAATGCAAGAGAAATCCGTGACAGTCGCAGGACGGCATCACGGATTAGATTTACCTTTCTTCGTCATGGCGACCCAAAACCCTTTGGAGATGGAGGGCACATATCCCTTGCCCGAAGCACAACTCGACCGCTTCTTTTTCAAACTCAAGGTTGAATACCCAAGCCTTGACGAACTTGACCTCGTCATGGAACGGACAACCAAACGAGAGATGCCTACTGTTGATAAAGTCTGCGATGGCGAGCAGATTAACATGTTGGAACAGAGCGTCCGGGACATCCTCATCGCTGAAGACGTACGCAGGTACGCCCTACGATTGGTGCTGGGTACACACCCTGAATCGGAAGAGGCACCCGAACTCACGAAGAAATACGTCCGTTACGGTTCCAGCCCACGCGGTGCACAAGCGTTGATTCTCGGCGGGAAGGTCCGGGCAATTCTCGATGGTAGATACAACGTCGCCCGTGAGGATATTCAAGTCGTCGCACTGCCAAGTCTGCGGCACCGTCTGATTCTGAGTTTTGAAGGTGAGGCAGAAGGGATCAACCCGGACGACATCATCCATCATCTGCTGGAAGAGATTCAATGATGAACGATACACAGTCCGCCTTCGACAGCGAATTCCTCAAAAAACTTGAATATCTCTATATTGTCTCAAAAAAGATTTTCGCCGGACGTATCAAGGCGGAGCGTCGTAGTACACGCCGTGGCGTCAGCGTCGAATTTGCCGATTACCGGAACTATACCGCTGGTGACGACTTTCGTTACATTGATTGGAACGCCTTCGCACGTCTGGACGAACTCCTGCTAAAACTCTATGAAGAACGTGAGGATCTGCATATCTACTTTCTCGTTGATGCCAGTGAGTCAATGGCGTACGGTGCACCGTCAAAACTAATTTATGCCAAACGCGTCGCCGCTGCACTCGCCTACATCGGCTTGTCTAATCTTGATCGGATTAGCATTACCACCTTCAACAATACCGGCGTAAATCGACTCCCGACAGAACGTGGCAAAGGTAAAATCTTTACCGTCCTCAACTTCCTTGATCAGACGACCGGCACTGGCGAGACCGATTTAGAGAACGCATTCCACAATTTTGTTCACACAACGAAACGCCGTGGTCTCATTGTTCTGATTTCCGATCTCTTTGATCGCAGCGGATTTGCCAATGGGTTGAATGTCCTGAAGTTTCAAAAACATGAACTCTTTGTGATCCACATCATTGACCAGAAAGAAGTCGCCCCTGATCTACTCGGTGACTACCATCTTGTTGATGTTGAGACAAACCAGCTGCGTCAGGTCACCATAAACGAGAATCATCTCAAGCGGTATCAAGCACTTTTCCAAAAATATTGCGATGACATGGATTTATACTGCACGCAACGCGAAATAGGTCTTGTGCGGACGACGACAGAATCACCGTTCGAGGAACTCATTCTCCGCATTTTCAGGATGGGCGGCTTCGTCTCTTAGCACTCGAGAAAAACCCAATGAATTTTTTATCTCCCACCTCTCTTTTTCTATTTGGGTTGGCTCTCCCGATCATCGCGTTGTATATCCTCAAACTACGGCGTCGGCGCGCTCCTGTCTCCACGCTGATGTTCTGGGAAGAACTTTTCAGAGAAAGACAGACCACATCACTGTTTCAGAGACTGAAGCATCTGCTATCGCTGCTACTACAATTGCTATTCTTGGCACTTTTAGTGTTTGCTATCGCACAGCCGCAGTTTGCGTTCATAACGAAATCCGCGCAGCAGCTTGTTGTAATTATTGACCAGTCTGCGAGCATGAACACGATTGAAAAACCAGACGGATTAACGAGGCTCGAATCTGCGAAACAACACGCTCTCCGAACGGTAGAAGGTCTGCGCTTCATGGACGAAATGACGGTGATTAGTTCGCACAAACGTCCTACAATTCACAGTCCATTTACCAGTCATCAGAAGTCACTGCGTGAGGCTATTGAAGCAATCCAGCAGACTGACATTAGCACGGACCTTGAGCCTGTCATAGACTTAGCCTACGCTATCGCCGAAACCAAGCCCAACCCCAAAATTACTGTTTTTAGCGATTTTCAGTCTATTTCTGAAACACTGCTTGCCAAACTTAACAACAAAGCCCAACAGGACAAAGATCCCCAAAAATCAGATCAAGAAACCAAACTCCGTCTTATACGGGTCGGAAAAGCGCGCGATAATGTCGGGATCACGCAATTTCGAGTCAGAAAGAGCATCGTTAACGCCTTCGATTACGAAACCCTATTAAACGTCATCAACGCCTCAGAAGAAGAGAAACAGTTTAATGTTGAACTCTATTTCAAGGATGACCTCTTTGATGTCCGCCCTTACACGCTTGCCCCTGGCGAAAGTAAATCCGAAATATTCAGGAACTTTGCCTTTGAAGGCGGAAAACTCAAAGCAATTTTAGATGTGAATGACGCACTACCTACTGATAACATCGCCTATGCGACACTCCCTAAACGAGAACTTATCCCCGTTTTGCTTGTGACAGAAGGAAATCCGTTCCTTGAAAAAGCACTCGCTGTCGATGAGAAGCTTAAGCTGAATGTCGTCACGCCAATAAAGTATGAATCGAACGTGTCTTCTGAAAACCGCAGCCCAAACGTCGAGAATAACTATCAGATTGTTATCTTCGATCGATACAGCCCAGAGACGCTTGGGAACGGCAATTACATGTTTATCTATCCACCTGCTGCTTCACCGTCTTCAGAATCACCGAATACGGAACTGAACTGGAAAATAGGCGAACCACTGGAAACACCAATCATTACAGAGTGGGAGCAGGACCACCCAATCCTACGTCATGTCCACTTGGAAAACGTCCTAATCGGCGAGGCATATCAGGTTACACCGCCTCCAACAGCACAAATCCTCGCCCGTTCGTTTGAAGATCCCGTGCTGTTCGTTAATACAGTACCAAATCGGAAAATTGTCTTTGCAGCCATCAATATTCTGGAATCTGACCTACCCTTGCGCATCGCATTCCCTGTCATCATCGCTAACATGATTCAGTGGTTCCAGCAAGGCACTCGGATTCAGGAATACCATTTGCAGACAGGGGAAATTCTTAAGCAACGAATCGAACCGACAGCTGCAATCTCTCAATCGGCATCAGAAGCCAAAACAGACTCGCCTCAAAATGTATCAGAGCGTGTAAAAATCACTGGACCTGGAGATAAAACATGGGAAATCTCTATTGAACATGACGAGATCCTTTTCGATCAGACCCAGATTGCCGGTTTTTACGAATTGAAACTTAAGGAAACATCGCCACCAGAACCTGCAGCACCTATAGCAGAAGCAAATTCCTTACCAGAGGCAACCGCTTCCATGGAACAGAATAGTGGAATATTATGGGCTGTTAACCTTGCTGACGAAATGGAGTCCCACATCGGTCCCGATCCAGCGGTTGAAAACTTGTTAGCCGAATCAGTATTGCCAAGCAGTGCTGCTCTCTTACGCTACCCACCATGGTTTTACTTAGTATTTCTTGCGGTCGGACTGAGTGCTGTGGAATGGTTTTTGTATCAACGAAGAAGAATCGATTAAAGTAGTAGGCACCCTCCGCGTGCCGCAACTCTTGATTTTAACACGACACGACCGAAATAAAACCATGGAAATTACACGTCCTCTCCTACTTCTACTGCTCTTACTGCTACCATTCCTCTACTACGGTTACCGTCGTAGTCTCGTGGATTTGTCGCGAACGCAGCGCGTGATGAGTTTAATCACCCGGATCATTATTGTCGTGTTGCTTATCCTAAGTATTGCAGGTCTCCAGTATCTGAAAACCGACGAAAAATTAGCGGTCATGTTTTTGGTAGACATTTCAGATAGCATATCCGAGGACGGTTTGACAAAAGCGACGGATTATATCAACATAGCACTGAAATCGCGCGATAGCAATCAGCAAGCAGGTCTCATGACATTTACCGACAGAACGGAAGTCGTTGATACCTCATTGAAAAGTGGGGATAAACCGAATGCAGAATTGCAACTCGCTGAAATCAAGAAAACGTGGCTGGAAATAGATGAAGACGCCGGTGACACGACAAACATCGCACAGGCAATCGAGACTGCTTGGGGTATCTTTACCGCAAATGCGAATAAACGCATCGTCCTAATCACCGACGGTATTGAGACACAGGGAGACGCAATTCACACCGGACTTCGCGGCAAAGATTTCGGCGTACAGATCGACACTGTACCGATATACCCGAACGATGATCCAGAAGTTATGCTGGAACGGATTGACGCTCCGGCACAAATCAAACAGGGCACTCCGTTCAATGTGGAGGTCCTTATCCACAGTAACCACGATGATTTGGCGGAAATCCGTCTTTTTAAGAACAAATTTGAGGTCGCTAAACAGGAGGTTCGGCTTGAGGAAGGCGAAAATCGAGTGGTATTCACCGAAACAGCTACGGAGAGTGGCACCCTTACCTACGATGCCATCTGTCGTACAACGAAGGACACCCGCTACGATAACAACCGGGCACTCGGCATTGTCGCTGTTACGGGTAAACCGAAAGTCCTCTTAATAGATGAGAACGAATCGCAAGCCCGTTACCTTGCGCGTGCGCTTGAGGACGCAGAAATCCGCGTCGATGTCCGCAACGGGTTAGGTGTACCGAATGAACTCGCCGATCTGCAAAACTATGAACTCGTTATCTTCAGCGATGTCCCAGCAAACCGACTCACCCAAAATCAAATGGAACTTGTCCGAACCTATGTCCAAGACCTCGGCGGCGGTTTCATGATGCTCGGTAGCGAAAACAGTTTCGGACTCGGAGGCTACTACAAAACCCCTATTGAAGCAATTTTACCCGTCCGCACCGATACGGAAAAGAAGAAGGAAACCCCCTCTCTGGCGATGGTCTTGGTTATCGATAAATCCGGGAGTATGGGTGGCATTAAGATTGAATTAGCGAAAGAGGCATCACGAGCTGCCGTCGAACTGTTGGGTCGGCGTGATAAAATCGGAGTCGTCGCATTCGATGGTTCACCGTTCTGGATTTCAGATATACACGATGCTTCCGACAAACAATACCTCTCAGATCAGATCGGTTCAATCACAGCAGGCGGAGGCACAAATCTTTATCCTGCACTCGAACAGGCATATTTTGCCCTAACCGAGACAACGGCGAAACTCAAACACGTCATTGTGCTCAGTGATGGACAGTCCCAAGGTGGAGATTGGTATGGGATCGCGAGTTCTATGCAAGCGAATCGCATCACCGTTTCAACAGTCGGCATCGGTAGTGGGGCTGATATGAACCTGCTGGGCAATCTCGCGAATTGGGGTGGTGGGCGAGAATATTTCACTCAAGATCCGTATAACATTCCACAGATCTTTGCAAAGGAGACTGTTACAGCCTCCAAATCCGCGATTATTGACGAACCTTTCATTCCACAATACATTAAACCGACGCAGGTTTTGAGCGGCATAGACCTTGAACTCGCACCGTTCCTGTTAGGTTATGTCGCTACACAACCGCGACCAACCGCCGAGATATTTCTCGTCTCCGACCGCGGTGACCCACTTCTCGCGAGTTGGCAATACGGTTTGGGGAAATCCGTAGCTTTCACTTCTGATGCCAAAGCCCGTTGGGCATCAGATTGGTTGGAATGGTCCGGATATGGCAAGTTCTGGACGCAGTTGGTGCGCGACACGATGCGGAAGGCGACGCTCAGCAATTTCCAAGCAGAAATTAGCCAAGAAAAAGGTATCGCTCACCTCGCAATTGATGCCCTTGATGATTCTGGGGATTTTCTCAACGAACTTAAAAGCGAGGTCTCCCTCATCTCACCCGATCTTAAAAAAAGGGAACTCGCTGTCACGCAGACCGCACCAGGACGATATGAACTCGATTTCCCAACGCAAGATGTGGGACCTTATTTCCTGAACATCAGGCAGAAACAGGGAAACAAAATCGTCAATACGCAAGTGACGGGGACTGTTGTCTCTTACCCGCGAGAATACCTCGTTCACAACACTAACGAGTCCCTTCTAACGCAACTCGCAGCGGTGTCGGACGGTAAATTCAACGCTTCACCAGAAGCGGCGTTCCGTTCTCCTGAAGAACCTGTTATGCTTCGCATCCATCTGTGGCGACCCTTGCTCATCACTGCTCTGTTTTTGTTGCTTATAGATATTGCCCTGCGTCGAATTGATCTCAGACGCACCTAAGACAGACGAAGAACCACTTCGGTTTTATTTCGCTTTTCATTTACAGATGCTATCGGTTTTTATTAGAAAATTTGTGGGAGGGCTTTGTAAGCCCGAAATATTTCGTTAAAAGCCCTTACATTTATGAAGCAAAATATAAATCTAAATGCTCCTAAGCCTTCTGTGATTACTTTTGACAGACCCTAATGGAATATGTTATCATAATGGATGCAGCGAGTTCACTGAAAAATCTGTAATTCAACACATATTAGAACCAAACGATGACGCTGTGGAGATAACAACATGAACATTTCCCAATTTACAATAGAAAACGTCCGCTGTTTTGGCAAACCCCAGACCTTTGAAATTCGACCATTGACATTTTTAGTCGGGGAAAACAGTACTGGCAAAACAACAGCACTCGCCTGTTTTCACGTGTTAATAGAATACTTTCGCCGAGCGGGAGTAAATTTTAATGCATCTCCCTATTCATTAGGAACCTTCAAAGATATCGTCAGAGATAGCAAAAACAATAATATGACTTTTAAGATCGGGTTTACTTATACACATGTGAATGAAGAGATTGAGAGGACAGTCGAATTTGTTGAAAAAAAAGGAGGATTTGAACCCGCTGTAAGTTCAACTACAACAAAATTCGTTGATGGAGAAATTACCTTCAAAATCAAAGATAATCCACCAGAACTTCTACGTCTAGATACCTATGATAAACAACAGAATCAATATTACATAGATTGCGATTCCAGTTTTTTAGATAGTGTTGGCTACTCCACCATCCTCCATATTTTACAAGATTCATCTATTAATATTTTAAAAGGGAAATCTGAGGGAAAAACTGCTTTAGCAAAATATTTGGATACCCACATAAATTTTGTAAGTAGCAGACACAAATCATCTAATGAATCGGACATTCCATATGTATTTAGCACATCACCAATCCGCTCACAACCTAAACGAACCTATGATCCAACAAGAGAATTTAATGATCCTGAAGGCAGCGATATTCCCATGCTGTTAATGCGTATAGAAGCAACCCAAAAAGACGTATGGGAAGCATTGAAAACTCGATTAGTTGAATTTGGTAAGAGTTCTCGCTTATTTCAGAATATACAAATAAGATCTTTTGAACAGGCCTTGGGCGATCCTTTCCAACTGCAATTTAAGGTCAGGGGTCCTAATACAAATCTCGTTGATGTTGGTTACGGTATCAGTCAAATCTTGCCAATTTTAGTACATATATTGAATCCCGATATTGATGAGACTACTTTTTTCTTATTACAACAACCTGAAGTCCACTTGCACCCAAGGGCTCAGGCTGAACTTTCCTCTTTGATGGTAAAGTTGGCAAACGAAGGCACTAGATCATTCATTGTTGAAACCCACAGTGACTATATGATTGACCGAGCCCGCATTGATATCAGAAAGAGGAACATCCGTCCTGAAGATGTGTCATTGATATATCTTGAACCAAAGGGAAGTGTTGTCAAAGTACATAATATTGGCTTCGATAAGGAGGGAAATATGGAAGGCATACCGCCACATTACAGAGATTTCTTCCTGAAGGAGTCTAAACGCCTCATGGGGTTTGATGATTAAGTAATGTGCATTATTTTGGATACGAATACTTTTGGTAAATTCAAAAACCCCACTGATGAAGACATGGAACCTGTCTGGAAATGGTTGGATAGTAAAAATGGCAAAATCGTCTACTCTAATACTAAAAAATTTGAAGTTGAGTGGGAGAGAGGTGGAATGAATCATTTGAGAGACCAAATGATGCGGGCTGGTCAACTCAAATTAGTGTCTGAAGGCGTTGAAGAAAAAGCAGATGAACTCAAAGGCAAAATAACATCAAACGACGAACATATTATCGCATTAGCTCTGATAGCAAGAGTAAAAGTATTAGTATCTTACCGAGAGGGTGACAGAGATTTGTTCACAGATTTTAAGAATCGCGAGTTAGTTGGGGGCAAAGTGTATACAAAAAAATCACATGCGCGACGTATGTTAACCAAAGATACATGTCCTTAACCTTAAATACCCAATGAGATCCCCGATATCAACAATAAGGACGTGTTAGATGCAACGCCGATTGGATTCCTGCTTTACCCAGTGACGAATTCCTTTACCGGCATAAGGCTCAGACGCATAACGTGGAATAACATGCAAATGCGCGTGAAATACCGTTTGCCCAGCGACCGCACCACAATTCCAACCTAAATTGTAGCCTTGAGGATTGTATTCAGCATCAAGCAATGCTTTGACTTGCGTCAGAAGTAAAAATGTGGCAGTAATTTCTTCGTGGGTGAGATCGAACGTAGATTCTCGATGGGCTCTTGGCACGATAATCCCAGAACCTTGCAAGACTGAGTGCTTTAGATCGATGAAGAGACATAACTCGTTCTCAAGTGGAATCGCATTGTCATTGACTTTTGGTGGGCAGAAGGGACAACTCACAATATTCGCCTCCTAACTAACACTTTCATGGCACCGCTACGCGATAATTGAATAGTGCGAGGGATGCTAATCTTGCAACAGACTGAACATCTACCTCGCACTACCGCACAATTCCATTTTAGGAAGGCATCCACGTCCGCGGTGCAATCCCTTCCACATGCGTTTTCACATCCACTACCGCAGGTCTACCCGAATCAAGTGCCTGATCGAGCGCACTCGCGAGTTCACTCGGTTTGTTGACTGTAATCCCTAAACATCCCATCGACTCTGCCATCTTCGCGAAGTCTGCCTCCGGGAACAACCAAAGCTCATCAGAACCGGCAGTCCGACCACCATAAACCGACTCGACACCACCTTGCTCTTGGTTCAATGAGTGGTTATTGTTCACCACGATAACGGCGTTAATTCCGCTTTTCATTGCTGTATCGAGCTCCGTCATGTGATACCAAATACCACCATCTCCTGTGAAACAGATCACCGGTCTATCGGGTTGGGCACACTTCGCTCCCATCGCCGCAGGGAGTCCCCATCCCAGCGAACCTGAACAACGTATGAAAGACTGGTCTGGATGCTTAAAGTCGATCATCGTCCCCGTCCAGATGCCCGAATGTCCTGTGTCGGATACGAGGATTGCATCTGACGGTAGGTAGTCAGTCAGTTCTCGGCAGAGACGTTCCGGTAGCATCGGCAACTGTTCCGAGTTCACTTTCTCGCTGACATCCTCTTTCCAGTTTTTCACCAACTCCTGAACACGACCAACCCATTCAGTGCGTGGTGCTCCGTCCTGTGCCTCAGCAATCATCCGACGAAGCGTATTCCTGACGTCCCCCTGCATGCCTAACTGGATCGGATAATTTCGTCCGAGTTCCTCTGGATCAATATCAAGTTGTATGACCGGTGTGCCCTGTGGCGGAATCTTGTATCCATTAGTCACTTGTCCACCCGTGTGGCTCCCAATAAAGAAGACCAAGTCTGCTTCGCATACGGCTTGGTTAGCGCACGCCCGCGAATATGAACCTGGAGTTCCCACCGCCAATGGATGATCACTGGGAAACATCGCCTTCGCATTCAGGGAAGTAGCGACTGGAATCGAAAGTTTCTCTGCCAATGCGACGAGTTCTGCCCGTGCGTCCGATGCCGTTACACCACCCCCTGCTACAATAATAGGCCGTTTGGCATCAGCAAGCAGTTTGATAGCCTCTGCGACTTTTTCTGCTTCCGCCTCCGGTCGGAATGGCGGCAATTGGGTGAATGCATCCTCAATAATTACTTCAAGTTCACCCTCCCGATCAATAACTGACGACCCCGCGATACCCTCAAAATCAAGATGTGCAGGTCCAGGTGTTCCCGTTGTCGCAGAACGGAAGGCTTGACGCAAATAGAAGGGAAGCTGCTCAGGCGTAGCAACATACGCGCTATATTTGGTAACCGCAGAAAACGGATTAACGTGGTCTACCTCTTGATAGGCATGCCGTTGTTGATTGATTTGGTTTTCCTTGCCAGTGATCGCAACCACAGGTGAACAGGCGAGATATGCATCCTGTAACCCTGCGGCGAGGTTGACTGCCCCAACCGACTGCGCCATACAGAGACTCGGCGCACGATTCACACGCGCATAGGCATCAGCCATATACGCCGCCGCCTTCTCACCGTGTGTCTGAACGCGTTTGATTCCGAGACTTTCCATCTCCATTAAAGTTCTGGGACCGATATATGGCATAAAAAAAACATGCGTGATCCCATATCCATGAACGGTTTCAGCAATAAATTTAGCACCTGTCATTTTCGGCATAATTCTTTCTCCTCTCGACTTCGGCGTAGTTTGCAACACGATATAAAATCTATCTTATCAGTTTTCGGTATAACTTGCAAGCGTCAACTGGCATTCAAAATAAATTTGGCAAGAAATTGTCAAGAGTGCTATAATTGCTTTATTAACGCTGAAGCCTCAAAACCACACCAGAAACTTCCTATAGATGCGGGAATACGCTCACTTCCGCAAGGAGGATAAGGGCTATGAAAAGGCTATTCTATCTCTTTACGCTCACCCTGATTATTCTAACACTTTCACATAACGGATACACAGAACCCGTCGTCACAGATGGACTCGTCAGTTATTGGACATTCGATCGAAAAGACATTGCTGGCGGCACAGTCAAAGATGTCTGGGGCGAAAACGACGGCAAGATCGTCGGTGCCCCGAAAATTGTCGGTGGACAAGTGGGAGAAGCTCTTGAATTTGACGGGAGCGACGATTACGTCAACTTGACGAATCTCGGCGATTTTGGGGGACAGGTTGCCTCATCTACTTTTGAAGCCTGGGTCAAAACGAGTTTCAAAAAAGACTGGACAACGCTTTTCAAAGTCCTTGATCAGGGCTGTAATATGGCATGGGCAATTGATGTCAACCGGAGTGCGAAAGCCGGATTTCCGCTCGCTGAAGACATTGTCCATTACTACGTCCGTCAGAAATCGGCGGCAGGCTGCAATGCAATCGCTGTTGAGATCGAATTTCCGTTGTCGGACGGCAAATGGCATCACATCGTTTTCGCAATTGTAGATGCAGGCAAATCAGAGGTTAGTATCTACATGGATGGCGAACCACAGGAAGTCATTGAAGGTGATGTCAAAAAACTTGACACCTTTATTCCGTTTGTAGAACCGGTCTACATCGGCGCGGCAAATAACCGCGGAAAAGTCGAGCGTTTCTTTCCCGGAATCATTGACGAAGTTCGCATTTATGATCGACCGCTTACCGATGACGAAGTGATCCGTAATTTTGAATCGAAAATCGGGCTATCCGTTCAAGCAGCCGAGAAACTACCCGTCGTGTGGGGAGCTCTTAAGACAGTCCGATAATACCCTAAGGAATATACATGCTGACACCTCAGGAACAATGGTTCTTTGATCACCACGGATTCATTATCCTTCGCAAAGTCGTTCCACCTGAAGACGTTGAACGAATGATTGAACTCGGTAACCGATGGCACGAGACGCCACTGGATGAACTGCCACCACCACTGACCTCCACATCCCGGACGGGTGATACTTCACCAACAATCGCCCACTGGATCAATCACATCCAATACGGCGATCCGGTGTTCCAACGGCTTGTGCTCAACTTGGAAATTATGCGAGTGATCATCGCACTAACGCGAGAAGCCCCCTGTCTCGTTGATTGTGCCCTGACCAAGAACTATAAAACCTCCGATGACATTCATTTTCATGCCGCTGGTCAAGATTACAGTGTTGACGAATCAGGACCTCGCGCAGGTTTCCTCAACGCCGCTACCTCCTTGGTTGACGTGCCAGCAGGAACAGGATTTGTTTGCCTGCCTGGAAGCCATAAGCGGAATTTTGAACCGCCTGAAAACCTCTCAATTTACGATGGACCGCCTACGGTTATTAACGTCCCTGTCGGTGCAGGCGATTGCGTCATCTTTACAGAAGCACTCTATCACGGTGGCAGACGCTGGACGGAAACTTATCCTCGATACACTATTTTTAACCGATATATCGATAACGGGTCGCACAAAAACCTCCCTATTGAAAGCCATAAACATCTGATTTCGGATGAGGTATATGAACTGGAACAACCTGCCATTCAGAAACAGCGAAAACGGGTCGTAGAGCGAATCACAAGCAAATTACAAACACATTGAGAGATAACAATGCAGACATCAGAAACTACGGAAGACCAGGTATACCCCATCGGGAAACCCGGACAAGTGGCGACGTACCAACATGAAAGTGATGACGTATTGCCCAAAACGGTTGTGAAGACGCTAACGCTGGCAATCGGTTCAGTCGATGAAATGGCTGGTGTGCCGTCCCAGTGGATGCGTCTCCGGGCAACGAAGGTATCCGGTGAAAAATTCGCAGTCTGGTTGCTCAGTAAAAACGCACCGTCCGCAGATCTGGCGGAAGACCGTGTGACGATCTCTCGCTACATCCTGCAGATAGGAGATGACCCGCCGTTAGAATTCCACGATAGATTTACTGGAAAACCTGTCCTTCCCGGTCTTGGAGCATGGCAACATCTCTTCCCGAAACATACAGATAAAGCCCCGCAGAATAATCAGTTCCCGCAAACCGCTAAATACCTTGGGCATACCTATCGGCTGGTGGATATATCCGATTCAGACGAAATTGCGGAACCATCAGAGACGCAACGCCTTTCTCTGCGTCCCGATGTTCTTATTGGACCACCGAGCAATAACAGGCAGAAAGACGAGACCCGTCGCTACGATATGTCTGATTATGAGATCATTCCACTGACAGAAACTGATTACGACGAAATGATTGCAGCAGGCATCAACTGTGTTCGTGTTGATACGGAGCAAGTCAAGTGGGTCGAGCGTCGGAACGTTTTTTATTGGGGAATTGACGCCGCTACACTTGGCTATCCTGAGTGCTTATACCGAAGTAACTACCTCGGTCCCACTCTTTTCATGGATGAACCCGCCGTTTGTACACGCGACCATGTCCTAAGACCGAAACTGGCAGAAGATGCCGCATTTCGGAAGGCATTGACACCGCAGATCGCATTTGAGGCATTTCAAGATTACTTCCATACCGCTAAATACGACGGAGCACCCACTCGGTTATGTAACGGACTGGAATCAGATCCAGATGTAGACTTGGGAAATATGCAGTTTCTTCAGGAGAATCTATATACATGGGAAACCATAATCAGTTCTGCTGTCTATCAACTCTCAGAAGGGAATACGGCATCTCCCGCCGCGATTGTCTTTGAACCTCCCGGCAGAATCGGAACAATGCGAACACTCCCGGAAATGAATATGACCTATGACTGCCAAATCCCAATAGACGATCCGAAAAATCTGGCGAGTATACTCTACGGATTCCTGCGAGGTGCTGCCAGACAGACCAATAAAGGTTGGGGCATGAGTATCTACGGACAGGTACACCGCGCCGATGCGTTCTGGCTACAGACACACGCGTACGACTTAGGAGCAAAGCATTTCCACTACTGGGATAATTATCAACTCGCTTGTGTTCCATACAGCGAAGTCCTCGCGCTCTCACGAAATCTAAGTGCTCACGCCGAAAGCCATCCGCATAGAAATCTCGACAAACTGCGTGGTGCAGCAGAAATGGTAATTCTTTTGCCTCCCGGGTACAATCTCGGACATGTTGAAATGGGTAGAGGCAATTTATGGGGTGTAGGTGAACTCAATTTAGAAAGACGTAATAAGGAAGGCATCAAATACCGCACTGTGATGCATAACTTTTTCACCGAAATTGAGAGAGCGATTCGACTCGGTGTTGCCTTCGACCTGCTATGGGATTTGGAAGGGCTTAAGCTGTCAGATTATAGCGGAGTCGTCCGAATTCGAGAAGACGGCAAGGTAGAGGTAACCCAAGGAAATGAAATAGTTCTGCATGAAGGTGCGAGGATACCGACGCGTCCTGACGGAATTCCCCCAACCCTTGCTGTCGATGTGTCTGTCCCGCAAACCGAAAACCCTCTTGAAGTTCACGCTTCTGCCACTGTAACCGAAGGATCCTCTTCCATTTACTATACACGCGGTGCGGATGAAAACGGTATCTACAATAACGAGATGGTGCTGTGGGAGTTGTTCGGTCCAGAGGAAGAAGATTACCGATTTCTGAACAGAGAGCGATCCGAAATTAGCGTCAATCAAACGGAATCAACAGCCAACGTGGAAATCCGTTTTAGCCTTGAGCATCCGGGAAGCTATCGCCTTCGCGCCGCGACGGTTGATATGGCAGGTCGTACAGCAGTGGCGTGGGAAACCATCACCGTTCCCAATGAAAATGCCTAATACAACTGGTTATCCTCAACACCGGTAATATACCTATTTTCAAATAAGCACTTTGAATTTCATTTTCTACATAAACTCTCCTTAAACTTCACACTCTAACAGGGTCATTCAGTTTTCCAATAATTGGTGTGGATGCCCGAACAAGTTCGGGAATCCATCGTAGTTAACCTTGACATAGGTAAACTTACCTCTTATAACTGAATAACACTGTCCTCAATTTAAACCTTTCCCTAAAAACACCGAGTGTAGTATAATAGTATTCCAAAACGAATTGAAATATAATGGGTTCGGTGTCGTATAACACATTCCTAATACTTCACAATCATGTGTTTCGAGAAGACACACCGATTTAAACATTCAAATCCTTTCATCGTCTAAAATTACAGAACAATACGCAAAACACACAAGGAGGCACAGAAATTTGCACTATCAAAAACAGATTTTTTGTCGGCTATTTATCTGCCTCGTCTTGATAAGCGTTTCCATGTATGCCATCGCTGACGACTGGCCGACGTGGCGCGGACCGAACCAAGACGGCACTTCCACCGAAACTGGATTAATCTCAACTTGGTCTGTGGAAGGTGAAAATCTTCTCTGGCAGGCAGAGTTTGTAGGACGTTCCACACCGATTGTCCTTAACGGCAGGGTCTATGTCATCGGACGTGTCGGTGAAGATATTACCGAACAAGAACGCATCGCCTGTTTCGACGCTGAAACCGGTGAACTGATCTGGAATTATCAATTCAACGTCTTTCATACCACTATCTCCTTCAACCGAGTCGGATGGACAAGCCTTGCTGGTGATTCCGAGACAGGGAACATCTATGCACACGGTGTCCAAGGACTCTTCTTCTGTTTCGACAAAGACGGAAACATCCTCTGGTCTCGCTCCCTCACAGAGGAATATGGACGAATATCGGGGTACGGAGGACGCGTTCACACCCCCATCATCGCAGGCGACCTCGTTGTGATTAGCTACCTCAATTCAGGATGGGGCACCCAAGCCGCTACACGCCACCGCTATTTCGCTTTCGACAAACTCACCGGCAAATTGATTTGGGTTTCAACCCCTGGTGGTAGACCTTTAGACACGACTTACTCCACTCCAGTCGTCGCCAATATCAATGGACAACAACTCATTATCGGCGGCAACGCTGATGGCGGTATCTACGCCATGAAACAGAATACCGGCGAGATGGTATGGGGATTCAAACTGAGTCAGCGTGGTATCAACACATCCGTTATCGTTTCAGGCACGAAGGTCTATGCCACCCATAGCGAAGAGAATATAGATAGTACGGAGATGGGACGCGTTGTCTGTATTGATGCAACTGGCACTGGAGATGTTACCGAAACGCATGAAACTTGGAGATATGACGCTGTTAACGTTGGATACGCATCTCCAACAATTCACGGCGGGTCCCTCTATGTCGTTGATAATTCCGCTAACATTCACGCTGTTAATGCAGATACAGGTGAACTACTCTGGATGCACAACATCGGCAAAGTCGGCAAAGGTTCACCTGTCTGGGCAGACGGCAAACTCTATGTTACAGAAGTCAATGGAAGGTTTGCTATCCTTCAACCCAGCGAAGATGGGTGTGAGTCACTAAGTGCCCAAGAAATAAGCAGAGTCGATGAAGAGCACTACGTCGAGATCTTTGGCTCTCCCGCTATCGCTGATGGACGTATCTATTTCACCACAGAAGAACATCTCTACTGTATCGGAGGAACAAAATAGTGAGAAATTCTATTCCAATTTACGCTATCCTTATTGCGTGCCTCCTCACCATCGGTTGTGCCAGCAAAGAGATGGCACCAGAACGAGAAAAAATGCCAGATGCTCCTGCTGTTTCACTACTGCTTACACCCGCAGAAGCACTCACATCAGGGGAAACAGTTGAATTCAGCGTCATCGGGTTCGACGCAGGTGGTAAACAGACAAGTGCGATTGGTGCTATAGAATGGGCAAAAACCGGCTTAACTGGCATGCTTGAAGATGGAACATTCACACCCGATAAAAGTGCCGGGGCACATGCAGGCACAGTCACTGTAGGATCTGGTGATTTGAAGGCGACTGCCCGTGTCCGTATTATTCCATCACTCCCGTGGACAGAAGATTTCGAGACCATTGAACTCGAAAAAATACCAACCCACTGGATTGGCGCAACCGGTAAATTCTTCGTACGCGAGATGGATGGCAATAAAGTTTTAGTCAAAACGCCTGTTCAACGCGGTCTAAACCGGTCTAATGTCTATCTCGGTCCCTCAACAATGAAGAACTATCAGATTCAGGTTGACCTGATGGGAACCAAATATAAACGCAGACTCCCAGATCTTGGGTTAATTGCGAATCGCTATACACTGGATATGATGGGTAGACACCAACGTCTGCAAATCCGTTCGTGGGCATCTGATTTACGAATGGCAAAACAAATTGACTTTCCATGGGAAACGGATGTCTGGTACACAATGAAAATGATGGTAGAGATCATGGACGATAAAGCGGTGATTCGAGGCAAGGTGTGGCGTACCGGAGAATCGGAACCAGAAGAATGGACAATCACTGCCGAAGACCCGCTGCCCAATCGCGAAGGAAGTCCCGGCATCTACGGCTACTCCGCAACTGAAATCTACTACGACAATCTCAAAGTATGGTAATTACACCACGCGTAAGTCAAAACATAAGGAGTCGATGAATTGAAACCTCTTTGGAAATCACGATTTATCTACATCATAAAACTCGCAGTGCTTCTCGCTTTTGCAATATCCACTGCTTCAGCGGAAACAGAGTTTGCACTGTGGGGTGGTACGTTAAGCCGTAACATGGTCTCTGACGAAGAAAATATTCCCGCGAGTTGGGACATGGAAACTGGCGAAAATATCAAATGGACAGCAGAACTCGGTTCGCAAAGCTACGCCGGACCGCTCGTCATCGGTGGAAAAGTCTTTGTCGGAACGAACAACAAAGCACTCCGAAATCCCAAATTGACCGGTGATCGCGGGATCATCATGGCGTTTAACGAATCCGATGGCAAATTCCTCTGGCAAGCCACGCATACCAAACTCACTTCAGGTAGGGTTAACGACTGGCCCCTACAAGGTATCTGCTCTACCCCATATATTGAAGGCGATCGACTCTACTATATTTCCAACCGCTGTGAGGTCGTCTGTATCGACACCGAAGCCTTTCTCGATGGCGAAAACGACGGTCCGTTCACTGAAGAGACCGAAACCAGTGAGATTGATGCCGACATTATCTGGAGCTACGATATGATGGATGAGTTGGATGTCTTTCCGCATAACCTCGCAACCTGTTCACCCCTTGTCGTTGGCGATCTCCTCTTCTTGGAAACCAGCAACGGTGTTGATGAAGGACATATCCATATCCCTTCACCCGACGCCCCATCCTTTATCGCTTTGAACAAACACACCGGTGAACTCGTTTGGGAAGACGCTTCCCCCGGTGAAAATATACTGCACGGGCAGTGGTCAAATCCCGCTTACGGGGTTATCAATGGTGTCCCGCAGGTTATCATCCCCGGTGGTGATGGCTGGGTTTACGCTTTTGCCCCGGAAACCGGCGACATTATCTGGCAGTTTGACTGTAACCCGAAAGATTCTGAATGGGAACTGGGCGGACGCGGCACACGTAACAACATTATTTCAACGCCTGTCGTTTATGATGACAAGGTGTTCGTTGCCGTCGGACAAGACCCAGAGCACGGCGAAGGCGTAGGACACCTCTGGTGCATTGATGCCTCCCAAACAGGTGATATTACTGAGACGGCTGGGATCTGGCACTTTGGTGATGAACAGTTTAACCGCACGATGTCCACCGTAGCAATCGCCGATGGACTCCTCTATATTTCCGATTTGAGCGGATACCTCTACTGTCTGGATGTAAACACAGCAGATCTCTACTGGAAACACGACACCTTCGCGGCAATATGGGGTTCACCCTATGTTGTAGACGGTAAAGTTTACCTTGGCGACGAAGACGGTGATGTTGTTATCCTAAAAGCAGGAAAAACGAAACAGGTCCTGTTTGAAACGAATATGGGCAGTGCTGTCTACACCACTCCTGTGGCAAAAGATGGGGTGCTTTACATTGTAACGCGTAATACGCTAATCGCAATTTCGGAATAGTAATTTACCTAACACCGGAGTCACTTGGAAGGTATCTCATATCTTGAGAGGGACTATCGCGTTGAACACATTGCCCGACATAATGTAGAACCTAACGAAGTATGGGAAGTCTGTAATGACCTGTCCCACTTAGCTCGCCGTCAGGGACGTGACCGCTATCTTGTCTACGGTCAGACCTTGGATGGACGATACTTATTTATAGTATTAGAACGTATCCAAGAGTCAGTTTATAAACCTATTACTGCCCGAAACATGACTGACCGCGAAAAGCAAAATTTTAGGAGACTCCGAAGATGAAAGCATTAGAAGTGCCAGAATTTTCGACTTATGAGGAAGAGGCCGCTTTTTGGGACAACCTTGACACAGCCGATTTTATGGAAGAGGACGGACAATGGTTCCGTTTCGATACCAATCAGGCAATTCGTGTTGCAATTCTCCCGGAAATCGCCGAGGAACTCTCAATAAAAGCACAGTCGCAAGGTGTATCAATTGAGACCTTAGTGAATGTACTTTTGATCGAGCATATCAAGGAATCAGTCCCGACAAACCAATAGATTAAATTTAAAAGCACCAAACAAATGGTGCTGTGTAAAAGGCTTGCTATGCAAATGAATCTCTCCCAAAAAACTACAAATTCTGAAAAAATACTCGACGCACACGTCCGGGAAATCATCGATTGGCACTTCAGTCCTGAGACCGGCTCTCCGTTTTGGTTAGAATTCGCGGAAAACCTTGACTTCGATCCGAGAAAAGAAATTGGATGCTACGCCGATCTCAAATGCCTCGGACATTTCCAAGACGAATGGCTACGCGGTGGACCCGTTCGACGTTGGGTGCCGAAGGCTTACGCCAATGAACCGATCTATGTCTTTGAAACCGGCGGCTCGACAGGTGTTCCTAAGACCAGAATCAGCATCCGTGATTTCCACATCGACTATGAACTGTTCAGTAAAACGCTCTCTAAGGAAGGTTTCCCACCCGGTAGCGATTGGCTCATGTTGGGTCCAACAGGACCGCGCCGTTTACGGCTTGCCGTCGAACACCTCGCCCAACACCGCGGCGGCATCTGTTTCCACGTCGACCTCGACCCACGCTGGGTGAACCAACTCGTGCGTTACGGGAAAAATGAGGAATTGGACGCCTATAAAAACCATGTCATTGGTCAGGCACTCAACGTGTTACGCGCCCATGAAAACGTCCAATGTCTTTTCACCACACCGAAACTCCTCGAGGCGTTGTGCGAGAAGATTTCCTTGCCTAAAGTCGGTATCAAAGGCATCTTTTGTGGTGGCACCGAGATGGATGCCCAATTCCATCGTTTTGCCCGTGAGGAACTCGTCCCGGGTATAGACTTCATTCCGACTTACGGCAACACCTTGATGGGCTTAGCCACTTGTAAACCTTTCGATCCAGCGGATAACTATGCAATTATCTACTATCCACCGCAACCGCGCGCCGTCATTGAATTGGTTAACCCAGAAAATCCAGAAGAACTCGTCGATTACGGCGAAACCGGACGCGTTATGCTCACGACGCTGACGAAAGAATTTTTCATGCCCCGTTTTCTGGAGCGTGACGAAGCCGAACGTGCTAAACCGATCCCCGAATATCCTTGGGACGGCGTTGAAAACCTACGCCTACTCACAGAACTCCAAGAAAGTGTTGTTGTGGGTGTCTATTAATCCTTCTGGCTGTGTACATACTCAATCATCCTAACATAGGAGGTAAGCGATGGTAGATTTCAGTAACGCTCTTAACAGGACTGCGAAGGTGAAAGTACAAGCACATTGGGATCCGATTTCGGATTCCACCTATAATCTGCATCAACCAACACCTGAAAAGTTTAAGCGTCTCAAGGAAAAATATATTAAACGACGTTTTCCTGAACTGCTTGATATGACGTGGAAACAGGCGTTAGACTTGTTCAAATTCAAACCTATACATCCACTGAAGGATTACAACTCGGCAGATTTTCAGGCTTTTCTTCCACCCTCATCCGCTAAGGTCGGTGATGTTTGGGAACTCGATCCAGGAGGAATCCTCCCTTTCCTCCGTCAGTTTCATCCCGGTGCGACAATGGAACTCGCTGTTTTTTCTAACAGAACGCGTCGACCTGAGGGAGCAAAAGGGTGTTTACGGGCAATTTCCCCAGACTATGCCGAGGTCACTTTGCGAATTCATGCACAGTTCAAACTGGACGTACCCGGTGCTCGTTTCATGCCAGCACAATTTGCAGGACGACTGGTACTGAATCGTAAGGCAGGAGAGGTTGTTGAGTTCTCTCTGTTCCTTCCACCACGTAATAGTAATGTTGGTATTACCGCGTTTGGAGTAGCCGATATCGCCTTTGTTCCACGTATGGAACTTTCCCTTTTATCAGAAGCGTCTGTACATGAGATAGCATGGGAAACCGCCATCACCGAGGAAAAAGCACGTAAAAAACTAAAGGCGGCACTCTATAAATTTGCTGAAATTGAGTGGACATCAATTGAAGAGACAGCCGAACTCGCCAAAGCAACAGATCGTCCCATCCATGCGCTGGTTTTATTTGGCGCACTCGATGACGAGTCGTGCTGAGGGACGGGTAAAATATTGAGAGCGGGTCCTCTCTCCTCATCGAAAATTATCAAATTCCTCAACGCACACTTTGTGAATGCCTGGGTTTTGCTAAGAGAATTGCCTGAGCTTCAAGAAGGCGCCAAAGGAACTGCTGCAGCCGCCTTGGCTGCAAAACTTCACGAGCATTTTGTCTATCCGGTGGACTCACTAATTCTGACTCCGGAATTGAAATTCATACAACACTTGCCAGCAAATGAGTTTCTCGCATCTTTTCCCAGCAGTGAACGGAAATCCCAATATTTAATGTGGCTAAAGTCTTCTTTAGCACAAGTCGATAGCCCTAAAAAGGAGCCTGAACATGATAACGAAAATTGAAAAAGTCTTCCGGTCCCCCTATGCAGTGCCGAACGGTTTACAGGTGACAGACGACGGTTTGTGGATCGTCGATCAGATTACCGATAGAGTCGCACTGGTCGAAATTACAGCAGACGTCGACTATACCGTGCCAAAACTTATTCGCGACATCCCGAGCGAATCCTCTAACACAAGCGGGATGACTTATGGTGACGGCGCACTCTGGTTAGCCGCAAATGGATCTGGAGAACGCTGGCGTCCTGTCCGAGATACAGATGCCAACTCAGGCGAAATTTTCAAAGTCGATCCCGATACCGGTGAAACCCTCGGACGTTATCCTATACCCGATGGTGGTGGCACACACGGCGTTGAATACGACCATTACGACGAAGGACATCTGTGGGTCCAAACACTCTCGAACCAAGTCACACACAAAGTCAGAATATCGGATTGGTCTGTGCAAAAGACGCTTCCGCTGCCGCATGGACGTGGACACGGTATGATTCGTGTTGAAGATGGACTTTGGTCAACGCATACCTCCGATAGGGTTATTGTCAAACTCGACCTTGAAGACGGCACACCGATCGATCATATTGAAGTCCCTGAAGATTGCCCTGAACCGCACGGTTTATCGCTCTACGGTGACAATTTCCTCTATTGCGATGCCGCCTCCGGATGGGTAGCGAAAATTACATGGTAGCAGACAAAGTAGTAGGCACACTCCGCTGTGCCGTAGCAGACAAAGTAGTAGGCATACGCCGCTGTGCCGTAGCTGGAAAGTAATAAGCACACGCCGCTGTGCCGTAGCTGGAAAGTAATAAGCACACGCCGCTGTGCCGTAGCTGTAAAGTAATAGGCACACGCCGCTGTGCCGCAACCCAATAGCAAACGATGATACACATCCCAATTCTACGCGCCGGACGTTCTTACAGAAGTCTGAACACCGTTCGCGTATCACATATTAAAACCGGTGAACCCTTGGTCGAGGTGAGCCAAGCCAATCGAGGATTGATAGCGAAAGACCTCGTTGACATCGGTCTCCAAAAAGAGGCACTTGGACAACATTCTGTCGCTGAATTGATTTCCATCTGCAAGGAGGCAGCGCGTCTGTTCACAACGGCATCGCTGCCCCTTGATGGAACTGATCAATCTCCGACAGATTATATCCAACAAGTCTCCGGAACAACCGGTCTGCCTGAATCCCTCTGTCAGCAAAATCTGGGTAAGATTCAAGGCGTCTTGGAAAACATTGATACAGTTTTAGATGGACTCACCCGCGGCATGGATTTACAAGTCCTTGACACTGGTTGGGGAGTCCAAAACGGACGGACGTTGAGTTACGTCTGTGAGACCGACTCACTGGGTGCCGTGTTACCCAGCAATTCGCCCGGTGTACATTCGTTATGGGTATCTGCCATCCCGTTAAAAGTGCCACTCGTTTTAAAACCGGGTCGTGAGGAACCGTGGACGCCTTATCGTATAGCACAAGCGTTTATCGCGGCCGGTGCTCCTGCGGAAGGGTTCAGTTTCTATCCTACCGATTACAGCGGTGCCAATGAGATCTTGTCCCGATGCGGACGTTCTATGCTCTTCGGTGGCGGTTCAACCGTCGCACCCTGGGTGAATACGCCTCGTGTCGAAATCCACGGACCCGGACGCAGTAAAATTATTATCCACGAAGGAACACAGAGCAATTGGGAACAGTATCTCGATCTTATTGTAGAATCGGTCGCCAAGAACGGTGGCAGGTCCTGTATTAACGCCTCTGGAGTGTGGGTAACAGCAGACGGACGTGAGATTGCTGAAGCACTAACAGAACGCTTGGCACGCATTGAACCGAAACCGCTTGATCATCCAGATGCTGGAATCGCAGCGTGGGCAAATCCGAAATCTGCACACGGTATCTCGTCTCTGATTGATCAGCACCTCAAAGAACCCGGCGCGATAGAATTAACAACCGGGGACAGAGTTGTTGAGTTAGATGGCTGCACCTTCCTCAGACCGACTGTTATCTGGTGCGAGGATGCAGAACATCCATTGGCAAACACGGAATTCCCATTCCCATTCGTGAGTGTTGTGGAAGTGCCATCAACAGCGTTAGCTGAATCTATGGGTGCGACGTTGGTTGCAACCGCTATTACAGAGGATGCATCGCTCACACGAGATCTCATAGCGACGCCGCTCATTGATCGACTCAACTTAGGGGCAATCCCGACGAATCAGATTTCTTGGGATAGTCCGCACGAGGGCAATTTGTTCGAGCATCTCTATCGGCAACGAGCATTTCAGGTTGGGTAATACCTTCAAAGAACTCGATTTATTAACGTGAGTTCGATAAGAAAAATCTATGAGTTAGCGCGAACAGGTAAGTCATTGATTGCCTCAAGAACTCGCAAATTCAGTGATATTTTTCTCCGCGATGATTTTGCCCAAGGAGTTCCAATGCAAAATAACCCACTCACTATCGGCGAGTACCTTCTAAAAAAATTAGAAAGTTACGGTATTGACCACATTTTCGGCATCCCTGGCGACTATGTAGTTCAGTTTTTCGATTTGATTGAGCAGAGTCCGATTCAACACATCGGGACAACGCGAGAAGAGACTGCCGGATTTGCGGCAGATGCCTATGCACGCATAAATGGCATGGGTGTTGCGTGTGTCACTTACTGCGTCGGTGGGTTATCTATGGTTAACGCTGTCACGGGTGCCTATGCCGAAAAATCACCACTTGTTGTCATTAGCGGCAGCCCAGGGATGAATGAGCGCGGCGAAGGCGCGCTTCTGCACCATAAAGGCAGAGATTTTTACACACAGCAACGTATCTATGAGGAGATCACCGTTGCATCAACACTCATCGACGAACCCTTTAACGCCTTCAATGAGATAGACAGAGTGCTGGATACTGTCTATTGGCATAAGCGTCCGGGCTACATTGAATTGCCACGAGATATAGTAGGTACGCCAGGGGCACTTTACCAACGTCCGTCAACAGGTGAACACGAAAGTGACTCTGAAACGTTGAATGCCGCCTTATCCGACGCAATTAATTTCATAAATCAGAGCGACAATCCAATCATTTTGGCGGGTGCCGAACTCCACAGATTCGGCTTCCAAGACAAACTACTCAGTCTTGCCGAAGAGAAACAGATTCCGGTAGCGGTAACGCTGCTCGGCAAATCTGTGATGCCGGAGGGACATCCGCTCTACTTGGGGATCTACGGTGGCGCGATGGGCAGAGCCGAAATCACAACACTCGTTGAAACTTCCGATTGCGTTATTATTCTCGGTGCCTTCATGACGGATGTCAACCTTGGAATTTACACCGCAAATCTTGAGCGAAGTCGCTGTGTCCATGCTACATCGGATAAAATCACCGTTCGATACTCTACTTATGAAGATGTCATGTTTCAGGATTTTATTGATGGTTTGGGTGCTCCGAAACTCCAAGAACGAGGGGACATAGACTTGGAATGGGTGTTGACAGTGCCTGAACCCTTTGAGATGATAGCCGACCAATCTTTAACAGTCCATCGCCTGTTCCAGCAGCTCAATCTATTCTTGAGCGATGACATGACGGTTATCGCTGATATCGGGGACAGTCTCTGGGGTGCTGCAGACTTGCGACTCCCAACGCATACCAATTTTATTGCGCTTGCCTACTATACTTCAATGGGGTTTGCGATCCCCGCCGCAATTGGAGCACAACTCAGCAAGCCCGATGCACGTCCAATCGTGATCGTCGGAGACGGGGCATTCCAAATGACCGGCACCGAACTGTCAACAACCATCCGCTACGGACTCAATCCGATTATTCTGATTTTGAACAACAGTGGATATGGCACCATCCGTCCCCTTGTTGAAGGGACATTTAACGATATAGAGAATTGGAACTATACCCGTATACCCGAACTCTTCGGTACAGGACGCGCATTTGCTGTCCGGACCGAGGGCGAATTCGACACTGCTATGAAGGCAGCACTTGCCGAGACGCAACAATTTGTCATAATTGAGGCAGAACTTGATAAATTAGACGCATCGCCAGCACTCGCTCGGTTGGCAGAACGGGTGTCCAAAAAAGTTTGAACCCCATTTTTCTCTCTGTTACAGATTAAAGGAATAGCCAACACGCATGACAGACAACCCGAATGTTATTCTCATCTACGGTGACGACCTCGGACGCGGCATGTTGAGTTGCTACGGTCAGCAACATTTCGAGACACCGAATATTGACCGTCTTGCGAACGAAGGTATGAAGTTCAACCACGCCTACGGTTGTGCCTTTTGCGCCCCATCACGGGCAAGTATGCTAACAGGTCTCCACGATTGCCATGACGGAACATGGACCTACACGCAAGGGGGATTGTATGACAGGATGAGTGCTGGTGAATTGACACAAAGCCAAATCACCGAATTGATTCATACAACCGGTCTTCAGGCGGGTCCCGATGATATTTTCTTGGCAGAGATTGCTGATCATGCGGGTTACGTTACTGGACAAATAGGAAAACTTGAATGGGGTTTTGCGACAACAGGAGCGCGCATTCGTCGGCACGGCTGGCAGTATCACTACGGTTACTATGACCATGCCCGTTGCCACGGCTTTTATCCACCTTTTCTCTTTGAAAACGGGCAACCCACGCATATTAGCGGCAATACACATGCCGACTGTGCCGTAAATTTAAACTGGGAATCTGAGGAAAACATCGCGCGCCGAAGGAATCGACAAGGAAAAGCTGTGTATTCTCAGGACATTTTTAACGAAAAGATCGTCGAGTTCCTCCGCACCCACCAAGACCAACCTTTCTTTCTGTATCACCCTTCACAGTTGCCGCATGGTCCGATTGCTATCCCTGACATCCATCCTGCAGTAAAACACGCTTCGGAGCTGACGACGTATGAGAAAGAATATGCTTCCATGATCCTTAAACTGGATGAGACTGTTGGGATTATCTTGGATGAACTCGAAAGACTCGGAATTGACGACCGCACGATGATTGTTCTCTGCTCGGATAACGGTCACGAAGTGTATTATTTACAGGAAGGACGGACTTCCGGTCGGAGACAAAACCTAGACGGTGAACCGTATGACGAAATCACAACGAAATTCTATTCGGAGACCGGTGGCGACGTGTTTAACGGAAACGACGGTATGGGAGGCTTGAAGTTCTCAAGTTGGGAAGGCGGCACGCGAATTCCTTACATTATCCGTTTCCCCGGAAAGATTACACCCGATCAGGTGTCGAACCATATTCTCGCGAACTACGACCTAATGCCGACCTTCGCTGACCTCATCGGAGTCGAGATGCCACAAGGTAAAGACGGGGTATCATTCTTACCGACGCTACTTGACCAGCCTGACATCCAACAGAACCGGGACTGGGTCGTATATGCCTCTCGCCTCGGTCCTGCTTTGGTAACGTCGGATGGTTGGAAATTACGGTATATAAACAGTACAGACAGTTTTCAGTTATATCAACTCACAAACGACTATCGCGAGGAGAATGACCTCGCAGCCGATCACCCGGACATCGTTGCCCGTCTTAGCAGTTGGCTGCTCAATGCCTGTGACGGAGATTATGGAAATGGCACACCTCAAGCGCATTTCGCTGCGTATCCAGATAGTACTTAACTCGATTTTTTTCATTCCAACCCATCAAAGAAGGATGTCCTATGCTCATTATTGATGCCCACCTTGATCTCTCTATGAATGCCTTACAAGGCAACCGAGACCTGTTAAGTTCAGCCCATACGATTCGCGCCCAAGAAGTCGGCAAGCAAGGCACCGTTGCTTACCCAGAAATGCGTCAAGGACGAATTGCCTTAAGTTTCGTTACCCTGTTCGCCCGATCCACTGGTAGACCTTCCCCACATTTCGATTTCGCTTCGCCTGCCCAATCCTACGGCATCGCTCAAGGGCAATTGGCTTACTACCGTGCCTTGGAGGCATTGCATTATGTGCGGATTATCACGAACCGAGAAAACTTGGATAGACATATCGACATTTGGCGGGATTGGGAAAGTAAGGCGATAGGTGACGCAAACGATTACGACAATACACCGCCGCTGGGGTTCGTGATTAGTATGGAGGGTGCCGACCCAATTCTGACCCCCACACAATTAGAAGCATGGGTTGATGGTGGGTTACGCATGCTTGGATTGACGCATTATGGTCCCGGACGCTATGCCGGTGGGACAGGCACCGAAATCGGATTGACAGAACTCGGTCCGCCCCTGCTGGCTGAGATGGAACGCTTAGGTGTTATTCTCGACCTCACGCACTGCTCAGATCAAGCGTTCTGGCAAGCATTAGAACACTACAACGGATTAGTCCTCGCCAGTCATAATAACTGCCGCGCATTGGTTCCGCATCAACGCCAATTTAGCGATGCACAATTACGCGCAATTTTTGAGCGGGATGGCGTCATCGGTGCTGCTTTTGATGCATGGATGCTCCACCCGGGTTGGATTACCGGTAAAACCCAACACGACAAGGTTACCCTGAACAGTGTCGTTGACCACATCGACTATATCTGCCAGTTGGCGGGTAACAGCCGTCACGCAGCTATTGGTACAGACTTGGATGGCGGCTATGGACAGGAGCAGTCTCCCAGCGACTTGGATACCATCGCTGATTTACAGAAGATACCGAGTTTGTTGGAGGCACGCGGTTATACTGCCGATGACATTTCCGCTATTATGCACGGCAACTGGCTGCGGTTCTTACACGACGCATGGAGTTAGATATACTGAAAAATCCATCCTGCTAAACCTGCTCCATCCTCTCCACCGTTGGCGAGGTTTCTAACCTCGCTCACACACTACGTTCGACGAGGTCCCCGTGCCTCGTCCCTCTCCATGCGCGACTATAGTGTATAAGTAACTCTAAAAATTACCAAAAATAATCTTACTAAGTCAGTTCTCTAACTTGACTTTGCCCCTCGACTTCTGGTATCATGTTTAAAGGCAAGTCCGAAATACGAGAAAAAATTTACAAAAATCAAATGACTGTAAAGCACAACATGCAAACCTTTGATTCCGAACTTTCACAACGGGTCATTTTCGGTGAAAACAGTATTGAAAAATTAGGCGAGCTGACTCGGACGCTCGGAGGCAGCCGCGTCTTGATCGCGACGGACCGAGGCATCGAAAAAGCCGGTATTCTCGAAAGAGCAATTTCAGCGTTGCAAAGTGAAAGGATTGCCGCTTATGTCTTCGCCGATGTTTCTCCGAACCCAACAACGAATGACGTTGAAGCTGCCGTTGCTGTTGCGAAAGCCGACGCCCCGATAGATCTCATCATTGGGCTTGGTGGTGGTAGTGCGATGGATTGTGCGAAAGGTGCAAACTTCCTGCTCACAAACGGCGGCAAAATGGAGGATTACTGGGGCATCAACAAAGCAACACAACCCATGCTTCCCTCTATTGGCGTTCCCACAACAATCGGCACAGGCAGCGAAGCACAATCTTTTGCGCTCATCGCGCAGCGAGAGACACATATCAAGATGGCGTGTGGGGATAGAAAAGCGAAATTTGGAACCGTAATTCTGGATGCTACACTCACTGAAACTTTGCCAAGATCGGTGGCGGCAGCAACAGGTATAGACGCAATTGCCCATGCCATCGAAAGCTACGTCGCGACCAGAAGGAATCCGATGTCACAGATGTTTTCGCAACATGCGTGGCAGTTATTAAACGCGAACTTTGAAGCAGCTCTTGAATCCAAAAACGTTGCAGCACGGAGCAATATGTTATTCGGGGCATACCTCGCTGGACTCGCAATTGAAAATTCAATGTTAGGCGCCGCGCATGCCTGCGCCAATCCGTTGACAGCGAGATACAATATTACCCACGGCATCGCTGTGGCATTGACGCTACCATACGTTATACGATTCAACAGTGCCGTCGCCGGAGAACTCTATCATGGACTATTTTCAGACGGAGATTTAGCGGACAGAATCGTAGCATTAAAGCAGACTGGCGATTTGCCGAACACACTACGGGAGTGCGATGTCCAATATACCATAGAAAAAACAGATATACCCACATTAGCAAAAGAAGCATCAATACAGTGGACTGCCCAGTTTAATCCACGTCCTCTGAACATACAAGATTTTACGAAACTTTATGAAGCAGCCTATTAGTATAAACCATTCCATATCTCAATTTGTTGTCCGAAGTGTTTTGTTCCTACTGCTCTTCACTGGACACACATCGTTTGCCGATTGGACAAGTTTTCGCGGCAATCCACAACTCACCGGTGTTGCCGACTCCGAACTTCCTGAAAATCTTCAACTGCTCTGGACTTTTCAAGCAGGAGATATGATTGAATCCACCGCTGCAGTTGTTGATGGCACCGCCTATATCGGAGCATTAGACGGACTTCTCTACGCAATTGATGCCCAAACAGGAGAAAAAAAATGGACATATCAGGCGACTGGACCTATTAAAGCGTCACCTTCAGTGGACAACGGCGTAATCTACTTCGGTGACGGTGAAGGTGTCTTTCATGCAATGGACATCAACAACCGGCAAGTAAAATGGCTGGTCCATACAGAAGGTGAAATCATATCGTCAGCCAATTTTGTTGGTGATCGTGTGCTATTCGGCTCGTATGACGGATTCCTCTATTGTCTTAACCGAGAAAACGGAGAACTCATCTGGAAATTTGAGACAGAAGGTTATGTCCACGGCACTCCCGGCATCTGGACAGAGTCCGAAAACGAATCTGGCGATGTGCGGAATTTCGCTATCGTCACCGGATGCGATAGTTACCTTCGTGTTCTCAATATCGACGATGGCACACAGACACAACAAGTTAACCTCGGCGCGTACGTCGGGGCAAGTCCAGCGATATTAGGTAATCAAATTTATTGTGGGACCTATGGCTCTGAAATACTCGGAGTCAACTTAGATAATGGCGAGATTGCATGGCGGTATCGGCATCCAAAACGGCGATTTCCATTCTTCGCCTCAGCTGCCCTAACTGAAGACATGGTTATCATCGGTGGACGGGATAAGATGGTCCACGCGCTTTCCCCTGAGACTGGAGAACCGTTATGGACCTATACAGCCAAATCGCGTATTGAGTCGTCTGCCGTTATCGTCGGAAAACGTGCTTTTTTGGGGACAACACGCGGTACACTCATCGCTTTAGATATATCTACAGGAAAATCAGTGTGGGAATTTGCAACCGGCTCATCAATTGTCGCCTCACCCAGTGTGGCTAATGGCAGACTCTATATCGGGACCGACGACGGTATCCTCTACTGCTTTGGAGAAAATAAATAATGTCAAAAACTAAACCAGAACCTGCAACTGCAGGAATAGATTCAAAACAGACGACCGTCGGAAGCGTTTTCGTCTCAAACTATCCTCCATATTCCACTTGGGGCGAATCAGATGTGCCAGAAGTGGAGCAAGCACTTGGCGAACAGCCGCGCCCCGATGCCACCCTTGGACTTTACCTTCACATCCCTTTCTGTCGCAAGCGGTGTAAGTTCTGCTATTTTCGGGTTTATACCGATAAAAACAGTTCAGAAATTGATACCTACCTCAATGCGCTCGCGAAAGAGATCGAACTCTACGGAAAACAGCCCGCAATCGCAGGTAGACCCCTGAAATTCGTCTATTTTGGAGGTGGCACCCCTTCCTATATCAGCGTCAAACACCTCACAACCCTCGTTGACAGAGTGAAACAGGTGATGCCATGGGATGCTGCTGAAGAGGTCGCGTTTGAATGCGAACCAGGAACATTAACAGAAAAGAAAGTGGATGCCATCAAAGGAATCGGCGTGACGCGACTGAGTCTCGGTGTTGAGAATCTGAACGACGAAATCCTCGCCGAAAATGGCAGAGCACACCTCACTAAAGAGGTATATCGCATCGTGCCATGGATAAAGTCGTTGGCGTTCGATCAGGTTAACATTGATCTCATCTCAGGTATGATAGGAGAGACATGGGAAAGTTGGCGTGAAACGGTCAGCAAAACGATTGAACTCGATCCAGATAGCGTTACGATCTACCAGTTGGAGCTGCCGTTCAACACGGTCTATTCCAAAGACATCCTCGGTGGCGACGCACTCCCCGTAGCAGATTGGAAACTCAAACGCGAATGGCATCAATACGCTTTTGAGCAGTTTGCACAAGCCGGTTATGCACAAGCAAGCGCGTACACTGTGATTAAGAACGATAAACCGTGCCAGTTCGTATATCGGGACGCAGTTTGGCAAGGAAGCGATATGATAGGCACAGGGGTGGCATCTTTTTCACACCTGAGCGGGATTCACTTTCAAAACGCACCTTCATGGGGCGACTATCTCGGTCATCTTGAAGAAGACAGACTCCCAGTCTATCGCGCCCTGAAACCTACGGAGGCGGAACGGTTAACGCGAGAAATGATTCTGCAACTCAAACTCGGTAGAATCAGTCCCTCTTATTTCAAAACGAAGTTCAACGCTGATATCCTCACACTTTACGCCGAAGCCTATGAGAAACTGCAGAATGATGGTATGCTACACATCAACGCCGAATCAGATGAGATTCAATTGACGCAACGTGGGCTACTCCGAGTTGATAGCTTGCTCCCTGCGTTCTATGCCCCAGAACACCAGAACACACGATATACGTAAGACATGGACATAAAGAAACAATTAAACCGCCTCCGCGAGATGCTTGCTGCAGTGTTAGATACAAATGCCTTCTATCGACATAAACTCACTCAAGCCGGAATCACACATCCAAACGATGTGCAGACGTTGGCAGATTATCAGCAGCTCCCTTTTACGACAAAAGCAGAACTGAGTGCAGATCAGGTATCACACCCACCTTATGGTACAAATCTGACCTTCCCACTGGAACAATACACCTGTCTCCATCGCACATCAGGAACGACAGGTGCACCTTTACGCTGGTTAGATACAACAGAATCATGGGATTGGTGGGGTAAGTGCTGGCGAGAGATTTACGACGCTGCTGGCGTGACATCGGCAGACCGGCTCATGCCCGCGTTTTCGTTTGGTCCCTTTATCGGTTTCTGGAGCGCATATCACGGTGCGCAGCAGCTCGGGGCACTCACAATCGCAAATGGAGGTTTTACCTCCGGACAGCGTATTCGTGCCATCCTCAGCAACGATGTGACAGTGCTCATCTGCACACCGACTTACGCATTAAGACTCGCAGAGGTCGCAGAACAAGACGGCATCAATCTCCGGGAAGAATCTTCGGTACGGGTCACCATCCATGCTGGTGAACCGGGTGCAAGTATACCGGCGACAAGACAACGGATTGAAGATTGTTGGGGAGCTCGTGCTTACGATCATACCGGGGCAACAGAGGTCGGCGCATGGGGTGTTATGTGCGAACCACAGGCAGGTGTCCACCTCAACGAAAACGAGTTTATTTGTGAGGTACTCGATCCAGAAACCGGTAATCCGGCAGATGCAGGAGAATTAGTCATCACCAATTTAGGACGCATCGGCATGCCAGTCATCCGTTACAAAACAGGCGACTATGTTAAACTGAAATCCACAACGTGCGAATGTGGTAGAGAGAGTCGTGTCCTTGACGGTGGCGTTATCGGCAGAATTGATGACGCACTCATCATCCGCGGTCTGAATGTATATCCCGCTACAATCGAAAACATCATCTTAGAGTTCCCAGAGGTACGTGAATTCGCCGTACGTGCCTACAACACAGAGACATTCGATGAACTCGAAATCCAGATTGAATCTACAAACCCACATCCTACCGATACCGTTACTGCCGTGACCACCGCCATCCGAGACGTTTTAGGCTTACGCGCCGACGTAAAATCGGTGCCACTCGGCACACTACCCAGATACGAACTCAAATCGAAACGATTTACCGACGAACGAAAGACAGACTGAAAACTGTATTAAACCGACTCCCACAAATTAAACCACACCTGTCACAACACCAAACCCAATCCGCGTGCCCATCTTTTTAACCTCAAATCTGGTCCCAATCTCCATCACCAACGGCAGGTCAAGTTCGACTGTGACATGTGCGTAAGTTCCTGACGTAACAAGTGAGAGTTCAGGTGGAAGCTGCAGATGTGCTGGCATATCAACACCCCACAGATAGATGTCAGGTCTATCGTTCTCAATCAGCGGAATATGTGTCCCGCTCTCTTCAAACGTCAGCAAATAGATGAGCGCAGTAAACTCAGAATGTGATTTGACCGTCTTTGGTGTGCAAAGCACCTGCCCAACGGACAACCAGTCTGGTTCGGATTCGACAGACACCTCATTCTCCTTTATACCGATAACCCGCGTCTTGATCCTGTCCCCTTTACCAACAATATCCACTGCCTGTCCAACACCGATTTGGCCCTGCACAATTGCCCCACGCACGGAAACGCTCTCCTTTGTTTCATCAGTAATCTCATAAATCGGCATAATGAGCGGTAACCGTTCAGTATCCACGAGGGCAGGCATTAAGCGATTCATGGCGACGATCAAATCAACAATCGGTTGCCACTGATCAGAGGTAATCCTGTCCCCTTTGTAGTCTAACGCTCTACGGGCATCACCAGTGATTATCGGCACCCCTGCCGATTTGCCTCCATACGCATTCAGGAGTTCGCTCATCTCTTGTTGACAGATCTCTAAGATTTCATCACCCTCAGGAACACCACCCGTATTGAGAAAAGCAAGTACTGCTGGTAAATACATATCGTTCGCGAGGCGGAGATGTGCTTCGGAGTCGGGTGTGACACCCTCAACTGCGTCCACTACCCAGATTGCGCCTTGAATCTCCGGTGAACCACTAATCAACATTTTGACAATATCAAGGGATGTTTCGCAGTCAATTTGTGTATAAAATTTGCCGCTGGTTTCATAAGCGATTGCCCGGTAGGTGATGCCAACCCCTTCTCGGATAGGGTGATGAATCGGGGGTTGCGCCTCAAACTCAATGTTTCCTTCTGTGTGTATTGCCCCTATCCTTGCGACGACCTTCGCTATCGCTGCTGTCAACGTCGTTTTACCGTGTCCATCCGCACCAAGCGTACAAATCGGCAGTCTCTTATGTGCGTTTACTATCTTCTCTATCATATCTTCTCTCCTAATGCGAGTAATCTGTTAGCCACGAAATCGCCTCTATTGTAATCCAAGTTGCTACTACAAGTATAGGGGGTTGAACAAAGCGTTTGAAGTATTTTACATTGTGGGAGGGGTTTCTAACCCCGAATTCCCATGTTATTATAGCAAAAAATTGGCAATCATGCAACGTGGAAAAACTTGCCAAACAAGCACAAGCATGCTAAACTATTAACGTTTTGAAATCCGAGATTAGAGCAGCAGAGGGTCTTACTAAAATAAAAAATGTCAAACCCAAAAATATATGATCGCAGCAAGCTTGCGACTATTCTTCAGCAAACCAAAGCAGACGGGACAACCGTTGTAACCACCAACGGCTGTTTTGATGTCCTGCATTTAGGGCATCTCCGGTACCTACAAGCAGCACGCCAACTCGGCGACCTGCTCGTAGTAGCAGTCAATAGCGATAGTTCGGTCCGGGAACTTAAAGGTGAAAATCGTCCACTCGTCCCTGAAGCAGAGCGCGCAGAAATGCTCGCCGGATTAGAATGTGTCGATTATGTCGTGATCTTCCCGGAATCAACACCTATCGACCTACTTTCTGAACTCAAACCGAATATCCACGTTAAAGGTGGCGACTATAAATTGGAGCAACTCATTGAAAGAGAGGTCGTTGAGGCAAACGGCGGTAAGGTTATCGTCGGTCTGAACGTACCTGGTAAATCGACAACCAATCTCATCCAAGTGATATGTGAACGGTACATAAATACGCATCCCGCAGACGCGTCGTGATGCAGTTTTAATGTACTGAGGAGGCAATCATAGCAACATGCAGATAAACGATTCATTACGCATCGCAGACCTAAAACCTCAAATTCAGAGGCTTTTTGAATGCTCAGGTCAAAAGATTTTAGCCATTGAGGATACGTGGCCCCCTGAAAAAGGCACACCCGTTTTCACTGTCGCTGGCACTTACACAACACGCGGATGGACAGAATGGACACAAGGTTTTCAATTCGGTTCTGCCATCCTCCAATTCGATGCCACCGGTGATGAGCAGTTCCTTGAGATCGGTAGACGGAACACGATCGAAAAAATGGCACCGCACGTCACACACATCGGTGTGCATGACCACGGGTTCAACAACGTTTCCACTTATGGCAACCTCCGTCGGCTGATGCGGGAGGGTGTAATCCCGTGGAACGACAGTGAAATGGACTTCTACGAACTCGCATTGAAAGCCTCCGCTGCCGTGCAAGCGAGTCGTTGGACCCAGATTCAAGATGGAACGGGATACATCGCCTCTTTCAATGGACCGCACTCGCTCTTTTCGGACACGATCCGTTCTCTACGCGCTTTAGGACTTGGGCATACGCTCGGTGCGGTGTTGATGGGTGAAGGTGATGTCGCTATCAATCTGATGGAACGCCTGCTCCAGCATTCGCAGACGACTGCCTCCTATAACGTCTACTACGGCGAAGGACGTGATGCATTTGACCTGCGTGGACGGGTTGTGCATGAATCTATCTTCAATACAAACGATGGAAATTATCGCTGTCCAAGCACGCAGCAAGGGTATTCACCATTCACGACGTGGACACGTGGGTTGGCATGGATCATCACAGGATACGCTGAGCAGCTTGAGTTTTTCGACACGTTATCCGAAGACGATCTTGAACCTTTTGGTGGATACGCATTGGCAACAGCACACATGCGCAAAGCAGCCGAAGCCACCGCCGACTTCTATATTGAGAACACCGCACAAGATGGGATTCCGTATTGGGATACAGGTGCTCCGGGTTTGGCAGATCTCGGTGATTATCTGTCAGTCCCCTCAGATCCGTATAACGATCTCGAACCCGTAGATAGCTCAGCAGCGGCGATTGCAGCACAAGGACTTATCCGACTCGGTAACTATCTTATAAAGCACGGTGAATCAGACGCAGGCAATTCCTATTACCAAGCAGGCTTGACAGTAGCCAAGACACTTTTCGCCGAACCGTATCTGTCTGAATCTGAGACACATCAAGGATTGATGTTACACTCAGTGTATCACCGTCCCAACGGCTGGGATCATGTGCCAGAAGGCAGAAAGATTCCGTGCGGAGAGGCGTCCATGTGGGGCGATTACCACGCCCGCGAACTCGCTGTCTTGCTATGGCGGGAGATAAATGAGAAGCCGTATTTAACGTTCTTCTAATTTCCGTTTGATAGGCGCGCCTAAAAGCGCGCCATAAGTGTCAATTTAAGAAAAAACGGATGTGTTTTTTATTTTGAAAAATATTCGTTACTCAGACCTTCGCACATTATGTGGAAAGCGTCATGTAAATATGTATTCTTTAGTCCCATAGGGTCATTCAGTTCTAAGAGATAAGTTTACTTATGTAAAGGATTCCTGTTGTTGGATGCCCGAATTTATTCGGGTTCTTGTGTCGTGTCCCGAACAAGTTCGGGCATCCGCACACTAATAGTTGGAAAACTAAATGACCCTATTTAGTCCCATAGGGACGGAATCTATGTAGCAAAATAGAGGCGCGCATATTCAAGCCCCGTAGGGGCGGCATGTCAAACCCAAGAGAATCCCTAAATTGACACCTATGAACCGTTTTGTAACGCGTCTACTGGAGCAATTCAAATCAGGAGAAAGACCATGAGCAAAATCAAAGACACACAACATCCGAATGTCGAAATCGCTGTCAAAAATTTCGGTCCCATTGCCGAAGCGAGCATCGATTTGCGTCCACTGACGATGTTTGTTGGTCCCAGTAACACGGGAAAAACCTATTTCGCCACGCTGATATATGCCTTGCATGGTGCGTTTAACGATTTATCTGATTCAAGTCTTTTTTCTCCTTTTGTTCGGCATAGTAGTAAAGTTATGAATATACTAAGCCAGCTTTTGAGTGAGCTCACCACACCTAAGGAAGAAACCCAAGAAATACTCAACAAGTTAGAGATAATTGAAAGACCTTTTAAAATGTCGGATCTATCCAAAGAAATCCGAAAAAAATTAGGTATTCTTATCAAGGATACAGAATTATTTGGAGAAGAATTACAGAATGAACTCATAAATTGCTTTGATCTGAATACCATTTCAGAATTAATACGGTTGAGTGGAGAACAACGTAATGAGATAACTGTTTCACTGAAGATTGGCGAAAGAAATCAAGAATACTGGAACATCATGATGAGGGCTTCTGAATCAGAAACTAACTTACATAATTTAACTTCTCTAGACAGCCCAACTTATGACGACTTGGTTCTTCTTCCTGAGGGATGGTATGCTTCTGGGAAATTACCCGTTGATGATAATAGAGTTCGCATAAGCAGATTTGGCACGCGCGGGGGACATAGCCGGTATTATTTGCCCGCCGCCCGAAGCGGTATCATGCAAAGCCACCGCATCATAGCAAGTTCTCTTGTGAAGCGGAGCACCCGGGTGGGATTGGAACAGTTTCCTGAAGTTCCAACCCTATCAGGAGCAATAGCTGATTTTATGGAAAAAATCATCCTTTACGAAGAAAAGAAAGGGCTGAGAACTGCAATGAAACACCTTGCCAAAACATTGGAAACTGAAATACTAGCTGGACAGATACTCCTAAAACCCTCACTAAGTGGGTATCCAGACTTCCGCTACTTGCCACAAGATATAAAAGAGGAAATACGTTTAAGTCAAACTTCGTCAATGGTATCTGAACTCGCACCCTTGGTTTTATACCTACGAGGCCTCGTTAACCCTGGCGATACACTCATCATTGAGGAACCCGAAGCACACCTGCATCCGGGGGCACAAGCGGACATGGCGGTCATCCTCGCTCGCTTGGTTCGCGCCGGGGTAAGAGTGATCATCACAACACACAGTGATTGGTTACTTCAGGAAATCGGGAATCTCATACGTGTCGGAGAACTTGAGAAAGTTGGAGCGGATATTCGTGAGTTGTCAGACTCTCTCCAGAAAGAACAGGTCGGCGTTTGGCGATTCCAAAAGGATGGAAAAGTGGAGGAAATTGCGTACGACCACATTGACGGCGTAGAACCTATGGAATACATGGACGTGGCTGAAGACCTGTATAACCGTTCCGCGCGTCTTCAGAACCGACTTGAAGAAGCGAAAGGTGCCAGTAAGGGTGAATAAGAGTAAGGTCCTTAATGAGCTTCGGGAGCGTTTCAATAGAAGCAGTCTAACCAATTCGTGTAGTGGAGAAGGATGCAACGTTGATATGACCGAAATACCATCTAAAAGAGTGGTTATAAATCTGGAACATGAGTTTGATTTGCGCAAAAGAACTGAGAAACGTTGTGACCGGCTACTCTTCTTTATTCATCCAACGGAAGAAAAACTTATCGCAGCTCCTATTGAACTCAAAAGTGGCAAAGCCAGTGAATCAGACGTAACCGAAAAGTTGAAAAACAGTCTGAATTTTACTGCTCAAATTGCGCCAGTTTCGATCCGTGCGCAAATTGTCTATATCCCTATTCTATTTGAAGGTCGAGGTGTTAAGTGGACGAATCCCAAAGGTGTTAAACAACTGAAAGTATCCGTCCACGGCAAACGTTTGCAAATCTTGACAGGGCGTTGTGGTAGATCACGAAATTTAGCAAGGGCACTATTTGGGTAAGATGAACCTTAAGCGATAACCTGCTCAACCTGCCCTGTTTCCAATGAACGATTCGCCGCAAGTGTAACAGCAAGGCTCTTAACAGCATCAGCATAAGATGAAAGCACTAACCTCTGATCGTTCGCTTCAACCGCTTTGACGAACTGTTCAACCTGCCGGAAGTACCCCGCTTCCGTGCCGGTATAATCAACCGCCTCACCGCTGATCTGACCCCGTAATCCGAGGTCGTGCGTGAGCTTAAGATAGAAGTCGTCGCCTACCAACTCGGTTGCGAAATTGTCATGTGCACGGGCGACACACGTACTGGTAATACTACCCACTGCACCGCTTTCAAACTGCATGTTACAGGTGGTACATTCCTCAAAGTCCGCGATACCTTCAGAAACCCCTTTGATACCATACGCTTGAACGCTTTTGACATCGCCGAGAAAATAGCGGATGAGGTCGAAAACATGGGTCGTCTGCTCTACCATCTGTCCGCGCGATACGTCGTATTTTCCCCACCATGGGTGGTTAATACCCATCCGCGTGAGAAACCGTCCGATCCCCATGGCGAGATTCCGATCTCCGACTAATTCCTTCGCTTTCGCTGTAATGTCGCTGTACCGTGCCATATAACCGACCTGACTCATGACACCAGCAGTATCAATTGCATCACGGGTGCGTTGAGCGGTTTCCAAGTCCTGTGCTACGGGCTTAGCAACGAAGAGCGCCGCACCCGATGCTGCTGCATCAGCGACCTGTGTGGTGTGCGCACCCGGCGGGATACAGATGAACACGACATCAGGTTTCTCTTTCTGCAGCATCTCACCGTGATCGGTATATGGTGTAGCGTTTTCTTCGGCGGCGATGGTAGCCACGCGTTCGGGGTTTATATCGCAAACCGCTGCGATAGGACGTTCAAGTTGTTTGAGGCTTTGGCGGTAACTTCCGGTGATGCCACCAACACCAATAAAGGTAATTTTCATGTTAATTCCTTATCCTTTTTTTAGAAGTAGAGCGCGGAGTACGGAAATCTCACTCCACTCTTTATGTTAATCATCTGAAACGGATCGGAAACGTCCTTCTGGGTCTTTCAAGATGAGTCTACGAAGGTCCGTTGTGATGGCATATAATCCCGGCATCACGAACAGCGTCATCAATGTTGCAACAGCAAGTCCAAAAATGATCGTATACGCCATCGGCATCCATATAGGCGACTTACCACCTAACCCGATTGCCATTGGAATGAGTCCGAAAATCGTCGTTAATGTCGTGAGAACAATTGGACGCAATCGGAGGCTACTGCCTTTCAGAATAGCATACCACTTGTTATAACCATTTTCACGGTATTTGTTGATGAAGTCAATAAGCACAATTGAATCGTTCACCACAATCCCCGCAAGCGCAACGATACCAAACATAGCGACTACACTAAGTGTCGCATGCGAAAGTAGGAGTCCTACCATCGCACCTATCATACCAAACGGAACAGCAAACATAATGATAATTGGTTGTATAAACGATTTGAATTGCGCACCTAATACCACATAGATTAACAACAGCCCAACAATGAACAACTTCCACAACTCGGAAAAGGATTCTGTAATCTCATCAAAAATCCCTCGAAAATCGAGTTGGTATCCCGGATACAAAGATTCTATATCAGCAAATGCACTGATGAGTGATTGATTCACTGTAAAGGCAGTCGTCTTTTCTCTATCTACCGAGGCATAAACCGAGATTGATCGTTCCCCATCGAAGCGATGGATATCTGCATATCCCTTTTCATCCTTGATGGTCGCAACATCTTTAAGTGGAACAATCGCACCTGTCGGGATTGCAATCAACAAATTGTTAAGTTCTGCAAGGCTTTTGAGAGTATCTTCCTTATATTTGACGACGACATCAATTGCTTCGTCTGCTTCACGATAAGTTGTGGCTTTAGCACCCTCCAGAGCAGTACGAACGGTTTGGGCAACCTGAAACGTGGTTAATCCATATTGATACGCTTTCTCCTGATTCAAGTAGATGCGCAGTTCAGATTTCCCGATGCTGAAGTCATCTCGGATATCGTAAACCCCATCTATCTGAAATAGGGCTGTCTTAAGAACGCCAGCGAGTTCAGTCAGATTCTCAAATCTCGGTCCTTTTACTTTCACTTCCACATCTGATACTTGTGGGGCACCCCCATCCTGTGTGACGAAACTCAGCCGCTCAATTCCACTAATTGTGGCGGTTTTCGACCGGAGTTCTGCGATGATCTCATCCACACCTCGGGTGCGTTCTTGCTTTGGTGTGAGCTCGACGATTACCTCTCCTAAATTTGAGCCGTAGGTAACACTTCTTCTTACCAAACCTGACATAAATGTGTGTAAACCGACATTGCTGACAACCGCATCAACTTCAGTCGATGGAAGTTCTTTAGCCATCTCTTCAATTTGGACAATTACTTCTGTTGTTTCCTGTATTCCGTAGGAAGGTGGCATCTCGGCTTTGACATAAAATTGTGGAAACTCTTCACCGGGGAAGAGTTCCTTGTCAAGAACAAAAAATGCTCCGACACACGCAACCAATCCAATGAAGAGGACACTCCCTACAAACGCATATCTGTGTCGGATGGTTATTTTCAGGATTCTAACATATCGGTTCCGAATTAATTCAAAAAACATGGCAAACCACACGAAAAAACCGACAATGCGGACACCAAGAGTGAAACCCCTCGAAGACCCAGTGCGGAGATTTTCAAGTCTGCTGCGTCCTGTGCGAATTTTAGTTCTTCCCCATTCAGCGACGTGTGCTGGTAAAATTACGAAAACTTCAAAAAGAGATGCTATCAACACCAGAATCGCAATAACCGGCACGATCCGCATAAACTGTCCAGTAACACCAGACATAAACATCAACGGTCCAAAAGCACAGATTGTCGTCAAGCTTGCCGCTACAACCGGCCAACCAACCTCTTCTGCGCCGCGAATCGCTGCAACTTTCGGAGATACGCCAGACTCAATATGTCGATAGATATTTTCTATGACAACAATAGCATCATCAACGACAATCCCTACGACTAAAATAAGCCCAAACAGGGAGACACCGCTGAGCGTATAACCAGCAATGGACATAAACCAAAATGTTGCCATGAAGGCAACCGGTATACCGAGTGCCGCAAATAAGGCATTCCGCCAGCCGATAAAAAGCAAGAGCATTAGCACAACAAGCACCAAACCGAAAAATGCGTTGGTTTCAAGAATACCTAATCGTTCTTTGAGAACAACAGAATAGTCGTTAACAACCGTCAATTCAGCACCGTCGGGGAGATTCGTTCTCCGATTTTCGATCAATTCTCGAAGTTTGGCAACTAATGCGATTGTGTTTCCCTCAGTCTTTTTTTGAACGCTCAGGCTAATCGAAGGTTGTCCATTAAATCTTGATAGCGTTCGCACCTCTTCGTAGGTGTCAGAGATGGTTGCAACATCCTTCAGACGGAGAGGCGTACCTGTCGGTTGAACAGTAATGAGAGTTTCACCAATAGTGTCTAAATCGGTGAATTCTCCCATCGTTCGGATCATGAATTCTGTGCCTCCCAGCTCCATTGTGCCAGCGGGAAGATTCAAGTTGTTTGTACTAAGCGAAGTAATGACCGCTGAAATTGGGAGTCGATATGCCTTCAATCGATTAGGGTTCACCTCAATCCATATCTCTCTTTCACGGAGACCTGCCATTCGGACAGAGGCAATGTTTTTGATGTCCGATATTTCATCTTTGAGATTTTCAGCAATATCCCGCATCTGCGTTTCTGACATGTTCCCACCGACAACAATCGTCAATATAGGGAAACCAAATGAAATATCAAATTCTTGGACCTTCGGCTCATCTAAAATCTCCTCAGGCAACTCATTTACTTGATCAACAGCGGTGCGCAGATTTTCAAGCTCCTTGTCGAAATCTCGATCGCTTATCTCCTCAAAATCGACAAAGATAACGGATCGCCCCTCTGAAGAGGTCGAAAACAATAGGTTAACTTTGCCGACGTTCTCCTCAATAACATCTTCAATAGGAGCAGTGACAAGCTTTTCAACTTCTTCTGGAGATGCTCCCGGATATAGCGTTGTTACAACTGCACTCTGTACGGAGACTTCTGGTGTGAGTTCCCGCGGTAAGTTTATCCATGCATACAACCCAAAAACGATGATTATAATCATCAGCATGTTTGCTAAAACGGGGTTGTTCACAGACATTTTGGGGATAGACATGGTGATAGAATTTCACTGTGTGGGGATGATGAGTGCTTGGGTTCACACTGTGAGTTTTCGTTTTAGACGGGGTGAAACTATGTAGGGTGCGGTCCGAGGACCTCACCCTATCAGTCTATTTAATCATCAGCTGGAACTGCGTCACCCAACAGCTCATCCGCTGAAACAGTTTGGAAGCGTTCCTCTGGGTTTTTCAGGAAGACACCGCGTACATCTGTTGTGATGGCGTACAACGCAGGCATCACAAAAAGGGTCATTGTAGTTGCCAAGGAGAGACCGAAAATGATTGTATACGCCATCGGCATCCATATAGGTGATTTGCCACCTAACCCGATTGCCATCGGAATGAGTCCAAAAATCGTCGTCAGTGAGGTGAGAACGATCGGACGTAATCGGATACTCCCGCCTTTCAGAATCGCGTACCATTTGTTGTGACCGCGTTCTCGGTACCTGTTGATGAAATCAATAAGAACAATAGAATCATTCACCACAATCCCTGAGAGCGCAACAATACCAAACATCGCTACCATACTAAGCGTTGCGTTGGCAAGGAGAAGTCCTACCATCGCTCCTATCATACCGAAGGGAACAGCGAACATAATAACAATCGGTTGGATAAACGATTTGAATTGCGCACCTAAGACTACATAGATTAACAAGAGTCCAACAATGAATAATTTCCATAACTCAGAAAAGGATTCTATAATCTCATCGAAGACCCCTCGAAAATCAAGCTGGTATCCTGGATATAGGGTTTCGACATCGGCGAATGTCCCAATTAACGCCTGATTCACTTTAACAGCAGTCGTTATTGTAGGATCTACGGAGCCGTAAACCGTGATTGCACGCTCACCGTCGAATCGGCGAATATCGGAATATCCCTTCTCCTCGGTGATATCTGCAACATCCCTGAGCGGAACTATAGCACCGGTGGGTGTTGCGATTAGGAGGTTACTAAGTTCTGCAAGGTTTGTTAGGTTATCTTCCTCGTATTTGACCACGACATCAATCGCTTCGTCTGCTTCACGATAGGTTGTGGCTTTGGCACCTTCAATAGCAGTGCGAACCGTTTGTGCAACTTGGAATGTGGTTAACCCGTATTGATGTGCTTTCTCGGGTTTCAGATAGATGCGGAGTTCAGATTTTCCAGTACGGAAGTCATCACGGATATCGTAAACACCGTCCATCTGCATAAGGGACGCTTTTAGAATTTCAACGAGTTCTGTAAGTTGCTCAAATCTTGGTCCCTTCACCTTGACTTCAACATCCGATCCTGTTGGAGGACCGCCTTCCTGTGTGATGAAATTCAGCTCTTCAATCCCGCTAATTGCTGCGGTTTTCGTCCGTAGTTCTGCGATAATATCATCTACACCGCGGGTGCGCTCCTGCTTCGGTGTAAGTTCAACAATAACTTCTCCAAAATTTGAACCGTAAGTAATGCCTTCCATCATACTCCCAGTCGGCGTATGTAACCCAATGTTGCTGACGATTGCAGCGACTTCACTTGTCGGGAGTGTTTCGGCAGCTGCTTCAATCTGGGCGATTATACCTGTTGTTTCTTGCATACCATAGGAAGGTGGCATCTCAGCTTTGACATAAAATTGTGGAAAATCTTCGCCAGGGAAGAGCTCTTTGTCAAGAATTAAGAATGCCCCGACACAGGCAACTAAGCCGATAAAGAATACAGACCCCACAAAGGCATATCGGCGTCGGATTGTCACTTTCAGGATTCTGACATATCGATTACGGATAAGATCAAAAACCGTTCCGAACCATGCCAAAAAGCCAACGATGAGAACGCTTAAAGAGAAGGCACCGCGGGATCGTGTCCGAAGTCCCTCAAGTCTGCTGCGTCCTGTGCGAGGTTTAGGTCTTCCCCACTCGGAGACGTGTGCTGGTAAAATCACGAAAACTTCAAAGAGAGAAGCTACCAACACCAGAATCGCCATAATTGGCACGACACGCATAAATTGTCCAGGAACGCCGGACATAAACATCAATGGACCAAAAGCACAGATCGTCGTCAAACTTGCCGCCAGAACTGGCCAACCAACTTCTTCCGCACCTCGAATCGCCGCAACTTTCGGTGTTTCCCCTCTCTCAATATGACGGTAGATGTTCTCTACAACAACGATAGCGTCATCTACAACAATCCCTACCACTAAAATAAGACCAAACAGGGAGACGCCACTGAGTGAATACCCCCCTACAGACATAAACCAAAACGTTGCCATGAATGCAACAGGTATGCCGAGTGCTGCAAACATGGCGTTTCGCCACCCGATAAATAGCAAGAGCATTAGCACAACAAGCATCAAACCGAAAAATGCGTTCGTTTCAAGAATACCTAACCGCTCTTTTAAAATAACGGAATAGTCGTTAACCGGTGTCAATTCAGCACCTTCAGGGAGGTCGCTTTTCCGTTTATCAACCAATTCTCGAAGTTCAGCAACTAACGCGATCGTGTTTCCTTCTGTCTTTTTTTGCGCACTCAAACTGATAGAGGGTTCCCCGCTAATCCGTGATAACGTCCTCGCCTCTTCGTAGGTATCTGAAACGGTTGCGACATCCTTTAGGCGGAGCGGTGTGCCTGTCGGTTGAACAGCGATGATGGTTTCGCCGATTGTGTCTGGACTCGCAAACTCGCCCATCGTTCGCACCATGAATTCTGTGTTACCGAGTTCCATTGTGCCAGCAGGGAGATTTAAATTACTGGCACCGATTGCAGCAACAACTCCGGCAATCGGAATTTGATACGCTCTTAAGCGATCCGGGTCCACCTCAATCCATATTTCTCTTTCACGTAGCCCCGATATCTGGACGGAGGCGATGTTTTTTATGTCCAAGATCTCGTCTTTGAGATTCTCGGCAATATCCCGCATCTGTGTTTCAGATATTGTCCCACCAACAACGATTGTCAACATCGGGAAACCGGAGGAGACATCGAGTTCTTCTACCTTCGGATCGTCTAAAATCTCCTCTGGCAACTCATTCACCTGTTCAACAGCCGTACGGAGATTTTCTATTTCCTTGTCGTAATCTCTGTCACTCATCTCTTCAAAATCGATAGAAATAACCGACCTGCCCTCTGAAGAGGTAGAAAACAGTAGGTCGATTTTGTTGACGTTTTCGCCAATTGCGTCTTCGATAGGGGCGGAGATGAGTTTCTCAACTTCTTCTGGAGAAGCACCCGGATATAGCGTTGTGACGGTTGCGCTCTGTAATGCGATTTCCGGTGTGAGTTCTCGGGGTAGGTTTATCCATGCATATACCCCGAATGCAATAATTATTATCATTAACATGTTTGCCAAGACGGGGTTGTTCACGGATATCTTGGGGATGGACATGGCAGTAGAATTACTCCTTATTTTCTCTAACCTGAATGGACTGAATGGATTGGATAGGTGGTCTTTTTTAGGTGTAGTTTAATTCTTTAGACGTATTGTAGGGGTGGTGGTTTACCACCCCGTTTTAAATTTTCCCGTGTGCCAGGTGGCGTTTCTGCTTTTGACTATAAGGAATCAAGGTTACAGGAGAATTGATTCCGTCGATCAGACGGTTATTGCACCGCTTTGAGGGTTCCCCACGTTGTTGCTAACTTACCTTCCGCGGCAACATCCAACGGCTCAATCCCATCTCCCTCAATAGAAAGTGTATCAACAAGAAACGTGACCGTCTGGCCTCCCCAACTGTTCATGAAACCAACCCCGACGCGCTCAACATCAAACTTGTGGTTCCACGTCTTCTTGCCAGAAAGAACCCACTCATCCTTTTCGTTTTCGCGGTAGTAGCCGGAGAAGAGATCGTCCTCTTTGACAATCTTTAAGTGGAGCGGGACATCAAAGCCAGTCTGAAAGTGTCCTTTGTCCTGCCAACCACCTTGGACCATACTCCCTATGAGCGTTTTCTGGGGTTGATTGGCTTCGCCGCCAAACAACAAACAAGCGTAGTTCAGGTCATCGTCACTATAGATGAAGATGCCAATCCAAGAATCCGCAGGTGTATCGGGTTCGGTGGTGAAAATCCCACTCACCGTTATATTTTTAGCGGCAGTCTTTGGGATGTCTCGTTCAACCATCGGTTTGTCAGGGGTCGTATGCCCCCAACCACCCTTCGGATTCGTCATCTGTAAGAAGCCATCTTTGACTTCAAAGGTTGTAACTTCGTCGCGATAGTCGCGAAATTCCCACTCTTCAACGAGTTCATTGCCATCAAACGGATCTGTCCAGACACCAGCAGACCCCGTTGCAATGAAGCCGAGCATTAGGACTCCGCAGATCAAAATCATAGACGTCTTCATAGCCAGTCCTCCTTAAAAAAGTATCATTATTATAACACGGAGGCATTGTCATCGCAAGAGAAATCCTTAGTTCCCTTTGCTTGATCTCCAACCGGAAATCAATTTAACGATTGGCTTTGAGAGCACCCCACGTTATTGCCAATTTACCCGCTGGTTCAACGTCTAACCCGCCAAGAGCTTTCGCTAATCCGTGCTCCACGATGGTTCCCAGATCATCTTCACTGAGAACAGTGTTGAAAATAGCAGCTTCATCAATAATACCCACGAAGTATGAACCACCACCCCATTTACCAATCTCAACCGGGTTTGCCGTAAAAGCGGTTTTTCCAGGACGTGTGCTCACGCCAGCCTTTTTACCATCTACGTACACAACGAGTTGCTCGTTTTTCTCGTTGATGTCGTAAGTCGCTGCGAAGTGGATCCATTTTTTTTCATCAGGGACATGTGCGGAAGCTCTCGGTTCCCAACTCCCACCGGGTTTGACAAACGCTGACATTTTATTCCCTTCCTGTGGTGGATCAATGCGTAAGAGATACTCGTCGCTTTTGGAAATGAGTTGTCTCCAAGTAGAAATATCCGTGGCATAAAACCATGCCATCATAGTGAGTTCGTCACCGAGTTGTAGTTCCGGTGTCGAGTCGATTGACACCCACTGTCCACCATCAAACTCAAGAGCTTTCCCGATTTTTCCGTCTTTCCACTTAGCACCGTTGATTGTGCCGTCGTGTCCGAGTCCTGAAGCGTCCTTGGTTGTCTTGCCCGCGCCTTCATCCATTAACCATACACCGACCGCTGTTTCCGGATCGATTTCGGCAGAGGATATACACGGCAGCATCCAAGCGATTGAACATGCAATCCCTATAATCAAAAATAATTTTCGCATATTTGTCTCCTTCACTTACTTTTATATCAAGAGGTTTACTCAATAATCACATTTTATAATTATATCATATTGCAAGACCCACTAACAATTAAAGAAATAAACGGAGATGTAAAGTTAATGACCCTAAACCCTCAAGATATCCAGACCAAACACACTGTAATTGTAGGATGGGTTTTCACCTGCAAAATGTGGGAGGGGTTTTTAACCCCGATTCTTCCGAAACCTGATTCTGACCATCCACTCCTAAAATATTTACAAACACCTCTGATATTTCTAATTGGACATTCAACTGAAAATATGGTACACTAAGTATATATAGTAATATAAAATTGCCCTGCAGAAGGAAATGACTATGCACCAAAAAGAACAACTTATTGCTGATCTCTCTACACTCCTGGGTCCTAAAAACGTTCTAACGGATGCGACTGCGTTGTCGGTATACGAATGTGATGCTGCCCCGTCTTTTAAGGCGATGCCTGATGTCGTTGTCTTCGCGGATACGGCACAGCAAGTATCGGATATCGTAAAGTTAGCGAATAAATATGAGGTGCCTTTTATCGCTCGTGGCGGAGGCACCGGTTTGAGTGGTGGTATGCTCTCAGTTCAAGGCGGGATTATCATTGCCCTCAATCGCATGGACCGTATCTTAGAGATAGACCTTGAAAACGAACGGGCAGTTATTGAACCCGGCGTTGTTAATCTGTTGCTGACGCAGGCGGTTGAAAACCGAGGTTACCATTACGCACCAGATCCATCAAGTCAGAAGGCATGCACAATAGGTGGAAATATCGCTGAAAACTCCGGCGGACCTCATACTTTGAAGTATGGCGTTACATCTGATCACATACTTGAACTGGAAGTCGTATTACCGGATGGCGAGATTATTGAATTGGGTGGTAGTGTCGAAGAAACCATCGGCTATGATCTTCGCGGCGTGATGATTGGCTCCGAAGGCACATTCGGAATAGTAACCAAAGCCGTTGTACGCCTCACCCGTAATCCACAAGCTTACCAGACTGCTCTCGCAGTTTTTGAAACGATGGATGACGCTTCAAATGCGGTTTCAACAATTATTGGTGAAGGTATTATTCCTGCCGCACTTGAAATGATGGACAGTCTTGTTATTCGTGCTTTGGAAGAAGCATTCCATTTCGGCTTTCCACTTGACGCTGAAGCCATCCTGATTGTGGAACTCGACGGTATTGAGGCAGGCATGCAGAACCAAACGGAGCAGATTTTAGAAATCTTTAAACAGCACAACGCCCGGGATGTCACTTACGCCAAAAGTGAAGGGGAACGACAGCAACTTTGGAAGGCACGGAAAAGCGCATTCGGTTCATTCGGACGACTTGCACCGAACTATATCACGCAAGATGGTGTTGTTCCGAGGACGACACTCCCAAAAGTCCTACGGCGGATCTCCGAAATCTCAGAGAAATATCAGATTGCAATTGCGAATGTGTTTCACGCCGGTGATGGCAACATCCATCCCATTGTTCTCTTCAACGAACGCGACGCCGATCAGTGCGAGCGCGTAGAACATGTCAACAAGGAAATCCTGACGGTATGTGCTGAAGTCGGTGGTACAATCACTGGAGAACACGGCATTGGCGTTGAAAAAATGGATTACATGCCCCTCATTTTCAGTCCTGCTGATTTACAAGTGATGGCAACAGTCAAAAGCATCTTTAATCCGACAGGTCTCTGCAATCCGGGGAAGATTTTCCCGACAGCCGAATCTTACGCAAAACTCGGTCTGGAACATGAGGCAGTAGGGAACTTTTAAGAGAAAGAAAAATAGATGGAAAATTCACGTGTGTTGCACGATGAACTCAGCCACATTGTTGGAGCGTCAGGTGTTCTCGCAGAGGCGGAATCCGCATCCTATGCTTTTGACGGATGCGTACCAAAGGCAGTAGTTTTGCCAGCATCTGTCCAAGAGATACAAGATGTTCTCCAATTCGCCGCAAAACAAGACCTGTCAGTTATGCCTGCCGGTGGAGGCACAAAACTTGGCATTGGTAATCTTCCGCCAAAAGTAGATGTGGTACTGGCAACAACACGCCTGAACAGTGTTATTGAATACGAACCTGCGGATCTAACCGTAACCGTGGAGGCTGGTATTCGCTTGGTGGACCTCCAAACAGAGTTGGCGAAACATCAGCAGTATTTGGTGTTGAATCCACCATACGCAGAACGATGTACCATCGGCGGAATTGTTGCGACAAATGCAAGTGGTTCATTGCGGCTTCGACACGGCACCGCTCGAAATCAGGTGTTGGGACTCCGAGTCGTTCATGCAAATGGCACCGTTGTCAAAAGTGGTGGGAAAGTCGTAAAAAATGTTGCAGGGTACGATCTCAACAAACTTTATATAGGTGCCTTTGGAACGCTTGGCATCATCACCGAAGTGGCACTCAAGTTATCGCCGATACCCACACGGCAAGCAATACTCGCGGCAGAATTTCAGGATATTCAAAATGCGGTCAACACAGGTTTAAACGTTGTAGGTTCACAGACGCTACCGCTGTTTGTAAATCTATTCATCAATTCCGACCCAATGCGTCTGGAAACCCTGACACAGAGGTCCGATACAACCGACAAAAGAAACCTCACACTGGTAACTGGATTCGGTGGGGACCCCGAGACTGTGGCATGGCAATTGGCGCAAGGTCAAACAATTGTGAAACAAAACGGTGCCATCGGTGTGACAACTATAGAAGGTGAATCACACCAACGCCTTCAGGAAACGATTCAGGAATTCTCGGCGGATAATGGGCAAACGGAGAAGGTGATAGTTAAGGTAAATTTGAAACGCACCGATATCGCCGAGTTTGCCAGTCAAATCGCAGAGGCAAGTTGGGCTAGCGAGGTTCAAATGATGGTGTTACTCGGAAGCGGTGTGTTGCATCTCGTCATTCCTTTAGCACCAGAAACAGATTTCCAGCACTTCGCCGATGTGCTCTCACAGCTGCGTCAATCCGTCATAGAAGCGCGAGGGAATCTGATTATAGAAACGGCACCGCCTGAACTCAAACGGCATATCGACGTTTGGGGACCGGTAGGAGATACACTCAGTTTAATGAAACAGGTTAAATCCAAATTCGATGCGGGCGGTTTGTTGAACCCCGGGAGGTTCGTCGCGAGTATTTAATCACTGCTCTGCTCAATAGAATACCACGGCAGACTTTTCTGCTTTTCGTTGTAAGATTCACAACTGCTTACCCCGAAACAATCAGGCACGCAAAAGAGATAGTCTTCTCAGTTTACAAAGACGTACAACTGACTTGCGAGCCTATACTGCAAAGACGCAAAGGAAGGGGAGTAATATGGAAGAAAGAAGAAGGAGAATCTTGTGGATTGATAACGAGCTCTCTGATGTACGGCAATCAAACGTCCAGAGCGAAAAGCAATATTCTGAAAAGCAGACATATAGCACACCGAAACCTTACGTCCCCTTTTTAGAATATCAAGGATATGACGTGTCTGTAGCAAACAGTGCAACACACGGAATTGCTGCACTCACAGATCAGACGTACGATGCTGTCCTATTGAATTATGACGGACCAGCGCGAAAAGAAAATCTACTTTCGCATATTCGGAACTTAGATGCACATATCCCTATCCTACTCTTAACACGTAAAGATGGCGAAGAAATAAGACAGGAAGCAAGCCTCTATGATGTTACGAACATCTTTATAATGCCAACAAACTCACCAGACGAGGCATGCGAGACGATATTGTGCAAACAATTGGCAGCGTCCCTCACTTTTCTGATTGAAAAGCAAGTTGTGCGCGAGGCGTACATACCACAAGCTTACGTCCAAAACTTTAATAGAGGGTATATTTCGGCGGGTGTATCCCAAGAACACCCTCCCAGCACCGACTGGCAAACATGGATCGATACTTATGTTAGCCTTCTCAAGTGGGATCAGCATCTTGATACACTCCACAATGTAGATGAACTCAAAACTATCCATGCTATAGAGAAGCACGAGGCAAACGCTGCATTCGCCAATTATATCCAAGACAACTATAGCAATTGGCTCGCGAATCAAGACTCGCCTACCTTATCGGTGGATGTCATCCACAGATATGTCATCCCTGAAGTTCAGGCTGGAAAACAGGTCATGTTTGTCGTCATGGATTGCATGCGGTTAGACCATTGGCTGAAAATTGAACCGATGCTCTATCCTATGTTCGACATGACAACGCATTACTATTATTCCATTCTGCCAACAGCTACCCGTTACGCCAGAAACGCTATTTTCAGTGGATTGTTTCCACTTGAATTGGCTGAACGGTACCCACATTTATACGCAGAACCGGATAACGTACACACCAGCATTAACCGCCATGAGAAAGAACTCATGCGCCTACAACTTGAGCGATACGGCATTACACTCAAGCCACCGCCGCATTATTTCAAGATTTTTGATACACAAGGTGAGGCACAATATTTACAGTGGCTAAGCACCGCAGATCGCATTAGTTTGGAAGCTCTTGTCGTCGATTTCCTTGATATGTTGACGCACACACGCTACGAGGCAGATTTACTCCGGCAGCTTATTCCAGACGAAGCAGCGTTCCGGACACTCGTACAAGCGTGGTTTCAGCATTCATGGCTTCATAAGATTTTCAGAATGGCTGCCGATCGTGGCATTACCATCATCTTAACTTCCGACCACGGTTCATTACTTTGCCAGAACGCAGCGAAAATTTCCAGCCAAACGACGCTTACCACTGGACTGCGATTTAAAGAGGGTAAGAACATTACCTGTGACCCTGATGCCGGATACCTCATAACGGATCCAGAAACCTATCGCTTACCCGGTAGCGCAGAAGGGAAAAACTACATCATCGCGAAAGAGGACTATTACTTCATTTATGAAAGACAATTCAATGTCTATAAAGAACTCTTTCATGGCAGCTTCCAACACGGAGGCATTTCGCTTGAAGAAATGATTCTCCCGTGTGTTGTGCTTGAACCGAGGTAATTAAGGAAAACGAACCCATGTTGAAAATTTTTAAACTTAATAAATTCTTACTCTGGATGGTCCTAATCCTTAGCACGATAACCTTTCCAATTCGCGTACAGGCACAACTCGCCGACTTCGGACTTGTCGAAAAGCCGCCTGCCGAAAAACTTACGGCGAAAGGCTATCTTTCGGTCGACAAAGTGCAACCGGGAAGCCAATTCCAAATCGCTGTTGTTGTAGAGATCACTGAAGGGTGGCACGTCAACGCCAATCCGGCTGCAGACGGACTTATCGCAACCGAGATAATCCTCCCAGATACAGCAAATCTCACTTTCGGGGAAGTCGTATATCCGACAGGTGAAGTGCTAAAACTCGGTTCAATTGGAGAAGCTCCAGTCTACCACGACACCATTACTATCGGTATCCAAGCCGACGCAAGTCAAACGACACCGATTGAATCGACAGTATTAGACCTGCAGCTCCAGTATCAGGCGTGCAATGACGAGCAGTGCCTACTCCCTGAAACCCTTGCTTTTAATGTGCCTATTGAAATTGTTGGTATAGAAGGAACAATCCAACGGACTAATGACGCGATCTTCGCCAATATTGAGTTCGGAGCTCCGCTGACTTCAGGCAGCGATGAAGGCAGCCTGGCTCGTGCGCTCTCCGGTGGACGGGTATGGCTTGCATTTCTACTCGTGTTTGCTGGAGGAATCCTGACCAGTTTGACACCCTGCGTCTATCCACTCATACCAATTACTGTCTCCCTCTTCGGTGCCAACGAATCTGCGGGGCTTTTCAAATCCTTTCTGCTATCTGTTGTATATGTACTCGGCATTGTCGTTACCTATGCCATCTTAGGTGTAGCCGTTGCATCAACAGGAGCAGTCTTCGGTCAGATCATGGCAAATCCGTGGGTCGTCGGATTTATCAGTCTAATTTTGGTTTCGCTGGGACTATCTATGTTTGGTGTTTTTGAAATTCGGTTGCCATACGCTGTACAGAATCGTCTTAACACCGTCGGCGGCACCGGATTTACTGGGGCATTTGCGATGGGAACAGTCGCTGGTGTGATCGCCGCACCTTGCACAGGACCAGCGTTAGCAGTTGTGCTAACTTATATCGCCACAACAGGAAGCCTATTCCTCGGTTTCTGGCTGATGTTTACTTACGCTATGGGAATGGGACTCCTCTTTATCGGCATTGGCACTTTCTCAGGTCTGCTCTCTGCATTACCGCGGTCGGGTGGATGGATGTATATTCTGGAAAACATCTTCGGTATCGCTATTATTACAATGGCACTCTACTTCCTTAAAGATGTATTTCCACCGTTGCTGAATTTCCTTCAGAACTCTCTCCCGTTTTTCGCGATTGCCGGTGGTTTAGTGCTTATTGGATTGTGGCTCGGTAAGTTAACGGAACGTTTCAGCGGGATCCCTACTGGCACAAAATTCCGAAAGGCGTTCGGTCTCTTGCTTGCTGTCCTCGGAGCCTATATGATCGTGGGCGGTATTCAACAACCTGCCGGACCCCATTTAGATTGGGTCTATGATGAAACCGAAGGTCTTGAAATCGCTAAACGCGAAGACAAACTCGTAATGCTCGACTTTTATGCGTCGTGGTGTGCTGCCTGTAAAGAACTCGACCACAAAACCTACGCTGATCCGGCGGTAGCTGCGAAACTTGATAACTACGTTAATGTTAAACTCGATTTCACCCGGAGTTCTGAAACCACTGAAGCACTAACAGAAAAATACCAAATTCCGGGATTACCGGTCGTTCTTTTCATGGATGCCGAAGGTACAGTTCTCAAACGATTCACAGGCTTTGTCGGACCAGATAAGATGCTAAGTATACTCAACGAAATTGAAAACAGTGTCCAGTAACATGCGTCCAATCATCTCTTTGTAGGAGTCTTATCTCTTGTGGGAGGGGTTTGTAACCCCGACTCTTTATAGAGACAACTTTTACTGTAGGAGGGAACTCTGATTCCCGACTCTTTCTGACTCCTGACTGCTGACTGCTATCTGTGGGAGGGGTTTGTAACCCCAATCTTTGTAGGAGTCTCTTGTGGGAGGGGTTTGTAACCCCGATGTTTTGTAGGAGTTATATCTCTTGTGGGAGGGGTTTGTAACCCCGATGCTTTATAATCTCCATGTAACTGTAGATTTTACTATAATTGAAACAAACGCGCATAGTCCTAACTTTGGAAGCAAGTAAAGGAATTAACATGTCCTTCAACGTAAAATCCCTATTCTCCTTACGCAGTTGGCTTCTTTACGCAGAAGTGTTAGCGGTCATCGGTTTTGTTGTGATTGCAGCCCTGTATATCCGGCGTGGCAGTGCTGACCTTGAACCACCACCGCTGTCGCAGGCAGGTACTTTCATTGAGAAGGCAGACGCGCTCTTTGAAAAACAAGACCTCGTCGATGCTGCCCTTTTCTATTGGCAAGCACTCCAAGCATTACAAACAAGCGGAGAAGATCAGAACGTCCCAATAAACGGCACATCACTGTCGAGCGCAGACATGCGTCTGCACGCCAATCTACGTATCGCCGAAATCTACTCACACAGCAGTTGGCTAAAAGATGCCAAGGCACGCCTTGAACATGCCGCACGTATCCAACCTGAGGATACCGGTGTCCGTCTTTTACGGGGTAAATTGTTTCGGGATGAAGGCTTACTCAGCGAAGCAACAACGGAATTCCTGGCAGTCCTCAAAGAGGACCCACATCACGCCGAAGCACACTACCTTCTCGGTGTCTTATATCAGGGAACCAGGCAACTTAAATCAGCAGCTGAATCCTATAATAAAGCCATCGAAAACGATCCAGAGTTGAGAGAGATCCCCTCTGAAAAAGCACCCATCGGCATCCTTGCACGCCTCCAATTGTCAAGAACATACGCCAAAATGCTCCTTGACTATCAATTTCTCGATCGGGAATTCACCGACGAAGATATGGCTGAGGTTACCCGACTGGAATCGGAGGCGATTCGTCTACTCGAAGCCGCACATGAAAAGTATCCAGAAATGAATGAAGTAGTTGACGATCTCATCCGTCTGCTTTTCGTCCGGGCAACTGCACAGGAGCGCGAAGATTTTGAAACACGTCAGTACGCAGACGCACTTCAAGTTTACGAACGTATTGTGGAACTCGACCCACAAGAGGTACGCGCGCTGGAACGGATGGGTGAAATTTACGCAAGTTTCCTTGGTGATAAAGCGGCTGCGCTGGAGATGTATCGAAAAGTATATGAGATTGAGCCACACCCGACTGTCTTAGCCAATGTTAAATCGCTTGAGGAAGATGTCGCCGCTGAGATGGAGTCGGAGTAATCCAGTCCCGGAGTGAAAGTGGAGTGACTCCTTAAAGCATGGGGATTTTACGGGAAGTGGAAAAACAAAAAGCCGATGAGAGGATTTGAACCTCCGACCTACTGATTACGAATCAGTTGCTCTTCCCCTGAGCTACACCGGCTTACCAAACTATTAAGACTGGAAAGAAAAATGCCGAGAGGCAGAATCGAACTGCCGACACATAGATTTTCAGTCTACTGCTCTACCGACTGAGCTATCTCGGCATCAGCTATATAATGATACCATAAAGCCAACGGATTGTCAAGTTTTTTCAAGAAAAAATCGATTTCCACCCAGCCTCTCAAAACACACAATAATTTTATTGGGCGAGACACAAGAAAGTGCTCGCCCATCAATTTTTTAAGATGAATTAGAGGCTGACCCTTACGGTCAGGACTTGCTATTTTCTGGTCTTACCTTGCAAAGTCGCGTCAGGATTCCAAACGCATCGGCATCACCAAACAGAGATGTGTTTCGTCTCCGATGGGTCGAATTAGCACCGGTGAAAATTCACCCGTGAACTCTATAGCGACCAATTCCGTTTCAATATGCGCTAAAATGTCTATGAGCAGACGCGCATCAATCGCAATCCGAGCATTCGCAGTACAAGACTGTAAGGACACCGTTTCATGCGCCTCTCCTAATTCCGGGGTCTTCGAAAAGATTGTAATCTGCTCTGTCTCTATCTCCAAAGAAATCGAGTGATTCTTAGGATTCGACAGCAGGGAAACCCGCCGAGCTGCATGTAAGATGTTATCTTTGGAGACGACCGCTCTACCTGTTGTAGACTCAGGAATAAGCTTGTCATACTTCGGATAATCCCCTTCCACGAGCCGTGTAGTTAAGGTAGCGTTTTCATCCGCAAAAAGAATCTGATTCTCAAAAACAGAAACAGTTACTGATGAAGCGTCAGCAAACGTTCGAGCAATCTCCTTAACGGCTTTAAGGGGTAGGATAAATCCATCAACATTGCCCGGTGCGTTGAAAGCATCGCAATACGCGAGTGCGAGCCATCTTGAATCCGTAGCAACGACTTCGGTTCTTTCTGTGAGGAAATTAAAATAGAGACCATTTAGGAAGTAGCGAACATCCTCTGTGGATGCGGCAAATTCCGTTTTGCGGAGTACTGCGCGTAGAAGCTCTCCGTCAATTGTCAGCGATTCTCCATCAACAGAAGGTAATTGTGGGAACTCTTCGTCAGGCAGTCCAATAATTTTATAAACACCATCGCCGCAAGTGATTTCAACGCGGTCATTTGCGGTAGTCGCGAGGTGTATTTTTTTATCTCCAGGCAATTCTTTGACAATGTCTGCTAATTTTCTGGCGGAGACGGTAATCGCGCCATCTTCTTGGATAGCACCCTCCACTTTAATTTTAATACCGATTTCTAAATCCGTGGCGACACATTCGATTCTTCCATCCGCGGCTTGGATGAGGACATTTGATAGAATAGGTAAAGTACTGCGTCCGCTCGCTACGCCCTGTAACACCTGTAGGGAATATAAGAGGTCATCTCTTTCAAAAGTTAATTCCATTTCTCAGTTCTCCTTATTAAGTATTACCTACAATTAATTATACCAAATAAAGAACCTTAAAGTCAAGTACTTTTTAACTTATGTTAAGATCATTTAGTTTTTCAGTAGGAGGGATCTCCAAATCCTACTCATAACGAATAACCGCCACCTGTAGAAGGGATTTGTAATCCCGACTCTTAACTTATAACTTATAACTTATAACTTATAACCATGTAGGAGTGATCTCCAAATTGTGCCCCGCAGAATGCCACACGCGCATTCTTGCTTCGCAGTGAGAATGATTCACGCGGCACAATTTGTCTTAGCTTTACATTTCACGGCTCTTAACTTATAACTTATAACTTATAACTTATAACTTATAACTTATATCCCAAAATATTCTCGATTTGAAGAGGCTGCGCCATCTTCTGATTCTCAGCTTCTAACTTCTCACGGCTCGCTGTGACGCAAATCGAGGCTTTATCTCGATTTTCATCAAGCACCTGAAGCAGTGCACGTTTTACTTCTCCGGGGGTTGCACCCCGAAGTGCCTCGTATCGCTCTTCAAGCATCTCTGGTGTTTGTCCAGTAACGTGATTCGTGAGTGCATCGGTGGTGGCTTGACTGGGACTGACTGTTTTTTGGTAATCCGCTGCTGTCCCAATAATCGCCCGGTCAATGTCAGTCTGTGTCCACTCCACCTGTTGGACATAATCTACAGACCGCTCGAAAACGTTCAGTGTCCGTGCAATATGTGGATCAGCAAACGACGACTGGCATATATAGGCATCAACGGGATCATAGGTGAATGTACCGCCATAGGCATTGCCTTTGAGTCGGATTTCAGGATATAAATAATCGTTGTCTAAGATATATGCCCCAATAGTCAAAAGAACCGAATCCGGGTGTGAATAGTGTGGTGCAGGCATCACTTGCGTACAGTATGCCACTTGCATAGGAGCCGCCAATCCGTCCCGTGGATATGTATCAAAGGCTTCAAAACCTGTTGGTGATGCGGTTATCAGTTCATCGCGCATGTTACCAACCCATTCAGCAAGCTTTCCGTGAAGTATTTCAAAAGCAGCGTCAGAACCCGTAAAACTGGCGGTCATACGACCTTGGACTAACAGAAAGTCGCGAATCTGTTCAATGTTACCGCTGAGTTGTTCATGAACTTCATCAAAACGGTTGAGTAACATCTCACTCGCGGGCAGCTGCGGGAGACCAAAGACAATTTCTGATAGATGCCCCTGCGGCGATAACCCACGTTTAGCACGGTGAAACGCTACAGTCGAACCGTAACGAAAATTCCTCCTATTCACCATACCTGTGCGATACTCAGCTACTGCCTGGTTAAGTACATCGCGAAGTCGCTGAGTATCGTGAGGATTCACAGCAAAAATCAGTTCGTGCAAGACATCCAAGGCATCTCTCATTTCACCGTCAAGTGCCTTGAGTTGGAACCGCATGTTCCACGATGGTCTCTCTGGGTCAAGTGCGTGTCCGCTAAAAGTTGGGAAACATTCCAATCCGCCGGTCGCTGCTGCTGCACGCTGCGCCATCTGTTCGTAATTCATATTACCAGCACCGAGTTTGCTAATGGCATCGGTGTATCTCGGAAGATACTGCCAAAGGTGCTGCGGTAACCCCCGCAAATCAAAATTCAGCACGAGGTAGTTCACGCCGTTGGAGAAAATATCATTTCGCAGCACGGAACGACCACTAACCCTTTCAACAATTGTGGGAATATGAAGCGGTTCCTCAGGCAGATCAGAGACGTGGAGTTGCGGCAATTTCGCCAAATCCTCCGGTGAGTTGGGCTCTCCACTGAGACGTTCCAGCTCAGCAGCATCGGCAGCAATTTGCAGCATCTGTTGATCCGTGAATTGGGCACGTATCGTTTTCAGACGTTCATCCAAATTCGCATCAAGACGGGACTGCATATCCGGATCAGGCGATAGAACAGTTGTCAATCGATGCGAGTTGTTAAGGAGTCTCTCTCGAATCAGTTCATTGAAGATACGCGGATGCTGCTCCCACTCTTGACGGATAGCAGACAGGTATGTCCCCATCTTCAAATAGAGGGTTGGATCTTTTTCGTATATCCACGATTGAACAACCCGCATCATTATATCAAAAGGGTAACGTTGTGTGATTTCCTGATAATCATAAGTCGCTTGTTGAAATGCTGCTTCCACGCTTGCACTGTCAATCTCTGCATCTGCAATTTGCCCTAACGTATCAACGACCAGTTCAGTGAAAGTTTCAATTCGATTCTCCTCGCTACCCATCAAGCCGATACGGAAAGTGTTGTGAGGACCTGACCTACTGGCACCAAGAGGCATTAATAAACCACCGTCAAATAGATCCGTTCCGAACTTTGAATCAGTAATCGCCTTTCGGAGTGGTGATCCATCGTTACCAAGTAAAATCAGGCTTAAGATACGGCACAAAACAACATCCTCAGGATCCGTCGCGTCGCCGATAAGCCAACTGAGCATAATGTACGTCTTTTCGGTAAGCAAGTCGCCTGCCTCGACCGGATAGGTGCTTCGGACGATTCGTGGGGATTCCCAGCGCGGTTGGTGGATGATCTCTGGACGGAGCGGGTGTAGAAATCCATCTATCTGGTTCCTTGGACTTGCCTCCAACTTATCAGCAAGAAACACAAGATATTCGCTTGTTGGAATATTACCGTAGAAAAAGAAATAACAGTTGCCTGGATGATAGTAGATTTGATGGTAAGTTCTGAATTGTGCGTAGGTTAAATCTGGAATTGCATCTGGATCCCCTGCAGGATTGTAGGAATAGCAAGTATCAGGTAGAAGCTCATTCCACGCGGAGATAAACAGACGTCCCTCTGGGTTGGACAAACCTCCCTTTACCTCATTATAGACAACACCGTTTATCTTTAAATCCCCGGTAGGTTCGTCTGGATCGACTGGCTCAAGATGATGTCCTTCCCGTTTGAAAGTCTCCTCTGTCAGTAGTGGATGGAAAACACAATCATAGTGAGTTTCTGCGAGATTGAATAGATCTTTTATGACATTGCTGGAAGCAAAGTAGAAGGCGTGATCAATGAAGTTCATGGCATTCGTCCCATCATCATTTGCCATGCTCATCTTCATTACTTCAGACAACACATCTTTTACTGGATAATTACGAGATCCCGCCGTTACGGAGTGTTCGAGGATATGTTGCAAACCTGTATCGTCAGGTGTTGGGGTTATCGGACTGATTGAAAACCAGTTTCTGGGGTCGTCTGTATAGAAATGTAGTAGCCGTGCACCGCTTTGTTGATGCACAAGTTCTATCGCCACCGCTCGCAATTCGTCAATCGGTGTGATGGCTCGCACCTCAAAGCCGTGCAGATTTTGCCCGAGGTAAAGGTTAACAGGTGGATATTGAGGTATGCTTCTGTGGTGTTGGGGTGAGTTCTGATCGCTATCGTGATTTAAATCCATCTTGATCTCCAAAGTTTCGTGTCAGGACAATCGGAATGAGACTTCGGTCTGAAAAAAGAATCATCTCCTACAGACCGAAGTCAACCAGAAACAGCGGCACCTTAGTCAAATATATTTCTTGACTGAGAAACCGTATTTCCGGTCCCTCTTGCGCGTATTATTACTACAAACGATTCACTAATAAGTTGCACGTTTTTCATGCCGTCTACTATTAAGACACGACTCAAAAGTAAAAAGGGTGCACGATTTTGTGGAAAATCAAGAAAAAACGGAGGGTAGACCTCTACTCATTCCAGATGCCGATTTCACGATAGAAACGGATAGCTCCCGGATGGAAAGCCGTGCCTGTATCCTTAACCACATTCTTCGGATTGATGGCTTTCCCAGCACCATGCCGTTTGACGACTTCCGCACGGTGTGTATACAAGGTCTTCGTGAACTCGTAGACCATATTTTCATCTGCGTTTTCGGCGGTAATCAGGTGCATCGCGCCCACGTTCATGCTCGGGAACGGTTCTGTCTGTCCTTTATAAGTATTGGCAGGAATGGTCACGGCGTTAAAGAACGGATAATCTTCAAAGAGGGACTGTTTCGCTGCTTCCTCAAACGGAATAAAGAAGATATTTTGAGAGGTACTGGCTTGTGTCGCCGCCGGGGTCGGAATAGCACCACCGACAAATGCAGCGGCAGCGGAACCGTCCGCTAAGAGATCCACCGCCCCGATATAAGTGCTGTTAATCGGTGTGAAATCTTCATAGGTAACACCGTGTGCCGCTAATATCGGTTTAAGGAAATACTCAAACCCCGCACCTGCCGGTCCAACAACAATCCTTTTTCCAGCAAAGTCCTTGATTGTACGGACGTCCGAAGACTGCGGCGCAAGAAACAAACCGACATTAGGGGCAAGGGTCATGACGCTACGGATGGCGTGTTCGGTCTCCCACGCCCCTTCACCACGTACCGCAAAATAGGAGATAGCAGCGTTAGCAAGCGCGAATTCTAGTTCGGTACTGACAATGCGACGGATGTTTTCCTGTGTGCCTTTCGTGGCTTCAGCTGTGACTTCCCATCTCGCTTCCGACGCATTACCCGCAACGACTTCGGCGATCGCGGAACCGACAACAAAAAATGCACCGCCAGCAGGTGCTGTACCCACACTAATGAAGCGGCGTTTTGAGGCAGCATCGTTTACTAACTCGGTAGATGTATCGCTTTTTTCGGCTTGAGTGGTATCGCGCTTTGAGGCATTATCGCATCCCAAAGCAAAGATAACACAGATAATTGATAAATAAAACAGAATTGATTTCATGGGTTCTCCAATTTCTTTAAGTGTTTCGGGCTTACAAAGCCCTCCCGCTCTGTATCAGTCAAGCGGCACCTCAGGTGGAAACGGACACATTTCCGCCATTGCAGGGAAAATATGCGTCACATCTTTTCTGAAGACATCACCACTCAAGATGTCAACGATACCTCCCTGATGCTCTGGATACTGTGATAGAAACCGAGCGAAACTAAATTCTTTCGTGTAAAAGGCATAAACAAGTTTCCGAAACGCCTCCATTCCGTCTACAAATGCCGGTCCAAAACTTCCAAGCTGCGTTTCAGAAAAGTCGCTTTTTTCAAAGGCTTCGATGATTGCGTCCGCCGCCATCTCACCGGATTTGAGTGCCAGAAATAGCCCCGTTGAGTAGACCGGATCCAAGAATCCGAAGGCATCGCCTATTAACACCCAGTTATTGCCTGCGATACGACTGGCGCGATAGGAAAAATCCTTAGTGCTTTGGATGGGGAAAAGCTGCTTTGCGCCTTCAAGCCGTTGCTGCAGCGGTGGGCATTTCATGAGTTCTTCTGTGAAAATCTTCTGCGCATCAAGCCTACCGTTCGCATCTCTTCGGTTCTGAAGGAGGTAGCCGAGTTCGCCAACGACACCGATGCTTGTCCGATCATAGGGAAGCGGGATTGACCAGAACCAAGAGTCTTTCTCCTCGGTGTGTAGAATGAGCGTTGCCCCCTCGTCAATGCCTTCGTCTCTGTGTCCGCCTTCGTAATGGGTAAAGAGCGATGCCATCTTCAGGTTCGGTTCTGTGGTATTCAGGTTCAGTTGTTTTCCAATAAGCGACCGTTGCCCAGTGGAATCGACAATGACGGTTGCACTAAGGGTTTCACGGATGCCGTCCGCGCCTTGTACCACAACACCAGTGGCGGTGTCTTCGTCAAAAAGCACCTCTCGCACACTGACGCCGCGATGCACTTCTACCCCTTTTTCTTTGGCGTTGTCCATGAGCATCTCATCAAACTCGCTCCGCAACACCTGCCATGTGACGGCACTTTCATGTGGATTGGTTTGAAAGAAGTAGAACGGACTCGAGGCTTTGCCGGTGCGAGAATAGAACTGGACGCTATATTTCTGCGGAAAGTGGCTTGCCCGTAGTTTTTCGAGCATACCGAGTCGTTTGAAAGTCCAGTAAGTAGCAGGGATTAGGGACTCACCGATTTTGAATTTGGGTTCAGCCTCCCGTTCAAGCAGCAGCACACGGTGTCCCTGTTCAGCAAGGAGTGTTGCGACGGTACTCCCAGCGGGTCCGCCGCCAATAACGATGATGTCATAATTATAGTGTATGTTCATAGATGGAAACAGAAAATTCGCTAATTAATCAGCAGCGTTTTTACTTGTCGATTTCGCTGCTTTTTTGGAATTTTTTGGTGGTGGATCCACGAATTTATACTTCCCAGACTTTCGGTATTCTTCCTCTAATGCTTGATAATGTGCTATCAGTTTGTCCACGTCGTGATCGAACCGAGCTGATATTTCTCGGCGAATTCTGCGAATTTCATCAATTTCATAATCTGCCATTTTAGTTATCAACTACCGCTTAGCAAGTTGTGCACGGAGACGTTCTAATTCAGCTGCTAATTCCCTGCGCTGGCGTGCTTCCTCAGCAGCGCGGATTTCCGCTGCCTCCTTCAGATCCTGTAGTTCCGCAGAAGTTGTTATCGGTGTGCCATCAGGCAGATAAGGACGTAAAAGCCTGACTTGCTGCTTTTCTTGAACTTCCCATTGAAAATGGAGATTTAACGACTCACTGAATAAGGTCCCCTGTTCATCCGGTTCGATCTCAAGGATGTCTCCCGATACAGACCGCCACCCACGAAATTCCGCAGCCTTCTCCATATCAGGTTGATGGATGAAATATTCTTGAACGCCTATATCACGTAGATACAGCCCGACTTTCTCCCGCCGGTCTTGATGCCCCGTAGAATCTGAAAGGAATTCAAACACTGTAGTGGGGACTGCCCCTTCTGCCCACGTGTAAAAACTCCTACGGAGTGGAGATTTCGCCACACCTAAGACGACAAAAACATCAGGAGCGACGACTTTTCGGAGGTCGTTTTCCTGATAGTAGATGAAAGTGTCAACACCAATATGGATGTGTTCATGGATTTGAAAATATCGTGAGAGTTGGTCAACAAATGTGACGATCTGAGCTGCGTGAAATCCAGTCGCTGCCATCGGTTTATCGTCCTCGTAAGGGTATCCTTCGATATAAACGGTAGGCTTCCCAGTCGCCATTGGAAAGACAGGCAGATATTTTCTCTGCTTGAATTCAAAGTCGTTTATATTATGCATAATTTCCTCCGTTTGGATATTAAGGTTGGGAGGCCGTCGTCAGTCTGTTGTAATTTTAGCAGGACACAGAGGTATTGTCAAGCAAAACAGATTGGCGAGTAGGGTTATTTAGTTTTAAGAGATAAGTTTACTTATGTAAAGGATGTCTATTGTCTGGATGCCCGAATTTATTCGGGTTCTCGTGCCATATCCCGAACAAGTTCGGGCATCCGGATGTAAATTATTGGAAAACTAAATGCCCCTGATTGGCGAGGCAGAACCATTCAGGTGAGGTTGAGAAACTTCGCCTACCCAATAGCGAACACGATGGGGAGATTAAGCAACTCCACACGCTGACTAATTCGCAGTAGCAATCGCATCGCCGAGGGTAAGGTCACCCGTATACAAAGCACGTCCGATAATCGCACCACTCGCACCGATCTGTTTTAAAGCCTCTATGTCAGAAAGCGATGTGACGCCACCTGAACCTATCACATTCGCAGGAACAGCTTTGATAATATCGGCGGTCGCATCAACATTGGGTCCCTTGAGCATACCGTCGCTCTTGATGTCGGTATAAATAAGCGTCTGTACTCCCGACATTTCCTGTGCGAATTCAACGGCAGACTTTTGAGAAACTTCCAACCACCCTTCGGTTGCGACCATCCCGTCCTTTGCGTCAATACCGACAGCGATGCGTGCTCCGTATTTGGCACATGCCTGTTTCACAAAATCCGGTTGTTTGAGGGCAACAGTCCCTAAAATGGCGCGATCTACGCCCAATGCTAATACGGCATCCAACCGTTCCATGTCACGGATGCCGCCGCCAAGTTGGGCTGGGATCTCAAGGGCAGCGACAATCTCGCCAACAATGTGGAGGTTCTCCGATTCGTTTTGAAACGCACCATCAAGATCTACGAGATGAAGGTATTCCGCGCCTTCCGCTTGCCACCGCAGCGCCATCTCAACAGGTGCATCTGAGAAGACGGTTTCCTGCTCTGCAATGCCTTGAACCAGATTTACGCACTTTCCACCGCGAAGATCTATTGCGGGTAGTATTTTCAAAGTCTTTCCTTTCCGTTATTCATCTCGGAAAATACCGAGCAGTCTCAACTGGACAATCGAAATAATAGCAATAATGAAAAAGAGCACCCAACCAATCGTCGCTGCGTAGCCGAGACGCATGAACTGAAACCCGTTTTTGTAGAGGTACATGACGATGGTCGAGCCAGCATCAGCAGGTTCACCGCCGTTCGTCAGAATGTAGGGGAGATCAAAGAGTTGTAGCGAACCTATCATGGACACGACGAAAACGAAAGCGATCACGGGGCGTAATGAGGGGAGTGTGATGTGCAGAAATGCTTGCCACCAATTCGCGCCGTCAACCGCCGCTGCTTCATATAACTCCTGTCGGATGCCTTGTAGACCGGCTAAAAAATAAATCATGTTGAATCCTGCCCACTGCCAAACGCCAGTTAGAATGACCGCTGGCATCACGTAATTTTCTTCGTTTAACCAACCGATCTGCTTACCCAGAACAAGAAATTCGTTGTTCACCAATCCCGAACGTTCGTCGTAGACGAGGTTAAAGATGATGGCAACGAAAACACCAGCAACTAACACCGGCGCAAAGAAGGCAAGCCTCAAGATATTTTTCCCTCTGACATATTTGGAGTTGAGCAGAATTGCCAAGAGCAATGCGATCGGTAATTGGAGGGTCAGCGTGCCTACAGCAAAATAGGCGGTGTTTTTGAGGGATTTCCAAAAGATGGGGTCGCCGAAGAGATCTGTGAAGTTACCAATCCCGACGAATATCCGGCTTTGAAATCCACGCATCTCATACAGGCTCATGACAAGCGATGAAATGAGTGGAAATCCCATAAAGACGACAAAGAGTATGTAGAAGGGCGCGATGAAAAGATAGGGTGCTATTTTCTGTTGTTGATTCCAAAAGCGGTATGTAGTTGGTTTCGTTCTCATAAATTTATTAAAATTAGAAGGCTACAGTTCCCCCCAGCGTCCTTGGTCTTTTGCGATGAGTGCGCGAACTTTCTCGGCAAGATCGGTTAGTGCTTCTCTTGGGGTCTGCTTCTCTGTTACTGCGGCGAAAATAGCATCATTCAACAAGTCAGCTCCCTCCGACCAGTAGGGATTCTGATAACGGGGCGGTAAATCAGGCGCAAGTTGGATAAATAAGTCCCCGAGCGGCTGTCCCCCTAAATAGGTGTCCGGTTCTTTAAAGATAGGTGCATCCCATGCGGATTTCAGCGGTGGAATGATACGTGTCGTTTCGTAGCGATTCACGAGTCCAGATCGATCAAAATATGTGAACTTGAGTAGTTCCCAAGCGCGGTCAGGATTCCTGCTCTGCTTTGTCATCCCGATCATTGTGCCACCGCGGGTTGTGGTTCGCCTACCGCCTGGATGCCATGCTGGCATGGGGATTGCCTTCCATTTACCAGCCATCTGTGGCACTTGACTTTTGAGTATGCCGACGTACCAGTCAGGCGCGAGGATAGAGAGAATCTTGCCGTCCTGCATGGCAGCGAAATTACTTGGATCACCATGCCATGTCCCATATACAGGCGTAGCAATTTCATGTTCGTTGAACAGTGCCGTAAAAAACTCTAAAGTCTCAATTGCGAGTTCACTGTCGATAATGACGTTGCCTTCCTCGTCAAAAAAGCCGCCACCCTGTTGGAGGAGCAGGCTGAAATAGTCGCTCTCCGTCCGTCGATCTAATACAATGGCGTATTGATCAATCTCGCCATCGTCATCAAGATCACGGGTCGCTTTTTTTCCGGCGGCGATGAAGTCATCCCATGTTTCAACCTCAGTCATCTCAACGCCTGCGGCTTTAAAGAGGTCATCGCGATAGAGGAGAACAACCGGGTGTAGATCGTGCGGGATTCCGAAAATCCGTCCTCGATAGGACCAAGGTGTGAATCGGCTGACGACCAACTTTTCCATCCAGCCTTCGCTCTCTAATCGCGGGCGAAGATCGACAAAACCGACCTCGTCAATTGCCCCTTTAAGAAACCTGCCGATGGATGTAATCTCAACCTCAACGAGATCCGGCGCACCGAAATTGGACAACATGGAAGCGAGGAGTTTATCGTGCATTGTGTTACCGAAATTGATAAGATGCACATTGACACCTGGGTTCTGCGCCTCAAAAATCGGCACGCGCGCTTGGTACTCCTCATAGTGGGTGTTGGCGAAAATCCAAAATTCCAGACTCTCACCCTCTTGCTCAGTACGCCCAAAAATAAAAAGGGTAGATACAAGGAAGAGAACCAGCATTACCATCGGTCCCTTACCGAGTGGAAACGCTTCAGCGTCAATAGGAAGGCGAAACATAAAAAACTCCATTCACAAAAATTCGCTTGACTTTTGCCTGTATAACAGTTAAAATTTACCAGAATATCTTCTTTTTATCAACAAACTTTTTCAGTGGCTGTCAGTAGTCAGCCATCAATGGTCAGTAAAGCACCATGACTTAGAAACCCAAGGAGTCCCCTTACAGGGAAATCTGTCAGCGACGTACGTCGAAATGGAGGATAATTTTATATGCCCACATACGAGTATAAATGTCTCGCCTGCGATACCCTATTCGAGCGGTTTCAGGGCATTAACGCCCCACCGATTGAGGAATGCCCGGAGTGTCATGGCAAGGTGAAACGGCTCATTGGAGCAGGTGCGGGGCTAATTTTCAAAGGTTCCGGGTTTTACATCACAGATTATCGGAGTGAAGGCTACAAAGAATCGGCGAAGAAGGATAAAAACACGTCATCAGACAAAAGCAGTTCATCAGACAAAGGCGAGAAAAAAGAGAAGAAAGCCGATACCAGTAGCGAATCAAAGAGTAAATCTACCGACTCAGACTAAACGAACCGGCATTACAAGACGAGGTTCGTTACCCTTAACGGAGACGCTGTGCATAATCATAGTCACGAGCATCACCCCCATCACGGCGATGAGCACGAGCATAGCCATCAGACACATCTCCAGAAGAAATTCAGGTTTGCTGTGGTTATCACGTTTTGTGTGTTCCTCGGTGAACTGATTGGGGGTATCTGGTCAGGCAGCTTAGCACTGCTAAGCGATGCGCTGCATGTAATGTCGGATACTGTCTCGCTGCTAATCAGTTGGTTTGCAATTTATCTCTCGACCCGTCCTGCGACCGCTTCCAGGACTTACGGCTATCATCGCGCAGAGGTTTTCGCCGCCTTGGTCAACGGCGTGTCGCTCATTGCTATCTCCTGTTGGATTTTCTACGAAGCGTATCAGCGGTACATGTCGCCGACAGAGATAAAGGTGACAGGGATGTTTATTGTGGCGTGCCTCGGCTTCGTTGGGAACCTGCTTATCCTATGGAAGCTGCACGGTGAGAGTCACGGAAACCTCAATGTTCGGAGTGCGGTGCTCCATGTGATAGGGGATACTCTCTCCTCGGTCGCTGTGGTTATCGGCGGCGCGATTATCTATTTCACAGGGTGGTATCCGATTGACGCATTGCTGAGTTTCCTAATCGGCGGGATTATACTTATCGGGTCAGTGAACGTGACGAGAGAAGCAGTGCATATTTTATTGGAGAACTCGCCGCGGAATGCAGACGCACATACCGTGGCAGACCATCTCTGCGGTTTAGACCCCGTCAAAGACGTTCACGACATGCACATCTGGTCGCTGTGTTCCAACTACTCTGCGCTGAGTGCGCACATCGTGGTTGACGAAGACACGACGTTAGCTCCCGATCGAATCCTCGAACAGATTAACGCCGAATTGCAGACACATTTCGGCATCAGTCATACCACCTTACAACTTGAACAGGTGGCGTGTGCGCAAGCAGGAAATCTCCTGTGCAATGCACAACACACGTAGTCCCGCGCGAATCCCTCAATGGTGTTCTGCCTGTAGACGATGTGCTTTCCGAATTAGTTCGGCATCCCTCGCAAACTTTTGTGTCGCTTTAACCAACCCATCCACGTGCGATACCATGTCCTTCTCCACTTGCACAATTCGGTCCATCAGATACGGCTGATTACTCTGCTCAATCGCTTTTCTCATGATAGAAAGGAGATACATATAGACGGCATCCGCCTCGCTACCCTCAATTGCGATCGCAATTTCAAAGGCTTCATCCAGTGAGATATTGCCACCCTCGACTTTTTGTTCGTGTGCGTCCAGAGCGTCGGTGATCTGCTGAACAGAGACATCCGATAACTCCGTGACAGGCGAATCTATTCCGAAGGCATCAATACACAAAGACCGCCCGAAATCTACGAGAATGTGGTGTTGCCATTCTTCCGTACTCATCTGTTCCCAAAATCGCGCAATCCGTTCGTCAACACTCCCCAAACGCAATGAAAGCGAGGCATAGAGTTTCGCTTGCCGCAGTTCAATATCTTGACAAAGATTAAAGAGTTCTCCTAATGTCAAACGTTTCTCCTTTTGAAGGTAGTAGGCACACGCCGTTGTGCCGTAACCGAAGTCGAAACACACTCCTTTTGCCCTATATCATGTTTCTATATCTGCAGCGGCAAAGTCACCACTGCACCTGACTGCATACTCCGTGTGACCGCTTCCGTAAACTCCATGTATTTCACGCCGGTGTCAAAGTCGGTGTGTGTGATAACCTCTTCGCCACGGATAGCATTGATAAATTCCTCCTCAACTCGCCACGCCCCAGCCTCTGAATCGGGAATATCAATCTCGGTGAGTTCTGTATCGCCTTTCTGTCCGCCGTAGAGATTATTCCCTGAAAAGCGTAAAGTTCCATTGCTACCGAAAACATAGACCTCCGGTGCACCTGCTAAGCCTGAGACATTGGAAACCTGTATATGAAGCTGCGCACCACAAGCGAGATCGCCAACAACATCAATATGTTCTGGAATCCGTACGGAACGCATTACACCGTCAGCATCGGGACGCATTTTGACGAAAGTCTTGCCCATCGCCATAATCCGTGTCGCTTCGCCGACCCAACGTAGCAACGCCTCGTACCAGATTCCCATGCTCATGATGTTCAACCCGCTGAGGTCGAAATCCTGCCGCCACTGGAGCGGTCCTTCGGTGTCGAGAAATGCGCCGCCTGCGCGTGCTTCCACGGCAAGTACATCTCCGATATATCCTTCAGCAATAAGGCGTTTTATGGTTTTGTCTGCCCGCAGTGTCATTGGTGATGGGACAATCTGGGCAATGAGGTGTGTTTTCTGACGCGATACATTCCGCATGATATGCGCTTCTTTAGCGTTCATCGCCATCCGTGCCTCACACATCACGTGCTTATCCGCATCAAGTGCCGCCACAGTCGCGCGGCAGTGCATATAGGGCCATGTCCCGATAACAATTGCGTCGGTGTCCTCGTCAGCAATTGCATCCTGCCAATTGTCGTAGGTTTTAGATATTCCAAACTGGTCAGCAACCCGTTGCGAGGATTCCTGACTCCGGTTGCAGACGCCTACGATCTCGACACCGTCAATTGCCTGTAATCCCGGAATATGTTTTGATCTTGTATTTCCACCCGCACCGATAATACCAACTCGAATTATGTCTTGTGCCACTGATTTGCTCCTTCCAATTTTTGTGTCGCGTGATCCATTCTATCAGAAATAGTGAAAGGCGTCAAGCGATAATTTCAGAAAACTGAATAGCTCTGAAGCACTTGACATTCGACAAACCTAATGCTATGTTAAAAAAACACACAATAATTGTCTGCTCCCACACTCGCAATTAAAACGGAGGACACGCCCCATGAAATTGGCAGAACAAACAAAACTATCAGTAGACAAGCTAATTACTTGTGATACTGAAATTATGAGCGGCACCCCTGTATTCAAAAACACACGCGTTCCAATTAAAAACCTGACAGACTATTTAGAGACAGGGGAGAGTCTTGATGAATTTTTGGAGGATTTCCCTTCCGTCAGTCGTGAACAAGCCGTGCAAATATTAGAACTCGCGACGGAGGTACTCCTCACACACGCCTATGCGAATTCTCATAGATGAATGCTTGCCCCAAAAAAAGCACAATAAGTAGTTTTGGTTTGAAAAATTTTTAACATTTTCATTTTACACAACTACACAAACTTATTCACATGTTGATTTTTTCTATTATCATTCCTTCATCACGCAAAAATACTTTATCGTTTTCCGAAGCAATGATGCTTACAAGATTATCAACCAAGTTGTTATATAATGGGATCAGTTTACATGGGTGACCATAATCACTATTTAAGTCCCCATGAAAATACTTTTTATGTGGGTCTGTAAGATAAGTATCAACATAACACAAAAAGTCTTCAAAATCCTTCCATCCGTATTCAATAACAATTTTTTCAATTCTTTGCTGTGATAAATCTGTCAATTGTTCGTGTAAACAAGTTATTTTATGCTCGAATTCATGATCCGTTCCCTCTGTTAGAATTAAAGTTTTATATAAATATTCAAAAGCTCTTCCTATCAAATCATAAAAAATATAAGATTTGCTAATAAGTGTTTCAACGTTGTGTGACCTATCACCATTGCGGTGCAATTCTTCTAAATAGAGTATCTCACGCAATAAAATTTCAGAAAGGGAAATATATGTATTTGACACATTAATACCATAACATTCTCGCCATCCTGATGCTTTTATAGTGTCTGAATTACTTTTCATTTATAATACCTCGTTAGTGTGTTGGTGGTTCATATGTTTCCTTATACAAATAAGAAAAAATATATAAATTATTTTCACAGATCAATAATTTTAATTATAATATCAATTTTGTTAACTTAATTATACCATATCTGATAATAAATTTCAATTGAATTAACCAAATTCCTAACATATCGCCCCGCTGGGGCTTTAGGAGACAGAGATACCATTTTTCTACACACATATCGCCCCTCCGGGGCTGAACAAATGACAAGCCGAAACCCTCATACATCGGCAAAGCGTTGAACGTACAAAAGTCCCATAATCCGTGAAATCCGATAAATCCGCGGGAATCCGCGATTCAGACAATTAACAATCACACGACACATAATTTGAATGTGCAAAATACGACACAAACTGTCACTTCAAGGACTCTATGTGAGATATTCTATAGCACGTTCTATAGCGCGTTCTGTAGCGCGTCCTGTAGCGCGTCCTGTAGCGCGTCCTGTAGCACTTTCACTAACGCACTACCTCAAAACACACCAAAATCAGCGAAATCTGTGTAATCCGATAAATCCGAGATTCAGACAATCCCTAACCAACCGTTGCTATGAAATTTTCATAGCAAATTTCATAGCAGCTTATTCACTAATCCTTTCCAAAACCCTCAAAAACCCAGTCCCTATCTACGTTCATAACCCTTCTCCGAATCTCTCACATTTACTAATGTGCTATGAAAACTATGAAATTAATTCTATAAACATATCCCCGCTGCGGCTAAAGAAATGACAACCCAAAACCCCAACATATCAGCAAAACGTTGAACACACAGAAGTCTCCAAAATCAGCGAAATCCGATAAATCCGTGATAATCCGCGATTCAGACGAAGACAACTGACTACCAATTATCCTGAAAATCCTTGAATCCCGTAAATCCTGGTTCTGACAACTCATAACCCATAACTTCCCCCATCCTGAAAATCCTGGTTCTGACAATAGGCGCGAAAAAGGCGAGGCACTGAGACCTCGCCTAACACAATTTGTTGATATGAGATAATCGTCACTTCACTACCACATCACCGTCCCACCCGTATTAATATCCTGTCCTGTCATGTGGGCAGCGTCGTCCGATGCAAGAAAGGCCGCTAAAGCCGCAGCATCTTCTGATCCAGACCCCTTGTCGCTGTAACCTTCATCGGAACACCACCTACCAGCGATAACGCTCTTCGGATTCTCCCGTGCGTACCGTACGCGTAAGGTATCTTCATCAAAGGGTTTGTTCATGTATTCGGCTCTGCCTCTCGCAAGTTCAAGGCTTCTCTCCATGTGCCAACCCGGACAAATAGCGTTGACGGTGATGTTGTAACGCCCGACATCGGCGGCGAGAGTGCGTGTGAAACCGATAACACCCATCTTTGAGGTAGCATAGGGTGCTCTGTGCGAAAGAGGCTGCTTACCTGTTCCGGAACTGAAGTTTATGATTTTTCCGTATTCTTTGCGGATCATCTCCGGCAGAACGGCTTTAGAACAGATGAATAAGGAATCGAGGTTCACCTCAAGCGTCCGTCTCCATTCCTCTAAACTCATGTCCCAGATGTCTTTCGTGGGTCCAGCAATGCCGACGACATTAGCGAGTATATCGATCGTGCCGAATTTTTCGATGGTCGCTGCAACCATCTCGTTGACGGATGCTTCTTGTGAGACATCGGTTTCAAAGCAGAGTACATCCCCACCAGCGGCTCTGATTTCTGAACCGACTTTTGCCTCTAACTCTTCGACAGGAATAACATCGCAAATAGCGACCGCCGCACCTTCTTTGGCAAAACGCCGTGCGACTGCTTCAGCGTGCCCTCTGGCAGCACCTGTTACAATAGCAACTTTATCTTTTAATCTTGGCATAAAAAATTCTCCATATACCATTTATAGTAGATTTCATATTAACAATATGTGTGAACCCAGGAGGTTAGGAGAGAAACACCCTATCAAAAACACCTCGGCTACCAACTTTAACCGCTGCTATTCACCTGCCCATAACCGCCGCATCTCCTCGGAAGAACGAAGCAACTCATCTAACGTCCCCACACCGTCAATACGTCCGTCTTTCAGGACAACAATCTGGTCTGCTTGTTGTAAGGCAGCGCGTCGGTGCGAAACCACGAGACAGGTCGCTCGATGCGTTTCAAAGAGGCGTTTCCACAAGGTTTGTTCCGTTTCCACGTCAAGTCCAGAGGAGAGGTCGTCAAAAACAAGTAGATCCGAATTGCGGATAAACATCCGTGCAGCCGCTGCACGCTGCAACTGCCCACCAGATAACTTTACACCACGAGGTCCGACAACAGTTTCGAGTCCATCTTCAAGCGTTGGCAGATCCTCCTCCATGACGCTAAGCCGAACGGCTCGATTTAAGTCGTCCCAATTCCACGGCAAACCCAAAAGGATATTATCACTCAATTTCTCGCTGAAGAGTTGGGGTGCTTGCGGTGTATAGGCACAGCGCGGCGGCACGAAAAACGACTTCGGATCCGCAACAAGTTCACCATTCCAGTGTATCTCACCCGCATGTTTCGGAAGCACACCTAAAAGCGTCTGCAGGAGCGTTGTTTTACCCGAACCGATCCGTCCGGTGATAACAGTGAAAGACCCCGCTGGGACCCGAAACCCAATATCGCTAACACCTTCGCCTGAGCCATCATACAGGTGTGTCAAGCCAGTGACAGTGAGTTCATCGAGTCGGTCAGTTTCGGTACGTTTGGGAATAACGAGTGGAGGCTGAGTTTCGCGGAGGTAGACCGGTGTATGTGCCACTAAATCCTCATCTGGCATTTCCTCAACGGTCTGTTCCATACGGTCAAACGATACCTCTGCGCGCTTGTGCTGTGCCATTATACCACCAACAAGGGATCCACTTCTTGCTACATCACCGACATAGTATGTGAAGAGTGCGAAATCTCCGACTGTAAACGTACCGGCTTTCATCCGTTCAGCAATGAGGATCAGGATCACCCCTGTTGCGAGATGACTGATATTGAAACTTATGGATCTGAGGAGTTGGTTAAAGAGGTTATCAACAATTGTAGTTTTTCGCCGGGCATCATTGAGATGCTGGAAATGTGAGATGACATTCGACTCCGTCCGCGCGACTTTTATCGCTAAGATAGAATCGAAGAGTTCGTTAACAAAGTTCGTCGATTTTTCCGTGGCGATGCGTTGCTCAGTTCGATACTTACGGATGAGACGCCTTGCGAAATTGACAATTGAGATAATTAGGATAGAAGGGATAACAGTGATGAGCGTCACACTGACATCAATCCTCGCCATCGTGAAAATAGCTAACACCGCAAAGATGGTATTTCCCCAGAGGTGAATATACTGCTCCAGATACATTATGATTGACTGAACATCGTCTCGTAATCGGTTGGTTACCTCACCTGATGCATTTGAGACGCGATGCGGGGCAGACATATCCATGATAGCTGTCATAAGGTTTTTTCGCAGAAGCGTGGAAATTGCATAACGCCAACGTGCCCATACAAATGCCGAAGAGAGGAGTACACTCCGATCACCAAGTTCAGCAATTATGAATAGGACAACTAATGTCCATGGGTTAGCTCCGGCACCCGCATCACCGGAAAGTGCGTTAAAAAATGCTTGCATGATGAGTCCAACGAAAAATGGCATCAGATCATCTAAACCCCGAAAGAGTATGGTACTGAGGAAGAGGAGTGGACGATAGCGAATTAATTGGATTGACGATTGTCCAGTGGTCATTGAATCACCTCCTCCAATCCTGTTTTTAGGAGTCCTGAGAAGATTGAATCAGGATTGCGGACGAGTTGATCCCGTTTGCCATATTCCTGTATTTCTCCGTCGGCAAGAATCATAATATCGTCTACCTGTTGAACTGTTCCCAAGCGGTGGGCAATAATAATACTCGTCCGGTTCTTCAGTAATCGCTGTACGGCTCGGTCAATGCGGTGTTCTGTGGCGGGATCGAGCCTTGAGGAAGGTTCATCGAGGATAACGACTCGCGGATCCTTGAGGAAGACGCGAGTAAAAGCGAGGAGTTGCGCCTCACCAGCAGAAAGACCTGTATCCCCAAGGAGTGTATCAAGTCCATTCGGTAAAGAATTATACCAATCCAACAACTCCAGTTCTTCAACCACCGACAAAATCCGGTCATCAGGAATTTCGGAATCAAAGAGGGTTAGGTTCTCACGCACTGTCGCATTGAAAAGCTGAACGTCCTGTGTCACCATACCAATCTGGCTGCGCAAAGCATCAAGACGAATCTCCTCAATCGGTTTTCCACCAACACGAATCTGTCCTTGATTTATTTCGTAAAGTCGAAAAAGGAGACGCGTGATTGTGGTTTTACCGCTGCCTGTCCGTCCCAACAGCCCCAGCGACTTACCGGGTTCCAGTTGGAACGAGACATCCTTCAGGACGACTTCATCTCCGGTGTAACTAAATTCGACACGATCAAAGTCGATACCGAGTGGATCTGATCCGGGAATATCTTGGGTTCCATCCTCAATATTTGAGGTCGTGCGGTAGAGTGTTTCAATTCGTTTCAGACCAGCTGTTGCCCGTTGGAGGTCGTTAATTTGTCGTCCAATCATCATCAGGGGCCATCGGAGCATCCTTGTGTAACTGAAAACGAGGAAGACAGTACCAATGGTGAACGCACCTTCTCGATAGAGATAGATCCCCATCACCATCATTAGGACATGTCCCAAGGCAAATAAAACACCACTAATGGTACTTAATATCTCGCCCCATACATGCGCTTTCACAGCTCGACCGTAGACATCACGGTTCACATCATAAAACCGATCCATTGTATAGCCGACGCCACCATTCGTGCGAAAATCTTCAATGCCTGTTAACCGTTCTTCAAGAAATCCGAACAGCCTTGAATAACCTTCGCGTTCAGCAGTATAAATTGGGACCGCAACGTTCCGGGTGAGATTGTAAATCCAGATAGCAATAATCACAAAAACGGTGAGTGCAGCACCGATACGCCAGTCTTCGCGGGTAACCAAAACGAGTACGCCAGCGAGAAACACCATGCTCCCGATTACCTGAAGTATAAATTCAGAAAAAAAGTTTGCGAGTGCCGTGGTATCGCCATCAATACGTTCGACCATCTCACCGGGTGTATGATCATGATGGAAGGACATGTCAAGGTGTAGACAGTGATCAGCGAGATTTTCGCGCATCTGATTTGTACCGCGCCATGCAACATCTTGTCCTAAATAAGAGCTGACTAACGTCACTATCTGCCCAAGAAACCCAATCGCAATAAATATTCCTCCGGCAATGAAGAGGTCGCGCAACGCGCCTCCTGTTTCTGCGGTGTCAATAAAATAACGGAGGATTTGTGGGTTAACCAAGCCTAAGCTGATCCCGGTGAACATGAATATTGAGAGCAGAGTGACGCGGAACCACTGTGGTTTGAGGTATTGTGAAAGTAGTGCGGCGTATTGCCGGAAGGGGACTCTTTCCAAACTGGAAACTATCCTTTTGCAGTAGATTTACTGATACACTGTGAAGGGGCGAGGTTAAAAACCTCGCCACCGAGTGTGGTGAAACAAGTGCGGTTAGAACCGTACCTACCAATCATAATATGTTCTAATCTCTCTTGAGTGACGCCCAAGTGATAGCGAGTTTTCCAGCACTCTCAACAGGTAGCCCGACAGTTGCTAATCTTTCGATGTCATCGTCGTTCAAGGCGCGATCATAAATCATTACTTCGTCGATTAAGCCTTTGAAGTATCTGGCACCACAGCATTCATCCCAACCGAATTTCACGTTAATGACTGTCTGCTCAATATGACCAATATCATTCACCTTAGCATCAAGTTTGCCTGAGTCTTTGTGATAAATGTAACTGGTAGCTTTATCGGGTTCAATTGCTATCGCCGCCAGTGCCCACTTGTTTTCTGGAATCTCCGACGCGCCTGCCCAACCCCATGTATCTCCGGCGTCATTATTCCAGACATAGGTCAGGGTGTTACTCGCCGAGACTCCCATCCAGAACGGGGTTCCACTTCGACCAACAACGATTCCAGACCAGTCTATCGTTTTCCAACTGTTGATGCGGGCGATCACTGTGATTGTGTCCGTTGACAGTTCAAAACCATTATCAACAACGACATGTCCACCACCACCGTCAAGTTCAACGGCACCGTTCACCCAACCGTTGTCAGACCACTTCGCGCCCTTCTCCAATTTAGCATCGTTTCCGTTACCCGACTCATCTTTTCCATTACCGTCAAGGGGCCAGTAACCGACAATTCCCTCTGTCACGTCTTGCGCCGATACACATATAACTAAAAAACTAAAGACAAATGTCAAAACCGTAATAACTCGTATTTTATGTGCCATTTCAGACTCCTTACGCGTTATAGCGTGGTTACCGCTCATTATATAGCGAATTTTAAATCAAGTCAAGGATTTTTAGGAGTTGTTATAGGGTCATTTAGTTTTAAGAAATAAGTTTACTTATGTGAAGGATGCCTATTGTCTGGATGCCCGAACTTGTTCGGGTTCGCGCGTCGTATCCCGAATCGTAATTGACAAATTACATTGGATAGTATAGACTCGACAATATGAAAACTGAAACAGACAGCGAACGCGGTATCATCGTTGGAATAACTGGGGGAATCGCCTGTGGGAAGACGACTGTCTCTGATCTGCTCACAGAAAAAGGCGCGATTCCGATCAACGCCGATGAAATCGGACACCAACTCCTCAAAGCAGATAGCCCAGTTATTGATAAACTAACCGATGCCTTTGGGAAAGAGATACTCGACAACACTGGGGATGTCAGCCGAAAGAAACTTGGAGCTATCGTTTTCAAGGATAAAGCAGCGCGGGAACGATTGAACAGTATCCTGCATCCGTTGATTATCGAACGCTCACGGGGACAGGCACGTCAACTGGTTACGGAAGATCGGGATTGTATCGTGCTACTTGATGCCCCACTCCTCATTGAGGCAGGAGCATACGATACGGTTGATCTGATTGTCGTTGTGACTGCGTCTGCTAAAACGCAACTGCAACGCACATTGGAACGGAGCATCGCGCTCGGTAGACCACTTACCGAAAGCGAAGTTCAGGCACGGATTGACGCACAGATGCCGCTCACGGAGAAAATTAAATACGCAAATGTTGTTATAGAGAATGATGGGACGGTTGAGGAGCTTCACGAACAGGTGGATGTGCTTTGGGAGGAATTGCGGGAACAACGAAAAAACTAATCCCATAGGCGATTGATGGCACTCGCTTTGATGACGCAGTATACCTCCAAACCCTCTCTTAACTGCATCTGCTCACGTGCTTCATGCGTGATTTTGACAGCGAGGTGATGCCATTCAACAAGAATAGATAACCACGTGCGTTCACTCTTGACGTCAAGGCACTGAATTTTTCCGCGTAATATGTTGCGTGCACTAACGGGGAGATCTGGTTCAAGCGAGATAATAATATCCTCAGCACGAACAGCAACCGGCACGATATCACCGACCTCTACATCAGTATAAGGAATTACAAGGGATTGGTCTCCGATTTTCAAAGAAGTCACACCATGTGCTTCATCTGAAAGTGTCACCGGAAGGAATAGAGTATTTTCGACACCTGTCAATTGTGCGATAGGCATCGCAGAAGGAGCAGTTAGCAACCGGTGTGGTTCACCGTTGGCTATAATTACACCATCAGCGATTAGGAAAGCTTCATCAGCGAGTGCCATAGCCTCAGAAAAGGTGTGTGTAACATAGAGGATTGGTATCTCAAAAGCATTTTTAACGTGGTGCAGATACGGGATAATTCGATCTTTCAGCGTACTATCAAGTGAAGCAAGCGGCTCATCCATGAGGAGCATCCGTGGTTCCATAGCGAGTGCCCGTGCGATCGCAACCCGTTGACGTTGACCACCAGACAGTTCTTTCGGATACCGCTGGAGCAGTTCGGAAATTTCAAGAACATCTATCGCATCTGAAGATTTTCGTGGATTCGGTTGTCCATATCGAATGTTCTGGGCAACGGTGAGATGTGGAAATAGATGCCCTTCCTGAAAAACATATCCAAATCGTCGTTTTTCAGGCGGTAGATTAATTTTTGCGGTGGAATCGTAAAGAATCTCGTCCCCAAAAGCGATCTGACCTTCATCAGGTGTCAACGTGCCGCTGATGCAATTGAGAAGCGTGCTTTTCCCACTCCCAGATACACCTAAAAATGCCGAAACCTTCTCTTCCAAGACACAATCAACTGCTAAGGTGAAACCACCGAGGCTTTTACGAAAATTGAGTCTAATTCTGGTACTATCTGCCATAGCGAGACCTATTACTCAAGTCCTCCACTATCATCAAATCCACCATCATCCATGAGGTTATGGTCTTCAGCATCCATATCATCGGATGAATCGCTGTCTTCGTCATCATCAGACATTTCATTAAGCATCACACCTGTCAAGAGCAGATCCTCAAAACCGTCATCATCTGCCTCAGCATCTGTGGCTTGATCGGTGTCTTCAGCCGTCTCGTTTTTTGAACGTTGATACAGATACCAAGCAAACCACGCCGTCCCCATAATGCCAATGAGTAATAAACCTATTTCCCAACCCATCAATAATCACCTTTCGCTGGACTCAGACACAAGGTCTTGTCCAACAACCTTATAGATTCTATCGGAGCGTGAAGCGTTCGGTTAACCACAGTGCTACGAAGGCAACAATGGTTGAAATAAACACCAGTCGATAGACAGAAGCATCTTCTCCGAGATGGACAGCACTGAAAATCGATAACGCCATTGTCTGAGTTTTTCCCGGAATATTTCCGGCAACCATGATAGTAGCACCAAACTCACCCAAACTTTTGGAGAAGCCGAGGATTGTTCCACCAATAACACCACGATAAGCAAGCGGAAGCGTTATCGTAATAAACACCTTGACTGGTGATGCGCCAAGCGTGCGCGCCGCATTTTCAAGCTCCACGGGGACAGACTCCATCCCTGTCACAATACCACGTACCAGTAGCGGAAATGAGATAATTGAAACTGCGATGACAACCGCCAGTTGGGAAAAAATAATCTCTATACCGAAAGTTTGATAGATAAATCCACCAATAAACCCATGTTTTCCCAAGAGAATGAGGAGTAAGTATCCACTGACGATAGGCGGCAGCACCAACGGACTCATCACAAGTGTGTTCAGAAAAGTCTTACCGGGAAATGTCCGTTTCGCCAGCAGCCAGCCCACCAGCAACCCTACAGGAAACGTCATAACAAGGCTGAGCAACGCAACTTTTATAGATAAAGAAAGGGCAGCAACTTCGGCAGGGGTTATCTTCATTTCTGAGCCAAAACGGTAAATCCGTGCTTTTCAAAAATCTCACCTTTCTCAGCAGACTGGAGATAGGTAATAAACTTACGCGCCAACTGTTTTTGAGGGCTATTTTTTATCACGGCAGCCGGGTAGATGATCGGTGTATACGCTTCAGGTGGCACCTGACAAAGCTCCCTTATATCGTCGCTAAGGACCGTATCCGTTTTGTAAACAATAGCTATGTCCACATTCCCAGAGGTCACATAAGCGAGGGTAGCACGCACATCTGCCCCGAAGATAAGTTTCGGGTGTATAGTTTCCCACAATCCAAAGTGAGTCAAAGCTTCTTTTGCGTAAGCACCAGCAGGCACTATACTTGGATGCCCGATAGCAATTCTCGAAATCTCTGGGGCAGTAAGATTGGTAGGCGTTTCCACAGAAATCTCCGATTCATCATCAGAGACAAGCACTAACCGATTGGTTAGCAAATTTCGACGACTTTCGGCTTCAAGCAGCCCATTAGCTTCAAGGGCAACGACTTGGCGCGGACTCGCCGAGATGAAGACATCCGCCGGCGCGCCTTTCTCGATTTGGCGTTGTAACGTCGTAGACGCAGCGAAATTGTAATAGACTTTAACGCCATTTTCGGATGTAAATGCTGACCCAATTTCAGCAAGCGCATCTGTCAAACTGATTGCAGCGAAGATGCTTAATTCATTCTGTTTTTTACCATCCGTCGCACACCCGGAATGCACAATGAACACTAACACCAAGCCTATTACGGTAAGAAATTTAACTCGCCGCAGCATCATTCCCTCGCTATCCGAAAAAACTCTTGACAAGTATAACGGATTTGATAAATTATGTCAAGTGGTTCAAAGTTTTCAGACGTCCGGATGTGGAAATTGTCGGTGTAGAAACAACAAAGTTTGCTTGCAATCGGTTTAAACCTGTGGTATCCTATTTAAACAGAAACAGTTAATAGGGGAAAAATCATGAAATTAGGTTTATGCACCATTGCTTTCCAAGAAAAACCGTTGGAAGAGGTAATCGATATCGCGGCAGATTACGGCTTTAATGGCATCGAAATTTGGGGAAAGCCGCCACACCTACCAGCGGAATACGACGAGAGTTATGTCAAAAACATTAGGGAGATGGCAAACCGAAAAGGCTTAGAGATCTCGGCGTTCGGTTCGTATGTCAATCCGCTGATGGATCTCCACCAGAAGTATTTCGAGGAAGCCTTTAAAATAGCGTACGATTTAGGTACTGATATCGTGCGAATCTGGTCCAGCGGTGGCCCCTCAAAATCGATCGCTCCGTCTGACAGACGCTTGCTTCTTTTCCGACTGGTGAGTATTTCGCAATGGGCAAATTTCCGAAATATTCGGCTCGGTTTGGAAATGCATAACAATAATTTCACCGATAGTGTCGCAACCATTTTGGAGACAATTGAAGGAATTGGTCTGCCATCCCTGCAAACGTATTACCAACCGCTTGCCCGATCAGATGCTGATGAACCGCATGCTGCCGCTGAAAAACTCGCCGAACACATTGTAAATGTCCATGCCCAAAACTTTGATGAAACCGGAAAAGGTTGCCCTATTGCAGACGGTATCGTAGATTATGCTCGAATTGTTGAAATCCTGGGTGCTGCTGAATACGATGGATACTTAGAGATAGAGTTCGTACACGGCGATAACAAATTGGAGGCATTACAACAGGATCGGGACTATCTGGCGAGCCTGATTAATCGAGTGGATGGAGATACGCTGAAAGATTTAGATATCGCCCCCGTATAGAAGAGATATACATTTATCCAAAAAGCGTCTCTCAGAAATCCCTTGGAGAGCGTATGCGCCTCGAAATAGGTATCATCAAATTGGTGGAGGAAGTCATCGGAATCCCAGCGGAACGCCGTGCCCAATTTGACTGGCTCCGAAACAAGCCGCGGCGTGAAGATTTTGGTGAACATTATAACGCAGTGATAGCACTTTACACTGCATTAGAAGGAAATTGGGAAGGAACAACAGCGAAAACGGATGGCTATCTAACGCCTGATGCCTATTTCCCAGAACCGTATCATTTCATTTTTGAGTTTGATGAATTACAACATTTCACACAATTTCGGGAGCGAACATTTCAATTTTACCCAGCAGGTATTGAGACCGCTTATGCCCCGCAGAAATACCGCCAGTTTTGTCAGCATCACCACAGTGCAGCACTTGCGAAGGGACCTGCTCGGTTTCGCAGACGGACTGCTGATTTCCCCTACATAAATGGACGTGCAGCACAACGCGCTTTCTTCGATACGTTTCGAGATTGGCTGCCACCATTGCACGGGCTTAATCCGACACTCAGGTTAGCTGAATTTGAGGTTACGCCTATCCTCAACGGTGAATTAACAAACACCGAAGCGAAGTCTTACATGGAACAATTACTACACGAACGACTCACAAAACTTTCACGCTAATAACCAAAAGGTAGGATAAATAACGCTCCATGAGCCAGCGAAAGCCTGAAAAGGTGAATCTTTCAGAATATCCACTGCTCCAAATAATAGGACAGACCCCGCTCGCTAAAATAGATCTCTTTGCAGACGAGCTGCCAAACGTCGAGATTTACGCAAAAATAGAAACCTTTAATCCAGGTGGCTCAATCAAGGATCGACCCGTCTTAAGAATGCTGACAGAGGCGATTGCATCCGGAGAACTCACACGGGAAAAGGTAATCCTTGACTCGAGTTCCGGCAACGCCGGGATCGCCTACGCTATGATAGGCGCGTCACTAGGCTATAAAGTTGAACTCGTGATTCCAAACAATGCCAGTGAAGAACGGAAAAAGCGTATCCACTCACACGGTGCTAAAATCATCTATACCGACGCTATCCTGGGTTACGATGAGGCGTTGCGAGAGGTCGATCGTCGTCATAAAGCGCATCCAGATAAGTATTTCTTCAAATCACAATATGAGAATGAAAATAATTGGCGTGCACATTACGAAACCACAGGTGTTGAGATCTGGAATCAGACAGGTGGTAAAGTCACACATTTTGTCGCCGGTGTCGGGACAGGTGGCACTATTACTGGTGTCGGTAAGCGGCTAAAAAACTACAACCCAGATATTCAGGTCTGCTCTATCGCCCCCGAGGCGTTTCCGGGCATTGAGGGTCTCAAACCGCTGGGTCACCCTGACGACATTGTGCCAGAAATCCTTGATGAATCCATAATTGATTCTCGAATTCCAGCTACGATTGAAAATGCACATGAAATGTGCAGTCGACTTGCCCGACGTGGTTGGTTTGTCGGACAGTCTTCCGGTGGTTATCTCTATGGCGCATATAAAGTCGCCCAACAGATTCAGGAAGGCTTTATCGTCACTGTCTTCAATGATCTCGGTGAACGCTACTTCAGTACACGACTATGGGATTAACCTTTTTAACAATTATGCCTGGACGAAGTCTCCGTTGTCGGCATCGATTAAAATTGTTAAAGGTCTGTTTTGGTTTAAAAATGTTTGTTAACAATTAGAAGCCTGCAAGGACAACGGATGCAGCACCTCAGATTCAATAGATTAAAATATGGAAACAATAGTTATTCCGTTTCGCGGCTTACGCTATAACACGACGAAGGTAGATGGAATCGAGAATGTTATCGCACCGCCATATGATGTCATCAAAACCGAAGAACGACTTGCTTTAGAAACACGCCATCCAGCCAATATCATCCGATTAATTTTGAGTCAGCCGTGCGACGATGACACCCCGGACGCGAATCAATACACGCGGGCAGCAGCACTGATGAATCAGTGGATTTCAGACAACACCCTTGTCCAAGATACAACCCCCTATTATTATATCTACGACCAATCGTTTAATGCCCCCGATGGAAAAAACTATACACGACGTGCCTTGATCGCACTTGTTAAACTCGAACCCTTTGAAAATAAAGTCATCCTACCACACGAAAAAACACATGCCGGACCTAAGGCAGATCGGCTCAACCTCATGCGCGAATGCCACGCCAATCTCAGCCCAATATTCCTCCTTTACGCCGATCCTGTAGGCGAAATTGAAGAGATAATGCAAGGCTTTACCGACGCACACGCGCCTGAGATCGACTGCTCTGAAATCTTCGGAAGCACACATCAACTGTGGTGCTTAGACGACGCTGAACGCAACGGTAAGATCCAAAATCTTTTCGCATCAAAACCGCTCCTAATCGCTGACGGGCATCATCGTTACGAAACTGCGCTCGCTTTTCGAGAAGAAATGGCTCAGAAAGTGGCAAATGCGAAAGCGTCCGGTTACGACTATATGATGATGAACCTGGTCAGGATGGAATCCCCCGGCTTGGCTGTTTTAGCGATTCATCGGCTGTTAGATAATCTTAGCCCGGAGCAAATTTCACACGCTATGGCAAAACTTCCTGAAGTATTTGAGGTGCACGAAATTGATACACAAGCAAACCTTATGGCAAAATTGGACGCGCTGAAGGGGAAATCTGCGGCTGTCGGCATGTATACCACGGACAACAACTATCGCTTACTGATTCCCAATTCAACAATCCCTCGGCAATTAGACGTCACACTTGTACAAGATACCCTCATAAAGAAGATGTTCCAAATTGAGACATTAGCGGAACATATTAGCTACACGGCTTATGCGGACGATGCTATTGCACACGTGAAGGGTGGATCCAACCGTGCAGCGATTCTCATGAACCCTACACCCGTTGAACAGGTACTCGATGTGGCTATGGCGGGTTCGACAATGCCACAAAAATCCACTTACTTCTATCCAAAAATGGCAACAGGATTCGTTATAAACTTGTTGAACCGTTAACACCGTAAACGATGCCGACACGCTCTACTCTTGGAGGCAAACGATGCATCACGAACAGGAAAGAGACACCTTAGCATTTTCGCACCAGTTATATGCCGATACACCCCGCCAACTGGCGTTTCAGGCGACGACGCTGGCTGAAGCGAGAGCGTGGCAGGCTCAACTTCGAGCAAAACTCATCGAACTGGTCGGTGGGTTCCCCCAAGAGGCATGTGCCTTAGAACCAGAAGTTTTGGAAATAGTCGAATTTCCGACCTATTTCCGTGAGACGGTGCAATTCAAGAGTCGTCCACACATGACTATCTTCGGCTACCTTCTTTCTCCTAAGCCTCTCAACGGCTCGGAACCGAATCCAGTGATCCTCTGTTTGGCAGGTCACGGACGTGGTGTAGATGACATCGTGGGTATTGAAGAAGATGGCTCGATGCGATCTAAATATGGTGGTTATCAAAACGACTTCGCACTCCAATGTGTCGCACACGGCTATACCGTCCTTGCTATCGAACAATTTGGATTCGGGCACCGACGAGACCCTGTGGCTCGCGAACGCGGCGGTGGCAATTCCTCATGTCAACCGAGTTCCGGTGCTGCACTTCTACTCGGACAAACAATGGTAGGCTGGCGGGTTTACGACGCTATACGCGCGTTTGATTATCTGGAAACCCGTCCTGAGATTGATACGAGTCGCCTCGGTGTGATGGGAATCTCTGGCGGCGGGACAACGACCTTTTTTACCGCTGCGATTGATACTCGTGTTAAGGCGGCTGTAGTGAGCGGCTATTTCAATACATTTCGAGATAGCATCCTCAGTCTAAGCCATTGTATAGACAACTACATACCAAATGTGCTACAATATGCAGAAATGTATGATATAGCGGGGTTAATCGCACCACGTGCCATGTTTGTCGAATCCGGCACAGAAGACACAATTTTCCCGATTGAAGCTACCCGCTTTGCTGTCAATGAGGCAGAAGCAATTTACAAGTGCTTTGATGCTGAGGATAAATTAGGACTTGAGGTGTTTGAAGCAGGTCATAGTTTCCACGGCGTCGGTGCGTTTAAGTTTCTTAAAGAGGTTCTGTAAAAAGGAGGATGGTGTGGCAATTGAACTGTTTTCGATCGGTACAGAGTTAGTCCTTGGGCAGATTCAGGACACCAACGCTCACTGGATTGCACAGCAAATTCTTCAGACCGGTGGTGAGTTACGGAGAGTTACAATGCTGCGCGACAACCGAGATGAGATGTCCGAGGCATTGAATTCAGCAGTTGAACGGGAAACGTCGCTCATTCTCACGACAGGCGGTCTCGGTCCAACCCCGGACGATATGACAGTCGAGATCATCGCCTCACTGGTCGGCACGAAACCTGTGGTAAGTGAAGAAACAATCGCTGAATTTCGGAAACGCCGCGAGATGTCAGATAACGATCCACTCAACGAAGCATTGACGAAAATGGCGACTGTACCAGAAACCGCTGTCGTCTTACAGAACCCAGCAGGATGGGCACCCTGCATTAGTGTTGCCCACAAAACGTCCACGTTCATGATGATGCCCGGTCCACCCCGCGAGATGAAGGCAGTCTTTGAAACACATATTCAACCGTTGATTGCCGAACGCTATCGTTCAGAAATTATCACGGCGCGGGTTTATGTGAATATGTTTGAAGCGGAAACTTCACCGTTAATGCAGAAAGTGATGGAACGCCATCCAGATGTTTACTTAAAGGCTTATGTAGCCCTCCGTAAAGTAGACGGCGACACTATGCCTGTCGATTTTGTTTCAACAAGTACAGACAAAGAAGATGCAGAATCGGAATTGCAACTCGCTATGGATTATTTTGAGGAACTCGTTGTTGAAGCTGGAAAACGTTTTAGCCTCGAAGATGGATAGTAGGTGTAATTTACCAGTGCGTCGAGCCGTAGACTTTACCTTATAGCGCGGCGTAAGGTATCCATGCCTTACACTGCTCATCAGATTTAAAAAAGGAGATTTATACTGTGAATCGAAGACCCTCAGGAAATAAACGAAAGCCGCAAACGCGGTATACGAATACCAGACGTCCGAAACCGAAGTCGAAATACAAGAAGCAACGTGATGTTGATCCTGATATTAAAACTGAAGGTGAAGGCGAAGAACAGACCACACCTAAAAATGATAAAATAGAGGTGGAAGGCACTGTTATCGAACCTTTACCAAATGCGATGTTTCGTGTGGAATTGGACAATAAGCATAAAATTCTCGCACATATTTCCGGTAGAATGCGGAAATTTTTTATTAAGATTTTGCCTGGAGATAAGGTAACTGTGGAACTATCTCCCTACGATCTCACGCGGGGACGGATTACGTATCGGAAAAAGTAGATTCCGAGTAGATCTCCAAAGTGCACTCTGTTTCCGTGCATAAGTTAGAATACTTGTAGGCGCGCTTTCTGAGCGCGCGTCCTTTTAAAATCGTAAAACCTTTTTTCCTGTCCTATTAGGTAATTCTCATGAAACCTGCCGCTTTAATTCATGTCGATAACATCGACGAGAAGCAGATAGCCCAACTCCTGGACGCTATTGAAGCAAAACAAGCACAGGTAGAAGAACTCACAGTAGCAGTCGAACAACTCAAATCGGAAGTCGATTTGTTTCAACGACGCTACAATGCCCATATTAGTCGCTACTACCTTGAACTCGATAAGGTTGAACTCGAAACAAAAGAGTATCGCCTCCGATTACAACTGCGCCGAGAGAACGTGAGTGAGGAAGAGATAGAAGCGCGTGTGGAATCTTGCTTTAGAGCGAGTCGCACACGTATAGAGGCATCCGAGGAAGTGGATGAATCGGAACTGACATCTCAGGAAGATAAACTCCCTGACACCAAAGCGAAATATTTACAAAACCTCTACCGAAAACTCGCCAAACGGTACCATCCAGATAAGGCTACCGATGCCGAAGAAGAGGAACGACGAGAGCAATTAATGCCGCTTGTCAACCGAGCATACCATGAACAAGACATTGAGACTTTAGAGCGGTTAAGTCTTGGTGAAACGGAGCGATATGTCTCTGAAAAAACAGCCCGTGAAAAACGGGCAGCGTTACAGACAGAACTTCGGCAACTCAACCGCGCGATGAGTGAATTGCGTTTAGAGATAAACCGACTCAAGACAGGTCGCACTTATCAGCTTAAACAACAGATAGAAACCGCCAAAGCAACGGGCAAGGATCTGCTGACTGGGCTTGCAAAGGACTTGGAGCGGAGAGTTAAAACGAGTCGAGCACACTTAGCACGACTCATTAACATGTGGCACCGCGCAGAATAACCGCGGGACTACCCAAATAACTTGTCGGCGCGTCATTCAATATGTAGTCTTTTCAGAAGGAATTAATCATGCAACTCAAAGATAAAATCGCTCTTATTACCGGTGGTGGACGTGGCATCGGTAGAGCCATCTCCCTTGCTTATGCCGCTGAAGGTGCGCGGGTCGTCATTGCGGCGCGAAGCACAAGCCAACTCGATGGCGTTGCCGCAGAAATAGTGGTGCAAGGTGGGGAAGTCCTTGCCGTGCCAACCGATTTGCGAATCCAGACAGAAGTGGACAACCTCGTCCAGCAAACCGTAGATCGGTTTGGAAGAATAGATATCCTCGTCAACAATGCCGGTATCAATCCGAGAGGTCTATTTTTAGATTCTACAGATGAGGAGTGGGAACAAGGGTGGCAGATTAATGTGATGGGTGTTGTACGCTGTTGTCGTGCTACGTTGCCGGTTATGCAGGAACAGGGCAGCGGAAATATTATCAATGTAGGTTCGGGCATGGGTCAGGTTGGACATGCGAACCTCAGCGTCTATTGTGCTTCTAAGGCGGCTCTGCATGGATTGACACAAGCGATCGCTGAAGAGGTATGGCAGGACGGCATCATCGCAAACGTACTTATCCCCGGTCCAGTGAGAACAGAACTCTCAAAACCTGCTTGGGAAAGTGCTGATAGTTTCAGAGCGCAAAGTGATCCATGGAAGGAACCGGAGCAGGTTGTCGCATCGGCACTCTTTCTCGCAACGCAACAGCCCGATAGCGGAATGACAGGTCAGATCCTCAGCATCATGCGCCGGAATAGTCCGTAATAATTCATACTTTAGAGCGGAAACGTAACGCGCCGTCCCTCCTGTGCCGAACGATACGCTCCTAAAACCATCTCCACCGAAACCCGCCCATCTTCCACTGTGACATCGGGTTCTGTGTCGTTTTTCAGACAATCAATAAACGGACGCGGTACACCACCGATCCGTTCTCCATGACCGTCTGGAATTGGGATACCCAAATCCTTCCATGAGGGTTCATCTCGTGTATACAACTTAAGTGCCACAGCATCTGCTGGACGCGGGATGTTACATGACGGAGCATCTCCATAGTTCTGAATTACCACACCCTCATCACCATAGATCTCCGTTGTATTCTCACCAGCGAGTGTCACAGACGTATTCAGTAAGATCGCCATCTCTCCACCCGCAAACCTATAGACAGCCAAACCTGTGTCATCAGGGGCAACGTCCGTCAAAATATTATCGATTTCAGCGATAACGCTTGTCGGTTTACCAAGCATCCAATGGATAAAATCGGTTGCATGCGAGGCATCGTCCATGAACATTCCCATATTTTTCTCTGGATCAATATGCCATCGACTGGGTCCTGTTACGAAGGCTTCACTAAATAAGGCGTTGATACAGTGTCGGCGGCGTAGCACACCAATTTTCCCCAAGACCTCACTGTCAATGATTTCTTTCATCGCGATGTTCGCTGGGTCGCGCCGCATCTGATGTCCCATCATAAACTTGACCCCAGTCTTTTCGACTACCGCCGCAATCCTGTCGCAATCTTCCAACGTGAGTGCCATCGGTTTTTGGCAAAGGATATGCTTTCCTTCAGATGCCGCTGCCTCTACCATCTCTGCGTGTCGATTCGTCTCGCAGGTTACAATAACAGCATGAATTTCGCGGTGGTTGATGACATCTTCGAGATGCGGTGAGTAACGCATACCGTATTGCGTTGCGGCAGCTTCGCCACGTTCAGCGTTATCGTCCCAGCATGCGATGAGATCGACATCCTCAAACGTCTGCATTTGGTTGCAGTAGGCGTTGGCGTGTCCATGTGCAAAACTTATTATACCTATACCAATCTTTTTTTCCATGTATTATCTTATCCAATCTATAAGTGTCTGTTCTCTCGTTCTGCAATAATCGCTCGGCTAAATTCGTTGTCCTCCGGGCGAATACCACTTTCAACCATACTTTTGCGAACTTCCTCAAGTGGCCTCGGTTTGAAGTCTGGTGGATACCCCATCTTCTCCAATATTCCCTCAATTACTTTAGCACCAATATTATCTTCTTGATTATTATCCTGTGTTCCAGTCACCTCCGTCACTGGTGTTTCGCGGTCCTTCGGAGCATCTGGAACCAATTCCTCAACGATCCAAGAAAGTTGCTCATTCACCTGTGTAACTACCTTCTCCAATCGGTCTAAACGCTGGGTAATAGATTCAAGCGTATCTTTTTCCATGATAACCTCCCTTTTCTCGTTTTCTGTATATTAACGTGAGTTTAATAAATATTTAGAGTAGGCGCATTTCCGATTAAAGTCCCCCTGATAAGGGGCGGGGAATGCCATGAGGCATTCATACCGTTGATTCTTTAGGGGGTTAGATCCCTAAAAACCTCCTCATTCTGGGTGGATTTATTGCTTTTTTGCTCAATATGCGTCGGTCTTGGCTTCTAATATTTTTTTTCAAACTGGCGTTATATTATTAAGATACCACATAACGCGGCAGATGTCACGTCGATATATCCCCCGAACCGAATGAATTACTTTTCCAAAACAATCCGAATCTCTGTATCTATGCCGTCCTCTGTAAAATCAATTTCAGCAGAAACGGGACCGAGCGACTCTAGTGGAAAGAGATTCTCAGTGATACGTCGATTCAATACTGTATCCAATTTCTGTCCTGAAAGTGAGAGCAGCACTGTCGCTACCGGAAGGAAACGTTTCAACTCTGGGACAAACAGATCCGGTTGAATGAATACATGAACGTTATTCGCATCGGCATAGAACGGAATATCGGTCAAGGTAGATGCGTTGCCTGTAGTCGTATCAATTACAGATTTTAATCCTGCCAGCGTTGTACTCAAAACAAAATAGTCATCAACAATGGCATATCCGCCCGTAACTGCCATCAGAAAATTGAGACGGAGTTGGATGGGTTGGATTGTAAAATCCCTGTAATCCTGCGGTTCAAGGAACTCCAATGATTTGCCTGCCAGAGAGATTTTCCCTTGTTTCACGACCTCCAAAACCGCTTTTAATGGTTCGGGTTCCTTGGCGTGTGCAAGTAGCACTAATGAAGGCACCACGGATACTTCATCGGGTTCCGGGGCAACCAAGAGAATCGTCAGGTCTGTTCCTAAAACTTGGGAGAGATCAATATTGCCGAATAGATTCGACATCTGATTTGAAATAGGTAGCGAAGTAACAAAAGCAGTTCGCTCAGGAAAAGCGATGAAGGGTTTTGCGTCATCCGTTGATGGAATCACAGACTGACGCTTCTCAGCGCGCTGGCGAAGGCGATGCCGTGAAACAATTACACCGTCTTCGTACCGATTGCTGAACGTCCAAAATTCAGCGTCCCCCAAGAACCCATAAATTTGTTTGACAAGCGCGCCCGACCCTACATTTTTCAAGACAACCCCGAGTTGTTTCACATCTACATATCCGGTGCTTTTGTCCTGACGATAGTCCTGCTGAATCTCGTTCGACATTGAGTGCTCAGCGGTAAATCCTTGACTGTTCTGTGCTACTTTCACGCCAGAAGCACCTGTATAGATGTCAAGCGTCTCCGCTAACAGCAGTGGATCCAGGCTTAAAATACCGATTTTTCCGATGAAGGCATAACTAAAATCACGGGGATATCCTGTAATGGTATTAATGGTGAATTCGCGATACTCGGTTTGGATGCGTTCGTAGTTGGGGTTGATTGCATCGGTTGCGGTAATCGCCTCAATGCTCAGTTTCTCAGCCCCACCGACCTTTGTGATAAGAAGAAATGAGAGTTCGCCTTCACGCCGATAAAACGCAAGGATAGCCTCCTCTCCGAAATAGCCGATGACAGTCTTAAGGTCAAGCTTACCCCCCATTTCGTATTCCCAGAGTTGTTTCTGATAAACAAGTTGTTTCCACCACATCTGATTTTCTATTTCGGCGAGAAGTGGCATTTTAGCCGTCTGCTGCCCCAACTCACTACGATTGAAAGTTTCCACTAAGCCTTTTAATTCTTTGAGGGTCAGGTAACATATTGGAGATTTTGGGAGCAGTGTAATAAGATGTTGTTCCGGTTCCCACAATGCATTCTGTCGATAAATAATGGATAGCAAAATGATAACTCCAATAAGAACGATTAGACTGATGATAATGATTTTTTTTGATTTGCTGAGGCGCATTGGATTCGAGACCCTTGTCACGACTGGAGGATTTTTGCTAACGGTTTCTGCTGCGGCTTCAATATTTGATTATAACACATCTATTTTCAGTAGACAATCTAATTGGCTCGTAGATGGTGGTGAACAGTCAGCAGCTGGGATTCGAGAACTAGACTTACATAGGTTGCGGTTGTCAATATAATTTTCTTGCTAACTGACGAAAAACAGTGTAAAATATTAGTGGTATCTCTTGAAAGAAGGTGAAGAACGTCCCAACCCAAAATCTCAAAATTCGGCCATTCACTATTTTCCTCATCTGCGTGTTAGTGCCTGCCAATTGTTGGTGGGTGTCCGCCTCTATTATCCGTGGCGGCGGGAGTCCGACGCAGGTTTCGCTTTTCTACAATGCCGTTATCACCATTTTAATCCTACTGGGCATCGGGCTACTTTTGCGTCGGTTGCATCGCGCGCTTGTGTTGAACCGAGCGGAATTGCTTGTTATCTACACCTGCATCTCAGTGGGTGCGGGGCTGGCAGGCGTCGATAGATTCTTAGTTCTCATGCCGATCATCGGACATGCTCACTGGTTTGCCACGCCAGAAAACGATTGGAGTAATCTGTTTCATTTGCACGTTCCGCAGTGGTTGGCTGTCAGCAATAAACGTGTGCTGGAGGGATACTACCACGGGTTTGCGAGTATCTGGGAATCACGCTACTTAACCGCTTGGCTGCCTGCGATCTTCTGGTGGACGCTTTTCTTGGTTGCTGTCCATCTCGTGATGCTCTGTTTGTGTTTGCTCTTTCGGAAACAGTGGGTTGAATCAGAACGACTAAGTTATCCTATCATTCAACTGCCTTATGAAATGACAACACGCAGCCGTAAGTTCTTTACTTCCCCGTGGATGTGGCTTGGACTTTCGATCGGTGTCGGAATTGATATTATTAACGGGTTAAACTTCCTGTTTCCTGCGGTTCCGAGTCTCGGCGGAAAGTTGTATGATCTGCGGCAGATTTTTACAGAACGTCCATGGAACGGAATAGGCTGGAGTCCTCTTGGTGTCTTCCCGTTCGGTGTCGGGCTTTCGTTCTTTATACCGCTGGACCTTTCCTTCTCATGCTGGGCATTTTGGCTAATTTGGCGAGCGGAACGTTTATTAGGAGTCGTTGCCGGGTGGCGCGGGCTGCCACGCTTTCCTTATGAAGCTGAACAGTCACACGGTGCGTATTTAGGTTTGTGCGTCGTTGCTATCTGGATGAGCCGTCGCTATCTGATGGATGTGGCACGCCAACTCATATCACCAAAAGCAGATGAACCTGTCTCATACCGTTTGATTGTTCTCGGATTTCTCGTCGGATCAGTATTCATCGTCGGATTCTGCCTCAAGATGGGCATGAGTTTCTGGGTAATCATTGTCTATTTCTCGATCTGGTTCGCAATTGCAATTGCAATTACGCGTCTACGTGCGGAACTCGGTTCGCCAGTCCACGATTTACACTTTATTGGACCTGACGAAATGTTGCCGCGCTTGTTAGGTATCCGCCGACTTGGATCGGTGAACTTAACAGGTTTTGCTTATCTCTATTGCTTGAACCGTGCACACCGTTCACACGCCATGCCCCACCAACTCGAAGGTTTCAAATTGGCTGAAGGTGCCAATATCCCGCTGCGACGATTTGCGATTCTCATGATGCTGGCTTCCGCGTTAGGTGCACTCGGCTCATTCTGGGCATATTTGTCTATGTATTACTCAGAAGGAGGCTTTGCAGGTTTCGGTAGGGAATCTTTTAATCGGTTAGAGACGTGGCTCACTTACACAGCACCGCCGGATGTGCCAGCGATTAGCTTCGCGTCGTTTGGATTTGGGCTGACCCTATTACTTGCAGCGATGCGGATGCGGTTTCTCTGGTGGAATTTACACCCTGTGGGTTATGCGATCTCAGGAAGTTGGGCAATCAATCCGATGGTGGGGTCTATCTTCGTTGGATGGTTGCTTAAATGGTTGGTGCTGAAATATGGCGGTCTTCATTTACATCGAAAAGCTGTTCCGTTTTTCCTCGGCATTGTACTCGGTGAGTTTGTGATAGGGGCTTTTTGGAGTCTCTTGGCTGTTGCCCTCGACCAACCGATGTATCGTTTTCTATTTTAATGACAGTCCGCTATCAGGATTGGAGATCCCTCCTTCAGGGCATTGGTTGTTAGTTGTAGGTACTTGGTTGCTGGTCAAAATAGTCTACGTCGTGGAAATCCGACATATCTACCATAACGTGAGTTTGATAAATATTTAGAGTAGGCGCATTTCCGATTAAAGTCCCCCTGATAAGGGGGATTTAGGGGGTTAGATCCCTAAAAAACCTCCTCATCTTGGGTGAATTTATTGCTTTTTTTCTCAATATGCGTCGGTCTTGGCTTCTAATATTTTTTTTCAAACTGGCGTTACCATAGGGATTAACTTACAACTTATAACCCAACACGTAAAAGCGTTGTTATTTTTTCTGTTTGTGGTATAATATTTAAAACGCAATGCTCGGAAGAAAAGAATTGGAACTTAAAGAGAAAGCAGAACTCATATCAGATACGTTAGAAGGTTTACTTGGTGTGCCAAGTCGCGACGGTGGCGGAGATGTGTTAGAATGCCTCATCTTAACGATCTTGTCCCAAAACACGACAGACGTTAACCGAGATAAGGGATACGCCGAACTGAAAGACCGGCTTCCAACGTGGGAAGATGTCCTGCACGCCGATGTTAAAACGATAGAGGCGGCAATAAGACTCGCCGGATTGGGAAACCAGAAAAGTCACACCATCAAAAAATTCCTCTCCTGGCTTAAAACTGAACATAGTGAACTTTCACTGGAGTTCATGCACGATATGGAAACTGAGGCAGCTTTAGAACTCCTGTGTCAACACAAAGGTATTGGTATCAAAACCGCCTGTGTCACGCTCTCTTTCGCGTGTGGCAGAGAGGTCTTCCCTGTTGATACACACATCCTGCGGATTTCCAAACGCCTCGGACTGATCCCATCGAATTGTAGTGCAGAAAAGGCACATCAGGAACTACTACCAATAGTGCCAGTGGGGAAGGCGTATCCATTCCACATGAACCTAATTTACTTCGGCAGACAGATTTGCAATGCCCGAAAACCGTTATGTGAACGGTGTCCGTTGACGCAACACTGTCTCTACTATAGAGATAACCTACAAACTTAGGCAGCACTTCCCTGTATCGGAGGGAAAACATGTTTAATTGGAGAAATTTTTCTTGGAAACACCTATTTGTAGTGTTGTTGATACTACATATCCTACCGCTTTGGATCTTTGCCTATTTTCCCTCTCAAGATGGTGCCAGTCATATCTATAACGGCTTAGTGCTCAAAGAATATGCGAAACACGAAAACTACACGATGCGGAATGCGTGGGAACTGAATATCACGGTCTTCCCGAACTGGTTGTCCCACATTATGCTGTTAGGATTTCTCTACGTGTTTCCGCCCGTCATTTCAGAAAAAGTCTTTTTAACGATTGCGATAGGCATGGTACCGTTTGCCTTCTTCTATTTCCTCAACGCTGTCCACAGAGGTGAAAAAGGGCAGTACGTGTATGCTTGGCTCGGTTTTCCTTTCACTTACAACTACCTCCTCTACATGGGATTTTACAACTTCCAGTTAAGCATTTCATTTTTCTTCTTTAGTTTCGGGTTCTGGTGGAAGCATAAAGACGACATGCAGGTAAGGCATCTGGCTTGTCTATACGTGTTGCTATTGCTAACGTATCTATCGCACATTGCCTCATACGGGCTTGTTGTGTTGGGTATTTCTATTGCAGGAAGTTGTTTATGGGGTGCTCCTGCGGTAGCTGCAGCGTGGCGAGCGCGTCGCGAAGGTTTTGCTATGTTGCTGCAAAGTTTCGTAGTTAGTCTTAAGCCAGTTTTCCGGTTTCTTCTCTATATGGTGCCGATGTATTTTGTGCTATTGGAGTACTACTTACATAGCATGAAACAGCATCAACAGGGCAATCATAGAGGAATGGAATGGGTTTGGGAATACTTTTTGGGGATTAAGTCGATCGTCTATTTCACTGATTGGCATCTTCCGGTGCACTATTGCGTCCTCGGTCTGTTAGGGATAGCACTGCTTATCTCTATCGGTTATCGAATTCGTCGAAAAGAGTGGGTGAGACCGACTGATGCGTTCTTACTAATTGCGATCTTGTTTACTTACATGTTCGTTAGGGCACCGTGGAGTTATGGACCGGGCGGCTGGATCAACGATCGAATTCATCTCTACATTCTGTTGATGATGGCGGCATGGTTCATTCCAAATATGGGGAAATACTTTCGTTATGCTATGGCAGCGTGTCTTATCGTTTTCAGTTTAATCCACTTTGGTAGGACTGCCTACGACCATGCACGTATTGCCCCAGAGATTGCGGAGTTGGTCTCAGGCACACACTTGATAGAACCGCATACAACATATCAGATTCGGTCGATGGAAGAGGGTTGGCACAAATCCGAGGCGTTAGGGAAGATTGAATACGTTACGCCGTTTGTGCATCACATGGCACTCTATGGTGTCTACGCAAAAGACGTGGCGCATTTGTCAAATTATGAAGCCGAATTTTACTACTTCCCGATAAATCGCAACGCCGAGAACGCACCAGAGAATTATAAAGATTTGTGGTACCATCAAGCATCTACTGATTACGTTATTGCATGGTATCCACCCGATACCCCTGAATTCCATGCATACACCGCTGATCACGAGATTATCCACGAAACAAAGCATCTCCAAGTCTACAGGAAAAAACGCGCACCGGGACCGATGCTCGATTTGTGGGATAAAACGGAAACCGACAATCTGATAATTCGTTTTGATATGCAACCCAACGGTAGCCAAACCGCACCGAACCATCACGCTATTGGACCTAATACAGAATATGAGAGCGGCAAATTCGGATGGGATACGCGCTCACCACACGAAGGCTATCGAGTCGACAGAAGAACGACACGGGTCGACAGAAGAACGACTGCACTCGCGCAGGATGGTGTTTGGGGTCAGAGAGATGCTGCATTCAAAATCGACTTACCCAACGGAACCTACCGCGTAACCAATACCTTTGCTGAAAGAGAAGATGCAACGCATACGCTCAATCTATTAGCCAACGACAGACAAATTCTTAAGGGCTTTACAATATCAGACGATAATGACGTGCTTCAACACACCTATACAGTAGAAGTCACAGATGGCTATCTCACACAAGTCATTTTCACACCCAAAGACCGGGTGCGTCTTGAAGATGACTGGAACAACAAAAATCACTTTTGGATTTGGAACGGCTGTACAGTCGAACAGATACAACCAAAATAATGTCAATTTACGCAAATCCCCGTATGTGCTGGTTTTGCCAACGGGAAAAAGGAGAATTGAATGATTAAACCACATGGAGCCGAAACCTTAAAACCGCTTTACGTTTCGGATGATGCACAACGTGCCGAACTGACCAAAGAGGCGGAGCAGCTTCCGTCTGTGCTGCTCTCTTCGGGTGCCGCTGCATCAGCCGTCATGCTCGCGTCAGGTTACTTCACACCGCTCACGGGCTACATGAACATCGCTGAAGCCACAAGCGTTGCTGCAGATATGAAACTGCCGAACGGGCTTTTCTGGCCCGTTCCTATTATGAATATTGTTCCGTCTGAGCAGCTTACTGACGCCGTAAAGAACGCCGATCGAATTGCGCTCCGCGATCCGAACGTAGAAGGTAATCCACCGATCGCTGTTATGAAGGTTTCGGCAATCGAGACACTCTCAGCAGACCAGAAGCAACTTCTCATCGAAAAGACCTTCGGAACCACCGACCCAGAACATCCCGGTGTTCCTGCTTTTGCCGATGTCGGAGACAACGTTCTCTCCGGTCCTATCGAGGTATTGAACTATTCCTACTTCCCAGAGGATTTCCCAGATACATTCCGCACAGCCGTTGAGATTCGCGAAGATATCGCAGCGCGTGGGTGGAACACGGTCGTTGCTTTTCAGACGCGTAACCCGATGCACCGTGCCCACGAGGAACTCTGTAAGATAGCACAAAGAGAAGTCAATGCCGATGGAATTTTGATTCACATGCTCCTCGGCAAACTAAAACCTGGCGATATTCCCGCTGCCGTTCGTGATGCTTCTATCCGCGCCATGGTCCAACACTATTTCCCCGAAAATACCGTCTCGATCACCGGATATGGATTCGACATGCTTTACGCCGGACCGCGGGAGGCACTGCTACACGCCGTTTTCCGTCAGAACTCTGGAGCGTCACACTTCATCGTCGGACGGGACCACGCCGGAGCAGGCGACTATTACGGTCCGTTTGAAGCTCAAGAGATCTTTGATGGAATTCCTGAAGGTGCTTTAGAAATAGGTATATTTCGTGGCGACTTTACGGTGTGGTGCAAGCAGTGTAACGAGATCGTGATGATGCGCGACTGCCCGCACGGAGGCGACGATTATTTCAACGTCTCTGGTACAAGACAGCGTGAGATTCTCGCGGCAGGCGAACCGCTCCCACCGGAGATTGCGCGCCCCGAAGTCGCAGAGATCCTGATGGAGTATTACCAAGCTGAGGCAAATGCCTAATTAACTTATCTGAAGGCGGGATTTTCAGTCCCGCCTCTGGCTTAGACGTAAATACTAGGGAAGGAGACAGTCAGATGGCACCTATAGCAGCACCAACTCACTTAACTCCTAAAGCGTATCTTAAATTGGAACGTAAGGCGACAACTAAAAACGAATACGTGAACGGAGAAACAATCGCGATGGCAGGTGCCAGTTTCGCACATAATTTTATCACGTTAGATACAGCAACCCACCTTAACAACCAACTGATGGATGGGGAATGTCAAGTCGCTACGGGTGATCTACGCGTGAAAGTCATCCAAACAGAATCCTACTTTTATCCAGATATTGTCGTTGTTTGCGGGGAACCACGCGCAGAGGATAACGTCTTTGACACACTCCTGAATCCAACCCTCATCGTAGAGGTGCTTTCATCTTCCACTGAACTGTATGACAGAGACGAGAAATTCGCACATTATCGTCAAATTGATTCCTTGCAAGAATACGTTCTAATTTCACAAGACAAAGTGCAGGTAATGCAGTATCGTCGCCAAGAACCCGAATGGTTGCCAACGGAATTTTGGACACTTTCGGATGTAGTGCCGCTTGTATCTATTGGGTGCAAGCTACCTCTGCAGCACATCTACAGACGCGTCAAATTTGATACGGATAATTAAGAAATTCTCAAACATTACAGAATAAGAAACAGAGCAGAGTACGAAAGGATAAAATCCCGACCTCTTTGGAAGTAAAATAGTGGAAGCTATCCAATACACTAAAAGCATCCCACGTTATCTCGCGATGCGCTACCTTGGGAAACGGTGGCAAGGTCTCTATACGTCCCCATTCTCTTGTACGCGCATCGTTGATATTCCAGAGCCACAACTGCCAACACCTGAATGGGTCAAAGTCAAGACCCGACTCAGCGGTATTTGCGGTTCCGATTTAGCAACAATCACTGCGAAAGGAAGCCCATATTTCTCGCCCTTTACGTCAACACCTTTTGTACTGGGACATGAAATCGTTGGCGACATTGCTGAGATTGGTGATGCCGTGGAAGGCTTCCCAGTTGGTGCGCGGGTGGTACTTGAACCAGCACTCTCATGTAAGATTAGAGGAATCACACCAGAGTGTCACCAGTGCCAAAACGGACGTTTAGCCAACTGTGAGAACATCACAAAAGGCGATATTTCTGGAGGTGTTCAGACTGGCTACTGTCGCGAGACAGGTGGTGGGTGGAGCAGATACGTTCTCGCACATCAGGCACAACTTCATCTCGTTCCTGACGGTATTTCAGATGAAGCCGCTGTGCTACTCGAACCGTTTGCTTGCGCCCTACACAGCGTTCTAAAAATGCCTTCCAACAGGACAGCAACCATCTGTGTGATTGGCGGCGGCACAATCGGATTACTTACCATCGCCGCACTTCGGATACTCGGTCATCGGAACCGAATTATTGTCTTCGCTAAATATCCACATCAACAGCAATTGGCACGCGAGCTTGGTGCGGACGATGTACTATCACCAAATAATACCCGATATGCGGACTTCTGTAAATTAACACGCGCAGAATCGCATCAACCCGAACTCGGACAACAGGTCCTAATCGGTGGTGTGGACGTTACCTTCGACTGTATAGGATCCAGTGTCACAATAGACGATGCCCTGCGTTTTACCAGGGCAGGTGGCGTAGTCATCTTAGTCGGAATGCCGGGAATACCTAAGAACGTTGACTGGACCTCTATCTGGTATAAGCAGTTGCGGGTGGAGGGTGCCTATACATACGGACTCGAAACGCATAATGGTGAACAGGTGCATACTTTCACACTCGGTATGCGTCTTCTCCAAAAGATGGAATCCCATTTGCGTCCATTGGTGAGCGCTCTATTTCCGTTGAAAGATTACAAACGTGCAATCCAGACGGCATTAAATACCGGAAAAACCGCTACAGTGAAAACTGTATTTGACTTACGGAACTAACTTTAATGAAGTTCGAGTGGGACAATAACAAAGCATCTTCTAACCTGTCAAAACATGGAGTGTCATTTGATGAAGCGTAAACTGTTTTTGATGACACCCTCTACATTGATTTTTATGATCCAGATCACTCTTATGATGAACATAGATATATTATTGTTGGACAATCAGCACAAAACCGTTTATTAATTGTATCATATACCGAACGCGGCAATGTAATTCGTATAATCAGTGCCAGAAAAGCAACACCCAAGGAGAGAGACTTATGAAAAAGGATAAAACAACAACTCAAGATGAACTTCGATCAGAGTATGATTTGAAAAGTTTGCAAGTCAGAAAAATGGGATCCGAACGGAAGCAATTTGGCAAGTATGTTATCCAATTAGAACCTGATGTTGCTGAAGTATTTCCTGACGCCGTATCTGTAAACGAGGCACTACGATTTCTCATTCGGATTACTAAAGAAAGTAGCGAAATCAGTTCCGATATTGGTTCTGATGACTAAGATCCAATGTGAGTTACAGAAGCCAACTTCTTACAGACTTCCCAATTAAACAACTGACTGATATGCGCCTCCTATGACATCTCCTGCCACCTCGCAGAACTTTCCACAAACCATCCGTCCTATGCATACCGGTATCACAGCGCGGAGTGTGTTTATTGGCATAGTAGCAGTGATCTGCCAATGCCTTGCCACACCATATAACGACTTCCATGTCGGTGGCACCTATCTCGCCGGAAACCATCTGCCGATCGCCGTTGTCTTCGTCATGCTAGTCTTCATCCTTAGCATCAATGTCCTTCTCAGAAGACTGAAGCCCGGCGTAGAATTGCAAGGCGGCGAACTTCTCGTCATCTGGGGAATGATGGTGGTTGCATCCGGCATTCCGTCTTCAGGTCTGATGCGATACCTCGTTCCACTCTCTGTAAGTCCGTTCTACTTCGCAACCCCAGAAAACGAGTGGGTTACGCTTTTTCATCAGCATCTTCCAGACTGGATGGTCGTGAAAGATCCGAAAGCGGTTTTCTATTTCTATGAACAATTACCTGATGGCGATGCGATCCCGTGGCAAGCTTGGTTGAAACCAATTGTCGGATGGAGCGCGTTTGTCCTAATCTTCTACTTCGTCACGATCTGCTGGACAGTCCTACTCCGAAAACAGTGGGTAGAACACGAACGATTTACGTTCCCGATTGTTCAATTGCCGATGGAGATGTTTCAGCCGCCATCCGGCAGTAACCTCCTGAACCGGTTTTTCAAATCTCGACTGATGTGGTGTGGCTTTGCGATACCCGTTATATTACATGGCTTGAGGGGATTGCATCTCTACATCCCATCTATACCGAGACCTCCTCTCGATTTTTCGATCGCTGCATACTTCACCGAGAAACCGCTATCCGCCTTAGCGTGGTGGCCCAATGTACATTTTTTTATCTACCCTTCGATTATCGCAATTGTCTATCTCCTCACTCTCGAAATTTCGTTCAGTTTCTGGTTTTTCTTTCTGCTCGGAAAAATGGAAACGGTGTTTATCTATGCCACCGGCTCAAAGGTGAACCAGTGGAACTTCCACCAGAACCAACAGATGGGCGCGCTGTTAGTCTTTATTGGATTTATCCTCTTTATCGGCAAACGGCATTTCGGTCGTGCATTCGCTACTATTTTTGGGAAACATGCAGGCGACGATAGCAATGAACCGTTGCCCTACGTATGGGCAGCAGGAGGTTTAATCGTTGGAATACTACTGCTTACACTGATATGTCGCCTCGCGGGGATGAGTGTCTGGGTGGCACTCGTGATGCTCGGTATCTTCCTCGCCATCACAACAGTAGGAACATGGATGGTTGCCAACGGGGGACTGCTGTTTATTATTTACTCCTTTTTACCGGGTGAATTCTTGATTACGTTATTCGGGAGTGCGCGTGTGAACGCGCCGAGTTGGACTTTGGTATCCTACGAACGGGTATTGATGTTCGATATGCGTGAGATTCTGATGCCGGGGGTGATGAACAACTTCAAACTCGCGGAACCGCTACGACTCAGACAACGTCCGTTTCTACTCGTCATGGGTATCGCTATCGTCTTGGCGATGGGTGTCTCTTACTACTCCTCTTTAGACCTCGCCTACACGCACGGCGCCGTAAACCTACAACACTGGACCTATATGATCTCCACGACGGTTCCATTTAACCGACTTACCAGTATCCTCCAAAATCCAAGTGGCATTGAGTTAGAGCGGATCGGTTCGTTCATCTTTGGTGGTCTCACGATGTTCGGGATGCTCTGGATGCGGCACCACTACCTCTGGTGGAAGCTGCACCCAATCGGTGCCTTACTGATGACGAGTTATGCTACTTTCTGCTTTTGGGGTTCATTTTTCATAGGATGGCTCCTCAAATACACGGTTCTGAAGTTCGGTGGTGTTGCCCAATACCGGAAACTCCGTCCGCTTGTTTTAGGTGTTGTGTTGGGTGAGTGCTTCATCGGTGGAATATGGATTGTCGTTGGGCTTTTTACAGGTATTGGATATCGTTTATTACCGGGTTGATTCGGAAACCCTTTCTTTCAAGTCTGCCCTATGTCGCAATTCCACAAAAAGGTTTGCAACACCACTATAAACTATGCTAAAATAGGTTAGAATTGGAAATCTGTACGGACATCAATTGAACCGTCACACGAAATGAGTCAACCCGTTTAATGAAATACTTTACCTATTCCGGAAATCAACTCATCAACGCGAAATTGCCCGATAATTCGGAGGTTTATTACGCGAAACCGCCACTACCGGGAATTAAGCGCGATGCATTGAGCGAACACACACAGCGCGCCTTTGAAAATCCTCTTGAGATGCCGCCGCTGCATGAACTCGTGGATGGCAATTCAAAAGTCCTCATTCTCTTTGACGATAACTGCCAACCTTTCCCACTCACCAAAAAACCCGATATGCGGCAGATTATGATTGAGACGCTTTTGAAGATGCTGGACGGGTACGGCGTGGAGAAAAAGAATATCCAACTGATGTGTGCTGTTGCGTTGCATCGTAAGATGAAGGAACATGAACTCGCTTATATGCTTGGTAAAGATATCATGGACGAGTTCTACCCCGATCAACTCCGAAATTTCGATGCGGAAGATGCCGAGCAGATTGCCTATGTAGGAAAAACTGAAAAAGACGAAACTGTTGAAACGGATAAGGCAGCTCTCGAAGCCGATCTTGTGATTTATGTCGATATGATACAGATCCCGCTCAATGGTGGACATAAATCCGTAGCGGTGGGTCTCGGCACGTATAACTCTATTGCGCCACACCACTCACCACACATGACTTCGGAGAGTCCGCATGTGATGCAGCCGGAAGGCTCACACATGCACGCCTGTATCGAGCGGATGAGCCGTCTTATTCAGAAAGAGACCCCCATCTTGGTTCTCGAAGCGGCAATGAACGGTGCGATCTACCCATTTCATCTTCGCTACGTCGGGAAACCAAACCGGGACTGCAATATCGCAGAAAGGGTTGTGAAAACTTTTACACCGGCGACCTTATCGCTTTTGCCTGAATCACTACGCTATAACATTCTCAAGAGCGTACGGACGGACTATGAACCGATACAGATTAACGCTGGCGACATCGATGCCGTCCACGCGAGAACGTTGGCATCCATGAAAGAACAGTTGACGGTAGACATCCCACGCCAGTTCAGTACGTTGGTGTTCGGACTGCCCGATATGAGTCCTTATGCAGTTGATGCCCGTATTAATCCGGTGTTAGTGGTCAGCGACATCTTGGGCTACGTCTTCAATTGGTTCTATAACAAACCGATCATCAAAAAGAACGGCGTTGTTATCATCATGAACCCAACTTATGAAATTTTCCATGACGAATATCACGTCGCCTATAAGCAGTTTTATGACGAAGTCCTTGCTGACACAACAGAGCCATTTGAGATGCAACAGAAGTTTCAGGAGAAATATGCGAAGGATCCCTATTTGATCGATTGCTATCGGAACAAGTTTGCACACCACGGTTTTCACCCGTTCACCGTCTGGTATTGGGCAACGTATCCGCTGAAATATCTGGCGAAGGTAATCCTCGTCGGTCCAAAGGAGCCGCGGGTGGCGCAACGATTGGGCGTTGACTGGGCGAAGAACTTGGACGATGCGCTTGCAATGGCACGTGAAATCTCAGGAGAAGATGATGTTGTTGCCTTGACGATGCCCCCATTTTTCTATGCAAATGTCGGAGGGTAGCATAATAGCAAGGCACATTATACAGATCTGTAAAGTTATCACATAATATAAGAGGCTTATGAAAGAGACAGATATTTTAATACCTACCAGTACTATCGGAAGTTATGCACCACCGAGTTGGTTGTGCGTGACGTTAGAAGCTATCGGGCGCGGCGAACTCGGCGAAACTGACATCAACGAGACCTTTGACGACGCAGTTCGCACCGCCATTGCTGACCAGGAACGCGCCGGTGTTGACATCATCACAGAGGGTGAGATGCGGCGGCAGGATTTCGTGCTCGGTTTCTATGAACGGCTCACCGGATTAGAACAAATGCCAGCACCGAGAACACTGGGACCAGACGGACACGATCAACGCGGTAAATGGCTGCCCTCTGTCCCACTCGCCGCACCCGATGGACTCGGTATCCTTCCTGAATTTGAGTTTGCGAAAAACGAGACGACGAAACCGCTCAAAGTGACATGTCCTGGTCCGTTTACACTCTCTGGACGGATTCAGACAGGAGGCATCTATAAAGAACGTCTTGAAGTCGCCTACGCCTGCGCGGAGATTATCAATACAGAACTTCGGCAGCTCGTTGCGGCAGGTGCGGAATTCATCCAACTCGATGAACCTTCTTATGCTGTTTACCCTGATCGCCCACAAGAATTTGTGAAATTGTTCAACCATACCGTTGCAGACCTCTCGGCTAAGATCGGACTGCACATCTGCTTCGGCAACTACCGCGGCAGAGCAGTGGGTAAACGTTCATATCGACCCCTCTTCCCACATATCCTTGAGGCAGAATTCGATCAACTTGCGCTTGAGTTTGCCAACCGAGAAATGGCAGAAATTGCACTGTGGAGCGAATTTCCAAACGATAAAGAACTCGCCGCAGGGTTGATTGATGTGAAAAATTATTACGTAGAATCACCAGAGGACGTCGCAGCACTCCTCCGTGAAGCACTCAAACATGTACGTCCCGAAAAACTCGCAATCACACCAGATTGTGGTTTTAGCCAAACGGCGCGATGGGCAGCAGCTGCTAAACTTAAAGCGATGGTAGCCGGGACTGAGATCGTTCGTCACGAATTGACAGGAACAACATCCTGATGAAAATTACATAAAACCATGAATACTAACAAGAAAATACCCACACCCGAAGAAATTGAAAAAGAGTTCCAAGATTTCGTCCAACGGAAGTATGGCGGCAACGTCCGCGTGGTTAACGCAACTGCGAGTGAAGCGACGCCAGAAACACAAGCCGAAGCACCCGAACCGAAAAAGACTTTCGATTTGAAATTTGACCTCAAACCGAAAGAAATCAAGCAGTATCTTGATCGGTACATCATTCAGCAGGACGAAGCAAAGAAGGCACTGGCTATCGCTGTCTGTGACCACTACAACCATGTCCGAGAATGCCACGAAAACCCGAGTGCCGCTGATACCGATTATTCAAAACAGAACATTGTTATGCTCGGTCCAACCGGTGTTGGTAAGACGTATCTGATTCGACATATTGCGAAACTCATCGGCGTGCCGTTTGTCAAAGCGGATGCGACTCGGTTCAGTGAGACTGGCTATGTCGGTGCGAATGTAGACGACTTAATTCGTGAACTGGTGGCACAAGCCGAAGATAACCTCGAATTGGCACATTACGGTATCATCTATCTCGATGAAGCGGATAAAATCGCGACCCCACCCAATATTATGGGTCGGGATGTCAGTGGACGCGGTGTGCAGATCGGACTCCTCAAATTGATGGAAGAGACCGAAGTGGATCTGCGCGCAGGGAACGACGTCGCTTCACAGATGCGTGCTGCAATGGAATTTCAGAAAAGCGGTAAGGTTGATAAAGAGGTTATCAATACCCGCCATATTCTCTTTATTATCAGTGGTGCATTTACTGGTATGGAGAAGATTATCAAGGAAAGATTGCACCAAAGTAGAATTGGGTTCAACGCTGAAGTCGTCAGTCAAACTGATGATACAGCACGCTATTTTGAGGACGTCACACCACGCGATTTCATTGATTTCGGTTTTGAGCCTGAATTCATCGGACGACTTCCGGTGCATGTGGTTTGTACGGAACTGGAGGTAGACGATCTTTTCTACATTTTGAAGCACTCCGAAGGCTCTATTATCCGACAATATGAAAATGCCTTTCACGCCTACGGCATTACGGTTCTGTTTTCAGACAGTGGGTTACGCCGAATCGCTGAAAAAGCGATTGAACAAAAAACAGGGGCGCGCGCCTTAATGACAGTCTGTGAAAAAGTTTTGCGCGACTATAAGTTTGAACTCCCTTCAACAGGTGTTAGCGAATTCGTAGTTACTGCCGAGGTCGTTGATGACCCTGATGCTGAACTCAAGCACATAATTGAGGATCCTGACCACAACCGAAATACGGTGATGCGCGAGCAGGTTCGCCGGTATGAAGCAGCCTTTTATGCCGAACACCAATTGCAAATCCAGTTCGATGACGAAGCGACAGCCCTCATCTGTAAACGTGCGATCACAGATGAAAAGTCGATACAGGAGTTATGCGATAACCTCCTTGAAAGCTACCAGCACGGTCTGAACCTCATCAAACAGAACACCGGACAATTTACATTCACCTTTCCGAAAGCAGTTGTGGAAAATCCCGATCAACTCCTTGAAGAATGGATTCGCGAATCATACACCACAAAACGTTGAACGACAAGAAGAGTAGGACAACACCCAAGCTTAAAAAGTTATGAACACTGAACAAAAAAGACTTTCGCGCCCGGAAGCGATAGATATCCGGGAAACTGGGGCACCGGTCAATGGAGAATCACAGTTCAGCGACCTACGGCTGTTTTTTCAACTCCATGTCTTTGAAAATTGCTCGGACCCTAAATTGATTATTGAGACGCTGGAAAAGGGTCGTTTGAATGCGGTATTGTACGACGATTTGAACCATCTAACAGGAATTGGCGTGCTTCTTGTCGCAGAGGATCCAGCGGTGTTGATCACAGAATCGCGAGACCTTCTCCTAAAAACACAAGAAACACCTGATCTCTCATATCGTCCAGAAATGACAATGATAGGCAGAACTTATTCAAGCGGTAGAGAGCCGAATTTAGAAGAGTGGCTTATCAATAAACCGCGCCAGAATGTTCTCAACCCTGATTTTCCGTGGGCGATTTGGTATCCGCTGCGCCGAAAATCGGAATTCTATCGCCTTGAACATCGCGAACGCGGCAGAATTTTGGGGGAACACGCCATGCTCGGACGTAGTTACGCTGCCGGTGGATATGCCAGCGACATTCGACTCGCATGCTTCGGGTTAGATACGAACGACAATGAATTCGTTATCGGGTTAGTCGGTCCCGAATTGTATCCGTTATCACGGCTCATACAGGATATGCGTCAAACAGAGCAAACTACCAAATACATTGAATCGCTTGGTCCGTTTTTTGTTGGAAAGGTACGGAAGCAATTTGGTGCACATCCATAGGAAATAACGGGAAAGGCGACTCCGATAATAAAAAAATGAGAAATATCTTTGCTGTTTGTACAAAAGAACTCTATACCTATTTCGTCTCACCGATCGCCTATTTCGTCTGTTTCGTGTTCACAGCGATTTCGGGCTTCCTTTTCTCTATAGTGTTAATCAGCACAAGTAACATTGGTGGCACCGGTACGGACGTGATGCAGACGCTCTTCGGCAATATGGCTGTCATTCTGCTCTTCTTTACACCCGTATTGACGATGAAACTGTTCGCCGAGGAACGGAAATCAGGGACGATTGAACTCCTTCTTACCTCCCCAATCACAGATGGACAGGTGGTCCTCGGCAAATTTCTCGCGAGTTGTGTCCTTGTCTCCATCATGCTTGCGTTGACACTTCTATTTCCATTACTGACGCAACGCTTCGGGTACCTGGAGATGGGTCCGCTACTAAGCGGTTACCTCGGTATCATTTTGATTAGTTCCTCCTTCCTCGCGCTGGGTCTGCTAATGTCATCAATGTGTAAAAATCAACTTGTGGCCGCACTAACGAGTTTCGGTATTCTGATAACGCTCTGGATCATAGGCGCGCTTTCAGCCCGTGGTGGTCCCCTCGGAAAATTCTTGAGCTACTTGTCATTACCTGAACACTATAGCGATTTTGCGCGTGGGGTCATCCTTCTGAAAGATGTCGTCTACTACGTCAGTTTCACATGTGTGTGTCTGTTCGCAACGTTCAAGTCGATCGAGTCATCAAAATGGAGATAGGGAATGGAAACTAACAAAAACATTACAGGACCAGTTTTTGGTCTTCTAACGTTAATTTTTACATTCATTGCTATCGCCAGTTGGATATTCCAAGTACGGCTCGCTTTTTGGATCTGCTTACTCTTCGCGCTTGTTTCGCTCGCTATCTTTTCCCGCTTACACTTCTCAGAAGTAATAGATTTTTTCATCAGTCGCCAAGCCCGTTATGGTGCGAACGTGGCGTTGAGTATCGTCGGTGTTATAGGCATTGCGATTTTTGTCAACGCGATTGTCGTCCAGCGTTTTGATAAAAGAGTAGACATCACGATTAATAAACTGTATACGCTATCGGAACAGACCCGAAAAATTCTCAAATCTGTTGATAAAGATATCCGTGTTATTGCTTTTTTGGGGCAAAATGTTCCCGCACAAAACCAGCAACGTATCAGAGATATATTAGCACTCTATCAGCGTGAAACCAGATTTGTGACCGTCTCTTACGCCGATCCCTACATAGACCAATCCCTTACCAATAAGTATAATATTCGTGTAGAAGGAACGATCGTTTTTGAAAGCGACACACGGCATGAAAAGGTAACAATCATCGAAGAACAGAAATTCACAAGTTCTATTCTCAAACTCATCCGAGACGAGAGCAAAAAAATCTACTTCCTTGTGGGTCATGAAGAACACGAAATCGAGGATTTCAATGATAGTGGATATAGTGGTATACGAACCGAATTGGAGAATCAGAATTATGCACCACTCTCACTCTCGCTTCTGACAGAACCAGACATTCCAGCGGATTGTGAAGTACTTGTTATTGCGGGTCCAAAAGCCACTTTGACGCGGCACGAACTTGATGTAGTGTCGGAATACTTAGGACGCAACGGAAAATTGCTCCTTATGTTAGACCCGTCGCTTACCTCTGCAGCAGATGTAAATATCGGACTCGTCCGACTCATGAAGAAATGGGGGATTAAGATAGGGAACGACCTTGTTATCGACGAAACCAGCTTTGTTCCGCTGTATGGACCGAGTGCGCCAGTGCCAGGATTCGAACTACACGAAATTACACGTTCAATGCGGGATTTAGTAGTGTTTCTCCGAGCCAGATCTGTTACTCCGATTGTAGATAGTGGGGTGAACCTGAGTGTTAAATCCTTCGCGAAGACTATTGGCGGTGCACAAGACAGTTGGGGAGAAAGGGAACGTGGTAGTGATGGCACTTTCAGCAGAGAACTCGTTTACACCCCTGGTGTGGACACCCCACCGCCTGTTTCTATTGCTGTTGCAGTTGAGCAAAAAGTTGACAATAATAGCCAAGATGAAGCCTCAGGTTCTCCAACCCGGATTGTTGTTTTCGGGGATTCGGATTTCGCATCGAATGCCGCACTGCGGGAGGCAAACCGAGACCTCTTTTTATCCACAATTAATTGGCTCACATTAGAGGACGATCTCATCGCCATCCGACCTATCGATTTACAAAAACAAGCTTTACGTCAGATGCGCGTCCAAGATACTCGCTTAGTCCAGATAACATCCGTTTTTCTGATCCCTTTAATCGTCTTTATCGCTGGAACAATCGTTTGGTGGCAACGACGTAAAGGAGAGAACGCGTGAATTTTCGGACAACCCTTGTCATTATCGTCATTCTTGCTGGCATTGCTGGAGTGTACTTCCTGTTTTTTCAAGAACCGACTGATCAGGAATCGGTAAATGAGAAGCCTCCAATTCACGAGGTATACAACATAAAACGTGACAGCGTCAAACAGGTAGAACTCTCGTTTGCAGATCCTGCCTATCAAGACCTAAAATTGGTAAAAGATGTAACTGGTAACTGGCAGTTAAAGTCCCCGTTTCAGGCAGACGCAAACAGCGAAAAAACGAACCAAATGTTGGACGATATTCTCAATAAGCGCATCAAACAGACTCTTAAAGTGCCGGAGTTGACGCAGTACGGACTCGATACACCGAACATAACGCTCTCACTTTGGACCGAAGGAACTACCCCAAAAGCTACATTTTCGATAGGCAAAAAAGCGATTAATTATTCTGTTTATATCAAAGAGAAATCGGAAGCACATATTTTCCTGATCGAATCCAGTGCCCTTGACGATTTAACGAAATCGCCAACGGACATTCGCGATCGATCCGTTATCAAGTTCAACGCTGAGACGGTATCTAATATTGAATTTAAACATGGAAATATAGCAACTGTGAATTGTGAAAAGCAGGATGATACATGGTCTATCACCCATCCGATCAAAGCAAAGGCAGACGCTCAGGAAATTGAGATGATTCTCTCGGAACTGCTTTCACTACAGGTGTCAACTTTTGAAGCAGATGGCACAGATGCCGCGGCTGTCCCGCAATTAGAAAAGTATGGATTAGGGACACCGCGTGTCCAAGTGAAACTCACAGATGAAGATTCTACCTACGCACTTGAGGTTGGATCGACAGTCCCATCAGTAAACGGACAACAAGGACACGTCTATGTCAAATCTGTTCATCACGAATCCATCTATACTGTCTCTGATGAGATCTATCACCTTCTCAATAAGTCTGTTTTTGACCTGCGCGATAAACGGGTGATCGACTTTCAACGGACCGCCACAAACCGATTCGTCATTTCAATAAGTGGTCAACAAGATACCGTCTGCACTAAGGGTTATGATAACATTTGGGAATTGCAAACGCCGACTGGGAAAATCAAGGCAGATGCGAAAGCAGTAGACGATCTGCTCTTTGGCGTAGACTCGCTTAAAGCCGTTGGTTTTGTTGAATCATCTGCCAATAGCCTTGCGTTATACGGGTTGGCATCACCATCAATCAAGGTTGCCTTCACTCAACAAGGCGAAGAAATGCCCGCAATCCTACTGATCGGAGACGCTGCGGAAGCTGAAACTGTCTATGTCAAAGCTGAAGATTCACCCCAAATCGTTCGTGTTGACCGTCCTCTCATCGACAAGATTGGCTTGGGGACAGCGTGGTTACGCGATAAACAGATTCTCAATTTCCATATCGACGAAGCGATCCGACTCACGCTCCGCGGCGAGGATATAGAACCCCTCACATGTCAGCGTCTCGGCACGAATTGGCGGCTTACCGCACCGGTGAAAGAGGCAGCGAACAATGCAGAAGTGAATGCCATTATCTATGAACTTGATAATCTAATGGCAGACACATTTGTAGGGGGTAATGCTATCCCAATAGATAGCACCACAGGCTTCAGTAATCCACATGTGCAACTTACCGTAGAATTACGGGATAAGAAGGTATATACCCTGCAAATTGGCAACATAGATGCATCCGGACGTTTCTATGCGAGACTTCAACACGAACCAGACGCAATTTTTTTCCTTAATGCAGAACTCGTTGAAAAACTGAAAACGACGCTTACACTACTTCGTATACCGGAACAGGGCTCCCCGTAGCAAATAGCGTCCGGGGTAACGATTGATCGCTATGCAGACGTATATTATCGCAACCGCCTATTTTTTCTTTCTTCTTGAGATGCTCATCATTAGCCGCTCTTTTTGGTATGCCAGGCGCGAACGCAACGCGAAGCGACCAGCATATACACCAAAGGTAGCGATTATCGCACCACACTATGGATGGGACGCTGACACGGCAGAACACGTCAGAGGGCTTTTACATCAAGACTACGCCGGAGCGTACGAAGTCTTCTTCGTCACACACGAAAAAGCAAATTCGCAGTATGATGTATCCTATCCACACCTATGTAAAATTGCCGAACCGCATTCAAATGTCCATGCTCTTTTAGCACCGAATATCATCGAAAATAACCTTCCACGTTCGCAAAAGGTGCAGAACCTTCTGACAGTGATAGAACAACTTTCAGACGATATTGAAGTTATCGCATTTGTAGATGCCGATGTCGCTATTCAAGAAAACTGGTTAACGCTGCTTGTCAATCCACTTCAAGAGCCAGATATAGGGACGACCGTCGGTGGACGATTTTACTTGCCACAAACATGGAATATCGCATCTCTTGTAGAATCCATTTGGGTAAACTTCCAGATGAGCGCACAAGGCGACCACCGAGACACAATGGTATGGGGCGGTTCTAATGCCTTCCGCCGTGAGATGATCGAAGATGCCCAAATCCTTCAACGCTGGGAGCAAGCGACAATCGAAGACCTGAACACAACGCTTGCGATGCAAGATATTAAGCAGAAAATTCATTTCGTTCCAGATTGCGTTGCTATCACACGCACTGCGAATCGCACATGGCATCAGATCGTGGAATTTACAAACCGCCAGATGATCATGACGTTTCACATGGGACTTTGGAGGCAATGGTTAGCAATTCTGGTCGTGTTCTTACCGAAAGGTATCCTCGTGTTTGGATCAATTCCGCTTCTATTCCACAGGGGAGAATTGCTACCGATTGTTTTTATCCCTTTTCTGGAGGCATTCAGTTATCGGCTCTACTCCAAAAATCTACCGCGCTGGCTCCGAGATATGCCGAAGGTACGGGAGACAATCGGTCTAACGTCCTACGTCACTTCAGTTTCACTATTTCTCGCGGGTCTTAACGCTGTATACGCTGTATTCCAACGCAAAATTACGTGGGGTGGGGTGCGATATGAAATTTTATCTGCGACAAAGTGTAGGGTTTTAGGTATAGTCAAACCAAAACGGAAAAATAGTGATTAATGGTTTATAGTTATACGTATCAGTGAAAACAGGCTTGCTTTTTTTTTCAAAATGTGGCATAGTACTTTTTTAGGGAAATCCGTCACATTCATAAGAGGAGCGTAAAATGGGTGGAGAAAAAGTTGTCAAATCAGAAAAAGAATGGAAAGAACAACTCTCGCCGGAAGAATATAAGGTAACCCGAAAGAAAGGGACAGAACGCGCCTTTACAGGACAATACCATGACTGTAAAGAGCAAGGAACTTATCACTGTATCTGCTGTGGAAGCCCACTCTTTAGTTCTGAAACTAAATACGATTCTGGAACAGGATGGCCCAGTTTTTGGGAATCTGTCACGCCCGACTCAATTGAGACGAAATCAGATTTTAGCATATTTTTCATGCCGCGCACGGAAGTCGTTTGCAGTCAGTGTGACGCACACCTTGGGCATGTCTTCAATGATGGACCTGAGCCAACAGGGAAGCGTTATTGCTTGAATTCCGCGGCACTCACACTGGTAAAACCAGAAGACGAATCTTAAAACACATATTGCGCTTGGAAAGCGCGTCTATAGGGTGCAGCGCGCAATCCGCGTCTCGACCCCTACAGCATCAGAACACTACAAAGGAGAATTGATGGCACTACGTAGTCGAATCTCACCACGGTTTTTTGTCAATGAACTCACCAGTGCTATAACGGAAGATTGGGATACTTCCAGTAAGTTCGTACGCTACCAACTCGCTAAGGAAAGTTTCAACTGGCGGCATCCGTTCGGGGCAAAACACGGTAAAGGCGACGCCATCGAATTGGTGAGCCTCCGGATTACCGATATGTGCAACCTTCGTTGCCACTCCTGTGGACAATGGGGCGATAACGGTTACCTTGTTGGACAATCTCTCAAAGAACTTAAGCAACGCGAGGTTCCACTCGAATATTATAAGGATCTGGTTGATCAGATTGTGCATGAAGGCTGGTCCCCAGTGTGGTACATCTGGGGTGGCGAACCGATGCTTTACCCCGGGATTATCGAATTGATGCACTACATCAAAGATCAGGGGATGCCTATATCACTGGTTAGTAACGCAACGAATATTGCCAGATATGCCGATGATATTCTGGAAACCTGCAAAATTATCTATCTGAGTGTTGATGGACCGAACGAGGAAATTCACAACACACAACGTCCGGGTGTAACCGAAAATTACGACAACTTTAAAGATGTCAAGGCTGCGTTAGAAACACTCAGTGCAGAAAAAGAGAAACGCAACATCAAATTTCCTTATATTATTCCGCTAAGCTGCGTTACGATGTATAATATTGATGTTGTCGTAGACCTGTATAAATTCACGAGCCAGTTCGCCGACGCGCAAATTTTCTATCTGACATGGTGGATAGATTCCGAATCGGCACAGGAGCACACAGAAGATTTTGAAAAACGCTTTGGATTCAAACCGCAAACCCACTATGGTTGGATAGGGACATGGAAGGACTTTGACCACGGCGTAATCCTGGACCGCTTTGAAGAGATGGAGAACCTCTCCAACAAACAACGGCGGTGCCCTCCTATTATGATGCCGAGGCTAAATACAAAAGGTGAAATCCAACGTTATTACACCGACCATCAGGAAACCTTTGGTTATAACCAGTGCGTCAGCATCTTTATGACAATGGAGATTGATAGTAACGGCGACGTTAGCCTCTGCCGCGATTACCACGACTACACCATCGGTAACATCAAAACAGACAAGGTTGTTGATATGTGGAATAACCAGAAGGCGACGAAATTCCGGCAGTCCATCAGTGATGATGGTCCCATGCCTGTATGCCGCCGATGCTGTGGATTGATGGGATTTTAACGGAGTTTCGGACAAATATTTCTTGCTGACATGTTTTTTTAGCACTGATAGCCGTCAATTTTATTACAGGAGAAAATATGAAAATAGGATTACGTATTCCGGGTACTGCCCGTCAACTGCCATTCGCAGACTTCTGTCAGTGGTGCGCAGATAACGGGTATGAAGCCGTTGATATTGGAGAAACTACCCCCGAAATTGTTCAAACCGCAAGAGACGCAGGCCTTGCCATAGGTACTGCGGATCTTCCGGGCACCAGCGATCTACTGAGTGCTAAAAAATCCAAACAGAAATCCGGCGCTTCAGCAGCAAAAGCCGCTATCGAAGCTGCCGCTGACAACGATGTTCACATCATGTTCTGTGTTTTCGTGCCAGCAGATGCAAGCCTCGGTAGGGCAAAAAACTTTGAGATTTGGAAAGATACGATCCCACCGATCGCTGAATTTGCGGCATCCAAAGGCGTGACGATCGCAGTTGAAGGTTGGCCCGGTTCTGGACCTGCTTACCCTGCTCTCGGTTGCACACCGGAAATGTGGCGCGCGATGTTCGAGGCATGTCCGTCTCCCGGTTTAGGTCTCAACTACGATCCGTCCCACCTTGTTAGAATTGGTATTGACTACTTACGCGCTCTTAATGAATTCGCACCATACGTTAAACATGTCCACGGAAAAGACACCGACTTCGATGAAGAGGCACTCTATCTGCACGGCAATTTGGGACCGAGTTTCAATGATGCCCGCGGCTTCGGCGAAGATTGGTGGCGTTATACGATTCCCGGTGATGGTATTGTGGACTGGCTGAAAGTGGTACAACGTTTAGAGGATGAAGGCTTTGACGGTATCGTCAGTGTGGAACTTGAAGATTACCGTTATTGGCGAACGTGGGAAGCAGAATCTGAAGGTCTGCGCCGCTCACGCGAATATCTTGCACAATATGTGCGGTAAGGATCCAGCGTTTGTGTAGGCGCGTCAGGCTATCAAGAAAAAGCAACCGCGCAACTAAGGAGAATTACCATGAACGAACTTATTAATATGGGCATGGCAGCTGCCCCCGAAAAGTATCTTCCTCACCTCATCACAGAAGAAGAACGCAACCATTTTGAAGAACAAGGTTATTTGTACATCCCGAACGCGCTCTCTACTGATATGCGCGAACAGCTGGAAAATGCAGTAGATACCCTACACAACAAAGCACTCGCCAACGGCAGAGCAAAGCCGGATTCGCACTGGGGCTGGTCGGATTTCTTAGGTGCCGACGATGCCCTCTTAAATCTCGTCGATCTGCCGACGACGTTACCCAAAGTGTGGGGAATTTTGGGATGGAATATCTACCTATACCACGCACACATGCACGTCAAACCACCAGCACCTCAGGATGCCGAAGAAGGTGAAGGCTGGTTGGAATGGCACCAAGACAGTGGACGCGTCAACGTCGAGATGGAAACCCATCCACGTCCGCGTTTGTCACTGAAAGTGGGATACTTCCTCACAGATGTCTCTGAACCCGGACGAGGTAACTTCTATATCCGCCCAGGCAGTCATCTAAAGTCAGACATGTCCGTTCCATCGGCTGAGATTAGCCGCGATCCACGTGAAGCAACGGCAGATGATGTCCCTGATGATGCGATGCCGGTCTGTGTAGAGCCTGGAACCGCTGTTCTGTTCGATAGACGACTTTGGCACTCGCGGAGTCCGAATCACTCCCAAATGACCCGGAAGGCACTCTTTTACGGCTACGGCTACCGTTGGATCCGTCCGAAAGACGAAATGACGGTTGAACCCCTGTACGATCGCTGCGACCCAATTCGTCGGCAACTACTCGGCGCAGCCACCAGAAACAACGGACGCTACGTTCCCTCCGAAGAAGACGTGCCGCTCCGCGAATGGCTCATTAACAACCTCGGTGATAACCCGGCCTATGGAATGGGACCCCGGCACGCTTAATCTCTAAGTTCTCAAGGCGAGGTCAACCACCTCGCCTTTTTCTTTCCGAATTTGTCCATCCACATCCCCCGCAAATTGCCGAAGTACAGACGTTTAGACTTATGATTTCTTTATATCCTCAAGGCGAGGTAAGGTGCCTCGCTTTTCTTTTTTCTGGTGAATTAGAGAAATATGTTGACATTCAGGACAGCAGGATTCCCCCCTGATAAGGGGGGTTAGGGGGGTTGTCCCTATTTGAGAGTGTCAAAGTAATACTAAAATCTACCATAAAGACGTTCTAATACCGTCCTCAGAGAATTTCCATAGTGGGACATCCAACTCACAGCGGAGGAAGTGGCTTAGGTAACTTGATTATTTTCATTTTTTTGGGTATAATTAATAGAGTCATCTTAAGGATAAAAGACTTACATTTTCACAATGGAGGAAGAAGTGGCTAGAAAAAAAATCAGTGTTATTGGTGCAGGAAACGTCGGCGCAACAGCGGCATTCCTGATCGCACAGAAACAACTCGGTGACGTCGTCATGATAGACATCGTTGACGGTGTTCCACAAGGCAAGGCATTGGACATGGCACAAATGGGTCCAGTAGAACTGTTTGATGCCGCAGTTGACGGAGATCTCGATTATAGTGCAACCGCAGGCTCCGATTTAGTAATTATTACATCTGGATCCCCACGTAAACCGGGGATGACACGCGAAGACCTGTTGCAAACGAATGCCAATATCGTCGGTAGTGTCACAGAAAACGTCGTGAAACAGTCCCCAGACTGTATCCTCATGATGCTCACCAACCCGTTGGACATCATGACCTACCATGCGTGGAAGGTCTCAGGATTCCCTTCAAACCGTGTCGTCGGGCAGGCAGGTGTGCTGGACTCAGCGAGGTTCCGCTATTTCATCTCTCTTGAACTCGGTGTATCCGTAGAAGACATCCATGCCCTTGTTCTCGGTGGACACGGCGATACAATGGTCCCACTCCCACGCTATACCACTGTCAACGGGATTCCGATTCCGCAGCTAATACCAGAAGATCGTATTGAAGCGATGGCGCAACGCACACGTGACGGAGGTGCTGAGATTGTGAATCTCCTCAAAACAAGTGGATATTATGCTGCGGGTTCCTCGTTGGCACAGATGGCAGAGGCTATCATTCTGGATAAGAAACGCCTACTACCCTGCTCTGCTCATCTCACCGGGCAATATGGTATCGACGACCTGTATATTGGCGTCCCAATTAAACTCGGCGGCAACGGTGTAGAGGAAATTATCGAAATCGAACTCACTAATGACGAACTTGGTTCTTTACAGCATTCTGCACAAACCTATCGGGAAGGCATTTCGTTGTTAGGATATTAAAGCAACTTCACAACCTGTCTGTGTGTCATAGATAATACTACTCAAGTCGTGCGAATAACTAAAGTTGGGGTAGGGCACGTGCCTACCCCTTCATACACTTAAAGCACCTCAATGCCAAACTACATTACGACCTCAAAGTATCTGAATGGTATCCGCTGCTTCAAACGACTCTGGTACGAAGTAAACACTTCAGAAGATACTGAGTCTACCTCCTTATCACAACAACAAAATTTTGATCGACACGAAGAGGTAAAAACCCTTGCACATAAGCAGTTTCCAGAAGGTCTGCATATCGACAGCGAACATCCTGACTTTGCTTTGAAACAAACGGAAATGGCTATAAGCAATGGCGAAACGTGTCTTTTTGAAGCCGCCTTCCGTCTGAACGAAGTCTTTGTGCGGTGTGATATTCTTCAGAAAGATACTAACGGATGGCGAATCATTCAGGTACACGCATCAAAAAGAGCGAAACAGGAATATTACGATAGGTTGGCTTTACAAAAGCATGTATTAGTTGAAAAAGGCATAACCGTCTCTGCTACGCAATTGATGCTCTTAAACGGTGCATCTGTTTATCCAAATCTCTCTAATCTATTTGTCATTGAAGATGTAACGGATAGGGTTAACTTGATACAGAACAATGTCTTATACGATTTGCGTACATTTAAAATGATACTTGGCAGAGAGAATGCTCCGAATATCATGATCGGAAAAAATCTTTGCAACAAGCCTCATGAATGTCCTTTTAAAGCGCGCTGTTGGGCAGCAATCCCAAAAAATTCAGTTTTCACTATTCCAAGGATCAAAGATCCTGAAGCAATTTCGCTGGCAGAAAACGGTACTATTCGTCTTGCCGATCTCCCTACTGATTTCCGCTTGACGCCAGCGCAAGATGCTTACGTTAGTAGCGTTCTCAATAATGAACCCATAATCGACAGGGCAGCGATCCAACGGGAATTAGCATATTTGCAATATCCCATTCACTTTTTCGACTTTGAAGCCGACAGACCTGCAATCCCAAGATTCAACGGTTTTACACCCTACCAAGAATTTCCATTCCAGTACAGTTGCCACGTGTTCCAATCGAATGGTGAAGTTACCCATCACGAATACCTACATACCGATCTGACCGATCCGCGTCTACCGCTTTTGAGATCTCTGATCAACCATATTTCTGAGGAAGGCTCCGTCGTCGTTTACAATGCCGCTTTTGAACGCAGGATCCTTAGGACGTTAGCCGAATCTTTTCCTGAATATGCTCCGACACTACAATCAATTATTGATAGGCTGTGGGATCAGATGGTGATACTCAGAAAACATTACGAACATCCAGAATTTTGTGGCTCTAAATCTCTGAAAGCAGTGCTTCCAGTTTTGGTGCCTGAACTTTCCTATAATCATTTAAGTATCCAAGAGGGTGCGGACGCGCCAGCGGCGTGGAATTTAATGCTCAACACCACAAGTGAAACAGAGAAAAACGAGATGATTGAACATTTGCGTGAGTATTGCAAAATGGATACACTTGCTATGGTTGAAATACATCGGGTATTGCAAGAAGAAAGCACCCACAACGCTGCAGAATAGCGCAATGAGTGCCTTCGTTTTCGATACTTGTCAGCGGAATTAAACGTTCCTAACTTCGCTCCTTACTATTTTTCATCCTTCTTTTCATCCTCGTTAACGACCTCATATTCAGCGTCAACGACATCACTATCTGCTGATGCAGCACCCGGCTCACCCGTTGGTGCCTCTGCAGAAGCATCACCAGCATCCGCCGCTTGTTGATATATCTGCGCGGATACCTCATGCCAAACCTGCGTCAATTCCTCCGTTGCGGACTGGATCTCGGCGTGGTTCTCCGTTTCTATCGCCTGTTTGACGCGGGCAACAGCAGCATTTACTTTCTCTTTGGAAGCGTCGTCTATCTTGTCTCCGAATTCGCCCAAGTTTTTCTCTGTTTCGTAAACCAGAGAATCCGCACGGTTGAGAGCCTCGACTTCCTCTCGTTTCTGCTTATCCTCTTCGGCGTGCGTTTCAGCATCCTTCACCATTTGATCGATCTCGGCATCTGTAAGACCGGAGGATGCGGTAATGGTAATCTTCTGTTCCTTACCAGTTGCCGTATCTTTAGCGGACACATTGAGTATACCGTTGGCATCAATATCAAATGTCACCTCAATCTGCGGCATACCTCTCGGCGCGGGTGGCAAATCGCCTAATCGGAAGCGTCCAATGGTTTTGTTGTAAACCGCCTGTTCCCGTTCACCTTGGAGGACATGAACATCAACAGCCGTCTGATTATTCTCAGCCGTTGTGAATATATTAGATTTCTTAGTCGGAATCGTTGTGTTCCTATCAATCAACCGTGTGAACATACCGCCGAGCGTCTCAATACCGAGCGAGAGCGGAGTAACATCTAATAAAAGGATGTCTTTAACTTCTTCATCGCCTGCGAGAACACCGCCCTGAATTGCAGCACCAATTGCTACAACTTCATCCGGATTGACACCTTTGTGAGGTTCTTTGCCGAAAAGTTGCTGCACAGCCTCTTGAACTTTAGGCATACGCGTCTGTCCACCGACGAGGATGACCTCGTCAATCTCAGAGGGTTGCATCTCAGCATCTGAGAGTGCCTGTCTGCATGGCTCAAGCGAACGTTCAACCAAGTTATCTGTAATCTGTTCCAACTTGGCGCGGGTGAGGGTCAAGTTAAGGTGTTTCGGACCGCTGGCATCAACAGTGATAAACGGTAAGTTAATATCTGCTTGCAGTGTACTGGAGAGTTCGCATTTTGCGGTTTCTGCGGCTTCTTTTAGACGTTGCAGTGCCATCTGATCGCTGCGTAGGTCAATCCCTTGACTACTGAGGAATTCTTGTGCCATCCAGTCGATAATCTCCTGGTCAAAATCGTCACCGCCAAGATGCGTATCACCGTTTGTGCTTTTCACCTCGAAAACACCATCCCCGATTTCGAGAATAGAGATGTCAAATGTTCCGCCACCAAGGTCATAAACCGCAATCTTCTTATCGCCTTCATTCTGCAGCCCATAGGCGAGCGATGCAGCAGTAGGCTCGTTGATAATCCGCTCAACTTCTAATCCAGCGATTTTACCAGCATCCGCTGTTGCCTGACGCTGGGAATCATTAAAGTAGGCAGGAACGGTGACAACGGCTTTCGTGACTTCCTCTCCGAGGTATGCCTCGGCAGTTTCTTTCATTTTCCGCAAAACCATAGCGGAGATTTCCGGAGGCGAGTAATCTTTGCCATCAATGTTTACAGCAACATCACCATCTTTATCAGATTTTAATTCGTAAGGGACGCGGGTGGCGTCATTACCGATCTCGCTAAATTTCCGCCCCATGAACCTTTTAATCGAAAAAATTGTATTTTGAGGGTTCGTGATAGCTTGTCTTTTAGCAACAAGTCCGACGGGGCGCTCTCCTTCTTTGGTAAAGCCGACAACTGAAGGAGTCGTCCGATTTCCTTCTGTGTTTTCGATTACCTTGGCATCACCACTTTCTAAGACTGCCACACATGAATTTGTTGTACCTAAATCAATTCCAATGACTTTACTCATTTTCGCATGCTCCTTTGCGTAAATATAGTAGATTTTACAATTCCTGATACCTGTAAACCTGCGAAGTTATGATACCTCGCCTATCGCGCGCGGATAGATGCCTTCACACCTACAATTCACCAAATATCTACATAGATTTCCAGATTGTACTATAAGTGTGTGCAATATTTATGCCAATATTAATCGCTCGAAATAGGCGAAATTCCTGTTGAATGTCTGCCAAATTGGCACGGTCTTAAAAGGAGGGTGATCTCACAAGTCAATTTGACTTACCACGGACATCGTATCTCTGCTTGAGAAGCCCCCATGTTGTCGGCAGTTTCGCGTCAGGGTCAACTGCCAAAATCTCTTGGATGCCCTCTTGAATTTCATTAATTTCATCTTGTGAGAGTCCGCGGTTAAAGAGTGCGAAATCATCAATGATACCGTTATAGTAGCGATTGAGAGCCGGTGGTTCCTCAGTACCGAGCATAAGTGGAGCATCAATCGGCACCAGCTTATCGCCAGTCTTCGGATAATCTATCAAGACTTCACCATCAAGATAGATAGTCCACCACTTTCCACTCTGAAATGAAACAGCAACATGCTGCCATTTGTCCTTGACAACATCACGAGGACTCTGTGCCGGAACATTACGTCCACCGGTCAATTTCCATCCCATCCAGAGAAAGCCATCGGGATGGAGCAGCACCTCAAAAAACTCTTGAACATCCGGTCCCTTCGCCGCTATAAGTTGCCATGTACCGGGTCCCGCTTTTAAAGTGGGTTTAATCCATGCGGCAATCGTGATCCCATCGGTAAATTCAAACGCATCGGAATGTTCAACCCGAACAATCCCATTCTTTCCACCGAAATTAACCGCTTTCCCCAGTTTACCATCAGTCCACGTTGTATCACCCTCTAATTGCCCATCCTGTCCGTTCCCAGAGAGATCTTTAACAGTCTTACCCGCTCCCTCTTCAAAAGCAAAGTATACAACCAAGCCTTCCAGTTCTGCTGCTGCCCCAATACTTTGGAAATTCACTACCAGACACACAACACACAAGAAAATGATCTTTGCACAACCAGTTTTGGAAATCTGCAAACCACACCGAATCTTTCGCATGAGTGTCCTCCATTCCTATAGTGGATGTAATTAACACCCGCTCTTGAAAAACTCAAATATATTTCTTACTAAAAAAAATGGGAATGTGCCTTGATACCTGCCCGGTCGAGAGACGGGCCAAACGTCATCATGTGAAAACTTAGTGTGGCTATGGGGAACTAATACACCAGTCTGCGCGTTCCTGGAACTCCGCCTGATAGTCGGAACGCCACTTGGAGATGCTCGAGCGTCCGGGACCATCAACATAGTGATTGGTGTTCCCGACGCGCTTGAATTGTCCGCCCCAACTTTCCTGGGTGGGGTCATCGGGATCGTTCAATCCGCGGTTCGCACTCACTAGCCACAGGAACGAAGGCGAATCCCCTTCACACACCCCGGTGCATCCCATCCCTTCGTGCGGATACACATCGCAGAGAGCTCCGTGGTTATTGCGAATGTTCTCGTTGACCCAGTCGAGGTCCGAAATCGGATCGCTTCCGCCGAACATCCCTTGATAAGTCTTTTGCGAGTGAATGATGAACAACTTTGGGAAATTATCGCGCAACCAACCAATCGTGCCATCTTGGGTCGCGATTTGATGGATACGTAATTTGCTTAGGAAGGTTTCCAAGTCGGCAGTGCTGCGCGTATTCTGTACCTTCCACACTGCTTGCGCTACAACACTGCAATCGCCCCAGACGCCAATATAGACCGGACGAGGATCGGGCTTGTCCACGATGCTGATGATCGCCTCTGAAGCTTCACTGTCTTTGCCTTCACCGATATTGACAGTACCCTTTTTACCCCAAGTGCCGCTACGCCCCTGGAAAGTAACCGAACGCAGATAATCCGGAGTGGGATACAAGGGATCATGTTTTTTCAGGTTCTCATATACCGTTTCGTAGCGGTCGATCACATCCAGTATGTTCTGTTTCCTGGCTATGTTGGCAAAAGTTCCTGATGAAGCTACCAGTGCTTCGATATCAAACTCATTGGCATACAACAGAAATCGGACTATCGACTGCATATCATCAGGGTCGCTCTTTTGATCGTTGGGGAAGTTGCCTCCCTTGACGACACCAATCGGTGGAAAATCCGACGTCATGATTACACGCAGTCTATTCGTTGAACGGTGCTCACTTTCTTTGGGTTTCATATTCACCTCTTGGGCGAAAGCGATGGCGGTAAACAGAAGTAGGATTATCACTGTAAAATAGAATTTGAAATTCTTCATTTCTATCATCATCGACTGACCTACTTACTGGATGAGATTTGTGACCCAGTCATTCCTTCGGGAGTTTGTGCTTCGATCTCCACTACAGGTAATCCTGGTCGGACAGGTCGGCTGCACAGGTCCGTAGTAATCGCAACCGTTCTTAGAAAAAACATATCTCTAACTAAGCAAACGGGAATGTGCCTTGATACCCGCGCGGTCGAGAGACGTGCCAAACGCCTTCATACATCGGGGTTACCTGATAATGACACACGACATTGCTCCGCTCCATATCGTCGCGTTCTTTCGCCCCTTGGTGTGGAATGTGATTGATAAACAGAACACAATCACCGGCTTTCGGATATAGGATAACGTGTTCCTGCGATTCACACCACGCTTCAAATTTTGGACGATCCAACGGATAGAGGTGCGGCGGCTCTGACAGATGTCCGCCTTTGATGAACTTGAGGTGTCCCTCACCCGGATCATTGTCCTGAAAATAGTATGTTGTGTTAATCCCTACGGGAGCCATGGCAAAAGGATGTTCTTCAACGTAGCGTTTTTCCTGCCAATAGCCGTAAAAGTCCATGTGCCACTCTTGGAGATACGGACCCGGATTGATGTGTGCGCGTAGGCTTCGGAGTTGACACTGCTTGCCCATCAACCCTTCAAGATAAGGACGGACGCTCGGGTGACCTACGAGTGGCTGATAGGTATCGGGTTCCCGATCAAGGAGGGTATCAAACCACATATTGCCAACAGCGTTTAAGCCTTCCTCCCAGCCCTTTTCGCGCGCATAATTAACGCGCTGACGTATATTTTCAGTCTCCTCTGGAGACAACGCGCCCTCTATTAAAACGTAACCTTCTTTCTGTAGCTGCGCGAGTTTATCTTTGATGTCTGCCATCGTTCCATCTCCTCCTGAAGATTCAGAGTTGTTGACAGTATTCTATACTTTTAGGGGTCCGGTGTCAATCTTAAACGCCAGCGAAAAGTCTGACAAACAAACCCCATCCACTAATCCCAGCAAACGTAACAAGAACGGCTGCGGAAACAAGCGCACCAATGAACATGAATGGACGTGTCCGATACGCAGTTGGTAGTTTCGAATTCAAATACAAAGCAGCAAGCATCATCAAGGCAATTGAGAAATTCGCTAAAATAAAACCAGCGATATGTGTCAAGATGTCAAACGGGATATTCAACCAGATCAGCACCATCGTCGTAACAAAGATATAGAGACAGACCCACCTACGAAGCGTATCGTAGCTCCATTCGCGGTGGGGCCAGACTGCCTGAAAAAACTCTTGCATCACCCGTGCGTAGATTTCTGGGAGTGCCTGCAGCGTTCCCCAAAGTGCAACGATAATACAGATATAATATACCCAGACGAGTGAACCGTGAATATTTTGCCAGACGCTCGCCTGATCGGTCAACAGACTCCAACCCTCAAAAGTGCTTTCCATACCATACAATACGGCAGCACCTGAGATCATGAATGCGCCTGTCACGATGAATAGTACGATCGCCCCAATACCAATGTCCCATCGTAGAGGAGAGAGGATTTGACGAAGTTGGGCAACCTTTTCAGGTTGATCTGGAAGATAATCAATTCTATCCCGATTCGCGGCACGCTGGCGGACAGATCCAATGTTCTGATGCGATGTCATGCCCCAGCGGTGAACGCTCACCCAATTCGCGTAGACGATGTACCCCATGACAGAACCACCGACGTAACCGAACGCTGTCGCCATTGTCAATAGCGGGTTTTCAATAGCGTCCTTGGGCGCCCATTCGGGGAATTCGGGCAAATATCCAAAGCGAAGACTCCCAACCAATGCCTTGCCGAAGTCGGGTCGCACCATCAAGGTGCCAATGATAGTTCCTACAACGAGGATAGCACAGATAATGAGTTGCTGTTTTTCGAGTTTTTCAAAGGAGATCCGTAGACCGAAAAGAAGTGCGAAGGTGATGAAACAAGATGTGATTAGGTTTTCCCATACCCCCTGTGAAACACCGGAAGGCAAGGCATCCTTGAACAAAAAATGGAGGAGTGCCCCGCACGGTTTGCCAATCGGCACCCATGCTAAAGGAGCACCTACCATCTCAAAGATAACAATCGCGATGAGGAACCATCCTCGCGGTCCAGGTAATTTGACGAGCCGGTTGCCAATATATTCACCGCTGACTGCCGTATAGCGTCCGAGTAGATAGGTGACAAAAATTCCTTTCACGACGCAGCTGAGCAGCACAAGCCAAAGGAGATTATATCCTGCCCATGCCCCTGCTCGGACGACGACAATCGTTTCACCAGCACCAATACTTACAGAAGCAACAATCGCCGCAGGTCCAAACACAGCAGCGAGCGCGATTATTTTCTTCAAAGACCACGGTTCAGCATAAGGACCGGTAACTGGTGGAATGTCAACAGGTTCAGTATTTTGGTTTTCCTCAGACTGCATAGCGGGTTTCCTAACGGCAATGAGCGGGTTCAGAAGAACCCGCTCATTCTCGGACGACTTATTCTAAAGGCTCTAAGGGTTGTGCGTTTCCGAAGACCGGGGTCGGCGCATTACCCGGTGCCGCCCACCGTGAAGCGTTGGCGATCACATGTCGGACGTTCTCGTCGTAATAGATCGGGTACGTCTCATGACCCGGACGGAAATAGAAGATTTTACCTCTTCCGCGATAGTAACAACAACCGCTTCGGAACACTTCGCCACCCGGGAACCAACTGACCAAAACAAGTGTGTCAGGTTCAGGAATATCAAAGGGTTCGCCATACATCTCGGCGTGTTCAAGCTCAAAGTATTCGCCTAACCCTTCGACGATCGGGTGTCCATGCTCAATTACCCAGAGACGTTCCTTTTCACCGGCTTCACGCCATTTGAGGCTACATGAGGTGCCCATCAAACCCACGAAAGGTTTAGAATAATGTGCAGAGTGAAGGACAATAAGTCCCATGCCATCCAACACACGTGCGCGAACTTTAGCAGCAATTTCATCTTCAACTGCGCCGTGTGCGGCATGTCCCCACCAGATCAAGACATCCGTGTTTGCGAGCACATCGTCAGTCAAACCGTGTTCGGGTTCATCCAAAGTTGCGCTTCGGACTTTAAACCCACCCGCCTTGTCGAGTCCATCAGCAATCGCGGCGTGAATGCCTTTTGGGTAGAGACCACGAATGAACTCGTTGGTTTTCTCGTGCCTAAATTCATTCCAGACTGTAACCTGAATTGGTTGTGCCATAGTTTTCTCCTTAATTTTTTCAAAAAAAATAATATTAAAAATCTCAGAAGAGATTTTTGTTTTCACATTTTTACACAATTAGAAGCAATTTGTGTAAATCCTGAATATACCAGTTACTGGAGATTACCGCTCTTGGTAGCAACTTCAAGACTCGAATCTGTGCCTTCCGTTGGGGCAGCTGAATAATTCTTATCTCCACAATCCTGGTTATAACTTGCGTCCTTTAGAGACTCAATCGACAACCGACCCCCAAGCGCACACAGAATAGCACTGAATACATCAAGCTGCAGCACCTTCTCGCCGGTGAATACGTCTGAGAGAACTTGTGGCTCAATGTTAGTTTTCTTGGCAAATTCGGAGACTCCACCCTGTGCTTCCACAACAGTCCAGATTTCGCGGAGAAAAAAAGATGTATCTCCATCATTTTGGTACTCTTGCAAGGTCACTTGCAAGTAGTTAATCGCCGCTGCTGGATCAGCAAGTTGTTCCATTTGGAATTCCCGCAAGGTTCTCAGTTTTCTCATCACCGTGTCCCCTTATATTCTAACCAGTAGGCTTTTGCACGTTCAATGTCCCGCTCCTGTGATGATTTATCCCCTCCACAGAGCACAAGAATGTTTGTGTTATCCACCTCACTGAAATAGATACGATATCCTGGACCAAAATGGATTCGTAACTCAAACACACCTTCACCCACAGAGTGACAATCACCATAATTGCCACTTTCAAGCCTCACGAGCCGTTTTTGAATTCTGGTTTGTGTCGTTTGATCTCGAATCGATTCAAACCATTCAGTAAAGGGCTCCCGCTCGTTTGGAGCATTGTAGAACTGGACTTCTCTCGGATGAACATGACGCATTAAGACTCCAACTATCGCAGTCCACTATTCCTAAAATACTAATTCCGTCTCGACCGCTTCATCATAGTCCACCCCTTCAACTTCAAACCCAAAGAGATTTCGGAAGCGTCGTCTGTAGCCTGCGTAATCGGAGAGTTCATGGAAATTGTCGGTATCAATTTGTTCCCACCGCTCAGTTACCGCGTCGGTCACTTCAGGTTGCAACTCGCGGTCATCAAGCCGGATATAACGTTCAGCATCAAGTTGGGGCTGTAACCCGGGTCCGAGATGCTCTGAGAAAAGCCGTTTCATCTGTCCAATGGGTGCTTCATTGATACCCTTGGCGTTCATAATGTCATAAAGGATACTGATATAAAGTGGTACAACAGGAATCGCTGCAGAGGCTTGCGTAACAACGGCTTTGTTCACCGAAATATAGGCTCTTCCGCCGAGTTGGTTTGCGAGCCGTTCGTCAAGTGTGTCCACACGTGCCTTCAAATCGTCTTTCGCTCTACCGATGGTCCCGTCTCGATAAATAGGCCAGGTCAAGGAACTCCCGATATAGGTATAGGCGACAACCGTCACCTCTGGTGCGAGCAATTCAGCGTCAGCTAATGCATCAACCCACATCTCTAAATCCTCACCGCCCATCACAGCGATCGTATCAGTAATCTCTTGCGGACTCGCAGGTTCAATCGTTACCGATGCGACGGCTTCACGATTCAGGTCGATCGTTTTTCCTGTATAGGGCGCGCTGATTGGTTTAAGAACGGATCCGTGTGATGCCCCTGTGTTCGGATGTATTCGGCGTGGTGCTGCGATACTATAGACGACGGTATCTACTTTGCCAAAGTCTACTTTGAGCCGGTTAATAGCTTCCGCTTTCATCTCATGGGAAAACGCATCTCCGTTGAGACTGTCGGCGTAAAACCCGTCTGTCGCTGCCTGTTGATGGAAAGCAGCGGTGTTATAGTAACCTGCTGTTGCGGTGCGTCTGGCATCGGCTGGACGTTCATAGAGAAGTCCAAGCGTTTTGGCACCGTAAGCCCATGTTAAAGCGATGCGAGAGGCAAGCCCATATCCCGTCGATGCTCCGATGACAAGAGCGTTCATACCCGTCTCTTTCTGCGGAATACCTTGTTTAATCTCACCTATCTGGTTTAGTACATTCGTCTGACAACCGACCGGATGGGCATTGGTGCAAATAAACCCGCGTATCCGAGGTTTAACTATTTGAACTGCCATTATATCCTTCTTTTCTCAAGGGGTTAGTCTTCAATCTCAACGACCATTTCAACTTCAACCGGGATTCCACCAGGCAGTTGCACCATACCGACTGCGGAGCGGGCATGTTTGCCTTTATCGCCGAACACTTCAACGAAAAGATCGGAGGCACCGTTGACGACCGCGGGCTGATCGATGAAGTCGGGTGCTGAATTGACGAACCCTACCACTTTGATAACACGCTTAACTCGGTCGAGATCACCGAGGGCATGTTTGAGGGTACTCAACAAACCGAGCGCCACCTGACGTGCCGATGCGTAGCCTTCTTCAATAGTGGCATCGGTACCGAGTTGGCTTTTATAGATTGGACCTTCGCCTGTTCCGGGTCCATGTCCTGACGTAAATATGACATTGCCGGTCTGTACGGTTGTGACGTAATTTGCCACGGGTACCGCTGGTTCCGGTAGTTCAATACCTAACTCTTCAAGTCGTTGTTCTATTTTCATCTAATGCGTCCTTTTGTAAATGGATTAAATTATAGTATGCCGTAAATACAGCAGTCTTAGTGTTCTTTGGAATATGGGCTGGCAAGCTGCGACCTAAGCAAGCCGAAGCTTACTCTAATTGTTCATATCTGCCTCTATTATTAAACAGACTTTTGCTAATTTTGTCAAGGAAACTTTTTGGTCATCGTGGTCATTCAGTTTTCCAATACGCGAGGTGTTCAGATTGTGCTTTAGGAGCACATTTTGTCTTAGCTTTACATTTCCCGACTCTTAACTTATAACTTATAACTTATAACCATCCCCCATCTTGAAAATTCTGATTCTGACAATCCACCCCTATCTATCAAAATTCCACAACTTGCTTTATAGATCAACCTATGCTAAAATGTGAGGTAGTTTAACCAAAATATCTCTACATATTCAATCAAAAATACGAGGAATTATAATGAAAGTAGCAGCAATCTTAGGTGAACGGCAAGCAGGACTTGTTGACGTACCAGATCCGACCCCGAAAGAGGATTGGGTCGTTGTAAAGATTCACGCATCACCGATGTGTACCGAATATCATGCTTTTGAATATGGACACGAGACCGATCGGCTCGGACACGAAGCAGCTGGCGAGGTTGTGGATGTCGCTCAACCCGGAAAAGTAGAAGTCGGCGACCGGGTGGTTGTGATGCCGCAATACCCGTGCGGAAAATGCGTGCTTTGCACCGACGGAGATTACATCCACTGTGAAAACAACTACAATTTTGAGGAATTTGTCGGTTCCAGTTATGGTAACGCGACGATGGCACAGTACATTCTCAAACCGTCTTGGTTGCTTCCGAAGATTCCAGATAACGTGTCCTACGAACACGCCTCGCTCGCGTGTTGTGCCTTGGGTCCGTCCTATCGTGCGTTCGATGAGATGGGGGTCAATGCAACACACACTGTGCTAATCACTGGGATAGGTCCCGTCGGTTTCGGAGCGATTACCAATGCGCGTTTCCGTGGCGCGAAAGTCATTGCAGCGGAACTGATTCCGTGGCGCGTTGAACGCGCAAAACAGATGGGCGTCAAAGCGGTTATCAACCCAACGGATGAAGATGCTGTCGATCAGATCCGCGATCTCACAACAGATGGAAGCGGTGTGGATTTTGCACTCGATTGTTCTGGGAACGTACAAGCGCATCGACTCTGCATTGACGCGACACGTAGACGCGGGACTATCGCGTTTGTCGGACAAAGCGGTAGAAACGACACTGTTCTCCACGTCAGTCCAGATCTCATCGGCAAAGGGTTACGCCTCGCTGGCGCATGGCACTATAACCTTAACCAATTCCCTGGATTGATGAAAGTCATCGAAGGTTCATCGCTCCTTGATCTGCTCATCAGCAATGTGTACCCGATGAGCGAGATCCAACAGGCATTCGAGACCTCAACATCTCACGAAAGCTCTAAGATTATCCTCAAACCTTGGGAATAAACTATGCCAACGACAGACAAACCAAATATACTTCTCATTGTGTCGGATGACCACGCCGCACCGGCAATTAGCTGCTACGGAAGCGAGATGAACCGTACCCCGAATATTGATAGAATTGGCAACGGCGGGATGCGATTCAATAACTGCTTTTGCACAAACGCTATTTGCACACCGGCACGTGGCTCTATCATGACGGGAAAATATAGCCATAAGACCGGCATCAAAACCCTTTCGGACACAATCGACCACACACAGGAACAGACAATCGCACAACAACTGCACGCTGACGGATACCAGACAGCGATTGTTGGGAAGTGGCACCTTGGGCACGGCGGTGTCAGCGATCCACACGGATTCGATTACTGGAATGTGTTTCCCGTGCAAGGTGCACATATCGACCCTGAGATGATTGAGATGGGAGAACGGAAAAAATTCGATGGGTATTCCGCGGACATCCTGACTGACAGTTCGCTCAATTGGCTACAGAACAGGGATACGGATCAGCCGTTTTTCCTGATGACGACCTACAAAGCGACCCACGATCCGTTTTTTCCGAATCCGAAGCATCTGGGTCTCTATACGGACGAAATTCCTGAGCCACCGACTTTCAACGATGATTATGAAAATCGAGCGGCAGCCGCTGCAATGAACACAGCAAAGGTAGACATCATGCAACAGAAAAATCATCTGCCCGAACCGACACCTGAAGGTCTAGAAGGCGATGATTTGAAACGCTGGAACTACCAATGCTATATGCAGAACTATCTGCGTTGTGCACACGCCATCGATGAGAACGTCGGTCGCCTGCTCGATTATCTGGATGCAGAGGGTTTGGCAGAAGACACGATCGTTATCTATTCAGCAGATCACGGGTTCTTCTTGGGCGATCACGGCTGGTACGATAAACGGTTTATGTACGAGGAATCAATGCGGATTCCGTTGCTCGTCCGGTATCCACGCGAGATTCAAGCGGAGGGTGTAAGTGAACAGATTACGCTAAATGTCGATTTCGCACCGACGCTACTTGACTATGCCGGTATATCAATTCCAGATGATATACAGGGACGTAGCCTCCGAACGTCGTTAGCAGGTGAAACACCAGTGGATTGGCGGACATCCATGTATTACCGGTATTGGATGCACCTCGCGCATTTTAATATTCCGGCACACTACGGTGTGCGGACGGAACGTTATAAACTCATCTATTATTACGGTGAGGCATTGGGGTCAGGCGGTGCGATTGATCGTTCTACACCACCGGAATGGGAACTGTTTGATTTGGAGAAGGATCCACACGAGATGCACAATGTTTACGCCGATCCATCGTATGCGGGGATTGTTGCGGAACTGAAGACGGAACTGGAACGACTGCGGGATGAATTAGAAGATTATGAGTAGGTGAAAATGAAAATAGGAGGTAGTAATGCAAGTGATGTGCTACTACGCACCTAAAAGTGTTTTTCCTTATTGCCCAACTTTTATCCTTCCGCATGTAACAGCGATCTTACCTTAAGCCAAGTGCTAAAGGTTTATAGATAGACCTAAGTGTTTGGTTAAACATGAGGTCCCCTTCTTAGGCAAATGTGCCTAATATACAATTCATTACTCATTCTCATACACTACAGAAAGTAACGTTGGGATAGTTGGAATTGAACCCATTGGTCATGCATACCATAGTAAATTACCTTGAAATTTAATGCAATCCTTTATATCATATCCCGCAAGAAAAATAACTTGAGGGACAGATATGACACCGAAACAGAAATATCTCTTTGACCTGCGCGGCTATCTGCATTTAGAGAATGTCCTAACATCGCAAGAACTTAGCAACACACAGGCAGCCATCGAACGGCTTGTACAAGCATCGTCAGATGAATTGCCACCCGGAATTAGTAGCGGTGGTGAGGGTTTTTCAAATGGGTTCTCCGCCGATAAATCGCTCGAGGCGTTGACTCTGCATCCTACCACATGGCCCCTCATCAAAGAACTGACTTGGAATAAACCGCGTTTCAATCGCGGCTCGCTTGTTGTGAATACACACGAACGACAAGAGATGACACCGCTCCATTGTGCGCGTGAAGGTTTCCGTTGGACGCGACGGTATGGCGTTAAAAACGATCAAATTTTCACGAACGACATTGCTGCTTTCTTTTATTTTACGGATGTCCATCCGGGTGACGGCGGTTTGATCGTCTTACCGGGTTCCCACAAAAGTGAGTTTGAACGTCCAGAGGATCTGTTTTTTCCTGAATCTGACAATCCTGATGTCCCGCTTCATCCCGCTCTCGTTAATATAACACCCAAAGCCGGAGATGTTGTACTTATGACTGAGATGTTGACACACGGCGTGCTGGTGTGGAAGCCGAAAGATCGGGATCGGCGATTTTTGATTTTGCGGTATAAGACACAGTTTTTTCTCGACCAACGCGGCATTCGCGAACAGTTTCCACCGGAAGTGATGGATCGACTCTCTCCAGAAACAAAAGCGTTGGCGGCTTACGGTTCAGAATGGGAAATCAAGGATCTCGTCAAACAGGATAATGTGACGTTAACCGTGTAGCAGGATTCGCAGGAAACATATAATGCTCAAGGAGCTAACAAAAACTGAATGGCTGTCGCTTTTAAACATCCCTGAGAACAGGATCCCGACAATCCTATTACTCCGAGGAACACGTAACCTAAAAGCGAATTACGACAAGTATAGTGCTTTGTTCACAGACATTTTCGAAGTCGGTTCACCCAATGGTATCTTCGAGGACGTACTGATCGGGAGTTATAAAAATATAGATGTCGGTTATGCTTCCGTATATGGGGACGCGATGGCATCTGAAATCACACATCTCTTTGGTGTGCTGGGAACATCCTTGGTAATACAGACTGGCTGTTGTGGGGCACTAACCCACAATATTCAGGCAGGCGACATCGTTTGTGTAACATCGGCGTCCTGCGGTGAAGGGGCAGCGCAATATTATTTGCCAGATAAACAGGAAGTCAACGCTTCACTTGAACTTGTTGAACGGATTCACCCTTCACGTGCTGCCTCTATTGCTACACACAACGGCCGAATCTGGACGACATCTGCACTGCTTGCAGAGGGTAAAGCAGAAATTCAAGACTGGGCTGATCAAGGCTATATTGCTGTAGACATGGAAACAGCGACCACTTTCGCAGTTGCAGAATACTTCGGAATGCAACGCCTGTCGTTATTGTTTGTTTTTGATAATCCGAGTCAGGGTGAACATATTCTTTTGAGCGATGCTGAAAAGCAAAAACGGAGGGCAGCGGGAGAACAAGCCGTTATTGACACAATCTTTACCATCATAGAAGATTACAAAAATGGAAATCGTTAGAGCAGAACTCACTGATATTGACATACTCGCTGAACTGAACGAACGCCTCATTGAGGATGAACAGCACCCCAATCCGATGAACATAACGCAGCTCACCCAGCGGATGCGAGAATGGTTAACAACCAAATATATCTGTTATGCGGCAAAAGAAAACGGACACATTGTAGCGTATTGCTTATACAGAGATGATGGTGGACACTACTATATGCGGCAGTTGTACGTAGATAGGACTCATCGACGAAAAGGGATCGCCACACAGCTGCTTGATTGGTTGTATGAAAACGTATGGACGGATAAGAAGGTCAGACTGGACGTGCTTGCCCATAATGAAGATGCCGTTGCCTTTTACAAGCGATACGGCTTTCGCATCGGCGTTTTTAGAATGGAAAAGTAATAAGCGCGAGGGAATCAACAATGAAATACGATGAAACAAACCGCACCTTTGATTGTGAGCCGACACTCACGGATACAGAAGTGCTGCAGTATTGTAGAGACGGCTACTTGCAACTTCAAGGCGTTGTCCCCGATGAGATTAACCAGCGTACGTGTGATTATCTGAACGGTGATTTGCCGATAAACCCGTGCTTTATTCCAGAGGGGCTGACGCACGCCGATTTAGAACGGATGCGGGATACACACGAACCAAGCTCTATCCTGTTGGAAGACTGGTATATCGAGCATGTTCTGCTGAATCGCGAACTCGCTGGAGCATTACGCTCACTGCTCGGTAAGAACGTCGGATTACCGGTGTTAGTTAGTAACCATCGTGTTGAGTGTCCAATGCCCTCACAAGGGTGGCATCACGACGCGGATCACGTCTTTGGACCCGAAACCAATTTCGTTGAAGTATTCTACTTCCCGCAAGATACACCGCTGGAAATGGGTCCGACAGAACTTCTACCGGGTTCACATATCCGCCCCACAAGTCGAGATATAGCCGAAAAAGGCATCTCAAGCGACGGACCGGCAGGCTCTTTTGTTATCCACTCGCAGAGTATTCTGCATCGCCGCGGGGAATCGACTGCCGAAGGATTACGCCACATGTTGAAATACAGTTATTGGCGGACAGTACCCCCGACACGGGATTGGAAGGAAGAATCTGATTTTGATCTCCAGATGGCTGAGTATGGCGGACACGGTGTCGCGAGGTATGTGGCACACATGTTCTATTGGTTATGCGGTAAGGGAGATGAATTCCGTCTTATCGGCGGGCAGGCGTGGCCCTGGTCAAGCGTGAATCAAATTGGACCTTCTTATGGATTTGGACACACGGAGGGGTATCTTCCGAACTGGCGGAAGAACAATCCAGATGATTATACAACACCGTAGGTGTGCCCACGACGCTCGCTGTTGACATCCTGCCGCGTATACTCCCATTCCTCCGTGATAAATTCCCATTCAGGCGGAACCAGCCAACCGTTCCGAGTTTCGACGCTTACCTCAACGTTATCAGATGGGATAGTAAACTCTGAATCGGCGAAAATGTATTCAATCTTCTTGAGTGTCCACAGTTCGCGTTCAGCATCCCATTTCTCGTAGACGCGTTTGATGACGGTACGAAGGAGGTCGTTCTCGTCTTGATATAGAGATCGGATTTCACTGACTACCATATCGCTCCACTACCGTGATGGACTGCACCTACCACAAGGACTATACTTCTGCTTCGCTTCCGCTAATGAGAGCGGGATCTTACTTCGGCTCAATGACCTGCACCCTTCACGATGATATTTCGTGCCGGTGCGCGTGACGTAAACATCATTCTGTGCAGCTGCATCTACCGCTTCCGACGCTACTGACGACACACCTGTCTGAGGTATTACACCACCACTACTTGCTTCGGACAACCCATATAGCCCTTTCCCTACTTCGCGTGCGCGGTTTCCATAATATCGGAACAATTCCATGTGCTTAAAAGGAAAACGGGTATAGGCGTGCCCATACCCTTGTCGCACAATCTCCAAATTTACGAAAAGCCCATCGGGTACTCGGTATAGATATGCGAGTAGTCTGTCGTATTTATCTGTCTTTTCGGCATCAAACCGCAGATAGACAGATTCACCATGCAGCAGATTTTTCGTAAAATCGGACGCTTCTTTACCGTAAGCCTCGACAGGTTTATTGGGATGTACTGTCTCCGGTGTGTCCACACCAATCAGTCGAACATTCGTCGCTTTGCCGTTGTAGTCAATTTTAACAGTGTCACCGTCAATGACCCGGATGACCTTATAGGCAGTATCCCCAGTGAAGTCTTCAACTGGATAGGACATTTGTGTCACTGAATTGGTATCAGCTACAGCAATACCTATTTCTGGCGGTTTTTCAGGAACAGTCTCGTAAGTTGAAACAACAGGACGGACACCGAAAAGTGTAAACACGTAATACAATCCGAAGAAACCCAATACTAAAAATGAGCTTGTTGTTAAAACTTTTTTCATAATTGCTACCTCTTACGAGAACAACGTCTGATTTCTCTCCATAATATTCTTAATCAGCATATTTTGTGCTATTATTACTTCTCTTTACGTATCATTCTACTATAAAATCAACTAATTATGTAATTTAATAATATCTATACAATAAAAATAGCGTATAAAAACCACATTATTTGTCAGCTTTACATTATAATCGCAATCATCGAAAAAATACGAAAAAAAAAATAGAAGATAGTGTATGTCTGAATGTGAACTGGTCCGTTCACTTGGTAGGTCTAAGTGATATATTCGACTGGTTACGGAAAGGATATAGGATAGAAATAGGATTCCATCGCTCTGTACATCAAAAAAGCGGAGAAGATCTCAATTATCTCGCGATGAAAAGAACATGAGGTTGACACAGATGGTAAGCTCTGAAAAAAAGAAATCGCGATCGGGAGACCGCTTCTACAGGAGAGATGCGTGCTAATTTTCGGAAATAACAAACACTTGATTTGTTTCAATGTCTTGGAAGGTTTGGATTTTGCCACAGGTCCATCGGACTGTTAGTGTATCAACTGACGTAGCGTTCCCTAACCCGAAATGTGAACGAAGATCGTTTTGACTGAGGTAGCCTGAACCGCTTTTGACCTCACGGATCTGCGTCAAGCCGTTAGCGGCAACCGTTACCCGCGCCCCAATTGCGTCTCGGTTGCAGTGCGTGCCGATTAACTTGACACCTAACCACCGTGCAGCGTTGTCTCCGTCGTTTCGCAAAACTGTCGGTGAATCTTTCAGGTTGGATACAACAATGTCTATATCGCCATCGTTATCAATGTCCCCGAACGCTGTGCCTCGACTGACTTTTGGCACCGCTATTGCTGCATCAGCTACGTCCGAAAAATCGACCCCACGGTTATTGAGGAAAAGTTGATTCGGTTGCGCATAGGTCCCAATCGGATCAATTTCCGCGATGTTGTCATCGAGGTGGCCATTGGCGATGAACAAATCCAGCCACCCGTCGTTGTTGAAATCGACGAAATCGACACCCCACGCCAAATAGGGGAGACTCTTCTCGCCAATCCCCTTAGCAAAACTGACTTCGGTGAAAAAGTCGCTCTGTGCATTGTGGTAAAGGCTATTGGTCTGGTCTTGAAAATTTGTAACTACAATATCAAGATGGCCATCGTTGTCAAAATCGCCGAGATTCGCACCCATCCCGCTGTAGGCACGCCCTTCCTCGCTGAGTGCAACACCAGCAAAAAGTGCGTCTTCTGTCAGCTCAACACCGTTCTGGTTGTTGCGGTAGAGGAGATTCGGCGTGGTATCGTTGGCAACAAAAATATCGACATCTCCATCGTTATCCATATCACCGCAGACAACGCCTAATCCTTTGCCCATCGCTTTGCTAATGCCAGTCTTCCCGGACACATCCGTGAAAGTGCCATCGCTGTTATTCAGATAAAGCAGATCCGAAACACCGAGTAGTGCTTCAGGTGTGCAATACGTCCGAATTCCCTGTCGAGTGCATTCTGGGTTCGTCTCTGGATCGAACTGAACATAGTTGACGACATAGAGATCCAAATCGCCGTCTATATCTATATCCACAAAAGCACAGCCACTACTGAATTGCTCGCTGTTCACTCCGGCATGCTCAGCAACATCTGTGAAAGTGCCGTCGCCGTTGTTGCGATAGAGGACATTCGCGCCGTAGCTCGTTACGTAGAGATCGGTAAAACCATCGTTGTTATAGTCGCCGACGCAGCATCCTAATCCATAGCCGGTATCGCCGACAGATGCATCTGCTGTTATATCGGTGAAGGTGCCGCCATCGTTACGATAGAGACGGTTGGTTGGTAAGGTGGGAGAAATTATCCCCGGCAAGTCGCTGCCGTTGACGAGGTAGAGATCTAAATCGTTGTCATTGTCAAAATCGAAGAGGGCAACCCCACTGCCGATCGGTTCAATGAAGTATTTTTCTCCGCTCTCACCGTTTTCATGATGGAATTCAACACCAAGTTCCGATGTTATGTCGGTGAAACGGACACTATCCACCTGCGATGAAGCAGGTTGTGCCTTCAAGAACTGAAGCACGGTATGAAGGATCAGGGCAATCAGCAGCAGTCCGATTGTCCATATCGTCAATTTATTGTAACGCATAGTCTGTGTATATGCTATAATGGTTCTCAGTTACCAGTTATCGGTTGTCAGTTAAGAGGTTTTCTTGTAACAATTCACCTCTCCCCAGGGACCCTCAAGTGGAGTGATTCGTTACAACCACGGAAACGCTTTGATTGATAACTGACAACTATAAAAGGAGAATTTCTAATGGCTAATACTCTACGTTTTGGCGTTGTCGGTTTAGGTATGGGCATGAACCGCTCCAATGTAATTCATGAAACAGACGGTGCCGAACTCGTCGCTGTGGCGGACCTTGTCGAAGAACGGCGTAAAACGGCTGAAGAACGTTTCGACTGCGAAAGCCACGACGATGCGCTTGAGATGTTCGACCGAGACGATATAGACGTGGCTATGATTATGACCCCGAGTGGACTCCACGGAAAATTTGGGGAAGAAGCAGCACGCCGCGGCAAACACGTCATCACTACAAAACCGATGGACGTCAGCGTTGAAAATTGCAACTCCCTCATCAAAACCTGCGAAGACAACGATGTCAAACTGTTGGTCGACTTCGGTGAACGCTACGGCACGCACAATCGTCAAATCCAACACGTGCTTACAACCGGTGGTATCGGCAGACCGCTCCTGTGCGAACTCCGTATGAAATGGAAACGTCCAGATAGCTACTACGTCGGTTGGCACGGTACGTGGGCACTCGACGGTGGCGGCTCTATCATGAACCAAGGTGTGCATTACGTTGATTTAATGCTCTGGTTCATGGGTCCCGTCAAACGGGTTATTGGGGCACATTTCGATGTCTACGATCACGAAAATTGTGAAACTGAAGACATGACCTCGGCGATTCTTGAATTTGAAAATGGTGCGCTCGGTCACGTCCTAACAACGACAACATTCCCCGGCAGCAGCGTCTCAATGATTCATGTCCACGGCGAAAAAGGCATTGTTGGGCTTGGACCGGAAATCTGGGAATTCGTCGATGATGAACCCGAAATCGAACTACCGCCCTACCCGAACAACGTGATTGAGGATGCCCTTCGTGTCATCCACGATGGTGCCTCACCGGCAGTCGATGGTTATGAAGGCAGACGTTCCGTCGCTCTCAACATGGCTATCTACGAATGTGCACGCACCGGTAAATCGGTTGAATTATCGTAAATCTTTCTGCAAGGCGGGTCTTCGTGCCCGCCTATTTTTTTGACCTGCTTTAATTCCATCATTCCAACTCCTAACTCACTTGCAATTCGGGTAAAAACCAAGTATAATATTTATTCAGAAGATAGAAACGAAACCAATTGATACCTAAAACGGTAAGAGACGCATGAAAACCGCCAAACTGATTACGATGGGCTGTAAGGTCAATCAATACGATACGCAATCTATGCGTGAGACCCTTCGACGCAATGGATATACCGTCCTTGATAACGAGGCTTCGCGTCAAGAGACCGACCTCTACCTCATTAATACATGTACTGTAACAAATACCGCCGATCAGAAGGCACGGCAGGTCATTCGGAGAGCAATACGACAGCACCCGAACGCGAAAGTGCTTGTCACAGGCTGCTATGCTGAAAGTGACCGAGAGGCAATTGAAGAGATACCGGGTGTAACGTTTGTTTTCGGCAACCGAGAAAAAGCTGATTTTCAGGACTATCTCGACATATTGCACACCCAATCGCCATCTCCGGCTGCAGAGTCGGTTGACACACCGAACCCCCTTCTCGCAATTGAACCCGTTCAACACGACGCTATCCGAGAACACGCACGATTTAGCAAGGGGATTAGCGATGCGGGTAAACGGACACGCGCCCTTATCAAGGTGCAAGACGGTTGCAGTGCGTTCTGTACGTATTGCATTATCCCTTATGTACGCGGCAGAATGACGAGTCGTCCACTCAGCGACATCGCTGACGAAGCACACCGTATCGCTGACAGCGGTATCAAAGAGGTCGTCATCACCGGCGTTCATCTGGGTGCCTACGGTGTGGACACCGACAGGGACAAAGACATCGCTAACATTTTAGAGTACATCCACGACATTGACGGTATCGAACGGATCCGTTTTAGCTCAATCGAACCGATGTATTTCCCTGATACCCTCGGTGAACGGATGGCAGCACTCCCAAAATGTATGCCACACTTCCATCTACCCCTCCAAGCCGGCTCAGATGGGATATTGCAACGGATGCGCAGGCGTTACACAACAGCAGAATTCGCACATCTCGTCGAGAATTTGCGACGCGTTTTCGGCGACGATGTCGGGATTACCACCGATATTATGGTCGGGTTTCCCGGTGAAACAGACGCACACTTTGAGGAATCCTGCCGATTCGTTGAAGAGATCGGATTCAGTCAACTCCATGTGTTCCGTTATTCCCCCCGAAAAGGCACACCCGCAGCGACTTACCCAGATCAGGTATCCCCGCACATCTCTGCTGCACGGAGCCAAGCAATGATTGCATTAGGCAACCGCCTCAATACAGCATTTCGACAAAGGATGCTTGGGAAACAGAAAGAGGTGCTCATCGAAGCAAGCAGAGAGGGTAAAAACAATCATCTCGCCGGTTTTACGGACAACTATCTTCGGGTCCTCGTGGATGCGCCAGAGAGTGCGATTAACCAGATCCAAAGCGTCACACTGGGTGCATTAGAAGGGGACTGCATCGCTGCCGCTTAACCTTCATTCTCTGCTTTAGCCTTTAAATCATAAAGGATATTCACTGCATCCAAGGGTGTTATCTGCGTGAGTTCCAATTGCTGGATCTCTTCAACGAGGGGATGCGTTTTTGGTGTAAAGAGTGCCATCTGAAGCGAATCGCTCTGCAACGTTTTTCGCGAGACACGGCGGCGCGGTTTCGGCATTGTTGGGTTTGCTTTCGGCGGATGCCCTGTTGCACCGTCCGCTTCAACACTGAGATTGTGTTGCTCAAGGACTTCAAGGATCTGCTGTGCACGTGTGATCACGACTTGGGGTAACCCGGCGAGCCGCGCAACGTGGATCCCATAACTCTGATCCGCCCCTCCTGGAACAACTTTTCGGAGAAATGTCACCTTTTGCCCATCTTCATGGACAGCGACGTTGTAGTTCTTTGCACGCTTATATTTGCTGGCGAGTTCCACCAACTCGTGGTAGTGTGTCGCAAAAAGGGTTTTCGCACCCATCCGTTTTTCATCTAAGAGATACTCCGAAACTGCCCATGCGATGCTGAGTCCGTCAAACGTGCTAGTGCCGCGACCGACTTCGTCAAAGATGACAAGACTGTTGCGGGTGGCATTGTTGAGGATATTCGCCGTCTCGTTCATCTCAACGAGGAACGTACTCTGTCCCATAACGAGATTGTCTGACGCACCGACACGCGTGAAGATCCGATCAACCAGACCAATTTTCGCGGCGGAAGCAGGCACGAAACACCCGATTTGCGCCATCAAAACGATGAGTGCTGTTTGTCGGAGATAGGTGCTTTTGCCGCTCATATTCGGTCCCGTGATAATATGCAACTGCTCATCATCACAGTTGAGCATTGTATCGTTGGGTACGAACCCTTCCTGCGTGAAGAGTTGCTCGACTACTGGATGTCTGCCATCCCGGATAACGATTTCGTCCACTGCTGCGACGGTAGGCTTCACATAGTTGTACTTCGATGCGATATAGGCGAAGTTGGCAAGAACGTCAATCATGGCAACCGCCGCTGCGATCTTCTGGATGGGTTCGGTAAATTTCGACACCTCATCGCGAATCTGACAGAAAAGTTCATACTCCAGTGTCTGTATCCGATCTTCTGCGTTCAGGACTTTTGCTTCCTGCTCCTTGAGTTCGGGTGTGATGAACCGTTCGGAGTTCCGAAGCGTCTGTTTGCGGATATAGTGTTCAGGGACCATGTTTAGGTTGGGCTTCGTCACATCAATGTAATAACCGAAGACCTGATTGAATCCGATCTTCAGGGATTGGATACCGCTGCGCTTGCGTTCCTCCTCCTGCATAGCCGCTATCCACTCTTTCCCTTGTCCTACAATCTGTCGAAGCTCATCAAGTTCCTCGCTATACCCGTCGCAGATTACACCACCTTCACGGATCGTTGCGGGTGGGTTAGGATGTATACCGCGTTCAATCACCTCGACTAACTCTGGTAGCGGATCCAAGGTGTGATTAAGGGATACTAACAATTCACTACCACAGTTCTGCAGCTGCACCTTGACATCGGGAACCAAGCGAAGCGAATCCTTGAGTGCATGCAGGTCGCGTCCATTCACTGAGCCGAGACTGATGCGTGAGATGAGCCGCTCAATATCGTACATCTGCCCGAGTGCTTCACGTAATTCCTCTTGCAGGCTAATCTGGGTTTTAAGTTCATCGACCCCACTGAGGCGTTCCTCAATCTCTCTTTCATCAAGTAAAGGCTGCAAGAGACATTGACGCATTTTCCTACCACCCATCGCTGTCACCGTCTCATCAAGGACTTCAAGGAGTGTGCCTTTTGTGGAGCCGTCACGGATAGAGGCTGTGAGTTCAAGGTTGCGTTGTGTATCCGCATCCAACACCATGAAATCCGAAAGCGTGTAAGTCTGAAGGGAGACGATGTGTTCAACTTCCTGCTTCTGTGTTTCATTCAGATAATAGATGAGCGCACCAGCAGCAGAGATTGCGGTAGGAAGGTGTTCACATCCGAATCCGTCCAGCGAAATAGTTTGGAAGTGTTCAAGGAGTTCCGTGCGGGCAGTATCAGTTTCAAAACGCCAATCGGACAAAGGATTGACTGTCGCTTTAAGTTCGGTTTTCAAACGCTCAAACATTGCCTCGTCCTCGAAAGTGTCTGGGAAGATGAACTCTTTCGGGGAGAAACGGTGTATCTCTGCCCAGAGGCGTGAGGTATCTGTGAGTTCGGTCACGAGAAACTCGCCTGTAGAGAGATCGGCGACAGCAACACCATAAGCGTCTTTGTTGGGATAGATCGAAACGATGTAGTTGTTTATCTTATGTTCAAGGACTTTCGGATCTGTCACAGTGCCGGGTGTGACGATGCGAACGACGTCGCGTTTGACGAGTCGGTTCTCGTCTCGTGCAAGTTTTGCGTCCTCAGTCTGCTCCAAAATAGCGACTTTATGTCCTGCTTTGACGAGCTTGTAGAGATAGGAATCGAGCGCATGGTGTGGGATACCTGCCATGGGTGCGGGTGGGGACTTCTGGTTTTTATGGCTTCTCGCTGTTAAGGCGATCTCAAGGAGGCGTGCGATCAGTTCCGCATCTTCAAAAAAGGCTTCATAGAAATCGCCGACTCGGCAAAGGAGGATAGCATCTCCGTGCTGTTTTTTTACCTGTTTATAGAGTTCCATTAACGACAGATCTGACTGTCTCGAACGTGCCATGTAGTTTTCCTTGGTATGGTGTGTGGTTGTCCGATATGTGAAAGGTTAATTTTAAGTACCATAGCACATTCTGGATTTTATGTCAAAGGATTTTGGTTGTTGGTTGTCACAATCAGGATAGCAGGATGAGAAAGAAGGTCAGAAGAATAGAAGAATGAAAGGCGAGGTTGGAAAACCTCGCCAACATGACAGAACGGTTTATTATTGTGGAGGACAGACTACTGCATGGGTGAAAACGGGGCAGGAAGTAGAAGCTTGCTCTCTTGTGTGATAGGTCTGACAGATCCTTTGGGGGGCCAGACGCCTTTCTCCCGCGTCTCTGCTCGGACCCGGGCGCGTTCCTCAAAACTCTTGTACGCCCATATATGAATAAAATTGTTGGTGCCACCATATTCCGAGTACCAGCAACCTGCCAGCGATGAGAACTTCAGGCGTTCAGGGATAGCCGCGCCCCACGCCTCTAAAACTTGGGGCATGCCTTCTGGCGGATAGGTGTATATACGCATTTCATATATGGGTCCGATGTCTCTTTCGCCCAAAGGTTCCATAAAGGGTGCGGGTAGAAAAATTTCGGATACCATTGATACGATGAGATCGCTTGTATCGGGGGGCCATATCGGATTAGGTCCAGCTTCCGCGGCACGTCGGATTTCAGCTCGTTGTTCAAGACTTTCGTAGGGCCATACGGCGACCATCTGATTCAACGGACCGACTTCGGTGTACCAGTGTGCACCAAGTTTCGATAATTCTTGGCGTGCCGGTAGTTTTTCACCAAAGCGTTCCCAGTATTCGTTAAGCTGCCCAAGTTTTAGGTTATAGGTTCTTATTTCATGGATCATGCTATCCCTCCCGCGTTCGTTGATCTGGTCTGATGCTGATTATAGATATAGGGATAATATCTTAAATTACGATACAGGTCAAGTTACAAACATTAGTATCAACCTCCCGACCGCTCCCTTTCTGATAACTGATCGTTAACACTAAAAATCCCGAACATCTCAAAATCCTGTAAATCCTGGTTCAGACAACTTATAACTCACAACCCTTTTCTCTGTCCTCCGTCCGCCATCCGTCCCACAACCCACAACTCATAACCCATAACTAAGCACCTCTATATTTTCCTTGACGATGGCTGCTATGTGTGTATAATGAAAGCAAATTTAGCAAAGTCTTTGGAAGGAATTTAGATGCCGAATTCAAGTCCCAATCTGCTATATATCCATTCCGATCAACACAATCCGTACGTGACAGGTTGTTACGGTGATCCTCTGGTAAAAACTCCTAATCTTGATGGTCTCGCTGCCGAGGGGGTGGTCCTTGAAAACGTCTATTGTCCATCTCCGATCTGCGTGCCATCCCGGATGTCGATGCTGAGTGGACGCTACCCTTACGAAAACGCCGTCTGGACAAACAGCCATATCCTCGATTCCGGGATCCCGACTTTTGCGCATGCAATGGGTGCAGCGGGGTATCAGCCGGTACTCATTGGGCGGATGCATGCGCTCGGACCGGATCAGCTGCACGGGTACGCCGAACGCCTTGTTGGGGACCACGGTCCGAATTATCACGGTGGAGGCGGTGTTGATCACGGTGAACTCTCTGGAACTGCCGGACCGGCACGTGTGAGTCTCGAAAAATCTGGCGCAGGTCAGAGTGCGTACCAAGTTCACGATGAGGATGTGACCGCTGCGACAGTGGATTATCTCAATCGGCTCGGTGTTCAGAAACGGGCGGGACTTTTAGATACACCGTTTTCGATTTCCGTTGGGTTCATGCTGCCACATCAACCCTTCGTTGCGCGTCAAGAGGACTACCAATTTTACGAAGGACGGATGACGATGCCAGAAAATCCCGAACCTTTTTCGGATGCGTTACATCCCCACTTTCAATCGTGGCGTGAGAAGTGTGGGATTGTTGAGGTATTCGATGCAGAGATTATCCGCGCACGCGCAGCGTATTGGGCATTGGTAACACGGATGGACGTGATGATTGGACAGATACTGACTGCACTCCGAGGAAACGGCTTAGATGAAAACACGTTGATTCTCTATAGTTCGGATCACGGTGAGCAGGTCGGAGAACACGGACTTTGGTGGAAACAGACCTTCTACGAGCATTCGGTGAAAGTTCCCGCAATTTTATCGTGGCGTGGCACTTTATCGGAGGGTGTGAGGTGCGATCGCGTTATCAGTTCGCTGGACTTGAATGCAACGATGCTCGACGCGCTCGGTGCACCGGCTTTACCGCATTCTCGTGGACAGAGCACTTTGCCACTGCTTCGCGACGGAAACACAGAATGGGAAGACATCGCTTTCTCTGAATACTGTACCGATGACGGATGCTATCATAGAATGGTTAGAGACGGGGATTGGAAGCTGAATTACTATCACGGACAACCTTCGCAGCTTTTCAATTTGAAAGAAGATCCGAACGAGTTGCACGATCGCGCACACGATCCAACATGCCGAAACATTTTGGAACGATTAACAGAGAGGGTTTTGGATGGTTGGGATCCAGATTGGGTCGCAGCGCAGATAGCGTCGAAACGTGCAGACACACAACTTCTCGGTAGATGGGGACGGAATACACAACCGGCAGACCACTATCGTTGGAATCTGCTGCCGGAGATGGATTATTTGGATTAGGTAGGTAAAAAAAATGAAAAATCCTAAACTTGTCGTTGGGCACCTCATGAACGACCAAGTATACGTTAAATCTGTTAAGACTTCAAAAAACCTTGATTGGCTCAAGTGGTTAGATTCCGGAGAACTTGTTGAATTCTTTGCGGAATTACTCAAGTTAGTAACACAGATTTCAGAAGGCAAAAAGGATACTGAGACGCTTTCGATTTTTCTCTCTGAGTGGCGTGAAACTGCGTTACTCAATTCAGAACCGGAAGTTTTGGAAGATATTCTTGAAGCAGAAAGAGAATTGGACACTGGTGGTGGAAAGCCATGGTCTCTAATCAAGAAGGAGATTGGGATGTGAACCATCCGCGATACACGCTTGAGCCGCTGCCGACCAAAGTTGAAAATTTTATCAGACGATTAGACCGTGAAACACAGGAATGAATCAATTTTGCTTTTGAATATATTTGCAGCTCCCCATTTCGACACGATAATCCAACAACAATTAGAAAACTGCGTGGCAAGAAAAAAGGATTCTATCGTTATCGAATAGGAGGTATCCGTTTCATTTACCAAGTTAATACCAGCAAACGTCTAATTCGAATCGTTCAAATTGACAATCGCGGCGACATTTATTGACTATCAACCCTTTACGTAAAAGGAGACGCAACATGGCGAACAGTCCAATACTCAAGGGTGAACCTTTTAGCAAAGAAAAGACAACAGAGATAGCCGAGCAATTTTTCCGTGACGGATTCGTTCATATTCCTAGTGTGCTGACTGATGGAGAGATTAGCGCGCTCCGAGAGAAGACCGATGAATTTTTCGCAGATCCCCAACTCGCAGAGAGAACGAACCCACACCTTGCGGATGTCAGATATATCCAGATGGGAGCACACGCCGACTCCAAGGAACCATTACCCTTTATTTTACGTAACTCCATTGAACTCGATCCTATCTTTCGGGATATGCTGCTCCGAGAGCCAATTTTGAGTCTGGCAGAGGCGATCGTCGGTGAGAACTGCAAGTTTTGTGGACAGAACGTTCTACGGAATCTCCCTGGACTCTCGATTGATCGCTGGCATGTCGACGGTTCGGTACATTTCCCTGTTACTGAAGAGATGCCGCGCCACGACCCGCGACTTCGGATGCCTGTAATGTGGTTTACTGTCCAGATGGCACTCAACGACATTGATACAATTGAGGAGGGACCGACGCAGTATGTCCGCGGGAGTCACTACTCTGGTAGACATCCGAATGACCAAGAAAATCCTGAATTCGAGGGAAATAAACCCATCTCTATTTTCTGCAAGGCAGGAGACATCTACCTGCAGGATCCGCAGTGTTGGCACCGTGGCGCGCCAAACCTTTCCGGTAAGACGCGTTACATTTTGCAGTCGCAGTATGCTGCATATTGGGCGTACTGGCGGTTTAACCTCTGTAATGAGGTTCCTGTTCCTGAGGATGCACTCGAAGATGCAAACGACCAGCTGTTGAGTCTTTTGGGACGTCCGCGCCCAAGTGAAATGAATTAACCGCCTAAGAGACTTGTAGGTTGGGTTGAACGGTAAAGATTCAGTCTCTATACAGCCAAATAGAGGCATATTTTCTCAATGATACTTTTGCGTAAACAGCATAGTGAAACCCAACAATCCCCAACTACACGCATAAACTTAACGTACCTGCGTCAAACAACCGGCACATAAAGGAGCATACAGATGATACGCCAAAGAATATTACCTCTCATTTGGATTGCTGCAACAGTGCTCTTCATCGGTTTAGTGCCGCAGCCTATGGCAGATGTGAATGTTGAATTTAATGAGACGGACTGGGTGCAAACCAACGGTCCGTACGGTGGACATGTCTACACGCTCTATGCGACTCCTGAAGGTGTCCTTTTCGCAGGTATGAGTGGGACCGGTATTTACCGTTCAACCGATCTCGGTGACTCTTGGACCCCTATCAATACCAGGTTGCCCTATGAACCAGGCGAGGGTTTCTATGGTATAGTTTTTGCGAAAAAAGGAAACACGCTTTACGCTGGAAGTGGTGGATTATATACGTCAACTGACAATGGAGACACGTGGCATCACGTTCCAACCCTCCAAACGCGTTTATCGGTCAACGGTGTTGTAATTATTGGCGATCGCATATACATTAGCACCTACGAAGACGGTATTTGGTATTCAGACGACGATGGTGATTCGTGGATACCGGCGAACGATGGATTGGGACGTCCGACAATTCGTGTATTTTCGAGAATAAGGACAACGCTTGTCGTCGGCACGGAGAACGGTGCCTTTCGTAAAAAAGCGAATGAAGATGCCTGGGCACCAATCAATGCCGGTTTCGTTGAAAAACCGATGGATATGGAACCGATCAATAGCGCGCGGGTTGCATCCGGTGCTGAGCCGCTGCGGAGGCAAGATTTTCCGTCTGGGTTACGAGTTGACGCATTCACAGCTATGGAAAATCTGCTTTACATCGGCATACTCACCGGTGGAGACGATGGGCTTTTCCGTTCAGATGACGAAGGGGATTACTGGACACGCATCACCACCAAAGAGATGACCCATACCGTTGAAGCATTGACAACATCAGGAACGGTATTGTACGCCAGTACGACTGGGGGCGGAGTTTTCCGCTCGAAAGACAAGGGCGATTCTTGGACAACTGTCAACAACGGCTTAACAGATCACACAGTCTCTGCATTGCTGGCAGTGAGTGAAGACACCGTCTTTGTTGGAACGTGGGATGGTGGTATTTTTCGGACAACGGACGGTGGTAAGTCTTGGGTGGAAGCTAATATGGGGTTAATGGGGACATCAGTCAAGGCGTTGGAAGTTGTTGGAAAGACAATTTACGCCGGAACAAGTGATAGGCTGTTCTATTCAGCTGACGGTGGCGCGTCGTGGCAACCAATAAAGAGTACCTCACTGCCAACTGAATATACATTTTCCACGTTATCTGTTTCGGGTGGAGAGCTTTACATTGCCGCTACGAGATTTTCTCCTGGTCAACAAGGTGGAACCTTAGCCGTAGGAGGTATTTTCCAGTTGGATGAAGCTAACAACACATTGGTCGAGGTTATGACCAATGACGAATTGTACGGGATTGAATGTATGGAAATCGCAGGGACGACCTTTTATGTTGGTACCCAAGGTAGAGGTATTTTCCGCTGGAAACAAGGATCAGATTCATGGACGAATCTTGGTTTGGAAGGGCACACGATCACGGCGTTATCAGTGAATGGAAAGAAGATCCATGCTGGAACCCTGAGCGGTGAGATTTTTCGTTCAAAAAATGCTGGAAAACAGTGGAAATTTATTAGTTCAGATATGTTGGACAATTTTATATCGGATTTAAAATGGGTTGGATCAACACTTTACGCAGCAACTTGGGGTAAGGGAGCCTTCTGTTCCACTAATGACGGTAATTCTTGGACACCATTACACTACGGATTGGGCAATTCATCATTGGTTACGACCATGGAACCAGATGGCACAGAATACTACATAGGCACATATTTTAAGGGCGTTTTTCAGTGGATAGAAGATAAAAAGTGGTGGAAGCCGATAGGTTCCCTGCGTCACCGAGTTGATTCGTTGGCGGTACTTGACGGTTTCCTTTACGCAGGCACAAACGGTAGTGGCGTGCTTCGGATTCCGATTGAAAAAAGATAAACGGCACACGAGTGTGTCTACTACCGTAACAAGGGGAAAGAATATGAGTGAAACGGCACTTCACTTCAAAACTATTACTGAGATCGCGGAAGGCATTGCCTCCAAGCAGTTGTCGCCTGTGGATGTGACAACTGCGGTGTTGGAACGTATAGATCAGCTTGACGGTCAGTTGATGAGCTACGCCACGGTGATGGCGGAGCAGGCAATGGCTGCGGCGCAGGAGGCGGAACTCGAGATTAACGCGGGAACGTATCGCGGTCCACTTCACGGTGTCCCGATTGCAGTGAAGGATCTCTGTTTCACGAAAGGTGTCCGCACGATGGGCGCGGCGAAAGTGCTCGCAGATCACGTGCCCACGTATGATGGCACGGTCATCGCGAAACTCGAATCGGCTGGTGCGATACTGCTTGGGAAACTCAATCTGACCGAAGGGGCGATGGGTGGCTACAATCCTGAATTCAATATTCCCAAGAATCCATGGAATCCCGAACGATGGACCGGATCATCATCGAGTGGTTCCGGTGTCGCAACGGCGGCGGGATTGTGTTTCGGTTCGCTCGGTAGCGATACAGGCGGTTCAATTCGCTTTCCTGCAGCATCATGTGGAATCGTGGGGATGAAACCGACATGGGGTAGGGTGAGTCGTTACGGTGTGCTTGCCCTTGCCGAGTCCATGGATCACGTAGGTCCGATGACGCGCAGTGTCGCCGATGCGGGGATTATACTTGAGGCGATCGCTGGTTTTGATCCGAACGACCCAACTTCTCTTCCAAATCCTGTTCCCAACATGCTTGAGGGGATAAGGCAGGACCTCCAAGGTATCTGTATTGGCTATGATGAAAACTACGCAACGAACGATATTGACGTTGAACTCGCCAACGCCGTGCGCGCTGGTGTAGAAGTTCTCGCGGATCAAGGTGCTGAAATCGTTGAAGTGAAATTGCCCGATATGGATGAATATGCATTGGCATGGCCCACGTTATGTTCCGCCGAAGCGGTATTGGCGCACGCAGCGACCTATCCATCGCGGCGCGATGATTACGGTCCCTGGTTCCGAGGATGGCTCGATATGGGAGCAAAGGTAACAGGTGCTGACTATGCGAAAGCAAATAATTTGAGAGCCGCCTGCACAGGACATCTCAGGCGGATATTTGAGGGGATTGACGTGCTGGTGTGTCCATCCATGTCAGCACCGCCGCACCGCGTCTCACCAAAGATGCTGTACGGAGCGTATGGAGCAAGAGATCCGAAGTTCCAACGGTTTACCGTGCCGTTCGACTACAACGGTGCACCAACGCTATCTGTACCGTGCGGCATGAATAGCGAAGGGCTACCGTTGAGCATTCAGTTTATCGGAAAACACTTGACAGAACCGTTATTGTGTCAGGTTGGACACGCCTATGAAACCGCAACATCGTGGCACAATCTCCACCCTGACGTTTGATTTATGGTAGGATTTTAGAATCACTTATACACTTAAGTAAGGTATAGACAATGTTCGGCGAGGTCCCCGTGCCTCGCCGAACAGAGTTTAGTGATCCTACTTCTGCGGTAGATGATACCCCTCTTTCAGCGTTTGTATGCTGTAGAGACAATTTTCTGCCGTTATGTAGAGTGTCTTACTCGTTTTGCCACGTCCGAAAGCGACGTTGGTAGGTTTATCCGGCGTCTTGACATACGCCAGTTTCTCTCCTTCTGGCGTGTAGACGTGCACCCCCTGTTGGTTTTCATCACGCACCGCTACATAGAGATTTCCTTCGGCATCAACCACCATACCGTCAGGACCGTCATATGGTGCGTAGTCAACGACGGTGTTTCGGAAAGTCGCAGTTCCTTCTGGTGAGAGATCATAGGCGAGCAGTGCCATATTCCCATTCCGCAGTGGCACATCATCAGGGAAGCTTCCCATCGCACCGTTGTCGTGACTGATGACGTAAAGGGTTTTTTGATCTGGAGAAACGGCGACACCATTGGGTTTGCCCGCATCTGTAACAACAAGATGAACAGAACCATCTGGATCAATCCGATAGACACCAAAGATCGGTTGTTCAACGGGTTCAGATCCGGCGTACCGAGGATCGGTAAAATAGATGCGTCCCTTCTCATCAATCGACAGATCATTCGGTGAATTGAAGGGTTTTCCGTTATACAGACCGGCTATAATTTCGCTTTTACCCGTCGTCATGTCTGTCCGAGTAATCCTGCGTCCCCCAAAATCAGCACCTTCTGCGACAACCAAACGACCCTGAGCGTCAAACTTCGTGCCGTTCGACATCCCACTCGGTGAACGGAAAATGGTTGTTTCCGCAGTCTCTGGATTGTGTTTCCAGATATTTCCCGCCTGCATATCCGTCTGATCCGTGAAGGTGATGTCGCTGAAATAGACTGTCCCGTCTGGTGCGACACTAACACCCTCCGTGAAATGTGCCCCGTTGAATAGCTCTTTAAGTTCAGCATCCGGGGCAAAGATAGCATTATGACCTGCAGCATTTCCAATCAACGCGGGCGCTAACGCGAGACCTGCAGCAACAGTACATGCGAGGGTTTGTGATATATTTATATTTGGCATACTTCACTCCTTAACCTGAAACAGAGGCAAATTGTTGTGCGCTTACAATGAAATCTACGATTATACATTCATTAAAACTGAATGCTCTCGCCAGCAAAAAGACATTGAATGACGAGATTTTAGCATACGACATGAACGCTGTCAACCCATCGGATGCGGACCGTGGGTTGTTATTCCTTGCCGAGCATGCGCATAAACGGCATCCTGAATTTCAAGAATACGCACCGCATCAATAACCGTCGGTTCAAAGGCACTTCCATCTCGGATGGCATCCAATGCACCACCCATCACTCCCTGTATCCGCGCACCGTGTGAGATGTCTTCACTAAACTGGACACCCTCAGTTGTGTGGACTTCAATCAACGGTTCTCCATTGCGACCATACTGCTCAAACACCGATGCTTTCGTTCCGATGAACCGGAAGAAATGATCGCCACCGCGTTTGCCAGATGGATAGGTATAACCGGATTCAACAATGCCGGTAATACCGTCCTCGGTTCGGAGTACGCCAACACCGCTATCCTCTACACGTCGGCTATACATGGCGTTGGACATGACAGCACCGACGACCGTAATTTGCCGATCACCGACAAACTGGAGGAATGTATCAATACCGTGTGCTGCCTCGACTGCCCAGCATCCGCCACCCGATATACTCGGATCGTTATGCCAAGCGGATGGCGTCGGGTCGTAACGAGACGGAGGACCGTTATTTAGCCTGCTGCTATACAACACCAATTCTCCGAGACTCCCATCAGTGACCATCTCTTTAACGACACTAACGATTTGACTCGCACGGTTTGGCAGCGTAAGTGCGCTGAACACACCGTGCCTTTCGGATGCCTCGGCAGCCGGACGCAACCGGTCAGCACAGTCAGCGAACGGTTTATCCAAGAGGTAAGGAACACGCCGATCTACACAGGCTTGGACGTGTGCTGGCATTTCATTGTGTTTCCCTGCGACGAGTGCGGCATCGGGTTGACTTGCATCAAGACATGCCGCCGCTGTTTCAAATCCGGGACACTGAAAATCGTCCATCAACTGTTGTCGGGGTGCTGGATCGCCGTCCATAACCCCAACGATCTCGTGTCCGAGTCCTTGTGTGGAACGCGCCATGCTTCGTCCGTGATGACTATAGGAAAGTACAACTAATTTCATATGTATCTCCTTTCTTCTAAGTAGCGGTTTCTAACCCGCTCTCAACTGACTGCTGACTGCTGATTGCTGACAACTGTCTTTATCTATAAAATGAATACATCGGCATATCTGTAAATAGACGAATTAGAACCCATACGCCACCGACCATGAATTCACCGAGAATCAACCCCAAGAAGAGTGGATACGCTTTGCGGTATAGGCGAATTCCGCCGACTTTCAGTAGTATCGTTTTGACCCCCCAACTGAGAAATATCGAAAACCAGAGTCTACCGATTGTCGATTTTTCGCCAGCTACCATGTAAGCAGCAGGATGGAAGGGCCAGAACGGAAAAAGGGTCCGTAGCCACCAAAAAAATCCGGTAAAGGCTGCACCAACACCTATAAAAATAACAGCAGGAACGTCGGTATCAACTGGATGATAAATCCAACTTTGCAGAAGATTGTAACCACCTGTTCCGAGGTCGCTAACGACCCCGATTTTATATCCGACGACGAGGTATGCCCAAAACGATGCTAGAATCCCGATCACCGCAGCGAACATCATTGCGACAATTAGCCTACCAGATCGCATGCCTGCCTCTTCAGCGAGCTTGAAGCCTTCAAGGGTGTGTGGCATAGGATGGGCGCGAGAACCTCGATTGAAGGTGAGATAGAGGCGCATCATCGTTAAACTACCGTGCGAAATCAGTCGGGTCCCGAAAATATCGGTGAGGATATCGTGAGGCGTTGCATAGGTTCGGATTGTCGGTGGTCCTACCTCCGCACGGATACGCGTCAGGCTCATCGCCAAGAGGTAGTAAATTAGGAAGTAGAGCGCGATTGTCCAGAGTTCCATCCCCCCTCGATGTGAAAAGGTAAATAAAAAGAACAGGCCGCAGACTAACCCGATTGCCGCCCAACGATAGCGCATCGGCTCTCTCCTATCGTCAATTTCGCCAGGTGTGTGGTAACCCCTAAACACGTGTTTGAAAACTGCAATAAAATAGCGGCGTCCACCCCAGAGTGCAAAGCAGGCAAGCACGAGGTAACCACCCATCACCTGCTGCCAATCGTACGGAAAGCCCGGCATAACATCAAGCCCAAGCGCGCTACCCAATACGCGTTGCGCCTTCCAGAACCAATAAAAAAACCATATCGAAAACGACATTTCCAGCGGCATCAAGTAAGCAAGCCCAACGGCAAATGAGCGAAGATAAACAGGGGTCCAACCCATCGAGCTCCAAGGTTTTTGGGTGAAGTATTGACCCAGTTCCGCATGCCGAACCGGGATTTCAGGGATTTCTGGAAAAAGGACATGGAAACCGTTAATCAGATTGATACCACCGGCGATTGCGAACCCAAGCCACATCATCCTTGACCGGAAAAGTCGTCCGTCAAGTCTCGTCATTTCAAGTGGCAATTGCACGATAGGATATGTCAACCGTTCCCGTTCGATCCACTGTCTACGGAGAAAAACGTCGAGGCAGATCATCACCCAGATAAGGACGGTTAGAAAAATAGTCCACCAGAGAATCGGACGTAACCAACCCTTGATATGCTCCATCGTATAGATAGTACTTTCTCCGTCATAAAAGGGCTTCAGACTTGTCTCATCGTTGGAGGTAAGCCACGACGGGAGGTATCTCCAGAAAATTTGCCGCCATTCGTTTTCAGGTGTTGCGAACCAATAGGCGTCTGTTATGGTCGGAATGACCGTTTGCATCATGTCGTGTCCAGCGATTGCGGAGGAGAGCGAGAGCATTACGAAGACCGTCAAAAGTTCGCCTTGTCTTAGAGCGAACCGCGGCAGAAACCGATTTAGGAGTAGATTGAACGGGATAAGCACCATCAACGTAATAATTACGTTGTAGATGAGGGACATCGTGGTGGGCAGGGTGCTCCAAAATTTGAGGTGGTTTGCCATGATAAAGTAAGTATTCACTGGAATCAGTAGCAAACCGAGTATGACGGCACGGAACGTTACACCGGGATGAGGTTTTTGGTTTTTTAAGGTGGGATTCGCCATAGGTGTATTTTATGTCAAATTAACTTGATTCGGATTTTTTTGGCTGGAGAGATAGGTCTATATACACCTTTGGCTGTGTCTACAATTTTGGATCCCTTTTGTTGTGTAAAGGTCTATTTTCTGCCAAGGTATCCTTCTCTGCTATTATCGGAGATGATACCTTAATGTAGGGTGGGTGTCAAGTTGTTTTCTTTTGTCTGAATCGCTAATTTTCACGGATGACGCGGATTTTTAAGAGGATTTTGCGGACAGTCCGGTGCGGTTGGAAACTCCCCTACCATGGTTGGGGAAATTGTAGACATTATTATAAAACGTGTCTACTTCTCGCCCTGTTGACGAATTGCAACCAACTCTTCGAGAATCCGCCTGTGCAGACGATGCAATTCGAGACCAATTCCGATGCCGACGGCAGCTAACACACTCGCTCCCAGAATAAGCTTCGTTTTTAAGGACATGTGCTGTTCCTCTATTATATATAGTTCGGAAATTGCATCTACCAGATTGGGAAGGAAAAATACGGTGCGGTTAGAAACCGCACCTATCATTTCAGGGAGTATACTAAAAGTTTTCGACAATTGCTGCGCCGAACTCGGAGGTACGAACTTTTGTCGCGCCTTCCATGAGACGCTCCAGATCATACGTCACACGCTTTTGGAGGATGGTTTTCTCAAGTCCAGCGATAATCAAGTCAGCAGATTCCTGCCAACCAAGATGCTCCAGCATCATGACGGCAGAGAGGATCAGTGAACCTGGATTGACAACGTCTTGATCGGTGTATTTCGGTGCGGTGCCATGCGTCGCCTCAAAAAGTGCGACTTCATCGCTGAGGTTGCCGCCGGGTGCCATGCCGATGCCACCAACTTGCGCTGCCGCTGCGTCTGAAAGATAGTCGCCGTTCAAGTTCGGGGTGACAATCACGTCATATTCATCGGTTCGAGTTAAAATCTGCTGTAGCATGCTGTCCGCAATTCGATCGTTGACGACAATTTTACCTTCTGGACGTTCACCATTATACTCTTCATAGAGTTCGTCTTCAGTAATCGTCTGCTCAGCAAATTCCTCTTTAGCAAGCTCATATCCCCAAGCACAGAAAGCACCTTCGGTAAACTTCATGATGTTGCCTTTATGCACAAAGGTGACGGTACTTCTACCGTGATCAATTGCGTATTGAATCGCCATCCGTGCCAAGCGTTTCGTGCCGAAAATACTAATTGGCTTTACACCGACACCGGAATCTTCGCGAATTTCCACACCCATTTCGGAGGACATGAGTTCGATAAATTTTTTCGCCTCGGGTGTGCCTTGCTCCCACTCAATACCAGCATAAACATCTTCAGTATTTTCACGGAAGATAACAACATCCATCTTTTCAGGATGTGTGACGGGTGCAGGAACGCCTTGGAAATAGCGAACCGGACGGACACATGCATAGAGTTCAAGAACTTGGCGCAAGGTCACGTTTAGACTACGAAAACCACCGCCAACGGGGGTAGTTAGCGGACCCTTGAGGGCGACACGGAAGTATTCAATTGCGTCGAAGGTGTCTTGCGGCAGCCACTCGTTGTATTCTTTCATGGCGTTTTCGCCAGCGTAGACATCAAACCAGACGATTTCCTTTTCACCGTTGTAGGCAGTCTCAACAGCTGCATCAACAACGCGTCGGGCAACCTTCATGATGTCTCGTCCGATACCGTCGCCTTCAATGACAGGGATAATTGGATTATTCGGCACGGAAAGACGTCCATCAACGAACTCAATTCTTTTACCCTCTGTTGGCACTGTTAATTGCTCGAATTCAATCACTCGTTATTCCTCTCTAATTCGTTAGTAGCCATCAGCAATCTGCGGTCGGCTTCAGCAACATGCTTACCTTTGAAGGAAAGGTGTATTAACCAACGACTAACACCTGAAAGAGCCGCATAGCAACCCCGACAAGTGCCATACGCGCACTTGACGTTGATTCTGACCCCTGACAGCCATTCAATAACTATCCGCCGAAAGCATCCTTGTCTGCCATCCGATTGTGCAATGCAACCACTTCATTGGAAATCGTCATATCGTCGGTCGGTTTTGGAATAACATCAGGATGCGGTGGGATAACAGGTCGGATAATTTTCAATTGGAGTTGCTCACGTGCGTCCATCATCCAGCCGAAGCCTCGGAAGATGTATGTCAACAGCGTTCTATCGGTTTCATAGATGTCCAATCCTTCTTGGACAGACCACCCACCAAAGTCGGTGTTCGGTGTTAAACGGAGTGGTGGTTGATCTTCACGTCCGGGTCGGATAAATCCTTCAATGAAAGCGAGTTGGTAAATCCGCTGGGCAATTTGCAAACGTTTTCTCTGTCTATCACTAAGCTGAATATCGCCATTGTCAAGAGCCTCTAAGAACGGATTGAAATAGATAGCAGGTCTCGGATCCTGTTGGATTTCATCGGAGCGTCCGGCAGCAGCGATTTCTGGATGACCAAAAGTTGGTAGCGCAGTGAGCATCCGTTCTTGGATCGCCTCTTCAAGCGCAGCATCATCAAGGGACTCAATTTGGTTAATAAACGCTGTCATATCGTGAATTGCACCGAAATGCCGGTTCCCATCTAATGTCATCTGAGAAGCAACAAAAAAGTCGGAGACTGCACCGGTGTGCAAAGTGGCGAGATAGCGTGCGACAACGTTGGACCCCGCGGAACCGTGATGGGTCTGTATGATACCCATACGTTCGAGAATATTTGCCTCAACAGGTGTTGCCTCTCGTCCCAAGAGAAGACTATAGGAGGTCTGGAATGCCGTCTTACCGTCTTTCTCGTGTTCGGTGATAAGATCGCTCGCACGCATTGCGAGGACTTGAGGATGTAGTGCGTTGTTGTCGCGGAGTTGATGCCGCATATAAGTAGAGACTGTCCCTACAGCAACATTCTCCATGTGTGTCTCAATGAATTCAACGAGGAGATCACCGGGATCTCTTGTTCCGGTAATTCCCTTTTGATCTGGATTGGTGAGTTTACGGAGTGTTGAAAAATGTTGAATGACAGCTTCAGGACCGGCATCTGGGAAGGCTTTAACAAATTCTGCGACCTGATTGATGAGGCGTTGGTTACCTGCTAAACTTTCTCTGCGCGCTGTCGCGATCTCATAAAATTTTCTATCTATTAATTCTGTTAGCGCTGCTTCTTCATCAATTCCATCCGCATCCGCTTCAGGTCTTCTACCGAAAAGCCCCACGAAGATAACATACGCCGGACTGAGTCGGTCTGCGATAATCTCACTTTCAGACACAATACCGCGAAGGGCAAAACTGCGGATATTCAGTGTCATCTCAGTGCCAGCACAGTCAACCGCAGTTTTATGTAGTGCCGGATTTGCAAAAACAGTTGTCGACTGAGGCATTGAACTGACACCATTGAGGACGGCTACAATTTGATCTTCGCCCAACTCAGTCGCTCTGTTTAAGGCATCCGTAACTGGGGAATACACTGAGGCTTCAGGCAATTCAGACACGGCGGATGCCTGCTTCGCCTCCAAATTCTTATTCAAAATGAGTTCTCCTTCGTTGACTTTTTATTTTACCAGTAAGTTTCGTCTTGCAAGCTTTGTTGAAATTCTAACGCGTCTGGATCCGCACAGTCGCCTTTTACATGCCGAGGCGGCGAGGTGGTTCAGATTCCGCTGAAAAGTTTCCAATGGTTATTTTAAAACCTTAAAATATTCTATCAGAAATTCTATTAAAAGTCAAGATAAAAGTTTGAAAGGTTACGGGTATGAGGTTGTTGGTTGTTAGCGATCAGCTGTCAGAAGGAATTCGCGATCGGTATCAAATTAGCACTTACCTAAGGAAACTAAAACCGCTGGATGCGTCAAAAATTTCACTTGCAGAAATACAGATTTTGTAGTATCATTATTAAGGAGCGTATTTTATTAGGAGGACTACGTGCGTACTGACCCTCTGGCGAAATCATAAACAGACATCAACGGTGCGCTGCACGGTACCTCGCATTCTATTTTTTTATAGACTAAGGAGTTTAAGTACATGAGTAACGAAGCATTAGGAATGGTCGAAACACGCGGACTTATTGGTGCAGTTGAAGCTGCCGACACTATGGTGAAAGCTGCGAACGTCAAGTTGATTGGTAAAGAACAGGTCGGTGGCGGTTTTGTCACTGTCATGGTTCGTGGAGACGTCGGGGCGGTGCAAGCCGCGACAGATGCTGGTGCAGAAGCGGCAAAATCAGTCGGCGAATTAGTGTCGGTACATGTCATCCCTCGCCCACATACAGATGTAGAAGCCATTCTCGGCGGAAATTCGAGCAAAAGTAGCACCAAATAAATCGGATTTGTAGGGCGAGGGATGGGTCTCGTCCTCAGCCCTACACCGCTTATATCTACCAGAGAACACATTCGTATTGCCACGGGGTCTGTATAACATGGACCAGCGGGTGGTTTCAGCATGTGTTCCTGTACGCGCGTCATGCGCGCTGAGGTACTGGAGGGCTGAATGGCACAAATTGACGAAAAACAAATTGAAGAAATTGTTTCTCAAGTCTTGAGAACTTTACAACAGACTGGTCCGGTAACACCACAACCAGCAGTATCCACGGCTGCGAGCTCCTCGCGTGCAGGAGTCTTCGGCACAGCAGCAGAAGCTATTGCTGCAGCAAAAATAGCACAAGCAGCACTCGTCAAACTTGGGTTCACTAAAAGACGAGAGATTATTGAAGCGATTAAAGAGGTATCGCTTGCTAACGCCAAACGCCTTGCCGATCTCGCAGTCCAAGACACAAATATGGGCAACGCGGCACATAAAGTGATGAAAAATGAAGGTGCCGTAACACTCTCGCCCGGTGTAGATGACCTGCTGTCAGAGGCTGTCTCAGGCGATACTGGAACGCTTCTCATTGAGTATGTCCCGTTCGGTGTTATTAATTCAATTACGCCCACCACGAATCCGACATCTACGGTCATTAACCACGCAATTATAATGATAGCCGCTGGAAACGCCGTTGTCTTCAGTCCACATCCAAACGCACGAGACTGCACCGAAGAGACAATGCACGTTATTAACGAGGCGATTGTAAAAGCAGGCGGTCCCGAGAATCTGCTCACCTCCGTTGCGAATGCCAGTCTACGGACAGCAAAAGAGATTATGGATCACTCCGACATTTCTATGGTCGTCGCTACCGGTGGGGCATCAGTCGTGAGAGCAGCGTTATCAAGCGGGAAAAAGACGATCGCCGCAGGTCCTGGCAATCCACCGGCAATTATCGACGAAACCGCTGAAATCCAAGAAGCGGCAAAGCACGTTATTGCAGGCACCAGTTTCGACAACAACCTACTCTGCATCGGCGAAAAGGCACTCTTCGTTATTGAGTCTGTTGCGAATGAAACGGTTCGGGAACTCACACGAACTGGTGGTCATTTGCTCACAGCAAGCCAACGCGAGGCCTTAGAAGCAGTTGTCACGGAAAACGGGGAATCAAACAAAGAATATATCGGCAAAGACGCCACGACTATCTTAAACGCCGCTGGTATCACTGCCCCTGCGGGGACGCTCGCGATTGTGGTCGAGGTTCCGGCAGACCACGGATTTGTCATCAATGAATACCTGATGCCGATTCTTCCTGTCGTCCGGTGCAGCGATTTCGATGAGGCGTTGTCAGGCGCAGTTAGGGCAGAGGGTGGACGCGGACACACAGCAGTACTCCACACAAACAATACCAAACGCATCACACAGTTCACGAAAGCGATGGACTGCTCTGTTACAGTTATCAATGCTCCGTCTTACGCATCTTGTGGACTCGAAGGCGAAGGATACTTAGCAATGACGATTGCGGGACCCACAGGCGAAGGATTCACCCGCCCGCGCACCTTTACTCGCCAGAGACGGTTGACACTCGCTGGCAATTTATCGGCACACACGCAGTGACGCAAATAGATTGACTTGCGGTAGGTCGTACCGCTATCGCCTCTCCTAAAATGGAATAGGGTGCTATGCGAACAGAGATCGAGAAACTCAGAAAGCAAATACGCTATCATGAGCACAAATACTATATCGAAAATCAACCGGAAATCTCTGATCCGGCTTTTGATGTACTTATGAAGCAGCTTGAGGCACTCGAAGCGTCGGATCCAGCACCTATCCCACCAGATTCACCGACACAACGGGTTGGTGGTGGCGCAGAATTAGGCACTCGACTTCAGCATCGCAATCCGATGTTAAGTCTGAATAATAGTTACGACGAAAAAGATCTGCAGGCATTCGGTGAACGCGTACATCGGCTGTTAGAAGGGGTGCCCGTCGAATATGTCACAGAACTTAAAATAGATGGATTAGGGGTTTCGCTTACCTACGAAAACGGGATATTCACACAAGGTCTCACGCGCGGAGACGGTGAATACGGTGAAGATGTAACCGATAATTTACGAACGATCCGTTCTGTGCCGTTGCGACTCATTGAAACAGAAACAACAATGCCGTCCGTGTTAGAAGTCCGTGGTGAGGTCTTTATCCCGAAGCATCTTCTCAATGAGATTAACACGCAGCGCGAAGCGGAAGGTGAATCACCCTTTGCAAATCCGAGAAACGCTGCCGCCGGTTCCCTAAGACTGTTAGATGCCTCTATTACCGCCTCCCGTCCATTAGACATCTTCGTGTATAACCTCAATTACGCCGAAGGATTTGAATTCGCAACACATACAGAATCGTTAGAAAACATGCGGTGTTGGGGACTCAAATGCAATCCGAATACCGACTGCCATAAATCAATTGAAGACGTTCAAAACTACTATCAACGCTGGGTCGAAAAACGCCATGAACTCCCTTATGAAACCGATGGCGTTGTCATAAAAGTCAATCAACTCTCCCAACAGCACGAACTTGGTGCCACCTCCAAATACCCGCGTTGGGCAATTGCCTACAAGTTCGATGCGCAGCAAGCCATCACAACGGTTGAAAAAATCGAAGTACAGGTAGGACGTACCGGTACACTGACCCCGGTTGCGATTTTAAAGCCTGTATCGGTCGCAGGTGCGACAATTACCAACGCCACCCTACATAATGAACAAGAAATCCAAACGAAAGATATTCGAATCGGCGATAAAATTGTGTTAGAACGCGCTGGAGATGTTATCCCTAAAATTGTTGAGGTGCTAACGGCAGACCGAACTGGCGATGAAGTCGTTTTTAAATTTCCAGAACGGTGTCCAGTGTGTGATACACCTGTCGAACGTACAGAGAAGGAAGTTGCAGTTCGGTGTGTGAATGTGTCGTGCGTCGCACAACTGAAACGTCGGATAGCGCATTATGCCTCACGTGATGCGCTCCAGATTGAAGGACTTGGTCCCGCTACAATTACACAATTAGTAGATAAAGAATTAGTCCACGATGTCGCAGATCTCTACGCGTTAGAGGTAGAAGAACTCAGCAAACTCGACCGGATGGGTGTACCGTCTGCAAGCAACCTTGTCCACCAAATCGAACAGAGCAAGGCAGCACCAGCAGAGAAATTTCTTTTTGGGCTTGGTATTTTTCATGTCGGCGAGAATGTCGCGGCGTTGTTAATCGAAAACTTCCTATCTTTAGATGCGCTTAGGAAAGCAACGCCTCAAGACATTGAATCGGTGAACGGTATCGGTCCGCAGATAGCAGAAAGTGTATCCAAATTCTTCTCGAAAAACCAACCGCTACTTGAAAAATTACGGGAAGCCGGCCTACACTGCTTCACGGTCCAGGCAGAACCCGCTCAGCCACAAACAAGTAAGATCACAGATAGCTTTTTCAGTGGAAAAACATTTGTTGTCACGGGAAGCCTTGAGGGTATGACACGCTCGGAAGCCTCTGATGAAATTAAAAGCAGGGGTGGCAAGGTTACATCAAGCGTGACGAGCAAGACAGATTACCTCATCGCTGGTGAAGGTGCGGGAAGTAAATACACGAAAGCAGAAGAGTTGGGCATCCCAATTCTGAGAGGATCTGACTTTTTTGCGAAATTATAGCAGCACACCGATTCGCAACTACTTCGTTCTTTGTCTCACTCAGACGATTGGTAATAAGCACACGACGTTCGCAAACGGCACTCTTGACAATTCGGTGTTTTCTTGTGACAGAGCCTCGCACCGTGCCCAACGATCAACGCATGATATTCGTTGAAGAGATCAACATCGTGCGGGAGATTGTCCATAAATAGGGCGCGAAGCTTGTCATAATCGTATCTCCCTTCAACCCATCCTAATCGCGAAAAAAGTCTATAAGTATACGAATCAACAACAAAACTCGGTTTTCCAGCAGCGTAGAGGATGATCGTATCCGCCGTTTCGGGACCGACCCCGTAGATAGAGAGCAGTTCTTCACGTAGCTCTGGAACATCTTGTGTAAACATGACGGGCATCGGACGTTCCTTGATATGCTCTATAAATGCCCGGACCTTCTGCGCCTTCATACGGAAGTAACGTGAGGGTCGGAGGAGACGCTCCAATACAGCTTGGCTGACAGCGTCTATCTCTTCAGGCGTAAAAGCACCAGCGGCTCTAAGATTGTCCATTGCTTTTTCTACATTGCGCCACGATGTGGCTTGTGTTAGGATTGCACCGAGTGCTACTTCAAACGGCGTATCGGCGGGCCACCATTTACGGTGTCCGTGTTGTGCAAGAAGCTGATTATAGAGTGAAAACAGTTTTTCAGTAAGATTACCTTCACAGAGAATTTGCATGCGTAGCGAGTCCTTAACGCAGTAAATAAAGGAATAATTATGGATTTAAGTTTCAGCACGAGCGCAGGCAACGGCGCGTGGAGCCTTGCCGAATGCGCAGCGTGGGCAAAAACCAATGGATTTGACGCAATCCGTCCCAACGCCACTGGCACTTTTGAACCGAGTGCCATTATACAATCGGGTATAGATGAAGTCAAGGAAATTTTGAATGCCAACGGCATCTATATCGCCGCTTTAACATCGCATTGTAACCTGCTTGATGACGACGCAGAAACACGAGAAAACGCGCGGGATACACTCATGCAGGCAATTGAAGCGACACACATCTTGGGGGCACCTGCATTGGTGACTTATGCCGGTAGTCCGGTCAGCTGGCATTTTTATGGGCAGTTCTCTTCAGAACCAGGGAACCCCGGCGATAGATCTGTTGAACTCGTCGGGCGATTCAAGGAGATGTGGACGCCAGTCGTCCGTTTCGCTGAAGAGAAAAATGTACAACTCGCATTAGATTGCGCCGTGCGGATGGGCAATATCGCTTGTAACCCCGAAATGTGGGAACGTATTCTTGATGCGATCCCATCAAATTCACTGGGGTTGTCCTGCGACCCCTCGCATTGGTTATGGATGGGGATTTTACCCGCTGAAGATGCGATCCGTATGTTCAACGGCAAGTGGTATTATGCGGACGTGAAAGATTGTGAAATCAGCCCACAAATGAAGTTTCGTCAAGGTATCATTGGGAACTGGTGGTGGCAATATCGTGTGCCGGGACGCGGACAATTGAATTGGGGAACAATCACCGGTGCCTTGCAGGAATCCGGTTACGACTATGTACTTTGTGTAGAAAACGAGGATCGTGGTGCACCCGGGTTAGATGGCTTTGCCCTCGGCGGTAGGTATCTTCGGCAATTTCTGTAATGGTTGTCGGTTGTCAGTTGTCCGGATTCGGAAATCCATCCTACAGGAAAACTGTAAGTATTTTATGAAAAAAACTATTAACCTCTTAGTCTCATTAATAATAAATCTATTGCTCATCGCATTCCTTAGTTGTGGTTTAGATACTGAGGATGAAGTCGTAGAACCAGGTCCAGTCGAATTCAAAGCCGCCAGTCCAGAAAGCGGCAGCACAATCCGTCCCGGTGAATCAATAATCGTATTTTTTTCCGACCCTCCAAAGAACCTAAAGGTGATACCGGGAACGGTTATTGGTCCCAAAAGTAAAATTACGATCTCGGGACCATTTCCATTAGGTGACCTCAGCATAGAACTGACTTGGGCAGATGGCACACAAACTCTGGAATATACGATTATTCCAGAAGGAATGGTAATGATCCGTGGAGGGGAGTTTCAAATGGGAAGCGATTCAGAAATCGCTTTAGATGATGAGCGACCTGTTCATACTGTTTTTGTGGATTCTTTCCTTATGGACCCCTATGAGGTAACGGTGGGTGAATATAAGCAATTTGTTAAACAAACCGGACATCAAGCACCAGAGTGGGAACAGATAGTGGAATATGCTCCAACGGACCAGCATCCAATAGTTTCTGTGAGTTGGCACGATGCTATGGCGTATGCAACATGGGCGGGTAAAAGGTTACCAACCGAAGCAGAATGGGAGAAAGCAGCACGCGGCGGTATGATCGCAAAGACATACCCGTGGGGCAACATCACACCAACCGGAACCCAGTGTAATTTTGCTGACAAGAATTTGTCGCAATATTGGTGGGCAGATAAAGAGGTAGATGATGGCTATGCATTCACTGCCCCAGTCGGTAGTTATCGAGAAAATGGCTACGGTTTGTTCGATATGGCTGGAAACGTTTGGGAATGGTGTCTTGACGAATATGATGCAAGTTTTTATGGGGTTTCTCAAACTGAAAACCCGCTTTCAGGTGCAAACACCGCCCAAGAGATAATCGGTAGTTTTGAAAGCGTTGAATCAGATCGTGTGTTGCGCGGCGGTGCTTGGCTTGTGACTTCAGGAAACGTGCGCAATAGCACCCGGTTCATGCTCAATCCTGCAAGCGCGAACTACAGCATTGGATTCCGTTGTGTAAAGGATTTACCGTAAATTCACAGTAGGGTTTGGAGGATAATTCATGAATAGAAAGCTACTTCCAATTGGACTTTTATGTCTCATGATACTTTGCTTCATAACGGATTCCATATATGCACAAGATTCGCGCCCTATTGTACGAATCATCTATTTTCTACCAGCAAATACCCAGCCCCAGAAAGATATAGACGCAAAACTCAATAGGTTAATTAAGAACGTCCAAAAATTCTTTGCGGATGAAATGGAACGCAACGGGTTCGGTAGAAAAACATTTCTCTTTGAAGCTGATGCAAAAGGAAACGCTGTAGTTCACCATTTCCCAGGTAAACTGAGGGCAAGTGCTGGATCTTATGGGGGAGAATCGGGTAATAGAGCATACTTTGCCGTTAGAGAAGAAGTTCATAAAAAGTATGATACGTCACAACATATCTATTTCTTATTTCCAGAATTTAGTTATCAAGTAATTGGTGCTCCCGGTGTTGCTAACATAGGAAACGGAAACGGTGGATTAGCAATGACGAATAATCAAGCTTATGATGCGATACCATTGACAGCTCACGAGATCGGACATGTATTTGGATTAGGACACGATCTCCGCGGTCCCTATGACGTAATGAAGGGCGGATTCACCGATAGAGTTACCTTGTCATACTGCGCTGCAGAATGGTTGAATGTTCACCGCGCTTTTAACACCGACCAATTTTCTACTAACACACCAGCAACTATTAAAATGCTGAAATCAAGCCTTGCATCTCCACCGAATACAATTCGCTTACAATTTGAGGTGAGTGATCGGGATGGACTCCATCAAGCACAGTTGTTCACAAACGATGTAGGACTTGCTGCCTGCAAGCAACTAAACGGCAGAAGCAATACCGTTGAATTTCTCACGACTTATATTACGCCTGGGACTCACACAGTAAATTTGACATTAATTGACAACAACGGAAACATTTCAGGTAAAAACTTTCCGATTAATGCTAAACAGCTGCTCCCTTCTTCCAAAGTCGTATCTATACCAGATCGGAACTTGGCAGCAGCAGTGCGGGAACAACTTGGACTGTCCCGAAATGCTCCAATCACAACACATGCAATGTTAGGGTTAACAGGTCTTTACGCAGAACAGCAAATTACAGATCTCACTGGGCTTGAACATGCAATCAATCTTCAATCTCTTAGACTTGATAAGACTGCTACTTCAAACTTGTCCGTCTTGTCAGAACTAACGACCCTACAAACACTACATATTCATGACAGTACTATCTCAGATATATCCGCGCTCACAGAACTTACACAACTTGGATTCCTATCACTCGATAGCAATAGTATTTCGGATATCACGCCTCTCACAGGGCTGACACAACTCTGGTATTTATCGCTTAGTGGCAACGATATTTCGGATATTACACCCGTCGCTGGATTTTATGAACTTACACACCTATATCTACAGAATAATAGTATCTCAGATATATCCGCACTTACAGAACTTATACGACTTCAAGATTTATCATTTTATAGCAATAATATTTCGGATATCACACCTCTCGCAGGGCTGACGCAACTCTGGCGTTTAGCACTTGATCGCAACAATATTTCGGATATTACGCCTCTCGCAGAGCTGACGCAACTAAAGGAATTATATCTCAGTTGGAATGTAATATCAGATCTTTCTCCGCTTGCCCGGATGACACAACTGAGATTCCTTGGTCTACCTAATAACACAATATCAGATCTTTCACCACTTCAATCTCTTACACAATTGCAAATATTGAGTCTTGTAAGCAACAGGATCACTGATATATCGCCTCTTGTAGGGTTAAACTTACCTGGGACCCAGGGGCGCACGAAAGGTCTAAGTCTTGAAGGTAATCTGCTGAGTTACACTTCTATTTACACACACATTCCCGCTATGGAGAAGAAAGGAATTCAGATAGGTTTCAATACTCGCACACCTACAAAACTCCTTAAAATATCAGGTGATAGTCAGCAAGTCCTCGCTAATGTGAATCTACCCCTCCCATTTGTTGTGGAAGTCCAAGATCAGAACAATCGCTCCTTCGCGGAAGTGCCGGTTAGATTTACAGTCACTGATGGAAACGGAAAACTGAGTTCGACGACGACAACAACAGATGCTTCTGGTAGAGCCGGGACACGCTTGACTTTCGGGGCAAATGGAGGCACAACAACTGTCAGCGCAACAGTCGCAGATATTTCTCAACCCGTACAATTTACTGCGACCGCAATTCCGCTTGATTTATCTGTGGATTTTCGGGATACCAATCTCCGCTTGAAGATAGCTGAAACTCTCGGAAAACCGAACGATGCCATAATCACTGTGGCAGATATGTTAAGTTTGGAATCTCTTACGGCTAATAGCTCCGGTATTACTGACCTCACTGGACTGCAATATGCATCTAACCTTGAGACCCTAACTCTTAACAATAACAATTTAGAGGATTTGGAAATCCTTACAACATTTACGCAGCTCACTACATTATCCCTTGAGAACAACAATCTTTCTGACATAGCACCTCTTGCAGAACTCACACAATTGAAAACACTGCGTTTGAAAGGAAATCTATTAAACTACCCATCACTCTACACACATATTCCGGTTATTCAAGCACGCGGAACCGCCGTTTCTGTTGACAATCGCACCCCTACTACGCTCCTCAATATTTCTGGCACGCATGGATTCACTGGTACCAGAATAGGAGGCTATGTAAAAGTGCAGGATGAGAACGGAATTGAGTTTTGGGGCGTTCCTGTCACTTTTACTTTCACAGACGTTAGTGGACATGTTTCGACAGTAAAAACCACTACCGGTCAAAGGGGAACAGCTGGTGGAATCTTTACGTTGGGTTCTACCGTTGGTAAGAACACTTTCCTTGCTTCAGTGCCTGAAATCTCACAACCCTTGAGTTTTTCTATAACAGGTATTGACGCTAACACCGTTGTGCAAATTCCCGATGCAAACCTACGCGCCAAGATAACAGGAACTCTCAGTAAACCGCAGGGAACGCAGCTTACCGCGGGAGATATGTTGAAATTGCTTATACTTGACGCGCGAAACGCTAATATCCGAGACCTTACGGGCATCGAACACGCCCACAACCTCAGGACACTCTATCTTGGAGGTGTAGCAATTGCCGGACAAGGTTGGCTAAACAGCAATAAAATATCAGATTTTACCCCACTTGGATCCCTTGTTGGGTTGGGTTTCCTGAGCATTCCCTCAAACGCCATCTCTGACGTATCTTTTCTCACACGTCTTACAGAACTACAAACTTTACACCTTCACGACAATAATATTTCTGATGTATTACCTCTCACCGGACTTTCAAAACTCACAACGTTATGGCTTAGTAGCAATATCATCTCCGATGTTTCTCCGCTCGCAGAACTCACACAACTGCAGACATTAGCACTTGATGACAACGACCTTTCGGATGTGTCTCCGCTTGCGGAACTCACACAACTCACCCGTTTGATGCTTGATAATAATAATATCTCCGATATTTCAGACTTCACGAAACTTACACAATTGACAGAATTGATACTTGATAACAACAAATTCACTGATATTTCATACTTTGCTAAGCTTACAACCCTTACATACCTGAGTCTCAGGAACAATACCATTTCGGACGTGTCTCCGTTAGTAGGATTAAATCTAATAGGAACACGAGGGATTCGGATAGGTCTCTATCTGGAAGATAACCCACTTAACTTTGCTTCCATTCACACACATATCCCGGCTATGCAGGCAAAAGGGATTAGGGTTTGGTTTGATAACATTGCACATCCGGAATTTCTCCTGATTTCCGGTGATAATCAAACAGATTTTGGTGGAAAGTTGTTATCATCTCCATTTATTGTGCAAGTTATAGGAACAGATGGCAAACCTGCTCCGAACATATCTGTCACTTTTACGGTTACGGCTGGTGGCGGGCAACTTACTAACACAACCACCACAACAGATAGCACTGGGAAAGCACAAAGCGTTCTACGGTTAGGCTGGACACAAGAAACCAATACGGTTCGTGTAACTGCCGAGAAAATCAAATCAGAACTTACCTTTACCGCTACCGTTATTATACCTGAAACGAAAATCATGGAAGATGTCAATAGAGACGGAATTGTAGATGTGGAGGACCTTGTATTAGTTGCTGCAACCTTGGGGACAACGCTCCCCGATGGCGCAATACCAAACACAGACATTAACAGAGATGGGATTGTCAATCACGAAGATATGGAATTAGTGCTTGATGCATTAGATCCTGTGCCAGCAGCCCCCGCTACAGATGCACAACTGGAATCCTTATGGACAGCAGCAAATCTACAACGATGGATTGATGAAGCAAAGCAAATCACCAACAAAACTGAAACCTTCCTACGAGGTATTGCTGCGCTTGAACAACTGGTCGCATCCTTGCTACCTAAAGAGACAGCACTTTTAGCGAACTATCCCAATCCCTTCAATCCAGAAACATGGATACCGTATCACCTATCAGCACCCGCTGAGGTAACAATGCGCATCTATGGAGTAAACGGAGTGTTGATTCGGAACTTAGCATTGGGACATCAATCAGCAGGAATTTATGAGCACCGAGGTCGGGCAATCCATTGGGATGGTAGAAATGAGCAAGGCGAACGTGTTGCGAGTGGCATCTATTTTTATAGTCTAACAGCAGGCGATTTTACATCAACACGAAAGATGTTAATAAAGAAATAGCCCGACTACGCAAGGTTTTAGAATTCCTTGACACTATAATTGCCACAAGGTTTAACTTATAGATTACAACCCAAATGTTGAAATTGATTACGATTTATGCTAATCTACAGGTATATCTCAATCTGTGCGAAACTACAGACAAAAAATGGTAAAACAATTACAACCAAAATCACAAAGAATCGCGATTCTTGCCGAAGGTTCGTTCGGTATACTTGAATCGAAAACCGCCACAGTCCTCGTGCGCTACCTCCCTGACAATGTGGTCGCAGTCATCGATAGCGTCAATGCAGGACGAGATACCAGCGAAATCATTGAGATCGGTAAAGGCATTCCAGTCGTCAGCGCCCTTGCCGAAGCGATGCAGTTTAACCCAACAATGCTGGCTATCGGCATTGCACCGCCCGGTGGGGAATTACCATCCGCTTGGCGCGCAACGCTCCGAGAAGCTATACAGAACCGCTTACACATCATGAGCGGACTTCATCAATTTCTGAGTGAAGACGCAGAACTATCCGAAATGGCATCAGAACACGATGTTCTCCTCTGGGATGCCCGAAAACCACCTGCCAACCTACCCGTTGCGACGTGTAAAGCCGCTGATGTTGATGCGACCGTTATCCTGACTGTAGGCTCAGACTGCCGAGTGGGTAAAATGCTATCTGGCATAGAGATCACACATGCTGCACGGGCGCGTGGTATGGACATAGAATTCTGTCCGACAGGTCAAAATGGAATTATGGTGTGGGGTTGGGGCATAGCAATCGACGCTGTTGTCTCTGATTTTACTGCGGGTGCAGCCGAAGAGATTGTGCTTGAAGGTGCGAAAAATCACGAGTTGCTTATCGTTGAAGGGCAAGGTTCATTGGTACATCCTGGGTATTCTGGTGTAACGCTAAGTCTACTCCACGGGAGTCTGCCGGATGCGATGATATTTTGTCATCAACCCTCGCGGGACACAGTTGCACGGTACACAGTACCGTTGCCGTCAGTGCCTGAGATGATAGCGCAGTACGAAGCGATGGCTGCGCCGATAAAACCCTCCAAAGTAATTGGATTAGCGTTAAATTGTTTTGACCTGTCTGACACCGAGGCACGTGATGCGGTTCGCCAAGCAGAAGCAGAAACAGGGCTACCCGCAACGGATGTTGTGCGGTTCGGAGCTGGTAAACTGGTTGACGTGGTTCAGAAGGTGCATAAAGAAAAATAGTGGGAAAATTAAGCTATTGCACTAAAGGAGATGTAAATCTATGACCGATGAAGAAAAATTTCGATTTGACTTATCCGGATTCCTTGTTCGTCCTGCAATTCTTGAACGGGATGAAGTGGACGCAATCGTCGAGCAGATTGAACGGATACATCACAATCCAGATGCTTTACCGCCGGAACACCGCGCTGTGCCGGGCGGTCCCGCGAGTGTCCTCATTGATCATCCGAAAGTTCTTGATGTTTTACACGAAATCATTGGACCCGATGTCCGGATGGAGAACTGCTTTTCTGTCTGGCGTGAAAAAGGACAGGAACATGGTGGCCTTCACGGTGGTGGACCACAACAGGGAGATCCGATCTTCGGCTATCGCGTCAATAATGGACGGATCCACGCAGGAATGGTCCGTGTCGTCTTTGAGTTGACAGATGTCACTAAAAAGGACGGTGCGACTCACTTCATAGCCGGTAGTCACAAGTCTAACTTCCCGATGCATCCAGATCACATGTCATTAGAAGAGGACAAAAGGAGTCCATTCCTGATGACGTACGAATGTCCGGCAGGGAGTGCAATCTTCTTCACGGAAAACTTATGTCATGCGGGTCCGGTATGGCAACGAGACACACCGCGTGTCGCGGTGCTAAATGCCTACGCTCACCTCGCGACGCACTGGCATCGGCTGCGGATTCCCCCTGAAGTACTCTCCGCTCTACCGCGCGAAAAACAGGTATATTTCCGCGAACCGTGGGTTGCCGACTTCCGCACAAGTCCTGCAACAATTAACACGATTGAGCGATTCCTTAATAACGACGAACCTCCCGTTAATACAGATACCAAACCGTAATAGAGTCGTCATCAGGACGCTTTTAATTCAAAAGTGGCGAGGTCAGAAACCTCGCCAGCAATTAGAATACATTGTGTAAGGGCGAAGATTGCTTCGCCCTTTTTAATTTCTGCAGAGAAACCTGAAAAGAATCGAAAACTGGTGCTATAGCATAACAGGTTCGTTTGTCTATGGCACCATTGGTACAGTAATCTCGCCAGCAATGATGCCAGCCTTCAAAGCTTCGACTTTTTCGAGGAGTTCATCAGGAAGTAGGGCTTTGTTTCCTTCAGCAAGTATATAACCGACATTGTCTTCAGCAAGACCGAGAGAACGAACGCCAGCCATAAGATTCCCAGCTGCGAATTCTTCAACAACCTTATATGCCGACTCGTCGATCCCGACACGCAGACCTGTCAAGATAATACCGGGTGCAGCATCGGTAATATCAATGTAATTCCATATCACATATCTGCCTTCAGCGAGTTTTGCTGCTTCAACAGCACCAAATCCGGATTGGTCCGCCATGGCATAGATCACATCAACACCGAGTCCATATTGGGTTAAGGCAAGTGCTCCGCCGACTTCGGGTTGGTAGAATCCTTGTTGGTCATCAGCAACATACCCTTTGATTACCTCTGCGTCTGGATTGACGGCTTTGACACCTGCGACGTAACCGGCTTCAAATTCATGTAATAATGGCACATTAGCCCCACCGAGATAACCGACTTTTCCAGTCTGCGTTTTCAAACCAGCGATCGCCCCAAGGAGAAAAGTGCCTTCGTTTACCCTGTGTGTGAAAGAAACCACATTCGGAAGATCCACTGCGGCATCAAAAATAACAAACATCACCTCTGAAAACTCTGGTGCCACGCGGGAGACGGGGGCTCCCATTTGGTAACCGGAAGTGATAACGAGATCCGAATTCTCAGCAGCTGCACTTAACTGCATGTCCCATGTCTCGAAGTTGCTCTCCATTTCATTTACTTCAACGTTAGGGTTCATTTTAGCCTTCTGTGCACCGTTATAAAGCACGTCACAATAGGAAGAATCACCGAGGCAATCACCCGGATAGACGAAGCTTACCTGAACCGAGGCAGTCTCTACGGTTTCGGGTTGATCAGGTGGCATCATGGTCTGGATCTTCTCACAGCCACAGGTCGTGATCAGAATGATTAATATACCTAAAATGGTTAGGTTTTTCAACTCGTTCAAATATATCATTTTTCTCCTTGTTAAGTTAAAATAGATCGTATTTCCGTAAAGTCATTTTGTCCACGCGTGTACGCTGCTATCCATATAAATCGGGCTTATAAAGCTCTCCCATAAAAGCACTTCGCGAGAATTAAATGGCTATAGTTTCGCTAAAAAACTTATTGCTTTTTCGCACCAAATATGATATAATAACGCAGATTTGTTCAGAGTAGTAAACCACTATATCAGCACTATGCCCCTTGATCTGAACACGATATTACACAAAATAACGCGACCTCTTTCGATAGATGCACCGGAGGAAACCCGATGAACATTCTTCATGAATTAAACGAAAAACAGAGAGAAGCGGTAACACATAAAAATGGTCCTCTACTTGTCATCGCAGGTCCTGGCACCGGAAAAACAAGAGTCATTACACACCGCATTGCCTATCTGATTCACGAACACAATATCAAGCCGGAGAACATCCTCGCGATTACCTTTACCAATAAAGCTGCACAGGAAATGAGGGATCGTGTGAACAGCGAAATTGATATACAACGAGGGGACAAAGTTAAAATTTTCACCTTCCATGCCTTCTGTTATAGGATGCTTCGAGAACACACTAGTGAAATCGGACTGGATGAGGACTTTAAGATTCTCAGTCAAGAAGATCAAGAGGATCTCCTAACCGAAATTGTTGAGAATTTAAATTTCAACAAATCTGACTACGGTACACGGCGTTTACTGAATATTATTGGCAATTTCAAAAGTAATCTACGAACATTGACCGAATCTTCTGAATTTTACGAAGATGGCATCCGCATCACCGATGAAGACGACGTTACAAAAATTAGAAGTATCTCAGAAACATATCAGGAAGAACTAGACGTACGCAATTCTCTTGATTTTGACGATCTCATTTTCAAGACTATTGAATTGTTTGAACATTCTGAGGATGCCATAAAAGATTCCCGTGATGGTATATCTTATGTTCTCGTCGACGAGTATCACGATGTAAACAAAGCACAATATCATTTGCTTCAACTGCTCTGTGCACCACCAGACGGAAATCTCATGGTAGTCGCTGACAAGGACCAAGCTATCTACAGTTGGCGAGGTTCCGATCCGAAGTATATAGACGACTTCCGCGTTGATTTCAACCCACGGGTCATCGGACTTGAACAGCATTATCGATGCTCCGAAACAATCTTAAGTGCAGCTAAAGCAGTTATATCAAAAAATTCTGATCCAAGCCGTCCTTCGCTTCTAACGGACAAATCCATAGGCGAAAAAATCGTTCATTGCACTTTTGGCAATCGGGATAAATTCGAAGAAGCAGAAAAAATTATCGACCTTATCCGTAACTTAAAAGGGAGCGGCAGGGATGATTCTGATAGCGATCATCAGCCTGATAGCATAGCAATTCTCTATCGTAAGCATGACCACGCTGATATTCTGGCAGATCAACTAGCACTGCAGGAGGACATCCCATTCCGAAGATGGACTCATTTTACAAACCCTTTTCAGGAAGTTTGTAGGCGAGCTCTCATTTCTTACCTTAGTCTTGCAGCTTCAGAAACATTTTCCACCATAGAGCATGCTATTAATTTTCCTGACGTATGTATTGATGAATTAACATTGTTACAACTCCAACAGCTTGCGCGTCTAAAAAAAGTAAGTTTGGTTGAACTGTTGAAAAACATTGATGAATACTCAGAAGATGTCAGTCCCTTGACACGTGAAAACATCCGTCAATTCTGGGAGCGGATTCACCAATTCGTTACTACTGTTAAAATTGAAAATAAAAGGGCTAGTGAAATCGTGAAGCAGCTTCTTGATATATTAGAATCCGCCCGATCACCTTACAGTAGTGAAGAACTCGATATTATTGAGGAAAACCGTCTGAATGCTCCTAATCTTACTAAGGCAGGAGATGTTCTTCATAGTGCAGTAGAAAGCGGTGATCGGATCCATATAACAGTTAGTTACGGAATTGATGAATATTGTGCTGCTCATATTTTGCGTCAAAGTCTGGAAACGTATCTAAACCGAACGGTTCAAGTTCAATTTCTCCTTCCGGGCGTGAGGAAACCACAGGTAACTGAAAAGGGAGTTCATGTACTTATTGGCGACTTTAGTGAACTGCAAGAGGAAAGCATAGATACGCATATCCTTCTTATAGGCACGATTGATAACGGAAGTGCAAAGGTTCTAGAATTGACAGAGTTTCCGAGATCTGAAAACTTTTCTATCTCTGCTACAGTACGAAGCATAACGGCACTTAAACTGTGCCAACATCTCATAGGACGTTTTGAAATTCGCAATATGGAAAATGTGGTTGTCTACGATTTGGAGACGACTGGTGTCAACCCTAAAAATGCAAACATCGTTGAGATTGCTGCCCATCGTCTTAACGCAAAGGGGGACAAAGTTGATGATTATAGTCAATTGGTGAAACCACCTGATGGCTACATCCCTGAAGAGAGCACAGAAATTCATCGGATTACGGAGGAAGATGTTAAAGATAAGCCGAGCATTAAAACCGTCTTACCCAAATTCTGTGAATTTATCGAAAATAGTATTCTCGTTGGGCATAACATTTCACGATATGATAATCGAATTTTAGAACGCGATTTAACAGAACACCTTGATCCGAATTTGACTTTAACCAATCTCTGTTACGACACACTTGGGACTGCGAGAAGGTTTTTACCACGCGAAAGGCGAAGCCTAGAAGCACTTGCCGTTAAGTTTGATATTCTGACTGAACTTAACATTAAAAAAGAGGATTTACATAAAGCTAAGAATGATATTAAGGTTAACCGAGAAATCTTTAAGAAACTTGTCGATATTGACCTTCAAAAGCGTGAGATGAAATCCTTAACACAATTTCTCCCGTTTGTCGGGCTCAGTATTCTTGCTAAAACTTCAACCTTGGAACAAGGGAGTACACCTACAGCAGGAACAGATAGACCAGAGGAAGACGAAGGCTTAACTGAAGTTAATGCTTTCTTAAATGCTGCGAAACGTTTCGTTCAAAATAGTGGTTTACGGAATTCCGCAGTAGATTTACGGCAGAAAGTGGATTCGCTGTTACTTGAACAGACTGAAAAGAATAAAATTGGGGCATTTATAGCAGAGTTACATCGATCAAAACCTCGAAATTCTGCTGAGGACATCGAATGGAAAAGCGAGAGATCCAATATGATAAAGGAGGCTCGTGGTTTTGAAAAAATAACCAAGACACATGAACTTTTAAGTTTTCTCGAGTACCAGACGCGTATGATGAATGCTGTTCGCCGTTTCGAGAAAACCGGTGATAGAGTAGAAAACGCCCACGAACAGACACAGAGGAACATTTTACATGAACAAGTCACCCTTATGTCATTACACACAGCAAAAGGCACAGAGTTTGATATTGTCATCATCATCGGGATGGAGGATGGAATATTTCCAGCGATATGGCACTGGAGGTCCGATGCGATTCAGGAAGAGCAGCTTAAGGAAGAACGCCGCTTATTCTACGTTGCCATGACCCGTGCCAAAAAAAGACTCTATCTTTCTACAAGCATGTATCGTTTTTATGAAAAACAAGGTGATCAGTTTTTATATGATAGTGCTACATCATACAATTCAGAAGATCTGAATCGAGCAGCATCTGTGTTTATCCATGAAATTCCATCGGATTATATTCAGAAATGGACACCGCAGGAATAATTAACTCATAGTATATTGACTCAGCCGTTAAAAATGCCCTTCTACCAGGCTTAGACCTTGAGAGTTCCTACGTTCTACAGAATTGTTGTCCCGACCGGACTAAAGCAGTGCTCTATAAATATGCAGCAACGATATCATATCAGTGTACTTACTAGGAAATTTGGAACGGCGTATTCAGTTTGCTTCGGGGATAGGAATCGTGCATCGTCGATGTTTGTCCAAGAGATCCCTTCTAATTATGTGGTTAAATGGAGTCCACGGGATAGGATGTAGGTACCATGCCAGCGAAAGTGTATTGCAACTTGTGCTACACCTGTGATTCGGTATCTGGAAGATTTGAAGAATCAGGTTTTTCCGGCTTCCTTTTGCGGTAAGGCGAGAAGTCTGCGTATTTTACGCCCTGTTTCATTCGCTTTTCTCGACGCTTCATCATAAAATCCATAAGAGCATCCACATCCCCGAAAAGTGCTGCCAGTCGTTCCTTCGCCTGTCGACATTCTTTTAAAATTTCGTCATTCATGAGAGTTCCTCCAAGATCACCCAATACGGTGGTCTCTATGTAGGATAAAAGATTCCTTGATAAATAAAGGTTAGACATGGCATACTAAAAGACATACAAAAACCAAATACCTTTGACTCAAAAAATGCGAATCGATTGCCAAAGCCATATATTCCCAGACGCCTATATCGAAATCCTCGCACAAAACCCACATCCGCCTCAAGTCATCCGCAGCGGTAGTGAGGCTGTCGTTACCTACGGCGATGTCCAAACATTTCGCCTCCAAGACGAAGTCTACGACCCTAAACGCAAACTTAAGGACATGGACGCAGCAGGTGTTGATATGGCACTCCTCAGCACGAATATACCCCCGCCCTGCATGCTTGCACCCGAATTAGGGAACAAAGGTGCACAAGCGATTAACAATACCATTGCCGAACTTGTGGACACTCACACACAGCGATTCGCAGGTTTGGCATGCCTCCCGTGGCAAAACCCAGATGAAGCGATCATAGAAATGGATCGAGTAAAAGGGCTTGGGTTCCGCGGGATTATGCTCTATTCACACATCGGCGGAAAACCCGTTGACGCGCCGCACTTTGAACCCGTCTATGCGCACGCTGAAACATTGCAGATGCCGATTGTGATGCATCCAACCGTCCCGATATGGGGTGAGGCAATCAAGGACCACTGGATGATCGGGATGATGGGGTTACAGGTAGACAATAGCTTCGCACTGTTGCGATTGATTCTGAGCGGGATTCTTGAACGTCATCCGCAGCTACAAATCGTGATGCCACACGTTGGGGGTATTTTACCCTATATGAGTGGCAGAATCGACCATCAGACTGAAGTACTTGGCAGAGCCAGAGAGAATATAGCACAACCACCAAGCGCGTATCTGCGACGTATCTATTTGGATACTGTGTCGCCATCAGTAGAATCACTGCAGTACGCCTATGAGTATTCTGGCACTGATCGCCTGTTATTCGGAACAGATCACCCGTGGGTGGATATGCCGCGATTTGTCCGCTTGATTGAGGAGATGCCCATCCCTGAAACAGATAAAGCACGTATTTTTGGTGGAAATGCTATAAAGTTGTTCAATCTCAGTTAAAAAGAGGGTTTACTGTATGTCACACGAATTGACCGATGCCCAACGGTTTTTCTTTGAAAACAACGGCTATCTTGTCCTTGAAAATTTTTTCGCTCCTTCACATGTTGAAATGCTAAGAAGTGCTCTCGCTGAAGTCATTGAGAAACGCCGGAAACATGAGGAGAAAAGATCAACTGAAACCGGTATGACCCATATCCACGGCGAGAAAAGCACCCGCATCTTCTATATTCTCGGCGATCATCCTGCGTTCTTGGAACTCTTGGATTGGCAACCGATCTTGCCGTATGTCACAGGTTTGCTCAATAAAATGCCACACCATCACGCCTCGGATGCCATCATTGAACACGCTACGGATTTAAAAGAACGTCCGATGGGATGGCACATTGATGGACACGATGAAGGCTATCGTAACCTTCGTCCGATTCCATTTCTGCAACTGAAAATCGGCTACTATCTGACAGACATGACAGAAGGCGGACAGGGGAATCTGTGGCTCATACCGGGCAGCCACACAGCAATATATGATCCGAACCACGAAGACCTGCGGGATCCCTATGAATATCCGGGGGCGCTCGAAGTCTGCGCGCCGCCGGGGAGTGCGATTCTGTTCCATAACGCCGTTTGGCATTCCGCTGGCATCTTCACCAAATCGGAGGGGTGCCGTGAAATGCTCTATTATGCTTATGAGCATCCCTGGATGATCGGCTCGCAGGAACATTGGGGATATCCCAAAGCTTTCTATAACAAGCAACTCTCACCCGAACAGCGAAAGTTTTTTCATGGATTTGTCTTTGATCCACCAGAACAACGATGGGGTTGACATATACCTAAGGAGGACGCTATTATGCGTTTAACCGAATCTCAAGTTTCTTTCTTTCACGACAACGGGTATCTATTGCTTGAAGATGTGCTTGACGAGAACGACCTGGGTCCCGTCATTGATGAGTACGAGGGAATTATCGCAGAACGCGCTGAGAAATTGCACGCCGAAGGGAAAGTTAGCGACACATACGCTGAGAAATCGTTCACGGAACGACTGCTCCATCTCGCAAATGAGGCGCAGGAAGTAACCGCAAATCTAGATATTATGCAGGCGCGCGGTGAAGCGACGTTTAACTTCCTCAAAAACCCTAAAATCCTTGATGTCGCAGAATCTTTTGTCGGTTCCGAGATTATCTGCAATCCAATCCAACATATCCGTGCTGTCATGCCAAAACGGACCTCACAACGAGAACCAACCCCTTGGCATCAAGACGCAGGCGTGTGTTGGCCCGATACGGATCCCTATTTTATGCTAACGGTATGGATTCCGATTGTGGATGCCACTTTGGAAAACGGATGTCTACAGGTGATACCGGGCAGTCATAAGATGGGACTCTACACACACGACTGGTCATCAGCAGGATTGGCGGTTCCGCCGGAACATCAGCCACCGAACCTTACACCAAAGCCGTTGCCGATTCGAGCTGGCGGAGTTATTCTGTTCCATAATTACACACTCCACAGTGCGAAGCCGAATGAGTCGGAGAGTATCCGGTGGAGTTTCGACCTGCGTTATCACGACGTCTATCAACCGATCGGGAGACCCTTCTATCCTGCGTTTCTGATGCGGAGTCGTCTGCGACCGGAAGAGGGCAATACAAAGTACGAAACGTGGTGTCAACGGTGGGAATTTGCATTAGAGAACTCGAAGGGTGCCCAAGCGTACCGGTGGCCCCGGTAGAAAGTAGCAGGCACACTTCGTTGTGCCGAAGCAACACATAGGAGAATAGATTGCTTGAGATTTCAGATCTGCCGACAGTCAACGCGACACTAAATACAATCAGCGGCATTCTGCTAATAATAGGGTATGAACAAATACGCCAGCGAAAAATCACGGCGCATAAAAAATGCATGCTCGCTGCCTTTGGCGTATCCGTGCTTTTTCTCGTCAGTTATGTTATCTATCACTATCACGCCGGATCAAAGCCGTTTACAAAGCAAGGATGGATTCGTCCTGTCTACTTCACTATCCTAATTTCACATATCATTTTAGCGTTCGTGATAGTGCCGTTGGCGTTGCGTACGCTTTATTTGGCGTGGCGGGAGCGATTTGAGTCACACCGTCGTATCGCGAAGATTACTTTTCCGATTTGGCTGTATGTATCGGTGACGGGTGTGCTTATCTATCTGATGCTGTATCAATTGTAGGGCAGAGGAGTCTCTGCCCATTTCATTTTCTGTCTCTATTACGCATCAAAGGGACGGAACCCGCGTAACATCAAGCCTTGATCACTATTAGATTTCTTCGCTTCTTCAGCTGCGGCTGCTCGCTTCTCTGCCTCTGCGCGATTTGCTGTTGTTGTTCCACCGATGATTACGAAGTCGTCTGTTCGGCGGTAGCGGTTGATGAAAATCGGACGCGGTTTATCCGACATATTCTGTTTGGAACCGTGTACGGTCTTGACGTTAAAGAAGATAGAATCACCCGCTTTACCAGAAACAGGAAGAGCGCTCTCCCAGGGCCACTCATCCTCCGCCAAACCGAGGTGCGAGAACGTATCAATATGATTGAGTTGTCCGAGTTGATGTGAACCCGGCACAACGTGTAACGCCCCATTCACCAAGTCAGTGTCCACAACATAGCTCAGAATGCCGACGGGTCCCTGATAGCGGTGTTCAAAGTAGGCAGAATCCTGATGTAGGTGTTTCGGATGTCCACCCACCGGTTCCTTATAGAGGCACTGCCCGTTACCAAAGATTTCCACATTCGGTCCCAAGATTGCCTCTACGATATCAGCTGTAGTATCATCAAAAGCGGATTGGAAGAATGCTGCGCTCGACTGATAATTCACCGCTAACACCATAATCTGTTTGTCGCGCTCGTAGCCCTCTGGTGCTGGAAGGAATAGTGTGCCGTTCGGTGTTCGCCATCCCTCAACAATCCGTTCTGCTTCATCAAGCAATGATATAGATTCCGCCGCTGCAGCCTCGATATCCTGATGAATTGCTTTAATGTAGGGTTTCATTAGACCGCGAACGACAAGACATCCGTGTTCCTCAAAGATGTCTGCGGCTTTTTGGACATCTAATGCGTCTACGGACATCTCAATATCTTCAACTGTTATTTTAGGTTCTTGGTTCACGAAATGTTCTCCTTGTTTCATAAACAGTGTACCATTTGAGAATCAGATCCGCAGCTACTCTTTATCACCCCACGAGGGTTTTCTACCTGTTAGTTCTTCAAGATAGCGTGCTGTTCGATTTATTTCCGCTTTGAGTTTTCTATTCGACCGCTGTTTCGCTTTACCTTCATCCATGTATCTCACCCGATAGGTGCCTTTTTTGATTTGACGCAGCGCAAACTCACCAGGAACATTCTGATTTACATAGCGGAGCATGTCATGTAACAGCCAATATACATCCGTGGATGAATAGCGGAGTTCGTTGTGTTTATTAGACTGTTCGCTGACGGCATCAAGCGTCTTCTTGACAGCATCAACAACTTCACGAAGCGTATAAAATTTTTCTTCTGACACATGAACATCATCCATTTTTAAGCTCCCGCCACTTTAACTGTAGGCATTCGCTCAGGCTGCGCGTCAAAGGTGGTGATACCTTCAGCAGCATTACGGATCTGAATCAGCTGCGATGCAATGCTTACAGCGATTTCCGGCACAGTTTTCGAGTTGATATTTAGCCCAACAGGGGCATAAACCCGTTGGAGTTTCTCTTTGGGGATTCCAATCTCCAGTAAATCGTCAAATATCAGTTTAATTTTGCGGCGGCTGCCTATTAAACCGATATAACGGGCATCCGATTCAACAACACTGTGTAACGCCGATTCATCGTGTTGATGTCCACGGGTAACAATCACGACATAGGTGAGTGGAGTAATCGGGTAATTTCGGAGTTCCGTTGCGATATCGCCGACGATAATTTTGTCCGCCTCCGGTAGCCGTTCAGCAGAAGCAAAATCCACACGATCGTCAACAATGACAATATCAAAGTCTAACCAACTACCGAGATGACATAGTGCCTGACCGACATGACCTGCCCCCGCAATAAGCAACGTTGGACGCGGTTGCAACGGTTCTAAGAAGACTCCAGCCGTTCCGTCTTCTTGAAACAGGACTGCACGATTCTCTTCAAGGACTCCAAGAGTTTTCCCTTCCACTGTCGTTTCCAAAGCCGGATTGCCCAATGTTCCGATGCGCTCACCGTTGGTAGCAAAGATCATTTTCATGCCAACCTCTATACCTTGTGTTTCACTGGTTACAACAGTAGCATAGACGAGTGGTATATTTTCTTGATTCAGTGCTTGGAGACGTTCAAACATCTCGGCTTCGGCGCGCGTTCTCGGTAGGTCAATGAAGATTTTCATATTCCCACCACAGATGAGTCCATCATCCCAGCCGTAATCGCTATCCAATTGAAACTCAAGCAGTCGTGGCACTCCACCCTGCATCAGCCCAATCGCTTGACGACGTGCCTCTGCTTCAACACACCCGCCACCGAGGGTGCCGACGTTCCGCAAATCGGGAAGAATCAACAATTTCGAGCCAGGCTTTTGTGGCGTTGACCCCTTCGTTTCTACAACGGTACAGTATGCACCGACTTGCGAGGTTTCAATTAACTCTGGGATTTTTTGATATATTTCTCTCATCTGGCAATTTTATGGATCGGAAATCCAAGTCCTATTAGGACTGATCTGTAGCACTTTCGGCAACTAATTTTTTAAACTGCTCACGTTGTTGTTCAGTCAAATCAAGTGGAACAATGTCCGTAACACCATTAGACCCAATTTTCGCTGGAACGTTCAGGTAGACCGATGTTGATCCGGCTGAAACGCGGGTACCAACACTCATCACCCGATTTCTATCAAGTGCGATGGCTGAAACAACTTGCAAAATATGACTTATCAACGTATAGTTGCCGGACGTTGTATACGGGCAACGCTGCGCAACTTCCTCGCAAAGGCGTTCAACGTCAGCTTCGGACATGAGTTGTGCAAGCGGGATACCGTTAACCCGGCAGTATTGTGGGAGCGGATACGCCTCTTGATCGCTTCCGATAGTCAATGCCATTATGTCTTGCACTGAAACTTTAACACGACTCGCAATTTCAGCAATTAGGTGAGCAGTGGTCGCTCCATTTCCGAGACCGATGATCTGCCCAGCACCAAGTTCTTGGTGCATCCACGCTGCGATATAATTCGCCGGAGATGCCGCGACCAAAATTTTTGCATCCACGGCGTACTCTTGGATTCCAGATACAAAACCCCGCGCCAGTCCAATACCTGTAGTCTTAGACGCCTGCGGCGATCGAAAACCGGATGTTCCCATTGATGGTAACATAACAATCACGTCTGCTCCGGACAACCCTTCAAACGAATTATAAGCAGAAATTTGGGTGTCACTTCCACTTAAGGCATTCGCCCCCACAAGATCTCGGAGGCTTGCAGGCGTGGTTTCTTTTCGCTGAACAAACCTGTTTTTGTTCGATGTTGCATTCGACAAAAACGCAACTTCACGCACCACTTCCAATTGGCACAAGCTTGAAGCAATCGAGACGGCAAACTGATTGTTGCCCAACAAAACTATCTTCATCTATCACCTTGTAGTTCTTTATAGACATAGCACTCCAGAATAAACGCTGAATGCACATGTAACATTCAGCGGGAGTGCGGGTTCGGATCGGTTCGGATTTTCTTAAATGTTTCAAGAAGCGTACCGCAAACTAACAGTTTGAAGCACAAGAACGCTTTATCAACTCACGCTTTAATAGTCCAATCTCAAAGTCCCTTAGCAATACCAATGGCGTTAGGACTTTAAAAATTATACCAAAAGAGTTTCAACAATTGCTTGGAATTGTTCCTCAATATATTGACGATGATTATCCAGTTCTGAATCTGCTGCGAGTTTCGTGGACACGAGCTCATCATAGCGTTCAACATATTCCATCAGGGTCTCGACCTCTTTTTCATAGCAGATCGCCGATGCGAGAACTTTCTCCTTGAGCAAAAGTGGGAGTTCATCCTCTGTAATCTGGGTCAATTCCCACCGCCAAACCTTTTCAGAAATATAAGAGACAAACTGATTGAGCGATTCGCCCTTATAGTCCTCGCTTTGAAGTTCTTTTACCTCTTGGATAAGCCCTAATACATGGTTAAAGAGTTTATCGGAAAACTGCTGCCGCAATTCCATCAGCAGCCTACCCGTTGTAGATATGGGAAGCTGATTTTGCAGAAGGAACATTCGCAGATTCGGATAATCCTCAACACTTTTGCTGTCGCTAAGCCATGTTTCACCTATCGCCGGCAAATCACTTACATCGAAACTGAGAACTTGTTGTCTCCGAATATCTTCAAGATTGGAGGCAAGTGGATCAAGTCCAGCGGTCGCTAAAGTGCCGATAACCTCTTCTTGTCGATAAGGTCTTAGGAAAGTCATGAGTTCCTCGACTTTCCCCCGTTCCGCTTCAACAGCCTGAACATTGCTTTCGCTACCGTTCCGCGACTGCTGATGTTTCCGCTTTTTTCGTTTCTGCGGTGCATTTGTGAGCCGGTTCACTCGCTTCCCCAAAGTGTCATGGTAACCCAACAGTTGCTCGTATAGGCTTGCAAGCAGCGCATCTCCATGTATAGCAAGCATCGCCGATGTGGTGATATTCGTCAATTCGTGCCCGGTTTTCGAGATAATAGCCCGATTCAGGTTGCGCTCTATCAACTTCCGGTCCTTTTCGGCTTGGATAATCAATGTACTCCCTAACATAAGGTTGATTATCCTTTTCGTCTGATCTGGCACACTGAGATTAATATCACAAGTCGGTTGGATATCGGCGAGAAGTTGCTCGCGGAGTTTTCCATCAAGCAGCAACGTCCATAAGGTCGCGTAATGTTGTTGCTTGTCCACTTTTGGAGGCGGATTTTCCAACCATTGCTTTACCGTTGGCAAATGCAGTTTTACATGGTTGAGAAGCTGTGCAAAATGGTCATCAGGAATTTCAAAACCGGCAAAACTGGCAGCACTGCGGCGCTGTTGTGTCTGCTGATTTCGACGCTGTGTTTGTCCGCCTGCTTTCGCCGCTAATAGAAGCTCAACGAATGGTTGGATAACGGTTTCAAAATTTTGCTTGTGTTGACTCGCAAAATTCGCGAGTCCCAGCAATTCTAACCAAATGGTCCCAAGGCGTTCAATTTGATCGGGATGTAGAGTTGATCGGAGAGCGATGCCCGCTATTTTTTCGCGCATCGTCCCGCGCGTCCATTTCGGCAGATAAATCTCGTCTAAAAGTTCGTTATTCTCAAAAGATAAGAGTTCAACACGCTTGACTAACTCGGTATTAATGAAATCATGCTCAAATACCAAATCATGAAATAATCCGGTAGCCCGATCGAGCACCTGATTGGCGAGTTTATAACAGGATTGAATAAGGTGATTCAGCGTTAACTGCGGGTTGTCCTGTAACTGCCAAAACTCTATCATCGGGTCAATACTTTGTACGAGAGCTTCCTTCTTCGCCGCCGCGATGTCCTCCTCAAAATATTCAGCAAGACATGTCGCATAAAATTCGACAAACTCGAGTATCGTATTGCGTAGTTCTCGAATCACCAGATCGTCCCAAACTTTATTGTGGACGCGCTGTCCGGGTCCAAGAACGAGAGCTCTTAAACGGGTTTCCACGCCCTGCTGAAACTGCGCCATTAACTGGTAGGCATGCTGGTTGGCTTTCACCGTATATTCTTCAATCTTCTTAGAACTCTCGGTGATAGCAGTTTCAATTTCTTCTGCGGGCGCATTGAATGCGATTGGAACCAACCGCAGCGTCTCCGGTTCAAGTGGATTGTAGACTGCCGCCGTAGCGAGCACATGAACAGGATCAACGCCTTCCGGCTCCTCTGTTGACTCATCGTCTTCGTTGGCAGAAACACTGGATAGACGTGTATGAAGCGCCAAACTGTGGCCCAAATCAGCCAAGTCTGGGTACTGTTTAATATGTGTTCGTAAGACTACAAGAAGTACGTTGTAGTCGGCTTTCAACAATTGCTCAAAAAGAGCATCCTCATTGAGATGTACGCGATGAATGTGGGTCTGCTCTGGAATGATAACTGTAGCCGCAGAAACTTCTTCGGTATCCGTATCATCAATACGCGCCAAGACATAACCACCGGTTTTCACGGTACTCGGTATTGCCAAGCGCGACTTCAGAACTTCTTGCGTAAGTTCGGAGAGCGTTAGGGATTTTCCCAAGTTTTGAATAGCGATGTCAGTAACGACTCCATCGGCAAAATCTGTGATTTGACGTGCATTGCGCTCAAGTTCCTGTATGCTTCTGTGTACTCGGTCATGGTCGTCGCGTGCGTCAGCAGAAACTTTCGCCTCGTCAATCCAAGAGACCCATGCTCCCGGACGAGGCCGCATTTTCACTGTAAGCTCACCATCTTCTGAGTCGAAACCGGGTAGAATATCACCTTCTGAAGTCTCCTTGGGGGTCCAAACAATCAGGTGTTTATCCGCCTTTACACCGAGCCCCAAGCCAAAAGTGTCTCCCCAACTCATCCGTCCCTCAATACTGGATTTGATTTTATCCGTTAGCGCGAAAAGCGCGTCTGAACGAAAATTAAGCGATAATCCTTGCATTGGGTCGATTTAATCGTCTGCCTTTCAAATAAATTTAGGCAATAAATTCGTGAATGACTAAGACATATACAATATACAAAGGCTGCTTATTTGCTAAAACCGTTATGTCCAGTCGGTTAAATAAATTTACAGGTTAACAGCATTTACAACACGAGGCACACCCTATTCTCTATGTGGGTGTTATCTAAAAGTCTTAAGGTTATGAAAACGAATGATATTAATGCTACTTTAGTTTTAATCAAAGACGATTTTCTAACCCGTGTCTTATGCCTATATCAACCAAAATAATAACTAAAAAAACAAATAATTTGTGCCCTCACCTCATTGGCTAATCCAACCGCCAGTGGCACAACAGACATTCATGAAACTTCGGCGATCTCAAGCCCCCAAGCGTCCCAACCTTGGAACTGCCTCCGAGCAAATAGTTCAATTTTACGCTGTTCTGGAAACATTTCCTCAATTTGTTGACGCACGACATCCGGTTTTTCAGAGTGACGCGTCCGTTTCACTTGAACCAGTTGCCTGATGTTCCTCGCCCCTCGAGGTTTTGGAATTCTACCGCGTTTGAAAACAAGGCACAATTCACACTGGCTCATCGTGTATGCTCCTGGATTTACGCGCTGCTTATCCCAAACAAAGGCAACTGTTGCCCACCGAAAACCCCACGCCTTACCAAGCCCAATCGCTTGATCCAGATGCGGAGATGAACTCCACATAAAAAGCAGGGAATTTTCTTCGCTGATTGCGGCGATGTCCCACGTCTCCATCTCTGACACTGGTACAGTTGGATAATGTCGAATTGCGCCACCACTATCTTTTCCACCACTCCCCGTGTGTTGGAGCTGCCCTTTGTAGTCCCACGGCGGATCTGCATAGATAATGCCGTACTTCTTATTAGGAAAGGGAGCGTATGATGCCATCAATCGTCTCAAACGCGCCTATTGCGCCTCAACACTAAGTCCTTCTTGCGGGATGTCGTTATTCGCGACGAGCATATCGCGATCAAAAATGAAATCGCTCCGAGAACTTCCAAGGCTTTCTCCCTCTTCTTGGCGTTCACGGAAGTACTGCGGGAGTGTTAAACCTGTCATGCGAATAGCGTCTTCAGGGCAAGCCTCAACGCAATATCCACAAAAGATGCAACGGAGCATATTGATTTCAAAGACATCTGGATATTTCTCTCGCTGATAGCCTTCCTTGGTCGTCCACCCATCTGGTGCTGGTGCTGCTTGGATAGTGATGCAGTAGGCAGGGCAAGCGGTCGCGCATAAGAAGCATGCGACACACTTAATTTCGTCCTTTTCGGTCGTTGTGAGTTTGTGAATGCCACGATATCGGTCGTTCCGTTCATCCACACTCCTCGGATCTTCAGGATATTGGTAGGTTAATTTCTTTTTAGGGATATGCTTTAGTGTGGTAAACATTCCCTTAATTAACGCGGGGATATAGAGTCTATCCCAAAAAGACATTTCTTCGCTAACTTTCATAAATATCCATGTTCCTTTCTTTATCCGGCGAACCGTTAACTATACGCCTCGCCATTGGGCGATCAAGTCTATCGAAAACATAGCAAAAAGCACGTCCAAAAATTATTATGAGGTAAGATTTGCTACTGTGTAATTCGGTGCTTCCTCGGTGATATCAATATCATGCGGATGGCTTTCGCGGTAACCGCTGCTCGACATTCTCACAAATTGGCTATCCCTACGTAATGCTTCAATATCGGATGTTCCACAATAACCCATCGCAGAACGAATACCACCCACTAACTGATAAACGAAATTACTGAGTTTTCCTTTGTGAGGGACACGTCCTTCAATGCCGCGAGGTACAACTTTGGAAATATCCTCGGCACTTTCCTCTGGCGCACGGAGCGACCGCTTCCGCAATGCACCTAATGAACCCATCCCTCGGTGCATCTTGTAGGTTCTACCTTGATAGATAACCGTGTCACCAGGGCTTTCATCAGTGCCAGCGAGTAAACTGCCAATCATGACGGAACTAGCACCTGCCCCGATAGCTTTCGCGATGTCACCCGAATAACGGATGCCACCATCGGCGATAATCGGCACACCCGATTTATCAGCTTCTTCGGCACAGTCATAGATTGCGGTAATCTGTGGAATACTGACCCCCGCCACAACTCGTGTTGTACAAATAGAACCAGGACCGACACCGACTTTGACCGCATCTGCACCGGCATCAATGAGACTTCGCGTGCCTTCAGGTGTAACAACATTTCCAGATACGAGTTCGACACTCGGGAAATGCGACTTAATGTACTCCGTCGAGCGGATCACATTTTTGGAATGACCATGCGCTGTATCCAATACAAGCACATCTACGCCTGCATCAACCAATCGGTCGATGTCTTCCAAAGGCGTCGCTGGTAGAACAGCGGCACCGACCCGTAACCGTCCAGCACTGTCCTTACAGGCTTGCGGAAACATCTGGACCTTATCAATATCCTTAATAGTAATCAACCCACAGAGCCGAAAATCCTGATCTACAATGGGCAGTTTTTCCTTCCGAGATTTGTGAAGAATCGCTTTCGCTTTATCAAGTGTAATGCCAGGGGACGCAGTAATCAACTGATCTCCGGGGGTCATCCTAGTAGTTACAGGGAGTGAAAGATTGTCTTCATACTTAAGGTCTCGGTTAGTAATGAGTCCGACGAGGTATCCATCTTCAGTAACAATAGGGACACCACCGATACGATAGCGCGCTGTTACGTCAAGAGCATCGCTAATTGTCTTATCCTCTGTCAGCGTAATGGGTGCAGTAATCATACCGCTTTCTGAACGTTTTACCCGATCAACTTCAGATACCTGCTCATCAATAGTGCAGTTATAATGAATGATTCCGATGCCTCCCTCCCGCGCGATTGCAATGGCAAGGGTAGACTCAGTGACGGTATCCATAGGTGCGCTACAGATGGGAATGTTTAGCCGGAGGTTACGCGTGAGTTGCGTACCTGTATCCACCTGATCCGGCAAGATATCCGATTCAGACGGAATCAGCAAAACATCGTCAAAAGTTAACCCTTCTTTTGCAAATTTTTGGGGGAAGACATCGGAAATTTTGGTCTCCATCGGAATCGTCTCCTTCATCGCGAATAGAAATGGATAAGATAGGCTTAGAAACGGTGCCTAACAACAGTGCCGTGAGGCTTATGTTGAACACTTACGCTGAAAAAAGTGTTGCCCTCCAATTCTTGTATATTATAGCATTTTTTGCTTTTCGTGTCAAGAAATTTGGTCGGACCTATGGGAAGAGGGTTCCGGTTTGCCCTTAGATTTACGCCCCTAAACGAGACTCAGGCATTTTATAACAGGTTTTGTAAAACAGAGTCAACACTTTCCCATATTTAATTATACACGACAACGAAAATTATATCAACCATTTTTTCCCTAAAAATCCAAACCTGTGATATAATACATCTAATCATTCGTGAGCGCATGGACTTTTCAATACAGGCTTGATAAGCCACGTCCACCAGCATCTACGGGATTCAAAGGAGTAGTAAAAAATGGATAATCTTAACGTCGGAATTGTCGGACTCGGTTGGGTAGCCGGTGCCCACATTGAAACTTTTAAAAATGTCACAGGCTCGGATGTAACTGCTATCTGTTCACGCCGCGAGCACGATGAATCTGTATTAGCAGAGACTTACGGGACACCGCTTAAAGCCTATACGGATTTTGATAAAATGCTCGCCGATCCAGATATACACATCATTGATATTTGTACGCCACACCCATTCCATGCTGAACAAGCCATTGCCGCCGCAGAAGCTGGAAAACATCTCATCATAGAAAAACCGATCTGCCTTACATACGAGGATGCGAAAGCTATTCGTGATGCCGTCATAAGAACCGGGGTCAACGTTTGCGTCTGTTTTGAGTGTCGCTATAGCGCACATTTTACAATGATCCGTTCTGTGATTGATAACGGCTTGCTCGGTGAACTTCACTACGCGGAAGTCGACTACTACCACGGTATAGGACCTTGGTACGGTCAATATGAATGGAACATCAAAAAAGACTTTGGCGGAAGCACTTTACTCACCGCAGGTTGCCATGCCCTCGACGCGCTCCTCTTTTTTATGGATGGACAAGTCGAAGAGGTAACCAGTTACCAAACACAATCCACTGGTGATGTCTTTCAACCCTACGAATATAAGACAACAAGCGTAAGTCTTCTTAAGTTTGAAGGTGGCGGAAAAATTGGGAAAGTCACCTCCTGTGTCGATTGCCTGCAGCCATATTACTTCCACATCCACCTCGTTGGAAGTGAAGGCAGTCTACTCGACAACAAAATCTATTCCGCGAAACTTAAAGGGATGGATAAAAGTCAGTGGAGTCCGTTGGCAACTTCGCTGATTGATTCAGGAGATGTCAGCGATCATCCATACGAGCCGCAATTCCAAGCGTTTATTGACAGTATTGGAAAAAATGAACCAATGCCGTTAACTGATTTTGACACGGCGTATGAGTCACACCGCGTTGTCTTTGCAGCAGATATGTCCGCAGAAGCAGGTGGTAGGTCTGTCAAAATGAGCGAACTCGCCTAAATCACCAACGCATTGCTGCCTCGCGATAGAGTTGAATCTGGTCCATATTGCGAGGCACGGCAATTTGGATAGATTTTCGCTTCCGATTCACATCTCTGATGACAATCGGAGCGCGGAGCATATTTGTCATTGTAACGATACCCGATCGGTAGAAGACCCACATACGTTGTTCTGTATAAGGGTTGAGAACATACTCCGCAGTGTGTTCGCCAGGATGGCTATCCATATCAACAAAGAGATCGTACTTCGGATAGGTAAGTTCAACAGTTGTATCATGTCCTTCTAAAAACAACTTTTCAGGCGGGGGCTTCGGTGAATACCCACTTAGCTTACATCTCCGAATACGGATGGGCGCGCTTGATTTGTTAATCAGGTGCAATGACACAACGATAGCAAGGCGATGGTTGTCGTCACGGTTGATAAACCACGTATCTTCTGGGATAACCGATACTGTCAACCCAGGAATCTGTCTCTTCCTATTATAGACAATCGCCAATGCTACAAAACTGACTACGCCGATTATCACTGAATTTCCGGTCGGAGTGGCTAAGAATTGAAGTAGCTGCTTTAATGCTTGTTGTAGCACGCGAACTCCTTGGTGAGTGTTTCTTCCGAAATCACGCCGTGCCTTCGGATGAGCGGCGGTGAGACAGAAATATCGTATACCGTAGACGGAATAGGTCCCGGTGTTTCGCCTCCATCGACGATCATATCAATTCGCGATGTGAGTTCTGAACCAATTTCTTCAGGCGAGGTAGCTGGCGTTTCCCCGGAGAGATTCGCGCTTGTTATTGCCGCGGGTCCACCAAACGCTTGGAGGATTTGTAGAAGTATCGGATTGTCAGGGATACGTACGCCGACGGTGTTACCACCGGCTGTCAACACCGGAAGCAGATCCTTTGCCTCAATGACAATAGTCAGACCACCGGGCCAAAAGCGATCCGTGAGGTGGAAAAAGAAGCCAGGTAAGTTTTGGGAAACACGGTGAACATCTTCAACCGAACTAAGAACGAGTGGAATGGGCTTTCCATCCGGTCGTCCCTTCACCATGTAGAGCCTTTGTACGGCATCCACATTAAACGGGTCCGCCGCTAATCCGTAGACTGTGTCCGTAGGAATAGCAATAATACCACCTGCTCTCAGACACTTCACGGCTTCAAGACACACATCAGATTCCAAAATCCGTCTCCTTCATCAAACATCTACAATAGAACCGTTCGCAGTAGCATTTAAGGAAAGTCCATCCCGCAGTCCTTGCTGATATTTCTGGTAAGCAATACCCGCAATCATCGCGCCATTATCTGTACATAAACTCATGGGTGGGTAGTAGACTTCGGCACCGATCTCCGCAGCGGCAGCCTTCAGTGAAGTGCGAAGCTGACTATTTGCGGCAACGCCACCAGTTAAGGTTATTGCTCTGGCACCCGTGGATTTAGCGGCATGAAGGGACTTGTAAACCAAAATGTCAACAACGGCAGCTTGGAAACTGGCAGCAACATCTTCGATGGTTATCATATCAGGGTTTGTGCCATTAGTATCCTCTCGTTCACTTTCCACAAGTACACCGGCGCGCTCCGCCTTCTCCAAAAAATAACGCACTGAGGTTTTTATACCACTAAAACTAAATTGGTAGTCCCCGCTATCTCGCATCGGTCTCGGAAATTTTATCGCTGTGGGATTGCCTTTCTGTGCGAGGTCATCAATGATCTTACCGCCCGGAAAACCCAGTCCAAGATACTTCGCGACCTTATCATAGACTTCACCAGCGGCATCATCTTGTGTGCTGCCCAATACCTTGTATTGCCATCCTTCGTGAACCTCTACGAGCAGAGTATGTCCGCCAGAAACTGTGAGACAGATATGCGGAAACGGTAGGGAATCATGCACCATAAAATTGGCGTAGATATGCCCTTCAATATGATTAATACCGAGTAACGGTAGATTATGACAATAGGCGAGACTTTTTGCTGCTGCGACACCGACCAGCAACGCTCCGATCAAACCCGGACGATTCGTCACTGCTATCGCTTCCAAATCTTTAAAGGCGATACCTGCTTCTGCCAATGACCGTTGGACAATGTAATTAATTGCTTCAATATGTTTGCGAGAGGCAAGTTCTGGAACGATTCCACCGTATTCTTGGTGCACCTCAATTTGTGAGGCGACAACATTAGAGATCACTTCCCTGCCGTTAGCAACGACTGCAGCCGCAGTTTCATCACATGATGTATCAATGCCGAGTATCTTCATATCCTTCATATTGTCAATTGGATTCTCAGTTAGATTTGGAAAATTGTTTCCCCGGCAGTTGCTGAACGACCCCTTTGAGTTCCAACATCAAAAGCACACTGGAGACCTGACTTATCGGGAGTTGCGTCGCCCGAACAATAGTGTCAATATGTGATGACGGGACTTCAATAGCATCGAAAACTGTCTTTTCGTCTGGTGTTAAATCCGGTGGGGGTGCACTCTGGACAGGCGGTTGTGCGACTGTGCTTTTAGTATCCGCCTTCTCAATAGGCAATTCTTGTGGTGTTGGCATCGGGGATTGAATCTGGTTTAACGCATGCTGTGGGAGTTCATTGAGGAGATCGTCCACAGTGTTGATAAGTTTCGCACCATTATTAATTAACCTGTGGGTACCCGTTGAAAGTTCAGAAAAAATCTCCCCGGGTACAGCAAAGACTTCCCTGCCTTGTTCGCCAGCAAGACGAGCAGTAATGAGTGCCCCACTGCGGTTTGATGCTTCTACCACAACAGTTCCAAGCGTCAGACCACTAATGATACGGTTCCGACGTGGGAAATTGCTCGGTTTCGGTTTGACCTCGATTGGGAATTCGGAAACCAAAGCCCCAGATGCCTCAATTTTTTTTACGAGATCACGATTCATCGCAGGATAGATAACACTCAACCCGTTTCCCATGACAGCGATTGTTCTACCACCTGCTTCAAGTGCGCCGCGATGCGCAGCGGTATCAATACCCTTTGCGAGTCCACTCACAACAGTCAGCCCGCGTTGTGCGAGTTGATAACTCAGTCTATAACTCACCTTTCTCCCGTAATCTCTTGCATTACGTGAACCGACGAGTGAAATGCTCAGTGAGTCTGCCGGTGTGAGTTCACCCTTGATGTACAATACGAGCGGAGGCGTGTCAATTTGCTTCAAGTGCTGTGGATAGGCGTCATCATAAAGTGTTAGCACCTGACAACCATACTCGTTTATCAGTTCCAATTCACGTTCTATCGGATATAGGACAGGTTTGCGAACCAAGATCTCACATAAAGCGGGTGAAAGTGTATCTATCTTCCTGAGTTCGTCTGCTGTCGCCTGAAGTGCACGCTCCGCAGTACCAAAAACATCGCGCAAGACTTGAACGGTTTTTAGCCCAACACCTTGAATCAGGTTTAAATGAATCAGACTAATTGTTTCGTTAGAAAGCATTTTCCCGCCTTGCGCGATGTACGTATAGAGTTGTCTTGGTCCGCTCTGCGAGCGTATTGACTACTAATAGAATGTTACTACTCCGTTGCAGTCGTCGCCGCTGCTTCCATTGGATCGGGTGGGAGTGCGTAATAGATCTCAATTTCTTGAATCTTTTTGTACTCTTGTGCACTCGGTGCGCCGGTTTCGCCACGGGTTGAACGTTTCTGTCCGGTCACGCGACGCGAATCCCAACGGCGTGGTACTTTCAACCGAAGTTTCGTCGTGACAATCGGGTCCCTCAATGTAAATTTGTAGACTGGACGGAGATTGTCACGTACCTCTTTAATCGTGACCCATTCCTCTGCATCATTCATATACTGAACCGAGAAAAATTCCATTTGACCTTCTTCGGCTCTAACCACGACCTGCTGTATAGTTTGGGGCTGCCGCCATTTGAGCACGGCTTCCGTGAACTTATCAGATTCCATCTGGGACGCCTCATCCTTCTCGTCTTCGAGAATAGGACCCGTCTCTCCGCGTGTGTGCAAATTGTCGTCGTGGAACCTTGAATCCTCACTTGTCGCATCAAGTGCGATATTTTTACTCAGGTTAAGTGCCGGATTTGCAGCGAGAATACACCCAGATAACACGACCAACCCACACAGAGCTATGATTAATAATCCAAAACGCATGTGTTGCCTCCTCTTTGTACGGAACGATTTAGGAGCCGCTCCGTATGGTCTGAAGTTGAGATATTGCTGAAAAAATAACCCTATCAATGTTACGTCTATATTACTCCAATTCAAGCAAATCATCAAGTTCTTTTTCACGCTTATCGGTGGCTTGCTCAACTTCTATCTGACCAGCAGTTTTATAACCGTACAACTCAATTTCCCGGATTTTGCCAACAGCACGTCGACTGCCTACATTCCATCCCCTACCAGCAGAACGTGCGCGTTCTTGACGGCTCAGCAGCGCATCATCCTTCGTCCCCAAAACACGCAACCGGATTCGATTTGTCGGGAACGGAATAAGTAGAGAAATTTTAATCGGGCTCATCTTAACACTCTTTACGTCTTTGATAAGCTGCCAGTCCGATTCAACCGCGATACTCCCTTTATCTGCGAAAATATCAAATTCTGTCAAATTGTCGGAGTGTATCACAATCCGACGGACAGTCTTTTTCTCTGGTAAAGTAATGATCACCTGAGATGCCGGATTCGCACCTATAAACCCTTGCGAACCTGCTGGGAAGGTTGTTTCACCAATAGTATTGAGTTTGCCATCAATCATCTGCGGACTTGTGGCCTGCGTCCCTTCCATGAGGGCGTAATTTTCGCTCCATTCCTGCTCCGAGAAGAGTGCAGCACACCCGCTGAGAACAGCAACAAAACAGAGTAATGAAAAGAACGTAATGAATCGATACATCACTTTTACTCCTTTGATACAGCACTCAGGCACACGCCCTCGCGCTATCGGTATTTTGTTCGCTGATAATATAATTCCAAATTCAAATCAGAGAGGCATTCGCGGGGCGCGATCTTCTTTGAAGAAAGGCTATCAATTCCCAATACCTCTGGTTAAGATACAATCTTCCAAGTGGCACCCTCACGGGTGTCTTGGATTTCAATATCGAGTTCTTTAAGCCGATCGCGAATTTTGTCGGACGTGTCCCAATCTTTACGGCTACGGGCATCCTGCCTTATCTCTAAGAGGAGATTAATGAGGTTGTCACGCTGTTCCACATTATCGCCATCGCGATCCTGCGCTTCCGCGTCATAAATACCGAGTACTTGGCAGGTTTCATTCAATGCATGATATGCTTGTGCGAAAACAGCTGGAGGTGTCCCATTTTTAGCACTGAGGGATCTGTTCACTTCGCTGACAAGTGTGAAAATAGCACCGAGTGCCTGTGCGGTGTTGAAATCTGTATCCATGGCATCGGTAAATTGCGACTTCATCTCTTGTACCGCGTGTTGAAGCGGTGAAGTCGTCGTTTCATCTGTCGCTAATTGTCCATCATATTTTTTTAGTGCGTCTAAGCAATTGCTTAAACGTCTGAACGCACCTTCAGATTTCATCAAACTCTCTCGATTGTAATCAAGCGGATGCCGATAATGCGCCGAAATCAGGAAGTGCCGAATTACCTCAGTCGGATAATTGTCGAGTGCGTCCCGTAGCAGGATAAAGTTATGTTCGGATTTGCCCATACGCCTGCCGTCAATGTTTAGAAAAGCGATATGTATCCAATAATGTGCAAAGGTGGATCCGGTCGCCATCTCACTCTGGGCAATTTCGTTCTCATGGTGCGGGAACCGCAAATCTTCCCCACCGACATGAATGTCAAGCGTTGTCCCGAGGTGTTTCATCGCCATAGCGGAACATTCTATATGCCATCCGGGCCTACCTCTACCCCATGGACTCTCCCAAGACGGTTCACCGGGCTTAGCAGCTTTCCACATATCAAAATCACGCGGATCCTCTTTCCGCTCATCAATTTCAACGCGAGCACCGGCGAGCAGATCCTCCGGCTTTCGATTGGAAAGCTTCCCATACGAATCAAACCGATTCACCCGGTAATAGACACTGCCATCAATAACGTAAGCGACTCCCTTTTCAAGCAGGGTCTGAATTAAACTTATCATTTCTGGAATGTGTTCAGTTGCTTTCGGGTGGACATCGGCGGGGTGAATACCGAGACGTTGTGAATCCTCAAAGAACGCATCACCGTTCTGCTGCGCCAACTGCTTCGCGCTGACACCAAGTTCTGCCGCACGATTGATAATCTTGTCATCAATATCTGTCAAATTCTGAACCAGTTTGACGGTATAGCCTCTATACTCCAAATAGCGTCGAATAATATCCGTCACCAAAGCAGTGCGTGCGTTGCCCATGTGGATGTAATCGTAAACCGTGGGACCACAACTGTAAATCGACACATGTTCAGGATTTAGTGGTACAAAGTCCTCCATCTGCCGGCTCAGCGAGTTATAGATTTTGATACCCATTTTTTATAATTTCGACTCCTCTTGACATTGATCACAAAAAAGACTTACAACTCGGAAAGACAGGCAATAGCGTGGGCGACAATCGCTTTGCCTTCACCAACAACACCTAATTCTTCCGATGTCGTCGCCTTAACATTTACTTGTGTTACGGCAACATGAAGCGTCTCGGCAAGTCTTCCGCGGATTTCCGAAATGTAAGGTGCCAATTTCGGGCGTTGTGCGATCACTGTACTGTCTATATTTTCGATTTGGTAGCCATGCAGCCTTACCTTTGCTACAATATCACGTAGAAAAATAAGGCTGTCCATACCTTCATAACGCGCATCGGTGTCTGGAAAATGTGTACCGATATCTCCGAGCGCAGCTGCCCCTAAAATAGCATCTATGATTGCGTGTGTCAAGACATCCGCATCTGAATGTCCTAACAGTCCTAAATGATATGAAATCTCAACGCCACCCAAAATCAATTTTCGATTCGAGACCAGCCGATGAACATCGTACCCAATACCTACTCGCATCTTTTTATATATTAAATGTTCTAACCAAAACTCCTGTCGTTTAAATCTACGGCTTTGCGGACAGGTACTATACCGTAATCATTGTTAGCCGATGCCCACATAAAATTTCTATTCAGATGGGTTGTTCTCAAGAAGAACCTCAGCGATTTGTAAATCCACCTGCGTAGTTATTTTCAAGTTCGCATAACTTCCGTGCACTAATTTGACAGGAAAACCGAGTTGTTCAATAAGTGCAGCATCATCGGTCGCTGTGAGTTGACGCTGCTCTGCTATCTGATGCGCCTCTTCTAATAGCGACTTGCGAAAAACTTGAGGCGTTTGCACTGCCCAAAGTTGCTCGCGTTCAGGTGTTTCAAGAACGAAGGCATCCTTATTCGCTACCTTGATTGTATCTTTTACAGGTACAGCTGCAACTGCGGCACCGTATTCGTCCGCTGATGTAAGACAGGCGAAAATGATTTCATCCGTCACAAACGGACGCACACCATCATGGACAATCACAAAATCAACATCTGCTGAGAGTGCACGTACGCCGTTTTGGACAGACTCCTGGCGCGTATCCCCGCCTGCTACAAGTGCCTGCACTTTAGCAAACGGATACGGATCTAACACCGTGGCATAGCACTCACTGAAGTCCACTTCATCAACGATAACATAAATAGCATCCACAGCACTATTTTGCTCAAACCGTTGAATCGTATGCGCTAAAATCGGCTTCTGCCCCAATTTTAAGTAGGGCTTTTTAACCGAATTCCCCATGCGGTGTCCCTTACCAGCTGCGGGAATAAGGGTGCAAACCTGGCTCCTCATCAACGTCCATTTCATCTGTTTTTATACGTGTAAAAATCATTTGTCCCGCACTTGTCCGTAGCATTTGGGTGACTTCAACATTAAGCGATTTACCGATGTACGATTTCCCATCTTCAACGATTACCATTGTACCGTCATCAAGGTAGCCAACGCCTTGATTCGGTTCCTTACCCTCCTTAAGGAGAAACACCTGAATCACCTCACCGGCAATAACCACAGGACGCACTGCATTTGACAATTCATTGATATTCAGCACCTTTACACTCTGCAATTCGGCGACTTTGTTCAGGTTTAAATCGTTGGTTACGATTGTCGCGTCTCGCTCTTGTGCAAGATGAACCAATTTAGCATCAACTTCTGTAAGATGCGGTACATCCTCCTCCGTAATATCAACAACTATCGCAGGATTATTTTGAAGAGCACGGAGAATATCAAAACCGCGCCGACCTTTATTTCGACGAAGCGAATCTGTTGAATCCGCAATACGTTGTAACTCGTTGAGAACAAATCTTGGGATAACAAGTGTTCCTTCAATAAACTTTGTTTGACAGATTTCAAGTATTCTACCATCAATGATAACACTTGTGTCTAAAATTTTGAAGTTACTTGTAGCGTGCGCTGCGCCTAACTCTCCAGACCTGCTCGCTCTACTCGACCTTAGTAATTCGGTTAAACTCAATGTTGTAGAGACATAGTAACCGCTCATCATACCGAGATAACCGAAACTGAGAACAAGCACTATTGTTAGACTACGGTGCGGCTCTGAAAAGAGGGCTAAAACCCCAAAGGCAACCAACAAACCGACAGCCACCCCTATTATACTGGCTACGATGCCACGAGTACTGGGTAAGTGCAAGCAGAACTCTGCGCCTACAAGAAGCAATGCTATGGCAAATGCAGCAAGTACAGCGAACAAATCACCATCATAAGCAACGTAACAAATCGCTGCGCTCGCAATTACAAAAGAAAGACGGATGCTCCAAATTTTCATTTTTTGTACTGTGCGTGGTACTGCATATTTTGATAAAGGGAAAAAAGAATCCACTTCCTTGTGGGTACGGTCTTCAGGTACGCCTCAAGACCTATTCAGTTCCACACAACTGCTCCTATATCTATGAACACACTCTGTAAGTATACGCAAACGACTGTGCTTAGACTGGACGATTACAAACTTACTTATCAATTTAAATTGCCAAACGTGAATAAAACCGCTAAAAAAACTGTGTTAGGAATCATATTTCCAATACAACTTACTAAAGCCATAATGTCCTAACATGGTTACAATAGCGTAGTACAAAAAATAATTAAAATCAAGAAAAAAGTAATGCCGCCTCTAAATAATAAATCGGATTATTTATGGTATCACAACAAAACACTCAAACTATCATACACGTCCTTAACACCTATCAACTCAATGTCTTCATCAATTTTCAATCCTTTACGGTTGTAATCGGGAAAAATTGCGCGCTTGAATCCCAATTTTGCGGCTTCCCGAATCCGTCTCTCGACATGCGCCACAGGTCTAATTTCGCCGCCGAGACCAACCTCTCCAATCATAACAGTCTGCCGATTTACAGGAATCTCTCGATAACTTGAGGCTATTGCCATTAACACACCGAGATCAATACCAGGTTCAGCAATTCGCAATCCGCCAGTAATGTTGACAAAAACATCAGCACCACCAACGTCAATACCTACCCGTTTATTGAGGACAGCAATGAGTAGGGCAATACGGTGTCTGTCCACACCAGTCGCTGTGTTGCGTGGATTCCCGTAATTGGTAGGCACAACAAGTGCTTGTACCTCCATAAGCAACGGACGGGTGCCTTCCATGCTTGAAACTACAATAGAGCCTGAAACTTCCGCCTCTCTGTTGCTTAAAAAGAGCTCAGACGGGTTCATCACATCTACAAGACCCCTGTTTTGCATTTCAAAGATTCCAATTTCGTTTGTCGAACCAAATCGATTCTTAATTGCACGTAGGATCCGGTAAATATGCTGCTGTTCCCCTTCAAAATAGAGAACTGTATCTACCATGTGTTCCAAAATGCGAGGTCCTGCAAGCGTTCCATCTTTTGTGACATGCCCAACGAGAAAAACTGGAATATTCCGGTTCTTCGCACAAATCAAGAGACGTCCTGCACACTCCCGGATTTGGGTGACACTACCAGGTGCAGATTGGATACTCGACAAATAAACTGCTTGGATGGAATCAACAATGACAACCTTCGGCTTAAATGTATCTATATGTTTTTCAATCTGCTCCAAATCATTTTCACAGAGCACATAGAGCGTATCGGAAACAACGCCAAGTCGAGTTGCCCTCAGTTTTGTCTGGCTAACGGACTCTTCTCCTGAGACATAAAGGATGTCTCCATAACTTCGACTCAATGCCTCACTGGCTTGCAGTAGCAGCGTAGACTTGCCTATTCCAGGATCGCCACCGATAAGGACTACAGAACCCGGTACAATTCCGCCACCAAGTACCCTGTCAAACTCTGCCATGCCTGTTAGGTGCCGCTCTACCTCGCTCGCGGTAACCTTGGAGATTGGTTCAGGTTCACGAGAGAGTTGCCCGATCCCACGTTGCTTTGATGAGGCAAGCTCCTCTATCTCTTCGGCGAAACTCTGCCAACTTTGACACGTTGGACAGCGTCCGAGCGATCTTGGGGTCGTATATCCACACTCCTGACAAACAAATCTGCGCTTTTCTCGTGCCATGTCTAATGTTACCAATCGCACGCTTGCCGGTGCGGCTTTCGGCGAAAGAGTTACCTTTTGTTGACGCTACCATCCTCTGGCGAAAAAGCGGAATCCTGTTGTCCAACGCCGTTCGCGTGTTACATCCTCGACACCCAGCAGGAACTGTCCATACTGAAAAAAACGCAATGCTAATTCTGTGTTTAACTCCGGTTGCCCACTCGTCAATCCAACCCCTTCTAAGCTGAGACCTAAACGTTCGGATAACAACCATACATCAATTCCCATACCGACCCTGGAACGCATGAAACCCGCACGTGCTCGCAAGAAGTCTGTCACATTGTAGGCATACTGAAATTCAAACCGAACGTTTTCGTCTCGAACACCTATACCAAATCTATAGTGAGACTTCGGGTCTGGAGACAGCAAAAACGCCAATTCATTATGGAGACGCTCTTCAAGGCTTAAATAGCGGAGCTCATAATCCCAACCGACCTCCGGCAAGTCGAAACTTTTTAATTGACCTTCAGTCTGTTGGGAAAGTCTCGTCACGGTCAACATCGTTTCATCAACGTTTCTTAAGGTACGTCGAGCATCTTCAAGAGGTTCAGGTGTGTTCAGTAATTGCGAAACTGTGCCATCACCCTCATTGATTGTTGCGAAGAGACGATTAATGTTTTCCTCCAACCGAGCGAACGCGTTAGTTGCCAGTTGTAGGTCTTCCAAGATCGGAGCAATACTAGCTTCACCTGTCTGTATAGCATCGCTACCCTGCGAAACAAGTTCGGACACTTCAGAAGTTAACGTGCTGAAGTCCGTGTGAAATGTCTCTGCTATCTGTCGGAATTCCGCTGTACTTGCCCTCACATCCGTTAAAATCGTGTTCAGTTTCGGGGAGTTGTGGTTAATCAGTCTTAAGAGTTCTCCAGTTATGTCACTCACTTGGCTACTCACCATAATGGAATCGCCTTCCAACTGCGTGATAAGATTATTTACCTTTATGAGTGTCTGCTGAAAACGTCTATCATTTTCCAGAGCAAGCTGCGTCAACGTTTTAACTGTCTCGCCAGAATCAATGCTTAACTTTTCAATAGTTTTTCCAGTCAAGGAAACAACTTCCCGAATTTCTTTGATAGCGAGTTGGATGGTTTCTTGGTTCGCCTGTAAAAGTTCATTGGCAGCTGTTGTAAGTTCAACCGCTTGATTCATACCCGCACTTGTCTGTTCAAGAAGTTCCAACGCGTTAACCGGATCTCTTCCGACAATGGGAAGGTTTGCTGGTTTCAGGAGCGAATTCCCGACCGGACCGTTCTCCAAGGCGATGTAAATTTCACCCACGAACCCATTCATAGAGATACTCGCACCACAGCCCTCCCTCAACCACTTAAACGCATTCTTGACTTTCGCCTGAATACGGACATCATTCGTTTCTGGCTGAAGTTCAATGCTGGTTACCTTACCGATTGACACACCAGACAAGTAAACACCTGCGCCGACATAGAGTCCATTAACAGATCGGAATTGGAAAGTCAAGTCATCGCCAGCAGTCGCCCAGGGCCAATTCTCAGCATTTGTGAGAAGAATTGTGAGGAACACGATTGCGACGAGAACCATCACGCCGACTTTCACAGACGCAGTCCAAAAATTCATATTATCTTCCTAAATATTGTCTCAGGATCGGGTTTTCCATATTGAGAATCTGGTCTGGCGCGCCAAATAGAACAAACTGCTGCAAAATCGGGTTGTCAATGTTGATAATCTCATCGGGCCTTCCGTATGCAATCTGTTTACCGTCATGTATCATGACCATTCGGGTCGCGACGCTAAAAGCACTGTGCATATCGTGTGTCACTACAACAGAGGTGACCTTCAGCTTTTCGTGTAGGTCTTTGATGAGCTGGTTGATTTCAGTACAGGTAACCGGATCAAGTCCAGTCGTCGGTTCATCATACAGGATAACTTCTGGATTGAACGCCAGTGCGCGCGCGAGTCCAACACGTTTTCGCATACCCCCGCTCAATTCAGCAGGACGTAAGTCCTGAACCCCATCTAAATCAACAAGACTCAACTTCTCATCAACAATCGCATCTACCTCTCGCTTGCTCATATCTCTTTTATGTTGACTAAGCATAAAGGCAACATTCTCTGCAACAGTCATGGAATCAAATAAGGCAGCTGATTGAAAAAGCATTCCAATTTTTCGGCGGATGACATTCATCTTTCTGGTACTGAGGCGTGAGATTTCCGTGTCATCGAACCAAATTTCCCCGGAATCAGCCGCAAGTAGTCCAGTAATAATCTTGAGCAATACACTTTTCCCAGACCCACTTCTCCCCATAACTGCGACCGTCTCACCACGCGGAATTTCCAAACTTAACCCGTTTAAGACGTTTTTGCCGCCAAAACTTTTGGTAATATTCTTAACTGAAATCATACTTCTGGTCTCACTTCAAAACATGGAAGAAGGCAAACAATACCGATAAAGATTACCGCTCTGTGGTGTTTACACGCAGTTGTACGAACCACGTCCTGAATCCGCTCAGATTACATCATACCCAAGATATTAAAGAGCACGTGATTCAAGACAAAATCTAAAACGAGAATAGCTATGAGAGAGATGACAGCAGAGCCAGTTGTAGCGACACCGACTCCCTCTGCCCCACCCGCTGAGGAGATACTAAAACCCTTGTAACATCCAACTGCGGCAATCGCCATCCCAAAGGAGGTCGCTTTAATTAAACTAATCAGCACACTTCCGACAAAGAGATTCTTCTGAACCTCCAAAAGAAAAAAGGAACCATTCACATCAAACAAGGTCACAACAGCGATAAATCCACCAGCGATCCCTGCAAAGGTTGAAAAGATAGTGAGTGTCGGGAGCATAATGGAACAAGCAAGAAACCGAGGCACAACTAAATATTTGACCGGATTCGTCCCCATTACCTCCATTGCGTCAATTTGCTCTGTAACCTTCATCGTCGAAAGCTCTGCTGTAATAGATGCACCAATTCGTCCGGCAAGCACAAACGCTGTTATCATCGGACCGAGTTCCTTCACAACTGATACACAGACGAATCTCGCAACGGAACCTTCTACGGCATACGGCTTAAGTTGAATATAACCTTGAACCCCCAAGACCATCCCAGTGAAAAACCCTGATACGATGACCACAGTCAAGGAATTGAACCCAATTAGCAATAACTGCTTAATCAGCAGATCGAATTGGAACGGAGGACGAAAGATTTGAACAAGCGTTTGAAAAAATAACGTAAAGGCTCGTCCGACCTCCGAAAGTACATGGTGCAACCGAACTATAATTAAATGATAAAATCCACCTGAGGATTCGTTTATAGTGGATTGTTGATCCATATTTTTTGTTTAACTCAGGTTTTCAAATCGCATCTGCTTTTTAGTAAAGTGGAGTACGACCGTCCCTGTTTCGCCGTTACGCTGTTTTTTAATCATGAGGTTAGCTTCAACCCGGTCCCCGGCATCATCCTCTTCGTAGTAATCTTCTCGGTATAAAAATGCGACGAGGTCAGCGTCTTGTTCTATTGCCCCAGATTCGCGTAAATCGGAAAGCTGAGGTCGTTTGTCGGGACGGCGTTCTACTTCGCGGCTCAATTGTGAGCATGCAATAATGGGAACATCCAGTTCCCATGCGAGGACTTTCAAAGCACGCGAGATTTCAGAGATCTCCTGCTCGCGAACACTGTACTTATTCGTCCCCCTGAGGAGTTGCAGGTAGTCAACGATAATAAGAGAAAGATTCTTGTGTTCCCCTTTTAGGCGGCGTCCTTCAGCGCGCAAATCATGAATAGTAAGACCACGATTGTCGTTAATAAGGATAGGTGCTTCCGCAAGCCTGCCCGCTGCCTCTGTTAACGGTCGCCAATAGTCTTCACTGAACGCACCAGTCCGGAGCCGCCCAAAATCAATACGGGCTTCGGCGGATAACATCCGCATAACGATGTCCTGTGCAGGCATCTCAAGACTAAAAATGGCAACAGGACGATCCTGATCCAAGGCAATGTTCTGTGCCATATTCAACACTAAGGTTGTCTTTCCCATACTCGGTCGCGCCGCGATGATGACGAAGTTACCGGGCTGTAGCCCCGAGGTCATGTGGTCAAAATCCATAAAACCAGTGGGAACCCCTAAAAATTTATCAGATTTGTGATAGAGTTTCTCAATGGCATCTATGCTGCCTGAGACCAGTGGTTGGATAGGGTGAAATCCGCGTTGCGCTTTTTCTTGACCAAGCTCAAAGACGGCTTCCTGCGCTTTATTGAGGACTTCTGAGAGTTCTTCGTTTTCATCTTGGGCGAGACCACGAATATCGGACCCCGCTTGAATCAACTGGCGACGCGTCGACTTTTCGTAAAGAATATCGGCATAAAACTCTGTACTCTCCGTCTCTACGATAGGTGCCTGCAGTTCATAGAGATACTCTGTCCCACCTGTCCGATTGATCTGATCTCTTCGTTTCAGTTCATCGGCAACAAGAAGCGGGTCTGCGTTGCTAACGCGTTCGTACACCGCAAGGATTGCTGTATAAATTAACTGATGATCCGTCGTGAAAAACGCATCAGAGGTATGCCCGAGCAAACCAATTACACGAGGAATAACCGATTTTTCGGTCATCATTGCACCGAGTACAGCTTGTTCAGCCTCCTTGTCAGACAGGGGTTCAACCGCTTGTGCCTGCATGATTATTCCTCACGTTCAATAACTGTTGCGTGATTAGTCTTCACGTTCAACAACTACCCGGAGTTCAACCTGAACGTCGGTATGCAATTTGACCGGTACCATGAACACACCAAGCTCACGAATTGGTTCTGCGAGGTCAAAAAAGCGTCTTTCCAAATCTAACCCCTCAGCCCGTAAAGACTCTGCCACATCCATAGAGGTAACAGAGCCGAAGAGTCGGTCATTTTCTCCAGCACGCCGACTGAGTGTACATGTGACACCAGCAATCTGTGCAGCAATTTCACGTGCCCATTCTCTATTCTTCGATTCCTGATGATCAATTACTCGCTTTTGGTGTTCAAGGTGGCGACGATTTCGTTCCGTTGCGTGTACCGCCAACTGCATCGGCAAGAGGTAGTTCCGTGCATAGCCATCGGCGACATTCAGGACATCTCCCGGCACACCAAGTCCTTCAACACTTTCCTTTAAAATCACTTCCATAATTGAAATCCTATGTCATTTGGTATAGGAAACCCAGGTCTATTTTCCTGAAACCTATTTCTATTGTGTAAATGGCAACAATGCCATATTACGTGCGCGCTTGACCGCACGTGTCACCATTCGCTGTTGCTTTGCTGAAAGTCCCGTGACCCGGCGACTCACGATTTTTCCACGTTCGTTAATAAATTTTTGCAGCATATCCACATCTTTATAGTCAAAAGATTCAATTTTGTGAAAGCGCTGCCTCCGACGGAATGCCATATAATACTGTTCCTTCTTTTTAATCTGTTACGCGCCATGAGTCATGACGCGCTATATGTTCGTATACCACTCATAACGAAAGAAAAGCAGAAAAGATTACGAGGAAGAGCTTCTGTACGACAATAACTCTCCTAGAAATACTATTCTACTTAAAACGGTATGTCATCCTCTGTTGAGGAAGGTGCACTGCTCGCTTCGGGGGCAGGTGCTTCTTGATAAGGAGCGGAGCCCGTCGGTGCCGACGCGGGTTGGGCATCGGCATAACCGCCACCCATTTCATCACTATCACGACGACCACCGAGCAATTGAATCCGAAACGCTGTTACAGACAGTTTGTTCCGCTTGCTTCCGTCATCTGCTTCCCAAGAGTCAAACTTCAGAGACCCTTCAAGAAAGACAGGACTGCCTTTAGTGAGATACTCATTTACAACTTCCGCTTGCCTACCCCAAGCCGTTATATCAACAAAACAGACGCTTTCTTTCTGCTCTCCTGTTTGCCGGTCTGTGTATCGATCACTGACAGCGATTCCAAAATTGGTAACAGCAGTTCCACTTGGAACATACCTCATTTCAGGGTCGCGGGTAAGATTACCCATTAGGATAACTCTGTTGTAACTTGCCATGGTTACTCCTCTTTATACATTTGTTCAGAGTTTTCGGCATCACATAAAAGCCAAAAACTGGTTTTATAAAATCTGGATGCCGCTCACTTTAGTCAGATGCTGCTGTGTCTTCAGATTCTTTATCACCGGTTTTTTCATCATTATCGGGTGCCGTTTGTTTCTCATCACCGGGTTTCGTCTGCTCCGCCTCAGCGGCGAGTTCAGTTTTCAACTTATCGATATCGTCCTCGTATCCAACAACCATGTAACGCAGAATCGTTTCAATGACACGCAGAGATTGGCTTAATTCAGCCACAAAACCCGGCGCACTCTCAAAAATGTAGAGCACATAATAACCTTCACTACGTTTTCGGATCGGATAGGCGAGTCGTTTTTTTCCCCAAGGATCAACTTTCAGGAGCGTTCCGCCATTTTCAATAATGCCCTTTACTTGATCAGTAAGCGCATCTGCTTCGCTCTCATCAAAGTCGGGGGTGATGATGAGCAAGAGTTCATAAGGATTCAAATTTTCATGCCTCTCTTTGGACTGGTGGCTCGACTGCCATCGCAACGAGACGAAAGCAGAGAGCAGAGATTAATCGTGAAATCCCATCTGATGTACACACATCAAAAGGCGATCACACCTTTAGATGGAATTTTATTCATCAATTGTTATTTACATAATTATACCACATTTCAACACTTATATCAACCAAAAACGACTTTTTTTCGCAAAAATGCTAAAAAAAATCGAGGTGTTTATATTATAGTACAATAAGTAAAACGGACGTTAAATAGTAGAGGCAATTAGCGAGATTTCCTATGGTACGATGCCCTATTGAAGTAGGCACGGTTTTCAACCTGCCCCTAATGAGACAAGGTAATTTAGGTTGGAAGCGTTGCGTGCGCTGTTAGATGCGGCGGTAAAAAAAACGGACGTTTTGATGTAAGAACTTCCTGGCGGAGTCGCGCGGCTAATGTATCGACACCAACCTGCTCCACTGTCGCAAGTTCGTACTTTTCCAGAAGTGGAAGCAGGCTTTGAAAAATAGTCGCCATGTACCGGTAACCTGACCATGCTTCCGCTGCACCTATCGGAGATTGAAGGTGCATCGCCGGTGGCGGCAAACCTCCGTCTACAAAAGCCCGATAAAGCCCGACCCCCATGTCGAGGTGTGCGCTTGAGTGTTCAAACACATCCAAAATCCACTGAATAAGCTGATTCATGAGAGGTGTATCTGGATGTAATAACGCCGGATAGAGCGTGTATTCAGGCTCTTGGAACGCAGCGATGCCGCCCGGTTTTAAATGGGTTACGAGTTTCGAGAACGCCTCCCGCGGATCAGCCATATACATTAGGACAAACCGTCCAACAATCGCATCAAACTTATCGGGATAGCTAAGCGTTCGCGCATCCCCTACAATAAATTCAACATTGTGCATGCCTGCATCAGCTGCACGCTGACGCGCAGTGTCAAGAATGGCTGCATTGAGGTCTACGCCAACAACCTGCCCATTTGGTCCAACGAGTTCAGCAAGTGTAAGTGCGACATCGCCCGCTCCACTACCGATTTCGAGCACACGCATACCACTCACAATACCGGCTCGTTTGCAGAGGCGTGTGGTTGATTCGCCATAAATTCTTGATTGCTCAATGAGACGCGTCGTTTCGTGTGAGGTACGTCCCAACGTATAAGTGGCATCTCGATTTAACGGATGCGAATTCTCTGAATGATCTTTTGCCATACACGGAACCTTTTACACCGGTAAGGCGGCATACCCTGTGATGTGCGGTGGCAGCATAATCGGTCGCTTCGCCGTAGAGACTTCGACCTGAATCCGTTCTGCCAGCGTATCTACATCTACATCTTCCGCTTTGGCAATGCCATAAGCCTCCATCAGCGGTACGAGACTCCGAAAACTGTTGGCGAGATACTCAAAACCGGGCCAGTCTTCAGGACCACCCATCGGTGCCTCAAAATGCAAGATAGGTTCAGGTAAACCGGCATCAACGAACGCCTTGTAAAGATCCATTCCCATCTCAAGATGCGCGCCTGAACGTTCAAATACGGTGCGTCCCCAGTCAATCAATGTATTTGCTAAAGGGGTGTCAGGATGTAACGCTGCGGTATAAGGCGTAAAATCGACCTCCTGAAAGGCGACAATTCCGCCTGGACGTAAGTGTGTTGCCAAATGTCTCAGCGCATCCGCCGGGTCCGCCATATACATCAATACAAGTCTTCCAACAACAGCATCAAAGTCGTTTGGAAGGTCAAGCGTTCGGGTATCACCAGCAATGAATTCAATGTTCGTAAAGCCTGCTGCATCCGCTCGAGCCTGTGCTGTCTTGAGAATATCTGGGTTGAGATCTACACCAACTACGGTTCCTTCGGGACCAACAAATTCAGCGAGCGTAAGCGACACGTCCCCCGCACCACTTCCGACATCCAGGACTTTCATGCCCTTTGCGATACCGCTTCTGAGAAAAAAACGTCGTGTCACATCGTCATAGAGTTGTGACTGTTCAATCAGACGTTGTGTTTCTTCCTCGCTGCGACCCATAGTATATTCCGCATCTCTGCTCTGATTGCTCATGTTAATCTACCTCACTTTCGAGAAATCTGCGAGGCACGGAGACCTCACATCATATAATTTGTTAATATTAGGGGGCAATGAATTGATGGAATTGTATCTTGCCATTCTTGACAGTGTTGATAATAAGGCTCTTAATCGCATGCCGATTTTCATCAAAATGGGATAACGTCGTTGCGCCAATATAGTCTTGGGTCGCTTCAATCTGATCTCGAATTGCGACAGGATCGGTACTCCCTGCACGCCGTATCGCTTCAATTACAATGGTGGCAGAATCATATCCGAGTGCCGCGGGTCCGTCGGGTGCGATACCAAACCGTGCCGTATAGGCACTAACAAATTGGTGCGCTGTTTCGCTTAATTGACCATCGGGTGAAAAGTGATTCGTAAAGAAGCTGCCCTCAACCCCCATCCCACCAATTTCAACTAAGTCGGGGCGATCCCAACCATCGCCTCCGAGGAAGGTAGCGGTAATACTGAAATCAGCAGACCTTGCCTGTTTTACTGCCAATGGAAATTCGGAGCCTAAGCCTGCTAAAAAGACAACATCAACACCAGGGTCAATCGCAGCAATCGCCATTAACTGTTCTGTGAAATCTGTCGCACCTGTATCGTAAAATTGATGGACAGCAATCGTGCCTCCTTGCATAGTAAAACCTTCAATAAAAGCATTCGATAGTCCTTCCGAATAACTATCACCGGTTTCTGTGAGGACAGCAGCAGTCATTGCGCCTAATTCCTGCACGGCGTAATTCGCCATTACACTTGCCTGGTAGGGATCGATGTACGCCCCCATGAACGAGAAATCACCATTCCGTGGAACCTTTGGGTTCGTTGGATAGGTTGTCACCATCGGTATACCATGTTGTTGAGCAACCGCTCCTACTTCTACTGCTATATCACTGTAGTCGGGACCTACAATTGCCAATACTCCGGCAGCGATTAATTCCTCGGCGTGTTGGACACTGAGAACTGAATCTCCTTTATCGTCTCCAATGAGAAGTTCTATCGGCAGCCCGTTGACTCCGCCCGTCTGATTTGCGAAAGCAACCGCTAATTCAGCACCGTTTCGAGTTGTTCCCGGATCAGGAGGACTATAGATGAAACCAATTTTGACTGTATCTGTGTCCTCGGGAACATGTACCTGATCAGGCGCAACGACTCCTTGAATACGATTGCAACTTAAAAAGAAAATGCTCATTAAGAAGAATGAAGCGATGATTCCGAAAATAGCTACATCTTTGAGCATTGTTCTATTCCATTGAGTTAGCATAAAGATTTCCTCTCATGTTAGGAAGCGGCAGGAAACCCCTTCCTGGCACAAACTATGGTGAATCCTAAAAATAAATAGACACTTCTTCCATCCATAAATCCAATAACAGAGCACCTCTGTTCGACGAGGTCCCCGTGCCTCGGCGATGAGAGTGTCCAAGTAATTCTAAAATCTACCATAAAAACTGTGTGGTCCTAAAAACTGTAACCAACCTTGGTATACCAGAACGCGCCGCCAAACCCATAAGGACTATATTCACCAAAGGGTCTCCCAACGATTGCACCGGTAAAGTTCTCAATATCGGGATCCGCCCAAGTGACGTTGTCAGGTTCAACATTGAGAACATTATTGACACCAATCGTAATTCCTAAGTTTTCGATGACTGCGTAACTGACTTCAAGGTCCACCAAAAACGCGCCGTCGTAGGTTTGTTCGCCTACGGCATTTTCGTACCAAGGACCGTAATAATTGACGCGTCCCAATACTCCCAAACTATCGCCAATGCCTTGAGTGAGTGTCACATTTCCACGCTGGCGAGGGACCCCCTCTTCCAATAATCTGACACGGACTTCGTTGAGAATAGCGGGATTGAATTTGGTTACCTCTGTAGCCGTCCAGTTGTATGCAACACTCAGTGTCCCGTTCAGCACAGGTGCCGTGAGAATCACGTCAACCCCTTGGGTACTCGTTTCAAATTCGTTGGTAAAGAATCGAAATTCCTGTAAGTTCCCAGCACTTGTGATGCCTTCAGCGACGAGCTGCTGGATCTGTGCTTCCGTAATGTTTTCACCGCGATTGAAATCCTTCGAGGGTGCCAAGCGATCCTCTACCTTGATGTTGAAATAGTCTACAGTGATGCTGGCAATAGCGTGAGCAACAATCGTTCCAACCGTGAAGTTCTTTGATTTTTCGGGTTCAAGTTGCTTACCACCCACCAAAGCTGCTGCAGCATGCGTAGAAGGAATTGTCCCTTTATTGACTAACGTATTGTTTTCACCGAATTCCGTTGAGACGTTAAAGGCGTTTTGCTGCCCTGGGGTCGGTGCTCGGAAACCGGTGCTGTAACTGCCTCGCACTCTTAAATCAACAATCGGATCAACGGACAGAAGATCTTTAAGCGTGTCAGCAATACCGTAGTTTGTTGCAACCTTGTAGTTGATTGTGCTACCAAAATCATTGAAGTATTCACCACGGACCGCAGCACTAATTGTCCAAAAGTTTAGAGGGTTCAATTGACTTTCCAAATACCCAGCAAAGTTAGACCGGGTCCAACTTCCTTCAGCAATATCACTGAAACCGGGGAATCCGTTGGAGCCTGAACTAAACCCTTGACTTGCCAATGGACCAATTTCCCAAGACTCAATTTGTCCCTGCACAATCTCAAAGGTCTCCGTTCGATATTCCAAGCCTGAGGCGAGGAAGATCATGTCGTGCAGCGGATAGGTTAAGTCAAGGTTAATGCTGGTATCGGCTTGAATATAATTACCTGGATCAAACTCAGTTGGTGTGTCTGGTCCAAGCGAGGCATTGACGGTATTTCTGATAAAGAAATCGGAAGCATGCCGTCCATAGTAGGCACTCAAATCCCATCCCAAATCCTCCGCGACTGTACCTTTGAACCCAACGAGGAGGGATGCATCTTGTGTATCTGCGCCGAAGCGCGGTGTGAACCCACCGGGAAACAACTCATGGAATGTAAAAAGATTCGGGTCATCAAGGACCTGTTTCAGAGCAACTGGATCGGGAACGTTATTAGTTATCTTGACGACCGGAATTTCGCCTGTCCCGGACAAACGCCCAACGAGCAAGGTTTCTCCACCATCATTGCTAAAGACAGCTCCGCGGGTATTGGGATTTCGGAAGTAGAACCCGCCTTCAACTTCTTTCTGTGCGTAGTTTGCATGACCGTAGAAGTTAATGTCCTCAGTAATACTCGCGCCGTAGTTTGCAAAAAGTTTGACCCCGTTTCTAATAATGGGGTGTCCCCAAGACTGAGCGGGATCTGCGACATCTGTATTTCCAGCACTGATGAGTGCAGCGGCATCATCACGTTGGACGGAGCGATCGGTCTCATTCATTCCACCGTATTCTACACTCAGATTCGCCCAGAGATCTTCCCTCCCCAAACCGATATTCCCAGCGAGTGCGTATGAGAGACCATCGCCAACTTGGTAAATACCGGGTTTGATTTCAAGAGAGCCACCTTGGTAACTGTCTTTAAGCTGTAGATTCATGACACCAGCGATAGCATCAGAGCCGTACAGTGCCGACGCGCCATCTCGCAGCACCTCCACCTGCTTTAGCGCGATAGAGGGGATAGGCGAGAGATCTGCGCCTTGTGCGCCATCGGACAAACCATTGCCGAGCCAAGCAATTACCGAAGCGCGGTGCCGACGTTTACCGTTAACGAGCAGTAATGTGTGATCGGGTGCCAATCCTCGCAGATTCGCCGGACGGACGACAGTCGCTGCATCAGCGATAGGCTGTGCATTGACATTGTAAGAGGGGACGAGATTTCTCAACAGGTCGGGTAAATCTGTACTGCCCTGCTTGACGAAGTCATCACTCGGCAAAACATCAATGGGCACTACAGATTCGAGTATCGAACGGGGTTTCGCACGTGTTCCTACGACTACCATACCTTCAAGCGTTACGACCTCTTGCTCAGGGGTCGCTTCGCTTGATTCCATTTGAGTTTCCGACGCTTCTTCTTCACTTCCCTGCGCTACTGCTACAGATGATAAACCTATAAAAATTGCCAAAACAACCTGCATCAGAAGGGGCGTCTTTTGAAAACGAAGAGCGACTTTCATAAACAAGTCTCCTTGTTTTTCGTTATGAAAATACTACTGTTTATAATCGGATTTATGTGAAATGAAAGAGAGGCGCGGTTGAAAACCGCGCCCTTTGGGGAAAAGCATCTCTAATGCTTTCAGGAGATAGGTTTTAGAATTTGTATCCGACTTTGGCATACCAAAATGCGCCATCAAACCCAAACGGGCTGAACTGTCCGTATTTGTTACCAACAGAACCAGCAGCATTCGGATTTTCATCGGGATAGGTATTAAGGATATTTTTTCCACCGAGAGTGAGAGCCAATCCGGAACCTACGGCGTAAGTGGTTTCTAAGTCGAAAATAACCCTTCCAGTGTATTCTCCAGTGCCTGGCACATCTGGATTCTGTAAGAAATCTTCAGAATCGAACCAACCGCTGAAATAACTGGCGCGACCGAGCACGCCCCACGCATCCGTTATGGATTGAACAACAGTCAGGCTGGCGCGGTGTTCAGGTAAGTTCTCTTCCAGTTCCCTGATTCGATGATCGTCCAGCGTATCCGGGTTGTGATCGGTAACTGTGGTGTTCGTGAAGTTATAGACAGCGATGGCAGTCCCATTCGGTATTGGTGCTGTAAGGACCAAGTCAATACCATTGGTTGTAGTAGCGAAGTCATTGATAAAGAACTGGAATGTTTCCAGATTCGCTGCACTGGTTACACCTGCGGCGATAAGATCCGCCTTCTGCGCGTTAGTCAATGTAAAGTGTTGTGACACCGATAACCGGTTTTTCAGCCGAATATCAAAAAAGTCCATCGTGAGATTTACGCCCAAAATATCAACGGTAAATCCACCTGTGAAGTTATTTGATGTTTCCGGGTCAAGCGAGTTATCTTCCTTGCCTGTCACAACGCCAACAGCAGCGTTGGTGGAAGGAATTGTCCCTTTATTAACGAGATCACCCTTCGCAAAATCGTATTCAGTGGTAATGTTGAACGTATTTTGCTGCCCGGGGGTCGGTGCGCGGAACCCAGTACTATAACTTCCCCGCAACCGCATCGTTTCCGTAACCTTGTAGTTTACAGCGGCTTTGTAGTTCAGGGTGCTACCGAAAATCTCAAATTGTTCACCGCGCACAGCCAGAGCAATCAGCAGTGGATCAATCGGTCTGATTTCAGTTTCCAGATACGCCGCGACGTTGTAACGGTGCCACTTGCCTGCCGCAACTGGGCTGAACCCTGAAAATCCGTTGGAGGCAGCAGTGAAACCTTGAGCTGCGAGGGGCCCGATCTGATGCGACTCGCGTTCGCCCTCTATGATTTCAAATCCTTCGTCCCGATATTCTAAACCAGAAGCGAGGAACACCATGTCGCTGAGCGGATAGGCTACATCAAAGTTGAGGTTGTAATCCGTCTGGATATAATCACCTGGATCAAAATATGTCGGTGTATCGGGTCCGAGGGAAGCATTGACCGTGTTGAAGATAAAGAAATCGGCATGGTGCCGTCCAAAAGAACCACTCACATCCCACGTTAGCGGTTTGCCTAACGCTTCTTCCAGAGCAGTACCCTTAACACCAAGAACGACGGAAGTATCCCAAGCGAACGCGCCAAATCTGGGTGTGAATCCCCCAGGGAACATCTCCTGGAATGTGAATAGGTTCGGGTCATTCCTGACGGCTTGCAACCGTTCCGGATCAGGGACATGGTTGGTTATCGGGATATCATCAGCATCGTGAGGCGACAGTTCGGTAAACTCCTGTCCGGCAGCCTCTGCTGCCTGCTTTCGAGCCTCCCATTCCGCCATCTCGGCTGTCAAACCTCGCAAATCCCCGACGAGCAACGTCTCTCCACCAGTCGTGCTAAACACGCCACTGCGAGTATTTGGATTACGGAAATAGAATCCGCCTTCAACCCGCTTGCGGGCGTAGTTAGCATGTCCATAGAAATTGATGGTATCTGTGAGGGTAGCACCGTAGTTGGCGAAGAGTTTCAAGTCATTCTCCACAATCGGCTGTCCCCAAATTTGCGCAGGATCTTTCACTCTGAAATTACCTGCGTTAATCATGTTTAAAGCATCAGTACGTTGGACAGATCGAACGGTCGGATCCGCACCCCCGTATTCAAAGCTGAGGCTACTCCACGCGTCTGGATTCCCTAAACCGACGTTACCAGCAACAGCGAACTGTCTGCCATCACCGAACTGGTAGATACCAGGTTTGAATTCAAGCGCACCGCCTTCGTGGTTGTCTTTCAATTGAAAATTCATCACACCAGCAATGGCATCAGAACCGTATTGTGCGGATGCTCCATCGCGTAGGATCTCAACCTGTCTCAACGCGATTGCCGGAATAGGCGACAGATCAGGTCCCTGTGAACCATCAGATAAACCGTTCCCGAGCCAGTGAATCACTGAGGCACGGTGTCGACGCTTGTTATTGACCAGTACCAGCGTATGATCTGGGGCAAGCCCACGTAAATTCGCCGGACGGACCACCGTTGACGCATCGCTAATCGGTTGCGTATTGACGTTATAAGACGGCACCAAAGTTCTCAGCAAATCCGGTAGATCTGCGCCACCCTGTTTTTCAAAGGATTCGTTTGAGACAATATCAATCGGTACTGCCGAATCCAAGACGGAGCGCGGTCGCGCACGCGTACCCACAACAACCAGACTTTCAAGCCTGACAGCACTATCCCCTCCGGATGCTTCCTCGGATGCTTCTTCGGATGCTTCCTCGGATGCTTCTTCAGAAGTCTCAGCATCACTTGTGGCTTCCGATTCTTCTACCTCGTCCGAGTGCTCTTCCGCCATAACCGTCGTAAACGTGCACATCAAAATGCCTATAACGATGCTAAGCGCGAGGATGATCGGTTTAATATAATTTGTGTAAAACATAATTTTCCTTATGATTTTGGCGTAAAAGCCAGATTCTCCCTACCGATTTACAACCAGTGAGAAATTAACACAACTGTTTACAGATTAACTAATATCAGAAAACGTAGCAAACATTCTACGCATTCTTCACAAAACGTACTATAATTATACTAAACATTATGCGAATATGCAAGTTACATGCAACAATTGTAATATCTATAACAATAATTGTTAATTTTATGTGTGAAAAGTGATGCGTCAGATGCTTACGGCATAGGTATTTCTTTCTGAACACCCTCGAAATACCTATAAATTTAGACTTGACAATGAAAACATGTTGGTATATACTTAAAAATAATGTGCTAAACTTGATGCTCCATACTGTTTAGAACACAAACAGCTATTGAAGCATTCATCAAATAACTATGTTAGTAATAGCAAAAATACATTCCTATGGCTAAAAAAAAGGGACGCCGTTCTGCAAATGTGGCGCGAAAGCGCGAAAAGCGAAAGCGCGGCCAAAAATCTAGGCAAAAGCAGCTTGCGCTCGAAAAGCAACGCCGACTCCGGCACGAGAAATCGGAAGAAGAGCATTTACATGCCTGTATCTCACAGAGCCGAAAATTGCTCGATGAACCTGAACTCGAAGGAGTGCTTTTCGATCCAGAACTGATGTATACACGTGTGATGGAACTACTGAATGATCATGAAGTAGGTGGTCCAAATACCCCTATAGATACACCAGTCGAAGTGAATCCGTTTTCCCTAACAAATGTATTGGACGAAGAGATAGCACTTGCGGAACCATCGGCTTCAGTGCCAGAGGCAGATCAAGCGTGCGAAAGTTTTCGGTTAGAAGTCTTACCACATTTGGTTACCCCGGAATTTATGAGGCAACTCGGACAGGCACTCTCAGCATGTGAAACCCGACTCAAGTTGAGCGGCGACCGAAAACTCGCAGAGGTCGCTTATGTTACCCGTTCCCTTTTTGAGGCAGCACCACCGGAAATATTGGCATTTCATCCAATGATTCAAACTATCGGGATCGAAACGCTACGGGTGCTTGTGGAAGAACAAGACGTAATTATCGAGTGGCGTGAGGGCGTTAAAGAAATACTTTCGGATGTATTGGAGCACGAAGATTTAGAAACTGATGCGTCTCAACAGATTTCTGTATTTTCGAACACCAGCGTAGATGACAAACACCGCGCAAATGTCGATACCGAATCGGTGCCTTCGTATTCGACGGCAATAGAAAGGGTAACAGAAACCCAAATTGCGCATCACTTGCCTAATCCCGAAGAACTGAAGGTAGCCGCGATACAGGAACCAGTGTTAGACTCAGATTCAGAGACTGTTATAAACGCCGAAGCACCTGTTCCAGAAACAGCATTACAACCGCCATCTCTGTCCCCTGATGAACTCCCTGCTCGAGCTCTCTACAAAAATTTCAACGGGCTGGCAATAAAAGAGAGTTTTGAAGCACAAACAAATGAAACATCCTCACGAAACGGGCACCTCAATTACACTTTAGTAAATGAAAGCGACGAACAGGTTGAATTTGTTGATGCAGAGAATAAACGGTACGTCAGGGTTACCGAAGAACGGCTTCAGCTACACGCACGTTCTGAAGCGGAACTTAGCATTGCGATGGCAGAGATAGAAGCGCGATGCACATCGGCACTGATGTACCTTGCCAAAACGATCGAAGAAAGGAGGTAAAATTATGCCACGTAGTAAAAGTGGGCAGGTCCGGCGTCGGACACAAATCCGTCAACGCCAACAACGACGCCTGAAAAAACAAAAAGCGGCATTGAAAGAATCACTGCAAAATCGCTAAGTGAATATGCCAGCTCCCGTCGAGGCGGGTATTCCTGCCCGCCCATACCACCAATAAACCGCACTTATTTTATCTTTTCAAAGTGCACAAACTCTGATGTCGGTAACCGGACAGAGTTCCCTGTCTCCTTCTCAATATACCCCAGCCTAAGCAGCGTAATCACTTCATGAAAGATCGGAATATTAAAACGTTGACGAATCTGCTCACGGTCTACTGAACGCTCTAAAGGCGCACTGACAAACTGCACACCGATGTCCAGTGCTGTTGCAGCGAGAAGGATGTTTTGAATCAACATCCCCATACTCAACCACATCCATCGAGTCCCACCATCACCAGGCGGATACCTTTTGCAATTCATCGTAACCAGCATGAGCAACGGTGCCTCGCGTACCTGTAAAGCAATCTCTTTGGCGGGTATCTTCCCCGCACCCAGATGACCCAAAAGCGTAAAAGATTTTGCGTTTTTCAACAACTCCTGTAATAGTTTTTCCGGAGCATTCTGAAGCGGTTTTGGTAGTGTGACGTGTTCCGAGAGCAGCACGCCATCACCCTGTTCTTGCCATTCCTTCTCCGTGAGACGCATCCAACGGCTGTTGTCATCAAGAAAATTGGCATCTTTGAATTGCGCAATAATAGCGCGCTCCGTAAGATCCGCGAGTGCCGATTTTCCTTCTGTTTCCTGAATGAGTACAAGCTCCCAAGGCTGAACATTAAACGGTGACGGAGTCCACCGCGCAGCCTCAATAAGTTTCTCAAGGTCATCGGTCTCTATCATACGTTCCTGAAATGTCCCGCGATGGCTGCGGCGCTGGGTTATCACATCAAAAAGATTCATAGATTTACGTAGTTCCGATGGCGTTTGAGGATTTCTGACGGTGACGCTGTGCCGGTTGTACCGATTTTGGTAACAGTAATCGAAGCCACAAGATTGCTGACATAAGCCGCTTCAACAGCTGCCACCGACTTTTGTGAAGAGCAAAGGCTACAGAGCGTTGCAACAAGACCCGCCGAAACGCTGTCACCGGCACCAACTGGGTCAATCTCACTATCAACAGGAATACCTGGGATGTGGCTAAATTTCCCTTCACAGTAGACAAGCATACCGTTTTCACCGAGGGTAATGTATACCGTGTTTTGCGTCTGCTGCGCGAGGACAACAGCACACTGCTTCGCCGCCTCAATGTCAACTTCCTGTCCGCCCCATTCTGGCTCAACAGCGCGTTTTGCCTCAAACCGGTTCGGCTTAATAATCACATCTCGGTACGCACCAATCCGCGCACGGGAGTCTGCGAAAAAAATCTTATCAGGGAACGCCAATGCCAATTCGCACAATCCCTCTCTCACGCCGTTAGTGATAACACCCAAATTCTCAATGGGCATCTGATCGCCAACGATTACACCATCAACTAGAGGAACACAGGCTTGCAGTGCATCGATAACTGTGGCTTCAACACCTTCTAACATCGGCGATTGGTTTTCAATATCAAATCGTGGTCCTTCGGTCTCGACGCCTTCATAACCGCGGTGGATCGGTTTGAGATAAGTAGGCGTAACCCAATCTGGCACCTGTATCATGAAATCGGTAAGGCATCCGTTCTCCTGTAGACGATTCAGCAGTGTCCCACCAAACCCATCTTCGCCTATTACACCCAATGTGTAGACACTACCGACACCCAACGCCTTTAGGTTATTCGTGACTGTGCCTGCTGCACCGGGACTATAGCGTTGCTCCACGACGGGATTGGTATGCCACGGCGTTTCCAGAGATAGTGTTGATCGTGTTTTGTCTATGTACCAATAAGCATCGAGATAAAAATCCCCGATAACAAGGATACGCTGATCGCGAAATTGATTGAGAATGCCCGCCAAGCGCGCTTCAGTAATCAAAGTGCTCCTCCGATGTCTGAAAATGCCCCACAATGTAGACGATCATTATAGCACGTCTCCGCTTTTTGGAGAAACACCAAATTCTCGGTTCACTATGGTCATTCAGTTTTCTGTCTCGAACCCGCGAAAAAGCACCCAATTTGCAATATCACCCCAGATGTAGTAAAATATTAGGAATCTTTTGTCTTGATGACAAGTCTCAACCCGAAAATTACGATAAAATCTGTGACACCAACATTTGGAGGAAATACATGTATAAAATCGGCCTCATTCCCGGCGATGGAATCGGCCCCGAAGTAACACGCGAAGCAATGAAGGTCTTCGGGGCAGCAGCCGCAGAAGCAGGAATACAGTACGAAACAGTTGAATACGATGTCGGTGGCGACCGGTATCTGAAAACCGGTGAAGTGTTACCGGATTCGGTTTTAGAAGAACTTCGAGGACTCGACGCTATTTATCTCGGTGCTATCGGACACCCCGATGTCAAACCCGGTATTTTGGAGAAAGGGATCCTGCTAAAGGTCCGGTTTGAACTCGATCTGTATATCAACCTCCGTCCCGTCAAACTTTATCCAGGCGTGCCTACACCTCTGAAAGACAAAGGACCCGAGGATATCGATTTTATTATCGTTCGCGAAAACACCGAAGGTTTATACGCCGGTATTGGTGGTTTTCTGAAACGTGGAACGCGCGATGAAGTTGCCATTCAGGAAATGATTAACACCTACAAAGGCGTGGAACGTTGCGTCCGCTACGCTTATGAACTTACCCAAAAGCGCAACAAAGAAAATACATTGACGCTTTGCGATAAGGCAAACGTTCTCACCTACGCGCACGACCTGTGGCGACGCGTTTTTGATGAAGTCGGCGAAGATTATTCCGACATTAAGAAGGAATATGCTTTCGTTGATGCGACGACGATGTGGATGGTGAAAAATCCGGAGTGGTTCGATGTCATTGTGACGTGCAATATGTTCGGCGACATCATCACTGACTTGGGGGCAATGATTCAAGGTGGCATGGGAATCGCAGCATCTGGTAATCTGAATCCAGAGAGTGTAGCGATGTTTGAACCGATTCACGGCTCGGCACCGCGCTATACCGGTAAAAACGAGATTAACCCGATCGCGGCGATAGGTGCAGCGGGCATGATGTTAGATCACCTGGGGCATGCAGATGCCGCCGCAAAAGTAGATAAATCAATTAGTGATCTGCTTGCCAGTGGAAAGATTAAAGACCTCGGTGCCGGACGCATGGGCTATACTACGGAAGAGGTAGGCGATCTGATCGCAGCAGACTTCTAAGTGGACTTTCCGAGCGAACCGCTATTACATCAAGCGTGCCGTAAAATTAATACGATCCGAATAGCGGTTCCAACGACTGAAAGTGTACATATCGTAAGCACTCAACGGTTTGTAACCAGCCTTCTTGAGTAGATCATTGACAATAGGGACTTCAAAGATTCGCTGTTGATGTACCTCTTCATGGCGTCGAAATAATTCACCTTCACGGATAAAAAAGGTTAGTACCGTTCGGCACATTTTGCTGTGATGGAGGTAATTATTTTTCCAGATGTAGGTATAATCCTCATGGTTTGCAGCGAACGTTTTGTTGTGAAAATGCTCAACGATGTTGCGTTCTGTAGTCACATCAAAAATAAACAAGCCGTCGGGTTCAAGATGCACAGCAACACTTTCAAAGACGCTGCTTAACTCATCTTCATCATAGGCATAGTTGATGCTATCATACGTACAAAGGATTGCATCAAATCGCTGGTTCAATTGGAAGTCGCGCATATCGCCATGATGCAATTTAATGTCGAGACCCTGTTCTGCAACTTTCTCCTTGGCGATGTCCAACATGCCAACTGCACGGTCCACCCCAGTCATTTTATAGCCTTTTGACGCCAGTTGCATGGTCAAAGCACAGGTCCCGCACGCCAAATCGAGGACGCGGCGCGGCTTAGAATCATACCTATCGAAAAGGGATTCGATGTAATATGTCCAACGCGTATAGTTCACATTCGTCATCATCCGGTCATAGGCGTAGGCAAATTTTTCATAAGGGGGCGTAATGTTTGCTTGCATTGTTTAAGTGTCGTTTGCAAACGATATTGCAACTCACTCGATTCCTCCTTTAAATCCGACAGAGGCGTTCATCATCCGCAAAAGCGTGTTGATTTCATCAGCGTCCCAAACTTCATCTTTATTGGCTTCTATCGCATACCTGCCAACAGCTCTGATCTTGCGGAGACTGATTTTCCCAGTGAGGAAACTGAACGGCAGTTGCATACCAGCGGTTTTGACCCGGTCAAAAGTTGCCTCAATGTCATATCGATCTACACCTTCCGGTGCCTGTCGAATCAAGGCGTCTTTCACCATATCTGTGCCAAAACCGAATAATTCCTTGATAATAAACCATTGCAAAACCGCAAGGCATACCGTGAGGATTAAGAGAACGGTCAAAACTCTAACGATGTGCCGTTTCCACTTCCCGTTCTGGGTAGCCATGTTCAATTCACCTCCGGGTTGGACCCTTTGTCTAACACTTATACTAACACGTTAGACAGATGTTGTCAACAGATTTTTCTATTGAATTTAGGGCTATTTAGTTTTAAGAAATAAGTCCACATATGTGAAGGATGTCTATTGTCTGGATGCCCGAATTTATTCGGGTTCTTGTATCGTGTCCCGAACAAGTTCGGGCATCCCCGTCCGAATTACTGGAAAACTAAATGAATTGCTATTGAATTATAGGTCAACAAAAAATGAAAATTGGTATTGTGGGCAGACCCCAAGTCGGAAAGACGACAGTATTCAATATCTTAGCCCAATCGAATGCTGAAATTGGGGGCTACACGAATCGTGGACAGACAAACCTCAGTATTGCCAATATCCCAGATGAACGCTTGGAACAGTTAGCAGAAATATTTGAAAGTAAAAAAATGACGCCTGCTACTATTGACTATGTGGACGTTGCTGGCGTAACCAAATCGGATATAGAACAGGCAGAACTGGATTCTGGAACGCTCGCGGCTCTTCGTACAGTCGATGCACTCGCACACGTTGTTAGACTCTTTGAAGATGAAACGGTTCCACATGTCGATGGCAGCGTTGACGCAGAACGCGATATTGAGAGTGTCTCTCTTGAATTCGCATTGGCAGATTTGCAGATTGTTGAAGGAAGGCTCACCCGACTCCGTAAGCAGTATCAAAGCCAGAAACTCCCAGAACTTCAAAGTGAAATTCGGCTTTTAGAAGTATGTCAGCAGACCTTGGAAGATGGAAAACCGCTCCGGGTCCTCGACCTATCTGCTAATGACGAGAAGTTGATACGCGGTTACGGGTTTTTGACGCAGAAACCACTATTGCTGGTATGCAATATCAGCGAAACACAACTCGACGCAGCTGATGACATTCTCAAAGACTTCAGGAAATTCGAGGCGGTGGCAGAAACAGCGGTCATCGTTCTCGCTGCGCAATTAGAGATGGAACTCTCAGAACTCGACGACGCCGACGCAGAGATTTTTATGGAAGAGATGGGGTTGTGCGAATCGGCATTAGAGCGGTTCATTCAAATTTCGTATCGACTACTCGGATTAATCACATTCTTTACAGTCAACCCAACCGAATCTCGCGCATGGACACTACGAGAAGGACAAACTGCTGTTGACGCAGCGGGACGCGTTCATACCGACTTTGCGAATGCTTTTATCCGTTCAGAGACGATTAATTGGGCAGATTTAGTGGCGTGTGGCAGCTACCCTGAAGCACGAAGTAAAGGCTTGCTGAGAGCCGAGGGTAAAACCTATCAGGTCCAGGAGGGTGATGTTCTACTCATCCTTGCGAACCCTACGAGCTGAGCGTCTGATCTCGTAAGTCCGCGATTGCATCCATTATCTGATTTCCCATCTGTTGGTACATTTCACGATTTGTCTCGAATTCGCCGGTATTGGCAAGTTCCAGCGGTTCCCCAAAGGTGACAGTTAACTGTGCCCGTCGCAACCGTTTACTGTTGCGTGGCAACACCCGTTCTGCACCACTATGAAAAACAGGGATCGTCGGAACACCCGCTCGATGCGCAATAAAACATGCCCCATCACGCGCCTTTCCCAATGTCCCATCAACACTACGAGTTCCCTCTGGAAATATAAGCACGGCGTTACCATTTTTCAAAAGTGAGATCGTCTTTCGCAACGCGCCTAAGTCTGGCGCACCTCTATTTACAGGATAAGCGTTATAGGCTGCAATGATTTTCCCTAAGCCGGGAATGTCAAAAGCATTACTCCTCGCCATGTAATGAACCTCACGGTTTGCAGCAGAACCGACAATCACAGGGTCAAGAAAACTGACGTGATTTGAAAGGAACAACACGCCGCCTTCCGTCGGAATGTGCTCAACGCCTCGAACCTCAAGGCGTCCCACAGCCTTACAGAAAAGGTTCGTGATCCGATGTCCCCATCGATAGAGTGAACGGGATGTCCAGAAGTGATTATTGGTATACCACATAAAAAATCGGGGTTACAAACCCCTCCTACTTCACTATCACGATTGGCTTTCACACACTCGTGCGATAATAAAATCAACAACTTCATCAATTGTCTTATCGGTTGTATCAACGATCATCGCATCGTCAGCAGCACGGAGAGGACTGTGTTCCCGTGTTGTATCTTTCTCATCGCGCGCCGTAATCTCTGCTGCAACCGACGCCAACGTTGTCTCTACATTTTGTGCCTGAAGATCAGCGAGTCTACGCTTCGCACGTTCTGTCACAGAAGCATCAAGATAGAACTTATAATCTGCATTGGGAAAAACAATAGTGGTCAAATCCCTGCCCTCAGCGATGATGCTCCCTTCTGCCCCAATTCGCTGTTGATGTTTCACGATCTCATGGCGAATCTCCGGTACTTTTGCAACGTCTGCAACGAGCCTATTGACTGCTGGCGTTCGGATTTGAACAGATACATCTTCGGCATCGAGCAAAATCGTTTTGCCATTATCTTCAAATTCAATATGGCACGTCTTCACCTGTTCAATCAGTTTCGGGCTATCTGCTGCGAGTCCATCCGCAATTGCCAATAAAGTTACGGCTCGGTACATAGCACCGGAATCGAGATAAAGTAAGCCGAGTCTTTCTGCGATGCGTCGAGCCACCGTGCTTTTCCCAGACCCGGCGGGTCCATCTATCGCAATCGTCACCTGAGATCCAATCTTTTTCATGAGCCTCCTGACATTTCTTCCCGTTTTTTAATTACAGTTTGTGCTTCCAAAAGCACACGTTCAACCTCAGCAAAATCTTCTGTTTGCAGTAAAGACTTGAATTCTATTAAATTCGCAACCATGTCATCAATCAAAGATAAAAGGACATCGCTATTCTGCGTAAAAATACCCGTCCATAAGTCGGGTGATCCGGCTGCGATACGGGTGGAATCCCGAAAGCCGGACGCCGTAAAGTCCAAGGCTTTGCTGTCCTCCGTCTCCACATCTGCAACGGTGTTCGTGAGTATACTCGCAATGAGATGTGGTAGATGGCTTGCGGCACCGATGAGCCGATCATGTGTTTCAGGGGAAAGGAGATATGGTACTGCCCCGACAAATTCCCACAGATTTTTAACCAAGTCTAAAGCACCGGGATCACTGTTTTCTGTCGGCGTCAAAATACATTTCGCGTTTTCAAAGAGCGTTGCCCGTGCTGCCCCCACACCGGTTTCATGTGAACCCGCCATAGGGTGTCCACCTACAAAAGAGAGGATATCCGAATCGTGCGCCTTCAGACGTTTCTCAACCGACTTCACCAGCACAGACTTTGTGCTACCCGCGTCCGTCAACACGATGCGATGTTGCTGTGGTTCGACAGATTCAGCGATACGCTGCACCAAGGCAGGCACTAATTCGACGGGTGTACAGAGCACAACAAGATCGCTCTCGCGAATGCCCTCTGCTACATCTGTTGTTACGACATCAACAGCATCCTGCGTGACTGCGTTTTCAAGCCTACCGATGTTTCGTCCCAGTCCAACGCGTTGTCCTTGAAATCCATTCTTCTTGAGTGCAAGCCCGAGCGAACCGCCGATTAAGCCGACGCCCCATATTGTAATCCGACGAAGTTGTTGAATCTGTGCCATAAAAGTCCCAGAAACCCTCAATCCGCGAACATACCGCGGTATCCTTCATAGTATAGAAACTCACTATATATTAAAAGAAGTAGCAGGTCTCTGTCAAGTGAAAAACTAATACACAACGGGCAGACACGGCTCGAAATTTTGACAGTTTTCTTACCAAATAAATCGATACATCGGCTTTTGCAGGAAGATACCGAGAAGCCCCCAGAAACTTCCGACCAAGAATTCTCCGAGAATTAACCCTAAAAAGAACGGGGCAACCCGTCGGTATGTTTGGATGCCGCCGAAACGCAGAATCGCCAACTTGATGAAGTAACTGATAAAGACCGAAAACCAGAAGAAGTTCACAGCCCACGTCCCAGAAATTGCGTACCCAATCGGATACAGGGGCCACCAGAAAAATCGGAGTCGAACCAGGGTCAAACCAAACGCGAACAGAAGTCCAAAAACCATAGCAATCAACGACGGAATGTTTACAGGCATCGGGTTCGTTAACCAATTCTGTGTGCGGTTAAACACAGAACCCGACCATACTTCAACCGCGCCACTTTCATAACCGATATGAAGCGCGCCCCAAAATGCAGCGATAGGACTCAGCACCATCGCCAAGAGCATCGCGATTCCCATCCGTCGCGAAGAACTCCGAGATCGCTCCGCTAATTTAAAACCCTCTAATTGATGCGGCATCGTATTACCTCGGTACGCACGGTTGAAGCAGAACACAAGCGAAAACAGTGCCAGATTCTGTCCGCCAAGCCGACGCATTCCAAATATTTTCGGGAGCAGAACATCAGGTCCCATAGAACGCAAATCGTGAATCGGCGGTCCCAACTCCGCACGGACGCGGGTGATTACGGTCACTGTCGTCAAATGGATAGCAAAGACAAGCACTGCCACCCAAAATGACATACCCGCCATCCACCAGAAACCCGCCAGCACCAGAAAGCCACCGACAAGCCCCAATATTGCGGCGCGGTAGGAGATCGGTTCGTTCGAGTCTGTTTTTCTCCCAACATGCCACGCCTGTTTGAAGACATTCCGCAGATGGAGTCGCGCACTCCACAACGTCATGCCTAACACACCGACACAGACCCCAAACGACTGGTCAAAGATGAATGGGAATCCCGGAATCCGTTGCAAGCCAGCGATACTACCGAAAATCATCTCAAATTTCCAAAAGATGTAGAAAAACCAGAATGTAAATGAAAGATCAAGCGGAATGAAATACGCCATCCCAATAACGAAGGGGAAGAAGACTATTGGGGTCCAACCAATCGCATTCCAAGGTTTTGTGGTAAACAGCGGACGCAAGTCATAGAATTCGCCCATGAGTCCTGGAAAGTTTGGATACAGAAAATGGAGTCCGTTAATTACATCTATCCCGCCTGCAATAATTATCCCCACCCACAGCGGTTTTGAACGGAAGAAATTCGCTGTTGTCATCTGATACGGCAACTCAATAATCGGATAACTGAGCCGTTCGATTTCAATCCATTGTCTTCGCAGGATAACGTTGATGCAAAACGTCGTGTACAGAAGAACGATGATAAACCCACTCCACGCCAAGACAGGTTTCCACCACAACTGGAGGTGCGGTTGTAGGTAAAGGCTCGACTCGCCCGTAAAATAGACAGTCAACGTGTTTTTATCTGTCAAGGCAAGCCAATCCGGGATATAGCGATGGAAGAGAGTGCTCCACTCATTTTCCTCCGTTGCTAACCATCCGACCGTGGCGATATTGGTAATAATCACCTCAAATAGATCGTGTCCACAGATAGCCGAGGCTACGGATAGCATGGCATAGAGCGTCAGCAGTTCGCCTTGGGTGAGTGCGGCGCGCGGCGCGAATCGGTGGAGGGCTGTATTGAGGACTATCAGGACAACGAGAGCAAAGATGGTATTGAAAAAGAGGGACATCGTTGTTGGGAAGCCTTGATCCCAACGCAGCGATGCGAAGACCCAATAGTTATTGAACGGAATCAGTGCAAGTCCAAGCCAAATAATCCGCCAACGGATCTTTTGGTGAGATGCGGACGTAGAAGAGGGATGGGAGCGTCGCAGCATAGGTTGCACCAATCGTTTTAAGTCCAAACTCGCAACGCCATTATACCTTAGAATCGAACCTGATTCAACAAGTTTTTTCCTTGAAAAATTAAAGCAAATCTGGTAATATAAAACAAAGAATTAAGTTCATATAACCTCTCTTTTCCCTTCGAGAAAATGAACGCTATAATAGAAGCACACTACAATCTCGGTATCGCTTATCTGGAAGCGGGTCAATATGACCGAGCAATCCCTGAATTCGAAGCCGCCATAAAACTTGATGCTAATTTTATAGGCGCGCATTGCGCGCTCTGCCGCGCATACCTCGAACAGAACGAACTTGAGAAAGCAAGTGTCGCCGTCACAACGGCACTAAAACTTGACGCTACGCATCAGCCAGCATTGCTGCTGCACGGTACGATCATAGAAGCGTATCGCGACCAAGGCAAAACTTACTTAGATGACAAACGCCATACCGAAGCCGTTACAGCATTTCAGAAAGCCATAAATCTCGACGCTAATTTAGAAGACAGTTCGCATACCTCTCCACTTGAGACGACGCATATTTATGCCCACCTGGGTGCTGCCTACATCGATATGCAGGCGTATCAGAACGCAATTGATGCATTGGAAAAAGCGATCGCCGCTGATCCAGATCTCGTTGATGCCCGCTATCATCTCGGGCACGCTTATGTTGAACAAGGACACCCAAACAAAGCGATACCACATCTCGAACGGGCAATATCGATCTCCCCAAACCTTAAGCGCGCACACTACAACCTCGCACGCGCCTACCAAGAATCAGGCAACTTGGAAGCCGCAACTCACGCTGTCACGGAAACATTGAGAATTGACTCGAATTATCAACCCGCTCGTGCACTCACAGATACAATAAAGCAAACACATTACAACATAGGCATCACCGACCTCAACGATGAAAACTATAGTGAAGCCGCTTCAGCTTTCCAAAATGCCGTAACGCTTGATCCAGATTTCACGATTGCACACTACAACCTTGGGCTAACCTACCTGAAGATGGAAAAATACTCCCGTGCTGTAGATGCCCTTAAGAAAACAATAGCCCTCGACAGTACTTCTAAAACCGCCTATCATGCACTTGCCCTCGCTTACTTCGGACAGCAGAAACTTGAGAAGGCAAGAAAAACAGCGAGAGACGCGCTGAAACTGGATGCCAACTATCAACCCGTGCGATTCTTCTTGGAAGCGATTGATCCAAGTTTCACGCCATCGGAAACACAGACGACTGAACCCTCAGAACCGGACCAACCAGCGGTCCCAGAATCAAATCCCAAACCGAGACATGAGACGCACTATGAACTCGGTATCGTCTACCGTGACGCTAAAAGGCACACAGAAGCCATTTCGGAATTTAAGAAGGCAATAGACTCGGATCCGAATTTTGTAGATGCACACACGAGTTTAGGCGAAGTCTATCTGGAAATGGGGCAACTTGATGACGCAGAAAACGCAGCAGTCGCGGCGTTAAGGATTGAAGCTAATTCAGAACCCGCACGCCGACTCTTAGACGCTATAAAACAGGCACGTCCTGCGCCGCCGCCAGAGAAACCACCCGAGCAGACAAAGACTGCTCTCGTCCCCAGGGACAGGAATCGAGATTTAGAACGTGGACTCATCTTCCTCAACAACAGGAAGTATGATCAAGCAGTTGCTGTATTTAGAAAGGTGATACAGGAAGACGCGAATTCCGTAGAAGCGTACTATGGATTAGGACAGGCTTATCTCGGCATAGAGGCCTATGATGACGCAAAGGCTGCAGCGGATGAAGCACTAAAACGTAATCCGAAACATCAACCCACACATGAACTGATCCAATTGATAAAGCTCGCCAGAAATAGAGAGAGAAAAGGCGACAGTCGGAAAAAAGTCTTAGCCTATGTTGTCATTCTGGGTGTTGTTGCGGTAGGAGCCTTTATCGCAATCAATCCTGGTATAATCCCATGGTCAAACTGGAATCTGAACCTCTCAATACCCGAAAAACCTATTTTAGATGAGCCTTCAGGGAACGACTTTCTTGATGCAGGTGAAACAGCCCACCTTAATTTTATTATCCACAACAGTGGTAATGATGCGCGCAATATTGAAATTAGAATCCAGCCCTCATTCATAGACGGGTTAAATTTTGAGAATCTAACGAAGATTAAGAAAATTCCCAAAAACAGAAACATGAATATTAGCATCCCTATGACAGCCAAGCAGAATACGAAAGGCAAATCAGTAGCCTTGCAAGTCCGATTGTTAGGACCGATCGGATTGTTTGGAGAAAAGAAGATAATCGCGACTAAAGACTTCTCCTTTAAAATCATACCTATAACACCAAACCCAGAATTACCAAGCGGACGATAAAGAAACACTAAAGGAATCAAAAAAGTTCGGTGAGAAAACCAAACAGCGGCATCGCGCGAAATTATCCGCGTGATGCCGCTGTTTAGGTATAGTCCTTCTATAAGCGTGGTTTTCTAATCCGCTATTCTTCCTTCATCACAAAGAATTTTTCCTCTTTAATCCGCTCTTCAGGGAAACGCGCACGCGCCCAAATCGCTTTTGAATTCTCGATCATCTGTGGATGTCCGCATGCGTAAACGACTGCGTTTGTATGGTCATAACCGAGATGGTCGCCGTACTTCCGAATAACATCTTCGGCACGTCCGCTCTCGCCTTGCCATTCTGGATCTCCCCACGGACGACTCACTGTCGGAACAAATGTGAACCACTCTTCCTGTGCCGCGAGTTCGTTGAGTTCATCCATGTAATATCCAAGTTCCCAAGAGTAACTCGCACCGACGATCGTTAAGATTTGGTGTGGACTCGCTTTGCCCTGTTCTTGCTCAATTTTCTGCGTCCGTGCGATGCTAATATACGGTGCAGCACCCGTCACAGTTCCAGCCATGACGTGGCGTGTCATACCACTTTCCGTGTCCAATACAAATTTCCCAACGAGGCGATCCCTGATAAAGACACTGTCTCCTAATTTCAGTTCCCAAAACAGCGGAGTTGTCGCGCCCTCAGGGACTAATTCCACGAAAACCTCCATAAACGGCTCGTGTGGTGAGGAGACGATCGAATACGGACGCTGGACAATTTTCTCTCCAACCTGAAAACCGATCGTAGCATACTGCCCGGGTATAAATGGTAACTGTTTATCAACACGGAATTTGAACGCCGCTAAATCTTCAGAAAAGTCCTCGCGTTCAATCAATTCACCTTTACAATATTGCGCTCTGGAGCGTCTTCTTCCCATAATTTTTCCCTTCAAATTTTTCTATAACAAGTTTTGGTTTTAACCACACTGAAAAGAAAATGATAAAATTTTGATGACCTTTTTATACATTATACTCAAAATAATAATCAAGATCAAGTTTTTTTAAGTTTTTGATTCCTTCAGAGATTATGCACCTTTTTCACTGCAAGATCGCGTCATCAATAATCAAGTATCCACCAGATGTTTTAAACATGGAAATCTCTGATATTTTCTGCATATAAATATGAGCACAATCTCATAGTCCCCATAAACAGGAGAATCAATCAATGAAAAAATCGTGGTTTTTAATGGTTATTCTGTTAACCATAGGATTCTTGTCAAATAGTCTTGCTCAAGACTATACACAGTGGCACTTACCAGAAGGTGCAACAGCGCGTCTTGGAAAGGGATCAATAAATGATGTGAAGTTTTCCCCCGATGGTAGCCGGTTGGCAGTAGCAACGAGTATTGGTGTTTGGCTGTATGACACACATACCGGAGTAGAACTGGCACTATTCAGCGAAGAAAGAAAAAACGTTAGAACATTAGCTTTCTCACCAGATGGAAAAACCCTTGCGACTGGAAGTTTGTCCCAGAACGGGGCAATTCAGTTATGGGATATTGATACCAGCACACACATCTCTACCATAGGTAAAGGTATAGGCGGCGTTGAAGTGTTATCATTTTCGGAAGATGGCAAGACACTCGCCAGTGTGGGTTGGGGCAGAGGAGTCATATTCTATATATGGGATGTTAATACTGGACGTGAAGTATTACACTTCGTAGGACCTCAAGACTCAATCAATGGCGACACATTAGCCATGTCCCCTAATCACCACTTCGTTGCAAGTGCCAGTAGAAACAAGGTGTTTGTATGGGATTCGTTGACTGGTACCCTAAAGCATACCATAGAAGAAAATGAAGATCTCGCCTGGTCTTTGGTGTTCTCACCGGATGGCAAAACCTTGGCAAGTGGAGACTCCAGTGGGGATATTAGATTGTGGGATATTACGGCTACAGGTAACAGCAAACTCACGCTGCCGCGCCTGTTACGTAATATTAGTGGTGAACGATCCTCTAACAGTCGTATCCTCAAGGAACATATCCGCCCTATTGAAACACTGGACTTTACTGCAGATGGCAAGACCTTGGTCAGCGCAAGTCGCGACAACTCGATCCAGTTGTGGAACATTGACACTGGAAATCGGCACTTAATGACGAGTGGACATACAGAGTCAATAGAAGCACTCGGCTTTCTTGAAGACGGTAAAACGCTTGTCGGTGGAAGCTTCGATTGCACAATGCGATTGTGGAACACTGAGACCGAAAATCAGCAGTTAATCCCAATCAACAATCATTGGTTTGCTTTTAGTTTTGCTTTCTCTCAAGATGGGAAGACAGTCGCAATCGGAAGTGTTAGTGATGATGTGCAACTGTGGAACGCAGATACAAAAGATTTTATTGCAACTCTCAAAACAGATCATAAGGGTTTTATTGATGAAATTGTATTCTCCCCAAATGATGCGATTCTTGCCAGCGGAAGTCGTGGTGGGACAGTCGAATTGTGGGATATACCAAACAGACAGCGTATTTCTATACTTGCAGAACACGCCGATGAGATTACCGCGTTGACATTCTCACCAAACGGCAAAACGCTCGCAAGTGCCAGTAAAGACAAAACAATGTTCCTATGGGATATTGACACCGGCAACGAAACAATTCTGCTCACGGAACGCTCTGCTGAAGCACATGCCTTAGCATTTTCACCTGATGGAAAAACGCTTGCCAGTGGACATAGAGATGGGTTTATTCATCTATGGGACACTACAACTGGTGAGCACCTCTCAATCTTCATGGGTCATGCTGGTAAGGTTAGCTCCCTTGCGTTCTCCTCAGACGGTAAAACGCTCGCTAATGGGAGTTCAGACGGATTCATCCGACTATGGGACACAGACACATATACTCAAATATGCAATGCCCTACCGGCACACACCCGTTCTGTATATAAACTGACATTTTCACCAGAGGGCAGAACGCTCTTTAGTGGCAGTGGAGATGGTACAATCCTCGTCTGGGATTTGGAGAACATTAAACAGGCAGACAGATAGGCGCGACTCTTTTAAAACAGATAGGAAACCTAAAAGAGGCACTCATGAAAAGTTTCGGACGATAGATAGATGATTTACCAACGCCTTAAGGCGAGGACAGGAAATCCTCGCCTATCCGCCCTACATATCAGCCAACTTCTTCTGAAGCCAGTAGGTCATAGGTGCATGTCCCGGATCGCAGACCTCGATGAAATGTCCGGGCAAAGGTTGTCCGATCAACGCCTCGACATCTCTTCGCCGCTCTGCCACGACTGCCGGATGTGCGCTTGCAACGTTCTTCTTCTCTTCTGGATCGTTTCGGATATCAAAGAGTTCATCACCGTTTTCATCTTTATAGCCTACCGACGTACAGAAGTTCCAGTGGTCGTCGCGGACACTGACACGTCCTCTCGCATTTCCGGTAATAAAGCCTGCCCAACCCGTGATAATTCGTTCACGGAGGGACGCTTTCTCCTGTTTAACGAGTTGCCACATATCCTCGCCATCCGTCCAACTGCACGGAACGTCAAGCAAACTTAGGAGCGTCGGCATCAAATCGTGGTTCTGCACGAATGCGAAAATCTCTTTGTCATCCGGTCCCTCTGGATGTCGAATCATCAAATTCAATTGGGTATTGAACGGATGTAACTTGTTCGGTCCCTTCCCGAAGCTTCCATGGTCGCGAATCTGTGTGCCGTGATCGGACATTAGAACAACCAGCGTTTCATCTCGGATATCCAGCTGCTCTATTTTGTCAAGTACAGCACCGACCCACTTGTCGACAAACGTCACTTCGCCGAAATAGAGTGCTTCAATCCGTCGGAGTTCGTCTTCTGTAGGACCGTCTCCCTCGTTGGCACTGCCCGGTGTGATGAAATCTTTGCCAGAATAGTCTGGAAAATAGAGATCTGCGTAGGACTTCGGCGGATCCCACGGTTCATGGGGATCGAAACTATCAATCCACAAGAAGAACGGACCAACAGTATGATTATCCTCCAGCCAGTCAGACGCAGCACGGAAAACGCGGGCACAACTATAGTCATCGTCCGATTTCCGATGCCGTTGAGACAACAGGTAGTTGACGAGTCCAGGATGTCGTTGCCAGTTGAGAGGTTCACGAACATGCTTTCGGAGCTGTTCTTCAATGAGTCTCGGATCGCCGCTGTGCCAGTTATCCGACTCCTGTCCTCGGATAAAATCGAAATGTGCGAACCCGCGCGAGAAATTCATCGTCGGCTTGAACATGTGATACGTATCGGCGATGAGTGCGGTCAGGTACCCGCGTTCCAGAAGGATTTCAGCGATGGTATCCTGTTCGGGTGGAATCTTATGCCAACCGGGTGCGTGGTGCCAATGGCCACGCCGATCGAAGTTAAATCTCCACGGGAAAGTCCGCATCCCCGTGAAGTTGGCACGACGCACTTGAAGTGTAGGTTGTCCCTCACCAAATGCGCGTGTGAAACGGACACTCTCCGAGGCAAACGCATCGAGGTTCGGGGTCTGCACGTGGCTATACTTCTTACCTTCCCCGATAATGTCGGCGCGAAAGGTGTCCAAACAGATACAAATAACGTTCATAGTATTATGCCCCTCTCATTTCCTCAAGAATCATTTCAGCAGCCGCTAACGGATTCCCTGCCTCAATAATAGGTCTACCAACAACAATGTAATCTGTGCCTCGACGAATCGCCTCTGCGGGTGTGGTGATACGGCGTTGATCACCTCTCGATGCCCATGTAGGACGGATACCCGGTGTGACGATCACAAAATCATCACCGCAAGCTTTTCGGACTGCTTCGATTTCTAAAGGCGATGCGACAACTCCACCCAATCCTGCTTCCTGTGCCAACTGCGCGAGATAGACGACCTGTTTCGTAAGCTGCCGTTCTGATCCGAAGTCTTGTTGAAAACTATTTTCGTCAATACTCGTTAGAACCGTCACACCAAGTAGAATAGGCATCGGAACATCTTTCTCTGCAGCTACCTTTTCTGCGCTTTCCCTTGCAGCTTGCATCATCTCCAACCCACCAGCAGCGTGCATGTTAATCATGTGTACGCCGTTTTTGGTCATTGTCCCGACATCGCGCGCCACCGTATTTGGGATGTCGTGGAACTTCAGATCGATAAAGATTTTATGTCCGCGTTCTCTAAACCACGGAAAGGCCTCGGTTTCGAGAGTACTGAACGCCTGAAATCCGATTTTGATCCACGGCACAATATCGACAAGCGTCCCAGATAACCAATCAATATACTCGATATCGTCCGTATCCAAAGCGACAATTAACCCTTCTCTCAATTTCTCATTCTCCTTCCGTAGGAACTGTTGATTTTTCTAAAACTTTATCAACAATGCGCTGTGTCTCTTGGTGTGCGTTGTCAATTTCTGTTTGGCAAGTATAGATTCGCGATGTAATCTCGTTCAGTTGGACTTCAAAGCCGTCTATCATCCGACGAACTTCCTTCGGCGACGTGCCGCCGAGGCTCTGGTTATTCTGAATCGCTAATTCCGCATCCAGAATCTGCTGGAGCTGCTCAACAGAGACATCAATCTCTCTCTGTTTCAAAAGATCTTGCGTTAGTTCCCAATCGGCGAACGTTTTTTCTTGTTGCACGAGTTCTCCAACAAGCCATCCGACAATCTCGTGGCACTCCCGAAAACTGATTTGATGTTCTTTAACGAGGTAATTCGCTAACTCCGTCGCCGTTGCGAAGTTCGCATTTGCCAATTCCGCCATCCGTTCCGTTCTGAAATCCGCTGTCTTGAGGAGTTCCGGTAGCAGACCAAGGCACGCCTTCACGACATCAAACGCCTCCCATAAAGGCGGTTTATCCTCCTGAAAATCGCGGTTATAACCCATAGGCAGACCTTTGAGATTCGTCAACAGATCCAACAGCGCACCGTAGACGCGTCCCGTCCGTCCGCGTGTGAGTTCTGCGATGTCTGGATTCTTCTTTTGTGGCATGATGGAACTCCCGAAACTATACGCATCGTCAAGCACCATCATCCCGAATTCGTAGGTCGTCCAATAGACTATTTCTTCGCTAATCCGTGAGAGGTTCGCCATCACGAGCGACAGGGCAAAGAGTATCTCAGCGATAAAGTCCCGGCTGCTGATGACATCAAGTGCGTGTTCGTGCGGCACATCGAAACCGAGCAGCTTGGTTGTCAATTCCCGATCAATCGAGAAGGTTGTGCCAGCCAATGCACACGCGCCGAGAGGATTCATATTAGCAAGTGCATACGCAGATTGCAGACGTTTCTGATCCCGAAGGAACATGCTCACATAAGCCGTTGCCCAGAAACCGAGACTAATCGGCTGTGCGTGCTGTGTATGCGTATAACCCGGCATGACGGTATCGGCGTGTTCTTTTGCAATTTCGAGGAAAGCTTTACATAATTCGGATAGACCGTGCTGGACGTTGAGGATCTCGTCCCGAATGTAGAGGTGCGCGTCTACAAGGACCTGATCGTTGCGAGAACGGGCAGTGTGGAGTTTACCGCCGAACTCACGACCGGCGTTCTCAATCAGATATGACTCGACGTTCATGTGGACGTCTTCTTTATTCGGATCGAGCGTAAAATCGCCGTTTTGAAAATCGTCTTCTGCTTTTCGGAGCCAACGTAAAATCTCTCGCAGATCGGCATCGGAGATAATTCCTTGCCGGGCAAGCATAATAGCGTGTGCTTGGCTTCCCCATATATCGTATCCGATGAGCCGAGTGTCGGCTTCAATGGAGTGTGTGAAGGCTATTGTCTCTGTAGTGAGGCTTGTGCTAAAGCGTCCGCCCCAGAGCGTTTTTTGCGATGTTTCCATATTCCGTCAGATTACAGTGGGAAAAATGAAATGGTCCTTTGTAAAGTGCCCCTTGGTAGTGTTCCCGATCATTATTCTAATCACGTTCATCCTATTTCAAATCTTCTTCCTCATCAAGCAGTTTAAAAATCTCTGATGCCACCGATACTTGATCTTGGTCAGTCCATATCCCGTAGTCATCATCATAAACGATACTTTCACAGCGAACGCGATACAAATTGTGAATAACCCGCTCAATATATTGCAGTTCGTCGGTACTTAGGCTCGGTAATACCATTATTATTTCTCGAACACTATACATTATGAAAATATCCCCTATAGATCATTTCGAGACTACAGACAACATTCGCAGACATATATTTCAACAATCTCCAGTTCTACTGGAAAAGTTTATGGATTTAACCACGGATTAACAAGTTCAATCTCCACGCCTTCAAAATCCGAGACATTCCGAGTCGCAATAGATGCTTCATGGGAACGAGCAATTGCAGCGATTTGACAATCGGCTTGGCTAATAGGTTTACCAGATGCTTGTCGCTGGACAAAGATTTCGGCATAAGTGCCCGCTGCATCACTGTCAAATGTCAGAATACGTCCCAGAAACAGTGTAGTAAAAACATAGTGAGCAGCTTCTACTAAGCCGCGCCGCCGTCTTCCTTCTGGCAAGAGCGCGATACCGGTCAAAATTTCCGCTTCGGTAACGGTTGTCACATATAGATTGCTTGCTGGTTGGGCATCTAGCCACGCCACAACAGCTTGGTGTGGACTGTTCCGCATGAGTTCCGAAATGACATTAGTATCAAGAACAATTGCAGTAGGCATCTTAAGTATCAAAGCGCGGTGGTTCTCGCATCGGTTCCCGTGGAGGTATATCGAGTTTCACTCCACCAAAAGGTTTGAAAACCTCATGGATCGCTGTCCCAAGGGTTGTCGTTGAATCACTCTCGGTAGGTAAGGCGTTCCGCTCCTCTTTACCCTGAAGATGAACGAGATACTCAATAACTTCCCTGAGTTTTTTGGTAGAGAGTTGGCTAATTAATTTAATCGCCTGCTGTTGCAAGTCCACTTTTCGCATTATTAATCCCCTTAGTTCTGCACAAACGAAAACACGATTTGTCGGCTATATAACCTGAGGAGGACGACGCATTGATGTCGGTTGGATAATCTTGCGTTGGTCTGGCGTCAGACGTGCTAACAACTCCTCCGAATGTGGATAGTCAAAGCGTTCACGGACATATCTCGGAGAATAACGGTAGACGATCGACCGGCGATACCCATCATTCGTCCGTTCTGCCGATCCGTGCGTAATCTTATCCGTGAACATTACCACATCGCCAGCCTTGAGATAGATTTCTTGCGTTCCGAAGGCCGTCCCTGCGGGTTTACCGCTTATACCGTCATAAACCAAGCCTTTTCCATCAACCTTCAAGCGAGGATGAATCTCTGTGCATTTATGACTCCCTGGAACTAACACGGGTGCGCCGTCTCCCGGTCCAATATCGTTCAGTGCCATCAGGACGTTAATCTGTCCGACCATCCATTCGCCTGTTTGCTCTTGCCGGAAGGTTAAATAGCTCAATGGGACGTGTCCGCCACAGTGGATATGAATAAAACCGCCAGGACCGCGGACATTGAGGAAATTCTCGTGGATAGAGAGTCCATTGACTTCGTGGACGTATTTCCGTACAAGACCGACCCATGCCGGATGGTCAATGAGTTTCTGGAAAACGTCGCCACCCTCAATGATATTCTGAAAATTTACGCCGTTCTCGATGTTGTAGGTATGCGTTTCGATGTTCCCAATCCAGCGTGGAATCCGTTTGTCCTCGGTGTTTTCTTCCCACGGCTCCTCAACATAATCCCAATGCGCATCAACCCAGTTGTTCATTTCCTTCAGGTCGTCTTTTGAGATTGCGTTCTCTAAAACCAGATAGCCTTGTAGGTCGAAAAGATAATCTTGTATCTCTTGGTCCATGCTCCGTCTCCTTAGCTGGCAGGCGCGGCTTTCAACCGCGCCCATAGAATAGCGCAGTAATTACAGATAGGCATCCAATTCAGCTTCCGTTGGCGTCGGTGTAGAAATACCACCTTCGGGGACTTCCACCCTTGCTGTCCAAACAATACCGTTGAGAGCGAACTTTCGGAATTGCTCATCCCGCCAATTCTGATGGTAATGCCCACCGGTAAATCCGAATCCACGTCCACCATCTGGACGTTCCACACACCATCCCAAATGCTGCGGTTCACCCTTCGCAACCGAGGCGCGCACATGTGGATTTCCGCTATGGGGACCATCAGGTCTTTCAAGCGTTGATTCAGGTGCGATCGTGCTCAATACCGGTGTCACCCCTTGCATATTATCACGAAACCGCATGTGATAATACCATTCGTCTTCCAATGAAAACGGCTGCATCCCGCGTGTTATCGGGTGTTCAGGGAACTCAGTAAACCTCGCTGTCCAATACGGATTGACCGAAAGACCCGGTTCAAAGTAGCCGCCGATCCAGTCTAAGAAACAATCTCCCGGCTTACCCTTTGGTACTTCAACGGCAAAGTGTAACATCGCAAGTCCGATACCCTGCGCCATCAACCCAGCGATCTCATCAAGATGCGGAATGCTAAGGTGATTCGCACCTCCGCCTGAATAAACAATAATTGCGTCTGTATCGTCGAAAGTCGCCGGGTCTTCGGGCCATCCTTGAGAGACGACCGCTTCCACGCCGACTGCAGCTTTGTTCAACTGGTCGGCAAGAAAGGCACACCCCGCGGGATGTTCATGCGCTCCACTGCCATGACTACTTCCGCTTCCTGCCACCATAACAATTCGAGATTTTTTTGACATATTTATAACGCCTCCATTTGGGATATATGTCAGTTTATCATATCTTGTGACTTTTTACCAACATTTTGATGGATGGGGAAGGGAGAAAAGAAAATATTGACAATCCCATAGAATCGCATTAAAATAGACCCAAATTCAATACAATGCGGAGCAAGCAATGGCGCAATTCCCGATCGTTGACACACACGTTCATCTATGGCACCCCGATCAATTGAGATACCCATGGCTTTCGGAAGTCCCATCCTTAAATAGACCCTACCTCCTAAAAGATTATAACGCCGCGTCCGGTGAATTAGAAATCGAATCCATTGTCTTTGTTCAATGCGATACACACCCAGATGACGGTTTAAAAGAGACAGCATGGGTTACTTCTCTGGCGACGACAGTAGACCCTCGGATTCAAGGTATTGTTGCGTGGGCACCACTCGAAGAAGGCACACAAGTAGCACCTTTCGTCGAAAAATTGTCGGAGAACCCGCTTGTCAAAGGTATCCGCCGCCTTATTCAATCCGAAAGCGTTGATTTCTGCGTTCAACCCGACTTCGTGAATGGTGTCAAAACGCTCTCCCGCTACGGATTGAGTTTCGACCTCTGTATTTTTCACCCGCAACTCGCTAATGCAATCCGGCTCGTGGAACAGTGTCCACATGTTCAATTCATCTTAGACCATATCGGCAAACCCGACATCAAGAACCAACACTTTGATCCATGGAAACAGGAGATTCAGACACTGGCGGGATTTCCGAACGTACATTGTAAAATATCTGGTCTGGTAACAGAAGCTGATTTTGAGGCGTGGACACCCGCTGATTTACAACCGTATATCGAGCATGTTATCAGCTGTTTCGGTTTTGATAGGGTAATATATGGAAGCGATTGGCCCGTCTCGACGCAAGCGACGGATTATCCGCGGTGGGCGGAGACATTGAAAGCGGCAGTATCGGGTTGCACATCCGAAGAATTGCAGAACCTCTTCAGAGATAACGCCATCAGATTTTATAAATTAAAGTAGTAGGCACACTCCGTGTGCCGTAACAGACCCATTCAGATATAATTAAAGTAGTAGGCACACTCCGTATGCCGTAAAAGACCCATTCAGATTTTATAGATTAAAGTAGTAGGCACACTCCGTGTGCCGTAACAGGAGTAGGCACTTCCGTATGCCGTAACAATAGATTAAAGTAGTAGGCACACTCCGTGTGCCGTAACAGACCCATTCAGATTTTATAGATTAAAGTAGTAGGCACACCCCGTATGCCGTAAAAGTAGTAGGCACACTCCGTGTGCCGTAACATTAGATTCGCACGGAGAAAAAAAGAAAGAAGGGCGAGGCACGGCGACCTCGCCCAACAGATTTAATTGCACAGCGTCAGGATACCCCGCTACCTATTTTCTTAACCGCCCGCCTTGATCTCCCGCCGACGCGGATGCAGGACAAATTCCGTATATCCGTTCGGAAGTTCACACCCCTTAAACACCAAATCTAAAGATGCTTGAAACGCGATGCTCTGGTCATAATTTGGTGACATGTCCCGATAATTGGGGTCACCAGCGTTCTGTTGGTCAACAATTTTCGCCACTCGCTCGAAGGTTTCGGTTACCTGCTCCTTCGTAACGATCCCGTGATGCAACCAATTTGCGATATGTTGACTCGAAATCCGGAGCGTCGCACGATCTTCCATCAAGCCGACGTTGTTAATATCAGGAATCTTCGAGCATCCAATCCCTTGATCGACCCACCGGACAACGTATCCCAAGATACCCTGTGCGTTGTTATCCAATTCGTGCTGAACCTCATCGGATCGCAATACGCGCTCTTCTAATAGTGGAGGTGTTAGCAGATCGTCCATACTGGCGCGCTGCCTCGCAGACAATTCTTTTATCCAGTTTGCAACGTCAACTCGGTGGTAGTGCATCGCATGAAGCGTTGCGGCTGTCGGTGACGGCACCCACGCCGTCGTTGCACCCGCTAACGGATGATTCACCTTCGTTTCCACCATCTCCGCCATCTGGTCAGGTTTCGGCCACATGCCCTTCCCAATCTGTGCGGTACCGAGCAATGCGGTTTCAATCCCTATATCGACGTTCCAATCTTCATAGGCGAGCATCCAAGGTTCGTTGCGGATGTCCATTTTTGGAACCACGGGTCCAGCTTCCATACTGGTATGGATTTCATCGCCGGTTCTATCCAAAAATCCTGTGTTAATAAAGACGAGCCGTTCCTGTGCCACTCGGATCGCCTCTTTGAGATTGACGGTAGTCCGCCGTTCCTCGTCCATAATCCCAATCTTAATGGTATTCGTTGGGAGTCCAAGTGCGGATTCTATCCACTCGAACAACCGAATCGTCATGTCCACTTCTTCGGGTCCGTGGAACTTCGGTTTGACGATGTAGATACTGCCTGTTCTGCTATTGGAAAAGAGTCCCTTGCCCTGTAAATCATGCATTGCAGCGAAACTCGTTACCATCGCATCAAGGATACCCTCTGGAATTTCCTCACCATCTGCTGTTGTGACGGCATCGGTGTACATGTGGAGTCCAACATTCCGAATCAGGAGGAGGCTCCTACCGGGTAGTGTTAACTCGCTTCCATCGGGTGCGGTAAAGGTTTTATCGGGTGCGAGGCGACGGGTCAGCATTTTGCCGTTTTTCTCGAACGTTGTCTCCAGCGTTCCTTTCATGATACCGTTCCAGTTGCTGTAGACGCGCACTTTATCTGCCGCATCAACTGCTGCAACGGAGTCCTCGCAATCTTGGATCGTCGTGATTGCCGACTCAAGGATAACATCGGTAACACCGGCAGGATGTGCCTTACCAACAGGATTTTCTCGGTCTATCCGGATCTCAATATGTAACCCGTGGTTTCGCAACAGGACAGCACTGAGTTCCCCGTTGTTTTGGCTAAACCCTACGAATTTGGCAGGATCTGCTAAGCCGACTTCGCTCCCATCAGAGAGTGTCGCGCGTAACTGTTGCTCGTCACGAACAGGTTTCAGGGAAAATTGGGTAACGTCAGAGAAACTGCCAGTTTCAAGCCCAGTCATTTCATCTAAAAACCGCTCGGTGTAGGCAATAACTTTCGCACCTCGGATCGGGTTGTAGGTGGTACCCATCGTAGCCCCATCCGATTCGTCAATAACATCGGTGCCGTAAAGCGCATCGTAGAGGCTTCCCCAGCGGGCGTTAGATGCGTTTAGGGCATAACGGGCGTTATCGGTCGGAACGACCAATTGCGGACCTGAGATGAGCGAAATCTCTACGTCAACATCCTCAGTAATCACCGTAAAGTCCCGTCCTTCAGGGAGCAGATAGCCTATCTCGGTAAGAAACGCCTTATATGCCTCACGGTCGATCGAATCACCCCTGCGCGCCTGATGCCAAGCGTCGATCTGTCGTTGGAGGGCATCCCGTTTCTCCAAGAGTGCCTTATTTTCGGGTGCGAATTCCGTAACGATGTCGCTGAGTGCTTTCCAGAAGGCATCTGCTTCTATCCCAGTACCGGGTGCAATTTGATCTCTCACCAATGCATATAAATCTTCATCTATTCTGAGGTTACCGATCTCAATCCGATTTGCCATATTCTTTTCTCCATTCCAAGGTGCTGTAGGGTGTGGCTTGTGGGTTTCCCATGTTACAAAGGGCAGGTTCGCTTCATTGCTAAGGGATAGATTTCTGTTAACCGACGCATCGTTGCATCGCCAACAAACTATGTCTTAATTTTCAATTATCATAGCAATAGATTATGTAATTTGTCAATTATTTTTTTCAGTAACCCACATCCATGCGACTTGCGAAAATATAACACTTGTGTTAATATGTTAAGGAGAATAAAGATTCTGGTTTCGTTATTTTTCCCTTTCTCTTGAAATGAAACTTATTGTACGCAAGCGTGAAAAAGCACGCACATGATAATTTGAATAGATGCAGATTAATATAAACGCATATTGAATGACGACGGCACAATTGGAGGTTAATCTTATGAGTTCTAAAACCGAAACTTTCTTCCCTAACAGCAAAAAAGCGTACGTCTCCGGTAACTCGCACCCTGATATCCGTGTCCCTTTCCGTGAAATCACGCTCACCCCAACGCAGGTTGCAGATGGAACGGTTGAGGAGAATGAATCCTTGCGCGTTTACGATACAAGTGGCCCGTGGGGGGACGATTCGCAATCGTGTGATGTTGAATCTGGGCTTCCAGCGATCCGTCAAGACTGGATTCTCGGGCGTGGGGATGTTGAAGACTACGATGGACGCACAATTCAACCACAAGATAACGGCTATCTCACCAAAGGGCACGAACAGTATGCCCGTATGCGTTCGGAATCAAAGGGCGGATTAAAGAATTTTCCGGGCTTGAAACGGAAACCACTTCGGGCAAAGAACGGTGAGGCTGTCACACAGATGGCGTATGCGAAACGCGGTATCGTAACCCCTGAGATGGAATATATTGCGATTCGCGAGAATCTGGGTAGAGCAGAAGCATACGATGCGATTGACGGTGACTACCGAACGCGAAACCAGTTGAACCACCAACATCAAGGCGAACCATTCGGAGCTTTTATCCCTGAGTATATCACGCCAGAGTTCGTTCGCGATGAAGTCGCCCGCGGTCGGGCAATTATTCCAGCGAATATCAATCACCCCGAAAGCGAACCGATGATCATCGGTAGAAACTTCCTCGTGAAAATCAATGCGAATATCGGTAATTCTGCCGTCGCATCTTCTATTGAGGAAGAGGTCGAAAAAATGCGTTGGGCAACGAAATGGGGAACTGATACGGTGATGGACCTCTCAACAGGTAAAAACATCCACGAAACCCGTGAATGGATCCTCCGCAACTCGCCTGTCCCGATCGGTACAGTCCCAATCTATCAAGCATTGGAAAAGGTCGGTGGTAAAGCAGAAGAACTGAGTTGGGACGTCTATCGCGACACACTCATCGAACAAGCCGAGCAGGGAGTTGATTACTTCACGATTCATGCGGGTGTTCGTCTCGCTTACATACCGCTGACAGCCAATCGCTCCTGTGGTATTGTATCGCGTGGTGGCAGTATCATGGCAAAATGGTGTTTGGCACATCATCAAGAAAGTTTCCTCTATACGCATTTCTCGGATATTTGTGAGATTATGCGTGCCTATGATGTCTCATTCTCTCTCGGCGATGGGCTTCGTCCAGGTGCGATCCCGGATGCAAACGATGAAGCGCAATTTGCGGAATTGGAGACACTCGGTGAACTCACCAAGATCGCTTGGGAACACGATTGCCAAACCATGATTGAGGGTCCCGGACATATCCCGATGCACATGATCAAGGAAAACATGGATCTGCAGCTGAAACATTGCGACGAAGCCCCGTTTTACACGTTGGGTCCATTGACAACCGACATCGCGCCCGGCTACGATCATATCACAAGTGGTATAGGTGCGGCTATGATTGGGTGGTTTGGGTGTGCGATGCTCTGTTACGTGACTCCGAAGGAACACCTCGGTCTGCCAAACAGAGACGATGTGAAGGAAGGCGTGATTACCTACAAAATTGCAGCGCACGCAGCGGACCTCGCGAAAGGACATCCGGGCGCGCAGGAACGCGACAACGTCTTATCCAAAGCACGCTTTGAGTTCCGCTGGGAAGATCAATTTAATCTGAGTCTCGACCCAGAAACCGCTCGCGAATATCACGACGAAACCCTTCCGAGTCAGTCGGCGAAAACTGTTCACTTCTGCTCGATGTGTGGACCGCATTTCTGCTCGATGAAAATTACGGAAGACATCCGTAAATACGCAGCAGAGAAAGGCATCACCGCCGATGAAGCCCTTGTGGAAGGAATGGCGGAAAAGAGCGAAGAATTCAAGGAACAGGGACACCAACTTCTCATCGCATCCGATGGCTCGGATAAAGACTCTGAAGCGGCTGACTAACATCGAGAAATACAACCTAACCAAGGATGGAACATGAAAATCGGAATTATTGGTTGTGGAACAATTAGCAGTGCCTATTTTGAGGGGGCACGAAAAACTGATATTTTAGAAATCAAAGCCTGTGCTGACCTCAGAATGGAATCAGCGCAGGCACAAGCCAAGAAATACAACTCCCACGCATGCAGTGTCGATGAACTGCTCGCAGATCCAGATATTGAACTGGTCGTCAACTTAACTATTCCGAGAGCACACGTTGAAGTCGGTCTGCAAGTCTTGGAAGCAGGCAAACACGTCTATAGCGAAAAACCGCTCGGCGTGGACGTTGAAAGCGGAAAGCAGCTTATCGACACGGCAGCAGAAAAAGGACTCCGCGTCGGATCGGCACCCGATACTTTCCTCGGTGCTGGAATCCAGACCTCGCGTCAAGCACTCGACGCCGGGAAAATCGGTAGACCCATCGCTGGTACCGCATTCATGTGTGGGCACGGACACGAAAGTTGGCATCCGAATCCCGCCTTCTATTACGACATCGGCGGCGGACCGATGTTGGACATGGGACCCTATTACGTGACGGCACTCGTCAATATCCTCGGTCCCGTCAAGCGTGTTGCAGCGATTACGACCAAGACGTTTGAAGAGCGAGTTGCAACGAGCCAAGCCGTACGCGGCTTACGCATTCCGGTCAAAATCACGACCCATCTTACAGGGACAATCGAATTCCAGAACGGCGCAATCATTACAATGATCATGAGTTTCGATATGTGGCGGCACAGTCTCCCGTGTATCGAAATCTACGGTGAAACCGGTTCGCTGGTTGTACCCGATCCGAACGGATTTGGCGGACGCGTGGCTGTCTGTCCAGCAGGCGGCGATTGGGAAGACGAGGAACTCGCTTTCCCGAATAACGCTCGGATGATTGGGGTTATTGATATGGTATCGGCAATTCAATCAGGACGGATGCATCGTGCGAATGGCGCATTAGCGCATCATGTACTTGAGGTTATGTGCGCTTTCGACAAATCCTCCGAAACGGGTGAGCATGTCATCATCGAAAGCACCACGGAACGACCTGACCCTGTCCCACTCGGTTTGAAAGAATGGGAAATAGATTGAGAAAGAAATAAAAACATGAAAATTGGAATTATTGGATCCGGGACAATCAGTGGTGCCTATTTCGAAGGCGCACGAAAAACTGACATTTTAGAAATCAAAGCCTGCGCTGACCTCCGAATGGAAGCGGCACAGGCACAAGCCGAGAAATATAACTGCCACGCATACACCGTCGACCAACTACTCGCAGATGACGAGATCGAACTCGTGGTGAACCTCACGATTCCGAGAGCGCACGTGGATGTGGGTCTCCAAGTCTTAGAAGCAGGCAAACACGTCTACAGTGAAAAGCCGCTCGGTGTGGACACCGAAAGTGGCAGACAACTTATTGAGACTGCAGCTGAAAAAGGACTCCGCGTCGGATCAGCACCCGATACCTTCCTCGGTGCTGGCATCCAGACATCGCGGCAAGCACTGGATGCCGGGAAAATCGGCAGACCCATCGCTGGCAGTGCGTTTATGTGTGGGCATGGACCCGAAGGTTGGCATCCGAATCCTGCTTTTTTTTACGATATCGGTGGCGGTCCAATGCTGGATATGGGACCCTACTATGTGACAGCACTCGTCAATATCCTCGGTCCTGTCAAGCGAGTGGCGGCGATCACAACGAAGGGGTTTGAAGAACGGATCGCAACGAGCCAAGCTTTGGACGGCTTACGTATCCCTGTCGAAATTACGACGCACCTTACCGGTACACTTGAATTCCAGAATGGTGCAATCATTACAATGATTATGAGTTTCGATATGTGGCGGAACAGTCTACCTTGCATCGAAATCTACGGTGAAACCGGTTCAATGACCGTCCCTGACCCGAACGGATTTGGCGGTCCTGTAAACGTGTGTCCGGCAGGCGGCGATTGGGAAGAGGAACAGCTCGCTTTCCCGAACAATGCCCGGATGATTGGGGTTATTGATATGGTATCAGCTATCGGTTCGGGACGTGCACATCGAGCGAACGGTACGTTGGCGTATCATGTACTTGAAGTAATGCTCGCCTTCGACAAATCTTCTGAAACCGGTAAACACGTTGCGATAGAAAGCACAACGGATCGACCAGAGCCGTTACCGCTCGGTTTGGAAGAGTGGGAAGTAGACTAAATCCGGGCATCCATTCATAGTGCGCCGCTGGCGAGGTTTCCAACCTCGCCACTCTCTCCTACAAATTAATCGTAATATACGTCTCCACGCGGAACAGAATCGCCACCGTACCCCAGAAGGTCGTCACAACAAACTCCCCTAACACAAGCCCAAGAAAAAAAGGCGCAGCTCTCCGAAAACCACCAATGCCGCCGTGTTTTGTGATAATCCATTTCAGGATGAAACTCACAAGTAGAGAGAACCAGAAAAAATTCATCGTGAAGGTACTAGTGACGGCATAACCGGCTGGATGGAATGGCAACCACATCCATCTACCCCGCAGAAAAGCCAGAAGCACAGCGACAACTGTCCCAACACTGACTGCACTCAGCACCGCGGTATCGGGTCCAGCGGGTTGTACGAGCCGCCTACCGAGACGACTGAAGGTCTCTCTGCCTGCCCACGCCGTATAGACCCCATCCTGATACGAGACATGTAGATATGCCCAGATTGTCGCGACAATACTGACCCCAATAGCGATGATTACCGCCTTCGCGAATCTCTTGTTTTCGATGTTGGCACGTTCAGCGATCTTCAAGCCTTCAAGATGATGTGGCATTAACAGACAATCGTACGCACGATTGAAAAAGTAGAGGTATGCCAACCCTGTTAGATTGCTCGCACCAAGCCTTTTTGCCCCGAATACCGAATACATCATCCTATCGGGACCGGCGTAGTGTTGGTCGTGAACGGGTGAACCGAGTTCAGCGCGCATCCGTGTAATGCCTGTCGCTAACCCGAAAAAAAGTCCAAAGAAGGTGGCGATCACCCATAACGACATTCCCATTTTATAGCAGAACCCGATCAGGAACGCAATACTCACCAGCATCCATATCACCGCAGCGCGATAAGAGATCGGCTCATCTTGATCTTTTAGCGTCGAGCGCATCCCAAAGATCCTTCGGAGAACTTGTGTGAGGTATCGGCGCGCACTCCACACCGCAAAGATGCCGATACCGATATATGCCCCGAAAGACTGTTCCTCCGCATACGGAAACGGTGCCGATAAACCGCCTGCAGCACCCAACACACGGAGTGCCTGCCAATAGAGGTAGAAGAACCAACACGAGAACGACAACTCCAACGGCATGAAAAACGCTAACCCCACCGCAAACGGATAGATACCCACCGGGAACCACGTAATAGCATTCCACGGACGGACAGTAAAGAAGTCGGCAATATCGTACGCACGCATACCGCTGAGTCGTGGCACTTGTGGGAACAGGTAATTGACGCCGTTGAGGAGATCAATGGCAGCGGCAACCCCGAATCCGATCCACATCGCCTTGCTGCGGAAAAACCCGCTTCTCGGATTCGCCATCGCAAGCGGTAATTGGATTAGTGGATAGCTTAGTTTCTCGTTTTCTGTCCACTGTCTTCGGAAAATAAAGTTGATACTCAGCATCACCGAAAAAAGTGCAGCGAGAAAGAGTCCCCACCATAACAGCGGTGTCGCCCATGCTTCAAAATGCGGGTAGAATGTGGAACCACCATCAAAGAAATTGGTAAGTCCGCGTTTATCGGTAACCGATGTCCATGACGGGATATAGTGCCAAAAGAGGGATTGCCAATCGTTCTCCGGTGTTGCGTAGGTAAAGGCATAGCTGATGATCGGGAGGAGAATCTGGACGCACATGTGCCCACCGATAGCAGTGGAAAGGCATAGCATCACATAGATTGTCAGGAGTTCAGCAGAGGAAAGTGAGAGGTGCGGCGAGTACTTTTTCGTGAAACGGTTTATGAGCGTCAGCACGAACAGAAGCGTGATGGTGTTATACAGCAGGGAGATCATCGACATGTGTGCGATGTCCCAGCGCAGTCCCATCATCTGCCACATTGCATTCGCTGGAATCAGCACCAGTCCGATACAAACCGCTTTTAAACTAAGGGGAGAGAATTGACGCTTCACGCAGTGCTGGAAACCCTCGATTTCAGATTTAAACAGGTATCATAGCACAAGGTAGAAATATGTCAAGAGGGTTACATCCGGATGCCCGAATTTATTCGGGTTCTCAGGGCGAGTCCCGAACAAGAATGTAATACAAGGAATGGAAATGTAAAGCAAAGACAAATTTTGCCGCGTGTGGGCAAAATTTGCTCTATTCCCAGACTAAATCCGGGCTTCCACTTCCAGTCTTCATTCGCGCCCAGACCGTCGCCAACTTATTCTTAGGTTGGACAGACAGCGGCACTGCTTGGGCAAAATCGTCGTCTGTCGGCATAAAATCGACCGTTGAGACCATCAACACATCGGAACACATGGTTTGGGCATTAATGCCGCCTTCACGATGATAGAGAATCACCGTATTTTCACCAGCATCAAGTCGAGTTTCCCAACCGTTTTGAAGACCGCCTCCTGCTTGCCCCTGCAACTCTTGAGGTAGTGCGGAATCCCCAATCCATGTCCACGGATTTTTGTCATCCCACTTGTCGAGCCAAGTCGCATCACCAAGCGTGTTGATGTGTCGGTCGAATTTGCCGAGGTCAGGGGTTTCATTCACCTGAACAAAGAAAGAATTGTGCGCACGCCCGCTTGGGTTTCGATCCCAGGACGCTCTTGCCCAGAGGAAGTAAGTCCCACCTGGCGTAACATCATTAATCGTATACTTTGCAAAAAAGACATCCTCTGCTGGCGGTAGGTTGTTTGGTGGGTTGGCTGCACTATGCACGAGGTAACCGTCTCCAGATGCACCGTCTAAGTCATCAACAAGATGTCCTTTTTCATCATTGAGAAAGAACACCTCCTCATCCCGTTCATCGAATTCCTCGACTTCCCACCAATACTGGACACCACCGTTGAGTTGAGAAACCTTTAATTCTTCAACGGCTTCAGTGGAGATCACAAATAGCACAATAATGAATAGTACTCCTATGGCGCACACGATTCGCGTTAGGACATCATGTATCATGTTACTTTCCCTCCTATGATATGCACAAACTATAGTAGATTCCGTAAATACATTTACATTCTCAAACACCCAACCGTAGGTGCGGTTTCTAACCGCACCGGATGTCAATTATTGGAAAACTAAATGCCACTACTAACGCCTCACCGTTCCACTGCTTTTGAGATACCTATAGATGTCACTATCCGTTGTCAAAATGAGTTTCGTGCTTGCGCTTGTTGTCTGGCGATAAGTCTCCAAGGTTTGGATAAAGGCGAAAAACTCCGGGTCTTGCCCGTGCGCATCAGCGTAGATTTGGATGGCTTGTGCGTCCGCATCCCCTTTAAGCTGCTCGGCTTCCTTATAGGCTTCAGATTGGATCCGTTCTAACTCTTTCTGCTTCTGCCCCATGATGTCTGCGGCTTCACCCGCGCCCTCAGATTTGTACTTCTCAGAGATCCGTTGCCGCTCGGAAACCATACGATCAAAGACTTTCTTACGAACTTCGTCTACATAGTTAATCCGCTTTACCCGAACATCGACGAGTTCAATGCCAAACTGCGGAACAGTTTCCTGCACTTTTTCGAGAATCATCTGTGTAATGCGCTCTCTGCCAATCTGGATCTCTTCCAACGGTTCGCCGGTTTGTCCCACGTCCTCTTCAAGGATTTCCATATCAAGATCTAATATCCGATTTGAATCCCGTACGACTTCAATCAGGAGTTGCGCCGTCACTAAATCGCGTGCCGCAGAATCAATAATGTCATCCAAACGAGATTGCGCAAATTGTTCTGTCCCAAGTGCCTGATAGAACTTGAGCGCGTCTTTAATACGCCACCGTGCTGTCGTATCGAGCCAGATAAATTTCTTGTCTTTTGTCGGAATCTGGTTAGGCAATCCATCCCACTCAAGTACACGCTTCTCAAAACGATGCACCTGCTGAATAAACGGAGTTTTCAATTTCAAGCCCGCGGTGACAATGGGCTGCCCAACAGGACGACCGAATTCGGTAATTACGACCTGTTCACCTTCATAGACGGTGTAGAACGTCCCCAAGGCAAGTGGCACTGCGAGAACCACAATGACAATCAATGGTATAAGAACTTTTGTCGAGATCATCGGAACACTCCTTTTCAGACACGCTATTCTTTGAGTTGCAGAATTGGGATCGGACTATTGGCATTACCGTCAATCACATAAATCTCTTTAACCTGTGGCAAGATTTCTCGCATCGCTTCCAAATAGAGCCGACGGCGGGTAACCTCTTTCGCTTTCTGATACTCGGACCGGATCGACTTGAAACGGTCTGCATCACCTTGTGCTTCATTCACCCGCTTCAATGCGTAACCCTGTGCTTCCGAGATTTTTTGCGCGGCTAACCCTTTTGACTTCGGAACGGATTGATTGTAATCACGCCACGCTTCGTTGATGAGCCTATCTTTTTCCTGTTTCGCCTCGTTAACGGCGTTAAAGGCAGATTTTACCGCTTCGGGTGGGTTCACATCTTGCAAGGTCACGCTTGCTACATCCAACCCAGTTTGGTAGAGATCGAGAAGTTCCTGCAGGCTGACCTCAACTTCCGCAGCGATTTCAATACGACCAACGGTTAGCACCTCAGTGACAGTCCGATCCCCAATTATACGGCTCATCACTGATTCCGAAAGATCACGCAAAGCTTGTTGTGGATTCCTCACAGAAAACAGGAAACTTTTGGGATCCTTGATTTTGTACTGGACGACCCATTCGACATCGGCGATGTTCAGATCACCCGATAGCAGAAGCGATTCATCCGAGAAATCACGGGTGTCGTACTGCGTCCGAACACCTGCTCTCAGGGTCCGAAAACCGAATTCCTCTTTAAAGACTTTTCGGACGGGAACGCTAATGGCTCTCTCAATACCGAGTGGCAATTTGAAATGGAGTCCGGGTTCGGCTTGCCGGACAGATTTACCAAACATCAGCACAACCGCTATCTCGTCTGCTTCAACGGTATAAAAACTTGTTGTTAAGCACGCTAAGACGATCAGACCCAGAATCACATACAAAATCCGCTTGGGAGTGATGAGTTGCGTGTAGGGTTGCTCCCTAATCAATTCATGGAGTTCTTGCATAAGAATTCTCCTTTTTTATTTTAACGATAATTTAAAGTAGTCATTGTAATTAACGTATGCAATGATAACCTATCTGGTCAAAGCAGTCAAGAAAAAGATGTGTGAGTTGTGGGTTATGGGATGCGAGTTGGTAGAATTAGGGGGTTAGTTAGGGAGGATTGGTGGGTAGCTAATTTCATAGTTTTCATAGCAGAATAGGAAATGTGTGAAATTTGGAGAGAGACTGTTAACACAGGTGACAACTGGGGTTTTTGGCGGTTTTGGGTAGGGTTAGTGTGAGGAGTGCTATGAAATTTGCTATGAAATTTTCATAGTGGTTGTGGGTTGTATTTTTTCGATGGACAGTCAGCTTCAGTATTTTTTTACGGTGAAAGTGCTACAGATAATGCTATAGAACGCGCTATAGAACGCGCTATAGAACGCGCTATAGAACGCGCTATAGAACGCGCTATAGATAAATGCAAATATTATTTTATTTTTTTATCTGATGGGAGGATGTCTGGTTGGATGTTGGGAAGAGTGCTAAAGTCTGAACCTCAGATTACACAGATTTCACAGATGTGTATAGCCCCAGCGGGGCGGAATGTGTATAGCAGCAGATATTCCGGCATCGCTTAGCCCCAGCGGGGCGACAGGTGCATAGAGGTTTTCTGACCATATTCTCTGTAGGAGGGATCTCTGAATCCCGACCAACGACCGCTGACTGAAGAAAATACCTCCCATCCCGACTCTTGCCTGCCATCTGCTATCCTGCAAATCCTTGAATCCTGTAAATCCTGGTTCAGACAGGAAAAATAGCACCGCTAAAAATAGGAACCAACAACCTATAATCCTTAAGCTTGCCCAAGATATGCCCGATAAAGCTGACGCTTGAGATCCGCCTTGACTTCCGGTTTCGATAATTTATTGAAGAGATCCAACTTACTATTGACGAAACCGAATAAAATCTCTTCAACCACCTGATCAAACTTATACCGTTTGTTGGTCTCCGTATTATCGCCTTCAATCACCTGCCGAAGCTCTTCATTCTCGCTCACTTTTCGGTGAATGGTCTCAATGTCAACCTTATCTTCCATTGTGAAATCCGTCTGATAAGCATCGTTCAGGGCGTTAATGATATTAGAAAGGAAATCCTGTTCCTGCTCCCTAAGTATACCAACACCGCTGCCAATCCCTTCAACCTCGCTATCTTCCGCTTCAAGAGAGAGTTGTAACTCCTCATGGGTTCTCTGTACACGAAACGAATCCAAATCTACGGATGCCAGCACATCGTGCAGGTCGGGGTGCTCTCGTTTCGGCAACTTCTTGTTCAAACTGCGACCGAAGACATACAACTTTTCCAAATCTACATCTGTGAAGGTAATCAACTGTGAGATGTATCCGTAGAGACGAATGTAACTCTGTAAGGTAGAACGAAACTCCTCCCTGTCCTCTGTTTCAAGTGCCAACCATCGCTCAACGACGCTATCAAGAACACCCTGTAACAACTCATCCGGTTGATTTGGATCATAAAAGATTTCACAAAAACGTCCAATCTTATCCGCATCGTATAGGTCATAACCCTCCAACTGGCTCTGTAGGTCATACAACCGATTCGGGTCGGTCTCCTCGGCGAGCGTTGTGGTCTGATAGTATTGCTGAAACGCTTCTTGGACCTGATCGGGTTCATTCACAAAGTCGAGTACCAACGTATCCGTCTTACCGGCGGCAACACGGTTCAGGCGACTCAAACTCTGAACACATTGCAACCCGTCTAATCGCTTGTCGACGTACATCGTCTGTAGCATCGGCTCATCGAAACCCGTCTGGAACTTATTCGACACAATCAGAATCCGATACTCAGGACTCTTAAAACTGTCCGCAATCGAAACGCTCGGCGGTAACGCATTCATCCCGTCTTCCGTGTAATCCTTACCATTGTCTGTGTCGTGCACCGTGCTGCTGAACGCTACCAGACACCCGTAGGAAAGTCCCATCTCCCGCATCTGCTGATCAAACTCTTGCTTGTATCTGACGCAGTGCAGTCGTGACGGCGTGATTAACATCGCTCGTCCTTTCCCTTCGATCGTTTTTGCCGTCCGCGTGGTGAAGTGTTCGAGGATAATCCGGGTCTTGGTCTCAATACTGTGGGGTTGCAGGTCAACGTAATTGGTCAGTGTCCTGAGCGTCCGCGCCTTCTCGTACTCTTCATCCTCTGGCACACTTTTGACCAGTTCAAAATACCTCTTAAAGGTGGTATAGTTCTGGAGCACGTCCAGTGTAAACCCTTCGCTGATACTCTGGCGCATCGAATAGGTATGGAACGGGACAAATTTCCCTTCTTCGTCCTTCCGTCCAAACAGTTCTAAAGTCTTGTTCTTTGGTGTACCGCTAAAACCGAAATAGGAGATATGCTCCTGCATTCTACGCTGTTCCATCTCCTCAATAATCCGAGCGTCTATATCCGATACTTCGTCGGCGTCATCTTCTTCTACACCTCCCTCAACGCCTTTCGAGAGCGAAGTTCTGAGGCTCCTTGCCGACTCACCACTTTGCGAGGAGTGTGCCTCGTCAATAATCACGGCGAAGGTCTTGCTTTTGAGTTTGCCGATCTCCTCGGCAATCACGCTGAACTTCTGAATCGTTGAGATGATAATGTCTTTGCCGGATTCGAGGAAATCCCTGAGTTGTGCTGAAGTCTTATCAACGGAATGCACCACGCCGTCAACCTGTTCCACCTGTTTAATCGTCTCCTGCAGCTGCTTGTCAAGGACGCGCCGATCGGTCACGACGATGACGGAGTCGAAGATCCGATTTGTATCGGTCTGAGCGCGGTACAGATGCGTTAGTAGGTGCGCTAACCATGCGATGGAATTCGATTTGCCGCTCCCTGTGGTGTGTTGGATTAGGTAGTTGTTTCCAACCCCATCTTCCACGACAGCGGCTTGCAATTCACGAATCACATCAAGCTGATGGTATCGCGGGAAAACGAGCACGCGGTGCTTCTCATCTCTCACCGCATCAATTCTGTGATCGTAAACCTTTTCTGTGGTCTCCTGCTCATGGATAAAGTTGTTGATTAACTCCAGCAGGTTATCGGGGTGTAGGATGTCCTCCCACAGATAAGCGGTTTTGTGCCCTTTCGGGTTCACAGGATTTTCGATACCCTTGTTAAACGGAAAGAAGCGTGTTTTACCTCCCTGTAAGTGGGTTGTCATTGAAACCTTCTCGTTGCCCACCGCAAAGTGAACCAAGCACCGCCTGAATTGGAATAACGGCTCCCTCGGATCCCGATCTGTCCGATACTGTTTCTCCGCATCCGTGACTACCTGACCGGTGAGACTGTTTTTCAGTTCCATTGTGACCAACGGCAGACCATTGAGGAACAACACCATATCGAGCGATTTTTCGTTCCGCTCTGAATACCTGAGCTGCCGAACCAGTGAGAATCGGTTCTTAGCGTAGAGCCGTTGATGGTCGGGGTTCATACCACTTGAGGGTTGGAAGTAGGTCAGATGAAAATGACTACCCCTATCCCTAACACCTTTCCGCAACACATCCAACACACCTCGACTCGCAACCTGATTGCTGATACGGAGCGTGAGTTTCTGCGGTGTGTCCGCGCCGTATTGTCTTTCCAGTCTCTGATACGTCTTGGGTTGGGTTGCCCGGATAAACTGTCCAACCTCATCGGGTATTAGGCAGAGGGATTTATCATAGTCAGTAGGTTGTAACGAATGGTAGTCCGACTGATTCAGGCGTTGTTCGATGTGATCTTCAAAATTTATTTCCCGATACGTCTGCATGGACTAAACCTCATTTCGGACATCAATCTTGCCGGTCACCGCTTCGGAGATGAGGGATTGACGGTATTCCTTGAGGAGTTCAATTTTTCGCTGCTCTGTTGCTATCAGTTCGTCAATCTGTTCGGTTTTGTGATCAAGAAAGTTGGTAATTTGAGTTTGTTCCTGTTTAGTAGGGAGTAGAACGGGAATTGCCTCGAAATCCTCTTTCTTGACCGACCTATCGTATGTTGTTAGACCTCTGATATGCTTATTATACTCATCTACATAGATATCACTCCTCATTAAATAGTGAAGATACTGAGGAATTAATCTTTCCAAATCTATGTAATAGACTCTATAGCCAGGACTGACAATCCCATGAAGATAAGACACACCAATGCCTCTTTGAATTTGCCACATTGGGTTCACCACAAGTTGGTTCGGTTCAACAACGAGATAGGTCAAACTTTCTTCCTTGCTTCTTTTAATGTTTTCATATTCATATTGCTTAACATTAATTCCTGTATAACTGGATAGAGAGAGCATCTCCCGGTCAATATCATCATCATTTTTTCTTTTAGATTCTTGCGAGAGGTAATGAAACTTAATTACCTCCCAATGCCCCGGTATATCCCCAATCCACTCTACCCCCGACGGTTTCATCTCCACATTCGGGTCAAGCCCCTTCGTCACTGCCTGATTTATCAGTGCGGTGCGTTGTTCCTGCAGCAGTTCTATCCGTCGTTCTTTGATGCGGATGAGCTCGTCAATCTGTTCGGTTTTGCGGTCAAGGAAGTTGGCGATTTGGGCTTGTTCAGAAACAGTTGGAATCAGTAAATCAAGTTCTTTGAATTCATTGAAACGAAATTCCGTTGACCTTTCACGAATACCTCTCGCAAGAGACTCAATAAAACCACTTAAAGCTATATATCGAAGAAGGTATGCATAATAGTAGACGTTTTCTTGTGAGATTGGACGACAGACAGAATAAACAGGCGAGGATTTGCCATCGGAGTCAGACACACCTATTGCCCCCGCATGGCCATCCATAGCATGAATAATCAGGTCGTCCTTTCGGATACCTTGATAGCCAATTTCTTTGAGCGAGTTTGTGAATCCGAGTGTACGACGATTTTTACGAAGAGTTACAATACCGTCTCTGAAAGCAGTTATGATTTCATCATTTTCCCGAATAGGGCGTTGCAGCCGCCGAAAAATGAACTTAGCACGTTTCATCTCCCAATGTTTAGGAATCTCACCTACCCAACCTAGTGGGCTGTATTTATATTCAGGATAACGCCTCATAACCCTAACACCTCATTCAGCAAGCCTTCACTTTTCCCCTCAAGTGCAAGTATTTCATCGGCGATCTCCTTCAGTGAGCGTAGCGGTGTGTATTGGTAGAAATATCGATTGAAATTAATTTCGTAGCCCACCTTATCCTTCTTCCTATCTATCCAACTATCCGGTAGGTGCGGTTTCACCTCTCGTTGGTAGTAATCATCAATGTTCTCTGTGATGGGAACGCGCTCAGTGCCTCGCAACTTGGTATCCGGTTTGGGATTACCCCTCTTGTCTCTGACAACGACTTCCTTTTCCTCTCCCAGAATCTCACGCTTTTCGATGAGTGGTCTCTCAACCGTCACTTTCGTGTAGCCGAAAAAATCGTTTGGATAGATTTTGCAGTACTCAGTCTCTTCAAAGTTAGTATGCAGTTCAGTGATGTGACGAATATGGCTATCGGAAATGAAAACACTCTTATCCCCGAGATTTCTTTTCATCTTATCAAAGAAATCAACAGTATTGATGAGTTGTATCTTACCTTGTCTCGCCTCTGATTTCCGATTTGTTAAAATCCAAATATAGGTGGCGATACTGGTGTTGAAGAACAGCTTATCGGGCAGCGCAATAATACATTCCAGCCAGTCGTTCTCGATAATCCAGCGTCGGATTTCACTCTCACCGCTACCGGCATCGCCTGTAAAGAGCGGTGCCCCGTTAAAGACAATGCCAACCCGACTCCCACGGTCCTCCATCTTGGAGAGCATGTGTTGCAGAAACAGTAGAGCACCATCTGAGGTGCGAGGTGTGCCAGCAGAGAATCTGCCGTAAGCATTCTGCCCTTCTGTTTTCACCGCCGCCTCATCAGACTTCCAACTGACACCGAAGGGCGGATTTGTAATCATATAATCGAAACGCTCCCCTTGAAATTGGTCATTGGAGAGACTCGATCCATGTCGAATATTGTCGGGGTCCTCTTCGGTGATAAGCATATCCGACTTACAAATTGCGTAGGTCTGTGCGTTAAGTTCCTGACCTAACAGCCGAATATTGGCATCCGGATTAATCTGTTCGCGAAAGTAGTTTTTCCCAATCGTCAACATACCACCCGTCCCGCAGCACGGATCGAAAATACTGCGTATAATCCCCTGTCCACTCAGATCTTCACGGTGTTCCGCAAATAGTAGTGAGACCAATAGCCGTACGACATCCCGCGGCGTGTAGTGTTCCCCACTGGTCTCATTGGACATCTCTGAGAATCGGCGGAGCAGCTCCTCAAAGACCTGTCCCATCGTATGGTTGTCCACCTTATCGGGGTGTAGATCGATTTCGGTGAACTTATCGCAGAAGATGTACAATCGATTGTTATTGTCGAGTCGATCAATAAACCCTCCGAGATTGAAGTTTTCGATGATGTCGCGCACGTCCTTACTGAACCCGTTGAGGTAGTTCTCAAAGTTGAGACGGATATTATTCGGGTCGGCTTTCAGTCGGGATAGGTCGTACTGGGAGGTGTTATAGAAACTGGTGTTTGTCTCTCTCAGAATAATCGGTGGTATTAGGTCTTCATCTACTTTGCCGTCGTATTGATTGTAGGTATCAATGGCTTTCTCTTTTCGTCCGTCCTCATCTAAGATGCAGTCCAATCGGCGGAGCACCAGAAACGGGAGGGTAATGTCGCCGTATTCGTGCGGTTTGAAGAGTCCTCTGAGAACATCATCTGCCACATTCCAAACGAAATTTGCCAGTTCTTGGTAATTTGCCATGCACTTCCTTCTCTATGTATCGTGTTTATATTATGATTCGCGTAGTAGGGTGACAGGTCGGTAGAAGAAATGGTAATTAATCACACCTGTCGCCCCGCTGGGGCTTATTGAATCTGACCACGGACGTTCTATACACCTATCGCCCCGCTGGGGCTATAGATAACATACTTCTATACACCTATCGCCCCGCTGGGGCTATAGATAACATACTTAAACCGAACTCACATTAAAATAATAGCAGATTTCAAGAAAAAATCAAGTAAAATATCTTAGGGTTATGGGTTGTGGGAGGAATGGTGGTCAGCTATCAAAATCAACGGTATGAATGCCGTGTGGCATTCCCCGAGTCAGCGGTCAGTAAGGGATTGTCAGAACCAGGATTTTCAGGATTCAAGGATTCTCAGGATAAAGTAATCGCGGTTAGTGGTCGTGGTTGGTGATAGAAGAAAGTGCATTTTAAGGGAGGATTGGTGGGTAGCTAATTTCATAGTTTTCATAGCAGCATAGGAAATGTGTGGGATTTGGAGAGAGACCGTTAACACAGATGACAACTGGGTTTTTTGGTGTTTTTGGGTAGGGTTAGTGTGAGGAGTGCTATGAAATTTGCTATGAAATTTTCACAGTGATTGTGGGTTGTGTTTTTTCGATGGGCAGTCAGCTTCAGTATTTTTTACGGTGAAAGTGCTACAGAACGCGCCATAGAACGCGCCATAGAACGCGCTATAGAACGCGCCATAGAACGCGCTATAGAACGCGCTATAGAACGCGCTACAGAACGCGCTACAGAACGCGCCATAGAACGCGCTATAGAACGCGCCACAGAACGCGCCATAGAATGTGCTGTAAAAGTGTCTTATTTCGCACCTCAAACTGCATGTTGAATCAGGGTTTAGAGGATTCATAGTATCAATGGAATGGCGAGGCATTATATCACAGATAGATACAATATAATTGCTTAATCTGATAACCTCGCCAGTAGCAAATATACCTCAGTCGAACAGAACTGCTTACACTGAACTGCCGTCATCGGCATTGGTATTTGCGGGAATGGCTTTAACTTGGTCTGCAACCACCTCGTGGCTCGGAGATTTCAGTGCAAGCGTTAATCGTTCAAGCACGCCAACAAGTGCGTCAGTGTCAGTACCCGGTGCGAGTTGCTCAGGCGCATCTAAGGCAAGGGTTAACCGTTCTAAGACACCAATAAGCTGCGTCCCAGATAGATGGGTAGGTTCCTGTTGCTCAACCGTTGACACTTTTCGTAAACTCTCCAGCGTTTTAACGAGGGAATTCGTCAATAACTGCCAATCAGCAGCGGAGTGCTCATTATGCTCTAATAGACCGTCAAGACGTCCGGCATGCTTGGCTAACAGTGCAGCCTGCTCGGTTCGAGAAGTGAATGGAATGTCATCTACCTCTTTTTTATGGCGTTCCCGTTCGTCCCGCCAGATTGCGCCGTATTTCTTTTCGGGCCATCGGGTTGAACCGGGTTTGAGATATGCCAATCGGGTTACCAACATACTTTTGAGTGGTCCGAGACCTACGGCATCGTGCTGTATAAAACGTTGTATAGTCTTATCTTCGGGTATCAACTCCATAAATGCCTCGGAGGTAGAGAGCCCACGTGCGTGACAACGGACAAAAAACTCACGATGTGTGTCGGATATAAAACCTGGAACTAATCTCTGTAATATCCCACTGGTTACGGCTCGAATTGTCTCAAGCGTATGTGAATCCACTTCATTTAAATTGAGTCCAATGGGATGCCCTAATTGTTGAGCGGCATATTGCCCGGCATGCTTGATCATTTCATCAATATATTCATACCCACTGAACATCTCGGCTAACTCTTTTACACTCGGTCCGTACTCAATGGTCATTTTCGTCAAAGCCTCATCACTCAGCAGGTCTTGCGGAGAAACTTGTGCTTTCATTGTCTGCATTACTAATCTTCCTTCTCATAAAATAGGATATTCATCATAGTATAAACAAAAATAGTTTATACTATATAAAGTATATAACATAACGCAGATAAATGCAAATTTTATTACTAGCACTTACGCAGCGCGTTCATAAGTCCCCCTGATAAGGGGCGGTGAATGCCATACGGCATTCATACCGTTGATTTGTTAGGGGGTTTATAAAGAAAATAATCTATCATTCCGTGCTAATTTGCGTAAGTCCTGATTACTATAGCGCGTCCTATAGCGCGTCCTGTAGCGCGTCCTGTAGCGCGTCCTATAGCGCGTCCTGTAGCGCGTCCTGTAGCGCGATCTATGGCACTATTACTGACACACTACCTAAAAAACACACCAAAATCCACATAATCTGTTATGAAATTTTCATAGCAAATTTCATAGCACCTCTCATACAAACCTCTCTCAAAACCGCCATAAAACCAGACACCACATAGCCGCATAACCCCTCTACTAATCTTTCACATTTCCCACTCTGCTATGAAAACTATGAAATTAGCCTCCCACCAATCCTCCCTAACTAACCATCTAATTCTACCAACTCACAACCCACAACCCATAACTCATAACCCATAACTCATAACCCACAACCTCGTTGACTAAAAACGTATTTTTTTCTATAATGGGACCCAATATGACACAAGGTATCTTTATTACAGGAACAGGGACGGAAATCGGGAAAACAGTGGTCGCTGGTGGGCTTGCTGCATGTCTCAAAGCATCTGGGACACATGTGGGTGTGATGAAGCCTATCAGTACGGGTGATACCGCTGATGCGCAATTCCTTAAGCACGTCGCTCAAGTTGATGACGAACTTTCCTTGATTAACCCAATCTATTTCCGCCATCCGTTGGCACCGTCCGTGGCGGCTCGGATAGAAGATAGAGAAATTAATCTGTCAGATATTGAAACCGCCTTCGCAGAACTTCAACAGAAATACGATGTTGTGATAGTGGAGGGGGTCGGTGGTATTGCAGTGCCGATCCAAGACGACTTCCTCGTGGTGCATCTCATCAGTAGGTTGCAATTGCCGATACTCATCGTCGCACAGGTCGGATTGGGAACACTGAACCATACGTTGTTGACTGTGGCGTTTGCCCGTCAGTTTAATCTTCAGATCGTGGGCATTGTCCTGAATGGACTCTCAGCAGAGACAGCCGGAATCGCTGAAGCGACAAATCCTGTTGAGATTGAGAAGCTAACGGGTGTCCCCGTGATCGGGGTTCTCCCTTATGAGAAACAATTGGATACAGCTCAGCCCGATGTAACGTTTTTGGCAGAATTTATGAACCGACACATAGCATGGAGAAAATTGGAAGTCCTTTAGCGCAAGTTTCATCTTTTGCACGCCCATCACCCTAATGAAGTCTAAAGCACAGGGATTCGGGGTTACAAACCCCTCCCACAATGTCAAAACTCAATCACATAGCATGGAGAAAATTGGAAATACTTTACATGAAAACAGCGATTGTTCTCGCCGCAGGATTAGGACGTAAAGCGTGGCCCTATGGGGAATTTCGGCAGAAATGCACGATTCCGGTTGCCAATAAACCGATTGTCCGCCGACTCGTAGAGAGTTTGGTGGAAGCAGGATGTGAACGCGTTGTCGTTGTGGTCGGGCATCACGCGCAACAGGTGCGTGGTGCCCTCGCTGATATGCCAAATGTTGTTTTTGTTACGCAACACACTCCTGACGGCACCGCAAGCGCGGTGCTGACTGCCGCAGATCATCTCGAAGACGAACCTTACCTCGTGGTCTACGGTGACATCGTAACCGCCCCTGAGAATCTCCGCAATTTTATTAAAGAATTCCGTTCCGCTGACGTGGAAGCGGGAGCACTTGTGCAACCGCTCGGAAACGAGGACGCAAGCAATTGGCTATGTGCGGGTATTGGCACGGCAGCGGTCAATGGAGAAAGTGCCTCGACGCTCACCGGTATTGAAGGACACCCACGCGGTGGTTCGCATCGGCTCTGTGGTGTGTACGCCTTCCGTAGTAGCGCGACATCTTATCTCCTAAGGAATCCGGGTATTGTTACAAGGGTCCCTGTTGGCGGGATGCCACCCCCTGAATCTGAAATTGCGCAATCTCTGCAACTTATGATTGACGAGGGGAAAACAGTGTTGGCGGTTCAGGCGACAGAGTTCCTCGTTGATGTTGATAAACCGTGGCACGTGTTGGAAGCAAACGATCGTTTGGTCGCCTACCTTGCGAAACAGGTCACGGAGGATCAGGTTGCACCGGGTGCGCGGATTTCAGATGCTGCTGAAATTAATGGACACGTGGTTTTAGGTAAAAACTCTGTGATTGGTCCACGCGTTGTTGTCAACGGCACACTCATTGCGGGTGCGAATAATAACATTACAAACGGCGCAATTTTACACGGAAATATCCTCGTCGGCGATCAGTGCAGGATTAGTGATTATTGTGATGTCGGGAGTAGTGCGATCGGAAATCGGTGTATTATTGGGCACGGTGCGGAGATGTCAGGTGTCCTGTTTGATAAGGTTTACCTCTACCATTATTGCGAGATGTCAGGGGTATTCGGATGTGCTACGGATATTGGAGCAGCGACCGTCTGCGGAACGCTCCGATTCGATGACGGAGACACGTCTATACAGGTGGAGGGACGGCATGAGGTACCGTCATACGGGTCAAACTCGACTTATATGGGTGACTATTGCCGGACAGGTGTGAACGCGATCCTTATGCCGGGTAGACGTATCGGTTCTTATAGTGTTGTCGGACCGGGTGTTATTTTATACGACGATGTTCCAAGCAAAACCATGGTGATGGCGAAGCAGGAGTTGATTACAAAACCGTGGGGACCTGAGCGGTACGGATGGTAAAAAAGAATCGGCGGACAAAGTAGTAGGCACACTCCGTGTGCCGTATAATAATGCAAAGTAGCAGGCACACTCCGTGTGCCGTCAGCAAGAATCGGGGGTTACAAAGTAGCAGACACACTCCGTGTGCCGTCAGCAAGAATCGGGGGTTACAAAGTAGCAGACACACTCCGTGTGCCGTCAGAAAGAATCGGGGAGACAAAGTAGTAGGCACACTCCGTGTGCCGTCAGCAGTCAGGAAGAGTCGAGGTTACAAACCCCTCCCACAAATAGCAGTCAGCAATCAGTGGTCAGAAAGAGTCGAGGTTACAAACCCCTCCCACAAGGATTGTGAGTTATGAGTTATGAGTTGGGAATCAGGATGTGGAATCTTAAGGTGGGAGGAGTTCTTTGAGGAGATTTGTGAGTTCATCGTTGTCGGTAGCGAGTTCAAAGGCGCGTTTGATTTTTTCTTCACGATCTGGCTGTGTCTCCGTCTGTTCAGTCTCTGTCTCGGTTTGCGATGTCGCATTAGGATCCCAGAGCAGTTCAATTTCTTTTGGATTCAGCCGATCATAGGTAACTTTAGCGAGCGCGAAAGGATAGTTTTCAGGAATGATGACGATCCAGTCGATAGTTTCACCGCGTGGGGAGTACTGCCTATCTACAGTTAGTTTCGATTCCTGATGGGGTACGTTCTTTTTCACCCACTGATTGCGTCCGAGGGTGTCAGTCTCGAAATGGCCGACTTCTAACCAGTTGCGACCTGCGCCGTTGGGTTTTGTGGTAACTTCAATGCGCTGCATTACCTTGTTTCTCCGTTTTGAAAATTATAGTAGTTAGATGGACAGATTTTATGTAGGCATTCTAACATGTTATGGTAAAAAAGTCAAGGTTATGAATTAGGGAAGTTGGTTATGGGTTGTGGGTTATGGGTTGTGAGTTACAAGTCGGGAAATGGAAGAAGCGAGTTTGGAAACCTCGCCAGCGGAACAAATTGTATTTTTATAGTACAATTTTGAGAGCGTCCTACAAAAATTGTTTAATTTTTTAATAATATTCACAAAATGATACATTCTTTACGAAATATTAATCATTTATTGTCGATTTAACTTGATTAACACTGGAAGAGCGTGTTACAATAAAGCACACTAATGTATGAATTAGATAAAAAAATTATATAATATAATATTGTTTTCATATGATTTCTATGCGGTTTATACATTTTTTTCAGTTAGATAGCGACTTAGGGTAGAAAAAAACAGATAAATAATTTGATTTTTTTTGAAAAAAAAGGTATAATACTTTCAGGAGATTGTTTTTTCCGCCAAACGTGCGCCAGCATAGTATTTTGTTTAGCCAACCCGAAGGGAAAAATTCGACATGCGAGTGAAAATGAGATATGGTACCGGAACACTACCCATCGAAATTCCGGATAAGAACGTTGTCAGGGTCCTTGAAATCTCGGACAGCATTCCACTCCCGGATGAAGATGGCGCGGTTCGGGAGGCAATTGCGCAGCCTATCGCCTCACCACCCTTGGCTGAGATAGCGAAGGGACGTAAATCAGCGTGTATCGTAATCTCTGATATAACCCGTCCCGTGCCAAACAAAGTTATCCTACCCCCGATGTTGGAAACGCTTGAAGCATCAGGTATCCCACGCGATCGAATTACTATCCTCATTGCGACCGGTATCCACCGTCCTAATAACGCCGAAGAACTGGAAATAATGGTTGGGCGCGATATTATGGAACGTTACCGGATCGTGAACCACTTTTCGCAGAAGTCAGAAACACACACATATTTAGGCAGAACAGAAAACGGCACCCCAGTTCACATCGATAAAACTTATCTTGAATCAGACCTGAAAATTATCACTGGATTGATTGAACCACACTTGATGGCGGGTTATTCTGGCGGTAGGAAGGCAATTTGCCCAGGGATTGCCTCTATTGAGACGATGAAGGTGATGCATGGACCGGAACTCATGGAACACCCAAAATCGTCTGTCGGCATCTTGGATGGCAACCCGTTTCATTTAGAGGCAACAGAAATCGCACTGATGGCAGGAGCCGACTTTAACCTGAATGTTGCGATTGACAAGGAACGTCGGATCACAGGGGTTTTTGCCGGTGATATGGTTAAATCTCATCGTATCGGTGCGGCGTTTGTCGAAGAACATGCAAAGGTTACACTCCCGAACCCTGCAGATGTTGTCGTCGTCTCAAGTGCGGGTTACCCCTTGGATACAACGTTCTATCAAGCAATAAAAGGCTTGTTGACGGCTGTTGAAATCGTGAAACAGGGTGGGAGTATCTTGCTTGTTGCGGCATGTAGCGAGGGTATCGGCAGTAAACCGTTTACAGACTTAATTTTTAAAACCGATGATTTAACATCGTTTGTCCAAGGACTTTACAACCCAGCGAATTTTGTTATTGATCAGTGGCAGCTTGAAGAATTGGCAAAGGTTGCCCGGAAAGCAGATATCTATTTCTATACCGATGGCATTCCGTATCACCAACGCGCAAAACTGTTCGTGCACCCACTGAAGAATGCGCAGGAAGGTATTGAAGAACTCTTAGAACGGTACGGAGCAGAGGCTCAAATTGCGGTGATTCCTGAGGGACCTTATGTCTTAGCGCAATTAGATAGCAAATCTTGACCCCAAGGTTGCACCTCCGAGGAAATCCTTCATATTATTGAAATTATTGAATCGAGATTCAGTGAAAATGTCAAATTCAACTGTAGCACTCAGGGCATATAGAGATGGTTTACATTTAATCATTAAGCCAGATCTATCTATATCGGAAATAGAAGTGGCTATTCAAGAGGAGATGTCTCGGATGAATCGTCCCTTATCCGGGACCACTGTGCAGATTGACGTCAAGGGTCCGACTCTGGAAGAGGATGAGTTGGCGTATTTACGGTCAAAACTCAAGGAGTCTTACAATCTGACAGTGCGAGGCATTATGGTATCTGATGAGCCAACTCCGGAGCCGATTGCTGCTGCACCAACGACACACATCATACCACAAGCCGTGAATTCTTCGGACAGCCGTGAAAGTGAGCCATCTCGGATTATCCCATATACAATTCGTTCAGGGCAAACGGAAGATTTCCCGCAAGGCAGCTTGATTATCTATGGTGATGTCAATTCGGGTGCTGAAGTGGTAGCCGGTGGCGATATTGTTATCTTAGGTGCACTACGGGGGAATGCACACGCCGGTATGAATGGCAGACTTTCATCTGTAATCATTGCTATGGACTTGGTGCCTTTGCAGCTTCAGATCGGTAACTATTTGAACCGTCTACCTATTGACCAAAAATCCCGAGGCTATCCAGAAATAGCGCGCATCGGGACGGAAGATGTAATTATAGTTGAAAAATTTGTTAAGTTTTAACAAAGGAGGTTCCGGTTATGGGAAAAGTGATCGTAGTAACATCAGGAAAGGGAGGTGTCGGGAAAACGACTTCTACAGCCAATTTAGGGACGGCACTTGCGCTCCTGGGTAAAACGGTCGTCCTGGTTGACGCAGATGTTGGACTTCGGAATCTTGATATTGTTCTGGGTTTAGAAAGTCGTATCGTTTACACCTCAATGGACGTTATAGACAAACAATGTGAACTCTCTAAAGCGTTGGTTAGAGATCGGAGAGTTGACGGTTTGACGCTCCTCGCAGCGTCTCAGAAAAACAATAAAGACGATATTCAACCGGCTCAGATGAAAGCGATATGTGATAAGTTGCGGTCTACACACGATTTCGTTTTGGTCGATTCGCCTGCTGGTATTGAGCGTGGGTTCAGCAACGCTTCCGCCGGTGCCGATGAAGCCATCGTTGTCACAACGCCAGATGTCTCCGCGATTCGGGATGCCGACCGCATTATCGGATTGCTGCAACATGCAAGAATCGAACCGATCAATCTTGTTTTAAATCGGTTCTCGCCAGAACTTGTCGGGAACGGGAGCATGATAGATCAAGAAGATGTCATAGATATATTGAATATCGATCTCTTGGGTATTGTCCCGGAAGACACAGGCGTAATTACCTCAACAAATCGTGGAATCCCACTTGTTTACGAAGAAGGATCTGAGGGTGGACAAGCGTATATGCGAATTGCGCGACGGATTACCGGACAGCAGATTCCGATCCCTGCCTTCGATCAGAAAGGTCTGTTCACGAGCATTATGAATTGGTTCACCAGAAAGGGTTAAGGAGTGAACATATGAGTATAAGCATTAGACAATTATTTGGGCGCAAGCCAAAATCAAGCAGTATAGCTAAACAGCGCCTGAAGCTTGTCATCACACAAGATAGGTTCGATGTGGATGATCGCGTCGTTACCAGGTTACATCATGAATTGATAGAGGTCTTAGCAAAGTATTTTGAGTTTTCGATGGACTCTGTACAGATCTCGCTGAAACCCGAAGGCAACTCCTACGTCCTCGTCGCAGATTTTCCTTACAAGAAAGCGCACGACGTGAGTATGAATCGATAACTTTTTGTTTAGAAGATTTGCGCGTTCAAACCGCGCGTCGGCAGGAAATTGCGCTTGTTCAACTGTATCAGAGTATCAATTCCCAGATGGCCTTTGCAACTCCACTCTCGTCGTTCGTGCCGGTGATATAATCCGCGCAGGCATGAATTGGTGGGACTCCGTTTGCCATCGCTATGCCAAAACCAGCAGTTCTGAGTAAACTTTCGTCATTGTAGCTATCCCCAAAAGCAACTACCGTATCCATTGGGATGTCAAAATTTTTCGCAAGTGCTGATAAAGCCCGTCCCTTGGTAACTTCTGGATTCATAAATTCTATATATTCTGCTTGGGTCTGTGTGACGTAAAGTTTTCCTGTGTAATCTGTCTGAAAATCGCTTAAGAGCGACGGCAATTCTTCGGGTGTGTGAATAACAAGCATTTTCGTAGGCGTTTCACCTGCCAACTCACGTAAGTTTCCGACCGCTGTCGCTGGAACCCCTGTCCGTTCTTCGTAAAGATCACTCCACGCGTTCCGTTCAGCCACATAGAGTTCATCGTTCAAACAGAAATTGAGATGTAGCTTGCGTTGCGTACATACGTCAACGACTGCCATGGCATAATCTGCTGGCACTGGTGTGTGATGATAGACTTCACGGGTTATAGGATGCTGGACCATCCCGCCGTTATATGAAATAATAGGGTTCTCTAAGCCGATCTCGTCGCTAATGGGTTGCATAGAACGGTGCATCCTTCCAGATACTAAGACGACGAGAATATCGTTGGCTGCGAGGGCTCGAAGTGCGTCTCGGTTTGTGGATGGTAATGTGTGTTCACTATTCAGCAGCGTCCCATCCAAATCAAATGCTGCTAAGCGACAGGGAATTTTTGTCCCTTCTCCTTCCATTTCTTTCTCCTCCATCTGAATTTTATATTATCGTATTTCACGTTACGAGAGGACTCGCTCGGTTTCCCGATCAAAGAGATGTATCTCGGTTTCATTGAAATTTAACCAGATCGTATCACCTACCGTAACATGGAACGTCGGATGGGTTCTCACGCGCAGTAAGACAGGTTCTTGCGTTTCTAAGTGCGTGCCGAGACGGATGTCCAAAATATTTACGGCACCAAGCGGCTCAACAAGGTGAACATCGGCGGCAATGCTCCGCTCGCTGGGTTGGTTCACGGCGGTGATATGTTCAGGTCGAATCCCGAAAACCAAGCCGTTCTTCTGTGCAGCGGTGCTGATAGTCGTCTGTCTTTGAGGGGATAGCGGGAGGTAAACATCGGTATGACTAAGCCGTAGAGCGGATTCACCTCCCTGTGCGGTGAGTTCAGCATCAAGGAGGTTCATCGTTGGCATCCCCATAAATCCGGCTACAAAGAGGCTTTCTGGTCTGTTATAGACTTCGTAGGGTGTGCCGATTTGCTGTAAGACCCCTTGGTGAATGACGGCTATCCTGTCGGCTAAGGACATCGCTTCGACCTGATCGTGCGTTACAAAAATGGTCGTTGCCCCGATTTCGTGTTGGAGTCGTTTAATTTCGGCACGGGTATCAACACGGATTTTGGCATCTAAATTCGCCATCGGTTCATCAAGGAGGTAGACTTTCGGTTGGCGAACCATTGCGCGTCCGAGTGCAACGCGTTGCATCTCCCCACCACTGAGCATGCTCGGTTTCCGGTTCAGCATATTGGCTATTTGTAAAATCTCGGCGACCCGCTTAACTTGGGTGTCGATCTCAGATTTTGATACCTTCACGGCTTTGAGTGGAAAAGCGATGTTATCATAAACGCTGAGATGCGGATAGAGCGCGTAGAATTGAAAAACGAAAGCGATGTCTCGGTCAGCTGGGGTAAGATCGTTGACCCGCTCTCCATCAATGAGAATATCGCCTTCTTCGGGGTACTCTAATCCGGCGATGAGACGGAGTGTCGTGGTCTTGCCACAACCTGAGGGACCGAGAAAAACAACAAATTCTTTGTCCTGAACTTCTAAGTTAAAATCTTTGACAGCGACAAAATCGCCAAAACGTTTTTCTATATTTTCAAGTTTGATATTTGCCATAAATTTGAGTAGTATGGGTATTCATTGTCTGAATCGCGGATTACACGGATTACACAGATTACGCAGATTATAAGATACTTCTCGCCAACGTTTTTTCCCACAGGAACAACATCTATACGGCTAAAAACTGAATGGACCATGCATTAGAAAATGCATCACTGCCCCAGAAACCAACGGGACGGTGAGGTTATCGTCGACTGGGAATGGCAGCATTTCTACGACCGTGGCGACTAATGCGCCGATAATCCCGATAACGGGGTTTAATTTGACTAAAGCGATTATGGCACAAACGATGAAACACGCCGCACTTCCTTCTAAGCTTTTCTTGCCAATAAGCTTCGTTTTCCCCCACTTTTTTCCTACCAACGCCGCTGCGAGATCTCCGAGGACCATAAAAAAGATGCAAACGATGGCGAGGGTCTTAGCAAATAAAAGGACGCACAGGAAAGTACTGATGATGTAATAGGTTGCGCCTGTCATGGCACCACTGCGTTCATGACTTCGGAGCATCACGGAAAAGATTTTGAAAAAGAAATCACTAAAACGTGGAGAAATCCATTTCGCTAATTCCACGGCAACCGCTATTCCTGTCAATATACCGACCCCAATTAACATGGTCGGTTTATCGATAAAGAAATAGATAACGGGTAGGATAAGTCCTGCTAAATGAATGCTTTTCCGAAGCAGCTCGGCTATCATATAGGTGCCTTCCATTACAAAGTGTAGATCTGCGAAGAATAGAATGTCGCTGATGCTCAGTTTAATTAGTATACGGCTTACTATGGAAATATTCAAGGGGTAATTGGTGGTGGGTTATGGGTGGTGGGTTATAGGTTGTAAGTTAAGAGTAGTGAAAGAATCGGGGTTAGAAACCCCTCCCACAAGAGTTGAAAAGAAGGCAACCTTAGACCCTCACCCACAGGAAATATGGAAGGATTAAATATACTGTAAAATTATTGTGATTTTTTAACAAAAAAATAACACATTTTTGTATCATTTGCAGATTAAAATTTTCTCACCATTAGAGAGCACTGAGAATATTAAAATGAGAGGACTTCTAAATATGGGTTGCCAAATCCCACCGTTTTGGGAACGTTTCTGCATAGGTTTGTCGGTTTTGTTCCTCGGAATAGGACTCGGACTTGCGGAAACGAGAGCTGCAGACCAACAAACACAACAGGTCGTTAAAATAACAGGTATCGTTGTCGATAGTGAAACTGATGAGCCACTGGCAGGCGTAACTGTTCGGGTTATTGATACACAGATTCGGGTAACAACAGATGAAACGGGGACATTTTCACTGGAATTGCCGAGTGGCACTTACAAAATCCAAGCAACTGCATCGTTATATAACACATACATGGTCCCCGATTTTCAAGTCAACGCGTTGGAAACACCACTCCCCTTGCAAATACGCATGGCTCCGCAAATAGTTAAACTTGATGCGATCAAGTTGCCGGTACAGTTAAGTCAGTCGAGTGAGCGAGGTCTCCTTGAACAACGCATGCGGAGTTCCCGAATTGAGGACAGCATTAGTACCGAAGAGATTAGTAGACTTCCGGCATCTTCGGCAGGAGACGCGATTAAACGGGTAACAGGCGTTAGTATTGTTGGCGGTCGTTATGTATTTGTCCGTGGGTTGGGAGAACGCTACAGCAACACCCTTCTTAACAATGTTGAGATTCCGAGTCCAGAACCGAATCGACGGGTTGTGCCGATGGATATTTTTCCGGCAAGCCTTCTGGCGAGTTTACAGACAGTCAAAACATTCACCCCCGATCAGCCCGGCGGTTTCGCTGGTGGTTCCGTTCAAGTATTTACCAAAGACTTCCCCGAAGACTTAACGATGTCGCTATCCATGTCGAGCGGTTTCAACACTCAAACAACGGGTGCAGACGGTTTGACGTATCCGGGTGGTAATCTCGACTTTTTAGGTTTTGATGATGGCTCACGCGACTTACCCGGCATTGTTGAGAATAGTGCGGCAGATTTACCGATTCGGGAACGTGGTCGTTTTACACCGTTAGGATTCACACCTGAACAGATTCAAGAGTTCGGTCAGTCATTTTCAAATGTCTGGTCTCCGGTACGACAAGTTATCCCCGTCAATCAAAGTTACAAATTCAGTTTGGGTAACAGCAACACACTTTTTGGTAAAGAGTTTGGCTATTTAGGTGTCATCTCATATGGTAATAGTCACAGTTACGGGACCCAAGTGCGTAATGCCTTTCGTATAGGCTTAAACGAGACGCTTTCGCCAGTAACCTCGTATAACGTTGAACGGAGTGGCAATGAAGTAGATTGGGGTGGTGTGCTGAACACGAGCCTTCGCTTCTCACCGCAGCACCAACTCAGTATAAGAACGCTCTTCACACATACCGCCGAAGATGAAACACGGACATGGGATGGATTTAACGCTGACAGAAATACTGACCTGCGAAGCTTCCGGCTGCGGTATGTTGAACGTGAACTTTTCTCCGGGCAGCTTGCCGGTACACACGACTTCAATTTCGGTGAACCCGAATTGGAAGAATTGGAAGAATCGGACGTAGTCGCAACCGCCAATCCACCTGATATTTCTATGGAGTGGCGGCTCACTTACTCTCGTGCATCTCGCGATGAACCGGACACACGCGAGAACATCTACGAAGATAGAGGTGATGGCACCTATACGTTCCGAGATGTTACACATAGTGGCAGCAGATTCTTCTTCGACCTTGAAGATGATGAGTACAACGCACGCGCTGACTGGAAGGTTCCGATCGGTGCGGAAGGGCTACTCAAATTTGGGGGACTCCTACGCGACAGGTCTCGTACATTTGATGCGCGTCGCTTTAGATTTCTGCCTTCAGATAATATAGATGCTACTGTAAATTTATCTGATCCACCCGAAATACTTTTCCAAACTAAAAACATTGCGCCACGTGTTTTTGAATTGCGTGAATCCACACGTGCGACAGATAACTATCTGGCAGACCATACTATTTACTCGGGTTATCTGATGCTGGATATGCCGATAAGCGCGAAATGGCAGTTTATGGCGGGGGGACGCTTGGAATCTTCAGCGCAAAAGGTTACCACCTATGATCCATTCTCTGTGGCGGCTAAACCAATTGTAGCAAATCTGGACACACTTGATCTCCTACCGGGTGCGAACTTGACGTACCGTCTAACAGAACGCATGAATTTGCGGCTTGCAGCATCTCGAACGATCACGCGACCTGATTTCCGAGAACTCGCGCCGTTTGAATTTACAGATTTTGTGGGTGGCAGAACGGTACTCGGAAATCCAGAATTGGAACGAACGCAAATCAATAATTTCGATTTCCGTTGGGAGGCTTTTCCACAGATTGGTGGTGTTTTAGCGATTAGTGCATTCTATAAGCGGTTCCAAAAACCGATTGAACAGATCGTGCAACCGCAGGCGGAAGTTCGGATTACCTACGAAAACGCTGACGCGGCTAACAACTACGGTTTGGAGTTAGAAGCCCGTCAGAATTTAGGTATTCTTACAGACGCGCTGCGTAATTTTTCGGTTAATACGAACGCAGCGTTGATTTCTTCGCAAGTGGTTCTGCCCGATGTAGGCATTCAGACTTCCTCTGAGCGTCCTTTACAGGGTCAGTGTCCGTATATCGTCAACGTCTCAGTCGGCTATGAAGCTCCTAACTGGGGTATTACAAGCGCGATTGCGTATAACATTTTCGGACGCAGGCTCTCTGAGGTAGGCAACCACGGCGTGCCAGATGTATATGAACAACCGCGTGGTCAACTGGATGTTAGTTTTAGTCGGGTGGTTGCGAATTACTTCAAGATTAGTATTTCGGCGAAAAATCTGCTTGATCCTGACGTTCATTTTAAGCAGGGAGAGGAACCCTATGTTCGGTATAAGTTGGGCAGAGCGTTTTCGTTTGGGGTAAGTTATGATTTGTAGGGGTTATTGGTTTTAAGTTATAAGTTGTTGGTTATAAGTTAAGAGTCGGGAAGTCAGAGGTCGGGATTACAAATCCCTCCTACAGAAGATAAGAAGTCAAGTCGGGATGCGGTGATCTCTTCTACAGGGATGTGGGTTATAAGTTATAAGTTGTTGGTTATAAGTTAAGAGTCGGGAAGTCAGGGATCGGGATTACAAATCCCTCCTACAGAGCACGCAAAAAAAATATAACATTGTCACTTTTCTGCAACAATTTATCGGTATCCTTAAAGTAAGATAAATTAACAATAGCGATTCATAATAAAGCAAAGTATAAAGTTGGGTCGCGACGATGTGCCCTCCGGGTTGACCGGCTGGGCAAAAACAAACAAAAAAGGAGCTTAGTTAGCTAATGTTTAATATTGGGTCAGCCCCGGCATCCACAGGGACGAAGGGTTTGTATCAAAATTGGCTGTTCCAGTTAGTAGCGGTCTCTGCAATCGGTTTAGCCTTAGCTTTAGTCGGTTGTGGTAGCGACGAAGAAACAGACACCGAAGGAACGGCAAATGAACTCTCAACCAGTAGAACCATTATTGATGTTGATGGTCGCCAAGTGGTCGTGCTTGAAGGTCGACTGAATGCAGATGAGACGCTCACAGCGGAGTACGATTACCTCCTGCGGGGTGCTGTATTTGTCGAAGGCGGCGCGACGTTAACCATCGATTCAGGTGTTCAAATTTTTGGTGAGCAAGCGACGAACGGCACACTCATTATCGCCCAAGGTTCCAAAATTATGGCGAATGGCACCTCAAGTGCCCCGATTGTTATGTCGAGTGATGCCTTTGAAGGCACACGTGCCCGCGGACAGTGGGGCGGTTTGATTATCAACGGAAACGCGCCGACGAACCAAGGTGTGACTTTCGGTGAAGGTGATACGGGTGCGTTTGGCGGAAACGATCCTACCGATAGCAGCGGTGTACTGCGCTACGTCCGGGTCGAATACGCAGGTATCGAATTTAGTCCTGATAATGAGCTGAACGGTATCGCTTTCCAAGGTGTCGGATCGGGTACAATCGTTGAGCACGTCCAAGTCCACATGAACCAAGATGACGGCGTTGAGATGTTCGGCGGTACGGTGAACCTTAAATATGTCATGGTTACTGGTGCGCGTGATGATTCCTTTGACTGGACGGATGGTTGGACAGGTAAAGCACAATTCCTCGTCGTACAACACTATGGTGATGACGCCGATAACGGCTTTGAAGTTGATAACAGCAGTAAAGATAACGAGGCGACCCCACGTTCCGCTGCGACGATCTATAATGTGACGCTCGTCGGCGACCCAAGTGGTCCAGAAAGCGATAACGGCATGCTGATTCGTGAAGGTGCCGCTGGGACATTCGCCAACTTCATTGTCACTGGCTTTAATAAAGTCGGGCTCGATATCAACAACGAAGCGACCCATGCCCAAGCAGATAGCGGTAAACTGGTTGTAAAAAACAGTATCTTCTTTGCGAATAAAAAAGGCAATTTCGGTGATGAGAAAGATGATGACGGTTTTGACGAAGCCGATTTTGCTGCCTCGAATGGTAACACAGAAACGGATCCTGGTTTGGTAGACCCGTTCAACAAGAGTGCCCCTAACTTCACACCTGGTGCCGGTGCTGCTGCGGTGTCTCCAGCAGCCCCACCTGCCGATGGTTTCTTTGAAAATGTTAACTTTATCGGTGGTGTTAGCCCGTCCAATAACTGGACAACCGGATGGACGACGAGTGCACAGAATTAGTGAACGTACTGTTTATATATTCCATATACTATTCATCGGGCTGCTGATCTACAGTAGCTTGATGGGTTGTGAAAAATCCGTATGGAAAAATAGTCTCGACTCGCCAGACCAACTCGGTCTGGCAGTCGTTGACGCTCTTAATCGGGAAGATATTGAGGAGCTAAATCGGTTACGGGTGGAAAGCGAGGTGTATTTTGATTGGATTTGGCCGGCGTTTCCAGCGAGTCGACCACCCAGTAATTTTCCGGGTGAATTTGCTTGGTTAAATCTGAATAGAAAATGTAATATCGGAATGAAAAAGTGGATTGCTCAATACGGAGGAGCTAACTTGAAGTTCGTGGGTATCCGCTTCAATCAACCCAAGGAAACTTATGACGGATTCCAACTTTTGCGTGGAACTGTTTTGACGTTACAGAACGCAGCTGGCGAAAAACGGGAATTGGAAATACTCGGATCGGTGGTTGTTAAGAATAACAGATATAAGTTGCTGAGTTATAAAGATTAAGTTGTAGTTGAATGCTGTTAATTGTCTGAATCCCAGATTGACTCGGATATAAACTTGAGGAGGGTCAAATTTTATATGAGTAATAATACGAAGAAAAAGAAATTAGAAAATGAAAAAACGGGTCAACCGTCGCAGGTCCGCTCTGCCTCAATGACCATGGCTGATATTCAGCGGCAGAACCGTGAGGCTGCTCAAAGGCGGAAAAGGATAGCGATCCGCATTGCAGGTGGTTTCGCAATCGGACTACACGTAATCGGGATTATCTTTGGGGCTATCTATTTTATTCGGAAAACGGTGTTAGATATGAACAAGGACAAAGTAGAAAGTGTTGTCCTTGAGGCATCGAAACCGCAGCCGAAACGTCGCACGCCACCCCGTACAGCACGAAAACCGACAAAACCAAAGTTTTCTGAGATTCGTGCCCCCCAAGGACAGACTGTCACGACGAGTGCTAAAATTCCGATGGGTAATGCTACTTTCACACTGCCTGCGAGCGAAGCACCCACACGTCCTATGATGGCTCTGAGCACGGCTGGCATCGGTAGAGATCTGCTTGGTACATCTCGACAACAAGCAAACATTGTTACAACAACACCAAAGTTCGATGTGCCGAAGTTTGAAAGCACAAGTTTAGTCTCAAGACTGGATGTGGGAACCAACCTTGCGCAGACCGAATTCAATGACGCTGGAAATCTTGAACTCGCCTCAGTCAATTTAGGAGACACTAAACAGTCGTTTTATGAATATCTAAGAGCGGTACGGGATCGGATTAAGCAGGTGCAACGTTTCCCGCCGCGTGTCCGCAGCCTTGAAGATGGTGCCACTGCCACAATTCGGTTTACGATTTTCAAAGATGGAACGGTTCGGAATCCGGAGGTCACTTCCTCTTCTGGCTCGAAAGCACTCGACAATGCCGCACTGACCGCTATACGTAACGCTGTGCCTTATCCGCCTTTCCCTGACGGACAAGAGGGTATCAGTTTAAGACTTGAGATTCCGATTATTTTTGCGTTGGCGAATTAATAATGACGTATGATGCAGGTAAGGGGCGACTTTCGGGTCGTCCCTTTTTTGTCTGAATCAGGATTTTCAGGATTAACGGATTCTGGGCTTCAGGGGGTTGGGGACGCGGGTCAACTAAACTCTCCCGAACAAGTTCGGGCATCCAACCGAATTATTTTCATTCAACCGCGCCAGCGTCAAGAAGGTTCAGTTAACTTAGAAGTCGAGTTTGTCGGTTTTTGCTTTTTCCTCATCCACAAACGCTAACAGAATTAACCCGGTGATAAAGAAGATCATCAGTGAAATAATAGCGAGGCGTGCACTGCCGGTTACCTGTTTGATAACGCCGAAAGTTACTGGACCCCAAATTGATGAGAATTTGCTAAACACAGAATAGAATCCGTAAAACTCGGCACTTGCGCTCTCTGGGATCATTGACCCATATAACGAACGGCTCAAGGCTTGTGTTCCACCCAGAACGATACCAACAACCATGCCCAAGATGAAGAATTCCCCCGCGGTATGGATGAAATAACCATAGGTGACGACGCCACTCCACAGGACTAAGGCAAACATCACGGAGCGTTTCGCACCGATACGGCTTGCCAATCGACTGAATATCAACGCACCGCATATTGCAACGACCTGCACCAACAGGAGGGTTACCATGAGTTCTGTCGTTGTAAGTTTTAACTCTTCAGTGCCATAGATTGTCGCCATGCTTGTGACGGTGTGGATCCCGTCGTTATAGATCACATAGGCGATGAGAAAGAGTGTAAGATTTTTAAAGCGTCCTACCCTTTTCGCTGTTGAGATGGTCTGATTGATGCCGAGAGCAAGATATGCCAGAACTTTGGGTCGATTGCGGTATGCCTCCGGCAGTTCGTGTGGCGTTTTTTCCTCTTTTAGGTATTTCATCGTCAAGAGGGTCCAGCCTGCCCACCAAATCCCTGTCATCGCCATTCCGATGCGCGCTGCCAATGTTATGCTAATACCGACTGTCTCGTGCATAGCAACAAGCGCAAGCGCGATGGCAAATTGCAGCGAACCTCCGATATACCCGAAAGCATACCCTCTGGCTGAGACAGCATCGAGTTTGTCCTCAGAGGCGATCTGTGGTAGGAAGGCGTCATAGAAGACGTTCGCCCCAACAAAACAGACTTGCGTAGTGATAAACAAGGCGATGGTTAGCCAGACATTGCCAGATTTGCAAAAAAAGAGCATCATTGCAAAGAGACTTCCGGTATACGCAAATCCGGTGAGAAATCTCTTTTTCGATGCAGAAAAATCGGCGATGGCACCGAGCACTGGTGCGAAAAGAAATACAAGGAATGCCGCCGTTCCCAACATATAACCCCATAAGGTTGTCGCGGTCAGATTCATTCCGAAGAGGTTAACACCGTCTTCGCCGACGACGGCTCTGGCGAAATAGTCGGGTAACAAGGCGACAGCAGCGGTTGTAATGTAAGCGGAATTTGCCCAATCGTACATGCACCAACCGAAGATCGTTTTCTTATCGTTTTTCATAGTGCTCCTTCTGCAAGGTAATGAGGTCGGGATTTCACCTGTATTTTGGCACAGATTGGGAAGGAAAGCAAGAAGATTTGTGGGTTATAAGTTGTAAGTTATAAGTTATAAGTTATAAGTTATAAGTTATAAGTTAAGAGTCGGGATGCGGAGATCCCTCCTACTGGAAGGAAGCAAGAAGATTTGTGGTTGGGGGTTAGAAGTGAAAAGGGTTGTGGGTAGGCGAGGCACGGAGACCTCGCCAAACAGGGATTTTATTGAGATTAGTCAAGGTCGAAGCGATCAAGATTCATGACCTTGTTCCATGCAGCCACGAAGTCGCGCACAAATGCTTGTTGCGCGTCGTCACAGGCGTAGACTTCCGCAACGGCTCGGAGTTGGGAGTTTGAGCCGAATATGAGATCGACACGTGTGCCGGTCCACTTGTGTTCGCCTGTCGAGAGATCACGCCCTTCAAACACATCCTCAGATGTAGAAGATGCTGACCACTCGGTGTTCATGTCAAGCAAGTTCACGAAGAAATCCGTACTCAACGTCTCAGTTCGCTTGGTGAAGATACCGAGTTCGGATTGACCGACGTTCGCATTCAGGACGCGCAAGCCGCCGACGAGAACCGTCATCTCAGGAGCGGTTAACGTCAGCATGTGTGCCCGATCCACCAGCAGCTCTTCTGCAGTTCTGTCGTGTCCGTTTGCGAGATAGTTCCGAAATCCGTCGGCGGTCGGTTCAAGCACAGCAAATGACTCCACATCGGTTTGCTCCTGCAAGGCGTCCGTGCGTCCCGGAGTGAATGGAACCTGTACGTCAACGCCAGCACTCTTCGCAGCTGACTCGACTGCTGCACACCCAGCGAGAACGATCAGGTCTGCGAGCGAGACTTTCTTACCGTCGGACTGTGATCCGTTAAATTCCTTTTGAATTGCTTCCAAGGTCTGAAGCACCTCTGGCAATTCGTTCGGATTGTTAACTTCCCAATCCTTCTGCGGAGCGAGGCGAATGCGTGCGCCGTTAGCTCCACCGCGCTTGTCGGTGCCGCGGAATGTTGCCGCAGACGCCCAAGCGGTTGAGACGAGTTGGGAAATGGAGAGTCCTGATTCGAGGATCTTACCCTTGAGGGCAGCGATGTCTTCCGCTTCAATCAATTCATGATCAACATCGGGAACGGGATCCTGCCACAACTGCGGTTCTTCAGGAACCAACGGTCCGAGACACCGTGTAAGAGGTCCCATATCGCGGTGCGTCAGTTTGTACCACGCCTTAGCAAAGGCGTCTGCGAACTCAGCCGGGTTCTCATAGAAGCGTCTGGAAATCTTCTCATAGGCTGGATCCGCCTTCAGGGATAGGTCGGTCGTGAGCATCATGGGTGCGTGCTTCTTTGAGGGATCGTGAGCGTCCGGCACGGTATCCTGTGCGGACTCATCTTTGGGAGTCCACTGCCATGCCCCGCCGGGACCTTTTATCAGTTCCCATTCGTAGTTGAATAGGTTCTCGAAGAAGTTGTTATCCCATTTGGTCGGTGCAACCGTCCAAGCACCCTCTAATCCACTGGTGATCGTGTGGACGCCCTTGCCGCTGCCAAAAGTGTTCTTCCAGCCTAGCCCTTGCTCCTCGATAGGTGCACCTTCGGGTTCGGGACCGACGTACTCGTCGGCATCAGCGGCACCGTGGGTTTTGCCGAACGTGTGTCCGCCAGCAATAAGTGCGACCGTTTCCTCGTCGTTCATTGCCATACGACGGAACGTTTCTCTAATGTCTCTGGCTGCAGCGACCGGATCCGGGTTAGCGTTGGGTCCCTGCGGATTCACATAGATTAGCCCCATCTGAACGGCACCGAGGGGATTTTCCAATTCCCTGTCGCCAGTGTAACGCTCGTCTCCGAGCCATGTGGTCTCGGAACCCCAATAGATGTCTTCTTCGGGTTCCCAGACATCCTCTCGTCCACCAGCAAACCCGAGGGTCTTGAAACCCATGGACTCTAAGGCACAGTTCCCAGCGAAGATTATCAGATCCGCCCAAGAGAGCTTCTTACCGTACTTCTGCTTGACGGGCCAGAGCAACCGGACAGACTTATCGAGACTTGCATTGTCGGGCCAACTGTTGAGAGGGGCAAAGCGGAGCGTGCCGGAGGCACCGCCGCCGCGTCCGTCGGCAATGCGGTACGTGCCTGCACTGTGCCATGACATCCGAATGAAGAGGGGACCATAGTGACCGTAGTCTGCGGGCCACCACTCTTGCGAGGTCGTAAGGACTTTATAAATGTCCTGCTTCACTGCCTCCAAGTCGAGTGTATTGAACGCCTCAGCGTAGTTGAAATCCTCGCCTATAGGATTGGATGTGAGTGGGTTCTGGTGGAGCATCTTCAGGTTCAACTGATTCGGCCACCACTGTTGGTTCGCTATAGTGCCCCGTGGCTGAGAGTGTCCCATCACTGGACACTTGCTTTCATTACTCATATTTCCTCCAATGATATTCTGCTTTTTTCTACTCTATTCTTTGAAGTATGCCTTCCTCAAGAAGTGTATAAAAAATCCAAATGGATCTCTGAAAGTTGTCATTTTACGGGCAAATTCTAAAAACCGTTGATTTTGCATCTAAAATGACAAAAGATGACGATTTCACCTACTTTTATAACAGGCTGTAAGTGTTAGAAAAGGGAAACGGACATCTTATTCCTATAATATATATTATACATCAACACTGCTAAGAATCAAAACTTTTTTTCGGCTATTTAGTTTTAAGAAATAAGTCCACATATGTGAAGGATGCCTATTGTCTGGATGCCCGAATTTATTCGGGTTCTTGTATCGTGTCCCGAACAAGTTCGGGCATCCCCGTAGAATTACTGGAAAACTAAATGATCCTGAACTTTTTTTAATGTTTTGTTCCTACAGGGGTTGTGGGTTATAAGTTATTGGCAATAGTATAGATTAGGTATGCAGAAATCGGAAAAATGTGGTATAATATAGAGAAATTTAGAGATCATCAACGGAGGTTGAGTTTTTCATTTTTACCATGGATTATCTATGTAGATGGCTATCAATTTTATTTCTTTTTTCTATCAGTGCTGGTGTGTATGCCGAAACCGAGACGTTACAGGCAGAGGCGTACCGCACTTATGAGAGCATTGAAGTCGATGGCGAACTTACGGAGTCTGATTGGCAGAAAGCGACGCCTATCCGTCAATTCATCCAATATGAACCCGATGAAGGTGCCGCGATGACGGAACCGACAGAAGTTAGAATCCTTTATGATGACAGACACATCTATTTCGGTTTTGTCTGCAGCGAATCTGAACCATCCAAGATCATTGCTAATAAGATGCGGCGCGATACGATGTTATATGATAACGACAACGTTTTTGTGTTATTGGATACTTACAACGACCAGCGTAGTGGGTTTTTCTTTAGGGTTAATCCGCTGGGATCACGGGAAGATGTTGCGATAATGGACAGTGGGGACAGCCGAAACGAGAATTGGAATGCGGTTTGGGACAGTCGAGCGAAAATTAATGGCGATAATTGGACAACAGAGATTGCAATCCCGTTCAGTCAGCTTAGGTTTAAAGACGAAGAAGCGTTAACATGGGGCTTGAACCTTGGACGTTCAATTCAGAAGAATCAGGAAGAAGGCACATGGGCACCGGTGCCAGCAGCATATACTTATCTGGCGCGCTATCGAACAACGCAGCTCGGATCGCTAACGGGTTTATCTGGTATTTCACAACGACGGAATATTGAGTTCCTGCCGTATGTACTCCCCGGCGTCGCCCTAACAGAGGATGATGGGACAGCTGGTGTGTTTGACTTGGGAGGAGATGTAAAGGTCAGCCTAACCTCAAATCTGACAGCTGATCTCACTGTTAACACAGACTTTGCACAAGTTGAGTCGGACCAAGAACAAGCGAATTTAACGCGATTTAGTCTCTTTTTTCCCGAAAAACGTCAATTCTTTTTAGAGGGCGCGGGCTTATTTGATTTTGGTATTCCACGTACAAGTTTTAATGCGCCACCACCACTTTTACTTTTCTATAGTCGTCGGATCGGTATTGAAGAAGGACACGCTGTCCCAATTATGACAGGTGGAAAGGTGACAGGTAAAGTGGGAGGGTTCGGCGTGGGGTTGCTGAATGTTCTCACAGACAACTACACCGCTGATGCCACGGACAGTGAAGATGCGATTGATGTTGACAGAACGAACTATTCGGTGTTGCGTATCAAACGCGATCTTTTCACTGGGTCGAGTCTTGGTGTGATTGCGATTAATAAGCAAGGTCTTGACACACACAATCGTGCTACCGGCGTTGATTTTATTTACCGTCCGACTGGCGAGATGAATTTTCGGGGACTCTGGGCACGCACTTTTGAACCGAGCGAAATCAGTGTGCAATCCTCTCCAGGAAATAGCCTCTTGTCTAATGAATCTCCTACGGCAAACCCGAACGCGCTCTATTTTGGAGGCAATTGGCAGAGCTCGGTTGCACGCGTGAATGCTTCCTATACGGACATTGGTGAGGATTTCAACCCTGAAGTCGGCTATGTCTACCGTACAGGTTCACGTTGGCTACGCGGAGAAGCACGCGCCACACCTTACCTTAATTGGCATGGGTTTCGTCGATTGTGGACTGGACCAGAGATCGATTTCATCCTCAACTCAGATAATGAATTAGAGTCCCGAAATTTTATCTGGAGTACCTGGCTTGAATTGGATACGAACGGTTGGGGTGGTTTCCGATTTTCCCGGAATTATGAGAACCTCACCGATGACTTTGAAATTCGAGAGGGGATCACTATTCCGAGTGGCAAGTACAGCTACAATAACTATAATCTTATGCTCAATGCTCAGGGCCAAGTTTTCAACGGGCGTTTTGGGTTCAATATTGGGGATTTCTATAACGGCACTCGACGCGGGTTTGATCTCCGTTTCGATATTCGTCTCACCGGACGCTTTAGTTTGGAGCCACGATACGAGTTTAATCGCATCACACTACCAGAAGGCTCGTTTAATACAAATATCTTCGGGGGACGTATTGGTTATTCCTTCTCCACAGATCTCTTTACTAAGCTTTTTGTACAATGGAACAGTGACCGGAATTTGGTCACCACGAATTTCTTAGTTAATTATATCTACAGCCCTGGTAGTGATTTTTATTTCGTTTTTAATCAGACATATGGAACGGATAGTATATCAACGGGGTTGCTGGATACAACCGTGGTTGGTAAAGTGACTTATTGGTGGAATCCGTAATGTTTTCTGAAATGGTTGTCAGCAGTCAGCGATCAGCAGTCAGTAAGAGAGGTTGTGGGTTATAAGTTATAAGTTGTAAGTTAAGAGTAGGGATTAAAATCCCTCCCACAAGGGTTAATACGAGGAATTCGGGGTTACAAACCCTCCCACAGGTTGGGGTTACAAACCCCTCCCACAGGTTATTGAAATGTCTACTAATTTATAGGCTTCACCATAGTTGGCGTTGAGCGGTCGCGAGCGGGAGATTGCTTTTACCAGAGAAGGAGAAACTTGATGAAGATTGTTGATGTGAAAACGTATCTTGTTGATGTGCCGCCGCCGCATTGGGGTGGTAGGCGTTGGATTTTCGTCAAACTGGTAACCGATGAGGGGATTGAGGGTATAGGTGAATGTACCTATCATACGCAACTGAATCATGTGGTTATTGAGCTAATCAAGGATTGGGGAGAACGTTACCTGATTGGCGTGGATCCGTTTCGGATTGAGAGGATCTGGTCTACACTGTATGAGGGACCGTGTGTGCGACATTCGGGTCCATTGACGAGTCCGGCAATGAGTGCGATTGAGATGGCGTGTTGGGATATTGTCGGAAAAGCATTGAACCAACCGATTTACAATCTGTTAGGTGGTATGTTTCATGAGAAACTACGCGCCTATTCCTACCTTTTGCATTGGCGACACGGCGATTCTCCAGAAAAGACAGGAGAACTGGCACTTTCTTATGTTGAGAAAGGGTTTACTGCAGTCAAGTTTGATCCGGTCAATCCGAGCACGGCGGATAGGTTAGAAACGCTCGACTACGCCGAGAGTGTCATCCGAGGCATCCGTGATGCTGTCGGTGATAAGTGCGATATTCTGATTGGGACGCACGGGCAATTCAACACAAACAGTGCGATCCGTTTCGCGAAGCGCGTTGAACCGTACGATCCGCTCTGGTTCGAGGAACCGGTACCCCCGGAAAATGTTAAGGAGATGGCACGCGTCGCACAATCAACAAGTATTCCGATTGCCACCGGAGAACGGTTATTGACGAAATATGAGTTCGTGGATCTGTTAGAGCAGCAGGCGGCATCTATTTTGCAGATGGATTTGACGATTACCGGTGGTATTCTTGAAGCGAAGAAGATTGCGTCTATGGGCGAGGCGCATTATGCCCAAATAGCACCGCATCTGTACGGCGGTCCGATTGGCGGTGCGGCGAATATTCAGTTGGATGTCTGTAGTCCGAATTTCCTGATTCAGGAAGGGATCCATATGTGGGACGGCTTCCATGCTGATATTCTCAAGGAGCCGTTGCAGTGGGAAGATGGATACATCATTCCGTCTACGAAGCCGGGACTTGGTATTGAATTGAATGATGCGGTTCTGGAGAAGCATTCGATTTCGGTTTAGTGAGTGATATTGTCTGAACCAGGATTTACTGGATTCAAGGATTTTCAGGATTATAGATCCGATTGATTGAGAATTGCCCTTATAAGCGCGCCAGAAGAATTTATGTTTGATTTTTATGAATTTAATTGCAGGAAATGGGTTTTATAGGAAGAAATTCGGTCAGATAGAGGTATTTGTGATGTACTTGGTTTGTTATTCATGCAAGAGCGGTTATCGCGTTCATCAAGAGAGTGTCGACTTTGTACAGGAAAAGACCTGTTCAAGTGGGCATGTTCACGATTTGCAGTGCAGGTGTGGTCAGAAGATATTTGTTGTCCAACGTGTTGATACGAAGCGTTGGAAGTTTATTGATCGCAAAGTCCCTTGGAAGTATCCGGACGAACGCATACCTGGTAGGTAAGAAGGGGGTATAAGCGAGGAATGGCAATTTCAGAGACACAGACGGGTACACTTGATCCAATACCCGATTTAGTTAAAGACACACTAAAAAAATTAGACATCGATCAGGAACAGATCAGATTTGCTGTTCAAAGTGACGTGAGTTCATCTGGTAGTTACGGCGAAGAGTGGTTCGTTCTAACGGACGCGGCGATATTTACGGTAAAAGGCAACGGCGAAGTACTTCACTATATTCCCTATAAGAACGTTTTGGGCATCCGTGCGGAGATTGTGGTGGATGCGGGTCTCTTGGTGTTAGAGACACGAGAAGGGACGGTCGATCTCATCCGCTACTCAAATGGTTACGCGGCGAAGTTCGGGTTTGTTGCGCGATTTATTGGGGACGAGATTGAGTTTCGAGACGGGAAACGGGATGATGCCCCGATATGGGACTATAAGCCGGAGGAACAATTCTGTCAGTCGTGCGGTTTGCCGCTGCCAGATGAGTTTTCACCATGTCCGGCATGTACAAAGAAACACAAGGTAATGCTGCGGATTCTGTCGTATATGAAGCCGTATCGCGGCAGGGCGATCCTGTTTGTGGTATTCGTTATTATTGGAACGGTAATTTCGCTTGTGCCACCCTACTTTACCCGTATCCTGATAGACGATATTCTTGCGTTAAACGACGCTGTCGGACCTACAGAGGAAGGCAACCGAACGGGGTTACAAGAGATATTTCGCTCAATCCAACCACTCGGACTCGCGCTGACGATCGTAGTAGGGACGCTATTAGGGATACAAATCATCCGTGAGATTTTCACAGTTTTCCGATTGCGTTTGGGGGCTTGGCTGACGTTCCGGGTCGCTGCAAATATCCGGTCACACGTCTATAAGCATCTGCACAATCTATCTATTCGATTTTTCGACAAACGGAAAACAGGAACAGTTATCTCGCACATTACCGAAGATAGTGAACGGCTTCAAGACTTCATGTTAGAGGGACTGTCGTTCCTTGCGGTAGAGTTGCTCCTCTTCTTCGGGATTGGCGCAGCCCTTTTCTGGATGAACTGGCGGCTGGCGTTCTTCATTTTAATCCCGATTCCGATAATTATTTTCGGGGCACGTTGGTTTTGGAAAAAGGTGCGAAGCCTTTGGCACCGTGCCTGGCGTCGTCGTTCTAAACTGTTCGACGTTGTCAACGATTCTGTATCGGGTATCCGAGTCGTCCGTGCTTTCGGGCAACAGCGGAATGAAGTTGACCGGTTCGGCGAAGCGAATGTCGATGTGCGTGAGTATGAAACGAATGCCGAATTAATTTGGGCAACTTACTACCCCCCATTGATGTTTGCTGTTCAACTCGGCTCACTTATTGTATGGTACGTTGGTGGTCTTGATGTTATTGCGGGTACGATGTCACTCGGCACATTGATGGCTTTCCACGCCTATCTCGGAATGTTCTATGAGCCGTTGCGGTATATTAGCCCGTTGATTAACTGGGCATCCCGTTCGATGACAGCGGCGGAACGGTTATTTGAGGTTATAGACTCACAGCCAGAGCAGTTGGACGATGGCACGCTTAAGGCGATGCCGAATATCACTGGAGAAGTCAGATTCCATAACATGACGTTTGGTTACGATTCGCATAAACCGGTGCTTCGGGATATTAACTTGCATGTGAAACCGGGTGAGATGATCGGGCTTGTTGGACATTCGGGAGCAGGGAAGTCGACGCTTATTAATCTCATCTGTCGGTTCTATACACCAGACTCTGGGCTTTTAGAGGTTGACGGCGAAGATATTAAGCAGATTGACCTTAAGGATCTGCGGCGACAGATTGGGGTCGTGCTACAGGAACCGTATCTATTCAGTGGGACTATTGCGGAAAACATCGCCTACGCGCAGCCTGATATCTCTATGGAGGATATTATCACCGCAGCGAAAGCGGCGAATGCTCACGAATTTATTGTTAAATTCCCTGACGGCTACGATACTGAAGTCGGTGAACGCGGTGGACGTTTGTCGGGTGGCGAGCGGCAGCGCATCTCAATTGCGCGTGCGATTTTACATAATCCGCGTATCTTGATTCTCGATGAAGCTACCTCGTCTGTGGATGTGGAGACGGAGAAAAAGATTCAACAGGCGATTGATAGACTCGTGCAAAATAGAACGACGTTTGCTATCGCACACCGTCTTTCAACGCTCCGAAATGCGGATCGGCTCTTCGTGATTGAGAAGGGTAAGGGTGTCGAGTGTGGTTCGCACGAGGAACTTATGGCGCAACAGGGAATCTATTACAAACTCGTCGAAACCCAGCGGGAAGCGGCTAACGTTCGCGCCCAAGCGCAAGCAGTAGAGAGGTAAACATGCAGAACGAAAATGTAGAAAAACAAGAAGCTCCTGCCGCTGCACCAACAGTGAATCCCACACCGTCTGAACCGGATGACTTTACACCGCGTTACCTGGATCCAGCCGATCTTACACTCACACGTTCTGAGGTCGGCACGGCGCGTCTCGAAATTCGGAAAGAGGCGTGTTATCTGCGCGTTGTGGTGCGGCGGCTTATGCCACTCAGCAAACCGAATCAGTATATCTCCATCGCAGCGGATGAGGATACTGAGATCGGCATCCTTGTTGACCCGTCTGAACTCGATTCGGAGAGTCAGAAGATCCTACAAGAGGAATTGGATAAACGCTACTTCACGCCAACGATTCAGAAGGTTTATAGGGTGAAGGAGCAGTTCGGCATCCATGAGTGGGAGGTTGAAACGGAGCGGGGACGTGTGATCTTCGCGGTGCGTGGGTTGAATCAGAACATCAAGCAGGTACCACCCGCTCGGCTTTTTGTGACGGATGTCCGGGGGAACCGGTATGATATTCCGGATTATCGGGAGTTAGATGCCCAGAGTTATTTACAGATCCAGCGGCATCTCTAAAGAATGCCATGAGACAGAGACACTTTTTGGTGCAGCTTGCAAGCCAAAACTTGCGACACAAACGCCACGCAGTTATCGCTTCGGTTGGATTGCATCTGCTCTTTGTTGTAATTGCGGCGTTGCTGTTCTCAGGGCAGCGGGAATTAAATAAAGATACGTTTGAGGCGGAACTCGTCACGCTCACTTCCGCGAAGCGAGATGCCCCGACCCGTCCGACTCGCCGAAATGTGACGGTTAGCACGCCTCAGATAGAAACAGCTGCAACGGTTCATGCGCCGAAGCAGCTGTCGCATTTAACGCAGCTTCCAACTGAGAAGACAGAAGTTGTGCGGGATATACCAGACATAGCGGTTGACACCGATGTTCTAAATCCAGCTGAGGTGGCGGTGTCTCCTACACTAACCAGCGCTGCAAAATCACGCTCTTCGTCGGTACATCCTACGGATGCATCTGTAGCGGAAGTGCCGACGATTGAAAAAAGTCGGTCGCCTCTGGTGCCGCGTGGCGCTGGAGGGACAGGGAATAGCGGGTTATCGGAATTTCTCGATGGGTCTCCACTAACGACAGGTTTGGGAGACGGGTTTGATACTGCTTTCCGTAATCTTGTGAAGATGCCTAAAGGACAGTTGGGTGGTATTCTTGAAGGCACGGGAGACGAGATCCGCGGGCATATCCGACTGATTCGGCTTAAACACTCGCTCTCGGATTGGTGGCAAGATCCGACTGCGATCCCTGCACTCATCAAGTGGTTGGAAGAACATACCCCAATTCGTGCGGATATGAATTTTAAAGGCGGTGCCCTACCGCTCACCGATCCGCACATCATGAACGCCCCCCTCATCATTATGACGGGTCACGACAAAGATATTACTGTTGGACGTGGACTTGCGAAAGATGGTCCGTTACAGACAGGTTTTACACAACAAGAACGTGCTGCGCTTCGGAAATACATTGTCGAGAAGGGTGGGATGCTTTTTTTCGACGATTGTGGCTTCAACGGTTTGTTCGCACATATCGTGGCTGATGAACTTCAGGATATCTTTCCAGAATATCCGCTCGATATCCTACCGCACGACCATGAACTCTATAGTATCCACTATGCATTGCTGAAACCGCCGACGGGTGGCGATGTGTTCTGGGGTAACGAGAACAACGCGCAACCGACGCAGTTCCGTTATCAGAAAGGGATTATTATAGACAACCGGTTAGCGGTCGTCTATAACCGTAAAGACTATATGTGTGCGATGGAAACTGCAGAAATTGAGAGCCGCACGATGCTACGGCTCCGACGTTCTACGGATGTCTATCGGTTTATGTCGAATTTGTTGATTTACGCGCTGAAGTATGGCGGGAATACAGACAGGACAGGGTATATGGAGTAGATAGCAGTCAGTGGGAAGGGTTATAAGTTATAAGTTATGAATCGGGATTAGAGTGTCCCGATTATTGCTTCTTCGAGGTTCTTGGGAAAGTCGAACAGTGATGATAGGTTTGTCCGGATTAGCATGCGTCTGATGCTTCTGTTGAGGTTGAGGAGGACGACGCGTCCGCCCATCTGACGGATTTGTGTGGACGTCGTGATCATGACGCCTAAACCGGCACTGTCGATTGTTTGAGTGTCCGCCATATTGAAAACGAGCATGGGCTTTACGTCCTGTTTCTCAAGTGTTTGGATGTGTTCGTCGAGCATTGTTTTGAGGACGAGTGCGTCTTGTCCGATGATGTTTCCTTGGATTTCGAGGAGTGTGAAGTTTTTGGTTTGGATGTTTATTTGCATGTGTTCTCCGTTGGTGGTGCTATTCTGAATCGTTGATTTGCGGATTACGTAGATTTCGCGGATTGAGAAATCTACCACTACTGCCCTAAAGGTTTCAGTCTTGATTTGACTCCAAAACTTGTGTAAAGTCTTCTAATGTGTCAGCCAAAACTGCAGCACGATGTAACTGCCTAAGGCGTTCCATGTCTTCAATAGCGTCAAGCGTCAGCTTGAAGGTTTCTGCCGTATCAATTTGCAATCGAAGTGCAAGTGCCTCAAGGATGGCCTCGCGAGCGTTTTTTCTTGCTCCTTGTTGATGTGCTTCTTCTGCTAAGTATTCGACGATAGTGGGTTGATGCATGGTTTCCTCCAAGATGATATTTAAAATTGTCTCTGGTTCGTACACTAAATTCCCCAAAACTGCCAGACTTCCGAGATATGCTGGCTTGTTCGGCACGTCAATGCTATCCGCCGTTTGAATACAGCGGCGTAACCACTCTTCCGCACCCACATCCGCCGGACGCTTCATTAAGGGTGTGAAAGGGATCAACCCGGTTGGTTTCGCATCCAAGACTTGTTCACCATCCATTTCAATCAAACGTAACACTTGATATTGAATGAAGATTTGGTGTCCCACTATGTCTTGCACATAGTGCCCTGGGTCGCTCCTACCTGCATCAGGACGGAGGTAGATGACGCTGGAGTATACGGGTAATCTATAGGTTTCAACCGTTCTGACGATATAACCTGCCATCCGCAAAGCCATTTCGGGATCGTAACTATCAGTGGTTTGAAACTCGAAATGGACCAGGACCTCTTCACCGCTAAGCCTTACTTTGATGAGCATATCTGCTTGATGCATTTCAATAGTTGGTTGCTCGGGTGTAATAATCTCCAAAAAGGCTACATTCTGCTGCTCAAATTTGAAGCAGAGATTGACGAAATCCATGGGATGTATCCGCACCTGCGTTTTCGTGATAGTGTCAAAGTTTGCCATTCATTTTCTTTCGTAGATGGATTATTTAAATTATAGCATACGTTGGCAATTTATGCCAATTGCGTGAATTGCTGCGGATTGTTCCGAGTAACAGAGAAGGTGTAGATTGAGATAGAGGTTTATCGGTGGGTCTATCTGGTGTTTGTCTGAATCGCGGATTATGCGGATCGAAGAGGTAGTTTTATCGCTGACGTTCTCCCTTGAATCCGCGGGTGGGTTGTGTGAGGATTCGTCTTTTGACTTCTAAACTCTTTGCTCCGAAATTGAGTAATTGGTAGTTAGTCATTAGTAAGAGAAAAACCGGTGCGGTTAGATACCTCACCTACCGAGCATAGGGAAATAAGCATCTACCTTAAATAGACAAAGCGCAGAGGTCATCACTGTGCCAGCTAACGGTGCGGTCGTCAACCTTGGTCGCGCCGCGTTTCAGGTAGCCGTCAATTGATTTGCCTTCAAGGACCCGGACTTCAAACGCATAAGGTGGATGGATTTTCAATGGGGGGATATTAGCGATATTTTGGCAGGCAGTCGCAGCGGTCTCTCGAATCAGTTCTCGCGACCGTTGGGGCGATAGATGCAACGCGAGTTCCTGTCCGAGTCCCTGCTTGGTTTCAACACCATAAATACTGGGTATAAGCTGCTTCGCTTCTATAACGGCTTTATCGTCGCCAGAGATGAACACGGTTGGGACATTGAAAGTGCCTGCGAGTGCTGCACGGCATCCGAATTCTCCGATCATGTTTCCGTTGAGTTTATAGTATTCAATCGACAAAGAAGAGTAGGTATGACTCAACGGCGCGTTTGGTGTGCCTGCCATGGCGTGTTGCCCTAAGAAAAAGAGGGCATCATAGGTCTTGTCAAGATAGTAGGGCGGACGAATAGGACCCCGCGCAATTAGTTTCGCCTTTGGATGAAATTCGAGCACGTCAATCCCACCCGTCCCGTGTCCATCCCAGACGATAATTTCTGCGTCCGGATCCACATCAAGAATGCCGTCAACAGCAGCGTTCACTTCCTGCGTCAATAATCTCATGGCTGTCTGTTTCTGGGGACCTTCTTCACGGGTTTGGCTGAAGCGGGATACCATCGCAACGCCTTCTAAGTCGGTCAAAATGTAAATTTTCATTGCGGAACCCTACCCAAAATGCCTACTCTGCTATGACACAGTCCACGTCTCGCCAGCGTTGAGTAATGCTTCGAGGTCGCCATCGCCGACCCGCTCTTTTGCGCCGTGGATTTGGTTGGTCATAGCGTCTTCGTAACAGGGATGCCGGACACTGCGGAAAATACCGATGGGATGCGGCATGTCAGGTGTGTCACTCATGCCCGCGAGGAAGTTCGCTAAAGTGGTGTCCTCAGTATACTGATCGTGGACGATGAGATCGTCGGTGGTATAGTCCCCGTTTGTGGTTTCAACGACTTCGGGTTGGAACCCGTTCAATCGGATACCTTTGTTCCGCTCTGCACCGAAAACGAGAGGCTCACTATGCTCCAAAAACACCGTATTGTCAGCCTTCGTTTCCTTCTCCGTGTATTGGAAGAAGGTGCCATCGTTATAGATGTTGCAGTTCTGATAAATTTCGATGAAGGAGGTGCCTTTGTGTTCAAACGCTGACTTGATAACCGTCCGCAGATGATCAGGGTCCCGATCAAGTGATCGTGCGACAAAGGTAGCCCCCGAAGCCAAGGCGAGGCTAATCGGGTTAAAGGGAGTCTCCAGAGAACCGAGCGGGGTCGAATAGGTTTGTTTACCTTGCTCGGAAGTGGGCGAGTATTGACCTTTGGTGAGTCCGTAGATGCGGTTGTTGAAGAGCAAAACGTTGAGGTCGAAGTTGCGGCGCATCATGTGGATAAAATGGTTACCGCCAATTGAGAGGGCATCACCATCCCCTGTAATAACCCAGACAGAGAGGTTCGGGTTCGCCATCTTTACGCCGGAGGCGATCGTCGGTGCCCTACCGTGGATGGTATGGAAACCATAGGTGTTCATGTAGTACGGGAATCGACTTGAACACCCGATGCCGGAGATAAAGACGATGTTTTCGCGAGGGATGCCGAGTTCAGGCATAATGCGTTGTGTCTGGGCAAGAATAGAATAGTCACCGCAACCCGGGCACCAGCGTGTGTCTTGGTCGGATTCAAAATCCTTTTTTGAGAGGGTGGGTACGCCAGCGGGAATGCGTGAAGTTCTACTCCTTTTCGTGCGTGAAGTTCTTTCTCTTTTCATAATGTTTACCGCCTTCTACAGTAAAGCCGATAATTAAGGATGTATTGTTGCTGACAGAACTGGGAATTCTCTGGAATGCCAAACGCACTCCTCTTCGCCAGCAAAGGGCGTTTTAGATATGTAAGGCTAAAAATGCCCTAACTCTTTTAGTATTTCGTCAATTTTAGATTCCAACTCATAAACGTGGAAGGGTTGTCCCTGTACCTTGTTAAACCCAATTGCATCGATAAGATAGGTGCTGCGGACGAGTTTAAGGAGCTGTCCCCTGTTTAGTTCAGGGATTAAAACTTTTTTAAATCTGTTTAGAATGTCGGCTAAGTCGTTGGGGAAAGGATTAAGGTGTCGGAGATGCACGTGTGCGATTGAGAGTCCGTCTTCAACACAGTGCTCCACTGCGGTTCGGACAGCACCGTAAGTGCCACCCCATCCGAGGAGGAGGACGTCGCCCTCCTGCGCGCCAAATACTTCCGTTGGAGGTATTTCATTAGCGATGCGTGCGACTTTTTCTGCCCGGATTTCCACCATCTTCTCGTGATTCTCGGCATCATAACTGACATGTCCAGTTATATCAGATTTTTCTAATCCCCCGATGCGGTGTTCTAATTCGGGCGTCCCGGGTTTTGCCCAAGGGCGCGCCAAGGTCTCTGGGTCGCGTTGATAGGGTTCAAAACCGTTTCCATGTGCATATTCACGTCCAGCAAAATCCGCTTTAATCTCTGGCAATTCAGAGAGTTTGGGAATCCGCCAAGGTTCAGCACCCATACCGATATAGAGATCAGATAGGAATATCACGGGGGTTCTATACTTTACGGCGATGCGGCAGGCTTCATAAACCGTCTCAAAACAGTCAAACGGACGTGAGGGAGCGACAATAGGAATAGGAGATTCGCCGTTCCTACCGTAAAACATTTGCAAGAGATCCGACTGTTCCGTCTTTGTGGGCATCCCGGTTGAAGGACCAGCGCGTTGGATATTGCAAACGACGAGCGGAAGTTCGGCAATCATAGCGAGATTAATGGCTTCCGACTTAAGTGCGAGTCCGGGTCCACTACTCCCGGTAACACCGAGTGAGCCGCTAAACGCGGCACCGATTGCGACACCAACGGCTGCGATTTCATCTTCCATCTGCATCGTGATAACCCCGAAATTTCGGTATTGTGCGAGTCCGTGGAGGATGTCGCTTGCGGGTGTTATCGGATAGCTGCCGTAAACGAGCGGGAGACCGGACTGATGCGAAGCGGCAATGAGTCCAAGCACAGTCGCCATATTGCCTTCAATATTGCGGTAGGTTCCCGGTTCAAAGGCTGCAGGTTTCACATCGTAAGAGACAGCGAACTGTTCGGTGGCTTCGCAATAAATATTGCCAGCACGGAGCGCGAGAATGTTTGCTTCAATATACTGCGGCTTTGTGGCGAACTTGGTCTTCACCCATTTCATTGTATATTCCATGGATCGGTTGTAGAGCCACAAGATCATACCGAGTGCGAAGAAATTTTTACACCGATCAATTTCGCGTGTCGTTAGGTCTGTATTTTCGAGAGCTTTTCGGGTGAGTCGTGTTAATTCGACTGAGAAGACCTGGTATTTTGCAACGGTGCCATCCTCAAGTGGATTGTCCTCATATCCTGCGAGGCGCAGCGAGCGTCGCGCGAAATTGTCAACATTAACAATAAGAATGCCGTTGGGTTTGAGTTTATGGAGGTGAACTTTAAGAGCGGCGGGATTCATTGCTACGAGAACATCGCAAAGGTCGCCTGGTGTATGAATTTGTTCGCTTGAGAAGTGGAGTTGGAACCCGGAGACACCTGCTAATGACCCTGCGGGTGCGCGAATCTCAGCAGGATAATCGGGTAGCGTAGCGACATCATTCCCAATGAGGGCAGAGGTCTCAGTCATTTGTGTGCCAATGGTCTGCGACCCATCACCGGAGTCGCCAGCAAACAGAATAGTCGCCTCCTCAATTTGCTCTACTGGCTTGCGCATTACAATCGCTTCCTTTTTCTGATAGATGTACACCTGAAAAGCACACCTACACAATATGATTGAAAAGCATTAGGCACCCTCTCGGGCTTTCATGGCATCTCGAACGGGCCTCGGAGGTAGTGCTAAAACTTCTTGTGAAAATTCTCCGACAAGATAAGAGATTACATCACGAATCGAAACCATACCGATCGGTCGGTTCTGTGTATCAACAATAGGTACATGTCGATAATTGCCGTGCGCCATATAGAGAATAGCGGCGTTCAGGGAATCTTCTGGACTCGCCGTCTGCGGGTCAGCTATCATGAATTGTTTGACCCCGACGCGGTCAAGGTCTCCTATCTGTTTGTTGAGAATTTCGTTGAGGACATCTCTTTCACTAAAAATCCCGCGGAGATACCCGTCTTCGACGACAGGTACTGCACCGATGTTGTTTGCCAAAAGCAGGTCAATCGCCTCGTTTATGCTACAGTCGATGTCAATTGTGACAATAGGCCGCATCAAGTCTTTTAGGGAAACCTGAATTTCTTGTGCGCTCCATGCCTTTAACGCAGCGTCTTCGTCCATTTGTTCTAATTCTTCGTCAATTGCTAAGTCGTAAAGCATGGTTGTGTCTCCTAATCCTGATTTTCTATGAATATAGCGATATGGTCAAGGATATCGCGGGTCGAAATTATTCCGATGGGGTATGCCTCGCCTTGGTCGTCCCAAACACAGAGAGGTAAGTGCCGGAAATGCCCGAGGTGCATCAAGTTTAATGCGAAGGCAATCGGGTCACTGGCGCGAAGCGTTTCTGGATCCGCTGTCATTACCTGTTCAACCTTGAATTCTGCGGGTGCAGCGCGCTGTCCACTGACGTGTCGGATCAGGTCGCGTTCAGTAATGATCCCCACCAATTGTTCATCGTCATCAACAACGAGAACACACCCTCGTCCTTCCTCTTGCATCATGTCAATGGCAATAGAGACAGGAGAGCCAAGTGGCACGGTGGCAGGTTGCTTATAATCGAGTGTGCTAATTGGTAAAGATAACGTTCTTGCGTCCATCGTACATATTCCTTTAATTTAACGTCAGAAAACCGATTTTAGTTTCTTATTCTTTCGTATTAAAGGATACCACATATTTTGGCAACTTGCAAGAATATTTTCGGAGCGGTTAGTGGTAATAATTGTCTGAATCGCGGATTACACGGATTCAAGGATTTGCAGGATTGTGTGGTAAGCGGTCAGTGAAATGGGTTGTAGGTTGTGGGTTATTGGTAAGATAGGGCAATGGCGAGGTTAGGAGGGAAACCCCCTATAAAAACACCTCGCCTATCAATATGGCTGTGGCAACGGTTGGAAATGACTACATCGCTATTGTTATAGCAAGAGAGGATCGTCCTCCCCATCCGGGAACAGCGATTGTCCATCTGCCTGCGGGTCCACCTGCAACCATGAGCAAGAGATCATCCGCCGAGTAGCTCCCTGTGGTGTCAGCGATGTATCGCCGGATGTCGGCTTTGCTGAAGCCGTCATCAGCAATCGTCTTTGCATGTTCAACGCCTATGACGAGGACGGTTTCACCGATGCTGTTACCGGGGGCAGCGATGTTGTGGGCAATTGTATCAAGGATGCCTTCTGCGGTGTTGTTGCCGTGGTCGTTTACGGCTTGTGGTGCGGCACCTGCGAAAATGGTAACCGTGCTATCATCGGCTTGAAATCCGCGTTCGACATGCAGTGCTTCCCAAGGGCTTCCCTCTTCTTTTTCAGCGATGCAGCAGGTATACTTCCCGGCGTGCCCGAATGCAGCACGATCAAGTTCACCGGGTAAGCCACCACCGATATTCGTACAGATGAGGCGTAGAGCGCGTCCGATAGTGGCGTTCGCTCGCCATCCTTGTCCAAAAAGGTTAAATCCGTCGTTAATTTCTAACTGCTTTCGGACGGGTCCGTTGATAATGAGCACCGGGGAGACATGAGAGGTTGTGACTTGAATCCCGTGGAGGTTGAACTGTTCGGATGTTAACGCTTCGACTGCGGTGAGGATAAGCGGTAGATATGCCGGTTTGCATCCCGCCATAACTGCGTTAATAGCGACCTTTTCAACGGTGGCTCTGCCCCATTTTGGCGGAACAGCGGCGATGAGTTCGTCCGGGCCTCGGTCTGTACCCGCAAGCATGCGTTCAACACGTTCAGGCGTTGGCGGAACCACAGGCAGCCCATCCGTCCATTCGTTTTCATAGCAGACCTCAATGAGATCCTCGTTTTCATCAATTTCTAATTGTGTAGAGTGCCACTCTTGTGCCATAGATGTTTCCTTCCTATGCGATTAATTTTGATATAGGTGTTTAAGTACGTTATCATATTATCATAGATTGTTTAGGTTTGCAACAGGGGTATTTAGTTTTTGGCTGTTAGCAGTCAGTGCGGATTGTCAGAAGCTGCCAGCAGTTAGCAGTCGGGATTCAGAGATCCCTCCTACAAGAAAACTAATAATCCTAAATAAATAAGGAGAAAATGTGAAAACTATTAGACTTCAAGACATCATTGCTGCGAAAAAAGTCGTGGCGCGATTTTTAAAACAGACACCATTAATTCATTACCCAGAATTGTCCGATCGCCTCGGATTTCAAGCATATATCAAACACGAAAACCATCATCCAACAGGTAGCTTTAAGGTGCGGGGTGGATTGAATTTTATGCATCATCTACCACAAGCACAACGCAAAAAGGGTGTAATCACAGCAACCCGTGGGAATCACGGCCAGTCTATTGCTTATGCAGCTGGTCAGTTTGGGGTAAAAGCAACCGTTGTTGTGCCACACGGAAATAACCCAGAAAAGAACAGTGCGATGCGGGCATTCGGGGCAGAACTGATTGAGCACGGTGCAGATTTCGATGAGGCACTCGAATTGTGCGAAAAACTCCAAGTGGAACGCGGGCTTTACTACGTCCATCCGTGCATGGAACTTGGGCTTTTTCAGGGTGTCGGCACCTATTCACTTGAGATTTTTGAAAGCCTTCCGAATGTGGATGCGATTATTGTGCCAATCGGGGGTGGCAGTGGTTGCTGCGGTGCTATTACCGTATCGAAAGCGATCAACCGAAATGTCAAAGTTATCGGTGTGCAAGCGGAAAATGCCCCTGCTATCTATCAGTCATGGAAAGCTGGGGAGCGGGTCGTAACCGACTCTTGTGATACAATAGCAGATGGGCTCGCCACACGTACACCATTTCCACTGCCGCTCTCCATTATTAATAAAGGCATTCACGACATTGTCCTGCTGAGTGAAGCAGAACTTGAGGAGGGTATCCGTATGGCGTTGCGCTGGACACACAACTTGGCAGAAGGTGCGGGGGCATCCACAATCGCAGCGGCGCATAAACTCACGGATACACTTGCGGGCAAAAATGTGGTGATGGTGATGAGCGGCGGTAATCTGGATACAGAGACGCTCAAGTCTGTGTTAGGTTACCAGTTGTGAATTGTATAAACTGGGGCAGAGCCTTCAGCCAATTGGAGGCTTGCCCACTCTGCGTCCTCTGTGAATTCATTTCGGAGAGCGTTTGTTAAGTCGGGGTGGATGTGAAGCGATGCTAAATCCCACCGCAAATTTTCGCTTTTCTCCACAATAACATTCGGGACATCCGCAATGAGTGAAACACGTTGCAATCCGCTGCTTTTTCGAGATAACTGGACTCTCGATAAGACGTAGTGGATTGTTTGTCGTGGATCTCGCATCTCGGCTGCGTAGTCTTTACCCGTAGAGACACGGTAATGCCCAAAACGCATGAGTTTTAGGTTTCCAAGAAATTGATCCGTTTCATATTCGTTCGGACGTGGCAAACCACCGTAGATGATGATATGTCGGCAGTCGCACCGTTCCAACGCATAATCTACAGCAAGTTGTCCATCTGTATAATCTTTGTCTGTCTGTCCAACCCACTCCTGAACGGTATGTTTTGCTTTCGTTGCCGCCTCTGAAACCGAGTCCATGTCGCCTATGAGGACATCCGGGATAAGTGGTGTCTCACCACGCCGATTTAATTCGTCAAATATGCTGATGCCGCCATCAGCACAGATAAGCGGGAAACGATTTTTTACTGCGTTTTCAATCTCGGAACGGTAAAAACCGAGATAGCGGAGATCGTAATAGCCGTTAAGAAAAATAAGTGCTGCTCTCATAGCTTTTGCTCTCGGATCAAGACGGTGTGCATAGACGCACCAGATTGTATGATGATATTAGGCGCGTTGGGTGATAGGAATGTTTGGCACGCCTTAAGTTTTCTAATCCCGAATCGTCCATAGCGTTAATCCACCTGTAAGTCCCCATCAACTCACGACAGAATTCGCGGTAGATAAACTGCGCTAAACCCTTTACATCAAGGTCTGCGATTTCAAACAACACGCAGAATGTATCGGCGTTTAGCGGATAGCCGAAGGTATAGGCTTTAATTTCCCCGTTGATACGGACCACCCTACCAAGAAGTCCGAGTGCATCTGCATGTGCGATGGCGATTCGGTGTGCGGATTGCGAATCCTCAAGCATTGCCTGATAAATTTCATCGTTAGATTGTGCCGCACGCTCAGTTCGCCATGCCTCATAGAGGGCAACGCATGCGTCACGATCCGTGAGACCATACGGACTCAGCATCGCCGATGGATAACGCTCAACAAAAGCGTTGTATGCACTTCGCTTGCTCTTGTAGCGGTTGCCGCTTAACATAGCAAGTGTCTGTGTTTCATAGAGGTATTCGGTCTCCTTCAAGGTGGCAGAAAACCCATTTTTCTCGAAGAGTGGAAGCATCTCTTGTGGGACATTCTCGATTCTGGCGATATGCGAGTTTCGACTTGATTCTAACATAAATTGATACGCTTCGTGCACTACATTCAAATAGCCACAACTGCCGGTATTATACGGGATCGGTAAGATCGGCATGAAATAGTCGTCGTTCTGTTTCGCGAAAATGCACAGGTGTTCCGCTAACTGTCCCCAATAAAACGCGAAGTGGTTTTGCCAGATATAAAGCGAAGCGAAGGCATAACTGGACAAACGCTGACATGTTTGATCCACATATCGGTCAAAAATTGGCTTGTCATTGAGTGTTAGCGGTTGCAGTTGCATTTCTCAAGTTGTCTGAAGCGTCGCGATTAGGCGTTCGCTTCTACTCAGCGTATGGACAATTTTCACGGGGTCTTGATAATCACCGATGATGCTCCAGTTGGCAGTGATCTGTGCGGCAACTTCATCGGATTCAACGTAATGAATGACATCGCGGATGTGGTGCTGAAAAGCTTCAGTTTCGAGATGTTCTTCTCCAAACGGGCAGAGGGTATCCACACCAAGCACAACCTCGCTCCTATCCTCGCTAAACATAAGGGCAAATGGATAGAGTTGGCAATCAAGAGGACGCATCGGATAGATGGTGCAGTGGCTTGTTTCTGGGTCAAAAAAGGGACAGATATAGAGATCATTGTAGGGTTTTAGTTGGATCTGCGCGCTTTTTCCGTCTGCTTGTGGACGAAACAGTGCTGGATCGGTTCCGTGCGCTATAAGTCTCTCTGTTTCCGCCTCTGTGAAAATCGGTGCGAGTGGACTGTCCGGTTCTAAGAACCGACAACAGACATCACACGAGAAACAGACCTCGGTGGGTATGATTTGGTAGAGTGTTGGATTCGCGGGGTTAGGTGTCTCCATCATTTATTGACACGGTATCAGCGGCGAGGAATGTAAAGCTAAGACAAATTATGCTTTCGTCGCATAATTTGGAACCCTCGCCAGCGGTGAAGCAAGAGACTATTTCTGTTGCTGGATTGTCATCCCACAATTTTTCCTATCTCATCGATTACGATATGGATTTCCTTTTCGGTTAGTGCGGGATGGAGGGGGAGACTCACGACGCGTTCAAACGCTTCTTCAGCACACAGGAAATCGCCTACGCGGTAGCCGTATTGTTCCTGATAGAACTCAAAAAGGTGTAACGGAATATAGTGGAGACTGCATTCAATGTTCGCCTCGCGCAAGGTTTCGATGAATTCGTCTCGGTTACCGGTGTGGAGTTGGATTATGTAGAGATGCCATGAATGTTCACTCGGATTATCCGGGACCACGGGTGTGCTAATCTGTGGCAACTTTGCCAGTTCTGTTTGGTAAATCTGTGCGAGATTCCGTCGGCGTTCGTGCATCTTGTTGAGTTTCATGAGTTGACACAACCCCATCGCCGCTTGGATATCGGTCATGTTGTATTTATATCCCTCAGTGGCGATGTCGTACTGCCAGATGGCGCGTTGCGATTGACGTGCCCAAGCGTCTTTGTCGATGCCGTGGAGTCGCATTGTACGGAGTGGCTTGGCGAATGCGTCGTTGTTGGTCGTGACCATACCGCCTTCTCCGGTCGTTATATTTTTATTTGCGTAGAAGCTGAAAGCGGACAGATCTCCGATGTTGCCGACGTATTGCCCTTTGTATTCGGTTGGAATGGCATGGGCTGCGTCGTCAATAAGTGCGAGATTGTGGTTTTGGCAGATCTCTTGTAGGGGATCCATATCGCAGGGGAGTCCGGCGAAATGGACGGGCATTATCGCCTTCGTGAGCGGTGTTATCGCCTGCTCAATCTTGGTTACGTCGATGTTCAATGTATCGGGTTGGATGTCTACGAAAACAGGTTTTGCCCCGACGTATCGGATCGCTTCGGCGGTCGCGGTGAAGGTATAAGGGGTTGTGATGACTTCATCTCCAGCACCTATTTCGGCTACGACGAGACTCAGATGTAACGCAGCGGTACAGGAACTAACAGCGATGGCGTGCTTGACACCGAGGTATTCGGCGAAAGCGCGTTCAAACTCGCGCACTCTGTTTCCTGTGCTGATCCATTTGGAGGCAAGGACTTGGCTGACGGCTTCGATTTCGGTATCGTCAATCCAAGGGCGACTAAAGGGTATAAACGGGTTTTTGCTCATAGACGGATTCCTTCTTTTTAAATGATTATACCGATGGCTCCAACTTTTTCTGTAAAATCTGGATCATTGCCTCAAGGGCAAGGGTGTAGCTATGGGTTCCAAAACCACCGATGACACCGACAGCAACCGCTGATATATAGGAATGATGCCGAAATTCTTCGCGTGCATAGATATTAGAGAGATGGATCTCAATGACGGGCAGTGCGACGGTAGAAAGTGCGTCTCGGATGGCAACACTGGTATGTGTGTAGGCTGCGGGATTAATCAGGATACCGTCTGCCCAGTCGATATTGTCTCCGATAATGGAAACGAGTTCGCCTTCGTGGTTAGATTGGGAGATTTTGAGTGTAATCTCGTGAGGCGATGCTGCGGCATTCCGGTCAAGTGTAGCGTTGATGTCTGCTAAGGTTTGGTGTCCGTAGATCTCCGGTTGTCGTTTCCCCAAGAGATGTAGGTTCGGTCCGTGTAGGACGAGGATGTTCATGTATGCGTTCCTTTTGCATGTAATATTGCCTTTGCCGTAAAGAGTATACAATGGATTAGGAAAATTTTCAAAGGTTTTTCAGGAATTGGCGGAAGCAATACAAGAGTTTTATGAAGTCGAGAGGTAACTTTGGGTGTTGCTATGAGGTGTTTCTCCATACAGCACCTAATCGTTAACTGCCTAAAACCTTTTCACATACTTTGTTATATTATAGGATTATGGCATAATTACCAACCAAAAACCAAGGAATCGTCAACCAAATCATCAATCCCTCTAAACCTTGATACATTATAGGTTTATAGCATAATCATCAACCAAAATCGGTTAGAAATCATCAACCAGTAGATAATGAGTTCCTCGTCCTTTTCCTTCTTTTTTTAACACTCCACTTTCTACCAAAATTATCAATTCCTTATGGGCTGATGCATGTGAAAGATTAATGAGTACTTGTAACTCCCGATTGGTAATCCGTCCATGTTTTTCAACATAAGAGAGGATTTCCAACTGCCGCGGGGAAAGTTCTACTTGTCCAATTTTGTCTCGCAAAGCTCTATCACGGCTGTGAGTGAGCACAAGCTCTTTAATTTTCTGCATTTCCTCGGCGATGCCAGCAGCGAAGTACTCCAACCATGTTGTGAATTCACCTGTTGTTCGCACGCTCTGCAAAGCTTCATAGTAACCAGCAGGATCTGTATCATAGTATTCCTCAAGAGAAAAGAGTCTCTTAATATCATAGCCAGCATGATATAATATCAAGTTTGCGAGTGCGCGTGCAGTTCTCCCATTACCATCAAGAAACGGATGAATAGCAACTAACTGGTAATGGGCAATACCCGCCTTAAGTGGCGGTGATAATTGACTTGCCCCACCTGAGCGTAACCAATCGACTAATTCAAGCATTAGAATCGGCACCTCCGAAGCAGGTGGAGGTGTGTAGACCACCTCATCAGTTATGCTGTTCACGACGTAATTCTGGATTTTGCGGAATTCACCTGGTTCATAACTCCCCGTAACTCCTGCAAGCGTCAAGTAATGTATATGTCGAATCGTGCGAAGATCGAATTCCATATCAGGATCACTGTAGATTTCATCAATGAAGGCGGCGACTTTTAAATAATTGCGTACCTCTTGTATGTCTCGTTCTCTGGCAACAATAGGTTTGTCATCAATGAGATCCCGAACCTGTTCTATAGTGAGTTGTGCTCCCTCAATCCGGGTAGTATGGTGCGCTTGCCGGATCAATGCCTCTTTTTGAAGGCGGGATTGCCAAATAGGGAGAATCGGAGAGTTTTCGACAACCTCTTTCGCACCTTCAATATCCATTAAATTTCTAACAATACTGTGTGTATAATTGAATTCAGGGACAAACATAATAAGATCCTTTTCTACGAAACTGAAGTATGGAAACCATCCTCAATCTATTTGTGGGTCGAGTGCATCTCGGAGGGCGTCGCCAAGGAGATTGAAGCCTAAGACAATCAAGAAAATAGCGATACCGGGAGCAGTAACAGTGAGTGGTGAGCGTCGGATAAACTTCCTATTTTCGTTGAGCATTGCTCCCCATTCGGGTTCGCCAATCTCAGCACCGAGTCCTAAGAAACTGAGTCCAGCTGCATCTAAAATCGCTGCCCCGATCCCCAAAGTGGCTTGGACAATCAGCGGTGCAATACAATTTGGAAGAACCGTTGTTAAGAGGATCCGACTGTCACTCGCACCAATCACCTTTGCGGCGACGACGTAGTCTAACTCACGAACTTTGAGGACTGCAGCGCGCAAAATTCGGGCGTATTGGGGGATGTAAACGATGGAAACAGCGATAATAGCGTTCGTGAGGCTCTGCCCCAAAATAGTAACGATAACCATGGCAAGGAGGATGCTCGGCATGGCAAGCATCATATCCATCACGCGCATTATCAGGTTATCCAGTCTACCGCCATAATAACCTGCGATTGCCCCGAATAGCGTGCCAAACCCAATCGAGAAGGTCATCGCGATGAATCCTACCTTCAGAGAGATACGGGTGCCGTAGACGATTCTGCTGAAGATGTCCCGTCCAACGCCATCGGTGCCGAGATAATAGACGTCCGACCAACCTTTGAGACGTTCCACAACGTTGGCGTGTCTTGGATCGTGTGTTGCAATGAGCGGTGCGAAGATGGCAACAACGATAAAAAACAGGATAATTGACGCACCGATAGTGGCAGAACGGTGTCGAAGCAACTTCCGAAAGACGTGTTGTTGGCTAGTGGCGATTCCTGGAGCGTTCATTTGGCAACACCCTCCACTCGGATACGCGGGTCAAAATAGGCATACAACATATCTACGATAAGGTTGACAAGCATAAAGACGGCTGCGACGAAAAGCACACCGCCTTGTACAGCGCGGACATCGCGCGCCTCAACAGCAGCACGTAACCATGAACCGAGTCCGGGCCATGAGAAGATATGCTCGGTTAAGATCGCGCCTCCCAGTAAATAGCCGAATTCCAATCCGATAATCGTCAAGACAGGCACCATACTATTTTTCATTGCATGTTTGCCGATAACTTTCCACCGAGTCAGACCTTTCGCATACGCCGTCATGATATAAGGTTGATTTAGTACTTCAAGTAGACTGGAGCGGGTCATCCGGGCAATTATCGCTAATGGGATAGTGCCTAATGTAATTGCGGGAAGGATGAGGTGAGCGATGGCATTCCGAAACGCTGTAAAGTTTCCCGCGAGTAGCGTATCAATAAGATAGAACCCTGTGCGAGATTGGATGTCTAAATCTAAAACGACATCTAAACGTCCTGTGCTTGGGAGCACCGGAAAAAAAAGAGAGAAAAGTAGGATGAGCATCAATCCCAGCCAAAAAATAGGCATGGAAATCCCAGCGAGGGAGACGGACATGGAAAAATAATCCCAAAACGTCCCACGAGAAATGGCAGCAATAACCCCAGCAGCGATGCCGAAAAGAATAGAAAAAGCCATCGCCGCGAGGGTGAGTTCAGCTGTTGCGGGGAAATAACGTCTGATTTCGTCGATTACGGGTTGTTTTGATTTAAAAGAGCGTCCGAAATCAAGGTGTGCGACATCCCACAAGAATTTGGCGTACTGGTAATATAGCGGTTTGTCAAGTCCCATATCCTTTCGGAGTTCGGTGAGTGCTTTCTCAGTGGCACGTTCCCCCAAAATAGCGACAGCGGCATCGCCAGGGATGAGATGCACCATCAAAAAAACAAGGAGCGATACCGCTAACAGGGACAGACCGATTGAAAGAAAACGTTGGATGAGATACGAGAGCAAAAGTCAACCTTCGTCCTTAATCGGGGTTACAAACCCCTCCCACAAGGACTCATACTTCAATAATCGGGGTAATAAACCCCTTCCACAACAACTCATATTTCAATAATCGGGGTTACAAACCCCTCCCACAACAACTCATATTTCAATAATCGGGGTTACAAACCCCGCCTACAAGAAATCTATAGATTCCAAAAATATCAGCAGATTCTGGCGAGATTCACACAGCAGCAGGTTTAGAAAAACGGATTGTGCGATTTTTCCTCGCCGACAGTCGTGGACGGACCGTGACCAGGGAAGAGCCTAACCGTGTCAGGCAGCGAGAGTAGATTGTCACGGACGCTGTCGATTTCGTCCTGCAAAGAGATATTGGGACCTCCGACAGAACCGGCGAAGATCGCATCGCCGACGAATGCAGCACTCTGTGTGAGGAAACTACACCCACCGGGTGTATGTCCGGGTGTGTTGACAACGGTTACCACGAGTTCACCCACAGAGAGAATATCTCCGTGTGCGACTTCATGTAATTTCTTATTACTTCTCGGTTTCGGTTCATTCTTATGGATATAAGTTTCACATCCGGTAGCGGTTTGGAGTTGGGTTAATCCATCAGTATGATCGCTGTGGGCGTGCGTCAAAAGAATAGTGGTTGGATTCACGTTGCGGGCATCTAATTGTTCTACAATGAGTTCCGGGTGTGCAGCGGTGTCGATAACAGCGGTATCATCTGTGGCTTTACATATCAAGAGATAGGCATTGACGGGCCATCCGCCGACGGGCGCGCTAATTGTGATCACTTCAAGATTTGCATCGCTCGCCTCCTGAATGGGTTCGGGTTCCCACTGCTCTGTCGCGATATCGAGCAATTTGGTAGCGTCTAAATTGAGTGCTTCTGCGAGACGAAAGACTTGCGATTCTGTCGGTTTTAAGGTATACTGTTCCATACGAGCAAGTTCTGGCTCTGTGATACCAGCAGCAGTGGCGGTTTGGTTCTGAGACATATTTTGTCCGCGTCGGGCTTTACCGATGATGTCACCAAATTCGTCTTCAAGTGCATAAGCCATGGTGGTGTTCTCCTTAACTTTTTATTTGAGGAACATTATAGCAAAAAATTCGGTGTAACACAATTGAAAACATCAAGCATTGAAGAAGGAGGTGTTCCTAATGGGTGTTCCAAAAGAAGGTTACGAACAGGTTGCAATATCCCTCGCGCCTATAGAAACGGATATGACATTGGAAGATTTTCTTGAAAGTGATATAGAGGGATATGAGTATGTAAAAGGAGCATTAATACCGATGCCGCCGACCTCAGGAGAACATGGTGATATTAGCACCAACCTATTTTTGTCTTTAGGTCCGTATGTCCATCAAAATCAACTCGGTCGTGTCTACACATCAGACACAGGCTTTCAGATCGGCGAACGTGTGCTGATGCCAGACATCGCGTTTGTTGCATCGGCACGGCTGCCTGAAGATCGACACAGGGCGTTTGCAATTCCACCAGACCTTGCCATTGAAGTGGTTTCTCGGACGGACATCCAATACAATGTTGTTGAGAAAGCACTCGTTTATTTGAGTGCTGGCGTACGGCTTGTTTGGGTCATTGAATCTGTGGCAAAGACGGTGACGGTGTATCGTTCGGAAACAGACATTGAATTGCTCACAAGCGATGATACGCTCAGCGGCGAGGATGTCGTCGAGGGATTTTCATGTCAAGTCGCACAACTTTTTGAATAAGGAGACTTTATGAAACTTGGTTTAGTTACTTATAATATGGCTAAAGATTGGGATATCCCAACAATTATTGAAAAATGTGTGGAAACAGGATTTAAAGGCGTGGAATTGCGGACGACGCATGCACACGGCGTTGAAGTTCAACTCTCGGCAAGTGAACGGGCAGCAGTGAAACGACAATTCGATGATTCCCCGATCGAGATTGCTGGCTTAGGTTCGGCATTTGATTATCATTCCGTTGATCAGGATGCGGTTCGTGAGAATATAGAGGGAACAAAGTTGTATTCTCAACTGGCGGCAGATGTCGGCGCTCCCGGCGTTAAGGTGCGTCCGAATGGCCTTCCTGAAGAGGTTCCTGTTGAAAAGACACTTGAGCAAATTGGGATGTCATTGCGAGAGTGTGGTGCATTCGCTGCGGATCTCGGAGTGCAGATTCGGTTGGAAGTGCACGGGGGTGGCACCTCTGAACTCCGGCATATCCGAACGATTATTGATGTCGCTGATCACGACAACGTCTATGTCTGCTGGAACTCGAACTTCGGTGAAGTAGAAAACGGTTCTATTCAGGATAATTTCAACCTTGTGAAAGGCAAAATCGGCTTGGTGCATATCACGGAACTGCATCGACGTGAGTATCCGTGGCGGGAACTCTTTACGTCGTTGAGAGCGTCCGGGTATTCGGGCTACACGCTTGCAGAAATCGCTGGCAGTTCGGATCCGGAGCGTGTGATGAATTTTTATCGGGCGTTGTGGGAAGAGTTGTCAAGGTAAGTTGTTGGTAAAGAGGCGTATGGCGAGGTTAAAAACCTCGCCAGCGGAGTAAAGCGTTGCGATTTTATACCTTATGCATAGGGATTTTACTGTTGGCTTCTACAGGTATGGGTGACACGCCTGAAAAGATTCATTCCAGTGACACTACATGGGAAGCTGAGATTGTTCCTCAGTCACTGGCTGTGACTGTCTACCCGGCAGACACGGAAATAGCAGTGGAGATTTCGTCGGGGCAGACTGGACTTGGCAATGTGACGGATTTTGCTCATGAAGGCAATATTTACAGTTGGAAACTGCCAGAACGACTTCTTAGTGTTCGTGTTGAACTAGAACAGGACTCGCTAACGTTTGAATTCACTCAAGATGCTTCTGTAAGCGAGACGCAAAGTTTAACGTGGCCCATTGTTGAAAACACCGAGTCTATTCAGGGCTATATTTTCCCTTTTTTTGAGGGAAGTTATGTGCCAAAAGATGACGCTATATGGCAGGACTTCTTATCTGAACAGGGACCGATCAACACAACAGCAGGGCTCTCTATGCCGTTCTGGGGACTGGACCTTGGCGAGAGAACACTCACCTATATTTTAACGAATCCCTTCAACAACCAAATTCGATTCAGTAAAGCCGAAAAATCTGGCTTAAGCATGCAGGTCTCACACACCTTCACACCGAATTGGGATCGGAAAACGTATGGCGTGCGGATCTCACTCGGTGAGGCATCGCCTGTCGCTCCTGCTAAACAGTATCGAGCCTGGTTGCAGCAGAACGGAGAATTTGTTTCGTTTTCCGAAAAGATTAAGCAGACCCCTGATGCCGAGAAATTACTCGGTGCTGCGCATGTCTATTTATGGGGCGGCAAACTCCTCAGTCGGTACGATGTAACGGATTGGAAAGCGTTCGCCAGAAAACTGAGTCGTGGTAGCAATGAAAGGGCGGCAGATACTGTCGAGGGACGTATTTTTTCACGACTCAACGCAGAGTCGAAGAAAGCCGTCCAAGAGATCGTCCAGTCCGATCATACTTCCAACTACATCCAACGGATTGTCTGTCGTGCAATAAGCAGACAGCTTGAGAAGCCGAATTTTTATAATCCGGACGCTTGGACAGGGATTTCTCTTGCCTCAGAAACGGAGGCGTTGCTCTCACGAAAACTGTCCACACTATCGCGCACGGAGCTTTACCGGCGCAACTGTTTTCTGCTTTATGCAGCCTTCCCCAAGATGCTACGTCATCCAGATGAATGGGGTGACGGTCTGTCTGTGAAACTACTGGAACGGTTTGCGAAAAACGGACTGAATAGACTCTGGCTTGGAGTTGACTCGTGGCAGGACGGATTTCGACATCCAGCCGCTGTTGAAAAGGCGAAAGCACTCGGTTATCTGGTTGGACCCTACGATTCCTACCACAGCATCCATCACCCTGACGAAGAGAATACTTGGGAGACAGCACAGTTTGATCTCTTGCTTTATGAAAGCGGTGGGATTGTCAATGCAGACGGCACAAAGAATAAAGGATTTAAAAAGAAAGGGTATCATTTAAGCCCGCTCGTTGCACAGCCTTATGTCGAGAATCGTGTCAACGGTATCGTCGCACAGATGCCATCGGACTTCAATACGTGGTTTATTGATTGCGACGCTTATGGGGAACTCTTTGACGATTATTCGCCATTGCATCCTGCAACGCAGTTGGACGACATGAACGCACGACTTGCCCGTATTGCGTGGATTCGAGATACACACAATATGGTCGTGGGTTCAGAGGGTGGTTCTGCCTATGCTGCGGAGACGATCCACTTCGCGCACGGGATGATGTCCCCTGTCATTGGGTGGGGCGACCCAGATATGAAGGATAAAACCTCTCCATATTACATAGGCGGGTACTGGCCCCCCGAAGCCCCTGCAATTCATGTGAATCAGGTGCCTCTCAAATCGCGTTATTTTTATCTCTATTACGACCCGCGTTTTCGATTGCCGCTCTACCAGATTGTATTTCATGATTCTATAGTGACGACGAACCATTGGCACTCTGGCAGCCTCAAATTTGTAAATGCGATAGAGACCTCAACACTATTAGAACTGCTCTACAACGTGCCGCCGTTGTATCATCTGAATATAGCAAGGTTTTCAAAGCATAAAACGTGGATAAAGCGACATTACGCTTTCTTTTCGCCATTGCATCGGCAGATAGGTGGGAAGACGATGACGGATTTTGAATGGTTGAGTAATGATAAGAGAGTTCAACGCACTCAGTTTGGCGATATGGTTGAGATGTTTGCGAATTTTGGGTCCGATCCATTTGAGCATCAAGATGTCGTAATTCCGGGTAGGAGTGTGGTTGCGCGGTGGATTGATACGGGTAGGGTTAAGGTTTTTTCTGTGCGTCCGTAAAACACAATCCAGTTTCTTATCAGTTGTAATCGGAGGTGTGAACTATGTTTATGCAGAAGTTCAAAGCCGGTCTTCGGTTTCTCGGAATTCTATTGGCGAGGGTTCTACTAGGCGTTGTAGCGGGCTTCTTCTGGCTTGTTTTCGTCGCTTTTGTCTCCCGCAACATAGTCGGCTGGATAATAGAAAAGGTCGCTTACCGAGGTCTGGATGGTAGTTACAATAGTATAGCAGAAGCCTCACAACGGTATGATAATATGTCCGCATCAGCCTCTGATATTGTTGTAAGTGTTGGATGGATAGGTGTCTGGATCTTCCTCGCTGTTGGTATTCTGTGGGGTTTTTCCCAAGGTAGATTAGATCTAAGAAAATGGCTAAGTAGGAAACACGCTTAAAAAATTTTGTAAAAAAGTGTAATTTAATTTGCAATTGCCAGTGAGATGGGTTATAATTAAGACTAACATTCCCCCATAGCTCAGTTGGTAGAGCAGATGGCTGTTAACCATCGTGTCGGCGGTTCGAGTCCGTCTGGGGGAGTTCCCAATTTTGCTGGCGGACTTTGGTGCTCAAGGTTCGTCAGCAAAATTTTTAACGTGCTCTTGTTGAAACTTACTCTACTCTACAATCGAGGTAACCATGCCAAAAAAATTTACTGACGCACAACTTGATGAACTCTTAGAAAAAGGCTACCTAATTGTTCCGGGTTACTATTCAGGTGAGCAACTTGCGAAGATGCAAGGTGCTCAACGACGCGTGCTTCCAACATGGGAAGAGGTAAAAAACGATCCACCGCCGGGCAGAGCAACCTTGACGGAATTTCCACCCCCTGAAATGGCTTTGCTACAAGCAATTGTGGACCACGATGCGTGGGAATTCGCCCGTAAATTTCTGAAAACGGAGCATATTCACTATCGTGCTGGGTGTATGATTGCACGCTATCCCGGATTTAAAGGACCAGGTGTTGATAGCGATCCAAGCAATTTGCATATTGATAACGGCAACAATTCACTGCTACCACAGTCCGAAAGTGCTCGTGAATTTGGGCAAATCGGCTTCTGGGTACACCTTGAGGATGTTGACGAAGATCAAGCACCCCTAAGACTACTTGCTAAGGAGCATGGACGGGATACTTCTAAATATGAACCGCTTGTTTGTAAGGGTGGAACCGTCTGTATTTTTAACAACTACACGTTGCACTCAGCAAGCGATTATCTGCGGGAAGATGGACAACGCTTCACGTGGGGGTTCGGTTTGGGACGTGCAGACCACTATTGGGAAGGCTTTAGGCACTATACGGACAAAGGTCGGAACGCTACATTCTCGAAATTCATCGGCACGCTGACAGCGGCAGAGCGCGAGGTCTTCCGGTTCCCACCTGCTGGACACCCGTATTACACACCACAGACACTTGAGGTGTTGGAAGAACAATACCCGGGTTGGAATGCTCGTGGAGAGTATTAGACAGTGCGTTAGAAGCCGGTTTTTCGGAGCGGTTCGGACTGCAACCAACTGATTATGTTGATAATGTCGTCTCCTCGCTCCTGCAGCATTACCTCAATGAGTGCTGGTTTTTCAGCAGCGAGTGCGTCCCGTAATGTGTCTTTAAAGTCGCCTAAGTTCTCAACCCTCTTGGCATACGCACCGAAAGATTGTGCGAACTCGACAAAGTCGGGATTAAGCAGATCTGTGTCAATCGTGCGTCCTTCACATCCCTTCAATTGAGAGCCTTTAATCGCTGACAAAGCACCGTCATTCACGACGATCGCCACGACGTTGATGCCGTATTTCATGGCGGTTGCCATCTCCACGGCTCCCATTAGGAATCCACCATCACCACTAAAACAGATAACAGGGCGGTCGGGATGTGCCACTTTGGCACCGATCGCGGCAGGATAGGCATGGCCTAACGCCACCCCGATATTCGGGTAGAGGAAAGTCCTTGGATCATAGATAGGAAATTCGGCAAAAGAGGCGTAGCCGAGGGCGTGGACATCGATCGCATAGATGGTGTCTCGCGGAAGAACATCTTGTAATTCGTGAATGACAGGCAGCGATGGCTGTGCGTCAGATTTTGCTCGAAGTTCCACCAGTATCTCGTCCCACCCGTTTTGACCGGGGGCAACATCTTCAATAAGTGCCTGCAATGTGAGTCTCAAATCACCGACGACACCGACATCACACGGATATTCAAGCCCAATCTCGTCCGCATCTTCATCAATTTGGATGAAGGGTTGGGGCAGTTCTAAACTCCAATTTCGAGTATCAATGGAGGTAAATCGGGGTCCGATGCCGATCAAACAGTCGGCACGTTCGAGTGCTTCGCGTCCGAGATAGCCGTAGCAAATTTGCAGTGCTAACGGATGGTCTTCCGACAAAACACCTTTCCCATTGCGTGTGACGATGACAGGTGCGTTGAGTTTCTCGGCGAGGAGACGTAACTCGTTTCGGGCATTTGAGTGGAAGATGGCAGAACCGGCGAAGATTAGGGGCATCTTGGCGTTACGGATTGTCTCAACGGCGGTGCTGAGATCTGCATCGTCAGGCGGCGGTAATTCGGTGCGTTCTACACGCGGTGGAATTCTTACCTCTCCTTCACCCGTGACAACGTCCATGGGAAATTCCAACATTGTGGGTCCGGGTCTTCCGCTGCGCATCGCTTTAAAGGCATTTTCGACAACAACGGGGATCTCAGCGACAGAGTGGGCGATAGCACAGTATTTGGTGATCGACTCAAAAAACCGCATCTGATCTAATCCGTGGAACATCTTGCTCGGATGTTTGCTATAGAGACTGGAATCGCTCTGTCCAGTAATCAGCAGGACAGGTGCGCAGTCAGTGAACGCCTCTAAGATTCCGGTCGATGCATTGCTGGCACCGGGTCCCGGTACAGTAATAGCAACACCGACTTCTCCTGTCGCGCGGGCAAAACCGTCCGCCATCTGTGTCGCTGCGTACTCATGCCGAACGAGATAGTGGTCTATTGTGCCAGCACCACGTTGTAGCAAAGCATCGTAGATTTGGATGTTCTGGGTGCCGGGCATTCCAAAAACCGCTGAGACCCCTTGTGCTTTCAAGCATTCAATGAGAATATCTCCGCCTTTCACGTATTAGTCTCCTTTGTGTTCTCTGAGAAAGTTTTCCAGCCACGCATCAGGATCATACCCGAATCGACGTAGGACTTGACATCCGACACGTTTTAGAAATTTTGGGATGAGGTTAAAGAGTCTGAGTCGCAAATTCATATTTCGTTTAGATTATTATATTTTCAACGCTTCGCCAGTCGTTTTATCGAAAAAATGCATTCGGTCATCAACGAATGTGACGTACAGATGTTCTCCGATTTCGGCTTCAAAATTGGGTGCTGTGCATGCCTTAAGGATTGTATGTGCGCCCTCTGCATCCGTACCGAGTGTCAACTCGACTATTGTTTCCGCGCCAAGTGGCTCAACACTATAGACTTCAGCCTGAAATGCGTTCGGAATGGATTGATGACTGACCACAACATCTTCAGGATGCGCACCGAAGACGACATCTCGGTCTGGATCAGTGTCATTTAGGACTTTCGCAATCCCATCACTTTGGATTGTTACCGAATTATCACTACCAACTTCGCTCGCTAAAGTCAAGTGGAGTTCGCCGTTGGATCTGGAGATGTCGGACGGGATGCAGTTCATGCTCGGATTGCCGACAAAGCCAGCGACAAAGAGATTTTTGGGGTGGTTATAGATGTCAGCGGGTGTTCCTAACTGCTGGATTTTGCCTGCCTCCAGAACGGCGATCCGATCCGCCATCGACATTGCTTCCACCTGATCGTGCGTGACATAGAAAGTGGTTGTGCCGAGGTCGCGTTGTCGCCAACGGATTTCGGCGCGCATTTCGGTTCGGAGTTTCGCGTCAAGGTTGGAGATCGGTTCATCCATGAGGAAGACTTGGGGACGGCGAACCATTGCCCTTCCGAGACCAACACGTTGCGTTTCACCGCCGCTCAATTGATTCGGTGTCCGCATGAGTAGGTGCTCAATATGGAGCATCTGTGCGATATCCCTGACGCGTCGGTCAATTTCCTCAGCGGAAAGTTTTCTCGGATGCAGTGGGAACGCCATGTTCTCGTAGACACTGAGGTGCGGATAGAGGATATGCGATTGGAAAACGAAAGCCACATCGCGTTCCGCGGGTGTTTTGTCGTTGACGCTGACGCTGTCCAAGTAGATAGTACCTTCTTCGGGTTTGTCCAAGCCAGCAATACAGCGAAGTGTCGTCGTTTTTCCTGCCCCTGTCTGCCCAAGGAGGACGAAGAATTCTTCATCTCGGATATCAAGGGTGATGTCGTCAAGGGCGGTGAGATCACCAAACCGCTTTGTAATGTTTTCGAGTTTTACTGTTGCCATAAAGATTTCTACGATTCTGTATTATCGGTATTGTTATAAGCATAGCATGAATTGCATTTGGGGTCAATAAGAATTGGTTGTTGGCTGTTGTTCTAGCGGTCAGCAGTCAGCGATCAGCAGTCAGCGATCAGCGATCAGGGCGGATTGTCTGAACCAGGATTCAAGGATTTGCAGGATGAGGGAATCAGGAGTCAGATGGATAGCGGTCAGAAGTTATCCGTCGGGATTCGGAGATCCCTCCTACAGAAAATATATATGCAATTTGGTAGTGTATAGGGTATAATTAATTGACGAAACCTGTGGGTTTCTATGTTGCAAGCGTAAAATAATAAAGTCGGAGAAAAAGATGCTGAATCGCCAAGAGGCAACAGAGAGCACTCAAAAAAACCTGTCTTTAATGGACAGGATCAGACGACGATACGATTTAACACCCCCCATTACAGTGGTCTTAGGACTCACGACGCTGTTTTTTCTCGTCTTCCTCATATATCCACTCCTCTATGTTTTCAAGGAAGCGTTCTGGATTGAAAACAGGTTTAACCTGACATATTTCAAACTGATGGTAACCGATCCGAATATCCGAGCATTGGTTATCAATAGCTTTAAGATCGGTGTGATGGTTACGTTGATAACGAGCATCGTGAGTCTACCCCTGGCATACTTTTTGACGCGATACCGATTCCCTGGGCGCGATACATTACGCGCTGTCATTCTGATTCCGATGATTATGCCCCCTTTTGTGGGTGCGATTGGCATGCAGCAGTTCTTCGGCATATTCGGGAGCGTCAATATGCTCCTTGTGAAACTCAACCTGATCGATATAACGGAAACTATCGACTGGTTCCGCGGTGGCTTCTGGGGAGTGGTGATGCTGTCAACACTCCACCTGTACCCGATAATGTACCTCAATATTGTTGCGGCACTCGCAAACGTAGATCCAAGTCTGGAAGAAGCAGCGGAAAACATGGGGGCATCCCGGTTTCAAGTCTTCCGTCAGATAACACTCCCTTTGATGATGCCGGGTTATTTCGCTGGTGCGATTCTCGTCTTTATCTGGGCATTTACAGATCTCGGCACACCCCTGATTTTTAATTACAATGAAGTCATTGCTGTGCGAATCTTTCGTCAAGTGACAGAAGCGAATGCGAACCCGATGGGATATGCTCTTGTCGTTTTAATTGTCGTACTGACGGCGTTAGCTTTTTACGTTTCCAAACGGTGGACAGGCAGTAAACACTACGAAATGCTGGGTAGGGGACACGTAACTTCGCGTGAAGTCGATGCAAACCGGATTATGCGTCTGATCATCTACTTTTTTATTGGCGGATTGACGCTTATGGCGTTGTTGCCACACATCAGCGTCATTTTGGTTTCCTTAACACCGGATGCAAGCCAGTGGCGATTGAGCGTGCTACCGAAATCGTGGACGTTTTCACACTATGTTGAGACTTTCACGCATTCCGACACACTACCGAGTATTCTTAACAGTCTATATTACAGTGTGTTTAGCACACTGTTGGCACTCGTTATCGGGATTGTGGTGTCGTATCTATTGACGCGAAAACGTCTTCCGTTTCAAAATCTGTTGGATGCCGTTGCGATGTTGCCGTTGGCGTTACCTGGGGTTGCGATTGCTTTTGGCTATCTCGGTAGTTTCTCGGATACAACACTTCTCCTACGATATTTACCGGATGGACTCATCTCTGTAATTGATCCGCGTCAGAACCCAACCTTCCTTTTGATTATCAGCTACGCTGTGCGGAGATTACCGTATATGCTGCGTTCCATCTACGCTGGACTTCAACAGACGAGTGTGTCGTACGAAGAGGCATCACAAAATATGGGGGCAACACCGATCCGAACTTTGTATAAAATTACCTTGCCCCTTGTTATCGCGAACATCCTCGCTGGTGCGATCCTCGTCTTCTCGTTCTCTATGCTTGAAGTGAGTGATAGTTTAATCTTGGCGATGAAAGATCAACATTACCCGATTACAAAAGCGATTTGGTCACTCTCACAACGTCCCGACCAAGGTCCGTACACAGCGAGTGCACTTGGTGTGGTGGGTATGTTGATTTTGATTGCGTGTCTACTCGGAGCTGGACGTGTACTCGGTGGGAAATTAGGCGAAATTTTCCGAATTTAGGGATATTGACAAGAACAGTTTTATTCCTTGTTTAACAGATAGATTTGAAAGCAAATTCATTTCATGATAAAATATGAAGAGATAAAATCGAAAGTATACATCGAAACGACAGTAGTTAGTTACCTGGTAGCGCGCCCCAGTGAAGATACAACCTTAGGTGCCCGACAAAGGGTAACACAACAGTTGTGGGAAGACTATTCCGACAACTTCGAGTTTATCGTATCAGATATAGTTATCGCCGAAATTAGACGAGGAGATGAAATAGCAGCACAGCGTCGGATTGATGCATTAGCAGACCTCACGGTATTGAGTCTATCCCCAGAGGCGGTTGCGTTAGCCTTAAATTTGATAAATGCTGGTGCTGTGCCACGTCATTCGTTACCGGACGCTCAACATATCGCTGTTGCCACGGTGCATAACATTGAGTACCTGGCTTCTTGGAACTATAAACATATCTTGAATGAAAGCAAACGAGATCATATTGATGAGGTATGTCGATCTTCTGGATACCAGCCTACGATCCTCTGCACCCCCGCAGAGTTAATTGAGGAGATGCACATGAAAGAGAAAAAGCATCCGCCAATGGATCCGGTTCTTGAAGAATGCTATCGAATGAAAGAAGAGTTTGCTGCGCAATTTAAAACTATGCAGGAACTTGTCGATTATTTGAAGGTAGAAAACATAAAGAACAAAGCGGCAGGTTGGAAATATATATCGCCCCCACCACCGCCAGCTAAACGCCAGAAACAGGAATAGTCGCCTACGCTTTGTTCCATGTAAGGAGTTGTATTAAAGATAGAATATAGAATGTATGCAGGGCATATAAGATTGCCCTGCTTTTTTGTCCAATCGCTTCGGCTGCGATATCAGAACAGACTCAAAAACGCTTACACTGGAAAAGAGAAGAAACACAATGGATATTTTGGATAGTATCCGCGATGCGTTGTTAGAAGCACAGGACGTGCTTAATAAGTTCACGCAAGATCCTGAAAATATTGCAACTATCGCGAAAACAGCAGAAATAATGCGAGACGTATTTGAACGGCAAGGCAGAATCTTCACCTGTGGGAACGGTGGAAGTCTATGCGACGCGATTCATTTTGCTGAAGAATGTGTAGGGAAGTTTCGGGATGATCGAAAACCGCTTCCAGCGATGGCACTCAGCGATGCTGGATCGATTACTTGTACGGCGAATGATTTCGATTTTACAGAGGTTTTTGCCCGTCCGCTATCCGCACTCGGACACCCAGGCGATCTACTGGTGGCACTCTCAACGAGTGGGCACTCGGCTAATGTTCTCCGGGCAGCCGAGACAGCAAAGGCACGTGGAATGCAGGTGTTCGGATTACTCGGCAGAGATGGGGGTGAACTCAAACATCATTGTGATATATATCTCATTGCTCCGGGCGACACAGCAGATCGTATCCAAGAGATCCATATTAAGGTGCTGCATATCCTAATCGAACATATTGAGCGGTTGATGTTTCCTGAGAATTATTGACAGTGCGCGAGATTCCTGCTACCATACAATATCAGTAAGGAGTCGCGATGCGGAGATCCCTCCTACAGAAGAATGGCGGTCAGCAGCCGGCTTGTAAGATAGTAAGGAGTCGGGATGCGGAGATCCTTCCTACAGAAGAATGAGAGTCGGCAGAAGTATATCGGGGTTAGAAACGTCTCCCACAGGTATTGAGATGCCCACATATTTTTATACTCACGATAACCAGCCCTACCCAACTTAGACGCTACAACCACTTACAGCCAACGGAGGAAATTTATGGATACATCGGAGAAAAATAAGGCGTATTGGCGGAAAAATCTTCAATACCTCGCTATTCTATTGGGGATCTGGTTTACGACTTCGTATTTATGCTCAATCGTGTTCGTGGAACAACTGGATAAGATTCAGATTAGAGGGTATCGACTGGGCTTTTATTTTGCGCAACAAGCATCAATTTGGATTTTCGTTGAACTCATCTTCGTTTATGCCTGGTTGATGAACCGTTTGGAGAAAAAATTTCGGACAAACGGAGACGAGGAGGGCACAGAATAATCATGACTGTACAAGCATGGACATTTGTAATGGTCGGACTCTCTTTCGCTCTATACATCGGTGTGGCACTCTGGTCGAAGGCGCGTTCGACTGGCGATTTTTACGTTGCCGGTAGTAACGTGCACCCTGTTGTAAACGGAATGGCAACTGCAGCAGATTGGATGAGTGCCGCATCCTTCATCTCAATGGCAGGACTTATCTCGTTTATGGGGCGCGACGGCTCGGTTTATCTACTCGGATGGACAGGTGGCTATGTGCTGCTGGCGTTGTTACTTGCACCCTATCTTCGTAAATTCGGTAAATATACAGTGCCCGATTTCGTTGGTGATCGGTATTACTCGCAGTTAGCACGGATTGTTGCCGTCGTGTGCGCCGTTTTTGTCTCGTTTACCTACGTTGCAGGACAGATGCGTGGCGTCGGTATCGTCTTTTCCCGGTTCCTGAACGTCAACATTGAAATCGGCGTTCTGATCGGTATGGGAATTGTGTTCTTTTATGCAGTGCTCGGTGGGATGAAAGGGATCACGTATACACAGGTCGCGCAGTATTGTGTGCTAATTTTCGCGTTTCTGGTGCCTGCGATTTTCATCTCTATGTTGATTACAGGCAACGTTATTCCTCAGTTGGGATTGATGGGAAAAGTAGCGGATGGCTCAGGACTCTATCTCCTCGACCGACTCAACGGTTTAAGTGAAGAATTGGGGTTTAATCTATATACAGATGGAAGTAAAAGCACGATTGATGTCTTTTTTATCACAGCGGCTTTGATGTTGGGAACAGCCGGACTCCCACACGTGATTATTCGGTTCTATACGGTGCGGAAAGCCTCAGAAGCACGAATTTCTGCGGGTTGGGCTTTACTGTTCATTGCGATTCTTTATACGACGGCACCGGCTGTCGCTGCATTCGCTCGAACGAACCTACTCAAAACGGTCAGATTTGAACAGAATGGTGAACTAACGGATGTTAAATACGAAGATGTCCCTTCGTGGTTTAAGAATTGGGAAGCGACAGGCCTCATTAAATTCGAGGACAAAAACGAGGATGGTGCGGTTCAATATCGCGGTCCAAAATCAGAAATCCAGAATGAATTGACGATTGATCCAGACATCATGGTGTTGGCGAACCCTGAGATTGCGAAACTTCCGAACTGGATAGTCGGATTAGTTGCTGCTGGGGGTTTAGCGGCTGCACTCTCAACTGCAGCCGGATTGCTATTGGTCATCTCAACTGCAGTTGCGCATGATCTGCTCAAGGGTGCGATTATGCCGACCCTACAGGAAAAACAGGAATTGATGGCAGCACGTATTGCTGCAGGGGTTGCGGTCTGTATTGCCGGTTATTTCGGGATGAATCCGCCCGGATTTGTGGGGCAGGTTGTCGCCTTCGCCTTTGGGCTCGCGGCGAGTTCATTCTTCCCTGCGATTGTTATGGGAATTTTCTCGAAACGCATGAATAAGGAAGGCGCGATCAGTGGTATGATCGTCGGCATTACCTTCACAGCGGCGTATATCATCTTCTTCAAATTCATCAGCCCAGAACTCAACACACCCGATCACTGGTTATGGGGCATTTCACCCGAAGGTATTGGCACCCTCGGTATGGCACTAAACTTTATTGTTTCGCTCAGCGTGTCTGCTCTGACCTCGCCACCACCGGATGAGGTGCAAACACTTGTTGACGATATTCGGATTCCATAGAAAAACGGAGGTTTCAATGAAGGCAAAATTTTTATGGAAGGGTGAAAAATTCACCTTTCAACGCAAAAGAACACCGTTTTGGTGCGGCTTGTCGATGGCTTTCCGAGTGTGTTGTGTCGTTCTACTCCTGTTAACCGTCTCTTTCGCGGATGCTGCGAAGGTGGAAGACTTCATACCAGAGGATAGTATCCTCTATGTGAAACTCCAAAATATAGATGAAGTCTACGGCGAAATTGAGGTATCGGAAAGTTGGGAGAAAGCCCTGGCACTATTACCAGACGAATCAGACTTCCAACAGCTGCAGCAGGGACTTACAATGGTCCAAGGCGTTCTTGGCACAGACTTGTTAGGCGTGATTGAGACGGTAGGATACCGAACGGCGTTCGCAATATGGTCTCTCTACGAAGAAGACACGCCAGAAATGGGGTTGGTTGTCCATTCAGGTGGAAATCTCGGCGAACTCCGACGGTTTACCAAAATTGTGGAAGGTCTCATAGGGATGACCGACACAAATACCTTGCATATAGACGCCGGGGAATACGAAGGCGTTCGCTATAATATGATGCGGGTGAACCAACAGTATCTCGCCAAATATGGGTTTGTGGAGGAGTTCCTTGTGCTCGGTGTGGGAGAGGGTGCTTTTGAGAAGTTGATGGATACGTTCCGAAAGAAAGCACCGTCAATAGTGAAAAACACACACTATGCCGAAATATCCGAGAAGTTGGGTTCTGGACAAGTATCGATCTTTTGCGCCACGCATCAAATCCCAAGAGACACAGGAGAAGCACATGTTTTAGGTGCAATTATAGCTGAAGCTCTATTGACTGTACTTAGGTCATTTGATGCAACTTTGATGGAATTCAACTTGTTAGAGACTGGTGAGTTTCTCACGTTTCACGGACAATTTACGAAGAAATCTATTGAACAATTCCATCAGTTAGTTCCAAATTCTGAACGCTTCGTGAAAGAAAAAAATCCTTTCAAAACGATCAAAGCCGTGTCCCCAGCCGAACATCTGTTCGTCGCTCTCTCACCAGTAGTTTCCGAAGTCATTTGGCAAGGACTTAACAAATTCATCAATGAAACGGCAGAGGATGAGATTTACGCCGCAATCTCTTTTTTGGAAGGGCTTTTAAACCTGAATCTGGAAGATGATATTACCCCAAGTCTGACAGGCGAAGTTGCTATATCAGTAGACGACTTAGAGCAGTTTGACCCGAGCAGTTTGGGGAATCTGGAAATTGAACTTGACGGCGCGCTTACAATTGATGCGGGTGGTATAGAAACACAAGGCATCCTAATTTTTAACTCCAGTAACCCACTGAAATGGAACCTGTTGAGCAATAGCGTTTCTAACTTGCAAAATGTTTCTGTTTCTCAATCGGACTACAAGGGTGTAACAGTGACCACATATGCGTCAGGAATCTACTATAGCAAGGTAGATGGACTCTTCTTAGCGGGTGCTTCAGAAGAGCAGATGCATACCGTTATTGATGAAATCAAAAACGGTAAGAGTCCAGTTTACTTCAAGCAACTGCCGAAAACACCTATAGTGATCGCACAGTTGAATTTGGCTGGGGTTATGGAGATGGAAAAAGGTGCGCCACCACCTAATCGGGTTCTGGTTAATTCGAGCGAGATTTTTCCGTTACTGGCGTGGATTTCCGTTCAGGATAACGAAGCGTTGTTAGAAGCGACATTATCACGGAAAGAAACCGGACTTGAAGCACTCGCGAAGCTGCTTCCATTTTTAATTTGGAATATGGAGACGGAATAAAGAATCGGGGTTACAAACCCCTCCCACAAAGAATGAAAAGAATCGGGGTTACAAACCCCTCCTACAATGAGTCGATTTTATTATGGTCTTTACTATAAATTCAAACAATTAAGGAGGAAACAACAGTGATTCAGAAACGGTTTATATATAATACAAACACTAAACGACGGTTTTGGATAACCGCAATTGTTATCGGTATGTTGATCGGTTTGGGTATCGGTCAGATGGTGCAATTCCAAGAAGCAACGGCGGAACCACAAGGCGATGCCTTTTCTGAACTCAATGCAGAACTCGACGAGCTAAAAGCAAAACAGAGGGCACTGCAAGCAGAGTGGCAATCTTCATTACTCACACAAGTGGTTCCAACTTTAGCAGATGAATCTGACGGTGTGAAGCGTCAATTTGTGGATTTTCTGGAAGAACTTGGAAGTCCAAGTGTCCCTGCGCTCCTTGCAATGCTCCAAGATCCATCTGAAAGGGTTCGCCAAAAGGTTGCTGATAAATTAGGCAATATCGGTGAACGCGAGAGAAAAGCCAAACGCAATATTGATGCCATTGCTATCGGACTGGCGACAGCACTCAACGACCCATCTAATAGAGTTTTTCGTGAAGCACTCGCTGAATTAGACGATGTTCGTCCAACATCAGTGGCATCACTCGCTGTTGTCATCCCTGCCCTGACCACAGTGCGGACCAAAGGTTCATCGGGAACGCGATCTGATGTTTTAGATGTATTAGGAAGGATTGGCGAAAATCTGGCAGATAAGGGAGAATCTACTGACACAATCCGTGATGCCTTAATCGCAAGTCTCACAGACGATTCTTCAAAAGTCCGAACCAACGCTATAGCAGAATTGTCTGATATACGAGCAACTTCAGCAGAAACCTTTACCGCATTGATAAATGCGTTGGCAGACGGATCTAAGTCCGTCCGAAATCGTGCTGAAGGTGCGTTGATTGAACTTGGTAAGGGTGGTGTTGCAACCGTCACACCGATGTTAGCGGACGCGCTTGGAAAAAGCACCTCACCTGTAACCCGTGGACACATTGTCGACGTCTTGGGAGCAATCGGTGAAAAGGGTAAAACCACCGAAGACTCCGCCGAAATGATTGTCCAAACACTGCTGATGGCACTTCGAGACTCTGATGAGAACGTCCGTCGAAACGCTGCTGATGAACTTGGTGAAATGCGTGCGACTTCGCCTGATGTGTTTCCTGCATTGACGAATGCTCTTAACGATAGTTCTAAAAAGGTTCGCGATGCTGCACAAAAGACAATCAGACGGATTGAGAAATCAAAATAATGCGAATTCATAATAGGCGCAGTTAGAGAACCTCGATATAGAAGATCGGGGTTCCAAACCCCTCCCACAGACTATCGAAATATCCACTTATTTTTCGACTTTACCATAGTTTTGTCAAAAGAGCATCCGTGTGTACTTTTTAAACTTATTCATGACTCATGCGTCTTAAGTATAGAAAGCAGAAACTATCAATCAAACAGATTCGCAAAAAAAACAACATACGGAGATCGTTCTCGTCAAACACAGCATCGCCATTGACCGTAGAGCGTTCACATCATGCAACAGACACTAAGTACATTATCGCTTGTTGAGGTGGTACGACAGGCATCCGCTATCTCTGAACAAGACTATAACGACATCATTGCAGAAATAAAAGAGACTGGTGCTTCCGAAGCGGCTGTGCTTTCCAAGCACGGCGTTCCATCCGATATCCTCTCGCTTGCTACAAAGAGCGTTGAATACGGAACACCTTTCATCCAACTGGAAGGTATCTCTCCCGAAGCTGCCGTGCTTGAGAAGATTTCTCCAGGGTTCGCCTACCGCAATAAAATCGTGCCTGTCGAATTAGCGGGTGACACACTCACCGTCGCAATGGTAGATGTCTTGGATGTCGTGCTCGTCGATGAACTCCAACTCATCACAAGCTGCCAGATCGTCTCCGTTCTCGCCGACGAAGCAGAGATCGATGAAGCAATCGTTCGTCTCTATGGTCGCACAGCGGAAAGTCTACTTAGTGCTGGCATTAAGGGACCGGTTGGCGCGACTGCGGCGTTTGAACGTGAAACCATCGATGACTTCGGAATCGACGAAAAGGATCTCAGCCAAGATCCGACAGTCATACACGCTGTCGACCAAATGATCATTGATGCTGTTCGGATGGGTGCCAGCGATATACACATTGAACCTTACCCGACCCAACTGAAAATTCGGTTCCGCGTTGATGGCGTGCTGGAAGACCAACCGCAACCCCCTGCCTACCTCCAGTCGGCAATCACCTCCCGTATCAAAATTATGGCCGGAATGGATGTCGCAGAACGTAGACGTCCTCAAGATGGAAAAATTTCTCGACAGATTGGGAGTGTCGGTAACCGACAAATAGATCTTCGTGTCTCCACTGTTCCAACTGTCGCGACGCTGCACGGCGAAAGCGTCGTTCTTCGTATTCTTGACCGGCAATCCATCGAATTTGGGCTCGAAGAACTCGGATTGACCGCAGATAACCTTGAACTCTTTCACCGTATGATTCGCAAACCACACGGCATCATCCTTGCCACGGGTCCTACGGGTAGTGGAAAAACGACATCACTTTATGCCTGCCTAAAAGAGATTAACTCTGCTGATGTAAAAATCATCACGCTTGAAGATCCAGTTGAATACGAATTAGAGGGTATCAACCAAATCCAGGTGAATCCGGATATCGACTTTACTTTCGCCGATGGGCTACGTCATATTTTACGTCAAGACCCGGACAAGGTATTGGTCGGTGAGATTCGCGACTATGAAACCGCAGAAATGGCGATTCACACATCGCTTACGGGACACTTGGTCTTTAGTACCCTTCATACAAATGACGCGCCTGGTGCTATTACGCGGCTTATTGACATGAATGTGGAACCGTATCTTGTTGCCTCAACGTTGGAAGGTGTTATCGCCCAGAGGCTTGCCCGTCGCGTTTGTAAGGCGTGTTGTGAAATGTATTCCCCTGAAATGCACGAACTGGCAGGACTTATGGGGAACAACAAGGGCAACGGCACTCCGATTCCTTACGACCTGAAGATTCCACGCGCTGTTGGATGTAAGGAATGCCGAGGACGAGGTTACAGAGGCAGAATCGGTATCTTTGAGGTCCTATTCATGAGCGACGAAATCCGGGCAATGGCACTTAAACAGGCATCAACAAGCGAAATTCGTCGCCTCGCAGTCCAAATGGGAATGAAAGGTTTACGCGAGGATGGTTGGCGCAAAGTCGCTGCGGGTTTGACAACAGTTGAAGAAGTCATTCGGTTGACCCAAGAAGATGAATTCGATTTCGGAGAAACTGTGTAGGGAACCGTAACCCCTGCTCCACTATAGGAAGGAGAGGTTGGTTGTGCCGATATTCCGATATGAAGCCCTCACCCATAGCGGTGGTACGGTTAATAATACGCTGGAAGCCGAATCCAAAGCCGAACTTATCTCTCGACTACGACAGATGGGATATTGGCCCACGAATATCGTTGAGGAGACAGAAGACGCCGCTCCTACAGATATACGACGGTGGCTCCAAATTGGCCGTCGTCGGGTCAAACCAGCGGATGTCGAGTTCTTCACCTACCAGTTGGCAACGTTGGTAAATGCACACGTTCCATTGCCACGCGCATTAGAGGTTACGCTCGGACAAATCGAGAGTCCGGCACTCCACCGTATTGTCTCACAAGTCAAATATGATGTCGAACACGGTGCAACCTTCCACGACGCTCTCACCCAACACCCGAAAGCATTTTCAAATCTCTATATTAACATGGTCAGAGCAGGCGAGAGCGGTGGTGTCCTTGGCTTAGTTTTAGAACGTCTTGCAGAATTCGCAGAACGTCAACGACTCCTGAAAAACGATGTTGTCTCAGCACTCTTCTATCCTATTATCTTGTTGACGCTTAGTGTGACGGCAGTCACAGTTCTGATGATTCTTGTTATACCAAAATTCACGGCAATGTTCAATGATTTGGGAGTTGCGTTGCCGCTTCCGACGCAGATTCTGATTAGCATAACGGCTGCTTTTCAAACATATTGGTGGGCGGGACTGCTTATTGTTATTATAGGTGTGGCGGGGTTAAGACAATATCTTCAGCATGAAACCGGTCAAGTCTGGTTTGACAAATTGAAACTCAAATTGCCGCTCATCGGTCCGATAATTAGCACTTTTGCTATTGTCCGTTTCACGCGGACGATGGCAACCCTTTTAGAAAACGGCGTGCGTATGCTGCCTGCTCTCCAAGTCGTCAAAGACACTATCGGAAACAAGGTATACAGCAATGTCGTTGCAGCAGCGGAAGTAGAGGTCGAACAGGGATCCACCCTCTCTCGTGAACTCGGTAGAAGCAAGGACTTCCCTGAATTCGTCACGCACATGGTGGCTGTTGGTGAGGAGTCCGGCGAACCTGTTCACATGCTCAGTAAACTCTCTGAATACTACGATTTAGAAATAAAAAAGAGTCTTGAACGTTTAACGAGTTCCATCGGTCCCCTTGTTATCTTACTGATGGGAATTATTATCGGGTTTATCGCTGTTGCGATGATCCTCCCGATATTTGAGGCAAACCAACTACTCAGCAATTAGCAGTCGGCGGTCAGCAGTCAGTAAAGATATACTTAATTCAATCAAATGTCTTTTTACCGATAGCCAAAAGGAAATTTGCAGAGCAGATTTCCGGACTAACTACTGATTACCAATACAGGAGAAAACAAAAATGTTCACGCAACTAAGGTCCGATGAATCCGGCTTAACCCTAATTGAACTGACGATTGTGATCGTTATCTTGGGTATCCTTGCAGCCTTCATTGCGCCTCGTGTCATCAATGCTCCTCAGCAAGCAAAAGTCGCGAAGGCGCAAACAGAGATTAACAGCATTAAAACGGCGTTGGAACAGTATGCGATAACAACAGGTGAATACCCAACAACTGAACAAGGACTGAGTGCCTTGTGGCGTGCCCCGAGTCCTGCACCGGCAAACTGGGACGGTCCTTATGTAGACAGCCCAAATTTCACAGATCCATGGGACAACGCATACGTCTATCGCCAACCCGGCACCCATTATGGTTACGACTACGATCTCTATTCAATGGGTAAAGATGGAAAGGTAGGTGGAACTGAACTGGACTCCGACATTACGAATTGGGTTGATGAAACAACTGCAGCATATTAAACAAAACAGTGATGCAATCTACAGATAAGCGCGATACGTCTATCGCCACACTTTCTCAAATGCAGATGCCCGGCACGCGAGTCGCTACGGGGACTCCAGGATTCACAGTCACGGAGTTACTGCTCGTTTTGGTGCTCATCGGTGTGCTCTCTGCAATCTCGATGCCGGCGTTAAAAGGTTTCGCAGGAACGCGCCGTTTAAAAGCGTCTGCTTATACGCTTCGCAGCTTACTCACGTTTGCACGCGATATGGCAGTAACGGATCGGACAACATATCTTGTGGTCCTCAACCTCGACAACGGGCAGTACTGGCTCGCTTCCAGCGAGACGTTTAACCCGAGTAGCCCGCTCAGGTCGGCACTCACTGCCCAAAACTCGACAGCGTTAGCTGCTATACAAAGCAATATAAACAATACAAACAGAACTCCCGCTGGAACTGGGAATTCCGCTCAACAGATCCCTTTATCCCGTGCCAGTGGTATCCTCGGTGTGCCGCACGCAATGGACCAGAATGTAACCTTAGCCTCAATGGTAACCAACTACAATGGAAGAACTGTGCAAGCGGATTCAGGCGTAGCGTACATTCATTTCTCGCCTAACGCAACATCTGAGGAGACACTGGTGTATCTTCGGAACTCACGTAATCAGATAATGACCGTCACTGTCGAAGCGGCGAGTGGACGAGTAGGTGTACGCCAACTCGTTCCCGGCGAAATTGAAATGTTGGGGTTTGGAACAGAAAATTGATTTGTCTACAATGTATCTTATAAATATGTGAAGAGTATTGTGTCTGTAAAAGAAACCCCCTAAATCCCCCTTACCAGGGGGACTTGAGACATATTCGATTCTGATCAAGGGCATATAAATATGAATGCTTCAATCAAACACTCACTGCGAGAAGAAAAAGGTGGTTTTACGCTTATTGAAATCCTCGTAACGCTAACGATTTTGGCGGCTGCGCTTCCTGCACTTTTGCAGGCATTTGCTACTGCTACACGTAATCAGGGACTTTCAGATAACACTACAACTGCCCTTTACCTCCTCAAATTTCGGATGGCAGAAATTGAGATGGAAGGCTACCCGGATGTGGGTCAAGAAACCGGGGAGTTCGGTGAAAACACACGTTACCTCTGGCGTTCGGTAGTTGAGGACATAGAATCTGAAGAGGTTGAAAACATTCGACGGGTCATGGTGACCGTCACATGGCAACACAGAAATAGAGAGCGTTCGATGTCTATGAGTACCTTTATAGCAGACCGACAAATGGCACAAGAACAATAGTAATCAGCAGTGCGTCGCAACGGGCAATAAATTGCCCTACTACAAACAGGAACATGGAGTTCTTAAAAAACGTGAAGACTCACGCAAAGCAGATTCATTTCACGACTGAAAGTGGACTGACGCTCATCGAAATGCTCATGGCAGTCAGCATCCTGGTTATCATTGGCGGCTCAACCTACTTTGCTTTCAAGACAGCCGTAGATGCCTATCACCTGACAGAGGCAAGGATACTGGCGGCACAAAGATGTCGGGTCGCTATGGATCGGCTTGTAACGGATCTGGAAAACATGACCATCTCACTTGAGGCACCAGAACTCGCGCTTTACACGCAAGACGGACCCAGCCAACTCGGTGAAAGGGATATGTTTAGCTTCGTTACATTGGTAAAAACAGACCCGGATCCCTTTTTGGAGCATCTTGCGAGTTTTCAATCTCAGAACACGGTACAGGTTCCTGCTCCGCTTTTAAGTGATGTACAACGTGTGGCTTACTTCGTTGGACCGGAACCGCCCTTGGGTCAATCAGGACTGAGTTCGGGAGCCTTCCAAGGTGGAATTACAAACGACACAAGCAACGAAGATACTGGTGAGTATGCTCTGTTTCGCGTTGCGACGACAACACTTGATCCTGAAACCGTTATTGGCACCTTGTTACAAACCGGTGAGGTTCCACAAACAGACGAAAACGGTGATCCTATTTATGTTGATATCGCGACCCTCGTCGCGGGTCTTGCGAGTTTTGACCTGAAGTACTATGACGGACAGGCAGAGAGATGGAACACCTCATGGGATGATACCGAAAGTATACCGAGTGCCGTCCAAATTCTCATAACAGTTCAAGGTGAATCACAGCAGGCGGTAAGTGTTGATACGACACAAGCTACGATGCAGGGTCAACCTACAACGCAGCGAAATAGCATGACACAATCAACGATGGTGTACCTACCCGCCAGTGCTACTGCCGGTGGTGCTGCTGGACGTTAGGGAAATGGAGTGATGAAACAGTTTGTAAGTCGGGTTGCCTGTATATTTCGCAAAGATCAGGTCGGGTTATCCCTCGTCTCAACGCTTTGGATACTGACGATTCTCTCAATTCTGGCAACGCAGCTGCTCTATTCAATCCACATAGAACAGCGGACACAGCGGAATTTCTTGGATAGAGCGAAGTTTCACTATGCTGCCAGAGCTGGATTTGAATGGACGCTTGCGCGCATGCGTGGCGATGAAACGCCTTTCGATGCACTCGGCGAGAGTTGGGCAGAAAGCATCGAGGGACAGGTTGAAGACGGAATCCAGGTCGGTAATTTCTTAAACTACCGTGTGTCAATCACCGACGAAGCGTCAAAGGTAAATGTGAACGTTGCGGACGTAGGACTGATTAGTAATTTGCTTGCACATGCGGGGTCTTCGCCGGATGATGCGATGACTCAGGAACTTGCCAACAAAATTGTTGAAGGGCAGCCTTACCGCACTGTTAGAGATCTTGCCCGAGTAGAAGGAATGACCTCTGAACTTCTCTATGGTGTGCAACAGACGGGAGGGTTCACACAAGCCAGTACAATATCACAAAGTGCGACCCCTGAACCTTCAACAGCAACTTCAACGGACACACAACCTGGACTCATCGATTTGGCAACCATCTATTCAATCGACGCGAGCACCGATCCAAATGGAGAAGCACTGGTCGATATCAACACTGCAGAGGCAGATGAATTGACTAAAATTAATGGGCAGCAAAACCAACCTGTCTTTACCCAAGGTGAGGCAGAATCGCTTATCCAGCAACGCGATTTTGATAAGTTTGCTGCACTCTTAGACGTACAAGCCGTTTCTGACGACATTTTTAACAATATCCAAGGCCGACTGACCACCGAAGACGCTGGTGAAAATACCGGTGAAGAGCGAAACGAAGAAGAAAACAACAATTCACAAGGACAACAAACACAACAACAGAACGAAGAAGGACAAGTGAATATTAACACTGCCGATGTTGAAACTTTTGAATCACTACCGGGCATTGACCAAGGGATTGCTGAACGGATCGTCAATCATCGCGATACGCAAGGACTTTTCCAGAATATCGATGCTATTAAAGAGGTAAATATGTTGACTCGGCAGGAGTTCATCAACATTGTTGACAAAATCACACTAAAAGATGGCGACACTCGTAACGGACTCATTAATATAAATACAGCACCAGCGGAAGTCCTTGCGCTGTTACCCGGCATGGATCATGAAAAGGCGACGGCGATCGTTAAACGCCGCGAAGAAGATGCTCCTGACCCTTCGCAGCTACAAAGCTACACTGAAGAAGAGATAAAGGGAAATCCGTTTACCCGTATCTCAGAACTTTCCGAGATGGCGGAAATTGACTTCGAAACGTTCCGCGAAGTTGTCGATTGGGTGACCTATCGCTCGCACGGATACCAGATCGAAGCAAATGGCGTTGACCCAGCAGGTAAAATTATCTCCACCTGTATCGGTACCATCAATCGGACAGGTGGTGCGATTAGCGTTCAATATTGGCAACAGGATTAACGTTTTTTGTGATGCTGGAATATAAAGCAAAGACTATTTTTCCCGCGCGTGGGCACAATTAATTCCCCACAGAAGGACAAAAAATGGCAAAGAACCGAGTCGTGGCGATAGATATCGGCACAAACATAGCCAAAATGGTTCAACTTGAACTGTCGTCTACATCTGTGCATCTGCTCAATGCAAACGTCGTGACCTACCCTGATGGTGCTGAACGACAGGAAATCGCTGAATCGGTAGCGCGTCTCTGGGCACCGTTAGGCAACCCGTCAACGCAACGCAACCTCCGCTCGTTATTTAACAGAGATAAGATGGAGATCGCCCTCGCCCTTCCACGGTTCTTTGTAAGCACGAAACGTTTAGGTAACCTACCTGCTGCAACGGACGATCAACTCGCCAACATTGTTGCAATCTCGGCAGAGACAGAGCTTCCTTTTCGGATTGATGAAGCCATTTTTACGTACCACGACGTTCAGCGGACATCAGAAGCAGTGTCGGTAGAGCTAATATCCACCCGCCGCTCCACAGTTACAGACTATCTCATTCCACTCGAACAGATCGGCGTGTCGGCTTCCGCGGTCATACCGTCAACAATAGCAATCGCTGAAGTAGCAGCGAAAAGTGGATGTACCCGACCGACATTCATCGTTGACATCGGTGCCGAACAGACTGACTTCTGTTTCATGCAAGACGGTGTGCTTCGGTTTTCACGGAGTTTCCGGCTCGGTGGCAATCATCTGTCTGAGTATGCGAGTCGCGAATTGGACATCGATACAGAAACAGCATCGCAAGAAAGCCAGCATATCTCCACCCGTGAAGCTCCTATATCCAGATGGACGACCCAATTCATTGGTGAACTTCAACGTTCAATTGCTGCTGCTAAGACGTATAGCGAAACTAACAATTTTGACTCGGCAGAACATGGAGGAGGTACTGAAAACCTAACATCATCAGAGACCGAACTCTGGTTGTGTGGCGATGGCGTGCACATTCCAGATCTGACGACCGCTTGTGAAACCGAACTCAATACTAGGACACAACTATGGAATCCAATCCACGCTATTGAACAATACACAGGTATTGACACACATTTTGCAAGTGCCGAAGTGAAAGCGGTATTTGACGAATGGGGCGAGACGCTCGCTGTGCCGTTAGGTGTTGCGCTTAATGCGTTGAATCCAGCGACAAAAGTGTCGCTTCTACCACAAGAAGCTGTCGAAACGTTGACGCAAGCGACACGACAACGCCAGATTTTCGCTGCTGCAGGATTAGGTGTTTTGATGATCGGTGCGCTTCTTTTCGGTGGCTACACGCTCCAACGGTCGCAGCAGTATAGATCAAATGCCCTGGACACACAACTCGCGCATTATGCACAACCTATGGCATCAGCCAAAGCCCAACTTGGCCGGGAATTGGCAATTACCGAGATGTTAACACATCGTATCTCGCCACTCGATATTCTACATGCGCTCAGTGAGATGTTCAGCGATAGAACACAGGTAGCTTGGACGAACTTTAATATTACAAATCTTCACACACCTGAAACGGCGCGTATCACGTTCAACTTAGAGAGTTCCTCTCATAACGCAATCAACTCTCTCTTGGGTGCGCTCAATCGGTCAAATGTCTTCACCAACGTTCAAGCAGGCGAAGTTACAACGACGACTCAAGAAAGAAAACAGATTTTCCAAGTGCAGGTACGCTGCAATCTCACTTCATCTGCTGTTCGTGGGTTCGCGAAAAAACGTTATCCGATGCCTGAACCGCCAACGCGTGAAACAACAATGAATACTGAACTCAAGGTTAACCGTCCTACGCTGGAAACTCTTGAAAACAAAACGACTGAAAAAGAGAAATAAATTACAGATTTCCTATTATTCTGATAAATGTTCAGGTTTATAGAGGTCTAACTTATGGAACTGAATCTCGAATTAACACCTCGCAGTAAAATTTTACTCGGCATTTTAGGGTGTGTACTTTTGATTGTGCTCATATTACAAGGTGCACCTATCTTCTATGGCTTATTTGTGAATCAAGGCACCAAAGCGAAACAAGAACAACTGTCAAAGACGGAAGATTTAGTTCATGCTGCAGAAGTACTAAAACCGATTGAATTTGAAATTTACAAAGCGACAGGATTAGCACTGTCAACGAATCCACAGGTGAACACTCGCACCCAAGGTGCTGCAACACTCTTTGACACAGAATCCCCAGAAACTGTTATTCGAGCGCGCATTGATGCACTCGTCAGACGTGCCGGCATTCAACAAAATTATCAGCTCCTAACAAAGCCCGGCACGGCTAAACAGACCCAAAAACTAACGTTGCAGACACGGGAAAGCCTCGTTCGTTATCTCTACTTTAAACATATAGAAGCAGAAGAAATAGAACTCACAGAAATTATCGAACAGGAAGCTGAGATAGACACCTTTAACTCGCTGATGGATGCGTGGCTCTCTGGAACTGAAACCGATGAAAAGCCAGAGAAAGCAGATGGATCATTATCCAAGAAGGAGCCTTCCATCGAAGAAGAGATGGAAATAGCGGAAAAGGCACGTCCGATCAATCCGATAGATGCCGCGGCACAATGGCAATTTGCTCCACTTCCAGAGGTGATACCTATCTCACTGCGCGTCAAACTCGCCGCATTTATCAAGACCATGACAATGCAGCAGCTACGCGGTGCAACAGACTTCAGGCAAGGTTTCTTTGAAGCACAGATTCATAAGGTCACAACGCCTGAGACACCCGGTATCTTTGGTATTGGTGCCAAGCCTGCTACCGTCGAAATCCAATTGCGAAGGAACAGTGCGCTTCTGGATTTTCTTACGCAAGTGTTAAACGGGGTGTACACTGAAGAATCGCTGGATATGGGTGAACTACAATCTGCGCTTGTCAAATACATTGAAAAGATTCAAGAACAACAAGCGATCCTTCTGGATCAGCTTGCGTTGGCACCCGTAACTTATCAGACGGAATTGTACACCGTCGAAATGAAATTCAAAACAGATCTTGAAAAACTCGTTAACTTAAATCATCTTATTGAAACAAGTGCCAAATGGCTGACGGTGCGTGATTTACGAATTTCTGCTGATAAGCAGAGCGAAACGCGTCCAGCAGCACGGGGGCGGAATGCCGAGAATGCTGGGGCAAATTTGAATGTGGATATATTCCTTATCGCTCAAATATTTTAATGGTTATAAGTTGTAGGTTATAAGTTATAAGTTAAGAGTTTCTTTGTAACAATTCACGTTATCCTGGAGTACTCCAAGGTAGAGTAGATTGTTACATCGAAGTCACTTAACCGACGACTGACAACCGTTCAAAAGGATTGGATGTTATGCAAGGACGAAAACTCTTATTTACCTCACTACTGTGTCTGGGCTTTCTCATCGTAGGACTCGCTGAGTTGCCAGCGCAGGAACAAGAGCCTACGATGCGTGTTGCACAAACTGACGAAGAAGGACGCGCAATCCGCTTTGACTTTAACTTTACGAGCCAAGAACTGAAAGGTCTCTTTGAATGGCTCTCACGAGAAACCGATCTCACAATTATCGCTAGCGAAGAGGATATTCGAGATAAAAGATTCTCGCTCATTAATCTCACAAATGTAACAATCGAAGAAGTCATCGAAAAAATAAAAACTATCCTAACACAATACGACCTCACACTAATCCAAACTGATAGCACGCTTTTAATCACAACTTTTGAGCGCGCCATGGTAACAAAAGGGGTTGTCAAAAATATAACACCGGATCCTGAACTCGTCGATATGACCGACGAAATCCAAACTTATATCATTCAATTAGATACTGTCGTTGCCTCCGAACAGGTAGAGCGTCTCAAACCGCTATTGAACAAACAAGCGAACATCTTCGCGGACACCGCCACAAATTCACTCATTATAACTGATGTTGCCTCCAACATACGCCGAATTGTCACAATTCTCCAAGTCGCAGACGAAGGCGAACGCTTTCCCTTAAAGATTCTTATCATTCCGCTCGCTTATGCTGATGCGAGTACATTGGCACAAACGCTGACCAATATCTTTCAGCAAAGAGACGACGACGATGAAAGACAACAAAGAGCCAGCGGTCCCGGTATGAGTGCGGAAGAGGCAAGAACTGCAGCTGAGGAAATGAAATCCGAAGGTATAGGTTATGAAGTCCTTGATGGTGCGATCAAGATTGTTGCTGAAACCAGTTCCAATTCACTTGTTCTCAAAGCCTCCGAAGCAAACCTTGTTTTCCTACAAGAGATCGTCAAGGAGCTTGATGTCGCGCCGAGTTTACAAACCCAGATACGTACGTTCCAACTGAAATACGCAGCCGCTGAGGATGTTGCGACGACGCTCCAAGAAGTGCTTACTGGTGAACGTAACGAAAATCGAGGCAGAATGGACGCTTGGGACCGAGCGAAACTAAGAAGCTATCAACGCGAACAGGGAGTCGACCAATCCCAAGGCATCGTCGGCAACGTCAACGTCTCTCACAACGACCGGCTCAACATTATCGTTGTCTCCTCTGATCCTCGTAACTTTTCCATCATTGAAAAGGTTATCAACGAACTCGACCAGGAGCAGACCCAAGAAGAAATTAGGCTGTATTTTCTTAAACATGCTGATGCCGAAACTCTCGTCCAGAGTCTACAGGACCTTTTTGAAGGCGGCAGTGCCGGTTCCGATAGAAATCTCCCGTGGTGGGAGCGGGAACGCAGATTTCGACAACGAGAACTCACCGAAGGTAGCACTGGATTTGGCGTGCAAGGTGAGGTACACATCGTTTCCGATTTACGACTCAACGCAATTCTCATTTCTACGAGTGCACAGAATTTTGAGACGATTGATGGACTGATGAAAAAACTTGACGTCAACATGCCCGACCAGGAATGGGGTACCCGCATGTATAAGCTCAGATACGCCGATGCGGAGAATGTTGCAGCTGTCATCAACAATGTGTATCAAGGCAGCTCAGGAAACAGTGGTAACTTCTTCTTTTTCCTCGCTGAGCGGAACCGTAATCAGACACAAGGTTCTTTGGCGGGTAACGTGACTGCTGAACCGTATCCGACGCTGAATTCCGTGATTGTCTCAACAGCTACACAACGGAATTTCGATCTCATCACAGAGTTTATCAACTCGATGGATGTTCCGACACCGGAAGGGCAGAAAGAGATTACTGAGGCGATTCGACTTGAGTATGGCAATGCGGATCATCTCCAACAAGTCCTTCAACAGGTCTGGGAAGGCGAGGGAGAAGGTGGTGGTTTTAGCTTCAGCCGTTTCTTCGCCTCGGGTGGAAGGCAGGAGCAACAGGATATAAACTCCTTGCGTGGAAAGGTCACTGTTTATGCTGACCCGGATACCAATTCCCTGATTGTCACAACACTGCAGCGATACCTTCCCGCCGTCAGAGCACTCATTAAGAAATTAGACTTCGTCCGAGGTCAAGTCTGGATAGACATTCAGATTCTGGAGGTCACACTCGACGAAACGACCAAACTCGGTATTGAACTTACGGCGCAGGAAAAAAGAATCTTCGGGACCTCTATAGCTCCGGGTAACCCACTCATTGGGGAATTAGACAGCCAACTTGGACTCGAACAAGAAATCTCTGGGTTCAACCTCGGCTTGGCAACCAAGGAATATATGTCTCTGCTCCATGCGCTAATGCGTGAGAACAAGGTTCAAACGCTTTCAACGCCTTCACTTTTAACACGAGACTCCTGGAACGCTACATGGAGTAGTGGACGCCGTATTCCATATCTCCAGAGTGTTGATACGACGAGTATCTTGGGTGAGGCTGTTTCACAACCGCTTTTCAATTACGATTTCATTGATCCGCCGGTGGGTATCAACATCTCACTCACGCCTTATATCGCGAAGTCTCAAGTTAGCGACGACAGCAAACGGACCATCGGCTTGGATATTGAAAACATCAGTGCCAGTAATTTCATTGAGTTTACCGACTTCAATGCGCCCATCACCGATGACAACGCCATTAGCGTCTATATTGATGTTGAAGACGGTCAACAGATAGTTGTTGGCGGTATCATTCGGAAGAAGCAGAAAGAGGTAGAAAACAAACTTCCGATTTTAGGGGACATTCCGTTGATCGGTAGGCTCTTCAAAAACACCGAAACCGCTGTTGAAGACACGGAAATTGTAATCATCATTACCCCACACATCGTCGATATCAATAACCCTGAAGACCTTGAGAAACTCAAAGAAAAAGCGCAGGATTGGCAGAATAATGGCAGTTCTCAAAGAGAAATGGAGCCTGTAGAGGAATAGATGCTGGGATATTACTGTTATTGTATAAGGGCACGGAATGCTGGCGTAAAACGGATAGCATCGAATTCGCTTTGGGTCTGTATTCTCTGTCCGACGCGTTTATCCAAAGCAATGGCTTGGGTTAGGTATTCCAACGCTTGAGCGGGTTGACTGTCTTTCATAGCAGCCAAACTGGCGTGGTATAGGTATTCAGCGTTATTCGGTGCGTGCGCGAGTGCCTGTTCAAATACGTTAAGGGCTTCAGCGTAGCGTCCTTGCTTGTAGAGTATCCATCCGAGTGTATCATTAATATGCGTTGCATCCGGTTCCAGTTCGAGTGCGCGTCTTGCCAGCTTTTCCGCTTCTACTAAATTCGTTCCCAATTTATCAGCGTAGAGCCATGCGAGTGTATTGTATGGTGCTGCAAATTCGGGACCTGTCGCAATTGCTTCCGAGAGCAATGTAACCGCTGCCTCCAGATTTTCCGCTGCACTGGCACGTCGTGCCTGTTCCCAAAGTTGGTAGGTTTTAAACGGATACTTCCCTGCTTTAAGTTCGCTAGCGAATACGATCACCTGCGCGATCTGTGGATTCGGACGAATGGTTTGAACGGTTTTTCCTGCTTGGATTGCATCGTCGAATCGCTTTAGATTGAAGTACGTCCACGTTAAGTTTTCGTATGCGGTGGCGTAACGCGGGCTTAGTGTGGCAGCTTGCTCCCATAATTTAACCGCAGTCAGTGTATTCCCACGGTTTCTTGCAGAAAGTCCCTGTCGCCATAAACGATAAGCCTGCATCTTGTATTCACCTGCTTTTATATCCTGAGCAGTCCTGAGAGTGAATTCAATGACACTTAATTCGGATGGTGATACACGCGAAGGCTTGCCTAAGGAGAGTGCAGTGGAATGTGCCTTTAGTGCAGAATGACATGCCGCAATGGCAGCGTCAAACCGTTCCATTTCAAGTAAGGCGGTGCCCATATTCGCCCAAGCACTCACATTTTCTGGGTCCATATCCGCTGCTTGTTGATAGGCAGAAACCGCTGACTCTAATTGCTGAGCGTATAGGTAACTGTTACCGAGATTATAGAAAATATCTGATATACCAGCAGGTTGAAAAACCTCACTTTCGGATACCAATTCGATTGCCGAAAGATAAGTTTGAATAGCCAGTTCATATTCACTTTTCTCAAAGTAGAGGTAAGCCAACTGAAGATATGCCTGTAAATACTTCGGGCTTTCTACAATGGCTTGTTTCCACGCAGCAGCGGCGGCTTCGGTTTGCCCTGCGTGCTTAGCATGTGCCCCTACCTGATAGTGTCGATGTGCCGCAAGCGAATAAATTCCAGACTGTAGGTCACGGGCAGTTGCGAGATTGGCGTGCAGCTGCGGTTGTTCTGGATTGAGTGCCAATCCCTCCTGATATACTTCGATTGCGCTGTCAAACTGACCTAATTGTTGATGTGCCAGTCCCAAATTGTTGAGTGCCTCTACATTATGGGGTCGAATTTCAAGGGCTGTTTTATAAGCTTTGATCGCTTGTTCGTAGAATGGACGCTTCGCACGGGTATCGGTGGCATCTGCATCTGCTGCTTTGTGTGAAGCCAATCCTAATTTGATCAAGGCATCTATGTCACGGGGTAGGAGTTCTAAAGTTCGGGTAAATGCCTGAATTGCTTTTCGGAAATCAGTCTTTCGATAGTAAACTAATCCGATGTGATAGTGTGCATCGGCGAAGTCAGGCACCATTGTCGTAACTTGCTTGAATGTCTCAAGTGCGGGGTCCAACTGTTCAGCGTTTAATTCTGTGATCCCTTGTGCAAATAGAGACATAGCCTCTTCGTTTGCAACGGTCGGATTCCCGATAACGATAAGAAGGATACACATCCAAATTACGGATTGATAAGGGAACATCAGTTTCTCTCCCAAACAGACATTATACAGGTTTACAGATTGACTCTTCCGATATTGTAGCGAGTTTATTGTTTTATTGCAATGTGGTGATGAGAGGGCATAGAGCAATTTATGGTAGATTATACAATTCTTGATACTATGAATTGGCGAGGTTCCAAACCTCGCCAGCGGCAGTGCTGTGCTTTTGCCAGAAAAAGTAATGCCCTTGGGAGCGCGAAAGATAATAGACTTCCACGTATAGATGCGATATAATACCTAAGAAACAACAACATAAGGTTTATTCATGAAGATCGTATTCCCGCTTCTCCTGAGTCTTCTCATTATCTCCAATAGCAGTGGACAACCGAGTGTTACGTTCACAGATGTAACAAAAGAAAGCGGTATTACATTCCAACACGAAGATGGTCGGAGCTACAAGAAGTATTTTGTTGAAACGCTTGGCTCTGGTGTTGCACTGTTCGATTATGATAACGACAACGATGTAGATATTTATCTTGTCAACGGGACTAATTTGGATTCACCTGATGCCGTTCCTGATGCTATGAATCGCCTTTATCGCAACGATGGTACTGGACATTTCGTTGATGTAACTGAAATAAGCGGGGTTGGCCATCAAGGCTACGGTGCCGGTGTTTGCGTCGGTGACTACGATAATGACGGTTGGCTTGACCTGTACGTAACGAACTTCAAAGCGAACGTGCTTTACCGAAATAACGGTGACGGCACTTTCACGGATCGGACAGCAGAAGCAGGCGTCCAGGACCTGAACTGGAGTGCCGGGTGTGCCTTTGCGGATGTGGATGCCGATGGCGATTTGGACCTCTACGTTGCTAACTACGTCAATTTCTCTGTGGAAACACACACACCGTGTCGGGTTAACGGGATCTTGGTTTATTGCAGTCCTCGCGTCTACGACGGAGTGAAAGATACTTTCTTTCGGAACAACGACGATGGCACTTTTACGGAGAACACACAGAACGCAGGCTTTGATAACCTTGCTGCGCGTGGACTTGGTGTTACCTTCGCCGACTACGACGCCGATGGCGATGCCGATCTCTACGTCGCAAACGATGCAGACGCGAACTTTCTCTATAACAACGATGGGAGTGGGCGATTTCAAGAACAGAGTCAATTTTCTGGCGTAGCACTTAGTGAACACGGATTGGTTGAGAACGGCATGGGCGTTGCCTTCGGTGATTACGATAACGATACATGGTTAGATCTCGCGGTCACTAACTTTCAGCACCAGACGAACACAATTTATCACAGCGATGCTGGTGAATTCTTTACGGATCAGACCTATTCTTCTGGCACTGGAGATGTGAGTCTACCGTATCTGGCATGGGGTGTGAATTTCTTTGATTTCGACCACGATGGATTTCAGGACATTTTCATCGCAAACGGGCATATCCACGACAATGTGACGCTCGTTGATAGTTCAACCACTTATGCCCAACTGAACCACCTGTTTTGGAATAACAGAGATGATACTTTTACAGATGTTGCGGCAGGCAGCAATTCAGGACTTGCGTTGGAGCGTTCCAGCCGTGGTAGTGCGGTTGCGGATATAGACAATGACGGAGATTTGGATCTGGTGGTGTCAAACGTCGGAAACGGAGTTGATATTTTACGAAACGACGGTGGGCATCGGTCAGGGAATTGGATAAATCTTAAACTGGTGGGAACTGTTTCCAACCGCGCTGCCATCGGGACGCGCGTTCTTCTAAAAGCAGGTGAGTCTCCGCAAGTCCGAGAAGTACAGAGCGGTTCAAGCTACCTTTCACAAAACGATTTGCGTCTACATTTTGGGGTTGGAACACATGAAAGGGTTGACTTGGAAATTCGGTGGCAGAATGGAACCGTCCAGCGATTTGAAGATGTCCCTGTTAATCAGTTTCTGAAAATTGTGGAGGGCGATAATCAAATTAAATCGTATTAAGGTGGTGTTGCTGCGCATCGAAAACCGATTGTCAGATTACGCGTTTCTGGACGTGCGTGAAACCGGTAGGCACACCGCATCTGATAGATACCGAAAACATTGTTACTCCACGATCCACCGCGTAGGACCCGGGTTTGTCCTGTTTCAGGTCCCTGTGGGTTTTCTACTTCACTGTGCTGGTAATAATTCGGTGCGTACCAGTCAGCACACCATTCAAACACATTACCCGCCATATCATATAATCCATATCCGTTAGGAGTAAAGCTTCCGACGGGTGAGGTCCAGAACCACTTATCCTTTCCCAAAATACCGACAGTGTTTGCGTGATTTCGAGAAGACTCGTTTCCCCACGGATAGTTCCGATTGATAAGTCCACCACGTGCCACCTTTTCCCATTCAGCTTCTGTTGGCAGCCGTTTCCCTGCCCATTCGCAATACGCCAAGGCATCAGCGTAAGAAACACCTATAACAGGATATGTGCCGTGTTTAGCACCGATAGGAAAAGGTTCATCTGCTCCCATCTGTGGGGCATTTGTCCAATATTTTGGTGTCGGATGTCCCGTCGCTGCAATAAAAGCAGCATACTGCGCATTAGTCACAGGGTATCGGTCAATGTAGAACGCCGGAAGCGACACAGGGTGCTGAGGATGTTCTGTCTCGAAAAAGTCTTCGGAAAGCCGATTATCTTTGTCAATCAAGGCGGTAGTTCGTGCTTGCGTGCTTCCCATCAGATAACTTCCCGATGGAATCAGAACCATCTCACTGCCATCGATTTCATTGACGATGACATGCGGGAGTTCAGTGAACGCTGTACTATTCGTGAAAGTGAAAAAACAGACGCTCAAGAGCAAAAAAATTAGCCTGTTTTTGATCCATGGGCGCAGTATTTCGTGTTTCATTTTTTTAACCTTTTTGATATACAGAGTATAGCACAGAACCAGCGCGGTGTCAAATTCTACATTTTTAATGTAGCAGAAAAACTTTCTTTTATTTTAAACAAAAATCATACTTTAACGAAGTTGGCGTAAATAATAGAGCAGTGTTTTCCAAAAACAGTCGGCTAACTCCGCATAAGATATGGTTATCTCTTCGGTTCCGGCTATTTCGACCGTGGCATCCAGATCCTGCTACGCTTCCAACGGTCTCGAAGGACGATCCAGAGGCATTCACAGTAGCACCCCTACAAACCTCAATCGAAATTTTTGACTGCCTATACGTATCAAGAGAAAAAACCGTCTCTGAATCTACACGATTCTTAACGCATTGACGATCTGCTGGCACATGCTTTCTAAATCCTTAGGTCGAACTCACGTTATTTTAAGACTTGACAAATGTGTGCAAAATAGACTATAATTAAGAAAGATTTTTATATAGACGGAGGTAACCGCCGTGCGAAAAATAGTTATTCTTTTTTACCTGATAATGTCGATTCTGCTGTTGTGTCAGGTGAGCGATGCGAAACTTCTCGTGGCAGACGACTTTAAAGGTAAACTTAACAACAAATATTGGAAGGGCCAAGATGAGTCCTGGCAGGCGAAAGGCGGCCAACTGGAAATCCACAGAGAGGGTGGAGATGGTAACGGCGAAGTTGACTTTGGATATGGATTGATAGAATTTGAAGATTTTGGGCTGCGTCTCGATTTTCACCTGCTTGTCGATCCGTTTCCAAGTAAGATGGAACTTCTATTTCGTGCAAATATAGACTACCATTTCTATCAATTGATTATCACTCCCGCTGACGGTGCGGGTCGTCCGAATTCTGCGCGCTGGTACAAGCGTGAAGGAAACGATCGGGGGACCTGGAATGAGTATCGTGAACACAGAGCTGAATTTCCATTTGAGGTAGTATCGAAACAGTGGTACACAATCGCGCTGCTTGGAAGTGGTAATAATTTTGAACTCTATATCAAGAATCAGGGCGATCTGGTATTTGAAAAGGTTTACGAATGGACAGATCCGAAGAATCTTCATCCCAAAGGAGTTCTCGGCATTCACACGAATCAACTCCAACACTACTATATCGACAATCTTTTCCTTTACGATAATCCGAACGAGGTTAACCTCGCCGTTGAACCTGAAGGCAAACTTGCCTTAACATGGGCAAGCCTCAAACAGTAGCACTTTAGTTTCAAAGAGATACAACTGCTACAAGGTTAGTTCCAAAAAGGAGACTTGATCACCATGAAACAATTTTTCCTAATTTCAGCCCTCAGTTTATCGCTTTTTGCGCTCGCTTTGACAAGTACGTTTGCAGCAGATTTGGCAATCTATTCAGGACCCACAAACCCAGGATGGATTTCACAAGAAGCCGCAATCGCGAACGCTGAGACAATCACAAACGATGACCAGATGAAAGCTATTTTTGAGAGTATTGAAAACTATGGAGATGGTGATGAGGTTGGTTACGATTCCGCATTAGGCGCATGGATGCAGGCACACACCGGAAATGGACAACAGGATGTCTTCATCGCTGCGTCTGGAACGGCACCGAGTGCGGTCTATCAATTCCCAAATGTAGATCCAGACGGTTCCAACATCGAAGCTTTCGTTGAAGACGGTAATGTCTTCATTAATGTTGCAGACTGGATCTTGTATATGAGCTACGAAGGCGGTACACGGAGTGCCGATAATGGTGCAGCGGGTGCTGCCAATGTCTTTGACATTCCGGGACTTAGTTTTGGAAATCGAGGTGGCCCGCAGGTACCCACAGCAGAAGGTGAGAAATACCTCCCATCCTTGGTGGAATTTCAGTCGGATAGACCTTGGCACCTTGAGCAATTCGATGGCACAGATTGGGAAGTCATCCCGTTTGCTGTCTCAAACGACGATCCCAATTCTTCCGATCCAGCAGTTGCTGTTAATACGACTGATGGCGGCATTATCGCTGCGATGTGGCAAAAAGCACAACCTGAGTGGGACGGCGACGATCCTCGTGCAAGCGGTGTTATCGAATTCATCGCCAACTGGCTCATGGAAAACGGAGCTATCACTACACCCGTAGAAGCCCAGGACAAGATTGCAACGACCTGGGGCAAAATTAAATCCGTTCGATAGTTGTCGCTTGACAACTCTTTTACTAACCCAATACGGATGAAGCGTTTACGCTTCATCCAAAACGATGGCAACCCAAAAGGAGGTATTGCACATCATGAAAATTTATGTAAGTATAGCCATTCTCGCTCTTTTGATCGGCGTGGCTACAGTTTCAGCAAACGATTTGGCATTCTACTCAGGACCGACCAATCCAGGTTGGATTTCTGACGGCGCAGTTGCCGAAAATGTCAAACAGACCATGAATGATCCCGGTATCAAAGCACTGTTTAACAGCATTGAAAACTTTGGCGACGGCGATGAAGAGGGAGATAACTCCCCACTCGCTCAATGGTGTGTGGATCACACAGGCAATGGTCAACAAGACGTTATTGTCCTTGCTTGCGGCACCTCACCGAGTGCGCTTTATCCGTTCCCAAACAAAAAGCCGGATGGTTCTAATGTAGAGAACTTTGTTGAGGAAGGCAATGTTGTCATTAACGTGGCAGACTGGATCTTCTACATGAGCTACGAAGGTGGCGTTCGGAGTCCAGATAACGGTGCAGCAGGCGCAGCCAACGTTTTTGACATTGATGGATTATCTTTTGGTGACCGCGGTGGACCGCAGGTCCCAACGGCTGAAGGGAAGAAATATATTCCTTCAATGAAGGAATTTCAGTCCTCCCGTCCGTGGCATCTCGAACAGTTTGATGGCTCAGACTGGGATGTGGTAACCTTCGCAGAAGCGGATAAAAACACAGCAGACCCAGCAGTCGCAATCAGCAAAACACCGGGGCCAGACGGTACGGGTATGATCGCTGCGATGTGGCAAAAAGCCGCTCCGGTTTGGGCTGGCAAACCAGATATCCGCGGTGTTGGCGTTACCGAATTCATCAACAACTGGCTGACAGAAAACGGCACGTTTGACGTTGAAGCAAAAAACAAGTTGGCGACGACTTGGGGTTCACTCAAGCAAACTCGCTAATTTGTAGACTTATCATTGAGACAGCATTACGTTGTCTCGACATTTCCTATAAGAAAATGCTTCTGTATCGTCCAAAAGGTGCAGGGGCATTTTCTTTATCTACTCAACTAACACAACAGATTGTCCGCATAGCAACGCACCTTCACCCGCAATAGAGGGATTTCCGATGAAACATATGTCTTTAAAACTTTTTTTCGTTATTGCTTTTGTGTTGTTGTCCCAGAATCTCTGTTTAGTTTCAGTAAAAGCCGCGTTCACTGGCAAAATCGTGTTTACATCAACTCGCGATGGTAATCGGGAAATTTATGTCATGAATCCCGACGGAAGCGAGCAAATAAATTTAACTCAGCACCGTGCTGATGACCTTGATCCTGCTTGGTCTCCGAACGGAAAAAAGATAGTTTTTGTCTCGGACCGCGATGGTGTGCGTGATCTTTACCTAATGGATGAGGACGGAGGAAACGTTGAACGTGTATTTCGCACAGTAGCACACAGAAAACAGCCTGACTGGTCACCCGATGGAAAAAAGATAGTATATATAGATCCCGAAGAGGATGCCCTAATAGTCGGCTCAATAAAAGATCGTTTCGAGAACCGTTTGGGCTGGATAGACAGAAAACGTGGGTATCCGGCATGGTCCGCGGATGGGACAGAGATTGCCTACGATTGGTTAGGTCTTGGTGCTATCCGTCTCATTAACTTGAAAACCGATTCCATAACGGAACTCCCTCCAGAAAAGGGGTTCGTGATGTGGCACCCGGCGTGGTCTCCCACCGACAACAGAGTGGCTTATGCTGGATTCAGGTTGCCCAAAAATCATGAAGGTCCGATAAGAATAGACGATAAAATGACCCTTTATGTTTTGAATCGAGATAGGGTTACGGTAAAGGAAATTATAAAAGAGCCAATAGTTAGCCACCCGGCGTGGTCTCCGAGCGGTGATGAGATTGTCTATGAAAAGCAGGTTAACAATCACCTACAACTTTTCAAGGTTGATTTGGAGCATGGACGCTCACAGCAGCTAACCGACGATGGAAACAATTCTCTTGCGGATTGGGGTAATCATAGAGGGTTGCCTGTTGAACCAACAGCGTCCTCACTGACGACAACGTGGGGAGAAGTGAAGCATAGATAGTCTAAAGATCAGAACACATGCCGCAAACTAACAGTTTGCGCTACAAAACCGTTTTATCGAACTCACGTTATTTAACGGATATGGCTATAGAGCCTTGCCAGTTTTTCTGGGGAAACGCCGAGGAAATAGAGCAAGGTAATAAGCCAGTTGTTCAGCGTTGTTCTGAGAACACCTCTTGCTTCCCAACGCCGCGCAGATATATGAATATGGGGTGTGAGAAGGGTCGTTTTGCCGAGTCGCTGCAAGCCTTTTGAAAATTCCATCTCCTCGAGAATCGGGACCTCTGGAAAACCTCCGATTTTCTCAAAATTTGTCCGTGAGAGGAAAATTCCGCTATCACCATAAAATACCTTCAGGTACCTGCCGCGAATGTTCCCCGCTATCTCAATCAGACGATATAGGACCTTCTCTCCATCAATCTTCTGACGAAACCCACCGCCAACGTATCCAGAAGATATAGCCGTCTCCACGGCGGATAATGCTCCCGATTCAAGCCAGATATCGGCGTGCAGGAAAATCAGGATGTCGCCTGTCGCTACTGCTGCACCGGTATTCAACTGTTTTGCTCTACCGCGTTCGGATCTAACCACTTTCCCATATTCTTCGGCGATACGAACTGAGGCATCCGTACTGCCACCATCTACGACTATAAGTTCGTGAGGTCCTAACTCAGGTTGAAGCTGAGAGAGCGTTTTCTCCAGAATCTTCGCCTCGTTCAGAATCGGAATGATAACTGAGATTCTTCGTGGTGTTCCCATGAGCGAACTAAATCGGTATTTGCAAAAACTGATTCAGCGCGAGTATCGGAAAAACAGATGCATAAATCGGATCGGCATACCCACCGATAATTTCCCAATAGATACCGACACACTGCTCCTGCCATGATCCATTTTCTCGCTGATGTTTGAGCAAAAAGGCTATACCATCTCGCGCCGCAGAATTGTCCGGTGCAGCAAGTAGAAGCGCATAGGTACTCCACGCTGTCTGCTCTACTGTGCTCTCAGTCGGATTTCCGAACATATCTTCTCCCCAACCGCCATCAGCGTTTTGGCTACGTTCTAACCATTTAACACCATGTTGGACTTCAGGAACATGCCTCCGCCCGACTTTGACGAGCGCGATAATGGCACAAGCTGTCCCGTATGTATCTTTTGCTAACCAGAGATCTCGCCAATAGCCGTCTCGGTTCATCTGCCTATAAAGCCATGTAATTCCACGACTCATCTCGTGTTGCATATCAGGCATATCGGTGATATCGCTCCGATTGAGTTCAAATAGTGCTTCAATAGCATGCGCTGTGATGCTGACGCACCCGACATCTCCCTGTCCGGGCTGATATGTGCTCCAACCGCCGTCGCGACTTTGTTGTGTCTTCAGCCACGCAACACCGCGGCGAACCGAATCATCTAAGGCGTCTCGATCAGTTGGGGTACTCACTCGGATCGAACGGATTAGTGCTAATGTTCCAAGGGCAGTATCGTCCGCATCACTTGGAAGTGTGCTGTCTTCTAACCCTGAAAAAGCCCAACCGCCATCAGCATTTTGATGTTTGATGAGCCACTGCGCTGCATGTTTCACTTTATCAGTCAGTTCAGCATTCAGCGGGACAGGCCCATCACTCACAGAACCAATCTCTGTTAAAGCCATGATGCTCAATGCGGTATCCCAAACATTCAGGTTTATCGCCTCTCTGCATCCACCATCAGGATTTCTTGTTGTGCGAAGCCAATCAATACCCCGCGCAATAAATGTGGCGGTGTCCTCATCTGATTCCCATTTTTTCTCCAATTCAATAAGTGCCAAAACTGAAAGTGCTGTGATATAGTTCACCCGAAACCAACTGCCATCGCTGAGGACGCGTGATTTCAGCCAAGTAACGAGCGACTCAATCATTTCAGGTCGTCTGGCTGTATTGAGTTCAATTAAAATAAAAACAGGGACGAGCGTATGTTGTTCTGCGATGAAAAGCGCGTCGAACATCGAGGTACCGAACATAGCCACAGGCGGCAAACGATGCCGTGGTGGTTTTAATCGACTGCCAAGCACAGGAATTTTCGTCAATTGTCTGGCAAGTTTCATAAGCGGCAGTGCCTTTTCTGAGAGCGTCAGTTCACTCCAGTCGAACTGATCGAAAGCGGCATAAGCTAATTTAACCAGCGCAAGATTCGGCGGGAATTTTGGGATGGATGTTAGCAAGTTTTGGAGGGATGGATCTGGTGATCGTTGATGGATTTGTTTCAGAATTAAGTCAACAAACCGAGTCGCTTCTGCGTTTGATATGTTTGCGGTATCTAAACCCCATCCACCACCTTCGTTCTGATTGGTGACAAACCATTGGGTAAGAGCAGGATCTGGCGTTTCACCTTGCGCAAGCAGAATCCAAGCATACGCACAAGTCGGAAACGTACTTGAGGAGAGCTGCCCTTCAAAGGCTCCGTCATCACGCTGTTGTGTAAATAGGGAAGTGATGCCGCGCGTTAAGGCAGATTTAACTTCATCTTTCATAACTTTTCACCCAGAATATAAGTAGAACGCGGACTGTACTTTATCATGTTCATATTTTCTTCCGTCTATGGCATTAATTTTGGGCATAGTTTAGCATGCAAGACTGCAATCGTCAACTTTTAAGATTGTAACCGATGCGTATTCTGATTTGACTGTAACCGCTAAAATATGCTATAATCACTTAATAATCGACAATCGAAAATAAAAGTACGATCAAAATACGCTCTGAATAGATGAATGTCTCCCACCAGCAAGAAAACGGTGTTCGTGACCATTCGGTTCACGGAGATGTACACAAATTTTCCCATTTCACTCTAAAAAATGCTGAGAGGCGATAGGATGTTCAACACTCGTTTTCGACGCACAATATACACGCTTTCTTACATCCTATTTCTTGGATTGGTAAGCCTGTCTACAGTTTCCGCTGAAGAAGACGCTGAACCTGTACGCATGGAAAGAATTATTGTAACACCTGGTCGCTTTACAATTTATGACGGCACCTCGGCACGGATCGCCCTATCTAAACAGGAAATCGAGCAGTTTCCCTTAATCGACAACGATGTAATGCGGGCAGGACATATCTTTCCAGGCGTGGTTTCAAGCGATTACAGTGCGCGATTCAGCGTACGCGGCGGCGAAAAGGACGACATTTCGGTCAGATTAGATGGAATGGAACTCTATAATCCATATCATCTTCAGGACTTCGGCGGCGCAGTTTCACTTATTGGTATCGATCTTATTCAGAACACCGAGTTACTTATCGGCGGATTTCCCGCAGAATACGGCGAGAAAATGTCGGGGGTTTTTGACATCACGACAAGAGTCCCAAACGCCAAGCAACTCTCCGCCAATTTTGGGGTAGACCTTATTAACGCGACGGCTACCTTAGAAGGACCGCTCACTGAGAACGGCGGTTGGCTCCTGTCGGCTCGACGCGGGTATATCGATCTGATTTTGATGCTCATGGATATCGACGAAAATTATAAGCCGCAGTATGCCGATGTCTATGGAAAACTAACTTATAAGATTACGCCTGCAGATACGTTTACTTTCAATGGGCTTTATGGTTGGGACAAAAATAGGATTCGTGTAGACGATGTAGACAATAACTTGGATTCCCTCTACGACAATTCGACGGCTTGGGCGAAGTGGCGACATACTTTTAGTGATTCATATTGGACGGATTTTTTTGTTTTTGCTGGCACTTCTGGTCAGGAGAGAACAACAGGCAAGGCAGACTTTGATAACCGCGACTTTAGATTTTTAGGGACGAAAGGGGAACTCACAGCAAGCCCCTTTGAAAATCACACGTTTCGTAGTGGCGTGATGTGGCGATGGTTAACGGCACAATATCAGTACGACGTTCAAGAACGGCAGGCGGGTATAAACGTCTACAAACCGATTTTCGCTGATGTTGATGACCAGGGGAATGAATTTAACGCTTTTTTGCAAGACGAGTGGCAGCTGCACCCGAAATTTGCGCTCAATGTTGGTGTGCGTTATCTCTACCAACAGTATCGGGAACAAGGAATTCAGCGTTACGAAATTGGACCGCGGGTTGCGCTTGCGGTAAAACCGATTGAAAATCTCGTTCTGCGGGGTGCTTGGGGGATTTACCATCAACCAGTTCACCTGATGGGAATCCCAGTAGAAGATGGGATTGAGACGGTAGGACGCGCCGAGCGAGCCGTGCATTACATCATAGGAACTGAGTATACGCTCGCTGATAATTTTTTGGTGAGTATTGAAGGGTATTATAACACGTTTAATAATCTTGTTGGGCGAGTTCGCGAGTTCGGACGACAGAATCAGATTTTTGCCTCACCTGAATCAGGATGGTCAAGAGGCGTTGATGTATTCATGACGCATACGGTCTCCAATCGTTTGGCATGGACCCTTGGCTATGCGTACGGCATCGCAGAAGAGATCGCTGGTGGAACAACGATTTTTCGTCAGCACGACCGACGGCACTCCTTCGCTGTCAGTAGCAATTATCAGTTTGCGCCGACTTGGCATCTCTACCTCAGTTGGCGTTTCTACACGGGTGAGCCGAGAACACCGCTGACTCACAACGAGATCCGTTTACCTACTGGGGGTATCGCCTGCGACAGGCAATTTGGTGATATACATTCAGCGCGGATGCCTGCATATCATAGTCTCGATTTTCGTATTACCAAACGGAGTCCATATCAACGGTGGGAGTTGTCTTGGTATTTCCAGATTTTGAACTTATATAACCATACAAATGTAGATCAATACGCGTTTAGTGAAGTCCGAGATGAAGGGACAAACGCTATTATCGGTTGCGAAATTGAAGAAGAGCCTCTTTTTCCGATTGTCCCAACTTTAGGTGTCACGATGCGTTTCTAATCATGTGCGATGCTGTAGTAACTTCTTTTTTTATGGGTATTTCGATATTATCACCTCGCAAACTTTCAAGAAAATAAAAAATGTTCGAGTATATCAAAAAAGCATTGCGAAAGATTTGGTGGCGTTTCATAGCGAATGCGCGCGATCCAAAATTACCGAAAGCCGCGCCGAGTGTAGCTGAAGCGATTCTTCCGCTGGACACGGACACATACACCATCACGCCAAGGCATCTAAAAGAGATGATGAACACAGGCGAACCCTTTATTTTATTGGATGTGCGGGAGGAATGGGAATATCAGATGGTGCACCTTGAAGGTGCTATCTCAATTCCGTTCGGTGAGTTGATGAAACGATTTAGGGAAATTAAACCGGGAAATAAAGTGGTGGTTTATTGTCATAGCGGCATGCGGAGCCTTGACGCAGCATTTCTGTTACAACAACTCGGTTTTAAATCGGTCAAGCGTCTGTTGGGTGGCATTGATCGATGGGCACAAGAGATTGATACGCGAATCCTACGATATTAGCACAGATCACTAATTACGGGTCTGTTTTGAAATCCTGGCTTTGAAGTCCATATTTTTGCATCCGATGCTGAAGCTTCCGACGCGAAATCCCCAACAATTTTGCGGCTTGAATCTGTGTACCGCTGCTCTTTGTTAGAGCACTACAAATATATTCCTTGATAATCTCATCAAGCGAAACGCCTTCCTCTGGAATATCAAACTCAACATCAGTGGTTGGAAGCGAGGTGTCCAAAATCTCCGGTGGTAATTCGTCCAGGTCGATTACCTCGTTTTCTGAGAGAACAAAGATGCGACGTAGATAGTTTTCTAACTGCCGAATATTACCGGGCCACTGATACCTCCTGAGTGCAGACAGCGCCTGTGGTGTGACTTGTTTAGGTAACGCCTCGGCATACTCGCTGCTAAACTTCTGGATGAGAAAATTTACGAGCAAGGGAATGTCCTCTGGGTGTTCCCGCAGGGGTGGAACATGGAGTGGAATAACATTTAGACGGAAATAGAGATCATCTCGGAAGATGCTGTCTCTAACCGCTTGAATAAGATCTTTGTTCGTTGCAGCGATTACACAAACATCGACCTTGATACTCCGGGTTCCTCCGACTCGTCGGATCTCACGCTCCTCGAGCACTTGTAAAAGTTTGCTCTGCGTTTGAATAGGTAGGTCACCGATTTCATCAAGAAAAAGCACTCCCTCGTTTGCTACCTCAAAAAGTCCCTTTTTCTGCTGCGCAGCGTCTGTAAACGCACCCTTTTCGTGCCCAAAGAGTTCACTCTCAATGAGTGTATCTGGGATTGCGCCACAGTTAATGGCTATGAAAGGCTTGTCCTTTCGGTTTCCGTGTTTATGGAGGGCACGCGCAATCAGGCTTTTCCCAGACCCTGTCTCTCCTGTAATAAGGACTTGGTTAACACGGCGATGAAGGATCCGCGCCATATTTCTGAAAAGTTCTCGCATCCGCTCACTTTCACCCACGATTTCATCAATCTGAATTTCAGGTGTTGAAGCATCGGTTTCCTCTCCAGTTTCACCAAGCGCGCCACGAGTCTGCAGGGCGTGTTTCACCTCCCGTTTAAGGACGTCAATCTGAATAGGTTTCTCAAGATAGTAGAATGCACCTTCATGTGCAACGAGGTTGACAGCGTCATTAAGTTCAGCAAACGCTGTCATTATAAGTACCGGTAGGTCTGGATCTGTGCGCTTGATTTCCCGAAGTAAATCTCGCCCTTCAAACCGTGATGACATCCACATGTCGCTGATAACGAGATCAAACATCTGTTTGTCTAAGGTCTCAAGAGCGGCTTTGCTGTCCCCAACAATTTCAACAGCATAACCTTCGCGTTTCAAGATGCGCTGTAGAATTGTCAGTTGTGCCCGGTCGTCGTCTACAATCAGTATTGATGCCATTGTCCTGGTCCTCCTCATTCGTGCGGCATATTTTATGCGAATTCATCTTGATCAAGCGCGAAACTTATCTTAAAAGCCGTTCCCATTCCCATCTTACTTCGGACTTCGATTTTACCTTTATGAGCATTTATAATCTGGTGTGAGACCGCAAGCCCCAAACCGATGCCGCCAGTAGCGTCTTTCGTTGTAAAATAGGCATCGTAAATCTGTTCTTGAATCTCTTCAGGAATGCCGATACCTGTATCCCGAATTTCAATAACCACTTGTTGAGGCGTGTCATCTATCGCCTCGAGCATAGTGGAGATATAAATGCTGCCGCCCTTGGGCATCGCCTGGATGCTATTTTGCACAAGATTAAAGAGGGTTTGCCGCATCAACCTTGAATCTAATTGAATATCCGGTAGATTTTCATCATAGTTTCTGATAACCTGAACTTTCGCCTCTTCAACAACGAGTGCAAACTCGGATAACACACCATCGACGAGTGTATTAAGATTTATCGGCTCTACATTTAATTTTCTGGGTCGATTCAGGGTGAGGAACTGCTCTGAAATCTGCTTGAGTTCGATTATTTTCTGGTCAACAATCTCTAAAAGTTCTTTCGCCTCTTCAATATCGTCAGGTTTAACCTTGGGTTGCGAGAAAACAGATTTCAGATGTTGTGCGGTCATACCGATTGAATTCAAGGGATTCCGAATTTCGTGAGCAACACCAGCGGCGAATTGCCCTAAAGCAGCAATTCGTTTTGAATGAGAGTCACGTAATTGCCAAAGCATTCTTGCGAGATTATAGGTTGCACGCCCGATTTCATCCGACGAATAGCTTTCTTGAAGCGATAAATCGCCGCTCTCTGCACTCTGAATAATCCGAGTCATTCGCTCTAATGGTTTCATGATCAGATGATTCGTTGTCAAATCAATCAGAATTACGAGGAGTGCTCCAACAATAACAATCAGTATCGCGTGCATTAGCAAGGAATACCGAATGGATCTGCCGATATAAGGGACATCAAAAAGGACCTGTATGTAGCCAGTCAGCGACCTGTGAACCCATAAAATCTCATCCTGCTTCCATAAATTGTAAGTATCACCCTTTGCCCGATCCGTAACTCGCCAGCGCTTGCCTTTCTCTTCAGCTATCACGGGTTCGTCCGGCACATAGGCATCTTCACCAAAGAGGTCCTTCCAAACTTCATACCAAAAAGCATCATACGGCAGCATGCCGTCATCAAGTATCTGTGCATACGCGGAACCACTCGGTTCCAACTCAACTGGCTCTGGTGCGGTCAAAGGGGCGATGTATTTAATAACGATAGCTGTTGCGTTCTGCCCCTCAACAGTGTGTATTGTCGCGCCTTTTGTCTCAATTTGCTCAAGATCGGCTGAACCAAGATTTATGACGACTGCATCTTCACCGGCAAGTAGACTCGAACGAATACGCGTATCATTCAAAGAGACGTGAACGTTGAGAACATCGCGCATATCCGGATGTTCCCGCTTCAACTCATTTAGCACCCGATCCAGTCGCTGTACATCAAACACTTTTGTGGTTTCGATTTCGCTTGCAACAGCGTCAAGAATGGTGCTTTCAGCGATTTTTCTCAGTTCAGCACCGCGTTCCGCCCCCAAGGCGTGAAGGGCATTCATCTCATTTCGGACCCGAATGCTATCAAAGAAATAAAACGCCACGAGGATCGCTATTACAGAAAGATTGATAACAAGTGAATATTTCCATTGGAGTCTCATTTTAACCTATCACTCGTTGGACTGCTCTTTTCCACTGCGTGAGTATTTGATTGCGTTGATCAGCGTCAATCTGTGGTGAAAAAACCTTGGCTTTAAGCGCATCGGTTGTGAGCTTAGTTTGTCCAGATCGGTGTGTCTCCAATTCTTCAACGTTGTCCCATATACCTGTTGTAATACCAGCGAGGTATGCAGCACCGAGTCCTGTCGATTCAATATGTGTCGGTCTTTCCACATCTATTCCGAGAATATCTGCTTGGAACTGCATGAGAAAGTCGTTCGCGGCAGCACCGCCATCTACACGTAACCGGTCAATCGTCGCCTTCGTTTCGCTTAACATTGCAGTAACGACATCAGCGGATTGATATGCAATAGACTCTAAAGTCGCTCGGACAATCTCGTCCCGTGTACTTCCGCGGGTTAAACCGAGGATAGCACCTCGTGCTTCAGGGTCCCAATAAGGTGCGCCAAGTCCGGTAAATGCGGGAACAACGAAAACACCACCTGAATCGGAGATACGCGTTGCGATCTCTTCCGTCTCCTGTGCGCTACCGATAATCTCAATACCGTCTCGGAGCCACTGGACGGCAGCACCAGCGACAAACACACTCCCTTCCAAGGCGTAAACAGGATTTTCATCCAAACTACAAGCGAGTGTTGTCAGGAGTCCTGTTTCGGTTTCAACCCTTTCAGCACCTGTATTTAGCATGAGGAAACATCCTGTTCCATAGGTATTTTTCGCCATGCCCGGGTTTGTGCACAATTGACCGAAGAGTGCTGCCTGTTGGTCACCTGCGATTCCAGTAATTGGAATGCCGTCCAAGGATATATTTTTACCGAAGGTTTCAAGCCAGAAATTGCGATAGAAACTGGCTGTGCCGAAATTATTCGCAGAGGGATAGACTTCAGGCAATATGGCTTTCGGAACGTCGAATATTTCCAAAAGAGTGTCGTCCCATGAAAGGGTATCGATATTAAAGAGTAGTGTGCGCGATGCGTTTGTATAATCAGTTTTATGGACTGACTTATCTGTTAATTTCCACAGAAGCCAAGTGTCTATAGTCCCGAATGCGAGTTCACCACGCGATGCTCGTTCCCGCGCCCCACTAACATGATCTAGTACCCACGCCACCTTTGTCCCAGAAAAGTAGGGATCCAGGACGAGACCTGTTTTTGCTTTTACTTCTTCGGCAACGCCCTTTTTTTTAAGGGCAGCACACATATCTGCGGTACGTCGGCACTGCCACACAATTGCTGGGTGAATCGGTTCTCCTGTTTCTCTGTCCCAGACGAGGGTGGTTTCACGTTGATTTGCGATTCCGATAGCAACAATGTTCAACGGATTGTCTTCAAAAAGAGCGTCTATTGCTTGTAGTGTAGCGTTCCAGATTTCCTCTGGATCGTGTTCTACCCAACCCGGGTGTGGATAGAATTGTGTGAATTCTTGGTATCCTTTTGCAACGATGTTGCCCTCTACATCAACGAGGAGTGCAGTTGTGCCTGTTGTCCCCTGGTCGATTGCGAGAATGCAAGCAGTATTTGACATGCTGTGCGTGCGGCTCCTAACTGTTTTCTTTAAGAATAACACGGCAAGAGAAAAAGATCAAGAGCAAATCATGGAAACAGGAAGTAGATGTCCGTAATTTTTGTCAATTCAGTTGACATCGCACACCCCCTTCAAGTATAATAGATAGCGTTATGTATTTAATATATTCATAGGACTCGTAACACTGGACACTACATAGAGCCACCCGTTTAGCCTTTAGTATAACTCAGAAATTTATACACCTTCCTACCCAGACAAGAATTTGATTGGGAGACTAAAATAGCGAAAAGGCGAATTAGAGAGCTCTACCATTCAACTAATTTACACGTCGCGAATATAAACAGATTTTTAATAGTTCAGAGAGGAGTAAATGTTGTGAAAAAGGTTTTGCTTTGTGCGCTTGTGGTATTCTGCTTAGCCACATACCATAGCTACGCGCAAATTGCGTGGGACGCTGAAAAGTTTATGCCGTTGTCTGAGGTAAAGCCGGGCATGAAAGGAAAAGGCTACACAGTATTTTCAGGAGCAACGGTCGAAGAATTCGAATTTGTAGTTGTGAGTATTGAATATAATAGTACACCGAATTGGGATATCATCTGGGTTGACGGACTGAGTGAAAATTTTAAGGTCAGCGGTGCCGCGGGCGGTATGAGCGGTAGTCCAGTGTATATTGACGGACGGCTCATGGGTGCGCTTGCGGTTGGGTACTCCAACCAACGGGAACGCTCCAATATCTTCGGTGTCACGCCGATTGAATTGATGGTTAAAGTTGCCCAGCGTGGGATGAAGCCCAACTTAACTTACGAAGGTGCTCAACTTTTTAATCTCGACTCAGCAGCTGCGATGCAAGACTATGGTTTGGACATGGGGGCGTCCCTTCTCGGGGATGGTAAAATTGTAGAGGCACCACTCACTTTTGATGAAAGATTCTTCGGCGACACCTCTAATTCACCTTATCAAGCGAAGGCGGCACAGTTACCACTGCCTATTACACTTCCGGCACTCCCCCCGGATGTCATGCGGATTGTCAAACCGCACTTTGATAGGTTCAATTTTACACCAGTGCAGGCAGCAGGTGGTGGGAGCCCGATTAAAGAATCACCGGTTGAGGAAGGTCAGATGGTTGGAATGGAGTATGTGCGTGGTGATGTTTCATTCTTCGGCTACGGAACCATCACCTACATAAATGGGGATGAGTTACTTGGCTTTGGACACTCAGCCTCCGGAGAAGGCAACGTCAATATACCGATATCGGGCGGGTACGTGCATTTTATCCACCCCAGTCGTTCACGTTCCTTGAAAGTAGCATCTCCTACGCAGCCCATCGGGACTTTAGTGCAAGATCGAACCCCTGCTATTGCGGGAATTATCGGTAGACATCCAAGCTATATTCCTGTGAATGTCAACATGCAGACAACCGATGGAAAACAGCATGAAAAGTACTATGAAGTGGTACGGCATCGTGGTCTTTCTCCAATTTATACGGCAGTACCGGCAAGGATCCTTGTGGATGCGTTTGATTTCGAATTCAATGATCATACACTCAATCTGGAAGCAACCATCGCTTTGAAAGAACACGCCGATCTCAAAACGCGCGAATTAGTTTACAAGAACACCTATTCTTCCGGTGGTTCACCGGGATTTGGTGTCACGCAGACGCTCCTGATGCCCCTGTTCCAACTCTACAGCAACCCTTATACGCAGGTCCACGTTGAGAATATCACCCTCGACCTGAAGATAGAAGACAAGCGGCAAACAGCGCGGATTCAGAGTCTCCGATTGGATAAACTTCGTTATCGCCCAGGAGACACCGTTGAGGTGGAGATGACTTTGCAGCCCTACCTCGAAAAACCTATAACGCAGACAGGGACGATCACAATTCCTCAGGATGCTCCAGAAGGTCTTGTTATGCTTCTGACTGGAAATGCGAATTTTCACGAAGGTTGGCAGCGTTCGCGGGCACCCCTTAATTTTCGTCACAAAAATATCAATCAGCTAATCAAATTGCTGCAGCGCGGTGAACGCAACTCCGATATTATTATGGAGCTGTTTGTACCGGAGCCGGGGCTGACTGTGCAGGGCGAAGAATTCGAGAATTTACCGCCTTCGGTCATGTCTGTGATGAACACCGCAAAACAGGTTGGCGATAGCGGGTACACTTCGGGGACAACGCTTCATATTGACAGAACCTCGACAGACTATGTTATTTTTGGAAGTGGTCTCCTTCGATTTGTTGTTGATAGAAACGCCGAATAATGCCAAACACAAAATTGAACGGAAATATACAACTTTCCGCTTTATCCTACTCGGTAAGAGGACAGACATATACACATCTGTACTTACACGCCGGCGAAGGCTAAATCATATACAAAAACTTAGATTTGGCAGCTTGCAACATACTTTTCAAGTTTCGCCTAAATAACCCTACAGGAGGGTATTTTCAATGCGCCGTGTCATCTCCTTTTGGAGTCTTATTTTAACTATTTTCATTTTTTCAAATGCCGCACTCGCCGTCAAGACCTCTCTGTGGCAACAGCAACATCATGCCGATTTCGAGGCAGGTAAGCCAAAAGATCTTTCATTTACAAGCAATGGCGATGTTATGTTGTCTCCGAAAATCGACGCCTTCACGAAACTGAAGGAGACTCAGGTCTGGGCACTTGTTGAGGATTCAGCGGGAAACCTATATGCTGGAACCGGGAACGAAGGGAAAATCTATAAAATTAACGCAGACGGGGACACTGCTGAACTTTACTACAACTCGCCTGAAGTTACGATTTATAGCCTCGCTATCGGACCTGACGATGCCCTTTATGCGGGTACAGGACCTGACGGGTTGATTTACAAAATCACTGACGCTACGACCCCTCCAACAACCATCCTCAATGAAGGCGACAAATATGTATGGGCGTTGCATTTTGACGATGCAGGCAATCTTTACGCTGCAACAGGCACTGATGGCAAGATTTACAAGATCACACCCGAAGGTGAATCCAGTGTCCTTTTTGATGCCGAAGAGAAAAACATTATGACGTTGCTGGCACATGAAAATGGTTTCTACGCAGGCAGCAGCGAGAACGGCATTATTTACCGCGTTATGAACGATGGCACAGCGAAGGTTATCTATCAAGCGAAAGAAAAAGAGGTACGTGCGCTTGAGATGGATAGCCAAGGGAACCTATACGCGGCAGTCGTGACATCAGCACCCGCTGAACCTTCAAGAGGTCGGCGCGGGTCAAACGGTCCACCGACCCCCAGTGGTCCCCCACCTCCTGGCGGCGGTCAGCCTCAAGAAAATCAATCTAATATTTACAAGATTCGACCGGACGGAACTGTTGCGCCAGTTTGGAATTCGCCTGAGCCACTCATCTTGGCGATCGTCCTTGAAAGTGATACCCAAATCCTTGCGGGTACCGGAGATGACGGAAAACTCTACCGTATCAATCTAACGAATGGAGACTCCACCGAAGTTGGAAAATGCTCAGCGAACCAAGTCATCGCTATACACCAAAAAGAGGTAGAAGGGAATACACGAACACTTCTCGCGACCGGCAATCCGGGTAAACTCTTTACACTCACATCGACTTACGTCGAAGAAGGCACGCTTGAGTCAACAGTTCACGATGCGCAAAGTCTATCGCGCTGGGGTAAACTCTCATGGGAAGCCGAAATGGGAGAAGGAACGGCTATCTCTTTCTCAACTCGGACTGGTAATACCAAAAAGCCAGATGACACATGGAGTGACTGGTCAGATGAACTCACGACTGCAGCAGGTTCGCAAGTCTCGAACGGGGACGCACAGTACATCCAATGGCGTGCCAAGTTCACTACCAGCGACACTTCACAAACACCTGTTTTGAAGAAGGTTACGCTTGCTTCTGTGCAGACCAATGTTGAGCCACTGTTAACCAGCGTTGAAGTAGACGATGGCAGTGGTAGTGGTAATAGGGAGCAAGGACGTCGTTCCTCTGGTGGACTGCCACCACCGAGCGCACGCGGCGGCGATAGCGGTCGATCGGGTGGTGGAAACAGCACCCCTTCCAAAAGTTGGAAAATTAGTTGGAAAGTGGAAGACGCAAACGGCGATACGTTGCAGTATACCGTCTACTACAAAGCGGTTACAGAAAGCAACTGGCGTCTCCTGAAAAAAGAATTATCCAAAGCGGAATATGAATGGGACATCACCACCGTTGGAGACGGACGATACACCGTGAAAGTTGTCGCAACCGACAAACTCAGCAATCCAGTTGGGTGGGCGAAATCCGTTGAGAAGGTCAGCATGCCGTTTGACATAGATAACACGCAACCCTCTATGGGAGAAATTGAAGTCACTGCGAACGGCAACGGCACTTACAAAGTTGCCTGTGATGTCATGGATATCAGCACACCCATCGAGAAAGCGGTCTATAAGATCGACAGCGATGAGCACTGGAAGGCAATTTTCCCTGAGGATGGTATCTTCGATTCCAAACAGGAGAAGCTGCTTCTGGAAACAGGTGAACTTCCTGAAGGTGCACATACTATTACCATTCAAGTAACAGATAGGGCACAAAATATGGCAGTGCGTCGCAGCGGTTTCTAACCAATTTTAGCGAAGTATAGGGTGGGTTTGAAACCTGCCCTATTTTTTTTAGGAAATTGTCTCCTTGAATAACGGGGAATCGGGGTTACAAACCCCTCCCACAATGTGAATATCAATTCAAACGATTTAGGGGAATTCGGGGTTACAAACCCCTCCCACAATATAAATATCAATTCAAACGATTTGAGGGACGTTTAAAACTTTTTAGTAGCAACTTGGGTTTTAATAGTTTTTAACCTAACGACTATGAACTGAAGGGAGGGAACCATGCATAGTATATTTAACTGGAAATTCTTCAACTGGAAATTCACAGTGGGTGCAGCCGTTGTTATTGTCGCGCTGTGTGTAAGTATCTTTCTCTATGCAAAGTGGGATGTTCAGCGTTTTACAGAATCCCTTGGTGAACCGCCAGTCCCCTCAAAAAGAGAGGTGCTTACAGAAAAATCCGTTGGACAGGTTTCTCCTGCAGCGGTATCCGAAACAACATCTATATCCGAGAATCCACAGCAACAAGGATTGGATTTGGTGCAGCCGATGTTAGATGCCGAGATTGCTGATTCAGTGGAGCTGGTGGTAGATGCCGAGACGACGGATTCAGACGCACAAGAACTATTAGATGCAGAACTCGACGCGCTCTTAGAGATGTTTGAGCAACAGGCACTCTCTACCCTACGCGAGGCTGTTGATATAGAGGACGAGGAACTTGACAACACTGAACTCGTTGAGGCTATTGAAGAGGAGTATGGACCTTCACCTGAAGTAGATGTCCTGTCGGAAATGATGGAACATATTGAAGAAGGGACAACGACACTTGATAATCTGATTGAAATGGTGGAGGCATCTTCGACAATCATGCATGAGAGCATGCCGGAAGGAGCAATGAGTCTTTTGGAAATGCTCCGAACGGCACAAGCAAATGGTGGGTTAATAGTCACGGAGTTCCGAGATGGAGGCACAGCGTTCATCATGGGTACTTCCGGTGCATCGATTGATAAGATGATAAATGGTGGTTCTGTAGAGTTAGAATTCCGAGGGACTGACGGCACTAAAATGCAGTTTGATCTTGAAGGGGCGAGTGTCATAAAATAAGGCAACACGTACCCGCATCCACTTTACGCTGTCACCGCTTTAATTGATGCATAAACGATGTCCAGAAGCGCGTCTAATTCTGAAATTGAGATTTGCAATGGTGGCATCAGAACAATGGTATTAACAAGCGGACGGAGTATCGCTCCACGGGTGAGTGCTTCTTTGCAGATCCGGATACCTATCTTTTCCTCAAAGGGATAAGATGTATGGGTATCCGGATTTTTCATTAACTCTACACCAGCGGCAAGTCCACACACCCGCACATCACCGACATGTGAGAGTTTGTAGAATTCTTGGAGCCGATTTCTGAAGTGTTCAATAGTAGGTTGGAGTCGCGAAAGGAGATTCTCGCGCTCGAAAATAGCGATATTTTCCAATGCGACAGCACACGCTAAGGGATTGCCAGTGAAGGTGTGTCCGTGAAAAAAGGTTTTGAGGTCACTATATTCGCCGAGAAAAGCGTTATATATCTCATCTGTGGTTAAGGTTGCAGCGAGAGGAAGATAACCAGCAGCAAGCCCTTTTGCTGTGCATAAGATGTCAGGTGTGACCGCTTCGTGTTCACATGCCCACATTTTTCCGGTACGTCCAAATCCGGTCATCACCTCATCAACGATGAGGAGTGTTTCCCACCGTTTTGCCAAGGCAGAGAGTTCTTGGAGAAACCCTTGCGGCGAAATAAGCATACCACCGGCACCCTGAATTAACGGTTCTAAAATAACACCCGCGACCTGTCCGCTATGCTCAGAGAGTGCAGATTCTACTGTATTGAGCCATTGGGTCTTAACTGCTGAGTCGTTACAGGACCTATCCAGAGTGTTTGGGGAACGATAAGTCTCAGGAGGAGACACACGGATACCTTCAAAAAGGAGGGAATCAAAGGTTGTGTGGAAACTATCAATGCCACCGACACTCATAGCACCTATTGTGTCCCCGTGATACGCCTTATCAAAATGGATAAACAGTTTCCGTTGTGGTTCTCCCTTGTGTTGCCAGTATTGATACGCCATTTTCAAGGCGATTTCAACAGCAGTTGAACCGTTATCGGAATAGAATACCTTATTGAGTCCTACCGGCGTGAGTTCTACTAATTTTTTTGCTAGTTCGATCGCGGAAATGTTGCTGTAGCCAAGCAACGTGGTATGTGCGATCTTATCCACCTGTGTCTTGAGCGCGGCGTTCAACTCAGGATGATTGTGTCCATGGACATTCGTCCACATAGAGGCGACTCCATCAATATACCGATTCCCGGCAGTATCGATGAGGTAGCACCCGTCGCCGCGTTCAATGATGACTGGTTCTTCCGCCAGCCAATCCCGCATTTGGGTAAATGGGTGCCAGAGGTAACGCTTATCCCAAGCAACAAGCGTCTCTTTATCAATCATAGCCTATACTTACAGGTTCCGCTATCCCTTCAGTTTTGCATAATGGACGGTCGGTTCGAGTCCGAGTGCCTCACAACTTCCATTTTTAGCAACGATAATTGTTAACACTTTATTTCGATAAGTTGCGTGAAAATCCTCCGGCTGTCCTGAAATCGGCAGGGTATTCGTGAAGCCATTCGGGAATGAACTCGCCCGCCCCAAGATGGGAGCGAATCTCGGATCATCTAACTGTGTCTGAACGGTTAAAACACTCGCAGGAGCAGATGTTTCACCAGGCACGTAGGGTGAACTGAGGTTGACTTCATAAGCGTAGTCGGGCATTAGATCAGGAAGATCGTGCTCTTTTTTGGAGATGGAACTGGGAACCCATCTTGGGAACTCAATTTCAACTTCGTAGTGGTTTGCCATCTCTGTCATACGATTTATCATGCCGTAGCGTCTGTAGCGTTCCCGCACATCATCGGCATAGAGAGTACCACCGGTATCCACGGATCCGGGGTTTGTTATACGTTCCTCTTTGGGGGTAACAACTAAAGCAGAACGCAAGCCGATTAGGAGCGGCGTAGCGATCAATGAAGGGAACCAACCGTAGAATGCTGCACCATAACGCGGTTGCTCTACTGTGGAATTGAATTCGTCTTTAAATCGGTAAACGCCTTCCGTAATAGCGATAATTAAGCCCAAAAAAATCATCAGATTGCCTTGGCTTGTGAAAATACCGTCACTTTGCCCGCGGATACCGATAAAAAAGAGGACAAGCGGATAGAGCGTTATGTTAATCAGACTGTTGATACCTGTCGATACGGCTGCACTAAAGACGCGGGGGTTCCCTGCCATCTCCTCAAGCCGTGCTTTAAACTTCGCAGAAAAGGCTCCAAGGATAGGCTGCATGAGCATTGTTAAAAGACTATACGGTGCGCGAAGCCTTGAATCCGGTACCTCTGGTATTTGTGCGTATTCTTCGGGAATGCCCTGTTCCTTACCTCTGCCAGTTGTTCCAGCCTCACCGTCCGCGCTCTCTGAAGTTTCAGGTTTAACGAAAGTCTCAAAAAATTTACGGTTTATCTCAATAAACGGTTGCCATTCGGCAGGAACGTCGCTTTCCATTGAGATCGCGTCAACAGGACATGCGGGTTCACATGCCGCACAATCAATACATTCATCCGGATTGATATAAAGCTGGTTTTCGCCTTCGGTGGTATGTATGCAGTCAACCGGACATACATCAACGCATGCAGTGTCCATTACGTCAACACAGGGTTCACAAATTATGTAAGCCATTTGACCCTCCTTTTTGCCTATACTTCACTATTAAGTATACCACAATTAATTGGATATAGCAAACAAATTAGGGCATTGAAACCGTCGGGAAATGTATCCAAAGACAAATTGTGCTTAAGACACAATTTGGAGATCCTTCCTACGGGTGCCTGGGTATCCTTTACGATTTGACATACAGGAGGATAGCACTTATAATGGTGCAGAAACTACAATGTATCTCACACGTACGACAATCTTGCGTAGAAGCATAAAAATTTGATAGTAACCCGACCTAATAAAATGTTTAAAATAGCATTAGAAGATTTCATTGTTGAAGAACTGCCGCTTTATGAACCCTCGCGTGCGGGGACACACACCTTTTTCGCTATTCGGAAACGGAATCTGAGTACATTAGATGCGATCAACCGAATTGCGCGTGAACTACAAGTACCTACACGAGACTTCGGTTACGCTGGATTGAAAGATAAGAATGCAGTTACAACACAAATATTGTCTGTGGAAGGCATAGCACCAGAACAGGTTATGAAGATTGAGCAGCCTGCCGTTGAAGTTTTATGGGCAGAACGGCACCCGCATAAATTAAGGGTAGGACATCTCCGTGGTAATCGCTTTGAGATAACAGTCCGTGATCTCAATCACAGCCACCTCCCAGCAATCAAAACAGTTATGAAACGATTGGCAACTGAAGGTGTTCCGAATCGGTTCGGCGTCCAAAGGTTTGGCAACAGAAACGATTCACATCTGATTGGCAAGGCATTAATGAAATCGGAATGGGAAACGGTTGTTGGTCATATCCTTGCAGATAACGCGTCACAAGTTAGCGATGTTGCGCGACGTATGCAACGTGAATTGGCGCGGAAATCCGCTGAGAAAGCGGTCATGTGTATCCCACACCGGCTTCGGAAACTGTATTTGTCGGCGTATCAGGCATATCTATTCAATCGTATACTGGAAAAACGAGCACCGCATTTAGGAAAACTCCTTGATGGAGATATCGCGGTAAAACATAGCAACGGCGCCCCCTTTTTGGTTACGGATGCAAGTATTGAACAACAGCGTGCAGATGCGCTTGAAATTAGTCCTTCAGGACCGATCTTCGGATATAAGATGCGTCTACCCGCTAACGATGTGCTAACGCTGGAGACATCCGTTCTCTCCGATGAAGGGGTTCGTCATGAAACGTTTCGTAAGGTTATGGGTATTCGGTTACCCGGCACTCGCAGACCGCTGCGTATGCCGATGACCTCCCATAATGTTTCAGTGAGCGACAATGCTGGCATCTGTCTGAGTTTCACACTCCCTGCAGGTGGTTATGCGACGGTGGTGTTAGATGAGGTGTTGTCTGATTTAGGATTGTCAGGATTTTAGCTTTCTCAGCATGGAAAGAGCAACGCTTATACAGAACCGGATTTTTTTCGCAAATTATGCCAAAAAGTGAAGGGAATTCACACAGAATATACTTTTTTCTTGACATACTGTGTAAAAAATGTTAAAATGATAGTAAATTTTTTTATCATAATGTTTGTTGCGCGTTAATTCTCCACGGCGTGCCACTATTTTTAATTTTTATTTACTGATTTCAGGATAATTTGAAACGCAATTGAGTAGATTTACGTTATATTTTTTAGCCTGCTATAAGGACTTTATAGGTAAAGGAGCAGATAGTAATGGCGCGCCAAATATCTAATGACATATCTGCTGTCGAAGATACCTATCTCGCGACGCAAGCGAAAGCGGGTAATGATGCTGCGTTTAGGCAATTGTTCGACAAGCACTATAAGTGGGTTTATAACAAAGCCCATCGAATGCTTGGGAACTACCAAGATGCGGAAGAGGTAGCCTCAGATGTGTTCATCAAGGTCTGGCAAAAACTGGGCAAATGGGACACAGAACAGGGCAGTTTTCAAGCATGGCTAAATACAGTAGCTCGAAACACAATCATCGATGCGATACGGAAACGTGACCGGATTCGAGAACGTCCGCTCAGTGGCTTGCCTGATGAGGATGAACAGCCATTGAGTCAATACGAGGATCCGCGCCCTGGACCCGACCAAGAATTTGAAGCTGCGGAAGCACAACAGATCTTGGAGGGTGCACTTGAACAGGTAACGAAACCGAATCATCGTATTGCGTGGATGTTGCGTCACTTGGAAGGCTACAGTATTGCAGAGATTGCTCGCATTCTCAATCGGAAAGATGGCACTGTGAAGATCTGGATCTTTCGGTGCACGGAAGAATTGCGTAAAATTCTGATTGCTAAAGGTATTCAGTGGATATATTAATTCAATTGGAGGATTAACCGTTATGCGTTTTTGGAAGAGATCGCGGAGGCTCGACATCTCATCAGATGATTTAAAGAAAGCGGAGATGTTGGAGGCTTACACGCGGTGGCTAAAAAACGAAAGATTATCACGTAAACAGAAACGTCTTTTGAAGGATGTTAACAGTTTGTCGGAACTTCAACCGTTGAAACAGTTAATTGACTTCGCACACTACCGTTTCGAAGAACGAGAAAATATTATGCCGCGACCTGGGGCAGAAGAACGAGCAAGAGCACGCGTGATGGCAGAAATTCGGTCTGAAGCATCCGAACCGCTTGCTGCCGATGGACTGGAGCCGCAACTTGGTTACAGTCCACAAGGTATGGGTAGCGAAACAACCGAAATCATGCAAGTTGACGCGTCTTTACCCGACACGGAGGCAATAGAGCGTTGGGACGCTGAGCAACCGACTGCATCCCCAGAGGAGTTGAAACGTTACGACACACTCCAGACACTTTCCCGCTTGCACGTCCGATTTGAACAGAAAGATGAAGATGTGTACGTCACAGATTTAGGTAGTTCCGATGCAACTTATATTGATGATGAGCGCGTTGAAACGCAGACTCGTGTTGAACCCGGTTCTACGCTAAAATGTGGAAAGGTTAGTTTTAAAGTCGTCAACATAAAAAATTCATAGTTATGTAGGAGAAGGATTGTGCTGTGCATTGGGGATGCACACTTCAATGCACTTCCATTCCTTATAGAGGCAGTGTACTTAAGTCATAGCAGTTCACTGGCATTATCACATTTTCAACAAGCAACGTTCAGCTACGGGCAAGCGTGCTACGTTGAAGCAATCCAACACTACCTCGCTGGCTTGAAATTAGGTGCAGCACAGCATCATTATATCTATGCGGATCTTGCAAAAGCATACGAAATGGTCGGTCAGTGGGATAAGGCATTGGCATGCCTTGACATCGCGCTCCGGTTATGTCCTGATTCACCGACAGCCCTTAGACGTAAAGCACGCATTCTCGATGAGAAAGCGTGTTATGACGCGCTAATTTGCTTGGAGCATTTTTGTGAATCACCTTCCGAAGAATTCCTCGCACAGTTGGAACAGGATCCGATAACACATCCTAAACAGGTTGTTAATTCCGAATTTTTCAACCTCACCTGCTATTCCAAGATGCAACCACAGACAGTGTGGAACATCTATCAGCTTGTTCATCAAACTCGTTCTGAACTTGGAGAAATGCTTGGGTGTTACCCAATGGCTCCAGTACCCATCTCAATCACAAACACGAACGGCATTGCTGCCTCACAACGCACTCTCCCGAAATGGGCGAGTGGATATTACGACGGAAGCATTCATTTGGCATACTGCGCGGCTGGTGAACCCGTTTTGAATATCCTATACGCCCTGCTACGACACGAGTGGGTCCATCTACTGGTTCATTATTTAGCGGGCGGACATTGTCCTATGTGGCTTAACGAAGGACTGGCACAAAGCATAGCACGTCCTATGTTCCAGTCTGAACGGCTTCAATTGGAACATGCGGTTAAGAAAAAGAGTCTGCTTTCCTTTGCAGCGTTGAGCGAACCGTTTAGCGAACTTCCTGTGAAATCCCGGAAATTAGCTTATATCCAATCCACAGCAATAGTAGATTTTCTCATCCAGGAATTCGGTTTCCCGAAAATCCGTGAGCTGCTTCACGAACTAAGTGACGGTTCCCCAACAGAGAACGCAATTGAACAGGTATTCGAACAAACTTCATCGGAAATACCGTTAGCAGGTGCGTTCTAAGGTCCAAGTCCACACTTCCCATACCAAAATATACACCATGACGAAATTAGATATCGGTATCCTCATTCTTGTCGCGTTAGCTGGATTGAGTTGTTACCGCGCCGGTTTTACTCGGAGTGCTTGGGGAATATTCGCTCTGGGTGCTGGTTTTGCGGCAGCGTGTCAATTTTGGCCGTCTCTTGCTGCATTGGTCCAAAAATTCATAGAAAACCCAACTTTCGCGAAATGGGCGAGTATTATTATCCTTATTGTCGTTACCTCGATTATAGTCGACACGCTCTTTGAACGTATCCAGCGAGTTATTGAAAAGGGGGTTTTAGGCTGGTTAAATCGTCTACTTGGACTTTGCTTCGGTATTGCTTCAGGTGGTCTTTTAATCGCCTTCGCGCTTATACTTCTCAACAATTATGCCGGTGATGGTTTCAAAAATGAGATTGAGAACTCTCGTTTTGCCCCGCAACTTTTAGATATCGGTAATCAGGTCTGGGCAGTCAGCAAAGAACATGTACAAAAACAGCTGGACACCGAATGAAAACCTTTTTTTTCGTCTCCATCTTGATTTTCTTATGCGCGCTTCCAATACCAGCATCAGCCCAAGCATCTGATTTTGCTGATTCGCTCTTCCAAGAGCGTGATTACCTTAATGCTGCCCATGAATATAAACGGCTCCTCATTCTATACCCTGACCTCTCACGTAACGATTTTATAGCATTCCGTGTCGCTGCATCATACCAGAATGCCGGGCAATTGGAAAAAGCAATTCCTGCCTATCAATTTCTCATTGACACCTATCCGAATAGTTCTCTTGTTGAACGCTCTACAAATAATATTGCTCAGTGCCACATCCTATTAGGTGATAGAGAACGAGGGATTACTGCACTCGAAAACTTCCTCTCGAAATACCAAAGAAGTGACTTAGCACCGCTTGCGCATTTTACGATCGGAATGCTCCAGATAGATAAACACGAATGGACAGAAGCAAGCAGGATATGGAACGATGTCTCTTCAACCTACCCAGACAGCCCTTTCGCTGAAGCGAGCGCGAGGTTGGCACGCATCGTAAAAAGTGGTGATAGATTACCGCGTCGTTCTCCGACGGTTGCTGGTGTGCTTTCAGCATTAGTACCAGGGAGCGGTCAGGTTTATAGCGGGAAGACCGTAGATGGGCTTTATGCCTTTATGAGCGTGGCAGTTTTAGGTGGCGCGAGTGTTTATTATAACCGCAAAGAGCGTTACGAAGTTGCTGTTCCAGTAGCAGTTCTTGCGGTGTTCTTTTATGGAAATAGCGTCTATCAGAGTATCCAAGCAGCAGAAACGTTCAATCTGCAGCATCACGGACGTTTTCGGACTCGAATTCAACAAGAAATTAGGGATTCAGGATTATTTGGGACGGGACCGACTCTGAAAGATAATGTGAAACTGGTATTGTGGCAGACCAAGTTTTAAAAATGGCAGCAGCACCCCTTCTCCTCTTTATCATAGTCTTCGCAATTAACGATGTCTCTGCGGATGAAAGTCGACAGCACCGCTACGCAGAAAAACTTTTTGAATCAGGAGACTATCAGGCGGCTAGACGTGCGTATAAACGGCTTCTGTTTTATCATACCGACACGCAACTCAGAGATGTAGCGGATTATCGGATCGCGCAGAGTTATTACCATCAGAATTTTCCAGAACAGGCTGAACGCTTATTTCGAGAATTTTCAGCCAAGCATCCGAATTCAACACTACGGTTTCAGAGCGAGTTGATGCTCGGACAGCTTCATTTTGATGCAGAGAAATATTCACATGCCCGGAGAACCCTTTTTGAACTTCTACAGGCGAGCAAGGATGTGGATGTCGTAGCAGCGGCGCACTATTTACGCGGTTGGTGCTACGTTTATACTTCCGATTGGAATAAAGCAATTACAGAATTTCGGCAAGTAAACGGATCGGGGACCGACACCGTTAGGAGCACAAAAGCACATCAATTAGCAAACACCATCCTCAACGAAACACCGCTATCCTTCAAATCCCCTGAAATGGCAGGATGGTTTTCTACAGTTATCCCTGGAAGCGGACAGATTTATCTGGGTAAAGTTAAAGAGGGACTCCTCGCAGCTGCAGCGAGTGGCGTATTCATCTATCTTGTGGCAGATGCCGTTCGTGAACGCCGATATGTCGATTGCGCTGGCATTTCTTTAGTAGGTTGCTATTTCTATTGGGGCAACCGAACCGATGCACAGCGGCTTGCTACTGAACATAACGTACAACGCGAACGGGAATTTATCGAAACCTTAAAACGTCAGGCTGAGGAAGTCCAGTCGCAACAATAAAGCCCCATTTTTCATTTAAAACTTCATCAAAGTGTATGTTTAGGCAGTTACCAATCTGCCTGTCTGAGAAACTCCAACGCCATCAGGGTATGCCCTTCTGGGTTCGGATGAACGCCATCTTGGGTTGTCCAGAGTGCCCCGGGACGCGCGGCAACAGCAAGATCAAAGGCAGCATTTGTCGGAATTAACCGTGCGTCAAATTCCTCCGAAAGCTTGTGAATGCTCTCATTGTAAGCATCTACAGCCAACGGACGCGGCATATCGACATCTTCCTCAATATAGAAAATCTCAAACATAAAGAGTGAAACATCCAACTCGGTTTTTGCGCGTGTGAGAATGCGTCGATAGCATTCCTCCCACAGGGGTAGATACTCCTCCGTAGAGACACCTTCACCATGCTGCCGACTTGCATTGTTAATACCGATCTTCACCGAAAGCCATTGTGGTTTTTCGTCAATCACATCAGTATCCCACCGGCTTTCTAAACCTTCAACAATATCTCCACCAATGCCTTTGTTGACATAGGCGATGTCGCGTTCAGGGTATTTTGCAGTAATGAGTTCCGTTATTTTGCGGACATAGCCGTGCCCCAACGGTGCGTGTGCATCCCGCCGACCACAATCCGTAATACTATCGCCGATAAAAAGCACTTTATCTCCAGATTGAAATAACAAATTATTCACAAAGTATCCTCCAAATGTGGTATACTAAATTACAAAAGTTATACTGAGTTCACTTTAACCTATCACATTTTGAGTCGTATGCCAACATGAAAAATATCGGTGTTCTTCATGTCATCACGGATACAACGCTGCAATCCAGATTTACACACGCGGAACTGGCAGAACTAGCGATCCAAGGCGGTGCTGATACAGTGCAATTTCGCCAAAAACAGGGGACGACACGGGAATTGATAGCAATGGCAGAAGCAATGCGAACGGTATGTGAGCACCACAACGTCCCGTTGATCGTCAATGACAGAGCAGACATCGCGCTGGCTGTCGGTGCATCAGGCACGCATTTCGGACAAGATGATATGCCTGTCTCTATCGGGAGGCGGATTTTGCCTGCAGAAACTATCATCGGAGCCTCCGCAAGAACTGAAGAGAAAATACTGGAAGCAATTACAGAGGGTGCTGATTACATTGGGTTTGGTCCAATCTACGGAACTACCTCAAAACCGGATGCGGAGATGGCTAAGGGGTTAGAACGGCTCCGCCGGATGTGCGACATCGCGGCATGCCCAGTTATTGCTATTGGTGGTATCGGTATTGAAACTGCAGGTGATGTCATTCAGGCAGGCGCACACGGCATCGCTGTGATCTCTGCTGTTTGTGCACATCGTGAACCTAATGTCGCAGCACAAGCACTGCTGAACGAAATTCAGGGAGCAAAGTAAGTCGAGACGGACAAAAACATACATGAATGATATAACTAAGGTTGAACATATCGCTAAGCAGTTCAGAGAAATTAACGAGACTTACACACCAGATCTGGACAAAATGGACGAGGCTTATGTTCAGAAATTGTGGCACGAGCAGCGTTTCTTTGACACCAACATGGAGGCAATTGACAATCGTACCATTCGTGTGTTAAAACCTGGCATATGGAACCATAACGAAGGTCCCGATTTTATGCACGCCGAGATTGAGATAGATGGTAAACTCTATGTCGGTGATGTTGAAATCCATGTCCGATCTTCGGAGTGGTATGCGCATAAGCATCATCTCAATTCCAGATACAATCGCGTTATACTGCATGCTGTGTATTTTGACGATGATATTAATCTGCGGACTCGGCTTCAGAACGGCAAACGTATTCCGACCTTAGAACTCCTGAAATGGATTGCTGTCAATACTGGAGACCTGTATGACGATATACAACGGACAGCTACAGAAGATGGTATCTGTCGAGTTACAGGGAATCAGCTGAATATTCCGGTGTTGAAAGGCGTTTTTGAATCGTTAGGTCGTGAACGATTCTTAGAAAAGGCGGAGTCAATGCGTCTGTTAAGAACGAGACTTGACTTCGAACAACTTCTCTATGAGGGTATCATGGAGGCACTCGGATATGCCCGGAACAGTAAGGCGTTCCGCGAGTTAGCACAGCACGTTCCCTTTACGGATCTTGATCAGAAATCCGAGTTAGAGATTCAGGCAATTCTTTTTGGCGTCGCAGGACTCTTGCCTTCACAGCGCGAGAAACCGCTACCACCTGAGATAACAAACGATCCAAGTATTGTGGCATTAGAAGAGTTGTGGAATACTTCAGAATATGCTCAACTTCCTCCACGTATGACAGAGGCGCGTTGGAGTTTTACAGGTAGACCCGTTAACCGTCCTGCCCGACGTATTGCAGCGATGAGTCAATTAATTCATCGCTGTCAAGGCAGTCTGATGATGTACTTTCTGCCGACCTGTGAAAAGGTTGTGGTCGCGGATACACAAAAATCGTTAGAAATTATCGAAAAAGAACTCCGCGCGCTGTTGATGCTTGAACCTACCGATTACTGGGAAACACATTACGACTTCGGGACAGGCGGTGCCCGTAAAGCAGTTTTGATTGGCAAAGATCGGGCTGTGGACATTATTATTAATAAAATCTTACCGATTGCCTATATTTGGGCTGTTGAAGCAACAAGTCAGAAACTGCAAGAGGCTGTACTAAGACTTTACGGCGTTTCTCCGAAGTCAACAGGAAATAAGATTATCAGCGAGATCAATAAACAAATTTTCACCGAAATACAGCAGATGCGTCACTTAAAACCGACAGGCAACATTGAGCAAGGCATCATCCGCCTCTACAAAAATTACTGCGCTGACCGGCTCTGCGACCTTTGTCCTATATTGGAACACGACGCGGTGGTGCTGGAGGAAAGTTAGTATGGGTTCAGAAGTTACACACTTGACGGATGAATCCTATTGGACGACGCTTTGGGATGGGCAACAGCATAAAGTGCGACACCTACGTTGGGCTTATGTTGCGAACCGTCAACTTGCCAAACTGTTTCAGCGTGCGCTTTCAGGCTTTAAACAACCAACACTGATTGAGTTGGGATGTGCAGATTCGTTGTGGCTTCCTTATCTTGCTCGAAACTATGAGAGCGACTGCTATGGCGTTGATTTTTCTGAATTGGGGTGTCAACTGGCTGAACGGAATCTTGCGCTTGCTGATGCGCAAGGCACAATCATCTGCGAAGATTTGTTCGCCTTTGCTAAAAAGCAGCATGACGGGTTTGATTTTGTTTATTCAATGGGGTTAATTGAGCATTTTAGCACACCGCAGGCGATTTTAGAAGAGATGTATAGCCTGCTCAAACCGGGTGGAACAATGCTCACGATAACGCCGAACCTACGCGGTATGTACACACCGATAGCCCGCGTCGCGAGTCCGAAACTTCTCGCGACACACAAAGTGATTCCGCCAACGCATCTCGCTACAGCATTGCGGGGTGCTGGGTTTGATGTTATGGAACACGGATATACAGGCGGTCCTTTGAAATTGAGCGTCGTTGATTATTCACCGTGGCGGTCAGTTATCGGTAAGTGGGGGCACGAAGTGCTTTGCAAGTGTGTTAACCTGACGGATATTGTTATTGGCAATTTTTTGGCGGTACTGCGTGTGCCAAATCAGCAGTTGACTTCGCCTTATGTATATGCCCTTTGTAAAAAGCCAAATAGTACGTGATTTAAGAACATGTTTTGTTTTATAACGGGGTTGCCTAACTAAAGGAGATTAACTTATGTTTTTCCGTTTGTTTGCATGGCTCTGTATTTTGAACCTCGTTTTGAGCGTAACGGCTGTAAAAGCTGCTCAAATTGCCCTTGTTGATTTTGCTGACGAGTGGACAAAGGTTGACGCGTTACGTCAGACTCTGGATGAATTCAAAGTTGAGTACGATGATTTGACAAAGTCGATTGAAGGTGGGAAACTACCTTTCAAAGCGGAAAATAGAACTTTCTTAATCGGTAGCATGGTGACTAACAACCCTGGACTCCACGAAAACCTCGACAAGAATTCAAAAACGATTCAAGATTTTGTCGAAAATGGTGGTGTCGTCTGGGAACCAACCCAAGCTGATCAGAACGAAGCGAATGTGGATTGGTTGCCGTCTGGACTGAGTTGCGTTCGGACTGACACGGACCTTCCAGATGTAAAAATACTGGCACCGGACCATCCGCTCTTTAACGCACCAAACCGCATAACTGAGAAAACGTTTAAAGGCTGGGGACATCAAGGCTGGCCTACTGTTTGGGAAGTCATCGGTTCTCAAAAGGGATTCGACGTGTTGATGGAAAGTGGGGGACGATCTGCCATTATGGAAGCAGAATTCGGACAAGGTAAGTTCTTAATGATGGCAATTGCTCCCGATAAATACCATATCGCCGGCAATGATGACAACACAAAAGACATGGCAAAACTTTTCATGGAGAATTTGCTGTTCCATGTTGAAGAATTTGCCGCTGTTGAAGCAGGTGGTAAGGTCACAACGACGTGGGCGAAACTAAAAATGTGATGGAGGGTAAATTATGTCGTTCCACATGTGTACGCTTATGTGCGTGATCGGTGCACCATCGAAGTCAGCGGAGAACGAGTCGGACGCGGATCCAATCTTGCTCGCGCACCGAGGTTTGGTACGACACGCCCCTGAGAACACTTTGCCCGGTTTTGCGGCAGCCATCGAGTTGGGTCTGTCGATCGAGTTGGACGTCTATCAGACGCGCGATAAACACCTTGTGGTCATCCACGACAAGGCTGTGGACCGCACAACCAACGGCACTGGCGAAGTAGCTAATATGACGTTGGCAGAAATCCGTAAACTGGATGCCGGAAGTTGGTTCGATCCACGTTTCACTGGCGAGAAGGTGCCAACATTGGAAGAAGTGTTCCAACTCATCCGCGAGCGTCAGCGAACACCGGTGAGCATCGGGCTGAATATGAAAGTTATCTCTCCGGGGATTGAGCAGAACATCGTGGAGCTTGTCGAAAAATACGACCTACTCGATCAACTCTTCGCCTTCGGTCAGCCCATTGATTCGACCCGTCGCTTCAAAGCAGCCAACCCAAAGCTGCGGACGACAACGCAACATATTCGTGATACCGAGCAGTTCGACGCAGACCTACGAGACCCACTGGCTAATGACCTATGGGTAGTATTCGTTCCGGATGCGAAAACGGTTGAGCAAGCTCGCCAGTTGGGTAAGCGCGTTTGGATCAGCTTGCACATCGCCGAGAATCAACCCGACACCTGGGACAAAGCCCGGGCAAGCAAAGTGGATGGCATTTGCACCGATTGGCCACTGGAGTGCTGTCTACATTGGCGTTTCGGTGAAAAACCCAAAGGCAACGAATAATGCGTATCTTTTTCAACAAACAAGGGACTTTCGATGTGCTTGGAGCCATTTTGCTGGCTGGCTCGCTGTTTTTTGGTCTTACACCTCCAATCGTCTCACAGGTTCCAGGCGTGAAACATGTTGTGATCATTGGGTGCGATGGGTTGAGTCCTGACGGTGTCCAGAAAGCAAAAACTCCCAACATGGACGGTCTCATGCAGCGTGGTGCTTATACGATGCGAGCGCGCGCCGTGATGCCTACCTCCAGCAGCCCCAATTGGGCTTCAATGATTATGGGTGCCGGACCTGAACAGCACGGTATCACGTCCAACGCTTGGAGACCTGACAAATTTGAGATGGCACCGACGGCAGTAGGCGCGGGCGGGATTTTTCCCACGATCTTCGGCGTGCTGCGTGAGCAGCGGCCATCAGCGGTGATTGCCTGCTTCCACGATTGGAGTGGTTTTGGAATATTGTTTGAACGGGAAGCCTTGGACGTCATCAAAGATACGGACGGACCAGTCAAAACCACCGAACGCGCTGTCGCCTATTTCAAGGCAGAGCAGCCTGATCTGACGTTCATCCATCTCGATCACATCGATCACGCCGGGCATAAGTACGGTCATGGAACGTCTGAATATTACAAATCGGTTGAAGAGGCGGATCAGCTTATCGGCGAGACTATTAAGGGACTCAAAGCGGCGGGGATGCTGGCGCAAACAATTCTTATCGTTACGTCCGATCATGGAGGTGTCGGAAAAGGGCACGGCGGCGCAACGATGGCGGAAATCGAGATTCCGTGGATTATCGTTGGACCGGGGGTTACACCTGCAAAAGAACTGACTTCTTTCGTGGATACCTATGATACAGCAGCAACGGTTGCTCATATTTTTGGGTTGACCGCACCCGACTGCTGGATCGCCAAGTCGGTGTTGGAGGCGTTTGGAGCACCATAACTTTTTTCGGTAGCAACTTGGGTTATTATTTGATTAAAATCCTCAACCTAACAGGAGAATCTCTTATGAAAACGTTATGTCTTTTGTCGATCATGTTGCTTTGTGTCTCTGTTGCTATGGCAGAAGAGACCTTCTTTTCTGCGTTAGAGAGCAAAGCGGAAGTTGAAAAAGAGGGTGGTACCGTTGATGGCGGGAGCTTCAAGCCCGGTAAATATGGCAATGGTTTTGTTAGCGAAGCAGCTGGTGATGTTATTCATTTCCCCGTGGAAGACCGTTTCGTTAACCTTGACGAAGGTAGCGTTGAGTTGTGGGTAACGATGGGAATGGATACCAGCGACATCAAGGGTGAGTTATTCACATTCATGACTTACAAACGTGGCACCGATGCGGTATTTCTGCAGTTTAACACCGGTGGGATTGCACAGATGCGGATTAAAAGCGCGGGATCATGGTTCAACGCCAACAGTGATGCCCTCAAATGGAAAACGGGTGAACATCACCACATGGCAGGAACATGGGGACCCAACGGTTTGAAACTCTACTTAGACGGTAAACTTGAAGGTGAAGCTGACTTTAAAAAGGGACCTACCGTGTTCGCAGAAACCTTTGAGATTAACAACGCCTCTCCGCCGGATCCAAGATTCCCAACGAATTCCGTCGTTGACGGGTTGCGACTCTCCGACCATCAGAAGGATCCCGATGAATTCGTAATGGACGATCCGGCAGATGTACAACCGATCGGCAAACTCGCAACAACGTGGGCAAGGATTAAACGCGCCAAGTAGCAATCACTGTAGGGACGGTTGTTGTTAACATCCGTCCTTAACAATGGAGACTGTAAGCATGCACAAAACAGAAAGTCCTCTTTTCACGTCGGGAACGGAAGGGTACCACACATTTCGGATTCCCGCGCTTGTCCGATCAAACGAGGGAACACTGTTAGCATTCTGTGAGGGTCGGCGTACAGGCGGCGGGGATTCTGGAAATATTGATATTGTCCTGAAACGGAGCTTTGACAACGGCGAGAGTTGGCAACCGATGCAAATCGCTGTCTCCACAGGAACCGACACGGACGGCAACCCTGCCCCGGTCGTTGACCGCGATTCAGGTACAATCTGGCTCCTTTTCTGCAAGAATCTCGCTGATGGTGCGGAAGGGAAGATTGTTGCGGGGGAAGCACCGCGCACCGTCTGGGTAACCTCAAGCAGCGACGACGGTGAAACTTGGGCGGAACCCAAAGAAATCACATCCACGACGAAAAATGAGGCATGGACGTGGTATGCGACGGGTCCTTGTCACGGGATTCAACTCGCAAATGGCAGACTTGTGATTCCGTGTGACCATGTGCTTGGGAACAGTCGGGAGTATGCTGAATACGGCTACTCACATCTGATTGTTAGCGATGACCGCGGTGAGACGTGGCGAATCGGTGGTAAGGCGCAGCCAGGGACGAACGAATCTGTTGTCGTTGAGACAGTGGACGGTGGACTCTATTTTAACTGTCGGAACTATGTCGCACCGAAGCGGCGTGCTTATGCGCGGAGTAGCGATAGCGGCGATACATTCACGGAATTTGGTTACGAGGAAGATCTCGTTGAACCGATTTGTCAGGCGAGTCTGTTACGGTATACGGATACCAACAAACATGATAAGAACCGTATCTTGTTTTCCAATCCTGCCAGCACAAGTCGCGAGCGGATGACTATTCGTATTAGTTATGATGAGTGTCAAAGTTGGAGCAGTGGCAAAGTCTTGCACGCGGGACCAGCGGCGTATTCGGATCTCTGTATTGACTCAGATATGAATATATGTTGTCTCTACGAACGCGGAGAGAACAGAACTTCAGAGACGTTGTCGTTTGCGAAGTTTGATTTGGCTTGGCTGACAGATGGGGAAGATGCTTTGGCGTGATGCTGCTTGCAGTCACCCTTGCCTACCGCAGATATTCCTCTCCTCGATGTTCAGCGATCCATGTTTTTAAAGGCACGTCTGCATCTGTGGGTTGCCACCAGCCTTTAATGTCTACACCATCACCGAGCAGCTGTCGCCGAATCGGGTCGCATTTCTCAAGGACTTCAGGTGGCATGAGGTTGTAGTCTAAGCCACGGAGCCAACGATAACTATACCCCATAAAGATGACTTTCCGAGTTGCATCGGAGAAGTTCCAGCCGCGTGAGTGCCACATCCGTCGGTCGAAGAGGACGGCTGTGCCGCGTTTGACAAGCAGATCTATTGCACCATCAGGATCACCATCAGGATCATTGTCCTTGTTGGGTGGTCGGGTGTCGAGTTTGTGGCTACACGGCACAATCCGCATTGCGCCGTTATCACGATCAGTAACGTCGCTCAACCAGTAACTGACTTTCAATGAGAGTCGTGGGTGTGGACGTTCCATCTCCGGTACAGGTCTGCCGCCGTCTTGATGCCAGTGTGCGCCTTTGCGAACTCGCTGCTTATCAGGAGGCTCTGGTGGATACATGATGAGATGCGAGATATAAAGTTGGATGTTCCACCCCAGAATGTCCCAGAGTAGCGGGAAAACCTTCTTGTTATCAAGCAGTTCCAGTAATACATCATCTTCAATGACAGTACGGAATTTTGATAACAATTCGTGTGGTGCCAATCCGGTTTTGGCGCGTTCTTCCGCATCAAGCCGATCTGCGACTTTCTCTAATGCATCCACCATCTCAGGACTTATAGCGTCCTCAACAATGAGGTAACCTGTGTCGTTGAAGGCTTTAAGTTGTTCTTCCGTAGCACAGTATTCAAGCCAACTTGTGTCCATTATATCTCCTCCAGCTGCTAACGGCGTGACTCAGTTTTAATCCGTCCCCATGTTGTCGTAAGTTTCCCGGTGACTTCAACAGCAAACACTATACCCTCCATATCCTCCTGAATCTGTTCTTCTGTAATTGCAATATTGAGAATACGGAGTTCATCAAGCGTTCCGTCAAGCCAGACGCTTTCAATTGCTTTCTTGCCGATCCAGACCGATGCATCATTATTGTTGATGTCGCCCTTTCGCGGGGCTTCACCGTCCAGTTCACCGTCCAAATAGATACGAATCTCTGATCCATCGTAGACCATAGCGAGATGATGCCATGTGTCTATCTTCATCGGTGTTGCGCCTTGTGCGACAACCGGGTCACCCGGTGCGGTATAGACGAATCCTCGAATTTTCCCACCGGGTGTATCGAAGCCCCACCCGCTTTCAGGAACAGAGCCTTTTCTCGCAATCGGTGGATGCCCGCCGGGAAAGGAAGCAGGTTTGAACCATGCTTCGATGGTCAACTCATCGCCTCCAGGGAAGAGACTTTCGTGATGTGGTACTTCGATAAGACTGCTCGCGCCATCAAAGACTAACGCGCCACCGAGTTTTCCCTCCTTCGTCCACTCAGCATCGGTGATTTCGCCATGATTCCCAAATTCGGATAGGTCTGTCGCCTCATCGTCTACCTCTTCATCAAAAAGGTATAACAGCACTGTCTCCTCTTCAAACGCAGCGAAACTACTTACTCCAAAATAGAGTAAGAGCGCGATAATTGTCAGAATTCGACTCATTTGGAACGCCTCCTTTATCAATCAATTGCGGTTGAGTAATAATAAAGCAATCATCGATTGCCGACTGCAAACCGAGAGTCATCCGTCCGTCACATCGCGATTATACACCACCCACACTTAATCTTCTACTCGCTCAATAATCTGTCCAGTTTCACGATCTCTGAAGATGCGTTTCATTCTGCCATCAGGCATCCGCTCATCTTTGAGATGGGCATACCGTTCATCGGCATCCGACTCGCCCGCTTGTGCATCGGCAGCTTCGGTTGTGCCTCGCCAATCCTGAATTTCCACGGTTTCCCACTGTTTAGATTTCGCGGATTTGTAGCAGGCATCAATGATAGCGTTCACGACATAACCGTCATAGAAGGTTTCGAGCGGTTCACGTTCCTCATCAATAGCGTTGAACATATCAAGGAACATATCCCGATAGCCGAGTTCTGCGACTTCATCACCAACGGGGAAAAGCCAACCGGTATCGCTTTCGGCTTTCTCAGCGACATAGCCGTCCTGTCCGACAGCCGTGAACATCTCATAGCCTGTACGGAGCCAGTGGTTAAGCCAGATAGTCCCCTCACTACCAGAGACTTCATCGCGTAAATCCATGCCACCACGGAAAGCCCATCCTACCTCAAACTGCCCCATTGCGCCACTCTCAAATCGGATGAGTGCGATGCCGTGATCCTCTGCATCAATCGGATGAACGAGCGTGTCTGCCCAGCACATCACCTCAAGCGGTTTATTATTTTTTCCAACGAAGTTTCGGATAATCTCGATGCAGTGGCAGCCCATATCGACGATGGCACCACCACCCGCTTGCTCCAGATCCCAGAACCAGTCGCTGTGGGGACCCGGATGTGTTTCGCGGGAACGCACCCACAAGATCTTACCAAGTGCGCCATTTTGGACAGACTCTAACGCTTTGAGGGTTTTGGGGGGATAGACAAGGTCCTCAAGATAGCCACCAAACACACCTGTGTTTTCAACGATGTCCAGCATTGCTTTTGCTTCTTCAGCCGTCCGTCCAAGCGGTTTCGTACAGAGAATGGCTTTGCCTGCTTCAGCAGCGAGTTCGACCGTTTTGAGATGCAAGTTGTTGGGTAACCCGATGACAACGGTATCCGTTTCCGGGTGGTTGATAGCTTCTGCTAAATCGGTTGTTGCGTGAGGGATGTTCCACTCTTCGGCGAATGTGGTTGCACGCTCTTCGCGGCGAGAGTAGACACTGTGGACGCGGTCTGCCCCGCGTTGATTGTGGAGCGTCATCGTGTAGAACATTCCGATGAGTCCAGTGCCGAGCATCGTGACTTTATGGCTTTTCAGTTCTGACATTGCTGTTCCTGTGTCTCCAGAGATTGCGTTATTTTCTTGTAGGCATGCTATCAGCAGTCGGCAATCGGGGTTACAAATCCCTCCCACATCGTTAGACATAGGCAAGCCAACGGCTGACAGCGGATAGCCATTAATTATTGTGCCTTGTATCCTGCGATTACACCCCAATCGTTAACTGTCCAACAGTTGTTCTGATCGGTTGCATGAACACCCTTGAGATTTGCGGCTCCGGGTATATTCGATATTGTCCACGTTTTTCCGCCATCGGTGGTGTGCAAGACGGAATTGAAACCACCGACTGCCCAACCGACCATAGCATCAACAAAGGTAATATCGTGGAGATCGTCATAGGATTCAGTTTCTTGTTGGTTCCAAGTTGCACCACCATCGGTGGTATGTAGGATTAAGCCCTCCTGCCCAGAAATCCAACCGGTATTCTCGTCAATGAAATAGATACCGAAGAGATTATTATCAAAGCCAGGATCACGTTTTTCCCAAGTTTCACCACCATCAGTCGTATGCATAAGTGTCCCGAATGAACCGATAACCCACCCTGTTGTAGGTGAAACAAACCAGAGCCCTTCAAGATTATTTCGGGTTTCGCCGACGCGCGCGCGCTCCGAACTGCCCACCCAAGTTTCACCACCATCTGTTGTTTTAAGAATAGTATTCTCGGATCCTGCGATGAAACCGGTTGTATCACTAATCATCTGGATACCCATTAGATTAGCGCGAATGCCTCCTCGCCCTCTACGACCAGTTGCTGGGGCATCGCTCCTTGCTACTTTCCGTGCCCATGTTTTGCCACCATCTTCGGTTTTTAAGATAGTCCCCCTACCACCGATAATATATCCTAAGTTTTCATCTATAAAGTAGATATTATAGAGGGGTGGGGCACCACCACCACCGAACATACCAGCTGGAGGACCACCACCCTCTCCAGGCGGGCCACCACCAGCACCCGGACGTCCGCCCGGTCTTTGTCCAGCACCTGGTGGACGCATATCTATTTCCATCTTCTCCCACGTTGTACCGCCATCGGTTGTCACCAACATTAAACCGTTATCTCCAACAACTAAACCGTTTTGGTTATCCATGAAATAGACATCGTGTAACATGCCGTCGATGCCATCACCACGGAGGATATCGTCCTCGCGCAGAACGGTCCAATCCGCATCGGAAACCGTCGCGTAAGAAAAAAGGAACGCGACTCCGATCAATATTCCAAAAAGCGTAATCATCGTTCTAACCATGATAATTCTCCTCTTTACAAGTCGACGGCACGACAGAGCGTGCCTACTACTTTTAAGTCAACGTACGACGGAGCGTACCGACCACTTTAAGCCGACTGAAATGCGTTATAAATCTGCCGTGCTCTATTTTCAACATCCCTTAAGTAATTTTGACCGATTTGTTCCTCGTAAAGTTCGGTTAAGTCTCCACTTGCCTCACCGAAGGCTTTGGCGAACTTCCGACACTCCTCCTTATCACCACCAGAGGCGTAAGCTTTGGTCTTCGCATCTGTGCCGGATTTTCGGACCTCAATGCACTTATCACGAAACTTGAGGTAACTCCCATCTCCAACGAACCGAACATCCTCAAGTGTTGTGAAATCGAGGGTTGGAAGCGCATCTGTAAGGATAGTACGTGCTTGTTCTATGCCTATTTTCCCTTCGCGAAGCGCGATTGCGATACCGAGGAAAAACAGATCGTTTTTGTCGCGTTTTGCCTCACCTTCCGACTTCGCGGCTCGAAGTTTCTCAGGATTCGGTTCAGACTCATTGTAATACGTGATATCCTCTCTGACATCACACGTTGCGGTGATCTGACTTTCCGTAAAAACAGTTGCGAGGTAATCAGAAAGCTGTATATTCATCTGTTTACAGTGTGCAGCGAGTGCCGTGACCAGGACCATAGATTCGCCTGCTGATTTCTCACGCATCGCAATGGCAGTGCGGCCGCCTTGGCTCTGAATGAGTTCTTCAGGACCGGTAATCATTCCGCCGCTCTCTTCACCAGCGAAGATGAGACGCGGTTGGACACCGAGTGAAATCACCTCGCCATAGACATCTTGGACGACGATGGGTGCATCCGGTGCATCAGCGATCTGCCGTTCAATCTTTTTCATAATTGCGGCAATTTCCTTGAAACCGACTGGGACGTTAATAACATTGACATCGTTCGCAGCACCCCACTGGTCCCAAGCCAATGCAGAAGGCGTTGTCTTAATCATGAACCGCGGATGATCGTCCCAGAGTCCAGCAGTTTTGAGTTGCTTGGCGTAGAAGTCCATCAACATGAGAAATGCTTGATTAGGAGTGTAAATCGTCAGTAGCCGGTCATCACCAAGGTCGAGGAAATCGATGCCAAGATTTTCCAGTATTTCTGCGCGCGAGGCGTCCTCTATCTCACAAACGACAAGCCGATCACCATCTGGATCAGTCGCTTCAATAACCGTTCCGATGGGTTGCGCTTTGAGTTTTCTGGCGTAGTCCGTGGATTTGACGACATCAAGGATACTAAAGTCGCAGCCGAGGTCGTAAAATTCAGCTTCTCCGGTTTTTGGATTACGGTTGAGTTTCCCGATGTTGTGATAAAGCGGATCGGCTTCAACATGAAGCCAACGAACAGAATTAGCAATGCCCAACCGCTCGAAGATAGCACGCATCGGACGATACATACATCCACCGACACAATCGACAACGATTGTAGGTTTCACTTTACGAATTAGGTTGAGGTTAGCATCTGCAGCGACACCGCTTTTGAGGTATCCGACATAGAGATGCACACCGTCATGGAGTTCATCCAGTCGTTCAAAATCGATGTAGTTATCGGTGACTGCACTGAACTGAATAGGGTAGCCATCTGTTTCAGCGGTTTTGAGAATCTCTTCAATCTTATTAACGAACCTCATGGATTCTTCAGGCAGATATTGACTTCCTTGATTATTGAGGTCTTTAGTGGCGTTTTTAGTGCTGACGGAGTGGCTTGATGTGACGTGTTCGCCTCCGTCCAAATCAAGCATGAAAATCAGAAAGGATGCCATCCAGATGGGCAGCGTTCCAAATCCTTTCGGCACGTATGTACGAATCCCTTGTGCGGCTTGGATACGGGCGATGAATTCGACATACTTCTGTGAATTGTAGCGGACCTCGCACCCTGCGATTTTTTCAACCTGTTTCCCATCTGCGGTTTCATTGGCAACAAGGCCTTTTCCGAGCGTTGCCAAGATAATCCCGATCTGGTTAATCGGAAATCGGGTATCCCACGGGTATAAAATATTTTGCGGGCCACGAATACCAGCGGTTGAAACCTGCGCTTCCTTCGCGTAGTTACGAAACCACTCCCAGAGGTTCAAACGCTCAATCAGTTCGTTATCGAGATGGAATGTGAATGCTTCAGATTTGTCTTGTGGAAAAAGGGGTGCTTTGACAGAATCTGGCGTATTCTGCTCAACGACTTTGAAGAGCTGCTGTTCTGTCTCGTCCCGCTTATGATGGTAGCTTTCATCAACTTTGATAATCATCAACGCCCTCCTCGTATGATAGGACTTTGGCAAAGATACTATCACATTTCCACATTTTTTTCAACTCTGAGGTTTCAAGTCAAATTGATCTGTGGTTGTGGATATAACAACGTTGTGGAAGGATTATCGCTCGCGTTCTGAGACAAGCAAATCAAACGAATTGCTCTGCCACCCGCCTTCCATAACGATATTGTCTCTTGTTTCACGTAGACGATCAACCATGCGTGCTTTCATACGGCGGAGGACATGCTTGTAACCGAGGTGATTCGCTAAGTTATGAAGTTCATGCGGATCGCTTTTCATATCGTAGAGTTCATCCTCGCTGTACGGGTTGTAGACGTATTTCCACGAATCCGTCCGGACCATCCTAACAGAAGCAAGCGTCGGCTCATACCCGTGAAATTCAGCAAACACATCATCGGGCCAATCATCCACAGTTTCACCTTGTAACAGCGGCACAATGGATCTACCGTCGAGATTATCAGGCATTGCTGCGCCGCCGAGTTCCAAGAAGGTTGGCATAAGATCAACAAGATTCACAAATTCATTACACGTCGTTCCGGGCGAGGTAGCACCGGGCCAACGGATGACAAGCGGTATGTGGTGCGTCTCCTCGTACATGTGGAAACCTTTGTTGAAAAGGCGATGGCTGCCGAGCATATCACCGTGATCAGTTGAAAAGACAATGACGGTATTTTCTGCCAAACCCTTTGCTTCAAGACAGTCGAAAATTCGTCGGACTTGATCGTCAATGAAAGTGCAGAATCCCCAATAGGCAGCGATGACTTTCTGCCAATCGGGCCATGTCAGGTGGCTGGCGTTCCACCGTAGCATCTCCTTCTGCTGGATAAGAGGTTTGTTGATGAACTGCTCATCAAAGTTGCCCCATCGTTCGACATCGTCTGGATCGTACATCGTATCGTAGGGTGCTGGCACAGCATAAGGGAAATGCGGTCCGAAGAAATTCGATGCAATCATAAACGGCTGCTCTGAATCTGCATAACCGTCGATTAATTCAATCGTTTTATCCGCAGTCCACGCCTCCATCGTCCGATCGGCAGGAAGCGGGTGCCTTCCATAAAAAGGTGCCTCACCCCACTCAAAGGGTTGGACAGCATCCCTATCAATTCGGAAGTCAATACCGTCGTCACGGAGCCACTGATGCCACTCGCGATAGGGGAGCCACTTGTCGTAGCCCCAGAACTCCGTATCTCCTTCCTTGGCGAGATGCCACTTACCGACACAACTTACCTGATAGCCTGCCTCCCGTAGGAGTTTCGGATATGCGGGTTTGTCGAGGATCTGGTTTGCGAAAACACCGTTGAAATTCCCCATGTTTGAAAGCTGCCCATGATTGTGGGGATAAAGTCCGGTGAGCAGTGAGCCGCGTGCGGGTGAACAAAGGGCAATCGGGGTATAGGCGTTCGTGAACCGCATACCCGTTGAAGCGACTTCATCAATGGCAGGTGTGCTGCAAACAGGTGCACCGTTGCAACCAAGTGAATCAAAGCGTTGCTGATCGGTGAGTAAGAAAAGAATGTTAGGAGATTGCGCCATAATTAATCCTTTTTTGTAAATTGAACTTTGAGGTTATATAGGGCTATTAAGTTATTGTTTTTTCTTGATTCTATGAGCGCGTCGGGAATCGGGATTCCCTCCTACAGGAGACTAATAAACTGGGGTTATAGAAATACTGAAGTTGCTATTGCTTCAAACTTCAAGAAGGTTCGGATACGATAGCAATATTCTTTGGTCCCTTGAAGTCGAGTTCAATTCGCTCAAACCGGACCGAATGTCGTCTATAGAAATCTTCAATTGCCGTCAATAATTCATACTGTCCGCGACGTTGCTCATCCCAGAAGTTGCAGCATGGAATAATCACAGCGGGTCGAACAAGAGCTGCCTCTCCCAATTGACGCAACGCGCCATCGGGATGGAGCCCGACTAACAGATCGTAATAATCCGCCATATCGGGTTCAAATTGCTCAGGACGATGCTCGATGCCTTTGAGTACTGTACGACGCGGATCAATGAGATCACATTCAAAGTTCTTCTTTTTCGCAAGTAATCGCGTCAGTATTCCCTTTCCACCGGCAACATCGGCAATGCAATCGATAGCGTTACCATATCGCGAGGCGATGAAATCTGCGACTACCTCAAATCGCTGAGGATCACCGTATACTGGATGCTGCTTTCTGCTCATTTCAAATTCTCCGGATTTAACGCCTCCAATGCCGGGTGGACAAACCGTCCATCCTTCCGAATAAGGTTTCCGTCAAAGAACATTTCCCCACCGCCGTGCTCTGGTGTTTGGATCATCACCATATCCCAATGAACAGCAGAACGTACTCCGTTATCTGCCTCCTCGTAAGCCTGACCGGGTGTGAAATGGAAAGACCCAGCAATCTTCTCATCAAACAAAATATCGAGCATTGGGTTTGTGATATAAGGATTAAACGCAATGGCAAACTCGCCGATATAGCGTGCCCCCTCGTCGGTATCAAGGATGGTGTTTAATCTCTCAGTGTTATTCGCTGAAGCTTCAACGATTTTGCCGTTTTCAAAGCGGAGTCGGATGTCGGTAAATGTCGTTCCCTGATAGATTGTGGGGGTATTGAAATGGATAGTGCCCTTAACTGAATCCCGCACAGGTGCGGTGAAGCACTCACCATCGGGAATATTCTTCTCACCAGCACACGGAATAATAGGAATGTCCTTGATACTGAATCGCAGATCGGTTCCCTCACCGATGATGTGAACCTCATCCGTTTCCTCCATCAGGGACTTGAGAGGAACCATTGCGCGTTCCATTTGGCTGTAGTCGAGGGTGCAGACATCGAAATAGTAGTCTTCAAATGCTTCTGTGCTCATCTGTGCTTGCTGTGCCATTGCGGGATAGGGCCATCGTAGGACAACCCATTTCGTGTGTGGTACTCTGAAATCATTGAGTGGCCGTATCCAATACTTTTGATAACGCTGCATTGCCTCTGTTGGGACATCAGACAACTCCGTAATGTTGTGGCTGCCACGGATGCCGATATACGCTTGTACCTTTTTCATCCGATATGTCTCATATTCGCCAATCAGTTTTATTCCGGCATCGTCTCCATCGAGAATGATTTCACGTTGGATGCGGTTCTGCTTGAGTTCAACGAGCGGGATCCCACCAACTTCCCGAACCGATCGGATGAGGGCAATGACCATCTCCTGTGGAATATCAATACCCTCAATGAGTACAAATTCACCGGGTTGTACCTTAGTGGAATGCGTAGTGAGAACGTTTGCGAGTTTATCAAGTCGTGGGTCGTGCATATTCACCTCAAAAGTAGAGCAGTTAGATATAATAAAATATGGTAATAATTCAAAAAACGAGTTTCACAAGAGTTTTAATCTTGAATATTATCTTTTAGATTTAAGGCTTTTCCTCCAGAAAAGTCATTGCCTGATCAGCAAGTGATACCCACCATGTGTTATCCGCCCGAACGCGTAACAGGTGTGTGTTACCCGGCGCATCATTCGCACCTAAACCCGGTTCGATAATTTCTGTGTGTGGATCATTTTCAAGTCGTTTAGCGATTCTATTTTCCAAACTTTCAGGCGAACGGATAGCAAGGATATTTACAATTTCTGCAGATTGTAGATCCAAGAGAAAATCGACGTTCCAGTGTAAGGTTTTGCGTCGTTTCGGCAGTAGGTCACTCGGTCCCAAACCGCATTCAATGAACCGATTCATCATTTTTTCTCGGATAGCGTGTGGTGGTTTATCGTCATTTCGGGTTGCGTGCCGGATGAGTCGCCGTGCCAATGAAGTCGATCCTCTATCTGAAAGCGCGGATCCGACATAAATATAATCACCAGCCGGAAGTGAAATAAGTTTCCCTTTCTTGAACCGTCCAAATTGTAGGGCAGTGTCTTGATTAAGGTGAATCCGTAAGATATATGTGCCAGCCTGTGAGTCACTACCAGTAATAACAACCCTTGGAATTTTCACGCAACCCTCGATTTGCCAAGTCCTATACGGATTTGGGTTTAGATCTTTCCATCAATGCAGTTTGTAGTCTATCACAATTAGGGATAGATAGCAAGTTTAATGGTTGTCAGTTTAGGGCTATTTAGTTTTAAGAAATAAGTCCACATATGTGAAGGAGGCCTATTGTCTGGATGCCCGAATTTATTCGGGTTCTTGTATCGTGTCCCGAACAAGTTCGGGCATCCCCGTAGAATTACTGGAAAACTAAATGACCCTGTTGTCAGTTTCGGTAAACATTCTTGTCTTGAAACAAAAACGCAAATCTATTAGAATAAGACTTGGGCAGAATGGAAAAGACAAACACACGCTGATGAGGTCAAAGTGCCAATGAAAGCACATCGATTGTCTATTGAATATATTACGGTTATTGTGATGCTGGTGCTACACCTTCTGCCAGTCTGGGGTTTTAAGTACTTCCCGACTCAGGATGGCGCAAGCCATATCTACAACGCCTATGTCCTAAAGGAATATCACAACCACGAAAACTATCGGTTGCGCGAAGTCTACGAACTGAACGCCACTATTTTTCCGAACTGGACCTCCCATGCACTTCTTGTAATACTGTTGTACGTTTTTCCCCCGTTGATTTGTGAAAAGATTGTGCTTACCCTCTGCATTGGTCTCCTACCGTTCGCCCTTTTCTATTTTCTCAATAGTGTCCAGAGGAGAAACACGGTCTTTGGACTGCTTGGGTTTCTCTTTGCCTATAACTACCTGCTTCACATGGGGTTCTATAACTTTGTTCTCAGCATGTCCCTATTTTTCTTTACCTTTGGCTACTGGTGGCGAATCAAGGATAAACTCGGATTGTCAAATATTGTGGTGATATACATACTGCTGCTGGTGACCTACGTCACTCACTATCACTCCTATGCGTTGCTCGTCATGTCCCTAACGTTTTTCCCTCTCTTCTTATCAGTTTACGATGTCCTACAAGGGGTATGGGGTTCTAAGGAGAGATCACAACCCGTAATGTCTCGACTTAAGGATGGTATGGTGACGCTCAAACCTGCATTGACCTTCATAGGTAGCCTTATACCTGCTTACTTCATCCTGTTCTCTTATTACTTCTATCTGTCCAACACACACGGAGGGGACAGCGATCATAAGGGTTATGAATGGTTAAACGACTACTTCTTCGGCATGAAATCCTTGGTCTCTTTTCGGGACGATCATGTGCTCATCGGACGGGTGTTGTTAGTGTTTTTGGCTATAGCCTTCATACTCACAGTCATTAATAGAATTCGGCAGTTCCATCAATTCCGTGAATCAGAGGTATGGAAAGAGACTGGGGAACGGTTCTGGACCCGTGTTGTGAGCCGAATGGACGGGTTTCTTATCATGTCAATCCTCATCACGGCGATGTATTATATAGCCCCATGGTCTGGCTACAGCGGCGGTTGGATAAACGATCGGTTTCATCTGTATATATTTCTTATCTTGATTCCATTCTTCGCCGTCAACTTACATCGACACGTAAACTACGCGGTAGCAGGGGTTATCATTGCTCTATCCTTATGGCATCTCGGTTACAATGTCCACACGTATACCTTGCTGAATCGGGATATTACTAATGCGATCTCATTAGAGGGTATGTATGAAGAAGATACGATTCTCACGAGTGAACCGGGGGAATGGGGTGGTTTTTCAGATTCGCTCGGTTTTGAACCCAAATACGTTGAACCGTTCGGTCACCTTGAGTGCCTACTGGCAGTACATAAAGGGATCGCTTACCTCGACAACTACGAGGCGAATACCGATCATTTTCCGCTCCGCTATAAAGAGGAAAAAGAATTTACTGCTGACTTCGCTATTATATGGCGGACAGAATATGGTGATGTCGGGGGTTTAGAGGAAGAATATGACCTTATCGATTCCAACGACTACAACCGTCTCTATCGTCGTAAACAGACAGCACCCGATCCCGAAATGTGGGATGGAGGAACTGTGCTCGCATTTGATATGCAGTCCAAAGATGGAGAGACTGCTCCCGGACATATCGCCGTGTATCCGGATACGGATTATACCGATGGACAATACGGCTGGTTGACGGTATCAGAGAAGGACGACTTGCAGAACGAATCCGAAGTCTCACAACCATACGGGGATAGTATTTGGGGAAAAGAAGATGGGGTTTTTCGGGTAGCACTTCCTAATGGAACATACGAAGTGACATGTTATTTCACCGCAGATGACTCAGAGGAGCCTGAACCGTTAGAGATAAACCTTATTGTGAATGGTGAGAAGAAGATTCAGCGATTGCAGATTCCTGTCGGAAATGAGACGATTGAGAGGCGTTATAATATCACGATTACTGATGAACATCTAACTCAGGTGATATATACCCGTGGAAAAGGGAGATACAAAAGGTGGGGTTGGAGCGGTTTTAGCATTCAATCGACTAATGGCGGATAGTACCTTCGTCGCCCGCTCAACTGAGGAATGACGATTGGATGGAACGTTCAGGCACCCTCATGTTTCCAAATTTCTCAATGAATTTCAAGTTCCATTTTAGGGTTTCGTGTGTCAGGTTCAAAAAGGTTTCGATTTGATTCGTCCCCATGTCGTCGTTATAGAAGTCTGAGCCGGATCGACAGAAAGTGCCCTGCTGATAGAAGCACCATTCATTCCAATTAACGTCTTTGCATCCTTCGTTTCATCGTGAAAGCGATTTGCCCCTTCTCGCTCATCAAAATACCAAAGTGCGACAGTATTTCGATCCAGAGAAAAACGATGTGGCGGCTCGAATGGTTCCTCAATCCCTGCTCGTTCAGGTAAGTCGTACCTGGCGATTTTTGAAAATCTTATTGCATCAATTTCGCCATGAAAGGGAGTAATTTGTAAGGGTCCAGGCAACACAGGTAATTCTTGATTATATCCACCTACGAAAAAATCCTTAGGTCTTTCACGGAGTTCTGCAGATATCCGATCCATCACAGGTATTCTCCCTCTTGAACGAATCCGATTGTTATATGCATAAGCAAATGTGCTTTTCTCGTAGATGATTGCGACATAGTTCCATCGGTTCAGTTCCACTGGAACTTTAAAAGTCAAAGATCCCCTGGTGTCTTTTGGTCCATCTAAATACGCTCCGCCGAAACAACAAAGCTTATCATCATGATCTTTACACCACCCAGGGAGCGAAACCAATTCAAAGTAAACTTGTTGACTGAAAATGAGATTCCTCCCGCCCTGACTCGGTGCAGATTTCGGATAGAACCACATCTCGACAGTAAACGCATCGGTCCTTCCTTGAAAAAGAAACCCGCGTTCCTCAAACGGATATACTGCATAGTCATCAATGCCATCCAACGACAAAACACCACCAGAAGGCGCGAAGGGAAAAACAGGCACAACTAATAAGTTGAGTAATAAAACTGCGATTGGTAGGAACTTAGAGTTAACAACCATGGAAAATCCTCCTTCTAGGGTTATTGCACTTTTCACACACAGCAGCCAGCAATCTTTTTTCTTTCTAATTATTGTGACACATCTCAGAAGGAAGAAATGTGCATAAGTTATAAAACAGTGTTAGGCACTACAATTTATGGTGTCCATAACGCGTCAATCTTTCCCATGATTGACGCCACTTTTCCTAACTGGTTATGTTCGAGAACATAGAGTAAATCCGGAAACGGGGCGGTACGACGGTAAAAGGCACAACGAGAATGCCATCCATCGTCAATAATGCCATCGTAGTAAGCACCCAAATCACCAACATCTATTGCCGGGTCACCAACTGTGCAAGTCCCCCAATCAATAATTCCAGTAACGGTTTCCGTATCGACATCAACTAAAATGTTGTGTGAATAAAAATCTTGGTGAATAAACACCGGGGTGAAGGAAAAAATAGACGGATTTGCCATCACCTGCTCAAAATATGTAGTAATTTCTTCTTGCTGTCGGTGAGTAAGCCTCGGAAAGATGCGGGTTCGTATTTTTCCCCACATCTTGGTTATTCCTTCCTGCCATGCCTGTGACGTCGTATAAACATCGGACTCAAATAAGTCTTGCACACGGTCTATAGGAAAGCGATGCAGCGCGGTGAGAAAAGCTCCTAACGGCGGTTGCCACCACGTTGCTGATTGCACTTGTTGCGAACACTGATTCAGTGGCATTCCGTTAATGAAGGCATATCCGCCAAACACGAATGGGTAATGCTGTGTGGGTTGCCCATGATAGAGATACTGCGGAATAGGCAAGGGAACGGTAGGAGCAAGTTGGGTTAGTAAACGTATCTCACGTACCAAGTCGCGCGCTGCGACTTGATGTTTAGGGAAGCGAAAAACTATCTGGTTGTTGACCAGAAACGTCCGATTCGCCCAACCTTCGTAGAACGGTTCCCATGTTTCAATCGCTAACTGAGGGAAGTTTTCAATAATCGCTGCGCGGTAGTTATTCTCAGTCAATTGGAGCATATTCCTCCATTATCAAAAGAGCTTGTTGGACAGCCTTCTGAACAACCTTCCTCTTATCATTAGAAACTGTACGTATCGCCTGTAGCGCATCAGGGGTGCCAATTTGCCCTAATGCCTGGATCGCTGCAACGCGGTGCATTTTTCGTTTATCCTTTAATCGCGAAGCAAGAAAAGGCACGGCTCTTGCTTCTTTCATGCAGGCAAACGCGTGCATTATCCCATTCAGCGTTTCGAGATAATCTGTATCGCTCAACGCTATCAATCGATCATAGTAGTCTACCCCAGTAGCGGTCAGCATTTGCACAGCAAGGTCTCGTGCGATACTTGAAGCGTGGCGGGTGGGATAAGTATCTCCAGCAAACTTAAGGTAGTGAAATGCAATTTCTTCAGATTCCACTGCTCGCTCAGTTACCCAGTCGCTAATGCGTTTCAAATCCTCATCATTACCCGGAAAACGTCGCATAGCAGCCATTTCGATTGCGCCACGAACAAGCGCATCAGATGTCAACTGTGGTAGCACTGCGGTTGTGAATTCTACCACCGTTGCGGATTCCGCTGATGTCGACTCGGATATAGGAGAACCCTCTGCGGCTTTGAGGACTTGAGTGGGTGCCATGTATCTGACTGCTGCAAGCATGGCTGCACGCGCAAAACGAGGCGTTAAGAATACACTATGATATAAGCGGAGCAGCCCCTCAAGGAACCTCGGCGACTCTTCTTTCAGTGTCGAAATTAACTGATCAGCATCGGACAAACTCAGTCCCGGGACCTCAGCGACGAGTAGATGATTAAGAACATCCGCCTCAAAATACAACTTGGGTGACAAACTCCAAAGCATCGCAGCGATACTTCTTTTTTGATGCCACGGTATCTGTGCATCACAACAGCAATCAAGAAATTCAGAAATTACATCACATTGCCACTCTTGATTCAGTGCTTCACAGAGATCTTCGGTTGTCGAGACCTGGTTGAAATCCAGTTGTGCGACGATTAAGTCGGAAGGTAGAGGCACCTTAAAAACAACAGTGTTGTCCATTTCGTGTACGTAATCTCTCACGCGCTCGTAAGAATTCAGGTCAATAGCAAGAATAAATCCAATTTCACCAAGAGGCTTTTTCTGATTAAATGCGGGTGTGGTATGGTAAAACCACACTGCTTGACGAAACGAATGAAGACCTGATTTTCCTGCTGGGCGGAATCCCTCTTTAGAGATTTTTATTGCATTTCCGGGACTCGTACCATGCCATAGGATCAGACGGTTAAGCAATCTTTCACATATTGCACTCATGTATCGCTTCCTATATTTCGGATTTGGAAAATGTGTACAAAAAAAACGTCGACTCGTGAAAGCCAACGGTGTATATCAGATCCGTTTTTCATATGCGTCATGTTTTCCTATCCAGACCCAAGTTAAGACCCCCTCATGTTCAATTTTATTCTGGCAGACCAATAATCGCCCTTCTGTGTTTTCTTTAACATTAGGGACGGATGGTTCGGATTTTGCTTTAGGCGTTCAAATTGCCTGTCTGCGCGTATTTGGATGTCCCGTGAAGTTTTCGATAATACTCCCAAAACTTAGGAATCGTCTTATAAATCACGAACCCTTCCAGCTTTAATATCTTCCAGTGCCTCCTCACGAAGATAATCGAGTTTTCCAGCTTTCACATCCGATTCGAGTTGTTTATCCCAAGCCTCTTCACGTGCTTCCAAGGCCTCACGGAGTTTCGTTGTGAGAATTTTCAAGAGTTCTTTTTTTGTTCTCGCCTCGCATTTGACTTCTGGGACATCTGGAATCCATCCACACCACTGGGAGGACTTCCTCGTCACCTTAGCGATATAGGTTTCCTCAAAGACGGGATCAACGATCTCAACAGTCTGAATGCGTGTGTTCTCAACTTTTTGTTTTGGGGCGCGAGCATCAGTGATCTGTTCATTTGCGATACGCGTCATATTTATTCACCTCATCTATAAACATAGACAGACTTGCTACGTAGACAGGACTCAGCACATGGCGTGTACCGCGGTAGAACCCCACCTGCTGGTTGTATATAGTATACAACACTCTGAAAGAGGATTCAACCTCTTTCAACTCCCTGTTAGTTTGCAAACTCAGGATTTGTCTATGGATCACTGAAGGCTGAATCCAACGTATAGAGACCGGACAACCGGTATTAGATACTATAACTTCATATTCTATGCCATTGGCTTTCCCCAAATTATCCTTGCCTCTAATTCATACGTAAGGTGACCTTTATTATCAACGAAGTCAGACAAAATAGCTGATAGTTCGGTGTCAAACGCCTTGACGTTTTTCTGCCCCATGTGTTCCTTGGCCATGCTTTCTCTCGAATGAAAGGACTGAACATAATCCGTAAGCGATTGCGAGAAACTAACCGGTGCTGTCCGCTTATCGCCAATCAAATAGAGATGTCCTCTATTCACGAGTTCTTGAATCAAATCTATGCTCTCATGGTGTCTGTTTGTGGAATACTTGTGAATCAATTCCAGTTCAGCGTCATGCCAAGGTGCCACAATAGGACGATCCCCATCAATAATTACGAGGTGTCCGTCTGTGGTCAGCACTTCCTTGAATTTCGGAAAAACCACACTCCACTCCATCCAATGAATACTTGCACCAGCTGTTATCATATCGTAGGGAGGATACAACTGCACCTCCTCGATAGATCCATTGATCCACCGTAGATTTGGGTGATCACCGTTGACCAGCGACTTCCCCACTCGGATCATTTCCAGCGAGAAGTCAACGGCATCAACGCCTGCTACGTGCTCGATGAGTCTCCGTGCTATCTTTCCGGGACCACACCCGACATCTAAAACTCGTCCCCGCGAGTCACCCAGCAAATTTAGAAGCATGGTATACGTCTCCTCTGGATACGGAGGTCGGAGTTCATAAGTTTCCGCTAAACTTCGGCTCTTGAATCGGGATGCGTAATCGTCCCAGTATTGTCGTGGTCTTGTGGTATTCAATGTCTTAATACCTTGAAACATACCGTTGCCGCGATCGTCGTGGGCATTTGAGACATCATCTCTCCAAAACATCGAGACAGGATTTTAAGCGACGGTCATGATCAGCATACTGTTTTAGCCACTCAACGACCGTTTTGCCATCCCCGAGTGTGGCTTGCAAATCCGCGCCATGTTCTACCAAATACAGCGTTGTTTCTACATGTCCATGACCGGCTGCGCAGTACAGAGGAAAATGCGCGTGATCTGATGTTACATTGACATCTGCCCCACTGCCGACTAACTGTTCTACAATTTCCAAGTCGCCGTTTCGAGCAGCATGGTGTAAGGCTGTATCGCCACGAGCGTAACGCTCCTGCACTAACTTTGAGTTGTCTCGGAGCATTGCGTTGACGCGATGCACATTGGCTAAAAAAACGGCGTATATAAACTGGCGCGCGGCTTCGCTGGATGGTTCAGCATGTGCATCCAAGCCCCCATACGCAACAAGTAATGATACAACTTCCTTATTGTCTGGTACTTCTCCAGCATAGTGAATCACATAACCATCATGCGCTGCCAAATCGGCACCACAGTCTATTAGATATTTAACAACATCATAATGTCGTCTTAATCCAGCATGAAATATAGGACGCCATTCGTGTTGGTCGTCTTGGTTGACCAGACGAGGGTCCTGTTCAACGATTTTCTTTACGGCATCGAGGTCCCCGTTGGCTGCCGCGTCATGAATTGAACCGAGTTTCATATTAATTCTCCATGTGTTAGGTTAATTGTGTTTTGACACCACCACGCCTCAAGTCGTAGGACTCTTTATCCGAATATTCAATTACCACGCATACAAATGAGGCTCTTTTTCCCGAATTAGCTCCTTTACCTGCGCCGATTCGATTTGCAGGGCCACCTCTTGGCTGCCCATGAAATTGCGCCAATCTGTATCGGGAAGCAAACCCACTTTGTAAAGGATTTCCCGAATTGATTGACATATAGTGTTAATGATCTCGCCGCGTGTTTCATGATTGTCTGCTGATTCAAGTTTCTTGAGAGATGGTTCTATAATGTCTATCCACTTGGGGAGACTTTTGGCCTGCCAGTGTAGCCACTTCCAGTATACCGGAAAGCACTTATTGAGCAGACACAGAAGTCTTAGCGTGCCTTCAACAAAAGCCCCCTGGCCGATGAGCAAACCTATTCCGTCACCGCGTTTAGCTAAACGATAGGACGAATTGTACTCACCATTGTGCCAAATTCCCCATAGGTCACTCGCGATCTTCCACTTCCAGATGTCTGCCGGGTAGTATGCCTTTTGGAAAGCGGATATGCGTTCGGTAAGGGCATTAGAAGGGTCATAGAGAACAAAACCAGAGGACGCGTAGCATAGGTCGTTGTCATCAGCGGCAGCCCATTCCTCGATTGTCACCGGCGGATAGGCAGATTCGTGAAAATCATGATAGACTGCGTCAATGGTGCTTATCCGTATTGTCTTAGGTCGCAATTTGGCTGTGTCTATTCCTAACAACTCATCTGGAATAGCCATCTCCAGAGCCTGAGAAATAGAAGAGCCATACTCTGCAATATCCTGTTCCGACAGCAGTAGTTGGCACTTGCTCGGACCCCAGTCATGATCGCGTGACAGTTCGTCATCGGCACCAAGAACGTCAGATCCTACTCCGATGATTCCAGCACTGAGACGGGGAAGGACATCTGGAAAGCGTTCTTTTAAGACGGGGAGAAAGACTTCATCAAATAAAATTTTACAGTATGTGTGTCCCTTCAGCGGCACCACATAGTTTTCAGGATTGGAATGCGAAGAGTCTTGTTCCTTCATCAGCCACCTATTAGATAATCTGACGGTTTTATCCAACTAACGATCTTGCAGAAGTAGGTTGGAAAATCTTTTTTACCATGGACCATTACAATCAATTGTTAAAAACATACTAAATTTTCTGAAAGATGCCAAAATTTGATGAGTCGTTTTCCCCAACTACGAAGTCTATAACAGAGCACATTATCCGAGCGCACTCACCACAGCGTTGCCGACCTGTGAGGTAGTAGCTTGACCGTCCAAGTCAGGTGGAAGGGTTTTGCCTTCCTCGACTACTTTTAGCACAGCTGCATCTATTGTTTCCGCCGCTTCCACCTCACCCATAAAGCGCAACATCATCGCCCCAGAGATAATTGCCGCCAGCGGATTAGCGATGCCCATCCCCATGATGTCCGGGGCACTCCCGTGAACCGGTTCAAACATCGACGGGAATCGACGTTGCGGGTCGATATTGCCGCTCGGAGCCAACCCCATGCTACCGGTGATAATTGCGCCGATGTCCGTGAGGATATCCCCAAACAGGTTGCTCGCGACGACCACATCAAAGTCCTCTGGTCTTCGCACGAAATCCATACACGCTGCGTCCACAAGCAACGATTCCGTCTCTATGTCAGGATACTTTTCAGCGACTCGCTCGAAGGCTGTATCCCATACAATCATGCCGTAGCCTTGTGCATTGGATTTGGTGATCGAAGTAACTTTGCGTTTCTTGTCTCGTACTCGAGCTTGCTCAAAAGCATAAGTGATAATGCGCTCGCAGCCGTGGCGTGTAAATACGCCAACCTGCACACCGATCTCTTCAGGGAACCCTTGGTACTGAAACCCACCGACGTTGGCATACTCGCCTTCTGTGTTCTCCCTTATCACCACTAAATCAATATCCCAAGCCCTTTTGTCCTTGAGCGGTGAATTAATCCCGGGATAGAGGACACTTGGTCGCTCGCAGACGTACTGATCGAATCTACGTCGGATTGGCAATAAAAGTCCATTGAGTGTAACGTGGTCTTGGATGTCGGGGTGTCCGACTGCGCCAAGATAAATCTGGTCAAACTCTGCCAGGGTATCAAGAGCATCTGCTGGCATCATGTGCCCATACTTGAAATAGTAGTCTGAACCCCAAGGAAACTCCACAAAGTCCCATTTGATGTCATATCTATCGGCGACAGCATTGAGGACCTTGATGCTTTCCTCCATCACTTCAACCCCGATCCCGTCTCCTCGAATTACCGCAATCTTGTATTTAGCCATATTTTTTCCTTCTAAGATTTCTAACCTAAGTATATGGTGTTAGGCAACGTTGTGTCCGTCTGAAGATACAAAATCAAACGCCAACGCGTCCCCTAAAGGCACATAACCGATTTTGGTGTAGATGCTATTGGAAGTCGGATTTGATAAATCGGTATATAGGCTGCAAAATGAATAGCCATCCGATAGTAGTTTCTTTGTCAACAATAAAACAGATGAAGTCGCATATCCTTTATTGCGATGCTCACGTGGTGTGTATACAACGCCTATTACCGCCCCATTTCTCATCGGACGGGACACACCAGCAATAGACACTGGACCATTATCATCCCATACGTATAGTTGCTGATCCTTGATGAGTTTCTCGGCGCGGCTTTTAGCTCCGTCAAAACTGGTAGGTTCACCTATTGCATCTGAGAGGGCAGCAATCCATTCCGCCATGAGTGGATGATCATCGGGACGAGCGAAACGCAAATTTCCCGGCGAAAGTGGAAGGTTCGCGACGCTTCTTGCTTCAAATACACGTAACCGCTTGTCTTCACTGGCTGATACACCAAGCATACCTTCAACCCAACAATCAGAAAAGGCTTGGGATTCTGTTTCAGGTCCAACAACTCCTGGTATCTGGACATCAATTCCACGTAAGTGGTGTACAAGGTGAACGATAGTGGTTTGGATATTTGCGTCAATTCTGCTCAAGATGATTCTCTTAGGTGGTGTCATCACTACGACACCGATGACTCTCCCTTGTTCCAAAATACTTAACAGCAGGGGTAACTCGGATCCGTAGTAGTATGGGTCTTCAGCGAGTCTATAAGCTAAACCGATAGGCAAATTATTTTCACTCTCATTCTGTTCCAGATATGCCCCTGAAAGAGAAAGGAGCTCGTTTGCATGGTTGTGTGATTTTATTTCGATCATCGTTTTTCTATTTCCTCTGACGTTTTCAAACTGTCAATATATTTTAGCCGAATTTTCTTGATTATTCAAGTGTAGTGCATAAGCGTTGCGATCAGTAGATCGCTTCTACAAGAGAGAAGTTGGAAAATGTAAAGCAAAGACTAAATCCATTCCTTGTATTACATTTTTCTTAGAGATAAGTGCGCTATCCCGATCAAGTTCGGGCATCCAGATGTAAATTATTGGAAAACTAATAGCTTTAAGGTTCTTGAGTTAGATATTGCACAAGATGAAATTTTATGCTATGCTCTAACGCAAAGAAGGAAATCATATCAACTTCTGATGCTGAAGCAAAGGAAAGACCGATGCCAAATACTCAAGAAATTGGTTGGAAAGCCGTTAGTAAAACTGGTGTTGTTGCCGCCGGTGGTGCAGGAGCCGTCGCAGCGGGGATTGAGATTCTGGAAGCAGGCGGAAATGCAGCAGACGCAGCGGCAGGAACAATTCTCGCGCTCAATGTCACAGATCACGGTGCCTGTTCAATCGGGGGTGAGGTGCCACTCCTTATCTTTGACTCGGAAAAAGGGGAAGTGAAATCACTCTCTGGACAGGGACGCGCGCCGCTCTCACAAGATGCCATCGACTGGTATATGGAAAACGAGATCCCGAACGGTGACATCAAAATGGCACCCGTGCCATCGGTTGTAGACCTCTGCACAACAACACTCAAACTGTATGGAACTATGACGTTTGAGGCAATCGTGGCACCGACACTGGCATTGCTTGATGCTGGTGAAGCGGATTGGCACCCTGAATTGGCGGTCACGCTGCGACGGATGGTTGAGTCGGAACAGAAGACATCTGGGAGCCGTGAGGAAAAAATCCAGGCGGCAAGCGATCGTTTCTACGGACGAAACGGTGCTAACAGTGATATTGCCGATGCCTTGGAAGGTTTTTACATTGACAAAGGCGGATTTCTTCGCAGGAACGACCTCGCTGCCCATGTTACGCTTGTTGAAGACCCCGTGTCGGTGGATTACCGAGGGTATACGGTGTATAAATGTGGTCCGTGGACACAAGGTCCTTATCTCTGTCAAGCACTGCGTTTATTGGAAGGCTTCGATCTTAAAGCCATGGGAAACTGCTCCACAGATTACGTGCATGCGGTCACGGAAGCACTCAAACTGGCGATGGCTGACCGTGATGCGTATTATGGCGACCCAGAGTTTGTGGACGTGCCACTATCTGGACTGCTCTCCGATGCTTATACCGAGATTCGCCGACCCCTAATTGATATGCAAGAGGCATCACACGAAGCACGACCCGGAGATGTGGATAACATGGAGCCACTAAAAGCAGGCGGCGTGTTCAGACCGGGCGTAGGCGGGACAACAACCTGTGCTATTGCCGACAGATGGGGAAATGTCGTCGCTGCGACACCGAGTGCTAACGTCTACCATGCAGGCGGTATGGTTGGTCCCACAGGCGTCAGTTATGGCAATCGTCTACGGAGTCTTAACACGACCGCCGGTCATCCGAACTGTATCCAACCCGGAAAGCGTCCGAGGATTACGCTGACACCTACGCTGGTTCTTAAGGATGGATCCCCGATTCTATCAATCAGTGTTGCCGGTGGAGATTTGCAAGACCAAGCGACGATGAATTTGCTGCTCGATTTCATCGAGTTCGGTATGGAGCCTGAAGATGCTGTCATCGCACCACGCTTCGCTACCGGACACCATGAAAATTCGTTCGATCCGAACCCTAATCGTGCGGAAACATTTGGACAAGCAGGTTCGTTGACCATCAATAATAGTGTGAGCGAGGAGGTTCAGCAGGAACTTGCCAAGCGTGGTCATCAAGTCAAGACACAAGGTGGTGCTATTGCTGCGCCTGTTATGGTCTATGTTAATAAAGATAACGGAACGTTCCATGCTGCTGGCGATCCGGCTGCGGGTAGGCACGCGGCAGGACTCAGGTAGAAAGGATACCTCACAGTTAAACCCGTGACTGCCTCCGTTCAATACCCCAAACTTCGCAGGTATTCTCGGTTTACCACTGCAGCTTCGGCTGCTGGACGCGGTGGATACGGACGGTCAAGTTCGACAGAGACCCATCCGTCATAACCGACTGCTTCGAGTCCTTCAAGTGCGGCTTTGACATCAAGTCCTAAGTTTCCCGCACCGAGTTCTGCAAAACGCGCCTGCTCACCAAAACGCTGTGTTCTATAATCCCATGTATCTGGATCGTCGGCGTGGCAGTCTTTGAGATGGACATGTCCAATTCTATTCCGTAGATTTTCGCTTTCAAAAACCTGCATCGGATCGCTTCCGGCAGCAAGCATGTGACCTGTATCAAATAGCAACCATAGACTCGGTGCAGCTGCCAAGAGACGTTCGGCATCATCAACGGTTTCAAGCATTGTACCGAGGTGAGCGTGGTGGAAGCCTTTGATGTGATGACCATCGCAGAACGCGAGCATTTCGTCTAACGTCCGAGCAGCATTCTCGAAATCAGCATCGTTTGGATCGGGGCCACCCCATTCTGAACGCCTCAATGAAGGGACTTCCGCTGCATTATTGCCGAGCGTGATGTTGAACCTAACTCTGTCAAGTCCCGCACCACCGGCATTAACGATATGGAGTCCTAAACTGCGTGCAAGGGTTGCCATTTCAACGAGTTGCTCTGAACTCTCAATAGGAACACTTTCGACCCCTTCCCAACCCGCATCGGATACTTCGCGCAACACTTTTTCTGGATTTTCTTGCTGTTCTCCGCCAAACTGGATGAGATGGCAAGCGAATCTTAATTTGCTCATTAATTTGTCTCCTTAACTATCCGACTGATAAATGTAACTTTTTTCCAACTGCTTTTGCATACTTTCCTAAAGTCGATAACTTAACATCTTCAGCATGATTTTCTATTCGTGAAATAGCAGATTTTTTGGTATTCAATTTTTGTGCTACTTGTTCTTGGGTTAAGCCAGCCTCTTCTCGGGCTTGCCGAAGGAGAACACCGATCTTGAATTCCAAGTAACCAGCCTCGTAATTTTCGGCAAATTCAGGATCTCTGGCTTTACGTTTTTCGACATATTGCTTTAAGTCACTCATTGTTCTTTCCTCCTAAAATAATCCCGTTTTCTCTGTTCCGCCAGACGAATGTCAGACCTCGGAATCTTTTGCGTTTGTTTTGAAAAGGCGTGATTAAGAACCACCAACTTTGGACCATCAAAAAAGGAAAAAATCTTAATGTGTCTCTACCAACCCTAACACGTACCTCCCAAATATCATCTGTATTAACCAGCTTTTTAAAGTACTGTTTCGGAATAAATTCCAATTCCTCAATCAACCGCAAGGTCCAAGTAACTTTAGTACTTTGCCTAGAGGTAAGCGAATCCAAAAATTCTTCAACTGGACAACGTCCAGACACCGTGCGATAAAAACTGATTTCTCTCATATTTAGAAAGTTAACGAGAAAATTTACTGCAGTTGAGTGCTGTTAAGGACAACTGCTGGTCTGGGTTCTGATACAACCACATCTCCATGTTCTTCTTAATAGCAGCCCATTCGCTGTCTAACATTGAATACCAAGCGGTATCCCTGCTTCGACCTTTTATGATCATGTGCTGTCTGAAGAGACCCTCAAACTTAAAACCGAGACGCAGTGCCGCTGACCGAGAACGTTCGTTCAGAGAATCGCATTTCCATTCGACTCGGCGGTATTTTAACCTATCGAAAGCCTCGCAGAGCATTAGGTATATGGCTTCCGTGTTTACGTTCGATCTCTGAGAGTCTGGCGAATACCAGATGTGCCCGAGTTCCAATCGTCGCATATCTGAAACTATGTTTAGAAAGCTGACCATGCCTACACGATGCCCAGATTTAAGGTGGTGGACGGTAAAGAAGAGTGGATCCTCTGATTTGGCTCCGTCTTCAAGCCACGCTTGCATGTCGTGCTTGCTATCAAAGGGGCCGTAACTCATGTAGGTCCAGATTTGCTCTCTTACATCAGAGCCGTGTGAGCACTTATAAAGGTCAGCAACATCTGCTTGTGGGTTGACTGGAGTTAGCGTAACGAATTTACCTGTGTAATCCGTTTTCTGAGGCAAGTCAACGTGTTTAATAGGTTGGACGATATCTCCGACTTGGAGAGACAATTGAGTCATGGCAAACCTTATTGTGTTAATTATTCTGCATGGGTGTATTCATATTTTTTGCTAACATTCAGGGCGCAGGTCGTCTGACTGTCTCTTCAAAGTAAGCTGCATACGGATCGTCAATCCAATCTTCAATCCAACCCAGTTCCTTTAGCCCGTTTTGAACAATCTGCAATGTTGCCTGCAATTCTTTCACGGGTGTCCAGTCACGCCAGTTCCGGTCAGTGGGTGGGTTGAGTAATTCTCCAATGCCATTTGCTGCCCGTTGAATCGACGGATATACCAATGCACCCACTTGTGTCTGTTTAGCTGCTTCAACGAGCCATTTGTCGTAGGGAAAGGGTTGTCTGTCAGCGACGCAGCAGATTTTGCAGAGATACTCAATAACGTTTCCAACCACAACAACCGCCGTTTCTACTTTATTCCGGGCGACCATACTCAGTGCCCCAGACAATAAGAAACAATACTTACCAAATATCCACTTCAACTTACTTCCAGCGACCTCCAGCGGATACAGACAATAGTGCTGCTTCAGTTCTTCTGCGGCACTTGAACAACCGTAGAGTGTCCGCGCAGTGGCAACAATCCACATCTTCTCATCTGGCCACGTCTCCAACCATGCCCGCAGGTCACCTTCATCATAAAATGACCAGTGGGCTTCCAAATCGCCTCGATCAATGAAAAGTTCCCGTCTTCGTTCATAAGTCTTTCGATCCTCATCAGAAAGTCGCTGTTTATCGCCAATGACCCACAGGTCAAGATCCGACCCTTCATCGGCAAAGCCAGCGGCACGACTCCCAACCAACATGAGGACAGCACGTTCACCCATTCGTTGGCAAAAATCTATGGCTCGGTCAATAAATTGTTGATCCTCTGGACTGAAAGAGATTTTTTCGCGCATTTTAAGTTCTTACTCGAATGTGTATTGCCACCTGTGATATTGACCGTAATCGGTGGCAGCGGTTAATAGATCAGGAACGAGAGTCTGTTTAAGGCTGTCTGGAATAAACATACCTGTATTTAAGCGGTTCTCATGAAAAATAGAATTTCGAGCCACACGAATTACATCGCACTGCTCCTTTGGGGATAGCTGAGACTCAATAAACCTCTCAATCCACAACCCACGATAGAGCAGCGTATCAACAGGTATAAAGTGAACAGTTTCCGGCACATCAACAGCGGATTCGCAAGCCAAAGGATCCCAAAGGGTGAGGGTACGTACCTGAGTGTCCGTCGTAAAACCTGTTTTGGAAAATGCGCGTTGACTTGGATAATTATCAACGCGGATTGATGCCTCAGCCGAGTGTGCTCCGAGATTGGAACCGTAACTTAACGCTTCCTCAATGAGAGAGGTGCCAATACCCATTCCCTGACTTTTAGAATGAACAACAATAAGATCCACTTCCCATCGCGATGTTGCACTGGAGACCAGAAATGCTGAAAGGAAACCTACAACTTCATCAACATCGACCGCAACGAAGACCTGACGCTCAGGCGACGAAATGTGATTGATGAATATATCAAAGAGAAGCGATTCTCCCCATGTTTCTTGTAATATTAGGTGAACTGCATGGGCATCATCAGGGCACGCTAACCTAATATTTAACATACGCTTATCCGCCAACCTTTTTGAGCATACCCCAAGTCGTTGCGGCTTTGTCCAAAGGCGATATGCTCAAGACCTGCTCTATATCTTACGGACAATAAAAGAATTGAATATTCTACCTTCACGAGGCTCTAATCGCCGGTAGTACTCTAATCTAAATGATCGTTGTAGGACTTCAAGAAGTGCCTTTGTCTTCCAAAAAGAGAAAAACCGCTTCGGCTCATATATATCTTGTTCCCAGATACCCTCAAAGTCTTGGTCACCCCAAATACCAAGATACATTAAGCCGTTTTCATTGAGTCTCTCTGAAATTAGACGCAAAACCTGATCAAAATCCTGTTTTGGTATGTGTAAGAGACAATTCATGGTATACACTGCATCAAAACGCTCGCTAATTTCGTCGAGATCGTAGCAATCCAAGACTTGCGCGGGGACTCCCTTTTCTGCAGTGAGTTTGACCATCGTTGGTGTATTGTCCACCGCCAAAACTTGGAATCCTTGCGCTTGAAAAAACTGTGCATCCTGACCGTGTCCACACCCAATTTCGAGGAGTGTCCCTCTTCCTTCATGCTTCAAGAATTGTAGAAACTCCGACCGCTCTTGCTCCTTGAATTCGTCAGGAGAGTGAGATGCTCTTTCATGGGCATACTTTTCGTACGACCTAACAAGTGTGTTAGTGAACTGCATCATGCCGGTAGCTCTCCTCTCGTATTCCAATTGGCACATCAACAATCAAGTCGATGTCAATAACCAATAGGTAGGCGAGCGTCAATGTCGATTTGATAAATTTTCCGTCGCGCCGCACAAGGAACAGATGGAACTATCGAGCGGACATTTGACAATTCCCAACAGACATAGTTAGGAGACCAATCTATCCCTTGTGATTCCGCTTCTTCAGGTGTCCATTCGTGAACACCCGTAATGTCCACAATTGCCCGCGCCATCCCATTCGGATCTTCCTGTCTTTCCTCGGTCAAGTAAATTTCATTCTCTACAAGCACAAGATCAAGAAATGGGATATCTGGTGGCAGCCAACGTCGGATTTCGACGACCTTTTTTCCCGCAACAATGCGCTGTACAGATGGTGAAACTATGGACAGTGCATTAACTCTCAAAACGGGTTACTTCCAGTCGTCGTCTGGCGGGTAAATCATGGAACTTCCGCTACCTGCGCCCTTAAATTCGTTCTCAGCGAACCAGTCTTTGACAGTATCCCGCCACTTAATGAAGTGTGGGGCTTTTAAATGCTCTTGGAACGCATCTGCGTCTACATAAACCTCGTAAAGCCAGATCCGATTTGGATCGGCACCGTCCTGAATTACATCAAATCTCAGACAGCCAGGTTCATTCTCAACAGAGCCTTTCGCGTCATCTATCATTGATTCGATAAACGCATCTCTGTGACCTTCTTTAATCTGAATGGGAGCAATGATAACAAACATACTTTTTCCTCCGACAAGTAATTTGCAAGTTAGATTTTCTTTCTGGCTTCGGCGTGTTGATACCGAAGATACATTAGCGTATCACAATTGAAGATAGATGTCAATTTTGGTTTTCAGTTGTAATCTTATGCCGATGCGACTGTTAACGCCTTCAGCTTGTCTTCATCTAATCCGACACCGAGTCCGGGTGCTTCAGGTGGATAGAGATGGCTGGATTCAGCACGGATATGGGTAGGACCTCCTGCTACACACGCAACGTTGAAGACAGTACAAGCACCGCGCTCGGCTGCCTCATACCCGTATTCTAAATTACTAATATGCAGACTCACTGGCAAGTCCATACGTTTGGTGAACTCTTCACACACTCGCAGATTCCGTGAGGGTTGCTCAAAATAGTAAGGGGCTGGAATGTCTCAATCTTTGTGATCTTCATCCGTCTGTCCCTTTTCATTTTGTTTTCCGAAGGTCAAGAAAGGCGGCGTAGTGTTTGGTTAGCTTGCCGTCGTACTTCGTCTCAATGAGATTAACAATCCCTTCAAACAGAAGCTGTTTATTCTTATCTGGCAACGCGATGTGATCCGAGTAGGTATTGAGAACTTTGATGTATTGCTCTGATGAATACGTTTGTATCCATGGATATACGCGTCGAATTGGGGAGTGAAAGGCTTCTACACCCGGAAGATTCGCAGTATGCGTAGGGCGATTTGGGGTCAGTGGAAGGTAGTATCTATCATATAGACTCTGGACTTCAGCAAAAAATCCTTCCTCTTTCCTGACATGTTGGTTCGAGAAAACAGCAAGAAAACCGTTTGATTCAAGGACCTCGGACGCCTTCAGATATCTTACTTGCGGGTCTATCCAATGAAAGGCAGTGGCAGAAATAATCAAATCAAAACTCCATTCCGGTTTCCACTCCTCAAATGCTGTCTTTACAAACGTAACATTGGGATACGCTTTTAGTTTTTCTTGCGCAACGGCTATCAAGTCGGCACCGATGTCCAGACAGACCAACGCATACCCACGCTCCGCAAAGGATTGGGTTGCTTTTCCGGTGCCGCACCCGACTTCAAGGATCCGACTATGATCGTTGAGTCCAGAAAGGTCTACAACATCTTGAATCAGCTTTTCAGGATATCCGGGTCGCACCTCTTCATAGAGTGTTGCAGCGGTATTGAATGTGGTCCTGGGGTTGGCGTTTGACATACGATTTTCCGCTTGAAAAAGGTTTAAGCTGTTCTGAGAAGTTTCTTGGCTTCTTTAGACCACTGTTTCTTAATCTCTTGAGGGACACGAAGCCGTTCGCTTGCATGCGGGAATACGCGTGTATAGCCGATATCAAGCATAGGTCGGTGGGTGTCGGTCCTGTTCGGCATACCGACATGCCACAATCGCATATCACGAAGAATCAGAGCACCCATAGGCATTAGTGCCTGTTGTGCTGGAAGGTGCTTACTTCGCTCACCCAAATACCGGACATCTGAAGGTGGGGAATCCATAATTAGATGCGATCCGGGCCATATCTTAGTGGCTCCATTTTCTTCTAAAAAATCGACGAATGGGATATTAACATAAATACCAGAAACCGGTAGTACACATGGCAATTCAGGAAACAGATGGTTGCCGTCGCGGTGGGGTGCCCTATCAACTTGGTTTCCATCTATATCTGGCGGCACATCATGAATCCCACAGCGAAACAGTGCCACCTTCTTGCCCATAGCTGCCTCAATGACTTGGAGCGAGAACGGGTTCGTGATGAATTGATGATGGAAAAACGGCATCTCCATTGCATGACGGGCTTTACGGGTCAGACCACGTCGGATTGCGTCAATATAGGCGATTCGCGCTTCTTTGACAATCTCAAGTGGCACAGCTTCCTCAAGGATCACAGCACCCACTTCTCGCAGTAGCCGAACAGCCAGATTCAGGTGTACGTCACACATTCTTCCGTTCGCTTGTTCTGCATCAGTCAACTGGATCCGCATTGTCTTGCTCCGAAAAAACAGTGAGGTACACCGAATGGTATTGTAGCAATTTACGCTACGCCAATTCTCCGCGTAGGAGCGGTTTGTCTTTCATCACCTCGCCATCGCGGTTCCGCGTACCGGTTTGCATGTAATGGATGACCATCGCCCGACGGTCTCGGGGTGAGCGGTTCGGATTCGTTTGGTGGAGTGTCATGCAGTGATGTACCATCGCGCATCCGGCTTCAACTGGCACTGGTACAGCACGATCTATATCAGCATCCACCTGCAACAACGCTGGCAACTTACCTTTCTCTGACTCTGCACGTCCGTGTGCCGCCAATCCTTCTACATAACTGCCGGGGATAACGTTCATACAACCGTTCTCCTCATCGGCATCATCAAGTGCTATCCAGATACTCACAAGATTCGGCGGATCGCATTGCCAATATGCATTGTCCTGATGCCAATACACTTCACCACCATGATAGGCGGGTTTGTAGAGGGCCTGATCATGAAATAACTGGATATCGGTTCCGATTAAACTCTCGGCGATGTCTAACAGCGGTTCGTGATAGAGTAACTTCCGAAATTCCTCATCCAAACTCCACATCTCCATGATCTGCAACATTTCTTCGTCCCGATCGGCATCTTCATCACTTTCCGAGTCCCCGACGACTGCAAGGTTCCGCAACCCCTCACCGATAGTGCCGCGTCTCTGTGCAAACTGCGCATCGTAATGTTCACGTAGCACGGCAAGGTGTTCGTCATCAATGAGACGCCTGTTGATGTTGAGATAGCCTACCTGCCTGAATTGTTCTACCTCTTGGGGTGTAAGTTTCATAACACTGCTGTTCCTTTCCTTAAAAGTTTATTCAGTCCACATCAGATTCTTCAAGAATTTTTTGATACGCCTGCTGTGCTACGTTATACGCCTCACGGGCAGCATCGCGTTCGTCCTCTCGAATACGTCCAACTTTCTCGTTCCAACAAACATCCACGGCATCCAAACACCACTGCGCACTTCTACGACTTGCCCGGACTGGTTTCCCGTCCACAATGACAAAAACCGGATTCGTATGGGACGACGGGAAGATACGGAGCGCGACCCAACTCGACCTGTCAATGGTTGCCTCAAACTGAATAGGAACGATCTCACCGGCAGCCACAATTTCTTGCGTCTCAACTGCTTGACCGTTGACGATGAGTTCAACAGGCACCATTCGATCTTCCGCAACGCGAGCACGTTCAATATCCCAATACGGTTTCTGGTCTAACGGACGATTCTTTATCTCAGGGTTGGGTTCCTCGTTCAATCGCGCAGCAACACGAGCAGTAATACTTACTGTGCTCGGTTTCTCTAAATTCAACTGGCTAATGTTTCCAGTAGGTGTCTCCTCTCCAACTGGTACACCACCCACGGTGAAGTCCAGCAGATGACTTTTGCCGTCTCCGACGTAGGAACGACCATCTCGCAATCCCATTACCCACTCATCAAAGTCGAGAGCACCTGCAGGCATTTTTACATACACACGACCTAATCCGACCCGTTCACCGTAAATGCAAGGGAAATCCGTCTCGCCACTGATTCGAGTGCGGAACCCACAATTAAGGGTATGATACCAGATACTCAGTTCCCAAATGGAGGGAGTATCTACCGTAGAAATAAAATCAACAGCATCATGGACGACATCCACGATGTATTCGTTCGCACCGATGCCATCAAAGGGCGGCATGTTGTAATTGGGGAGTTCGTCTCCGTCTACTTTCAAGCCCCAACCGCTATGACTGAACCCCGTTACAGCACCCTGCTCCTTTGCCCATTGAAGAACTGGTAAATCCCAACTGGGCCAGTCCTCAATACGTTCAACACCTCTGTAGTCGTCTTCAGTAAGCCGTAGTATGGAAAGATGTCCAGCATGCGAGGAAGGGAAACCTGATACCTCTACGTCGTAGCGCATCACGTAGTCATCGGTCGAGAGTTCATGAACCTTGCCATCGAAAAACTGTTTCTGGTAATACCAGCAGGGTCCCCAGGAGAGCACACAACCCACATTAACATCTTCTCCGAGAATGTGGCGCATCATATCCTCGGGTGTAACACCCTCTGTAGGACTTTCATAGTGCGCGCAACCGGCTGCGTGTACGTGATGGTCGCCGGAACGCCAACCTTCCGCTGCGACATGAATCCATCTTTCCAGACGAAAGGTCTCGTGGTGAGTCTCGGTATTCGGAACGGTAATCGTTTGTGTCTTTACCTGATATTCAGGTCCCCGCGTGTATTCAACGGTATAGCTGCCCGGCGGCAAGAGAACAGACTCACCGCTGTGCCGATAAATCTGATTGTGAAAGAAGAAATCCGGAGCGAGTCTCCGCGCACGCGATGGGTATACTCGATTCCAGTCATCGCGAATGACAAAAGAAGCGGTTGTTGGCTCTCCATCAAAGTCCAATACCTCTAAGGTTACGTCTACCGCTGGGACACACTGGAACAGAACCGGCACTGTATTGCGGAACCCGATGTCTTGGCTCCCCTGACCGATGTTGAAACCGAGCATCGCCTCTCGTTTTCCGGCATCACGACTGTAGAGTTGAACAATGCGATACTCCAATTCCAGCCCTGAAAGGCTCGCCTTCAAGGGTGGACTGGCATAGACTTCAATATCAAGAAACCGATGTGGGAGGTCGCTTTCAGACACGGTCATTTGAGGATCAGGACTTCCGGTGGAACGTTTATAAAGTGGTGCGGCATTTTCGCTCTCTGCGACTAAAGGTGCTGTCACACCAGCCTCATTGTGGACCTTTACTAAGAAGGTACGCCACCCCTGTTGCATCAGTTCTTTATTAGCTGGACCTTCCTTAACTTTGACCCGACTCTCAGGGTTGATATTAACCCCAGCAAGACAGTATGGATCAAGTAATCTCTGAATGTCAGCGATCGACTGCGCTTGATTATTAGAGACTAATGCGTCCTTGATTGCTGAGAGATCGTCTTCAGATAATGGCGAACCGAGATAATCCAATGCTTCAATGAGCCGTTGGGTTGCCGATGCCAAAGGTTGAAATTCCACTTCAGTGACGAGTCCCAGTTCATCGGTAAACCCCACCGAAGTGAAAGTGAGGAGCAATATGCAGCTGATGCCTATCAAGCAAAATTGTCTGTTGAACCCTTTTCTAATAAGAGCACTATATCGATTTGTCATTCGTTGCATGGCTTATTGTTCCTTTCTAGTTACCAGTCTGTGAAGAGACAGTCTCGCGATTGTTATATGGTTAGTTAAGGGTCCTGTTCAGTGTTCGTGATTTATCCCTGAAAAATAAAGTCATGGGTTTAACTCAAAAGCGTAACTGGTAGGTTGGATTGAAGAGATTAATCAACCTCTCTCGAAAAAGAATTTACAAAGTACTGATAATGTTGACGGAATAAAAATAATGCCTTAAGGTGTCAATTCAGAGCGTGATAGCACCCAACGCCTAAAGGCGTGGGCTTCGGTTTCATAGCGACTGCGGTGTTCTCGTAGAGTCCACCGTCTTATTTTCGCTCCACCTGTGGGCATTTCCCTACGCAAAACGTAGGCATATCGTCAAGGAACGGCTATCCCTGCCCGCAAAATGTTTATCGCAGCGTTGATGTCCCTATCGTGGTGTGAACCACAGGCGGGGCATCTCCACTGCCTATCATTCAGAGTGAGGGTTTGGTTATGATACCCACAATCGGAACAAGGTTTCGTTGTAGCAGTCCATTGACCGACTTGTTTGAAAAGACGCTTATGTTTTTGACACTTATACTTCAATATCTCAACAAACTGGTAGAAGGCGAGGTCAGAGACTTTACGTCCCCACAGGCGTTTCATACCCTCAAGGTTCAACGTCTCAAGGACTATCGTATCAAACTTCTTACAAAGTTTACTTGCAAGTTGCCAATGAAAGTCGTTGCGTTGGTTGGCTATTTTCCGATAGAGACGTGCGAGTTCTCGGACACACCACCACCAGCGATTAGAACCTTTCTTTTTCCGAGAAAGTTCTTTGTTGAGACTACGAAGTTTGTTCAAGGACTGTTTCAAAGGTTGTCGGTGTTGTATCTTCTCACCCGTGCTAAGGGTCAAATATGCGTCTTTCATACCGGATTTGGTCTGGGAATAGACCAAATCCATTCCTTGTATTACATTGTCTGCCCCAACGCTTTGACCTGTTGCTGGCAATGGTTTAGAATCTGTGTAGGTTGTTGTGATACAAAGCCAATAATGACCACAAGTGTCTCGTTTGATTGTGATACGGACCAACGTGCCATGCCATTGACGGTGCTTATGAAACGTGTAAGGCACTTTATCAAACTGCCACTTCCGTGTTCTAGGATTCCATTTACGCAACGTCAAGGTGATATGATTGTTAGTGAGTTTATATCCAGCTTGTTTAAGCGTGATAGACTTAAACTTATGACGAGGTTTGATATGGGGTTTACCACCGAGTTTTTTGAAAAAGCGTTGATACGCATTATCAATACGTTCCAACTCTGCTTGGATCGCTTGGCTTGGCAAAGACTGCCAATGTGGATGCGTGCTGCGTTTCAAATCCTTCACATGTTGACACATTGCAGCGTAGTTGGCATACGATAAGCCGTCTTTGTATCTTTGGTCTTGCCACTTATGGAAGTATTCATGCACTTGCCACATATCGTCAAGCAAGTTGCCAATGCGGATTGTATTCGACTGATTGTATATCTTATACTTATAGGTTTTCATGGACTATCAAGTCTGAAGTCTTTAACCCCTAACGAGTGGGTAGGCAGACACGTCGTCTCGCAACAACGCTCGTTATGTCTGCCAACTTGATACTATAATTACACTACATTTTAGCCTATTTTGTCAAATCTATTTCACAGGGATTACGCCTTTAGCGGGAAACCTATATCCCAAAGCTAAAGCGTTGGGCTTTACGCCCGAATGCCCGTAAAACTCTGGTTATATATTACTATAATTGCCCTATTATTGAAACTCACAATAACTTTGATACCGAAATCTTGAGATGTCTCCTGTTTTCAGGGCAGCCTGCACCACACAACCTTCCTCATAAACATGTGTGCAGGCACCTTTCACGCAACGCTCTCGGAGTGAATTTATTTCTGGAAAATACCGGTCCATCAAGCGAGGCTCGATGTCCCAAAAGTGCAACTCGCGTAGACCTGGCGTATCAGCGATAAAACCTCCGAAATCCAACCTGTAAAGTTGAGTTGCAACGGTCGTGTGCCTTCCGCCACGTCGTGGATTTACTTCGTTTGTTTTCAACTTTAAACTGGGTTGAAGGGCATTTAAGAGCGAGGATTTTCCAACGCCCGACAATCCAGAAAGCATCGAAATCTTTCCTTTCATCCACGCTTTCAAATCCTCAATTCCCTCGCCAGTTGTGGCACTAGTGATAATTGTTCGATAACCGATTTTTTCGTAAAGCGCGACCATCGAATCTACTTCTGATCGGTTTTCGAGCATGTCAATTTTATTGAAACAGATAAGCGGTTCAATGCCCGATGCTTCAGCGATAACGAGAAATTTGTCCAGCATTCGCTGCCAGATCGGAGGCTCTTTTACGGAAGAGACGATAACCATCCCATCAAGATTCGGGATGAGAACAACCCGTTTAGACTGAGTTCCCCGCCGTTTGTATTGATTCTTGCGACGCATAACGGTGGCAATGACACCGTGTTTTTCATCAATTACCTGAATTTTGACTCGGTCCCCAACATAAACCTGTTGGTTTTTGCTAAACGCGTCTCGTTTTCCGCGCAGTGAGCATTGATATTGAACCGCATCGCACTGCACAACATAAACACCATTGCTTGCACGCATCACAATGCCTTCGGGGGATCCATCCCATTTTTCGTTATCAAAAATGTAACCTGTCCGTTTCAGGAGTTCTTCGTCCGATAGAATTCGTGTACCTTTGATGGCACTTAGACGCCTGACTCGGTTTTTGACAAGCATCTTCTCTGATTTGAGGAGTAAAACCACAACGACAGGTTTGTCTTCGTCACTGTCAAGGGCATTCTCGGCATCCCGAATTGCTGGATCTATACCAAGATAAACCTGGCAATAGATGATACGACGCCTCCAATCAAAAGCCGAGTAATCGCCTTCGACCATCTTTTGTGCTTCTACTAAAGTTGTGCCTGCATAAACGGACATTGCCATCGGTTTAATCACCACCGTTCTGTCATCTGCAAATCACTTCAGATTTATACCAAAGATTCAAAGACAAATGTGTTAAGATTAAAAATAAATAATAATCTTTTACGCAGACACAATTTCGGATGTACTTTTGAAGGCAAGACGTAAGCGGATCTGAGGATATCTCCTGGCACATGTTATGTCACATGATAGTCCACGCCATACTGCACCAAGCCCAACCGTTGGGCAACACCTTGAGAAGCAACATTGTCCCACGAAGTGCTGTAGAGAGGGATAAGATTCAGGGCACGGACAGCAAGAGCCCAAGCAGCGACAACAGACATTGCATATCCACGCCGTTGATAACCAGCCAGCGTTTCAACGCCAGCTTCATGGGCACGCGATGACAAGCGAACACTCCGGCAAATTGACACCGCCTGTGAATCCTCAACAACTGCCAAATAAGGCTGGCAATCATTGAGTTCGGGCACCATTTCCTCAAAGTCTCCCTTCAAAAGTTCAACGTGCGCATGCGATAGCCGGACAACACTTTTCGGTGGTACAATGTGTTCAGGAAAACGATAAGCAGGCCCGATCCAGATACGTTTAATCGGTGTATGATTTTGAAGAATAGCCTCAAATTGCCTATGATTCTTTGGAATCTTCTGGGAATTCATAAGGAGCGGTTCAACAGCAACTTCCATTAGTTGAGCAACTACACTGTCCGGAAGGTCATACCGGAACTTACATATTGAACCTTCGTTGGTGTATCCAAAGAAGAAACGAGGTGCTAGTTCCATATCACCATAAGATTCGTTGATATGTTGAAGGCATCCATTCTTATCCTGTGTGAATAGGGCTTCAACCTGTATTTTCATCAGTTCTCTATCAGATACCATATGCCCTCAATGATCCAGCACTATCGCTCAATATCGGCCCGTAAATACTCACATCCTATGCTCGCTGTAACGGTGGATGAACTGTCCTATTTAGGCATTGACTTCTAACACACTGAAGTCTACCAAAGCATTCACGTAAGCTTCAGTTGATTCCTGCAAGCGTTTAACCCTCTCTTCGGGAATAGGACCGCTATCCTCTGAAACACACAAGTCTGATATGGCGCGGATGCCGATATACTTGACGTTATTGATCGCACAGACATCCACAATTGCGGACGATTCCCAATTCACTGCGACAGCACCACTCTCTATGGCAATCTTGTCTCTAACCTCACGATCGTATATGTCCATATCTCCACAAATTACGGTGGATTTTGTAATAGTAATATTAGGATTCGCTGATAGGTCGGTTGCGAATTTAGTGATTGAAGATGCAGAAACTTGAAAAAGATAATCCCTCCATATCTCTTGCTCAAGCTGAATCTCAGATCTATTTGGGATATCGTGTTCAGAGACACCGGTAATTACCACAATGTCCCCGATATTCAAGGTCTCTACCAACCCTCCGGCAAATCCGAACTCAAAGAAGGTATCCACCTGATACTTGTCTATTATCATTTGGCACATTGATGCCGCACGCACTTTGCCCATTCCCGACTGCATGACAATCCAATTTTTGTTTTTATAGAAGCATTCAAACTGTAGTCTGTTGTTCCAATCAACGGAATTACCTACTTCCTGACCCAAGACCTTCAAGAGGGCACGGGTCTCGTCGGCGTAAGCCGTCATAATACATATTTTTTCACTCACAAATTTCGCTCCATATTTATTTTCTCTAAGGATACACGATTCACCTCTGTTCGTCAAGGAAAATCAGACTGATTTGTTCTTGACGTGTTTTACAAAATTGGTTATTCTTTTCATGAGTGAACAATTGATCGAATGCGGAAAAAGGAGCCATCGAATCACTATTTAGCGAAAAACTCTGGAATTTGTATCTGAGGTAGGTAACAAATTTTTTGTCGAATAATCTTAGTTCTGTGAGTTTCATTTCAACTATTGAGGATAGGGAGAATACCGATGAAAACGTATCGTGCCGCTGTTATTGGTTGTAGCCGGATGGGTGCATTTATTGATAACGAAGTCCCCGATTACGAAGCGATTAAGTTACCTTACTCCCATGCTGCAGGCTATTTTGCCGAAGAGCGAACCGACCTTGTCGCATGTGCTGATCTGCGTCCAGAAGTAATGGAACATTTTGGAAACAGATATAACGTCCCAAAAGCGAATCAATACACCGATTACCGTGACATGCTTGAAAAAGAACAGCCTGATATCGTCAGTGTTGCCACACAACCAGAGCATCGCGCAGAAATTGTTATTTACGCAGCAGCGCACGGTGTGAAAGCCATCTATGCAGAAAAGGCGATGGCAGCTTCTATGGACGAAGCAGCAGCAATGGTATCTGCGGTAGAAGAAAACAACGTCGCCTTTAACCTTGGTACAAATCGCCGGTGGCATACAGGTTTTGACAAGATGAAAGAGATCATTGACAGTGGTGAAATCGGTAAACTACGAACCCTGATTATCTATTCAAACGGTACACTTTTCAACTCAGCAAGCCATCACATCGACTTAATTTTACGTTTGAATAGCGATGCTTCTGCGAGTTGGATCACAGGCTATCTTCCACAAGGCGATTCGGTTTTTGAAGGGGATGAGCTGCGGGCCGATCCGAGTGGAGGAGGAACAATCCAGTTTGAAAATGGTGTGACGGCACATGCGTTGCTAACACCACGCAGTAGTGAATGGGAAGCAATTTGTGATGGTGGAACGGTTACTTGCTGGAACAACGGTTGGCAGTGGCATCTCCGTAAAGGGCAAGATGTACCCGGGTGGAGGACCTGTCAGATACCCGAAACCTTTCCCTCATTTGAACATACCAGTAGTACTGCAAACTTGATTAAAGACCTTGTTCACGCATTAGATACAGGGGAACCGACCCGAGGCGGCGTCCGGTGCGCGTATGCCAGCACTGAACTGATCTTTGGCATAATTGAATCACACCTACACAACGGCGCACGTATTGAACTTCCGTTGAAAGATTCAAAAGTCCGTTTACAAAGAAATCCGTCTGCAAGACAACCACGGGTCGAGTAACCATAGCAAACCGGGAAGTATCTTCTTATACGCTCTCAGTTTTCAGGGACGCACACCGAATATCGTCTAACTCTTGCGCGCTGAAAACACCGGCTCGGTAGAGATTTCGATACTCCTCAGAAACGCTTTGATCGAATATCATCAGGTCGTCTGTGTTAATGGTCACCAGTACGCCGTGGTCAAACAAAGCGCGAATGGGATGTGAGGCGAGATCCGACACACCATCCAGCATCACGTTGCTTGTTGGACATACGTTCAATTGAATCTGATTTTCCGAGAGCCACTGCATCACTTCAACCGATTCTGCGGCAGCGATGCCGTGTTGGACCTCGTCTAAGTCAAGAACTTCAACAGTCCGTCGAACTTCTTCGGCATCCCGGAACTCGCCAACATGCGCTTTGAGTTTCATTCCTGCATCACGTGCCTTTGTAAACAATGGCTTCATAACCTCTGGCGGACACGCCTCTTGGCGGCTATAGAGATCAATCGATTGAAACACACCTAATTCTACTGCTTCGTGTGCCAATTTCACTAACTTCGTATCGTTGGCATTACCTCTTGAAAAACCGAGTTCTGGACGTAACTCAACCTGCGTTTGATACCACTCAACTAACGCCTCAATAAACACGCAAAGTTCCGATAATCCATTGGGATAGAATTCTGCGAGTCGGATGTCGAAGCTCATTTCAAGCATAACAACGCCATCTCGGATCGCATCGTTCATCGCTGACACAGCGACGAATTCAAAACCTTGTTGGTGTAGTATATGTGGTGCTAAGACGGCGTCTGCATACGCCATCATTCCTTCAACCCCACCCATCTTAGCAGGAGGTTTCGTTAGAGGATGTTCCACCCAGCGTTCTACATTCTCTCGGCGTGCGCTGAAGAACGCATGACAATGAACATCAGTTTTAGGAGATGCTTTTATGGCAGATAGGTCATCTGTGGCGAGTGCTTCAATGAAATCAATAGGCATAATACAAATACTCACGTGTACGGCACAGCGGAGTGTGCCTACTACTTTGCAGAAATAATCAGGGACGGCACAGCGGAGTGTGCCTACTACTTTGCAGAAATAAATCAGGGACGGCACAGCGGAGTGTGCCTACTATGTTTATAACCTCACTCAGGCACCTTTTTCATCTGAACGTGCGTCGTAGTTTCACCGACAATAATGAATCCCAGTTTCTGGTAGAAGGCGATACCACGGGTGTTGATTTTTAGCACTTGAAGCACCACAGGTTTCTGCCGAAGACTGGCATCATCAAGAACACGTGCCATGCACGCTGTACCGATACCTCTTCCTTGATATTCAGGCAGAATATAGAGTTGATCAACCTTAAGTGTAGCGCGAGTACGAGACGTTGCCAAGAAACCGACATCGGTCCCACAAAACTGGATAATGCGTAAATCTTGTGAAGCAAACCGTCTATCGTGCAGCTCCCTTTGATAACTATCATCCCACCCCCAGACCTGTTCTACATATTCCCGGAATGCTGCTTTCTTTACGGTGAAAACAAATTCGTTGTCGTTTGACCGGGCATCGCGAATATTCAACTCCTCCACAGCCATATTTTCCTTTCTGAGCGGTACGTGATCTACATTTCTCTCTTAGCAACAATGGCGAAACTCACGTTGTAAGCCATTTCATGTGCCCAACTCCCTGGTGCAGCTTCGAGGTCAGGCTGCGTCCAAGAACGTTCCTCAACATGTTCAATCCGAAAACCGTTGTCCAAAAGTCCGTTGAATATATCACTCAAGCAGTGTCGAAAGTCAAATGCGCCGTCTGAGTATCTGTAAACGCGTTCGGTGTATGGCTCGGCGACGCGATAGTATTCACCATCCCACTCTAAGGAATGAGTGGCAGGATTGCCAAAATCCACGCGATACCATCCACCTGGGCGGATGATCCTTGACACACCTTTATAGATTTCATGAACGGATGGCACCCAGCTCATGGAGGGCCCTTGATAGACAAAATCAAATGATGCGTCTTCAATTGCGGATAAATCTCGGATGTTGAGACAAAGCGTGTCTACCTCATAGCCGTAATGCACTGCGGCAGTAATATCTCCATCAAGCTGACCTTGCGTAAAATCAATGACAGTCACACGTGCATCAAGCAGACCAAATACTGCTGACTGCTGTCCACCGCCTGCTGCGAGACACAATACTTCTTTGTCAGCAACATCTCTGAGTAGATAAGCCGGATAAATTTGATAGAGATGATACGGGATCGGGTCAAGCCGCCCTTCAGCATAACGCATAATATCATTTCTATCAAGGTCAAGCCATGGGACGGTAAAGCCTCCCTTTCTCAACACTTCGGCTTCCCAACGCGCTCGATTGGCAATAGTAATTTCGTCATTCATTGGATTTCACAACACCTGTCTTTAGAGATACACTTCAACTGAATTCACCCAGCGGTAAATACGACGCTGCACCATTTACAAACAAATCAGCTCTTTCACGCGGGAGATGCGTTTTAACGTAATAATCTTCTTTAGGCATCCAATCCTGTTCCCAAATGGTACGCGCCTTCTCTCCGTCTCGCGCAATACCTCGATCAAGACGGATTACTCTCGGACATTCTACCCATATTTTTAAATTGTAAAAATCCGTTAACTCGCGCCGCATTGTATATACCCCTTCAACAAATACCACATCCGAAGCAGAAACTGTATGCCACTCAGCGAGGACATCTGCTTCCCAATCGTAGCGTTGGTAATGTGCCGACCGTCCCTCTTTAACAGGAATGAGCACCTGATCGCGTAGACGCTCCCAATCAAAGTCACTACCAATCCTTTCTACTTTCTGGTTTTCACGTTGATTAGAAGGGAGATAGAAATCATCATGCTTGACAACAGCCACGATCCAACCTATAGTCTCCAGTTGATGTTTCAAGAGTTGCGCCAAAGTACTTTTCCCCGCACCACCAAGTCCATCAATAGCCACAAACAGACAAACTTCTCGACGTTGGAGCACCTTCAAACGATTTATAATACTTGCAAACGAAGTGAAACCCACATCTCAACTTCCTTATGTTTGAGATTCAGACGAGCCTGCAAGATCCGTAGCAGTAATCATGTAGGCCTTAATCCTATCCACAGTCAAAAGAATATATCTTCCTTGATTCCCCAGATAGCAGGAGAGGTGATTTCTACGCTGTTCTCCGACGGATCACGAAAGTAGATAGATCTACCCCGTTCCCAATGAATCTCTTTTTCTATGTTTATCCCCTGTGCTATGAGATATTCTTTCCATTGGTCGATTTCATGATCCTGCACGGCAAAGGCGATGTGTCCCTCCCCAACCATTCCATGTTGAGGAACACCAAGTGGACCACTATCAGCATCAATTGTTGTTTTGGCATTGAAGAGAAGCACCATTCGAGTACCACACCGGAGAAAAACGTGCCTCCCGACTACTTTTGAATATAGAGTAAGCCCTAAGATTTTCGTATAAAAGTTTTCAGCAGCAGCGAGATCTGTTACATACAGAGCAACTTCAAGCACTTCTGTAACTTTTAAAGTTGGATTCATAGTTCACCAATACATATGTGCTAAATCAGCGATTCTATACCATTACGCTTTCTATCCACGCTTCATCAATTTCGAGACCGAAACCTGGGGCATCTGAGGGGGCGACATAGCCATCTTTGATGACCGAAGTTCCTGGTAACTTGACCATCTCTTCGAGGGGGACACCCGGAGAAGAGACACCCTCAGAACGCTCGCCCCATGTGATGGCAGGCATGGCAAATGCCAAGTGTTGACCATAAGGATAATTCATGCCACCGTGTGTAATCACGTTAATCCCATTCGCTTCAGCAATGTGACAAATCTTCGCCGCAGCGGTAATACCACCACACCACAAAACATCAGGTTGGAAGATGTCAACGAGTCGCCGTCCTGCCGCTGCTGCAAAGGGAGTTGGTAGATACCAGTGTTCACCAGTCGCGAGCGTTTGCCAAGGCAGGCGTTGACGGACTGTTTCGTAACCGACAAAATCGTCAGGCGGAATGTAATCCTCCATCCACTTCAGTCCATAAGGCTTCATGGTTTCGCAGACACGCACAGTATGTTCTATATCAAACCCGGTCCAAGAATCCAACATTAAGTCAACTTTATCGCCAATCGTTTCCCGTGTGGTTGCTACCAAGTCTTCAAGTTTCCGTAAGCCTTCTAATCCATGTATCGGACCCCACGGCGTGAAGAGTTTTGTGGCTTTGAATCCGAGCTCCATATACCACTCCTGATCAAAACCAGAGGCGTAGCAGAAGATTTTTTCTTTTTGGGGACCACCCAGTAGTTCGTACACCGGTCTTTTTAGGATTTTACCTTTTAGGTCCCAGAGGGCACAATCAACAGCACTGATAGCGTAGCTTGTCAAGCCAGTTGCACCGAAGGCAGCTGAAGATCGCACCATCAGGTCCCACAGTTTTTCAGTCGCCATGCAATTTTCACCAGTCAGCCGTGGAGCAAAGTGATCGTTGATGATTCGGGACACAGGACCGCCGTAAAGCGAGAGACCGAAGCCCCACGTACCATCTTCAGCTGTTACGATGCATGCGGGTCGGCTCCATCCCGAACCGGAGACATGTTCTCCTCTTCTGTCGGCATCAGCATAACGAGAGACGGGACGGTTCATGGGATGCGACCCTGCTCGGCTCGGTGTGCGTGGTGTCGTTGTCGGTTTGGGGTTCACTTCGATTTCTACGGCACGAATTTCTTTTATGTTCATAGGATCTCCTTGTTACATCGGATGGGATTATAAACTTAGCAATTTCGCTAATTATGGCAATTTAGGACTTCAAAAGGGCATGATTCTGAAATATCCAAGTTTAATATACACCATCATCGGAGAAATCGCAACGCGAAATTTGCGAGCAGGAAGTTTTACTTGCATCATGATCCACAAATAGATTGGGGCGGTGAGACCTATGGTGTTTAGGCTAATCAGGTTAATTAGGATTGATCTATTGAGTTCTTTACCGATTGGTAGGCGCGCCCAATTTGAAAAACGAGAAGTCCAAACTCGATCTTCTCTGTAATCGTAGCATCGTCTGTTTGATAGCACCTCAGAACCGCATCAATAACCCTTTTGGCAACAATACCATCAGGAGGTAAATCTGAGTACATCTCTATAGCAAACTCAGATAGATCTATCGCTGGATCGTGCAGCAAGGCATCAGCGAAATCAATAATGGCGAGTTGTTCAAAATCTTCCTGTACAAAAAACAGGTGGTTTATTTGGAGGTCTGTGTGAACGACAGCCCATCTCTGGTCTAAGCACTCCTGAGCGAATTTTTTAAGAAAATCGCACACGTTCTCTGCTGTAATCTTAGTTGCTTGATTCATCGGAGTATGCGCACATCGAGTGGGTTGAGAACAATCGTTGACATCAGGGCTGAATAGAGCTTAACCATTTGCGTCCATCAATTAGAGTTGCCAAGCTTGATGCTTCCAAAGACCTGCTTCAACGCCGTTCGCACTTCCTGATGTTTTTCGTCTGTGTGTGAAACAGCAGGTGTTCGGAGGCGATGATTCGGATAGAGTCCATGAAGATGGAGTGCCGATTTGATGCTTGGCAGCCATTCCAGCCGCGTTGCTACCTTGAGCCAAGGTTCTTCATAGCGAAACACAATTTCGCGTGCATCATCAGCGTGTCCTGCAGTTAAGGCACTGTAGAATTCCAGCGCAATGTCTGGTCGAAACGGAGCGATGGTACAGAGATATGCCGTTGAACCGATCGGGTATCCGAACATGAAATTACGCATCTGTCCACCACTGATGACCGCAAAGTTTTCGTTGTTAGTTGCGCGAATAATGTCATAATAGGCGTAGAAGGGATGACCGTCGTTTTTGATGCCAACAACCTCTGGTTGTTTTGCTAACTCTGTAACGATGTCCACAGGATAAGGGTCTTGCCATGCTCCGCAGACCAATAAAGGGATCGGCGCGGCATCCTGCACACTGTCAAAATAGCCGACAATGACATCGCGTTTGACACCTAAACCCGGATGAATCTGGACCTTGACAGCATCTACACCCATGTTATCACAGTGTTTCAAAAACTCCCGGCATTGCCCTGGGTGCCACCACCCCGTTGAAGCGATAAATAGGGAGCGACCTGATATTTCTTCTGCAAGCTCGGCAGTCAATTGCCAGATCTCTTCATCTGTCAGGCTACAGAATTCACTACTGCCGTAGGTGAGAAGTATCACTGGAATTTTCTGCTCGCATAACCAACTGACGTATTTCCGCATCGCAAGGATGTTTAGCGAATCGTCATCTTCAAAACAGATGTTCACCGGCACGATGGGACCTTTCAGACGTTCTACTACACAAGTTGCTCGCTCCATAAAGCCCCCTTAGTATACTATCAGCACAATTTTTGGATGGCTGCGGTCAGAAACTCTGAAAGTACAAACAGAGAAAATTTACTGATTACTGCGGCATGTTCGGTAAATGCCAGATTTCCTCAGAAAATTCAGGGATTGTCAACAAACCGGCAGTCCATAGAAATACTCTATCTCGTTCAGTGAGCTCGTTTAGGCGTATCCACGCAAAGTCTACCAAAACCTGATTCCCTTTTAGTTCAGGATCACTTCCAAGGGATACTGCCTGGGTGCCTATCTCTATCAAATATGTGTAATATTGATCATTAGGTGCAAAAGTAATGACAGATGTTGGCGGATCACTGTGCCCCGTACACGGCACTCCTCCCAAAGTTCTCTCAGTGCGGCTTGTTCCGGCCTTTCATCCACTTCGATACGACCACCGGGAAGACACCACCACTCCTCTCCCTCGTGCCGGTGATTGACCATTAGAATTTCTTTTTCCCTATGAACGATGCACTGCGCTCGTGACATTCACAGCTCCTTGATCCGGTGTCCTATCGTAAACATAAAGCAATACTTTTCAAATATTCAAAATTTCACTATACACATTCGGAGCACCGTCTAAAACCTTGAAAATCGGCGCAGTCGATAACTCGATAGAAGTTATCTGCCTCACCCGTCGACAGCAGGTCAAGTCTCGTCGTTGGGACGAGACTCTGACAGACATCAATAAGTAGTCTGCCCAATCCATGCCGCCGGAATTCTCGGTCGACCAGAACCTCACATAGATAAGTCGTAATCTGGGTGTCCGTGATTGCCCTTAGAAAACCTGCCAACTTCCCATCAATATCCACAGCAACAAGAGTGGGCCACGAATTCTCCCAAGCCGCCAATGTCTCCTTGGGTATCAATTCAGGAGTCATCCACCCTTCGGCACTCGAGAGAACACGTATAGCGTCAAAATAGTTCGGTGACCACGCTCGAATCGAAAAAGACGCAGGAATATTAAAACGAGCCAAGACCGAGTCGAGATCGGGTGCTCCTCGGTGTGCCGTGTTCCAAGTGACAGCAGACTTCATATTTTTAAGACCCCGTTCTGCTTCATGCAGGAGTTGCGCTGTAGACGTTTATTAGTGTTCAAGTTCGCGACAGGCTTTCAGAAATGCCTCTTGAATGTTTAAGAACTCACGGTATCCAAGTGGTAGTGGATATTTTGCACCGTCAAACAGCTTAAACGGATTGTCGATTTTCTGCCTTGCGAAGGTATAAAGTGCTTTCTGTTCCGGTGTTGCTTGAGTTGTCTGTTCAAACGGGATACCACAATCATTTCGCCACAACCGAGGTTCGATCACATCAACCATTTTCTGAATTGATGAAACTCGTTTGCCAAATACCGAGTTCAGGTAGTCAGCCAGTCTCTTAGCCTGCGTACTCGGATCACGCATAATATTTTCGTATCCAAGAAAGAGTCGGTGTTGTGCATCTTCTGTGTGTTGTAGGATTAGCGTCATCATGTGCTGCCAGCGCAGCAAATTCAGTGCAACGAAAGAAATACTGACTTTCACATTGGAAGGCATAATGAACTTCTGCCATGAGACTGCCGTGTCAAGAGGATTGCGGACTGTGATTATATAAACCGCATCGCCCCATATCTGCTTCCAAAACGGCAAAAAATGGCTGAGCGCAGGATCTTTCCAGAACCAAGGACCTCCTTTGTGCATTTCAGCCAACAGTGCAGTGGCTTTCCTTCTGTATACAGGGTCAGTAGCTTCTTTCTCTATTCGCTGCTGGAAATCACAATCCCACCAAGTCGCACCAGTATCAAAGTCTCCTAACTCGGCAAGTAAATCCCATAACGGCAGGTATTCCCAATAACCTCTCGGAGCATGTGCATCAGCCTTGTGTAATTTTTCTGTAGGACCCACATACGCGCCCCATTTGTGCAGCATCTCAGCAACGACAGATGTCCCACTGCGTTCTACACCGAGCACAATAATAGGACGACTTTTGGCGTCAATCATTCAATTGTCCCCAAGCTTATAATAAATCTTACAATTGCAGATTCAGTGCGAACCGGCGAGGTCTTCTACCGCGCTCCTAAGAAGGTTTTCTGGGTGCTGCAGTTGGCTGAGACAGTTACATACCTTGATAAATTACCATAAATGCCAATACAAGTTAGGCAGGAACCCTTTCAACCTCAGCAGGAAGCTTACTGAGAATTAGTTTCTCCATTTCCACTTTGTTCCTGGCATTATCAATGTCAATGCCAACAAGTCTACCATTGGCATCGTAGTCAAGCAGAATACCTTCTGAAATTTCTCTGCTCTCTACGCTGGGTCGTTCGGACAAGTCAATATATAGCGAGTCAGTTTCTGGGTAATAGTTGAGCTTCATGTCGTGATAGCACCCACATGCTAAAGCGTGGAGATTCGGCTTCTTAGCAACTGGTTTTTCCCAAAGGGACAAACGTCTTATTATCGTCCACCCGCAGGTATTTACACCGTATCAGAACAGGTTTATGGCATTTATGACACCGTTACCCGCAATATAATTTTCGCAGCGTTGACATCTCTATCATGAGTCGTGCCGCAACTTCGACATGTCCATTCTCTATCAGCAAGGGTAATAGAATAGTTCTTCGCCCCGCAAACATGGCAGACTTTCGTCGACAGAGTGAGTTAGACTGTTACCTACAATACCTGAGTCTATTAGGCACTAAGATGGGAGAACACTTTGGTGTAAAGAATACCAAAGATGCCTTGTCCTCCGCAGGTAGCCTAAATAGCATATCACATTTTAACGATTGTATTTTAAGTTAATAGAACTTTCGTTCTTGTTTCTAACACTGCATAGTCCAATTGTCGATGTGAGCGTTAGGCGTTCAAATCCTCACCACAATGACGGCACTTGATAGCTTCCGCTTTTACAAGTTCCGCACAGGCAGGGCATTTTTTCATCTCACCAGACTTAACGGCTTTTTCATCAACTTTTGCTTGATCTTTAGACATAACTAATGCCCAAATAATGCCAAGAGGTCCAAGCAAGAACCCAATGGCAAAACCCCCACAACCACTACGTCCTTTTCCACCTGCTATAGCCGCAGCGATAATACCGCAGACTACCCATATAATTAGAAAAACTTCCATAACTATACCTCTAACGTTATAAGTTTAACCTTTTTGTTATTTTTATCACATTTTCTAATCCATTTTATGGAGTGATTTGTGCCAACATTTTTTTGACTTCGCCCGGAACAACTGGAACTGCCCAAACTAAAGGGTTAGGATTGTTAAGAAAGTCCCTTCAATGGTATAGATACACCATTCTTTTTTTAAATATGGCCGTTTACGTAAGACTTGCTGTTCAAAATAATCTGTGAACTTGTATTCAACCATTTAGGACAATTTCAGGTAGTATCACGACTACAAACGTGGGTCAACAACACTCGATATCAACATGATTTGGACGATTTTTCTTGTGCGAAACCGTTTCCTGCTATATCATAAGGGCTTATAAAGATGTATTTTGTTTGTTAGGATTGTCCCTGTTAAAGTATAGCATTTTTCGCTGTTTTTCTATAGCAAAAACCGCACCTTAATTGAGGAAAATAACGTGAATTCAAATACCCTCCATACACTTGATACTGGCACAGAACTATTTATTGACGATGCACTGATCGCTTTCAAGCGTGGTGTGACGCGTACCCTGCACCAATGCACAAAGCATGATGTCTCTGTACTTAAACCTGATCCCAACAACCCGTGGGAACACGGAGGTCCAGATCAGTCGAGACGTGTACACCTCTATGGCACTGCGATGTATGATGAGGCATACGGAAAATATCGCATGTGGTACATGTGTCGTATGGGACCGCATTGGCGGTTTAAAGCGAACGTGATTCCGGGGCTTTACGTCCCACGTACCGACCGAAATCCGTCAACATTTAAAGGGCAGACACACGACGCTTACGGACGGAAGTTCGTCGAAAACGATCGCGGCGATCTTACATGTTATGCAGAGAGTGATGATGGATTGACGTGGACGAAACCGAATCTCGGACTCTTTGAATTCAACGGAAATCCAAACAACAATATCGTGTGGGATCTACACGGCGCATGTGTATTCCGTGATGACGATGAATCGGATTCTCAGAAACGGTATAAGATCATTGGTTTCTGCAGACGGTATCGTAACATCTTCTTCCTCACGTCGCCGGATGGTATCCGATGGGACGATTCAGAATACTTAGAACCGGTTGCAGATCGGGAGAATGAAGGTGCGTTCAATGTCATCTACGATAACAAGACAGAGATGTTTCGAGCTTATGCGCTGATACGCGGGGACGACAAAGACGCTCGACGGATGATCGCATATACCGAAAGTCCGCGCTTGGAGGGACCGTGGAAACCAGTTGAACCGATGTTTGGGGCAAATGACCGCGACGACGAAGTTGCTGCTGAGAGATATGGTGCTGATCGTGCCGAAATCCATAACATGTCAGGCTTCCTGTATCACAACATTTACATCGGTCTGGCTGGCGTGTTGTATGTCACGGGACCGGGGGCCGCGGAGCATGAAATTCCTATTGATGGACCGATTGATGCCCAACTCGTTTGTAGCCGAGACGGATTTAATTGGGATTATTTCACTGACTCGGATCGGACTCCGATCATTCCACGCGGTGAACCTGGGACTTTTGACTGTGGTATGATTATGGGAACTGCTATAGAACCGATCATCACCGACGACGAAATTCATTGGTACTACACAGGAACGGTCCACACCCACGGCGCCCAGATGAAGGACAGACACAAGGAGATTGGACTTGCGAAGTGGCGATTAGACGGTTTCGTCTCTCTTGATGCCGATGCGGATGGTGTTGTCGAAACAGCTCCTTTGCGGATTCCGACCGGTGGACTTGAAATTAATGCGGATGCAAGTGCTGGTCAGGTTGGTGTTGAGGTGCTAACGGCTGATGGACAGGTTCAACCCGGATTTTCGATTGATGACTGTATTCCGTTGACAGGAGATAACATACGGCATTCAGTACAATGGAAGTCGGCTACATTAGCGAATGCAGAACAACCGTTGCGGCTCCGTTTTGTACTGAATAGCGCAAAACTTTATGCTTTCCGTACACAGTAGCCTACTTCTTCTGTGATAATGCGGTAAGTAAGCGAATCAGTTTCAGGAGGAGAAAAATGAGGTTATCGCCCGTGCAGAGCAGTAAGGGCAGACTTTACAGCTCCGCGTTTATTTACAACCTCCTTATCCTCAGGGTTTAACCGAATGGCTTGCGTATAGTCTTCGATCGCCGCTTCATATAACTCCTGCGCTTTCTTCGCATTCCCACGGCGGAATTCGGCTGCTCCGAGACGGAACTGCGCCTGCCCGCGGTTGCTATAGGCATCAGCATCTTCGGGGTTAAGCTGGATGGCTCGATTGCAATCTAATAACGTCCCTTCAAAGTCATCAAGTTTCAACTTTGCCGCTCCGCGATAACTATAGGCATCAGCATCATCAGGGTTAAGTTGAATCGCTTTATCAAAGTTAGCTATTGCGTCCTTATATTGTCCATGGACGTACTTCGCATAAGCACGGTTTCGGTCTCGTTTGTGCCATTGTTCCAAAGACTCGATTGGCGCGGAACGAGTGAGTAAGCCCCTTAGTGCATTTGAAGGGCTGGCGTAACTGTAAGGATTTATTATGCTGGTGGCAATCCCTATTACTTGCCCACTACTGTTGATCACAGGAGAACCACTGTTGCCACGAGCGATTTTAACATTCATTTTGAGACGTCTGTCCCCAATTCTTATATCGTGTATATTCCCTGTAGCGATATTGTATATTCCACCAGGGTAACCTATTACAGTAATCGCGTCACCTTTTCCAACCGCATCGCTATTGCCAAGGGAAAGTGGCACACCTTCTCCAGCGATTTTTAGAATGACGAGATCGTTTTTTACATCGAACGCCGTAATTCCCTCAACAGACCACACTTGTCTTTTGCTATCATGCATAGCGAAGACGGGTCCGGGTTCAGCAACAACGTGAAGGTTTGTCACAATCTTGTCATTATCTACAAAGAAACCAGTACCACTAGAGAAGCCACCCATCCAACTTATCAAACGGACCGTTGAATCTCCTGCGTTTTCGGATTCTAAGTCCACAGTCTTCGCATCAGCATCCTCTGGACTGTTCAAATGGTTAAATCTATCGAAATCGAGTACTGCCCCTTCAAGATTATCAACAACTAACTTGGCGACACCGCGAAACATGTAGGTATTAGCGTGCTCTGGATCAATCTCAAGGGCTTTGTTACAATCAGTTATCGCCGCTTCATATAAACGCTGTGCTTTCTTAGCATTCCCGCGGAGACTTTCGGATTCGCCAAAACTAAGCTTTATAGCTCCCCGATTACTATAAGCATCAACATGCTCTGGGTCAAGTTCTATGGCTTTATTAAGGTCAACTGTCGCTTCAGTATACTCACCAAGTTGAGCCTTTATACTCCCACGGGTGTAGTAAGGATCAGCGTCCTTTGGATCCACCCTGATAGCGCGCGTACAGGAGTCTATCGCGCTGTCATAGTCACCAAGATAGGCTTGTGCTCTTCCACGCTCGTAGTAGGCGCGGGCATACCTTGGGTTTAGTTCAATCGCTTTATCAAAGTCAGCTACTGCTCCGGCATAATTTTTAGCATCCAATTTCTCTTTACCTAAACCGTAGTACGACTTAGCGCGGACATGTTTCCCCTGCTGCCACTCTGCCAAAGGTTCTACTGGAACAGACTTGTCAAGTAATGCTCCAATCGCACTTGAAGGGATCGCGTAATTGTAAGAACCGACGCCATACGGCACGACAACCGCGATGACCTGTCCCTTACTGTTAAGCACTGGGCTGCCGTTGCTCTCTTTAGTAGTAGTTGCTTTTATCCTGAGCCACTTATTACTCTTTTGGATGCTTTGTATACTACCTCCGGTGACTTTGAATTCTCCATCGGGATAGTTCGGGATAGAGATGAAATCACCGATCTTAGCTGTATCGCTGTCTTCCAAAGGCAACGGCACACCTTCACCGGCAAGTTTTAGGAGAGCAAGGTTGCTTTTGGCATCAAACGCAATAACACCTTCTATCGCCCAATTTTTCTCTTTGTCAGAAGATTTTACAAAAATGGGACCAGAGTGGGCGATGACGTGAATGTTCGTCGCAATCTTGTCTGGTGTAACGAAAAACCCCGTACCAGATCCATTCTCACTCTCAATCAATACTATAGAATCTCTTGTTTTTTCGGGTGCTAAGAACTTTATCGGCGCGACTGGCTTCTCGGAAGTCAACTGTTGTGGTGTTCGGGCGCAAGAGAGAAGAAAACCTAATGCCAAGAAAAAGAATAAAAATTTGCTGCTGTGTTTCATGAGTCGAGACCTCTAACCTTATTAGTCGAGTCTTTCATGAAAATGGATCTCCCCTTATCCCAAGTCTTGGTTTCAGCAGGTGTTCCTTTATCTATCGTACCGACACCCGTGGTCTCTTCAAGGTTCGCGGAAGTTGTAAACCGAAATACAACTTTTTATTTTTAGTTGCAAATCGCTTCGCTTTTCTTGAAAAAAATATGAATTTATTAGAAGACCGAAGGTTAAATGTTTTTAGGGAGCTCCAGAACGGGTTTTCAGCATTACAGATACATCGTCCCTTAGACTAAAATAGGGGATCGAAGTGTCTATATGCATCATAAAATAATTTGACATCCACCTAAAAAATATGTTATAATACTTAACATATGTAAATTCAAAATAGGATTATTGAATGTTTTATCTGTCGCTAATTACAGGCTTCGGTCTGGGAATAAATCATACCTCGCATACATTACACGGAAAATGCCTTCCCACCCTCGTAGGTTTAGGCATTATGTTGATCGTTAATTCCGTGTACCGTGCAGAGATGGGCTTATAGCTAGCAGATAAAACGCTTTCCAAATACACAATATAACGCCCATCACTGAAGGTTATGAAAGCGGATTTCAGTGCGGGTGTTTTCTTTTTTTAAATGACAACAAAGTATCACGTTTGCAGGCAAGAAAAACCTTAAACGAGGAGAAAAAATGCGTTTTAGAATCATTCTTTTGATATTCGCGGCGATTGCTGTGATGAACTTAAACGCCGAAGCCAGCAAAGAAATCAGACCGTTGTTAACCCAAGAAACAATCGAACTTGACGGACATCTCAATGAGGAAGCATGGACGCGTGCGCAGGTTATTGACGACTTTACTCAGCAATCGCCGGATGAAGGACAACCGACTACTGAACGCACAGAGGTGCGGATGTTGTATGACACAGAGAAACTTTATATTGCGTTTGAGTGTTCCGATTCCGAACCTAAAAAAGTTGTTGCGAACGAAATGCGGCGCGATGGGCAGCTTTGGCAAAATGACAATGTTTACGTGATGCTCGATACATACGGCGATAAACGACAGTGCTTCTTTTTTCGGACGAATGCACTCGGTGCGCTGTCAGACACGGCAGTTACGGACGGTGGTGAAAACCTTAATGGGAGCTGGGACTGTATCTGGGAAGCTGCTGGACGACGACACGATAAAGGATGGACTGTTGAAATTGCGATTCCCTTTAATCAATTGCGATTTAAGAAAAAGGATTCAATGGTATGGGGTGTGAATTTTGGGCGTAACATCGCACGAAAGAATGAAACGACACAATGGATTCAAGTGCCCCGAAGTGAAAGCTGGCCCGGTACTTATCATCCAACATATCAAGGTAAACTGATTGGTCTACAGGGGATTACCTCACCATCATATTTTGATGTCAAACCATATCTAATCGGCGGTCTGGCGAGGAATCTCGATGGCGCAGATTGGCAACGGACGACTGAAGGCGACCTCGGACTCGATATGAAATACGGCGTAACGTCGAATCTAACGTTAGATTTGACGCTAAACACTGATTTCGCACAGGTAGAAGCAGATCAGGAGGAGGTCAATCTCACACGGTTCAGTCTCTTTTTTCCAGAAAGGCGCGATTTTTTTCTTGAGGGTAGTGGTTTGTTCTCATTTGGCGCGGGTATCGGGGACTTCGGTCCTCCACCACTGTCGGTTTTCTACAGTCGCCGCATCGGGATCGAAGACGAACAACAGGTTCGGCTACTCGGTGGTGGTAAACTGACGGGTAAGGTCGGCTCTTATAGTATCGGTGCACTCAACATGACGACCGATGCCTCATCGGAATCTCCGCTGACGAACTTCTCTGTCTTAAGAATGCAGCGCGACATTCTCAGTGATTCAACCGTTGGTTTTATTTTTACCAATCGGCAAAGTGATTTCGGCGACTACCATCGCAACGGTGGCGTAGATTTGTTTTTTAGACCACACGATCAGTGGCGGATGCGTGCCATGACTGTTGGGAGTTGGTCACCGTATGCTGACGAAAGTGATTTTGCTTGGTATTTATCAAATGATTGGCGCAACGATCACTTCCGCGTTAACGCTTCTTACCTCGACATCGGTCCCGAATTTACGAGCAAAATGGGGTTCATGCATCGTAGGGACATCCGCTCGTTGATGTTGAACGCTGATTACGAAGTTCAAATTAGGCGGTATGGCATACGAGATGCTGGCGCGGTTGTCTCTGGCAGTTATCTGCTGGACCACGACAACAATCCCATCGGTTGGGACATGATGGTTGGTGTCGATATGCTCTCGGAATCCGACGACGGTTTCAATCTTGATTTCAAACGTACCTTTGATCGCGTTGAGGAATCCTTTAGCATCAGTGATGTCGAGATTCCGGCTGGCGATTACGAGATGAACCAAGTCTCCTTAACTGCTTTTACGGAAACGAGTCGTCCGTTTGCCGTATTTGGAGGCATAGATTTTGGGGATTACTTTCACGGCAACCGCCTGAGTTTGGACCTTGACGGTCAGTGGCGGATGACGTATCAACTCGCGATCGAAACGCGATATCAACGTAACTGGATTAATTTACCTGAAACCGATCTCTTGATAACAAACGTTGTAGGTACACGAATTAGTTACGCATTGAATACGCGCTTCTTTACAAAATTGTATGCACAATGGAACGATAGTACTGAACGCGCAAGCGCGAATTTTTTGCTCAATTATATCTACCGTCCCGGTAGCGATTTTTATCTGGTGTACGATCAGGCATGGGATACATCAGGCAGCTTCAACAGACAGGAATGGACGGTTTTGAGCAAATTTACCTACTTATTGAGCCTATAGCTTTTGTAGGTATCAAAGGGGATTCTGTCTTAGTATCCCGGACTTAACTGGGTGTACTTGTGAGTATTAAAACAAAAAACACTCAAAATTCAGAGGAAAATTTTCAAAAATGATACAATTGGATAACTTCGCATGCCATAATATCCACTTGAAAACGGAGCGTTTGAAACTTCGACCGTTTAAGGATGCCGACTTCGATATCGCAGTTCCGTTTTACAAAGACCCTGACTTGCTATATGCGATTGAGGAATGCCCACCTGATGAACCGATAACAACGGAATATCTGAAAAAAGCTGGTAAAGCCATGCGGAATGGAGGATTTCTGTTCGCAATCGTAGAAAAAGTGAGCGGCAGAACAGTCGGTGAGGTATGTTTGCAGTGGATGAATTTGGATCGGGCAAAAATTGAGGGCGAAAAAATTATGCGCCTACCCATTGCAATCTGGGATAAGACCTTGTGGGGTAAAGGCTACGGAAAAGAGGTCGTGCGATGCTTGATGGCGCACGCTTTTGAAAAATTAGGGATTGACCGATTCTGTCCGGTGGATGTTCCTGCTAACAACGAACGTTCACAAGCGTTGTGGCTGTCCCTCGGCTTGACCGTTTCACGAGAAGCAGATGACGGGAAAATGTTGGACTTTGAGATTACACGGTCAGAATATGAGAAGATCTACCAAAAGAACAACTGAATAGCGTTCTAAATCAAAGGAGTCTGATATGTTCAGTAGGCAACTCGCCGAGCGTGCAGCGGCAAATAATCCGATACGTGTCGGTATCATCGGTGCCGGAAAATTTGGTGCGGGATTGGTCGCCCAACTTTCACAGATGCAAGGTATGGTCGCGAGTGCGATTGCCGACATTGATTTGGCACACGCCACGAACGCATACACCGTCAGTAATATCTCACCCGACGCGATATCACACGTTCAGAGTGTTAACACGCTGAATGATACCATCCGCAGCGGGAAACGGGCAATCACTGAGGACGGATTACATATTATCCAGTCAGATTTAATCGATGTGGTTGTGGAAGCGACGGGTATTCCCGAAGTCGGTGCGCGAATGGCTTACGATACCTTGATGCACAAAAAGCATCTCGTGATGGTCAACGTCGAAACAGATGTTACCATCGGTCCCCTCCTCAGACGCTTGGCAGATAACGCAGGGGTGGTTTACACACTCGTTGATGGCGACCAACCCGGTGTGACGATGAATATCGTTGACTGGGCAAAAACGCTCGGTTTCGAGATCGTCGCTGCGGGGAGAGGGACAATATTTTACGATGATGACCGCGTCGGGATACCAGATACTGTTCCGCAACGGTTCGGCTTCAGTGAAGAATTGATTGAACGGCGCACGATTAACTTTAAGATGTTCAATTCGTTCCGAGATGGGTCAAAGGCACAGATTGAGATGACCTCCTTGGCGAATATGGCAGGACTTCCGCCAGACGTGCGTGGTATGCACGAACCTTCAGTGAACATTTCGGACATTGCCCAGGTTTTTAGTAGAAAAGAAGAAGGCGGCATTTTGAGCCGCCACGGTGTTGTTGAACTCGCAAATAGCATTGCGATCGACGGAAAAACAATGTTAGACAATCCACTTCGGATGGGGGTATTCGTCGTCATCCGGACGGATCATCCATTTACGCAAGAAGATCTCGCTGGTTACAACCTGCACCCAGGCGCGGACGGCAAGAACTACCTGCTCTACCGTCCGTATCACCTCGTTGCTGTTGAAGCCCCAATCTCGATTGCGAAAGCCGCCCTTTACGGACAACCCACAGGTACACCACTACCAACACCCGTCGCCGATGTCATCACAGTCGCCAAACGCAACCTGAAAGCCGGAGAAGTCCTCGATGGAAGCGGTGGATATACCGTCAACGGTCTGATCGAGAAGGCAGGCATTGCCCGTACTGAAAATCTGCTTCCCCTCGGTTTGGCGGACGGTGTTAAACTAAAACGCGATGTCTCCCAAGGTGAAGCGATCCCTTACGACATAGTAGAACTCAACGAGGATTCCTTTGTTCTTAAACTGCGTCGTCTCCAAGACGCGACCGTCTGAACAACCGTTCACAGCAGTTTTCAAGTCGTTACTTCCACGGATGTAACACGACTTTACCGCATTCACCTGTCGCTTGGAGTTCCCACGCCTGTTGTACGTCACGCATCGGGAAAGTGTGTGTAATAAAGGTATCTATCTGATCAGAAACATCTTGAATCACCTTCATTAATCTTGGATAACCACCGAGGTTGTAGTGCCAATTCCCACGTAGGACTAACCCCTTCCGAATCATATCCCGGCTTGCACCGAGCGGAAAATCTCCGCCTTCGCCGACGAAGGTGACTTGTCCTTTTCTACGTGCTGCATCAACCATCAACCGATGTGCAGCGGACGCGCCTGAACAATCCACAGCCTTATCAACACCGGCACCGTCCGTGAAGTCGAGAATTTGTTCAAGGACATCCGACTCTGTCGGGTCAAATACAGCATCTGCGCCTAATTTCTTAGCGAGTTCAGCACGATAAGGATGGCTTTCTACGCCAATGACCCGCGCACCGCGATAGTGCGCATTAATAATACCACCTAATCCGACAGGACCTAATCCCGTAACCATGACGGTATCCAACGCGTTGACCTGCATCTGTTCCATTGCGCCGAATGTCGGTCCGAGTCCACAGCACGCCATGCCAGCGTGTTCATAACTCACCCCATCTGGAATAGGAGATAACAAATCTTCCATTTTGTGCAAATACTGCGCATAAGTCGCTGAAGCCGGATCCGTACCGAGGATCTCACGAATGTTCCGTCCATTCTGGCAGTGAATGTGTTCACCAACAGCACACATAGGGCACTCACCACAAGCGTTCTGTGGTTGCACCACTACACGATCACCGACCTTGACCCGACCGGGTTGTGCGACTTCGACAACCTCGCCAGCGGCTTCGTGTCCAAAGTGTTCACCGGTGCCTCCATGTATAAACCCTTTATACTCCGTACACATCGGAACGGCATGAATTTTGACAACGACGACATCTCCTGCTGCCTGTGGGTCTGGTTTGTCTACCACGCCACCTTTACCTTCACCAAACATTGCTGCAACCTGCATAAAAACTATAACAACCAAGCCTCCCCACGTCTCGCCTAAAAGTGGCAAGGCTTTATTGTGGAGAGAAAGGTTTCCTCCTTTAAAAGATTTGATTAGGATAGAATAGCACAGGTAAATGCAATCGGTCAAGACATATATTGGTAGTTTCAGAGGACGACAGCAGTCAGCAATTAGTAATTTGACATCAGATTTAGAGTCGTGATAGAATTATTCAGGTTTAACCAACATAAACATGGTACATTAATAACGGAGACAAAATGACATCTGAACAGACAGGCTTAACATCTGCGCAAAAAACGTTCTATCAGGAAAACGGGTATCTCATTCTTGAAAATGTCCTTTCGCAGGAAGAGTGTCAAGATTTTGTTGCGCATATGGAAGACCTTCATAAAGGACACAAGCATCTTGAAGGGTTTTTTCAACAGGATAAATACGGATCCCGAACCTTTAACCAGCATCTATATGATCAACGTGTATTGGATTTGCTTATCGATCCGCGCTTACATAAACCGCTTTCAGACTGTTTTGACGGTGAACCGGAAGGGATTCAGACGATGCACTTTTATGAGGGGTCGGAGCATCCGTTTCATCAAGACCAGTACTACCTACCCGATTGTATGTCTGCATGGATTGCTATGGTTCGTGTTGATGAAGATAACGGTCCGCTTGTTGTACAACCCGGTTCAAATAGGGGCAAATTAGTTACGAAAAAGGACGTGCCGATGACGTTGTTACCCGGAGAGACGTACGAACTACAACAGCACAACCGTTATTTTCCGGCGGTTAAAGAGGTAGTTCGTGAAAACGGCACCGAGGTAATTCAGGTCAAGGTGAACGCCGGAGATGTAATTCTGTTTGATGGAAAGTTAATCCATGGTGGTGCGCAGATCTTGAAACCTGGCACCCGCAGACATGCGTTGGCGTGCCACTACATCCCTTACGCCTCTGAAAACTGGGAACGCGATTGGCCTCGATTCTCATTTGACGGTAGCCAGCGGGTTCTTTATCAGCCACTCGGGTAAAATAAGGAGAAAAAATAATGCGATGCCAATTGACTTTTTGGATCTGTTTAATCTTAATAAGCGTTTATTGCCTTCCAATATCTGCGCAGGAAGCGACACAACCAGCAACACCTGTGGCGACGGCAGCACCTGCAGAAAAGAAAAAAGAGTTTGAAGACTTTGACAAGGTCACCGAAGATAGCACAAGTTACGAAGGATTTTTCAAACTTCATCAAAAAAAAGAAAACCTCTATTGCGAAATACAGCCGTCACAATTAGACAAACCTTTCTTATGCATGACGAGTGTTGCGCGCGGTATCGGTCAAGGACGCCTTATCGCTGGAATGACATTAGAAGAGTGGCTGCTCGTCTGGCGGCGAGTTGGGGATAACGTACATCTGGTACGAAAAAATGTGCGCTTTCGTGCTCAGCAAGGGACACCAACAGCACAATCGGTCGACTATAGCTACAGCGATTCTGTGCTGTTTTCCCTTAAGATTGAAAGCATCCATCCACAACGGAAGAGCCTTCTGGTAAATATCTCTCCTGTTTTTATATCCGATTTTCCACTTTTGGCACGTCGCATTGCTCCTGATGCCCGGTTTGACAAAACGCGTAGCACTTGGGGAAAAATCAAGGCGTTTCCAAAGAACGTCGAGTTGAAAACTGAGGCAGTGTACACATCAACAAGCTACATAGAAACTGTCCCGGACAGTCGTGGAATCCAAATGACCGTGCACTACAGCCTCGCCGAACTCCCATCGAACAACTATCGCTCCCGAATCGCCGATGACCGTGTTGGACATTTTATGACAACGATCAAAGACTATTCAATTCAAACCAGCGATGCCCCGTTTATCCGCTATGTCAACCGATGGCATTTGGAAAAAGCAGACAAAAAAGCGAAATTTTCTCCACCGATGGATCCGATTATTTTCTATATCGAAAAAACGGTGCCGCACCGTTTCCGCCCCTATATTCGGCAAGGGATTCTGGAATGGAACAAGGCATTTGAAAAGATAGGCATTATTGATGCGATTGAGGCACGAATTCAACAAGACTATGAAGATTGGGACCCTGAGGATGCGCGTTATAACACAATCCGTTGGGTTGTTGACGCAGGTTTTGCCATTGGTCCATCTCGCGTAAATCCGTTGACGGGTCAGATATTGGATGCGGATATCCTTATCAGTGACGGTTTCATCAGGTCTTGGCAGCGGCAATATACAACTTTCTTTGATGAACTCGAGTATGAACGCGACCACCCGATGGATCACACCTCACACCTTAGATGCGATATGGCAACTGGATTGGCAAGGCAGATGGCATTCATGGCGAGTGTTTTACAGGTGCGTGATTTAACTGAAAGAGACGGTGAATTGCCAGAAGAGTTTATTGGGCAAGCACTCAAGTCATTGACCATGCACGAAGTCGGTCACACGTTGGGGTTGCGTCACAACTTTAAAGCGAGTACAATACTTCCGCTTGACGAACTGAACACCCAAACTGATAAAGCACTTCTTGGTTCTGTGATGGAATACGATGCTGTGAACATCGCACCCGAAGGTAAAAAACAGGGAGATTACTATACAACGACCATCGGACCCTGGGATTACTGGGTGATTGAGTACGCCTATAAACCGATTGATGGTAGCAAACCGGAAGATGAATTAGAGGCGTTGGGCAAAATTGCTTCGCGTGTCGCGGCACCAGAGTTAACCTACGGGACCGACGGCGACGCTTACTCGTATCAATACCGCGATCTGGATCCGTTAGTCAACCGTTGGGATCTCGGTGCCGATCCGCTTGAATTCGCTAAGCAGCGGCGCGAGATTGTTGTTGATCTCTGGGACGAGGTTGCAGATAAAGTTACAAAAGAGGGGATGGGCTATCAACGTGTCCGTCGGGCTTTTGGTTCACTCCTTGGTGAACACGGCCGTGCAATGTATATTGCAAGCCGCTACATCGGTGGACAATATCATCATCGCGACCATCGGGGTGATGAAAAGGGACGTTTACCATACGTGCCTGTTCCAGCAGCAAAACAGCGTGAAGCACTCCAATTTCTCAAAGAATACGCACTTTCGGACAAAGCCTTCGATTTCCCACCCGACCTGCTTAACAGTCTCGCAACCACGCGTTGGAGTGACTGGGGATCAAGTAGTGGGGGTTCCAGCCGTTTGGATTATCCAGTACACGACGTTATTCTGCGTAATCAAAACCGCATCTTGGAACGATTACTTTACCCGACAGTTTTGGCGCGTATCCAAGACACCGAACTGAAGTTTCCTAAAGGTGAGGATGCATTCACATTGCCAGAACTCTTCTCTGGCATTTCGGATGCGGTTTGGGTAGAACTCCAACGGAATCCCGGAGAAAAGCAGTGGTCGAATTCCGATGCGTTTATCTCCAGTTTCCGTCGCGGTTTGCAGCGTGAACATCTCAAGCAGCTTATCAAACTCATGTTGGATCCAGATAGTGGGACCCCTGAGGATGCACGATCACTCGCACGCCGCCATCTCGGTCAAATCAACAGCCGGATACAAAACGTGCTTCAAAACGCTCAGGGCAAACTCGACGATTATAGTTCGGCACACCTCGAAGAATCCGAGGTACGCGTGTCAAAGGCGTTAGATGCGAATTTCCAAGTAGACAAACGCTAAATAATCCTATATTTTTCTTTAGGATCCATACTAAATTCCCATATTTGCTGGCGGGGTTTGAAACCCCGCCAATTTTCTGGTGTACAAGTAATTGTATAGTTTACCATAGCGAATAAAATGGTAAAATGATATACTTATTTTTAGTCAGAATAACCTATATTATTTGAAAACAAGGCATTAAAAATGCACTGGTCCACAGCGATACGTTTAGCCTAATACGCCTATAAATGCATGTTTTGGTTTGTAAACGACACCGAAAAAAGGAGAAGAAATGATGCGACCTCTATTGACTGTTTGGATATGTCTAACCATAATAAGTGGCTATTGCCTTTCAGCATCTGCTCAGGAAGCAACACCGTCTGTAAAATCCACCATACAAGAAGCATCCGCAAAAAAGAAAAAAGATTTTGAAGATTTTGCGAAAGTCATCGAAGGCAGTACAAGCTACGATGGTTTTTACAAACTATACCAGAAAAAAGAGAACCTATATTGCGAGATACAGCCCTCACAATTGGACAAACCCTTTCTATGCATGATCAGCCTTTCACGCGGTTTAGGGAGAGGGTTCCTTATTTCAGGCATGATAATGGATGATTGGCTGCTCGCCTGGCGACGCGTTGGTGACAATGTGCACCTCGTGCGAAAAAATGTACGTTTCCGTGCTAAGAAGGGGACACCGACAGCACAAGCGGTTGACTACAGTTACAGCGATTCTATCCTATTTTCTCTTAAGATTGAAAGCATCCATCCACAACGGAAGAGTCTTCTGGTGAATATCTCTCCTGTTTTTATATCCGATCTGCCACCTCTAGCACGTAGTATTGCTGCTGATGCCCGGTTCGACAAAACGCGGAGTACTTGGGGAACAGTCAAGGCGTTTCCAAAGAACGTCGAGTTGAGAGTAGAAGCGGTGTACACATCAGCAAGCTACATAGAAACTGTCCCCGACAGTCGTGGGATCCAGTTGACACTCCACTACAGTCTCGCTGAATTGCCATCAAACAGTTATAACCCACGATTGGCTGACGACAGGCTCGGACACTTCATGACGGCAATCAAAGACTATTCAGCTCGAATCAGCGATGAACCGTTTGCGCGCTACGTCCAGCGATGGCATTTGGAGAAAGCGGACAAAGATGCAAAACTCTCACCACCGATGGATCCAATTATCTTCTACATCGAAAAAACCGTTCCACACCGCTTTCGTCCTTACATTCGACAGGGAATTCTGGAATGGAACAAGGCATTTGAAAAAATAGGTTTTGCTGATGCAATTGAAGCACGAATTCAGCAAGACTATGAGGACTGGGACCCCGAAGATGCGCGTTATAATACGATCCGTTGGGTCGTTGACGCAGGTTTTGCCATTGGTCCCTCTCGCGTGAATCCACTGACAGGACAGATATTAGACGCTGATATCCTTATCAGTGATCTCTTCATCAGGGGTTGGCAGCGACAGTATACAACGTTCTTTGATGAGTTGGAGCATGAACGGGATCATCCAATGGATCGTTCCTCACAGTTTAGGTGTGATATGGCATCTGGATTGGCACATCAAGTAGGGCTCATGACGAGCGTTTTGCAGGCGCGTGATTTGATTGATGAAGGTGGTGAACTACCAGAAGAGTTTATTGGGCAAGCACTCAAAACACTGACGATGCACGAAGTCGGACATACGTTGGGGTTCCGTCATAACTTTAAAGCGAGCACGATATTTTCTCTCGACGACCTGAACAAAAAATCCGGTGAAGCACTTATCGGCTCCGTCATGGAATATGATGCTGTGAATATCGCTCCCGAAGGCGAAAAACAGGGGCATTACTATACACCAACAATTGGACCTTGGGACTACTGGGTGGTTGAATATGCCTATAAACCGATTGGCGGAAGCAAACCCGAAGATGAGTTAGAGGCGTTGGGCAAAATTGCCACTCGTGCTGCAATGCCAGAACTGACGTACGCTACGGATGAGGATTCTTATTGGTATCAATACCGAGATCTGGATCCGTTAGTCAACCGTGGGGACCTTGGTGCTGATCCACTTGAGTTTGCCAAACGGCGGCGGGAAATTGTCGTCGAACTCTGGGGTAAGATCACAAATAAGGTTACAAAAGAGGGAAAGGGCTACCAACGTGTCAGACAAGCATTCGGAAGATTACTTTATGAACACGGTATAACAATGTTCCTCGCAAGTCGCTATATCGGTGGACAGTATCACCATCGCGACCACCGGGGTGATGAAAATGGACGCTTACCATACGTGCCGGTCCCTGCGGTTAAACAACGCGAGGCACTCGAATTCCTCAAAGAACACGCTCTCTCCGATAGAGCTTTCGATTTCCCACCCGACCTACTTAACAGTCTGGCAATCACTCGCTGGAGTGACTGGGGAGCAGACAGTTGGAATTCCACACGTTTCGATTATCCTGTGCATGATGTCATTCTGCGCAATCAAACCGCTATCTTGGAACGGTTGCTTTATCCGACTGTGCTTGCACGGGTTCAGGACACAGAACTGAAGTTTCCTAAGAATGAGGACGCGTTTACAATGCCAGAGCTCTTCTCAGGTATTACAGAGGCGGTTTGGGTAGAACTCGAACGGAATCCAGGAGAGAAACAGTGGTCGAGTACAGACGCGTTTATCTCCAGTTTCCGTCGCGGTTTGCAGCGTGAACATCTCAAGCAGCTTATCAAACTAATGTTGGATCCAGATAGTGGGACCCCCGAGGATGCGAGATCACTCGCACGCCACCATCTTGAGGAAATCAACAGTGAGATACAACGCCTACTTCAAAACGCTCAAGGCAAACTCGACGATTATAGCTTGGCACACCTCAAAGAATCACAGGTTCGCGTTTCAAAGGCGTTGGATGCCAGTTTCCAAGTCGATAAACACTAAATAATCCTATATTTTCAGTTTTACACAAAATTCCCATATTCGCTGGCGGGGCTTTAAACCCCGCCTATTTTCTGGAGTATTAATAATTGTAGGTTTCAGTCAGAATAGGACATAGGAGGACAGATGGATATATTCCAATATACATCCGACATGCAAACGTCGGTGACACAATTTTATAACCACATGACCGCTGATGTGCCGCATTGCTATCCTGTAACAGAGGATGAATTCTCGATCGCGATACGCGGGGTTACCACCGGTAAAGCCAATATACAGGAAGGTGGACTCGACTCTGAAACTGCCCTCGTCGCGATAACAAAGGGAGCAGTGGAGGCATATATTCACGTCGGTATCGGTCAGATTGGAGACGACAGGGAAGAGGACGTAGGCGTTATTCGGTTTTTGGGTTACGAACGCGGTGCGAGGGACATCGGACAAGCCGTACTTGAACAGGCAGAAGCCTATCTAAAAACACACAATATTTCTAAAATTTTCGCCTTTTCACAAGACTGCCGATACCGTTTCTATCATTTTGGCCACGCCTATCTATCGGATGCACTCGACCAAGTACAAGGTCTTTTGGGACTCAATGGTTACCAACGTTGCGATGGTGAAGTCTTCTTAGACTGGGAAGATTACTCTGTCACACCTATACCTTCGAGTCTGCCAGTAGAACTTTCTGTAGACTGGAAGCAAGGGCGCGGACGACACCCAAATTGCACTGTACTTGCCCATCAAGATGGTGAACAGGTCGGTATCTGTGAGTCTCTCTGTGGTGGTGAATTTTCAAGCCACACTGATGCTCAAGACTGGCTTCATACGGTTTGGCTTGGTATAGAAGAGGAATTTCAGGGACAAGGCTTGGGGCGCTATCTGCTTCAGTACGCCCTCCAAGAGATGAAAAAAATCGGATATCGGCACGCAGCGATCAGCACGAGTTGGACGAATCACCGTGCATTTCTCTTTTACAGCAACTGCGGCTATCAGACTGTAGATTGGACATACGGGTTCGTCAGAAACCTCTCTGAATCACCTACGGACAAATGGTAACCCTTCAGTAAGCGTCAAAATGATGGCATACCGGGGATATCTGATCCACCTCGCAATACCTCAAGGGTAGGATATAACAGGTTGAGTCGCGCACTGATAATACCAGGGATAGCCTCAATATCTCCCAGCATCGGTGCAATATCAACACATTCCCCGACATTTATAACTACAAAATTAGAAAATGAATCTATGATTTTCGGTGTATGCCCTTTAATAACAAAAAAATTATTCACAGCTTCCACAGGAGTAGGACTTGTTGTGCGTATCTCATCATACTGTATCAGTAACACTCCGAACTCATATAGCGATCCGTCTTTCATCATGCCGACCTCAACTATTGCCCGACCAACCGACGGACTATCTCTGTTCCATCCCTCCTCGATAATATAATCTAAAGTAGATGCATACAACAATTCAGAAGTCTTATGAAAAACATGCAAATCTGTCTCCATAACACCTGGGACATTTCTTAATTCTTTCAACATCGGATAGGCATCAACGTCGCTACCGAAAGAAATAACCTCATAATCTATAACATAGCCTTCAACTTTTGGTGTATACCCTCTTTTAACAAAGTACTCACGCACAGCAGCTGAGGGGACACCATCGGTCAAATCAGTCTCTTGCTGAACCGAAGCATCATATCGCACCGACACAACTCCGAATTCATACAGCAGCCCGTCTTTCGTCCTGCCGACCTTAGTAGTAGACCCAACCGAATTATCAGGACAATCTATTAACTTAGGACCACATCCAACGAGCACAATTACTGTCCCAAATACCATCGTGAATAGTACTACTACTTTAATGTTCATGCCTGATCCCTATGGGCAACTTTACCCCATACCATCACATCATATTAGACGCACATCAAACGCGGAATTTATAGTAAAATCTACAATCACATGGACACTTGTAAAGAATCGGGGTTACAAACCCCTCCTACAAAGATTTGTCCATGACACACTATTTGGTAGGCGTCGGCGCATTCGTTAGCACCAACATCTCGTTTCCTGTCTTCTGGAAATGATAGGGAACACGTTCAACCGAACAAACAATACCATTCGTTTCCAGTTCGTCAATAACAGGTGATACGAAAGGCGAGGGGTTACTATTGACATCAACGATGGGAAAAATTCTTACCTCAGATCCGATACGGAGTAGCTCTCGGATGCCATTGAGATGAAAGGCGAGATCTCTGTTGGCGGAATAAAAAAAGAGGAGATGTGCGGAAAGTACGAGATCAAAGTGGCGATCCGGAAAAGGTAAATGAGGGAGAGATGCGTCTATGTAGCGTCCTTGCTGCTTGCCACTCTCAAAATCTCGGCAAAATTCGTCCATCGCCTGCATCCTGATTTGCGCTAATTCATCGACAGACGCTATTTTTGTCCAGACAAATTTATCCTGATTCTGGTTGGCTTGTGCGATGACATCATCGTAGGTTTTCTGAATGCGTTGGCGCAATTCCGTCTCAGAATATCGGTAGATCGGGTCCACGGAAACTACTGGCGTGCCTCGCTGGTACATCCGGACATTAAATGACGCGGGACCGTCGCCTACACCCACGATGTCCCGCGCCATATCCTCTTCAGAGAGGTTAAACATATCCAAGTATTCGTTAAACGATCTGCCCCACGGAATGATGTCTTTGTAATGGAAATCCACTATTGTGAAGCTCCAGCATTGACCTCTTGCAAAACGGCTACTGCTCGCTGTGCCAATTCGGTCGTCGCGTCCCGCTTGACAGCTCGGTTTAAGTGTAGGATGGCGCGTTCATCCCCATCTCTTGCCAATTCCAACGCTTCCTCAAACCCTTTGTTCCCGTAACTTAAATCCTTTGGTAGGACAGTCAGGTTACGGTCCTTCCAATAATACTTCAACTCATCAGACTCCCAATCCCGGTAGACATGTTCCCACTGAAGTGAGTTGAAGATATTCAGGTGTGGTTCAAGCATGTGCTCAGCAATCGGGTCATCGACAGCCTGATAGCGATTATCGAGCGACACGCGAAGTCGATCCTCAGTCAAATTCGGCAGTGCCTTGTGAATGGTTAAAGCCGGGAAAATCAGCGTATCGCCAACTTCATAGTTTGTGGAATGCCATTCACCTGACAACTCGTCCCCATTAACGCACAGACTACCAGCACCGAGCGAAAAGTGGTGTTCCATGACCTTATTGACTTTATGTGAACCGGGTAGGACTGCTAAACCGCCTAACTCAATCGGGCAATCCCCGACGGGTGCCCAACAGGTATAGGTTTGGAAGTTCCCTTGGAAGTGGACGAAGTCCTGGTGTATTGGTGTGGTATGTGCCGTGTACTTCGGAAACCAGAGGCGCGCAATCTTCTGGGGATGGGGTAGCACCTCTCTACCGACAATTTTTCCCACCATATCAACGACTTCGGACCAGTGTGCGGAACGGTGGAACGCTTCTAACTTATATACCTCATGGTATACATCAGTGTATTCGGGATCCCCTTCGGTACACTGCGTGGAGATATCAGCAATGCCATCCATGGGATCAGTACCTGCGACGAGCCAACCGCCTTCTTGCATTGTCGTGAGCATCTCTCGCCGTAATGCCCAGAGTTTGTCGGGATCTTGCAGCTTCTTGAAGAAGAGATACCCTTCTTCTGAGATCCGGTGACGTAATTCTTCCGGATCATTCATCGCATCGTTGGATACGCGAAGTTCTTTTAGTTCCTCCATTTGACTTTCTCCTTGGATCTACCTATGTCCCAAAATTGTTGTTTAAGGTTTAGTCTCTGGTGAAAATCCGCGTCAAGATATTTACCTGTAGTATAACATATACGCAACGAAAAATCAACTTTTTAGGAATTAGTTCGGCATTGTCTAAACGTTGCGATCAAGAAATCGTTCCTACACCCTATTCCCCTCAATCCAACTAACAGCAAAGTCCACAATAGCACGTTGTGGCATGAGTTGACAGTCTGCAGTGCCGACCTTACCGCGCTGCACTAACTTTCCACCGTCAGTGCCCAGAAAATCTGTACCGATGCGATCGAAATCCGAAGCGTCAACATCAATGTTCTCAAAAGTAGTCCACGCTCTCGAACCCGTCTGTGAGATCGGAGCACCTTCTTGCACAACGCGCTTGCCCGGAAAGTCCGCCCGGTATTCTGCGAGGTGTATGGAGGTGTTGTTTGAATGCCCTACACCAAGAAGGAGAACGAAACCTTGCAAATCATAGATTCTGGCAAGCGGCGAGTGCTCGCCCATGCCATACACCAAGGAATGGTGATTGACGATATGTGATGCTTGCGGACCCTTGGCACAAAAGGAATGCTGTGGATGCGTACTCCGAAAAACGCCTTTTCCCTTTCGGAACGTTTCGACAATTACTCCCATTGAACGGGTAGGGGTCAAATCTGGATCGTAGGCAGGCATTGTGTCCCGTATAGTTTGCCACCACGATTCGGGAACAGGTGGATTTCCCCACTGACTCGGATCGCTTAAGTCTGTTGAGTGGGTCGGCATCACAAGCGTGCCGGTTTCACCCAAGACTCTCTGAAGAGCGATGATGACAGCAACGGCACCACCACAGACCCATCCGACCGCACTCAAAGACGAATGGACTAATAAGACCATCCCTTTTTTGACACCAAGCGTCTCAAAATCAGTTTGAAGCGATTCGACCGTGGCGAGTGTTTTCGTTTTATCAATCACCTGACTTTCAGGCATTATCAACTCCTAACTTTCCAAAATCCAATATTTCTACCGCATAACCGTTTATTTTGTGCCTATTGCGAGGATATGTGCACTCATGCCGAGTATTGCGGGCTTTGCTCCGATCCTACGATTCTAATGTCTCATGTGTTTTAAGAAGGTTTAGAGTTTCTCAGTTTCATTGCTGCGTCACTGATCTCCTCCACGCTCTTTTCAACCCACAGTTTCCTTTGCCACTTGGTGTAATCAAACTGAGAGCGCATAATCAGCGCGATGAATTTTTCAGCCTGCACATCGCCCAAAGCTTCTGTAAGTGCTCTTAAACCCTCTACCTTCAGTTCTTCATCTGTTATCATGGAACACACTCCTAATAAAGTTAGGGGGATCTATAACCTTAATATCCTCAAAGCCAACTGTTTTCTTGAGAATTACATCATCTGTGGTGACAAAGTAATCACATTTCGTAGCAACAGCACAAGCCAGATGGAGAGCATCCTTATTTTCTGCCTATTGCGAGGATATGTGCACTCATGCCGAGTATCGACGGCTCTGCTTCGACCTTGCGAATTAGATCTAAAACCATAGGATGCAGATTGGGATCCACCCAATACTTTTTAAACGACTCAAAAAGCCACACGGGTCCCTCTACAGCAAGTGTTGCTTGATGCCGAAAACCGGCTTCGACCACTTCAGAAGAGAGCGTTTCGGGACGGTGAAGATACGCGTCTGTAAAGTACTTAAGACTCTCAGTCAGGTTGCGATGGTAACCCGTTTCGAGGTCGCTTTGAACGATATTTCTGTGAACAAGGTCACTCAGTCGGTCTTCAAAAAAAGAGTCGAGCATGGACGCAAAGCGCGAGATACCAGCAGCAACCATAACACCGCCATCTCGCAATACACGATATGCTTCTCCCAATGCCAATAGTCGATCACTTTGGTCAATGAGATGATAAAGCGGTCCCAATAACAAGACGGCATCCGCAAACATTGACGAGAAACGCAGTGCACGCGCGTCACCAAGCGACACACTGGCAATTGGGTGTTCAGGTTGATGATCTGAGGCTTCTTTTGCCTGTTCAACGTGTAAATCCACAGGATCTACGAGATGGACTTCATAACCTGCTTTTGCTAACCAACAAGAATAGGGACCCGAACCACCACCGATGTCCAAAATCACTGCTGGCGGTTCAGGTAAATAGCGTGTAATGATCTCTTGGGTACGTACAAATTCCAACTGACCTTTGGCATTAGTTGTAAGTCTGTTTGCCTCTTCCGTTTGTCTATAGAACGAAAGGATCTTATCTGAAAACTGATACAATTTATTATTCCTCATCAAACATCTTAATATTTAGCAACATAGACAGCACCTGCCGAAGGGTGGCTCCACGTAAGTTGCACCTCAGAGAATCCCGCCTCACGAAGAATACCGGATTGTGTCTCTGGCGACAGTGTGATATCGTAATTCCACTCAGCATTGTCTCCACCAGGTAACTTCGCTATCCACCTGTTGTACCAATAGAGTATACTTTTCTCCCCTTCAACCGTGGTGGATTGATCGCCTTCCACATAGATGCCCGTGGTTCTTAAAGCCTTTCTTACCTCCTTGTAGACGGCGACCTTTCGTTGTGGAAGGAAATGATGCATGGTTAGCGTGGAAATAGCGTAGTCATACGTATGATGCCCAAACGTAAGCTCCAACAGAGAGCCTTGCTGCAATCTCAACTGTTCAGTTTTATTGGAGAATTTCGAGCGAAGCTGCTTTAGCATGTTCGGTGCCCTATCAATCGCTGTAACTTTGGCATTAGGTGCCCTTTCAAAAACGAATTCAAGTTGAATTCCCGTACCACAACCGAGGTCCAAAATATCAATCGGTTCATCTGTCTGTGGTATCTGAAGCGCAACAGCCTGATAGAAAGGATCGTCAGGTTCAGCACCAAACTTCTGATCCCAGATGTCAGCAGTAGAATTGAAGAACTCCGGAAGTTCCTCAATACCATCGGTTGTCCATTCGGGGACATCATCACCCGACGGTCCGGGAGCGATTCGTAGTTGCTCCACTCGCCGCAGAAATTCATCGTTTATGGATTGAATTTGACGTTTGTCCTTAAGCATGTTAGCAATCTTATCCAGTTTTGTGTGCAAAAGCGCATCCTTTAATCTCGTTTAATGAGTTTAAGAGACAAATTTCGTCAACACACTCCAGTTATCTCGAAATTATGATAGATTTTAGAATTACTATATACCTTGCCCAGCTAGGTTAGGAAACCTCACCTACCGAGTAGAGAGCGTTAATTAATCATCGGGTCTGTTTCACCCATGCCCACGTTGTTGTCAGCTTATCTCCCGGCTCGACAGAAAGTGGTTGGAGATCAAGGTCCTTGGAGACATCAACATAATTCGGCTTGCCAAATCCACCATCGCCATCGTTTCCGTTCTTGGTATTATCCGTGGCATCACCTTGGTCGAAAGTGTAGTGCGCGTTTAGGTCCGGCTCATCACCATCGAGTACCTTCATCATGAATTCGTTAATCTCTTCTTCGGTGCGAGCGACGTTCCAGATGCGGATTTCATCAATGAACCCTATACAGAACCAATTTTTACTATCACCGACCCCAATATACAGTGAGGCATCAGTTGCTGCTAATTCCTTTACGTCGAAGTCGAGTTTTCCCATCTCCTCTCCATCAATATATGTCCGCATCTCTTTACCGTCCCAGACCCCAGCGACATGCTGCCATTCTTCCGGTTTTAATCCGGGGACATCAAGGATTTTTGCACCGGGCCAGAGGACGAATCGTAACCCGTTTCCATTCTGGACAATCTCCGGAAAGATGTAATCCCTTTGACCGCCCCAGTCCTTCGCCAAGCACTCGCCATTAGGTTTATTCATGTTCATCCATGCTTCAATCGTTATAGCAGTTTTGGGATTTAAACTGTCACTGTTTGGAACTTCAATAGCTGTGTCGCCATCTAACTCCAACGCCAGATTTTGTGCCCAAAGTGTGCAAGGCATTATTAGACTAATAATGAGGGTCATAAAAAATAGGGCTTTCATGGTCTTCCTCCTAAGTTGCCAATTTTGATTAGGAATTAGAAATAGTTCATTTTGCTTCAGGGTCCGGCTTGCGTCCTCCGAAGATAGCGTGGCCAGCCTTCATCCAGAAGACATCAACATCAACAAATCCGGCTTCATCCAGCCATTTAAGTTGATCAAACAGAGATGAGGGTTTATCAATTGAATCGGGATCGGGTTCAGATTGCGCGTAATGGTTCCAGCCAAGTTCACGGAAGCAGTCATAACCTTTCAGATCACCATCCAGCTCCAGTGAACGCTGACGCACCGCTTCGTCCCATGCTTCCGCCGCAAGCCTTTTCCCAAACTGGTCCATTGGCTCAATCAGATCCGCAATAATGAAACACCCACCCGGCATAAGGAGAGATGCCATATCCTTGAACAACGCCTGTTTTTCGGGACCATCTAAGTGATGAATCGCAAGAGAAGATACAACAGCATGGACAGGTAGACGTAACTCACGCCAATCCGTTGCAGCCAAGTCAAATTGGCGTGTTTTAAAACGCGTTCCATAAGCAGCGAGTACCTTCTCCACATGCGCGAGCATTGTTTGAGAACCGTCTAAAGCGTAAACATGACATTCGGGAAACTTATCCAGCAATGCACGCGTGAGGAGTCCTTCCCCACAGCAGAGATCCAGAATATAGACAGGTTTGGACGGATGGGAAATTGCATCGCAAATGCAATTGATTTGGACTTCCCGATCCGGCACGAAGTATTTTCCGTAGTCGATGAAGTCTTGGGAATTCTCCTCTCCCCATTGAGGTATGGTTGTAGGCTCTTGCATAAAATGTATCTCCGAGAAATGTTAGAAACTAAGATGCCAAATCGTCAAGCATCTGGCGGATGTTGTGTTCACCGCTGTCAATAAACAGTGGTGCTAAAGGACCTCTGCCATGTAAGGTTTGAAGTAGGGTATCAATCTGTATCATACGCTGTTGCGGCGTGTGGCACTTGCGCCATCTCTCAAGGAATTCACGTGCAGGTCTCGGATTGCCAGTTCTCAGTGAACGGGTGCTTTTACGCCACGCCTGCCATCTGAAAGTATGCTCACAATTTGGACACTCGAGTTTTTCATCCTTCTTTTTTAAACTCTTGCGATAATCCCGCCAACGACGTTTATAGCCGCAGACTGAGCACTCAATATTGCCGTGCTGGTGGAGTGCAACCTCTTGACACTTTGGGCATTGCAACTTAGGACTGGGTCGTCGGCTTTTAGCGGTTCGATCAACTGGCAGTGGATCAGGTCTACGGACAGGGTTAAGACAGTGTGGACACGGTAGACGGACACGAGTTCTCACTGACTGATTGTAGGCATCTTGGGACCAGGTTTTCCCACAAACACATCGCAACACATCGGTTTTCAGTAATGCAGCGCAGCACGTAAAGCATCTCGGTGTATTACGCAGGGATTGGCGACAGTCGCGCCAGAGTAATCGCTTGGCACAATGCGGGCAGTGGAACCATTCCTCGCGCGTCCCACCTTCACCGGTACTGAAGAGTGGATCAATCCGTCGTGTAATCTTCGTGCTGCACTTTGGACAAGGCACACGTCCGCCGCGGAAAACGTCTGCAACTGTGGCGATGTCAGTACAGCGAGCGTAGAGTTCCCAACCAACATCGTGTAGCAACGTATCCTCGTAGATACCGAGTCGAGCATACCGATAAAGCTGACGGATTTTGATGGGTTTCACACGGGGTGCCCAATCCATAGTGGTTTCCTTTGAATCTTAGTCTATAAAATCGGCAAGCGACGGACAAGCACTTTTCGGTCATCAATAGTTACCGCACAACCTTCTGCTAATCTATCTTCAATGTGAGGCATGGAGTCCAGCAATTTTCGCGTAACTATTTCAGGATCAGGGATGAATAAGCGCAAAGTAATCAAACTAGGTTTTTCATAGCCACCCAACGCCAGCAAGGATGAAAAGTCCAAATCCTGTGTAATAATCACACGGTTATGTTGACGAGCAAATTCAAGGATTTCAGAGTCTTCGGCATCCATAGGTAATACTTGAGAAACTCGGAGAACATCCCAACCTTGTTGCTGCAAATTGGTAACTGTTTTTGATGAAAGGTTCATATCAATGAGAAAACGAAGCGAGGTCATTTACAACTCCTAATACATCGCTTCCGTTTCTAAGAGTTGATCTGAAACGACCCAAGCTGCGTACTTCATCGCCTCATGGACATCAGCGACCTCCAACTCTGGATAGTCTTCAATAACATCCTCAATCGACCGACCACTGGCTAACAATCTGAGAATTACACTTACCGTGATCCGTGTCCCTCGAATTACAGGTTGTCCGAGGCAAATCTTAGAATTAATTTGTATTCGATCTAATTTTTCCATTTTTCCCTCCTCTAAACCGATGTACGAACGACTTCACCTGTTTCAATACTACGGCTAATCGCCTCCAAAACGCGCATATTCTGATAAGAGTCCTCAAGACTGGAATGCGGTTGTGCTCCGTCTTGCAACGACTTTGCCCAATGTTGCATCTCTTCAAGATAGCCGGGTCTGCCGATGCCGTGGTAGGCAGTGTTGAGATCCCACTCTTCAGTGGGTGTATCGGCATAGCCACCCCCTTCACCGAGCCACGTCGGGACACGATAGCGACGAAGTTTACGCGTCTCTAACACCTGAATTGCCTGATTGTTCGTGCCTTTGATGAAAACCATCGCTTCCAAAATAGGACCGGTGCCGAGTGTCATCGTGCCAATGCCTCCATTTTCGTAACGCAGGTTCACAGACATTGACACGTTGCTCGATGCAGCATCAATTGTTCCCATCGCGAAGACTTCGCTAACCTGCCCCATAAAGAAACGCATACAATCGGTAGGATGGATCACCTGATCAAGCATGAAGGGCCACGCAAAGGGGGATCCCGCCTCTTGAAGGCGCGGACCTGGAGCAAGGTATCGTGTATGATATTGGCACGCCTCACCAAATTCCCCTTCGTCCATTAACTGCTTTGCAATCTGGTGTGCGGGAGCATGTCTCCACATTGTACCGACCATACCTGTCTTGCCGGATTCAATTGACGCATCAACGAGCATCTTCGCGCCCACAGCGGTGGTCGCGGGCGGCTTTTCGGTGTAGATGTGATACCCGCGTTGGAGACACTCAATACCGATGTCCCGATGCAATTTATCCTCCGGTCTACCCACAACAGCGACTGCGTAGAGATCTTCATTTGCGAACATCTCATTGTAATCGGTATAGTGTCGAAGCGCACCGAATCTTCGGGCATTTGATGCTGCCTTTTCTTCAACGAGGTCGCAAGTCGCAACAAATTCAAACTCTGGTACCATCGGTATACACTGTTGCAATTGCGATGACATGCCTCCACAACCAATAAAAGCAATTCGGATTTTATCCATAAAATATTCTCCAATTCAAATTTAGAATATAGCGATTCAATATTTCCCTTACGGCTTATTCCACGCTTAACAGATCTGCCAATTCATTAAAATCGTTGGCGATCAAGTCAGACGGATGCGCTGTGACCTCTTGAACCCTGCCGGGTCCATACTCCAAAGGCCGTGGCACGAGTGCTGTATGAAAACCGACGGCTTGCGAAGCTCGAAGATCGCCGGGGTGTGCGGCTACCATCATGACTTCACTCGGGGACAAGCCGAGTAAGGCAGCAGCGGTCTCATAAACTTCTGGATCCGGTTTATAGTGACCCGTTAGTTCAGCGGAGAGGATACAATCCCACGGCAGCCCTCCAAATTTTGCCATGTTCGTTAGCAGGGCGACGTTGCCGTTAGAGAGTGTAGCAACAATGTACTGTTCGCGAAGTCGCTTCAAGCCATTGACAGCATCGGGCCAGGGTTTGAGGCGATGCCAGACCCTATTTAGATAATCTTTATTGGCTTCGCTCAAATCCATAATGTTAAACTCATCAAGAAGGTCATCCAAAATCAGTCGATGAAGTGCATCAATGTTCTGCCACGGCAATTCGCCATGTCGTACCTTATTCATCGCGGGTCCATATCCAGCACGCCATTTCAAGGCGAATTGTGTCCAATCAATATCAATGCCGTGGGTATCTCCAAACTTTTCACCTTCGGCAACGATTGAACTATACCAGTCTACAACAGTGCCAAAGACATCAAAAGTGAGTGCCTTGATTTCAGAGGTGGTGCTTTGCATAGTGTATGTCCCTGCGTGTTGTGTGTGAGTTTCAGTCTAAATCGGCTGGCTTTTCTTCTTAATTCCACCTCACATCATACACAATTTTATTGCAATTGTCCACTGAATTATTTTCGGAGAATTCGGTTCTCGATTGTGGATAGTCTGAATCATGAGTCACAGGATTACAAGATTTTCAAAAGGAGTGTATCAGCGGTCATGCTTCTTCAACGACGATTCCTATTGCTATAAAAATGGGTTGTGGGCGACTTCCCAATAAAAGTCATCAGGATCCTTGAAATACCCGGAATAGCCACCCCAGAATACCTCCTGCCCAGGTTTAACAAGCTCGGCTCCTGCAGCGACAGCCTCTGCTAAAGTTAAGTCTACCTCTTCTGGAGAGGTGACATTGTGAGCAAGTGTAAACCCTTGAAAGCCGGTGCCTTCAGGTGAGATCGTAATATCTTCAGCCAGTTCATCTCTCGGATAGAGAGCGAGTATCGTCCCGCCCATTTCAAAAAATGCGATACTCTCGGATTCATCTTTGCGGGGCAAACCTAAACCTTTCTCGTAAAAATTAATAGACCGTTGCAAGTCAGCAACACCAAGCGTAATGATAGTAATATGTGGTTGCATTTAGATTTCCTTAAATTATCGGTAAGTAATTTACACTCCACAATTTGAGTGGACTTTTGAAAAAAATAGGCGAGGTTAAAAAACCTCGCCTAGTGAAATGTTGTCTTATGATTTAGGCAATACCGCTTTCTTTAGAGATTCGCGCGGTAGGGTGCCAAAAACTTTTGAAGCTGTCTAAGCGCAGCATTTTTGCGGGAGGCAACGGTGCCAATCGGACACTGGACGATCTCAGCAACCTCTTGATAAGACAATCCTTGAAGTTCTGTTAACCGAAACACAACTTGGTGTTCTTTCGACAGTTTATTGATTGCAGCCTGAATTGCCTCGTATGTCTCTTTGGCAATGAGCAGTGACTCTGGTGAATAGTGTGTATCTGCGACAGCGACAGCGATTGGGTGAAAGTTTTCATCATCATCTCCATAGTGTGTATCTAATGATTCTATCTGAGGTGTCCTTCTCTCTTTCGCCAACTGTTTCAAACAGAGATTTTTGGCGATGTGATAAAGGAATGTCCTGAATTTTGCGATTGGGCGGTACGTTGGTACGCAGCGCCATAACCGTAGGAACGTCTCTTGACAAAGGTCTTCAGCAAGGGGTCGGTTTTTCACAAACCGATAGATAAAGTTTAAAGTCTTTGCGTAATGACGTTCAGTCAGAATTTGGAATGCGTCTCTGTTTCCATCTTTCACAGAGAGCATCAACTGCTCATCAGTCTGTAACATGCTTGTCTCCTCAAAGAGGAGCGTATCAAGCGAAGGCGCGCAACCCTCCCTCCCTTCCATAGTGGAGGATGCCTGCTTGTTCACTCCTCGGTCTGTGCCTTCTCCATAATCGAGTCCTAATCCAACAACGAAACACACTGGCAGTTTTAGATGCCCGTGCTTTCAACGAAGTGCGTTCTCCTAAATCACAATCTCGCACTTTTCCTCCGGTTCCGCTACTCCATACACTTTTACCAATCATCCAATCGTGAGGCACTGCCTCTGCTAAATACAAACCATCTTGACGCATTTTAAAATTCTCCTTTTCAGGTTAATCATCAGATAGGGGTAATATTTGATCCCCTTTTTTCTTGATCACAAAAAACTCTTAATAGTTTAATCCACACATTTGAAAACAATTCATTTAAAATAAAAAAAAATATTGTATGCCCGTTGTTACAAGTTTCCGCGAGGTGGGTAATGGCCTGCTTTACACCCCAATTGGGTGAAACGGTTCCAATGCCAACGAGGGTTGCCCTGTTGTGAGAAGCTCGGCTATGAGCTGCCCTGTGATTGGCGCGAGGAGAATCCCATTTTTGAAATGTCCGGATGCCAAAACAACATTGTCATACCCAGGCAGATAGCCAAGTAGGGGACCCTTTCTGACATGTGGACGTAAACCTGCCCACGTTTGCACAAAGGCACTCTGTGCGAGTTGGGGTGCGATGGCGACACCTGCATCAATCATCTGCTTGGCTCCATCAACCGTAGCGCTTTTGTTATAACCGACAAATTCGACCGTTGCACCGAGTAGTACCTTGCCGTCTGCCCTCGGTACGATGTAAATGCCGAGTCCATCAATAGTCCGCTGGAAAAGCGGTGGCATCGTTTCAACAAGAACTATCTGTCCTTTCGCGGGTCCAATCTGCATCGGAACACCAAGTTGTGCAGTGAGTTCCCCAGCCCAGCATCCGTTGGCAATCACAAACGCATCGGCGTATAAGGTTTCGCCGTTAACAACAACACCGACAACGCGATCGTCTTCCTGCACAAAACCCGTGACTGGATTCCCTAACTGGAACGTCGCACCCAACATCGCTGCACCTTTTGCGAGTGCGGTCACCATTTTCGGGTTGCGGACCTGCGCATCTTCAGGAAACAGAACAGCACCCGTAATAGACCTTGAAAGTGCTGGCTCTAATTCCCACGCTTGCTCGGCTGTCAAGACTTCAGTTGAAAAGCCTTTTTTTACACGCCGATCCGCGAGACCGATGAGTCCTGCTGCTTCAGCCGGATTAAAGAATACAGACAGCGTACCAGACCGGATAAATTCAATATCTATCTGCGTCTCTGCACGGAGTTCTTCTGCCAACGACGGGTAGAGCGCAAGACTCGCCCGACACAGTTCAGGATACGGTTCATGCGTTGAAGCGTGAGAGGTTAGTATACCTGCGCCTGCCCATGAGGCTTCTGTACCGACGGTAGTGGCTTTGTCGATGAGAAGCGGTTGGACATTTCGTTTAGCGAGGTTATAAGCGATAGCGCATCCGATAATGCCCCCGCCGATAATGATGACATCCGCGTGATTCCGGCTCAAGTTGTCCTCCGATTTAGGTAAATGCTGCATTGGGAAAAAGGTGAAAAGACTACGACCCCTCACAGTTTAACATATTATATGACGCTTTTCAATCTCAATTGGTTGATATCTGAGGGCATTTAGTTCCGCTGTTTATACATATTTTTGGATGCACTTTTGGGACACGTCCAGCAAAACAGTGTTGATGAGATAGGTTCAGATTATCACTTGAAATTTCAGCGAATATCGTGTATAATTACCACAGACAGGCTAAAGCGAACTATCGCAAATTCGGTGATGCTGGTAAAAGTGGCAAGTAATAGCACCACACCCCATATGAAAGGTTTTTTAATTAAATGATCCTCGGAAAAGTTACAGGGACAGTCGTCGCGACGCAGAAAGATGAAAAACTGATCGGCAGCAAGTTGATGATTGTCCAAGATATAGGTTTAGATGGCGAAGTCGACCGGAAATATACGGTTGCTGTGGATGCAGTCGGTGCCGGTATCGGTGAGATCGTACTCATTGCAACGGGCAGTTCGGCGCGACAAACCCAGGTAACAAGTAATAAACCGGTTGACGCAGTAATCATGGCGATTGTCGATACTGTAGAAGTTGATGGAAAAATTCGGTATCACAAGTAGCGAATGGACCGAGTCCAAGGAATAAAAGATGGAACGGGAACGCGTCCGCGCCGAAACGCTTCATCGTCGCGATAGACTCGCAGAGGAAAACCGAACCACACTCAGCCAGAGGATCGTTAATCCCGTTGTCAATTGGATACAAAGCGAAGGTTTCGATTCTCTCATGCTCTATCTGAGCATGAGAAGTGAGGTGGAGACTTTCGGTTTGCTTGACAGCTTACTTCGTCAAGAAAAGATAGTCTGCGCGCCTGTAGTAAATACCCACCAGTTAGAACTCACGCCTCGTCGGATTCAAAATACCAAAACAGACCTCGTTCGGCACCGTTACGGTATGTTAGAGCCGAACGCGACCTGCCCAATCTTTCCAGCTGCTCAACTCCAACTCATCATTGTTCCCGGTATCGCTTTCGATTCTAACGGTTATCGCCTCGGATACGGTAAGGGTTTCTACGACAGGTTTCTGGCAAAGTGTCCAGATGCTGTTAGCGTGGGATTGGCATATCAGATACAGATTGTCACAGATACATTTCCGCAGACGTGGGACGTACCGGTCCAGCACATTTTCACAGAAGGTGGTAGGATAGACACTGCATAAATAGGGTTTGGATGCGACGCAGAGACGACAACTCACAAAAAAGTTATCTACTTAGCATCAATGAAAGGTTTCAACTTCTCTATAGTTTTCGGACCGATACCTTTGACCTTTTGGAGGGCATCCACACTGGCAAAATTGCCGTGTTGCGTACGATAGTCAATAATTCTTTTCGCCATCTTCTCGCCGATATTAGGGAGGGTCTGGAGTTCTTTGGCAGAGGCGGTATTGATATTAAGAAGTGCGGGTTTGCTCAATACGATAGATTTTGTTGTGCTATCTTGTGAACGTTCCGTGTTGGGTACAGCGATCAGATCTGGTTCTCCGAGAAATAGTGTAGGCGCGTATCGCCGCACACCCCAGAAGCCAGTGCCAACTAAAATCAGTATCACAAAGAAAGTCACCGCTTTCCGATAATGGCGTTCAACAACATTCTCCACGTTACTCATTCCTTTTTTCCTCAAGAGAAAGCACCTGATTTGCAGAGACATCTCTAATCAACTGTTCCACCCCGTTTTGCCAGCGTACTGCGATACTGTCTACATGTTCATAATCCCCAATTCCGACATGGAGGGTGAGATCCCTTTGTGAGAGATAACCATCCCCACTCCTCACTTCACGTGTCTGTGTGAGTTCTCCGGTCGTTATCTTGACGCGCGCACCAATTGCGTCCGTGGAACCGTTTGTGGAAATCAATCGGATCTGCAGCCAGTTTTTTCGGTTCCCACCATCGTTACGCAAAAGCCGAGGTGGAGTGTTAGAATTCGTTACCACGATATCAATATCGCCATCTAAATCGTAATCTGCAAAGGTAGCCCCACGGCTCACGTCTTCCAACTTCATACCGTCTCCGAGGCTTTCAGAGGATTCAGTAAAGGTGGCATCATGGTTGTTGCGGAAAAGTAGATTCCGTTGTCCGTAAGTGCCTTCCTGTCCAAGTTCGGCGAGATTCTCGTGCAGATGTCCGTTTGCGACGAAGAGATCTTGATACCCATCGTTATCATAATCAATAAAGGCGGTTGCCCAACCGAGATATGGGTAGGTAATCTGTGCTGTCTTTGTAGTGGCAGTCGCGTCTGTGAAAAAACCGTCTGCATCGTTATAGTAGAGGGTGTTTGTCTGATCGGCATAATTGGTGACGGTGAGATCAAACCATCCATCGTTATTCCAATCGCCAAATGCCGTACCCATACCGTTTTCGGCGGCACCGTCTTCGCTGAGTGCGACCCCGACCATGAAACCTACCTCCTCAAAAGTACCATCACCGTTATTGCGGTAGAAAAGGTTTTCAGTAGAATCATTCGCGACGTAGATGTCGGGTGCACCGTCGTTATTATAGTCGCCCCAGACAACACCTAACCCCTTGCCAGTCGTATTGTAAATGCCTGCCGATTTCGTAACGTCGGTAAAGGTGCCATCACCATTATTGCGATAGAGGGTATCCGATTGGGCAGGAAAATTATCGGGTTCACAATAGGCACGAATCCCCTTTTCCTTAAGCCCACACCACGGATTTTCAGCAATGTCAAAGACGATATAGTTGACGACATAGAGGTCAAGATTACCATCCAAATCATAATCAGCAAAAGCACAACTGGTACTCCACCGTGGTTCGGTTACACTTGCAGCTTCAGCGACATCTGTAAACGTGCCATCGCCGTTATTGCGATAGAGCCGATTGGTACCGTAGTTTGTGACATAAAGATCCAATTGACCGTCGTTATTATAATCACCGACAGCACATCCGTGTCCGTAACCGGTATCTCCTACACCGGCTATTTCAGTAACATCCGTAAACGTGCCGTCACCGTTATTTCGGTAGAGGCAATTGGTTGGGACTTCCTCAGCGATGTAGCCAGGGAGCGGTGCGCTGTTAACGAAATACAAGTCAGCATCACCATCAGCGTCGTAGTCAAAAAAAGCAGCACCAGAACCGAGCGTCTCCATAAAATATTTCTGCCCACTGCGTCCGTTTACATGCTTCCAGTGAATACCAGCCTCTTGTGTCACATCAACGAACTGAATACCCACATTTGACTCTGTAGGTGAAGCGATGGCATTTGATACGTAAACCATGACCAAAATAAGAAGGTAGATGCGAACACTGTTATTTCGCTTTTTCATCTGACCTCCGAATTTCCGCTAATGTCTGTCGAAAAGCCGCGTTTTCAGGTTCCATTTCGATGGCAGTCTGAATAGCTTTTATCGCGCTTTCACGCTGTCCCACTCGAAAATAAGCTAAAGCGAGGGTGTGCTGATATTGAGGCACCTGTGCTAAGCGAAACGCTTTTTTCGCGTGGGCGATGGCATCCGACAACTGAACGCTCTGGAAAATGTAAAGCCGCGCTAAAGCATTTAGTGCATAGTGTGCGTTGGCATCTAATTCTAATGCTGCCTGAAACGCCGAGATCGCTTTGTCAATCTTCCCATGTTTTGCGTAAACAAGCCCTAGTTGGTATTGCTTCAGTGGGTTGTTAGGTTCAATGAGAATGGCGCGTTCACGGTCCTCAATCTCCTCCGCTATTGCATTGAGGCGACGATAGGCTTCCATTGCGCGTTTGCCCTCTTCGGACCGTCTGAGCCGGAACAGTGCTTGTGCAAGATTATAGTATGCACCAACGTGATCTTTCTGTTGCGCGATAACTCGCTGATACTCCATAGCGGCGCGTTGAAACTCGCGTTTCTTCGTGAGAACCAAGCCGAGGCAATAGCGAGCAGCAATAAACTGTGGATCGTGTCGGACAGCCTTCTCCAATAGTGGGAGTGCCTTATCTAATTCGCCTTGTTTTTGGTAAATGGCACCCAAGTTGCCGTTTGCCATCGGAAGATTCGGTTCTTGTGCTAAAGCGGCGTTATAATAGCGAATCGCCTCTGCCTCCCGTTTGACGGCTTCATAACAGGAAGCGAGATTGGACATCACGGCGATAAGATTCGGAGAACGTTTGAGGCATTCGTGATAGGCTTCGATCGCCTCTTCAAACCGATCGGCTTTTTGGTAGGCAGACGCGATACCGAGCCACACAGGGAGTAATTCAGGGTGTTTTCGGATAAGATCCCGATAAACTCGGACAGCGTCATCAAAGCGTTCAGTTCTTACGTAGAGCAAGGCGAGATTTGTCTCAGCCAGTATCAGACCGGGGGTTATGTCTAAAGCTCGTGTCAGTGCTTTCTCAGACGCAGAAAAGTCGCCGCGTTGAAGGTGTACCGTACCTATGGCAGCATGTGCCTTGGCAAATTCTGGATGCAGCGTAACGGCACGCTGAAAATATTGAAGTGCTAACGGATATTCGCCTTGACGTGCAGCTTGCATACCGCGAGCGTAGAGATCTTGAGGGGTCTGTGCAACAGCAACACACGTAGTACTTACCAAAACAAAAAAAGAAAAAACGGCGAATGATAATCCCTTTCGGAACATGAATACGATCCTCCGCCGTTAATTTTAGCCTGAATGACACATCGCGTCAAGCGTTTGTCGCGACCGCCTTATTGTCCCCTCTCAATATTACCTAAATTGACAGCTATGGGTGCGCTCATGCAACCCATAACGCTGCTACTTCAAAATCACCATCCGACGCGTCGCTGAGAAATCTCCAGCCGTTAGCGTATAAAAATACAGACCACTGGCGACCACTTCGCCGACTGTATCCCGGCCATCCCAATACGCCGCACGAGCACGCGAGGTATACCTACCCGCCGTCTGATATCCGAGCGACAGTTCACGCACCAGAACACCACTCGGACCGTAAATCGCTACGCGAACCAATGCCGGTGTTTTTAACTCGTACGGGATCCACGTCTCCGGGTTAAACGGGTTCGGGTAGTTGTGCAATAGAGCGGTTTCTGTTGGCGTCAGAAGTGTCAAAAGGTCTTTAAGCACGACGATCCCTCTTGCCATCGTTGCATCTATATGTTCAAGATGCTCTGCGTCGCGCAACCACCTCTGTACTTCTTCTGCGGTGAGCGTGTCAACGATTTGTGGATATGCAGCGGGTGCCGAGTCAGCAGCAGCGAACGCCCCTGCCATCAAAACCAAGTCTTGAATGTTCACCACACCATCTGCATTGATATCCGCCGTATTCTCTCCAACTTGCCCGAACTGCGACGCAACGAGAACGAGATCTTGGATATTGACGACCCCGTCGGCGTTGAGATCGCCTTGAAGTTGGGACGGTTCGCCATTATCAGTGCTAAGAGTGTCTTCGGGTTGGGAGGGTTCGCTTACAGGCATAGCGGGTGTCATTTCCCACAACTGAATCGTATTGTCCCAACCTCCACTCGCCAGCGTGCCACCATCGAGGGAGAACGCTACAGAAAGAACACCATCCGTATGCCCTCTAAGTGCCTGCAGGGGTTGCCCGGTTTCAGCATCCCACAACTGAATCGTATCCTGATACAACAGAATCGTATGAGCATCACTCCCACTGGCTAACGTGCTACCATCGGGTGAAAACGCTACGGAATTGACAGTACTCGGTCCCTCAAGCGTCTGCAGTCCTTGACCAGTTTCGGCATCCCACAACCAAACCGTATTGTCATAACTCCCACTGGCTATTGTGCTACCATCGGGTGAAAACGCTACGCTAAGGACACCATCCGTATGCCCCTCAAGCATTTGCAGTTGTTCGCCGGTCTCAGAATCCCACAACCGAATTGTATTGTCGTAACTCCCACTCGCTAATGTGCTACCATCGGGTGAAAACACTACACCGCGGACATAATCCGTATGTCCTTCAACCATCTGCAATTCTTCGCCGGTCTCAGCGTCCCACAACCGAATTGTAGTATCATAACTCCCACTCGCTAATGTGCTACCATCCGGTGAAAACGTTACAGCACGAACACCATCCGTATGCCCGTCAAGGGTACGCAGGAGGTCGCCGGTCTCAGCATCCCACAACATAACGTAATTGTCCCAACTCCCACTCGCCAATGTGCTACCATCGGGGGAGAACGCTACGGTAGTGACACCCGACCTGTGCCCTTCAAGTTCCTGCTTCTGTTGTCCAGTGTCAGCATCCCACAACCGAATCGTCCTGTCTCGACTTCCACTGGCTAACGTACTACTATCTGGCGAGAATGCTACGGAAATGATATAATCCGTATGCCCCTCAAGCGTCATCTTGTGTGGGTCGCTCGGGACACCCTCTGCTTCTGCTGGAAGGCTTGTCACTTCTCCGCCTGATGTGCGACGAAGAATATTTCGGCTGGCGTATTTTCCCCATTCAGTATTCACGCTAATCTCGCCAACCCATCTGTATTCACCCGGAAGTGTTACCACGTAGCCATATAATCCTGAAGCTCTTTCTGAATCAGGAACATCAACCCAAGCACTGGTTGAATCATCCCGTCGCTGCCATCTGGAATTGCGAACTGAATCGTAAGAAACAGTATCGCCGTTCTTTAGGATAAAAACGATTGTTCCTTGATCTCCTGGAAGGCCAGCTCGAATTCCGTCCCTGAGTAGTTCGATACGTGATGTCGGAGGATACTCGTCCGCAGCCTGAGCAAAGTTAATGCCCTGCGCACCAACGCCTATCAACACAACAACTAAAATCACTACCAAACTTTTTCGATTAACAATTCTGCATTTCATAATACTCTCCTTATAATATCCGTTTTCAATCTCGCCAATCTCTCTGTGAAATAGACGTTAATATAAGCCTACTGTATGCTGTAATACAGAATACTTAAACTTAATCAATCCTAATTGAAAACGAATAATTAAAACTTTATGTTTACATTAAAGTGATTTTGATCGAATAAATATAAATATAGAGAATCAACATCCGCAAGTGCCATACGTTGATTTACGCGCACTTGACGCTGATTCAGAGGACTATGTTGATAAAACGGGGACAACTTGCGTTATGTGTAATGACGCGAATGAAGAGCAAAAAGGTTGCTTAATCATCAAAAAAGGAGTTCAATCGACAGCATCACGGATGGGTATAAGGAAGACCGGCGAGGTAGGGAAACCTCGCCAGCGACGATGGAGAGAAAAATTTACCATTTTGAACCCTAAACAGATAATTCAATCGAAATATTCATCTTCATTAAACTTCGTCCACGATTCAAATATCGGAAACGGACGGGGAAAATTGCCATCGTCAATATTCAACTTGAATCGTATCTTCTCATCATCGAAAAGATCCCGAATCGAAATGGAGATTCCAGAAGTTTCAATGCAATTGTCGCACTGTGAAGGGAGTATTTGCTCTGAACGCGGTGCTTCAAAATAAATTCTGTATTCCGAACCTGACTTTACAATGTGATAATCCACCGCTAAAATAGACCACTCGTTTAGGGCAGTTTCACCCTCAGCGTATTGTGCCCAAAGTTCAATCCCGTTAAAGAAATCAAGGATAACCCCTTTTCTTTTATCTGCGTCTTTAGAGGGATCAAATTGCCGAAACGAACGATTTTTCAACTCTGCTTTTATCTCCGCTTCCTCTTCGCTACTGACTGGTTCCAACGGATTGGCGCACGAAGAAATAATCAGGCACATGAACATGAAAATAAAAAGCACAAGGTATATTTTTATCCCTGTTGTGTTGGCTTTTAGGTCAATTAGCTGAGTGAAAAAATTGAGTTTACGCATGTCTATTTCTCCTGTTCCCTTTCTTTTACGCTCAATTGTAGCGTTAAACGAGCAAAATCTTCAAAAGAAAACGGATGGGTGGGAATTGGAAGAATTTTAGATTATTGCACTCAACGTAGGTGAGAAAAATGGCAAGAGACGCACCCAACGAAGGTAAAAACGATAACCTCTGTGCATTCCCGCTGTCCTAAATTAGAAACAGGAGATTACAGTATCCAGTTAAAAATGTTTTAGACGACCGCTTACACCTACTAACCAGAAATTCATCAGGAATGATTTCGATATTTTTTAGGATTGAGAATGGGATGGTAGGAAGGATCTAAATCTGCACTGCAATCGGTGTGGACAACATACCCAGATCAATTGGAACGCGTGAATTTGATGGCGTCGGAACGACATATCCAGCTTTCTGCAGCCCTTCGATATGAAACTCAATGGCTTCAGTAATCAGTTTTTGCACTTCCTCCATTGTTGATCCTACAACAGCGCATCCAAGGAGATCAGGGACATATGCACCATAACTGTTTTCGCCTTTTTCATAAATAACAACGTATTCCATAAGGTTTACCCTCAATTCTTGAGATCAGCTTGCTTTAGAATATTGTTAAGTGTCCCCTTGGGAACATCTTCGTTTGGTTTTCCAGCAATCGTCACGATACCCGGTTTTATTGGATGCTTGTACTGCTTATGGCTGCCTCTCGTTCGGTCATGATACCATCCATCTTCCTCAATGATCTTAGTGATCTGTCTAAACTTCATACTTCATAATCACTGCTCATATTCTTCCCGGATAAAAGCCGCTGAAACTTTTCCTTCGTCATTCTCGGATTTTTCAGCGTGGAAGGAACATATAACACGACCTTCATGAATTATCAGTAATTTACCATTAACGTCATATTTTATACTCGCCTTGAATGCATCGGTTTGGTACACTGTTGCGATAAGGTCATATCCTAACGAATTTATGTCTTTGAGACAAATATTTTGTTCTGGCATGGTTAACGTCCTTCCTTCTGAGCAGTAGGCTTCGCGGTATTATCCAAACTGGTTAAGTGGAATTATACCACAAATTATACGTAAAATCAATGCGATTTTGTTTCGGAAATATGAACGCGAAAGGGCGATAGCAGGTGCCCGAAATACGGAGCAGTTCTAATAAGTGGCTTTATTACGCTTGATCTATAACGTCTTCTCTGTTAGAATAGGCGGATAATTCACGATTGGGGAGATTGTTATGCAGGAAATTGTGGTAGATTCAGCGAAGTTACACGATTTCGCTCGAACGCTTTGCGAAAAGGCAGGACTGCGTTCGGAAGACGGAGAGACAATAGCGAAACATCAGGTGCTCACCGATTTGCGCGGAGTCCATTCACACGGCACACGCGCCTTGCCAGGCTATCTCAACCTTATTCTTGATGGCAAGATGAATGCACAACCCGACCTCAGCATTGCCACAGAGGGTCCAAGTTTCGCTGTCGTTGACGGAGACAACGGGATGGGACATCTGGCAAGCACGCTGGCAATGGAAACAGCAATAGCAAAAGCCGAGACGACCGGTATTGCAGCAGCAGGGGTCCGCAACGCTGGACATTTCGGGGCAGCAGCGTGCTACTCAATTATGGCGGCATCAAACCAGATGATCGGGTTCTCGACAACGAACACAGGGGGTGCCTCTATTGTAGCGCCCGGTGGTGCGGAAGCTGTGGTTGCAAACAATGCAATGAGTTACGCGTTACCTATAGGCGATGGACATCCGATCGTACTGGATATGGCGTGCGGCGTATCTGCGTGGGGGAAAATCGGCACACTGCGGATGTATGGCAAACCGATTCCTGAAGGCTGGCTTATAGATGAAACGGGTCAGCCTACCAACGATCCGAGCAAAGGACGTTTTCTTGCCCCTGCAGCTGGACCACGAGGTTACGGCTTAGCATTCATTATGGGCATCCTCGCGGGTCCCTTGAGCGGCGGTTTGATGGCTTGTAATAAAAGCGGCGATCCATCGGAACACTTCTTTTTTGCGATGAATGTTGCGAGTTTCACGGACTACGACGGTTATGTGGAGGAAATTCAGCGCGGTATCGGCAAAATTCATACTTCAAAAACCGCAGAAGGCGTAGAACAAGCCTACCTCCCCGGCGAAATTGAGTGGAATAACTACGATAACTACCTTGAGAACGGCATCCCGATCCACGTAGACCATCTACGGGGTCTTGCTGATATTGCTGAAAAGTTAGATGTCCCAATCTGTTGGGAGTGGTAGGAAACGCTCAGCAACGCGTTAATACCTCGATCCACAATCAAAACCTAAGCAGGGAAGGGGTAACAATATGGCAGAAACGAAAGAATATGTAGATGGTGGTACGCTCCCTGATTGGGAGGTTGATGATTTACCAGCACCGCCTCCGTATCAATTTGGAAAAGCATTCCGAAATATCTTAGGTCCTGGCATTATTGCGTTAGGTGGTTCGATTGGGAGTGGCGAGTGGTTGCTGGGTCCCGCGATTACCGCACAATACGGCGGTAGATTGCTCTGGATTGCGACAATCGCCATCCTACTTCAGGTAATCCTGAACACAGAGGCAATTCGTTATACGCTTTACACCGGCGAACCGATGATGAGCGGCTACATGCGATGTAAACCCGGCGCGCCCTTCTGGATGAGTTTCTACTCAGGAATCAACTTTTTTGGGATCTGGCCCGGGTGGGCAATGACAGCTGCGACCGCACTCGCTGCTGCATGGCTCGGTTATATGCCCAACGATGCAGATGGCGGGACGGTACGTGTGTTTGCATACCTTATCTTTTTCGCCTGTTTAGGGATTGTGTTATTCGGGGGGAAGATTTACAATTCACTTGAGAAAGTTCAACTCTTCATGGTGATATGGATCATCAGCTATCTCGTCATCATTGATCTGTTTATGGTGTCGCCAAAAGTGTGGTGGGGTGTTATCAAAGGTTTCTTTAGTTTCGGATCACTCCCTACTGCAGGAGAAGATGGAGAGGTAAATTGGCTGTTGGTTGGTGCGTTCGCTGCATACGCAGGGAGTGGAGGCTTAGGCAATGTCGGAATTACCCATTACGTTCGTGATAAAGGATGGGGCATGAGCAGTCTGGTCGGTGCGATCCCATCAATAATTGGTGGACAACATGTGACGCTCTCGCACTGGGGCAAAGTGTTCCGCATCACACCAGAAAACCTCAAACGGTTTAAGGAGTGGTGGAAATACGTCAAATTTGAACAGTATTATATTTGGATGATTGGGTGTTTCATCGGTATTGCGTTGCCCGCCATGCTGACCTTGGAATATGTGCCTCAGGGACAGGAAATGGAACAGTGGTCGGCAGCGGCTATGCAAGCCGAGGGACTTGAGGAAAAAGGCGGTAGAAGCCTCTGGTATCTTACACTACTCTGTGGCTTCTGGGTACTATTTTCGACGCAACTCGGCGGTGTAGATGGGGTGCCGCGCGGTTTTACCGATATTATTTGGACCGGCGTGAGGCGTGCGCGACATTTGGGTGAACACAGCGCAAAATGGATCTATTATCCAATCCTGGGGGTCTATATTGTCTGGGGGGTTATCGCGATGTACCTCGCCAAACCGTTCTTTATGATCTTGGTATCGGCGACAGTTGGTGGGTATCTACTCGTATTTTCAGCGTTACATACGCTCTATGTGAACCGGAAATTCTTACCACCAGAGATACAAGCACCCTTGTGGAAACAGATTGGACTGGTGTTGTGCGCTGGGTACTATTCGATCTTCGGGACGATCACTGTCTACCAAAAGGTACTAGTGCCTTACGTTTTTCCAATTTTCGGATAAAATGCAGCGCGCTTGGAAGGCTATACTCACACTTTAGCATTCTTGGCGCGCCTTGTCTCATTAGACCTCAACAATTGCCTGCACAAGGCTCTCTACTGAAGCTTCTTTTGCAACCACATCAACTTGCACGCCATGTTCCAGTGTTGTTTCTTGCGTTGTGGGACCGATGACGGCGACCTTGACATCAGCAAGCAACACTGCAGGGTCATGTCCAGGGAACATCTCCAAGAAGTTCGTAACCGTTGAAGAACTGGTGAACGTGACGAAATCAATCCTGCCGTTTAAGAGGTCGGCTTCAATCTCATCCCGCCTTTTATCGCCACCGCTCGCCACTTTGACAGTATCGTAGAGATGCACATCATCAACAAGAGCACCCCTCTGGCGCAAACCGTTGGGCAGATCAGCAGTGGCAATTTTAGCGCGCGTCAGGAGAATTTTCTTATCCTTCACATCATCCATTTCTGTGGCAATAGCAGTCCCGCGGGAGTGCGATGGAACAAAATCAGGTTGGATACCAATGTGATTGAGGGCATCAACTGTCTTTGGTCCAACTGCGCAGACTCTGCTTGTGCCGAATGCGCGGGCATCCATCCCATTTCCCCGTAAGCGTTCATAGAAGATTTCTACTGCATTGACACTCGTAAAGATAACCCAATCGTATTCGTTGGGAGAAGGTATGTCTACATTCTCAATAGGTTGAATCTTTATAGTAGGGAATTGGATAACTTGAGCACCGTTTGCTTCCAAGAAGTCTGCGAATTCACTCGCTTGGGCGCGGGCACGTGTAACAAGTATCCGTTTCCCAAAAAGAGGCTTGGTGTCAAACCATCGGAGTTGTTCACGTAGCCGGTTGACCTCACCAACGACAATAACCGCAGGACTTTTCAGTTGAACCGCCTCCACTTTTTGGACAATATCGTCAAGCGTGCCTTGGACAACCTGCTGCTGAGGTGTCGTTCCGACGCGAACTAAACTCACAGGAGTCTGGGGATCTCTCCCGTTTGTGATAAGTCGTTCGGCGATCTGACGGAGATGCGCGACTCCCATGTAGACGACAAGCGTATCTACCGCTGTAGCGAGATGCTCCCAATTGATGTTTGAATCGGGACGCAATGCAGCGGAATGTCCCGTAACGAACGCTACCGATGAGGCGTAGTCGCGATGGGTAACGGGGATCCCTGCATAAGCGGATGCAGCAATCGCAGAAGTGATACCCGGAACGACCTCAAACGGAATACCCACCTCGGTGAGAGCCACTGCCTCTTCGCCACCTCTCCCAAAAATGTAAGGATCGCCGCCTTTAAGGCGAACAACAACTTTTCCTGCTTTGGCATGTTGAATAAGCAATTGATTGAGTTCAGTCTGGCGGGTCGTTCGGATTCTTGGGTCGGGTGCTTGGATCTTCTCGGTGTGTGCGGGGCAATGCTCAAGCAGCAGATCGTTCAATAACAGATCATAGATGACAACATCGGCGCGTTGAAGACACTCTACACCTTTGAGTGTGATAAGCTTTCGATCGCCGGGACCTGCCCCTACAATGTAAACGATGCCGGTGTTCAGTTTGCTTATAGATCCGTTCATCGATAATTCCCTATAACCTTAACAGTTCAGTTGCCCCACTATTTTGAAGTTTTTCGGCTACGATTTTTCCTAAATGATGTGCTGCGTCTGGTGTTCCGGTGGCAGTCTCTACAATACGATGGATTCCCTCAGGGTGGCACACTGCGGCGATAAGTGACAGTTCATCCTCTACATGCGTAGCATACGCACCAACCGGGACTTGACATCCACCACCGAGACTTTCCAATACAGTTCTTTCAGCAGTAACTTCAGCAGCCGTCTTAGGGTCGTTTAGAGGCGCGAGCAGCGTTTTGATACGGTTATCCCCTTCTCGTGCCTCAACCGCAAGAGCACCTTGTCCGACAGCGGGGACCATCCGTTCAGTATCAAAATATTGTGTGATAATTTCCGGTTCAAGAAGACGTTTGATACCAGCTGCAGCGAGGATAATTCCATCCAAGTCGGTTTCCTGAAGTTTGCGTAACCGCGTATCAATGTTCCCGCGGACATCAACGACCCTCAAATTCGGGCGTATACAAAGAAGCTGCGCTTTTCGTCGTGGACTTGTAGTGCCGATCTTCGCGCCACCGAGCAAGTCTTCCAAAGGGAATCCTGTAGCGGTGATAAGCACGTCCCGCGGATCCTCTCGCTTGAGTATAGTGGTAATGCAAAGTCCATCCGGTAATTCTGTTGGAAGATCCTTCAAACTGTGTACCGCGAGGTCAATCTCACCCTTTAAGAGTGCGTTTTCTATCTCTTTAGTAAAGATACCTTTACCGAGTCCAACGAGTGAACGATCCTGAATGGTGTCCCCTGTGGTTTTGATAATTCTTAGGGAGATTTCAAGATCTGGAAAATGACATTCTAATTGACCCTTAACGAACTGTGCCTGCCAGAGCGCAAGTTGACTACCACGTGTGCCGATTGCGAGTGATTTGTACATCCAAGTTCCTTAATAATTTAATGGGGGATATAGAGATCAAGGTATAGATTTTCCTACAATTCCGAATTATCGTCACTAACATCCAAGGCGAACAATTCCTGTAAGGCTTGGACATACTGCGCGTGATCAACATCACCATCGTTGACAGCACAGCGAAGATTCTGCATGGGATGGTGAAGCAGTTTTTTTATAATCGCCTGTGCCATAGAAGCAACAGCGGTTTCCTGCTGATCGGAAAGTGTTGCTTTATAGAAACACGCTTGCAATTCGGTGTCGGCTATCTCTCGAAACTGCTGATGGAGCGCCTTAATTGTAGGATTAACCTGAAAGGTTTGTAATTGATTATAGAATCGTTTGGCCTCTTCAGAGACGATCTGTTCTGCTCGGACTGCTTCCTGTTGTCTGTCTTTGAGATTAGAGGCGACAACGGCTTCAAGATCATCAATATTGTAGAGGAAGGCGTGATCAATCTTACTCACATCTGGGTCAATATCGCGTGGAACTGCGATGTCAATGAGGAACATATATCTACGCTTGCGTTTCCGCATGATGTCAACAAGGGGTTGGCGTTTAATGAGGTAATCGGGAGCATTCGTAGAACTGATAACGATGTCGGCATCGACGAGGAAACCGAGGTCGCTATCATAAGCGAGGGGTGTACCGTTAAACCTCTCAGCGACTTTCACAGCACGTTCGTAAGTGCGATTCGTAACGAGGACGTTGGAAACCCCGTTTGCGACGAGATGCTTTGCGGTCAGTTCGCTCATTTCACCCGCACCGATAATCGCGACAGTCTTGCCCTCAAGCGTATTGAATATCTTTTTCGCGAGTTCAACAGCAGCGTAACTAATAGAAACAGCACCACTGGTGATTGTCGTCTCGGAGCGAATGCGTTTGCCAACACTAAAAGCTTTGGTGAAAAGTCGATTAAGAACAGTACCCACACCACCCGCTGAACGCGAAAGGTCGTAAGCCGTTTTGACTTGCCCCAGTATTTGGGACTCACCGACTACCATAGAATCAAGACTCGATATCACTCTGAAGAGATGTTGAATCGTCTCCAAGTTTTTGTGGAGATAACATCCTCTCTTGAGCGATTCCACACTGACCTGGTGGTAGCGGGAGAGACATTCAACCAGCATCTTGGCAGCTGCATCGGCGTTCCGCACTGAATTTGCGAGCGCATAGACTTCTACTCGGTTACAGGTAGACAGAATCACTGCCTCTTGAACCTGATCAGATTCGCGCAACTGCTGGAGGAATTCAATAAGCTGTTCTTCGGAAAACGCCAATTTCTCTCTGAACTCGATTGGAGCAACATGATGGCTGGTTCCGACGGAGACAATCTGATTCATTGTTCCTCAACAAATTTAAAAGATGTACACGCGTGCATTGCGTAAATTATATCACATATTAGAGGCTGTGTCAAATTTAGAAACATACGACCAGAAAAGTATTCAGTCCCCCTGTGCATTCTGAATTTCCTGATTCAGTTCTGAGGACTTTTCAAAGTCCGCCTTCGCCTCTGCGTGTAGTCCGAGTGCTTGCTTTGCGAGTCCGCGACTGTAGTAGGCGACAACATGATTAGACCTAAGGTTAATGGCTTCAGTATAGTCCTCTATCGCGGCGCGATAATAACGCTCAGCCTTTGCAGTATTGTTTTGCGCTATTTCAAATTCGCCAAGCTCAAACTTCACATCGGCACGTTTATTATAGGTATCGGCTTTCTCTGGCTGAAATAGGCGTTTCGCATAAAGGCGGGCGAGGGCTGTTTCAGCATAAGATGCGGGCATCCGTCTAATGGCTTCAGTATAGTCCTCTATCGCGGCACGGTAATCTCGCCGAGCCTGCTTTACATCATCTTGGGAAACTTTAGATTCACCCAATTTCGCCTTCACATAACCGCGATTGCTGTAGGCACTGGCATACTCCGGATTGAGTTCGAGTGCTTTATCAAAGTCCTGAATTGCCTCACGATAGGACCGCTGTGCTGCAGTTGTATTGCCTTGAGAGGCTTCAGATTCGCCCAATTTAGCCTTTGCCCAACCGCGAAGTCTATATTCCTCTGGTGCCTCATGTGGATTGAGTTTGAAGGCTTCATTGAAGTCTGCAATCGCCTCGTTATAGTAACCCTGTTCTACCTCCAAATTTCCTTTAGCCGCTTCAGATTCCCCAAGGTGAACCTTCTGAAGCGCACGAATCCCGTAGGCATTAATAAACTCTGGATCCAGGTCAATAGTTTTACTCAAAGCATCGATAGCTTTATCATAATCTCCACGAAGAAATCTGCGTTGCCCCTCCTGATAGTAAATAAGGGCACGTATAGCGTCCCTTTCCCGAAATTGTGACAACGATTCCGTTGAATTCGATTGAGAAAGCAATACTCTGAGCGCATTTGATGGAATAATATAGCCGTAGACTCCTGAACTCAGTGCAGCAATACCTATAACTTCTCCCTTCCTATTGAGCACAGGACCACCACTCATTCCACCGACATACTCGGCTTTCACCCGAAACCAACTGTTACGATCTCCAATACCCTGTATGGTACCCTCTGTGACCTTGTACTTTGTTTCAGGAAACCCCAAAGTGGCAACAGGTTCACCGATTTGAACAGTGTCGCTGTTAGCAAGCTGAAGCGGTTTACTTTTACCCGGAACCTTTAAGATGACCAAGTCTCCTTTAACATTAAACGCTGTAACATTCTCAATCTTCCACGTTGTCTCCTCACCGGCTAACTTTGCAAAAACAGGATCTTCACCGGAAATGTTGTGAAGAGCGGTTACAATTTTATCAGGTGTAACAAAGAACCCACTACCGACCCCAGTCACTTCTCCAGATCCCGCCCTAACCATCCGGATTTGTACTGTAGATTTTTTACCATTTTCGACAGCTAAAGTGAAGTCTTCTTCGCTAACTTGCTGTGGAATCGGTGCACATGAAAAGAGAACCCCCATAAAAACGAGTAGACCAGACAAAAACCTCTCGTGATGTTTCATGAGTATTCCCTGCCTTATTTTCATAAATTAGCGGTACGTATGCATGCTGTCTAAAAAGAGGTCTACACCAACGTAGGTACAGAGGACAGCGGCAAAACCGACAATCGCGGCATACGCCGCTCTGTGTCCGTGCCAACCCCAAAACCGCCGAAAACCAATTTGGACAACATAAATGAACCATGTAGCAAAAGTAGAGATTACCTTTGCGTCAAGCCATCTCCAAGGGACATCTCGGATATATTGGGTCCAGAGGCTTCCAACGATAACCCCCATCGTGAGCAGGATCACACCGAGGATGGTACAACGATACCCAAGTTCATCCGAAATGCCGAGGGAAGGAAGAAGATTATCAAAGAGTGAGTCCGTTTTTTTGCGAATTTTCCGTTCTTCTATCAGGTACATTAACCCAAATCCAAACGCAGCGATGAAAGCAGCATAAGCGAGAAAAATGAGAGCGGTGTGTGCCAAAAGCCAGTAGTTTTGCAACGGCTCTGGAAGGGTGGAAACATCCGTGAGAAAACTATACGAGACGAGTATGGCAATGAACGCGACCGGCACAACAAAGCTTCCCAGCGCACGCAGATCCGTTAAACGCACAATAACGAGGTAAATCAACGTTATTGCCCACGCAAAGAAAGCGATTGAGTGTGTCCATTGCGTCATCGGAAAATGTCCCTGCTGTAACCACCACAATCCGAGAAAACACGTCAGTAATACAAACCCAACAATAGTGTTCCAGAGGGCTATGAACGAGATTTTCGGGCGCAAAGTTGATGCGCCAGTGCGCGCTCCGGTTGTGAGAAAGAGTGCCTGAAAAATACTGGCAGCTAAGTATATTAAAACAGTTAATAAAAATAAAAAATTCATGGTTCTAAAAAAATTATTTTGGATTTGTCCGCAGTTTACCTAAAAGATCGGATACAAAATTATTGGCACGTTCCAGTTTTCCGCACCTAACCCAGTTGAAAAGACAGTCGGCAGAACATTCAGGGTTTGTGAGACCCAAACAGCATGTCTGTGGTTGTGAGTTGTTCATTTCAACGCTGTCAATGAGCGTCTCAAAAAAATCGGCGCGCTTTTTAGAGGTCGGAAAAGACTTGAGAATCTCAGAACGGCGTGCGCCGAGGAATTCAACAAACGCCCCGTATCCGTTGTTTTCAAACTGGTTCGTGAGCTTTTTACGGAGATTTTCTGCTTTCTCAGCACCTGTACCGCTGCGAGCCGCAACGCTAATTATCAGGTTACCATCTACTATGAGATGCGGGGTGAAATGCGTCCCTGTATCCGGGTCATCAAGATATTCCCGAATAAACGCGCCCTTATCTTCACAAGGCACATCTGCCGCAGAAAACCTATCTGCAATAACAAGAAACGCGCTGTCAAGATGATGCGGTTTCACGGCGGTGGGTGTCAGACTTAATACGGAGGCACCGCACTGATGTAAGAGCGAGACGCGGCGTTCGATTTCCGGTGTTTTCCTCTCGGACAAGACAATGCATGTGCGATTTTCCAACAGGAGATAGACAGGGTACGGAAGCCCTTGATTCTCAATCGGCATCGGTTTTCCCGCCTCGTAACCCAGCGTGTATAACGAAGTTGCGTTTAGCAGCCTCTCAAAATACTCACGGATACGGCGACTCGTTGCGGGACTCTTACCACTTGTAGAGATACTGACCATAAGCTCGCCATCGGTTACGACAGAGGCAGCGGCGAAGGTACATTGCGGGATAACATCGACAACATTAACTAAACGAATTTTGTTTTTTTGGTGTGCTTCCTTGAAAATAGCAGTGTTAATATCCGTAAAATCGGTTGCGGCACAGACGAGAAAATAGCCACTGGTATCGCCCTCCTTCACTTGACGTTTGAACCAGCGAATTGTACCGATATGCGCAAGGAAAGTCAGCAACTCTGTTGCGTCTGGAGCGATTACGGTGACATCACCACCGCTGAGAAGCATAGCGACAACTTTCCGTTCGGCAATGGTACCACCACCGACAACAAGGCATTTTCGGTCCTGAAGGTTTACGTATGCGGGATAAAACATTTATGAGTTGTCAGTGGTCGGTTGTCAGTTATAGGTTAAAGAGGTTTCGATTACCAAAGCACATCTTACCTGACAACTATTCTTTATGAATCGCGAGAGACAACATAATCCGCGAGTTGTTGTAGCGCAAGACAGGCATCGGTCTGTGGTAGATTTGCTAATGCTGCTTTAGCGCGATCGGCGTAGTCCTGAGCAACTCTCAGACAGTGATCCTCAACACCGTATCGTCGGAATAGGGATCCAACAAAAGCGATTGCCTCTGTTTCATCTGTGCTCGGATTCAGGACCTTTTCAAGCATCTGCTTCTCATCATCATTGCAGACAGTCCGGGCATAAATAATTGGAAAAGTGAGTTTTCCTTCCCGGAGATCACCGAATGTATTTTTTCCTAATTTATCTGGATCCTCCGTGAAATCGAGCACGTCATCAACAATCTGGAAGGCAGTTCCAATTTGTTGTCCATAGACGGTCAATGCTTCGATCTGCTGTGGATCGTTTGTGCCGAGATGTGCTCCAAGGGTACAAGAAGCCGCAATCAGTTTACCAGTTTTGAAACTGATAATCTTGAGGTATTCAGCTTCGGAGATGTCAAAATCTCCGCTTTTATATGCGTGTATGACTTCACCTTCACACATTGCCTGTGTGGTATCCGCGAGAACTGCCATGGCGGGATCATCGGAGCGACGTGCAACGAGCATAGAGAGGACACGCGCATGTAAGTAATCACCGACGAGAACTGCGACTTTATTGCCCCATTTCGTCTGTAAAGTTTCGCGCCCACGGCGGATAGCAGCTTCATCAAGCACATCGTCGTGAACAAGTGATGCGACATGGATAAGTTCAACAACAGCAGCGAGTGTATGCGCATCACTGCCTTGATATCCACAGACTTTGGCAGAAAGAACAACAAGAATCGGGCGGAGACGTTTGCCACCGCCTTCCACGACATGCTGAACCGCCATGTCAACGAAACTGTATTCACTGGCGGTATTTTCGGTGAGTTTCCCCTCAACAGCACCAAGGTCATCAGCAATCAATTGAACAATTTGATCAAAGTTGGACATAATGTAGGGGCAGCCCTTGTGACTGCCCTTCCCTTATTTTCCCTTAGAGGTTAGCCAATACCTGTGTTGCGGCTTGAATAGTTGTGTCGATATCCTCTTCGGAATGGACTAAGGAGACAAAGCCTGCCTCAAATTGTGAGGGAGCGACATAGACCCCGCGCTCTATGAGTCCCCAGAAGTATTGTTGGAAGCGTTCGGTATCCGCTGTGCGCGCGCCATCGGCATCTGTGACAGTTTCTGACGTGAAATAGAGCATCAGCATCGAGCCTACGCGGCTGTGCCACGCATCAATTCGGTGTTTTTGGGTTGCTTCAGCAAGTCCATCCGCGAGTGCCGCAGCAGAACTTTCGAGTTGCGCATAGACGCCGGGTTCAGCGAGGCGTTTGAGCGTCGTTATACCCGCCGTGACGGCTAAGGGGTTACCGGAAAGTGTCCCTGCTTGATAAACATCACCTTCAGGGGCAACACACCGCATGATGTCCCGTTTTCCGCCGTAAGCTCCAACAGGCAAACCACCACCGATAATTTTTCCTAAACAGGTCATGTCCGGCGTAACACCATAGTGAGATTGTGCACCGCCGTATGCCACTCGAAACCCAGTAATGACTTCATCAAAAATGAGGACAATACCGTGCGCCTCAGTAATCTCACGAAGTTCATTAAGATAACCGTCTTGAGGTGGGATGATGCCCATATTGCCCATAATGGGTTCAAGAATGAGACATGCGATCTCGTCGGGATTGGCTTCTACTGCCTCGCGGACGGCATCGGCGTGGTTAAATGGCACGGTGAGCGTATTGCGTGCGAAATCCTCTGGCACACCGCCACTATCAGAAAGCCCGAATGTTGCGACCCCGGAGCCTGCTTTCGCCAAAAGATAATCCACATGCCCGTGATAGCATCCGTCAATTTTAATAATTTTATCGCGACCGGTGTATCCACGTGCGACGCGAATTGCGGTCATCGTGGCTTCAGTACCAGAGTTAACGAGGCGAACCTGTTCGATTGAAGGCAGCGCATTCACAATGATTTCGGCGAGTTCCGTCTCCAACGTTGTGGGCGCGCCAAAACTTGTGCCATTCGCTGCTGTTGCGCCGATAGCGTCTACAACGCTCGGATGTGCGTGTCCCAAAACCAAGGGACCCCAAGAGGCGACATAGTCAATATACTCGTTTCCATCAACGTCATAGATTTTTGAGCCTGCGCCACGAGCGATGAAACGCGGGTGACTACCGACTTTACTGAAGTTTCGGACTGGACTGTTAACACCACCCGGGATGAATTGTTGTGATTTTTGCCATGCGGCTAAGGATTTACTACCCTCCAAAGCATTTCCTCCAAATTAATTTACTGTAGCCATTCCACGACGGATTTGGCAAAATAAGTTAAAATTATATCGGCACCTGCACGTTTGATGCTGTTCAATACCTCCATAGCAACGCGGGGTTCATCGATCCACCCGTTTTGTGATGCTGCTTTAATCATAGCATATTCACCACTGACGTTGTAGGCGGCAACCGGAACCTGAAATTCTGTCTTGACCCGATGGATCACATCAAGATAAGCAAGGGCAGGTTTGACCATGAGGATGTCTGCCCCTTCCTCAATATCGAGCGAGACTTCCCGTAACGCCTCTTCAGCATTCGCTGGATCCATCTGATAGGCACGTCGGTCTCCGAACTGCGGTGTAGATTCCGCGGCTTCGCGAAAGGGACCGTAAAAAGCAGAGGCGTATTTAGCAGAATACGCCATAATCGGGATGTTTTGATATCCGTTTTCATCTAATGCAGTGCGAATTGCACCGACACGTCCATCCATCATGTCCGACGGAGCGATGACATCAGCACCGGCACGTACATGTGAGAGACTCTCCTTAACAAGAAGCTCAAGGGTGGGATCGTTTTGCACTTCACCCGCTTCAACGACGCCGCAGTGTCCGTGATCGGTGTATTCACAGAGACAAACATCGGTCATCACAAGCAGGTCGGGCACTGCGTCTTTAACTGCACGAACCGCCTGTTGGATGATACCATCATCGGCATAAGCCTCTGAACCAAGAGGATCTTTCTCCTCTGGGATTCCGAACAAAATTGTTCCGGGGATTCCGAGTGTAGCAAGTTCTTTCGCAGCACTCACAAGTTTGTCAACCGAATACTGATAGCATCCGGGCATTGCGGAAATTTCAGTTGCGGTATCATGTCCGTGAACGACGAACATCGGGTAGATAAGATCGTTGACGGAGAGCGTTGTTTCGCGAATCAGCCGTCGCAGGTTTTCATTTGCGCGAAGTCGTCTTGGACGATAGATAGGGAAGGTGCTCATTCACTCTCCGAACCTGAAGATTTAATTTCATACTGGATCAATTCAAAACTTTTGTCTGCGGGAGGATCCAATCCAAGAGCCGCAGATGCTTCATCATGTTCGTGCTCTTGTGTCAACTTAACAATACCGACATTAGGTGCCAACCAAATCGTTGTAAGGGATGTGCCTGTTTGTTCTTGCACGCCAGGCTGCTCCGGAAGTTCTATAGACATAGCTGTCTCTGTTGACGCGTCCGTTCGATATTCAACAATCAAACAGTCTTCAAAAGTGCCAGCATCCGTTTCCACTGTTTCTGTGCCTGTGACATTCCCCATTTCTGAATAAGTCGTGTAGGATGTGACAGTTTGGTTCGCATCACCGGCTACCTCCATGGGCAGTCCCTTGATATCAATAGTCAGTGTCAAAGTAACACCTACTTCAATCGCCGTCCATTCTTCATTAAAAGTAGCAGGTGTCGGCAGGAAATAGAAATAATCTTGGGATTTCACATCAATTTCGTAGCCTATGTCAAATGAGATATTTAATCCTTCAGGAATCTGTTCCTGCATTCCCTGGCGCAGGAATACGAGTGCTTCCTCTGTCTGTTGTATTGTGGCTGCTTTGGTTGCGTTCTCGACTTCAGATCCGACAAAGAACGCCACCCAGTCGTCTCCGACTTGATAATAATACGGGCGAATGTAATGCTCAAAGTCTACCCAATCTTCCAAACCCGGATCATAAGTGAAAGCACTATAGGTTTCACCATCAACCTCATCCGACTCTATCGCAGACCGCGTCAATTCGTCGCCGTTATGGTCTTCGTAGACCCAGTAACTCCCGAGTGCATCTGGAAAGTAGTAGTTCGCCCATTCATTTCCCATTACTGTCGTGGTGCAACCGAAAACGAGTAAAAGGGCGAGAACGGACTGGATTTTATTCACAATGATATTCCTCCAAAATATTTTACTTTTCCAATTATCCACCTAATAGTATACAGGATTTTACCGGATACGACAAGGGAAATGCGACGCTCATGTGATAATGAAAACAGCGTTCAACGTTTCTCATATTCAAAGGGAAAGGAGACAGGCACACCGTTATTTGCCCATGAACGCGCCATAGCAACATCGATCTCACGGTCTTTACGACCATTGTATGCGCCATATTCAGGTTCTGTATCATCTCGAACAGCGTTTACAAGACTCATCAACTCCGAGGCGACAGTGATTTCACCATCACTAAGCGGATAATTTTGTAGTGGGTTCTCCCAGACCACTTCAGGGTCAGTATCGGCAACGAGTGCAGCGAGTGTTTCATAGCCATCAACAGTGTTGGTTCTGCGTGAGATGTTAACTGCGCGCTGTCCATCAGCAGTTTCGTTCAAGATGACAGCGTCGTTTCGGAAACACATCCCGCGTTCAGCATAGAACTTTGAGCCGTTAAAACCGCGGAGTGGCGAACCGTAAGAAAGACTACTAAAATTGAATATACCAACAGCACCGTCTTCAAACTCAATCACAGCGTGCTGCCAATCCTCAGTGTCCCGCTTCGGTTGTCCCTGTCGCCAGATGTGATCTTGGACATTATACCCTTTTCGGAAGCCGTACACCTGTACCGGCTCGTTCTCGAAACCGACGTAGCTGCGGATGAGTCCGATACCGTGGTAACCGTGTCCTCGGAAGTCATTGTAGGCAGCGTTGACCTTACCGAAGACTCCCGCCAGAATCATCTCCCGTTTTATGCGTTCAGTAGGTACTCGATAATAGTTTTCGTTGACCTCCAACTTCGTACCGTTCGCCTGTGCGGAAGCAATCATCTTGTCCGCCCATCCGAGGTCGGTGTCAATCGGCGTTTCAGTGCAATAACTGACGCCATGTTCGGAGCAGAGGAGTCCCGGAACGTGATTGTTGCTCGGAGTAATCACGATTGAGCAGATATCTGGTTTTACGTTCTCTAACATCTGCTCAGTGTCTGCATAAGCCGGAACCTTATATTTTTCACCCTGTTCGGTGACGCTCTGTTCCTGTTGATCACAAACAGCGACCAACTCAAGGTCGTCAGTCAATTTCGAGATGAGAGGGAGGTAAGTTCCGGCCCCCCGTCTGCCTGTACCGATATGCGCGATTTTGAGTTTGTCCACGGTTTTCTCCTTCTGGCTGTGCAAGATTGGAGTTTACCTTTATTATTCCACCAAAAAGACATGGCTCCGCTCGAAAAGATCGTCCAAGTAAATTTCAACGAACCACTCGCCTCTATCATCGGGTAGGTCTATGTAAAACCATGTAATTTTTTCACCAGTCGTTGATGTGAGTGTCTTTTCCTCACTCCAGAACGGCGGATCGTCTAAGTCGTCATCTGGCGAGAACCATGAGACTTCAACGGTATGTTGCTCTGCGACGTTCGCCCATAAAATCCATAAGTACACCTCCTCGTTGACATCAGCGACGAAGGTTGTGGTGATGCCATCAGGTCTATCCTCAAAGACGCTAATCGCCAAAACAGAATCCACTATAGTAGGTTCATCGCGTCCTACATCAGTGAAACCGCTGCCCCCAGAAGAAGTCTCACTACAACCGCTCAAAGCAACTATTAACGGCAATAGGGCTACCCCCAATGTGGTGGTATACGGACTTACGAATAACATCTTGATGAAAGCACAGGTTCGATGCATGTGTCTCCTCCTATTGGGGGATATAGAACCCTGAGTTAATAAATTGGTTAAATCCTGACTGCCATTGTATCAAGAGTCGGATTTTTTTGTCAAAGGAAATCACGATGTGTACAGCGTCTGCGGATTACTTTCACCTCAATTTTCAGTTGACGGACACCTCTTCCAATGATAGACTAAATCAACAATCAAGGAGCATCTTATGAGATTTGATACAATTATTTCTGGTGGAAATATCGTCGATGGCACAGGTAAACGGGAACCATTTGTCGCAGACGTCGGTATCCAAGACGATCGCATTGCCGCTATTGGTGATCTTGGGCAGGCAGAAACACCACATCGGATTCTTGCAGAGGGTCAGATTGTCTGTCCCGGATTTGTCGATGTCCACGTGCATTCCGAAATCGCTCTACTGGGTGGACGGGATCAGTTCGCTGCTGTCAGTCAAGGTGTGACAACGCATTTAGCGGCTCCAGACGGTTTTGGTTGGGCACCTTTATCACCTGAGCAGGCACAGGAAATGTGGCACTACACGCAATTTGCTTATGGCGATGCTAAACTCCCGCTCAACTGGCAAACACCAGACGCGTATCTGAGTATGTTTGAGGGGAGTATCCCTGCGAATCTTTATCCGCAAGTGCCACACTGTGCTGTCCGTCTCGACGCAATGGGGTGGGATCCACGTCCAGCAACCTCTGATGAACTGAAAACCATGGAACGCAGGACACGCGAATGGTTAGAGGCAGGTGCGTGTTGTCTCTGCTTAGGACTTGACTACCAACCCTCGGCGAATGCAGACCTACATGAGTTAGTCTATCTCTCAAAGATTGCTGCGAGTTACGATGCCATCTACGCAGCACACATCCGCTATCGCATTCTCGGCAGAAAACAGGCGTGGGAAGAGACAATTGAAATTGCCCAGCAGGCTGAGATTCCTGTACATATCTCGCATGAACGCGTGGACGATGAGGCATCCGAAATCCTTGAACGCGTCGAGCGCGAACAGATAGATTTGACCTTCGAATCCTACCTCTATCCTGCGGGTATGACCCATCTCGCGATGATGCTTCCGATGGAATTTCAGACCGGGGCACCTGCTGATATGTTAGCGAATTTGGAAAACCCTGAAGTCGAAGAAAAATCGCGCGCACATCTGCGTGGAGAATTACGCCAAGGCAATCAGATCGTGGGATACAATCGCTCTGGTAGGTTTATCGGGATTACGCTCGCTGAAGCCGCCAAAAGTGAGGGTAAATCTAATGAAGATTTTGCCTTCGATCTCATTCGTGAAGAGGCTGCGATCGAAACCTTTGTGATGCCGTGGGCTACGCCTCCTGAAGAAAACGAACGCATTTTGAATCGCACCGCAAACCACCATCGCATGATGATTGCGAGTGATGGTGTCTATAATATTCCACATCCGCATCCACGGAGTTATGGGTGTTTCGTGCAGTATCTGAGTAAGTTCGTGCGCGAACGCCAGTTGATTTCTCTGCAAGAAGCCATCTACAAAATGAGCGGTTTCCCAGCGGAACGCTTCCGACTGTCCGACCGAGGAAGAATTAGTCGCGGGCTTGCCGCCGACATTGTCGTTTTCGACCCAGAGACCGTTGCAGACCGCTCTACGTGGTTCGATCCAGTACAATCTCCTGTCGGTGTAAACTGGGTACTCGTCAACGGCGTTTCAGTTGTCGAAGATGGAAATGTAACCGGACAATTACCGGGTAGAGTGTTACGTCAACAACGATAGATAGTGCAGCGTGGAGGAGAAAACCGTGGATGGATATGATTTGACAATTATCGGTGGCGGAAGCGCAGGTCTCGTGCTTGCCGTGGCGGGAGCAAAGTTAGGCAAAAAGACCGCACTTGTGGAAAAACACCGCATTGGTGGTGACTGCCTTTGGACAGGGTGTGTGCCATCCAAAGCACTCCTGAAAGCGGCAAAGGTCGCGAATTACATCCGATACGCAGAAAAATATGGCGTTGTTGCCTCAGACGCTACGCCTGATTGGCAGCGGGTGATCGGATATGTGCAAAGCACACAACACGCCATAGAAGAAGAACACGACAATCCTGAACGGTTTCGCGAGATGGGGGTCGATGTCATCTTCGGAAACGGGCGTTTTGATTCCTCTGATACTTTCATTGTGGAAGACTCTGAAAGCGGGGAGACACGCACCCTCAGAAGCAAAAAATTCGTGATTAGCACCGGTTCTCGTCCCATTGCGCCACCTATACCGGGTTTAGAGTCTTGTGACTATCTGGATAGCGAAACAGTTTGGGAATTAGAAGAGTTCCCAGATCGGCTGCTCGTTGTCGGTGCCGGTCCAATTGGTATTGAACTCGGACAGGCATTCCATCGCCTTGGTGCCGATGTGACGATAGCACAACGGAGCGGACGTATCCTGACAAAAGAAGATGCCGATGTCTCTGAACAGATGCTGGATTACCTCCGCGCAGATGGTCTTACCATCCGACTCAACACGAATCTCACTCAGGTTGTACAAAACCCAGAAGGTGCAAAAGTAACGTTCAGCAGCAGTGAAGATGGCAGCGCGGAGCAGACGTTCGATAAAATTCTAATTGCTGCCGGGCGTGCCCCGAATGTCGAAGGGTTAGAACTCGACAAAATTCGGGTGCAGATAGGTAGACGTGGCATAGAAGTGAACAACAAACTCCAAACGAGTGTCAATAACATCTATGCCGCAGGTGATGTGATCGGACACTATCTATTCACGCACGTCGCAGCATTTCAAGCGCAGCTCCTCATCCGAAATATCTTCTTTCCTTTTTCCAAAACGATTAACTATAGTGTTGTGCCGTGGACAACGTTCTGCGATCCAGAGGTTGCTCGCTGCGGGTTGACAGAGGCAGAGGCACGCGAGAAATATGGAGACGTTGATGTATTCACGCTGGATCAAGGTGACGTTGACAGAGCCGTCGCTGAAGGCGAAACCCAAGGCTTCACAAAGGTTATTGCGAGCCGGTGGAGCGGAAAAATATTAGGAGTTCACGTTGTTGGAGCGAATGCAGGAGAGGTAATCCATGAGTACGTTCTGGCAATGCAGGCGGGGATTCCATTGCGAAAATTGAGTGGAATGATCCACGTCTATCCGACGTATTCGAGCAGTACGTGGCGCGTGGCAGGGAAATGGTTTTCGGAGGGAACGCTTATTCAGACGTTGCGAAAATTAGTTTCGTCAGGTTAATACATCTATCGGTTAGGTTGATTAATAATTAGGCACTTTCGAGCAATTCAAGGATTAGGTGTTCCTCTCTCTTCTGTAAACGTTTTCGTGCGCGTCGAAGTTGGCTCTTAATCGTATTCACCGATACACCTGAGAACTTACCAATCTCTCTCATCCGCATTTCTCCAAAATAGTAGAGCGTTACAACCTCACGTTCGTTCTCTGGCAGCCTTTGCAAAAGTTTCTGGACGATCTCATGCCGATGCTCGGATGCTTCTGTCTCCCGCTGTTCCGATATATAACGCGTATAAGAGAACTTCTCTACTGCATCCACACGTGTGGCTTCCAGCGATTGAATCGCAGGTTTTTTCTTTCGACCCCAATTAATGCAAAGCCGATTCGCAATAACATAAAGCCATCCAACAAACTGATTCGGATTTTTGAGTGTCGCGAGTTTCCTATATGCTTTAAGGAAGACATCCTGCGTAATCTCTTCAGCAAAGTGATAATCACCAATCTTCCGCCACACAAACGTGTGAACGCCTTTTTGGTATTTTTGGACTAACGCGTTGAACGCCGCCTCATCGCCCGATAAAGTCCTGTCAATTAACTGAACATCATCCTCTACCATCAATACTCTCCGTTCATCCAGAAATTACACAGTTTAGAGAAAATCAGATCACGTCATTAATTTTGAGCAAGTTTCGTGCCAACGCTCTTCAGAAGACGCGATATTGTTTTAAAACTGCTGAGACTCGGAGAATACTTCCACTGAAATCCCTCTAAAACACAAGCATATACTGGGTTTATCAGAAAGTAGTAGCAGGACTTCCTTGGAAAAAAGTCTATCACCGCTGAAGGCCATAAAGCCGATCACCGATTGCAGATACGCAAAAACTGCATATATACCACAGAAACTGCGTATCTACTTTCAAAAATTGCGTTATTGAATGTTTTGGGCAGCGAGGTATAAATATCCGTTGGGTTGAAAACAAGATAGGAAAAAAGGTCAGGGAAAATGAAAAAAAAAAGGAGCCGGAAACTACATTCCTAATCGGTTACAAAAGGTTCAGGGTCCTAACCTAACTCACACATGCAACAGAGGCTTGCAAACTACACCTTTTAGGAATTATAGCTCCGGCTTACCCAAGGAGGCTTACATACAAGTATAAGCAATTTTCGTGCCAATCAAAAAGTGGATATTTTGGCAATTAAGGGGAGAATTGCCTGCTTTTTGAACAGATTATGATATAACTGATAAAAAAATAGACATTTGTCAGTTTTAGCCTTTTACAACTCCGATAGGACGGAGACGTGCGACGCGGCGTGAAAGTCCTGCTTTGTCAACGACGCGGACAACTTCATCAACATCTTTGTAAGCTTCGGAGACCTCCTCTTGGAGGGTGCGTCTACCTTCCGCACGAACGAAGATGCCCTGTGCCTCTAAATCTTTTTGGATAGAACGTCCTTTGGTTAAAGCAATCGCCTTCCGCCGTGAGAGAACCCTACCGGCACCGTGGCACGTTGTACCCCACGTCTCTGCCATCGCACCCGGATTGCCAACAAGCACGTAAGAGGCAGTCCCCATATCACCAGGAATCAGCACGGGTTGCCCGACTTTTTGGTATTTTTCGGGAATCTCTGGATGTCCGGCTGGGAAGGCGCGGGTTGCGCCTTTGCGATGAATAAACAACTCACGTTCTTCACCATCAACGGTGTGTTTTTCAAACTTCCCAATGTTATGCGCCACATCGTAGACAAGCTCCAAGCCGAGTTCATCTTCCGTCGTTTCAAAGAACTGCATGAAGGTTTGGCGAACGAGGTGCATGATACATTGTCGATTGTTCCACGCATAATTTGCGCTACACGCCATCGCGGTAATGTAGTCCTGTCCTTCAGGTGAGTTAATCGGGGCAGAGGCGAGTTGTCGGTCAGGTAGGTTAATACCGTACCTTTCAGCAACTTTGACCCAACTTTTGACGTGTTCGTCGCAGATCTGATAACCGAAGCCGCGCGACCCCGTATGAATCATGATACAGATGTTGCCTTCGCTTAGTCCCATCGCGTCGGCAGCTTCTCGGTAAAAGACACGGTCAACGGCTTGCACTTCAAGAAAATGGTTACCGGATCCGAGTGTGCCGAGTTGGTTTTTGCCGCGTTCCAAGGCTCGTTGACTCGCAGCATCTGCATCTGCATGTTGGAGAAATCCGGTCGCTTCGGTAAAGTTGAGATCACTTGGGTGTCCGTATTCACGCTCAATCGACCAACGCGCACCTTTTTCCAACATCTGCCGCTCTTCTTGAATGGTGAGCCGAATTTTGCCGCTGGAACCGACACCACAGGGGACGTTCTCGAACAACTTAGCAACAAGTTCTTTCCGTTTTCCGTCAAGTTGCGAAACATCAAGGTTTGTACGGATAAGGCGGACGCCGCAATTGATGTCATATCCAATGCCACCGGGAGAGACCACACCATCTGCTTGGGGATCCGTAGCAGCGACACCACCAATAACGAAACCGTATCCCCAATGTAAATCGGGCATGGCAAGCGAGTGCTTGACAATACCGGGGAGATGTGCAACGTTCGCAACCTGTTGTAACGCTTCGCCACTATTTGTGTCTTTGAGAAGTTTCTCGTTGGCATAGACAATGCCATCAACGCGCATCCCTTTCATGTAACTTTTCGGGATACGCCAGCGGTATTCGTCGAGTTTTTGGAGTGTTACGTTTTGTTGTGCCATACGCTTATTATACAGTATCTTCCAGGAAAACGCAACGCCTTTGTCTGAATCTCGGATTACGCGGAATTACGTGAATGGTGGGGTTAATCATCGCGGAAACAACAGTGATAAAAAACTTGGCATTTTTTCGGAATTTCGCGTATACTTAACGGAGAAAATAAACGCTATGCACTGATCCGTTGCATCTGCGACTTTTTGATCAATTGCCCACCTGTTACCATAGAAACTGCAAACACAACAACTCCGTATAGAGAACCTGAAAAGCCCTGATTTAAATAAAATTCATCACGAGATTTGCCGCGCTGGAAAATAACCCGCATTCAAGGGCTGCTAACGCCTTCTCCTGCTGCGTTTGCTCGACCTCTTGATGAATAGGTACTGATATGACGAATGAGAAAGAGACCAGTTCCCTTAAGGAGACACTTTTAAACTTTCGCGCTGTAATATCCCTCTATCCACGGACTGCTGCCTTAGTCTGGAAAGCAAGTCCGTATACTTTCCTTGGGTGTTTGATAACAGCAATTTTCGAGGGTCTGGTTCCGCCTGTTCAAGTTTGGTTACTGAAGGTGATAATTGACCATGCTGTCACGGGGATTGAGGTTAATCAGGCTGGCGGTGCAGTTGACCTAAGTAGAATTATATGGCTTTTGGGGTTCTATTTAGGGGTGATGGCAATCAGTGCAGCGCTTCGGGCACTGAACACCCTGTTCCGCGATATTGTCGCAAGACGTGTAGAATATTACATTCAGCAACTCATACTTAAAAAGACAGCCACCTTAGATTATGCGTTTTTTGAAGATCCTAAGTTCCACAATATGCTCACGAATGCGGCACAGGATGCTGGGTGGCGACCGGCTAATGTGGTTTGGCACCTCGTAGCAATCCTTCGGGATGCGCTGACTTTGATCGCTATGATCCTAATCCTTACTCGCCTACATGTTCTCGCTGCTGTGGCAATTGGGGTAGTTCCCATTGTATCGTTCGCTTTCATGAGATGGCATGTGAAACGACGTTTTCTCGCGCATATGGCTTATACAACTATGAGGCGTATCGTAGAGTATTTTCAGAATCTGGTTACCTCACGCGAGAGTATAAAGGAAATCCGAATCTTCGGACTTTTTGACCATCTATATAGCCGTTATACGCAATACAAGGAAGAATACATTAAAATACATGAAAAGATGACTGTCTCTGAGACACGGGTCGATTGGTTGCTTTCAACCTTCTCAAATGTCGTGGGTGTAGGGGTGTGGGCTTATATTATTATCAGGGCACTTTATGGACATATAACCATTGGGGATATTACGCTTTTTTTCCAAGCAGTAAACAATTGTCAGCAGCGGTTCGATGGTATATTGCGCTCTGTCGTGCAAGGTTACGAAAACACTCTTTTTATTACGAACCTATTTGCTTTTCTCGATCTTCACCCGCAAAATGTGGAAGGTGCCCTAAAGCGTTCAAAGAAGCCACTCCTTACGCTATCCAACAAATCCAGCAAAAAAGATATTGAATTTAGGAATGTTTCTTTTAAGTATCCTGGACAAGATCGATACGTCTTGAGAAATGTCACTTTTAGAATTCGCCATGGTGAAACAATGGCTCTGGTTGGCAGAAATGGTGCCGGTAAAACAACGCTTGTTAAGCTCCTCGCTCGATTTTATGATCCAACGGAGGGCGAAATCCTGATGAATGGACACAACTTAGTCGAGTACGATTTGATTCAGCTACGACAACAGATGAGCATTGTGTTTCAGGATTTTCTACGGTATCAATTGACAATCCGAGATAATATTACTTTTGGCGAAATAAAGCATTCCGATAATACAAAACGTATGGAACAAGCAGCGGAAAATAGTGGTGCAAGGTATTTAATCCAAAGGCTTCCTAAACAATTTGATACAGTGCTGGGTCGAACCTTAGAGGATGGCGTTGACCTATCAGGGGGTGAATGGCAAAAGCTTGGATTGGCACGTGCTTTCTTCCGCGATGCCCAGATACTTATCCTTGATGAGCCGACAGCCGCACTGGATCCGTTGGCTGAATACGAACTTTTTGAAAGGTTTGCTCGTTTAACACAGAACAAAACGAGTATCATCATCTCACACCGCTTTTCAACCGTCCGAATGGCAGATCGGATTATTGTTCTTGAGGATGGGCAGTGTCTTGAGCAGGGAAGTCATGAGGAATTGCTTGCGCGAGACGGCATGTATGCAAAGCTTTTTACCACACAAGCAAAACATTACTATGATGAAGATGTTTGAATCTTCTTCAATTAAACTGCCCGAAACCCATAATCTCAGAGCACGGACATTTTCCAAGAATTGCGACATAAGTGGTGTATGGGGTGCATCAATAGTCGTATTCAGGGACTTGTGGGACGTGCGGAACGAAAGCAATCCACATGTTTTCAGGGGTGTGATTGAAAGGTTAAGGACGGTAAGTCGAGATAGAAAACATCGGTGTGCCATGGTGACGTAGCGCGTAACCTACACAGGTATCGAAAAAATGCTTTTCAGGGGAACCTCGTAAGCCGTTCTTCGAGAGAAGGGAATCTTCATTGTTTTTTTCACCCATCGTGGTCCGCAGCATCCCAAACTCTATCTCCTCGTTCAATAGCCGCCAAGAGACTCTGTAATGCGCTACATACTTTATCGATGAGTTCATTGATTACCGAGGAACAGTCGTTCGCATTCATTTTTAGGTCTAAGATGATAACTTTATCTGTAATGTCAAATGAACCATCTGTATGGATAACCTTTTTCATAGCAGTAAGATATACATGAAATACCGATTTAAAATATGAATCATTCGCGTCTATACCATATATCCAGCCATCATTAGAGTTTATTGATGTGCCATTTTGAATAATGATATTTGTATTTTTTCTCATTATAATAGCCCTCCCAGCCAAATTATATTGAGAGTAGATTAGAGGCACATCTAATGCCCACAAGTACTTCAATGTCAAAGTCGACAACAATTTCTTTGCATATCTGAGGCAATCCCTCCCTACAATACTCCCTTCTCTGCAATCAGAATAGCCACCATCGACAACGCCCATGAGACGAGAAAACCCCACGCCATTTGACCTCATGGAGAATCAAAATCTGAAAATTACGATTGATATCAGGTTGCTACCTAAGCGAAAATGCTGATCCAACCCCAAAAAAACCTTATTAAGACAAACAAAAAATTTGTTTTTTTATTATTATATTGTCTTAATATGGACAATTCTACAGAATTTTGGTTTATATGTCAAATTAAATTCGTGTATGATTTCAAAATGAGAAGGGATCCGCTAAGATTCCAGGAAGGTGTGCCTTGTAAATATCTGCAGGACGAAAATCACCGAACACCTCCGCCAACACGGCACCCAATCGGATAGAGGATTAACATAGATTCCATGGATTAATTATCAATTATCGCTTGAGTGTGTTGACAATTTCTTCGTTGTCCTCACGCAACGCCATGTCGAGAGGTGTCTCGCCCTCATAGGGTTGAAACACAACTCTCTTGAATTCACGTAGGGGCCAGACCAGTGATGTGACCTCATCTGTCCATTCGGTGAACTGTTTTGGGTGACACATTCGACTGACCGTTTTCAGAGATGGATTGGCACCGTGGTCTAACAGGAGCCGAATCATCCGTAGATTACCCAACCGGGCGGCAAAATGGAGCGGTGTCTCCTTGCCGTATTCAATGAAATGCTCGTTATCCATGATGGGTTCGTCATCAAGTCCACTCAGGGCTTGTGCATTGACGTCCGCGCCTGCTTTAATCAGGATATAGGCTTGTGCGAGATGCGTATCGTCATCGTGGCGGGATTGCACATGGAGTAAGGTTTCGCCGTTGTAGGGCCATGCGAAATTAGGATCCAACCCATTTTCCACCATGAGCAAAAAGGAATCGAAGTTGGCAACCCCTACGGCATGAAACCCAAGATAGGAAGGCTGATTTACTTCAGTTCCCTGACTAATGAGATACCGATTAATCTCGTAATCTTTGCTTGGCCAATGCGTACCGAGGTCATTGTTGTTTACATCCGCACCTGCCTCTACGAGTGCCTTGACTTTATCAAGATCTTTGATCCTAACAGTCGCATTAAGGAGCGGCGATACCCGATTTACCTGCACGTTTACGAGTTCTGGTGCTTCAGTAAGCATTCGTTGAACAGTCTCTACATCTGCCGTTTCAAATTCTTCCTGCCAGCGTTCAATGAGTTTTTGGTTCATTTTATCTCCTTGTGTTGATAATACTTGACACGTTTCTTAAAGTACTTAGAATTATACGAAATGTCTGGATTTATAGTAACGATTTTGCCACTATGTTGCAGAATCCCCGTCCGTCCGAAAACCGGGTTTGACACTTTTTGTCAAGCGAAAATATAGGAGGCGGGCTTTTCTCCTCGACCTAAAGGCAGGGGTCTCCAGCCCGAAGATAAGATGAAAACGAAATTGTCTCTTTTTGTTCTGCTTTTAGTCTGTTTCGTAATTTCTATTACGGTGATTCAGTCCGCAGAAGCCGAGGACGCAAGAGTGAAAATGGGGCTTGTAGCACTTTGGACTTTTGACAAAGGCACCGTTCAGGCGAAAGACGTTGAAGATGTTTTCGGGAAGAACACCGGAACCATTACCGGCAAACCCCGTCAAATCGACGGATTTCGCAGTGAAGCCCTCGATTTTGACGGTGTTGTTGATTTAATACGAATGGGTGATGACATCTTCTTCCCTTCTGTGACGATGGAGGCGATTATTAAACCGACCCTTGGCACACGAAATCCCATCTATGACAAATACAACTACGGTATTCAACTACTCGATAACAATAATGTTGGCATCTGGATTCGTGCGGACACAGCAAACGCTGCAAAGCATTGGCCCTCGGCTTATGTGCCGTTTCCCACTGATGGCGAGTGGCATCATGTCGTTGGGGTTGTTGAAAACAAAAAATCCGTCCGAATGTACCTGGACGGCGAGCTAAAAAAGACTACTCCGGCACCTGATCCAATCAGCATCGCTTACGGTGCCGCGCACAAGCCGACAATCGCCTACACACAGCACTTGGGCGGTATCTGGTACGCCGGTGGCATTGACGAAGTTGCCATTTTTGAAGGGGCGTTAAGTGATACCGACGTGAGGAGATTACATACGTTGGCGTTGGCAATTGAACCCACCGGAAAACTGGCGGTAACTTGGGGTGCGCTCAAGACTCAGAATTGATGTTGGCAATGCCCGAAGATTGATGAAAAATCGTTATCGTGGCTACCGATTTAAACTCGGGATGTACCTTCCTGACTTGCGTCTGCCTTTGATAAATCACTGGAGAAGGCATCCGAGATTCGGACTCAGTCCGTCTGGTGCTATCTATCGGCGTGTTATATCAATAGTACATCATTTTGCTGTACATCCCAGTGGACTGTCAAGTCTAAAATTATGACATGCGAGTCGCGACCCGGAGATCGCTCCTACAGTCGGAACACCTCTTTGATGGCTTTTTATATCGTGTAGCTGGATTGGGTCAACAGGTTAGATTTTGTTGAGCTGTATGAAGGTATAAGTCCAGGGTTTAACTGGATGTAGGGAGGTACTTAATGAGGCGCGGTAGGTTGAGACGGTTCCTACATCGAACGTACGTTCCTATAGTCAATTGAAAAAAAACGAACCTTTCTCGAACGACATCTGACTAAAATAACAAATAAGAGAATTCAACGCTTGAATAGTAAAAATAAGAGTTTCAGCAATTAGGAATGAAAGAAGGAGAAAAAATCATGGCAACGCAAATTCGTAAGCAAGACGGCATCACAATTTTGGAACCCAATGGAAAGATAACCGGATCCGCAGTATCAAAGTTACGGGCAACAATCTCACCGCAAATCATGTTTTCCGATACACCCCGTATTCTCATCAACTTCGAGAACGTCAATAGAATCGACAGTTCAGGACTCAGTGCCCTGATGGAGGCACGAGTCGCAGCATCTGGAAAGAAAGGCCGTATTGGGGTCATCAATGTTGGCAAACATATCAAAAACTTGGTTGCTCTGAATTGGCTGGTAAATCGGTTTGAACATTTCAAGAGCGAGGACGCCGCATTATCGGCACTATCCGCTTAGAGCCCAAATTTCAGTAGAATTTCAAAGGGGGTTGGTTTTACCAACCCTTTTTTATTGTCATCCAGCTGCTAAACTTGGGCATTGCCAACTGAACTCAGACTGGAGAATCAGCAGATAAAAAGGCAAACATTCACCCAGTCCGTAAAATCCTGACGGTATCGGAATACCTGTCATCCGCAACACCCCAAGTAACCTGAAAATCCCCGCGCCGTTCGATCTCATGCCGGATCGCATAAAACGGCCGGGCAGGGATGTGATTCTTCAAGTCAAATGCGTGACACGTTCAAGTGTGCTGAACACATTTTATAGGACCGACAACTCAGGCAATTCCACCCACTTGCGGGTTTTCCACGATTCCATGCCCTTCTCCGCCAATTGCACACCCTTCGCACCTGCGAGGAGCGTCCACGGGAAAGGTTCATCGGCAACTACATGTCGGAGGAAAAGTTCCCACTGCGCTCTAAATGCGTTCTCATAGTCTTCCTGCTCCGGGACTTTAAGCCATCCATCAAAGAATTTTATCGGTTGTTCGATGTCGGGATTCCAGACAGGACGCGGGGTACCGGAGAGCGGTTGGATCCAACAATCTCTCAAGCCTACCACAGCGGACCCATTTAAACCGTCTACGTGTATCGTCAAGAGATCATCACGACGGACTCTGACTGCCCAAGACGAGTTAAAATGAGCAATGATGCCGTTCTCTAATTCAAAGGTCGCATAAGCAGCATCTTCAGCCGTAGACGCGTAAGGTTTACCCTCTTCATCCCACCGTTGCGGGAGATGCGTGGCAGCAATACAAGAAACGGATTTGACTGCCCCGAAAAGGTTGTCAATGACATACCGCCAGTGGCTGAACATATCGAGAATAATACCACCACCGTCTTCGGTTCGATAGTTCCACGAGGGACGTTGGGTCGGGATGGCATCGCCTCGGAAGACCCAATAGCCGAATTCACCGCGGACAGCGATAATCTCCCCGAAAAAGTCAGCATCTATCAGACGTTTCAGTTTCTGAATCCCGGGTAGCCAGAGCTTATCCTGAACGACGCCATTTTTGAGTCCTGCTTTTGCTGCCTGTTCATAGAGGCTATAAGCGTCGGCGGTGGTGGTAGCGGTCGGTTTCTCACAATAGATGTGCTTGCCAGCCGATATTGCCGCTTGGACTGCATCGACCCGCCGTGACGTAACCTGTGCGTCAAAATAGACGGTATAAGCATCGTCAGCGAGGGCAGCATCGAGATCCGTGCTCCACTTCTCAACACCAGTGGTTTCGGATAGTTTCTCCAGTTTCGCTGGATTCCTGCCGACGAGAAACGGGTCGGGCATAATAACTTCACCATCATCGATCGGAATGCCGCCATCTTCTGCAATTGCTAAGAGGGATCGGATCAGGTGCTGGTTCGTTCCCATCCGGCCGGTGACACCGTTCATGATGATGCCGACTCGATGTGTTTTCTGGGTATGATTGCTCATGTATAATCCTTCGTACAGACAGATTTCGTGTTTTAAGGGTGGTTTGAAATAGATGAACTGGTGCGGTTGAAAACCGCACCTACCGAGGCGTGAAAAGCCTACGAATCCTCTGCCGGTTCAGTACATTGGGGGGCTGCGCCTTCAGGGAGTGGTGGTGCTTCGACGCCAGCTTTCGGGAGTGTGCCAGCGAGTTCCTGTTTCCAATGCGCCACATCGCCTGCAGGTCCATAACAGTAGACCATGTGCATAGGGGCATCGCCAGTGTTAGTTAACTGGTGGAAAACCCATGAGGGGATAAATACCGTCTGCCCCGCGGAGAGGGTTTGACGCTCTTCACCGAGGCACATTTCGCCTTCGCCTTCAACGATGAAGTAAATTTCTTCTTGTTCGTGGTTGTGCCACGGCACTTGACCACCGTTCGGGTCTAAAACAACGAATCCCATGCAGAATTCGTTTATCTGGATAGGGGATGCACCACCGACGAGATTTTTGGTGCGTCTACGGGCGGGATAGGTTCGCCCTTCCATTTCGTTTACATCTGCGATTAGCATATAGATTGTCCTTGTAACGGCACAACGGCATGTGCCTACTACTATGCATTACAAAAAGCAAGGCAGGCGCGCCTACAAAGCGCGCCATACCTAACAATAACAATACATTTTACCTTGCACTAAACTTCGTCTTCAATGACAGCTTGTGCTGCGGAGAGTCGGGCAATCGGCACACGGAATGGGGAACACGAAACATAATCAAACCCTAAGCCGTGGCAGAATTTCACAGAATGTGGTTCTCCACCGTGCTCGCCACAGATACCGACTTTCAAATCGGGACGCGTCGCCCGCCCTTTTTCAGATCCGATTTGCAAGAGACTACCTACACCCTCTTGATCAAGTACCTGGAACGGATCGTATTCGAGAATACCATTCCTGACGTAATCATCAAGGAATTTCGCTGCGTCATCACGACTCATCCCGAATGTTGTCTGGGTGAGATCATTGGTGCCGTAGGAGAAGAATTCAGCTTCGGCGGCGATTTTGTCAGCGGTGAGTGCTGCGCGTGGCAGTTCAATCATTGTGCCGGTGAGGTATTCAACCCGGGTCCCGGTTTCTTTAAACACGGTTTCCGCTGTGTCAACAACAACTTTACGTTGTAAGGACAATTCGTTGATATGCCCAACGAGCGGAATCATAATCTCTGGCAGAACCGCGATACCGCGTTTCGAGACATCAACAGCGGCTTCAAAGATCGCGCGCGCCTGCATTTCGGTTATCTCTGGGTAGACGATACCGAGCCTACATCCACGATGCCCCAGCATAGGATTGAACTCGTGCAATTCTTCAACGCGCTCACGAAGCTTTTGCGGTTCAACGTTAATTCGCCCTGCAAGCTCAAGGATCTCGCTCTCGCTTTTCGGCAAGAATTCATGGAGCGGTGGATCAAGGGTACGGATAGTGACCGGATAGCCTGCCATCGCCTCAAAGATACCGATGAAGTCCGAACGCTGATGCGGTAAAAGTTTCGCCAATGCCTGTTGGCGTTCCTCCATATCGTCAGCGAGAATCATCTCACGAATGGCATCAATTCCTGCACCGAAGAACATGTGTTCAGTGCGGCAAAGTCCGATACCTTCCGCGCCAAATTGTCTGGCATTTTCTGCATCTTCAGGTGTATCCGCATTCGTGCGAACGCCTAAGGATCTGACCTCATCTGCCCATTCCATGAGCGTCCCAAATTGTCCACTCAATTCAGGTTGGATAAGTGCCACCTGTCCATTGAGAACATCGCCTGTGGATCCGTTAAGCGTAATGTAATCCCCTTCAGCGTAGCGCTTCCCTTCGGCGTAAAATTCCCGTGCTTCTTCATTGATAAACAGCGCAGAACACCCCGCAACACAGCTTTTTCCCATCCCGCGTGCAACGACCGCAGCGTGGCTTGTCATACCGCCGCGAGCAGTGAGTATGCCTTCAGCGGCATCCATACCGCCGATATCCTCTGGGGACGTTTCAGCACGGACGAGGATGACTTTCTCTCCAGCGGCTGCGAGTTCTTCAGCGTGAAGTGCGGTAAAGACGACCTTGCCAACAGCCGCACCTGGAGAAGCAGGCAAGCCTTGCGCGATAACCTCAACCGTTGCATCTGGGTCAACGCTCGGATGCAACAATTGATCCAAATCGTTGGGTGGGACTCGCGTTAAAGCAGTCTTTTTATCGATCAAGCGTTCCTCAACCATCTCAACGGCAATGCGGACAGCAGCTTGACCTGTACGTTTCCCGTTACGTGTCTGTAACATGTAGAGTTTGCCATCTTGAATAGTAAACTCTACGTCTTGCATATCGCGATAGTGCATCTCAAGGCTTAAGCCAATCTCGACCAATTCATCATACACATCGGGCAAGATGTTTCTCAATTCGATGACTGGAAGCGGTGTGCGAATGCCAGCAACCACGTCTTCACCTTGAGCGTTAATGAGGAATTCGCCGTAAAATTGGTTTGCGCCGGTCGACGGATTCCGGGTAAAGGCGACTCCTGATCCAGATGTTCCGCCCATATTTCCGAATACCATCGCTTGAACGTTGACAGCGGTGCGTCCGAGTTCCTCGGAAATATCGTTGAGGCGACGATAGGTAATAGCGCGTTGATTTCCAGAGGATTCAAAAACAGCATCCCGTGCCATATCTAATTGCATCCGGGGTTCATCAGGAAACTCGTTTCCTGTGTGCCGTCTGACAACCGCCTTATATTCCTCAACGAGTGCCGCTAAATCGGGGGCATCTAATTCAGTATCCAGGTCAACACCTTTTGACTTTTTCTTCTCTTCGAGTAAATGCTCAAATTCATCATGATCAACGTTGAGTACCACGTTTCCGAACATCTGGACGAAGCGTCGATATGCATCGTAAGCGAAACGTTTGTTTTTGGATTTGGCGATCAGCCCCTGAACCGCGTCATCATTTAAGCCGAGGTTGAGAATCGTATCCATCATACCGGGCATTGAGACAGCAGCACCAGAACGGACAGAGAGCAGGAGTGGGTTTTCGGTATCGCCGAATTTTGCGCCGAGTGCGGCTTCTAATTTCGCTAAATTCTCGTCAATCTGTTGGTCCAGTCCCGTGGGGTACCGTTTGTCATTTTCGTAGTATAATTTACATACCTCAGTGGAGATAGTGAAGCCGGGTGGGACAGGTATACCGAGATTACTCATCTCTGCGAGATTCGCCCCTTTTCCGCCGAGCAAGGTCCGCATCGTGGCGTTGCCATCGCTCTCACTGCCTCCAAAGAAGTAGACATACTTTGGTTGTGGCATCAAAAGCCTCCTGTTATTGTTTATAGATTGTCGGCTGTCAGTAGTCGGTTAAAGAGATATTGATAAACCAGACATCTCTTTGCTAATAGCCGATTGCTGACTGCTAACTGCAATTTAGATTGAATAAATAGTCCGACTTGCTTCATCAAATTCCGGTTTAAATGGATCCGTCGAGAGATAAAGAATCTGGTAGGGTTCATAAAGCTGAATATAACTCCAATTAACGCCACACAGAACTTTCCCTTCGTTTACCTTCTTGATGAATTTTCCTCGAAACTTGGCTCGCGTGCGTTCAGGTGGATAATGTTCGGCGTGCTGAATTTGCTGATTTCCGACAATCCGCTCAATCTCCCCACGGTTTTCAAGCGTATAGTAGAGACTTTCATCCTGACGCACATTGTGGTATTTTAAATCTAAGTGTTTCACTTGCGGGGCATCCCAGTCAAACCCGCGTCTCGATAAATAGGCTTGTAGCCATTTCCATTTAATAACCCAATCTAATTCGCGGTCCAACTGCATCGGATCGCTTTCCAAGCAGGTGAGGACATATTCCCAACGCGCCATAATTTGGGTTGTTGTTGAATCAGATTCGGCTTGCTCAAGATACCGCTTTGCACACTCCAAATATTCCCACTGTAGCTGAACAGCTGAGAGTCGTTTTCCGCTTTGAAGTTCAATTAGATGCTTGCATGTAATATCGTCAGAAATTTCATGTATGGCTTTGACTGGGTTTCGGAGTGCGAAGCGTTGTTCAATGAAATTGTCTTCAATCATACGGAGAATAATGCCGGTTGTTCCAACCTTCAAAAAGGTAGAAAATTCGGACATATTGGAATCTCCGACGATAACATGTAAACGTCTGTACTTCTCACGATCCGCATGCGGTTCATCACGTGTGTTGATAATCCCGCGTGCGGTCGTCGTTCCGATGGAAATTTCCTCTCGGATGTGCTCAGCACGTTGCGAGATTGCATAATAACCACGATGTTTAGGTTTGATTTTTCCAGCACCTGCGAAGACCTGCCGAGTCACAAAGAATGGAATCAACTGCGCTGCTAATTGGCGGAAATCGACATGGCGTTCCATCAAATAGTTTTCGTGGCATCCGTATGTATTTCCCGGTGTATCCAAGTTGTTCTTAAAAATAGAGATTTTCCCATAGAACCCATCACTGCGCATGCGTTTTTCGGCTGTACTCGCGAGGCGAGTAATAATACGTTCGCCAGCTTTATCGTGAGCAACGAGTTCAGCGACATCATCACATTCTGGGGTGGCATATTCTGGATGACATCCTATGTCTTGATAAAATCTGGCACCGTTTTCAAGGAAGACATCAGGGTACATTCTTCCCGCAACAATTTCGCGGAAGAGGTACATCACGACATTCTGAACTGTGAGCGTCTTTCTACGCGGAACCTCAGGCGTCCAGATGATTCCGAATTCAGTTTCTAACCCGTAAATTCTACGGTTCATCAGTTACCCCTTCACAAGCATCTCTTCCGCTACGAATTTGCCTGTATTTGTCAATAAACTGTGTAATATCAAACAGTAAAAAATCACGACAAAAGGTCTGTAACCTCTTCAGTAGAGAGTCGCCGGAACTTCCGACGTTCAGTACCCTGCTCAAGACACGCCACCTCTATAGTGTGAGGCGTGATCTCATAATCATCATCGGTGTCTACATCTGCTTCAACAGCCTGAAAAGTTTCTGTTACGAGCCGGAGTGCCGCTGACATCTCCAACCCATCTGTATAGTGTTGCTCAAGAATTTCTGTTATCTCCGTGGCACGTCCGCCGATAACGGCGTACTTTTCTTCCTCCGAATAGATACCGTCGAACGCAATATGATAAATTTGGTTACCTTGTAGCCCAGATGACGTCTCGGCACCGACCATACCGACCTCACAGACAAGCAACTCAATCTCCAGAGGTTTAGCGTCCCACGCTTGCGCGACTGCCCCCATGTGTTGTGAATAAAGGTTCGTCAACCATTTCGCAGTGACATCCTCACGATAGTAGCGAAAGCCTTTAATTTCAGACTCTCGGATACCAGCGACGCGTAACGCCTCATATTCAGCAATTCTGCCTGCCGCTGCGAGCGCAATTCGGTCGTAAATTTCAGAAATTTTATAGATAGTTTTGCGTGGGTTTTCAGCGACCATCAGAAGTCCATCTCTGTATTCTAAGACTACGACTTCTTTCGCCTGCGCGATGCCGCGACGGACAAAATCCTCTTTATCCTGACGAATTTGATCCGGTGAAACATAATACGGTGTGGACATGTTTGTGTTTTTTGTATTCCAAGGAGTAGGGAGGAGGCACCAATGTTAGTTAGTTTACCTACAAGAATATCAATCTAACCCTATAGGCGTGATATTAACTCCTGATATAGCGCTTCAACGGTCGCCTCAGGAATGTCGGAAACTCCTTCTTCAGTAATGGTGTAAAGTATTGGGAAAATTTTTCGGATGAGATCGGGACCCCCTGTTGCAATATCTTCATCGGCAGCATCCCAGAGTGCTTCTGCTACAATTTCAAGTGCGTCCTGACGGGTAATCCCCGAATTATATCGTTTCTTAAGGGTTGTGCGTGCGTCTTTACCGCCGGACCCGATCGCATAATAATCGTCTTCCTCATAACGACCTCCGACAGCATCATATTTGAAAATCCTACCGCGTTGCCGTTTTAAGTCATAACCGGCAAAGAGTGGCAAGACAATTAACCCCTGCATAGCAAGCGCGAGGTTTGAACGCACTAAGTGGGAGAGGAAGTTCGCCTGTCCTTCCAAACTGAGGCTCATGCCTTCAGTCTTTTCATAAAATTCTACTTCAACTTGGAAGAGTTTTGCCATCTCAATGCAGGGACCGGCGGCTCCGGCAACAGCGATCGCGGAGTGCCGATCAACTGGATAGACTTTCTGAATTCGGCGTTCGCCGACCTGATAGCCTTCGGTTGCCTGTCTGTCCCCTGCCATGACGACACCACCATCGTAGACAACAGCAAGAACAGTCGTACCTTCGTAATGCCGGAACGATGACTCCGTTACAGGAGTGTTCGAGACGCCATCAGACGAATTAAGCGTCGCTAACAGGTCCGGGTGGCGACGCTTAAGAATTTGAAAGAAGTTGGAGGTGCCGTAATCACTGAGGTCAAGCACTCCTACTGCCCTCCCCGCTGAATATAACTCTCGACAAATTCTTGTGAATCTTCTTCCAAGATTTCATCGATTTCATCAAGAAGTGCGTCCAAATCTTCGACAAATTCCTCGTCAATTTCGCCGGGCTCAACATTAGGTTGAATGTCTTCGGTCTCCTCGACAGGGTGCTCAAGGTGTTCCTGTTGTTTTTCGGTTGACATTGTTTTCTCCTGATAAAGCGAGATAGGGTTAAGAGTGAATCCTACACCCCACAACGCAGGTTAATACGGTTTTGAAGCTTCGCCTCGGATTTCTCTAACGAGCTCCTCTGCTGTACAGTTATTCAGTAGTTCGCCAACGATCTGTTGTGTGCCGAAGTGGGGACGATCCATCATAATCTTGTCAAGTCCCCCAGATTGATTTATAAAAATCATAGAGTTCCAACTTGCACTATAAATGTGCTTGGGAAACTTCCGTAAACAGGTACCCCGAAAGTATGCCCGCGTATCCACAGGTGGATAGTGCATCGCGTGCACAATTTCTTCATGACTCAGTAAGCGTTTAACATGCCCATTTTTCAGCAGTCTGATGTAAAGCCCTTTGTCTGGACGAATATCGTGGTACTGCAAATCAAGCATCCGAACATGTGAATCGTCCCACTGATATCCGTGTCGCCTACGGTAGGCATCCAGCAGCTTCTTTTTAATAATCCAGTCGAGATGTTGACTCAGACGCCGCGGATCGATTTCTAAATTGTCGAGCACGTATTGCCATTTTTCAAGAACATCTTCAACTACCGGTGTCCGTTCATCAGGTGTAAGGTGTTGCTGCGCGAGTTTCAGGTATCCGCGTTGCACCTCAATTGGCGTCCATTCCGTTCCATCTTCGAGTTCCACCGGATCCTTACAGGACAGATCACGTGAGATACTTTTAATAGCGGCGACCGGTTCCTTCAAACTAAATTGATCTCCGACAACACCTTTCTCAATTAACTGGAGCACGATAGCGGTTATCCCGGCTTTGAGATAGATGCTGAACTCAGACATGTTAGAATCGCCAACAATGACGTGCAAGCGTCGATAGAGTTTATCATCAGCATGCGGCTCATCGCGTGTGTTAATCAACGGGCGATTCACCATAGTGCTCAACCCGACCTCCTGTTCAAAGAAATCGGCACGTTGAGAGATTTGATAATCTACGGCATCACCTGCGTTTTCCGTCCCAACTTTGCCGCTTCCAGTGATAATAATCCGAGTGACAAGGAACGGAATTAACCCATCAACAATAGTATCAAACGGAACCTTTCGGGACATGAGGTAGTTTTCATGAGCACCATAACTATGCCCCTTGTAATCCGTATTGTTTTTATATATGATAACCTCTTGGTTATCAAGGAGCAGACGCTCCGCTGCGATTCGACTGACATCTAATATTAGTTCGCCTGCCTTCTCGTATAGGAGCAAGTCGCGTGGGTTGGTACATTCCGGCGTACAATACTCAGGGTGCGCATGATCGACATAATAACGCCCGCCGTTTATCAAGATGTCATTGACAGCACTACTTGTATCAGCCTCGGAGATAGGTGTTTCGGTTTCTACCTGAAATCCGCGTGCGTCCATCAATGGACTCTCTTGTTCATAATCCCACGTGATAGCAGCACCGCTTGGCAGATCGTCTCTACAACTTTTATAAGCGTTGACTACCAAAGTCGAGGCAGCGACCGGATCTTGTTCACGTGCATTTTTGACTGAGATACCGTACTCAGTCTCTGTTCCCATTATTATAGGTATTTCCATTTTTGTCTACAAAACTAAAGAAAAGTGCCACCGCGAGTTACGCGGACATTCTGTTTCTTCTCCTGTGCCGGTTCACTCATTAATGCACGGATATTAACAATCTTTTCACCTTTGCGTCCGGAAATTTTTGCCCAATCGTCAGGATTCGTGGTGTTAGGCAGATCTTCGTTTTCCTGATATTCTTCCCGAATAGCTGCCTTGAGATCCTCAAGACGCATGCCTTTATCAGTTCCATCTGAGGCGATAAAACGCTTGATAGCCATCTTCTTCGCTCGTGAAACGATATTCTCAATCATAGCACCACTGACGAAATCTTTGAAAAAGAGGGTCTCCCGTTCACCACGTGCATAAGTTACCTCAATGAACCGATTCTCATCGGTCGTCGCGTACATTTCGTTTGCCGCTACATCAATGAACTGTTTTGCGATAGCCTCTTTATCACCATCAAATTGCTGATATAAGTCATCAGCAAACGGCAGCTCCGGCGTCAGGTATATACCAAAAATGTCTCTGGCACCGTCCAAGTTAGGACGATCAATTTTAATTTTAATATCAAGCCTACCGGGACGTAAAACTGCTGGATCAAGCAAATCTTGACGGTTACTCGCCCCAATGACAATTACATCTCGTAGATTCTCAACACCATCAATTTCGGCGAGAAATTGCGGCACAAGCGTTGACTCCATGTCTGATGAAATCCCCATACCTCTCGAGCGGAAGAGCGAATCCATCTCATCAAAGAAAATAATAACCGGAAAACCTTCTCTGGACTTATCACGTGCCTTCTGGAAGACTTCTCGAATTTTACGTTCGGTTTCGCCGACGTATTTATTTAGGAGTTCAGGTCCTTTGATGTTAATGAAATAGCCTCGGACTTCGTCTCTACCCGTCTGTTTGCGGACACGTTCAGCAATACCACTAGCAACAGCACGGGCAATTAAGGTCTTACCACAACCCGGTGGACCGTAAAGAAGTACCCCTTTCGGCGGTGAAAGGTTAAATTCAGCGTACTCCTTGGGGTAGAGGTATGGCATCTCTATAGCATCGCGAATCGCCTCTATCTGTACATCAAGCCCTCCGATGTCAGCATAGCCGATATCTGGCACCTCTTCAAGTAGTAAATCTTCAACTTCGCGCTTTGGAAGTTTATCCATGAGCATGCTTGTGGAATGGTTGAGAAGCACGTTATCTCCAGCTTTCAAAGACTCCTCTTTGAGGGATGCAGCAACTCTAACGACCCGCTCTTCATCCGTGCGAAGGCTCACGATAGCGAGTTCTTCATCAATTCGCTCCTTAATTTTGACAACATCTCCGTGTCTTTCAGCAGCTTTAATACCGACAACGTTCATGCCACTATTGACAATGACTTCTTGCCCAATGGAGAGATCTTGGTCTTTGAGTCCAGGATCAAGATTGACACGCCATTTTCTGCCGCTGATATCAACATCAATGGTCCCATCATCGTTTGCGCCGAGGAAAACTCCATAATTATTCGGTGGTGCGCTGAGCTGGTCAACCTTCTCCTTGAGGATCTGAAGTTTTTCTTTCGCCTCTTGTAGTGTAGCGGTTAACTTCTTGTTACGACGGTGTGCTGTCATCAACTCACGTTGCATTTCATAGAGTCGAGTTTCAAGGTCCTTGACGTAGACTGCACGCTGCTGCTGCCGCATGCCTTCCAGTTCACCTTGAAGCATATCAATCGTCCCTTGGAGTGTACGAATCTGCTGCTGATACCAGACGATATCAAACGTCTCTTGCTCCTCAAAGGAATCTGCGGAATTTCCTCTTTTGATAGCCATACGTGAAGTTCTCACTTTCCAAAGCGATTTTCCGATCTCACCTATAACAGTGAGGGTCGGATACGCGAATAACCAGACTTGATTGGGATACAGGTTTCAACCCAATGTTTTCATTTATTAGAGTATAGCACATCGAAAAAAATTGTGTCAAGAAAAAGTTAAAACTTTTGTTCCGTCAATACTTTCGCAGATTCTGTATGAGAGAGAATCGAATATTTCGACATACAAGAATTTGAGAGGTTAGTGGAGCAGAAAAAGCACGTCCTATTCTGTGTCCTAAGAGTCGTCATCACCCTGTTCGACATCTTCCGGAATAGCACCCGCAGTCGGCTCCGGTGCTAAATTTAGTGTTTCCCGTATCTTCGCTTCAATTTCCGTCGCAATGTCAGGGTTATCCTCTAAGTACTTTTTAGCATTTGTTCTGCCTTGACCAATTCGATCACTGTTGTAGGCAAACCAAGAACCGCTTTTCTGAATAAATTCCTTATCGACAGCAATATCCAAGAGATTCCCCTCTTTGGAGATCCCCTTTCCGAAGGTAACGTCGTATTCTGCCTCCTTGAAGGGTGGTGCGACTTTATTTTTTACGACTTTGACCCGTACACCGCTCCCAAGGATTTCAGTACCTTCTTTGATTTGGTTACCACGTCGGAGTTCTAAGCGGACGGAAGCATGGAATTTAAGTGCGAGCCCACCGGGGGTGGTATCCGGGTTACCAAACATGATTCCAATTTTCTGCCGGATCTGATTGGTAAAGATAACACAGGTCCGGGATTTATTGGTGACACCGGACAACTTCCGCAATGCCTTAGACATCAAGCGAGGCAGCAAACCGACGTGTGCGTCCCCCATTTCACCCTCAATCTCCGCTTGAGGGGTCAAGGCTGCTACAGAATCAACGACAACCACGTCAATTGCGCCGCTGCGAATGAGGGTTTCAACAATCTCCAATGCTTGTTCGCCTGCGTCAGGCTGCGCGATCAACAAGTTTTCCATATTGACCCCGATACTTCGAGCATACGTAGTATCGAGCGCGTGCTCAACATCAATGAAGACAGCGGTGCCGCCCAATTTTTGTGCTTCAGCAACAATATGAAGTGCCAAGGTAGTTTTCCCAGTACCTTCATGTCCAAAAATTTCGATGATCCTGCCACGCGGCACACCACCGACACCGAGTGCGAGGTCAAGCGCAAGCGCGCCAGTTGGGATCGCATCAACAGGCACGATTTCGTCGCTAGCAAGGCGCATGATGGAACCTTTGCCGAATTCACGTTCTACTTGTGAGATCGCCTGATCAATGGCTTTCTGTTTTTGTTCATCTGGCATGTTTTTACATTTCTCCTTAATGGCACATATTGCCAAAGAGGGTGTTTTTGTATCGCTGCATTATACAGCAAAATGACATAAATTCAAGGGCGTATAGATAGCTCCATTAGGGTGAAGCTGACTCCGCATGAGTGTGATTTCATTCACGCTTATGACCGCACCATCAATCGCATCATACTGACGCAAGATATTCTGTAAAGGCTCCAGATCCATTGGAGATCTAAGTCGTGCAAGCGTTAGGTGTGGATGAAAGCGATGGTCTGTTGGAAAACCGAGATGCTGCAATTCCTGGTTTATAGCCTTTGCGAGATTTGAAACAGTCAATGCGCCTCGTTTTATACCAACCCAGAGCACGCGCGGGCGCGTAAAATTTGGGAATGCCCCAACTCCACCGAACTCAATAGAAAATGGAACCTGTGCCTCTGCAACGTTCTGAACCGCTTCACTTACGACATCAATCGTTTCAGGCCGAACATCCCCAAGGAATTTTAAGGTAAGATGGAAGTTTCCCGGTTTCGTCCATGATGTCCGACGTATCTCGGACTGAAGGCGGGTCTGTACAGATCTCAACAATTCCTGTATCGGTTGCGGTATCTCAATTGCTACAAAACAGCGAACATCATTTTTAGTTGTCACCATCACGCCTCTGTTTCTGGGTCGTAATTCGTTAGATGAACCAGAGCGGATAAAAGTTTACGGTTGTTGACAAGAAATTCCACGCCAGATGCGACTGTGAGAATTAACGGTAGAAACATCAGAAAAAAAATAGGACCATGGTTTCGAACAATAATTGCAGGATTCAATTCGTTCCGAAAGGCAAGTAAAGCCAAACCGATACCAATCACAACCAGTTGCGAAGTCATCTTATATTTTCCCCATTGACTTGCGGAAACGACTTGCCCATATTTCGCAATAAAAACAACTCGTAAGACTGTGACGAGGACTTCGCGCCCCATGATAATAACAACCATCCATATTGGGATGAGTCCACCATCAACATGCTTAAAAAGAATAAGACAGATTAAAGCCGCACCAATCAACAACTTATCCGCGAGGGGGTCCATAAATTTCCCGAAACCAGTCTCACCTTGCCTACGCGCGATCCTTCCATCAAGATTGTCTGTGATCGCTGCGACAAGAAAAATGATGAGTGCGGAAACCATCATATCTGTCTGAAAACAGTATATGAACGGCGGTATTAGGAACAACCGTAAGAGCGTCAGGAGATTTGCCAACCGCAAAAGCGTACGAAAATTCATAATATAGGTCGAAACGTTAGAAATGGTCTCGTAACTGGAGATATTCTAATTTTCGGAAAGATCAATTACCTCAGCATCTTCAGGCACCACAAACTTGAAAAGATCTGGTGCGAGTTCTTTATCTCTTTCAATCTGTGTGAGCGTAACAATGACGCTTTGACGGGATCCGTCCTCAAATTCGGTTTTGTAGCCAAATTGTACAGGAAGCCACTCACCGGATTTCACCCAGATTTGAAGCGATTCCTTCGCGTTCGTACTCACCATGTGAAGCTTAGGTTGCAACTCAATCTGATGTACGCCTTTTGGATTCGCGAATTCGTCAGGGATAAGTGCCATATTGTAGTTTTTCTGAACATCCTCAAGCGATGCCCCGATTCCCGGAAGCAACTCCCGACGTTCAGGGTTATTCCATTTCATCTTATTGACTTGATTGAGTATCGGAGTATACGTCCAGCCGTATTCACCGTCCAAAACGGTGAGTTGGACAACTTTAGAGACATCTTTTCGATCAACATATTCCTTACGGAGTAGATTCGGTCTACCAAATATAAACCGCCCGCGAGCGACGCTCTTCTTATCAGCAAACAGCGTCGTCTCCTCAAAATTCGCGCTAAAATTTTCAGATTTCTCATAAGCCGTTTTGAAATTCTGAAAGATTTCATCAACAGTTTGCGAGTGTGCGCTGTTAATAAACAGCACCGAAAGGAGCATCACCCCTAATAGACAATTTGGGAAACCTAAAAACTTTTTTAAAATAGCACCCCTAAAGATTCGTCGGATCATTCATTCGCCTCTTTTGCTCTACGAAATTGTGTTTTGGAAATGTAATTTCACCTAATAGTATAGCACACTTTATTTTTAGATGTCAATCTTTAAATATTACAATTCTTAAGAGGGAATCATTCATTTTCCTGTTTCAGCTGTCGGAAATTAGGCGTCGATTTCTGAATCTCGGATCATAACGGATTCATCAGGTTTCGCGGATTTTATGGTCTTCTGTATACGCAACACCATGAGTACAATGTTAGGTTGAACACATGTTCAATTAGCCAACCGCGTCCAATCTGTCAAGATAACTTCAGTATCGTTAGACTCGTCCAAAGCACAGACAACAAGACGCTCTAACACTTGGGTAATAGTGGACTCACGGAAGATCGCTTGAAACCAGTTCGCAAAAGTTTTGATCGCATCCGGAGATTCGGCAGACACACGGAAAACGACACGGCAGAAATCAAGACCTTCGTCCACCCATTTCTCGGAAATTTGGACCCCTGACGGAAAGCCCCTGAAAGTCGGTAAAAAATCTGCGATTAAGAGGAGCAATTCCTCATTGAGATAGGAGATCTCTGGGAGTATATCGAAATGGATAGCGTATTTATGTGAATAGGGTAAATCTTGAAGTTTTTCGTCTCGGTTTTGCATGTGGTTTCACAGACTTTTAGTGGACAAAGTGCCTCTATACATGGTATACTATACTGCACAATGAATTGACAGCCCCTGAAATTTAGGGGATGTGGGTGCGTCTTGAAAAGGGGACACAATATATTCTATGGCAGATTCTGAACGGATAACACACCTTAAAAATGAACTAAAGAAGCGGATCCTAATCCTTGACGGTGCGATGGGATCACTGTTGCAGACTTATCGACTGACAGAAGCAGATTTTCGCGGCACACAGTTTGCCGATCATCCGTGCGAACTCAAAGGCTACAACGATTTACTCTCCATCACACAACCACATATTGTACGGGAAATACACGCCAACTACTGCAGCGCTGGTGCAGACATCATCGAAACAAATACCTTTACAAGTACATCTGTGTCAATGGCAGACTATCAGCTTCAGGATATCGCGTATAAGGTAAACTACGAAGCTGCACGTATCGCTCGTGAGGTAGCTGATAAATGGACATCACCGAATAAACAGCGTTTCGTCGCTGGAAGCATGGGACCTACCAATCGCAGCTGCTCAATCTCCCCGAATGTGAACGATCCCGGATATCGGAATATCACCTTCTCACAACTCGTTTCTGCCTACACAACACAAGCAGAGGGCTTAATTGACGGCGGTGCCGACCTACTCCTCGTCGAGACCGTCATGGATACACTCAACTGTAAAGCCGCTCTCTTCGCCATACAAACTCTCGCTGAAGCACGCGGCATCGACATCCCGCTCATCGTCTCTTCTGACAGGAGCGGTGGAGGTGGTAGAAATCTTTCTGGACAAACAGTTGAAGCCTTTTGGAACTCCGTTCGGCATGTGAACCTACTTGCTGTTGGATTGAACTGCGGTTTTGGTGCTCAACAGATTCGTCCATACCTCGCTGAGATGGCGAAAATGGCTGACATACCCGTTATCTGTTATCCGAATGCCGGACTTCCCAACGAACTCGGTCAGTACACACAGACCCCGGAAGAGATGGGGAACTGGATGCACGAATTCGCACAAAACGGGTTCGTCAATATCGTTGGAGGTTGCTGCGGAAGCCAGCCTGAACATATCGAAACGATTGCCAAGGTCGCCGCTGAATACGCGCCGCGAGAGCCGCAGCCGCAGGAACACGCCTGTCGACTCAGCGGTCTAGAGGCATTCAACATCACCCCCGATTCTCTCTTTGTTAACGTTGGTGAACGGACAAACGTAACAGGATCCCGACGATTTGCTACACTCATTAAAAACGAGGACTACGAGACCGCTTTAGAGGTCGCCCGCGACCAAGTGGAAAACGGCGCGCAACTTATCGACATTAACATGGATGCAGGCATGTTAGATGCCAAAGCCGCAATGGTTAAATTCCTCAACCTCATCGCCGCAGAACCCGACATTAGTCGCGTGCCTATCATGCTGGATTCCAGTCGTTGGGAGGCTTTAGAGGCTGGATTGGAGTGCATTCAGGGAAAAGGGATCGTCAATTCAATCAGCTTGAAAGAGGGTGAATCGGACTTTTTAGCAAAGGCGCGAAAAATTCGCCAATACGGTGCCGCTGTTATCGTCATGGCGTTCGACGAAATGGGTCAAGCCGACACCTATGAGCGGAAGGTGGAAATCTGTCGCAGGGCATACCAACTCTTAACAGAAGAGGTTGGGTTCCCGTCGGAGGACATTATCTTCGATCCGAATATTTTCGCCGTCGCAACCGGTATCGAAGAACATAACGAATATGCGCAGGCGTTTATTGAGGCATGTAAAGAAATCAAAGCCTCTTGTCCACACGCGCTCGTGAGTGGCGGTGTAAGCAATATTTCATTCGCTTTTCGGGGCAATGATCGGATCAGAGAGGCGATGCACGCAGCGTTCCTCTATCACGCTATCAATGCCGGTATGGACATGGGAATTGTCAACGCTGGTCAGCTGGCTGTTTATGATGACCTACCAAAAACACTCTTGGAAGCAGTGGAGAATGTCCTGTTCAATCGCCGAACAGATGCAACGGATCGACTTGTTAATCTCGCCAACACGTTGCAAGGAAAAGGAAAAAAGAAGCGTGTAAGTCGAAAATGGCGAAAATCGTCGGTTGAAGAACGGCTTCGCCATGCGCTTGTTGAAGGAATTCTCGAATATATTGAAGCCGATACAGAGGAAGCACGGCAAAACTATGAACGTCCTATCCAAGTGATTGAAGGACCCCTGATGGACGGTATGAACAGGGTCGGTGAACTTTTTGGCGATGGCAAAATGTTCCTGCCGCAAGTGGTTAAAAGTGCCCGAGTGATGAAAAAAGCAGTTGCACACCTCACGCCGTATATTGAAATGGAACAGGCAGAAGGTGGTGTCCAATCGAGAGGCAAAATTGTGATGGCGACAGTGAAAGGCGATGTGCACGACATTGGGAAGAACATCGTCGGTGTTGTACTGGGATGTAACAACTACGAGGTCATCGACCTTGGGGTGATGGCACCTGCGGAAGATATTCTGGAATCAGCGCAGAAAGAAAATGCCGATATTATTGGGTTGAGCGGTCTCATCACGCCATCATTAGATGAGATGGTACATGTCGCTGAAGAGATGGAACGTGAAGGTTTCCGAATTCCGCTTCTCATTGGTGGTGCGACCACATCAAAAATACACACTGCCGTTCAAATTGAACCCGCTTATAGCGGCTTAACAATTCACGTCAAAGACGCCTCACGAAGCGTTGGTGTTGTCAGCAATTTGATGAGCAGTGAAAGACAACAGACATTCGCCGAGCAAACGCGTGAAGAATATGAAGAGATCCGAGAACGCCGTGCTAAAAATCGACAACAGGTGAATTTGTTACCATTTGCTATCGCACAGGAGCGTAGATCCACACTGGATTGGCGGAATTATCAACCGCCTACACCGCACCTCATTGGTCCCAAGATTTTTGACGACTATCCATTAGCGGAACTCGTTGACTATATCGACTGGAGTCCCTTCTTTACAACTTGGGGACTCCGGGGTAAGTATCCTAATATATTGGAAAATCCAGAAGTCGGCGAGGAAGCACGTAAACTTCTTAAAGATGCAGAAACGCTCCTCTATACTATCGTTGAAGAGAAAAGGATTCAGGCACGTGCTGTCGTCGGACTTTTCCCTGCCAACGGTGTCGGTGAAGATACCGAAATCTACGCAGACAAAACGCGGACGGAGGTAATCGCCACACTGCACCACTTACGTCAACAGACAGAACAACCGTTTACGAGACCGAACCTCAGTCTCGGCGATTTCATCGCACCGAAGGCAGCAGAGGTAGAAGATTATATCGGTGCATTTGCTGTAACAACAGGTATCGGTGTCGCCGAACTCTGCTCCGAGTTTGAACGGAAGCAGGACGATTATAACAGTATTATGGCAAAGGCTCTCGCGGACAGATTGGCAGAAGCTTTCGCGGAGCGGATGCACCAGCATGTCCGTACAACACTTTGGGGTTACGCTGTTGATGAGCCGTTGGATAACGAAGCCTTGATTGCCGAAAAATACCGAGGGATTCGTCCCGCACCGGGCTATCCAGCATGTCCCGACCACAATCAAAAGCGGGTGTTGTTTGACTTGCTGAAGGTTACGGAAAATACGAGTATTTCTCTCACTGAGAGTTTGGCAATGTCTCCAGCAGCGTCCGTAAGTGGTTGGTATTATTCGCATCCAGAGGCGCGGTACTTCAGCATCGCCAGAATCGGAGAGGACCAAGTCGCGGATTACGCAGAACGGACCGGAATGGAACTGGAAACCGCAAGGCGTTGGCTGAAACCGTTGCTTATATAAAACCGCGCTTACAATTAGAAATCGGGTGGTAAAACTCAACTCACCGCCCGATTTTCTTGCTAATTTTACTATATGCCCTGCGATTTTACGTCGGAGCACACAAGGTCATTAATAATCACGCCGCAGCCTGGTACAAACCTACGCAGTTACCACTTGGGTCAAGAAACATAGCAAAAGATCCCATGCCTCCCGGAATAACCTGAGGTGGTACACAGGTTTTGCCGCCGAGATTTTCTGCCTTCTCAAGTGATGCCTGAAGGTCATCAACCTGTACATAAATCGTGACATAGTTAGACGGCATATCGTCGGTTGTTGGAAGTATGTGCCCACATACCTCATTCTCCGATGTTGGATCTAATCCGTAAATACCACTATCATTTTGGCTGGAATTCCAATCAAAAAGCGAACAATAAAACTCGCTCAATGATTCACCATTCTTGCCTGCTATTTCAAAATGCACAACTGGATTTCCCATTGGATTTACACCTTTCTTTATATACAATTATTTTATATTAAGTAATTATACATTAATTATTACCAGAATGCCAATTAATTTTTCCATCCAGAATAGAACCAGAAATAGTGAAACGTTCCCCAAAGACCCGCAACATAAATCTCCTTAATAATTATAAAGACAGCAATTAACAATTACACCTTAGGCTGATACAAACCGATGCAGTTTCCGCTTGGGTCAAGAAATAAGGCAAAAGACCCCATACCACTCGGAATAGGACGCGGTGGCACAAGAATTTGACCTCCACAACTCTCCACTTTCTCAAGCGATGCCTGAAGATCCTCAACCTGAATATAAATGGTAACGCCATTATCAGAACACATGTCATCAGTTGAAGAAAATATGTGCCCGTCTACGCCGTTCTCTGCCTCTGGGTCTACGCTGTAAACGCCGTGTGTGTTATAATTAATATTCCAACCAAACAAGGAACTATAAAAAGTACTTAATGCTTTACCATCCCTGCCCGATATTTCAAAATGTACGACTGGGTTTCCCATTGAATCTTATCCTTTCTTCATACAAAATATTTCACATTACAATTATACACAAAATTAGTGTCAAAAATGCAAACTAATTTTACGACATTTCTTGCATTTGGGTTGATACTCAGGACGATTTGCGTTATAATTGGATTAAGACTTAAGAGGTAATTAGAAATAACACCATGCAAACATCTCACAAATATTTAGATCCGGTAGCACTCTCTCGAATTGGGGGCATGGAACTTGTTGCGCGTCTCGTTGTCGAGGGGTTCGTCACGGGGCTGCACAAAAGTCCATATCAGGGATTTAGCGTCGAATTTGCTGAGCATCGGCAATATATGCCCGGTGACGAAATCCGTTATATTGATTGGAAGGTTTATGGAAAATCTGATCGGTATTACGTCAAAAAATTCGAAGAAGAGACCAATCTGCGCGCATATATTCTCCTCGACACCAGCGCGTCAATGAACTACAAGCACGCAGAGGAGGGGTTAACGAAGTTTGAATACGGCTGCTATCTCGCGGCAACGCTCACTTACCTCATGCTAAAGCAACGGGATTCTGTCGGATTAGCACTCTTCGACACAGATATTACACAATATATTCCACCGAGAGGTGCAGCAACACATCTACGCGCGATTATGTCCGCCTTGGAAAATGCTACCCCGGGTCAGGAAACGCAACTCAGCGGTCTCTTTCATGAACTCGCTAAAAGGATTGTGAGACGGGGATTGGTTATTGTTATTTCCGACCTGCTCGATGAACCTTCACAGGTCATATCTGCCCTGAAACACCTCCGCCACCAGAAACACGAAGTCATCGTCTTCCATCTACTCGATCCTGCCGAACTCACCTTCCCTTACACCGGCTCCGTCGTTTTTCGGGACATGGAAACAGGACAGACGCTTTCAACCCAAGCCGACACGTTGAAAGCAGATTATCTTGAAAAACTGAACCAATTTATCCAGAGTTATCGTCGCGGTTGCGGTGCGAGCCAAATTGATTATGTACAAATGGATACAGCAACCCCGTTTGACTACGCTCTGTCTGAGTATCTGTCCCGCCGAAAGTAACATCATCCGAGACATTTGGTTTCCTATATACACTACATTGGCTATAGCATTTCTACTCAGATCCAGTAGATATACGTTTAATAACAACAAGCGTTAAATCATCATACTGTTCTGCCTCTTTAACAAATTTATGAACGTCTTCAACGATGTGTTGAATCACTTCCTCAGCGGTACATTCGCTTGGGATTTGGGAAACCAATGCTTTTACACGGTCAGTTCCGTACATATCTTCGTCAGAGTTGAGGGCTTCGATGAGACCATCGGAGTGGAAGATAAGGACATCGCCTTCAGTTAAATCGAAAGCGATAGATTCATATTCAACACTTCTCATACTACCGAGAGGCAGGTCACTACTTTCAATTTCAATGATTTCAGTGCCTCTTTTGAGAATAGGATACGGTTGACCACCGTTGGCGTAGTCAATACGTTTCTCAGATTCATTAAGAATCGCCAAGTTGAGTGCAATAAAACTGGGACCGTACATTCGGGGTGCTAATCCTGCATTGAGGTCGGTGAGGATGACATCGGCATCGGATCTGAATCTGGCTACCTCATGCAGCATTCCGTTCGTGAGAACAGCGTTCATTGCGCCGCGTAACCCTTTGCCTGCAGCATCTGCCACTGCAATAGCGGTTTGTCCGTTTGAAACCGTCAAGTAATCGTAAAAATCGCCTCCCACCTGGGTTGCGGGTACGGACATTCCGGCAATATCAAACCCTTTTGTATCTGGTGACTCTGTAGGTAGCAGCCCGATTTGAATGTTTTGTGCCTCATTCAACTCAGCACGTATTCGCTGTATTTCCGCCTCCTCCCTCTCCAACATTTCGTTGCGAAGCTGCACGGTGTGCCTTCGGTTGACAAACAAGCGACCAGCAAGAGCCAAGACAATAGTCATAAACATGAGTGTTGGGAGATATGTCCGCCACTGGGTCCAGAAGGGTGGTGGAATACTAAAGTCAATCACGGCGGGAGCATGCGTGTAGTGCCAGTCGTCTCGGAAAGCCTTGGCGATGAAACTGTAGGTTCCCGCTTTGAGACCCGTATACCGTATGCAGAGAACGCCGTTTTGGTTTTGAAATTCCTGTTGAACGCCATTATTATGCGTGGCCTGCTGAGTTGTCAATCCAGATGCAGGAAACCATTTGTCAGACGAAATGCCGGAACCGATGGGCAGACGTGAAAACTCCTCTGCTGAAATCTTTGTCCATCCAGGACTATCCAACCCAACCATTTTAAATTGATAAGAGAGCCGTTCTCGAAGTTGGCTGAGACCTCGTACATAGAAGAAGATATGCTTGTTTCCACTTGCCGGTAGGGTAATACTCGATGAGAAATCGGTATAGGTTTGATCTGCCTCTAACGCAGTTAGCCGATAAAAAGGAAGTCCGCCGCGTGTGGGTGTATATTGTGTAACACCGCCTTCAGTTGCAAACCAAATATCTTTGTCAGAAGATTCATAAATTTGCGAGATATTGTTATGTGCTAGACCGTCTTTTGTGGTAAGGGTGTCGAAGGTTTCACCATCGTATCGGACAGTGCCACCTCCCTTTGTTGCGAACCATATACTTCCACTACTATCCTCGATAACATCGCGCACGTTGTCGACAAGAAACCCCTCTTTTCTGGAATGCCGAGATGTATTTTTTGTTGTATATACCGTGAGTTCAGTCCCATCGTAGCGAACGGCACCACGAGAGGTAGCGAGCCAGAGAACTCCTTCTTGAGAAATCAATGACGCGTTTTCTGGAGCAAGTTCAATGTCCTCAGTTGTGATTAACTCTTGATCATGATATGTCTTGAGAGCATCCGGAAAGATGAAAGTGGCTATCTCATTTTTTTCCATTGGGTGCTGCCACACAGCGAGGGGCACAGCACGAGAATTTTCCTTGAGCACAATGGGTACGCTCGGATCAGAAACATTCCAACGTATTAACTTACCTGTCACAGCGTTAAAAAACCATTTCTTACCTGATGGCATTTCTAACATCTTTGTTACTTTAATCAGATAGGGAAGGGCATCTGGCTCAATATTTTTAGACGTTGAGGACTCAATCGTACTTGGATAGGACTGTACCCTTCCGTTCTCAAAAAGCACCCACAATTTGCCATTGACATCTGTGTGCAAGGCATTTATAGGGGATTCGGCATGATCAATTTCCAAATTCGTCTGAAACGGAATTTTCTGGAATCGATCTGTAAGCCATAACAATCCTGTCGCATCTACTTTGAAGATATGTCCGCCAAAAGCTATCCATGGATGTGCATCTTCGGTAAAAAATAGATTAGGGTCCCTATTAGACTCTCCCCTGAGGCGTCCTGTTTTTGGTTTGATAGTGACGGAAACCTGATCGAAGAGTTCATTTCCAAAGCGGAAGAACGTATATTGCGTAGTATTTCCCTTGAACATCGGTTTGTTAACAAACCAGATGTAATCTCCTATTTCAAATATTTTTACAATATCAGTCCAAAATGCTAAACGCGATTTTCCTCTAATTCTACTCACAATTCCAGTACCATGATTCTGGATTGCTGGTCTTGGGTTAAATAGGGTCACGCCGTTATCATGTCCGAACCACAAATCACCGTTAATCGCTTCAAAAACCGTCCAAATCCGGTCAATATCAAGATCGCCATCCGCACCATAAGGAATTAGTTTCAGTGTATCATCGTATTGGTGTGCCTCGCCCACCTCGTTAGTAAACCATAGATTTCCCCACGCGTCCTCAATTTCAAATACCTCTTGGGAATTTACGTGGGTATGCAGTCGTGATCCATCCCACCATTTTGTGATACGACCATCGCTAAACCAGAGTCGTCCTTTCGTGTCACTTTGGAGTGAGGCTCGCCTGGCAGACCTATACCGCCCAGGACCGCTTTGACCTGAATGTAAAGGGAGAATCTGTTCAAAAGTTTTCCCATCAAAGTTAAGGAGAAGATTATAGCCACCGAACCAAAGATTTCCAGAGGCATCTTCGGTTATCGCTTCGATGGCACTCACTGCCTCAAGATTTGACGTATCGTAACGCGTGAATCCAATAGTCGGTTGGTTACGCGGTGTTTTAGTCTCTGTTTTATCATTTGCATCATCACTACTACTGAGTTCTACGCCTGCCCGACCACTCTCACGAAAACTTAGAATTATACCTTTTTTATTCTCTGTGCCTTCACTCCCGCCAAGCCAAAGCGTTCCGTCTTCGCTTCCAAAGATGACGTTTATCGTCAATATTTCCGCCGACTGGTCTGCAGCTTCGCCTTCAATTTCGTGCCGATGTGCCTCCGGCAGTTTTTGGACACCCGAGGTGACGTACTTCGTTAGCCACTGATTTTCACTAACCCACACATCACCGCTTTTGTCAACAGTTAGTAAGTTTCCAGTGCCGATCAGTATGATCGAAATGCCATCAAAACGGCTGATTTGACCTACTTTTTCTGAATCACTTCGCGTAAGAAACCAGATGTGCCCCCACTTGTCCTCAACGATTTGTCGCGTCCGTCCAAGCAGCGCTCCTGCCTGAACACCAGATGTTGGCATCTCCTCCGAAATTATAAGGGAAGCCGTGTAGGGCACAAAATTTTTGCCATCATAACGGCTAACGCCACCCCTATCCGAGCCGAACCAAAGCGTGCCTCGGCTGTCCTCAAAAATAACTGGAACTACAGGACCCACAAGACCATCAGCAACCGTATAGGTTTCCAGCCTCTCGAAAGCTAAGGAAGATTCAATAAAAGTGATGGATAAGCATAAAACTGAGATGAATACAAATTTTATCAAGCTATTCACTGCAAATCACCTTTACTATTTTAAAGCACAAAACACTTAGAGTATCTTTGTGAAAAACTGAATTCGAGAAATAGCCCTTGAATCACTTATTAGGATAAATAAAAAAAATCCGAAAATAGTCCTCGCTTGGCTCAAAGATAACAGATTTGAGAAGTAAAGTCAAGAAAAATCATACGCATTGACCCCTTAAACGAAATATGATACAATGGGAAACATCTACAGCACAAGCAGGTGATCATAAGGGCAATCAAGCGTGAGAAGGAGAGAAATATGAAAACATATAGGATCGGAATTTTGGGATGTAGAGGGCGCGGGACAGCAGCAGCACGGGCATATTACGCCCACCCACGCACAGAGATTGTCGCACTCTGTGATCTGATTGAAGAGCGTCTCAAGACTCTCGGCGATGAAGTCAACGTCACAGCACACTTCACAGATTTAGACGAGATGATTCAGCAGACCCAACCTGACATCGTCGCGATCCCTACTGGCACGGAATTTCATTACGACCTGTGCATGCGCGTCCTGGAGCACGGCGTGAACATTGAGGTAGAAAAACCGATGTGTGTGGATCTGGTGGAAGCCGACGCCGTTATTGCCAAAGCAGAAGAAAAGGGTGTGCAGATCGCAGTACATCATCAGGGGAGAGTCGGTGCATCTATGCAGGCAATGGCGCGTGCTTTTAATGAAGGAAAAATCGGCGAATTGCGCTATATGTACGGCAGCGGGAAAGGCTACTATGGCGGCTACGGTTTGATGAACATCGGCACGCACATGCTCAATAACATGTTGCATTTTGGGAAACGCTGCGAAAGTGTTACGGCACACTTGACGACTGGTAGCAAATCGATCACTCCTACAGATGTTGTGCCATCACCGAGCGGTATGGGGACAATCGCAGGTGAATATATCACCGCAACGCTACAATATGAAGGGCACGTCACGGGTACGCTGCTTCAACATCGGTTTCACAAGATGGATACAGACGCATATTCCATGGACCTATACGGCACGGAGGGGCGACTCCTCTGGAAAAGCGGCGGCGCATGGTGGCTACCGACACCACACTATCTCCCCGACGGAACACACGATCAGTGGGAAGCATTGGAGCTTATTTATCCTGAACACTACGACGCCAATAGCAGTGCATCGGAAGCTGATTACTGGTTCGTGGAGGAATACGTCAATGCTTTAGATGAAGGCAGATCTCACGAGTGCAGCGGCACGGAGGGACGACACATTATTGAGATGATGATGGGAATCTTTGAATCGGCGGCTTACGGCACCCGCGTCAATCTTCCACAATCCGATCGGCGGCATCCGCTGTTACGGTGGCGTGAGGAATCGGGTCTAGAGGCACCAACAGAGATGCCACGAGCATACGGCGATTGGCTAACGTTAGAATCAGATCGGATTAGCTAACTTCCAGAAAATCAATCTTTTATCGCTGGCGAGGTTTCCTAACCTCGCCTTTCTTATATCACTCTGCAGCAACCGTTTGGAATTTACATTATCTGATCGATAATTGCGTTCGTCTTCAACCCTGCCTCACCAGTACAACGGATTGGCTCACCCGTTTTGAGATGGTTAAGGAAATCCTCAATAAGCCCTGTATGTGTATGTGGCAGAGGCGTCTGGTTCATCTCAATCTGCTCTCCTGATCTTTCAAGTGTCAGGTTACCCGAATTCAACGGCGAACACCGCAAAGACCCTTCTGTTCCATACACCTCAACATCGTCAATCGAAACACCCACATTCCAATTGATGTTAGCAACAGCATGCGCACCACTCTCAAAACGGAGCGCAAACACAGTAGAATCATCTACCTCAATATCCAGATGCACCGCTTCCGCATAGCCTTGGACAGATTCAACATCTCCCATCAGGTACTGAAGTAGTGAGATACGATGGCTACCGAGATCCATCAGCACACCGCCTCCGCTGACATTGGGATCTACCCGCCAACTATTCAGATCGTGTCGATTTGGATCGTAGAAACCGGTATGATTAATCCGCGCAAGTACCACGTCACCGATAGCACCCTCATCCATTAACGCTTTCATCTTCACAACATTCGGATAGAAATTGCGGTAATAAGCGAGCATCAAGGTAACACCAGCATCGTGGCAGGCATCCACCATTTCCTGGCACTCCCTAACCGTCATCGCCATCGGTTTCTCGCAGAGGATATGTTTACCGGCTTGTGCTGTACGGAGGGTGTGTTCGCAGTGAAGGTATGGATGTGTTGCGATGTAAATCGCATTCAGTTCGTCATCCGCCAGAAGATCATCTATGTCGGTATAGACTCGTTTCGCACCGTGCCTCTCAGCGAAGGATTCCGCTTTGGCGCGATCTCGCCGCATTACAGCAATGAGTTCCGAATCATCAACGCTGTAGAGAGGTGGTCCCCCCTTATATTCAGCGACATCTCCACAACCGAGTATTCCCCATCTGAGTGTTGCCATGAATCTGTTCCTTTCCTAATTCAGAATGTGGTAGTCGCCGTCAGTATACCGTATAGTCTCGGATGTGTCAACAGCAATTTCCGCCTTCAGCTGACCTATTTCCACACTGGTGAGGTTTCCCAACCTCGCCAATTTCATTGAATTCCAGGCAGAAATCTGTTAGGATATTGGATAAAAAAAAACAGGAGGGTTACGATGGCAAAAGATCCAACACTTGAGAGGATTTATCCATTTTTCATTGTCAAAAGCCTTGCCGATTCAATTGACTTCTACAACCAAAAACTCGATTTTGAGACAGATATGCTTGTCCCTGAAGAAGATCCGTTTTTTGGGATAGTATCACGTGATAACGTGAGGATCCTTCTCAAACATATCACTGAAGACATTCATCCAGTGCCGAATCATACTCGGCATGAATGGGCAAGATGGGACGCTTTCATTCTGTGTCCTGATCCTGATGCACTGTTTGATGAATATCAGGCACGCGGATTGGAATTTCACGAGGCACTCGCAGACACCAGCGACGGTCTCCGAGCGTTTGAACTCAAGGACCATGACGGTTATGTTTTGTGTTTCGGCAAACCGCTTTGAGGGAAGAAGATGGAAAAGGGAACGTTGAATTTTAGAAGCGATGAAAGCCGTTATTACCTACTTTACGGCGCAGAAGCATCCCACTCACTGAGAACAATCAACACTTCCTGATCTGAAGATATACCGATTAGCTGAATGTGCTCATGCGTATTCTTCGCTAACACAATTACGGCAGAACCGTTCTATAGGATACTGCTCTTTAAAAAAAGAGAAAAATATCTTACATTAATTCAAAATCATCTGTTGTTGGCATACTAAGACCTTCAAGAAGCCCTGTTTCAAAATCAGACCGCTCAATTAGCCGAAATCGATTGTGATGCAAATTCTCATAAAAATACCACGAATTTATGTCTATGCCAGAGGCAAGAACACCAAACGGTGTGTCGGTTGCACATAGGAAACTCTTCAACGGTTCGGAACCGTAATTTGAAACCCCCTGTAATTTGCACTCGGCGATTACAGCATACGCATCCTTCTTATTCTTATCACAAAGCACAATATCAGCTCTGTATCTGGTATCACCTATCGGAATCTCATACTCTTGACGAACATGAAATTCCCCGAATTTGGGTTCTGAGAAATAGTCAGTAACTGCTTGTGCTACCTCGGCTTCTGATGGCATAGAAATCCCAATATTAACGGACGGGCTGGGAATCCTCGAGGCTCGGGTTGCCTCTCGAACTGTCTTAACTGCTCTACGAGCCTTTCTACGACCAACTCTGGGTGTGTCAATGGATGATAATATGTAATTGGTTTTTACATTACCAGACATCAGTGGATCCTCCTTTTTGTATGACAGTTTAAATTATATACTATTTCGCTAAAAACTGCAACTCAAATTTATCGCTAAAATCCATACAAGCACTCTTCACCTCATTAGAGTTCCCGAAAAAGTTCCCGAAAGAGTTCCCGAAGACGTTGTCTAATCTGATTACTGAGAGCCTCATTTCCTTGTCCATTAGCGAGCTCCAATGCTCTCTGGAAGTCAGCCTTTGCTTCTGTCCCTTCACTTAATCCATTTTTTGCTTCACCTCGAATAGCATAAGCCTCTGCATAATCAGGATTTAGGCGGATAGCCTCATTGCAATCAACAATCGCCTCATTGTATCTCTTGAGTCCATTCCTTGCATTGGCACGTTGGGTGTGCCTTTCCTCAAGATTAGCACCCAGTCTGATAGCCTCACCATAATCTACAATGGCAAATCTATAATCCTCAAGTAAGGATCTCACAGTGCCTCGGATGGCGTAAGCTTCCGCATCATCGCGTTTTAATCGAATAGCACTGTCGAAAGCAGTAAGTGCTTCCTCTTTGTTATCACTCTCCAGATAGAGGTATCCAATAGATTTCCAAGCTCGGGCAGCAAGGTTATTATCTCTCCGCTCTATAACATTCGCAATAGACTTCAATTTTTGGATTGCCTCTTCAACTTTGTCATCTTGATGCTGCAATGTTAACGCTTCAATCACCGCCTCTTCTGATGGAGACAGATCATCAATTTGTCGAACATTATCCAGTAATTTGAAAATTTTTTCAGAAGGCTCATCAAATAACGATCTGATCTCTTGTCTAACTTGCGCAGACCCTTGATCAAATTCCTTTCGACCTTCTCGAATTGCAGCCATATGAAGCCGCATTTCGGAAATATCTTCATCCGCTTCATTAGCAAGACGCTTCACTTCATCAACATGCTGCATTGCTTCACCTCTAAGATCCTGAAACTGCTTAATACCGATGAAGCCGAAAACAGCAACAGCAACAGCAAAAAAAGTAAGGACTATGGCAATTCCAGTTAACCACCAATCAATGGACTCGTGTCGGGCGTCAAGATATTGCTTCCTCAAGTCATTGAAGCGATCTGGAGATTCAACCTCGGCTGCAGTATCGCCCTGTATTTCTTCTGACCCGGGCGGAGGGCCAATCGTTTGCGCAATTATAATCGCTATACCTGCTACAAACATAACAATCACCAAAGCTATAGCATATAACAATATCGCAGAAAACTGTATTTTTATTATGAAAGTTCCGTCTGGCCAAAATCCCTTATTACTCTTTTTATCCCGCGCAGATAACTCTCTCATCAAGCCTTCTCAACGCCTCCTACTTCAAGTTATAGCTTTCGCCTGTCTTCTGATAGCTTCATTAATGCTTCATGCAAATATAATTTATTTTTCCGCGTCAAGGTTACTTAGCAAATTCTGTGCCAGTTCTCTCAAAAAATGGTGTTATTTATGGAAATTCTAAACACATTTTGGACCAGCAACCGCCTAAAACGCAAGTGTCCACTATATTTATCCAAAAAGACGTTAGTCCTCACATTTTTCTAAAAAACCGTTCCGCAAAGGAAATAGAACATCATCTATAATCCTTTTTTGATCGCTAATATGCATATATTGTAGATATACCCTGCAATATTTGTATAAAACAGGCAAAAATTGCATAATCGGATATTGGCTTTTTTGGATACATGCTAACACCAACTCAGGTTAAACCTCGCTAATATCTCCGCTTGAAAACTTACCCAAAGCACTGTATAATAGACGCAAATTTGTGCTAAGACTACAGCACATCAGCAGGAACCAGAATGGCTAACGGAAACGGGAAACGGAACCTTGTTAAACCGCATATTCTACTGATTGGGTTGGCTCTCGTCGCCTTTAATAGCTACTGGTGCCTGATGGGGACGGAGGTGTGGCACTCCACGCAACTGACGATCGCCTCGCTGTTCTTTAATGCGGTTTTCACCCTTCTCGTTTTCGTCCTTGTCAACCTATTGCTCCAAAGATTCGTACCGCGTCTAGCGATGTCGCAAGCCGACTTACAAACCATCTATGTCATGGTAGTGATGGTGTCAACGATCAGCGGACATACCATGATGGGATACCTCATCCCTGTCCTTGCGCATACATTTCAGTTCGCAACTCCCGAAAATGAGTGGCTATCGCTCTTTGGAAATAATATCCCCAGTTGGATCGCAGTCAAAAGCCCACGAGTCTTAGACGGGTTCTACAACGGAGATTCTACACTCTATAATTCTACCACTTTAAACGCTTGGATCCCGCCGGTGTTGGCTTGGTCGAGTTTTGTCATCGCGCTCTGGCTGACGTTGCTGGCAGTAACGGTCTTTCTCAGGAAGCAGTGGACCGAAAACGAACGTTTGAACTATCCGATCGTCCAGCTCCCATTGGCATTGACCAGCGACCCCAAACGATTTTTTACTTCCCGGTGGATGTGGGTCGGATTCGCAGTTGCGGGAAGTGCAGAACTGCTAAATGGACTGAGTTTCCTATTTCCAGAAATTCCGTCCCTACCTATTAGAAACAGAATACTTGGACAATTCAGTTCAAAGCCGTGGAGTGCGATGGGACCCATTCGCATCTCCCTCTATCCGTTTAGCATCGGGTTGATGTTCTTCACGCCGTTGGATCTCTCGTTTTCGTGCTGGTTTTTCTGGTTACTGACCCGTATTCAGATGATAGTGACAGATATGCTCGGTGCACGTGACATCTATAGGTTTGAACAGCAGATCGGGGCATGGATAGCGTTCGGATGCATCCCATTGTGGATGGGGCGACGGCACTATGGACGTATCATTCGTAAAGTTTTCGGGATCGTACAACACCGCGGTGAAGCACCGCCTGATGATTCTGGAGAACCGATGCGTTACCGCACTGCCGCCGGACTGTTCACCGTAGGGTTGATGTTCCTTTTCTTCTTCTGTTTTCAGATGGGGATGACCTTCTGGGCAATCGGTCTCTTTTTTCTTTTCTACTTTCCGATGATTATCGGTATTACCCGTATTCGCGCCGAAATTGGTCCACCACTTCATCAACTCATCCTTGTTGATCCAGGAAGGACAATGGTATTGGCGTTAGGCACACGCAGGTTAGGCACAAGCAACTTGATGGGACTAACGTTCCTCTACCCGTTTGTCCGATGTTTCCGGGCGCATCCGACACCAAGTGAACTGGAGGCGTTCCGTCTGGCAGAACGGAGCCGCATCGGATATCGACAATTGCTCATCGGAATGATATTGGCAATCGTATTTGGAGTCCTGATCACGTTTTGGGCATATCTGCACGTCCTCTATGATATGGGAGCAGGCAGCAAAGCACGTGGCTGGATCGTCTATATGGGGTCGGAAACGTTCAATCGTCTTCAAACATGGCTTGTTAGCCCGCGGGAGACGGGTGTGCCGGAGCTCGGTGTTATCGGCAGCAGTTTCATGTTCACGATATTCCTGATGATCATGAAAATCCGGTTTCTGTGGTGGCCCCTGCATCCTGCTGGCTATGTGTTAATCAGTGGTAGCGGAATGGGGAGATTATGGTTTACAATCTTCCTGGGTTGGTTAGCGAAGGCAATCGTGTTAAAGATTGGCGGCGTGAAACTCTACCGACAAGCAATACCGTTCTTTTTGGGGCTAATCTTAGGGGATTACACGCTCGGATGTGTCTGGAGCCTCATCGGACTGGTGCTCCAGATCCCAACCTATATTGTTTGGCATTAATGAGGGTAAGTAAGACACATCACCGCTTGCAAACTTACCTAAAACACTGTATAATAGACGCAAACTTTACTGAGGTGTTCTTCAATTGAGCGACGTTCCGAAAACACATCCCCGATACCTTTCCCTCACACTCCGAGATACCATTGTTGCAGGTGTAGAGCAAGGGATTACTTCTATCCACGGACTCATCGCGCATGGACGTGGAGAGGCTTTTGATTACCTCATTGGGGAAACGACACAACCGTTCGCAATTGAAGCAATCCACGCTGCCGCAGCAATGCTTCGTCTGGCAGAACACCCTGTCATTTCGGTCAACGGAAACGTGGCTGCGTTAGTCCCAGACGCACTCATCGAATTGGGGCAAGTCCTGAACGCGCCATTAGAAGTGAACATCTTCCATACGGAAACCGGACGCGAACAGAAAATACGAGAATATCTCCTAAAGCACGGTGCCCCGGACGTTCTGATGCCTACAACCGAGGCACAACTCTCCTATATCGACTCCAATCGAAAGTTCGTGCACCCAGATGGAATCTTTAAAGCGGATGTCATCTTCGTACCGCTTGAGGATGGCGACCGGTGCGAAGCACTCAGGAAGATAGGCAAAGCGGTCGTGACCGTCGATTTGAATCCGATGTCCCGGACAGCACAACAGGCAAGCATCACAATCGTGGATAACGTTGTGCGTGCACTACCGTTACTATACGAAAAAATTCAGGAATTCAGTGTCCCTGCTGCACAAGACACTCTGGCAAGATACAGCAATAAAGCGGTGCTAAAGAAAGCGTTACAGCACATCAGTAGGTGCGGGAATGGCTAATAGAAATAGCAAACAGAACTTAGTCAAACCGCACATTCTACTAATTGGGTTGCTTCTCGTCGCTTTCAACAGTTACTGGTGCCTGATGGGAACGGAGGTGTGGCACTCTACACAATTGACGATTGCCTCTCTGTTTTTCAACGCAGTTTTTACACTCCTTGTTTTTGTCCTTATCAACCTACTATTTCAAAAATTTGTGCCGCGCCTGGCGATGTCGCAGGCGGATTTGCAAACCATCTACGTGATGGTTGTGATGCTAACGACCATCAGCGGGCACACAATGATGGGGTACCTCATCCCAGTCCTCGCGCATACATTTCAGTTCGCATCACCAGAGAACGAATGGATCCCGCTTTTTGGACACCACATCCCGACGTGGATCGCAGTCAAAAGTCCACGGGTTTTGGACGGCTTCTACAACGGAGATTCCACACTCTATGCTCCCACCACCTTAGACGCGTGGGTCCCGCCGGTGCTTGCTTGGTCGAGTTTTGTTATTGCGCTTTGGCTGACGCTGCTGGCTGTAACGGTCTTCCTTCGAAAGCAGTGGACGGAAAACGAACGTCTGAACTATCCGATTGTTCAACTCCCACTAGCATTGACGAGTGATCCGAAACGGTTTTTCACCTCACCGTGGATGTGGCTCGGTTTCGCACTCGCGGGCAGTGCTGAATTACTCAACGGCTTGAACTACCTGTTTCCTGATATACCCGCGCTACCGATCAAAGGGAAAACTATCGGGCAATTCAGTTCAAAACCGTGGAGTGCGATGGGACCGATTCGTATTTCCTTCTACCCGTTTAGCATCGGGTTGATGTTCTTCACACCACTGGATCTCTCGTTTTCGTGTTGGTTTTTCTGGGTTTTTAGTCGTATCCAACTGATTGTAACGGATGCGTTTGGGGCACGGAATATCTATCATCTTGAACAACAAACAGGAGCATGGATTGCGTTCGGATGCATTCCGCTGTGGATGGGAAGGCGGCACTACGGACGCATTCTTCGGAAGGTTTTTGGTGTTGCACAACGTCCAGGTGAATCTGCCCCCGACGATTCCAATGAACCGATGCGCTATCGCACGGCTGCAGGTTTGTTCGCCGTTGGGATGCTGTTTCTCTTCTTTTTCTGTCATCAGATGGGGATGACCTTTTGGGCAATTGGGCTATTCTTTCTGTTCTACTTCCCGCTGGTTATCGGTATTACACGTATTCGCGCCGAAATTGGACCGCCGCTGCATCAACTCATTTTTGTTGATCCGGGCCGGACGATGGTCTTGGCATTAGGAACGCGTCGTCTCGGTGCCGCTAACCTAACAGGGTTGACCTTCCTTTATCCCTTCGTCCGCTGTTTTCGAGCACATCCGACACCCAGTGAATTGGAGGCGTTTCGATTAGCAGAGCGGAGTCGTATCGGATATCGACAATTGCTCATTGGGATGATACTTGCGGTTGTATTTGGAGTCCTGATCACGTTTTGGGCATATCTGCACGTCCTCTATGATATGGGAGCAGGCAGCAAAGCACGCGGATGGATTGTCTACATGGGGTGGGAAACGTTTAACCGTTTGCAAACGTGGCTTGTGAGTCCACGGGAAACGAGCGTCCCGGAACTCAGTGTTATCGGTAGCAGTTTCATGTTCACGATATTCCTGATGATTATGAAAATCCGATTTTTGTGGTGGCCCCTGCATCCGGGTGGTTATGTGCTTGTGAGTGGAACAGGGATGGGTGGGTTATGGTTTCCGATCTTCCTGAGTTGGTTGGCGAAAGCAACTGTGCTGAAACTTGGTGGTGTGAAACTCTATCGACAAGCAGTGCCGTTCTTTTTAGGTCTCATCTTGGGGGATTATACGCTTGGATGTGTGTGGAGCCTGATTGGGTTGGTGTTGGAAATGCCTACATATATTGTCTGGCATTGATACCTATGCTGCCCATCAGTCTCTTTTCTCCTGCCCCTTGTATTGCAACTGGTACAACCGATAATAGATGCCTCCCTGCTGTAACAACTCGTTGTGTGAGCCAGTTTCCCTAATTTCACCGCGATGCATGACAATAATCTTATCCGAATTTTGGATAGTCGAGAGACGGTGCGCAATTACAACAGAGGTTCGGTTTTCCATCAGGCGATTGACCGCATCTTCAATCAGGATTTCGGTTTCGGTGTCAACACTGGAAGTAGCTTCATCAAGGATAAGAATACTCGGATCAGAGGCTAAAGCACGCGCAAAGGCAACTAACTGCTTCTGTCCAACGGACAATCCTGCACCATCCTCTTTGATCTCCGTACCATAGATATCAGGCATCCTCTGGACAAACCGATCTAAATGCACATCTTTTGCAGCACGAGCCACCTGTTCCGAAGAGATTGATGTATTCCCCAAACTGATATTCCGCTCAATTGAATCGGAGAAAAGGAAAATATTTTGTTGCACAATGCTGATTGCTTCACGTAGTTCCTCTAAGTTCATCTCTCGGATATCCACACCGTCAACCAAGATCTGCCCTTTGTTAACCTCATAGAATCGGCAGAGAAGGTTGATGATAGAGGTTTTTCCTGCTCCAGTATGTCCTACAAGTGCGACCTTTTCACCGGGCTTCACTTTGAACGAGACATCTCGCAAAACATAGTCATCGTCATTATATGCAAACCAAACGTTCCTAAACTCAATTTCGCCTTTCAGCGTTTTGGGTCCACTTTTAGGGACGGTAGATCCAATAGTCGGTTGCGTATCGAGTAACTGAAAGATACGCTCTGATGATGCCATGGCGTTTTGGAAGATGGTATACTTTTCGCTCAGTTCGCGGATGGGCCAGAAGAAGCGTTCAGCATAACGAAGAAATGCGACTAATACTCCAAAGGTTAGCGCGTTTTGCACAATTTGTCCGCCGCCGTACCAGATAATCACGGCTGTTGCAAGAGTTGCTGTCACCTCAATTAATGGATGAAAAATAGAAAAATAGAAGATACTCCGAAGGTTGGCGGCGAGGTATCTGCGATTCCGTTCGTTAAACCGAAGATGACTCCGTCGCTCTTGTGCGAAAAGTTTCATCGTCGTCATTCCAACGATATTTTCCTGCAAAAAGGCATTAATGCGCGCAAGCTGCTTACGTTGTTCTCGGAACGCTCGACGCGAATAGATTTGGTAGACGAGCGTTGCAGCAAAAATGATCGGGATCACCATGAACGTCACAAGTGCAAGCTTCCAGTTATAGAGAAGCATCGCCACCATAATCCCCAAGATCTGGAGCAGATTCGCGAAAACAGTAATCACACCGGAGGCAAAAAGTTCATTGAGAACCTGAACATCTCCCATAACACGGGTCATCAACCGACCGACCGGATTTTTATCGAAAAACTGCACGTCCAAGCGTTGTAGATGTGAAAAAAGGGTGTGCCGTAAATCGCGCATGACATGTTGCCCGATCATTTGCATGCGATATTCCTCAAAGTAACTAAACACGAACTCGCCAATCAACGCCAACACGAGCCAAATTGCGACTGTGATTAATCCCTCTCTTACGCCGGGATTAATATGCTCGTCGATGGCGACTTGCATCAGATACGGTCCTGCTAAACGCGCGAGTGTATTCCCAATCATGAGGGATCCAATGATGAGCAACTGGAATTTGTAGGGTTTCAGATACGCCATGAGACGCTTCATCAGCACCCGATCATAGACCTTTCCCAAGTCTTGCTCTTCATCGCTATATTCGTATAGATCGCCTCCCATGCCAAACACAGGCGGATCCTCCTTTAAAGTTCCTCAAGTTCATCTTGCAAGAGTTGCGTTTCGTAAATGCCAGCATAAATTCCACTGTGCTCAAGCAGCTGCTCGTGTGTGCCTGCCTCAACAATGCTACCATCATTGAGAACGATAATGTGATCGGCGTCTTTGACGGTAGAAATACGATGCGAAATGAGTATCGTCGTGCGATTCTTCATAATATCGTCAAGTCGACTGAGAATAGTGTCTTCGGTCTGGGTATCCACATTCGCGAAGGCATCGTCAAGGATAAGAATTTTGGGTTTAATGATAATTGCGCGCGCGAGTGCGCTCCTTTGACGTTGTCCACCTGAAATAGTTATCCCACGTTCACCGAGGAAGGTCTCCAATCCGTCAGGGAATTCCTCAATCTGTTCAAGGAGATCTGCAGTATGCGCTGCTTCCTTTACTTCCTCATCGTTCGCTACCTCAAGACCGTAGGTGATGTTATTTCGCAAATAGTCAGAGAAGAGAAAAGGTTCCTGCTCGACAAACCCAATATTGGAACGTAGGACCTGCAGCGGAATATCCTGGATGTCTACCCCGTCAATAAAGACTGTGCCACGTTCTGCTTGACGGATGCGCGGAATAAGGTTGACAAAGGTGGACTTTCCGGATCCAGTGCCGCCGACAATTGCGAGGGTCATGCCACGCTCAATCTTGAGGTTAATGTTTTTAAGCACAGGTGGACCATCCGGATACGCAAAATTGAGGTTTCTAAATTCAATTTCGCCTTCAATATCCCTAATTCCCCATTTCACCTGCTCACCATCAAAGATCTCCGGCTTCTCATCAAGGATAGCGGTCATTCGGTCCATAGAAGCTGCACCGCGTTCAAAAGTATTTACAATAAAACCGAGGGTAATCATTGGGCGGACTAGCATCATAAGATACGCGTTGAACGCAACGAATTCGCCGAATGAAATTTTTCCATCAATTACATGGAGACCACCCATCAAAAGCAGAACGACACCACCGATACCGGGTAGAAAGCGGAAAAGTGGAAAGAAAAATGCCATGAGTCGGATCTGTCGGTGGTTGCGGTCGACAAAATCACGATTCAATTCCTGAAAGTGATCAATCTCACTCGCTTCAAGCGTGTACGCCTTGATAACGCGCACACCGGATAAATTCTCTTGTACCTTGGTGTTCAGGATCGAAAACCCCTCTTGGATGGCTTCGTAGCGTGCATGCAACCGCTTTCCAAGGGAACGAATCAAGACGGCAAGTACTGGATAGGACAGCAAGGCGACAAAAGTAAGGGTTGCATCAATGCGAATCATAATGACAAGTGCGAGACCAAAAAACACGATTGCATCGGCAGTATACATGACAGCACTGCTCAACACCATCCTAATCGAGTTGAGATCACTGGTTGCGCGCGTCATCAAATCGCCGGTGCGGACGTTATCGTAATAGGCAGCGGAAAGTTTCTGGAGATGGAGAAAGAAGTCCGCTCGCAGATGAAATTCCATCTGCCGTGCGACCCCTTGGATCGTCCGACGTTGGATAAAGCGTAGGATACCCGCAAAGAGTGCTACCCCAAAAATAAGCAAAGCGAAAAACAGAATCCGTCCTGGAGATACCGTAAAAATTGGACCCACAAAGTTTGGGTCATTCTCGCTTCTCCAAGCGCGTTCTAACTCATCAATAACCATCTGGAGGATTTTCGGACTGATGAGAAGCAGCGCATTCGTAAAAATCACAAGGCCGAAACTGAGTGAGATGGCGTATCTATATCGAATAACATACTTCTTGAGACCTAATAGACTACGAATGGTGGGACCCCTTTCCGGCGAGCGCGTCTTACCGTGTGGTGTGTATTATATATTTTGACGTAAATTTGGGATATGTGTTTAATCAAGTTTTCGATGAATCAAACGTCCAAATCAGCAACATGCTACAGAGGTATTGTTGTAGAAAAGAACTGTGTTAGCAACTTTCTAAGCATGCGCGAAAATGCATCCAAAAACGCGTATAGGTAAATCACTACCTATTACATTTTCTGGTGAAAGCCTGTTACCTTTCTAACACGCGGAGAGAGGCACTATAACAACTCAAAACACAACAATTACTGCGAGGCAACCCTATGCAAAACAATCAAAAATGGACATCTTCCCTGATGCAGCCTGACGACAATGATATAACTACTTGGGCACTCCCGGACGGAGCGATTGCACGATTAGGACAAGGAGGTATAATGGGAAATATCACTCCGTCGCCAGATGGAAAGTGTCTTGCCGTTGGGTCTTCAATAGGCGTTTGGCTGTACGATATATCTACCATGAGTCCTGTTGCTTTGTGGGACACAGGACGAGGGTGGATTACCGCTGTCTCATTTTCCCCGAATGGCAAATGGCTTGCCACAGGTAATGGAGATGGACTTGTCAGGATATGGGATGTACGGAGCGGTGTCTGCGTTTCCACAATGGAACGGGATGAAGAGGAGAAACTGTATCATTTGGTTTCCCACTTTGTCTTCTCACCAGACAGTCAGCATCTCATAGTTTCAAGTAGGCGCGATTATATCATATATGTCTGGCACACAGAAACCGGTGAGAAGATTGCAAAATTTCACGGTGAGACAAATTTTAGATGGTTTAGTGGATCTACACGTCCTATTGTCTTCTCCGGTGATGGTCGCTTGCTGGCATGCATGATGCCCGACACTCGTTTGTTTGATTATGCCGACACAATAGGTGAGATTCGCACTTCCGAGCATTCTGCCGACTTCATTGCAATATGGGATATGAAGATAGGAGAGAGAATAGCCAGCCTTACAGAGCCCACCGATTTTGTGTATAGTCTGAGTTTTTCGCCGTGTGGACAATTCCTTGCTGCTGGCGGGCGAGATAATACAATTCATGTTTGGGCAGTCGCAGATTGGCAATTAACCCAAACATATAACGATTATGATGTCAATCGAATACAAGTTTCCCATTCGCAAGAAGGTGTTTTGCGTGCCACTGGAGTGTCAGATAATACTGTCGTTGTCTGGGACGTGGAAAGTGGTGAAAAGCACTACACACATCAAGAAGCGCGTGGGAACATCCAAAGGGCACATTTTTTGAACGGAAATCAGTTGATTTTTTCCACCGAAAGTGACCTCAATCGGTCGATTAAAATGTGGAAAATTGGTAGTTCTAAACCAAATATTTATAGCTATTCATCTATAGGTATACCTGATTCGCTTGTTTTCTCGTTGGATGGCAAATCGCTCATAAGTGGACGTTGGCGACAAAAAGTGATGTTATGGGATATTACCAATCCGTCGTATTCGCCAACCCGTTTTAGGCCGCCTGGGACCGATCTTGTTGTGTCCACATCGTCCGTTGGAAGACTTTATGCTTTTGGTCCTGACCGAAATACTGCTAAAGTGTGGGATGTTGATAACGACGAGATACCGATTGCCTCCTTCACACTTCCTGAGGAAAAAAGCGATTCTACGGACTCAGAAAGACAGGTAACATCGGTGGCATTTGCACCCACAAACAACTTGCTGGCATGTACAGATAATACAGGTAAGTTGTACGTGTTGGATGTCCGTCGGCAGAATTTATTGCACACATTGAACGCACATAACGAGTGGGTACACTTTATAGAGTTTAGTCCGAACGAAAAGCAAATTGTGAGCATTACACATTACGGTCCAGTCTCCCGGATGTGGGATGTTGAGAGCGGTGAAGCAATTGAAACATTTCCAGATAGAATTTCCTACATCGCGTTTTCACCGTGTGGCACCTTAGTTGCTTGCGGACAGAGAGAAATTTTATTATGGGATACAGAGCATTATGAGACTGTCATGACTATTCCTCAGCCGCGAGATAGTTGGTCTCCATTTGCTTTAGCATTTTCGCCGTGTAGTCGATATTTGGCATCCGGCACATGGTGGCAACGTGGTGTGAACACCAAGAAAGTCGCAATTCGACTATGGCACGTTGCAACCGGTGAAAAAATTGCCACCTTTCGAGGACACTGCAGCGATGTTCAAGAACTCACCTTCTCACCGGATGGCACACGCTTAGCAAGTGGTGGTTATGACGGCACAATCCTACTCTGGGATATGAAACCCTACATAGGTTCCTAATTCGTTATAGTCTGAAATTCTATTTCTCCGAATTCTGTTTCGGTCAAGGAGTAGAATGAAGCCAACCACAGATTACTAATGACTAACTGCTGATTACAGATAACTCAATATCTCTGTCAAAAAATATATTGACACCATTTCCTCTGCAGTTTATGATATGAAAAATGGATTCTACCATAGGAGGAAAACAAATTTGGCGGCAGATATTGGACTCATCGGATTAGCAGTGATGGGCGAAAACCTCGCACTGAATATGGAAAGCAAAGGCTTTGAAGTGGCAGTCTTTAATCGTACTGTATCACGCGTTGACGCTTTCATAGCAGGTGCTGCGAAGGGTAAAAATATCACTGGGGCACACTCGATTCCAGAACTGATCGAAAAACTGGATAGCCCTCGAAAAATCATACTAATGGTGAAAGCGGGGGAACCCGTTGACGCATTTATCGCGCAATTATCCCCACATCTCTCAAAAGGCGACCTCATTATTGACGGCGGAAACTCAAATTTCAATGACACCGTACGTCGGCACACGGAGTTAGCCGAACAGGATATTCTGTTTATCGGCACAGGTATCTCTGGTGGGGAAGAAGGCGCACTCAAAGGACCGGCAATGATGCCGGGTGGTTCCGCTGAAGCTTATGCACTCGTGGAGCCGATCTTTACGAAGATTGCGGCACAGGTAGACGGCACACCGTGCTGTTCCTACATCGGACCGGACGGTGCCGGGCATTATGTTAAGATGGTGCATAACGGTATTGAATACGGCGACATGCAACTGATCTGCGAAGCCTACTCGCTGATGAAGGGTATCTTGGGGATGAACGCCAAGGAGATGCACGAGGTCTTCAGTGAATGGAACAGCGGTGAATTGAATTCCTACCTCATCGAGATTACGGCTGACATTTTCACGCAACTCGATAGTAGTGGAACACCTTTTGTTGATGTCGTGCTCGACCAAGCAGGACAAAAGGGTACCGGCAAATGGACAAGCATTTCGGCACTGGACCTCGGTATATCCGCACCGACTATCGCCGAAGCGGTCTTTGCGCGTTGTATCTCTGCTATAAAAAGTGAACGTGTGGCAGCAGAACAGATTATTCAGGGACCGTCCGGCACATATCAAGGCGACCGAGATGAAGCATTGAAGGCAATTCACGATGCTCTGTATGCCGCGAAAATTTGCTCTTATGCCCAAGGCTTCGCTTTGATGCGAGAAGCGAGTGAGGAGTTCGGATGGAATTTGGACCTCGGCAAGATTAGCTTAGGTTGGCGCGGCGGATGTATCATTCGGGCAAAATTCCTACACCGGATTGCAGAGGCGTTTGAGCGCAACCTCGAGCTGCCGAACCTACTACTCGACTCTTATTTCCGAGGCGTGATTGAAGATGCACAACCCAACTGGCGAAGTGTCATCAGCACGGCGACGCAGCTGGGAGTTCCAATTCCCGCATTTAGTTCCGCTTTGGCGTATTTTGATAGCTACCGCAGCGGCAGACTCTCAGCGAACCTGATTCAGGCGATGCGGGACTACTTCGGGGCACACACCTATCATAAATTAGATGCAGACGGCAACACGATCCTCGGAAAAGACGGGGAACCGACGGTGTTCCATACCGAATGGATGCTCGAAGGTCGCCCAGAAGTCACTGTCGATTAAAGTAGCAGGCACACGCCGTTGTGCCGTAGCCCAAGGTACTAAGGGTTCTTTTGAAAGGGAAATATATGGATCACGGAGCACAACAAGCATTATACGATTTTGAACAGCAACACGACTTTTTCGTTGGGATTGATTCGGACGGTTGCGTCTTCAACAGCATGGAAGTCAAGCATAATGATTGCTTTAGCGTGAACCTCGTCAAGCATTTCGGTTTGGCGTCCATTTCGCGGCAAGTTCATCAGGCATGGGATTTTGTGAATCTCTATTCTACAACACGCGGCACGAATCGGTTTAAAGCGATCCTGCTGGTGTGTGATTTCTTACGCGAGATGCCACTCGTCCAGAATATGGGTGTTGCGGTGCCAGAACTTTCTTACTTAAGAGAATGGTCTGAAACCGAAACAAAACTTGGGAATCCAGCACTACAAGCGGCTATTGATAGTACAACCGGGGAGCGGCATGACGAATTGAGTCAAGTTATGGCGTGGAGCCTCGGTGTGAACGAAAGTGTCGCAGAGATTGTCTATAACCTACCACCGTTTCCGGGAGTGCGCGAGACATTGGAGCGGCTTCAGGGCAAAGCAGATGTCATCGTTGTGTCCGCTACACCCGATGAGGCACTCCAACGAGAATGGGCAGAGCACGAAATTGACAACTATGTCTCCGTGATTGCTGGACAGGAAATGGGCACGAAAACAGAACATCTCACGATAACAACGAAGGATAGATACCCAGAGAACCATGTTTTGATGCTCGGTGATTCTCCAGGTGACCTGAAAGCGGCGCGAGACGTCGGCGCACTGTTTTTTCCGGTCAATCCGGGTGCTGAGGACACATCGTGGCAATTGCTCCTTGACGAGGCAATGGAAAAGTTCTTCAACGGAGAATACGCCGGTGCTTATGAGACTGCGTTAATTGACAAATTCCAAGAATTGTTGCCTGAAATCCCACCGTGGAATTGAAAGAATTCGGAAAGAGAGAAGAGGTAGGGAAGGTAGGACGTATAATCCTTCCCGCGTCCCTTCTTCTATTTTTCTATCCTGAAGTTCTTGATGAGATAAACCACACACTGTGCCAATCCAGCTTGGAATTAACCACAAACCTGCCCGAAATGAAATGCAGGGCAGCCCAAGAGGTAATAATTAAAAATATGAAAATTCTACTTCAAGGTCGTGTTGAAGGTGCGCTCCTCGAGAGACTGGAAAGCATCATTGGCGATGAACATACCTATGTCAGCCCCGGTTCACGCGAGGAACTTATCGAACAAGGCAAAGATGCCGAAGTCTTCTTCGGCTACTGCAGCGAAGACATTTTCCCACATCTGCCCAACATCCAATGGATTCAATCTTCCAGTGCTGGCATGGACAGACACATGTATCCCGCGCTCCGTGAGAGCGATGTCACTTTGACAAACGCCGCAGGATTGTATGCGAAGCACGTCGCTGACCAAGCATTCGCACTCCTACTGGGTTTGGCGCGTGGTATCCACGAATCCGTTCGGAATCAGGACAAACACCAATGGGGCGGTGCCAGGACAATGCCGATGATTGAGATTGATGGATTCAAGATTGGCATCGTCGGGATGGGTGGCATCGGGATGCAGATGGCAAAGCGGGCAAAAGGCTTTGATATGTACGTCATGGCTGTCGATGCTTACCGCACCGATAAACCGGATACAGTCGATGAACTGATGCCGATGGATCAACTCTCAAATATGATGAGTCAGGTGGATGTTGTTATGATCGCGTGTCCGTTGACTGAAGAAACACGTGGGTTAATCAATAAAGATAACCTATCTGTGATGCAACCGACGGCCTTCTTCATCAATGTCGCTCGCGGTCCGATTGTCAACGAGCCTGATCTGATTGAGATTCTGCAAGCCGGTACAATTGCTGCGGCAGGCTTGGACGTCACCGAAGTCGAACCGCTTCAGGCAGACAGTCCGTTGTGGGATTTTGGCAATGTTATCATCTCACCACATTCCGCAGGTGGTTCCCAGCATCGGATGCGTCGGATCACTGACTTCTTCTTGGATAACTTGGAACGGTATCTAAAGGGCGAAGAACTACGAAACATTGTGAATAAGCAGCTTGGATTTTAGGAGTTCGTATTTAGCCAGCAATTTACGAAGCCTACACGGGTGGATGTCATTCATATCCACCCATTTTGTTAACGAAGATGTTTATCGGTCCAAGAGTGTGGAACCAAGCAATTCTCGTCTTGATATTCGCTGACGATCAGTGTTAGGCATCATCACTTTTACAGTTCAAAGTAAGTAAATCTAAGCCGTAGAAGTAGGTGAATCGGGATACATATCCTTCTATGACACGTCGTTAGATTCAATGCGCACAGCGCAGAATTTCAGCTCCGGTTGTTTAGATACCGGATCGAAAGCAGGATTTGTCACATAATTCGCATTGGTCTCGGCGTGGAAAAGATCCCCCCAATGGAACGGTGTAAAGAGCAATCCACGCCGAATAGCCTCGGTGACCCGTGCCTTCGCATAGCACCTGCCACGTCGCCCGACCAGATACACCCATTCACCATCTTGAATATCGTTCTCTACTGCATCGTCCGGATGGATTTCGACAAAGGGTTCAGGATCCTTACGGACAAGCTGCGGCACCTTGCCCGTCCTTGTGCGGGTATGCCACTGACTCTCAATACGTCCTGTCGTCAATCCGAGTGGGAATTCTTCATTTACATCCTCATCAGGCGGCTTATAGACTGGCGTTTTAAACTGTGCCTTTCCAGACTCAGTGAAAAACTTCGTGCGGGTGTACCGACGAGCCGTGCCGGGATGCCGTGGATGTGGACAGGGCCAACGCAGTGATGTCTTGGCAAGGCGTTCATTCGTCATTCCCATCTGATCACACGGTGTGCCTGCTGTTAAGAGTCGATACTCATCCCATACCTCTTCAGCATTGTAGAAGTCGAAATTTCGCTTGAACCCCATCGTTCTTGCGACCTGTGAGAATATCCACCAATCCGGCATCGCTTCACCGGGTGGCGTGAGGAATTGATCGCTTCGGACGACGAGCCGTTCGCTGTTTGTCATTGTACCTTGCTTTTCACCCCACTGTGCCGCAGGGAGCAACACATCTGCATACTCCGCCGTCTCTGTCGGATAATAACAGTCCTGCACAATGACCAGATCAGCGCGCCGGAGTCCTGCCTGTGATACCTTTGTATCAGGCATGCTGACAGCGGGGTTTGAGCAAGCGATCCAGAGTGCGCGAACCTTTCCTTCAGCCGCCGCCTCAAACATCGGCACCGCCGTTAACCCTGGGTTTGGATCAATACTGCCCGGAGGTACTCTCCACGCGCCCTCCAAATAGGCACGGTGCATGTCATTGGTGACGACGCGGTAACCGGGCAGTTGGTGAGATAAATAACCGACCTCTCTCCCACCCATTGCATTCGGTTGTCCTGTCAATGAAAACGGACCGGCACCTCTAATCCCCACCTCACCTAACTGGAGATGCAGGTTGATGAGAGCCACATTTTTGTCAACGCCACTTGTGCTCTGATTGGTGCCTTGGCAATAAAAACTGAGCAAGCGACTCGGTTTAGAAAGGTATTCAACGATTTCATCAATACGTGCTGGATGAATATCGCAGGCAGCGAGAAGTGCGTCTTCGTCAAGGCTTTTCAAATGGTTTTCATAAGTACTGAAGTCTTCAGTTCGTCTGCGGATGAAGCGTCCATCGACCCGCCCTATTTCAAGAAGGCGTTTGGCAATGAGTTGGAGAAAAGCGACATCGCTTCCAGGGGCAAGGGGTACATGGATATCCGAGAAGTCTGCCGTTTTGGTGCGGCGTGGATCTACTGTGATAATCCGTGTATTTGGTTCAACTGCTCGTCGTTTCCGAATCATCTGGAAAAGGACAGGATGATTAACCGCCATATTCGCGCCAATAATGAGGAAAACATCCGCATGCTGAATATCGTCATAACAGGTAGGCGGTCCATCCGAACCAAATGACTGCATATAACCGACCACCGCTGAAGACATACAGAGCCGACTATTCGTGTCTACGTTATTCGTGCGGAGAAATCCTTTGAACAATTTGTTGAAAACGTAGGAAGCCTCTGTGTCCAACTGTCCAGAGCCGTAAAGCGCGATGGAATCCTTGCCGTGTTCCAGTTGAACTTCGTGAAGCCGATTTGCCGTGAAAGCAATCGCCTCGTCCCATGAAACTTCACGCGCCGGTTCACCACGCCGGTCCCGAATCATCGGATAGGCGAGTCTTCCATCATGATTTTGAAAAACTTGTTTGAGATGTGCACCTTTTGGACAGAGCATACCGTAATTTGGGGCGACATCGTCGTCCGCTGAAATCCTCGTAATTTTATTATCAAGAACGGTTGCGCGGATGACACAACCAACACCACAATAAGGACATACCGCTTTTCCCGTTGAATTCTGCATTTTTATTTTTTTAATTACCAGGTTTCTGATCCGATTTTTTCGTTGTCAAAATCGGGTTTTTGGATAATTTGAAGGATATTGGTCATGAAGCATTTATTTTTCTAAGAGTCATGGGCAGCTATGGAAGACTGCCCAAATAGACTCAATAGAAGTGCAAAATTAGGACAAGGCACCTTCAGCCTTCAGACGCTGTCGCTCAGCGAGTGCGGCATTAAATGCCCTCCTCTCTGCGGCTTCAACTGCCGGTGAGAATCTCACCAACACCGTAGCAAACGAGGCAATTGTAACCATTATACCGAGACACAACAAGCCTTGCTGCATCGTGATACTCTCGGCACGGAACAGGAAACCGGCAGCAACGGCACCAGCATTTCCACCTGCGCCAACAATACCAGCAACAGCCCCTAACGCCTTTTTATTGATAAAAGGGACGATTCCATAAGTCGCACCCTCGGACATCTGCACAAAAAGGCTAAAGACTATCATCGATCCAACGGCTAATATAAGAACCGCCATCTGCGAGAAGACCATCAGCATGATACCTTCACCTAACAGGACGAAGAACAGAAACATGACGCGTCCACGGAGTCCCATCCTTTTGGCGAAGAAATCGGAGAAAACACCGCCAACAGTCCGTGCAAAGATATTCATCAAGCCGAACAACCCAGCAATGAATCCGGCAGTCCTGACATCTAACCCGAACCGATCGTGATAGTAAAGGGCAGCAACATTGTTAATGGTGAGTTCCACACCGAAACAGACAGCATAAATAACAAAGAGTGCCCAGACACGGTAGTCTTTAATCGCCAGCATGAAAGACTCCATGCCTTTGCCTTTAGCGGGTTCAAGCTCACCGCGTTCACGAAGTTCTTTATAGTTACCATCCGGTGCATCTTTGGTAAAGAAGTAATAGACAAATCCTGTGATAAACAGAGCTACTCCAGGGATAATCATTGCAAGCCGCCATCCGAGGAATTTGTCCACGCCGAAACTCAAAATAGCCATAAAGATGAGAGGCATGACCATCTGCGTAACACCGCCACCGAGATTACCCCAACCAGCCGTCGTAGCGTTCGCCGTCCCAACACAATTTGGTGCGAACATCACCGAAGTATGATACTGCGTGATGACGAACGAAGCACCGATTGCGCCAATTGCCAGTCGAAACAGAAGAAAAGTCTCGTAATTCTGGGCGAGTCCAATACCCATGACGGGTAGTGAACCGAGAATCAACAGCCACGTATACGCCTTTCGAGAACCGATCTTGTCGCAGAGCGGTCCGATTAAGACTCTCACTAATACTGTAATGGCGACGGAAGCAATAATAGTATTACCTACCTCTGCTTTCGTTAACATCAGGTCTTCGCGGACAATCGCCATAAGAGGAGCTATACCGAACCATCCAAAAAATGCTAAGAAAAAAGCGAACCATGTGGTATGAAAGGTACGCATCTGGACCGTTTTTAAGCTAAAGAGATTTATTTTTGTTGCTTTATTTTTTATATCCATAAATTTCTCCCACTCTTGAATAGTAAGCCTGCGACCAATTAGCTATATCGAAGCGGACTACTCTAAAGTCGAAATTTCCCTTTCTTATAATGATTGTTAATTTTGGTTGTGCACGCAAAGAGCGCGCAGGTTTATATTTACTCGTCCGTTTTACCTCCGTGAAAGGTAAGGAACAAGACCTACAAGTACTGTCGGTAAATCATCGCAAGGCACATTTTCCAATACCTTCGGTGCGACTTTAGGGTTAGCGCTGGCATCACCCTTGAGAAACACGTCTACTGCATCGGTAATGACACCATCAATTTTAATCTTCTTACCGAGAAGCCCAATGTCTGCAGCAGCGTGGTTACCACATCCATTTGGACATCCTGACCAGTGTATCGTGAGTGGCTTGGTATTGCCGAGTTTCGCTTCCAAATGCCGGACTGCTTCCATAGCACGTTCCTTGGTTTCAATCAGCGAAAAGTGGCAGTAATCGATACCGGTACAACTCACCATGCCACGCATAACCTCCGATGGATCATAGCGGAGCTCCTGTAGGAGCGGTTCTGCGGTTAAGTTTCCGATTTTCGCGTCCGGGACGTTGGTGATAATTAGGTTCTGCCCTTGTGTGAGGCGTATATCGCCGTTTCCGTATTCATCTGCGAGTCGAGCGACCTCGAAAAGTTGCGTTGTCGTGATACGTCCGACAGGTACAACAAGCCCAACATAGTTGAGGTGTGGTTCCTTCTGTGAGAAGATCCCGGTGTGATCAGTTTTCTTTTTGCCGCGGGCATCTTCTCCAGCCGTCAGAAGTGGCTGTTTTCTGTGCCGACGCCCTTCTAATTCTTTTCGGAATTTATCTACACCCCAATCTGCGATTAGAAAAGCAAGGCGAGATTTATTGCGGGCTGTCCGAGGTCCATGGTCTCGAAAAATTAGTGTAATATCCGCACACAAAACTGCGGCTTCTTCAGGACGAATAAAAACATCAAGGTCCTGTGCAATCGTGTAACCACCAGAACCCATCTTTCCACCCACGGCGACATTAAATCCGTTTGTCTCTTGACCATCAATCTCCTTTACCGCAGGGGTAAGGGCAATGTCTTGTGAGGAAGTATGTGTGCAGTTATCCAAGCACCCTGTGATACCGACATTAAACTTACGCGGAATATCGGTGAACTCCTTATTACCGACAAACAGCTTCGTGAATTCTCTGGCGACATGTGAAGCATCAAATAATTCGTTGGGCGTCAGTCCAGCAACGGGACATCCAATGACACCGCGAATATTGTCAAAACCGGTTTGGAGTGAACCTAAACCTACCTCCTCAAGCCGATTCCAGATGTGCTGGACGTTCTCAATTGCGAAACCGCGGAGTTGAATCTGCTGACGTGTTGTGAGATCCACAAATCCAGGTCCATGCGCCTCACTGATTTCAGCAATAGCGCGGAATTGCTCGGCATTACTAAAACCACTAGACATGCGGAGACGCATCATAAATGCCCCCGGCGTCTGTTTCCGGTAAAAGACACCCACCCACTTGAGTCGATCGCGTTCGTTCGACGGGATCGATTCCCAACCATCACGAATGTAGTTCGGAATGTCATTGATGACTTCAAGTCCGTTTTTTTCCTGCTTGAGAGTTTCGGCGGCATTTATCTTGGACTTCTTTTTTTTCGCAGTCACTGCAGATTTCAAACTCGGTGCTGAACGCACCTTTCGGTTTTCAGAAGTAGTTTTCTTTTTTAATTGGTTCACCTTTGAATCTCCTTCAGAAACAGATTCCTTGCCGAGTAGGTACGGTTGCAGCCACACCTACCAAACGAGGAGCACACAAAAAAAGGCATCTACCGGCGAGCACACTGTTTCGAGAACCCTCAAGTTCACCGAACGCTCAGCCAAATAGACACCTGTGTCTGGTCCCAAACCACCTTTGGTTAGGATTGTTATTATTATGTATTATGTATATTGCCTGCAAACCGTGCAAAATGCATCAGCCTGTATTAGGCAAAATCGTCAATTTCAATGTACACACATTATCCCATCTTCGATATGTGTACTTTCAGGACGGAATAAACTGGATATCCCTCTTACAATTTGTTTGTCAACACCTCCGCAACAGACAGCACATCTTGTGAGATTTCTGCGAGCCGTTTTCTACGATTCATCGCCATCTTTCGCAAAATTTGGTATGCTTGTGCTTCGTTACAACCGCGTTGTTGGGCAACAAGCTCCTTTGCGCGCTCAATGATTTTACGTTCGGCGAGACTCGTCTTGGTCTTCTCAAGCTCTTCCTGCAATGCCCGAAATTCGTAAAATCGGGCGACAGCTGCTTCAATGATCGTTTTAACTCTGGCACCGGTGAGTCGCCCAACAGCATAAGCGGAGACACCCGCACGCGTTGCTGCTTGAATCGTCTCCGATCGCTCATCACGTGAAAACATAACTGTCGGACACGGATAACTTTCATGGAGAGATGCGACCCAATTGAGTATAGTCTGTCCCGGAAAGTCAACACCAATCAGTATGATGTCGGGATTTACGCGTGCAACCTGATCTGTCAAGCCACCTTGCATGCGCAACGGCATAGCAACCTTGTACCGGCTCGCTTCTAAGATCTGGACTAACGAAGCTGACCGTTCCTGATTGTTATCAATGATTAAAACTTTTGGCATCGAGGTGTCTGTGTCCATCTCCACCCTTCGCAAGTCAATGTCGCGGACCTATGCTGAAATAACGAGGAATGTTAACCTTACTACAAGTATTAGCAAAAACCTTGCCAAAAGTCCGAACCATTGATTTCACTCGTATACACAAGGCTTCTACCAAACGAAAACCCCGCGGGATGTCCGCGGGGATAAATTTTTGCCTATTTTTTTAGCAGAAAGCACTCGTTTTATCCTATTTTTTGGGCAACACACGTTTATGTGTCGTACTGCAAGTATTGGACAATTCAGTCACTTTTTACCGAAGCGCGTTGCACAGTGTAGATACAAACTTCGGCTGTCTTTCCATCCAATGTCACCGGACAGGTAGACTTTTGATAGGTAAAACCGTTATCGCGAATCAACTTGAAAAACCCAAGGGAGTTACTACGATTCGGTTCGGAAAAAAGCGCGATACCGTTGGGAGCAAGATAATTCTGCAGTAAAGCCACAATCGGTGTCCAGTCGGGTTCTTCATAAATGACATCGGCGGCGAGAATATAGGGAAATTCGTAATTGAGGCAGGGCGTGTTCCAATCCATCTGGACGAAATTAGCGTTTTGCCTAACGCCGTTTTGGGCTGTGTTGCGTTCCGCGAAATGGAGGGCGTCACGTTCCACATCGGTGAAAACCACCTGTGCTCCTGCCTGACAAGCGACGATTCCTGTGAGTCCAAACCCACATCCGATCTCTAAGACATGCGTGTCTTCGAGACGTGTACCCAGTTTTTCTACATGGCGCGCAAGAGCAATAGATGACTCCCAAAGGTAAGTCCAGTACGGAAGATAGAGTTTACCTTCGCTGTCTTCTCGGCTGAGCTTATCAAGATACCAGTCGGGTTCATCTATAAGCGTGAGTTCGACCTGACCAGTTCCCAATGTGATTGTAGTATTGGTTAAGGGATAGTCTTGCAATTGGGTTTTCATCGGTTAGAACCGTGGTTCGCGGGGGTATTTAAGAGGAACTTGTTCTTGTAGTTTACCTTAAGAGAAGCATCTCTTCAAGGAAGGGGTAATCTGGGCACGGGTATCTATATGTTCCATCAGTTTTGTATCTTCACCTAATTTTTCAAAGAGATACTTCATTAGTCTTAATCAAGAAACGTGATGCGTTCGTAGATTTCCTGTAAGGGCAATCCACATTGGATTGAGGTGAGCGGCAGAATCTCCTCAGGTTTTTGGAAATCAGTAAAAATCCACTGTTTCTCCTGGCGGCGGTAGTGTTCAACACGTATCTGGTCTTGGGAGACAAGGACGTATTCCTGCAAGGATATCAGTTGTCGGTAGTGTGCAAATTTTTCACCGCGATCATAAGCCTCGGTTGAAGGTGAGAGGACTTCTACGAGGATAATTGGATTGAGGAGTGTGTCGAAGACTTCATCTTCAAAACGAGGCTCTTCACAAACAACAACGACATCTGGATAGAAGTAGGATGCCGTGGCGGGGGTACTTACGCGCATATCGCTCATATAGGTTTCGCATCTGCTGTCTCTCAACTGGGCGCGGAGTTCACCAAAGATATTACCTGTAATGAGATTATGTGCACGGCTCGCGCCGGACATCGCGATTAACTCACCGTTGAGGTACTCATTTCTAACTATTTCTGAGTCCGGGAGTGTTTTACGCTCTGAAGCGATATATTCCTCGGGGGTAAGGTATGTTCGTGCTGCACGGGCTGCCATGATTTCCTCCAGTAATTCGCTAATGACTTGTATTATAGCCTAACTCTGAGAGGATGTCAAGAGGTGCAAGGTCATTATGTAGAACTATTTAGTTCCCGATCTTTTGCCGATTTTAAGAAAACTTCACGACCACAGGAGGTCACTTCTACAGAGAAACGTCTCTGTCAAGCATGGACCTGGACCTAAAAGGTCTTGCTACTAAAAAGTTTAGCGATTTCATCCGTCTCAAAAATAGGCAGCGGTTGCTGTGTACCAGCGGTATCTTCCAGCCACAGTCCCTGCTCAGACGGCAAAAACTTTCCAATGATGCCAGCACTGATCCCAGATCTGCCAAGATTTTGACAAATTGCTTCGCCTTTTTTGGGTTCCGCTGCAATTAACATAGCGCCCGATGAAATGACACCGAGCGGATTGAGCCTAAACATATTGCACAACGTCCGTGTTATGTCTCCATACAATACTGGTGAACCAAGAAGTTTATCCGAATAGACAACTACCCCTAATTCCGCTGCGGTTGCCAGTTCATGGACAGCAGTTGAGATCCCACCCTCTGTGACATCGTGCATAGCGTGTACCCCACCTGTGGCGATTGCAATTTGCGCGTCCTTTAGCACAGTAATTCCGGGATCTGTGAGATAGTTCTTCGCCTCCTCCAAAAATTGGGCATCGCACTTTTCACGCACCTCTTCTTCACACTCGCGAGCGATGATTGCAGTCGCTTCGATACCCACTCCTTTCGTGAGAATTAATACATCTCCTGCGCAGGCATCCGCAGAAGTAAACAAGGCATTCTTATGTGTAACCCCCATCATTTGTCCTATGACAACGGGTTGTGTTACAGCTGGCGTCACTTCGGTATGTCCACCACACAACGCAATGTCAAACTCCGCACACGCCTGTGTGAGTTGTCCCATAATGTCGCGAACCATTTCAGGTGTCGTTGCATCTTCCGGTAACAACAGGGTTACGAGCAACCATTTAGGCACAGCCCCCATTGCCGCAATGTCATTGCTATTGACGCATACGACATACCACCCAATATCTTCAGTCGCAAAGGTAATCGGATCACTGGTTGCAACGAGATAGTTATCTCCTAATTCGATGACTGCGGCATCCTCACCGATTTTTGGACCGACAACCAAATCTGTACTTCCATCGTGTGTGGGTAGCAGTTGTTTTAAAAAATCGTGTTTCAGTTTCCCAACGGGTAGATTCATGACTTTCACCGTTAAATAAAAATCTTGTAAGTTCGCAAGCCGGATGCCGGTCCGATAATCGCCCAGATACTGCCGATGACATAATCCCCTAAGATTAACCCCAAAAATAGCGGTGCGACCTGACGATGCAGCCGCAAGCCACCGTGTCGTAGAATCATTAACTTCAGAAACCATGCCACGAAAAAAGCAAACCAAAAGTAATCCATCGCAAAACTGATGGCGAGCGCATAACCCGCTGGATGGAAGGGCCACCACAGGAAATGCATCCGCATATACATCATCACGAAGGTCAGGAGTGCACCAATACCCATAAAACCGATGCCAACGACGTTGGGTTCCGTTGGGTTATGCAGCCATCGCTGAAGTCGACTAAACGACTCCCTGCCGACCCATCCCTTAAACCCACCGGCTTTTGCGACAGCACCGTTTCGGAAAGTGATGTCAAGATTCGCCCAAAAGGTCACTAAAATACCGACGACAATCGCTATTAACATCGCCATCCATAAACGTCTGTTACCCATTCCGGTTGACTCTGCGAGTTTGAACGCTTCAATCTGATTCGGCATCGGATGATTACGGTAACCACGATTGAACCAGTAGAAAAGCGACATAATGGTAAGACTGCTTGTGTCGAACTGTCGAGTTCCGCCAACTGTTGCAAGCATATCGTGTGGGTTAACGTAGTAAATTTCATGCGGTGTTCCGAGTTCCGCTCGGACACGGGTAATCGCGAATGAGAGGAGAAAATAGACGCCGAAGAAAAGACCTGCGACCCATAACGACATTCCTGCAATAGACGAAAAAACCCCAAGTGCAACCAGTGATCCGAGAATGCCTAAGGCGGCGGCACGATACGGCATCGGTTCGTTAGAGTCATCAATACTGGATTTAAACCCAAGTACCTTTTTCAACACTTCAGTTAAGTGTCGCCGCGTGACCCAGACAGCAAGTATGAAAAGCGCGATCCACGCCCCATACGCCTGTTCATTCAACGCAGGGAAATAGCGCGTACCAAGTGCCGCGCCGATCACAAATTCGGCTAAACGTACGACAAAGAAAAACCAGCACGAAAACGAGAGATCCAATGGAAGGAAAAATGCTAACCCAACAGCAAACGGATACACAGAGATACGAGTGCCACGAATGACATTCCACGGACGATCAGTAAAGATATTTTGGAACACAGCTGTTCGTTTGATATAAGGGATCTCTGGAAACTGCGGGAAAAGGTAGTGAACGCCATTAATAACACCGATGGCAACAGCGATGCTGAACCCCATCCACATCATCCGATTTTTCAGTAGCAGGATACCACCATCTTCTGACAACCGAAGTGGGAGTTGGATGATCGGATACGCCAGTTTCTCTTGTTCCGCCCACCGCTTTCGGACGAGCGTGTTGATGCACAACATCATGAACATCATAATGAGGAAAAAGAGTCCCCAGAACGCCAACGGTTTTAACCAAACCGAGAAGTTATGTTTTGTGTAAAAGGTGGCTTCGCCTTCGTAAAACCCTTGAAGACTTTGCGTATCGGAGACGGTGAGCCATGCCGGTAGATACCGGAAGAAGAGGGTCTGCCACTCATTCTCCTCCGTCGCGAATCGGAAGGCATGCGCTATACTTCCGAACATATTCTGCATTGTGTCGTGTCCTGCAAAGGTACAGGAGATCGCCACCATAATGTAGACAGTGAGCAACTCACCTTGCTGTAGCATCTGTCGCGGCGCAAAGCGTTTCAACACAGTGTTAGCGACGACACAAACAAACATAATGAAAACAGGTTGGATAAAAAGCGGCAGGCACGAACCGTCAAGTGAATAGTACTTCACCTCAACAAGCGTCATCCAATAGACATTGACTGGGATGAACAAGACCCCTAAAAGAAGGGATCTTCCTGTAACGCGTGCCGATGAGATAGAAGTTTCACGAGTTTGCATAGTTTACGAGCCACCGGAATCGGAAAAATTGCTAACGGTAGGTTTTAACGATCTCCGAGATGACGCTGGCTCTGTTTTTCCAATTCATGCGAGCAGGTGGGATGAGATAGATGCCGTCAATCTGGCATTCATCCTGATTTCGGATGTCCCGAACTAATTCCAAACACAACCTGATACCGAGTTCATGTGCAGCGGTATCCCCAAGGTCTCGGAATTTGTCAACGATAAACTGTGGGATGTAAAGTCCTAAATTGTCGCGTAGGTAGGATGCACTACGGAAACTTGTAAGAGGTAGGATGCCGTAAAGTATCTTTATACCGAGATGTTCCGTTGCCTGCTCGCTACGAACGATATCCTCATAAGTCCAGACGGGTTGTGTGTACGCAAACTTCGCGCCCTGCGCGACCTTATTTGCGAGATGTTTAACATGGGGTCGAAGGTTCTCAGCAATCGTGAAACCGCCACCGTAATAGAATCCACACGGTTCACCAATAGATGAACCGTCAGCGAGTTCACCTTGATTCAAGCGAGCAATGAGTCCCATCAACTGAACTGCACCGCGAACATCGGGAACAAGGCTTGCTTCTTCATAAGGACCCGCTTTCGGATGGTCGCCGGATAACGCCACAATGCCACGGATACCCAACGCTTCTGCTTCCAGCAGATGCGATTGCATGCTGATAAGATTACGGGAACGGGTCGTCCAATGGATGAGTGTCGGGATTTGTGTTGCCTGCTGAAGCCGATACGCCGTGCCGACAGCCCCTATATTCACTGCTGCCCCAGAATTGTCGGTCACATCAAATAAATCCACACCGATTGCGGCGAGGTTTTTTGCTTCTCTCAATAACGCCCGAAATTGCGGGAATGTATTGGCGCGGGTTTCTACACTGATGATGCGTTCGCGCGTTTCAAATACCTGCTGTACAGGGTTATCGGTCGGTGCTTTGGATGTTGACTGAATCTTCGGTAGAACAAAAATACGCGATTGCCGTTTTATAGGCTCGCGTCCTGCAACCGCCTGACGAATTTTTGCCGTATAAGTAGGTGTTGTTCCACAACATCCCCCGATCATATTCGCACCAAGTTCGACTAATTTTCCGACGTATTCGCTGAAAACATCAGCCTCGACCGTATAAGAAAGTGCGACTTCACCCTGCTCTACTCTTGGATTGCCAGCATTCGGTTGCACCACAATAGGGACTTTGATAACAGGGGCAAGGAGCTCCATAGCTTCAACCAGATCATGAGGTCCTCTGCAATTGATGCCAACCGCATGTACGCCGAGTTGCTCTAACTCTTGTGCAAAGACGCGGACATCTAATCCGGCACCTACAGTTCCACCTGAAACGCCACTGATCTCAACAACTACAGGGACATCGTAAGTGAGTGCCTGATTTGTAGCGATTTCTGCCTGTTTAGGGGAGACGAAGGTCTCAAGGACGAGAAGATCAACACCTTCATCAACAAGCACATCCATCTGTTCCTTGAAAAGCCGTCGGATTTTCTTAGTGGAAGGAACTGCGGCGTCTAAGGTTTCGAATGGAATTTGTCCTACAGATCCCGCTACGTAGCATGTCTCCGGCACCGCATCGCGTGCGAGTATCACTCCGGTCCTGTTAATCTCATCAACCTGATCAGCCAAGCCGTGAACTGCTAAAGCTTCACTGTTTGCTTGATAGGTATTTGTCTGAATAACATCTGCACCCGCGTCAACGTAGGCGCGGTGTATCGCTGTAACTTTCTCAGCGTGCTCCGTAGAAATATTGCAAGCGTCAACACACTGTAAATATGAAGGAATCCGTTTGCGGAGTTCGGTTCCGATAGCACCGTCGCACACCAAAATCTGACGTGCAAGGGCTTCTATGAAGTTATCTTTTCTTGTAGTAATAGCCATGTAAGAGAAAAGCGCGCTTGAGAAGCAAGGTTGAAGTCTCTTCCCTGTAACGGGCGAGGTCCCTCACCAACAGCGCGCCTTCCTATATTTGTGACATAGGTGCTATTCTATTATAGCGCCTGCACTTTCAGTCGGAACATAATAATAACCAAAGATAATGCACATCTCGTCCTCAGACGTGAGTCCGAATATCAGTGGTTCATCCGTATCGTAGTTGTTATGTGTACATTGGAACTTGAGTGCATCGTCTGGACTTAATCGAAGAACCGGATCAAACAGATCAATAGGGGCATCGTCGTAAGCGACACTCCGATGCAGCATATCGCCCGTTGATTGTTGGAAAATTTCAAACAACTCGCCGTGTCGATGCATGTGAGATGTCAGCAAAAAGATATTCACTTCTGTCCCGGGAGCGTGTTCCCGAATTTCCAGTTCATCCTCAATATACCACGTCATTTTGGAAACGCGCGTTGCGCCGGGCGGCACGTTAATTGCCCGATTTGAAACAAAGATCTCAACAGCCTCGTACTGAACTTCTTCCTTCGGAATTGTGTAGATATTAACGTAGGTTTCGCCGGTGAGCGTCTCGTCCCCAAGCAAATTAATATAGTGGGAATTCAGGTCGTAAACGGTGTCCCCTGGCATTCGTAACCCTACACCTTCCGGGAACTGAAACAAGGTATCATCGGTCTGCGTTCCGACAACAAAAAGTCTATCACCACCGAAAACACCAAATACAGGATCTGGATTATCAGTGTCAAGCTCGCGGAAAGTATCTCCAGGATCAACAGAAGCATCTGGGACTATTCCATTTTCCAGAATCCCTTTTCCTACCCCTGACTCCGTGATCCGATAGATGATAAAGTGATGGCTGCCAGCCGGATAGAAAATCTCTACTCTGTTAATAAAGATGTCACCTTCCACTGGATTTCCATTTTCATCTTCAATCTGTGTTGCGTAGAAGACTTCACGCTCCGTGCCCGGTTCAATCTTGAACGGGGGTAGACGGAGTTGATACCCTTCACCGGGGAGTGGGGGCTCGGGGGCCTCAAAGACTTCATCCGGGTCGCGTAGGACACCGAGGTCACCAATACCGGATATTTTTCCGGTCTGTGGCGCGCCTGCTTCAATCCATGCACGAATCGCCTCTATTTTCCCATTGTGGAGAACACCACCACCGAATGGCATCCGCGCCCCTTGTTCTGGGGACGTGGGTCCCACCAACTTCGCTAAAAGGAAACTATTCTCAGGATTACCAGGATCAACGAGTTTCATACCAGCAGCCGCTGCCGCGGGGTTCTGTGGCACCATCCCAACCAAATCTTCATAAGAGAGACCATAGTTGAGACTCAAACTACCTGCGTTGGCAGGGGAAGCGTGACAGACACTATTGGCACAACTCTTATCAAAAACATATTCCTGAATATCGTGATATGATGAATTTTCATCCGGGGCAGTTTGCCCCAAACTATTGCTAATCCGAACAAGATCCAACACATTGACGATCCCGTCGCGATTGACATCAGGATCCTGCGTCGCATTGCGATCCCTCAGTTGTCCGAGCGAAGAAGCGACAAGCACAAGGTCTTGGACGTTCACCACACCGTCTTTGTTAACATCCTCCAACAACGTTGGGAGATCACCATGCCCGAGTGCAGAAAAGGACACACCAACTATCATTAAAAGGATGAGTGCGGAATAAATTACTTTTCGTAATATCATTGTTAATTTAACCTCCATATATTAGATGTTAACGCGATTCACTCTGCGTTATATTTTTGAAAAGTTCAGTTTCTGGTATAAAACGGTATTTTAAAAGTGTCCACGCGGCAAAAAGCCCATCTGACCAGAATCGGAGTTTCTTGCCTTCCTTCTTCGTGCGTGGGAAATAGGAGATCGGCACTTCATGAATGCGATAACCAGCGCGTAAAATTTTTGCCGTAACCTCGGGGCAGAATTCAAATCCCTCACACGTCAAATTTAAACGAGTTATCAAGTCCGCTGAAAAGGCTTTATAGCCAGTAGATTCATCAGTAATCCGGCATCCATAGAGGATGTTTGTATACATAGCAAGAACACGATTAGCAATGAAGTTACGCAGACTCGCATTCCCGCGTCCGTTCAAGAACCGTGAACCATAAACCACTTGAATACCCTCATTCTCAAGCGGTTTCAAGAGTTCAGAGAGATCTGTTGGGGCTAACTCCATATCTGCATCCTGAATAACCACGGCTTCTCCTTCTACATAGGGAAGCCCACTCCGGATTGCAAACCCCTTACCCCTGTTCTCTTTGCAATGTACAACAGTCAATTGATGAACTTCACGCAGTTGTTCAAGTGCTTCATAAGTCCCATCAGTGGAACCGTCGTTGACAACAATAATCTGCTTTTCGATTGGCAGTGCGCACACAGCCTGCACTACCTGACCGATGGTCTGCTCTTCGTTAAACGCAGGAATGATTACAGATACTAACATCGTTCATCATGCCTCCGTCCAAGTACGTTAGAGCAGTGATTTCACCATACCGCCATCTACTTGAATCGTTGTCCCGGTTATGTAACTTGCGCGTTCTGATGCGAGAAAAACAACTAAAGCTGCAAATTCAGCAGGGTCGCCGATTCTGCCGAGCGGAATGTCCGCTGTCATTCTTTCGAGTGCCTCATCAAACGTGATCCCTGCTTCCTCTGCACGCACCGTCGCGAGTTGCTGAATGCGATCGGTAAAGATAATACCCGGACAAACATTGTTGACTAAGATTTTGTCTGGTGCCAATTCTGTTGCGAGGGTTTTCGCAAAGCCGATTACACCCGTTCGTGCCATGTTTGACAACATGAGATTATCCACGGGTTGCTTAACCGAAACAGAGGTGAGATTAATAATACGTCCACCGCCGCCTGCTTGCATCGTCGGTACAACAGCACGGCAGAGGTTAATCGTGCTCATGAGGTTTAGATTAACAGCGTCTTGGTAATCCTGCGCGCTAAGGTCGTCAAACCGTCCGGCTCTCGGACCGCCAGCGTTGTTGACTAAAATATCAATACCACCGAAGTGCTGAGTCGCTGTCCTAATGAGGGCATCAACCTGTACCGGCTGACTAACATCAGTCGGTACGGCTAACACTTCCGTGCCAGTCTGGTTGCGAATATCGTCAGCTGTTGCTTCCAGTGCCTCACTATCTCTCGCGCAGATAGTGACCTTTGCCCCTTCCTGTGCCAAACCGAGGGCAATTGCGCGCCCAAGCCCTTTGCTTGACGCTCCTACGACTGCAATTTTATCCGTGAGTCCAAGATTCATACGTTATTCATAAGGGCTTGCAAGCTACATTCTACAACGCCCGATATCCTTTCAAAAAGCGGAATTGACTTCAGATTAAGGTCAAATATAAGGTTAATTATATACCTTTTCGTGGATAATGTCAAGGTTAATCAGCAACTTCAAATCCTATTTTTCCATAACGCTGTTAGATACTTGGATATGAATAATTCGTGTAATCACATCCTCCGCATATTACTTCTTTATCAACATCCTCCGCGTCGCCGTGAAATCCCCCGCCGTTAATGTATAGAAATAGACACCGCTTGCGACAGGCTCACCTTGCGCATTCCGACCATCCCAATGCGCTGCACGGCTTTTGCTACGATATATTCCCGCAGACTGATGTCCGAATGCCAATGTCCGTACCAATGCTCCATCCACAGAATAGATGTACAATGTCACCTCTGCAGGCTTCGCTAACTGATAAGGTATCCACGTCTCCGGATTGAATGGGTTCGGATAGTTTATCAGCAGTGCCGTCTCCTGCGGCAGCAAGAGAAGAAGCTGCTCCAGCACCACAATACCACGCAGATAGGCAACGTCTGTGCGCTCCAACTGTCTTGCCTCGTCCAGCCACTGCTGGATGTCCACAGCAGCAAAATACGCCAACACCGACGGATGCAGCGTAGGCGCAAATGACACATTTCCGAACGCACCCGCCACTAAGACGAGATCCGCAATGTTGACGACGCCATCCGCGTTGACATCCGCGCTATTCTTTCCCATCTGTCCGAAACTCAACGATACCAGCACTAAATCCTGAATATTCACCATGCCATCGCCGTTCACATCTGCTGGGTTTTGGACGAGGCGCGTATCACCTGCCATGAGCGTATACTTCTGTCGCGTAATATTTCCGTACACATCAATCGCTTGGAGTATTATGTTGTTTATTCGGCGAGATGTTAACGTCGGTGTGTCAAATTCAACGGCACTACTTTGTGCATGCAAATTCCTACAACTGTGCAACTTGACACCAAGTGCCGAGTCTTCGGCGGTTGTCGGGATAAGCAACTGGACTTGGTGGATACCGTCTACATCGGTCACTTCAAATTGGAGGGTAAAATTATGGGCGTTTGGGGAATAGGTTAATGGTGTGAGTATCTGCAGCGTAGCGGGTTCATTGAAGGCGGTTTGGCTGGTGTTAAAAAAGCGACTCGCATCCAACCAACCAGTGGCACACTGCGACAACTGATCAGGTGAGGCACCATAGGACATGATGTAAGCATCATCGCGAAAGTCGTGTTCCAAGCCGAAAGCATGCCCAAGTTCGTGCGCCGTCACACTCGTGCCAATCTCACCATCAAAACACCTACCAGATGCGGGAATGATTGCATATCCACCACGCGTTTTTGTTACGGTATCACCTTCAATCCAATAACCGCCACCGACCCCACATGTATTTTCCGCGCCGATGAACTCACTGTTGACATCTACTACAATGAGGTAAACATGCTTTGTCATGTCAAACTGAGCATCAACTTCGGTATAGACCTTGTCATCCGTCTCTCTCCGATAGTACCAGTCGCCAAATTGCCCGTCAACGCGATAGATAAGCGTTTCTCCTTCTTCATCGGTCTCAAAGGTGAACGTTTTTCGACCAAATCCGTTGCGTTCCATCTGGTCGGCGTAAAAGTCTTGAACGCCCCTTATAAGCGTATCCAGTTTCGTCCACATACTGGGTTGCGCGCTGCGGTCGCGCGGGAGGAAGTAGACAATTCGCACTACATCCTGAGATACCGAACGAAACGGTGTAATATTCCAGATTTGGAGCGTCTCGTCGTCCCCACCGCTAACGAGCGTCCTTCCGTCTGGTGAAAAAGCGATAGCATTCATCCACCCTCTGGGTCCTGTGAGGGCAGCAATTTTTTCACCAATATTAACTTCCCAGAGGTTTACAGATTCATATCCCGTGCTGGCGAGAATGTTACTATCCGGTGAAAAACTAATTGCAGAGGCTGTTGAGCCGTTATCCAGCGTACCGAGGCGTTCCCAGTTCTGGACTTCCCACAACTTGATTTTTCTCTCGTATCCTGCGCCAGCAAGGATTCTGTTGTCTGCAGAAAACTTGACAGCCGCAATGTATTCGGAGTCACCTTGGAGTTGAGCGACAATCTTTCGTGTTTGAATATCCCAGACGTTAACCTGCCCGTTCTCGTCCCCTGTGGCAAGTAATTTCCCATCGGACGAGAAAGCAATAGCAAGCACCCATCCGCCATGTTCAAGCGTACCTATCTCCGTGAGCGAGCTAACATCCCATAACTTTACGTCCACCCCGGCGGTAGCGATCAGTTTGTTATCAGGGGAAAAGACAACATCTTTGATTTGCGAGCGGCTTCTATCATTGATGTGTTCAAAGGTCGAAATGAACTGTTTAAGGGGTACATTCCATAATTTACAGGTATAGTCATCGCTGCCGCTGACAAGCAGTTGTCCATCCGGGGAAAAGGCAACAGCATTGACAATATCGGAGTGGTATTCCAAAGTAGTTACGGTATCGTCCCGCAAGTCCCACAATTTTACCGCGCCACTGTCACCCCCACTCGCAACAACGGACGAATCCACAGGAGAATATGCCACCGTTTTAACACTATCGCCATGCTGAAAGTAGGTGTACTCTTGAGCGAAGCCAAAGAACGGGAGTACTAACAAAACGGTTATTGTAAGAGAAAGATGCTTGAACGACATAGGTTAAATTGCCAAAAAGGTCATTTTGACACATAGTAGGCAGACACCGTATGCCCCAATAGAACATATAGCACGAACAAATAGATTTTGCGTCAGCATCCCATGAGATAGGAAGCTTAATAAGCGGCTACCTCACAAAACGCAACTATTGGGCATCAGGCATAGGGACACCCCACTCTTCGGCATACTCGCGGAGATGCTGATAGATAGTATCCGGTAAATCAATGCCGTTTGCGAGGCGGCGTGTGCGGGTATTGACCTCAAAATCACCAGGGACTAATACCTCATCGAAACCGGGTGCTGGTGGAACAGACTTGATGTTATCTAAAAACGCACGGACCCCTTCTTGGTATTCCGCAAGCGGTATGAAAGCATTGACATCAATCACCTGCATATAGAGACCACCCATCTGCCCAGTCTCAATGTTAAACGTTCCTGCCAAGCCGCCAAGCAACGCGACGAAGAGGGAAAGTGCGTAGCCTTTGTGCCTTCCAAATGCCAAGAGATTCCCTCCATCATTGTATGCATCGGTTTTGACAGTGGGATTGCCGTGTTTGTCAACTGCGCATCCCTCAGGTAGATCTCGATCTTCGCTGACCGCGACATAACTTTTGCCATTTGCGATCATGCTGGTTGCGTAATCAATGAGGAACGGTGTGTCATCGCCTGTCGGTACGCCGATAGCGATCGGATTTGTGCCGAGTGCACCGACCGCGCCACCAAATGGGAGAATACGTCCGCCGCCTTTTGACCCACCACCAACAGTGATCATACCGATACATCCCGATTCAGCGGCTTCTTGTGCGTATTCACCGACTCTGCCGATATGGTTGGTATGAGTGAGTGTCGCGAAGCAGGTTCGCGCGTTCTTCGCCTTTTCGATTGCGCGACGAACCGCATAACGCGCCGCATAATGTCCGAAACCACTTCTACTATCAATATGAAGTGTGTTGTCGGTCTCACGCAGCACTTCCGGTTCTGCAGCTGGACGAATACCTCCATTCTCGATCCCGTCAAGGTATGATGGGATACGCAGCACGCCGTGCGAATCGTGTCCAGCGAGATTGGCTTTTATTATAATCTCGGCGACGTCATCAGCGATATGTCGTGGGGTGTCTGCAGCGACAAATATGTTTTTTGTAAAGTTCTGGAGATCCGAGGCTTGAAATATATGCCTTTTCACGATAGGTGCCTCCTATCCTATTCTTATACATGGCTACGAAATCGGACCGTAGTGCGCCTTGTCATCTTCTTCAACAGTGTCCTCACCGATGGTAATACCGAGTTCGTCTGCACACTCTTGCAGTTGATTGTAAATGGTATCGGGTATTTCAACACCATCCACCAATCTCTGGGTTCGGGATCGGTACTCAAAATCACCAGGAACTAATACTTCATCAAAGCCAAGAGCAGGTGGCGTAGATTTAATACCATCTAAGAAGGCGCGGACACCTTTCTGGTATTCAGCGACCGGTGTGAAGGCGTTGACATCAACTGCTTGCATGAAAATGCCATTCATTGATCCCTGCTCCACATCAAATGTGCCTGCCAATCCACCGAGGAGACAGGTAAACATAGCGAGGGCGTAGCCTTTATGTTTTCCGAATGCGAGGAGCGAACCACCATCGTAGAAATCAGCGGGTTTGACGCTTGGATTCCCGGCTTTATCAAGGATACAGCCTTCCGGTAAATCAATGCCTTTGCTCCGAGCGACCTGTATTTTCCCTTCGGCAACCATACTCGTGGCGTAATCAACGATAAATGGACTATCATCTCCAGTCGGCACACCGATAGCGATCGGGTTTGTCCCAAAAGCACCTTCAGCACCGCCAAAAGGCACAGTGGGTCCTCTGCCTCTACCGCCGCCGCCGACACTGATCAGTGAGATACATCCGGCTCTTGCCGCCGCTTCTGCATATTCGCCTAAACGTCCAATATGCCCGGTGTTACGAATGCTAACAGAGCAGGAAGCAGATGTTTTCGCCTTTTCAATAGCTTTGTGGATAGACCAACGTGAGGCGTAGTGTCCGAAGCTGCCTTGACCATCAACGCTCAAGGTATTAGCGGTCTCTGCGAGGACTTTGGGCTCTGCTGTGGGCTTTAGGGATCCTCCATCAATGCCACGTAAATAGGCAGGCACACGTAACACACCATGGGAATCATGACCGGCAAGGTTGGCGTTGACGAGGATTTCAGATACATCCTCTGCAATGTGTCGTGCCACACCAGCAGCGACGAATATGTTGCGTGAGATTGCATGGAGATGCGGAGCCTGAAGTAGATGCGTCTTTTCCATATATTGGGTCCTTTGATAATATTAAAGTCGGTTAAGGGTGTGGGATATTCTAAAAACTATCCATCCTATTTTATGGTATCTACTTTTTTTGTCAATAGAAAACACGAATTCCGCTTAATAAAGTTACCAATAGGAAAGATTAAAAAGATGGTTTTCAGACCCATCGGTGGATAACTGAATACCCCTTGGTGAAGTGGTCAGTTTTCAACTACGCTTATCTACAAGAGTCCTACTCAAAACCACTAACCCTCACAGCCGCAGGTGGGTGTGTGGGAAACTCCATTGAGCCCAACACCGATTCTGGGATATAACCGGAGTAGTCCGAGATTCCACCATGTGTCAACGCATACACCACAACGTTCGTCATGAAACGATAGACCCCTGGTGAATAGTGAACGCTACGCGCAGGAAGACTAACAGTCTCCATTGCGCACATGTAGTCACGACGGATAACGACAACGGAGAGTTTTTCACCGACGGAGATACCTTCAAGATAGCTTCTTTTCGGCGGACGTGTGCCCCACCAGAAGACGTCGTATCCGATTGGGGGACCACCCATCCCATAGAAGTTATTGTAAATTTCGTGATTGTTGGAAATCCGTTCAATATGATATTCAGGCATAACATACCGCATCTGCGAGAGAAAAAGCCGAACCATTGCTTGTGCAGGAGCAGTTACACCACAGTCGTCAAAGACGAGAAACCCGCCTTTTTCAACGAGATAGCGACGCAACCCTGCTGCTTCACCTTCAGACAAACGACCATCAACTCTACCAGCACTATACTCTTTTCCCATAAGATCGCGAGAGCGGACAAGGGCTGGATCATGTCCTGTCATAAAAACGAGAGGCGTTTTGAAAAGACTTGCATCGGTGAGTTTCAATGCGCCACCTTCAACGCTCATGTCAGTTTTAATCTTGGTGCGTTCGTTGAGCCACTTCGTTAGGGCATTGAGAGCAGAAGAATCAGCCCACCAATCAGAGAGTGTGTGTCGGATACGTGTAAAACGAAATACACCTTGGATGTCTCTACCTTTACCAACCACACGTCCACCTGGTTCACCCTTAGGTAGTGGGGGGACAGTATACTTGGAAAGCGTAACGTTTTCAACGACATCACCAAGAGCATCAGGTGCTGCACCGATGTTCTCAACCATTGCAAGACCTGGTGGACTTTCAATAGAAATTTCCAATTGCCCGGCGATACCACGGAAGATGCGTTTCGTCCGGGCAGACGGCACCGTTATCACAGGTGCGGAAAATGATAAGGCATCAGGAGCATCCGACACCAGCAAATCAGCATGTATCACATCTATTGGTATCGCTGATCCCGGCATAATCGCCTTCGATTCATTCGACCGTGGTGGTGGCTTTACTTTGACGGTTCGGCTTGAAAACCCGAGGGCTGTCTGCAGTCGGAACCGAGGCTCGCGGAGAGGTATAATCTCCTCGCGTGGTTGTACCAGAATCTGTTCAATGACAATGTTTTGCATCGGGACAGTCGGCTTAATAGCAGGTTTAACGACAGACCTCGCCACTTTAGGCATCGGTCGCTCCTTTGGTCGGAGGATTTCGATACCTATCAAATCTTTAAACTCTCTGGTCTGTCCGAGCAGATAGATTCCAACGAAAAAAGCAATAATCGCGTGAAACACCAACGCAATCATAAAAGCAGATGAGGTTACTTTGCCTTTCATATCTCCTTACCCCCAAAACGTAAAATTGTTGATATAGAGATATAAGCAATTTTCGTGCCAACGTTTAAATCACTGAATTTACGGTAAATCAGTGGATTCAACGAGTTAAGCTGCACGAAAAAGGACATTAGCCTGCACAAAAAAGGGCTATGCTTAAGTCTTTACAAACAGGTTGCTGGTTGTGGTAGGATCGGCGAGGTTAGATGAGGTTTAAGAATTTAAATAAGTGTTTTTTGGATGCCCCAACTTGTTGGGGACGCGGGTTAACGAAACTCCCCGAACAAGAATGTAATACAAGGAATGGATTTGATCTATTCACAACCAAATCCGGGCATCCAGATGTTGAGATATTACCGAATTATTTTTTTATCTTCATGAAGCCTCATCTACCGATTTTAAGGGGAAATTATGTTGAGTAGGGAAAGAGTCGCGACTAAGAGATCACTTCTACAGGAAGAGAAAAGTATCTATCCTCTATATAGAGTCCGCATCTGCTGGATAACCTTCGGCAATTTAGCAATAACCGCATCAATTTCGGCTTCGGTGGTGTTTCTGCCGAGGGAAAAGCGGACGGTGCCTTGTGCTAATCTCGGCGGTAAGCCAAGCGCGGCGAGAACGTGCGACGGCTCCATAGAGCCAGAGGTACAGGCAGAACCCGTCGAGACACAGATGCCTTCCATGTCTAACCGCAAAATGAGGCTTTCACCCTCCACAGACTCAAACGAAACGTTAAGAGTGCCAGGTGCGCAGTGGTCAGGATGCCCGTTGTAGTGTAACCGATTAATATGTGCATCCAAGCCTTCGCGTAGGAGATTCGTTAAGCGACCAAGATGTTCGGCATAAGAATCCTGCTCCTGTTTCGCAAGATCAGCAGCAGCACCAAGCCCAACGATAGCAGGTACATTCTCGGATCCAGCACGGCGGTTGCGTTCATGTGAACCACCGTGGACAAGATTCGCCAATCGGGTGCCGCGGCGGATATAGAGGACACCAATACCCTTGGGCGCGTAAATCTTGTGTCCAGAAAACGCGAGAAGGTTCACGCCGAATTCCTGAACGTTCATCTTTAATTTGCCAACCGACTGCACAGCATCGGTGTGGAAAGGGATCTCATGTTCCTGTGCGATTTCGCATATCTCTTCAAGGGGTTGGACGGTGCCGTTCTCGTTGTTAACATGCATAATGGAGATTAGCACCGTGGTATCGCGGATCGCCTCGCGGAGTTGTTCAACGCTAACCCGTCCGTATCTATCTACAGGAAGATAGGTTACCTCAAAACCGCGCTGTTCCAGATATTGACAACTATGCAAAACGGCGTGATGCTCCACGGACGAGGTGATGATATGATCACCTTTGCCCCGGCTCTTTTGTAATTCGGTTAAGCCTTTGATGGCGTGGTTATCTGCCTCGGTACCGCTTCCAGTGAAGACAATCTCACTCGGACTCTTGGCACCGATGAGTTCGGCAACCTGTTCGCGTGCGGTATCAATAGCGGTACGTGCTTCGCGCCCATAGGCGTGAATACTGGAGCCGTTGCCGAATGCCTCCATAAGATAAGGCATCATTGCGTCCCGAACTTCGGGACGGAGAGGCGTCGTAGCGTTGTAATCTAAATAGATACGTTCCATGTTTTTTGTCCATGTCGCGACCAAAGGCGACCTATTCGTACGTTCGGTAATTCAGAAAGGTTATCCGATTCGGATTAATCTTAATATCTGGAACGGATTCTCGTCGGCTACCCCGTCCGTTCGCACTTAAAAATGAGAGATTGAGGGTATGCGTGCCTGCGGGGAGCGACATCCGCACTACAAAAATCTGATTCGGTAGGGTTTTCCATGAGCGCGTATCTGCCTGCTCCGTCACAACCCCAGCAAGGTTCACGAGAAGCCCTAACGCTTCATTTTCATTATTTGCCTTCCGATAGATTAAATATTTCCCGACAGCACGGAGTAAAGTTCGTAAAAGGATCATCGGGCGTTGGGCATTGAAGGTTTCAATCGCGATTTTTTCTACATCTGCCACAAGCATACCGCTCCCTTTCACCGCACCAGCTGCAACTTCAACCCCTGCAAGACGTGGTCGATGTGAACCGATCGTCGGGATTGCAACACGAAGGAGATACTCCAATTCAACATCCTTATAGGTCCTTCCTTGGCGTCCCATAAGCGTCGGAACAAACTTATCATCTTCCACATCATCTGTTTTGAGGATCGGGAATGTCAAAGACTCCTCACGTTTCGGCGGAACGTAGCCAGTCTCATAAAAGAGAATTAACTCACCATAGTCTTTGGAAAGATTAGGCGATTCGCCATACTGTCGACGGTAACGCTCAAGATCGTCGGTAAACCCGAGTTTACGCGCCAACCGAATCAGTGAATTGCCAATATCATCTGGCATCTCTACACCGGTTTTTTCCGCTGCGTTTTGGTAGTATTCTGCGGCTTGCTTGTAGGAGATGTAAGCATCATTCCACTCCCCTGATGCCTCAAAAAGCATACCAGAAAAGTATGCCAGAAACCCGGTTCCCAAGAAATCGTAATCTTCGTCTTCACCCTTGAAGTAGTTTATTAGACCCGTGGCACGACGGCACTCTACCAATGCCCCGTCTAACTGACCTTGGTAAACATAGTTGAGTGCCCGATAATAGTGGCTCAAAAGACGTTCATATCGAGTCCCGGCATACGGACGCAATTTGTCGGAGGTGACCAGTGAACTCACCTCTTTTGAAACACTTTTCGTATAACGATCCTCTGCAATATCCCCGGCTTGATCGAGTGCTCCACTGCTTTCGGAATAGTGATTGGCATAATGGGCAACCAATCCCAATTCAAACAGAAAAGGAATATCTGGCTTTTCCGGTGTATGTTCCTGAAGATAGGTATAGGCATTTTCTGGCTGTCCTGTCTCCAACGGTTCTATGACTTCCGAAAACTTATAGCCGCCACACCCTATCATCAGAGAAAGAATAAGCAGAAAGGGAAGTGTTTTAATCATGTGCCTCCGCAGATTCAATGGGCAGGCACGGAGACCCACCCAAACAAGACTGCCAAATAGGAACAGACTTGGAACTAACCTAAACAGATTCATTGAGACGAGGTCTGAAGGTTGGACTACATTTTAAACTTGCCACGTCCGACAAATTTTTTAATTTTCTTATTCCCGATCCAGATCTTCTCGTTTGTCTCAATGTTCGTCAGTGTGAGATCCGTCTGATAGAAAACAACCTGATCGCCACCTTCACGGTCTTCAATAGTGTTAATCTCACCCGTCATCATGTAGTCGGCACCGAGTTCGCGTCCCATCCGTTTAATGGTTTCGATTGCGGCGAATTCTCCTTGATCAGCGCGTTCTTCACGAATCTCGCCACGCTCACTCGAACTGGAGACAGTACGAACCTTTCCAGAGTTGATGAAGGCACGTTCAATATCGGTTATAAATGTAGCAACAGGAATATGTTCCATGCTTTTATTGCGGATGCCCCCGACAATCACAACGGGTTTGCCACCGGTACTGATACCGTGATCGTTAATCCAAGGATGAGTTAAACAGTCCTGAATAATATCATCAGCGACCATACGCGAATCCGTGTCGTTCCAACGTCCAGAGAGATCAATTGTGGTGTCGGCATCAACGCGGGTGACCTGCTTAGAGGAACTACAACTGCTAAAAACTATTACTCCAATCAGAACAGCGTACAGTGTAAATTTATATGCGACAGTCTTAGCTGCCAAAACCTTATACATTGGGAATGCTCCTTTTCAGGGTATATTATTTTTTTATTAATGTCGCACGAAGGTAGGCACGAAATCTAAAGCAAAGACAAATTGTGCTTTAGTAGTACAATTTAGAAATCGTGCCTATTAATTAATTAGAAATCTAAATCGGCTTCTTGAACAATTTTGTCAACGAAGGTATCAAGTGCCATCGCGCCGATGTCGCCTTCATCTCGGCTACGAACACTAACGGTGCGGTTCTCCTGCTCACGTCCACCGATAATTAGCATATACGGGACGCGTTGCAAACGGGCTAAACGGATTTTCGCGCCAATCTTGTCGTCGCTGTTATCCAACGCAACACGGCACCCTTTCTGCAACAGAAGCTGCTCGACCTCTTTGGCGTAATCAACAAAGCGTTGACTAATCGTCATCACAACACATTGAACCGGAGATAACCATGTCGGGAATGCTCCAGCATAATGCTCAATGAGCATAGCGATGAAACGTTCAAAACTGCCACAAATCGCACGATGGATAACCACCGGTTGTTTTTCGGATCCATCGGGCGCGACATAGATAAGCCCAAACCGTTCAGGCAATTGGAAATCGAGTTGAACGGTAGCACACTGGACATCTCGGTTCAGTGAATCACGCACCTGAAAATCAAGTTTAGGACCGTAGAACGCCGCTTCGCCCGGATCAATAGTGTACTCAACCTGATTGTTTTTCAATACATCCTCAAGCATCGCTTCCGCACGGTTCCAGACCGCAACATCACCCATAAACTTGTCAGGATTACGTGTGCTGAAATCGCATCGGAATGGCAAATCAAATGTGCCATAGATCCGCTCGAAAAGACCAAGGATACGCTCATATTCATCAGCGATCTGATCCTCAGTAACAAAGTTGTGAGCGTCATCCTGACACATCTGACGGACACGCGACAAGCCAGTGAGTGTACCTGTGGCTTCGTTGCGATGTAACACCCCTTGGTCGTGTAGTCGGTAGGGCAGATCTCGGTAACTATGGCGAGAACTTTTATAAATCAGCATGTGCGCCGGACAGTTCATCGGTTTAAGCGCGCTAACGGATCCACCATCCTCGCTTTCGATGAGGAACATGTCGTCTTTGAAGTGCTCCCAATGCCCTGAGGTTTCCCAAAGACTGCTGTCGTAGATGAGCGGTGTTCGTACCTCTTGATACCCTTCACTGAGATAGAGTTTTCGGACTTTTTCAGACAAGAGATTATAGATGAACGCGCCTTTCGGTAACCAAAAAGCACTGCCAGGAGATTCGGGATGCATCTGGAAAAGTTCTAATTCACGTCCCAATCTGCGATGGTCGCGTTTCGCGGCTTCTTCGCGCTGTGTCAAGTACGCCTGAAGGTCGGCTTTAGTCTCCCATGCGGTGCCGTAAATTCGCTGTAACTGCTCGCGGTTGCCATCACCGCGCCAATAGGCTCCAGAAACGCGGAGCAGTTTGAAATACCGGCATACGCCTGTCTTTTCAACGTGTGGTCCCTTGCAGAGATCCGTGAAATCACCGTTGTGATAGATAGAAACACCCTCTTCAGCGACACCTTCGTCGCTCGCGCTGACTTCCCGGTCAGAGATTCCGTCGATTAATTCAAGTTTAAATTTCTGGTCTCTTTCACCGAACCATTCGCGAGCCGCGTCGTAGTCCCAAGTCTCGTGTTCAAAAGGCACATTGGATTTAATCATTGCCTTCATGTGCTTTTCGATTGCTGGGAAATCGTCGGGTGTAATGGGGCGTGGAACCTCCATATCGTAGTAAAACTCGTTCTCAATCGGAGGTCCGATTGCGAGTTTAACGGTCCGTTCGCCATCTGGAAATAGTTGTTGGACGGCATACGCCATGATGTGCGCGGTTGAATGACGTAAGCGTTGTAAGTAGTCTTCAGGTTGATTGGATTCACGCATTGTGATCTACTCTCATATAGGTCGATTTGTGTGGGTTAAAAAAATTATTCACATAGACTTAACGTCTTTTTTCCTACAATGTTTACGAATAATTATTGTACCGCATCCGGCATAGAAATGCCAATTATTTCCACAGTACGATGGCGGAGCAGTTATCAGTATCCAGTTGTTAGAAAGGTTCAAGAAAAAGTTGGAGTCGAAATAGATTTTCTGGGATAAGGAAATTGGGTAAAAGAAGGATGGGCGGTACAGGACTTGAACCTGTGACCTCTTGCATGTCAAGCAAACGCTCTAGCCACCTGAGCTAACCGCCCATTTTCGGAGAGAGATGATGGAGGTGGCGGTCGGAATCGAACCGACGAATAAGAGTTTTGCAGACTCTGGCCTTACCACTTGGCTACGCCACCCGAAGAACATGGAGCGGGAGACGAGATTCGAACTCGCGACCTCCACCTTGGCAAGGTGGAGCTCTACCACTGAGCTACTCCCGCATCATTTTGATAACCCAAGCAGAAGAAATTCTGCGGATCTCAAAAGCGTATATAGTTTACCACACTTGCAAATGAATGTCAAGTTAATTTTTCATTAAAATAGCAGAAATCTGAATTATTGGCAAAAATTTTTGATATGTCCTAACCTATCCTAACCTATGTCCGATAATCGGCGTTAATTCGGATATAATCATAGGAATAATCGCAGGTCCACATCGTTACCTCAGTGTCCCCAGCATGGAGATCTATGGTAATACGCACCGGATCTTGCGAGAACAAGGAAGTCGCTTGGTCCTCATCATATCCAGCATCCATTCCGTTTTTGACGAGTTGATAATCGGCAAGCCAGACATCCACCTGATAAGGATCGAATTCCGCACCAGATTTACCGATCGCCATCATAATGCGTCCCCAATTAGCATCGTTGGCAAAAACAGCGGTCTTGACAAGTGGAGACTCAGCAACAGCACGTGCCGCTTTTTCTGCATCGTCTCGGTTTTTGGCGCGTGTAACCACCACCTCGACAAGTTTAGTCGCGCCTTCACCATCGCGAGCGAGCATCTTTACCAATTCAGTACAGACAAACTGAAGTCCATCACAAAACGCGTCGTAATTTTCCCCATCCGCTTCAACAATATCAGTATTGCCAGCATGTCCGGTTGCGAGGATTAGTACGGTGTCATTTGTGCTGCGATCTGTGTCAACAGTCAAAAGGTTATACGTATCATCTACGACCCTGTTTAAAGCCGTCTGGAGCGTTTCAGCGTTAACTCTGGCATCTGTTGTTAGATAGGAAAGCATAGTCGCCATATTAGGTGCGATCATACCAGAGCCTTTGGCAATTCCGCCGATCCTCACGGGTACGCCATCAATCTCGACCTCTACAGCGACAGATTTCGGGTGTGTATCGGTCGTCATAATCGCTTCAGCGGCGTCGCTTCCACCTTCGGTACTGAGGGCACCTGCAGTGGCTTGAATCCCGTTTTCGATTTTATCCATCGGCAATTGCTGCCCAATAACACCAGTTGAGGAAACAAGAACGAGACCTGCGTCAATACCGAGTTGCTCAGCAGTTGCGGAAGCCATCCGTCGCGCGTTTGCCATACCGACTTCGCCAGTGCAGGCGTTAGCGTTCCCGCTATTGACAATAATGGCTTGCGACTGCCCATCGCTGATATGTTCGCGGCATACTATGACGGGTGCAGCGGTAACACTATTTTTTGTGAAGACACCCGCAGCAACCGCAGGAGAATCGGTAACGATGAGTGCCACATCTTTCGCATCTGCTGCCTTAATACCGGCGTGAACTCCCGCTGCACGAACACCCTGCACAGCGGTAATCCCACCATCTATCTGTTTCATGAAACGCTCCTTGGAGAAAAATATAGAGTAGTAATTGTAATACATTTAAGTGGAATTGTCAACGGAAAGTAAATCCGTAAACTGGATTGAATTTCCCTTGACATTCGCTCGGATGCAGATATAATTGGTTAATCTTAATTTTACGAACTTCAGACTTTGGAGATGAAAATGGCGAAAATACGAATGGCACAGTATGGAACGAAACATGGACACGCAGGTGGGAAGCTGCAGGCGATGCATGTGAATCCTGATGTTGAAGTCGCGGGGGTATTTGAACCCGATGCCGAGCAACGCGCAAAACTTCAAAATGACGGTGGCAGATTTGCGGATGTCCACTGGTATACCGACGCAGCAGAAATGCTAAACGACGAGAGCATTGTTGCAATCGCATCGGAAGGGAACAACGCAGAAAGCTTGGATCAGACCGAGGCAATCGTCAACGCTGGCAAACACGTCTGGTATGACAAACCGGCAGGTGAAAACTGGGAACAGTGGCAGCGGGTCATTAATACCGCCCAAGAAAAATCCCTGTTGGTGCAGATGGGCTACATGTTGCGGTATCATTCCGCCTTTAAACAGGTCGCTGAATGGGTAAAATCAGGCTTCTTAGGCGATGTTTTTTCCGTTCGCGCCCACATGTCAACCAACATCTCTCAAGAAGCGCGCAAGCGTATCAGCCAACACATCGGCGGCATCTTTTTTGATTTAGGTGGGCACGTGCTCGACCAGGTCCTGTGGCTTCTCGGACGACCCGAAAAAGTGACCTCTTTCCTCCGAAACGATGGCGATTCGCTGGAACCCTTCAAAGACAATACATTGACCGTGTATGAATTTGAAAACGCAATGGCATTCATATCAATTTCTGCTTTGGAACCACGTCCCGTTGCGCGCCGATTTGAGGTTTACGGTAGCGCGGGCAGTGCCATTATCATCGAACCCTTTGAGCCGGGGTTGAATATTCGCCTCTGTCTAGAGGAAGCAAATGGCGGATACACAGCAGGTGAACAGATCGTGGAGATAGATGGGGAAAGCCGTCAACGGACCTATGAATTGGAACTCGACGCATTTTTGGCAACCATCGCAGGAACACAAGCACCTGATCGTCCTGTATCCCATGAATTGCTGGTACAGGAAACACTTTTGCGAGCGACAGGACTTATTGAAGACTAAATTGAATTGGTAGGAGGGAACTCCAAATTGTGTCCACACGCGACACAATTTGTCATAGCTTTACATTTCCCGACTCTTTCTGACTGCTGATAGCCATCTGTAGGAGGGAACTCCGATTCCCGACTCTTTCTGACTGCTGATAGCCATCTGTAGGAGGGAACTCCGATTCCCGACTCTCAGAGCGTAAAATCGCGATTCGGAGATCGCTCCTACAGAATAAATGTCAACTTATTTTTTCTCACAAAAAGCGCGCCTTGGGGTTCAGACAGAAAGCGTATGGATAGCAGTTAGTCTTCCAATCCAGCAGCCCATTTGATACACCCAATGATGTGTTCGTGGAACCATTTTTGATCCCATAGTTCATCAGGGTGACCGAGTGCTGTGTACATCACACGACCTTTACCGTAGGTATGGCACCATCCGAGCGCATAATCGTGGTCATCTCGGTTTCCGCGGGAGAGGTCAATGGATTCATTGTCCAAGCGCATGAGTACCCGTGTTTTATTGCGATTCCAGTCTTTGAAAGTATAAATTTCATCGACAACTTTGAAGCTGCTACCAAGCATGCGCGTTGCCGGATGATCGGAATCCTCAACAATGACATTCACCTCTTCATGCCACGGGTGTCCAGCGAAATAGCCGCCGAGCATCTCGCCGTATTCGGGCCAATCATAGCAGGTATCCGTAGCATTATGGATGCCAAAGAAGGCTTTTCCGTTGCGTACGAAACTCAGGAGTGCTTCTTTCTGAGCGTCGTCAAACGCAAGGTTACCGGTCGTTGCGAACGCTACGATGTCCTGTTTTTCAAGATTTTCAGCCGTAATTAATTCGCAACGGTGTGTTGTGAGAACGTTCCAACCATTTTCTGCCCCAAGCTGCTTCAGCGTTACTTCGGCGTTGGGTAGATAAGAGTGCTCGAAACCAGCAGAATGGCGCAACATGAGAATGTTCATAAAAACTCCTTCCAATCTATCATCAAATATCTTTTCGCTGGCGAGGTATGGATACCTGCCTGCAATTAAGTAGACTTTATCCAAGTCTTAAAGGTATTATACAAAAATAAAAGAAAAAGTGTTAAACTATTTCGCGGGGCATCGTAACATTAAGTGCCACACGTCCGCGCTAATATTTGTTAGCGGGTTTGAATCTTACCCATAAAATCGAATCAGTCAGGAGAATCAACATGAGATTTTTAAAAAAAGGCGAGAAAAAAAAATCGGAACCCCCATCATCCCCAACAGCAAAAGAGCATCCAGAGTTGAAGGTAATCAGCGGTTCACAAATTCCTGGACGGCAAGGACAACAGCCGAATCCACAACAGCAACAACCGAATCCCCAGCAGCAACCACAGCAACAAAATATCACACTACCGAATATAAAGCATAAAATCGCAGTCGCGAGCGGAAAGGGTGGCGTTGGGAAATCGACTGTCGCTACGAACATGGCGATTTCGCTTGCAAATGCCGGTGCGAAAGTCGGCTTGATGGATGCAGACGCTTACGGTCCGAGTATTCCAACGATGATGGGGATTCAAGAACGTCCACGAACAAGTCCAGAGCGAAAACTGGTCCCGTTGGTTCGGCACAACATTAAACTGATGTCAATCGGGTTCATGGTGCCGGAAGAACAGGCAATGATTTGGCGAGGCCCGATGCTACACAGTGCAATCCGCCAATTTCTGAGCGATGTAGAATGGGGTGAACTCGACTATCTGATTATCGATCTGCCACCGGGTACAGGCGATGTCGCCCTCTCCTTAACGCAAGCGATTCCGCTCACTGGGGCAGTTATCGTTACAACGCCGCAAGATGTTGCGCTCGCGGATGTCCGGCGCGGGGTTGCAATGTTTGAACGGCTCGGCGTGCCGATTTTGGGCATTATAGAAAACATGAGTTACTTCCTCTGTCCACATTGCAATGAAAAGACTGAAATCTTTAGTGCCGATGGCGGGAGAAACACGAGTGAGCGATTCGGCGTTGCGTTCTTAGGGCAGATTCCACTGGACGCTGAAGTCTGTACGGCTGGGGACATCGGGGTCCCGATCGTCGCTGGAAATCCAGAGTCACCCCAATCGGAAGCATTTGGTGCAGCAGCACAGGAATTAGTAGCAGTTCTGGAGGAAAGTGGTGACGAAGACGAATTGACGATTCTCTAAGGACAGTCAGCTTTCAGAAAAATTAAACGACTTGACAAATTACACGTTTCCTGTTAAAGTGAACTGAGATTTCTTACCCAAAACCGCTAACGCTTACTCATTCGAGTTACAGAGACCTCTTACATAAGGAGAATATCTCATGGCGAATACAAATTGGGGAAACGTCTATAAAAAACTCGGCGCGCGGCCCCTAATTAACGCACAGGGAAACCAGACCGTGCGCGGCGGATCAACACCTTCAGCAGCTGTCCGTAAAGCAATGCAAGAAGCCGATACCAGCTACGTCGAAATGGCTGAACTGTTGGAAAAGACCGGGCAATTCATAGCCGAGCGGCTCGGCGTTGAGGATGCCTACATCACCGCTGGATGCTACACTGCCCTCGTCTTGGCATCAGCAACGGTGATGACAGGAAACGATCCTGACAAAATGGCACAACTGCCAGATACCACCGGGCTTAAAGATGAAATCGTCTTTCAGAAGATGCAACATTACACCTACGATCGGGCGTTTACGATTCCAGGTAGTAAACTCATCTACGTAGGCGATGACGACGGTTGTACAAATGAAACGTTAGAGGCAGCCATAGGTGAAAACACCGCGGCGGTTGCATATCTCATTCAAGCAGAACATGAAAATGGGGTGTCGTTAGCAGACGCGATTGAGATTGCCCATTCGCACAATCTCCCGATGATTGCTGATGCAGCCGCCCAAATCTATCCGCTCGATTATTTCCAGCGGAACGCTCAATCCGCCGACCTTGTCTGTTTCGGTGGTAAGTATTTCAACGCCCCACATTCGACGGGTTTTGTCTGTGGAAGAAAGGATTTGATTGAAGGGGTGCGGCAGCACGGATTCATTGGACCGAGACCCGTTGGACGCGGTATGAAAGTCGACCGACAGGAAATTATCGGGTTAGTGACCGCCATCGATATCTGGTTATCAACCGACCACGATAAACGCCTAAAGGAACAGGACGCAAGATATGCAGCATTAGAACATGAGCTCGCGAACGTTGACGGCGTATCCTGCGAAGTCCATTATGGGGAAAAAAGCCATACGCTGTCGAATCTGCATGTAAATATCGATGCTGCTATTACCGGCAAAGATGCCGCAGAGGTCACACAAGCACTCGACGCTGGCACACCGAGGATTAAAGTGAATGCACACGGCAAAGAGGCTGTGGTAATTAACGCATATACCCTCAATGCAGGCGAGGAGTATATCATCGCAAACGCCTTACGGCATATCTTGGGTTCGTAGGGTCTCCATTTTCTATCAGAGAGGTGGGTTTCGTACTCACCTCTCCCTGAAATACATCTCACATAAAGCCTCACTTCGAGGCTTTTTTGTATCTGCCAACACCCTACCAGAACACCCAATCTGTCCACGGTTTTATCTTAAGCATCCCTAACATACAGAATGCAGCCGATCCACCGAGTGCTCCCTTTAAGGCGGCACTCAATCGTAGGTTGCGCGATCTCGTCTTGTAGGCTTCTGTGTAAACAGTGACATACTCCGCCGATTTTCCGAGAAGTCGCTCTGCAGGTGGTACAGGTTGATAGACATACGCACCACCGATAGCAATAGCACCGAGTGGGAGATTACCCACTATTCCCAAAAGTCCACCAGCAGCAAGCCACACGGATGTATTCACATCATCCTCAGCATCAAATTCAGCGACAGATCTCGCATCAACGAATGTCGAACTCTGTTGTGCTATAGCCTGCAAAGAAAAGCTAAGGCTTAGCCCCACCATCACAACAACCAAAACATGAAATAGTAACCCTCTTTTCATTTCCTCTCCAGATAATTCTCAAATATTTTTAGGGTAATGGAATCTCAATCGCACGGCGTTCTGTGGTCGCTTTACGCGCGCCCTCAATAATAGCAAGATTGTGATACGCTTTTTCCGCAGGCACCGGTAGAGGCGCATCCGCAGCAAGCGCATTAAAGGTCTCAGCGAAATAGCGAGCATGCCCACTTGCATCTGTCTGCTCTGCTTCGTCAAATTCAGAGAGTTCCAACTGTTTCCACCCATCTGCTCTCGTGAAACGACGAAGCGCGTCCTCCACATTTACGCGATGCCGGACCCGAAGCGAACCGTTTTCAGCATGCATCTCGCAGTACCCGAAATCCGTGGCAGGCACGCACCACGCCCCTGAAACAGTCGTGATCCCACCATTCTCATGTTCACAGAGCAACATAGCAATGTCATCGACATCTATATCAAAGCGGAGGGTTTGGACGCGCCCTTCAACATAACGGACAGGTGATCGCATTAAGGCACATACGGAATAGATTTCGTGATAACTCGTATCAATGATACAGCCCCCGCCTTTCGCTTTACTTGCGCGCCACGCAAACGCCGGTGTCGGGTGATCCGCAGAGAAATCTGTCGGTTTCAACCCCATCCCAACGCTTCGTCCAAAATGAGATTCACCGAGCGCATCAAGTTCTGTCATCGCTGCTCTCATACCAGCGGTAAAGATATAGTTATGTACCACCGTGTAAGGCACACCGTTACGACGGACAGCTGCTAAAATATTATCTGCCTCTTCTAAGTTCGTTGCCATCGGTTTTTCGGAAATAACAGCCACACCTGCCGATGCGGCTTCAATTACCTGCTCGGCATGAAGAGAATGTGGTGTGGCAACTGTTACGACATCGATCGCTGCGTGTTCCAGCATCTCCCGATAATCTGAATACCGGTTTTCTGTAGGCACACCGAACAGTTCCCCAATCTTTTGCAGATTCTCAGGCACAACATCTGCGAGGGCAGTTACCTGAACAGTATCCGTGAGTGCACGGTAAGCGCGGGCATGCGTATTTTGTACAATCCCACCACAACCAATAAGTCCTAAGCGAATCGGTTTTTCCATAGCGTTTCTCCTTTGCGTAGAGTTTAGCATATTTTGGGATTATGTCAAATTCTTTGCAATGAGGCGTTGGGATTACAAACCGCTTGACTTTCCTCTCCAAACCTGCTATGCTATATAGTAGATTTCCTGCCTAGGAGCGGTCATGGAGAACGCAGAAACAGATATATTTGATATATTCGATTTCCCGATACAACATTTCCCCGACAGGAGCGCAAGATGGTTGCTCCAAGACAAGGAAAACGTTCGAGGGTTGATCGAAATCGTTGCAGCGCAAATTGCCTCACACATTGATTTTAACCAACTTGTTCAACTTAATCGGAGTTTTGTTTCCGACACGCTCCGTGAGCAGGAATCCGATCTCGTATTTAGAGTCCCATATCACGGTGGACCCGAAACCGACGAACTGATTATTTATATTCTCATTGAACATCAATCCACGGTTGATACAACGATGGGATTTCGGGTATTGTTTTACATGACCCAGCTTTGGGATTCGCAACGTCGAGAGTGGGAATCAGACAATGTACCTAAAAGTGAATGGCGGTTGCGCCCGATTCTCCCGATAGTATTTTACACTGGGGCACAACGTTGGAATACGGCGTTGTCTCTCACTGGAATAATGGACATTCCTGACGCGTTGGCTCGATTTGTCCCGACATTTGACACGTTGTTTCTCAGTGTTAAAGAGACAGCATCATCGACTCTAACACGAACCGATCATCCGTTTGGTTGGTTACTAACCGTTCTTCAAAAAGAGCATTCGGACAAAAAGGCGATAAGTGATGCATTGCAAGAAGCAATGAGGCATCTCAGCGAAATTGACACTGAAGATTCCGAACAGATGCGGCGGACAATCGGATATCTACTCCTATTAATTCTGCATCGTCGTCCTATTGAAGAACACGCTGGCTTGATAACTATCCTGAACCAACATGCACACGAACTGGAGGTAGACACCATGGCAGAAGTAATGGCTGGAACGCTCCTTGAGCAAGGCATTGAGCAAGGTATTGAGCAAGGTATTGAGCAAGGTATTGAGCAAGGTATTGAACAAGGTATCGAACAAGGTGAAACACGCGCAAAACGGGACGCAATTCTCAAACTTCTACACTCTCGATTTGGCAGTGTCCCCGACACTTTCACAACCCAGATTAATACTATACGAAGTCAGGAAGAACTTGACGCACTCTTTGAGGAAGCCCTCAACGCAAAGACCTTGGCGGATATACACATACTGAACGGCGACACCTAAGTTGGTTTTCGGTTATGCTGAACGCTATAGTCCTGTCAAGGCAGCATGCTGTGTATAGACTCCTAAAATGCACAGAAAATTCATCAATCATGACGGGGTTCTCTAATCTTGTGAATCCTCTAATCCTGTAAATCCTGGTTCAGACAATACCCACACAAAACTCCTTGCAACGTAGGCAATCCCCCAACAATCCCACCTCGAAAACTGAACACACCCGCGATTTATGTCACACCTGTTTCTGTAAAATATGCTATAATGCGTTATGAGGCAAGGTCCCAAGTCTTACGAATTAAAAACGGGGAGAAACTCAATATGAGCGAAGAACAAAAGAAAGGGTCTGAAGAAGGCACAGCTGAAGAGAAAAATCCACCTACGCCCGAAGACAAACTCTCAGTTACACATCATAGCGTCACGATTAACGGCGAAGAGATCCGCTACACTGCGACAACAGGGACACTCGTGCTGAAGGAGGAAATCGATAAGGAAGGCGAAAAAGCGAAAGCGGCAGTCTTTTTTATTGCTTATACCCGCGACGATGTAGACGATCCGTCCAAACGTCCAGTAACCTTCTCTTTTAACGGAGGTCCCGGATCCTCATCGGTGTGGCTGCATTTAGGTGTGTTAGGACCGCGGTGTGTGGAACCCGATAAAGATGGCGAATTGCCACAGCCTCCATATCAACTCAAGAATAACGAATGCTCCATTTTAGACAAAACAGATCTGGTCTTCATCGATCCCGTGAGCACTGGATTCAGCAGAGCCGTGCCGGGAGAAGAGGCGAAGCAGTTCCACGGCTTCAAGAAGGATATTGAGTCCGTGGGTGACTTTATCCTACTCTACTTGGGACGTTATAAACGCTGGGCTTCACCTAAATTTTTGATCGGAGAAAGTTACGGAACGACGCGTGCTGGAGGACTTTCCGGTTATCTGCAGGGACGGCACGGCACCTATCTCAACGGGATTATGCTCGTATCAGTCGTTCTGAATTTTCAGACGATTCGGTTCGCACCGGGAAACGATCTTCCCCATATCCTCTATCTCCCCACTTACGCAGCGACAGCACTTTACCACGATAAATTAGAGATGGATTCCGAATTCGAGACATTCGTGAACGAGGTCCGAGAATTCGCTATGGGCGATTACACGACTGCCCTAATGCAAGGCAGTGCGTTACCCGACGATCAACGTGCCAACATTACACAACAACTCGCTAAATATACTGGACTGACTCCTGAATACATCGAACAGACGGATCTGAGAATCAACATTATGCGCTTCTGCAAGGAGTTGCTCCGAGATGAAGGACGCACAGTCGGACGTTTTGATAGTCGATATAAAGGCATCGACCGAGATTCTGCAGGCGAGACGTTTGAATACGATCCAAGTTCCGCAGTCGTCCAAGGTGCATATACCGCAATGCTTAACTATTACGTTCGAGATGAACTCGAATTTGATTCTGACCTCCCGTATGAAATCCTCAGCAGGCGCGTGCATCCGTGGGACTATGGCGAACATCAGAACGAATACGTCAACGTTGCGGATACGCTACGGCAGGCGATGACGACCAATCCTGCGCTAAAGCTTTTCGTCGCCAACGGTTATTACGATCTGGCAACACCATTTTTGGCATCAGAGTACACCTTTACACACCTTGGACTCGATAACTCCTTGCAGGACAACATCACGATGGCGTACTATCAAGCAGGACACATGATGTACATCGACCAAGCGGAATTGCAGAAGATGAAACGAGACCTGGATGCGTACCTTGACGATGTGCTTTCCGAGGAGTAGCTATGAGTTACCAGAGAGAATTTGAGAAGCGGTTAGATGTCGCAGTCGTCGGTGTGGGTTCACACGGCTATCGGAATATTCTACCGACCTTGACGTTTCTTCCGGTTCGATTGAAAGCGTTGTGCGACCTTGATACCGAACGTGCCCGCGTTACCGCCAAGCAGTACGGTGCCGATGCGTTTTATCCAAACATGGCGGAGATGTTTGAGAATGAAGAACTGGACGCGATTTTTCTGTGTGCACCGCCGCGCCTGCACCCCGAATTGACATGTGAGGCACTGGACGCTGGAATGCATGTCTGGTTAGAAAAGCCTCCTGGGATGTTTGCCGACGAGGTTTCGGAGATGATCGCTCATCGGAAAGATCGCGTGGTGGTGGTCGGATTCAAAAAGGCTTTCATGCCCGCCACACAGAAGATTATCGAAATCTTTGGAACAGAGGAATACGGTCCCTTACGCAGCATTTTAGGGATCTATCCAATGACGATTTCGAGCGAGGGAAAACGGGTACTACGTGAGAAAGAACATACCAACTGGCTCCAAAATGGGGTGCATCCGTTATCTCTGCTTGTCGCAGTCGGCGGGAAGGTGTCAAATGTGACTGTTCATAGGAGCCAACGGGGTGGCGGTGTGTGTATATTGGAATACGAAAGCGGTGCCTTCGGAAACTTTCATCTCGCTGATGGTGCAAGGCACGGGCAACCTTCGGAACTTTATCAGTTCTTTGGTGATGGGTGCCATGCCGAAATTCGGAACAGCACACGTGTCTTACTCCAGCGCGGCATACCTTTCAACTATAGCGGCAGTACCAGTTATGTGCCTGAAGGCTTCGATAGCGGTGCAATCGTTTGGGAACCGCAATATAGCCTCGGCACCCTCGAAAACAAAGGGCTTTTCATACAGGGATTCTACCAAGAGATGCGGTATTTCTGTGATTGCATTCTGGACGGCAAACCAGCAGAACAAGGGTCGCTTGAGTTCGCGCTGGAAGTTATGAAGGTTTATGAAGCAGGACTTCGCTCGGAAGGTGAGACCGTCGATGTTTAGTAAGTACAATTGCAGTGGTGAGTAAAAATGCTAACAAAATTGATTTGTCGTAATTTCAAAAATTTTGGCAAAGTTGAAATTGAATTGGGGAATCCCGTTGTCTTCATCGGACCAAATAACTCCGGCAAAACAACAGCGTTGCAAGCCCTCGCTTTGTGGGAAATAGGTCTTAAACGGTGGAACGAGAACCGCAAAGGAAAAACAAATCCAGAAAAACGTCCAGGTGTTGCTATAAACCGGCGCGATCTCATCTCTGTCCCAGTACCAAGTGCCCGATTACTCTGGAGAGATCTGCAAGTTCGTAATGTGAAACGGGTTGAGGGTAAACAACACACCCAGAATGTTCGCATCGACATTATTGTGGAGGGTGTTACTAATGGAATAAATTGGCAATGTGGTTTCGAGTTCGATTATGCCAATCAGGAGTCTTTTTACTGCCGTCCTTTGAGAGTATCAGAAACAGATGAGAAAGGGACAGAGCGGATGCTTGTTCCTGAAGAAGCAGGAAATCTATCTGTCGCATTTCTTCCACCAATGTCTGGGCTTGTCTCTAATGAGACACGTCTTGATCCAGGAGCAATCAATGTACGTATCGGAGAGGGACGGACTGCAGAAGTACTGCGTAATCTCTGCTATCAAGTTTTGGAGGATTCTCAAAAATGGAAAACGCTTTGCGAGAAAATTCATTCTCTATTCGGTGTCTATCTTGATGAACCGGAATACATTCCTGAGCGCGGAGAGGTAGAGATGAACTATCAGGATGAGTCTGGAATATCCTTAGACCTTTCCTCATCGGGACGAGGTTTGCAACAAACGCTCCTACTACTTGCCTATATTGCAGCACATCCTGGATCTGTCCTTTTGCTTGATGAACCAGATGCACATCTTGAAATTCTGCGACAACGCCAGATTTATGAAGCACTTACAAAATTAGCAATAGAACATGACAGTCAAATCATTGCCGCTAGCCATTCTGAAGTCATACTCAATGAAGCAGCTGATCGTGACGTTGTCATCGCCTTTCTTGGTACACCTCATCGAATTGACGATCGGGGTAGCCAGTTATTAAAATCGCTTCGGACAATTGGTTTTGAGCAATATTATCAAGCACAACAAAGAGGTTGGGTCCTCTATCTTGAAGGTTCGACGGATCTCGCAATCTTGCAGGCATTTGCGAAGCAACTTGATCATCCAGTAAAAAAAGAGTTAGAGGCACCTTACGTCCACTATGTTGGCAACCAACCTGAAGAAGCACGTAAGCACTTCTATGGTCTACGCGAGGCGAAGCCAAATTTGGTGGGATTTTGTCTATTTGATCGAATTGATGGTGAACTTCACAGGCACTCCGCATTAAGAGAATACGCTTGGAAAAGGCGCGAGATTGAAAACTACATTGTATCCAGCAAACAGATATTAATTGACTGGGTACTTGCTAAAGCAGCAGAACAAACCGAAGTCCCAATATTCTCGACGCTCTGGGCGTCTACAATCGAAGAAACAATTGTAGAGATTGAAAATGCCCTAGTAACTCTTGGTAGAGGTTCACCTTGGTCATTGGATATCAAAGTGACCGACGATTTCCTAAACCGACTTTTTGAATCTTTCTTTGAAAAATTGGAATTACCGAATCTCATGCAAAAAACAAATTACCATACTTTAGTCCAATATCTACCAGCAGAGCAAATTGATGCGGAAGTTATCAAAGTGCTTGATAGTATTTTAGAGGTTGCCAATAAAGCAGTGCCATTGAATAATATGTAATTCATAAAACGGAGGGAAAGCGTGGAATATAGAAGATTGGGAAAGAGTGGACTCAAGGTATCCGAAATCTGTTTGGGAACAATGACCTTCGGACACGGTGCTGACGAAGCAGAATCAAACCGTATGGTAAATCTCGCTTTGGATGCCGGTGTTAACTTTTTTGATACCGCGAACTCTTACGCTGATGGCGAATCTGAAGTACTGCTCGGCAAAGCACTTAAAGGTAGGCGACGTGACGCAGTCGTCGCGACCAAGTTTTCCAACCCGATGGGTACCGGTCCCAACGACTCTGGAATGTCCCGTGTCCATATCATGCAGGCAATTGATGATAGCCTCAAACGCCTACAAATGGATTACGTAGACATCTACTATATTCACCACGTTGATATACAAACCCCATTAGAAGAGATGCTTCAAGCATTAGATGATCTTGTTCGACAAGGAAAAGTCCGATATACGGCGTGCAGCAACTACCAAGCATGGCGATTATCCGAGGCGTTATGGCTCAGTGATACCAATAATTGGACACAGTTCTCGTGCTATCAACCGCAATATAGCCTCGTTGTGCGGGATATAGAGCAAGAACTCGTCCCGCTCTGCGAACTTAAGGGATTAGGCGTAGTTGTATGGAGTCCGTTAGCCGGTGGATTTCTCTCTGGCAAATATAAACCCGGGGAACGCACACAAGGTGGAACACGATCCGCTGAAGGATGGGCATATCCAGAACCTTATTTTGCTGACAATGCCGATGAAACGTTGCAAGCACTCTTTGATGTCTCCAATGAACTCGGAAAGAGTCCAGCGCAAGTCGCACTCCGTTGGGTGCTTGAACAGCGGGCAATGACTTCGGTGATTGTCGGTGCAAGGCATGTCGGACACTTGCGTGATAACCTTGGTGCAGCTGGGTGGCACCTTGAAGGCGACGCGCTTAAAAAACTCAACGAAGTATCACATCTGCCAGATCGTTATCCCGAAGCGATGGAAAAGAATATGCATGAACGTCGAGATAGTGCCGTCGATATGCCAAGTTTATAGGAACTTCCCTACAAAAAAGCGAACTTTTCTCTTGGACACTTGACTAAATTAGACAATGGCATACATTTTAGTCAAACAATCTTTAGCACGTAAAGCAGGGAAAAGGCAATTTAGTATTTGCTATTACAGGGGGTATCGGTGATGGGAAAATGGAAACTTATCGCGATTGTCGGTGCAGCTATAGTGGTCGTCGTGGCCGCGGTTGCTGTGGGACGCATCGTTCTCACAAACAAAGACGATGCAGTCAGCACTGACGCATCAGCAGTAAAAACAGCAGCAGTCGAACGGGGCAACATTGAGGTCGCAATTGACGCAACAGGCACTATCAAACCGTTGAATATTGTTAAGGTCAGTTCCAAAGCAAGTGGAAAGATTTTGGAACTCAGGGTTGATGCTGGGGATTATGTCGAGAAGGATGAAATTATTGCGGTTATTGAAACGACGTACGTCCAGATTAGTTTGGAACAAGCGCAAGCGGATTTGAGATCTGCCCAAGCGCGCTTGCGACAAGCAGAAATCGACCTTCAACTCCAAAAAGAACAATCAGCAATCCAAATTCGGCAAGCACAAGAATCGCTTTTTGAAGCAAAAAAACGGATGGAACAGATTAAAGAGCAGATTCGGCTCGAAAAAATAGCGAATAAGCGGGGCGTAATGGATGCTGAAAACAGCCTTAACATCTCCAAAATTCGGTACAAACTGCTAACATCCGATGAGGTGCGGGATGAAAATAGAAGGCGCGCAAAAGCCTCCTTGGAGCAGGAAGACGCAAACTTAGAGTTGGTAACAGCAGAACACAAAAGGAACCAGACGCTCTACGACAAAGAACTTATTTCCCAAGCCGCATTAGAATCTTCACACGCACAACTTAAATCGGCACAGGCACGGCATCAGTCTGCTGAGGAAAACCTGAAATTGGTAGAGAAGCCCGCCACTGAAGCTGAACTTGAATTGGGACAAGCAGATATTAGAAAGGCGGAATTTAACCTCGAGCTCGCTAACGAAAGAATTGCATCAGAACCTTCACGCGAGATGGATATTGAACTTCAGCAACAACGGATTCTACAAGCTGAAGATTCTCTGAAACTTGCAGAAGCAAATAAGAAACAGATTGAGCGAAAAGAACGCGACTTGGAGACTGCCCGCTCATCGGTCACACGTAGTGAAACACAACTGGAACTCCGTCAAATTGAATACAACGATACTGTCATCAAGGCACCTATCTCTGGAACGATTCTTGAAAAACTGGTCGAAGAAGGACAGGTGATTACTTCGCGTCTCTCCTCACTCGCCTCAGAAGAAGGGCAGACGCTTGTCACGATGGCAGACCTTGACACCGTTTATGTCGTAACAGAGGTTGATGAAACCGACATCGGTAAGGTAGAGATCGGTCAACCTGTGACAATTACAGTTGAAGCCTACCCCGATACGCCATTCCAAGGCGAAGTCTTGAAGATTGCCCCCCAAGGACAAGCGATTCAGAATGTGACGACTTTTGAAGTGACCTCCGAGTTGAAAAACGTCAAAGCGAGCACATCACCTCAAGGCATGGGAAGAGGTTTTGGGAGACAACAAGGCGGCGGTGCCCGTCCAGACTTCGCAAATATGACTGAGGAGCAGCGCGAGCGTTTCCGTGCGACGCGTCAACAACGCCAAGCAGAGGGTGCTGCTGATGGAACATCAAGACCTGCCGCTGCAGAGGCTCCTACGCGCCCGCAAGAAACCCCGACGCAACCGACAGAGGAACAGCCTGTTGCTAAAGCGGAAGAAGAAACTGAGCCAGACGCTTTCGGCGGACTGTTTGGCGGCTTTTTCGAGGAACCACCCATTGCAGAAGCTCCGACGCAACCCGAGCCTGCAGAAACCGAAGAGACAAAGGCACCTTTTCTCAAACCCGGCATGAACGCCAGTGTCCAGATTTCGGCTGTCAACAAAATAGATATTCTTACCTTGCCAGCCGAGGCAGTTCTTGATATGCGCGGCAGAAAAATGGTCAGAATCATCGGAGCAGAAGGACAACCCGGACGACCACAGCCTGTTGTCACAGGGGTCAGCAGTTTCGACAAAATCGAAATTATCTCTGGACTTGCTGAAGGCGATATCGTTGCAATAGGAGGCATGGAGCGTGGTGGTGCTGGCGGTGGTGAAGATTGGCGGCGACGTATGATGCAGAACCCCGCTTCCACAATGCGTCGAATGACCGGTGGAGGAGGCCGCGGACGATAGGTTAATCAACCGGCGCGTAAACGCGACCTGCAACCGTGATAGGAGAACATACGTATGAGTATCTTAGAAAGTCTCACAAACGCATTAAGTGCTTTATTGGCAAATAAACTCCGGTCTATGTTGACAATGTTAGGTGTAATCATCGGGGTCGGTGCAATTATAACGACTACCTCAATTGGTGAAGGTGCGAAAGCCGATGTCACCGAACGAATTCAGACATTAGGCGCGAACATTCTCGCTGTTCGACCCGGGCAAAGTAGGTTTCGGGGACGTGGCTCTGCTGATGCTCGGAAAAGTCTCACCGTCGAAGATATGGCGGCGTTAGAGGAACGCGGACAGTCTTTTGGTTATGTCACACCGGAGGTGAGCAGTCGGGCACAAGTGAAGTACCTTAACAAAAATACCAACACAACCATCGTCGGCACCTCCCCAGCGTACCTCGTCACGGCAAATTTCACCGTTGAGAACGGACGATTTTTTTCAGATAGTGAGATCCGGTACCGTGAACGCGTATGTGTTCTCGGCAAAACCGTCGCTGACACGCTCTTTGAGGGCGTGGAACCGGTTGGTGAATCAGTGAAAATTAAGAATGTTGGTTTCCGCGTTTTAGGTGTTATGAAAGAGAAAGGGGCAAGCGGATGGCGAAACCCGGACGACCAAGTTTTTATTCCATATTCAACCGCTATGAAACGCGTTTTTGGAGAAGATTATCTCTCAAGTATTAGTATACAGGCGAATGATGATAAACTCCTTACGACAGCAGAAACCGAGGTAACAGAGTTACTCCGAAAGCAACATAAAATTGCCCCAAATAAAGAACTCGACTTTCACGTTCGGAACCAAGCGGAATTTATGGAAACACTTGAAGAATCAAACCAAACCTTTACTAACCTGATTTTAGGGATTGCTGTTGTCTCTCTCGTTGTCGGTGGCATCGGTATTATGAACATTATGCTCGTCTCTGTCACAGAGCGTACGAAAGAGATTGGGTTACGCAAAGCGGTTGGGGCACAGCGCTCTGATATTCTCGCTCAGTTCCTGGTCGAATCTACAAGTCTTGCAGTCGTAGGAGGCATCATTGGCATTGGTGTCGGCATAGGCGGTGCGGAATTGGTCACATCGTTCTGGGAGTGGCGAACCCTTGTCTCGCCGGTGTACGGCATGGTCTCCTTTGTTGTCAGCGCGTTAGTAGGCATCTTTTTTGGCGCATATCCGGCGTGGAAAGCAGCAAAACTCCATCCGATTGATGCCCTGAGACATGAATAAACTACAGTAGAGGTGGGACTTCTAATCCCACTTTTTCTTTTATTTATTAAGTAAGGAATAACTATGGAACAAATAGCAGTTATCGCGGGTGTGGGTCCCGGTTTAGGGGCTGCCCTCGCCCGTAAATTCGTACAAGAAGGGTGCGATGTAGCACTTCTGTCACGTTCATCCCCCTACATAAAAAATCTATCCACAAGGTTGGCAGAATCTGGACGCAAAGCCATACCTATCCCCACAGATATTACCGAAGCCGATCAGGTAGCGGAAAGTTTCGCACGCATTCGAGAAGAACTCGGCGATCCCGATATTCTTGTGAATCACGCAGCAAATGCTGCTTGGGGAAGTTTCGCTGACCTCACACCGGAAGCGTTTGAGGCGGCGTGGCGCGTTTGCACACTCGGTGGATTTCTCTGCTCAAAACAGGTAGTGCCGGGGATGCTGCAGAAAGGTGGCGGGAATATTATATTTACAGGGGCAACTTCTGCCGTCCGAGGTAGGGCAGGTGCATTGGCGTTCAGCAGCGCGAAGTACGCCACACGCGGCTTAGCATCAGCACTTGCTCGTGAAGTCGGTCCACACGGTATCCATGTCTCGCATGTTATTGTTGATGGGGTCATTGACACACCGGGGGTGCGGCAACGCTATAAACTCAGAGAAAACGAACCGCTGCTTGAACCCGATGCAATCGCTGACACCTACTGGGCATTGATACAGCAGGAACGGAGTGCGTGGACCTTTGAAGTGGATGTCCGACCCCACAACGAGGAATTTTTCACTTAGATTTTATTTATCATACCACGGTAGGCGCGCTTTGTAAGCGCGCCAAAACCAAGTTTTATCCTACCTAAAACGTGCTTTCGTTTGAAGTCAACGGGCACCAACGCGTCGTTTCAAGGTGATGGAGTAATACCGCCTTCGCCGCTGGTGTTCCGATACGATAAAGCGCGTGTACAGCATCTCCACGTACATAGCGGTTCTCATCGAACAGCACATTTTGCAACCCTTCAACAGCATCAGCAGCATTCTCACCAATCCGCGCCAAGGCGAAAACTGCGTTCCTGCGGACGCCAATGTTTTCATCTTTTAACGCCTTCACAAGACCCGGAACGGCGACTGAACTCGACTGACTCGTTGTTCCCAACGCCTCTATCGCGTGTGAACGTACAGACCCGGAAGGATCGCCAAGCGTTTCAACCAATGCTGGCACAACTGGCTTTGCCTTGTTCCCCAAGTCGCCGAGTGCCTCCGAGGCATTTGAGCGAACATATTCACAGGAATCTTTCAAAGCGTCGCGCAGCATTTCAACAGCAGCGGTTCCGACTGCATTGAGCGCATAACAAGCGTTCCGACGCGTCATCTCCGATTCATCTTCCAAACACCGCACCAGCGCAGGCACAGCCTTCTCACCAAATCGGGGCAACGCATAAGCCGCCTGTAACCCTATCGACTCAGAGGTCCCGTTGAGAGAACTGATTAAACCCGATAGCGATTCACCGTTTGATATCCCGTGTGTGTCTTTATCTTCAACACCGCGATGCCAGTCCCAGAGGTGTCGGAACATACCCTGATGGTCTGCAGGTCCCACAGGAGTCCCGTTTGCCCAGTCGGTCTCCTTATTTGCCCAAGTAGGTTCCTGCGGCTCCGACATCCGAGCATAGAGAAACTTCATCATGTAGCGTCTCTTTTCACTACTGTTCGGCATCGCGCGATGCCACAAATCATAGTTCGCAAAAGCGACCGTTCCTGCCTTTCCAACGACAGGCTGTTCCGGTGAGACCTCTGCCCCTTCACGTGTGCTATAGTAATGGCTCATTGGGACCACACCGGTGGGACCGAGTTCTAAGGGGGTATCTTGCGGATAATAAAAAACCAACAACCTGCGTGTATGATGAGACCAGCGTTTCCCTCCATCTTGGTGCAAGCCTTGACCCTTGCTACCGGGTGGGTTATAGTGCGGATGGCGGTGCGGCTGCATATAATAATCCGCGCCAAGCAGACTCGTCAATGCGCCTGCAACGTTCGGGTCGTCAAGGATTTTCTGAATTTCCGGTATCCTCGGCACAAGGTTATTACCGGGATTACCTTCCTTATCAAAGACAGTCATCGTCTTCTCATAGATTGCATCGTGAAATTGCGCAGGTAAGGCGGTTGTGACGGTGACGTAACCGTTCACGATAAAATACCGCATCTGCGCATCTGTCAAGAGGTGTGCTGCCATTTTTTGTTCCTTCCTCTCTTCCGAGATTGCTATAAGAACTGCCTACAAACACCTGAATTATCTAAATTATTCCACAAAGTTGCGTAATTTTCAAGAAATTCTCTCACCAAATCCAGAATTATGCTAAAATAGTTAAAATTAAGGCGAATATTAACCCACAGGATACAAACACTGGAGGTTTCAGAATGGGACGAAGTTTTGAAAAATCATTGGCGTGGCAGAAGCGCGCAAAAGCCGCATTGGTTGGCGGCGGGCAACCCCATAAACAGACCCAACCCCCAAAACCTGTTATGATTGCAGGCGCGAAAGGTGCCCATTTCTGGGATGCCGATGGAAACGACTATATCGATTATCTAATGGGATTCGGACCCATGATCCTTGGGCACGCCTATCCTACTGTCATTGAGACAGTTACGAAACACCTCGTTGAGCGTGGTAACGTTTATAACTTCGGGCACACGCTTGAGGTAGAACTCGCCGAAAAGTTGATTCAAATTATTCCATCGGCTGATAGAGTCGCCTACTTCGTTGGTGGATCGGATGCAACAACAGGCGCGATTAAGTTTGCTCGCGCATACACCGGAAAAGATAAGGTAATTCGATCAGGTTATCACGGATGGCACGACTGGTGTAGCCATGCTCGTGGACATCTCGCCAGTGCTGCCGCTTCTACACTCAGTGTCGATTATAATGATCTTGAAGGACTCGCAGACCTTTTCAAAGCACATCCAGACGAGATCGCATGTCTAATTATGGAACCTTCTGGGCACGACCTGCCCAAAGACAACTTCCTTGAAGAAGCAAAGAAACTCGTTAATGCCCACGGAGCGTTGATGATTTTCGATGAGGTGAAAACAGGGTTCCGCTACGCTTTGGGTGGTGCACAGGAATACTTCGGGGTCACTCCCGACATGTCCGTTTTCGGAAAGGCACTCGCTAACGGTTTCGCTACTGCTGTCGTCGTCGGAAAAAAAGAAATCATGGACGAAGTCAGCGATGTCTGGGTAGCCGCAACGTTCCACGGAGAGGTATCACTCGTCGCCGCTGCAATCGCTACGATAGAAGAACTTGAGGCAAAAGACGGCGTAGCGTTTATGTGGAAACAGGGACAGAAATTACTCGACGGCTACAGAGAAATGACAGCGAGACTCGGTATCGACAATGCCAGCATCGGTGGTATCGGTCCAATGCCTTACTTCGGATTGAGTACCGATAGTAGCGATGAACGCCAACAACGTTTCCATAAAACCTTCTATGAAGCGACCTTAGATGGCGGTTTGTACCTACCAGAGGGGCATATCTGGTTCATGTCGATGTCGCATACCGATGAAGATGTTGAGAAGACGCTCACCGTCTCTGAAGATGCCCTCAAACGCGCCAAAGCTGCGTAGGAAGCACTGCAATTTAACCAAAAACCTGCCCGAAACGAAGTGGAGGGCAGCCCAGGAGCGAATAGTTAAAAAAATGGCTAAAGTTATAAATCACTCCACACCGTTCATTGTCGATAAAAATCTCGGATCGGCACTTGACTTGGAAAATGCCGATGCCCAACTCACTGCGACAACCTCTGATGGTAGACCCACTGTCGCACCGACGCAGGAACAGAAATATCTCTTTGACATGCGCGGCTGGCTCTTAGTCCCAGGCGTGCTGTCCGAGGACGAACTCGCCGAGATGCAAGAATTCGCGCATCGGCTCCGTCATGATCCAGAGTCAATCCCCGAACATGAGCGTACCCCACTCGGAGGTCCCTTGCAAAATTTGGCGGATCACCCGAACGTTGTCGGCTTTCTAAACGAGTTTGTCGCGCACCCCGCGCTATCCAGTCAAGAATGTTACGGGTTTCGCATGGAATCGTGTAGTCTGTTCTATCGTACCGTTGGTGACGGAAACTTTGGTCCACACAACGGCAACGGAATGCTCCGTTTTCCGGGGGATTCCCACCTCTATCGGTGCATCCCAGGCAAGGCACACAGCGGGTTAACTCGTATTGTTTGGGAACTCAATCCTGTGAAATATCGACAAGGGGGTACGCTATTTATTACAGCAAGCCATAAGGCAGTCTATACAGCCCCAGACACAATTCAGAGTCCAGATTCTCCAATTTGGGATACTTATGAGTGCCCCGCGGGTTCACTGCTGTTTTTCACAGAGGCGTTGACACATAGTACGCATCAATGGACGAACGCAGATAATGACCGACTTGCTATTTTCAGTTGTTACAATACGGTGAACAGTAAGTGGCACGATTGGGATCCACATCCGAAATTGTTAGCAGAAATGCCAGAAAAACGGCAGACGCTCTTCCGTCCAGTTCGCGCTGCTAATAATTTGACCGGGGAAGCATATCGGCATTAAGAAGGTAGGTGTGAGATGTATAGGGGCAGTCTGCAAGTCTGTCCCTACATATTTTCTTATGAAGCTGCGCGTCTCGTTTTCCGATACCTGTAATACGTCCATGCACCAGATGCGACTAAGATTACCAGTACCACAATGAGACCGATATTAAAGAGATAGCGACCACGATTAAGTTGCCAGAGATGTTGGCTCGCCAATTTAGCAGCCGGAGTCCCCTTCCGTGCTTTCGCTTTTACCTCTTGCCAATACCTTTTTGCGAGGTCTGGTTGGTCAAGCCGCCCTGCAAGTTTCGCCGTAACGATCAGAGAGTTAACGTCTTGAACGTCTTGTTTCTCCAGAGCATCAGCAAAAGAAGTGAGAAGTAAAACTGTTAAATCTGGAGACATCTCTGGAAAATTCGTGGTACGTTCAATCCCATTCTGGAAAGCGATGATTGCACCTTGATGGTCGTTCTCATCAAACGCAATTTGTGCTATTTCAAACCACGTCCGCTTAACAAGTTGAACAGCCTGTTCTATATTGCTATAACCATCGAATGTAAAAGCAGCGGATCCGTAATTCAGATCCCCCTGTTTCGCGTGAAGCGTGTAGGTTTCACCGAGCGTCAATAAACCAGAATCCTTCCAATCATCAAAACGATAGGCACCATCCGCCTTCACAACCTGCTGGTAAGTTGTCCCACCAATCCAAACGAGTGTATCAGCCACCGACTGACCAGCAACGCCGCCAACAGTGCCGTGAATAGCAATAGGCTGAAGGACCCAACCTAAACGAACCGACTCCCCCAGAACCAACTGTAATTCAGCCGTTTTAGGAAGCGGAACAAGGTAACCCGCTTTCTTAACCGATACCGTTGAAGTGCCTTGCTGCAAGTTCTCTGTAACGAGTTGCGGTGTATCTCCGATTTCTACATCATTGATGGATATTTGTGCACCTTCGGGAAATGTCTCAATCTTAAGTGCGGGGTTGAGTTTGAGCAGTGCTTCCTCAACATCACCCGTTGGCGCAAGAATCCCATCTGAAAAATCAGTATCTGCTCGCAATAACTCATACACCTCAATAATGCTGAGTTGCCTGTTCTCATTTGTATCAGTTGTATCTACAGCGAGAGCGTCGTGGATTCCTTGAAGAAGCTTTCCGGCATCTGCCCGTTCCCCCGATTGAATTACGTTCAGCGCAGCGGTTCCGAGGGTTTCACGATTGGCATAGTACGCACTCAAATTCGTATCATTCGTATAACCATCAACAATAACAGCCGTGCGCCTCCTGCCAGACTCTCTAAACCATTGATTCAGGATAGCATCTTGAACCCCGTCTTCACTTCCGGGAATCAGCATGTGCATGGCGTTCATGCCCCTCGGTTTAGTAACCATCCCGTGGTACAGAAAAATTACAGTCTCGTCTACCTGCGTCTGCTGCCCAACGTCTTGGAGCAAGGCATAGGTCTCTTCAGCCGTAGCAGTCTCACCTTCAAGACGATGGATCTGCTCACTCGGCACTTTCCCGCGCGTTGTTAAAAGTTCAGTAAGTGAATTCAGCAGCTCATGGGCGCGGGCATCCGGTGTCGCATCCACAATCAACCAGTGTGTGTCAGAATTAGCAGAGAACACCGGTGCTGATACGATGATAACCAACGTAGCAAAAATAATCGTGAAGACAAGAATAGTGTTGTACCTTGGCATACTTTCCATCCATCAAACGCGTTTAGAGTTTATTTAACACGTTAGTTTAACAAAAATCCTAAACGATTGCAAGAAAAAAGAACCATCTTAGATGTTAAAATGTCTAAACTTTTAATGAAAAACTGCGTCAAAAGATTATAGATAAAGTCTTTTTAGTGCAGCTTGAAAGTTTCCAAAATTTACTGTTAAAAGTTAAGCGTTTGTATAGGATTGATACATAAGTTACAAATTAGAACGAACACCAAGCGAATTGAAAGGCTATGTTAATATTATAAATCTATGGTGATAGGGTTTTGGTACAACCCGTAGGTTCGCAAAACTCGCCAATAGCACTAATAGAAAGTGTTGAACTGGCACAAAGAGCATGCTTGGGAAGCACATCTATAAACACTGGTATGGACAAGGAGATGTCAATGATTCACGGGAAAACTAAATTCACTGTTTTGTCAAAACTTGCGGGTCCGCAAAACCCACTACTAACAATCATCCTGATTGCTCAATTTACGATGCTTCTTTGTGTAGGTGCGCAAGTACCTGGAGGCGAAGTAGACTTATCACAACCTTTAACACTTGAGCAATGTATCCAAATAGGTTTGGAAGAAGCGACGAGCATGCGCAATGCGCGCCTGAACCTGGCAATACAAGAACTCCGAGTCAAAAACGCGCGTGCTAACTATTTTCCACAAATTTTCTCAAACGGCAGCTACGATTTTTCTGACCAGATTGACTTTGGGTTTGAACCCGAAAATTACAACTTAGGTTTACGAGGACAATATACTATCTGGGATAATGGGCAGCGTGAAGGTGGTTTCGCACAAGCGAGAGAGAATTTGAACGCCACAGCAAGCCGCAATGAGAGCATTAAGCAAGGCTTAATCCTTGATATTACGCAGGCTTACTACGACGTCCTGAAATCGCAAGAACTCGTTACTGTAAGTGAACAGATTCTTGCGAGATCTCAAGAGAACACTCGGCGTACGAGAGATTTTGTAGAGGCAGGTTCACTCATCCCGGCGGATGTTGCCACTGCCGAAGTTCGCGAAGCCAATGATCAATTAAGTCTACTAAACAACCAGAATTCATTTCAAATCGCACAAGCTACACTACCGCGGCTCCTCGGTTTAGATCCAGGCGTGCTGCTTACCGTTGCAGTTGATGAATCATACCAGTTGTATCAAGATCGCGGCACAATTGAAAGAATACAAATTTCGGTCGAAGAAGCCATACAGACAGCCCTTGACAATCGCCCGGAATTCCAAGAAATTCAGGCACAATTAAAAGTACAAGAATGGAGTTTAACCTTAGCAAAATTACAGCGTTGGCCCCGGTTGAATGCGGATGCCAACTACGATGTTAATCTTGACGACTATCTCCGTGAGCGTGAAAACTTCTCAGATTTCCGGAGTTGGAGTGCTGGTGTATCCTTAAACTTCACCATTTTTGACGGTGGGGTCCTAAGCAATCGAGTCAAAGAAATAAATATGCAGTTAGAGCAAACCCGTGAAAACGCCAGCGATCTGGAGCGGAACGTAGCACTCGCTGTCAGACAAGCCTACCTAAACCTCAAACGAAGTGAAACCTCCCTTGACATCTCCAAGGCACAGGTCAACAACGCCCAACTGAGTCTGGACGTGATTCAAGGACGTTTCGATGTGGACAAAGCAATTTTGCTCGAATTGCTTGACGCTCAGACGAGTTACGCACAAGCATTGACAAATCAGGTGAACGCTTTCTACGATTACAAGATTACGCAAACCCGTCTGCAAGACGCAATGGGAGTGTTACAATAATCATGAAAAATCGGAAAAAGTTGATTATCATCGGGGCAATCGCACTCGTCGTTATCGCCGTTGGGGCAATAGGCGCGACCCGGATGAATTTCAGCTTTGGCAAACAGAAGAACGACGACGAGGTTAAGCAAGAAGTCGTACGGCGTGGAGAATTCCGTGTTAAAGTGCGTGAGTCAGGCAACCTACGCTCATTCCTCGAAGTAGATGTCCGTTCAAATGTTGAGGGTGAGATTATCGAAATTCTCGTTGACGAAGGGCAAAAGGTTGATTTAGGAGACCCACTACTCCGAATCGACGATGAACAAATTTTAGAACAAAAGAAACAGGCAGAGGCGTATCTTGATGCCCGAAATGCTGAACTCAAGCGCGCAGAACTTCAGATCGAGATTACTGATAAACAGCAGGACAGCAATCTCGCACAAGCACAAAATTCTGTCCTTAAAGCGCAAGCAACTTTAGACTCATTTATCGCATCAACGCAGCAACGTATAACGGAAGCCGAAACGCTCGTAGCTACGACCCTAAATTCTCTTAATCAAGATAAAATCGGACTGACCCAGTCAGAGATCGCATTACAGCAGGCAAACCTGACCCTCGAACGGGCACGCACATCAGTTACATCGGCGAAAATATCCTATGAGACAACAGAATCAGAACACGAGCGGAACAAGGAACTGTTCAAAAAACAACTCATTTCAAAACAGGCATTAGAAGACTCACAGAAACAGCTCATCGTCGCTAAATCGAATTACGAAACATCGCAAAAAGAGGTCGAATCGCAACTTGAAACTATAAAATCTCAAGACGAAAACATCAAAGCAAGGAAGCAAGCGATTGAGAGTCGAGAATCAACACTCGCATTGAATCGAAAAAACGTTGCAACACTCATAGAAACCTTAGAAGCACAGCGTAAGCAATACGCGGCAGAACGTGAAGATGCACAAACCCGCCTCGAACAAATACAAGAAACAATAGAGCAAGAAAAAGCATTGGCAAAACATGCGAAGGTAGGGGCAGAGGCGAATCGGCTTGAAGCTGCAAGTCGACTCAAGTCGCAAGTGGAGCGGCACGAATGGACGACTGTTATCGCACCTATGTCTGGCACGATTACGCGTCTCATCGTAGAAGAGGGTGAAATTATCACTTCGGGGCGTTCTGCCTTTTCACGCGGGGATCCCATCATGCGTATCGCTGATCTCGACCAAATGATTGTTAGAACCCAAATTAATCAAGTGGAAATCGGGAAAATAGAATTAGGACAACGCGCTGAAATCAGCGTTGATAGCTACCCGAATCGCACCTTTCCCGGTCGAGTAAGCGAGATTTCACCGAGTGCAACGCCGCGAGGTCCCCAGAATCAGAGTTCCGTCATTACCTTTGAGGTAGATGTAGAAGTCATTGGTTCGCCACCAGAGTTACTGCCCGGAATGTCTGCCGATGTCGATATCATTGTATTTGAAGAATCAGATATCTTACAACTCCCGATACCGTCGGTGCTGAGTCCTGAGGTCTTTACTGTTAAAGCAACCATCAATTCGGAAAGACTGGGGCAATTTCAGTCAGGTCAGGAACTCCAAATTCGGAATCTTATCGGAAAGGAGTTCTCAGGAAGTGTCGGTAAAATCGCACCGGAGCAAAACCGAGGCAATCTTGAAATTCTACTTGAAGGCGAACAGAAAGGTTTACGGACGGGTCCAATAGAAATCAGCATTGTTATTTCCGAGGGAAACGTGCTCCCTGATATAGAAGCCGATGTAAGTAGTCAACGACAATACTTTGTTATGCTGGATACAGGTGAATCGAATAAAGACAAAAAAGAGCAAAAAGGGGTCAAAACCCATATTACAATTGGGCAGCGCAATAACACGCACTTTCAAATCACTGGCGGTTTGAAGGAAGGCGATCGCGTTTTTGTGCCTTCTATGCAGGAATTAACAAAGGGAGAAAAGAGTACAGAAGAGAACGAAGAATTTGATTAAAAATGCAGCGTCGTTAGTATAGATACACTGCATTCTCTTTCCTTAGGGAAAGGGTTGAAAAAGCGTTCATAAGTTTATGAGATATATCTTTAGCTTCACGACAACAATGCTAAGGAGGAAACGTTGTGTTAATTGATGTGAAAGATCTAACAAAAGTTTACCAAATGGGTGATGTTCAGGTGCACGCATTACGAGGCGTGTCCTTTTCGATCACACAAGGTGAATTCCTTGCGATTATGGGACCATCGGGTTCAGGAAAATCGACGATGATGGATATTCTGGGATGTCTCGCGACACCTACATCGGGTGAGTATCACCTCGAAGGCGAAGAGGTAGGCGGACTTTCGGATAATCGTCTGGCAGACATTCGGAATAAGAAGATTGGCTTCGTATTCCAGTCGTTTAACCTGCTGCCACGGACCAGCGCGCTCAACAATGTTGAACTTCCTCTCATCTACGCCGGATTAGGCAGAAAAGAGCGGAAACGGCGAGCCTTTGAAGCCTTAGAAGCTGTTGGGTTGGCGGATCGCGTGGACCATAAGTCAACGGAGTTGTCAGGTGGACAGATACAGCGCGTCGCGATTGCGCGTGCCTTAGTCAACAAGCCTTCAATGATTTTCGCAGATGAACCGACAGGTAACTTAGATACCCGCTCTGGTGATGAAATCATGGCAATTTTCGACCGACTTAACCATGAAGGGAACACTATCATCATGGTAACACACGAACCCGAAGTGGCAGAACACGCCAAACGTATATTGCACATCCGAGACGGTTTAATCGAGCGGGATGTCAGACAAAACGGACACAATGGCGATGGTGCTGAATGATTAAAGACAAATCCTAATCAAAAAAGGCATACCTTTTCTACTTCACCATCCATCACGCATAAGCACGGATTGAGAGGGATGCTGTGAAGTCCACACCCCATTAGAAATGAACCGATAGGCGCGTCTTTCAAGTGCGTCCAACGTCATAAAGACGACACTTGTTAGGCGTGCCTATAGACCTACCCAAATCCAACCCAACTATGCACCAAGTCAGAATTACGACCCCGTCCCGCTTACACTTTTCCCTGCTTGATTTAAACGGAGCACTCGGACGGATTGATGGGGGCTTCGGTTTAGCAATTACCGACCCAAATTTTCAAATCGTCGCTGAGCAGGCGACAGGTATTCATGTCGCATCCTCTGTATATCGCGAGCGAGCGTATAGGGTTCTTGAGCGACTCCAAGAAAATCACCCGTTTTCCGGTATTAAATTAACATTCGAATCTGAAATCCCGATGCATTGCGGATTCGGGTCTGGAACACAACTTGCCCTGGGCGTTGCCCAAGCCGTCAATGTGCTGTATGAACTCGGTTTGGATGTGCAACAACTCGCAAAGATTGTCGGACGCGGTGGAACATCAGGTATCGGCATAGCAGCATTTGATACAGGCGGTTTCATCGTAGATGGCGGGCATCGTTTCCCGGATCAGAAGGCTTCATTCCTCCCTTCTTCTGCGCTCGGCGATATTCCGCCACCACCGATTTTATTTCGCTACCCGTTCCCTGAATCACCGATACTGATTGTTATGCCGAATTGTTCCCGAATTTATGGCGATGTCGAGATAAAACTGTTCCAAACCCTATGCCCACAACCAGAATGGGTGGCGCAGAAATTATCCCATACACTTTTACTCCAGATACTCCCTGCCCTCATTGAAGGTGATATGGGCAATTTCGGCAACGCCTTAAATAGCATCCAGACATTTGGATGGAAGAAGGTGGAAATTGACGCACAAGGCGATGAGTTGCAATTAACGCTCGATTTTCTAAAAACCAGTGGAGCATTCGGCGCCGGTGTTAGCAGCTGGGGACCTGCAATTTGTGTGTTGGGTGAGGAAATTGGAGAACTCAAGCGGGAGACGGAGGCGTTCTTGAAAACACTTCCGAACGGCGGTTCATGTTTTATTACACGAGCGAACAATTCAGGTGCTCACGTCGTCTTGGATTAAAAACAAAAACGGGCAGATATGGAATCTACCCGTCCGTTTTACCTTTGCCTGATTTTACCCCTTGCTTGGGGCATAGTATGGATTATCTCCGGCAGCATGGTCTGTCGTATCAATCACATGTTTAATTTCTGGGAAAACTTCCTGAATCATCGCTTCAATGCCGTGTTTGAGCGTGGCACTCGCCATACCGCAACCTTGGCAGCCTCCACCCATATGAATATAGATGGAATCTTCCTCGACGTTCAAGAGTTCTATCTGCCCGCCGTGTGCAGCGACAGCAGGGTTAATACGTTCGTCGATGAGTTCCTGAATTTGCTGCGCCTTCGGATTATCCCATGTCGGCGCATTCGGGTTTTCAATGTTAAACCCGCTCGAATTCAGATCCTCAACATAGTCAATAACAGCACCATTAAGATCTGGCGCGCTTTCGGCATCGACGAGTACTTTAAAATCCCCACATTCGATAATAATATCACCGTCTTGAACTTCAGTAGCCAAGCCGAGACTGTATTGGAAAGCGGTGGCGGTTCTACCTTGGATACTAATCCGTAGTCCTTCGACTTCAACCTCTTCGGTCTGTATAACTGCGTGAATTTTCTCTTGTGCGGCTTCTGTAACTTCAAGCAAAGGAGTTTCAGTTCCCGTGAGCTTCTTCAAGAAATTTTTCATAGTCGCCTTCCGTGGGTTATATTTTATGCAGCCGTTTTTCCTTCCCAAGACGATTCGGATCGAAATTCACCCATTTCGTTATAGAGGGTGCGCAACTGCTTGATTGCATAGATTTCCAATTGTCGGATGCGTTCTCTCGTAACATCCAGAGCGTCCCCGATTTCTCGGAGGGTCTTCCGTTCTCCGTCTTCAAGCCCAAAACGCATTTTAAGGACTTTCTGCTCGCGTTCGGGTAACTTCTTGAGAAATTGGGCGATCAGATCCTCGTTAATCAATTCCGCGATGGGTCCGTCTTCTCCGCCAGTGGCAGGGTCCTCAATTAAATCACCTAATGTTGAAGCAGCACGCTCATCACTAAGCGGCAAATCCATTGAAATAGTATCAGCGTTAAACGTCAGAATCTCTTCAACCTGATTGACTGTAAGATCCAAGGCTTCTGCTATCTCTTCACGTCTCGGTTCACGTTGTAACTCTTGGCATAAGGTTGCATAGATAGAGTCGAATTTATTCATTTTCGCGACGATATAGGAAGGCAATCGAATAGAGCGAGAGAAATTATCAAGCGTCCGCATGATAGCCTGCTTAATCCACCAGATAGCATAGGTACTAAATTTAAACCCCTTCCGATAATCAAATTTGCCTGCCGCCTTAATGAGTCCGATATTGCCTTCCTGAATTAAATCTTCAAGTGGAACATTGTGACCTTGGTACTTAACGGCAATAGAAATAACGAGCCGTAAGTTAGCTTGAACAAGCTCATCCCGTGCTTGTGTATCTCCTTCTTCAATCCGTTTCGCCAATTCAACTTCTTCTTCTCTCGATAACAGGCGATGACCGGCTACACTTCGGAGCCAACTTGTTAACGCTGTCCGATCGCTCCCTTTACAATTTTCAGTATACTCTGCTTCGTCCGTCAGATAGTCTGGATCTATATAAGATTCAACACTTCCGATATTTGTTGTTTCACCGAAATACTCGGCTTCCATTGTTCTCCTCTCCTTATTATGGATCTCTGATAAATAGAAACAATTATTAATGATACATTCTCTTTAAACGATTTGTCAAGTAAAATGTTTAAAAAAAAGTGCAATATTCCTAAATAAGCCACATAATACAACATTTTAATAGAATTTCTGCCAAAAAACAACGCAAAACAACTATTACGTCATTATACCCTTGGAAAAATAATGTACACGATCGCGCCTACTGAAAAAGAATGCTGGAGATTTCCGAGAAAATACCAGTTCTCTAACACATAGGATTAAGATTACAGGCAAAGTAAACTATGTGGCATGTCCGACCAGCAGCACCGCTGTCGGCAACGAAGTAGTGGATGCCTTTTCAAACGCTCTACTGATACACGGAATGTCATCATCTGTCTCCAGTATCTCATAAGGCAAACCCCATGCTTGCAGCGTCGGCTCAAGGAAGGTCGATACGGAATCAACCCAATGCCCATTTGCATCGCGGTTGTGATACCCGCGATACCCAATGAATACCACCACGGGTACCTGCATGTTAACAACAGTACCACGGATAGCATCGCCGGATTCCAGAAAGCCTGTGTTTTGAATTATAATAACAGGCTTCTTACCGCCGACGTATAACCCAGATGCAATCGCAAATGCTTCACCCTCGCGAGTCACTGTGATGACTTCGAGTCCCGACTCTGCCCGCAAAATTTCATAAATTCGCGCACTACCGTTATCTGGAACGCCTACGGCATGGGTGATACCCTGTTTTTTCAATTCATCTACAATATTTTGCGCTGATGCCAATTTCTGCTCCTCATGTATTCTCAAAATCGGGCGGGCAGAGTGCCGCTACTCTTATCAAAACAGATAGGTAGCAGACAGGCACCATGCCACACCCTACAGCACTGAAGTTTATTGTCTACCTTCAACCAATGCATCAACCACTGTCGGATCGGCGAGGGTTGAGGTATCACCGAGTTCAGAGATGTCGCCTTCGGCTATCTTTCGGAGAATACGCCGCATAATCTTTCCTGATCTCGTCTTTGGCAAGGCAGGCGTAAACTGAATCTTGTCAGGCGTCGCGATAGGCCCGATATGTTGCCGTACCGCCTGTTTGATACCTGTTTCTACCGTATCAGATGGGGACTCCCCTGTCATCAAGGTGACATACGCATAGATACCTTGCCCTTTGATGTCGTGCGGATAGCCGACCACGGCTGCCTCTGCCACTGCCTCATGTTGTCCGATTGCCCCCTCTACCTCAGCGGTGCCTAACCGGTGTCCGGAGACATTCAGGACATCGTCAACGCGACCTGTAATCCAGTAGTAACCATCTTCATCGCGTAGTACACCATCACCAGTCATATAATAGCCAGGAAAGCGACGGAAATAGGTGTCCAAAAACCGCTCGTGGTCGCCGTAGACGGTCCGCATGATACCGGGCCACGCCGTTTTGATACAGAGATAACCGGTGGCGGGGTTGCCTTCCACTTCATTGCCCTCTTCATCGAGTATTACCGGTTCAACCGCAAAGAACGGGAATGTCGCTGAACCGGGTTTCAGCGGAGTTGCTGCAGGTAGCGGCGTCATCAGAACCCCACCCGTCTCCGTCTGCCACCACGTATCCACAATAGGACAACGTCCACCTCCGACGACATTGTAGTACCACAACCACTCAGGCTCTTTGATCGGTTCACCAACCGTACCGAGCAACCTAAGCGTGGATCGGTCGTACTTCTCAACCCATGTATCGCCTTCCTTCATCAAGGCACGCAGTGCGGTCGGAGCGGTGTAGAAGATATCAATGCGATGCTTTTCGACGACTTGCCAAAATCTTCCGAAGTCTGGATAGTTCGGAACGCCTTCAAACATAATGGTAATTGCCCGATTCGCGAGGGGACCGTAGATGATGTAAGAATGCCCCGTAATCCAACCTATGTCGGCAGTGCACCAGTAGACATCGCCCTCGTGGTAGTCAAAAACCTGTTGGTGGGAGTAAGACGTGTAGACGAGGTAACCACCTGTCGTATGTAAAACACCTTTCGGTTTTCCTGTTGAGCCAGAGGTATAAAGGATAAACAGTGGATCCTCAGCATTCATAACTTCCGGTTCACATTCCGCATCGGCATCTGCCATCGCTTCATGCCACCAAATATCGCGTGAGGCATCAAAATCAACTTCGTCGCCTGTGCGTTTGACAACAACGGTCTTCTCAATAGATGGACATTCAGCGACTGCAGCATCGGCATTCACTTTCATCGGTATGTCGCTACGAGGTCCACGCATCGCTGTGTCCTGCGTTATAAGGATTTTACATGCCGAATCGTTAATCCTGTCTCGGAGAGATTCCGCCGAAAACGCGCCAAAGACGATAGAATGAATAGCGCCAATCCTTGCGCACGCCAGCATCGCAATCGCCAACTCTGGCACCATCTGTAGATAGATACAGACACGGTCGCCTTTTTCAACACCATGTGCTTTCAAGACGTTGGCAAATTTTTTGACCTCAGTGAGGAGTTCATTGAAACTGAACGTCCTATCCTCAGACGGGTCATTCCCCTCCCAGATAATAGCGGTAGCATCACCGTGTCCAGCCTCTACATGTCGATCAAGGCAGTTATAGCAAGCGTTCAGCGTACCACCTTCAAACCATTTAATTTCCCCTTCGACAAAATCATAATCCCGAACGGTATGCCATTTCTGATACCACGTCAATCGTTCCGCAACAGTCTCCCAAAATCCTTCAGGATCTTGAATGGATTCGGCATATTGTGCCTGATATGCCTCCAAACTGTTGACGTGAGCATTATCTATAGGATAGGCAGTCTCTACCGGTGGAAAAACGTTATTAGCCATTTTATATTTTCATCTCCTCTATAGATCTACAAGTTGTTATACAGCATATTTTATAGCAAAGTTGTGGACGTGTCAACCCCAAAACCTTGGAAAGGTAACAGCCACTATATCCATTGTCATCGCGACAAGCCAGTGAATTGCTGCTCCATAAATAAATGAGCGGGTCTCTAACGCGAGTATACCGAGCAATACCCCGGCAATAATTGAACCGAGTGCCTCCGGTAACGGCTTTGAATAGTGCATCACCGCAAAAGGAATCGTCTGAATCAAAATGCTGTAGTTCCCGAATCTCCGTTCCAAGCCGAAGAGCATAAACCCACGGAAGAAAAATTCCCAAGAAAACATGTACACGCCATAAGCCAGTTGATACGGTAAAAACGTCTGCCAACTGCCTGCGACTACCTTGCTAAGCGGATACTTCGCTACGAAAGGCGGATATACAATGACAGCAAGGATAACCACTGGAACCATCAGAACCCATGCCACCGCAGTCACGCTCCATCCGAGTTTCTGATTTCCGAGCCGGAACCCGTAGTCCCTCAACCGCTCCGTTGTTCCGAACCTGGCGACAACCGCGGGAACAATTAGCAATGTTATCGCCGTTGTCAAAAACCAGTAATAATAAGGATAACTATCTGAAAGCGGTCCGTATTCGAGATATTCAGCGAAATGGCGATTGAAAAAACTCCGTCGACTATAATATCTGTGCAGCGTCAATAGCAGCGCGGAGGCAAGTAAAATGACTGTTGACTGTCGATCCCAACCCCGTAGATACTTTTCTTTTAAAGTTTGGACGTGAAAGATCATGTTGACATCCCGTAGGTTTTCGGGTATTATACCGTTACCCACGAAAATTAGCAATAAACCGACTCAAAAACAACAGATCGATAAGATTCAACTGGCGAAATTAGAAATTATATAAGGACAGGATGTTTGAGCCTGAGCAGATTGAACGGATCTTAATCATTAGACTCGCGCCGTTGGGTGAGACGATTTTGACGACACCCGTCATCCGTGCTTTACGCCAGCACTTCCAAGATGCTTATATCGCTTATATGGTGGCACCCACACGAGAGGATTTGATATCCGCAAATCCACACCTGAATGAGGTACTTACCTATCAGGCTTCGGTGCCGAAGCTCATCTACCAACTCGCTCGAAGAAGGTTCCAAATGGCTGTTGTGTTACAACCCACCTTCCGTTTGGTACTCCACACATTTTTTGCTCGAATTCCGTTTCGCGTCGGATTTGAAACGAATGCTGGCGGAAAGAAGTTGATGAGTCTCGCAGTCCCGAATAACACCGCGCTGCATGAAACACAACGTTATCTCGATGTCGTTCGCCCACTGGGCATTGAAATTATAGACGATGAACCAGAAGTCTTTGTTGATAGTGCAGGTATCGCGTGGATGAATAATTTCCTTGAAAACCAGAAACTGAATGACAGCAGTCCTATTATTGGTCTCAATCCAGGAGCAGCTACCACTTATCGTCGATGGCACGCATCGAACTTTGCCATCCTCGGCGATCAACTCCATGAAACCTACGGTGCACACATTGTCATTACAACGGGACCGCGGGAAGGTGAATTAGCGCGCCAAGTAGCGGATCAGATGTCCCATTCGCCTGTTATTGTTAATCAAGCAACCCCGATGCAACTTGCAGCACTCTTACAACGATGTAATCTATATATAAGCAATGATACAGGACCAATGCACCTCAGCACCGCTGTTAAAACACCGACCGTTGCTCTCTTTGGCGCATCAAACCTTATTCAATGGGCACCACCGTGGGACAAACACGCAGTACTTGCAAGTGAAACCTGTCCGCTTATGAAAACATTATCATCTAAAGAATGGGACACGCATACTGATCAAGCGCGTGAGAATCTTGCAGCAATCACCCCAGATGCGGTTATGGCAACAGTAGAGAAACTCGCATGGTGAAATCCAAAGGGGACCAGATCAAGATGTTAGATGCACAACATATCAGAAACTGTCTAACCGATGTTCGGGCAAAGATGTATCGGCAGGCACTTTTGCGGACAGTTGTAGGAACACTTTTCTGGGGTCTAATTCTGCTTGCCACTCTATTTCTTCTGAACCGACTAATCCTCCTACCGATACAAATGCCAAGTCTCAGTTGGATAATTATTTCCGCAGCGGTAATCCTCGGTGTCTGTTTCAGCGTTAAACATCGGAAAGATCTACTATCTGTCGCCCTGTTTGTTGACAAAAAAATGGAACTCAAGGAACGACTTAGTACAGCATTTGAGTTGATACAGAGCAATCCACGAGGTGAGTTCGCGGAATCCCAAATTCAAGATGCTGCAGAGACTGTGACAACCTTAGACATCCAGAAAATAAGTCCGACCCGTGTCCCAAAGTTATTGCCTCTGTTCCCGATTCCGCTTTTGTTGATAGGGATTTCTTTTATAATTCCACCTTTCTACGAGGTGCCGGAGCCACTCACTGCGTCGCAGGAGCAGGTGTTAGATCGGGTAATCCAAAATCTTGAAGTAAAGCAAGCAAAAAACCCAATGTTACAAGAGCAAATTCGTGATACGGTGAACAAGTTAAAAACCGCAGCAGATCTCGATACAGCACAAGAACATCTCGGCAATTTAAACAGAGAAGTCCGTAAACAGAAATTAGAACAAGAGGCTATTGCCGAAGCGACAGAAACGAGCCAACGTTTTCGCGGCATGGACGCCGACCAACTCGCGTCAGAATTGGAAAATCTCACAGAGCAGGCTGATATACCGCCTGAACTTCAAGCGGAACTGCAGCTTCTCTTTGAACGCTTGGCTGAAAATCTGCTAGAAGGCACGCTCCGCAACGCATTGGATCAAATTCAAGGGAAGACGGTTACACCAGAGCAATTGCAGGATATTATTGATGCACTACAGCAATCAGAAACATTGACACACCTTGCACAGTTGGAAGCGGAATTGATGGACAATCGAAAAGAGTTGGCACTTGCGGATATTGAAACGACAAGTTCTGGGGGAGGAATTGCGAATATGGACGGCACACCCGGACAAAATGAAGGCACTCGTGAAGTACAGGGCACTTCTGAAACTACATCGAACGCTGAACTTCAATCAACACCAGAATCAGCCAATGACGGAAAAATAGAAAGCGCAACAGCGGAAGGAAATCCAACAACACCCCTGACTGGAGATGAAACACAAGCCTTACAAATGAATGGAGAAAACTTGACGCTTACAACCGCCCCATCCGGCGACTCAGAAAGTTTCTCCGGCGTTTTCACGGGTGAGATTCGCGCCGACGCGCCACCGTATCTACCCTTCAACGATGTTATTCTCAATGCTGAGCGAGCGTATGCTGAAGCCATTAACAATAACCGCATTCCTGTAAAATATCAAACACAGATTAAAGACTACTTGGAGGCAATTAGTAAAAAAGATGAAAAAAAGCTTAATTAAAATTCTGATCGCTGTCGGCATCATTGCAGTCGTATATCTCGTGTTGCATCACTATGGCATAACAAAACACATCCGATTAGAAAACGTTCCGAAAATTAAAACGTGGGTAGAAAGTTTTGGGGTAATCGCCCCACTCGTCTATATGGGACTCTATCTTATATCTACAATTTTCTTTCTTCCTGGCACCCCGGTAACCGTGTTAGCCGGTTTCATTTTCGGACCGCTATGGGGTGTTTTTTATGCTTCTATCTCCTCTATTATCTCTGTCGCTTGTGCTTTCCTGATAGCCCGCTACGTCGCGCGCGATCTCGTTGAAGGATGGGTCAAGGACAACGCCCAATTCCGCAGGATAGATGAACAAGTCGAAGAACAAGGATGGCGGATTTTGATGTTTACACGCTTGGTCCCTATTTTTCCGTTTAACTTGCAAAATTACGCTTATGGATTGACCAGCATCCGGTTTTCCACATTCGTTCTTACTTCTGCTATATTCATGCTACCGGGGACAATAGCGTTAGTTCTACTTGGTGGTGCGTTCGTTAGCGGTGAGGGAAACGTATGGAAGATAGCACTCTACCTCGGCATTGCTGGTGTACTTATGTTCGCGTTATCATTGGTTCCAAACCTTCTCAGGAAACATCAAACAAACAGTAATAAAAACAGCGATTAGACGAGCTAATCTATTGGGACTGACGGATTAATATCTCTACAGCAGCAAGTGCCTCTTCACGCGTCCGAATTTCACCAGCAAACTGACGTTTTTCGACCTCTTCCAACAATTCACCTATCTGCTTTCCCTCTTTTAAGTTGAAAACCTGAATCAGATCATCGCCAGTGATAAGTCTCCCCTGCTTGCGGATTGGTAGGATATGTTCATAGTAGGTATCAGCGATCTGCTTAAGGACGACTGAATCAATTGGATGTGCCGCTGCGGTATAGAGTAACACGCCCCACCAATCGGATGTAGTACCTCTGAGGAAACGAATTATCTGTTCACGAGTTAATCGCTTGTCCATACCCTTAAAAAACTGCTCGTACTTAGACCCAACGCATTCTATAAATTGCGTTGCTTTCCGACTCAGCCGAAGACCTTCTCCAACATCACCGAAGTTATCACCCAAAAGCAGACTTAGCTTGATTAGGGAACGGCGGCTAACACCATCGCCCAATTCTTCTTGGAGATAATTATTAATTTCCTCACTATAAGCGCGGAGTGGGTTCGGAATTGGAGACTCCTCAAACGTTTGAAGTGGCTGCCATAAGATACGCGATCGGGTTACAACGGGCAAAACCTGTGCCAACAACCCTATCACATCCATCCGTCGCAAATATAGATGTGCTTTCTCAACATCAAGAATCTTCATCAATTCATCCCGACATCGTTCCGCTGCGACGCCCGGTAACAATCCTCGATGCTTCTGTACGCTGGCGATTGCACTCTCGGAAATTTTGAATCCCAACTGCGCCGCGAATCTGTAAATCCGCAGTAGACGGATCGGATCTGCTAAGACCACATGTTCACTTGGAAATCGAAGCAGCCCTATTTCTAAGTCTTTCATACCGCCACACGGATCAATTACACGATGGGAATTCGAGTCGAGAGCGTGGTCTGTAACGGCGTCTACATTCTCAAACGCAATTGCCATGGCATTAATTGTTAAATCTCGCAAACGCAAGTCCTCAGCGAGCGAGGCAGCTCGGAATTGCACAAAATCCATGCCTAACTGTGATGGATATAAAGGGTCATATTGCTTAACAATCACACGGGCAGTAGATGGATCCTCTTCAAGTACGATGCAGGTCGCTCTGATCTCAGCAGCAAATGCTTTAGCAAAGTGAATTGCATCGGAAGCGAGGGCAAAATCAAAGTCTGTGGTTTGACGATCAAGCAGCAAATCCCGGACACTGCCGCCGACGAGATAGAGGCGCACGCCCTGCGCTTTTGTGAAATCGTCAAGTGCCAGCATAATGGGGTTGCGAAATAACGCTTGGAGGGTTCGGGAACTAATTTTCACTGGCTTGCCCGTGCCTTCTGTCGTTGTGCTTTACGGGAACGAAATAAGATGCCATCGAGATAGAGGTGGCTCGCATAACCGATGAAACTCGCCACGTAGAATGGCAAGCCGCTGAGAACAATAACCGGCAGTTCTTCCCACTCAAGTAACGCATTGAAGGCATCTATGAGTGTACCTCCGCTGTACCACTCTGGATGCACAGCATATATCGGCACTAACAGAAACAGTCCTGGAAGCAGAACCATTGTAATTCTGGCATGCGTCCATCCACGATGTTTACTCAAAATGGGGAGCATTGCAAATAGACCGAGCAATGCGGATTCGAGATACCTTCGCCAAAAAACAATTAGCACGACATTCAGTACAAACAGAAGTGTATAGAATATTTTTTGGCTCTTGCTCTTGATGTCAACATCTGGCCACAATCCAAATAACACGGCGATCGCAAAACAACCAACAACCTTTAACGGATTCAAGGAGATAGTTGGATTCCACGCCGCTGGGACTGCGTAAAGGATTGAAACAGCAATAGTTGCGATAAAGGAAACGATGAAGAAGGTGCTATAAGCAACCAACCCGCCGATCCAATGTTCACGAAACATGCTCATAAAAATAGTATAGCATGTCTTAGGCAAAAATGAAATTGATTTTCCACAAGTGCAATCAGACAGTTTAGGCTTTAGCCACGCTAATTTTTAATTTGACTTTATAATATAGACTATGATACAATTATGTTGTAATCATTGGAAATTTTATCTTTTCCTCGCCAGAAATCTCGGTCTGTGAACTATATTTAATATATAAGTTACACAACTACAGTGGCAGGTCATCGAATTTTTTGAAACACACTAATTCTCGGTCCTGCGATAAGACTACAAGCAATTTGCTTGATAAAAAAAAGGAAAAAGGCTATCATGTAACAATAGAGGCAGGTCCGCGAGAATTAACACACTGCTGCTTAAACGTCGGTGGAAGTTGCCCAACGCAGTAGCCCGAGGTTAAGGGTGAGAATTTTATACCAGAACCCGCTCCCGATTATCTGTGTGCGACGAAACCGAAATGAACCGCGAAGAACCTCTACTACTGGGACATGTCGCGTTTTTTTTTATACTAATTATGACGTCAACCGAGAATAACTCGATCCTTGAACTGTTAGCACCAATACTTGACCTTGATGGCATTGAACTCGTGGATGTTGAGACGCAAGAAAAAACACTACGGATCCTAATCCACAAACCCGGTGGTCTTTCGGTATCAGACTGCCAAGCAGTCAATCGGGTCGTGCGACCAATTTTAGAAGTTCATAAACACTTGGCAAATTATACACAGTTAGAAGTCGCATCTCCTGGGTTAGACAGGCCCCTGCGAACCGCTGCAGACTTTAAACGAAATTGCGGACGTACTGTTCAAATAGAAGCCGATTCAAAAGACGATAAAAAATATCAGATGCAAGGCACTGTGATAGAAGTGTCCGATGAGAAGGTAGTCTTGGCACAAATTAACGGCAAACACGTCGCCATTAATATTTCAGAAATCCGAAATGCGCATATACACCTGAAATGGTAGTCGGCAAAAACTGGAAGAGCAGTTTGCAAACTCATATTCAGCAGACCTGTATATAGAAATTCAGAAAGGAGTACGCGGGTTGCCGTAAAAGGTCCCGCGGATATTACTTATGTTAGAAAGCCTCCAAAATGCTATTCGTCAAAATACAGCGCAAACAGAACTTCCTGAGCACGTTTTCGTTGAAGCTATAGAAGCTGCCCTACGTGCCGCTGCACGCCGAGTTTACGGTCCGGATGCCAATATTTCTGTGGAGATTAATCTCGAAAGAGGCGTTATCAGGTGTTACGTCCCCAAAAAAGTTGTTAATATTATGCGCGATTTCTCAACAGAAATTCCGGTTGAGGCAGCTAAAAAACTTCAACCAGACGTTGAGCTCGGACAGATGCTGAAGGTGGAAATCAATCCCAGTGAGTTTGGACGTATTCCAGCGCAATTAGCGAAGCAGATCCTTTTCCAAAAAATCAAACAGGCAGAACGAGAAAAAATCTACCAAGAATTCGCAGGTCGCGAAGGAGAAGTCGTCACCGGATACGTTCAGCGTTTCGAACGCGGTGGAGTCATCTTAGACCTTGAACAGACCGAAGCTTTTTTGCCGCCTCGCGAAATGCCCCGCACGCAAACCTACGAACGCGGTAAACGTCTGCAGTGCTTGATTTTGGCAGTGAAAAACGAGGCACGCGGTGCCCCTGTTGTCGTATCTCGCACACATCGCGATCTCCTCGCAATGCTTTTTGAGCAAGAAGTCCCTGAAATCTATGAGGGGCAGGTTCGTATTATGGCAGTCGCCCGGGATCCAGGGAATAGGGCAAAAGTCGCTGTCCAAGCACTTGAGGACGGTATAGATGCTGTCGGCACATGTGTCGGGGTTAAGGGAATTCGCGTCCAAACTATCGTCAGTGAACTTGACGACGAAAAAATCGATCTGTTAGAATGGAGCGAGGATATAAGCGTCTTCATCGCCAACGCCTTAACGCCGGCTGCTGTCCGTCGGGTCGAACTCAACGAAGCGAATAAAAGTGCCCGCGTCATTGTCCCGGATAATCAGCTCTCGTTAGCAATCGGGCAACGTGGACAGAATGCAAGACTCGCCGCAAAATTGACAGGTTGGAAGGTTGACATAAAGGGCGAATCTGAAGCGACTGTTTCCATTGATGAACTCTTTAAACCCTCTCCGGACGAAGAAAATGTAGACGCAACAGAATCCACGAACTCCGAAGAGAACGCCACTGATACAATAACGCCTGAAACGGATGTTGGTACAGAATTAGACACCGACAGTCCCGAAACTGAAACAGCAGAAGTACAAGACGAGGACACGTCTGTCGTAAACCCCGAAGAAGCAGATGAAGCAGACGAATCCAACGCGAGTGTCGAAAAGGATGATTTTGATACCGAATCCAAATAGTATCCCAAAGTCTTTTTCAATTTAGATTTTCAAAACGAGAACTATAGATATACCGATCCGATGGATTGGAAGAAGACTCAAAAAAAGTGGGTGAAGTTTGTGAGGAATGTTATTCGCACTTGTATCGGGTGCCGTAGTAAATTTCCACAGAAAACGTTAATCCGATTTGTGTGTCAAGGAGACGAAACACTGCAAATAGACGGACAAAAAAAATTAGCAGGGCGCGGGGCTTATGTTTGTTGTTCTCAATCCTGCATTCAGAAAGCATTTAACTCTCCAAAACGGATTAATTCTTTATTACGTGCGCAACTTACAAGTGGGGTTATCGAGCGGTTCGAACAAGTCCTTCTTGAACGTACAAGAAAATCCACCAGTTCGACAGGGAAAAAGGAGGAACTATCATGAAACAAAACACTCGACAGAGGCGAAGGCCCACCAAAGGCAATCAGGAAGCGAATCAAAACTCAGGCACTCCTGTCTCTAAATTGGCAAATGAATATAAACTAACAAGCAGAGAACTCATGGCTATATTAGAAGGGCACGGTATCCAAGTTAAAAACGAAAAGAGTGCTCTCGATCCAGAAACTGTCGCGCTCATCGAATCTGAATTAAAAGCAAAAGTAAACTTGAATGAGGAAGATACATCTACAATTGAGGAATCTGCTGAAAGCAGTCCTGATACAAGCCCTGACAAAGCTGATAGTTTGCAAATTACAGAAGGCACAACGGTCGCGAGCCTCGCGGCAGCACTGGAATTACAGCCTTCAGCACTAATCATGCGACTCATGAAGCTAAAAGTCATGGCAAATATCAATCAACGCCTGGATTATGATACACTCGTGATGCTTGGGAAACATTTCGATTTTGAGGTCGTCAAAGAACGGACGTTGGAAGATGACTTATTAACAGATCAGCCGGATCCACCGGAATCCTTACAACCTCGCGCCCCAGTCGTCACAATCATGGGACACGTTGATCACGGCAAAACTTCCCTTTTGGACTCTATCCGTCAATCAAATGTCAGTGAATCTGAGGCGGGGAATATCACACAACATATTGGGGCTTATCATGTGAACTTGGAGACTGGAAGCGTTGTTTTCTTAGATACACCCGGACACGCTGCTTTTACCGCCATGCGGGCACGTGGTGCGCAGGTAACCGATATTGTCGTTTTGATCGTTGCAGCCGACGACGGGATCATGCCTCAGACAATTGAAGCCATTAGCCACGCAAAAGCCGCCAAAGTTCCAATCGTAGTGGCAATTAATAAAATAGATGTCCCCGGGGCACGTCCAGACTACATCCGACAACAACTCTCAGACCAGGAACTCGTTCCAGAAGAATGGGGTGGACAGACAATTTGTGTTGAGACTTCTGCGACAGAGGGCACCGGTATTGACACTTTGTTGGAAATGCTTCTCTTAGAAGCCGCACTTCTTGAATTGAAAGCGAACCCAAACAAGTCCGCTCGCGGTATTGTCATTGAAGCACAAGTGGACAAAGAACGCGGAGCTATCGCGACTGTTCTTGTACAGTCCGGAACACTACGAGTTGGAGACTCCTTTGTGTCAGGGAGATACTCTGGAAAAGTTCGAGCAATGATAGACGACCACGGTAAACGTATGAAACAAGTAGGTCCCTCATGCCCGGTTGAAATCCTCGGTTGCACCGGTGTCCCAGAAGCAGGTGACAGATTCTATGTCGTTGAATCCGATAGGGACGCACGAACCATCAGTGAATCTCGGCAAGACCAATATCGAACTGAAAAACTTGGGGCGAATAGTCACGTCAGTTTAGAAAACCTGTTCCAACAGATTCAGGAAGGCGAGATTAAGGAGCTCAATGTTGTCCTCAAAGGCGATGTACAAGGTTCAGTTCAAGCAGTCGCTTCATCCCTACTTGACCTGAGTACGCCAGAGGTTAAAATCAATATCATTCACCAAGCAGTCGGTGGTATTACCGAAACCGACATTTTGCTTGCCTCCGCATCTAATGCCATTGTCGTCGGTTTTAATGTACATCCAACAACAGAAGCTGTACAAGCAAAGGAAACTGAAGGGATTGATGTACGTACTTATAACGTCATCTATAATCTCATCTCCTATATTCGTTCAGCTATGGAAGGCTTATTAGATCCGGAAGTCCGTGAAGTCGTCATCGGACGGGCGGAGGTACGTGAATTGTTTAAAGTGCCGCGGCTCGGCTTAGTTGCGGGCAGTTATGTCAATTGGGGACGGATCTCTTACAACCAACCGCTTCGTATCCTTCGCGACAATCGCTTAATTCACGAAGGGAAAGTGAATTCGCTTCGCCGCTTCAAGGACAGTGTGACCGAAGTGCAAGCGAATTATGAATGTGGTATAGGTATCGAAACCTTCGATGACTTGAAGGTCGGTGACGTTCTCGAATGTTATGTTCACGAACAAGTCGCGCGTTCACTTTCCTAAAGGAACCGACTATTCTCACAAAAAGCGTGGTTGAAAAATCACGCTTATAACCAACTGATAGTTTTCATGCACATCGGTGTTTGTAAAATCTGGCTCCGAATTCCGCAGAGCCATTCACTGAAGACAAAACGTCGAGTTATAAAAAGCCTGATAGCGAGGCTCAAGAATCGGTTCAATATTGCTGTTGCGGAAGTGGAAGCGTTAAATGCGCATGAAACCGCAGTCTTAGCCGCTGTATCAGTTTCCAACGATGCAGCGCATCTGAACAGACTCATCTCACACGTTATCACCTTTATTGAGGCAAATGTAGACGCTGAGTTAGTGGATTATAAAACCGAATTTTTCTTTTAACGCAGATTTCAGGTGAAGACCTACAGTTAAAGATAGGGATATTATGATAAACAATAGAAGGCAAGATCGCGTTGCTGCTCTAATTCAACGAGAATTGAGCGAAATTATCCAGCGTTCTGTTAAAGATCCACGCGTCGCACTTTGCACTATTACGCAAGCAGAAATCTCACCGGATCTGAAATACGCAGATGTAAAAGTGAGTGTCATCGGAGACAAAGCCCAAAAGGATAAGGCACTTGCAGGCTTGAAAAGTGCGGCAGGTTTCCTTAGACGAGAAATCGGGAACCGCCTTACACTCCGCTACTCACCAGAACTCCGATTCGCCATTGATGAATCTGCCGACTACCTCTTCAAAATAGATGGACTTCTCAAATCTGTTGAATCCGAAGACGAAACGCCTGAAAACGACACACCGGACCTTTCATGAACACCCTACATACGGCTGATATGTATAACTACGGCACACTCCTCGCGCTACTGGATCGGCACCAGAACTTCGCGCTCTCAACGCACATTAATCCAGATGGTGATGCGATCGGTTCCGAATTAAGTCTCTATCTCTTTCTAACGCAGTTAGGGAAATCCGTTCGAATATTTAACACTGACGCAGTACCCGTTAACTACAGATTCCTGCCGTCTTGGGATAGCATTGAAGACATCCATTCGGTCGGCACTTATCGTCCAGAGGTACTGGTTGTACTGGATGCAAGTACTCTCGAACGGATCGGTAAGGCACTTGCAGCAACTTTGCTGCCTACACATACGCTGGTTAACATTGATCATCACGCAACAGCGGAAGCCTTCGGGGACATCAATCTCATCAAACCTTCTGCCTCCTCTACATCAGAGATCGTATACACTCTCATCAAGCACCACCAAACCCCAATAAGCAAAGCATGTGCCATCTGTTTGTATACAGGGTTGATGTTTGACACTGGCTGTTTCCGGTATAGTAATGCCACTGCAGAAACACATCGTATCGCAGCAGAATTGATTGAGATAGGGGACTTTGCTCCCGATGAAGTTTATCGACATGTCTACGAACATATCCCCGTCAGTAAAATTCGTCTGTTAAGCGAAATTCTCCGCACCCTGCAAGTAACAGATGACGGTAAGATAGCCTCCGTATATGCTACACAAACGATGTTCCTAAAGACCGGGACAACTTCTGAAGCTGTAGAGGGTGTGGTAAATCAAATTCAAGCGATTGCAGGCGTTGAAGTCGCACTGTGTGTCTGCGAACAACTGGATGGAAGTACGAAAGTCAGCCTACGGAGCCAAGGTCAAGTAGATGTTAGTGAGTTGGCCTCGGAGTTTGAAGGCGGTGGACACTCACGTGCTGCAGGTTGTCGGGTTGTCATGCCTTATTTATCAGCAATTACAGCCCTCGTTCACACCGCGCAACGTTACATCAATCAGCCCTCCACGAGATGTGGTGATTCTCTCAAGGATTGAAAAACGTGGAAAACGCCTTCAGTAAAAGCGATGATCCAATCGCGATAACAACTTATAATTTAGACGAAATTGCTGGATTCGAGAGAAACACTGTAGTTACTTTCGGTGTATTTGACGGCATCCATATTGGACACCAAGCGGTTATCAAAACGCTTCTACAGCGTGCTGCGCAAGATAAATTAATAAGCGTATTAGTTGGATTCTACCCGCATCCACTCGCTTTTTTATCCCCAGAGCGATGTCCTCCTATCCTAACCCATCTTCCCAAGCGCATTGAAATCCTCCAACAATTTGGTATCGATAAAATCGTTATTCTCAGTTTTGACGCACAAATTGCGGCAATGTCTCCCGAATCTTTTGTCGAAAAGGTTCTCTTGGAAAAATGTCGAGCCAAACATGTCGTCGTTGGGTACGCCTGCCAATTCGGGAAAAATCGCGCGGGGAACGCACAACGGTTGGCAGAAATCAGTGAGGATTATCCGTTTGATGTCACGATCGTCCCACCAACAGAGATAAACGGAGCTCCAGTCCACAGCACCCGCATCCGCCAAGCACTCGCGAGGGGTGATCTCCGATGGAGCTCGCAATTATTGGGTCGTCCTTACTCATTGATTGGTGAGGTTATCAAGGGTGATGGCAGAGGGCGGCAGCTCGGTTTTCCGACAGCAAATATAAATACGCGCAATCAAATTTGTCCACCTAACGGAGTGTACGCAATCCGTGCTAAACTGGAGGGCAGGTGGTTAGATGGTGTCCTGAACATTGGCACACGTCCTACATTTAACGAATTGAATTTCCAAGTAGAAAGTTACTTTTTTGATTTCAATGAAACCATCTATGGTAAATCGGTAGAAATCTTTTTCGTAGAAAAAATTAGGAGCGAACGGAAGTTCCCAAATCTTCAATCTCTGATCCAACAAATACAACGCGATGTCATGGTCGCAGCGGAGATTCTTGCCGAATCTGCGCATCCTTAAACTTGATTATAACCATCTAAGCACAGAAGATAAATTTGAATTTCAGGTCGGTTTGTGATATTATATATGCATACATTAAAACGCAGATAAGAATCGGAGGGATCGTCTGAAACAACTTGGTTTTTATCTCATATAGCGTCGCAAAGCATTATTGTTTCATAGAGTGCGTTTTATGAGACGATCTTCGACAAGACAAAAGTCGCAGGTTTCCGAAACCTGTAGTTCAAATCAGTTGTTCAACCTAAAGGAGGTGGACAAGTTGGCAATTAGTGCAGCAGAGAAAAAAGAATTATTGCAACAGTACCAGATACACCAACAGGATACTGGCTCTCCAGAGGCTCAAGTGGCGATTTTAACTGCTCGTATTCGACAGTTGACTGAACATTTTCAGACACACCGGAAGGATCATCATTCCCGCCACGGACTTTACCGCCTTGTTGGCAAACAGCGTCGTTTGTTACGGTATCTTTATAAAAAGGATGTTTCGCGCTATTACCGTTTAGTTGACGAACTTGGAATTCGGGACACTATCGGATCGAGAAGAAATTAGGTTTTTCGCTGGTGCCAAGCGGATACGAATACACTTTATATAACGCTTAGCGGCTACAGCAACCGCCTTTTTATTATTATATTTGGTAACACGACGAAAAAATTGGAAATACAGGAGTAGTATACAGAATGAAAGTTGAAATGCAACTTGGGAGCGAGAAGTTATCGATTGAAACCGGAAAAGTTGCTAAACAGGCAGACGGAGCTGTTTGGGTCCAATACGGTGGAACAGTTGTTTTAGTTACAGTGGTAGCGGATGATAGAGAACATGACTTAGATTTCTTTCCGTTAACAGTAGATTACCGCGAGAGGGGCTACGCTACAGGACGTATCCCTACAGTTTATGGCAGACGCGAGCCTCGTCCTGGAACATCAGAACAACTTATTGCTCGCCTAATTGACCATTGCATCCGACCTCTCTTTCCAAAAGACTTTAAGGCAGAGGTCCAAGTTTTATGTAACGTATTTTCATCGGACGGCATTCACCCCGCAGATGTTCCCGCCCTCATCGGCACCTCTGCCGCTTTGTCGATTTCCGATATCCCCTTTAACGGTCCGGTTGCCGCAGTTACTGTGGGAAAAGTTGAAAACGAACTGATAATCAATCCGAGTTATGAGGAATTACACGCCTCCGAAATGGAACTATTCGTAAGCGGTAAGGCAGACGCGGTGATGTCTGTTGAAGGTAGTGGACATGAAATCCCTGAAGACGAAGTTATTGACACAATCGCCACCGCTCACGCACAGATAAAAGAAATTATCAAACTTCAAGAAGGATTGGCTGCTGTATGTAGTAACGCGAAACGTGATTACGCAGCGAAAAGTATCGAATCAGACCTTAGCCTCCGTGTGCGGAATCTCGCCACATCGCGGATCCGAGATTCCATCGGAATGGCAGACAAGAAATTACGTGAAGATTATCTTGAACAGGTCCAAGAAGAAGTCTTATCAGAAATCCTTGAGGATACGTCTGAAGAAGCAGATCCAAACGCAGCAAAAGACGCCGTCTCTATATTAAATGAAATCGAAAAAGAAGAGATGCGCGAAGCCATCCTGACCCAAGGTAAACGGGTCGATGGACGCGGTGTAACGGATATCCGTTCTATCTCCGGAGAAGTTTCACTGCTCCCGCACACCCACGGATCAGCACTCTTTAGTAGAGGGCAGACACAAGCACTCTGTGTAACGACACTCGGCACATCAGGCGATGAAGATGTACAACGTGGGCTTGATGGTGAATCAAGACAATCTTTCTTCCTACACTACAACTTCCCTCCCTTTAGCACAGGTGAAGTCAAACGAATGATGGGTCCCGGTCGCCGAGAAATTGGGCATGGTGCCCTGGCACAAAAAGCTCTTGAACCTGTTATTCCAGAGAAAGAGGACTTCCATTATACCATCCGAATGGTATCAGAAATCTTGGAATCTAACGCTTCATCATCAATGGCAACCGTCTGTGGCGCGACATTAGCACTCTTAGATGCTGGTGTTCCGCTTAAAAGACCCGTTGCCGGAATTGGCGTTGGACTCATCAAGGAAGGCGAACAGGAAGCAATTCTCACGGACATGCTCGGCACTGAAGATTTTCTCGGTGATATGGACTTTAAGGTCGCAGGGACCAGTGAAGGCGTCACCGCTGTCCAAATGGACATCAAGATTGAAGGCGTTAGCCCAGAATTGATGCGCCGAGCGATCCATCAAGCGAAAGAGGCACGTCTCGCAGTCATTGAGCAGATGAATGCTGTCATAGCAGAACCTCGCGCCGAACTTTCGCCCTACGCTCCTCGAATCCATTCGCTTCAAATCGCGACGCAGAAAATTAAAGATCTCATCGGGCCACGCGGCAAAACCGTACAAGGCATCCAAGAAGAGACCAACACAACCATCAATATTGAAGACGATGGAACTGTTGAAATCGCAGCCACAAGTGCTGAAGATGTCAAACGCGCTGAGGAGAAAGTCCTTGCCATCACTGCCATGCCTGAAATTGGGAAAGAGTACACCGGAAAAGTTGTCCGAACCGCACCATTCGGCGCGTTCGTGGAGATCTTGCCGGGTAAGGATGGACTCGTCCATATTTCGCAAATGGGAGATGGCTATGTCCGCCGTGCTGAGGATGTGATGCAAGTGGGTGACGAAGTCACCGTCCGTATCCTCACTATCGACGAACAAGATCGTGTAGACTTGACACTCGTCGCCGCCGGTGGCGTCCCCGTTGAAGAACTGAAAATTGAGTCGAGCAATGAGGACGATTTCTCATCTGATCGGAGTGGACCGCGAGACGCCCGGGACACCGGACGCTCCAACTACCGAGACAATCGAGACTCACGGGACTCACGGGACAGGCGTGGTAATGACAACCGCGAACGTCGTAACAACCGTTATGAGCAACGCGATAATAACCGAGATTTCCGGAATCGTCGCTCACCACGTATCCCCAAAGGACGTCCTCGATAGTAGGAAACCGTCCGAGTTCTAACATTGCAATCCCCCCAATTAATAGGCGAGGTTAAGAAACCTCGCCTATTTCTGTTTAAAAGTTTTGCATATCATTTATTTTTTTGCTATAATTTGAATACACGATTTTAACCGCAGTAAGATATACCAGCATAACAAGAGGTGGCACACATGAAAACAAGACGCAATACTGCCAAACACACGCTTGACAAAGCAGACCTGCTCGACCAAAAGTGGGTAACCTACTTCTTAGCCATTGTTCTCATTCTGCTTGTCCTTGTCTTTGTTGTTTTACTATCGCCCACCTATAAACAATACATTGTCGATACCGCCAGATCCGTATTTTATGGTGGGAAACAAAAAGCACCTCGTCCAAAAGCTGCACCGGTGAACTTCCAAAATCCTGTGTTGCTAAACGGTTTGAATTTTTAAGAGCACAGAACAACAACAAAGCACAAAAACTGCCCTTACGACACAAATTGGATAGCGTTTGCAGACAAAATTCAGGAGATAAAAAATGTCCAGGACCCTGTTCACGTTAGCACTACCGATATGGTTGATTTCATTGATTTCTGGGTGTGGTTACTATTCCAAATCAGAATACTTAGAGCATATTAAAACTATCCGCATTTCACCAATTGAAATCTTAGATGCTGATTTTGCTTACGATACGACTTCTCAGCGGCCCTACGATGAAGTCATTCATGAGAAACTGACCCAACGTTTCAATCGGAAATGGCGAGATGGGAACGACTCCGAATTTACGATGCGGATACAGGACTATACTATAAAGGAACACGGCTTTGGTTCTCAAGGTGAAGTCGAAATGTTACGTATGACTTTACAGATTGAGTACGAATTCTTAGATCGGGTTCGCAACAATATGATCGCTCAAGAGGACAATTATATCCAAGTTCACGATTTCTATATCGTACCAAACCGAGCAGAACCGATGGAAAGACCCGAACAAGCCAGAGGCCTTATTATAGAAGAATTAATAGAGGATCTTTACAACCAACTTGCCGAACAGTGGTAACACGACACAGCACCGGAGCCATCGTACGAATGAAATTCCAGGCAACCCCCACTTTGCATAGTCTCCGTTGTTTCTCACTGGGGATGTTTCTCATTTTCGGTTCGATGCTGATTTCGTGTAGCGAAGAACAGGGAAATTGGACAGCTGTCCATCAGAAAAGCGAATACATCTATGGAGTTTGGCATAGTCCTACAGCAAAGAAAGTACAACAAACTATCCTTGAAGTTGAAGAAAATATCGAGAACGCATCAGCGTTATTAGCGCAATCATTAACGACAGGAAATACGCTACAAACAACTGTTTCACCAGATCAACTCATACCGGATAACGGCGAATTATCGGGTTGGGTCCACTCGCGTGTACCATCTACTTATGAGGGCAAAACACTCTACCGTGATAGACCTACCTCACCCGATCTTTATTATACCTACGGCTTTGAACGGCAGGCGGAAGTGGAATACGAAACGCCGCAATTCGGTTCAAAACCGTTGATTTTACTCGAAATTTTCGATATGGGTACACCAGAAAACGCATTTGGCATTTACAATTTCCACACCTATCCGAAAATGAAATTTGAATGGGTTGGAAGTAAGGCAATGCTTTCAGGCAATTATCTCCGGTTTTCAAAAGGGAGGTATTTCATTGAGATTGAGGGTTACGAAATAGCAACCGGCATTCGTGAGGGCATGGTTGCACTCGCGAAAAATATCGCCGCGCAGATTAAAGATCCTCCGTCAGAACCACAAATACTTGCGTTACTCCCGAATAGTAACAAGGTAAATGGAAGTGTCAAACTATTCCGCTCAAATTGGGCATTGCGTCAAATCTACACTACACTACCTGTCAACGTTCCGCAATTGACTGATACACCACTCGGAATCTCTGCCCGCTATAGAGACACGAAATCAAAAAACTGGATGGATGCCCAGATTGTTTTCATCATCCGTTTCACCGATACTCCTGCTGCGGAATCTGCATATACACTCTACCGAGATTCCGTAATGAAAGAAACGGGGTCTTTTGAAGTCGGAGCAAGTGGAGCACTCCTTATCAACGAAGGTTCTGCTCCCTAACAGCATAATATAAGGAGCTTGTGCATGCGAGGCGATTTTGAAGCTTATCTTAATGATTCATTTCGTGATGAAAATGGTAAACTCAATTTAGACACTTTGTTGGCGTTAGAAGACGAAGCCAACATGGATGTCGCTGTTATCATGCCGAATACCCAACCGCTTCCGCAGAATGACGAACTTGCCGATGCGATTGGTGGTAATCCGCGCGCACTCGGTTGCGCACTCGTACATCCAACAGAACCTGACCCTGTGGAACAGGTTAAATTGGCTGCCGAAAGTTGGGGAATGCGCGGAATTAAATTGATGCCAGCGGTTCATAACTACAATGTGGATGACCCAATCGTCCGTCCCGTCGTTGAAGCTGCCCGCGACCATGGACTTATCGTCTCAATCCATTCTGGACCTAACAATTGTCATCCAAATCGGATCGGCACCGTCGCGAGTTGGGTGCCAGAAACACCGGTTATCATGGATCACATGGGTTTTCCAGATGATTTAGACGCCGGTATCTCTGCAGCGAAAGCCAACAAAAATATTTCGCTTGGTACAACCATACTACGTTTTCATCGCCGCTGGGGAACGGATCCAGATAAAGTTGTTCCGACAGAGGTTAAGAAAGCGGTTGACGAACTTGGACCTGAGCAGATCGTTTTTGGTTCTAACTTACCCGAATACCGTCCAATTCAAGTTATTAATGCCATCAAGCGATTAGAACTTGGAGACGATGCAGAAGCACTAATTTTTGGTGATAATCTCGCACGTATCTACGGACTTTAAATCGGAACCCCTTAAAAGTATGAAACGAACACCACTTTATCAGGTTCACAAAACCCTCAATGCCAAATTCACCGAATTCGGTGGTTGGGAAATGCCGCTCCAATACAGTAGTATTGTCAAAGAACATCTCGCAGTCCGCACGACCGTAGGTTTATTCGACCTGTCGCACATGGGAGAAATTGATGTTTGCGGACAGGGTGCGAACGAACTGGTGCAAAAACTCAGCACAAACAATGTCGGTCGGTTAACTGATGGTCGTGTATTATATACCCTCCTCTGCAACGAAACAGGCGGAATCGTTGACGACATCCTCATTTACCGGTACACCGATAACCACTACATGCTGGTCGTTAACGCTGCCAACATCGAAAAAGATCTCGCATGGGTCCAAACCAATAATGACACCGGTGCAGAAGTCCGAGATGAGAGTGAAGACAAAACGCTCATCGCGCTACAGGGTCCAAAATCGATTGAGATTCTGAAACCGTTGGTCCCAGAACAAGATGTATCTGAAATCGGGTATTTTCGGTTTTCGCTTGGTGAGGTAGCGGGTATCCCTACTATCATCTCAAGAACAGGGTACACTGGTGAAGTCGGTTTTGAACTATACGTCTCCGCAAAAAACGCGGAAGGTTTATGGAACTCACTTTATCCTGCGGTAATAGCAGCGGATGGAGAGCCAATAGGACTTGGGGCGCGCGACACATTACGGCTTGAAGCAGGTCTTCGTCTCTATGGGATGGATATGGACGATAACACAAACCCATTTGAAGCCGGACTCGGTAGGTTTGTTAAATCCAAGAACCGACAATTCATTGGGAAAAACGCGCTTCTTACTCAGAAAAAGAAGGGCATCACGCGACAGATGATAGGCTTTCAGATGCTTGACCGTGCCGTAGCGCGCCCAGGCTATGCAGTCTACCAAGAAGATGAACATATAGGCAATGTAACAAGTGGTGCCCCGTCACCCACTCTTAAATACAGTATCGGTTTCGCTTCTATCAAAAGTAGTAGGCACACTCCGCTGTGCCGTACCACAAATGATAAAATTGATATAGAAATTCGTGGTAAATTACATCCCGCGAAAATTGTAAAAGTGCCTTTTATTTCTACAGGCACTTAATTATTTATTTTTTTCATAAACATAACCCATACGGAGTTTTCAGAAAAACCAAAGGTTGCGATCCCTGAAAGCCCCAGAGGGGCGATAGGTGTATAGAACCTATGTTCCTTCCCGTGTATAAGCCCCAGAGGGGCGATAGGTGTATTGTCCTAAATTATTTAGGGAGCAACTTGGGTTAAACATAAGGCAGAGAGCAATAATGATTCCAGAAAACTTAAAATACATGGAAAGCCATGAATGGGCAAGACAAGAAGACGACATAGTCACTATTGGTATCAGTGACTATGCGCAATCCGAAATTCAAGATATCGTCTATGTTGAATTGCCGGAAGTCGGTACCGAACTCACACAGAAAACAGAGTTCGGTGTAATAGAATCTGTCAAAGCAGCATTCGATCTCTACGCGCCCATCAGTGGCGAAGTCGTTGCTGTCAACGAATCGCTTCTTGATGCACCGGAACAAGTCAATGAGTCTCCTTACGACGACGGATGGATGCTCAAAATTAGAATGACCGACTCGGCAGAACTTGACGCGCTTTTTAATGCCGATAGCTATCAAGCACATATCGAGGCAGAGCATGCCTAAAAAAGACAACAACAGAAAAGCTTTCGCAAGCCGACACATCGGTCCCCGTTCGGAAGACATCGAACTGATGCTGACGACCCTCGGTTATTCTTCGATGGAAGATTTCATCAAAGACGTTGTGCCTGCAGACATCCGCCTATCGTCAGCATTTAGCTTATATGGAGATGCGAGCGGACTTGCAGAATCGGAAGCACTTTCGGCATTAACAGAACTCGCATCTCAAAATGAGGTGTTCCGTTCTTTTATCGGGATGGGATATTACAACTGCTTCGTCCCGCCAGTGATTCAACGAAACATTCTGGAGAATCCAGGCTGGTATACACAATACACTCCCTATCAAGCCGAGATTTCGCAGGGACGTTTGGAGGCACTGCTTAATTTCCAAACAATGGTTATTGACTTAACCGGCTTACCCGTTGCGAACGCATCTCTTTTAGATGAAGCGACAGCCGCTGCAGAAGCAATGGGCATGTGTTTTGCAAATGTACCGCAGAAGATCAGTCGAAAATTTTTTGTATCAGAGACCTGCCATCCACAAACAATCGCTGTTCTACAAACACGCGCTGAACCTCTCGGCATTGAATTACAAATCGGGGACCATCGTGATGTCAATTTTGACACACCGATCTTAGGTGCCATCGTGCAATATCCCGCCACAGATGGTGCGATTTTCGATTATCATCAATTCGCTGAACAAGTGCATGCTGCTGGTGGATTATTTGTTACCGCCACAGACTTGTTAGCACTCACGCTATTAAAGCCTCCTAGCGAATTCGGCGCAGACATTGCTATCGGTAACTCGCAACGGTTTGGCGTTCCGCTTGGATATGGCGGTCCCCACGCAGCTTTTCTTTCCACACATGAAGAGCTTAAACGGAGTATCCCCGGAAGGATTGCAGGCGTATCCCATGATGCAACAGGAAAATCCGCCATCCGTTTAGCACTTCAAACACGGGAACAGCACATCCGCCGCGAAAAAGCAACGAGCAATATCTGCACAGCGCAGGTACTACTCGCTGTCATGGCGGGAATGTATGCAGTCTACCACGGACCGACAGGGCTTAAACACATTGCCGAGCACACACACGCACTCACTTGCACCCTACGTGCTGGACTTGAAGAGATCGGTTATACCACGGGTGAATACCCCTGTTTTGATACCCTTTCTGTTACTGTTCCAGCAGAAAAAGCAGAGGATCTCTTGACCTCCGCCCGTGCAAGACAGATAAACCTTCGAGCGATTGATGCAACACATATCGGTATCTCCTTAGACGAAACAACGACATCAGCAGATGTGGAAGAACTCCTTCAAATATTTGGTGTCAAGACAGGCTTGAAAACCTCTCACGCAGGCGATATTCCTGTACATCTCCAACGAAAAAGCCCTTATCTGACGCATCCTGTTTTCAATAACTACCATTCTGAAACTGAGATGCTCCGCTACATCCACAGGCTTCAAACCAAAGATCTCTCACTCGTGAATGCGATGATACCACTCGGTTCTTGCACAATGAAACTCAACGCTACGACGGAGATGGTCCCAGTGACATGGCGCGAGTTCGGTGAACTCCATCCGTTCGCACCCAGAGAACAAACAAAAGGTTACCAGCACCTGTTTTCACAATTGGAAACCTGGTTAGCCGAGATAACGGGGTACAGCGGTATCTCATTGCAACCAAACGCAGGCTCGCAAGGTGAATATGCCGGACTATTAGTGATTCGCAAATACCATCACAGTCGGAACGAGACACATCGAAATGTGTGCTTAATCCCGACCTCCGCTCACGGCACGAACCCAGCAAGCGCAGTAATGGCGGGTATGCGAGTCGTCGTTGTGGCATGCGACTCGGATGGGAATATTGACCTTGAGGACCTTCAAGCGAAAGCAGACACACATCGTGATAATCTCGCCGCTGCTATGATTACGTACCCGTCAACACACGGCGTCTTTGAAGAAAAAATCCGTGAGATTTGCGACATTGTCCATCAATCAGGCGGACAGGTCTATATGGACGGTGCGAATCTGAATGCGCTTGTGGGAATCGGACGACCCGCCGATATCGGTGCTGACGTTTGTCACCTGAACCTCCACAAAACCTTCTGCATACCGCACGGTGGCGGCGGACCAGGAATGGGTCCCATTGGTGTCAAGGCACATCTCACAGACTTTTTACCAACACACTCACTCGTTTCTGTCGGTGGCTCAGCAGGAATTGGAGCCGTATCCGCAGCACCGTGGGGAAGCCCTGGAATTCTACCGATCTCTTGGACGTATATCGCTATGATGGGTGCGGATGGATTAACGTCGGCAACAGAAGTCGCAATTCTTAACGCCAACTATATAGCGAAACGACTCGCTCCGCACTATCCGGTGCTTTATACTGGAAAGTCTGGCTTAGTTGCGCACGAATGTATCATCGACTTGCGTGATTTCAAAAAGAGTGCCGACATAGACGTAACCGATGTCGCAAAGCGTCTCATGGATTACGGATTCCACGCCCCGACTGTCTCCTGGCCCGTACTCGGCACAATGATGATTGAACCGACAGAAAGCGAATCAAAAGCGGAATTGGAGCGGTTCTGTGACGCCCTCATCTCAATCCGGGAAGAGATAGCAGAGATCGAAACAGGGACCGCTGACCGAATAGATAATGTCTTAAAAAACGCACCACACACAGCAGAAATGGTTGTCCAGTCCGATTGGGATCATCCGTATTCGCGTGAAAAAGCGGCGTTTCCGATAGCGTGGGTGCGTGATGGCAAATTCTGGCCCCCCGTGGCACGTATTAATGAAGTATACGGTGACAGGAACCTGATGTGTGCCTGTCCTCCGCTTGACGAATATAATTAAAAATAAAACACAAACTTACTCAAACCTGTTAACTTAATCGAAAACCACCGTGGAATGGTGACCAGATTTAATAGTAAAAAGTATGAAAGCAATAATTATAGGTGCCGGAGAGGTCGGATTCCATATCGCCAAACTCCTTACTGCCCAAGCTAACGATGTTGTTCTCATTGACGAATCCGATGCCGCCTGCGACAGAGTTAGTGAACAGTTGGACCTGCAAACGCTGCGCGGATCAGGGGCATCACCGCGGCTTCTCAAAACCGCTGGCATCGATGAAGCAGATCTGATTATCGCTGTTACCAATAGCGATGAAATTAATATGCTCGCCTGTCAGATAGCCCACAGGTATAAGGTCAATACAAAAATAGCACGGGTATCAAATCCTGACTATTTCTCCACAGAAAGCGGTTTAACACCAACGGACTTTGGTATTGATCTGCTGGTCAATCCAGAACAACTCTGTGTTGCTGAATTTGTCCGACTTTTACAGATACCTGAAGCACGAGAGATTGTCGATTTTGAGGACGGTAGAGTCCAACTTGTCTCTTTTCGGATCAAACAGACAAACCCGCTAATCGGCAAATCGCTCGCTGAATTAGACGCAAACGGACTTCTTAACGATATTCGATTTGCAGCCATTAGTCGACGCGGTCCCTCCGATAATGGGCATCCGATAATTAACGGCAGTAGGCACATTGTCATTCCGAGAGGTCCCGATGCCCTGCAACAGGGTGACGAAGTATTTGTCATCGGCAGCGCAATAGCAGTTGAACAATTGTTGCGCATTAGCGGTATTACGTTTAACCAGCAGCTTAACCGCGTTATCATCGTGGGTGCCAGCCCTATCGGTATCGAACTTGCACGTGTTCTCGAAGAAAGAGACACCAACGTCAAATTGATCGAAGCCGATCAAGCGAAGGCGGCATTAGCGTCACAAATGCTCAGACGTACAACCGTTTTACACGGCAATTATCTCCAATTCAGACTCCTTGAAGAGGCTGGTGTAGACGAAGTCAACGGGTTTGTCTCGGTTACAGGAGATGACGAAAACGATATTATGGCGTGTATGACCGCCAAAGAGAACGGGGCGCAGCGTGTGCTCGCACTCGTTCAGCAACCACATTACTTGCCTTTGTTAGCACGCATTCCGAGGCTTGATGGCGCAGTCAGTCGTCATTTGACCGTCGTCAGTAATATCCTGCGACTTATTCGTCGCGGACAGGTTGTCTCCGTCGCCTCACTTCACGGAATAGATGCAGAAGTCATTGAGATCGTCGCGGGGGTCAACTCGAAAATTGCCCACAAAGAACTCGTCTCTTTTAAAACAAAATTTCCAGAAAATGCATTTATTGGTGCGATCATTCGACGAGACAGACTCATTATTCCAACAGGACAGTCTGTTATCCAACCGACAGACCGCGTCATTGTTTTTAGTATGCCTGGTGCGATTCCTATTGTTGAAGATTTATTCGCGGAACGCAGAACCTAAAAGTGTCCACCACCACCACCTACCTGTCGATTCGCTCGTTCTATGAGTCTTAAAGTAATTTTTTACACCCTCGGTAATTTGCTTATCTGCCTCGCGGGAGCCATGCTGTTCCCAGTAGCTGTGGGTATCTACTATCATACAAAGGCAGGCGAAGCCTTACAGACAGATTTAGGAGCATTCGCTATCTCATTGACAATCACTCTGATTGTTGGTCTGATTTTCCGCTTTAGTTTTCGAGCACGACAAGAAGAACTCGGTATACGCGAAGGCTTTGCTGTCGTCGCTTTGGGGTGGGTAACGGTCGCACTTTTCGGTTCGCTCCCCTATCTGTTGGCTGGCGTGTTTCATATTGATGGACGTTCACCGTGGATAGCCTTTTCCTTCTGCTATTTTGAATCCATGGCGGGGTTTACGACAACCGGAGCAACCGTCCTAACAGAAATCGAACACCTCTCCCACGCTATGCTTTTTTGGCGCAGCTTCTCACACTGGCTCGGTGGCATGGGTATCGTTGTTCTCGCTGTTGCTATTCTTCCGCTGCTCGGTATCGGTGGTATGCAGCTTTTTCGCGCCGAAGCACCCGGACCAGAAACCGATCGACTCACACCCCGCATCGCACAGACTGCTAAGCTGCTCTGGGGGGTCTATCTCCTCCTCTCCTGCCTCGAAACCGGATTACTGATGCTCGGAGGGATGTCGTTATTCGACTCGCTCTGCCACACCTTCGGCACCATGGCAACTGGCGGGTTCTCAACAAAAAACGCCAGCATCGGGTACTATGATAGCGTCTATATCGACATAACTATCAGCTTATTTATGTTCCTCGCTGGCACCAATTTCGCACTCCACTATCGTGTCCTTCGCGGTGATCTTAAAGCCTATTTTCGAGATACAGAATTCAAGTTCTACTGCATCGTTATCGCCGTGAGCATCACCCTAATCTCATGGAACACCATCCGGTTTCAGGTAAACGGAGATATTCCCTATGATTCAATGTGGACGTCACTCCGCTACGCGACATTTCAGGTCATGTCTATCATCACAACAACTGGTTACGGCACAGCCGATTATGAACAGTGGCCCGCTCTCTCCCAATTCATCTTAATAACACTCATGTTTTATGGCGGATGCGCAGGTTCTACAGGCGGTGGCATGAAACAGGTCCGATTCCTCCTGCTTATCAAACAGAGCGGTGCTGAAATCAAACGCCTCATGTTCCCGCATGCCGTGCTTCCTATTCGTGTGAACGATCGAGTCGTACCACCCGAAGTGATGACAAACGTTCTCGGCTTCTTTTTCTTTTTCATTGGAATCTTTGCCATCGTAACCTGTATTATGTCAACTTTAGGACTCGACCTTGTTAGTGCTGCAGGAGCGACAATTGCGACAATGGGCAACATCGGTCCCGGTCTTGGTAGTGTAGGTCCCACCGACAACTACGCCCACATTCACACATTTGGGAAATATGTTCTGTCTTTCTGTATGTTACTCGGACGCTTGGAACTTTATACCGTTCTTATCCTCTTTTCACCAAATTTCTGGAGAAGGTAAACATTACCATAACTATAAACACCGATAAAAGTGGAGGGGTTTGTAACCCCGACACCTGTAGGACATTATACGCTAATCATGAACACCCATAAAAGTGGGAGGGGTTTGTAACCCCGACACCAATATAGGACATTAACTCTAATTATGGACAGCAATAAACTCCGCAGAGAATATAACGCCCACGACGGAAACCTGCTTGAGCAAAACGCCTCATCCGATCCATTTGAACAGTTTGAAAAATGGTTTGCAGATGCCGTTGACGCTAAACTCGATCTGCCAGACGCGATGACATTAGCAACCGCTACACCACAAGGTATCCCCTCCGCACGAATGGTAGTTCTCAGAGGCTTTGACGCAAAAGGTTTCTGCTTCTACACCGACTATGAAAGTCAAAAAGGGAAAGAACTCGCCGAGAACCCGAACGCTGCCTTGGTGTTTTATTGGCGTGAACTCGACCGACAGGTCCGAAGTACTGGCATCGTTGAAAAAATGAGCGCGGAAGAATCAGATACCTATTTCGCAAGTCGTCCCGTGAGCAGTCAACTTGCCGTGTGGACAGAACGCCAAAGCCTTGTTATCAGCAGTCGGGAACACCTCACAGAAGGTTTCCAACGCGCAGAACAGACGCATTCACCTGATAAAATTCAGCGTCCACCGCATTGGGGTGGGTACCGGCTTGTGCCGAACCTATTTGAATTCTGGCAAGGTTGTCCGAGTCGACTTCACGACCGTCTCTGCTATACACTACAACCTGATCGCACATGGGAGATGACGCGCCTCTCGCCGTGAATCTAATGTCCTGAAACGCAAGCGTAATTAATCAGACTAAATCTCCCAATCCCGACAAAACCAGCTTCAAGCCCCTCTACAACCCACAGCATCACACGCGAAAATCATACCTTCCCATCCCAAAAGACGTCAATTCGCTGTAAAAAGGCGAGGCACACATCCATTCCGAATGCATAAGAAAGCTCGAAAACACACCGTAACCGACGAATATGGTAACCCACACGCGCAATAATTCGTAAGAAAATATGATGATCTACTAATACACAGGAACGGCGTTTTTCAAATGCCTCACTGGATACACATCATACCCGAGACCGTCGCGGTGTTCCATGAGACGCGCTGCAGTCCAATAACACAAGCCAATTTTAGAATCAGCGCACCGCCACACGGCTTAATTTATTATTTACAACTCGTAAGGAGATTTTATCAATGAATAGAACATTTAGAGGAATAGCACAGCAATACCCATTCAGGCATGAAGTAGTAATTACAGATGTGAACCGCAACGTCCAAATATTGAAACCCGACCGATCGCAAGCCGTGAAAAATCACAACCCGGATGGGTTTAATTGGGGTTATCCTGACAGCGGATGTGCGCAACTCGCTTTGGGTGTTTTGTTGGAAGTGACCAACGATGAGAAAACAGCCTTGCGACACTATCGCGCTTTTACCCAACAAGTCATCGCGACCATCGCCGATGAAAACGCCAACTGGACGATCGAAGAATGGAAAATTAAGGCATGGCTTGAGGCACAATCCGCATCTTAAAGGTCAACCAATACCAAGATCATTTATGATAGATTTTAGAATTATTTTTCCACTTTGAGAGGCGAGGTTAGGAGGGAAACACCCTATCAAAAACACCTCGCCAGCGGTGATGGCGCGTAAAAGAGCACAAGACACACTATACTTGATGCCCACGCCTTCTGGTGCCTGAACCCGACTGGCCCACCACCCTTCCCCCGTGAATGCCACACGGCATTCATACCGTGATTCCCGCAGCACGAGCAATCCCAGTTTCGCATTATCCGCTACATCATCCTACCCAACTGCACCGTCCATCCCCACAACCGACACGCGACCCAATCCCGACGACGATGAGCGATCTGGATATGATCCTTTGGTATCTATTTCTATACGCTTAAGGCTGGTGAATACACCGCCACGCGAAAGATGTTGATAAGGAAGTAAAGACCTTTGAAATGAAAATTCACAAGCAACTCTTTTCGTTTGTTTCCATCATAGCCCGTGTCGGTGTCGCCATTCCTACTGATACCAAAGTTGATATAGATACTGTTATAGGCATTTGGCTTTTCGATGAAGGCATCAGCGATGACGTCAAGGACGCATCTGGTAATGGGAATGATGACATCCCCATTGAGTACTTTGAAGACCGGATACTCATCCTTTTCGAGTCCCAACAATTTAATAAATATCAGCAACAGAAGTTTCGCGCATTTCTTAGTTATCGCGCATACATTAATGGATTAATTTATGTTCCTTACCCTACAATTTTTGTGTTTTATTATGCAATTTTTGCGCCTTGACAATCGCAGAGAGATTCTACTACTTTCTCGCGAAAATAGTTTTCTTGAGAAAGGATAACGCTTCGGATCATCTTGAAACCTATATGTTTGCTGATGTTTCAGGGATTCGTATCGAACTATCAGTAGCGGTATAATGTAGCTATGGCGTTTTATTGAGGGCAATGGCATGGAATTTGCTATATACACTTAGTCATAACTGTTCATAAAAAATTATATATGAGATATAGTTTATCATGATGTAAGTATTATTTTAAAATAGTATCGTGTCGTCTACGGCTGTAGGTTTTTAGGTGCTGTTGCCCGGTTTCCACCATTTATCAATCTTCGCGCCGGTCACGTGCTTTAGTTAGTGGGTAAGTGAATAATATAGTAAAGTCCGAAAATATGTGAACACTTCACGTAGCAATAACCCTCTCATTCGCTGGCGGGGTTTCTAACCCCGTCTTCTATAAGTGTATGGGTAATTATGGGCTTTACTATAAAGTCATGTATACCTATAGAATGTTTTTTATCATAACCTGCCGACTGTTTTTATGGGTTCAGGGATCTTTTGGTGTCCCGTTCACATATCATTATATTTTACTTTAGACCTTGGGTCTATCCAGCACTTGAAGATTAAACTGTTATAATGTCTATTATTCGTAAATAAAGGAGACTTATGAAACGTTTTATTTTCGGTTTCGTCCTAACTTTCTGCGTGTGCTTGACGACAGAGCCATTTGCTCAATTTTCAGAACCTCAAAGTTCGGTACAATTGCTTCTACCCATCGGTGCGAAAGCGCATTTAGGTAAAGGCGCCGTTTTTCACATGCAATACTCTCCAGATAACAAGCATCTTGTTGTTGCGACAGGGGCAGGCATTGTGTGGATTTATGAAACCGAAACTTATCAGTCTGTTTCCGTTTTAGCAGGACATCCAGGGCAAGTTGTGGGTGTAGAATTCAGTTCGGATAGCAAACGGATGCTTAGCGGTGTCCACACCGAGGGAATTGCCTATCTTTGGGATACACAGACATGGCAACTCTTGTATACATTCCGTACAACTTCAGATAGCGCCCTTGGACGGTTCTGGTTCAGTGCTGATGATACATCTGTCATGATGCAGAATTGGTTTGATGAATCTGTAGATGTATGGGATGTAGAAACCGGCGAGCATATTGAAAATATCCCGATAGAAGACGAACCGTTAGTCCCGTCTATTCCTGATCCGCCGTTTTTAGATGATGATGGCACCTATCAAGGCTACGAACACTGGCATAGAGTTCCGAATAGCGATCTGATTGCGGCGTGGGAAAGAGATACCATTTTCATTAATTTGTTTAACGTCAACACAGGTGAGTACCTCTACTCGATAATATGTTGTTTAATCGTCTATCCAAGTGGAAGTACTACACTTCATGTATCTGATACATTTGCGCCGGAGGGTGGAAGTAATACACTTCATATTTTTAATAATCCAGAATTTTCGCCGGATGGACGACACGTTGCGATCGCTGGTGATGATGGAACGGTCCGTATTTTTGATATTAACAATAGAAATACTATCTTTACAGGAGCTGTCGCCGTCATTGAAGGACATACACGCCATATTAAGAGTATAGCATTTTCGCCGGATGGAGAAACGCTTGCAACGGACTCCGTGATGGCAACATTATGGGATGTCGAGACACAGACCCTGTTAAGGCGAGTCATTGGCAGTGTCGTTGGCAGTCCAGGGACAGGGATGGTATTCTCACCAGATGGACTACTGGCACTTCCTGGTGGGGAACGCACTGTGAGTTTTATAGATGTCGATACCGGTCTGCCGGTGCGAACGATTCTTGCCGGTTATGATGTGTTCTTTTCTCCGGACTTGAAAATCTACGCAGAAGTCCGAGACGGTCAGATCCGTCTTGTGGACACGGACACTGGCAGGCTTGTACATGAAATCAGTGCACCGCCGACACTGCTGACACCAATGACAACCCTTGGTATTGTTAATAACGAAACGGGTGAAGTTGACAGATTTGTAGAGGGCGGAGGTAAACCAGCATCTCTTTCAGTGGGGGCGTTTAGTCCAGACGGTCAGATGCTGGCGGGTGGAGCGTTAAATGAGGGCTGGATATTTATCTATGATGTTCAAACAGGTGAACAGTTATATTTCCTGGATCCGCCGGCATGGAGTCACTCTGTATATGTCAGCCTCGCTTTTTCACCTGATGGACGCATACTCGCAAGTGGGGACACAAAAGGTGTCATACGTTTATGGGAGATAACGAGTGAAACAATCCGACGCACGATTATCGATGAAAGCACCGCGCCTAGCCGTACCTGGGACGAGACACCTTCACATTTACGTACAATCGTTCCAGGTTTGATCGATGCTGTGTTGAGCCTGGCGTTTTCGCCGGATGGCAATGTATTGGTGAGTGGGGATCGCTCCGGTGCCATCGACTTTTGGGATGTCGAGAGTGGTACGCATTTACAGACACTTCGTGGATATAGATCTCGTGTGATCGATTTAGCGTTCTCGCCGGATGGCAACACACTCGCGAGTGCGTCTACGGATATCGTGCTTCTATGGGAATACGATCCCCTCAACTTCACAACTCAACCTCATGACCGCAGAGATGTCAATGATGATGGCGTTATCAACGTCTTAGACCTCGTGAGCGTTGCCAGAGCGATGCGTAAATCTGGGTATCCTATTTATGCCGATGTCAATAGTGATGGCGTTATCAACGTCTTGGATCTGATTCTTGTCGCTCAGAACATGGGTGAACCCAGCGACGCAGCTGCACCATCTCTTGTTGGAATAAACGAGACGGAATTGAATCCGGCGATAGTCCGAGCATGGATAGCCCAAGCAGAACTTGAAAATGACGGTTCTATCGCCTTCCGCGAGGGCATCGCGAAGCTAAAAAGTCTCTTAGCATTGTTGATACCCAAAGAGACGGCACTCCTTGCCAACTATCCCAACCCTTTCAACCCAGAGACGTGGATACCTTATCAACTCTCAAAACCTGCGGATGTCAGACTGACGATCTATGCACTCAACGGACAAGTTGTCCGTACATTAGCACTTGGACATCAGGCTGCAGGTATGTATCAGAGCCGTAACCGTGCGGCGTATTGGGATGGCAGAAACGCTGTCGGTGAACCCGTCGCAAGTGGTGTCTATTTCTATACACTCACAGCAGGCGACTTCACCGCCACGCGAAAGATGCTGATAAGGAAGTAAAGACCTTTGAAATGAAAATTCACAAGCAACTCTTTTCGTTTGTTTCCATCATAGCCTGTCTCTGGGTCGCTGTCCCTGTTTATACAGCAGTTGATAGAGATACGATTATAGGCATTTGGCTTTTCGATGAAGGCATTAACAACAATGTCGTCAAGGACGCTTCAGGCAACGGACATGACGGTGAAGTTAAGGGACGTCCTGAAGTTGTAGAGGGTCAATTCGCCAAGGCACTTTCTTTTACTGAAGACGACCAAATCGTAGTTCCACACCATGATAGGTTTTCGACCCCGACTTTTACGCTCATGGCATGGGTGAATATCGAAGATATACTATCGGGCTACCGAATGATAGTGGGTAAGGATGCCCATCCGTATCGCAACTATGCGATGTATGTTCACACCGAGGGAGAACGCTTGCATTGTTCGTTTTGCGCCGGTCGATGTATGGGAAATTTTAACAGCCATGCGACAATTGCTGATGGAGATTGGCATCATGTCGCTTTCACCTATGACGGGACGGTTGAACGCATCTATATCGATGGGGAGCTTGACAACGACAAAAGGATGGCGGAAAAACCAGGAACAAATACTGCTCCTGTTATTATCGGTAGACCTCCCTTCAGAGGACTTATTGATGAGATATTTATCGGCAATGTCGCGGTCACGGCGGATGATGTCAGAAGAACCTTCGAGGACGGTATTAATGATTTTATTCTCACACCCGTCGAACCTGCCGCGAAACTCACGACGACTTGGGCAGCGCTGAAACACTGTTGCGATTGAGGAGATTCAATTACAGATGAAACTCGGAGTTTGTTTACCTATGTTTTTGATATTGGTGTGAGTCCCTTATTTATCAGAAGTTTGGGATTCAGAAAATAATGAGATAAATAGGAGTTTCTGATGACCTCCACCGTATTCTTGAGTCTGATGTTCTTGATTGTTTCAATGTTTCTATATGTATCCAGCACGACTGCTGAAAATGAACCTTACACGCAGTGGGGGCTACCAGAAGGTGCCAAAGCGCGGCTCGGTAAAGGCGGGATTAATGATATAACGTGCTCATCAGATGGGGCGTTGCTTGCTGTGGCGAGTCAGATCGGTATATGGATTTATGATGTACAAACACGCGAAGCACTTGCACTGCTCACCGGGCATACCGGGGCGGTAGATCGTGTAGCGTTCAGTCCAGATGGAGGCACCCTCGCCAGTGGAAGTAATGACAACACCCTGCGTTTATGGGATGTTGTGACACAGACTGAAATAGGAACTCTTGAGGGACATACAGGGGGACCAAATACTATATTTTTCAGTCCGGATGGACGCACCCTCGCAAGTCGGGATGATGATCAAACCCTACGTTTATGGCATGTGGAGACACAGACGCAAATACACACACTTCAGAGACATACCGGGACGGTAGAGAGTGTATCGTTCAGTCCGGATGGTCGCATCCTCGCAAGTGGGGGTCAGGACGACACCGTGCGTTTCTGGAATGTGTCCAAGCAAACAGAAATAGGCAGACTTCAAGGGCATACCGGATATGTCAGTAGTGTCTCTTTCAGTCCGGATGCCAAAACAATTGTAAGTGGGAGTCATGATGGCACTGTGCGTTTCTGGGATGTGTCCACGCGAACAGAAATAGGCAGACTTCAAGGGCATACCGCTGTTGTCAATAGTGTTGTTTTTAGTCCGGATGGCAAAACAATCGCAAGTGGGAGTGATGACAACAGTGTGCGTTTCTGGGATGTGGAGACACGCGCAGAAATCGGCAGACTTGAGGGAACCCGCCCGTTCTTGAGGGTATCGTTCAGCCCGGACGGTCAGACAATCGCAGGGATGTCTACGTGGGTGGGCTACAACGTGCGTTTCTGGGATGTGGAGACACAGACCATAACAAGCAGATATAACTTCTTTGAATTTCTCGTCTTTGAACATACGACATGGGAAGTCTTGTGGGTTGTTGCTGCGCAAGCAGAAAATATACACACCATACTTGTGGGGCATACCGATGCTATCTTGAGTGTATCGTTCAGTCCGGATGGAAAAACAATCGCAGCAAGTGACGACCCAAAAGAATTTCAGGGGTCTTACTTCCTTCGTATGTGGGATGTTGCGACGCTGACGGAAATAGACACACTTACTTATCCTTGGGGGGACAGGAGCTACACGGGGTCCAGATCGTTTGGTAACAAAAATGTAGCGTTCAGCCCGGATGGAAAAACAATCTTAAGTAGGTGTGGGCAGCAGGTAATATGTTTGCGGGATGCTGCTACGTACACAGAAATAGGCACGCTTGAGATACCGGGCAACTGGGTCAGTACTGCTGTTTTCAGTCCAGATGGACACACGCTTGCTATTCTTGGAGTTGCTTATCCCGGACTGTACGAATTTGTGCGTTTCTGGGATGTGGATACGGATACGGAAATAGGCATACTCTGGGGGCATATCGGGGCGGTCAAAAGTGTAGCATTCAGTCCAGATGGACGCACCCTCGCAACTGCGGGGAGTGTTGATGCCACGGTGCGTTTGTGGGATGTGGATACGCGGACAGAAATAGGTAGACTTGACGGACATACCGGGTGGATCAAAAGTGTAGCGTTCAGCCCGGATGGCAAAACAATCGTCAGTGGGAGTCATGACGGCACGGTGCGTATATGGGATGTGGAGACACGGACAGAAATCGGTAGACTTCAGGGACATACCGGGTGGGTCAATAGTGTGTCGTTCAATCCGGATGGCAAAACAATCGTCAGTGGGAGTGATGATGGCACGGTGCGTTTGTGGGATGTTGCGACGCAGACCGGAATGGGCAGACTTCAGGGACATACCGCTGCTGTCAATAGTGTCGCGTTTAGTCCGGGTGGCAAAACAGTCGCAAGTGGGAGTGATGATGGCACGGTGTTGTTGTGGAACATCACATCCGTTGACCATAGCAATACACTGGTTGAAGCGACAGCGCTGCTGTTGGGTGGATCCCTCACAGCAAAAATAGACCCCGGCAATGATGTGGATTACTTCAGTGTCCCAATAGAGGTGCGGGGGCAACTCACACTTTGGACGACAACGACAGGCACCCTTGAGACGATAGGTGCCTTGCAAAACAGTGAAGGCACCACATTCGCAACCAATGCTGATGAAAACGGGACTGAAGCATTAAATTTCAGAATAGAACAGGTTGTGGAACCCGGGACATATTACATCAAAGTCGAAAGTGAGGCGCAAAAAACTGGCGACTATACCCTTTACGCAGCGTTTATGCCTGCGACAGATGTCAACAGTGATGGGGTCGTGGATGTGTTAGATCTTATCATCGTCGCTGAGAACTTTGGTAGGGTTGATTCACACCTTACAGCGGATGTCAACGGCGACGGTGAAGTGAACCGTGAGGACATTATCGTAGTTTTGGACGCACTTGAGGCCGCCGCCGCCGCACCTGCGTCTGTATCCACAACCGAAAGTCTCCAACGATGGATTGACCGAGCCAAGCAACTCAACCCGACAGATGCGCGTTTTCAAAAAGGACTTGCTGTGCTTCAAAGTCTCCTAACGCCACTGAGAGAGACAGAGACGGTGCCGAAAGCAACCGCACTCTTGGCAAACTATCCGAACCCGTTCAACCCCGAAACGTGGATACCTTATCAGCTCGCGACTTCCGCAGATGTCACACTGACGATCTATAGTGTGGAAGGTGCTTTAGTTCGGACGCTATCACTCGGACATCTCCCCGCGGGTCTGTATCAGAGCCGCAGCCGTGCAGCGTATTGGGATGGTAGAAATATGATGGGGGAACCTGTGGCAAGTGGTCTGTATTTCTATACGCTCACCGCAGGCGATTTCTCGGCGACGCGAAAGCTATTGATACGCAAGTAAGTTTGTTGTCATATCGTTTATAGTAAAGCCTGAAAATATGTTGACACTTTACGGAACAATAACCCATGCCTCGCTGGCGGGGTTTGTAACCCCGCCATTCCGTTGATGTCCAAGTAATTATGGACTTTACTATAATAATAACCAACTTGATAATTACGGAGGAACAGTTCCATGCGCGAAACTCTGGGAAGACAACAAATGTTAGTCATTTATATCATCGCGCTTTTCTTACTTTCCCTATTTTCAGGGCAGGCGATTGCAGAATCGGTGACGGAGACATATCACTGGGAAATCGGTGAAGAACCTTCAGGGCAAGAGACAGCCTTTGTCCCCAAACCAATAGAGGTGAAAATCGGAAATACTGGTATCAACGCATTCTTATCAAGCAGTGCAGGTTACACATTATCACAGAGATACAAAGTTTATTTATCGCCCGAATGGGATGATGATAAAGCATATCTACTTCTGCTGGCATTACAAGATATGACGTACGGGTATGGTGCTTGGGATCCACCTTGGATCCAGAACCCGAGTTATTGGATATTGAGTGATGCTCATGTGGCACAAGACATTGATCTGGGGCCCGATGTGGAAGTAGAAGGAGGTAGTCTTCGGACGATAACAATCGCATCAGAGGCTTTCACTTATGCACATCCGTTTGTCGGAAAAATAGATGGCGTTCAAGGGCGATATTTTTCCAAGCGACTTTGGCGAGCCGTCCTCAGATTTGCGACATATATACCCGGAGAAGGCATCCAACACCGTGCGATAGACAGCATGCTGCAGGAATACTATGGCGTTACGGTGCAGGTCCCCGATTATAAAGTATTAACAGGTGAACCCTCCCATAAGTTTAGCAAATTTACCTATGAAGAAATCCTGGGTATTATGATAATGTTTGAAGAATATCCATCTGGCATGCATGTAACGCCAGGATTGAAATATCTTATCAGACGGGCACCCGATCCATTTGTTAAATACGCCGCACACGCAAATACGGCGAAGGGCTTTATAGAGTTCACCGACAAAGCTTTTATTGATGGAATCACACACGAAACGCAACGGATCATTCTCCATGAAAAAGCACACTTCTTGTGGGATTATCTATTTGACAAGCAACTCAAAGCAGACTGGATAGAACTCGGCGAGTGGTATTATGAAGATGGGAGGTGGATGACAACTAATCAGATCGAGTTTGTGTCCGACTACGCACATGGCGAAAGTCCAAATGAAGATATGGCAGAAAGTATCGCTTACTATATCGTCACCCCGGATAAACTCAGGTCAAGATCACCCGCCAAGTATGCGTTCATACAGAACAGGATTATGCACGGCACACGTTATATTTCTACGATACGCGAAGACCTCACCTTTGTCGTCTATAACTTATATCCCGATTATGTCTACCCCGGTGAAATCATACGGGTTGATGTTACAGTGGAAGGTGAACCAGAACGGGGTCATAAGGTTACTGTTGAAATAGAAACCCATACAGAAAACGAATTGGATTACTCAACAGGGGGCGCTGTGTACTTCCGATTGTTAGATGGGGATCGAAATCGTCCCAGCCATTTTAAGGTTGTATTACACCCTGTAGGTGCAAAACAGAGCAATATATTGCGCGGAAATGTGGGTGTGCCTCCGTATTATTCTAAAGGGCATTACACAATAACACAGGTCGCAACATACGATGTTAATAGACTCACAAGATATAATTCGGGCGGGTTCGGCTTGCAAATCTATATCAATAACATATACGAAGACTTATACCCTCCCGAATATGTGCCGAATACCGCAAAGTTATCAGTATCAGACGCATACACGGAAAAAAACGAGCATTTCTACGTCGTAACCGCAACATGGCAAGTCAAAGAGGATAGGTCCCTCGGCGGGTATACTTATATAGAACCAGAAGAACAGGGCTTTAACCCAGGATTCCACTACTACCTACAGTCATACGGCACATCGGGGAGAAATGGGGATTTAGTGGATGCTAATTTAGTCAGGCACGAGGGAGATATTTGGACATTAAAATCAACTTTTTTCATCCCACATTATATGCCCGGCGGGGTGTATGAATTAAAAAGACTCTATTTTAGTGATGCTATAAATAAGGAGTTTGCTTGGTTACCCAATATCGATGAACAGAGACATAAAGTAACAATAGAAACGAAGACCCCCGATACGACGCCGCCTGCCCTTGATGTTAACAGGATCTCTGTTGATGCCGAACCCGTAAATCCTATAAATCCGAATGGTGAGACGTTCGTCACAGTTGCGTATTATGTCAAAGACGATATAAGCGGGTTTGAAAAAGGACATATCGCTATCAGAGACCCGTTGGGCGGTGAACGAAGATATCATATTGACGGACCATACGCTTATAGAGTAACAGGTGAAATCTATTTTCAAGCGGATCCAAATGTTTATCGAAAGTATACGAGTTCTATCCATTTGCCGGAAGGTAGTTTTCCCGGTATTTGGGGTGTTATCGGAATAGGTGTTACCGACAAAGCAGAGAATGCCATTTACCATGATTTTACTGAAATCACGCGCTTTGAAGTAACCGAAACACAAGCAGCACCCACTCTCCAGGTTACCTTACCTGACAAAAACGCACTCCTTGCCAATTATCCAAATCCATTCAACCCCGAGACTTGGATACCCTATCAGTTGGCGAAGTCGGCAGATGTAGAGATTGTCATTTCTAATATGCGTGGGATCGGGATTCGACGATTAGTCCTCGGACATCAAGCCGCGGGGGTGTATCAGGGTCGTTCGCGCGCGGCCTACTGGGATGGCAGAAACGAAGTCGGTGAACCCGTTGCAAGTGGCGTCTATTTCTATACGCTCACAGCTGGTGAATACACCGCCACGCGAAAGATGTTGATAAGAAAGTAAAAAACTTGAAATGAAACGACTTTATCTTTTTGGAGGGTCATCATGAAACTCGCAGTTTGTTTACTGACGGTGATACTGGTGGGGTGTTCAGCAAAGCAACCTTCATCGTCTAACAATGGGGGTCAGGTGTGTGGTAAAAAGATCATCTCGTTGGGAATTGTTTTATAATACACCTTTATGATTTTTAACTGGTATGGTCGTGAAAAACTCTATCCATGAGCAATCTACTCGACCTCCGTGGATGTATGTTATAGCACCTTCCTATCCTTGAACCGCGCAATCGCACCACGTTCAGCTAACTCCACCTTAGCATAGTGCGCTGGCATCTGCGACGACTTCCAGCGTCCAGCAACTTGCATATCCACAACAGTCGCACCGGCTTGAGCGAGCGAAACGTCGGATCCAACCCGCAACGAATGACCAGAGATGAAACCCTCAACACCCGCAGCGTGTGCACGTCTCTGAATAATACGCCGTGCCGAAACGGTTGTGAGCCGATCCGACTGGACATGCCCACCGCTACGGATATGACGGAACACCGCACCGCGTCCAATCTCTGCCTGTTCCCTGTACTGCTTTAGGTGTTCACGCGTCTTCTCACAGACATACAGCGTTTCGCCCGTACCCTCCTGATCAGTTTTCGACGATCGGAGCGTAAGCGTGCTGCCTTTCAAGTCGCCGACATTCACAGCCACCACCTCAGAGATCCGCAGCAGACAATCAGACATAAGCCGGATCATCGCAGAATCCCGTAAGCCGATAAGCGTCCCTTCCGTTTCCGTATAGATACAGACCCTTTCCACGTCTTGCCATATCAACGCGTCTACCTGCCCACGCCCTCTGTCCTTCCCTTCTCTGCGGATACCCGCCAACGTTGCCTGTGTGATCGGGAAGTTGACGCTTACTTGGGATTGGTGTTTGAGCTGCCACTTCACAGCGGCAAGGACCTGTCCGATGGTTGCTGGCGATTACCTGTTTCGTGTAGAACGGTGATGTAAGCCGCTAACAAGGTATCGGAGAGGATTCGACCAGCTAACCAGTTTGTTAGGCTCTGGAGTGCGCGTTGGTACGCCTTGAGCGTATCTCTGCGATAGACGCTTTGATGAGCGATGCGGTTTCCTCTGGGATCTGTAAGATTGCTGTGTTGGATTCGACTGTGTTGACGATAGCGGTGTTGCTTTGCATTCAGATGTATCCTTCCCTTTTTGAAAACAAATAGCGTTGTATAAGGTCATATATAACGCTATAAGGGCAGGGTGGATACGGGTTTTTTCTGGTTTTCAAAGGCAGAGCGGAAGGCAAGTACTAATTTCGCTTGCCTGTTTTTTTCGGTTGGATTTTGTAGATTAGGACAATTATAATTAATAACATCGGATCGTTGATGCTTGTGTGGAGAGGACTTCCAACCCGCTAAATTAATCTGCTCAATTTCCATTTTACCTTGACAAAGCGGATGAAAAAATTGGACAATTATCATAAGAAAGCAGGGGCGGTTGCCGCCGCCCCAAGATTACCAAAACCAATTGAGGTGTTATGATGCATATCGGTGTTTGGCTTTTGCATTTTAACAAGGTTCTCCGGTATGTGTCAACCTCTAATTTTAAACAATGTGTCAAAACCAGTCTGGAGAATAGAAATGGAAACAGGCAAATGCATTTACTGCAGACAAGAAACAAATTTGAATAGGGAACACGTTTTTCCCCAGGCCCTGCTTCAGAAAGGCACAGCCGGTTGGGTAATACATAAATTGTGCCAAACTTGTAATAGTCGTTTGGGAGAACTTGACAACGCTTTGTCAAGACGATCTCACATTACATTTTTATGGGATACAATTCAGATGGAATTGGGAATAGGAGATGAAGGGCAGCATACTTCTATTTATCGTAAACGCGCTGGTGGGGTAAATCCGATACGTATACCTTTTCCAGATCCGTTGTACGACCACCGCATCGTCCTGCATGAGCGAAGCAGATCAAACAGCCCCACTCTCGATTTTGCATACGGGTTCAGCGCACTGCGTCCTCAGATGACTTTAACGCTATATCAAGAAGGACAGACCAGTAAAGACGTTATCAAGGAAAACTCTGATAAGTTTGATACCTCAAGCATTGACAATATTTCAGACTATGATGGGCAAGAGGATGTATTCTGTTTTTTCGGCAATACTTACGTTTTTTCACCAGATGCAACATGGCGTTTTTTGAAAAACATCGATAAGTTCAAGTCTAAATATATGACAGATTTTCCTCACACTCGATATGACTTGCAAGTAGTCTACCCTGAAGAAGCCAACGCTCAGAATATTTTCAATAATTCCTATGAAGCATTTCAAAGTGAAACGAAAGAGATTATAAAAGAAGATAAATCTCTGACAACAGGCGTTTTTACAGGGCGTATCCAAGTCATACCTGATCCAGAAGCCGAAAAAACCATAACCAGAGCCATAACAAAGGTGGCGTTTCATTGTTTCTTGTACCATTATCCTGAATACACTGGACACGAATCAATGTTTGAGGCGGTCAAAGACTTCATCTATAACGGCAACGGAACGCCTACGGATTTCGTGATGTTGGCAAAAGACATTGAAATGGAAAACCTTGTCTATAATACTACAGAACATCGGCACTATTTTCGTTTCTTTCTGAAAGATGACAGTATCGGATGTGTAATAGATTTATTTACTGGACTTTTGGTTGGGCCCTTTTCTTACAATGTTATACTGGCAGGAGATCCTGATAATACCGAACCTCGCTGTGATCACATCGAATATGTACCCTACTCTATTCATCCAAAAAGTCCTGTTAAAAAAAGAATAATGCCCAGATCTGAGTTGGGAATAATACATATACCGCGTTGGAACGAAGGAATTCTGTGGTTGCCATAACGCACACAACACGATCTGATACGTATATTTTTGTCAAGAAAATAGCAGTTGTATTTGATTTTTCTGCTAATTATATAGGTGGAACAACACCATGCTGGCGAGTGTTCATACCAACCTTATAGGAGGACTATCACATTATGTCTCAAAAGCAAACCCGTAGCACGAAAAAGAAAGCCCGCAGAAAAAGCACGCCAGAAAAAGTATCTCGCCAATGTATCTATTGCCAAACGGAACCATGTAAAGGTGAATGGTCCAAAGAGCATATTGTAAACCGATCAATACTCCCCCAACATAACAATAAACTTACCCTGACAAGAAAAGTTTGCAAGAAGTGTAATGAAGGGTTTACAGATATTGATACGGCTCTCGTAAAAGATACAATCACCGGACTCAACAAAACCGTCATGGACATAGTAAACGACGAAGATAGGTGGGATAATGCCCAAAAACCTTTTGAAATAAAAAACGTTTCACCAACTATCAGGGGTGACAAGCAAGCATTCACAGTAGAAACAAGCGCAGAAAACGAAAAAAATATGCTCAGAGGGATTGCGAAAATCGCCTTTAACGCACTAATCTATGATTTAAGAGGTAAACGATTCCAAACTTCCACTCAACAGGGAAAGTGTCACTATGTATGTGGAAGAAACGACGATATTTTTAACGGAGACGAAGAAGAATTATCAGACATTAAAAAGTTTATCAAAGAAGGCGGTAAATCCCCAATACAGATAGCCTATGATAGAATCCCAATACAAGAATATGATAAAAACATGGATGTTCAACGGAAAAACATACCAATGCAGAATATCACAGACCCAACACACATAATAGGGATATACAAAATCCAATCCCACTATTATGCTGTCATAAGTCTTTTCATAGGTATTGACGGACATGCTCCACTATACTTTGTCTCACTTATAGGCGATATAAACGAAATAGACACCGATTGTGATGTTCCTGAAGAAGTTAGAATATATAATTTTAGACACTTAGTAAAAAAAGAGCCTCAACAAGAATCTGTTACGTCCCGCACAATTGATATACCTGAAGGCAGTTCTCCGTATATCATAACACCCGTAAACGCCCTTGAGTGGATTCACCGTACCAATATGAGTAAACACAGCTCTGCCCTACTGAAGTATCTCGAACGTGAATACCGGCGCAGGACGTAGGAGGAAATATACACTGAAAATCTTTAGATGTAGTGATCAAATCCATGCTGAGCAGGATAGAATCACTGCGATGGCAGAAACAGGATTATTAAAACTGCTCAGAAACTCACTGGGTAGTGCTTTTAAGGCAACGCGGGGAGCCTTCAATACCCCACACCGGGACGCAAAGGAGAACGACATGCTAACTATTTCTGACGAAGAAATCCGCAAGATGGCAAAAGAGCAAAAGCAACTTGACATTGAACAGGCTAAACAGATTCGGCAACGCTTCAGTAATCTAAAATTTTCTGGTGTTCAAATCACAGGGCTTGATGAATTGGAGTCAAAGCCCCTTGAAGAATACGAGAAAGATATTAGAGAACGGCTTTCCCAACTCTTTCCGCCTAAATCGTCAACATGAAACACCACACGGACCTAACATACTTGTGGTTTCATACCGATTCTCGCAAGTCCAAAACTACTTATTGCGTTTTTTGCCAAGAGAAAAGGTGAAATTATGTCAGACAATTCTATCATGAACATCGGAGATTTAGCAGAACCTGCTAAGGTACTAATTGAGAAGATAGCGGATGCCACAGGCACACTTTATGAGCCTAAACACATTGTTGAAGTGGCTAAAGCACAAGCCGAAGCCGCAAAAATTCAATCAGAATCCGAAATTGAGATAGCCAAATCAAAATCTGAAGTCGCAAGAATTCAAGCGGAGTCTGAAATTGAGACAACCGACTTGCAACGACGAGCACTCCAGCGTTGGATTGTAGAGCAAGGACAACAACAGGCAAGCATAGAGAATACCACCATAAAAGCAATTCCTCAGTTAAACGAAGATGCAGATCCTAATGCTATAGAGGACGATTGGATTATCAAATTCTTTGATAAATCCCGATTGGTAACTGATGATAAAGTGCAAGATTTATGGGCAAGCATTTTAGCTGGAGAAGCCAACCGTGCTGGATCCTATGCACCGAAGACTTTGACGACCTTAGCAGATATGAATCAAAAAAGTTTGACTTTATTCAATACTTTTTGCTCATTATGTATTGTATATTTAGAAGACCCCAATGCATTTCTGAAAGTGCCATCTAATTTTAAAATTAGAGACGCGAGAGTTCCTATTATAAAAGGCGGCATAACCGATGTGGCTACCCTTAAGGGGCGTTCCGATCGGGACCTGGATAAATCTGCTCAAAAATCCCAGTCTATATATCGAAAATATGGATTTGATATTGACGAGTTTGAATTATTGTCAGAATACGGACTTATTCAAGATGAAACGCTCTGGGATTACTCACACTTTTGGTATAACAACGAAATCTATATCCCCCTAAATCCGTCTGCTGTTACTCCACCTAAAACAGAAGATTACCAAAAGATTACAGTATCAGGATTTCGCTTATCCTCCATTGGGAGAGAGTTATTCCATATCACGAAACGGGATAACCCACCTGAATATCTTGAACATCTAATTGATTTTTTTGAAGAATTCTACGCCTTAAAAATGTATAGATTTCCTAAAAAATAAAGTCCTATCCATCGGGCATTTATAGCCATCGCAAGGTGTTCACCCGCGATAAGAACGAAACGATTGCGGAGATAGTATGACCCGCAAAGAACACACAATTTTTTTCAGTATCTTGTTTGGTGTAGTCATCCTTGTTCTTGCCTTGCTTTACATCGACAAGCACGTAGGTAGTGGTGGTGATAAACCTTTAGTGGAACACACCACTACCTCTCTGGAGGATGAAACACGCAAGGAGAAAAATTTAATGATTAGTGATATTACTGCTATAATTATTGCGTTTACAGCCCTAATTGGAGCCCCAATTACCATAATGTATGGGATCCCAACTTATCTTGAAAAAATGAGAAAGATTAGGATTAATAATCTAAAAGATAGAATGTCAGCTCTGTTCTCTGAGGGCTGGAACAGCCAAAGAGTCCATACTCCTGAAACTCTGAAGGAATTCTTTGAAGCACTTGGTCCCAAATTCCAAAAAGAGCGATATAAAAGATTACATCATGAAGCTTTCGACGAATTGGGACGTGAAGACAGAAACCCTATATGGAGTGCTTGGGATCTAAAACGTAGGATGTCTGAAGAATACAGGATGCAGGAAATGAGGAATATAATGCCTGGTCCCAGAGGGATCATACATAGGTAAGGCGGACAGATGATACAACTCCGCTGAAATACCTCACACGTCCGAATGCCATCTTATACATTCGGGCATCACTATTTTCAATCAATTTTCCATTGGAGGACTTTAAGTTATGAATCGTGTAAATGACGAATTAATCATCGCAAAACCTATACCAAATACTGACAGTTGTACATGGACGTTAGCTACTCGATTGGGCGATATGATGCGTGTAGCAGAAGAAATGTTTGGTCCGAGAGATATGTCCTACACTATATTAGGCGTAGAATTTTTTGGTCAACAGCCACATATTTGGTATCCCAATAGTGGTAATGAAAACACATAGTTATACGTTTATCGTTACAAGCCTGTAACGAACCAAACAGGGCTTGTTACCAACTGGCACATGAGTGTATTCACACATTATGCCCATCCGGTAGTCCTTCCTCTAATAACCTTGAAGAAGGTGTTGCATGCTACTTTTCATGGTATTGCATGGATCAGTGTTTAGGAATAAAAAATCAAACTCCCAATGAAGATGAAGAAAACTATCTTTACGCTTTTGATTTAGTTTCGCCTATATTAAATAGCATACCATCTTTTATACGAAACTTACGTGACATTCAGCCATACCTATCAAAAGTAACAGTTGACGACTTAAGAATGGTTAACCCAAATTTAGACGGCAATACTATTCACAATCTCTTACGACAATTCCAATAATCTATGAAGAAGGTAAGAAGCGCACGTCTTTAGGCGTTGTGAGTATCACAGAAAGCGAATTCCTTTGACATTTTGTGCTTAGCATGCTATTTATAATTAAACCGTGTGGAGGGCATTTTGGAAAAAGGAAATGGCTTTTGGCGAGATTTATGGAGGAACAGTAAAACCGGAGTTGCTCTTTTCCTGGGTTCTCTCCTTTTTCTTGGCTATAGTGTCATCGCTGTAAACTATGAGATAGGGAGAGGATGGATCGGACACCCATCGGTTCAGAATGTCCTGCTGGATATTTCGAGGTTTATCCCTGTTGCGGGGGCTGCTGTCGCGGCACTGATACTCTTTATTGACATCATCGTATTCCTGTGCGGTTTGTTGGTAGATTGGAGAAAGAAGCGTTTTCAAGAGGCAATTGAAGAAGCTGTAATAAACGCCCGATCGGAGGCTTACAGAGAAGGGTACATCGCTGGACAACAGGATAAGGACTCCGAAGACACTTCTACTGAATAGGAGGCAATGCTATATTATGTTACTTTCAGATTGGTACGCAAATTGGAAAGAGAAGCGTATCCAGGCAGCTATTGAAGCAGCCAAAGCAAAAGGTTATGAAGATGGATACGCTGATGGTTTATCCGGCACTCCCAACCTAAAAGGAATCCGTCTGACGCGAAGTCGGCATATGGCGGGTGCCTCTGATGGGAAAAAATCTCAGAGAGAAAACGAAAAATAGTCACCGAACTCCAGTTTTAAATAGGATGAGGGAATTGATACGTTTTTTCGTATGGAGTTCCACTAAATTTGAGGATTCTTATGAATAAACAAGGAACAGGTAAAGGCGTTGCTTGGGTAAAAAGCAACTTCAGTAACAACAGAGCAAACACAATTATTGACCAAGCTGAAAAGTTCTTAGATAATATGAACTTCAGAATTATAGGAAAGGGTTGGTCAAGTGATGTTGAAAAGGAAGATGGAGAGGTGATTTTGAACGAGAATCTTGCGTATCAAAAACGCGAATGGCTCGCCTCGCTATATTACATTTATCTTGAATATAAGATACGATTCCATAGAATCTTCTTCTCAACATCCTGAGTGTTAAATGGCTATGATGGTGCTTGAGAAGAGGTATTATTTTTCACTGACAGATTTTGGTGGCTGTCAAACGATTATTTTGAGAATCTCACCTGTTTTTTACTTTGGAGAAGTCATATCCGCGGAGGGCGAGTTCAAGGAAGAGGGTTTCGTCGGCTGTAGATTTGAGTGAACTGCCCAAAAACACGGTTCCGTGAATTTGACAGAATCTCCAAAACGTACCTTTCAACTATTTACTCCGCTATTTTTTCTCTGGGCAAGTGAACCAAGCGGAAACATGAGGTGATATAGAGTGAAGCAACAGAGGGAGATTTGCGTTATCTCCGTGTATTTTTTCGGGAAGGTGAGGTTTAATCACAAGAATGCCTATATCGCCCGTAGTGCTGTCAATCCTGTCGCCGGTTCTTAGGCATCAAGGAGAGGAATACTATATGCCTTTATCCGTGAATCACGGGTAACAAACGTCAAATCTTCGATGTCTGCTTGGGCAATTAACAATCTATCAATGGATCCTCATGATGAAATGCAAGGTCTTTAACTCTCCAGACATGTTCATAAACAACCGACAACCATTGAAAACCTGATGCTGCTACCGATGCCTTGAGATTTTCTGGAGCTTCTAATTGCCCGAGTCTCTTTTTAATGGCAATCTCCCATGCGGAGACGACACTGACAGTAACATTGTTATCAGGTTGTTTTATGGCTTCCATTGCTTGTTGGGATAACAAGCTCGGGTCATCAAGCCACCATAACTGGACATGGATATCCAATAGCAGATTCATCACACTTTTTCCGGACGAAAGGCTGCCATAAAGGCGTCAGGAAGCTCATCGAAATCGGGGGCTATCTTGACTTTTCCTTTCCACTGTCCGCCTTGTCTCGGGTGCTTGAGGTTTCCCGGCTTTAAGGGTATCAGTTTGGCAACAGGTTCGCCGTTATGTTCAAAAATAATTTCTTCTCCTGCGACGGCGCGCTCGACTAACTCAGCCATGTGTTTTTCTGAGGCGTGATGTATATTCACATGCATCTTATTGCTCCCATAAATACATATTATTTTCAATTTGCTGCATTCGATAGATTCTGATGCCGTAGTCTTTGAATACATTGTATAGAGTCTACCATAAAGTTGAGCTTTTTTCAAGTCTGATGTTTCGGCTTTGTGTTCTTTGTGATAGCAGATTTCTGGCAAAGTATAGAGTGAAAAAAGCCTAAAAAAAGTGGATGGGAGACACAGAAAAAGAGAGGGATAGCGGCCCGAACCATTTAGGCAGAAACTACGTCTTTAGCGGGAACACCAGGCTGTAATGGTCACGCTCATAATAAATGAACTGATTGAGCTGTATTGGCATCTGCACATCACACCACTATCCATAACCTGATTACCACCTTGAAAATGTTGATAATATGCTGATATTGACAGTTTTTCGCTGTTCAGCATGAAAGTTATATATCTGCGCGTAAGAAGACAAGGAACGCTCCTAAGAGGGACACGCTAAGCAGTAAAATGAGCAGTATCATATCCATCATTGCGGTATTGAGTGTGTCTTGAAAAGTTAATTTATCCTCAAATATGGGTATAGCCTCTGGTGAGATAGGCTTTTTCGACATGCCATCCGAAACGCCAATGATATGGAGACTCTCCGAATCGTCGCGATCCATTTCGACGATGAAGTCTCGGAACTGTCGGACATAAAGATTGACGTGTTCCAAGAATTGTAAGTGGCGATTAAAACCTCTGCCTGCCATGGATTCAAGCGCGTATTGGACAATCGCTGCAGGAGAACACCGAGTTATTTGTCTAGCCCTTAGCACTTGTGCACTTTGTTCGGTGAGATACTGACGATTAAAGCGTTCCTGAATTTCCACATCTTTGTTGACGAAGTCCTGCCAAATCTCTAATTCTGAAATGTCTATCCTTTCAGCGTTTTCAGGCGAAGTGTCTGCTGATTTTAACTGTCGTTTTTTTAGCATTTCTTGTTGATTTTGAATACTGCTCTTAAGTTGGTCAATGGCTGCATCTTTTGCTGTCTTAAACTGATAGTGGCTTTGAACGGGGGGCATCCATTTTGATGAGAGAGTGCCGAGTGTTGAAGGTATAAACACGACAAAGGTCACCCAGATTAACAGGAGCATAACAAGGCTTAACCGACTTTCTCGGGTCATTGCGGAGACGATAAGTCCGACTGCAGTGAAGATACCGGTGTAGCATGAAGCAATTAGGACAATGAGTCCCAAACGCCCCCAGTCTGCCGCACCAAGCTGCGTTGAACTCTCGGTAGAAATGATGGTAAGATTGAATAACACTGCGAAATAGAAGGTGATGAGAACTGTGATGAGGGAACCAAGGAATTTACCGACTAGCAGTGTGCTGCGCGAAATTGAATTCGCAAAACACAACCGCAGGGTTCCTCGTTCCCGTTCCCCTGAGATTGCGTCAAAGGTAAACAGAAAAGGAATGAAAGAGAGCAGATAGGTAATGATAAAAACCCAATCTATTGCCATAGCGTTTGGACGGAGTGTGCTGATGGTGTTCATATTCAGACGTGGATAACCTAGAGACCAAAGGCTGGTGGTTCCATATAAGGTCCAGGCGTGTCCACTCACACTTTCATTGGGTAGGAATGCGTCGCCTCCATCAGCAATGAAGGCGAGGGATGCGGGACGTTTGTAAAGTTTACCGGGTCCTTTTCGCAGCAGCGTGTATAACTGGGTTCGAGACTTCAATTCGTTCTGGGATGCGATAACTTTCTCGGAATACTTCCGAACCTGTTCTGGATGTGTCTGAAGATGCACAACGGCGTTGGTTACCATGAGTGCCACGAGGATGAACGTCGTTAATGCAAAGCGTAGACTCGTGAGGTGATCATAAAGTTCGCGTGTGACAATATGCCAAATCATATCTATTTCTACTATATTTCAACTTTGATAAATATCATAAGTGTTGCCATGAATAGGACGATGTTGGTACCTAAGAGCAAAAACATATCAGTTAGGGCGCGCTGCGCACTAAGACTGACCTCGGCACGCTGAAAATGAAAACGAGGTAAGATTGACCAGTCTATTGTGCCTTGATTCGTCGCAAACCACTGCAGGCTCGCGAAGGCATTTCTCTCATGAAAAGCGTTAATCAAGGCAGTCCGGTATGTTTGAGCGGCACGAATATAATCAATCATACTGTCCAAATCGGTCCCCGCCCAAGCGGATGTAGCGAACATATAGAGGCTGGTAGGACTGAGTTTCATGAGCCGTTCATCCCAGCGTGCTTGCCGGAAGGATGTCTGTGCCACCAAGTGCTGACCGACAGTGCCTATTTTTTCCGCGGTCTGGATTTGTAGTGTTGCGGCGAAATCATAATAACGGCGTAAATCGAGCACCAAAGGGTCTACTGTATTTTTCAATTCGACCTGTAGCCGAGGAAAGTTTCCGCGATGGAATCCCCCTGATCGATAGAATTTGTCTAATGTGAGTGTCTCTGTGAATAGTGGTGGCTCTCCCTTAAGTGGGGTACTGGCTAAGAAGCGATCTCGTTGTCGATTTGCTTCTTCCCGAATTTGCGCTATCTGCCGATTCGCTGATATTTTTTCTGAGCGCATCTCGCCCACGGGGTTCAGAGCGAACCGGCTCCAGTTCGGATAGACAAGCACCAAAACCACCCATAGGAACAGGCAGAGCATCAGGGATGTAGCGGTGAGACGTGTTATTGTAGAAATCAGCAAACCGATGAGGTAAAAAACCGATAGGTAGACGATTGTCGTCAAAACAATACCGCCAATTCGCAGATAGTCACTTCTGCTGAATTGCAGGAAGGGTGCAAAGGAACACTGAATCAGTGCGAGCAGTAGGCTCATCAACGCTGGGAGTAGCAAGCAGATCATCGCTGCGAAATATTTGGCAATTAGGATGTTCCCACGTCCGACGGGGTGCGAGAGCACCAAACGCAAGGTGCCGGTTTCCCTATCTCCCGCAATTGCATCATAAGCGAACAGCAGCGCGAGTAGGCTCAACACAACTTGAAAAATAAAAACAAGATCTATCTGTGAAAAAAGGCGCAGATATGGATTCTTTAAACCGAGGGGTGCCCTAGGGCTTGAGAGGGTATATACTTTGGCAAACAACCAATAGTATTCTTCATCGGGTTTAACTTCAGCCAAGGGGTTTGAAAGCGATGGCACGCTGTCAAACAATATATCAATCTCACTTCCAAAATGAGTCTCTAATCCAGCACTAAAGAGACTCAAAGGGTTAGGTGAGCGTTGAACCTTTAACTTTAAGTGTGAGTAGGTGGGCGTTCGATTAACATTCTCGCGATTCTCGGCTTCTCTCTGACTATAATCGGAGAGTCGCTCTTCATGGACACCAATTAAGACAAACGTATTGGCAACGACAAGTACAAGTGTAATGACGACCGCAGCAAAAAAACGCGCGCTCATTAGATGAATCAAGAGTTCTTGGCGTATCAGCGTCCAGAACATACTTTCTCCTAATAAAGCGTCAAATCCCGTTTCATGGAGACTTCAGAGGCATTGTCAAGATTAACAGAAACTGTGTATTGATTCAACTCCATATCCTAGCTAGTACTACGACAGCAAAATCTGTGCCAATATAATTCAACAGAAATCAGGCAAATATGATGTCTCACTGTGCCAAATTGGCATATTATAGCAAGGTCATAAAATCTCAAGTCAATTTGGCAGATTTTATGATTGATATATCGAGTATATATTATTAAAGTCACAAACCTAATCAAGAAAACTCAATGCCCTATGCTAAATCAAGAATAAATTTGATTTCCCACATCAAACATGTTATCATATATATCGTAGTGGCACCTTATTCTGAAATTCCGAACCAACAAAACTACCTTTAAAATTAACAAACAGTTAATACTAAAAAAAGAGCATAAATCGGATTTTATGAACAATTCAAAAACGACCCTACCTCATCAAGTGCCACCATCCCGCGTATTCATTAGATTTATCGCACTTCAAAACAAGACTCTCCAAAGAAAAAATTGCTCAATTGTTCAAAAAAATTTAAAAAACCCCGAATTCAAGAATGCCACCAACCCATGTAACCAGTGGCGTGAGCACCTCTCAAATCGGCAAAAATAAATTTTGAACAATTTCATGAACAATTATGAACATTCTCCAAACAAGCAGCACTGGGTAGAAATAAATAATCACAACGAACACAGTGATTACCTCGGTTCAGTCCCCGTCGTCCGGTCAATATAAAAAATGAACCCCAACAATTGTTCATTAATGTTCACGAAATTTCAGGGTATGTTCACGAAATGTTCAAAAAACCATCAAATTTTACGCCTGAAAAATATAGATGCCAGACAGTTGAAAAAAGTTAACGTTTAGGTAACCTTCGTTTGGAATGTTAGATACACATTAACGCATCACCTCCGCTGGCGAGGTCAAAAATCTCACCAACCCACAGTGTATAGGCAATTGGAAAAATCACTATAAACATTCATATTTTTTGAAAAAAACTTGACAATGTTTTTGAAATATGACACACTATTAAGCATATTTAGGAAAATCTGTTTGTGAGTCTGCATTAACCTTCTATCTTGGCGAAGCTTGTGATGCCAAATTGTGTTACTAAAGTACAATTTGTCTCCGCTGTATATTACTTAAGATGTGTGAGGAAAAAATAGATTAGAAACAATGCTAATAGATTATCTTCCGATCTTGTTGTTAGGGCTCTTCGCAGTCCTCTTTGCGGGTATTAATCTCGCCCTGACCCATATTCTTGGACCCAAACGCCCGACCCGTGCCAAACTTTCCGTTTACGAGTCCGGTGTCCAGCCGGTTGGCGATGCGAGGCAGCGGTTTACCATCCGCTTTGACCTCATCGCTATGCTCTTTATCATCTTCGATATTGAAGTAGTGTTCCTCTATCCATGGGCAGTGGTCTTCAAGAAATTCTCTGAAACAAGTGGTTTGTTTATCTTAATTGAAATGCTGGTATTTATCGGCATTCTTCTTCTGGGCTATATCTACGCTTGGAAGAAAGGAGGCTTAACATGGGATTAGATTTTGGACCAGATACCGGAACGGATGGCAATATCATCACAACGACTATTGATAAGGTCGTCAACTGGGGACGAAAGAACTCACTGTGGCCCATGCCGTTCGGTACCGCTTGCTGTGCTATTGAGATGATGGCAACCTTGGCTTCCAAATTCGACCTCTCTCGATTCGGTTCTGAGGCAATCCGTTTTTCACCGCGCCAATCCGATCTCCTCATTGTTTCCGGTAGAATTTCTATCAAAATGATGCCGGTACTGAAACGTATCTACGACCAGATGCCCGATCCGAAGTGGGTAATCTCCATGGGAGCGTGTGCGTCCTGTGGCGGCGTGTTTGATACCTATACCCTTATCCAAGGTGTTGACCAGTTCATTCCTGTGGACGTCTATATTCCCGGATGCCCACCGCGCCCCGAAGATCTCATTGATGCGGTACTACAGGTGCAGCAAAAAATCGCCAGTGGTGCTTCACCTAAAGGAGTAGAGGCAATCCTATGAATGAAGAGAAAGAAGTCGAAGAACAGTCGAAACCGCTTGTCCTTGAAAAATTAGAGGCAAATCACGCAGACACGCTTTTAGCACAAGATGAAAGTCGTGGGACTGTTGTCGTTGTTGTGCGTAAAGAACAGGCTTACGCAGTTCTGGAATATCTGAAAACAGATCCCGAACTCGCCTATACCTACCTTGTTGATGTCACAGCAGTGGATAACTCACAGATGGAATCGGAGTTAATACAGTTTGACTATGCAAGATTCATGGTCATCTACCAACTCTATTCCTATCAAGGGCAGTGTCGTGTTCGAGTAAAAGTGCCTGTGCATGAAAACGACTTAAGTATCTCATCTGTCACTGGATTGTGGCGTGCCGCAAACTGGTTAGAACGCGAGACTTATGACATGTTCGGTATCCATTTTGAGGGACACCCCGATCTACGTCGGATCTTAATGCCAGACGACTTTGAGGGACATCCACTCCGTAAGGATTACCCACTTCAAGGACGCGGCGAACGCGAACGGTTTAATTTTGATAAGCAGAATGTCTAAAACACCGTAGCGTGTAACTTGCAAATCCCCATTCTAAGGCGCAGCCTGCAGTTTACCGATATTACAAAGGACACAGAAAAGCGCCCGTCTATATAAAAAAGAAAAGGAGTATACTATGCAAAGTGGGCTGGAACGCGCGACAGGCGAGAAGATGGTTCTCAGCTTCGGTCCGCAACATCCTGCAACGCACGGTACCCTTCGCATCGTGTTGGAACTCGATGGCGAATCCATTCTGAAGGCGACGCCGCATGCCGGTTATCTACATACAGGTTTTGAAAAACTCGGTGAGCACCTGGATTACAATCAATATATCGTTGTAACAGACAGGATGAACTATCTGTCGCCGCTGTCAAACAACTTTGGGTATGTGCTTGCAGTTGAGCAATTGCTCGGCATTGAGGTGCCGAAAAGGTGCCAATACATCCGGATTTTAATGGCAGAACTCTCAAGAATGGCAGACCACCTGCTCTGGTTGGGGACCGCCGCGCTTGACTTGGGGGCATTCTCGGTATTCCTCTACAGCTTCCGCGAACGTGAAAAATTATACAGCATCTTTGAAAAAACAACAGGGGCACGGCTCACAACCAGTTATACGCGTGTAGGTGGTGTTCTCCGAGATCTCTATCAGGGATGTGAGGAAGACATCCGACAATTCATCACCAACTTCCCGAAGGCACTCAAGGAAACCCACACGCTGCTCACCCGGAACCGTATCTGGATGGATCGCACGAAAGGCGTCGGTCCTATTTCAGGCGATGATGCCATTGACTACGGTTTGACAGGTCCCTGTCTCCGAGCAACCGGTGTCGCGCATGACCTCCGCAAAGCTGAACCGTATTCCAGTTACGATGAAGTGACGTTCGATGTACCAGTCGGAACCAATGGCGACGCCTATGACCGCTACCTCGTTCGGATGGAGGAGATGATTCAAAGCTGCGGTATCATTACCCAAGTCCTTGATAACATGCCTGATGGACCTGTTAATCTCGAAGATAACAAAATCATGCTACCAAATAAGTCTGATGCCTATGGACATATTGAGGGCTTAATCCACCACTTTAAAGTTATTATGGATGGACACGGCGTGGAGGTCCCAAAAGGCGATCATTATTGTGCAACCGAATCACCAAACGGTGAACTCGGATTTTATATTGTCAGTGATGGAAGCGGGACCGGCTATCGCATCCGCATCCGTCCGCCCAGTTTCTTACATTTCCAAGCATTACCACACATGTTGGAGGGCGGAATGGTCTCTGACACTGTAGCTGTCTTGGGAAGTCTCAATGTCATCGCGGGCGAATTAGATCGGTAATTGTCAGAGCGTGCTGTCTATTTTAGGAGGATTCAATGGAACTCGGAAGCATTATGCTTTTCGTCAAAGACATGAAGGGTGTTATTGCGTTTTACAGGGACGTCGTCGGATTAGTACCGGAGGAGGATCAGCCGTTCCCAGAACATCGTTTTTTCCGCTTCAATACAGGTGCTTGCAAGTTGTGTCTCCATAGCGCAAGCAAACCGAACGCCGGAAGACAAAAACTCGTCTTTCACGTTGAGAGCGTTAGTGCTGTTCATCAGCAACTGAAATCGAGAGGGAAACGGTTACGGAAGCTTGAGAACGAGGATGGGCGTGCCATTTTCGATATCCGTGACCCAGAAGGCAATCGTATTCAGTTTTCGGGCAACTACTAAGAAATACAGAAATAGTTATCAGTGCCGTGGCGTGAAGACGCTTTGGCAGTCCATACATCTTAACCGACTGCTGACAACTGATAGCCGATAACTATTCCAAGGAAACATTTATGTCAGATGAACTCATTCAAATTGAAACGCCTTTCGCGTTTAATGAAGAAAACCAACGTAAATTCGACGAGTTAATAGGGCGGTATCCCGTTAAGGAGGCAGCAATGCTGCCAACGCTCCATCTCGCACAAAAACAGGTAGGCTACATCACTCCCGCTGTCATGAAGTATGTCGCAGAACAACTCGAAGTCTCCGTGATGAAGGTCAAAGATGTTGTTACCTTCTATCCGATGTTCTTTGAAGAACCGGTAGGCGAGTATGTAATTCGGGTGTGCCATACACTGCCTTGTGCCCTGCGGGATTGCAAAGTTGTTTTGGAGCATCTCAAGGAAAAATTGGGCACAGATATCGCCTCCGAAACCAATCTTGCGAAAGGCACAACTGCTGACGGTAAGTTCACTCTTATGAAGGTAGAATGCCTCGCCTCGTGCGATGTGGCTCCGGTCATCATGGTGAACGACGATTTACACAAAAATTTGACCCCGGAAAAGGTTGATGAAATCTTAGACAATCTGTAGAGGAGAAAATATGGTTCAAGAAAGACGAATTCTCTACGAGCATCTGGATGTGCCTGATATTAACACGTTCGATGTCTTCCGCCAATACGACGGCTACACGCGCTTTGAAAAGGCTATTGCAGAATACCAACCAGAAGATATTGCTAAAATGGTGATGGATTCGGGGTTGAAAGGGAGAGGCGGTGCCGGATTTTCAACGGGTTTGAAGTGGAGCTTCGTCCCCAAAGATATAAAGCCGTGCTACCTGTGTTGTAACGCCGATGAAAGCGAGCCAGGAACGTTCAGCAACCGCTACGTTTTGGAGAAGAATCCACACCTGTTGATCGAAGGTATCCTGATTTGCTGCTACGCCATGGGCATTGAGACGACTTATATCTATATCCGTGGCGAATTTACACTCGGGAAAAAGATGTTGGACGCTGCCATCAAGGAAGCTTACGAAAAGGGGTACCTCGGAAAGGATGTTCGCGGCACAGGACTCAACATTGACATCTATTCACACCCTGGCGCAGGTGCCTATATCTGCGGCGAAGAAACAGGACTGATTGAGTCGCTTGAGGGCAAACGTGGACAACCTCGGAACAAACCGCCATTCCCCGCTGTTGAAGGCGTATTCGGGAAACCAACAGTCGTCCAGAATGTAGAGACGTTGTGTAATCTACCCTTTATTGTTGGCAACGGCGTTGAATGGTACACCCAGATGGGACCGACGTATGCCGATACGCGGGCGAATCCACCAACACCTGATCCCAATACTGGCACGAAACTTTACTGCATCAGTGGTGATGTCAACGAACCGGGGGTTTATGAACTCGACCTTGGCTTGACATGCACAGAACTTATTGAAGTCGCTGGCGGTTTGCGCGGTGAAGAGGTGAAAGCAGTGATCCCTGGTGGTAGTTCTGCACCGATTTTGACACACTATGAGTTGGATACGCGCCTTGACTTTACCTCTCTCACACTCGCCAAATCTATGCTGGGTTCCGGCGGTATCATCGTAATGAACGAAACCCGGAATATCGTGGATTGCTTACTCAATATCATGAAGTTCTATGCGCATGAATCGTGTGGACAGTGCACACCGTGCCGCTGGGGCACACCATGGGTGCGCGATATCGTCCAGCGGATTGCTGACGGAAACGGACGAAAAAGCACAATGACACGTCCTAAATTCGGTGTCGCTGAAAATGGGCGATGGGGGGATACCGGCGAAACAGAAGATATTTATGAAGATTTGGATCTGCTGGAGAGTGTTGCTAACAATATCGCGAATGTGGATACGATGACATGGAATACGATTTGTGTTTTCGGCATTGCTGTCTCGTGGCCCGCCGTGAGTTACATGCGTAAGTTCCGGCCCGAGTTTGAAGCTACCATCCGAGAAGGCCAACTCGTTACCCTACCGGTTGCTGAGGCAACAGTCCCACCGGAGGAAAATTACGCGTATCAACAACGGTTTGTTCCAAAAGAGTTCGCTGATCTGTAGGATGGATTATAGTCAGCGGTCAGAAGAATAGTTATCAGTGTTCAGGCACAAGAGGTTTTGATAGTCCTAACATCTCTCTTCTTTTTAGTTTAAGATCGCAAGCCTGAAACGAAGTGGAAGGCGGATATACGGAGAGGCATGCTAAACACTAAGCCTACCTAACCGAACCGCAAGGAAAAATTAAAAAATGGCATTTATTAAACTGAATGACCTTGAGATAGAGGTCGAAGATGGAATGAATATAGTTGAGATAGCAAGGGAACATGGTATTGAGGTGCCTCACTACTGTTATCACCCTGGGTTGAGCCGTCCCGCGAATTGCCGAATGTGCCTTGTCGAACCGCACGTTTTCTTCCCACCCGCTGGCGCTATTGTTCCTGATCGACAACTCGCAACAGGATGCACAACAACCGTGCGAACGGCACCGCCAGAGAGAAAGTTGGACGGAAAATACGACTTTATCGTCAGAACGGATAGCGAGCGCGTCAAAAAAGCACGCGAAGACATACTGGAATTTCTGCTCGTACATCATCCACTTGATTGTCCGGTCTGCGATCAAGCAGGCGAATGCGACCTACAAGACTTCTCCCACCGACATGGAAGCGATAAGAGTCGCTACCTTGAAGTCAAAAACATTCCGCCGAAAAAGGACCTGGGACCCGACGTACTGCTCTATTCAACACGTTGTATCGTCTGTACCCGGTGTATCCGATTCGGTCAAGAGGTTTCTGGCAGTGGTGAATTAGGCTTAATTAATCGTGGTTCGCACGACGAAATCGATATTCCGCGAAGCCATGATGGTACGCCGATACAGTTGTTGGACAATAAACTTGCAGGCAATGTCGTTGACATCTGTCCCGTAGGAGCATTGATTAGCAAAGACTTCTTGTTCAAATCCCGTCCCTGGTTCTTGGAGAAGGCGAGCAGTGTCTGCTCAGGCTGCAGCGTCGGTTGCAACATCACAGTCGAATATAAAGCCGATGGCGTTTACCGACTGAAGCCGCGTTTCCACGAGGACATCAACCAACATTGGATGTGTGACGATGGTCGTCTTGGTTACCACTACGTGAACAGCGATGATCGGCTCCAACTCCCTCTAAAACGAGTTGATGGGGAACTCTCTCCGACACATTGGGCAGACGCGCTGTCAGTCATTACAGAACAACTGTCGGAAGTAGAAGCTGAGGACATCATTGTCATAGGCTCCGCACAAGGCACGAATGAAGATAACTACGTCTTACAGCAGCTTGCACACGATGTGCTGAAAACCACACAGTTAGGACTCTTCGGGCAGCTACCTGGTGAAGCACATAAGTTCCCGCAATTCACCATTGAAGCAGACAAAAATCCTAACATGGCGGGTGCTCGAACGATACTCGGTTCCGCGAATGGCAACGTTGTTTTAGAAGGTGATGCGCTTTGGGAAAAAGTTTCAGGGGCAAAAGTTGTTTATCTCGTTAGTGGTGCCCCGGAACGTCCTCTTGAAGATGCCGAGAAAGCGGCATTAGAGAGCGTTGACTTCCTCATCGTGCAAGACGTTTTACCCTCAGAAATCACAGAATTAGCAGATGTAGTGCTGCCGGGAACCACTTTCGCTGAGAAAGATGGCACCTTTACCAATTCAACTGGCTGGGTACAACGGATTCGTAAGGCGATTGATCCACCCGGTGAAGCACGTCTGGATTGGGAGATTACGCAGCAACTCGCCAAGCAGTTAGGCGGTGAGATGAACTACCACTTCGCTGGTGAGATCGCGCTCGCTATTGCTGAGAATGTACCGGGCTATCAGGATGCAACGCATCAAAATATCGGAGACGCAGGAATTAAGTTAGCCTAATCCTGTGCCCTCGATAATGAGGGTTTCCAGCAAGAAGGAGAAACTATGGAAAATTTACCACTTAGCGTTTTTATCCTCAGCTCGACCGCCAAAATTGTCATCATTGTACATATGCTACTTATCGGCGTGATGGCAATGATCTGGTCAGAACGTAGGGTAAGCGGATGGATGCAGGATCGACTCGGACCGAATCGAGTTGGTTTCCAAGGAATCCTACAACCGATTGCGGACGGGTTAAAGTTCCTCTTTAAGGAAGACCTCATCCCAAATCATGTAGATAAGCCGCTTTACGTGCTTGCGCCAGCAATGCTCTTAGTTCCAGCACTCGTTACAGTTGCAGTTGTGCCGTTTGGAAGCTCCATCACGATACTCGGATATGAAATACCCCTCCAGATTGCGGATATCAACATCGGCATTCTGTATGTCTTAGCGATAACGTCGCTTGGTGTCTATGGTGTTGTACTCGGTGCTTGGGCATCTAACAACAAGTATTCACTTTTAGGTGGCCTACGTTCATCAGCGCAAATGATTAGCTACGAATTGACCCTCGGACTGGCAATCATTGGGGTACTGATGCTAACGAGTTCGCTGAGCCTTCGAGAAATAGCGACAGCCCAAGGCGCATATCCATGGCATTGGAATTTCATGATTCACTTTCCTGCCTTTTTAGCGTTTACCACAGCGATGTACGCAGAAACAAACCGCTTACCATTTGACCTTGCCGAAGCAGAACAGGAACTTGTTGCAGGTTACCACACAGAATACAGTAGTATGAAATTTGCGATGTTTTTCATGGCGGAATACATGAACATGATTGTAGGTTCTGCTGTGACAGTAACGCTCTTCCTTGGGGGATGGCACTTCTTTGGTTTAGAGAATATGGGCGGTCCCGTATGGAGCGGAATCATCTCATTCGGCATATTCTTCGTCAAAACAGCAATTTTCCTATTCGTGTTCATCTGGGTACGCTGGACGCTTCCGCGGTTCCGCTACGATCAGCTCATGAACTTCGGTTGGAAATTCCTGTTGCCCGTTGCGTTGACCTCAATCGTTGTAACCGGCACACTATGGATAATGACCAGTTCTCGCCTTGTGGTAGCCATCGGCAATATAGTCGCTGCGTTTATTGTTGCATCAATCGTGGCAGGGCTGCTTGCGATGAAGACACCTAAACCAGCAATACAAGACAGCGACAGTCGGCTCACACCGACTGCTCTCGACGCAATAGAGTAGGAGACGCGCTAATGAATGCAGAACAAATTCTATTTATTCTCTTTGGAGGAGTCTCGCTGATCGGCGCAATTGCTGTAATCTCGTTTCGGCACCCGATCTATAGTGCCCTTTCGCTTATTGTGACCTTTTTCGCACAAGCAGGACTGTTTCTGCTGTTAGGTGCGCACTTCGTCGCCGCTGTGCAAGTGATTGTTTATGCCGGGGCTATTATGGTGCTGTTCCTCTTTGTGATTATGTTGCTGAACCTCGGAACACTTTCGGCGAAAGGTGCGATGTCAGGAAAACTCAAGGGCTTTGCAATAGTCTTAGGTATCCTCCTCGCTGTCGAAGGCGTCTACATCGCTACAAACGTTCTCAACAACACAGCGATCGCCTCCGCACAACCGGCTACGGAAACACCGACCACAACGACTTATGATATTGGCGAACTCTTGTTCAGCAAGTACCTCTTACCGTTTGAGGTTACCTCGCTCATACTATTAGCGGCACTGATTGGAGTTATCGTCTTGGTAAAACGTGGAAGTGAGGCTGAAAACTAAAGCCGCTTCGGCTATAGAAGCCTACAGTCATTAGGAGAAAGGGTTTTATATGGAATTACAGTATTACCTCATCTTAAGCGCGCTCTTGTTTACAACAGGCGTAATCGGAGTCCTCATCCGTAGGAACGCTATCATCATCTTTATGTGCATTGAACTGATGCTGAATGCGGCGAATCTCGCCTTTGTAGCCATCAGTCGCAGTCTTGGCGAGGCAACAGGACAAGTGTTTGTCTTCTTTGTAATGACTGTCGCTGCCGCAGAGGTTGCGATCGGCCTTGCCATTATCGTAAGCGTCTTCAAACATCGTCAAACGATTAACGTGGATGAAGTTAATTCGTTGAAAGGGTAAAGAAAGGATTATCCGCTGCATAGAAATCTCCGACAGGTTCCCAGATTTCGGGCGAAGTCGTGATATTTAAAGCAGCATAATCCACTAACCGTATTAGCAAGGATAAAAAATGTCACTTGAATTAATCGTTGTTCTGTTAGTTGCCCCACTTGTTGGGTTCCTGATTAACGGGTTGCTTGGAAAATGGCTTAAAGGGAACGAGAAACTGAGCGGATGGATCGGTGCGTTAGCAGTGCTTATCTCCCTAATCTGTTCGATTATCGCCTTTACCAGCGTTCACAGCGGTGCTACTCCCTTTGATGAAACACTTTACGAATGGATTACTGGAGAGACGTTCGCCTTTAACATCGGATTCCGAGTAGACGCGCTAACAACGGTAATGCTGTTGGTAATCACAGGTGTAGGATTCCTTATCCACGTGTACTCGATCGGCTACATGCACGGCGATCCGGGGTATACACGTTATTTTGCGTACCTAAATCTATTTGTGTTCGCAATGCTAATCCTTGTTCTCGGCAACAACTACCTAATGATGTTTGTCGGATGGGAAGGCGTCGGGCTTTGCTCTTACCTACTGATCGGGTTCTGGTATGATAAGAAGTCGGCGACTGATGCGGGGAAAAAAGCTTTTATTGTGAACAGGATCGGTGATTTCGGTTTCCTATTAGGAATGTTCACCCTATTTGCAGCATTTGGAACCCTCGATTTCGCATCACTATTCGACGCCGCTGAAGCAGATAACTTTCAAAAAGTTTTTGGAGCCAGCACCCTCGTAATTGCGACATTGCTACTCTTTGTCGGCGCGATTGGTAAATCAGCACAGATTCCGCTCTACGTGTGGCTACCGGACGCTATGGAAGGTCCAACACCTGTCAGTGCGTTAATCCACGCCGCTACAATGGTAACAGCAGGCGTGTACATGATAGCCCGCTCCGCTGTGCTTTATGAATTAGCACATACAGGTGAAGTTGTCGCATGGATCGGCGTTTTAACTGCATTCTTCGCGGCGACAATAGCATTGACCCAAAACGACATCAAACGTATTCTCGCCTATTCCACGGTAAGCCAACTTGGATATATGTTCCTTGGGGTCGGTGTTGGTGCTTACGCGTCTGGCGTCTTCCATTTGGTAACACACGCCTTCTTCAAAGGACTGATGTTCCTCACCGCCGGTAGCGTAATGCACGCCATGGCGAATGAGTTAGATATGCGGAAGATGGGCGGTTTAAGAGCAAAGATGCCGATAACGCACTGGACATTTTTAATTGGAGCACTTGCCATTGCAGGATTCCCATTCCTAAGTGGCTTCTGGAGCAAAGACGAAATCTTACACAGCGCGTGGGGAAGTTCGCCTATAATCTACGTTATCGGGTTAGTTACGGCATTCCTGACAGCATTTTACATGTTCCGCTTGATCTTCGTGACGTTCTATGGCGAATCTCGCGCCGACCCGGACGTTGCCTCGCACGTACATGAATCACCACCAGTGATGTGGATACCGTTAGCAATTTTAGCGATCCCCTCTGCCTTAATCGGTTTGTTATTAGGTTGGGGTGGACATGAGAGTTGGTTCCACCATTTCACGAAGGGTGTTTTTCCAGAGGCACACCATGAAGCATCGGGTAATGTCCTCTTGTTTATGGCAATTTCATCGGTTGTTGGTTTAGCAGGTATTGCCTTCGCATGGATGCGTTACAGTAAACGCGCACCGTCCGATGAACCTACCAATGCATTACATAAACTCCTTGCGAACAAGTACTACATTGACGAGATATACAACGCGCTCATCGTGCAACCGATTAAAAACGGTTCTCATTTCATTCTTTGGCAGCTCGTTGATAACGGGATCATTGATGGAATAGTTAACGGTGTAGCTGCGATTATCCGATTTATTGGGGGAATATTGCGACGACTCCAAACAGGGCTCGTCCAAGCGTACATTGTTTCAATGGTTCTGGGAATTGTGCTATTCCTCGCGTACTATCTGTTTTTCGGATAAAGACATTTCTGTGTTCAACCGTAAGTTAAGATCTTGGTGGCAGAGCAATGCCCCGTGATGGGTTTTCTAAGCATCGTCAGGAATTGAATCAGAAACACGAGGAGCGTTGCTTTTCTGGTTTTTTCCTATGATGTGTTTTGGAAGAATTGGTTCAGGCGGTAATTTATTTCTTCAAGAGATTCAAGAGACGGAATCGTGAAGACCGGCAGGTCGTGCCTATCGGTGAAAGTTAAGTTACCCTAAAGGAGGTTCCTTGTTGTTACTTTCAACAGTCATTTTTTTACCACTGCTTGGTGTGATAGCGATTGTGTTGCTCAGAGGGTTGGGAGCATCTGCTGTCAAAGGCATCGCGCTTGCGATCGGGCTTCTGACGTTTATTATCTCGTTGGGGCTTTATACCGGATTTGACGCGGCGACAGCAACGTTCCAAAATGTTACCCAAGAGGAGTGGATTCCGGGTTTAGGTATAAGTTACCACATCGGCATCGACGGTATTTCGCTGTGGTTGGTATTACTTACGACATTCCTGACACCGGTGTGCATTCTCGCTGCATGGAATTCAGTTGAGAAAGGACTAAGCGGCTTCATGATGTCGCTGCTCGCACTTGAAACCGGAATGTTGGGGGTCTTCTGCTCATTGGATCTTTTTCTCTTTTTCGTGTTTTGGGAGTCGATGCTGATCCCAATGTACTTCCTTATCGGCATTTGGGGTGGAGAGCGCAGGATTTATGCTACTGTGAAGTTTGTCCTCTATACAATGGCGGGCAGTGCCTTGATGCTTGTCGGCATTTTAGCACTATACTTCCAAAACAATAATAGCTTTGATCTCACGACGCTAAGTGGTCCATTCAGACATTCAGATCTGTTATTCCTTGGGTTCTTTATTGCCTTCGCTATTAAGGTACCGCTCTTCCCGTTCCATACATGGCTCCCGGATGCGCACGTTGAAGCACCTACAGCCGGGAGCGTTATCCTTGCCGGTGTCCTGCTAAAGATGGGGACCTATGGCATAATTCGATTTTGCCTACCACTCTTTCCAGATGCCGCGGCTACATTCACGCCGCTGATAGTTACGCTTGCAGTCATCGGCATCATCTATGGTGCATTAGTCGCCATGGTACAACCCGATCTCAAGAAACTTGTCGCTTACTCGAGTGTAAGTCACCTCGGTTTCGTTGTGTTAGGACTCTTTTCAAGAAATCCAGCGGGTATTCAGGGAAGCGTGTTGCAAATGGTCAATCACGGTCTTAGCACAGGCGCACTATTCCTCTTGGTCGGAATGATCTATGAGCGGCGACATAGTAGAATGATCGTTGATTTCGGCGGCTTGTCAAAACAGATGCCGGTTTTCGCCACGATTTTTATGATTGTGACGCTGTCATCAATCGGGTTACCGGGTTTGAACGGGTTCGTCGGTGAATATATGATACTGTTCGGCAGTTTTGTTGAGGGGGCTTTCTCCAAGGTGTACGTAATTTTCGCAACCGCCGGTGTGATCCTCGCAGCCGTGTATATGTTGTGGATGTTCCAACGGGTGATGTTCGGAACACTGGATAAAACAAACGCAGAGTTACCTGATCTGAACGCCCGCGAAATCGTTGTGTTGCTTCCGATCCTGCTGTTCATCGTCTGGATTGGTGTCTATCCAAAGCCTTTCCTGAGTAAGATGGAAAAATCAGTAGACGTTGTTGTGACACAGGTGAAAACTCAATCCGCCACGGGACATATAGAAGAACGGAAACTACAAAACAGCCAACTTGCGTTACAAGGAACACAACATGAAAAGAATGAAAAGGAGGCACAGACGAAGTAAGTGAAGTTCAAACTCGCATCTTGTCTTATTCTTTGTGTAATTTTAGGTCTTGCTCTATCGGTTTCAATAGAGGCATTCGGTGCAGACGATGCACACGGTGATGGGGCACACCACGGCGGAGTAGATGGCGCAAAATTGCCTATCTGGAGTATTATTCCATTCGTCGGTATTTTACTTTCAATCGCGATTTTCCCACTCGTCTTAGATTCACACTTTCTTGTTCACCACGGGGGGAAAATGTCATTGGCATGGTCGTTAGTTTTCGCGATTCCTTATCTCGTGGCTTTCAGAGGCGACGCGTTCTACGATATCCTGCATATCTACCTAATAGACTACATCCCGTTCATCATTCTCTTATGGGGTTTGTTCACGGTCGCAGGCGGGATTCTCGTGCGTGGCACGTTGCGTGGCACACCGATAGTCAATACACTCTTATTGCTCATCGGAACCGCCATCGCCTCTTGGGTGGGAACCACTGGCGCATCAATGCTCCTCATCCGTCCGTTGATTCGAGCTAACGAGTATCGGAAGAGTAAAGTCCATCTGATTATCTTCTTCATTTTTCTGGTGAGCAACATCGGGGGTTCTTTAACGCCGTTAGGTGATCCACCGCTCTTTTTAGGGTTCTTGCACGGCGTGCCTTTCTTTTGGACAACAACAGCTCTCTTCCCACACATGCTATTTATTAGCATCATCTTAATCGCGATATTCTTTGTTTTCGACACGTTTATGTTTAAAAGGGAAGGCGGTGTAGTCCCAGACGATGGAACCAGCGAACCGCTCCGTGTAGACGGACTTTTCAACTTAACCTTCCTCCTTGGTATCGTTGCTGCGGTGTTGATGAGTGGAACCGTGAAGTTAGGAGAAGTCAATATCCTCGGTGTCCACGTTTACTGGCAAAATATCGCCCGCGATGTCCTGATTGTCGTTATGGGATTATTGTCGCTCAGATTCACACCGTTCAGCGGGGAATTGCGTCAAGCAAACGAGTTCTCATGGGAACCGATTGAGGAAGTGGCTAAAGTATTCGCCGGTATCTTTATGACGATTATTCCGGCATTAGCGATTCTGAAGGCTGGTGAAAATGGTGAGTTACGTGGGTTAATCGGAGCAATAAGAGAACCCTTACACTATTTCTGGGTGACCGGAATTCTGTCGAGTTTCCTGGACAATGCCCCGACCTATTTGACATTCTTTAACACAGCACTCGGAAAATTACATCTCACCGAAGCACTGGTACCAGAAATCCTGTCCGGGCAATTGACGGATCCTGAGCACTTAGAGTTTGTCAAATTGCTAACGGCTATTTCTGTTGGGGCGGTGTTTATGGGTGCGAATACCTATATCGGCAATGCACCGAATTTCATGGTGAAAGCAATAGCAGAACAAAGCGGTATCCGTATGCCGAGTTTCTTCGGATATATGCTCTGGTCGATAGTAATCTTAGTCCCTCTCTTTGTGATTGTGACTTTTGTGTTCCTGCGGTAGCGCACTTAAGACTACAAAAGGAGATTATGAATGCCAATAGAAATTAACTGGCAGTTGCTGATGCCGGAACTGATTATCGTTTTGACATTGCTCATCGTGCTCGTTTTCGACCTATTTGACTCTATTTCTAAACAGGTCCTCGGCTGGATGACAATCGTTGGTGCTGCTATTGCTTTATGGGTTTCTATCCAGATGCATCAGGCAGGTACAGTCGGTACCCAATTCAACGATATGTTCAAGGTAGATAATTTCTCACTCTTCTTCAATATTATCTTCCTCGTTTCAACAATTTTAGTGGCTTTGATTTCTATAAGCTACTTAGGGAGCGGTGACAGAAAGCAAGGACCTTACTATCTACTCATTTTGCTTGCAACGCTCGGAATGATGTTGATGGCGGCAGGCAATGAGTTGATTATCGTTTTCCTTGGTTTGGAACTGATGTCGTTATCACTGTATGTGTTAGCAGGCTATTTCCGAGAGAGTCCTGCCTCAAGCGAAGCGGGGATGAAATATCTGTTGCTCGGTGCATTTGCGAGTGCGTTTTTCCTCTATGGAATTGCTTTAATCTACGGTGGTGCTGGAACAACAAGCGTGCCTGCAATTGCTGAGGCAATTACGTCTCCGAATAAATCACCGCTACTTTTAGCCGGGATGTTCCTGCTTGTCGTTGGGTTCGGCTTTAAGGTCGCTATTGTCCCCTTCCATCAGTGGGCACCCGATGTTTACGAAGGCGCGCCTACAACGATAGCAGCGTTTATTTCTGCAGGACCAAAGGCTGCTGGGTTTGCAGCGTTCCTCAGAATCTTCATGGAAGCACTGCCAAGTCTGCAAGTTGAGTGGGGTGGTGTTCTCATCGTATTGGCAATGCTAACAATGACGGTTGGGAATATCATTGCGATTGCGCAAACCAACATCAAAAGGATGCTTGCATATTCAAGTATTGCACACGCTGGCTATGTGCTGATAGGCTTAGCGGCAGCAAACAACGATGGTATCTCCAGCACGATGCTCTACCTTCTGGTTTACTGCATAATGAATATTGGGGCGTTCGGTGCGGTTATCTTGGCAAAAACTGCCGATGGCGAGAGTCTCATGATTTCCGATTACGCAGGACTTGGAATGCGCAAGCCGTTACTTGCCATGTTCATGACATTAATGCTCTTGTCCCTTGCGGGGTTTCCCCCGACTGCTGGATTTGTCGGTAAATTTTACATCTTCAAATCAGCAGTTCAAGCAGGACATATCTGGCTCGTCATTATTGGTGCGATCAATACTGCGATATCGGCGTTCTACTATCTCCGTGTTGTTGTAACAATGTATATGCGCGAACCGGAAGAGGAGCTGGAGTTTAGCCCATATTCCTCAACCCTCGTCATAGGATTAATCATCGCAGCGATTGGCGTGTTGCTTATCGGTATTCTACCATCGCTCATGCTTAACCCAGCACAGAATTCTGTTTTTTAAGCGATTTAGCAGGCTCTTAATCAAGAATCCCTGAATTAATAACTATCCGTTTCTCGACAACGGAGAAAAACGAGCAAGGACAATAGTTTAAAATATGTCAGATGTTAGATTAGGCTTTATCGGCACAGGTGGTAACATGAACCGCCACCTACGCGAATTAACCGAGATTGGTGGGTCACAATTCGTCGCCTTTTGTGATATTGTACTCGAAAAAGCAGAGCAGGCTGCCACGCAGTATGGCGGAAAAGCCTATGCAGACTATAACCAGATGCTCGCACGCGAAGAATTGGATGCTGTATATATATCAATCCCACCGTTTGCCCACGGTGCTCCTGAACGTGCTGTCGTCGCTGCCGGATTACCGATGTTTGTGGAAAAACCGGTACACATGAATACCGATGAAGCAAAGGAGATCGCAGCCGAAATAGAAGAAAAAGGTATCATAACTGCTGCGGGCTATCAGGAACGTTATCTTGACATCATCGACAAAGCACAGGAACTGCTCGCTTCCCGGCGCGTCGGATTCTTCATGGGCTACTGGATGGGCGGAATGCCCGGCGGATGGTGGCGCGAGAAGGCGAAGTCTGGTGGACAACACACGGAGCAGACCACACACGAATTTGATATGGCGCGCTATCTCTTCGGCGAAGTCAAGACCGTCTATGCTGTCGCACGCAACGATATGATTCCAAATGTGGATTACGATATTGAGGAAGCATCTGCGGTCTCTTTGCAATTTGAGAGCGGTGTCTTTGGCGTTATGTTCTCAGCCTGCTTCACAACGAATGGAATGCGGCGTTCTGGGTTAGACATTTTCTGTGAGGACGGTTCGCTTGAATACCATCTTCGTCGCGCGCTTGTGCTCTCTACCGGCGAAGAAACAACTACGTGGAACCCGGAAAACAATTGCACAATCGACATGGATAGCACCTTTATTGAAGCAGTTCGGACGGGAGATGGCAGCGCAATCCGCTCACCTTATTCGGATGCCGCCAAAACCGCTATCCTGTCAATCGCCGCCAACCAATCTTTGGAAACCGGACTACCTGTCCACTTAGGATAACGAGGGAATGGTTGTCAGTTTTCGGTTCTTGGTACGTGGGTTTGTGGCGGTTACAGATGTTAGCAACTTGTACAGGGATCTCTTAACCGAGCACTGATAACTGAAAGCCTGCGTAGCAGGCGTACTGATAACCATTAAAAAAATGGAACATCAGATTAGCCTACCGATAACTGGGATGCACTGCGAGAATTGCGCAAGCACTATCACACGCCATCTTAAAAAGATGGAAGGCATCCTTGTCGCGGAAGTCAGCCTCGCCACCGAATATGCCGCTGTCACTTTCGATGCATCTACGCTCAGTGAGGAAACTATCGTCGATAAGATCCGAGACCTCGGTTTCGACGTAGTTGATGCAGATACGGAAGCGGCTGCACGCGCCGAAGATCTCCGACAACAAAAGCAACAATTCAGCGTTGGACTGCTTTTCACACTCCCTCTTTTCCTACTCAGCATGGGCAGAGATATGAATCTGGTAGGAGCGTGGGCAAATGCGTCCTGGGTAAACTGGTTGATGCTGGCTCTTGCCCTACCGGTTCAGGTTTATGTCGGTTGGGATTATTACGTCGGCAGCGTTAAATCACTGCGCAATCGTTCTGCTAACATGGACGTGCTTGTAGCAATGGGTTCATCCGTGGCGTTTCTCTATAGCGTTGCGGTATTGATTGCCTTAGCTGCCAACGTCTCCAGTCTCGGAACTCATGTCTACTTTGAGACAGCCGCTGTCATCATTACACTGATCAAACTTGGCAAACTTCTTGAGGCACGCGCCAGAGGGCAAACAAGTGCTGCACTCAAGAAACTGATGCGTCTCTCCCCAAAAACGACTACCCTCCTTAAAAATGGCAAAGAACAAGAAATCCCTGTCGAACAGGTGGCAGCAGGCGATCTGCTCGTCGTTCGTCCCGGAGAAAGCATCCCGGTAGATGGCGTTGTGCGCGAAGGCATAAGTGCTGTTGACGAAAGCCTATTCACCGGTGAAAGCATTCCTGTAGACAAATCAGAAGGGGATTCAGTTGCCAGCGCAACGATTAACCAGAGCGGCATGCTCACGATTGAAGCCACGCGCGTCGGTTCAGAAACCGCACTTGCAAGACTTATTCAATTGGTACAGGCAACACAGCAAAGCAAAGCACCTATCCAACGCACCGCTGATGCAGTCGCGAGTGTCTTCGTCCCTGTTGTTCTCGGAATTGCCGCTGTAACATTCCTTGTATGGTTGTTTCTCATCGGGAGCGGGTTCACACCAGCAATGCTCCGATTGGTAGCAGTGCTTGTTATCGCGTGTCCGTGTGCATTAGGGCTTGCCACACCGACGGCTATTATGGTAAGCACTGGGATCGGCGCAAACCGCGGTATCCTCTTCCGAAACAGCGAAGCGTTAGAACGCGCAGGCGCATTATCCCGAATCGTCCTCGATAAAACAGGCACTTTGACTCGTGGACAACTTACCCTTACCGATGTCCTAACGGACAAAGGTGAATCGGAACTCCTACAACTATCTGCCTCTGCGGAACGTGGCAGTGAACACCCTATCGGAAAAGCAATCGTCCAAGCCGCTAAAGAACGTGGACTCGGCATCATTGCACCAAGTGCGTTTAAAGCCGTCGCTGGACACGGTATTATCGCACAAGTCGGTGAAAATACAGTAGTAATAGGCAACTTATCCTTAATTCAACAGCATAGCATCCGGACTGAGGGATTTGAGGAAGAAGCAGCACGTTTACAAACCGAGGCAAAGACCGTCCTATGGGTCGCTGTTGATGGACACGTTGAGGGACTCCTTGCTGTTGCAGACACGTTGAAACCAGAAGCACAAGTCGCCATCGCCGAACTCAACGAACTCGGATGCACAGTAACAATGATGACAGGCGATAACCGTGTTACCGCTGATACAATAGCTAAGGCTGCCGGAATTGCTGATGTCATGGCAGAGCTCAAACCGGAAGACAAAGCATCGGCTGTTAAGGAATTACAAGCAGAAAACAGTGGACTTGTGGCAATGGTGGGAGACGGCATCAACGATGCACCCGCACTCGCACAAGCAGACGTTGGCATGGCACTCGGTACTGGAACAGACATTGCCATGGAGACAGCAGACTTAACCCTGATGCACGGCGAGTTACGCACAATTCCAGAGGCTATCCGATTAAGTCGGGCAACACTACGCACCATCAAGCAGAATCTTTTCTGGGCATTTTTCTACAATGTTCTATTAATTCCCGTTGCTGCCGGAGTGTTATTCCCACTTGTGTTTTTGCCACCAATGTTACGTGAGTTGCATCCAATGCTTGCGGCATTTGCGATGGCGTTTAGCAGTGTGTCTGTTGTGCTTAACAGTTTGCGATTACAATGGCGGAAACCGTGATACCTAATAGCATTTCCTGCATAATTGTTGGATCACATTGATAATGAGAACCTGATTAAACTCTCGCCTACCGACTACCTTTTGATATTGAGATTGAAGATGTATAACGCTCCACAGCCTCCAGTACCTGCCCTGCTGTAATCCCCGCAATCACTTCACAACTGCCAAGACCACAGCCCCCCGGATGCCGTCCTGGATGGCACGGATTGCAACCTAAATCTATCCCACTTTGCACAACGGTATGCTTATTACCATAGGGACCGCTTCGAATGTGGTTCGTTGAACCGAAAAGCGCAACGACTGGTGTATCCACAGCCGCTGCGATATGCATCGGTCCCGTGTCATTACCAACATAGACATCACACGCCGAGATTAACGCAGCGAGTTGCCGAAGATTATCTGTCTTGACGAGAATCGGCGGAACATCCATCATGTTCGCGACCTGCGTCTGGAGTTCGCGCTCGTTCGGACCTGCGAAGAGTAAAATCGCTGCGTTTAGCTTCTTCGCCAAAGTGCCTGCGACCTGGGCATAGTTTTTTGCGTCCCACAACTTGTATGCCCAATTCCCACCCGGATGGATGCCAATCAATATCCGTTCTGACCCGCGACCTGCTTCAAGAAGAAACTGGTGTGCTGCGGTCTGTTCTTCATCCGTTAGTTGTAAATGCGGATGTGCGTCTACGGTATTAACGCCATGTTTCTGAAGTGCTTCCAAATATCGAGTAACGGCATGGCGGTTGCTGTCACCTCGGAGCAGCCCCCAGTGCTCTGCCCCGATACACCGTGCCGTGAGGCTGTCTCGTAGATTCACAACGATGTCGAATTTATCAAGTCGCAAAGTCTTTATGAGGCGCAGTCTCCCCATCCAACCCGCGTGTTTGCCTCGGTTGTCATAAACAATAGTAGCATCAATGTTCGGTTCAGTAGCAAATAGGTCATATGCCCGCGGTCCGACAAGGAAGGTAATATGCGCATTTGGAAAGTGTGCTCGTACGGGTTGGATAACGGCAGTAGACAGTACTGCATCGCCAATAAAACTAAAACTGAAAACAAGGATCTTTTTCAGCATTTTTTAATTATGTACGTTCAGATGGTATATCTGTTGTCAATATCGATCTAAAATTGATTAGGAACCCACTTTGGATTAAGAAAGTTTTTTTTATAATTGGAAGACTGCAAGGACAACGGACGCAGCAGCTCAGAATTAATCGTTAAAAAGATTCAACCAGTTCAATAGCGGTCGTCAAGCCGTCCTCTGTCTCCATCTGTTTTCCCAAAACCTGTGCGCGCTCTTTCATCGCAGGTGTATCCAAGACTTTTTGAATCCGCTTTGCCAGACGTTCGGCGGTAAGGTTTCGACGGTGCAAGTGCTTCGGGGCAACCCCTAAGTCTGAAAGACGTTTTCCCCAATAGGGCTGATCGGCGTTATGCGCTACAACAACAGAAGGAACTCTTGCGCGACACACTGAAGCAGTCGTCCCTGCGCCACCGTGATGCACGACACAGCTCCCTTGTGGAAACAGCCACTGATGAGGGACATACTCCGTGCAGAAGATATTCGGTAGTTCATCCTGTGTGCCGAGTCTTCCCCACCCCGATTGGATAACAGCGCGTTGGTTCGTTCTTCTAACAGCGTCAATCAAGATTTTCGTTGTTTCACGTCCATTGGATCCCCCCATAGAACCAAACGTAATGATAACTGGAGGTGGACCTTCTTCCAAAAAAGCGACAAGTTCAGACGATGGATCATAACTTGGGGAAGCAAGATGCCACACCCCAGTGAACTTGTGATTCGGCGGAAAATCAGCCGGTGGACAGAGCGTTGGAGATGCGGCAATAAGGTTAAGATGTGGCGAATACATACCATCTAACAACACCGCATTGCGTGGTTTCCCACCCACGGAGACGATAAATTGATTAAAAAGAGAATCTATACTCGACGTAAGCCGCAGTTGTGCGAGTTTCCAGACGATTGCATTGAACGCGCGTCCCCAATTCGGAAACGGATAGGGGGCAAAATCGAGAGATTTTATGATAGCAGGGCAATACGTCACAGTAAGCCACGGGATCTCATTTTTGATAGCAGCCTCTTGGGCAGGAATGTCTACTGAATGGCAAATTGCTAAATCCGCCCCCTTCATTGCAGCCAAGCAGTCCTGATACCATTTTTCACCACGGCGGACAATGCCTTCCTCCACAATAAGCCGCATCATCGCAAGAGGGTCACGTTTTGGGATAACAGCATCCATCGCAGCGTGGAACTCTTCCAAATCAAAATCGACGCCAATCTCGTAGAATTCTGCACCAATCTCAAGTATCTTGTCTCTATAAAGTGCAAGCGCACAGACACGCACCTGATGACCTCTTTCAAGCAAGCGTTCTGAGAGTGCTAAAACGGGATAGACATCTCCCGTTGTCCCCCATCCTACTACAACGATCTTCATTTCTCCCTCGTTTCTATGGTTGTTGTTGTTGCATCCCAAACCGACTCAACAGGAAGTTTCTTCGTGCATTCCCATCCGATTTTGCACTTATGCGCGCTACAGGGCCAGCACGGCATATCCCGCCGTACAATAGAGGCGTTCTCGCTCAACGGGTGCCATGCCACATGATCTGTGGGACCGAAGATTGCTACCATCGGCACGTCTAATGCTGCGGCAAGATGCATTGGACCCGAATCATTGCAAACTACCAGGTTACAACAAGATAAGAGTGCTCCCAATTCGCGAATTGTTTCCGGTGCATGGACAATAGCATTAGACTGCATTGATTGTTGAATATTATGTGTCAACGCTGCCTCTCCGGGACCGCGCAAGAGAAGTATCGTAGCATTATACTGTCGTGCCAACCTGTCAGCAAGTTCAGCATACCGTTCTTCGGGCCAACGTTTATCAAACGAACTGCCACCGGGATGGATGCCGATGAGAGAAGTATCAAAGCGGATCCCTGATGATTCAAGGTATGCCTTCGCATTGTCAATCTCATCAGGCAATAAATGGAATTTCATCTGTCGTGTACCCTCACCTTTACAGATTAATCGCACCAGTTCCAAGTTTCTATCAACTTCGTGGGTTTCACCTTTTGGATATTTGCCGTGCCAAGCGTGCGTAAGGGTAGACCTGAACCGTTTCTGATAACGACCTAAGCGGTACGAAGCACCTGAGAGAAAAGCAACAAGATGGGACCACATAGCAGTCTGCATCGCGACAACAAGTTGAAACCTCTCACGGCGCAGCTCACGATAGAATTGGAGTCGCGCCTTGATTCCACGGTGTTCTCCATCGCGTGCAAAAATTATGACTCTGTCCACATCAGGATTAGCGATCAATACAGGGGCATTGAGTGGTCGTGCTAACACTGTGATCTCTGCCGATGGGTAATTCTCGCGTAACAACGAGATTGCTGGTGTCGAATTCAGCAGATCACCGACACCATCAACGCGGATGATGAGTATCTTATTGACGTTAGGAAGTATGTCGCCATTCTGAAGAACACGGGATGGCATAGTCTTTCCCCTTCGTGCAAAGTCAAGTGTTTCTTATTATACCATAAAGTGCGATGAATGGCAAAAGCAGAGCCATGACTGCACATATCCTTTGCCGTAAGTTGCCTGATATGGTATACTGTAGCCATGAATCACAAAGCGTCACGCACAACCGAAAACGTTCAGAAACCGTCAACGTTCCGGTTCATTGTCGGCACTCTCGTTTTGGGTTCGATTCTCATTATTCTCACCTGCTATTGGATTATCTCTGCTGAAAATCGCGTCGTATGGGAACTGACCGACTTTTCCATCTTTCCGACAGTCCTCTTTACATTCTTTCTCTTAGCCCTAATATCCCCGCTTCTCAAAAAGCTCTTCAAAGGCTTTGCGCCGACATCGCGCGAGCTTGCACTAAGCTATATAATGGTCTCAGTGGCGACGGCACTCGCCGGTCACGACATCGTCCGACAATTGGTCCCGATGATCGTCAACGCCGGATGGTTTGCGACCCCTGAAAATGAGTGGACAGAACTTTTTTTCCGATTCATGCCGACATGGCTAACAATCACCGATCAAGGGATTCTACAGGGTTACTTTGAGGGAGATGATACATTTTGGCAGGCGCATTACTTGCAAGCGTGGATGTGGCCGATTCTGGCATGGAGCGGCTTGGTGATTGTCATCCTATTTATGATGCTTTGCGTCAACATCATTATCAGAAAACAGTGGGTTGATCACGAGAAGTTGAGTTATCCGTTGACGACACTTCCTATTGAACTACTCGGCAACACGTCTGCCCTCTTCCGCAACAAGTTAATTTGGCTCGGTTTCGGAATAGCGTTCGGGTTAGAGATTCTGGCGGGACTGAACTACCTCTTTCCAGTAATCCCTTCGCTCAAAATCAAGTATCAACTCTATTTTTCTGAACGTCCGTGGAACGCCGTGGGACGTTTGCCTATCTACGTTTATCCATTTGCGATAGGGTTTGGGTATCTCATGCCGTTGGAGTTGGCACTCTCGTTTTGGTTTTTCTATCTGTTTTGGGGTGCACAACGGGTCTTTTTCAGTGCGACAGGATGGACAACCGCTATCGGTTTACAACCGGTGCAGCGCGGTGGTGCTTGGCTCGGCATTGGCGTTCTTGCACTCGTCACAAGTCGGCGACAGATTATTGAGGTATTCAGCGGTGTGTTTTCCTTTAAATCTAAAGACGGTTTATACCGACTTGCCGTCTTTGGACTGGTGATCAGTATGGCATTTGTGTTGGCGTTCTGGTATTTCGCGGGGCTGTCGCCGTGGGTTGCACTCGGCTATTTCAGCATCTACTTAGTGTTATGTCTTGGGATGACACGCATGCGTGCCGAACTTGGACCGCCGACGCATGAATTACACAATATGCATCCAGACAGGATTATGATTCTGTTTGGCGGAAGCAGACCGTTAGGGGCACAAAACCTAACAAACACAACTCTACTGTCGTGGTTAGCGTACGGCTACCGGTGCCATCCAATGCCGCATCAGTTGGAGGCGTTCAAAATCGGCAAACACTTCCGTTTTCATGAGAATAGATTGGTCGTTGCCCTAATTGTGGCATCAATTGTGGGGACAATCATTTCGATTGTTGGGCATGTGGCACTCTATTATGAATACCGATTTGCACGATGGGGGGTTGGTGAGTTTAACCGCTTGCAAAGCTGGATTATTGCCCCGCGGGTACCAAATATACCCGCTATCCAACATATGGCCTTTGGTTTCTTCTTTACGGGTGTACTGACGTTTCTGAAACGCCGATTTCTGTGGTGGCCATTTTATCCTGTTGGCTACGCCGTTGGGAATGGCTGGGCTATCGGCTGGATGTGGTTTTCAATCTTTTTAGGTTGGCTCTTCAAGCAGTTACTTTTTACTACGGGTGGGGTGCGAGCCTATCGCAAAGCGTTACCACTGTTCTTGGGTCTTGTATTCGGTCAGTTCCTCGCAGGAAGTTTCTGGAGTTTGTTAGGTATAATATTGAATATGAATATGTATACCCTTTTCCCTTGAATTCCGAACAATACCCTCAAAGAATAAAAAACAGATTAGAAATCTTCCAATGCCGCTTCTTCGGATTCAAAAACACCGATGCTCTGTGTAAGTCCAATAGTATTAAAAATATTCCGGACTTGCGTAGATGGGTGTGCCACGCGTAAAGCTTGCCCTCTTTCCCGCATTTTCCAGAGCAATCTGATGATCTCACCGAACCCACTACTTGTGATGAAACTACGCTGTTCAAAATTAAGCAAGACCTTTTCTGCGTCCTGGACCTCATCATCGGCGTAAGCCTTACTCAACATAGGTTCAGAAGCATCGGTGAGATACCCTGTAATGTCAAATATTGCGATTTTTCCTTCGTGTCGGATAGAAATTTCGGAATTTGCTCTCACAGTTTCCTCCTTAAGATAAACACTAAACTCTTAGATTTCATACAATCCCTTAATCTTCAGTTAAAGTTCGTTGGAGCGGTATATGTTCAGGTTGTGCGTGGATTTGCGTGCCATCGTCGAGATGAAGCCATGTCTCAAATTGTCGCTCGCCTTCCTGTAATACAATCACACGCGCCCCTCGGGGAAATCCTTCTCTACCGTAAGTATTGTAGCCAGTAGCGCGACCGTAACAGAGACGAATCCCATGCAAATCACCCCAGAAGTCGTTGACATGTTCGTGTCCGACAAAAGTCCCCATCACATCACCAGCTTCATGCATCGCAGCGAAGAAACCGGTATTAACCTGCGGCGCGCAGACATCCTCATATTTCACACCGTAGCAGGTATGAAAATCCCATACCTCGTGATATTCAGGAATTGGGATATGGAAAAAGGCGAGTGCAGGAAGTGGATTCCGTGCTTCAGCAGTGAACTTTGCGGATTCTTGCAGATACCATGCGATTTGTTCGCGTCTAATCCAATCATAGCCGCCAATATCCGTATGTGCGTAACTGCCCGAATCAATGAAATACAACACCGCAGTTGGAACAGTCCCTTCAGAACTCTGGATGGCTAAAGTGTAATTACCGACTCCAGGCACCTCTGCAGGTCCAGGTTGAGCGAGCGATAGTGTGCTTTCCTGCATTACTGCCATGAGTTCATGGCGATTGGCGGTACCTTCATCATCATGATTACCCAAAACCGCCGCCCATGGAACGCCACCCTCCTCCACAACTTTGATAACCTGTCGGAGAGAATCAGCAGCATCATCGCATCCACCACCAGCCAAAATATCGCCCGTCAGCACAATTAAATCCGGGGATTCGGCTTTCATTACTTGCGCCATCAACACCGCTGACTGCTTATCAGGGCCTTCGCCGTTGTGCCAATGAATATCGGTAAATTGAACGATTTTGAAACGGCGATCACTACTAAATTTCAATATGTTTTTCACTATTTATTGTTTTCCTCCGCGCTTAATTGTAACATAACCTCTAAAAATTACAAGCAAATTCTTTTTTCCTCATATTATCCTGCGAGGACTATGAAAAGAGACAAAGTAAAGCGTCGGGGTTACAAACCCCGACTATAAAGAGCAGATTTTATGTGTATCCATAATGTCTATCTATTTATCGTTTTACTATAAGATTTGCCACAGCAAGGTTGCTCTTGTTTCTATAGAAACACTTGTTCCGAAAAAGATAGTAAAAAAGTAATAGTTTTTCTCAGAACAGCCTTGCTATATCACATTTTTCGTGGTAACATATATGCTATGCGAAATGACCGTTCGGCAAAAAGTTATGACCTCCATACTGCTATTATCTCAAATGAGGAGGTGGCAGAAGCGCATTATCTATTGCGTTGTGAGTGCGATGAGATTGCGCAGCATGCACGTCCGGGGCAATTCATTCACGTCATGATTTCACACGGTCCTGGGCTTTTACTCCGTCGTCCATTCACTATTTATACTGTCGAAGGACGCGAGATAACGATGCTCTATCAGATCATTGGTGAGGGAACAAAACGGCTGTCAGAGATGCCGAAAGGAGCACCCCTGCAAGTCTTAGGTCCCCTCGGAAACACTTTTAACCTCACAACAAAATCGGAACCGGCAGTTCTTGTTGGTGGAGGCGCAGGTATCGCCTCACTCATGTTACTGGCTGCGGCATTACGTGAAAACGGTATAGAAACGATCGGATTAGTCGGGGCACAACATCATGCCCGACTCTTGAGTGTGGTGGATTTAGAATCCATCGGTATCACGGTGCATATCGCGACCGATGACGGAAGCATAGGACACCATGGATATATTACCGACATCCTTGCAAATCTGCTTAAGCACACTGATTGGCACCGTCCGATGATTTATGCATGTGGACCCCACGGCATGTTAGCTACTGTCACAAAGATCGCCGCAGATTTTGAAGTGCCCGCCCAAATTGCAATGGAAAATCGGATGGGATGTGCAATGGGGGTGTGTCTTGGCTGTGTTTGTCCAGTTCGCATAGACACGAATAATTTTGAATATCAACGTGTTTGCACCGAAGGTCCAGTTTTCAATGCCACTGACATTGTGTGGGATGTTTAGCGAATACTCTGATGAATGACGCAGAAAACTATAAATTCTACTAAGAACAAAGAAAAAATCGAAAGATGGAAACAACATTTTATCATAACCTAACAACCACGAGTCTCCAAGGCGAACTACTCTCTGATGTGTGCTGCGAAAAGATTTTAATTGCACCAGAAATAGATTTGCTTCCGCTTTTGGATGCTGCGTATCAGGTCCGTAAAACCTACTTCCAGAACGAGGTCCAACTACACATTCTCAACAACGCGCAGAACGGTTACTGCCCAGAGGATTGCCACTATTGTGCACAGGCAAGTTCCGCATCAGTAGACATCGAGGCATACCCTTTAAAACCTGATGCCGAGATTTTGGCAGAAGCCGAACGCGCTTATGAATCAGGTGCCTATCGCTACTGTATTGTAATGAGCGGTCGCGGTCCTTCACCAAAACGGGTTGCCCACCTCGCTGAACTCATCGGAACCGTGAAAGAGCGCTATCCAATCGAGGTATGTCTCTCTGCCGGACTGATCGATATAGAAGCCGCGCGTGCCTTGAAAGATGCGGGATTGGATAGATTGAACCATAACCTGAATACTTCCGAAACTCACTATCCGAAGATATGTAGTACGCACAGTTATCAGGACAGAATGGAAACATTACAAGCGGCACAAACAGTTGGACTCGCCTGTTGTTCAGGCGTCATTGTCGGAATGGGTGAAGGAGTAGATGATTTAATTCAGGTAGCGAAAGCATTGCGACAACTTGAGGTAGCTTCGCTTCCAGTCAATTTCTTTCTTCCGATATCTGGAACGCAATTAACCGAGACACCCACCTTGACCCCGGATTACTGCCTTCGTGTGCTTTGTCTGTATCGATTTTTGAATCCGAGAGCAGAGATACGGATAGCAGCAGGCAGGGAACACCATCTACGAAGCATGGAAGTGATGGCACTCTACCCGGCAAATTCAATGTTTGTAGAAGGTTATTTGAATGCAACAGGGACAGCAACATCGCGCACCCTTCAGATGATCGAAGACGCTGGGTTCACCATAAAGACAAATCGGGAGAACTTGGAGCAACTGGAAGAAAAAGCAAAGAAAAAAGGAGATGTTCTTCTCAAAGAATTGAAGGTGCTTCGCCCGCGGATGGAATCAAATGCTTAGTTTCTTGTAGTTTCAGTATTAGAGAAAACGAAATAGGTAGGGTCAAGACCGACTCTACAATAAAACCTTACCCGATCTGTGTTAGACCACCCATATACGGTTGTAGAACAGCAGGTACACGTACTGTGCCATCAGGGTTCTGATACGTCTCAAGGAGCGCGATGACGACGCGCGGCAATGCTGTCCCAGACGCATTGAGCGTGTGAACAAACTCCGGTTTTGCACCGGGTTCCGGGCGGAATCGAATGTTTGCGCGACGTGCTTGGAACGCCTCGAAGTTACTACAAGAGGAGACCTCCAAAAACCGCTGTCCCCCAGGTGCCCAGACCTCAATATCGTAGCATTTCGCGGCGGAGAAGCCAAGTTCCACCGTACAATGTTGCACGACGCGATACGGCAAGCCGAGTGCCTGCAAAACACTCTCAGCATTCTCCAGTAGCGATTCATGCTCGGTGTAGGAAGTCTCAGGTGTGGTGAACTTCACCATTTCCACTTTATCAAACTGATGGATGCGTTGTAAGCCTCGTGTGTCCTTACCGTAAGCACCTGCCTCACGCCGGAAACATGGCGTATAGGCGGTATAGTAAATAGGCAATTCGTCAGCAGAAAGTATTTCACCAGCAAATAGGTTGGTCACGGGCACTTCGGCAGTTGGAATCAGAAACAAATCGCTGTCAGGGTTCTCTTCATCCCTATCACACCGATACATATCCGACTCAAATTTGGGAAGTTGACCTGTTCCTGTCATCGTCGGTCGATTGGCAAGAAACGGTGGCGAAATTTCAGTATAGCCATGTTGGGTGGTGTGCAGATCAAGCATGAATTGAATCAGTGCGCGTTCCAATCGCGCCCCTAAGCCCTTAAAGAGCACAAAGTTGCTTCCTGCCACCTTAGCACCGCGTTGAAAATCGACAATATCCAACTGTTCAGCGACTTCCCAGTGCGATTTCAGTTGAAAATCGAAACTGGGCAATTCACCCCACGTCTTGATTTCAATGTTATCGTCTTCGCTGATACCAACAGGTGTACTCGCCTCCGGCATATTTGGAATTGTCAACAGGATTGCCTCTACCTCGGTTTTTGTATTGTTAGCTTCCGCAGTGAGTTCCTTGATTTTTTGGGAGAGTTCCCGCATCTCCGAGATCGTCTCTGTGGCATCCAGTTTTTCCTTTTTTAATTGGGCAATTTCTTGGGAGACTTTGTTCTGGTGTGCTTTGAGGGATTGTGTATATGTCAAGTTCTCACGCCAGCGAGTGTCCAACTCCACCAAGCGATCCAAGTCAGCTGCAATGTGTCGATCTACTAACATCTGGCGGACAGCGTCAATATTTTCGCGAATTAATTTAAGGTCAACCACGGCGGTTCTGCTCCTCTATTGTAGGATTCTACTTGCAAACCTGTATTCAAAAGTCCGAATCTGAAACGAGATAAAATAACAATTGCCAGGTACGAAAAAAGCCACAGCATTGTAGGACACAATCTGTGGCTAATTCAAGGGGATGAAAACGGGCCCGACGGGACTTGAACCCGCGACCTCCTGCGTGACAGGCAGGCGCGCTATACCAACTGCGCCACGAGCCCACAATACTTTTAATTTCGTAATCAAGAAACTTTTCATTTTCGAGTGATCACGACTGGTAGGCGGGACAGGACTTGAACCTGTGACCTACAGCTTGTAAGGCTGTCGCTCTAGCCACCTGAGCTACCCGCCCAAAATGAGACAATGTAAAACAAATTGCCATTCAATAGCACAACTTGGGACTATCTCATCTCAAGGACATCATTAAGTATACCACATAGTTCGAGGTTTGTCAAGAAAAATTTCTATTTTTTCTCATACCGCTTGCAAATTAACGTCGGCTGAGAACTGGTGTGAACCATAGCAATTATTCCGGCGGCTTATCGTTTCCTCGATACCCGCGCGTGCCACGGACAAGGACTCTCCTCGGATTGTCTTCAAATGTAAGTTCATCGCTGCTGTGGTAACCGAGCGTCATACTCATCCGCGTGCCATCGGTCTGATTGACGCCAGCGGAATGAACTATCATACTATCAATAGCGAGCAACCCTCCTGCTGGCATCGGCAACGGAATTGCTTGACTCATAGCGATCTCCCGAAGCGCGTCGTCTTTAAGATCGGCGAAAGCAGGTAGATGATGGGATCCAGGGACAACACGCGTGCATCCGTTCTCCAAATTCGTGTCTTCCAGATAGACTAAAACAGTTGCAATTGTGCGGGACCAGTGGCGGACATCGCGATGCAACTCAAGCGAATGGCTTGAACCTGCGTCCCGGAGATAAACATGATTGTGTCGATTCAACACATATTCTATATTCGAACCCAATAGCGATTCCAACGGATTGAGGATTTCATCACACGTGATTGTCTCTCGGAAGATACCACCGCGTTCCCAAATTGCGGAAATCCGTATGATTCTACCATTTTGTCTTGCCACAGGTTCAACAACTTCTGCCATGTCCTTTAATACCGCTGCTTTTAGTGCTTCTACCTGGTCCATAGGAAGCTGCGTCGGAAATTTGATAAAACCGTTGTGACGAAATAGTTGAATTTCTTGCGGAGTCAGTTCCATCGGTTCCCTTCCCTTGCATCGAGTGTAAATTGTGAGATATTAGTTTAGCACGAATCGTCAAGAAGATCAACGGAGAATTATGGTGTGTTAGGGTCATTCAGTTTTCGGTCTTTGAATGCCGAATTGAGGCTCAATGGTGCGCTGGCATCCACATAAATCGGGCTTACAAAGCCCTTCCACAAGAACGTTTCACACAATTTAGTAACGAAAAACGAAAATATTCCGTTTTATTTTACGGCACGAAAAAAGAAAAATAAAAAAACATGACGACAGAGGAGAAAAATCATGAAAATATATTGCGCCTGTTTGCTGATAATCTTTTTGGCAGCATTGTCAGGCTGTATGAGCATGTCAGGTTATAAAGAGGCATCACTGCGCCATCAGGCATACGCGAGTGGTGAAAAAGATGCAACTGCTGAGGAGTGGCGTGCTCTTGTTTTAGAGTTTGAGAAAGTTATTGATACAGATCCCCACGGTCCATTCGCGGATAACGCGCAATATGCGATCGCTTCCAGCTGGGTATGGAGCATTAAGGCGGACGTCCCAGAAGCACCACAGCAGGCAATTGAAGCCCTCCAAAAACTGGTTCGTACTTATCCCAATTCGCAGTATGTACCACACGCCTACTATTGGTTAGGGCGTTGCTATGACCATATTAACAAGGATCGTCAGGCCATCACACAGTACCAGATTGTGGAAAACCGCTATGCTGATTCTGAATTACTGGAACCCGCTCAATTAGAATTGGCGCACTTATACGCGAGGCAAGGTTATATCACACGTGCCGAGACATTCTATAACAATCTGATCAATTCTTCAACGAAACCGGAAATCATTGCCGCTGCCGCTGCTGAATTACAGGTGCTCAAACCCGAACATAAACAGGTAGTATTACCCCCTAAAAACAGAGTGCAAACACGGACGCAAACACAAACACCAGCACAGACGAAATCGAAATCAAAACCGAAACTCCCGGCATCAACCCCGAATCCGAAAGGATTAGACCCCGAATCACTGACGCGTGAGTTTGGACTAATCGCGAAAACGATAGTTATTGACCCTGGTCATGGTGGTAAAGATCCCGGAGCATTGGGTAGCAGCACGACACATGAAAAAGATATCGTCCTCAATATCTCAGAAGAACTCCGCGATGTCTTAACCAAAAGGGGTTACACTGTGCTAATGACACGGGAGACTAACCGTTTCATTCCGCTCAGGGAACGGACGAAATTCGCAACCCAACACAAAGCAGATCTCTTTCTGAGCATCCATGCCAATGCCAGCGAAAGCTCACAAGCGAAAGGTATCGAGACCTATTATCTGGATGTCAACAGTACAGATAAAGCCTCGGAACAGATCGCAGCGCGGGAAAATGCGAACTCTGGCTATAGTATCCAAGAACTTGAATCTCTGCTAAAAGGGCTAATACAGGAGAGCAAAAGTGAGGACAGCAGACGCTTGGCAGAACACGTTCAGCAAAGATTGGTACAAGTTACAGGTGCAGCAAACCGCGGCGTCAAGCATGCTCGCTTTGTAGTCTTGATTGGCGCGAAGGTACCTTCTATCCTCATTGAGACAGGATTTGTATCAAATCCAACAGAAAGCCGAAAACTCAGAACATCAGCGTATCAGCATAAAATTGCCACCGCTATTGCTGATGGTATTGACAAATTTTTGGAAAAGATGGGTGAAACACCCTTTGTCAAAACTCGAAGCCCAAAGCTCGCTGCTACAAGTATTGAGGGGAAAAGGTGATGTTTTCGACCCGGCTTACCAGTCAGCACTTATCGGATACAGCAAACGGAACCATGCAATCACGACTCCCGGCAAGGACCAAGTTTCAAGGACTAATCTTCTTCACGTGCATGCTGCTCTGGATTACTAACGGATATAACCTCGCTTCTGCACAACAGGCAAAGATTGCAATCGTCCTACCATCAGCTACATCACAAGTATCAGAGAGCGATGTTCAATACGCCCGTTCCGTTAGTAAACGGTTCAATCAAATGCTTAACAGTATCGGATTCGCTGCTGATACACTTACAGAGGCGTCGCTCTCCAAAGCCCAACTGAAATCTCGTAGACTTATTATTCTGCCATTAAATTCGAGAGTAACCACACAGACGACAGGGCTTTTGAAAGATTTTGTTGCGGATGGTGGCAGACTGTTTGTAACTTATAACTTAGCAGACACAGTAGCACCCCTCCTCGGTTTACGTCAAACGGATTGGCTAAAAGATGATCCCCGTGGACGATTCTCCAGCGTTCAACTGAATGCCCTAGAAATACCCGACCTACCAACATCTGTCAGACAGGCATCGTGGAATATTACGGTGGCAGAGCCGACAACTCCTCAGACAAAAATCATCGGCTATTGGCATGATGAAACGGGAAAATCAACTGGTATACCCGCTCTTTTCATTGGCGAAACGGGGGTTTTCTTTAGCCACATTTTTCTCCCGGACGACATTCAAACCAAGACGCGATTGCTTGCGACACTCTTAGGACATCTCGTGCCGGAATTTCAGCAAACACTTGCCAAACGGGCAATAGAGGCGATAGTTACGGTCGGACATACAAAGAATCTTGAGAAACTGGAGGAGTTCGTTCAGCAAGGTGGGGAGCCAGAAGCGATACAGGTTTTAAAAACGGGAAAAAATTTGATGGAACGGGCACGCGATGCATACGCAGTCAAGACCTACAACACAGCGATAACAACAGCCCGTGCAAGCCGTGCCGCATTTTCAAAAGCCTATTTCTTATCGCATACCAGCATTGACCAAGAAGGGAGAGCGGTGTGGAACCATTCCGGACTCGGTGCATATCCGGGCGATTGGGACCGATCCGCTAAAGAATTAAGCGCGGCGGGGATTAACATGATTTTTCCAAACATGGCATGGGCAGGTGTGGCGCATTATTCGAGTAAAGTCCTGCCCCAGAGCAAAACCTTTGCAGAATATGGAGACCAGCTTGCACAATGTGTTGAAGCAGCACGTAAGCATGAGCTTGAGGTCCATGCATGGAAGATTACATGGAATTTGGAGGGGGCACCGAAAGCATTTATTGAAGAAATGCGGGAAGCGGGACGGACTCAAGTATCCTCAACTGGAAAACCTCTCAATTGGCTCTGCCCGTCGCATCCAGAAAACGTTTCATTGGAATTAGAGAGTATACTTGAAATCGTAGCGAATTACGATGTAGACGGCATCCATCTGGATTATATCCGTTATCCGGGAAGCCACGCGTGCTACTGTGAAGAATGCCGTAAAAGATTCACGCTCGCGACACGACTGAAGATTGAGGAATGGCCCGCCGCAGTCTTGCCAAAGACAGGCATTCACAGCGATAGGTACATTGAATGGCGAACGCAACAGATAACGCGCTTAGTTCGTTTAGTGTCCAAACGCGTCCGTGAAGTGGATGCTGACCTCAAAATTTCCGCGGCAGTCTTTGGTGGTTATCCGGCGTGCGTTACTTCCATCGGGCAGGATTGGATTGCTTGGGCAAAGGCTGGTTATATCGACTTTGTGTGTCCGATGAACTACACAGAAAATACGGACTATTTCACGGAACTGTTAACCAATCAACTTGCCCTGATGCCTAAAGATGTTGCTATTTATCCGGGTATCGGTGCGACTGCCTCCAACTCGCTACTTAGACCTGACGCTGTCGTTGAGCAGATCTACTTGTCACGCTACTTACGGGCTTCGGGTTGGGCAATTTTTGACTATTCCGTTGACATTTCCGAGACTGTATTACCAGCACTCACGATGGGTGTTGGAAAGCAAAAAGCAAAACCATTGCATTGACAAGTATAATCACTTTTGTCTACGTATCAGGGCTGTAAAATAGCTTCATAACTACCTCACACACTTGCGAAATAGAACCTATTTTTTTCGTATTTCATCCGAGATTCTACTTGCATATCGTCAATAAATCGTGTAAACTAAATTGAACGCAAGGATTTTCCCTAAGCGTGTCTCCCGACGCACACGCATGTAACACCAATGAAAAAGGCGTATTTATGTGGCAGGTTACTGATAAGTGGGGTAATCTTATTGAATTAACCCATGAGAGATGGCAACATATTCTCGAAAATCATTGGGAATTAAGAGAGCACCTTGACACAATCCTTGAAACAGTCCAAACAGGCAGAAGAAAACAGTCCGCTATAGATCCTCACAAATATACCTATTATAAGGATTTTGACAGTTTACCTCACAATTACACCCGTATTGTTGTTATCGTTAAACTGATTCGGAACAATTTCATTATTACCGCGTACCCTATAAGAAAAAGGAGATTCCATGGATCTCAATAAAGACAGACTCAAGATTGTCTATGACCGAGAGGCAGATGTGCTCTATGTGACTAAAGGCACACCTGAGTACACTGACTACGTTGAACATACTGAAGATGTCATTCTGCGCTTCCATCCGGAAACGAAGCAGCTGGTGGGTTTCACGCTCATTGATTTTTCTGAGCACTTCGCTCGGACGGACTCAGACTTCGCGCTGCCTTTCGGTGTGGATTTTCACACATACGCCGTGCCGCGTGCTTAAAATGTTCCAAATACAAGGTATAGAAGTCCGTACTCTACAAAAGATTAAAGGAGACATTTTATTCAATGGCTCAAAAACCGAATATTCTATTTTTGATGAGTGATGAACACAGTCCGCACGCTATAGGGTGTGAAGGTAATTCAATCGTACAAACGCCAAATCTCGACAGACTTGCGGCATCTGGAACCTATTTTGAGAGTGCCTATTGCCAAGTCCCACTTTGCACACCATCCCGGATGTGTATGCTCACAGGAAAACACGCGCATCGTTGTTCGGCATGGAACAATGGTTCGATTCTTTTCCCTGAACACCTTACAATGCCCGCACACTTCGCACAACACGGCTACGCGACAGCACTTGTCGGTAAGATGCACTTCGGAGGAAAAGAACAACTTAACGGCTTCCAATCTCGTCCCTACGGTGACCTGCGCGGATATGCTGGTCATCAAACCGACCCGCTAATAACGCCTCCAGGTACGCGACAGCGGACACGGTTTGCTGGAATCACTGAGATTCCGAGCAGTATGCTACAGGAACGGGTTATCAATACTGAGACCTTGGAATACCTAAGGTCCCAACCCTCGGAACAACCTTGGTTCTTGCTTGCGAGTTATAGCCGTCCACATTTTCCATTGACAGCCCCAAAACGACTCGTTGATAAGTATTGGCCCGACAATGTGGATATGCCCAACGTTCCACCAGGGCACTTAGAGCAGACACATCGCTATGCGAAAGGCTTACGAGATAATTTCAATACAGAGGAGATTCCATCGGAAGAAGCAAGGAAAGCGCGAGCAGTATACTACGCCTGTTGCGAATTTTTAGATGAAGCTGTTGGGGACTTACTTACGCTTTTGGAACGTGCCGGTCTACTGGATAACACAATAATTGTCTACACGACAGACCACGGTGAGATGGCAGGAGAACACGGGCAGTGGTGGAAATCCAGTTATTATGAGGCAGCGGCACGAGTACCGTTAATCGTATCGGATAGAAGTTTACAGCAATCTCACGGCGCACGAGTGACAGCACCTGTCGAACTAAACGACCTCTTCCCAACTTTATGTGCGAGGACAGGTATTCCGATTCCGCAAGATTTAGACGGCGCGGATTTGACGAATCTAATGTCAGGTAATGCTGAAGGTTGGCGCAACACTGCTATTACTGAGTACTGGTCAAACCAGACGACGGGACCGATGCGTATGCTCCGAACACCCCGTTATAAGTATGTTGCTTTTCCTGAAGATGAATCCATTCTCTTTGATTTAGAAACCGATCCAGATGAATTTGACAATCTCACCGGACAAGCGGCATATCGGGAATTAGAGGCATCTCTGCATGAACAACTCATGGGAGGATTCTCATGGGAATCTGTCGCCGAGCAGAAGGCAACGGATAACGAACGAAGCCGAAACTTCAAGGAACCGTGGGGCAAAGGAACCCCGAACCAGTATACATTACCTGACGGTCGCGTTGTTGATGCGGAAACCTGTCTCTATCAACCCTCAGTAAGAGAAGAAGGCTGATATTGTACGTAGGAGCGAGGATTTGGAGCACCAATCATCGGAACGGAGGGTAGATACACGCTCGGCTGCTAATAACTTTAGCCAAAAAATTCGATTTCCCGCTATACTCGTAGGGCTGCTGTTGGTAGGGGCGATGTGTGCAATCACGCCCTACAACAACTATTTTCTCCAAAATACCAAGATTGCGGGGAACCACCTTCCAGTCGGTTCAATCTTCGGAATCCTCCTTCTCGTGTTCTTGGTCAATGTGCCGTTGCGTAAGTTGATGCGGAACGGACGTTTTGCCTTCACTGCACTTGAGCTAACGGTCATTTGGATGATGCTCATTGTCGCAGTGGGCATTCCGTCAATGGGACTGTTGCAGTTCTTGCTCCCATCGCTTGTTGCGGTGCGGTACTTCGCGACAACCGAAAATGATTGGTCAGAAACGCTCCATGCCCACATCCCTGAATGGCTTGTTATCACAGAACCTCAGGCTGTAACAGACTTCTATGAAGGTATCGGTCGTGCGGAAAGTGTCCCGTGGATGCTCTGGATAGAGCCACTACTCATCTGGGGACTTTTCGTTCTTGTCTTCTATTTCACGATCCTCTGTCTCTCGACAATCCTCCGAAAGCAGTGGGTGGAACGTGAAAGGTTTTCGTTTCCATTAATCCAGATTCCGATACAACTTGCTGCGGAACCAGAGCGAGGCAAGCTTCTTAATTCCTTCTTCAAAAACAGATTTCTTTGGGCAGGGATGGCACTTCCAGTCGTACTGCACCTTATCAACGGATTGCACGCCCATTTTCCGAGAGTGCCAGAGATTCCGCTCATCTATAATATCTATACCGTTTTTACCGAAAAACCGTGGCACACGCTTGGGTGGTGGCCCGCAATGCGGTTCGTCATCTACTTTTCAGTTATCGGGATCGCCTCTTTACTAACGCTCGAGGTTTCGTTCAGCCTCTGGTTCTTCTACCTCTTTTTCAAACTCCAATACATTATCATGAATGCGATCGGTCTTAGTATTGGACCGTGGATTAGCTGCAGCCGTCAAGTGATGGGTGGGTATCTCGTCTTTGTCCCTGCGGTTTTCTGGATGGGGCGAGAACATATTGCTACGATTTTTAGAAAAGCATTCGGTATGGAAAGAACAAGGGCAGGATCCACGACTTCCGGCGGACAGCGGATAGACGATTCAAACGAACCGCTCTCATATCGGGTCGCACTGTTTGGATTTTTCTTTGGGTTCATTACGCTCATTGTATTCTTAGTTGTCGCTGGCATAACAACATGGGTAGCCTTGGTCACGTTGCTTTCTATCTTTATCACATCTGTTGTCCTAACTTGGATGGTCGTCAACGGTGGATTGTTGCTTGTACAGGCACCGTTCTTTCCTTCAGAATATATTGATATTACCTTGGGTTCCAACGCATTAGGGCATAAGAGTCTTGCAATCTTGAGTTTCCAACGTACGTTCCTACGGGATTGGGGTGAATTCATGATGCCGAATTTCCTCCATAGTTTCAAGGCGGCGGATGAAGTGCGATTGGCACGTCGACGGGTTGTCCCAATCTTAGGCATCGCGATCGTTGTAGCGGCACTCGTCTCTGTTTATGCCTCGCTGACGCTGATTTACGACAAAGGCGCACTATTCTTACAAAGTTGGTCTTTCGTGGTGGCACCTCGCAACTATTTCCAACGGATGAGTAGTCTCATCCAATTCCCAATTGAGACGAAATGGGATGAGGTGTATAGCATGATTGCTGGTGCGGGGTTCACTGGCTTCATGCTCTGGATGCGGCAGCACTTCGTCTGGTGGTCTCTGCATCCGATCGGTTATCTCCTGGGAGCAACCTATCCACCGTTCCATCTCTGGTCATCAATTCTAATTGGGTGGTTCATTAAATACATGTCACTCAAGTTTGGCGGTGCCACGACGTATCGAAAAATTCGTCCTATAGCGTTCGGTTTGATTTTCGGGGAATACGTGATGGTAGGGTTATGGATGATCGTCGGCTTTTTCACAGGTATCGGTTACTTTGCACTACCATCATGACCTGTGAGTGCCCTGAAAACTGCCCCGATGAGCAGAATAAAACTTCTAAAGGAGGACATCATGCAATCAAATGAATATAGCCTTTCAGCCGCTTGGAAAGCGCGTGCTAAAACTCGACATACTGTTGTCGGGATTCGTACATGGCATGTCAATTTGAACCCTCGTGCGATGCCAAGTTTAGGGTTTGCTAAAGGACAGTGGCGAAAACCGACTCCCCAAACTGGACATGTTGATTGGCGGGGTCCCTTTGCAACTCAAGCTGGGGCATTGATTGTCGAAATAACAACTGATAAAGGTTTAAAAGGATACGGACTCGGTGGTGGCGGGCTTGCGGGTGCGCTAATTATAGAGAATCACCTCCAACACTTTGTCCACGGACGCGATCCGCTTGATGTCGAAGAGATCTGGGACCATCTGTATCACATCACCTCAATTTACGGGAGACGCGGTGTCGTTATTTATGCCCTTAGTGGTATAGAACTCGCACTCGTCGATCTGTGTGGGAAGATCGTGGACGCGCCTGTCTATAGCCTTATTACGGATACACCGCTCCTTAAGATTCCCGCCTATGCGACCGGTGGTGATGTCGGTTTCTACGCAGAAAACGGTTTCTCCGCTTGTAAGCTGCCCCTACGAAATGGACTTGCGGAGAGTGAAGATGGGTTTGCAGAAAATGTAGAGTTGATACACGCTGCCCGTGATGCTGTTGGCGCGGAAACAACGTTGATGACAGATATCTATCTCCGTTGGGATGTGGACTACACGCTCCGTTTTGCTGAAGCAGCTTCTGATGTAAATCTGAAATGGATCGAGGAAGCCATTCCTCTTGATGACTATGAGGGTATGGCACAATTAGTCCGAGAGATCCAACCGACATGGATCGTCTCTGGCGAACATGAATTCACGCGATACGGGTTTCGGGAGCTGCTACGCTGGAAGGCGGCGGATATGATTCAGCCAGACATCAGTTGGGCAGGTGGTTTCACGGAATGTTTGCGCATCGCACGTGAAGCGGCTGCGCAGGACATTCCTACATGGCTTCATCAAGCGGGTACACCGTGGGGTTTGCATCTCACAGCGTGTCTGCCGTTGCCATGTATGGCGGAGACTTTTGGTCCATCACGTGATGGCGTCGAAAATGAATTGTATCGTCTCTTGCGACCCGCACCTCATGATGGATTTTTCACTGTCAGTGATGCTCCGGGTTTCGGCGTGGATCTTGATGAAGCATTGTTGGAAGCCTACACAGTAGATAGACTGTAAAAATGCGCTTACATCACCGAATCCAGATACTGCATATTACGCTCAGCACTCTCATAAGGACTTCCCATACCCGGTAAGACATCTTGCTCGACGACGATCCAACCGTCGTAGTTCCGTTTTCGTAATTCCGCAATGAACGCTGGGAAATCAACATCACCTTTGCCTAACTCACAAAAAACGCCTTTACCGACAGATTCAAAGTAATCCCAACCCTCCTCGCGAGAACGGGCAGCGACATCAGGATGGCAGTCCTTGAAATGGACATGCCAAATCCGATCGGTGTAACGTGTAAATGCCTCGAGTGGCTCACCGCCGCCAAATCGGTAATGACCGGTATCAAAGCACAACCCGAGAAGATCAGGATCAGTGCGATCCATCAATGTGTCAATCTCTTCTGGTGTTTCTATATATCCTGCGCAGTGCGGATGAAGAACAGTTCGGAGTCCTGTCTCGTCTCGGACTGACCGAGCGATACGATGCACACCCTCCACAAAAATATCCCATTGTTCCGGTGTTAAACCGTGCTCAGGACGGATACGACCGGCATAGCGGGTACGGACTTCCTCGATACCGTTCTCATCTGAAAGCACGATGAACGGCGTTTCACCGGCAGCACCTGCCATCAATCGAGCGTGGTCCAGTGCTTTGGCTTCACCCGCTGCGTGTGTTTCTGGATCTGCGAACGCAATACCTACAAACCCACCTAACATTTTCAACTCGCGTTTCGCAAGTTCAGCGCGGAGGCGTTCTGGATCGGTTGGCATGAACCCCCAATCTCCTAATTCGGTACCGGCGTAACCGATGGCACTCATCTCGTCTAACACTTGCACGTAATCGGGTGCCTTACCGTCTAATTCAAACTCAAGCACACCCCACGAACATGGCGCATTTGCGATTTTCATTGAACTAATTATTCCTTCCTGTATGCTCCGTTCAGAAATGATTTAATAACTTAGTCAGATCATCCATTTTTTAGTTCCTTAACTTATCTACAAGGAATCGTAGTAGTTCTTTATCTTTTCAGCCATAAGTTTTCTACGCTTCTTAAGAAATTCATTATAGTTTTCAAAAATTGCTATCCCCCGTTCACGAAGGGGAATACAGTGAGCTTCAAGATTGGTATATAACTCAGGTAGATTGTCTATCCCTCCATATTGAGGCGTGCCGTCTTTACAACTTTCATGCAATTCCGAAAAATATGTAACCGGATCAGTGTCACCAATTCTAATATTGGAATTTCTTCCCATCACTACTTTATTGGCGATGTTATTTCTGTCCTTTGGTCTATCAACGCCTGATTCCTGTAGATAGTTATCAGGAAATATGTGGTGTTTGTCATGTTCAATTCGAAGTAGACGGTGTATTGTATCATCTCGAGATAGAAAACCTTTGTCGTTTCCTCTAACTTGGCTTGCCAGAAACATATTGAAATAGACACTGTTGGTCGATGATGTGTTCAACTTATCCAAAATTTCCACATCCCAGAACGCGTCCGAAAGTTCTGTATCTTCCAGCCTTTTGAGATAAGCACTTGCTTTTTCTCCAACAGACTCCAAATCTCCCTCTGTTATACCTCGAATATCTTTTCCGAAAGTAGCTTGTGGTTCACCACTGTATCGACCAGTCAAGATTGACATTACAAACCAACGACCTACCAATCTCTTAATTTCCGCTTCATTTATATTCTCCTCACGTAACCTCAAATATAAGACATAAGCAAAATTAACAGCATTCTTTGCTTTAACCATTGATGGACTCGTGAATCCAACTGAATGCAGGACCATGACAAAATTCCTGAAATTGTGCTCATTCATATAATTCAACACGCCACTTTCAATTTTACCAAACGAACTTTCCGCAGTGTCCCCTGATAAGCTTGGGATTAAGTCTTTTAAGTCTCCTCGCTTAAACTTTACAGTAAAAACTACCTTCAGCATATCAGTATAGTCAGGAACATAAATCTTATCATTTGAATCATCCCAATCCGCTAACCACCGCATTTTACGAAAATATTCTGTAGATGCAAAATCGGTGTCCTCAGTCAAACTTTCAAATGTTGTCGGGGAAGTAACTAGTTGGCAAAAATAATCAATCGATTTGCGAAGATTAGGACCGTCATAACGTTCACTAGCTGCCATCTTAGACATGATGAAATCCGGAGAGGTAAGGCGAACCCCTCTTGAATTGATGCGGTCAAAAATATCCGCGACAACTTCTCCTTTCAAGTCGGGGCCTAACTCAATCACTCCGAGGGTTTTGTCACGAATTCCTGCCAGGTGAATGATACGATTCTTGACTTCGGTCTGAGTTATCTCCTGGTTCTCGTTAAGATAACCTCGGTTCTCATCAACGTATGTGTCAGCTAAGTTATGTACTGCTTCATGAGTTGTAAAACCAGCACTGATGTCAGTAATCCATCTTGGATTATCATGATGTGAAGGTTTGGCTACATCAAATCGCTTTTCAATAGGATTAAATGCTATCCTTATTGACACCCTTTCATATTTTTTGCTGAGAACACTTCCTCCATGCAATGTCATTAAAAGAACCATCAACCGCTGCTGACCATCAATAACTACACATTCATCAGCTTCTGACAGTCGTCCTTGTGTTATTGAATCGGGACTGTCTCTCACAAGCACCCCAGATTTTAACCAAACGATGAGGTATCCAACAGGATACCCACGGTAAAGGGAATCTATGAAGTCACGCACCTTGTCATCATTCCAGACGAAAGGTCTCTGAATCGCAGGAATGAAAACTTTCTTATTTTCAATCTCAGTCAGTAAACGATTAATGTTCCAATCATCTAACGAATAAAGTTGAACCAAAACATTATACCCCCTTATACAGCATTCTATCTACTTATACAATGGTGTTAGTGTATCACGACAACACAATGTACATCAACTCCAAAAATCAAGAATTTAGGAGCATTTAGACTACGTACATGTCGCCCCGCTAGGGCAAAACTGGAGGGTGTATCTGCTGCTATACACATGTCGCCCCGCTGGGGCTAAACAGTCAAAAGATATAAATCCCACGAATGCACAAAGATATGATATACTACAACCAACAGCAATCCAAAGGCTTTTCACCTTCATCAGAGGTAAAAAATCATGTTCCCAACGATTGAAGCGCAGACACAAATACAAACTCCACCAACATGGGCTATCCTCGAACGGCAACTCATTGAGAAGATGAACGCAGCAGGACCAGAAGTCCTGAAAAAGTATACCCAGCCAGATGGAACACTGTTGTGGCCGACACATCCAGATTTTCAGAGTATCGACGGATTAGACGATGCTTACGAAAGCTTCCATAATTGGCCCCTCTTCTACATGCTCGGTGGCGATGCGCAATTCTTGGTTGATGCAGATACGGAATTCGATGTCATCACAAAAGATATGGAACGATACGGCACGGGTCACGGTTATCCGATGGTGGTGAAAGAGTATCAACCGGGATACGATTGGTTTCATCAAGGCGAAGGGAATTATCTTTTTTATATGCTCTGTATGGCGGATCCGTCAAACCCGAAGCACGTTGAACGCGCGAAACGGTATGTGGGTTTCTTCACAGGCGAAGATCCAGATGCACCAAATTACGACGCTCAGCACAAAATCATCAAGTGTGCTATGAACGGAAGTAAGGGACCGGCATTCTGGGCTTTTGGTGGACACCCTTACTCTCCTTGGGATGGGTACAATATGCCGTTTTACGATATACCGGGAGGCACGAGCCATGAAGCCGTCAGAGCAAATGAGGAACTGCGGACGCGCATGGGGCAGATAATGCGTGAACGCCAAGGAGTGGGGGATGCTGTTGTCAATCTTGCTGCGACGACGCTTGCTACGAATGCTTACCTGCTGACGGGTGAAGAAAAATATAGTGCGTGGGTCAAGGAATACGTCGAAGCGTGGATAGCACGGACAGCAGAAAACGGCGGTGTTGTCCCAGACAATGTCGGTCTGTCAGGAGAGATCGGTGAACATATCAACGGTAAATGGTATGGTTCATACTACGGATGGAGTTGGCCCCACGGATGGCATAGCGTTGGACAAGCGGTAGGCATCGCTGCACAGAATGCAGCGTTGCTCTGGAAGGATCTGAGTTATCTTGATTTCCCACGATCGCAGATTGATGTCTTAATTGAAAGAGGTATTGAGAAAAACGATCAGCTCTACGTCCCACAGAAGTATGGTGATCCAGATAGGGTTAACTACGTCCCGGGTGCGTGGTTACAATATCCGATTACAAACGAAGATGGTACGGCTTTGCAGGTGGACGGCTGGTTTGAATTCATGCCGATGCACGCATCGGATGTCGCGCATTTATGGGCAATGTCAATGGCAGCCGAGGATCAGGAACGTGCAAAGAAAATTGCTAAAAGAACAGGGTCGAAATTCGATATCAACGCGTGGCATCACACCAAAGATAGTGGGGGACACGATGGAGCATGGTTGGCATATATGCGGGGTGAATATCCTGAATACCCGGAAGCGATTCTGAATCACAACCTATCCCAAGTGGAGGCACGCCTTAACTTCATGGCTGATGATGACGAAGACTCGGCGTCATACGGGGATGCCTATTTCCAACGACGCAACCCAATCACCTGTGAAGGATTAGTCCAACTCACATGTGGTGGTCCGCTGCCGCATTATAATGGAGGCTTGCTCGTGACGCGGGTGAGGTATTTTGATGCACAACAGAAACGACCTGGACTTCCACCGGATGTCGGTGCGCTGGTTACCAAAATGACGGCGGGCACTACGGAACTGCAGCTGGTTAATCTTAACACTACGGAATCACGGGAGGTTGTCATCCAAGCAGGTGCGATGGGAGAGCACAACTTTACTTCAGGGCATATTAACAACACTCAGAATAGAACCACTGTCTCAGTCAATGGGACATATCTCCACGTTCACCTGCCACCCTATACACAAATTGATCTGGTATTAGGAATGCAGCGTTTCGCCAATGCGCCTTCATATAGACAGCCGTGGTAAAAAAGAACGAACCTTTTCTGAACATAGCCGACTAAAGGAGCAAAAGTAAACGCCCTTGATAAAAAAATTAATGGGCATTCATAAAACTAAAACTCTAATAGGAGATAAAAAAATGAAACGGAAATGGTTTGTACTCAACGCAATCGCTGCAATCGCAATGGTCGGAATGTTTGTTTTTCAAAACACAGCTGCAGCACACGAAATAACTCGGAACAAAAAGGAAACTCGTAACGCCAATCGGGGTAGAGTAACCAGGATGGTGAATCCAGTGTCTGCTCTGAATCAGTCTTGGCTCGATTTGACATTTGGCGTGAAAGCCGACCAAGAAACGTTGGCAAAGGTACTCCCAATCTATCAGGAGACCCGCGAGGCACTCCAAACACAGATTAAAGTAGCAGGCAAAGACGCTGATACAAAACGCGAAGCTGCGAAAAAGATAAGTGCGGCGGTCAAAGAAACATACACAAAATTCAACACCAGCCTCAAGGAAGTCTTAACGGAAGAACAGATGACGAAACTGACGGAATTAAAGGAGAAACGGCGCGCAGAGGTCCGAGAACGCCTCAAAGAATCCCGTCGTAGTCAACGAGAAAATCGTAGACGCCGTTAAGATTCGCTTTCCCTCGCTTCAGGTCGGGCATCTTTGCCCGACCTTTTTTGTTATTAACAGGGTTATGCCCAGCGTTCAACGACGACTTTCTTCTGGGTGAAGAAATCTACAGCATCCCAACTCTGACCGTGTAGATCGCCGAAGAAACTGTCTTTCCAACCGCTGAAGGGGAAGAATGCCATTGGTGCAGCAACACCGATGTTAATACCGATATTTCCGATCTCTGCTTCATAACGGAACTTGCGGGCAGACGCACCGCTTCCCGTAAAGAGACATGCCATGTTTCCGTAACGTCCACTGTTGACGAGTGCGATTGCGTCGTCGATAGTTTCAACATGGATGAGCCCTAAAACGGGTCCGAAGATCTCAGTACCGGCAATCTCACCTTGTGGGTTGAGGTTGCTGAGAACTGTGGGACGGAGGAAGTTCCCGTTATCGCCGCCAGGGATACTTGGATATCTGCCGTCAACAAGAATCTGAGCACCTTCATCAGCACCGGCTTGAATCAATCCTTCAATTCGGGTTTTGCTTTCGGATGTGATGACGGGTCCCATTTCAACGCCATCCTCCAATCCGTTTCCGACGACGCGGTCAGTAGCGGTATCAGCGATGGCTTCTGTGAACCAACCTTGGGCATCACCAACAGTGAGTGCCAGAGACGCTGCAAGACACCGTTGTCCAGCACACCCGAACGCGCTCTCAGCCGCGGCATTAACAGTAAACTGCGGATCAGCATCCGGAAGAATTATGAGCGGATTTTTCGCGCCACCTTGGCATTGGACGCGTTTGCCGTTTGCAGCAGCTTTCGCATAGATGGCTTTTGCAGTAGCAGTCGCACCGACAAAACTAATCCCACGGATTTCAGGATGCGTTAAGATAGCATCCACTGTCTCCCTACCGCCATTAACAAGATTGACGACCCCTTTTGGAAGTCCTGTCTGTTCCAAGAGCTGGAATATCTTCTGCATCGTGATTGGCACTTTTTCGGAGGGCTTGACGATGTAGGTGTTCCCACAAGCAATGGCATAAGGTAGAAACCAGAAAGTAATCATTCCAGGAAAGTTGAAAGGTGCGATGGCAGCACAGACCCCAACGGGTTGACGGATCATGAATTCATCAATGCCGGTTGCGATGTCCTCAAGATTCGTGCCTTGCATGAGCGTCGGGATACCACAGGCTACCTCAACGTTCTCGATGGCACGTCGCATTTCCCCCTTAGCCTCGTCAAGCGTTTTGCCACACTCAAGCGTAATGGCTCTTGCGATGTCGTCTAAGTTTTCCTCTAAGAGGTTTTTCAATTTGAATAGATATTGAATGCGTTCGACAGGGGGAGTCCGTCTCCATTCATAGAGTGCAGTGGTGGCGGCAGTGGTGGCTTGATGTACTTCTTCAGCAGGTGAAAGCGGAACTTGGGTGATCACTTCCCCAGTCGCCGGATTTGTAACATCAAGCAGTTCATCTGTTGTCGATTTTTGCCATGCGTTGTCAATGTAGTTCAGTAGTGGCGTTTGTATGTCGGATCCTACTTGCGATCCACTGTTGAAAAGATTCGAGTCAGGCATGGGATTACCTCCTTTAGTCTCGCTTCGCGAAGAGTTCCAAGACCTTCAATTGCTCCATAGCAGCGACGATTTGTGGATCATGCTCCAGTTCGTCACGGGAGGTCTTTGTAATCTGTGCGAGTGCGTATTTAACACCGATATCACTCAGCACAATTTGTTCGTCAATAAGCGCATCCGTCAAACGTTGGTAACTGCGCAGAAGTTTTGTTGCCTCCCTATCATCACGAGATGCGTGCGATGCGGTGGCGAGTTGATTCAACACGTCATCCCCATTTTCCTCTACGAAGGTTTTGAGTTTTTCGTGATTTCTGAGTTTCACGTGCATCTGCCGCTCAGAACGGCTAAACCACGGCGACTCAACATCCGGGATGATTCCGATTTTGTCGATATTGACGCCGTTGGGTGTATAATAGCGAGCGACTGTCAATTTCACAGCAGATTTTGAATCGCTGATTGGAAGAGGGAACACCCGCTGGACTGAAGCCTTTCCGAAGGTTTTGTCCCCCATGACGAGTCCTCGTCCGTGGTCTCTGATAGCACCCGCAACGATCTCAGAAGCACTTGCACTCCCACCGTTGACGAGGACGATTAGGGGAAAATACTCCCTTTTTTCGCCTTTCGCCACAAAATCCTCGCGCGTCTCAGACCCCTGACTATAAACAACGAGTTGGCCCGGTCTAAGAAAATCACTGGCGATATCAACCGCTGAAGAGAGCAATCCACCTGGATTCAAACGGAGATCAAGGATAATACCACGGGTATTGTGCTCCTTGAAGTCAACAAAGGCTTTATCTACGTCATAAGCTGTCGTCTGAAGAAATTGATTGATTTTGATGTAGCCAATCTTATCTCCGATAATCTCTGTCTCGACGCTGGGAATCCGGATCACTTCGCGTGTAATGGTAACTTCAATGGGTCGACTCTCGTTCTCGCGAATGATCGTGATGGAAACTTGCGTTCCGGGTTCGCCTCGCAGCATTTCTACTGCCTCGGTCACGGTCATTACAGCCGTCGATTCGCCCTCAATGTGGCTGATGACATCCCCGTTTTGCACACCAGCGAGTGCAGCAGGACGATCCTTGAAAGGCGTGATCACTGTGAGCGCATCTTCCCGAATACCAACTGTCATACCGAGTCCGCCGTATTTACCTTGGTTTTGGGTCTGAAATTCGGTATAATCTGGTATGAATTGGCTGTATGGGTCTAATTTACGAAGCATACCGTTAATAGCACCCTCAATAAGCTCCTTAGCATCTGGTGCGTCGAGATGTGACTGTTCGACATAAGCCAGGATTTGTGACAAAAGTGCGAGGTTTTCGATGAGTTTATCATCCTCTTCTTTCGAGCTCCAACCGTATGGTAACAGTAAACAGATAAGGCATATAGATAACAAAATGCAAAAATAGTTTTTTGACGCAGCTTTCAGGTTTTCAAAACCTGTCATTAAACGGTTCATTTTTTATTTCCTCCAGCAAGCATGCCGTAAACGCGCTTAAGAAGTATGTATCTTCACAAATCCAGTAGGTAGCACCGCGCACGCAAAGAATGATATTTGCGTAAGTTGTAATTAATAAAAGTAGTTTCGTAACCCTCTGATACTCGGAATACGAAAAGCGATAAAAGCAGCCGCTGCAAAGTAAAGCAGATCAATGCGACTCATTCGTGACTGCATCAGTTCCCAAACAGATTGCCCCTTAAACAGCACTGTGGCGATGGGCATGGCTTGTTCTAATGATATGTTATTTTCTTGACGCAGCTGCTCCGCGATTTGTGCAACCGCGTTCCACTGGACATCCAGATATTTTCCGATAAAGATGCCGAGTATGGCGAAAAGTGCGGCGGCAGCACTGACAACACGCCACATTGTTTTTGCGTCTTGCGTGAGACTTCGGCTGCTTGTCAAGAGCATACCCACTCCAGTAAGAATACCAATACCGATGGCAATGAAGCCAGCAGTGCGTCCCGTCCACTGGATGTACTTCGCCCAAAGCACACCCCCTATTACTGCACCAAAAAGACCACCAAAGGGTGCCGTCACAGCATTCATTATGAAACAACTCCATTCTTTTCAATTTTGGGTTTCTGTAGGTGATGCTCGGTATTCTGCTCGAAAGTATAGGCGACGCGTAAGACTTTATCTTCTGCAAAAGGGGCACCGAGAAGTTGCAGTCCCACCGGTAACTCATTTTGCACGAAGCCGCAGGGAATTGAGATACCCGGCAATCCAGAATGGCTTGCCGGTGTCGTCATCACATCGGAGAGATACATTTGCAATGGATCCTCAGTGCGTTCTCCAATCTTGAACGCCGGCGTAGGTGAGGTAGGCGTTGCGATAACGTCAACCTTTTCAAACGCGGCATCAAAATCAGATTTGATTAGCGTCCGTGCCTTTTGTGCTTTTTTATAATAGGCATCTTGGTAACCTGCACTCAGTGCGAAAGTTCCGATCATAATCCGACGTTTCACCTCTTCGCCGAACGCTTCACTGCGTGTCTTTTTATACATCGTTATCAGATCTTCTGGGTTTTCGTTGCGGTGTCCGTAGCGAACCCCGTCGTATCTGGCGAGATTTGCACTCGCTTCCGCAGGAGCAATAATGTAATATGTTGCGATAGCATATTCGGTGTGTGGCAAAGATATTTCTTCGACGGTTGCGCCAAGTTGTTCAAGAACAGCAACAGCAGTATGCACCCGATCTGCGACCTCTGTGTCCAAAGCCGACGTAAAATACTCTTTCGGTATACCGATTTTCATGCCCTCTACGTCGTTGATGAGACCCTGTGTAAAATCAGGCACAGGCATATCAACGGAGGTTGCATCCATGGCATCACTTCCACAAATGGCGTTGAGTAGGAGAGCACAATCGGTGACATCTTTGGTGAACGGACCGATCTGATCGAGTGAGGAGGCAAACGCAACCAAGCCGTAACGAGAGACGCGTCCATACGTCGGTTTCATACCGACGACCCCACAGAGTGCCGCGGGCTGGCGGATTGAGCCACCAGTATCTGAACCGAGGGAACAGATAGCCGTATCCGCTGATACAACTGCGGCAGATCCACCACTGGAACCGCCAGGAATGGTGTCAAGGTTCCACGGGTTGTGCGTAATCTGATATGCCGAGTTCTCAGTAGATGAGCCCATAGCAAATTCGTCCATGTTCGTTTTACCGAGCATGACGATACCTTGCTCATGAAGCTTGGTCATGACAGTCGCATCGTAGGGCGGGACGAAGGTTTCAAGGATTTTAGAAGCACATGTGGTACGGACACCTTTGGTGCATATTACATCTTTAATGGCAATCGGGATGCCAGCCAAAGGTGGCATATCGTCCCCGCTTTGAAATCCGACATCAGCGGTGTGTGCCTGTTCCAAGGCGATATCCTTCGTAAGCGTCAGGTAACCTTTGACGTCAGGTTCCACAGCGTCAATACGAGCATAGACAGATTCCGCCAGTTCCACAGCGGTAATCTCCCGGGCTTTGAGTTTCTCGTGTAAGGCGTGTGCCGTCAATTCATAAAGCGACATTCTGTCGTTCTCCTTTCTGGCGAAGTTCGGCGTTAGTGGCTGCGGTCAACCACTCTGGGCACACCGAAGTACCCCTCTTCAGGTTCAGGTGCGTTTGCGAGGACCTCTTCGCGCGGATAGGAAGGTTTGACAACATCCGGTTTTGCGACATGAGGCGCGCCATCCTGCGATCCCATAATAACGACTTGGTGCGGATGGATGTGCGATGTCGGCGGAACATCATCTGTCTCCAGTTCATTTAACTTCCCGATATAGTCGAGGATTCGGGCAAGCTGTTCAGTGAAGTGCTCTGTTTCTTCGTCATTAAATTCAAGACGCGCCAGATTTGCAACATGGCGGATGCCTTCTGTCGTAATCGTTGCCATTTTTTCGTAATTCGTCTCCTTACTAATCAGACACCGTTGACAGTGGTGCGGTTGAAGCAGCGAGTTGCTTTGTGCCAGCACGACCAAACCGAACGGTAACATAAACGTCCTGTCCTCTCTCACTGACTTTCGTTATCTTACCCCTTCCGAATTTTGGATGGAGAACAATCTGATCAACATAGTAATCCAGTGAATCCACTTCGGAAATGATGTCATACCTATTCCCTGTGTCTCGGAATGGAGAGCGGTAACGGTTAACGGGCTTGATAAGGTGCTCGGGGATCTCGGCGATAAAGCGGGATGGAAGGCGATACTCCGTCTCACGAAAAGTTCTTCGCGATTCCGCATGCGAAAGATAAAGCTGCTCCATAGCACGCGTGATCCCGACGTAACAGAGCCGACGCTCTTCCTCTAACTCCGCTTGGGTATCAAGGGAGCGTTGATGCGGTAGATAGCCCTCTTCCATACCAACGATGAAAACGAATGGGAATTCCAAGCCTTTAGCACTGTGCAAGGTCATTAACGTCACCATATCAGTGCTGTCAGTCTCCATAGTATCTATATCGGCGATAAGAGCCACACGCTCCAAATAATCCGAAAGGGTCGGTTCCGCTTCGTTGTGTTCATATTCGATAACAGCGTTAATGAGTTCTTCAATGTTTTCGACGCGATTCTGCGCCTCAATCGTATTCTCGGCTTCCAGATTATTGAGATAGCCGGTTACCTTCAAAACATAGTCAAGCGCGTCCGCAGGCATAGCAGTTGCGTCATAGTCATCAAAAATTTTGGCAAAACGTCGGACTTTTGCCTGTAACCCACGGTTAATTGTGGAAATATCATCAACACGGTGGACAGCATCAAAGAGAGAAATACCTTCCCGTGCAGCGAAATTGATAAGACGATCAAGGGTTGTCGCACCGATACCGCGACTTGGCACATTGATGATGCGTCGGAGACTCATAGAATCGCTCGGATTGCACATTATACGAAGGTAAGCAAGAAGATCTTTGATTTCCATTCGGTCATAGAAACCGACACCACCGACAATCTGATACGGAATGTTCGCAACCCGGAACGCCTCCTCAAATATTCGGGATTGGGCATTGGTTCGATAAAAGACAGCAAAGTCTTTGTAATCTACGCCTTCGGTATGCCAATCCTCAATTTGCGTCCCGACGTAGCCTGCTTCGTCGTTTTCATCCATCGCCTCATAACAGGTGACAAGCTCACCAATGTCATTTTTTGTCCAGAGTTTCTTCGCCTTCCGCTTCCTATTGTTATGGACAACCCCCCACGCAGCATCCAATATGTTTTGCGTGGAACGGTAATTCTGTTCTAAACGGAGGACACGGGTGTTCGGATAATCCTTCTCAAAATCAAGGATATTCCTGATGTCAGCACCGCGAAAAGCATAAATAGATTGGTCATCGTCTCCGACGACACAGATATTCTGTTTCGTGCCGGTTAGTAAACGCACCAACTCATACTGACATCGATTGGTATCCTGATACTCATCAACAAGAACATATTCAAACTTGTTCCGATAGTATTGGCATATCTCTGGATTTTCATCCAACAGTTTCACCGTGAAGAGCAATAGATCGTCGAAATCAAGTGCGTTGTTCAGACGCAGACCATCCTGATAAAGCGCGTAGACTTCAGCGACAATTCTCTCAAAATAACCCTCTGCGGTTTGTTGGTACGTCAGTGGCGAGATGGATTCGTTTTTGGCACGACTGATGTGGCTTAGGATCGCGCGGGGATTGTGCTGCTTATCACTGTAGTTGAGCTGCTTGAGGACATCTTTGACGAGGGTAGTTTGCTCACCTGTATCGAAGATAGTAAAATCGCGTGTGTAGGCAGAGTCTTTCGACGGCTGTCCGTCGAAGTCCAATTTTTCAATATCTCGACGAAGTATACGAGCGCAGGTTGCATGGAAGGTCGATACCCAGAGATCTCGACTCACACTTCCTTCAACGAGTGTATCCAAGCGTTGCTTCATTTCCTTCGCAGCTTTATTTGTAAAGGTCACAGCGAGAATACGAAAAGGAGAAATGCGGTGGTGTTTAAGGAGGTAGGCGATACGGTGTGTGATGACGCGCGTTTTGCCACTGCCTGCACCGGATAAGATGAGGAGCGGTCCGTCGGTGTGCTGGACTGCTTCGCGTTGGACATCATTTAAAGATCTTAACAGGTTATCGGTCAAAGCTTGCCTCTTATCTCGCAGTATTTTAAAGTATAGACACACGCTGATGTGCCCTAACAGACTTGCAAACAGCGGGACAGTGCCTCAACTTATGCTATAAAGTATACACGATTTGGAATTAATTTGGCAAGAGGAATATTTTAACGGCGGTCGACGGTCAACGGTCAGTATTTCACATCCAGGAAATCGCTCGCATAGGAGGTACTGAGACTACAGAGACTACCCGCTTATGGAGAAAACCGAATGTCTCCATCAACACTATTGTTATTCCTTCACTCGTTCTTGAACGATGGGTACTGTCGACTTTAATTTCTGCACCACAAGAGTGTCAAGGCTAATTCCTGATTTCGCTGCTTCGTCCGTCAGAGATTGATAAAGCTGCGCATCAACAGGTACGTTGAAAGGCACTGTGTACTCTTGCCGAGCAGTTGCTTTCGGAACGGGTTCATGATGTTTTTGATAACTTTCTTTAACACCTTCCCAAGCGATAGCGAGTTCTCTTAATGCCCCTTCCGGTGTATCTGAAAACGCCGATACATTGGGCATCTCAACAAAATGGGCTAAATAATCACCGTCCTCGTCAAGAAATACGTTTACCTTAAATCCATCAAATACATCTTTATTCATTTTGGGTCTCCTGATCATATTGCATGAGAAATCCTCTCACCTGATATCCCTTTGCCTGTCCTCTTTTAGACTGAATTGGCAGCCGATAACGACCAGGTGAATACCAAATGCGATGACTACCAGTCTGATGGTCAAAGATCCATCCGCATTGGGAAAGCAAAGCCTCAAATTCTCGGAAACGCAAACCGTTCGGATTATTTCTTGCTTTTGACAACAACCTATCTCTGCGCCGCATAGAAATCCGCCTCACCTAAGGAATAGAAGTTCGGAACAGGCATTAGATAAGGTATTCCTTCAAAAACTGCCCGGTGAAAGAGGCATTTGCCTTGGTTATCTCTTCGGGTGTGCCTTGCGCTAAGACTTCTCCCCCTTTATGTCCACCCTCTGGACCGAGGTCAATGACATAATCGGCGGTTTTGATGACATCAAGATGATGCTCAATCACAAGGACTGTGTGCCCAGTATCAACAAGACGATTGAGGCTGTCTAAGAGTTTCTGAACGTCTGCAATGTGTAATCCTGTCGTAGGTTCATCCAAGATATAGAGATTATGCTTACCTCGCTTGATTTTACCTAACTCGCTTGCCAATTTTATCCGCTGTGCTTCGCCACCGGAGAGGATAGTAGCAGGATGCCCAATCTGAAGATACCCCATGCCGAGTTGATTGAGGACGTTCAATTTGTGATGGATTAACCGCTGGTCGGCAAAGAATTCGACGCCTTCCTCAATCGACATATGAAGGATTTCGGAGATATTTCTGCCGTTGTAGGTAACGTCAAGCGTATCCTCATTGTAGCGTGCGCCTTTACAGGTTGGACAGACGACTTCAACATCGGGCATAAAATGGAGTTGGGTGGTAATAGTGCCTTCACCGTGGCACTCTTCACATCGTCCGCCTTTGACGTTGAAACTAAATCGGGAGGCGGTATAGCCCCTCGAAGCCGAGAGTGGTGTGCTGGCGAAGAGTTTGCGAATATTATCGTAAAATCCGATATAGGTAGCAGGGTTAGAACGTGGCGAACGACCTATCGGGGACTGATCTATGCTGATAACATCGCTTATATGCTCGTGTCCCTCCAATTCATCGTGTGCTCCATAAAGCATTCGGCTGTCGTGATAGAGGGCGTAAAGCTTCTTGTAGAGAATTTCGTTGACGAGTGTGCTTTTGCCAGAACCAGAAGCTCCAGTAATGCAGATAAACACACCGAGCGGAATATCAACATCAATACTCCTGAGATTGTTTTCTCTGGCACCGGTGATGCTCAGGAATTTCCCATTCAAGTCGCGACGCTCCTCTGGCAGTGAAATTTCTCGCTTCCCGCTCATGTAGAGACCTGTCCAAGATTCGGAGCAGTCGAGAATCGTATCAAGGTCGCCTTGAACGACGATATGCCCACCGTGGATACCGGGTCCCGGTCCGAGTTCGATAATGTGATCTGCGGCGCGAATTGTGCTTTCATCGTGCTCAACGACGATAACGGTGTTGCCGATGTCCCGCAATTTCCGCAGCGTCTCTATCATCTTCACATTGTCCTTTGGATGCAGACCGATACTCGGTTCATCAAGGACGTAAAGCATTCCCATTAACCCTGAACCGATCTGCGTAGAAAGGCGGATACGCTGTGATTCACCACCGGAGAGGGTCGCGGCACGACGATTGAGATTTAAATAGTCGAGTCCGATGCCGAGGAGCAGTTCAATCCGCGTGACGAGTTCATTGATGACACGCTCTCCAGCCTCCTGCTGTTTCTCCTGCATATCAGTGATACTCAACAAAAAATCCCGCAATTCTTCAAAGTGCAGCTCACCTACATCGTGGATCGTCCGATCCTCAATAGTAACGAGAAGCCGCTGTCGTTTGAGCTTCGCACCATCACAATCTGGACAGGTGTGCTCTACCATTACTTTTCGGAGATACTCTTCCATCCCGGAATGTGCTTCTCCGCGCTTTCGGTAGTGCCGGTAGTGTCTGTCAATACGGGTCGCGATTCCGTCAAAACGGATTTTCCTACCGAGGTGGCGTTTCTCGACAGGTCGTGCACCTTCCGGCTGTCGAATAGGAAATTCTTCGCCGCGTGTGCCGTGATAGAGAATATCAATAACCTCTTCCGGTAGGTCAGTAAAAGGCATGTCCAGGTCAAACCCGTAGTGTGCGGCAAGGCTGTACATTGTCCTACCGTCCCATCTATCGGGATCATAGTTAAACGCCTGATGGACGAAAGCTCCCTCGGCAATACTCCGGCTCTTGTCAGGGACAAGCAAGTTCGGATGTACCTGTAAGTAGGTGCCGAGTCCAGAACAGGTCACACATGCCCCAGTCGGTTCGTTAAAGGTAAAGTGATGTGGTCCCAGTTCAGCCATGAGTACACCGTGTTTTGAACACCCGAAACCTTCCAACAGTTCTATAGCATCCGTCTCAGCCTCGTCTGGAAACTTAACATCAAAACGCATGAAGCCTTCGCCTACAAGCATAGTGTGTTCAAGGGAGGCGAGTACTTGTTTATCAATATCTTTTTTGATAAAGAATTTGTCAACGATGACCTGAATGTCGTATTCTTGGTCTGGATCGAGTTCAATTTCTTCGCTGATGTCGTGTTCGATACCGTCAATTCTGACGTGTCTGCACCCTTTTGTGCGGATGTCGTCGAAAAGATAGTCGTAATCTTCGCCATAGATTTTAAAGACAGGGGCATGAATCTCAACCTCGGAGCCTTCTGGCATCGCGAGTAGCCGTTCGAGGATCTGATGATGTGAACGGATCGGAATCTCGACTTCACAATAAGGACAGTGCGCGACACCGATAGTTGCGAAGAGCATACGGAGGTAGTCCTGCAAATCGGTCATTGTGCCGACGGTGGAGCGCGGATTCATAGTGATGGTCTTTTGTTCAATAGAGACAACAGGCGACAATCCGTCAATGAAATCGACATCCGGCTTTTTGAGTTGCGTGATAAAGCGTTTGGCATAAGTGGACATCGACTCAAGGAAGCGTCGCTGCCCTTCAGCATAGACAGTATCAAATGCCAACGAAGATTTACCGGAACCACTGATCCCTGTGACGACGACGAGTTGGTTCCGTGGAATCTCAACTTCAATGTCTTGTAGATTATTTTCTCGCGCGCCTTTAACGGCGACAGTCTGTCTCATTTATGCCTCCAAATGCGTTTTTTCTTTTAGGGAAAGAATTAGAGAAAACATAACGTGTCTCATAAATGTCTATAAATAATTTAACGCTATTACAGGTCAAATAGAAACGGATTATTGGCATCATAGTAATACGAAGGTTCCTCTACGGAAACTCGGCTATCCATGGTTAAGCGGATAGGTGCGGAGAATTGTTCAATCACGCCCTTTTGCGCGAGCCATTCGCATGCCCAATCAAGCGGAAGTTTGCGTTTGCCAAAATGTGCATAGAGATCCGTTATTGTGCGTTCATCGCCTGATTCCTCTAAGAAATCAAGTAACGGTTTGAACAATAATTGTAGGTTATCCTCTAAATATCCGTCGACCTGTTCAAGTGCATCGCGGAGCATCGCCTCATCCTTGGGCTTGTCTATCAGATCCATGAAAAGCGTGTTGAAAAAGGATGGATTGTGCTTGAGTGCCTGATAGATAACCTTGCGTCTGGGTGTTTCGCCGTGTCTTAGGACTTCAATGCGGCCGAGTTCTCCAACGGCGTACTTTAGGTAGAAAAAGGTATAATCAACATCGTGCTTCAGGTGTAACCATTTCTCGGCTTTCGCGAGTATGGCAGTCACGTTAGTTGCGGAGTAGAAAAGTTGGGACTGCTTATCTCTTTTACCGACCTGAAGACAGGAAGGATCCCCGATGGGAAATCCATCTTCGCCGTCCAGAAAAAAAAGGCTGTCTTTGGAAAAGAGAACGCGGCTTTCCGCAAGGATTGAATGAAGACCGCTACCCTGTAGCGTTCTGTCTAACAATTTCCTATATTCACTGCGGGTGTAGAGTTGAACATGGAACGGAATATCGTCTTCGATCAATTGACACCCTTTCTGCTTGAACCTTGTACCGTCCCGTAGAATCAAGGTTATGTGAATAGCAGTCTTCTCCCAGATGTTGTCTTCAGCAAGGTTATCGGTGAGAATCGCCGCGAGGATATACCAATCCTGTTCGAGTAAATCCGTCAAGCTATCCAGAGCATTGTGAATCCGCGCGTGGATGTCGTCCTTCAGAGGTGTCTGTGTCTGTTGAGGTACTGTCCCATCATAATAGTAGGCAGGCTCCTCCACGGCAACTTGGCTTTTCACCGTGAGTTTCAGAGGCATTGCTACCTGTCTGATGATCCCTTTCCACGTCAACCATTGGCAGACAAGGTCAAGTGATTTCTCATCAAATTCTGGCTCCTTTTTACTTTTACCATGTGGTCTGTGTCCTAAGTCGGCGTTCAATTCGCTGCCTGTGCGCGGGGTCTTCTGCTCAATGAGATAATCGAGGATAGGTTGGAAGATAAATTGCCGTTCATCAAGATAAGTATTAACAGCATCAAGTGCGTCCTGAATAACAGCTTCATTTTTTTCGCAATTGATCAGGTCTGTATAAACGTGGTTGAAGAACTCCGGATTGTATCGGAGTGCTGGCTGGATCACCTCTCGTGTGGGGATTTCATTGTTTAAAAGGACTTCTATTCGTGCTAACTCTTGTACCGTATCCAGCAAGGAGAAAAAAGTTGTGAGATAATCTCTATTGACGTAAAATTGTTTTTCAGTGTATAGAAGACTCGGTAAGGTTCCGAGCACGACGTTCAGGATTTGGAGCTGTTTATCGCGTTCTCCGATGTTGTCGCGGTTTGCATTTTTATCATACCACTCCACAATAGAGGCATCGCGCGAAAAGAGGAGCGTGCTGTGCGAAAAATAGGAATGCCAGACAGAGCCCTGCTGTGCTCTTTCTATTCTCTTTTTAAATGTGTTACGTGGGGTTATACTGGCGTGTATGTTTACACCATTTTCAACGAGTGAGAATAAGGATTGCGCTGGACGAATTGCGTCTCTACCGATGAGTTCGACATCAAGATCCGATTTCTCCCATACTTGTGCATAAGAGAAGCTGCCTCCGACAATAGCGGCGAGGATATACGGATCCTTCTGAACCTTATTGACGAGTGCATCCACGGCTTCGTGGTACTGTGCTTCAATAGCGTCTTGAGATCGCATTGGACTCTCCTATTTTGGTTGGTGGACACCGAATTTGTTCCAAAAAATAGGGATTCTTTGCTATTAATTATACTACAAACCTGTTAAGAATGCAAATAAATTGCGCAATAAATCAGTGCTATTTTTTTATACTTTAGCAGGGGTTTTTAGGGAATCGGATCCCATAGGAGCAGTATGTAAACGGTCTATAAGTAGCAAACTGGGTTCACTGGGTATATCTGCGATAATAGGTGTTGGATAGTGGGTAAGTTTTCTGTGAATCGCTGGTGTTTGGGGTATTCGTTTCCGGTGTCAAAGAATCTGAAAACATGTTCCTATAGAAACGGATTATTGGCATCATAGTAATACGAAGGTTCCTCCACGGAAACCTGACTATCCATAGTCAAGCGGACAGGTGCGGAGAATTGTTCAATCACGCCTTTCTGTGTGAGCCATTCGCATGCCAATTCCAAAGCAAGTTCACGTTTGCCAAAATGTGCATAGAGATCCGTTATTGTGCGCTCCTCGCCTGATTCCTCTAAGAAATCAAGTAACGGTTTGAATAACAACTGCAGGTTGTCCTCTAAATACCCGTCAACCTGTTCGAGTGCATCGCGGAGCATCGCCTCATCTTTGGGCTGGTCTATCAAATCCATGAAAAGCATGTTGAAAAAGGATGGATTGTGCTTGAGTGCCTGATAGATAACCTTGCGTCTGGGTGTTTCGCCGTGTCTTAGGACTTCTATCCGTGCGAGTTCTCTGACGGCGTACTTTAGGTAGAGAAAGGTGTAATCGACATCGTGTTTGAGGTGTAACCATTTCTCGGCTTTCGCGAGTATGGCTGTTACGCCAGCAGCGGCGTTGAAAAGCTGGGACTGCTTATCTCTTTCACCGACCTGCAGACAGGAAGGATCCCCCACCGAAAAACTGGCTTCACCCTCTACAGAAAAGAGACTGTCTTTGGAAAAGAGGATACGACTCTCGGCGAGGATTGAATAGAGTCGGCTGCCCTGCAGCGTTCTATCCAATAATTTCCTATAGTCGCTACGGGTGTAGAGTTGAACTTGGAACGGAATACCGTCTTCGATTAATTGATACTCTTTTTTCTTGAACTTTGTACCGTCCCGGAGAATCAAGGTTACGTGAACAGCAGTCTTCTCCCAGACGTTATCTTCGGCGAGGTTGTTAGTGAGGATCGCCGCGAGAATGTACCGGTCCTGTTCGAGTGTGTCCGTCAAGTTCTCCAGCGCACTGTGAATCCGCGCGTGAATGTCTTCCTTTAGAAGTGCTTGTGTCTGTTGAGATTCAGTACCATCGTAATAGTAGGCAGGCTCCTCCACGGCAACTTGGCTTTTCACCGTGAGTTTCAGAGGCATTGCTACCTGTCTGACGATCCCTTTCCACGCCAACCATTGGCAGACAAGGTCGAGTGATTCCTCATCAAATTCCGGTTCCTCTTCACTTTTACCATGTGGACTGTGTCCTAAGTCGGCATTCAATTCGCTGCCTGTGCGCGGGGTCCTCTGCTCAATGAGATAATCGAGGATAGGTTGGAAGATAAATTGCCGCTCATCAAGGTAGTTATTAATTGCATCAAGCGTGTCCTGAATAACAGTCTCATCTTTTTTGCAGTTGATTAGGTTTGTATAGACACGATCAAAGAACTCCGGATTGTATCGGAGTGCTGGCTGGATCACCTCTCGTGCCGGGATTTCATTGTTTAAAAGGACTTCTATTCGTGCTAATCCTTGTACTGCATCCAGGAGGGATAGAAAAACGGTGAGGCAATCCTTATTAACGTAAAACTGCTTTTCAGCGTATAGAAGGCTCGGTAAGGTGCTGGCGACGACGTTGAGGACTTGGAACTGTTTGTCGCGTTCTCCGATGCTATCGCGGTTTGCATTTTTATCATACCACTCCTCAATGGAGGCATCGCGTGAAAAGAGGAGCGTGCTGTGCGAGAAATAAGAGTGCATGAAAGATCCTTGTTGAGCACTCTCTATCGTCTGTTTAAATGCGTTACGCGGGGTTATACTGGCGTGTATATTTACACCATTTTCAACGAGCGAGAAGAAGGATTGTGTTGGACGAATTGCGTCTCTACCGATGAGTTCGACATCAAGATCCGATTTCTCCCACACCTGTGCATAAGAAAAACTACCAGCAACAATCGCAGCAAGGACATAGGGATCCTTCTGAACCTTATCGACGAGCGCATCTACAGCTTCATAGTACTGTGCTTCAATAGCGTCTTGGGATCGCATTGGATGCTCCTATTTCGGGGCAGTTGGAAACTAAATTATGCTGAAAAAAACAGGAATTTTCTGTCATTAATTATACTATAAATCTGATAAGAGTGCAAGTGAATTATGTAGGATTTTTTTTGTTCTCGACTGTCGATTTTCGGCTCTCAGAAGTCGGAGGTGGAGACCTCACCTACTGAGTCAGGATGGGCTACAGCTCAGGCAAATGTCTACACATTTTTATAACTCACCCAAAATGCCCCAAAATCAGATAACGGATATGTTGAAATAATTCCACACGTGTGCTAATATGTAAGCAAGTATTATCCCCAACAAAGGGAGAAATGCACAATGAAATTGATAAAATATGGGTGGATCGTGATAGCAGCGATGCTCGTAAGCACACTCGCTGTCTTCGCCATCCATGACGAAGCCCAAGGACCTGAAAAATTTGGACGTTACGAATTCAAGGAACAGGACATCAAAGCGGCAACTGATGAGTGTGATGCTGGTGGCAAACCGGGACCTGAATTCGTGCCGACAGTTCGGGATAAGAAAGAGCCCAACCTTGCTCTGCTCAAAGATGCGAAGGGGGAAGCGTCCTCGCAGTTGGAGGGATGGTGTCCCCGCAGACATTGTATCGAATATCTCAACGATGGTTTCTATAACAACTGCCGGAGCTGGATTATTGGCGCACTACCCGGCTGGGCACAGATTGATATAGGCGATGTCGCTAATGTGAACCGTATCTATTTCGGTAGCGACCATTCTCAGGGATTTCTCGACCGGACAACGGCTGACTTCGATATCCTCGTTGCGACCACCAAAGCGGATCCGAACTCTGATGCGAACACATGGACAAAGGTCTATACCCATAAGGGGGATCCAATTAGTGAAACCACCGAGTTTACTTTCAAAGATGTGGAGGCACGGTGGTTACGTGTCCATATACGCGCGAATGGTGGTGCTCGCATTGATGAAATTGAGATTTATGGCGGTAAAGACCCTATGGCGGTTGAAGCAAACCACAAACTTACAACAACATGGGGAGAGATTAAAACAGAGTAATCGTGTTGCGTGTATTTGGTTTGAAGATGATACACATCATCTAAAAAGGCGAGGTTTTCCAACCTCGCCTATCGAGTTGAACCGAGAAACAAATTATCCGTAACATGGGGAAACCCGAAAAAACAATGAACCCTCAAAAACCGTTAGCAATAGGCATCATCGGTGCGGGCAATATGGGTCGGCATCATCACAGAGCTGTAACCGACTACGGTGCAAAGGTTGTCGCAGTTCATGACATGAGACTTGATGCGGCGAGCGAACTCGCCTCACAGGCTGATGCTGAACTTTCCACTACGGCGTTGGACGCTTTTTTCGACGTAGATATGGACGGGGTGGTTATCACAACACCACCTCCGATTCGATTTGAACCGATTGAGATGGCGTGCGATCGCGGTATTTCTGTCATGATTGAGAAACCACCCGCTTTGAATATGGCTGAAGGCAGAAAGTGTCTTGCGTGCATTGAGAAAGCGGATGTCATCGCTGCCGTTGGATTTCAACTCCGTTATCATCCGCTCTATGAACGTCTGAAAGCATTAATTGCATCGGAAACAGTGCATTTGGTGCGGACGGTTTGCACTGTCGATTATTACCTGAGTTTCAGAATGTCGCCGTGGTTTCTGCAGTACGAGATAAGCGGTGGTCCCTTGCCTGAACAGGCGGTGCATGTGTTAGACTGTGCGCGGTTCGTTATGGGGAATCCGAAACCAGTGCAGGCACATGCGCTTGCAACAAAGAATATGGCGTTGGAACGCACCGAATTCGATGCCGAAAATGCCATCCAGATGACCTATCAGTTGGACAACGGGGTTTTTGGAACACATATGAATCACTGCGGCACCGAAAAGTTTAGCTTCGAAGTTGAAATCGTCGGACCGCATTTACGACTATATGCAAATATGACCGAAAACGCCATTCGTGGTTATTTGAAGGGCGAAGCCATCAATGAATCGGTGGTCTCAGAAAACAGTTTAGGCTTAGATAAAACCGGTGCGTGGTTGCGTGCAATCGAAACAAGGGACAGAACACTGATCCGCTCGCCGTTTGCTGATGCGCTTCAGACGCTTGCCCTTATTGACGCAGCAGTCCAGAGCCGCGATACTGGTAGGTTTATCCACGTGGAGGAACTATAATGATAGATTGGATTTATTTTCGGAATAGCTGAAACTCATGTAAAAAAGTGCAAGAGTTTCTTGACACACATAACTTAGAAGCAGAAAGCCGTACGGATGCCCGAAAAGAGAAAATGGAGTCAGACGCGGTATGGGAATTAATGGGTAGTGCGGAGCGCATCGTAGTCGCTAAAGGGAGACGCGTTGAAACCTTTGTACCAACCGAAGATCCAGAAAATGTGATTCTAAAAGCGGTGCTGGGACGAAGCGGTAGCCTGCGCGCGCCGACAGTGCGCACTGGAGATGTCTTCTTTGTTGGTTACAATGCCGCGCTCTACGAGACGGAAGCACCTTTCGCTTAAATCTGTAAGGACACACCGATGCCTATCGAAAAGATTCTAATTACCGGGGCAAACGGATACTTGGCGCAATTCATTATTGATCAGTTGCGCAGCGCGTACCAATTGACGTTAGTGGATATTACTGAACCGGATCAAGCGTTTCCAGATACAACTTTTATCAAAGCAGATGTAACAAATTCCGCCGAAATCGAAGCAGCGTGTGCTGGACAGGACGCTGTTGTCCATCTTGTTGCTTTGGTACGGGGACGATCTGATAAACCTGCCTCGTTATTTGCAGATATTATGGTGAAAGGCACGTGGAATGTCGCCGAAGCCTGTGTACAGCAAGGCGTGCAAAAACTGGTGAACATATCGAGTATTTCGGCATGCCTTCCTGCGCCTGGGACAAAACTGCCATACCACGTTGGTGACGATTTTGTGTTTGGTCCGGGAGATCTCTATTATTCGCTGGCGAAGTATCTCGGTGAGCAGATCGGTGCGGCGTATCATCAGGCACATGGATTGGATGTGATCCACGTCCGACCGGGTGTTATCGCAGGAGATGGACAGAACCCGGGTCCGGCAGCTCCTGATGTTGTGACGGATCCTTGGTTTGTTTACGTGGATCCGAGGGACGTTGCACAATGTGTTGCCCGTGCAATTGAAACGGAAACGGTCAAGTATGGTGCTTATAACGCTGTTGCAGGACGTGAAGACTCTCGTTTTGCATGGAAGCCAGCAGAAGCGGAATTGGGATATTCACCGGAGCATAATTGGCCAGAGATCCCTGGCGATAAAGTATAAAGATTGTTATGAGATCTGAACTTCTGACAACAAGTCTCGACTCAGAAACCACGCAAAAAAATGAAACTCAGCCGAAGACTTCCGAACTACGCGATAAAATTGCAGCACTCGACGCAGAACTTGCTGAGGTATTCAAAGCACGATTCTCAACCGCCCCATTTTTGTCCCGAAAAACTGTGAGCTTCCAAGGCAATAAAGATAAACATGCCTACGGCTGGTATAAATATAAAGAAGCCTTTTCAGCCGGACTCGTTGAATTTGTCCTCACCAGCTACAACGGACGAATATCGGGAAAGGTCCTTGATCCGTTTGCTGGAATAGGTACAACTTTGTTTGCAGCAAGTTCTCAAGGAATTCCCGCTGATGGGATAGAATTATTGCCTATTGGCCAAGAAATTATTCGCGCTCGTCTCTTATCAGAAAAAGAACTAACAACAAACGACATCGCCACTCTTGAACACTGGACAACCTATTTCCCGTGGAAAGGATTCCAAGATAGGATTCCATTCAGTACAATTCGGATCACAGAGAATGCCTATCCATCAGAAACAGTAGAGGCGATCGAAAGATACAGAGGGGCACTCCAACAGGAGAACGAGAAAGTTCAGGCAATCCTATGCTTGACATTATTATGTGTTTTAGAAGATATCAGTTACACGCGAAAAGATGGGCAATATTTGCGTTGGGATGCTCGGTCAGGGAAACGACGACCAGGGACAAAGGCTTTCAATAAGGGCAAAATCCTCGCATTTGATGTAGCCGTCACCGCCAAACTCAAAGAGATTTTATCTGATATTCGAGATGCTGAGCTGCCCGTAACACTTTTCCCTGTTAAGCAAAATGCAGCGAATATTCGGTTATTCAACGGTTCATGCCTTGAAGTTCTCCCGACTCTTGAAACAGCCTCTTATGGCGCAGTTATGACTTCACCTCCTTATTGCAACCGCTACGATTATACCCGAACTTATGCGCTTGAACTTGCTATGTTGAACTTGACACAGGCGGAAGTTTTGAGTTTGCGGCAGGAGATGCTCAGCTGTACCGTAGAAAACCGAGAAAAGGATTTATTGAAGATTTGTCCAGAGTGGAAATCCTTTATCGATGCAGCTAACCAACAAAAATTACTACAAACAATACATACCTATCTTGAACACGAAAAGGCATCTGGCACTTTAAACAATAATGGGATTCCGAGGATGGTTCGTGGGTATTTCTCTGAAATGGCATGCGTTATCGGAGAGTGTGCCCGCGTCCTAAAGCCGAATGCACGTCTCTTCATGGTTAATGACAATGTGCGCTACGCGGGTGTCAGCATTTCCGTAGATATGATTTTGTCAGACATCGCACAAACATTCGGTTTTGAAGTGGAAAAAATCCTTGTCGTGCCGGGAAAAAAGGGAAACAGCAGTCAACAGATGGGAGCGTACGGACGCGTGCCGCTTCGGAAATGTGTATATGTCTGGAGAAAAAGATAATGCCGTATCTCCGACATCTATCCGCCAGTGCTGATCTCATAACTGCCGCTGAAGAAATTCGAGCAGGTTTTGTGGCATTAGCTTTGGAAAGAAGTCGTCAGTCAACTCCTTTTGTCGAACAAGCACGCGCTCTGAAGATTTCAGCCATGCATGCCAAACGTCCGAACGAACTACTCGAGATCGAAGGCATACAAACCGCTTTACTAACGGCAGCAGGATTTTCGGATAAAGCGACTAAGCAGACCAACGAGAAAGACCAAACAGGCGCGATTCAAGATTTCATAGAGAGATTTTTAGAACCAGCAGGCACGAATTTTGTTGAGGAATTGGTTTATCGATTTCTGTTGACCCGCGGGGATTCATTAGGCGGTTCAATGCGCAATATTGCCGGTAAATTAGGGGAAAGAAAACTTACGCGATCACTCATTTCTACACTGACACTACACGAGATAACTTATCAATGGCTCAACACAATAAGCAATACATGGATTACAGGAGATCGTAGTAATATAGATATAGAATTGAGTCTCAAGGCACTGAGTTGGAATAAGAACGGGGAAACACGAACATTAATTTACAATCGGACAATACCACTTGTGGGAAAAAATATAGATATATGCCTACTTCGCTGCGCGCCAGATGAGGTGAAGCATGTAATTCAAAAAACTCCTGAGAAATTTATTGCTTTTGGTGAATTGAAAGCAGGAATAGATCCAGCAGGTGCAGACGAACACTGGAAAACTGCGCAAACCGCGTTAAATCGTATCAGAAGTGCCTTTGTTAGTCACAGTTTGTCCCCAGATCTGTTTTTCATAGGAGCAGTTATTACTGACAGCATGGCAAAGGAAATCTGGAGTCAACTTGAGGATGGAACACTGAAGAATGCGGCTAACCTGACAAACCCCAATCAAGTTGCATCTTTGTCTAATTGGCTTGTTGATTTGTAACCACGTACCTATCTTATTTCTTCCCCGTTTACAACCCCGTGTCCCTCTTTAATGCGAAGGATTTGGTTTGACTTTAGATTGGTAAACTGTTCTTTGCGTCCACTTTGCCAATGAACTTCTAAGGCGTCAACCTGTGAATTCTCGCCAAGTCCAAGGTGAACACGTAGATCGCTTTGGGAAAGGTAACTCGCTCCACTACGCACCTCCCTGAAAAGGGATAAATCACCCGCCTTTACAACTATTCTTGCGCCGAGACCTGACACATTGCTCTGTGTGCCGATAAGCTGGATCGTGAGCCAGTGGCTGCTATTACCGCCCTCGTTTCGGAGGAGCGTTGCGGGCTGATTGGAGTTATTGAGAAAAATATCAATATCTCCGTCATTGTCGTAGTCGCCGAATGCAGCACCGCGGCCAACTCTCTTGGGAAGTTGCACCAGTCCAACTTCGGTGGAGACATCGGTAAAATGATAGGTGCCATCCAGTTGACGCGTATTGCGGAAGAGCAGGTCTGCTTGGGCATAAGTGGCATCTGAGAAAAACGAAATGTTTTCCTGAAGATGTCCATTTGCAACAAAAAGGTCGAGGAGACCGTCGTTGTTGTAATCGAAGAATTCGACTGCCCACTTAAAGTAAGGGAGTGTCACGGCTCCAATTCCTGAAACATACGAGACATCCGTAAAATAGGCGGCACTCTCATTTCGATAGAGGACAACTGGCAATGAAGAGGCATTACTGACGACAAGATCCAGGTAGCCATCGTTATCGTAATCACCGAATGCGTTCCCCATACCGCTTCCGGGAAAACCACTCCCATCATAACCTGTACCGGTCAGGTCGGCGGTTTCGACGAAAGTTCCATCGCCGTTGTTCCTGTAAAAGAGATCCGCTTCCATATCATTAGCGATGTGCAGATCGGGATAGCCATCGTTATCATAATCTCCCACTGCAACAGCGAGACCGAGAGCGCGTTGTAAAATGCCAGCTTTTTCAGTGACATCCGTGAAGGTGCCATCGCCATTATTGCGATAGAGAATGTCAGATTCACTCACAAAATGGCTGCCCGTAATTTGATCTGTCGGGCTACAATAGGTTCTGCGCCCACGGGTTTCCCACCATCGGTTCTCAGCAATGTCGAACTTCATATAGTTGACGACGTATAGGTCGACATCCCCATCTAAATCGTAATCCAAAAAGGCACAACTTGTTCCCCAACGTTCATCGCCAATCCCCGCTTTTTGTGTCATATCCGTAAAGGTGCCATCGCCGTTGTTATAATAGAGTCGGTTAGGTCCATAGTTGGTTACATAGATTTCTGGATAGCCGTCGTTGTTGATATCGGCAGCAGCACACCCGACCCCGTAGCCTATATTTCCGACCCCTGCTCTACGTGTAACATCGGTAAAAGTGCCGTTGCCATTGTTGCGGTAGAGTTTATTCTGTGGTAATTCTTCTGCCCGCGCGGATTTTCCGTCAAGCGGCGGTGGGATATGCGTTGCATTCACTATATAAAGATCGAGATGCCCATCAATATCATAGTCAAAAAAGAGTGCTCCGGAGCCGAGTGTTTCAATGAGATATTTTCCACCAGTTCTGCCATCAACATGCTGAAAGTTGATTCCTGCAGCGGTCGTAACATCACTGAATTGGACTTCAGCAAAAATGTGAACACTAAGGATAAGAGAAAGGACAATACAGCAGAGGTATCTCATTCTTCGCTGGCACAGGCTTCCTGTTTCTCACGCGCGTGTAGTGCTTCACCTTCTAATCCAAGAAGGGTGCAAATCTGAGCAAGCGTATCCCAATAATTTGCCTCATCTGGGATAAGATGGACAGCGGTTCGTGAATGGAACAGTGCTTTATCGAGGTCCGATTTTGATTCAATATAGCAAACAGCGATATTATTATGTGCGATAGCGAGCGTGGCATCAATAGCGAGTGCCTCCCGATATGCTGCAATGGCGAGTTTAATCTTTTCCTGTTTATGATAAGCATGTCCCAAATTGTAATGCGCGGTGGCTAAAGTTGGGTCGAGAGAGATCGCACGTTTATAGCTGGCAATTGCGTCCGAAAATCGATGGCGGGCGAGGTAAACGATACCGAGATTGCTATAGCCTCTTGCGTCATTAGGATGTCTTTTCACCCACATCTCGGCTTCCTCAAGAAGCGGATCGGTCTGACGCAGCACTTTGAAGAATTCCATCTTTGCGGCAGCCTTTTCCTTTTCTCCTTGCTTGATATAGGCTTGAGCAAGTTGATAATGCGCCTCTGTGTTGTCCACCTGAATTTTAATCGTTTTCTTGAAGGCAATAATTGCATCATCCAAGCGTCCATGCTTAGCATAGACCTTACCCAACCCCAAAATTGCACCTACCCCTTTTGGGTTGAGCTGTACAGCTTTTTCATACACCTGTGCAGCCCGTTCAAAATAACCTTGTTTCAAGTGGACTTCACCAAGCCCGACATATGGATCTTCCCATTTCGGATCGAGGACAATCGCACGTTTAAACGCTTCAGTAGCATCGGAGAGGTCTCCCTTCTTGAGGTAAACCAACCCAATATTATAGTGCGGTTCAGCTATCATAGGAGATAACGCTAACGCCAATTGATAAGCATCAAGCGCGGCACCGTATTGCTTGAGTTCGGAATATGCAATACCGAGTCTGTTGTAGAAGATAGGGGAATCTGGATCAAGTGCGATGGCTTTCTTGTACTCGGAGATGGCTTGCTCAAACTTTCCAATAGCATGATAGGCATCAGCATCTATATAATGCTTCTTAGCAGGTGGGAGGTTGGATAAGGCTGGACTCCCAAAAACACTGAAGAGGATAAATATGGAGAAATATTTTAGCATGCGCTTTCCCTCCAGTATTTAGGGCTATTTAGAGTAGATATTAAAATTGGACATTGTGACCGGCGAGGTTAGAAAACCTCGCCTACCTATTTTAGTGCCCTGTTAATCGCGATCTGCTTTAATACTCCCCCATGTTGTAGTGAGTTTTTCTGCGGGCTCCACGGGAAGAAAATCGCCACTCATAATTTCGCTGATTTCCGCCTCGGTGATGATCCGATTGAAGACAAACACCTCATCAATGATACCCGTGAAAAATTCTTGACCTGGGTGGCGAGCACCAACCATGACAGAACCGTCAATCTCATCGACAGGTGGTGGTTTAGGTCCGCCACCAGCTTCTTCCCCATCATTGTAGATGACGACTTTTGATTTGGTATCATGTGTGACCGCTAAATGCACCCAATCATCAGGTTGGATATCATTACTGACGGCTTTCTGTGCCCAAGCCCCACCAGATGTCGACCAGAAAAAGGTTTTACTACTGGCGTTCTGAAAAATTGATGCCCATTTCAAGGATCCTGCTGTCACCATATAATTCCAGTCCCGAATTTGGGCATCGCCACGCTTAACCCAAAAAGCGATAGAGAATTGTTCTCTTAACTGTAAAGTGTCGTTGATCGGCACCATGACATGTTGCCCTTTGGTTCCATCAAATTCCAATGCTTTGCCGAACTGACCGTCCACCCATGATGGATTTTGGACGAGTTCACCATCATGACCGTGTACAGAACCGTCTGCGGCATCTCCGCCTTTTCCCTCATCAAAAGAGAGGTATAAAACGAGGGATTTATCATCCAGTCCTGCATACAAAGGCGTCGTAAGAGTGAGCACTATAAACACTATGACAAGTCGTCCTATAAATTGTCCGAATTTGTACACGGTGATTCCTCCTTCAAGGAAAAATACGGTAAGACTTGCTAAATTGCAAACGGGATTTTGTTGTTAATCAATGGTAGCGCGCCCGAGCTAACAAGCACCACATTTTTTACAAACGGTCGTGTCACACTCACTGGTCGTAAAACCTTTTTCGTGCTTGTTGAATTCAAGTTGTAAAAATTGGGGTTTGACGTTGAGATCGAGATGATCCCACGGATTGACCTCATGCAGCGGACGTTGACGTGTGGCATAAAAATGTGGTAGTAACCCATACTTACGGAAGGCTTGGTTCCATGACGTCCCGCGTGCGAGTTCTAATATAACCTTTCCAAGCCGTCGGTCACCACGTGCGAAAACAGCTTCTTGGTGTGCAAGCCTTGCGCTTGCGGAGCCAACTTTTATGCTACCCAGCTGGTTGATTTCACGTTTTAGAAAATCAAGTTTTCGGGAAATGGTTTTGGGTGGCTCCATCGCTACCCATTGGAAAGGCGTATGCGGTTTAGGGACCATTGGAGAAATAGTAAAACTGATACGTGCCATCCTGCCTGTCCGCTTTGCGTGTGGCATTAGTATCGTACGCATCTCTTTCGCCATATCAACAATAGCTTCCACATCCGCTGGTGTTTCATGTGGAACACCGATAAGAAAGTATAGACGGAGGTTCAGAATATCGCGTTTTAACGCTTCTTCAAAGACATAATAAAGGCGTTCGCGCGGAATGGCTTTATTGACTACTTTTTGGAGTTTCTCAGTCGCGACTTCTGGTGCGATGGTAATCGTACCTTGGTCGCTGTCGGCGAGTGCGTCAAGCAAAGGCGCACGAACAGTTTCAGCGCGGAGTGAAGCACAGGAAATACGGAACCCACGCTCAACGAGACCTGTAGCGATTTCGTCGATTTGGGGATGGTCGGAGATAGAGGCACCAACGAGTCCAATCCTGTCAGTAATGCCTCGCGCCCGTTCTGCAAGGGCAAGGGTATTCTCTACAGAGCGGCGGCGTGGCCATCGGCGGGCATAGTCTGCGACACAGAAACGGCATTGTCTTCCACATCCTCGCACGATTTCAATAAGATGTGCATGTGAAAATTCAGTATTCGGAGTATGGATGTGCGTGCACGTCTCAACATCATCAAGCTGGGGCACCGCACCGGCGCGAATCTGGGGTGCTATACCAGGTTTAGGGGAGACAGCATCAATCGTGCCATCATCTTGATAAGTTACGTCATAGAAACTCGGGACATAGAGACCTGGAACAGTCGCGAGGGTTTCAAGCAACTCGCTCTTGGGAGCACCACTATGCTTCCACTCGTTAAAATGTTCCATGAGTTGATGAACGATAAGCTCAGCTTCACCCACAACGAAGACATCAACAAAATCAGCAATAGGTTCAGGATTGTAGGAAATATTGATGCCACCAGCGATGATAAGTGGATCCCATTCTGTGCGTTCTTCGGCAAGTGGCGGGATGTTTGACAACTCCAAGGTTCGCGGAATGTTCACATAATCGGATTCAAAGGAGACAGAGAACCCAACGATATCGAACCGATTCAGTGCTGTTTGCGTCTCAAACGAGAAAAGCGGATTTTTCTGTTTAACAAGTTGGTGCAAATAATTAGATTCAGGCACAAAAACGCGCTCACAAGCGGTATCCGCTCTACCGTTGAGGGTAGCATAGATAACCTGAACACCCAAGCTCGACATCCCAAGTTCATAGGTACTCGGATAGACGAGTGCGAATTTGTTCGGTTTCCTGAAATTATCATATCCGCCGTGTTCTTCGCTACGGAGACGTTGATAGTGTTGACGTAAATTCACTGTCATCCTCGGACTTATTAAGGTGCGCTTGAAAACGCCCCGAAAAGAAAAAATGATACGGTTTCGATTTATTAAGTAGCCCCGATAGCGAAATCGAGGCTACTGAAAAAAGCGGTACTGATAGGAAGACACTACAGAGGTAACTTCTATTTGTTATTCTGCCCTCTTTTTTGAACGCGGAGAAATGCGGGAATTTCCCAGTCTGTATTACCTCGTTGCTGTGCGTTTTCCTTTCCACGTGCTGATCTGGGCTGTCGCGTCTGAGGCGGTTGATCTTCTTGCTCCGCAGGTGATTCAGCATCGGATCTCCGTCCACGAACGGGGGCAACAGACCTACTTGGTAGAGTTCTGCTGGTACCGGGTCTGGTCCTGCTGGGACCTGGCGTACGTTCTTCGTGTGCAGGCCCTGGCTGTCTTTGATAAGCATCTGCCTCATCATACCGTGCGGCGTAGCCTCTGTCCGGGTTGCCTAAGGCATCGGTCCCATCAAAATCGAAACCTGTTGCGATGACAGTTACGCGAACTTCATCTCCGAGTTCCAATTCATCCTTATAGACAAGTCCAAAGATGATTTGTGCGTCTCGGGCAGTGTCTTTAATAACCTGCATCGCGTCATCAAGTTCGTACATCATAAAATCAGGTGGTGCGGTAATATTGACAATCATCCCGATAGCTCCGGCGATGTTGGTCTGTTCAAGCAGCGGGGAGCTGATAGCTTGTTCTGCAGCGATCTTTGAGCGATTATCACCTGTTGCATGTCCCATTCCCATCAGCGCACTGCCTGCACCCCGCATAATGGATTCAACATCAGCGAAGTCAACGTTAATTTCGCCAGCCTCAGTGATGATATCAGAGATACTCTGAACACCATGTAGGAGGATTTCGTCTCCGATGCGGAATGCATCTCGAATTGGCAGTTTCCTATCCATAGTGTCAATGAGGCGTTGGTTTGGTACAACAATTACAGAATCCGCTGCGGCACGAAGTTCTTCAAGCCCTGTTTCGGCTTGGTCTGCGCGGCGCTGTCCTTCAAAGTTAAAGGGTCTGGTTACAACGCCGATAGTAAGAGCCCCGCGCTCTTTGGCGAGTGAAGCGATGAGAGGTGCTGCCCCTGTCCCGGTGCCACCGCCCATACCCGCAGTGATGAAGACCATGTTGGCGTTTTCAACGATTGTTTGCAGATGTTCTCTGTCTTCTTCAGCGGCTTTTCTACCGATCTCAGGATCAGCCCCAGATCCTAATCCCTCAGTAGTGTTAACACCGATCTGTATTTGGGTAGCCCCGCGGCAAGTCAGGAGTGCCTGTTGATCTGTATTAACGGCGTAAAATTCTATGCCGGTAAGTCCTGCTTCAATCATTCGTTTGACAGCGTTCCCACCTGCTCCGCCGACGCCAACGACTTTAATCTTGGCACGTAAGTTCTCAAATTCTTCTTGTTCAAATTCTATCATTTTGGATTTCAGTTACTATTAGAAGCCACAGCAACCTAATTCCTCCTATCTTGTAGCCCCAATCTCCAGACTGAGGTTCCGGAACAAATTTCATTGGATCCGCTTTTTTCATGTTAAATTATACGCTATTATACGACTTAAGTCAAGTATTCCTAATAAGTTCAGTGTGGATAACCATCGATATATGAAGTGGTCGGTTTAATACCCAAACCACTCTTTGATTCGTTGCAAGAATGCTCCAAAGGTATTACCGCGCTGGCGTAACTGAATTTCATGTTCTTGCTGCCTCAAATTCTCTCCGTAAAGTCCGAGCCCTATGCCAGCAGCATACATAGGATGATTAACGCGATCAGTTAATCCTTGTATTCCTTTGGGATATCCGATTTGCACGCGGAGTTGGAGCATGGCTTCAGCAAGTTCTTGGAGTCCATCAATGAGTGCGGTCCCACCAGTGAACACGAGCCCGCCTGGAAGTGGGGTATCTCCCAATTCATAGCCAATAATCTCGATTATTTCCGCCATACGGTATTCGATAATTTGGGCAAGTTCATAGCGATCAATAAAACGCGGCTTTGCATCCGTAGCCACTGGAATCGGCTGGACATCATCCACCGTCACCAATTCTGTCCAGGCACATCCTCGATGAATCTTCAGTTCCTCTGCTTCCGGGAGGGTAACTTTTAGGTATTGAGCGATGTCGTTAGTGATATGTTGCCCTCCGACTGGAATTACGGCTGTATGTTGGATAGAGTCCTCTTTATAAATGATGATTTCAGTTGTTCCATCACCGATGTCAACGAGTGCAATCCCGACTTCACGTTCATCCCTTGAGAGAACTGCTTGAGATGCGGCGAGGGGTGCTGCGACGAGTGTTTCGACAATAGGCACGCCTGCCTTTTCAATACTATTGAGCAGATTCTGAATAGCTGTGGTCCCGCCAGTAATGATATAAGCATAAGCTTCAAGACGTGCTCCAGACATTCCAACAGGTTCTCTGATACGGCTCTGTGCGTCAACGACGAAACTTTGTTGAATGACATGGAGATTTTCTCGGTCGGATGGAATGGAGATTGCCTTTGCCGCGACCATCGCTCGCTCAACATCTTCCCGCGAAATTTCGGTATTGGCGACTGAAACAACACCATGGGACGTTTGACCAATGATATGCTCACCAGAAATTCCAACACAGACAGAATCTATTTTGACCCCTGCCATTAATTCTGCGCTGGATATGGCTTTGCGGATAGCTTCGGCTGTTTGATTGATGTCAACAACGACTCCTCCTCGAAGCCCCTTGGAAGGTGCGTGTCCAACACCGACGATTCCTATTTTTTCAGTGCTCCCGTGCAGTGTATTCCCAACGATCACCGAAATTTTGCTTGATCCGATATCAAGTCCCGCGATAACATTCTGTTTAGGCATTTAGGTTTTTCACCTCCTTTTTCTCTGAAGAAAATCTGTACGAATATTGTCAGTTCCCGGTAGTCCGAGTTGAGATGCTCACTTACGATTCATCTCACAAGTCCGATATAGCGGCGTTCTGTATTCTCCACGATTCGATATTTACAAAATAGATGCTACTCCGTTTTAGTATAACCACCTAAGTAGAGCGAATCTTCAAACCTTGCATCGAGATACGGCTGTGTAGTATCCGGAGGCACCTTGAGAAATTGGAGTAGACGGACCTTATGCTGCTTCAAAAGTAGTGTGATATGATGAAGCCCGGATTCAATTGCATCTCCAGCAATCCAGACAGGTAGAGGCAGTGCCTCAATCTGCATCTTAATTTGCTGCGAACGACTTGCGTCAATCCTTTCTATCTGCATTGCAAATCCTGGTTGCTGAAGCAAAGCAATTTCCAAAACGTCCACAGCCAACGGAACCCCGGATGCTTGAACAGCAGTGCCGACCTTTGGTAACTTATCCCCTGCTGCAACAAGCACTGCCATTTCTCGGAATCGTTCACCCACAGGGACTCCTGCTTCTTCAACCTCTATACCCTCCAAAACATGTGCCTCGACATCCAGCAAGAAAAACGAACTCTCTCGATCAGCAGTTGTACCCGGAACAGGTGGAGTTTTAAAACCCTTATAAAACCGCAGTAAGGCAAAAGGTTCACGCTCGGTAATTTCAATAGTGAGTAAACGTTTCATTACGTGCTTGGAGACGTGCGCCTCTTTGACATAGCTTAGGTTTTCTTTGAGATAAGTCGCCGTTCGCTCCTCAGAGTCCGTGACTATATTGTCTAACTGCTCAGCCAGTATATCATAAATCTGTACTTCTGTATAATGCGCATTTCCAGACAATTCAAAGGAAACATATTCAGCACCAAAAAAACTGAGGACAACCTTCGCTATAAAAGCTAAGGTAAGCAGAATAGAGACAGCAAAAATCACGCGCCGGTACACGTATATCTTGGCATTAGGTCCTCTATCCAGTCGCCTTGCGGGCATTGCTGTTTCCCGCACATACACACTACGTTTTTTGCGCCGAAAGAGAGCAAACATTCGCGTACCGTCTGTCGCAGCGGCGTGTTCTCGGCTCAATATCAATGGAATGTACATCTGAATATTTTTCTATTTTTCCGGTGCGTGACTGAAACAAAAGTTATAGATAAAAAACGAGACTATCACTCAGAAGATACAAAAGAAGCAGTAAATGATTAATTTTCGGCTTGAAGTCTTGTTAAGAATTCTCGTCCTACTTTACTGATGTCTCCGGCTCCCAAGGTAATGACAATATCGTCCGGACGGGTTATCTCCATCAGAACGTCGGTGATTTTATCTGTGTCTGGAACATAGAGGACCTGCCGATGTCCGTGTGCCTGTATAGCCTGTGCCAATTTTTCAGCAGTGACATTTTCAATAGGTGCTTCACCAGCACTATAAATTGAAGTAACAATGAGTACATCTGCCTGATAAAAGGAGCGGGAGAATTCGTCCGCTAAATCCCTGACACGTTGGTAGCGATGCGGCTGAAAGACTGCGACGATACGACGTTTGTAACCGTCGCGTGCACCACTCAATGCTGCTTTTAATTTCGCCGGATTATGTGCATAATCATCAACGACGATAATATCATTAACTTTACCAAGTATTTCAAAACGACGATGTACACCAGAAAATGACTCAAGACTTTTCCGAATTTGGTCAAATGGAATATCAAGTTCAATTCCGACAGCTATAGCTGCCAAAGAATTCAAAATATTATGGCGTCCTGGCATTTTAAGATGGATTTCGCCGTAGAGATGCCCATTTTTACGGACTCGGTAGCGGGATGTAGGACCGTCAACAACAATACCTTCAGCAATCAGGTCCGCCTGGGTCTCAAGACCATAGGTAACGTACCGCTTCTCAATTCGAGGGATAAACTTCTGAATATTCTCAGCATCTAAGCAAAGGACAGCAGAGCCATAAAAAGGGACCTTATTGATGAATTTGAGAAAGGTTTCCCCAATTTCGGTAACACTACTGTAATAATCTAGATGGTCAGCATCAACTGAAGTGACAACAGCAACAGTTGGATAGAACATCTCAATAGAACCATACGCCTCGTCGGCTTCGATCACCATAACGTCGCCTTCACCGCTGCGGGCATGGCTTCCGTTCATGAGTTTTCCGCCAACGACCACTGTTGGGTCAAGACTGCTAAGGACAGTAGCAGTCATAGCAGTCGTAGTTGTTTTTCCGTGTGTTCCACTGACTGCAACGCTATAACGCATCCGAGTAATCTCATTGAGCATCTCGGCACCCCTAACAATTGGGATTTTTTGCGTCTCCGCGGCGAGGAGCTCAGAATTGCCCGGAGGAATAGCTGGAGAAACAACGACAACGTCGGCACCATGTACTTGTACTGCGGCATGTCCATAGAAGACAGTTGCCCCGATATCGCGCAAGTGCTCTGTTGTATCAGACTTTTTGATATCTGAACCAGTCACGCGAAAGCCGAGGTCTAACAAGATTTCAGCGATGCCACTTAAGCCAGCACCCCCAATACCGATGATATGGATATGTCGCGTTTTTCCAAACATGTTGTTGTTTTGCCCTTACCCGATTAATAATTTATAAGAATTTATAATGCCTTCTAATTTTTTAACCTATCGCGAGGTATAAAATCAACCTTAAATTGCATTGTCTGAAAGAATAGATTTGGCGATGTGATCGCTGGCATGTGGTTTACCCAACGCTTGACTTGCAGCCGCCATCCGTTCATGTGCATTTTCATCAAGCACTATATCCACAAGATTCTGAACAAGAGACTCTACCGTAAGCATGCCTTGCTCAAGCACAACGGCACCTCCTCCTTCCGCAATAGCACGAGCGTTTAATACCTGATCATTCCCTGTTTGGGATGGCAAAGGTATGAAAATTGCAGGAATACCACAAGCAGTGACTTCAGCGACAGTCATCCCACCTGCCCTGCATACCATGACATCTGCTATGCTATAGATTTCTTCAATAGTATCGAAGAACGGTTGGACGCGATACAGGAATTCCTGATGCGATTCAAGCTTACTGTGGTATGCTTCCTGAACTGTTTGCGCTTCAGCTGCACCTGTTTGGTGTACTATTTGGAGTCGATCAGCAAATTCGAGCAAATGTGGAAGTGCCTCCACAATCGCACTATTGATAGCCTGTGCTCCCTGGCTTCCGCCCATTACAAAGACTGTTTTCCGGCTTGGACACAACCCAAATTTCTGGTAAGTTGCCTCAGATTTCTGGAATGCAGCGATTGCGGGACGAATAGGGTTCCCTGTCACCTCGACATTCGCCGTGTGTCGGAACGAACTCCTATTGCGAACAGTTCCCATAGCAAGGTAAGCCATTTTTGCCCAGCGTGCCAAGACTCCGTTTGTTAAACCGACAGAAGCATTCTGTTCTTGGATAGCTATCGAAACCCTACACAGGAGTCCGGCTAAAAGCACCGGACCTGAGACGTACCCACCGGTTCCGATAACAATATCCGGTTTCAGTTTCTTCATATAGCGCAACGACTGGATAAACCCGCGAAAGGCTTTCCAGAGGACAGGAATCCACTGTAAAGTCAATCGGCGTGGAAAACCTGCAACAGAAATAGGCATGAAATGGAAACCGTGCTGAGGAATCAACTTTGACTCTAAGCGATCTCCACCTCCAATGAACACGATATCCACTGTAGCATCCAAACGTTTCAGTGCTTGGGCAATGCCGATGGCGGGGTAGATATGTCCGCCTGTGCCGCCGCCTGCGATAACCACTTTCTTGTGTGTTGTCCACTCTTCGGTAGTCACTTGATAGAGACCATCTGCCCTTGATAAATTTGTATTGAAAAATTTAGAATCAATCATAGTCAACGCTTCAGAACTTATTCAATCGTCTGGTATAGGAACGATATAGAGAACGACAGTATTCCATTACTCCTTAGTCGGATTGGCGATCCGTGATATATTCAAAAGTATACCGACACTCACCAGACTGAGGACGATTGATGAACCACCATAGCTGATAAACGGTAATGTAATCCCCTTGGTGGGTAACAAACCTGTCACAACACCAATATTGATGAACGCTTGTAAACCGATTAGGATTGTAATTCCGGTAGCAAGTAGTGATGCGAAATGATCACTCGCACTCCGAGCAATGTGCAACCCACGCCATATAAACAACATGAAAAGGATTGTTACAGCGACAGCACCAATGAATCCAAATTCTTCTCCCAACACTGCGAAAATAAAATCTGTGTGCGGATAGGGGAGACGCGATATTTTCTGAAGACTACTGTCAATTCCTGCACCGAGGAGACCACCGCCTCCAAGAGCATCCAGCGATCGGGTTAGTTGATAGTTTGCTGCATCTGGCGATTTCAACATAGCGAAATAGTCCAAGAACCGCTTCAATCTATAGGGATCTCGAATTATGAGCAAACTGAGGAGGCCACCGCCTACACCAACCAGTGCCAATGCGTGTAGGATACGAATCCCCCCAACAAACAGGACGATGCAGACAGTTAGTGCCAATAAGAATGCGGAACCGAAATCAGGTTGGCTTGCGACTAATGCAAAGGCAGCACCGACAATCAGCATATTCGGAAGCACGCCGTTCAAAAGACTTTTGACGCGATCTGGGTCTCGGCTTATGAAATGTGCCACATGGATAACTAATGCTATTTTCGCGAATTCAACAGGTTGAAAATTGACAGGCAAGTTTCCTATACGAATCCAGCGGTTAAACCTACCGCCTTCTGCGCCTTGCACACTTACGCTTAAGCTTGGCACGAAAACTAACAGTAAGCCTACAAAGGAGAGTAGTAAAAAAAGATTGGCATACTTCGCATAAAGTCTATAGGGCAAATAGGAGGTCACAAACATCCCAGTTAATCCGATTATACAGGCAATAATGTGTATTTGCAAATAACGGTAACTGTAGCCGTCGTAGTGTCTTGAAGAAAGGAGATGACTTGAACTGTAGACCATCAAGATGCCTATGGCAACAAGGCAGAAAGTTAGGGCAATCACACTCCGATCCATTCGACCCGGTCGTAAAACAGGCACCTCCGCCGCGACCCGTTTCTGATTCTCCTCCATAACGCTATAGGCGCGCGTGTTTGACCAATAATTACTTCCGGTCTTTACATTAGAGGTGGAGCTTCGGTTATTCCGATCTCGTTTTTGGAAATTACGTCCCATTGTAGCGTTATAATCCTCTACTTAAGTGGTTGAAGCGCATGTACTGCGTCCTTAAAGGCCACTCCTCGTGCTTTATAGTCAGTGTACATATCAAAACTTGCGTTGGCGGGTGATAAAAGAACAACATCACCAGCCGATGCGTGTTTGTAGGCAATCTGTACCGCTTCCATCATTGTTTTTGCCTTCATTATGTCTGTTGTATTAGCGAGAGTTTTTTCAATTTGCTGTGTATACGCTCCAAGCATCACGGCCACTTTAACACGGTTTCGAACGATTTCACATAGTGGTGTATAGTCGTTGCCCTTATCATAGCCACCCATTATCAGAACAACCCGATGCCCTTCTATCGATTCAAGAGCAGCTTTGACTGCTGCTACGTTTGTTGCTTTTGAATCGTTTATGAATTCAATGCCTTCTATGGTTTTAACGGGTTCAAAAGCGTGAACTAAAGCGGGATGCGATTTGTCGAAATTCCGGAGTGCCGATTGGATTTGTGTTCCTGTGACACCCAGAATTCGCGCTACAGTCGCCGCGGCGAGGACATTCTGTACGTTGTGTGCTCCTGGAAGTGGAATATCTGCCACATCACAAATTTTTTCTCGTACACCATCACCTTGTGCGAAAAGTTCCGAACCATCCCTAAATGTGCCCGAAAACGACGCATTTGCGCTCACAACTTCGTCTGTAAAATAGACGACTTTCGCCATTGTAGATGCAGCGAAATCCTTGACAGAGGCATCAGAACCGTTGAGAACCATCCAATCGGCTGCAGTCTGATTTTCAGAAATCTTCTGCTTGGCGTCGCGATAATTCGACATAGTTCCATGTCTATCCAAATGATCGCGTGAGAGATTGAGTACAACACTTACCAGTGGGTGAAAACTGACAGTGCTCTCTAATTGAAAACTGCTCGCTTCAATAACGACTATATCTCGATCTGTAAGGTTTTGGACCTCTGCTGCCAATGGGACACCGATGTTTCCCGCGACGCAGACGCTGCGAAACTTACCGCTCTCTTTTAGCAGCGCCGCCGTGAGCAGTGTTGTGGTGGACTTCCCTTTCGTTCCAGTAATAGCGACAATCGGTGCCGGACACATCCTTGCTGCAACTTCTAATTCCGCGAGGATTGGAATGTTTCGCGCCCGTGCCTCACAGAGAATCGGAATATCCGGTGGCACCCCGGGGGATACAACTATAAAATCAGCATCAGCGATGCATTCAGTTGGATGCTCTCCGAGATACTTTCGGATTTCATTAGGTTCAGAGAACTCGTTGAGAGCCTTGATTTCCGCCGATAACGCTTTGGAGGCACGCTTATCTGTAAGGGTGACAGATGCCCTTCGTGTATGTAATAGTTTTGCAGCGGCGACTCCACTTCGATTTAAGCCAAAAATTGTAACACGTTTCCCTTGTAATCGCATTTTTTGTCCCAACGAGAATAACTGGCATGCCTTCAAGGAAAGCACTGATATACGAGGCTGTGGCAACACAAGACTGCCTATTTTACCTAAGTTTCAAGGTACTCAAAGCTATCAAAACTAAGATAAACCCGACAATCCAGAACCGGATAACGACTTTGGATTCTTTCCACCCTGAGAGCAGGAAATGGTAGTGAATCGGTGACATCTTGAACACCCGTTTGCCAAATGTACGGAACGACCAGACCTGAATAATAACTGACAGGGTCTCAGCAACGAAAATAGCACCGACTATTAGGAGCAGGAATTCCTGCTTTATAAGCACTGCGACCGTTCCAAGCGTTGCACCGAGTGCTAATGATCCGGTATCTCCCATAAAGACTTGGGCAGGATGACCGTTATACCATAAAAATCCGATCCCCGCCCCTACTAATGCCGAACAGAAAATCGCCGTAACTTCTCCGCTTATTGGTAAATGGAAGATGTTTAGATACGCTGCGATTTCGTTGTGACTTGTCATATATCCTACTATGCCCAGCGTCCCAGCAACGAAAAGTGTGCATCCAATCGCCAACCCATCCATTCCATCTGTCAGATTAACAGCATTCGATGCCCCAACGATCACCAATGTCGCGAATGGGATAAACAATACACCTAAATTCGGATTTAGCTCTTTGAAAAAGGGCAGACTCAGAGAAGTGCGTGTCACGACATCGCCGCCGTGTGCAGTCCCCCATTGATAAAGATACACTGCAATTGCCAACGCTCCCAAAGTTTGAAGCCCAATTTTATGCCATCCACGGAGTCCTAACGATTGCTGTTTTACCAGTTTATTATAATCATCTAAAAAGCCGAGTCCACCGAACCAAAGCGTTGTCAATACCATCAAGTAGATATAAGGCTGGTCTAAGCGCGACCAGAAGACTACCGATATCAGAACAGAGATAATGATGAGGACGCCGCCCATTGTTGGTATCCCCGCTTTGTTCTGATTTTCTGTGTTTTGTTGGGCGTTTGCTACCTCCTCCTGAATATGTTCCCCGATGTGCAACTGCTTCAACTTCGCTATCATAAAGGGACCTAAGACCCAAGAAATGAGAAGAGCGGTAGCTGTCGCATAAATTGCGCGGAAACTAATATAGCGAAAAATATTGAATGGTGAAAAGGTGTCAACGAGGTTTTCGTATAGGAGGTGATAGAACATTTTTCCCTACAAAAAAGCGATGCTAATTTTACAACAGTGCGTTACGCCGTCCCTCCAAGTTTTTCACCCTTTTTCAATTTAGCGAGGCTCGCGCCTGCCTGGCTTAGGAGGTTCGTCGTATAAGAATAAGTTAGAGCATTTTTCTCTGCATGTGCCTTAAATGCTAAACCAATAAGTTCCGATACAAGTTTCGGAAATTCAATGTCTTGATGAGTCCACAGGTAGTAACTATAGGAACCCGGGATAGTATTGATCTCATTGACATAGACGTTATGTTCTGTATCTACGAGAAAGTCAATACGTGCCACACCAGCACAATCTAAAACCTGAAAAGTGCGGACAGCAAGCCCCTGTATATGTGACGTTAATTCTTCCGAAATGGGTGCAGGAATTTTGCGATCCGCACCTGCCATTCCAGAGTTCTCCGCTTCTTGATGGATATATTTATCATCAAAACTGAGAAAATTAGTTTGTGTCACAGGTTGCTCACAAACAGAAGCGATCGGATCTTCTATCCCTATGACTGCACAATTGATTTCAAGAGGTTGCTCAACAGCTTTTTCGACGAGGGTTCTACGCGAGTACTGCCCTGCAACTTCGGCGGCGACCAGAAGTTCGTTTTGATCTTTGACATGACTAACACCGATGCTTGAACCACTCATCGCGGGTTTGACAAAAAGCGGGTAGGATAGCGTTGTCTCCACCTCTTCGAGAATCTCGTCCCGCAGCGTATTCCAGTCGTGATGTGTCCAATACGAATAAGGAAGGACCGGAAGGGCGTTCTCACTAAGAATCGCCTTCATCATAATTTTATCCATGCCGACAGCAGAACCGACGACTCCAGCACCAACGTAAGGTAGATTCATGAGTTCCAATAACCCTTGAAGTGTCCCATCCTCACCATGCATGCCGTGTATCGCTGGAAAGACGACATCTATTGGGAGGGCTGTTCTTTTTTGAACGTTCCGACTGATCCAGTGCTTGCTGGTAACAACGAATTTTGGTTCAGGATAAAATTCGATGGTAATTTTGTCAAAATCGGAAGGATGTGGTAGTGTTCCATCAGTAAAAGCGGATAAGTCCCCCAAAGCATCTCCAGTTAGCCATTCTCCGTTCTTCGTGACGTAAATGGGGATGACATGATAATTTTCTTGCAAAGCGATGTAAACCTGATGGGCTGTTACGATTGAAACTTCATGTTCAGGTGTGCATCCACCAAAGATGAGCGCTACATTGTGTTTTGACATTTTATTTATATATTGCCTTTGGGCTGATTGATTAACCCTTCAGGAAGATTGTAAAGTATACGCGTGGGACGGGATTTAGAAATTAATTTTAGGAGGCAACTCTTTCCTCATTATAGTTGTCCGGGAGGTCGTTCTCAAAAAGGACAATATCTCCCGACTGTACCCGCGTTGCTAAATGTTGTTTAACCTCTTCTAAGTTGAGTGCGACAATGATCTGTTGGTTCGGATATGCGGCAGCTTTCAAGCCATCTAAAATTGGGATAGTTCTTGTAGGTCCAACTAAAATCACCAGATCACAGACGCCAGCAGCGTGTTCCCCAAGTTTCTTATTCTCTTCGTACTCTTTTTCACCGAGTTCTACCATACCGGGTGTTACCAGGACTTTTTTCCCATCTCCAATTTCAGTAAGAACCTCAAGAGCTGCCTTCGCGCCAACAGGATTGGAATTGAAACTGTCATCAATGATGGTTACACCCCCAGCACCGGCTGTTAATTGCAAGCGATGTGGTACAGGTTCCACATTTGCAATTGCTGTCCGAATTTCTTCAAGCGTCATCCCGCACTCCATCGCAACTACCATTGCGGCAAGGATATTAGATACATTATGCCTGCCCAAAAGTTGTGTGCGAATTTCCACTTCGTTAGCATCCTGGGTATCAACAAATGCCTGCACTGTGAAAGCGAGTCCCGCTTCGGTGTGTCGAATATTTGTAGCGGTTAACTGTCCTCGTTCAGGAGTCGAGTCGACAGCAGATGGTTCTGTTGCGTAGCGAAACACTGAACTACCACCTTGTTCGCGTTTATCAGCAAGTTCAGCGCAGATCTCATTGTCACAATTGAAGACTGCGAGTCCACCGGGTGGCAGGGACTCAATGAGTTCATATTTCGTTTTAGCGATATTTTCGATACTTTTGAACCGCTCCAGATGCTGGGGACCGACAGCTGTAAGAATCCCTATTTGCGGTGAAGCTAAATTGCACAATTCGCGGATGTCGCCACGTTTATAAGCACCCATTTCAACTATAAATATCTCATGCTCGGCAGCAAGTTGACCTCGAATGACTTTGCAGATACCCATCGGTGTGTTGTAACTATCGGGTGTCATCAAGGTGTTAAATTTTTCGGACAAAATCCGATGCAAAATATATTTCGTACTCGTCTTGCCGTAACTCCCAGTGATACCGACGACCTTGGGACTGAATGCTTTAATCCGTTTTCTTGCGGAAAGGAGATAGGCTTCATTTATTGCCCGCTCCAAAGGATAGATAAGAAGGTTAGCAATGGTTAAATTGATGACGCTTACTTCACTAAATAGGAAGACTGACACGCGCCATGGACTCTCCTTTGCTACGAGAACAATTGCCACTGCCAAGCCTGCAAGCAGGCCGATTGAAAGCCCGAACACCCGCTTTGCGCGTGCTGTATAAACGAGAGGCTTTTTCGCTTCAACCTTTTTCCGGCGTGTGAGCATATAAATTTGGAATCCGCCCCAAGCAACACACAGGATCGGAAAAAACCAAGTGTCATGATATTGTGGATAAAACGCCGTAATAACCAGCAAACCACTAACGATGAGAATTTCTCTGATCTCAAAACAATTCCTCAGATGCTGACCCATCCACTTCAGGTATCGATGTGTCTTATAACCATCGAGTTGGAGTATATGAAGTCCACCTGTTGTTCTGACGATTGCTCTCGCCACACACGTTAGTGTTGCGAAGTAGAAAAGCATACCACCGATCGTTCCCAAAGTCATTTTCCCTTTCCTTCTATCGATTTTGTATAGGTAGCAAGTCTCATTTATACACTTGAGATTTGCAAAAAACTTGCCACAATTCGGCAAAACTGCGGAAATTTGTCAAGATATGAAAAGTGCCCTGCGTCCTTTAGCACGACCAACCCGGCATCGGGTATTTCTTTCTCCATAATCCGCCCGAATGACACGGGTGTATCTTTATCGTTCTCGCCCCAGATTAACAGTGTAGATGCAGCTATCCGAGGTAAGAGTGGACGTAGGTCTTGGTTGACGACCTTTACGAGCGTGGCACGCATATCGCCAGCCTCCTGATAGTCCTTAGAGCCAGTGCGTTGAGATACCGTATTTGCGAGATGATTTCCATACTTTCCACATCGGCGAAGCAATTTTCCGGCTTTTGCTACACCTACCCGAAAATAGTATTTTGCTGTTCGGCGCGGCTTAATGCCCGCACTATCAACAAGAATAAGTTTATCCACTTTTTCAGGGTGCTCCGATGAGAGGATAATTGAAATCCTACCACCAAAGGAGTGTCCGATGAGATGTGCCTTTGGAATGCAAAATTTCTCCAAAAAGGCTGTAACAAACTGCGCGTAGTCGGACGTATCCCATGCCGTTAGCGGCATCTGGCTCTTGCCGAACCCCGGCAAATCAAGTGCGTAAACTTTGTGGGATCGTGTAAGCCATTCAAAGACGGGTTGAAAACTTGCGGCTTCTCCACCCCAACCGTGCAGGAGGAGGACTACATCGCCTTCCCCGGCGACCTGATATGAGACGCTGAGACCTTTAATCTCCGTACTATGCATCTTCCGTCTACGCTCGGCTTTCCGTAAAATCCGCTTTATTGTAAAATCCCAGAGGATAGATTAAATGAAACTGGGCAATTCTTCAACCATGCGCTCACAAGGACTCCAAAATATCTGAAGCCACAACTCTGTCATCAAAAGGAAATCTCTTGCCGTGAATCTCCTGATAATCTTCATGTCCTTTGCCAGCAATCACGACGACATCTCCGGATTTTGCTGTAGTGATAGCGTGATGAATCGCATGCCGTCTCTCTGAAATACACACATATTTTGCATCATGTGGCAAATTTGACACAATCTGTGCAATGATAGCGTCAGGGTCTTCAGTGCGCGGATTGTCAGAAGTGATGACGCTATAATCTGCGATTTGGGCTGAAATATTCCCCATTTTGGGGCGTTTTCCGTTATCACGATCACCACCACATCCAAAGACAGAAATTAGTTTGCGTTCTGTGATGCGTTTGGCAGCGGTTAGAATATTTTCTAAGCCATCAGGTGTATGGGCATAATCAACGATAACAGCGAAATCCTGCCCGCGATCTATGAGCTCAAACCGCCCAGGTACGATAGTGGCGGCGAGTCCTTCTTGAATTGCGGAAACAGAACAACTGTAACGGACCCCAACAGCAATAGCAGCAAGAGCGTTGTAAAGATTATATTCTCCGATTAATCGAAGTTTTGCGGGCATGGATCCACACGGAGTAAGTGCTGTAAACGCCAGTTGGTTAAGAGAAAGTTCAACGTCTTCGGCATGTAAATCGGCATTACTTCCGTGTCCATACATTAAACGTTTTGAGTTTGCACAGGCTTGAGCGATGCATTCTGTTACAGGCAAATCGGCATTCAAAATTGCAACGCCACCCTCTCCAAGTTGCTCAAAAAGCATTAACTTCGCTTTGAGGTAGTCCTCCATCGTCCGATGGTAATCAAGATGATCCTGCGTAAAATTGGTAAAGACAGCAGTATCAAAGGTGAGTCCTGCGAGCCGCTGTAGTGCCAATCCTTGTGATGAGGTCTCCATCGTAACGTATTCTATTCCTTCTTCGGTGAATTGCTTGAAAAGGGCATGGAGGGCGAAAGCGTCAGGGGTTGTGAGGAGTGCTGGAAGTTTCTTCTCTGTGCCGTGGACGTTGGTGTAGCGGTGTCCGACTGTTCCGATGAGTGCGACTTTTCGTCCACTCGCTTTGAGTATTGCGTATATGAGATGTGCCGTTGAGGTTTTACCGTTTGTGCCCGTAATACCGATGAGTTTAAGTTGTTCCGCCGGATTTCCGTGCCAATTGGCAGAAAGCAGAGACATTGCCCGCCGTCCGTTAGGAACCTGAACGTAGGTAAATGGTTTGGTTAATCCCGTTAGTTCCGCGATAGGTTTCTCACCGATAACAACAGCTGCTCCCTTTTGAATCGCATCTGAAATGAAGATGTGGCTGTCAACGCTGATCCCTTGGTAACAGATAAAAACATTACCAAGTTTGACATCCCGATTATCGCTGGCGATACCGGTGACATCAATATCAAGCGATCCAGTACTGTCAGTAATGTTCACGCCTTGGAGCAGCTCGCGAAGATTCACAGTCCGCCTCCTTCTACAGTGAGACGTTGCGTTGGGTTTTCCTCTGTTGCGACAGGGGCGTACTTGGGAGTTTTTTGAATATTGGGACTGAAAAATTCAGTTTGTTTCAAGTACTGCACAGCTTGTGTGGCAACTTTTTGAAAAAGCGGTCCAGCGATCTGTCCACTAAAGCGTGCCCCTTTCGGTTCATCCAACATGACGATCATTGAAATCATCGGGTTCTCTGCTGGTAGGAACCCCATAAAGGACATAATCTCTCTGCCAGCGTATCCCTTACCGTTTGGTTCAGCTTTTTGTGCCGTCCCTGTCTTCCCCGCCACACGATACCCTTCGATGCGTGCCCGTCGACCACTCCCGCCTTCAACAACTCCGACAAGTATATCTGACATCCGTCTTGCTACTACTGGACTCAATACTTGTCGAACTTCAATCGGGTATACTTTCTTAATTACCTTCCCACTACTGTCCCGGATCTCTCGCGTGATATACGGACGAAGCAGCTTGCCATCATTTGCGATGACATTCAATGCACTAACCATCTGAAGGGGTGTCACCATAATCCCCTGTCCAAAAGGCACTGCACCGAGGGAATGGGTATCCCAATGCTTGACTGCATAAAGGCTACCACTGTGTTCATAAGGCAAATCAATACCGGTTGTTTTCCCAAAGCCGTATCGTTCGATGTAAGTACCAAAGTCTTCATGCCCCAACTGCTTCACAATTTTAATCATCCCGATATTGCTGGATTTGTGGATTACCTCTTCAAGGGTCAGCCACCCTTTTGCCGAGACATCGCTGATCACCCTGCCGTTCGAGAGGCGATACCGTCCATGCTCGCAAAATACTGTCGATTCGGGAGTCATGATACCTTCATTGAGTACAGCGGAAGAGGCGACAATTTTAAAAATCGACCCAGGTTCATAAGCAAACCAAACACCAATATTCCGTTTGGCTTCTTCATCTGCCTGAGCGTAAGTATTCAAATCATAGGCTGGGTAACTTGCGAGTGCCAATATCTCTGCCGTTTTCGATGCCAAGACAATGACTGTCCCGCGTGGTGCGTTCCACTGTTTGCAGGCTGCTGCTAATTCCTTTTCGGCAACATATTGAATGTACTCGTCAAGAGTCAAAACAATACTATAGCCATAATCGCTGGTGGAGTCCCCATCAGTAAGCAAATTTATGGGTTCGTTGCGAGCCAAGGCTGCGCGGTGGGCGGCTTGTCGTGCCTGCGCGTTTAACAGATAATTGTTGTACTGGTATTCAATCCCTTCACCCATATTCTGATCGTTAATATGACCGATGACCTGAGAGGCAAGGGCACCTTTGGGATAGGCGCGCTTCTGTTCGACTTCGTACTTTATACCGCGGATCTCTTTCTCAATTGCCCGAATTTCATCAAGTAGCCCGTAATCAAGCCCCTTTTTTAGCCATACGAACCGCTTATCCTTACGACGAAGTTGGGAAAGCAGTTCTGACTCGGAAACACCTAAAACCGGTGAGAGTCTTTGTGCAGCTTTAAGGGGATCAGCCCTCATATACTTCGGATCAGCATAGACGGATAAACTATGGCGACTCAGTGCCAAAACATTTCCGTGTCTGTCCAAAATCTTCCCACGTTTTATCTCTGCTGTGCGTGGAGAAAGCCAGTCATGGTTTCCGGCTTCTGGATGTGAATCACTATTAACGATCTGGATCCTGAATAGTTTGCCAACTAACAACAAGAACCCGACCTGCATTAGAATAAGTGTAAAAACAAGACGACGTATGGATAAATGCGATTTATTATTATTGTTTTTCATATTAATTATTCAAGATACTTTTGAGACTTTTATCAAGGGCAAAAATGGAAATTACTTGTCCCAAATGATTTGTGAGGCTTCAGTAGGTTCAACCATTCCAAGTTCAGCTGCGATTTTCCTGATTCTCTGAACAGAGGTCAAGGTTGATTCCTCTAATTCAAGTCGGTAAATCTCATCCTGAATTCGATGTTTCTGTCTTTCATAGACAGGTTGGTGTTGTAAAGCAACTTTTTTGGCGTAAGATGAAAACCAAATGCTGCCAGCGAAGGTACAAAAGGACAATACCAAGAGTGTATAGACTAACGGAAACCCTTTTCTCGTCTTGGTTTCCTCTGGTTTCGTAATGCGTGCAGAATGTTGATCTGATATCTGCATTTACTTCGCTTCCTAATCGGTACTATAGGCAAGGAAACTATGTCTCATTTCTCGCCTCACACGACAATTTTTTCCTCATCTGTACCTATATACAGTTAATAGGCGTAAATCTCCTACCTTTTTAACGTTGAATTTCATATTTAAGGTACATTTTTTTTCAATTATGTGAATCAATGGTATTTTTCTTTATAATTTCAGATTGTAATTTGCGTGCCGCCCGTAGTTTGGCACTTCTCGCTCGCCGGTTGCGCAGTACTTCAGACGCATCTGGAACCATAGGACGCTTTGTGAGAATCTGTAGAGACGGTTTATGTTCGCAAATACAGACCGGGGTTTTGGGAGGACAGATGCACGCACTCGCGCATGTCTGAAACCGCCGTTTGACTATCCTATCTTCAAGCGAATGAAAGGTAATCACACATAGACATCCACCGGGCTTCAAAAGCGAAATAGCGACATCTAAACCGGCTTCAAGATTTTCTAATTCTCTATTAACATGAATCCGCAGTGCCTGAAACACACGGGTAGCTGGATGGATCTTGGATGCCCTCTGAGGAACAGCACTCTTGACAATGTCTGCGAACTGAGTTGTTGTGGTTATTTGCATTTTCTGTCGTGCTTCGACAATCCGAGCAGCAATCCGTTTTGCGAATCGTTCCTCCCCATACCGCTTGAAAATATCAACCAAGGTATCCATCGGACTATCGTTGACTACGTGCATAGCCGCAGGCGCGACCTCTTGCTTACCATCCAATCCGTGCTTGCCCTGCATACGCATGTCCAATGGTCCGGTATGGTTAAAGCTAAATCCACGGTTTGGCGTATCAAGTTGTAGTGATGATACCCCTAAATCAAGCAGAACCCCATCTACAGCATTAATTGAGTAGTCCTGAAGCAATACATACATCTCGGCAAAATTGCCGTTAATGAGACGACACCGGTCCTCGAAAGGGTGCAACCTCTCTTTTGCAATAGCAAGAGCTTCAGCATCCAAATCAATCCCGATGACACACCCATTCGGGGCAGAGGCATTCAGGATAGCGTAACTATGTCCGCCTAACCCAACAGTACCGTCTACATAAATACCATCAGATTGGGGTTTGAGAAAGTCAAGTACTTCATCAGATAAAACAGGTAGATGCACTCTATCCATAATATGCGTCAATATCCATAATCGCCTCAGTATGATATTGTCTCTATAGCAAGAAACATGCCAATTAATTTTTTTATCTGCTCCGCTTCGACATTAGGCATCTATCCGATTCCGATAGATAGCCGATACAAGTTCCATTGTCTTGATCGCATCAGCAAAACAGGTAATCGGTTGTCGGTCCTCTTGAATAGAATCCACAAAATGGCGACTTTCTCCATAAAACCCGTAAGCTTTATGCGTTGCGTCAGAATTTGCTGCTTCCTCAGGTGTGATTTCGGTTGTACCTTCTGGCGTGTGAATGACTGCGCGTCCACCGGCGTCTGGATTGATATAGGCGGAAATTTCTCGTGCGTGCATTTCAAATATATGAATGCGTCCGCCAACTGCCCAATTGGTGCTAAGATATCCAGAAGCACCACTTGTAAATTTAACGATAGCGTTGAAACTGTTCTCCCGCTCGGAATAGAAACTATTTATGTCACTCGCAACAGCCTTTACCTCACCACCACCGAGCCATCGAAGTGCATCCACGGCATGAACCGCATCGCAAGTCAAAACATCTATCACGCCGTCATAATAGAGTGCCCCTGGCGTGTTTTTATGAAAGGTTGACATACACTGGATAATCGGACCACGCTTTTCAACCATCGTCTTAACCTGCTGTAAGAGTGGAATAAAACGGCGATTGAAACCTACCATCGTTTTGCACCCATTTTTTTCTGCAGCGCGTGCCATCTCCTTCGTCTGGTGGAGCGTCACACCGGGAGGTTTCTCTATAAAGACGTGGTGCTGCTGCAAGAGACAGTGAATAGCAAGCGGGAAGAGATGTTGGGGTGGCATGAGGATATAAACAGCATCTGGACTCGTTTTTTCAAGCATTTGCTTATAGTCTGTGAATGTCTGCTCAATCTCAAAGCGTTCCGCCGTTGCCTGAAGTTTTGATGGCACCAAATCACACAATCCAACGAGATTCACATCTTCGCACTCGCTGAGCGATGGGTAGTGAACACCGTTTGCCATCCCTCCTGCGCCGATGAGGGCAATATTGACTTTTTTCATCTGGGTCCTCCACGATTATCGTTCTTGATTGTATATTATCGTAAAAGGTGGTAAAATTGCAACCGGCTTTCTATTTGATTGCCGGAAACCATTAGAAAGAGTCGCGATTCGGAGATCGCTCATACAGCGAAAGGACCTTGTGGAGATGAAGACAGATCCTATCAAATTAGAACTCTACAAAAATATGTTAACCTCTGTTGCGGAGGAGATGGGTGTAACGTTACGACGCACGGCATTTTCACCGAATATCAAAGAACGCCTCGATTTTTCATGCGCAGTGTTTGACAATACTGGCAAGATGGTCGCGCAAGCTGCGCATATCCCGGTGCATCTTGGTTCTATGCCGCTTTCGGTTCTTGCTGCGATTGCGCACACGGAAATGGCACCGGGTGACATGATTGCTCTCAATGATCCGTATCGTGGTGGCACTCATCTGCCAGATATTACGCTTGTCGCGCCTGTTTTCGCAGATGAAAAAAGGTCAAAAAGTCAACCGATTTTCTTTGTCGCTAACCGCGCACATCACGCCGATGTCGGAGGCATGAGCCCTGGTTCAATGCCAATTGCAACGAGTGTCATTCAAGAAGGCATCCGTATTCCCCCTGTTAAACTCATCCGAGGTGGTGAACTAAACACCGATCTCTGGGAATTAATCCTTGCCAATGTTCGTACCCCCGAAGAACGCCGTGGTGATATAGAAGCACAACTCGCTGCGAATCGTGTCGGTGAACGTCGCTTACAGGAAATGGTGACCAAATACGGGACAGCAGAGATCACTGCCTACATGGAAGAATTGCGTGCCTACGCAAGTCGTATGGTGCGAGCACGTTTAAGGGAAATTCCAGATGGACGCTACGTATATGCCGATGTGCTTGATAACGACGGCATTATCGATGAACCGATCGAAATCCGTGTAGCAATTGAAATTGAAAATGACACAGCAGTCGTCGACTTTACTGGAACAGCCCGACAAGCACGCGGATCTGTCAATGCAATTTACGCAATCACGCTTTCGGCAGTTTTTTATACGTTCCGATGTATTGCAGGTGCGGACGTCCCCGCCAATGCCGGGTGTTTAGAGCCGATTCAGGTCATTGCCCCAGAGGGGAGCGTCGTAAACGCCAAGTTTCCGGCAGCGGTTGCTGGGGGAAATGTCGAAACCTCACAGCGCATTGTTGATGTCCTACTCGGTGCGTTGGCACAAGCCTGCCCGGATCAGATTCCTGCGGCGAGTTCTGGAACGATGAATAATCTCACAATAGGAGGTTATGATGTCTCACGCAGGAAGGAATTTACCTACTATGAAACTATTGCGGGTGGAATGGGTGCGCGCCCGAACACAGACGGAATTGATGCCATCCATACGCACATGACCAATACGATGAACACTCCGATAGAGGCGATTGAGACGAATTATCCGATGCAGGTGGTAGAATATGGGATTCGACGTGGAACAGGCGGTGCAGGGAAATTTCGCGGTGGTGCGGGTGTTATTCGAGCATTGCGGATACTGGCAGAAGCGGAGGTTACCATCCTTTCAGAACGCCGAAGGCGAGGTCCCTACGGTTTACAAGGTGGAGAGCCGGGGCAACCCGGACGTAATGTGCTCATTTCCGATGGGGAAGAACAGCCGTTATCAGGCAAAGTGTCCATTTCTACGAGCGAAGGCGATATTATCCAGATAGAGACACCCGGTGGCGGCGGCTTTTCATCTTAGCAATTCATGCTTAAGGAGAAAAGAGTTAAAGCGTCAGGGTTACAAACCCCTCCTACATGCGGTAAGCACACTGATTCGCGTTAGGATAAAGACTTGAGTTGAGAATAAGCCGGATTCTGTATGTGATGATCATTCATCTGGGATGGATGTTACCATCCACCTCAAGCGGTTACCTGGGGACGAGGCGGGCACGCCTATACAAGTCCCACATTTACCTTGCTCCAGACGGGGTTTACCAAGCTCCATAAGTCACCTTATGGACTGGTGCGCTTTTACCGCACCGTTTCACCTGTACAACGCTTTGCGGCGTTGTAGTCTACTTTCTGTTGCACTTTCCATAGCGTCGCCGCTCCTGGGGGTTACCCAGCATCCTGCCCTGCGGAGTCCGGACTTTCCTCACCCCGATTGTCCAATAACATTCGGGACGCGACCATCTACTCAACTCAAGCCTTTTTATTATACCCTATCTTTTGGCATAAAGGCAACAAAATTGGAGAGTGTTTTAGGGCTATGTGGTCGGGAAATGTAAAGCAAAGACAAATTGTGCTTTCGTAGCACAATTTGGAGATCCTTCCTACAAAAGAGATAAAAAAGACAAAAAAAGAGGCGCGGTTGAAAACCGCGCCTCTAATTGATTGAAGTAAGAAATTAGGAACATCCACTCGTTGCGCCACAATTGGCACAACGATAGCAGACGCCACTTCTGACCATAAGTGCACCGCACTCAAGACAGGGTGGTGCATCTGCGTGTTGGAGAACAACCTGTTTTTCACGAGCCACCATCCAAGAATCCGTTTCACCGTTGCTCCCGTGCCCATACGGATGGAGTTCCTCGGGAGGGACCATCTGTTCCTCCATCTCCAACATGTCGGATTCTTCCTGCGGTTCCTGCTCAAGAAACTGTCTACCGAGCCACCGGAAAACATAGTCCATAATCGACTTTGCCATCGGAATATCAGAATTAGCAGTAAATCCGTAGGGTTCAAATCGGACATGGCTGAACTTATTAACCAGTGATTCTAACGGCACACCATACTGCAAGGCAATAGAGGTGAGGATCGCAACAGAGTCCATCAGTCCAGAGATGACTGAACCTTCTTTGCTCATGCGGAGAAAGACTTCGCCAGGACTCCCATCTTCATAAAGCCCGACATGGATATAGCCCTCATGACCGGCAATGCTAAATTTGTGCGCTATAGCCTGCCGCTCATCCGGTAAACGTCGTCTTGGTGGACGCCCAGCTACCATATCTGCGGGATCCTGCACTGCGACCTCGTCAATCTCACTTTCCGAATCTTGTTGGCTTCGGGTCGAGAGGGGTTGGCTGCCTTTGCTACCGTCGCGATAAACGGCAAGGCATTTGACACCGCGCCGCCAAGCTTCGACGTATAAGGTTTTGATGTCATCTATCGTTGCATCATGTGGGACGTTAACCGTCTTGGAGATAGCACCGGAGATAAAGGGTTGTACGGAAGCCATCAGTTTCAATGGTCCCATGTGATTGATATAACGAGTCCCGTGCTTACCACATTGGACAGCACAATCGAAAACAGGATAGTGGGTCGGTGAGAGATGCGGTGCCCCCTCAACCGTGCCTGTTCCGCAGATAACCTCTTCAGCGGTATTAATCTCATCTTCATCAAATCCGAGTGTTGTGAGCAGGTTAAAACTTGGATCTGCCGCCTGTTCCTCAGTTATGCCCAACCGTTCAAGGCACTCTTCACCGAGAAAACCCGGAGCAAAGGCAAGATTTAGGTCAAACGAACTGGGTAGCATCTCTGCGACGCGAGCGATATCCTCCGGCGTGAAACCTTTGCGTTTCAGCGTGCCAGGATTAATGTGCGGAGTTCCCTCAAAGGTCCCTGTTCCTACCAGATACGTAATAATTGCCTCGGTTTGCTGAAGGGTGTATCCGAGGTTATGTAAGGCATCGCGGACACTCTGGTTAACAATCTTCATATATCCGCCGCCTGCGAGTTTTTTGAATTTGACGAGAGCAAACTCCGGTTCAACACCGGTTGTATCACAATCCATCAGGAAGGAGATAGTCCCTGTCGGTGCGATGACACTAATTTGGGAGTTCCGATAGCCCCACTGTTCACCCTTTTCAAGACAGACATCCCAATCTGCCTTCGCCGCGTCTAAAAGATCCTGTGGGCATGCAGCCCCATCAATATCGTAGGCAGCGTCACGGTGCAGCTGTATAACACCTAACATTGAATCGCTATTCTTGGCATACCCATCAAAAGCCCCAATGCTCTTAGCAATCTCTGCACTCGTCTGGTATCCGCGCCCACTCAAGATAGCAGTAATAGCCCCTGCATAAGCGCAAGCCTGTGCGCTGTCGTAAGGGATACCTAAACGCATTAAGAGGGCACCCAAATTAGCATAACCGAGTCCGAGCGGACGATATTCATGAGAACGTTGCGCTATATCCTCTGTTGGGTAGGAAGAAAGACTCACTATAATTTCCATGGCAGTGATAAACACACGAACCGTGGCGCGGAAACCGTCAATGTCAAAACTGCCATCATCTGCCAAAAATTTGGCGAGGTTAATGCTGGCGAGATTGCAGGCTGAATCGTCTAAGAAGAGGTATTCGCTACACGGATTGCTTGCATTAATCCTATCCGTGTTTTTACAGGTATGCCACTTCTGAATAGTACTATCAAATTGAACACCTGGGTCTGCACATGCCCATGCAGCGTAGGCAATTTTCTCCATCAGCGTTCTGGCATCATACTCATCGGCGACTTCACCACTGGTGCGATAGGTAGTTTTCCAAGAATCACCCTGCAGATAAGCATTCATGAAGTCATCCGGAATCCGCACAGAATTGTTGCTATTCTGTCCGCTAACAGTGCTATAGGCTTCACCATTGAAGTCAGCGGGGTATCCTGCGGCGATGAGTGCCTTTGCTTTTTCTTCTTCCCTTAACTTCCAGTCAATATAGTCAGCAATTTCGGGGTGATCCATGTCAAGGATAACCATTTTGGCTGCGCGTCTTGTAGTGCCACCCGATTTAATACTGCCTGCCCATCGATCAAACCCCTCAAGGAAAGAGAGGACTCCTGAACTCTCACCACCACCGGAAAGGAGTTCACCTTTTGCACGAACCTGACTAAAATTAGAGCCTGTCCCACTACCGTACTTAAAGAGTCGTACTTCGGATCTCTGGAGCTCCAACATGGAGTCCAGAGAATCATCAACGCTTTGAATAAAGCAGGCGGAATTTTGTGGATGTTCATACGCATTGGTAGTGACCTCGACTTTTTCTGTGTCTCGGTCCCAATAGTAGTTCCCACCACCTCCCTCGATACCGTATTCATGCCATAAGCCACAGTTAAACCAGACAGGTGAGTTAAAAGCACCGCGTTGCGTAACGAGGATGTGCGTCAATTCCATCTCAAATGTCTGTGCGTCTTCTGGACTTGCGAAATAACCGCCGAATTCATCTCCGGCGCGGCGCAGCGTGCGCGCTACACGGGTAACCAACTGACGAACGCTGTCCTCTGATTCTTCTTCTACCCCAGTAACCCCAGCTTTCCGGAAATATTTTGATGCCGCGATATCAGTTGCGAGTTGCGTCCAGTCGGCTGGGACTTCAACCTGCTCCTGCTTAAAGATGGTATCGCCTTTCTCGTTGTAGATGACGGCATCCCGGCGTTCCCACTCTAACAGATCGTAGGGATGAACACCAGGGGTCGTAAAATAGGGTTTAAAAGTGAGTCCCGTCCGATCGCCCCCCTTAGAATGCTTCGGAGCTGCTGCTTCTCCCTCAACCTCTTTAGGGTTATCGACTGCCATATTTACCTCTCTTTAGGTTACTGATGTGTTTGAAAACACACCAATTAAACCAGTTATAATAATGGGCACTTTTAAGTGCATCTATAAAAATTTCGATGGTTATAATTGATTTTCTTTAATAGTAATTCGACGATAGCGCTTTTTGCCAGCGCGAAGAAGTAGGGCATCTGCTTCAAGCAAATTAGTATCCACCACTGTATCTATCGCACGGTATTGTATTTCGTTGATGTAGGCACCTCCCTGCTGAACGAGCCGTCGCGCTTCGCTTCGCGAATTCGCCAACCCAACTTCATGAAACAATTCCATGATTGGAATACCCGTTTCAAGTCGCTCAGAAGCGATAGCCGAAGTAGGTATTGCGGCATCATCAAGGTTCCCACCGCCGAATGCAGCACGCGAGGCTGTCTGTGCTTTGTCTGCTTCCGTTTTCCCGTGCGCAAGTTGCGTGACTTCATAAGCGAGGACCTCTTTTGCCTCCCGAATCGCTTCATCCTCTAAACTTCCAAGTCGCCGGACTTCATCCATCGGAAAAAAGGTGAAATATGCCAGGAATCGCGAGACATCGCGGTCGTCGGTGTTAATCCAGTACTGATAAAATTCGTATGGGGACGTCCGTTCAGCATCGAGCCAAACTGCACCGCCTGCGGTTTTTCCCATCTTGGCACCGCTCGCCGTAGTGAGCAGTGGAAAAGTGACTGCGTGTACCCGTTCGCCTTCAACCCGACGGACGAGATCTACACCCGCGAGGATATTGCCCCACTGATCGTCACCACCGAGTTGGAGACGGCACCCGTATTTTTGAAAGAGACACAAGTAATCGTAAGCTTGGAGTAGTTGATAATTAAATTCAAGGAATGAGAGTCCGAGTTCGCGTTCAAGTCGCTGCCGATAGCCTTCAGCGCGAATCATTTCATTAACGCGGAAATGCTTGCCGATGTCACGCAGAAATTCGAGGTAGTTCACCGAAAGTAACCAATCAGCATTGTTGAGAAACCCGCCCACTTCCGAGGTAGTTTGTGAATTATTAAGATCCGCTATGCCATTACCCAGATTTAAGTAGCGTTGTAGCTGCGCAAGAATTCCGTTACCGTTGGTTGCAATCTGTTCTTGCGACAACATGGGACGCATCTCGGTCTTGTCAGTCGGATCACCAATCATCGTTGTGCCCCCACCAATAATCGCGATAGGCTTATGTCCCGCGCGTTGCAGGTGTGCCATCGCCATTATGGGAACAAGACTTCCGACATGCAGACTCGTCGCTGTTGCGTCAAAGCCGACATAGTAGGTAACCTGTCCTTCAGATAGAAGGTGTGCGACCTGCTCTGCATTCGTAGTCTGCTTGACAAAACCCCGCTCGTTCAGGGCTTCAAAGACATTGTGCATTTTTTATCCTGTTTTAGTTTTTTATATTTATTTTATAAAGAATTCGGTAGGTGCGATTCGCATCGCGATATTGGAAATCTACAAAGTTCACCCTGCAACGCGCCGTTTGTAGACCTAATACACAAGGGACACAATCGGGAATTTGATAGCAATTTTATGCTTACAATCTAATGCGGAAATTAGGGAAATGACTTCTTAACCAAATATTCTTAATTCAAATATTATATAAAATTTTTGTCTCTCTGACAAGTATTTTTTTCTAAGACTTTTGACGTTTTTTATACTTTTGAGATTAATTTGAAACAAATTTGGCACACAGTTAGGTGTGTACTACAATTAACGATATGAGTGCCTCCATAAATCGCGCGTCAGCTGCCAAAAGGTCTTGACGCATTTTCAGAAGGGTGTCGGTCCAAGATTAAAACCGACACCACAAGGCAAACAAAAACCGTTTCTACTCCTCATCGTCTTCTGAATAAGAATGTCCGCTGAAGATTGCTCGGACCTGCTTCGCAGTCTTCGGACCTGAGAGTAACTGTCCAATCCGATCACCTTCTTCTGCAAGCAACGCCTTGACATTCGTCAATACTGCTTCAAGTTTATCCCCCGGAAATTTGCACGCCCCATTTTCATCCATGTGGATAATCTCGCCGGGTGAGACATCCATACCGGCTATTGAGACTGGAACGTTAACAGCCTGAACCGCCATAGCACCGTGCCCGGGTGTGATACCGCTTAACAGGTATTGGAATTCCATCGGTCGGATTTCGTCAATATCGCGTGAGGGACCGTTTGAGATCGCGCCGAGACAACCAATGGACTTCATCGCCGCTGTCATATTGCCACCCGCTAAGCCGACCTTGTTCTCGAATTCAGGAGGAAATTTCTGCTGAAACGCCAGAATTGTCGGTTGCTTGGAGGCACCCAACGCATCAATGACATCCATAAAGGAGAGTTCGGAATAGTTCGGATCAGGCACACCGTAAACACACGTCACCGCATACCCAGCAACGGCACCGAGGTCAGGGTACATACAACGGATGGTTGTATCCGTATACCAATTTTCTGTCCAGGGGTTGTAAAGTCCAAGGCAGAGAGGACTCGTTGGATACGTAGCAACCACATTTGTGATCGAGGGTGTATCATATTTACGGAGTTCTGCCAACATTTCCTGTTCTGTTAATGCCATAATGAATTTCCTTTTTCGAGTGTTTGGACGCAGAAGCGATGCGAGGGTCGTTAGACCGGCATTGTCCTACCGGCGTGTGCACGTCCGATGCGTGCAGCTTCTTCGCCACCACCAGTAATTCGTACCCCGGCATCAATGCTCGCTTCAATTGTATCAGGTGACGTGCTCTCCAAAAACAGAATGCCAGCGGCTTTGCATGCGGCAAAGACGCGATTTCGGGCATCTTCCAATTCCTGTGGACGCGGGTTCGGAGCATTTTTATAGCCAAACGACATACTCATATCGCCGGGTCCCCACTCTGCGAAGGCGATCCCAGGGACCTGTGCAGTAATCTCAACGTTTGCTAATGCTCGCTTATTTTCAAACTTGAGTCCGAGGAAAAGTTCACCGTTTGGATTCAGGGGCCAGGGATCAGCAACATCAAGATATTCGTCAGCGGAAACACCCCAGATCGGTGCGGCGGAACCTTGTCCTGCGGATCCGCGTCGTCCGACATCGAGTTGCGTCCCAACCCCGATTGTCTGGAACGGGTACCGGCACGCCTCAACAAACGCTTTGACTGCCTCTGGAGACTCAGCGTGGCAGAGCAGAAGACCGTGTACCCCACGTGCAAGGAGTTGCCGCATTTGCCAACCGTTGGCGCGAATCACGTCTGCGCTGATACCATCCACTGGTAACTCAACAACGACAGCTGGCGTTGTATGTCCGCTATTGGTTGGACCACCATCTACGAGTCCGCGCATGAAACTGTCCAATCCAGCAAGATCGAAACTCCCGTGCTCCATGCCGACGTTGATATAGTCTGCCCAGGTTTTTGCCATTGCGCGACCTGCGTCATAGTTCAGATTCGCGCCTGTGTGACTGCCAGTGTAGAAGACAGGCAGGTCATTTTCCAGTAATTCGATCGCTTTATTGATGCGTTTCGGCATTCAGCTTCTCCTTACTAAAGTGCAATATATGCAGTATATGCAATATATAAAAAAGGGTCGGTCATTTCTGAGTGAATTTTTTAACTCTAAGAATTGTATCGGAAATGTTGCAATCTGTCAAAGCATTTTTTTAAAGAATCGACACATCAGAGAAACAGAAAATTATGCAAATTCCTTGACAAACCCCGCAGCTTCAAATAAACTAAAAGCTGAATTAGGTATCAAAAATTTTCTGTAAGGAGTTATTAAAATTGTGAGAGCACTTGTTGTCAAATCATTGCCAGATAAACGACGTGAAAAGATTGTTGTCTCCGATTGGGAAGAGCCGGCACCGCCTGTTGGGAACGAGGTGCTGTGCCAAGCTGTCTTCACAGGACTTACCAACGGAACGGAACGGAATCAGCTTATTGGTGGTAACTATTCAGCCTCTGATGAACGACTACCAACGACCGATGGATACCAGAACGTCGGCAGAATTATTGAAACGGGACCAGACGTAACGAAACTTCAGATCGGCGACCTCATTTATGCCAGTGTGAACCATGTTGAGCGGTTTACCATTTCAGAAGATGGACTCCTGTTCAAATTGCCAGAAGACGTTGATCCAAGTGAAGCAGCCCTCTTTGGCATCTCTGGTGTGGCGATGCACTGCTGCCGCCGAATTGATCCGCGTATTGGTGAAAAAGTGCTCATTGTTGGACAGGGATGCATCGGCATGTTCGCGGCACAGATTGTCAACGCTATGGGTGCTCGTGTCACGGTTTGTGACATAGAAGAATCGCGATTGGAACAGATTCGTCAACTTGGTGTAGCAGAAGAGGTAATCAATACAAGTGGTGACGGTTGGGAAACACAGGTTCAAGAAGGGTCCTTTGACGCCATCATGGATTTCGCTGGTGTGCCCGACCTAGTTACACCGATGATTCACGCTTGCAAGGTTCGGGGACGCCTACTCTTGGTCGCTGGACGCTTTGATGTTAATTATACCTTTAACGTCGGACAACATAAAGAAATTAGTATCCTGCAGTGCAGTCACTTCACTTGTGATGATTTGGAAAATCTCTGTCGATTGCTCCGCCAAGGTTCCGTCAAGATTGCCCCGCTGATTCGGCACCGTGTGAGTGTTGATGAAGCACCACAAATATACCAATGGCTCCGCGATGAACCGATGCGCTTGTTAGGCACCGTGTTTCAGTGGGAACAGGCTTAGCTTCGTTATCCCGCACCAACTGAGGTAGGGAAGGGATCTCCATAAACAGATTTCCGTCCCTACAAACCCCAAACACCCCTATACAAACACCGCTCCACCCATGTCATCCATGCCATCCAAGATAACCTGTGATTCAGAAAACGCGAACAATAACTAAACAACCACACCTAAATTTTTCACTTTGTTTCATATTAACAGAATATCTTTATAAGTTACGATTTCACTGGACAAAAGTTACACCCGCGTCACAACTGGATTTATAAGATAATTTGTAAAAAAGTGCAACTTTTTTGCACCTCATTTGTAGTAATGGTAACCTCAAAAGCGCGGAGTCAAAAAATGACAGAAGATAAATTCCTTGAACTTGTGCATGAACACAAGGCTCAAATTTATCAGCATACTCTTTATCTACTCGGAAATCGGGAAGATGCAGAGGACATAACACAGGAAACCTTCATAAAAGCATGGGAACACCGTGGCAAATTGCGTCCGAAGACCGTCCGTTCATGGTTGTTAAAATGCGCACAAAATCTCTGTTTCAATCTGTTGAAGCGGCGAAAATTCCAAGAGCCACTGACAGAAGGAGACGAATCGGAACTCGAGGCACTCATGCACAGACACACGCACCAACGAAATCCTGCACCCGATGAAATTGTCATCAAGCAGGAACTCAAAACGTCAGTGCATTGTGCGATCAGTAAATTGCCGACAGACATGCGAACAGTGATAACTATGCGGGAATTAGAAGGCATGAGTTTCAAGGAGATTGCAAAGGTATTAAAACAACCCGAAGGCACTGTGAAATCAACAGCATTCCGTGCCCGTAAGAAATTGCGGGAACTATTGCGTCCCTATTGGAGAAATAACGAATGAACCAATATCCTCTTCACCAAGATTCATCTTGCATAGAAGTTCAAGACACCTTAGAGGCATATCTTGCCGATGAATTAGATGCAAAGACGCATGCAACAATAGCAGCGCACATCGCATCCTGCCAAAGGTGTCAAGATGAAGTTGACTTGGCACAGACGATTGACGAAGCATTACACGAACTTCCGAGACCGGAGCCACCACCAGAAATCTTTGACGCCGTTGCGGCTTATGTTCGCGCTCACCCAGACGAAGGTAAGAGATGGTGGCATCGGATATTTCAATTACCGACGTTCTGGAATAATTTAACTTTACCACTCGTCCGCGTAGGGGCGTTGGCATGTCTTTTTGGAATTGTAGCGTTTGGTATCTACCAGTATCAACAACATGAAAAGATTATGCAAGCCTCCCGCGATCTGAATTATGCCCTCAGCAAGTTGAATTACGCAGTAGAGCGGACCAACATTGTAGTTAACGAAAAACTGCCAAATACCCAGATTAATAGGGCTTCACGCGATCCATTTGTTCAGATTGAAGAAGCCTCGCGCCGGGCATTGAAGAAGAAAATGAATGTTTCATCAGCAATTCACCGGAGTTTGGATAGTCTTAACCAATCATCCGAAAATACTCCGAATACAGAAGATCCTCAAAATTCACAACAAGAAGGAGAAACCCGATGAGAAAATTCACCCTTATAGCACTTTTAATAGTCAGCTGCGTCTTGACAAACGTGTACGCCCTGACCAACGGCACAGAAAAAACGGAGGCAATCCGCGGTAAGATAGAAATGGATCCGCCGAACGCCTCTGTCCCTGAAGTTCAAATTAACTTGGATCAAACTTTCTTCAACCTGATTATCAATTTCGGTATTGCGAGCATTCCCAAACCCGACGGAGACCAACCGATAGACATGGCGGCATATACAGAGTACGCCGACATGCTAAAAGGTGCCGCTGTCCGAGCTTATGATAAAGAGGCGGAAGACCTCAACCAGATAATGGAGCACTACCAAGGTGTCCTTGAAAACGAAAAGTGGGAACATATCGTCAAAGTTAAGGATAAATTCAATCTCAGTCTGCTCTACGCCGAAGAACCGGGCATACTGCGGGGTATTTTCGCCACGATTATTGATGATGAGAGCTGGAGTTTCGTGAATGTCTACGGCGATATCGACTTCCAGAAACTCGGTGTTCTATTTGGACAACTTATGAAATCCAGTTCGGAAGGCGGAATATCCGAGACAATCCGTGATTTGGTAAATGCTCCCAACCCCGGATGGTTGCAGATGGAGGTCAACCCGGAAGAACCTGACGAAGCATCAAAATCAGAAACCGAAAAATCTGACGAAGCACCGAAATCAGAAACTGAAACCAACGACCACTCAAAATAAGGAGTCAAACAAATGAAACTGCAAAAGCACTGTATACTGCTGTTCATACTACCGTTCTTAGTTTTATCGCTAATACCGATACAGTCAGCAGTTGCACAACAGGAAAAATCGGATGATACCGAGAGCAAGGGTCTTATCATCTTTGATTTCCCAGCCCCACTTGAGGCAAAAGTCGAGGTCAACCTAACCGCCAAGCTTATTAACTTGGTTACCAAATCGGTGAGCAATACACCAGAAGTTGCTGAACTCATTCAGATGGTGGACGGCATCTATGTTCGCACCTACGATAGAGTCACTATCGACGAACAGGAATTGGTTGACTACTTTCAGCGTAGACTCAAGGAAGATAAATGGGAAATCCTCGTCAAAATCAAGGAAGAGAGTGAGGTAGTAGAAATCAGCCTCCTATTTGACGAAGACATAGTTTACGGGATCTTCGCTATTGTGATCCCTGAAACATCTGGAGAAGCCACTTTTGTCAACATCGTTGGGAAGATTGCTCCAGAACGCATTGAGGATCTGCTCGGAAATCTGAGCAATTTCGGTGCGATGGACATCAACGTTGGTGATACCTTGAAGGCACAATCGAAACCGGTTCAAGATAAGGTCCAGAGAGAGTTACTCGCTGTCAAAATCGAAAACGTTCCTGTCATTGATGGAATCCTTGACGATGCGTGTTGGAAAATTGCGCCTGAAGCGAATAACTTTACGCATGTGAGTAGCGGAAATCCAGTCGAAGATGATTCGGTCGTCAAACTGGTTTACACGAACGAGGCTATCTACGTTGCATGGCACCTCCATGATAGCGAACCAGATAAAATCGCCGCGCGCCAGACCCAAAACCATATCAGGTTTGGGTCTGCAGAGGATTGGGTTTCCTTCAGCATAGACCCTCTCCATACACACGGATTCTCTAATCGTACCTTCTTCATGGCAAACCCACTCGGCACAAAATATGTCCGCTCTCCCAAACAGGCTGAAAACACAATTGAATGGATGGATCAGTGGAACGTCGCCGCCAACATTGTTGAGAACGGCTGGGTTGTGGAGATGGAAATCCCGTGGGCAATGTTGGATTACCCCGACACAACCGAACCCATTCGGATGGGGATTAACTTTGACCGTGGACAAGTACGGACGGGTGTACGTTCTTGGTGGTCAAATATAGGCGTAGACGAATCCTATGAAAACGATGGACACTGGCTACATGTATTGCCGCCGCCAAAATCATCCGAGACGCAAGGTTTCTTAGATACCTTAGAAACCGATGAATATGGTAAGTCGATGGAACCTGTTGAACTGATAGCATTGACTCTGGATGAAGCTATCAATGTCTCGGTGACTTCAAACCATGGCACAGAGCCTATCCCAGCAAATAGAGATATCTTCCGTTTCCTGAATGACAGTGGTCTCAATCGGGTCAATGGCTTGCAACTCGGTGGCGGATTTGAAATCGGAAATCGCCAGTACTCTGATCCGCTCTTTTTCTCTGGATCTGGTTCAACAATTCGTCGAAATGGTAACGAAACTATTGGCTCAATTGACATTCATGAACACACTTCCGAGACGCAATATCCTATGTCTGCAGGTCCGTTTTTGTATGGGACAATGAGTTATGGTCTCTCAAGCCAAAGCCTAAACTATCGAACGGGTGGTGGTGTCACATTAGGACAAAACTCGAACCTGACGTACAGTGCACAAATTCACCGATTAACATCTGTCAGGGACAGGGACATCTTGCTAAGCAATAGTGAGCAGTTTATGCGTGCATTATGGGGTAGTGATTTCCAAGACTACTATCTCAGAGAGGGTGCAGTGATGGGACTCCAATGGCAACCCGAAAACATGAGACACTCGCTCGGAATGTCCCTACTTTGGGAAGAACACAATAGCCTACAAAATGCAATGAACTTTCATCTCAGAAACTGGTCAGCAGATCCGATATCCGCTGGACGCGAAAATTCTCCAATACACGCTGGGAGCATGCGCAGTATCTCCTTAAAATATGATTTTGATGATCGTGGGAATACTGACTTAGAATACGATTATGAAGACCGAGAAAACGAAAACATACACGAGTGGTATAACACGTTTCTTGTAGAACACGCGAGTTCTGCAATCGGTTCCGATTTCGATTTCACGCGCTTCCAGATGCACCTTCGGCATTACTATTCTATTGGGGAAGATCGGGTTGCTGCACGGTTGAAAGTCGGAACTTCAACTGCTCCGCTGCCCTACCAACGTCAATTTGTCATCGGTGGGATTGGAACACTTCGTGGATATTCACTTTACGAATTCTCGGGTAACCATGGATTCCTTTTCAATTTAGAGTATGCTCACAAGTTAAAAAGAGGAAAAGATGCGTTTATCATCCCCTTCGTGGATGTAGGTCAAGTCTGGTATAACTTGGAAGACATAAAACAGATGCAACCGAAGGTTAATCTGGGGATAGGTTTCCAAGGTGGACCCTTCAGATTGAACCTCGCGAAAGCACTTGAAGACGGACGAGGCTATCAAGTCGATTTCAAATGGTCTCGCATGTTTTAACTTTCCCTACAGAAACGGGCGGCGTCGCTAGACCCGCCCGTTTCCTTTTCCTCATCTACAGGTTTGCTCATAAAGGAAACACCCACCAAAAACCCCATTATGCAAAAACCATTGGATGTAGCAACTTTCGCAGAACAATCTACAATTTTTGCGTATTACCCTTCAATTCTTGCGTATTGACAATGAATAGTAACTTGCAAATAACCGCTTTCTCTCCCAGAGAAATTAAAAAGTGATGCATTGGTATCTGTTGACAAACTCAGTGTGAGTCTATGTTTTGGGCGTGTCTCGACAAAAATATCTTCGGAATTTTAACGGTCTCAATACAGGGTCGCATTTTGTTGTAAGTATTGGCATGAAATTTGCCTATGTAATAGTGTTATCAGGTTCAGAGGATGGTAGATAATTATGTCTAAAGTGACCGACGTGAAGTCTTGAAAGTTGCTGCCAGTGACTTCTTAGGTGCTGCCGGACTTTCTATGAATCGTCCGTTGGTGGCAAAACCGACTCATGATTCAACTCTGAGGAACTCTATGCTTAAACCCATTAAACCCCCGAAACTTACCCGTGGCGACACCGTAGGCATCGTATCACCCGCCTCGGCGTATTTCCCGGCTCATGCGTCTGGTCTTCAGCAAGGCGCTGCCTATTTAGAAGAATTAGGATTACACATCCAGATTGCACCTCATACACTCGACCAACGTGAACACCTGAATCCGCCTCCACAACACCGTGCTGAAGATTTAAATCAGATGTTCGCTGACCCGAACATCAAAGCCATTTTCTGCCTATCTGGAGGGGGCGGCGTCAATGCAGTTCTACCTCTGTTGGATTGGGAACAGATTCAAGAAAAACCTAAAATCGTGATGGGATACAGTGCGATTACAGCACTGCTGATGGGTCTATATGCAAAAACCGGTCTGGTTACATTTCACGGTCCAATGATTCTCAACGGTTTTAGCGAATATCCGCAACCGTTCGTCTACACGTGTCAGTGGGTAGAACAGATGTTGTTTAAGACGGAACCGGTAGGTAAACTTGAACCACCAGCAGAATGGACAGACGCCTATCCGGTGGATAACGAACCTCGTGCGATGAAATCGAATCCGGGTTGGCACTGGTTGCGAACTGGCACCGCGAGCGGTCCGTTAATAGGAGGCAGTTTAAGGACTCAGGTGACGTTGGCAGGAACTCCGTATTGGCCATCGTGGCAAGGCGCAATTATGTGTATTGAGGCTGTCAACTTCTCTGATGGTCAACTACTCAGTACCGTTGACGAACGATTAGCACAATGTCAACAGACAGGAGCGTTCGACCAGATTGCCGGTCTAATTGTCGGTAAAATCAATAACCTCTCCGAGGAAGAGAATAAACTCTTTGAATCTCTAATCCTTGAATACACAGCAGGTCGGCAGTTTCCGATCTTGGCAGGCGTTGACTTTGGTCATACTGCTCCACGACTGACACTTCCTATCGGTATCCAAGCATCCCTCGACTCAGAACAAAACCCATTCAGTATAGATGAAGGGGCTGTCGTAGAAAATTAATATCCTGAGTTGATCTTACAACTTCAGAAGGTATTACTACACCGATAACTGTAGAAAGGCAAACACGTATATGAAACCGACAATTATGATTCTTGGTAGCACGCACTTGGCAAATTATGGGGCAGATGTATACAATACAAAAATGGATGATATTCTCGATCCCAAACGCCAACGCGAGATTGAACAGTTAGTTGAACAACTCAAAGAATTCAAACCTACCAAGATAGCACTCGAGAGAGACCCAAGGTCTGACACCGAGACCAACACAAACTATCAAGCCTATCTCAAAGGGACGTATGAACTCAAACGCGATGAACACAACCAGATCGGCTTTCGATTAGCAAAACTAATGGGGCATTCGAGACTCTACGGTGTTGATTATTGGCCAGAGGAGTGGCCGATCCTTGACAAAATTGAGGACCATTTGATGGATCGTCATGGATTTGCAGAAGAACACAATCAAAAACATCTCCTGCGTCCTCCGCCTACTGAAGGGAAAATTATCACGGATAAAGATGGCACAACCTGGATTGAACCTGAGAAATATGTATCAATTATTGAGATGTACATACGGGATAATGAACCTGAAGGTAGACGCGCCGATCATCAGCACTATTTGCGGAGTGCTCGTATTGGGTTAGGTGACCAATATCCCGGAGCCAATTGGGTTGCTCATGTATGGTATGCGCGAAATCTTAAGATTTTTGTGAATCTAACGCGGATTACCGAATCTGCTGAGGATCGCATTCTGTTAATTATCGGAGGAGGACACGGTTTTCTGGTTCATCAGTTTCTTGAGGATTCGGGAGATTATATTATTGGAAATCCGCTGAAATACCTAAAAGCGGAGGAAACTAATTGATGAAACACCCGATAAAACCGACAATCATGATTCTTGGGAGTCACCACTTGGCTGGATGGGATGGAGATGATATAGATGATATGCGAGAACCTAAACGCCAGCGCGAACTGCAACAACTCGCTGATCAACTTGCTCAATTTCAACCGACGAAGATAGCCGTTGAGGTCGACCATCTTGACCCTAATCTTCAGGAGGAATACAACGCCTATCTGAAGGACGAATTTCAACTTGAACGCCATGAAGTCCATCAAGTCGGCTTCCGATTGGCGAAAATGATGGGTCATCCAAAGGTCTATTGCGTGGATTATTTCCGAAGTCCTGAGGAAAACCCAATCTTTCAACACGATCCTGATGACGATTTGACAGATTACTCTAAGTTTGCCAAAACGCATGGCCAGGAGCATCTCCTATATCTTCCTACCACTGAAGAAAAAACTGCTCAGGATGAAAACAGCACAACTGGTATTGAACCTGAGTACGAACCTATTATTGACATGTACATACGGCTCAATCAACCTGAACGGATACATTCAGGCCATCAGAAATATCTACGGAGCGCGCGGATTGGGTTAGGCGATCAATATCCTGGAGCGAATTGGATGGGGTACTTCTGGTATCCGCGTAATCTCAAGACTTATGTGAACCTGACGCGAATTACCGAATCTGATGATGAGCGAATCCTGCTGATTATTGGAGCTGCACATACCTTCCTGATTCAGCAGTTTTTTCAGGATGCGGGGGATTACATCGTTGAAAGTCCGCTCAAGTATCTAAAACCGACAGAAACGCACTAACCTCTGTTAATGGAAGTATATTTAAAAACTACTCAGCTGCCTTTATGGTAAAAGTGGTACTATCCTTTTTTTCTCTACAGACTCTATATGCATAAATAACTAATTTCATGTCTGCATTATGTAGAATAGAGAGGAACAAGTATTATGAAAGCTTTAGTAAAATGTAAAATTTATTTTTTCACTTCACTCGCTGCCATGCTATTTATGGTAGGCTCAGCCATAAGCAACGAGCAGACAGGCGTATCCACAGGAAAAACTAAGCCCATGGCACAAAAACCGACAGTGATGATTCTTGGAAGTACGCATTTGGCAAACCCGGGAAATGATGGATTCAATACAAAAATGGATGATGTTCTCGCACCTAAACGCCAGCGCGAGATTCAACAGTTAGTCGAACAACTCAAAGAATTCAAACCGACCAAGATAGCACTCGAGAGAGACCCAAGTTCTGATCCCGAGACTAACACAAACTATCAAAACTATCTAAAAGGAACATACGAACTCAAGCGAGGCGAAGGGGACCAGATTGGGTTTCGCTTAGCAAAACTGATGGGACAATCGAGGCTCTACGGTGTTGATTATTGGCCAAAGGAGCATCCGATCCTCGGCAAAATTGATACAGACTGGCATGGATTTGCAAAGGAGCACAATCAGGAGCATTTGGTGCCTACCCCACCTATTCCTGAGGGGAAAATTATCACGGATAAAGATGGCACAACCTGGATTGAGCCTGAGAAATACCAATCAATCATTGAGATGTACATACACGATAACGAACCCGAAGGTATACGCACTGTCCATCAGCTCTTTCAGCGGACAGCGCGGATTGGGTTAGACGATCAATACCCAGGGGCTAATTGGTTCGCACATTTTTGGTATGCGCGGAATCTGAAGACTTTCGTGAATCTAACACGTATCGCCGAATCCGCCGATGACCGGATTTTGTTGATTATCGGTGCTTCACATGTCCATCTGATTCAGCAGTTTCTTGAGGATTCAGGGGATTACATCATCGAAAGTCCACTGAAATACCTAAAAGCAGAGGACACTAACTGATGGAACACCAAGTGAAACCAATAGTTATGATTCTCGGCACTTATCACATGGCTAATCCAGGCGTGAACACATTCGACATTGAAGCAGACGATGTAACAAACGCCAAACGCCAACGTGAACTTCGACAACTCGTCGAACAACTTGCTCGCTTCAAACCAACGAAGATAGCAATCGAAGCAGAGATAGGTCTCGATGCCAAAATTGAGACGTTGTACCAAGATTATCTGAATGGAACATATCATCCTGACAGGAGCGAATTCGACCAGATTTGTCTCCCGTTGGCAAAACTGATGGGACATCCTAAGCTGTACTGTGTTGACTGGTTTAGAAATTCAGAACCTGCGGTAGAGGATGAAGCAGTATTAGATGTTGAAACCTTTGCGAAGGCTAATAACCAGAGTGGATTACTGGAAAAGGCGCACGCTATGGGTCAAGCCTTAGCACAACAACCCACAAGCACTCTCACAGAACTCCAAGAAAACGGAAGCGTAATAGATATGCATCGCTTTCTTAATCAGGAGGACACCATTCGCGTGATGCATGAGATTAACCATACGCCTACGCTCATACTGGCTCAGATTGGAACAGAGGACAATTATATTGGATTGGATTGGCTGTTGTGGTCGTACGAGAGAAACCTCAAGATTTATGTGAACCTGACGCGCATCACCGAATCCCCCAATGAGCGAATCCTTTTGATTATCGGTGCCGGACATACCTTCTCGATTCAGCAGTTCCTTGAAGATTCGGGAGATTATATCATCGAAAGCCCGTTGAAATATTTAAAGACAGAAAGCACTGATTGATGAAATAATCGAAGTTCACGACAGCAAACATTTAATTTTCTCAAGCGATTTTATTTTTTTAAACCGCCCTCCGAAAAATCTCTCTCTTTAGGTTAAAACCCAATTGGGAACGGTCTATGCGATACGATCTATTAACGCACACCAATTTAACAGATGAAGAACTCATCCGGCTTGCACAAGCCGGTGATGAGGCTGCATTTACAGAACTGATGTCGCGTTATAGTCCGCGCATATGGAAAGTAGTTATCGAAAATTCGAGACAACATCGCGACGCTGAAGAAATTCTTATGGACATCTGGAGGTCTGTCTGGGAAAACATCGGTGGGCTACGACGCGTCGAAAGTTTTGGTGGATGGTTACATCGCATTACGGACAACGCTTGCAAGAGGTACTACAAGCCTACACGGCACTCAAGAAGCGAAATTCCGTCCAGTTATGCTGCCCTAACCCATCGCATCGATCAAGACGCTGCTGCACGTTTTCGGGAAATAGAATTCCTCGAGACTGTGAAAGAAACGGTGCATCACCTTCCAGATAAAGTCCGCCGTGTCGCGGTACTATATTACTTGGAATTGTGGAGTGTCAAAGAGATCCACGCTGAGCTCGGATTAGCGATAGGTACAATTAAAACACGATTGAGACAGACACGTGAACTCCTGCGTAAGGCGTTCGGTGTCGAACCTGAAAGAGGGAGAACTATGTCATCTAAACGTGAAGTATCGAAGCGTCTCCAACCCAGAATCAAGGTAATCGGTGTTGGCGGAGCCGGAGGCAATGCCGTCAAACGAATGGTTGAAGTGGGGTTGGCAGATATTGAATTCTATGCTGTGAACACAGACCAGCAAGTCCTTGACGAACACAATGAGGCAATACCCATACAGATCGGTGTTAATACCACGCAGGGACTTGGTTGTGGAGCGAATCCAGAGATAGGCAAACAGGCTGCCGAGGAAGACCGGGAAAAACTCCACTCTATCGTTGCGGATGCGGACATCGTTTTTGTTATAGCGGGTATGGGTGGCGGAACGGGAGCAGGTGCTGCGCCTGTGATTGCATCGCTCGCTCAAGAACAAGGGGCTTTAGCGGTAGGCGTTGTGGCACACCCGTTCGATTTTGAAGGTCAACGTCGCGCCAAACAAGCAGAACAGTCACTGCAGGTCCTTCGAGAAAATGCTGACACCGTTCTTGTAGTGACAAATCAACAGTGGCTTGACTCGATAGCGGAGAAGCAGAAACTGAAAATACGCGATGCCTTCCGTCTCAGTGATGAAATGCTCGTCCGCGGTGTTGAAAACGTCTCGGAATTTTATTCGAGTACCGCTCGAAATTAACAAAGACATCAATGTAAGCAGATAGAGCGAAACTCAACAATCCGGGCACTGTCCGAAGTTGGGTTTCGCTACTATTTTGTGTATGGAACAGGATTGAAGATTTGGATGTATTTCGCTTGACTATTTTTGCCGAACCTGCTACCATTTATATAATAGTTTAAAGTGCAATCCGCTTAAGAGGGGAACAAGTAATTCGAGTACCATTATTTCCCCAACCTCTCCTTCAGAATGCGAGATTGTTAAAATGTTGGAGTATGTTAATTATACAAGGAGGAGTAATCAAATGAAAGTCAGATTATTCTGGATTGGCGTGGTTGTTCTATTTATGGTAGGTATGTTAGCCGTTCCGAGTTATGCAGTGTTAGACCCTGACACCGTTGTCGGTATATGGAAATTTGATGAGGGTAAGGGGAATACTGCAAAAGATTCCTCGGAAAATGGAAATGATGGGACACTCACAAATAAACCGAAATGGGTGGATGGCAAATTTGGTAAAGCCCTTGAGCTTGATGGCTCATCCTTTGTGGATATGGGAAATGACGAATCACTTCAGTTCGACGGTGATGTGACAATCGTTTTCTGGGTTAAACCTGAAAGCGTCAGTGCCGGTCGTCAAAACTTAGTTTGCAAAGCATACGGTGGCGAAGGTTGCTTAACGATGGAACCAGATGGTAGGTTGAGTTTTTATTGGGGTGATTGTGGTGCAAATTGTCAACCCTATGTAGAGGTGGCAAGACCGGCACCGGGGACTTTTGTAGACGATGAATGGATTCACGTGGCTGAGACGAGAAATGTCTCAAAACGCGAGTATAAGATGTACAAAGATGGCGAAGTTACTGGTCAGGATAAATGGGTAAAATGTGGGGCACACCCATGTGGAGATTCCAGTCCCAGCAACCTTAATTTGCTCATCGGATCGGGTTATGCCGGTAAATTTAGGGGCATCATTGATGATGTTGCTATTTTTAATGTGGTCCTCAGTGAGGATGAGATTACGAATATCATGGATAATGGATTGGATAAGGCTGCAGCCGTTTCCCCCAGTGACAAACTCACCACCACATGGGCATATATGAAGCAGTAACAGATTTACGTTATGCATAGACGAATTATCAAAGGCAAGAACACACCGTTCTTGCCTTTTTTATTGCGTCCTTGTAATCACCAAATCCCATTCATTACCTGCCTCACACACTTCTCCTCTTAGATGCTAAGAAAAAAGTGCAACTATTTTGCTCTCCATTTGTAGTATTAACCGTAGCACGAGCACCTGCTGCTCAAGTTACGGTTAATTGAGTAGACATCCCATACAATACAAAAAGGAACAATTGGTATCTACGAGGTAAGTACATGAAAATAAATTCGTTAATCGTTATCGTCTTGACACTCATCATAAGTTTTCAACCACAGGCCACTTCAAGCGACACAACAGTAAAAAAAGAACTAATTGCTGCAAAAACAGATCAACCTCCCACCATTGACGGCGTTCTCAACGATGCATGCTGGCAAGACGCACCACAAGCTACTGGCTTCACCGATCAACGCACCGAAAAACCGGCGAAGAACCAATCCGTTGGTCGCCTCGTTTATACAGACACAGCTATCTATGTCGGACTGCATCTCTACGATGACATGCCCGATAAAATTGTGGCGCGGCAGACTAAAGATCAGACTCGAATTCGTGGAGAAGATTGGGTTTCCTTTAGTCTTGATCCGTTTCACACACATCAGTTTTCTGACAGAAATTTCTTTATTGTAAATCCACTAGGTACCAAATATGCCCACCTCGCTACCGGACGTGCCGAAAAAAGTGAATGGATCGGGTTGTGGAAAACTGGGGCAAATATTGTGGAAGATGGATGGATCGTAGAAATGGAAATCCCGTGGCAGATGTTGGACTATCCCGATACAACCGAACCCGTTCGGATGGGCATCAACATTGATAGACTGCAACAACGCACGGGTGAACGATCTTGGTGGTGCAACTTAGGCGTTAACGAATTCCGGGAGAACGATGGACATTGGATTGATGTGCTACCACCGCCACGAAAGCGTGAACTAAAGTTGCTACCCTATCTAATTGGCGGTATGAGTGAAACGGAAACCGAAGAGAGAGAATATACTGCCCGCGCCGGAGCAAATATCCGCTACGAGATTACCCCACAATTGCGACTCGTTGGCACAGCGAATCCTGATTTTGATAACATTGAACAAGCCGTAGAAGGTATCGACTTCTCATATGGCGAACGCTATGTGCCGGATCGGAGACCTTTCTTTTCCGAGGATGGCAATGTCTACAATCTCGGCAACCTTTTCCATTCTCGGCGGATAATGGACGTGGACGGCGGGCTTAAACTCTTCGGGAAAATCGGAAAGAACACCTCAGTCGGCACATTAGGCACGTACCATCGTAATAACCAAAACGTTGTTCTTCGCGCCTCCCAATCGCTGACAGCAACATCCAGCATTAGTGCGGCGTTCCTATCAAATCATCACCGTGACGCTGAAGCGAACAACGTAGGTAATATTTCAGGAAATGTACGCCATGGTAAATTCTCTGCGAGATCAAGTTTTGCCCAAACCTGGGCAGGTGAATCAGATGGAAAACAGGGATCCGCTGCGGTCAGTTACACGGGTCATCTCTTTCAACCTTACTTGTCTGTATTTATCGTGGATCCTGATTTCGTCAACAGACTTGGTTACCACCCGTTCACCGGCTACCGCGGTGTGAATTTGGGCACATTCGCCCAAAATGAATGGCGCGAAGGGTTCATCCGCAGCATTGCGCTTAGTATTAGCGGGGAGGCTTCTAACACCTATGAAGGTGATGTCTTCCGACGCGATATCTCTGTCTTTTCACGTATCCTAACGCATAGTGACTATATGCTTTCTGCTGGTTGGCGTGGTGGGCAATTTGAAGAATACACTGATAGTGTTTTCAGTGTTGGATTAGGTGCGCGTGCCTCTGATAGGTTCAATAATGTCAGCATTAACTACACGGGCGGTGAAGCGGCAGACGAAGCGATTCATCGCATCAGTGGAAATGTGAATCTGCGCGCTTATGGTTTCACTGCTGGGTTATCCTCGCAAATCCAGTGGCATTTTGAGCGTCGTTATCAACAGATTTTCACGCTTACATACGACTTTAGTCCCGCCTTAAGCCTTGGCAGCCGGTTAATCTGGCAAGCGGAAGGTGTGAATATTTATTTCGCATTGCGCCGTTCGGGTTACGCCGGAACAGATTTTTTCATTATTCTCGGAGATCCAAACGCCTCGAAATTCAAGCAGCGTCTGGTGGCGAAGGCAATTCGCGCATTTTAGAAGGATTCAAGAAAAGATGTTCTGAGCGGATTCCCATATCCGCTCAGACGCGCCAGCAAAATTAGCACTGCATTTAGAAAAAACATTATGGCAAATGTGTACCAATATTTCCAACCCTACACAAATAGCAGCCTACTGTCCCACCTCAATCGCATCCCAGCGAAAGAAATTGAAAAAACCAGTTTTTTTCAGTTTTTTTGATACTATGCACATTTTCCACTCCAAAATTTCGTCTTTAACACAGACAGCAGAATGGTATTGAATTGCTTAATGTTATAAGATTCGACATTTGATTAAGCGTTTTGACGGATATGAACACAACCCAATTTGCTTATTAGGAGGGCACTTCGTGGTAAGAGAAGACGATGTTCAACTAATTCACGACATTTTATCGGGCAATGATGCGGCATTCAACGCTTTGGTCCAAAAATACCATAAAAGTGTTCACGCGCTTGTGTGGCAGAAGATCAACGACTTTCACTATGCTGAAGAGATTACGCAAGACACTTTCCTCCAAGCATACAAAAAACTTAGAACACTCAAGGACCCGCGTCAGTTCTCTGGGTGGCTCTATGTCATAGCAAATCGGCTTTGTATTGATTGGACTCGAAAGCAAAGACCTGCGATGCAATCGCTGTGGGAGACCCCTACGAAAGAAATAGAGAAGTCATGTTATGCGTGGTACGTAACTGAAAAACAAGAAACAGAAGCCGCTACATATCGCCATGAAATCGTCAACGAACTTCTCGATAGACTCCCAGAAAATGAACGCAGGGTGATGAAACTCTACTATCTCGATGAAATGACAGCGAAGGAAATTGGCAAGTTTTTGGGGGTATCGGCAAACACGATTTCCAGTCGACTACAGCGGGCGCGAAAGCGTCTACAGACGGATAAGGAACTACAGGTTCAAGAATTTTTTGGAGGTGTACAGATGTCAGAAAATATGGTAAAGAACGTTAAACAGCAAATTACTGCATTTAGGGAACGGACAAAATCTGATCCTTTATCAGGGGAGGATATTCTCACGGAAGCCTGTAACCAGGTTGAAGGCGCGCTTAAGGATGAAATTACACCTGAGTTGGTGCATCTTGCTGATGAGATATACGAATATATGGGCATACTTGGATACGAAAAAAGCGTCTCTCTGCACCGTCGGTATATCGGTGCCTCGCCAGACAATGCAGAGCGTTTCTGGTCGCATTCGCTATTGATGGTTAACCTCTATATGCTTGGCAGGAATCGAGAAGTTGTTGAGGAACAGTCTCGGCTTTATCACTGGACATGCGAGCACTTGCCAGACGACTATGTGTTGGAGGTTCTCGGCTATCACCTAAATGAGACTGGATGTTGGACAGCAGAGGGTCGCATTGATGAATGGTTTCAACTTTATGAAGAAGCCTCCGAACGCTTAGATAACCCTCAAGTGGATCGATACAAACGTTGCGGTTTCCTACAAACCGGAGCAGAGGTCTTAATGCACAACGATAGGTTAGATGAGACACTTCTTGCCATAGAAAAATTGGAACGTTTCAATGATGACCCAGATTGGGAGTATTATCGTCAATACTGGTTGGGTGTGATCACAACACGACTAAGGGTGCATAGTAAACTGGAAGATTGGACACGTTTCGACCAAGTCTTTACGGAAGCGAGTACGTTTATCGAAGGAGAGGTAGAAAAACGGAATGCCGGTCATTCTGTAAATCGCATGGATCTTGCCTGGATTGCCCACGATGTTGGTGCCTGTCTCATGTGGTCGAAAAAGCATAAGGAAGCAAAGCATCTCCTACAAGTCGCTATTGATTTTAATAATGACCCGGGTACTCACTTTTATCTTGCGGCAAATATTTGGACATCTGAGAAGGACAGAGAAAATACGCTGCATCATTTAAAGATCGCGCAAGACCTTGAGCGAAATCCTTGGAACCAACATCCATTTCTCCAATTTTTTCTTGAGACCCCCGAATTTTCGGATGTAAAAGACGATAAAGAATTTCTAAAAGTTCTGGGACAGAAATGAAACTCCGTGATGCTATCACCGCGGGCGTAAAGCCCCTTGCGCAAAATAGACTCCGTGCCGGATTGTCCATCCTCGGTATTTTCATTGGTATTGCCGGTGTACTGTGCATGATAGCCATCGGCGATGGTGGAAAAAAGATTATTGCCGAAGACATCGAAAAGCTTGGCGGGGCAAATCAGTTCACCCTCTGGACCCGCACGTCTATTTTCAAACGCCGACGGCTCGTCCGGCGTACCACCGAACGATACACCTCTCAGGATGCTCATGCTATTGAGGCAGAATGTCCCGATGTCCTATATGCCTTACCTAACTATGAAGATTATGAAATTTTGGTTACCAACCGAGATGGAAATCAAACCAGGGCACTTTTAGAAGCTGTTACCCCAGACTATGCACTCGGCATGGGCTTGGAACTACAAGTTGGCAGATTTATCACCCAAAACGATATAGAGACGGCAGCGCAGATCTGCGTCTTGGGATCTGACAGTGCTATTGAGTTGTTTGGAGAAGCGTCTGCACTCGGGCAAGAGGTAAAGGTCCGCCATCATTGGCCTCAAAAGACTGTACGAATGCGCGTTGTGGGGGTAATGGAACCCAAAGGTCGTAGTCTCACTTGGGGGTATTCCTTGGACAATGGTATCTGTGTCCCACTAACAACATATCAACAACGGTTCACTGGCACGCGCTACGTTGAACACTTAATTGTCTTTTTTGAAAAGGGTGCCGATATTAACAGTATCATCGCTTCCGCTAAGGACATCGTGCGTAAAAGACACCGAGGACAAGATAATTTTATCGCGCACTATATCCCGCAACTGACGTTCCATCGGCTGGAGCACATCCAAAAGGTGATAAAGATCGCTTTGGGAAGCATTGCTGGTTTCTCGCTATTCGTCAGCGGTATTGGCATCATGAACATCTGTCTCGTATCTGTCGGTGAAAAGACACGAGAAATAGGTTTACGGAAATCAATCGGTGCGAAACGGATTGACATCTTCTGGCAGTTCTTGACGGAATCGATCTGTCTCTGTTTGTGTGGTGGCGTACTCGGCATCGCAGGTGGTTGGGGTGCGGCGCACGGGATGGCACGACTTGCGGTGCGGATTGTGCCAGTTGTAGAGACATGGCACGTGGTGTTATCTTTACCGTGGATGTTGACTTCCGTTATTTTCTCGATTGTCATGGGTGTTGGGTTCGGTGTCTATCCTGCGATGCAGGCGGCGCGACTTTCGCCTGCCGATGCCCTGCGAACCGAACATTAACATTTACAAAAGGAGCTCTATATAATTCACGATAAATATCCTATACCATGCCAAGGGCATTCAGTTCTTCCAACAATTGGTGTGCGGATGCCCGAACTTGTTCGGGATAGAGCGAGCGAACCCGAATAAATTCAGGCATCCATCATTAGGTTTCATTTTCATAAGTAAACCCTTTTCTTAAAACTGAATGACCCTGATGCCCGTAAGCAGTCAGATTGTATTCCTCCAAATCCTATGATATAATATATCCCGCTTAGTCTTTATATCCCTTTATATTAGGTTAGGAGTAACTTCATGAAAAACCTGTGCACGCTTGTGTTGGCTCTGTTTATATTCGCCCCACTTTCCTCAGCAGCACAGGAACCAGAATCCGAAAAGGATATACAAATGGATAAAAACCGAATCCAGATTTACTCAGAAAACCCCCGTTACTGGCAGTACAAAGGCGAACCGATTCTGCTAATCGGCGGCTCAGTCGAGGACAATCTGTTTCAGATTCCGAATCTCAAAACCCATCTTGAACTATTGAAGTCGGTCGGTGGGAACTATGTCCGGAGCACGATGAGTTGGGTCGATGAAGGTGATGCACCGCCCTTCAAAAAAGTCGGTGATCGGTACGACTTAAACCAGTGGAATGACGAATTCTGGAACCGTTTTCGGAACTTCATACTATGGACCCATGAGATGGACATTATCGTCCAGATTGAGGTGTGGGCAACCTTCAACTATTATCGCGAGCCTTGGGACGCCAATCCTTTCAATCCAAAAAACAACAATAATTATACCGCAGAAGAGACAGGGTTACCTACTGTTGTTAAAAGTCACCCAGTTGCAACGGAGAACAACTTTTTCTGGTCTGTGCCGAAAGAGCGCAATCAACAGGTCCTCTTGAAATATCAGGAAAAATTCGTGGATAAACTTCTCTCCGAGACGCTCCAATACGAGCATGTACTCTACTGCATGGACAACGAGACTTCTGTTACACCTGCATGGGGGGAATACTGGGCAAAGTATATCCAGAAGCAGGCATCGGCAGCTGGACGGACGGTTGAAACTACAGAAATGTGGGATCCATGGGATATATTCCACGAGAAGCATAAAGCAACGGTTGACCATCCCGAAACCTACTCGTTTTGTGATATATCACAAAATAACCATCAGAAAGGACAAACGCATTGGGATAATGCCCAGAGATTTCGGACAGAACTCTCACCGATCCGCCCCACTAATAATATTAAAATTTACGGTGCCGATGGCGGACGATTCGGTAGTACGCAAGACGGGTTGGAGCGATTTTGGCGAAATATTTTCGGCGGATTGGCATCAGCCCGATTCCATCGTCCTGACAGTGGGATCGGTTTGAATGAAACTGCACAAGCACACATTAAGAGTATGCGAATCCTCACGGATAGCATGGACATTTTTACATGTGAACCTCACAATGACTTGCTTTCCAACAGAGGAGAAAACGGGGCGTATGCCTTCGCAAATCCAGGACGGGAATATGGTGTCTATTTTCCGAACGGTGGGTCGGTTGATATCAATCTGAGTACTGGTGAAAAGATAGACGCCAAAACTGCAACTATAAAATGGTTAGATATTGGCAAAAGCGAATGGGCAGGGGATGCGGAAATTTCCTTCAGCGATAGCATAACATTATCTGCTCCGACCGAAGATCATTGGGTAGTTCTGATTCAATTGAAATGAGGGCTGATCGAACGTAAGTTACGGTGTTGATTTCCTACAGTTATGCCGTGTTTAAGCCTCTTGACAGTGCGAAGTTTTCTGTGTCAAAAGCATTGTCTTTTCCGTCTGCTCAACCCAACCTACGAACTTTATGCGCGATTTACACAATTAAACCCTCCAATTTCTAATTCAGAGAATTTTACATTTTTTTTGCATTCACCACAATCCTGTGATATAATATATAACGTTGCTTAACGAGGGAACCTATTCCAACACGATTTTCATTTTATGGGAGTAACCGTCATGTTCAAACGTCGGCTCGACCAATTCAAACATGAAAATGTGGGAATGTTTGACCTCGCTTCTATCGGGATAACGCTTGCACTCGCTATCTGCATTGGCTATTTCGGGGGTAAGTGGATTGGTGGAAAATTAGGCAATGCAGCTATAGGATCATATATCGGGTTTGCCCTCGGAGTCACTGCTGGATTCATGGAAATGTTTCGTTCAGTGGCTCGCTGGAATCGACGGCTTGAAGCTCAAGAAAAACAGCGTCGCTCCACTTCAGAACAGACACAAGATTCTGAAAAAGGATAACACCCGTAAACATCCGAGAGCGGTAAATTCCGGCGATTGTGATTTGCCGTTATTTTGACAAAGGAGTCACTTAGATGGGTCCCGTTTTGGAAGTTGGCGACCGATTTATTCGCCAAGTCTATATCTTGACAATCTGCTTCACCATTGTCATCGCTGCAGTATTGTTAGGATTCAAACGCCCCTTACTCCCCAGTTTTCTTATCGGCAGTGCTATCAGTCTCAGTCTATTCTGGTCGATGGAATTTGCGGTCCGTCGATTTATCCAACCTGGGAAAACGAAGCACACAAAGTCCCTACTCGGCTTCATCGCATTCGGAAAATACATAGTGCTCGGCGGATTACTCTATCTCCTGTTTAAAATGGAGTGGTTGAATATTTACGCGCTCGCTGGGGGAATTGTTTTAGTACAACTTGCTATCATTATCAAAGCAGTCGGCCTACTAATGCCTATCCTAATGGATGCCTTCTCAAATAAGGATTCCGATCAACTATAGACGGCGTTTGTAAATCGATTTTGAAATGCGAAGCACCAAGATTACCCCTACATTTAAGAGACACTAACAACACAACATGAAAAAAATATCGTTTATCTGTTTGGTTGTCGGACTCAGTTTGGCAATAGTTGCCGTGAGTTTCGCAGCCGATAACGGTCACCGGAGTTTGCTCTATCCGATTTCACAGATTTTACCGGATGACATCATCCCCGAACCGACTCGGTGGCATCAGCCCGATCTAATTCCCAACACATACTTTGGTGTCCTCGTCTTAGTGCTGTTTTTCATTTTTGTAACTCGAAAGTTGAAACGGCTTCCCGAAGGAAGAGGGCAAACACTTTTAGAGGTATTTGTCGGCGGCATCATGGATTTCTTCGGGGGTATTTTAGGTGACCACGGCAAAAAGTACGTTCCATTCGTAGGATCCTTCTTCATTTTTATTCTCTTCCTGAACTATCTCGGAGTTATTCCGGGTCTTCAACCACCAACAGCAGATTTGAATACAACGCTTGCTCTCGGTATAACGGCTGTATTAGGCGTTCAAATTATCGCGATTAAAGAGAACGGGATAGGCGGTTATCTCAAGCATTTAGCCGGTAACCCACCGTGGTTGGGGGTTTTGATGTTCCCCCTTGAAGTTATTGCGCAGTTATCGCGTGCAGGTTCACTTGCTGTCCGGCTTTTTGGAAACATTTTTGGCGAAAAATCGGTTGTTATTGAACTGACGAAACTCGGACTCATTGTGTTGATTGCAGATGCGATACCGTTTATTCCAGTGCAAGTGCCGATGCTGTTCTTCGGACTGTTTGCTGGCTTCTTGCAAGCATTCGTTTTTACTATCTTAACATCCATCTACATCGTGCTGTTCATAGAACACGGCGACGAAGCGCATGAAGCGCATCACTAATTTTGTGGGACAAGTGTAAACTTGCCCGTATCCGTCCAAGGAGGACATTCATGATTTATTTAGCAGTGTTGGCGTTCGGCGTAACCTTAGGATTGCCGATCGCCGTCATTTTCGCCTCAAGAGCACAAGGCAGTGCCACCAGCACAGCTCTTGAGGGTATTGCACGTCAACCCAATGCAGCAGGGCAGATCCAAACTGCCATGATTATCGGTTTGGCACTCATCGAATCGCTCGTTATCTACGCGCTGTTAATGTTCTTTATCTTGCAGGCAAAACTCCCGGTAGGTAATACCCTGCAACAGATGATTGATGCAGACGCCGGACGAGTCGTGGAAGATGTCAGAACCGAAAATTAAATAATTCCTTTCTATAAATATTTTGCCCTTACAAGGCTGAAGAACGGAAAAGGAGACGTTACGTCTTCAGTTGACCAAAAGAAGGCGTTACGTCTTCAGTTTCAAAAACAGAGCACAGCAAACTTATGCAAGATACCAAATTTAGGACTTTAAACTGTGTCCTTTATGTATGCTACGTTATTTTAATGGGCATCTGTGTCAATAGTGCATCTGCTGCAGAAGCACCGGCTGATGATGGAAGCTTATTGAGTCTGCTCGGGATTGACCCGAAGACGATTATAATCCAAGTCATCGGTTTCCTGATTGTACTGGCGGTGCTTTGGAAGTTCGTGTTCGGCAAGGTCGGTGGTCTTTTAGACGATCGCAGAACCGAAATCGTCACACAGTTGGAACAATTGAAGACTGATCGCGAAGAGTTGGATAGACTCACCGCAGAGACTCGCCAACGTTTAGCCGATATTGAGACCGAGGCACAAACGAAAATCCAAGCCGCGATTGAACAGGGAGACGCTGAACGTCAGCAAATCCTTACACAAGCACGACAAGATGCAGAAGATGAGGTTGCAAGAGCCAGAGCAGAAATCCAGCGTGAGAAAGACGAAGCTATCGCGGAACTGCGAGGTGTTGTTGCTGAACTCGCAATTGACGCTGCCAGCAAAATAATTAGCGAGGAACTCACTGCAGAGCGGCATCAGCATATTATTGATGCCTCGATTAGCAGGTTGCCCTCGGATCCACGTTCATAGGACGTACCGATTTAGGCAATCTCTTCAAGAATGTTATTTTTCGCGCAGCTTGCAATCTAAAAACTTACTATTAAACCATCAAGGTGAAAACCTACTATGAGAGACATTCGGGTTGCCAAACCTTATGCCCGCGCCCTATACGAGGCAGCGTTGGAACAGAACGCCTTGGCAGATATTGTCGCAGATATAGAAAAGCTGCGAGAGTTGATTGAAGAATCAGAGGAGTTTGTGCAATTAATCTCAAGCCCTGTTCTGTCTCCGCAATTTAAAAGCGAAACGTTCGAGCAGGTTTTTGCCGACGCAACGCATCCACTGACAATCAATTTTCTCAAGCTCCTCGCACTAAAGCAACGTGAACGCTATCTTACCGCGATGATGGATGTCTTTTCAGCAATTGTTGATGAAGCCGCTGGTAGGCTTGTTGCACAAGTAACAACAGTCGCGCCGTTAACATCTGAGCAAGCGGAACAACTCATACAGCATTTAGGTGCGTACTCGGGAAAACAGGTGCGTTTGGAAACCACGATTGACGCACAAATTCAGGGTGGGTTTATTGTGCGATTAGACGACACCGTTTTTGATGCCAGCGTCTCGACACAACTTCAACACTTGAAACAACAACTCGCAGAAGGTTAACTTCACTGCGTACGGAACCACACCTACGCATTTTCTATAGAGTCGGAGCGATGTAGGGAAAACTAAAAGACGAGCGCGACTCCACAGAGGACTGAAAATATGGCAAGAGAAGTCCGACCGGACGAAATATCAAATATCCTTAAACAACAACTGCAACAGTTTGAACAGGACGTGGATGTCTACGATTCCGGCACAGTGCTGGAAGTAGGCGATGGCATCGCGCGGGTACATGGGCTTGCCAACGCTATGGCAAGTGAGATGATTGAATTCCCCAACAACATCTACGGCATCGCTTTTAACCTTGAAGAAGACAACGTCGGTTGCGTTCTGTTCGGCGAAGATCAACTCATTCACGAAGGTGATACCGCCAAACGGACAGGAAGACTCCCAGAAGTCCCTGTCGGTGAAGCACTCCTCGGACGGATGGTCGATGCGCTCGGTCAACCTATTGACGGGTTGGGTCCTATCGAAACCGAACATCGATTGCCGGTCGAGCAGAAAGGACTCGGTATCGTTCAGCGACAACCGGTTGGCGAACCGCTCTATACAGGCTTAAAAGCTATCGACAGTTTGACACCGATTGGACGTGGACAGCGTGAACTTATCATCGGGGACCGGCGAACCGGCAAGACGGCTATTGCACTTGACACTATTCTGAGCCAGAAGAATACAGATGTCTACTGTATCTATGTTGCCATCGGACAAAAAGGCTCAACTTTGGCGCAGGTCGCGAGTACGCTTCGCGAGCATAATGCCATGGAATATACGACCATTGTCTCCGCTCCTGCAAGTGACCCGTCGCCTCTTCAATACCTCGCACCTTACACCGGTACTGCGATGGGTGAATATTTCAGGGACAACGGTAAACACGCGCTCATCATATACGATGATCTGACGAAACACGCGTGGGCATACCGCCAGATGTCTCTACTTTCACGAAGACCCCCAGGCAGGGAAGCATACCCGGGTGATGTGTTCTACTTACATTCACGTCTGTTAGAACGCGCAGCGAAACTGAGCGACGAATTAGGTGGAGGTTCCCTCACGGCACTGCCGATCATCGAAATTTTTGAAGGCGATTTGACGACCTATATCCCGACGAATGTTATTTCTATTACCGATGGACAGATATATCTCACAGCAGACCTGTTTAACCAAGGTGTGAGACCCGCAATTGATGTGGGTACATCCGTCTCACGTGTCGGTGGAGATGCACAAGTCAAAGCTATGAAAGCGAATGAGGTAGCGGGTACCCTTAAACTTGACTTAGCGAGTTTCCGAGAAGTAGCAGCCTTCGCACAATTTGGTTCGGATTTGGATGCGTCAACGCAATCTCTGCTCCTACGCGGCACACGCCTCGTTGAAGTGTTGAAGCAACCTCAATATGAACCGATGTCTGTGGAACGCGAAGTCGCTTCCATTTTCTGTGGGACCAACGGTTACCTGGACGATGTTCCGGAAACGGAAATAGCACGGTTTGAATCCGAATTTCTGCAATATCTTGACAGAAATCATGCAGAACTGCTCACAGAAATTGCGGAAACAGGTGATTTAAGCGATGAATTGCTCGAAACTTTACACAATGTGGTAAAAACGTTTAAAGAAAACTGGACCACCTCATAAGTTATGGCGTAATTTTGTATTTGTATCGGAGTTAATACGAAAAAATGGCAACCTTACGAGAAATTCGGCGACGCATTAGCAGTGTCCAAAATATTCAACAAGTTACGGATGCGATGCGTGTCGTTGCTGCAGCGAAGCTGCGCCGTGCCCAAGAAAATATTAATGCGACGCGTCCTTACGCCGACAAACTCAACACTATTCTGGGGCATCTGATTTCGCGGATGGATACTGAGACTGAAGCGTTGACCCACCCGCTACTTGAGGAACGGGAAGTGAAGCATGTCTGTATTATTTCCGTCTCCGGCGACCGTGGGTTGTGCGGTAGTTTTAATAGCAATGTCATCCGAACAACTACACAACGTGTCGAACATTACCAAGAAAGCGGTGCAGAAGTAACACTTATCTGTATCGGTAGACGATCACAAGAGCATTTTGCCCGACGCGGCTACGACATTACCGATGCATACACCAATATCTTTCGTGCTCTCGAATTTCAAACGGCTGTCGACGTTGTTCACGAGTTTGAACATCTCTATACGGAGAAAAAAATTGACAAGGTAGAAGTTATCTACAATAACTTCAAATCCGCCATTCTTCAGACGGTGCTTGTCGAGCAACTTCTTCCATTAGTCCCTGAATTTCCGGAAGGCGATACCCTTTTCTTAGATTACATTTATGAACCTGGACAAGTCGAACTTTTTGAACTACTACTTAGCAAACACCTGAACATGCAGATGTGGAAGGTCCTCCTGGATTCCAACGCGGCAGAACAAGCGGCACGAATGGCAGCGATGGAAAATGCTACGCAAAAGGCAAAAGAACTCATCGACGAGTTAATCCTTCAACGCAATAGGGCACGTCAGACGCAGATCACTACAGAAATTTCCGAGATTGTCAGTGGGGCATCCGCACTAGAGGGTTAAAAGTAGCAGGCAGACTCCGTTCTGCCGTAGTCAGGGTAGGTAGCAGGCAGACTCCGTTCTGCCGTAGCAAGGGTAGGAGCAGACTCCGTTCTGCCGTGAGGAGGTTCCAGATGCCGATTAACGTCAGTGAACAGATTGAAGAGGCAATGGAACGCGGTGAATTCAAGGATTTACCAGGTAAAGGTAAACCGCTCAAGCTGGATACAAATCCTTTTCTGACCCCACAAGCCCGAATGGCGAATCGGCTTTGAAAGAGAACGGGTTCGCACCTCGCTGGATCGAATTAAAGAAAGAGATTAAACAAGAAAAGGCGCAACTTGAAAGGATCATCACAAATCTGAAAGCCCGTCGAGAGCGATTAGCGAGTCTTATACAAAAGCATCCACATCGGCATGAAGCAATCAGTCGGAGCTTTGAATATGAACTTGCCCGCGGTATAGCACGATACAGTGAGAAGCTCGAAAATCTGAATCGTAAGATCCAACGCGTAAATCTCCTCATGCCAACTCGAAATCGCCAATACGCGTTAATCAATAAGGAAGCAGCACTGACTCGCTTCCAAAAAGTGTGTCCGAGTCTATGATCGTTGGAGACCTACACGTTATAGAGATACTCACGATTCGGAAATGCCCTCGCGAAATAAAAAGACGTTTGAAGCAACACCTTCAGTATTTAGAAATAATCAGAACGCAACTACTTTAGTATCAAAAAAGGAACATCTCATGAACGCAGGAAAAATCTTAGAAGTTGTCGGTGCGCGAGTTGACCTAGATTTTTCGGGAGGCGAACTGCCGAATATCCTCAACGCTGTTAAAGTTCAACGTTACGACGGAAGCGAGTTGATACTCGAAGTGCAACAGCATTTAGGCGAACATCGGGTACGCGCTGTAGCAATGGATACAACAGACGGCTTAGTCCGTGGGACAGCCGCGATTGATAGCGGTGGTCCGATCACTGTCCCCGTCGGTGATCCCGTACTCGGGAGAGTCTTTGATGTGACCGGTGAACCCATTGATGAAAAGGGTCCAGCAAATGAATCCGAGCGATACTCGATTCACAGACCACCACCACCACAATCAGAACTCAGTACAGTTACCGAAATGTTAGAAACCGGCATCAAAGTTATCGATCTAATTCAACCGGTCGTTCGGGGTGGAAAGGTCGGATTCTTCGGTGGTGCGGGTGTTGGTAAGACGGTGCTTGTTGCTGAACTGATTTACAACATCGCAACACAACACGGTGGTTACTCTGTTTTCTGTGGTGTGGGTGAACGAACACGTGAAGGCAACCAGTTCTGGCTTGAAATGGATGAATATGGCGTGATGGATAAAACGGCGATGGTATTCGGACAGATGAATGAGCCACCCGGTGCGCGTCTCCGCGTTGGACTTGCCGGTTTGTCTATGGCGGAATATTTCCGTGATCAGCAGGGGCAAGATGTTCTTATCTTTATCGACAACGTCTTCCGCTTCACACTCGCAGGTGGCGAGGTATCAGCACTTCTCGGACGGATGCCATCCGCTGTGGGTTACCAACCGACACTCGCAACCGAAATGGGTGAATTACAAGAACGCATCACATCAACGCAACACGGTTCGATCACGTCATTCCAAGCGGTTTATGTTCCAGCGGATGACTATACAGACCCTGCTGTTGTCTCTGTATTCGCACACCTTGACGCTGTGACACGGTTGGAACGGAGCATCGTTCAGAAGGGAAGATTTCCCGCTGTTGATCCGCTAACTTCAAGTTCGCGTATCTTATCAGCAGACATTATCGGTGATGAGCATTATCAGGCAGCCTTCCAAGTCAAGCAGGTACTACAGGAATACCAAAGTCTTCAGGATATTATCGCTATCCTCGGTGTAGATGAACTGTCAGATGAACAGAAGTTGGTTGTTAACAGAGCGCGAAAAATAGAGATGTTCCTAACACAGCCGATGTTTGTCGCAGAACGTTTTACGGGAACACCGGGCAAATACGTCAAGATTGAGGATACCGTTCAAGGATGCCAAGCGATTCTAAACGGTGACTGTGACGAACTGCCTGAACAGTCATTGCGCTATATCGGGACTATTGACGAGGCGTTTGAACAAGCGAAAAGCGGAGAATTAGAAGAGGCGGCGGATTAGTTTTTTAAACTATTGAATCTGGGCACGTAATTAAAAATATGCTACATAGAAGTTTTCACGTTGAAATACGGACACCAGAACAGCTGGTTTATGAAGGGGATGTGATGAGCATTCGCGCACCGGGTATCGAAGGGAACTTTGAGATCCTCGCTGAACACCTCCCTTTTCTCACAGCACTGGACATCGGTGAAATCCGTATCCAAGAATCGGAGACACCGCAGTTAATAGCAGTAAGTGGCGGGGTCTTTGAAGTCCTGCGTACAGGTGTTACAGCATTGGTCGAGACAGCGGAATGGGCATCAGAGATTGATGTGGAACGCGCCGAAAACGCTCTCAGTCGCGCGCAAGCACAATTGGAGGCAAACGCGCCAGATCTAAATCGTCCGCGAGCAGAGGCGGCACTCGCGCGTGCGAAAAACCGCCTCGAAGTTGCAAGTAGCACGTAGAAAATTTTTATTCTGATCGGTGTCCGGCGAAACCGCGCGGGTTCTCAAAGGCATCTACCCACAGATCACACCACTCTTGGTGCTCAGCGAGGACGGATTCATGGTTCTCTCGACTTCGCACGATAAAGTCAGGATGCGCTGTTCGTCCAGTATGTTGTCCCGTGGGTTGATAGCGCAAATCTAAAGACCAGCGGCACCGGTCGGATGTGTTCGGTTGTGAACGATGCGGTGTAAAACGGCTCAACAAAATAAGGTCGCCGCGGTAACATTCGAGCATTAGCGGTTCAACATCCGGCATCATATCTGGCACAATCATAGTTCCACCTTCTTTCTGATGGCGGAGATAACCCTTCTCTTCAGTAACACCGGGCAATGCCTGCAGACATCCCATCTCTATTGTACTATCGCCTAACGGAAGCCAACATGTGATGATATTTGATCCCTCAGCTTCCGGCATCATAACACCGGCATCCTGATGCCACGGCACACCGCCTGCCCAACTCGCATTTCCGTCTATAACCGGCGGTTTCGCCCGTAGATGCTGAATTGGATTACAGGTGATCTCAGGTCCAACAATCCCTTCAATAACATCCAACAAGTTATCATTTCTCAAGAATTCAAAGATCGCTTTTCCGCGGTAGTGCATAATATCAAATTCACGCACCATATCGCCGGATTGCGCCAATAACTTTCCGAATCGCCGGTCGAAGGGCTCGTCTTCGTAGAGGTCTTCGATTTCACCCTCCTCCTTCAGGGCAAGGGCGCGTTCCGAAATCCAATCCGAAATCTCGTCAATCACGGGTTGTAGGTCTTCGTCAGTCAAGGCATTTTTGACGATTATGACACCTTGCGTCCAAAAGGTTTCACACTGCTCTGGCGTGAGTTTCATAAGGAAAACATCTCCCTTTTCATGAGGCTTTCAAACTCAAATCTGTGTTTCTTTACATTATCCGCTATAAAAAGTTGTGCATATATGATACCATAATCAGGAAAAATCAACAAGGAGTACAGTGAATGAAAGGCAAACAGATTGTTATGCCAGCGAAACGCTCGGCAACGCTCGAAGATTTTGAACTTGACGAAACGCTTACGCCGAATCAAATCTTGCTGAAAACGCACTATAGTCTAATAAGTCCGGGGACAGAAGGTGCAGGATACACTGGACTTCAAGAGGGAACACGTTTCCCTCACGGTTCCGGTTACACGGCAATAGGTGAGGTCCTGAAAGTCGGTGAAAACGTAACGAAATGTGTCGCCGGGGATCTCGCCTTCTGTTATGGTCCTCACGCCTCTATCGCTAAAACAGAATCAGTGCTTTTGGCATTCAAACCGCCTTTGGATATAGATGAGAAATTGGTTCCATTTGTCCGAATGGGAACGGTGGCGATGACCTCACTACGAGTGTCATCTGCTGAATTTGGGGATACCGTAGCGATCATTGGTTTGGGGCTAGTAGGCAACTCCGCATCACAACTTTTCAACCTGGCAGGCATGAAGGTCATCAGCATTGAACGTGTGCCACGTCGTCTTGAAATTGCGCAGCAGTGCGGTATTCAACATCTGATTAACCCTGACGAAGAAGATGTGCTTGAACGCGTTATTGCGCTGACAAATGGCGAAAAAGCGAATGTCACCGTTGAAGCGATCGGAAATCCTCGCCTCGTCGAAACGGCTTATCAATTGACGGGCAGGAAAGGGGAAGTTATACTACTTGGCTCGCCGCGTGGCGAATACGTTACGAATGCGACGGAGATTTTGAACTATAGCCACAGTATCGGGTTAGGGGCAATTACGCTTAGAAGTGCGCATGAGTGGGTCTATCCGACGATGCATACAGGTGAATCGAAACACTCGCTCGAACGCAACTCGCGCTTGATGTATTCACTGATGTGTGAAGGTAAGTTCAAAGTAGAAGAATTGCTGACGCATGTGATTAATCCAGAAGATGCACAATCTGCTTATGATGGGCTGACAGATCGGAAAGATGAATACTTAGGCGTAATTATGGACTGGACATAGATCAGAAGTCGGGATTCGGAGATCCCTCCTACTGGGAAGAAAACTTGAGCAGATGCTCAAAACTACACTATAAACCCGCCTACTGAGTGACAGGAAAGGCGAGGCACAGGAACCTCGCCCAACATAGTTTGTCAATGAGAAGATTGCTAATTATGCTTATTTAACAACAATTAAAGGGGCCAACGCTCCTGAAATTCTCCGACCATTGCTTCAGGGGCACCGTGTTGTGCCAAGAAGTCCAAAAACGCTTGATAGAGCCGACGCGCTTCTTCCGTATCGGATTCAAATCGATTCTGCATCTGTTCAGGATCAGAGGACAAATGGAATAAAGACTTCGGTGCACCTTGGTTCTCTAACAGTAGGGACCAAGTGCCATCGGTGATGCTGCCGTGAGGACTCCCACCATCAGGGCTCCATCCACCAACCCAAGCACCGTGTGTAATTGCGTACTCGCGTCCTGTGTCGGTATCTCCCATGACAACCGGGAGAATGCTATTGCCTTCCACTTGCGCTCCGCCTTCCGCACCAAATACATCAACGACAGTGGCAGCAATATCGGCGATACTGGTGAGCGCATCGGTATGGCGCGGTGCTGCATCGGGATGATAGACCAGTAGTGGAATATGGATGACCTCCTCATACATGCTAAGATTCTTGGCGAGGAGTCCATGTTCACCCAACAGGAAACCGTGGTCTGCCATGAAAATTATCATCGTATTTTCCATCAAGCCCATATAGTCAATTTTCCGTAGAAGCTGCCCGATCCAATTGTCAACCAGAGACGCTTCTGCGCGATAGAGTGCATTGAGACGTTCCGTCTCACGGGCATTCATTGGGTTGGGACCGTAAGGGGGATAAATCGGTTCAGGTCCTTCATAATCGCTTGAATCGAAACGCTTTAGATACCATTCCGGGGCATCCCAAGGTTCGTGTGGATCGAAGGTGTCCACCATGAGGTAGAAGTTTTCGTGTTGATGGTTCCGCTCGAGCCAATCGCAAGCCGTCTGCATAGTCTGCGCAACGAAAGTATCCGCTTCCGTCTGCCGAAACGAGATATTTTTCAAGTGATTGCCGAGTCCGCCGGGTAACCTGTTTGGATGCGTTCGTGTATATGTGCGATACTGCAATGCTTCTTGCGATTCATAATCGTAAGGCTGTGTCTCTAAATGATCACCTTCTTGCCCGCGAATCCACTTCCATCCGGTGAACCCCCGATTGTAAAAGAACCCGTTGTTGATATGATGAGGTGTATCGGCGATCATCATACTAACAATCCCGGCTTTCGTTAAGTCATCGGCAATAACCGGGACATCTCGTTTCAGGGGTTCCCATCCCCGCCGACAGAAGCCGACCTGACCTGTCACGAGTTCGCCTCGGATCGGTACGGTCGGAAAACTACAGACATACGCTTTATCAAACACAACACATTTCTCGGCGAAGGCATTTAGTGATGGCGTGTATCCTTTTCCGCCAAAAATTGCGAGATTATCGCGTCGAAATGTGTCTGAAATAATGTGGATAACGTTCATATTTAATTTCTCCGTTGGTCCAGAACAAGATAAGGAAACTGAGGTACGAGACCTATTCCACTACAACTCATTTTTATTAGTATTATACCGCGTTTTCGGTTTCTGGTGTTGAAAATTTAGGGTGGTGCTTGTGAGTCAACATCAAGTATTTTTTCACGGTTAGCCATTTGTACAACAGCCGGTAACAGTCCATAAATACCCCAAAAAGGCACACCAATGGCATCGCCGTTTAAGAGATTGTTCACGGTAAAATGTACCATCAATGACAGTTCGGCTGTCATCAATCCAACGACAATAGCGCGGTAAAAGCCGTCGTCTAACGTTTGGAGTGCCCGAAAACCGTAGCGTAAGAATGCGACATTGAGCCACATCCACACACCTAAACCGACAACCCCCAACTCCGCCATCACTTGGAGGTATTCACTGTGGGCACCAAGCTGGTACTGCGCAGTGTAACTTCCAACGAGTGCCACATCTTCCTCATATAGCATAGCAAATGCCCCGTAGCCTTTACCCAAAATCGGGTTTTCAAGGAACATCGTCGCTGCCTGTCCCCATCGTAAGAGCCGCGCCCGGTTTGAGGCATAAGAGATGTCCACCGCAGATGTAATTCGTTCAACAATGATGTTATAGACTCCCGGTAGGTTCAGACATGCCAATAAGAGAAGACATGCAGCACCGATAAATAGAATCTTTTTATGCGTAACGCCTTTTCCGAGTTGCATTAGCATAAAACCGACTGCGACAATAACAGAAAGCCAGACCCCGCGTGAAAAGCATAGGAGTAGCCCTGCGCCAAAGCAGACAAACCATGCCGTCCATAAGACTCTATCGTAAGGACCATCGTCAAAAAGAAGACGGCTCAGGCAGATGAGAAAAAAGATAGCAGTGAAAGAACCATAAACAGAGTAATTCGTAAATGGGGCACTCCGATAGGCACTTGTCCACTGCCATGCATCAATGTGGTAGACGAGAACAATCACTGTCCAGATAACGGCAACTGCTGCAGAGGGAAAGATAGCAATAAAAATCCGTTTCAGATTCGTCCTATTTTGGATAACAGTATACACTATCACGCTAAATAACATGTAAGCCGTTGCACGAAATGCGCCTTTGAGAGTGACAAAAAGGTTAGGCGTATTGATTGCAGAGAGGAATGTAATGAGGATATAACAGCAGAGCGGCAGGAAGAAAGGAAACGTGTCTTCCGACTTCGGCTTCCGAAGTGCGAAATTACTTATTTTTTGCACACCATAAACAGCAACGAGCATGCCCAATAATGGCTCTGTCGGTGTTTGAATCTCGAAACTACCAGGGACAATATAACGAAACGAAAACGGCAGGGCAATCAACAGCAGGTAGACGGCGATCTCCATGCTGAGGCAGACAAAAGCACCGGTTGCAATCAGCAAACTCAAGAGCGGAAGCGGAGTTCCTGAGTAACCACCGATAACACTGCCGAACACAAGACAGACAATAAAAGGGAGAAATCGCTTGCCGGACTTCAAAGCCATGCGTAATAGGAATTTTGAGGAGAGAGCACCTATTGGAATTTAGAAATTTTGTAATGCGAGATTGTAATCTGGGTCTTAAAATCGCATTTTAACGCCCAAACCGATCGCAGTTCCATCTAAAATCAGATTAAGCGGTGTCGTGCCGGTCGTCTCTATTGTTTTGAGTATTCGTTTCAACTCAAAGTTGAGCGAAAGGTTAGACTCCCACTGAAACAACTCCGCACCAACAAGCACATATCCAGTTGGACCCGAAGAACTCCCCTCGAAACTTATGCCCTGCTGTTCAATCAAATCTATTGCGCTGCCATCAAAACTGGTTCCCAAAAAACCGATACCACCTCCAAAATAGATCGGAAGAAACTCAGACAGAAGTACCGGACGATAGATAAATTGATACGAAACCGGAATGAGGGTAGCAGAGAGGTTCGCCGAGATAGGGGGCGGAATATCAAGTTGCATCTTCCAATAACCGAATTCAAGACGCGAATCTAACTCCGGTGTATGTTCAAATACAACTGAAAACATAGGTAGTAGTGCACTCGGAATCTGTGATACTCCGACACTCTGGAGGATATTAGTTAAGTCACCCAATTTCGGCTTGTACGAAAATAAGGAGAGCTGAAGCGATGGAGATTGCAGGTGTTCTGCCAAAAATTCTCGGACGGGTGACGGACGTAACGCGGGGACATCTGTGGTATCCGCGAGCGTTACACAGTGAGATAAAAGGAGAAGTAAGAGACAGGCAAATACCAAACGCATAAACGATAAGCCTTTATCCGAGATATGATATAGGAGAGTGTTGTGAAAACGTTGGGCGGGCACAGGTCCCGCCCACGTTGATAGAATAAAAAAGTTAGGCTACATCATTAAGTCTGGGGCAACCCAAATGACGTTAACACCACGAATCGTTTAGAACGGCTGGTTATGAGCATCTGCCGGAACCAAAATGACTTCGACCCTGCGATTCATAGCTCTGCCTGCAGAAGTGTTTTGCGGTGCAACGGGATCGGTGTGTGCTTTCCCGATTGCCTCAATTCTGCTGGAATCAATCCCTTTGGATTCAAGGTGTTTTGCAGCGGAGTTGGCACGTGCTTGTGACAGGTCCCAATTGCTTCTATAGCTGCCACGTAGGACGGGCATACCATCAGCATGTCCGACGACCATGATTTTTGCATCCGAATCCGCCTTGAGTTGCGCAACAATGCCATCAAGTATCTCTTGACCTTTGCTGGATACGCGGGTCTGTCCACTGGCGAAATTGACCGTAGCCACGATGACCGGCTTTGCGGCGACCTCCGACTCTACCATGGAGAGCCCTTCTTTCAGAGCCATCACTTCGGATTCAAGTTTTTTAATTGCGTCATTCTGGGATGCGTCAGCCATATCATGGGCATCAATTCGCTTTTGCAATTTTGCGTCTTCACCTTGCGCAAACTCCATCGCTTTTTGACCTTGCATATCAATAGATTTTGTTAGGTCAGCACGGAGTTGTGCGTCTTGTTCCATTGAAGTTTGCTTCGCAGCAGCCATAGTGTCGGCATCGCCCTGCTGGGATGCAGCAATCGCCTCATCCTTTGCTTCAGAGATTGCCTCTGCCACATCTTTAGTATGCTGATCGACTTTCCCCTCTAACATCGTGACTTTGTTTGTGAGGTCAGCATCAGCTTTCTCCATCTGTGAGACATGCTCATTCTTCCACATTTCAAACTCTTCTTGGTCCAATTTTCCGCAGCTACTAACAATAAGTGCAACTCCGAGAAGAGTGATCATTGTGAAAGCAATTCTACTTATCATGGATTCCTCCTAGTTTTTTACAACAATTTAGAGCGTTGTTTGCCAGCCGATATAATTAAGAAGTCGGCCTCAAGTTAAGCCCAAAATCAATTTCTTATACAGATACTCTATTTTCCTTGGAATTCTTCTCAAATTCCGCCTGAGTGTGCGTATATGGACAGGACGATTTCCTTCCGCGCAGACAACAATTTTCAATGCCCGAAACTGCATCACGAACTTGCAACATGAGAAACCCGTAAGCAATTCTCCCTCACAGGCACTTTTAATAAGAATTATACCACCTTTTCTAAAAAAAAGTCAAAAGTTTTTTCATGCTTGACAAAAAGCGAAAGGCGAAACGCAAAAAGACACTTGATTTTTCATGTGAGATAGGGTAAAATTTGTCACTTATGTAAGCGGGAAATCTATAGCATCTCATGCGCTTCAGAGCCTTCACGAATCTCAGGATGGCATCCACATCCGGTAGTCAGGCTTCGTAACGCTGAGTCTATTTACACAATAGAGCGAGGAAGGTTTTTCACAGAATGGGACAAATAAGTATCATTTTAATCGCTGGGATCCTCTTCCTTTTTTCCTTTGAACCGCCCCAATCAAGCATGAATATCAGCGACATGCAGGTAGCACTTTGGACAATTGTGTTGACGGGTTGCCCTATTCTCATAGCGTATTTTGTAACAGCGTATGTTGCGCGAACCTTACCTGCCAACGCAGAGGAAAACCTACCAAAACTCCATCGCCTGCGCCGCTACATGATTGCCTTTGAATGCCTCAGCTTAGCAGCCTATCTGTGCAATTTATATCTATTGAATCTACCAGCGTTGATTGATAAACACTTCAGTTTCTTTCCAATGGAAAACATGCGCCAGATGCTTGCGTTGCTACCGCTTTTAATTGGGTTAATTTGTATTCGTCTTGCGTTCTACCAGGTGAATCGACTTCAATCGGGACACTATCGAGAAGTTCTCACTCTACAATTCAAGTTCCTAATTTTCCCACTGCTGCCGATGTTCGTTTATCTCATGATAATGGATGCGCTCTATTGGCTCCCCTACTCGGCAAAGGTATTCATCGTTGAACATCCGTACATTTTAATCGGGCTTATCTTACCTGTGATTGTCTCCGCATTTATTTTTGCACCGCTACTAATGCAGTTTCTGTGGAAAACAGAACCATTGGCGGTAGGTTCAGCACTAAAACAGAAATTAGAATTAAAACAGAAATTAGAACGGTTGACAAAACAGAGTGGCACGAAGCATCGAGATATTGTGGTATGGCAGACGGGTTCGCTGTTGATAGCAAATGCAGCTGTTGCGGGGACACTGCCGTGGAACCGCCGTATTTTTCTAACAGACGCACTCCTCGAATACTTCACAGACGAAGAAATTGAAACCGTTGTTGCACATGAACTTGGACATATCCGCTATAAACACATTCAGACCTACATGCTTTTTGCCTTTTTTTATCTCTTGAGTTATCCGTTATTTTACGTTTTCGTCGAAGAACCGTTGGTAGCACGCTTTGCAGAATCACAAATTTTGCCAACGTTATGCTCGTTGGTTTTTTTAATCATTTATTTTGTGTTCATATTCCGATATTTGTCAAGAAGGTGCGAACATCAAGCAGACCTATATGCGGTCAGGATCACGGAAAAGCCAGAAGCCTTTAAATCAGCATTGATGAAACTTGCGGTTCTAAATTCAGTGCCGAAATCAATTCGGCGATTTTTTGAAATTTTCAATACACATCCATCTATTGATCGGCGGATTGCGTTCATCAACCAGTGGATAGCACAGAATTCAGCGATTCAACGTTATAAAAATTACTTACTCGAAGTTAAAATACTGATTATTTTGCTTCCGATATTTTGCGCGCTCGCTGTGCTACTGCTGCGCTAAGGTCGGGCAGATTAGAAACGGATTCCTATTCTAATACCCCCTTTAATCGGAGGTATCATCGGAAGTTTCAAATGGTGTGTCCTCTTCGATTGCAAACTGTAACCTTTCCACTATTCGGTGCAATGGAAGTTCATATTTTTCCTGAAGGCGCCGCTTTTCATCAGCGATATGGAACGCAACGAGCAGTGGAACTCTTTGCTCGTCAAAGCCCTTTCTGAGATAAGATTCAACTAAACTTTTGACATACTCAACGAGTTCGTTGATATTGTCAGCGGTTAGTTCATCAGTGGGTTTAATGGTATAAGGCGTTCCGAGTATAACGAATCGAATCGGCCTAAAGTCGTTATCATGCTCTTGCATTATGTCGTCATCGACCCCTTTCGTATTTCTTGGTGAATCATAGCAGATAATAAGATTGATCTACAACACCTACATAGAGAGTGCGTGGCGCATTGCCTCGGTACAAGGTGTAACACCTGTCCATTTCTCGAAAGCGATAGCCCCTTGATGGACCAACATCCCGATACCACCAAGCGTTTGACATCCGCGCTCGGCGGCTGCTTTCATTAGCGGTGTTACCGGGGGTGTATAGACAATGTCGTAAACGATAGTATTCGGTTGAAGCCAGTCGGCGGAAACCAGTAGTGGTTGTGTTGGATCCATGCTTGCTGTTGCAGTATTGATAAGAAGTAGACTTCGGCGAACAGCAGCAGGCAAACGCGCATCCGTAAGTCCCATCCCTTGCATCGGAATATCTGTTTTTTGCTGCATCTCTTCTGCTAATGAGATAGCCCGCTCTACTGTACGATTGGCAATTGTGATAGACGCCACACCTGCGAGTGCCAATGCGACGACAACTGCTCTTGCAGATCCACCTGCCCCTAAGACAACAACATCTTCACCCACTGGGACAGATATGTTGCCGTTCTCCTCCAAAGCTTTTAGGACGCCTGGTGCATCTGTATTGTCGCCCTGTATTTCGTCATCAACGAAAGTGATTGTGTTCACAGCACCGACAAGTTCGGCTTCCCGCGAGATCGACGTAAGATACGGAATGACAGCCTGTTTATGTGGAAGCGTCACGTTAATGCCAACGACGTTAACCGCTTTGAATCCCGCAATAGCGTGTGCTAAATCGTCAGGACGGACATGAAACGGAACATATACGTAATCAAGTCCTGCTTTAGCAAGGGCGGCATTGTGCATTTGCGGTGAACGGCTGTGTTCGACCGGATCACCGATAACGCCAACAACGCGAGTGTGTCCCGTCAGCATGGATCGTATCTGCATTGTAGTGTACTTCTCCGAAAACTATTCCTGTGCCAGTAAACTTTCAACTGTCTGCTTTGCAACTTCCATTTTCGGGTAACGGATCTCCCGATAACCGCGGACCTCTTCAACACATTCTAATGCCAGGAGATACTTTTCATACGTCTCTGCATCAGCAGGGGCAAAGGTGTCAATTACACAGGTAATATACCAATCCCGGAATGCTTTCTCCTTTGCATGCCACTGTGGTAACCATCGCCTCAGAAACTTCATCCGTTTCACGAGGTTCAGTTGCCAATTTCGCGTATCAATATCCCCTTCAAAGTCAAATCCCATCACGGTGAAATGCGGGCGATTGAGATGTACATATCGAATTTTATCGCCGTTCATCGTATCAACACCATATAGTTCTCTGTCGCGCTGGAACTTCTCCTCACTTGTTAGCAAGTGTGCGACGTAGACCTCGTCTTTAATCAGCATCATTTTATGAAGATACCTGATCGCGGCTTTCGTGGCACGATAATTGTAATCAACAGAATCGTGCGCGTGAACCTGTTTAATCTTCTCAACATATATCCGAGCGTAATCCATATCCTCAAACTGAATGAGATCATAGATATAGAGTGCGAGTCTTCGATTGATGCTGTCCGAATCGATGTCCAATGTCTTCACCACGCTCTCAACGAGGGTCACATACTGTTGTGCCAAACGCTTTCCACGCCACTTCCGCTCTAAAATCTGTCGGTTTGCTTCAAGCATTTCCACATAAGTTAATAACGTCTGTACTGAAGGTGAGTATACAGAAGATTTGGGAAGTTTCAGTGCAAGGCGACGTCCAACGGTGAACGCTTTCATGTTGGTATCCAAATCGGCATGCGGTACCATCTGCTTGAGTGCCAATTGCAGAGGCTCCAATTCGAGAGGTATTAACTGGCGTTGGAAGGCAGCACCGAGGAGCATCATGTTCGCATATAATTTGTTTCCGAATAGCTCCTCAGAGATTGCAAATAAATCTATGCCAAAATACGCATCAGGGTTGGTATACGCCTGAAGCGTCTCCTCAAGCGTCTCCGGATCAAAATGATCCTTGCCAATAAGCATGGATATCGTTTCAGTTCTTGCTGTATTTACTGCAGCAGCGGTACGCGACGGGGACGCGATACGGAAATGGGATTGTGCAGTAACACCGCGGACGGCTTCTAAGATGTCAAGTCCTAACAGCAGATCTGCCTTGCCATACGGAATTATAGGTGAAGCGTGAACGTCAGGTTGTGTATATGCAATGTGGGTATAGACCCCTCCGTTGCGAATTGCTAAGCCTTTCCTGTCGCAGAATGTTACATCGTAGCCTTGGAGATACCCAGCAACGACGAGGACTTTGGAAATAGTCCCAATACCCATGCCTCCGACTCCTGCGGCGTACGTGTTCCAACTCCGTTCAAACGTCAAAGGTGGCGGAGGAGGTAACGGTGCATCGCTCAAGAGACCTTGATAATCAGATTCTACATGCCCGTTCTGAGGCGGACGCTTACGTGTGACGATAACCTCTTCAAACGCTGGACAGGCGTATTTAATTCGTGCACACGCGCCATCGGAGACGCAATTTGAGCGGTCGATAGCGATCTTCTCACCATAGTCGGTATCGACGATTTTCAAACCCGGACATCCTGTAGTGGTTGTGCATTCCAGACAAAATTCGCAAACCTCAGGCGTGATGTTAATATGCTTCTCGTATTTAAGGAAACCGTCCTTAGCGATAGTTTTCCGTTGTTCACGGCGTACGCGACGCTGGTAGGTAATTGCGCACTCTTTATCGGCGATGACAATTTTGACACCCGGTTTAAGAATAGTTTTTTCAAGGTATTTTTTGTAGTTCACCCGGTCTTCTGGGTTGGTACGCACAATTTCTATTTCGGAGTTGCCAGCCAGCCCTTGTGCGACTTTCTCAATGTCTTGGGCAAAGGTAGGATTACCGAGAAGGTCAAGCTCATCGGCAGGTGTCGGTTGATGTCCAGTCATCGCTGTTGTCTGGTTGTCCAAAATTATGTAAGCGATGTCTTGGTTGTTTTTAATCGAATCTGAGATCGCTGACATACCACCATGAAAAAAAGTCGAATCCCCCATGAAAACGACCTGCTTATTTTGAATAAACCGGTCAATTCCTGCGCCTGCGCCACCCCCTAATGCCATAGCAGAGAGATTGTGCATTAGACGCGGAAACGGCTCATACTTAAGCATAGAATAGCAACCGATATCCCCGTGAAAAACGAGATCTACCGATCCTGAATTGTGGTGCTTCTTCATATAGTCCGGATCCATAAATTGTCTTGTGATTTCAAGGAAGACACTCGAAGAATCGCGATGTGGGCAACCCGGGCAGAAGGTAGGCGTACGTTGTGGAATCTCAATTTGTTGTTCCGAGACCTGTTTCTGAAGCACTTCTTCACGTGCCAAGTGTTCGGTGTTCGCTGTGCTGAGACGGTCCCTGAAGAGGGGGATAAGTTTCTGAATCAGGATAGAGGCATCTAAGCCAGAAGCTACCGGGATGCCTGCAAGACCGTTTGGGAATTGTTTCCCCCAGACGTTGACGTACCGCTTGATGTCGCCATTCTGATACATTTGTGTGAGGAATGCTTTGATTTCGTTTTCTAAAAGTGGACGTTTCTCCTCAACGACGTAAATTTCGTCAACATGCTCGACAAACTCTCGGACGATGTCCGAATCAATGGGGTGGGTCATACCAAGCTTGAGGATTGGAATGTCTCCGTGGAGATTTAACTCTTCAAGAGCATGGAGGAGGCAGCTATAAGCCAAACCTGCGCTAACAAACCCGAGAGGGTGTCTCTTTCCAGTTGGAGGCTTCTCCGCAAACTGGATTTTGTTGAGTTCCAAAGTGCGTGCTGTTTCAAGGGCGGTAGGAAGTCGTTCCCGTAGCGTTTCTACCTCAATTTGAGCGGTATGTGGTGGTAAGACGACCCGCTTATCGGCATCAATAAGCTGGGTATCAAGATTAATACGCTTCAAATCGCTAATTTCAGGATAAATGTTAGGGCGAAGTTCAACGTTCCCACCGCCAGATGCCTGATTCTCGGTTGTTAAACAACAAACATAGAGGTCGGCGGCAGCGGAAATCTGGAAGGCACAATCAATCCAATCTTTGAGTTCCTGAAATGTGCCGGGTTCAAGAAGCGGAGTATAGACATGCCGTGCAAGGAATCGGGAATCTGCGGGAACCTGCGTGCTGTGCGACCAAGTATCATCCCCGACAACAACGACAGCACCACCCGTTGTGCCTGCGAGATTGCTAATTGCGAGTGAATCGGAGGCGACATGAAAACCAACGCTTTTCATGAACGCAATTGCTCGAACATCCGCCATTTGTGATCCATTGAGTCGCGCGATACTCAATGCCTCGTTGTTGGCTATCTGTGCGACGATGCCGTTGGTTTTCAACAACTCAGCATTCCGTTGGATAATGTCGAAGACTTCGGCAATCGGGGAACCCGGATAGCCTGTGAGAAGACTAACCCCGCTTTCCAGAGCACCCTTGACTAACAATTCGCAACCAGTATAGACATGTGTCCCGCTGGCTTGTGTAAATCTTTCATCCATCTTTTTGTTTATCCTTAGCTACGCATACGGATTTGACAGAAGATGACCATAAACAGATTTCCTATAACAGTGATACACTCTTGCTTACGGGGTTTTAATACCCTTTAATGAAGGATACTGCCACCTATTTTTCAGATAATAATTCACGTGCATGTGCAAGCCCAATCTCAGTTTCTTCACCTCCGTGCATCCGAGCAATTTCGTTAATTTGTTCCTCTGGTGTCAGCGGTTTTGCAGTAATCAGGGCACGCTCTCCGACGACCTTCTTTTCCACCCGGAAATGCTTGTCTGCAAAACGGGCGATCTGGGGGAGGTGGGTAATACAGATAACTTGCGCGAACTCAGAAAGTTCCTTCAACTTTCCGCCGACGACATCTGCTACCTTGCCACCGATCCCGCTATCAATTTCATCGAAAAGGAGGGTCGGGATCTCATCTACTTGCACCAATACCGTCTTCAAAGCAAGCATAATGCGAGAAATTTCGCCACCCGACGCGATTCTGGCAATCGGACGCGCTTCAGAACCGACATTTGGTGCAATCAAGAACTCAACATCATCCATCCCGTGAGAGCGGAACGCATAACGCTCACCATCTATCTGAAACGGACCGCGTTCTTCTGGTATATGTCGGACAGAGGTATGAAATTCCGCTTTGTCCATACCGAGTGTGCGGAGTTCCTTCTCAATCTGTTTTGATAACTGCTTGGCAATGTGCAAACGTTTTGCAGAGAGTGCGAGACACAGATGTTGTGCCTCCTGAATCGTTTTGTGAATTTCTGCTTGAAGTGATTCTTGCTTTTCGGAGCCGAATTGTAATGTCTGTAATTTTTGCTCTGCTTCGGCGTGGTAGGCTAATATCTCGGAGATGGAATTGCCATAACGCCGCTTGAGTTTTGAAATCAGTGCTAAGCGATCGGTAACTTCGTCTAACCGCATGGGATTGTACTCTACCGTGTCTGCGTACTGGCGGGTATGTAAAGCGACATCCTCCAGCTCGTAGAGCGATGTTTCCAACCGATCGAGTACTTCCGAGAGACTGTCGTCCAACTCAGATAACTTTGTAAGTGTCTTTGCAGCATCTTTGAGGCGTTCGAGTGCCGATAAATCTCCACCAGCAGATGTGTCCCCATCTAATAGTGCGTACACGCGCCTTGCGGATTGCCCCAACTCTTCGGCGTTTTTCAGTATACGGGCTTCTGCAGCCAATGCTTCGTCTTCACCGTCCTCAAGACTTGCTGAAGTGAGTTCCTTAATCTCAAATTCAAGAAGATCCTTCTCCCGTTCTGATGCCCGCAAGGTTTCTGCAAGTTCCGTTGCCTCCTGTTGTAATGTTTGTAGGTGAGCATGGACCTTGCTAACCTGTTGCCTCGCATCAGTGCACCCACCGAAATCATCTAAAAGTCTGAGATGGGTTTGCGTTCTGAACAAGGATTGATGCTCATGTTGTCCGTGGATATCAACAAGCAACGTACCGAGAGCTTGGAGCTGGCTCAAATTCACCATACGGCCGTTGACATGACAGCGGCTTCTACCGCTGGCACTAATCCTTCTGGAGAGAATTACCGCATCTGATGGGTCTAAGACATCACTAAAAGCGAAATCCGTCCGCCACATCGGATGCTGATCGTTAGGTGCAACGCCCGCCTCTACTTTCGCGAAATCAGCACCTTCACGCACAATATCGGCATTGGCTCTCTCACCTAACACCAATCCGATGGATCTGAGGATAACAGATTTGCCAGCCCCCGTCTCACCGGTGAAAATATTCAATCCGGGTGCGAGTTCCAAATTGAGTTCGTCTATGAGCGCAATGTTGTGGATAGAGAGTGTTTCTATCATTTGAACGGTATTCGGTTATGGGTTACCGGTTGTCAGAAAAGAGCAATTTTTTGCTGAAACCGATAACTGAACACTGATTACTATTCCCCTACATACGTCTGACACTTTCACCTAACATTAGTTTTTCACGCAAGGCTTTGTAGTAACTATGGTGCTGTGAACGGATAAGCTGAATCGTCCGTTCTGCCTTCTTCACTTCTATAACCGCGCCTGCGGTGAGGCTGTGTGTCTCACGTTGCCCATCTACAAAAACATCCACGCTTTTATATGCGGCGCGCATTCTGACAGTTATCTCAGCACCACCATGGGCAATGAACGGACGCACTGTCAAACTGTGTGGTGCGATCGGAGTTAACAGAATCGCCTCTAACTGCGGCGCGACAATAGTGCCTGCACATGAGAGAGAATACCCCGTCGAACCGCTCGGTGTTGCGATGATCAACCCATCGACATTATAGGGTATAAAGAGTTCACCATCAACATACGCGTCCAATTCAATAAGACGTGTATAATGCCGAATAACTACATCGTTGAGCGCAAAAGCCTGAAACGGTTGTGGAAACCCTTGGCTGTTTACAACAACCTCTAACATCATTCGATGCTCTATCCGATAATCACCAGTTAAAAGGCTCTCCAAAGTTGGATAGAGTTCATCCAGTGATGCATCCGTCAAAAATCCAAGCGTTCCAATATTGATTGCCAGGATAGGCACATTCTCAATCTGCGGCATGTGTGCTGCGCTTAAGAGTGTGCCATCTCCACCAAGGACGAGAATCACATCCGCTTGTTCTACTACATCCATCTTGGAGATATTCGCTTGGGAGGTTTTCCCCAATGCAACCGCCTGATCCTCTGATAGGAGTGGAACAATATCACGTTCCCTGAGCCACGTGGATACGCCTTCAACGACACTTGCCGCATTCGTTTTGGTCGTATTGACAAAAAAACCGACGCTTTTTATTTTTTTCATTCTTTTACTGGGTCGCCAAGCATTTTGTGTGATAATGTATTTCTTTAAATTCCGACTGTCGCTATTGTTGGCAGACTACCAGCATTGGCTTTCCATTTTTGCTAATTTTTATATTTAACTTGCGATCTTTCACACTTGTAAGCCCGATTTGACAGCGTTACATACGTCTAATTCTCCAAACGGGTAAAGAGAAAAATCACGCCACAACCGATGAGAAAAACCCCTGTCGTGACAAGCAGGTTCATATCAAGTTGCGGCAAAATATGTGCGGTATCAATCCGTTCACCAGCAACTATTGCGAACTCACGAAAGGGCCATAACCCATAAAGCGAACCTACCATCAACCCAATAAGAAAGGCAATTGTGAGGTTGCGATAGTGTTCCAGCAGATAGTTAAGTAAGCGCGTGAACACAAGGAGACCAAACAAACAACCGATTGCGGTGAACCCAATTATCAATAAACTCCCCAACATCGACCGATCAAAAACACCGCTGAGCAATTCTGGAACGCCTTCTACTAAGGTGTTTATTGCCGTTAAAAGACGAAAGTAGACACCGAGCGCGAGCATCAGAAACGAGCCGCTGATGCCGGGTAAGATCATCGCCGAAATAGCGAGTGCACCGCTTCCAAAAAAGAGCCCGAGATCCCAATACGTCGGTAAAGCTGCTCCACCGACACTGTCTCCTACTGCAATTTCACTTCCTGACTTATAAGCCACCCGCTCTAACTGCTTTTCGCCCATACCGATAGACAGGCTTAATACCAGCGCAACAGCAATCAGTAGCATAAGTAATTCTTTCACACCACACCGTTTTAGCATTCGTGCTGGAACCAGAATGGATGTCAGAATTAGTCCACAAAAGAAACCGTAAGTTGGATCATGGTGATCGTTCAATAGATAGACAATCAGTTTCGATGTGAGCAGTATTGCAGCGACTGCACCGACCCCTAATAAAGCAAGAAAACCGAAGTCAATACGGCGAAGTTCCGTTTTTGCTGCTGAGAACGCTTCCTTTTTTAATTTTATCACTCCGAGCAGTCTTTTTACTGTTGAAAGACCGATGCGCCGTAATGCTCCGATGAGACGCTCATAGATACCTAAAACGAGTGCGAGCGTTCCGCCACTCATACCGGGAATGATATTGGCGATGCCTATCAAAAACCCGTTAATAAAAAGCCGGAGTGAATTCATATTGTTATAGTTATCAGTTAAGCGGTTATTTCAGTAAGTCAATACCTCTTTAACCAATAAGCGATCCTCTGAAACTGATAACCATTAAAACCCTTTTTATAAACTGCGATGCAATAATTTTGAATATATTATACTACATAAAAAATTTTCTGTCAAAGAGTTATCTGTCGAATTTCGGGGAGTATAAGTTTTGGGTTGTTAGCAATGGGTTGTGGACAGTCAGTGGGAAGTCGTTATTTGGTGGTTTGGCAGGTTTTGTTAATTTATGCTTAATAACCCAGATAATAATTATCTAAATGTTAAATTTTCTCGACCATTGAGTAGTCTTATCTTTCAGGTGTAAAATTTAGTGATTTTATGAACATTTCATGAACATCCTACGAAATTTCATGAACATTCGTGAACAATTGCTAGGAGTTCATTTTTTTTATTTGTAGCGTGAACCGAGATGATTACTGTGTTTATTTCGATAATTTGGCTCTAGTATTGTACTCTTTATCCGAAAAATGTTCATGATTGTTCATGAAATTGTTCACAATCTTCTTATGCGGATTTAAGAGGCTTTCGTGCCAGTGATTACATAGGTTTGCAGGATTCTGAAATTACGAATTTCTTGAAATTTCATGAACAATTGGGCAATATTTTTTTGAGCTAGCCTTGTCTCGAAGTGCTATGAATCTAATAGATACGTGGGATGGTAGCCCTTGGTAACATTGGCTCGTTTTTGAGTTGTTCAAGAAATGCTATTTTTCTTCTTTTTTCGCTGTTAACTTTTTGTTAATTTTTATACGCGATATGGTTTGGTTTAGGTTTTCCTCAAACAGGTGATTAATACGATATATATGATAACATATTTCATGTAAAGAGTCAAATTCATATTTTTTTATTTGACCCAGAGCGATTATGAAACAATGCTGGGGTTTCACTTGTAATTCACTGTGGATTTGGGTATAATACTTCACATAGATTTCGGTATAATGATTTCTGTTCGCTGGATGGGATTTTTGTGAAGGTGTTTGTGCATTGGATGGAACATCATTTAGTGTTGGACATTGGTATGGAGAAATTACAGTGCATATGAAGTTTAGGATTACAGTAATTGTGCTAGTGTTAGGTGTAATACTTGCTGGTGAGTCGGTGGTATTGCCAGCGCAAACGCCATCGGAATCCACTACTCAGAAAAACCAATTGTCGAATGATACATCAAGTGGAAAAATTGACCCAAAAACTCAATCTGTAAATGAGTCAACGAAAAGAGAAGCAATTACCGGTAATAGCAAAAATCTCATTGGTATTGGGACACTAATGCTTGGTATTGCTGCAGTCTTGGGTATTCTCCTTAAACTTGCTCAGTTTATTTATAAAGTCAAATCCAAAGTAGATTTACCCTATAGTTCCGAAGATATTGATAAACAAGATCTTGCTGAAAAACTTGATAAAATTCAGCAAACTGTTGAACAGAATCCGAAGGCTTCTCTCATAGAAAAAGCTATTGCTGACGCATATATGTTGCAACGAGGTGATAGGATTGAGGATGCACTTGAAAAGTGGAGTTCTATTGCTAATATCACGGAAGGAAACAATAACGATCTAGCCTCCCGTGCCTTAGTTTCGGTTGGTTACCTCTGTATAAAAGAAGGTACAGGAAAGCAGGCATTATCAACTCTAAACAAGGCAATTTATTTGAAACCGGATTATGTTGAAGCTTATAATAATCGGGGAGCGGCGAAAAACTTACTTGGAAAACACAAGGATGCCCTCGCAGACTATAACACAGCAATCCGGCTAAAATCCGACTATGTTGAAGCTTACAACAATCGAGGTACGGTGAAATGCCTCCTTAGTAGATACCAAGATGCTATTGCTGATTTTGACGAGGCAATTAGACTAAAATCAGATTACGCTGAAGCTCACGATAGCAGAGGCTCAGCAAAGCACTTACTCGGAAGAAGTCAGGATGCTATTGCTGATTATAATGAGGCAATTAGACTAAAACCAGATAATGTCCAAACTTATTATCATCGAGGACAGACATACGAAACCCTTGAAAAGTATGAGGAAGCTCTTGTGGACTATGACCAGGTGATTGTGTTGAACCCAGATTACTCCAATGCATATATTCATCGAGGTTCTGTATACTTTAGACTTGGATACTATAGAGAGGCAATTATTGACTATAGGAAAGCAATTCAACTAATAAAATCGGATAAGATCACACTTGACAGTAATCAGGAGAATTCTATTTTGCTAACACTCAAAAAATCAGATTTCGGTGAGGCTGAAATTCATAACAATCTGGGAATAGCAAAATTTAGACTTGGAGAATGCGATGAAGCTCTTGCCGACTATGACAAGGCTATTCAACTAAAACCGGATTTCGTTGAAGCCTACAAGAACAGAGGAGCTGCAAAAATTCAACTCAAGCGAACTCATGAAGCTTTTGCCGACTTTGATGAGGTGATTAGACTAAAACCTGATGATGCTGAAGCCTACAATAATCGAGGAGGGACAAAAATCTATCTTAACCAACCCGGTGAAGCCCTTATTGACTTTAATGAAGCTATTCGTATAAAGCCTAATTACGCTGAAGCTTACGCCAATAGAGCAGAAGCGAAAACTAGGTTGGGTACCATTGATGAATCAAGATTAGATTTCAAAATTGCCTTAGAACTAGCAGAACAACAAGGATTAACCGACTTCAAAGTCCAAATTGAGAAAAGGCTTCAAGAACTCAGTAATTCAACATCCCAAACTGATGAAACATGATAAATAGAAATAGGAATAAACAATGTTGACATCCAAATTGATGGAGAACCATCTTGTTCTCATAGACATAGTACCAAGGATGTCTCAATTATTGAACAACACTAAACCTCTACAGACTCGGATCTCTGAGCCTACTGTACCTCCTCCTTACCTAGAAAGTGCTTATCACTGGCTTGCGAAGGCACTAGATGAGTTAATCGGGTTTGTGGATCGAGATGAAAACAGCAGCGTCTCCGAATTGACCGAAAATGATTATAATTGGGTAGATGCGATCCTACAAGAGTTAATTTGTTCAATTAGTGATAATAAAAATCACTCCTTGGACCCACTGATGGAATTCGTCATTCGGCTCATTGTCAACTATGAAGATAAATATGTCCCAAAACTGACGGAAATGTTTCCAGAATTAGCAAAGAAAGCATCTGTTGAAGTCCTAAACAAAAACAGCAAACCGCCACGTTACGCCTCAGAACTGAGCGATGACGAACTTGCTGCGCATGCCTTTTTCTCGATTGGTTGCCTTCTCTGGGAAGGAGGGAAGGCGGAAAAAGCACTCTCTGCCTACGACACGGCAATTCGGCTGCAACCAGATTATGCTGAAGTTTATAACAACCGAGGCAATATCAAAAACGGATTAGGCTATAGCGATGACGCTCTTGACGATTATGATGATGCAATTTGTTTCAATCCAAATTTCGCTGAAGTCTATAGCAATCGAGGATCTACGAAATTCCACCTTGGTAAACAAGCGGAGGCTCTCACCGATCTCAATGATGCTATTCAAATAAAACCTGATTATGCTGAAGCCTATGCGAATAGAGCGGAAGCGAAAATTAGTCTGGGTAATATTGACGAAGCGAAATTAGATTTCAAAATTGCTTTCAAATTAGCAAAGCAACACGGACAAGTCGACTTCAAAGCCTACATTGAGAAACGGCTGCAAGAATTTATCAATTAGGAAAGTTCTCCAACATTGAGTAAATCTGAGATTTAGGAATGTCCACATGCCGCCCCGCTGGGGCTTTAGAGGTGGGTGTATCACGCGGCTATAGACATACCGTCCCGCTGGGACTGAAAAATGGACGACAGACGCGTTTTTATACAGATGTTGCCCGTGTCGGAACCATAGGGGTCAATGTATTGTGATTTATACGGCTATAGACATGCCGTCCCGCTGGGGTTGAAGAGCAAACGATACGAAAAGTCATATACTGACGTTACCGCTATAGAGACCAAAGTATCAATCAGGTTTGGAGGTAAGGCGAATGCATATTGATATAGATGAACAAGCAGAAGATCACTTGCCTCAGTTAGTCGAGCGGACTGTAGCAGGAGAAGAAATTATTTTGGATAGTAATGGGAAACCTGTTGCCAAATTGGACGTCTTAGAAGAAAAAACAAGAAACCACGCCGCGGTGGGCAGTGGAAAGGAAAAGTGAAAATATACAAAGACTTCGATGAACTCCCCGAATCTTTTATGGCAGCCTTCGCAAGGATAACGAATAAACATGTTGCCTCAGAACCTTTCGTTTTATAAATATGAATCGTTAATTTAATATTAACTGCCCACCTGTTTTCACGGAAAACCCTACATTTGCTCTACAAAAACCCACGCTACACCTATAACGAAAATCCTTCCGTGAAGTCTCCGTGAATTTCTTTGTTAATGGAAACCGTACCTACCTTGGTTGGAAGCGATGCAGAGAAATAAATTCCCATTTTTCTCCAGATGTGATATACTGAAGAAAATTCTCAATTCACAAGGTATAACCGCTTATGAATTTTCCAAAGCTGTCAGAGTCGAAACGCCTGGAGATGCTCCAACCTCCAACTGGACAGGTGCGAATGGTTCTTGACACTGACACTTATAACGAAATTGACGACCAGTTTGCAGTCGTTCACGCGCTGCTCTCACCTGAACACCTCAATGTTGAGGCAATCTACGCCGTCCCCTTCCACAATAATCGCTCCGATAACGCTGAAGATGGTATGGAAAAAAGTTATGACGAAATTCTTCGGCTTTTGGACTTCCTGAATGTTCCTGCTGATGGACTCGCTCATCGCGGCTCCAGAGCGTTTCTCTCGGACAGAGAGACACCTGTACCGAGCGATGCCGCTACTGATATGATTGAACGGGCAATGGCAAGTAGTACAGAAGATCCGCTCTACGTCGTCGCTGTAGGTGCGATAACAAATGTCGCCTCCGCAATCTTAATAGAACCCGAAATTATCAATCGAATCGTCGTCATCTGGCTTGGTGGGAATCCGCTGTACTGGCCGCACACCCGAGAGTTCAACCTTATGCAAGACCTCACCAGCGCGCAAGTGGTTTTGGATTGCGGCGTGCCATTCGTTTGGCTACCAGCTCGTGGAGTCGTCTCACATCTTCACACAACAGTCGCTGAGATGGAACGCTACGTGCAGGGTAGAGGCAAAGTCGGAGATTATCTCGTGGAGATCTTTAAAGATTATTCAAGCGATCATTTCGCTTGGTCAAAAGTGATATGGGATATATCTGCGACGGCATATCTTATCAATCCCAACTGGGTCCCAACCGAGATCGTCCATAGTCCAATTTTGACGGAAGCAGTGACATGGAGTTTCGATAACAGCAGACACCTCATGCGCGTCGCGTCGAGCGTGAATCGGGATGCAATTTTCCGGGATCTGTTCGAGAAGTTGCAGGAACACACCGACTAAATTGATTAGGACAGAGCGAGGAATGTAAAGCCTGGAATAGTATCCCTATAGATGTGGGACATTCCATTCTTCGCCGCAAATGATTTCAAGTTGATCGTGCGGCTTGAAGTAATCGGTTGGATGATGTTCCTCACCCATGTCGCCGAATAATCGACGGCGGCGCGGCGTCATCCGTGCGAGCACATCCGCAGGGAGCTTGTCGTAATCGTAAGGACGACTCCACATCTGCCCATAACGGAAAGTAACGCTTTTGCGGATGCGGTCAGTCCTATTCGGTCCGACACCGTGCCACATTGCCCACGGAAAGATAACAGCGTCCCCTGCTTCCGCAAGAACCTGAATCGCACCGTCGGGATACTTACCTTTTTTAAATTTGTCTTCTGGAAATGGCACTTTATGGCTACCGGGTACACACATAAAATTCCCTTGGTCCGGCTCAGTCAGATCTGTTAGGAAAAATTGGATTTTGAATTGCAAGGGCAAACTATCAGAATGCGGATGAATGCGCTGAAGCGAAGGACCAGCATCCGTGTGAAATGCCATCAAAGCCTCGGCGTCCGGGTGTCGGACGTAGATTTGCGTTCCCATAATCTGGAGGTAGGGTCCCATTAGGGCGAGGATCGTACCGAAGGTGTGAGGATGGTCGGTGAGCGGGTCTAACGCATCCGTTCGCTCAATAGCACGGATAATGGTATAAGCTCCCTTTCCAAACCTTGAACCTTGCAGGTTTGGGGTCTCTTGGACATACGTTTCAATGGCTGAATCTACAGCTGTCAAAAGTGTCTCAATCTCAGCAGGCGAAAGGACGTTCTTGATGATCAGAAAACCCTCTTTTTCCCACTCTTTTTGTTGGACATCCGTCAAGTATGGGGATACCATGTTGTTGCTCCTTAATTAATTAAAATGGGGAAGGATTACGCGCCGAATATTGCGAGTCCATCAATTAAGAAGATTATAGGGGATTTACGATCTTGTGTCAACTGTATTTTCCTAAGAAAACTCAACGTTTTTGCTGGATTTGCGTCTAATATATCACAATATATTTGACACAATTTGGACCTACGCTGTAGAACACTGCAGTCCAGGATTCCCGTGTCTGTTAGAAAACAAAAAACATGAACGATTTCACAAAAATTCTTAACACCATCCGTCGCCCCTTCCAACAAGAACTCCGAAAAGGGTGCCATGATGATGTCGTCGTCAACGGGTTAGGCAACTATGTTCGGTTATGGGTAAAAAATGGAGACGCGTTCGCTTTAAAGGCAGTCGAAAAAGAGGCACTGAACGGTTTAGCACATCTTTTTGAAAACTATGCAAACGCATCACCGACTGAACGACGACACACGCTTGAAGAAGCAACAAAACGTATTGATGCAGCACTTGGACATAATCAGCAAAATCGGACGAACACAGATGTTGTAAACGTAGAAACACAACAGACACGTCAGCAGCCAACACTACCACGCACGCATCAGAAAAAGAATGCCCAAATGGAAATGCTGCCTCTCTTTCAGGAGACAGTGAACCGCTCGGAAAGCACACCGCCAAAGCAGGAAGCATCAACGGAACCAACAAATCAGAGGATGCCTAAAGAGGCTTTACCACTGTTTGGAGATACGAAGGCACCACCATCACAATCAGAAAATGTCTCTGCGGAAAAGCCAGTAGCATCTGTGCCCATCTCTGATATTCCTGTTTCAACAGATCTCGCCTCGCTTGATTTCTTATCCGAACCACTCCAGTATCTCAAAGGCATCGGTCCACGTCGTGCTGCAATGCTTTTAGCGGAACTCAATACCCAAACAGTCGGTGAATTACTGGCATACTATCCCCGCGATTATATCGATCGTTCCAAGACGGTAGAGATTTACAGGGTGGGCAGAACTGAAGATGACGAGCCGGAGACAATTCAAGGTAAGGTCGTTAACCACACATCTTCTCCGACAGCGAAAGGTAAACGTATCGGTAAAATTTCAATCTACGATGGAACCGGGGTAGCCCTCCTCGTTAATTTCGGGCGGCGCATCGGTATTATGAAGTCCCTACTTCCCGTCGATACTGAAGTCGTTGTCAGTGGCAAGTTCTTACGCCGTTACAACGAAATCCAAGCGACTGATTATGAATTCGAAATATTTGAAGAAGACAACCTAATCCACACAAAGCGGATTGTGCCTAAATATCCGCTCACGGCGAAACTCACGGCGAAAATGATTCGCGCTTGGATGCGGACAGCACTTGATGAATATGGGCAACAGATTCCTGAAATCCTACCGCCTGAACTCCGCAAACGGCAAGGCTTAATAGACAGACAGCTCGCCATTAATGAAATCCATTTTCCGACATCGGAAGCGCATCAAGAAGCTGCACAAAAACGGCTTGCTTTTGAAGAATTTTTCCTCCTCAGTACCGGAATGGAAATGAAAAAAGAGCACAAGACTTCAGAGGCTGGCATCGCGTTTCGGATGGGGACGGAAGTAGGAGAAACTTCTCCGTCCTTACTAAAGGATTTTATGGCTTCACTGCCTTATGAATTGACCCGTGCACAAAAACGGGTTTTCAGAGAAATTCGAGAGGATATGCAACAAAAAAGTGTTATGAACCGCCTTATTCAAGGGGATGTCGGTTCTGGGAAGACCGTCGTCGCAGCAATGGCATTACTCTGTGCGATCGAAAACGGGTATCAAGGTGCCCTGATGGTGCCAACTGAAATTCTCGCTGAGCAGCACTATTACAATCTCTCAGAGATGTTCAACAATCTGCGTCGCGATGTGTCCACAGAAACTGGACAACAGGATAAGGAAAAAATAAACGTTGTGCTTCTGAAAAGCGATCTTCCTAAAGCGGAGCGCGAAGAGGCGTTGGAAGCGATTGCCAATGGTACTGCAGACCTCATCGTGGGTACACAGGCTTTGATACAGGAAGGCGTTGATTTCCAGAAACTCGGCCTCGTTATCATCGACGAACAACACCGATTCGGTGTGATGCAACGTGCAACGCTTCGTAATAAAGCGTATTCTGCAAACAATGAGCAGGGTCAGTCTGATACAGTCGCCCCATCGCCGGATGTCCTCGTCATGACAGCAACACCAATTCCGAGAACACTCGCCTTGACACTTTATGGGGATCTAAACGTATCCGTCATTGATGAATTACCGCCCGGTAGGCAGCAGATTAAGACCTATTGGATAAAGGAAAACGATCGGGAAAAACTGTATGCTACCGTTCGTAAAGAGACCCAGCGCGGGCGACAAGCATATGTTGTCTATCCGCTTGTTGAAGAGTCAGAAAAATTGGAGGAACTCAAAGCCGCCACAGAAATGGCATCGCATCTTCAGAACGACGTTTTTCCAGATCTTCGTGTCGGATTACTGCACGGGCAGATGAAGTCTGCCGAAAAACAGGAAGTCATGGCGAACTTCAAAGATCGACGTACTGATATCCTTGTCTCAACGACCGTGATTGAAGTTGGTATCGATGTCCCGAACGCGACGTTGATGGTGATCGAGAATGCAGAGCGGTTTGGGCTATCACAATTGCACCAATTGCGCGGACGCGTTGGGCGTGGTGAGCATCGCTCGGCATGTTATCTTGTTGCTTCACCGAGGGGTGACGACTCTTATCAACGGATTCAGGCAATGATCCGAACGAACAACGGCTTTCAGATTGCAGAGGCAGACCTGAACATCCGCGGTCCGGGTGAATTTTTCGGCACTCGTCAATCTGGCGTCCCAAATTTTAAGATCGCGAATATCATACATGATGCCACGCTTTTGGAAGCAGCAAAAAGAGAAGCAGAACTATTAATCAAAGCAGACCCACAGCTGGACGCGCCTATGCATCAATTACTGAAGCGGATGTTACAGAAACATTGGCAAAACAATTTGGAAATCGCATCGGTTGGGTAGGTGCTATTACGTGGTGAGACTGATGTTCACCAGACGGTATAACTGTGGAACCGTCAGAGAGAAATCGCCAGAGATGTGGTATCCTTCACCGCCATCTTTGACTGTGCGGATGAGAATTGTCTTTTTGGGGCGATGGTAGTAATGTGCATCGGTAGGCGACCCTTCATCTCGGAAATCGGGGAAGTCGATGAGATCGAAGTTTGCAGTCGTGAAATGCCGAATCTCCTCGCCGCGTTGCGATGCGATGTTTCGAGCCATAGAGAGGCTTTTGAGGTAGACTTCGGGTCCCATTACCGCAGAACCTAAATTGAGAAAAACGCCACCTTCCATTTGAGACACGCTATGGGCAAAACGGAGAAAATCCTCTCCCGTTGCCCATCCCATTGCGGCGTAATCTGCAGCAGGATGCTGGTCGATGATGTCAAACCCGATGCCTTTGTGAACAGAGAAGGGCACGCCGAGTCGATAAGCGGCAGCAAACATACTCACATCACGATGCGGAAAAGGGATTCCCATCTCGCCTTCTTGAATTAACCTACCAATTGCTTCCCCAAATCCGATCTTATCTTGATACGCCCGAACAATCGCCTCGTTCAGGTAGCGTCCGGTCTCTTCCCAATTGCCGAACTTACCATCCCAGATGTAGTCTTCCACATCTTCAAGGGTTGCGCCGATGTGTGCGAGTTCAAAATCGTGGATAGCGCACGCGCCATTGGTAGCAAGATGCGTGAGGATGCCGCGCTCCATCAAGTCGATAATGAAGCGGGAGTTGCCGCGTCGCATGACGTGCGCGCCCATCATCCAGATGACCTGTTTTCCTGCGCGGTGTGCTTTAGCAATTCGATCAGCGACAACAGGAAGTCCTTGATTTTCGTAGGGTGGGATCTCTGCCTCCAGCGCATAGACATCGGCGACCGTCATCTTGTGTCGGCGTTCAGAGAGCGGAAGAATTGTGAGTTGATCCCGATTCAGTTTGTCCATACCCTATGGGTCCGTTGCTACGGTTAGTCAGCAAACTTGGCAGAGACGATTTTTGAGATCCCGGCCTGTTCCATCGTTACGCCATACATTGCGTCGGCAATCTCCATCGTGCGACGGTTGTGGGTGATAATCACAAACTGCGTATTTTCGGTGTAGGCTCGAATGAGATTGGCAAAACGGAGTACATTCGCCTCGTCAAGAGCGGCATCAACTTCGTCAAGCACACAGAAAGGACTCGGTTTGATTTTGAAGACAGCAAATAGCAATCCAATTGCGACCAGCGAGCGTTCGCCACCCGAAAGCTGCGTAATGCTCTGTGGGCGTTTACCCGGCGGTCGGGCGATAATGTCAATACCTGAATCAAGCACATTAGACGGATCCGTTAGCAACAATTCTGTTTCACCCCCGCCAAAGAGTTGTGCAAACACCTCTTGGAAGTTGGTCTGAACCTGCTGAAACGTTTCAAGGAATACATCCCTTGAGGTCTGGTTAATCTTCTGTATCGCCTGATAGGTCGATTGGATGGATTGCTGGACATCCTCACGTTGAGCAACAAGAAAATCCTGGCGTTTCTTGTGTTCCTCATAAGCCTCAATCGCTTTGAGGTTTACGGCACCCATTGCCGTGAGTTCCGCCTTTAACTTCTCAATATTATCCAGTAACTCAATTTCGTCCATCGCCTGTTCATTATTCGCTAACGGCGGCAGTGCATCAATCGAAACCTGATATTTATCGTGGATACGTGTTGAAACCGATTTTATGCGCATTTCAAGCTGTGTATTTGTAACTTCAAGCTTATGACGTGCGCGGTTCTGTTGCTCAAATCGTCGACGCGTTGCACGCATTTCCTTCTGAAGGTCAGTCACCTCTTGGGTAAGCGTTTCGCGCTCTTCATTCAGGTCGTCAACGTGGGATTCGGCTTCGGCGCGATCACCCTCTAAACGTAGGAATTCGCGCTGTGCTTCTGCCACTTGTTCGCCAAGATCAATTCGGGTCCGCTCATCTGTGTCAATAGCTGCTTGCTGTTCAGTAATTTCCTTTGTCGTCCGCTGTTGCGTCTCCTCAAGCGTCTGAATTTCAGATGCCAAACCCTCCAATTTCTGACGTTGTCCGGCTAAGAAGACCTCCATTTTCTGACAGCTATCAGCGACTTCAGATCGTTTTCGGTCTTCACTTTCAATCTGCTCGGACATGCGTTCAATCCATCGTTGGGTCCGGGTAGTCTTTTGGGTTAACTCTGCGACTTCAGCCTCAAGGGTCTCCTGTTCTTGGCGCGAAACTGTCATCGCCTCGTTCAATTCCCGGTTTTCAGCCTCGACCTCTGAGAGTTGTTGTTTAAGTCGGGTAACTTGGAGGTTAGCCTGCTCCATGTCTTTGGTTAGTGATGCTTTTTCAACACGCTTGTCTTGCCACTGTGCGGTGAGTGTCTGTCGTGTTTTTTGCAAACTCGCTATTGTTGCGGCGTACCCTTTACGTTTCTGATCTTTCTGGTTGTTGCTTCGGGTCAACTGACCGATCTTGTCTTCAAGCTCCTCAAGTTCACGCGCGCGACTCAGTAGCCCACCTTTCTGCTGACCTGTCTGACCGCCCGTGATGGATCCCGATGTATTAATGAGTTCTCCATCTAAGGTGACAAGACGTGAAGTTGGACGGAACTGACGGGTGAGTGTGATCGCAGTATCCAAATCCTGGATAACAAGTGTATTTCCCAATAGATGTTGCATAGCGATCTCATATTTGAGGTCATAATCCAGCAATTCTTCGGCAATACCAATGACACCGGGTTGTTTTAGGAGTGCTTCATCACCAAATCTACGTTTACGTAACATATCAAGCGGGAGAAATGTCACCCTACCGGCTCGATGTTTTTTTAGGAAAGCGATCCCCCTCTGGGCATCCTCAGCAGTTTCGGTAACAATATTCTGGACAGCACTTCCGAGAGCTACCTCTATAGCGACCTCATACTCATCATCCATAGTAATAAGTTCAGCAACAACACCACACACACCGCGAAATTGATCGGAATAGTGGTTTTTCGCCTGCATTATTGCGCGAACTCCGGCGTAATAGCCTTCGTAAGCGGATTGCAATTCCTGCAGGGATCTCAATCGAGAGACGCTACTACCTAATGTATTCTGCAAACCACTGATTTCAGCTTCAATTTTACGGAGAGCGTCTTGATTTTCGCCAAGCTCTATCTCCACTTGATCCCTCTCGGCTTCAATCTGAAGCAGTTCTGCCTTTAATTGTGTCTCGGCACGCTGAACTTCAGCATGGGTGTCGGCAGCGGTTTTGAATTCAGTTGTTAACGCCTCCCTGTTTTCCTTGAGGCGATTGAGGTTTCCTTCGCGACTTGTCAATTCATGCTCGATCGTTAAGCGTTTGCGCTCGCGTTCAGCCAATTCGGTTGCGGCTTCGTTTAAAACCGCCTGCGCTTCTTGCACGGATTGCTTGGAGGCATTGATACGCTCAGCAAGTTGATTCAGAAGCTGCTGACGTGCTGTCAATCGACTCTCTTCTATCTTGAAGGACGCCTCAAGTTTCTGACGTTCTTGAGTTCGCAGTCGTTGCTGAGTGACGACACCCGTATGCTGTGCTTTTAAAGACTCAAGTGTCTGCAGTGCGCGCTGCCGTTGCTGTTGGATATTGAGTTGTCTCTCTTTGTGAAGGACTATCTGACGTTCAATCTGCTCAATTTTCGTTTCAATCTCGCGAAGTGCCGTCTGCCCTGACCGTATTGCTGTGTCTAATTCGGACTGTCGATTTGTGACGGTGTCAATACGCTCTTCAGCGGCTTTAAGTTGTTCAGAGGCATCTGTGGTAGCACTTAAAATCTCATCTAAGTCGGTTTGCGCTTTGATATAATCGGTGCGCAGCTTATCGTATTCTCTATGGGCGAGATCCAATTCAAACTGCTTCAGCTGTGCCTGTTGTGCGTGATAGTGGCGTGCCTGCTCAGCCTGTTCCTTGAGTGACTCCGTCTCGCGTTGCAGTTCTTGTATTACATCGTTGATGCGGACAAGATTCTGCTCGGTCTGTTCAAGTTTTCGGAGTGCGGTTTTCTTTCGGTGTTTATATTTGGTAATTCCAGCAACCTCATCGAATAGAAACCGGCGTTCTTCGGGTCTGACGTTCAGAATCAAGTCAATCTTGCTCTGCTCCATAACGGAATAAGAGTCAACCCCGATACCTGTATCCATAAAAAGTTCAGTGATGTCGCGGAGACGGCACGGGTTTTGATTAATGAGGTAACGGCTTTCACCATCGCGAGAGAGGTGGCGAGACACCTCAATTTCTGGAGATGCAAAGGCAAGCTTAGCAGGAGCATCCTGAGTCGAGGTATCGGGATTTCCTTGAACATTTGCGAAACGGAGTGCTACCTCTGTTTTTTGTGCAGGAGCGAAATTAGCACCACCGTTGAAAAGTAGGTCACGCATAGAAGTACACCGAAGGGAACGAGCACTCTGCTCCCCAAGTACCCACCGAATTGCATCGGAGACGTTGCTTTTTCCGCAACCGTTGGGTCCGACAATGGTAGTAATACCGGGTTCAAGTATCAAGTCAACTTCTTCGGCGAAACTTTTGAAACCACGAATTTTGATGCTATTTAAGTGCAAAGGTTTTACCTCCCACTATAAGTTTAAGTAATTAGCTCAATGATAAGCGGTCTTAAGGCACAATTTTCAAGTGCGATAATCACCTTACAAGTCAAAAGTGTACCTTACCGCGAACATCGTATAAAACGTAATATGAACGAAAAAGTTTCACGATTCTCGGTTTGACCCACAACACCAACAAAATCTCCACACCATGACTACGTGTTTAAAGTCCGCGCCAATGTTAGCACATCAACTTCGGCAGGATCAGCTTTCCACAATTCGTTAACTGCTTCACGAACAGTTGCACCTGTCGTGAAAACATCATCAATTATTAGGACACGTTTGTTATGGATAACGTGTGGGTTTCGGACTTCAAAGGCACCAATAATATTTTGCTGACGGGCTTCCATGCCCAAACTGCTTTGTGCCACCGTATGTCGGTGTCGCACCAGTATATCCGTGAGAATCGTCACGTTTTCCGCTTGCGCAATGCCTTTGGCGAGGAGTGTCGCTTGATTGAAACCGCGTTCTCGTAGCCGTTTTCTATGAATTGGAACAGGGAGAATGAAGTCGTACTTTGCAACCAGACAATCTGTGGGAATGTGTGCCTTTATCAGTTGAACCAGTTGTTGCGCGAATATTTGTTTCTTTTCAAATTTAAAGAGATGTATTGCTTGTTGGAGCGTTGTCTGATAAAATGCAATGGATCTTAGTTTCCCGTAGCGCGGCGGGGAGGTGGCACATTGATCACAGCGTCCATCAACATCCGGTGTACCACATATATCGCACCAAGGAGGTTCAAGGAACTGGATATCGCGCCAGCAGTTAGCACAGATATAGGGGATGGATGTAACCTCAAGAAACGCTTCACAGACACGGCATTCTGCTGGGTAGAGGAAGGTTACTGCGGTTTCAAATATGTCCCGCAATAGATGATGCACTTGTAAACTGATTGACTTTGATCCCACGAAATTAACCCTTATTGGAATAGAAAGTTATTATATAATAAGTTTATCACAAACAAGCTTTAATGTCAAGTAAAAGGAGAAAAAATGGAAAGACCGGTCGTATTTTACAATCAAGAACAACAGATAAATGGGATACTGCATTCACCTGTGGATCGCGATGCCCCGTGTCCAGCAGTTGCTTTTTATCACGGCTTCACCGGAACGAAGGTTGAACCCCACAGGATATTCGTTAAAACGGCACGGAAACTCGCCGACATTGGGTTCTATGTACTCCGCTTCGATTTCCGAGGCTCTGGAGACAGTGAAGGTGATTTTTCTGAGATGACCATCGGTGGTGAGGTTTCGGATGCCATCAAGTCAATAGATGTGCTTACGGCTATGCCGGGTGTAGATCCTGACCGAATCGGCATTCTGGGATTGAGCATGGGCGGGTGCGTCGCAGCATTTGTCTCTGGGCAAGACCCCCGTGTGAAGTCAACAGTGATGTGGGCACCGCTATCGGACGACCCACCAGACCGAAAGAATGAAATTTTAGAGAGAGTCAAAAATCCACCAACACCAGAGGAACTCGCTCTCGCTAACCCAAACATCGTAGGGAAAACGTTCTATGAAGAACTTCCCAAAATATCGCCTTCTGCTACCATTCAGGCGTTCACAGGCTCGCTACTCGTGATCCACGGTAGTGGTGATGACGTAGTACCGGTCTCCCACGGTAAACGGTACTACGAATTGATGTCAGGGCGCGATGCTTTGACGGAACTGGAAATCATTGATACGGCAGACCACACTTTTAATGCTGTTGCATGGGAGCAAGCAGTCGTTGCCAAATCGGTGGCGTGGTTTCAACAAACATTGGCATAGATTATTCTGGTGCGAGGCTGATTCGGATTGCATCCAATGCGACTGCCGCGTCTTCCAAATTCGGAGGTTGGTTGGCAGCATCTTGGATTTCGGAGAGCCATAATTCCTGAAGCGTTGACTGCGGTGAATCTGGTATAGAGAGCGGCGTCACACCAGCGGGTGTTGTGCAGTGCCATTCGCCACCGGCATCGCTTATTGTGCCTTCGGCGAGGACATATCGTTCATGCTCCTCAGCAGCGTTAATAGCAATCCCGCCTGCCCACGTCCACTGTCCAATGCCACCACGTTTGAATTCGACGGTGAGTGTGTTAACAAACCCATCGTACTGTCCGTTCTCCGTCAATCCTTCGTAGGCAGCACTCTTTTTAACAGACGCGGCTCCACCAAAGAAATCGATAATCGGGTAGATATGGTAGATAAAGAAGTGCGCAGGAATCCCTGAGACAGGTAGGTTGAAGAGAATTTCAGGACGGGCACCGCGACCCGGTGTGAGGCGTACAAAAGAGGTAAGGAGCAGATCACCAAGCTCACCGATTTTCTGCTTGAGTGCTTTGTGGGTGTTGGAGACTGACTCTGGATGTGAGACGCGTAGAACACAATGCCGCTCTTCGGCAAGTTTCAATGCCGCTTCCCCCTCACCAACATCGCTGGCGAGTGGATATTCTACGAAGACATGTTTATTTGTTTGCAGCGCTGCGAGGATAATCTCACCGTGGCTGTCATTGTGTGTACAGACAACAACTCCGTCTATATCTTCACGTTCAATGAGACGAGTCCACTCTGAAATAAAGGCTGTTTTATGTTCTTTAGCGAGTTGCGTACCTGTCTGCTCGTTTCTGGATGCGATTGCCACAATTTCGGCTGCTTCCATTGCGGTAAATCGTGTGAGGTGATGGCGCGCCATCCCACCTGAACCTATAATTCCGATTTTAATTTTGGTCATACTTTTCTATTAGGTTCCATAAGAAGGGCGCGCTTGGAATGCGCGCCTACAAATCATAACTACGTTTTCAAATGCCCTATGCCCAACCTTGGCTTTCACCACCAACGCGAGCCGCACTAATTTTCTCGTAATAACCGCTTTTCCGGTAAGCCGCCAATGGGTGCGGATCGCGCCCCATCTCCAAACGGACCTGTTCAAGCAGTGGGTTTACGTCCGTCTCATGAGCTCGTTGGAGAATGGATTCTGCTTCAACGATATCGGCGGCATCTTGAGCGACTGCGAGTGCCTCTCGGTCAACAAGCAGTGCCTTTGCATACGCCTTTTGGAGATTGCACACGGATTGGACGCTCGCTTCCACCTTCGGCTTCAGGTTATGGCTCTGATCAATCATATAGGCAATGTCGGTTTCTGTGTCAGGATCCAGTTCAGCAGCGACGAGTTCAGTGTAAATCAGGAACAGCTCCTGTGGATTGATAGAACCGACCGTTAGATCGTCGTCTGCATATTTTCGACAATTGAAGTGGAATCCACCGAGTTTTCCCTCATCAATTAGGTAGGCAACAATAAACTCAATATTCGTGCTTTGTGGGTGGTGTCCCAAGTCAATGAGAACTTGCGCTTTCTCACCGAGTTTCCTCGCCATGAGGTAAGCGGTTCCCCAATCGGGGAGGTCGGTGTGATAGAATGCGGGTTCAAAGAATTTATATTCGATGAGCATCCGAGTAGCATCTGGAAGCGCATCGTAGACCTCGGCTAACCCTTCTTCCATCCAGCGTTTACGTTTTCTGAAGTTCGCTTGTCCCGGAAAGTTGGTGCCGTCTGCGAACCACAAACTGAGCAGATCGGAACCTGTTTTCTCCATGATGTCAACACACTCAAGCATGTGATCAATTGCGAGACGGCGGATAGCAGCATCTGGGTTACAGACACTTCCGAGTTTGTATGCCTGATCTTGAAAGACGTTCGGGTTGATTGCCCCGATGCCAATACCGACATCCGCAGCGTACTGTTTCAGTGCCTCCCAATCGTCCGTCTTATCCCAAGGGATGTGGAGTGCGACGGTCGGGGCGATACCCGTGAAGCGATGAACAGTAGCGGCGTCTTCCAAACGTTCAGCAGCGTTTCGCGCTGCACCGGGTTGTTCAAAGACACCAAACCGGGTGCCGGAATTACCGTAGCCCCATGATGGTGTTTCAATATGCTGCTGTTTGAGTTGGGCTTTGACTGCCTCTACCTGAATTCCTTGTTTCTCTAAGTTTTCGGCTAAAAGATCGTATGCGGGATTGCTCATTTTGCTTCATTCCTTTCTTTAAAGAGTAGTTGTCAGTTTCCAGTTAAGAGCATTTCTTGTAACAATCACCCTAACCGCGACTGATAACTATATTGTCAGTTCTTGAAATATCTGTGCGAGTTTCTCCTGCGTCACGTTCGGGTCTTCAATGATAATGCGTGCGCCACCTATAACGTCCATGAACCCCAATTCACGCGGATATCGAGGGACAACGTGCAGATGCAAGTGTGGGATGCTGGCACCAGAGGTATCCCCCATATTATAACCAACGTTGTAGCCGCGCGGTTGATATGCATGCGTCAGTGCCTCAAAAGAGAGACATTGAAGTTCGTGAAGTTCTTGGACCTCCTCCTGACGTAATTCCCGCACATCAAGCACATGCCGATTCGGAAAGATTAAGAGGTGTCCTGGACTGTAAGGATAGAGATTAAGCGAAATGGTAAAGCGTTCAGTTCGATGTACCTCAAGCCGTTGAACTTTTTCATTTTTTTCGACGATTGCACAGAGAATACACGGTACATCTGGACGGTTTTTTCCTTTGGCATAAGGCATTTTGTTCGGGACGAAGAGGTTATGTCGCATAAAAGGTTCCTGTATCCTCTATAGCACGCTATGTTATATAAAGGCGATTTTTGGGTTTTCTTAAAAAAGGTTAAGTTTTTAACACATATATGATATATTATTTTGGTAAAGGTTGCAAGCAGATATTTTTAGAACCGCCATTCTTGCTTCTGTCTCAATCCCTCTCCTCAAACGATCTTACGCATTGTATCCCACCCACCCCGTACGAATTAGCCCACCTCTGATTCACAAAAGGAGGTTTTAATGAAAAGTGGAAATATACAAACCGCCTCTCCGTTCAGTCCAGATTCCAGAGGAAAATTTTACATCGTTAGCCTCGACAACGGCACCGTTAGGCTTTGGGATAATAGAGGGTTTTCTCCTTGTGGTTCGTATCTGGCATGCACCGAAGCGCGAACGGAAGAATTGCTTTATGGAGAAGCAATATGCTTGTGGGACATCAAACAGCAGGAAATTCTCACGACATTACCGTTCCGATATGCGTCCAGATTTGCCTATTCTCCTTATAATGAACTCTTGGCGAGTGCGAGTTTTGATGGATCTATTCTCCTTTGGGACTTGACACCCTATTTAAACAAAAAAACGTGACTTTTTTCCGTTTTCGGTGTATATTATTATGGCGATTCTACAAAACCCACGCAAAACGATTAAGACGTAGTTTACCATGTCTGAGGATATAATGAATGCCTACCCAGCACCCACTTCTGGACATTACGGAAATTGACACAGATATCTCCGACTATTTAAAACACATTGGAGAAGGCACGTACCGGTTTCCAGAACACGACTCAAGATGCCAATCATTCAAGGTAGAGGTGGACAGCCAACGTTGGTTTGTCAAACACGGTAACATCCCACAGACCATCACGTGGCTCAAGCAAGCTGTCCGTTTCCACACCGCTGTACAACACGAGGCACTCCCGCAATTGCATAATGCCTTTAGTACCCCCGACGGATTCACACTGGTCTACAATTGGGTAAATGGCGAAGGTTTGCGTCCTGAAAGGGAACTACATCCGGGTGAGATCCATCCGCGTGATAGATTTTGTGCGTTACCAGCAGATGAAATCGTTGATGCGCTCAATGTCATCTATGATGTTCATCTCCTTATCGAAAAAAAAGGCTTCATCGCCGAAGATTTTTACGACGGCTGTATTATTTACAACTTTGAAAAGAAGCAGACGCATCTCTACGATTTCGACCACTACCATCCAGCACCTTTCATAAACGACCGAGGACGATTATACGGTTCACGCCGCTTTATGGCACCAGAAGAATTTCAGAAAGGTGAACGAATCGACGAAAGAACAAATGTTTTCATGTTAGGGCGGACGGCGTTCGTGTTACTCGCCAATAGCAGTAACTCACGCGATGACTGGAAAGGGAGTGAGGCTATGTGGCAGGTTGCAGAAAAGGCGACAAATGCCGATAAACAATTGAGATACCAATCCGTTCGAGCGTTCGTCTCAGCGTGGCATGCCGCGATTGCTACGAGTAAAATTCCAACCGTTTGATACGGTTTGGACAGAAATAGGAAAGGATTTTGGCGCAGCTTGCAAGCCAAAACTTGCTATACAATTATGCAAAAGATTACCGATAATGAAATTCAATTCTTTAATGACAACGGCTACTTAATCCTGAAACAGGTAATCCAATCCGATGAACTCGCCGTTATACAACGCGAAAGTCAACGACTTATTGATGAGATTTTGGGAGGTGGGCCCGCAGATGAATGGTGTAACCGTGGACCGGAAGGTATTCCTTACTATCTGACCTATTTGCACTCACATCCGAACGAATTCTCGCTACGATTGCTCGCACATCCGTTCATTGGTGATCTGCTTCATCGAATCGTCGGACCTGATTTTATACCGTGCTATGAGTCGCTGGTCTTCAAACTGCCGCAACACGGTTCCTCCGTTAGGTGGCATCGCGACGGCAATGCAATTCGTGAGAATCATCCGATCTTCAACATTGATATCTACATAGATGACTCTACTGTTGATAATGGGTGCGTCTGGGTAATCCCGAAAAGTCATCTCTGGGGAATTGAAGAAGCACAAGAAGTTATCGATAGGGGTGAAGTCAATTTCGAACGTGAAGACGCAGTGCCAGCGGAGGTAGAACCGGGTGACATTCTGCTCCATCACACTAAAGTCTTGCACGGGAGTAAAATCAACACAAGCGATACGCTTCGCCGGGTTATCTATTTCGATCAGCGGACACCAGAGTGGAATGCCCAATATAAATGGTGGCAGCCGGAGTTCCTAGCGCAACGCTGCAAACTCTATCAACGCGCGCTGCACGAACGCCGAACGAATCCGTATTCGTCGGATACAGAGCAGTTTGCTTATGAGGTACCACCAGATATGCCGACATGGAATCCAGAAGACAGTTTCGATTTGCGGATCCAGCACCGCGCGTACGCACATCAAGAATAGTAAAGACATCCTGTAGGCGTGATTTCCAACTGCGCCTGTAATTGCCCTTTGTGCTACACTGACAAGACAGGAGACTGAGTATGAATGTTTTGCTGATAGGTGGTTCCGGTCACGTCGGAACAATGACCTTCCCTTACATGAAGAGCCATCACAATTTCCGAGTCCTCGACCTCAACCCGCCGAAAGACACCTCTGTAGACTATATCCAAGGGTCTGTTACGGATGCGGACATTGTTCAGGAAGCATTGAAGGGCATGGATACGTTTGTCTATATGGTGATGCTGCGTCCAACGAGCGATCGGTCATCTGTAGCGGACTTCAACGACATTGCTGCAAACTATGAGGTGAACGCAAAAGGGCTGCACGTTGTGTTACACGCCGCGAAGGAAGCAGGCATACAACATGCCGTCTATACAAGCACTTTCACTGTGCATGAACGGACGCGAAATAACTTCCCCTACGAAGATGTCGTGCCCCGTGACAACCCAGGTGTCTATGGGCTCACGAAGGGATTTGGTGAACAAATATGTGAATACTTCGCTCGGGAACACGGTATGTCGCTTATCGCCCTACGAATTACTGGTCCCTCTACACGTGAGCAGTGGCTTGAGCGTTATCCTCAGACAAAAGACCCATCAGTGCATATCTGGTGGACGGATGAGGAAGACTTGGCACGTGCCTATCTCGCCGCTATTTCGGTTGAACACGAGGGCTTTGACGCCTTTTTCATTGCTGGCGATCACGAACAGAAAGAGATTAACCTTTCAAAGGCGAAACGACTGCTGGGTTGGGAACCGTTGACACACACATTAGTGTCATAACAGGTTTATTTTCGCTTCAGGTTGCCCCGTTAATTTGACAAAGACCGTGTTACATGATACAATATACTGCAACAAATCCGAAAGCCTACTTTAAAATAACAACAGTGGTTAGCTATTTCATCCCCCGTCCTAACTACAATCTCGCTTTCAATTTTCATCATTTAAGGTAAGGAAAAATTGTCTATGACACACCCAGAACTCACGTTGACGGAACGTGGTGCTTTCCAGACTCGCCGCCGAGATACATGGTGGTTACAGCCCTTAGCCGTATTTGTCGGATTGGGGCTATTTATCGTTTACGCAACCTTTCGAGTTTTTGAAGGGAACCATTTCTTTCACGGTCCTTATTTATCGCCTTTCTACTCACCGCTGCTCTTTGGTACTGAAGAGGTTGCGCATAGCCTTGAACACAGTTGGTTTGGTATGATGCCAGATTGGATACCAGGTTTCATTACACCTGCTGTTCTCATTTTGTGGGCACCCCTCGGATTTCGCTTTACATGCTACTACTACCGTGGTGCGTATTACAAAGCGTTTTGGGCAGATCCGCCCTCTTGCACAGTGTCAGAACCGCGCAATAACTATCGAGGTGAACACTCATTTCCGTTGGTTATACAAAACATCCATAGATATTTCCTCTACATCGCGATCGTTGTTGTAGGTATTCTCGCTTACGATGTATGGAAAGCACTCTGGTTCGACGATGGGAACGGTGGTAAAACTCTCGGCATCGGTGTAGGTACTATCATTTTGGCAGGTAATGTTGTCCTTTTAGGTGGCTACACCTTCGGATGCCACTCCTTGCGCCATTTGGTCGGCGGTGGTATTGATTTGCTTTCCAAAGCACCTATCCGTCGGCAAGCATATAATTGCGTCAGCTGCTTAAACGAGCGACACATGCTCTGGGCATGGATGAGTCTCTGTTGGGTTGGTTTTTCCGATGTATACGTCCGTTTTATAGCACCGACAATAGGTCAAGACTGGATTATATTTTAATAAATTCGGTGTAAGAAAGAAATGTTTATAGAGAGGAAAATTTTACGTGGCATCTTACGAAACTCATGAATATGACGTCCTAATAATCGGAGCCGGTGGTGCTGGACTTCGTGCTGCCATTGAAGCGGCTACAAGTGATCTCAAGGTTGGACTCGTGTGCAAATCCTTACTCGGCAAGGCACACACTGTTATGGCAGAAGGAGGCGTCGCTGCGGCTCTGGCGAACGTCGATGAAAGAGACAGCTGGCGCGTTCACTTCGCTGATACGATGCGTGGTGGTCAGTACCTCTCCAACGCACGCATGGCGGAACTCCATGCACAGGAATCACCCGATCGGGTGCGTGAACTCGAAGCATGGGGGGCACTCTTTGATAGGACCCAAGATGGCGGTATCCTTCAACGGAACTTTGGGGGGCACCAATATCCGCGCCTTGCACACGTCGGGGACCGGACGGGATTGGAAATGATCCGTGCCTTGCAAGATCACGGCATTCATCAAGGCATCGAAGTGCACATGGAGAATACCGTCATTTCGCTCCTAAAGACGGGAGATAGGGTCTCAGGGGCATTCGGCTACGAACGTGAAAAAGGACGCTTCAAAGTCTTTTCTGCGAAAGCCATTGTTTTAGCAACGGGTGGTGTCGGAAAAGCATACAAAATTACGAGTAATAGTTGGGAATACACCGGTGATGGACACTCCCTCGCTTACCACGCTGGGGCAGAATTAATAGATATGGAGTTCGTCCAATTTCATCCCACGGGTATGGTGTGGCCCCCAAGTGTTCGAGGTATCTTGGTTACAGAAGGGGTGCGCGGCGAAGGGGGGATCCTCACAAACAACGAAGACAACCGCTTCATGTTCGACGACATCCCTGAACTCTACGTGAATCAAACGGCGGATAACCCGGAAGAAGGGTGGCTGTACACCCAAGGTGATCGGGAAGCGCGTCGTCCTCCGGAACTTCTGACCCGTGACCATGTTGCGCGGTGCATCGTCCGAGAGGTCCAAGAAGGCCGCGGTAGCCCACACGGCGGTGTATTCTTGGATATATCATGGATTAAGGAAAAGATTCCGAATGCTACCGAGCATATTCGTAGGAAGCTGCCGAGCATGTACCACCAGTTCAAAGAACTCGCTGACATCGACATCACCGAAGAACCGATGGAGGTGGGTCCAACGACACACTATATTATGGGTGGTATCCGTGTGGATGCTGATTCACAGATGACAGCAGTTCCGGGGCTTTTCGCTGCGGGTGAATGTGCTGCCGGCTTACACGGTGCGAATAGACTGGGTGGTAACTCGCTATCTGACCTGCTTGTTTTCGGTAAACGCGCCGGTGAATATGCAGCGCAATTTGCGATGGAGAACGAAACCGTCCCACTTGACGAAGGGCAAATTGATGAAATCGCTGCACATACACTCAAACCGTTTGAGAATCCAGCAAACGACGGTAGTGGTGAGCAGATGGGACCCTACGATATTCAGGCACAACTCCAAGACAAAATGCAGGAACTGGTAGGGATTGCCCGAAGCCAAGAAAGCCTTACACAAGCCTTAGAGGAAATTGAGAGTTTGTGCGAAAAAGCAGCAACCGTTCATGCTATCGGTAATCGTGAATACAACTCCGGATGGCATACAGCCCTTGACCTTGACTGTCTGCTCACTATCTCCGAAGCGATCGCGCTTGCAGCGTTAGAGCGGAGGGCGAGCATTGGTGCCCATTCACGGGACGATCATCCTGAGAAAGAGGAACCCGGTGCTAGTAAATACAACACTATCATCAAGAAGACAGATGATGGTACGATGGAGGTCAGGCGACATCCAGTTGATGAACTCCGGGCTGACCTGCAGGAAATCATAGACGAGATGGAATAGAAGGACGGTGTGCTTTAAAACATGTTATCCAATCGTAAAGCGTACGCACATTACCTAAGAAAAAGGGAATAGAAAATGGCGAAAGCAACTTTTAGAATTTGGCGCGGCAATGCGGATGGTGCTGAATTTGTTGATTACGATACCGAAGTCTCCGAAGGTATGGTGGTTTTAGACGCTGTTCATCGTATCCAAGCCGAACAGGCAAACGATATGGCTGTCCGATGGAACTGTAAGGCAGGAAAATGCGGTTCTTGCTCCGCTGAAGTCAATGGGCAGCCGAAATTGATGTGTATGACGCGCCTTAATGACTTGCCCCTTGACGAGCCCGTCACAGTCGAACCGATGCGGGCATTCCCGCTCATTAAAGACCTCGTTACGGACGTGTCATGGAACTTCAGGGTTAAAGAGAAGATGAAGCCCTTTACACCGCGACCTCCTGATGCCGAAGATGGCACGTGGCGGATGGAGCAGGAAGACATCGACCACGTCCAAGAATTTCGGAAATGTATTGAGTGTTTCCTTTGTCAAGATGTCTGTCATGTCCTCCGGGAACACGATCTCCACGAAGAATTTATAGGACCCCGATTCTTCGTCTACGCGGCTTCCTTGGAGATGCATCCGATTGATACCGAGAATCGACTGGAAGAGTTGAAAGATTCAGACGGTATCGGGTATTGTAATATCACCAAATGCTGCACGAAGGTATGTCCGGAGCATATTACGATTACGGACAACGCCATCATTCCGCTTAAAGAGCGCGTAGTTGACGAATTCTACGATCCGATAAAAAAACTTTTCCGCGTCTTTAGCCGTTAAGGTATTTGATGATGAAACTACAGTAATTGCGCCATGACATGAGCCATCTCGACGAAATATGCACCAAAATCAGAAATTGGCAGTTTGAACTTTCGCGACATGCCACTAACCAAAGCATCATACGGCGTATTACAATGCAAGAAGTTCGTGAAGCAATAGAAACGTGTGAAATGCTGGAAGATTATCCAAAAGATAAGTATGGACCGAGTTGTCTTATTCTTGGATTCACGAAATCTAAGCGACCTCTGCATATCCAGTGTAGTTACCCATCAAGACCTTTGGTTAAACTCATTACTTTGTACGAACCCGATCCAAGACGATGGATTGATTTCAAAATAAGGAGAAAAAATGTCTAACGAGGCAACCTGGAACGAAATCCTAGTTGAGCAGAAGGTTACGTACGCCCTTGAGATGGGTGGAAAATTTTTCTTAATTGAGAACGTGCCAGCCCGGGTTAACGTTGAGACAGGAGAACAATACTTCGCCCCAAAGACGGTCGACCGCTTACAACAAGCAGTGTGGAAACACCAGCAACCCGTTCGGACTATTACGATGCCAGTGTATGAATACACAAAGTTGGCATAATAGCCCCAAAGTTTCTTTTCACATACCTGCGGAGATGTTAGAATTATGGCAAGCAAAAACGATATTTTAAGAGTTGGTGTAATTGGACCAGGCGGTGCCGGACGTGGCAACACTCTCGGTTTCGCGACACGCCCGGATGCAGAAGTCGTTGCCGCTGTGGATACCCACGAAGCAAGCTTGGACGCTTTAGAGGACGCTCTCAAAGAACGCGTTGACGGTTACAAAGCGAACAGTTGTAAACGCTACCTCGGTGAATATGAATTTGTCGAGATGCTTAATCACGAAGATTTAGATATCGTCGGCGTTTTCTCACCACACTCCCTGCACGATATACACACAAAGTATGCCCTCCGCGCTGGTTGCCATGTCATCGTCGAAAAACCGATGGCAAATATCGTCGGCGACGCAATTGCGGTAACGAAAATTGCTATGGGGAGTGGGCTACATCTCGTCGGTGGGTATCAACGACACTACGAAGATACCTATATGGCAGGTAGACGTGCTATCGCCGAGGGTCGTATCGGAAATCTACAGAAGTTCGATGTCTATATGGCACAGCGGTGGGGAGCACACGGCTGGCGCGGCAACCCACGCTTCTCTGGCGGTGGACAGCCTAACGACTCTGGAAGCCATCTCCAAGACATATTTTTGTGGATGACGGATGCTTTGCCTGCTGAAGTCTATGGTACAACCGATATGAAGTTTGAGGACGACGATGGAAACCTCGTTCCGAAGTTTGTTGAAATTAATTCCTACTCTGATGTAACGCTGGATAACGGTGCCGAAGGGACAATCACCATCCTCGGTAATACACGTGTCGGATTTGAGGAATGGGTCATCTTAGAAGGCGACGAAGGCACGATTGAAATTAAAAATGGCATTCGTTACATACCCAAAGGCGGTGAGGCGGAACCACTCTCTTATCCGCGTCCAGAGGGATACCCTCAGAACAAAGTTGACCAACTCGTCGGTTTGGCAAAAGGTGAATACGAGACGAACTATACCTCCGGCATCAACGGTGTTCGTACCAGTTGGTTGACAAACGCAATCCTCGAAGCCGGTAAGGGACCTGACGCGAAAAACAGAGTCAATTGCGATGAACTCATCCAAAAAGAGGGGTACACCCGACAAGACGTTTTAGCATTCATTGAAGAGTGCGCATCCAGATCGTGCTACTAAAGCAACGGATGCCAATTCATATTGGTGCCCTCACATTAAGCGCATACGAAAAAAGGAGAAAAATCGTGAAATTCTTGGCGCAACTCGCAAACTTCCAAAAACTTGCAATTAAAAGTAAGAAGTATTGTGTGCTCATTGCTATTATTTTGATGGCAGGGGTGCAAATCGGCTGCGTATCCGGTGGCGGACTGCGCGCCGCAGAAAACCTCGCTGCTGAGAAAGATTACCCGGGCGCGCTTGCAGCTTATCAAAGTATTGTGGATACCGAACCCGGCACACCAGTAGCTATTAAAGCACAACTTGCCATAGGTAAACTGTTGGTTGAACACTTGAATCAACCGGCGGAAGGCATCAAAGCCTATGAAGCAGTTATCGCAGCGGCACCGGAAAGCGATGAAGCAGCCGAAGCATACTATGACCTCGGCATGCACTATTATCGAGAAAAGAATTATAACACAGCCCAAACGCAATTTGACGCGATTGTTAACAAATTTCCGAATCTGGAATTGAGCCACAATGCACAATTGATGTTAGCAAAAACCTACGAGGATGCGAATAACTTTGAACAGGCAGTCGAAATTTACGACAACTTCGCGAACCGTAATCCGAGAAGCGAACGTGCCGCGATAGCGATCGCTCGTAAAGGGCAAATCCAGAAAGAGAACCTTAAAAACGAGGAAGAAGCGAAACGCACTTATCAGTCCCTCGTTAAAAGGTACGGAAAGATCGAAGGCACTGAAAAAGAAATTGAAAAAGCAAAAGAGGAACTGACGGCACTCAACGCCAGTATTCCAGAGCCGGACGATCCATTGGCGACCCAGTACGGCAGAGCCTTGGCACAACAAGAAGCGACACGTGAACGAGACCGACCGCGTGGCGGCGTTGAGAGAAGTCGAGCAATGGGCAACGTAGGTCTTCAAGTTGCAGATTCCGGATTCGGCGTCACTGCATCAGAAGTCATGCGGAATTTCGGTGGGCAAGGTGGTATCGCTGGCGATGAGCAGGGAAACTACTACGACGCAGAACTTATGATTGCAAGCTTCTTCTACGGTGATGAGAACTACCGTGATGCGGGTGCGTTATACTTCGATGCGATTGCTCGTGCGGAAGCTGCAAAAGCGAAAATCGACCCGTACGCTTATCTCCGTCTCTCAATTTGCTACCGAAAAGTTGGGATGCACCAACGCGCGAAAGAAGTCCTGAAACAAGCAGCACGCCGAGATGGTAGCATCATCGAAGCAGTTATTGACACTGGGCGGAATCATTATACCTCCGAATCCTACGAGCAAGCTCTGGAAACTTACAATTCAGTTGTTGGAATGGCACGGGGCAAAGACTCCGAGATTTATTGGTTAATGGCACTGGTACACAAAAAATTAGATGAGCCTGAAAAGGAACGTGAGGCTCTCGAACGTGCCGTCGCCGCGAATACGCAAAACCTTGATGCGTTACAAAGTCTCGCTGAAGTGCTCCACTACCGGCTAAAGGATCGGAAAGCTGCTGGAGTATTCCAGGATCTTGTCGATCAAAAAGGCGATTCTTATATCGGTTTGAAAACCCTTGGCGACCTGACCTACAAGTATGAGAATTACGTCCAAGCCCGTGCGAGGTACAGAGCTGCCGCTCGCACAGCGAAACGGATGCTTAATAAGTCAGAAAACGATGCGGAAAAACGCGAACTTCGCAATCAGGTTATCTACGCAACGATTCTTGCTGCACGTGCAAGCCATCATCTGAATAAGGCAGAAGACGCTCAGAAGATGATAAATGAGTTGGCAACGGAATATCCCGAACACGCCTTGATTCCTTACGGTAGAGGTGAATTGGCGCTTCTCAATGGCGACAAAGAAACCGCCGTCGCTGAATTCAAAACCTCAATTGAGAAGAACCCGCTCTCCGATACTGCGTTGATAGCCCTTGGCGAATATTATGTTTCACAAGGTTACAACGACGATGCGATTGCCCTCTGGGAGGGTTATCTGACAAATAATCAGTACAATCAGAACGTCCGACGGCTTCTTAAAAAGCTGAAAGGCGAGGACGAAGAATAGGCTACGTGCGCGGTTTTTCAACCGCGCCTATCCATCATAATTCCGAAATAATGACTTTTTTTGAAAAAAACTTGACCTTTTTAGATCAATTCGGTATAATTAACAAGTAAGGTTCTTAACTTCCTAGCGCGAGCACGCTTAAAAACTTCAATTCGCAGATTTTACCTCATAAAACAGTTTAAGCTGCTGAGAAAGCGTGGTTTGAGGAAAAACGATATTGGTTGTAACACATTGTGGGCGACATCAAGCTTCAATCTGTTTCCCGATTATGAAAAATCCAGCAGTGGTATCCTTAGGTAGAAACTACCTTTTTCGCACACACCGCGAAGCATCCATACAAGCAACATTTCCGCGGGCAACACTGCACCTACTCCATCGATACCCCGTATATTCTGCATTTTGCTCTGTTGGGCATCTCAACGGCAATTTCTCATGCATTAAGTTGGGGTGTCATACCGGCTTACCTGTTTTGTAGGAAACCCCGGTCTTCGTGCGTCAGTCCTACACTGCTTTACTAACAGACAGTGTAGGGAAACTCGGTAGATGCGGTTTCAGCCGCGTCCCGAAAGCGATAGAAACCAATTTCAGTAAATTATTCTATAGAATCCGCCCTGATTCCATTTTTAACCTCTTCTTGATATCCCACTTCCGCAATAGCTTTTTAATTGCAATTACATTTTGCGACTACCGCTATGTGAGTGGGAATAAAGAATACGCTAGGTTGTCAGACGAACACCACAGTGGAATGATTACTTTGGAACCGGGCACAATGAGGAGTATTAGAAATTATGGAGAGCTTGGACATTCGCAAGCTCCAAGAGATGGAGTTCTCGGAACTCAAAGACTTCGCACTGGCACTCGGGATGGACGAATACACCGGGTCTCGGAAAGAGGAATTGATTAACGAAATTATAGAGGCTAAATCTGACGGGGAAACCCAATTTTACGGTGGCGGTGTTCTGGAAATTTTAGATGACCGGGATCAACGCTACGGTTTTCTCCGCTCACCGCGCTTCAACTATCTGCAGAGCAACGAAGATATCTACGTATCTTCATCGCAAATCAGAAGATTTGATCTGCAGAAGGGTCACGTCGTTGAAGGCGTGATTCGTCCACCGAAAAAGACGGAGAACAAAGCAGAACGCTACTTTGCAATGCTACAGATCGAGAAGGTCAACGGAGAGAAACCAGAAGCCGTGAAACAGAAAATCCTTTTCGATAATCTCACCCCTATCTATCCACACCAACAATTGAAACTGGAACACAACGCGTCGGAATTCGCGACCCGTATGGTGGACTTGATGGCACCTGTTGGTAAGGGACAGCGTGGATTGATTGTCGCGCCGCCTTACAGCGGCAAAACGACATTGCTGAAGAACATCGCCGCTGGCATTGAATCGAATCATCCTGAAGTTTCCCTCATTTTCCTCCTGATTGACGAACGTCCAGAAGAGGTCACTGACGTGGCACGTTCTGTCAAAGGAGAAGTCATTAGTTCAACTTTCGATGAGTATCCCGAACGACACATCCAAGTTGCCGAAATGGCGGTTGAAAAAGCGAAACGGTGGGCTGAGTACGGAAAAGATGTCATTATCCTATTAGACAGTCTGACCCGACTCGCGCGAGCCTACAATTTAACCGCACCACATAGTGGTAAAACATTGACCGGCGGCTTAGATGCGATGGCTCTTGTGAAACCACGTCAGTTCTGCGGTGCTGCACGGAAATTTGAAGAAGGCGGTAGTCTTACGATTATAGCATCTGTCCTCATAGGTACCGAAAGCCGCGGCGACGAAGCAATTTATGAGGAGTTTAAAGGGACCGCGAACATGGAAATCCACTTGGAACGTTCCCTGTTGGACCGCAGGATTTTCCCATCGATTAATCTTGAAAAGTCAAAGACGCGCCGTGAAGAACTCTTGTTAGCCCCGGATGTGCTTAATAAGGTCTGGGTGCTGCGGAAATTCACAAGTCAGATGGATAGCGCGGAATCATTGGAAATGCTCGTTGGACAATTTGGTAAAACTACCACGAATGAAGGGTTCCTTGAAGGAATGGTTGATAATACAGGTTACGGCAGTGCTCCTGCGAGAAACAACGCTCGTGCCAAACGGTAAGCGTGTCTCTTCTCTACACTGCTTGCCGACGCGTGCCTTGAAAGGCACGCCTACAAGGATATAAGAAGTTTCTAACCGGATAGCAAATTAGCGATTCGGTATTTCAAAATTAAGGAAGGACATCATGAAATCTGAAATACACCCCGAAATGGTAGAATGTGTGATCACATGCGTCTGCGGCGCGACCCACAACACGCTCGCAATCCAACCGGCAATGCGAGTCGATATTTGTGGAAAATGCCATCCATTCTACACCGGGCAGCAAGCCCGCTTTATTGACACTGCTGGACGCGTTGAAAGTTTCCGCCGACGCTACGGACTCAGCGCCAGCGAAGACGATGAGTAGAAACATTACCCAATAGCGCATGCCCCGTGTCTTATAACAGCAGACACGGGTCGGCTTTTATAAAGTTAGAGATAAACAAGTTTTTACTTTCAAATCTAATATCAGGCGTTAGCCTGTAGTGGTGTCAAAAAATGTTTGAAAAACTCAAGGATATCGAAACCAAATATGCCGAAGTTGAAAAAGCACTCGGAGATCCAGCGCAGATTTCAAATCAACAACGGTTAATAGAGTTATCCAAAACACACGCGGAACTCTCCCCGATTGTGTCTACATACCAGGAGTACCAGCAGTTAGAATCGGCACTCGAAGAGACGCTCCACATGTTAGAATCGGAAACGGATGCAGAAATTGTTGGGTTAGCCCAAGAAGAAGTGGAAAGCCTCACTGTCCAAAAGGAAGAACTCACAGAGGAGCTGAAGCTGCTCCTGATTCCAAAAGACCCGAACGATGAAAAGAACGTTATCATCGAGATTCGAGCAGGCACCGGTGGAGAAGAGGCCAGCCTCTTTGCTGCTGAGTTATTTCGGATGTATACCCGATATGCGGAGCGGCAAAATTGGAAACTCGAAATTCTCAACTCAAATGCGACAGGGTTAAAAGGGGTCAAAGAGATTATCTTCTCGATTGACGGCGGGCGTGTGTACAGTCAACTGAAATTCGAGGGGGGCATCCATCGTGTACAACGCATCCCAGCAACGGAAGCGAGTGGTCGTATCCACACCTCTGCTGCAACAGTAGCGGTCCTCCCTGAAGCAGAAGAACTCGATTTGGCGATTGATGAAGCGACCGAATTGCGAATTGATACCTACCGTTCCTCGGGTCCCGGTGGGCAAAGCGTTAACACAACCGACTCTGCTATCCGGATTACACACATCCCAACGGGGTTAGTTGTAACGTGTCAAGACGAAAAATCTCAACACAAGAATCGCTCCAAAGCGATGAAGATTCTCCGTGCCCGCCTTCAAGAGCAAAAACAGTCTGAACTTAATAGCGAACGTGCAGAGACGCGTCGCTCAATGGTTGGCAGCGGTGATAGGAGTGAGAAGATTCGCACTTACAATTTCCCGCAATCCCGTGTCACGGATCACCGGATCCAATTCAGTTCCTACCAATTAGATTCCATCTTAGATGGGGATATACAGGCATTTATCGATCAACTGACAACCGCTGATCAAGCAGAAAAGTTGAAACAAACCTAATACACGCCGACTAAGGACCTTAAACCATGCCTAATAAGATATGGCGTGTCGTGGATTTACTCGACTGGACATCTGGATATTTTGAACAGCACGGTATCTCAAATCCGAGGTTAGATGCCGAGGTCCTGCTTGGACATCTACTAAACAAGAGTCGCCTGCAACTCTACCTCCACTTCGAAATGCCAGTCTTCCAAAAACACCTCATGCCGTTTCGGGAACTCATCAAAAAACGTATTGAGCACACTCCGGTCAGCTACCTAACAAACCGTAAAGAGTTCCTATCTTTAGACTTCTACGTTGATGAACGAGTGCTGATTCCGAGACCGGAGACGGAACAACTCGTTGAAACGGTTCTTGCCACCAAAATGGATACCCCACAACGGCTGCTCGAACTCGGTACAGGGAGTGGTGTTATCGCTACCAGCCTCGCAGTCCACCAACCAGAGTGGAATATTGTTGCGACCGATATGTCTGAACCAGCCCTTGCAGTTGCAGAAAAAAACGCCGAAACACACGCATGTACAGCACAGATTACATTTATGTCAGGCGACCTGTTTGAACCGATAAAGCAGATAGACAATCCTGAACAGACGCAATTTGATTGGATAGTTTGTAATCCGCCCTACGTCAAGAATGTAGAACGAGATAGTTTGAGTCCGGATGTCCGCGACTATGAACCTGAGATTGCCCTATTTGCAGGCGATGATGGTCTTGCTGTGATTCGCCGACTAATTGCAGAAGCACCACAATACCTTGCCCCGAATGGAAAACTTCTCTTTGAGATCGGGGATACGCAATCTGATCCTGTTAGTGATCTCATCAATGCTGAACCTGCCTATTGCGCGTGCGAACTGCTCAAAGATTATGCGGAAAAAGATCGCCTTGTCCTTGCCAGCGTGTCATCGGAGCATAGTCCTGCGTAGCCCCAGTATATGTAGTTAAGAGTGGAGATTTAAAAAATGAGCCAGTCAACCGGCTATGATGATTTACAAACCCACATCCGCGAACTGAAAACCCCAGCAATCGAGACCTGGGAAAACCAGTATAGCCACCAAGATTACACAATTGAAATTACCAACTTAGAGTTTACCGCCGTATGTCCTAAAACGGGGTTGCCGGATTTCGCGACAATTTGTATCACTTACGTGCCGGATCAGGACTGCGTCGAACTGAAATCGTTGAAGGAATATTTCCTTTTCTATCGAGATGTCGGTATTTTTCACGAACATGTGGTAAATAAGGTGCTTGAGGATTTTGTCGAAGCGTGCCGTCCGCGGAAGGTAGAGGTTGTCGGAGATTTTAATATTCGTGGTGGTATTAAAACGGTTGTGCGGGCAAGTTATGAGAAGCCGACACAACAGTAGGCACGTTGTGGAAACGTGCCTACAAGAACTGAGTTGAATAGATTTACTTTATGAAATAGGTACGGAACGTCCTATCCGAGCAGATTCGTAGAGTGCATCGAAAATTTTAGCCACGTTCAGCACCTCTTCTGCTGGCACTGGGGACGGCAACCCTTCACGAACAGCCTTGTGGAACGATTCAAACTCACTCAGTAAACCCGTGAGAAGTTTCGGTTTATAATTCACCATCTCATCCTTCTTATCGCGGTAAATCTGAAGCGGTTCATAAGTCGCACCAGCTAAATCACCCATGAAGAAGGTCCCACCGATATTTTCGATATGAGATGCCCATGCGGTTTCCAACGTCACCGTCAAACCGCCTTCAAAACGGATTGTACCCATCGCGAAGTCTTCAACTTCAAAATCTTCAGGATCCCATTTACCCCACGGATTGATGACATTTTCTTTATGCCCAAACTTCGTTGCTGTCACCCCAAACGCCTCAATAGGTTTCGGGCAACCGATCATCCAAAGCAACACATCAAGGATATGCACACCGATGTCAATCAGCGGTCCACCACCGGCGATGGCTTTACTGAGAAACGATGGCGAGGCAGGGACCCCGCGCCGTCGGACCGACATTGCACGAGCATAATAGATGTCGCCAAAAAATCCGTCATCGTAGAGTTTACGCAACGTACGTGCCCCGGAGCGAAACCGAGATTGTAACCCGATCTGCAGCACTTTGCCACTGGCTTTTTGTGCATCCACCATCGCCTGTCCGTCTATTGCATTGGCGGCAATCGGTTTTTCACAGATAACGTGTTTCCCTGCGTTCAATGCAGCGATAGTAGGACCAGCATGGAAGTTATTTGGCGTACAGACACTCACTGCATCCAACTCATCCATCGCCGCTAATTCTTCATAATCGCTGAAAACATGTGGAATGTCGTGCTCTTTCGCGAACGCTTTTGCTCTCGATTCGTCAATATCGCATGCGGCGATAATTGAAACACCTTTGACCTTCTGATGACCTGGGAGGTGTTTGCCACCGGCAATACCACCACACCCAACAATACCTACTTTAACTTCTTTCATACTCGTCCTCTCTGATAATGTTAAATTGTCACAACTTGGGGAGCTTGTTCCAGATTCAGATTGTGTGACTTCGCCCATTCTTCACCAGCCCAATGAACCCCGTTCGGATCAATCCTGCCCTGCGTATCCGTAGATGCACCAAGAAATTGTCTGCCGAGGTCGTCCAAATTTTCTACCAGTTTGACCTCGGGTTGCAGTATATCGTTGTAGTACCGCAGATAATAATCAGGCTTAATCCAGCGATAGTGGTATCCGTAAATAACCACCTTGGAGATATTTTTTCTGAAATTCAGTCCGGCGGCATGGTAGATACGGCTTTCAAACAGAAACGCGTCGCCTGCTCGAAGTAGTGGTTCATCATACACCTGTGGATCAACTTCGCCCTCAGGAATGCGCAACGGTTCTTCCAACTTATGGCTTCTCCGAACAAACCAAGTCGCTCCTGAATTCGGCACACTGAAATCTGTTAAACAATAACCCACCTTCAAGCCGACCCGGGGACACCCTGCGTGTCCAACATCTAAGTGTACACCGACATCCCGATGCCAGTTACGGTTATCGGGTTTCTCAGGTGCCTGCGGATGTTTGTAGATAAGCGCGGTGTTCGTGATATGGATATTCGTACCGAGCAGTTGAAGAATTAACGGCACCGCTTTTGACTGTGTCGCGAGATCAGCAAACGCTGGATCTTGGACCAAACCGTCCCGTCGGTGTGCGTAATAGTTGTGGTATTCAAAGGATTCCATGAGCCGATCACCGACTTCCGTCAAGCGACCAATCATTTCACTATCAATTGCGGAACGCACGATGAGGTAACCGTTTTCCTCAAATTCTTGACGCTGTGCCGCTGTCAATTGAACAAATTCCATCAGCCTCCTCCTTTACCCGTTGAAAGCTATAGGTTGATAGACGCGCGCAAATATGCTATCATAAACGTAAAATGAAGTCTACTAATATAGTTTTCGGTTGTCAGCAGTCAGTTTTCAGTTATCGGAAAGGGTCACCTTGCAGCGGGTTAGCGATACAGCTTGCAAGCACCATCTTATACCATGAATAAATCTCAATCTCGAATCTCCAATATCATCAACACTGTCCGCCCTTCACAGCGAAAAAAGAAGATACAACAAGAGATTGCCGATGTATGCGTCATCGGCTCCGGTGCTGGTGGTGCGGTGGTCGCTAAGGAACTCGCTGAAGCAGGACTTTCGGTAATTATCTTAGAGGCAGGAGAACATCATGATTCAAACACTTTTGGCACTTATGAACCTGAGATGCTCCGTCGTCTCTTCTGGGATAGCGGTTTACGATGCACACGTGACGGTGCAATCCTCATTTCACAAGGTATAGGGGTCGGCGGTTCAACGGTGCACAATCTCTGCTATGCGGTTCGTCCACCACAAGCCGTCCTATACAGGTGGGGAGTTCCAGAGATATGGTCTCACTTCGATCAGGTGGAACAGACCCTTGGTGTTACACAGATGCAAGAAACAGACGTAAACCAATTAAATGCAGTTATTCGCCGAGGGTGTGAGGTGATGAGGTGGCGTGGTGGATTGCAAAAGCACAATCGCGGTGTTTGCCCGACCTGTGGTGCGCGGTGCCTTTTTGGATGCCCTACTTCCAAATCCATTCAGACTGAACCGACAAGAACCGGCAAACAAAGTATGGCGGTTACATATATCCCCTTGGCACTTACGGCGGGTGCACGACTTTATAGTAATTGTATAGCAGAGAAAATACACGTTAAACGAAAGCAAGCTGTAGGGGTCTCAGCGCGACTTCCATCGGGGACATTGCACGTCGAAAGCAAGGTCGTAGTGTTAGCCGCAGGTGCCATCAACTCCCCACAACTCTGGTTAAAAAGTCGACTTCCAAATGCGAATCGGCGGGTAGGCAAAAATCTCCATCTGCACCCTGCTGCCTTTGTCGGCGGCATCTTCAATGAAACTATCAACGGACATCTTGGCATTCCGCAAAGTTACTATATTGATGAGTTTCTCGACTTGAGACGCTCTCCGGACAGTGGCTACCTGCTCATGCCGGCTTTTGGTTCAGAAATGATAGTTGCATCAAGTTTACCCGGGTTCGGTAGAGGTCATCGAGAATTGATGGAACGCTACCGACACATCGCCGCGCTTTTGGTCCTCTTGCACGATAGAACAACGGGACGCGTATCAATCAATCACAAGGGAACACCTAACATCTCATACCGTCTTCGGCGTTCGGATAAAAAGGTAATGGTGGAAGGGGCAATGAACGCAGCACGTCTACTCCTCGCTGCAGGTGCGACCGAGATTATAATGCCTTATACACAACACCTCCCTATCAAAACAGAGACAGACCTTGAAGTTATCCGTCAACGCGGCATTGTCCCACACGACATCATGTTGGCTTCGAGTCATCCGCAAGGCACGCTCCAAATGGGCGAAGATCGACACAAATCTGTCGTCAAACTTTCTGGGGAATCCCATGCGGTGAAAGGCTTATTTGTTTCAGACGCCAGTCTTTTCCCGACCTCTATCGGTGTGCCGCCGACGTTGACGATTGCCGCGCTTGGCAGACACGTCGCAGGTCAGATAATTGAGAGTGATATTGTTCAGTAGCAACAAGTTACTGCGCATCCAACTACAAATGATTGAATCTATCCCATACCTTTCACTGGGAAATTTTCCGACCCCTGTGGAGCGTCTCTCAAACCTTGAGGATGCCCTCGGCTTCAAATCGCTTTGGATAAAGCGGGATGACCTGAGTGGTCCGTTGGGCGGTGGCAACAAGGTCCGGAAACTGGAGTACATGTTCGCAGCAGCAGAATCGGATCCTAATGCAGATGGAAGAAAGACGCTCTTTACGATCGGTCCGACAGGCTCTAATCACGTCCGAGCGACGGTCGTTTACGGCAAAGCATCTGATTTTCGCGTGGAATGTCTGCTCTTTAAACAACCTCGTACCGAGTATTCTGAAACAAATTACCGCACAATCCGTGAGCAAGCAGACCGGATCCACGAGGTTCAACACATGAGTACTATGTTCGCCCGTTATGCGTCAGAACAGATAAAGACATTTCTTGGGATAGGAGAGGAACGTTATTTCATCCCAGCCGGAGGCTCTTCACCGCTGGGTTCTGTCGGTTATGTGAAAGCAGTTTTAGAGTTGAAATCACAGATTGAAGAGGACCTCTTGCCAGAACCACGTTTTATCTTTGTACCGGTGGGGACCTGTGGCACCCTCGCGGGCTTGATAGTCGGTGCGAGACTTGCGGGACTACAGACCCAAATTGTCGGCGTCCGCGTCGCCGATTGGGTAGTCGCCAACCCGTGGGCAATCTCCCGTATGGTGCGGCGTACTTTGCGTCTTATTGGCGCGGCGGATGCTGATTACATCAACCCACGTCGCATTGAACTTTGGCACGGTGATTTCGGAAAGGGGTACGCCATTCCAACGGAAGCCAGCATGCGCGCAGTGGCACTGATGGCAGAACAGGAAGACATCACGCTTGAAAATACCTACACCGGCAAGACGGTAGCAGGACTTGTCCACTATGTAAAAGAGCACGGCTGGGAAGGTGAACCGATCCTATTTTGGCACACATACGGTGGAAGATAATAAAACAACGGCATAAATCTAAAAGGAAAATGAATGGAAACAAAGAATGGAAAACCGAGTTTCGTTCAGTCTGGGACATCCATAATTGACTGCGACCTGCACAACCGACTCCCGTCACTGCGAATGCTCTATCCGTATCTACCGGACTACTGGTGTGATTATTGCGAAGAATCCGGGTTTCCTGGACCGGACGCCAACGACTATCCAGACGGTGTTCCGACTTCAACCCGTCCAGAAATTACACATCCCACAGAAGATCGACCTGCATCGGATTTAGCACTGCTACGTAAACATGCTCTTGATTTTTGGGAGGTAGAATACGGCATACTCACCTGTGGGTTTCGGGTACAGAGTGTCCACAACGAAGACCTCGCGGCAGCTCTCGCTTCGGCAGTCAATGACTGGCAGATCGAGCATTGGCTTGATCCAGAACCGCGCCTACGCGGCTCATTGATTGTCCCAAGCCAAAATCCTGAACTCGCTGTTCGGGAAATTGAGCGTTTAGGTGAACATCCCGGATTTGTTCAGGTGATGCTACCCGCCCGATCACAGGCACCTTATGGCAATAGACGCTATCATCCTATCTACGATGCAGCTGTGCGTCATGAACTCGTCGTCGGTATCCATTACGGTGGGGCACCGGGACTGCCACCGACATCTGTAGGATGGCCCTCAACTTATTTGGAGGAATACGTCGGCATGTCGCAGGTTTTTCAGGCGCAGGTACTCAGTCTCGTGTCGGAAGGAGCTTTCGACAAGTTTCCTGACTTACGCGTTGCACTCATAGAAACCGGTATTACATGGATGCCCTCGCTTATGTGGCGGTTCGATAAAGAGTGGCGCGGTTTGCGGGGATTGACACCGTGGGTGAAGCAGCCGCCATCAGCGTACATTCGGCAACACATTCGTATGACACTCCAACCGATTGATGCGCCACCAACTGCTGCAGAACTGCTTCAGATTGTGGGGCAGCTTGATTCAGAAGATATGTTGATGTTTTCAAGCGATTATCCACACTGGCACTTCGATTCCCCTGAAGAGGCTTTCCCTACGCAGTTACCCCAATCGCTGGCACGCAAAATCTTGTCTGAAAATGCACGGGAATTCTATCGCCTCTGAAGGGAAATACAGAAGGTTCCTAATCTTCATAGATTCTCCTCAAAGAGTTCAAGATACGCTTTCATTTTTGTCTCAAAACTCTTTGCAAGTTCGAGATCCAGCATTTCATCATAATGCCGAGCTTCACGGAAAAAACACGCTGTTGCCGCTTTCAACGCATCCATAATATCAGCACTTCTCAAACTCAAGACCAGCGTATTCTCAAGATCCGTCAAAAAATCTTCAGGCATCTGATCCACGTGCCGAAAACGCTTCGTTTCCAATTCCTCGCGTAGTCCGCGCAGTTCGATAGCCCGATTCCGAATCAGTTCAAGTTCAAATATAGCGCGCCAAGGTTGATTCCGTTGAACCGCAATGGAAGCGTGTTTAATACAGTGCCAGATTGAGTCGAATCGAGAACGATAGGCTTCTTCCAGATCAGGCTTTGGTCTGTTCTCCCAACTGGACTGCATAAAGTCCTCAATTTTACCTGAACGATCGAATACAGTTCTCCAACGATTTCTCGTTGCTCGAAGATCGTCCAAGCAGAGGAAGCAGATATCAATCTCCAGAAAGTTATCAAGGAAAATCACCCAAAGATAGACATTGGCAGCCCTAACGGACTCAAGAGCATGGAACACATGGAGCATTTCGCGAATCTTTACACCCCATTCTTCAAAAGCGGATCGGACATCGTCAGCCGAGGTTGTAACCGCACACAGATCTATATCAGAGTGTTCATCCTCAAAGCCTTCTGCGCCGGATCCAACGACCAAGAGACCTGCAAGACGTTCATCGCTTCGTAGATCGATCAGGAGACGATTTAGAATTTCTTCACGCGTGGCAGGTGAGTAGTGGGAGGTATGATCAGTATTTGTTTGTGCTATCTGTTTTTTCATAATATTTCTCGCAATTTATGAGGTTTGGTTAACAAATGGCTTGCAGGCGTGAACCAAGATTCTCTCAACAGCGCTCCATTGCCACCTGTTTTTTTAATTATACAACATGCCTTAAACAGTTATCAAGAAACTCAAAACTATGGTGTAGCCTATAAATAGATCTTCCAATTACCAGTAGGCGAAGTTTCTAACCCCGATATGCTTCCGCATACCTACTTTCTCCGCTGGCGATGTTTTTAACCTCGCCGGTCTCGCGTCCACAGTCTATCACGTAAATAGTAGGATTATCTTATAAGATCAATTTTTAGTCCTTTAATTTTAAACATTTAAGTGATAAAGAGAGCCTAGATTGTGGTATTTCAACCCCGTAGGGGTGGCATCTGTATAGGAAGGCGTTCGTTAAGAAATCTAAGCCCTGTAGGGGCGGCACCTGTCCTAACTGAACGATTCAACTATTTATGAGATCCTCCAAGTAATTCTAAAATCTATCATAAATGCGGTTAAGTCTAAACGCTTTTCTCTTGACATCTGGATAAAAGATTATATAATGGGGAAAGTAGAATTATTAATTTCATGGACAACTTCTGATAAACTTACGCTGTAACAGAACTTTTCGTCGGAATTGGAAGGGAGCATTCATTCAGTAATGACACTCAAGGAACATATTGACGCTATACGTAACAATCTGGAAAAAGGACTGTTTACAAATGAGGCAGCAGTTTCTAATGGTATTGTACGTAGGTTGCTTGATGCCTTGGATTGGCCGATATACAATCCTCAGGTTATTATTCCCGAATATTCAATAGGTGGACGGAGAGTAGACTTTTCCTTGTGTCATCCCGCATCAAAACCTCTTATCTTTATTGAGGTTAAGCAGGTCGGAAACATTGATGGAGCAGAGAGACAACTGTTTGAATACGCTTTTCACGAAGGAGTTCCGATTACCATTCTTACCGATGGTCGGGAATGGCACTTTTTTCACCCAAGCGGACAAGGGGATTACAAAGAACGTAGAGTATACAAACTGGATTTGATTGAAAGAGACAGCGAAGAAAGTACTAAACGACTTAGCAGATACCTGAACTATCAGTCAATACGTACAGGAGATGCTGTTAGGGCTATCCAAGAAGACTATCGGAACGTTTCCAGACAGAGACAAGTCGCAACACGGTTACCAGAGGCGTGGAGCAAATTAGTAGAAGAAGCAGATGAATTTTTGTTACATGCTGTAGCAGAGAAAACTGAAAGTCTGTGCGGGTATAGACCTACCGATGAACAGGTGTTAGATTTCCTGAAAAGTCTAAAAAACGATATTAAACCTGACAACGGTGGGAATCCTCTAACTCGGAATCCAGGTCTTTTCGTTACTATGCCCAACAAAGAAACAGTCAACCATAGCACTTCAGCAGAAACCTTTACTGAGGTAATTGAAAAATTAGGAATAGAGCGGGTAAGAGACCTAAAACGCAAAGTGGGGCGTCTTTCTCTCATATCAACCTCTAAGGACCCTATACTCGGTCAACGCCGGTCCGGGCGTTATTACATAATGACCAATACTAGTACAAAAAGGAAAAAAGTGCTCCTTGAGGAAATTGCCGCAGACCTCCGTGAGCCATTAAAAGTAGAAATAGTTGATAAATCGTAAGATTATCAGAGATCTTATCCGTGCTTGTCTATTAGGAAAGTAATCGAATTCGGAATTTATGGACAGAGAATACCCCCTTAAAAATACGCTTTCATTTTTTTCAACACTCCTCTTAATCCTATTTTGTATCCCACCAACAAGTATCGCATAAACGATACTTTTACAAATCCACCAATGCTGACAGCATCGAAACTAACAGGCACACCATCCAAAATCGACTGCGTTCTGTATCCCTTATACGCAACTATTGGCTGAATCTGTACGAGATATTGCAAATAATAATCTCAAGAGGCAACAACCATGACAACCCATCAAACCATTGAAGCAAAAGTCGATCAGCTGTTTGCAGAATGGAATCAGCGAGATTCTCCGGGTGCCGCCCTGGCGGTTACCAGAGACGGTGAAGTCATTTATAAACAGGGATACGGTATGGCGAATTTGGAATATGATATTCCGATTACGACGACCACCATCTTCGACATCGCTTCAGTGTCTAAGCAATTCGCGGGATTCGCCATCGCCACGTTATCACATGAAGGGAAACTTTCGATAGATGACGACATTCGGACGCACCTACCTGACATGCCGGACTTTGGAAACGCCATCACAATTCGGCATCTTCTGCATCACACCAGCGGACTGCGGGATTGGGTGCAGTCACTTGTCATCGCCGGTGTCGGAATGGAAGACGTAATCTCGTTTAAACATATCCTGAAAATGGCAAGGCATCAGAAGGCTCTCAATTTTGAACCTGGGAGAGAGTTTTTATACAGCAATACGGGGTACAACCTGCTTGCAGAAATTGTCGAAACGGTAACGGGAGATTCATTCAGGGAATGGACAGATACCCACATCTTCAAACCTTTGGCTATGACGAATACCCACTTTCACGATGATCACCAAATGGTTCTGAAGAATCGAGCGTATTCGTATCAAGCAGCCGAAAACGGTCGGTTTAAGCATGCTGTTAACAATACAACTGCCCTCGGTTCAAGTTCCCTCTATTCAACGGTGGCAGACCTGGCGAAGTGGATTCTGAACTTTGAAAATACTCACATTGGTGAACAGATAGTGATTGAGCAGATGCACCAACGCGGTGTGCTTAATAATGGAGAACGAATCGGCTATGCCTTCGGATTGAACATCAGTGAATACAGAGCATTGAAAACAGTTGGGCACAGCGGATCGTGGCGCGGGTTTCGAAGTCATTTGATGCATTTTCCCGACCAGAAATTTGGTGTTGTTATCCTATGTAATCTGGATACCTTTAACCCACTCAATTTGGCAGAAAAGGTCGCAGATCTCTATCTTGAGGATGTCCTTGCTCCCGCAAAAGCATCTGAGCCAGATAAAGCGGAAGAATCTGCCGAGGAGACCAAATCTGAACCTTTGACACCAAAACAGTTGGCAGAATTCGAGGGTCATTACTATTCTGAAGAACTTGATACAACTTATACTATTGGTGTACGCGCGGACCAACTTGTAGCACAACACATCCGACATGATGATATACTACTAACCTACGCCGACGGTCATTTTCTCGGAGATTCATGGTTTTTTCCAGAGATTCATTTTATACAAGATGATACTGGAGACATCACGGGGTTTAGATTGACAGGAAATCGGGTTAGGAATTTATACTTTGAGAAAAAGACGTATTATCCGAGTACACCGCTGTAGGAGCGACCTCCTGCTCGCGACCTTCCCATTAAAACGGGCAAAAAGCCAAAAACTAAATAACCCTATAAAATTGACATATCTTCGGAGAAGGTGTATAATTAACAAAAGGCACAAAAAGGAGGGAAAAAGATGGCGAAAACAGAGACACTCCCACAACAGCAGAAACCACCAATTATCGACTGTGATGTACACAACACCCTCGCTTCCGAGACGGTGTTGTATCCTTATCTCTCCGAACGTTGGCGCAAGCATCACAGCATGGTAGGGACAACCGACCGCGTCGGTGCATACATTCCGCGTGCTCATCTTTACGGTGCAAGATACGACGCGTGGACACCCTCCGGACACCGTCCTGGCTCTGATCTCGACTTCCTACGTGCGCAGCTACTGGACGCATTTAACATGGAATACGGCATCCTTAATTGCCTGACACCGGTTTGTGAGATGCCGAATCTCACATTCGCAGCGGCGTGGGCAAGAGCCGTGAACGACTGGCAAATCGAAGAGTGGCTTGAAAAAGAACCGAGACTCCGCGCTTCAATGATTGTCGCATGTGACGACGCTGAATTCACGACAACCGAGATCAATCGACTTGCGGAGCATTCTGGGTTTGTGCAAATATTGCTGCTTGCCCGAACAATGGAACCGTTAGGACGGCGTAAGTACTGGAAGATGTATGAAGCGGCGGTGCAGCACGACCTCCCAATCGGCATTCACTTCACAGGGGTCGGTGTAGGACCGATTACCGCTGTCGGTAGACCCTCACACTACATCGAAGACCACGCCGGAATGACACAAGCATTTCAGACACAAGTCACCAGTCTCGTCTGCGAAGGCGTCTTTGAACAATTCCCCACGTTGAAAGTAGCTCTGATTGAGGGCGGCTTTGCATGGTTACCACCGCTGATGTGGCGGCTTGATCGGGCATGGAAAAAGTTGAGAGATGAAGTGCCTGAACTCAAACGGTTGCCTTCTGAGTATATCCGTGAGCACTTTTGGATCACCACACAGCCGATTGAAGAACCTCCGAAACAAGAATACTTCGACCAACTTCTGGCGCAGCTCAATTTAGATGATAAACTCATGTTCGCAACCGACTATCCGCACTGGGATTTCGACTCACCGGAGCAGGCACTCCCGAAAAACCTTTCACCAACGCTCAAACGGAAAATCATGGCGGAAAATGCCCGCGCCTTTTATAAGCTTTAAAGGTCAGACAGCGATCAGATTGTTACAACGTGTGGGACTTCTTCAAACTGCAAATTATGTGCTGCTGCCCATTCCTTCACTGCATTCCCACCGCCACCGAGAAATTGTTTGCCCAAGTCATCAAGGTTCTCCACTACCTTCTCTTCAGGTTGGAGTTTGTCGTTGTAATACAGCAGATAATGCTCCGGCTTCATCCACGCATAATGGTACCCATAAATAACGACTTTAGCAACCTCATCCATAAAATTGACACCGGCGGTATGGTAGATTCGGTTTTCAAAGAAAAACGCATCGCCTGCACGTAGGACAGGTTCATCGTAAGGCTCAATCGGATCAATTTCGCCTTCAGGGATACCCAACGGTTCACCTGATGTATGGCTTTTTGGAACAAAAAGCGTTCCGCCCGAATTTGGCACGGTGAAATCCGTCAAGCAGTACCCTACCTTCAAGCCGACACGCGGGCAATTCTTGTGTCCAAGATCTAAAAACAAACCAGCATCTTGATGCCATCCACGAGTCTCAGGTTCCCCAGCGGGTTGCGGGTGTTTGTAGATGAGCGCGGTGTTCGTGATGTGGATATTCGTGCCAAGCAGTTGGATCACCAACGGAATCGCTTTTGTCTGTGATGTTAACTCAGCGAAGACAGGCTCCTGTACTAAACCGTCCCGCTTGTGTGCATAGTAGCCGTTATACTCAAACGACGCCATGAACCGATCCCCTGCCTCCGTCAAGCGATCTATCATATCGCTGCCAAGCACCGATCGTACGATTAAGTACCCGTTCTCCTCAAATTCCTCACGTTGTGCGTTTGTCAACTGGACGAATTCCATGTGTCTGCTCCTTGTTGTCTTAAGAAAGCGGGGTGATTAGGGTTGTCCAAATATGGTAACATAAATTGAAATCAATGTCTAACAGAGGTATTAGTTGTCAGTTTTTTCTACTGACATTATGCACCCTTTCCTTCCCAAAATCGCGTCTCTAATTATTATATAGGCGTTTCATTTTTACGTAAACTTACGCTTTTTTATATTCCACCATAAATTGCCCTAAAACTACGAGGACAAGAAAAATATGATTCAGGTTTCACATCTCACAAAAAAATATGGGAAAACCACAGCGGTTGACGATATTAGTTTTAAAATACAACAAGGTGAAATCGTTGGCTATCTCGGTCCCAATGGCGCAGGAAAAAGCACAACCCTTAAAATGCTCGTCGGCTTGCTGTATCCGACATCCGGTGAAATCTCAGTGGCGGGATACGATGCCGAAAGCGAGCTGCTTAAACTAAAACGACACATCGGATACGTGCCAGAAGAGGCACAACTCTATGAACACCTCACCTTGGTGGAGCATCTCCAGTTAATCGGCAGACTCTATCATTTAGAGGAACACCTTATTGGACAAAAGATAACAGAACTCGCGAAATTGTTCGACTTAGAATTGCAAGCAAACCAAAGAATAAGCAGTTTTTCACAAGGGATGCGTCAGAAGTGCATCATCATGTCTGCGTTAATGCACAATCCAGATGTCCTGTTTTTAGACGAACCGTTCACCAATTTGGACGTAGGAACGGTAACCCTCATGAAAACACTCCTACAACGCTTAGCCGATTTAGGAAAAACAATCCTCTACTGTACCCATATCCTCGAAGTCGCCGAAACGCTCTGTCCACGAATTATGATTATCAACACCGGGAAACTTATCGCCGATGCACCAGTGGAAGAATTACAACAATTAACAAATCAAACAGCACTCAACGAGATTTTCACACAACTGACGGAAACAACTGGAATTGACGAAAAAACGGAGGAGGCGATTCGGATTGTGACGGAGGGAACGCACGATGCTTAAGACTTCCAACAGCAAGTTTTCGACTTACAAGCTACGCCAAAAAATAGTGGAAGTACTCGGTGGCTCTCCGACGCAGTATAGCTATCTATTAAAAACAGAAAAAATGGTGGAGAAGCGAGCACTTGAGGGGAAATATGACTTTTCCAATCTGTCTCTTGCCGCGACCTGTGGACTCTGTTTCATTACCAGCACGCTGCTCGCGCTCATATTGCTTGATCGGGTAGATGTTTTCACCTACGCGCTTATAAACATAACCGTGTCTATGCTTATGGTAGGACTCTGGACTCTCCCGTACTTTGATATCCTCCTCAGTCCCATAAACTACCCTGTTGTGGCGCATACGCCGGTCTCATCGCGTACCTATTTTCTCGTGAAACTAACACAGGTCCTCACTTATGCTGCGATGTTATTAGTTAGCTTGAATCTCGTACCTGCCATTTGTGGTATTTGGATTCGTGCTGGTGAAACTTCTCAACACCAATTCCTTTTTCCTTTCGTTTACCTGCCAACCGCTTTTATGTCAGGCTTTTTTACAATCGGTGTGATGACAACATTCGCCGGGTATTTGACAAAACTCCACAGTAAAAAAAGGCTCCGAAATATTGCACAATATGCCCAATTTGTACTACCGGGACTCTTCCCGGCACTCTTTTACTTATTGCCGAGCGATCCCACAGTATACAAATCGGTTCTGAAATGGTTATATGCCCTTCCAAACGGCTGGTTTGCTGGTGTAGTCTCACTTGTATTCAGCAATCCAGAGTCCTCCGAGTTAATGAAAGATTGGATTCTAACTGGACTCGCTGTGGTTTCGACGCTTTTTTTAATCGTGGTCCCGCTTCGAAGTATAGCGATGGGTTATTCAAAGTATCTTGCTTATCTGTTAGAATCTGGAAATACACAGAAAACCAAGCTGCGGATGAGACCTAAACTACTCGCGCTATTATGTCGATCTCGTACCACATACGCAGGTTTTTGTCTCAGTGCCGTCTATATGCGACGTGACAAGTACATCCTGCACGGGCTTTTCTCTGCGCTTGGAGTTGTAGTCATGCCCCTGATACTCTTTGCCCGGGACGCGTATTCCGTGAAGTGGATTGAATACTCCTATACCACTGGAATAAGCCCAGCATTCACCATCATTTTCTGTATTTTGGGTATGTCTTTCATCAGTGCTATTTTAGGACGAATAAAACATTCGGAACACTGGAAAGCATCCTGGATGCTATCGCTTGTCCCACTCGAAGCACCCAATCAATTATGGCGCGGCGTGATGCTAACCAGTCTCCTCTACATTGTTCTTCCATATACACTTCTAATGTTTTGCCTTGCTACCGTTCTTTGGGGCGTTATGGCGATACTCTATATCTTACCCGGACTCATCCTTCTCCTCCATTACGTTGTCCTTTTTCCAAAACCGCATTCTGGCATACCCCTCCGCCTCGAAGTCATCCAAAAAATGAGAACTTCGGATTTGATTGCGTTTATTTTCAGTATTCTCACTTCTGGAATCTTGGCGGGGGTCCAATTTTTGGCGGCGATGCTGAATATGTGGGTCTACATCGGTCTGTATTGTGTCGTAGTTATAGGCGGGTTAATCAGCTTCGTCTACTTTTTCATGAAAGAATGAGGAGAAGCAGAGAAATATAAGAAAATCAAATTTCTCTCACTTGAACCACTACTCGGCGGACTCCCGAATCTGGCATTGGATGGGATAGACTGGGTGATCGTGGGTGGTGAATCTGGTCCCGGCGCACGCGAAATGAAAAAAAAATGGGTTACTGATATCCGTAACCAATGTGAGGACGCTAAAGTGCCATTTTTCTTTAAACAGTGGGGTGGCAAACGTAAATCGAAAACGGGGAGGGAGTTGGACGGACGGACTTACGACAAAATGCCGGTTTGAGCGACTCCCAAATCCGGCACTTCAGTATATTATTTCTTTAGTTTTAGACTTTAAACCCTTGGCAAATCGTCAGAGAGCAATGCCTCAGAAACAGACTTTTTCGTTTGCTCACGCTCTGGACGCTCAACATGAACATAACGAAACCAATCTTTGAAATCTTCAGCGGGGAAATTCCCGTCATAATCTTCTTTGAACCGATCATGGAAGTCTTCCATATAGACACGTAAATACGCACTGGCACGCTCAAGGGCTTTCCAATCAAAGATATTTGAGGGCATTTCAACCACGCCGCCTTCAAGCATATTGCGCCGCATCTCCAAGTAGTAAGCGTAGCGAGCTCCGATTAAACAATCAATCAGTCTGTCAAAAAGTTTTGCAGGAATCTCAGCGAGCCTTCCCTTTAAAAATTTACGCCGAACCCCCATCTCCCTTTCCAAATCCCGATTGAGCATAAACCCGATGACCATATCAAAAACTTTGTCTACCATTTTCATTGGTTTATTATTCGTCCTTTACTTGATACAAATTACTAACACGACATCCCATTTCGGGACCCGATTCGCGCGAATTTTCATTTTTGTTTTGTGGATACGAATTCTAACATTAATGTGCAAATGCGTCAAGCGAAAAAAAATAAATTAATAAGATTATTTTCTGTAGATTTTAGCATTACTTAGACCCTATGAGTTGGCAAGATAAGCAACTTCGCCAGCGGAGACCGTGCGTTTCAGCATTCATTGTCCACTGAAATGTATATTTATTTTTATAGGACACTACAAAGGAACCCGTACTGAATTTACATTGAATTTCAGCCTGAATTCTGGTATAGTTATATTATGCTTATACTTTATCTGGCAATTGCGGTGCTGATGGTCCCGCTCGGTGCAGGAATCGCTTTTGTATCCCAGGTGCAGCAAAAACATTTTGGAAACATTTTTGGATTGACTGCCGGTGCAGTACTTGGCGTTGTTTTAGTGATGATGATGCACCTCTACACCGAGGTAGGGTACGTCACAATTCTCGTGATGTGGGGAGGATTTTTCCTAATTTCAGTGGTGGAACGCCTCACAACACACCAGCGTGATGCAACCGAAGGGAACGCTAAGAGTAAGTGGGGCATAAACTTAACAGTACTTGGCTTATCGGTCCATTCGCTTGCCGATGGTCTCAATTTGGTCATCGCAGCGAGAGAAGAGATACTCGGTAGTGCGCTCGCATTTGCCATATTGATTCATCGCTTGCCAGTCGGGACGCTTATTACCGTCGCGCTTCTCCGAAATCAGACTTTTACTAAGGCATTGGCGCGACTGACACCACTCATTGTTGGACCGGTCATCGGTGCTCTACTCGGGGATCAACTGCTCCGTGGGGCTTTTAAGGACTTGACGGACTACTTAGCCGCATTCGCTGTAGGGACACTCTTGCACGTCGTCATGGACGGGTTTCGTGGGCGTTATACTACCGAAAGTGTTGGCTTGAGTCACACTGCGAAAGCCCTGTTTGCGATCGGCTTTGTCCTTACATTTTGCGCAATCTACTTTTTACAGGGATTTGAGGGTGGGCATGTTCATTAAAAGGCACGTACAAGGACAAAATGCCTGATGTCTCTAATTAAAATAGCATACAAACGAAGTGTCCCCACATCTATCGTCCTATTCTGCCTCGTGATGTTCGCTACACCAGCGAAGAGTAATGAAATTCCGATTGCGGTATCCGGAAAACCGAGGGCGACCCTTCAAATTGGGGCAAACGCCTCGGCACAGGAACAGTTCGCTGCGGAAGAAATCCAAAATTTTATTCAGCAATTTACAGGCGCAGAACTCGATATTCGTACCAATCGGCAACAGACAGAAACAGCAGCGGTGATTGTACTGGGCACCCCAAAATCGAACCCTACAATTGCAGGACTACAAGCAGAGACTGGATTTACACTCGGAGATGAACTTGGAGATGAAGGCTACCGTATTAAAACAATAGAGGTTGGCACTGAAATCGTCATTATTGTGGCTGCGCAGAGTGGGAGAGGGGTTATCTACGGGGCATATCGTTTCATCGAAATCTGTATTACGGCGTTGACCGGTTTGCCTCTGGTGCATCCGGAGGTGGCGGTTCCTAAGGCACAAGCACTCCTTGTGCCGTTCATAGACGAAACATCGGCTCCATTTTATCCAGTACGCGCCGTGTTAGAGATAGAGGATCCGAACTGGCTGGCGCGTCATCGCGTCAACATGAGCGGTGGCGAAGGCGTGTGGACTGGAACCGGTATTGAAGATGGACTCGGAACAGCATTCAAATATATTGACACACCTGCATTTGAGGCACTGCAAGATGAACCGATAGGACAGCGACGAGAACGTATTACCACACTACAAAATCGATTTGATGCGCTCGAACGGCGCGGGATCGATGCCTATCTCTTCATGTATGTGACCGGTGAACCGACAGAGGCGTTGATTCGACAACGTCCTGATGTTTTGGGACCCACAGTCCTTTACGGGGCATCCCGGAACGAAGTGTCTTATCATCCGTTCTGCTGGTCCAAACCAGAATTTCATACGCTCGTAAGGGAACTTGTCCAAGCAATTGTACGAACTTATCCCGGGCTTGCAGGTTTTCATCTTCGCTCTTGGGGACACGAGACGCGGGCATGCGATTGCCCTGATTGCGGTGACAGAACAGAACAGGGGCAAGCAAAGTTGTGGCAGGTCTACTTCACGATAATCACTGCGGCGAGAGAGGTACGACCAGACTTTAAATTCTACATTTCTGGGTACGACAGCAGCTGGCTCAAGGATGCAGCAGGTATTTACGCACAGCAGCTACCGAAAGGGACAATTTTTTCGCGGAAGTGGGGTGCGGATGGTGAACCAGTCGCTAATGCGGGGGTGCCAATTCCACAAATCAGAGCACTTGGTGAGATGGGACATCGCTTTATAATTCTTTCACACGAAGTGGAGGAGGTGATGCCGCTCTGGATGCTGGAGAGCGATCTGTTCGTGCAAGGTGTTCGGCAGCTTGCCAATAACCCTGAAGTTGTCGGTCTCAGCGGATTTACTGTTCAAGGGGCAACACAAGGGTTGGGATACCTCGACAGGCTTGTCAGTGCCCGCATTAATTGGGATATCGAACTCGACCATTTCCAATTGCTCCAAAACGAATTAATTGCCCGATATGGTAGCGAGGCAGCACCAAACATTCTGAATGCCTTACGCGTAAATGGATGGAACATGGCGAGTTATTTTTCAGATTACGCCGGATCTTTGACTGTAGGTGGCACGTATGGAAGCGGTTCCGCGGGACTCGCAACACGACTTTGGACGCTGATTGGACCGCGACCGGTTGAGGATACGTTGGCTATTCCTGAACTGGAGATAGCGAAACTCGCAGTGAACCGTTTTACTGCACTCTTGGCACCACAACAACAAGCCGCAAACGAGATACGCGTAGCGAGCGAGATTGCAGAACCGTTTGACTCAGAAGCCGCAGAGGATTTGCGCGATGCTGTTCATTTGATGGAATTGTGGGTGTTGCTTTTTGAGAGTCGTGCTAAATTAGTAGAAGCGATAATACTCGGCTACGAACCCGGAACGGAAGAAGCAGTCCGCGCAAAACTCACGAGTGCGATAGAATTCTCAAAGTCTATACAACCACATATAAAAGGAATTGAGGAGTTTGTCCCACTTTTTGGATATTCGCATCAGACGATTGAAGCAGAGTTGTTAAGCACCTTAAATGCAGAGGTTGCTTGGCTGACGAATTTCGATTATCAGACGCTCCAGAAACATGATCCGGACTTCTCACCGGAGGAGACCCCTTTCCAAATTTGGGATGTCCACAACTACCCGAATCCGTTGAAGCGAGAGACGACATTTACGTACCAGTTATCGTTGGATGCAGACGAAGTTTCTATCACAATTTACACGACATCAGGACGAGTTGTAAACGTTCTGAAAAAGGTCTCTGGAAATGAAGGGTACAATGAAGTTATGTGGGACGCGCGAGATGCCGATGGTGTTTTGCTTGCCAACGCCGTCTATTTTTACAGAATACGGGCTGTCGCTGGAGAACAGACAGCACAGACACTTGGACGCTTAGCAGTATTACGGTGAACAGAAAACTGGAGTGTGCACAAAGCACGCTTGTGATAAAGGAGGTTAACAATGCTTCGTATATGTATCCTATGCCTGACGCTTTTAGCTTCAGTGATAGGTTGTCAATCGCAAACTTTGCAGGAACATCTTTTAGAACCGCCGTTGCCTCTTACGAATTTCGCACTGAGCCAGAACGGAGCAACTGCGGAAGCCTCACAATCTGTTCCAAATCACCGTGCGGGGGAAATCATCGACGGTGATACCACCTCCGAGACATGGGATGATGGAAGTGGTTGGGGAAGCAGTTTAGAACATCTACGGACTTCAGATCTGAACAAACGTCCTTACATATCTGTGACACTCGCCAAACCGATTGATATTCGTAAGATTGTCATGTGGACAATTGACTCTGAGGAATATCCGGCACCACAATTCGGGTTGAAAGACTATCGGATTGAGTATTGGCACGGCACGGGTTGGGGACTCATCCCCTCAGGGGACACGAAAGATAAGCAGTACACAGCACGGAATAACACCAAAGGTAAACGGATTCACGAAATCCGTCAACGCCTAATTGCAAGCAAAATACGACTGGTGCCGGTTTCTTCAAATGATACGGTGCGGAACTACCAACACATGGCGGGTAAGCGACCGGTGTATGAGGTGGATGGCATCGCGCGGGTAATGGAGTTAGAGGTTTGGGGCTATGCCGCACCAGAAGTGCATACGCTCAAGCAGATTGCCCAAGGCATACCACCGGAAGCCGTAGCGCATTCCGTTCTGGTAGAAACACCGGAAGGTAAAGAGCAAGCCGAACCGACGATTAAGGAAATTATTGAACGCGTCCTAAATCAATATGAACTCGGATACGATATGGCAGATCTGGTGCAGGTTATGTCCTGTTTCTCAGAAACTTATTTATCCAACGGACGCACATATCAAGACGTTAAGACGAAGGCATCACATTTTTTTGAAGCTTATCATCAAATTGACATGACGCTGACTGACATTGACATCCACCCGAACATTGCTGACGATACGGCGATTGTTACCGGTGGGTACACATTGCAATATAGTCCGAAAGCAAACGGGAAAGTTGAGCAAACATCGGGCAAATTGACACTCGTTTTCGCGAATGAGGCGGAAACGTGGCGGATTATACGAGCAGAATAAAATAATGCGTCGGGGTTACAAACCCTCCTACAAGAGGTATGTCCCCGACCCAATTCTGCGCAAGCACTGAAGGATTTAAAAATGGCACAAGAGCAGTCCAATGTGTGGGCAAAGTCCTATATCAACGATGGCTATTTATTGCTTCCAGATATAATTACAACGGAAGAATGTAATGATCTGAAAGCAGAGATGGTGAAAATCTTTCGCGGAGATTACACGTGTGAGGCGATTCCACCTATGCCAGAGACAGCAAGCGAAATGGAAATCTTAGATAGAATCATGTGCGTCGGTGAACCACATGTTTTTAGTCCATTGGTGCGACGTTACGTCGAACACCCGAAAATCTGTGAAGTACTTCGAGAGATTGTAGGGGCACACATTCCGTTTTGGGATGGTGGTGTGAAGTGCATGCAGTCGATGATGTTGAGCAAAGTACCTGGACATACAGGGAACCCGTGGCATCAAGATGAGCATCCGATTCCGACCCGGGATAGATCACTTCTGGGTGTGTGGATTACATTAGACGATGCGACGGTTGAAAACGGATGCCTTTGGGTCCTGCCGAATAGCCATCGCTCCGGTGTTATTTATGATCGGGTACCTCACGATAAACGCCATGAGTTTGATAGCTGCCACGAAGCGGTCGGTTTTGATGACAGGGACGAAATCCCGATTGAGATGTCCGCTGGCAGTGTTCTCTTTTTTAACGGCTACCTTTTACACCGTTCCAAAAAGAACCGCAGTGATAAGTTCCGTCGTATATTTGTGAGTCACTACTGTTCAACAGCATCGTGGTTAGGTTGGAAGGGCCAGCGAAATTACCGCGGTGTTATTCCGGTCGCAGGTCAAGACCCGTATATCGATGAAGGATATGTCACACCAAACGTGTGGGCGCGCTGGGAATAACGCGCCACAACTGCCAGGGCAATTCCGCTGCCTATAAACAGAACTATCCCTACTTCAGAATTACCATACGGCGGGTTCGTTGAAAATCGCCAGCAGTGAAGGTATAGAAATAGATACCACTTGCGACAATTTCTCCAGACGCATCTCTGCCGTCCCAGTACGCCGCATTTTCGCGACCGCGATAGCTGCCGGGTTGTTGTAACCCGATATCCAACTGACGCACCAGTGCCCCATGGACATCGTAGATTTTCACAACGACCTCCGCTGACTCCGCCAGATTATAGGGGAACCAAGTTTCGGGGTTAAACGGATTGGGGTAATTCTGGAAAATAGTTGTCTGTTTAATATGCGCAAGTGTAGTGAGCGTCTTCGATGTCGGGTCAACAGAAAAAGGTATTTCTGCAGAACGGAACCCGAGATCAATCGGATTAAAGATAAAAGCGGAGCCTGAGTTTCCCCCTGCGCTATCACTACCTGTAGCACCGACGATAGCAAACGAACCTTTGATTGCCACGGATGCCCCAAATAGGTCGGCTCGGTTAGTGTCGTTAGCAGTAATTCGACGTTTCTCTACCCAAGATAACCCATCACGTAGAAAAGAATAAGCGGAGCCTTTGTCGATTTGCGGTGTTGGGTCTTCCCAGCGATCAAGTAGTGGATGATTGTCTTTCCATGCCCCAACAATTGCGGTGTCTTCGTGGAGTGAGACCGCTATCCCAAATTCGTCTCCGGTTTCGGAATCATTTGCAGTAAGTTTGGCTTGCTGCGCCCAAGCCTCTCGTGTCTCCACAAAAACATAAGCGGCACCCATGTCTTCTTGATTTCGATTTTCTTTAGGAGACCCAATAATAGCAGCACCCTCGACCATATCAACAGCATAGCCGAATTGGTCACCAATACTAATATCACTCGGAATAAGCTGTTGGTTCTGTATCCATGTAGCACCGTTGCGTGCAAAGAGATAGGCTGAACCTGAATCGGGTCCTGCTGCGTCACTCAAGTACGCCCCGACGAGTGCATAATTCTCATTAACAGCAACAGCAAATCCAAAATGGTCTCCCGGTACAGCATCCCGGGGGGTCAGTTTTGCCTGCTGCGTCCAAGAGGCACCGTTTCGAACAAAGATGTATGCGGCACCAGAATCTGTGCCAACTTCATCTTTTCCATAGGCACCAACTATCGCTGTATTCTCATGTATGGCAACATTTGACCCGAACCGATCAAAGATTTCGAGATCAGCCCCAATGAGTTTCGCCTGTTGAATCCATTCATCACCGGCGCGCACGAAAACATACGCCGCCCCGGATTCGGGTCCAGCATCATCAACCCCGGGTGCCCCGACAAGAATTGTTTCGCCACTGATAGCGACAGCATTTCCTAATAGGTCCCCAGCCTTTCCGTCGTCAGCGATGAGTTTCCCGCGTTGTATCCAGACCGTGCCGCTGCGCTCAAAAATATATGCGGCACCGGAATTGGGCGCGAGGTCATCGGCTTGTTGTGCGCCAGAAACAGCAATATTGCCGCTGATAGCGACGGAAGTCCCAAATTGATCCTCAGAAGCAGTTTCTCCGTCACTCAACTTACCGCTCTCTACCCACCTTGCCTCTTCATTCTGTTGAAAAATATAACCAGCACCGGAAGCCTTTCCACCTGCATCATGCCACGGTGCCCCGGCGATAATCTCGTTTCCACTAATAGCAACAGCATACCCCAGTTGATCGCCACTCTGTCTATCACCTGACGTTAACTTCGTATGTTGGTTCCAAAAAGGTGGTTCATTCTCTGTAAAGATGTACGCAGCACCAGTTTCTTCTTCACCAACTATGGCTCCTGTTGCTCCAATGACAGCAGTTGTCCCGCTGATGTCAACAGAAACACCGAAAGAGGTTGCCCCGTCATGGTCAATCGGCATCATACGGATCCGAATGCGGTTCCTTTTTTGCTTCCATTCCGTGCCTTCGCGTTTATAAATATAAGCCGCACCAGTGCCCCTGTTGCGAGGTGAAGTCACAATAGCGAAATCGCCATCAATATCCACTGCGTAGCCGTAGTGATCTTCGTCTTTAGTATTGTTCCCAATGAGTTTTGTTTGAAGTGCCCATCCGGATAGATCCCGCACGAAGACATAGGCGGACCCGGAATCAAAACCGGCTTCATCATCACGAATCGCGCCAATGATAGCAGTATTCGTACCGGCATCATACCCAACAGAAAATCCAAAGTAGGCAAAATGACTGCCATCTGGAGCTACAATTCTTGATGTCTGGTACCAACTTCTCCCGATCCGCTCAAAGACATAGACCGACCCTCCATCTGCAAAGGGTTCATTTGAGCGATGCGCCCCAACGAGAACGGTATCGCCATCCATTGCGACAGAGATGCCGAAATAGTCGCCGTGCGTTCCGTCATCAGCGACGAGTTTGGCTTGTTCCACCCATTCAGTATCTTGTCGCTGAAAAATATATGCAGCACCTGAGTTCGTCCCAACGGCATCCTGTTTCGGTGCCCCCACGATGGCATAATCGCCGCTCACAGCGAGTGCTGCGCCGAATCGATCTCCACTTGCGGCATCGCTGGCACTCAGTTTTTGATGTTGTGTCCACCCGGCTTCAGCCCGAATAAAGACTTGAATCGAACCAACATCTCTGCCGTGGTCGGTGTCATCTTTCGGAACACCCACCAGTGCATAATCGCCACTGATACCGACACTCGCACCAAGATTGTCTTGGATGACAGCGGCACTCGTGTTGAGTTGCACCCGGTCAGCACTGCTTTGCATGACCGCCCCGATTCCGAAGAATAGAGTTAGTATAACTATTTGTAATTTTCTCACTGCTCTCTCCCTCGCTATTTTACGTTACCTTAGTTTCATCAGACTGAAAGGAATAGCTGATTTTGCTTCGGAGATTCTGTTCTGTTTTCTCCGTTGTATATTAAGACTCCTATTCTTAATGACACAATTTCTAAGCGAAAAAGGTGCATTATTTTAGGAAAATCACAGAAACTTGGTTTTTATCCCCAAATATTAGTTCGCGCCACGCTATTTGTCTACCAAACACTCCAACCACCCAAAAGTCCTATCCGCGCCCAGGTTCCATCGGTTATCTGCGATTTCCGTGCTTCCCAATAGGCTTTATTCGGACACACTGAGTCTACAGATTACCTTTGCGGAATCATCGCCGTACCACAACGATGTGCCATCCCAAGTAAGCCCGTGTGGTTCACTGGGACATGAAACCTTATTGAGCACCTCACCAGATTCTGGATGGATTCGGTAAACGATGTGGTCATTTGTATCGGCATTCCAAAGTGCTTCCCCATCCCATGCAAGTCCGTGTGCACGACCACCCGGTGTTGACAGTTCAGCAAGAATATCGCCGGTTTCAGGACACTGTTTCACGAAACGACCAGTATTCATGTCAACACTCCAGAGATGCTCACCATCCCATGCCAATCCGTGCGGTCCTTCTCCGGGTGAACTGAAAGTCGTAACGACTTCCAACTCAGGAATTGTGAGTTTGTAAAAAGTTTGCTGCCATATACTGTTATACCAGAGATGCTCACCATCCCATTCTATACCAGCACCGCCGGGATAGGAAGGTGAGAGCGTTAGCTCAACCTCGCCGGTTTCAGGATTGATTTTGTGGATAGGTCCAACACCCTCAACACTCCAGAGTGATGCGTTGTGCCATGCGAGTCCATTTGTGCCAGCACCGGGTGCGGGGAATTGATGTTCAGCTGTTATCTCACTCATTTTTTTCGTTTCTCCTTGATGATCATCCCGTTTCTAAAAGAGCGTCCTGAATTTCAGTAACAACATCCTGTTCAGTTTCAATGGTCAATTGCGTCTGTAATATTTGTCTGGCGGTTTCGCCTCCAATTCTCCCCAATGCCCACGCAGCGTGGCTGCGAATCAAAGGTTCGTCATCCGCCAATGCACCTTTGAGTGCCGGAATAGCTCGGTGCTCTCCCCAATTACCGATAGCAACAAGGACATTTCGCAAGAAGCCACGACGTTTCGCCCGTTTGATAGGACTCCCCTTGAACCGCCTACTAAATTCCTGTTGTGTCATACCAATAAGTGACAACAACTTAGGGGTAAGGTTCCCGTTACGTGGGTGGAATCCAGGTTCGTCTGTCGGCACGGCTTTGCTATTCCATGGACATACCTCTTGGCAGATGTCACACCCAAAAATCAGGTTCCCCATTTTAGGACGAAGATGCTTTGGAATACTCTCCTTGAGTTCAATCGTAAGATAAGAGATACAGAGTCGAGAATCAAGAACGTTCGGCTCAATAATAGCGTCTGTTGGACATTCCTCAATGCAGCGCGTACAAGTGCCACAACTGCCCCGGAGCGGGGGCGTTTCTGATTCCAAATCGATATTCACCAAGATCTCAGAAAGGAAATACCAAGAACCGGAACGCCAATGAATCAAATTGGTATTCTTTCCGATCCAACCGATACCAGCCTTTTGAGCATACTCCCTTTCGATAACAGGAGCGGTATCGACACAAACCCTTGTTTTTAATTCGTCTTCAGCAGTCTGCTTAATAAATTCGACAAGATCTAAAAGTCGTCCACGGATTAGTTCGTGATAGTCATCGCCCCAAGCATAACGAGAGATTTGTCCGCGCTCTGGATCCGCTGCGTGTGCTTTCGGTGGATCCAAGGTATAATAGTTCATTGCGAGGCTAATAACAGATTTTGCCTCTGTGAGCAGTTGCCGGACATCTGCTTTGAGTGGGAGATGCCTTTCGAGATAGGACATCTTCCCGGCATATCCGTTTTCTATCCACTGCCGATACCGCGCGATTGTTTCGCTGTGCGCTGCCGGGGTTACCCCAACAAGCTCAAATCCGAGTTCATTTGCACGCCCATGAATTTGCTGAGTTAGAGTTAACATTAAGGAGTTCCGCGCGGATAGGATCCGAGGACATTGACGTTCCGACACAATTCTTCAAGCTGCTCAAGTGCTATGATGACGCGTTCGTCTACAATATGACCCTCCATCTCAGCGAAGAAGATATACTCCCACGGTTTGGCTCGCGACGGCAGAGATTCTAAATAATTCAGATTCAACTGGGCTTTCTCCAAAACACCGAGGGCTTGGTGCAAAGCCCCGACTTTGTCTCGAATTGAGAAAAAAAGCGAAGTCCGGTCATGTCCGCTTGGATCTGCGACCTGGCTTCCAATGATGAAGAAGCGGGTTGTATTATTTGGATCATCCATAATAGCATCCGCGACAATCGGGACCTGGTAAATTTCACTTGCGAGTTGGCTGGCAATGGCAGCCGTATTCGGCTCCTGTGCCGCTTGACGCGCTGCGTCGGAGGTGCTAACAACCTCGACCTGCTCTATGTTACCCATGTGTCGACTTAACCACGTTCGGCATTGTGCGAAAGGTTGAGGGTGCGAATAGATACGCTTAATTTCGGTAAGCGGCGACTTTGATAACAGGTGCTGCTTTATCGGTTGGAATGTCTCGGCACAAATCCACAATGGTGTGTGTTGGAAACGTTCTAAAACATCGCGAACAGTACCTTGCACGGAATTTTCAATAGCCACCACGCCGTAGTCCGCTCTACCCGACTCAACCTCGGTAAAGACGTCAATCTGCGGACGGACAGGGATTAACTCAGCTGCTGAACCAAAATGACATAAACTTGCCAAGTGCCCGAAACTACCGACAGGTCCAAGGAAAGCCACCCGCTCTGGCTCTTGGAGGGAACGAGAGGCAGATAAAATTTCTGTCCAGATCGCCTCCAATGCGCTTTCGGGAAATGCGCCTTGATTTTGTGCTTTTAAGCGTTCAATGACCTGCTTGTGTCGATGCGGGACATAGACGTTGGCAACCCCTGTTTCCGCCTTTACTGCACCGACCTGCTTGGAAATCTCTGCTCGCTTCTGTAGAAGCTCCAAAATCTGGTCGTCAATCTTGTTAATCTGGTCACGGTAGTCTTTTAATTCCAAAGAAATCGGTCTCCGTGTTATTAATTGTCGGTTATTGGCTATCGGTCATCGGTTAAGAGGTCTGGACTTCCCCAAGTCACTTCTTAACCGATGACCGACAACTGACAATTTCTTCGCTAACGATCCAACGCTTTCATAGCGGCGATCATTTCATCGTCTGAGGGGTTATTTTTTACCATTTCAACGAATTCCTCAGCACTTACTTTGTGTTCCTCCAGGAACAGCTTATCTTGCGGTCACGGATAGATATACTCACCGATGATGCCCTGCAGTTTCGCACTGGCTTTATCGGCAATTCTGGCTAACCATCGGATATCTCCGATAATCATATCCCGGTGTCTTGGTTTCCAATCGAGAGCCATTTGTTTCACCTCCTTTAATGGCATATTGGCTATCGGCTATCGGTTAAGAGGTGATTCGGATAAATCAAAAATCTCTTTAACCCACACCTGACAACCTGCTGTCAGCAGCAGGTTTTACTGTGTCCTTCCTTCAAGCTGACGCAAAGCATCCTCTAAAAGTTCGAGAGAGCGTCCATACTCTGTCCAGTCGCCAGAGCGCTGTGCGTCTTGTGCTTGATTGAAATAACGGTTTGCTTGATCAATAAGTCCTTGTAATGAGATCTGATCCCTGCCTGGGTCAGTTGACGCTTCAACTGTCGTTTCCGTATCGGTGGCTTGAGGTAACATCCCCGATCCGAACATTTTGACGAGTGCTTCATCAAGGGTTGCTCCCCAGACGACTTGGTTTTCATAGCCAATAACGACCCGTCGTAGTTCGGGAATAGCAGTTTTCTCATCTTCGGACTGAATGTAGATAGGTTCAACATAAAGCAGGGAGTTGTTCATCGGGAGAATCAACAGATTGCCCCGTAAAACGCGGGATCCCTGTGTATTCCAGAGACTAATCTGCTGCGAAATCTCTGGTTCTTGACTAATAAAGTTTTCGACTTGCATGGGTCCAGCAACCTGTTTCCCTTTCGGGAATCGGTAAACGAGAAGCTGTCCGTATTGGGGCAGATCACATCGTGCAGCGAGCCATGCGGTAAGATTCGGCTTGTTGAGCGGTGTAAAGGGCAACATTAGCATGAATTCAGCTTTCTCTTGCCCAGGGAGCCTGATAATAACATAATAAGGTTCAACGGGTTGTCCGTTCACCGCAGAACTTTGCGGCACTTGCTGTGGGGCAAAAGGGTTCCTTTGCTGTGGCGTTGCAACCTGCCGCGTTTGGGCATCAGTATTGTCATAGAGTTCTCTACCAATCTCCCACTTATCTTCACCCGCATAAAAGGTTACCGGATCCTTCATGTGGTAATCTTGATAAACACGAGCCTGGATCAAAAACATGGATGTCGGATAACGAACATGCGTTTTGAGTTCATCCGGCATCTCGTCAAAGGATTTGAAAAGATTTGGGAAGATCCTACCATAGCACTCTGCGATTGGGTCCTGTTCCCGTTCCATAATGTAAAAATCGACAGAGCCGTCGTAAGCATCAACAACGACTTTAACAGAGTTGCGGATATAGTTGCCCCACGGTTCAGCGTTCCGCTGCGTATTTGCGATCTGTCGTCTTCTTTCGCTAACGAATTCTTCCATCGAAACAGCATACGGGTATCGATGTGTAATAGTATAGGCATCCATTATCCAGACGAGTCTACCGTTATGGATAACGATGTAGGGATCACCGTCATACCGTAAGAAGGGGGCAATTTTCTGAACCCGGTCCCTGATATTTCGTTCATAGAGGATTCGGCTTGCCGATGAGATTTCACCCGGCAAGACGAAGTTAATTTCGTTATCGAATTTAAGCATATAAACGAGTTTACGCCAGAAAGAGTTGAGTTGTACGCCGCCTTGTCCTTGATACGCATATTCGGCGTACTGCTGTCCCTCTTGCGGATAATCAAATTCAAGTCCCATAGGTCGATCTGGATGTACGATCACATAGCGATCTGTCCGCTCACCGTAGTATATCCGGGGTCCCGGTGTTTCACTAAACCGGTGTTGCCACTGTTCATCATAGTCAATAGGCGGCAATCCTTGAATGTACATGTTGGGTTTGCCGTCAATAATCTCGTTGACGGGACTAACAACTGCGCCATATCCGTGCGTATAGGTATAGGTTTGTTTATACCAATCATTCCTGATTTCTACTGGGAGTTCGTTTATATTGAGTTCCCGTCCAGCGAGCATCACCTGCCGAATCTCACCATCAACGACATAACGATCAATGTCAACATCGTTGAAGTCGTATTGGGATCGTAATTCTTGGAGTTGACGAAAAGTCCTACGCAACGGACGCCAATCCCAGAGACGGATGCTATTAAATACGGGCGCGTTTTCGCGACTTCTTATGTCATTATAAGTAAGTTGTTCCGTCAGCGGGTATTCCTCTTCGGTCACAGTGTTACCAGCCAAACCGTAAGCTTGGAGCGTTGCTTTGATATTATAGTTGATATAATCTGACTCTAATACCTGTTTTCTGGGTTCAACCTGCCATCTTTGTATGGCGACTGGGTAGGCTTGTCCGAGAATGCCAGCGATTATAAATACGGCGAACCCACCGAAAGCAAGGGTGTTGCGTTTCAAGAAGATACTAATGATGAAAACTAACGCACACAGCACTGTGAGACCGAGCATAATCCACAATACAGGAAGGCGCGCCTGTATAGCAGCGTATCCGCCACCGCCACGTACAACATCGTTTGAGGTATACAACAGGTCGTACATAGCGAATTGATAGTTCCAAGCTCGGCAGAGGAGCGTTATCCCAAGAAGCGCGAACAGATGCGCTTTCACATTGAAAGGTGGACGGAACCGAAACTGACTGGTATCACCCGTGATTAATCCGTGGAAAAAGTAGATGACGACCGCGAATATCGTCACTAACAAGAAAGTCCCGAAAAGCGTTCCACAGATATAACGCCACATCGGCATTCTGAAAACATAGTAGGTGACATCTTTATTGAAAATCGGGTCGCGTGCGGGTGAGGTGAAAAACGCTTTTTGACCGGGTTCTATTTGAACGGTTGTATTCAATCGAATAGCATTGTCCAACACAGCATCAACGCGTGCTTCCTGATTCGTGTCATCAATCTGAACGTTTACTGGATCTCCGACCCTTATATTTTTCGCTTGGAGTTCAAATTGTGAAACTGGGATTTCGTTAGAATTGAGACTCTCTTCTACAACAATCGTTGTAGCAGCAGGAAAAACGAGTTCATCGGCATTGGCAAAACGCAGGTAGATTTCCCATCTGTCACTGGCTGTGTACCCCATCATGATACTAAAAAGCACGGCGAGGAACATCAGTCCACCGTAAATCATTTTCCGCGTGGCACCCGGATTGTCCGTACCTCCTCCTGTGAAGTCGGCACCTCCCATAAAAGCCGGACTAAGATGCTCTGGGGTCAATCGGTAGATTAAGGCAAGGTTCGTCAGGAGGATCACTAAATAACAGACCCCAACAGCTGCACCGACCCAGATTTTTGTTGTGAGAATTTTAGTATAAACGCTCCAATAATCCACCACCTTAAACCATAGGAAATCCGGATAGAGGTTAACCCAGATGGCAATCAGTCCTCCAACAATTCCGAGGACGATGACAGTGGGGATTAAGCGTTTAGTTCGTGAATCCATATTGCTCCTTGTTGTAACCTCGATCACTTCATCGAGGGTTTTATGATCTCATAATAAAGTCGATAGTTGGCGACCCCTCTCGGATTCCGTTAAAAGGCTTGTCCAAGTCCGAGGTGGAATTTTATACCGGGTTCCAATTTAGTGAGGTCGGTAAGTCGTGCTGCGGCGAAATCTACCGAAAACACGCCGAGCTGCAGTCGGAGTCCGATCCCAATTGCGGCTTTGACATCGTCGAGACGAAGCCGATTATCCTCCCAGACCAAAATCCTAAACGGATCCTCGGGTCCATACTGCCAATCTGACCAAGCACCACCCATATCTGCGAAGGCGATTCCTCGGATTCCGCCGAGTGTCCACGGGACAGGCCAGCCAAAGTGCAATACATCTATGAACGGGATACGGACTTCCAAGTTGAGCAGTCCAACGCGTGTGCCAACCAATGCTTCATAATCATAGCCGCGTATAGTATCAATTCCACCGAGATAGAAGTAGGATTTGTCAGCACCAAAGTTGCCACCGAGTAACAACCGCGCCGCAATAGTAGAACGTCTACCGAGACCGAAGTAGCGGCGTGCGTCAAAAATAACGTTTGTTAGTGCGAGTTCACTACCGAGTGCGGGGAAAGATTGCTCAAACTCGATACGATAGCGAGAACCTGTATACGGCTCCCACTCACGCCACATTGTGGTATCCGCAACAAATGCGACAGAACCTACACTAAGTAAACCTCTATCGTCGTACGGATCCAAAGGTTCGCTTGTCTGGTAGTTAAAGGAAAACGGCTTTGAATACATCGCGAGTTCAAAGTCAAGACGGTGGTATCTGTCAAACGGATAATTGACATAAGCACCGAGTCCAGTAATCCGTTGTAAAATGCCACGCCTACTCTGGATACCGCCCAAAATGTGGTATTCATGATAGTTGTAGATCATAGCACCAACATCGGTTCGGTGTGTCAAAAACCCGTACTGTGCGATGAAATCCGGGGCGAGATAGCTGGACTGGTTCATCACGCTGACCCCAATGCGATGATTACCGAGCATATCGCTGCCGATAATTTGTACCGTGCTTCTCAGGATACCATCGGCACCAAAACTGAAATCTGGAAAGATTGCATCCAAAGCGAAAGAGGATCTTGTGCTGTACTTTCGCTTGGCAATCCTATAATTCTCTGGTTCTTCAGCTGCCAAAATCTCGACAGGTTCTCCAATGTCTGACACCTCAACTTCCGCTTCAATAGCCTTGGAAGTATCCATGAGACAGACATCGTATTTCCCGTTCTGGTATGCACTAAACAACAGGTGTTCTCTATCCGGAGACAAACTCGGATTAAAACAACCCGTCATAATATTGGTCAGACGCGTAAGTTCAATTGCCTGAGATGCGTCCGAAGGTTTATCTGTCTCCGTTGGAGTTTCGAGTGATTCCGCTTCTGTCTCGCTATCAATTTGTTGTGCGGTATCCGTTCCTTCCGTAGCATCCGAACCTTCCTGTTCGCTGGCTTTCTCTACAATCTCAAGTTCATAGACATCGTAAATTCCGAGTACGTCTGAACAAAACAGTATCGATTCACCACCGGGTGTCCAAGTTGGGCTGATAGCGTTATACGGACCATTCGTCAGCACACGCTCCATATTGCTGTTGAGGTCTATAAGGACGAGTCTATTTTTCCCACCTCGCTCAGAGGTATAGACGACTTTACCCGTTGTTGGATGCCATGAGGGATGCGTGTCATTGAATGAATCGAAAGTCAACCGATCTATCTCACCGGTCAATAATTCAATAATATAGAGGTCAGTCTGTCCTTCTTTGAGTGCGGAAAAGATGACACGTTCACCGCTGCCATCATAGTCCGGGGAGGTGACGTTATCAAAATCGAGTTCAAAGTACTCTGTTAGTTCCTCCGTCAAGATGTTGACTTCCAAGAGATAGTTGGCATCGTGATATTTAGCGACAAAGGCAATCCTGTCGCCATCGGGTGCCCAGGCAAGACTCCTGCCAAACCCGCTGAAATCCGTTCGGATTTCCTCGTATTTTTCACGGAAAAACTGTTTGGTGACCCGTTTGAGGCGTTCACCCGTTTTTGCGGACATGAGGACAATCTCCAGAAATCCCTCATTTCCTGTGACATAGGCGATAATATCACCACTCGGTGACCAGATGGGCTTAATGTTATGCGAGTATCGAGATTTCTCAGTAAGATTTTTTGCGACGAGGTCGGGCAATTCTCTGTCCTCAATGAGGGGCCAGTAGCGTTTTCGGACTGTCTGCCGCCATGCCTTATCAAATTCTTTAAGTTCTACCCCAAGCACCTCTATGAAAACTTGATTGATATCCTTGGTTCGGCTCTGCCGTAATCCTTGCAAAATCTCAGCAATTTTTTCACGTCCGTATGTTTCAGTGAGATACGCCACTGCCAATTGCCCTAACTTATACCCGACGAAAGGTGAACTGAGCCGGTTGAAATTTTGGAGTTGCGGTAGCGGTACAATGTTATTATTCATGCTTGCATCGCGTATCACCATTTCACCAATAGCGTCGTTATCTTCGGCAAAGTAGTCCGCCATTCCTTCTATAAACCAGATAGGTGCGGAATACAGGAACTCGCCGCTATAGATACGAGCGTGCGGTTTCTGATAGATGATATCGTACTGGAAGATATGAATAAGCTCGTGGAAAATTACCTCTCGAAACGCTTCAAGTGAACCAGTAAAAGGTATAACGATGCGATGCTTAAAGATCTCTGCGAACCCTCCGATACCCTCATGGAGTTCTTGGAGGATTATGTTGGTTTCTTGGAAATCTTTATGAGACTTGTATAGGATAAGAGGTGTTCTGTCTCGCAGTTCATGCTCAAAGTCTGCGCTGTGTTGCTCGTAAGCTTCCTCTGCGATAGCAGCCATCACAGGAACAAGTTTCGCTTCGCTCGGATAATAGTGGATATCAAAATGCTCTGTCCTATGGATATGCCACTCGAAGCGTTGCGCCGTAATCTTATTCTTTCCAAATCCCTGTGCCCATGTGACACAAGGCAATAACAAAGTAAGGACAAAGAGGGTCTGTAGAACGGATCTCGCCAAGTTTCTTTGTCTATGTGCTCTTGGACAGCAGCGTCGATTGCCCTTGTCGGTTTTCGGCGATTTGGAAATTTCTTTTGGGTTTTTAAGTATATTTTTTCGCATTAGGATTCTGCTCTGAATTTCTTTTAGACGATTCATTTCTTTTTCCTACTCACTTTACTAAATATCTATCTTCCTGCTCATAGTGTGGGGAAATTTGGCGTGTAAACTCTGATACAGCGCGCCTGCCGAGTTCTCTGACCGTATTTGCCTGTGGGCCCGCCTGAGAAAAAATAAAGGAACCAATGGTGTGCGCCTCTGCTGTGCTCCGTCGGTATGATTCATCCCAAACAATCTTCTCGGTTTCGACATCAATAATCATGACGCGAAGCGCGAGTAGATAGGTTTTCTGCATGTAGTCCTGATAATCCATTACGTAACGTTGCCGTTGTATAGAATAACGCTCACCATAATAGCGTCTTGGGCGGCTATCTGAGTAAAATCGGAAACTTCCGACGATAATGCCTTTCACCTCAAAATACTCGCCGAGTTGGCTGAGGTGCTTTGTATCAGAGAGCCACTCCTCTCCAATGTCTTCACCGGTAAGAAGTCTTGCTGTTTCCTGTGAATTGACAACCTCAAAACTCTTTTGGCGTGCCAAACCTCTGCGGAGTACCGCGGCGATGTCCTCGCCGACCTCTGGAGGCAGCTCTTCGTTGCGTTCAGCATGCCTTTCACTGACAAACGGCAAAACAGCAAAGTTGGAATACCGACCAATGTCAATCTCAGATTGGACCTTTACCGGAATAGAAACACGCGTGACAGCACTACCACATCCAAAAAACATTAGGGTTACTAAAAGGATTGTTATCTTTTTCAGCATCTGCATATTGCCGTCTCCATTACTCCGTAGATGGCGATTCATCTTCTTCGAGCTGCGGCGCGTCCTCATCAACACCGCTCCGCCGAATATGTATACGGCACCGCCGATAGTTGAGCCGATAATATTTATTATCTGGTTCTAATTCCGTTGCGCGCTGATAGGCGGCGACAGCCTCATCCGTGTCTCCGAGTGCTTCATATGCGACCCCGAGGTTATTATAAGCCTTAGAGTTCTCCGGGTCAACACCAATAACCTGTTTCCATCGGAAGACCGCCTCGTTCCAGAGTTGCGCCTGTGCCGCTCTTATCGCGAATTGATTGTAAGCTTCAATTTGGTTAGTATCGCGCGATAAAGCACACCCGGATAGAATTAAACAGGCAAGAATAGCGATTGACGCGAGTCGGTTGTATTTTAACACATCTATCACCTCAAGATTTTGCGGTGTGAATTTTCAGGTTACTATCGTATATATTACACTGTATCCACCTTTTGCGTCAAGGGAAAAAGGATAAATAAGGCTACAATATAGGCTTGCAACCAGCGTGGTAATTTGCTAAACTTTAATCCTCATAGACTGCAAAGAAATTGATACCCAATAGGACTTACACAATTCACCAGTTCTTGCGTCCAAAAGGTCCCTACAAAACGTCGGGGTTACAAACCCCTCCTACAAGAGATATGTACCGACCTAATTTTGTGCAAGTCCTGCTTAAGAAGGAGCAGATTGAATGTCTAATACAACCCCAGTCCGCACGGTAATAGTTGGGTGTGGTATGATAGCGGCGGGTGGTTATCAACCGCGCTGCCAAGCGTATCCGCATCGCATTGAACTGGTTGGATTTTACGACCAAGATGAGGAACGCGCTTCAACATTGGCAGAAAGAAATGGAGGCCGCGTCTACAAGTCGCTTGAGGAAGTGCTGAATGATCCGAACGTAGAAGCAATTGTGAATTTGACGATTCACATCTCCCACTATCCGGTTTCGTTGGCGGCACTGAAAGCGGGAAAACACGTCTATTCTGAGAAACCGATCTCCATCCGAACCCATGAAGCAAATGAGCTTGTTGAGACAGCGGAATCAATGGGTTTGAAACTAGCGTGTGCGCCATCGGCGATTCTCGGCTACGTTCAACAGAACGTTTGGCAACGGATACGCGAAGGCGAAATCGGCGATGTTATCTCTGCGATTGGTAATTTCGGAGGTCCTTTGGAACATTGGCATCCGAATGCCGACGCGTTCCTGATGCATGCCGGTCCCTTCCGCGATGTAGCACCTTACCCACTCACTGCCATGACAACGATGATTGCCCCAGTCAAAACAGTACACGGTTTTGCAAGACTTGCTGTTCCAAAACGGACGTTAACCCAAGGACCAAGGAAAGGAACTGAGTTTGAAGTAAATGAGAAGGACCACGGATTTGCTGTGCTCGAATTTGAGAACGGCGCACATGGACTCATCTATCACAGTTTTACTGTTGCTTCAGGGATTCCGCCTTATGAAATTCACGGCACAGCAGGTGGGTTCTCTCTTCAGGCACACGATGACGGACGCGGTATCCGAAAATTTACCCCGCAGGATGCGTGGCAAGACGAATCTTCCCCACCGAAATCCTTCACGGGGTTAGATTGGGGTAAAGGTGTGGCGGACTTCGCGGACGCTATCCGATTAGATCGGAACCCGCGTTGCAACGGCGCGCAGGCACGACATGCGTTAGAGGTATGTGAACGCGTGATTGAATCGTCCGATGCGGGTAGGCCTATTGATGTTGTAAGCCGTTTCCCGGCACCACCGCCCGTTGGGGATGTAGCACCGTGGGAAACGGATTAGGTGTTAAACTACTTGCCGAGGACGAGCATATTCATGAAAAGACGGTATGCCCCTGCTACACCAGCCGGAAGCTGCCTATAAAAAGCATAGGCAGCATAGGTGTATGTGCCTTGTCCGTATTGGGCAGTGAGGAACCCGCCGTGCTGCGGTTCCTGTTCTCGGTCGTTGCATGTGAGGAGTGCCTGATAGTTTGAATCCCATTCGGTCAAGAATTTTGAACCGCGCTCCTCAACCCATCCATCGAAATCTGCTTCCGTAATTTGATTCGGATGTTGGAATATAGGATGCTCCGGCATCAAAATGTTCACCTGTGCGTCCTCTTCGGAGACTTCCTCTGGTCGTCTACCCATTGTATAAGGATATGGACCAAAAGGTGCTGCATCAAATTCAGGAGTCTGATATTGGACGATGAGGTTGCCGCCTTTATGCGCGTAATCAAGGAGCCGACCATTATAGGCAATCAGATCTTGTCGAACAGCATACGCCCGAATGCCGATAAGGATGGTATCAAACCGGCTCAAGTCTCCGGTGCGGAGTTCTTCACGGTCAAGCATCTCAACGTCGATACCGATCTGTTGTAGTGCTTCAGGCACTCTATCACCCACTCCCATGATATAACCGACTTTTAAATCCGCTGGGAGTTCGATCGAAACGCCGTGGAGTTTCATTGTAGCAGGACGATATAGGTGACGCGGTTCGAGATCAGTATGGTCAATCGCTTGATAACCAGTAGTGTACGCCTCGCCATTAGATATCGCAACGGCTTGAATTGTGTAATCCATGCCTGTTTCTACACCCTCAGCGGACACCTGAAAGGTAAATGTCTTACTCGCTCCTTCATGTGTGAAGGCAAAAGACGCTTTTTCAGGGGAGGCATTCCATCCTTCTGGTAACTCAAGCGAAAGAGTTCCTTCTGCTTCACCTTTTACGTTATTTAGCATCTCCACTGTGACAGTAAATGTCGTTTTTCCACCTGCTGCTGCGGATTCGGATATCGGAACGACGCCGATACGTGGTGACAGAGATAAACTGATGGCAGGAGCCACCGTCAGCAGACGCCGTCTCTCTCCCCAAGGTCTGTTAATTGAAACAGTCTGCACCGGCTGCGTCAATGTAAAGTCCACACCGTCTATGCGATAGGTCACGCCCCCGTGAACATCAGGTGGTGTGTAAGGCAAAAATCGAAATTCTGGACGCTCCAGCGTATAGACAGCATCGTGATATTCAGAGGCGCGCGTCCAATACGGTTGCGAATACGACGCATCCTGTGGCACTTCCACCTCAAACGCAACAGAGACGGGTTCGTTTGGCTGTATGGACATTCCCTCTTTTTCATCCGATTCTGTCTGTACCCGATGCACGCTCCAGCCTTCTGGCGTGCGGAGTGATGCTTCAATAAGCTCAGCTGCAACGGGTGCTGGATTCACCATCCGCATCCCGATTGAAAATTTTTGACCCGGAATCGCGACAGTGAAGGTCTCAGGAGAACGGAAAAATCCACCTTGTGGACCCGCGGGTTGCACGAGCACCTCCAGAGATGTGCCGAGGGCAGCATTCGCCGCAATTATGAACTCTTGCTCTTTATTTTGAAGCAGAAAAAGGAGATGGGAGCGGGTAGCATCATCAAGCTGAACGCTCTGGATACTCTCGATTAAGTCACGGGTTGCTTTCAATCCACTAACGAGGTGAGGCACAACTGTCCAAGAACGGCGGGCATCATAGTCGCGTAGCGCAGCATCAACACTCTCCTGAACTTGCGTAAACGTTGCATTCAAAGCAGGTGTATTGGCGAGCGTTGCCATACCCATAATCGTGGTGTCAAGACCATCAAAAAGGTTCTGCTCTGGCTCCGTTGGCTCGGGGAGCGTTGTATTGGCTAACCGCAGTTCGGCAACTGAGGAACCTTTAGACGCGCGTGTTTGTCCTGCCCCCTGCGAACGTTGGTAACTCAGTCCTTGACGCGCAATTTGCGCATAAGAGAGCCCTAACAAGGCGTTATATTCACCTGTATCAATCTTTAGGACAGGTGCGTCGTCAATTTCGGTGTTACTGCGGCGCCATCTGGAACGCGCTATATAGAGTTTTTTCGGTTGCCACGGCTGTAGTCCCGCTGCGAGATGTTCTGGGAACTGATTCGCGTCGCCTGCGGCACGGAACGCCTCTAAAGTCACGACACCAGACGCTTGATGGTGACCATGTCCATCTTGGCGGTTTCCTTGAAACCGAGAGATCATAACATCCGGTCGATAGTACCGAATCAGGCGGACCATATCCTCTAAGAGCATCTGATAATCCCACTTTTCTAACGTTTCGTCGAGTCGTTTGGAATAGCCGAAATCGACGGCACTGCTAAAAAAGAGGTCTATGCCGTAGTATCGTGATGCCACGAGGTGTTCCTCGGTCCGAATAATGCCGAGCCCATCGAACAATTCAGGCCCAATGAGGTTTGCCCCACCTTCGCCACGCGTGGTTGAGTATAACCCGGTTCTGATACCGCGCCCACGGCTAAGCCACGTTAACAACGCGCCGTTTTCATCGTCAGGGTGCGCAACGGTGTGTAGAACGGTGGCAGTCGTCTGTAGGCGTTGTAAGGCGCGCCAAACCTCGGAAGCGTTCGTTACTCCCGCCATTTCTCCTACTTCTGCCATTGTCGTGCTACCTCCTATTATTCCGATCAGTGCGAAAACCAAAATTGATATTATAATTTGTCTGCGCATTAAATCCTCCAAAAAGAGTGCGACTCACCTTTTTTGTTTCTAAGGTATCCGTTGTATGGAAAAATTACATCCACTATCAGGAAAGCGCATCGCGGAGCATTTCAACACTCTGCGGCACACCGACGTGTGCATCCGCCTTCCCTTCAAATTCAATGGATACATATCCCTGAAATCCAACATTCTTTAGAATATTGCCAATTTTAGCATAATCCAAATCCAGTGTATACCATTCGCCACCACCGTAATAGGTTTTGGCATGGACAAGTACCGCTTCATCTGCGATTTGTGTTAGTTTTTCATACGGATCTGAGAGAAAATTGCCACAATCCATTGTCACCTTTAACCATTCTGAATCAATAGCGGAGACGATGCGATTGACACCTTCAGGTGTGCACGTCAATCCCCAATGGTTTTCGAGTCCGAGAACAACCCCGTATTTTTCAGCGTCTGGAAGACACTGCTCAATGGCAGCGATTACCCACTCAAACGCCTCATCTTCTGTATGTCCGGGCAGCGGTTGCTCCTGTCCCTCGGTTTTCATCAATTCATCGAAAGAAGGAACAGTTCCCCATCGTCCTGAGTTGAGACGTATTGAAGGAATGCCGAGTTCATGTGCCAATCGGATGCAGTGAACGGTATGATTGATATTTTTTTGTCGTGTCGCAGCATCGGGTGAAACGAAGCCTTGATGGATAGAGAGTGCATATAGATCGAGTCCGTGGATGAAGGCGTGTCGTTTCAGTTTTTGAAGATAGGGATTTGCTTCGGACGCCATCTGTTGATGTAATATTTCAACACCATCGAGTTCAAGCCGTGCAGCGTCCTCAATGACGTGCTCAATGGGCACCCGTTCAGGTTTGAAATGCCAATAGGAATAAGTAGATACACCGAGTTTCAATTTATCACCTCAAGTGGAATATTTATTGCGGTATAATAACACAACTCGGAATACAAAATCCAGTATTTTCTTTTTCAATTGGCGGGCAGCAGTCGGTAGTTATTTGGCGGGCCGTATGTTTGGTTAAGCAAAAATGGCGAGGTTAGAAACCTCGCCTACGAAATTAAGAGGAAAACTACGAAAGGTATGTCCTACTATCTATCAAAAGGGGTTCCCCAGAAGGCGATTCTCTCCCAGTCCCACAGGATAACGTTTTCCAAATCGCCAATTGCGAGCGTCTTTCCATCTGGTGAAAATGCCAACGATCGGATCAGTCTTAGGTCGTCCTCGTCAAGATACGGGTCAAGGTCTACCATAAGGGTACCGGTGTCAACATCCCAAGACCTAAGAGCTCCTCCACCGGTCACAAGCGTCTTACTGTCCGGCGAAAAAACCAGCGCCTTGACCCTTAACCCTTCATAGATAGTGAGCGTTATCCGATCACCGGTTTCGAGATCCCAAAGCTGAATATCTCTGCCAACACTCGCGAGCGTTTTTCCGTCCGGTGAAAATGCAAGGTAGCCGCAGTAGTCAGTGAGTGCCAACAATATTTCGCCACTGCTTACATCCCATACAAGAATCTCTCCGTCTCTGCTACTACTCGCTACGCGGTTACCATCCGGCGAAAAAGCCAACGTATTAATTCCGTCGGTATGTTCAGTGAAACTCACAAGATCTTTACCAGTAACGGTCTCCACGACAAAGATTTTGCCATCCCGACCACCGCTCGCAAGACGGGTGCCATCTGCGGAGATTGCGAGTACCCAGTCAGAACCGGCATGTTTTGGCGCAATTGACGCGATCTGATCGCCAGATTCGGCGTGCCACACCTGAATACCCATCCCTGGATCCGCTGCCACACCTCCGGCAAATGTAGATCCATCCGCAGAAACTACCAGGATCCACTCTGCTGCCTCTCGTCCAACTTGATTTCCCAGTTGCATAGCACCAGTTGCCGCGTCCCACGTCCGATAAGCACCATCACGTCCACCAGAGATGACGGTTCTGCTATCCGGTGTGAAAACTAAGGCTGAAACCGTACCTATATGTTCCGTGAGACGTGAGAAAATCTTGCGTCCGGTAGCAGTATCCCAAACATCCAGATTACCCGACCAGTCTCCAGCGGCGATCGTACTACCATTGGGTGAAAAGGCTAAGGCACCCGAATTCTGTATCAGTTGCGTGAAGGTAGTGCGCAAATCACCAGTGTCAGTATCCCATAGTCGGAGCGTAGCATCTTTATCAACACTCGCAAGCGTCTTACCATCCATCAAGAACACTAAACCAAGGACTTTACTTGTATCCCTACTGAAGGTAAGGCGTTCACGCTGTGCGGCAACGTCCCATAAGCGAATTTTACCATGACTTCCACTTGCAAGCAGCGTTCCATCCGGCGAGAATGCTAATGCGCTAACTTTGGCTTTATGCCCTTTAAAGATCGTTTGCAAACTATTGCTACGTGTATTCCATAAAGCAATTCGATTGCCGCTGCAACTAGCGAGTGTACCTCCATCAGGCGAAAAAGTCAGTGCCTCTATCGAAGCGCGACCATTAGTGAGATTCACCAACTCCTGTCCAGTGGCAGTGTCCCACAATTGCAGCATTCCGTTTTGACCACCGCTCGCCAGCATAGATCCATCAGGTGAAAAATCGAATGCTAAAAATTTATCAGTCTGTGGACTCAAGATGCTCAAATGACTACCGCTGTTCAAATCCCATAACTGAATATCTGATCTCCATCCACTACTGACAACTTTAGAACCATCCGAGGAAATTGCGATTGTACTTACACCTTCACCAGTCTCTACGAGCGGGAACAACTCATTTCCAGTGTGTGCATCATATACCGAAACCCCAGTTTGGCTTCCTATTACAAGTCGGGTACCATCATGTGAAAATTTAATATCAGTCATCCCACCCTTGCCGAGGCGTGCTTTGATACCTTTAAGCAAGGACGACCGGTAGGTATCTTCTTCTGCGGAAGTGTGTTTCGTTAATAATAGAACAGCGAATATTGAGAACAGCGCGATGAGAAGCAGGCGTGTTTTTTTCATTTTTCGAGTCTCCTAAGCGCAGATCTATCCTTAAGCCAACAGAGGAATAGATAGACTAAACAGGTTTATTTTGGTATAAAGTGGGGTTCGAGGGTAGATAAAAAGAGGGCTATTCAGTCGACCTTGGAGGTAACCAAATAGCCCTAAGATAAGCACACGGGTTTTATTTAACCACGTGTCGAGATGTAAAAACTCTATTCAAAACCGCCGACTTTCGCAGCTTCAGGTGCGCTTGTCGGGAGTTCTTTCTTGGCTAACGTGTCTTCAGGCACATAACCGGAGTAGTCGGAAATCGAACCGTGCGTCAACGCATACACCACAACGTTCGTCATGAAACGATACACACCGGGTGAATAGTGGACACTACGTGTCGGGAGACTGACAGACTCCATTGCGCACATATAGTCACGACGGACAACGATAACAGAGAGTTTTTCACCGACGGAGATACCTTCGAGGTAGTTCCGTTTCGGCGGACGTGTACCCCACCAGAAGATGTCGTATCCGACAGGGGGACCACCCATTTCGTAGAAGTTATCGTAAATCTCGTGATCGTTAGCAATCCGCTCAATCTGATATTCAGGCATGACATAGCGCATCTGTGCGAGGAAGAGACGAATCATCGCCTGTGCAGGAGCGTTCACACCACAGTCGTCAAAGACAAGGAATCCACCTTTTTCGACGAGGTAGCGACGCATACCAGCGGCTTCAGTCTCGGTGAGACGGCTATCCATTTTACCACCACCATACTGCCGTCCAAGCAAGTTACGAGAACGGACGAGGGATGGATCATGACCTGTCATAAAGACGAACGGGGTTTTGAAGAGGTTGGCATCCGTAAACTTCAGCGCGCCACCTTCAACGTTCATGTCGGTTTTGATTTTAGTACGCTCGTTGAGCCACTTCGTCAATGCGTTGAGTGAAGATGCATCAGCCCACCAGTCAGAGAGACTGTGACGGATCCGTGTGAAACGGAATACGCCGCGGATGTCTCGACCTTTACCGATAACGCGTCCACCGGGTTCGCCTCTGGCCAGGGGTGGTACTTCAACGTTACCGAGGGTAATGTTCTCAACGACATCGCCGAGTGCATCGCGTGCTGCACCGACGTTCTCAACCATCGCGAGCCCGGGTGGACGTTCAAAAGCAACTTTCACCTGGACTGTGCCACCTGCGACACCACGACCAATATTAGCCGGTCCGGCGGAGGGAGCAGTTGCGACAGGGGCTGAGAATGCTAAGGCACCGGGGGCATCTGAAACCGGAAGGTCAGTATGTGTTACAACTGTCGGCACTGGGGCGTTCGGTGTAACGACTCTCGGGACATTCGGGTTAATCGGTGCGTCTACTTTAACAGTTTGGTTAGAAAATTCAAGGACCGTCTGCGGTTGGAAATTCGACTTGGCGACGAACGCGGTTGTTACACGAGGTTGCACTTGAACCTGTTCAACAACAACGGTGTTCTGTGTCGGGACAGTCGGCTTAATAACCGGCTTGACGACGGGTTTCCGTACCTTAGGCTTCGGTGGCTCCTTAGGTTGGAGCACTTCGGCACCGACGAGATCTTTGAACTGTTCAGTCTGCGTGACAAGATAAATGCCAGCGATGAACGCAATGACCGCGTGAAGTACCAGAGAAGTCATAAAGGCACCTGACGTTCTTTTTGCACTCATTCGTTATTACCTCCAAGGGGTATTTAGGTATCCTAAAGAAAAATAAAAGTTGTTGATGCAGAGATGTATGCAATTTCCGTGCCAATACAATAAACGTTGAATTTGCGGTTAATTCCCTGCATCATAGAGCTTAGGCTGCACAAAAACGGGCAATTACTTTTCAGGCTGCACAAAAACGGGCAGTTTTCACTAAAGCTACGAAGCAATGACGCGGCGTTTACGGAGCCAGATCTTCGTCGTCATCAAAGAATTCTCCAAGTTCGGCGAGACGTGGTTTTGCGTCTATACCAAAGATTTGGAGATTGTTCTGCGTGATACTATCCACTTCCTGGATAATCCACCCTCTTTTGTTATCCTTTACCAGATAGAGATGCGTTTCACCGGGATACGCGCCCTTGTAGCAGTTGAGTCCGAGTGCGCTGGCTTCCAGTTTGCTTCCCTTATAGCGAATCCAAAACTTTGATAGCGTATCGTTCTGTCCCCACCTTGATCCCTTTGTACCGATACCGATCCAGAGACCTTCGATATTGGTTTTAACATTGTTCCAACCGATCGCGACAGGCACAGGTTCATTCCCTGCGAAGACAGTCCCGAATTTAATAGAACTGCTATCAAAAGTGTCCTGAATGGCTTTGATATCGTTGTCGTTAAAGGCTTTGTAGAATTCAGTATAAACCGCTTGAATAGCTGCTTTTTCCGCTGCAAAATCGATCGGGGGTCTTGCAGCAACAACCGGCTCTGAGGTAGAAGAACTCTCGGTCGAGGAGCTTTCTGTTGACTTTTCAGCGGATCCCTCGTCACTATCGCCACCACATCCCATAATACCAATGCTCATGACACCCACTGCGAAAAGGGCAATCATCAGCCACGTTAATCTCGATTGCATTTGTTTAAATTCCTCCTTTAGGTTCATCACATCGCTTGCAAGCACATGCTGCAAGCAGATTGCATCCAAAAATCGTGCTTTAATATTTACGCTATACCAGTGCTCTCCGTGCGCGCATTAGGGCAAAACCGATTGCCAAATGACTCAGACACATTTCAGATGGATGCCGTTTAAGGACATTATACCCATTTTTTCAAAATATGTCAAGTTAATTTACCCATCCTGACAAACATTCCCTATTTAACGTTACATTTCATGGCTTTCCAGAGATAAATACCGGGCAGCTTCAAGCACCTGAATTACATCGGTAACTTGGATTTGGGACATGCATCCTTCTTTTCCGAATCGACAGGCAGTTCCAGAACAGGGTGGACAGTCAAACTTCCGCCGGATTGTTTGACACCGCACGCCCATCGGACCGAAACGGGTCGGATCTCCAGGTCCATACAGTCCGATTGTCTGTGTCCCAACCGCTGCAGCGAGATGCATTGGACCGCTATCGTTTCCAATAAACACATTACATGTATGCAAGATTGATGCCAATTGGGTCAAAGTTGTTTTGCCAGCGATACTTATAGATTTCGCTTGCATGAACTTTTGAGTCTCAGTAACTATCGGAATTTCATCTTCCACTCCAACAAACAGAACTTGTGCACGCTTTTGGGTAGCGAGCCAGTCGGCTAATTCCGCATACCGTTCAGGGTGCCATCGCTTCTGTGGAATCGGGGACCCTGGATGGATAGCAACCAGTGGCGACTGTTTGTCAATCTTATATGTTGCGAGAAGATTAGATGCCCACTGCTCATCTTCTGCTGTTATGAAGAAAGTAGCAGTTTGGACGGATGTTGGGATACCGGCATGTCTTAAAACATCAAGATTGCGTGTCGTTTCATGTGTCCCACTGAACTGTGAAAGCCCTAATCTGTTGGAAATTTGTAAAGCAGCACGACTGAGACGATGCGCTGTGAGTCGTCCGAACGCAAACCAAACCGTCCTCCAATCTCCTCGGAGTTCCACCAACAAATCGTATTTTTGGCGACGTAATTGCCGGTATAGTTGAAACGTCTGATTTAGCGAAGTCGGTTGCCCTGTTCGACAGAAAGCGGGAGAATTATAGTCCAGCACCTTATTAACATCAGGATGTCGCTCCAAAACAACACGACTCCATGTCCCGGTGAGTGCGTGTAGTTCGGCGTTCGGATATGCCTGACGTAGATTGGAGAACACCGGCGTTGCTAATATAACATCTCCGATGTGATCAAGTTTCACAATGAGTATGCGTTTAGGGGAGAAGTCCTTCGGCAAGCGTTTTCGGTAAAAGAGCCACTGTACAGCGGCAGAGGCGATTAAAGTGAGGATCTCGGACACATTTTGCAACATTTTTTCAGTTTACGCAAACTACATAGATTTGTCAAGAGATATAGAAACAAGTGCCCTCCTCCGCTGGCGAGGTTTTCTAACCTCGCCACTAACCGCCTCTTATCTACAACTTATAACCAAAAACTAAATACCCCTGGCAAAATAGGACTTTTTATTTACTGTTTTCTCAAAAAGTGTTATCCTCTCCTAAATCGATAGGCGTGCCACACGATTAGTAGGGTGTTATACATGGCATCTATCATTATTAGTAGAAAGAAACTTCTCAATTCTTAAAACTTAATTAGAGAGGTATAACGATGGTTATAAGTCCACAAAGATTTTTTTTCTTTACTGTTGGATTCCTGTTCTGCATACTCGGATGTGCTCGCGATCGCGGTCATATCCTAATGCCAGATGACACTTCACCGCATACAGAAGTTCACGAAACCTTCGATACTGAGGCTTCCTTTGAACAGAATCTCATGCCTATTCTCACAACAAAGTGTGCGCTTGCTGGATGTCACGTCGCTGACGGACCTCACGGCTTAGATTTCCGGACATACGCATCTTTCATAGCAGGTGGAGAGCATCCTGCCTTCATCCCAGGAAATGCTGAAGAGAGTGAGGTCGTTGAAGTGATCGTTTCAGGCATAATGCCCCCTAAAGGTCCTCCACTGTCACCTGCCGAAATCCAACTGTTCATCGATTGGATTAATCAACAGGATGCCCATGACGATATCGTCGTGCATGAAGACGATCATGACGATGGCGACATGGATGATGATCATGGCGATATGGACGATATGGACGACGATCATGACGATGATATGGATGACGAACACGATGATGACGATCATGACGATGACAACGGTCATGACGACGATGATAACTAACAACAACTCTAAAGCATCTTAAAGAGTTGTTGAGACTGGTTTCATACCAGCCTCTATGCTTAATCTATTTTCTCCCATTCAATAAAAAAAAGAATATAGGACGATTAGTTATTGCAGACTCTCTTCGATAGCGCGTTCAAAGGCGTAGAGCAGATCTTGGATATCCTGACGTAATATGGTCGGATTTATAGTAAGCATGATACGCCTGGAGCGATCACCATCTGGTGCGGATACAGATACTGAATGCGCCTCAAGCACCTTGACAAAACGCTTACCATCAATATCTGACTCTAACGCCATCGGAAAGATATTAGAGCCGTGCTCAAAAGGTTCAACATTGATGCCTTCCAGCGCGTTGATTTTATCAAAAAGTGCTGTTGCCCGTGTCATAGCACGATTGAAACGCTCCTCAAACCCATCTATACCCTGAAGTGCCAACGCTGCAGCAAAGTTCGCAGATGCCAACCCTCCCCCAAACATACGACGGTCATGATATAATCCGTCCGTGAACTCAGCCGTACCTGCCAATATCGCACCGAACGGTGCTCCAAAATATTTGTACAACGATACATATACTGTATCAAACAACGCTGCATAATCAGCAGGTAGGATACCGGTCGCGCCTGACATCATGTAGAGCCGCGCACCATCAAGATGACTCCCAATCTGCTTATCTCGACAGTAGTCTGTTACCGCCTTCATTTCATCAAACGGCATAATTTTACCCGACCGGCGGCGTACAGGGCTTTCCACCATCACTGCCCCAACCGGATTGATGACCCTTCCTGTCTCTGACTGCTCCACTGCTGCTTTCAATGCTTCGAGTGTAAAATACGGACACCCCTTTGCCAGAGGCACGAGGTTTATGTTACTGAGTCGCGTTACACAATCACCACTATCATTGTAGAGATGACTCTGCTCCTGAACTATCGCACGCGGTTTGACACCGCAAAGTTTCCGGATGGCAAGATGATTGGCGAGTGTGCCAGTCGGCATAAAGACCGCCGCCTCTTTGCCTAACATTTCAGCACATTTTTTTTCAAGTTGTTCGACATTGCCACCGAGGGAATAACTGTCCTCTTCGAGCGCAAATTCTTGGTCGAACTCAGCCAGTCGCTGTAGCATCATCGCAGGCGTTTTCGGTTCTCCATCTCCTCGAAAGATAACGGTGTTGCTCGGAGGAATATCCTGGATAATAGTCGCGTCTGATCGGAGCGATTGAGTAATATGGCGGTTCGTTGTCGGCATCAAAGTCAACCCCCTTTCTCTAAACGTGAGTTCGATAAAAAACAGGAGAAAGTGTTCTCCGTGCATATCATATCACTAAACTTTGCTATTTTGTTCATTTTTTGAACAGATATGTCCATTTTTTTATAAAAAAAATCGAATTAACCGACAAAACAAGCAATATTTTGCTATTTTTTGGTTGGCATCATACTTGCTTTATTACATATTACGTAGCTTATTCAAATCAAGATATCCAAAACTATACGGTTCAGAGAGGTAACTACCATGATTATAAATGCCCAGAGATTTTCCTTATTCACAATCGGACTGCTGTTTCTCATACTTAGTTGTAGCCCTGAAAGTAGCAACATACTGCAACCTGCTAACATATCCCCCGAAACCATACAGTCTTCTCCTGCAGAAATTGAGGCTTCTTTTACACAGAACCTTCAACCTATTCTTACAGCGAGATGTGCTTTTGCCGGATGCCACGTCGCCGGAGGCCCAGACGGACTTGATTTCAGTACATATCAAACTTTCATAAGCGGAGGAGACGATGTATTTACTCCAGGAAATGCTCAATCAAGCGATATTATCGAAGAAATCGTTTCAGGGAGAATGCCTCCTGGCGGTCCTCGGTTGACTGATGCGCAGATCCAACTCTTCATTGATTGGATTAATCAACAAGAACCAACAGCATATAACTGGGGCGATGACGACGATGACGACGACGATGACGACGATGATCACGACGATGACGATGATCACGACGATGACGACGATGATCACGACGATGATGACGATCACGATCACGACGATGATGACGACGACGATGATGATGATGACGATGATGATCACGATCACGACGATGATGACGATCACGATCACGATCACGATGATGATTAAGAAATCTTAGCAATTCTCTAACAAGTATAAATCCGCTAATTATCCAAACTGTCTACCTCAACATAGGAGTGTTAATTATGGTGGTTAATAATATGTATAGATATTTCCTACCTCTCGTCGGGTTGGTGTTTTGTATTTTCGGATGTGGCCCTGAGGGAGACAGTATTCTTCGTCCGGCTGATATTCCATCCAAAGTTATGCAATCTTCCGTTGCTGAAATAAAGGAATCTACTGATATTAATGTGACCTTTAAACACAGCATCTTACCTGTTCTCACAGAAAACTGTGCCATTGGAGGATGCCATGTTGATGGCGGACCCAAGAACCTGGATTTTAGCACACATAATGCCTTTATAAAAGGTGGGGATGATGGTCCTATATTCATTGCAGGAAACGCCAAAGAAAGCCCTGTTATCAAAGAAATCGTTTCGGGTAGAATGCCGCCGAACGGCCCACCGCTAACAAACGCCCAAATTCAAGATTTTATCCAGTGGATTAACAGTCGGATTTCCTTTAAACGCGATATTTCACCCATCCTCACCGAGCGATGCGCTACTGCCGGTTGCCATGTTGCTGGAGGGCCCAAAAACTTAGATTTCAGCACACACGAAACTTTCAAAAAAGGCGGGGATGATGGTCCCGTATTTATCCGCGGGAATGCCAAAGAAAGCTCTATTATTGAAAAAATCGTTTCCGGTAGAATGCCTCCGGGAGGTCCCCCGCTGCCTGATGATCAAATCCAACTCTTTACTGATTGGATTAATCAAGGTGCAATAAATGATAGCCAAGATAGTAGCAAACAGAACGATAGTGATGATTCTAATATCCCTGATTATCAGTACACAGATGACAGTATAGAAATAAGCTACTACAGCGATTGGCATCTAACAAAACCACTTCAGGAAACGGTCACACCCGGAACAACTATCTTCACAAAAGTGGTTTTCCCTGAAGATGTGACGTACATAGTTGCTGATGACGCCTCGGCACTCCCAAACATAAAATATGTGGTGTCCAAGCACAACGGGCAGCAAGAGAAAAAACGCTATAATGTCGTTTCTCGTCGCTCTTCTGGTATGGACTTCACAAGTGGTGATTGTAAACCCAAAGGAGGCACTAAAATCTTCGTCTGCAAGTACACACTGCAGAGCAGTGACTTCACAGAAATCTCTGTAGATCCTAATGACCTTTCTTCATCGCCAAGTTTCGCAAAGTTCTCTGTAGATCCCAGCAGTATTCAACTAAAGGTTCCTTCACTGAAAATAGTTCCAGAACAATCGAAACCATCACCACACCTAACATTTTACGGACGTACGACAGAGATTGACTTGTCTAAGTATTTCGATCTCGGACAGACAGGAATTGAATACACGCTTACATCCTGCGACAGCTCGCGAGCTGACTATTACGATGCGGTAGGCATCCAAAACGGTAAACTGGTGTTAGAAGCCAACATGGTAGGACACATTCACGGAGCAGATACGCAGCCTTATACCGCTTGTACCGTAGCCGCGACGAGTGGGGGAGTGACTGAGCATAAGGAATTTCGCGTCTATATGGTTTCGGACCGCACGCCACGTCCGCTTTTACCTGACGAGGTAAGTGTGAAGTCAGTGGAAGATGACGAGATAGATATCCTAATAACGCTCCCTAGTCCCGGCAACTATTTCCGGGTAGGTTGGAGAAAGAAAGATGCTCAAGGTCCGCCCTCCTTCGGTGTGGTATTTCTCGACGATAGTTCGGATGATGTGACAATTCCAGGTCTTGACCCAGAGACTGATTATGAAATCCGCGTCTATCCGATTACCCGCCAAGCTTTCGATCTGTATCGTGGCGGGAATACGGGTCCAACGGGTACTCTGATCCCTGAGATAACCCCTCCTGGCAAGTGGATCAAAAATCTGACTAGTGGCGGACTTGGAAAGAACCAGACACTCACTGAAACGACCACCGTTGTCGTCAATGACGATGATCATGATGACGATCACGATGACGATCACGATGACGATCACGACGATGATCATGATGACGATCATGACGATGACCACGATGACGATGACCATGACGATCACGACGATGATCACGACGATGATCACGACGATGATCATGACGACGATTATGACGATGATTATGACGATGATTATGACGACGATCATGACGATGACCACGACGACGATTATGACGATGACCACGACGACGATTATGACGATGACCACGACGACGATCATGACGACGATCATGACGATGATTATGACGATGACCACGATGACGATCATGACGATGATTATGACGACGATGATGACGATGACCACGATGACGACGATGACTAATAACAATCCCAACATCAGAGGCTGGTTTCATACCAGCCTCTATGCTTAAGCCTTCCTCCCTTCCACTTTATAAAAGCAAGTCCCAAACGCATTTGCACTCCGCAAATAGATGCTGCTATACTATTTTTAAGTGCTATATCCACTTCGCATAGGGCGATTTAGTTTTCGGTTTTCCACTGAATGCCTGGGATAAGTTGGGATTCGGAGATCCGTACTACAGGAGAACTGAATGCTCTGCCCTTCACAGATCAGTCTGGACTTATGCAATTTATCAAATACTTTTCAGAAATCGATGAAAAAGACCTTTCGCGGGTCGGTGGAAAAGGACTAAATCTCGGAAAACTGACGCAAACTGGGTTCCGAGTACCGCGAGGTTTCTGTGTTACCACAGATGCCTATCTTCTTTCCGTTCAGGACTTGTCGGAACAGAACGCTGATAGCATTAAAAGCCTTGTATTAGCACCAGAACTTGCCGCAGAAATCCACAAAGCACACGAAAAATTGCAAACAACCACAGTCGCTGTCCGTTCCAGCGCGACCGTCGAGGATTTGGCAGAAGCAAGTTTTGCGGGACAACAAGACACCTTTTTGAATGTAACACCCGATGAACTGTTAGATGCCGTTAAGGCGTGTTGGGCATCACTCTGGTCGAAACGGGCCATCGCCTATCGAGAGACACAAGGAATTGCTTATGACGGACTGGCGATGGCGGTTGTGATCCAAGAGATGTGCGAAGCGGATGTCTCTGGTGTACTTTTTACTGTTAGTCCATTTAGTCAGGACGTCTCTATTATCGAGTCGAATTGGGGATTGGGTGAATCCGTTGTGTCCGGTGCTATCACCCCTGACAGTTTCCACGTATCGCGAGAGACAGGCGAAGTTCTGGAAAAAAACATTGCCACAAAGCAGGAGATGGTAACCGATGCGGGTGTAAGCGAGGTACCAGCTGCACAGCAGGACGTTCCGAGTTTGACGGAGGCGCAACTGAAGGAACTTGCGCAGCTCGGACTTCGAGTTGAAAGCCACTACGGACAACCGATGGATATTGAGTGGGCACTCGCAGATGGACAGTTTGCTCTGTTACAGGCACGTTATATTACCACACCTTCCAGCTCCACAGCACCTTCTGAACACACCTATCCGCCCTCTGAAGAGGATAAAGAAGCCGTTGAAAACCTCCGTCAAGGAGAAATTCATCTGCTGAAGATTTATACCGACAAACACGGTACCGTTTGGTGTCATCACAACATCGCCGAGGTGTTGCCTGCTCCTCTGCCGATGACATGGTCGATTATTCGGCAATTTATGTCGGGTAGCGGTGGATTGGGCAAGGCGTATCGGAGCCTTGGGTTTTATCCGAGCAAACGGGTGGATAGCGAGGGTATTCTGGACTTGGTGTGCGGACGGATTTACGTTAATTTGAACCGTGAGGCGGAGCTTCACTTCGACGGTTTTCCATTTGCGCACGATTTCAATGCCTTGAAGCAGAATCCACAGCAGGCGATGTATGCACAAGCCGCTACCGATATTACCCGAAGCAGTGCATCATTTTGGCTGAAACTACCGCTACATGTTATTCGTATGAGCAAAGCTGAAATGCGTCTAAGGCAGTACCGTTCCGATTTCGACCAGATGCTGACAACGGAGGTATTCCCTGCGTTTCAGTCAGAAATCGAGGCAGAATGGAATATTTCATACGCTGAATTATCAGATGCGGAATTAGCAGGAAAATTTCAGACATGGTGTACCAAAACACTGGACGATTTCGCGCCAAAAGCACTCACTGCCACGCTCCTTGCTGGGTTTTCACTCCAACGGTTAGAGGCAGCACTTGAGAAATGCGTTGACGAAACAGCACCAACGTCCCTAGCGAGCAGACTCATTAGCGGACATTCCGGCAATCTCACCGTTGAAACCAATGAGAAACTACAGCAAGTGGCGACTGGAGAATTAGCACTTACCGATTTTCTTAAGGATTATGGACATCGTGCAGTTGATGAGTTTGAATTAGCACAACCGCGTTGGCGCGAAGATACGACCTATCTCGAACAGATTGTTGAGGCTTTCCAACAAGAGAACGCGGGTTCCTCTCCTTCCAAGGTTGAGGGTGCAAAACAGCAGATGGAACAACGTGAATCGGCAGAAGCAGAACTTGCTGAGTTGGTGAAAAACAAAGGCGGTTTACGAAAACAGATTGAGAGTGAACTGGATTTCACAAGACGTTACATGCCTTTCAGAGAAACGGCGAAATTTTACCTCATGCTCGGCTATGAACAGATTCGACGTGCCTTGCTTGAACTGGATTCCCGTTACGCCCTCGACGGCGGCATTTTCTATTTAGTACCAGATGAATTACTGCTACTGATGAATGGCAAAGACTTCAGTGAGGTCATCGCTACACGCAAGATGGAACGTGAACTTATACTACAGATTGAGGTGCCGGATGTCATTTTCAGCGATTCATTGGAACAGATCGGCACTCCGATGGTAACTGATGCGGCAGAGATGTACACTGGGGTAGCCGTTTCCGCCGGTGAAGCAACGGGAAAAGCACGCGTGCTTTTGACACCAGCAGATATACGTCCATCTGACCGCGATTATATTCTCGTGTGTCCGTCAACAGACCCGGCATGGACACCGCTTTTCCTACACGCAGCAGGACTTGTGATGGAACGCGGTGGGATCCTGTCACACGGTGCGGTCGTCGCGAGAGAGTATGGCGTTCCTGCTGTTGCTAATATTCCGAATGCAACGCGGCATATCGCCGATGGACAGACACTCCACATTGATGGCAATGCAGGAACGGTCTCAATTCTCACGGAAACTCCGTAGTGGAGAAACCCAACATGCTATTCGATGCTTATTCATATCACCGCGAGCAAATGCGTAGGAAAACTCGGAGGGCATTCCTGCTCTCATTGATTTTACACGCCATCGCGATAGTAATTATGGGGCTCGGTTACATCCGGTGGTATCGTCCGCAGGTCCCCTCAGAACCTCTCGTTTCGGAAGCGATTTCGGTGATAAATCTACAACGTTTTCACGTGAGTAGCATGCAGAAACGTTCAATGCCGACTCGACGTTCAACACCTATCAAAGCCTCGCCCACCGTCAGGCAAAACGTTGCGAAACTGCAGCGCACAGCTCCTGCAGCATCTAATGCCTCAATTCCAGTGCTACAGACAACGGCACGGCTACCGATGGCAGAAACGTCTCTGCAAGAACACACGACAGAAACACCAGCGTGGAAAACGATAGCAGCAGCGCACGCAGAGACACCCACAATTGCGCCTAAACCGAAAACCGAGCGCGGAGAAACCGCACAGCAAGAGACAGGAGATACGAACACGCCAGCACCACCTATTGACAGAGACGGAGAGATGGGAGAAGCATTGGAAGGTATCGCAGAGAGCGTTGCTGATGACGACACCGAAACTGCGGTTGACCTTGTTTTTCTGCTTGACATTAGTGGGAGTATGATAGATAATATCCGAGCAGTCGGCAGACAACTCAATCGGATGGTGGAGGTATTTGAAGAGAAAGGCACCGATTTTACACTCGGTATCGTTATTTTCAGGTATCTTGAAGGTGATACAATTATCCATCCACAGACACGGGATAGTGATAGATACAAGAGGTTGTTAACTTCACACGTTGTTGCCGCTGCAGGTGATGAACGGGCACATAACGCCATCATAAAAACAATTCGCCGCGTCGATTTTCGAGAAGGCGCGAATCGCCGGTTTGTTCTCGTTACCGACGAATCAAGCAAAGGTTCTTATTCACTACCAGAAGTGTTGACGCAGTGTTTTCAGAATAACATCACCGTGGATGTCATCGGTATTAATCACACCACCCATAGGGCACTAACGAGCAAAACTGGGGGACTCTGGTTCCCCATCCCGATACAGAAATAGTGATCGACATTCTCAGTCTTAATTCTGAAGCACAGTTTTCAGCCAAGAGTTTACTTTTTACAAACATTTAGCCCGTAATGAAGCGGAGGGGTTTTGCTTGGGTGTTTCTTTAGATCTACGGAAAGGCATTTCAAATTCCCAACCCGCCTAACGAACCGCGAGGAAAATTAAAAAAATGAAATGGTCATTGAATACCTATCAAACCTGCCAAGAGTGGGAATTAGGTCGGATACTTGACACCGCCGAGGCGACTGGCTATCACGGTGTCGAATTGTTAATGGACTACAAACAGAAGCACGGATTTGAGTGGGATACGCCGAGAGAATCTTGGGACGGACTGAAGGCAGAGGTGGATGCGAGTGGTGTTGTTATCTCCTCGCTCACGAGTTGCCAAAATTTTCACTCCGAAGACGCTGCTGACCGCGAGGAGACCGTCCGGCGTGTCACACGCGTAATTGACATGGCAGAATTTATGGACTGTGACCATGTCCGAGTGCTTGGTGATCGATATACTGAAGAAAACCGCGATGCGATTGTCGGTTATGTCACAGACGGGTTGAAAGCACTCGGTGCTTATGCTGGCGAGAAGGATATTACCGTCTCCATTGAGATGCACGGATCTTTCACGGATCCAGATTCGGCGATGGAGGTCATTGAGGGTGTAAATCTCCCGAACGTCGGTTTTGTTTTCAATTCCCAATTTATCGGTTGCGATGCGGGAAGTATTGAACCGCTGTTTTCACGTGTGGGTTCTCATATTACCGCAGTGCATACACACCGCGTAGAAGAACCAGAGACATTTGACCTCTACCGTCAGATGTTTGAATGGCTGAATCGTATCGGTTTCTCGGGCTATATATCCAACGAATGTGCCTATACCGGACCTGATCCAGAGAAGGTACTTGCACTCTACGTTGGACTTTTTAAAGCATTTGCTTAATATGGACACCCCACAATCAGCACATCTTTATAAACGGGTAGCAATCCCAGACGCGTTTTTAAATGAGACAGAGGGAAATGGGTGGGGCGGCGATATCCGTATCGGCGACCTGACCGGTGATGGCACTGCCGATTTGCTGGTATACAAGTCACTTGGCGGCATTCATCCGTGTTTTCTTGGCGCGTTCACGCTGGAAGGCGAACCCCTCTGGTCTCTTGGCGATAAGCATCTCGAAATCAGAGACGCTGACGCGAAAGACACACCTCTAACGACACTCTCCCCCGACCGTCCCGGTCCTGTCGCCATTTACGACATTGATGCCGATGGACAGGCAGAGGTGATCTGCTTTTGGATAGATCCGGACGCTCCAAAGGTAAGTAAGTGGGATTTGTCAGCAATCCGTCTCATGATTTTAGACGGTGCCACAGGTGCTGTTAAACGGTCACTCGCGCCTGACACCTTGCGTCAATGTAATGCTTATGCTGAAGGTGAACTCCACATCTCAAACTATGTCCATCAACGATTGATGATTGCCAACTTTAGTGGAAATGCGCAACCCCAAGATTTCGTCGTGAAGGTAGGTGTGAACGTGCTTGCGTTTAACCACAAACTCGAATTGCTCTGGCAATACACCGACGAGTGGTTCCGCTATCCAAAGCATTCGGCGTATATTCCGGCAGTCGGCGATTTTAACGGCGATAGGCTTGATGAAGTCAACGGTGGTAATTTCGGACTCGCTGCCGATGGCACGGTGCTCTGGAATCACTACTTCGGTGCCAACATGGACTCGGTCTTAGTCTCCGAGTGGGATGGCAATAAACGTTCCATCCTCTCCGGTGGTGGACAAGTGGTTGATGCTGAAGGGAGTCCAATTCTCTCACTCGGTTTTGATGTTGTCCCGCACGGACAAGAGATTCGATGTGGTAAACTGTTATCAGATGTGTCTATGAACGCTCTGGTCATTCGCTATAATGGACATCACCCAGACCTGATGGTGGTAGACAACGATGGACAGATCAGAAGCAGATTTCGTGTCGATGAAACGCCAAACAATACAGGTTTGGAGGTTATTCGCTGGAACAATACGGAACACGAGCTGATTTTTAGTCCCGCTGCGCTCTACAATAGTGTCGGAAACAAGGTCGTAACATTCCCCGATCTCCCACCACCCAGTGGCGGTAAAATGGGTTGGTACCACTGTTTCCCTGCGGATGTCTGTGGAGACGCACGCGATGAGGTTATTCTCTACGATCCGTACAGCGATGCTGTCTATATTTACACGGCAACTCCCTTTCAACCCGACCTGTTTGGTGGATACAAACACACCGAACGACAATACAATGCACGCTTGATGGATTAGATCATGCAAACCAACACTGTCAATAAATTCCTACTTATCTCGATTGATTGTTGGCGGTTCGACGCACTCGGTCGAACAAACCCACTTTTCAATACGCCAAAGTTCGATTTGCTGACACAGGATTTTTCGCTCGCCGAAAAGTTTTTTGTGCCAGCACCGGCGACGCGCCCCTCTCACACCTCCTATTTTACGGGACTCTATCCTTTTGAACACGGTGTCTATGGACAGACGTACCTCAAGATGTTTGAGGGGATTCCAAACCTGTTTCAGATATTTAATGACGCCGGTTATCACATTACGGGACGCTCCGAACGTCCGGATGTGTTCCGATTCCTCGATTTTGAACCGTTCATTACATCAATTGACCCAAACGCGGAAGCACAACATCTCGGTTCGCTGGAGGATCTAGTCCAACAACTCAAGCAGCCATCGGATGTGCCACAATTTTGTTTCCTACACTTCTGGTACACACACGGCGGTTACGGCATGAGCGGGATTCCGAATGCGCCAAGCCTCAAATCACTTGTTGATCGCGGCAGGACAGACGAAGCGTTGCGTTTTTACTACGCTGCTGCAACACATATACTCGAATTTAAACTGGTTGAAATTCTGAAGCAACTTCAACTTTCAGAGTGGACAGTCTTTATCTTTGGGGACCATGGTGAGGGTATCTGTGAGGAGCTTATTGATCACGGTAGCACGCTCAATCAGAATGTACTACATGTGCCGTTGTTGGCGCATATTCCGGGAATAACGAATTTAGATTTCCCGAACCCTCCGATTTCAGCGATTGATCTGTTCCCGACGATTACGAACCTTGCGGGTATTGATGTAGATTATCACGGCTATGGGCAAGATCTGCTATCTCCATCGGAAATTAATGATAACCGATTGGTCTTGTCGGAGTTGGACAGTCTCTATGGCACCGGGTTTCTGAACAAAAACAACTTGGAGATGCCACACCACCGCGTAACCTCACGAACAACCGTAGACGACGTGGAAATTAACAGGTATTCTGAAGGCATTCGACTCTGGTCTCTAACGGACGGAGAATATCTCTATCGTGAAGATGAACAGACGGGTGAGTTTGTGTATCGGCACGTGCTGAGTGGCGAAGAGCTCGCCTGCGAAGATCCAGACCGCTTCCGCGACGCTTACGACGAGATCTTAATGAATTCCAATTACCAGCACTTGCAGGCACAAGAATCCACAGCCGAAGAGACAGAGATTCTGGAAGGCAGGTTACGGGATTTGGGGTATGTCGAGTAAGCTCACACCGCAGATCTCTCAATACTTATTAGCCGGAAAGACGCTTTCACTGTCGGGCTTGAAAGGGTTGTTGTTCACTAACGGGATATTCCCCTTTTTCCGCTCAACAAGCTCCCAGTCGCCTATTTTCCAGTGCCTTTCGTAGGCATAGATAACATTGAGACCTTCAAATTCCAACCAGACACACTTTGCCTGCGGATGAATCTCGTCGTCTATAGAGGCGACAGCATGTTCATGATTTGCAGACCAGATCAGGCACTGTTGCTTGGGTTCTCGTGCGTCCCCGCGCGGTGGTGTGAAGAGGTCTCTGTATCTCATCACCTGCCTCTACAATTCATGAATCGTTGCCTCAAGCGTTTCTGTATCCACAACAGCAACTGTCGCCTTCCCCGTCGTCCAGCCACCCGTTTCACCAGGATTGAGCAGTAATGCTTTGTCTTTCTGGATGTCTATCTGGTGGGTATGTCCGTAGACGACGATGTCGTAATCACCACTTTTAGCAATCGGAATAGCGAGTTCAGGATAGTGCATTACGGCGATGTTTCTGTCACCGAGGGATACGCTCGCGAGGTTGGGATGCACCTCACCGCCGATGGTTTCAAACCGTTGTGCAACGACAACGCGTTCACCGTCATTGTTTCCAAAAACGCCAACAACGCTACAGTTTAAGTCCGCTAACGGATCAATGGCAAATGGCGCGATAAAATCACCAGCATGGACAACAAGATCCACACCGATTTCGTTGAAAAGTGCGACAGCGCATTTGACATTTGGAATGTTGTCGTGGCTGTCGGACATAACACCAAGCTTCATAAAAAATATCCTTTCTGTTTAGGCAACTATTGAAACAGGCACCCTGTGAATAACATTTCCAAGGTAGCCTTTGGGGTTCCACGGTTGTGTAAAAGGTTGTGCAACACCCATATCGTCATAGGCGCGCGCCCAGATTTCATAATAGCCTCTATTTGCGAGGGTAAGTTCGGTTTCCCAATGATACCAAGCGTACCTATTTGATGGCTGAATTAACCGAGTCTCTTGCCATTGGATACCAAAATCTGTGGAGACAACAACCTTATCAATTTGATTTTCTCCTGCCCAAGCATGTCCTCGGACCTTTATAGGCGTCCCTTTGCTGAGTTCAAGATGTGGTTCGGGACGGGTGATAAGCGATTTAACCTGCCATGCCGTCGCAACGCGCATATCCTCGACCGGCGGTTTATCTCCAGGTGCTATCGGATACGCCGGGATGCGATAGGAATATCCACGCATCTTTTCGGAGTCGTGAACCTGATCCCGGACCCAGATACGATTGAGCCACTTTTGCATCGCGCTGCCAATCCATCCAGGCACAATCAATCTTGCGGGAAATCCGTGGGCTGCTGGCAACACCTCTCCGTTCATCTTAAGAGCGATGAGCGTGTGTTCGTCCATCGCTTTCTCAATCGGAATGCCTCGTGAGAAGGGTTCGCTGCCGTCATTGGGCATATCTTCTCCATAGTTTCCCGTATAGACAGCACTCGGTTTTAAACCTGCCGCCTGTAAGACCTCTCGTAAGCGTACACCCGTCCATTCACTACAGGCAACGGCACCGCGTTGCCACGGGGTTCCGCTGACCTCCGGCGAGAACAGACTTCTTCCATTCCCCGCACATTCTAACACCACTTCCATGGTGACCTGTGGAAAACGTGCCAAGTCATCCATAGACAACGCGAGTTCTTTATGGACTTCACCGTCTATAACCAGTCTCCACCCACGCGATTCTTTTTTCACTGCCCGTTCCGGAACGCCACTGTTATTACGGACAAAATGCCGTTCAGTGGGGGTAACATCATCGTTGAGGAGGTGCGGGGCAAACTCACCATTAAAAGGACGCTCCGAATGGACGAGCATGTCAGACTTAGGGAGTCCCGCTCTTTGGGCATCTACTAAAACAATCGGCACGAGCCCCCGACTCAACAAACCTTGGTCAACAGCCTCGCAGCCTGCCCCAAACATACCCAAACTGGCGAGCAATGCCCCTCTGCCCATCTTGGCAAGAAACTCACGTCTTGAGTTAGGAACAGCGTCAGGTCCATGTGTAGAACTGAATTTGTGCTCTGTTTTTTGCATGGTTGTGGTTTGTTTTTAACGAAACTACCTTACTTCAATACCTTGGCAATTGGAATTACGCCTTCATAATGATTGTCCATAAATGTTAGCAGGCAGATCTCACTGATTGAGTTTTTCCCATTCCTTTTCAAGGTTGCACCGTGATTTCTTACCACCGTGGATACTCGGTTCGGCACACAACAGTTCACGTAGACGGTGTATCGCGTTATGAGCATCTTCAGTTGTAATATTGAGCACTTCAGTTAGCAATAGGCGATCAAGTTCGTGACGCACCGGATCATGTACCGCTTCATTAAAAGGCAACATACGCTGATGTTTTAAGGCGTGAAAAATACGTTTAGCATTTGCCAATGCTTCATCTGATAGACAACGTACATCCAGTGTAGGCATTTGGAGTAAGGCAGTTCTTGAACTTACGCCTCTACCGGGTTGTTGTTTTCCACTATGCGCCCATTGGAGTAGAAGTCCTAACGTTGAATTGCCCCAGAGAGTCCAAACATAATCGTAAGCCTGCTTTTTTAGCACAACGTTGGGTAACGAATTTATTCCGAGTGCAGGTTTTTCCGTGAAGAGGACTCCGAGGGAATTGGCATTGAAACCTATCATAGTATTAAAGTGAATACGACTATTACGGGCAAGAATAGCTTGTGCTTTATCGTGACGGTTAGGACGCTTGATAAGATGACAATCTGGTTCAACTACCATTGCTCTTTGTGCTGGTGCATTAAGATGCCATAAGCCCGGATGTAAATCAGTGTTAGTGTGACTTTTTTCCACGTCAAACGCTCCTCGATCCCCTTTCTCATGGATATCTCGATGATGCGCGCTTACTTCCGCAATATCACCCACTTGACACATTTGGATCTCCAAAGGGCTTGCTTGTGTTGGCAACCACATTTCACTGTTTGCCAAACGATACGCAGATTGAATTAATGCCATCTCTTTTATCCGAACTGCTTCCCATGCACCGTCCATCTGTAAGGGGCAATTGAGTGCATGTCCAAGCAAATCATCTCCGACTTTGAGCGAATCACCACCACTCGGTTCATGTTCTAATCGTCGGATGCTATCAAGTCTATGGGTGGTATTGACTATCTCAAGTGCTTCCAACACACTTCTAGGGCGGTGGTGCAGAGATATAAACATTCCACGACCAGTGTTATCAATTTTCTCACCCTTGGTTGCTACTACCAGGCACTCTGCTATAGTTGTATCTGCTGAGAACGCGCAGTTTTCACCTTTGGCATCCGCGATAGTAATCACAACCACATCATGGTATTCGGTTGCCCACATGTTCCGTACCTTCCTCCAATGTGGAGAAACAAGACAAGCAATAGGCAAGATGAATCCCATTTTACTATTCCCATTTTTCTTCAACATTTTGTCTGACAGATCAACAAAATCAGAAGCGAGACCGGCATTGCCATCGCCGACTCGCCAATCTTTTTGCCCGCGTGCCCGCCGCATCATCTGTTCTTCTTCTTTGTCCCTACTACTTCCTTTGAACACGGCTTTAGGCACACTGCTGTTTGGATCAGAATCGGGTCGGGTAAACGGTGGATTTAGGACGACAATATCAAATTCGTTGTGACGAAATTCATGTTGTGTAATTACCTCCATATCATCTTCTCCACCAACTTGTTGGATTTCGATGCCCATCATTGGAAGCGGGGGTGTTTCTTCAGGGGCATCAACCAAATCCAAGGCACCGAGGGCATAACTATCGTCTCTCTGCTTGCCGTAAGGCATTGTGTGGATTCGGGTAGTTCCGATTTTCAGGTCAGGATAGGTGCTTGTCAGGAGAGAGGCGGTGAGGTGACTAGCATTTGGCATAACGTCGCATCCGACAAGATTTTTTTCGACCATCCGTGTGTGGATGAGGTTTCCTGTACCTCCAGCATGTTCGTGCAACTCAAGGATGCGTTGATATACGCCATTGAGCAGTGAACCTGTCCCACATGCAAAATCTGCTACCTTCAATTCGCTCACATTCTCCTGCGTTTTGGGGAGGACTAAAGCAGACAACAGAGCGACGGATTCAAGTCGGGTGTAATTCGCTTTGACATACTTCCTATCAACGATAAGGCGTTGGAAAACGGTTCCGGCGAGTTCATGGACCTGTGTGAGCCGCTGGTCAACTAATTCCTTCGCAGTATCACAAAGCGTCGCTAACACCCTATCAACCAATTCGTCGTCAGTCGCGATTGCCTCTATAAGCCGTTTGGCAACATGGAAAATCGGACGGTAATTTACCTTAAGAATGATGTTCCATCCTGCTATGACCTGTTCATATCGGAGCCGCTTGGCATTATCAGACAGCATCCGTTTAAGGGACATAACCCTTTCCATCTCAGGTTTACCTGCGAGAACACTCTGGAATACAAATGCATTGGTAACGATAAGCATTGCCATCCGTGAGGTTTGTTCACCAGCCGTCTGAAAGAGAATCGCTTCGATTTCTGCTCCGATGCTCGGGCGGTCTTTAATCGCTGTCTCAAGCTGTTGTGCGGCGGTCTCTATTCGTTTTTCCAATAAATCGGCGGCAGCATCTATTTTAGAAATGGGAGTTGCCCTGACACGAATAGCGGTTGCGATGTCAGTGACACTACCTCTTAACCAACCGCTCTGCGGAAAAGATTCGGGTTCTGTCTCGTTATCATGCTCCGATTCGGCGATGAACAGAACAGGGTTGGAATCAGGTTCGCTCTCTGATTCCAGTTTATTGAGAAGCATGTAGGCGATGTCTTCCGAGCACCGCATCTCTGATTCAATTTCATCTTGCGGCATCGTTCTAAATCGGGCAGGCATGCGGACGCGCAGAACATTCTCAATGATATTGTAGGTGAGACCCGAAAAGACGCTCGGATCAAGGAGCATGCCGAAATGGGCTTCTGCCTGCATTTCACCAGAAAGATTCGGCGTATCACCATCAATTTTCACCTCAATGACAACAGGATTTCGTCCCGGCTCAGTGATAATCACATCGGGTTTTTGTGTTGCGTTGAGGAACGGTCTTGTAATTTGTTCGTTGACATTCCACGCATCTCGCATGTGGCGTAGAACGTTTACAAATACACTAGTGATGGTATTTTCGCTATTTGCCATAGTTTCTATACTAAATTTTTGAGAGTCAAACACTCTACTCGAATAATAACTACGTCGCGTTGATTAGTGGTAAAGGACAACAGGGCACAGTAAGCCCAAGAAAAAGAGAAGGGCTTTCCTCCGACTGCAATGCAGTAGGGTTCCAGCCCGAAACCTTAGAAACTGTTAAGTTTGATAGGCATTAATCATCGTCGCGTTCGCTAAGCAACTCACCGCGCGCGAGACGTTCAGCGTTCTCGGTGGACCACAAAATGTTCTTCATCAGCTTCTGCGCTGTGATGTAACGCGTTGCCGCCAACATATGCATCCGTTGCTCTTCAAAGTCGTCCGACAGGTCGTAATGCCGGAAGGCAACTTCAAGAACCTGGAACATGTGGAGTTCCGCGTCTTCACGTAGCAAGATGTGTGAAAGCGTCTGTTTCAGTGCGCCGATGTCGTGCCCTTCTTCAAGATACTGATTCACCAAAATCTCCGCTTCGTAGACTTTTTGGAAGTCAGCGAACTCTTGAAGCCGTTCTAACATTTTGTTAGCAGAGGCGTAGGTTTCATCCGGTATCCGTTGCCCGGGTCTCGGAATACGGGCAGCAGGCATATTCAGCCAACGTAAGTATGCCAAGTAAACGACCCCATGAAAAATTCCTCGCAGGAGGTTGGCACTCGGTGCATACTGGAAAGCGTGATAAAGGGCGTGCGCGTATGAGTAAATATTCGCCACATCGTGCCAGTCGCCTTCGTTTTTCAGATGGAACCGGGCAGTGCGAACCGCCGAGGCGTATGTCATGGCGCGGCAGATGTCGGTCAGCTTAACTCCTTCGCGAATTTTCTCTTCAACCGCAGCAACAGTAGGTGCAAAGTCGTCACCGAGGAGCGTCTGTGTAAACGCTGAAATATCGAGTTCTGCTTCGTTCGCCTGATTGTCTTCCCATATACTATCGAGTCTCTCAAAGACAGGTTCTAAGACAGGTACAGCGTCAGCCCATCGAGAGGTCTCCTCATGCCGCGTTCTACTGACGAGATCGACGACGATAGGACGCAAAATCTCGTGCGAACCTTCCCAGTTGACGTAATCCAACGCTTCAAACATTTTATTCGCAAAATCAAGAGCGTGTCCGTCGCCGGTGAAGTAGTAGTCTGTTGCCGCCGTATATACGAAGTCTGCGAGGACCGATTTATCGTAATCTCGATCATTAAGCGTTAGCAAGATGCGTTCCGCTGCGCCGCTGTGCCGTTTATCGATAAAATAACGGAACCATCGCATCAGTGTTTCCAGGTCGTGTTCTTCAATCACCCGCGGGAACGGCGCGCGATAGGGACGTGCACTTCCCGTTGTTCTACGGCTAATCTGGCTTAATCCGTGTACGAGAAACAGGTTATGATCGTTTGGGTCAACGTCATCCCACAGGTTCGCTGCGAGTGTGAGGATAGCAACACCTGACGACCATCCATCACTACTTTTATGTGCACCGTAGTGGAGTCCTTGCTGAATAATCTCCGCTGGTGTCGCTCCTGCATCACGAAGTGCCGTGACAGCCTTAGCGATAAAGAAAGTACTACGGTCTTTAAGACCACGCTCAAGCGCACGCTTGCCGTTTGCAATGACACGCTGTTTTGCTGCCTCGCGCTCGCCTTTCCCTAACCCGACGTACAAATAACCGTCTTCTCGGGCTTCAACAGGAAACGCTTTCAGGTCATCGCCGAACGCCAAAAAGCAAGCACCGGATTTGAGGTCAAATTCCCAGTGGTGCCAATGACAAATCAGTACACCATCACGGATACTCCCTTTGGACATCGGATAACCCATGTGTGGGCAACGATTGTCAACGGCATAATACTTGTCGCCAGTCTTGAAAACAGCCAGATGCGTGCCGTTGACATGAAAAGGTTTACCTTCGAGTTCCTCAAAATCCTCAGCCGGACAAAGTTGATGGTATTCAAGTTGGGTTTCGTCTATTTCTATTGGTGGTAATTCTTCAACATGGATGGAACCGATACCGGTTTCCTCAAGAGCAGAAGTTGGAGTTTGCATAATGCACCTCCTAATAAGGTGTTTCGTTTCTTATTGTCGGATAACAAACATTTTGCTGGACTATAAGAGGATGGTTCATAAACACGCTGGTGTCTAATCAAGTTACTAAAGAAAATGATACCATAGATACAGTTTTCTACCAAGAAAATTTTTAAGTCTTACCCTTACTTACCACCGAAAGATCAAACAAATTACGCAAATAACGCAGCGTCAGGTTCACCACGATAGAGAACAACACTATACTGCAATCTCAGGGTCTCATCGGAAGCAAGACGGAGCGGTTCATAGTAAACGAGCGACGGATGGATCAAGCAGTAGTTCTCGCGATTGCGTACCCACCACGTTGTAGGATAACGCGGGTTATCGGGATGATCAACGATAGCAACACCGTATGTTTTATTGTCAGTCGGATGTTGCGACGTGAAACTGCACCAACGGCTCTGTTGACCGAAGATGTCCATCGCTTCGGTGCGTCCATCGTCATCCAACAGACTACCCGGCGTGATGATATTGTCGAATCGGATTGCCATACCGCTGTAGAATCTGCCATCTGCACCGGGTTCACCACGCCGTAAGTCTAAAACGACTTCACGTTCGTTCGGCTGAAGCGTCAACGACACAGAGATCCGCATCGTGTCATCCGTAGGTGGGTGGATGGTTATCTCCCGCTGTTCCGTTAGATGCGTTGTGCCTTGCCAATCAATCCATGCATTTTCTGCTACTAAACTCGCACCATTGGCATCAGCATTCTGTGTGACAATCCGCTGATGGACGATCTTGCCGAAGCCTGTCGGATCGCTGCCGGGTCCCGGTTGCTCCCAAAAATTGACCTCGTTAACTTTTTTCCATGCGACCCATAGACCTTGATGATGCACATGATCGCCGGGTTCGTTCATTGTGAGTGGTGGTGCACCGGGTAGATTTAATGGGTGACAAAACGGACGGTTACCATCTTCAGGAAAATGGTAACCGATAACCTCTTGTCCATCCCAAGCGACGGTTAAACTGTCTTGTGTTTGTGATAGTGAAAACATATTTATTTCTTTAACCTCAGTTGAGATATGGGTTCACAACCTCACGCTCCAGTGACAACCCTTCCCATTCGTCATCGCCGGGTCCGTCGTAGATGAGGGTATGCGGTCCAGCAAAACCCGCTCCCTTAGCGAGATCAAGGCATTGCACGTAGTCGTCTTTGTCCATTTCACGTGGTGCTGCGAAATGCGCTTTGGTATGACACGATTCTGCCCATGAAGCAATCGCGGCGAGGTCTTCATATTTTGTATCACCACGCCAGTTGCCGAAGTCGAGACAGAGTCCCACCTTACCGTCCAATCCACTCATAATGGTGTTAACATTTTCAGGCGTGGAGAAGATAGAGAACCAGTTTTCGCTCATCACACGGATGCCTGCGGTGTCAGCACGTTCCGTGAGTTGCGAAAGGACATTACGACTCTGTGCCAAAGTTTCCGCAGACGGATCTGCTTTACCCCCAATGACGCGTGCACACTTAGCACCGAGTTCACCGGCAATATCTATCCATTTTTCAATCCACGCGATATCGCGTTCTGCCTCAGATGCGTGGGTAATGTCGCCATCGTCAATCAGCAGCGAGAAGAGCTCTACCTCGGCATCCGAAAGAGCGGTACGAAGTTCGGAGAGGTAAGACTTCTCAATAGAGGGCAGATGGAAGTGACAAATTTCTAAGGTGTGAATGCCGAATTCGGCAATGTGTGCGGGTAATTCAAGAAGTGAAACAGGTCCCTTATTGTGGGTTTCGACTGGGATCTGCATACCGTGTGCAGGTCCGGTAAATCCGGGTTTCCCGAGTTGTCGATGTAAACTCCACGTTGAAACTGAAAGACGCGGTGTTGCCATAATTTAATTCCTCCAAAGTAGTAGGCACACTCCGTTGTGCCGTTACCATACATCCCTAAACATGATGTCCACCGAACAATGTGCCGTTACCATACATCCCTAAACATGATGTTCACCGAACAATGACTTGAAATACATATCCAATTCGGACTCAGTCTGTTGCTTATCCATAGGATCTATCCGAAAATGCTTTTTCAGGAAAGGATGATGTCTAACAGTATCGCTGATGAAAGAAGGTTTACATTGTCTGAACTGATCAATATCTATAAGCACATCACAATTACCGAAATAGAAAGGAAGTCTATGCAGATTTCTTTTGAACACATCTACATAAGCATAATAATCCAGTTTTCGTTTATCAATTACAATTGTATTCGCGCTATAACTTTCAACAAAAGTGCGATTCCTTTTTAATGCGTTGATATCCCGCATTGTCCAAAAAAACAAGGTATCATTATAGGTCGATTGATCCCTCTTCTTGGGATATTTATCAATGTAACCAGTAATATAATCAAAATCATCAAGACAAAAATCGCTTTTACCCGCTATACGAAAACGAAAAGAACGGATAAAACTGTATTCCATTCCTTCTGTGCCTCTCTGGTAAAGCGCAAGGACAATTGGAAAAGACGTGTGTTTCGCCGATTCAGGAAATTTCGAACTGCTGATTAACAGACCGTCCACCAATCTGTAATTCGCAGTGAATTCCTTTAAGAGTCTGAAATTCGTAGGTTTAATTAAATAAGATAACGGATGCAAAACACAAATAAGGTCTGCTTCGAGTTTATTGTAGGAGCGGAGAAACGATATGCCTAAGTCCCGACTCGCTATATCTTCATCAATGTCAAAACCGACTTCTTTGATACTGTGACGAATAAGCGATGTTTTATCATTATAGGGTGGATTCCCAACGACTATCAAATCGGACTGCTGAGGAACACCGAATTTTTCCCTTGATACATCGCATAAAGCGTTCGTTTGAAAGAACCGGACTTTATCACTGTTCTTTCTCGCCACATCAATTGCAGTTTCGTCTATATCACATCCAATCGTGGTAACCTGCCCGCGATCTCTCAGAAAATCTCCATACCCACACGCACTATCAATGACAGTGGTCTGTGAATGCACACAAGGTGCTATCATCTCCCACGCTATATCTACAATTTCAGTGGGAGTATAATAACTACCCAAATTCACTCTGCTCTTGTACGCCAGATGCGCTTGACTCATTTTATTCCATCACAACTTTTGGTCTATCCACGACACAACTTTTTCAACCATGACTGCAGTGCCATTATCAGAAAAGACATGATCTACACCCGGAAGTTCAAGGAGTTCTGTCGGTTCGTTTGCGAACTGAAGAATGTCGTGGCTATCCTCAGGTGGAACAATATCGTCTTCTGTACCGTGAACGAGTAGCCACGGCACGGCAAATTTACTTGCTTGTTTTGCAACGCTATCAATCATTGCCATGTCATCTACGTAAGCTTGTGACAGCGGACAGTCAGGCTCATCCCACATAAAACCTTCATCGGGTGTGGCATCGCTGAATTCTCGTTCTGCAAACGCTTTTGTATGCACCATCCCTGCAAGCGAGACAAGCACTTGGATACGTTCATCGGCGGCGGTACGCAGCACACCGACGGCACCACCCATGCTATGTCCGACGTAGCAGACGTTATATCCCTGAAGTGCATCAATAACTTTGCCGAGGTCTGCTACTTCTTTTGTAATAGTGGCGTCTGTAAACGCGCCTTCGGATTCACCGTTGCCGGAAAACGAAAATCGCAGGGCAGAGATACCCGCTGCAGCGAGTCCTTCTGCCAAAGCGATAAGAGCAGGACGATCTTTGTTACCGGTAACCCCATGTCCGATCACCACAATTCTGTCGCCTTCGCCTTTGTGAAAGGTATAATCGAGGCGTTCACCATGTTCGTTTCTAATTTCACCAAGTTCTGCTCCCACGGGCAGAACCTGTCTTTGCTTTACATTCATAAAATTGCAGGGCGGAGAGAACTCCGCCCGAATTTCCTCTCTATCGTAGGGGCGATGCCACAAGAATCACCGCCCCACCAGTTATCCAACTATGGACACTTAGTGTCCATTGCTCTTCAAGGCATCAACAACCTTCTCAGGCTTGATTGGCAATTCAGTAATCCGCACACCAATGGCATCATTAACGGCATTTGCCATGGTTGCCAACGTCGGCGTGATCGGTGGTTCACCAACACCTTTGGCACCATAAGGACCATTCGGTGCAGGCACTTCAACGATAACAGACTCCACTGTCGGGAGATCTGCGGAGGTCGGGACACGGTAATCGACGAAACCTGGATTGATATTGCCATTCTCGCCGTACTGCATCTCTTCCATCATTGCCCATGCATAGCCTTGGACTGTTCCACCCTCAATCTGTCCTTCAACAGCCATTGGATTGATAGCGAAACCGACATCCTGAGAAGCGACAAGTTTAAGAACCCGGGTTCTGCCGGTTTCTGGATCTACCTCAACCTTGGCAATCTGTGCAGCGAGTGCCGGTGTACTCGGTTGCCGTGCGAAAGCACCTTTTCCGACAATCGGACCACCCGTTGTGGAAAGGCTATACGCAGCGAGTTCACCCAAGGAGATAGACTTCGGCGGATCCGCGCTGATAACATGAACAGCACCGTCTTTGAGTTCAAGGTTGTCAACATTCATGTTGAGCCGTTCCGACGCAAGTTCGAGGATACGCTGATGCGCATCTTCAGCGGCTAATTTAGCGGTGTTCCCCATTGTGAAGGTAACCACGCTTCCACCTGAACCTGTCGAATACGGTGCGGAATCTGTATCACCCCGCCGAATCGTGACGCTTTCATACGGCACCGTCAGGATTTCAGCAATAATCTGCGAAATCGCAGTATCTGTGCCTGTGATGTCCATAGAACCGTGGAAAATCCGGGCACTTCCGTCTTCGTGAACGGAAACATAGACTCCACCGGGTCCACAGCCGTTTGTCCAATCGCCAACAGCAACGCCCCAACCTTGGTTTTCACCAGCCTCGCGATCCCACCATCCGGCGGCATCAGCAACGGCTTCCAAAGTCTCTTTGTAACCGACTTTCGGTTCACTCGCGCCTGCTGGAACAGCATCACCCTCTTCGCGCATGTTCATCAGACGGAATTTAACGGGATCCATTCCGATGCGTTTAGCAATTTCGTCGAGTTGAGATTCACCTGCGAAAATAGCTTGCGGTGCACCGGGTGCCCTGTATGCGGCTGTGCCAGATTTATTGGTGTGAACGCCGTAAGCGTCTACCTTGAGATTCGGAATCTTATAGACCCCACGGACCCGAATCGTGCTACCGATGGATGCCCCGGATACGGAACCGGAATCCCAAAAAGCGAGTGCCTGTCGAGCGAGGATACGTCCGTCATTTGTGGCACCTGTTTTCAATTTGATAACACATCCGGGTGCCGGTCTGCCATCAGTGAATTCCTCTTCACGGGTCATCTGGACACGAACGGCACGCCCTGTTTTCTGTGAAAGTAGGACAGCTGGGACGTGTGTAATGATGACGCCGAAACGTCCACCAAAACCACCACCCATTGTCGTTCCGATGACGTTAATTTGCGTCAACGGGATACCCAACGTACCAGCAATACCCGAACGGATAGCAAAAGGACCTTGCGTTGATGCCCAGACCGTGACCTTGCCAGATGAGTCGGCACTTGCCACAGAGACATGCGGTTCCATGTAGGTCTGATGGACCCGCGGGATTACATACGTATCTTCAACAACGACATCGCACTCAGCGAACCCTTTTTCAACATCGCCTGCATCGGAATGGCTTTCGGCAGAAATGTTATAGTAGACCTCGTCTGGATAGTTCTCTAATTCAGCCTCAAGTTTGCTGATTTCGTCGCTGTGGTCGTTCTCTTTATCGCGCGAGAGTCTGCGGATTTGCGTTGTAATCTCGCGTCGGTTCGGACCATCTTTTGTATCATCGCCTTGCAGACGTGGTGCCGAGTCTTTAATCGCTTCCATAACGTCCTGGACAACCGGCAGCACCTCGTAGTCAATCTTAATGAGTTCAGCGGCTTCCTCAGCAACATCAGGATCGGTTGCCGCAACAGCAGCGAGGGGTTCACCCAAATACAGGACTTTATCAGTAGCAAAAACCCTACGACCACTCGGCACATCGTCTTGCGTGATAATCGCCTTCACGCCTGGAAGTTTTTCGGCTTCGCTGGTATCAATACCACGTATGTTCGCGTGCGCATGCTTGCTACGGACAATCTTGCCGTAAAGCATTCCCGGCGGATGGACATCTGCGCCATATTGGGCAGCTCCTGTCACTTTTTCGACAGCATCAACCCGTGCTACTTTTCGCCCGACAACAGTATGTTCTGACATCTAATGCTCCTTTCTACAGTGATTATTTAGGCTCGCGACAAAGCGTGCCTATCGAAATATGATTTTTGTTAAGCAGTCGTGCGAACCTCTTCTGCTGCTTTCAAAACTGCCTCAAGAATTTTTGTGTAGCCCGTACAGCGACAGATATTCCCACCCAAGGCGTGCCTAAATTCTTCTTCGCTCCGGTTTGGATCCTCATCTAAGAGCACCTTTGACGCCATAATAAAACCTGGAGTGCAGAAACCACACTGATAACCCCCCGTGTCAATAAACGCCTGTTGAACAGGATGGAGTTCACCGTCACTGGCTAATCCCTCAATGGTGGTAATCTCTTTTCCAGAAGCGGTGACACCGAGCACCATGCAAGATGTGACGGCTTTACCGTCAACAATGACAGTACAAGCACCACAGTCGCCTGTGCTACATCCCTCTTTAGTCCCAGTCAAACCAATTGTATCGCGAAGTACAGCCAACAAAGTTTTACGTGGCTCAATGAGTAAGTCGTGTTCGTCACCGTTAACCTTCAGGTTGACCTGGAGTTTTGCCATACTTTTTCTCCTTTATACATATCTATAATACCGTAATCCAACGCGAGGCAAAATTTTCTGTGCCTCAGCGTCCATTTTTGTAAATATTGGCTAAAATTTACGCCCTATCGACAGCCGTTTGCACAGTTCGCCGCGTGAGGACATCAACCATCTCACTGCGATGTTCCGCGGAGCATCGTAAATCAGATATTGGACTGGCACCGGCTGCAGCGGCTTCACCAGCTTGTGCCAGAAGCTCTGGTGTGAGTTCATTTCCGTTCAGTAGATTCTCCGCCTCAGTTGCGCGAATCGGAGTAGGGGCAACAGCTGCGAGTCCAATTCGTGCATTTGTAATTACACCGTTGTCGAGACTGACAGAAGCAGCAACACCAATAAACGCCAGATCCATCACTTCTCGGATTTTGTGCTTGATATAGTGGGATCCAGATGCCGGAGCCGGTAGACGAAAGCGTGTAATGATTTCACCGGGTGCCAAGACGGTCTGTCCGGGTCCAGTGAAGAGCTCGTCAATCGGTACGCTCCGCTCACCATCGGCACTCGCGATGTCAACCTGGGCGTCAGCGACAAGCAAGCCTGCGACTGTGTCTGCTGCAGGGGAGGCGTGTGCAATGTTTCCACCGATAGTTGCAAGGTTGCGAATCTGGATAGAACCGATTTCTGCGGCACCTTCTGCCAGCGCGGTGTGGTGCTGCTGAATATCCGCGGATAATTCAACTTCACGCACTTTTGCCATCGCGCCGACGCTAATGCTACCGTCGGATTCGGTGGTGATACCAGCCAATCCCGGAATCTTCTGCAAACTAATCACAGATTGAGGCGTTTCGGTAAGCGCCTTCATCCCGATAACGATATCTGTTCCGCCTGCAAGCAGTAGTGTGTGCTCCTGCGCAAATAGGCGAGAAGCTTCCGCGAGGGTGGTAGGTTCAAAAAACTCAAAATTTTTCAAATTCAATCCTCCATTTCATATTTCTTTAGGATAGAACATCCGCTTGTATTTTTTTGAATCTCGAAATCTGACGACATATAAAGCATACCTCAAATAGAGGATATTCGTCAATCTTTAAATTCACCGAACAAGCCCCTATCAAATGGGCCATCCTGGCGTCGGTTCAGAGCGAAGTGCCTCTATCTCATAAAGCTCTTCGACGCTGATTTCGCGACCGAGTTTCGCAGATAAGAGCGCGCCGCTCATAATCTCTGTAACGTTCAAACCGATATCCGCGTTGCTGACAGGTTGGGCATCGCTATTACAGGCATCAAGAAAATCACGGAACTTATCCGGGAAAGACTTATCTGGCAACTCCAACGGCGTTTCAACGAGTTCCCCTTGGTAACGCCTCCGATTGCCTTGATCGTCGGTATCCCACGTCCCCTCTTCAAGGAAAAGCTTATCGTTACTAAACGAACCTTCAGAACCGAAGATGAAAATGCCTTGTGGTTGCCCCGCCATATTGCTCGACCAGCCATTTTCAAACGTGAAGGACATACCGTTCGTGAATCGGACAAAGACGGATGCGTGTTCTTCAACATCGTTAATCTCGTCTCCCGTATATTCAGGAAGCATCCCGCGATAAGCGATACCGCTGATCGTGGCAGGTTGCGGGGAACCGAGTAGATAGAGAGAACGGTTTATGAGGTACACACCTGTGTCATATATGGTACCGCCGCCGCTATACTTGGAATCGAGGAACCACCTGCCGTAGCCGAACATATCCACATTGGGTCTGCCACGGACACGGTAACTGGTAAGCCTACCGTAGTAAACATCGCCGAGCTTCCCAGAAGTAACGTAGTCCCGAATGGCGTAACTCGTTGAGTCAAGACACGTGCCACCGCTTTGGTATGCGAGTTTAACACCAGCAGCATGGCAGGCATCGCGCATGTTTTTCGCTTCAGTTGCTGTACGCGCCATCGGCTTTTCGCAGAAGACGTGCTTTCCAGCTTGTGCAGCTGCAACGGTGGGACCCTCATGGACAAACGGCGGTGTTGCAAGACTCACAGCGTCTAAATCGCATTCCCTTAACATTTCGTTGTAGTCACTGAAGATTTTGACCCCGTTGTCCTTATATTCTGCCCAAAGTGCCGCGTCAGTTTGCAATTGCTCGCGCGCTTCTGAGGTTTCTGCTTTCTTTGCATCGGCGGCTGCAGATTCGGCGCGGGACGCTGCACCGGAAAGGACTTCCGCGTGTCGCCGCTGGACATTCGCTTCTACTGTATCACAAACAGCAACGATTTCGGCGTGCTGCGGATGCGCGAGATACCCGTTGACGTGCGAGCCGGATATCATCCCACATCCAATAAGTCCAATTTTAATCCGTTTTGACATTCTAATGCTCCTTTGTGGCACTCTTCTAACAGCAAACTCTGGTATGTGTGCCTTAGTAAAGAAATCCACCACCCTCAAGATAAGGCATCAATCACGATTCGGAGTTTCCCTACAGTGAACCTGAAGGAGAACTTCCAGCACCTACTTTGACGTGCGTATCCGCTAACTGAGCTTCTACATGCGCAATGCACTCTTGAAGGTTTTGGAATGGCGAACTCGGATACGACTCTATACTAAAATTCAGGTCATTTTCGCCGAAGGTTACCATGTCTACGCCAGGTTTCGCGAATTTGCTGACGTTAATCACGGCATCAACAGATTCAATCTGCAAGATAAGAATACCGGTGTTGTTCCACCACTCGGCATACTCAAGACGATCCATACCGCCTTTTATCCCATAACCGCTGCTCGGACCCCAACTCCGTTTTCCCATCTGAGGATAGTAGAAGAAATCAATTGCTTCGTCTACTGTTTCGACGCTCTCGACTTGTGGCACGACAATAGCAAGGGGACCAAGATCCAATAGGTTGCCTATAAGATACGCGTTGCGGGTATGTTTAATGCGAAGCTGCACACCGACATCAAATTCGCTCGCCATCGCGCAAAATTCAACGAGTTCGTCTTCGTTCGCGGGTGCGTGCTGATGATCGGTACCGATCAAATCGTAGTTGCCTTGACCAAGAACTGCTTCCATCTCGTCGCGGGTGCAACCGAACGAGACACCAGACGCGATATTAACCGCTTCTTTATTATGAATACGTTGTTTTAAGGACACTGTGAGACCTCCGTGGGTGTTCAATCGGGTTATGATGTCTATTATAGGTGTTTGCAGATTTTTGTCAAGCGTTTCAAAACCATTTTTAGGGTCATTTATGGTAGATTTTAGAATTAATCGGACATTAGCACTGGCGAGGTTAGAAACCTCGCCAGCGGCGGTGAGGCGTTTTGTGTCTATTTGTTTGTAGGCTTTACCATAGTGGGCTATTTTCAGGACATGCGCGTCAACCCAAACAAGTTTGGGCATCCATCAACAGGAATCATTCAGATAAGTAAATCTATATCTTAAAACTGAATGAACCGCTCACGTCGCAGCGGAGTCTTGAATATTTTAGGAAATTCTGGTAATCTGTATTTTTAACACACAGAAACTGCGGAGAGGAATTTAATGCATACCATCCATTCCACTTTGACCGAAGAGGAGAAGTGGTACTTCGATTTACATGGGTTTCTTGTTTTAAGGAATGTTATTCCGAAGAATGAGATCGAGGAAATGGTGAAGGTGCTTCAGCATTGGTTAACAATCGATGAAGCCGATATCCCGCCACCGCTCGACCGCGGGCGGCAAGAGCCTTGCAAAACACACATCGGACATATCCAATACGGGCATCATCTCTTTGAAGGTCTCGCGATGAATCCGGACATTATGCGGGTCGTCGCGGGGTTAACAATGAATGCCCCCCGCCTATTTCACTGTAATTTCACCATGATGACGAAGCATGATGCGGCACAACACTTCCATCGTGATGACAGCGGGTTTAAATTTCCACTGGGGTTCCGCAATCCACACAACGATTATCAAGCCGCCTCTGGTCATATCTATTGTAGTCACATTGCGACGTGGGTTGCTTTAGTAGATGTACCACCCGGTACCGGCTTTTGCCTCGTCCCGGGTAGTCATAAATCTCTGTTTCAGACCCCAACAAATTTACCGGTGAGGCACGATCCACCCACTTCGATTACTTTACCGATGACGGCAGGTGACGTGGCAATCTTTTCGACGAACTTACTTCACGATGCGAGTCCATGGACAGAGGACTATCCGCGGATGAACATTTTTCAACGCTATCAATTAAGTGCGTATTTCAATGAAACTGGAAAAGGTGGCTATCCTTTCGATGAACATCGTGATAAAATCTCGGATGCACAGTACGAGTTAGAATCATTATCAAAAGAGATAAAGGCGGCAGTAAAACCCGTCCTACCTAATGGAGGTTAATAATGCGTTTAAAGGATCATGTATGTATCATTACTGGAGGCGGAAGTGGTATTGGTCGCGGTGCTGCGCTCACAATGGCAGAAGAAGGGGCGACAGTCGTCGTTATCGGTAGAACAGCATCGAAATTAGAGTCCGTCAAGTCTGAAGTTTCAGCAGCCGGAGGAACAGCCGTCAGCTACGCGCTTGATGTGGCTGACTATGGTGCTGTTGAACAGATGGTTACGGATGTGCTTAACCAATTCGGACGGATCGATGTGCTTGTCAACAATGCTGGACACAGTTCACATCATCGGCGACTTCTGAACACACCGCCCGAAGAAATGCGCGCTGTGATTGATTCAAATCTGATTGGCACGTTTTACTGTACGAAGGCGGTAGTCCCAGCGATGTTGGATGCAAAATCAGGAACGATTATCAATATTTCATCGCTCGCGGCGGTTACTCCGGGTCCGTTTAGCGGCTTCGCTTACGGCGCAGCGAAGTCAGGCGTTATCAACTTCACCGAATTCCTTAATGCCGATTTGCGGAACACCGGCATCCGCGCAAGCGTGGTGGTCCCTGGTGAAGTCGCAACACCGATTTTGGACAATCGTCCGGTTCCACCCGACGCTGATGCCCGCGCAACAATGGTAGGTGTTGACGAAACCTCAGCGGCGATTCTTCTCATCGCGACGCTGCCACAGCGGAGCAACATTCCAGAGTTAGTTATCCGCCCGACAATGCATCGCAACATGACAGGTGAAATCGTTGAATTAGACGATTAATATCTCTGATAAAAGCAGGGCAGTCCTACTGTTTCTCGACACGTTGTCCATTATTATAGCCGTAGGTACTGCCCTTCTCAGTGTAGGTATAATGCCAACACTTATTTACCTATATCCGCACAATCCAACGCTACCCATCCCGTCCGAAGCTTTTATCGAGTCGCAGTCCATCAACTCCTCTCTGATGCAGCTTGAGGTAAAACTCACCGCTACGTTATAGCATTCTCTCCTTTCTCCCATAAACCCACACCTTTTTTTCATAAACCTATACTTTCTAACTTTTCTAACCTGACAGAAATAATAGAAAAGTCAATTTTTGCGCAGTTTTTTCAATTCTTGTGAATTATGTTACAAATTTTGCTTATTTAACGAAAAAAAAGGATTAGAAAGAGATTTTTATCCATTCAGCGAGACAGTTTTTTTGAAAAAGGCAGACCGTGCGATCTTTTTGACAAACTTAGTCGTCATCTGAGTTTTATGATTCAAAATGTGCTCAGTATTTTAGGGATATAAGGTAAATATTGCCCTTTTTAAGCAGAATTGGCACGAAACTTGCTAAACATCATTTAAAACCATTATAATTTTATTTTATTATGTTTAATTATAATGGTTCAGAATGATTTACACATTGTAACTGCCTCCCTTCCTACTAACGAGTGGGAAACTGGTTAGAAAACCTACTATTTAGTCCCTTCAGAAATACAAGCTTTGTGGTGTAGAACAATTTTGCGCATTAGCATCACGTGTTATTAGGAATTAACTGTTACATGGAAAGAAAAAATGAGCTTCAACTGATTAAGGATGTTTTAGCTGGTGATAATACAGCCTTCAACATCTTAGTTCAAAAACATCAGAAAGGTATCCACGCGTTCGTGTGGCGAAAGATTGACGATTATCACTTCGCTGAGGAACTTACCCAAGACACTTTCCTCAAAGCTTATGAAAACCTTTCCACCCTCAAGGATCTGAGTCAGTTTACACGATGGCTGTATACCATCGCAAATCGAATCTGCATTAACTGGATTCAAAGGAAAAAATCCGAGATGCAATCGCTGGAGGAGATACCCCAGAGTGAAATAGAAGCGTCCTCTTACACTTATTATGAATTAGAGCAACGCGAGAGAGAGGCAACAGAACATAGCTATCAACGCGTGAAAAAACTTTTGGAAAAACTACCAAAGAGTGAGAAGACGGTAATGACACTCTACTATCTCAGTGAAATGAACACAAAAGAGATCGGCAAATTCTTAGGTGTGTCTGTAAACACAATTACGAGCCGACTCCAACGTGCCCGAAAACGTTTACAAGAAGATCATAGCCACCAAACTTAAAGGATTAGTTGGCATCACCGCAAGTTCGATACTGCTTCTCTGAATGATTAAAGTCATAGTTGCTCAATATTTTTTTGTAAGAAATGCACGTTTTACTGCTCATAATTGTGTCCTAATTAGTGACGACTATCAAATAAGCGTTTACTTAAATGTTGATTCTTAAGTAAACAGAAAGATTGATGAGTCCTGAAATCACATATTTTATTCGCTAATTATGCGTTTCTGGTAAATTAACACATTTTTACGCGAATCAATTTGTTAATCTATAATTATTATAGATTAATTTCTTTTTTTCTCGTTGTGATTCCGCCCTATACACTTTTCCAGTTGGATAGGGCAAACAATCGAGATTAAGAAACATGAAAGGAATGATTAAATTCATGAACGTAACGAAAGTAAGTCACTATTGTGGGCTATTTATTGTTTTGTTTCTCTTAGCTGTCGTGCTTCCAACCGCAGACGCACAAGATGACTATATAACAGACTCGTATTTTCCACCTAAACCTGAGAATGTAGTGCCTGACGGCTGGACATCCGCCAGAACGCCAGAACCAGCACCGTCAGTGTGGATGCCGGACGCAGATCTCAGGGCAGCGGTTGAAGCTGAACTCAGTGCCATGGACCCGCCTTTGACGCTGACACAAAACAGTCTCGGTACTTTACTATCCATCGAATCCGATGGTGTAGTAAACGGCAGGAGTATATCAAACCTCAAGGGATTGGAGTATGCAACCCGCCTAACCTGGTTATACCTCAGGGGGAATAACATCTCTGATATTTCTGCCCTATCGAATTTGAGGAATATAGAGAGCATAAGTCTTGAGGAAAATAATGTCAGTGATATTTCTGCCCTATCGAATTTGACGGCGTTAACTCACTTAAATATTTCGGAGAACAGCATCACGGACATTAGTGCGCTATCGGATATGACGCGCTTACAGATATTACACCTCAACCGGAATACCATCACGGACATTAGTGCGCTATCGGATATGACGCGCTTACAGAAATTAAACCTCAACCGGAATACCATCACGGACATTAGTGCGTTATCGGATATGACGCGCTTACGGTTGTTATATCTCCAATGGAACAACATTTCTGATATTAGTGCGCTATCGGATTTGACGGAGTTAATAATCTTAACTCTCGGGAACAACAATACCACGGATGACGTTATCTCTGATATTAGTCATCTTTCCGGACTGGTAAAATTAGAAGAGTTGTATATCTCCTCGAACAACATCTCTAATATTACTCATCTCTCGGGTTTGACGAAGTTAAGGATCTTAAATCTCACTGCGAATAGCATCGAGAGTATAACGACTTTATCGAGTTTGACGGAACTGGAGCACTTATATCTCTGGGGCAATAGCATCACGGATATTTCACCTATAGAGGATTTGACGAATCTACAGAACTTAGATCTCAGGCAGAACAACATTTCCAATATTAGCTATCTTTCCGATCTGGATAATGTGGAGATATTAGCTCTCGGGTCAAATAACATATCTGTTATTCCTGATTTATTGCCTATGGACGGATTAGTACAGGTAGATCTCACTCGAAATCCTATTTGGGACATCAATATGAATACCTACACATTGATGAAATTACGCGAGAGGGAGGTAGAAGTCAATATAGACGACTTAGTGCCTTTTGATCCGATTTTAGGATCCGGTATAGATACTGTTGATCCGGATGTCAGTATTATTGTTCCTCCGGGTCCACAGAGCGAGCCATTTGAGGTGCGTGTCGAGTTCACGGAGCGGGTGTCAGACTTCGAGCAGGCAGACCTTGTATTAGACCCGACGACCCGTGCGTCTACCTCACCGTTCACGACGACAGATGACATCACCTACAGAACCACAGTTACACCAACGAGTAATGGCGATGTCACTTTCAGCATCGCTGCCAACGTAGCAAGAGATGCGGCTTATAATCGAAATACAGCGGCGACATCCGACCCGGTTACTATAGATATTGTTGATCCGGATGTCAGTATTACTGTTCCTGAGGGGACACAGTCCGAGCCATTTGACGTCACTGTCGTCTTCACAGAACCAGTAACAGGTTTCGATGACGCCGACTTAGTGTTAGCACCGCAGAATCTCGCAACCGTCGCGTTCAGTCCAAGGACAGGCGAGAGTGCCACCACCTATACGGCTACTATTACCCCTGTGATAGATGGCGATATCACATTCAGCGTTGATGCAGGTGTAGCAACCGATACAGCAGGCAACGAAAACACGGCTACAACAAGAACATGGACAGTTCCTGTTGATGTTCCTGAACCGGAAGTTAGCATTACTGTTCCTTCAGGTATACAGAACGAGCCATTTAACGTCACTGTCGTCTTCACACAAATCGTGTCAGATTTTGACCAAGACGATGTAGACCTCGGCGGCACACCCGCAACCATAACTGAATGGACGCCAGATCCGACGAACGCAATGCGTTATGACGCAATCGTCACACCGACCAACACAACACCCGGAGAGGTCACGATTGATGTGTCTGCCGGTGTTGTGACCAATGCCATTGGCACACCGAATGATGCTGCGCCGTCGCAGACTGTTTCTGTCGATTTACCACCAAACGTCAGTATTACAGTACTCCCAGATGTTCAGAATGCTGCGTTTGAGGCGACGGTGGTTTTCACGGATGCGGTATCAGGATTCGATGAACCTGAACTTGTATTAGGCGGTGATGCGATAGCATCAATTACGTCATTCACAACAACAGATAATACCACCTATAGAGCAGAGATTACGCCGACAAGCAGTGGAGAAGTCACATTTGACATTGCTGCGGGCGTCGCAACGGATAATACTGCAAACCTCGAAAATACAGCTGCCTCACAACTAGCGGTGACTATCGATTTATTCGTCGAGATCCCCGATCGGAACCTATTGAGGGCACTTCGTAACACACTCGATTTAGATGCAAACGCCTCTGTTACTGAAAGTCAAATGGCAAGCCTGACTACTCTACGTTACGTAGGTACTAATCGGAGGTGGAGCTATCGCATCCAGGACCTGTCGGGTTTGGAGTATGCAACGAATCTTGAGTCATTGACGCTTCAGGGCAATCGGATCAGTGATCCCACGCCTATCGCGAATCTTACAAATCTAACGACTTTGTCGATCTCGAAAAATTATATAAAATCAATAAGTTTCCTTACAAATCTAACGAACTTAGAGGATTTATTTCTTTGGTCGAACAAACTCGAGCATATAAGCGGAGGTGTATTCGAAAACCTGACGGCGTTGAGAATCTTGTCTCTCAGAAAGAATCCGATTATTAACCTCGCTGCGAATCGCGAAACGCGTGATACGCTGCAACAGCGTCCCGACTTAGATCTCAGAATAGACCGTTTTGTTGACGACGAAACTGCACCCAACGTTGAAATATCCACTCCATCTGGCACACAGAACGCCGCGTTTGAGGTGACGTTCACGTTCACAGAGCCAGTTTTTGGATTTGAGGCTGCAGACGTTGCGTTAGACGGCGTGGCTGCCGAGATCACGGATCCGCAACCGGATTCAACAGATGAAAAGATTTATACAGTGACGATCACACCGACCGACACACTGTCCGGAAATATCACAATTGATATTCCTGAGGATGCGGTAACAGATGAATCTGATAACGGAAATGCTGCTGCAACAACGCAGACAGTCGCTGTAGATTTGCCACCACAGGTCAGTTTCAATATTCCATCAAAACCGCAGTACGGTGCGTTTAAGGTGAAAATCATCTTCTCGGAGCCGGTGACAGGTTTCGTTAAGGAAGATATTGTGTTAGGTGGCACCGCAACTGCGGAAATCACGTCATTTACATCGACGGACCAGAAGAAGTTTGATGTAAGTATTAACACGATATCGAAGGGCGATTTGACTATTAGCGTTCCTGCAGGCGTCGCAACGGATGGAACAAACGGAAATATCGCTGCGACATCCGATCCTGTAGATGTGGACCTGAATTTCGTTATAGAGTTCACCGATGCGAATCTTGCAAGAGAAATCCGTCATACGCTGGATTTGGATGCGGACGAGGATATCACCAAGATTCAGATGTTACGACTGATCCGTTATGATTCTCGTTCTCCTAACCATGAAAAAATAAGCGATCTCTCCGGTTTGGAACATGCGACAAATGTGACGAGGTTAAATTTTTCTGGCAATAGTATAACGGATTTCACTGCGCTTGAGGCACTACCAAAACTCACCCGCTTAACTCTCAGTAGCAATGGTATAACTGACATTACTGAGCTTGTAAATCTAACGAACTTGACCTACGTGAATCTCAGGTTCAATCAAATAACGGATGTAAGTCCACTCGAAACGATGACAGGGTTAGAAGGTATATCCATCTCGGGAAATCCGTTTCTGGATACATCCCCGCTTTACCGACTGCTTTATAATCCACAAAGTAGTCTGAATTACGTGGATATTTCAATTTCTCAGTATCCACCCTGGGATGTCAATGAGGATGGGAGTGTGGATGATACGGATTCTGGACTCGTCACAGCCGCAATCGGTCAAACGGGTGCGGACATAGTAAACCCACGCACCGATGTTGATGGCGATGATGATGTCGATGCTGATGACTTACTACTTGTGACGGAAAACATTGACGAAACGACACCAGCACCCTTAGGCACTGGAAACATCGTTAATCTCCTTGACCCAGAAGCACTGGAAACATTGGATCGAGATGTGATCAAAATACAACTTCAGATCTTACATGCTAATAGCGATGGTTCCGCGAAATACCTTCGCGCAATCGCATTGCTCGAAAGCATTTTGGGAGCATCGCGTCCCAAAGAGACGACGCTTCTGGCAAACTATCCGAATCCATTCAATCCGGAGACCTGGATACCCTATCATCTGGCAAATGCCAGTAAGGTACACATCACAATTTATGATGTCGGTGGCACGGTCATCCGTCAGTTAGATCTCGGACACCAGTCGGAGGGATATTATATCAACCAGAGTCGTGCGGCGTATTGGGACGGTAGAAACAACGCTGGTGAACGTGTTGCCAGTGGTATCTACTTCTACCAGTTTGAAGCCGACAACGTTTCACTTCTCCGCAAGATGATAATCTTAAAGTAGGAGGATTTACACGTCGCGATTGTCCTATAGGACTTACCACTGATTGCGGCTGTCTGGTGGCGTGGTTCTTAACTGCGCCACCTTTTTCTATGAAGGAAAAAACTATAGTGTTCGCGAGTCGATTGACATTTTTCTTTAGAAGTTTAGCGATAGATAGAGGTATCAGGGTAGTAGCGCGCCCACGCGAACCAGTAGATATTCACAGCAGGTAGTCGTTCCAGACGCGCCCCTTTTTCTTTACCAGATGTCACCTCGCCTGTAATGAGATTCCAGCGTGTGCCGGTATTGTCCTCCACAAAATACTTATCTTGCTCGCTAAAGGTTCGTACCTCCCCCGCCACATTCCGCGTAAATACTGCCGTCGCGAATGATGTCTTGTCGTGAAAAATAAGCAGTGGAACTTCACCAAGTGTATCGTTAATCACACGAGTGTCCATAAAGTGGGTCAAAGGATAGGCGCGAAACTGTGTTGTGTCATCCTTTGTTGGTACTTGAACACCAATCACAAGAGACTTATTCGGAAGCCTGTCATCGGTGTATTCCATACCACTCACACCTGCGCGCTGGCTTGCGTGATAATCTGCGTAGGCATCCTGGCTTAAACTTTCACGCATCCCGCCTCTGGTAGGTACAGACAGGACGCGGGTTCTCGGATAATTCTGATGCCACGTTTTCCATGCGATCTGTGGCGTGGAGGCTAAGGGTCTCAACCGCTTACCCTTGAGCGGTCCCTGTACCGCTTCGCCGGTTATATGCGACCAGAGGGAACGGGTCTGATGGTCGTACATCAACAACGCGTCACGCCATAATTTCCCACTGACACCGAAAGTATAGGTTTTACCCTCAAGATCCCGGCTATACACGATAGCCGTTTTGCAAAGTGGTCACCACGTCGTAGCGATATTCAGTCCGCCGACAACATCGTTGACGATCTCGTGTCCATTGAGTAGATAGAGTGAATAGGCACAGCTATCATCATTGAAGTTTACGCCGATAACAGGCGCGTCTGCATCAAGTCTTGCCTCGTTAGCAGACACAAATTGAGGATCGGTAATAGCAGGAATGGCATCGAAAGGCAATAAAGTCCGGATAGCATCGTCAGTATAATCCGCAGCAGCTGCGCTGAAAACAACAAAAAGTAGCAGTGAAAGGGTGAGGATGTAGTTTTGCATGATTAAGATCCTATGAGAAGATTAGTATTTTTTTGTCGTGCGAATCTGTTATTTAAAAAGATTGTAGCATACACTCAAATCGTTCTGCCAATTTTTATTCGTTGGAACCCAACACCATTAAGTTTTTTGGTTGTCGGTGATAGACTGTCGGGATTCGGAGATCCCTCCTACAAGAAAACTGTAAGCCTTTAGATAACTCCTGATTGCTTTGACAAATTGTGTTGATTCTGCTAATATAGAAACAACAAATTCTCTATAGAAGTCCGCTGGCAGCTATAGAACAGGAATATCCATTACCAACGCAGGATTTTCGGTTTCAGTATAGAGGGGACCACCATGAAACTGACAGAACATCAGATGAACTTTTTCAATACTTTCGGCTATCTGGCAATACCGAGTCTATTTTCTCCAAGCGAGATAGAGTGGATCACTGAAGAATTCGAGATTTCGATTCAGGAATTCGGGGGCGGCAAAAACCATGACGGTACACGTCGCACAATGTTCGGAGGTCCGATTGAGCATCGTCCTCGGCTTTGCACCCTACTTGATGATGAACGCATCAAAGGACTGATCGGTGGCGTCATCGGTGAGGACTTTAACTATGCTGGCGGCGATGGGAACTATTACGCTGGAGACACGGGTTGGCATCCAGACGGAAACTGGGGGCAGCTTTTCGCTTGTAAGGTAACGTTCTATTTGGATCCACTGACGAAAGACACTGGATGTTTGCGCGTTATCCCCGGCAGCCAAAATCCGACCCACTTTGTCAGAGCAGGAAAGATTGATCCGAATCAGTCAGAGGAATTGTATGGCATCCCACCTCGCGATTTTCCAACAAGTATCGCGCTGGAAAATACGCCCGGTGATGTGGTAATTTTCAATCACGATACCTATCACGCAGCGTTTGGCGGTGGCACTCGACGCCGGATGTTCACGATGAATTGCACGCGACATTGTACGACCGAACCGGATTTAGAGACACTTCACCAATATCTGAGCGTCCATTCGGCAGGTGGGTATCAAATTGAGACGGGTGCGGGTATGTACTTCCCAGCGATGGTTGACACTGCGGACACGACTCGACAAATACATCTGCAACAATGTAGTGATATTCATGACGAATTGTTTCCTCAATATGCTCGGCGTTCTTAGAACATAATAGATTCTACAATTACTGATTCACTCTGAACCGGCGAGATTGGAAAATACTCTTCCCAAACAGATGGAACCCTACCAGCGGGAGGTATGTTTTCGCGCTTACATCTTATTGAGATGTCACATATTTTGACATCGCATCATAAATTCCCTAAGAATAATTGCATTTTTGTTGCAATCTTTGCTATTTTGTAGTATCTTAATAACATACATTGTATGTCCATTATCCATTTTATACCTCAGAGTTGCAACTTATAAAATCATATTAAAGCGCGTCCCATGGTTCCTCCTCTACTATTTAACCATTGCTTACGGTATATCGGTAAGACTCTCATCTCGGCGGCACTGATTTACGGGATCGGTGCGCTTTCTGCTGCTGCGTCTCCAAAGACGCGAACACATCTCCCTAACAGTTCTATCGCCGTCAGCGACGATGCCTTAGCCACCTTTTTTAACCCCTCTGGACTTGGTACAGGGCGCGGTTTGAACTTATACTACCTCCGAACATATCAGAGCGATTGGGCAGGCGACGATGCTTTTTTCCTTGCTGTGCCAAATGGTGGATTTGGCGTCGAATTCGCAACTGCTAACGCCGACACCACCTTTACACGCTACACACTCTCCGGCGGACGGCATCTCGGGCACTCACTCTACTGGGGTACAAGCTACAGTTGGATCAATTCGGACGAGCAAACCTACGATACGTTCCATTCCCTCTCCCTTGGACTAATGTACCGACGGCGTTACCTCTCAATTGGCGCAATGGCGCGCGACCTCAATCAGCCTAAATTGTTGGGTGAGAAACTCGGACGCACATACGATCTTGGGGTAGCACTCCGTCCCGGTACATGGCGAACAACCCTCTCAATTGACATGCAAAAAACGCAAGGCGTAGAGGGGATAGATCTCCGCTATGCTATGGAGGTCCGCCCAATTCGAGAACTCATGCTCCGCGGAACACTGAACAGTGATTTGAGTTTTGATGTCCGCTTTGGTATCAACATTGGAAATTGGGGGATCGGAACAGGCAACACCTTCGACGAAAACCGAGAAGTAGAAACTGGTGTTGGCTATTTTCATTTTTCCAATATTCCTGTAACCAAGCAGCTTCCTCGCCGCCGCATGTTTCTTGACCTACAGATGGGCTCTCTCAAAGAGGTTCTATCCATCGCGAAAACCGATGATGATATTGCTGGCATTCTCGTGCGTATCAATGGAAACAGCTATGGCATGGCACAACTTCAGGAAATGGCAGATGCCATTTTGAATTTCAGAGAATCTGGACGTGTCGTCATCTGCTACCTCACTAACTGCTCCACTGGCGACTACATTGTCGCATCCACCTGCGACGGTATCCTTATGCACCCATCCGCGGAAGTGCGGTTGATCGGGCTGCGCACAGAACGTTCCTTCTACAAGGGTGCCTTAGACATGCTCGGTATCAGAGCAGACCTTGAACATATCGGAGAATATAAATCCGGATCCGACGCATTCACAAGGAAGGACATGTCCGAAGCAGAGCGCGAAATTCAGAACATCATTTTGGACGACCTCTATGAACAACTCGTAGAGATCATCGCAAATGGACGAGGGTGGACGCCTGAAGACGTCAAAAAACGTATCGACGCGGGACCCTATACAGCTCAGCAAGCTTTCGACACTGAACTCGTTGATCGGCTTGTCTATGAAGATGAGTTGGTAGAGGTAGTAACCGAACTCACTGATAAGCACACAGACTTGGTGTCCCCTAATGAATACGCAGAGAGCAGAGTATACATCCAGAATTGGCAAGTTCCACAGCCAAAAATTGCAATTATTGAAGCAAAAGGGTTGATGGTAACAGGCGATAGCTTTATCGATCCGCTTACAGGCACACAAGTGATGGGTGCTGATACGATCGTGGAAGCGATTGAGGACGCGAAAATTGATGACTCTATAAAAGCAGTTGTCCTGCGGATTGATAGTGGAGGTGGACTCGTTGCTGCCGCTGACATTATATGGCGTGCCTTGGTTCAACTTACCGAGATCAAACCATTGGTAGTATCAATGGGTGACGTAGCGGCATCAGGAGGCTATTATATTGCCGCGCCAGCAAACGTTATCGTCGCTGAACCGGGAACAATTACGGGGTCTATTGGCGTTATCAGCGGTAAATATAGCCTGAAAGGGCTCTACGAAAAATTAGGAATCCAAAAGGAAATCCTTAAACGAGGTGAACACGCCGATTTTTACACAGATTTTGGGGACTATCCACCGTCAGAACAGGAAATCATTCAGAAACAGATTAAGGAAATCTATGACGACTTCATTAAAAAGGTAGCTCTCGGACGGGACGAACTAACACCATCAGAAGTAGATAACCTCGGGCGTGGACGTATCTGGTCAGGCAAACAAGCACATGAAAATGGATTGGTAGACGAGCTTGGTGGTTTAAGCTTGGCACTTGCCATCGCACAAGAATATGCTGGATTACAAGAAAAAACAGTTGAGATAATCCGTTTCCCCGAACAGACATGGGCATCCCAATTTCTCAGCAATTTTCGACTCATATCTGCCCCACTACACCAAGTTGCATCTGAATACACTGACGGAGCGAATAAAACTACAATGCCCCCACTTATCACACGGTACGGAGGCTTCAGCGACACTTTGAAACTTATTAATACACTTAGGCGCCACAGGCTTTTTCTCCTCATGCCTTATCAGATAGCTATGGGTATGGGCGAGTAGAACAAGATGTGGAAAACCTCTGACAGAAATTTCCGAATGATTACAAAAGTCCAAAAATGATGTCTCGGAGCCAACATTAAGATGCCATTCGCCAAAAATTATGCAACCCTACGTAAGAAAATGGTTCGAGATCAAATTGAAGCACGGGGCATCCGTAACCCGCAGATACTCGCTGCCATGGGAAAGGTAGAGAGGCACCTATTTGTAAAACCGGAATACCTCAATATGGCATATCAAGATGGTCCACTCCCTATTAATTGTCAGCAAACAGTTTCTCAACCTTACATTGTTGCTTTAATGACGGATCTGCTGAAACTTACACCAGCTTCTAAAGTACTTGAGATCGGAACCGGATGCGGTTATCAAACAGCTGTATTAGCAGAATTGGCAGCAGCCGTTTATTCCGTTGAAATTCTACCAAAGCTTGCGAAAAGTGCCAAAACCCGACTGGAGTGCTTCAACTATCAGAATATCTATTTCAAAGAAGGCAACGGTCACTATGGTTGGCAAGAGCATGCCCCTTATGATGCGGTGCTTGTAGCAGCCGCTCCTAAAATCGTACCAGAGCATCTGGTTCAGCAACTTCGGAAAGGTGGAAGAATGGTCATCCCAGTTGGTGACAGCGAACAAAATCTTCTTTTAATTCAGAAAACGGTTCAAACCGCCGATAACTTTGAACCCTCCTTGGAAACTACAGAGGTTACGGGGGTCAGTTTCGTGCCTATGACAGGTTCGCCGAATTGAGTTTTTAATGAAGATTCACAAAGATACAAGCAACTCACTCACACGGTACACCTACCGAGCCTGAAACACTTAAATCTAAAAATAGATACTGCTAAAAGGAAACAATAGATTGAAACACAGATTCCATATAATTCTATTCATCGTTCTGTTTTTCCCAATTGCCGCCTTCGCGACGTTTAATGACATCGGGGTTGGTGCAAGACCACTGGGTTTAGGCGGTGCATTCGTTGCGCTCGCCGATGATAGCAACGCAGCAAGCTACAACGCCGCAGGATTAGGCTATATTGATGCGATCCAAATTGGTGCTACCAGAGCACAACGCTTCAATGGACTCATCACTTACAATAGTCTCAGCGGCATTCTTCCATTTGGGAGATTAGGTGCGATCGGTGCAAGTCTCGGTGTCTTGGCGGAAGACTCCGAAATCTACAGTGAACAGGTCGTGCGTGTCTCTTATGGAAATGCACTCTTCAAACAATTGGCAATTGGTGCAAACCTAAAACTCTTCGGCACCTCCTTCGATGAAGCGAACGAATTCGTCGCTGACAACCCGTATTTCGCCCAAACTTCCAGTTCAGCCATTTCATTCGATCTCGGAGTAATTGCCAAGCCATTCCAGAGCTTAAGTCTCGGTGCATCTGTAGAGAATTTACTCCCTGCCGACACGAGTATCTCTGAAACGCACACAGATCCAGTACCGATGAACATACGCGCCGGTTTGGTATATAAACTTGACTCTATAGCAGAGATGAGTGCACAGGGTGAGGCAGTCAGCAACCTGTTGAAATCAAGTTTAGGAACGGTGGAGATTGCATCTCGCAACGGTGAAATTTATATACGCACAGGTATAGAAATCTGGTTGAACAGAGCTATCGCCGTGCGTGGTGGATACGGTTCAAAAAACGGAGGAAACTCCGCAACTTTATTGAGCTTTGGTGGAAGTGCCAAACTTCCAATCAGTAGTGTCTACCTCCAACTCGACTACGGACTTCAAATACTAACCGGAGACTTTCAAGACAATACAACACAGCGATTCTCCCTCAATCTGCTGCTATAGAGAAAAGGTTTTATGGAATGAAAAATACATTCATCGCTTTTATAATTATCGGTATTCTGCTCATCGTCAGCAGCAGTTATGGTGCCGTTACCTCCGTTGGAGAGATTAACGTCGTAGGTGAAACCAAAGGCGTTGTCCCCGCAAGTTCAACAGTGCCATTGATTGTAACACTTTCTGTAGATCGCTCATTGGCAGAACCTGGTGAAGAAATTAAGACAATTGAAATTGTAATGCCTTCGGGATTTCTGACCCAATCCTCATTTTTCAAAGGCGTCTCACGGGACGGCAACCCAATCGTAGCGCGGGCGGTCGTCTCCGGTGGAACCACCCTACGTGTTGAGTTAGCAGATGCCGTCGTCGATTTCCAGAATTCGATTTATGAAATAACATTCGAGACTCGAACACCAAACACCGTTATACTGGAGGCTGTGTTCAGAGCCCGTCTCCGCAACCTCGGGGATAGTCCCATCGGTGAGTTTATCCGACCTGGACAGGCAGATGGAAAACTGAACAACGATGACTTTACCTTAGAGGTAATCCCAAACGTACCACCCGATCCAGTTATAGGTTTCACTGCTGAAGCCGATGGCACCGGTGAAAACGATGTGACACTTCGTTGGGAGAAATCAGAAGATTTGGATGTCAATGGCTACTTTATCTACAGGAATAAAGAAGAACCTATTGATGTTGAAAACCGTTCATCAACCACGTTTCCCGAGATCAATGTACCCCCGGGACCTCATACGTATCAGATAACTGCTTACAAAACACGTTTTTTACAATCGGAACGCTCTCCGATTCAAACAGTGGTGGTATCACCGGATACCGCTGCGCCAAAGCCCCCAATGATGCTCAGCATAATTCCCTCAAGCGATGGGGTCGAAATCCTCTGGAATCCAAGTGACAGTCGTGACGTGGTAAGGTATGAAATTTTTGAAGGATCTACGCCACTCGGAGAAATAAGTGAGATAAAAGCGGAATACAAATTTATTGACGAACGCCCTTTGTCTATAGGTAGCTTCACCTATGCGGTTATTGCCATTGACGAGGCAGATAACGCATCCTCACCTGTAGAGAAAAGATTTCGCATATTCGATAAACCGTATCCTAATCCATTTACACCGCTCTCTTCAAACGAAGATTTTAATCAGGTTGTGTTTCCGGCTCGATCGATCGAAGACGCTTCAGGTGAATTCACAGTGTCTATCTATGACATTGATGGAATGCTTGTCAAAACTTTAGCTGCACTGCCAGGCGAAACAGAAGTCATTTGGGATGGACGTGACGAAACCGGTGAAGTTGTAGAAAGTGGCATTTATGTCTATCAACTTCAGGTAGGAGAGAATTTTAAGACTGGGACTTTAATTCTTGCCAAATAGATTGTATTTCGGCGAGGCTTAGAAGTTATCAATCCATATCGCAGTATCCACTTCAGCATGGTAGAAAAGCAGAAACACAACAGGTTCCACAAGAAAAAATATCTTGACTTAATTATTATTTCAAAGTTATATTATAAAAAAATGACTTTTGACGACGCAATATGCCCTGCCGATAAGTGTTTAGACGCTGATCTTCAAAGAGATTAAGGTCAAATTTGATTCACATTCGCCAGATTCAAGGTGTATTGTCGACGTAACAACATTTTCGGTACGCCACACGAACCGAAAACTTGCTATAGAAGATTAGAATAAAGGAGAAACGATAAAGATGAATAGATTGGAGTCACACGGACTTCGGTTCGGGCAGAAAAATTTAAAACTCACGAGGCATTTAGCGATTCTCATAACTGTGGCAATCGCTTGTTCCTTTCTGGTCTCTTTACCGACTGCGGAAGGGTGGGAAGTTTTACAAGAACGTGACCCAGACGTCCGGGATTACATGTCCATCACTTTTACAAGTAAGAGTACCGGTTGGGTAGTCGGTGCAGCATCGTTTGAGGATTTTGAAAATCCTGGCTTCATCGGTTATACGACAGACGGCGGTGCATCATGGCAAAAATCGGAAATTAAAATTGGTGCCGATTTAGCTGAGGTCTATTTCTTAGATGACAAACATGGCTGGGCAGTCGGCGCAAACGGCACAATCGTAACAACAACTAACGGTCAAGACTGGGAATCACAAACCAGCAAAGTTGGCAACGGACTTAAAGGTATTTACTTCGTTAATGCAGAAATCGGGTACGCCGCCGGAGAGAGTGACACTATTCTCTCTACAAAAAACGGGGGACGTACCTGGAAGGTACTCCAAGGCGGACAACTCGGTGCTATTGGTGACGACGATGCCAATATGTACAACGCAGTTCAGTTCCTGGATGAAGAGACCGGATGGCTCGCCGGTGTTCGTGTTAGTCCCAGTACACAGGGACAAAGTAGCTTGATCCAGAAGACCACAGACGGTGGGCAAAGTTGGGTTACAAAAGAGACCGGTAAAGAAGATATTCTCGAAGACCTCTTTTTCCTTAACACCTCAATGGGTTGGGCAGTCGGTGAAAACGGTGTAATCCTCCATACCGATGATGGCGGCGAAAGCTGGATGGAGCAAACCAGCGGTACAGAAGAAACACTGCGAAGCGTTGGATTTGCGGACGAGAATAACGGCTGGGCGACAGGCGGGGACTTCGGGGTCGGTGCCATTCTACACACAACTGATGGTGGCAAGAATTGGGAACTTGAAGACTCCGAAGAGAAACTCGTTAAAGTTTTTGTGCTTGATGGAAAAAATGTGTGGTTAGCAAGTTCCACCGGAGCCATCCTTCGGGCAAAATAAAACGAGACCCAAGGGAGTAGAAGTAATCTCCAATCCTACTACTCCCTCGGTCTCCATCTTATATCAAACCCAGTTGTAGGGCATAGGGTTGGTGTCCCAGCCATGCAACGCTGAATGAATTATTTTTTATGGAATCGGAGGTATAATCTTGGAAATATCCACGTTCGCGACGCGAATGGATCGATTGGGAACAGAATCCGCGTTTGAAGTGCTTGCTAAAGCGAAACAATTAGAGGCACAAGGCAGAAACATCATCCATTTAGAAATAGGTCAGCCGGACTTCCCAACACCCATTAACATTATCGAGGCAGCGTATAAAGCAATGAAGGACGGGCATACCGGTTACTGTCCATCAGCAGGGGTGCCGGAGTTTCGCGAGATCGTCGCGCAACACATAACGGAGACGCGCGGGGTCAACATACATCCAGATGAGGTCACTGTGACACCCGGAGCTAAGCCAATCATCTTCTTCACTATCCTGGCTTTGATTGATGATGGCGATGAGGTGATTTATCCAGAACCGGGCTTCCCGGTCTATGAATCCGTCATCGACTTCATCGGTGGAAAAGCCGTGCCCCTGCCGCTTCGCGAGGAGGTAGGTTTCCGATTCCGACTTGAAGACCTCGCGGACGCAATCTCTGACCGAACAAAGCTCCTAATTCTCAACTCACCACAGAACCCCACAGGCGGAACACTCACCCTAGAAGATCTCCAAGCAATCGCGGAACTAGCACAAAAACACAACTTCTATGTGCTTACAGACGAAGTGTACTCCCGCATCCTCTACGAAGGCAAACATCACAGTGTTATCAATCTGCCCGGTATGAAAGAACGAACAATTCTCATTGAAGGTCATTCCAAAACTTACGCAATGACAGGATGGCGACTGGGGTACGGCATCGCCCCGCAAGAAATCGCAGACAAGATTACACAGTTAACGATTAACTCTAATTCTTGTACCGCAACTTTCACGCAAATCGCTGGAATAGAAGCACTGACAGGACCTCAAACATTTGTTACAGAGATGGTAAAAGAGTTTCAGATACGGCGCGATGCGATTGTGGACGGACTGAACGCTATTGAGGGAGTGAGCTGCATCAAACCGCTCGGTGCGTTCTATGTGTTTCCCAATGTTACGCAACTTCCGCTCTCGTGCGAAGACCTCGCTGATTACTTAATGGATGAGGCAGATGTAGCACTATTGCCCGGTACCTCTTTCGGCAAATATGGTGATGGTTACCTGCGCCTTTCGTATGCCAATTCATTGGAAAATATCCAAGAGGCATTAGGCAGAATGGAAGCTGCGATCATGAAATTGTAGCAGTTTTGACGGTTATCGGTTGTCAGTCTTCAGTTAAGAGGTCTTCCTTGAAAAAACGCTTGTAACTGATAACTAAACACTGACAGTTAATAATAGGAATTTCTTGTATGCCTCAAACCTTCAATAGCGAGTCAAGCGAGAAAGTTATCGCACGTATTCCCGCAAGTACGACGAATCTGGGACCTGGCTTTGATGTATTAGGACTTGCCCTACAACTTTATAGTACAGTCACACTGGAACCATCCGAAACTGACAGTGAAGTCGTTGTAAGTGGTGTAGATGCTGATAAAATACCGAGTACACCGGCGCATATAGCGTTTCAAGCAGTAGAATTAGTTTTCAAGCGAAGTGGCACAAAACGCCCCAATGGCTTTAAATTACACATAGACAATGGCATACCGGCAATCCGCGGGTTAGGTGGTAGTGGAACAGCCATTCTTGGCGGCTTGCTAACAGCGAATGTCCTATGCGACACACCATTTTCTGATGCAGAACTTCTCGATTTCGCGACAGAGATAGAAGGGCATCCAGATAATGTGGCAGCATCTTTATACGGTGGAATCGTCGTCTCAGCACAGGAGAATAGGCAAGTGCACACGGTCCAGTTGGCGTGTCCACCTGAACTCTCAATCGTGCTTGCAATTCCGGATTTTCCGCTCTCAACAAAACAAGCGCGAGAGGTCTTACCAAAATCAGTTGACTTTGCAGATGCGGTTTACAATACGAGCCGTAGCACGCTATTAATTGCCAGTATCGCCACTGGACAGTTTGAAATGTTGAGAGTCGCCATGAAAGACAGGTTGCATCAACCGTACCGCACCTCACTAATTCCAGGATTTAACGATGTCGCCGAAGCCGCTATTACCAATGGGGCACTCAGCGTCGCGTTAAGTGGTGCTGGACCGACTATAGCAGCCTATTGCCTTGAACACGCCGAACAGGTTGCTACACAGATGCAAACCGCCTTCAAGAAGCACCAAATAGTATGCGATATTAAGATTCTGAAGCCAGATGCCGATGGGGCGAACGTGCACACTTCCTGTTCTCGCCTCAACGCTATGTAAGGGGAGTTTTCCAGTTTTTAAACGCTTGCCCTGATAAAAACGATGTCAAACTTTCATAGGGAAAACATTGCATCCATACTGAATAAATTCAACTCCAACATGGATCAGGGGTTGAGTGCTGACACGCTACAGAAAGCAACAGCACAGTACGGCAAGAACGAGTTAGAGCCAGCGGAACAAGCCTTTTCCTTTAAGGCGTTTTTGGAACCACTCCTTACCTGGCGCATTCTCGTTTTGGCGCTCTTCACACTTATCTTAATCATCTCCTTCGTTAACGGTGTAAGTGGCATTAACCTCTACACAATAGGCGTTGTCGGTGTTGTCCTGGTTATACACATCGGATGGGCATACCTGACAGATTATCGCAGCCGTATCCGCGATAACAGCATACGCCAACTTATGATACATAGTATCAAGGTTATTCGACAAGGAAAAATTGAAAAGTGTGCCCCGCAAGACATCGTACCTGGCGATTTACTCTCTTTCAGTGCAGGGGACTATGTTCCGGCTGACGCCAGAATCATTGAATCTGAGGGTCTGATGATTGACGAATCAGTCCTCTTTGGTACCGAGGAACCTGTCCCCAAGACAAGTGCTGATATTTCAGAGTCCAATGTCCCACCACAAAAACAGAAAAATATGGCATTTGCTGGAACATACGTCACAGCAGGGCACGGCTATGCGATTGTTGTGCAGACAGGAAAAGATTTAGAAATACGGAAACAACGCCGCGACGTTCGCTCACCTATTACTTTGAATGTCTTAGCAGAAAACGAGATACAAAGTCTGCAGACCATCATGAAAGTGGTAGGTGTGGTACTTGCTGGTGTGACTATGGGAATCGCATGGTGGTTCGAATATCAGAATCAAGCAACCGATTGGTATGCGCTGATACATTTGGGCATGCTATTCATTCTCGTGTCTGCTCCACACGATCTTATTTCCGTGATTCGACTATCTTTTTCTCAACACACCCAAAAATTGTTAGAAAAAGGCGTTATACTACGTAACTCACGTAGCCTTGAAAGATTGAGTCGTATCACTGCCTTTTGCGCGAATGAAAGTGGTCTTTCGACCACACGCGCCTTGACTATTTCCAATCTCTTCGTGGATGAACAACTCATTGATGGCAATAAATGGCAAACGTGGTTAGATTCCCTGCAAGCTCTCAGCCCTAAAGAACGACAAGAGACAGTCGCGTCAATGCCGTCTGGCGGAAAAATTCCACAAGGTGCTTCTCACTTAGTGTTCACAGCTGGTCTTGGCACTTCTGGTAGACATCAGACAGGTAATTCTGAATTTTCTAATATGGAAGAAAATTGGGAAACAGCAGAGCCCGATAGCATACCCTCATTGCAAGTGGCGATCCAAAAAGCAATGGAACAACTCGGCTACCAGTCAGATGACCTGAGAGCCAAACTTCCCTTGGTGAATTCATACCCTTCCACGCGTAATTACGGGTACCAAATGCAGGTGTTTGAGTCAGCTCCAGACAACTATCTTAACGTCATCTTTGGAGAGGGGCAAACGGTGCTTGATACTTGCGCTTATGTACTCATCGATGGCGAGGTTGAACCGATGTTAGACACTCGCTACGAAAGGTACTGCGAGGTAATTGACTACTTAATTACTACCAGAGCCCAGATTTTCGGGGTCGCCTTTCACTCGTCTGATGTTATTTTGAAACCACAAGAAATGGAAGACAATACAATCTTCTTAGGGTTCATCGCCCTCTCTGTCAGCAACGGCGAACAATCAAAAAAGATTCTGAAATCCAGTCTTGATACCGGACTTAGAGTCATTCTCATGGCGGAAGATAAAAAGCAACAGACGATTGATTTCGCGAAACATCTTGGGTTGATTCACAACCGAAAATCAGTTGTATCAAGCGAAGAACTCGAGGCAGTCCCACGCGAACAATTCGACGCTCAGATTCCAAAATGGCTCGCTTTTGCCCAACCGACTTGGGAACAGCGCCGGAATATTGTTCTCAGCTTGAAACGCGGGGGCCATGCCGTTGGGTTCTTAGGTGAAAATAGGGGCGATCTGCGAGCGATGAACGTCTCCAATATTACCCTGGCAGATAGCACTAAGGCATCACATGTTGCACAGGCTGTTGCTGATGGATTGATTGATAAAAAAGGGTTCCAAGCAGTGAGAGATGGATTGCTTTACGCGCGCGAGGCATACCATAATATCGCGGGTTTCCTAAGGTGGAGTTTCTCCTGCACACTCTCTTTGCTACTGACACTCACCTTTGGAACAATTCTACATTACCTCTATAAACTACCGATGCCTTTGACGTTGACGCAGGTAATTTGGGTGCAGTTTCTCTTGACCTTATTGCCTTCATTAGGTGTGGGCACTGAAAAGATATTCGCCGATGAAAAACACCACCGTCCTACGTTATTTTCAGCTACCCGCTTCCTCTCTAAAACAACGCCCGTGGATATCATTTGTCGCTCTGTAACTATTAGTTTGATGACCATTATCCCGTTCTTCTTTCTCCTCTGGAACTCGCCTGCCGTATCTGAGTCGCTTGGCGTCTCTACATTACTGAGAGATGTATTTTCGACTCCAACTTCAGCGGATCAAAATGCCTCAGATATCGCGGTAGCGCGAACAGTAGCATGTACCACACTGATCCTTACGCAATTGACAACTTGCTGGCAAACACTGCGGTATCCATGGGAATCGCTCTTTCAAAGGATGTTTGCGAACATTCGGCTCTTAACTATCCTTCTCATCGTTATAGCACTTCACCTGATTGCTGTCTATGTTGAACCTATCAGACAATTTCTGGGTATGGCACATCTCAAATGGGAATGGCAATGGGCAGTTTTGTTTAGTTTGACGCTGTTCTTTTTACCGTTAAACCTGGCGATTAATTCACGCCCCGACGACGATTATTAGAAAATCCGATTTGCTTTGTGTTGGCAGGGAAAACTACCGTCTGTTGAATAGAATAAGCCCATTAGACCCAAAATCCATAGGTAGGGATACCGACAATAATTCCGAGGATTGTCCAGAGACTTCCAATCGTAAATTCTCCTAAGATTAACCCTAAAAAGAATGGGGCTATTTTGCGATGTCTCACCACACCACCGTATTGAAGAATAAGCCATTTGATTAGCCAACTCATGAAAAGGCAACTCCATGTAACGTTCATCCCCCAACTCGTGGAAATGGCAAATCCAGCGGGATGGAATGGCCACCACACAAACCGCATCCGAAAAAACATCAGTACTGATGTTAACAGAAAGCCGAGACCCATAAAACCACTTTCAGGAATGAGTGTTTCTTCAGGTGCTTGCAACCATCCTGCAAGGCGGCGATAAGGCTCTATGCCGAAAGCACTCAGAGAGGGCCAATAAGCACGCACCTCCATACCGAGTTGATAGCCACGGTCAATTAACGCCCAAAATCCTGCCAATGATCCCAAAATAGTCGCGAGTGTTAAGGCAAAGACGATACGATGCATCGTCATATTTGTACGCTCCATGATTTTGAAACCTTCTAACTGGTGCGGCATCGGATGGCTCCGATGAGCACGATTAATGAACCAAAACATGGAGAACATAATAAGGTTATCTCTCCCCAATCGGCGTGTGCCGACAGTGCGAGTCAATATTTCATCTGGACCGGAGTAATGCAAATCGTGTACTGGGGTGCCTAACTCGGCACGCATCCGAGTAATAGCGATGGAAATCATATAATAAATCACAAAAAATGCGAACATTACCCACAACTCAGCACCGCCATAGTAACAAAAAACAACAAGGAACACCATTACTGCAATAAGACCAAGCGTCGCTGCTCGATAGGACATCGGTTCAGACATATCGCGAGATTCAGCATTCTTCTGTTGAGTATCCAGTCCGATAACGGTTCTTGCAACGTGTAAAAGATGTTTACGACTTGCCCAAATCGCTAAAACACACAGTGCGAGATAACCGCCTGATGCCTGCTCATTCATGTAGGGAAAGCGCGGCAGACTGCGCATTCCAAGGGCAGCACCGAGAACACGCATAAATCGCCAATACCAGAAGAAAAACCAACATGAAAACGAGAGATCAAGCGGAATAAAAAAACCGAGCCCAATTGCAAATGGGTAGAGTGAAAATGGAATCCTACCCATGGCGTTCCAAGGGCTCTCCGTAAAAATTTGAAAACTTCGCACTCGCGTCCGTAACTCAGGTAAAATCGGATACAGAAAGTTGACACCATTCCAGAGCGCAAGCGCACCAGCAAGCCCGAAACCGAGCCACATCAACTTGTTCTGAAAAAGGCGATTCTGTGGTGTTTCTGTCAACTGGAGGGGGAGTTGAATTATCGGGTAGCTTAATTTTTCGTGTTCAATCCACTGCTTGCGGACAATTATATTGATGCAAAGCATACCGAAAATCAACACAGTAATAAAAGCAGTCCACCAGAGTACAGGTGTTGCCCATCCAAGTAATGTTCTAACCGTATAGAGAGGCAGTTCCCCTTCATAATAGCCGTATAAAAGCAACCTATCACTAACCGTGAGCCACTCCGGGAGAAATTGAACAAACAACTGCTGCCACTCATTTTCTGGTGTTGCAAACCGGAACGCATGTCCAAGCATTGGCACCAAAATTTCAAGCATATCGTGCCCAGCAATACCCGAAGCGATAGAAAGCATCAGGTAAACAACGACCAATTCGCTCTGCACCAACATCAGACGCGGTAGGAAACGTCGCAACAATTGATTCACACCGATGACCACAAACAGACTAAAGATCACATTGAAGAAGAGAGAAATCGTCACAGGATGCCCTGAGTACCTGATAACCTCCATCTCAATAACCCAATAACAGTTAATCGGTATTAGGATAACAGCAATAAGTATAGATTTGAGTGTGACACCGTGGGCAGGGACTTGAGGTGATGCTAACGAAGAGGAAGTTTCAACTTCCATATAAAATACGGCTCCAATAAATTCGTTATGATTTCGATTTGTTCAGCGGGCAGATTAATAGGTGTGCTGTGCCTAAAGTTACATTCCAAAGCACGCTCACACGCATAGTTAGATAAATTTATCACACGTCTCACAACATGTCAAGTCTTTAGTCAGAACAGTGCTGAGAAATTGCCAAGAAATAGCAATCTAATTAAATAGTTTCGGCATAAAATAGACTTTTTTTTCTAACCTCTCCATGCTATAATAAAATTTGTAATACCGACTTGCAAGCTGCACGTTAATTTGCAACTTTCTACAACGGATCAGGACGCGAACATGAACCCATTCCGCTATATCAAAAATCGAATCGAGAGATTTTTTTACAGGGCTTATCAAAAGCGTTTGGAATCTGACGCGAGTACGTGGAAGATTCCACGCCATATCGGCGTAATTCTCGATGGGAATCGTCGCTACGCTAAAGCCAGTGGACTTGATAATGTCATCAAAGGGCATCATGAAGGCGCGAACAAATTAGAAGAGGTCCTCCACTGGTGCGACGAACTGGGGGTCGAGATTTTTTCGATTTGGATTTTCTCACTCGATAACTTTAACCGCGCTGCGCATGAAGTAGAAGGTATTCTCGGACTTATTGAAGGAAAAATGCGAGAACTCGTTACAATTGAGGGACTTCATGCGAACCAGATTAAAGTGCGCGCAATGGGGCAAATAGAACTGCTACCCCCCAGTCTTCAAGAAGCAATTCGCCAAGCAGAAGAAGCGACCCAGGATTATGAGAAGTTCATCCTAAATGTCGCTGTCGCTTATGGGGGCAGAGAGGAAATTATAGAGGCTTTTCGGGGGCACCTAAAAACTGAAAGTGAAAGCGGTAAAACAATCCGCCAAGTCGCAGACGAACTCACTGTGGATAAGATAACGCCCTACCTATATACCTCAAATCTGCCGGATCCAGAGCTAATTATTCGCACCAGTGGAGAGGTCCGGTTATCCGGGTTTTTACTGTGGCAGAGCGTTTATTCAGAATTCTATTTTTGCGACACGTATTGGCCATCGTTTCGGAAGATTGACTTTCTCCGTGCCTTACGTGCCTATAGCGAACGCAAGCGGAGATTTGGAAAATGAAATAGAATCACGCTTCAGTGCTCGGAATTGTTAAAGTTTTTTCCATACTTTATTCCTATTCCGTATACACACAAATAAGAAGGAACGAATGCATGCGATTTGGAATTTGTACCAGTTTAGAAAATGTCGATCGACTTGCAGAAGTTGGGTATGACTACATCGAATTAGGCGTCCAATCCGCGTTAATACCCGAGGCGGACGAAACTGAATTTCAGAAAATCCGCGAGCAGGTGGCGAAAGCCACTTTAAAGCCGGAGTCGTACGCAGGGTTTATCCCCGGGGATTTGCGCGTGGTAGGCGATACCGTAGACTTCTCACGCCTGTCTCGATATGTAGAAACAGCATGTCGCAGAGCCAATGAAATTGGAGGCGAGATTATTGTCTATGGAAGCAGCGGTTCACGGAGTATAGAGGAAGGTTACTCACGCGAACGGGCATTAGCGCAGATCGCTGAATTTCTCGACATGGCGGCAGATCATGCGGAAGCACATAACATGACTATCGTTATCGAACCGATTTGTTGGCGAGAAGGAAATATCCTCCGAACGGTCGCAGACGGCGTCGCTATGGCAAAACGGGTGAATCGCAAAGGTATCAAAGCGTTAGCAGATCTCTACCACATCTGGCAGGAAGAAGAACCGATGCAAAATATCATTGATGCTGCCGAATGGCTTGAACACGTTCATATTGCGGAACCTGTTAAACGTTCCTACCCGGGAAACGACGATTTCGATTTTACCGATTTTTTCACTGCGCTTCAAAAAGCCGGATACGATGGTCGTGTCTCCTGCGAGTGCAAATTTGACAACTTTGATGAAGACGTCGAAACAGCTCTGAAAACTATGAAAGCTTATATCTAAGAGGTTTTTAATGTAGCGTCAGCCGCTTCCACGCTTTAGGGGGTGGAGTTTATCCTTACACATGAACAAGGCAGAATCATCCGAGCGCGAACAGGGTTTTATGATGTTCAACACGGAGATCTTACCGTGCGATGTACACTCCGTGGCACCCTCAAACGGAAACACCGCTCTGAAACTGGACGTAGATTATACGCCGATCCGGTTGCTGTTGGGGACAAGGTCATCTTCACGCAACTCGATGAAGAGGAAGGCGTGGTAGAGGATATCCTGCCACGCCAGACGAAATTCTCGCGACAATACGCTGGAAAGCATGGTGACATCGAACAGGTTATCGTTGCCAATGCCCATCAAGTTGTGGCTGTTGTCTCCACACTAATGCCACCGCTTAATTTTAGGACACTCGACAGATTCCTGATCTTGGCTGAGGCGGGTGATATGGAAGCGGTTATATGCTTGAATAAGATGGATTTAGTGGATCCAACACAACGGGAAGAACTCCTCGTTGATTTCACCAACTATGAGCAGTTGGGGTATCGGGTCCTCTATACCAGCATCAATGCCCCTGAGAGTCTTGAAGCATTTCAACACGAGCTAACTGATAAATTCAGTGTTATCGTCGGGGCATCCGGGGTCGGAAAGTCCAGTCTGTTGAACGCGATCCAACCCAATTTAGAGCTACGAATAGGGGAAGTTGGCATCAAAACCCAAAAGGGACGGCATACGACTACACTCGTTGAACTCTTCCCTTTAGACTTTGGTGGCGAAGTCGCCGATACACCGGGCATTCGAGAGGTCGGACTATGGGGTGTTGACACTGAAAATTTAGAGTACTATTTCCCAGAAATGGAACCCTATCTCGGCAATTGCAAATACAACGATTGCGCTCATGTTGCCGAACCCGATTGTGCGGTTCAAGATGCGGTCGAAACTGGCGAGATACACGCCGAACGCTATCGAAGTTACGTCGTGCTGCGGACAGAAGATACGACAGAATTCTAATCTTAGCTTTAAAGTGATGGAAAATATTCACGGGCGTATGCTAACCGTTCTGGCACACCGATATCGATCCAGTCTGCCTCCGTTTGCAGTGCATAGAGGTTGGAAACATACGGAAAAACGTCCCGCTCCACAGAAAACACCTCTTGTCCGCTTGGAAACGCCTTAGCAATACTTCGATCAAAAAGGTAGATCGCACCGTTGACATATCCTGCACGACAGGTAGGTTGTTTTTCACGAAATGCCTGAATTCTCCCATCTTCGTCGGACACAATTTCGCCGTACGGACGAATATCGGAGACGTGCACACTTAGTAGTACACCCGCCATTCCTTCATGAAACTGAGCCAACATCTCTCGGAGTGAAAAGTTCGCGAGTAGGATATCACCATTAAGAACGAAAAAAGGAGACGTATCAATCTGCTCCATCGCGTTCTGAATTGCCCCACCAGTGCCGAGTCTCTTTTCCTCCTTAGCATAGCGGATACGCATCCCAGCATAAACTTCACCGACGCGTTCATAAAGCACATCGTGCAGGTGGCCCGACGCGAGGACAACCTCGGTAACACCCGCATCTGCCAACAAGTGGCCTTGCCACTCTAAGACTGTTTTTCCAGCGATTTCTAATAAGATTTTGGGGAGCGTTTTGACAGTCTCACCGAGCCGTGTCGCGAGACCACCGCATAAAATTATGGCTTGCACGCTTATACTTCCTCAATTAGAGAGTATATCCGATAAGAATCCATCTTCGTGTTTAATCGGAAGTCTCCTTAACGTAATTTATGAAATGTCGGTGATCTCCACTAAGGATTCGCCTGCTTCCAAAAGTAAAAGAGCTTCTGCGAAGGTCTGACGCAAAATTCTACGCATTTGGGCATTTGATGTATTACCACAAGTCACCCAAACCACTTTTGGCGGAGGTCCAAGCCTATCCAACAATTGAACGAAGTCCCGGTCCTTTGTTATCACAATCGCATTTGCCTCGCGCGCCGCGGTGAAGATCTCTTCATCACTGGCGTGCTGACATCCAAGCCATCGGGCCGAAAACGCTTCAACTGCAAAAGTGGTACTAAGCCACGGTGCCAACGTCGGAGAAAGTTGGGCATCTATCCAAAACTTCATGCGCTAAGTACAGGATGGTCAATTCTACGCGTGGCGAATTGGAGGCAGGCAACAATATCTTCAGTTTCGAGATCTGGCATTTCTTCAAGAATATCTTCAAAAGACAAGCCGTTAGCAAGTAAGTCCAAAACATCTGTCACCCGGATCCGCATACCTCGAATGCAGGGACGCCCACCGCACTGATCTGGATTGAAAGTAATTCGGTTCATAGGGACCACTCCTCAATTTGTAATGCAGGTAGAACTTATTGATTAACTATCAAACATAATAACCTATCCAATGAGAAATATCAAACAAATGCCACAGACGTTCTTCCACAAATCGGCAATTTGAACCTACTACACCGTCAGCGTAACCGTATCCTGCTTCACAATATCCTTGATATGCCCATACGACGCAGACGCTACCAATTCTAACGTCTCCGGCGACAACCGATCCAGAATGGGCTGCGGGAAATTATGCGCTCCTGTGAATTGTGGGAAATACCGCAAAACGAGAAACCGGCGATCCCGATCCTTCGGCTTCCAACGCAGCACACCGTGCGTTAACAACTCCGAGATAATCACAATATCTCCCGCCTTCGGGGTGATATTGACAAAAACAGGATCGTCAAGTGGATCAATGCCATCCGCTTCGTCAAGTGCCAGGAGTTCTTTCGGCCGACCAAACTCGCTCTTATGGGAGCCTGGAATTACGATGAGTCCACCATCACCTGGATAAACATCCGTAAAATAGGGAAAGCAGACGAAGTTGTCGCAGTAAATACGTCCGGTGTCAACCTCATAGCGGGTGCTATACCATCCGTAGTCATCACGTGCACAGTGGAGACCTCCAGGATTCACTGTTGCCCGTTCACCTGCCTCCCACAAATCGTGCCTATCATACTTCAGTGAACCTCTGCCAAATCGTGGCTGATTGTCTGTCAACTCCTTGATAATGGGCCATAATGCAGCGTGTGAAGTTAAGCATTCGAGTGATTTATCAAAAGCGAATCCGTGCTGATGAAGCCCTTGGATCTCAAAACCGGGCGGCAATTCATCAGGCGGACACTTGATATACCTATCAACCGCCTCAGAAGCCTCTGCTAACGCATCACCCGTGATGACGTTTTCCAAGTGAAGGTATCCGGTTATATCAAACAGATAGCGTTGTTTTGGTGTCATATCTATGTTTAATCCTCGTCAGGGTTGAAAATTTGCGTCTACCGTAAAACGATTAACAGCGTTCACATCGCCATGTCAAAGTCTGTGCCGGTTACGTTGCCTTTCACATAGGCATCACGGAAGAGCGTTTGGCGTTTGGGTGGCATCGCTTCAAGCAATGCCTGCGGCGGCTTCGACAAACTCCACCGTTTATCTACCGAATTATACGCGTTGAAAACCGCCACACGGTCAGTATCGGGATTTTGCCACGGTTGTCCGCTATGCGTAATCGCCTCCGTAAAAATAATGACCGATCCAGCGGGACAAGAATAGGTGTCCCAAAACTCCCAGTCTTGTGTGTGGGCTCCGTCTGGTGCAGTATAAGCGGCTTTGTGGCTCCCCGTAATAAACATCGTGCCACCGTCCCCTTTCTCCACGGGGTTAAGTTCCCAGACAACACGCGTCAACCCACTATACGCTTGGCCCGGAAGGCACGAGTACTGATGGCAGTCTCCAGGCATACGCAACATACCGTTGCCGTTGTGTGCGTGGAATGAGAAAGGTGCCTCGTCCGTTGTAGAACGCAATGCTAAAAAACTCATCTCCATGCGGAAGCCGTAGCACACATCTGAAGCAAGATAGGGCGTTGCGAGAAATTCATTCCCGAATGCAACTATAACTGGATGATCTGTCAGTTGTTCTAAGGGACCCCCATAAGTGGAGCGATGGTGTTGCGGAATCGTTTCAGGCGAGTGTTTTAAGCGGTAGCAGAAATCGCGCATCTCCTCAATTTCCGATTCCGTTAAGACACCCGGAACCAAGATCCAACCGTTTTTGTCGAAGAGATATTTCTGTTCTTGTGTCAGCGGAACAACAGGTTTCCCATCGGCGTTCGCCTCCGTAAGATCAGCCGGTGTCGTTGCCATGGGACTCCCTAAGTCTTTGTTGAACTTCATGAATTCATTCCTTTCTAACTAATGTAAGGCAAACCGGATCTGCACAACTCGCAACTAATGAATACGTCCACCTGCAAAATAGTCTGGATCCTCACCGAGTTTCTCCAGCAGCGGTGCGGTTAGTTTGTCGAGACTGTCAATCACATCAGCAGATGGCGAATATGCAGCAACATGTAGGTTTTGTGTCAATTCGTCTACATTTCGGGTACCAACGAGCATACAGGTGATACCGGGTCTCGCCATCGCCCATGCAATAGCAAGCCGACTCATCGGAACATCCTCAGCCTCAGCGATTTCCCGGATGCTCTCGAGTGTCTCAAACATTTCTTCTTCAGCACCTTCTTCACCGTGCGAAGCCTCGGGTCGGTCATCCCGAAAATGGCGAAACCGAGCATGCACCGGCGGTATCTCCTCCGCGCTCTTATACTGTCCAGTCAAAATACCTTGTAGCAGTGGCATATACCCCAAAATGCCGACATTTTGTTCTCTACACATTGGCAGCACCTTCGGCTCTATCGCTCGAGACAAAAGGTTATAACAGACTTGATTTACAGCAATAGTCGCCCCTGTGTTAAGAGCAGCTGTCAGCTGCGCGACTCCAAAGTTGCTTACGCCGATGGCGCGGATGAGTCCATCTTCCTGCAAACGCATCAATTCAGCCATGCTCTCTTCAATCGCAAACTCATCGTGGGGCCAGTGAATCATGTAGATGTCAACATAATCTGTTTGCAATCGCTGGAGACTCGCTTCACAATGTTCACGCATCGTAGCAGGGTCGGGTCTGCTTATCTTCGTACCGATGACTGCCTCGTGCCGTCTGCCCTTCAGTGCGACGGCAAGTGCCTCTTCACTCCGTCCAGAGTTATACCCTTCTGCTGTATCGAAGAAATTGATGCCAGCATCCAATGCCGCATTTGCTACAGCAGTGACATCCGATTGCGCCTGCGGTCCCCAATAATCACCACCACCGTACGACCAGCAACCGATTCCCATCGATGAAATCTCAATTCCGGATTTTCCACATGTGCGCCTTTCCATTTTTCAGCCTCCATGATATGTGAGCGACGGAATAAATTCTTGCGCGACGGATGTTAACTATAATCTATCACAATTCCGCGCAGAGTTCCGTAATCAACTGGGAATTCTCACCGATCTGATCACCGAATTGCTGATACATACCGAGCAACAGTGGATCGATCAGCTTAATGTGTTCCAATGCGAATTTGATTTCTTCCCGAATCTGCTGTGGACTCCCGATTGTCCTACCCGCTGCGAGCACTTTGAAGACGAGGCACGGCTTATCCGTGCGCTGTATCGCCTTGCACATCTCATCGCGATCTTCCCGTGCGTATACCTCACCTAAGGCTCCGTAACCGAACTTTTCCCTGAACTTATCGGCACCGCCGTGAAGATTATAGAGTCCGGTCATGTAGTAATCTATATCCCACGCTTCATCTTCAGCAATATGTAAAAGCCTTGGATCATGCACAGACAAACCGACCAAAACCCCGGTGTCTCGAATCCGCTTGAGAATGTCCTGTAGGTGATCGAGCCTGTCTTCGCGTAAACACCTGTGTCCAACACCACCACCGTGCGGTGCCATACCGAACGGATTGTGTTTCGCCGCCTCAAAGACAGCGTCCGGCTCATCATACCAAAGCCCACCTGGACTGAGGCAGAACCAATGCATCGTGCCACCCTCATCTCGGTAACGCTGTAGATCGGAAAGCGAACGGTCGGTCATGCTGTTCTGCCAAGCATTAAGTCCAGCTTCCTCTGCTCGTTTGAGCGTTGCGACAACCCGTTCTGGCGTGTGGTACTCCTGTTGATGCTGCGAAAGCAGTCGATTAAAATGAGAATAACCGTAAATCGGGTTATCCCCTATGACCAATTTACTGACTTGATGATCACAAAACGAGATTTTCGGTAAGGTTGCCACTGTCATTCCTCCAAGTGTACACAAGAACGTTTACAAAGGGTACTTAATCAAACAGAAATCCTTCCAAAACAGATGCGTCAATTTCACACACAAGATGCTTCGTCAATTCCAATGCTGCGGTGTAATCATCAATGTTAATAATCGAAACATGGCTATGGATATAACGCGACGGCACACCGAGAACGACCGAAGGCACTCCTATCCCGGATTGATGAATTGCACCACCATCCGTTCCACCAGATTGACGCACGCCAAGTTGATATGGGATCTCATGCCGTTTCGCCGTCTCAATCACATAATCAGCCAACTTTGGATTGACAATCATTGAAGAATCAATTATCCGAATTTGCACACCGCCGCCAAGTTTCCCTTGTGACGCGCCGACGCTTAATCCCGGCGTATCATCAGCAGGGGGTCCTTCGAGCACAATTGCGAGGTCAGGTTCTACACTTGCAGCAACCGTCTTCGCACCCCGCAACCCAATCTCTTCCTGTACACTCCCCGCACTAATAACGGTGTTTGGATGTTCATCAAGCCCCATAAGTGCTTCAATTACGATCGCGACACCGACACGGTTATCGAACGCTTTAGCAGAGAACAATTTGTCATTTTTCAACGGCATAAAGGGTCCGTAAGGCGCAACCGGACACCCAGGTAACACACCGAATTCCTCCGCTGCCTGTTCTTCATTCTCCGCACCTATGTCAATAAAAAGATCCTTTAAATCTAAGACTTTATCACGCGATCCTGAAAGTAAGTGCGGCGGTGTAGAGCCGATGACCCCTGGCACTTTACCTAACTTCGTTGTGATAGTTACCCGTTGTGCTAAAAGGGTGTGCGCCCACCATCCACCGAGAGGCAGAAACTTGACGAATCCATTCTCCGTAACATTTTGCACAACAAAACCAATTTCGTCCATATGCGAATCGAGTAGGATCCTCGGATGTTCCGCACTTCCAACGCGCTCACAAAAGATACTGCCCAGTCGGTCAGTGCCCATTGTGCCGACATCGGAGAGTTTATCCCGAAAAATTGACCGTACTTCCGCTTCATATCCCGGAATTCCATCTGCTTGTGTTAGTGATTTAAGTAGTTCAATTGATGTTTCAGCCATCATTGCATTCCTTTGGCAATCGTGCTATAATTTAGCAACATTATAGCATGCTTGATATTTCGTGCCAATCTTTAAGTGGATTCACATCCAATAGAGACTCAACTGTTTTTTATTAACGCTAACGGGATTAAACGTTAATAACATTTCTCCTTACTAATGCAAAGTGGCTCAAACGTTAATAAGACCATACCTTATTAACGTAAAGTGATTTAAAAATGAATCCAGAAAACTTCAGAAACTCAAGTGCTGGCAGATGTCTCCGCAGCACAGGTAGCCATCCATATTGGGCTTATGTGCCGAACCCACTTCCTCCAAAAATTGAATTGGACTGGGAATTGGCAAATCTTCTCTCAGAAGCAAACATCAAACTTGGAGAACTATCCGGGGCTGGTCACCTTTTGCCGAATCCTCACTTGCTAATTGGTCCATTTATTCGGCGAGAAGCTGTAATGAGTTCCAGGATTGAAAACACACAATCCGGTTTAGATGAGCTCTTTCTGTTTGAGGCAGATAAAATGGAACCACCACGCATACCCGATGTACGAGAACTTGTTAACTACGTTAATGCGATGGAATATGGAATCAAACGATTACACGATTTGCCAATAAGTTCAAGGCTAATCTGCGAAATCCACGGAATTTTGATGAAAGGAGTTAGAGGAGAACATGCAACACCTGGGTTAATGCGGACTACACAAAACTGGATTGGTGCACCCGGTTGTACTTTGATGGATGCAACTTATGTCCCCCCAATGGTTCCAGAGATGCAAGTATGCTTCTCGGACCTAGAGAAGTATATCCATTCCAACGCAAAAGAACCTCCCTTGATTCAATGCGCACTGGTTCATTATCAATTTGAGGCAATTCACCCGTTCATTGATGGAAATGGAAGAATCGGCAGGCTTCTGATTATTTTTATGTTGATGGAAAGAAAATTGTTATCACAGCCACTTCTATATCTATCCGATTTTTTTGAGAATTACAGAGATACCTATTATAAGATACTGTTAAATGTAAGCCAACAAGGGGACTGGAAAGCCTGGCTCACATTTTTCTTACGGGGTATTTGTCAACAGTCAGAAGATGCCTTGCTGACAATTCAAAAGTTACTTGCATTAAAAGATGAATACAGAGAAATCGCGACAGGTCCGCGGGTGCCAAGAGCAGTAAATCTGTTAATTGAGCATCTGTTTAGCAGTCCGGTTGTCTCAATTTCAGAATTAGTGAAGGTATGGAAGTCAACATTTCCTACTGTTCAACGTGGGGTGGATTATCTCGTCGAAAGGGAAAAACTCAGGGAAATTACAGGTCAACAGCGCAACCGCTTATATGTTGCAGATGAAATCCTCAACGTGATCATGACTGAAAGAGCAAAATCAATCGGTCAGTGAAGCATTAAATTAACACAAAGTGGAAAAAAACCACAATATTTTAAGTGTTTGTAGACGGACATCAGAATGGAGAATTTGATGAACAACACCCCCAAGACTCGGGTTGGCGTTATTGGAACAGGACGTATCGGCAAATTGCACATCGGACACCTCGCTCAGGATATACCTGAAGCCGATCTCGTGGCACTTTGTAGTTTGGACCACCCGAGTATGGATAGCCTCGCGAAACAGTTTAATGTGGCACAGACCACAGACGATTACACAGAACTATTAGCAAATCCACAGATTGATGCGGTCCTCGTTACATCCGCCACGAATACACATGTGGAAATCAGCCAAGCTGCTGCTGAAGCGGGCAAACACATCTTTTGCGAGAAACCGATTGCGTTAGATTTAGAACAAATTGACGAAACTTTGGCTATTGTGGAGAAATCAAGGGTTAAGTTTCAGGTAGGTTTTCAGCGTAGGTTCGATGCGAGTTTCATGCGAGTACGTGAAGCGGTTGCTTCTGGAGGAATTGGTGAACCGCACATCATGCGAATTACGAGTCGCGACCCAGCACCACCACCGATTGAATATATCAAGGTGTCTGGTGGCATCTTTCTCGACATGACCATTCACGATTTCGATATGGCGCGCTACCTCATCGGAAACGAAGTCGTAGAGGTCTACGCTACAGGTGGCGTGCGTGTAAATCCAGAAATCGGAGAGGCGGGTGACATTGATACCGCCATTATTACCTTACAATTCCAGAATGGGGTTATCGCAACCATTGATAACAGCAGAGAAGCTGTCTACGGATACGATCAGCGCGTTGAGGTTTTCGGTTCAAAAGGGATGGTTACGGTAGCAAATCCGTTGACACACACCGTCACTTTCAGTGGAAGTGAGGAGACCCGTGCTGCATTGCCGCCGTACTTCTTTGTGGAACGATATAAGGCGGCATATCTCTCGGAATTACAGGCGTTTTTAGCGTGCATTCAGGAAGACACACCACCGCCAGTTACAGGTGAGGATGGACGAGTACCCGTTGTAATAGGATTAGCTGCGCTAAAATCCCTGCGTGAAAACCGTCCTGTGCTTTTGTCGGAAACGCTGTAGCAAAAAATCTCAATGACCAGTTAATGACCGCCTACTTCACCGACTTCAATCTCGATCTCCTCGCGATTTCTAACACGTTCTACGAGTCCATCTCGGATGTCTACAATCCGATCAGAGACATCAAGCATCTTCAGGTCGTGTGTAGCAGAAATTATAGTGACGCCCTGCTCCTCATTCAGACTCTTAATCAAGTCAATAATTTCACGCCCTATGACGGTATCAAGATTCGCTGTTGGTTCATCAGCAAGGACAATGCTTGGATCATTGGCAAGAGCTCTGGCAATAGCAACGCGTTGACGTTGACCGCCCGATAGCTCATCAGGAAGATGATACATCCGATCCCCTAAACCTACCATGTCCAGCAGCTCCTCCGCTTTTTCATTGCGCCGCTTCTCAGGAATTCCAGCAAAAATCATCGGTAGCGTTACATTCCCATGTGCGCTTCTTACATGCAACAGGTTGTAACTCTGAAAGATATAACCCACCCGGTGGCAACGAAATGCCGCAATTTGCCTTTGCGAAAGCTGGGACATATTTTGTCCGTCAATGTAAACCTTTCCCTCTGTAGGTGTATCCAGCGCGCCAATCATGTTAAAGAGAGTAGATTTCCCGGAACCGGAAGGTCCCATCAATGAGATGTACTCGCCACGTTCGATTTCAATATTGATACCATCCAAAGCACGGAGAACGTTTGAACCCATCCGATATTCTTTGACGACATCTTCAGTTTTCACAACTATATCAGCCATAGTTTTTTCCTTCTTTTCGCCTCCGATCCTCTCTCCAATAGAATTGTAGATTCAAGCCCCAAAGTTTCCTTTATGCAGCGTACAAAACGCAGATCGAATGATGCTTAAACCTCGGTCCGCATTGCCTCAGCTGGTGGGAGTTTTGCCGCACGCCATGCTGGAAACGATGAACCAATCACAGCCAAAACCATCCCCAGAAAACACCCGAGCAAGATGACAACAATTACACCGAGTTGCATGGGTCCGTCCTCAGGCTGTGCTGGTAACAAAGGGAAATAGAAAAACAGATCCAGTCCGTAGTCTTTAAGCCCCAAAAGAACTGCTCCCAGTGTTCCAATAAGCGCACCGATAAGCGCACCTGAAAACCCTTGGAACCCCGATTCAAGCAGGAAAAGTCGAACCACGAACCCATCTAATGCTCCGAGACATTTCATCGTACCGATTTCGCGGAAGCGTTCCGTGACTGCCATCAACATCGAATTTGCGATTCCTACTACACAGACGATCAAGGACATAACAATCAGCCAAATATCTTTTGTGGAAATGCCAGCTTCTGTTGTTTCTTCAAAAGTGTTAATTGTCGATTGTCGCCCACTCTCCTGCAAGGCAATGCCAATTTCGTTACTTGTCCAGACTGAGACTAAGAATGCAATGCCCAGTGTAATGCCTGCCGTTGTGATAACCGAACGTCCAAAACGGATCTTTAAACTTTGAAAACTAATCCGTAGCGATTCCATAAAAGGGAGATCAATCTGTTCTTCAATTGGTGTTCTCTGCTGCAAATTTCTGCCTCCTTAATTTGTATCTACTCGTGTATTGTATCAAATTTGTAATTTAAAGTCAAGTTTTTCGTTCACACGATTTAGGGATATTTAGTTTCCGGTTATTGGTAAGAAGATTGACGCTTTAGTGCCTTACTGCTATAATAACTACAAAGGTAGGTCCAAACCGATGCTTCGATCTCTTTACTGTTTTCCGCCTCTACTGCTATCTATTGGTATACTCTGCTGGAGCACACCAACTGCTGCACACGACGCTTTTTATCCACACCATCGCGAAGATTTTGAAAATATGACGCGTCGTCGTGAATTAAGAGGGACTGTTATCGTCAGTACTATAATCTTTGTTGGTGTTGTGGGAACAATAATCTATGTCGCGATGCGCAAAAGTGGCACTGATGACAAAACAGACCAAATGGAAGCCAAAACGGTTCAAGAGCGTTTGGAGTACGCTGCGAACAACGCCGCGAAAGCAGCCCAACATGTTCTCAACGCTAAAAGCAGTATTAAGGAAGCTACCGCAGCCGCGCTCACAACCTACGCTGAAAGCACTGGTGTAACATGGCACCCACATTCTCATGGACAAGACAGTGCCGAATCAGTCCCATATCAAATTCGATGCAAAATTGGGCACGATATTGTCACCCTCAGCATTAACGCCAGCCTTATTCAAGTGAAGGCTGACCACTATTTTTCTAAAACGGGTTTCGGTTCACAAGGGATATCGAAAGGGGCAAGTGCGACTGCTGTGCTGAAAATTAGAGGTGAGGAAGAGGAATAATATTTAATACCGAAAACGGTAAGTTATGCCGTGAGCCGATTGATGAGCGCGGCACTATAACCTGCGCCAAAGCCGTTATCAATGTTCACAACGGTAACACCAGATGCGCAACTATTTAGCATACCCAATAAGGCGGCGAGACCACCAAAACTGGCACCATAGCCGATGCTCGTTGGCACTGCAATGACAGGGCAATCTACCAATCCACCGACTACGCTTGGAAGTGCGCCCTCCATACCCGCAACGACGATAATAACGCGCGCCGTCAGAAGCTTCTCATGATTGCTGATTAAGCGATGTAGCCCTGCAACGCCGACATCATAAAGCCGTTCTGGCTGGTTTCCCATCATCTGTGCCGTTTCAGCAGCCTCTTCTGCTACGGGTAGGTCGGACGTCCCAGCAGAAACAACAAGAATCCCCGAAACACCGCTATCTTTAGACTGTGCGACGCTGATAGTTCGGGCAAGCGTATTATAGCGTGCTGCAGGCTCAATTTCCTTGACGGCTTCATACATATCAGGAGTAGCACGGGTTGCAAGGAGTGGATGTCCAGCCGCAAGGATACGTTCGCTAATCTGTTTCACGTGCGACACCGTTTTTCCCTCGCAGAAAATGACTTCCGGAAATCCGGTGCGAAGTTGACGATGGTGATCGATTTTTGAAAACCCTAAATCTTCAAACGGAAGCGTGCGAAGAGACTGGAGGGCATCATCTACATCAACCTTTCCATCCTTAACCTGTTCAAGTAGGGCTTTTAACTTTTCAATTTCCATTTAATAATAGAAGTTTCTCTGTAATCCGTCCACCCAATATCCACTATGCCCGTAACCAGAGAAGCGGGCTTAATGCCCGCTCACTCTACAGTGTGAAAAAATGTTTAGGCTTCCTCGGTAGTTTTTTCACTGCCTTCATCTGTGCCACCGACACCTGGAATGGAACCAGCGATTTTGGTACGAACATCTGAGGAAACCTTACGACCTACTTCCACAGCACTCTTTACCTGTACGCCTGCTTCTTGGAGGCGTTCTTTACTGGTATCTACGATGCCCTGAACGCCCTCCTTGCCTTGTTCCATGAGATTTTGAGCACTTTGACGCGCGCTTTCACTGGTCTGCTGTGCTAACTCAACCGTCCGGTCTTTCGCTTCAATGGATTTATCGCGAATTTTCTGTCGGGTCTCCTTACCGGAACTCGGTGCGTAAAGCAGACTGATAACCGCGCCTGCCATAAAACCCGTGAAAAAAGCGAAAATCATTCCTAAGCCGTTGTTCTGTCCTTCGTTGCTCATTTCTTTATCCTTTCTATAAAATGATTAATTCTGTTCTGGTGCAGTTTATAACCCAAAACCTGGCGTTAAAGTTTACGAGAATCAGCGAAAAAAGTTTCAATTCGGACATTCTTTCCTCTCTCAGCGCAAAATTTTCCCATTACTCTCCGATTGGATGCAAATACTGTGCGACCTAATATGGCAGATCCGCAAATTCCACCTTATCAGCCTTCAGTTGATGCATCGGTCTCCAATGTTTCTTCTTCTGATTCAGGTGCTCTAGCAGCAAAACTATCCCATCCTGCCTTGACGCCTTGCCACAAGCTTACAATATCAGCCAACGAAACTGCTAACTGATTACGAAAAAAAGTTGCTTGTTCAAGCGTCTGCCCGGAAAAACTCGTAGCTTTTTGAACCAACTCTTCAAGTTCTTGAATACTTTGATTTAGGGCACCGCTCATTTCTTGGATATTATGTACAGTAGGTTGAATTTCAGACTCGCTAATCCCCTGCAAGGAAGCCGTCAAACCGTTTAGGTTCTGCAGCAACTGCGGTAGCTCCTTGTTTACCTCTTTCACTGTTTTGTCCACGTCAGATATCAATTCACCGACTTCCTGATTAACAATGCTCTCCGTGGAATTCAGGGTATTTCGGATGCTATTTAGCGAATTGCGGAGACTACCAACTGCAGCGCACATATAGCCTGCGAGAGCTGTAAGTGCGAGTAGTAAAACACCGAGACTAAATTTCCAAAAAATTGAAGCAATCAAACTCCAATCCATATCTTCTCCTTGTATGGCACCATATCCTTTCCTGATATTCGCTACAAGAGGTGTAGGTGCCTACGGACTCAAATTTCGATTTGTTTTTTGATGATTTCAGTCGCTGCATCAATTGCAGCGCCCACTTTGTTTATATTCTTAGCACCACCCTGCGCAAGTTCAGGACGACCACCACCGCGACCATCTGCCAATTGGGTTAATTCAGAGATGATTTTACCTGCTTGCAAACCACGATTTTTCACCAAATCCGAGGTTACGCCAACTACAAAGGCTGCCTCATTCCCTGTAACAGACGCAAGTGCGACAACACCGGATTCCAAGCGATTCTTGAGTTCATCAACAAGTCGCCGCAATCCATTTCTATCCGTATCTGGCACGACCGAAGCGACAACTCGTACATCTTCTACAAGTGCAGCCCCCTCAACCAAAGTACTGACATTAGCGAGTGCCTGCTGCCCTTTGAGCTGTTGGAGCTGCTGTTCCAATTCTCGTTGTTCTTGGAGCAATCGTTCGATCCGCTCAGACACGTCAGTTCTGGGCGTTTTGAGTAGATTCGCCACATTGGAAAGCAGGAGAGTATCATCTTGGACGGTTGTTACTGCTGCGGCACCGGTCAGTGCTTCAACACGCCTGACCCCTGCAGCGATGCTGCTCTCACCCATCAGTTTCACGAAACCGAGTTCACCAGTCGCATCAACATGTGTCCCACCGCACAATTCGACGCTATATTCACCGGCTCGCACGACACGCACGATATCGCCATATTTGTCGCCAAAGAAGGCTAAAGCCCCTTTTGCCTTGGCGTCATCCAACGACATTTCGCTTATGGATAGAAGATCATTCCCGCGAATTTTCTCGTTGACATATCCTTCAATGTCGCGCAATTGCTCCAGTGAAACAGATTCGTAGTGTGAAAAGTCAAACCGCAGTCTACCGGCTTCAACAAGCGAACCGGCTTGCCCGACATGTGTTCCGAGCACGCGCCTCAATCCGCTGTGTAGGAGGTGCGTTGCGGTGTGACTCACGGCAACAGCACTTCGGTATCCAGTATCGATATGTGCATGCACAGCGGTGTATGGTGTAATTTCACCTTCAAGCACTTCGCATTTGTGAACAACCAAGTCAGCGGAAGGTTTAAGTGTGTCTTGCACACGTAATTTCGCGCTTTGGTTTTCAATTGTACCAACATCGCCAACCTGTCCACCAGACTCGCCATAAAAGGGCGTACGATTCAGAAGCACGAACACCTCGTCTCCTTGGTGTGCGCTGCCCACCGACTCAGAATTGGCAATTAAAGCGACAATTTCTGCCTCGATGTTGTCTTGGGTGTAACCGACAAATTCAGTTTCACCATGTTCTTTAAGAACGTCTGCATAAACAGCGATCTCTTCATCATTCGTGCCACCTCTCGCTTCCCATGCCGCTCGTCCGCGCGCCCGCTGCTCCTCCATGCTGTGCTCGAAGCCAGCATCGTCGACAGTGAATCCACGCTCGCGTGCAAGCATCTGCGTCAAGTCGAGAGGAAAACCGAATGTATCATATAACTCAAAGGCACGTTTTCCATCAAGTTGTGTGTCGTCTTTCTCAGTAAGCGTATCAAATGAGTTATCAAGGAGTTCTAATCCACGTTCAATTGTTTGATGGAAGCGATTTTCTTCACCTTGAATCGTTCGGGTGATAAACTCACGACGCGGCAGGACATCCCGGAAAACATCACCCAGCAATCCGATAACATTATCAACGAGCCGATAAATGAAGGCTTCGTCCATATTTAATTTCTTTCCGTAAAGCACAGCACGTCGCAAAATGCGGCGGATGACGTAGCCTCGCCCCTCGTTAGAGGGCATCACACCATCTCCGATAGTGAACGTCAAACACCTGATATGGTCAGCAATAACCCGATGTGGTAACCCGCGCACATCGTCAAAATAGTCGGTTTCTGTCATATCGGCAATTGTTGCCAAGAGTGGTGTGAATAGATCCGTCTTATAGTTTGAATCGACGCCTTGCAATATGGAGGTAATCCGCTCAAACCCCATGCCCGTGTCAACATGCGTTGCCGGAAGCGGTTCAAGTACGCCACTTTCGTTCCGATTATATTGAATGAACACAAGATTCCAGACTTCTCGGAATCGATCGCTAGTGTTTGGACCGGCATCGGGATCATTTACGGTTTCGGGGAACGCTTCGACACCCATGTCAACGAATAGTTCGCTACAGGGACCACACGGACCTGTTTCCCCCATTTCCCAAAAGTTGTCTTTATCACAACGGCGGATACGGGAGAGTGGCAGGTCGGTCTCTTGGAGCCAGAATTTTTCTGCCTCGTCGTCATTAAGGTATACAGTTGCCCAGAGGCGATCCGCAGGAATCTGCCAAAGTTCGGTTACTAATTCCCACGCGAAAGCGATAGCTTCCTGCTTGTAATAATCGCCGAACGACCAGTTTCCGAGCATCTCAAAGAAGGTGTGATGACTTGGTGAATAACCAACCTCTTCAAGGTCATTGTGTTTGCCGCTGACGCGTAAACATTTTTGGGTATCAACGGCGCGCGTATACTCCCGCTGTCCAATACCGAGAAACACATCCTTAAATTGGTTCATACCCGCATTGGTAAACAACAGCGTCGGATCACCCGCTGGTATTAAGGAGGCACTCGGAACAATCGTGTGTCCCTGTTTGCGAAAGTACTCAAGAAAACTGGCTCTGATTTCATCTGATGTCATGTTTGGATTCTCCCCTGTTTCTTCTGTCCTATTATAGTCTAATTTTTATAGAGAAGTCAAGACAAAAATCTAGTCAGATAATTTTATATATACTGCACTGACGTGTTAAAAAATCTGCTCAAGCACCTGTCTTACAATCTCCGCTCCAAACCCGCGCCGCGCCAAAAATCCGTGTAATCGACGTTTAGCGACATGATCCGGCAATCGTCGATACCGCTTCATTCGTTTCTGAGCAATCTCCAGCGCGAGCTCCGCTTCGTCTTCGGTCTCCACTTGTGCTACAACCTGCTCTGCGGTTTCTCGATCAACCCCCTTGTCAAGAAGCTCATGTTTTAGCAAAGTCTTGCCTCGCGGGTTTGACTTTTGCCTGCGGACTATCCAATTCTCGGCATACTTCCGGTCGCGAATATGTCCCGAATCAATCAATTCCCCAATAGCCGTATCAACGGCTTCTTCCGAAAACCCCTCTCGTGCGAGCCGCTGCTCCATCTCAGTCTTAGTATAGATTTTCGACTTCACCGTAGGACGCGAATCCTCTGCTTCGTCCTCTGCATCGTTAGCCTTCTCTTGACGTAGTAACCTCAGCGCGTAGTTCTTCGCACGCATCACTTCATCAGCCGCGATCAACTTCTCAATAATCTCGGCTTCAATATTCAAACCGATGCGTAACCCAAAGTTTTCAACCAAGATGGTATGAATTACAACAAAGGGCGTACCATCCAGATAGAGTTGACGATGTGAGGGCAATTCAGGAACCGCCTGAATATCCGTAATTTGCTGTCTCATGCCTTTCTACTATTGTTAGAAGACTGTCATCCATAGAAATGTGAAGTGGTAGTGAGCGCGAGGCTTAAAGGGTATTGCTTGGAAATCGGCAATACGAAGACCCCGCGCTTAACGGTAGGATGTATTCACTACAACAAAAAGTTATAGCTTTTATTCGCCATCGTTTCTGCCTGCCCAGAGTGCACCGCGCTGCAGAAGTGTGCTAAACATTTCGTGCTGACACGCTGAAGCATCATGACCGAGCGCAAGGTAAAAAACTTTACCTTCACCCCAATTCTTCGTCCATGCGACCGGTGCCGCGGCACCTTGCCACAACGCTGATGCCAGCACATGATTCCGACGATCATAATCGAGGATGTACTGCTCATCTGTCACAACAAACTCATCAAGTCCTTCCGTGATTTCGTGCTCGCTATCTACGATGCTGACTTGGTAGTCGCGGTAGCGTGGATGCGTAACAAAATAGCCACCCACCATCGAACGATACTCTGGGCATCCGCGGAACGAATCCGCTGCCGAGTGCACACCGACGTAGCCTTTACCCGAAGCAACATGGTTGAGTAAACCATTCTTCTGCGCGTCAGAAATCTCACCTACTGTGTAATAGAAAACAATAAGATCATACGGATCCAGATTTGGTGAGACGAGTGCATCGAGATCCTCTTCGACTCTGGTAATCTCAAATTCATCTCGCTGTGAGAGTACGTTCACGATTTCATCACTGCAACCCTTCCAATCATGAATCGCACCGCCAGCAAAAACAAGTGTGTTAATTTTTCCCATTATTAGCCTCCTTGCTATGTGATATTGCTATTATATCACGCGCGCAGAAATATGATCAATCTTTTTTGATGGATTTGTGTGACACAGTATCTTGTGGTATAATGATAGGCAATTAGATCGTGGGTTCGCAAAATTACCAGAACAGCCTTAGTTTATCGAAAAGGAGAGTATATGCCGAAAAAAATCGCCATTTTCCCCGCGAGTTTCGATCCCGTCACCAACGGACACACCGACCTTATCGATCGGATTTGCAACCTCGGTGTTTTTGATGAACTCGTCGTTGCTATCGGTGTTAACCCCGCCAAGCCTGCGCGCTTCACACTCGAGGAACGCACTGAGATGCTTGAAGCCGTTATTGAACCGTATCCGCATGCCTCTATTGATGGGTATACCGGACTAACTGTGCACTACGCGCAGACACGCGGTGCCTGTGCTATCATTCGCGGGCTACGTGAAATCTCTGATTTTGAATGGGAGTTCAAGATGGCACGGATGAATCAGCAAATTGCACCGGATATTGACACCCTCTTTATGATGGCAAACACCCAGTACGCACATATCAGTTCAACATTGGTAATGGAAGTCGTACAGATGGCACAACGGAAGGTCAGCGAAGAGAAGTTACAAGAGATGGTTCCAGCGATAGTGGTTGAATTTATTAAAAAGAAATTTGATCTGTTATAAGTTGAGGAGCGATTAGAAACAGCACCATTATATTCCGAAACTTTAGAACCGGTTGTCCAGACTCAAGCTTACATTGAAGCCTGGTGCATTCATACCGGAGCCGTGCGGACGATACCGCTGATCAAATAGATTTTCAAGTGTTAACGTTAAACGTGTGTAATCAAAGAGTCTGATACCACCACGGACATTGAGTGTCCACCATCCGGGTGTGCCAGCATCCAGTGCGTAGCCGTTAGTGTCAAATTTAACTTCCGCTGGGTCGCGCGTCTTTCCGGGTATCCGTGGGTCGCGAATGTCGCTCCGGTTCAGTCGCCGCTGCTCGGCTGCACCTCGTACATAGAGCGTAGCCCAAAATTGCGTGTTCAGCGGTTCCCATTGGATGCCGATGATTCCGTTCAACGGCGGTTCTCTACGAGTGCGTGCTTCCCAAGGCTTCGCCGCATCTGGTGCCTCGCCATTAATCTTGAGTACTTCCCCACGTATAAACGCTGCATTACCAAACACCGACCAAGCAGGTTGAATCGGGATAAGTCCCGCTAATTCAACACCCTGAAATTGCGCTTCATCGACGTTATCAAACACGAGTACGTCAATACCTTCGTATTCTTTAATCAGGTCTTGGTGGAGTTGTGGAAGTGCTCCATTGGCGTATGCCTCTTGGACAGGTCTGCGCGCAACTAAGCCGTTGACCCGGCTGTGGAATAGTGTCAGGGCACCAGTGAAGTAAGAATGCCGCACCTTGAGTCCACTTTCAAGCGTCCAAGAAGTCTCCGATTCAAGATTGGGACTGGGTGCTGTGACACCCTCATTAGTGACCTCTACTGCTGTTGTATCATTCAACGAGGGAGCACGGAAGGCTGTTCCAAAGCTGCTAACAAAGTTAAGGTGCTCTGTCAAACTGACTACCATCCCAGCACTTCCTGTCAAACTACTGTCATATTCATTGAACACATCAAAACTCTTATCCCGAAGAGAGAGGTCAGCATTGGTTTGATAAAGCGTTGCGCGACCGCCGAGTGTAAATTCTACACGCTCGTGCACCATAATTTCATCTTGAAGATACAGACTCGCATCCCAGAATTGAGACCCACTAATGAAGCGCCCCAAGTTTTCGTTAATATCTTCCTTACCTGTTATGATATCCGTATTGACGGTGTGACTCTGCAACATATCCAAGTAGAATTCTCCGCCACCGACCAAGCGTTGACGAGGAAGGATCGTGCTGACCGCTTGTGCGCTGAAGCCGACGGTATTAACAGTATCATATCGTTGCCGCCGAGATGTCGCGCCAATCATCAATTCGTTTCGTCCCTCTTTTTGTCGGTGATAAGAGGCTGTCAGACGGACCCTGTCAATACTTCCTCCTACTGGATTTACAACGTAATTGGCATAAACAAGGTCGCGATTTTGCGGCTCAAAATAGAATTCGTCAAACTCTCTCGGTGCGATTTTATCATAGCGCGGCGTTTGCGGTTGTCGCCACATCTGATAGGCAACGTTCACAGTGCTGGTATCACTGAGTTGATACGCAATTTTCGCATCTGCATCGTAAGCTTTCCAACTCAGCGGTCCTTCGTTGTCAATAAGCCATCTGTCAGGAGGAGTCGTTGGCATCTCGTCGAAGAGTTCAACGCCACTCGGCTTTTCGCCTACTATTTCAAATTTCCGATTTTTGTAATGAAGATCGTATCCACTTCCAGGGTTTATATTGCCGTAGGATCGCATACCACCACCGGCGATAAACCCAAACCTCTCTTTGTTCCCCGTTATCTCTAATCTACCAAGCCGTTCCTGTGTGGCAGTCGCATAGCGAGCAATGAGTCGTGGATGTATATCCCAAGTCTTCTGCTCGAGATTAATCGGCACCCCTTTTGTAAAGAAACTGGTAACACCACCCATCGCGCCGCTGCCATATAGCATAGAGCTTGAACCGAGTAGCACTTCTGCCCGTTCCAGCATTTCTGGTGCGATGGTTGCAGTGTACTGATTTGGGCCTGAACGAAATGTTGAATTATTGAGGCGGACCCAGTCGACTTGTATCAATGTTTGGTAACCCGTTAAACCCCGGAGTAAGGGAGAACCTTGTCCCACTGTCGTCTGCTGCGCACTAACACCTGGCACATCACGAAGCAGGTTGGAAGCGATGTCTGCATTGTTTTGTTCCAATTGTTTTAAATTGAGAACGGTAATAGCATTAGGCGTTTTGAAAGGATCCTTCTCAGCACGTGCGGCTGTCACCGATATCTCTCCGAGCCTGACAACTTCTTCGCTACGGGACTCGGCATCTGCGCATGCAAACCAACTTACTAACAGACTTAAACTTATAACCAAAAAAGAATAAAATGATTTTTTCATTGTTGATGACCCCTTCAAATTCACTTTTGTGGATGTCACGCAGGCATCCGATTCCATTTGTCACTCTTGCTTTTACTATCCTATAGCAAATTGCGTGCCACTCGTAATTCTGGCTAAAACAGGCGAATTTCGATCCATTTCCGTCATAATTTGTTCAGTACTGTTCATTTTTTGGACACTTTTGTTCACCAACTAAGGGATACTGCAAGTGCATACGTACAATCAATAGAATCTGTATTCCGAATAAAAATTAACGCTTGCATTTATGTTAATTCTTATGATAGGTTATGCATCAAGATTTAAGTATGCGAGCAATAATACAGCCAGGAGTATATATGTCAAAACAGAAATTAAACTTTGCATTCATCGGATGTGGTGGTAACGCGCGCGGACACGGACGGAGCGTTTCAAGTGTCGAAGACGTAGAAATCGTTGCTCTCGCCGATCCAAGTGAAGCTTCACTTGATGCCTTTAAAGAGACAGTCGGTTTAAATGATTCACTTCCTACTTACACCGACCATGTCGAGATGTTAGCTGCTGCCAAACCCGATGCTGTTGTCATTAGTTCACCGCACGGTCTCCATTTCCAGCACATCATGGATGCGCTTGATGCCGGATGCCATGTCCACACGGAAAAACCGATGGTCTGCACGGTGGATCATGCCAAACAGGTGATAGCAAAAGTTGAAGAGACTGGCTTGCATCTGATGATAGGCTACCAACGACATCTGAGCCCCACCTATCAATACTGCCGCAACATAGTACAGAGCGGTGAACTCGGGCGCGTTAATTTCGTATCTGCACATCAATCACAGAACTGGTATCGGAATCAGCAGGGAAAATGGAGGCAGGATCCGTTCCTCGGCGGCGGTGGTCAACTGAACGATTCCGGGAGCCACCTTATTGATATTCTCCTTTGGGTGTTAGAAGCGAGTCCTGACACTGTGTTCGCGATGATAGACAACTTGGATATTGAAGTAGATGTTCTGACAGCGATGTCGATTAAATTTGATACCGGTGCGTTGTGCAATATCAGCATTGTTGGACACGCCTACGGCGGGGTGCGAGAAGCTTTTTCCATCTGGTTGGAGGAAGGTGCACTTCATCTCCGAGAGGGTACACTCTATCGCCAAGATCAATCGGGCAATGCAGAACCTGTTGACGAATCTGAAATGCCCGCATCGGGCAACAAGGACGTAGCCTTTATTGAACTCATCCGCGGCGAACGTACAGAGAACCCGATTGGTGTTGAGAATGGTTTGCGCGTTATCCAATTAACGGAAGCCGCATGGCAATCCGCCGAACTCAATAGACCTGTCAAAGTTGATTTGAGTTAGATTAAGACAACGGCTTCTTTAGATTGGAAATGCGGATTTCGCAAGGAAACTGTAGTCTCATATAACATATCGTTACAAATGCTTGATGTCCAAAACCTGTCCAAATCTTTTGACAAGAAGCCATTGCTAAGGGAACTCACGTTTCAGATCGCAGCCGGAGAATGTCTCGTCCTGCTCGGTAGGAATGGTACAGGCAAAACGCTCCTGCTTAATATCTTAGCGACTTTAGTGGAACCGACGTCAGGCAGTGTCTCTATTGATGGCATCGACGCGTTTACAAACCGAAAGCAGGCACGTCCACGTATCGGGTATATTCCAGTCGCATTTGAGGGATACCCTGAGTTATCCATCATCGATTATCTCAATTTTTTCGCTGCTGCATATAAATTAGACAAGCGCGAACGTGCCACCGCAATCGAGGCAGTGCTTGAACTAATGGACATCAAACACCTACACAACACCAAAATCGGCATCCTATCAACAGGGGAACGGCAGCGTCTCTTGTTCGCCAAAACTTTTCTGCATGAACCTCAGCTCTGGTTGCTCGACGAGCCTCTTACACCACTTGATCCGAGTGGACAGGTCGAGATGCTTGAATTGCTTGAGGAACTTCGATCTATGGGTAAAACCGTTATAATTGCCACCAATCGCCTTGAGGATGTTTCTCGATTCTGCGGCACTGATTCACAAGACGAAAAATTCATTGGAATTCTGAGCGGTGGGCGGTTCGCAGTGTTCAAAACGCTTCGCGAGTTACAACGAGAGATTGCGGAAGCCGATAGTATTGGAGATAGTCCCTCGCCAAATTGGTTTAATGAACTCTTTTTGGAGGTTACAAAACCGTAATGTCAGATATAGGAAAATTCTTTAACGAAAACGGATACTATTTCGCCAAGGGTGTCTATTCACCTGAAGAGATCCAAGCGATGGAAAACGACTTTGACCGAGTCGTGGATCAACTCCTTAAAAGCGACGAGAACGTCAACGCTCGCTGGGGCGGTAGATTGACGGATGCTCTTGATGGCGGCGAATCTATTATCATCCACACCCACAATATCCAGAGTTTCTCCGGAGTTTGGATGCAGGCATTCTTACAAGAGAAGTTTCTTGATATTACCGAAGCCATCCTCGGACCCGATATTATGCTTCACCATTCCAAACTCTTTTGCAAACCACCAGAACAAGGTGCCCCCTTCCCAATGCACCAAGATTGGCAGTACTTCCCGTCTGTCAAAGACAGTATGATGGCTGCTATCATCTACGTCTCGGAAGCTACGGACGAGATGGGCTGTGTCCGCGTCTATCCAGGCTCCCACAAGCAGTTAAGACGCACCGACGGTATGATGGGAAGCGGTGCTAACGCTGAGGTTACGGAGCAATACCCGATCGAGGACGCAACCGTTTTAGAGGCAGAACCAGGAGATGTGCTTTTCTTTAGCTACTTTACACTCCACGGTTCAATGCCAAATCGCTCAAATCAAACGCGAAAGAGTGTTCTCGTCCAAATGCATGCCGGTGACGATGAGATTGAATCCGAAAACCGCCACACCAACGTCCAATTGGTTCTTCGTGGCTGGAATCATCTCGCAACCCGTTCTTCTGTCGGACAGATTAAATAATTTCATGCAACAAGTTTCGCCAAAAAGGAGAAGTAAATGATTAGAGTCGCAAAGATTAGCATGGCACACGTCCACGCCGGTGGCTACGCCCGCAAAATTCACGAAAACCCTGAAACCGAACTCGTCGCCGTCTGGGACGAAGAGGAATACGGAGGCAGAGATGCAGCGGAACAGTACGATGTTCCATTCTACACCGAGCTGGATGAAATCCTCAGCCGTGACGATGTAGACGCAGTTGCTGTTGACGCAATTACGTCCGACCATCCGCGCGTGATGATTGCCGCTGCTGAAGCCGGAAAACATATCTTTACCGAGAAGGCACTCGCTATCACAGTAGCGGAGTGTGATCCAATTATCGAAGCCGTCGAGAAAGCCGGTGTAAAGTTTATGATTTCGCTGCCTTCTCGAGCCAACCCAGAGATTTTATTTGCGAAAAAGGCAATTGACGATGGACTGCTTGGAGACATCACGTTCGGTAGGGGACGGATCGCACACTCCGCTGCATTAGATAGTTGGTTCAGCGGAACGAGCGCGTGGTTTGCCGATCCAGAACGCGCCGGTGGTGGTGCCCTCTTCGACTTGGGATGTCACCGTGTTGATGTTATCCGGTGGTTAATGGGTGAACCCAAAAGTGCTATTGCCAAAATTAACAACTTCACTGGCAATTTCCCGATTGATGACAATAGCGTTTCGGTCGTTGAATTCGCAAACAAATCACTCGGTGTGATTGATGTTGCGTGGACACATCGTTCCGGTCCGAATATGCTTGAAATTTACGGATCAGAGGGTTCATTCGCTGCCGGACACGGTGAGATGCATTTTGAAACGCGCAAACTTTCCGATGAAGAAAAAGCGGAATATATCGCCAACGCACCAGCAGCACCACCTGAACCGATACAACAGTGGATTAATGCTATTCTTCGCGATGAACCGATGACGATTACCATCCAAGATGGACGCAACCTTACAGAGTTGATGCAGGCGTTCTACATGTCCTCTGAACAGGGCCAGTCAATTGATTTCCCGCTTTAGACTGTAATGAGTAGAAGCGATCGCGATAGGAGTTTATCATGCAAAACTATCAACCTATTTCACTTTCTGCATTGTGCAATGCCGGTGCAGACATTATCGGGGAGAACGCAACGCCGAACGTCGGGATACAGACATTCCACGGTCTACCTTTTGACATCGCTGAAGGTACAACCTGTTTCTTAGGCTTCGGCGAAAACGTCAACACCGATCCTATCCAAGTTCCCGTCAATGCCGACCCGAAGCGAGTCATATTTGTACATCGCCTGCTTGAGTCACGCATACCTGAAGGCGAACCAATTGGTAGGCTAATCGCCAATTATGTGTTTCATTACACCGATGGTGAAAGGGTGAGTGTGCCGATTCGCGAACGTTTCGAGATTGGCAGTGTACCACAGGGGTGGGGACAACAGACTTTCCTCGCTATACCCGATCAGAAGGAAGGTTTATTGCCACGTTACGAGGGGCAGTGGGGTTCAGCAGGCAACCGTCAAACTGAAGCAAGGCAAGGGACACCGCGCGACTACTATTTGTGGGTGTGGAAAAACCCAAGGGACGATGTTGAAGTCGCGTCAATTGAAATCCAACCACAAGATCGGCGATTCATCGTCGCAGGTATCACGTTGGGTTATCTTGATGAAGATCCGATTCCGCGTCGTCCCCGCCGCGAAGTCAAAATTACGCTCCCGCAATCCGATGATGCCGACCAACCGTTTGATATGGAAGTCAATGTTGATCGTGGCTCGGCAACATATCCTTACCCGTTGCCAGAAAGCACAACTGACACCTTTATCAACGATGACTTCAAGGGTTGGGGTGAATCGCAAAACAACAAGAGCAGCCCCGCATACACTGAAGTATCTGCCACACCTTCTGCTACTGTTGAAATCAAGAACCAATGTGAAACCATCGGTGCCGTTAATTGGGGAGAGGTGCAAGAAAAAGGGTCCGTTCAACCCAACGAACGCGTTAAGGTAGAGGTCATTGACTCAGGTAGAAACTGGGTGCATACCACCGTGATTGATGAGGACACGAACAGACCGGTGCCGTGTCGTATCCATTTCCGATCTCCACATGGTGTGCCGTACGCCCCACACGGTCACCACGCTCACGTCAATTCAAACAATGGCACATGGCACGTAGATGTCGGTGGCGATGTGCGACTCGGACAAATTAGCTACGCTTATATCGACGGCACGTGTCAAGGATGGCTCCCTCGCGGGGACGTTATCGTTGATGTTGCCCGCGGCTTTGAATACACGCCACTGCGAACCACCGTGAACATACAACCCGGACAACGTGAGTTAACCCTGCGGATAAAACGATGGTGCAATATGAATGCTGAACGTTATTTCAGCGGCGATACGCACGTACATTTCCTGTCCACGCAGGGAGCACACACTGAAGCACAAGGCGAAGACCTTGGCGTCGTAAATCTCCTCCTTTCGCAGTGGGGACACCTCTTCACGAACACAGAAGAATTCATCGGAAGACCCACGACATCCGCCGATGGACGGAGCATCGTCTATGCAACACAAGAGAACCGTCAACACGTTCTCGGTCACCTGACACTTCTTGGTTTAAAGGAGCAAGTCGCGCCGTGGTGCTCGGACGGACCCGGAGAAGCCGAACTCGGTGGAAACATGGAGGTTACACTTTCTCACTGGGCAGATGCGTGTCACAAGCAAGGTGGCACAGTCGTCTTACCACACATCCCGAATCCGAATTGCGAACCAGCGACGCTCATTGCCACCGGACGCGTGGATGCCGTCGAGTACCTCACTAATGCAATGTATGGGCATCTTGAGTATTACCGCTACCTCAACTGTGGCTATAAATTACCGCTCGTTGGTGGGACAGATAAGATGAGCAGCGATGTACCGGTTGGCGTTTATCGCACCTATGTCCACATCCCAGACAACGAGGAATTCAATTACGATAACTGGTGCAAATACATGAGTGCTGGAAATACCTTCCTGAGCGGCGGTCCCATGATCCGTCTCACCGTTGATGGACAACCGATTGGTAGCACCATTAATCTTCCCGGTAACGGTGGAACTGTCGAAGTTGAAGCCTCGGCGGATTCGATCTTCCCAATCCATACCTTGCAGATTATTCAGGCAGGGCAAGTCGTCGCTTCCACCGAGGAAAAAGACGGCAAAGCACATTTACACCTGAAAGCCAATGTGAAGGTAGACAAACATTCGTGGATTGCGGCGCGATGCGGTGGACCTAACTATGCGCAAGCCGTTCCACACCATGACGGCTGGGGACGCGGTATTATTGCACATACGTCACCCGTCTATATCGCTGTCGGTGGCGAATGGTGGATGTTTGACCCAGAAACGGCGAACTATATGCTAACCTTGATTGAGGGTGGGTTGTCTTACATCCAACAGACAGCACGCCATCATGAACATGGTACTGTGACACACCACCACGGTGAGGACGACCATTTGGAATTTCTCTCTCGTCCGTTCCAAGAGGCACGAGAAGCGATTCATCATCGGATGCACCAATTGGGTATCCCACATTAAAGTAGTAGGCACTCTCCGTGTGCCGCTAACACTAAAGTAGTAAGCACTCTCCGTGTGCCGCTAACACTAAAGTAGTAAGCACTCTCCGTGTGCCGCTAACCATTAAAGTAGTAGGCACTCTCCGTGTGCCGCTAACACTAAAGTAGTAGGCACTCTCCGTGTGCCGCTAACATTAAAGTAGTAGACACTCTCCGTGTGCCGCTAACCACTGGAAGGAGGCAAACATGCCAAAAGAATTAGTAGCGATTGCCCCTCGTACACCTGTTTTACAAGAATATGAAGACGGACCCGTGCCAGCAGACAGCATCCGCGTTCAAGTCGAATTCGGTGCCCCCAAACGCGGTACCGAACTGACAGCCTACTACGGATACAACAACCCAAATTTTCCACTGAGACTTGGGAATATGTGCGTCGGGAAAATTATTGAAATTGGTGACGACGTTGAAGGTTTCGCGATTGGGGAACGTGTCACAAGCCACGGTCACCTCAAAGAGACACACACATGGCGCGCCGGTGGTGTCCTCAAGATGCCCGACCAGATGAACTGGAAAGATGCCGTCTGCTATGATCCTGCACACTTCGCAATGTCCGCTATTCGTGATGGAAAAGTCCGCGTTGGCGAACGGGTTGCTGTCTTTGGACTTGGTGCTATTGGATTGATGACGGTGCAGATGGCACGGATCGCTGGGGCTGACTTTGTTGCTGCTGTAGACCCGATCGAAAGACGACGGAAAGTCGCTGAAAAAACTGGGGCGGAACTTGTCATCGACCCGACTGCCTGCAATGTAGGTGAAGTGCTCAAAGAGGCGACAGGCGGGATCGGCGTTGATGTCGCTGTAGAAACCAGTGCAATCTACGAAGCACTCGATGATGCCCTTCGCAGCGTCACTTTTGAAGGAACAATCGTCTATGCTGGACGCGCGAAAGCATGTACAGGTGGACTTGATCTCGGTGCTGTCGCGCACGTCAACATTCCGAACATAATCTTTGCGCGCGCTAACAGCGATCCGAACCGCGATCACCCACGTTGGAATTTCAAACGTATCATTGATACCTGCTGGAAATGGCTTGCTGCGGGGAGATTTGAATGCGAGGACATCGTTGATCCGGTGGTGCCGTTTGAAGATTCAGTCGAAGCCTACATAGAAATGGACAACCACCCAGAACGGAGCGTCAAATTGGGCGTGTCCTTTGGTTGATGAGACTTTGCTGGTGTGCTACTGATTTGCAATTAAAAAAATGCCGAATACCATCACAACAGCGGCAATAAATCGGCGTTTTGTATAGGTCTCTTTCAAGGCGTACCCACCGAGCAAAACAACAAAAATGACAGAACACTGCCGAACCGCGGTCACATAGCTAACCTTTTCCGTCATCAACACGTAGAGGATGAGCGAATAGGATGTCAACATAAGCCCAACAACAGCGAGCGCCCGCTTCCATTCCGTTCGTCCAATTTGGACAATCTGCTGGCGTGGAAATCGGACGAGACAGGATAATCCATAAAGTGCTTGTGAGATGCTGTTCTCTATTAAATAATAAGTCACAGCTCGCCACAGGGGAGCATCCGTCGAATGGCGATGAAATTCAGACATCCCTTGCTTGTCTATCAGTGAATATCCAATGACGCTTCCCAGGGTTGCAAAAGCCCAGACGGAATCCGGTTGACGAATGTAGCGGAGGAAAGCTGTGAAGTTGATGCGCGCCTCGCGTTGTTGATAGAGTACTATGGAGATCATGACACATAAGATACCTCCTATGCCTTGTACCGAAATTCGTTCCTGTAAGAAAAGAAAGGCAAATAGTGGCAAGAAGGCTGGTGCCGCACGTGCGATTGGATAGACGAACGAAATTTCGCCAACGGTATAAGCGTGCGCCAAAAACAGAGTGTATAACAGATGAACTAGTCCGGAACTAATAATATAAATCCATACCGGTTTCGGAACCTCCGGTTGCTTGATACCAAAGGCAATGAACGCTATTACTATGGTGTAAAACCCACACCAAAAAAAGAGAATTCGTGTATCTTTGCTTGACTTGCTGTAGAAATTCCATAAGGCGTGGCAAAATGCTGACAGCAAAATTAGGGCAATTGAAGTAAGAGCCATAGGACTCCTCGTTTTTGTAGGTGCGGGGTCTGTGTCCGTTGGTTTTAATCTCTCGATTTTGATTGTAGTCTACGATCTTGTGTCGTTCCATTTCTAACCGCTACAGGAGGTTATTATGTACAAAAAATCGAAAAAACACAAACTTTTTATTCTATTTGTGCTTATTTTCGGCGCACTCGCTCTCACAGCAACCGTTACCCTCACACAAGAATCTTGGTTTCCGTCCGAGTGGGGTGCCGATGACCGACGCGGTGCTGCGAACCGCCTAACACCGGAGAAAGTATTGGAAGCAGCGAGTCTAATCAAAACCGGCGAGGTTTATCAACTCGGGAGAGTCTATGAAAGCGGTATCCCTGTCTTCGGAACGCGGCATTATAGCCTACGGATCCCAGCGATGTCCGGTCCACTCGGTGAAAACAAAACGACGTGGTTTGAGGAGATTTTCAGCGGCGAGATCGGTCAGGTCGGCACCCAATTCGATGGACTCGGCCATATAGGTATCGGTGATCTCTACTACAATGGATTGAATCATCACGATTTTGCCAAAGCTGAAGGGTTGACGGAACTCGGCGTCGAGAACGTAGGACCGATCGTGACGCGCGGTGTTCTTATTGATGTCGCTGGCTACAAAGGCGTCGAACACCTCAGCGATAGTTACGAAATCACGCGCGCCGATCTCGAAGGTGCGTTGAAAAAGCAGGCGGTCCAGATTACACCAGGCGATGTCGTTATCATTCACACAGGTTGGGGTAAATTCTGGATGACAGATAATGACCGTTATAATACCACAGAACCCGGCATCGGACTGGAAGCGGGACAATACCTCGTCGATCAGAAAATTGTGATGCTGTGTTGCGATAACTGGGGAATTGAAGTTGTCCCAAATCCCGATGAATCCTTGGCGTTTCCAGTGCATCAACTATTTATCGTCAAACACGGAATTTACAACCTTGAGAACATCATCACAGAGGAGTTAGCGGCAGCGAAGGTTTACGAATTCGCCTTCAGTTTCGCACCACTTCGTCTCAAAGGCGCGACAGGTTCCCCCGGCAATCCGATCGCCATTCGATAATTTCCTATGGGGCAGCAGTGATGCTGTCCCATAACCCCTTCTTTTTTCCCTATCTGCACCTGCACATATCCGTGCAGCCATCTTCCTACTTGCCCTATTTCGTGCAGCGAATACCTCCTAAAACCCACTAAACCCGTAATATTCCCCATTCTGTCTCTTATTTTCCTTTGGCACGTAAATTGCTTGGTAATTCCTAATAGTGCGTGTATTATTCTAAATGTTACAAACCACAGTTGCTGTTAAAGCATAATTCGTTTCTGCTTTATATTGGGAGTATGGAAAATGCCCAAATTTACACTGCTCGTGTTCACCGTAAGCACCCTACTGGTTGGTTGCACGGTGCCAACGTATTTGATGAACGCCCCCGAACCAGCACCAAAAAAAGAAATACAGCAAGTTTTGGAATCATGGCAGGGAACACCCATTTCCGAAGCGGTTCAGAAATGGGGATCACCACATGGAATAAGAGGTAACGAAGTAGGTCCAAAAATCTACATTTGGCAGACATCCATTCAGACAATTCTACCACAACAAGAACAGCAACTCTCCTCCAGCAAGCATCCCAATAGGCGGCAGAACGTCCCAGACGCCTCCTTGCCAATGGACAACATGTATGAACTGGTGTTTCATACACGTTCAAATGGCATAATTCATAAAACCGACGCGAAAAGGGTTCAGAATTCCACACGCGAATCCAAGTGGAAGGGAAAACATATTTCAGATGTAATTCGGGCATGGGGGTCACCGCATGGAATAACCGACAACGAGACAGGTTCAAAAATTTACATCTGGCAGATACCCGTGACGCCTCTACCGCGAGATCATTATAACCAAATCATTTCTAAACAACGGCAAATTAACGGCGTCCGCGTCGTAACAGGGACACGAACATCCCAGGCAGCAAATGAAACATTCGAACTTATGTTTTATACAGACACAAACGGTGTAATTTACAAAACCTCCACAAAAAGGGATCTACACGGCAGTGCTGGCTCCAGGAACCTTCGCTCTTCTCAAGAAAAGCCATTCCGCACGAAATAACATGATAAAACTACCTACAATTCCCATCGCATCACATCGCGTCACGCGACTTATTATCGGCGGTAACCCCTATAGTGGCATTTCGCACCGCTCCGCAGCGGCATCGAAAGCCATGGAGGATTACTACACAGCACCGCAAATTATGGCGGACCTCAGACAAGCCGAGCAGAACGGAATCAATACCGTCCTCGCACGCGCCGATAGACACATCATGCGCGTCCTTAACGAATACTGGAACGCAGGTGGCACGATTCAGTGGATTGCCCAAACCCCCAAAGATACAGAATACGCCGATCTCAACGAATATCTACAGATTATTGCCCGCTATAAACCGATTGCTATCTACCACCACGGTGGCACGACCGATAAATTGTATGCAGAAGGACAACTCGATTCACTCAATGAAAGTCTCAAGCGCATCCGAGACCTCGGTTGTGCAGTTGGGATCGGCACGCATGATCCACAGGTCCTCAAGTACTGCTACGTTGAAGGATACGATGTTGACTTTTATGTCTGTGCATTATATAATCACACAACACATAGAGAACTGTATCTGCCAGACGATCGTTATACAGCATTCTCAGCGATACAAGCGATACCGACGCCGATAATTGCGATAAAGGTATTAGCCGCTGGCAGGAATGAGCCGCGTGAAGCCTTTCAACTCGCGCTTGATAACATCAAACCTATAGATGCAATGGCGGTTGGTATGTACACCCAATTTCAACCAGACCAGATCCGCCAGAATGCACTAACTGTTGCTGAACTCATTAGGAAATCAGAGGATGAATCGAATTGTAGAACAGGAAGTTATGGATACAGCCGAAGCCGCCGAAGCCTACGATGCGATGGAGCACGGTGAGGTTGATCTAGCCTTTGTAGACCGCGTCGTTGCACTTGGTGCGAATGTTGGACACTTTCTCGATGTCGGCACCGGTCCCGCACAAATTCCTATCTTACTCGCCCAACGCTGCCCAAATATCCGTATCACCGCCATCGATCTGTCCGAGGAGATGCTAAAAATAGCCAAACGCCACGTCGCAGACGCCGATCTCACCGATCGGATAACCCTCGAACTCGTCGATGCCAAAGTCTTACCCTTCCCCGACAATACATTTGACGGAATTATCTCTAACAGCATTGTCCACCATATCCATGATGCGATGAAGGCACTTAAAGAGATGGGCAGAGTTGCCCGTCCCAAAGGAACAGTCCTGATCCGCGACCTCATCCGCCCGAAAACACCAGCAGACGCGCAAGCCTTTGTGGATACGTACGCCGCAGACGACACCCCTTATCAACAAAAACTGTATTATGATTCCTTCCTCGCCGCGTTCACCATCGCCGAAGTCAATGAAATGCTAATGCAGATGGACATGCCGGGTGCCGTGGTCGTCCAGAGCACAGATCGTCACTGGTCGATCGAGCGCACCGGTTGATATGCCACCGCGTGGACCTCCGAAGGTGGCAAGGGACAAAATGTAGACCACAGCGGTCAGAAATGAAGTATCCTATTTCATCAACGATTAATTTAACAACTGAAAACGAAATTCCCTCCATTTTTTTTGCATTCATTTTTACAAATATGTTACAATATTGACAAAAGTTCAAATTAAAAATCCAAGATTTTTCTCTTGCATAGGAGAAACTGCAATGTCCAAAGTTATCTTTGTTTTGTTGCTCTGCTCACTCCTCCTGATCGCTCACCTCAGTATTGCCAACGTTGCGGAAGACGGACTCGTCGCTTACTGGCCCTTTGATGAAGGCAAAGGTAAAGAAGCCATAGATATCACAGGCAACGGACACGACGGAGAGTTTAACGATGATCCCAAATGGGTTGAGGGAAAATTCGGCACCGGACTCGAATTTGACGGTGTGGACGACCATGTCATTGTCGCAGACGATCCTGACCTCGCAATCGAGGAAAATATCACCCTCATGGCGTGGTTCAGTCCAAACGATGTTCTCACCAGTCACCGCTTAATGAGTAAAAATAACTCCATCTTCGTCATTTTTGATTTCGGTAACCCCAGCAGCATCGATTTTCTCGTCAAACCGAACAATACTTTCGCTGAATCCACAACAACCGACTGGAAAGAGGGCGAATGGTATCACTTCGCAGGAACTTTCGATGGAAAGACAATGAAGGTTTACATAAACGGTAAACTCGAAGGCGATGCCGCCAACAATGTGCCAATCGCTCCGTCCAATTTAGAACTCTGGATTGGTGGGGATGATCTTGGCAACGCCACCGACCATTTCCCCGGTAAAATTGATGAAGTTCGACTCTATGAGAAAACTCTGAGTGAAGCTGACATCCAAAAAGTCATGGAGACACCACAGGATGTAGAAGTACGTGGAAAACTCACCACAACATGGGGAAAAATAAAAGGTCTTTAAAAGGAATTTGCATGACAACCCAGCAGAAACGCCCCGTCGTCCTCATCATTCGAGACGGTTGGGGCAACAATCCGTATCCTGAATTTCAACACGCGAATGCCGTCCATCTCGCAAAGACCCCCGCAGATGACTGGCTTAGGCAGAACTATCCATACGTACAAATTCATACCTCCGGTGAAGACGTCGGTCTACCCCCCGGGGTCATTGGCAACAGCGAAGTCGGACATCAAAATATTGGGGCAGGACGCATCGTAAATCAAGAGCTCCTTCGTATCAGCACCATGATCCGCTCCGGTGAGTTTGCCCAGAACGAAGTGCTTTTAAATGCGATCGCACATGTCAAAAACAACGGAACACATCTGCACCTCATAGGATTGGCAAGTGACGCTGGTGTTCACAGCTCACTTGAGCATCTCTATGGACTCCTCACACTCGCCAAATCAAACGGACTTAAGCCTAACCAAGTTTTGATTCACAATTTCAGTGATGGACGTGACTGCCAGCCTGACCTCGGTATCAAATTCTGCAAGCAGATTGAAGCGAAGTCGAAAGAGATAGGCATCGGGCAGATCGCATCCGTTATCGGTCGCTTTTATGCAATGGATCGGGACGATCGATGGGAACGCGTTGAAGTCGCATATCGCCTCTTAACTGAAGGTGTCGGTGATCGTGTCACCGCTGCCACAGATGCCTATCGCGATTATTACGAGAATCCCGAGGATGCCAACCGTAAAGGGGACGAATTCGTGCGTCCGTCTGTAGTTCTCGGCAGCGATGGCGAACCACTTCCTCGTATTACCGATGGAGATGCCGTTGTTTTCTATAACTTCCGAGGAGATCGTCCCCGAGAACTCACCAAAGCTTTCTGCCTCGATGAATTCCCATTTCAGGCAGAAGGAAAAGATGGCGTCACGCGACAAATGGGTTTTAAACGGAATTGCAAACCTGACGTTAAATTTGTCACAATGACCGAGTATGAGCGGGGTATGCCCGTTGAAGCAGCTGTCAAAAAACCTCCCAAAATTCAGAACACGCTCGGCGCTTATGTCAGCCAAGCAGGCTTAACACAATTCAGATGCGCAGAAACTGAGAAATTTCCGCACGTTACCTTCTTTTTCAACGACTACCGAGATGAACCGTATGAAGGCGAAGATCGACAAATCATCGCCTCCCCACGCGATGTCACGACTTACGATCAGAAACCAGAGATGTCCGCATCCGGCGTAACCGGAGAGATGCTGCGTCGAATCAACTCCGACAAATATGATTTGATAGTACTGAACTACGCCAATGGTGACATGGTAGGACATACAGGTTCACTACCAGCCGCTATTAAAGCAGTTGAGGCAGTTGACGCTGGTGTTGGAAAAATTGTTGATGCTGTGCTCAGAAAGGATGGAGCCCTCATTGTCACCGCCGACCACGGTAACTGTGAACAGATGATCGATCCGGAAACCGGGGGTATCCATACGGCACATACCACATACGACGTGGATCTTATTCTTGTGGATAACCAACGTAAGGCGCAACAACTCCGCACAGACGGACGACTTGCCGATATTGCTCCGACAGTGCTCCACCTGCTCGGTTTAGCACAACCTTCTGAGATGACAGGTGAATCACTAATTTCTTGATAGTCTTCGCTAAACGTTCACAATCCAACAGAGTGTGCTAAATTTACAGCTTTCTGCTTCAGTTGCATAATATGTGATGAACAAAATTAACTTGATATAAGGAGGTATTGGCATGTCCACACCGATTGACCACCAAGTTAGAAGGGATTTCAGGCTATTCGCCGGAAGCGCGAATCCGGCGTTGGCGAAAGAAATTGCTGCGATTTTAGGCGTTGAACTCGGTAAAATTACAATCGGTCCATTTCCCAATCTTGAAACTCGCATTCAAATTGAGGAAAGTATCCGCGGCACTGATATCTACATAGTCCAGCCAACAAGTCAACCTGCCAACGAAAACCTGATGGAACTGCTGATTACGATTGACGCAATGAAACGTGCGTCAGCTCGGCAGATTACCGCTATTATTCCGTATTTTGGGTATTCTCGTCAAGATCATAAAACAACAGGGCGTGAACCGATTAGTGCGAAGCTCGTCGCTAATCTCTTGACCACGGCTGGTGCCAGTCGCGTCATGGCTATTGATCTACACGTGCCACAGATACAAGGCTTCTTCGATATCCCTATGGATCACTTAACTGCCCTAACTACCTTGACAAATTACTTCCGCGAGAAGCAAGTTGAAAATGGTGTAATCGTTGCCCCCGATGCAGGTCGCGCTAAGTTAGCAGAGAAATACGCTGATATTCTCAGACTCCCATTAGCCATTATGCACAAGCGGCGCACGGGTATCGATGGACAGAGCGTCAAATTCGTCGAACTTGTTGGGGACGTCAAAGGTAAAACGCCAATTATCACCGACGATGAAATACAAACAGGTGGTACCATCTGCCAACAAGCCATAGCATTGGCAGAGGCTGGCGCAGAACCTGCTTATGTGAGTATCGCACATCCTATATTAGTTGGTCCGGCGTTGGAACGACTTAACCATCCAGCAATTCGCGAGGTGGTCACCACGAATACAATTCCTGTCCCAGCTGAAAAGCAACTGGATGGAAAAGTAAAAGTATTGTCTATCGCACCGCTACTCTCTGAAGCCATCTTGAGAGTCCACCAGCACCGATCGGTCAGCCAAGTTTTCCTAGATCAGCAACTCAATTTTCCAGTGTAGTTTGTGGAAAAATCGCTTTTACTGATACAAACAGATGATTCCGATACTCTACCTCAGCCATTGCGGTTCGAGCATCGGCGGGGGTGAAAAGCAACTCGCTTATCTTGTTACCAACATCGATCGAAACTACTATCAACCGCTTGTCGTCTGTCCTGACGATGGCGTTTTCGCTGAGTATTTAAGGCGTGCTGACATCCCTACTGTCATTCTCAAACTTCCACCGTGGCGAAAAACGAAATCGTTAATAGCAAGGTACAGTGCCGCTAAAAAATTAGTTGCTCTCGCCAAGACACACAATGCGCAGCTAATCCATACCTCCGACTCGTGGTTTAACCCGTATCTATGGCATGTTAGCAAACAGCTGAATATCCCTGTGATTTCACACGTCCGGACGCTGCTCACAGCCTCCCAAGTGCGCAAATACATGTTCGACCAAATGGACAGAATTATCGCTATTTCCGAGCAGAGCAGCCTGCCACTGATTCAAGTCGGGATTGATACTCAAAAGATTGATGTCATACTGAATTGTGTCGATTTGTCGGCTTTCCAACCCGCTTCTGGAATAACAACTTCAGAGAAGTATGTAGTCGGTATCGTAGGCAGAATTGAACCCTTCAAACGCCAAAAAGCGTTTGTTGAGATCGCCACTAAGGTCGCTACACAGCACAAGAATATTGAATTTCATATCATTGGTGGAACACTCGACACACCAGAACATCGTGCCTATGAACGGGAAGTCCACCAATTGGTAGCCAAACACCAGTTACAAGAACGTATTAATTTTACAGGACACCGCACCGACATGCCCAAAGCAATGCAGGAGCTTGACCTACTGGTAACGCTTTCAGCAGGGAGTGTCATTGCAGAGGCGATGGCAACTGGCAAACCTGTCATTGGTACACCAGTTGGTAGTACCGCCGAAATGATTGTTCACGGTGTAACAGGATACATTATGCCGTCAGAGTCTTCGGAGAATATCGCAAATAAGATTGTCGAACTCGCTCAAAATCCGACGCAAAGCGTCCGCATAGGAGAACGCGCAAGAAAACATGCCGAAGAGACTTTCGGTATTGAAACGCACGTCCAAAAGGTAGAAGAAATTTATAAGAAATTGTTAACAGGTTGATTTTTTTTACAGATTCGACTACAATAGCAGTATCATTTCGCTAAGAGGAGCGTAAAGAACAATGCTCACGCAAGAACAACGTGATTTTTATCACGAGAACGGCTATATCGGCGTTGAAGCAGTGCTAACGGCGGAAGAGGTTGCCGATCTTCGCCGAGTTACCGATGAATTCGTCGAAAAATCGAGAGAAGTCTCTGAACATACTGACATCTTCGATCTGGAACCTGGACATACTCCTTCCAACCCGCGTGTCCGACGCATCAAAAGTCCCGGACTACATCACATCGTTTATGATCAGGCCTTAAGGCATCCGAGGATTCTGGACATTGTGGAACAACTTATCGGATCCGGAGTTCGGTATAATGGGCATAAATTGAATATGAAATACCCGGAGTTTGGGAGTCCCGTTGAATGGCACCAGGACTGGGCATTTTATCCGCACACCAACGATGACCTACTCGCAGTCGGTGTCGTAATTGATGACATGACTGTGGAGAATGGCGCATTGATGATAATCCCCGGCTCTCACAAGGGACCGACTTTAAATCATCACCAAAATGGCGTATTCATTGGTGCAGTGACAGATCCCAATTTCACACCAGACGGAGCAGTACCTATTGAGTTGAAAGCGGGGGGAATCACCATCCATCACGTCCGAGCACTACACGGTTCTATGCCGAATACTTCGGATAAATCGCGCCGCTTACTCCTGTTTCAGTATTGTGCCGTAGATGCCTGGCCCCTAAAAGGCATTCCGGACTGGGAGTCTTTCAACGACTTCATTATCCGTGGCGAACCGACGAATCAGCCTCGTGTAGTAGCTGCACCAGTGCGTATGCCGGAACCACCCGCGGATCGGCAGGGATCTATCTACGAAGTACAAACCCTGCTTGAAAATCCGCTTTACGCGAAGAACAAGTAGGCTAAAAGTCAGGGTTGATTAACAGTAGTTGAAAAACTATAGATTTCAGCATATTTCAGTAATTTTATTCTAAAAAACCGTTGACTTTTTTCGTCGATAAAGTTAGAAATATCGTATCACGTTGGCAGACATTACGAGCGTAGTCGCAAGGCTGCGTGTCTGCCACCTACTCGTAAGGGGTTAAAGGCGTGAGACGTGAGAATCCAAATGAGTTTACGAACACAGAAGATAGCCCTGAATCCGAATCATAAGCAATCGACGCTTATGGCACAGCACGCTGGCTATGCCCGTGTTGCCTTCAACTTCGGTTTATCGTCTTTCAACGCAGGTTTAGACGCTGACGAATGGCGTACCTATCAAGACATCAAACGTGAATTCAACGCCGTCAAGCGTGAGCGTTTTGATTGGTGTGACGGATTATCGCAGAATGCGTCCAAGAATGCTATTCACAATCTCGGTGATGCGGTGTCGCGTTGGAAAAGTAAACAAAACCGATTCCCTGTCTACAAAAAACGATCTGATAGAATATCCTATCAAGCAGACAATGGCGTAGGAACGGCTGAAGTCTATAAAAAGCGTATCAAGTTACCGAAGATCGGTTGGGTTCGCATGCGCGAGGAATTGCGGTTTACGGGAGAGGTGTCAAAGGTTGTGGTATCCAAACATAACGGACGTTGGTCCGTTTCTATACTGGTCCGGTGTGACGAAAGCAATTACACACACCAACCGACGCTCTTTGACGATAGAGAACCTGTCGGCGTTGATGTGGGTATCAACACCCTCGCCACCTGTTCTGATGGCGTTGTATACGACAATCCACGTCCTCTGAAGCGGTATCAACGCAAACTCAGACGTGCGAACAAGGCTTTATCGCGGAAGTCCAAAGGCTCACGAAATTGGCAAAAAGCAAAGGACAGACTCGGTGCAGTCCACTATCGCATTGCTTGTATCCGTGAGGACGCACACCATAAAGCATCAACGGCTATTGTTAAGCGTGCCTCTGCTATCGGTATAGAGACACTGAATATCAGCGGACTGCTAAAGAACAGACGGATTGCCAAAGCGTTATCTGATTCAGCGTTATCGCGGTTTCTAACGATGTTGAAATACAAGGCAGAGCGTCGTGGTGTGCCTATAACTGAAGCTGATATGTTTTTCGCATCAAGTAAGACCTGTAGCAACTGCGGAGAGAAGAAAACGGACTTGACGCTTTCGGATCGCACTTACCACTGCACCCAATGCGGTTTTGAATCTGACAGAGACCTCAACGCAGCTATCAATCTGTCTCCCGCTTGACCTTTAACTGTCGCCACGAGTTGCGAGGAGACGATAAACGCCTGTGGAGTCCAAGTAAGACCTCGTTTGGAGGCACGAGCGACGGAAACAGGAAGTATGACAAGAAATCTACGGATTTCTATAGGTTCTACACAACGGCTTAATTCTCTGTAGACAACAGAAAATGCGAGGTCCGGGGACCTCGCATTATAATATGAATTCACTTGCTCTGATACACAAAGGGCGAGTTAATCTCATCCTGCCGATTCAGACTTAGTTAGCAACTTGCGCGCTAAACCCGACGTCCGTGACCGCCTTCACGAGCACGTCTTTCTCAACTTTGCCCTTCTCAATCTTCACGACAGCCTTATTTTCATCCATAGAAACGCTGACAACTTCAGAGACACCGGTAACCTGTGTAAGTGCATCCTGCACCTTGCTGGTACACGCGCCTCATGTCATGCCGGTCACAGTCAGTGTCACTTCCTCAACGTTTGCTTCTGCAGTCTGGCTCGGGGTTTCTGCTGTTTGGCTTGGTGCCTCTGTTGTTTCTGCTTGCTTCTTCTGCGTGTCTGCACATGCTACCACAAACAGAAGTGCCGCAAAGCAGATAAATATTATTCTCGCGTTTAAGTGAAGCATAGGTCTATACCTCTTATTTATAGCAGCGACCTTTCGATCGCGGCTCTTATTATTGGGCATTACGACCAATTGATATGAAAGAAGGGGTGAGTAAATCCCACCCCTTCAAATCAAGTCTTATTGGGCGACTTCGGCACTAAAACCAGCACCTTTAACCGCAGTAGTGAGAGCGTCAGTCGTAACTTTACCTTTTTCGACCTTCACAATAGCCGTATTATCCGATGAAGAGACACTCACCACTTCAGAAACGCCTGTGACATTGCTAAGTGCAGCCTGCACCTTGCTGGTACACGCGCCTCATGTCATGCCTGTGACATTTAGTGTAATCTCTTCAACAGCGGCTCCCTCCATGGATTCGGCCATACCACCCTTCACTTCAGATCCGGTTGCGGCATCCTCCATGGAACTGGTGGCAGCAGTTTCGGACATCTCTGCTTCTTTCCCGATCATGCCACATCCTACCATGAATGCAAAGGCGACAAGACAAATCAGCGATAATTTCGCGATATGCATGGGTTAACCTCCTTGAAATATTATATGTCTATAATATTATAACGGATATGAGTTTTCTTAGCAACATATTTTTTCAAACTCAAAAAATTGTTTGCCAAATATATAAAATTCACCATCGACGATAACTTTCCTGTTCTGATAACGCCTACAACTGCCCCATCAGGTCCAGCGAGACCCTCTTTCAAGATCCCTTGTGTTATTATTTGATGACCTGCGATGTACATCAAGAAAGGTAAAAACCTTCTGGATCCGTTGGAGCTGCCTTTGAAACCGAGCAGCCCGCTCAAATTGCAGTGCTTCCGACGCGCTATCCCGTTTTGCAACCAAACTCTCCTGCACCTTTCCATACTCCCCATCCAATAGATTAACGACATCCGTTATCGTTTCTTTATAGAGTTTACTTGTAATGAGTGCTGCACAAGGGGCATTACAACGTTTCAAATCGTATTCAAAACAAGCACGGAACCCTGGCGTCGGTATAATCTCTCCTTCGCACGTACGTACCGGAAAAATCCGCTGCAGGACATCAATCGCTTCATCCGTCCACCGCCGACTCGACAGCGGACCGAAATATCTCGCACCATCGGGGTGCGTTTCAGACACACGTTCAAGGCGCGGAAAAGCCTCGCCAACATCTATCCGAATATACCAAGACTGCCGCCCATGCTTCATCGCAGTATTATAGAGGGGCTGATGTTCTTGGATTAACCGCGATTCTAAGAAGAGCGCTTCCTGTTCTGAACGACACACCTGATACCGGACATCTGTCGTCCATCGGATAAGCCGTTTGATTTTGGTTGGTCGTTTTTTTACTTTATGGAGATAAGAGCGTACACGTTTTCGCAGAGATTTCGCCTTGCCTATATAGAGGATCGACCCTGTAGCCCCGCGAAAAAAGTAAACTCCTGGATCTGATGGAACATCAGTTATCATTTCTGGAGTCAGCATTTTCAATTCACGCATTCAACGCTTGTTTATTTTTAATCTATCATATCTTCTCGAACAGCGCAACCCTGAATTTAGCGATAGCGTATAAAGCCCCAGCGGGGCGACAGGTGTATAGTACCTTGACACACTTTTTGCTTTATGCTAAACTCGTACATCACTACGGGAGGGCAACACAATGAAACAGATATTTTGGCTTGTTATCATTGGTGGCTTATGTATAGTAAATATTCATCTCTCTGCAGAACTGTTAGACGATGCTGTTGGTATCTGGCTTTTTGATGAGGGCAAAGGTGGTATCGCCGCAGATACATCGGGTAATGGAAATGATGGAGCAATTACCGGCGCGAAGTGGGCAGAAGGTAAATTCGGCGGGGCATTGGAATTTGAACCACCTCATGTGGTGGCTGTTGAAGCGTCCGATAGCCTCAACTTCAAGGACCAGATGACCATTGCAACCTGGGTCTATATGAATAAAGGCGTTTCCGATACCGCCATTCGACGGAACGGTTCTTATCTATTAGAAGTCCAGTCAGCAACCGAACAAGTACCCGGAGGCTACGTCTTCGGCATCTGGTCAGGTGGCGGGTTTACCGGTGGTGTGTGGGGAACATCCGTTATCGAACCTGAAAAATGGTATCATATCGTCGGACTCTACGATGGAAACGAGATGAAACTTTATGTAGACGGGACCCTTGAAGCCGCTGCCAAACAAGGCGGGGACGTAGATCAGGCAGGCGAACTCCTTTTCGGCACCTTCGGCGGCGAGAAATTCATCGGCAGATTGGACGAGGTTATCTTCTTTGATCGAGGCATCACAGAAGCAGAGGTTACGGAGTTGATGAAAGGTGTGGAGGCGGTTTTACCTGTTTCTCCAAACGGCTTGCTCACAACAACTTGGGGACAACTCAAAACAAAGCCATAAGCCTTCAGAGACCAGCACACCACAATTGAAACTAATTTTTGCTGGCGTGTTTTGTAAGTACGCCTCGGGAGATTCCCGTTTCTTCATACAAAAAGGAGGGAAGATATCCATATGAATAGCTGGGAACCAACCCTTGCACAAAAAGAACAATATGAGACCGAAGGCTATTTTACCCTTCGCAATGTTATCTCAAAGGATTTGGCAGCACAACTCCGCGGCGTCATTCGTAACGTCCTTATGCTGCCCAACGCTGGCGAGTTCGCCGACTACGATCCCATGGATCCGATGGAGGACTCACCAGAAGGACGCATCGCACGGTTTCGGAAACTCGCCAACTTCTGTGTCGAATCTCCGCTGATCTGGCACAACATCCATGCTGGTCCCACATTGCTCAACATCGCACGCTATTTTCTCGGTGATGATATTATTGTAAAGTTCAATAGCTGCTTTCTTAAACCGGCACACACAGGTGCAGCAACACCGTGGCATCAAGACAACGGACTCTGGCGCGACGGCGACACTGAATCTTTCAATTTCTGGATACCCCTTGAACCCGCAACGCGAGAAAACGGATGCATGCAGTTCATACCGAGCAGCCATAAAACCGAGATTATTGACCTCGTCCTATATCCCGATAGTATCCACGGTGAACTTCCACGCAAAACCGTTCAAGAGATGATCGAAAAACACGGTGTACATCATATTGAGTTAGATACCGGAGATGCTGTCTTTTGGCACAGTAGTATGTGGCACTATAGCCCACCGAATCAGAGCAATAAGAGCCGTATCGCGATTGCTGCGGTCTTGACGAATCCAAAAATCTACGAACAGACTGGACGCTCTTTCCCTAACGCCAAATGGGGGATGAAGAACGGTGAAGTGTGTCCACAATTTCCACCGGAAGCTGTGCCGAAAAGGAACCAACCGAATCCACCACTGAAGCCGTTTCCAACTGTCAAGGACTAACGCAATGTCATCGAAGAAACCGAATATCGTTGTCTATCTGTCCGATGATCACGGTTGGGAATATCTCGGTTGTTACGGAAACGAACATATCCAAACACCACACTTAGATAGCCTTGCAGAAGAAGGAGTCCGTTTTACACACGCTTTCACGCCAACACCGACATGCGCCCCTTCCCGCTCTACTCTCTATACTGGACTCTACCCGGCACGGCACGGGGCAATGGGGAATCATACAGAGTGCCACACGCATCTCAAAACCTTGCCTAACATGCTTCGGGAACTTGGCTATCGAGTCGCAATCGCCGGAAAAACGCACGTGAAACCGGAAACCCTCTTCGATTTTGAATATATCGGCGGGTTTCTTCCTAAACGTGCTGAGCATAATCGGAAATACCGGGCAGAGGGGCTTGATACGGCTCCCGTTGAACACTTTCTTTCAAGCCACCGACAAGAAAATCCCGACCAACCTATCTGCCTTATTCTTGGTGATAGCAACCCTCATGTTACATGGGAACCAAACAAAATTTACGATCCGAACACCTTGCCGCTACCACCCTATATCGCTGATACACCTATTGCTCGCAAGGCACTTGCTAACTACTATCAGGACATTACAACGATGGATACCCGCATCGGTGAAGTCGATAAAATGCTGGAAACACATGGGTATTCCGATAATACACTCTTTATCTATACAACCGACCACGGTTCCGAGTGGCCCCACTGCAAGTGGACTTTGTATGACACCGGTATCCGCCTACCGTTCCTCGCAAAATGGCACGGTGAAATTCCAGCTGCCACTGTCTCTGACGCGATGATTTCGCATGTTGACCTCTTACCGACGCTCATAGATGTCGCAGGTGGTGAACCATCAAATAACTTAGACGGCAGAAGTTTTAAAGAGGTTCTGCTCGGACAGCAGACAACTTTCCGTGATAAAATCTACGGCACACACACCCGCGACGGAAACATGAATGTTTTCCCACAGCGCTGCGTCCGCGATAAACGCTACAAATACATTTTGAATCTGATGCCTGAAAACAGTTGGACAACCCATTTCACTGAAGTTGAAGATATTCCAGAGAGCCACGCTGAAGTATGGAAAAGTTGGGTGGAAAAAGCCGAGACCGACCCACAAACCGCTCAACTCGTTTATCTTACACAACACCATCCAGTAGAGGAACTATACGATGTGACAGCAGACCCGTCAGAGTTCAATAATTTAGCCTTTAATGCAGATATGCGTCCAACGCTCGAAAAGATGCGCGCCGATGTCCGCGACTGGATGTATTCACAAAACGATGAAGGGAGACGCGCAACATGAAACCCAAAGTGATGAGAAATTATCTCATAAATCCAAAACGATATACGCCGTTTCCGAGCAATATAGGTCCAGTAGGATTCTTGATTCTGCTGATGGCAGTCATTTCTTTATGCCTCGCTTGCGACAACGCCGAACGGACAACACAAGTCATAACCGCACCAGAGGATGCAGCAGAAGAACTTCCTATGGGCGAGGGACTGGATATTGGTGCGCTCGCACCCGATTTTTCGCTGCCAGATAGCAAAGGGAAATCCTATAACTTTTCGCAGTATAGAGGACAAAAACTCGTCATCGTTTTCTACCGCACTGGCACATGAGGCAACTGTCGTGCGCAACTCGGTGAGTTGCAAACTGGTTATGAAGACATCCAAGCCGAAGGTGCTAAACTGATTGCTATTAGTTCAGACCCAGTAGATCTCGTTGATTCAACACGACAGAGCCTTGAAATCACGTACCCACTACTCGTGGATGACGGCAGGAAGACAATTATTGCCTACAATGTTCTTGATCCGAGCGACACAAAGATAGCGCGTCCAGCGACCTACATCATCAATGAGGAGGGGCGTGTCGTATCGAAATTCCTGAACGATATTGGAAGTCGTATCGGTCCTGATGAGATTCTCACAGAATTGAAAAATTTGTAAATTATAAGAGGAGTTTATTCAATATGATTGACGTCTGCTTTTTTGCTGACGAAGTTTCTAAAACCGATTTCGAGGAAGCCATCAAACTCGGTGTTGAAGCCGGTGCTAATACCGTCGAAGTACGCGGCGGCGTTTGGGGCAAACACGTAACTGAAATTGACGATGACGACGTCAAACGCGCTCAGGATGTGCTCAGCACCTATAACGTCCGGGTCGCGAGTGTCGGATCCCCCTTCGGGAAATGCTCAATCGACGATTCACAAGAATATGATGAACACCGAAAACACTTTGACCGAATGGTGACGCTGGCACACGCCTTTGATACCCAAGTCATTCGTGGGTTTACGTTTTGGAACCCGAATCGCCGTATTAAAGGGGCACCGCGCCCAGATATTAACGATTATATGGAACGTATCGTTGAGAAACTCTCGCTGGTCGTTCCCATAGCAGAGAATGCGGATGTTACGCTATGCTTTGAAAATGAAAGTGCCTGTCTCGCAGGAACTTGTGAAGAGACGCGCGCCGTCATCAATGCACTCGGAAATAGCCGGGCACTCACCTCTTGTTGGGATGTCAATAACGGATTACATTGCGGAGAAAATCCTTTACCAGAGGGATACGCTCATATTAAGGGCTTGGTGCGGCACGTGCATGTAAAACCGAATAGTGAGAAAAATATCAATCCTATCGGTGATACGGAATTGCACTATGAGGAGCTGCTGGAAACACTGGTTGCTGATGGATTCACAGGTGCCGCAAGTATTGAACACTGGGGACAACCAGAGGATATGTTGAAGGGTGTTCGGCAACTGCGTGCTATAGTCGATGCTATGTAACAATCACCTATAGGTTGAAGGAGAAACAGAATGCAACTAAAACCGGGCGCACCGCAATTGACTTGGCAAGGAAACATCTCTCTACAGAAAACCGAAGATTGGGTGATGCCGTGGCGCACACCGCACTCAGCACATGTTTTATTTCCAGAACCATTGCTCGAACGTTCGGCAATGCCTGCTGGTGTCCGTATCAGTTTTCAGAGCAACACAACGCGGGTTTCGGGGAATATTGTACAGCAAAATGAAAGTGGAATACTCGATCTCTGTTGTAATGGTGAAGTCGTCGCATCGCTTGATCTGACGCAAAAAGACAGTTTTGCCTTTGAAGGCTTGTCGGATAGCGAAAAATTGATCGAGTTATGGTTGCCACAATTCGGAAGTTTTCAACTCCGCAGCTTAGAGATAGATGACGGAGCAACTTTGGAAACGTTCACTGACACGCGACCTCGGTGGACAACCTATGGAAGTTCTATTACACAGTGCCGTACTGCGGCATCGGCGACCCAGACGTGGCCAGCAATTGTTGCACGTGGAAGTGGGTTAAATTTAACCTGTCTCGGTTACGGTGGGCAGTGTCATCTCGACGCAATGGTGGCACGGATGATTCGGGATACACCTGCTGATTATATTTCAATGTGTCTCGGTATCAATATCCAAGGGGCTTCCAGTTTGGGACCGCGGGCATTTCGTCCGGCGATTATCGGGGCAGTCCAGATTATTCGTGAGAAGCATCCAGATATCCCGCTTGTGTTGATGTCACCCATCTGTTCGCCACCGCGAGAGGAGACTCCAAACGCTGTAGGATTCCATCTGAAAGGGATGCGTGAAGAGGTGCAAGCTGCTGCCCATGCCCTACAAGCACACGGCGATAAGCATGTTCATTATGTTGACGGGTTAAGTGTATTTGGGGCTGACTATGTTCATCTACTCCCTGATGCGCTACATCCAGACGCCGAAGGGTACCGCGTTATGGGCAAAAATTTCATCACCCAAGTTGCCAGCAAATTTTTCGTATAGATTTATCTGTCTTCGTAGGCGCGCTTTGCAAAGCGCGCCTCGAGAATATCACTTATTGGGCTTTCAGTTTTCCCCACGTAGTCGCTAACTTACCTTTTGCTGAAACGTCCAACGCGACCTCCCAACCTTCCTCTGCGAGGAGTTGGATATCTTCTTCCGCTAACGCCACGCCTTTTTTAGTGACAAATACCTCATCCAATCCGCCAATGAGGTTCTCACTTCCCCAACCACCGAACTTCAAAATAGCAGGGCTGTCCATAGTCGCGCCGACGTTCCGTTCTGTCTCTTTTTTCCCATCTACATATAGGGAAATAACACCTTTCTCACGAACAGCAACGGTATGATGCCAACCCTTTCCAACAATATCGGTTTTACCGTCGTCAATGTGTTGTCCACCACCCTCAAAAATAAAAAATCCGGTGTCTCTGTCAATGCTCGAACTCATCGCCCAGAAGCCAGCACCACCGTTCCGTTTAATAATAACATACGCGTCTTTATTCTCCGAGTTCATCCAACATCCGACAGTAAAATCATCATCCTCAAAGTTGAAAAGGTCGTTATGTTCAATAACGACATACTTGGGGCTTCCATCGAATTCCAGTGCTTTGCCGAATTTCCCGTCTATCCATTTGGGCCCGTCAAATTCACCATCATTCCCATTCTCGGTGAAATCCTTAACAACTTGTCCTTTACCTTCATCAAAGAGCCATATGCCAGCAAAATCGTCAAGATTAATTTCGGCATGACCGAGCGAGGCAATAATGAGGCTAAGACAAATACTGCATAGTACTACGAATCCACGGAATTCCATGTTCATCCTCCTATTTCCACAGCCTCTCCTGTCTCTGCGGAAGCGTAAATAGCATCGGTTATTTTCTGAACGACAAGGGCTTTTTCTAAACTCGTCGAGGGTTGTCGGTTTTCCCGGATAGCAGAAGCGAAATCAGATAACGGTGTGCTATGTTGTGTCTCAGTTGTATCCTCTGTCTCAGAGAGGGATGTAGACGCCACACCACCTTCCGTAGTTGTACGGTTGTGGATGACGCTGTCCGGTTTTCCATCCCGCATATTCAGTTTAAGAGAGCCTTCTGTACCGATAACTTCCCAATCTGAGTGTGAATGCATTGTCATAAACTCACCGCGTTCGACACTTAGGACAATATCACCTTCACACCGGATGAGTGCAGTGTAGTGCGTTTCGGCATCGGAACCCGGAGCGATGTGCGATTCAAACACCTGAGACACGGTCCACGTCTGGGCAAATACAGTTTGTGGCTTGAGCTGCCACCCAGTGATGCCAAGCAGATAGTCGAGGTCATAGCACCCCCAGTTAACGAGGATACCACCACCATTGAGTGCCTTAATCAGCCGCCAAGCAGGACGCGGTGTGTCAGGTTTTTCCCTTGCACCCATGATAGCACGACAGTGGACAGTCCGAAGCTCTCCTAACCCGCCAGACGTGATGAGCTGTGTTGCAAGTCGGGCAGATGCTGTCAAACGATTGCGGGACGAACAGCACCCGGAGACCAAGGCACCACGTGCAGCGATGAGTTGCTCCACTTCAGCAGCATTCATGGCTATCGGTTTTTCAATTAGGACGTGCTTACCTCTTTCAAATGCGCGCAAGGCTACCTCAGTTCGGTACTGCGTGGGGAATGCGAGGACAACCGCTTCAACTTCATCATTATCAAGCAGATCGGTGTCGTTGCTATACACTTTGGGTGGATTGAAACGTTCAGCAGCAGTTGTCCTGTTCGCCTCGATCATGTCTGCTGCAGCGACTAACTCAATGTGAGACGCCTCCGTCGCAATACTGAGATGTCTACTTCCGATTACACCACACCCTATCACACCGACTTTCACTGGTTTCATAACAATAACGCCCTTTCTAAAGATGATGCCTAAGCAGTTAAAAGTAAGCACCCGATTGATGCCGACAATTGGATATCAAGTCCGAACTCCATTGTTTAGTATGGCATACGGACGAATTGATGTCAAGAAAATTCGGATGTCTGAGTAGGAAGTACGCGTTGGGATTTTTGTGAGGGAAGATAGGCGGATATACAGAAACCCGCCCTATCCAGTGAGGCAGTTGCTTTAGAATTCGGATTTGATTTGAGCCCAGCGGATTGCGAGTTTTCCCTGTGGTTGTACAGGTAGACCTTCCGCTTCAAAAATTTGTTTGACTTCGTCTGCTGAGAGGGCTTTGTCGTAAATCATGACCTCATCGATTATACCTACAAAACCGCCATCGCCTGCTTTACCAATCTCGGTTTCTGAACCGCCAGTTGTCATGGGACCGTTGTAATTCATTTCTTTTTCTAATTCACCGTCAACATAGAGTTGTAGATCTTTCTTATTGACGATACCTACTATGTGATGCCATTCGCCTTTGTTAAAAGCTGCGGCTCCAAAACCACCATCGCCTTGCCAACCGGGTGTGACAATAAATTCCATCTCTTGTCCGGCATTTCTACCATCAAAACGTAACGCCCAACCGTTGATATCGCGCTGTGCAACGATAGTACCACAGCATCCTGCAACAACGCCTTTCACAGGACTGTCACTGTCAGGATTCACCCAAGCAACAACACTCATCTCTTCTGCACCAGCAAATTCTAAAGTAGCAGTGCCGGGTATGTGAACGAAATTCTCGCCGTTAAACTCAAGGGCATTCCCAACTTTACCAGGAACAGCCTTCGGATTTCCATCAAGTTCGCCATCGTTGTCCCCTAAAACGTCTTCAACAGTACCGCCTGCAATGGTATCCGGCTCAAATGACCAATAACTCACTACACCGTCCAATGGAAGCTGCGCGTGCGTTAAAGGACCTGCTACCAAAAGACATGTAGCAAACAAGATTAGCAGTAATACTCTTAGCAACATATAATTTTTTCCCTATGTTAGATTAAAATAAGTACGCGAGCAAGAAACAAGCACTGCTCGCCTACTAAATACCAAATATGATTAATATTGTCGTTTTACATTCCCCCAAGTCGTGGAGAGTTTGTCTTCGGGTTCAACCGGCGTCAGCAGCATTTGAGACTGAGCCCTACACGGTTAATTTTGCCATAAATTTCTTGGAAATCCCCTGACGTGTTTAGTTAGATATTTCTGTCCATACAAACCCAATTCTAAGGAGTTTGCGAACCTCTCTGAAACTAATCTAAATATTATACCATAAATTGAGGCACTCATCAATCTAATTTCAAATTTATCCAGTGTCTTCTTACCAACAACTGAAAACCGAGTACTGAGCAGAAAGGTTCTGACTTTTCCGTTGACACAAACTTCCCAGAAGTGGTATTATATAAAACAGAACGAAGCATATAGACTTTAGTTCATAGTCCTTGAGGAGTACAATGCATATCTAAAACGAAGGGCGTTGCTTGCAAGCCCATTTTAATAAGAAGTAAGGAGGTCGGCGTTCACTCCACACCTAAGGGCGTGGGTTTCGACGCTGTGAAATTTGATGAAACCGAGAAAACAAATATTATCTATTCTGGTAGTACTGCTCTTGCTCGGCACTGTGCAGTTCGCCCTTGCACAAAAAGCGTGGGTGAAAGTAAGCGAATCCGAATGGCAAGCTCATTTCTCCGATGTCTTTTTTGTAGACGCGCAGCATGGCTGGATCGTCGGTAGCAACTCGACAATTTTACATACCACCGATGGGGGTATGACATGGGCAAGGCAACCGAGTCAACCACTCCCATTTGACATCGTGCTAAAGAAAGTCCGCTTTATCAACCCACAAACTGGTTGGGTTGTCGGCGACGATGGCACAGTCCTGAAAACCACGGATGGCGGACAGACCTGGATGAAAAAGAATACAGGCACTCTCACAGCACTGTTAGGTGTCTCTTTCGCTGATGAAAACCACGGATGGGCAAGTGGAGATGGTGGTCTCATTATCAGCACCAAAAATGGTGGCACAACATGGACAAAACAGGAACTGGACACGAACAATACGATTGAAGGCATCGACTTTGTGAGTCCGACTGTTGGTTGGGCAGCAGGAGGCGGCGGAACCCTCCTCCACACTAAAGATGGTGGAGCAACATGGGAATTCCAGACCAGTGCAACAGTGAATACACTTGATGCCATTTCCATGCTAAATGACAAAGTGGGATGGGCAGTCGGCGCTGGTGGTGCTGTCGTTGCAACATTTGACGGTGCCACTTGGGCAGTTCAAGAGAGCAAAGTCCCGAATTCTAACGGTATGCCTGAACCCGTTTGGGATGTCCATTTCGCTGATGAACAGGTCGGTATTGCCGCCGCCGAATTCGGTGTGATTCTGCGTACAACGGACGGCGGAACATCTTGGGCACCTCTTGATCCGCGCCCTGTTGCCTCTCGCTTACAAGGCATCCACATGCTCAGTCCAACCGAAGCGTGGATGGTCGGAAACGATGCAACTATTCTACACTCAACCGACGGTGGAGATACATGGGATGTTGTCTCCAGTTCAAGTCATCTACGCAGTGTTTATTTTCACGATGATAAACTCGGTTGGGCAGTTGGCTTGTCAGGAAGCGTTCTGCATACCAACGATGGCGGCGAAACGTGGAAACCCCAACTTAGTGGGAACGTTTTTGAACTTTTCGGAGTCGGGTTTGTGGATGAAAACAAAGGTTATATCGTCGGCAGTAATGCGGCATTAGCCGAAACGCTTGATGGCGGGAAAACGTGGCACGGGGTTAGCGACCCAGGTGATGAAGGTCACGGCACTGCCAAGCGCATTATATTTGAAGGCATGATGAGCTGGCGTAGTGCAATGGGATCCTACGCCATGAGTTTCGGCACACCAACACACGCATGGGCAGTCGGGGAAACCGGAAGGGTTATGCATACCACTGATGCCGGACAAACATGGATCGGACAAGACATAGACCCAATGATGACAGGCGCAGGTTTTAATAACCTTTATGGTGCCCATTTCATAGACGACAAAACCGGTTGGGTCGTCGGTGATGCTGGAACTATCGCAAAAACCATGGATGCAGGGCAAACTTGGTCACCCATGCAAAAAGGGGCAACTTTAAAAGATGCCTTCGCTCTTAACTCAGAGACCGTGTGGGTTGTAGGTGAACAAGGGACTATTATGAAGTCCACAGATGGCGGTATGGAGTGGACTGAGCAGACTGTACCGACAACAGAAAATCTCAATGCTGCTCTTTTCATGAACGCTAACGAAGGCTGGGCTGTTGGAGAAAAAGGGACAATTCTCCACACAACCGATGGTGGCGTTACCTGGTTGATACAGGAATCGCCTACTGCAAGCGATCTGTGGGACATCGTCCAAACACCAAGTGGCCAACTTTGGGCAATTGGCGATTCTACGACTATCATCCGCTACTAAACCGTACTTACCTAACTGAGGTGGGCAAGGTCCACTGCCCACCTACCTTCACAATTCCACTTGTAGAGGTGAACCTTCGTAAATCCCTACCTTTACCTAAGCCTGGAGGACATAAACAAAATGCACTTATTACGGTTCTGCCATCTTACCTGTATTGGTGGAACCCTGCTCCTACTTCTACTAAACCTATCCGCTATAGCACAAGAACCGAAGGCTTTGACATTAGAAGAAAGTATTGAAATTGCCAAACAGAGCAATCTAACTGTTCAGACTGCCGAGCAAAACCTTAAAGCCGCCGAGGCGCAAGTTCGCGCTGCACTCGGTGGTCTCTTACCACGGGTCACAGCGAGTGGCAATTACACCTACTTTAAAGACGTTCAGAAATCTGTAATTCGAGCTAGCGGTGGATTTGGACTTCCAATGCCGGGTGGAGGAATGGACGAAATGCCGCCTCCCAGTGCAGACAACGAAGCAGATATAATTGAACTGGAATTTGGCGCACATCACAACGCTCAAGGCACGCTCAATTTAACACAGCCAGTCTTCGCTTGGGGACGTTATTATTATGGCTATCAAACCGCAAAACTCAACTATCAGGCAACACAACGTGATGTTGATGCCGCTTACAACCAACTCCGGTTAGACGTATCTCAAGCTTTTTTCGGTGCCTTGGTCGCACAGGAATTCGTAAGGGTAGCACAACAGAGCGTTTCCCTCGTTGAAGAACAGCTTGCTATTGCAGAGGCATCGCTTAACGTAGGGGCAGCGACCAATTTTGATGTGCTCCGTGCAAAGGTTCAACTTGCGAACGCTAAATCAGTTCTTATTCGAGCCGAAAATGGGGTCCGCACTGCCAAAAACGCCTACAAAACAGTGCTTAATATACCCCTCGCCGAGGATGTAGCAGTCAAAGGGACACTCGAAATACCAGAAAATCGTCAAATGCCAGTGTTAAATCTTGATGAACTAATACAACAAGCACTTGAAAATCGCCCAGAGGTACACCGCACCCAATTGAGTGAACAAGTCGCTCACAAACAGATCGACATTGCCAAAACGCGGCGACTCCCCGACCTCGGTCTGTTCTCAAACTATCAAATCTCACAGAATGAAAGACTCACCGAAATGAACAGGATCTGGAGCGTCGGTTTTCAAATCAACATCCCGATCTTCGACGGGTTCGCAACAAGTGCCGCTGTGCAACAGACGGAATCCATTCTAAAACAGGTCCAATTAGGAGGAGACCAAGTTAAAGTAGGGGTCGAATTTGAGGTGCGCTCTGTCTATCTGGATCTTCTTGGTGCTCAAACCCTTATTAATGTCCAGCGCGAAGCCGTTGTCCAAGCACGGGAGAGCGTCCGCATTGCCAACTTGCAATTTCAAAACGGCATCATTACTACCGTCGCGTTGACCGACACACAACTCGCACTCGCACAAGCAGAAGTCAACCGTCTTCAGGCACACCACGATTATATCGTCGGCTTGATGCGGCTGGAAAAAGCGGTAGGACAAACGCTACAATAGAAAATAGAATACAAAATCTTGATTATAATAAAGCAGATATAATTTCCTCATGACGTCGGTTAAAAGGAGACAATAAATTGAAGAAAGTACTGATTGTTATCGGCATCCTATTAGTAATCGCAGTAATTTTAGCCCTGCCAAGATTTATGCAACGCGAACAACCCGCGCCTCAACAAGCTGAAGCTACTGTGCTTAAACCGGTAGAGGTTACAAAAGCAAGACGCGGTGAGATTCGTTTAGAACATCAACTGTCCGGTACCATTCAAGCAGAATCGCAAGTTAGCGTCTACCCTAAGATTGCCGGACAGCTTATCACCGTGAATGTAGACGAGGGGGACCGCGTTGAAAAAGACGCATCTCTCGCCACTGTGGAGCATGAAGAACTACAACTCGCAGTGCAACAAGCAGAAGCAATACTGGAATCGGCGGAAACCGCTTATTCTCAGGCAAAGCAGCTCGCGGAAGTAAGGGTGCATTCGCAAACAACGCAAGCAAAGGCGCAGCTTCGCGCTGCAGAGATAGCGTTACAACAGGTCGTCGATCTCTCTAAAATCCGAACAGTCACACAAATAGAACAAGCGGAAGCAGTATTAGGGTCGCTTGTAGCAAATCTACAGAAAATTAAGAGTGGTGCCCGTGCTGAAGATCGAAGGCAAGCAGAAGCAGGGCTTAATCAAGCCGATGCGAACCTCGCCAATGCCAAAAGCAACCACGAGCGAATGACAGAACTCTTCCAAAACGGCGCAATCAGCGAACAATCCCTTGAAAGCGCGAAGACCCAGTTAGACATCGCCATTGCACAGCACAAGATTGCTACAGAACAACTGCAACTCATTGACAACGGTGCCCGCGTTGAGGACATTCAAGCTATGGAGGCGCAGGTCGAACAGGCAGAAGCATCTTTACGGTTGGCAGAAACACAAGCCGAAACTAAAACATGGGAAAAAGATATCGAACTTGCACGATCGCAGGTTGAAACAGCACACGCGGGATTCATCGCCGCCGAAGCTTTAGAGACAGCAAAAAGTTGGGAGGCAGAGATTACGTCGGCAAAAACAGCGCGGACACAAGCACATGTCGCCCTCAAACTTGCCCAAAAACGTCTGAAAGATGCCACGATTCAAGCACCTATTTCCGGTGTTATCTCTAAACGCTACTTAGACTTAGGTGGAATGGCTCTTCCGGCAGCACCACTTTTTGAGATCGTCAATATTGACACCGTCATAGCTACTGTTGATGTTATTGAAGCACAATTGAGCCAATTGACGCTCGACCAACAGGCAACAATAGAAATTGATGGCATAGATACACCAATATCAGGCACAGTTTCTTTCATTAGTCCTACGCTACAAGCGGCTCGACGAACAGCAACTGTTGAGGTACGTGTTGACAATTCCGAAGGCACGCTCAAGCCTGGAATGTTCGCGAAAGCCACCGTTCCGATCAAAGTCCATACAGACGCACTTCTGATTCAGCGCGGTTCACTCATCGAGGATGTCAATACAAAATCACAAACTGTTTTTGTTATCGAAGATAATGTAAGCCGACGCCGGGCAGTGGAAATAGGACTTGTACGGGGTAGTGAGGCTGAAGTTATCAGTGGTCTCATGGAAGGGGAAGCCGTTGTCACCGCCGGACAACACTCTCTGAAAGATGGAGAAGACGTTAGGGTCGTCAACCCTTAGATGTGCTTCTCAACACTACGCCAGTGGATATGGATACACATAAGTTCTATAAACAAAAAAGACTTGATAAATTAACCCAATTGGCATAACATGATATAGTAGATGCTGACTCTCCTAGTGAGACTCGGAATATGTTGCTAGGAGCTGACCATGTTATCGGATGAGACAATAAGTCTAATTCATCTCAACTTGATGCAGGGAGTGGGTCCAAAAACAATCCAACAATTGGTTGAAGTTTTTGGTAGTGCTGTGGAAGCACTGAAAGCGTCAGATAAAGATATACAGGAGGCACTTCAGAAAGCGGGCAGCACCACACCTCCCGGTTTAAGACTACTTTATTACCCACTAAAACACGAATTAGAACTTATCCGCCAGCATGGGTGCTCTATCGTAACGCTTTACGATGATGCGTACCCACTACATCTAAAAGATATTGACTCTCCACCGCCAGTGCTTTATGTTAAAGGCGAACTGAAACCCGAGGATACGCATAGTATCTCTATAGTCGGACCTCGGCAAGCAGCGGATTATGGGCAGCGAATAAGCTTTCAACTAAGTTCTCAACTTGCAAAAAACGGTGTGACAGTGGTAAGTGGACTGGCAAAAGGTATTGACGCGTGCGCACACCGCGGTGCCCTTGAGGTCGGAGGCAGAACTATCGCAGTTTTCGGTACAGGTTTGAGTCGCGTCTATCCTGATGAACATTGTAAACTTGCAGAGAAAATTACGCTATCTGGGGCGTTGATCTCTGAATTTCCGATGGATATGCCCGTAAGGCGCACAAATTTTCCGCAACGCAACCGAATCATTAGTGGATTAACACTCGGTACAATCGTAGTCGAGGCGCCTATAAGGAGTGGATCACTTATAACAGCAGAACAGGCACACAAGCAAGGACGAAAGGTATTCGCGGTCCCCGGTCAAATTCTTTCGGATCATTCAAGAGGTTGTCATAAATTAATTAAAAATGGTGGAATGCTTGTTGAAAAAGTGAAAGATGTGCTCGACGCTATTCTGCCCAAACACTCTTCTGGTAAAATTCCTGATAAATCCAAGGTAATACCTGCACCAGAACAAGGGTTCCTTTTCAATAATCTACTACCTATGGAACTCCTCAGTGAGGCACCAAGTGAAGTTGTAGTTGAACGTGCTGTTATCAATTATTTTAAGACGCAATTCTCGGATTGTTCCATAAAACTACAATATGAAATCCAGATGGGATCTTATACTGGTAGAGCCGACGTTGTGCTTATGGACGCGGAAGAAAATCTTTTAACCGTTGCAGAATGCAAACAAATTGGATACATAGGGACTGGAGTGGAACAGCTGCAATCGTATCTTTCAGTTAGTGATGCACGCTTCGGTATATTCGCCAATAGCGAAAATCCTGATTTGTGGGCTTTTTATGAAAAACAGGGGCAAAACAAGTTTAAACAGATTAACCATGCTGAATTTGAGAAACGGATTGTTCAGGTTTCCTAATTCTTTTCACTATCAGAAGTTTTTTCTGGTCCCAGAATGAACCGGTGAACCTCTGTGAGCAAGAAATCCATAAACGGCATCGGTTGGAATTAAGACAGATGAAAGTCGAACAACTCCACGGCCCCAAAATGAAACCGTTTCAGGTCTCTGAATTGGAATACCTCTTACAGGAGGATTCTTCTGACCTTTTCTTTTCCTTTGGCTTACAAAAAAGAGGGCAGGTGATTGTGACCTGTGCACCGGCAAGACTCGACATTATGGGCGGTATCGCCGATTACTGTGGTGCGAATGTCTTTGAGATGACGCTCAACCGAACTGCAGTCGCCGCATGCCAAGCCAGAGAAGATAACAACCTATGTGCGGTTACACTCAGTGCTGGCGATCAACTGAAACCTGATTTTCACCTATCGCTCGATAACTTTTATATCGGTAGTACTCTTAAAACGTATTCGCAGATTCGGGAATTCTTTAATAAAAAACCAAGAACAGCGTGGACAGGGTACATACTCGGGACATTTTACGTGCTTCTTAAGGAAGGAAAAATCGATCAATTTCCACACGGTGCGACAATCGTTATCAACAGTAATATTCCTATGGGAGGGGGTATAGCGTCCTCTGCAGCTATTGAGGTAGCCACACTAACAGCCCTCAATCAACTCTACAATTTAGAGTTAGGTATGATAGAAATAGCGCAGCTCGCTCAAACCGTTGAAAATCAGATTGTTGGTGCGCCTTGTGGTATTATGGATCAGGTGACTTCTGTTGCAGGCATGTCGACAAAAATTCTGTCAATCCTCTGTCAACCAGACAAAATCTTGGAATTGGTCTCATGCCCATCGAATGTAAATTTTGTCGGTATCTACACAAAAGTACGCAGAAGTACAACAAGTACCGCCTACATTGACACACGGACCGGAACTTTTATGGGGTTGACGATCCTCAAGGCGGCTTTCGCATCAGATACTGATACTGGAGAGAATCACCCAACCCGAAACATATCAGAGGTATTAGCGGATAACTATCTGTGCAATCTTTCTGTCGAGGAATTCCACGAACAATGCGAATACCTATTGCCCGAACAGATGCCCGGGGAAGAGTTCCTCAACAGATACGGTGAAACCGTTGATACTGTTACGCAAGTAGAACCCGAAAAATTGTACGTCGTGAAGGACCGAGTAAAACATGCTATCTATGAAAACGCACGTGTTCAGCAATTCATAACCGCTATAAAAAATGTTGATAACGATCCAGATCACACTCCCGACTATCTCAGAGAGGCAGGTAATCTCATGTACGAATCCAACACGAGTTATCGGGATTTGGCAGGACTCGGTTCACCTGAAGTCGATGGACTTGTGAATATCGCTCGGAAAATTGGGAAACGGGGTGGTATCTACGGTGCTAAAATTACCGGTGGTGGTGGAGGCGGCACGGTCGCTCTGCTCTGCCACGGCAATGTAGAAAGCTCGTTGACACAAATTCTCGCGGCTTACAAACTCGCTTGGGGAATTGACGCGGAACTTATAAGAGGTAATGCAGCAGGTGCGTTTGAATTTGGACACATTTTGTGGGAATTGAAAGAGAGCACACCTCCCACACACTTTTAACTTCAAGGCAATAATTCCGAAAGCGTGGCTTTAATCGCACATTTTTATGAAGAAGTACATCAACAAAGGAATCATATATATAAGTGCTATACCAAATTATAAGCATCTTCGGATTTTACTATAAACGGCAGAAAGCGAAAAATAAACTGTGGAAAATTTAGACCAACAAGATCAACGCCGTGCGTCCGGTGTTACATGGCGCGCAATACTCATTGCCATCTTTTTAATCCCGCCCAATGTCTTTTGGGTCATTGAAGTTGAGTGTGTCTGGCACTCTGGGCATCCAACTACCATCTCCCTATTTTGGAATGTCGTTCTTAACATCTTTTTTCTGATTTTGATTAACCTCTTCCTGAAACGTTTTGCTCCGCGATCCGCGCTAACGCAGGGGGAAATGATCACAATCTACGCCATGCTCTCTATCGCATCTGGGTTGGCTGGTCACGATACATTAGCCCTAACAATTCCCGCACTCCCCCACGCATTCTGGTTCGCAACAATTGAGAACGACTGGGCGGACATGTTCCATACCTACGTTCCACAACATCTCGTTGTCGCAGACAGGGAGATTATCCGCGGATTTTACGAAGGCAACACGCCTTTTTATAACGCCAAAATCGGCGGAGCATGGATAATGCCGACTTTGTGGTGGACATCACTTATCCTGGCACTCGGCACCATCATGATCTGCTTAAATGTCCTTGTTCGGAAACAGTGGACAGAACACGAGAAATTAGCATATCCAATCATCCAACTTCCGATGGCAATTACGGAAAGAGGTGGAGCCGCACAACTCTTTCGAAGTCGTATCCTATGGTATGGATTCATCATCGCTGCAGTTATAAATATCTGGCACGGTTTGGCACATTTCTTTCCGATACTCCCAGATTTTAGTGTCCGGCACAATGCCCGGAATTGGGGCAGATTCTTCACCGAAAAACCGTGGAATGCTGTTGGTAACATTCCTGTACCGCTCTATCCGTTTGTAATCGGATTAGGGTTCCTTTTACCACTTGATCTCTCCTTTTCCATGTGGTTTTTCTACCTGTTCGAGAAAATCCAGCGAGTTGCCGGCAGTGCATTCGCAATCCCAGCCCCTTTTCCATATGGTAGTGAACAGTCAATTGGAGGGTGGATGGCGATCTTTGTTATCGCTCTTCTTGTAACGCGTAGACACATTGCTAACGTTGTGCGCACAATTTTAGGGACATCGGGGGGTATTGACGACTCACAAGAACCCATCCGCTATCGAACCGCGCTCTTGCTTATCGTCCTCGCTGGACTTTATATCATCTGGTTCTGTCTGAAGGCGGGAATGACACTCCCAATTATTCTCCCCTTCTTCGCATTCTTCTTTGCCATCTCACTCGCTATTACGCGTGTCCGTGCGGAACTCGGTCCTCCCGCTCATGAAATGGCGGGGATGTGTAATGCACAACAGTTCTTAGTTAACATCTTGGGAACGCGCCGTATTGGACCCAACAATTTGACAGTCTTTCCCTATTTTTGGTTCTTCAGCGGACGTGGTTACCGTGAACATATCATGCCACACCAACTCGAAGCATTTAAGATGGCGGAACGGGCAAATATGAACACGAAACGTCTGGTGCTCGCAATGGTCATCGCTGTCATTCTCGGATCTCTCGCATCATTTTGGGCAACGCTCAGCGAACTCTATCGTCTCGGTGGCGCAATTACAGGCGCAGGCGGTGGCATCGGACCATCGGTCGGACATATCGGCCAATTCGGCTGGCTTGCCGGTCTATTTGCCTTCCCACGCGACCCGGACATCCCCGCAATGTCCTTTATGGCATGCGGTATGGGTTTCACTTTCTTCCTAATGATCATGCGGATGCGTTTTATCTGGTGGCCCCTCCATCCAGCTGGCTATCCTATTTCTATGACAGGTGGTGTCGGCTATTTTTGGAGTTGCTTAGTCATCAGCAGTTTTCTCAAGTGGATGGCACTCCGATTTGGGGGACCCGGAACCTACCGAACGATGGTATTCTTCTTTTTCGGTGTGATCCTCGGTGAATACTGCGTCGGTGCCTTCTGGAGCGTTTTAAGCGTTATTATTCGAGAACCCATCTATGACTTCGCGCCGGGTTAGAGCACTGCTTCGTCTATCTGTTTTATTTCAGGCGCGATGTTTTAAAAATTTCCAATATGGTAGGCGCGCTTACAAAGCGCGCCGTTTTAAGGTCATGACAAAAATTCGATTCATTTGCTTTTACATTTTGATAGTAAGCCTCATTCCAGCCACAACTGGCATCGCAGCGGATGAAGGCGCACATGCTGCTGAATTCCTCAGTCACGGCGTAGGTGCGCGCGCTTTGGGAATGGGAGGTGCGTTCGTTGCCATCGCTGACGATGCAACTGCTACTTATTGGAATCCCGCCGGACTTACGAAAGTCAAAAAACACAGTTTTACCGCTATGTACTCCGACACTTTTAGCACTGGAGATGGTAGTTGGCTGAGCAGAGGATTAGTTACCTATAATTTCTTTAACTATGTCTATCAAATTGAGGACATCGGCAGCCTCGGTCTAAGCTGGATCCGACTCGGCATTGACGATATACCACGAACCACGTTTATTGACATAAATAACAATGGTATCCTCGGCGATTTCCAGGATAAAAACGGCAACGGAATTAAAGAAGATGGTGAACCCTATATTGACAAACCTGAAGTCGCCGAGTATTTCAGCAATACCGACAATGCGCTACTCATCTCTTACGCTCGCCAAGTTCACCCGATTGTATCTGTCGGCGGAAACCTCAAACTTCTCAACCAATCCATCTTTGAAAACAGTGGAAACGGCTTCGGCATTGATATTGGCGTAATCGCAGAACCCTACAAAGGATTACGTGTCGGGGCAATGTTGTTAGATGCAACAGGCACCCAGATCCGTTGGGACACCGCTGACAGACCGACGTTCACCCGCACGCGTCGATTCCGAGTTGGGACGGCTTATCACTTTACTGTTCCACGTCTCGGCAAAGGGGCTATCGGTGCAGATATCGAAACTGACCAAGCCGATCTAGAGGCAGGGGGTGGCGGAGGTGGACTCGTCCCACGCATAGGGGCAGAATATTGGCTCTTCAATATCGTCGCACTCCGCGGCGGATGGAACGGACATGGACTCTCAGCTGGTGCCGGACTCCGCTTGCGGGTAAATGAGATGTCATTTTTTATCAACTACGCCTTCAACACACACACCCTCGGTGGTTCCCAACGCATCTCCGTCTCTGGAGAATTTTAGTTACCAATCAAATTCCGTCCAAAAAGCCATGGATGTTCAAACCCCAGTTTCCTTGAACATCCTGCAGATTTCCTTCATTTTTAAATCATCTACAGATTTAATTTGGCTTGTAAATGTAGGCGACCTATTATAAAATCATAATGGTGTTTTATATTTAAAACTAATTTTTTATATAATAATTTATACATGACTTCACATCTCTATAGGAATTATTGTATGTAGATAAGAACTTAGGTTAACGTTAGCATAACGCTTTGAAGTAGCAAACCTGAACGCATTGAAAAGGATTCCTAGAATGCAATTCGTACGCTTATATGTGGCGGCACTTGTCTTATTACTTTTTGCCTCCTTTACTTTTGCCCAAGACGGCGCCGTCCTTGAGCATGGTGGTCCTGTCCAATCGGTGGCATTCTCACCAGTAGATAACTCTATTCTCGCGAGTGCTGGTGGGCACAACACCATCAAACTGTGGGACTTGCGAGAGAACACCGTGAAAGACCTCAACGCCCATAAAGACAAAGTCAATTCAGTAATATTCTCTCCAGATGGAAAATTGCTTGTGAGTGGCAGTGAGGATAGAACCTTTAAAATATGGGATATTTCTCAGTGGGAAAACATTGGGACCCATGAACCTATTACAGTCCGAATGCCTTCCCCAATCCATACAGCAGCATTTCACCCCAATGGGCAACTGATCGCTACTTCCGGTAGACATGCAAAGATCTTGGATATCTCCAATCAGGCTGAAATTGCTACGTTCCAACACGACGTCTGGGTGTGGACACTTGCCTTTTCACAGGATGGAAATTACCTCGCCACAGATGACGGCACAGGGACTACCGTGAAAATCTGGGATATTCAGGTAAAACAAATTACCACGATTTTAGAGGGACATACTTCAGATATCAACAACGTTAAATTTTCTCCAGACAACCGGATATTAGCGAGTTCTTCGTGGGATGGAGGAATTAAATTGTGGGCTGTCTCAAATTGGAAACTCCTTGGCACACTTCATAATAATGGAGCAGCCGCTATTGATTTCTCCCCTGACGGGAAAATACTTGCCAGCGGTGGGTCGGAAGCAGTAACGCTCTGGTCTCCTGAAAGTGGTGAAAACATAGCTACGTTGCTAGGGCACACGGGTTGGATTAGAGGGATCGCTTTCTCCCCCGACGGCACAACCATCGCTAGTGGTGGTGAAGATGGCACCGTCCGTGTCCGTAACATCCAAAGACATTTAGAATCACAGTATCAACGAGACATCGTGCGCCTGATTTACTTCCTGCCAAACGACCGACCCACTCAGCCCGATATAGACACAAAGTTAGATAAGTTGATAAAAGAGGCGCAGCAGATTTTCGCTGGACAGATGGAACATTATGGGTTCGGCAGAAAAACTTTTCAGTTTGAAACAGATGCAACCGGTAAGGCAGTCGTACATCACGTGAAAGGGAAGTTTAATGATGAGTATTATCATACGCAAGCCGGAAAGGTTTGGGAAGAAATCGGTGAGCACTTCGATAGATCTACCAACATCTATCTTGCCGCCTTAGATACCAGTACGGAAGCTCTTGACGGTTTTGCGTGTGGTTTTGGGGGCCCCTTCGGAACTTTTGGAGGAACAGTCCTCATCCCTGCCTCTGGTTGGTGTTTTGAGGAAATTGATGTGACTATTCATGAACTCGGACACGCTTTTGGATTGCAACACGACTTCCGCAACAATTTGAAACCTTGGATAGACTCATACAGTACCGAGCCGATGACAACCTCGCCCTGCGCTGCCGAGTGGCTGGCTGCCCATCGCTACTTCAACACTCATCAGACATACTTCAATGAACCTACAACGATTGAAATGGGGTCTCCCGGTCCAGATGGTATGCTTCTCCGCTTTAAAATAACCGACCTCGACGGTCTCCATCAAGTACAACTATTTACTACAGTTGAGTACCTAAACGGTCATGATTTAAGCATACTTGATTGCAAATCCCTAGACGGCAGCAGCAACATTGTCGAATTTGTCACCGCTCCGTTGACCCTGACAGCTGATTCTGAACCCCTTCAGGTTATAGATGACTCTGTAACCCTACGGGTTATAGACGTGCATGGAAACTTCACACATCAGGAATTCCCAATCACCTCGCCGGAGGATGTGAACGAAGATGGTAGAATCAACATTCAGGATTTGGTATTAGTTGCCTCTAAGTTCGGACAGCGGGGACTAAATCGTATAGATGTGAACGGAGACGATGTTGTGAATATCGTCGATCTCGTTTTAGTTGCTGGAGCGTTCGGTAAAGGCGCAGCCGCACCTTCTATAAGACATCACGACCCAGAGATCGCTCTTACACAGGCAAATATACAACAGTGGCTGCATCTGGCACAACAAATGAACCTAACCCATCCCACGTTTCAGCGTGGCATCTTAATGCTCGAACAACTCTTGATCGTATTGACACCAAAAGAGACCACACTATTACCTAACTATCCAAATCCCTTCAACCCCGAAACGTGGATACCGTATCAGTTAGCGGAACCTGCCGAGGTAAGCATTTCTATCTATTCTGTGGATGGAAAGTTAGTTAGGACTCTGGACTTAGGACATCACCCCATCGGTATCTATAAATCTCGTAACCGCGCAGCGTATTGGGATGGTAGGAACGAACTTGGTGAATCTATTGCAAGTGGCGTTTATTTCTATACGCTGACAGCCGGGGATGTCACAGCCACGCGAAAAATGCTGATTCGGAAGTAATTTTTTTCCATTGTCCGGATAGCCTTGTGCTCCGTTGTCTCTTGGTCTTTTGTGTAGAACAGGTTTTGTGCTTGCCCAATCTTTGCTCTCCAGTTGACAAAAAAGTAAATCTAATCTTACGAAATAGTCCCTAAAAGTGCATCCATGAACGTGTATAAGCAGAGCTGCTTGCTTTTTGTGAGCGTCTTATCCGATTTCCGTTTCCATATCGAACATATTCCCCAGATAACCATTGGAACAAAGGATGCAACACAATGAATTTGATTAATGTTTGCACGCAAAACCTGATCGCAATTGGCAAAGCACTCCGAGCTTATGAAAATGAACATGGCGATTTTCCTGAATGGCTCTCCGAACTTCACCCCAAATATTTGACGGATGCAGATGCCCTAATCTGCCCAGCAGATGAAGAGGACGGCAAGCCAATTTTACCCTATGACACGGATCCTAACTCGCCCGTGAGTTATGACTATGAGATCCGTCCTGAGTATCGAGAATGGATAAACGAGGCATGCCGCGTATATGGAAATGCGAACCCAATCGTCCGATGTCGGCACCATGCGAACCCAGAGGCAGATTCTGTCCTACTTTCAAATCTATATTTAAACTTGAGTTTTTCCTACAGAATTTACAAATCAACCGGTAGATGGGATGACTATCCAGTAGAAGCATACGGAAGCCTTGAAGGAGCTATCACAGCATTTGAGAAAGCACTACAACAAATGCCTGAGAATGTGGATTTTTTCAGACTCCATCCGAGACTCGTCCGCCTCTATGTTGAAGCCGGACGAGAAAAAGATGCCGATAACTTGATTAACAGCTTCAAGACTATCATGGACCCTCAGCGTTATGAACGCTTTCGTGGCTATTTTATCCTCAGCGAGATGTTAGAAGACATGGGAAAACATGAGGACAGGCTTCAACTTTTTGAGAAACTTGAGAAGCAAGATCCACGTCCACCGGGTGTTTTCAGAGAACTTGCCAAAATTCATGAGAAGTTAGGCAATGCAGAACTCGCAAAAATGTATCATCTCAAGGCAGATCCGAAGTTGGAGATGATTGGGAAACCTGTCCCCGACTTTTTTGCTACTGACCTTGGCGGTAACCCGATTTCACTTCAGGACTATCGTGGAAAAGTCGTCTTACTCGATTTTTGGGCAGTCTGGTGCGGTCCGTGTATCGCAGAAATGCCAAATATCAAAAAGGTTTACGATACCTATAGCGACAAAGGATTTGATGTCATCGGCGTCAGCCTTGATACAGATGAAGCGGAACTCCGAGAATATCTTGAGATGTGTAAAATTCCTTGGCGGCAAATTTTCAGTGGCGAAGGATGGAACAGTCCTTTAGTAAAACAGTATGACATTCGCGGTGTGCCATCTCCGTGGCTTATTGACCGGGAAGGTAAATTAATCTCATATCAAGCCAGAGGTGCAGCGTTAAAAAGGCTGGTAGCAGAAGCAGTGAAAGAGAAACCGTAAGGAGATGGGAACCATACCTATGATAATAGTGGTTGTGTAAAAACTGTATCCGTTCCTACCTCAATCCGTACCGGAGCCAAATACGGACGGATCGCTTCCGTATCCACACGCACGCCGAGTCCCGGAAGATCTCTTGCCCGAACCATTCCATCGGCTTCAACTGGCAATGGATCCGCTATTAATCGCTGTGATAACTCAGACCCTGCCGCCGGATATTCTAATAGATTGAAATCAGGATTTGTTGCAAAGACGTGAATTGAAGCAGCAAGGCTCAGGTGGCTCTTAAACGTGTGGTTGACATACTGAATACCGTGATGTTCTGCCAATTGACGGACCTTAAAAGACGGCATAATCCCACCAATGCGTCCGGCGTCAATCTGCACGAAATGTACGCCACCGTGTGCGATCAAGTCTTCAGCCATTCGGTAGATATTTGACCCTTCACCTCCGGCGATCGGAACGCTTGGATTCTTTTGCGTAAGTGCCCCATAAGAATCAACCGCATCAGGAGCAAGCGGTTCCTCTAACCATGTCGGAGAAAATGCTGCAAACGCCTCAGCACGCCGGTAAGCCGTTTCGTGGTCGGTTCCCCAGACAACACCAGCATCAATCATAATCTGTGCATCTGTCCCCATACCTTCGCGCGCCGCACGCACAAGCGCAATATCGTTTGACTCGCCGAATTTTCCCATGGGTCCCCAACCGAACTTCGCAGCACGATATCCACGTTCGCGTAATCCGGCTGCGATATGGTAGGTCGCTTCCGGTGTGTCCCCGAAAAGGACAGACGCATACGGCAATTTAGGATGTGCCGTATCAGATGTCCCTGACATCTCAGCGAGCATACGGTAAACAGGTTTTTCCAATTTCTGTCCGACAAGATCCCACAAAGCAATCTCGGCACCACTATAGGCATGCTCAATCTGTTGGATATCCAACCCGTTTCGTAGTGCCTTCTCGCTCAGTCGAACCACATCGTCTGGACCATCAAGCGTCTCGCCAATTAACGAAGTGCGGATATTGATGATATTTCCGTGGGACATCGGGCAGCAATAAACAGCGAGACTTACCAAGGGTGAGGCATCACATTCTCCCCATCCTTCAAGTCCCGTATCAGTGCGAACCCGCACCAAGAGTGTATCCTGTGTGCCATCAGCCGCGGTCGTGATGTCAGGCATTCGGAGATAAAACGGATCAACTGCTGTAATTTTCATGCTTACTCACTTGTAGAATCCGCCGATTGACCGTTATCCTCTCCTGAAACAATCTGCGGAACTGTGTCCTCAGTCTGTCTTCTACGTGGACTCGCCAGAGAGTGCATCACCGAAATGAGAAACCAGCCTAACAACCCCACACCAGCACCGATCCCCATTGCAAGACCTGCCCCTCTGGGCGTGGCAATCCGGTCCAACGTCTCTCGGTCAAGCTCGCACGAGATATTTTCGATGTGTCTAATAGCGATCGTCCGTCTTTCACCATCCTGCACATACTCAACAGCCGGTGCCGTGCTACTCTCTACTTCGATATCGGCACTTCCGGAAGGCGTACTAATTCTCACCGAGTGATCCTCTTGCTGACTTACCCAGCGAGCTTTTAATCCTTTTACACCGTCCGCATCATGAATTGGCTCCACTCGTGTCTGGAATAGCACGCTTCCAAAAAGATTTACGGCGATGTCTTTAGATTTCGCTAAAGCGTTTCTCAAATTTTCTGAATTCACGGTCTTCTCCAATCATTATGATATTCACAGCTACGCAAGACCTCTGCAAATAGCCGCTTCGGTTAAATGGTATAATTTTATGCCAACATATTCCTTTGAACGAATTATAACGGAAATTCTCCTGAATGTCAAGAGTTCCCAATTTCTCTTGTAGGACCGAAAGAAAATAAAAACACTTGACGAATCAGACATTTTGTGTAAAAATATATACAGACTTGTGGGTATAAACGATCATCTACCAGATGCCATGTAAACCCGGATGCGCTTTAAAAGTGGCCTTCAGGAAGAAAAGATTAAAGCCATCTTACTACATTAAACATCCTGCGCAGAGGAGTTTCACATGCGGAGTGCCGAAGTTTCATCGAAAAGCCAAACATCGTACGAACGCCAGATTCCGCTTTTCCCATTACAGACAGTTCTGTTCCCCGGTGGCCTTCTACCACTTCGTATCTTTGAACCACGTTATCGCACCATGGTCAAATTCTGCCTAGAGCATGAATCCGAATTCGGTGTCGTTCTTATCAAAGAAGGAGAGGAGGTAGGTGAAGCTGCTACACCTTATGATGTCGGCACAGCCGTTCGTATCCTTCACGTTGAACACTTAGACGACGGTCTCATGAATATTATTACCGCAGGTGAATACCGGTTCCAAATCTTAGAAGTCCAAGAACATCTCTCCTATCTTACGGGCCGCATACGGATATTAGAAGATCCAGATACCGAAACTGAATCGGTATCAAAGTCGCTGACGACCGAAATCGAAGAATTGTATAAAGCGTATGAGGCACTATCCAGTCGATTAATTTTCGGATGGCAACCGCCAGAGGAACAACCAGAAGATCCTCGGGAACTCGCCTATCAGGTCGGCATACGCCTGCGCATTTCGCTTGAAGAAAAACAGACTTTATTAGAGACGATTCCACTCGATAAACTCCTCACACGCGAAATCGAAATTCTGACAAACCAGAACCGGCGGATCGCCTTTCAATTGACGGCAAAAAATAATTGATATTGTCATGAAAGGATAAAGCGTACTCAGCAGGTCTCTCATACTCGAATAATCGTTTCTATAGGATAAGATTTCATCTGTGGCACCATAAAATAATGGCATTCAAGGCTCCTATTCATCAATTTACCGAAACCCAGTCAATCCAGATTGCACCTCGGGATTTCTTCTACATCAGCAATATTCTGTCGGTATCGCGGCTTCTCACGGTTCCTTTCATCTTTTATTTTATCTACCAGAAGCAGTGGATATACGCAATTATTTGCGGATCGATAGCAGTCATCACAGATTTATTAGATGGCTTCTTCGCTCGGCGTCTAAAGCAGTCCACCGAACTCGGTTTGATATTAGATCCCGTGGCAGACAAACTCGCACTCTCGGCTGCAGTTTTTGCACTCGTTCTATTAAAATCCACCTTCCCGGTCTGGGCGTTTTTCGTGATTGTCGTCCGTGATGTGTCAATCGTGATCGGCAACGGCATTTTAGTGTACAAGGCAAAAATGATTACCCGCTCCAATTTATGGGGTAAATGCACCAGCTTCTTTTTGTCAATTGCTATCATGTTTTACCTACTCCGTCCAATAAGACCACGCTTACCGGAAAATATTGAATTTTATAGTCTCTGTCTCGCTCTGGTATTTGTTGTTATCTCAACAGTGAGTTACGCACAGCACATGCTCCGCGTGCTAAAAACTTACAGTCAACGATAGCCTTGGAAAACCCAAATACCTCAATTAATAAAACATAGGGATCAGTTCCCAAATCCAGATATAAAAGGAACATCCTGATGGCTTACAAAGAACTTGTAACGAAGAAACCTTTTATCGTCAATAAAAATTTAGGGAGTGCCGTTGAGGTCGAACCTGAAGAATTGACGCGAACCAACGCCGACGGTGTTCCCGTCAGTGTCCCAACACAAAAACAGAAATACGATTTCGATCGGAACGGTTGGCTTTTGATCCCAAGCGTTTTATCGGATGCTGACATCTTGGAAATGCGCGAATTCTGCCAACTCCTTCAGGAATCACCAGAACGCATTCCGGAACCAGAACGCTGTACACTTGGCGGTCCGCTACAGAAACTCGCCGATCATCCTGTCATTGTCGGATTCCTTAACGAATTTTTAGCATACCCACCAGCAGCGAGCGAGGATTGCTACGGCTTTCGGTTGGAGGAGACAACCCGACTGTTTAGTGCGACAACACCATCCGCTGAAACTGAATCCGTTTTTCAAAAGGGAAACGGCTTATTCCGACTACCGGGTGATTCCCATCTCTACCGATGTGTGCCTGGACGCGGATGGAGCGGGTTAACACGCGTCTTATGGGAACTAACCGAAGTCACTGCCGAAACGAACAACATCCGCTTTATCGCAGGAAGCCACAAAGCAGCATATCCCATACCAGAATTGGCGCAGAATCCAAACTCACCACTTTGGGAGACGTATGCGTGTCCTCCAGGCTCCGTCATTTTTTTCACAGAATCTCTGACACATACACAAGTTGAATCTAATTCTACCGAGCGGACCTGCATTTCAAACTTATATAACACTGTAGCGAGCCGTTGGTCGAATTGGCTACCGCACCCACAACTTCTCGAAGCAATGCCACCGAAACGACAAACGCTTTTCCGAGAAACTTACGCAGGTGGCAATGTTATCAATGGAGATTTTAACCAACGGACATCTGCCTATCCCGCAGAAATCTAAGAATATGAGGAGGGAAATCAGATGGAAAAAGAGACGAATAGAAATTTGCAACCGTGGCTCGGTGCCTTATTACCAACAGATACATGTGAACTACCTACTCAAAACGCTGATGGTTTAGCCGTCCCTGAACTAACTGAGGAACAGCGGTACGCTTTTGATACCCACGGTTGGTTTCTGGTGCCAGAAGTGTTTACAGGGTCAGAACTCAAAGAGATGCAAGATTTTGGATCCCGTCTGCATCACGAACCGGAATCCATTCCAGAACATGAACGGAACGCACTCGGAGGTCCCCTCCAGAAACTGATTGACCATCCACTTGTCATCTCACTTCTCAACGAATTCACAGCACATCCAGCTGTGACAAGTCCAGAGTGTTACGGCTTTACCGTTGAAAGCGCAAGTCTTTTTTACCGCACCCTCGGTATGGGAAACTTCGGTCCCCACAACGGTAATGGATTACTCCGCTTCCCCGGCGACGTCCACTACTATAATGCTTTCCCCGGCAAAGGGTACAGCCCACACACTCGCATTGTATGGGAACTCAACGAGGTGAAAAATGGACAAGGCGGCACACTCTTAGTGACCGGAAGTCACAAATCAGTCTATACGGCACCCACTGACATTCAAAACCCCGACTCCGATATCTGGTCGACTTACGGATGTCCAGCAGGTTCACTACTCTTTTTCACAGAAGCACTTACCCACAGCGCAACAACATGGAAAAATACAGAAAACGACAGGATCGCCATTTTCAACCTGTATAGTCCTGTCGATAGCGGTTTCGCAGAGGTTTACAAGCCACATCCAAAACAACTCGCTGAGATGCCACCGATGCGTCAAACCCTATTCCGAAATCGATATGTTGTCGACAACGCCAACGGTACATAATAGTTTCTATTAGAATCTCTGAGAGGAGGTAGTCGTGCCTACCAAACAACCAAATGTTCTCTGGATTTATGGCGAAGATCTTTCTCCAGATCTCGGCTGTTACGGCACACCAGCCGTGAAAACACCACATATTGACCGTATCGCATCGGAAGGCACCCGTTATGCCAATGCTTTCGTTACATGCCCGGTCTGTTCGCCGAGCCGCTCCGCACTGATCACTGGTACATATCAGACGCACTTTGATGCCCACAACCATCGTAGTAATCGTGATAAACCGCTACGGGCAGACATAAAACTCATCACCGATTGTTTCCGAGAGGCTGGCTATTTTACCTGCAACAGCCCAGGACCACCCTATGATCGTCCCGGAAAGACCGATTTTAATTTTCACCGAGAACAACCTTTTGATGGTATCGACTGGAACGAACGCGCTGAAGGACAACCGTTTTACGCCCAAATCAATATTCCAGACACACACCGCGTTTTCAAACCAGATCCAGAACGACCTATTCCACCAGAGGATGTCGAACTACCACCTTACTACCCGGATCACCCACTCACCCGCAAGGACTGGGCACTCTACCTCGAAAGCATTCAGATTTTAGACAGGAAGGTAGGACAAATTCTCGAACGCTTGGACGCTGAAGGACTCACGGACAATACCATCATCTTCTTCATGAGCGACCACGGACGTGCCCATATCCGCTGCAAGCAATTCCTCTACGACGGCGGTATCCATATCCCTCTCATCGTCCGATGCCTCAGACACGTTGAACCCGGTGTTGTCAGTGATAAACTCATTAGCGGTGTTGACTTCGCACCAACAACACTTTCTCTTGCCGGTATTAGGATTCCCGATTTTATGCAAGGGCGGATCTTTCTCGGTCCAGAGGCAACATCACGCGACGCAATTTTCGCAGCACGAGATCGGTGCGATGGGACGGACGATAGAATTCGGTGCATCCGGACGCACCGCTATAAATTGATTCGTAATTATCACCCTGAACGTCCTTATATGCAATTCAACGGCTACAAGAAACAACAGTACCCGCTCTGGAGCTTAATGCCTCTGCTCTCAACAAGTGGAGAATTGACACCCGCGCAACAGCATTTCATGAAACAAACCCGTCCGACTGAAGAGTTGTATGATTTGCAAGCAGATCCTTACGAAATTAATAACCTCGCTGCTGACCCAGATTATGACACTGTGCGAAACGATCTTGCTTTACGACTTGACACATGGATGGCAGCAACAGCGGACATGGGCGACATACCTGAACCGCCAGAGGTTACAACTCATTGGGATAAAAATATGGCGGAAAGATTCAAGCAAGACATGGAAAAACGAGGACTTTCGCACGATATAAGTGATGCGGATTATGTCGCATGGTGGGAAAACCACCTGCTAACATGAAGAGATCCGAAATCTTATGTGAAACGGAGGCACCCGATGAACGATATTGTCTATGGACACGGTGATGGGTTTTTAACACAAAATGGACGTCGTCTCTTCCCGATCGGTTTTTATGAATATCCGGCTGAAGACGATGGACTCAGAGACATGGCAGAAGCAGGTGTTAACCTCATCCGATGTGGAAACGCAGATTCTCTTGATCGGGTACAGGCACACGGAATGATGGGGTGGGTGCCGTTATCACTTCAGTCCGGAGCGACCCCCGAATTTCAGGAACGTATCCGTACCCTTGCTGAACATCCCGCGCTTGCTATCTGGGAAGGTCCCGATGAAGTGGTGTGGAACTTCACGGCATATAGCGGTCTTTGGCGACAGGATAGGATAGGCGTGTTTCCAAATAAGGACGAATGGTGGATGCAAACACCTCTCGCTATAGAGTATTCCGAAGAACGCGCCGCAGAGATTATGCCGAATATGCGGGAAGCCGTTGAATTCATCCGCAGCGTCGATCCTCACAATCGGCAAGTCTGGATTAACGAAGCACGGGATAGCGATCTGAAATTTGTCCGACAATACATTGACTTCGTGGACATTACTGGATGCGACGATTATCCGATTCGAGCAGATACACGTCACGCCATACGGGTCGCCGATGCAACGGACAGATGGCGGGAACTTGGTAAGAGTAGACCTGTCTGGATGGTGCTTCAGGCATTTTCATGGAACGACTTGGACGATGAGCACGGTGACATCACCGCGTTTCCCACCTTTGCTGAATCGCGTCTGATGGCGTATGTTTGCATTACACATGGCGCGCGAGGTATTTTGTATTGGGGTTCCAGTTATCTCAAATCCGAGCAAAAAGACGCGTTCCGAAAATCGCTATATGCACTAACGAGCGAACTCAATGCGCTCCAACCCTTTCTCACAGCACCAATCGAGCGGTATGTCACAGTGCATGTGACAGATGACGGACGTACCGATATACAGGTCCCTGTTTCCATGCGCGGCGTGAGCATCACGGCTCGCAGAAATGGGCGAGATTGGCTTATCATCCTCGTCAATGAAGATCCACATGCCCATATGGGAGTTGAAGTTACCGGATTGGATCCACTCAACGGAACCGAGTTTGTAGAACTCTACGGAGACGAGAAAACGTCTGTATCTGAAGGCGGATTCGTGACGCGAATGCGCCCATTTGAAGTCAAACTCTTCGCAACACACCGAAAATGGGAGACCAATCAGCGGGAGGGTAGAGAATTTGCAGAATGATATAAAAGAACGATTTGGATTTGATGCGCCTAAACAGAAACCCATTGAAGAATCAATACAATGGGCTGCTGAAAACGGGTTCGGATATATCGACTTCCAAGCCGATGTCCCACCGAATAACATCGCTTCGTTTGACACTGCACGCGTCCGCACCGTGCGAGAATTGTGTGAAACCCACGACATCGCTATCGGCATCCATCCCTCTTCAGCAATCAACAACGCTGAATATGTGCCAATTATGTCTGAAGCCGTTGACGACTATCTCTTTACGAATTTAGAACTCGCACAACAACTCGGATGTGGCTGGCTCATCGGACACGGTGGGTACCATTTCGGTGATGTTGCCCAACGCCGTGATGCCGCTATTGAACGCATCCAGCGATTGGTAGCACGCGCGGAACAGGCGGAGATTGTCATCTTCTTTGAGAACCACAACCGAGAACCAGAACACGCCGAAATCCACTACATCCCGCACAACGTCGAGGAAACACACTGGTTCTTTGATGTAATGCACTCCCCCTACCTTAAGTGGGCATTTAATGTCGCGCACGGACATCTCGTCCCTGAAGGATGGCAAGGGTTTTTGGATACTTTCGGCGCAGAAAATATAGGTCAGGTCCGTCTCAACGATAATACCGGCGAGTACGAAATCCACCTCGTCCCCGGTGAAGGGACGATCAACTTTGTAGACCTGTTTGCCCAATTGAAGAAGCGTAGATATGACGGATGGTTTAGCCTCGGTTTCGGGGACGATAACGATAAAGTGCGTATACGTGATCAATTCGCTGAACACCTATAAAGACAACTTCTGCATTGCAACAGCCTAACGATAAAACGAATACACAGAAATCCGCCAAATAAGCCGGATGAGTACCCACGTGCCACCGACGATGAATTGTCCAAGTATTAGCCCTAAAAAGAGGGGTAACACCTTGTGATAGAGCCGGATGCCACCGAACCGTAAAACAAGGTTCTTGATTGCCCAACTAATCAACACAGAAAACCAAAGCCAGCCGAATGTCCACATACTACTCGCCACCGCATATCCAGTAGGATGAAACGGAAACATCGGAAAACGGGTGCGTAACCACCATAACAGTCCGGTAAATAAAAACCCAACCCCCATGAATGTCACCGCTGGAATGTTCGTTTCTGTCGGATAATAGAGCCACGAGCGTAACCTATTATAGCCGCCATTTCCCAACCCCGGATTCGCGCCTATATCGTAGGAGACTACCAGATACGCCCAGAACGAGGCAAGGATACCAAAAAAGACGCCACACATTAATGCCACGACCATCCGTCTCGCTCGCATATCCGCAACCTCTACCAACTTAAAAGCCTCCAGTGTATGCGGCATCGGATGTGCCCGATACCCGCGATTGAACGCGTAATAGAGCGACATCATTGTTAGGCTCGACGGTGGAATCATACGTGAACCGAGCGAGTCGATAATAAATTGACGTGGGTTCGCTACAAACATCTCGTGCGTTGGAGGACCTACCTCAGCACGGACCCGTGTAATTCCCAACGCAAGGAGATAATAAATAGCGAAATACAACGCTATCATCCAGACCGCCATCCCACCGCGGTGTGAAAAGATGAAAAGGAAAAGAACTCCACCTATAAGTCCTGCCACCGGCCATCGATAATCCGAAGAATCTTGCATCTCTGGTGGAAGATTTTCGTCTCTCTTCCCGATCAGGTTCCTGAACACCCCATAAAAATGCTTACGTCCGCCATAGAGCCCAAAACAGGCAATAGCCAGATAGGCACCGACCCCCTGCGGTCCATCGTAGGGGAATGCTGGTAGCACCTGCAGCCCCATAGCACTACCCAAGATACGCTCACCTTTCCAAAATAGGTAGAAAAACCAGAGTGAAAATGACATTTCCAACGGCATCAAGAAGGCAAGTCCTACGCCGAACGATAGGATATAGACCGGGGTCCACCCCATAGCACTCCAAGGTTTCTCAGTAAAGTAGATTCCGAGATCTGCCTTACGAACCGGTATCTCTGGAAATGTTGGAACGAATGCATGGATGCCATTAATCAGGTCGATACCTCCCGCAATAGCGAAACCTGCCCACAGCATCCTGTTTTTAAAAAGCCGTCCGTCCGAGTACGTCAATTCTATCGGCAGACGCACAATCGGGTAAGTGAGCCGCTCGCGCTCAATCCACTGCTTACGGAGGAGTAGATCAATACAAATCATCACCCAAATTAGCACAGACAAAAAAATCGTCCACCACAAAATCGGTTCCCACCACGCCATCAGATACCTTTGCCTATAAAAGGACGTATCGCCATCGTAAAAATCTTGTAAGACGGACAAATCATCAAGCGTCATCCAACCCGGTAGATGTCGCCAGAAGAGTTGTTGCCACTCATTTTCAGGTGTTGCGAACCAAAATCCGTTCGGAATCACAGGCACAACAGTCTGCATCATGTCGTGTCCTGCAATCGCCGAAGAGATTGAAAGGATGACGTAGATAGTAAGCAATTCTCCCTGTCGTAGCGCGAAACGGGGCAGTAGTAATTTGAGCAGGAAATTCAGGCAGGTTAACACCACCAACGTTACAACGACATTGTAAATCAAAGACATCGTCGTCGGCAAAGTACTCCAGAACCGAAGATGGTTCGCCATAATAAAATACGTATTCGGCGGGATAAGTATAATGCCGAGCAGAATGGCGCGAAAGGTTACTCCGGGGTGCCCTGATGGCGATTCTTCTTGAAGATTTGTTGGGTATTTTGGTGTGTTCGCCATAAGATGATTTCTAAACTTAATTTACAATCCTGCACCACTACTTTCTATGTCAGTGAAGTGTACATATTTATATCAGACAGAAACGGACTCGTCTAACCAAAACAGGAAAAATCAAAAACGATAACACACAAAATAGCCCAACATTCCACAACCACAAGTTGACTTGACTGGCATTAAGAATTGACAAGAGGGCACACAACGGACTCATCGCCGCCAATATCGGAACCGTCTCAAATAGCGAAAAAGGAATGAAAGGCAAGAAGGTTATGAGCAAAACAAGACCGTAGCTTATCCCTTTTGCCTGACTCGGAGCAGTCCATAAAGCAATACTTATACCGATGAATGCAAAAAAGATGCAACTCACCAATAACACCACACCGCATTTCAGCCACTGAGACAGCACGAAACCACCTATGTAACTTGAGAGTGCAAACAACGGAACTATCAGCAAAATACCCCACATTGCCCAAAGTACGACCGCAATCAATTTGCCCGTCAAGATTTTCCAATTTGCCAAAGGTGTTAGCGCAAGCAGTGCCCCGTTCTGTCCGTGGATTTTCAGGTATCTACGCTCCATGTTTAAGGCATCGACCGCATGTCTCAATACCCACAGTTGGGGAAAGAAAAGGGCAATAATGAAAAGCATATACGTCTGCTTTCCGACCTCAATTGTACCTACCATCCGTCGATGCGCATAGAATTCAACCGTCGCTACAAAGAGAAAAAGAGATAGTGCACATAAAACCATAAACTGAATACGTCGATATTTGCGGGAATTGGCATAACAGCGCAGATCTTTAAGGATAATGGCTAACATAATTGTTTATGGTAAATTACGAAAATCAATAGACATTTCAATAATAGTAGGGACACCCCTTGTAGGTGTCCGCAAACGCACCACTTGTCCTTTCCGACCGCCGATAGCCCACAGCCAACCATTTTTCGTTGACACATTTTCACAGACCTGCTATCTTCAGTACCAGCAAAACACACGAGATACCATATCACACGAGAGCTGAAGGTTTTATAGGTCAGGAGGTATTCTATGTCCAAACTTAATATCGCTTTAGTTGGTGCAGGACGGCGCGGTGCAGGTGCTCACCTACCTGTCATTGCGAAACTCAAAGATGTTTACAATCTCGTTGCGATCTGCGACATAGACGAAGAGACAGCAACACGCTATGCTAAAGAATACAACGCAACGCCATACACCAACGTCCGAGATCTCGTCGCGCACGAAGAACTCGATGTCGTTGATATTACCGCCCCCGGTGTAGCGCATCATGCAATCGGTTGTTTTATGGCAGATGCGGGTGTTCACATCCTCTGTGAAACCCCCATAACCGTCACACTTTCGACAACCGATCTGATGATTGAACGCGCTAAAGCCAATAATGTCAAACTGGAGATAGCTGAAAACTACTATCGCGTGCCGCGCGAACGGTTCCTGTCGAAGGTTATTGAAGCAGATATTATCGGAGAAGTTGCACGTATTTACCGTATCTTCCATGAAGGCGGTCATCACGGAATGAGCATGCTCCGTCTCCGCGCTGGCGGTGAACCGAAATCCGTGCTCGGTATCACACAGACAACCCCCGTAATTCCTATTATTGACCGGATGAAACGACACCACACGAGCGACAAGTGGAGTCTCGGTTTCATCGAATTCGACAACAACGCGACTGCCCTCATGGTGTACTCCAACGTCATTCACGCCCGCTCCTTGGGACGCGGACAAACAGGTATTTCGCAGATTGATGGTAGCAAGGGCACCATCGTCGGTGAAGACATCTACGTTACACCCGCAGACGAATTAGAATCTGGAGCAATAGGAGTTGCCTACCGTCCCAAGCAAACCACCATTGATGTAGATGGTGTGGACGTGATCGATACAATTGAACTGGAACTTCCAGACCAAACCGTTACGTGGGAAAACCCGCTCAAGAACTATCCACTCCCCGAACGACAGATTGCCGTCGCTGATGAACTGCTCAGCATTGCTACGGCTGTTCTTAATGATACAGAACCTGAATACGGTGCAGCACGCGCCAGACAAGACCAAGAAATGTATCTCGCGATGAATGAATCAGGCAATCGCAGTCGAGAAACCCTTACATTCCCTTTAACCGCGTTGACAGCGACGGAACAAGACTTCCACGAAAACTATCAACAACAGTATGGACACCCGATCGAAGACATCGAAGCAGGGATTGATACATTCTTTTTACGTACTTGACATCATAGCAGTTTAAGTGAAAGAATACAACACGTTTTCACCAAACATCTGACTTCTTTTCGGTAGGCGAGGTTGGTAAACCTCGCCGGTTTTCTGTGTCCGCATCTACCCATCAAAAATACGACGCTTTGCTTCAGAGGAGCAACATGTCTATAGAAAACGGTGTCCTAATAACCAAAAACCAAATACCCTATCATCCACAAAAATTACTTGCGAATATGTCGCTTTTATGATATACTTATAGACTAGTAACAGACTGCCATATCTCATTAAAGGAGGAACAAGGAACATGGGAATAGGCGGAATGGAAATTTTTGTCATTCTTGTAGTAGCACTCGTCATTTTTGGACCCAAGAAGTTACCTGAAATGGGACGTTCACTCGGAAAAGCCATCCGAGAATTTAAGAGTGCCGGTACCGAACTCCAAGATGAACTGACAAAAGCAGCAAATGAAATTGACAAGGACACTGACCCAAATATAAAACCTCCGAAATCGTCCTAATCGCTAATTTCGCGAGTCATACGTATATGGAATCTAACGATGTTGCAATGACCTTCTGGGAGCATCTTGAAGAACTCCGGCGGCGAATTATCATCTCTGCTATCGCAATAGCTGTTTTTACGGTGTTGAGTTTATCCTTCAGTAAACCTATTGAAAGGGTAATTAAGTTTCCTTTAGAGACCTCTATGAACACACTGATCGCGAATGCCATTGACGCGACAGCCGGTTCAGAAAGCTCAACACTTGGGTTTCTCGCTCTCACGTTACGTGCTGGGAATTCCAGCGTCGATGCCACACTCATGAAAGTGGGCCCCTTGGAAGGTATCATGGCATACCTGAAGTTGGGAATAACCACCGGTATTTTACTTGCGCTACCGATAGTTATTTACCACATCTGGGCATTTGTCTTTCCAGCTCTGAACCGAGAAGAACAGCGGTTCGCTATTCCTCTCTTCTTAATCATTGTTATATTTTTTATTCTTGGTGCCACTTTCGCCTACTTTATTGTCACACCCGTCGTCCTACAGTTCTCCGCACAACTGCTTCCAGAAATGCCCAACATTTGGGATCTGGAAAAATATATTAACTTCGTAACACGGTTAATTTTAGGATTTGGTATCGCTTTTGAACTACCAATAGTAATGGCGTTTTTGTCCTATATCGGAGTGATTGACGCGCGGGGCTTCCGTGAAAAGCAGAATTACGCTTTGCTGGGTATTTGTATCATGTCAGCCCTATTAACTCCTGCAGACCCGGGTTCAATGCTACTTATGGCAATACCGCTCTTTGTTTTGTATCAACTGGGGATCTTCTTCGCTTACCTCGTCGAAAAGGAGTCAGAATCATAATGACCAATGAGTCTCTGCGGCAACAACTCGCCTTGCTCTACCAATTGCAAGAACGCGACTTAGAAATGTTGTTAATTCACCAAAAACTTCAAGTTATCCCACGCCAAATTGAGCAATTAAATGCAACCGTCGCGCAATGTGAAAAGGATCTCGCAGCAAAATCGGAGGAACTCACGGAGGCGGAGAAAGCGCAACGCTCCAAAAACGCTAACCTTGAAATGAATGCCGTACAACGCGAAAAATATCAATCCGAACAGCGGGTTGTCACATCAAATGAAGCCTATACCGCCTTGGAACGACAGATTGAATTTCTTGATACGGAAGACGAAGAAGCTGAAGACGCTATTTTAGTACTGATGGAGGAGAGCGATCGACTTAAGAAAGAATTAGCAGAACTGGAAGACGAGGTGAATCGAGAGAAGGAAAAAACTGCTACCGAAACTGAACAATTCCAACAAGAATTGCGTACCTTAGAGAAAGAAAAGAATGCAAAACTGAACGAGCGAAAAGCGTTTCTACCGAAAATAGAAAAGGTACTCAGAGACAAATATCATAGGTGGATGAAAGCACAGTTTGAAAGCCAATCGAAGGCATCGCGCTCGAAAACCGGTTTTGTCGCCTTAGGTAAAAACGGTATCTGTAGCAGCTGCCGCATCGCTATTCAGCCACAGACACTCAAAGAGGCACAAAAGTATGAGAAGCCAGTCTACTGTTCAAGCTGTAACAGGCTTCTTTACGTTGAACCAGCCATACCCGACATTCCTTTCCCGTAAAAAGATACACATTTCTAAACAGGAAGCACTCATAAACAATGCCCTTTTTTGTGATCGATGAACAGCAGAAAAAACAGGTCTTTGACGGTGCCAGCATTCGGACACTTCACGGGGAGAAAATAATGATGTCCTTTGTCGATCTGAAGCCCCATAGTGTCGTCGCAGAACACAGTCATCCGCACGAACAGATGGGAATGGTCTTGGAAGGCACCTTTGAGCTAACTATCGATGGAGATTCTCGGATACTAAAAAAAGGGGATGCTTATCTTATCCCGTCCAATGTAAAGCACAGTGCAAAAGCTTTCGAGGAACCAGCAGTTGCACTCGACATCTTTAGCCCACCACGAGAAGACTACAAAGAATGAAAACGTATCAGGTAATTCAGGAACTTGAGACAACCGGTATCGTCAGTGCTGGCATCACCCTCCGCCACGGAGGTGTCAGCCGTGCCCCATACACATCTTTAAATCTTGCTGAACATGTCGGCGATGATGAAAACGCAGTCGCAACCAACAGAAAAATTTTCTCTCAACAAAGCGGACTACCAGATTTTCACTATTGTCGGCAGATCCATAGTGATCGAGTTATTGAGGTAGATTCTACAGCGAACACAGCACTTAAACAACACCCGGAAGCAGACGCTCTCGTCTCTACCCAGTGTCGGGTCCCGTTGGGCATATTCACGGCAGACTGTGTTCCTATTTTTATTTTGGATGTTGCAACACCTGCAATCGGCATCGCGCATGCAGGGTGGCGAGGCACCCTCGCACGAATCGCAGTAAATACATTAGCGCAGATGAAAACCCGTTTTAGAACGCTTGCCACAAACTGTAAAGTTCATTTAGGACCCTCTATCCAAAAATGCTGCTATACCGTCAGCACAGAATTGATCGAACAATTCACGGAACAATTCGGAAACACTGTACACAAGGGCAGAAACCTGAGTCTGCAAACTACCAACGTCATTCAATTAATCGAAATAGGGGTGCCTGCCGCTTCAATTTCGGTATCCCCATTCTGTACCGCCTGTCGCACAGACCTTTTCTATTCACATCGTGCTGAGGGAGGACAAACAGGCAGGATGCTTTCATTTATCCAACTCAACACAAAAAACTAATAATTATTCAGTACCAGTCTATTCGGGGTTCTAACGAAAAATTTGCATTCTGTCCAAAAATATTGTATTATTAATAGACATATAGAGATACCACACAATGGAGGGAAAGCTTTCCAGAACCACCTGCAAACGTAACTTAACGCCTATCTAGAACGTTATTTTTCCCATATGCTCCAACGTATTAGGTGCAATAACCTCTTATTAAAATTGTTGTTAGACAGCAGTTTGGTATACACTCGAGGAAACTGAAAATGCGCGCCTTCTTCACGGCGTTATCAATCGTTATAGGTATTATTGGATTTGTTTTTATTATACTGGGTGGTTACCATCCTCGTAAGTATCAAGTGGTCTTGTCCGAAAATGCGAGCGCGGTTCAAGTCACACAGATTTATACGGAAGCGACATATACTATAGCAGTAGGGGTCGGTATTGTTGGCATAGCGGTCTTAGTTGCAGTTATAGGTATACTTTTCTTTACAAATAAACCTTTGGATGTACACCGGCAACCAGAAGATAATTCCGATCCGCAATTGACAGACAATCCCGCAGACTGACACATCCTTTTAATCGAACAACTCCGGAATCGAATAGTGATTTATAGGATCACGTAAGGGTATGCCAATTGAATGCAATTGCCAACAACCTTTCCAGTATCAACCAACGCATCACCAATGCCGCGGCACGGAGTAATCGCACACCAGATTCAATAGGACTTGTTGTCGTTACAAAAGGACGTTCAGTCCAAGAAATGCAGACAGCTCTTACCGCAGGTGTTACAGATATCGGTGAAAATCGAGTACAGGAAGCCCAACAGAAGTATGCGGTGGTAAATTCAGTCGTAGACACCACAGCTGTTGTGTCTACCGAGAAAACATGCCGTTGGCATCTCATTGGACACTTGCAAAGAAATAAAGTCAAAACGGCATTAGACATGTTCTCGCTGATTCACTCAGTAGACAGTTTGCGGCTCTTAGCAGAGATAGCACGCCGCTCCGAAGAACGCGCACAACAGACAGATGTTTTAATTCAGGTAAATACAACCCGTGAGGTAAGTAAACACGGGTTAGATGCAGATGATTTACTTGAATTCATGGAAAATGCACAGGCATATCCGACAGCACACATTGTCGGATTGATGACGATGGGACAGTTAAGTCCTTCACCCGACGCAAACCGTCCTGCATTTGCTTTACTCAGATCGCTTGCTGAAAAGATAGAAGCCCAAAAGTTCCCTGGTGTTAGTATGCAATATCTTTCAATGGGAATGACCAACGATTTTGAGGTTGCTATTGAAGAGGGGGCGAACCTCATTAGAATCGGTAGGGCAATCTTCGGTCTTTCAGGGTAAGTTTCAATTTCCGATGCCAAGTGGACTACACAGGCACTGGAAATCTCTTGAGGAAAAAGAAGTGGCAGAAGACCTTCGATTAGGTGTAATTGGCATTGGAAAAATGGGCGGTATCATTGTCCGAAGTATTGCTGACACGGTATTTCCTGCCCAGCGAATTTGGGTTACCGACCTGGACACCCTCCTCGTAAAGCAGCTCTGCGATGAAAAAGGCACTAATGCAGTAGAAGATATTGCCACTTTGGTAGAAAAAACCGACGTGATTCTCTGTGCAGTACCGCCAGGAGCTGTTCCCCACATCCTGCCACAAGTCGCGTGCAATCTATCAACATCACAATCACTTATTAGTATCGCTGCTGGCGTGACAACAACAACACTTGAATCCTATTTTGAGACTGTACCTGCCGTTGTTCGAGTGATGCCCAATATTGCGGCTTCAGTCGGGGAAGCCATATCCGTGCTAACAACAGGTAGCGCAGCGAACGCAGAACACCTCTCAACAGCACAGAAAATTTTCAACGCTTGTGGCACCTCCATAGTAATGGATGAAAGTCATCTTGACGCTGTCACGGGTGTAAGTGGAAGTGGACCCGCCTATGTGGCACTCTTTATCGAAGCATTAGCTGATGCCGGTGTCCATGTCGGATTACCTCGGACAGATGCACAAAAACTCGCAACCCATACTGTATTAGGTGCAGCAACAATGTTAACTGAAACGCAGGAACATCCTGCAGTTCTGAAGAATCGTGTCACAACACCGGGTGGTACAACCGCTGCTGGGCTTCATGCTTTGGAAAAAGGAGGCTTAAGAGCAACGCTTACCGAAGCTATTCTCGCTGCAACTGAACGCGCGAAAGAACTTGGTAAGACTTAAGATTGGAAAACAACAAGACGAAACTTATGGACCTACTGGCTTGGATTCTCAGTCAACTGATTGAAATTTATATGTTCATCATTATAGCAAATGCCATTCTTTCCTGGATCGTTTTTAGCACGCGAAATTCAACCGTTTTGCGAATCTATTGGTTGACGAATCGCATAGTGGATCCAGTCCTGAACCCCGTTCGTAGAGCACTCGGACCGATGTCCCGGAATCTTGGTATCGACATTTCACCTTTTGTGGTGATTATTCTGCTAATGATCTTGAATAGGATGCTTTTGCCATAAACAGATGGATGTCGTAATCCGCTTGATGGAGCTAAAAACTGAGAGGCAACCCGTATGAACACAATGGCACCTCACCAGAAATCCGTTCGCTAAAACGGTAAGTGCTTCAGAGGCAATAGTACGAAAATTATGAAAAAAGGAACTTCCTCCCCAAAAAGCGCGACACGTAAACAAGGCAAAGCAGTCAAGGTATCAGAGAACGACCAGTTGACGGACCAAACACGAGAAAAAGCGATTCTTGACACCTGGGCAAACGCCAATATTTACTCCATAGTGAACAAAAAAGCTAACACAGCAAATGTAAAGGCGAAGCAGACGCAGCCCCCCTCTGAAACCCAAGCTTATGTCCTTCGTGAGATGCCTACCCCTGTTCACCTATTAACCCTTGACACGCTTTGTAGAAAGATTTGTCAGGACATTTTTCTCAAAGCCGAGTTAATGCGCGGACATCAAGTCACATACGTCCCCGCCTGGGAAACCTATCCGCTTTGGATTGAAGAACAAGTCATTGCAGCAGCAAAATCCAAGGCTCCAATCAAACTATCTGTTCTTCGGAAACGATGCCGGGCACGCCACAAACAGGAATTAGAAATCCAGAAACAAAAATTCCATCAACTCGGTATATTCGCTGACTGGGATAACTCACAGAAAACCCTTGAATCCCGGCAAGAGGCAAGACTCATCGCTCTTATCAGCCGATTACGAGATTCCGACTACCTCCACGATCTCCCTCAGCTCAGTCCATGGTGCTCTAAATGCACAACCCCGCTTAACGAAGCAAATCTCATACAAATGCCGACAAAAACCTTAAACGGCTATGTAAAGTTTCCCTTCAATGTCGGTTTAGAGGAATTTGGCACTAATGTATTCTTCGCTGCGCAACTGCCATACATCCCAGAAATAGTGGGAACTACTGCACTCGGGATTAATGAGAATACTACTTATTGGCTCACCCAATTCGCCGGTGAGTTTCTCCTTTTTGCGGAACCGCAACTGAAAGATTTTTGTCAGCGCCTTGCCAAAAGGCAGCGACGCCCTAAACGTATTAAAGAAATTAAAGTGGATGAACTTACACAGTACACCGTAGCACACCCACTCTTTCCATCAAAAGACTTAAAGATTACACTCATCTCTAAACCTATCGTCGAAAATGCCCCGAATTCGCAATCAGCATCGCTCCTAAAATCTGGGATTCTGCCCCTAAACCCAGCACACGATCAACTCAGCTACGATATCGCACAAGAATTAAAAATATCTTTCACACCCGTTTTCGACGAAACCGGAAGACTGACAGAAGAAGCAGGACAACTGTGTGGCTTACATCTATTTGATGCTGAAAGGTATATTGTCCCCCAGCTGAAAAGATTCGAATACCTCCTGAAGACATACAACGAAGAGCGGCAGGAACCACATTGTCCCCGTTGCAAGGAATTAGCAGTTTTCCGACCATGTTCAAAATGGGTATTTTCTATCTCAGATAATCACACAACCGTCCAGTTGCTTAACGCCCAAGACCATTGGGACAATTATGGAGACCCCGAACACAAACATATTGCCGATGTCCGAAATGCTGTTCTGAATTTTAAGGGTTTGCAAGTCTCTGCACAACGCCAATGGGGAATGCCACTACCAATCCTTCTCTGCGACCAATGCGATGAACCGCTTACTGATAAAAATACACTGAGTGCTATCCGGAATTCTATTCAACGCGGGTTTGAATCTTGGTTCCGATTAAGCGTTGAAGAGCTTTTACCCACCGATACGCACTGTTCGAACTGCGATTCAAGCGAATTTCGAAAAGAAGCTACACTCATTGACGGACATTTTGCGAACTTACTCCAAATTATTGACAACTCCGATTTTAAGAAAGCACTCGGCGGTTCAACCAGCGTCATGTTTGTCCCACAACCAAGCCCCAGCGATTCTAAATGGATAAAATGGTTAGCTGAAATTAGTGCCATTTCCGCCGCACTGACCAGAAGCCGTCCAATTAAAGAAAGTCAACCTTTTAAGCAACTAAAACTTAATGTAATGCCAAAAATTGGTAGCGAAATTGAGATTGAAGACACCTTCTTGAAAAAATATCCAGCAGACGTATCGCGCCTCGTCGCTATAACACCCAATTTAAGCACACAACAGGTTACTCAGCAACGCCTTGAGAAAATTGCGGAAAACCACTTAACCGAATATCAGAAACTACAAGCCTTATTAGATCACATTAGTGTCCTCCTCTACGAATTTCGCCTTGATGAAGAGGATAAGGGACACACCAATACTAAAAATCAAGACGGTGACAAAATTGACCGGCAACCCGATTCCATGGAAACGGACACAGCCGATTGGCAAAGCACTACCGGTAGTGGACAGAAAGTCGATCCAGATTATACTCGTCTTCCGAGTACTCCTACAGAACCGAATCTCGCAACACCGGACGACAACCCAACTGTCGACAAGAATCTCACTATCGATGCACTCGTCACAATGGTTACTGCTGAACTTTTGCAAGAGGTAGAGCAAGTTTATGAAAATGGACATTTTTATGAAATGTGGAAAATGTTAACCAATTTCTGTGAAGAAGACCTTGGATTCTATGTCCGTTCAATAGAATCCCGAGATGCCACAACTCTTCACGCAGCGCAAGGCACGCTTGCCCAAATCAGCGTAGCACTTCTTCAACGCTTCGCGCCATTGACACCCTTTTTGGCAGAACATTTTTATCGTCTGATTTCTGCAAATAACGAAACCGATAACCACAGCATTTTTCAAAAGAACTGGCATTCAGTGTCACCTGCCATCAGGCAAAGCCTGCGGGCTTCCCGCACGAAGAAAAATGATGCAAAAGCGGAATGGGAGGCACTCAAAAATGTCAACAACGCAGAAGCCTAAACAACAATCTAACTGGCAAACTGCTATCCCTATGATTGCCGTAGCGATTCCAGTGCTAATACTCGATTGGGGCAGCAAATGGCTCGTTCAAATCTATATCACTCAAATTACAGAAGTAATTCCGATCATCCCGGGGTTCTTCAATCTCCGACACGACAGAAATACTGGAGCGGCTTTCGGTGTGCTCGCCGGACACAGAATCTTACTTATTTTGATTACCATCGCCGCCTTAGCCTTCATCTTTGCATATTATCTTCGATTCAGAGAGAGTCGCTGGATGCAAATCTCACTCGGCTTTCTGCTCGGCGGTGCTATCGGTAATTTCATTGACCGGATTCGTTTGGGTGAAGTCGTTGATTTCCTCCAATTCGGCATAGCAAGCCAAGGCCTGTTTTGGCCAACCTTTAACATCGCTGATGTTTCAGTGTGTATAGGGGCAGGCATGCTGATTGTTTATCTTTTCCGCAACCGTAACGACAACTATCAAAGTTGACTTTCTGGAAATGCAGAAACAGGCTCGTGAGCCTCTTAAGAAATTCAAAATTACTTTTTGTTTAGGAATAGGACGTATGTATAAATTTACTATTCAACTACTTGTGCTTAACTTAGTCGTCTTTCTGCTTGTTCCTGACGCAAAAGCACAATTTACGGCCACACCTCCAGGACAGCAAACACAAGAAGAACCAGAAGTCTATAGCGAAAGCGCGCTACGCCGGTTTGAGATTATTACCTTGAGTTCCGTTCCATTCACTGCTATTCACAGTTATGTGGTTGTACGTGGAATAAAAATGTACACCTCAAATCAATTCGCGCCCGAGTTGTCGCCCCAAGACTTCCGAATAATCGGGGTCGGTGCGGTTTCCTTATCCATGTTCATCGGGATATGGGATTGGCTACATACCCGCAACGTAGACCGGTCCGCACCACGTATTCCAGAACGAACAACACCTCCACTGCCCGAAGAGGAACAGCCTATAGAAGGACCAATCGCTCGTCTGTCCAATACCAATCCATACACAGCAAGATATAGAAATAGGTCTCCACAAGACACCATAAATAAGGAACTGAACAGATGGGCACGCGAACCCGCTGCCGGTTTAACTATACCTCTCATTCAAATTCGTTTTTGATTTTTTAACAATGGTGCCTCGCTCATTTTCGTCAGTTGTCCGAAAATGGAAGGTCTTTTAATTTACAATCCCTTTCTTAAGAGTAAGAAAAACAAGGGGATCCGTATGTTACCAACCTAATGCCACTCCGCCAGAAACCCGTTTTCAACAACGGAGGAAAGCGGACTAAAAAGTTAATAATAAAAAACATAATGCGTATTCTCTTTATGGGTACCAGCGAGTTTGCTGTTCCAGCACTCAGAGAACTCATCTCCCACAATTTTGAACTTGTCGGTATTGTCACTCAACCCGACCGACCAAGCGGACGCGGGAAACGGCTCAACCCACCGCCTGTCAAAAAAGTCGCAACAGAACACAATTTACCCATTTATCAACCAGAACGGGTGAGAAAATCGGATTTCGTGCGCACTCTTAAACACCTTGCCCCCGATGTAACTGTCGTTGCGGCTTTCGGTCAACTTTTACCCCAGACAGTCTTGGACATTCCACCATGTGGGACCATCAACCTGCATCCTTCTCTCCTTCCAAAATATCGCGGTGCTGCACCCATTCAGTGGGCATTAATCAACGGAGAAACTGAAACCGGTGTGACCCTTATGTTATTGGATGCGGGTGAAGATACAGGCGATATTATCTGCACCGAGCGCATCCCAATCAAAAACACAGATACAGCTTTAACGCTGACAGAACAGTTAGCCACTCTCGGTGCAAAACAACTCGTTCAAGTACTATCGGAAATGTCAACCAACACAATACCGCCAGCGACACCCCAGAACGACGCCGAAGCGACACACGCCCCACGTTTGACAAAAGAGATCGGACACATCGACTGGAACCAAGCAGCAACGGCTATCTACAATCTCGTGAGAGGAACAGCAATGTGGCCAGGCGCGTATACCTTTTTTCGGGAGAATCTTCGGCTCAAAATTATTAGCTGCCAGCCACATGCACAGGCACTCGCTGTGCCACCGGGTACCCTCGAAATAGCCGATAAGCAAAAACTACTTGTCGCAACAGGAGAAGGAACGCTCCAACTGCTGCAAATCCAACCTGCCACCAAAAAAGCGATGGAAGCACACGATTTTATCAACGGTTATCAACTCCAAACAGGTGAGCAATTCCTGAAACAAGCACAGCCATGAATAGCCTTAATAACACCCTATTTGCTACATTTAAGGTCCTCCTCTATCTTCTGATTCTGCTCGGCATAATCGGCTTGCTCACTGTTTTTGTGGTTATTCCGAGGTGGGTTCGGACGGAGGAGGTGCTTGTACCGAACATTACCGGTAAAACCTACTATGACGCCATTCGTATTCTCAATGACGCCGGGCTTCGACCCGCCAAAGGTATTCAAGAAGCGAGTAGCGATGCCCCAAAAGGTGAAATCGTCGCACAGAACCCACAAGCCAATTTCAGAATCAAGTACTATCAACCCGTTCACATCACAGTTAGTATTGGTGCGGAATTAACGCCGGTCCCTTCAGTTATTGGCAAATCGCAGGATTCCGCTTTTGATACACTTACCGCCACCGGATTTCGTCCAAATCGGGTCGCCTATGTCCATTCTGAAAATTATGTGCAAGGAACCGTTATTGCCCAAACACCCCCAGAAGGCGGTGGACAGCGGCGTGGAAGTCCAGTCAACTTGTTGGTGAGCCGCGGTCCGACACCACAATCTATACAACTCCCAAATTTCCAAAGCCAGCCCGCTAACGACGTCGTCTCTACACTCGAAGGGGTCGGACTCAAGATCGAAACGCAATATAGCTCGCATCCCACAATCCCTCAAGGTGCCATTATTACGCATAAGCCAGCAGCTGGCGCGATGGTCCAAACCGGAGACATGGTTGTTCTCGAAATTAGCGGAGTACAAGGGACAACTGAAAATATCGGTAGACCACTACCGTTTAAGCACTCTGTTAGTGAAGAAGGCACTTTGTCGCGTCATGTCACAATTGTTATAATTGACGACTACGGCGAACGCACTGAAATAGACCAACCCTACGCCCCCGGCACAGTGATCGACTTAGAACAAGAAGGTGTTCGGGTTTTCGGAAAAACACGGGTGATTATCTACGAAGATGGAGAAAAATTACCCGAAGTGATTTATAACTAAAAAAACCGAGGAGAATACAAATTCTGCCCCTTAAAATCGCTCCCTCGCTACTCGCTGCCGACTTTAGCTGCCTCGGTGAAGAGGTTAAACGGATAGTTGCTGCAGGTGCTGATATGCTGCATTTCGACGTGATGGATGGCGACTTCGTCCCGAATTTTGGTATCAGTCCGCCTTTCATCGCCGCCGTACGCCAAATAACGCAGATTCCTTTTGATGTTCATATCATGGTGACACATCCGCTTCGGTATATCGATGCACTCGCTGCGGCTGGTGCTAATATAATCACCTTTCACATCGAAAGCGCAGATAACCCAGAAACGGTAATTTCTGCAATTAAAGCACATGGAATTAAAAGTGGATTGGCACTTTCACCGAAAACACCGATCTCTGCAGTTATCCCTTATCTTACAGACATTGACTTAGTCCTACCAATGAGCGTTGAACCCGGATTCGGGGGTCAAGCCTTTCAACAGAATGCGCTTGAAAAAATAGCAGCATTGCATCAAATAACACCCAAATTGAAACATCCGCTTGACATCTCTGTCGATGGTGGTGTTACTACAGAAATCGCGCCTCTCGCAATCCGTCAAGGTGCAACGATCCTTGTGGCAGGCACCGCTATCTTCGGCAGCAAACAACCAGAAGTAATCATCGAAACACTTCGTACCGCCACAACTTAGGGCACTGTGCTAACGCTCTATAGTGCAATGGAGGCTGCAACGGATGCACACCTTCTATGTCCCACCGTCTCAGATTGACACTGACACTGCTACAATTACCGATTCAGAGCACCACCACCTCCGCAATGTCCTCCGCATCTCATCCGGTGAAACCATCCGAATTATTGATGGACAAGGCAACGTCTACACCGCAGAGATCCTTGATGCACCTACAAATCGATCTTCAAGTGAAGCACGAATTTGCACCCACAAATTTCATACACCGCCTTCACCGACACTCACCCTGTTTCACGGAATCCCCAAAAACGACAAGATGGAGTTGATTCTCCAAAAAACAACAGAACTCGGCGTTACACAGATTGTACCGCTGCACTCGGAACGCGCTTTACAAAAACCGAGCCAAAACCGATATGAGCGTTGGCACCGTGTTCTTATCTCCGCTACAAAGCAGTGTAAACGTTCTTGGTTACCTGAACTATGCGAGGCACAGCAGCTTGAGGCTTCCCTTGCCCAACTCAAAAGATTTTCGCTCCGCCTCCTCCTCAGTCCACACGCCGAGCAGACATCTATCAACCCTCACGTAGAGATACAACACATTAAGACAGTTTTGCGAGAAACACCTTCCGCAAGTGCTATCGCGCTTTTTGTTGGACCCGAAGGCGGATTTTCCGATCAAGAGATTACCGCTGCGATTCAAAGCGGATGCATTCCTGTAACGCTCGGCACAAATACCTTGCGAACAGAAACCGCAGCCATCGTCGCCGTCGCTGTTACCGCCTACGAATATCAGTTATAAGAACAATACCCTGTTCGTTCAGGTACCCGTGCCTGAACGAACATACTCATCACAACATTCCCATTTTGATGTCTAAACCCATTAAGTACCTCTTTCTGATGAATGACTGCCAAAAACAAAAACTCTTAAAGAAACCCTTGACAAACTTCCCCACTTTTTGTAAAATCGGACTATGGATGCAAAAGAATTAACCAAAACCCTTATTGGATACAATACAGTAAGTCCCCTCACCAACGTTGAAGTCATGGATTTCCTCACAGAAACGTTAGAATCCATCAATTGCGAAGTGGAACGGGTTGAATACACGGATCCGGCGGGTACATTGAAGGTGAATCTGATTGGTCGCAAAGGACCGGAAAACGGTGAACGCGGGCTGGCACTGCTTGGTCACATAGATACCGTTCCTGCTATCGGTTGGTCAATGGATCCGTTTGAGGCACGGATTGCCGATGAAAGGATGTATGGCAGGGGCAGTTGCGATATGAAAGGCAGCGTCTCCTGTATGATTGAAGCCGCATCGCGCTTCGCTGGTTCTGACTTGGTGGCACCGTTGTACGTCGTAATTACGGCTGATGAAGAGGTAGGATACTTCGGCGCAAGTGCTGTTGCTGAAAAATCGCAGATGTTTAATGAAAAGTACGGATTCCCGCAATACGGAGTCGTTGGCGAACCGACGGAACTGCACGCCGTATATGCGCACAAGGGGGCGGTCCGCTTTACCGTCACAGCACACGGACGTGCGGCGCACAGTAGCACAGGTGAAGGGGACAACGCGAACCTAAAACTAATTCCGTTTCTTGCAGAAATGCGGGATATTTATCAGGAGTTGACGAGCAATACCCAGTATTTCAACGACGAATTCATACCACCCTATACAGATTGGAATATCACTATCAGCGATGGCGAATGTGCAGCGAATATTACTTCCCCGTTAAGTGTGTGTAGTATTAACTACCGTCCGATGCCCGGAGACGATGCACAGGTATGGATAGATCGCGCACGTGAATCGGCTGAAAAGCACGCGTTGATATTCGATTTGTACATCAACGCACCTCCAGTTCGCACACCTCCAGACGCAGAGATCATCCAAGCCGCACTCGAAATCACGGGCGAGACTTCCCCCCAAACTGTTGCTTACAGCACTGATGCCACCGTCTTCGCTCAACACATGGAAACGGTCATCATCGGACCAGGTAGCATTCGGCAAGCACACACGGTCGATGAGTGGATGGCATTAGATCAGTTTCCACAAGGTGTTTCGATTTTCGATCAATTCGTGAAGAGGTTCTGTGCAAGGTAAGTACGCCCGACAAGCAGATAAAGAAACGGCACTCAGCATTTTCCTATACGTAGGCTTGATGTAGAGTGCCACTTACAATTCTTATATTTTTCCAAGTTAGCCAATCTATCAATCCGTCTTACCCATACCGGGTGCATCGAAAAAGACAGCGTCCGGCTTCACCCATTCCGCTTCACCATCTGCCCACACTTCGCGCTTCCAGATAGGAACGATCTGTTTAAGGCGATCCATCGCGTATTTACACGCTTCAAACCCATCTTTGCGATGCGGTGAAGCAACCGCAACTGCCACACTCACCTCACCGATTTCCAACTTCCCAACGCGATGAATCATTGCGACGCGATCAACTCCCCATTTCTCCGAGACCTCTTGCGCTATTTCTGCCATCTTTTTCTCTGCCATCGGAGGGTACGCCTCATATTCAAGACCTTTCACTGCCCTGCCATCTGTGTTATTGCGAACTGTGCCAAGAAAAAGCACCACCGCGCCAGCATCGGGTCCCTCTACGGCTTCCCTTACTTCCGCGCCTGTAATGACTTCGGTGGTTATCTTAAACATCGCACCCTCCCGTCACAGGTGGAATTAAGGCGACCTCATCCCCCTCGGCAAGTTCAGTATTCTCGGTGGCGTATTCCCAATTGACGGACATCTGCATCACTTCATAAAATTCAGCAATTTCTGGCCACTCTTCCTCAAGGCGTTTTAAAATCGTTTTGAGGGTAGCTCCTTCTGGCAGCTCCATCTCTTCTTCAGATCTATCTAACATTTCGTGGCACACGGCAAAGTATTTAACTGTGACATTCATAAGTCAGTCTTCCTTTTCAACAGAGATTTGCGGAATAACAGGTTGTAAATTACACCAAAAAGTATAACACAAAATCCGTTATAAAACAACCTATCACTGCAAACCCATCAGCATCATTCAACTCTTCCAACCCGCCCTCTCTTCCAGCCTTCCATTCTGCTGAGAGGAGTACACCCCTTCCCTTGAATCCTGCAAATCCCAAAATCTTGATTCTGACAAACACCGACAACCGACAGCTGAAAACTAAAATTATGTTGATTTTTATTGAAAATTCTGATACAATAAAGAACGGTGTGAATATGACTCACTTATTTTGGACTTAACGCAGGAGGGAGACTATGAAACCGAAAGCGATTTGTTATTTTATGATCATGCTGCTTGTTACCGGTATGATCGCCTGCGGTGGAGACGACCCTGAACCCGAATCCGAGCAAACGCAGACACCAACCACAACGGCGTCTCAGCCCGCGGAAGAAACACCAATTGTAGAAAGAAATATCGACTTTGCTGCTGAGGAGCAAGCGATTCGTGAACTTTATGCGGTATACGCTGCCGCTCACGGTGATAAGGACGAGGATACGCTAGCAGAAGTTTGGCTCTCGGGCGAGAGCAAAGACATTTTTACCGCTTGGACGTTTTGGGCTGGCACTTTTGAAAAAAACGAAGGGGGTAAGGCTGTAAGCAAAGCATGGGCAGGAATCTTCCGACTCCGCGGCGGGAACATGACCGTCAATATCACCTATATCTCTATTGATAGCAGAGGCAAAGAAGCCGTTTTGCGAGGCGCATATGATTGGGGTAATCAGAAAGGCGATCTGATTTCTGCACTGAAAAAAGATGGCGACGACTGGAAAATACGCGCAATTGATTATACCGATGGAAGGTTTGGAAAACAGGTGAAGGACCTAATTGAACCTGCACATACCTTTGGAGAAATTCCTGTAGAATAGTCATGGATAAAATTATCCTCAAAGGAATCCGATTTCATGGCCACCACGGCGTTCCCGAAGCGGAGCGTCAAGTTGGTGGCCATTATGAAATCGATGCGACTTTGGGCTGTAACCTCGCAAACTCCGGTAGCACCGACCTCCTCACGGACACAATTGACTATTCAGAAGTCGTCACACGTATTATTGAGATCAGCACACAGCAGTCTTTTCAACTGATCGAAGCACTCGCTGAAAAAATCGCAACACTGATTTTAACCGAATTCGCAGCCGAAGAAGTACACCTCATCGTTAAGAAACTGCACCCACCCATCGAACAACCAATTAACTATTTTGCCGTTGAGATTTTTCGTCGTAATGTATAGACTCTCTATCATCATCTGTCTCCTCTTGATGACAACCACCAGCACACACGCTGGTGGCAAAAAAGAGGCGTTATTCACAGACGTAGCCCCCGGTATCCAAATCTATCGCTACAATTGGGATGTCGAGACATGTGTTCTTTACGTCGCTGAGATGTCGCGGCACGAGTCAACATTGCGCTTCGAGGTGGCACTCGCAAATGCACAAGTTCTCGGTAAAGAAACCGTCCGTTCTATGGCGAACCGCCGCACCCAACGCGGTGACCAGCGCGTACTCGTCGCAGTCAACGGTGGCTTCGGGGTTCTCGGCGATATGCGCGGCTACGGTGGCGTGTTAGAGAACCTGCATATCCAAGACGGTGAACTCATTACGCAACCGACCGATACTGAAGCCTGTTTCGGGGTAACTGAATCCGGCGAGTTTCTAAGTTCTTCTGTTCAAATGAAAGCCAGCATCCAAATAGGCACGCAAACGCTGTCGCTCGGATGTATCAATCAGCGTAGGCTTGATGGGTGTCAGGTAACACTTTACACACCGCGCCTCGGCGAATCGACGCATACCAACCGCCGCCGAGGTAGAGAGGTCATAATCAGCGGACTCCCGCTCCCTTTGACCCTGGACTACGAACACTCCTGCCGCGTAGAAAGTGTTTCACGCAATGGAAACAGCTTAATTCCGAGAGATGGCGCAGTTCTCTGGATTAATTCGAGGTTAAAAGACCAAGGCACCTTTCAGTTCAATCCAGGGGCAAACGGCACGCTCACGCTCTCCCTCTCGCCACCTGAATGGAATCAAGTCAGGCATGCTATAGGCGGACGGCTCCGACTCCTCAAAAATGGAAAAATAAATCAAACGATCGAAGAAATGCACAACACCGAAAAACGACACACACCCGGCAAACGTACACCGGTGCTAAATCTCAGCCATGAACCCCGTACAGCACTCGGTTACAATGCAGATACACTCTTTTTAGTCGTCGCAGACGGACGGCAACCGAAATATAGCACAGGTTTAACCCTCTATGAACTTGCCAGCATTCTCATTGAACTCGGCGCAACGGAAGCGATTAATCTCGACGGCGGTTCCTCCAGCACATTTGTTGTCAACGATGCCGTTATCAACAAACCCTCTGGACAGCAGGAACGCGATGTTTTGAACGCTGTCTTTATCACAGCAGATGTGCCAGATACGGAATAAATTACCTCGGAGATTCACCTTGAAGTCCTATTTCAGCATAGAGTACAGGTTTCTTATATTTTTATCGCTGCTATTCTGCCACATCTCAGCTGCCAATTCAGCAGATACGCCTAAACTATTGGCGGCAGCCCCGCTTTCGCAAACCGCGATTCAACTACAATTTGATGGACAATTACAAGCAGAGGTTGCGGAAAATCTTGATAATTATCAAATTACACCAGATGTCCAACCTGAATACGTTCTATTGGATCAACGACTAAACCGCGTCTTGCTGCTCACCACGCCACTGGAAGTAGAGAAAACCTACCGTCTCACGCTTCCAAATTTACAAACAGGAATAGTAATCACGCTCCCACCGATAAACGAAATAACCTTTGGCACAGGGGATTCCGTTACGTTCTCTGGAAGGGCACAGGACACGACGCTGCTCGTCAGCACAGATCGGAAAACTCGAAACAACAACGCTGGTGCGGAACCGACCCTCTTATGCGATCCGGCAGGTAGTGTCTTTTTCGTCGCTTTTGATCTGTTTGAAGCGTTTGAAGATATGGGTATCCGAGAACCGACCCAAGTTTTAGAAGCAACGATAAGTCTACATGTACAACAATACGAGTTAGATGATGCGCAGACTGTACTTATCCGTCGTGTTCTACTCCCGTGGCGAGAGGGTAGGGGTGCTTCGGAACGCGCAGAAGATAATGAACTCACCTATAACAGCGCATTACATCGCAACCTTCCTTGGAATAGAGCACCCGCGCAAGCAATGTTAGCAGGGATAGATGGTGATAATGAAAGTGATTATAATGGTTCGGAAGATGTCGCACATCGCATTGACGGCACATTTGAAATTAGTGGAGCAGGGAAACACTACACATTTCAAAGTGAACTTCTCACCGAAGCAGTCCGTTTCTGGGTAGCCAATCCCGACTACAACTACGGGTATCTTTTCGCCTTGCAAGACGGCAGTGTGCCGATTGTCTTCTCTTCAAAAGAGACATCCGATGAAAAATTCCGTCCAACCTTAACAATCAGGTATCAGACGCAGTCGGGTGAAGAAAGCACACCGACGCGGTAATCAACGTTAGGACACCATTCCTATAGAAGTTAGCAACCGCGCGACACTTCACACATACCTCCGCAAATGCTCTAAAGTCCGATCTACAGCACCCAAGTTCTCCTCGATTAATTGCTTTCCAATACTACCTGCTGTTGCCCGCGCTTCCTCATCGTTTAGCCACGCTATAATCGCCTCTGCCAACTGTTGCGGAGTACGAACCAACTTCGCGCCACCCCGCTCTACAAGGAGAGACGCTTCGTATGCGTTCTGGATGGTCGGACCGAAGATAACAGGTTTCGCCATCGCAGCGGGCTCCATCACATTATGAACACTCCCGCGAAAACTCCCACCGACAAACGCTATATCTGCCAACCGATATAACTTCGCAAGAAGTCCGACGCTGTCAACAATGAGAACATCTACCGCCGATAAATCTGTCTCAGATGTGAGTTCAGAAAAGCAGAGGTACGCCAATTCCTCTCGGTTCAAGTGCCCTCGGATTTCTTTTATCCGTTGAGCGGTCGGTTCGTGTGGGACCAAAATCAGGTGTGGGAAATCTTCAGGTATATTCTGGCGCAGCAGTTGATAAGCCGTTAACAATATCTTCTCATCCTCTGTGTACGTGCTACCAGCAATAAGAATAGGACGCTTTAAACTGGTCTGACCGTGGAAAAATTCAGCGTCAGGTTCAACCGCTATTGCCCGACGGTAAACCTGCTCGTAGCGGGTATCGCCGGTAACGACAATCTCATGCGCTGGTGAGCAAAGCTCTTGAAAGCGAGTGGCGTCTCCTTCTGAAATCGCACAATGCACTCGGATATGCCGATGCACACTTCGGAAAAATGGCTTTGCAAAACTGGATAATCGTTTTGATTCGGCGTGTAGCGTCCCAGCAACCACAACAATCGGCACCTCGTGTTTAGAGGCTCTCCAAACGAGATTGGGCCAAATATCGAACTTTGAAAAAACTATTAAGGAAGGTTCAATAAGCTGTATCAGACGTTCGGCGTTTCGCCGTGTATCAAGGGGGAGATAGGCAGCACTGTCAGCGTAGGGATAAGATTTTGCGTTCGGGGCAACGGAAGGTGAGAAAAAGGTTAGAACGATCCGAGTCTCTGTATAAATCGCTTCGATGAGCGGTTTCGCCTGCTCGAATTCGCCGACAGAGGTAAAATGAAACCATGCTGTTTTTTCCAAACGCCGCGCAGTCTGGAGTTGACTTGTTAGTTCCGTAAATACACCCTTCCGTCCTTTGATACCTTCCTGAATTTTAGGATTGCAGCACCGCGCCCCGTGAAAGCCGACAAACATCATAGGAACAACAAGAGTGTTATAGATAAATCGCCAAAACATATAAAGTAAGTTGCGCAGAAGCCTGCCGAAGCAGCAACGCTCCGGCTATAATACTCCTGCGCAAAAATAGTGTCTTCTTTGAACGCGATTTGCGACCGCGCTGCGAAACAATTTAAAGGGTATCTAAAATTTTCTTCTTGAGTGCGTCTTTGGGCATCGCGCCAACGATCTGTCCTGCGACTTTACCCTCTTTAAAAACAAGTAGCGTCGGGATGCTCCGAACATTGTACTGCATTGCTGTCTGCCGGTTATCATCAACATTGACTTTCCCGACTTTGAAGGCATCCGAATTCTCTTCGGCGAGTTCTTCAAGGATTGGCGCAATCATTTTGCATGGACCACACCACTCCGCCCAAAAGTCAACAACAATCGGTGTGTCTGATGCAATCACCATTCCTTCAAACGTATCGTCAGTAATCTCAAACGTATTCGCAGCCATGATAGCTCCTTTTTGTTTAGCGTCTTAGTAGGCAGAACTGCCTTTAATATAATATTCTCCCTGAGCAATTATACAATATGAGTGCTCCAAGATGTTAAGTTAATATGATACCCTATTCTGAGAAAAATTGCCAATCAATTTTGCATATCCAAAAGAGTCAATTCGCATAAAAAATGGCGGCGATAGTTTGCAACCACACTGTGTCTGACATATGCGATACCGATAGTAAAATCAATACAAGAGTCATGCCACATTAGTTTTCTAACAACTGGCGATTAAAGACCGAAACTTAATTGCGCCTCGCACGTTTTTTTTATTGATAAAAAAAGTTGGATTTGATATACTGAAGCAAATTGAAAGACATTGAATTTTCAACGAATGCGATGATTATATCGTTAATTTGAACGCACAACCGAAGGAGGGAATGCATGTCCGATAAAGAAAAAAAACAGGGCACAAGCATCTCGCGCCGGAACTTCTTGAAGGGCGTAGGCACCGGTACTGTTGCCGCGACAGTAGTACCCAGTGTCCTAATCGGCAGCGAAGAAGCCGCCGAAGCCCAAGCGGGCGACGCTATCTCCACTGCGACCATTCAGCTCAACATCAACGAGAAAATGTATGAAGTTGAAGTTGAAGCGCGCACAACACTCTTGACAGTTTTACGGGACGGAACCGACACAAGCGGCGACAACGTTGATTTGACCGGCGCGAAACTCATTTGCGACCGAGGTGAATGTGGGGGCTGCACGGTCATGGTAGACGGGAAATCGGTCTACGCCTGCATGATGCTCGCAATCGATGCCCAAGGCAAGAAAATAACAACCGTTGAGGGATTAGCAAACGGAGACGATTTGCACCCGGTCCAGGAAGCATTTATCCAACACGACGCATTGATGTGCGGATTCTGCACACCCGGTTTCATCGTCTCATCCGCAGCACTGTTGAACGAGAACAAAAAGCCAACACTTGAAGAGATCAAGACCGGCTTATCAGGAAACACCTGTCGCTGTGGAACGTATCCGTTCATCTTTGATGCTGTCAAAACCGCATCACGGAAGATGTGATTCCTATTGCTTTATTTGAAAGCAAGCCTCGGCTTGCGAGACGCAGCAGGCTGACATTATATTCGAGCAGCTGCCTATAGGAGGAAAACGCATGGCATCATGGGGAGAAGCAAGTGAATCTCGTCTTATCGGCAAACGGATAACTCGTTTGTCCGGCAAAGACAAAGTCACAGGAAAAGCGAAATATACTTTTGACATTAATCGACCGGGAATGCTATATGGACGCATTTTACGTTCTGAAGTCGCACGCGCAACGGTTATGGGCGTTGATACGAGTGAGGCAGAAGCACTACCGGGGGTCAAAGCAGTTATACCACTCATTGAAATCGGAAATCAACTTCGTTACCAAGGTCAAGAAATTGCCGCAGTTGCAGCAGAAACCGATGACATCGCCAAAGACGCAATTCGGCTTATTCATGTTGATCTGGAGGAGTTACCACACGTCGTCACCGAAGCAGACGCGATGGCGGATAGTGCACCGCAAATCCGAGAGGATTGGGCGGGCAACCAGAGTGAACCTAACATCAGAGAAGACGGCAATCTCCAAGCAGGATTCACCGAAGCCGCTGTTGAGGTAGAAGCAACCTATCACACGCCTGTCCAGACACACGTCTGCTTGGAAACACATGGACATGTCGTCGAATGGGAAGACGAACAGAATCTGACCATTTGGGCATCTACACAGGGCGTTTTCGGGGTGCGTAACGACTTCGCACAACACTTTGAGTTAGCACCAAACCAGGTTAGAGTTATTACAGAACACATGGGCGGCGGATTTGGAAGTAAATTTGGTCCTGGTATTGAAGGACGCACCGCTGCAGAATTGTCGCGTATCACCGGCAAAGCCGTGAAGCTAATGCTAACCCGCAAAGACGAGCATCTTGTCGCTGGCAATCGCCCATCAATGACCCAGAATGTCCGCGCAGGTGCGACCCGCGACGGACGTCTCATCGCCTACGATATGAAAGGTCATGGTACAGGTGGTATCTCCAGTGGTGCCGGTTTCCCAGCACCCTACGTCTATCATGTACCAAACTTGCGTACCGAAAGAGTGAATGTCGCTGTCAACGCAGGAAACCAACGCGCCATGCGCGCCCCAGGACATCCACAGGCTGCATTTGCGATGGACTCCCTGATGGATGAACTTGCCGAGAAATTGGGAATGAATCCGTTGGAGTTCCGGCGTATCAACGATGCAAACGAGGTGCGCCAAGCGCAATATACCCTCGGTGCCCAAGAGATCGGATGGCAACGCCGTAACAACGTACCTGGCTCCGGCTCAGGTGTAAAAAAACGCGGGATGGGGGTCGGAAGTGGTCAATGGGGTGGCGGTGGTGGCCGCGGCACAGAAGCTCGTGTTACTATCAATTCTGATGGCACTGTGGAAGCAGTTACCGGAACACAGGACATCGGGACCGGCGTACGTACTGTCATCGCAATTATTGTCGCTGAAGAACTTGGACTCGCGCCGACGGACATCATGGTAAAGGTTGGTGATAGCCAACCAGGTTTACAGTCTGGTGGCAGTGGCGGTAGCCAAACCACTCCATCTGTTGCACCAGTTATCAAAACTGCTGCGGCGGCGGCAAAACAGAAATTGTTTGAGCGCATTGCTCCGATGCTCGAGGCACCCGTCGGTGATCTTCGGGTCGGCACTGGGACGATTTATGTCGTTTCTGATAGAACGAAAACGATTACCTGGGAACAGGCAGCAGGGCAGCTTGGTATGGAAAGTATCAGCGAAGGTGGACACTGGGATGAAGAACTCCGTCAAAACGGTGCTGCCGGCACACAGTTCGCCGAAGTCGAAGTCGATACTCAGACCGGTGCACTCAAGGTTATCAAGATTGTCGCCATTCAAGATTGTGGGCTGGCGATTAACCGTCTGACCACAGAGAGCCAAGTTAATGGTGGCGTTATCATGGGATTGGGTCAAGCAATACTCGAAGAACGGGTCATGGATCCGGTAACTGGACGGATGCTTAATGCAAATCTTGAGGATTACAAAGTTCCTGGAACTTTTGAGATCCCCGAGATTAAATCCATCGTTTTCGATACGCACCGCAGAGTTACCGGTGTGGGTGAACCGCCATGTATTCCAACTCCTGGCGCTATCGCCAACGCCGTTTACAACGCAATTGGCGTGCGAATTCGAGAATTGCCGCTAACCCCCGATAAGATTCTCACCGCGCTTGCCGAGAAGAAGGCATAAGGAGCTAAGCAATGGAAAAATTTAGTTACATTAACGCCACCAGTCTCAAGCAGGTCACTTCACTCCTGAGTGAAAGCGGTTGGGGAGAAATCATGCTTATCGCTGGCGGCACAGATCTCCTCGGAGAAATTAAAGAGTACGTTGAGTCACCCAAGACGCTGATTAACCTCAAGACATTGCCCGGAATGGATGGTATCGAAGCTGACGCATCGGGTCTAAAAATCGGTGCGCTAACTACTATTGATGACATCGCACGGCATCCGACGATTCAACATCACTATACTGTGTTGGCGCAGGCAGCAGTCTCTGTCGCCACACCACAGATACGGAACGTCGGTACGCTCGGTGGAAATCTCTGCCAGAGACCGCGATGCTGGTATTACCGCGACGAAACCATCAACTGTCTGAAAAAGAGTGGAGACATCTGTTACGCAGTCGATGGCTTAAGCAAATATCATGCTATCCTCGGTGGCGACCCAGTCTATATCGTGCATCCATCAGACCTCGCACCAGCACTGATAGCCTTAGGTGCTTCCGTCAAAATTGTCGGACCCGAGGGTGAGAAAACCATGTCCCTTGAGGAATTCTTTACCTTGCCCGCAGACAATCCGTTCCGCGAAAACGTGCTTGAACCGAACGAAATCGTCGTTGAGGTTACGATACCACAGGCGAAACCGAACACGAAAAGCTTCTATCTGAAAGCGCGCGAAAAAGGCGCACCCGACTTTGCCCTGGCAAGTGTTGCGGGCGTCTTTGAGATGGACGGAAAAACCTGCAAAACCGCCAGCATCGTACTCGGCGGCGTAGCTCCTGCACCATGGCGCTCTAGGGAAGCAGAAGCAGCACTTACTGGCAAAATGATCGACGAATCGGTCAGTATGCGTGCGGGAGCGGATGCCGTTCAGGACGCACAACCCTTGAACGACAACGCTTACAAGGTAACTCTAACACAGAACCTCATCAGCCGCGCGGCGATGATGGCTGCAAGCTAAAGGAGTATTCGACATGTTACAAGGAAAAGCACTTCCAATCTTTAATCGCCCGATATGCCAATACCTTCGGACAAAGGCGATTTATATTCCGGGAGGCAACTTGCAGAACCTCGTTGAAAATAACCCAGGTTCACACTATTGGTGCAACTGCACAATGCATACTGTCGGACCCGATGATGAATTTGTGTCTCCGGACGCTTGTAAACAGGCACGCGCCTGTTTCAAACCTGTTGGTGGAAAACCGGTTGTCTAAACTCACACCGAAAGAACACAAAAAACGGGAAAGGCAAAAGGGTAGTCGGTTCACCAAACTGACTGCCCTTCTGCACACTGTTTTGCCTTTAATTATTTCCGGGGTCGTTGAAATGCAGCAAGAATATGATTTTAACGACAGAAAAATGGGCGCGAACACCAAGTCATTCAAAAAATGTTTTTGAAAGCGTTAATGCAATGGATACATGTTGGCTCCGTCGTTCTGATGATAGGCGGGTTCTTTTTCTTTCGCGTTGTTCTTCTTCCAATCGCTAACCGTTCCTCTGATCCCGGAGCACTGATCTCATCTGCCCTACGACGTTTCAGTGGCATTGTCTGGACTGCATTGCTAACAGTTCTCATATCAGGGCTGTATAACTTTATAAGCTTTTTTCGCGCTGCCCGCGCTGGTGCAATCGATCCTGCTGTTTCAGATTACTCGCTTTACATCCTCGTTCTCGGTGTTAAACTCTTTATTGTTTTTCTAATATTTACGTTAGCAATTTTTCTAACGTTCCCATACCCGGTATTTGACGTATATCAAAAGAAACCGGCACCGTGGCTAAACCTCACTGTAATTTTAGGGTTAATAGTCATCTTTCTATCGGCATATTTGCGCAGATTGGGATAGTCCAATTGGAGGAAAAAATGGCAGTTTTGAGTTCCGCAGATCGAGACTTTTGGGAAGAAAATGGTTACGTAGTTATTCACAACGCAGCCCCACCAGAACTCGTCCATAATGTTGCACAAGCCGTTTGGGATTTTCTTGAGATGGATGCCAAAAATCCAGACAGCTGGTACCCTGACCCACCTCGAAAAGGCATCATGGTAGAAATCTATCAGCATCCGGCATTGTGGGCAACTCGCCAATTCCCACGGGTACATCAGGCTTTTGCCGAAATTTGGGGAACCGAGAAACTATGGGTCAGTTTCGACCGTGCCAGTATGAGTCCACCCAATATCTCCGGAAAATTTGAGCGCACAAACTTAGGACTTCACTGGGACGCATCCGTAGAACTCCCCTTCCGTTTCCACGTTCAAGGTGTGCTCTATCTCACCGATACTGCTGCCAACCAAGGCGCGTTTACCTGTGTGCCGGGTTTCCATCGTAAGATCGAAGAGTGGATAAAAAGCCTCCCTTCGGATGCCGATCCACGGCAGCAAGACTTAGTAGCACTCGGAGCAATTCCAGTACCCGGAAAAGCAGGCGACCTCGTAATTTGGCACAGTGCCTTGCCCCATAGTGCCGGGATTAATACTGCCGATGCCCCGCGCGTCGCTCAATACATCACTATGTCTCCGACAGGGGAAGCGAATCCAGAAGCACGCGAACGCCGAATCAACGCATGGAAAGAGCGTATGGCAGGATTTAGCGGTGAACGCGCCGAAAAGGAACATCAATTGGGCGAAACTGCTTATCTAACCGAACTTGGCAAGAAGCTATTGGGACTTGAGACGTGGGGCTAAACCCGCAACACAATATACAAAGAAAGCAGACGCTGGCAAAGCGGATTTCCAATCAATTCGTCAGGGGCTACCTCCGACGGTGTCCGATCACTGAGGGGAAAAGTCTGCTATTAAATCTAACGCGGGATTGGATTATTCCCGATGACCCGATTGCTATCTTTGAGACCAAGTACCCATTCCGGTTGAAAGCCAATTTAGTAAACCCTGAACACCAATATCTCTACTTTTACGGCACGCATGACGAGCGGTACGTCGTTACCAAGCTCCTCAAAATCATCAAGCAGGGAGATACGTGTTGGGACATCGGTGCAAACATCGGGTTCTATACGTGTCTCCTCGCCTCACAAGTTAAAAACACTGGAACAGTCGTAGCGTTTGAGCCTGCTACACGCACCTGCGATTATCTCCAAGAAAACGTGTCCTTGAATCATTTCTCGAATGTCGCTGTTGTCAACAAGGGGCTTGGTGACAAAACAGAACAGCGGCACCTTCACTATTCCGAAGCATCACTTACCGAAGGGACTGCATCCATAAAATATGCTGAAGGGCGGACAGCGTCAGAACGCGTATCACTTGACAGAATCGACAACCTCATCAGTGAGTTGCCAGTTCCAAACTTCATCAAAATCGACGTGGAAGGGTATCAATTAGAGGTCCTACGTGGTGGTGAACACTGCTTAAAAACGCACGCACCGCTCTTAATGGCAGAACTCAAAGACGTAGGCAACACCAACCGTGATAACTTCAACGAGATTGAGAAATACATCACGTATTTGGGATATAGCATTTATGAAATCGGGAAATACACTCTCAAACGGTGCGCTCGCATTTCTGACAGCAAAAAGCGTAATTTCTTCTTAGCGAATGAGAACTCGCCCGCCTTTTCCAGAATAACGCCGCTCGTGAGATAATAGAGTGCGTAGCATATACCTACCGGATTCGACCTAACACCGGATACGCCGGATCATTATATCCTTTACCAGTATGTTCCCCGAGCGGGACCAACTGGTTAACAGCCTCTTCATCGGCTTCTGTTACCGTGCAATCTAAACTCCCCAAATTATCTTCAAGTTGTTCCATGGTCCGCGGACCAATGATAATAGAAGAAATCACGGGGTTCGCCAACACCCACGCCAATGCGAACTGCGTTAAAGTCTTCCCGTGTGCATCCGCCAACGGCTGCAGTTGTTGGGCGACTTCATAACTCTCCTCGCGAAGTTCAGTCTGTAAAATCCGCCTATCCTGTCGCGCCGCTCTGGAACCCTTAGGCGGCTTTTTACCGGACAAATACTTCCCTGACAATACGCCTCGCGCCAACGGACTATACGGTACAACCCCGACATCATACTCCCTACAAAATGGGAGCAACTCCACCTCAGGATCTCGATTCACAATATTATAGAGCGGTTGCACACATACGAATTCCTCTAACCCGTACTTTTCGCTCGTCCAGAGTGCTTCACAGATGCGCCACGCCTGAAAATTGGAACACGCGATGTAACGCACCTTGCCTTGTCTGACGCAATCATCTAATGCCCGTAGCGATTCCAGTATTCGTGTTGAGGCATCCCAACGGTGTAAGTAGTAGACATCGATGTGATCCGTCCCGAGGCGTTCAAGACTTGCTTCGACCTCTGACATAATATGAAATCGGTGTGAACCCGCCGCATTCACATCGTCTCCCATCGAACCATGCACTTTCGTCGCGACAACCCACTTATCCCGGTCAGAACGAATCGCTTTCCCTATAATCCGCTCCGATTCACCATCATTGTAGACATTCGCAGTGTCTAAAAAATTAATTCCCGCATCCAGTGCCTTGTTGATAATCCGAATTGAATCCCTTTCATTCGTCGGTCCACCAAACATCATTGTACCGAGACAGAGCGGTGAAACCTTCACTCCAGCACGTCCAAGTGTCCTATATTGCATATTACTCATCCTTTTTATTTCTAACGGTACCAGCAGTTGACAGTCAGTTACAAAGGGCTATCACAATTCATACCTCCTTTGCCGTATTCCAAGTGAGGTTAGATTGTTACAGGGAACCTCTTAACTGACAGCCGAAAACTGAAAACTGAAAACTATTTATGCCATCCGTATGCCACCATTCACATCAAGCGTCGCTCCAGTTACATAACGTCCCTCTTCCGAGGCGAGGAAGAGGATAGCAGTTGCAATCTCTGAGGCATCAGCGACCCGCCCCAATGGAATCTGATCCGTCATATCTGGGTGGTTCTTCGCCATCTCTGTTGCTGCTACACCGGGTGCGATAGAGTTCACAGTAATACCGTATTCCCCAAGCACTCGTGCCAACGATTTCGTCAGACACATCACCCCTGCTTTGGATGCAGAATACGGCGCAGACGCCACCAGGCCACCGACCTGTCCCGCCAACGAACCCAAGTTGATAATCCGTCCGGACTTCTGTGCCTTCATCGTGTCCATCACCGCTTGTGAGCAGAGGAACGGACCTTTAAGGTTTACCGCCATCATCCGATCCCATTCGGATTCTGTGCATGCTTCTATACGTGTATAACTAAAAATGCCAGCGTTGTTCACTAAAATATCAATCCGTCCGAACGTCCCAAGTGTCTCTTGAACCATTCCACGCACCGAATCGCCATCTGCAACATCGGTTTCGATTACCTGACATTTCCTACCGAGTGCTGTGATCTCTGCTGCCGCTGCTTCCGCATTCGCTATATTGACTTCAGGGATTACAATATCGGCACCTTCTCTGGCGAAAGCGAGGCACGTCGCTTTTCCGATGCCACCGCCACCGCCTGTAACGATTGCAACCTGCCCTTCTAAACGCATATACATTTCTCCTTTGGCTACTTTTGTCTCAGCGAAGCGAAGCCAGACATAGACACCCGCGACGCGCTTTTTTGTTGAAAAAATACGATAAATCGTGATAGCATATCTCCATTATCACACGAAGCTGGGAAAAAGTCAACACGATAGATTGACTCGAAAAGCAGTATTCCTTGTCATCACTACTTTCACTCACGACAATCGGCATAAGGAGAATTGAAACATGAAAAAGACCGCGTTTTCGCGTTGGATCAAACCAGTTCTGGTCCTGAGTTTGGCTTGTTTTTTCGCGTTTACAGCGACAGCACAGAATTATTATCCCGCAGACATCGGCAATATGTGGGTTTTAGAGAGCAGCGATGGTACAGCACGGAGCACCTATACCCTTGAGGGACCCGAAATTATTAATGGTGAAGAGTACATTCTTCTGCAAATTAGGACTGAAGAACTCGAAACTGGCGAAGTTGATACTGATAAGTATTTTTTGACCGTTGGCAGCGACGCCATTACACTTCATAGAACTGTTCTGGAATTCGCACTCCCCCCTTCCACCTTAAGTGCAGATCTTCCAACTCCTGTTACTTTTTTTCCTTTACAGTTAGTTATGGGGGACCAGTGGCAGATCACGGTCGATGGAGAAGCGAAATTAGAAATTGGATTAACCATATCTGTAAATAGCGTTACTAATTTCGAAGTTGTTGGATTTGAGGACGTAATTACACCTTCTGGAACGTTCCAAAACTGTGCTAAGGTTCGGTTAGATCTGTTGGTTGCTGCTGATACCGCATTCTTAGACTTAGAAATCGAGTCGACTACCCACCAATGGTTCGCACCTGACATAGGTCCCGTCCAATACGAAAACAGCGATGGTTTACTATTTAGTTTGACTAGTTCCAACCTGCCAACCACACCTGAAGAACCTGACATCACAGTGGAAGATACTACATCTGAACCAATTCCTGAGGAAGAGACTACCACAGCCGAAGACGCTACCACCGAACCAACCCCTGAGGAAGAGACTGTTCCTGAACCAGTGCCTTACGACGTGAATGGAGACGGGGTTGTAAATATTTTGGATCTGACGATCGTGGCTTCTCGCTTCGGAGAATCTGACGTAGACGCCGACGTTACCGGTGATGGTATCGTTAATATTTTGGACTTGGTCCTTATCGCACAAACTCTTAGCAATTAGTCTCGAGAGTGTCTGCTTCGTGAATCACCTTAATTCGCTATTTTTTCTTGAAAACCCTCGATAAATGTAGTAATATGTTAGTCAGTTATTATCATACGAACTCTGGAAACCAATATGGTAAACTGGAAAATCGCATTATTTGTGATTGTTATCGCTATTCTTGCGGTGACAATCGGAATGTGGTTTGGATATCAATACGTTTCGGAACAGGACGACATTTCCCCAGAGGGACGGCGTGAACCTTCTAACATAGTGGACTCGCCGAGCGATGAACCTCTTGTACTTACACTCTCCCTCACAGGAATTTCACAGAGACAATATTACTTTTTGTAAGCATTACTTAAGTTTGTATCTTTTTGAAAAAGGAGATAAATATGAAAATTATCAGATTTGTGTCTTGGCTGACACCTCTCGTGGTGTTAAGTCTTGTATGTAGTTTTACACCCACAGCGATGGCACAAAATCATTATCCTATAGAAGTTGGTAATACATGGACTTTAAACACTACAGATGGTTTGGAACAAAGACGCTACATGGTTACGGGCACTGAAGACTTCAATGGTTTGGAAGTTTACGTCCTTAGCATTGAAACTGAAGCACTCGGCACCGGTGTGATTGTTCCAGACCAATATTTTATTACAGTTGACGACACAGGACTGACGTTGCATCAATCTCTCACAGATGAAGGAACGTTCGGGTTTGCTGAAATTAATTATGACCCACCTATATTCTTTTTTCCCTCATCTCCAACGCTCGGACAACAGTGGCAGATTATCGGAGAAACGGAACTAAAACTCGTAGGCGCGGCATCCAACACCACGAGTGCAGAGGTGGTAGCAATCGAAGATGTTGTGACCCCGGCTGGAACATTCGAGAACTGTGCCAAGATCGAATTATCCTACAAGGTAACTACTGCCATTGTAACGCTACGCCCGATAGAATATATCTGGCTCGCACCCGATGTTGGTCCGGTCAAATTCGCAAATGATCAGGAAATTGTTTATGAATTGGCGAGTTACGACTTAGTCGAACCATCAGTCGTTGAGGAAGTCTCTACCGAAGAGACCACTGAAGAGACCACTGAAGAGGTTACTGAGGAAACTACCACAGAAACCACTGAAGAGGTTACTGAAGAAACCACCGAAGAAACTACTACCGAAACCACCGAAGAAGTTACTGAAGCTGAAATGCCAACGAGCCAGATGTTCGAGATTACCCTCACGAACCTGACGATGGGCGAAGCCGGAGCAGGTGGACAAGTCTTATCACACCCAATCTTTGTGACGCACGCCGCTGGTATCAATCTCGTTCCGGTCGGTGAAGCCGCAAGTGAAGCACTCGTTCTCTTGGCTGAGAATGGAGATCCCTCAGGACTCGTCGCACTCGCAACCGTGGCTGGCGCAAACAGCATGGTCGCTGAGAGCGTTGTTCCCCCTGGTGGTTCTGTTACGGTTACTGTGACCGCTGATATGGTGAACTCTTCGCTTTCCGTCGGTTCTATGCTCGTTTCAACCAACGATGCGATCATCGCCGCTACGGATGTCGCACTTTTTGATGAGGATGGCGCACCTATAACCGCGACTCTTGAGTTGAACGCCTATGACGCTGGTAGTGAAGAGAACACAGAGATGGCTTCTGATATTCCGGGTCCGTTGGGTTTAGATCCCGCTGTTGATCCAGAGGGAAGCAATGAACGTGTTCCGACCGAAGGTGGCGTGATTGCAGCGCATGAAGGTATCCAAGGTGGAGCGGATGTTGGTGAAGCGTTTGCTTGGGAAGAACCGACGGCGATGCTGACGATTACCCCAGTTGCTGCTCCTGTGGAACCGGAACCAGAACCCGAACCGATTGTTCCTGGTTTCAATGTCACGCTTGAACCCGGTTTGAACATGATCTCTGTCCCATTGATGCCTGAAGAGCCTTACACTGCAAGGTCATTGGCAGAAATGCTCGGTGCAACCGTTGTTATTCAGCTTGATGCCGAAGCACAGAGCTTCATCGGTTACACAGTTGCTGACAATGATGATGGCTTTAGTATCGATGGTGCTAAAGGCTATATCGTCAATACACCAACCGGTGGAACAGTAAAGTTCACTGGTGATGCATGGGATAATCAACCCGAACCAGATCCAGAGCCTGAACCAGAACCGGAACCAGAGCCTGAACCCACTGATGATGTAGTGGTTGATGATGCTGTTGCCGATGACACCGTCGCAGACGATGTAGCGGTTGATGATGCTGTTGCCGATGACACCGTCGCAGACGATGCCGCTGATGATGATGCCGCTGACGATACCACCGCAGATGATGCCGTTGCAGATGATGTCGCTGCTGACGATGCCGTCGCTGACGATGCCGCCGCCAATGGCGCAGCTGCCGCACCTGCTCTCTCGACTTTCAAGAGCGCATGGGCGTTCGTCGTCACAAGCGATATACAAGGGATGGAGATGGGCACAGGTTATACGCTCGTCGCTGAAAACCTCCGCACTGGCACCATTGCCTCGCAGAACATCAACACTGGTGTGAGACGTTCCTCTGCTGTCTGGGCAGATCTGAACCGTAAGAGCGTCGTTGAAGCAGGCGATAAACTCAAAGTCGCACTCTACGACGATCGCGGTCGAGTCGTCTCAGGTCCCTTCCAACGGACGGTGACCACGAAAGACATTCGCAACGCATTCTTGGGGCTGGATCTGACGGTCGGCGATGTTCGTCCACAAGAGACGATTCTGGCACAGAACTTCCCGAATCCGTTCAACCCTGAAACGTGGATTCCGTATCAACTGAGTGACGCGACAGAAGTATCAATTTCGATATATGATGTATCGGGTCGCTTGGTTCGTGAGCTGGATTTGGGATGGCAGCCGGTAGGTTCATATATGACGCCGTCGAGTGCCGCATATTGGGATGGCAGGAATGCTGTCGGCGAACGTGTAGCGAGTGGTATCTACTTCTATACGTTGCAGACTTCAAATTTTGCTGCAACCCGACGGATGGTTATCCTGAAGTAGAGAACGCGGCAAATGTGATATTTTCAAACGCCTTGGTGTCATCATCAAGGCGTTTTTTTAGCACGTCCAGCTGTCATTTATCGCGCGTTTTGCAAACGCTCCAGTTTCAGCAAAAGGGAAATTATTAAATGATTAGAAACACTTTATTGCTCACCGCAATGCTCTGCGCTTTTACAAATATAACTGCCGCACAGAACTACTATCCTGTGGATGTCGGGAATACTTGGACGCTGGAGAACGAAGATAGAACCGAGCGGATCACTTATGCAATCGGAGCAGCAGAAGAACAGTTCAACGGGAAACAAGGACGGATCCTTAGACTCACAACAGCAGTCTTAGGTACAAGCTCAGCAAACACAAGCACATTCTTGATGCAGGTAGACGAAGAAGGTATAAAACTCCATAGAATCAGCACAGCATTTGGGGATGTTTTCGGCGAGGCACGTGTGGAATTCTCACCTCCCGCTACCTTTTTTCCACCAACGCTTCAACTTGGAGAGACATGGGAAACTCAAGGTGAAACAGAGGTGAGAATAGTAGGGGCTGTTACGGTCTCCACCGTAAACGAAGTTATTGCTATTGAGGATGTAGACACACCAGCCGGAACATTCGAAGACTGCCTGAAAATTCAGGTACGCACGAAAACCGTTGCCGCGGCGGGGATAAGCCGCTCCACCACCTACCAATGGCTCGCACCAAATCTCGGTCCCGTTAAATTCCAAACAGATCAGGATATCGTCTTTGAATTAATCAGTTCCAACCTAATCGCAACCGAAAAGCCTTACGATGTGAATGCCGATGGCGTTGTGAATATCTTGGACCTTACCTTTGTGGCTTCTCGCTTGGGACAGACTGATCCAAAGGCTGATGTAAACGCCGATGGCAGTGTCAATATTCTGGATCTGACACTTGTCGCACGGAATATGGAAAATTAAATTGAATGCTGTTGTACTTCACCTGCACTGAGCGTTGTTGTATGCCACGCAGCTTCTTCATCGGCTTGCAATCGCCACGAAACCGTCAGCGATGAATTCCCACCATTGTAGAAAGTTACTTCTGCACTCTTTTCTTTACCGAGTATAGGTCGCACTAAAGAGAGAAGTGTCGGCGGATGGCTTTGCTGGATCTCCAGCAGTTGTGTAACTTCGCTTTGAACCTCACGCGTGCCGAGAATCAGAGGTCCATAGCATCCTGTGACCGCGCCTTGTCCCCAATTCCGCCCATGTCCAGCTGCAACCGAGCAAACCGCACCACCCATGTCCGCATGTTCCCGGCCACCACGCAACACACGTCTCGCGATACTTAAGCGAGTCGCAGCACTTCGCAACGCACGCATGGCGTAGGTAACCTCGCCTGTCACCTGATAGGCAAGCGTCATAGTAGCCGTTGAAGGTTCGCGGATAGGTTCCACGGATCCGTCATCCGACCATTCACCCCAATATGCCATATCAGCACGTTTGCCGACACCAGGTTCCCGACGACGCACCTCTTGTGGAAACATCAATGCGAGTAGTCCTGGCGGTTCGTCAGGTAGTTCCTCCAGTCCTGCACAGATCTGCGCATCATACGCCGTATCCTCGAAGGTCCAGCGGTAGTAACTCAGTGCAGCCGCTGCCGGATCGTTATAAGGATCATTGAGCGATGTCACTAAAGGTTCCACGATACGCTTTGCTGCAGTCTTGAAAACCTCCTCCCCAGACAACAGATAGAGATCGCCTAATGCGTAGATAGCACCAGAAGCCAGCAAAACTTCAATGCCAGCGAGTGGGTCCCCTGGAATGTGGTGAGTACTTGCGACAAGCCGATGTAAATTCCGCTCATTAACTGCTGCCTCGTCGAGTCCCTCTCCATCAAGCGTCCAGAGCAGTGGCATCGGATCTGGGGCAGAGATTAACCGCTCAGCGCGCTTTCTACCGTATCGTAATGCCCATGTCAGATAGCGTTCCTCGCTCGTCACACGGTATGCCGCAATCGCGATATGGATAAACCGAAAATGTTCCGCTAACTCATAGGCGTCTTTTTCCTCGTTCGTCACGAAGTGACTACCGATGTTGTAGCCGATAAACGTATCTCGCGCATAATCATACCACGGCGGTATTTCTGACACCCAGTTCCCGATATGTTCGGCAGCATCCGTCAAGAGATCAACAGCTTCTGTATCCTCGGGTTGCAAACCAATGTAACGGGGTAGAAAAAGCAGAAACGGTTCCGGTCCGTGATGCGCCTCCGCTTTCGGTTCGTACCCATGGACGCAATCACGCTTCACCCATCCGAGCAGTGCCGCCTTCAGAACATCAAAGTGTTGCAAGACATTTGCATTACCGCTGATTAGATAATGTGGAAACCACGCAAGGGCATAATTCGCCTCGTCCTCACCACCATCGTTGGGACCTGGCGGATCGAGCATCATGCTCTGTTTCAGCCACCGGTTCATTTCAGATCTCAGCGTGCTATAGGCATCATAACATTCGTGGATAAGGGTGTTCACCGTTTTTCTCCTACAATAGCGTCTTCAGAAATTCAATACTCTGTTTCGCAATCGTCTGTGGATCTGGTTTGAAGTCGAAAACTTCCGTCGAGACATAACCGCTATAATCAATCTCTTTCAAGGCTTCAATGATCGGTGGATAGTCTACATTGCCAGAACCGGGTAGATATCCGTTGTCATCGTTAGAATGGAAATGCGCAACGTGTGCGGCGCAGTTACGAATCTGCGTCGGCATATCCAACCCTTCCTTCGCAGTACTACAGACATCCAAAATCATCTGGAAATTAGGATGATTGACAGCATTTACCATTTCAACGGCTTTGTCAGGGTTCGTGATAAAGTTAGTCTGATCGCTCGACAACGGTTCCATGCATAACATCACATCTCTTTCACCTGCGAGCGCAGCACCCTCCGTGAAGGTGTCGCGAGCATAACCCCACGCCTCCTCAAAAGAGAGTGGATCTATGACGTTCCGCTGCTGTGGCGAACCGATCACCATCACCTTTCCGTCTAAATCTGCACATAAGTTAATGAGGGCGAGAAAATAGTTCCGCGTCTCCTCACGGATATCGGCATCCGGGTGATTAATATAGAGTCCCGGTGGCGAAACGAGCAGCCAATGTAATCCAGCGATCTCTATTTTGGCGTTATCCGCAGCTTTTCGGATCCGCGTCCGTTCAGCGTTACTAATGTCTAACACCGAGTCAGCCAGCGTAAATGGGGCAATCTCGACAGCCTCGTAGCCCAATCCGGCGGTATAGGTGAAAACATCCTCTATTTTCCAATCCTCAAACATCTCGTTGCATATTGCGAGTTTCATTATGTCTCCTATGCTTATTTTTTCACCTATTGTACAGGGCTTCCGGTTTTTTGTCAAATCCACTACCCAAAAGTCAGGGTATTCAGTTTTCCAATAATTTACCCTGGATGCCTTCACATAAGGAACCTCATTTCTTAAAAATATGGTGAATCGTAAAAATAAATAGACACTTCTACCATCGATAAACCGAATAACACAACACCTCTGTTCGGCAGGTCTCCGTGCCTCGGCGGTGCAGAGTGTCCAAGTAATTCTAAAACCTACCATAAATGACTTGGTGTCCCGAAAAATCGTTTCGCAAATAAAACGCAACTATGATATAATTACTCATAACTTGGGCATTATTCTATTTTCGGAGTTCAAATGGGGGAAAAAGATGCATACCATTTTAGAACGTTACCAAAAAACTTTTGCAAAAGATAGAGAGATGTCACACGCCGCAAACCAACTGTTTCCCGACGGCGTAACACATGATGGACGGCACATGTCCCCCTTCCCAGTCTATATCACCCGTGCACAAGGTTCAAAAAAATGGGGACTTGACGATAAAGAATTCATCGACTATTGGGCAGGACACGGCGCACTCCTACTCGGTCATAATCCACCGGAAGTCGTGGATGCAGTGACAACTCAGATGCACCGAGGAACACACTATGGCGCATGCCACCCATTGGAATTGGAATGGGGATCTCTCGTTACACAACTGGTTCCATCAGCAGAGCGTGTCCGTTTCGTTAGTTCCGGCACAGAAGCGACACTGATGGCAATCCGCCTTGCCCGCACCTACACAAGCAAGAACAAGGTGTTGAAATTTAGGGGACATTTCCACGGTTGGCACGACAGCGTCATCTTAGGTGCATACCCACCTTTCGATATGAACGTCCCCGGTATCCCAGAAGAGGTACGAAATACAACCCTTCTATGCCCACCGAATGACATCGATGCCGTTGAAACACAACTGAAAACGGATAAAGATATTGCTTGTATCATTCTTGAACCAACGGGTGCCTCTTTCGGTATTGTTCCAACCAACGGCACATTTTTAAAGCAACTCCGTGAGTTGACGGAAGCACACGGTGTCCTCCTGATTTTCGACGAGGTAATCACTGGGTTCCGAGTCGCTCCGGGTGGCGCACAAGCACATTACAACGTCACACCGGACATGACAACGCTCGCAAAGATCTTAGCAGGTGGACTCCCGGGCGGCGCGCTTGCTGGTAAAAAAGAGGTGCTCGACCTAATCTCTATGAAATCAGAGGCTGACGGTTTGAAAATGCCACACCCTGGAACTTTCAACGCCAATCCACTCTCCGCTTCTGCAGGTATCGCTATGCTCAACTTAATCAAAACAGGCGAACCGAACAAGCGGGCAAATCAGATTGCTGCACGACTTCGCACTGAACTGAATAGCGTCATCGACGATTATGAACTCGACTGGGTCGTTTACGGTGAATTTTCGGGTCTTAAACTGTTCGTTGGACACGGTGAAAAAGATATGCGTACCTCCGACTTTGATCCGTATGCATGGGACTATCGTAAACTAAAAGGAAGCAGCGACGCCGATACGCTGATGCGTCTGAGATGCGGTCTCCTGCTGAACGGAATTGATCTTGCCAGCAACGGTGGAATGGCAACCGCAGCACATACCGAGGACGATGTTACGAAAACGGTCACAGCATTTGCACAGACACTTGAGTGGCTGAAGGCGGAAGAAGCATTGTAAAGGCTTTCAATTCTTTTATCTTGGAAACCTTAAACCTAAACCTTAGCCCGTAATGAAATGGAGGGCGGATCTACGGAGAGGTACGTTGGTCATTCAATTCACCTCACCGAACCGCAAGGTAAATTAGAAAAATGAAAACGATTACGTATCGCGACGCGCTCAAGGAGGCGTTGGCAGAGGAAATGGAGCGCGATGATGCCGTCTTTATAATGGGTGAGGATATCGCTGAATACGGCGGTGCCTACAAAGTGACGGATGGACTGTTCCAAGATTTTGGAAAAGATCGCATCCGAAACACACCGATCTCTGAAGCCGCTATCATCGGAACTGCCCTCGGCGCAGCGGTTACAGGAATGCGTCCCGTCGCCGAGTTGATGTATATTGACTTTACAGCAGTCGGTATGGACCAGATCGTGAACCAAGTCGCCAAGATCCGTTATATGGTCGGTGGACAGTTAGATGTACCACTCGTGATCCGGACGCAGGGAGGTGCTGGTCGCTCCTCTGCGGCACAACACGCTCAGAGTCTTGAGGCATGGTTCGTGCATATTCCCGGGCTGCTCGTCGTGATGCCCTCTACACCCTACGATGCGAAAGGATTACTGAAAACAGCGATCCGAGACGACAACCCGATTATGTTCATTGAACATAAACTTCTCTATACAGAAGAGGGAGAAATCCCCGAGGAAGAATATACAATTCCGTTGGGCGTAGCCGACGTAAAGCGCGAAGGTGAGGATGTAACAATTCTCGCAACATCACGGATGGTCTTGAACGCACTCGTCGCCGCAGACACACTTGCCGATGAAGGCATCTCTGCTGAAGTCGTCGATCCGAGAACACTAATGCCCCTCGATAAAGAGAGCATCTTGAACTCTGTAAAAAAGACGAATCGGTTGCTAATCGCGCATGAGGCAGTTGGTAGAGCCGGATTCGGGGCGGAGATCGCTGCGCTTGTTGTGCGGGAAGCCTTTGATTATCTGGATGCACCCATTGAACGGGTCGCCGCTGAACCCGTGCCTGTCCCCTTCGCACCGGTAATGGAGAATTTCGTTATTCCCGATTCAAGCCAGATTGCTGATGCTGCACGGAAACTCGTCCGGTACGAAATCTAAATAATAGACTGTTCTGATGACCTCTGGCACGCTTCGTGAGCGTGCCAGCAACAGGATGGAATTTGCGCAATATTTAGTTGTCTTCTGTCTTCACCAACCTCTGATATGCCCGCGTCAAACTGAAAGCGATTGGTGCCCACAACACCGCCACCACCATAGCCGTAATCGAGAATGCGACCTGTGGAATTGTCTGCACACCCAACCGCACCAACTCAAGCACCCCAGCACTACCACCCTTCGAGAACCGGTAACTAAACGAATCAATAATTTGTTTCGCACGATAGCGCGAGTCGTAAGAAAGAGGCATATAGAATAGTTCTTTCCCCGCCCGAAAAATCGAGTAGTCTAAGGCTTTAAAAATCGTATACGCCGCTGTTCCTGTCCTAAGTGATGGAGACATCGTCAGAACCAGACTACTGACGAAATGGACGATGGGAATGGTGACATGAATATACCGTAACGCGACAAATCTGAGTGCCAACGGCACAACCACCAGTTGCAAAATACCGGCAGCCAATCCGAGACTACCATAAACCCCACCGAAAAACGCCGTCCGCATATCCTTATCAGGTATTTCCGATTCCGCCAATCCGTTGAAACGGAGATCCAGCACTGTCGAGACCACTTGTGTGCTTATAATCAACACCCCGATAAAGACCAAGTATCTTGAACGAAAAAAGGTCTTTACACCGACGTGTCCAAGCCGACCACCAGCCTCTTCCGCACTCGGTTCAGGTTCACCACCAAACTTATAAGCAATTACACCAAATACCGCTGTCGGTACGAGGGATGCCGCTGTGAATAGCAATAAAGCCTCAGAACCTAACACGGTTGCCCATCTACTCACAAGCATACCACCGAGGAAGGAACCCATAGACGCTACGGCACAGAACGGACCGTTAATACGCTTCGCCTGTTCAGTTGTTAGCACACTATTTACAAACGACCAGAATTGCTCAATAATTATCACGATATACGCTTCGCGAAACACATAGATGATCGCCGCAGCGAAATGCACACCGCGAGTGAGTGCAAAGTAGCATCCAAGAACTAAAATAGCAGAAAAAAGTGAGGTCACTGCTAACGCACGTGTCGCTCCCTGCCACGAAAGCAAACGTCCGTAGCCGTAAAGCATCACAAGCATACTCGGTGGAACCGCCACCATACCCCGCGGTAGGTTCTCCGCCCCATACGCATCAATGAACAAAGAGGAGGATACTGAACGGATAAACTCATAACCGAATAGCACAAAGCACGCAGCACTACTGATTGAGATAGCAGCAAAAATAAGTCGTCGTGGAAACATAAATAGGATTTAACTCGCCTGGATTGACCTCCTAAGAAATTTTACTATCGCTTCGGAATTGTATCCTCAACTGGACGCGGGTTGTGCACCCAATGACCCTCTGGATCGCTGCCTCTGGCAACAATCGCACGTCGGTTCCAATCATTTGCAGCATGGACCTCCGGTGGGACGAACCGCATCGTCAAACCACAACGCCGTCGATCTGAAGTGTTCGGCTCAGAACCGTGCAACAACAGATCCGAATGTAAAGACATCTGTCCAGCCTTCATCTCAAATGGAAAGGGAATGTCCCCATACTGCGTAGCACCATGCACTGTTTGACCGAGTACATTCTTCTCCTCAGCGGTGCTCGGTTCAAACGCGATTTGCCCGTGCAGATGCGATTTCGGAATAACAGTCATCGCACCGTTCTCGACTGAAGCATCGTCAATAGCAAGCCATACAGTGACAGTCTTGCTCGGAGACAGGGGCCAATAAGAGGCATCTTGATGCCAACTCACCTGCTTGACATCACCCGGCATCTTGCAGAAGTAGTGCGTTCCCCAACAGATTAGGGTTTCACCCAGCAGATCCAGCACATAATCCAGAATTCTGTCCTCGGTAACCAGATCATGGAGACCCGTGCAGGTCGTATGCCATCCGTTAATGGAATAACTATTCATCCCTGCTGCTAACGCCTTTTCCATAAGCTGATCGAAATAGACGCGGTGTTTTGCAATCTCTGATTCAGAAAAGACATCTAACGGGGAAATAAAGCCCCTCGCATTGAAATGCTCAATTTGGGCAGGCGTTAACGTTGACGGATTTTCGTTTTCAACTGGAAAAAACTGTAGTTTTCGATTGAGTTCCGGCATTGCATCCGTAATTGGCATCGGAGCGTCCTCTCTTCTCCAAGGAAGTTAAAAGTTTGTATTGCCGGTATAATACCAAATTCGGATGTTGGTGTCAACGACGAAAATTCCACTTGACATTCAGTGAGAATAACTTTATATTAACTGAAAAATGTGCTGACAAATAAGTTGACCATCCCATTAAACAGAAAAACTGACATTCCTACAGAGACCTTCCTATTAAAAGAACACTAAAAATGGACGAAAAACGAGCAAGTGGACGCTATTACACCCGCGGGAATCCGTTTCAGTTAGAGCCGTTCCAGACGTGGGCAAAAGAGATTAACTTAGCACAACAAATAACTTTAGAACCGTTCGCCGGTGCTAAAGACATTCCACAATTGATTGACGCAGCACATCTGCGGGGTCGAGATTGGGCATTATTCGACATCGCGCCAGGGACAAAAGAAGTTGTGCAACGCGACACACTCGCTGATTTTCCGAAAGGGTTTAACGTTTGCATCACCAATCCACCATGGTTAGCACGTAACTCCGCAACGCGCCGCGGCTTACCTTTTCCAGACGCGACTGACTACGATGATCTTTACAAATACGCGCTTGAGCAATGTTTGACACACTGTGGGTGGGTCGCAGCAATTATTCCAGAAGCGTTCATTCGGAGCGGTCTGTTTCTACAACGGCTACGCGATTTCATCTCTTTAGTTCCGCAAACACAACAGGGAGAAACAGAAAAAAATAAAACAAGAGACACCTCCTATATGTTTGAGGATACCGAACATCCAGTAGGTCTGGCACTGTTTACACCGGACGCAACATCGGACGTTAGCATCTGGCGGAACAATCAGTTACTCGGTGGTCTTAATGAACTCCGTAGACACCTGCCACGACCTTCCTCCAATCGCAAGATCGTATTCAACGATCCGAAGGGGAATCTCGGACTCATCGCTATAGATAATACAGTCTCCGCCTCTATCCGTTTTTGTCCACCTGCGGAACTGGGAGACTATCCTATTCGTGTCCACTGCCGTTCCATTACAAAAATCGGTGTGCCGTGGCACGTGGACATAGATATGCTCAATACCCGCTTGGCAACAATCCGTGAGAAAACCCACGATGTTTTTTTGACAGCGTTTAAGGGCATACGCCGCGATGGACACTACCGACGGCGGTTAGATTGGGCTTTGGCGCGATCAATTATTGATGTGAACGATCTAGATCCACAACTTGAAATGAACATGGAGTAGAAAATGAACATCCAACCACCAAACTATGACAGAATAGAACAACAATTATGGAGAAAATACGGAGACGAAGTTAGAGACCTGTTAGAAAAGCAAGATCCAGGACTTGTACGTAGAATCCAGACATTTAGCAGTCGATTTGGTTTTGATGAAATAGAAATTTGCGAAAAAATAAAAGATGATTTTATGTTTGCTTGCTGTTTCGCAAAAAACGCGACACGAACAGGATTTTACGAGAAAGAAGCAGAAAAATATTTACGCATGTTTCCTAACTTGATTAAATCTTTTATAGCCTTACCAGCTAGCGGAAAGAATGCCAAGTACGTTGATCAAATGGGGAACATAGTTACCGGAAAAAAGCCAAGTGCAATTAAATCACTAGACTTTATGTGGACAGCAGGCAACACCCATATTAAGTGCATAGCTGCCCACAAATTTACGCGTGAGTCTGGGGGATCCCAAGATCATCAACGTGACGAACTCATCAGGCTCTTACAAATGTTCCAACATTGCAATAACAAAAATACAGCTCTTTTCGCAATATGTGATGGTCCCTACTACGACACCCGAACTCTATCTATTCTCCACCAACATGTCCGAAAAGAACCGCCCTATAGTTTTGCGTGCCCTGTTGGAGATGTGCCCAAGAATGTTGAAAAGCTTATCAAAAGCTAGGAGAAATAAGAAAACCAAATTCAAAGGACTAACGATTAGACGGACGGTGTCATTACTAGATGCTGAAGGAGAAAACATGAGTCAAAAATCGATCTGTCTACTTCTACTGATAGCACTCATCACGTTTGCGGGGTGTATACCCGGTGACGGGAAACACACTACCGAGAAACCCGCCGGATTTTTCTGGGGGATTTGGCACGGCTGGATCGCACCGATCTCACTTATCTGGGGATTACTGTTTAACCCAGAGATCCGTCTCTATGAACCACAAAACAGTGGATGGGCATACGATTTCGGATTTTACATCGCCATTATCAGCGGTTTTGGGGGTATTTCTTTCTCACGGAGTAGGAGCTTCTTTTCACGGAGCAAACGACAGAAAACCGAAGAACAAGAAAGCAGTAGTACTTAGTAGAAATTTTCAGAGGACACTTAACGTTTAGAATAACACAAATTAACAAGCACAGAAATAGCATTGATAGAGGAAGGATATAATCAATGAAAGTTTTAGTTATTGGGGGAACGGGTAATATTAGTCGTGGAATTGTGGTGGCGTTGCAAAACCGAAACCATGAAGTCGTCCTGTTCAACCGCGGACAACACGCCGATCCACCGCCGCCAGATGTCCGCGTCATCCACGGCGACCGACAGCATCGCGAGGATTTTGAGGCGAAAGTCAGCGCGGAAGAATGGGATGCCGTGATTGATATGATTAGCTTCAACGCAGACGATGCCGCCTCCGCACTCCGGGCATGTCAGGGACGCGTCGGACACTTCGTGCAATGCTCAACGGTGATGACCTACGGACCGCCGTTCAGCGATATTAACCTCCCAGAGACAGCACCGCTACAAGGGACATCAGGCTACGGACTGGGCAAAATAGCCGCGGATAACCTTTTGTTGGAGGCACACACACGCGACGGGTTTCCTGTAACCATCTTCAAACCGTCCTATACACACGGACCAGGCATTAATCTACATCGACAAGTCGGTGGAGACGGCAGTTGGATCGATCGATTACGTAAGCGAAAACCGATCCTCTCTGCAGGCGATGGACTGAATTATTTTCAATTCCTGTCATCTCGCGACGCCGGAATTGCGTTTACAGATATACTGGGTAGATCCGAATGCTTCGGTGAAATCTACAATATTGTCCACCCACAAGCGAGAACATGGGACGAATGGCACCGTGCAGCAGCAGAGGCACTCGATGTTGATATAGAGATCGTACATGTGTCTCAAGAAACACTTATCACCATGGCACCCGAGCGGTTCAGTGGTTTGCACGGCAATTTCGGACACACACAGATTTTCAGTCATGAGAAACTGGCAGCGGTCCTACCTGAATTTAATCCACAAATTCCGGTTACAGAGAGTGTAGCAGAAAATATAGCGTGGATGGACAAACACAATTTGGTTCCAGATAGCGATGCAGACGATTTGGAGGACCAAATCATTGAAGCAGTTCGCAATCTACCCCGTATTCGGTAGCGCGGAGGTGAAAATATGTTAAAAATCAAATCAGCGTTGGATTCAGAAAGACTTGATCTTGTTGAGCAGGACCTGCGTGAGACAGGTTTTCATATCGTCGAAAACGTGATTACCGACGAAGAAGCAGACGAAGCGCGCGAGGCAGTCTGGAAATTAGTTGACGAGGACATTGCTAACGGATACGACCACAGTTACGGAGACGGCAAAATACGTCGTGTCTGGGCAATCGTCGGCAAAACACCTATCTTCCGCTGGCTCATTCAGCACCCGACAGTAGTAGCAGTATGGAAACGGATGCTCGGTGAAGATGTTATCGCCTCTACATTCACAGCAAATATCGTCGGACCCGGCGCACCAGCAGGCGGTTGGCATATTGATTATCCGTATTGGGCGATGCAATCCCCTTTCCCGTCTGGTTCACTAACTGGACAGACAGTCTGGATGTTAGACGATTTCACGGTAGAAAACGGGGCAACGGCATGTATCCCCGGCTCACACAAAACGCTTCGGCGTCCCGAATTAGGAGAAGCAGAGGGACTTGAGATGGCTGTTGCCGCCGCACCAAAAGGCTCTATCATGTTCACAAATGGAGCAATCTGGCATCAGTCTCGACCAAACTTAACGGACACATCACGCGTCGGGTTGCTCGGTATGTATAACCGTTCAGTTATTTATCCCCAAGAAGATATGCCGCGACAGTTGACCGATGTGGAATTGGCAGGTGAAAGTGATATTCTAAAACAGTTGTTAGGCAGAAATATCCCTTTCCGCCATCCCAATCATGGGCAGAATTGGCATCGCACGGATACCGGCTTCCGCCAAGTGTAAAGAACAACACAGAAGCGAATTTTACCTTTGAATTCATACAGTTTTACACGCTATCGAAATTTCCTTTATGACGTACTCTGATTTCAAATTCAAGGAGAACATTTATGCCGACTATATCTCACGATGTGTTGAGAAAGTTTGTATATGATATATATCGCGGGGCTGGTGGGACTGAAGAAGATGCCCGTATCGTCAGCGATCACGTCGTCGATTCTAACCTTGCTGGACACGATTCACACGGTGTCATTAATGCACCTAACTACATCGGCGGAATGGCAGGCGGTCCCGCCGCAGATAAAATGGAGACCGTCAGGGAAAGTGGAGCTGCTACGGTTATAAACGCTAACGGAGCACTCGGTATGGTCGCTGCACGCAAAGCCATGGACATGGCTGTTGAAAAAGCACAAACCTGCACCATTGGGGCAGTCGGTCTACACCGGTGTGGACACGCAGGCAGGATGGGTGAATACCCGCCGATTGCGGCACGTGCGGGAATGATCGGCATCGTCTTACTCAATGGTGGCGGACGATTCATGCATCCGCACGGAGGTACTTCTCGTAGACTACCACCAAACCCAATAGCGATCTCAGTACCACGTCAAGGTGGTGAACCGCTCCTTCTTGATATGACCCTTAGTGTGGTTGCAGGCGGGAAACTTCTCGTCCAGACCGCCCGCGGTGAACCTATACCAGTGGGATGGATGATAGATGCCGAAGGCAAACCGCTCACCGATCCGAATGCCTTCCGCGAACGTCCAGAGGATACAGCCGTTATGCCGCTCGGCGGCTTTCAGTTCGGACACAAAGGGTTTGGACTCGGTGTGATGATAGATGCTATCGCCGGTGGACTCTCTTGGGCGGGATGTAGTCGTGAAAGTCCAACACGCGGGGCAAGTGGGATCGTAATGTTTGCGATTAAAATTGAAGATTTCATAGACTTATCAGATTACGAACAGGAAATTGCACATCTTGTGGAGTGGGTGAAGTCATCTGCCCGACTACCAGGCATTGATGAGATCTATGTTCCCGGTGAATTTGAAGAACGAAGCCGCGAGAAACGCCTGCGCGAAGGAATACCAATTGAGGAACCAACATGGAATCGTCTCGTTGAAGCTGCAGAGCGTTTCGATATAGCGATTCCCATATAGTAGTAGGCACACTCCGTGTGCCGTAAACATATAGTAGCATATAGTAGCAGGCACACTCCGTGTGCCGTAATCATATAGTAGCATATAGTAGCAGGCACACTCCGTGTGCCGTAAACATATAGTAGCATATAGTAGCAGGCACACTCCGTGTGCCGTAAACATATAGTAGCAGGCACATACATGAAGTTTAAGAATTTAATCGGGTAACTCTGCGACCTTCTATAGGTTCAGCAACTATAATTGGATCTGTTCGTAATAGCGCGATTTATCGCACGTCGGCAGCCCAAAATTACCCAATTTACTTTTTAATGTTCATCCGTGTGCCATAAACATACAATAGGAGCAAAAAAATGCGAATCTATAGTTTGTTTGTTTTGCTTATCGGCATCACGGGGTGTGCTGCACTGAATCAACCCATTAGTGAAATGACTGTGTCACGCCTTACCTGTGAATCTAACCCAGAGTTTGTAGACGGCAATTTAGAAACCGAGAGCACATTCGCAGTGAATGGGTTCGTCCGAAAAGCTTACCACCTGAATGAAGGCGAGGGTCGGCGACTCGCCTACGCACAACGACGCTATTTAACGGTGGTTGAAGGGCAGCGCCGCACGGAAGCGATTATTAAACTCGATGCACCGACCTATGTCTCCTACGTAGAAGTCTATCCAGCATCACGGCGGATTCAGAATTTTGCGATGATGACAACAACCGACGATCCCCCACGCTTTGATGTCGCTTTCGAGCGAGTGTCCGACAAACAGCATCAAGACATAGAAGGACTGAATCCGGTACGTTTCCGCATCGAACGAGAAATCCTTTATCTGCGAATGAGCGCAGACGGGATTGAAGACAGACAAAATTCAGTCCAAGGTGAGAATTCCAGTATAGAGATACCGCTAAAAGGAGCTACACTTCGCGAAGTCAAATTTTACGTCCGTCAGACCCCTTAACCAAAAAGGAGCAAGACGATGAACAGATGGATGTTCCGCATTTCATTGCTTCTACTTTTCGGTGTTATAGGATGTGCCGTGCTCCAAGAGTCACCTCCGGTGGAAATTCCGGCTTCGCATCTCACCTGCAAGCAAAATCCTGAGATGGTAGATGGCGATTTAAAAACAGCAGGCACTTTTATGCCACAAGGGAGTATCCGAAAAGGGTTTGAACGGGCTGGAACGAGGCAGCGACAGTATCAGCGACAATATCAACGTCGAGTGGAAGGCAGCCTAAGAACGGAAACGATCATTAAACTGGACGTGCCAACATTCATCACTTATGTCGAAATTTATCCTGGCTCAATCATTCGGAACCTCGCTTTAGATACTGCCACTGAAATAAAACCGCCGAAGCGGGCACTCGCGTTTGAAGCCATAGAGGATAAGCGGGGAACAAAAGTAGAAGGCACAAACCCAGTGAGGTTCCAGATTGGACGGAAAATTCTCTATCTGCGGGTGTCAGCTAACGCATTAGAAGACCGCGATAACGTGTCACACCGCGATGAAGAACAAGAGATGCGAATACCGCTTAAAGGTGCTGCGATCCGCGAAGTCAAGTTTTACGGGCGACACTAAAAAAAATCACTTGACTTTTGTCTTAAGACGTTATACAATAAAAGTAACCCAGTGGCTTACACAAAATGGCTTTTGCAGGCACGCATTTAGCAAAGAACGCAACTAAAAACTCTGCCCAGCAGTGAGTCAAATTGGTGTAATACCTGACATTTGACTTTTTCTACGGACTTGTGGTAGGTTAAACGTAGTATCCAATTAGGGTGAAATCTATAGGTTTCCCATATCAAAAATCGCGGAGGATTAGAATCCGATTGCAAAAACAAGCATTGAAGGGTGTTCCCATACAGGACAACGCTGAAGTGCAAGCCCTTTTCGGGCAAAGTGATGCCTTCCTAAAAATCATCGAAGACGACTTCGATGTACGCGTTGTTTTGAAAAGTGACAGTATTGCTGTCATTGGTGATAACGTCACAGAAGTTAACCATGTGACGACAGTTCTCGAATCACTACTTCACCGCATCCGGAAAGGAGAACGTATTCAGGCAGCCGATGTAAATTATGTTATCCGAGCATCCGGTGCTGGTGAACAAGACATATTAGGCGAAACCGGAACTGAGTCTATTCCGGTATTCTCAAAACGCGGGGTCATTCGTCCCAAAACTGCAGGTCAAAAAAGGTACGTTGAAGCAATCAAAAATAACGACCTTGTCTTCGGTATCGGACCGGCAGGAACAGGGAAAACTTATCTCGCTATGGCAATGGCTGTCTCCGCACTCAAAACCGGGCAGGTAAGCCGTATTATTTTGACCCGACCTGCCGTTGAAGCTGGGGAGAAACTTGGGTTCTTACCGGGTGATATTGCAGACAAGGTCCACCCATACTTACGTCCCTTATACGATGCACTTTACGATATGATGCCGCCAGAAGCACTTGACAAATATATTGAGCGGAATGTTATTGAGGTCGCGCCTATCGCCTTCATGAGAGGGAGAACCCTCAACAACTCGTTTGTTGTCCTAGATGAAGCACAAAACGCAACCATTGAGCAGATGAAGATGTTTCTGACACGCCTCGGTTTCGATTCGAAAGCCGTGGTCACCGGCGACATTACGCAGACAGACCTTCCAACACATAAGGTCTCAGGACTTGCCGACGCGCAAGAAGTGCTCTCCGGAATTAAGGGGATTCAATTCATCTATTTCTCAAAGGTTGACGTCGTACGGCACGAATTGGTTCAACGTATCGTCGAGGCTTACGAACAAGTATCACCACACAATAATAGGCGGAACGGCTTAAATCCGTCAGATGTCTCCGATGGAGAAGGATAGCCGTTTTGATTCGTGTTACCAATGCGAGTAGTCATACCACTTTTGACGTGGAAGTGGTTTACAGTGCCGTGCGTGCAACGTTAAAGGCACATGACGCAGAAGCCTACGAAGTCAGTGCGCTCTTGACAGACGATACCGACATAAGACAACTCAATCGAGACTACCGAGGTATCGATGCCCCAACCGACGTGTTAGCGTTCGCAATGCACGAAGGTGAAGACAACGATATAAATCCGATCCTGCTTGGAGATCTCGTTATATCTCTCGAAACCGCTGCACGACAAGCGACGACAGAGGACGGACTCGGCGGAATCTCCGGAAGCCTTGAGACTGAGGTTGCGCTTCTTGCTGTACACGGTGTCCTACACCTGCTCGGATACGACCACCAAACACATGAAGAAGCCACGATCATGTTTGAAAAACAGAAAACCATTTTCAACCTATTGCGAGTCCTGTAACACGATTGTCTGCTATCTTCTGAACACCGCACAATTGGTCCGTTAGAAGGAGTGTGATCTTACGTTTGGACGACCTAAACCTAATTATCAAACTCGTTAGTTTAGGCATACTTTTAATTCTCAATGCGCTATTTTCAGCCGCCGAGGCGTTGCTTGCCCGATTAACGCGGGACGATATTCTCAAGTTCGCTGAGGAAGGTGGCAAGCGTTATGAGGTACTAACATCTCTCCTACGCCACCCACGCCGCTATTCGCTAACCATTATCACGGCAAAAACAACTTTGATAGTGGTAAGCGTTATGATATTCACCATGTTTTGGAAATACCCCGTAGCGAACGCAGCACTCGCAGTCGTTTGTTTGGTTATTTTCGCTGAATTGTTCCCCAAAAATTATGTACAGGGCAGCACCGGAGACGCAGCAATTCGGGCACTCAGTGTTCTCCGCGCGATCTATTGGGGCGGATTCATAGTTTTAATCCCACTGAATTTCGTCGCGAACCTGCTTGTACGCGTCTTCGGAGGTAAGGTTACTTCAGCACAAGACAGCCTCGTATCCCCAGAGGTTTTAGAGACGCTCGACAACGTCGCTGATAGCCAAGAAATCTTAGAACCCGATGACCGAGAGATGATCTCTCGAATTTTAGACTTACCAGACAAAGTCGCCCGTGAGATTATGGTTGCCCGAACCGATATGATCTGTCTTGAGGCCACCACTCCCGGGGACGAGGTGCTACAAACAACAATTACATGCCGCCATACCCGTATTCCAATCTATGAGGAAACCATCGACCGGATCATTGGAATCTTGCACGTTAAAGATATGTTGGATTGCTGGGAAACAGGTAAACCCGTCAATTTAAGGGAACTCATCGTCGGTCGAACGCCTTTCTTTACACCAGAGAGTAAAAACATTTCAGAACTCTTCCGTGAACTGCGCGCACACAAACAGCATATCGCAATCGTTGTAGACGAATACGGTGGAACCGCTGGAATTGTGACATTAGAGAACATCATTGAAGAAATTGTCGGCGAAATCCACGACGAAGACGAAATAGACGAACAAGACGCTTACATCGAACTGGATTCTAACGCCTATTCGGTCGATGCCAGGTTGAATCTTATCGAATTGAACGAAAGACTTGGCACAGAATTCGAAGCAGAAAATATTGATACGATCGGCGGGTTTGTCGTAGACCATCTCGGACGTGTGCCTGAACAGAACACTGTATTCACCTATCGCGGTATCCGTTTTACTATATTCGAGGCGGATGAACGGCGCGTCCAGAGGATTCATATCCAGATGCCAGATATCGACGAGAATAATGGGGTTTAATAAGCATGTATCGCAACCAAATATTTTAACAGATATTTGGTTAATCCTCCTTTAAAAAAGAAATAGAAGGGGAGTCACGCTGTAAAGTCGAAATTAATTTGACAATCTTCAGCAGGAAGGGTATAATTAAATATTGGAACGGGGCGTAGCGCAGCCCGGCTAGCGCGCCTGCTTCGGGAGCAGGAGGTCGGAGGTTCAAATCCTCTCGCCCCGATTTCATCCCTTCAAGCATAACACATTTACACCCAAATTTTACCCATTCTGGTAAAATTTGTTTTTGCTTCACATCACCATGGCAGCCCAAAAGACCCAAGCGATCGTTATTCGCACCTTTCCTCTTCAAGAATTTCATAAAATCATTACTTTCTACACGCCCGACTTTGGAAAGGTCAAAGCGGTTGCTTACGGCATAAAAAGCCCGAAAAGCCGCCTCGCTGGAAGCTTAGAACTTCTCAACTACGGAACACTCCTCTTTCAACACCGTGAAAATCGAGAATTGCAGAACATCACCGACTTCAGTCTCCTTAACGGATTTGACGCAATCCGCTCTGATTTTACACGTATTACCTACGGATGCTATTTCGCTGAACTCGTAGATAGTATCGCATCAGAAGGCATCGCCAACCCCGAAACTTTCGATCTCCTCCGAACCACCTATCAATTTTTGGCACAGGCTGATGATATCCCGCTGCTCGCGAGAGGGTTTGAAATTAAGTTTCTGGACTGCGCAGGCTACGGACCTGAACTCTCGCGGTGTGTTCATTGCGGGGTAACTGTAAAAGGCGCGTCCCTTGAGGAAAACAGCGAAGCAACAAATAGACTCGGCGTGGCGTTTAGCGTTCGATACGGCGGTGTCCTTTGCAGCGATTGCAAAAATCGAGACGGTGCTGCATTTACAATCGCACACGGCAGTTGTGAGCTACTAAAGATGCTTCGGAAATCCGAGTGGGAACGGTTTAACCGAATCCGCGCCTCCTCCCGCAATCATAAAGAACTCAAACGCCTGCTTGGCAATTTCATCGAATATCATACCGAAAGGAACTTAAAAAGTCTCAAATTCATTGAGAACGTTTTGTAGGTATATAAACAATTTACAATATAGGTTATTATTTAAACGTGAGTTTGATAAATATTTAGAGTAGGCGCATTTCCGATTAAAGTCCCCCTGATAAGGGGGATTTAGGGGGTTAGATCCCTAAAAACCTCCTCATTCTGGGTGAATTTATTGCTTTTTTGCTCAATATGCGTCGGTCTTGGCTTCTAATATTTTTTTTCAAACTGGCGTTATTTAACATTTATATATCTGGTCCACAGACATTCAGAACAATAAGGAGTCATCAAATTGAAGAAAAATAATACTTTGGAAACTTTGAGCAGCAAGTTTAGGAAACTCGCATGCCTCACCAAAATAGCACTTTTCCTACTCATTGCTGTATACATCGCAACAGCTATTAGCTTCGATGCCTCTGCTGCAATCACCGGGAAAATTTCTGGTGTAATCACGGCTGAAGCGACAAATGAACCGCTCCCAAATGTCACTGTAACTATTGTTGGAACAAGCAGCACAACAACAACAAACGATGCCGGTTATTATGTCATGACCAATATCCCGCCCGCAGATTATGACGTAAAAGTTGAATTGACCGGTTACGGTCCCGAGACAGTGGAAGGTGCGAAAGTTCTCGCTGGTCTCACTACAACGCTAAACTATGCCTTGAAGACTGCCGAGGTTGTCACACTCGAAGGAATAACGGTAACGGCTGTCAAACCCCTAATCAAGCGGGATGTTACACAGACGACACGAATCATTGAATCAGAAGACATTGAGGCTATGCCTCGCGATACAGTAAACGGAATCCTACAAACCCTACCCGGGGTTGCAGTGCTCAACTCAACCGGTTCAACCCACGTTCGTGGTGGTAGATCAACGGAAATCAGGTATCTCATCGACGGTATCCCAATTAACGACCCAATCGGTAGAAGTCTGGGCTTAAGCATCGGCACGAATTCACTTGAGCAAATAGAATTCATCACGGGAGGATTCAACGCTGAGCACGGCGATGCGCAATCCGGTATTGTCAATCTCATCACAAAAGTTGGAACAGGTAAATTCTCTGGTAGAGTCCGCTATCGGGTTGGACAGTGGATGGAGCACCACGGAGACCCATTATACGGTTCTTGGCTCGATCCAGACAACGGATTTCGACCCGTTGCACTTGAACCTTTTCGCGGAATCTTCATCGGTCAACCCCAAGATTATCAAACACCGTATCGTGGACAAGACGTCACAGTTGCGGAGTTAGCAGAACGAGAAGGCGACGAAAAAGTAGTCTTTACAGAGATTTTTCCGGGCGTGTATGCCGACAGAACAGAAAACCCAATGCTTCCTGTGATAGATCCCGAAACAGGCGAACCACAAGTGAACGCTGATACGGGTGAAGTGATCATGGCGCGCCAACCCTATAAGGACGCCGATGGCACCGTTATCGACTATGAAAAGAAACAGGTCACACTCTTGGACGGCTACGTTGTGGATTTGGACCAGTATAGCGGTTTATTCAACGATACGAAAAAGTATGATCTGTCTCCGAGCCATATCGGTGAATTCGCACTCAGCGGACCGATATGGGGAAACCGATTGACATTCTCCGCTTCCAGCCAGTTACGACGGGATAACAGTTTTTTGCCTAATAGTAGTGGATCGGGATATGTCCTACAAGGAAAACTGAAGTTTGAAGTAACACCCAGCATTAAACTCACTGCAGGTGGGCTTTTCGATAGACGGGAAGGCCACTCCTATGGCGGCGGTCTACGCTTTGTTCCCGATGCTATTCCAGTGTCAAACTCGAATGCGCGGAGTATGTCCCTGCGACTTTCACACAATATCAACTCCGGTACTTTCTATACACTGACACTTGGGCAATTCCATCGTTCTGCTGAAGCGAATCAACCAGGAAAAGTGTGGGATCCATTGGAGAAGACTTTTGATGAAAACGCTTGGGATCCCGACAAATCCTTTGAACAGAATCAAGATGAAGGCAGAATCAGAAACCCTCCTCAACAGGCATACAACGATACAACTTACTTCGTCGCTGGAGATAACAATTCTTGGGGTTCCAACAGTGCGACCACTTCAATAGCGAGAGCGGATTTTGCCAGCCAAGTTACGGCAAACCATCTGGTCCAGACAGGCGTTGAATTTCTCGGATATGACCTCTATAATCTCGGTGCCACAAATTACGGAAGTTCAAACCTCTACATGGAATTTTATGACGTTCAACCGCAATCCATAAGTGCGTACGTGCAAGACAAGATGGAGTATGAAGGTATGATCGTCAACGCCGGTGTCCGTTATGACCTGTATAATCCAGATGGCATCTCACCCGGGGACCCGTTGGACCCACTCGAACTGAACGACGACGGCACAATTAAGTTGGACAGAAGCACCTATAAAGTTGGACTACCAATTATCAAAGATCCCGTTGAGGCTTCTCCTAAACACATGATTGCACCCCGCCTCGGCATCTCCTTTCCGGTTACCGATCGCTCTAAGCTACACTTTACATACGGGCATTATTATCAGATTCCACGAGGTGATGATCTCTACGAAAACCTCAGTTTTGACATGCGAGGCGCAATCCGAAGAAGGGGCAATCCCGATCTAAACCCAGAAAAGACTATCGCTTACGAAGTCGGAATCATACGGCAATTCACCGATGACTTAACGATAGACATCACCGGATTCACCAAAGATATTGACAGACTCGTCAACAGCGTGCATGTTGACATTACCAACGATTACAGTTACTTCCTTAATGGTGAATTCGACGGAAGGCTTCACGGTATTTATGGTCGGGTGCAGGGATTTGAGCTCACGATTCGTAAGTGGCGTACGGCACAGAATAAGGTTTCTGGGATATTGAGTTACACCTATTCCGTCGCGAAAGGGAAAGGTTCCAGCCGAAATCTGGGCTACATTACCTATTACCGGCAGCAGCCTGATGTCACTGAAAGCCATCCTTTAGCATGGGATCAGCGTCATATCTTTACTGGGTCGTTGGACATTCAATTACCCTTTACTTCTGCTGTCAATTTCATCGGCAGGTATGCCAGCGGTTTGCCCTACACACCCAACCCGAGGGCACCTGTTAAACCTGACATCAACTCAAAGCGGTATCCATCAACCTACAACGTTGATGCCCTCTTCAGCAAACGGAGCCGAATTGGTGGGTTGACCTATACCTTCTTTGCGGACATCAGGAACATTTTCAACACAAAAAACCTTGACGATCTCCTCGATGCGGTGACATACGACCGTTACGGCATTCCCCTCGACAGCCAGAAACATTCACATCCACTGTCATGGAGCTCCCCACGGTTGATTATGATGGGCGTGAGTCTCGATTTTTAGAAGGGAAAATTCTGAATGAAGGAAATCAACATTGCAGAGGCTGATGTAGCTGCCGTAGCAAATAGGATAGAAAATTTTTCATCGTATATTCGCGATGCCCGTGTTTCTGTGGATTCCCGATCTCCTGCTATTAAAGTGATCGACTGCATTCTGTCGCTCCGCACAAGTTATGACAAAATCGTGCTTCCACGACTGAAAACTTTCGGGTCGACCCATCCAGACATACAGCAAATCACTGAATTAGCGAATCTCATGGCAAACTATCCAACATCTTATGAGTTCATTCAACAAGAACTTAATTTCAATTCCGAGAGGAAGGCAAGAATTCTTGAATCTGTTGTAAGATACGTTTGCAAAATTGTTGAGGAAACATCAACAGTTTCTGAAGAAGAAACCCTCAAGCAATGGGCAATCAGGTCTAAGCCTCAGGAATGCTATTCACTGAAAATCAAAGGTTTTAAACTTGCTGGTTTTCAGTATCTCCGTATGCTTTTCGGGGCAGATACCACTAAACCCGATGTGCACATTATTAGATTCTTATCTGATACCTTAAACCGAAAGGTCTCAGCGATTGAGTCACTTCTCCTTCTGGAAGCAGCCTCAAAACGCGTAGATCTCTCCGTTCGGGCTGTTGACAGTTTCATTTGGAAAAGAGGTGCGCGCGGACAACAAGATTCTACTGAGACAAACACCGTTCGCCTCTCACCAGATGTCGCCGCAGCTTTTCCAACCGAAGATGCTGTTAATGAAGCATTACGATCAATACTGAAAGAGAAGGATAATGGATAAGAAAAAATGATCATGTCAACAACTATCGAGGGCGTATATTGCGACGGTAAGATTGAACTTTCGGATACACCAAGTGATGTGCGCGAAGGCACACGTGTTGTTGTAACTTTTATTTCACCAGGTTCTATAGATTTACGAGAACACGGCATTGACGAAGCACAAGCAGCAGAACTGCACGCTCGCTTGGCGTGCTTTGCTGAAGACTGGAAAAGTCCTGAAATGGATATCTATGACAACTATGACGAGGAAAAAGCTAAGTTACAAACGCTGTGATCAGGCAGTTCATGCAAAACAGCAACTGCACATGCCTACCACCTAAGGGATATTGCAAATGAAGACTCAAACTTTTACGGCAAGTATATGGCAAGAAGATAACTGGTTCATCGCCCAATGTTTAGAGGTTGACATTGCAAGTCAAGGTGAAACTGAAGAAGCAGCTTTAGTCAACCTTGCAGAAGCGTTGGAATTGTACTTCGAGTCGCCAGAACCGAGTTTAAAACCAGTAATCCGAAAATTTGAGGCGAAAATCAGTGCCGCTTAAACCACTTTCATATCGTCAGGTCAGACGTAAATTGGAGAGGCACATAAGTGAAGCCAGAAGTAATCGAAGTTTCCCGTACGATTTGTCAGACCCCGCATTCGTACGATCTCAATTCGTAGAGGAAACAGAAATATTTCACATAGATTCAAAACATAACAGATGAATTTTGAGGGAGCCAACTTAAAAAACGAATCTACACTCACAAAAATTATCCTACTCTGTATCCTAATCGCCTCTGGCGTTTTGGTGGTACGGCATGTCGGACACAGTGGGATTACTTATTGGGACGAAGGGTTTCACGCCGTCGTCGCGCGAAATTTGACGAAACATCCGCTCAAATTCACGCTCTACGATCAACCGTGGCTCCCTTACGACTACAAAGGTTGGGGTGAAAACCACATCTGGCTGCACAAACCGCCTGTCGCCATGTGGACAATCTGGATCTCACACCTGGTTTTCGGTATCAATACGTTCGCGCTTCGGTTGCCATCCGCAATCAGTCTCGTCGTAACGACATGGTTGACTTTCCGAATCGCTGCAGATCTATTTGATAAACGGGCGGGACTCATTGCAGCGTTTCTACATGCATTCAATCCGTTTCTTTTTGAATCTGTTCACGGCTATCGCTATTCGGATCATATCGACATCGCTCTACTCCTTTGGGTACAGGTATCATGTTGGTTCTTACTCCGCGCAATTCGCAGCGGAAAACGGAGGAATTATATTTTATCAGGCGTTACGATGGGTATCGCCTATTTGTCTAAAAGTTATCTCGCTTTGATTACTTTTGGCATTGCGCTTGCTGTCTGGTGCGTCGCACAAGGCAAACAAATCTATTTCAAGAAATACCAATCGGACGATCAGACACAAAGTGAGAACACAAACGCAAAGATCCGTCTCAGCGACATTGGTTGGCAACTCTTGGCGGCAATTGCAACAGTAGCACCGTGGGTTATATATTGCCTGATTTACTATCGCAAAGAGTTCCTATGGGAACATAAACGTGTCCTTGATCACCTGAACTCCGACATAGAAAGTTGGGGGGCAAGTTGGGATCGACCGTTATTCGACTATATGCCGCTGTTCTATCCGATGTTCTATGCTGCACTCGTTGCGGCGGTACTATGTCTTATAGTGGTTCTGTTCAAACGCTGGAAGTTACCGGAACTGTTCGTGTTAGCATGGGGTATTGGTGTGATTGTTCCACACACGCTCGCGCAGACCAAAACACCTTCGGCGACAATGATCGCAGTGCCGCCCCTGCTAATCTGTTTAGCAGCAGTCATCAGTCGAGCATGGCAACGACGGGATTGGACTTACACCTCAATTTGGGCAGCAGGGATGTTTTCGATTACTGCCATTTCTGGTGGACGCACTTTGGTCCAGAGCCGAGACCAGTTTGATGGACTCAAAGCAGTCGCGCCTTTTATCCAGACAAATTTCTGGATTGTTGAGCAACTTATCGGGTTTGGTGTGCTGTTGGCAGTTTTCGCGGGCATTTATACACTGTTTCGTCAACACAAAGCACAAAGATGGATATGGTTTGGACTTCGTACGGTGGCACTTCTAATAGCGTTGTTTTACGCCGGACGTTATGTGCATACCGCATACAAGGTTACAGAACGGAATAGCGAGATCCCCTTATATGAAACGAGCGGGCAGCGTCTCCAACATGAAATGCCAGAAAATGCCTGTTTCTTTCTTGACGATGAACGTGTCGGTGCACATTTCGATTTAATGTATTACGCCGACCGGTCAACGTATCAAATTTACAATAAACACATGACAAAACCCCGCGATTTCAAGAGTCAAGCAAAGACAGCGCGTGAAGCAGGTGCAATTCCCTATCTCTTCTCCGTCAAAGAAACAGTATACGATTATCCATTGTTTACCGAGGGTGAAGTAGATATCGGGAACGGAAAAACGCAACGCTATCGGGTTTTTGAAATTACAGAAACCCAGTAATTAGATGAATTACATGCCATGAATTATAGTATAATACCTATATGAGAATCATATCACGCAGAACTTTAAGAGAATTTTGGGTAAAATACTCTGATGCCGAGGGACCCCTTCAAGCGTGGTATGCTAACGTAAAACGTGCCGATTGGAATACACCATCCGATGTAAAAGCTGCTTATCGAAATGCCAGTTTTGTTAAAAACAACCGCGTAGTATTCAACATTAAAGGCAATTCTTACCGCTTGGTAACGGCAATTGATTATCAATATCGCATTGTTTATATCCGATTTGTGGGAACACACCAAGCCTATAGTAAAATTAACGTCGCTACAATCTAAGGTGACAACTATGGAAATCAAACCAATCAAAACTGAAGCAGACTATGAAGCTGCATTACAAGAAATAGAGCGACTTTGGGGAGCAAGTTACGGGTCTCCAGACGGAGATAAACTTGATGTGCTTGTTACTCTCGTGGAGGTTTACGAAGAAGCACATCATCCTATTCCGCCACCAGATCCGATTGAAGCAATCCTTCATTACATGGAAAACCAAGGATTATCGGAACACGACCTTGAAACCTATCTTGGCTCGCGTTTGTGTGTATCAGAAGTCTTGAATCGAGAACGCGGCTTGTCTTTGGACATGATTCAGAGATTGCACAAAGGACTCGGAATTTCAGCAGACATCTTGGTTCAGCCTTATGCATTACGAACCACTCCATGATCCCAATCAGTTACTACCGAATTCATCTTTCGACAACATTCCCGTTTGGGAGCAATTTATTTAAGATCCACAGTATATTATATGAGGTAAAATGCAAATTATGAAATTATTACGATATAAACTACCCCTATCCATAATCCTGGCACTCGCCACGCTATCGGCAAGTGCACAGGTGGATTGGAAAGCACTTGATGTAGGAAACCTATCATCTGCTATCTACAACACCGCAGTCGTTGGGTTTCCCAGTAACCCTACCGCGAATCCCTCAGGATGGTGGCCCGCCGGAACAAACGATTCCTACATCTATGAAGGAGATATCTGGATCGGTGCTAAAAAAGGTGGAGAAATAGGCGTTTCTGAATCAGATGGTAGGCAAAGTGAATTTTGGCCCACCGACGATGCGCCAGAGGTGATCTCAAACAAACCCGGTGTGACAACAAAAGACACACCAACGAACCAAGCAATTATGTTCAGATGTTCCGACACAAACCCTGAAGCAAATAAAGATTTGATTCTCGGTTTAGAACTTGAAGTTAACGGGTTCCAATGGAGTTACGCACCACTCTACGATTTCTTTATTCTTGAGTATAACGTAAAAAACGTTGGCAGTGACACGCTTGAAGACGTATTTATGGCGTTTCGTTACGATGTGGATATCTCCAGTAACGAAACAGGGACAGCGAGCTACTCTGCTGACGATTTTGTCGCTCTGGATCAGACACCAGATGCCCTCAATCCCGTGGACCATCCGAACCGTTACCTCTCCTACGGATTTTCCAACGCCTCGGCACCCGGCTATATCGGCTTACGTGTTCTGGACGCTTATATTGGGGACAATCCTGAGGATCCAGTGGCAAAAATTCCCTTTACAGCACACAAACGGATTACGATCTCCACTGACCCATCAACAGATGCCGAGATGTATGCTTTAATCAGTACCCCGGGCGTTGAGCCACTTCCGGCAAACTATGACGACCAACGGTTCATCCAATCCTATGGACCGGTTGAATCATTCGCCCCTGGCGATTCGTTCAACGTCATCATCGCTGTAGCGATCGGTGAAGGACTTGCAGGCTTGCAAGCTTCTGCCGACTGGGCACAAAAGTTGTATGACGATAACTACATTGCTCCCGCACCACCACCCTCACCGCTGGTAACCGCTTATCCCGCTGACGGACAGGTAACCCTCGTCTGGGACAGCGAAGGACGCTGGGTTGACGCGGGTGCCACCAAAAGCATCGAAGAGTATATTGACGCAACCGATCCAGAGAAAATCTTTGAAGGGTATCGCGTCTATCGGCGCGATGTCTCTTATGATGAATCTACTGGCAATCCCGTCGAAGACTGGACGATGCTGATGGAGTTCGACCAACCAAGCGCAACCGGCAATTTCTTTACGGTGTCGCACGTCGGTAAGCAATCAGATGCCACCATTGAAAGCGTGGGTGATGAACCCTTCTTCGCCGACTTCTTCAAAAATGCCATTTACATCATCAAATTCAACTCCAGTACAAGTTTTGAAGTCGTTAACACGACATTATGGGAAGTCATGGCGTATAATCCCGCGTTTCCAGCAAACGGCGGTGGATACGTCATCATTAAAGATCCAAATACTGGTGAACCGCATCCCGACGGGACATATCGTTCCGGTGCTCGAATCTATTTTGGTGGACTCTACGTGCAAATTAGTGACGGACCTTCAGGACCACCCGTCGCCGGTGACATCTTCCAAGTCGTCTCGACGCCATCGCAGGCACTCGGTGAAGATGCAGGCATCAAAAACTTTTACACCGACGCAGGGTTAACCAACGGACTCGAATACACTTATGCAGTGACCTCGTTTGATACCGGCAACCCGAAAACCGGATTGATCGCAATGGAAAGCAGCCAGATCGAAACAATGGTCCATGTCGTTCCGCGCCCTCAACCTGCAGGATACCGAGAACCGACTGCTGATATAGAACAGCACGGGCAAGGAAGTGTTACTGTTGAACCGATGCTACTTGCACCAAACAAAGTCACTGGACACCAATATAAAATCGTCTGGTACGGAGCAAAACAAACAGGTCCCGGTGCCTTCATCACTGGTCCCGGCTATCAGCCACCCGCTTATGAGATTGTTGATACGACAACCAATCAGACTGTCGTTGAACAACAACCCTTTGATTGGTACGACCCAGAACACCAAGAAGCCGTTGAAGTACTCTCTCCAATGTTTGACGGTGTTGTTCTGAAGATAACAGGGGTTAACGTATCTTACGGAACTCCAATGGAAAATCCAATTAACGATGTTAAATTGACAGCAGGTTCAGTGACAGATTGGTCAGTAGATATCCAATCCCCCGGCTTTGGTGAGAACACATGGCCCAACGTCTGGTGGTCAACGTACTATCGTCCACACACCTATTCAATCACATTTGTTGATGATACACACGTCAAGGTAGTGGATGAAGATACTGGCGAAGAAATTCAATTCAACCCTGAGCGCTCTGATGGATACGCCATTCTAACTGGCACAGGTTGGCGTGATACGTATAACCCCGCGGAGACACCGGGATTCTTCCGGACTTACATTCGCGGTGGATACGTCTTTATAAAAGACCCTAACGGTGAAATCTCCGCCGGAGATGTTTTCAGCGTTGAAATGGGCGGGGTCAGCGCACCACGAGACGGCGATCAGTTTCTCCTGAACACAAAAGAAGAGACCCTCGCCGCTGAAAACATCGAAGCCGACCTTGGAAAAATTCGTGTAGTCCCAAACCCGTATTTCGTCACGAACAGAGCGGTACTATCGGAAGGAACGGACAAAATCTTCTTTACACACCTGCCACCGCATTGTACCATTCGGATTTATACATTAGCTGGGGAATTAGTCCATACACTCGAACATGAAAGCACCGCCCTTTACAATCCAGATGTCCGTTTGGCACAAGGTGACAAGGGTGGAACAGCATCTTTTGAACTTCTTAATCGTTATAATCAGGCACTCGCAAGCGGGGTCTATATTTACCACGTCGAAGCCCGAGACGAAAGTGATACAGTCGTCGGTAACAAAATCGGCAGATTTGCCATCATTCGATAATACATTCGTTTACCGTAGCCGCGATTAGGGTCCCTAAACTCAAACATTCCAATGGGACCTGATCAAGGAACAGGAGATATAAATGCGATATACAACTTATATTCTTTTATTCACACTTCTTTTACTATGGGTTGTTCCCAGTCATGCAACAACCAATGTTGGCACAGCCGGGGCACAGTTTCTCAAAATCGGTCCCGGTGCGCGAGTAGACAGTCTCGGTGGGGCATTTGGTGGACTCGCTAACGACGTTACCAGCATCTACTGGAACCCAGCCGGAATCAGTCAACTCGAAAAAACCAGCTTCTCAGATACCCATACGGTCTGGCTTGCAGATGTTCGCTATAATTATTTAGCCTTCGCCACACCTATAAAAAATGTAGGCACCTTGGGTGCAAGCGTTACATTTCTTAATGTTCCTGATACTGAGATCACCACGTTGGCGAAACCCGACGGTACTGGACTCTGGTATTCCGCTTGGGATACTGCTGTCTCACTGGCGTATGCCAGACAACTCTATGAGCAGGAATCCGGAGTTAAATTGTCCTTCGGTATCAACGCCAAATACATCCATCAACAGATTCATCGGGAAAGTGCCACCGGTGTCGCTATTGATGTCGGGACTCTATACCATACCGGTTGGCGGAGTCTACGCATCGGAATGTGTTTCTCAAACTTCGGACCAGAGATGCGCTTCGGCGGTCCCGATTTGGAAAGTGGCGCGGAAGTAGCAGGTGACCCAAGAACAGCAGACTACCGTCCGTTTCCAGACACAACAAATCCAGCACGGACAGCAGCATTAGAGACTAACGAATTCCCACTGCCCTCCAACTTCAGACTCGGTATCGCCTACGATGTTGTTGACACAGGTAACAACCTCCTCACTCTCGCACTCGACGCAAACCACCCCAACGACAACAGTGAACGGATAAATATCGGTATGGAATACTGGTACAAAAAGATGGCAGCGATTCGTGGCGGTTACAAGTTCCGATTGGGCGAAGACCTTGTTGATGATGAAGAGGGACTCACACTCGGCTTGGGCATCCATCTGAACCTCGGCAAAAGAGTTCTGTCTCTCGATTACGCGTATGCCGACTTCGGACGATTACAACAAACACATCGGGTGAGTATGGGACTCCAGTTCTAAGGACACCAATATGACAGACAAACCGAACATCGTTTATCTCCTTGCAGACCAGATTCGCGCGTGCTCATTGCCGGTATATGGCGACACACAGATCGATACTCCACATATTGATCGACTCGCGCAAGAAGGCACCGTTTTTTCAAACGCAATTGCCACCGCACCCGTCTGTACACCATATCGCTCCATGCTACTCACTGGACGACACCCGCAGACGACCGGTCATCTCATAAACTTCGTCAAAACTCGACACGATGAAATCGGACTCGGTGACGTCTTCAACCGAAACGGCTACCAGACAGCTTGGGTCGGTAAATGGCATCTCCACACCGGTTCATTCCCAGAAATCGGAGGGCGTGATTACGTCCCCGAAGGACGCGATCGCCTCGGCTTCCAACACTGGCGCGGTTATAACTTCCATACTGACTATTTTAACGGAACAGTAAATCTTGACGACTGGCGGAACGAAAGATGGGAAGGGTACGAAACCGACGCACTGAACCGATACGCTTTCCAGTTCATGGATGAGGTGGACGACGATAGTCCGTTCTGTCTGTTTATCTCTCCGCACCAAGCACACTCCACACCTTATGAGTTTGCTCCACAAGAATACTACGACCGACTGCCTGCCGAACTCCAACTACCCGAGAATGTACCAGACTCGCTTAAAGCAGAATCGTTAGAAATCTACCGACATTACCTCGCTATGACGCTAACAGTGGACGATATGCTCGGAGAATTAATGGCGTACCTCGAAAGAACGGGACGTGTCGAAAACACGCTCCTCGTCTTCGGATCCGATCACGGAACACAAGGCGGGGCACAAGGCATCAATTTCTGGGCGAAGCGGGAACCTTACGAAGAATCCATTAAAGTACCGCTGATCATGAGACTCCCCGGCGTTTTTGATGGCAACCGCACCTGTGATACACTCACATCTCCTGTCGATCTGTTCCCATCGCTCTGTGGGTTATGTGGGATCCAACCACCTCGAACCGTCGAAGGCTACGATCTGTCGGCGTCTTGGCGTGGTGAGACTGATGCTTTTGAGCAGGATGCCGTCTTAACAATGAACTTCGGCGCAACCTACGACTATTTTGTCAACGGTAATGAGTGGCGCGGAATTCGCACAAAAACGCACAGTTACGCACGCTGGCTCGACGGCAAACGGATGTTGTACGACGTGGAATCAGACACATTGCAGATGAACAATCTGGTCGACAAACCCGATGCAAAGTCTTTAGCCGACGAAATGGAGACTACTCTCTCAAACCTGATGGATGCCCGAAATGACCAACTCCAGCCCGCAACAAGCTACACCAATTGGTATGACCTACAACGTCGTATCGTCCGCAATGCCCACGGTCCCCTCGGTGACCCAGAAGACGAACCCGATTGGTCACTGTTGAAATAATTCGATAAACCGCGGTTCCTCCAATAGACAACACATTATTTTGAAAAGTAAAAGACCAAAAAACTACTACACTTCACTGACACTTTCTCAGCACAATCTATAGCGCGTTCTATAGCGCATTCTATAGCGCGTCCTGTAGCGCGTTCTATAGCGCGTCCTATAGCGCGTTCTATAGCGCGTTCTATAGCGCGTCCTATAGCGCGTCCTGTAGCACATTCACTGACACACCACCACAAAACCAACAAAATCCGCGTAATCTGTGTAATCTGTGTAATCCGCGATTCAGACAATCCCTAACCAACGTTACTATGAAATTTTCATAGCAAATTTCATAGCATCCTTCACACAAACCCCTCTCCAAAACCACCCAAAACCCTGTCGTTACCTATGTTCATAGCCTCTCTCCCAATTCCCCACATTTCCCATTTTGCTATGAATACTATGAAATTAAACACCCATCGGGCTTCCTAACCAACCAGCCAAAAATACCAAATAACGAGGAACTGCTGACTGCTAATTCACGGAAGCTTCACGGGGTATTTTCCGTGGTAGATGGCAATTGGCGTCACAAGACCGAAAAAACGTATGTTCCGTAAAAAGTAATTTTTAGGGTCATTATTCAAAACTATAAATAACCCTAATCCCTTGAAAATCTGTTGCTTAAAGAAACCTGTTATGTTACAATAAATGTGCATCAATCAATTCAAAATGGAGCGTGCAAAGAAAAAACAAATATGACTCTTCAAGAAATAATTTTAGCGTTAGAAAAATTCTGGGCAGATCATGGATGCATTATCCAACAACCGTGTGATATCGAAGTCGGTGCAGGAACATTTAACCCCGCAACCTTTCTGAGATGCCTCGGTCCAGAACCGTGGCAAGTGGCTTATGTAGAACCTGTTCGTCGCCCAACCGACGGCAGATACGCCGAAAATCCCTTTCGTCTTGGGGCATACTATCAGTATCAGGTGATCCTCAAACCAGCACCTGAGAACGTTTTACCCCTCTACCTTGAGAGCCTCTATAGCCTCGGTATCTCTCCCCGCAAGAACGACATCCGATTTGTGGAAGACGACTGGGAATCACCAACTCTCGGTGCTTCCGGACTCGGTTGGGAAGTCTGGTGGAACGGTGCAGAAGTCACCCAATTCACCTACTTCCAGCAGATGGGGAGCATCGATCTCGACCCCATTTGTGCCGAGATTACCTACGGGCTTGAACGCATCGCACTCTGCTTGCAAGATGTCGATAACTTTTTCGATATCCGCTGGAATGAACATCTTAACTACGGCGACATCCATCGGCAAAGCGAAGTGGAATACTCCACTTACAATTTTGAGCATGCAAATGTAGAGATGCTTTTTGACCTATTCAGCACCTACGAGAAAGAAACCCACGCATGTTTAGATGCTGGACTCGTTCTTCCTGCGACCGACCACGTCTTGAAATGTTCACACACCTTCAATATGCTGGATGCCCGCGGTGTCATCAGCGTCACAGAACGAGTAAGCTACATTGAACGCGTACGGCGACTCGCACAACGGATCGCACGGGCGTATGTCAAACAGCGCGAAGAGATGGAGCATCCTCTTCTCGGAAAATGGGCTTCGGTAGGAGGGATTTGTAATCCCGACTCTTCTGAAACACAAAAATCTGAGAACGTTACGCAAGAAACCGCAGATCTCCTTTTTGAAATCGGCACTGAAGAAATACCGGCGAGTTATGTTCCCCCTGTTCTTGATCAACTGCGCAAAATCGCAACCGACTCCCTTACCACTCACAGAATCCCGTTCGGCGAGATTGAAACATTCGGTACACCGCGTCGTATCACACTTGGTATCAAAGAAATAAAAACATTCCAAGAAAGCCAAGAAACAGAGGTCGTCGGACCACCAAAACGCGTCGCTTATGACAAGAACGGTGAACCGACAAAAGCCGCTATCGGTTTCGCAAAGACACAGGGTGTCGAACTCACAGCACTCCGCATCGTTGAAACCGAACGTGGAGAATACGTCGCCGCTTCCAAACTTGAAACAGGTGAACCGACACAAGAGGTGTTACAAACGCTCCTGCCCGAATGGATCGAAGCCCTTCGCTTTCCGAAGACTATGCGCTGGGAAATGAAATCTGAAGAACCACGCGCCTTCGCACGCTTTGCGCGTCCTATACGGTGGCTTGTCGCACTATTAGGGGACGAAGTTGTTAACTGCGCTTACGGCGACGCACACGCAGGTCGGGTAACCTACGGGCACAGATCCTTGCATCCAGAACCGATAACTTTGGCATCGGCAAATTTAGATACCTACGAGGAGAAATTACGTAATGCAGGTGTGATTGTCTGTCCAAAGGAGCGGCGCGAGGCAATTAAAAAACAGGTGGCATCTATTTTAGCAGCAGAGGGTTGCCTCCCAAAATTCGACGACGAACTGCTCGACGAAGTGAACTATCTCGTAGAGAATCCACAACCGATCGTTGGCAACTTTAGTGAATCACATTTGGAAATACCGCCTGAGGTGCTAATTACGGCGATGAAGAAGCATCAACGCTATTTCCCGATGTGGAAAGACGAGACTGCACTCGCCGCAAAATTCACTACGATTTCCAACGGGACGGACGGCAATATTGACGGCGTTCGGCATGGAAATGAACGCGTCCTTCACGCAAGACTCAACGATGCCGAATTTTTCTATAGTGAGGACCAAAAAACCAGTCTCGCCGATAAAGTTGAACGTTTAGGCGCGGTTGTCTTTCACGCAAAACTCGGTTCACTCTTGGAAAAAGCAGAACGGCTTAAGGCACTCGTTGCGTTTATCGGCACGGAACTGCAGCTTGCAGAAACGACTGTCTGTCACGCAGAACGTGCAGCTTGGCTATGTAAGGCAGATTTGACGACCCAAATGGTCATCGAATTCCCATCACTGCAAGGCGTTACCGGCAGACATTATGCCCAAAACTCCGGAGAAGTTGGACCCGTTGCCACCGCTATCGCTGAACATTACCAACCGCTTGGTGCAGACACACCGCTGCCCGAAAGCGAAGTCGGTGCAATTGTTGCTATCGCTGATAAAATCGACACGATCGTTGGATATTTTGGGATAGAAGAACGTCCGACAGGTTCACAAGACCCGTATTCGTTACGGCGACATGCGCTCGGTACAATCCGCATTCTTCAAGACCGGCAGCTCCCGCTCTCTTTAGATAGTGTTGTAGAAAAGGCGCGTTCCCTGTATACAGTAGAATTAGCCGACGATACGCAGACGAGTGTCCTCAATTTCATCAAAGAACGGCTACGCGTCATCTTGCTGCAGACACAGCAATATACTCCTGATCTTGCCGACGCTGTCTTGGCGGTCGGGGACGTTGATACCGTTGATATTCTCAAACGTACCAGCATGCTTGCAGAATTTCGCTTGACATCAAATTTCGAGGAAATATATAATGCACTTAATCGGGTACTGAGAATCTTACCAGAGAATGCGCCTGAGACTGTAGATACCGCACTTCTGCAGGATGATGCTGAAAAACAATTGTATGCCTGTATTACCGAGTCCGAACCAAACTTCAAACAAAGCATTCAGGAACGCGACTACGCTAAACTTCTAACACAACTTGCCGCTTTACAACCAGCAATAGACACATTCTTCGATGAAGTGCTGGTTATGGCGAAAGAACCCGCAATGCGCACAAATCGACTGGCTTTGCTGAACCGAATAGGGCAAAATATTTATGCCGTCGCAGACCTCACGAAACTCGTTATTGCTGGGAAGTGACATAAGCGAATGCAGTTCGAGAAAAGGAACAGTCCTTAAAACGACAGAACGCAGCTCATAAGTTACGGATAGACTAAAGAGAGGAAAAAACATGAAACAACCCCTTGCACATTTGCCGTGGCAGATAAGCCTCATTCTCATGTTTACCGTCGCTATTACCCTCCTGACTGGGTGTGGTGAAAAAGAAAACAAGAACATTATTGAAGCGCGAGCCGCTATTGTTAGCGGGGATTATGCCGCCGCACAAACAGCCGTTCAAAAAACAGACGCTGGCAATCAAGAAGCAAAACATTTGAGTGCTTTCTTGCAAAATAGGACACGCACCGATGCAAACAGTTGGCACCAAGCCATTGCACAGTCAAATGCGTATCTGGAAACATTAGCCGCTGACATCCATACCATCACATTGCTGGAAGACCCAGACTCTGATGACCTCGATCAGCAAGAAAGGCTTACACGCTCACAGAACTCCATCTCTGGTCTTTTCGCTCTGTCACTTGCTGAGGCAGCCGAGAAACACCCAGAATTGCTATCCGAACTCGTAACACGTGCTGATAGTGCTGTCGTCCCAGCACTGTTAGCCGCGAAAAAGTGCTACCAACCTAATGCACGTGCTGCTGCTAGCGATCTCATCACAAAACTCGGACAAGGAGACCCTGTTGTTGGCTTGCTGCAGCAGGCAACGCATCACTCAGATACAGCCATACAAAAAGAGGCGGTACGTTCTCTCGGTGTTATGCGTAAACCTGAACTGATACCAGTCTTTGAAGATGTCCTTGCCAAGACTGATAGTGCACCAGAGGTCGCATATAGAGCAATTGTCGCACTTGAACAATTAAGAACGGTTCTTCCTGACGGCGCAGCCATTGTAACCGGACTACAACTCGCACTTAAAAATAACAGCGCACAGGTCCGAATGCACGCCGCAAAACTCATCGGAGCTATCCAAGCACAAACCGCCGTTCCTGATCTTATCAGACTCCTCGCCGATCCAAACACCTATGTCAAAGATACATCCATAGATGCCCTCAACCGTATAGGCGAACCTGCGATTGCCCCACTACTTGAAGTGCTGAACACCAAAGCGCGGAACCTTATTCCCGACGAAGATACCGGCTTCACCACTGAATACCAATATATCGCGAGTGCTTACATTGACAATTTGTGGATGAAAAAATACCGAATCGGCACACAATCAGCCGCAATCAAGGCACTCGGACTGCTTAAATCGGAGGAAGGTGTAAAACCTCTGATAGAAGAGTTAGCAAATGAAGAATTACAAGTAGACGCACTCGCAGCACTCGTCGAAATGCGTGGTGTGGCTGTTCCATCTCTGATTAACGCACTCAAAAATGCTTCAGATGAAATTAGAGTGCAGGTCGCAGATGCACTCGGACAGATTGGGGACCGGCGCGCAATACTCCCACTCATCGAAGCATTAAATACAGACTCGTATAAAGAGGTGAAGGCATTTGCAGCGACAGGACTCGGCAACATGCGAGCGCGTGGCGAAAACAACAGCGCAGTCATTGCGCTCACCAACGCGCTCTCTTATGACGACACGACAGCTACCAATGCAGCAGAGGCTCTCGGAAAAATTGACGTGTCCACAGAAGAGGCTGTTCAAAAATTGCTTATCATCGCAATGGATAAGCAGATGCGTGAAACTTTACGTCTGGCGGCTCTTACAGCTCTCTGGCGACTCAAGCCGGAAGAAGCAGTCCAGCCAATGCTCCTGCTCGTGTTCAGCGATGAAACCAGCCCAGTACTCCGTGCTAACGCCGTCAAAGTCCTGAGTCGTATAAAAGCACCAGAAACTGTTCCCGTCTTGCTATGGGTTCTCTCTACACAATTTGACGAAATTTCAGATTTCCAGAGGCACATGAAACGCGAGTATAAAACCCTTGACGCACTTCGAACACAAGTCAATACCTTCCAGATTCAGTGGACAGCCGATTATCCGCAAACAAATTATCGTACATGGGGTGAACTCAAACCGATTCCTAGCTTGGTTCGTAGTGAAGTCGCCCGTGCACTCGGAGTCATTAAAGGGGATACTGTTGTAGAACCGTTAGCACTCGCACTTGAGGACGATGGACGCGCCACAGTGCGACAAAGTGCAGCATGGGCACTCGGTGAAGTCCAGGGTGATCCCGCAATCGCCGCCCTTGTTACCGCACTGAAAAAAGACAAACAGGGCGTCGTTCGGCAAGAGGCAGCCATTGCTTTGGGGAAAATTAAAGGACCAAAAGTTGTTGCCCCACTCATAGATGTCCTGAAAAATGATAAGTACGAGACAACGCGCTTTGAAGCAGCGAAGGCACTCCGAGAAATTCAAGCCGGAGATAAAGGACTCGTCGATATTGTGAAGAAGGGCTTAGGAAATTTTGATGACGGATACGAAGTCAGCGCTGTGCAAAACGAAGTCATTGTGGCATTAATTAAAGACGGAAATTTAGCGACTTCTGAATTCGCCCTTGATGCCCTCAAATCTGCTGATGATGAGTGGGTGAGATGGGCACTTGTGCATGTTCTCGGCGCAATTCATAAAAAACCCGCTCTTGACGCAATGCTCGCAGAACTCAAACATTCCAGCTACGTTGTCCGTAAACGCGCAACAAACTCACTCGGTGGTTTTAAAGAACGGCGTGCAGTCGATCCATTAATTGCGATTCTTGAAAACGGCGATGAAATGAAATCCATACGCGCCGGTGCTGCCAGCGCGCTCGCTGGACTCAAAGATGAACGCGCCGCCACATCACTCTTGACCGCACTCAACGATGAAAATGCCGAGGTACGATTGCATGCTGCAGCAGCCTTAGGAAACCTCAAGGACAGAAAAGCAGTCGCGAAACTAAGCGAAATTGTTGTAAACCCGTTAGAACCAGACGACGTGCGCGCTGTAGCCACTACTGCTCTTGGTAATATCGGAGACACAACCGCTGAGTCCGTCCTGATTCGCGCCTTAGACATCCGTGTAGGAGATATTGCAAAAAACGCTATCATTGCACTCGGAAAACTCGAAAGTGAAACGGCTATTCCCAAACTCATCGCTATTCTTGAAGATAAACGAATCATCTTGGATACCAGCACAAATGCGTTAGCTAACGCTTCCGCCCGGACAAAAGCTGCAATAGCCCTCGGCGAAATCGGTGGATCGCGTGCCGCTGAAGCAATTGGCAAACAACTCGTTGACGATACCGAATATATCGTGGCACTTGAGGACGCTGCAAACAGGAAAGCCATCGGTGCGGATGACCTAAAACGAAATTGGAGTTGGGAAGCCTTCGTCAACGCCGCCAAAAAATTGGACTTACCAGCGTTCGTTGCCCCTAAAATGGCGGCTCGTACAGCAGATGAATGGGAAAACCACCAAGTGAGAAATGCAGCGATGGTCGCTTTAGGTAGGTGTAAGACAGCCGATGCTACTTTGGACACCTCACAGCTCAAACAACGCCTCGCTGATCCGGATATCGACATCCGAAAAGCCACAGCACTCGCCATCGGGCAAGCCGGAATTCGGGAACTCATTCCAGAACTCGTTCAGATAATGAAAGGTGAAACCGAAACCGACAAGGACGCTCGACGCGCTGCTACACAAGGACTCAATGAACTCGCAGATGAAACAACAACCGACGCACTCATTGAAGTGATGAACAACGACGACAATCACGTCGAAATCCGACGTGACGCGTCAAGGGCATTGGGCAACATCGGAACTGACAAAGCGGTAAATGCATTGGTGGAAAAACTAAGAGCACTTCATGAAGCCCAAATTACAAGAGGCTTCCGTCTTGATGCAATCAAGGCTCTTGGTGATGCTAAAAATGCGAATGCGATCACACTGTTGGAATTGATCCTCGAAGACCAAGATGCAGAGATTCATTTCCAAGCAGCGGCAGCTCTTTTTGAAATCACAGGTAAAGGCTACGGTTACAACCGCACATAGCGTAAAAACGGTTTCGACCAAGATTTTGCAACCGATAAATCTAACAAGTATTAAACTTTCCTCAATAGGGAGGCTTTTATGGCTTTTTTTGAATTACGACAATACAGAACGCAACCCGGTCAACGTGAAAATTGGGTAAAATATATGGAAGAAACGGTCTTGCCATTCCAAATTTCTAAAGGAATGGTTGTAATTGGTAGTTTCATCGGCGAAGAAGAGGACGATCTTTACGTCTGGATTCGGCGGTTCGAGAGTGAAGCGCAGCGCGAGGAACTTTACGCAGCCGTCTACGAGGATGACAGGTGGAAAAACGAAATCTCACAGCGCGTTGGTGAACTTATCGACAGAGAACAAATCCTTGTCACACGGCTTGAACCTACCTCGCGCTCGGCACATCAATAAGAAAAAGTTTTCTCCATAACGGAGGTGCTTGATGAACGCTGAAGATAAATACCTATTCGACCTGTGGGGGTATATCAACATCGAAGGCGTCTTGGAAACAGACGAACTCGCTGAACTGAATGCCCTTATTGACGCACAAGAATATGCAAATCCAGTAGACGATGACGTCCATTCACAGCGGTTCGGTGGATTCTTGAACTGGGAAAACGACGCGTTTCGTAAACTCCTCAACCATCCGCACATCATGCCATTTTTAGCAGAGATAGTCGGTCCAAAATTCCGGCTTGATCACGTCTACGGTATCTTGATGATAAATGGTAACCCAGGCGGAACCCTCCACGGTGGCGGAACACCATACGATCCAGCACAATACTACGTTTTCCGGAACGATAGGATGTACAACGGTTTAACCGTTGCATCTTGGGCACTAACCGATATGCTTCCAGAACACGGAGGTTTCTGTTGTATTCCAGGCAGCCATAAAAGCAACTATCCCTGTCCATCACAGTTCCGACCGGTGAAAGATAACAAAACTTGTATGGCACCGGTGCATCAGAAGGCAGGAGACGTCGTTATCTTTACAGAGGCGTTAACCCACGGCACTCTGCCTTGGACAGCCTCCCATCAACGCCGTTCAATTCTGTTCAAGTATTCGCCAGGTCATGCCTCATGGGGGCAAGGCAGATACGACGACGAACTCCGTAATCTGATGTCAGACGAGGATCAGAAGTTAATGCTTGAGCCACCTTATGTGGCAAACCGGAAACCTGTCGTTTAGGCAAAATTTCCAATAGCCACACTGTCCTGTGAGGAGAGTTTCTAACCCCGATACCTGTTGACTATCCTGTGGGAGGGGTTTCTAACCCCGATAAACCTGTTTACCAATCTGCTACACTACCATCTGTATCATAATAGAACTCACCACCAAGTTCCTCTGGATATGTATCCAGCGACCGTTCTGCCTCCTGCTCGTTAATCTCAAATCCAAGTCCCGGTTTCGTTGGTAATTCAATATGGCCATCTGTAACCTGCCACTCTTCAGTCAATAAACCGGCACCCAAGCCGTTATCAATCTGCTCTTGAATCAGAAAATTCGGCACAACAGCATCAACATGAAGGGAGGCAGAAAAGGCAACCGGTCCAATAGCACAATGCGGTGCGATGTGCATATAGTAAACTTCCGCCATGTTGGCAATTTTCTTCAGTTCAGTAATACCACCGGTGTGGGATGTATCAGGCTGTAGATAAGCAACTGCTTGTTTCTCAAACACCTCGCGAAATCCCCAACGCGTCAGTAGGCGTTCACCGGTCGCAATCGGGAACGACACATGATCAGAGACCAGTTTGAGTGCGTCCACATTCTCCTGAGGAATAGGTTCTTCGACGAACATCGGACGCATGCCTTTAAGTTCATGGCAGATCTCAATAGCGAGTGCAGGGGTCATCTTACCGTGAAAATCAAACGCAAGTTCAACATCAGGTCCCACCCACTCGCGCATGAGATACGCACGTTCTACAAATTCATCAATAACCGCGGGCGGTTCGTGCGCGCGCCATTTGCCGCCGGGACCACTTTTAAACGCTTTGTAGCCGCCTTTTTGTTGTAAAAATTCAAGGCGTTCTTTCGCAGAGGCTTTTCCCTCGTCTGTTAAGCTGCCAATGCCCCAATGCGCATAAACGCGGATACGGTCACGCACAGCACCACCTAACAGTTGATAGGCTGGTACTCCGTGATATTTGCCAGCAATGTCCCACAACGCCTGATCTATTCCCGATAGGGCAGACATCAGGATGTTACCACCTCGGAAGAATGCAGAGCGATAGACATGCTGCCAGTGGTGCTCAATACGCAACGGATCCTTGCCAATAAAATATTCGGCAAGTTCCTCAACAGCCGCACATGTACTTTTAGGTTTACCCTCAAGCGTCGTTTCACCCCACCCGACGATGCCAGTATCTGTTGTGATCTTCACAAGTCGCATCCGGCGGCGCGGGTAGAATTGTTCAATAGTAGCAATTTTCATTCAAATTTCCTTTACGAGTTATATAGGAGACAAATATGTCCTCACGCCCCAATATTCTCTTTATGATTGCCGACGATCACCGATGGGATGCCATCGGCGGCATGGGCGATCCAACTGTGAAAACACCAACACTCGACTCACTCATGGCGCGTGGAACGACTTGCCGTCAAACACATATAATGGGTTCCCTCGTCGGTGCTGTTTGCGTGCCAAGTCGCGCTGCTGTTCTCACCAGCGCGAACTTATTCCGCAGTGGTATGCAACAGATTAACAGAGACTTGGCAGTCTGGCCACAGGTAATGCGCGAAGCAGGTTATAACACCTTCGCAACCGGCAAATGGCACAACGACAAAGAGACGTTTACCAATAGCTTCGCTGATGGTGCCAAGATTTTCTTCGGCGGTATGAGTAGTCATCTCGATGTCCCTGTTTTTGACTACGATGCAGATGGCACCTATCCGAACGATGCCAAATATTCTGGTGAAAAATTTTCTACGGAACTTTTCGCAGACGCTGCTGTGCAATTCCTACAAGACTACGATGCAGAGGAACCCTTCTTCCTCTACCTCGCTTTTACTTCGCCGCACGACCCAAGGACACCACCCGCTGAATATGCGGCGATGTATCCGCCCGAAGATATACCTGTCCCTGAAAATTTCCTACCGGAACACCCGTTCGATAACGGTGAGATGCGGATTCGAGACGAAGTGTTAGCACCATTCCCCCGTACCCCCGAAATCGTGCAACAACACATTGCCGACTATTATGGGATGATCACGCACATGGATGCTGAAATCGGACGCGTCCTACAAACGTTAGAAGCCACTGGACACCTCGATAACACGATCATCATCTATACTGCAGACCATGGACTCGCTGTCGGACAACACGGATTGTTGGGCAAACAGAATCTCTACAACCACAGCATCCACGTTCCATCAATATTCGCTGGACCGGGAATCCCCGAAGGCACAACAGTGGATGCCTTAACCTATCTGTACGATGTATTTCCGACCGTTTGTGATCTCACCGATGTCGCATGTCCAGATACAACTGAAGGGTGCAGCTTAGTCCCATTGATGAGAGGCAACGTAGAACAGGTGCGAGCCACTGTCTTCGCGGCATATAGAGATATTCAACGCACGATCAGGGATGGACGTTGGAAATTGATTCGCTACTACGTCTCCGAAGAGACCGGAGACGGCACAAATTGCATCCAACTTTTCGATCTGGAGCAAGACCCTTGGGAGACGACTAACCTCGCCGACCTGCCTGAACATGCCGACCGCATCCGGTCACTTGCCGCAGATATGGAAATGTGGCAAATTGAGACGGATGATTTCTTGAAAGGAACACCAGTGCTGCCGTAGTTGGAATGTACGGACGGGGACATGTCTCCGTCCATCTTCGTTCTATTGGATGCGCAGATTATTTCCGATAACAACTAATCGCGCTGCCTGCTCCGCTGTATCAGCTATTAACCGAGTCGCGTCTTCAACAGCAACCTCAAGAGACATCGGTTCTTGGACTATACCCAACATGGCATCTATACCGGCTTCGTAAACCGCCTCAGCCCCTTCAGCAATACCACCAGCAATCGCAATGACAGGGATATTGTGTGCTTTCGCCACCTTCGCAACACCAACAGGCGTCTTGCCAAACGCTGTCTGAAAGTCCAATTGTCCTTCACCCGTAAAAACGACGGAAGCACCCTTCACACGTTCTTTGAGATTAACGGCATCAATCATAATATCAACGCCGAGTTTCAACTCTGCGTTCAAAAACGCCATGAGTCCCGCACCCAGTCCACCAGCAGCACCCGCCCCGGGTATGTCATTAAAAGATTTTCCGAGCGTCTGGACCAAGACTTTGTCAAAATGTGCGAGACTCGCATCCAAGGTCTTAATCATTTTAGGAGTAGCACCCTTCTGTGGACCATAGACGTGTGAGGCACCATCTGGACCGGTCAAAGGGTTGTTAACATCACAAGCCACAACTGTTTCGGTTTCACTAATAGCCGGATGCAGGCCAGTCATATCTATCGACTGCAGTTGTTCAAGGTTCCCACCGCCACGTGGAATCTGTTTTCCATTCGCATCCAGTAATCTGACCCCAAGTGCTTCTGCCATTCCAACCCCACCATCGTTCGTCGCACTGCCGCCGATACCGATAATGAAGCGTCTGCATCCTGCCTCCAAAGCGGCATGGATTAACTGTCCAGTACCATAAGTAGTCGTACGAAGTGGGTTTCGCTCGTCGGGAGTAACAAGCGTGAGACCAGAAGCAGACGCCATCTCAATGACAGCAGTCTCTCCATCCGCAAGGATGCCGAATTTTGCGTCAACCTCGTTTTCGAGTGGCGCAAGTACACAATGGGTCTGAATGTGACCACCGGTTGCATCAACGAGGGATTGTACGGTGCCTTCGCCACCATCCGCCATCGGCACTTTCTCAATAATAGCCTCTGGAAATACGCGACGAACCCCTTGCTCAATCGCATCCGCCGCTACAAGCGCGCTAACACTTCCTTTAAATGAATCGGGCGCAACTACAATTTTCATAACTATAGACTATCACAAGCATCGTGACATGTCAAGTTTAGGCATCATTATTTCCAGATCATTATCTTCCTGTAGGAGGGTTCTCCAAATCCCAACCTTCGAGGGTTGATTAACAGTAGTTGAAAAACTATAGATTTCAGCATATTTCAGTAATTTTATTCTAAAAAACCGTTGACTTTTTTCGTCGATAAAGTTAGAATGATTGTATCACGTTGGCAGACATTACGAGCGTAGTCGCAAGGCTGCGTGTCTGCGACCTACTCGTAAGAGGTAAAAAGCGTGATACGTGATAACCCAATGCCACTCAGAACACAGAAGATAGCCCTCAATCCGAATAACAAGCAATCCACGCTTATGGCACAGCATGCGGGTTATGCCCGTGTTGCGTTCAACTTCGGTTTATCGTCTTTCAAAGCAGGTTTAGACGCTGACGAATGGCGTACCTATCAAGACATCAAACGTGAATTCAACTCCGTCAAGCGTGAGCGTTTTGATTGGTGTGACGGACTCTCGCAGAATGCGTCCAAGAATGCTATTCACAATCTCGGTGATGCGGTGTCGCGTTGGAAAAGTAAACAAAACCGATTCCCCGTCTACAAGAAACGATCTGATAGAATATCCTATCAAGCGGACAATGGCATAGGAACGGTTGATGTCTACAAAAAGCGTATCAAGTTACCCAAGATTGGTTGGGTACGTATGCGCGAGGAATTGCGTTTCACAGGCGAAGTGTCAAAGGTTGTGGTATCCAAGCGAAACGGACGTTGGTCCGTTTCTATACTGGTCCATTGTGACGAAAGCAATTACACACATCAACCGACGCTATTTGACGATAGAGAACCTGTCGGCGTTGACGTGGGTATCAACACCCTCGCCACCTGTTCTGATGGCGTTGTATACGAGAATCCACGCCCTCTGAATCGGTATCAACGCAAACTCAGACGTGCGAACAAGGCTTTATCGCGCAAGTCCAAAGGCTCACAAAATTGGCAAAAAGCAAAGGACAGACTCGGTGCAGTCCACTATCGCATTGCTTATATCCGTGAGGACGCACACCATAAAGCATCAACGGCTATTGTTAAGCGTGCCTCTGCTATCGGTATAGAGACACTGAATATCATCGGACTGCTAAAGAACAGACGGATTGCCAAAGCGTTGTCTGATTCTGCATTATCGCGGTTTCTTATGATGCTGAAATACAAGGCAGAGCGTCGTGGTGTGCCTATAACTGAAGCTGATATGTTTTTCGCATCAAGTAAGACCTGTAGCAACTGCGGAGACAAGAAAACAGACTTGACGCTTTCGGATCGCACTTACTACTGCACCAAATGTGGTTTTGAATGTGACAGAGACCTCAATGCAGCTATCAATCTGTCTCCCGCTTGACCTTTAACTGTCGCCACGAGTTGCGAGGAGACGATAAACGCCTGTGGAGTCCAAGTAAGACCTCGTTTGGAGGCACGAGCGACGGAAACAGGAAGTATGACAAGAAATCTACGGATTTCTATAGGTTCTACACAACGGTTTACGACTGCTGACCGTGACTGCCATTCCTCTCATAACCCACAACCCATAACCAAAAACTCAATGTTCCTATCCAAAAAATGAACAATGTGCTATACTCTGCAAAAGCCATGGCAACGTTCTATCCAAAAGAGCGAATAGACCTTGAGGCAACATATCAAATCACGAAAATAGGGGACACATCACATGAGCTGGCAACTGGAAACAACTGTCTCTGACGAACAGGTCGAATTTTACAAAGAAAACGGCTATATCACTTTCGGACGCATTTTCACAGAATCAGAACTCGACACACTCCGAGATTATGTGGACGAGATGATTGAGAATTTGCCGGAAGGGAGACGTCCAGAGCAGATGGATGTACCACACTTCGAGCATCCATTCTTGTTCAAATACCTCACCCACCCACGCGTGCTAAAAGTAATCGAACGGTTTATCGGACCGGACATCGTCCTCTGGTCGAGCCACTTTATAAGCAAGCGAGAACACGACGGTATGGCGGTTCCGTGGCATCAAGACGGTGTCTATTGGGGCAAATCTCTTGAACCGATGCACGTTATCACTATGTGGTTAGCCGTCGATGAATCGAAAGTTGAAAATGGATGTATGCGTGTCATTTCCGGCAGCCACAAGTCGCGGGATCGCCGCTATGAAGAGGTAGATCGCACAAACAACCTTTTCGGCAGCGAAGTTGTAGAGGCGGACTTAGATACATCAAAGGTGGTCAACTTGGAACTGGAAGTCGGTGAGTGCCATTTTCACGATGCCTGGACGATCCACAATTCCAGCCCGAACGTCTCCCAGAAACGCCGATGCGGTTACACAATGCGCTACATGCCAGCAGATGTCCGTTATCCGGGGGCAGAGTGGCGTCGCAAACACTACATCTACTTGCTGCAAGGCAAAGATAGGACAGACGGTTTTAACACCTACACACCCGTCCCAGAATTCTAACAACTCAAAAAAGGGATTTTAATCGGACAGGAAAACAAAGGAACAGAATCTATGCGTCCTTATTTTGACGTACATTGCCACATCGGTATGACGGTATCGCGCGCACCCGTTGTTGGACAAAGCGTAGGAAGATGTCTGGCACGGATGGCATCGGCAGGCGTTATCGGCGCAATTCCGTGTCCAACAGGTGGTAGTCCACAGGCACGCGGTGTATTGGACACCCGCATACAACATGAGACAATCGCCAACGCATGTAAATTATATCCAGATCGCCTTCCAATTGGACTTGGGATAGCAGAAGTCCGACACGAACAAGCCGGTGTCGACGAATTGGAAAGGGCAATGCAGGAAGACGGTTTAGTCGGATTTATGTGCCATCCAGGGCTGTCCGGACACTCACTTGGTGGTGAGTTATATGGATTTCTTGAAGTCGTAGCGATGCATAACGGGCTATGCCTACTACATCAGGCAGGTTCCACCCAAAATATTGCCGCTTACGCAAAGCGATTCCCATCTGTAACGTTTATCATTGGACATGTCTCAATGAATAAAGCCGGACATCTCGATGCAATCGTGCAGTGTGGAGCGTGTGAGAATGTCTGGTTCGACGTAGCGCAGAAGCCAGAAGGTGCCGATGAAAGTTGGGACTTGGTGCATCTCATCAACAACCTTGGCAACGATAGAGTTATGTTCGGCAGCGATCTACCGTACTACGATTTTCGTTTGGTGCAAGCGCAGATTGAGTCGGCACAACTTGATGATGAAACGAAGGAGCGGATCGCTTACCAGAATGCTGCACGTTTGGTCCAGCGATTTCGCGCAGACTGGACTCCAACGCTAACCGCTATAGAGCCTCCACAGATTTATTCAGAAACTGAAATATGGGATGCTAATGGGGCAAGACTCCGTTAGGCAGGAGCGATACTCACAAACCACGACGAATAGCTACTTGACGACCTCGACCGCACGGATCCTACGATGCAGCACAAAAAGACAGAGGGCTATCAGCGCGATTTGGGTGAGGAGTGCCCAAACCCAATGTACACTATAATCTGGTGAACCACCAAATATTGCCGTGCCGAGGAGATCATAGTTCGCCCAAATTGAAACTAAAGCCACTTTGCTGGTACGTGCAATTGCTTTGATTACTTCATAGATAACAGGCGAGCCAAACCACACAGCAGAGAACCCGATTATGGCATAGCGAGAATTCGTGGTCAGCGATGAAAATAGCAGCATTAACAGACTCGTAGACAGGATAATAATCACCGAATAGGCGATGATCGAAAAAGGGATCCAGTAATTATCTTTCAAAAAAGAAGTACCGGCTAACAGCGATTGTTCAAGAAATAGTAATAGCCCAGGGATTAAAGTAAAGCAACCGAGTAAGATACCGATAACAGCAAATTTGCCAACTAAGTAATCCATCCACGAAATCGGTTTAGATAGATAGAGTGAAAGTGCGTTATTTTTCAAGTCGGTGGCGATTAATCCCGAACCCCCAAAAATAGCAACCAACGCGACGAGAAACGTTGACGGAATCGGCGCGATTCGGAAGATAAAGTTTTGGAAAAATCCGCTGTCAACGTTAAAACCGAAATCAATACCCGGTACCTGATTGACAATATAAATAAGTATTGCGTGAACAAAAACGTAGATTAAGGGTGGGAGAGCGACAATTAATCGGACGAACTTGCGTTGGGCAAGCATTTTTAGTTCTGCTTTTGCAATAATCCACCATCGTGTCCGACTATGGGTCTTCAGTGTACCTTCCCAATGTCGATAGTTCTGTGTGTGAATAGGCATATTTTTAACGTAGCCCCATTATGAATAAACGTTGCTTAATACTTATAGATAGCTGTTCTTTCTAAGTCATCTGAAAAGGGTCCCTGTTTGTCGGTCTGGATCTCAACAACAATGACCCCTAAGTGTGTATCACGTTCCGGATCTTCCTCAATGAACACACGTGGGATTTCCGCCGTCAAGAGTCGATCCAATCTATGGAGCTCCTGTGACCAGCGGAGGTCAATCAACCTACCATCGTAAACCTTTCGATGTTTTACGCCATTACGGATGGAGTAGACTTTGACATTGGTGGTAAAATCTGCTTCAGAGATAGTGCTCATCCCAACGTTTGGGCTGAGAATGCTTTGGTTCCATATCAGCGGCGTGCCATTCCTATCCAGCAGATAAATTCTCAAGTCGATCCTATCAACCCGCGGATCTGACTGAATTTCAATGCCTTCAAAATTCTGAATCACGCCACTCCCACACGAAAACATAATAAGAACACAGATACCGACGAGCACAACGTTCCGTATTTTCATGTTAAAACGAAATTGACTTAGGAATAAACCAATTTGTCTTTTCCTTACATTCACACCGACTCTCCTCTTTTATGTTTTTTAAGGGCAGCTTGCAGGCATCCCATAGAAGTCTGTTTCATTTATTATACCGTTTCTCAGGAGCAGATGTCAATCCAAAATCCCATCTTGTATCTTTTCCTAAAAGTGATATAATAACAACCATGACACCCACTAAAGTCTTAATCGGTTCAGAAAATAGCGTGAAAATCGAGAGTGTCCGGCACAGTTTTTCAAAATTTTTCAAACTCGTGGATGTCGAAGGATTAAGCGTTGATTCCGGTGTTCCTGACCAACCCTTTAATGAAGACACATTCGCGGGTGCCAAAAATCGTGCAGAACACGTAAAACGTATCAACGACGAACAATCCATCAATGCTAACTTTTTTGTGGGAATAGAAGGTGGAATTCTTCAATTGCACAATAGATGGTTTCAGTTCACGGTCATCCATATATCTGATCAGCAGCATCGAGAAAGTTTTGGCACGACAGGTTTGTATGAATTGCCTATCTGGATAGTCGAGAAACTTTTGGCAGGCATCGAATTGGCACACATCATTGATGAACTCGTTCAGGACACCAACACAAAAGAAAAACAGAGTGCCAGTGGATTTTTGACAAACGGAGAAATAGATAGATTACAAAATTACACGCAAGCGATAACGTTTGCCTTAATTCCTTTTCTTCAGGATAGTCTTTATTTTCCGTAAAGATAGGAGGGCTCCCATGAAAGCTGCGGTACTGTATGAAACCGATACACATCTTAAAATCGAAGAGTTCGACTTACCGAGTCCAAGTGCAAATCAGGTACGGGTGCGATTGGTCGCCAGTGGGGTCTGTCACTCCGATTGGCACGTCGTTAAGGGAGACTGGCCCCAAGTCAGATTACCTGTTATCCTCGGACATGAAGGTGCTGGGGTCGTTGAAGAAATCGGAACCGATGTAACACAAGTGCAGGTCGGCGACCATGTGATTCTCTCGTGGAAACGGAACTGTGGATATTGCGAAATGTGTCAGAAAGGATATCCGAATTTATGTGCGCTTCCAGCTGACGGTTCAGGCAAACCCTCGATAAAAACGAGCGGACGCGAAATCGATCAAATGTCCGGATTAGGGACCTTCGGCACTGAAACGTTGGTCCCACAAGACGCAGTCGTTCCTATCGATAAAGACATGCCATTCGCACAAGCTGCACTGATTGGGTGTGGCGTGATGACCGGTGTGGGTGCGGCGATTAATACGGCTCAAGTCACACCCGGCAGCTCAGTAGCAGTTTTCGGATGCGGTGGGGTTGGACTAAACTGTATACAGGGTGCTGCACTCTCCGGTGGCGAACCAATCATCGCTGTTGACGTGTTAGACAACAAACTTGAACTCGGTAGGCAATTCGGTGCCACACATACTGTTAATGCTTCCAAAGCAGACCCGGTAGAACAGATTAAGGAGATTACCGACGGGCGCGGTGTCCACTATGCATTTGAGGCAATCGGGTTAATCGGTGAAACGTTTCGGCAGGCAATTCTATGTACGCGGAGTAGAGGTATGACGGTTTTCGTCGGGCACGCCCCGGAAAACACCGCTGTCGAATTCGATGCCCGGATGCTGATGCCAGAAAAAATGGTTATCGGTTCGATGTATGGGACAGCACGTCCGCACGTGGACTTCCCACGATTAGTTTCACTCTACAAAGGCGGACAACTTAAACTCGATGAACTCGTCACGCGCACCTATCCGTTGGAAGGGGTTAACGAGGCATTTGAGGCTTTGGCAAGAGGCGAAGTCGCACGGAGTGTACTGGATTTGACTTAGGAAAAAAAAATAATATGATAGGGACTGTGACATAGACACCGCCCCTATCTTACAAAGGGATTTCAGAGTCATCTAACGAGACAGTTACCAATGCATGGGATAACAGGATGGATGAAAATGCGCGACGTATTTTCCGTCAATGTAAGGAAGGTCCACTCTTCTAAGTTTATAGTATCCCTCTACAACATCATAGAATATTTTCGCTTCTTCTATAGTATCAAACTCAAACCTATTTAATCCGTCAGTGTCAAGTTCTGGATGTCGAGTTATAAACTCGCTCAACCGCTGCATTTGGCTTTCCTCTTTATCGCAAAATTTATTATCCCACATGTAGAAAAGCTTGACCGTATTTTCAAGTGCGATAGAATCAAGTGCTGACTGAACAGAATCCAGAACTGTATCCGAAGCTTCTTCACTCACCCCATAGACCATAGCAACTTGTTTCACACTTGGTTGGTCACATCCAACCAGCGTCACAACCAGAATTGAAAAGAAAATAAATAGAATATATGCAGTAAATTTCATTTTTCTCCCTCCAAGAGACCTCTCCTCCTTGAAAAGATAATATCTCTACACGAATAAATAGATTATACACAACATATTATTCTTTGGCAACAATATTAATTATTCAAGGATGCGTTCCATACGCTCGCGAATCCATGCTTTGTGTTCTGGGTGTGTATGAATATAGAAAGTACCATTCTGAATCGCTCTATAAACATAGTCGGCTACCTCTGCAGGGGACAGTCCAGCCTCCATCTCGGCGCGGGCGTTTTGAGAACCACCGATAGTTTGTTGACGTAGCGGCGTTTTCACCCCTGAATTCTGCTGTGCCTCTGGACGGTTTCGGGCGGAATCCAGAATTCCGGTGCGGACCCATCCGGGACATAACACGTGCACCTGAATCTTAGCCCCTTTTTGTGCCAATTCATCGGCGAGAGTTTCCGAAAGCACGACGACGCCGTGTTTGCTCACCTTATAGATACCTTCACCACTACCTCCCACCAATCCCAAAATGGAAGCCGTGTTAACAATATGACACGCATCGCCTTGCGCAAGCATACGCGGAACAAACGTGCGGATGCCGTGTATCACACCCCATAGATTAACGCCTAATACCCATTCCCAGTCGGCAAGGGTATGTTCCCAAACAGGACGACTACAAACAACGCCAGCATTGTTGCAGAGAATATGTACTGCCCCAAAAGTATCCAGTGTCCGCGCCGCAAGGTTTTCGACTTCTTCGGCGTTTGAAACATCCGTTCTGACAGCGAGTACAGTCGAGCCTTTTGCCTTTAAGTCCGCCTCAAGTTCAGCTAACGAACTTTCCTCAACATCAGCAACGACGACCTTCATGTCTTCCGCTGCGAACCGTTCTGCCAGTCCTCTCCCAATGCCGCTCGCTGCACCAGTAATAACAGCAACTTTTTGCATGACGTTTAAATCTCCGCCTGGCGTTGCTGATGATACGCCTCTAATGCCCGATTTGCATTCACAATTGTCTCTAACTTTTCGACGATAGCACCAATATGTTCACCGGGGAAAGCGAAGTAAAAATCATCATCAGAAAGAGCTGTATACACACGGTTACCGATACATCCTAAACTGCTTGCGCTCCGACCCCCTTGTACGACAGCAGGAATAACCGCACACGTCGGTCGTCCCATGACCCCGTCCTCAGTGCCAATACCCGCCGCAGTCGCGGCTTCCGTCAAGAGCATCATCTGTCTCGGTGTGCCTGAAACAACGACGACATCCGGGGTGCCAGCTGCATCTGCTAACGGGGCATAAACCGCACTCTGGAAAGGAGTTTCCTGACGGGGTATGCCAGGTACCTCCTCCATAGCGATGTAACCGAGTTCCACCATCAGTCCAAGTGTGTTTTCAAGTTCCTCGGCTTGTGTAGGCGGCAATTCAACGTTGTGCGTATAACAACCTATCGGGCAGTTGTAATGGTCAGAGGCTTCGGTATAGAAGGTTTTACCTTCTGCGGCACGTCGCCAATAGGTACAACCAGAGGCTTCAACTTTCTCAGTATGTGCAATGCCATCCGGCTGTGTGTCGTGAAACGTCACGGCGACAGGAGTAGTTTCTAAATCAAGCAATTGTTGGATCTGTTCTGACATTTTTTTATTTTCCTTCCGGTTCGGTTAATGGAGTTTAATATGAACGTCTTTCTACGTATAGCCAGTCTGCCCCTTGGTTGGACTTACGCATTTTGGTTAACATAATAACTATAGCATCCATTCCTAAACATGTATTGGGGCAAACTGCCCTTCGGTAGGTTCCGCTCAGCAGAACCATGATTCGGTGAGTCGTGGTGCGGGTAGATGAACTTCCTTTCGCTGTTCAGGAGGAGTTTTTCCAGACATATCCGCAGCGAGTGCCCATATCCGATAAAAAGTCTCCAGAGCATCCACACCTGCCCGCGCGTCATTTTCAACGAGAGTATTGACCGTTTTATGAAGTTCATCCATTCGTGCATCTGGATGTTCCCATGTGTAACTGAAGGAAGCTTCATCAAGTGTAAGCGACAGCGTTTTCACCTCAGGACGATTGAGCAGATATGAACCCGGTGGAATTAGCAACCGTACAGCATACTGCACTGGATCCACGTGATAGACAAGGCGATATGTATCAATAAACTGGAAGATCTCAAGATAGTCCTCTAAGGATGTCCACGGCGTGAACGGGACCCATGTCGGACGTAGAGCGATTCCGGCTCCGTGAACGATTTCAATTGCTTCCTGTACATCAGCACGCGTGTGATGCTTCTCCAAAATCGTTAATACCTGTTCGTTCAGTGCTTCAACAGCAGAGATAACAAATCGACATCCGAGTTGAGCGAATTCTCGGAAGTGTTCTCTGTTTTTCAGAATATGCTCAACCTTAGTTGTAAAATCGAAGGTTAGGTTTGGAAAAGCTTCGTGCATCGCACGGAGAATGCGGAGTCCGTGTGTTGGCCCGTTGAGAAAATCTGGGTCGCCAAAAGTAATATGTGTCGCACCTTCCACTACCTGCTCTTGTATCTCGGCGAGTACGGTGTCCCGTTGCACAGCGAAAAATCTACCATCATAAACAGGCGGAATAGGACAGTGCGTACAAAGATGTTTGCATCCGTGTGTCGTTTCAGTATAGCCGACGGTTCGCACCTCATCGCCGTCTTCAAATTGCGCATACATCTCCAGCGGCGGTAGTTCCGCAATGTGTAAATCGGTTCCGTCGGCTTTATCACACTCACTTACCACTGTCGGGCAAGAGCCCCGTATCTCAGCCCGTTCATCTGCCACAACGGACTTCACAAGCGCGAGAAGTCGCGTTGACGCTTCGCTACTAATGCAAAAGTCAACCCCGTGTGAAAGCAGGTAGTCGGCATTGAGTGTGGCGTAAAGCCCGTACATACAAATAGAGACATCTGGATTAATCTGCCGAATGTTGTGCAAAAGATGAACGCCGAGCCGCAGTGCGGTATGCATCGGGACAGAGATTCCGATGAAACGTGCGCGCGCTACCTTCTCAGCATCTAACGGTTCGACAGCTATATCAATCACATCAGGCGCAAATCCTGCCGCTTCAAGCGCGTAAAGTGGACGGGTAAGCCCGATCGGTCGGTGTCCAAGCTCGTAGCAGGAGATCAAGAGTATTGCGCCGGGGGCGTGCATCGCTGAGGAGGTCTGCGTTTCCGTTTGCATGTTAGATAGCGTAGCACGTCATCAAAGAATTGGCAACACAATTCAATAACCAGCAAGCAAACGAGAGGTGTTCTGCTTATTCCGAAAGACGCTGAAGGATGTTATGGGTAATCCGTTCAACCACCGCGTCGCCACCAGCCAATCCGTGTGACCAGTCAGTCGTTGCAGCCGTAAAAACGGTTCCGCCTTTTGTATAGATACCCATCGTTGCAGCACCCGTCCTTCCTCTTTCCCAGCGTTCATACCACTCGCAATCATCAGGATGCCAGCGGACGGGAGCAGTCGCGAGGATTGTGAAACTTTCAGGTGTGCCATCACGATAGGTCGGGACTGGCAAACCGTCTTCAAGAGTCCACTCACATCCGTCGCATTCGTAACCGACGATGGTATTCTCTCCGCCGAAGGTGTCATCTCTCGCGAGGTCCGTTCCCTCAAATACCCAGTGTTCTGGACGATGAACTGTGTACTCTCCGGGACCATCCATAAACTGCCCGTGGCTCAAGTGATAACCGCCTTGAAGGAAACCTACACCCGTCAACTGGTTCTCAGGACGATCAATCAGATAATGGCTCCAGAGCGTACTGAGGGTACTATAATCGTCAGTCTTGTAAACTGGATCTTGGTTATAAGTTTGCTTCCAACAGACGAGTGCTCTGCCGTCATCTTCAGAGCGGACCTGCCAGCAGACGGAATTTCCGCTAAAGAAGGCAGCGTTTCCACCGTTCACGATAAACGATTCAAGATTATCGCGCATCGGGGCTGACCAGTATTCATCATGCCCAACGCTTAATACGAGTTTGTAATGCTCCAATATCTCAGGGTGGAATTCCAGATCGCTATTCGCGGCGTAATCGAGCGTATACCCGTTCTGTTCCGCCCAGACCACAAAAGGCAATTCCCAGTTACTGAAGATGCCGCGAGTAGGACGGTCAAACGAGACGCGATTCCCTTGTATCCTGCTTTGTCCATGATACCCGTATAGACTAAAACCACCCCAGTTGTTGTAAGCATTATATGTATTGGTAGAGAGTTGTAGAAGAGTAGACGTATTTTCTCCGGGTTTCGCAGGACGGACAATAAAAAAGAGCGTGCTCTCTGCCGTGCGTCGATTTCTATAGACACGGTCACCACCACCATCGATTGCACGGAGCGTGCCTTCATAATAGCCACTCTGCCACGTGTCAGGCACTTCGAGCGTAAAAGAAGCCGACCATCCACATCCTTGTGATGACACATCATCGGGAATCGGTTGCGCTTCACCGGGAAGTTCTGCTTGACGCCAGACGACCTCACGCGTCGCACCAATGCGAGTAATTTCAAGCGAATAGTTCTCCGCACTCGTTGAGATATGGAACGCAATCTCGTCACCGGGGGCATAACTGAGTTGGTGGGTGTATCCGTCAATATAGAGCGGTCTGATCTGATTCTCGGTTTGCGTTAAAGTCGCCATTATTACTCTCCTTCAATGCGTAGGATGTCATTCCCTAACGCAATATCAACGTTATCGAAACTACCTTTTGACTCTTTTTTCCAAACGTGCTATTATTCTTACAATCTTTTCGGTTTTTGTCATCTTAATTTTCAAAACCGTGCAAACTTTGGAATCGAATAAATATAATGAACACTAATCAAAAACAAGCAACCCCGCTATCGTCTGAACAGATGGAGCAGTGGGAAAATGATGGATATTTGATCCTAAAACGGGTCGTCCCGGAATCTACCATCAACGGCGTACGCGACAGTTTTGCGCGCGTTGTAGATGGCATAATCAGCGAGTTGAAAGAAGACGGTATCGTCGAAGATGCAGGCTCAGAACTTCCTTTTGAAACGAGATTCGTTCAAGTCGCAGGTGAACACGCCAGCCGCTTCGGTCGTTCTTGGCGTAACCAAGTCGCGACATCCGAAATCTTCGATCTACATCATGCTGCGCCACTCGTAGACGCAATCGGGCAACTCACAGGGACAGATGTCATTGGACATCCCATCTTCAATGCGCGTCCGAAACTCCCCGGTCAGCAATTGACGGTGGTACCGTGGCATCAAGACAGCGGCTATTTCGGCACAGTGAGTGAAAGTTCCCTCATCCCGACTGCATGGATACCGCTGGTACCGGTAGATGAAAGTAATGGCTGTTTGCAGGTGGTTGCTGGTTCACATCGGTTAGGCGTGGTCAATCATCATACAGAAGAACGCGAAGGGAAGTTTCTTGAAGTAATAGACGAACTCGTGGACAGTTCTCGCATTGTCACTTGCCCTATGGAGTTAGGGGATGCTTTAGTGTTCCACAACCTAACGCTTCACCGCTCACTACCACATACCACAAGCGACGCTATCCGCTGGGCAATTGACATCCGTTATCTCCGTGATGGTGATCATCCAGGTACAATTTATTGGCAGAATCCTGATTTCAAGTGGGTTATCCGTAGTCAAACCCAGCCGTTGACCACTCTGGAGCAGTGGCTCGAAATGTGGTAGTAAACGAGCATGACGATCTCAATATCAAAACGGTTAGCATTGGAGCAGCAGTCTATAGTATATGAAACGTGTACCTTTCCAAACTTTACGAGATGAACTTTACCGTGTACTCGCGAGTGTCGGGTTTACCGACGAACGAGCGAAGTTATGTGCGCGGCTTTTTGCTGAAAATCAGCGCGACGGCGTGTACTCGCACGGACTCAACCGTTTTCCAGGGTTCGTTGCCGGTCTGGAGAACAAACAGATTGATTTCCGTGCAAAGCCAGAGAAAACCGAGAGTTTCGGTGCGTTAGAACGGTGGGACGGCAAGATGGGAATAGGACTTGTCAACGCACATTTCTGTATGCAACGTGCGACAGAACTTGCGGACGTACACGGCATCGGGTGTGTCGGACTTTCAAATACGAATCACTGGATGCGCGGTGGTGCATACGCACTACAGGCAGCGGAAGCCGGATATATCGGGATATGCTGGACGAACACCACTCGACTCATGCCGCCGTGGGGCTCCGCGGAAAAGAAGATCGGGAATAATCCGATGGCGATTGCTTTGCCGCGAAAAGATGGCCATATCCTGCTTGATATGGCAATGAGTCAGTATTCAAACGGAAAATTGGAAGTACTACAACTCCAAGGGAAAGAATTACCCCTACCGGGTGGATACGACACCAAGGGAGCACTAACGGTTGACCCCGGTGAGATCCTTGATTCCGCAAGGGCACTTCCTATCGGTTATTGGAAAGGATCTGGATTAGCTTTGGTCCTTGATACGATGGCATCCGTAATATCAGGTGGGCAAGCCACACACGAGATCGGGAAACAAGGATCTGAATACGCCGTTTCTCAGGTGTACATCGCAATGAACGCCACAGGAATAATGGGACAAGCGGCGTTGGATGAAACAGTCGCAGCGATAATCGATGACTTCCACACAGCAACACCTTTAGATGAAAACGAAAACGTAAGGTATCCGGGGGAAGGTATGTTACGTACACGGCTGGAGAGTCTTGAAAAGGGTGTTCTTGTTGACGAGTCACAGTGGCAGGCATTACTGGAGATGAACAGAGATACAATAGGATAAATAATACTTTTCGGCTTGCTCTCTTTTTGTATCGGCGTATAATACAGCTTAACATTAAACTTGGAAGTTAAGCGTCCATTAGCATAAATTGCATTGGGGGACAACACATGACTTTACGGGTAGGGATTGTCGGTTGTGGGGGAATTAGCCGAAGCCACGCGGGCGCACACGCTAACTTGGAGAACGTCGATCTAGTCGCAATGTGTGATATAAACCGTGAAGCACTCAACAACCGTGCCGATGAATACAACGTCTCAAATCGATATACCGACTATGAAGAGATGTTCACACGCGAGGCACTCGATATTGTGAGCGTGTGTACACACGCCCCTCTACATGCCCCCATAGCGATTGCCGCCGCGCAGGCAGGTATCCATGTTTTATGCGAAAAGCCGTTATCTGTTGATTTAGAAACAGCAGATCAGATGCTCGCAGCATGCCGTGAGTCGGGTGTTCATTTGGCAGTCAGCCACCAATTCCGATTCACACCACTCTTTCGGCACGCAAAATCCTTGATTGATGCGGGCAAAATCGGTGAACTTCGTTCCATCCGCGAAGTCGGCAAAGGACGTGAGGCGGGATTCGAGTTGATGGAAATGGGTGTCCACTATTTTGATGAAATGGATTTCTTCTTGGACGGTATCTCTTGGATCCAAGCGCATATTACATATCACGGACATGATGTGACGGAAGCAGACATTATGCACAGCAGCGAGTTGTGCAAAACCGACCGTCGCGACAACGGTATCGTCGCAGGCGACACCATGCTGGTTCATATCGGCGGAGGGAATAGCGCATACGGTATCATGGAACTCTATTGCCGCGAACCCAGACACGGATGGATGATGGGACCGCATCTACTTGGATCAGAAGGGCAATTAATGATTAAACCAAACCCAGAGACAGGTATAGACGAGATGTGGTACTGTCCCTTCGACGTCTCATTCGCTGCACATACCCCGGCATGGGAGCGGATAGAACTCGACGCATCAGCGTTCGTCATCTCTGGAAAAGCATGGCAGTCTCGCCACACTATCTGGAGTGCAAAAAATATACGAGATGCAATTCTTAACGAAAACCAACCAGAACTCGGCGGACGTAACGCGATTACGTCGCTTGAGTGTGTAAGTGCAACCTACGTTTCCCACTTCAGTGGAACAAAGGTGCAACTGCCGTTAGAGGAGCGGAATCATCCGCTTGCAAAACGTCTAAACACAGGAGTTAACAATTAAATGAAACTTGCATTCTTTAACGATCACCAACTCGGCGTAATAACAAAAGATGGCATCGTTGACATCAACGACGCTCTCAGCAGTGTCTCCTACCATACGCCACAAGAACTGATACGAACAGTGATTGAGGACTTTGATAGTCTACGTCCTAAAATAGAAGATACAGTTAAAAACAGCACTGCTATTGCCTTAGACAGTGTCAGCTTTAAAGCACCGGTCCCGCGTCCGGGTCAGCTCGTCTGCCTTGCTGGAAATTATATTGAGCCAGATAGTCCGTCTCGCGGCGAGTTCAACGCCTTCTTGAAGTCACCAACCGGTATCATCAACACTAATGATACAGTCGAACTCCCAGAAGCAGACGTAACCGTGTTTCACTTTGAACCGGAATTAGCGATTGTCATCGGTAAACCGGCAAAACATCTCTCTGAAGAGAACGCGTTGGACTGTGTATTCGGTTACACACAATTTATCGATGTATCAGCTCGGGGCTTGCCCGGTGGTTTCTTTTTAGGGAAAAGCTGGCACACGTTTGCGCCGATGGGACCCGCAATTGTGACCGCTGACGAAGTAGGTGATGCGAACGCACTCGACGTACAACTCTGGATTAATGACGGTTTGCAACACGATTTCTCAACAAATTCCATGGCACGTTTCATTCCAGAATTGCTCGCAGAGGTGACCAATGTGGTAGCACTGGAACCGGGTGATGTTGTATCAACAGGCACACATCATGAAGCACTCACTGCAGTTGGGGATGGCGATACGGTAAGATTATCAGTAGATGGTTTCGGTCCAGAATTAGCAGTTGCTGTACATGACCCGCTAAAACGGACTACTTGGCGGGGTTAGAGCATTCATACGGCAAACCCTTGTTCAGGTTGCACAAAAAAGTGTTGACAACTGCATCAACTTATGTGTATAATAAATTTAAGGTGCAAGAGGTTTCCTCTAATCCACGAAATTCTACTTTTAATAGTAAGTTTTGGCTAACAAACTCCGCCACTTTTAACAAGAAGCTTTGGCGCGCTACGGAATGAGAACCCTTCTGACGATAAGGAGACTGAATTAATGAAAATGCCCAGAAACATAGCCGTGCTTGCTGTCCTCGCAATTGTCTGCGCATGGATGGCAGGTTGTGCTGGCTGTAATCCTGAACCGCTACCCTCCGGGATGAGCCCAACACAGGGACCGGAAAGCGGTGGAACAACTGTCCAGATCACCGGCGAAAAATTTGATATGAAAAACGGCGTAACTGTGACTTTCGGCGGAAAAAATGCCCAAAGCGTAACGGTACCGAGTGAAACACAAATCACGGCAGTAACACCTGGTGGCATGGCGGGACAATCCGTGTCCGTTGTCGTTACTAACAATGGAAAACCTGAAGTACCTGTCACGCTTTCACAACAATTTACCTATACCGACGCCACACCGCCTACAGTGACCATGAACGAACCTGTCGACGGAACAGTCATCTCTGAATACGAAGATTCATTGAACGTTATGAACACTTTGTCAGTCGCGTTTAGTGAACCGATTGACAGTAATAGTGTCTCGGTGGATGTAGCAGTCAGCAAAACGGAAGATTCGATGAGCGAACCGATGGACGCAACACTGTCAGGCACAGTTACTGGCAGCGGCGATTCTGTAACGTTTACATCTGATATGCCGATGCGTGCAGGACGTATGTATACCGTCACTGTCTCTGGTGCCACCGACATGGCTGGCAATGCTCTCGTAAACTCACACAGTTTTAGCTTCAGCATAACCAGTCCTGAAATGCTTTCCAAATACCATGTGCGAGAAGAGGACATTCAGGAAATTAACGGTGAGGCTGCCTTGAAGCGTATCGCCGCACGTCCCGAAATTTTTGATAACCCTGAGATGTGGGAACGGTTAGTTGCCGCAAATCAAGATGACTACATCTTTGATCGGAAAAAACTAAGTGCAGGACAACTGCTATTGATTCCACGTGGACGCGCCTGGGGCGATAAGTAGCCAAGTTCTTAGTAAAGATCAAAAAGCCGTGTACCCGATACACGGCTTTTTTATTTATCCAAAACCGCAAATCGGTAGAGAAATTATGTTTGGTACACAAAGAGATTTTAAGAACCGTATCGCTGAATATCAAAGCAGCTTGGTAGGCATTAAACATCTTCACCGGCTGTCGCCAATGCGTCCTAAACCGAACGAACCGACCACACTTCACGTAACAACATCCGGTGGTATTGCTTACGATTCAGTTCACTGTTGGATGAATGTGAATGGTGAAGAAACGACGTTTGAACTGGTTCCAAGTGAATCGTCATGGAGTACACTCGAATGGCGATATGTACAGCACTGGCATGGACAGATACCGCCGCAACCCAACGGTACAACCGTACGCTATAAGATTGGTGGACGCGTTGTGGGTTCGGGAAGTTCGACAGCAAGTTTTGGCTCCCAAGCGTCACCAAAATGGGTCTTTGCGGATAACCAAGCACGAGCGCTATCGGAAGCAACAGAATTCGCCATCTCGGTAGATGATAATGACATCCCCAGGTGGGTGCGTGATGCCATTATCTACCATATTTTTCTGGATCGATTCTATCCGGGGGACAACGTGCCGTGGAAAAAGCCAACGAATCTATCCGGGTTTTTCGGCGGCACACTCTGTGGCGTGATTCAGAAACTGGATTATATTCAATCGCTTGGCTGTAACGCTGTGTGGCTCTCGCCGCTCTTTGCAAGTCCGTCTCACCACGGCTATGACGCGACAGACTACTACACCGTTGAACCTCGGTTTGGCACGAACGCTGACCTGAAAGAACTGATTGAAAAAGCACATCAGCGGGGCATACGCGTTATCCTTGATTTTGTCGCCAACCACTGGTCAAACCATCATCCAACCTTTCAGGCGGCACAACGCCAACCAGATAGTGAGTACCGATCGTGGTACACGTGGCAGCGGTGGCCAGACGAATACACAAGCTTCTTCGGTGTGAGGGGAATGCCACAACTAAACCTGAAGCACAAACCAACGAGTGATTATTTGTTGGAATGCGTTCAACATTGGTTACACAACGGCGTTGATGGCTATCGGCTTGACTACGTGCCAGGTCCACCGCATACATTTTGGGCTGACTTTCGCCAAGCGTGTAAAGCGGTGAATCCTGAGGCATTTCTATTTGGAGAGGTGGTCGGTCATTCGGAAGTGATAAGGTCTTATATCCCACATTTTGATGGATGCCTTGATTTTTTGCTTGCGGATTCACTTCGAGGCACCTTTGTCCTTGAGACTTCCACACTATTGGAATTTGAGGCTTTTTTACGGGCGCACGAGACCTATTTCCCTCCGGACTTTTCCTTGCCCGCCTTTTTGGATAACCACGACATGACGCGCATTCTCTATCTGGCGCGGGAAGATAAAGCAAAGGTTCGGTTAGCGGCACTGGTGCTTTTTACACTCTCTGCACCACCTGTAATTTACAACGGAACTGAGGTAGGGGTCTCACAAAGAAACCCGCTTGGACGTTTCGAGGAGGCAAGGTTACCAATGCCGTGGGGCGATGAAGCGGACAAAGACTTACTCGCCTACTTTCAACGCTTGGGAGGATTACGTGGACAGTTTCCAGTGATTACTTCAGGGAAGCGAAAGGTTGTCCATTTGGACGTTCAAAACGGAACCTATGCCTATGTTCGGACATCAGAAACCAGCATTGTTCTGATTGCATTGAATACAAGCAGAAGTTCCCAAACGATTAACATTCCAATTTCGTCATTACAACCTTCTGTGAAAGACCTACTTAATGGACACAAAGTGACAGTATCAGAGGATTCCATAATAGTTTCACTTCCGGCACAAAGTGGAGCATTCGTCGCCTAAGAAGTGCCAAAGCGTGACAGAAAAAGGGGATCGGCAACTACAAAATTGAGTTACCGGTCCCCTTCTTATAGGTATTGTCAGATGGAACTACTGGGCATCACCAGCACCAGCATCATCTGCCATGCCGTCATCCGCCATGTCACCGTCCATCATGTCGTCCATAGAAAGCGAGACGAAGACGCTGTCGTTATCGGCTTTAGCATGACAACCGTGGCATCCTGTGCTTCCTGCCAAGCTGCCTCCACCCACCATCGCATACTCACCATCTGCTGACATACGCGCATACTTGACGTACATCCAGCCATCGTGGGGGGCATACATCGGGTCATCCGTTTTCGTCATCCTAGCGATTTTCGCAACAAATGTATCGGCATCATCCATGATTTCCTTGACGATTACGGTGCCAGTCGGGTATTCTGTCCCTTCCTCGTTCGCCATAACACCAATGTCATTGATGTAGACCGTACGAGTGCCCGCACCATGCACACCACCCGTCTCTGCAGGACTCGTAGCATCTGCCGCAGGACCTGGTGCTGAAAGCATAACATGTTTCCAGGACGCATGTGCTGTCGTATCTATCATATCATCATCAGCCATCATGTCATCGGCAGCCATTGTGTCGTCTGACATGGCATCATCCATGGAGAGCGAGACGAAAACACTATCGTTATCAGCTTTGGCATGACAACCATGACAACCTGTGCTTCCTGCCAAGCTGCCTCCACCCACCATCGCATACTCACCATCCGCTGACATACGCGCATATTTCACGTACATCCAGCCATCGTGATCGGCGTACATCGGGTCGTCGGTTTTCGTCATCTTAGCGATTTTCGCAACAAACGTGTTGGCATCATCCATGATTTCCTTGACGATCACGGTACCAGCGGGATATTCTGTACCTTCCTCGTTTGCCATAACACCAACGTCATTGATGTAGACCGTACGAGTGCCCGCACCATGCACACCACCCGTCTCTGCAGGACTCGTTGCATCTGCCGCAGGACCTGGTGCTGAAAGCATAACATGTTTCCAAGACGCATATTCTACCATATCCATCATATCATCAACAGGCATCATATCGTCAACACCCATTATCTCTTTAGTAACCTGTTCTAAAGGACCATGATCCCGATTACAGGATACAAAAGCAACACAGGCAATCAAAATCGCAATTAAAACGACTTGAAGCTTTAGCATTATTAATGCTCCTTACTTTATATTTTATTCCACATTTAAAAATGATAAGTTGCTGAAGAGTTGCGGGCTTCATAGCGACAAAGCCCTACCACTTCATTGTGTCCCTCTTCAAACTTACATATTATACAACTTCACTTAAAATGATATAACATTGAAACTCAATTTTCAAGAAAAAAACAGAAGATAAATAAAATTCGCTATATTTTATACAAACAGTTAACACCCGAAGAGCAGCCCTATGCGTTTATTGCATCGCTATACAAAGTTAAGTACTACAGGTATCTGCATTTCACAAGAAACACAGTACTCCGCAATAATGTGGGAAAGGGTAAATTACCTGAATGGCAGGAATTCTAGTCTCGGTAGGTTGAGGCAAAAAAAAAGGGACCAACAACTACAGAATGTAGTTACTGATACCCTTTTTTTAAAAATGTTGTGAAATGGAACTATTGGCCGTTACCGTTCATGCCGTCATCCATGCCGTCGCCCATGTCGTCGCCCATGCCGTCACCCATGTCGTCACCCATGTCGTCGCCCATGTCGTCGCCCATGCCGTCGCCCATGTCGTCGCCCATGCCGTCGCCCATGTCGTCGCCCATGTCGTCGCCCATGTCGTCGCCCATGTCGTCGCCCATGCCGTCACCCATGTCGTCGCCCATGCCGTCACCCATGTCGTCGCCCATGCCGTCGCCCATGTCGTCGCCCATGTCTTCCGACGTGCTGTGTGTGTCCATCATGTCGTCGGTAACCGGCGTCATGACTTGCTGTGCTCTATCACAGGACACAAAAGCGAAACAAGCAATCAAAACAGCCATTAAAATTATCTGAAATCTCAACATTGTAGTGCTCCTTATTCTATATTCCAAAGTAATGACCTATGTACACCTGCACTTTTCCAGGTGAAAGATCAATTTACCATACAATTTCAGCAATTGTAGCATTTTTTGCTTTAATTATCAAGAAAAAAATAGAGAGGAACAAAATTTGGAAATCATACTATGGATCGGTTTTTAGAATTTTTGAACGAATTTTTAGGATATAAGGGTGATTAGAGGCTTCGGTGAAAGCACCATCAATTTCACTCCGGGCATCGCGGATCCGGTCGAGACGGTAATAGACAAAGGCAAGTGTGGCACGATGTGTGGGTCGTCCATCGCTTTCCACAGCTGCTTCAGCAAGTGTAAGTGCCTCATTAAGCTTTCTGTTTTCCGATGCAAGAAGAGACGCTAACGCCTCTTTGGGAAACGGAACGTCTGGCGCGAGTTCGATCGCACGACGGAAATCGGTCTCCGCCATATTGGATAGTCCCTGTTTCTGATAAATCTTTCCGCGCCACAAATATCCGGGTGCCCACGTAGGTTCATGTTGTATTCCCATTGTCAGTGCTTGTTCGGCATCCGCCAAATCCCCTATCTGTTTATGCAGGTTCGCGAGTTGGACGTAGGTGTCCATAAAATCTGGTTCATGTTGAATGAGCGTGAGATAGTGGGATACAGCTGTCGCTTGATCTCCAAGTTTTGCTTCAATCATGCCGAGATGAAATAGTGCTTGGCGGGAAGTAGGTTCTATTGTGAGTACACGTTGATACGACTGCTTGGCGACTGTCAACTCACCAAGTTGCATTTGAACGTAGGCGTAATCTTTCAATGCAGACGCAAAAGTGTCATCTGCTTCAATTGCCTTCTGCAGAGGTATTAAGGCACGTCGTAGTTGTTTTTTTTCTATGAACCAATGTGCCTGACGGAGATAGCGTTCCGCAAGGGTTCGGCGGTAGCGTGCTTCAGTGGCTTTAGCCTCTTTAGTGTTTCCCATATCGTGAAGAACGTCCGCGAGTGATTTGTAAAATACCGGTTCGTGCGGTGCGTGACGAATGGCTCGCTCATAAAAATTTTGTGCAACAGCGAGTTGTCCACGCCTCGCCCCGACTTCACCACGACCGAACGCGGCACTAGCAAGCGTCTTATCTTGGGTGAGTGCCTCCCGAAAAACGGCATCAGCTTCGTCAATCCGATTGAGTTTGAGAAGCACATGTCCCAGATTGTTATAGGCAGCTGTTGTGTCCGGATGCAGTTGGACAGCAACAATATAGTATCTGCGTGCCTGCTCTAAGTTCCCGCGCTCGGTCTCAATCTGTCCTAAAGCGACATACCACGCCGCCGGTGCGTCCTCACCGGCATCCTTAATGGCTTTTTGAAACCATATATCGGCTTCGTCAAGTTGCTTATCACGGTGATACGCAGTAGCAAGTTTAGCTTGTACCATAACTTGCAGGCGCGACCTTGCAACATCGCCTTGTCGCTGCGTTGAGAGAAGTTGCAAAGCACGTTGGAAGGCAGCAATAGCAGTGGGATAGTCCTTCAGTTTTGCAGCAGCATCCCCCTCTCCGATATAAGCAACTGGGAATTCAGGCACCTCTTTGGCGACAACTCGGTACAAACGAAGCGCATCATGCCATCGTTCTGACTGAAATGCGCGCTCCGCGTCCTTCAGCTGCTTCTGGAACGTCTTAGGATAATCCGCTATATCCGCAGGTAAAAGGTCTCCAAAGGTCAACGCAGTGAACACAAACAAAAGGATCCCAACGAAAAACAGTTTCCATTTCCCTATCAGAACCCTGTCCTGTGCTGCTTGATTTTCCGCGAGGTATAGATCGTAATAATTTCGCATTCGTTCATTCCGCCTCACTCTTCCGTCCCCAGTGCATCATCTAAAATATGCCAACTCTCCTCTTCCCTTCGTTTGGCTAACCATGCTCCAAATTCGGTTTTTGCTTTCTCCTGCTGAATTCTGTCAATAATTTCTTCGCTGACTTCCGCATAAGTTTTCAGGCGGGACGGATTACTCTGAATGCGTTCAACAATCTGGTATCCGTCCGAAACCCGGAGCGGCGCGCTCCGCTCAGAATTTTTCAACTCGGTTACGACAGCACCCAACGGTGTGTCTACCTCAAGCGTTAAAACCTCGAACCTAATGGTTAACTGCGTTTTATACATTTCACGGACAGCTTCAAATGTTTCACCTTGTTCCAAACGTGTATAGAGTTGTTGTACCAAACCTTCGGCTTTCTGCTTTTCCGCTTCTGACGCGTCCTTCGGTACAAAGATAAATAGAGCTTTAAAGGTGACCGTAGGTGGCACAATAAATTCGGCAACGTTTGCATCATAGTACGACTTGGCTAACGTAGCAATCTCTGCGCTATTGAGGGCATTGAAAAATATGCGCCGGAAAAATTCATCGTAAACCAGTTGCTCATAAATCCATGTTTTAAGTGCTTTATCTTCTAACCTATGCCGCTGTAAAGCGCGTTGGAACGCTGCATCTGAAGCATATTTCTTGCGAATCTCGGCTACCTTTTCTTCCACCCGTTCGTCGCGCTCGGTAACGACAATACCGAGCCGCTTAGATTCTTGTAAAACCAATTTTCGGTCAATGATAGTATCAAGCACTGCACGCCTTTCAGCAACAGTCAGCGTATCGGTAAGAGACGTTTGCATGATAGCAGCGATACTTAATTCACTGTCAAGCTCGCTGCGTGTGATGGCATCCTCATTGACAACCGCAATCACATAATCAATTAATACTTGTGCCGCCGCGCCACTGATAATACAGAACAGAAGAAAAAAGGGGACACAACGTACCATATTATCGTGGATTCCTCGGTGTTAGCCACTCTTCTTCAATATGCAGACCGAGTCCAGGACCATCATTTGGGAAGATATAACTGTCTGTAGGAAGAGATTCGCCTTCAAACAATTTCGTCTCCTCCAAAGGCACACCCGGTGGGACACCGAGGTAGTATTCTACCCAAGGTGTATTGGGCATAGCGGCAGAAAGATGGAGCCCAGATTGCCGGAGTCCACCACCATGAAAGATTACTGTTAGACCGGCAGCGTCTGCGAGATGACAGATCTTAACACACTCGGTTATACCACCCACCCAAAAAGTATCGGGCTGTAAGATATCCAAGCATCGTCTCTCGATAATCTGTTGAAATGGAAAACGGGTGTAGTGATGCTCACCACTTGCCAGACTCACCCAATCGACAGCCTCTCTAACTTTCACCAAGCCATCAATGTCTTCTGGAATGAGATACTCCTCGATCCATTTGAGGCGATAGGGACGTAAACGGTGTGCCAAGCGGATGGTGTAGTCAACATCAAAAGCCATGTAGCAATCAAGCATGATTTCGACATCGTCTCCGACCGTTTCTCTGGTTTTCGCGACCAGTTTTTCGTTTTCTTTTAAGCCCCATTCACCGTCCACGGGTCCGTAAGGACACGCCAACTTCACCGCTTTGAACCCGAGTTCCAATTGCCAATCGGTATCGTTACCAGTAGCGTAGGCGAAGAGCCTGTCACGCACAGGACCGCCGAGCAGTTCATAGACGGGTTGGTTCTTAATCTTGCCATTCAAATCCCACAAGGCGATGTCAACACCGCTGATTGCACAACTGGTCAAGCCCTGCGAGCCATAAGGTTTGGACATACGAAACATCATATCCCAAATCTTTTCAACGGCGAAGCAGTTTTCACCGATCAGCATCGGTGCGAAGTGTTCATCAATAATCGCTGCGACTGGTGTGCCGAAGGAGGTCTCGCCTATACCCCAAGTACCGTCTTCGGCGGTGACCTTGACGTAGACGGTATCCCATTTTGGCATCCAACTGGAACGATGGCGTTTGTATTGTGGATAACGTGACATCGGATTCGCGACTTCGGCGTGGGCATTCCACGGTTCGCGACGTGGTTGCGTACGTTCGCCATCGCGCGGCGGCACGTTGATTCGGACTGTCTGTATGTCTTTTATCTTCATGTTTCGCTCCGTTCAGGTTTTCCAGCATAATAGCATAACTCAGCATTTAATTCAAAAACCCAATAGAACTCACAGAACTTGTTTTAAACGATGATATGCAGTATAATAGAATTCATCGGACGTTGCACTACAAAGATATAATTGAGGTCCACTCGGAGGACATTGTGACAATGGAATATTTTGATTCTCACGCATACACACCGGTATATCCTGGACCCAATACAGACCTACTCGAAGCACAGGCGAGAGTTTGTACCGGACCACATCAGACACGTCCATTAGGCATAAATCTCTCGGATTCACCGCAACCCGAACCGATTCTTGAAGCAATTCTGAAATCCGTAACGGGTAGACTGCCAGAAACAGAGACGGCATCAGCAGCACAGATGGGGGCGTTTTTCGCGGCAATGACGCTCCGCGCCTATTTTCCAAAATCGACACAGTGGAGTCCAGCAGAGAAAACAGCATTTCACAAATATCGTTCAGCACTCACAGAACAGCTGCCACCAGAAATTCAATACCTAATGAACCCTGACAGCGGATACGCGCCACAGAATCCGACAGAGGCAGTTGTCGTGAACGCGTTGAAAAAGATTTTACGGGCAAAACATTTAAGTTACGTTGAAACGCGCGAGATGTGCGAAGCCATCCTCAGTGACGATGTAAAACCAGCATTTAAAGGTGCTGCTCTTATAGGACAACGGATGAATCGTGAAACTTATGAGGAAGTCCGAGGCTATCTTGATTCATTTTTTGGACCGGAAGAGGTACAACCTATTGATGTTACCTCGCTCACGCACTTTGGACAGCCTTACGACGGCGCGACCCGCTATTTTCGTCCGACCCTTTTTGTAGCAGCAGTGCGCGCAGCACTCGGCGAAGCGTCACTCCTTCACAGTGTGGATGCAATGCCCCCGAAAAATGGCGTAACGGAGGAGGCTATTTTGAAGGCACTCGGCGCAAACACACGCTTATCACTCGGACAAACTGCTTCGCTGATTACAGACGAATCAATAGGGTTTGGATATATTAGCCAGCGCGAGTATCGTCCTGCAGCTTACAATTTGCGCGAATTGCGGGTACATATCAAAAAACGTCCACCTTGGGCAGCGACCGAGAAGGCACAACAGTTCTTTTCAGCGCGGGAAGCAAATTATATGGTGCTTGGCTATTACCACATCGGTTACGAGAAACCGCTCCTTCAATTGGCTTGGGAACGCGGGGTTGACGCCGCTGTCGCCGTGAAGGGTGAAGAAGGGACAAGTCACTATGCGTTGCGTCTTGGAAAACCGTCTACACACGACAGAATGGCAATCAATTATTCGCAAGGATTTCGTCGCTTGAACGGTGTCCGTGAAGATTTCGCGATAGATATAGATCCAGAGACTTACGGATTTGACTATGCCCGGAGTCCACGTCCAGAGGTTGTAAGCGCGCAAGCATTCGCCGAAGCAGGCGTGGCAGCCCTATCCGGCGAAAAAGGACATATCTACGATAGAATTCTTCTGAACACAGCAATGGTTGACTATCTGCTGGGAATCTGCACAGAGCCTGAGGAAGCAATTGCGCGTGCTCGATCTGTGATGGATAACGGACAGGCGTTGAAACATCTGCAGGCGTATATTGCGAATAGCCATCAGTAATCAGCGTCAGTATTTAGAAACCCATCAATTGCTGACAACTGACGACTATTTCTTAAATGTAACCTGTTGAACCGTCGGGACGGGTAGGACAGGTGCGTTGCCAATGGATGTATTCGTTGTCTGTAATTGCGGTTTCGTTCACCTCTACCCCCAAGCCAGGACTGTCGCGTAATTCCAGATAGCCGTCTTTGGGCAGATACGGTTCGTCTACCCACGCGTTCCATTCCGTTTCAGTAGGCAAGAGATACTCCAAAATTTTGAAGTTTACAGTTGCCGCGGCGAAGTGTACATTGACAGCCGTCGCCAGTGGTCCCATGGGATTATGCGGGGCAATACTCACGTAGTGTGCCTCAGCGATCGCGGCAATCTTGCGCATCTCCAACAACCCACCACAAACACAAATGTCAGGTTGAATGATGTCAGCACCTTGCCCGGCAATGATGTCCAGAAACTCAAAGCGCGTGTAGAGGGATTCCCCAGTCGCGAGTGGGACTTGCATCTGGGAACGGAGCCGCGTCCATGCCGGTATATGCTCGGGACGTAGTGGTTCCTCATAGAAATACGGATCGTAAGGCGCGAGAGCATTCGCGAGTTGCAGTGCGCGAATCGGCTCAAAGATTTTGGCGTGTGGATCGAAGGCGAACTCCCAATCCGACGGCGTATTCTCTCGAATTTGCTCAAAATAGGTCGCAGCGGCATCACAGACGCGTCCCCATCGATCTGCATCAGGATCAAGCTGATAAGGACTGGTCTTGAAGGCGGTAAATCCCCAATCTTCATGGAGTTTGTGTGCTTGATCAGCGGCTTCAATGCCATCCCTGCCACCGATACCGCGATAGACACGGATGCGGTCTCGGGCATGTCCACCGAGGAGCATGTAGACCGGTAAACCTGCAGCTTTCCCACTGATGTCCCACAAAGCATGATCGACTGCAGAAATGACAGCAAGACCAGCACCGCCCGGCGGGAAACGAAACTGTTGATGCAGTTTCATCATAATATACTCAATCCGCCTCGGATCATCGCCCTGAATCATCTCAAAAATGTAGTTGGCAATCGGTTCAACAGAAAGATCGGGACCCGTAGAGTAGGCTTCACCCCAGCCGTAAATCCCTTCGTCTGTCTCTACTTTGATGAGACCGCGTGGTCGGTTGCCAAAGCGTGCCATAAAGGTTTTGATAGCAGTAATTTTCATTTTTTAACTATGTGCCTCCATTCTGCCCTCCACTTCGTTCCGGAGCAGGTTTGTGGTTAAGTCGCATAGGCTTTGGCAGTTATGTTGTACAGAAGAGGTATTAGACGGGCGTGCGTCAGTTATTTATTCTATCTCTGCCACAAACCGCCCTTGCTTAAAAAAATGCACGATTTAACCAAACCTTTGACCGACCACCGACTACCATGGATGCGTCCGAAATGGAGATGCGGGTAGCCCTTCCTTGTTCACAAGATTTGGTTCAGCAGTCTGATGCCAACCGAATCGGACTGCAACCGGATTAGCAACAGAGTCGCTAGAAACAACGACCGTGTTCCCATCAATTGCCGCTTTTGCCTCGACGAATTGCTTGTCTTCACCCGCGATTTCAAACCATGTGAGCGGCATTTCATCCCGCACCATCAACCCACTACCAACAAAGTCAAAACTGAGCCGGATCGTGCTGTCTTCTACCTCCATCGATTTGTAGTGTGGACCGGAGTAGGTTACATCTTCTCTCCCGTAGGTTTTCGCAAGTGCCCACAACGCCAACCGCCTACCTACCTCCTGTTTGTTTCGTGGATGGATGTCTATGAGGTTACCTATATCTGTGGTCACAGCCATACCGGTATTAGGAACAGATAAGGTTGCCGCTTGCGCCTCCCAAATTTGTGGTAGGAAAAATGGGCTTCGAGACCAACCACCGTAATTGAAGGGTGCCAGTTGCACGAAATAGAACGGGAAATCGCCTTGTCCCCAGACCTCGCGCCACCCGTTGATGAGTGCTTTCATCTTCTCATGATAGAGCATACCGTTTTGAAGGTTCGACTCACCTTGATACCAAAGTGCCCCGCGTATGGCATAAGGGACAAGCGGATACACCATACCGTTGTAAAGTCCGGTTGGTCTCGCCTGATGCCTTAACGCGTGTCTATTTTCAGGTATCTCTGTAAGACGTGCGCCGCTTTCTAACGCCTCTCGTGTCTCCGCTATCCACGTTTCAATATCCTTCATTTTTTGTGGAAGTTGTTGGAGATAGTTGGCGTCTGCCTCTTTAATCTCTTCGGATATGGTTTCAAGGGCAGGAATGTTGGCAAAACCGGTGGGTGGCGTCCACGGTTCAATGCGAGTACCACCCCATGAGGTATCGATTAATCCGATGGGTACATCAAGATTTTTATAAAGTTTTCGTCCGAAATAGTAAGCAACCGCTGAAAAATTTTCAATTGTCTCAGGAGTGGTTTCGTACCAGTCTGCTTCCACATCATTCTGAAGCAGTCCTGACGCTCTGTGTGGCACACGAAACAGTCGGATACTCGGATAACTTGCAGCAGCGATTTCTGCCTCAGCGTCTCTTGAGGCACGGACCGACCACTCCATATTCGATTGTCCAGAGCAGACCCAAACCTCACCAAAAAGAATGTTCGTCAATTCAAGAGTGTTACTGCCAGCGATCTTGAGTGTATAGGGGCCACCTGCTTGTTGCTCGGAGAGTTTGACTCGCCAGTTGCCTTCCGTGTCAGCAACCGCGGTAGTTGAAAAAAGTGGTTCGGCACTTTCGCCCTCGGCAGTGAGAGTTATTGTAATTTCTTCGCCTGCGGATGCCCAACCCCAAATGGGGGTTTGCATGTCGCGTTGCAACACCATGTTACTGCCGATAACACTTGGTAAAGCAACTTCAGCATACCCGAAGGTTTGTGTGAAAAGTAATAGAAAACCGATGAGAAATACCGTAATTCGTTTCATATTGTCGCTCCTTCAATCAAACAGATAGTATTGTAGTCTTCCTAGGTTCAATCAATAAATCCATTAGAGATGAATTGTGAACGATTTATCATTCTTTCGGAACAATTTCCACTTTCAGTTCAACCTCTAAACCTTTGGCAATTTTCATAAGATCTAGTCTTTTATCTTTAGTCGTCCCGCCCGTATAGATGTAATATGAACTTATTTGCCTTTGGGTGCGACCAGGGTATTCAGACGCCGCAACGAGTGGAATCTTTCGCCGAGATATATCAAGTGCTGCAACCTTCTCTATGCCTAACTTTTCAATTACCTCAACGAAAGTATCTCTTATTGTAGGACCCTCAACCCTTTCACCATCGGGCATTGTAACAACCAGTTTTGTCCACTGTAGCGATCGTTTTGGTTTTGAATCCGGAACGGACGGAACCATAATTGACGGAACTGAATCTCCGTGGGATTCCACCGTTAAACTTTCCAGAAAGGCAAGCACCTCTTCTTCTGTTGGTGTGTATATACAAACTTTTTGCGTATCTTCTATCATAGTTTGCAGCAACACCTGATTTTTTTCTTGCAAGATTTTGTGCCATACTTCCGGTAAACGCCGCTTTAACTCGCGATGCCGCGAAAAGCTCCGATAATCTTCTTCAATTGCAGCAAATGCATCACCTCTTTTTATTGACGCATAGTTTAAGTATCTGTTTAGAAGATTGGCACTCTCCGCGCTGTCTCTTGTGATGAGATTCAACTCGACTACTTTGCGTTCTTCGTAAGATCCTTCTCCGGGCGGGTAAAAAAAAGACCATTTCTGCCCATCGGTGAGGATAGCAACGCGGACACCTTGATGAACAGCATATTCAAAAAGTTGCCTTTCCGCGCCATCAAGTTTTCCAACTTGCTTAGCCTCAATGAAAATGCGTGGCGTTGCCGGTGGATGGCAGAGAGCATAGTCAACTTTCCCTCCCTCGACATTGTATTCAGGAAAGACAACTTGAGTCTTGGATGTTGGCCAACCCAATTCCTTGAGCAGCGGATCTATAATGCCCAGACGCACCGCAGTTTCATTCTTAAACTGCCGGTGTTCTAACTCGGTACGTATGTCGTCAATGCGTTTCTTCAGCGTCATATTCCTATTCCTTATTTACTTCAACCTACATTTCCCTCAATGAGAGCAAACCATTTTTACGGATCTCGCGCAACCTACCGAAACGAGAAACTCCAAGGGCAATTACTATAGTTGAAGAGATCATACAGCGATAAACATAGCACTCCGCTGGAGTGCTACTCTCTGTATTTCTTGATTCTACAGACATAACACTCCTCTGGAGTGCCAGAATCCGTGTTGTATAGTTTTGATAAAAAGCAGCGAGCAATTTTCTCTACAACAAGCCTCACATTAAGAATGAGCGTGAACCAGCGAGGTTAGGAAACCTCGCCAGCAAAAGAGGAATAACCGGCGAGATTACGAACTTACCTACTAAGAGGCAGAAATTTTAGGGCTTGCAGCTCCGTGAAATGTCTATCTATTGTACAATTTACCATAAATAGCTAATTATGTTAACTTCCATCTCCGCTCTCTTGGAGGCGTTCGGCGAGGTAACTGTTGCGCTCCATTACCTGATTGTTGCGAATGCAAATGCCGAGTGCCTGTTTGGTACCGACGATTACAACACGCTCCTTTGCACGGGTGATACCGGTATACAGGAGATTCCGTTGTAACATGAGATAGTGCTGTGTGTGCAGGGGGATAACAACGGCAGGATACTCGCTGCCCTGCGCTTTGTGGATCGTCGTGGCATACGCCAAAACGAGTTCCCCCAGATCCGCCGTATCGTAAGCCACCTGTTTATCAGGAAACTGGATACGAACTTTTTTCTCAATGTGCTCAATAGCGACAACTCTTCCTATATCGCCGTTAAAGACGTCATAGTCATAGTTGTTGCGAACTTGCATCACCTTATCACCGACGCGGAAACCTCCTGCGGTGCCAGATTGAACGGATGACTGCGACGTTTGTTTGTGAGGACGCTCCCCGAAACGCCTCTTTTCCAACGGGTGACTCGCTAGAACAGCGTATTCAATATTCAATACTTCCTGGAGACGTTTGTTGAGATTTTCAGTGCCGAGAACCCCACGCCGCATCGGGCAGAGGAGTTGGATGTCATCTATAGGATGGTAATCATAGTGCTGCGGTAGTCGGTCGGCAATGAGGGAACATACTAATTCAACAATTTCCTCTGGATCTTCCTCTTCTATGAAGAAGAAGTTTCGATCGGTATCCCCAGTGATTTCCGGAAAATCGCCTTTGTTAATACGGTGTGCATTCATGACGATCATGCTCTCCTGTGCTTGGCGGAATATTTCCGTCAGTTCAATGACAGGAATCCTTTGCGATTCAATGAGTGACTTGAGGACATTTCCCGCACCGACAGAGGGGAGTTGATCGACATCGCCGATGAGGATAAGAGTTGTGCCGGGTCTGATTGCTTGCATCAAGCGATTCATTAGAACGAGGTCTACCATAGATGTTTCATCAACAATAACTACATCTGTGTCTAACGGGTTTTGTCGGTTCCGCTTAAATGCGTTAATTTGTGGGGAGAATTCGAGAAGGCGATGGATGGTTTTGGCTTCACCACCGGTTGTTTCACTAAGGCGTTTCGCGGCTCGTCCGGTGGGTGCGGTTAAGGTCATACGTCTGCCTTGTGCTTCAAACAGGCGAATCATACCGACGGTCGTTGTTGTCTTACCGGTGCCGGGTCCACCGGTGAGAATCATCGCTCGTGCCGTCATAGCAGTGTGGATAGCTTCGCGTTGTCGTGATGCGAAATGGATATCCATCTCCCGTTCCAACTGGTTAAGGACTGCGGTATCGGTAGATGACACCGCTTCCGGCTCTTCGTAACTGAGGTCTTTTGCCCAGTTAAGGAGCCTCAAGAATTGGTTTGCGACTCCCAGTTCGGCATAGTAAAAGGGGGCGAGATAGATAGCGGAATGGTTGTGGGTTGTGGGTTGTGAGTTGTGAGTTGAAAGAGGTGCTTGATGTGCGTCAGAAGTTTCTGACTGAAGACTATTAACTGAAGACAGAGAACTGACCTCGTAATTGTCCTCTGTTTCACCTACGGCAATCCGTTCGTCAGTGTTTAACTGGTCTGTGAAATCCGGGACCATCACTTCTTCTGTTTCAATGAGGGCATAGATCCCTTTCTGAACCGCTTCAGGTTCCTGTTCAAGCATGGCTTGACACGCCTCAACAAGCTCACCATGGTGCTGAAAAACGTGGCCTTCATCTGCCTTCTGGCTCAGAACGTATTTGATTCCTGCCTGTACCCTATGCGGTGCGTCCTTATCTATGCCGAGCTTTTGTGCGATTGTGTCGGCTGTTACAAATCCGATGCCGTAAATATCATCGGCGAGACGATACGGGTTCTCTGTGACAATGGCGATTGCATCGTTCTCATAAGTCTTGTAAATCTTTGCAGCGTGCGTTGTGCTGACATCGTGTGATTGGAGGAAAAGCATAACGTTTTTAATTTCGCGCTGTGCCTCCCACGCCTCCTTGATGATTTTTACGCGATGCCGTCCGATGCCGGGAATACGTGCTAATTTTTCAGGTTCGTGCTCAATAATATCCATGGTATCCATGCCGAATTTATGAACGATACGCGTCGCCATCTTCGGACCGATACCCTTAATTAGCCCCGAGCCGAGGTATTTTCTTAATCCAACTACATTTGCAGGCAGGATGGTCTCATACTTCTCGATTTGGAATTGTCTGCCATATTTGGCGTTGTCTACCCACTCACCTTGGAGGAGAAGGCTCTCGCCAGGGTTGACAGACGCCAAGTTGCCGACAACGGTGATGAGTTCGGAGTGATCTCGCGCGGAAAGCCGCCCGACTGTATAGCCGGTATCAGGGTTCTCATAGACGATGCGTTCAAGTATACCCTGTAGCGTTTCCATTTTTTGTCCGGATTCGTACGAAGGTAAGCAGCCCACCGTCTCTTCTATCCGCCGACCTCCAGTTGTAGCCTATTCAATTTCCGTCATCAATTTCCGAAAAGCATTAAGTTGTGGGGGAATGATATGTGATGTATCGGTTTTGTTCTCAAGTGCCTCAATGGTTTTGAGTCCGTTACCTGTGATGGCGATAACTATGGATTCATCGCGCCCGATGTGCCCGTTGTCTATCAATTTTTTCGTTGCGGCGAGCGTAACACCACCAGCGGTCTCAGTGAAGATACCTTCTGTAGAAGCAAGGAGTTTGATTCCTTCCACGATTTCAGCATCGGTAGCGTGTTCACCGACACCACCAGAATTACGGACTGTATCAACAGCATAGATGCCGTCTGCAGGATTACCGATAGCAAGGGATTTAGCGATCGTATTGGGTTTCACAGGTTTTACAAAATCGCCATTTTCTTTGTATGTATTGACTATAGGACCACAGCCTTCCGCTTGAGCAACATGGATTTTGGTGTTCGGTTTGTCTATTAATCCCAAAAGGTGGAATTCTTTTAGTGCTTTGCCTATTTTTGTAATGAGAGAACCTCCAGCGGCAGGTGCGATGATATGTGCCGGTGCTTTCCAACCGAGTTGTTCGATGAGTTCATAGCAGAGGGTCTTCGAGCCTTCGGCGTAGAAGGGACGGATATTGATATTGACAAATGCCCACGGATAAACTCCCCCAATTTCACTACAGAGTCGGTTGACGTCGTCATAAGTGCCGGTGATGCCCACAACAGTAGGGGCATAAACGAGAGATGCTACAACTTTGCCGACCTCAAGATCTGCTGGAATAAAGAGAAAACAATTCAGTTTCGCGATAGCAGCATGTGCGGCAACGGCGTTTGCGAGGTTACCAGTCGAGGCACAGGAAACAGTGTCGAAATCGAATTCCTTCGCTTTGCTCAAGGCAACAGCCACAACGCGGTCCTTGAAGGAGAGTGTTGGATGACAGACAGAGTCGTCTTTAACATAGAGTTCCTTGACACCGAGCGCATCGGCGAGATTTTTAGCCCGGATGAGCGGTGTAAACCCAGTGTTATCGCCATCAGTCGGTTCACCATCTATCGGTAGGAGGTCGGCATAACGCCACAGATTTTCTGGCCCATTTTCTATTGAACGTCTTGAGATAGATTTTTGTATCTCTTCATAGTTATAGTCTACTTCCAGTGGCCCAAAACAGAATTCGCAAACGTGAAGCGGTTCTTTGGGATACGTGTTATCACATTCGCGGCATCTGAGGCCCAATACTTTTTCCATTATTCTCTTCCTTTTAGATTCTCAAAGATTGGATTTTCGCGGTGACTCTTCCGTGTTGGTAAAGAAGATTATAATCAATTCGAAACCTCTTATACCTTGCAACTCTGATTTATGAATCACCCTTAGTCAAAAAATCAAATTGTCAATTGAACGTTAAATTCGTTTTTTCCCGGTTGTAGTGTGAGGCGAACAAAAAGGAGATACTCTCCTACCCATTTGACGTCATCGGCATTAGACTCCATTAATTGTAAGCCGTCGTGATCGCCCCATACTGTTATCCCGTAGGGCATTGCCCTTGTTGATTCCACTGTGATAGCAATGTGTAATTTTGTACGGTGTCGAGTCGGCAAAAATCCAGTGAGCGTAGGTTTTTGCGTAACAGACTGTGACACGTGTTCACCAGTATAATTTTTGATTTCAATCGGCTCCATATTCCCTTCAACGAAGGTCAGTTCACACCCAGCGTCGTAATAGAACATTCTTAACGCCGACTTCGGAGCACCAGTTTCGTCCTGTGTCGTAGGCACTGCCTGTAAAATAGCCGTCGGTTCAGTTTGCTTGCAATGCGTTATATAATCATCAGCTATTTCAGAGAGCAGTAGCGGCTTCGTACCTTGATTGTCAACAACATGAGCAAAATACGCATCCAAACGTTCCAGTCCCTCTTGTCCGAGTTGTGCAACAGCATAAGGATCTATGTGCTCCACATAACCGAGCCAACGATTCCATGAGGTGCCTTCTACATAAACATCGTAATGCTGCTTTGCTGTTTCGTTTAAGAGAGCGGCGCGAAGATTATGGACGTCTTCAGCGAGGTGATGGGCGGCATAATAGGGCATGCCAACAATCTTTTTAAATGGTTCTGCGTCATCTTCATCAGCATCACTTTGCGTTACGATTGTATCAATGTACGTTGAATCCTCAAACGGATAAAAGCACCCAAAGCCACCCCGGTCGAGTTCCGCTTTGGATGCCCCGGTATCTGTAGCATCAATATCTTTCTCGTTCCAGTGATAACCCCAAAGCCCTTGAAATCCAGTCTGTTCAAGCGCGTGGAGGAAAACGTAGTTCTTGAATGCTGCACCCGCGACACCCGGTTCCGCCCACGGTATTACACGTTTGAATCTTTCCCATTCTTTGGCTATATATTCGGGGAGTTTCTCGCGCATTGTCACGAGATGCGATGCCATAACTTCTGTGCTATTACCTGGATTTGCCCTTTGTTCTGCCTCCCAATTCGCCTCCCAGATCGGCTTGGTATCAAGCATCAACAAAGGCGCATCACCATTTTCTGTGTGCCATGCCGTGATCAACTTAGCGATGAATTGGACCGACTTAGTGTCTGTCGCCCATGTTACCGGTATACAGTGTTTATGTGCGATGTCCGCGAGGAGCTGTACGCCTTCAAGCAGTCGTTGTCGGTCTTCGCCTATTGCTGTGCTCACCAATCCGTAATTCAACATTTGTTAAATCGTCGTCAGTCACCAGTTGTGGAAACCGCAGCTGAAAGCGGTCTTTGATGCACATCATGAGTCTCTGACTGATAACTGACAACTGATAACTGACTTCTCACCTTTTGTCCCTTCCGTTAGTGTCTATGTTTAACAACGTTATACTGTGCCACTACGCTACGCCAAAACCAATTTACGGAGTTGCGATTGGAAAATCGCGGATACATAGTATCGCGAGTAGAGATTTGTCCTACTATTCTAAAAAGACGGTAACACCCATGTCTGCATATTTTTCACGGGTACTGGGGCTGCCGTTTCTGAAGCAGACAGCGGTCGTCGTTCCCTCCAAGGCTCTAGCGATGTATTCAACACAAGCGTCTACGGTTTGGAGGGCATGATTTGGGTGGCTCTCAATGCTGAACGTCAGATCGGCAGGACCGAAAGAGAGACAATCAACGCCCGGTTTAGCAAGTTGTCGAGCATGCGTGACAGCTTCTATGGATTCGATTTGCATCCAGAGAATTCCATTGGAATTCCACCAGTCGGCGTACTCAAGCCGTTCTTTGCCTGCGGAATTTACTCGAGGCGCACCACCCCAACTCCGGATACCCTGTTGCGGGTAGTAGAAAGTAGCGACTGCCTCGTTTACTGTTTCATCTAATTCAACCTGTGGCACTTCAATACCAGAGGGTCCTAAATCAAGATAGTTGCCGATGAGGTAAGCATTTCGGGTATGCTTAATCCGAAAGTTGACGAAAATACCCAGTTCATTCGCCATATTACAGAAGGCGACGAGCCGATCCTCGTTGTATGGAGAGTGTTGACTATCCACTGCGACGAAATCGTAACCACCCTCTTCGACTTTAGCAACGAGCGCATCGGCAGATGTTGCCATGGAGACGTTAGCTCCATAGACGTGCTCTCCGTTATGTATCCGCTGTTTCAAATTTGCTGCTGACATTGTCATCCCTCGCTTTTTCGGCGCAGCTTGCAAGTCAAAACCTGCTGTTAAAATACTGTCTGCGGTCATATAAGTTTAGTTCTGTAATGTGAATAACACGGTGAGGTGCTATTTGCCGGAATCAAGGCAGACATTACATGTTACACTCGAACCGTTATAATTATACATCAAAAATAGTTATCTGTCAACGGATTTATGTTTTGTGAATAGGTGTATTTGGTTGTTAGTTATTGGTAGGCGCGGTTGGAAAACATCCGCGGATCGTGGATTGACAGGATTGGATTTACGGGGTATGATGTTGTGGAACATGAAGAAAAATTGTGATAACGGAGAATTGCATGAAGGCTTATGAATACCTTGAGCATACGGCTGATATGGGACTGCTGGTTAGAGGTAAGAACTTGTCTGAACTCTTGAGAAATGCAGCACAAGGACTCTTTGAGACAATAGCGGTGGTCGATACTGTTGATGAGATAGAATCAATCAAAATTCATCTCACTGCTGAATCCGTAGAAGAGTTGTTTGTACGGTGGCTGGATGAATTAATCTTTCGGCACGAAACAGAAGAAATTTTCTTTAAGCGCGCCGATATCCAGCAGTGTAGTGTAACGGAAGTATCAGCAACGATTTACGGTGAATCAGTCAACTTTGATAAACATGAGGTCTACACCGAAATTAAGAGCGTCACATATCATCAATTGGAAGTCCTGCAAAAAGCGGATGGGAGTTGGCATGCCCAAGTAATTTTTGATCTCTGATGTGCTACCACTATGGATAGAACTGATACATTGTGGTGTTCAAAAGGATATTTAGGAGACTCCACGTACTGCCCATTAGATAATCACCAAGGACTAACCCTAAGAAGAACGGGATTGCACGCCGATAACTCTGGATACCCCCGTGTCGAAGGATGAGCCATTTTAAGATCAAGGCAATGAGTAACGGAATCCATAGGTCGGACATCTCTTGGTTGCTTGCCATGACATATCCGAGCGGATGTAATGGCAGCCAGAAAAATTTGACACGAAGGTAGGTGAGTACCATCATTACAGAAAAACCGATGCCGATGAATATTACACCGAGCCAGTCTGTGTTGAGAGGATAAGTAATCCAGTTGGTTAAGCGTCCAAAGTATTCTCTACCGTAGCCGAGTGCCCACGGTCCAAAGTAGCCAGAATCCGCTCCGAATTGATAATAGAGATGCAGTTGTACCCAGAACGCGACAAGTCCACCGAAGATAGTGGCAATAATGAGTGTCAAGAGCATTCGGCGTTGGTTAATATTAGCGACTTCAGCTATTTTAAACGCCTCCAGTTGATGTGGCATCTGCTGTGGACGGTAATCTCGATTGAAAAAGCAGACGGAGAGTGCGGTTAAGTTTCGTGCGCCGAGTCGGTGCGTCCCCAGAATAGTGTTTAAGATATATCGAGGGGCTTGCCAGTGATAGGCGTGGACAAATATGCCCGACTCTGCACGAATGCGTGTTGTTACTAACGGTGTTATGAGAAATAGGATAGCGAAAGTGAACGCAAGCCAAGGTGCCATACCCGCCTTATAGAGAAGAAACGCAAATAGCAGAATACCGAAGACAAATCCCCATACAGCAACCCGATACGGCATCGGCTCATCGCTCTGATCGTCTGGCGGTTCACGTCCACCGGACGGCAGGACACTCTTCAAAACCCTCCCGAAATGCCGTTTGCCGGTCCAACCAAAGAAAAAACAGAGGCCTACAAAAGCACCAATCGTCTGCTCATTGAGATAGGGGAAGCGGGGAATGCTACTCCAGCCGACCGCTTTCGCTAAAGCGACTTCGTTTCGATAGAGAAAGTAGAAAAGGGTCGTCGAAAAAAGGACATCTAACGGCATAAGAAACATAATTCCGATTGCAAACGGGTAAAAGGCGGTGATGATGGTGCCGTAGAGACTAAAAGGTGGTTCGTGAAATGTGAAAAAACGGCGCGTCACTGGAATGTGCGGAATCACAGGGTAAAGATGACTCAACCCATTGAACAGACTGATACCGGCGGCAATTGAGAACCCAATCCACATCCGCTTATTTCGGAAGAAACCTGACGCCGGATTCGTCATTGCAAGCGGGAGTTGAATAATCGGAAAGGTGAGACGTTCACGATGTGACCACTGCCGACGGAGAATTGTATTGAGACACATGAAGATGAACGCTATCACTGTAAACAACAATAACCAAGCACCCACAACTGGCACCCAAACCTGTAGGTGATGCGGACGATACAGGCTCGATTCTCCAAGGTAGTAGCCGCGGAGAGCATCCCTATCTGAAACGGTGAGCCATTGCGGGAGATGATGCCAAAATAAGGTACGCCACTCGTTTTCTTCTGTTGCGAACCAGAAACTATGCCCGAGTACAGAGAGGATCGCTTGTAAGACATCACATCCAGCAAGTGTTGTAGCAAAACTGAGCGTCACATAGAGGAGTAGGAGTTCGCCTTGACCGAGAGCAAAATTCCTGCTTAGGAGACGGACGACACCGTTAATCAGCATCACCGCAGCGAGAATAAAAATGACATTGGATAGGGGAACTACCCACGTTGGAAAGGTATACCGCACTATTTCCATCTGGATGAGGAAATAGCAGTTGATGGGTGCGCTGATGGCAAAAATGCATAGGACGCGCCATGTCAAGGCACGCTGTTGCGGGGGAGAAGTCAAGTTGATGTGCCTCTGTTAAATCTATAGGATGTCCTTGATTGTAGCAGATGTGCAATGTACATGCAAGCGATTTGTGAGTAAACGACAGAGGCATTCATAGTAGATATTAAAATTAACAATACAGTTTGAAGTGGCGAGGTTAGGTCCCTCGCCTACCGTTTTTTGGCGCGACCACGATTTTACCACTGCCCATGTACAGGCGTTTCCTGAGCTTTCTCGAAGAGATCCGCCCATTCGTCACTACCGTCGTCGAAAGTTAACTCCAGACGCGCGCCCTCTACTTGTGCCTCACCATTACCGGCATTGAAATAGCTGAGACCGTCCCCTGCCATGTGGATGCAGCTGTCATCAGGATAGACAGCGGTTTTGATAATCCGTGGCACGGGGTGGATCGTGTAGCCGTCAGCGTCTAACGCATCTGCAGGTACGCGGAAGCGTTCAACCGCGTCTTCGTTGACCTCAACACCCAATCCCGGTGCATCTGAAATTTTGTGGCAGCCGTCCGAGACCTGTATCGGTTGCGTGAGTAAGTGGTCACTATAAAGATTAATACACGTGATTGCGGGCCATGTCGCATGCGTAAGCACACTTCCGAGATGTCCTGCCCAAGTCGTTGTCAAACCGTTCCCGACAATTTGGAGCCAAAACGGCATATCCGTTGCCGCACTGAGTTGTCCCTCACGCATGACTTGTGACTTACCACCACCGATGACAAATCCACTACAGACATCCTCACAGACACAAGTAGTATAAGGTGGCGAACCAAAGTGCATTGCAATCTGACAACCGACAGTTTGCCGAATTTGTTTGTTCCCTTCAACATCGCCTTGGGGAATGGGTGTTTCAAACATCGCTACATTTGGGTATCCGACGAGTTTCTGCAAGACTGGAATGGCTGTCTCTGCATCGCGCCAAGAACTATTTGGATCGAGATCTAACTTGAAATCCGCTGGCACGACTTTCGCGACCGCCTCTACCTGCGCGCTAATATCCCACCATGGGCGTGGCTTGTTTTTGAAACTGGTATACCCATTTTTTACAGCATCGCCGGCTTCTGCCGCCCAGTTTTCCGGAGAAGAATCGATACACCACCACGAAATTGGAACGGCATCACGACACTGGTTGCTGAGGAGTTGGTAGACGGGGACCTCCAGAATTTTGCCGACGACATCAAAGAGTGCCATCTGCAGACCAGCACCGAGTGAATCGTCATTCATGAATTCAGCAGGACTCTGCCCAAGCACACGCTCAACGCTTGCATCGCTGACCCTGGAATAGGTGTAGTGAACAACAGTCTCACCCCAACCGACATGACCAGTATCTGTGGTAACCTTAATTAACTCAAGGATTGACCAATTGTAAACGGTTGAGACGCTTTGCGTAGTAATCTGTTGTTGGCGCGGGGTAAAGGGAACATCTACAAGCACACGTTCAACGTTCGTGACTTTCATGGTGGATGGACTCCTTAGGTATCAATGGGAGGGAGCTAAGTATAGAGACCTTGGAAATGTTTGCCAAAAGAAAAAAGGGCGAGGATTTGATCGAAATCATCTGCCTCGCCCCACAGGACATTAATACGAGGTTTTAATCTCACTCCAAGTGGTAGAGAGTTTGCCTTTAGCATCAATATCAAAGCCGTTTGCGTTTGTGACGAGAATACTGTCGATTCTGCCCATCCCCCAACTTTCGTGCCAAACGCCGACGCTGCCTGCGCCCTTGGTAGTGGCTTTGTTGGATTCAAGAATAGGGTCCCCAAGATCCTCGGAGGATGCAAACAAATCTTTGACTTCGTCGAGTTTCATATACCAAATTTTGACATTGTTGCCCTTCACCTCAACGCGTCCGAAATAGGCGACAGCGTTGGTTTGGTCGAGTCCGCCGCCTAACCCGTGAGGGACGCTATCTATTTCTTTCCCACCATTCTCACAACCGCACTGGTCGAGACAATTTGCAGTCGGACAACACCCGTCTTCCAAACTCATGAACAGAACAGACGGGGTCTCATTATAGCCAAAAACGACAAGATAGCCTACCTTGTCGCCTTTTCTGCGAAACTGGACACCGAAACTATCATCATCGCCAAAGGAGAAGACGACCTGGACGATCCCGTCAGTGAAGTTTTTCAGGTCAGGAAGTTCTGTGTTCCCAGAGATGCCACATCCCTCAGCAGTTTGCGCCATTGCTTTTTTCCCACCGAGTTTCCCGCCGTTGAAATCTGCTTCACCCCAGATTGTTCCAGCGTTTTCAGGTTTATACTTTTTGACATCATTCACACCAGCATCGGGTTTTGCTTCTTTAGAACCAGGCTCAAAATCGGCGTAAAACACAACTTGCCCGGTGGCGTGAAGCGAAACAAACAGACTCAAAATGAGGATTGAGAGAACAAAACGTGTTTTCATGAAATACCTCCGTCGTTTTTCTAAGGGGTTGTGTTGCCGTTTATTCGCAAGCAACGGTACGACGACAAGGCTATAGATCGTTGCTCAGATACCCATTAAAAAGTGCCTCGCCGTAAAACTAATAAAGAAGTGTAGGGTGAGAGGGACCTCACCCTACAAAGACAAGCATCGGGTGCGGGGAACTGAGGCACAAGAGCCTCACCCGACAACACCCGTTAATCTGAGTGTATTAGTCGAGGAAACTAATAGCTGCTTTTAACGTCGCCCCACGTTGTGGAGAGTTTAGCGTGCGGATCAACTGCTACAGTGCCACCTGGACCAGTAACGAGGACGCTACCGACTCTTCCGTTGCCCCAACTTTCGTGCCAGAGGCCGACGGTTCCAGGTCCCAAATCATCTGCGCCGTCATATTCAGCGATGGGATCGCCGAGTTCATCAGAGCCAGCAAAGAGATCAGGCACTTCATCAAGTTCCATATACCAGACCCGGATGAGGCTTCCACTGACTTCAACGCGTCCAAAATAGGCAACGCTGTTGTCTTGTGAAAGATCTGCACCTAAGCCGTGGTCCACACCGACGAGTTCGTTCCCACCGTTCTCGCAACTACACTGGTCAAGACATTGACCTGATGGACAGCATCCGTCTGCAAGGCTCCCAATGATAACTTGGGCGGTTTCGTTGTAACCGAACGCGACGAGATAACCACTATCCTCGCCGACGCGACGGAATTGGAATCCAACGCCATCATCATCTTGCCATGAAAAAACCGCTTGGATAATACCATCGGAGAAGTCATCAACACCGGGCAGCGGCGTATTACCGGAAATTCCACACCCTTCAGCACTTTGATGTAAAGCATTTCCACCATCAGGGAAGTCAGTTGACTCTACCCAAACGGTTCCATCGTTTTCCGACACCCAGTTTTCTGGATCGTTGACACTAGCATCCGGTACTGCTTCAGAGGAATTAGCTTCAAAGTCAGCATAGAAAATTACCTGTGCACTCGCATGGCTAATTAACATAACCGAAAAAAGCGCGATGAACATCATGAGGTAGGTTCTTTTCATTTTCTCTCTCCTTTATAGGTTGATCTTCTGCAAGTTAAATGGTCTGCGCCAAAGTCACTCTTGCCTATTAAGGGCAGACTTTTGTAAATGGGATGGTTTATCGCAAAACCATTATTAAAAACTTAACAAAAATGCAAATTTCTGTCAATAAAAAAATATACGACAGTATCAGCATCTGGTTTCTCATAATCGGTTATCAGCAATCAGCAAGAGTTGATAGCAAAATTCGCCTTTACTGGATGGGGAGAAAAGGGTGGGCAGGCTTCGGAATTCGCCTATAGCAGCACGGTAACCACTACACATACCGATCGGGATGCCGCTCGTATGGAAAAAACCCTTAAGTAGATTATCAGAGTTGTCGGAAAACTAAATAGCCCTATATGTAACAAAAGCAGGGATGTTTAATTTCTGGAAGGATTAAACATGAGAAAACCCGATATGTATAAAGCATCAGATTACAATGGTGGAAAAACAACAAGGCAGAAGAAAAAGGAAGATCTCTACGAAAAGATTAAACACTTCCTGATTCTTCATAGTTTTTTAACCTATTCTGCAACGTCCTGAGGCTAATTCCCAATATTTTTGCTGTTTTCGTTCGATTTCCGTTCTGCCACGTCAAAGTGGCGCGGATGAATGCTTCTTCCATAGTCTTAAGACTTTCCCCCAGAGGGACATGCGCAGTGCGTCGGTATTCAAGAGTATTATCTTCCTCTGGATCGTTGGTACGCGATTTTTGGAACGCTAAAATTTCTTCAGGCAGGTGCGCAGGCAAGATAACCCTCTCGTCTGCCAAAATAACGGCATGAATTAAGGCATTTTCTAGCTCTCGTACATTCCCTGGCCAGGGATAGTCCTGCAGGCGAATGAGCGTTTCCGGTGCTATTTTACGCATAGGCTGTGCATAAGTATCGCAGTGTTGCTTCACAAAATATTCCGCTAAGACGCTAACGTCCTCACGTCGTTCACGTAATGGTGGCAAAGAAATAGAAACAGCATTGAGCCGATAGTAAAGGTCTCTGCGGAAAGTGCCATTTTCAACCGCTCTTGCGAGGTTACAGTGAGTAGCTGCTACAATTCGGACATCTACCGAGATTGGCTTCGTACCCCCGAGGCGTTCAATCTCGCTTGCTTCAACTGCCCGTAACAACTTTGCCTGCACGGAGAGGGGCATATCTCCAATTTCATCAAGGAAAAGTGTCCCATTGTGCGCCCTTTCAAATTTGCCTATATGTCGTGCTTTCGCGTCTGTAAACGCCCCTCTTTCATGTCCAAACAACTCACTTTCAAGGAGCATATCCGGAATCGCAGCACAATTGAGAGAAACCATTTCATTTACCGACCGATCACTGTTTTGGTGTAAAGCACGTGCTATCAACTCTTTACCGGTACCTGTCTCACCACAAATAAGCACTTTTGCTGTCGTATTTGCGACTTTATCAATTTGTTGGAGTACCTTAAGCGTCTGCGGACTTCTTCCAATAATGCTTTCGTAATTTCCTTTTAATTTATCTCTTGCAAAGGTACGAGAAGGGGAAAATGGCAACGTTTCGGTTTTCTTGATCAAGGCAGCATTATCGGCTTGTTGTAGGGTTGAACGACGACTCGAACCCTCAGAGGTCAACAAAACAGACTCAGATTCAGCACCTGTACGGGCGTTTCCGTTATTTTTTACAATAGCGGTACCGTAACCATTCCTCTCAAAGAGAATTTCTAAAGTTTTTAGCGTCTCATTGGGAACGTCACCAAAAATATAAACGTTACTCTTATCATGAAATTTATCTTCTCTTGTTCTGTAAATCATTACCTTCCCACCTTTTTGAAATATGAACGTTATTCACAGTTTACACAATTTTCCACACAATTAGGGGCTTCATAATATAATAAACGCGCACGAAAAGCGGAAAGGTTGCATAAAATGCAATAATTGCACCAACTTTATGCAAAATTGTACTAATTTATGCAAATTTCGACAAGTGTATGCAAAATTAACCTATCTTGTTAGGGGTATTTAGTTTTTGGTTATTGGTAAGAGGCTTTAGTAGAGAGGAATGTAAAACTAAGACGAATTGCGCTTTAGTAACACAATTCGGAACCTCGCCAGCTCCCAGGGGCTAAGCAATTCTAAAATCTACAATAAACGAGCTGCTATTTTCTTGTCGTGTATTGGGATATTTTTAAGCATGCTTGCTTATTCTTGTAAAAGCCCTGTGGCAAGGTATTTCGGATTTGACTTGATGTGAGGAGGGTAGCGAATCTCCCATACTTTAACGAGTGCCTTCGTAAAGTTTTCTGTTGGATAGATTGGTACAAACGCGCTACTTGGCTCTCCACGCAGAAAAGGTGCTGTGGCAATTTCCTTACCGGTCAGCATGAGATGGGTTACTGTGTGAGATTTGAGAAACTCTAATGCTTCACGTTCAGTTTTAGCAAAATTGACATGCTGTCGATAGAGATCTATCCAATGGGGTATGTAATGGTCTTGATCGACAATGGTTTTAACACCAGCAAGAACATTGAGTTGACTTCCATAGTTCCAGTGAGCAGCAACAACAGCTGTGGGCGGTAGATTGTCTTTTATCCAATCATAAGTCTGAGCAAGGCTGCCTCTTCCTGGTGTTGCCCTGCGCGATTTAATGGCAATGGGGACAGCACTGTTCGCGTGTCCACCTATAGGTGGGCAGAACAGAATTAAGGTTAACATTAGTGCGGGAATCGTCGTTTTTAAGAAAAGCTGCGGTAGGCGACGCTTCACTTTATCGGCATAGAAAGCGGTTAGGAAAAGGATGAGATCTGCGGTAAAGAAAGCGATAGAAACACCAACAAAAAAATTATAGCGTTTAGCATCCCGGGTCAGTGCTACCCAGAAAAGAAACCACACGGCAAAAGTGATGTAGACGAGTTCGTTTTCAAGTGTGCCTTGCCGTCGCCATGAAAGCGCAAGGAATCCGGTGATACAAATAGCAATTGCGATACCGAATAGGAGATTACCAACGGATGTCCCGAAAAGTGAATCAAGTACACTGCGATAAAAGGTTGTTCCGGTGAACAGTATGAGGGAAATAGCGAACACCAACCCTTGCGTTTTCCAAAAGCGAAAGATCGCCATGATAACACCGAGACTCCCCAATATAAAGACACTACCGTAGTGGGTCATCCAATACGTAAGAAAAGGACTTTGAAGCTCCTCAATACTCCGCATCAGTGTGTTATGACTGAATGGCACGGTGGTATCGGCAAAAGTGTTATGTTGTATTAGGATATAACCGAGTGCGAGGGTAATGTTTGCAAGGGTTAATCCGAGTGCAAGGGTACGCGCGTAGGGTCGAAGTTTACGGGCAAACGGAGTTTTTGTGATAAGAAGGTGCCGAAGATAACGGATGCCCAAAAGCACAAGTGGCGGCACGAGCATCAGGGCAGCGATGTGTGTTGCAAATCCCTGTCCGTTCCGATACGCTGGAGATGCCAAGTGCAGGGGTGGCACGAAGGCACACACCCAGAGCAGATATAACCCTAACCCGTCTTCCGTTTCAGAGGTCAGGAACCGCCAGATCTCAACCAATAGGATGATACTGAGGAAAACACCGAACCCCTCCCAACTCATACCTCCAAGAAACATCGCAAAACCACTAGCAAGCGTCCATAAAAGACGCTTGCGTGGATGATGCGATTGCAGTGAGGCAAGATGAGTTGTGATTGCAAGGATACCGAGCATGAGACACCAACTGTCTCTATCTCCAAAACCAGCAGTGCTGCGGCTGATCGCACCCGGGAGGGTCGCCAAAAGCACACCAACAATGCTCGAAAAGAGGATCCCAAAGGTGCGGTAGAAAAAGAGACAGAGCACCCCAAGCCCTATGCAAAAACAGACAACAGGCATGTAAGAAGTGACGTGATAGAGCGTGATGCTCGGAAATATCCATGCTGCCACTTTTTGAACGTAAGCGAGGACATAACCGTAGAGATTAAGGGTTTGACCTAAATCTCTACCGATGGGCAGCCATCGATTCATATCCCGTTCTGGTAACCGCCCGTGTTCGGAAATGAGTTGTGCCTGCCAATAGTAGAAGTAACCATCCGATCCGGTTAACTGTCCCGCCGGAATGTTAGTAATGCCTTGAATACGGATAAGAAAAGCAAGAACTAAAATTCCGCTGACGAGCACTCCAATTCCGATACGTCGTGTCAGCATGGACTATTGACTCCTTTTCTCCGATTAATCAGATTTCCCATACCTTTCATCAAGTCTCCTACGAACTTGGGCATCTACATCAATAGGATTGTAGACACATTTAAGAAAGGTCTTGTCTGTGGTAAACGTATAGAGAATTCTGTCAAAGAGAATAGGGTCTTGAAGCACTGCCCACAACATACCATCGGATCTGCCGTGTTCTTCAAAAAGCGATCTGAGCCATCGGATATCCTCATTCAAGTGTTCCTTGGCTAAGGAAAAAAGAGGCTGAATAATAAATATCAGAACAGCGAGCTCTTCTTGGTCTTCTGGCATCTGGGTGTATTTCGCTTTGGGTTTGATCCCCAATCGGCGTTCTACGACTTGGTCGCTGAGTGGCATTCTACCCAATAATCCCCTACGGACAACCTGCTCTGTGTTTGAGCGAGCATAGTGAGGTGCGTCCCCGCTGCGTTTTATGGCATAAAAAGCCCATTTTGTTGTTACAATCCGATGGATAACCCATTGTTCATCATCCTGGATCTCTGCTAAGGTCGGAACATGGAACTGCTCGTTAAAGAATTTGAAGTACAGTGCTTTTGAAGGGATGACTCTTTCATCAATGACCCCAAAAGTCTTAACCGGTTCAAGGTCCGGGTACTTCTGGGAAAGAAAGTTGAGATATTCAGGGCTCTCAGAGATCTCACGAAGCGTTTGTAGATTCCGATCTAGAATCTCGCCAGGGTACCTCATTTTTAGGACATCAAATGTCTCTTTTTCAACGGCGGTGATGTTGCTATCAACATGTTTGTATTCCATATTCTCTTCTGCAACCGCAAGGCGTGTGCCGGTAACTACAAGAAGCAGGCAGAATGTGGTTAGGAATTTCATGAAATCCTCCTTAGTTGAAGTGATTCGGAAAATAAGTTAGAAATAGTGGTTTCCCAGATTATAATAATTAGTTTCAACTACTCTGCTGTTGTGTCCTGTGCTTCTATCTTTGCTTGTGCAGCAGCCTTTCTGCGTTCACGCATCTCCATGAACTCACGGAATTTTGCGAGACGCTCTTTACAGCAGTTGCAACCTTTCTCTGCTTTATTAGAGACGTTCCCAATAGGCGTTGTGGCTGCCTGCCGCGGCGTATCAGTCGGTAGCGTTTCAGTTGCATAACCGACGAAGACCGCGACGACTGCAACGACAACGAGTATAACGACAGTATATAAAAAGTCTGTCCTTCTCATTTTAATTAATTCTCCTGTCTTTCCTGAAGGAGGCGTTCGATATGCGTTGCGACTTCTGGATCGGATTCCTTAAGTCGCTGCATGCCTTCTTCAGGACCGTATTGGCTCAAAGTTTGCATGGCAGTGCCGAGTCTTTGTAGCGAAAATTGTTGCCTCAAGACATTTTCAACACCCGTCTCTGTAGGAAGCTCCGGAACATCTGGAACAAGCATTTTCAGGAGTTCTGCCTCAATTTCCTCAACGGTTTGTGGCATCTGCTCCAAATCGTCAAGCGTTGGCGTCTCTTCACTAAACAGCGCGGGTTGAGATGCCCTATCCAGATTTTCTTCAGCAACCACGGTCGGAACTGATTCGTGAACGGCATCGGTCTCTGTGAACGTGGGGACCGGAGTGGCATCATCTACGCCTGTAACAATACTTGCAGCATTTTTTCGGATCTCCTGTGCCCATTCTAAGTCGCCGACGTATCCCTTGAAATGTCCGCGCATCCAGACAGTATTTGCCTCTGCTTCGCCTCGGAACTGCGATAGAATACCAATCGTCTGTTTAACGCTCTGTTCATCATCTGTCGCTGTAGCAGAGAGTCCTGCCTCCAGAAAAAGTTCCGCGAGACGCTTTCGCATTTCGGGTTCATAATCAGCGTAGTCACCTGTTGGAAAGTGTTCGCGAAACCTCTCTTCTTGTGCCATTCGTCCAGAACTGAGCCCCTTTGATTCAAGGAAACTCCACCACAAGTCGAGATCCGTTCCAATCCGCTCGTCTTGCTTTTTCTGGTATTCTAAATATTCTGGAGAGTTGACAGCCTCATGGAGTAATTTCCAATACGGATCGTTCTCCGTGTCAATACCCACAAATTCCATTTGAGCGAGGAGCGTCTCCTTTGCTCTCAGTGCGCGTTCTTCCGGGGTAAGTTCTCTTGCCAGTGCCTTCGTTTCAGTTGTTTCGGTAGTCTTAGTCAGGTTCCTTTCTTTTTCATTAAGAGGCATTACGACGTACCTCTTAATTGATCCCATTTGCCTCGGTTGTAGGACTACCCATACTCCAACACCGAATGTAATCACCAACACAAGAATACCGAGTGTATACGTCAGTTTCGTTTTCATTTTTCTGATTCCCATATATAACAGGCTAGTTGTCCCTATAGTGAACAACTATCACATAGGTTGAGATAGTAACGATTTTCACGCATTATTTGCAGGTACTGTAAAATTCATTACAAACCTGCAATGCATCGGCTTTCGCATTAGCACAACGCTCTTTATTACCACTTTGGCACGCGGTACTCGCGTGATGCATTTCCTGACCACAATTATACTGAAGATAATTACATGCTGCTCCACCTGTAGCTTCCGCCTTGTGTATCATCAGGTAAAACGTCCCGAAACCAAATGCGAGTGCGAAGATCACTACAAAGGCTGGGATACTTGCAATCAAAGTAGATTTCATTCTTAATTTCCTCCTTTTTTGCCCCTTGAGGAGCAGGTTTTTACAAATACCGTAATAGGTATGTCCAAATGCATACCCCTAAGCAATTTGTGTGCCAATTGCGAAGAAGCCACACCATTAGAGGTCTCAGCAAATGTAAGTTTGCCTATTTTATCTACGCTGTAAATTCTGCACACCTGTTTCAGCAAATCTTGCGTATACTATGGTAGATTTTAGAATTACTTTGACACTCTGCATCGCCGAGGCACGGAGACCTCGCCGAACAGAGGAATTCTGTTATTGGGTTTATCGATGGCAGAAGTGTCTATTTATTTTTAGGATTCACCATAAAATACTCGTCAGCGGCACCTGTGCTCAGGGCATTAGGGAAAATATTAGAATTATTTGACACTATGGATGGAAGTGGATGGAAAATATATGTATCGCAGTGGGAGGGACCGGCACCGCTTTCGAGTAACAGTGGAGACTCCGGTTGCAAGCCAGCTGCACCTACTTATTTATGCCTGGGGAAACAATATGGGTTTTTATTGCGACCTGTCAAAGGTAACAGGGACCTGGATCAATATCTGCTAAGTACGCGTAAATCAACGTCAAGTGCGCGTGTGGCATTTACGGGCACTTGGCGGGTGTTGATTCAAGGTCGATTTTACAGAAAAGAATCGTTGATTGGATGATAGAAATCGGTAGAGAACTAAAGAACCCTACCTTGTACGCTGAACACCTTGATTACAAATCCTAACAAAGGTAAAACCGGAACCTACACCCAATCAGCGTGTCCACTATCAACCATTTCTTTATTGATGTACAAGCCATCCGAATTTCGCCAGACATGGGCGACGACGCGACCGTAAACATCAGTAGCTACAGATTTGATTGTGACCCGTCTCGCCTCTATCAGCATCTTCAAATAGGCAGTCGATCTCTGTCCTTGTGGAGTCCCACTTTCGGGCGCGTTTATATTTGCCAAGCGAATCGTTTGGACTGAAGTCTCAAAAGTATCACCATCAATCACGGACGTGACATAGGTTGAATACTCATTCATTATTCTACCTCTTTCTTCAACGAGTAGGTTACAGCCTCATGCCGTAAGGTGAAATAGTAGCAACTTCTCACCTATATCGGTGCTACATAAGCCCCGCAGTACAAACCCATAACTAATAATTATTAGCACACCTGCTTAATATAATGCGACTTCAGAGCACTCAACCAGATGGGATATTATGTCCTACCTTCAAAGGATAAGTCTCCATCGGTTAGACAGGAGGGTGAGATTGTAAGCTTCCAATCGTGTTCATGCCTGGACCTGCGTGTGTCGTAATAGAACACCTGTTTTCGATAGATGCCAACGAATTATGCCGAAAGAAATTGGCAAGCTACTTTTCGCAGTCGTCGGTAAATAGTGGTTTCATGATAAAATAACGCGGATATGGAAGCGAAAGGTTGCAGAAAATAAATGCAACTGATTGGAATATTTTGGATTTAATGGAGGAGCGTAAACATCCTTGTTTTTCGGAATAGAGAGGTGGGTAACCTAACCGAAGGGAGGGCTTGGCAATTGGAATGACGAGAGACACATCTATGAACATTACTCTCGACTGAGCGTGCTAATGGAAAACCGGAAGAAATGAAAAAGAGTGGGTCCTGACAAACTAAAGATTGCGTATGGGTAGGCGTAGAATTCCGCGGTGTTCTGTGCCAATATAAAGGACATCTCCATCAACAACGAGAGAGGTCACTCGTTCAGGGACTTCCGAAGCAATCTGCATCCAAGTAAATGTATCGTTGTCCAACCGGTAAACGCCTGTCTGGGAAATGCCGTAGAGGGTTGTGCCATCAACTACCAATTGGGACATAGAGATCGGGGTATATTCTGAATCAGTGAGCAGGGACCAATTCTCATCATCATTTGACATCGCAACGCCATCGCTTGTTGCGACATAGACTGTGCTACCGGCAAAGACGATCTCTTTGAAATACGGTAATTCTTTTAGGATCTGGTCTTGTGATTCCGTTCTGTTAAGCATAAAGGGCAAATCTGCGGTAACATCTCTCCAAGTATCTCCACCGTCCAACGATTGGCAGAGCACCCCGTTGCTTTTTCCAAGGTAGACGACATTTCTTGAAGCAGCAAATTGGAAGCCATCTGTAGCATAAAAATCGTCGAACACAGGATCATCTTGCACACCCATGTCGTGCCATTCGAGTTCACCTGGAGTCCATCGATAAAGTCTCCGATCATGTTCAATGTAAAACGTATCCCCGGTAACGGCAAACCCGTCTGCTGTCTTTGCGGTAGTTTTTTCGATGCCAGTTAGATAACGGGAAATGTCTGTTTGTCCTATCTCACTTGGATCAAATGCGTCCGAGGTATATGTTCTGCTTTTCATTCCATCGCTGTGGTTTGAATCTACATAATTCGGCATGCCTTTAATAGGAAGGAGCATATCAGTCCCTGAACGTAAGTGGAAAAGGTAGTCTGTGTTTCCATCCTGCTTTGCTCTAACGTAAAGTGAATCCCCTACTGCTGCCATATTTGATAACTGCAACGTACTAAGCGATTCATCTAAAGGAAGTGATGATTCCGTTTCAACGGACGTCCATAACTCTCCATCATCGGTGGATTTGGCGATACCTTTATTGGTTGTGGCGTAGAGAGCGTTGTTAACCCGGGCGAGATCAAGGATATGAAGTTCGGTTATACCCGTCATGAAAGAGTGCCAGGTACTGCCCCCATCAATAGTGCGTCCAATCCCACTTGTTGTTCCCGCTACGAAAATAGTATTTTTGTCCAAGGCTATCGCTGGAACAGTATTGAAAGTAAATCCATGTTTGTTGAAACCGAGATTTTCCCATGTGCTGCCAGCGTCTCCTGAGCGTAACACACCAGCACCCAACACGAAAACAGTCGCATCTACAGCAACAAGCTTGACAGATCCAGAAATCAATGGAGATGTTGGTCCTAGACCTGTGGGTGTTATGTCAGTCCATGACGCTCCTAAGTCATTTGAAGCGAAAAACGACTCAGACCACTCGTCATCCGAGTTCCCAGCACTGAAGTAAATTCGGTTGTCAGCAACTGCCAACGAATTAATAGATTGTGACTGAACAATAGGCAATTTCTCCCAAGCACCTGAATTGAATCGGTAAAGCCCTTGCTTTGTCCCTAAAAAGAGGACGTTTCCAACGGCAACAGCATCCTGTATTTCTAATCCGCTTAAGCCATCGTTAAAGGCGTGCCACGTGTTGCCAGCATCCGTTGAACGAAATACCCTATTTGCGAGGATGAGAAACATCTCAATCTGGGCAGCCTGTGGACGACGAACTTGGGGTGTATTCGTAATAAGCAGAGCGATAGCGCGTCCTTGCGGACGTGGGCCGATGGGGTCCCATGTCACACCTCGATCTGCTGACGCAAATAGGTCTGTCTGCGTGGCAATATAGAGGGTGCCGTTCCATTCTGCCATCGGTTCACTTTGGTCCGTTAAGGGTAGAGAGGCGTTGATGAGAATCCACTCCGTATTATTATCGCCATTCAATCTATAGAGTCCGGCACTTCCGGCAGCGTATAGTACTTTTCCAGACGTGAGGAACAGGTTTCTGATGTCTCCACCTGTGAGTTCCTTTGACTGAATCCACTGTGGTTCTGTCTCCAGCATGTCTACTGCATCTGACTGCGTGACTGAGGGTAACTGCGTATCAACTTTTAAACCTTCACTACTGCTTCTACCAACAGTATTAGTGTCACCGAACCGCGTTTTTACGTCAGGTTTCGACCTCAACGGAAGTACAATCGGAGCGTCTATTAGTTCAATTGTTATCTCGGATGTTGCGTCTAAACTATACGGCTGCTGAAAACGAAATAGTGCCGACTGACCTAACCCGATCATTAGGAGAACCAATAGGGCTGATGCGAAAGAGATTCCCCACGGCATCCAAGGTTTATTCACAGGAGGAGCAGTCGGTTTGATGCGCGCAACTTCTCGCATGATATCGTCAGTTAATGTCGGCGGCAACTTGAAAATACCAGAGACATCGTGGAGCAGATGTTCGTGCTTTTTCAATCTTTCGCGTGCACGGTGGAGTCGGCTCTTAACAGTGTTAGGTGATACGCCTAAAAATTGACTAATATCTTTACACGGCATCTCAGAGACATAGTGGAGCGTTACGACAGTACGTTCACTTTCTGGCAGTTTCTCAAGAAGACGTTTAACAAGATTCCGCTGGTGATCAACACCTTCTGCTTCACCGAGAGCCGTCTCATATTGCGTATAAGAGACCTCTTCCAATTGAACTGCAGGCATCGCATCCAGTGATATTGTTGGGGACTTTTTCTTTCGGAGCCACGCGATACAACGGCGTGAAGCTATTACATAAAGCCAACCTGAAAAATGATACGGCGGTTTCAGCATCGACAATTTTTTGTAAGCTTTTAAGAAGACATCCTGCGTAATTTCTTCGGCGATATGAAAATCACCTATTTTCCGCCATACGAGGGTGTGTACCCTCTTCTGGTATCTGTTGACGAGAACGGTAAAGGCATTCTGGTCGCCGTCTAAAACACGTTGAATCAGGTCAGTATCACTGCTTCTCATCCTTCTCCTCCGAAAAAACAAGAACAAACTTTATTACAACTTAAGGTGTGTCCAACTTACAGAATTTATTGAGCAAATTCTGTGCCAAACCTTCTAAAAAAATGGCAATATTTGCGTTAAAACCTGTAAAATCTCATCATATTTCGCACCATTAACCGCCCAAAATGTAGACGTTCACTAAGTTTATGAAAAAGTGAACCAACGCCCATTTTTTCCTAAAAAAACCGTTTCACCGACAGGATAGAAGTCTGTTTGTAGTCCCTTCTTTACTGTAACACACAAAAATTGTAATTTTAAACACAAAAATTGTATGAAACCCACAAAAATTGTCCTATCGCATTTTTCTCGGATATAGCGTCCATTTGATAAAAACAGGACAGACAAAGACATCCCATAGATTTACAAGGAACAACTTGGGTCATTATATGAAAACGCGTATAGGAGACCAAAAGGTTGCATAAAATGCAAATTTCTGTGGGAAAAAAGTAAAAATAAAAGTGGAAAGTGTATTTTTCTATTTTTTCCAAATTCCATCTGGAAAACAAAAGGCGAGGTAAGTACCTCGCCAGCAGAAGGAAAGTTAGAATGTGGGATGGAAGAGGGGATGTATTACGGATCCTCACGTTGAAAACGGAGTACACCGTTACGTTTCGTGCCAATGTAAAACATATTACCATCAACAGCAAGAGAAGTCACTATATACGGTACTTCTGGAGAGATCTGTTTCCACGTGTTTGTCTGTGTATCTACCTGATAAACACCGCTATTGCACACGCCGTAAGCTGTTATGCCATCGGTTACAATCTTATTCATGACAGTTCTGTTCCCGTCTGCATCGGTGAGTGTGCGCCAGTCTTTGCCATCGAGCGAATTCATAACTCCAGCGTCGGTTGAGACATAGACGGTTGAACCGGCAAATAGTATCTCTTTGAAGTATTCAAACGAAAAAGCGATGTTTTCAGTAACATCATTCCAAGTGTTCCCGTTGTCAACGGATTGGAAGAGATAGCCCTCGCGCTTACCAGCATAAACCGTATGCCCAGAAACGGCAAGTGTTAACCCTTTAGCAGCTTCGTCAGGCAGAAAGAAATAACCTGTATCTTTCAAACCGGTGTCATACCACCCTGTCTCACCCCGCCGCCATCGGAAAAGTTTGTGTCTATATTCCATGAAGACCGTTTCGTCAGTAAATGTAAACGTTCCATTTGTTGTCCATTCTTCAGCAATGTTGTGTTCATCGGCTCTCCACTGTTCGCGTACTTTATCAACATTAACATTGTACGCTCTGGGTTCTCTGCGCTTTTTTTGCCATTCTGTGTATAAGGTATCATCTTCAAAATCTGGAACTCCTTCAACAGGTAGAAACACATGATCGCCTCCAGAGAGATAAAGGAGCTTCACGTCATCTAACCCACTGTTGCTTACGTAAAGAACATCATTCGCTGTTGCGATTTTAGGGTTTGCTCCTTTTAAGGAAACATCTCCAGTAATCGCCAAGCCGACAGATTCCCACGACTCACCGCGATCTTTAGATTTGAATATTTCTGTATGGGTTGATGCGTAAAGGACATCCTCGACTGCCACCAAATCCCGAATCTCGGAACTTACGAGTCCAGTCATAAACGGATGCCACGTGAGACCACCATCTGTTGAGCGCGTTATTCCACCGTGATAGGTTCTGTAAAAATTATCTTCGTCCAATGCCAGAGCAGGGAATGGTCCAAACGCATGTGGATCGTCGCCAGGATCCGTCCATGTTACACCACCATCGTAAGAGAGTAAAACCCCACCAAAACCTATCAGCATAAGCGTTTCTCCGACCGAAACGACTCTGAATCCAACTATCCTCTTCGCCGAATTTACGTAGGTCGGTGTAATATCAGTCCAAGAATCACCAAAGTCTGTCGAATAGAAAACCTCAGCTAAAGGACTATGCTGCAGATCCGTGATTGTCCCGACGTAGAGTCTATTTTCATTGACACCCAACGACTGAACGCCATGTAGCGTAGGTACTGGTAATTTTTTCCAGCCATCGGTGAACCGGAAGAGTCCTCGAGTTGTTCCAACAAATAGGGTATTATCAATAGAGAGGGCATCCCAAATACGGAAATCGGGACTGCCTACATCTGGTGCGCCATCGGACCACAATACCTCACCTATGGGTTCCCACCGCCTACCGCCATCTTGAGAACGAAACACCTCTGTTCTGAGAACGAGATACACCGTTATATCAGTATGCTGTGAACTGTGTTCTTGAAGTCCATTAGTGATAATCAAAGCAACAGCACTTCCTTCAGGTCGCTCACCGAGAGTCCCCAATATCTTACCCGGATCGGTTGTGGCTAAGAGTTCATCGGATGTGAGGAGATAAAGGGTATCACCGTATTCTGCCATAACTGGCGCAAATTCCCGATCTGGACCGCTGGCACTGACAAACGTCCACGCGTCTGCCTGTTCTGTGAATCGGTAGAGTCCTGTCTTTGCGATAGCGTAAATGGTTTGGTCGGATGCCAGAAAGAGCCCAGCACTTGAAACGCCTCCGGGTCCCTTCGTCTGAATCCACTGCGGTTTCGCCACTGGTACATCAGCCTCATCCGTTTGCGCGGTTGCAATGAGAAGTGGTTCCGCTTGGAACCCTGATCCACTGTTTTTACCAAGCATATCGGATCTTCCTAACTGAGTTCGCGCATCAGGTTTCAGTTTCAAAGGTAGCACAGTAGGCACCTCTACCAATTGAACCGTCATTTCCGACGTTGCATCCCAGTCGTAAGGCTGCTGAAATCGGAATAACGCCCGGGAACCGACCCCTATCATTAGGATGACCAAAATTGTCGACGCGAAAGAAAAAACCCACGGCACCCACGGCTTACTGACAGGAGACGCCGTCGGTTTAATGCGTGCAACGTCTCGCATAATGTTTTCAGTTAGGGTTGGCGACAATTGGAAAATCTCTGAAACATCGTGGAGTAGGTGTTCTTGCGTCTCTAATCGCTTTCGAGCTCGGCGGAGCCGACTTCTAATTGTGCTGGGTGATACGCCCAAAAATCTACTGATTTCCTCGCCTGTCATTTCTGCGAGATAATACAGGCTTACAACGGTACGCTCGCTTTCCGGAAGTTTTTGCAGGAGGCATCTGACGATTTCGCGTTGGTGTTCGACCTCAGATACTTCGCCGTGCACTGTCTGATACTGTGTATAGCAAAGTTCTTCTAATTCAGTTTTAGACATCGCGTCTAAAGATTGCGTCGGCAGCCGCTTTTTTCGGAACCATGCCAGACAATGTCTTGTGGTAATGACATAGAGCCAGCCTGGAAAACGGTCTGGGTGTTTCAGTGTTGCCAATTTTTTATACACCTTTAGGAAAACATCCTGTGTGATCTCTTCGGCTACGTGAAAATCGCCTATTTTCCGCCACACGAGTGCGTGAACCCACTTTTGATATTTCTTGACAAGCAAAGTAAATGCCCCATCATCTCCATCTAAAATACGGTGAATCAGGTCAACATCGTTGGTTTTCATCATGTCTCCTCTCAAGAAATACGGGTGTCTGTCACGGTAACGCGAGTTGGGAATCGAAATGTTGCATAAAATGTAATTTTTCGGAGATATTGGCTGAACTCTAACGAGACGAAAGGTATATAGTATCTAAAAAAAGAAGGCGCATATTGGATGCACCTTCAAATAAAATTACTAATCGTGATAATTTTAAGGCTTGACAGGAGACGGCAAAAGTGCTAAGGTACCGCTAAGGTTTAGTTATTCTCGGCACCCTCATCAATCCAATCGATGAAGAGCTGAACCTGATCCGCATTGAGAGGTGGAGGGATAGGAGGCATACCGCCACCATCGATACGTTTGACGACAAGGCTGCCTTCACCGTTACCAGCAGCAAATGCGTCACCACCGTTTCCGCCTTTTTTGAAGGTATCGTATTGACTGAGGTTAAGCCCGCCAGCACCGGGTGCAGCATGGCACCCTGGAATGGCACATCGTTCAGCGAGGATAGGTTGAATATCGTCCTTAAAAGAGACCTTCGGTTCTTCAACTACAACAGGTTCTTCAACGACTCCACCTACCGCTGGTTCTTCCGCGGGAACGGGTGTCTGAGTGGCAGGAGGCGTTGTAGTGGGTTGAAGTATATCGGTTTCTTCAGGAATGTCGCCTTCGTCACCGCAGCTTGCAATGAAGATCGCAGCAAGAAAAATACTTATAGCAAAAATAGGAATAGAAAGGATTCGAGGCCGTCGGTTGCACGGACGCACCGAAAATGAATCAATCACAATAAAATTCTCCTTTTCTAAGAATGTGTCTGTTAGCAAGAATTTTGTTATTTTGTACATAGAATATCACGACATAGAGGAGGTTGTCAAATGAAAATTTTGATTAACACCGACATTACATCTGAACAACAGCAGAAAATTGAATCGGTCTCAGATGATCTTGTGCTTATTCAGCCACAGAATTCAGAAGAAGCATTACGCGAAATCGTGGGTACAGATGTTGTTTTTGGTGGGTTTAACCGCTCGCTTTTTGAGAAGGCAAACCAACTGAAATGGGTACAAGTGCTTGGTGCTGGTGTCGATGGAGTTCTGTTTCCTGAATTTGTCAAGAGCGATGTTATTTTGACGAGCGCGAAAGGATTCGTTGGACCGCATCTGGCAGATCAAACGTGGGCTTTATTGTTGGGTCTTCTGCGCGGGATTGGACGTTCCGTCCGCGAGCGGACATGGGATAATAGGATGTCAATCCGTCTGGCAACGTGGGAATTGAGCGAGCGGACGTTGGGGATCGTCGGGCTTGGTGGCACTGGCATCGATGTTGCTCGTCGAGCACAAGGGTTCGATATGCGCGTCATTGCTGTCGATCCGGAGGCGGTTGAAGCTTCGTCGTTTGTGCATGAAGTCTGGAAGATGGATCGGTTCCACGACCTCCTTGCGGAATCTGATGTCGTTGCGATCTGCGCACCACTCACACCAGAAACACAGGATATGTTCGATGAGGCGGCATTTGAACAGATGAAATCGCATGCGTTGCTTATCAACGTCACACGCGGTAAAATTGTAGACGGACCGGCACTGATTCGCGCGCTCACGTCGGGGAGTATCGGCGGGGCAGGATTGGATGTCACGCCCGAAGAACCATTACCTACAGACAGTCCGTTGTGGGACATGCCGAATGTGATTATCACACCGCACGTAGCCGGTGGCTCACCAATTCGCTTGGATCGGACGGTTGGGCTTTTCTGCGATAATTTGGAACGACTCCTTGTTGGTAAACCACTTCTCAGCGTGATTGACAAAGAAAAAGGGTATTAGATAGAAAGAATAATCGGCGACAGGCGAGGTTGCTATACCTCGCCATCTCATTACGTTGAAGAACTCAATTAGCAATTTTGACGAGCTGCTTCCCGATATTGCCGCCTTTCAGCATGCTAATGAATGCCGCAGGAGCACTCTCGATCCCGCCTTCCTCAATCGTTTCACGGTATTTTAACTTGCCCTGCCGTAGCCATCCCGCCATCTCGATAAGTGCATCTTCATGCTGGTCGGGAAATTCAGAAACAAGGAACCCCTCGATTCTTGCGCGTTTGGTGATCATATTCCAGAGAAAACGCGGTCCCACCTCTGGTTTCTCCAAGTTATACTGCGAGATCTGTCCACAAATAACGACCCGACCTTTGATTCTTAAATTGGGGAAAACGGCATCTGTGATGCTTCCACCGACGTTGTCAAAATAGACATCAATACCGTCGGGCAGAAGTCTCTGAAGTTCATCGTTATAGTCATCTACCTCTTTGTAATTAAAGGCGGCATCAAAACCGAGTTCATCGACGACATAAGCGATCTTTTCATCCGATCCGGCGGAGCCGACAACTCGGCAGCCCTTAATTTTCGCAATTTGTCCGACGACAGAACCGACTGCCCCGGCAGCACCAGAGACGAAAACGGTCTCCCGCTCTTGAAGTTTTCCAATCTTAAGCAAGCCGAAGTAAGCTGTTAATCCGGGCATACCGAGGATTCCCGCGCCTGTGGAGATAGGAGCGATTGTCGGATCAATTTTCCGCAATCCATCACCAGCTGCGACCCCATATTCCTGCCATCCGATATTTGCATTGACGATATCACCTACCTCAAAATTCGGATGCTTTGTCTCAATAACTTCAGCAATGACCCCACCGATCATCACTTCATCAATTTCGACGTTGGCGGCGTAAGATTTCGCGGGATTAATCCGGCCCCGCATATACGGATCCACGGAGAGGTAGATGGTTTTTACTAATACTTCCGCGTCATCGGGTTCTGGAATCGGAACTTCGACTAAGTTAAAATCCGATTCCTTTGGATACCCAACGGGCCGAGAGGCGAGGGTGATTTGACGATTCATTTGTAAGATTCCTCCTTATAAATAATTAACGCCTCTTATTAAACTGGACGGGATCTTCACCATGAATGACAATGAGTTCATGTTCGGGTGCGTCCCAATCAAAAACCTTAACAATAGGCAGGATAACGCGGACAGCCAAGCCAATACGACGTTTGTCGGAACGGTTTGCCTCCGAGTGATGCAGCGTGCGTTCATTAAAGAGAACAAACTCACCCGGTTGCATCTCTAAGTTGACATGATCGCTCGTATCAATGAAACCGAGGTCTCCCATCTGACCGAAAGCCATGTCCGAAGTCGCTTTCACATGTGGTATCACTTTACGATGTGAACCGGGTACGATCTGGAGGCAGCTATTTTCCAGCGTTGCCGAATCAACGGCAATCCACGCCGAAATAATGATAGGCGGTTCAAGGGGCCAGTAGTTGAAATCTTGGTGCCACGGTATCTCCTTAGCCCCCGGTTCCTTAATAAAAAAATTCGTCCGCCAAAGTATGAGATCCGGTCCATAGAGAGATGCCATCCGTTTAACGATAGACGGATGTGTGGCAAGCTTGTGAATTACCGGAGCATCAAGGTGCCGGTTATGCCCGAATTGATTGTGATCTGGGGGTTCGGTTTCAAGGACCCTCTCAATTTCCGGCTGCATATTGAGCATTTCTTCAGGGCGACAGAGCGTGTAGGGACCGAGGTAGCCGTGTCGCCAAAACTGTTCCTGTTCTTCGTTGCTTAACGTGTGCTTCCCGTTCTGCATTGTGCAAAAAATCCTTTTGTAAGTAGTCTTCACAATTACTGATATACTGTTAACCAGCGAGGTTTGAAACCCCACCAGCAAATCAATAAAACGCTAGTCCTGACAGACATGCACCTTAACCGCGCCAGAAGTCTTATCGGCGGACACACGGAACGCTTCGTCAATCTCCTCAAGCGGGTAATAATGCGTCACTAATTTTGTGGCATCAACCTTCCCGGAGTCTATCAACTCTATCGCCGCTTCAAAATCGGTTTCCATACCGCTATAGCCGTAGCAGTTAGAACCCGTAACGAACGCTTCCGACCAGACGATACGGGAGAGATCTACCTCAAGCGGTTTGTAATATCCGGCGACGAGGACAACAGCGCCCTGCTTCCGAACGATATTCATAGCGGTGTCAAAGTTTTCTCCACCGCCCACCGTTTCGACCACTGCATCAAAACCGATACCATTCGTGACATCCTTGACGTATTCCCGCAAATCGGTATCACTGATATTGACAATATGATCTGCGCCAAGCGTCTTCGCCAATTCTGCCTGCTGCTCATACTTAACAGTAATCAACGTCTCCTTAACACCAGCCGCAACCGCATCCGCCAAACAGAATTGACCGATAGTGCCACCACCGATAATTGCGACTGTGTCTCTGGAATTAGCACCTGTCCGTGCTATAGCGCGGTGTGAGACAGCGAGTGGTTCAACGAGTGCCCCCTGCTCAAACGTCATCCGTTCCGGCAATTTGAACAAGCCAGACTGGTGCGTTGAGGTGTATTCAGCGAACCCACCGTGCATATTCGGCGAGACCCCGCCTCTATTAAAGCAGAGATTGTACTGACCTGTTTCACAATATGTACAGGTGCCACAGTGCGAGAAACATTCTACAGCAACCCTGTCCCCAATATCAAACTTTGTTACGCCTTCTCCAAGACCCACCACAATGCCACAGGTCTCATGCCCTGCAGCGTGTTCATGGGATTGTCCCCAATGCCCAAAATAACTGTGCAGATCGCTTCCACAGATGCCGGTCTGCTTCGTGTCAACAAGTACAAAACCCGGTGGTGGTTCGTTACGTTCAACTTCTCGAATCTCAATCTCTTCAATTCCTGTATAGATAGCGGCTTTCATTCTCATGAGATTTCTCCTTTCGGGTGCGAGGCATGGAAACCTCGGCTACCCGCTCACCGTTAGATATGAACATTTCCCCTTTATCCAAGCAAGTTTTGGCTTACGAGCTGTGCTAAAAGAGAGCGCTTATCAGATTTTCCAACGCTCGTTTTCGGAATTTCATCAACAAAGACAAATTGGTCGGGAATCCAAAATTTAGGGAACTCAGCAGCGAGTTGCTGTTTAAGAGCATCCGAGATATTCTTATGTGCCTGTTCAGCGAGGACAACAACGGCGAACGGACGCTCTCCCCACTTTTCGTCAGGCACACCGACAACCGCCACCTCAAGCACCTGCGGATGCTTCAGTAATGCTGTCTCTAAGGCAATACTTGAAATAGACTCGCCACCACTCCGAATCAGTGCCTTCGCGCGGTCAACAATCTGCATATAACCTTCGGCATCAATAGTGGCAAGATCACCTGTACGCAACCACCCGTCGGTAGTAAATTGTTCCGTTGTCGATTCACTCTTGTAGTAGCGACTCGCTGTCCACGGACTCCGTACCTGGACCTCTCCGATCGTCTCACCATCCCAAGGTAATTCGGTGAAAGCGGTAGATGTTTCAGTTGTAAGTCGAAGTTCAACACCGGGAACAGGTCTACCCTGTTTTGCTTTAATGCGCCACTTTTTAGCGTCAGACAGATTTTGATGTGCCCTACGCAGTTTTGAAAACGTACCCGTTGGGGACATCTCTGTCATCCCCCAAGCATGACAGACTTCAACGCCGAGATCCTTTTCGTATGCTTCAATGAGCGTTGGGGACATCGCTTCCCCGCCGACAATCAATCGCCGCAATGACGAAATATCTCGCCGCCTTTTCCATAATTCTGGATAAACCTTTGCCCAAACTGTTGGCACTCCTGCAGCGACAGTAATCCCATTTTCAGCAATAAGGTTTGTGAGGCACGTAGGTTTTGATCCCGGTAATACCATATCAGCACCAGCGAACATAGCTGCGTAAGGTAGTCCCCACGCCATGGCATGGAACATTGGAACAAGCGGGAGAACGACATCCGCCTCGGTTAATCCGAATACATCGGCTTGATTGACCGCCAACGTGTGGAGAAACATAGAACGGTGCGTGTATAGAACCCCTCGTGGCTCACCCTGCGTCCCACTGGTGTAACAGAGTCCCATCGCCCAGTTTTCGTCTTGGATATTCCATGTATACGTTGGTTCAACTTCACGAAGCAGCTGCTCATAGGATGCATCAGTATCCGTGGGCATTAGATTAAAACCAACAATTCGTTTACACCCAACCTCATTGCGAAACTCCTCAAACTGCTCAGCGAATACCCCATCAACAAAGATGAGTTTGTCTTCCGCCTCGTGAACAATCTGTGCCAGTTGTGCCGCAGAGAGGCGTACATTGAGTGGATGTAGCACAGCACCAATGCAGGGAATAGCATAGTAGAGTTCGAGGTGTTGATAGGTATTAGCAGCGTAGGTGGCGACCCTATCGCCGCGCTGTATACCCAACTTCGTGATAGCGTTTGCGAGTCGTTTCACGCGCTCATACAATGCAGCGTAGGTATAACCATGCATTTTCCCATTAGGCAGTACCGTTTGAACGCGCTTATCTCCATGAATTCGGTACGCATGATCTAAAATCTGCGCGAGTGCTAATGGATAACTCATCATCAAACCGTTCATATTTGCGATTCTATCCTCTATATCCGCTGATGAAGGAGAGAATAGCACTGTTTAAAGCACAATTCGTCTCTATTCTATAATTGTGTGAGGTTGGTAATTTTCACAATTCTAACATAAAAACAGAGTTTATTGTGAAAAAAAGCGCATTCTCGCTGTCTATAAACTTTAATTTGCATTTTGAAAAAAATATAAAGCATAATTAATAGTGGACTTAAACCGTAATAGACGCATACGGATTTAAAAATACCTATGTGCCTTATTTCATAAATTTACTTAGGAGAACGAACTAAATGTCAATTTCAGATAATAGAAGGTACCTCTGGTGTATTACAGCCATTTTACTCTGCAGCATATCAGTGATACCCTTAATTGCCAGTGCGGATGCATTTATAGTGATTATTCAAGACCAAAATGGGAATGCTATCCATGAAGCAAAAGTACAAGTTGGAACCCAAGAACAAGTAACTGATGAATCCGGAGTCGCTACGTTTAGCGATGTGACAAGTGGACAGTCGCTGACTGTAACAGCAATTGGATTTTCCCATAGACGCATTAATCTCACCGATGGACAAACCGAAGCAACAGTAACACTCACGCCCATCCAAACGATTGAATCCATTGTAGTTGTCGGAACTCGTAGCATAGGCAGAAGAGCCTTGCAAGCACCTGTTCCAATAGAAGTCGTCAACAGAACACAACTCAGTCTCACTGGTCAATCAGAAACGGGTCGTGTTCTTCAGATGTTAGTCCCTTCCTTCAACTTTTCAAGTTCAACGATTAGTGATGGAACAGACGCTCTACGTCCTGCAACGTTGCGTGGCTTGGGACCTGACCAGACCTTGGTGCTTGTCAACGGCAAACGACGTCATAAAAGTGCCTTGCTGCACGTCAACACATCCGTTGGACGCGGAACCGCTGGAACCGACTTCAATGCGATTCCAGCATCAGCGATAGAGCGGATTGAAGTTCTTCGAGACGGTGCTGCTGCACAATACGGATCCGATGCCATTGCCGGTGTTATCAATATCGTGTTAAAAGATGATGTCGATACAGGCGTTGCCAACCTCTATTGGGGGCAAACCTATGAAGGCGATGGCGATACATGGAACGGGAACGCCAACTACGGTATGAAAGTCGGCGAATCAGGTTTTCTGAACCTAACCGCTGAATGGCGCGATAGAGTACGGACTAATCGCGCAGGTTTCACAGGTACACAACAATACGATTGGATAGATGTTGATCAAGGCAGACCGGCAGATAAGATGCTTGAGATCGAAAATGACGACGGTACTGTGACAACGAAACCCGTTTGGTATGACCCACGCGAATATACCTTTGAGAGGCAGAACTTCCGAGTTGGCGACACTGACTCATCTCAAAAAGTTGGATATTATAACTTCGGACTTCCACTTGCCGCAGGCTTAGAACTCTACTCTTTCGGCGGACACTCTTCACGGCAAAACAACAGTGCTGGTTTTTATCGGAGAGCCAATCAACCAGAACGGACGGTGACCGAAATTTATCCAGACGGATTCTTACCAGAAATCAATACCGATATTGGCGATACCTCGCTCGCCTTAGGAATGGCATGGACGCATGAGACAACGGATCTGAATGTCGACGTTAGCATCAACCACGGATTGAATACATTCGACTTCTTCATTTCCAACTCGCTGAACGCCTCTTACGGTGCCAGCAGTCCGACCTCTGCAGATGCCGGTGGATTTGAACTCTCGCAGACCGCTTTTAACTTGGATGTTACCTATCCGCTGCAGTATCAGTCCTCTTTGGTTAATCTCGCAGGTGGTATCGAGTTTCGTAGAGAGGGCTATGGTATTGACGCAGGTGAACCGCTTTCATGGATCAACGCGGGACTTGGAGCATCGGGTGCTGCTGGCGGTATCCAAGTCTTTCCTGGTTTCAGACCTGATAACGAAGTTGACGAAAGTAGAACCAATATCGCAGGTTACGCAGACTTCGAATCTTATCTCAGCGGTCAACCCGGCACTGGGTTGCTCGTTGGTGCAGCAGTGCGTGGTGAGCAGTATAGCGACTTCGGTGCCACTGTTACCGGAAAAGCGACTGCTCGCTATGACTTAACACAACAGGTTGCATTCCGCGCTGCCGGTAGCACAGGTTTTCGTGCGCCTTCACTTCAGCAGCTTTACTTTAATAACATTAGTACACAATTCAAAATAGATGCCAGTGATATTGATGGCGACGGAAACACAACTGAAGTGATCCCTCTCGAAGTCGGGACATTCCGCAACGACAGTGACGCTGCACGTGCCCTCGGCATTCCGGAACTGAAAGAGGAGACCGCTTTCAACGTCTCCGGTGGCTTCGTGTTAAAACCCTTTGAGAAGATGTGGCTTAGCGTAGATGGATTCCTCATCCAAATTGACGATCGCATCGTTCTCAGCGGCAGTTTTAGCGCGGATAAAATCCCCAGTCTTATCGCGGCAGGTGCGAGCAGTGCACAGGTTTTCACGAATGTCGCACAAACACGCACCCAAGGTGTTGATGTCGCCGCAGGCTACCTCTATGCTTTCAACAACAAATCTCTTCTCAATTTGAAGGTGGCGTTGACGTGGGTAGACACTGCAATTATTGGGGATGTGGACGCACCGGAAATCCTCGTCGGGCTTGAGGATACTCTTTTCCCTTCACAAGACCGTTCTATGATCGAAGAATGGCAACCGAATACCCGGATTAATATCAGCGCGGATTACATCATCGGAGATCTCACTATCGGTGGTGCTTTGCGATATTTTGGCAGCTATACCGTGCAAGAAGGCAGTGGGCCCGAACCGCAAAGGCAGACCTACGGTGGAAAGTGGCTCACCGATATCCAGAGCAACTATCAGCTAAATGAAGGGCTTTCACTGACTATCGGTGCCAATAATCTGTTTGATCAGCTGCCCGACCTGAATGAAATTGGTCAGTCGCGCGGTGGAACCTTAACAGATAGCACAGGATACGTCATTGTTGATTCTCCGGGTGTATTCACCTATTCCAGAAGGTCTGCTCCATTTGGTTTTAATGGTGGACTTTACTATGCAAAATTATCCTATAGTTTTTAGAGAACTTTCATAAAAAGGTGAGTTTGGTGTAAAGTAGCATAACGTTTATAGATGACTCTGTTGGTAACGAACTGTTTACCTCATCATACCACATGGAGTCCTCTTTTCAATCACATTGCCGTTATCTCTTATATCGAACACGCGCATATTATTTAGAGAAACTACCAAAATGCTAATTTCAGATAAAAAACGGTATCTCTGGTGGGCAGTTGCTATTTTATTCGGCATTGCATCAGTGATACCGATGGCAGTTAATGCCGCCACGCTCAAAGTAATCATTCAAGATCAGAATGGGAACAGTATCCCAAAAGCAAAGATACAAATTGGGAATCAAGAACAAACGACTAACGATTCCGGCACTGTCACATTTAGCGATGTGCCATACAATGAGTTGTTGACCGTAACAGCACTTGGATTTTCGAGCAAACGGCTTAATATCACTACAGGGCAAACCGAAGTGATAGTGAAACTCGCTCCGATCCAAACTATTGAATCTATTGTAGTCGTTGGAACCCGCAGCATAGGCAGGAGAGCTTTGCAAGCACCTGTCCCAATAGAAGTCATCAATAGAGAGCAGCTCAGCCTCACTGGACAATCTGAAACGGGTCGTGTTCTGCAAATGTTGGTCCCCTCCTTCAACTTCCCAAGTTCAACGATCAGTGACGGCACGGATGCGTTGAGACCAGCAACTTTGCGCGGTTTAGGACCCGATCAGACCTTAGTGCTGGTCAATGGTAAACGTCGCCATAAAAGCGCATTGCTTCACGTAAATAGTTCTGTCGGTCGTGGTACTGCAGGGACCGACTTTAACACGATTCCTCCCGCTGCGATAGAACGTATTGAAGTCCTCCGCGATGGTGCCGCTGCACAATACGGATCTGATGCCATTGCTGGCGTTATCAATATCGTACTGAAAAACGATATTGATACAGGCAACGCTGACATCTATTGGGGTCAAACCTATGAAGGCGATGGCGATACGTGGACTGGGAATGGGAATTACGGCGTGAAAGTAGGTGATTCTGGCTTTCTCAATCTAACGATGGAATGGCGGGAACGGTACCGCACAAATCGCGCTGGACTCAGTGGTACGCGACAATACGACTGGGTTGAGATAAATCCGGGCAGACCGCCCGATTCGATGCTTGAAGTAAAGGACGTAAATGGAAATGTAACAGGTGAAAAACCGGTCTGGTTTGACCCACGCGAATATCATTTTAATCGGAAAAACTTTCGGGTCGGGGATTCTGATTCCTCACAAAAAGTTGGCGTTTACAACTTTGGCATGCCGCTGACAGAAGCATTAGAATTATACTCATTCGGTAGTTACTCAACGCGCCAAAACAATAGCTCCGGTTTCTATCGCAATTCCAAGGATGTCAGCCGTACCGTGAAGGCAATTTATCCAGATGGATTCCTACCTGAAATTAACACAGACATTGAAGATGTATCCATTGCCTTGGGAGTGGCTTGGAAACACGCCTCAACAGATTTAGATGTTGATGTCGGTTTTAATTACGGTCTGAATACATTTGATTTTCTCGTTTCTAACTCGCTGAATGCGTCTTATGGACTTGGTAGTCCAACCAGTGCTGATTCTGGTGGATTTCGACTCCATCAAACCGCCTTTAATGTGGATGTCGCCTATCCGCTTATATATCAATCCTCGCTGGTTAACTTAGCAGGGGGTGTCGAGTTCCGTACGGAAGGCTACGGCATCAGAGCAGGTGAACCTGTGTCTTGGTTCAATGCAGAACTCGGTGCAGACAGTGCAGCTGCTGGTATTCAAGTCTTCCCCGGTTTTCGCCCGGATAATGAAGTCAACGAAAACAGGACTAACATCGCAGGTTATGCAGACTTTGAATCCCATATCAGTGGACAACCGGGTATGGGTTTGCTTGTGGGTGCAGCCGTGCGTGGCGAACAGTATAGTGATTTCGGTGCTACCATCACCGGCAAAGTAACAACTCGCTATGACCTGACGAAACGAGTCGCCTTCCGCACTGCCGGTAGTACCGGCTTCCGAGCCCCGTTACTTCACCAACTCCATTTCAACAACATCAGCACACAATTCAAGGCAGACAATAACGACGCTGATGGTGATGGAGACACAACAGAACTCCTACCTTTTGAAGTCGGCACATTTCGCAATGATAGTGGGACAGCGCGGGCACTTAACATTCCCGAACTTAAAGAGGAAACCTCAGTCAATGTGTCCAGCGGCATCGTCGTCAAACCAATTCAGAATTTATGGCTGACGCTTGATGCATTCCAGATTGACATTGACGATCGGATTGTCCTTAGTGGAAGTTTTAAAGCTGATGCCGTACCTGCCTTAGCACAGGCGGGTGCTAATCAAGCACAAGTTTTTACGAATGTCGCACAAACGCGCACACGCGGCATTGATGTAGCTGCAGGTTATTTACATGCGTTTGATGACGAATCTATTTTGAATTTCAAGGTCGCCGCAACCTGGACGGATACCGAAGTCATCGGTGATGTGCAAGCTCCGGGTCCTATTCTGATCGGTTTTGAGGAAATCCTCTTTCCAGAACGAGAACGCTCTATACTTGAGGAATGGCAACCAAATACGCGTGTTAATGTCACCGCAGATTATATCATTGGACCCCTCAAGATCGGATCCGCTTTACGCTACTTTGGGAGTTATACTGTTCAGGAAGGGAGTGGAGAGAGTGCTCAGCGGCAAACCTATAGTGGTAAGTGGCTCGCCGACACTCAAGGAACATACCAACTCAACGCATCTTTGGTACTGACGGTAGGAATAAACAATTTTCTTAACCAGTTGCCTGACCCTAACGAGGTGGGTCAAGCACGTGGTGGTACTTTGGTAGATAGTACAGGGACAGTTATCGCTGATTCACCAGGAGTCTTCGCATATGACCGGAGGGCTGCGCCTTTTGGTTTTAATGGCGGATTTTACTATGCGAAGTTATCCTATAGTTTCTAAGATTCAGAAAATGCAGGCGCGGTTTTTCACAGCGTCTTTTCTATATTTTTATTGCGTCTATTTGCGGAATGTGATAAATTGAAGAACGACTTTCACACAACTTAAATTCAAAGGAGAACTATTGAATGCCTCGAAATCTCTTAATTTTTTGCGCGATGGTACTTCTCGTGGGTGCCGTTATTGGTCTGAACATCAACTCAGTTGAAAGCCAGAGCGATATGGCGCAACGTGGAAAATACCTTGTAGATACCCTCGGAGCATGCGGACACTGTCACACGCCGCGGGCTGGTGCTGAATATAATATGGCTATGTACCTCGCTGGACATCCGGCGAATGAACCTTACCCTCGCTACAATTTTAGCATGATGCAACAAGGCATTTTTATCCTCACATCGCCACAAATGAGTGCATTTTCTGGTCCATTTGGAACGAGTTTTGCTTCAAACCTGACCCCCGACAAGGTGACTGGATTGGGTGAATGGACAGAGAAGATGTTTATCGACGCAATGCGGACAGGACACCATCAAGGCGACACGAGCAATCGGAAGATCTTCCCTCCGATGCCTACGAAGCACTATGCCCAGATGAACGATACTGATCTTAAGGCAATTTGGGCATATCTCAGGACTATTAAGCCCGTCAAAAACGAGGTGAATCCTCCTTTGAATCAACGCGGTCGTCCGTACTAAAAGATTAGGTACGCTTGCGTGCCGAATAACAGAAATCTAATCATCAAAAATTGGGAGAACGCTTTATGGCATCAGCAAAAGACTCTGTCCGAATCGCAGTCGTCGGTATGGGTATCGGTAAACCTAATGGGGCAGCACTCGCAAGGAACGCACGAGGTAATGTCGTCGCGCTTTGCGACCTCTTAGAAGACCGGATGAAAGCTTTCGCTAAGGACTTACCGGACGAGGTTAAATTCTACACAGACTACAAAGAAATGTGCAAAGCCAAGGACATCGATGCTGTGTTTGTCGGAACACCAAACCAGTGGCACGTCCCGATTGCTTTAGAAGCCGTGCGAAACGGCAAACACGTCATGGTGACGAAACCTCTCGCTGACTCCGAAGAGGCGGCAGAAAAATTAGTAACAGAAGCGGAAGCAGCAGGTGTCGTTAATATGATGTCGCTCTCCACACGCTTCGGAGATAGTTGTCAATACCTGGGCAATCTTGCACGCGATAATTATTTCGGCGAACTCTACTACGCTCGCGCCCGGAGCGTCCGCCGTAACGGTATCCCGGCATGGAATCTCGGTTTCATTAAGAAGGGCGGTGGTGCCTTCCGTGATATGGGAGTTCATGTCTTGGACTCAGCTTGGTGGATCCTCGGATTGCCGAAACCGATTTCGGTTTTGGGTGCTGCTGGCGCGAAATTTGGACCGCGTGGACTGGGTTATTGGAATCGCAGTCGCCCCGCAAAGGAAACCTACGAACAGTACGAATCCGATGACTATGCAGGCGGATTCATCACGTTTGAAAATGGACTCGGATTACAGGTCGAGAGTTTCTGGGCATCACATCAACCTGATGAGTTCCAGATAGAACTCTTTGGTACCGAAGCAGGTGCGACGATGAGCCCTCTGCGGCTTTATCGCACAGACGAATCAGGGACATCTGAAGATATAAGTGTTAACCTACCTCCGGGTAAATACGAAAACTCGTGGGATGCTATCGCCGATCACTTCATCGAATCTATCCTTGATGACGTAACCTGCAAAGCACCGCTCCGCCATGGATTGATTGTCCAACAGATGATGGAAGGATTGCTCACAAGTGCCGAGACAGGACGTGAAGTTCAGATCGAAGCATCTGACTGAGGATTAAAAAATGACGCTTGATATGGCAACACTTCGCGACGATTTCGCAAGAGACGGTTTTGCTATCGTCCCAAATCTATTTACGCGAAGCGAGGTTCAACGGCTTAAATTAGAGTGCATCAACATTATGGAAGCCGTTAAAGCAGAGACAGGCGCAGTCGCTGGACACGGCGTTCACGTCGGCTTAGCCGCACGGAGCCACGTTTTTCAAACCGCAGTTGGTGACGAAAGAATACTCGATATTTTAGAAGGCATCCTCGCACCGGATATTGAATTTCTGAGTGACAAGTTCGTCTTCAAAAGTGAATCAATGACCTTCGCAAGTCCATGGCATCAAGATTGGCACTATTGGCATGGTGCACACAAACTTTCGATCTGGGTTGCGCTTGATGACGCGAGTGTTGAAAATGGGTGTCTCAAACTCTTTCCGGGTTCCCACAAATCTGCCATTGCTCACGATGGCGATGCTAGTGATGGACACGGATTCGGAAACCGGCTCCGTCCGGGCATGGTTGACGAAAACCTCGCTGTTACAGCGGAGATCGAAGCAGGTGGCGCTGTCTTTTTCCACGATTTGACGCTTCATTCCAGCCATCCGAATCAATCTGGAGAAGAACGCTGGGTCTGGATACCTACATACCGCGATGCCAAAGCGGAAGACAATGATTACCCGTGGGCTGTTGCGGCGAAAGTTTTACGCGGTCAAAAATCGTCTGAACCAAGATTTACAGGATAAAAGGATTTACAAGATTAGGAGTTGCCAGCAATATATCTTGTGACAACCAAGATTTTTCGGTTATTTTGAAGAACAATAAAAGGAGAAATTATGTTCAAAAATCTGAGCACCGGTGCAATCGGTATCCGAGCAAACATGACAGAAGGTTTAGACCTCGCAAAAAACGCTGGTTTTGACGGTCTTGACCTGAATATTGACGAAGCCAATCAACTCGCACAAGAACACTCTGTCCAATACGTAAAAGACCTCTGGGCAGAGGCTGGTATCACCATGGGCGGATGGGGATTTGGTGTCAACTGGCGCGGTCCTGAAGCTGATTATTACGCAGGTTTAGCGCAGCTGCCCGAGCGCGCAGCACTCGCTGCTGAACTCAGTTGTTTCCGCTCAACCACCGTTGTTGGACCTGCCTCAAACGACATGACTTTTCAAGAAAATTGGGATTTCTCTGTCAAACGGCTCCGTCCCATCGCCGAGATTCTCAAAGAACACGGACATTCAATCGGGCTTGAGTTCATTGGGCCTGCCACAAGTCGCCAAGGTTCTAAGTACCTTTTCGCTTATTCAATGGATGCAATGTTAGGGCTCTCCGCTGCAGTCGGCACAGGTAACGTTGGATTACTATTTGATACATGGCACTGGTACACTTGTCGTTCCGCCATTGATGACGTCCGCAAACTCTCTGTATCAGACGTCGTTTACGTCCACATTAACGATGCACCTGCCGGAATTGACCCATACGAGCAGATTGACAACATTAGGTGTCTTCCCGCCGAAACTGGTGTGATTCCACTCACCGAATTGATGCAAATCCTGACAGAGATCGGTTATGAAGGACCCGTGACACCAGAACCGTTCAGCCAAAAGGTGAATGGGATGGAACCCGCTGATGCGGCGAAAGCCACTGCTGAATCATTGGATCAGGTGTGGAAAAACGCAGGTCTGTAGATGACCTCTATCTTCCGTTAGAAAGAGGCTTAACATGCGACTTATTGATAAAGAAAGCGTTCTCGCGATGACGGATTTGTGGGAAGGTGATCGGTTTCCTGATGGACGACCGCGCGTCCCTGATGATATTCTTCGAAGAATGAAGACTATCAGCATCGAGCAGGCATGGGGTGTTCTCAATGGCAACGACTATAAGTTCCAATTCGCTGGCGATTGGATGAATCTCCATCCAAATCGGATTCTTGTCGGTAGGGCAGTGACATGCGCTTTTGTTCCGATCCGTCCGGACTTCAATGGTGCTATCTCGGCACAAGGTGAAAAAGACGGACGGGTCGGTGGGCAAAACTCATGGGTCATTGATACACTTGTTCACGATGATGTCATCGTCGTTGATCTGTTTGGTAAAGTCAAGGACGGCACTTTTGCTGGTGATAACCTCGGCAATTCCATCTACGCGAAAACCAAGACAGGTATGGTAATTGACGGTGGTATCCGGGATCTGGATGGCATCTACGAGTTGCCTGATTTCGCCACTTTCGTGCGCGGTGTAGATCCGACAGGTATTGCAAACGTCACACTTACTGGTATTAATATCCCTATCCGCATTGCAGAGGCGACAGTTTTACCGGGAGATGTGGTTTTGGGAAGACGTGGTGGGATTATCTTTATTCCACCGCATTTCGCACAACAGGTCGTTGAACAAGGCGAAGAGGTAGCACTCCGAGATCGGTTTGGGCATCAACGGCTGCGCGAAGGTATTTATACACCGGGTGAAATAGATCGGAAATGGTCTGAGGAAATCGAGGCAGATTTTGCGAAATGGCGAGAGGAACAGTAAAGATCAAATATTGCTGCAAAGGAGACCCTTGTACTTCTGCTACATGCGTCTCGCTTTAACCGCATACATGGGCCACGAGAAATAGAAGTCATCACCCGCCGGACGGACTGTGTAGTATTCTTTCGCCTCATCCGGTGAAAGTTTGGCGAACGCATCGCGGATTTCCTGCACAATCTCCGGCGGGTTACTCTCTGGACGCACCCACCACAGAAACGACATCTCCGCGTTTCGGACATGTGCTGTCTTTTCAAGGGACAACCCAGCATTCATAATCATCGCGTCCCATTCAGATGGTGGATACCCATACACATGAGAATCATCGCGGAGCTTTTCCACACGATTCTGCCACGCTATTAACTTTTTCGGTTCAGGCGAAACAGAATCTACCATGCAGAAGAGTCCATCTGTGCGTAAAACCCGGTGTACCTCGCTTAAGAAGGCAGGTACATCTTGGAAGTGATGTGGAGCAATTCGGCAGGTTACCAAATCTAACGAAGCATTAGCAAACGGTAGGGATTCCGCAGCAGCGACGGAAAAGTTAACATTTTTTATAGTCTTCTCGTCTGCGAGTTCAGCTGCTTTTGTGACCATCTCCGGTGTCAGGTCGGTGGCAATCACATACGCGACTTTTGATGCAAGCTTAAACGCTGTAAAACCAGTGCCTGTCGCAATATCCAGCGTCCTTTCTGTACCGTTCGGCTCGGCGAAATCCAAGATAACGTCTAAGGTATCTCCGGTGGCGTGTGCGCTGCTCCGCGCATAATAGTTGGCATGCTGGCTGAATTGCTCTCGGACGGCGGTATGTATGGATTTCATATATCAATTTCAGTTCTCAGTCATCAGTTAAAAAGGATAACGCCACGTGCATTTTCACCGGCTTCCATGTCGGCAAATGCCTCATTAATCTGCTCAAGTCGGTAGTGCTGTGTAATTAACTCATCTAACTTCAACTTGCCTTCCGTATACAGACTAAGAAGTTTAGGCATATCCACCTTAGGTTGGCACGAGCCGTAAAACGAACCTATCAGCTGCCTCTCCGTTGAAACAAGGTGCTGAGCCGGGATACTAACATCTGATTGATGGTGTGACATCCCAACAATAACGGCAGTGCCAGCTGCTCGTACCATATTGTAAGCTTGTACGATAGTCTTCGGATTCCCGATCACTTCAAAGGCGTAGTCTACACCGAGACCGGCAGTCAACTCACGAACCGCTTCAACGGGATCACATGTCGAGGCATTGACGACGTCTGTTGCACCGAAAGTTTTTGCGAAATTGAGTTTTTTCTCGGCGATGTCAACGGCGATAATTCGTTCCGCTTGCGCAAGCACCGCACCTTGAATTGCGTTCAAACCTACACCCCCCGTCCCTATGACCGCTACGGAACTCCCAGGTTCTACCTTCGCAGTATTCAACACAGCACCGACGCCTGTCGTTACGCCACAGCCGACGAGAGCTGCTTTTGCTAATGAATAGTGTTCATCAATTTTGACGAGGTTTTGTTGTGGGACAACCATGTACTCGGACATTGTGGCAATTCGCGCCATCTGGAGGATGCCATCTCCCGAACTGTTATGGAGGCGATAGGTGCCATCTAACAAAAAACCGCGCGGCACATCGTAACTCTCGCACAAACAGACCCTTTCCATCTGGCACATGCGACAACTACCACAATAACTGACGAAAGACAAGATTACATGGTCACCTGGACGAAATCCGCTTACATCGCCGCCAACGCGTTCAATAATACCCGCACCTTCGTGCCCGAGCGCCACAGCGGCATCATAATAGATAGTACCAGTGACGACCGACAAGTCAGAATGACAGACACCACTCGCCGCAGTTCGGACAAGTACCTCATTTGCCTTCGGTTCATCCAACTCAAGTTCCTCAACAACAACTGGTTGGTTATGTTCATACATGACAGCAGCACGCGTTTTCATTTTTCCCTCGCTCTACACCGTAATAAGTTTACAATAAGGACTCCAGATAACTTCTCGCCTTCCGCATTGATTCAACCGGATCCGATTCACCTTCGTATACTACCGATAGACATCCGTTATAGCCGACACCCCGCAAAATGTCCAAAACACGGGGATAATCTAACCACTCTTCCACGCCACTATCAATCTGATAAAATTTTGTACGGACATAAACAGCATGAGGTGCCGTCTGCTCAATACTCGCATAACAGTCGTAGCCCGGGTGTGAAGAACCACGGTGTCCGCTTGCACCGGGAGACCCAGCATACTGCCCGGTATCCAAAATATGTGTAAAATACGGATGGTCAGTCCCATTCAAAGCGCGTAAAACTGCTGCCCCATCACGTGTGACATTGTTATGGTTGTGGTTTTGTAACCCGACGAGAATCCCTGATTCATGTCCGTACTCAGCGACCTCCTTGAAGGCTTCAATCATCGGTGGCCATAAGGTCTCTTCGTCTTCACAATCTTCAGGGACATACGCAGCGAAGACTCGGACCAGAGGACAACTCATAAAAGATGCGACATCTATCCATTGCTTGATTAATGCGATTTGCTCGTGGTGTTCCTCAACAGGACGACCGAAGTTATTGCTGATACCGATGTAGCCTAACGGTAACCCTTTCCGCATGAGGTCCATTTTCAACTCACGTAGGTAGCTGGCATCGGTCGATTCAAACGCACTTGAATGCAACTCAATGACATCAAATCCGAGGTCATATACCAATTGTGCGAAAGCAGTAGCCGTAGTATTTCTCACGTTCAGAGACATCGTACCCAATTTCATCATAACGGAACTCTCCTTTTTTCATCTCAGGACCGGGCAAAATCATCTGTTAAGACTTTTCACAAGTCCCCGTTCACTCAGCCATGGCATTATCGTCATGTTCTTGTAGGGACACTCTTGTCTGCTGGTTCAATGCTACGAGAAACTTTCGCAAAGTTTGTTGAAGATCCTGGAGTTGATGTCGATCGGCTTCAAGATACTGAATTCGGGTATCCAAATTTTCTAATCGACTGATTCGGTCGAGAATCTCCTCGATCATGTTATGTAGGTCACGGAACTGTTGTCGATCATCCTCCAATTGCTGAACCTTGTTGATCACGATCCCGAGTTGTTTCTGGGTTTGATCTAATTCTTTTTGGAGATTTTGTGTAAAAGTGATTAATTTCTCCAGCGTACTGGTCGTTTTATACACCGGTTGATTCGGTTGACTTGTCCCTCCACTACTTCTCTGCTCCTGTGGATGCTGACGGTTGTTTTCAGGCTGCAGTGACGTAATTTCAAGCTGTACATCATCATCAGCATTATCATCAGTGTCAACGTCTGACTTGTCAAAAGTACCCAACAACTTAATCTGATATGAAAATCGCGCATACGGCTCTTTCCGCTCCGTATACGTAATTTGCACTCGGAGTTCTTGATTAACCCGCAGCGCGGTCAGACGGCTATGGATATTCCGAATAACTACCTCGTTGTAATTGAATGCTTCATTCTTCTTGGGATTCAAACGCCGGAGATAGCGATAAAGCTCCAAACCATCGGTGCTTTCTCGCTCTAAACCCTCTGCTGTTAAAACACCAACTACCTCTGGATTTTCAGGGTCAGAAGACGCCTGTTCATCAGGTATGACAATATCCAGCGGTACTTCTCCCTGAATGGCTTTCATCCCGATAGTCCAACTGGTTGCTGATGTCCTACTGCTGTACGCGACAAAATCGTAATGGATACCCATAATTTTCTCTTTAGTTATAGTTGCGATCCATAGTATAGGAAAATTTTACAATAGCGACACTTTATTTTTTTACTTTTTTTAAAGATAAACTCGTTCAAAAAACGGAAACGGTAGAATTTATCTGTTATCAAAATTGTGATAAGTGTGATATACCGTGTTAGTTCCCGCTAAATCCTAATACAGCGTTCATGTTTTTCTTACATAAAACGCTATATTTTTAATCTTAACATGACCTGTTCCAACTTTGGAATGCAAGTTGTGCCAACTCCTTCAACAGCAAAAGAAGCGACACAATGTGCGAAGTTTAGTGCCTCCTCTACTGAACGATTTTGATAATAATCGATTAAAAAGGAGGTAGCGAAAACATCTCCTGCCCCTGTCGGATCAACCTCTGTCACGGGATAAGCTACGGACTCCTGTTGTGTTCCGCTTTGAAAAAGCGTCGCGCCTTTTGCCCCTCGTGTTAGCACAACGATCGGTGCTAATTGGATATACTTTTCCAATTCGTCTGGATAGGCACGAACATCTTCATCACTCAGGATTAACACATCAATATGCGGTAAGATAGCTTCGGCTGTCTCCCAACGTTTCGTCTCAACTCTCCCACCTGCGTCCCACTGCCGGAGCCAACCCTGCGGCGTAGCCCCTATTAAGGTGTCATCGCTGAAACAGTGAACGAGATCCACGGAAACTTCATCTGCAATTGGACATAAATAGACTATATCGCTCGTCCGCCATTCAACAGGCACATCAGATCCGTTTAGTTCTCTCGCTGCACCTAAGATAAACTGCTGTCTATGCCCCTTTTCATCATATTGGTTATCAAAAATCGTCGTTTCAGGAGATTTACGATAAACAGTCTTTATACCATCCAATAGAGGATTATGGCGGTCAAAATTCGCGCCAACAGCAGTGACAGCGCGAGCACGATGCCCCAAGTTTCGGGCAGTTAGTGTCGAATACGAGGCAGATCCTCCAAGAATATAACCATTTGGTGAGACATCATAACAAAAATGACCAATTGATAAAAACGTTACCGGCATCGAAGCAATATATCCTTTTAGCATTACAATTCAAAAACAGGCTCCATACGTGCCCACCATTCGTCTGGTTGTGCTTCCGATACCGGTTCTTGGAAAGTTCGCATCAATTCATCCCAAGCCTGGCATCTCGGGTTTTCTTCAAGATATCGCGGAAAATCCCGGTCTATATCAAAATTATCAACGGTTTCCATCGCCATAAACAGACGGCATCCTAAGAGGTAGATGTTCATCTTCGTGATACCCACAGCTTTCAGACCATCAAGTACTTCTGGCCAAGCATCCCGGTGATATTCTTTATATGCTTCAATCACAGCTGGATCGTTTTTGAGATTCAATGTTAAACCGTAATGCTTCATTTCAGTTTTTCCAACGCCTTTCGGATTATCTCAGCGTGATCAAATGCAAGTGACGGAAAACCGTTGCGTTTAATCAACAATAGGTCTGGAGTCTCGCCTGAGAAGATCGCAATATCAACAGTAACAGCAGGTCGTGGGTAATCATAACAAAACATATTCTAATCCAAAACCCACTCCGACTGATAAGTTAGCACAAGACATTCTAAGCAAATTCGCACTTTGCGACTATTGCAGACGGGCACGCTAAATGTTTCCACACTTCGACTCTGTGTAGATCTTACTTTATAGAATACCAAATTTTGACATTTTCGTCAACCTTTTTCCAAACAATTCGTTCTCCGCTTGTAATAACCGTATAGATAATGCTATAATAATTTCCATTACTACTGGCTTTGGAAAAAAATCAGCATTACTGCAATGAACATACAGTACTGAAAATACTGAAAATGAAAGTCGTCATCAGGAAAAATATCCCAAATGCCCTTCTCATTTCTATTGGGCTTCATATCCTGTTGTTTTTGACCCTTGGAGCCTTGTATCGTCAAAAACCCGACCGGTACATTGAAACAGGCACAGCGTTTGACATCGCAAAAATTCATTTGCGGACACCCCGCCTTCCGCTGAAAAGACCTTCCCAAATACCCCTAAAACCAACAGTGAAGCCTCAGAGCATGCGACAGACTCAAGCTCTAAAAGTCAACACGCCGTCACTCCAGCGACCTATAACATCAGTATCGCCTCAAGATGTCCCTCTGGAATTGCAAACACCAGAACTTTCTGCGGAGACCCACTCAGAGGAATATACTCATGGTACAGGTCTGCAAGCCAAACCAGTCTCTGGCAACGGCAGGGGAAAAGGTATTGGCTTAGGTTCAGGCATCCTCGGTAGTGGTGGCAAGCCTACTAGACATACTGGTGGATTTATGACAGGGACAAATGGGCCACCTAACTCGGACATTGGCGGGTTAACACTTCCCGATCTGGCGTTAAACAAGATCGCTAAACACATTGTCGCGAACAAACGCACAAATCTCGTTGACATCGTCTTTGTTATAGACGGTAGTGGCAGTATGAAAAACGACGTTGACGCCGTGCGAGAACATCTCACCAGTATGACCGATCTGTTTGAGAGCGCAGGTATCGACTTCACGATCGGGGTTGTTGCCTTCCGAGCAGGTACCGGATATAGTCTTCTCGGATTGGACTTTGAAGTGATCCCGCAAACCCGCTCAACTGCTCAGGTAAAAAAAGTTCTCGCACAACTTAAATTCCGAGGAGATGAGAACGGTTTGGATGCCCTTATCCGCGCCGCTGACGAAGTAACATTCCGAAGAGATGCTGACATCCATTTCATTTTCGTCACAGACGAGTACGTGAGCGGTGCTTACTCCTCAATAGATGTAATGATGAAGATGAAGACAGCAAGAATTAAAGTAGATGTTATCGGACGAGACGAACCTTTTCAGAAATTTATTGCCAAAACCACAGGTGGCTTATGGCTGCCGATTTCAAGCCTCACTATTCAATGAGATAATAGGAGTCCCTCGATCCAAAGATCGCGGCACTAACAATGCGAAACAAGGAAACACACTACGCACTCGGTTTAGCGTTCCTTTTCCTTGCGGTAGGTGGCTATACTACTATCCATCATGAGATGTGGCGTGATGAGATTCAGGCGTGGCTCCTCGCCCGTGATAGTGCCTCAGTCTTTGAACTCTTTGCGCATCTCAAGTATGAAGGGCATCCGGGTTTGTGGCACCTCTGTCTCATGCCGCTCACGCGTATTACGCATTCGCCTGTCATCATGCAGGTATTCCATCTCTTGATTACCGGTGTCACCGTATACCTATTCGCTCGCTACGCCCCTTTCAATCGCTTCCAAAAATTCCTCTTTTGTCTCGGCTACTTCGTGCTGTATGAATACGGTATTCTTGCGCGAAACTATGGTCTTGGGTTGCTACTAATCATTGTTTTCTGTATTCTTTTTACGGAGCGTTACAGACGTTTTATTTGGATCGGTTGTGTGCTATTTCTGCTCGCGCACACGAGTGTTCACGCGCTGATCCTTACTTTGGCAATTGGATTCGCGCTCTGCTGCGAATATCTCTGTCGAAATCAGTTTTCTAAGCCGCTGGCGCAGGAGATTGCGGCTATAGAAGATAAGAAACCTATCTGGATTGGGTTCGCCCTTATCAGCATCGGCATCATTACATCGGTTCTGCAACTGAATCCACCCTCAGATACAGGTTTTGCTGTTGAATGGAGGTTTGCTTATGAATCCGAGGAGTTGAGCAAAGTTATCCATCTCATTTCTCATGCATATCTTCCTATTCCTGAGTTCTCGCTTAATTTCTGGAATAAGCACCAATTAGAAACGTACGGTTTTTTCCAATCTATCCAAATCCCGTTCTGTTGTCTCCTGATATTTTGCAGCGTACTGCTGCTACTTAAACGCCCTACAGCACTCCTCATATACCTCGTGGCGACATTTGGACTTTTAGCATTTTTCTATGTAAAGTATTACGGCAGTATGCGTCACCATGGATTCTTGTTTATTACATTTCTCATGACCGTCTGGATTCATAGAGATTGCTCGGAGATTAGCCTCCCATTCAAAAGACTTAATGGGTTACCACAACGCCTGTTTTCTCCTTTTTTCACGTTTATCCTCATCTGCAACTTTCTTGGCGGTATGACCGCAGTTGCCCTGGAGGACCGCCACGTCTTCTCTTATGGGAAAAAGGTGGCTGAATATATCAGTGAAAAAGACATGCAAGATATGACCATGATAGGCGAAATTGATTACGCTGCTAGCACCATCGTCGGATACCTTGAAAAAGATGAGATTTATTATGTACACGGTCGTCGGTTCGGCTCCTTCGTCAGATGGGACGATGTCCGCATGCCTGATGTCGATATCCCGGACGTTCAGGTTGTTGAAGAGGCAAATATCCTAAGGAACCAAACGTCTCAAGATATACTAATTATCATGAACCGTGCTTTAGATTCTAAACTGATTACAGAGCATAACCTCACCTTCTTAACCCAATTCACAGGTTCAATTGTTGATGATGAAGGCTTCTACCTCTATCTAATACTGGCACCTTAAGAAAAACTTTTTGCTTGACAGAATCTGCAATAAGTAGTACCATATTAAGAGTTGTCTTTGTCAAAGATATATTAGGAGAACTTCCCGATAAATGCCTAAACGTAGAAGAAAGCCTAAGAACACCGCAACCTCGGACATGGGCGGAGAAGATAACGTTGTACTGCGTGAAACAGCACCTTTGCAGATGCGTTATTACGGCGACACGGTCCTTCGCAAAAGAGCCGAACCGGTCGCTGAGATCACGGATGCTGAGCGTCAACTCGCAAAAGAGATGTTGATGACGCTGGAGGCTACAGGAAACGGTATTGGGCTCGCTGCAACCCAAGTTGGTGTTTTGAAGAGACTCATCATTGTTGACATCGGTGAAGATGACGACGAGGCATACGAGCCATTGGTGCTGTTTAACCCCGAAATTCTGAACTCCGAGGGAGAAATTGTCGCGGAAGAAGGATGTCTCAGCATCCCCGATGTGACAGCAGATGTGAAGCGTCCAGAAAGGATTATAGTTGAGGGGCTAGATATTGAGAGTCAACCCGTCCACATTGAAGCCGATGGCTTGTTGGCACGTGTTCTCCTACATGAAATAGATCACCTTAACGGGGTACTCTTTATTGATCGAATTAGTGGGTTAAAGCGGCGGCTACTGAGCGACGAGTTGCAGAGACTGCAACAAGCCGAACGCCCCTCTTAACATTGAAAACCTGCAGCCTGTGCGACAGAAGGAGGCTACTTCGGTGTGACTTGTCCGCCGAAACTTGCTACTCAGAAATATGTCAAAACACAAACTTGAGCCTATCTTACAAACGAAACTTGAGCAACTTTACGCGTGCCTACGCGCTTATGAGAAGGTCATCGTTGCGTTTTCAGGTGGCGTTGATAGTACATTTCTCGCAGAAGCTGCACAACACGCACTCGGTGATAACGCGCTTGCTGTTACCGCTATCTCTGATTCCTATCCGATCCGGGAAATGAAAGCAGCACACGAAATCGCCAAGCAAATTGGGATTCGCTTTGAGACGGTCAACACCGACGAATTAGACTTGGAAGGATATGCGAGTAACCCAACGAATCGGTGCTTCTTCTGCAAGACGGAATTATTCGATAAACTCCGTCCGATTGCGGACAAATACGACGTGGGAACAATTGTTTACGGTGCAATTCCTGATGATGTCGGCGACCATCGTCCTGGAATGGATGCAGCGAAAAAGATGGGTATTCAAGCTCCTTTGATTGATGTCGATTTAACGAAAGCAGAGATTCGCAAGATTTCAAAAGCGTGGGAACTTCCCACATGGGATAAACCTGCTTTCGCCTGTCTTTCCTCGCGGTTTCCATACGGCATGCGTATTACACGAGAATTGCTGCGTCAGGTAGATGCTGCTGAGCAATTTCTCTATGATTTAGGCATTCGTCAGTTTCGCGTTCGTCATCACGGTGAACTTGCCCGAATTGAGTTAGAAGCGGAAGAGATTTCGCGGATGCACTCAAAAACCGTGCGTCACGACATCAATGTGCACTTTAAAACACTTGGATACGCCCATGTCACGCTTGACTTGCAGGGCTATCGTTCCGGAAGCCTTAATGAGGGGGTTACAACGTCCTTAATATAATAAAATAGCAAACAACGGACTAAATCGGAGGTGCTAAAATGTATGACCTTAAAGGTGTTATAGAACTCATCGCGGCATATCCGGTACACATTATGACGTTTGTTGGATGTATCTTGTTATTTGGGCTTGTTCTACCGAGACGAAGGAAAATCATCAGAAGCGTATAGATCGATGCGAACTGTTTATGAGATTTTCATCGAAACCAAGTCTCCGGATGCCAGACTCAAACCTCCGGAAAATTTTAATTCGAGTTATCAGAATTGAAAAAGCGGTCACCAAAAGAAGTAAAGATTTTATATGTCCAATCAACAAACACAATCGCTTATCGGCGCAGATTCCTTCAGTTGGAAGAAGTGGGACGCTTGCACGCATTGCGGACTCTGTCTACCCACCTGTCCGACTTACCGAGAATTAGGTTTAGAAACAGATTCACCAAGGGGCAGGCTCTACCTCATGGGGAGTGCCTTCAAAGATGAAGATGCCACCCCGCTTAATGAGGAATGGTCAGAATACATTTATCGGTGCTTGGACTGCCGTGCGTGTGAAACTGCTTGTCCGTCTGGTGTTCATTTCGGAGAATTACTTGAACAAGCACGCGCTATTTATGAGCAGAACTCGCATCGGTCAGCAGCCTATCGATTCTGGACGCACCTCGTTTTCAAGCAAATTCTACCTAATAAAGAACGGCTGGACCTAATTTTTGAGTTGATGTGGCTCTATCAACGACTTGGCATCCGGTGGCTTGTTCAGAAAACGGGTATCCTGAAACTGATGGGACAACTCGGGCAGATGGAATCGCTGCTTCCGAAAATTCCACCGCCACAACTGAAATATACGATACGCGACATTACACCCGCTGAAGGTGAAACTCGCTACCGCGTCGGATTTATACCCGGATGCGTCATGAATCAGGTCTTTACAGAGACAAATGTCGCAACTATCCGTGTCTTAACAAAAAACGGATGTGAAGTCGTGACACCACGTCAGCAGACCTGTTGTGGGGCATTGCACCTTCACAACGGCGTGCGAGATGTCGCTTCAGCTCTCGCCAAGCAGAACATTGATGCTTTCGAGGACGAGAATTTAGATGCGATTATCATCAATTCTGCGGGATGCGGTGCGACGCTTAAGGAATACGAGGCACTCTTAGAAAACGATGAAACTTACGCCGAGAAAGCAGAACACTTCAGCCATAAGATGCGCGATATCAGCGAATTCTTAGCCGAAATTGAGATGATACCGCCGACAGGGAAAATCGAAAAGCGAGTCACATACGATGAACCGTGCCACCTCCTTCATGGACAAAGCGTTCAGGCACAACCCCGCAAGGTTCTCCAAGCGATACCCGGACTTGAGTTGATTGAGTTAACAGAATCCGAATGGTGTTGTGGCAGCGCGGGAATCTATAACATCACACAGCCGGAACTTTCACAAGAAATACTGGAACGCAAAATGGCACATATCGCAGAAACCGACGCCGATATTGTTGCCACTGGCAATCCGGGCTGTCTGCTTCAGATTCAACTCGGTATCCAGAAACATAAATTGCCGATGCGAGCGATACACCCTGTTAACCTCTTAGACTATGCTTATCGCGGTATCGCTGCAGAAGACTTTTTATCTGAACAGTAGTCCAGGACGTTTATTGTGAAACCAGACAAGTTAAAAAAGCGTCCTATGCAATAGAAATGCAAACCTAATCCGAAAATTATAATCAGACGATCCGCCGGACGGCACATAAAGTTAATATAATGTTTTTGTCAGACAAAGATATTCTTGAGTATATGGACGCGGGAAAAATCAAAATCAGCCCCGCGCCCGATTTGAAAACACAACTCGGCAGTTGCTCCATTGACTTCAGGTTGAGCAATACTTTTCGTGTTTTTGAACATAGCAAACACCCCTATATCGATCTGCGCGCTGAAATTGATACTAGCGACTTGATGCGAAAAGTTGATGTCTCTGATGACGACGCGTTCACGATACAACCCGGTGAGCTTGTTCTCGCAGCGACCCAGGAAGAACTTGTATTAGCAAACGATGTCATGGCACGACTTGAAGGCAGAAGCAGTTTAGCGCGACTCGGTATTATAGTTCACAGCACGGCAGGTCTCTTTGACCCGGGTTGGATAGGCACCCCAACACTGGAGTTGGGAAATCTTGGACGTATGCCAGTTAAACTATACCCCGGTATGCGTATCTGCGCTTTTACCTTCGCGCAGCTCTCTTCACCGGCACGTGTTCCGTATCAACTTAAACCAGCAAATAAATACGCAGGACAGGAGGGACCAGAGACGAGTCGGTTCGACAAAGATGTCGAATTTCCTTAGCCCTGAAACCTCTGTACGGGTTCGTGGTGCCACGTAGTGTTCTTCACCGATCACGCGCAAAAAACGGGCAATTCTATGCCTAATAATTTAGCAACGTCCTACATTTTTTCTACATAAAACGTGGACAAAACATCGGTACAGCGGCTGGTTCACGTCGAAAATCCGCTGTAACTCATAATTTTATACGAGAATTAGCCTATTTCCCTCAATTAATGCCGTAACCCTCAGAATTATTGCCGATTGGCATAAATTTTGCTTATCTATTCACTTAAGACACTCGTCAAGTGGCATAAGTTACGCGTTCAATTGACGAATCTGGGACATTTTCAAAATTATCGAAATCAGAGATTAGAAAAACCGAGGCATCTTGCCTCAGTCTTTCTATGCCGTTTCATAAGATTGTATCCTCGGTCCCCCAGATCGAGGTAGTATTGACAGCAAGTTACGCCGAATAGGAGGATATATTGAATGACACCAAGTGAGGTGGTTGCACTTGCAAAAGAAAATGATGTCAAGATAGTCGACCTGAAATTCACGGATTTGCCGGGAATGTGGCAACACTTTTCCCTTATGGCAGGTGAGTTGAGCGAAGACCTCTTTGAAGAAGGAATCGGTTTCGACGGATCCAGTATCCGTGGTTTCCAAGCAATTAACGAGAGCGATATGTTGCTCTTTCCTGATCCATCAACTGCTCTCATTGACCCAGTCTGCAAGGTGCCAACACTAAGCATCACGTGTAACATCAAAGACCCAATTACATTGGAGAGTTACACGCGCGATGTACGGCATATCGCACAGAAGGCAGAAGGATATCTACAATCCACTGGTATCGCTGATATAAGTTACTGGGGACCAGAGGCAGAATTTTATCTTCTCAACGACATTCGCTACGGACAAAACCAAAATTCTGGTTTCTATTCTGTCGATTCCGTTGAGGGAAGTTGGAATTCAGGTCGCGATGAGAATCCAAACCTCGGTTACAAACCGCGCTACAAAGAGGGGTATTTCCCGGTACCACCTTCCGATACACTTCAAGACCTACGCTCCGAGATTTGTCTCAAGCTCATTGAAGCCGGTGTTGATGTAGAGGTACACCACCACGAAGTCGGAACCGCGGGTCAAGGCGAAATCGATATCCGCTATGGTGAATTGACCTCGACTGGCGATAAGATGGCATTGTATAAGTACATCATCAAGAACGTGGCACGTGAAAACAACTTAGTTGCTACTTTCATGCCGAAACCGCTCTTCCAAGATAACGGTTCCGGGATGCATGTGCACCAGAGCCTTTGGAAAGATGGCAAGAACATCTTCTACGATCCACAAGGATATTCGCTTCTCAGCGACGATGCGCTCTATTACATCGGCGGCTTGCTGGCGCATGCCCGTTCACTCTGCGCGATTATTGCTCCGACGACTAACTCCTACAAGCGGTTAGTTCCAGGGTATGAAGCACCGGTCAATATCGCCTACTCACAGCGGAACCGTAGTGCTTGTGTCCGTATCCCAGTTTACTCGAAGAGTGAAAACGCAAAACGGGTTGAATTCCGGACGCCAGATCCGTCCTGTAATCCTTACCTCGCCTTTAGTGCTCTACTTATGGCAGGGCTTGACGGCATACAGAACCGTATCCATCCGGGTGATCCACTGGATAAAGACCTCTATGATCTTGAGCCGGAAGAACTCGCGGACATCGAGTCCACGCCAGTATCCCTTGGCGATTCCCTTGACGCCTTGGAAGAAGACCACGAATATCTCCTCAAGGGCGACGTGTTCACCCAAGATGTCTTGGATGTCTGGATCGATTACAAACGTGAAAATGAGGTCGATGCTGTAAATATGCGACCACATCCGTATGAATTCTTCCTCTATCACGACATTTAAACCGCTTGAACGAGGTTATTAAGGAACGCTCTGTAGGGCGGATCTCATATCCGCCCTCCACACTCGTATTTGTAAGCCCTGATTGAAAGGAAATTGTGCTATTAAAGCACAATTTGTCTTTGCTCTACATTGGGTTTTCTGCCTTACAACCCTATTCACTTTTAGCAAGGAGAATCTCATGAAAAAACTTGAATGTATTATCCGCCCCTTCAAATTGGAGGAGGTAAAAGAGGCGCTCAGCAGTGTGGGTGTTCGGGGCATGACAGTTAGCGAAGTTCGTGGATTCGGACGTAGCCGCGGGCATACCGAACTCTACCGCGGAAGCGAATACACGATCGAATTTGTCCCGAAATTGAAGATCGAAATCGTTGTTGCGGAAGAAAATGTTGATAAGGTAGTTGAAGCCGTTCAACAAGCCGCTGCCACCGGCAAAATCGGCGATGGTAAAATTTTCGTGCTGCCCATTGATGAAACGATTCGTATCCGTACAGGTGAAAGAGGTCCTGCTGCTGTCTAATTTTTTATTCTTTTTCTCCCGTGGAGGTGGGTATTTGTACCCACCTCTTTATTTTTTTAACCTAAGCCAAAAGGGAAGCAACAAGTGTTTCCATCTTTGGTACAGTCCCGATAGCCGGTAGAGACGACATCGCCGCCCACGTTTCGTAGCCGCCTTCCTGTGTCAATGCTTTGTCCGTGCAGATGTAGCCAATATACCCATTTGCCAAACTAACGAGAAACGTTGGATCGGCATCGGAATTCGCCTTGATATTCATTCCCGTTTCTACGAATACCTCTCCTGGCAACGCCACAATCGCCGCCTCACCAAGACGGAGTACTTGAATTGGCGCGGTCATCTGCGCTGGCAGCTTCGCCAAGCGTTGGCATTCAAGTGCATAGACATCAACCAGTGCCGTTGGTATCGGCTCCCCGACGACCCAACTAAATGGACCAGTTTCGTAAGCATCATAAGTCCCTTGGGGCACGGATAGAATCTGTGCTGCTACCTCAAGATCGGCGTCGGTAATCTGTTTGCGCTGGAATGTCAATGTGGTAAGATCTCCACTAAGATCGAGTGTATCGTGCATTTCCATGAACTGCATCTCGGTGATAAAATGTCCTGCAAGAACATTCGCCATTTTCGCTGCCTGCTGATGTCCACGTGCCGTCCACTTCACGCGTCCGCTGAAGTCGGTATTATTGATCTGACCGGATGCGGCATTCCAGAGGAGCGAAACACATGTATCTCCGAGATAGCGACGCATGAGTCGGTCAAAGTGACCGAAATAGTCAGCGGAGAGTGCATTACTGTTATCCGTGCCGATGTAATGTAGCGAAAAGTTGGCAACGGCGGAGATAGGCGTACCGTCATCCGCTTCGACAAATATCATGGCTAACTCAGGATCAATTGTCCCAGTCGGTTCCACGAGATCAGGGTGTTCGACCCCCGGATTAAAACGGACAGTGCCATCCTTCATGTGCCACCGTCGATTGAAGGTAATGCGTTCTTCATCAATACTTGCAAATCCCACCCGTGCAGGTTGGAGTCGCCACACAGCAAGTTCAACGGCATCGGCAATCTTTAGTGAGACCCAGTCGGTGTACCCGGTATCTTCACCAACCCCAAGCAAATTTGCCACCGCTACAGCAGTATGGGTATGTGTGGCATTGACCATTAGATGTGCTGGTGGAATACCGCATCTATCAGCGATACGGGCTTTGGCTACCTCCGCGATCTTCTCTGGTATAGCGATGAGGTCGCATGTAACGATTGCGATACGTGTTACGCCGTTATCAATGACGAGTGCCTTAGCGAAGAGTTCGTCATCAACATTTTCAGCGTATCGGGGACGAAATCCGCCCGGAATCTCTGTCCCAAGTGGTGGGGTTATATTTGCGGTCGCGCTTGCGGCTTTGAGTGTGCTTTCCATTGGTCTGCCTCCGTGAAGCGTTCAATGTAGTATTTTCTATTCTAATCCGTCTATACAAAATCCATCAAGCGAATTGTGCCAGATTTCAACATTATTTATCTCGTCCATCTCGGCAATTTCCATCTTTCCCTTCGGTAAAAAAACTGAAATTTTCGTCCTCATTTTTCATTTGACATTCTCAATTTTTTATGATATTATTTTAAATGCATTTTATCCTTTACACGGGTCGAAAGAAATATCTTTCGTTCATTTCCGAGAACGTAACTGGCAAATCCCTATTAGAAAATTAAAACGTATGATCGAAGTTAGAGAACTCACAAAATCCTATGGCACGACGGTTGCTGTCGACCATGTCACATTCGATGCACACGCTGGCGAGGTATTAGGTTTCCTCGGACCCAACGGCGCAGGCAAAACCACAACGATGCGTATCCTCACCTGCTATCTCTCCGCTGATACGGGCAGTGCTACTGTCGCTGGATACGATGTATTTGAGGAATCTGTTGAAGTCAGAAAACACATCGGTTACCTACCTGAAAGCGCACCGCTTTACACTGATATGGGCGTCATTGAATACCTCAACTTCATGACACAGGTGCGAAATGTCCCGAAAAGTCAGCGGAAAGAACGGATCCGAAAGGTTATTGATACCTGTGGACTTGAGGATGTTATCCAAAAAGACATCGGCGAACTCTCAAAGGGTTACCGCCAACGCGTCGGTTTGGCACAAAGTCTCATTCACGATCCGCCCATCTTAATTTTAGATGAACCTACCTCTGGGCTTGACCCCAGTCAAATCATCGAGATTCGCAACTTAATCAAAAACATTGGACAAGAAAAACTTGTTCTCTTCAGCACACACATTTTGCCTGAAGTCTCTGCTACGTGCAGCCGAATCCTGATCATCAACAATGGGAAAATTGTGGCAAACGGGACACCCGAGGAACTCTCCAGTCAGGCAAAAGGCGAAGAAATTGTGCATATCACTATCCGTGGTGCACAAGAAACAATTGAGGCAAGACTGAACGAACTGGAATTTGTCTCGCAGTGGAACTGTGTACGGACGGATAACGGCATAGTTAGTTACCAAATCAACGCCGATCAAGGTAGCGATGCCGCGGAGGCATTATTTCATATCGCTGTGGAAAATGGGTGGAGCCTCACAGAACTCCGTCAGGAATCCGTAGATTTAGAAGATGTCTTCCTCAACTTGACAGACAAGGAGTAGGAATAGTATTTCCGCAATAGGAAGGCTGCTTTTACAAACAAAAAATCATGACGAACACCACAGCTATTCTCAAAAAGGAATTTAAAAGTTATTTTAACTCGCCTATCGCGTATATTTTCATCACATTCTTCCTGGGTATCTCTGCCTGGCTTTTCTTCCGCAGTTTCTTTCTGGTTAACCAAGCGGAAATGCGCGGGTTTTTCGGGCTAATGCCGTGGATATTCTTGTTTTTCATCCCCGCTGTCACCATGAAACTCTGGGCTGAAGAAAAGAAACTCGGTACAGCAGAAATCCTTATGACCCTGCCGATTCGGGATTATGAGGTTGTCATCGGAAAATTCTTAGCAAGTTTCGCACTTCTTGCCGTAACGGTGCTACTTTCACTCGTTTTGCCCTTTTCAGTCATGTACCTTGGTAACCCCGACGGCGGCACACTGGTTTCGGGCTACATAGGACTCCTCCTGATGGGTGGAGCGTATCTCGCAATCGGACTTTTCGCCTCAACACTGACCGAGAATCAAATCAGTGCCTTTATTTTCGGGATTACCGCCTGTTTTGTGCTGCTCATCATCGGTGAAGACATCGTCCTTTTCAATGCCCCGAATTGGTTATTTCCGATTTTTAGTTACCTTGGACTTGGTGCACATTACAGCAGTATTCTACGTGGTGTGCTCGATTCTCGCGACATTATCTACTATCTGTCGCTGATCGGTTTCTTTTTATATCTAAGCACATTGTCGGTTGAAAGCCGCAAATGGCGTTAAGAAAGGAGGAAAGATGCTTTGGTTAATAAGCTCAAATACGGTGGCAACACCCTCGCTTTTGTAGCAATCATTTTTGGCATTCTTGCATTGATTAATTTTCTGTCCACACGCCGTTTTATCCGTGCTGATCTCACTGAGGACAAACGCTACACTATTTCAAAATCAACCAAAAACGTATTGGACACATTAGACGATATTGTAACGATCACCGCTTACTTCTCAACAAATCCCGCGGAGGTTGCGCAGATCCGACGTGATATTAGAGATGTACTGGACGAATACAACGCTTTCTCCAAAAAACTCCAAATTGATTTTGTGAACCCAGCTGACTTCGATGATGGCCAGAAACAGGAACTCCGCTTCAAGGGAATTCCTGAAGTTCAAATTAATGTTGTCAAAAAAGATAAGGCAGAAATCGCAAATGTCTATATGGGTATCTCTATCGGCTACAGCGGCAAAGAAGAAATCCTACCCGTTGTCCGCTCAACTGCTAATTTGGAGTATGAACTTACCTCTACTATCCTCAAAGTTACGACCAAAGAGGCAAAAACTGTCGGATTTTTGACCGGACACGGCGAGTTCGATATCAATAATCAAAACTATCAACAGTTTCGTCAACTCTTAGACAAAAACGCACAAGGGCAATATAATCTCACATCCGTGAACCTACAAGATGGAAAAGGGGTGGACGACACCGTGTCAACGCTGGTCATCGCTGGTGTGACACAGCCTTTAACAGAACGTGAGAAATACGAAATTGACCAGTTTATTATGCGCGGTGGCAGAACTGTCTTCTTAGTTGATCCCATTCAACTACAACCCGGCACATTACAAGGCTCACCGCTGAGTACAGGTCTGAACGATCTACTGGAACACTACGGCGTCAAACTCGGCAATAACCTCTTGCTTGATCGCAGATTTCACGATACCGCCAGATTTCAACAAGGATTCATGACGGTTATTCAACCGTATCCGTATTTCGTTAAGATTATGAAACCGAACTTCTCGGCAGAAAACACGATTACCAATCAATTGGAAGCGGTGACGCTGCCTTGGACGAGTTCCTTAGAGATAGTAGCAAAGGAAGGTATCACAGCAACCCCGCTGGCAAAGACGAGCGAATTCGGACAAAGCATACAAGGCTATTATAACCTGATGCCGAGTTCCCCGATTCCCGATGCTGATCTGCAACCCTATACTGTCGCTGCAGCTCTGGAAGGAAAATTCAAGAGTTTCTATGCCGATAAAGAAATTCCACCGGTAGCAGCCGCTGTGGACACAGCGGAAGGCGAGCCTCCCGCTCCAGTACAAGATGCTGAGGCACGTCCAACCAAAACCGAGGGTGAACAGACACAAATTGTTGTCGTCGGCACAGCACAATTCCTCACGCAGCTGCGTCCCGATGGCGTTAACTTTTTCTTAAATACTGTGGACTGGTTAACTCTTGGTGATGCACTTATTGGCATCCGCTCCCACGCTATCACGGATCGACCCCTCCGAGAAGTCTCGGAAATCGAAAAGAATTTTATTAGGTATCTATGTACCATAGGTCTTCCACTACTGGTCGTGGTTTTTGGGCTTGTCCGATACTCCTTAAAACGGCGGGCAAAACGGTTGGTAGAGACCTATAGTTCCGTATAACTTATCCGCATCAGCGGAGAAACAGAATTAGTATAAACACCGCTTATAGGTAAAAATCAGATTAATTCTATCGATCTGGGCTGAAACCCAATAGTAAAAAGATGAAAACGAAACAACTTCTTATTTTAGGTGCTATTTTTATCGTTCTGGCAATTGTTGTCCTGCTCTTCGAGAATCCGTTTGGACAGAGCGAGTACGAAAAGAAGGTTGAGACCGCAACCCCACTGTTTCCAAACTTCAATAAGGAGCGGGTTACCAAAATAGAAATCGTCGCCAACGGCGAAACCACAACACTTTTAAAACAGGACAACAACTGGGTTGTTGCTTCAATGGACAACTATCCGGCAGATAGCGAAGGCGTCACTGAACTGCTATCCAAAGTGGCAGAATTTAAGAATACGCAGCGCGTTTCTAATAATCCTGAAAAACAAGCGGAATTCGAGGTCGACAGGACCGGTGTCGAAGCGAAATTAATGGATGCAAACGGCACGCTTTTAGCTCACCTGTTTGTTGGGAAAACAACACCGGGCTTTTTGAGCAGTTACGTACGCGTCGCCGACGCTAACGATGTCTACATAGCACAAGGCTATCTCCAATCCGTCTTTGACAAAGACACACGTACTTGGAAAGATCGAACTATCTTCGATTTTAACAAAGGTATTGTCACCCAACTCAATATCTCTTCACCAGAAGAAACTGTTGAATTGCGTCTCGATGCGGACGGAACGTGGCAGATGCTCAAGCCTGTAGCCTCCGCCGTCAAACAAGACGAGGTTGACTCTCTGCTCACAACCTTCAGTGGATTGGATACTGATGATTTCGGTGGAATGACAGACGATCTTGGTGAATACGGTTTGGATACCCCCCAATCTACTATATCCGCTGTACACAACGATGGCACAACAGCAACATTGCATATCGGAAAAGAGGAAGATGGGAAACTTTACGTTAAACGCGATGACAAGGAAACTGTCTTCAGACTCTTTAAGTCAAATGTGGATAGGTTAATAAAGAAATCTGATACGCTCAAGGCGGAAGAACCACCAGCAACAGCAGAAACCGAGTAGTGGACTCGTCAGGGCACAAACAAGGCGGCGTATGTGGCCGTGCCGAAGGATATTACCGTGAAAAAATTAAAACTCTTGTGTTTAGGGTTTAATGCCCTGCTCGTTACAACGCTTATCGGATGTGACCCCCAAATCGTGACCCCATTGCTATCACCGCCGGAAGGCAGAACCATACACGTTACTGGAAGCGGCTCGGTTACGGGTGAACCTGATATAGCAACGCTCAATTTAGGTGTATCTGCTGAGAAAGCGTCGGTTGAGGAAGCACGTGAGTCAGCTGCGAGTGCAATGACGTCCGTCATCGAATCTCTGAAAACGAATGATATTGCTGAAACAGACATCCAGACGGAGAACTTCAGTATCCATCCGCAGTATGACTATACGGACAATGGACGTGTCCTGCGTGGGTACAGAGTGAACAACACTGTTAGCGCGAAGGTGCGAGAATTGGAGAGCCTGAGTGATATAATTGACGATGCTGCCAAAGCGGGTGGAGATATTGTCGTTGTAAACGCCATCCGATTCATGATTGAGGATGCTACAGCATTACAGACGCAGGCACGTGCTTTAGCAGTGAAAAATGCTGAGATGAAGGCAGACACCTTAGCAGAAGCGAGTGGCGTTACCCTTGGGAAACCTGTCACTATCACAGAGGCTAACTTTAGTGGAGGTCCCCGGATCGCCTTTGCGGAGAGTGCTGCACTCGCCGACGATAGTGACCGTAGTTCAACTCCTATTGAAGCCGGTGAACTCACGATTACCGTGAATATCACTATTGTCTATGAAATTCAGTAAGATTTTCCAAAAAAACTATAGGCACAGATTTATCCTGTTCCTATGCTGTTCACTGGAAATATTCTGAAACATTGCACCTCTGTCTCTGACTCTTGGAATTGCCACTTTGCTCAGTGCTAATATGCTGATGAATCGTATCTTGAATTAATGCCAGCACTCCTGAGAGAGCAACATTCCCTAATATTTTTTAATTGCTTTTGAACACTCTCCCAAAGTTGTATCGCCATTGAAGCGCGAAACTTATTCCAATTTTCCCACTTAAAGGAGCAGTGAGTAATCGCCCCCATTCATTATCGTTTGGCATACGAGCAAAGTCTTTGTAATTTTCCACCACCCAATTATCCACCGCATCAACAATTCCCAAAGTTACCGGCTGAGTTTTGACTATAGAAACTATACTCTCAATCTCATGATCTGGTATTGCATCTTTATCCTCACCTGCTCGCTGAGTATTTTTTTTTGTAAAATCTTTTTCTGCCTTAAGAATCAATTTTTGCACCTCATCTTCCATCTGCATTACGTCAACAATGCGGAGTAGATGCGATGCTCGCCAATCGCTTTGGTTGATGTAGGCTAGAAATCGGAAAATCTTTTGTGTCCATACCTCACTTTGACTTAGTAGCCAATCCCGGTGTTTCCGTGCTATTGCAGTCAAAGCAAAATCTGCTAGTTCCGTATTTAAAAAATAGTGCCATTGAATGACCTGAAGTTTTAAAGGCGGATGCAACTTGCGTTTTTGATAGTCAGTTAGCATAATAAGCGCATCATATTCACTTCCAAGCAGTCTCTCATACGCTGACAAAAAAGGCTCACTGGTAGCGTAATTCTGAGAAGGTGCTTTTATACCTAAATCCAGATCTGGTAAGTCAACACCGCGCGCTGGATTTAAATGGAGTTGAGGTATTTCGACATCTTGGAAAGTCACAGTTTCAAGAATAGCAATAAAAAGCATTTCAATAACGCTTCCAACTGTCTTTCCATCAAGATTAGGAAACGTTTGCTGGTCGTGAAGTTGTTCATACCAATAGGGCAAAGTTCCGCCACGCCCAACACGTGAGAGTACCGATTCAAGCCTTTCAAGATTCAAGCCCTGCAGGGCTTGATTTAATTGAGTCATAGTTTCTGCCAGCCTTTCTCGAAGCAAATTACGTAATTCTACTTTTGTCAGCATAAGTCATTGGATCCTGAAAAAGGTGGAGTTGTTGTTCTTTAGCGTTCTTCAATGAGACCACACGGTTTTGTAAAATCTTATCAAGCACCCAACTCACGAATACAGGCGGTACAGCGTTGCCGTATAAAGCATACTGATTATAGACGGAAACAGCAGAACAATGATCATCTGGAAATCCTTGTAGACGAGCATATTCTACATTTGTCAAGCGCCGATATCGATTTCCCACTTTGTAACGCTCATAATGCCGGCTGGTAGCTGCTGTAAGTGTTGGTGCGATTCCATCAATACCAAACACCGTGTACCCCATGCGAGCCCCTCTGTTCTGATTATAGAGAAGTTGAACACCATCAAGAAATTTATCAATCCGCGTGCTTTCTTCTAAACGTTGCAAAGTGCTCTCCGTGAAGTCAAAAACGGGATCAACGGTAGGTTGCAGAACACTACGTAATGTTACAATTGGCTTTGCCTCCGAGAAATGTTCCAAGTTACACGAGAAAAAACATTGACGAAACGCCAAGCCCCAATTGGCGAACCTTCGACGATGCTTTTCGATCTCAAGCCAACTTGACATATCCGTAACCCAGCGCAAATTGCTTTCCAAACTTTCACAAATATCTGTTGACTCTGCAAGCCTAATTGTAGGACAATCATCCTTTACATCCAAAGAACCTAATATAAGCACTCGCTCGCGATTTTGTGCTAAACCGAAGTGTCTCGTATTCACTAAACGCCATTCAATCTGATAACCAAGTTCCGTTAGCGCAAAAAGCACCGTAGCAAAATGGACACCTCTCTCCATTAAAAGCAACCTTTTTACGTTTTCCAAAATGAAGTAGCGAGGGCGATGTGTTCTTAAAATATCTACAATAACTGAGAAAAGCATCCCTCTTGGGTCGCGAAAACCTCTTTTCCGTCCAGCACTACTGAACGGCTGACAGGGAAAACCCGCCGTAAGTAAATCGTGCGCTGGAACCTCATGAGTTAACTCTCGAATGTCTCCTTGGCGAATTTCAGCGTCTCCAAATTGACTACGATAAACTTGGCAAGCTTTAGGACAAATATCGTTTGCCCACAAAGTCTGGATCCCACTCTGAGCAGCAGCTAAACGAAATCCACCTATGCCTGCAAAGAGCTCAACTGTTGCCTTAATCGCCCGGGAAGACATTCGCTGCCCTCCTTAATTTTTCAGTGTTGTTTTGAGGCGCAAGATCTGTCATCTCACTAACTTCTTTCCCGCAAAACAACAATTCAATTGTCATTTGTGCCTTTCCTGTCATCAGTACCAAAGTTTTAGGTAAAATTATTTGGCTGTAGATTCGATTTAAAAAGTACTGTCTGTTTGGAGATAGAGGTATCAGCAGAGGTTGTCAATTTTCTCGCTAATGCGGCTTCTCCCCAAATTGCATCTAAGTTAGGGGTACACGCGTAATCCTTGAAAAAACGAGAAACGTTATCCGATTCCCTGTGCTCGGTAAGTCTATTTTCAATGAGTGCTATATTCTGTGAATCAAGTTCAACCCCTATCGACTTTCGTCCCAATTGCTCTGACACAACAAGTGTTGTCCCTGAACCTGCAAACGGATCTAAGACAACATCGCCAGGATTTGTGGATGAGAGGATAATTCGGAGGAGAAGTTGAATGGGTGTCTGCTGTTTGTGCAAGCGATTTCCTTCGGCATCGCGCAAGGCTTCATCACCTGCAAAATAGCCGGAGGTCAACTCACGAATATCATCCCACACATCGGTAACGAACATACCGTTTTCGCGCTCGTGCTTGTAGTCTGAAGGCAGCGGAGGATCAATACGCAGGCGATGAAAAATACGCGGTGTTTTGCCTTTGGTTGCAAACACAATGACCTGATAGTGCTTGCCGAAACGCTTTGTCCCCGGCACTGCCGAAGTCTTTTTCTTCCAGATAATTAGATTTTGAAAAGTCCATCCAGCATCGCGTAAACATTGCAAAACAAAATCCGTATTTTTTTCACGCTGCATGAAATAGATAGCACCACCATCGGAAGTTAATGCATACACCTTCGCACAGATATTCCGCATCCACTCCCAATATTTCTCTGGAGGTAGATTATCATTCCATGCATTATACACCTTATCTTGATTGAAAGGTGGATCAAGGAAGGAAAGGTCTATTTTCGATGCAAAGTCACTTCCATCCAAGGCAGCCATGCAATCTTCATGGAGGACGACACTGTTTTTCCGAAGTGAATTACTCATAGTGTTTACGTGTTTTAACAATAATGCGTATATCCGTCACAAGGGATGCGTCACAGATTGCAATGACGTGCGCACCTGCATCACCGAGACCAAGAAGGGTGTCTCGGTGCCCCGGCAACCTATGCTAAACCGTATACTGCTTTAGCGTATCGTCATCCAAGTTTTCTAAGACATCTTTCGGATCATGCGGTTTGCCTTTGTTGAGTTCTTGCTCAGAGAAGCCGTGCTCTGTCAGGACATTTTCAGCCACATAGATAGGTGCTTCACAACGAAGAGCAAGCGCGATGGCATCGCTGGGACGGCAATCGACCTCAATTTCGTTATCATTCACTTGCAATGTTACGTATGCATAGAAAGTTGGTTCTTCTACCGAGCTCACGCATACACTATTTACTTTGGCATCAAGCGTTTCAATCATAGTTTTGAGCAAATCATGGGTCATCGGGCGCGGGAGTTCCATCTTTTCTAAATGCATTTGAATAGCCGCTGCTTCCGATTCGCCAATCCAAATCAACAATATCCGATTCAAATCATTGTCTTTCTCTTTCAGCACAACTATAGGTGCACCATTCCTGCGATCAATCGAGAGAAAGTTAACTTTGACCTCAATTTGCGCTTGTTTTTCGTTGTCCATTTGTATGTCCTTTCATACTCACCGATGTTATAAGGCGAGGCTTGTCGGATCCTCTCACCAACATTCATTTATAGATTCACTTTCTTCTTACATCAAAAATTCGTTTCGCGTGATCATAATCTACGAGAATCACGGTATCCCCTTTGACAGGAGTAGCTTCATCTGATTTGGCACGGCAACTGACGGTCAATTCCGGCCCATCTGGAACCTGCACTCGCGCAGTACCGAAAGTAGTGGTAACCTGTCCACTAATGACGCGTCCACTCAAACCGAGTAATTGATGAACATCGTTGATATTTTTCTCACCTTTTGGGAACAGTTTTGAAAGCACTATAGAAATATAACGGCTCCCTAAGAAACTACAAAAAAACGCTGTGACAAACGATATCCAAACCCATTGCGGTTTTTCTGGAACATTGAGCAGTGCATTCGCAACCAATCCAACAATCCCCCATGTTAAAAATAGGGACGTGACGACAACTATCAAAGGAGCTCTACCAACGTTCAGAAACCCAAATACATTTCTAAAAAAAGGGCTCCGTAACCTCGGATCTGCCTCCTTGTCAGAATCCATGTCTCCGTCCGCATCCATATCTACATTTACCTCTGCATCTACATCCGCGTCACCGAAGTCCGTTGCCCTTATGACAAGCCGAAAGAGAGCCAATAGAAACACGATCGTTGGTGGTACTGTAAACCAGATATTATAAGAAACTATAAGATAATCCAAAAATTCTCTCATAGAATCTCACTACTTCAGACTTAAAACCATTTTCGAGCAAATTTCATGCCAATTTCTTCAATTAAATTCAACATTTATATCAAAAACGTTGAAATCCTAAAAACAGTTTACGCTGAGCAGTGACCTTGAACAACTGCAGTCAATCAAGACAGTCCCAATTAACTTTTCGTTTCCTACTGTGCTGACTGCTTAGCGATACAGGCGTAGGCAGACCGAGCTGAACGGAAACTAATATTATCAATCCAATGGACATTACGTACTACGCTAATTTCAAGTCTTGCTTGGCTAAGAAGCCGATGTTTGAAATGTCTGACCAATTTCACATCACGAATCTCTGTAAACAACACATTACATCGAACATTTGTATAAGAAACAGCAAGACTGCCCATATACCGCTCATCCAAAACCAGCACCCGACGCGTCGTGATAAAAACGAAATCCGGACGCAGTAGGTTTGAGCGACCGAGGACGCACAAGCAGATATGTTCATCCTCGCATAGATGCGCTCGCACTATCTTTTGAATACGAGGTGGCATGTTAGCGAATTCAGCCATATCACTATGCAATCAATGTATTGCCGGTAAAAACAGAATAGCTACGTGAAAATGGAGGTGGCGGGAATCGAACCCGCGTCCGAAGGCGTTTTAATAGAGGTTACTACATGCTTATCACAGGTTTTTAGATTCGCCTATCAGGCTCCCCTGTGCAGGATTCACAATAGGCTATCTCAAAAGTTGGTTCGCGACTTGCCCTTTGAGAACAAACAAGCGGCTAGCCCGTATTGCGACGCTTTAGCTTCCCTGACGGGCAACAGGTCGGCCAAGCGTAGCCGCGTTATTAAGCAGCTAGTGCTAATTCTTCATCAGCATTTATAAATGTTCCGCCTATTTAACGAGGCCTGCGGAGACCTCGACATGCAACCTATATCTCGATCACCTTCGTCGAAACCTTGACACCCCCAGATAGGAGATGAATCGACGCCAAATGCGCGTATGGCATTCAGCGGGTTAGAAATTGGAGCAAAGACTCTACGACTAATTGAGTTTTCTATGTATACTTTAATTATACGCCCGCAATTCACTGGCAGTTGCTTCACGTTCAATCTTATCCCGTTTATCATAAAGCTGCTTACCCATTGCAACAGCCAACTCCAACTTCACTTTACCGTTGCTAAAATATGCCCGTGTCGGAACGATGGTCATCCCTTTTGAACGAATCGACCGCTCCAGTTTAGTGATTTCTCGTCGATGCAACAGTAGTTTTCGTTTACGCTTCGGCTCATGATTGGCGATATTCCCGTGTTCATACGGACCGATGTGTGCATCAATCAGGAAGATCTCCCCTGCTGTCACCTGTGCGTAACTATCAGTGAGGTTAAGTCGACCTGCGCGAATTGCCTTCACTTCAGTGCCTTGTAAGACAATACCGGCTTCATACCGGTCGCGTAAGTGATAGTCATACCGCGCCTTCCGATTTGTTGTAATCATTGGGGTTGTAGAATCTTTAGCACCTTTCATAGTGCATTAAAGTATAACATAAAATTAACTGAGATACAAGGAAAAAATTCAGATTTTCTGAAGTTTTTTCTCAGGACTGGATTTTAGTTGAAAAAAGCCTATAGATCTGATAGACTATACTGTTAAGATAACGTTGTTGGGTAGACCAAGGCACCGTTGTGGCTCGGTTACCCTTGAAAACAAGAAAGGGGCTCTTGATGCAAGAATTTTACGACACACGTGCACCGAATCCACCTACACGGGCAATCTTAGTAGGCATAAAACTCCGCGATAACCTGATGCACGAAACTGAAGAATCGCTACAAGAACTCCGGCAACTCGCAGAGACTGCCGGCATTCAAGTCGTCTGCGAGACAATTCAATCGCGCAATATACCCAACCCAACCTATTTCATTGGCGAAGGAAAGGTTGAAGAACTCAAACCTCTGATTGAAGAACTCAATGCGGACGCAGTCATTTTTGACGAAGAACTGGCACCGGGACAGAATCGGAACCTTGAGAAGGCGTTTGACGTCACCACGATTGACCGGACAGGACTCATTCTTCAGGTTTTTGCCCAACGTGCCCTCACCAAAGAGGCTCGGCTACAAGTCGCGTTGGCACAACTTGAATATGCGCTTCCACGTCTTACTCGGATGTGGACACACCTCTCACGACTTGCGACAGGCGGTGGCGGTGGTAGACATCTTCGGGGTCCCGGCGAAACGCAGCTTGAAATGGATAGACGCTGGGTACGTAGGAACATCGGACACGTTAGAAAAGCACTTCAAGCCGTTGAAAAGCAACGTAATGTCCAGCGGAGAAACCGATCTGAAAAAATCAAAGTGTCCCTCGTTGGGTACACAAATGCCGGGAAATCGACCCTCTTTAACCTATTGACAGGCGAAGCAGTCTTGGCTGAAGATAAACTGTTCGCAACCTTAGATTCTACCACGCGGAAAGTAGATTTACCACAAAAGCAGCAGATTCTGTTGAGTGATACCGTCGGGTTTATCAAGAAATTGCCACACCAATTAGTTGAGGCATTTAAAGCAACCCTCGAAGAGGTCGCGGCGGCGGATTTTCTGATTCATATCGTCGATGTGAGCCATCCAGAGGCAGAAGCACAAATAGCCGCTGTGAACGTAGTTCTCAAAGAATTGGATGCCACCCATATTCCGATGTTCATGGTTTTCAACAAAATTGATAGGCTCAAAAACGAGGAAGAGCTGCAAATTCTACGGAGTCAATACCCAGACGCGCTTCCTATCTCAGCACAGCGTGGCGAAGGTGTTCCTGCGTTAGTAGATGCCTTAGCACATCGTTTTGGTGAACGCGGTGCGCATTTCTCTTTCAGTATTCCGTACACAGACGGGAAAGCTCTCGATTTACTCTACAAACACGGTACGGTGATAGATACTGAATACGCGGACGAAGCTGTTCATGTTAAAGTACGCCTCCCAAGTCGTTACCTCAAATCGGTTTCCCAATTTTTGGTCTCTTCTTAAGTGGGGGAGAAACAATGTCATGGCTCGACCAAACTGACATCGGACACGACCTACAAATCTGTCCAGATTGTGACACAGAATATGAGGTACTTGACCAGTTTTTGGGAAATCCACCGTCTGACCTTCTCCGTAACCCGATTGATGTCGTGTTTAACGATGCCTACTACATCGCTATTCGGTGTCCACAGTGCCTCGAAACTCGGCATCTCTGCATACAATCTCTAACAGCCACCCAATTTCACATTGAAAAGGAGCAAATATGAAGATAGGCGTTACCCAAATTATCCTCGGCGGTATGTCTCTAAACGATACGCTTTCGCTCTGTCAGGATGCCGGTTACGATGCCGTCGAACTTACTTTTGGTGAAGGGCAAGACACTGACATCAATATGAGCAATACGGAATTACGCGGCATCGCCGCTAAGTGTGAGGACGCAGGGATTGAGATCAGTAGTATCACAGCGGGTTATGCCGACCGCGGCAATTTACTAAGTCTCAATGCAAGGGAACGTGAAAAAGGGGCAATCTCTCTCGCACGCGGGTTGGAGGTCGCTGGGGCACTCGGAGTTGGTGGAATTTTACTGCATCCGGGGCAACTTACCGTCGAAGGCACATATCAAGAGGTCTGGGGCAACCTCGTCGGTATTCTGAAAGATCTTGCGCCTTCCGCAGAAGCACACCAAGTTGCGATTGGACTTGAAAACGTCTGGAATAAATTTCTGCTCAGTCCAAAAGAGATGCGAGATATTGTTGATGAAGTAGATAATGAATGGGTAGGCACCTATCTTGACACCGCAAATATGATGGCTTATGGTTATCCAGAACACTGGATTCGTGAACTCGCGCATCGCATCAAACGGGTTCACTTCAAGGATTTCTCCCGCGGTGATCATCGGTTCGTCAACTTATTAGATGGAGATACAGACTGGCAGACAGTTATGGAAGCATTCCGCGCCATCGGTTACGATGGCTATGTCATCCACGAAGTTGGTGGTGATAGGGATGCCCAAATCGATCTGGCACAACGGATGCGTGAAATCGTAGCGATGTAACTGCAAACAAAAAGGCGACGGATTCACTGTAACCATCGCCGCATGCCGGAGGTCGGACTCGAACCGACATGGACCTAGGGCCCGCTGGATTTTGAATCCAGTGCGTCTACCAATTTCACCACTCCGGCTTTTTTGTTAATGCTACTATTATATCACACTTCAGACAAAAAGTCAAATTTTTGCAACAAGATTTGGCTTGCAAACCAGACAGAAAACCATGGTGAACGAACAACGTAATTTCTCCTCTGAAAACATATTCCAACGCTTCTTTATCAGCGCGAAAGCATTTTTCAATCAGTTGCTACAAAAGGAGACGTGGCAAACTTTATGGAACTGGTGCCTCTGGCGTGTTATCCCCAAATATCGCCGAATTCTGAAGTTGACACATCAACTTCAACCTCTTGACCCAAATGCGCCTGCTGAAATACGAGCCGTACGCGATGAAGTTTTCGCAAAAAGTTGTTTGGAACTACAGACCGTTAAACAACAACAAACGCTTTTAGATATTCTCAAGTTCGCTCTGGAACCACTCGGATATGAACAGATTTTTTTCGCAGCCATCTACCCGGTTTTAATTAAACGCGACATGGAGGTAATCCCGATACGAACCGAGGTTCGACATCGGCTTGAAGTAGAGATCGGTTACCTCGCGCATAATGAAGACTATTTCTTTTGGGTTCTTGAGATCGATGGAACAGAACGCTTATCTCTTACCACACGACTCAACTCAAGAATGGAAATCCGAGATGACAAACGTTACGTGGTCTATTCGCTGGGCAGTAACGGACTTGTGGATACAGACTACGCCGCATACGCTGCGCAGTGGTTGCTCGACTCACACCGTTTAACTGTAGCACTCCCTCTACTTGCCGCAGCTTACGCAGAACAGTGGATATTGAACGCACGCACTTACCTCACCCATATCCTCGCGGATCTGAAAAAACGGAATTATCAGATCACAGCAACGGCAATACCTGATTTTGAACGGGAGCGGTTGTCACTTTTACGCCGTCTTTCCCTGGACCGGCTAAAAAAACGTCAATTTCTGTCCGAACGCCGAAATCGCTGAGGTAGATTCCAGGTTCTATTGAGAAGCAGACACCTGGAATCAAGGTCCGCACATCGCGCGTTTCCAAGTTATCTAAATTAACACCGTTTCCATGGATAACAGTACCGATGTTATGTCCGGTACGGTGGATAAAGAATTCTCCATACCCTTTCTCAGTGATATACCCGCGGACACAGTCATCCACAGCATAACCGTGAACCGGTTGACCAACATCCCATCTTCCACGAATGAATCGCACCGCCCTGTCCCGTGCCTCCCTGACAATCTCGAAGATTTCGACGTATTGTGCGGGAACCGTTTTTCCGGCATAAGCCACCCATGTCGTATCTGCGAAGACGGCATCCGGCTCTTTCTGTTTTGCCCACAAATCGATTAAGATGAAGTCTCCAACTCTAATTTCTTGGGTGTCTGTTGCTGTCGGTGCGTAATGTGGGTCACTACTCTTCGCATTTACAGCAACAATAGGTGGATGATCCGTGACGAGTTCCCTCGCATCAAACTGTCCGAGAATCTCTTGCTGAACGTCGTATTCTGTAATTGTTTTTCCATCACGCAGCTGCGAACCGATCCATGTGAAGGCATAGTCTTTTGCTTGTAATACCAAATGTGCAGCGGCTTGATGTCCAGCTGCCTGTGCATCGTTCAAACGCACCTCCATCCGTTGTGCCAATTCAGCAGATGTCTGCACCTCAACACCAAACGCACGAATCCACTCCAGTGTGCCAGCATCTACCCTTGATACATACGGAATAGCAGCGTCTGGTGAATACTCCATCGCAACACTTTTCATACCGGCAAGTAAGGCGCGCATCTCCTCGTTAAGTTCCTGCCAACCTGCGTAAAGTGTAGTAACTCCTGGTACGCCAACGAAGTTCGACGTCTCGATTTTATGCACTAGCCACCGCGGTTCGCCCTCCGCAGGGATAAGGCAGAACCATCGACGTGTTATATTTTTTCCTGACAAATTAGCCACATTCTGTGCAATGGGGTTTATCCCACGAAAATCGTATAGGAGCCACGCATCCAACCCTAACGATGCTAATTCGCGTTGAATTTCTTTTATTTTCATGTTACTCAAAGTCTTCCTTTTCGCTAAATCAAACTCTACGTTTAGGTGTTAAATTATTTACAATCCGTATTAAACCTCCCGATATATGGCAATTGGATCAATAATAATTTCGTTTGCCAATTTTCCCGAGAATGCAGATTCCACCACTGAAAGTCTTTCAACGATAGCCATAATAGCTTCCTTGATATGCTGCGGTTCATAATCGTCCTCGTTGCCCTTGTGACGATCAACAGGTTTGCCCGAACCTTGTGCCATAGTTCCAACGAGTATAAATTCTTTTTCAGAAAATCTAGAGTATTTTCTTATTAGGGAATGCACATCTTCCCGAAGATCCTCTCTTTTACAGTCCGCTGAAAATCTGTAACGCCCTATAGGCATTTGCACTGTAAACTGATCTCGAAACCCGTAATCTAGAACAAGAGCTATCTGTTTTAAATACTCAGGATCCTGACGCAAACCTAGATCTTTCGCCAATTTCTCAATATTTGTTAACCCTTTGAATTTCTGCCTGTGTTTTGCCTTTTGATTCCTATCTTTGATAGACTGCATCCCTGTTTCCACTTGTTGGCGCATTCTTTCGATTTCTTTAAAACTAGTGATGTAAGCTAACGCTTTACCCAATTCATTGATTTGCCCAATAGTGGATTTAATAATGTCGATGTCATTGAATATAGCCTTAGCTCTTACTTGAATAAAGCCAGCATTGTCAATTTGCTTGATACAATCATCAATATTTTCTTTCGAGAGACTAAGGATTCTTTCCGATTCCCTAAGATGGTCTTCAAAAATCTTATAAGAATAATCATGAAGATACCTTTTTTCTTGAGTACCCGATTCGGATTTCAAGATGTCCGCCATGATTCGTCCACTACCAGTTGGAACTGGACGTGATTCTCTTTCTTCTTTCGCATCCTCTTGATAATCTATTAAATATTCTGTAATGCCTTCAAAAATCTGAGACGAAATAGAGTACATTTTATATTCATCCAGATAAATGAAACTTTTAATCTTTTCCATAGAGCCTCCTCCACACGTACTCCTCACAATACTATTTTTTGGTGCTTATTCATGAGATACCAAATAGACACACCAATACCGATTATACCTAAAACTGAACCTGTGATGCTAATCGCTTAGTCAATTGACTATCTACGAAACCGACGAATATTATGGTCCTTCGGTTCCTTAATAATTCACTCGAGTTTTGTCTAAACAATAGTCTAGAATCGCATCGCGAAACTCGTCCTGAAAGCTCTCCTCTAGTGCTAACATCTTTGAACTAACAATATAACAACATATTGTTCCTAAAAACCAAATTGACTTCATTAATAAAGAACCAACTTTGTTCATTTGATACGGAACCCTAACTCAACCACCTACAGCGTCCACGAAACACAGGTCCCTTTGTATAATCTACGAAGGGTTAATAAAAACGACGACTTTCAGCGCATCCGTTGATTGGCTCTGTAAATCTTCAATTAGAGGGTGCCGGTTTTTTATTTTGTAACTGGGATCATAAATAAAGCAAATCAACGTATTACAATCTGGATGTTCTTTATATCTTGCAATGTCAATTATCAACTGGTCACCTACCTCTCTGGCAGTCAGTCCCTTACGTGTCATTTTAACTTCAATACCGATTCCCTCTTCCTTGATTAGAAAATCTATTCTTGCCGATTTTCCCGCGTAGCTTGGGGTTGATTCTTCAGAGTTAATACCATCGAAATACGGAGTCAACAAGACATCCAATAAATCCTGTAGATCATATTCATCTGTTACTTCAAGTGTTTTCTTGCCACGGCGTCTTGTGTGCAATTTCTGTACCATCAAGTGAAATTTTGAAAACACTCTCTGCAGTACATCTACCGACTCTTTCGTATCTTCCTCAAGACGTTCCGCCGCTTCTTTACGTGCCCAAGGGAACGACTCACGACAATTTGGACAGAAATTCGGAGCTGAATGTCGAGACTCTAGAGGAAATCCTGTAGCTCTTCGCAAGTTACCAAGTATTGGCTTACCACACTCTGGGTTAGGACAGTTAGTAATAGTTTCCTCTCCACAACACTCACAAAAGTCTTCTCTCAATTCAGGATGCCTGTGAAAATCAGCATTGACAATATGACCATTTAGACATACTTGCATAGTATCTCGCCGTTCTGTGCTATGTCTATTGTTACACATGCAATTACCTCTCACCCCAAAAGATTTTTGCCCAATAATTTTGTTCAGCACCTCGGATTTATGAACGTTTCAACGTGTGTGTTTTAACCAGACAATCACCTCGGTGCAGGCAATCTATCAACGATATGTATTGTCTCCAAACCAGTCATAATCACCTCACCAACCAACTTAACAACCTATTGTGGATATTCTGCACGGTTTAGATCCTTGGTGATATTGTTCAGTTTGTCTATTTCATTCAATACTGGCTCACTATCCGCTCTAATACGGAACAATCACTGAGTCAATATCCAATGCCTTCGGTAGAATGTCATCTAGCACAAAGTTTTCCTTCTTTTTTATAACTCAGATCGAATTTCTTGATAGGCACGGAAATCTGTAGTCGTTTCAACCGCTGAATCCATTTCCAAAATATCCTCTAAATCCTCAAAGGACTTTGAGAAAGCAGTTTTCTTTCATTGTAAGAACAGCAGTTTTCTCGTCTTGGTCATCAACAACATATTTGGGATTGATAGTAAGCATGAAAACTCGCCCCTTAATCTAACGGAAAACCTCATCAAGTCGCCAAACGAGCTTAAGCGCATCCGGCCAGCCTGTTTTTGCAAACATATCCAATAGATTCAATAAGTCTCTCAAGCATTCCTCATCATCCCGTACTTCATGTCGATAATCAGCAAGGACAATTTCAACGAATTCGACAGCATCCTGAACTGCAATGGCATCAAGATTATAACCGAACGGTTCACTTGATCTCACAACTCCCTCGGCTAAGTGCAGTACTTCTTTGGTGTTGCAGCCGAGAAAACTCTTTAGAACTTGCATGAAATAGTGTGCTGTTGGGGCAAACATAACACCCTGCTTAGGAGTCTGCGCGAAATCAATAACCTGTTCCATTAATGGTTTGACTTCGTTGTAGAAATGGCATTTTAACTCGTAGGAAATATCCTCGCTAGATTTTTCAGACTGGTCTCTTTTGTGTGCAACTGCAAAGTAAAGACGCATTATTACTTCATCAATCACTTTGTAAGTATCGTGTAATTTTTTCACCCCGTCCTCAGTTTCATCTCGGTTGACTATACTATATAATTCCTTAATTCTATCAGATACCACATCAATCACTTTCTCTAACCAGTCAATAGCTCGTTTTGCTTTTTCGCGTCCAGCACCCGTCTCAAAGTGCTTCGGGCTAACGTAATTCTTCATAACCTCATTCACAGAACGGGTTAAGAGGTTAGCGAATTGGACCGGATCCTTGAAAAAGGTATTTTCGATTGTTTCTAATGCCCATGGATTTTCACAGCCGATCGCCAATCCCATTAACAAAAAACTAAATGGATCAAATGAACCTGACTTTGCTGGAGGTACCGGTGTATGTTGAAGTAAATTTGCCATAACGCGAGTAGTCTTATCTTCGTTTTCTTTCGCTTTTCCGACGACCTGCGTTAACGTAAGGTAGAGGTATTCTTGCACAACAAGATTTTTTTCGCGCGCCGCTCTATTGTCCACAATGTCCCAGAATTTTTCCGGTGCCTTGTCATAAACTAGGAACAACTCCATTACTGTTACCATCCGAACGGATGGTACAGGGTCCCTCGCGAGTATTTCAATTGCGTCTAATATTTCCGCATCAGGTTGGTAAAACGCAAGTCTAAGTAACCCCTCAGCAGCCTCATGTCTTGGAAAAGGAGAATAACCTGGAGAATTAAACTGGGCATCGTATTCAGGATCTGGTTTGGGTTCTTCATGTTTCGCACCCTCTAAAAGCACCTGCCGGCAAAAAGCGAAGGAATCACTCTCAAGATTATTAGCAATCTGACCGAGGATTGCTACGCAATCGGTTAGATTACGCCAAAGTAAATTGATTACCTGCTGATCGGCTTCTGTATTGTTCTTTATCGTAGCATACGTCTCTTGTAACTGCGGTAAAATTAACTCAATAGCTTCCTGCGTTGGTACATCATTTAGCCAATCTGAACCAAATTTATTGAGGACCCCGGAAAATCGCTGTAATTCCTGATTTTCAGGTGCAGTCGTGTCAACACCTTGTGTTTGGAGCCATTTTTCCTCAGTAACTGCTCCCGACGAAGTACTAAAACTAACTAAGGGTTGATTCGCAGGAATATTATTCTCAAGTTCCATATCTTCTCGAATTTTCTTTCCTTCAATTGTAGTTAACAAGTTCGCAGGGATCCGTGCAAGAAGCCGATTTCTCTGTCTTTCAAGGAGGCTACCCTGTTTCTCATCGGTTGTCTCTGTAGGATATGCCAAGATGCTCTCTTCAATCTGGCGAAGTTGGTCTGGCGTAAATTCAGCAGATGCAGCTTCTAAAAAGTGCCCGAGTTCGTAAAAGGCTTCCGGATGTCTCTGTATAGGTGCCGCGATGCAAAGTTCAAAGAGACGTGGGGCAAAAACATGCGGAAACTGTGTGGCAGTTTTCAAGAGCCGTTTCCAGAAGAACGCCACCACCACTTCATCAGGGAACACATCAAGAATTAAATCAAGACGTGAATCTTCCGACATCGTCAACTCTGCGATGAATTCAAACAAGGCATCTCCCATTTCAATTGGCTCATCAGATGAATTTTGTGCATCCCATATATAACTACCGTCTTCCATAAAGTAAGCAGGTTTTTTACGAAAGTTGAACGTCTCGACCATATCCTTAAGTGTTACACCTTCTTTAAGATATCGAATGATATGTCCCCTAATAATAAAGATATTCAAGCTTCGGATCACTGCTTTCGTTGCGTGTGATGGTGCTGCTCGAAGAAAATTGGGAAAATGCTTCACCAATCGATATCGGCACATGCTGTAATCCTGACGGCGGGTGCTTGTCATAGAGAGCACGCTGCCACTACCCAAGTTTGTCTTTACATCGCTAGTTTCGTCATGATAGAATACAGCACAATAAATTGAGGTAACAAACTCAGGATCATAATCCCAAATCCAGTTGACATGTTCAGGCAACCATGACAGAAATTTTATGGGAAAATTATCTTCCTCAATCAGTTGGAGAACCTTTTCAAGAAGAGCACGAGATTTTTTAACATTCGTATGATACGTTTTGGAGACGAGTGGTACTGCCCAACGACCACCAAATCGATCATACCAGTCTCCTTCGCTCGTTTCTCTTTCCTGCCATACCCATTCAAGTAACCGCCTCCCACTTCTTCCACAAGCTTCTATAATACCTTTGTTCCCATTTTTTGTTGCCCGCTCAAGAATATCTGAAGTGAGATTTGCGATATCCCAAGCAAAATCGGTGTGCAAGTATTTTGAAATCTGATCGAAAAATTGACTCCAAAGCGAGTCACACTCAATTTTCAAGGTTTGAAGGGACTGCAAGAGCCGCGTTACTGCTTCGTTTGCGATCTCTTCCCTATTCTGTAACTTCTCTAAAAGCGGGGTTAGTTGGTCAATGTTACGTGCTTCATTAGCGATAACACTTGTTGGGATCAAACGCGCGACAAGGCGCAAATGGACAGATTGTTCGCTTGGGAAAATGTGCCAAAAAGCCTCCCAGAAACTTGTGGGGTCGAAATACCAGAGGCGAGTAAAAAAGTAGGTAAGGCTCGGTCGTAGAAAGAGTGGACGTGACGCATCCTCAAGAATAAAATTTTCAAGGTGCTGAGGTTCATCATCAATGAGCAGGACGCTAATTGCGTAATCAAAGAGAATATTGTGAGAAAAAGCGATTCGTTGTCCAGTGGAAGAAACTCTTGCCAAGATTTCATCACTCTGGAGGTTATCCCAAGCGGTTCTTCGCACTGGTTTATCAAAATCCACATCATCATAAATGTCATCTACCCTGACAGTCAATGAGCGTTCCCGAACCATTCGATCTGCTATTCGTCCCAGAACAAACTCACTGATCTCATTTCCAACCCGTTGTTGCCAAAACTGATCCAGTAACTCGACTTCAGAACAAATCTGACTTATCTGACTTAAAGTGGTCAAATCCTTGGCCGGTAAGTTCCTTAGAATCTTTTCCAATAGCCAGATATTAAAAGGCTTGGCAAGAATGCACTTAAAGTCCGGAGAACTTTCGTTGTAGATTCTTTTCGGACACCCAATCTGACCTAAGGCTTGTAGAATCTCATTCTCATTAAAAGGGGGAATTGTGAAATGGTGGCACAAAATACCTTTGCTCTCATATTCGGTGTCATTAGAATTGCCAAACAAATCTAAAAGTTTCTGCGATTTCATAGCGTCATAGGTTCGTACTGTAACCACGACGTTCCAGTTTTCGAGTTCCTGAATTGCGCGCCGAATTAGGTTTAAGAAGCGTTTACGCGTCTGTTCGTTTCGGGCAGCATCGAAGGCATCAAAGAGTAAAATCGCTTTTTTGTCCGAAACGGGGACAGTCTTCAATTTGTCAATTAGATCGACTTCGTAAGATAATACACTTTGCAAATCTCTAGGAGTACCATCGCCCAGTCGGTCAATAGGTAGCAGGAGATGCGGTATTTCATCGGATTTTAAATGTTGGTGGAGTTCGTTCAATAAGTATGTCTTCCCAACACCTGGGCTACCAATAACGACTCCGTTCCCTCCCAAAGCAAAGTTCTGTAAGTCGTTCCTTAATTCCCCTCGATCAATCTTTATCGCTCCCGATTGATCGTCCCATAAGCTATTGACCTGTTCTAACCAATCCATTACATCTTGTGGTTCATCATCGTCCATCCCTTCACCGAAATGCAGCTCAAGTATATTTTTTACTCTGTCCGATTCTTCCAAAGAAAACCCTGAAATTTCGTTGAGTAAGTCGCGATAATCAAGTATGTCCTGGTCCTTATCAAAAGAAAATTTCCCTTGTATTATTTCCTCAAATCCTTGTCCTGTATATCTGCTTTGCTTTTCTGTCAGAATATAGATAACAAGACGGTCGTACTCCTCATACAATTTATGAGCAACAAATTTTTCTAAAGTCCTCTTTATTTTTTGGGAACCAGGTGTAGCTGTAATTTGATATGCTATTCTTGCTTCCTTATCACCTAAATCTATCGCTGGATAATTAGAACCGTCAGACACATTCAAATTTTTTAAATATGTATGTCCATAGATCTTCGAAAACAGTTCAATTAATGCGTTCTCAGATATACAATTGATATCCCTTTTACCCATCGCATTTGCAATTCTAACTTCATCTACAAATTTTAACATTAATTTACCGATTCTATCTTGAGATTCTTGTAAATTCATTGAATTAACACCTCATGTATTAAATCCGGCGGTTTGTCAACTGACGAGATAGTGAAGGACAAGCAAATTTCCAACCGCTCGCCACTACCATTAATACCTTAACAAATAATAGCACATTTGACCGGAAAAATCAAGGTAAAAGGAGGTGATATAAACATGCCGCCCCTACGGGGTAAGCAAGGAGAAAGACGCACTTTTACACAGAGGTCAATGTAAAGCTAAGACATATTGTTCCCTAATGGCACAATTTCCTACGGGGTTAAAGGGATTGCCTTTGATGCGGTTTTAGGGAAAGATTTTATTAGGATTGGGATTCAGTGTGGTTCTAAACAGCATCTGCTTGGTCGCGGTGGTTTGGTTACGGCACACGGAGTGTGTCTACTACTTTTAATGCGGTTAGAAAGCGCATCTGTCGGGTTCCAGAGATTTGGTTACGGCACACGGAGTGTGCCTACTACTTTAAAAAAAGATTGGGCAGGCGCGAGAGCCTGCCCAAACATTAAATTATTAGGTATTTAATTCGGTAGATTTGTTTGACACTACATAAGCAGATTGAGACACCGTTCCGACTTAGGAGTATCTGGAAAATTTGACAAGTAAGCTAACCCAAGCAACGGAGAGTACTATTAGGAAATTCATTGAATTTTCCTTCCTTGATTTCTAAGATTTTTTAATATTTCTATAAAATATGATGACATGCCCTGTAATACGCAATTTTTGTGAATAAGTGACAAAAATCTGCTTTTACAGAAAATTTGCGATGAACTATTGATAGTAGCACTCACAACGCGTGCCAAATCATCATGCGCCAGAAGTAAAACGTTAGGTTCGTAAATCCGTTTCAGATTTTACTCCGTTTGCCGTAAAGTGACGGTAGTAAGCGTCCATTTTCTCCCTATAATCGCGAAGTACTTCGTTGTAAACTGGGTCTTCAGTTCGCCAATCTGTTCGCAATTGGATAACCTCAATCCATTTATCGCGTGCCTGTTCGTACTCAGTTTGAAGTGTTTTTAGATAATTCATACAGACATGATTTCCCGATTAAACGTTATATAATTACAAATGCTCCGATATTACTAATTTGTAAACGTTAGATTAGAAAAATCGTTACGTTCCAGTCAACTGTCAGCGGTTAGCGGTGGATTGTCAGAATCAAGATTTTCGGGATGCGTTAGCGCTTTAGGAGCACAATTTGGAGATCACTTCTATATGGGTTGTGGGTACTGAATTGAAGGTTAAGAGGTTGTGACCAGAAGGGTACTCCTACAGGAAAACGTCGGGATTCGGAGATCCCTCCTACAGAAGAACCGAATGATTCTATCGTCTCAATAGAAAGTGTTGACTCTGAAATGCTGACCTCGTATAATATCTGTTAAATTGATAGGGAGAATGTGAAAATGAACTTTGATGTTTCAGGCTCAAATCTCACTGGTTTACTTGGTTTTTTTGCGAAATGGAGGAAACGAAAGTCTGATGTGGCGTATGAGACATCCCGAAAAATCAAAACGAAATTCACAAACTGATGGATCAATCCGATAAACAGATACCTTCGCAAGAATACTTAGAGCAGTGCCAACACCCCAAAATTCAGGCACTCCAACCCAAGACAGAAAACATCAAAGGTATATGGATACCAACCTCCGAACAACTACAGGAACTCTTAACACAGAAACTCCCATATCCCCATAGGTCCATTTTCCGCCGCACTGCGGACGGATGGGAATATGAGACCTATTTTCGGGAATGGGCAGCCGACTACGGTACTTATATTGATACGCACCGCCAGTTTACTGGAACCGATGCTGAGAGTGTGCTTTTGCATGTGTTGATGGCACTCCTCGGTATTGGGGAACGATGGATGGTTTAAAACGAGGGACTTATGACATTTGGAACACTATTGGGAACAATTCAAGATTACCGAAACGCAGGCATCTCAAATCCTGAGATCCTAACAACACTTCTCAACGATACATTTGGGGATTGGCTGGCATCACAAGGGGTTAGTCATCTCGTTATGTTGGAAGAAAATAAGCTATGCCTGAATGTGGCAGGCGTGTTAGAACACGAGAATTCAGAGAAAGGAATTGAATCTAATTCACGTTTTCTTGTCGTCACCTTGGACGAAGTAACAGAAAATCCAGAGGCAATAGGGGATGCGCTTAGATCCTATACTTCAGATGGCGATGGGGCTTATGTCTGGGTTATTCCGGATGGCTACATGGCGGCACTAACGCCAGCGGAGCAGGAATGGGAAGCACAGGGTGGTGGGTATTTTTCGCATGAGTCTATATGTATCTCCAATACTGCTGATAGAGGGACATGCTGTCTCTTAGAGGTGCTTTATGAGGATCCTGATTTGGAGAACGTCTCTTGCGAATTTGAGGTGCCAGCCCACCGTTCGGTGCATTACCGACTCGACAAACTCAAGAACGAAAACGGCGAACCTCTGATTGCCAAAGATGCCCCGGTTAGTTACAAAATCACGAGCAGTGACGCTCGGATCGTGGTTCAAGGTTCACGCATCCTAACGAGTGGTGAAAACAGTGTGTTCGCGAGTTTTGGCACGGTTATGGCATGGTGTCCGCAGTAATGAGCACCTTTAAAACAGGCGAGGTTTCTAACCTAGCCTATCGGGGATGGTAGAGCATGTTTCTATCGGGATGCGGAGATCCCTCCTACAGAAGAATTGAGTGTTGGGGATGGTAGAGTATGTTTCTATCGGGATGCGGAGATCCCTCCTACAGAAGAATTGAGAGTTCCCGTCACATCTTATACCTTTTGTTTCGGGTTCCAGAAGGCACAAATCATCGCGGTAATTGGTATCGCCAAGACCAAACCCAACGTCCCAGCGAGCAACCGAACGATCTCCGCGGATACAACACCGATACTTAAAAGCTGCACGGGTGGCGATTTGAAAAAGTCCAAATTCGGTGCTGCAATAGTGACGACCAAGAGCAACTCCACACCAAGATACGCGAAAACCAACGTGTTCACCATGGTACCGAGGATGTCCGTCCCGACGTTAAGACCAGAGGCGATAAGTCGCCATGTCGGCATATTTGGATTCGCTTTACGGATTTCCTCCATACTTGATGCCACCTCAATTGCCCCGTCAACGGCAACACCTAACACACCCATCAACATACCCGCCAAGAGGATTTGCACAAAATCGAACGGTGGTGTACGGGTCGCCTCAACAATATCGGCGGAAATCGCATTCTCTAATCCTGAAAAGTGGAGGTGTTGCTGTGCAAATAGAACGATTAAGCCAGCAACCAAAATGCCACCCATTGTCCCAAGCACGGCTGAAAACGTCTTTCGACTTGGACCGATTACAAACACCAGAGACACGAATGCTACTGCACCCGAGGTCAGTGTTACAATGAACACCGCATTTGCCCCTCCTGAGATTAAGGGCAACATGAAAAAGTAGATAACCGCTGCAGAAATTAGCATCGCACATGCCGTCCGAATGCCCTCAATTCTACCCACCAGGATAATCAGCAGCAGCATCCCCCCGACCATCCAAATCAGGAACCGATCCCTGCCGTAATCTTGAACGATATTCACGAGACCAATTTGTTCAGGATCTCCAGCAACACGGCACAGAATAACATCTCCAGGTTCCGCGGGAATGCTCAATAATGGCATATTGTGATTTACAATGTTTCGTAGGACCAAGCGTCTGCCTTTATACATTCCACTCAGCATCTCCACTTCAAGAATATGATGTTCAGTCTTTGACTCATAGACTTTCAGGACCCGCTTCTCTCCGTCCTCCATTGCTCGAACACTATAGGTTTGCTCGTACTTCTCATCAGAGAGCAGCCAACGACTATCCTTCCACGGTTTAACTGCGACCCTCACTTCATCTGAAAACAGGATATCCTGACGCTTGAATTCCTCACGCAAAATCGATGGAACGGCATGATTGTCCAAATCAGTCGCAGCACTGCTGTCAATGTTAAAAAGAAAATTCCCACTTGACTCAAGCAGTCGGACAACTCTGCCCTTCGCGTATTCCGATTTATTGATAGGATTTCCCTGCGCATCGCGTTGTTCTGAGATTGTCGCGGAGAGTTCGTGCGTGCGATAGTAAACAAAAATTGTGCCAATCAGTACGATCGCCATAGCGATAGGCACAGCGATTCGTGCTTTGCTGCGAGGCGGATCGGCACGGAATAACTCCTCCAATTCTTCCTCCGAAGGCAGGTCCTCGTGAATTTCAGATTTGTCAACCTTGGCGTACTGTGTTAGGAAGCCAGCAACCGTTGCAGCGATCGGGACTGTGAGTACCAATCCAATAGTTCCAACGACTGCTTGAATAATCGCGACCGCCGTTGCTTCATCGTTGACGAGGCGTAGAAATGGGTAGAGAATCCCGACTTCAGGAAAATCGATGCGGGGTAGGAGCATTGTCATCATGTGCGCGCCGAGATACGCAAAAATGAGCGTATCCGCCATCGTTCCCATAATGTCGCGACCGACATTCAATCCAGCGCGAACCGCTTGGCGGACAGTGATGTTCGGATTCACCTGCTTGACCTCATGTACACTTGAGGAGATGGACATGCTCACGTCCATCATCGCGCCAACAGCACCTAAGATGATACCTGCGGATAAGATACCCGTGAAATTCCAGCCATGCGACTCAGAGGTCCGCCACAACGCAATACCGAGTTCCAAAAAACCGAACTCTTGCGCCAGCCCAGTCAGTGCCATCACATGTTGGCTCAGAACAGATAAGACCCCAACAGCGGCTAACCCACCCAGGGTCCCAAGGACACCAGAGATCAACTTGTAACTAAATCCTGTGATGAGAAGGAAAGTTGTGAATGTAAGAAAAGCAGCAATCAGGAGGGCAATTGCAATCGGATTGTAACCACTGATAGTTAGCGGAACCAGTAGATAAAGCACAGCCAGTGCGGTAACAAAGAGCGTCAGAATGGCGCGGACGCCTTTCATGCCAGCAACGAGTATCATCAGGACACCTAATGTCCCTGCCAGATAAAGCAGGAACGGCGTGCGGAAGTACTCTCGCATCGAAATAGTGTCAATTTTCGGATTCGCAGGATCGCGGAGTGGAATATCGAGAAATAACACATCGCCTTTCCGCAATACACGGTCCCCAAAAGCGCGCCCCGTCCAGACGTTGTTCACCTGAACAGTTTCCCCACGAAACTGCCCGGAGAGGATTCGGAAAGACAATACCTGGTCCGCCTCGTCGCTTGTGTCTATCCCAACAACACGCCCCAAGCAGACCAATACTTGCAACGCACCGTCGTAGGTCACCTCCGAAAACCGATAGAGTTTCACGTGTAACGCCGCGACGCTCAACAAGATGAGCAGGATAGCTAAGATTTTGATGTTTCTTTCTTGCATTTTTTTACTTCTTTATTATTTATTAAGGCTAATTTACCAAAAATTAAGGCTGACACACCGTTATGTGTTCACAACCGCGCCAGCACTCAATATCAAGACTGAAATAGTTATTGCAAATAACATGCCAACCCAGAAACACTACAGTTATGCTAAAGTCCGCCTATTCGAGTGTTGAAACTGCCCAAACCAGTGCAGTTCACTGAATACATTGCACAGATTTGTGCAGTCTCAAGATCGCAGATCAGAGGTGTTTCCGAATGTTTTCAGCAACGCTGCGTGGAATCCCCTTGACAGAAAGCAAGCCATCCAAACTCGCCTCTCGAATCGCTTCAATCGTACCAAAATGCTTGAGCAGTGCCTGTTTCCGCTTCGGGCCGAGGTTCGGGATCTCGTCAAGCACTGATACGCTCAGTGACTTCTGCCGGAGTCGGCGATGATATGTAACCGCAAATCGGTGTGCCTCATCTCGTAAACGTTGAATCATGTGTAGAGTCGGGTTATCCTCTCGGAGCACAATGGGTTCGGATTTGCCGGGAACGAAAATCTCCTCAATCCGCTTCGCAAGTGCAATCATCGGAATATCAGGGAGACTGGAGGAAGCGAAAGCTTTCATGGCTGTCTGCGCTGCGCTCAACTGCCCTTTCCCACCATCAATCAACATCAGATCTGGCAATTTGTTAAATTTCTCATCATCTGCGAGGGCACGGCGGAAGCGTCGGGTAATAACCTCCTGCATCATCGCAAAATCGTTTTGTCCAACAACCGTGCGAATCTTAAATCGACGGTACTCTCCTGAAGCCGGTTTTCCATCCTCCAAAACCACCATTGACCCGACTGCGAACCTATCGCCGAGATTCGAAATATCATACGCCTCAATCCTTCTAAGTGGCTGCTTTATCTCAAGCAGCTCCTGCAATTCAACGAGTGCGGGTTCCACCCCACTGCTATAGACCACATTCTGTTCACGCTGTGTCAGGAGGATTTCGGCGTTTTTCGATGCCAAAGCCTGTAACTTTCGGAGTCTACCTGCCCTTGGCACGTGTAATCCGACGCGACTCCCCCGTTTTTCGCTAAGCCAATCTTCAATTAGTTCTATCGCTTCAATCGGCATGGGTAAGACAACCGTTTTTGGAACGAAGACAGCATTCTGATAATACTGCGAAATGAAAGCACTTAACGCAGTTGCAAGGGATTCTGGATCGGCGTCGTTAAGATAGTAGTGCTCACGTTCAAGGAGTTTACCATCTCGTACCCGCAAAAGCTGAACACACGCAATATCAGTCCGAGCGGCAATGCCAATAACATCCTCATCTGCAGCGGATACAGTATCCAAGCTCTGGGTCGTAATTGCTTGTTGAACGTCTTTAAGCGTATCCCGATATTTCGCCGCCGTTTCAAAATCGAGTGCTTCCGCGGCAGCTTCCATTTGCGATGTTAGTTCTTTAACGACGGCATCTGTATTTCCGCTCAAGAACTGACATACCTTCCGAACGATCTCATCGTAATCTGGGACATCAATCCTATCTGCGCACGGACCGGGACACCGTCCGATGTGATAATCCAAGCAGACACGGTATCTATTACCACTTTCCGCGAGCGGAAGCGTACAGGTGCGGATAGGAAATAACTTCGTCAACTGCTTGAGCGTCTGGCGGGTGGAACGGACGTGAACGAACGGTCCGAAATATCGTGATCCATCGTTTTCGGCTTTACGGGTAATGTGGATGCGGGGGAAGGGTTCATTGACAGTCACGCGTAGATACGGATAGCGTTTATCGTCCTTCAGTTTCACATTATAGCGCGGCTGATGCGCCTTAATCAGGTTATTCTCTAAAATCAGTGCCTCGACTTCAGTCTCCGTGACAATATAGTCAATCTCTGTGACATATCGCATCATCTGTGATGTCAGTGCGTGTGGGGATTTGTCTCTACTTCTGACAGCAAGTTTTGGCTTGCCAGCTTCGCCAAAATAGGAGCGCACCCGGGTTCGCAAACGGACTGCTTTTCCGACATAGATGACACTGCCATCAGAGGCTTTCATCAGATAAACCCCTGACGCATTCGGAAGAGATTGCCACAATTCAGGTGTAGCATTACTAAGTTGCTCTGATTTCATTTCTTCTACTCTCCGTTAGCAATCCACAATCCGCTCAAATCATCACACTACTCCTGAGAAAAATTGACTGTTTACTAAGACGAAAACTTTTCGTATACCGCTCGATAGATCTCCCTACCTTCTGAGGTATACTTCATTTCAAAATTCGTCGTAATATCTCGATCCGGACTAAGATTCTCCTCAATAGGACGCAGTGCGCTCACCTGCGAAAGTCGCTCCTGTATCTCCCAAAAATACGTTTCATAATCCGTCGCAATATAAAGTCTACCGACATCCGATTTGAGTGTCTCCGCCAATGCCGACAAAAAGTCCTGATTCCGAAAGATTCGTCGTTTCCGCTGTCGTTTCTTGGGCCATGGATCGGGAAAATAGATATGATACGCCTGCACAGATGCCGCTGGCACATATCGAGTTAAAAAATAGTTTGCATCTGCCCACGCGAGACGCACATTTGAGAACGTCCCAGACGTTTTATCGACACCAAAATGCTGCATGTACTTCTCAAAGCGTTCTCGTGTCAACCCAACGTACTTCTGTGCACGCTCAACCCCGACATAGTTCACCTTCGGATGCCGTTTTGACGTTTCGAGCAGAAAACGTCCCTTACCGAATCCAATTTCTATTTCCACCGGATGTGCATTTCCAAAGAACCCTTCCCAATCAATCGGTGCAGCTAAGTCGCTGAGTGGTATAACACGTTCTGTTACGATGTCAATTATTTGGGAGTAGTTCGTTGTATTTTGATAGTAGATATCGTTGTAGTCGGGATTTTCACGCATAGGTTATCTAACGGACAAACCAGTTACGATTCTGACAAAAATTTGTGAAGATGTGTTTTAACCAAATTATCCTGGGGTTGATACCCCAATACCTCAACGGCACCGCTTATATCGAGGAAACTCTGCTGATATCCATCAGAATTCGCAGAACGTCCGTAAGTAATCAAGTATTTGACAGGTCCGTCATAATCCACAGCCAATCCGAAAAGCTGCACGCAGTCTCTCGGTGTTAGGAGCGTACTACAGTGGCGTATCCCCTCCGGTTCATAGGTCCCGCTGAAAGTCCCGATTCGGAAGCTAATGAACCGCATATCGTGTGCGTCAACGAGATAGCGTCCGGCGATCTCTGCCATTCCTTTCATCGCGCCGTACCATCCATCAGGACGAAACTGATCAGCCGTAGAGAACCGAGGTGGGGAATTCAGTCGCTCATTCCAACCTGAAACGTGATTTGTACTTGCATAAACGATCTTTTTAACGCCCTGCTCGCGTGCGGCTTCAAACAGGTTCATGGACGCGCCAATATCGCTTACTTCACCGGGAACTTTCCCAAGCGAATCTTGGCGGAGATACGCCAGATGCACCAAGACATCCTGATTTTGGCACAATTCTCTCATCGCATCATAGTCGCGAATATCTGCCATTACGACGCGCGAATTCGACCCAGTAATTGGGTTGATATCCATCAATGTTAGCGTGTAAGTGTCTTGTTCTTCCCACGCCTGCCATAGCGCGCTACCGACTTTCCCAGCAGCACCAGTAATAAGTACACGTTGCTTCATATCCGTCCCTCAAATCAACTCCTTCATCAATCTGGAGTTAGCTAATTCCCATTTTCAGCCTCTAATGCCGCCATAATATCGGCGTGTATCATTTTCGGATCAGCCACCGATTGCACATAGAATCGATCAACCGCCTGACCTCCTAAGCCTGAGCACTTACACATATCAACGTTCAAACCGAGTTTCGCGAGGATACCACTAAAGTAGTGTAGAAATCCCACCTTTTCTTCACCAACAACGACGATCTCTGTATAACTCCGCGCCGTCTCAACAGTCACTTCATCAACCTGCCATGTCTCAGATAGATTCACGTAGTGTCTGTTAAAAATCTCCTCAAGCGTCACTTCCTGCGCCAACAGGCTTCGGATGTCAAAATCCAGGTCGCGTTTGAGTTCCTCATCAAGAGGCATCGGTTCTCCACTATGATGTGGCGGTTGATGAACGAGTCGATAGATTTCAAGTTCAATGTTCGTATCTTGTTTGGTATAGACGCGAGCGTCTCGAACATCTATGCCATTCGCGAAAAAGAGTCCGCTGACTGTGTGCAATTTTCCAATACGGCTCGGACTACACAGATGCAACTCAGTAAAGCCAGGACGGTCAACAAACTGAATGACACCGGCACTTGGTGTTTCCTCTATCCCGGTAGCCCCACCTTCAATCTGCCCTGTCATCTTTATATGCATCGCCATCTCTTCAGGGGAAACACTAATCCGGTAGGAGACCGGCATGTGGTGAAGGAAGTGCTGAAATTCTTCGACGGGTGCGAAGGCTCCCCACTGCGTTTCCTCTTGGCCAACAAAGCGGGTTCGTGCTGCCTCGTACAAACTTTTCAAATTATGTTTAACCACATGACTAAAGTTCTGTGAACCGTTGGCTTTAGAATCACAATAAGTGAGCAGATAAAGCGAGGTTAAACGCTCTAAAGAGTTAACTTTTTTACAGAATTCGGAAATCGTGCTTTCATCCCAATGGTGATAGCGTGCCAAATCTATCATCGCCAAATGTTCTCGGATGAGAAAGCAGATGTCATCCGTCTGTTGTGAATTGAAGCCAAATTCGGGTGCGATGCGTTTGGCTTTCTCTGCACCGGTTGCAGGATGGGTTGGATCCGGTTTATCTATATCGTGCAGGAAAAGTGCCATGTAGAGCGGGGCTGGATCCGAAAGGGTACGAAATGCCGTGTTAAGATCCTCTAATTCAGAAGTCGGGGATGGAGATACAGGTGAACCAAAGCCAGCACCACCAAACGGACTACTCGGTTCGGTTCTGCGGATTTCATCGAGATGTCCAATCGCAACGAGCGTATGTTTCCCTACTGTATATGGGTCAAGACTCCGCTCGCTCCGCGTCATCATTGCCTTTTCAAAAAGTGCCCCACCTTCTCCGAGACGCGACAGAATATTAAGTCGGTGTAGACGGGTTAGGGTTTTCTCAACATCACCGGGCATGTTTATCAATTCTACCATCCGATTCTGAAAAGAGTGCCAGTCAAATGCATGTACATACCGAGAAATAAAGGTAGAAAGGGACGCGTCGATTTCAAAATCGTACTGTTGGAAGTAAATGAATAACGTGAAGAGTTCTTCTGCATCCAGCTCACCAAAGTTATTATCAATACAATACAACAGGTCAGTTCTTACCGCAAGCACATCTGAGATAGGAATCCCGTTCGCTAACATCTTGCGTGTGAGAAGTTCCGCCTTGAAATGCAGATATTTTGCCTTGGCATAATACTCCGCCATAAACACGTAACGTCCTTCATCTGTTTCATCTGTAAATCCGAGTACCCGAGCGACTTCTGTCTGTAACATATCCCCTTTTTCAGGATGAAAGGAAAGATCATCATGTGGTGCATCGGCAAGTACATGGAGAAGATTCCGGACTTTAAATACGAAATCAAGGGACGGGATCAGTTGCTCATCATCATATTGCTCATAGAGATCTGGAATCGATGTAAAGTCTGGGAGCCCGCATATCCACAGGGCATACTGAAGTGTTCGTAACCCGCCGCGTCCAGTTTTCACATTTGGTTGGTTCAGATAGATTGTGTCCTCAGAAGCCTTGAAAGCATCTGCTTTTGATTTCAGCAGATCCAACACGAGGGAGATATTGGATTTTCCAGAGTGTACCGCTTTTCGGAATTGCTCTGTTAGCGTTGAATTACCAGCAATAAACCGCATATCAATCAGTGCCGTCATATCCTGATAGTTCCATTTCGCTATATCCGCAAGTGGACGGTAGATAAAACTGAACTCAAACCCAGGAATCACCGAGTGAAGGCTATCAAAAAAATCGTAGAACCATCTGATAAGCTCAAGGGTGCTCTCATCATAAATATCCTCTAAGTCCACAGAGGAGGTATAGATAACATCTACATCCGAAAAATAACAGAGTTCATTCCTACCATAACTACCTACCCCATAGAGAGCAACATCGGGCAGCCAACCTTCCAGTTCCGTTTCTAAGTCGTCTGTGTCAACGTCCGGAAGCATTTTTAGGACCTCAAGCTGTTTCTGGTATTCGTCCCGAATCTGAAAGGATGCTACCTCGTAAACCTTCTGAATAACCGCATCCCACATCGCTGTATGTATTTTGCAAGCTGCAAATCCGCTTTCCCCTTCTAAGAGACGCGCTTTCAGTAGTTCCCGTTCGGCTTGAATGAAAGCAGCTAACTGTTTCTGAAAGTCCTCAAAAGGCATATTTAGGTCCGGTACATAGTCATTGAGTCGTTTTTCTATTTTTGTAGCCATTTTTCTTTACCCCAATTGTATCAAAGCAACCCAATTGTCGTATAGTTCCCACAAACAACGAAATAACCAATCATTTTCAAGCTCATTATACATCAACAGATAAAAAAAAGCAAGCACGTTTTTCAGCACTCAGAGGTCGGTGGTCAGCAGTTAGTAGTCGGCGGTCGGCTGTGAATTTAGGATTCAAGGATTTGGCAGGATTGTTGCCCTTTGATTGAGTAACGTTAACGGACGGTAAATGGTTTCTCTATACGAGCAGGAAGGTTTGTAGTGCGAAAACTAAACAACCCTAAACACACCACTTTTTCTTGACAGACTTTTGAAAACTTGCTAACATTCAGAATCAGGAGGCTTGAAAATGAGCGACACCAAACATCGTGTAGCTATCATCGGCTGTGGACGGATGGGGCAAAATTATGCAGAGGCATACACCACCTATCCTGACACAGAAATCGTCGCGATCGCCGATGCCAATGCGGAACGGCGAGATGTCCTCGGTACGCGCTTCGGTGTTGCGGGACTCTACCCAGATGTAGAAACCTTATTAGCGAACACCGTGCCAGACATCGCGGTAGTCGTTACGCCCACAAAATACATGAAGGATGCCGTAATTGCATGCGCCGAAGCCGGTGTCAAAGGCATCTCTACGGAAAAACCGATCGCTGCAAGCCTCGAAGATGCCGACGCAATGGTTGAAGCGTGTCGTGAACGAGGCGTGGTATTTGCTGGCGGTAACCTGCAGCGGGCAATGAACGAGGTACAGGAAGCAGCATCCCGACTCCACAACGGTGAATTCGGGCATATCAGAGGTGCCAGCGTTCACGGGTTTGGCGGTGAAATTTCCGGTGGTGGCTGTCAACACATCTCCGTACTCAGGCTGTTCACCAATGCCGAAGTTGAAGAGGTAATCGCGTGGGGAACCCCGCCAGAAGCCTTAGACGCTGAAACCGATGAAGGTTTAATCATCAATGGACGCTTCCAACTCAGCAATGGACTTGAATGCAATGTCTTCGGAAGCCCAACGCTGTGTCGCGGTGTAGACGTCTGGACAGATGAATGCCTCGTCCGCTGGGATTGGAACCCGCCAGAGATTTTTAAAGGCTTTGATCGTCACGGCAATCGTGTCCGATTTGAACCCAACTATAATCCTTACCCATGGAGCGAATTCAGTTACCTCACCGGTTCAATCCGCTCCTTTTTGGCAGCTGTTGATGGGAATGGAACCCCATGGATTACCGGCGCGGATCTCCGACAAGCGTTGGAGGTCGCGATTGCTGCGAAACTCTCAGCAACCCGAAACAGTGTTCCTGTCAAACTACCCTTGGACGACAGATCCGTGACCCTTTATCCACGTCCCTATCGATGGCTTGGAGGTGACGTAACCGGTAGCCCCCAAAGTATTGAAGAAGCGAAGTCGTAGCGTAACATTAGGTAAAGCAGACGAAACTAACTTCCTGTAAGTCACAAGAAGGAGATACCATAATGAACGAAGATCAAAAATATCTATTCGATTTGACTGGATACCTTATCGTCGAAAACGCTTTGACAACTGAAGAAGTTGCACAATGTAACGCCGCCATTGACCACCATATCGAAGGACTTAGAGAACGCGATAGTTCTCTGGCAGGCGGTTCAGCTTCACTTTCAGGTACAGCATACCGAATGGACATGGGTGGCATGCTTGCATGGGAAAAACCTTGGTGTGAAACGTTTCGTGACCTTCTCGTGCATCCGAATGTTAAACCGCATCTCGAAGAGATCTTGGGTGAAAAATACCGACTCGACCATGGACCCGGATTGATCGCTATGGAAAGCGGCACAGAAGGTGGGACACTACACGGCGGCGGGATCGAACGTCCCAATTTCTCCGAAGCCTATTTCTTCAAATATGGACGCATATACACAGGCTTGACTGTCGTTGAATACATGCTCGCAGACGAAGGTCCTGGTGACGGTGGCTTAGCGATCGTACCCGGAAGCCACAAGGCAAACCTCCCGTGTCCAAGCAGCATGAAACGGTACGAGCAATACCAGAATCTTGTTCTTGAAGTCAACGCCAAGGCGGGTGATGCGGTGATTTTTACTGAGACCTTGACACACGGCACACTCCCATGGAAAGGGAGCCATCAACGCCGCGCGCTGCTCTACAAATTCAGTCCCGGATTCCAATCTTACGGCACAGGAGCACACCAAGTCACATACCCAGATTATATTGAGGAGATGTCCCCAGAACAGCGTGAAGTCATGGAAGCACCGCATATCCGACGCTAAACTGCTGGCGTAATTATCCGACTCAATTTCTTTCTACTGGCGAGGTTAGAAACCTCGCCACCTTAAAGTGCCTGCAAGAGCAATTTTCAATCTCGACACTTCATCTGTTAAAGGAGTAAGCCATGTCAAAACTACGAGTTGCTGTTATCGGTTGCGGCGGTAGAGGTCGCGGTCACATGAAAATCCTTTCGGAGTTTGACGACACGACCCTCGTCGCTGTCTGTGATCCAATTGAAGCTGCACGTAACAATGCAGGAGATATGTTCAACGTCTCAGCACGTTATGAGAGCATTGAGGCGCTATTGGACAGTGAGACCTTAGACGCTGCTTTTGTCGCTACACCGGCACACCTCAACGGCGAAGCGGCACTTCCGTGCTTTGAACGAGGTATCCACACGCTCTTAGAAAAACCACCGGGTATGAGCGTCGCAGAAACAGTCGGATTGCGTGACGCCGCAGAACGGACAGGTGCTAAAGGAATGGTAGGTTGGAACCGTCGCTTCCACCCTATTATCGTCGAAGCGAAACGGCAAGTCACGGCGCGGGGACCTGTCACACAAATCGTCGGTGAATTCCACAAGAGTATCACTCGTTTGGCACAGTCCGGCAAATTTCCAGAACACCTGATGGACAATATGTTTTTGGAAACACCGATTCACGCACTCGATGCGATCCGTGCCATCGCCGAAGCCGATGTCCAAGAAGTCCATAGTGTTGTTCAGCGGACGATCTCTGATTACAAAGACGTTCACGCTGCACTCATTCTATTTGATAACGGTTGTGTTGCTCAACATATCGCGAATTACACCACAAATGCACGCCTTGAACGATACGAGATTCACGGCAGAGACATTTCCGCGTATCTTGAAGGCGTCTCTCAGGGCACGGTTTTCTGCGACGGCACGCAACACAAAATCACTGAAGCAGGCACGGGTGGCACCGTTGAGCAGAATAGGTATTTCCTGGATCGCGTCAAATCCGACACACCCGTTTCGTTTCCGGCTGCCAACCTCGATGAAGCTGTCAAGACTATGGAACTCGCTGATGCAATCCTAAACGGACTGCGTTAATCAACTTGTAGGAACAGAGACATGCCAACACTAAACGAACGTTTTGAAGCGTATAAAAAAGATGGATTCACAGTTTTCGAGAAGGTGTTTGACGAACAGCAAATGCAAAGTTGGCGAGAGAAGCACGCGGAACTCTCTGCAGCCAATGATGGACAGACATGGTTTGGGAACACGCTTGAACTCGCTCCTAAACTGATGTGGCCCGCCGTTTCGCATCCCACAATCCTTGAATTTATAGAAAAGGTGATGGGACCCTTTGTGCAATTAGATAACCTGACGCTCGCGGCGTTCCCGCCAATGGAAAAAGAAAAAGCGGAAGGCAGGGTCTCCGGTTGGCATCGTGACCGATGGGCACATGTTCCGTATACCGACGCCTATCACCGTCCAAACGCTATTAATGCTATCTCCTATTTGCAAGACTTGACAGACGAATTCGGTCCGCTACGTGTCATTGTCGGTTCACACCGCAAGCCGATTACGATGGAAGATACGGATCGGGCAATACCGCATCCTGATGAAACGCTTATCCACATGAAAGCCGGGGATGTCGTTATTACCCACAACGGAGTTATTCACTCGGGCACACCGAATACCTCTGGAAAGTTACGCTACTTCTTCAGTATCTATTATAACCTGACATGGTTGAAACACACTGATCATCACACGGGTCCGCACACACAACAACTGCTCGAAGCGGCGAGAACCGCCAATAATTATCAACACATGCGACTTCTCGGTGTAGATGAACAACTCCAACCTCGATGCAACTCCGGTTTTCTCCGTTCCGATGAAGAACGTTGGGAAGAATGGGCAACCGCCGACCGAGAAGCAATAAAGGAAGCATAACTGATGGCAAGCGTAGTACCACCAACCCTCAATGTTGAATTGGATCACGAACTGCAACAAGAGGTCAATTTCTTCCTCAACTGGGGCTATCTCATCGTCGATAACGCCGCAACACCTGAACAGATTGCGTCTTTGCGAAACGCGCTTGACGAAAGCTACGAGCGTAAAGATAAAAGCCAATTCATCGGTGAACTGCTTGAAGAAGATGACCGGTTCGCATTTTTACTCGATAACCCGCCCGTCCTAAAGCGAATGGAAGCCATACTGGGTACGTGTGTCCAACTCCACAGCGCAACGGCACGTATCACCGAACCCGGAACTCCCGACCAGAATTGGCATCGCGACGGACCTTGGCCCGTTGCACCAGAAGGCACACCTTACGGGAGCCTCCCGGCACAGATTAACTGCGGGTATTATCTCGACGAAGTCACCGATGATAACGGTCCCACTGTCATTCAACCCGGCAGCCATAGGGCACTCTTCCGTCCACCGGCGAGTCCGGTCGAACTTCCAGATGAGAAACGGGTACTTGTATCTCCAGGGCAAGCGGTTATGTTCGATGGATGGACTTGGCATCGCGGTGCCGCTAATACTTCCTCACAACGGCGACGCGTTTGTCTTATGTGCTATCAGAACGCGTGGATGAAATCCAGAGAACCCTTCGACGGTCCGCGCGTCACAAAACTTCGAGAAGAGGGCACACCGCAACAGAAACTCTTGCTCGGTGCGATACCAAAATGGTAGAGTAACATGGGAATTCGGGGTTCCAAACCCCTCCCACAATGTGAAAATCACTTCAAAGGCTTTGTTGAAACGTTTAAAACTTCTTAGTAGCAACTTAGGGTAGAGTAGTAGGCACGCTCCGTCGTGCTGTAAACCAACGGAGAAAGATTTATATGAATCTGGCTTACATCGTTATTGATACACTTCGCTACGACTATATCAGCGCAAACGGGAATGATTGGATAGAAACACCTAATATCGACCGGTTTGCCTCCAAGGCTTTGGCATACGACTATACTTTCTGTGCCAGCTTCCCAACGATCCCCTATCGAACTGATGTCATCACCGGACAATACGGTGCGCCCATCCATGCGTGGAAACCGCTCCGCCACGAACGCCAAACCCTACCGTGGACGCTCGCGGGAAACGGTTATGCCACCCAACTGATTCATGATACACCGCACCTCGTCAACGGTGGACACAATTTCGACTGGCCCTTCCACGCCTGGACATTCGTTCGCGGCGCAGAAGTCGACAGAGATTGGATTAGCGATACCGTAGCGTGGCCCGACAATTGGACGCGTCAACCCCTCTTTGACTGCATTGACGACAAAGCCGCCGAGTCAGGTATGCTCCGCAGCTACGCACGCGCCAACCGAAACCGCAAAAAACCGGAAGACTGGAACTGTGCGAAACTTTTCAACACCGCTGCGCAATTCCTCAAAGATAACGCCAAACGAGACAACTTTTTCCTCTGGATAGACTGCTTTGATCCGCACGAACCTTGGGACGCGCCCCTCGAATTCATGAAAAAATACGACACCCGTCCGGGTTACGACGGTCGTGTTGACCCGCGCAGTCTTGGTGCCCGCGGCAACGCTCAACTTTCAGATGAAGCGAGACAGCATATCAAAGCACAATACTCCGCTAAAACTACATGGATGGACCACTGCTTTGGACAGTTCCTTGACGCGCTTGAATCTACAGGGTTAGACAAGAACACCGCTGTCATTTTGACTGGAGACCACGGTACAAACGTTGGTGAGCGCGGTAGATTTGGCAAAGGGCAACCCGTCCGTCAGCAGGAAGCACATGTCCCACTCTTTATCCGACTCCCAGAAGGAGATACGGGTAGAAGCAACGTCATCGTGCAACCCCAGGATTTCTTCCCGACGATCCTCAATATCTTGGGTGAGGAACATCCTGACGGCATTGAAGGGCATGATATATTAACGCCTGCACGTAATGGAGAATCAGGTGAAAGGGAACTTGCGCTCTCAGGTGGAAGCATTGAACGGTGGGAGAACGCCGCAGAGAATCCGAACATCAACCTCTTCACCATTTTCAACCGTGAGTGGTGTTTAGAGGTCGGGACGAAACCCGAAAATTCAAAACTCGTCCGACTCGGTGGATTAGAGGACGTTGCCAATGAACACCCAGATGTGGTTGCGAAATTGCACGCCGCTGCTGTTGACGAAATCGAACGCCGCGGCACCGATCCGTCACTCATGGCGTGGCTCCGTAGCGGTGGTGAAGCGGCGTTTCCTACCGATGCTATCTATTGGGATGGCTACCCTGGTCCCGCAGGTTACCGCCCTTACTTCGGAAAACTCTATACTGGCGAGTGATTTTCAACGATGTCCGGTGTCGTGAATTGTCTGAGCCAGGATTTACAAGATTGTTAGCGGTCAGCAGTCAGCGGTCAGTTAAGAGTCGGGAAATGTAAAGCAAAGACATATTTTGCCACGTATGGGCAAAATTTGGAGATCCCTCCTACAAGAAATTGAAAGATCTTAGCACCGAACGACTTTCAGTAGGCTTGACAATGGATTTTGATTTTGATAACATACCAGAAGCGTAGGTTGGATTAAACACAGGTGGACACTCGCTCAATAATCTTGCATCTGACCTTCAATTCTATTAGAATTAGTTTATAGGAGAAACTTATGCCACACACATACAAAGCCTGTCTCATCGGATGCGGACGGATGGGTGCAACCATCGACGACGAAGTTGAAGGACGAGACGATAGTTTTATATGGCAACCCTTCTCGCACGCTGCTGCAGCTGTCGCATGTGAGCGAACAGACCTTGTCGCTGTCTCCGATGTCTTTGCTGAAAAGGCTGAAGCCATCAGGCAACGCTACGGAGCGGAAAACGCTTATACAGACTACCAAGAAATGATCGAAAAAGAGAAACCTGACATCGTTTGTATTGCTACGCGTCCGGCTCCACACGCCGACATCACCGTATTCGCTGCCGAGCATAACGTCAAAGGCATCTATTGTGAAAAACCGCTCTGCTGCTCGATGGAAGAGGCAGACATCATAGTAGACATCGTTGAAAAACACGGGGTCAAATTCAACTACGGGACGCAGCGCCGTTATATGCCAATTTATCGCAAAGTGCGTGAACTGGTTGAAGGAGGCGAAATCGGTAACGTTCTATGCTCCATCGCGCAATATGGTGCAGGCTCGGCTCTCTGGGGATTAACCCACGCCGCTGATATGCTTCTTTTCCTCGCTGGTGATCCAGAGGTGGATTTTGTGCAAGGCACGATTATATGCGAAGATTCAGATTGGGATGGTAACCGTCTCAACGTCGATCCGGGTATCGCCTGTGGTTACATCCGTTATTCCAATGGCGTACACGGCTACAACACCGCAGGGACTGGACCGGAATACGAGATCTGCGGCACGACTGGTAAAATTCGTGTGCAGAATAACAGCCGAGAAATCCAGTTCCGAAAAAAGGATGGAAGCTTCTTTGAGGAAGTGCCGTTCCCAGAAACGTCCCGTGCCACGGGTACTGTCATGGGTATCACTGACATCGCCGAAGCACTCGACGAAGATCGCGAGACCAAGGGACCTGCTCATCTTGCGCGTCGGAGTCAAGAGACACTCATGGGTATGATTGAATCGCATCGGCTTGGCGGCAATCGCGTTTCACTTCCGATGGAAAACCGTTCGCTTTACGTTACGAGAGATAATTGGTAAAATTTCTCGCCTCTCGATAGTGCACTTTCAAGCACGCTTAGACCGAGGGTGAGGTTAGATGAGGTATAAGAAATTTAAATCAGTAATTTTTTCGGATGCCCATCTTGTTTCGGACGCGAATCAGCGAAACAATCCCGAACAAGTTCGGGCATCCAGCTTATCGATCTCTGAAGTTTTAACTCAAATGACGAGATCAGCGAAACAGTCCTGAACAAGTTCAGGCATCCAGCTGTTGAGATATTACCGAACTATTTTTTTCTCTTCATTCAACCTCGCCTAAAAAATATGAACTTAGAGCCTCAAATCCAACAATTCCGAGAAACCTTTTACACTGTCAAAGCCGAAGTCCAAAAGCGCATTGTCGGTCAAGACGCGATTATTGAAGGTGTCCTTTTCTGTCTGCTCGCCAATGGGCATGCACTCCTTGAAGGTATCCCCGGCTTAGGCAAAACACAGATCATCTATACGCTCAGCGAAGCACTCGATCTCTCCTTCAAGCGGATCCAATTCACACCTGACATGATGCCGTCTGACATTACAGGCACAACGCTCCTCGTCGAAGATGAACACGGCAGAAAACAGTTTGAATTCCAAGAGGGTCCCATTTTCTCGCAACTCATCCTCGCTGACGAGATTAACCGCGCCACACCGCGCACGCAATCTGCGCTCCTTGAGGCGATGCAAGAGCGCACCGTTACGGTCGGCCGTACCAGTCATAAGTTAGAAGAACCCTTTTGTGTCTTGGCAACACAAAATCCGCTGGAAATGGAAGGTACTTATCCGCTCCCGGAGGCGCAACTCGATCGGTTCTTATTCAAACTCCTCATCGACTTTCCGAGTGAAGATGAGATCGTAGAGATCTTACGCCGCACTACATCGGGTGCCGACATCACCATCGACAAAGTGACGAATGCGGAGACACTCAATGAGATGCGCCGACTCGTCCCACAGGTCATCATCGCCGAACATGTGGAACGCCATATCATCCGACTTGTTCGCGGTACACACCCCGATTCCGAGGATGCGCCGGAGATCGTCAAACGCTATGTCCATCTCGGTGCTGGTATTCGGAGTGTCCAAGCGATAGCACTCACTGCCAAGATCAACGCCCTCCTCGATGAACGTTACAACGTAGCCTTTACGGATATTGATGCCGTGCTGCTCCCCGCGCTCCGCCACCGTATCCTCCTTAACTTTGAGGGACAAGGCGAAGGTATTCAACCGGATGCCGTTGTCAACGAAGTCCGTGACGCTATAACTCCCACGTCATAATTTTTGCCTTTACCTCTATTGTCAAAAGCACGAAAAAAAATGTAGATTGTCTGAATCAGGATTTTCAGGATGGAAATGGCTATGGGTTATGGGCGGTGAGTTATGGGTTGTGGGTGAGTTATGGAGGATAGGTGACGGACAGTTTCATAGTTTTCATAGCAGAATGGTTATGGGTTGTGGGTTGTAGGTTGGAGGGAAGGTGTGTGGTAAATTTCATAGTTTTCATAGCAAAATGTGAAATGTGAGGAATTTGGAGAGACTTTACGAACATAGGTAGTGACTGGGTTTTTGGGGGTTTTGGATGGGGTTTGTGTGAAGAGTGCTATGAAATTTGCCATGAAAATTTCATAACGGATTATGTGGATTTTGGTGTGTTTTTTGGGTGATGTGTCAGTAATAGAGCTACAGAACGCGCTACAGGACGCGCTACAGAACGCGCTACAGAACGCGCTATAGAACGCGCTATAGAACGCGCTAGTGATTGTGTCTTGGATGGGTTATGGATTGTTGGAGGAATGGCAGTCAGCTATCAGCGGTCAGTGGAAAGGGTTATAGGTTATGAGTTGTGGGTTATGGGTTAAGAGTTAAGAGTCGGGATGGGAATCTTGTCTGAACCAAGATTTACAGGATTCAAGGATTTGCAGGATATGATGGAAGATGAATCAACGCCGAATGCACGTGTTGCCTCGCAGTGAGAGTCTGCGGGGCACAATTTAGAGTTCCATTCACAAGAAAATTAAATGACTCTGAGACTCAACATAAAGACCTTGAGATCTCTGCACACTAATGGTACAATACGATTATTCAACAAACCTTCGGAGGAAATCCATGGCGACGAGTGTAGCCCAGACACATCTTACACCGGAGGAATACATCGCTTTAGAACGCAAAGCACTTCCGGATTCGGAAATCGTCAGGAGCGAATACCTCAACGGCGAAGTAATTGCAATTTCCGGAGCAAGTTTCGCACATAATCTGATTACAGGTAATATCTTTGCAGAACTCCACACTCGCTTGAAAGGTAGTGGGTGTGTCGTCTTCGCTAGTGATATGCGCGTGAGTATCCCTTCGGCAACTTCCTACTTTTATCCAGATGTTGGTGTCGTCTGTGGAGACCGTCGTTTTGAAGACGATGTTTTTGACACACTTCTCAACCCAATAATCATTGTAGAAGTACTCTCTCCGTCAACCGAGGTTTACGATAGAGGCGAAAAGTTCGTACATTATCGACAACTCCAGTCCTTGCAAGAATACATCCTCGTCTCACAAGACAAGGTGCGTGTCGAACACTACTCCCGACAATCCTCACAGTGGATTCTCACCGATTTCCAAAACCTCGTGCAGCAACTTCCCCTCACCTCAATCCAATGCGAATTGCCCTTGCAGGAAATATACGAACGCGTTTCATTTCCTGAGTAATACTATTTCAAATAGCCAGCTTTATTCTTGTGTGGACATCATTTCTATACACATGCCGCCCCGCTGGGGCTAAAGTCAGGGTGAGCTGCTATACACATATCGCCCCGCTGGGGCTTTATTCTTGTGGAACATCATTTCTATACACATGCCGCCCGCTGGGGCTAAAGTCAGGGTGAGCTCCTGCTGCTGCTATACACATATCGCCACGCTGGGGCTAAATATGGTAGATTTTTAGAATTAATAGACTTTATGGACGCGGAACCAGCGAGGTTGTTGCGAGCGACGTTTCAGGAAAATTTCTACATATTTTTATAATTCACCCTAAATGCCTGTGAGTGAGATTTGGTCTATTCAGTTTTCGGATTTTATAGTTCTATGGAAGAAGTCGCGAGCAGGAATTTGCTCCTACATAGTTGTGTCGGGAATCGGAGTTCCCTCCTACAGAAGAACTAAATGACCCTATAGCAGCACTTTTCATCTTGCCACTACCCTCAAATTATGCTAAAATGCAATATAATATGAGTCAGCATAATCTAAAACACTCGCATGAAGAATTTCACAACCTTCTCGGAAAACGCTTCAGTACAGACAGTACTGTCCGAGATGCACACGCACGCGATGCTTCCTATCACCAAGGTGCGCTACCAGACGCTGTCGTCTTTCCGAAGACCAATGAGGAAGTTTCTGAGATCGTCAAAATCTGTGCAAAATACAAAATACCGATAATCCCTTACGGGACTGGTACCGGGGTTGAAGGTGCTGTTGTCGCAACTGAAGACACACTCTGCATCGCGCTCAATGAGATGGATCGTATTCTTAGGGTTAGCCAAGAGGATAGAGACGCTACCGTCCAAGCAGGTGTAACTCGGCTACAATTGAATACACATCTCGCAGAAATGGGCACACAACTCCATTTTTCCGTTGATCCGGGTGCAGATGCCTCGTTAGGTGGAATGGTAGCAACGCGGGCATCGGGTACAAGTGCTGTCCGATACGGCACTATGCTCGATAACGTCCTCGGTTTGACCGTCATCACTGCGGATGGATCTATCGTCTATACGGGCAGCAGAGCACGGAAATCCGCCGCAGGTTATGATCTCACACGTCTCTTTATCGGTTCCGAAGGCACATTGGGAATTATTACTGAAATCACGCTTAAATTAACACGGCTGCCAGAAGCAGTTGCCGCTGCTGTCTGCGCCTTTCCAACGGTAGCTGCAGCAGTAGACACTGTCATCAAACTAATTGACACAGGCGCGAGTATCGCCCGCATCGAACTTTTAGACGAACTTCAGATGGATGCAGTCAACAAATACGCAGGTTTAGCGTATGAAGTCGCACCGACACTTTTCTTTGAATTTCATGGGTCAGAGAATACCGTCGCAGAGAGTTCGGAGATCGCTGGTAAAATCGCATCATTACACGGTAGTGGGGACTTCCGATGGGCAACAGATGAAAATGAACGTAATCGGCTTTGGCAAGCCCGATACGATAGCTACTACGCAGCACTTAACCGCCGTCCGGGTTCCGTCGGCTATGTTACTGATGCCTGCGTTCCGATCACCCGACTCGCTGAATGTATCGCCAAAACCAAAGTGTTGCTTGAGAAATCAAACCTGCCTGCAACAATGCTCGGACACGTAGGAGATGGAAATTTCCACGTCGTCTTCCCGCTTGAACCTGATAATAGCGATGAATTGGCGGAAGCACAACACCTCAGCCATCAGATTGTAGACATCGCCTTAGAGATGGATGGCACTTGCACCGGTGAACACGGTGTCGGCATTGGTAAACGAAACGCATTAGAAAAAGAACACGGAGAGGCAATCAACTTAATGCGTGCTATCAAACACGCCTTAGATCCGTTAAACCTAATGAACCCTGGAAAGGTTTTCTCATAAAGGCGTTTTTCAACGGCGCACGGTAGATAAGAATATGCAAAATGATTGGAAAATTCTCATAACCGATTATGCATGGCCCTCCATAGAACCTGAACGACAGGTTCTCGCTGAAATTGGAGCGGAACTTGTCGCTGCCGAGACTGGTGAGGAGGCAGAACTCTTAACCTTCGCACCGATGGTGGACGGCATTCTTACTTGCTGGAAACAGGTTCGCGAGTCTGTCATTGCCGCCGCTGAAAAATGCCAAATTATTGGACGTTGCGGTATCGGACTGGACAATATCGACGTGGAAGCCGCTACTGAACGCGGTATCGTCGTCACCAACGTCCCTGCCTACTGTATCGATGAAGTTTCTGATCATGCGATGGGGCTTCTGTTGGCGTGTGCCAGAAAGATTCCACGCTACAATCAGGCAATTAAATCAGGTACATGGGAACAGAACATCGGACCAACAATGCGCAGAATCCGAGGCAAAACGCTCGGTGTCGTTGGATTCGGACGGATTGCGCGGTCAATTGTGCCAAAAGCGCAAGCATTCGGTCTCACAATCAACGTTGCTTCCCCACGTACGGATCCCGAATTAATTCAGCAACACGGTGCACAAAAAGTTTCATTTCCAGAACTCCTTGAAACCTCTGACTTTATCACGATTCATGCGCCGTTCACACCAGAAACAGAATGTATGTTTAGCGATGCCGAATTTCGGGCGATGAAACCGACAGCTTATCTGATTAATACGGCGCGCGGGGGTATCGTAGACACTGCTGCACTCACTGCTGCACTTCGCAATGCTGAAATCGCTGGTGCGGGGTTGGATGTTCTGGCAGTAGAACCGCCTGAACAAAACGAAGAACTGTTCACGCTGGATAACGCTGTCGTTACACCGCACGCTGCTTTTATCTCAGAGGAATCAATTCTCGATCTTCAGGTTGCTGCCGCCACGTGTATCGTGGAAGTGCTAACAGGAAAGCTACCGGAATCCGTTGTTAACCCACAGGTCTTGGAACAATCAAATCTCAGAGCTAAATCGCTCATGAAGAAAAAACTATAGATATGCTTTATAAAAATAAAAACTTAAGATATACGTGAGTTCGATAAAAAACTGGATTGTTGGGTTTCGCTGGACCTATCTATAGGAATGATTCGTTGAGGGTGGAAATACCCTCTGTAAATTGGGTGTTTTGGTCATTCACCGCTCAACCCAACCTACAGTCTGTTCTGTTACGGCACACGGCGTGTGCCTACTACTTTTAAACTTCTGTTACGGCACACGGCGTGTGCCTACTACTTTTAAACTTCTGTTACGGCACACGGCGTGTGCCTACTACTTTTAACTCATGTTAATATATGGTAGATTTTAGAATTATTTGGACATTGTGCCCACTCAACCCAACCTACGTGCTAAAGTATAATTTACGTTAAATATATATTTGGAGAATCACATGCAACAACTCCCTGACGCGACAGGGCATTTTGGTCAATTCGGAGGCAGATACGTCCCCGAAACACTGATGCCCGCCCTTTTAGAACTCGAAGAAGCATACATAGAACTTAAAGATAACTCTGACTTCCAACAAGAATTTCAGTACTATCTCCGCGAATATGTCGGGAGACCAAATCCGCTCTACTATGCCGAACGTCTGACGGAATCCCTCGGCGGGGCAAAAATATATCTCAAACGGGAAGACCTCAACCATACAGGTGCTCACAAAATCAACAGTGCAATCGGGCAAATCCTCCTTGCACGCTGGATGGGTAAAAAACGTATTATCGCTGAGACGGGTGCAGGACAACACGGCGTTGCAACAGCTACTGTCGCCGCAAAGTTTGATATGGAATGTGAGGTCTACATGGGTGAAGAAGACATAGAACGCCAAGCCCTCAACGTCTTCCGTATGCAGTTGATGGGTACAAAAGTCGTCCCTGTCAACTCCGGTTCCCGCACCTTAAAAGATGCAATCAACGCCTGTTTTCGCGACTGGGTAACAAACGTCCGCACGACCTATCTGCTCCTTGGCTCGGTTGTTGGTGCACATCCTTATCCGATGATAGTCCGAGACTTCCAAGCCGTTATCGGTGAGGAAGCGAGAGCACAAATCTTAGAGCAAGAAGGCACCTTGCCGGATTGTGTTGTCGCCTGTGTTGGCGGTGGGAGCAATTCACTCGGCATGTTCTATCCGTTCTATGCCGATGAATCCGTTCGGATGATTGGCGTAGAAGCCGCTGGTGAGAGCATTCGCAGCGGACGGCATGCAGCACCGCTTACTGCGGGCAGCGTCGGCGTTTTTCACGGTGCTAAGTGTTATCTCTTGCAAGAGGATGACGGTCAGATAACGCCCGCACACTCGATTTCTGCGGGGTTAGACTATCCGGGTGTCGGACCGGAACACAGTTATTATCGTGAAACCGGTAGAGCAGAATATGTCCCGATCACCGATACAGAAGCCGTAGAAGGGGTCCAGTTGCTATCGGAGACAGAAGGTATCATTCCGGCATTAGAGTCCGCACACGCTATCGCTTATTTGCGTGAACTCGCGCCGAAACTTGATAAAGACAAAATTATCGTAGTCTGTCTCTCAGGTCGCGGCGATAAAGATGTGTACACCATCGCAAAGGAATTAGGCATCAGTCTTTAGTAGCGGAATGGCGGTCAGTTGTGGGTTATGAGTAGTGAGTTAGAAACAATTTGCTGATTAATCCGACACATGGTATAATACTTGTTGCTTAGGCTTGAAAAGAAATAGCGAGGTGGCACTATGCGGCGCGAAACCTTAGACTCTTCTTCAAACTTGTCCTTACAGCAAAAAGCTCGCAAATTCATCAAGTTGCTTTCACATCGAGACGGTCCGGTTCGGAATTGGCGGTATATCCCGACGCACCTGTTGCTGCGAAAACTGCGATCAGAATCTGCCGAAATGCGTGCCTATGCCGCCGAAGGGTTAGGTGGTGTTGGCGGTGTCAATGCTGTCCCTCCACTCATCAATGCCTTAAACGATAACAACTCGACCGTTCGCCGCTTCGCTATCTCCTCCCTTGGACGAATCCGAGATGTCCGCGCTATTGATGTTCTTATTCCTTTTCTACAAGATGACGAAGCCGACATGCGTTGCGCTGCTGTGGCTGCCCTTGGCGAATTAGGACTCAGTGAAGATAGGTTCTCAACGCCACCTGTAGAGATAATAGAGGCACTCATAAACAGCATAACAGATAGCGATAGAGGCGTCTGTTCTGCTGCGATTGTTGCTTTAGGCAGAATTGGGAATACACAAGCTGTCTCGGCACTCAACGCGTTGGCAGAAGCCACCGACAGCGAATGGGTCCGCCGCTATATCAGTGAGGCATTGCATCAAATTGAGGAGCAGAATGCGTAACCCTATAAAACACACTATAAATCTCAACTTGGTAAATCGCCCACAATGTGTTATAATAATCCAAAATCGTAGACGAACTTGCAGGAATGCCGAACGAAAATTGGCTTACGTATGAGGATCCATGAATTACTCTGGCCACAAGATAGAATTGAACATATTGCCCGGCATAACGTCTATCCATACGAAGTCGAAGAAGTTTGCTTCAGTACACCATTTATTCAACGGGCAAAATCTCACGGCGAAAACCCTGTTTACTATATTTTAGGACAAACAGATGCCGGACGGTATCTGTTCTGTCTCATCATTCAATTTCCTGAAGGCAGAGGCTATCCAGTCACTGCGAGACCTATGACTGATAAGGAAAAACGCCGGTATAGACACTGGATAAACCGATGAAAGACAAAAAAATCCCACAAACGGATTCAGTTGAAGAACTCGCGCAGTTCTGGGATCTACACGACTTAACCGATTTCGAGGATGAACTTGAAGAGGTGCATGAATCGGTATTTCAACACGCAGTTACTATTCCCTTGACCTCTGAAGATGCTGCAATTGTCAATATCCTCGCTAAGTCACGCGGCGTGTCGCCCCATGTGATCATTCAGGAATGGGTTGCTGAATCTATTGCAGCTGTATCTTTAACAACATCAAAAGAAATCACCAAAACCAAATAGAATCCGGAGAGATTACAGTAAGAAATAGAAGACTAAACGTTCCGAATTTTTAAGAGGATTGCTTTGCATTTCACAAGTAAATTTGATATAATATATATTAACGCAAGTTGCCACCCTTTTATAGACATAGCACTCCGCTGGAGTGCGGTGCCTTGAAACAACGATTTTCTATTCTCACTGCGAAGCAATATCACGCCGCTGGCGTGAGGAAAGTGCCTGAAAACCCAGAGTTTACGCTACAGGAAACGCGGCTGTTACGGCACACAGAGTGTGTCTACTACTTTTAGCTGTTACGGCACACAGAGTGTGTCTACTACTTTTAGCTGTTACGGCACACAGAGTGTGTCTACTACTTTTAGCTGTTACGGCACACGGAGTGTGCCTACTACTTTTAAGGATTATGGACGAAAATCAAAACTTCAAATCCGGTTACGTTAGTATCATCGGCGCACCTAACGTCGGTAAATCCACTCTGCTCAATACCTTCTTGGGACAGAAACTCGCCATTGTTACCCCAAAACCACAGACAACCCGCAACCAGATTCGTGGGATTCTTACCACTGACAACCATCAAATTATTTTTGTCGATACACCCGGACTGATGAATCCTAAATACCGTTTACAGAGCGAAATGGTCAAGACGGCGTATGGGGCTTTGGGAGACGGAGATGTCGTTCTTTTTGTCGTTGATGCCAAACGTCCGCATTCGGAGATTGAAGACCAAATTTTAAAACGCCTTCGCCGCAGTCAATCGACGACTATTCTTGTTCTTAATAAGGTAGATCTCATCGCAAAACCGAATCTACTCCCTATTTTTGAAGAATACAACGAAAAGTTTGAATTTGCGCAAATGATACCGATCTCTGCATTAACTGCCGATGGCGTTCCAGTTCTCCTTGAGCAGATTGAAGGCTATCTACCGCTGGGACCGCTTTATTTTCCAGAGGATCAACTCAGTGATCTTCCCGAACGCTTTTTCATCTCTGAAACTGTTCGTGAGAAGATCATGCTCATGACGCAACGTGAAATCCCATACTCGTCCGCTGTCATTATTGAAGAGTTTGAAAAACGTCAGACGAACAAATCAGGCGAAATTACCTATATCCGTGCCATCGTCTACGCTGAACGGCAGACGCAAAAGCAGATTATTATTGGTAAAGGTGGCAAGTTAATCAAACGCGTTGGCGAACTCGCACGAGCCGATATTGAAAAATTTTTGGATGCCCGCGTCTACTTAGAACTTTACGTAACCGTCAAAACCGACTGGCGCAAAGATGTGCGTAAACTCAGAGAGTTAGGCGGTTTTATGGATATGTAATCGCACTTGTCGAAAAGACAAAGCTGCAGGCAGTGACTTAAACACAGGAAATCAGTCAATGATCGAAGAGTCAATTCATGTTCAAGGTGCGCGAGAACATAATTTAAGAAATATTGATATCCAACTACCAAAAGACAAACTCATTGTCTTTACGGGTGTCAGCGGTTCTGGCAAATCCTCATTAGCGATTGATACCGTCTATGCCGAAGGACAGCGTCGATACATCGAATCACTATCGGCGTATGCCCGGCAATTTCTGGGGCAACTTGGAAAGCCGGATGTTGATGAGATCGTTGGATTATCCCCGTCTATTGCTATCAGCCAAGGTTCAACAGGACATAACCCTCGCTCTACAGTCGCCACCGTAACCGAAATCTACGACTACTTGCGTGTGCTTTATGCTCGCGTAGGACTATTCCATTGCCCCGAATGTGGACGTGAAGTCGGTTCTCAAACCGCCTCAGATATTATCAATTCCCTGCTCGACTATCCCCAACGCACGAGACTCATCATTTTAGCACCGATCGCCAGAGGTTCGCGTGGTGCGCATGAAAAAGAAATAGAGGACCTACGGAGTGCAGGATTTGCTCGGTTGCGAGTCGATGGCGAAATATATGAACTCCGTCCGGGATTTGCCCTCAACCGGAATCAACGCCACGATATCGACCTTGTCATTGATCGGATTATCATCAAAGACGGCATTGAACCACGCCTCACCGAAGCCGTCACTTCGGCACTCGCTCGTGGAGATGGGAACATGCTTGTGCAAATCGTCCCGATTGAAGGCGAGGACTCGCCATTCATGTCAGAAGAAGATGATTTGCTTTTTAGCGAAGACTATACCTGTTCGCACTGCCGGATTAGTTTCGTGAAACCTGAGCCGCGCCATTTCTCTTTCAACAACCCTGATGGCATGTGTGAAGACTGCAGAGGCTTAGGATCGCAGATGGGAATTTCACCCCAGTTGATTATCCTTGATGATACGCTCTCCATCATGGAAGGTGCCATCAGCCTATGGGGACCTCTCAACAAATCAAAACGGACCAGAGAAAAGTCCATAGTCGAAGCCGTTGCAAAACACCTCGAATTTGACATCACAACGCCTTGGAAAGAGCTTACACCAGAACAACAGCACGCTATTCTCTACGGCACCGGTGACGACGTTCTTACAATTATAACGCCAAGGACTGGTACATCCAAGAGAGGGAAACAACGACGGCGGTATCGTGCTCGCTTTCACGGTATTATCCCTGCTGAAGAACAGAAGCATTACTTTGAAGACGACGAGGAAACCGATGAAGATGATCTTCCAGATTACTTTGTAAAGATGCCTTGCAGAACGTGTGAGGGAACGCGACTTAACTCGTGGGTAAAAGCCGTAACGATAAGTGGGACGCCTATAACCGATATCCTTGAAATGTCCATTCAGGATGTGACCGAATTTTTCAGCGAATTGCAACTCCCAGAACGCGAGGCATTTATCGCGCAGGAACTCTTAAAGGAAATCAGGGGACGGCTCGGATTCCTCATGGACGTTGGATTGGGGTATTTGACGCTTGCACGTCCTGCCCCGACGCTCTCTGGTGGTGAAGCGCAGCGGATTCGTCTCGCCAGTCAGGTAGGCGCAGGTCTACGCGATGTTACTTATGTTCTCGATGAACCGAGCATCGGTTTACATCCACGCGACCACGCTGGACTCCTCACGACCCTTTTAAATTTACGGAATCAGGGCAACACCGTCATCGTCGTTGAACACGATGAGGCGACTATGCTTGTAGCTGACTGGATCATCGATTTCGGACCTGGAGCAGGCATTAAGGGTGGAAAAGTGACCGGTATGGGAACACCGGCGCAATTCATGAAAGAGAGCGATACACTCACTGCCCAATACCTCCGAGGCGACAAGGTAATCGTCCAACCAGAATCACGCCGCACCACAGACGGTCGGTGGGTGCAAATCTGCAACGCACGGCAAAATAATCTCAAAGGGATTAACCCAAAAATACCACTTGGTACCCTCTGCTGTGTGACCGGTGTAAGCGGTTCGGGCAAGAGTTCCTTAATTCACGATATTCTCTACAATGCACTCGCTCGGGATCTCATGAAGGCAAAAACTGTACCGGGGCAGTATGATAAAATCCAAGGGGTCATCAAAGAGGAAAACGTGCCAGTCCCCAACGTTATCGACAAAATTATTAACATTAACATGGCACCCATCGGACGAACACCGCGTTCCAACGCCGCTACTTATACAAAGGTTTTTGATGCTATTCGTGCGCTCTACGCTGGTCTGCCTGATGCGAAACTGCGGGGCTATAAACCCGGAAGGTTCAGCTTCAACGTCAGTGGCGGCAGATGTGAGGCATGCAACGGTAACGGCGCGAAAAAAGTCGATATGGGACTCCTCTCTGATGTCTGGGTCGAGTGTGAGATGTGCGAAGGAAAACGTTTCAATAGCGAGACCCTCGCCATTAAATATAAAGGGAAAAACATTGCCGAAGTCCTCGAAATGGATATTGATACAGCCCTTGCACATTTCGCCGATATTCCGAGGGTCGCACGGGGATTACAACTACTTCATGATGTCGGTCTGGATTACATCAAACTTGGTCAACCTGCACCGACGCTCTCCGGTGGTGAGGCACAACGGATTAAACTCTCAAAGGAACTTTCTAAACGGGGGACTGGTAAAACGCTCTATATTCTTGATGAACCGACAACGGGTTTACATTTCGACGATGTAAATAAACTGTTGACGATTCTTCATCGACTGGTAGACGATGGTAATACCGTCGTCGTCGTAGAGCACAATCTTGAGGTCATCAATTCCGCGGATTACATTATTGATTTAGGACCAGAGGGAGGGGTTGGTGGCGGCACTATTGTTGCTGAAGGCACACCTGAACAACTTGTTGAGATACCCGAATCTTACACCGGACAAGCCCTGCGAGGCGATTTCGATATCTGGCGTGAGGCGAAGCAACGGCTCATGGAACCGGAGCTTGCCTACGCGCTTGGACAGCGACAAGAGACGAGAACAGCAATTGCGGTACAAGGTGCTACAGAAAACAACCTCAAAAACGTGGACATCGATATTCCACATCGAAAGATGACAGCATTGACAGGTGTCAGCGGCTCTGGGAAGACGTCTCTTGCACTTGATACTATTTATGCCGAAGGACAACGCCGCTATATTGAGACGCTCAGCACCTATGCGCGCCAGTTTATAGGACAGATGGAAAAGCCCAAGGTCTCAAAAATTGAGGGACTTTCACCAGCCATCGCAATTTCGCATGCAAGCGCGGGTCAAAACCCACGCTCGACTGTAGCAACGATCACTGAAATACACGATGGTCTCCGCACTCTTTATGCGAGATGGGGAGTCCCACACTGCCCTGACTGTCACCAAGAAGTCCAATCACAGACCGCGGAACAGATAACAGATCATGCTTTTGCGCTCGCGCCTGAAAGAAGGGTGGATGTCCTCGCACCGCTCACAAACTTTTTGCTGATCCCAGCGAGTGAAACAGGGACATCAAGAGGCAAGGTCATTGACATCAACGCCAGTGAGTCTGCTTACGGTTTGAAGCCACACGAAGAGTACAGCGATGTATTCCGCCGATTGCAAAGGGCGGGGTTCGTACGCGTCCAAGTTGATGGTGAAATTCACCGCCTCGATGAAGTTCCGAGATTGAGCAAGGGTATTCAGCATGAAATCTTCATTGTCATAGATCGCGTCGAGCTTGTTGACGAAGAAAAGAGCCGGTTCACTGAAGCAGTGGAGTTGGCACTTCTGCAAAGTGGTGGATTTGTCCTTATAGAGGAGAGAGAACGCGATAAAACAATAGAACGGCATTTCCTTAGCGAACACGCGATGTGTCCCTCCTGTGGCAGCAACTTCGGACAGTTGACGCCACGCCATTTTTCCTTTAACAACAGAGTCGGTGCATGCGACTACTGTGATGGACGCGGTCGGAACATACACCCACCTTATGATGCCTGTAACCAATGCTACGGCACACGATTAAAACCGTTTCCAAGCTACGTCAGGTTCGAGGAGACGACTATCGCTGACCTGATGGAGATGTCAATTACCGAAATCATTGAATTCTTCAACGCGCGCCTTAAGCAGATTGAAGTGCAAATCGCTGCCGATGATGTAGAGGCGAGTCGAAGCGACCTTCTCGTCGCGACAGGCGTATCAACCTCAAGAGCCACGCATCCGTCACTTCACGTCCATACTTCACCGGAGTTTGAAGCTGAAGTCTTGGGTCAAATCCAGACACGACTCCAATTTTTGGAAGATATTGGTCTCGGTTATCTCGCGCTTGCGCGCGGGGCACCGACGCTTTCTGGCGGCGAAATGCGTAGAATCCAACTCGCAAGCCAACTTGGCAGCGGTCTCACAGGTGTAACTTATATCCTCGATGAACCGAGCATTGGCTTACACCCACGCGACCAAGAACGCCTCATCTCCGCGCTTAAAGAACTCCGGGACATCGGCAACAGCGTCCTCGTTGTTGAACACGATCGCGACACCATACTTGCCTCCGATCATGTGATCGACTTTGGTCCGCAAGCAGGCAAAGGCGGTGGCGAAATTATCGCCGTTGGCACGCCAGATACCTTCACTAACGGTAGCACTCCTATACAAGAAACAGACAAAACCGGGTCTATAAAATCCTTGACGCAAGCCTATCTCTCTAATGAAGTAGAGATCCCTGTACCTGAAACGCGGCGTAAAGGCATCAACAAACGGCTCACAATATCCGGTGTGAAAACGAACAATCTAAAAGATATTGATATCAAGATCCCACTTGGAACGCTCACCTGTGTAACGGGTGTTTCAGGGTGCGGGAAGAGTTCACTTGTTGAAGGCACACTAAAGCCGGCTCTTGAAAGTCGTAGCTCGATCAAAACGAGTGACCCGAAAGATCGACGCTACACCCACTACATCAGTGATGGCCACCGAGAACCGATATATAACGACTACGGTCTACCAGAGTATGAAACCATCCGCGGCGTTAGTCATATCAAGCGTCTTATCAATGTAGACCAAAAGGCGATCGGCGAAACACCCCGTTCCAATCCTGCCACCTATACCGATCTCTTCACAAAAATCCGTGAACTTTTTGCCGAACAACACGATGCCAAGATGCGTGGATATACCATGGGGACCTTCAGTTTTAACCTCGCTTCCGGGCAGTGTCATATATGTGAAGGACACCGCTTCAACCGCGTCGAGATGCACTTTCTGCCTGATGTATGGATGCCGTGTGAGGCGTGTAATAGCACCGGCTACAATCAGGACACGCTTGAAATCCGGTACAACGGAAAAAATGTCGCTGAAGTCTTAAATATGACAGTAGATGAGGCACTTACATTCTTCAGTGAAAGTTCCCGGATCTGCCGGACACTCCAAGTGTTAACAGATGTAGGATTGGGCTATATCCAATTAGGGCAATCGGCAACGACCCTCTCGGGTGGAGAAGCCCAACGCGTCAAACTCGCAAAAGAGTTGGCACGTCGCCAGACGGGTTCAACGCTTTATATCATGGACGAACCGACGACAGGTCTCCACTTTGACGACATCCAGAAACTCCTTAAGGTACTGAACCGGCTCGTCGATGCGGGCAATACGATTATTGCTGTTGAACACAATATCGACGTTATCAAATCCGCAGACTGGATCATCGACTTGGGACCGGAGGGTAGCAAAGGTGGCGGAGAAGTTGTTGCGATGGGTACACCAGAGCAGGTCGCGAAGGCTCAAAGATCCCATACTGCACGTTTCCTACGCGAAGTTCTGTAAGGCGCGATCTCCTGATAACAATTGGAATTTCCCCTTGACATATTCTGGAATATGTGGAATTATAGTACTGTATCTATTAGAAGCGTCGTATTTACAATGCAAATTCCAGACTATTATCAGACCTTAGAGATTGGGCGCGATGCCACCGCCCCCGAAATAAAACGAGCATTCCGGAGACTCGCAAAACGCTACCACCCGGATAAAAATCCGGAACAAACCGCTTTTGCAGAGCAGATGTTTCGCGAGGTTTGTAGGGCATATAATACCTTACGCGACAAGAAACAGAAATGGGATTACGACCGGACGCTACAGACGATTGAACGTCAGCGAAAGGCACGCGAAGCATACCTCGAAAAACTCAGCAAACTGAACCAGAGCTATGCTAAGTTAGAATTGTTGCTGGAAGCACTCCTCCATCAAAATTACGAAACCGGCATCTCTATATACGAGCAGCTGCGCGATAACAACCAAGAAATGGGCAAAGAATGGCGTATCGACGACTTCCTCAGTTACGAAGAAAGCCGAGACTGTGAATTTCTGATTGCCGAAGCATACCAGAACCTTGGATTTTCCAACGAAGATCAGTCTTGCGTTTTTGAGCGGCACCGAAAAATTAATCAGGCAACGCTGATGTACGAATCTCTCTTGTCTGCCGAAGCAAAACGTCCCTGCTTCAGACACTTTACCCGAGAAGTCAAGGAACGCCTCAAATTCCTCTACCTTTACCACTTCAGCACCAAAGGATACCATCAAACATACCGCATCCCACTCACCAAGATCCGCGCATTAAAACTTCCTAAGCGGGAAACCGCATGGATGTACAAAAAAATCGCTGAATTCTACGTGGAAATCGATCGATTCCCAGAAGCGCGTACCGTTTTGAAGATGGCGTTTGAATTGCAACCACGTCTTACCGGTGCGAAAAAGATTTGTAGAACTTTAAATATGGGATATTAGTTATTGGTTATCAGTTGCCAGCAATTAGATAGGACTTACGCAAATTAAACAGAGAAAGCGTACATTTTGGTAAAAAGTCGTTGTTTACTCGTATTTAACCCCCTAAATCCCCCTTATCAGGGGGACTTTAAAGGAAATGCGTAAGTACTATAGAAGTTGGGTTTCCCTTCGTTCAACCTAACCTACATCTGATAGTTATTCGAGAGGAAAGACGAATGCGAAAAGAGGTACGCTGGGAACGGATGTTCCCTGATGAATTAGAAGCAGCGTTCAAGGACTGTCCGGCTGTTTATTTCACTTATGGACTCTGCGAACCGCATGGACCACAAAACACCGTCGGATTGGACGCACTCAAGGCCCATGCTATCGCTTGTCGTACGGCACATACCCATGGGGGTATTGTCGCACCGCCGGACTACTGGCATATTCACGAACACGGTATGTATGCGAACTGGGCATATCGGAGTGTCGGTGAAGTGCGCAGCTGGCTCACCGCTATGCCAGCGTGGCAACACTTCAAAAACATCTGCTACCATGTCCGCGCCGCCGATGCGCTTGGATTCCATGGAGCCATCTTTCTCACAGGACACTACGGACCGAATTGGCAAGACCTCAAGACCCTTTTATCCTTAATCCAACCACACTTTGATATGCGGCTCTACGGACTTCCTGATTTCGAAGCGAACACACCGGGGTTCGACCGACAAGGCAATGGCGGCGACCACGCTGGTAGAGTCGAGACTTCACTTCTATGGGCATTAGAACCGGACTGCGTTGACATGTCACGAATGCCCGAAACTGAAGCACAGGGACCTCATTTTGCGATGGGAGCAAATGCTTTCGAGTCAGACAGGCGGATCGGCGAACGTATGGTGAACGATGAAGTCGCATGGCTTGGGGAAAAGATGAAGGAACTCTTAGAGGATTACACCGAACTGAATATTGCCGAACGTCAACCAGTTACTTTCGAGAAAGTCGAACAGATATGGTCAGAAATTGTGTCCCCGGCTCTGAAAACCTTTGAAACAATGAAAAATCCAGACGAATCGCCACCGGAAGATTCGCAATGGTTCCAACAGTGCAAAATTCCGGAACTTCCCTAACGGAGAAAATCGTATGGAAACTAAAAACGGAGAACTCGCTGAGCTTTATCGAAAAGACGGATTCTTGACCGGTATCCACATTTCCAGCGAGACTGAAGCAACCAGCCATCGGCAAGCCTATGATGCATTAGAGGCAGAAGTAGGCAAAGAGAAATGTGAAATCGGTCTCATCGATTGGCATTTCGACTATCAATTTATCTGGGATCTCGCAACGCATCCGAAAATTGTGGATGTTATTGAGTCCCTTATCGGTCCAGATGTTATGTTATTAGCTACTCACTTCTTCTGCAAATATGGACCCCGCGAGAAGTTCGTCGCATGGCATCAAGATGTAACCTACTGGGGACTTGAACCACCAGACGCGATTACCGCTTGGTACGCCATAGACGACAGCGATACAGGTAACGGTTGTATGCAGGTGATCCCCGGCAGCCATCAGCGCGGTATCCAAGAACACGGGACATCTGACCGGGCAGGTAACTTGCTAAGTATCAATCAGGAAGTACCTGTCACGGAAGAACAAGCGGAAAGTGCCGTCGATCTGGTTTTGAAAGCCGGAGAGATGTCGATTCATCACGGACAGATGATCCACGGTAGTCTACCGAATAACTCTACCCGTCGGCGATGCGGTCTTACAGTTCGCTACATCGATCCATCAGTGAAACAGGCAGAAGAGAATTCATTAAAACGTCCTTGGAAACCGATTTTACTACGTGGTGAAGATCGGTATCAGAATTTCACGACTGTGCCAAACCCGTTTCCATTTCTTTAATGGTTATAGGTTAACGTGAGTTCGATATAAGCGTGTATATTGGAAACCGGCACACGGAGGGTCAGACTACTACGGCACACGGAGTGTGCCTACTACTTTTAACGGCACACAGGCTCAGAATGCTACGGCACACAGGCTCAGAATGCTACGGCACACAGGCTCAGAATGCTACGGCACACGGAGTGTGCCTACTACTTTTAATCGATGCAAAACGTCTCTTAACTGACAACTGATAACTAACAACTATGAACGCTCACATCTACGATGCAATCGTTATCGGTGCCGGTGGGATGGGTAGTGCGACTGCATACCATCTTGCCAAATCCGGCGCAGACGTGCTTGTCTTAGAACAGTTCCAGCGCGGACATATCTTTGGGAGTTCACACGGAGAAACCCGTATCATCCGTTTCTTCTACGATAAGCCTTTCTACACCGAGTTGATGAAAACCGCATACACTGAATGGCGTGCCCTTGAATCGGCATCGGGGAAGCCGCTGCTGTTTATCACAGGAAGTGTGAGTATCGGTGCAAAGGGAAACCCGTACGGACGTGCTGTTCGGCATAGCTTAGATGTGGCAGGCGTTGAATCCGAGTGGTGGGATGCGACAGAATTAGCGGAACGTTTTCCTCAATTTCGAGCGATGAACGACATGGACATCCTTTGGCAGAAGGATACTGGCTTTCTCCGTGCCGCTGAGTGTGTCTTGACGCACTTGCAATTGGCAGAACAACACGGGGCAACAGTTCGAGAGGAAACCCCTGTAACCGACATCGATTGGCAAGCAGATGTCCCAACTGTTCGGACAGAAACCGGTCAGTTTCAGGGCAGAAAGGTCGTTGTGACAGCAGGTGCATGGGCAGGCACCCTCCTGGCAGAACTGAATCTTCCGCTCACAGTTACGAAACAACAGGTCTGCTACTACCAACCCACAGATACCGACCTTTTCCAACCAGATCGGTTTCCAGTCTTCACAGAAGCGACTGTTGATGGCGAATTCATCTACGGTATCCCTGCTTTCGGTTCTTATGATACTGGGGGCGGACTAAAAATGGCGCGTCACGGAAGAGGACAAGTCGTTTCCCCTGATACGTGTGACCGCACACCCGATTCAGATTACATCGCTCACATAGATGTGTACGTACAAGAACGGATTCCGGAAGTTGGGAAATCCACGCACGCCGAAGTCTGCCTTTATACCGAAACTCCAGACGAAGACTTTATCATCGATGCACACCCAGACTGTTCAGATGTGTTGATTGCGACAGGTTTTTCAGGACACGGCTTCAAGTTCTGTGCCCTCATCGGCCGCATCATGAGTGAACTCGTCCGAAACGGCGAGACGGGTTTCGACCTCCACCCGTTCCGTATTCACCGAGAACACACAATCTCAAGCGGTATTCCACGGCTAAGCGCATGACACAACAGAGAAAAATAATCATTGGCGCGATCGCTCTCGGCATTGTCTTAATGCTAATCGTCCTATTCTTGTTACTGCCACGGAAGTCGAATCTAACCGTCGAAGCCCCGGCACCGCCTCGAGCAGTCACACTCCTGCCATTACCGCCCCCGATTCCGTCAACCATCGCTGCGAAGGCAGACCTACCGATACAGGATGTCAAACAGTTAGCGGAATCTGCTCTCAGAGATTATCTTCGTAAACCCATCGAATGGAAAGATGGTGCAATCGAATCCGCTATCAAACTCGACCCCGGTAGCCTTACAATGACAGGCAAGGGTGATGGTACGGTGTCAGTAAAGATTCCGTTTCAGTTCAGTGGGTGGGCGCGTGTCTCGAAAAAAATTTTGGGGCAGGCCATCCAGAAACGCGAAGATATTGAGGGGAAGGCGACTGCGTGGTTAACGCTTACCCCAACACTCAATCCGGATTGGCGTATCACGGCAAAGACAACCTCCGATATTTCTATTCAGAAAGCAGAGATTGAAATTTTAGGGATTACAATCTCAGTTCGCCAGATCCTTACCGAATTGGTGCGGGAGATGGTCCTACCCAAATTAGAGGATCTCATTGTCAAACATATCACCAATATAGACATAAAGACTCGCGTTGCCGGTTTATGGGCAAAACTCTATGAACCGATAGTCCTAAATCAAGAACCATCAATCGCTCTCGTCATAGAGCCACTGGAAGTCTTCGCGCAAAAATTATCGAGTGATGGGGAAACGCTCTCCATTAGTCTCGGCATCAAAACCTATATTCAAGCCAATATTGGGGGTGTATCAACTGACGATGCTTCACATGTGGGACCGCGTGCCGATCTACCGAACATTCATTTTGTAGACTCGCTCGAATCCGGCTATCATATCATTTCCCCGATTGAGGTTACCTATACCGCTATCGAAACTCTCGCTAAATCTCATGTCGAAAAAGCACACAAACTAAAGGGTATTGAGACCTTCGTTGAAAATCTAACGCTCTACGGCAGTGGCACGCAGCTCGCGGCAGGCGTCGGATTCAGTATGCCATCTTTAGGTGCGAAGGGACAACTTTACATGCTCGGAACGCCTGTGTATGACGCGACGACGATGCTCTTTTCCGTCACGGAATTCGACTATTCTGTTACAACCCAGAGTCTGCTCTTAGAAATCGCCGAAAATATAGGCGAGGGCATTTTTCCAAATCTACGAACGACCATTGAAAAGAAGTTGGTATTCCCATTAGAGACAAAGATCACTGACCTGCGGGAAAGATTATCAGATGCCGTCGCAGACCGTTCAATCGGTCGTTATGTTCGCATGCACGGCACCGTAGATACCATTACACCGGAGGCACTCTATCTCACGCAAGACGGTATTCGTCTCCCGGTCCGTTTACAGGGTAACCTTACGTGTGAAATTATCCTCAATACTTCAAGCGCGCCGTAAATTATCAACACAGAGAAGTAAACTACAGTGCATCTGATAAATAATCAACGGTATTGCGTACCGTAATACAAACCCCCTATAGAATCAACGGTATGAATGCCTTATGGCATTCCCCGCCCCTTATCAGGGGGACTTGTGAGGTATCCGCTGATAGGGAATAGCGAACTGATATTTATGAGATAGGTTCTAAATCCAACTATACACCGCTGATCTCAGCACGAGGCTTAACAGGGGCCAGAAGCATCCCATCAAAGCCTCGCCTAACACCAAACCGATGAAAAATGGCACGGCTTTTCGATATGCATTAATCCCACCGAGCCGCAAGATAATCCACTTTGTTACCATTGCAAGGAATAAGGGAAACCAGATCACATCGGTTGTGCCTGGTGCGACACCGATAACATAGCCAGCTGGATGCAACGGACACCATACAAAACGGGACCTCAAAAATATAATCCCTAAATTTGCCGCAAAAGCCAACCCCAACACCGAGGTTGCCAGCCAATCCGTTGGTTTCGGATTCACTAACCACGACGAAAGAAAATTGTAGGTATCCGCGCCACCGGCATGGATCTGTTCCGAACCGGCTGCTACCCCCTCACGATAAATCGCATACGGGTAGAGAATCAGGCTCGATAAGATGCCTACGAGACTCGCAATGATCAATACGCCGAACATGGTTCGGTTTCGGATACCGGTACGCTCCGCAAGTTTGAATGCCTCCAATTGGTCAGGCATCGGATGCGTACGGAAGGAGGCGTAACTCGCGCCACTGAGCCAATTCATCATCGAGAGCATTGTGAGATTGCCAGCCCGCAAACGTCGTGTGCCGAGCAGCGAGATTATCATATATTGCGGGGTAAGGTAACCGATAGCATGGATCGGGGGACCCAGTTCCGCCCGCATTCGTGTTAAACCGACAACAATCAACAGGTAGATACAGATGAAAACTGCAAAAGCCCACAGAGTCATCCCGCTACGGACACAGAAAACGGCGAGAAGGAGTAGACAAACCCCAAGTATTATCACAGCACTCCGATGTGAGATTGCTTCGGTTTGAGACTCGGCGCGATTTGGACGAATCACCTGTCTGAACACAGATGCCAAGTGATGACGTGCATACCAGCAGGCAATCGCCAGGAGTGCCATTAGCGCACCTGCCCCCTGCTCTCCTAAAAACGGATATCCCGGGAATGTCGATATACCCATTGCACTTCCGAATAGCAGCTGCACTTTCTTCATGAAATAGAAAAACGTACACGAAAAGGCTAAATCTAACGGCAAAATGAATGAGAAACCTATTAGATACGGATGGAAACGGAGCGGTGTGCTGCCCATGGCGCTCCAGGGTTTCTGTGTAAAGTAGATATTAAGGTTATATTGCCTGACAGGAATTTGTGGAAGTACAGGAAAGAAGAATTGCAGCCCGTTGAGTAGGTTGATACCTACCCCTATAGCGAAACCCATCCAGAGCAAGCGATTTAAGAAGACACGCCGGTTGGTTGTAATTTCAAGTGGGATCTGAATAATTGGATATGCGAGTTTTTCGTTCTCTATCCACTGCTTTCGGATGATAGAGGTCAAAGACAAGAAAATCATCATCAATAGGAAAATAACCACCGACCAAGAGAGAATCGGCACAATCCAATGTTGTACATAGCCCTCAGTGAAAAAGTTGACTTCACCTTCATAGAAATCGTTGACTGCTCTTGGGTCTTTCACCACAAGCCATTCAGGAAGATAATGAAAGAGGAGTGCCTCCCAATCGTTCTCTGGCGTTGCGAATCGAAACGCATAGGGGATAAGCCCCATTAGGCGTGGAATACAATCGTGCCCTGAAAACGCGCTCCCGACAGCGAGCATGCTGTAAACAATAAGCAAATCTCGGGGTTGTAGAGCAATACGCGGAAAAATACGCCGGACGGCTATGTTCAGCAGCGTCATCGCCAAAATGCCAAACATCACATTGACAGACATCGCAACTGTCGTCAGATGTGCAGTATGCCAGATCATCTCTACGTAGGCTATCCAATAACTATTCGCGATAATGAGAATCGTGCCAATTAATACGGCACGTTTCGCAATTTTCTGCGAGGAATGTGGGTCGGTATTTTGCATATCTTTAGGAGAAGGACGATAGCAATTTAGTTTTCCTGCAGCTCCAAGGTGTCCGTCCATCCCTCCTCGGTAATGGGCGGGACCCGAGTGCCTAAAAACTAATTGTTCAGGTGTATATCTTGGTTAGAAAACAAGAGTTGTAGAGTGAAGCGGGTGTCGTAGCGTGTATCTTGCAAGCCTATTTTAAAATCCGCAATTTTTTCTTTCTATATCCACGATAATATGTTATACTACATACAGGTGATTGTCAAGATTTTAATCGGGTAGATGAAACTTTTCGGAGAGAAACTATCGCGTTTCATCACTGATGTTGTCCCTATACAATTCAACACGAGTTTTAACACAGAAGTGGCTTCTGTGCGCAAGGGAAATCGTCTACAGCATAAGCAAAAGAATAATACGCTCCAAAGCAATAGCGTAATTTCCTTAGTATAGTCCTGACCTGACGAGATTTTCATTGATTTTGTAACTTTTCCACAATTTTTGGAATGACGGATCGAGCATAATACTGAGGATCGGCATAAAATTTTCGTCGGTCCTATTCATAATTCTTTTTTTAGAAGGAGCACTTGGAATGGAACTAACTTTTGAAAGAGATGACCTCCTGTATGCCTTACAGGTACTACAAGGGGTTGCGAGTGGACGGAATACCTTACCCATTCTCTCAAACGTTCTCATCCACGCGGAAGGCGACACCATTGAGTGTATAGCAACCGACCTTGAAATCGGCATCAGAATGAAGGTCGAAGGTGCAATTACGGAAGGCGGAGGCATCACCGTTTCTGCGAAAAAATTAGGGGACATTGTTAAAGAGCTGCCCAGTGATAAACCGGTAAACTTGGCAACGACCGCAAACGACCGCGTCGAGATTACCTGTGGGGACGGCGTTTACAAAATTATCGGGATGTCTGATGAAGAGTTCCCCCAACTTCCTTCTGTTGAAGGCAATGCCATCGGCATCGGTGGAGAGACTTTACGCGACGTCCTCCAGAAAACGGAATTTGCTGCCTCCACAGAAGAGGTCCGATACTTCTTAAATGGGCTGTATTTTAACTTCCTTGAGGACAAAACAGAAATCGTTGCGACTGATGGTAAGCGGCTCGCTCTCGCACACTGCGAACCTCTCAATTCTCCAGCCGGCGAAGCCAGTGGATTCATCGTCCCACTTAAAGCCGTCCGAGAGATTGAACGGACTTTCGCGGAATCTGGGGAAGTGAATATCTCCGTTTTTGAAAACCAAATCCTCTTCACGGACGGAAATGCCACTTTGACAACACGGCTTGTGGATGGAGAATATCCGAATTATCAGAAAATCATCCCTGAGGCGAGTGAAGGTAACGCGGTCGTTTCAAAGGAACAGATTCTGCGGGCAACCCGGCGGGTATCCGTTCTTTCAAATCCCAAGAACTATTCAATCTGTTTAGAGATCGACACAGAACAGGTTCGGGTCTCCGCAAAGACACCAGAATTAGGTGAAGCATATGAAACGCTGCCCGTTGAATCCAGCACTGGAACCGTTCGGATCGGTTTTGACGCACGGTTGTTGGCAGAGGCGTTAGCGCATATTGAGACCGAGAATTTGTCGATAGAATTTTCGGGTGAGTTGAACCCTGTTCTTATTAAACCCGTTGGCACGGATGACTATATCTCTCTTATCATGCCTATGCGTTTGGAACCCTCGTCGGTATAGAAGTGTGATTTGGTAGGGTAAGTTCAGGTGGGATAACACTCTGAGCCAGTCCATCGGGGTTACAAACCCCTCCTACAAGGCCGATGCGTTTGGAACCTTCGTCGGTATAGAAGTGTGATTTGGTAGGGAAGCTCAGGTAGGATAACATTCTGAGCCAGTCCATCGGGGTTACAAACTCCTCCTACAGACAGACTAGCCAGTCCATCGGGGTTACAAACCCCTCCTACAAGGCAGAGTGGTAGGTTTTTCATGGTGTGCAGATGGTGCGGTTGTAGACCGCACCATCTGATAGGACGCTAATTTAATTCCACGCCGGACATCTGCTCTAATGCCAACATCAGGGCTTGTGTCCCCAATCTGCCGTGTCCTTGTGCCTGTACCGCTGTGTAGAGTTGATGTACCAACGCCAACCCGGGTAGACTCAGATTCATCTTGCGTGCTTCATCCAAAGCGATGCTCATGTCTTTGATAAAATGCTCTACAAAGAAACCGGGATCGAAGTTCCGCTCCAGAAGTCGCGGTGCGAGGTTATCCAAAGACCAGCAGGCAGCAGCGCCACCGCTAATTGATGATAGCATCGTTTCCAAATCCAAACCGGCTTTGTAACCATAAATCAACCCTTCGCAGACGCCGATCATTGTCCCCGAAATCGTAATCTGGTTACACATTTTAGTGTGTTGTCCTGCGCCAGCACCACCTTGGTGGACAATATTTTTGCCCATCGCTGAGAAGAGCGGCATGACGGCTTGAACGGCATCCTCATCGCCACCGACCATAATCGAGAGGCGTGCTTCTCGTGCGCCGACATCACCACCGGAAACCGGGGCATCTACCGATGAAACACCTTGTGGCTGCGCCGCGGCATAAATCTCCTGTGCAAGGGACGGTTCTGTCGTTGTCATATCGACGATGATGCTCCCCGACTTCGCACCTTTCAAGATACCATTATCACCAAGATAGACTTCTCGGACATCAGGTGGAAATCCGACTATTGTGAAAACAATATCGGAAGCTGCTGCAACATCTTGCGGTGAATCTGCCCACGCTGCACCCGCCTCGACAAGGGGATCTGCTTTCGATTTCGTCCGGTTGTAAACCGTCATCTCGTATCCTAAATCCATGAGATGTTGACACATCCAACGCCCCATCACACCGGTGCCAATCCAACCGAGTTTCGTTGTCGCGGGGTCAATTTTCTCAAACGTAGTTGCCATAATTTTCCTTTCGGACGTAGTGTCTCATTTATGTCCTTTTTTATCCGGTAACTTGCGGATAGCGTAGGACTTAATTTGCGGCATAGCATCTTCAGCCATACCTTTTCTGTCTTTTCTAAGATCCTTTGCCAACTGTAAACCGATGACGATACCGCCAACAATAACAGCACAGTAGATGGTGAAAAACCGTGTCAGTATTACATAGAGCGGGATCAATTCTTTGAGAATCAACTTTTCCATCAAACCGACAGTTACAACTTCGGCAACCCCACTTGCCCCTGGACTCGGCGCAAATAACACAACAAAGTTTAACAATAACCCCGTAACGCTAAGCTCCCAGAGTGTTGCGTCTCCGTTGAGTGCTTTCACCACTATATAACTACCAACGATCCGTGCCCCAAAGAAACCACAGGTAAGGAGTACACTGAGCGCGCAAGTCCCTTTATGGTAACGGATAAACATAGTCGCGAACGCCTTATGTTCAGTAACAAGCTCCTCCACTTTCAATATAGCGCGTTCTACGATAGGGGCAAGGCGGGTAAATCTGTGCTGCACAATACGGCAAACCCAATGAAAAAAGCGAAAAATTATATCAGGCTTGAAAAGCAGTAACACAAACCCGGTAAATACCAAAGCAAACATCAAGAAGCTAAATAGGCTCACCCACGCAGAACCCTTCGGTAGAAATGGCGGGTTCAACCATGTTATACCGCCCGCGAAGAAAATCAGCGAGGTTATGGTTGCGAGAAAACAGATAATTCCGGACGTTATTGCAGCAGATAGCGGAACACCTGCTCGCGCATAGATGTAGAGATGCCCGACACCCCCTGTCTGGAACGGTGTAATACAAGAAACACAGAGCGTCGCCAAATTCGCGCGAAGACTATCGCGAAACTTAATTTCTGGTGTCACCTTCCGAATGAAGATATGGAAACGAAGTGCTCCGAAGATCCAATCCACGAACATACACAGGCATGCCCCGAACAGCAATTGCGCCTGCATTTCGTTAAAAACCCGTTTTATATCCTGAGTACCACCCCACAAAAAACTAATGAATAATCCAGCAAACGTACACAACAGAAAAAGCAGCGTCCCGCGAACAGCGTTCTCACGGTTCATGAGTCCGCCCAAGGATTTCTGCATTGAAAATTAAAACTCCTTCGCGAACGGTGCGACATATCTCAATAGGAGCGATTTCCCGCTCACGACCGGACCCTCCGCAACAATTTTCCGATTACAATTCAACGAGCCTCAGCGTTAGACTAATATCCATCGGCATTGCCGAGTGTGTTAGCGCACCCACTGAGATGAGATTCACCCCCGTCGCTGCGACCTCTCGTACGTGTTTCAGTGTAATTCCGCCTGACGCTTCAGTTACCGCCAGATCACCGACCTCTTGAACAATACTGCGCATAGTGCCAATTGACATGTTGTCAAGGAGTAGGATGTCCGCGCCTGCTTCGAGTGCTTCGTCCACCTGATCAACGGTCTCAATCTCTACCTCTATCTTTGCTGTGTGCGGAACAATCTCCCGTGCACGCTGTGCGGCGTTACCGACCCCTCCAGCGGCGACGATATGGTTATCCTTAATCAGCACGCCGTCGTAAAGACCAAAACGGTGGTTGTAGCCACCGCCAACACGCACGGCATATTTTTGAACCGCCCGCCATCCGGCTGCCGTTTTCCGAGTATCCACTATTTTGGTATCATAGTCAGCGACAGCCGCCACAAATTGTGCCGTGAGTGTCGCTATCCCGGAGAGGCGTTGCAGAAAATTAAGGGCAGTCCGTTCGCCGATTAGAATGGTTTTGGCACTTCCTTGTACCTCAGCAATTGGCGTGCCTGCCTTTACTGCATCCCCATCACTGACGCGTGTGCGAAATACCAATGTTGTATCTAATTTCGCGAAGACTCGCTCGGCGACCGGCAGTCCAGCGACAATACCATCACTCTTGGCAAGTAGGGTTCCTATGCCCTCCTGCTCGGGTGGCACTGTTGCTTCTGTGGTTATATCACCGATACCGATATCTTCCTCAAATGCCAAGTCGATTAGGGGATCTAATGAACGCAGGTTGAGCATTTTTTAATAACTGTCGGTCATCAGTCACCAGTTGTCAGTTAAGAGGTTTGATGTGACAATTCATGTCTTCCTTGGCGTCTCCAAGTTTGGGAAGATGTCACAAGATCACCTCTTAACCGATAACTGATAGCCGATAGGCCTTTAATACCTTTCCAAATAGGGTGTTAGGAATTTCTTGGCATCTTCCGTGACTTCCCATGCGTTGGGCCAGAAACAGAGATCAATTGAGAACCAATCACCATCGTACCCAGTTTCATCCATGATGACCGGAATAATTGCGTCAAAGTCGAGCACACCGTCTCCGAAGGGCGCGTGTGTGCTTGTTTCGTCGTCATGGAGCGTATTATCGGAATCGATGAGGTGGAAATGCCCGATTTGCCCCTTCAGTTGCCGTGCAAGGTCGATGACACCGTTAGCACCGAGCGTCTCCTGTTCACCAGGCTGCCTGGCACCGACAACGGCACACATGTGTGCGTGGCATGTATCAAACATTACCTTGAAATTTGGGTGATCGACTGCCTTCGGCATATCAATAATCTCGCTGGGTTTGTTGAACATAAATCCGGGTTCAAATTCCCAGAGCATCAGTACACCGTGGTCTTCAGCGACTTGTGCGCAGCGCCGCCAGACGGAAACGATCCGATCCCAAGCTTCCTCACGCTCAACGCCTTCCACCCCTGCTTCGGGATCACTCACTGTATCTACCCGGATAGCAGGCGATCCGAGGTCCAACGCGAGTTGGAGACTCTCTTTGAAGAGGTTGTAGTATTTATCGTCCTCTTGTGCTTCATCTGTAGCAGGACCCGCGTGTGACCAGAAATCCGCTGCTAATCCAGAGACTTCTAAGCCGTAATAGGAGATTAAGCCTTTGACGGCGTCCCGATCGCTTTTCATCGGGTAATCATTGATGTCAATATGCGGTTTAAACGCACCGATTTCAATACCATCAAATTCAAGTTCGCTGAGACGCTTGACGACATCGTCAAACGGGACAGGGTTATCTTCATAGGGACCAAATGCGTAAGCCCAACTTCCAATTGACAATTTTTTTGCCATGTTTTTCTCCAAATTGTATGCGCGGTTTGGCTGAATAGAGGATCTGTGCCTATTATTTACCAACCGCATTTCTTAGGTAGAGCCTAACTATTATACACCCGCGACCAAAGCCCTAACGTCTGTTTCAAGTCCCTGGGTTATCTGCTCCACCGTTTCTCTTTTTTGTGCCTTATAGGTATCGTAATGTTCGCGGAGATTTACCGGTTCACCAACGCGGACGGATGCGACCCGAGGTCCCCGCATTTTTGACGTACCAAAGACTTCTCTCTCCAGACGGATAATCACTTCAAGAAATCGCTCTGGCGACTGCTCTTCAGCGACATACCCATCCGAAATCGCTATAAAATTGATTAACCGCTCCAGGTCGGGGTAGAACTGTTGGAATTTCTGGAGCAGTTCTTCATGTATTTTCCGTTCATACTCTGTCATCTGTTCGATGTCTCTATAGACTTCGGCATCGACCAAATTTTTTAATCCTCTCACCCTTGTCAACACATCGGCTTCAGAGTCTATACCCATAATTTTCTCAGCATGGGACAAAATCTGCTCTTTCAGCTTTTGGATGTGCATATCAAGAGGCACGGTTTCGTCCACTTTATACTGATATTCAGTTGCAAGCGTTTTGAATATTGCGACCCCGATGCGTCGTAGCCGTTCGTAACGTTCAACTGGCGTTCGATCAGCAGGTGGGAGGATATGATCCTCTAATTCCGTCAGGGCAGCGTCAATATCGTCCCACATGTCTTGCGGATAGTGGTATTTGATCCCGATCGGGACGACATAAAGCGGTTTGTCGATCTCCGCTTTCGCCATATCGTCCAAAGCCCAAAAGCAGAGTTGTACAATGCCCCTCTCAAAGCGCATGACAGTATCATTCTGCCGTGAAATTTCCCCTTCAGCAAAGATAACGAGGGGCCATTCGCCTTCAGATAAGAGTTTCCGCGTTGTGCGGAAGGCGTTTCGGTCAGCGGTGCCGCGTACAATAGAATACGCACCGAACCGCTGCAACAGAAAACTACATAAGCCGAATTTCCCTTTGTCAAAGGTCTCCCTTGCAGTCATGTAGCAGTACTGCTGGGAGACTTGTTTTGACAAGTGAAATATGACTGCGGGGTCCGAGCGCGCCGCGTGGTTCGGAGCTAATACAGTCGGGTACCCATCCGTCATTTTTAGACGGGCAATGGATTCTGCATCAACATCCAGCGTCAATCCCTTCAACCACAAGCGATTGATAAGCGGCATGAAGGCTTGCAGAATTTGAATCGCGGCTGTATTGGGTTTAGGGGGTTTAAAATCCAACATTGCGTGCTATTGTTACGGCACACGGGGTGCTTGCTGCTGTTACGGCACGCGGTGCGTGCCTAATCGCCTAAAGACTTGGTGGATAGCAACAGATTACCTCCATCGGTGTATCGCCAGTGCTAACAATGACGTAACTGGACAGGCACCTTGGAATAAACACGGATTTTCCACGTTTGAGCGGAACATCTTCAAAATCACCGCGCAGTACGCCTTCACCACCCAACGTCACGAGTGCATAGAAGCCTTTATCGGCAGGCATACTCAGCGTTGAATTTACTGTCAGACGTGAACATCCAAAGAATTGTGAGGCTTCCTCTGGGACGATCCGATCCTCGCGATTATCGCCTTCTGCCCGGACGAGTTCTGGCGTACGTCGAATGTAGTTGTTAAGGTAATCCAGTTCCAATTTATCGAACTCAGCGGCATCCACTGCCAGATCCCATCCGAGACCGAGATGTCCATCGTCCCTTTCAAATGGGAAACCTTCCCACTCGGCGAGGATATTCCAGTCGGTGGGTTCTTGTGGTTCAAGGACACAGAGTCCTGTACCGAGCGAATGGACGATTGGGGTGCGCAGGAAGTATACTTCGCCTACTTTTGGTTCAACGACGTGCATGAGACTTCGCAGCGTTGGCACATCTTGTGCCTCCATCAGGCGACGGAATTCTGCTTTGTCTATCGCTTCTTTCCAGCCTATCCACGCTTTTGCACCTGGACGCGTGCCGATCAAAATCCACGCCTCATTCTTGCCGAAGGGTGAATTGAGATGTTTTTGCGAGAAATCAGGATTCGGATGCCAGTGGATAGGGATATGTGCGCCTTCACCGACATCAAAAATCTTGAGAAGCACACCTAATTCAGTGCCGTATTTGTCGACGTGTGCGCTACCAAGTGTTTCCTCTGGAAATGCGTCCAGAAGTGCTTTCAATAATACAACTTCACCACTCGGAAGTTCGATAAGGCTGAGCCCCTTATCGGGCGGATTGTCTCTGCCCGGCGTGATTGCTCGGTTCGTGGAGAAGATCCATTCTTCGGAGTAGTAGTCATCTTTCGGATCGGGTTCGCCCATAAATTCAGCGCGGAGTTTCCCACCGTTATAGAAATGTAGGTAGGTATTGGGTGCTAAAGCAATGGGCGCGTTTAGCATTGACTGTAGTTCGTTTTGTGATGCCATGCTATTGTCCTTTCTCTATTTTATTTAAAAAACTAAGGCATAAATTCAGGTTTCCCTTGTTTAAAGTCAATTTATCATTTTAGACAGGTTTTGTCAAATCAATTTTTGGGTGTATTTGGGTGGTTGGTTTTGGGTTATTGGTTGTAGATTGTCTGAACCAGGAATTACGGGATTCAAGGATTTATAGGATGATGGAATCGGTGGTTGGTTCTATAGGTGGTGTTTGGGAGGATAGATTTGGGTTTCGGTTCTACTGTTACATTAGCATTCATTTGTTACTGAATCCATGACTGTATATGATCCGCAATCATCTGTTGCCGAGCGTTTTCCAAGCACGAGCGTAGTCTCGTAGTATCCTATCTATGCTGGTGATAGAATCACTCCCCATATTTCTGGCAGCTGCCAGATCTGATTTAGCTTTTTCTCGTTCCTCAAGGCGTAACCATGTCCCACCACGATTGTAATAAGCAGCAGCATAATCGGGTTTGAGTTCTATTGCCTTGGTGTAAGCTGTGATAGCAAGTTTCAACTCACCTTTTTCGCTGTGAGCCAATCCGCGAGTATAATAGGTTTCGGCACACTCTTGATTGCGTTCTTTTGTCATTTTTTTTATAATCCGTATTTTCCTAATGGCTTAAAGTTGTGCTAACGCAGTTTTAAGTTTCTCTACTGTATCAATAGCATCCTCGAGTTCTCTCTTAGGGATATTCGCGATGTTAGCATGATTGAGTGGGTTTAGGATAATGCTCCGATACAACCCAATTTGTCTAATGAGCGTCTGTTCTAAAAAGGAAGTGCCATCTCGACTCGTTCCAGTTTTTATCGGATCCCAAAAATCTTCACTCGTCAGATTCTTCGGATTTTCGCAGTATCTAACACGAAGATTCCTTTGATCACAAAATCCTTTGATTATCGCTTCAAAAGCTGTGCGTGCATAAACTGCACAAGCCTTATAGTCATTCGCATCAAGATATTCTTTTGCTTTTTTCAGATACGGTGCATCTTCCTTACAGACTGGAATTTCGTATTGGTCGGTTGTATTGAAATAGAACTCAGTATACTTCCAGTTCTTTTCATCCGTACGCTGCTTGGCAATCTCATACCACGCCTTATCGTAGGTTGTTAAAAAGATTTGGTAATCTTTGAAATATTCCCCAAGGATATCCAGCACTGGAAAGCGATTGGACATATCCAAACCAATTAGGACATCATCAAGTGCAAGAATTCTCAGTCCACTTTTGGGGTCTGGCAGAAGTAGAATTGATGAAAGATAGATGGAAATCGCAATTGCTGACAATTTTGCTTCATTCAGTAAAAGGTAACGTTCAGAGACATCTTTGTCGAAGAATTCGACGTTTAATAGAATCTGCTGGTTCTCAAGTGTTTTGTCCTTTTGGTTGTATGTAACTTCTTTAAAATCTAAGTTAAGATCGACTTTGTATCCAAATTTTCCAAGAATTTCGCGGACCTTCGGACGCAGATCTGCTAATCTATTTTCTACTTCATCGTTAAAAACTTCTATCCGACTTTCAAGGGCTGTAATTTGGTGTTTCGCGCTCCTGCGAGGATAGGGTTCTTGAACGTCATCCCATGCCTCAGCGAGGGTTCGATCTGTCACCGGGTTAACTGTATCTGCTAAAAGTGTCTCAACCAACAAATTGAACACATTCACGGCTGCGCCTTCCGGTTGCAGATAGTGCACTCCGAGAAGGTCTTTGTAGTCAAGAAACCCACTTGCTTTTGCTATTTCGATAATCAGTTCATCTGTTGTTTCCTTCTCACTTTTTGACCACTCGTAAGTATTCTTCTTTACTTGATGCGCTGCACGGAAAGAAAGTTTAATATGACCAGGACCCTCAACAAAGATGTTCTGATGACTTTCAAAATCATTACTTTTGTTATTCTCGTTGTTGGTATCCAGACCAGATTGAAGAAAATATTTTATGGCGAGATATAGTGATGATTTGCCGCTTCCATTTTCTCCGTAAACTAATAAATTCTTTCCAGCGTTGTGTAGGTTAATTTGATAAGGTTTCGGAAAAGCTTTGAAGTTTTTAATCTCAATGTTAGTTATTCTCAAATTTTATCCTCAATAATACGAACCGCTTTTACACTATCCAGATAGTAAAGATTGCGTCGAACAAGATGCGTCCTTTCATATAACATCTCAAAGATGTCTCGTAAGGCACTCATTTTATCACCCTGAATTTCTTCACACAAAGGCAACTGTTCGTCTAACAACGGTTGGAAGAAGTGCTTGTCCCCTTTATGCAAATCTTCACGCAGGTAAGCTTCATAAACTAAGCCATCAACGACCCTCTCAAAATATCCGAGCATCACACGGTCGCGGGCGTGTTTTAAATCTTTGCTGTTTATCGTTGGCTGCTGCTGAAGATAGATCAGGTAATCAACAATTTTGGCGATCAATGCTTTCTGTGTTGACGCGAGGTCGGGAATAGGAATCTGTTGGATATATCCACTACGCGCTCGAAGCGGATCAATCGTTAATTGGTTGGACACTTGAGAATAAAACCACTCCACAGTGCGGGAATTAAGAAGACCACAAAGCCATGTTTCCGATGTTGGTATAAGGTAAGAGGTTTTGCCGTAATAATAACCTGAAGTATCAACGGCGAAAGTCTGGTGGTTATAGGTGTCTGGACAGACGAGTTTCGGTTGTGCAAAACGCTCCGCATCGCCGAGAGATACTGGCAGCTCATACCATTTCTGTTTCCCTTTTCTTTTCCTCAGAGATTTTTGGTATTTTTCCAAGTGTCTTAGGATTGCTGGATAATCGTTTATCGCTATACCACGGCAGGTAAAGATGAGCCACTGGTGAGGCGTGTCAACATGCCAGCGTCTAAGATCTTGTCCGTGCAAAAACGGTTTCAAAATATTAGCAGATGAGGGGTGCTCCGTAATGAGTTTGTCCCGTGTCGCTTTATCTACGACGAATGCCTCAGTCGGTACGGTGTTGATACCGAAAGAGGATTTCGTTTTGACATACTCACCTAATGGCACTCCAGCATTGCGAAGCTGCTCACGTAAATTCACCACATTAGGTGATTCAATCGGATTACTATCGGCATCGAGCACTCCCCTTGTCTTGGGATAACGGTCTCGACGACGTTGTGTCAGTAGGAGCGCAATGTCTTTTGGTAATTTGACGCGATGTCGTTGTTCAAATGCCTGAACGTTTTTGTAACCTGACCGAAATCTGGCAGTGATGTCAAGTCCGTTTTTCTTGGCTGCAAGAAGATCTATTTTGGCTTTATCCCATTCTTTCAGAAGTAACCATCCCTCACCGCGATTGTAATATGGCATGCCAAGTTTAGATTCTAGTCTTATCGCAGTAGTATAGTCTTCAATAGCCTTGTTAACTTCTCCATTGTTTTGGTAAACAAAACCCCGATTGTTATAGGCATAGACATAATTTGGATTCAGTTTTATTGCATAATTATAGTCTTTGATGGCAAGGTCTATCTTTCCTCTTTTGAAGTATGCATTGCCACGATTGCAGTAGATATTAGCAACGTTGGGGGAAAGTTTTATGGCTTTGTTGTAGTCTTTTATGGCAAGGTCAGCTTTCCCAATGTCATTGTATACATTGCCGCGGTTGTAGTAAGTGTCAGCATCATTCGGGTCAAGTTCTATGGCTTTGTCGTAGTCTTTTATGGCAGAATTAGATTCGCCTCTTTTGTGGTACGCAATACCGCGATTGATATAAGCATAAGCATAATTAGGACTCAATTTTATTGCATAATTATAGTCTTTGACAGCAGTGTCAATCTGGGCTTTATCGTAATAAGCCAACCCGCGATTATTATAGACTTTGGCATATTTGGGATTTAGTTTTATTGCATAATTATAGTCTTCTATAGCAAGGTCAAGCATACCAGTTTTACTGTAAGTGACACCGCGATTGTAATATGCTTCGACATAATCAGATTTAAGTTGTATTGCTTTAGTATAGTCTGTGATAGCGCAATTAAACTTCCCTTTGTTAAAGTAAGCATTGCCACGATTGTAATATGCTTTGACATAGTCGGTTTTGAGTTGTATCGCTTTGGTGTAATCTGAAATGGCACGACTTATAGTGCCTTTAGTAATGTAAGTATTACCGCGATTATAGTGTGCCTCGGCATAATTGGGATTCAGTTCTATCGCTGTGGTATAGTCATTGATGGCATGGGCAAGCTTGCCTTTTTTGTGGTAAGCAGTACCACGATTGTTATGTGCCTCGGCATAATTGGGATTCAGTTCTATCGCTGTGGTATAGTCATTGATGGCACAGTCAACTTCGCCCTTTTTGCCGTAAGCAACACCGCGATTGTAATATGCCTCGGCATAATCAGAATCCAAGTTTATCGCAGTGCTAAAGTCCTCAATAGCCGTGTCAACCTCATCTAAAATAGCGTAAACGATGCCACGATTGTTATATGCTTCAGCAAGATCTGCATTCAGTTGTATAGCTTTGTTAAAGGATGCAATTGCCTTGTTATGCTCATTTTTTTCACTGTGAGTAATACCACGGTGGTTATACGCATCGGCATCATCACCTGTGCTACCATAGATGAAATCGTAGCTATAAGAAGCATCAACAGTCGCTAAGTTCAACTCTTGCATCATTTTCCCTCCACAATACAGTTTCCTTGTGGCTAATGATAACATGCAAAACGAACAGATGTCAACTGCATAGTAGCAGAAATCTCACAACAAACTATAACCTATCTGATAAATATAATTGTGTTGGATTTCACCTCGTTCAACACATAGGAGTCGATTTACGGATTTTTCACACATTTTGTAGATAACCCTTTACAAATGCCGCCCCTACGGGGCTTTCTCATAGGTTGGTGAATGTTTCTACACAGATGCCGTCCCTACGGGACTCAAGAGGACATAGCCTTACCTGGCGTTTTCGGTAGAGTGTATGAAGGTTTTGACACCCGGAAGTTTTTGAGACCGAAAAACAGACCCTTTTTTTAAATTGATACCTATGGGTTTGACTCCATTCAAATCTGTCAACTCTCACTGCGAGGCAATACGCACACTCGGCGTTAATTCCATACGATTAATAAAACACCTACAGAAAACAGAAAACCATGGTGAATTTTAGAATTACTTATACACTATATGCGTGCGTGGAGAGGTACGAGGCACGGGGACCTCGTCCAACATAGTGTAAGGGGAGGTAGAAACCTCACCAGCAGGAACGAAGCGTATCGAGGTTAGAAACCTCTCCCACAGGTTGAGGTACGAGGCACGGGGACCTCGTCCAACATAGTGTATGGGGAGGTTATTGAAATAATTACTTAATATAATTTAAGCATAAAAAACTTGCACTCTGATGCATTCTGTGTTATTATATAAAATAGAGAGTGCAGTTTCCATGTTCGCCGTCCTATGATAAGATCCAAAATGGGGAAAGGATAACAAAGGAAATGAAGAAATCTCAAAGTAGGAAACAGGTAACAGCACGGAACTTAATGTTATATTTTTTCCTCCTCTCGACTCTCACTTTTTGTGTGCTTTCGCCAGCCCAAGAATCAACCCCCGATATTGAATCTGTCATTACACACATCGATCAGCTCTATCGTAGTCAAAGTAGTTATGCCGAAATGGAGATGCATATCGTCACGCCGCACTGGGAACGCACGCTCGCAATGACAGTTTGGTCGAAAGGGATGGATAAAACTTTTATCCGAATTACGGCACCTAAAAAGGAAAATGGGGTTGCTACACTACGCATCGGAAATGAGATGTGGAATTATCTCCCTAAGACAAACAAGGTGATGAAGATTCCGCCGTCAATGATGATGGGATCGTGGATGGGCTCGGATTTCACGAATGATGATTTGGTTAGGGAGTCGTCGATGCTTAATGACTATACTTACCAGTTTGTTACGCCAGAAGATGCAGCTCCAGATCATCTTTATGTGGAACTCACGCCGAAAGAGGATTCTCCGATAGTTTGGGGGAAGATTGTGGCAGCGGTGCAATCCAATGATTATACACCGGTGTGGCAGCGGTTCTATGATGAAAAAGGGAACTTGATGCGGATTATGAATTTCAAGGATATCAAGACGTTTGCGGGAAAAACTCTCCCTTCTGTGATGGAGATGCTTCCGCAAAATAAGGAAGGTCATAAAACGGTTGTTCGGTGGACAAACGCTACTTTCGATTCGGACATCGACGATAAGATTTTCACACGCCGAAATCTCCAGAAACGGAGATAGGTTACGGCATACACTGCTACGGCACAGCGGAGTGTGCCTGCTACTTTGGCTACGGCACAGCGGAGTATGCCTGCTACTTTGGCTACGGCACAGCGGAGTGTGCCTACTACTATGTTACGGCACAGCGGAGTGTGCCTGCTACTTTGGCTACGGCACAGCGGAGTGTGCCTGCTACTTTGGCCTGCTACTTTATGATACTCAAAATTGCGTTTCGTAACACCTTTCGCCAAAAACGGCGGACTATCCTAACTGCTCTCGCAATGGCAGTCGGTTTTACGCTCTTGTCGCTAACCATCGGTTTGTCTGACGGTGCGTATGGCGGTATTATTGAGATGTTCACACGAAATCGCACCGGACATATTCAGGTACACCGTGAAGGGTATCTTGATAAGCCGTCGCTCTATGAAACGATTGATGGCTATACCACTGTTGGTGAGAAGATTCAGCGTACTGAGGGGGTTGAAGCGTGGACGCCGCGCGTGTATGCAGCTGGACTCGGTTCTGTCGGTGAAAAGAGTACGGGTGTCCAGATTATTGGCACTGATGTGGCACGAGAGATCCAAACGACGCGATTTGATAATAAAGTGGTTGAAGGTAGTGTATTAGCGGAAACGCCTTCGCATCAAGCAGTTATTGGGACTGGTTTGGCGAAGATTCTTTCTGCGAAGGTTGGTAGTGAAATCGTGATTTTTTCGCAGGCTGCCGATGGTTCACTTGCGAATGACGTGTATAAGATCATCGGGATTGCAGAGAGTGGTGACGATCCAACAGATCGAACGGTGTGCTATCTACACATTGAAGACGCGCAGGAGTTGTTTGTGCTTGAAGGACGCGCCCACGAAATTGCTGTGATTGTTTCAAACATAAATCACGTTGACAAAGTTACAAATGCAATCGAAGCAAGCCTCAATGACTCATCGCTTGATGTTGCGCCGTGGCAGGTGGTTGCGAAATCCTTTTACCGTGCTATGCGGGCAGATCAACAAGGGGATGCGATCTCACGCTGGGTGATTATGCTTATTGTGGCTATCGGCGTCCTCAATACGGTGCTGATGTCGGTGCTGGAGCGGACGCGTGAATACGGTGTGCTGAAGGCAGTCGGGACAACACCTTTCCAGATATTCCGGTTAGTCATTTGTGAAGTGGTCATCATCGCACTCGGCAGCATTTGCATTGGTGCGCTCCTTGGCGTCTTAGCCAATTATCTGCTCTCTATATACGGTATCACGTATCCTGAAGAAATTAGCTATGGCGGCATGAAATTCAAGACATTGTACGCTGAAGTCAATGTCCGATCTCTGATTACTCCTGCTATCACTGTTATGCTGTCAGCGGCGGTTGTCAGTCTGTTCCCAGCGATAAAAGCGGCTCGGATTCTGCCTGCAAGGGCGATGCGGACACATTGATTGGCTGTCAGCAATCAGGTGTCAGTAGTAAAACATCGGGGTTACAAACCCCTCCCACAAAGAGTCAAACTCATGGGTAAAGAATCGGGGTTACAAACCCCTCCCACAAAGAGTCGAACTCATGGGTAAAGAATCGGGGTTATAAACCCCTCCCACAAAGAGTGGATCTCATGTGTAAAGCATGGGGGTTACAAACCCCTCCTACAAAGAGTAGTAAAGCATCGGGGTTACAAACCTCTCCTACAAAGATGGGTCTAAAACCGTGTGGTTGATATTAGTAAAATTAGCATGGCGAAATATCTTTCGGAATAAGCGGCGGACACTCATCGCTGCAACAGCGATCGGTATCGGTCTGACTGCCCTAATCTTCATGGACGCTTTCATGATAGGGATGGAAGAGACGATGGTCCGGACAGTTACCGGTTCTTTCCTCGGCGACGCGCAGATTCATCGGGCAGGTTTCCGAGACGAACAAGAAGCGGCATTGACGATTCAGGCACTCGATGAGGTTACAAGGAATCTTGCTGAAGAAGCTATCGTCGAGCATTGGACGCAAAGGGTACTTGTTTTGGGTATGATCACATCGCCAGCGAATGTCAGTGCGATTAATCTTGTCGGGGTTCATCCGCCTACAGAGAAATACCTGTCTCTGATTGATGATGCGGTAACGGAAGGGGTCTACTTTGAAGGGGATAATAGTCGCGATATTGTTGTCGGTGGGAAACTCGCCGAAATTTTAGAAATTGGACTTGGGGATCGGGTGGTCGTGACGGTGGCACAAGCTAAAACAGGAGAGCTTTCGCAGGAGATGTTCCGGGTCTCTGGTATTTATCACTTTGCTGACGAAGGGATGAACAGTGGGATGGCGTTTGTCCGGATTCAAAAGGCACAAGAGATGCTTGCTATCGGCAATAACGCTCATGAAATAGCGATTAAATTCACTGATATTGCCTACTCTCAGGATTTGACGCTGCCATTTTGGGACACTTATTCCCAACAGGGCAATGAAGCATTAAGTTGGACAGAACTCATGTCGCAATTGACAGCCATATTCGAAATGACGCAATACAGTAAATATATCGTGGGCGTTATATTGTTTGGGGTGGTTGTCTTTGGAATTATCAATACACTTTTCATGTCGTTGTATGAGCGAATGTTTGAATTTGGCGTGTTGCGTGCTGTTGGAACTCGCCCGTTTGGGATGGCGCGTGTTATCTTATTTGAGGCAGGGGCATTGGCTGTTGTGAGTATTGGTGTGGGTGTGATACTCGGTTTTTGTGTGACGGCACTATTAGCCCACATAGGTATTGATTATACTGGCATTGAGTTTGTGGGTGTGACGATGCAGGAGTTTATCCGCCCGGTTATGAAGGTTGAACAGTTTACTATTTATCCGATATGGCTTTTCGTTTTCACTATTGTAGCTGGGCTGTATCCGGCTCGGTATGTAGCTAAAATGTCGCCCGTAGACGCAATGCGGCGAAGTTTTTAACGATTATGTCTGGTCGGCGTTTCCGTTGTCAACGCCGATCTAAAAACGATAAAAACCTACTTTAGGTTATGAACGGTTTCTTAAAAATGGAACAAATTGAGAAAAGAGATGTCATCGTCACAGAAGGTGTGACAAAGGTTTATGCGGCGGATGGAATTCCGGTCAACGCCCTTAATGGAATTGATCTGACCATCCAATCGGGAGAATTTACAGCCATTGTGGGTCCTTCTGGTTCTGGCAAAACGACCTTTCTCAACATCATTTCTGGGTTGGATAGCCCGACAGAAGGGAAAGTGTGGCTTGCTGGCAAGGTGCTGTCAGAGATGGGTGGCAATGAACTCTCTGACTTTCGACGCGATAATATCGGATTCATTTTTCAGGCTTACAATTTGATCCCGGTGTTGACGGTTGAGGAAAACGTTGAATACATCATGCTCTTGGCGGGTGTACCGAAAGCGGAACGGCACGAACGGGTTATAACTATGCTTGAGACGGTCGGGTTAAAGGGGGTTGCTAACCGTACACCGACGCAGCTTTCAGGTGGTCAGCAGCAGCGCGTTGCCATTGCACGCGCTATGGTCTCTGAACCTACGATTATTCTCGCTGACGAACCTACTGCGAACCTCGACTCCAAAACGGGTGCTGATCTGCTTGAGATGATGCGTCGCCTCAACTCGGAAACCGGTATGACGTTTATTTTTTCCACCCATGATCCGATGGTGATGGAGAGTGCTGAACGTTTGATTACGCTTCGCGATGGGCAGATAGATAGTGATGAGGTGAAGTAAAGCATCGGGGTTACAAACCCCTCCTACAGGTAGCAGTCAGCAGTCAGCAGTCAGAAAGAGTCATGGATACAAATCCCTCCCACAAAGAGCATATCCCAGGAGAATTGTAAAGATCGGGGTTACAAACCCCTCCTACAAAGATGAGAAAAATTCTGGTATTCATCATCTGTCTGATGACAACGCCACTGGTAGGTACTGCCGACTCAGAATTTCAAGTTGGTGGTTACTACAAAAACTTTTTCACGGCATTCAATTCACCGCTCCCGGATGCATCGATGATGGGGGTCGTGGTCAACCGAGTACGCCTCAATCTTTCTTACACACCCGCAGATTCACTCTCTTTAGCTTTTGCCTACGACTTCACGCCGCGCGTTCAAGACCCGTTGCTTTTCTCCCAGTCTCCCATTGCTGTTGGCGTCGCTTCGTCGCGTTACCGCGTCGTAGATTTTGATTCGTCAATTTATCCGAGACAGGACGAGCCAGTGGGCAGTGTTGGTATCTATCACAATCTTGATCGCGCTGCTGTTCAGTATAGTACAGACTTTGCGGACATCTCTGTTGGTCGAGATGCGATCGCTTGGGGCAGTGCTCGAATCGTAAACCCGACCGATATTATCGCTCCGTATACCTACGACCAACTCGACACGGAAGACCGGATTGGCGTAGACGCACTTCGCGTCAGAATTCCGGTAGGGGTTATGGGAGAAATAGATACGGGATACATTTTCGGCAGCAACTTCGATTTTGATAAGAGCGCGGTCTTTCTCCGAACGCAATTGAATGCCGTAGAAACAGATTTCTCAATTCTATTATTGGAATTCCAGAGGGATCTACTCGTCGGTTTTGATGTTGCCCGCGGCATTGGGGGTGCAGGATTTTGGTTGGAAACGGCTTATGTATTTGCGACTCCGTTTGACGATGGACATGACACTTCAAACAACTATCTGCGGACTTCTGTGGGTTTGGACTATAGTTTCGGTGGAGAGACCTATACGTTCATTGAATATCATTTTAATGGCGCAGGTACGAAGGCACCCGAAAATTTCCTTACCAACTTAGAGCAACCTGCATACACTCGTGGCGGTGTTTATCTACTTGGGACCCACTATCTTGCTCCCGGATTTACCCGCCAACTCACACCGCTGATCAGTTTCAGCGGACAAATGCTGTTTAATCTATCTGACCCATCAACTTGGATCGCCCCACAGATTGCATACAACGTCGCAGAGGATATTCATCTTTCTGTTGGTGGATTCATTAGTATCGGGAAACGACCTAAGAGCGGCGATTCTACTCAACTTCAATCGGAATTTGGTAGTTATCCGAATCTCTTTTTTTCTTCATTTCGAGTCTATTTCTGAGCTGGGCACTCTATGTTGCTAATATAGACATGGAGAACTCGGGGTTACAAACCCCTCCCACAGATAGCGGTCAGCAGTCAGCAGTCAGAAAGAATCGGGGTTATAAACCCCTCCCACAATCTGAATAGCACAGGAGAATTCGGGGTTATAAACCCCTCCCACATGGAATTCAACGATGGCACACAATCCTCCAACAAATTTGAGCGAACCTGTAGAAGGTTTCTATGAATATGTGAAAGAGCATTGGAAACCGCGCCTACCGAGGGGCGGAAAATGATGTGGTTACCGTCCACATTTCATTTTTGAATGTAGCGGTGATGTCAGCGTTTTGCTTTGGTAAATCACGCTGTATATGATAATCTTGGGCTGGTAGACATCGGTTCTCGTAAACACGGCGCACAGTACATTCATCGCCAAAGTATTCCTTATCCCGCTTAATCGCTCGGTTCATAATCACAGCGGTATCTACTTCTACCCAGACTGTGAAATCCCACCAATTATAAAGTTCCTTTCGCAGCAGGAAAACACCTTCAACGAGAACGATGTCACACGAATTCGAGTCGGTTGAAAAGGTGCTGTCTCTAACGGTCTCAAGTGCTTGCCCGAGCGCATCGTAGTTAAAGGCGTTCTCAAAGTAGTCGATGTGCTCAGGTGTACTAGGTGTCCTTAAGTGGCGGGGAATCAGGAACGCATCTATTGAGAGCAAAGTTACACGCAAACCGAGGTGATTTAGCTGCTCCTGAACACCTATGGCGAGGGTAGACTTTCCAGTACAATCCCGTCCACTCAGCGCAATAAATTGTGGTGCACGGGATTGTGTATGGCGTGTCCTGACGCTCTGAGCGATGTACGTTGCGAATTCAGCTTGAGACATTTGTTGATTTGTGATACGCATCCGATTTTGTTATTATGGTAGATTATACAATTATTTTTACACTATGAAGAGCGAGGTTAGAAACCTCGCCAGCGGGGTAGCGGGTTTTCGCTTCTATTGAAATGTAAACTTATTTTCACAATTCACCATAGTTACAGCACCGTTAGAACGTCTGGGTCAAACGCACCATCGACAGGCGTCCAATTTCAGGCGTTCCGATAAATTGTTGATGTTTGCGATTCAGCAAGTTTTGTATCGTGAATGAAAGGCGTGGTCTCGGACCGATTGGCAAATCGTAGCCTGCGTTTAAATCAAACGTATAATACGATTCAATATCACCGACGTAAACCCCTGATCGGACAGGAAAACCAGCTACAAAACGCGTTCGGAGCCCTACTCCTAATCCGAGATCTGCGTTTAGGTATTGAACGCTCACTCCAAATTTATTTTTAGGTGCGTTGAGTGCAATGTCGCCGAGTCCGTCAACGTCTTCAAATAGGTCTTTACTCACAAACGAGTAGTTCGCACCGAAATTCCAACTCGGATTGAGGTAATAGGTAAAATTCAGATCCAGTCCGTTGAGCGAAATGTCACCGTAGTTCCGATAGGTAAGCATAATCGCGTTCGGATCGGCTGCTTGTTCAGGTGTTACTGTGCCAAAAGGTATGAAAGCGGGACCGTTGTTTTCAGTGCCTGCGACGAACAACGTCACCAACTCATCAACAGGTGAACCGTTGCCGTTACCGCCTTGCGTCGGTGTGTCAAAAGCAAGTAGTGCTTGATTCAGAGTCGCATTTTTGGGATCAGCTAACGCCGCCGTAATCTGTTTGCCGAGGGAAGCCCCTAAGGTTGTAGCGTCTAAAAACACATTCGGTGTTTCGACGACAAGAGGACCAACGAAATCGTTGATTCTTGAGTGGTAGGCATCAACAGAAAAAGCTAACCTGTTCATGAGAATCCCTTTGTACCCAACCTCATACGTCTGTGTGATTGTCGGCTTAAGCGGGTTAACATCATTTACGTCTTCAACGTCAATGAAATCACCTGCCTGCGGATCAAGCGAGCGTAAGATATTTTTTACGCCACTTACCTGTTTTGGGATAAGGTTTTCAACACCATCTGAGAGCGTTGTCACCACTGATGCGGGTAGTCCTTGTGCGGTCAGACCTGCTTCAAAAATCGGCTTTACGCCACTCATAACGGCACTTCGACCGACATTCCACATAAGGTTGGTAAAAACAGGGTCATCAAGCGGAATGTGTGTCTCTGGTGGAAGTTTTGCTAAAGGTGAGAAGGGTGATCGAAATTCTGGTCTACCATCTGCACTTCTTTTGAAGGTGAAACCTGTCTCGGCGCGAACCCCTTGTGCGCGTATGTCGATATTGGGACTGAAGCCAAACGCCGGTTGAAAGTTGGCACCCAACTGAAATGGATCTTTGACTGAGAGAATATCAAGAAACAGATCTGAGGTTCTCGGTGTATTGAAGGCACGGTTATAGGTTACCCTGATGTTATGATCATCGTCAGGTTGGAAAGAAAGGGCAACGCGCGGGGAAAGCACCAAGTCTTCAAGTTGATTGTGATCATCAACCCGACCAGCGGCGATGAATTTCAACTGCGGAAGGATTTTAGTCTCTGATTGCAAGTAGGCACCTATCTCGTTTACACTGTCATCTTCCTCGTTGATGCCGTTGATGGTGCCTTCTGTATCGGGACGGGTTAGCAAAACATCCATTCCATACGTAAAGCGTTGCCATGTGCCGAAGCTATAGCCGTGTTGAATCTGTCCGACATATAGGTCGGAATTGTCGATGGTTGGGTCTCCGCTTCGGACGACATAGGTATCTCCAGCATTGCTCCGATTCCAAAAGCCTTGGGCAAAGAGATCTTTGTAAATAAACCGTCCTTGGAGATAGCCGTACGTCCAGTTTTGGGCTTGACCGGCACCGATTCCTGTCAGTTCAATACCGGTGGCTTGTGTGAAACCGCTGGCAATAATCGCTGTCGTATCGTTATTGGGACTATAATCAACGCGAAACTCGCCGCTGGCTCTGTAAGTATCAAAAATTAGTCCGCCTGCGCCTTCAAGGTCCTCTTTGGCGCGTCCCTCTTGCCAATCATTTCCTCGAAAATAATTACCTGAAAATTTATAGCCGATTGTCTCATTGACAACACCTGCATGCCGAATTGAACCGGTGAGTATACTCCGTTCACCACCACCGAGACTGATCGTCGTTCCTTGAGAGGTGAACGGGGAACGGGTGATGATGTGCATGACCCCGTTAGCACTGTTTGGACCGTAAAGTGCGGCACCCGGACCTGAGACGACTTCAATCTGTTCAATGTCTTCGCTTATAGTAGGAACAAAACTGTAACTGTTGACTCGTAGTGAAGGGACACTCGCAATACGATTGTCAACGAGCGATAGAAGTGAGCCTGAAAAAACGTTGTTGAAGCCACGGACGACAACGTACGATGCTCCCAATCCGGCAGTCACGACATCTACTGCCCGCAACGATTTCAAGTGCTCGGTAACACTCGGTGCAACCCGATCTCTAATTTGAGAACCATCAAGGAAAGCGACAGATGCTGGTGCCTCAAGTACCTTTTCTCGACGGCGTGATGCTGTAACAGAAATTTGGTCGAGTTGAATTACCTCTGTAGAAAGGGCAATTCCCATCGTCAGCGTTTCGTCGGCACGAATTCCAACGTTTGGTATGACTGTATCGGTATAACCCTGTAAAGATGCAGTAATCGTGTAGATCCCAGGATCTAAATCTGCTACCTTAAGTGCGCCAGTTGCATCGCTATTACCTGTAACCACATCACCGTTTTCGGATGCGACGGTAATTGCGACACTGCTTAGCTCATCTCCGGTTCCATCTGACACCGTGATCTCAAAAGCAGCACCTTGTGCTGACCCGGTTGCAATAACTGAAATAACAAATATGACTGATAACAAAATATCAAGATGGTTCAATGGTTTCATGATCCTATCCTTTTATTTAATATAACGCAAGTTGCCACGTGGGAATTCGGGGTTACAAACCCCTCCCACAATGTGAAAATCACTTCACACGCTTTGTTGAAACGTTCAAAGTTTGTTAGTAGCAACTTGGGTTAATATAACATTGTTGAGTGTCGCCTTTATAGCAAAATCCACAATTACATGGACACTTGTAAAGAATGAATCAACACGGAATGCGCGTGTTGCCTCGCAGTGAGAGTCCGTGGGGGTTACAAACTCCTCCTACAAAGAGTGGACTTCGTGTCTGCTAATAAGGTCTATTTATTATGGACTTTACTATATAAGCGGCATTCAAAAATCATATAATTAGAATTAAGGCAAACATATTCTCGATTAAGTATAACATATTTGGGTAAAGAGATGCATTCAGTGGAGTTTGGAGGGGATTTATGAAATGGTGGGTTACGGCATACGGAGTATGCCTACTACTTTGCAGACGGTATACTGGATGTGTAGACTACTTTTAAGAACGGCACACGGAGTGTGCCTACTACTTTGCATAGGAGGGTGCTTACTACTTTGCACACGGAGGGTCTTACTACTTTGCAGACGGCATACGGAGTATGTGTACTACTTTGCATAGGAGGGTGTAGACTGCTTTAGGATGTTACGGCATACTGGATGTGTAGACTACTTTGCATAGGGCATACTGGATGTGTAGACTACTTTGTTACGGCATACGGAGTATGCCTACTACCTTTAACTACTTTAGGATGAGCAATTTGCGGAGTGATGATATGTTATCTGCTTGGAAATGGTAGAAATAGATGCCGCTCGCAACGCTTTCGCCGAGATTGTTGCGTCCATCCCAGTATGCTGCACGGACCTTGCTGGTGTAGTAGCCTTCGGGTTGATGGCCTAAGTCTAAACGCCTAACTACCTTGCCGGTTGTGTCATAGATAGCAATCTTGACATCGCTGGCATTTGCTAATTGATATGGGATCCACGTCTCTGGATTAAATGGATTTGGATAGTTCGCAAGCAGTTGCGTCTGATTTGGACGTGTTGCTGCTAAGATATGCTCCAACATAGCAATGGCTCGCAAGTATTTTATGGAACCGTCGCTTTCAGCACGCAAAATATTTAGGTATGTCCGCAGCGTTTCTCGATCCACATTTTTAAGTGTCTCTTTATCTATGTGTGTGAACTGATTAACACTTGAAGGTGCTCCACCATTGGTTCCGATATTATCTGTTACGAGCGTCAGGTCGTTCTGATCCACTGTGTCGTCCCCGTTAACATCCGTGCGTGGATCGGCTATGGCATTTCCAGTTTGTCCCAACGCTGCCGTTACAAGTGCCGAGTCGGTTGCATCCACCGTGCCGTCCTCGTTGACATCCCACGGTGGATACTGAGATACTGTTATATCTACTCTCTTCAGTGCTCTCCGGGTCAGTGGATAAAGCGGCGATGTATCCAAAATCGGATTGTCTGCGAGTCCCAACTGTTTCAGTTTTCTCAGACTTGAGAGTGGAGATACATCACTGATACTATTCTCCTGCAGCCATAGGTCTTTTAGGTTCCTCAAACTTCCTAACGCTGTTATATCACTAACCTCATTCTCTCTGAGACTTAAATGCGTTAGTTTCGTCAAGCTCCCAAGAGCGGTAATGTCGCTGATATTATTGCCGCGCATCCATAACTCTTTTAGGTTCCTCAAGTTACCCAATGACGTTATACTACTAATCCCATTCTCCTTGAGACTTAAATACGTTAGTTTCGTCAAGTTTCCAAGAGATGTAACAACACTAACGTTATTATCCACTATCCATAACTCTTTTAGGTTCGTTAAGCTTTCCAACGCTGTTACATCACTAATCTCGTTTTCCTCGAGATTTAATCGCGTTAGTTTCGTCAAGTCCTCAAGAGCTGTGATGTCGCTGATGTTATTATCCCGCAGCCATAAATCTTTTAGGTTCGTCAAGCTATCCAAGGTACTAACATCACTAATCTCGTTCTCTGCCAAACCTAAATACATTAGCTGCGTCAAGTTCTCAAGAGCCGTTATATCACTGATGTTATTATGTCCTATCATCAACTCCGTTAGCTCAGTAAGTCCTTCAAGTGGTCCGACATCGACTATCTGATTTCTTCGGAGTTCTAACTTCTCAAGGTTTGTCGCATGTTCTAAACCGGTGATGTTGCTTATCCGTTTTTTTTCAGCTGTTAGTTTGGTGAGTGTTGCCACTTGCTCCTGTGAGAAATTTTCATTAGTGGCAATTTTGAGTGCCTTTCGGACAGCCTTTCTGAGATTCGCATCTGGCATCCATGTTGATGCCGGTGGATACTGAGATATTGTTATATCTACATCCTGCATCGCGCCCTGTGTCAGCGGGTACAGTGGAGAGGTATCGAAAATAGAGTTGCCCCTAAGCCTTAACTTTTCCAACTGCGTTAAACTCGCCAGAGGCGTAACATCACTGATATTATTATCTGTTGCCCATAACTCGGTTAGGTTCGTCAGATTCCCAAGTACGGTAACGTCACTGATGTTATTACCCGATATATTTAATAATGTTAGGTTCGTCAGACCGCCAAGAGGGGTGATGTCGTTGATATTGCTGTCTTCCAGTTTCAAATCTTCTAAACTTGTCAGTCCTCTGAGGGGTTCAAGGTCGCTGATTTGGGTGTTCCGAAAGACGAGTTCCGTTAGGTTTATCGCATATTCCAACCCGGTGATGTCGCTTATCTGATTATTGCGAAATCCGATACTTGTTAGGTGTGTCATCCTTGCTTGTGTGAGTTCACTATCATCTCTGATGCCGAATTCCTCTTTCACCGCCCGTCTCAGATTCTCATCCGGCATCCAGACGGAGGCATCGGGTGGTGGTGTTATGCTACGTGCTTGACGCGTGTCTCTTGATTGTCGAATGGGTTCCCCTCGTCCTTGACGATCACCTTCACCGGTAAGATGTTCTATAACCAAGTCCAAGTCTACTTGATTCACATACAGATCGCCGTTGACATCCCTACGCCGATACTCTTCGTCAGGGATTTCTCCTTTCGGGTCGGTTATAGTGTTGAGGTACAACGCAAAATTCCCTCGCTCCTCAAGCCCCTGACCCAATGCCGCTTCAACAAGCTCGACATCGTTTGGTTGTATCACCCCATTCTCGTCAACATCCCAGGGTGGATGCTCCAGATTGGTGCTCACAGTTACTATTTCTGACGCTACGTTTGGTAGGTTGGTTCCAACTTCGTGGACGACGCTTGCTGGCACCTGAAGGGTCACCTCGCGCTCACCTGTTTCTGTTGGATTGATTCTGGCGTAGTATAATTGTGCGCCATCGGCTTCCCAGAGCCTTGTTGTGACGGATGCACCAGCGGTGCCACCGACTTCTATCTCGTTGCGTTTGAAACCGTAAACACCGTGTTGGAATTTAAAGGTAGCAATCACTTCTACGACTTCACCGTTCTCTAAACGCTGATGTTGTTGCTCAATATAATTCTCGGATTGAAAGTGAATTAAAATTTCAAAGGGTCCATTCTTAACGCCATCTTCCACCTCAATGATAGGAGTTGGACCTACACCTGTATTGCGGTGTACAACATTCTGTCTTTCTGAACTGATAATGGTAAATGTTAGTGGCTCCGGGTCTGAGAGTGTTAACTTTGTGGGAACGTCGTCGGTACTGAGTGTTAACTCTGTGGTATCGTCGTCGGTACTGACGGTTTTTGCTCCAGTGATTTCTAAACTTCCTTCCCCACCAGCGGTCGGTGTAAAGAACACCGTTGCAACTATAGGATCGCTGTGCGTCACACGCCAGTCAGTATCATCTATCGGATCGTTGGGTCGCCAGAGATCTGCGCTGATTGTTATTGGATCGCCGGCGGTATGGCTGGTAATAGCGGTGCTGTTTTCATCATCGGCGTTGTATGAGACCGTCAATGCTCCAAGATTCGCACTCGGATTAACTGTTATTTCATAACTACTGATCCTCGATCGATCCTTTAGTTCTATATCAATCAACGATGTTTCACCATTGCGCACATCCCCTATTGGCGGAACGAGATTAACAGTCCCTGCCATCGGTCCCCGCACGGGAACAATAACACTGGGGAGATCGTCGCCTGTGATATCAGTTACCGTGCCCCCGGCATTTTGGAGATGTGTACTATCTACGATCGCAATCCGATGATTTCCTACCTGCGATGTCTCAAATGTAATCGTGAACAGCGTCCCTGCGGAAAAAAAAACCGGCTCGCCCATATTGTAATTAATACCCAAATCAAGTTGTCTCTGAACTCTGTGCCCTTCTTCATCTGCAAACGTCTCCGCCCCGACAGTCAGATCCATCACATCAAACTGGCCCGCTCCGGGCTCAATAGCGTTGGACGTAAAATCAATGGCATTAGGGTATTCAACGACTATTGTAAATACAGAAACATTTACAGGATCTTGGATTTCGACACTTACCTCAAATTCTTCGTCTGGAACTGGATCCGGGGAAGGACCCTCGAGAGATAATGTTCCACTCGGTGCCTGTGCAGAGGCTCCCTGAATAAACATACTGCTTGCTATACAGACAAGCCCTAAAAACAGTAAACAGCAATAGTGAGAAACCGTTCTTATCGAAGATTGAGATTCGGCACGCAAACAACAGCATTGATTCGTTGTGTTCATATTTTCATTACCTCCTGAGGTACGTTACAAGTATCAGTCTCTAGAAACTTGCCCAGTATCGCTAAAACCAGTCCACTGTCAAATCGCAAACTGAAAAATCAGAATCTGCAGTGTTTATAGTCATTTTGGCTCATTTAAAAATTGTCTTAATATGATATTACAATTACGCTATCATTATGCAAGTTCCGTGCCAACTTTCTTCAGAAACCCAGGTTTTCATTAAAATCGGTGTGATTCTAAGTCATCAAGGTCTGTCTCAATATAGGTAAACACTGAGTTTATGAAATTGGGTCTACCCCTTAGTTTTTTCTCAAAGAGCTATTGTTCCTGAAGAAATGGAATACGATTTTCATCGCTACCATGCATAAATTGCATGATGTTTGGCATAAATTGCTGATATTCGTCATAGGTAGTAGCAGGTAATTCAAGAATTGGTGTAAGCAGAATAGAATGTAAGAACTGTGAGGTATAGAGGTATCGTTAAAAGGATCGTGGGTGAGATAGGTGTCGCGAGTGGAGGTCGCTTGGATAGGGAAGGATTGTATTTATTCGGATGTTACGGCATACGGAGTATGTTTGCTACTTTGTTACGGCATACGGAGTATGCCTACTACTTTGCAGACGGCATACTGGATGTGTAGACTACTTTTAAGAACGGCATACGGAGTATGCCTACTACCTTTAACTACTTTAGGATGAGCAATTTGCGGAGTGATGAGATGTTATCTGCCTGGAAGTGGTAGAAATAGATGCCGCTCGCAACGCTTTCGCCGAGATTGTTGCGTCCATCCCAGTATGCCGCACGGACCTTGCTGGTGTAGTAGCCTTCGGGTTGATGCCCTAAGTCTAAACGCCTAACTATCTTGCCGGTTGCGTCGTAGATAGCAATCTTGACATCGCTGGCATTTGCTAACTGATACGGGATCCATGTTTCTGGATTAAATGGATTTGGATAGTTCGCAAGCAGTTGCGTCCGCTTCGGACGTGTCATCGCTAAAATATGCTCCAACATAGCGATTGCCCGTAGGTATTTTATGGAACCGTCGCTTTCAGCACGCAAAATATTTAGATATGTCCGCAGCGTTTCTCGATCTAAATTTTTAAGGGTCTCTTGATCTATGTGTGTAAACAGATTGACACTTGAAGGTGCTCCACCATTGGTTCCGATATTATCTGTTACCAGCGTTAAGTCGTCCTGATCCACTGTGTCGTCCCCGTTAACATCCGTGCGTGGATCGGCTATGGCATTTCCAGTTTGTCCCAACGCTGCCGTTACAAGTGCCGAATCGGTTGCATCCACTGCGCCGTCCTCGTTGACATCCCATGGCGGATACTGAGATACTGTTATATCTACATTCTTCAGTGCCCTCCGGGTCAGTGGATAAAGCGGCGATGTATCCAATATCGGATTGCCTACGAGTCCCAACTTTTTCAGTTTTGTTAGACTTGAGAGCGGAGATACATCACTGATTTCATTATCCGCCATCCATAACTCTTTTAGGTTGGTTAGGTTCGCCAACGCTGCTATATTGCTTACCTCGTTACCCTTGAGGTTTAAATACGTCAGTTTCGTCAAGCTTCCCAACGCAGTAATATCACTAATCTCATTCTCCTTGAGATTTAAATACGTTAGTTTCGTCAAGTTCCCAAGGGGTGCCAGGTCACTGATGCTATTCTTCCACATCCATAACTCTTTTAGTTTCGTCAAGCTTCCCAACGCAGTTACATCACTAATCTCATTTTCCTCGAGATTTAAATGCGTTAGGTGCGTCAAGTCCTCAAGAGCCGTGATGTCGCTGATGTTATTATCCCGCAGCCATAGGTCTTTCAGGTTCGTCAAACTCCCCAACGTACTAATATCACTAATCTCGTTCTCTGTCAAACCCAGATGCGTTAGCTGCGTCAAGTTCTCAAGAGCCGTTATATCACTGATGTTATTATATCCTATAGACAACTCCGTTAGTTCGGTGAGTCCTTCAAGTGGTCCGACATCGACTATCTGATTTCTTCGGAGTTCTAACTTCTCAAGGTTTGTCGCATGTTCTAAACCCGTGATGTTGCTTATCCGTTTTTTTTCAGCTGTTAGTTTGGTGAGTGTTGCCACTTGTTCCTGTGAGAAGTTTTCATTAGCGGCGAGACTGAGAGCCTTTCGGACAGCCTTTCTGAGATTCGCATCTGGCATCCATGTTGATGCCGGTGGATACTGAGATATTGTTATATCTACATCCTGTAGCGCGCCCTGTGTCAGCGGATACAGGGGAGAGGTATCGAAAATAGAGTTGTCCCTAAGCCTTAACTTTTCCAGCTGCGTTAAACTCGCCAAAGCCGTAACATCACTGATATTATTATCCGTTGCCCATAACTCGGTTAGGTTCGTCAAATTACCAAGAGGCGTAAGGTCGCTGATGTTATTACCCGATATATTTAAAAGCATCAGGTTCGTCAGACCGCTAAGAGGGGTGATATCGTTGATATTGCTGTCTTCCAGTTTCAAATCTTCTAAACTTGTCAGTCCTCGGAGGGGTTCAAGGTTGCTGATTTGGGTGTTCCGAAAGACGAGTTCCGTTAGGTTTATGGCATATTCCAACCCGGTGATATCGCTTATCTGATTATTGCGAAACCCGATACTCGTGAGGTGTGTCATCCGTGCTTGTGTGAGTTCAGTATCATCTCTGATGCCGAATTCCTCTCTCACGGCGCGTCTGAGGTTCTCATCTGGCATCCAGACGGAGGCATCGAGTGGTGGTTCCACGCTACGTGCCTGACGCGTGTCTCTTGATTGTCCAATGGGTTCCCCTCGTCCTTGAGGATCACCTGCATCGGTAATATGCATTCTCACAAGGTCTACGTCCACTTGATTAACATACTGATCGCCATTGACATCCGTGCGTGGATCTTCTATAGTGTTTGCATATATATTCTCATTTACCGCAATCACAACCTCATCAACCGGATCCCCGTGCTCATCAACCTTATCACCACACTCAAACCCTGTCTTCGTATCATCCTGCTCCACTGCATCCCGGTCAAATTCACACTGCACGAGAGGTCCCATCCCCTGACCGAACGCCTCTTCAACAAGCTCAGCATCGTGTGGTTGTATCATCCCATTCTTATCGACATCCCAGGGAGGATACTCCAGATTGGTGCTCACAGTTACTGTTTCTGACACAACGTTTGGTAGGTTGGTTCCAACTTCGTGGACGACTCCTGCTGGCACCGAAATTTCCACTGTCTGAAGACCTGTTTCTGTTGGGTTAATTCTGGCGTAGTATACCTGTGCACCATCGGCTTCCCAAAGCCTTGTTGTGACAGAGGCACCAGCGGTGCCCCCGACTTCTATCTCGTCGCGTGCGAAGCCGTAAATACCGCGTTGGAATTGAAAGGTAGCAATCACTTCAACCACTTCACCGTTCTCTAAACGCTGATGTTGTTGCACAATATGATTTTCAGATTGAAAGTGAATTAAAATTTCAAAGGGTCCATTCTTAACTCCATCTTCCACCTCAATGATAGGAGTTGGACCTACACCTGTATTGCGGTGTACAACATTCCGCCTGCTTGAACCGTCAATCGTGAACGTTAGTGGATCTGGGTTTGAGAGTGTTAACTCTGTGGTGCCATCGTCGGTACTGACGGTTATTACATTGGTGATTTCAAAACTTCCATCTTCGTTAGTTCCAAGGGTTTCAACGGTCGGTGTAAAGAACACTGTCGCAACTATAGGATCGCTGTGCGTCACACGCCAGTCAGTATCATCTATCGGATCGTTGGGTCGCCAGAGATCTGCGCTGATTGTTATTGAATCGCCGGCTGTATGGTTGGTAATAGCGGTGCCGTTGGTATCATCTGCGTTGTATGAGACCGTCAATGCTCCAAGATTCGCACTGGGTTCAACTGTTATTTCATAACTACGGATCCTCGATCGATCCTTTAGTTCTATATCAATGAAGGTTGTTTCACCGACGCGCACATCTCCTATTGGCGGAACGAGATTAACAGTCCCTGCCATCGGTCCCCGCACGGGAACAATAACACTGGGAAGTTCGCTGTCTGCAAGCACAGTTACCATGCTCCCTGCCTCTTGGAGCTGGCTAGTACCCACTAATTCAACCCGATAATTTCCAATTTCTACTGTTTCCACTGTCCCAAATGTAATAGTGAACAGGGTACCTTCGGAAAAAAAAACCGGATCGGTACCCTCGTAATTACTGCCCAAAACAAGCTCTCTCTTAATTCTGCCTCCGTCTAAATCCATCTCTTGTCTAATTTCCAGATCACTTATATCAAACTGACCTTCCGCTGGCGCAAATCGCTTATAATCAAAGACATCAGGGTATTCAACGAATATAGTGAATACAGAAACATTTTGAGGATTTAGGATTTCAACACTCACCTCAAATTCTTCGCCCGGTGCAGGATCCGGGGAAGGTCCAACGAGAACTAATGTTCCACTCGGTGCCTGTGCAGAGGCTCCCTGAATAAACATACTGCTTGCTACAAAGATAAGCCCTAAAAACAGTAAACTACAATAGTTAGAAATTGTTCCTATTGACGATTGAGATTTGGCACATATACAACAGCATTGATTCGCTGTGTTCATATTTTCATTACCTCCCAAGGTACGTTACACAAATCAGTTTCTTGCAGGAATTTACCTGAGAAACTTGCCCAGCATCGCTAAAACCAGTCCGCAGTCAAATCGTAAACTGAAAAATCAGAATCGGCAGTGTTTATAGTCATTTTTATTCATTTAAAAATTGTCTTAATATGATATTACAATTACGCTATCATTATGCAAGTTTCGTGCCAACTTTCTTCAGAAACCCAAGTTTTCATTAAAATCGGTGTGATTCTAAGTCATCAAGACCTATCTCAATATAGGTAAACACTGAGTTTATGAAATTGGGTCTACCCCTTAGTTTTTTCTCAAAGAGCTACTGTTCCTGAAGAAATGGAATACGATTTTCATCACTACTATGCATAAATTGCATGATGTTTGGCATAAATTGGAGATATTCGTCATAGGTAGTAGCAGGTGCCACAAAAATTGGTGTAAGTAGAATAGAATGTAAGAACTGTAAGGTGTAGAGGTATCGTTTTACAGGTGCGTGGGTGAGATAGGTGTCGCGAGCAGAGGTCGCTTGGATAGGGAAGGATTGTATTTATTCGGATGTTACGGCATACGGACGGTGTCTGCTACTATTGTTACGGCACACGGAGTGTGCCTACTACTTTGCAGACGGCATACTGGATGTGTGTACTACTTTGCAGACGGCATACGGAGTATGTGTACTACTTTGCATAGGACGGTGTAGACTGCTTTAGGATGTTACGGCATACGGAGTATGCCTACTACTTTGCAGGTGTAGACTGCTTTAAATTTGATGTAAAAAGTATTCGCCATTCTGAAGATGGCTTGGATTTTTCCGTATGTATTGCTGGATTGCACAGAACTGTTCGGGGGAACGTACGAGATGGTCAAAACTCTCTTCTTGCCAAAATCGACCTGTTATGTCAAGTGCTTTGTTAATTCTATTGGCACTGAATTTTTTCCATGAACGACACTGTTTCAAGAGATTCGTGCCTTCTAGTAAACAAACTAATAAATGAATATGATTGGGCATAACAACAAAGTCACCTATATGGTAGCGATCTCCATCAAAAAATAATAAACTGTCAGCTACGATTTTTGATAGTTCGGGTCGGCTCAGAACGCATGCCCCAAGTCCCTTGTCAAGGTTTTCCATATATTGCCGTGAAAAGGTTTCATGAAAATGTTTGCGATGCCTTTTGGGAAGATCAGCCAGTTTGTCTTTCCAATCTGGTGCTGAAGTAGTAATCCCATGTTGCGCAAGCCACGCGGTTCGTTCGGTGTACCATCGTTGTGCTACTCCTATAGGGAGAGAGTCCTCTGTACGAAATGTAATGAAATAGGTTACTTTAGGTTGAAACCAATGCGGTAGATTTGAACCAGCTGTAATTTGAAAATCGTTGTTAGGATCAAATAGGTAGAACATAATTGTTATTGTTACGGGATACGGTTACGGCATACTGGATGTAGACTACTTTTAAGAACGGCATACTGGATGTGTAGACTACTTTTAAGAACGGCATACGGAGTATGCCTACTACTTTGCACTCGGAGGGTGCCTACTACTTTGCATACGGCATACTGGATGTATATACTACTTTTAAGAACGGCATACGGAGTATGCCTACTACTTTGCATACGGAGTATGCCTACTACCTTTAACTACTTTAAGATGAGCAATTTGCGGAGTGATGATATGTTATCTGCTTGGAAATGGTAGAAATAGATGCCGCTCGCAACGCTTTCGCCGAGATTGTTGCGTCCATCCCAGTATGCCGCACGGACCCTACTGGTGTAGTAGCCTTCGGGTTGATGGCCTAAGTCTAATCGCCTAACTATCTTGCCGGTTGCGTCGTAGATAACAATCTTGACATCGCTGGCATTCGCTAACTGATACGGGATCCATGTCTCCGGGTTGAACGGGTTCGGATAGTTCGCAAGCAGTTGCGTCTGATTTGGACGTGTTGCTGCTAAGATATGCTCCAACATAGCAATTGCTCGCAAGTATTTTACGGAACCGTCGCTCTCAGCACGCAAAATATTTAGGTATGTCCGCAGCGTTTCTCGATCTAAATTTTTAAGTGTCTCTTTATCTATGTGTGTAAACAGATTGACACTTGAAGGTGCTCCACCATTGGTCCCGATATTATCTGTTACGAGCGTTAGGTCGTCCTGATCCACTGTGTCATCACTGTTGACATCCGTGCGTGGATCGGCTATGGCATTTCCAGTCTGACCCAAGGCAGCAGTGACGAGTGAGGAGTCTGTCGCATCCACTGTGCCGTCCTCGTTGACATCCCACGGCGGATACTGAGATACTGTTATATCAACTCTCTTCAGTGCCCTCCGGGTCAGTGGATAAAGCGGCGATGTATCCAAAATCGGATTGTCTGCGAGTCCCAACTGTTTCAGTTTTCTCAGACTTGAGAGTGGAGACACATCGCTGATGTTATTCTTCTGCAGCCATAACTCTTTTAGGTTCGTCAAGCTACCCAACGCACTTATATCGCCAATCTCGTTGTCTCTGAGATTTAAATATGTTAACTGGGTCAAGCTTCCAAGAGCGGTGATGTCCGTGATGTTATTCTCCTGTAGCCGTAACTCTTTTAGTTTCGTCAAACTACCCAACGCACTTATATCACTAATCTCGTTTCCCCTGGCATCTAAATATGTTAGCTGTGTCAAGCTTCCAAGAGCGGTGACGTCCGTGGTATTATTATACCTCATCCATAACGACTGTAGTTTCGTCAAGTCTGCCAACGCTGCTATATCACTAACCTCGTTCTCCTCAAGACTTAAATGCGTTAGCTGCGTCAAGTCTTCAAGAGCGGTGATGTCGCTGATGTTATTATCCCGCAGCCATAACTCTTTTAGGTTCGTCAAGTCTGCCAACGCTGCTATATCACTAACCTCGTTATTTGACAGACCGAGATTTGATAACTCTGTCAGACCGGCAAACGCTGTGATATCGCTGATGTTATTAAATCCTATCATCAACTCCGTTAGTTCTGTGAGTCCTTCGAGCGACCCTACATCGACTATCTGATTTCTTCGGAGTTCTAACCTCTCAAGGTTTGTCGCATGTTCTAAACCCGTGATGTCTCTAATGCGCGCTTTGTCCGCCGTTAGTTTAGTGAGTGTTGCCACTTGTTCCTGTGAGAAGTTTTCATTAGCGGCGAGACTGAGAGCCTTTCGGACAGCCTTTCTGAGATTCACATCTGGCATCCATGTTGATGCCGGTGGATACTGAGATATTGTTATATCTACATCCTGTAGCGCGCCCTGTGTCAGCGGATACAGGGGAGAGGTATCGAAAATCGTATTGTCCCTAAGCCTTAACTTTTCCAACTGCGTTAAACTCGCCAGAGGCGTAACATCACTGATATTATTATCTGTTGCCCATAACTCGGTTAGGTGCGTCAGATTACCAAGAGCGGTAAGGTCGCTGATGTTATTACCCGATATATTTAAAAGCATCAGGTTCGTCAGGCTGCTAAGAGGGGTGATGTCGTTGATATTGCTGTCTTCCAGTTTCAAATCTTCTAAACTTGTCAGTCCACTGAGGGGTTCAAGGTTGCTGATTTGGGTGTTCCGAAAGACGAGTTCCGTTAGGTTTATGGCATATTCCAACCCGGTGATGTCGCTTATCTGATTATTGCGAAATCCGATACTCGTTAGGTGTGTCATCCTTGCTTGTGTGAGTTCACTATCATCACTGATGCCGAATTCCTCTTTCACCGCCCGTCTCAGAATCTCATCTGGCATCCAGACGGACGCATCGGGTGGTGGTTCCACGCTACGTGCCTGACGCCTTCCTTCCGATTGTCCAATGGGTTCCCCTCGTCCTTGAGGATCACCTTCATCGGTAATATGCATCCTCACAAGGTCTAAGTCCACTTGATTCACATACAGATCGCCGTTGACATCCGTCCGCGGGTTTTCTATAGTGTTTGCATATATATTCTCATTTACCGCAATCACAACCTCATCAACCGGATCCCCGTGCTCATCAACCTTATCACCACACTCAAACCCAGTCTTCGTACCATCATTCTCCACTGCCTCCCGGTCATATTCACACTTCACGAGAGGTCCCTCCCCTTGCCCCAATGCCGCTTCAACAAGATCGACATCAGAGCCGCTGATACTCCCATCCTTATTAACATCCCATGGCGGAAATTCCAGATTAGTGCTCACGGTCACTATTTCTGAGGCAACGTTCGTCAGATTGGTCCCGACTTCGTGGACGACCCCTGCTGGCACCTGAAGCGTCACCTCGCGTGCCCCCGTTTCCGTCGGGTTAATTCTGGCGTAGTAGTGTACTGCACCACTAGTTTCCCAGATTCTTGTTGTGACCGATGCTCCTGCATCTCCGCCAACTACTATCTCATCACGCGCGAAACCGTAAACACCGCGTTGGAAAAAAAAGGTGGCAATAAGTTCAACGACTTCACCGTTCTCTAAACGCCGCAATTCTTGCTTAATATAATTCTCGGATCGGAAGGAAATTATAACCTCAAAGGGTCCATTTTTAACACCATCTTCCACCTCAAAGGTAGGTGTTGGACCTGTACCCGTATTTTCGTAGGTAACATTCCGCCGCTTTGACCCGGCAATCGTAAATGTTATTGGCTCCGGGACTGAGAGTGTTGATTCCGGGTCTAAATGGTTTAATTCTGTACCATCCGCATCGAAGATTTTCGCTTCGGTGATTTCAAAACTTCCTTCCCCACCATCAGTTGGTGTAAAAAACAGGGTCGCAACTACAGGATCACTGTACGTCACAAGCCAGTCACTCTCGTGTCTGCGGGCAGCTTTAATCTCCAGGTCTGTTAACTCTGCGATCTCCTCGTCTGCGAGGGCTCTCCCATCCGTGTCTATAATGAAAGGATCGTTGGGGAGCCAGAGATCTGCGCTGATTGTTATTGGATCACCAGGGGTATGATTGGTAATAGCGGTGCTGTTTTCATCATCGGCGTCGTATGAAACTGTCAACGCCCCAAGATTATCGCTCGGATCAATTGTTATTTCATAACTATGTGCCCTCCTGCGATCGCTTAACTCTATATCAATGAACGATGCTTCATCAACACGCACAGCCCCTAAAGACTTAACGAGATTAACAGCCCCTCTCATCGGTCCCCGCACAGGAACAATAACACTGGGGAGCTCATTGCTCGTAAGTTCAGTTACTATAGTTGGCATGTCCCCACCATTTTGAAGATGAGTAGTATCTACTAATTCAACCCGATGATTTCCTACCTGCGATGTCTGAAATGTAATCGTGAACAGCGTTCCTTCGGAAAAAAAAACCGGCATGTCCCCCTCGTAATTGATATTCAAACGAAACTCTTTCTTAATTCTGCCTCCTCCTAAAACCTCGTCTTGCCCAAGGGTCAGATTACTCGCATTAAACTGATCTTCCGCAGGCGCAAATTCCTTATAATCAAAGACATCAGGGTATTCAACGAATATAGTGAATACAGAAACATTCATAGGTGCTTCGATATTGACACTTACATCAAACTCTTCCCCCGGGAAGGGATCTTTTTCAGGTCCAACGAGAACTAAGGTTCCACTTGGATCCTGAGCAGTGGCATTCTGAATAAACCAACTGTTCGCCATAAAGACAAACAGTAAAAACAATAAAGAACAATAGTTAGAAACCCTTCTCAATGAAAATTGAGATTCACTACATATACAACATCTGTTCGCTGTGTTCATATTTTCATTACCTCCTAAGGTACGTTACACAAATCAGTTTCTTGCAGGAATTTACCTGAGAAACTTGCTCAGCTTGCTAAAACTACGTCTGCAGTCAAATGCTGCGTTGAAAAATTAGAATTCGCAGCGTTAATAGTCATATAGACTCATATAAAAATTTTTATTATATTTTTTTATTATATGCTTCACCATTATGCAAGTTTCGTGCCAACTTTCTTCAGAAACCCAAGTTTCATGAAGATTGGCGGTATCCTAAGTCATCAAGGTCTGTCTCAATATAGGTAAACACTGGGTTTATCAAATTAAGGTTATCCCTCAATTTTTTCTCAATAAGCTACTGTTCCTGAAGAAATGGAATACTATTTTCATCGCTACTATGCATAAACTGCATGATGCTTTGCATAAATTGGAGGTATTTGTCATAGGTAGTAGCAGGTGCTGCAAAAATTGGTGTAAGCAGAATAGAATGTAAGAACAGTGAGGTGTAGAGGTATCGTTAAAAGGATCGTGGGTGAGATAGGTGTCGCGAGTGGAGGTCGCTTGGATAGGGAAGGATTGTATTTATTCGGATGTTACGGCATACGGAGTATGCCTACTACTTTTAAGAACGGCATACTGGATGTGTATACTACTTTTAAGAACGGCATACGGAGTATGCCTACTACTTTGCATAGGAGTATGTATACTACTTTAATGCGTTAACCCAGTCAGACCAGCAAACGCTGTGATATCGACTATCTGATTTCTTCGGAGATCTAACTTCTCAAGGTTTGTCGCATGTTCTAAACCGGTGATGTTGCGTATCCGCGCTTTGTCCGCCTTTAGTTTGGTGAGTGTTGCCACTTGTTCCTGTGAGAAGTTTTCATCAGTGTCTGCAAGCACAGTAGAAACTTCGCGGCATCGCTAAAATTCGTCTGCAGTCAAGTGCTGCGTTAAAAAATTAGAATTCGCAGTCTTTATAATCATAGTGATTCACTTATATAATAATAATAATTTCTGTTTTATATGCGTTATCAGGCAAGTTTTATGCCAATTTCCTCATAAATTCCCTGATTCGAACTAAAATTGTCGAAATCTCAACTACCAAGATACATTCAATGTAGGTATACACTGATTCAGCAAGACAGGTATTAATGTAGCCACTATTGGTTGAATACTAACTTTCCTTACCGCTCTTCTATTGTAAATATGCAAAAATTGCATGTATTCCTCAAATAATGACTTTCGAAGAGGTGATTTAACGCAACATAGGCAAAGTGTTACGGCACACGGAGTGTGCCTACTACTTTGGGAACGGAATACGGGGGAACGGCACACGGAGTGTGTTTACTACTTTGGGAACGGCATACGGGGAACGGCACACGGAGTGTGCCTACTACCTTTAAGGAATTTTTTGCAAATTTCATTTGACTTTCAAGGAAAATTAATGTATAATTAGCCATATTAAGACATTTAATTATCAATTTTGTATTATGAATACAATTATCTTTACGTGGACTTGCAATATTTGATTAGTGCTTTAGTGGTAACTTCAGTTTCAGTAGCTCGCCTATTTGATGTCTTTCACTTCAGGATCGACCTCCCAGTCGCTATTCCTCTCCTAAAACAGGAACCGAAAACCTAACATAACAGTGAAATATAAAAAGATATAGACCTTCCAGTGGACAGTGGCGCGAAAATGCTTAGCCACGTACAGATTCACTTTTCTCTCACACAAATTACCCAACTCAAAAAATAGTATCCGTTTAGAATCCTTCTTTATAGGCAAGGTATTGTTGAAAAAATGAATATAATTTACAAAAAAACGAATATAATTTACAAAAATTGATAAATTCAGCAAGGCGAAAAGGATCATATACCAGTGAAACCTTGAAGTCCTTCGGTTGTGTGAGGACTTTGGCACTTAGTGATGCGATAGGTGTCAGGCATTGCCAACATAGGGTTATTGTTTACATAGCCTTCTTCACATAACGGAACAAATCTTGCGCATGACACGGCAATCTTTGCGTCCTTACAACAAAATAGGAACGACAAATGGACATCACTTCTCCAATGGAGGTAGTTTTTTGGAAAAAGAATAAAACCGATACTTATACCGATAAACTCAGTGTGCGCCTGTGTTTACAGCAGCATACAGGTAAAAAACATGCTTCAGATCGTAGCGATAATTTGGTAAAAACACACTATATTTCATCGCGCGCATTGGCACGAAATTTGCTTAAAAATACAATAAGTGATTCGGTTTTAAAGGAGTTATTATGCAACAACAGTCAGTGTTCATCCAATTGCCATCGGCACCAATGCAGGCGATTTATAACACAATCCAGCAGGTTGGTAGGTCAAACATCCCATTCTTCATTACAGGTGAAACCGGTGTCGGTAAGGAAGGCATTGCAAGATACATTCATGAAAGTGGTCCTCGACGCGATCAACCGTTTATAGCCATTAACTGTGGTAGGTTTTCCGCAGAACTCTTGCAAAGTGAACTTTTTGGACATGAAGCAGGGGCGTTTACGAGTGCAATCCGCCAGCGTCGAGGAGCGTTTGAAGTGGCAAATGGTGGCATTCTCTTTTTGGATGAGGTCCCCGAAATGTCGTTGGATGCACAGAAAATGTTGCTACGCGTCTTGGACACAGCGACATTCACGCGTCTGGGTGGAAATGAAGTTTTGTCGGTAGATATCCATATTGTAGTGGCAACCAACAGAGATATTACAAAATCGGTTTCGGAAAAGGAATTTAGGGAAGATCTCTATTATCGTCTTAAGGGCATGATGCTTCATCTACCGCCACTACGGGAGCGTCCTGAGGACATCGCACCTTTAGTAGAAGCGTTTATCAGCGAGTTCGGTGCAGAACACGGGAAAAGTGTTACCGGGATTACCTCGGATGCCCTCACACGTCTTGCGCAGGCTGCGTGGCCCGGGAATATCCGTCAGTTGCGGAGCACAGTTCAGACAGCTGTTGCACTTTCAACAACCAACAGACTCGAACCCAAAGATTTTCCGGGTATCTATCCAGAACTCGCCCAAGCCCTTATCTCTATATGGCAAATACTTCCGTCAGAAACACAAGACGCAATTTGGGAAACACTTTCTCTCGAGACACAGCACACAATTATGCACGAGCTCTCAAAGCAGACAGCAGGATTCTGGCGTAACCCACCCATTTCTAATATACCACAAACGATCGAAGAGGGTGAATCTCTGAATATAGAAAACATGAATCAGAATCAAATTCTACGTGCGGTTGCCCAGAAGCGGATACAGCGAAATTCCTCCCTGCGAGAAGCAGCTGAATCGTTAAGTATTGATATCCGTACGCTTCAGAGATACGCGCAATGGAAAGAAGTAGAGGAGTCATAGCACCCATCCACTCCTAAATGCAGAGTCTTGGTAGGAAGCATGATAAGAAAGAGCTAATTCCCATTTAACACAATCAATCCGTGCACGTATCATACACATGATGTGTATAGGTACTGTCAAGATACGAATATTAGGTCAACCTAAAATTCATATTCAGCGTTAACCCGAAAAAAAAACAATGTGCTATGGAAGACCGGTTTTTGTACCGTGGCAGTTCTATACTTCCTATGAGCGAAAAAAGGTTGCAAACGGTAATGACGCATCGTCCTGTGGCTTGCTTTTAGGGAATATAATTGCCCGAACTTAAATATATTCTTCGTCCGTATTAAAATATACTTTAAGGAGCACATTATGAGTCCGCAATCAGCATTCATACAATTACCGTCTGCGCCAATGCAGGCGATTTATAAAACGACTCAGGAAATAGTCAAGTCAAACATTCCGCTTTTCATTACCGGTGAAACCGGCGTTGGTAAGGAAGGCGTCGCAAGATACATTCATGAAAATGGTCCACGACGCGATCAACCGTTTATAGCTATCAACTGCGGGAGATTCTCCGCAGAACTCCTGCAAAGTGAACTTTTTGGGCATGAGGCAGGGGCATTTACAAGCGCGATCCGCCAGCGTCGAGGTGCGTTTGAAGTGGCAAACGGCGGCATCCTCTTTTTGGATGAGGTCCCCGAAATGACGTTAGACGCACAGAAAATGCTGCTTCGTGTCTTGGATACAGCAAGATTCACTCGACTCGGTGGAAACGAGACTTTGACGGTAGATGTCCACATTATTGCGGCGACCAACAAGAATATTGTAAAAGCCGTCGCGGAATCGGAATTTCGGGAGGATCTCTACTACCGGCTTAAAGGCATGATGTTTCACCTCCCGCCGCTAAGGGAGCGTTCGGAGGATATCGCGCCTTTAGTAGAAGCATTTATCAGTGAGTTCAATGCAGAATATGAGAAAGGTGTTACTGGAATTACTCGGGAGGCACTCACGCGTCTCGAACGGGCTGCGTGGCCTGGGAACATCCGTCAGTTGCGGAGTAGCGTCCAGACGGCTGTTGCTCTGGCAACAACTGACAGACTCGAATCCAGAGATTTTCCAGAGATTTATCCTGAATTCGTTCAGACCCTTATTTCTATATGGCAGACACTTCCGCCAGAAACACAGAACGCAATATGGGAATCACTTCACCCGGAGACACAGCATACTATTATGCATGAACTCTCAACGCAGTCCCCGGCACTTTGGCAGAGTCCACAGATTTCCAGCGCACTGAGAATAGACCGAAAACGGGAGTTTCTCAATATAGAAGACATGAACCAGAATCAAATTCTACGTGAGGTTGCCCAGAAACGTATACAGCAATACGAATCGCTACGTGAAGCAGCTGAATCGTTGGATATTGACATCCGCACCCTTCGTAGACACGCATATTGGGAAAAGTCCGAAAACTCTGAGTAAAACCGAAAGACAAACATCTCTGACAAGCAACGTCAGAGTCCCAAATATATGTGCGATGTAACGTAAACTTGGTACAAAAAATAGCACAATGTAGAAATCGAAAGAGAACTCTCCACGGTAGCAATGTGGTAACCCAGACCACTACTGAAGGGAGTTCTCTATTTTTTTCGTGGGAATTCGGGGTTACAAACCCCTCCCACAATGTGAAAATCACTTCACACGTTAATTCTATTTAAAGACTACGACCAGTTTTCGATGTATCGCTTGTTGCAAACCGGTTCTCGCACGGATTACAAGCAGGTAACGTCCATTTCGGATAAGCCTTCCAGCATCTGTCAATCCGTCCCATTGTGCCGCGTTTTCCCCAGTGTAGAGCGGGACTTCTTCGAGCAGTCGCCGAACTCGCCTACCCCGAAGGTTGAAGATATCCATCGTTACAAATATCTGCATCGCATCTGGCGCGTTGAGTCTATATGCTATTGTCAACCGATGTCTGTCTGGTGCGAAAAAGACGCGCGGCGCGAGTTTGACGTTCTGAATCTGTAGTCGCTCGGTACGTTTCAATTCATCAGGTATAGCTGCCATCATGGTATAAACCCCGAAGTGGTTAATAGAAATAGACACACCGCCTTGAATCGCGGTATCGCTACTTTGTAACGGCACCCATTTTTTTCCAAACGCCTCCCAAAAAAAGAGTTGTGGTTTTGCATCCATGAACCCGTCTTCTCCAAATAGAAAGGTAAGGCGTCCGGGTCGTTTTAAGACGAGTTTTTTCGGTGAAATTTGGATGACACGCACGAATCTATGTGCTGTTAGTGGTAATTCGGGTGGTGCCACAATTTCTATCCCTATTTTCTGTTCAGTCGTAAGCGCACCTTTAGGGAGTTCTAATATCACACCCGCTGGACTTTGGATTTTTCCACCACTACCACCGATAGTCTTCGTTTCACGGACAACGCTTAACTTCACACGCTGTTCTACATCCTCTACACGACAGATAAGGCTCCCTTCTCCGACAAAAACTGCTGTTAGCCTCGTCGATATATCAGTTGTAATTCTGCCTAAATTCCCTGAGAGGAACCACTGCGCTGAAAGCACTTTTTTATCCGGTGAGACTGCCTGAAGTCGGTATCGTTTTCCAGAAATGAGCGTATAGGGTTGTATCTCTTTTGTCGCCCCGTTAAACACCTGAATTTCAAATGGAGTCACAATTGCCTTAACATCTGAAGAGAACAACACTATGAGTGCTATCAATATGAAGTATATTGCTATTCGGCGGAGAAGTGTTTGCATGTGCCTATGTTAGCGTATATCGCATTGAATTGCAAGTCGTCTTGTGGTAAACTGATACATTATGGGAAAACGACCTTCAAAAGGCAGCATGCGTAACGCCGCTGCCCTCATCGCAAGAGATCCCTTACTAAAACCGTATGCCACGCAACTACGCGAACGGTTTGCACACTACCAACGTTTTAGAGCGGAGATCGAAAAGACAGGGGGTGTATTAGGCGAAATAAGTCAAGGACACCACTATTTTGGCTTCAACCGCGGCGGGTGTGATGGCGAAATCGGGGTCTGGTATCGTGAGTGGGCACCGAACGCACATTCCCTCTCGCTGATAGGTGATTTTAACGGCTGGGATCGTGAGGCACACCGGATGTCTGTTGACGAATGGGGCATCTGGCATCTTTTTTTGCCCGATAGAGACTATGCTGATCGGCTCACACACGGCAGCAGAATCAAAGTGCACGTCGTATCAGAAGCCGGTGGACTCGACCGAATTCCTGCGTATATTCAGCGCGTCATCCAGGAAGGCGACATTGATTTCAGCGGACAGTATTGGGCACCACCGCATCCGTATCACTGGAAACATCACGCGCCCGGTTTTGATGTCGAAAGCGAAGGATTGCGGATTTACGAAGCCCACGTCGGTATGGCACAAGAAGCAGAAAAGGTGGGCACATTCGTCGAGTTCAGAGAAAATGTGCTACCTCGAATCGCCGATTTAGGCTATAACGCCATTCAACTCATGGCGGTGATGGAACATCCGTATTATGCGAGTTTCGGGTATCACGTAAGCAATTTCTTCGCTGTCTCAAGTCGTTTCGGAACCCCAGAAGAACTCAAAGAACTTATTGATACAGCGCACAGCATGGGATTACTGGTTATTATGGATCTGGTGCACAGCCACGCTGTTAAAAATATCAACGAAGGATTGAGCCATTTTGACGGCACGGCAGATCAATATTTCCATGCCGGTGCGAAAGGTGAGCACACCGCCTGGGATTCGCGATGTTTCGATTACAGCAAATACGAAGTACAGCGATTTCTACTGAGTAATATCCGTTACTGGTTGGAGAGCTATAGGTTTGACGGGTTCAGGTTTGATGGTATCACGAGTATGCTCTATAGCGATCACGGATTAGGGCGAGAATTCGAAGGATACGCCGATTATTTTGGTGCCGACGTTGAGTTAGATGCTATTGCCTATCTGATGCTGGCAAATGAGGTTGTCCATAGTGTTAACCGCGCTGCAATTTCGATTGCTGAGGATATGAGTGGAATGCCCGGTCTCGCGCGTCCTAGCCATGAAGGTGGTCTTGGCTTTGATTACCGGCTCGCAATGGGGATCCCAGACTATTGGATTCAACTGCTGAAAGAGAAGCAGGACGAAGACTGGCAGATTGGCGAGATTTACGGCATGTTACGCAACCGCCGCACGGGTGAAAAACATATCGCCTATGTCGAAAGCCACGACCAGAGCATTGTTGGCGACAAGACGCTTGCTATGCAACTGATGAATACCGAGCTTTACACAGACATGAGTATTTCCACGACAAACCTCGTGGTTGCAAGGGGGATTGCGCTCCACAAACTCATCCGCCTTCTGACGTTTAGCTTAGGCGGTGAAGGGTATCTCAACTTTATGGGAAATGAGTTTGGACACCCTGAATGGATAGATTTTCCGCGCGCAGGGAATAATGATTCCTACTGGTATGCGCGTCGGCAGTGGTCCCTCGTTGACGATGACACGCTCCGCTACAAGCATCTCAACGCTTTCGACCGCGCAGTGCAGCATCTTGACATAGCACACCGTGTCCTTGCCGATGAAAGCATTTATCTTCTATTTATCCATGAGGATGCAAAACAGATTGTGTACGAGCGTGGCGGGACCGTCTTTGCTTTCAACTTTCACCCGACAGCATCCGTCACGGATTGGCGCGTTCCGGTACCTCAGAAGGCAGATTATCGCCTCATTCTCGATACTGATGCTGCTGCTTACGGCGGTCAGGGTGCCGTAGAGGGTGTCCATTATCCGTGGCAAGATGTCCCTATGGAGGGACATACGCAATCCATCCAGCTTTATGTCCCGGCTCGCAGTGCGTTGGTGCTAACTGCTGAAAAAAGTGGCTAAACTCCCATTAATCGGACTGTTTACAGATTGGACGATCAATCAAAAAATTGGGAAAAAACTTGACAAGCTATGTTTTTTACAGTATACTTTAAATATAGATAATTTCTTTGCCCGAATACGTGCCGTATGGACGGTGTTTTCCCCCTGGGAAGACTAGGGACAGCCGACCGTGACCTCTGCCATTGTGGTATGTCTATGTTGGATTGCTAGAGCCAGACACTCTAGCTTTTTTTATTTTTACAGTCGAATAAGGAATCCTCGTTGCTGTAAGTCAGAATATAGGTTTGGCGCATAAGGCTTGTCCTCGTAAGCATCCCGACTAAATCCAGCAAGGGCGTCAGCTAACCTTATCCACGCGCTACTTTCATCTCTCACCCCATGCACTTTCTTATATGCCACACCTTCTTTTCTTAATCGTTTAGCAATCTGCTGCCTCTCTTTTTTATTTAATCCATCGACTATAACCGTTAACCTGTATTTATCTGTCCCTGTCATACGCTGCTGAACCACTCGCGTTATTGTATCAACAGTTGCCCCAATATAATCTCGAGTATTAATATGAATTGAATAGAAAAGAGATCCTTCCAACTTTGCGATAGTTGTTATAGCTTGAAGATAACTTTCTTTTCTCACATAGTTTGTACGCTTCCATTTTGCGATTCCCTTGCCAGTTTCTCTTTCTATATTCAGTAACCTTCGTTCGCCTGCATCACGGAACTGGGTGGTGTTGACAATCACAACAGAAACACTAAAAAATTCGCCCCGCGTATCCTGTCCAGATTCATCAATATAGCAGTAAATATTGTTCATGTGGTATGTTCATCGTTTCAGGTTCCCATTTACCGATAAAAAAATTAAAGAGAAATGGTACTCGTCGACCATTTCTCAGTAAAGAAATAAATCCTATAAGGACTTATAGCAATTAGAGTTAAAGTAGGAACAGGTTGCACAGGTCGGTATTAATTTTCACAAAATACAAAAAGAACCGCCCAGATTGACAGCGTGGTTCTATCAAGCGTGCTTGTTATCAGGTTGTGTTATTGTCCAGCGAATATTCACGGTTGCCACCTGGGCCGCCGCCTATTGCCCACGTTCCACGGAATAACGATTGCCGTTTCGGAGGCATTGTTTCGATGACTTCATGGCTTAGGTTCAACCGATGCCACTGTGCCCAGATTGAGTTGTAACAATTGAAGACAGCACACCTTGGATTCGATGGATTTGTCCAATCGTTTGCGGCGTGGACAAGGCTTTCAGTGAAGATAACAACGGAACCCGGTGGGCAGCTATAGTCATCCATCACTTCACGCATATTTTCTTCCCACGGCGACTCACTGATGTTCGGACGGTACCGGTCAGGACCTCCATAATTGAAGTGTGCTTTGTGCGATCCACTGAGAAAAGAGGTCGCCCCCTGTCCTGACTTGACCTCTTCAAGTTCCCATACGACGCGGGTTAATCCTGCAAATATCTTCCCGCCTGCGACCTGATACCGCATGGCGTTCGCCTGTTGGGGTGGACGCACGACGTGTGGTAGACCGTTATCGCCACGTTCTGATATGCTCCAGCCTGGTGGTCTCACAGTCGTGAAAGATCCTTCACATCGAAATCCGTAACAGTCATCCGATACAAATGGATCTTCGGATAAAATCTCGTTTAGGATTCCAACAATTGCTGGATGGTCAAGCAAGTTCTGTAAGGCACTTTGATAACTCTGTTTGGCACCTGCATAGACCTCTGCTTTCATCTCTTCGATTTCGGGTTCTGATAATACTGACGGTATCTGAATCCAACCACGCATATCAAAGAAAAACTTCTGCTCGTCCGTCATCGGTATCGGTGCGTCACTTGACGTTTGATTTGGCATTTTTTCTCCTTATGGATTTCCAAACAATACACTATTTTTCCCTCAAATTACGTTACAAGAAATTAACAATCTCAATAATATTTGGATTTCAAAAAGAACTAACGTCGGAATGCTTAGAAGCTCAGTGGGTATGTCTCGAAACCTGATCTGGTTGACAATTATAGAAAACGTGCCCGCGTTCGCACATCTGGCGGTGTGCTTCCTTGACATTTAACTTTCCACATTCCGTACATCTATTTAGATATGCGTGCAAGAAAATGCCAGTAACGAGAAAACAAAATACAATGACAATATTAATTTCTGTCTCAAATCTCTTAAGGATTGTTTTCATAATAGCAACTCCTTCGTTCATAGGACCGCATACCTGTCAGGAACTCTGAGCTTATTGCGCATCACCCGGAGAACCAGATGACAAAGCCTGTTTCAACCCAGGCAAGAAATAATTCTCAACGACAACTTCCCAACTCATGCGGGAAGCGATGTCGTAGCCTTCTCGAAGCATGTCCTCTACATCACGAGGTTTGCGGGGCAGGCGTCCGAGGAGTTTCGCCGCAATATCCCTGCTATTTTCCACTTCAATGGCGTTCCTTTCTGTCAACCCGATGTGAATCACGTCCTCTAATGAACTCGGTGGTATCTGGAGCTGCGTATAGTCAGCAACAACGACGTTCGGCACCTCGCGTCCCTCGGTAGCACGGTGAATGAAACCGCAGCACCCACAGACGTTACTCACAACGCAGATCGCTCCGAAACTCAGCGGCTCCACCTGCGCAATCCCAAAGGGTTCATAAATTGACTGCCCAAATTCGGCGTCGCTGCCTTTGCGGATGTCCATGAACTCCATCTCTATGGGCATCCTATTCCCGCAAGCTGCTTGACTCCATCCAAACTGATTGACAAAAACCACCTTAATCGCCTTAGACCGGAGATTGAAGGCGGAAACACCATTGTTCAATTCAACTTCTGCTCCGACAAGATCTGGATAACCGATTTTGTGGTAAACGGGCCAACCGTATTCATGCTCCATTCCATGAATATTTTCATACGGACGGCCGGTCGCAATTTCTGTAGATAGTATGAATAATACTGCTGTTTTATCGTTGGATGCGAGCAGGGAATCCAGATGCGTCAGGACTTGTAAATCGCGCCATAAGCCTTTGCTTTTGACCAAGCGCGTTACGTGCGTAAAGACGTAATCCGGACGGTAATCGAGAAGCGTTGCTGCGTACTTTTGGAGCAGTGCTTTTGATTTTAATTTTTCTTGTAGGGTCACCTCAAACGCAGGAATACCGTTGTAGACGAGGTTAATAGGAAAGTCTTCAAACGGTTTTGCCAAAAATCTGAGTTCATCTACAACGAGGTCTCCGACTGCAAAGATAGTATCGCAGAGGTGCGCTTTGTCAATCAAGGCGTGTTTGAAATACCAAAACGGATCATCAAATACATCACCAACGATCTGTCCTTGTGCCTTTGCCTGCTCTAAAACGTTATAGAAACGGATATCGTGGCCGGGATGCCCTTCAACGATTGGACGGATTGTCGCTACTTCATGGGCGTAAAACACAGTACGCATGTTCTTTGCGCTCTTGTCAGTCTCCCGCTCAATGAGCGTTTTCAGAGCGAGCGGCATCCCCATAAATTCATGAGAAATAATGAACACAGGTGTCTCTGCTTCTTCGCCGATAAGTGCTCGTAGTGCGTAATATGCAGGCTCGGCAAGGCGGACGTATTCCTCGAACTCCCACTCACTTTCGTACCGATTCGATTCGATGTGGAAGTGTTCATAAAGCTGCCATTTGAACTGTGCAGTTAGCTCTTCGTTGCTGCTTGACACATTCACCAAGATAACATCTGTGAGGGTTGTGACTTTCTTATTTGGATCCTCAAACTTCCGTTGTCCGTAGACGAGTTCAACATGATACGTCTGCTCAATCCTACTGAGAGCGTCGGCGTATGGTGTGTCTTTTACCCCCTCACTCGCACGATATAGGATGGTGTCCAATTCTCCCAAGTCAGCACCGGGAAAGAGGGGACCGACAAGAAAGGTGCGTTCAACGGCTTCATTGTAACTACGGGTTGTCAACAACCCTTCCAAAACTGCGCCAATGCCTCCCATTTTTTGGATGGCTTCGTGTGTGACGTGAACAACAATACCCAATTTTTTTACCTCACTTAGTATATTTATTATATAAATTCGTGTTTTGTAATATGAAATTCCAACAGCGTTCTACAACGATCCGAAAGTTGGAACATCTTAAAATTACCATGTGAAAGGGAAAGTTGTCAAGTATTTTCCGAAACGCCTACTCGCAGCGCGGGTGTGCATCATGGTTGTCTGTGCCAATGTGCGTCTCGGTGCGACTTCACAATTTTCCTACCGACGAGACATCAGATTTCGTGCTTGACAACCTGACCAAAATCAACTATAATATATATTGAAAAATGGCGCGACGATTTTAGTAATTCGCGCAAGACACTAATTAAAATTTTTTAAATGAATTTCTATATTTTATAGCCTTTTGGAGGGTAAAAATGTTAGACAATATTGGACATATCGCTGGCACCATATGGCACTATCTCGAAGTAAACGACGAAGCCACGGTCACAAAAATAACACGCGAAATTGGCGAAACCGAACGTACAGTCCTGATGGGAATCGGTTGGCTGGCTCGTGAGGGCAAATTAGATTTCAACCAACGCAAACAAGGCACTTATATCACACTAAAGACACAACAATCGAACGTAGATGTCGTATAGATTTCGGAAGGAGAAAGGATTAGATGAAGCCACTTCGGCAATTAACAGTAGTCCCTGCCTTACCGCCGAATCTTGAACCTCTGCGTGAACTCGCCTTAAATCTGTGGTGGACTTGGGATCGCGAATCCTTGGATCTCTTTCGTCATCTTGATGCCGGGTTGTGGGAAAAAACCTACCACAACCCGGTTGCAATGCTCGGACAGATTTCCCAAGAACAGTTGGATGCGGCATCAAAAAACAGCATGTTCCTTGCCCGCCTTGAGGTCGCCCACAGAAAGTTCAAAGAATACCATCAAACATCTTCATGGTTTGAGACAAATCACAACGATGAGACGCTCCAGAATCTGAAAATCGCCTATTTTTCAATGGAATATGGGTTGACGGAGTGTATGCCGCTTTACTCTGGCGGTTTAGGCGTCTTAGCGGGTGACCATCTGAAATCTACAAGTTATCTGGGGTTGCCTTTTGTCGCAGTTGGTCTGCTCTATCAACACGGTTATTTCCGCCAGACGCTTACTGCAGATGGTTGGCAGATGGCTGATTATCCGACCAACGACTTCTATAATATGCCCATCCAACCGGAGAAGCGTTCGGATGGTAGCCCTCTATTAATAGAAGTTTCATATCCAGAGGGTACGGTCTTTGCGAAGGTATGGCGTGCTCAAGTCGGACGCGTCCCGTTATATCTCCTTGACACCAACATCCCGGAAAATCAGAGCGAGGAATTACGGAACATCACGGATTATCTGTACGGTGGGGACGAACGGCTCCGTATCAAACAGGAAATTCTGCTTGGGATCGGTGGCTATCGCGCCTTAGCTGCGCTCGGCATCCAACCGACCGTCTGCCACATGAATGAAGGACATGCAGCATTCCTTACAATTGAGCGCATTCGGCAGTTGATGCAGGATACAGGCATCCGTTTTGAGGAAGCCTGCGAAGCCACGAAATCAGGGAATATCTTCACAACACATACACCCGTCCCCGCTGGTATTGACTGGTTCCCACCTGATTTGGTGAATTATTATTGTAGTAATTACTATGATGAACTCGGCGTTTCTGCCGAAACCTTCCTCGGTCTCGGTAGAGCAAACCCGACGAATACCCACAGCGAATTCAGTCCCGCGCTCCTTGCACTAAGATTGTCCGCAATGCGCAACGGCGTAAGCCAATTGCACGGAGAGGTCTCCCGTGAAATGTGGAAAAACCTTTGGCAGGGAATCCCAGTTCATGAGATACCTATTACTGCGATTACCAACGGCATTCACACCCGTTCTTGGGTCTCCAACGATATGCAAAGTCTGTTCGACAGATACCTTGGACCTCACTGGATTGTTGAACTTACAAATCAAGAAGTCTGGACTCAGATCTCGCAAATCCCGGACCCCGAATTGTGGCGGATACATGAACGTCGACGTGAACGTCTCATTACATTCGCACGTCAACGGCAAGAACAGAAGCAAGCACTCGGAGGCACGATTTTCAGTCGCACCCAAGAAAGTGACAGTGCAGCGATCAAAGTCCTTAATTCCGCTGCGTTGACTATTGGGTTCGCGCGTCGATTTGCCACTTATAAGCGGGCGGCGTTACTCTTCCAAGATGTTGACCGGCTTGATAAAATCCTCAATGATCCCGAACGTCCTGTCCAACTTATCTTTGCGGGGAAGGCACATCCTCACGATTATGAGGGGAAACTTCTCATCCAACGCATCGCACGTATAGCAGCAGAACCACGCTTCTATCATAAAATCCTCTTTATTGAGAACTACGATATCTGTGTCGGACGCTATCTCGTTGAAGGCGTTGATGTCTGGCTAAACAATCCATTACGTCCCAACGAAGCGAGTGGTACAAGCGGCATGAAAGCGGCAGCAAACGGAGCCCTTAATCTCAGCATTGCAGACGGCTGGTGGGCAGAGGCAAATCATTTAGGTGGTGGATGGACAATCGATACTGGACCTACTTCAGAGGATGCGAAGTCTAATGACAAAACACACGCTAATACCATTTATGAACTCCTTGAAAAAGAGATTGTCCCGCTTTTTTACGAGCGTAACGCCGTCGATGATATTCCTTATGAGTGGGTCGCGCGCATGAAGACAGCAATGCAGAACCTTGCACCTATATTCAACACCAAACGGATGGTGACAGAGTACGCAGAACAGTTATACTTTCCAACGCATCGGCGATGGCAGCAACTCAATGAAAATGACGGGAAACGCAGTATCGCCTTATCGCACTGGAAAGACCACATTCGGGACCACTGGGGGAATCTTCGGATTGAGGAGAGGTCTTCTAATGAAACGCCTACTGCGGTCCAAAATCTTGAACTCGGGGTCGGCGAATCCACAACGGTGCAGGCAGTCATTCATACAGATGTCCTCTTTCCACACGAACTTGCCGTTCAAATCTACCACGGTGTGTTAGATACCACCGGTGAAATTCATAACGGCAAGGTTAGTCCGATGGAATATCAGAAGGATCTCGGCGGTGGCACTTATCTCTTTGAAGGAACGCTCACCTTGAAAGAGGCAGGATTGCACGGTTATACTGTGCGTGCCTTACCTTATCATGAAGATCTGGAATCTTTATCTGAACTCGGACTCGTCACTTGGGCGTGATTAAGTCGTGTGTTTCTACTGAGAAAAAACTTGTTTTGCGTTGCGCGAAACCGTTTTTAAGCGTATAATTCAGATAGAATATCTTTGTATATGTTTACACCAAAAAGACGCATAAGTTAAGAGATGAGTATGAACAGAAAAGCAGACATTTCTCGCGAAACAGCAGAAACCCGTATCCAACTCCGCCTGGACCTTGATGGCACTGGTGCCTCCACGATTAACACCGGCGTCGGATTCCTCGATCACATGTTGGAACTCTTCGCTAAGCACGGCTTCTTCGACTTGGAGATCAAAGCGGAGGGGGATCTACATGTAGATGCACACCACACCACCGAAGATGTCGGTATCTGTTTAGGTCAAGCCCTCCAAAAAGCGGTCCTGGACAAGTCAGGAATGCGGCGTTTTGGGAGCTTCACTGTCCCGATGTACGAATCTCTTGCTAAAGTCGATCTGGATGTCTGTGGACGTCCGTTCCTCCACTACGAAGCCCCGCTTCGGGACGCGAAAGTCGGCGATTTCGATGTTGAACTCGCAGAGGAATTTTTCCACGGATTCGTGAACCACAGCGGTACAACCCTACATATCAACGTCCCTTACGGCACAAATCAACACCACATCATCGAAGCCATCTTCAAAGCAGTTGCGAAAGCCTTGCACATTGCTACACGCCTGGACGAACACATCACGGGTGTGCTATCCACCAAAGGGAGCTTATAGTTCAGATCTCCCTATTATCAACGACGATATTAATTCACCGATAGCCCTAATTCAATAGAAAACTTTAACGAACCGAAGCCCTTCACAACCCTTGCACTTACAGAAATTTAGGAGCATACTTACTTATGAGTAATGGGAGCGTCATCGCAGTGATTCTCGGCGGCGGTCGTGGTACCCGCCTTTTCCCACTCACCCGAGACCGCGCGAAACCGAGTGTCCCGATCGCAGGAAAATTTCGACTTGTAGACATACCAATTAGCAATTGCCTTCATTCCGGACTTGATCGGATCTATGTCTTGACACAATTCAACTCCGTCTCACTGAATCGACACATCGCACAAGCATATCGATTTGATAGTTATCGCCGTGGGTTTGTCCAAATCCTCGCTGCACAACAGACACTAATGGGTGATGACTGGTATCAGGGAACAGCCGATGCAGTCAAACATAATGAACCGTATATTCTCAACCCACGATTTGCGAACGAACATGTTCTCATCCTGGCGGGAGACCATCTCTATCGGATGGATTACCGTAAAATGCTACAAGTCCATACCGAATCCAAAGCAGCGATCACCGTCTCTGTTATTCCTGTCAGAAAAGAGGACACAGGCGGACTCGGCATCCTGCAAGCAGATACCAACGGTCGTATCGTAAATTTTGTCGAAAAACCGCAAACTGAGGAAGAACTGCTGCCGCTACGCGTTGAACCGGAAGTTTTTACCGCACGAGGTATTGAACCGCAGGGTAGGGAATATATCGCCTCAATGGGTATCTACATCTTCAATCGCGATGTACTCCGAAACGCCCTTCAAGATGAGGAAAACGTGGACTTCGGACAGGATATTATTCCGAAGACTATTCAGACGCTTCCGGTGTCCGCCTATTTTTTCGATGGCTATTGGGAGGATATTGGTACGATCCGTTCCTTCTACCACGCGAATATTGCGCTTACTGATACCGCACCGGATTTCAACTTCTATGACGAACAGGCACCCATCTATACCAACCGACGTCACCTACCGAGTACAAAAGTCAACAGCAGTAGTGTCCGATCTTCAATCCTCGCTGAAGGTTCTATCATTGACGATTCGGAACTGGATAGAACGATTGTGGGTATTAGGAGTATCATCTCCAGCGGTAGTCGAATTTACCAATCCGTACTCATGGGTGCTGACTACTACGAAACAGATACAGCACGAGCGGAGAACACGCAATCAAATACGCCTAATATTGGTATCGGTCGAAATTGTCTGATTCAGAACGCAATTATTGACAAAAATGCGCGTATCGGCGATAATTCTGTACTTGTCAACCGAGATGGGATTGATAATTATGATGGCGAAAACTACTGCATCCGAGACGGTATTGTAATTGTACCAAAAGATGCAGCGATACCTCCCGAAACCGTCGTCTAACCTATAGCCTTGATTTTATAATCAAAGGTTAGGTAGTAAGGAGAATTACGACCACTGTTAGGGAGAACACACGGAGTGAAGGACGACCATTGTTACGGCACACGGAGTGTGCCTACTACTTTTAATGCTCACTGTTACGGCACACGGAGTGAAGGACGACTGCTGTTACGGAGAACACACAGAGTGAAGGACGACCACTGTTAGGGAGAACACACGGAGTGAAGGACGACCGCTGTTACGGCACACGGAGTGAAGGACGACCGCTGTTACGGCACACGGAGTGAAGGACGACTGCTGTTACGGCACACGGAGTGAAGGACGACCGCTGTTACGGAGAACACACGGAGTGTGCTTACTACTTTTAATGCTCACTGTTACGGCACACGGAGTGTGCCTACTACTTTTAACGTTATCTAATAAGGAGGATTTCTGATGCACAGATGGCTAACAACTCTAATTTTAAGCCTCTCCGTCCTGATACTTTTCATGGCACCGCACGCTACTGCCCTCGACACAGATGGACTTGTTGGGGCGTGGTTACTCGATGAGGGCAAAGGGGACGCCGTTACAGATTCTTCTGATAACGGATTGGATGGAAAAATTGCGCAAGGCAAACCGAAGTGGGTCGAAGGGAAATTTGGTGGCGCAATGGAGTTCGGCGGTGCGGATATGGTGACCGTTGACGATGATGACGCACTCGACCTTCAAGACTTCACGCTCGCTGCGTGGGTGAATATTCCGAAAATCTCCGGTGCCTGGCAGATCGTTGCCTCTAAAGAGAACCGAAATCCTACCGGCAGGAACTATGGACTCTTCGGTAATATTAACACCGGCGTCATCCATTACTCTTTCACAACAAACGCTGGTTGGAAATCGTTTGATGCGAAAACTGCTGTCACCGACGGTGATTGGCATCACGTTGCGGGTACTTATGATGGTAGTGACTTCAAACTCTTCCTTGATGGACAAATGGACGCGCAAGTGTCCCCAGGGACAAAACCTGACACCAGCGAGAACCTTTTCTTTATCGGTGGCTGCGACATCGGCAACTATTGGATGTCGGGTAGTATCGACGAAGTTGTACTTTACGACAGAGCACTCAGCGAGAAAGAAATCAACGAATTAATGGAAGATGGTATGTCCGTCGCATTAGACGTACAACCCGGTGGAAAGTTGGTAACAACGTGGAGTCAAATTAGAGGACAAGCGGTTCGGTAGATTCCAAGAAGTGTTAAGGAGAATCAACTCACATTATGTCTGAATTAAGACAACAACTACTCGTGCTGCATTTGCACACGCCTGACTTGAATAGCAACGTTGTCGCTTGGGCGATGTACGATGGTACTGGTGAAAAACGCCATACGACAGGTGATAGCGAGTCACCGCCCTACAATTCGGTTGTGGAAGCGATGCAAGACGGCTGGCGAGTGATTCAGTTCCCACAACAATTCCCTGCCTTCCCCGGCATGGAATATCATACTTCATATCTCAGGTTTGAATATATCCTGGAGAAATTGGAGAAAATCTAATGATTGATAAAAAGCATTTACTCAGCACGGAACAGATGGCGAACTTCGTTGCGGACGGTTATCTTCGCTTCGACGAATTCATCCCCCGCGAATTGAATAAAGCCGCGCACGCCGAAATGGAAGAGGGTATTATTGTGCGTGGACGTGGTGGCACGGTTTTAGACGAAGTCTGGGACGATGATTCTGCTGTTGGCAAAGTCTTCCGACTCCCGGAAGTACAAGGCATCATCCACAGTCTGGTAGGCGAGAATCCGCTTTACGATCACCATGCCGTTCATATCGTTCGTCCACAAAATGAAATAGGACAAATTTGGCATGCCGATGCGATCATCGACCTACGGATGCATTTTGACATCCAATTCTTCTATTTCTCGCACGATACACCGCGCGAAATGGGTGGAACAATGATTCTGCCTGGAAGCCACTATCGCCGCGTCTGTGAGACGGACATTGCGCGTTACCAAAACTTCCTTGGGCAGCTGCCTATTGTCTGTAATGCGGGCACACTTTTTGTTGTGCATCACGGGATGTGGCACTGTGCGCAACCCAATTTGACAGACCAGACGCGCTACATGTTCAAACTCCGCCTCAATCCAACAGTACGTCAGTGTCAACTCTGGGACACAGACGATATGGACACATCGGCAATCCACGGGGTCTTAGGTAGGAATCACAGATGGTATGGGAACGATGTCCGGCTTGAGATTGTCAACCGTATCAAGCAGTGGCGTTTCCTTATTGGTGATGACTCGTTTGATGTCGGCTATTGGCTCTCCCGACTCGAAAACATGCCGGAGAACACCGAAGAAGCGGCATAGTTATCGTAATAAAAAAGGCGCGGTTTTTTAACCGCGCCTATCAAAAAACAGAGCCTAACTCCTGAAATAGTCGAAATATTACCTATTTGCCCGCCGTCTGTTACCCGCTCTTCTACCAGCGGCACGTCTTCTAACATCTCGCATTATTTCCTGCCGTTCTTCTGGCGAAGCACTCTTAAGTTTCTCTTGTAAATCTTTTGCGTCTATTCCCCATGCCGCAGCTTGCTCTTTCATCTCCATCTGTCTACGCTTTTCAGCATCCATCTGCTGCTGTTTGGCGTTGGCTTGGTTTTTCGCATCATCGCCTTCTTTCTCCGACTCACTTCGCCCTCTTTCACCGCCGTCGTCACGACCTCGTTTCGTTGTGAGAAACTGGAGTGCATCGGTTTTCAGGGTTATCGGTTTTCCTTCTTTTTCCAATATTACCTGTTTTGCTTGAATGTCTTTTACCGTTATGTCTCCGAGTTTTTCGCCTATGGTAACAAAATGATAGCGATTTGACCGTCTTTCCAGGAGTGTCGCTTGTGCTATCACGCCGTCGGCATCAACAGCAGTACCTACTAAACTATAGGCAGGCTCGTTGTTCGGTGGTGTCCATCCGAGGGGTCGAAAGAGATTGTTATCAATAATTACTTTGTAGAATTCCGCATTCTCTCCGAAGTCAACAGACGCCCGATTTTGACGTTGCCGAAATCTATTACGTTGCGTCTCGGCTTGCTCCTTCATTTTTATCATCTCTTGTTTTTTCGCCGAATCTACATCTGACTTTGTACCGATAAAATCCGCTTTCGTTTTTTCTTGTGCGTGCAGCAGCACTCCAAAACTGAGGAATAGGCATACGACACACCCGATTCCGAGTTTCGCAATGATGTTTCGTTGATTCTTAGCAATTCTCAATTTCATTTAACTCTCCTCAGAGTGCTTCCTAAGCGAACTCCATGGACTTCTATTTGTAATTAAGACAATCTCTACTACAAAAAGTTCTTTTATTAATTTTACCACATCCTTTACCGAATGTCAATTGGACTCCGCGTTATCGTTGGATCATTCAGTTTTCGGGTTTTTCAAGGGCTATGGAAAAAGTCGCGAGCGGGAGCTTGCTCCTACAGGGGAGTCGGGAAGCGGAGTTCCCTCCTACAGAAGAACTGAATGACTTTGGCGTTATCGGAAAAAGTATGTTTAGTAATCTCCGAACAGCGATTCACGTTATAAAAACATTGACTTTCCAGAAAAAATACGGTAAACTCTATAGAAAGAAATCTGCTTAATTTAAGGAATAAACTTGATGAAATCCCATAGCACCACTCAAAAATATATCGCATTTGTGTGCAGTTTCGCCTTTATTTTCATTTTAACAAGTGGGCAGGCAGAGGCAGCACGCCGTTCCCGTGTCCTATCAATAGCACTGTTCGCCTCCGGTATGGGGCTTCAGTTCGGTAGCAGTATTCTCAAAGCCTCTGCACAAGATCGGTATGACAGCTATCTCAACGCCGCAATCCAAGCAGATATCCAAACGCATAAGGATGCTTTTCGCGTCAGACGGGATGCCGGGACTATCATGTCCGGTGTTGCTCTCGGATGTGTTGGGCTTGCCGTGCTTTTCGAAATCTATAACCAACTGGACACACGGGAACTTGTAGACGGTTCCGCCGCCTCAGTGCCCAACTCGAAAATCCAAGCTGGGATCCCGAGGACACGCTTGAGCAGTTTCGCGAAGCACTTTTCTCAAAATACGAGTCCATTATTACCACGTTCCATGTTCCAATTGTCCCCACATTATGACTTCCAAACGCATCAAGCGAGTCTAAGACTCCTGCACCACTTCTAAACTTATTTTGTACACGGTGGTGTGTTACGGGGTTGTCTATCGATTTCTCACAATCCCTTTTAAAGGAGAAACGCAATGTATCTCATCCGAAACCTACTCAACGTGCTAAGTCTTCCAATGTGCTTTGCCCTCCTGCTGTTTAGTGGTTGCACAAACACTGAAGACTTCGCGAATCCGCTCGATCCTGAGAATTTGCGTACTGCTGGTGCGCCAGACGGTCTCATACTCTTCGCTGGAGATGAACAGGTACGGGTCACATGGAACGATACAGGTCAGGCAGGCATTAAATCATACCGTATTTACAGGCGTTCTACAGGTGGAACGGACACGGAATTCAAGCAAGTTGGATCCATTGACGCGCCCGCGAACGAATTCGTGGACGCCCAGAATCTCGAAAACGACCGACGCGACGCGTCCGGACGACTTATCGCTTACGAATATCGCGTTACCTATGTAGATGTCAACGGCGTTGAAACACCAGATCCGACAAACCCACCCACCGAGGGTGAAGAGCCGCTCCGTATCTGGAAAACAGCATTCGCAACACCAAGTGTCCCACCGCCCGCGCCTACTGTAACGCTCGGTGATCCAACAGACCTTACTGTTAAACTCTTTTGGGAGGGTTACGAGTTTCCTCACGACTTCTCTATCTTTCGCGTCTACGGCGCGCTTGACCTCGGAGACGACAAACCGCTCCAATTCAAACTGATTACTGAACCGAAGCGAGATCGACTTTACTACTTTGACCACGCATTTGAAAAAGATGGTATCCGAAAAGTCTATCGCGTCGCTGGCGTTGACGAGTTCGGCGCAGAGGCAATTACCACAATCACTGCAGCTTCCCCAAACCTGCCACCTGCACCGCCGAAAAACGTCCGGGTCCGTTACTTAGCCCGGTCTCTATTTAATACAAAATACGATGCAGTCATCTCATGGACACCCAACCTCGAAGCAGACCTCGCTGGCTACCAACTCTATACCCAAGATGCAGCAGGCAAACTACTCCCCCGACCCGCAGTTGGACCGAAAGATCGTACTTTCACAATTATCGGTGAAGACCCAATCCTCGTCGGTCAGTCATTGGAATTCAGGAAATACTTCATTACCGCCTTCGACGATACCGCTGGACCGGATGGACGACGAGACGAAAGCTCGTTGGTAGAAGCAAAACCATAAAACCGAACTTCATACTTAAAGGATAAGGCTATGCCCGCTAAAAACAGACCACTCAATACACAATACCTGATTTACACTGTCTGCACCTTACTTTTGATTGGCATCGCTTTGCCACTCTCAGCGCAATTACCAGCGGTCTCGCACCTCAATACTATTCAGACAGCAGAACCGATCGGCAAAGGTGGCTCCAGTACTACATTCGGACTCCTTCAATACAGCAAAGTTGATTTGTTACCAGAATTGAAACAACAGGTAGACATCGGAGGGTTTGAGGAATTACATCGCGTAACGTTTGAAATCGAGACCTTTCTCGTGCCTGTCAGATTCGCTTACGGCTTAAGCGACGAACTCGACCTCATACTCGGCGGCACATTTTCAACAGGCGGTGCGCGGAAAGTTGTCTACGATTTCTACAGTACCAACGAGGAAAACGATGCAGATCCGAGTACCAACCGCCGCGTTTATGATCAGCCGTTGTTTGATGGTGTCATCGGACTCAAGTACAATATCAAACCGGATCGCAATGATAACTTCCCAAGCATTTCGGTTGGTGGAGATACGCAGTTCGGATTTACCGCCGATGACCGGCTCAACACAGACAATGAGTTCCTCGATCACAGCCCAGCTGACGGCTTTCCATTCGTAGGCGTTAATACCTATCTCGTAGGCACCCAAAGATTTGGTAGCCTTTTCAAAGTCCACGCTGGTGTTGGTGTTTTCTTAACATCAAAATCACTGAAAACAACGGACTTTTTTACCCTCAATTGGCAGGTAGGTGGTGAAATCGCTGTTTCAGAGAACATGTGGTTGGTAGGTGATTTTTCGCGCGAACTCCCGTATGCGGGCATACATGTGACAAACCTCCTCGGACTCACATTCCGCTATGAGATTTCAGACACGCTTGCATTCCAAGTCGGATTCAATAACCGCCCGGGATTCCAGTTCAACCTAACCTTCGGTGGCGAGAAGACCCAAGCACTTGAGGGTGGGAATTTGCTGTTTTAGCATAACCGAGGAACTAACAATGAGAGCAGTCGTTCAGCGCGTTAAATCCGCAAGTGTTAAAGTAGAAGGCAAACTCGTCTCTAAAATTGGAGCAGGTTTGCTTATTTTTCTCGGCGTCGCCCACGAAGATACCGCTACAGAAATAGAATATATCGCCAACAAAGTTGCCAACCTTCGCATCTTCGAGGATGAAGAAGGTAAAATGAATCGTTCACTCCTCGAAATGGGCGGGGCTGCCCTCGTTGTTTCGCAATTTACGCTTTACGGCGATTGTCGCAAAGGACGAAGACCGAGTTTCATCAAAGCTGCCCGACCCGAACAAGCGAATGCACTGTATGAAGAGTTTATCACTGCTCTTGAACAGCAAAATATCCCTACGCACGGTGGTACCTTTCAGGCGATGATGGACGTGGAACTCATTAACGACGGTCCTGTCACTATTCTACTGGATAGCGATAAAGAGTTTTGACCCTATAAAGGAGAAAAATATGGCTCGTAAAATGCGTCTCGGTTTAGGTCAATTCAGTGAACTCAGTGAAGAACGCTTAAAGTTTATCAAACAACTTGGGGTCGAAGATGTTCTGCTCAACACACCCCAACTTCCCGGCACAGAACGCTGGGAATTTATGGATATTCTTCAGCTTCGCACAGAAGTAGAAAACGCTGGACTTCGATTGGCAGCACTTGAGAACACCCCAGTTAGCTTTTACGACGAAGCCATGCTGGGATTGTCTCGCCGCGATGAACAAATCGAGAATATGGCGACCACTATTCGGAACATCGGTAAGGCTGGCGTTGAAATATTCGGGTATCACTGGATGCCGAACGAGGTCTGGCGGACTTCCCGGACTACGCCGAGTAGAGGAGGTGCTGCGGTCACCAGTTTCGATATGGAGCAGGTTAAAGATGCCCCGCTGTCGCACGGACGCGTTTTCACTGAAGCCGAAATGTGGGAAAATTACGAGTATTACATGAACGCTATTCTACCGGTTGCTGAAGAGGCAGGCGTCAAACTCGCACTTCATCCCGATGATCCGCCTGTTGAATCGCTTGCGGGTGTGCCGCGTCTGTTCCGTAACTTTGACGGCTTTAAACGTGCCATGGAAATCGGTGACAGCCCGATACACGGACTCGATTTCTGTGTCGGTTCATGGTCTGAAATGGGACCGGGTGTTACGGATGCGGTTCGATATTTCGGTGAGCGCGATAAGATTTTCTACGTCCATTTCCGAGATGTTGAAGGGCATGTCCCAAAATTTTCTGAAGCCTTTGTGGATGAAGGGAACTGTGATATGTTCGATGTGATGCGTACGCTGAATGAGGTTGGCTTTACAGGCTTCATGATTACTGATCACGTCCCACACATTGTTGATGATACAGATTGGGGCCACCGGGGTCGCGCGTATGCTATCGGGTATATGACGGCGTTCCTTGAAATTTTGACGGCGACGTAGAGATGGATTTGATATAACTGCCCACTACGAGAACAGTTCCGCGCCCTCAACAAAGGTTGTAGGCATCTTGAATATTTAACGTGAATATAGTATCATTATTTATAGTCTCCAGTAGTAGCAATAGCATTAGACTTACAACACCCAGTAAAACTGTAAAGCATTTTCCTCCGAATAAGAATCTCCGTTAAAAAGGGTGAAACATGAGTATTAGTACAGAACTTGAATACGCGACACTTGATAACCTTTACCTTGATGCGAAAAATCCCAGACTTGGTCGCCATCAGACGGATGCCAATCTTTCTCAGGAAGAGATTCTTGAAATGATGAACGACTGGGTTCTTGATGAACTCGCTATATCTTACTTGGAGAGTGGTTTTTGGACACATGAGGCGTTGTTAGTTGTTAAAGAGCCATTAGATGGAGAACAACGACTCGTTGTCATAGAAGGTAATCGGCGGCTCGCGGCTCTAATCTATCTTCGTCGGGCTATTAATGGAAACAAGGTTTCAAAGAAATGGAGTTTACTCGTCGAAGGCAAAGAAATTCCGGAAAAACTATTCAATGAGATACCGTACATACAAATCGATTCGCGTCAGGAAATCGAGTCATTTTTAGGGTTTCATCATGATGCTACAGGCATCAAGCAATGGGCACCCGAACAGAAGGCACAATACATCGCCAAATTAATTGATGAACGAGGTATGAGTTATGATGAGGTGATGCGAAAAATAGGAAGCAAAGCCTCCAGCACAATTCGACAGTCCTATATAGCACACCGACTCCTCCTACAGATGGAAGATTGTTTAGAAGATTTTTCTGTTGAAGATGCTGAACGTCGATTCAGTATTTTGTATCTATCACTTCGCAAGCCATCAGTGCAGAGGTATCTTGGTATTGACATATCTGCGGATCCGAAAGCTGCCCATACGCCAGTACCTAAGACCCACTTAGACGCACTTGCGAATTTCACAATCTGGTTATTTGGCTCTCAGCAGCATCCGCCGCTTTTCACTGACTCACGATATCTTGATGGCTTTGGTACAATTCTCGACAACCCTGAAGCAGTCCAGTACTTAGAAAACAGCAAAAATCCTAATTTTGACTATGCTTTTCAACTCGCGCTCTGTGATGAATCAGAGATTATTAGTCTGATTAATGGAGCAGGAGATAATATCGCTATCGCCTTAATCCGAATTCATCGTTATAAAGATTCCCCGGAGATGCAACGCGCAGTCAAAAGGCTTGCCGTTGACTTCAAAGAATTACTGGATCGTTCTCCAAGTTTTCATGAAGAACTTTTAGGGAACGACTGATGCTCGCCCTCCTAACATCCGGCTTTTCTCGACCAACAGGAACATCTCCTGAAATCGCGCACAATATCAGACTCGACATATTCTGTGACTGGATAGAAGGTAGTGTTTTATTTAATAACGCACCTATTTCAAAAATAGACGTTGTTGAAATCTTGACGGAAATGGGGATCTATAACAATTCAGATTTAGCGTTAAACATCGTCAACGAAGCATGGAGTGAATTAAAACGTCGCCTTGGATGTATTGAGAAAGGGAGTCCATTTTCTTTCATCCGTCAGAATATAAAAAGCAGATATCCATGGCAAGAAAACCCTGCACACAGTTTTTGTGTCCTTCTCTCAATGCCTCAATGCTACAAGGATTGGTCAACTGCGCTCTTCAGGAACGACTATAACGAGCAGGGTCAATTATTTGAATCATTGACAAAAGCGTCAATAGAGAATCAATTTCCCGGTTGGGCGGTTTACCAAACAGGTTGGTCAAGTACAAATGTGGTAAAACTCTCAGAGATTGTTGATGAAATCGCAAATCGGCTTGGTGAAATAAAAGGAGAAATTGAACCTTGGGAGAATCCGGGTGGAAATGAAGCGGGACTGGACCTCTTATGTTACCGACCTTTTTCTGACAATCGTGTTGGTGTACCGGTGTATCTTATGCAATGTGCAAGCGGGAAGAATTGGATATATAAATTACATGAGCCAGATCTCAACGTGTGGACGAAAATAATTCTTTTTGCAGCAATGCCCAGAAAAGCACTGGCAATTCCGTTTGCCCTACTCGACGCAGAATTCAAACAACGATGCAATCGAGTTAATGGAATGTTGTTTGATCGTTATCGCCTACTCGCGGCTGTAAACCACAACAGAAAATGGGTCCCCGATTTTCTTGAAACAGAAATCGTTGATTGGATAACCCCAAGGCTTCAAACACTACAACGCTACAATACATAGAAATCCTAGTCTTGCCTCCGAGTACTTTGATGGTACCATAGTAGCCTGGAGTCAAACAGTTACTTAGCAACGAGCAGTATAGATATGATTCCTTGAGTATAGTTGCTGCGATTGAACGGAGTTCACAACTGTGCTAAAATATCAACTTTTTCCTAGGTCTCAGGGAATAACTGAGCAAATTCAGGATGTTATTGAATGCTTTGAAAGAACATACGACCAGATAAAGTCTCCTGAAAACGAACTGAATAGCAACAAAGTTCTGGACATATTGAGACCTCTTCTTGAGCAGATTGAATTCACAGTTGAAACCGGAAAAGCAAAAGGACAGAAGATTCCCGTGCCTGTTCTCTTCGGTTTGAATAATGCTGTTGACCAATCTTTTAACGCTGATGGTATAAGTAACGACCGGAAAATAGTTCTTGAGGTTGAAGCAGGCAGAGCAACTGCCAATTTCGCGTTTTTGAAAGACATTTTTCAGGCATCTATGATGCACGGCGTTGAATTTCTAATTTTGGCTGTTAGAAACGACTACAGAGGCAGTAACGATTTTCAGAAAGTCTACACGTTTCTGGAAACACTATACATCAGCAACCGAGTGGCCTTGCCTCTTAAAGGTATTACCTTGATTGGATACTGAAGGTAAGAGATGTAGTATCATTAGTTATCCGTCAAAAGGTTGCTACCACACATTTTAAAAAATCTATCTAATCTGATACAGTTTAGAATTATGAACGAATTAATTAAAACAAATACAAGGAGGCACCATCATGCAGAACAGACCTCCAACCATCGGCGAATACTTACTTAGAAAGCTGGAAAGCTACGGCATCGAACACATTTTCGGCATCCCTGGCGATTATGTGCTGCGGTTCTATAAACTTATTGAGGAGAGCCCAATTCAGCATGTCGGTATGACCCGTGAGGACGCAGCTGGTTATGCCGCAGATGCCTACGCACGCACTAAAGGTATGGGAGCCGTCTGCGTTACTTATTGTGTCGGCGGGTTATCAACGGTGAACGCTGTTGCTGGTGCTTATGCTGAAAAATCACCGGTTGTTGTCATTAGTGGTTCGCCCGGCATCAAAGAACGTGGGAAAGATGCTCTCCTACACCATAAAGTCAGAGATTTCCATACACAGCAACGTATCTATGACGAGATAACGGTCGCGACTGCACTGCTCGATGAACCGTTTACTGCTTTCAATGAAATCGACCGGGTGCTTGATGCCGTGTATCGTTATAAACGTCCAGGTTACATTGAAATCCCGCGCGATATGGTGGATGTCCGCGGCACACTCTACCAAGGTCCGTCAACCGGCGGACACGCCAGTGATCCTGAGGTCCTGGACGCCGCTGTTGATGACGCGTGCGACTTTATTAACAAGAGCAAGAAACCGGTAATCCTCGCAGGCGTAGAACTACACAGATTCGGCTATCAAGATAAACTGATTCGATTGGTGGAAGAAAAACGGATCCCTGTCGTGGCGACGCTCCTCGGAAAATCCGTAATACCGGAATCACATCCGCTCTACTTGGGGATTTACGAAGGCGCAATGGGTAGGAAGGAAGTTAGAGAATTTGTTGAAGATTCGGATTGTGTGATTATCCTCGGTGCTTTCATGACCGATGTGAATCTTGGAATTTACACCGCAAACCTCGACCGCGCACGCTCTATTTACGCCACCTCCGAGAAAATTGCTGTCCGTTACCACAACTACGAAGAGGTGATGTTTGACGATTTTATTGACGGTATTAATTCACCAAAACTCCGAAGACGAAGGAAACCCAACTTAGGTTGGGCACTCCCAGATACTGAGCCGTTCGCGGTTGAACCTAAAGCACCGCTAACTGTTAGCCGCGTATTTCAACATCTCAATGAATTTATTAGCGATGAACTGACAGTTATCGCTGATGTCGGCGACAGTCTCTTCGGAGCCGTGGAACTGCGGATACATCAGCACACCAATTTCATCAGTCCAGCTTACTACACCTCAATGGGTTTTGCAGTACCAGCATCGGTTGGTGCGCAATTCAGTATGCCAGATACGCGGTGTCTTGTTATCGTCGGAGACGGTGCTTTCCAAATGACGGGTACTGAACTTTCGACAACCGTACGCCACGGATTCAATCCAATTATCCTTGTCTTAAACAACCACGGATATGGCACCGAGCGACACCTCCTCGAAGGCACTTTTAATGATATTGGGTGCTGGAACTATAGCGGGATGCCGTCGCTCTTTGGAACAGGACGCGGGTTCCACGTCCGAACCGAAGGCGAATTCGACGAAGCCATCAAAGCCGCGCTTGCTGAAACGCGACATTTTACGCTGATTGAGGCAGAACTCGAAAAATTGGACACCTCACCAGCACTCGCTCGGTTAGCAGAACGGATGTCAGGAGAACTGTGATCGCCTTACATCAAACTCATGTTTTTTACTGAAAACTAAGAGCCGAAGAACCGACAACTATTACAGCGCAGCAATTTTCTCACGCAAGAAGCCTGTACAAAAGGGCACTTGCTCTTCCGAGAGCCCGTGCAGCACCACCGCGCCATCATAACCACTTTCCTTCAGTAAGCCGAGGTATTGATCGTAGTCCAGTAACCCTGTCCCAGCGGCGAGATGTCCCGCTTGACCGTCCGTGTCCAAGTCTTTCGCATGTGCAAGTGCGATATGGTCACCCAGAAGTTCAAACGCCTCGTCAAGGATTTCGCGCATTTTTGGTAGTTCGCCTTTGTGAAATATGTTTGCGCCATCCATACATACTTTTAGATACGGCGATTGCATCTCATCAATCAAACGGCGTGCTTTCTGCGCCGAATCAACTACATTCGCGACTTCAGGTTCAAATGCGAGTGTTACCTCATATTCCTCAGCTACCTCTAATGCTTGCCGCATCGATTTAACGAGATCTCGCCATGCTGCTGCCGAATTATTATCAGGATGTGCGCGCCACATGCTGTCGGGGTCCCGTGAGCCGGTGCAGATCGTGATTACGGATGTCCCCATTGGAGCGCACTGCTCTGCAACAGAACGCAACATCTGCAATCCGGCGTGCCGTTTCTCAACGTCGGGATCAATCATGTTGTAAGTGCCGCCAAGAGCTGAGATTGTAATCTGTCTATCATCTATCGCCTTGCGTACCTCCGCAAGTGATGGCGATGCGGGCACATGATACTGTAAATGATGAACATCGTGTTCCACAATAGCATCCAACGTCGCGTCGAGCGTCTTTCGACGAATCGTTCCAGCCATAAGTCCAACGTGCATAAATCTCTCCTGTTAAATGGTAGTTGGTCGTCTGTTAAATCTGAAAAATAGGTGTGTACAAACATGACGATTATATACCACAAAAGATCCGATGGCAAGGAAAATGCGTCAATAAGTTTTTAAACTTACGATGAACCCAATAGTGTTCGCAACAGCATTCTGAAACCGTGCCAGTGCGCTTTCAGCGTCATCGTAGCTATTCCAGATTATTCCGACGATGGCTCTGTAAGAATGCCCATGAATAGTAGTGTTTTTGTCTCGTTATCACGAATTGAAAAGAAAAAAGGACGATCAACAATGAATTGTGGGGGCGGTAGTGGAAATCCCTCCTACAGAAGAACTGAATGACCCTGTTGAAATTTCACCTCGTCTTGACTTATTAATATGCTCATGATACCATATTCCTGATTCAGCAGAGGTGGAGGTTTCGTTTGCGATGAACCCAGAAGCGATTATTACTAAAATATGCCATGCTATTGATTTGATTATTGAAAGTAGCAAATCTTACAAAGGGTTGTTTCCGTCCATCCTGCATCCGCAGACTGGCGATATGCTAATGGAGAAACCGCCCAAAATTCCGGGACAACGGAACGGCGATCGGGCACATCTTGGTTCAAATTTGATTCACGATGAGCCACTACTCGCCACGATGAACACACTCGCTGAAACACAATCGAAACCAGAGTACGCTGAAGCCGTGGATCGATACTTAGAGAGCTTTGCCCAGAATTGCACGCAGACAAAGACTGGACTGTTTCCATGGGGTGAACACTCGTTTTGGCATCTCATTGAAGAACGTGTGGGATGTTCACGAGACCCGGCAGGGGGTGCTGCAATTCACGACCACCTCCGTCAAACACCGCTCTGGCTTTGGCAAAAACTCAATACGTTCAACTCCGATTGCGTGCAGAGCTTTGCTGATGGATTAGATTATCATTGGACAGCGGGTGAGGGGTTTGAATACATTCGCCATGCAAATATTGACACAAAAGCGCATCTTGATCGTAGTACGCGTGCCTGCGATTTTCCCCGTCATTCGGGTTTTTACATCCTCGACTTGGCATTCGCGTATACACAAAACCAGCGTTCTGAAACTCGCCAACAGATTCAGAGATATACTGATTACTGGTGGGAAAAACGGGATGCGCGTGGATTGTTACGTATCGAAAGTCGTTCGCCGATAGAGGCTGAACGTTTCTTTGAGAAAAATGCGCCAACGCAGACGTTTTCATTGGGGATTAGTCTGCTTGAATCTGCAGCGTTGTTGGAATCGCATCTACCCGAATTGGCAAGTCAGATGCGTCAATATGCTGCGGTTTATATTGACGGATTTCTTGCTGCACCTCACAATCTCGAAACTCGCGAATTTATCAGTCTGTGCGAGTGCGAGACGAATCGAATTGTCGAGCGTATGTCAACTTGGGGGAGTGTCTACGGTGCTGGCACCGCATGTGGCACAGCAGTGCTCTGTCTCGGTGGTTGGCGATTGACGCAGAATGAGAAGTTGATGGAATGGGCACGCGCCGTTGGCAATACATATCTTGATGCGGAATTCCCAATCGATAGCGTCCAAACAGAAGGGTTCAAGATTCCGGCATCGGATGCCGGTCTTACGCTTGAGTTGTTTGCTGACCTCTACGACATCACGGGTGAATCGGTGTGGTTAGAAGGCGGCACCGAACTTGCGGAGACAGTTTTGGATGTATATTTCCCGGAAACACTTCCGTTCGGAGCATCTGGAATTGACTGGTATGAGTCACAGATGGGACCGGCGTTTCTGATTCATGGCTTGGCACGTGTGGCACTATTGGCAATGTCTCAAACAGCATCGCATAGTTGTCCGCTTGCGCCGAATTACACCGCACGATAGGCACGTTGAAATCGAAAGGTTTTAGATATAACCCAAGTTGCCACTTATTTATAGACATAGCACTCCTCTGGAGTGCGGTGATTAGCGGACACCGTTTTCTATAGACATAACACTCCTCTGGAGTGTGGAAATATGCCTTTTCCTTGAAAACCGTATGTTCATAAGTCTGTGCCCTGTTAGGTAGCAACTTGGGTTAATCTACTCAATACTTATAGGTTAATACATTTTCTTGGCAGAGGAATTTCTGTCTCAGAAAAAATATGAAAGGGAAATTATGGAGACCAGAGTACCAATTGGTTTAGAACTGTTTTCTGTCCGAAATGAGTTGGCTGAGGATGTCCGCGGCACGATAAAAGCCGTTGCCGAAATGGGCTATGAAGGCGTTGAATTCGCGGGGCCACCGCAACATTCCACACAAGAGTTGAAAGGTCTGCTGGACGAGTTTGGTTTGGTCTGCTGCGGTTGGCATACACCGTTCAACCTCGTTCAAGAAGACAGCATCGACGAAACAATTGAATTCAACAAAGTTTTGGAAAATCCTTATGTTATTGTTCCGGGGATTCCGGGAGAACTGCGTCAATCGCGGGCGGACTGGCTAAAGTTAGCAGATATTTTCAATGGGATCGCCGATAAACTTGCAGCACACGGTATGGTGACGGGTTATCATAACCACCACGTCGAATTTACGCCGCTCGATGGCGAAATACCGTGGGACACTTTCTTCGGGAACACCAACGAAGGCGTCGTCATGCAACTGGATATGGGCAACGCGCTATCTGGAGGTGCCGATCTCGTCGGTATTCTGGAGAGATACCCCGGTCGCTCTGGTACAGTCCATCTTAAACCTTACAACGAATCATTGGGTGAAGCGGATAGGCACGCTGGTTTCCGTCCTATCATTGGTGAGGACAGCGTGCCGTGGGACGAGATCTTCCGGGTCTGCGAAACAACCGGTGGCACGAAATGGTATATTGTTGAGTATGAAAGCGACGCTTTCCCACCGCTTGAGGCTGTTGAACGCTGCCTGAAGGCACTAAAGGCGATGGGGAAATAGCCATCAGCAATCAGCGGTCAGCGGTCAGAAAGACAACTCTATGGCAGTTAGACACATCCTATACGCCATAGCCTAATGGTTTATTAATGTGATACCGTGCTGAGCAATTCTGTACGACTCTTAAAACATTAGGTTCCAACCGGAGTAGATTTATGAGAACGTATCGTGCAAGCACACTTCCATTCTCCCAATTTCCTTTGACGGAGTTTGTGGGCGGACTCTCCCAAAGTGGTGTGTCTGCTGTTGAACTGGCGCAAGTCCATTACTCGGATGCGGAAGCCGAAACTATTGCCTCACTTCGGGAAGAGACGGGGCTACATTTCAATTCCATGTTGAGCACGGTGGGGGTTGATGCTCCAGACGGGCTCGAAACGTTAATCTCAATTCTCGACACCGCGCAAAGGCTTTCCATTCCGACAGTCAGCATCGCGAGTGGTGGAAATGAAACTGCCACCGCTCGCGAGATCGAAACGATTATTGATCATCTGAAAACGATCACCGCAGAAGCAGAGGTGCGTGACCTGACCCTTATCCTCTATGCGCACGAAGGGAGTATGGCTTACAACTTGGAACGCACGCAACAAATCCTTGACGCGATTCCGTCTGAAAATTTGGGCTTCTATTACAGCCCGTTCCATTTTCATCGTGCCGGAGACGATCCAGTTGTCGCCTTGCGAACCTTGTCGGATCGGTTGTCCAGTATCTATTTTAACTGTGGGGTCGATTCGGGGACAGGAAGTGAGCCGTTTTGGGCACCAGAGATGGATTTTCCCGCTATCTGTAAGGAGATAGAAAACGTCGGCTACACTGGGGAGATCATGCTTATCTACTTGGGGTTAAAAGCAGAAACACCACAACCGATTATTGAAGGTGTCTCAAACGCTCGGATGAAGTTAGAAACGTATTTTTAATTTCGGCTTGCCAGTTCTGACTTTACGAATCTTTTAACTTCTCCAATAGATCCGTCATCTCGGCGTGAATCTGCTCTTCAACCGCTGGCAGCAACGCTAACCGATACGGGCAGCTGAGTGCATGGTTCCGCGGTCCTGCTTCATAGCCTGCTCGCAACCCTAACTCGTAAGCTGCTCTGGTCGCAATATAGACCTCACTGCCGTTTGTATAGCCAAAAACGAATGTGTGTGAGAACGGTGAGGTCTCGTCTACAAAGAGTTGATACTCCGAAAAGAGTTCATGCGATACAGATAAGAAACAGAGCACATCGCCGACAGCAAACGCACTCATCGGGAAGGGTAACGTGCGTTTCTCGCCGCTCTCGGCAACCTCTAACAAGGCAACAAAACGTTCATCGTCAGGGAACTCTTCTATTAACTGCTTACATTCCGCAACCGATGGCGGATCCCGGAACGGCAAATTAACAAGCACCGAACGCGCTTTAAGAGGTGATGCAGGGATCTCTTCCGCAGTCTTTAGTGCTTGGTGTGTGGCAAAGGCGAGCGCGAATCCGGCGACATCGCAAGCACTGAAACCACCTCGCAGCGGATACCCGTTGATATCTGCAGCGCAGCCTTGCGCGAACAGCAAAATGCTTTCCGGTTTCAGATCCAAGAAATTGCGTAGATGCTCGACAGCATAGCCCGGATAATCGGCACCCATTTCTTCACTCGACCAATGGACAATTACAGGGTGTGCAGCGTGTGAGAACAACACCGCTATGATTTGTCCATCAGCATCGTAAGCCCCTAACACGTCAACCCACGGCACAACAGATCCTTCTGGATTAGGTGCCATTGTAATATAGCCTTCGTCGTTCATTATGCGGCGATTATAGCCAATTTGGACGGGAGCACGTCCGACGCGCAAAGTCGCAGGTTCAAGGGCATCTACCGCATCTTTCACCAATCCAGCGAGACAGGTCGCTAACCACGCCTCGGATTCTTCGGTTATCCACCGCCCATCAACACCCGGTGCGTTATGTGTATGACTACAATTGATGACGATGTGCTCTGGCGGTATACCTGTAGCATCTTCAATCGCATCAAGCAGGACTTTGTTATAGTCGAGGGTGAACTGTCCGTAGTCTGCTGTCACGATAGCGAGGCATTTTTCGCCATCAGCAAGCACTAATGCGCGGGCATATAATTCAGCGTAGACTTCAGGCTTGTCCTTTATGGAGGTAATAACAGTCTCTGCTGCACCTGCCATTAGGGTGCTCATAAGAGTGGATTCCTTATGTTACGGCATACGGAGTATGTCTACTACTTTGCACACAGTGTGTATCTACTACTTTGTTACGGCATACGGAGTATGCCTACTACTTTTAAGTCAAATCTGCGAGTTGGGGCATAACCTCATTCTTGAGGAGTGTCATTGAGTTCAACCACTGCTCTTTCGGTTCCCACTCGTGTCCCATAGCGAGTAGGACCCCGAAACCACCGACCTCGTCATAAAGTTCGCGTAAGCGATCCGCAACGTGATCTGGGCTTCCGACAATCCACAGCGTATCCAATAAATGCTCAAGGGTCATGTCTGCGTCATCCATATCTGGATCCGGTTTGAAGTTTCCGGGGCTAAATAAGTTAAACCAATAGTCCCTAAAATCGCGTCCGAGCGTGCCTTCAATAGCCTCCTTGCGTGCCTGTTCGGTGGTATCCGCAACGTAGACCTCACGGGCAATACGCCATGTTGAACGAGATGGGGATAAGCCAGCTTTTTCTGCTCCCTCTTCGACGGCATCCCAGTGCGTTTTGATGATAGGAACATGTGCAAGATTGATACTCATCGGAATCCAGCCGCGTTCGCCAGCAAGAACGAGCGTGTCGGATCTCGCGGATGACCCCGCCATCGCGATCGGTGGATGTGGTTTCTGATAAGGCTTCATGTGAACACTGACAATGTTCGGACGATCTTCGGGAATCTTAAATTCCCAGAAATCGCTCTTGTAATGTCCGGGTTCCGGGTCTGTCCAAATCTTGAGTACTGCCTCAATTCCTTCGCGGGTCGACTGTCGTCTATCCCCGTCCGCCATGAACATTTCCGCATCGCTCGGTGTCGAACTTGAACCAACGCCCCAATGAAAGCGTCCGTGCGTTTGGTGATCAAGTTGCGCGATACGATGCGCGACAACAGCAGGATTGTGTATTGGCATACACGTGATACCGGTGCCAAAGATGATGTTCTCTGTCATCGCAGCTGCTTTTGCAATAAAAAGATCCGGAGAGGGAATATTCTCCCATGTGAACGTAAAATGCTCACCAACATAAGCTTCTTTGTAGCCCAACTCGTCCAGTACCACCATCTGCTCAATATCGTGATCAAGCGTTTTGGTGGTGTCGCTACCGGGTGGATGCAAAGGCATTGTAAAAAAACCGAGTTCCATGAAAAAGCTCCTTCGTGTCGTTGACACTCCCACAACTAAAGCAGTGGGATTCTTTCTGCTGTCGCATTGTGAATCCTTTTTTAGTTATGGTGTTCTTGCTTCAGCACCCACTGCCTTGCTAACAAGGGCTTACACGGACTCCACAAGCGTTTTACATTTCCGCCTGTCCGACGGCAATAGCTTTTAGGTTTATCGCAGCGTTTACGTCTCTGTCTATAGATGCGCCACAACCATTACAATGATAAGTCCTCTCTGATAATGAGAGTTCGTCTTTCTTATCTCCGCAGTGACTACACGTCTTACTCGACGCATAAAATTGCGGGGCTTGTATTATAGGTATACCAAGCACTTCTGCTTTAGACTTGAGTTTAGACAGAAACCCGCCTAATGCTGAATCCGAGAGTGCTTTGGCAAGTTTCTTGTTCTTGAGCATATTCGTAATCTTAAGTGTTTCTATGCCAATCACAGACGCACTATTGACTATTTCTGTTGTTGCTTTATGGTGTACGTCATTTCGGATACACGCAATACGATAATGCAGTTTTGCGACTTTATCTTTTTGCTTATACCAGTTGTTAGATAGAAATACCTTTTTGCTCATTCTACGTTGCTCACGTTTTAACTTACGTTCATACCGTTTCAGCGGTCTTGGGTTCGGATATTGTTTGCTGTTATCAAGTGTGGCAAGTGAGTTTATACCTACGTCTATGCCGACGACAGGGAGTCCGCGCGTCTCACGCGGAGTGTTAGGTGTTCCTGTCTCTACTGTCATAGATACAAACCAACGCTTGCCTGTTCTTGATATGCTAACTCGTGTTATCTCACCCTCAAACCGCAACTCTTGAAACATACCTACCCAACCAATCTTCGGCAACTTGATACGCTTACCTTCTACCTTGACAGATTGTTCGTCTGTGGTATAACTTAACTTATGCCCACGTTTTTTGAACTTCGGAAACTTACTGCGTTTGGCTACCCAGTTCTTTATCGCTTTTCCAAGATTATCTATAGCATACAAACCCGCACGTTGGTCTTGTGCTTTTACCCACTCATAGACTTTCTTACGTTTATTCCAACGATTGTTCAGATCAACTTTAGAGCGGAATGTGTCAACTTCTAATCCGGCTTTGAAGTCTGATAACGCGTTGTTATACGCAAAGCGGGCATATCCGCATTGAGAACGAAACCATTGCTCATGCCTATTGTTTGTGCGTAAGGCTATTTTCTGCGATCTATGTGCCATAAAATTAATAATCCGACTGGGACTGACCCCTGGGAATGCCATAAGGCATTCATACCGTTGATTCAGCTAAAGCAGTGGGATTGTTAAGTGTTATCCTTCAAATTTTTAAGTTATTGGGTTCTCACTCCACTCTCTCCATTACCAAAAACGGACTTCTGATAAGTTTCAACGCGGTGGTGCGAATCAAATCTACTGGTGCGTGATATGTGTTACGGAAACGGCAGCCTGAGGATATGTTCAAGAACTTGACAAAATCGGTTGGGTGTGTTATTTTTTACCATGTTTTAGGATATAGTAAGAACTTACCAAAAATCCAAATTTTTTTCAAGCATTTTCGCCAAAAGGAGAACTGATATATTATGAACCCGAGAATTTTTATCTTAACCCCTCTCGTTCTATTTGCACTTCTCATTGTCTCCCTATCCGGGTGTGAACGCATTAATCAGGTGGTTCAACCCGATGCTGATATCACCCCGACAGAAGCAACATTAAAAATCGGTGTGATCCAACCATCCAATACCTTCACCACCTTTAGCCAAGGTGCCGAAACCGCTCGCGCCCAAATCAATGAAAAGGGTGGCGTACTCGGCATGCAGGTAACCTTTATCAGCCGAAATAATCAACCTGTCGCGAGCGATCCGCCAACACCAGAAGCGAGCGTTAGCGCAGCGAAGGAATTAATTGACGTAGAAAACGTCTTTGCCCTGCTGGGTCCCGTCTATTCCACCAATGCTGTCGAAGTAGGTCCCATTGCACAACAGGCGCAGCGACTCATGCTTCCCGGCTCCAGTGGTTCAAACGTCCCTGAAACCGGAGATCATGTCTTTCTTATTACAGTGCCTAACCCCTTTCAAGGGAAGGTGATGGCAAGTTTCGCGATGAACCCTGATGAACTCGGTGCCAAAACAGCGGCGACAATTATTGAGGAGGGCGATGTTTATACGACCGATCTTGTACAGGCGTTCGAGGCGGCTTTCAAGGAAAACGGCGGGGAGATCGTTCATAGCGGTGCCTATACTGTAGGTGCCACGACCTTTACCGCACTACTCACAGGGATTCACGAGGCCCAACCTGATGTTATCTTCTGTCCGGGTTTTCAACCAGAAGTGCCATCGTTGATAAATGAAGCACGACAGATCGGTATCACAGGAACATTTCTTGGTGGTAGTGCTTGGGACGATAGGGAACGTTTCCTTAGTATCTTAGACGATAACACTATTTTGGATGGGAGTTATTATCCGACGAATTTCTCTGTTGCCACACAAGACACCGATGTTCAAGAATTTGTGATGGCTTACAGTGCACTCTTTGGAAGTCCACCTGATGGCATCGCTGCGTCGGGCTACGATGCGATGCGACTTTTAGCATTGGCAATAGAGACAGCGGGGTCGCTTGATCACATGGCAGTCCGCGATGCGTTTGCGGGAGTCAGTGGTTACAAAGGTGCCACAACCATTTCGCATTACGACGAAAATCGACACCCTGTCAAGAGTCTCGCTATCCAGACAATTCGCGACGGACAGGTTGAACACTACAAAGTTGTGGCACCGTAACAGACGAAAGATACAGGACAGAAGATGCACACAACGCGCCCAAAAGCCTTTTTAATCGATTTGGATGGAACGCTCTATTTCAAAGGTAAACCTTGTCCCGGAGCAATCGAAACTATCAATTATTTGCGTCAGGAGAAATACCATCTCCGATTTTTGACAAACACGACTGCTAAAACACCAAAGATGCTCCATGAACAGATGCAAACGTTGGGTTTTGACATTTACGAAAACGAGATTTTTAATGCGACCTATGCGTGTCTCCTATACCTACGCGCACAATCTGGCGCGAGTTGTCATTTTATGGTTGACGATGCCGTTAAAGCGTTTTTTGAAGAGATACCGACAGATGACAATGCTCCGGATTTCGTTGTTGTTGGTGATTACGGTGAAGGGTTTGATTTTCACACTTTAAATCATGCTTTTCGTCTATTGATGGACGGCGCAGAACTCATTGCTTTGCAGAAGGGACTCTACTGGTTTTCTTCGGAAGGCATGTTCTTAGATTGCGGCGCGTTCGTGACACTGCTGGAGACTGCCGCAGGCAAAACCGCCAGAGTTATGGGGAAGCCGAGCGAGACGTTTTTCAAGATTGCCCTTGACAGTCTTCAGCTCTCCGCAAGTGAGGCAATTGTAGTTGGTGATGACATCACATCCGACATACTTGGCGCAGAAACAATGAAGATGCGGGGTATTTTAGTCAAAACTGGAAAGTTCAAACCCAATCAATTGGAAAACCCTGTTGCGAAACCGACGTGGGTGCTTGATAGCGTCTCAGAACTGCCGCAACTCTTTTGAGCACAACGTTTTTTCACACTTTCTATAGGAAGTATTGGAGGCAATACCTATGGCAAACGAACTTATTCAACTCGGTGTCGTCGGATGCGGGTGGGCGGGCCGTCAAGCTATCAATGCTGCCAACGCAACCTCTCGCCTGAACGTCATTGCAATCGCAGATCGTGACCCTGCCCGTCGTGCAGAAGCAGGGGATGAGAGTGCGGTACCACATCGCTACGCTGACTATCGCGAACTGCTTGACGACTCGGATGTTGAAGCCGTCTATCTCGCTACTAACCCAGACGTTAGAGGGCAGCAGGTTCTGGACACGCTGAACGCAGGCAAACATGTCTTAGTACAAAAGCCTCACGCGATTCGCGCACCTGAAATTTTAGAGATGGAAGCAGCAGCGCAAAAAGCCGAGAAAACACTTCAATTCTGCTACTTTATGCGCCACTTCCCGAACAACCGAAAAATTCGGCGTGCCGTTCTGAACGGCGTAATTGGAGATCTATATCACGCTCGCGTCTTTGGGAAATATAACTTCATCCCCGTTCTTGATGCCAATAGTCGATGGCTACACGTTTACGGACAGAAGGGTGGTTCGTTAGGGCAGCACTATTCGCACGAACTTAACTTGACTTGGTGGTGGATGGGATGTCCGAAACCGGAATGGGCATTCGCTGCGAAACATGTGCTTTACCCGCAATATGACGGACCAGAGGGAGCGGCAGAGGACTATTTCACCGGCATACTTGGATGCGAAGGTGGAAAAACTATTCAGATTGATTGCTCTAGGATGAGCCATTCAGACTCGGCGAGTGTCGTTGAACTTTATGGAACCACTGGCGCAATCACGAATGGCGGTATATCACGATTCAAAGATGGTGAGTTTATCCGAGAAACCGTTGATGAACCGCTCGAAATTGACCACGGTGAACTCCCTGAAGAGGTCCACGTCTTCTACTACGAACTCAATCACTTCGCCATGGCGATCGCAGGTGAGGTTGCACCAGATGTCTCTGCACCAGATGCATATACTTTTATGCAGATCTTGGATGCTTTTTACGACAGCGCGAAGAGTGGGGAAAAGGTTTATATTTCTTCGTAACAGTAGTTCGTGAAATAAGGTTTGACAAAAATTCTCTGTATTGTTAATCTGATACAATCTATTATCATTCTTCTTAGCCTACGGCTTTGACCTTTCCTATCAAAGACCCTTAGGAGGCATTCCGATGTATAAAACAGCGATGTTGGGGTGTGGCGGTCGCGCCCATGGGCACGCAGATGCTTACCGCTTTGTCAAACGCGGTAAACTCACCGCAATCTGCGATATGAACGCGGAACGACTCAACAAATTCGGGGATGACTTCGGCATCTTTTCGCGTTACACCGACTTGGATGAGATGCTTGAAAAAGAGAAACCCGATGCTCTCCACATCGTCACAAGCCCCGTGATTCCGAGTAGCAACGAACGTATCCGTTATCCGTTGATGAAACAGGTATCCGACCACGGTGTGCCAGCGGCGATTGTGGAAAAACCGATTGCTGTTGAAAGCGAAGATTGGAAACAGATCGCCGGGTTAGCAGAAGAGACGAAAACGAAATTCGTCGTCAATACACAACTCGATTTCCACCCGAAAAATCTGGAGTTAAAAAAAGATGTCGCAGAAGGACGTATCGGTGACATTAAGTTTATCGATGCCAGCGCACGTAGCAGATCCTCCGAGCAGGGAGGACATGTGATACAGTTGGTGTCGTCCTACATTGACAACGCACGTCCAGTGCGGGTTCTTGGACAAATTTCCGGAAAAGAGAATTTAGATTCTGCCCCGGGCGGGCATCCCTCGCCGACGCATGTTGTCGGACATGTCTTGTATGAGAACGGTCTCCACGTCTCCCTCGCATTTGGAACAGAGATGGCACAAAAAGCATCCGATGACCCCGGTATCTATGGCCATAAACGTGTTTTTGTTGTTGGGACGAAGGGCTTCGTGCATTGGCGGTTCAACAGTTGGGAACGCTCAACGTTGGAGGGTGGCTATGAGAGCGGTCCGCTGAACTATGGAGAAGAAGATGTCGTTGCACAAGCGAACTTCACCGAAGCAATTTTCGATTGGTTAGACGATGAGAATAATGTGCACCCGACGCATCTCGAGCAATCCCTTGTTGAGTCTAACCTTATCTTAGGGATATACTACAGCGGGATAACCAACGAGATTATTGAACTCCCATTTGAACCGCCCGATGGACTAATGGACTTACTTCAAGAGAAGTTATAATTAGAAATAGATCTGTGTTGTGGGGCGAGACCTCTATGCCTTTGTCCCGCTTTACATTCTGGTGCGCTGTTGGCGTGCTATTATCAATATTAGAGGAGACTCCTCATGTATAAAACAGCGATGTTAGGGTGTGGTGGTCGCGCCCGTGCGCACGCGAGTGCTTACCGTTTCGTCAAAGGCGGGAAACTTGCCGCAATTTGCGATATGAATGAAGAATTGCTCACCAGCTTCGGAGACGATTTCGGTATCTCCTCACGCTATAAGGACTTAGACGAGATGCTTGAGAAAGAGAAACCCGATGTCCTACACATCGTCACAGCACCCGTCTTACGCGGCACCAGTGAACGGATCCGGTACCCGCTGATGAAACAAGCATCAGATGCGGGTGTACCAGCAGCGATCGTTGAGAAACCAATTGCTGTCGAAAGCGAAGATTGGAAACAGATCGCAGAATTGGCGGAAGAGACAAAAACGAAGTTCGTGGTCAACACGCAGCTCAACTTCCATCCGCAAAACTTGGAGCTGAAGCGAGACGTCGCAGAAGGCAGAATCGGAGAAATCAAGTTCATTGATGCCAGTGCACGCAGCACACCCGTCGACCAAGCACCGCACGTACTTCAGTTAGTGTCTTCCTACATTGACAACTCACGTCCAGTGCGAGTCCTCGGACAAATCTCTGGTGCCGAACAGTTGGATTCTGCACAACCCTCTCCGATGCACGCCGCCGGTCACGCCCTATACGACAACGGTCTCCACGTATCACTTGCGTTTGGGACGGGTATGGGGACGTTGGCATCAGATAGTGAAAGCACTGTTGCGCATAAACGTGTCTTTGTCGTTGGGACAAAAGGCTTTGTGCATTGGCGGTTTAGTAGCTGGGAACGGGCAACGCCAGAAGGTGGCTATGAAGGCGGTCCACTCAACTATGGGGAACAGGATATTGCGGCGCAGGGTAACCTCACTGAAGCCGTCTTTGATTGGCTGGACGATGAAAAAAATGAACATCCGACACACCTCAAACAATCCCTGGCGGAGTTCAATCTGCTTTTGGGAATTTACTACAGCGGAATAACTAACGAAATTATTGATTTACCTTTTGAACCTCCCGACGGATTAATGGATATCCTCAGGGAAGCATTGTAGATTTAAATCAAATTCGAACGAAATATTTAGAGGAGAACTTTCTATGTATAAAACAGCGATGTTAGGGTGCGGTGGACGCGCCCGTGCACACGCAGATGCCTATCGCTTCGTTAAAGGCGGGAAACTTGCTGCCATCTGTGATATGAATGAAGAATTGCTCACCAGTTTCGGAGACGATTTTGGTATATCTTCACGCTATAGGGACTTAGACGAGATGCTTGAGAAAGAGAAACCCGATGTCCTACACATCGTCACAGCACCCGTCTTACGCGGCACCAACGAGAGGATCCGATATTCGCTGATGAAACAGGCATCGGATGCGGGTGTACCAGCAGCAATCGTCGAAAAACCCATTGCCGTTGAAAGCGAGGATTGGAAGCAGCTTGCGGGATTAGCAGACGAGACAAATACGAAATTTGTTGTTAATACACAACTCAACTTCCACCCACAAAACTTAGAATTAAAACGAGATGTTGCAGAGGGTAGAATCGGTGAAATCAAGTTTATTGATGCCAGTGCCCGTAGTACGCCTGTAGACCAAGCACCCCATGTGATGCAACTTGTCTCTTCCTACATTGACAACTCGCGTCCGACGCGAGTACTCGGACAGGTTTCTGGCGGTCAGGATCTGGATTCCACTCAGCCTTCTCCTATGCATGCTGCAGCACATGTCTTGTATGACAACGGTCTTCACGTCTCTCTGGCATTCGGGACAGGTGTAGGGCAGAAAGTGCCTAAAGAACCGGATGCGGGTAACCACACCCACAAACGCGTCTTTGTTGTAGGCACGAAAGGATTCGTACACTGGCGGTTTAGCAGTTGGGAACGCGCAACACCAGACGGCGGTTACGAGAGTGGTCCGCTCGATTACGGTGAGCAGGATGTCGTCGCACAAGGCAATCTCACCAATGCTGTTTTCGATTGGCTTGACGACGAGAAGAATGTACATCCGACACATCTCAAACAATCTCTCGCGGAATTCAATATGCTCCTTGGCATCTACTACAGCGGGGTAACAAACCAGATCATCGACCTCCCGTTTGAACCACCCGACGGGTTGATTGACATCCTCCGAGAAAAATTGTAATCTTCAGGTGGACGCATGGGTAGGCGTGCCTCGCGCCTACCCTACACTCCACATCACGAAGTTGACAGATATGCCAAATGTGTGCTATAATTTTCTGAACAAATACACTAAAATCGAGAAAGGAGCGGGATGGCAAGTTTTGATACTGCCTCTAAAAAACAGGTCGAAACAAACCCTCAAGACTTCGTAGACCTCTGCTTTAAATTCGGACTGGAAAATACCACTGTCTTGGAGATTATTACACCAGAACAACCTACAATCGAAATGCACCAAGCAGATACCCTCATCAAAGCACTACACAACGACAGAGAGGTACTCGTGCATTTCGAGTTTCAAACTACCGATAGCTACGATCCAGAGATGCCGCTCCGAATGGCGGGTTATATCATCAGAGCAATTGAAGTCTATCGGTTGCCCGTCTATTCCAACGTTATCTATTTACGCCCTGATGCCGGTAATAATGATCCAAGTAAATTCGAGCAAAATCTCGAACGGCATAATATTTCCATTGAATACCAAGTTTTCCGTCTAATTGAGATGAATGGACAGGAAATTCTTGATTTGAAACCTGTGGGGTTAATCCCCTTCACACCACTTATGAAACGGCCAGCAGATATGGATGCAGAACAGTGGCTTCGCCGTTGTATCCAAACTGCGGATGAAATTGACGTTCCGAACAAGCCGGAATATCTTGGAAGTCTGGCTATCTTGGGAAATTTAATTTATGATTCGGAAACGATCTTAGAGATTATTTCGGAGGAAATCATGCAACAACCTTCTATTGTCGAATACGTAGCACCGGAAGCGCGTAAACAAGGTATCCAAGAAGGTGCCCGAGAGAGCACTTGTGAGAATATCCTTGAGATACTTGCCTTTCGATTACAACCCGAAGTAGCGCAAACCTTTAAATCCACTTTGGAGTCGATTGATGATCTGCAACGTCTCAAGCAGCTGTTTCGCGTCGCAATGCAGGTGGAAACTCTGGAAGAGTTCACGCAAGCATTAAACGAAAATGAGAACTAAATTGCGCCTTCCTCCCGGCAACTTATCTTATATTTTCTACTATTACTATTTACTAATCTGACTTGCAGACATTAGAATATTATTAAGGAGACCTTCCTATGTATAAAACTGCGATGTTAGGGTGCGGTGGTCGTGCCCGCGCGCACGCAGACGCCTATCGCTTTGTCAAAAACGGTAAACTCGCTGCTATCTGCGATATGAATACTGAACTCCTCAACAAATTCGGAGACGACTTCGGTATCCCTTCACGTTACACCGATTTGGATGAGATGCTCGAAAAAGAGAAACCCGATGTCCTCCATATCGTCACAGCACCCGTGCTGCGAGGTAGCAACGAACGCATCCGTTATCCATTGATGAAACAAGCCTCGGATGCGGGTGTACCAGCGGCGATTGTGGAAAAACCGATCGCTGTCGAAAGCGAAGACTCGAAACAGATTGCGGGATTGGCAGAAGAGACAAAAACGAAGTTCGTCGTCAACACGCAGCTTAACTTCCATCCGCAAAACTTAGAATTGAAGCGAGATGTCGCAGAAGGACGTATTGGGGACATCAAGTTCATTGACGCCAGTGCCCGCAGCACACCTGTTGACCAAGGTCCACATGTGCTACAACTCGTCTCTTCCTATATCGACAACTCGCGCCCGACCCGGGTACTTGGGCAAATCTCCGGAGCTGAACAACTGGATTCTGCGCAGCCTTCCCCACAATACGCAAGCGCACGCGTTCAGTATGATAACGGACTCCACGTTTCTGTCGCATTCGGAACAGCTATCGCGCCGACGGCATCCGACGATCCAGTCGTCTTTTTCCACAAACGCGTTTTTGTCGTAGGAACAAAAGGTTTTGTGCATTGGCGGTTCAGCAGTTGGGAACGCTCAACACCAGAGGGTGGCTACGAAGGCGGTCCACTCAGCTACGGTGAGCAGGATGTCATCGCACAGGGCAATCTGACTGAAGCGGTTTTTGACTGGCTCGACGACGAGAGCAAGGTGCATCCGACACACCTCAAGCAATCCCTTGCGGAGTTCAATCTCCTTCTCGGCATCTACTATAGCGGTATCACAAACGAGGTGATTGACCTCCCGTTTGATCCTCCATATGGACTGATGGATTCACTGAGAGCTAAACTATAGGGACGCTTCGTCCTTTCATCGCAACCGGTTATCCTTTTTACCATAAGGCGAGGTCTGCATACCTCGCCATACACTCGCTTAAATGGAGGCATAACCATGTCCCTTTCAAGAATTGCGTGTCTAATTTTCTGTCTGTTTGGCATCGTCAATTTCACGGCAAATGCGGAATTAGTTGGCTACTGGTCATTTGATGCAGCAGACAGCGCGGATGACCTGAGCGGAAACGGGCACGATGGAGTTATCCATGGAAACCCAAAGGTAGTAGCCGGGAAGTTTGGTGAAGCGTTAGCGTTCAACGGCAGCACCGACTACGTCGCGATTCCAGATGCTCCAGCAATTTCTGAACTCGAATCATTGTCTATGTCGGCGTGGATCCAGCCTCTGAAACTTGGTGCGTGGGTAGCGGTCGCTGAAAAAGGCATCCACCTCAATTGGAGCTACGGTTTTTTCATTGAACCCGATGGAACGCTCTCTTTTTATGTTTCCACCGGTCCTGGAAACAATCTGGTCTGTTGTGTTGGCAATGCTGCAATGGAAATTGGGCAGTGGTACCACATTTTCGGTGCATACGATGGCAAGTCCGTCAAGGCTTATGTTGACGGAAAGTTGGAAGCCGAGATGCCCGGTGCTGATGCCGTTCATATCACCGAAGGATTACCCTTCACTATCGGCAGTCGTAATGGTCAAAACCACTTTGGTGGTGCGGTTGACGAGGTGGCATTCTGGGACGAAGCGATTCCTGTTGAGGAATCTATGGATCCGCTTCCGGTGAAACCTGGAGGAAAACTAACAACTGCCTGGGGAGCGATAAAGGCAAATCAATAAAAACGATGGAAACGAATGCTAAAAAATTTACGGAACAAGGCTATCTTGTCGTGAAATCGGCATTGTCTGAGGCAGACCTCGCCCCGTTAATCAGTGTGATTTCTGAAGTCGTTGATAAACGTGCTGTCGAACTCTATAACGAAAGCGCAATCTCCGACCTCTATGAAGAGATGTCTTTTGAACACCGCTGGCATGCCATTCTAAAAGCCTGTGGTAGAGAAAACGAAGTCTTTGGCTGGCATACGCTCGTCTATAGCGAAGCACTCTTTGGCTTGATAACGCATCCGAAGGTACTGGATGTGCTGGAACGCCTTATCGGAGGCGATATTCAATTCAACGGTGACTTTTGGGTGCGTCCGAAACTCCCAAACGAAAAACTGACCACACTCCCTTGGCACCAAGACAGCGCGTATATGCCTGACACCGAAAACGATACCCATCTCACTGTATGGTTACCCTTGGTCGATGTCAAAGTAGAGAACGGTCCGTTGCAATTCCTACCCGGAAGCCACAAGTCAGGTCTGCAAACCTATCACCGCGTGCCAGGCGAGACATTTTCTGTCCCTGTCCTCCGTCCCGATTCATCCGACATTGATATTGACACCTTAGAGATGAAGAAGGGTGACCTTCTCGTCTTTAACAATCTCGTATTCCACCGGTCTTTAGTAAACCAGAGCGACATCATCCGCTGGTCGACAGATTTTCGGTTCAGCCGCACGGGAACGTCACTCAACGGACTCTGGCACGAAGCGATTGCGTGTCCTGCTCGTGAGCGTGAAAGCAGGCAATGTCCAACATCGTGGCAGATGTGGAATACCCAATGGAATGCCAGTCCGCATAAGGACAGATTTGTTTAGCCTATACATATAACCTCTCTGTTTTAATAAAGCACTTGCCTCGTCACCTTTTTTATGCTATAATCGTTAAAATTACATATAGGGTATGACAGAGATTCAGGAGGATCGGAGAACCTATTCTTCACCGATTCCACTGAACAACACATAGGAGGCCACTTTGTTAATCGCAAGAACTATCACAGTTATCCTCAGCACATTGCTCGTGTTGAGTATCAGTTTAACTGTCTCAGCTGAGGTCACCGAAGATATGATTACAGCCGCATGGCTGTTTGATGGCGACGCTGCGGACATCTCTGGAAACGGATTTGATGGCGAAGTAGAAGGCGGCAAATTTGTTGCTGGCAAAATCGGTGACGCAATCGAATTGAATGGCAAGAGTGAGTGGGTTGCAATCCCAAAACGCATCGGTGAATTTGAGGAAATTACTTTTGCACATTGGGTCAAATCCACTGGACGAGAATCACAATGGCGTGTTTTCTTCAATAACGATGGTTGGAAAGCAGGGGATATCCACTACCAGATGCACCCGAATAATAAAATAGAGTTCTCTATTAACGGTAACCCGGGTGGAAACGATACCTTCGCAAACTTTATGCTGATAGGGGATGAGATGGATAAATGGGTCCATATCGCAACCGCCTACAGTGCGCCGGAAAAGAAGATTCGCTTTTACGTTAACGGTGAACTCGACATCGAAAACGACTGGGGTGGAAATCCCGGTGTCCTCGATCCCGCCCGGATCGGCGACTGGAATCAAAGCAGACAGTGGGAAGGACAGATAGATGAGTTCATTATTTTCAACACCGTCCTCAGTAAAGACGACATTCAAGCCATTATGAACGACGGCTTCGAGACAACGCTCGCTGTGGATCCAAAACGGAAGTTGGCTGTCACCTGGGGCAGTCTGAAAAAATAGGATAGAAGCGATCTCCGAATCGCAACTCCTAAAAGGAACAGATAAACATGTCTATGGTAAAAAGCTATCTGAATCACACACTCGCTGCAATTGCTATCCTTACGCTTAGTTTGGCGGTGATAACCGCAAGCTACGCGGAATTTGATGAGAAAGATATTGCGGGGATGTGGACATTTGAAGAAGGCAAAGGTAAAGTTGTAACAGACCTCTCCGGTAACGGAACTGATGGCGAATTTGTCGGCGATCTGAAATGGGCGAAAGGCAAATTTGGCGGTGGGCTAGAGTTTAACGGTAAGGACACCTGGGTCAAACTCGGTACTAAGGGCGAAGATAAAACTTTAGCCGCCTTGGATTTCAAGGAATCCGACGGGTTCTCAGTTCACGCCTGGGTCTACGCATCAGCAGACCCGACCGGTAAATGTGTTGTATGGAAAGGGCTTGGCTGCTCAACGTGGTCCCAGTTTTTACTCGGAACGGGTGCGCACGAAAACGGCGAAAATACCACAAGGGCATCCTTTCATATCCGAGCCGCCAACGGTGGTGGCAAACTTGAAGTCCTTGGCGATGAACTTTCCGATAACGAATGGATACACCTCGTCGGGAGTTGGGATGGAAGTCAAAATCGGGTTTACGTCAACGGGAAGTTACAAGGGACTGAAGATGCGAAAGGTCCACCTTGGGCATGTCCCGAAGAGGTTTATATCGGCGCAGACCCGGGCTGTGGCATGCGGTGCCAGTGGGAAGGTATCATTGATGAGGTGGTTATCTTCGATATCACACTCTCTGATGATGATGTCGTAAAACTTGGTGAAGGTATTGAAGGCGCATTAGCCGTTGATGCCGCTGGAAAAATAGCGACAACTTGGGGTTCACTCAAGGCTGCGCAGTAGTTATCGGTCAAAACACGCGATGCTTATGTATACATGCAGCGTGTCGAAAACGAGATGTCCGCCAAACATAGGTGGGCATCTTCCCTACTCGTTATGTCCTAAAGGAGAATTTCAAAATGAACATCCGAAAACTATGCATTGTCATTGTTTGTGTCATTCTCCTACTATTTGAAAGCGCGATCGCAGAAACACTATTCTTTGACGATTTTGAGGGAAACACCGAACACAAATGGCCCGACATGCCAACGCTAAACGTTGCGGAAGATCCGGGCGATCCAGATAACAGCGTCCTTGTCTTCGATACAAAGAACGACAATAATAACGTTGATGCCCTCTTTCTCGAAGGGTTCGAGGATCTGACAGACTACACAATGCGAGCAAAATTCAATATCGTTGGAGAGACCGCGGAATTTGCTGCATTTGGATTAATTGTGCGTGCCCAATTAGCCACCGAGTATATGCTCATTGAACCTGCGCGGAAACGGTTGTGTTGTGGGGATCCGCGAGAAAACGTTCTCAATGTCTTTGAACGGGGTGGTGCTTGGCCCATTGTCGCCCAGGCGGACATTGATATAGAACTTGACGAATGGCACGAACTGTCGGTCACTGTGGTGGACAAAAAACTAACAGTCTCACTTGATGGCAAGCAGATCGCTGAATACGGTAAAGTCGCTTATCCAAAAGGTGGATTCGGTATCCGTGAATGGAAGTCGGAAACACTTATCGACGATGTGGAGGTATTCGATAAAGGCGGCTCAAGCCTTGAAGTCGAACCGCATGCCAAACTCACCCTTACATGGGGACTGTTGAAATCAGACCTGTAGATTTCCATCCCCGATTATAGAAAGCAGATCCAACGTAAAGGATGCACGATACATGGACTTAGGATTGCGCGGAAAACGCGCCATTGTTACCGGTGGTAGTCGTGGTATCGGTCGGCAGTGTGCACTTGCACTTGCCCGCGAGGGTGTTCACGTCTGTATCGCTGCACGGACACAAGACATACTGAATCAAGTCCTTGCGGAACTTGAGCAGACCGGGCATGAAGGACACGCCGTTGCTGTCGATCTCACCACACAAGCAAGTTGTGAGCAGGTGGTTCAAGAGACAATTGACCACTTTGGCGGCGTTGATATTCTCGTCAACAATGTTGGTGCAGCGCAGAATGCAGATATTTTGGCACTACGCCCGAAATTGATTGACGATGCCCTTGCCTTGAAAACCTATAGCTACCTTCGCATGTCGCAACTGGTCATTCCCTATATGAAGGGAAATCGGTGGGGACGCATTATCAATATTGCAGGTTCAGCAGGTACAAGTCCTACCCGCGGGAACATCCCGACAGGCGCAGCCAACACCACTATTTTGAATATCACACGCGCCCTCTCTGATGCTGTCGCAGGGGACGGAATATTGGTAAACACTGTTTGTCCGGGATTGACGAATACCGGTCGAGCCCGTACCCAACAAGGTGCCAGAGCCGAGCGCGAAGGGCGCGATGTCGAAGAGTTGTTGCGAGAACTCGGACAAGAACTCCCTGCCGGTCGTATCGCAGAACCGGAGGAGATCGCGAATGTTGTGACATTTTTAGCCTCTGAAGCCTGCTCCTATATGCATGGGAGCGCGCTCTACATGGATGGCGGCAAACGTCGCGCAACGCCATAAGAATACGTTTCCATTCCGAATACCAATAAGCAACCCAAGTTTAAGGGGGTTTGTACAATGCGTATCGTTAAAAGTCAATCCATCCACAAGTCTTTCCTCTTCATAATCGTGTGTGCCGCTATTTTGGTCTGGATGACCAGCGGTTTCAGTGAGGTATTATACCTCGACGATTTTGAAGATGGAAAAATTGATGGCAAATATGAATTCAAAAACCACGAGGGCGACTGGGTAGAAAAAGGTGGCGTTATCAGCCAAACCCATGAGTCGCCAGGCGACCACACCTACCTCGTCTTAGATGGCGGGTTCCCAGAACCGCATACCGGCTTAGTCATGATTCGTGTCGATGACTGGGGGGACGGAGACCTCGCACGGTGTGGACTCGGATTCCGCCTTGATCCAGGCGATGCTTCCGGTTACGCTTTTCTGATTCACCATTTCCTCAATAACATGGAATTCCTCAACGACCATCTTGCCTGGAAACAGAATGATACCGAACCGCCATTCGGTGAGATAGAACTCGGTAAATGGTACTGGATGAAAGCCGAAATATCCAAGAGCGGATTTACCGGCAAAATCTGGGAAGATGGTAAAAACGAACCCAAAGACTGGCTCCTCGAAAGTAAGCTCGACTTCGGGAATGTCAGACCGGAAAGCGGACAAGTCGGACTCAACGGCGGTTCCAGCAGAGGCGCGCCTGCTCTAACCATTGTCTCGTTTGACAATTGGGCGATCTGCGAAACTGCTGACGAATGTACACCAGATGAAGTCCTGGTTGTTGAAGCAACTGGTAAACTTCCAACGGTCTGGGGCGCGCTCAAAGCGCGCTACTAAAACGAATTATCCCGGACAAAAGAATGGGATATATTAACCGCAGCAACCGGACGTGCTTGTAAAGCGCGCCCATACGAATCAAGCTGCAACACGTGGACTGAAGTCCACATACACACTAACGTATGGGAACAATTTTACTCATCATTTTCGGGATCATCATTTTTGTTTTAGGTGTCCTGATTCTGTTCCAAATTCTGCAAGTAATTTTCGCTATCGTATTTTCCACCGCTTTATTCATTATCGTTGTCGGCGGTGCATACTTAATCCTCAAGAAGATTTTCAGAGGATAAATGGTGTCTACTATGGTAGTAGATGCTTGCTTGTAGGTTTCCCATACTTAATGAATCAAAGGAGAAAAGGCTGTGCTAAAGAAGGCTAATTTGGTAATTTTCACGATCGCTATCACTTTAATCGCGACCAACCTCCGTGCCGAAATCGTCGAAGACGGACTGGTCAGTTATTGGAGCTTCGATGCTAACAATATCGCCGGGAAAACTGTTAAGGACGGAACCGGTAATTACAACGGCACCATCAGTGGTAACCTGAAAAAAGTCAAAGGCAAGATCGGCGACGCCTTGGAGTTCGACGGACTCGAGGACAACTTCATTGAAATCGACAGTCCAGAAGAATTTGATTTCAATGAGGATTTCACATGGTCTGCATGGATAAAAACCAACAATTCCGGTCCCGGTGTGATCTTCGCCAAAACAGGCGGTCCTGGCACCGACGACAAGGGTCCCAAAACGCTATGGGTCCGCAATGGTGTCCTTAATCTTGACACTGGCTGGGTTGGCAATGTTGAAGATGCTGGAAATAACATTGACGATAACCAATGGCACCACATCGCTGTCGCGGGGACACCCGGGGATAGTAAGGTCCAATACTTTGTTGACGGTAAAGCCACAACCGAAGGCGTACTCAACCTCGCTCAATTTCCTGAGGACGATTGGGTAGACAAAATTTTCGTTTTTGTTGGCTTAGACGGCAGAGCCGACGGTGAATTTGGTATGTTTTCTGGTATCATCGACGAATTTAGCGTCTACGATCGAGCCCTTGATGAAGGCGAAGTCAAACAAAACTTCAACTCTGACCAAGGACTTGCAGTCGATCCGAACGGGAAACTTGCCGTGACGTGGGGCAAAATCAAAGCACGTCAATAAGATGTTACACACTTCCTTGGCGCGCCATCTAAGGCGCGCCTGTCTCTGTTCCTATCGCCTCCAATGGTCCAACGGGAAACAAAATGAACGTCGAGAACCGAACCATCTTTGAAAATGACAACCTGCATGTCCTGCGCGGTCTTGGTACAGACACTATAGACTTAATCTATCTCGACCCGCCTTTCAACTCCAATCGGACCTTTGAGGCACCGGTAAGCAGCGAAGCCGCAGGCGCAGCGTTCAAAGACTCTTGGACCTTGGAGGACTTAGATAACACATCCCACGGTGAACTTGCAGAGAAGCAACCGGAACTCTATCACACTATTAGTGCTGCTGAGTTTAGTCACGGCAAGGCAATGAAAGCCTATCTCATCATGATGAGCATCCGAATGCTCGAGATGCACCGTATCCTGAAACCGACAGGGACTATTTATCTACACTGTGATGATAACGCAAGCCACTATCTCAAAATGATGATGGATAGCATCTTCGGGAAGGACAATTTTAGAAACGAGATCATTTGGCAACGTGCAGTAACCAGCAAAGGGAATCTCAAAAAAGGACTCGCTCGAGACTCAGACGCCATCTTCCGGTACTCAAAAACCAATGCGTTCGTCTGGAATCATGGGGCTGTCACGATTCCTTACGATATGGGAAATTTAGACGAAAAGACCAAGCGACAATATTGTTATGTCGAACCGGATACCGAACGCCTTGTCTCATATACCTCGCTAACCGCCCAGGTCCAAGATCCGGATTCTCATCTTACTTATGAAATCATGGGAGTCACTAGAACATGGCGATGGGCGGAAGTACGAATGTTGAAAGAAATCAAAGCAGGACGCATTGTGCAAATACGTCCTGGAAACGTCCCCCGATACAAGCGGTATCTCGATGAACAGAAAGGCAAAACTCTCAATAACATCTGGGTAGACATTCCCAATCTGACGGCAAAAAGTAAAGAACGGATCGGCTATCCGACGCAGAAACCGCTTGCCCTCTTAGAGCGGATTATCCGAGCAAGCAGCAATCCGGGTGACATGGTACTCGACCCTTTCTGCGGATGTGCCACGACGTGTATCGCCGCTGAACGCCTACAACGCCGATGGGTAGGTATTGATTTAAGTCCGAAGTCCTTTGAACTCGTAAATATGCGTCTTGAACAGCACGGTATCATGAAACAAATTATCCATCGAACCAACAGTCCTATGTCTAAACCGCATAAACAGGATCAAACTCACAAACACACGCTATTTGGACTCCAAGAAGGTAAATGCAACGGCTGTCAAGTTCCATTCCCCTACCGTAATATGACAGTTAACCACATGCTCCGAGAATCTAAAGGAGGCATTGATACTCTTGATAACCTCCAGTTGTTGTGTGGTGTGTGTAATTCAATAAAAGGAAATGGCACACAGGAACAAATGATTCAAAAGTTGAAAGATGGAGGAATTCTCGAATGAAAAAAATTAGATATTTTCTAAAGACCGCTAATAATGCCATTGCAGTTACTACGGCTCTTGCGTTTCTATTCTGTACGATAAGCTTACCTGTCGCGGCGAAACGTGATAAGGAATACATTGCTAAACAGATTAGGAACATTAAAATAGACGGCGATCTCAAAGAATGGGAACGCGCTGAAATCGTTGCATTTGATGAATTAAAAGACGTTGGCGATGGACTTCCAAAAGCCAGCGATTTCACTGGACAAGGTAGGGTGGCATGGAGTGCCCAAGACCCTACCCGTATCTATTTCGCCGTTGAGATCACAGACGATAAACTCCAAGATGTTAACCCGCCTGGTGCCGGTTGGTGGAACGATGACAGTGTCGAATTTATGTTCGATTTCGCCAACGGCATGGTACGAGATACCCTTGTTCAGTGGACACTCGGTGCAAATGGCAAAGACTTATCCGCCGCTGCATCCAAGGAAAACACGGAGTGGGTGCTGATTAATAACGGCAATGACTACATCTATGAAGTCGCTATCGATCCAACAAAACCGCGCGGCAACCCGCAGTTCGCAAACCCTGGGGAAGGTGACAAGTTCAAAGCAGAAGACGGATTAACGATCGGACTTAGCTTCCATGCGAATGATTGTGAAGGGGGCAGTCGCGAACATCAGATCGGGTGGATGCCTGGCGGCGCATGGGATGCTCTCTTCTATGGCGACCTTACTTTTGACGACGAAGTATTAGCTGTTGAACCCTCAGACAAACTCGCCCTAACGTGGGGTTCCCTTAAAGAATAAAAGCACTGAAAACCAACTGCGATTTAAGCATGTCACAACCTCGCGACGCCTTTACATCTGGAATTACCGTTCGAGCACTCCTCATTGGGACAGTACTCGTCATTGGGAACGCCTATTGGCTCGCCTACGCGGCTGAGATGATTCAGCCGCAATTTCTTCTCAACTTCGTCTCGCTCTTCTTCAACGCAGTTTTTACCCTTTTCGCCGTCATCGGTCTCAACCTCGCTTGGAAAAAACTCTCACCCCGCACTGCACTGACCACACAGGAACTCCTTGTCATCTATATCATGGTCGTAATGGTCTCCACCATCGGCGGTCACTCAATGATGACCTTTCTGGTTGGAACCCTCGCGCACCCGTTCCGGTTCGCCACTATCGAAAACGAATGGGCAAACCTCTTCTGGCGCTACATTCCGACGTGGTTTGTGCCTGAGGATTCTGCCCTGGACGCTTACTTTAAGGGAGGCTTGAGCTTTTATCTCCCGAAGCATCTACGCGGTTGGATGGTGCCAATTCTGGTCTGGACAGGGTTTGTTGCTCTCCTCTGGTTCACACTGATATGCCTCAATAGCATCATCCGTGTTCAGTGGACGGAGCGTGAAAAGCTGGCGTATCCGATAATCCAATTACCGCTTCAGATGGCACAGGGACGGAAAAGTTTTTACAGAAACAGCACGATGTGGATAGGCTTTTCGGTTGCTGCCGGTATTGAAATTCTCGTAGGATTGAGCTACCTATTCCCTCAAATCCCCGCCATCCAACTCAGTTCTTACTCTATCCAACATCTATTCACGGACAAGCCGTGGAACGCCGTTGGGTGGGTCCCTTTATCTATTTTTCCGTTTATTATAGGACTAACGTTCTTCGTGCCGTTGGACATTTCGATGTCGGCGTGGTTTTTCTATTTATTTGGCAAAGCGGAACGGGTTGTTCGCACTGGAATGATGGGTGAAGGGGAACTCTATCTTGCTGAGCGCGCAGGTGGTGCGTGGCTTGCTGTTGGTATTTTGGCGTTGTGGGGGACCCGGAGACATCTCGGTGATGTCGTCAAGAATTGCTTGATGACCAAAAAGGCGTATGATGATTCAAATGAACCGATGCCTTATCGCTTCGCTGTCGGCGGGTTAATTTTCGGGACCATCGGACTCACGTTATTCTCGATACAGGCGGGTATGTCTTTAGGCGGCGTGCTCGGCTTTATTGTCATTTTCACTTTAATGGCACTCGGTGTAACGCGCGTGCGCGCCGAATTCGGACCACCATCGCACGAGATCCTCGCTCTCGATCCAGCACGACTGATGGCGGTCACCCTCGGACCACGAGTGGTTGGGACCGAGAACCTCACGATTATCTCCTTTTATTACTGGCTCAACCGACTCAATGTTTCGCATCCGATGCCAAACCAATTGGAGGGATTTAAACTCGCCGAACGTACAGGCATAAACAGCCGAAGGCTCGTCTGGGTGATGATGTTCTCAATCATCATTGGGACACTCGCATCGTTTTGGGCATTTCTCTACCTCATTTATGAGACAGGTGCCCTTGCTGTACACGGTTACATTGTCGGCATCGGTGAGGAGGTTTTCGGTAGACGCTTAGAACGGTGGATTAACAATCCGACCGGTCCGAATTGGGACGGGACGCAATCCATGGGTATCGGGGCAGGGATGACAGGAATACTCTATTTTTTGCGTCATAAGTTTATGTGGTGGCCCTTCCATCCGATCGGATATGTAATGACAGCCGCAACGTGGGGTGGTCTTGCGGATTTCTGGTTCTCTGTTTTTCTCGGCTGGATGATAAAGTTCATTATTGTCTCAATCTTCGGCTTACGGGCACATCAACGTGCAATCCCATTCTTTTTAGGACTTGTAATGGGCGATTATGTATTCGTAGGGGGTTGGGCACTCATCGGTACGCTGTTTGATATGCCGACGTACGTCCTCTGGTCGCCCTAAGGCACACAAAGCCGTAGCAAATAATGTAATTTAAAGGAGGTATTTCTGAATGTACAATTTGAACGGAAAAGTCGCCTTGGTGACAGGCGCAGGAGGTAAAAACGGCATCGGACGTGCCATTGCGACCCGCTTGGCAGAAGAAGGTGCTGATGTTGCTGTCAACGACATCACTGAGCATCCTTACGCCGACGATCAGGCAGACTGGCAAGGGTTACCCGATCTCGTCCGTGAAATTGAAGCGATGGGACAAAGTGCTATCAGCGTCGTTGCGGACGTTACGGATGCCAAACAGGTACGCGAGATGGTGGACCAGACCGTCGCACATTTTGGTAAAATCGACATTCTCGTCAACAATGCGGGAACGATAGCGGGCAAGGATCGCGTCCCAGTTGTCGATCTGGCTGAAGAGGATTGGGATAGGGTACAGGGGGTCAATGTGAAAGGTGTATTCCTCTGTTCTCAGGCGGTGGCACGTCATCTCATCGCGCAGGGAACAGGAGGCAAAATCATCAATATGTCATCTGTTACCGGGAAACGGGGATCGGCGCGCTTCGCCGCATATAGTGCCTCAAAATTCGCTGTAATCGGTTTTACGCAATCGCTCGCGCATGAACTCGCACCTTATCAGGTCAATGTCAATGCTATCTGCCCGGGGCTTGTAGACACAGAACGCATCGCGCATCTTGCGTCCGTGCTAATGCCCGATAACCTTTCCGCTGCCGAACAACTCTCGGAATACGAACGCCGCTCCGAGGCAGCCGTCCCCTTCGGGCGACTCGCCGAGGGAGCCGATGTTGCCAAAATGGCAGCATTCCTCGCCTCAGACGAAGCCGCCTACCTAACAGGGGTCTCTATCACCGTTTCAGGCGGTACTGTGATGGACTAACAAGAATTAACGCAAGATGCGTTGATCGCTTAAGTCTTTACCACCTACGCTCTTAACGATGGATGCGCCACGCCACTCCTTGACTTCCAGTTCGTGGAAAGCATTGACAATATTATACTGCGTTGGCAGGTCTTCCCATCGGGCTTTGTGGAACTCTACCGTTCCCTCGCCGCGCCAGTGTTCCTGAACAACTCGGTTCGGAGAGCTTGCGGGTGTTAGCACAGCATAGGCAATATCCGCAGTACCCCATTCGCCAGTTCTCGGCATATATTTATAGTGGAGTGTACCGGTAAGCGGCTGTTCACCACTCGGGGGCTGTGCGGAAGGGGACGCCGGTTGTATTGGGACCTGCTCAGTCGCTCTGACGTGCATGTCCATGAATTTGAAACCCATCCAACTGGCGGTGCAGTGTGTTTCACCATTAAAAGTGAGTGGATCTGGAAGTGCGCAATAGATTTTAGAAAAACCTAATTCTTCACGTCCCGTCAAAATCGGGTCAGTTAGATTTTCCCATAGCACCGTCAACAATGAGCCGGTTGCTCGGTCTACTTCGCCGTTGAAAACGACTGGAAAGCTAACGCCAAGAGTATTATAGCCGCGTCCCGCAAGCCATTCAATTTCCTTCATATAGCCGCCAGATACGGATACAACAGGTTCACCGTTAAGCGAGAAACCGGGAGGTAGAAAAGCCTCAAGTTGTTCGCTATTTGTTAGGAAGCTTACCGTAACCGATGTAGACTTGGGGTTATCTTTACACTCAAATTTCCTGCCATCCGGTCCGTATCTCGGTCCCGTTCTCGGTCCAAAATGTATGGGCATTCGGTACATTGCGTTTGGATCTAATTTATATCCCATCTGATTCCCTCCATGCTTAGGTAATATACCCATATTGTACCAATATGAAGCGGAATGTCAAGCACTAATCGTCCAGTTTCCGAGAACAGGACGTGATTGATTTTGCCTATCAAATATGATATAATACCCGCAATACTACAACACCTCAACGGAATCGCTTTATAAAAGGATATTTCATAAATATGAGACTCTACATAAAGTTAATAACTCTTATTCCCATAATATGTCTTGCGACCAGTTGTGAAAAAAATCCGACAGAGGTTATCATCACAGAGTCTATTGACAAAATCGCAGTTGCTACTATTTCTGAAATAGACGGGAGCGGTCTGACCGGGACTGCTACATTCATAGAAGTAGACGGAGGGGTTCACGTCGTTATCGAAATCCAGAACGCCACCCAAGGCTTACACGCAATGCACCTCCATATAGGCAGCAGTTGCACCGACGCTGGACTGCATTGGCATCCTATGGGAACTCCAGCCGGGACGCCCGGTATACCTGTCGTCCAAGCGGCGCTCAATACACCGCCCATCGGTATAGGCGAAGTCGGAAACATTGTGGCTGGCGAAGATGGCACAGGGACTATTGAGTTTACAACACCATTCTGGTCTCTTGGTGGAGATCCAAACACCGACATTCTCGGCAAACTGATTATGATCCACGAAACTGGTGATACCTTCCTAACCAATCCACATGCACACCATATGAACACACAAATGGACATGAATATGGAAATGGATACGCAGATGGTAGAACCACACTTCCATCCGCCAGGAACACCCGCACATTCTCACGCGAATACATCAGCGGTAGTGCCTCCAATTCTGCCGGGCGGTGGTGCGAAAATTGGCTGTGGTATGATAGTGTTGATGAGTGAATTAGCAATCTCCCAATCATAACTTATGCGACAGAAAATCCAAATCCAGAAATATTGATGAAAATAGACACAAATTGCAACAAACACGACAAAATAACGTTCTCTTATATAGTCATGGAATGATTGGACTCGTCATACGAAACATGAAAATTCAATACCTACACTTAAAATACTGTCTGTTAATCCTCTGTATTAACTTAGCCATCGGTCCAGGCTGTACAACTCAAAACACCACTAACCCCGTAGCACCCCCAGAAAGCTCCGAGGTTGTCCTTGAAAACCATCAACTAACCAAAGATGAGACGTGGACCCCTGAAAAGACTTATATCGTGAAGGGCACTTTAGAAATTCCGCAAGATGTTACCCTCAACATTTCACCGGGAACTACTGTTAAATTTGGACGAGATGCCCTCCTAACGGTGAAAGGCATTCTAAAGATCGGAACTCCCTTAGCCCAAGAAGAGGTAACGCAACTTGTACATCTCACATCGGAAAATATCAAACCGGCACCGGGGGATTGGCACGGTATCTTTTTCGACCATACGCACGATTTAGAGAGTTTCATCAGAGGCACAGTCATAGAGTATGCCACGATCGCACTGGACATCAAAACAACTTCACCCACTGTGGTGGAATGCACACTGCGCTTGAATAAAACTGCCATCGCTTTAGATGGTAGCGACGCACACATCCAACACAACGATATTCTTGACAATAATATCGGGATTCGCACGATCGGTCGCCAAACACGTCCTCAAATCGAGAAAAACAATATTACAAAAAACGAAACCGGTATCTTCTGTGAAAATGTCCAGTCTGTCATCCAAAACAACAACCTGAATGCAAATATCTTCGCGCTCCGTCTGAATGTAAAGTTCAACCTAATAATAACCAACAATTGGTGGGGAAATTCAGATGTTACGAAAATAGAGAACGCTATCATAGACGCTAGCGATCCAGAGCTAACGACTAAACAGGTTGGAACAGTTTACTATGAGCCGTTCGTAGATGAGCGGATTGCCGATGCGGGTTTCCCATATCCGACACTCCTAACAGAGTTATAGATGGAGTTGGAGTTGTGAAAGAGGCTCACGAGCAGCATGTCAAAAATCTTTTATAGGATGCATACTTATCCCGAACGTCTCATATGGTAGATTTTAGAATTACATGGACACTCTGCATCGCCGAGGCACGGGGACCTCGTCGAACAGAGGTGTTCTGTTATTGGATTTATGGATGGAAGAAGTGTCTATTTATTTTTAGGATTCACCATAAAACCAGCTGCTATTGATTCTACAAGGAGGAATCACTGATGAAAAGTACTATTCTGAACGTCTCACAGAATCACCATGTTCGTGGCGGTTCTGACCGGTACTTTTTCACTCTCGCTGAACTACTGCGAAAGCACGGACACCGAGTCATTCCGTTTACAGCAGCAAACCCTAATAACGAGCCATCTGAATGGGAACGCTATTTCCCACGCGGTGCCGATTTCGAGCATCCCGGCGCAGCGGATTTACTGCGTTTTTTATATTCACACGATGCCGTTAAATCAGCCCGACAGTTGCTGAGAGACACAGACATCGATCTGGCGCATTTCCACATCTACTACGGCAAACTCACTGCCTCAATTTTGGAAGTTCTAAAAAAAGACGGTATTCCGCTTATTCAGACATTACACGAGTACAAACTAACCTGTCCTGTCTATAGCCATCTCTCAAACGACCAAATCTGCGAGGCATGTGAGGGAAAACATTTTTGGCGAGCACTCCCGAAACGATGCAATAGAGGCTCCTTCGCTCGCACGGCATTGAGTGTTACCGAGTCCTATGTCTCTAAAATGCTCGGTGCCATTAAGAAATTCGACCATTTTATCTCGGTCTCCCATTTCCTCCGGAAAAAGATGATCTCGCATGGTATTCCTAAAGATAAAATCTCAACGGTTCATAATTTTGTCGATGTTTCCGACATCACACCCAACTTCTCCAAAGGGGATTATATTCTCTATTTCGGGCGGGTACACCGGAGCAAAGGGATTCTGACATTGATAGAGGCAGCAGTGCCACTCACGGATGTTCCGATCTATATTGTGGGCGACGGCGAAGCGATGCCAGAAATCCAACGTATCATCGAACAAAACGGATGCAAACACATTCATCTCCTCGGCTTCAAACAGGGCGACGAACTCCGTGAACTGATTCTGAATAGCATCTGTACAGTCCTACCATCAGAGTGGTATGAAAACTGTCCAATGTCCATTTTAGAGTCTTATGCTTATGGAAAACCTGTTATCGGTGCCGATATTGGTGGGATTCCAGAACTCATCGTAGATGGTGCTGATGGATTTCTTGTCCCATCAGGCGAACAAGAGACACTACGCGAACGCTTATTGTGGGTGTCCGAACATAAAAGTGAGGCTGCGGAAATGGGACGCATCGGACGCCACAAAATGGAAACGGAGTTTAACGCCGACATTCACTACGAAAGAATTACGAATGTCTATAAACAATTTCTATAAAGTCGGTCCGTTAAATCAGATTTTGTTAGATACTGTCTCCGTGCTTCAGCTCGACAAACCATTGATGAGATGATTTGTAGAAAACCACTAACCAGCAAAAAATTTTTGAAAATTAAGACCAAATATGGTATAATTTATGGTGTGGTTGTATACTGCAGAGTATCATCTAAAGTGAATGAATTTTGTCACTTTAGCGTCTTACAAATAGATATCCAACCCTTTGTAAACTTTCCAATATAATTTTTTTAAATAAGGAGCATTAACAATGCCAAAATGCCAAACACTTCTAATTGTTGTTTTAATTAGTTGTGTTGCCTTTATATCCTGCGATCGCGTACAACAAGTAGTCGGACCGGTTATGCCGGATGAAGAGACGATGGAACCTGTTGAGACTATGGAACCTGTTGAGACTATGGAACCCGTTGAGACTATGGAACCTGTTGAGACTATGGAACCCAGTGAGATGATGGAAATGACAGATATGACCGACCCATCTATGATGGGTACCTCTGTTGTTATTAACGAACTGATGGCAGACAACGACAATACCGTCCCTGACCCACAAGGTGACTATGACGATTGGGTTGAGCTGTACAATCTTACTGATAGTGCTGTAATGCTCACTGGACTGTATCTTAGTGACAAAGAAGACGAACCTACGAAATGGGTGTTTCCTGAAAACACCGAGATTTCAGCAAACGGCTACCTGATTGTGTGGTTAGATGAAGACGAAGACGACCTAGAAGGGTTGCATGCCAATTTCAAACTGTCTAAAAGTGGTGAAACCCTCACGCTCGTGGGTACTGATGCAGAAGGCAACCCAGTGCTGGATAGCGTCACATTTGGAGAGCAGGAGACAGACACTGCCCTTGGACGTTTGCCGAATGGCACCGGCGATTTTCAAGTTGTAGCAGCGACTCCTGGAGCCCCAAATATGACACAATAGCCTACTAAGGTAACAGATCCGCCGCGTGGAATCGTAGATTCGGCGACTTATTGCCCATTGTAATGCGCAATAAACGCGTTCCTACAACCTCGCGGCATTCAAATTTTATACAACAATTGGGAAACCATCGTCCCCTAATGCGGAATGTCAGTTCATCTAAACGAAGGAGTGTAGATTTCTTGAGATTTCTCACATATACCGAGCCAGTGCATACAAACCCCGAAAGGCAAAACATCAGATTTCTCCAAGTCGTAAGCCTGATTTTTACTGCGTGCGTGTTCTTTTTCCTCCCACACCGGATAGCAACCGCACAGACCGTCCACATCCCGGATCCCAACCTTCGTACTGTTCTTGAGTCAGCACTGGGGAAAGAGGTGGGTAGCGACATCACCGAAGTAGAGATGGCGAGTTTGGAATCCCTTGAGACAATTGAATCAGGCATTCGCGATCTAACAGGTCTTGAGTCTGCCACCAATTTGACACAGCTGCAATTGGGTCTCAACGAAATATCGGACGTTTCTCCACTTAAAGATTTGACGAACCTGACCCACCTCGATCTTCACCGCAACCAGAGAATATTGGATGTGTCTCCTCTCAAAAATCTAATAAATCTGAGACACCTCTCTCTTAGAGGGAATCGAATATCGGATATGTCCCCGCTCAAATATTTGACAATGCTCACATATTTGCATATTGGGTACAACGAAATATCGGATCTATCACCACTCAAAGACCTCACAACACTTACATTCCTAAATCTTGACGACAACAGGATAACGGATGTGTCTTTACTCAAAGATTTGACAAATCTGACAGAACTGCATCTTGACGACAACAGAATTACAGATATGTCTCCGCTCAAATATTTGACGAACCTGACATTCCTAAATATTAACGACAACAAAATATCCGATATGTCCTCGCTCAAATATTTGACGAACCTGACCTCTCTGAATCTTCATGGCAACGAAATATCCGATATGTCTCCGCTCAAATATTTGACAAACCTGAGGATACTGAGATTCCACGAGAATCAGGTATCGGATATCTCCGCTCTCAAATATTTGACAAATTTGCGGGTACTGAAGCTGTACGATAACCAAATATCGGATCTGTCCCCTCTCAAAGACTTGAGCGAACTTACAAAACTGGATCTTCATAGCAACGCGATATCGGATGTTTCCCCTCTCAAAGACTTGATAAACCTAACAATGCTCGATCTCAGCGACAATCATATATCGGATTTTTCCTCGCTCGCCGGATTGACAGGGAATCTGGAAAAATATGATACCAGTAACCAAACTATCGACCAAACAAATCCGCTTATCAAGTCGGAGGATGTAAACCGAGACGGGATTGTAAATGTGTCGGACCTCATCTTAGTTGCCCTCAACTATCGTAATCCTGACTTCGCGGATTTCGCTAGTTTCGACATCTATCTGGACACCAACGGTGATGGAATTGTTGATGTGTCAGACTTGGTTGCCGTCGCTGCGGAGATAGATGCCACGGCTGCTGCACCCATACTCAGCGAAAATCCAGTAGAAACATCCAACTTCACTACCGAGAAGCTTACACAATGGATACGGCTCGCCAAGCAGCTCAATACACAAGAACCACACATGCAAAAAGGGATTACTGTCCTCGAACAGCTCTTAGCAGCTTTGATCCTCGCGGAGATGATGCCACAAGAGACAACATTGCTGGCGAATTATCCAAATCCCTTTAACCCTGAGACATGGATACCGTATCAGTTGGCAAAACCTACAGCGGTTAACATTTTTATTCATGCTGCGGACGGAAAACTTGTTCGGACGTTAGCGTTAGGGCATTTGTCTGCTGGCGCATACCACAGCAAATCCCGTGCGGCGTATTGGGATGGTCGGAATAAGTTGGGTGAGCCAGTTGCGAGTGGGGTCTATTTCTACACGTTTACTGCTGGTGATTTCATGGCTACTGGTAAAATGCTCATTCGCAAGTAATACCAAATTCGTCAGAGTATCTGAGTAACCGAATCTTCTCGAAAATGAAGGCGAGATAAGAACTACTTTGACTACATTCACGCTTACTATGCACGTCCGTTAATCAAGATAAAGGAGTATACATCTTTTGAAACTTGTCACATATATCATATCAACCCACACACTACCTTCAAAGCAGAACTGTGGACTTGTACACCTTGTCAGTCTGATTTTTACGGCGTGCGCGCTCTTTTTAACACCGCACTGGATGGCAACCGCACAGACTGTTGACATCCCGGATCCGGGCCTTCGCGCTGCTCTTGAGTTAGTACTCGACAAAGAAGCGGGGACAGACATCACCCAAGCGGAAATGGCGAGTCTGGAATTGCTTGAGGCACCAGAATCCCGTATTTTCGATCTAACCGGTATTGAGTTTGCCACTAATCTGAAAGAGCTGCATCTTGGCCGCAATCGGATAGTGGATGTATCGCCTCTCAAAGGTCTGACAAGTCTTACCGTGCTGGATCTCTACCGTCATGATCTAACACGCAGTTTTCGGAAGATATCAGATGTGTCCGCACTCCAAGATTTAACAAACCTAACTTCGCTAAATCTTAGAGGAAATCGGATATCGGATTTGTCGCCACTGAAAAATCTTACAAAACTTACATACCTTCGCCTTGGGTACAATCATGAGATAGCGGATGTGTCTCCACTCGAAAATTTGATAAATTTGACATACCTTGATCTTGAAACCAATAAGGTATCGGATATGTCCCCTCTAAAAAATCTTACAAAACTGGACAATCTGGACCTTGATGAAAATCAAATAACGGACGCATCTTCTGTCAAAGATTTAATAAATCTTACTGTACTGGATCTTTCTGACAACCAAATAGTGGATATATCATCACTCAAATATTTGAGAAAACTAAAAAATCTGGATATTGATGATAATAAAATAGTAGATATATCTCCTGTCAAAGATTCGATAAACCTGTGGCGCTTAGATGCTCACAACAACCAAATATCAGATGTGTCTTCTCTCAAAGATCTGAGGAGACTGAAAGTTCTGAAACTCCACAAAAACCAACTATCGGATATATCTGCATTCACTTCCTTCAGAAGTTTGACAGTGTTGGATCTGGACGACAACCAAATAATAGACATATCCGCTCTCACAAATTCAACACAACTGAGAAATGTAGATCTTGATGAAAACCAAATATCAGATATATCGCCACTCAGCCGTATGAGGCACCTGAAAATTCTGGATCTTCACGATAACCAAATAACGGATATATCTCCCCTCAGTGCCTTGAAAAATCTCGAAGATCTGGATCTTGACGACAACAAAATAGCGGACTTGTCTGCGCTCAACAATAAGACAAAACTGATAGTGCTGGATCTGGATGGCAACCAAGTATCAGATTTGTCTCCTCTCAGTGCGTTGCTAAACCTGATGGAACTGGATCTTAGGGATAACCAAATATCGGATGTGTCTCCTCTCAAAGATCTGATAAATCTCAGCGTGCTGGATCTTAGGGAAAACGAGATATCGGATTTCTCACCGATCGCTGGGTTGATTGGGAACCTTGAGGAATATTACACAGATTCACTCACTATGTCAGTAGATGTGAACCGCGATGGAGTTGTAAATATACTAGATCTCGCCTTAATCGCATCCAACTATAACAATCCCGATTTTGCGGATGCCGCCAGTTCTAACATCTATCCAGACGTCAACAGCGATGGAATCGTTAATGTATCAGACCTGGTCGCCGTCGCCGCGGAGATAGATGCCACGGCTGCCGCACCCACCCTCACGAAACAGACCCCCGAGACCGCCAACCTCACTACCGAGAAACTCACGCAGTGGTTACAACTCGCCAAGCAGCTTAATATACAAGAGCCGTATACGCAAAAAGGGATTGCTGTTCTGGAGCAGCTCTTAGCAGCTCTTACCCTCACGGAGGTGATGCCGCAAGAGACTGCACTCCTGGCGAACTATCCGAATCCATTTAATCCTGAAACTTGGATACCGTATCAGTTGGCGAAACCTGCAGCGGTTAACATTTTTATCCATTCTGCGGATGGAAAACTTGTTCGGACGTTGGAGTTAGGGCACCTGCCTGCTGGTGTGTACCACAGCAAATCCCGTGCGGTGTACTGGGATGGCCGCAATGCGTTGGGTGAATCCGTTGCAAGTGGGGTCTATTTCTATACACTCACTGCTGGTGATTTTATGGCTACTGGTAAAATGCTCATTCGCAAGTAATACCAAATTACGCCAGCGGTATTCGTCTTCTGATTAACAAACCAGACCAATTTCATCGCAGATGCCGGTATTGTTTTGATTCGTTCCGTTCACAAAAAGATTGAAGAGATATTACGGAACGCTACACAAAGGAATGACAAGAACGAATTGAGTGAGTAGGTAGCAAGCTGAGTGTACATCACAAATTGACTATTCCGACACTCAAACAGACAGAACAACTCATGGCGTAAAATAATAATTTCGGGCATTGTGCCCAGACACCTCTTCATTAGCAGTTAATAGGACTGGAATAGCAATCTTTATTAAAAACATGAGAAGAAAAGCATTAGTCACAGGTGGTGCGGGCTTCATGGGCGCGCATGTCATTAACGAACTCCTTCGCCAAGGAAATACAGACGTCGTTGCACTTGACGATCTAAGCGGCGGCTTCCGTGAGAATCTCAATCCGGCTGTAACCTTTGTCGAAGGAAGCATACTCGATGCTTCGCTGATAAACCAACTCTGTGAACAGCATCAATTCGATTACATCTATCATCTCGCCGCTTATGCAGCAGAGGGATTGAGTCACTTTATCAAGCGATTCAATTATCAGAACAACCTCATCGGGAGCGTAAACCTCATAAACGCTGCCATAAACTATAACGTCAAACGCTTTGTGTTTACTTCCTCTATTGCTGTATATGGTGAGAACCAGCTTCCAATGCATGAAGGACTTCAACCTATGCCGGAAGATTCTTATGGCATCGCCAAATACGCCGTGGAACAGGAACTCGCTGTCTCCAAACGGCTCTTCGGTTTGGATTATACCATCTTTCGACCGCATAATGTCTACGGCGAACTCCAGAACATTGGTGACAAGTACCGAAACGTCATCGGCATTTTCATGAACAACATCATGCAAGAAGATCCTTTGGTAATCTTTGGAGACGGAGAACAGACGCGCGCTTTCACGCACATCGCCGATGTCGCACCACATATCGTTCGCGCTGTGGATATCCCGGAAGCCTCGGGCGAGGTTTTTAATGTCGGTTCCGACAAACATGTGAGCGTCAATGAATTGGCAGATTTGGTGATGACAGCAATGGGAAAAGAGGTCAGTGTCATCAATGTGCGTGCCAGAGAAGAGGTAAAACACGCCTATTGCTCACATGAAAAATTCCAAGGCGTTTTCGGAGACACATCAAAGGTAGAACTTCCAGACGGTTTGGGTAGAATGGCGGCTTGGGCAGAATCTGTTGGGCCACGAACTTCTGGTCCGTTTACTGATATTGAAATCCGTAAAAATCTCCCCGATAGTTGGAAGTAAGTCCGTCCAGATTCGGCTCGAAGATTACCATGATCAAAAAACTTCTACAGCATAAGACTTTTTGGGTAATGGTAATTACGTTTGCTGGAATGGGATTGAGCCTCCTCGTCCGTGTCTTGTTGATTCCCAAGCGGTTCGGCTTCAGTGATACAGCGGACGCACTCACTACGGCATTGACGGTTGTGTTGGTCGTCGATACAATCGTCCGAGAAGGTGCTAAATTTAGCCTGGTCCCACTCTTTGTTTCACGCGAAAAGGAGATGAATCGCACAGAATACCGACATTTCACCAATAGTCTCCTGTTCTCTTTGCTCGCCATCGGTTTCGGAATTTTTATCTTAGTCGAACTTTTCGCGCCATGGATAACCCGTGTGCTACTATCGAAATCGACTATTGATATACAAACCGGAACGACCGTGTTGCGACTGTGTGCGCCGCTTCTTATTTTTGGAAGTGGTAGCACGGTCCTGGGTGCTTTCCTGAACAGCCGACAACGTTTTAAAACGGTTGCCTTCCGAAACGCGCTACCCGCCGGTACTGCAGCACTTATATTTTTAGTCCTATGGAATACCGAAAACCTTGAAAACTGGATTGCGGCGGCGTATACAGGAGGCTTTGCTGCATACTTTGGATGGTTGTGCATCGGAACGTATCGAACTGGACACCGGTATGCACTCACAGGCATCTCTGTGAATAGCCTGCGCTCCTTGAAAAATACGGTTACGTTACCAACACTCGGTTTCGCAACTCGACAAATCACAAACCGTTTGTTGGTTGAGATATACCTTATCTCGCAGCTTGGAGGCGGTGCTATTACACTCTATAAATGTGCCTTCCAGATCTTCTCGGCATTACAAACTCTTATCGGTATTAGTATTGCAACAACAGGTTTACCTGACATGGCAACAGACGACGCCGCAAATAACAAACAAAAATTAGGGCACACACTCAATCGAAATGTACGCACCACGATACTCATCGGAATCCCAATAGCACTAATCTTGCTGATATTTCACGGAAAAATCAGTTGGATCTTGTATGGGAGAGGCACAATCGATCAAACCTCTATTGAATTGATAGGACAACTCCTCTTTTGGCTCGGCACCGGACTGGCATTTTCCTGTCTGATACCTGTGCTGAACGCCGGACTTTACGCCCAACAAGCGTACGGATTCGTTTTTGCGAATATGGTGACAATGGCACTTCTCAATTTTGTAGCGGCATACGGATTGATCAAAACATGGGGTATCGCAGGTATCGCACTTGCTGTATCAATCACAGCACTTCTTGCGGTCGGAAGTCTGACGTATCTTCTTCGAAGGACACAGGTTTCTTGGTTTTAGATAGCTGTCAATTAACGCATTGCAACTAAAATACAGAGAAAAAAGAGATAGAAAATATGGATAAGAAAAGGGTTGAGGATTACCACTACCTTATTGTAGGAGGCACTACAAAGGCGGCAACAACGTCGTTGTTTTCTTATCTTGCCGACCATCCAGCTACTTGCGCCGCCACTTACAAGGAAACCCGTTTCTTTCTCAGCACTGATTACCCGCTCCCTTCAAAATACCGATATCAAGGAGACGTGGAAGAATACGATTCTCTATTTCCTGACAGCGATGAAAAGCAGCTACGTGTCGAATCAACGCCAGATTATCTGTATTGCGACAAAGCACGTGAGAGAATCGCGGCATCCCTACCGCACACAAAGTTAGTCTTCAGTCTCCGTGAACCCATTTCAAGATTAATTTCGTGGTATCGGTTCGGAAAGCAGATCGGTAAATTGCCACAAACGCTAAGTTTCGACGCCTATGTTGAACTGCTTTTCGCTCCAGCTGAACAGGAAGAACAATACTTGCAAACACTTCAACAGGGCTGTTATACTATCTATTTGGAACCCTATTTTAACCAATTCGGTCCAGAACGCATCTATATCCTTTTTTACGAGGAACTGGCAGCGCAACCGTCAAATATTATGGCAGATTTATGCGACTTTGCCGGTATAGATGCCAATTTTTATAACGACTACGCCTTTAAGGTGACAAATCGCTCCGAGAACATGAGAAATTCTGAATTGCATCGGAAATATCGAGACTTCCGATTTCGACTGCGACAGTGGACCCATAACAAACCCATTATCCACACACCGTTGCGGACAATCAGAAAGACGATTGAGCCTCTTTATCTTCGTCTAAACACACAACCAAATCAGAAAATTCAGATTTCAGAAGAGACCCAACACCGTTTAATCGATTATTACAAACCCGATGCTCATGCTCTTAGTGAATTAATTGGGAAACCGTTACCATGGAAACCTTTGGAAAAATCCGACTCATGATTGTCGGCGCGCAAAAATCAGGGACATCTTCCCTGCTTCGCTACCTGGCACAACATCCAGATATTCACACCCATGCCCAATCAGAGATGACTTTTTTCCTTCAAGAGCGTGAGTACACGCGAGGGTACGAATGGGCTTTCGCGAAATATTTTTCCGATGAACACGCGCCCGACGAAATTAAAGATAAACATCTCATCGCAAAAAACGTGATGGTGATGCATTCACCAGAAGTTATGCAACGGATTTACGAACACAATCCTAAGATGCACATCGTTGTTCTTTTACGGGAGCCCGTTGCACGTGCCTATTCCGCTTATTGGTGGGCTCGGCGGAGAGGTTGGGAAAACATTCAGACTTACGAAGAAGCACTTGCCGCTGAAGAAGCACGTCTGAACGAAGACTGGTTTAAATGGCGACAGTGTGCCTATCAGTACAACGGCGTCTATTACCCGCATGTCAAAAATTTGATAACGCAATTCGGTTCAAGCCGTGTCCACTGTTTCCTAACCAACGATTTGCAGGAAAATGCCGAAGCCGTCTGTCAACAAATCTTTAACCACATCGATATCGGGAGCGACTTCAAGCCTTCAATAGGTGAACGACATAATCAAGCCACTATGCCGCGTTCGGAACGCTTTAACTTTTTCTTTACGCAATTTCTGGCATCCCACAACCCACTGAGAAAAGCGATCAGAAAACTCGTCCCAGACGCCACCGCTTATAAACTGAGAAAAGCCATTCTCGACTGGAATGAAAAACCACAAGAGAACACGAATTGGACCCCGCCACCGCTTGATCCACAAACGCGTGAACAGCAGTTGGTGTACTTTAAACCATTTAACGAACAATTAGCGGAATTATTGGACAGAGATCTCTCGTCTTGGGATTAACAACCGCAAAGTGATTCTCAACTATTGGTTGTCGAAAACTGACAACCGACAACTGACAACCCAATAAAGCATGATTTACTTTTTGACAGGATACGTCGCTTTTGAAGAATTTATACTGAAGTTTCTACCCGTTAGCGACGCCGTTTACTCGTATTTAAGATTCTTCGGCGAGATGCTCATCTATGCAGCTTTCGGGAAACTTGTTATCCATAAACTCTACAGAGGTATTCCGTTCGTCAAAACAGCAATCGACTTACCAATTATTGGGTTTTATATCGTCGTATTGCTTTCAATATTAGTAAACAACTCCCCTCTGATAGGTAGTCTCTATAATATCCGTCCATTTGCGCGATATATTGTGCTTTTCTATCTTGTCGCGAACTCTAACCTATCAGAAAGACGAATCACAACCCTTTTACGCATAATTCTCGGTGTCGGTATCTTCCAAATCGCAGTAGGTATAGTTCAGTGGATCGGAGGTCCTACCGCATTCAACTTCTTCCTGCCTCGTCAATCAACACTCAGCATAGGTGGGTTCACAAAAGAATATAGGTTGCTTGAACTCGGCAGAGAGATTGGCAGCGTCTACGGAACGTTAGGCGATACGGTGATTTATGGTGTTTTCATGATCCTCGTCCTCGTCGTCTATCTGTCCCGTATTAGGCGACTGGAGTATCTGAACTTGCTCGGTGCAGCGGTGCTGTTTTTCTTTATAGCGCGTTCGTACTCACGTGCTGCTACCTTCTCGGCACTCCTTGCTGGCGGTGCATGGTACTTCTTCCATTACGGTTGGAGAAAAACACTCCAATTAGCATTAGCGACCCTGCTCATTTTTTCAATACTTTTGGCAATAGTGAACCCGTTTAACCTTGAATATATAAACCCGCGTAAAGCAAGGGTTGGGCTTATTGGCAACGTAACAGGTGTATTCTCCGGCTCCTACGTCCGCGTCGCGCAAAAACAGCGACTTGGGGCATTAATAGGGAATGTTCCAACAGTTCTCGTGAACAAACCGATTTTAGGTTATGGCGCAGACCAAAACACCACAATTGAAAGGCTCAATGCAAGTCAACGCTCTTTCCTTCTGAAAATACTCAGCAAAAACGGTTTCAAGGATGTATATTGGGTAGCAATCCTCTGTTTCTATGGCATCTTAGGACTCATTTTTTTCGCGCTGATATTTTATAAGCTTTTTCGCGCTGCCCTGAACCTGTACAGAAGATCCGTTAGTACACCGTTTGTCTCGTCGCGCCTGACACAGCAAATTGCAATCATTATGCTCTGTCTTATTGCTGTTACTGTATTTCTACTTTTCTTTAACCGAACTCTCGAATTTCGAGGTTACGGATTTTACTTTTGGCTCTGTGCAGGTCTCATGTTTGCCAGTGATAAGTCACTCCCAACCTATAAACCTCTGAGGATCACGCTATGAAGTTTTCTTTAATGACTGTCAGCCATCTGTTGTCAGTCGTCAGTAAGAAAGGACTTGGGCAAGTCAAAGTCCTCTTTAACCGAAAGTTATTCATTCAAAACGCCTGTCTGGGTATTTTTGGACTGATACTGCTATTTCTGAATAATGGATGTCAAGAGGAAAAACCACCTCCGGACGTACTCCGTTTAGAAATTGACACACAGACCACAAAACCCCTTCGCAACGCGCTCTATGGGTTCAACACAAATATGATCAGTGGCGACTATGGCTACCTTGATGCCGATTTCATAACCTTAACCAAAGCACTTGCTCCGAAGACCTTGCGGTTTCCGGGGGGCACAGTCGGTAATTTTTATCATTGGGAACACAGTGGCTTTTTTAAGAGTGAAATGGACTCAACTCTGAACCCAAAACTTAATAAACGAAACAAAAATAATTACGTTAAACTTCAGGAACGAAGGAACGGTAAAATCATTTTCGACGACTTTATGGAGTTGTGCAATACACTACACATAACTCCAGTCGTTGTTGTAAACTTATGGACAGGTAGCCCAGAAGAGAGTGCAGCATGGGTCCGCTATGCCAAAAACAAGGGATACCAGATTACCCACTGGGAACTTGGTAACGAGTATTATCTGCCACACTACCTCAACAAATACCGAACTGTTGAAAGCTACATCACGGAAGCGAAGAAACACGCCGCAGCAATGAAAGCTGTTAATCCCGATATAAAGGTATCCGTCTGTGCTACACCTCTCGGATTCCACAAAGAGGGTTGGTTGGTAAAAAGGCAGCAGCGTAAATGGGACGAAGGTCTCGCTGCGGACAGCAGTTTTTACGACGCTTACACCGTCCATGCGTACGCTTACAAAGCAGTCCAAAAAAAAGAGTTAGAGGAGATGCGCGGTTATCTCATGGGTTGGATTCACTTCGGGTTCACCGAGGCACTTGACTACTATCAAAAACTATTTCCAAATAAGGAGATGTGGATAACCGAATGGAATATCGCCAACCCAGCGAATCGTGTCGCAAATACACAACTCCATGCAATGTATGTCGGCGATTTTTTTTTAAAAATGCTTACGATTCCCAACCTCACACAGGCAAACTTTCATGTCATTGCTGGTCCGGGAAAAGGATTTCCAACATTCTCTCCAATAACACCAATGGCACCCGGTACCTTTTGGAAATATGGTGGTGAACCAGAATCGGATTTCGGTGATACCATCCGGCGTGCCGTCTATCCGGCTTTCCAACTCATCGGTGAAGCATTCACACACGCAGACGCTCAATTTACTGTGTCAATCCACAACCCACCACTTCTTGAAGGTGCTATGGAATATGCCAAGAAACAGATGCCCGGCATTCAGGTACAAGCCCTCGGTAAGAAAAATGACACAAATGACACAGCACACTTCGCTATCCTCATCAGCAATCGCACAAGTAAACAACACACACCACATCTCGTGATTGATGGCAAATACTACAAAGATAGCGTCACCTATCGTTATGTTGCCGATGAAAGGCTCAATGCAACAAACGGCGGTAACGCCGAAATGGAAGGATCTGGCGAAATCGAAGTGCGTATTCAGGAATGGTCCGGGGAAGCAACAGAACTTCTTATCCCCAAAAACAGCTTTGGTGTCTTGACACCCTTACAGGCGAAAGAAAGCGAATGATATTTGTTGTCGGTAACAGTCGCAGTGGCACAACCATGATGGGACGGATTTTAGGGAAACACCCGGACGTTTACACTTTTGGTGAACTCCATTTTTTTGGACAGTTATGTGCGCCGCCATTTTCATCTGAGATGTCTAAAGCAAAAGCAGCAAAACTCGCTGCAGAACTATGCTGCGTCCAACAGGAAGGCTATCGCACCCACGGAAACCCACGTCGTTTCCAAAAAGAGGCAGAGGCATTTCTTAACGGTTTAACCTCATATCCTGAAACACCAGCCGAACTTTTCTCAACGTTTCTGCGCCATGAAGCAACCAAACATAGCAAAATCATTCCGTGCGATCAGACCCCACGTAACGTATTTTATATCAAGGACCTCCTCGAACTTTACCCAGAGTCACGAATTATCAACATGATCCGCGATCCGCGCGATGTCCTGCTATCCCAAAAACGGAAGTGGAAACGCCGATTCCTCGGTGGCAGTGATATGCCTGTAAAAGAATCACTCCGCGATTGGATGAACTATCACCCAATCACCATTAGCCATATCTGGCGCACTGCCGTTAACGCCGCAGACCAATTTGCACAGCACGAACGGGTTACATCCATCTACTTTGAGGAACTCCTCGCAGATTCAGAAACCACAGTCAAACGGGTCTGTGCCGCTGTTAATATCTCCTACACCGACACGATGCTTCAAGTACCGCAAGTCGGTTCTTCGGTCGACGAAGATCAGCCTGAGCAGCTCGGTATAAACCCACATCGAGCACACAGTTGGCAGAACGGGGAACTCGGTTCCGCCGAAATTTATCTTAACCAGACCATAACAACAACACTTATGAAAAAGCATAACTATAACCCTGTGTCAATCCAGCCGAATATTGCGGGTTTGGCTCTTCACCTATTGACATTTCCGGTAAAATTGGGAGGCGCGTTCCTCTTTAATCTTGATCGCATGAAGAGCATCCACCAAACCCTAAAAAGACGGCTTTTTAATCATGCCCAGTCTACATAAAACAAGAATCTGACTACGGAAAAAGAATAAAAAACATGATCGCACAAATAGATCCACTTTATATCAGAACTCGTCCGACGAAGGTCCTAACACGCCTTATGAGCTACGCCCTCTTTGAAGGACGACCCGTCACAACGAAAGGTCGTTGGATAAATCCGCTCGTTTTTTCTATTCTGAAATCGGTTGCCGCAAATGACAACAGATACAAACCGGTTCAAAAACCTATCTTTATCTTAGGCACTGGACGTAGCGGTACTACAATACTCGGTATCGTACTCTCCATGCACAGAGAAGTGGGCTATCTTAATGAACCGAAGGCAATGTGGCATCTCATTCATCCGCACGAAGACATTATCGGGAATTATAGTCAAAGCGACGCAAAATACCGACTCACCGCCGAAGAGGCGACAGATGAAATGCGTCGGCGCGCAGCGCAGATGTTTGGTGCTTATTTAACGACAACCCGTTCAGAACGGCTCGTCGATAAATATCCAGAACTTATTTTTAGGGTAGATTTCGTACGTGCTCTATTTCCCGATGCCCGTTTTATTTTTCTTGTGCGAAATGGATGGGACACATGTCAATCCATCGCAACTTGGTCAAAGCGACTCGGTGTTCACATTAACGGAGAAAAACACGACTGGTGGGGGGTCGAGGATCGGAAATGGAGACTTCTGGTCGAACAACTCGTTAAAACAGACGCGACCTTCTCGGAGATTGCTGATGAGGTTGAACGTTTTGAAAGACATCTGGACAGAGCCGCCGTAGAGTGGATAATCACGATGCGGGAAGGGATCCGTCTCATGGATAACTCTCCGGATTGCACGCATCTCATCCGCTTTGAGGATTTAACAGCAAAGCCAGACGAATCACTTTCAGCACTATGCGACTTCTGTGAACTACCGACGGATACCACATTTCGAGAGTATGCACGGCAGACCTTGCGTCCCGTGCCAGCAAGAGAACCATTTGACATTCATCCAAAAATAGCTCCTATTTTCTATGAAACTATGGAAGAATTACAGTACTCCAACTCTCAAATTTAAAAATTTTCAGATACTACTTACACTTTAGCATATGCCAAACCACAAAAAAGGACAGCAAATGAATGTGCGTACACTGTTTACTGTTTTCATTATCACGATTTTCTGTGTTCTCCTCCATACCACAAAGGCAGAAGCTGCTTCACTTATCAATGTGCCGCTGAAGTCGGAACTCTCTGATTTCAACCGTGAAACTTATCGCTTTATTCATCGTTTACTTAATAAGCGGCTTCTGCCCGGCATATCGCGCGGGTCGTTACCACTCACCCGAAAGCAGGTTGTATCTTATCTGTTGGAGGTATACCAGAAACAGAAAAACGGCGAAATCACGTTGAGTGCCATTGATCAGGATCGGTTAAATGCTCTGTTAGCCTTTTACCGAGAAGCTCGCGAATTCTCAAATAGCAGTCAGCAGTCAGCAGTCAGCAGTCGGTCACCAGAGCAGTCTGTGGCGGACAAAGCCCCAGCAACTGCCACAGACACTACCGAGAGCGGAGAGTCGAAAATTGAAAGCCAATTGGCGACGCAAATTCCGCAGGCCGGGCGATTACATGTGATGACAATGGCAGGAGAAGACTACCGCTTCTCCTTCGATTTAAGGGGTTCACAGCGTGTTATCACACACCTCGTCGATAACCTATCAGATGAACAGCCTGTTGAAGGGAACATGCTTGTTACGACCTTCTATCCACACCTCTATGGACAGGCTGGAGAAACCTTTGCCTTTACCACGGATATAGCACATAGATTTGTATACGGTGAGATTTTTGAAGATCTTTTTCCTGATGAGACAAAAATCAGACAATTAGAAGGTGGACTTAAAAATCGAACTGCCATTAATGCTTATCTGAAGTTTAATTTGCCGTGGTTTGAACTGCAGCTTGGACAAGACACACTTCAATGGGGACCCGGCTATCACGATAGCCTGTTAATCTCCAAAAATCCATTAGCTATGGATATGATCAAGTTGCAAGCGAAATATAAATCTGTCACCTTTACCGGATTCACCGCTGTATTAGAGGACATGGCGACGGACATCAACGATAAGTATATTTCAGGACACAGGGTCGAGGGATATTTCTGGGATAGGTTTGGCTTCGGTATCTCTGAAGTCGTTGTCTACGGCAACCGCTTTGAACCCGGGTATCTCAATCCGATCAATATCTATCTCATTAACGAGCAGCCGATTTCACGTGCTGATGGACGTGTCGATGGCAGCGGTGATAACGTTCTCATGAGTGTCGACATGCGACTCCGCCCTTTAGATAATCTCGAAATTTATGGCGAACTGATGGTTGACGATGGGAATCCGGCAGCGAATTTCAAACACTGGGATACGAAATTCGGTATTCTCGGTGGGATATATCTAACAGATCCTTTCGGTATTCCAAATACCGACTTCCATGCCGAGTATGCCTTTATCAATCAATACGCGTATACGCATGTAAACCCAGTGAATGTGTATAAACACTTTACGACCCCAATTGGGCATCAGATCGGTTCCGATGCCGACAACTTATGGTTAGAATTACGTCATCGCTGGACAGAAAGACTTGAAACGGTTTTTGGTTACGAATTAGAACGTCACGGATCAGGCAACATTGATAAGGAACATCCTGCAGACGCCCCGAAAGACGACACATGGACCCCGTTATCGGGAATTACACAAAGCGAGCATCGTCTGTCAGTGGGAGCTAACTGGGTTGTCATTGGAAATTATTCACTCTATGCAGAATGGTCGCGTGTATGGCGGCGGAATTTGGGAAATCGTTGGGATGTATACGAAAACGCAAATGAAATCGAAGCCAAATTCCTCTCCCGAATTCCATGGTAAAAAAAATGAAGGTTTATATTCCGGCAATCATCAAAAGACATGAAGCGTTTTGCACAGGCTTTCGCTTAAAAAGAAATTGGACTTTCGCGCCCAAAACGAGTATAATATATACAAAACCATATGTAAGAATAAAGACAAATTGTGCTTAATATTGCCATTTGATTTGCAACGGGTATCGGGACGAGGTAAAAACAAGGATGAGAATTCGGGTACTGGGTATACGTGGTCTCCCTGCCACCTATAGTGGTTTGGAAACTATTATGGGTGAGCTTGCCCCGCGCTGGGTAGAAGCCGGACACGAAGTGATCGTCTACTGCCGTAAGGCACTTTTTAAAGAGAGACCCGCGGAATGGAACGGTATCAAACTCGTTTACCTACCCAGCATAGAACATAAGATGTTCAGCACCTTAAGCCACAGTTTTCTGGCAACCTTGCACGCCTCACTCACAGCATCCGATGTTATTCTGACGTGGAATGCGGGCAACGGTCCTTTTGGATGGTTCTTCCGCATCGCAGGTAAAACTGCTGTTATCAATGTTGACGGAATGGAATGGTTACGCCCAAAATGGAAGGGACTCGGTGCTATTTATTTCAAGTGGGCAGCAAAAATGGCAACGGCGGCGTTTCCAATCGTGATTACTGATGCATCTGAAATGAAGCGGCTCTATCTCGAAGAATTAGGTGCGGAAACAACCTATATTGCTTATGGTGCAAATATCGAACCGTCGGAACATCCAGAAATCTTGGAGACTTACGGACTTGAACCTCGAAATTATTATCTTATCGCCAGTCGGCTTGTCCCTGATAATAATGCGGATCTGATTTTAGAGGCATTCGTTGCTTCAAAAAGTCAAAAACAAATCGCTATAGCGGGTGGGGCTGATTACAAGGGTAATAAACTCGAAAACGAATTTTTAGATAAACTAAAAAGCATTGCCAACGAAAACGTCAAGTTTCTTGGGCATATTGACAGTTCTGAACATATTAAAGAACTTCACCATAACTGTTTCGCCTACGTTCACGGTCATCAGTTTGGCGGTATTAACCCTTCTATCCTCAAGGCGTTAGGCTTTTCTAATTGCATTCTGGCACTGAATACGCCTTTCAACGATGAAGTCTTAGAAGGTGGACATTATGGTATGCTTTTTGACAAAAACGTCGAATCGCTCAAAGAGAAAATCCAAATTTTAGAACAAGATCCAGAGATGGTTGAAAATTTCCGACAGCGCGCACCAGAACAGATACGAAAACGATTCAATTGGGAAAATATAGCACAGCAATACCTTGATGTTTTTGAAGAGCTCCAGCAGAACTAAAATATCTCTGCTCGGAAATCGGAATGTCCGATGGATTATAAAAGCAATATTCTGATCGTGGCATTTTGAAAATTTCGTTAGGGTGGTACGAGTTATGTCTAAGATTAGACTTTAATTAGAGGAATTAACACCATGCCATTCCTATCAAGAAACATAGACCGGATAGGAAACGATACAGGCGAAAGTCACACGCATCAAGATGACAGCTTAACAGCGAGTTCTGGATCGCAAGCTTCGCCAAAAATACGAACAACAGGAACACTAGTGGAACGACTCTCCTCTTTCTACGCAACGCGCGGCAAACATTTGTTTGATGCTATCGCGGCATTTTTCCTTATCATTCTTTTTGCCCCTCTGATGGTACTGATCGCTATTCTGATTAAATCCACCTCGCGAGGTCCGGTCTTTTTCTCCCACAAACGGGTCGGGTTAAACAAGGAACTGTTTGTCATCCACAAGTTTCGGAGCCTCGATATCAATACGCCATCCTATTCAGAAAAACCCGGTTCAACGAACGATAAACGTATTACGTCATTCGGCAAATGGCTTCGTAAAACGAGTTTAGATGAATTACCGCAACTTTTCAACGTACTCAAAGGTGAAATGAGTCTTGTGGGACCACGCCCAGAAATGCCTTTCCTCGCTGAGGATTACGAATCTTGGGAAAATCAACGCCATCTTGTCCGACCCGGGATGACTGGACTCTGGCAACTCAGTCCACGTCGCCAAGGCTCAATCCGAGACGGAATCGCTGTTGACTTGGCGTATATTGAGAATCTCTCATTCTGGAACGATTTCAAAATACTCATCCGTACTTTCAAAGTCTTTTGGGACAACAACACCTACTAACCGATGAAACTCACCTTTGAAAATCTCACTCGAACGCTGCGATGCAGTTTTCGACTGAAATGTCCACAGTGTGGCGCGGGTGCATTGTTTCAAAGATACTTCAAGATGTTTACCCATTGCGCGCAGTGCAACTTGAAGTTTGAACGGGAGTCGGGTTACTTCATCGGTGCCATGTATCTCAACTATGGAGCAACGGTTCTGATTGCCTTTCCGAGCTATTTCCTCATCGAAACTTTCACTGCTATCCCTTTCTTCCTTAACCTAAGCATCTGGACGCTCTTTTCCGCCATCTTCCCGATTCTCTTCTACCGTTATTCAAAAAGTCTGTGGCTCAACTTCGACTATATGTTCTCCGCTTAGTGGGCACTACAAAAGACTATACCTATCGCACGTCGCGGCTCCGAGTAGACGAAATCTATCTCGTGAAAATCTGTCCGCGCGTGTATGAGGCTTCATCAGAAGCGAGGAACGTAAGCACCCGTCCGACACCCGCTGGATCCCCCAGCGATCCACGAGCATTGGCAACAGCAACATCTGGATCTTGACCGTCGCGCCTCGCTGATTCTGCGATCTGTCCTAACTTCAGTGGGGTCGCAAGTCCACCCGGACAGATGGTATGAATACGGATATTCATTGACGCAATCTGGTTTTCCACCGTCATTACAAGTCCGTTGACGCCTCCTTTGCTGGAAGCGTAAGCAATCGAAGAACTCCCACCGCGAACCCCTGCCCCTGAGGCAATACACAGAATAACGCCGCCTCCAGATCTGTTCATTATCGGAACAGCATGCTTGAGGGCGTAAAAGGTGCCTTTAAGGTTCACATCAATAACCGAATCAAAAGTCGCTGCCTCAAAGTCATCAATGCGAACACTCGGTCCTTGCAGGACCCCTGCTGAAGTTACTAATACGTGAATACCACCAAATTCCGTATCGGCGGCTTTCATCAAATCCGCAACTTCAGTTTCGACAGTGACATCGGTTCGTAGGAACTTCGCAACACCGCCGTCCTCACGAATAGTATTGATCGTATTTTCGGCATCCGTTTCATTAATATCGCCGAAGACGACCCTCGCACCCGCTCTGGCGTATTCAATCGCCGTTGCTGCACCAATACCAGTCGATCCGCCAGTAACCACAGCTACTTTATCGTTAAGTCGTATATCCATATTTTTTATCTCCTTGCAAACGGTAGAAGCAATCTTTTAATCGCGACACTTATAGTAAGAATCGGGGTTACAAACCCCTCCTACATAGGAAAACCCACAATTACTTCGACACTTGTAAGAATCGGGGTTACAAACCCCTCCTACATAGGAAAACCCACAATTACTTCGACACTTGTAAGAATCGGGGTTACAAACCCCTCCTACATAGGAAAACCCACAATTACTTCGACACTTGTAAGAATCGGGGTTACAAACCCCTCCTACAAAGAGCAGATCTCATATGTGTTAATAATGTCTATTTATTTATGGGATTTACCATAGATTATGTAGAAAAGATTATAAGTGGAATGCCTTCGCAGTGCAAGCCTTTTTGTCTTGATACCTCAAGACATTCGATTTACGAAAAAATTTGCAATTTCTTCACATGTATGGTAGAATTTTAGGAGGAAAGAATTGAATTCACTTTGACAAATAAGGTCAAACAATGAATGAGGAGGGCGAATACCCATGGAAGTGAGAATTGAATACTGCACCGCTTGAAACTACCAGCCACGGGCAGCCAGTTTGGCAGATGCCTTAAAACAGAGATATGGTACGGGGGTCAAGACAGTCGATCTGATTCCAGGTAGTGGTGGGGCTTTTGAGGTCTCGTTAAATGGAACGCTGATCTACTCGAAATTAGAAACCAAGGAGTTTCCAACGACAGATCAGATAACAAGTGCGATAGACGCCGCGGCGTAAACATTGTCTTCAGAGGGTCGGAGGCTAAATGTAAGACGAATTGTGCTTTAATAGCACAATTTTCGCATTGCTTCCCCCTCTTTTTTTATTCAACAGCAACGATTGCGATTTTATATTCCTCCGCTTTCTTGATAAACGCATCAACATCCATAACGAAGGTTCGTCGTGCTTCTACTGCCAGCACACCCGCTTTGACTTGATGCAACACCTCTAACGTTTGCATTCCTACCGTCGGTACGTCAACCCGGAAATCGTGATGATCGGCGGCGGCTTTCGCTACCACAACTCCCTTCTTCCCTAAATTTCCACCTCTCTGAATAGTCGCATCCGTCCCTTCAATTGCCTCAATCGCAAGGACAATATGATTTTTAATAACAACCGTTTGTCCAATATCCATGTTTGCCATCCGGCGGGCGGTGTCAATACCGAGTTCAATATCTGCGCATTGGTTCGCTGTAGGTTGTCGTGCCGTTAAAACACCGGGTTGTGGGAGAAGGTGATGGAGATATCGATCTTGGGTAAGAATGGTCAGTCCAGCGGATTCAAGATAGGTGAGTGCTGCGTTAACAATTGCGGAGGGTTTTTTACGGCGGTTCTGTACTAAAATCCGGATGGTAGTCGCATCAATTTGAAAGGGACGTAGTAGAATATTTCTTTCGACTTTGCCAATAATCACAGTCTCTTTCACGCCTGAATCAAGAAGTGTTTGAGCAATCTTCTGAATCTGTCCAACACCATAAGTATGGAGTTCATCTGCGATGCCTGCAAAACGCTGCGAATCGGATTTTGTAATTTGGATAACAACAGGTTTTCGGTCATGAGCAACAGCGGCACGCGCTAACAGCACTGGCAGCTCACCTGCGCCTGCAATAATACCCAGTTTTTCCACCGTCTTCGCTCCCCGTCTTGTCAAAAAGTCCGAATACTTAAACGTTCAATACAGAAGTTAACTGTTCTGGGTACGATTTGGTTGGCTGAATCCGATCCCCCGCTTGGAGGTTTCAATAAATTCGAGTAGATAGTCAACTTCTGGCATTGTTTCGAGTTCCTTCCTGACTCTGGTGACAGCGTGTTTGAGAGGTAATCCAGAGCGGAACAAGATACGGAACGCCTTCTTCAGTGCCGCCAGTGCTTCAGGTGTAAGTTGTGACAACGGGTTAATTCTTGAGGTACGAATGCCGATACGATTGATACTACGGACACGCGCTGGCTGTCCAGCGGAAAGCGCAAACGGTGGAATATCTTGGACTATTTTCGAGAAACCGCCTGCCATCGCCATTTTACCGACACGCACATATTGATGCAACGCGGCGTGTGCGCCCAGTCGGACGTCATCTTCAATGACAACATGTCCAGCAAGCGAGACAAAGTTTGCCATGATTATCCTGTTACCGACAATAGCATCATGCGCCAGGTTAACCCAATTCATTAACAGATTGTTATCACCAACGACAGTCTCACCTTCCTCAAATGTCGATCTGGAGATAGAGACGTACTCGCGTAGCGTATTACGGTTACCTATTTTTACATAACTCCGCCAACCACCGTACTTCAAGTCCTTAGATTCGTTACCGATTGTAGCACCGAAGTAGATTTTGCACTCCTCACCGATAGTCGTCCACTTTTCAATCTGAACATGCGGACCAATTACGGTGCCGCGTCCGATATGAACATCATCACCGACAAGACTGTAGGGTCCAATTTTAACCCCTTCTTCCAATGTCGCTTTGGGAGAGATAATAGCCGTAGGGTGAATGTTAGTTTCTAGCACAAAATTCCCTCCTAATCTCAAAAAATCTTGCCAGTTAATCTCAAAAGGACTGCTGTTTAGACAGACGCTAATACGATTGACAGTTCCGCCTCTGTGGCGAGGGCATCTCCTACATAAACGCGTCCTTCAATGCGGGCAAGCCTGCTCCTTAGTTGTGCAACCTCTATTTCCAACCGAAGCTGATCCCCTGGGACAACAGCACGACGGAATGTTGCCTTGTTGATAGAACGAAAATATCCAAGTTCACCTTCCTTACCGATGTCCCGAAGCACGAGCCACGCTGCGAGTTGCGCGAGCGCCTCAATCTGCAGCACGCCCGGCATCACAGGTTGCGTAGGAAAATGTCCCTCAAAAATTGGTTCGTTATATGTCACATTTTTGATACCAACGGCGCGTTTTTTACTTTCATATTCAATAACTCTATCAACCATACACATGGGATGCCGGTGCGGTAACACATCATAAATATCCATGACCTCAATAGGTTCTTGAACAGGTACCTGTTGAAGATGTCCTGCGTCAGCGAGGGCTTGCACAAATTCAGCATGGAACCCGTGCCCAGTCCGCATTGCGATAACATGCGCCTTGGGTAAACGACCCGCCAAATACAGATCGCCAATCAAATCTAAGATTTTGTGCCGGACAAACTCGTCCTCAAATCGAAGCGGTGTGCTTGGTTCACCCGCCTCATTAATAACAAGAACGTTATCATAATTCGCGCCCTTACCGATACCGAGTGCCTGAAGTGCCTCAATTTCATCCTCAAAACAGAAAGTCCGAGCCGGTGCAATCTCACTTATATATGATTCCGGGGTTATTTTGAAAGTCAAGACTTGAGAATCTGTTTGCGGATGTGCATAAACAAAAGTCACCTCCAGCGTATCAGCCGGAAGTAAGACAAGCTGTCTATCTCCTGAAGAAAGGGCGAAAGGTTCAGTGACCTCAATAAAGTTGCGTTGGGCATCTTGTGAAGCAAGCCCTACTGATTGTATACCTTGGATATAGGGGTTTGCACTTCCATCAAGTGCCGGGGGTTCCGGAGCGTCCAATTCCACCACTACATTATCAACACCGAACCCACCAAGCGCAGAGAGAATATGTTCAACACTACTAATGGTTGTATCACCGCTGCGCAAACTGGTACACCGCGGCAGAACATCCGCCCAATTCTCAGGACATACCCTCACCTCTGGCGAACCTTCCATATCTACGCGCCGAAAAACGATACCAAAGTCTGCTGATGCTGGTTTCAAGGTTAATGTCACAGGTTCTCCTAACATCAACCCTTTTCCCGTAATTATTATCTCATTTTGAATTGTCTGTTGTGAATCTGCTTTTGCCATTCTGTCTTGTCACTTTCTGTGCCTTTAGTCTCAATTTTTCGAGCAAAACATTTATCTGTTACGAGAGGCACGCCGCATTTTTCGGACCATCCTATTATGTTCCGAAAGTGTCTTTGAAAAATGATGCTTTCCGTCGCCCACTGCCACAAAATAGAGATAAGCTGTCTCTTCGGGGCGCAGTGCAGCGATAATAGAATCAATGCCCGGATTTGCGATTGGACCCGGCGGCAAACCTTTATACACGTATGTATTATAAGGCGAATCTACATTCAGATCCGCTTTAGTCAAAAGACGCTTTGGATTCTCCAAGGCATAAAGTACCGTTGGATCCGCTTGGAGTCGCCAACCTCGTTTGAGTCGGTTATGGAAAACGCTCGAAATTCGGGGACTTTCTGATTTCAATTGCGCCTCTTTTTCAATAATCGAAGCAAGCGTTACGATCTCATGCCGGGTACGCCCTAAGTTGCTTGCCTCTTCATCAAATTTCTCAATCCACCGATTTTTGAATTCAGCGAGCATCATCGCAACCACCTTCTCCGCTGTTGTGCCTTTCGCGAACTTGTAGGTATTTGGAAATAGATAGCCCTCCACTGTTTTGTCTTCCAACCCATACTTTTCTAACAAACTTGTGGTTTCAAAAGCGTCCCGAAACGCCGCCGCAGTCCCGAAACCACCAACTTCCCAGAGTTCCGCTATGGCGACCCCCGTTAAGCCCTCCGGCACCGTCCAACTAACAAGCGTAACTCGCCCCTTCTCAAATTCATCAAGGATTTCCGATAGTGCCATGTTCCGCCGCAGGGTATAAGTTCCTGCCTGTAAACGTTTGCCGATCCCTCTGTGTCGAACGACTAAACGAAAAGCGAATTCGCTTCGGATTAGCTTTTCGGCAGCCAACCGCTTCGCGATCGTTCTCGAATTGCTTCCAGTCGGTATATCAAAATTGACAACATCTCCTGAAGAAGCTGGAGCGGATATCAAAAACCCCACTATCAACGAGACAATGAGGCAGAGAATAGCAAGACTACACAACGTCAATATACCTATTCTAATTTTCCTCATTTTTCCCATTTTCACCATGTATCCCGTAGGAGCGACATCCTCATCAATCTAAGAATGAAAATTAGCCATTCTCTACCGATGCTGGAGAATCAACCTCCTGATTGCTATTCAAATAATCTTTCAGAATTAGTACCGCTGCTACCTCGTCTATGAGTCCCTTCTGTTCTCTGGTGTCTTTATTAAGGCTACGCAAAATCTCCTCCGCCTCAGCCGTCGTGAATCGTTCATCCTGAAACTCAATCGGAACGTCAATCGCATGTTCCAAGCGTTTTGCAAACTTCTGAACCTTCTCCGCCTGTGCACCCAAAGAACCGTCAAGTGAAATAGGCAAACCGATGATAACGCGTTCAACCTCGTGGATAGAGATGAGATCTGAGATAACAATCAGATCTACTTGGCGATTTTTCCGGGTTAATGTGCACAGCGGGTGCGCGGCAACGCCAAGAGCGTCACTAATTGCGACACCAATGCGCGTATCTCCGATATCTAACCCGAGTAAAATTGCCATAACCCTCTCCTTTTCATATCCGCAGAATTAAACACGCAATTACCCCGAAAAACACAACCCATCAAGACTGAAGGCAACTGGATCTCGGTTATAAGCCGTTCTGCTAACTCCATCAAGAAATCGTAAGTTTAACGATACCATTTTTAAAATTTTACACGAAAAGTCGCGAGTAGTCAAGAAAAATCTCACGAATACAACATCAAACACAGAAACTTGAAAAATTGTCACAAGGCTGCTATAATCTTGACAGAAACAGAGGAGACAGGTAGTAGCCAGTCTCAAGAAACTACATAAATTACCCTTTTCGTCATTGGCAAAGGACAACCGCGCGCACTATTTTAACCGGAGCAAGATTTCAGTATGCCCAAACATCATCTCTATTATGGTGATAACCTCGCAATTCTCCAAGAGTATATTCCTGATGAAAGTATCAACCTGATTTATATTGACCCGCCATTTAACACTGGAAAACTCCAACAACGTACAGAAATCCACGTCGAACCAGATGCCCAAGGTGATCGGGTAGGTTTCAAGGGTAGGACATACCGAACCCACAAAGGCAAAACGACACATTATACTGATAAGTTTGAAAGCTCAGATGCCTACTTACAGTTTTTACGTCCGCGTTTTGAAGAGGCGTATCGGGTGCTACATCCACAGGGCAGCTTCTTTCTCCACATTGACTATCGGGAAGTGCATTATTGTAAAGTGATACTCGATGAGATTTTCGGACGTGAATCGTTCATGAACGAGATCATCTGGGCTTACGATTACGGGGGCAGGTCAAAGTCGCGATGGTCAGCTAAGCACGATAACATTCTATGGTACGCCAAAACACCGAAGCAATATACCTTCAACTTTGACGAAATGGATAGGATCCCGTACATGGCACCCAGCTTAGTCAGCAAAGAGAAAGCGGCGCGTGGTAAAACACCAACAGATGTCTGGTGGCATACTATCGTCAGCACGAATGGGAGCGAAAAGACTGGCTATCCGACCCAAAAGCCTCTCGGTGTCCTCAATCGCATTGTTAAAGTCCATTCATCCACTGGTAACACGCTTTTAGATTTTTTTGCTGGTAGCGGAACCTTTGGAGAAGCCGCAGCACTACATGACCGTTCTTCAATTTTAATCGACAACAATACATCCGCAATAAGACTCATCATGAATAGATTGGCACTTTATGACATCGAACTTATCAATACTAATTATGATGCTCTGTAGCCTTCATTCAACTGAATTATGGTAGATTTTAGAATTACTTCGACTCTATAAACCAGCAGTCGGCCCATCAACCGTCAGTGGCGGATTGTCAGAACCAAGATTTACTGGATTCAAGGATTTTCAGGATGACAGAATCAGCTATCAGTCGTCGGGAAATGTAAAGCAAAGACAAATTGTGCTTTCGTAGCACAATTTGGAGTTCAGTCCTACAAAAAAACTGAATGACCCAGAAGGTAAAGGCTCGCTTGATTCTCATCGAAAAACGGTGTATAATAGACGTACGGAGGCATATCGAAAATGAATAAACTTAAGGAAATTTCAGAACAGATTCGAGAGAGTATATCCCAATATGTAGAGGCGGTTGATGGTACGGAATCTGTCCTTGACAAAACTCTTACCGATATGAAAAAACGCATTGCTGAGGCAAAGGATCTTGTCGCTACTGCAATCGCCGAGGAGCAAAGACTCAAGCAAATCCATCAGACAGCAGTTGACGCAGCAGAAGCATGGACTAAGAAGGCAGACGCTGCTTTAGAAAATCGAGACATAACTGGGGCACGAGAAGCGCGACAATGTAAAGAACAGCAGATACAACGCGCAAACGATTACGAACGCCAAGTCCTTGCTCAGCAAGCTGTCGTAACCTCTCTCAAAACTACTTTGATAGACTTTTATCAACAATTCCAAAACACCGTCCAACGGACCGAAAAACTACACCACCATCAAAAACAGGCAGAGACGCGCCTCAAACTTCATAAACTGCTTGCAGAAATAGAGCCATATTTGTCGAATGTCCTTGAACAGACTGAACGGAAATTAAAAAAGACCGAAGCTGAAGCAGAACTTTGGGAAAAACGGAACCGTCCCCCTGAAACCCAATCGGAAACAAACACTGATAGCATCAATCTGGACCAAGAACTCGCAAAACTCAAAGAAGACATCTTGGGCAAGAAAAATGATTGAGATCTCGAACCTGACGAAATATTTCGGCAAATTGCGTGCTGTAGATGCCCTGACGCTACAGGTAGAGTCTGGTGAAATATTTGGGTTTCTGGGACCCAACGGGGCAGGGAAAACAACAACAATCAATATGCTCACAGGCTTACTCCGTCCGACATCGGGTACCGCAACGCTTGGTGGGTACGACATTCAGAAGCAAAGTCTACAGGCAAAGGCAATTCTTGGATTGATGCCGGACACACCACAACTCTACGAAGCGTTGACGGGTAGACAATTTGTCCGTATGATTGCTGATTTATATGAAGTGCCACCCAAGACAGCCGAAGATGAGATGGAAACACTACTCGAACAACTTGAACTTGTTGACGCTGCTGACGACCAGATTAAGGCTTATTCTTACGGTATGCAGAAGAAAATTCTGCTCATCTCACTTCTCGTGCATCACCCGCAGATCCTTTTTCTCGACGAACCCACCAGTGGGTTGGATCCGAGAAGTGCCCGCACCGTCAGGGAAATTTTACGACAACGCTGCGAACTGGGATGCACTGTCTTTATGACAACACATATCCTCGAAATAGCCGAACGCATTTGTGATCGGGTCGGTATTATCAGCAAAGGTCAACTTATCGCTATCGGGACACTCGCAGAATTACAGCAGAAGAAGCAGGAACTCCACACACAACCGACAGACACAGACCAGCACCAAACCCAGACATTAGAGGATATTTTTCTCGACCTTACAGCAGATGCGTAAATCAAGGACGCTCTTTTGATAGTAAGGTCTCCAACCACACCAATTATCCAGAAACCCAAATGTTAAAAAATATTAAAATCCTTCTAAAAGCAGATTGGCAAAAGTGGGTGAATAGCCTTAAACACGGTCGAGAGGGATGGCGTAAGAACATCTTAAAGGGTGTCGGTTACCTTATTTTTGTTATCGCGCTATCGGTGTTGGGCAGTTCCCTTTTTACCCATTTGCGGTTGACTGAGGCAGAACCCGCTCTCATGTTAGGCGTAATTAATGGATTCATGACCTTTGGGATTATCATTGTTGCAAAAGAATTGATGGAAAGCTCGTTGAAAATTCTATATGAAGCACCGGAAACAGCGTTATTACACGCTGCACCTATCCAACCGGTAGCAATCTTCGGCTACCAGTTCATTCACCTCACTATCACGCGTTTCCTTAGTATCCTCTGCTTTTTAGGACCACCGTGGGTCGCTTTTGGCGTGATCTACGAACTTCCATGGCATTTTTATGTAGCACTGTTTCCGGCGTGTTTGTGCCTTCTCATAATAATCGCAAGCTACGTTACGATCAGCATGATGGTAATCGCACGCTTCTTCTCATCGGGTGGACTTCTCACAACACTTAAAGCACTTGGTACTGCGATTGGTGTGACGCTGGGGTTTCTAATATCGTTGGCGCTGTTTACTGGACTTGAATCAACACCGATAAATCAATATTTGCTCAATTGGGCTTCTACTGGCGCAACAGATGCGGCTGCTACGTGGTATCCACATGAATGGATGGGGAGACTTCTGTTGAGTTGGACGACTGAATCCACTCTGGGAATCCGATTAAGATGGGTACTTGGTGGATGCAGCGTGGGTCTCGCCTCCGTGGGATTGGCAACACTTACAGCACAACAGATTTATCAGCGGGGCTGGGAAAATATCCGGCAATTAAAAGCCAAACGCAAACCCGCACGAACTGACACCGATGCTACTACAACCTCGAACCTAAAAAGTATCGTCCTTACACTCGGACGCAGTCCGATACAGGCGATGATGTTAAAAGACTTTCTTATCTTTGTCAGACACACTGGACGACTCATCGCCATTATGATGATCACGCTCTATTTGGTGGTCCACATCGGCATCTTATTTGTACAAGGGAGTGGGTCGGATGCGAACACCGCTCAGATTCTCACCGTACAGATCGTACTTTATGGTCTCCTTATTACCTTCGGTATCAGTTGTAACGGACTTCGTGATGAATCGAAAACATGGTGGATGCTGAAAGCGGCACCCGTCACATCGAAACTTGTATTCACAAGTAAATTCCTAACTGCGTTGCTCTGTGCTTTGGTCTATGCGGAATTTTGGTCCCTAATCGTCATCTATCTGCTCCGAATTCCGCAGAATACTTGGATACCTGTGCTACTAACCCCTATTATAACGCTTCCAGCAGGATGCGGAGTGAATACGATGATTGGCACATTGCCGTGGATGGCAGAGCTGACACATCAACCGAAACCGTTCTTGCGAATTTTAACCTTCACTGTGACACTCATTATTGATATAATACTCATTATCGCACCTATAATAGCGTGGTACACGCAGAGCTTCATCGTGTTTATTGGACTGGTACTCGTCCTCGCGAGTGTACTTTTGATGTCTTATAGGTGGGGAATAAGTAATCTCGGTAAGTTGTTAGTTGCACAACAATAGGTTTAGCTTGGCAAGATTTGCGGGTTCGCCTATTTCCAAGTGTGTAAGAAAGAAGGAAAAATGTTAATAGAATATGAAGGTATAACACCAGATGTACACCCATCCGTTTTCGTTGCTGCAGGGGCGATGATTATTGGCGATGTAACAATTGGTGAAGAATCAAGTATCTGGTTTAACACCGTACTCCGTGGTGATTTAGAACCGATCCGAATCGGGTGCCGTACCAACGTTCAGGACGGTACAGTGATACACATGGACAAAGAAATTCCATGTCTTATCGGCGATGACGTTACGATTGGTCACGGTGCGATTCTTCACAGCTGCACTATCGGCAACGAAGCACTCATCGGTATGGGTGCGATTCTCTTAACAGGTTCAATAATCGGTGAACGCGCTATTGTCGCCGCTGGCACGCTCGTCCGTGAAGGGCAGGAGATTCCACCAGGGTCGATTGCCATGGGAGTCCCCGCCATAGTGCGGCGTGAGGCTACGGAAGCCGAATTTGAACGTGTCCGACATGGTAAAGATGATTACGTCTTACGCGGCAAACTGATGCAAAAATCACACTAACGTCCGAGTAGGCGCATATTATCAGCACAACGCTTTTTTGTTTTTTTACTATAACCCCAAAATTAGAAGTTAGTCAGCGCGCGGAAACTCAAGTATCGCGCCGGGCTGGATATACGGAGATGATCGCTCCTGTAAAACCAGCCTTATCGAACCGCAAGGAAAGTTAAAAGTATGGCAAAACAGACATGTTTGATGATTGGTGGCAGTGGTATGGCAGGTGGCTGGATTAATAATTTCACCACCAATTTCAGCGACCGGATAGAAATCGTCGGTTTGGCAGATGTGAGTACAGACGTTCTCACAGCACAAGGCGAAGCACTCGGACTCAGCAATTCACAACTTTTCACAGACTTTAATGAAGCTTGTGCAACCGTAAAAGCGGACTTCTGTGGTATCGCTGTCCCGCCGCAATTTCACAGTCCCGCCGCGATTGCTGCCATGGAAAACGGAATGCCTGTTATCTGCGAAAAACCGATTGCAGATACACTGGATGCAGCAAAAGCAATGGTTCGCACCTCACAGAAGACCGGATTGCCGTGTGCCATCATTCAAAACTACCGCTATGCCGACAATAAACAGGAATTAATTCGCATCCGGGACGAAGGTAGATTGGGACGGCTCCAGCACATTGTAGGCAGATACGCATGTGATTACCGGCGTTATCTCTCCTGGGGTAGAGCATGGCGGCACGATATGGATTTCGGGCTCCTGTTTGAAGGCTCTGTCCACCACTTAGACATGCTCCGTTTCCTCTCTGGCGGGGATTGTGAAACTCTGATCGGATTTGGATGGAATCCAGAATGGTCAAGCTTCCAACACTACTCCAGTGGGTTCTATATGATGCGGATGGACAACGGTGTGCACACCTCTTACGAAGGTAACAGTTCGTCAGCAGGCATCGTCAACTGCTGGAACCATGAACACTACCGCGCCGAGTTTGAAGAGGGTGCCGTCGAAATCGCAGGCGGAAACCAGATGACGATCCACCGCGTTGGCGGGGAAACAGAAGTCTATGAGGCACCCGCAATCCCCTATCAGGCACATCAGCACCTGTTTGACGAATTCCTGAATTGGCTTGACGGCGGTGAACCTTCCGATACACGAGTTGAGGATAACATCAAAAGTTTTGTTTTGGTCATCGCTGCGATGGAAACAACGCTTGATGGGCAGCCGAAACAGATCACCGATTACCTCAGCGACTTGGAGATCTAAGGCACTAAAGTAAGTGGTGCCTCGATAGCTATAAATCATGTTCGACCCAAACCCCGAAATACCAGTTGTTCTTGAGGATATTCCGGAACCCGAACAGCGCGCCCTACTTGAGAAGGTGGCGACGTGGATTGTGCGGCGAGGTTTGACGGCTCCAGCGATTATCTTCTTAGAGACCGGTAAACCGCTTAACTTTTTGGGCAGCCAACTTCTGATCGGATTTAGTCCGTTTATTCAGGCAATTTTCAAAGGAGACGAATACCAGAAATTTGCCCTTATTATTGAAAAGGATGCGAATGTCGAACTGTTGATTGAATTGATCGAGGCACACTCATAATTTTACCGACGAAATAGCCGTCGGTTCTCTATCAGTTTCCACAAAACGGGTCTTATTAAATCGAAAAGAAAATTAGAAACAGGAATTAGCCAGAGCGCGTTAGCCCAAGCATCGCGCCGGGTTGAACATACGGAGAAAACCGTTCCCCCTAAATCAGCCTTATCGAACGGCAAGGAAAATCAAAAATATGGCAGTTGAATTGCGAATGCTTCAGATGGATCAGACAATGACGAAAGGGAAAATCGGTAAGTGGCTCGTCAAAGAAGGTGATACCATCACGCAGGGACAACCCCTGCTTGAGATCGAAACCGACAAGGTAGTCCATGAACAGGAATCCCCTACCGACGGTGTTATCGCTCAGTTGATTGCCGAGGAGGGCACTAATGTCCCTGTCAACGCTATCTTAGCGATCATCGGGGCACCGGGTGAGGAGGTGGCACGGGTTGAAATAGATGCCACTACAGAACAACCAGCACCCACACAACCCGAAGCACCGAAGGAGACATCAGCACCGACAACTGCTGATGTAAAAGCCTCTCCAGCAGCACGTCAGCTCGCTGAAAAACTCGCCATCGACTTGACACAGGTTCAAGCCTCCGGACCCGGCGGACGTATTCTTGAAAGCGATGTCCAGCGGTATATCGACTTGAGAGGAGAAGCACCCACCGAAGACACACGCCTCAAGGCATCACCTTTAGCACGGCGTTTAGCGAAAGAACACGGACTCGACCTCACCGCAATCATCGGTTCCGGTCCCGAAGGCAGAATTGTCCGCGACGATGTGTTACAAGCAAGTGCAGCTGCTCCACCGACTCCTTCTGTTGTAGAAACGGCGACCCCGCAGCAGGCAACAGAAGTTATTCCTATGAGTGGCATCCGTGAAATTATCGCAGAACGGATGAGCTTAAGTGTCCAAACGAACGCCAGCGTCACACTCCATACAGAAGTTGACGCAACCGCCTTCGTCGAATTACGGGGTATGCTTAACGACAAACTACAAGCGAAAGAGGTAAGTCTTACCTACACCGATCTGCTTGTGAAAGCCGTTGCAAACGCTTTGCGGGATCATCCGCGACTCAATGCAACGCTTACAGATGACGGGATTCACCTATTATCGGAAATTAATATCGGGGTGGCAGTCGCTTTGGAAGATGGGTTGGTGGTCCCAGTAGTCCAAAATGCAGATAAGGAGAGGTTATCAGAGATCTCTGCACAGGTAAGAGGTTTTGCTGAACGGGCACGTAGCAATCAGCTATCACCCGGTGAACTTCAAGGTGGTTCCTTTACGATCACAAATCTCGGAAACTTTGGGATTGATGCGTTTACGCCTATTATTAATCCGCCGGAGAGTGCTATTCTTGGGGTGGGACGAATTCTGAAGAAACCGGTCGTTCACGACGATGAGATCGCTATTCGGAGCATGCTGACACTAAGCTTAACGTTCGACCATCGTGTGATAGATGGCGCACCTGCAGCGCAGTTCTTGCAAACTGTTGCTGGCTATATTCAAGATCCGTATCTTTTGTTGGTGTGATTAGGTTGTGGGTAGGATTTCTACCACTCTGGAACATGGACCTGCTCACACCCTTCTTCAATTGCTTGTTTCATCTGTTCAAGATCCTCTGGCGGAATCGTGCCTGCAAATTTAAGTAGTTCCTTAATCGGAGTTCCTTCTGGCAACTCACCTGAAAGTTCCAGCGCGAAATCCAAAACTTGTTTCTGTTGCCCAGTCGTGAGTTTTTCTATTTGTTCCACAATTTCCTGGACCGTAGTCGAATTTTCCATTGTCCTATCTCCTTTTTACCTAAATTCAGCCAAGAGTTTCATACCTAACAAACCTATTATAACGGAGCTCGACATAGGCATTTCGCGAGCTATCCGTTGTAGTAGCTCTCTTAGTTTGTATGGTATGCGCGCAAACTAACAGTTTACGCTACAGGAAACGGGTCTGTTACGGCACACGGAGTGTGCCTACTACTTTTAATCGAACTCACGTTATTATTGACAGTTTACCATTAATTTTATCAAAAATCAATAGAAAACCCGAACTGAAAATAGCGAGGACTGTGAGCCGACATATCTTCCACTCACAAAGGCGTAATCTAACCCTATATTGCCGCGCTGATAGCCAAATCCTGCGGTGAGTCCATCGGTAAACCGCCAGCCCAATCGAGCGGCAAACTCGCCGTGCTTAGCCCCGTACTGGTATTCACAGCCGATGAGGGGTATGCCGTTGGCTATCTCAAAAGCCGCTAACACAGTGTCCGATTTTCTGTCTGGTATATCAATCTTTATAACAGCCCCGACACGCCATTCACGTAGGAGGGACTCGTCGTAGGATGCTTCTTCAAGTCGGCGATAAGACAAATTTGAGAACAGGTTTGGAAACACTACCCCGATATTAATCCTGTCCTTCATAACGGTATACTGGGTGCCGAGGTCTACGCCCCAACCCCTTCCCGATCCTAAGGGCATCTGTTCCAGATTAACCGAAGTGGTAAAGTATTTGGTATTCACACCAACTCGCAATTGCCCCCACACGCTAGTCGCAGCGGACAGCAGTACGATTCTTTCATGCGAAAGTCCTTCTGTATCGCTTGAATTGAGGATTGCTGCGCCGACGGTCTGTCCCCTCCGAATTGGATGCGCCACACCTATAAAACTATAACCGAGTAGACCATACAAATCCAGATAACCAATACCAATTTCTGAGTCAGCCAGTCGTGCCAAACCCGCTGGATTCCATATCAGTGCGCTCGTATCATGCGTTGCTGCCGTGTATGCGCCACCCATCCCCATGGGTCCCGCCATGAGTTCAATATTCTCAAACGCAGCGTTAACCGTTCCGTTCAGAAGCAAGATTAGTGTGAACAGTAGGGATTGGTAAAACGCTATAATAGAATTAGGAGAGCGATCCGTGTTTTTCGTGTGTCTGCCTCAATAAGATTCCGATATATCGGTAAAGTAAAGACTACTTTATCATGAGATGCCGACTCTGTCAATCTACGGATGCTTGTCCATAAGGTCATTTATAGTAGAATTTAGAATTACTTATACACTATAGAGATCTTGAAAAGGACGAGGCACGGGGACCTCGTCGAACAGATGTGTCCGGCGATGTTAGCAACCTCGCCTACCACGGGGGTGTGCTGTAGGATTTTGTCGGGATTCGGAGATCCCTCCTACAGAAGAACAAAACGACCTTGATTTACGCCTCTTTTTTTTCAAGAAGAACAGAGTCGTTTACAACTATAGTAAAGTCTCTAAGCGTAGATGGGACTATGCCAATTTTAATGGGAAAGTAGCGAGTGGCATTAGTCGGGAATCGGAGTTCCCTCCTACAGGAAAACTGAATGACGCCGACGTTTCGATTTGACACGAGCCACTATAAGTGGTATACTATAAGGCGAAAGCGTGTATCCGATATTTCAACTACCTGTAATTGCCCCTTTTTGGGCATGCTGGAATGAGAATTGTTCTGTTTCGTGCAAAACCCCACCCTTGAGGCAGAAAAACGGATGGCATAGAAATTGCTTAGCTTATCTATATTGTGAACCAACGGCGATTTTTAGGAGGAACTACAATGGCTTTGTTTAAAAGTGTGCAAATAACGCTCGCGAGTTTTATGGTAGCATTCTTATTGATAGCACTTCCGAGTCTGGCTGATATTGACCCGAAGAATATTACGGGAATGTGGCTCTTTGACGAAGGGAAAGGCGGAGTCGCCACCGATTCGTCAGAACACGGAAATGACGGTGAGATCCACGGCGCAAAATGGGTAGATGGAAAATTTGGCAAAGCTCTCGAATTTGATGGTGCTGGCAATTGGGTTGAAGTTCCACACTCAAATACCGTCGGGTTTAAAGCGGGAGTCTCTTTCACAATTACGCTCTACTTTAAGGGTGACAAGGTCGGTGGTTCGCTCGTCGGGAAAAACTATGAGGATACATCACAGGTGTTGCCGTGGTATCTTATCTGGGACAATGGATCTAAAAACACCGTAAGTCTGTATTTGCGCGATAGTGCTTCAACCAGTTTTCCGGCGCACGGCACCACACCTATTGCTGACGACAAATGGCACTTCATTGCTGGACGCGCCGATGCTTCGAGCGGTAAAGCATCAATATGGGTGGACGGCAAAATGGAAGCCGAGGTTGATTTCAATAAAAAAGATGGATACGGCACCAGTGAAGGGGTATTTCATATCGGACGGCACTATGACCGGTACACTGCAGGCATCATTGACGATGTCGCCCTCTTCAACGTCGCCTTAGAAGAAGAGGATATGGATTCTCTTATGGACAACGGGGTCGAAACCGCTGCAGCAGTTGACCCTGTGAATAAACTGGCGACGACGTGGGGCAGAATTAAAAATCACTAAAGGAAAAATCATGAAACAGATACAAGTATGTCTCGCTTTAGCACTCTTGCTGTTTGCGGGACTAAACTGCGGAACAGATAGCACTGTCGAGGAAACGGGGGACACCCTTGTAGTTGAAACTACCGCGACGGGTGCTTTTTCTGGCACAGTCGAAATAATAGAAGGCGAAACCGTCTATATGCGCTTGCTAAAGGCGGGGCAACTCCTTGCACAAATGGAATTTACGATGGACGGTGTAAAGTCGGTCCGGCAGGCTGGGTCTTCGATAGCAATTTCCTCCTCAACCATATCTGGATCTGGAGTTGGAAACTATCACATTAAAGAGGCCGAAATAGGGGACTACACGCTCCAGGTTTCAGCGAAGGGTTACCAAACGAAGGAACTGATTGTCACCGTCATCGCGGATCAGGGCATCTCACTCGATAAAATCGCTCTTGTGGCATTGGAGCAACCGGTCTCACATCTACAAGGGATTTTAACCGATGTAGCAACTGGCGCACCCATCCCCGGGGTACATCTACAACTTACTGACAAATCAGGCAAAGTTTACGAAGCACTAACAACAGACGCAGGCGTTTTCACCTTTGAAAACCTGCCAGTAGAGCAAGCCTTTAGCTTGAAAATCGAACACGCGAGTTATGAAAACACCGAAGTAGCGGTACAACCCATACCAGCGTCCGAGACATTTGAACTCGACCTCAAACTCATCCCCCAGCTTGAAGCAGAGGAATTGGATCCAGGTCAAGGTTTAAGCCTCGGAAGCAAAGCCCCTGACTTTGAATTATCTGATGGCAATGGCAAAGCGCATACACTCGCCGATTATATCGGCAACAAAAAGGTGGTACTCGTTTTCTTCCGCGGTGTCTGGTGACCGTTCTGCAGAGGGCAACTCGTTGAGTTGCAAAAGAACTATGCAGCGATCCAAGCAGCGGGTGCTGAACTCATCGCGATCAGTTCCGATGCCAAAGCAGCAACCAAACAGAACGTTCAAAACCAAGGACTCAAATTCGTTGTGTTATCGGATCCAGATGTGAAGACTATTGCCGATTACAATGTTGTTAATCCGGGTAATAAGAGGATCGCGCGTCCGGCATCTTATGTCCTCAAGAAGGACGGAACAATCACTTGGAAATCGCTTGATGGTGTAGCGGTGCGGATTCCGACGGCACAAATCCTTACAGAATTGGGCAAACTTTAATGAAATCTTACGATCCAGTCATATCAAACATTATTGCGGACAGTCAAGAAGCAGAACAGCTTCGAGACAAACTTAACCGCCGACAGTTCTTAAATCGGCTTGCTGTCGGTGTCGGCGGGATCGGTGGTGCTCTGAGTACACTTCCAGCCTTCGCGCAGCTCAGTAGTGGGCAATTACAACCAGACGCTACACAAGCAGTCCCTCTTACACCGGTTGTTGAAGCGGTCGGTAAAGAGGTATGGACAGACGACCAACTCAACGAAGATGTGGTCAGTGAGCTGATGGATCAGGCGATGATGAAACTAACTGGACGTACCTCCGCTAAAGAGGCGTGGCGAGATATCGTCCTACCAGACGATATTGTTGGTATAAAAATCAATCCACTTGCCGGTCCTGAACTTAGTACACACGCTATCATTGTTGACAAAATCATTGAAGGGTTATACAGCGCGGGTGTTCTTCGCAAACAGATTATCATTTGGGACCGATTTGAAGAACACCTCTTGAACGCCGGTTACCCCATCAGGCAAGATGAAGGGGATGTCCGAACTTTCGCCTCTGACACAGAAGGTGTCGGATATGATGATGAAGTGTTTTACGAAAGCGAAAAGGACAGCATCACCCGTCGAGAAAATGAAAGCACCCTCTCTCGGTACTCTCGAATCGTCTCGCAAATGGTTGATGTGCTGATTAATGTCCCTGTTTTGAAACACCATGAAATGGCGGGGGTGAGTGGGTGCTTAAAGAACCTCGCATTCGGAAGCGTTGATAACACACGTAGGTTCCACGGAAAACCGCTCTACTGTAATCCTGCTATCGCTGAGATTTTGGAACATAAGGTGCTGAGAGAGAAGTTGGTTCTAAATATCGTCGACGGCTTAGTTGCTTCCTTCGATAAGGGACCAACATATCATGCGGAAAGTGCATGGAAATACGGGAGCCTCTTTGTTAGTACAGACCCTGTTATCCTTGACGTGCTGGTCCTTCAGACCGTCAATCAGAAACGCGAGGAGATGGAGTTAGATTCTGTGTCTAAGTTCTCGAATCATATCAGCACAGCGAGTGCACTCGGTTTAGGTACAAACACACTTGATGAAGCGGATCTTCAAAGAATCGAGGTTTAACAAGATGAAAAACAGACCAGTTTCTGTAATTTTGTTGCTGAGCTTTCTCTGCATCGCGATTGTATTTTCAGGATGCACCGTGTCTTTCACACAAAGCGACACCCTTCAGCTCAGTCTATCAGAACCAACAGAAAAAGCGACGTCCCTGATCACAGAATTTGAGGCAAGCGAAGCAGATAACGTCGCCGGTGATGTAACACAGAAAACGGGAAGTGTCTGTGCCGGTGGTGCATGCATTATCTATTAGTGATTGTTGGGTTTCGCTATTTTTGCGTATACCAAGGAGAGATAAAAATCAGGTGCTCCAGTATAAGCACAGAGATTGGTACGCTTCCGCTCAACCCAACCTATGACTAAGCATTTTTATTCTCAAACTCACGTTATTAAAAAATAAAAAGCGGACAGATAGTCCGCCTTTGATAGAGTTCTGTTTCAACGATAGCACTGCTAATCCGATTTGATTTCACCCCAAGTTGTGGTTAGATTCCCAGTCGGATCCACGGGGAGGACACCTTCTTCAAGGAAGATAGTCCACATGAGGACTGGGTCTCCAATAACCTCGTCAATACCGAGCAGTTCCACCGTCCCATCGTAGGGTTCATTGGATTTATAGATGAAATACTCGGTTGGTGCATGTGGCGCATCAAGCATCAGTATTTCTTCTGTATCGGTGTACGCGTCTGTAAACCAGCCTTTCGGATCTTGTCCACGGTCTTCCGGTCGTGTGTGTCGGCTATCCCATGCTTGGTAGACATAGGCGGGTCGGTCAATGTTAAACGTTAACTTATAGTCTTGTCCGCCGGGACAATCTGCTGATGTCGAAACTTGGGTAAATCCGAGAAAGTCTTTCGGGATATTCGTAATTGTATAGTCCCTATCGTGGAAAAATTTCCCGCCTTCTTCCAACTCAACAGCCTCATAGGCACCACCCTTGTTATCCTCTATATCTGTGACCACAACTCCATCGGCAGTGAAGGCAATGAGCGTAGCTGCAATAAACAGCAGAGCCATACAAACATAAACCTGTCTCATCTTTGATACTCCTTTTAATTTCGTTTGCAATCTCGTGAACACTTGAAAAAAAACAACATTTATGTCATACTTACAATTATACAACATTTTTTTTACTTTATCAAGACAAATTCTCGCTACAGAAAAAGGAACTCATAATGGTTGAACACATCGTCTTACTCAAACTAAAATCAGAGGTCACCGAAGCGCAGCTGGAGACGCTATCTGACGCCCTCTTGGGAATGGCTGACGAAATTTCGGGCATTGAATCTATAACTGCTGGTACGAATAACAGTCCTGAAGGGAAAAGTCAGGGGTACGCGTACGGTTTCATCGTCCGTTTTACAGACGAAGCAGCACGTGATGCCTATCTGCCCCATCCATTTCATCGTCAAGTTGCGAGCGAGCATATTCGTCCACTCGTTGAGGATGTTCTCGTTTTTGACTATTCCGCTCTTTTAAACTAGCACCAAGTGTCGTTCAGGTGCCTTGGTCAAGGAACGGTTAATCTATCAGGACCGCCACGCGCCGTTGTTGCGTGGCTGCTAGCATTCGCCAAAATTTACAAGATAATTTCATTTTTTACCACGTGGAGGTAGCATAGATGAGTTTGAACATAGTCGTAGTTGTTTCGGATACACTGCGAACGGCATATCTCAGCCCTTATGGCAACGATTGGATTCGGACACCAAATTTGGCACGATTTGCCGAACAGAGCGTCAGATTTACGAACGCTCACCCAGAATGTTTACCGACGATTCCGACGCGCCGCACCTTGCACACCGGCAGACGCGCCTACCCGTTCAGCACTTATACACCGGTGCCGTGGGATAACGTCTATACGCCTGGTTGGCAGCCCATGTCTTCCGATGAACCTGCGATCGCTGAATCACTTGTCCAGAACGGGTATCATACTGGTTTCTTCGCCGATGTCCCGCACTATTTCGTGCCGGGTATGAATTTTACGCGAGGCTTCCGGCAGTGGGAATTCGTCCGAGGTCAAGCCGAGGACAGGTATCGAGGTGGCGCACACGCCGATCCCTCTTTACTCTCACGCTATCGTGGAAATCCGGAACGCGTCCGTGCACATATTGTGAATGTTCAACCCGAACGTCCGGAGGAAATGTGGCCGGCCGCGCGCTTGTTCCGCTCCGCTATCGAATTCGTCGAACACAACCACAAAAACACACCGTTTTACCTCTATGTCGATGGATTCACACCGCACGAAACATGGGAGGCACCGATCCACTACTACGATCTCTACGGTAAGCGTGAAGACCGCGAACCGATCTGCCTTAACCTGCCCTACGGTTCACTCAACGATGAGGAACTTGAAGAACGGTTGCCGAGCGTAAAAGCCAACTACGCCGGTTTGGTAACCCTTGTAGACACATGGTTCGGAAGACTGGTGGATACCATTGATAGCCTTGGACTGCGTGAAAACACACTTATTATCTTCTTGGCAGACCACGGCACAAACTTCGCAGAGAATCCAGACAAAGCGACCGGGAAACCCGCCAACTTTATGTATCCTGGCACGATGGACATTCCTATGATGGTCAGCCATCCGTCAGGTGTTAACGCCGGTACGACCTGCGATGAATTCGTCTATACACTTGATGTCCCCGCTACTGTCATGGCAGCCAGCCAAGTTGAACCCGCAGGTGAGATACAGGGACAGAGCCTACTGCCCCTCGTGGAGGGCAAAAGTGGTTTCACGTCGCGTGAGTATCTAACCTGTCGCTATGTCAACTCTGTCTGGTATAAAGACGCGAAGAGTTGGTATTTCTCCAGTGTCGACTTTGCGGACGATGTACGGTTGTTTGACCTTGAGGCAGACATAGACTGTCAGCACAATATTGCTGATCAAGGCGCAGACCGGATTGCCCATGCACAAGAACGGATCTTAGCAGATGCAGGCGGGCATCTACCACACTACAAACGCCAAGGCAGAACAGATGCCCTCGGCAGACCGCAATTCGCAGAGGCATAGTTTTATTCCACAACGGTTTCCGTCTAAGTAGAGAACATGCGTTCGGTTGTAAGAGATTGCCAACTTTACCGGAAACCATTGCGTAATGTAATGGAGCGATGCTCAAAGGCAATCGTTTAAAAAATGCAAACCGGCTTTTCCGAACTCAGTCATCACCTATATGTCCATCACGGACATGTCAATACAGGAATTCTTCTTGATGGAAACCGCGCGCTCCTCATCGATCCGAGTGGGGATACCCTTCACACCACACTCGCAGAACTTGGCATTACCAATATTGAACAGATTCTCTTCACCCACCACCATCGCGATAACACATCAGGTTTTCCGATAGCTGATGATGTTCGCGTCGGTGTGCCAGCAGAAGAGGCAGCATGGTTTAGCGAAATTGACACTTTTTGGAACGATCCACAGTACCGATGGCACCTCTATAACTACCATCCACACAATCTCATGCTTGCCGATGCAATCCGCGTGGACGATACATACACCGAAGGTGCACAGATTCAGTGGGGTCCAGCGTCCCTGAAAGTCCTTAAAACGCCCGGACATACCGATGAGAGCGTTACTTATCTTATTGACGTTGATGGTGAACGCTTCGCTTTCTCCGGCGATCTCATCTATGACGAAGGCAAGTTATGGGAACTCTACAGTTTACAAAAGGGGCAACAGACAAGCGACTATCACGGATTTCTCGGTGCGCGAGATGAACTAAAAGACAGCCTTGAAAAGGTGCGTCTTGCTTCGCCGACAGCACTCATTCCGACGCATGGCGTTGTCATGGAAGACCCTAACAAGGCAATTGACGGACTCTTTCACCAATTGGCGTATTGCTACGATAAATACGTCTCAATTTCTGCCCTTCGACACTACTTTCCAAAACTCTTTGCGGCGTTTGAGGGACACGCTGGACATATGCCTATCCGAGATGGCAAGCCGCCTCCTGAATTCTTACGTCACTTCGGCACAACATGGATCGTCATCTCAGAAAACGGTGAGGCGTTCGTGATGGATTGCGGTTCACCGCATGTAATCAAACAGATTCAGCAGTTGAAAGCAGACAATGAAATTTCCGAGGTCACCCAGTTTTGGGTAACGCACTACCATGATGACCATGTTGATGCCATCCCCGAATTTCAGACGACTTTCCCGTGTGAAACAATAACAGATTCAGTCGTCGCACGAGTCATCACAAATCCAATCGGCTTCCGACTCCCCTGTATTTCACCTGCTGTCACACGAGTAGATCGTATCACCTGTGATGGCGATTCTTGGCAGTGGAATGAATTCACAATGACAGCCTATCATTTTCCGGGTCAGACCTATTATCATGGAGGTCTACTGGTTGAGGGTCGCGGGGTACGGATGTTTTTTGGTGGGGATTCTTTCACAATGGCAGGGATTGACGACTACTGTTCCGGCAATCGGAATCTACTCGGTGCGGATGTGGGTTATGAAAAATGTCTACGTCTGATTCAGCAACTCAGACCTACACATATTTTCAATTGCCATGTCGATCCAGCATTCGATTTTACCGATGCCGAAATCCAGTGCATGCTGGACACACTCGCCGAACGGGAAAAGTGCTTTACTGCCCTCTTCCCTTGGGACCACGCCAATTACGGCATGGACGAACATTGGGTACGCTGCTACCCCTATGAGCAAGAAGTCACACTCGGAGAAACAGCACAGTTACGCGTGGAGATAACGAACCATTCATCTGAGCCACGCACAGCAATCGCTCAACCGATTCTCCCGCCATCGTGGGACACGGAGATTGCTCCCGCAGAAACAACCATTCCACCGAAAACAGATGGGCACATCGACTTTTCTATTCCCATTCCACAGTCCTGCGATACATTGGGACGAATTGTCGTGCCTATGGAAATGACTTATAATGCGCATCCACTCGGTCAATTTCGAGAAGCAATCCTGGTTCTCACAGGAGGTTAAAAACCCGTGCTAACCTTATCACATCCGACTGTAGACATTGCTATCACCTGTAGCAATTTTGCCGAATCACTGGACTTCTATCACAACAAGTTAGGGCTGGAGATCGTGCTGGAACTGGAAATCCCGGACGCGCTTGCACGCAATGTAGGGCTTGCACCTACCGGTTTCCGACAGGTCCGGCTTAAGGCAGGTAACACGCTCATCAAACTAATGGATATCGAATCGCCACCGCCAACACCATCAGACGAGTTCTCGGCAGGGGTCCGCTGGCTCACCTTTTTCGTTGCTGATATTCAAACGACCGTCGAAAATCTAAAACAGAACGGTGTCGCATTCTTATCCGAACCCATAAGTGCTCCGGACGCTGGAGGCGTTGTATGTGCGAAGGACCCAGACGGTATTTTGATTGAATTGGTTCAGATATGAAATATAATCTGTTGACATACTCCCCAAGCTAAAGCATGGGGATTTGACGCGAAGCGTATCAAACCAACACAGGAAAAGAATCACGAACAGAAAAATAGGACGCATCTTGACACACCCACCGCTTTGACTGCCGTAGAAAAACAGGAGGCGCAATTAGAAATCGCGCCTCTGTTTCGTCGCGATCCGGATATACTCCGACCGGGTGATCGCGACAAACCCAACGCTTGCTACTTCAAGATGAGCATCTTCCGAGTCGCAGAATAATCACCTGCAGAGAGTGTATAGAAATAGACACCGCTGGCAACAAACTCGCCCTGGACGTTTCTGCCGTCCCAATACGCCGCGCGGTTTTTCTCCGCATACACACCCGCGGGCAACTGCCCTAACTCCAGCGTCCGCACTAACCTACCATCTGCTGAATGAATAGAGACAGTGACATCCGCAGATTCAGACAACTGATACGGGATCCACGTCTCAGGGTTGAATGGGTTGGGATAGTTTGTCAAGAGTTGGGTTTCCGCTGGTACGGCTTGGGTTTGGCTTCTCAACGTCGCCAATAGCTCCTCCAGCACCTGAATCCCGGTTTGGAAGTCTGCATCCGTGTTGTTGAGCTGTTTGGCACGGTCAATCCAGCGTTGAAGGGTGTCAGCAGTGAACGCCGGGGATACCTGTAAAGATACCGACGGCGCAGCTGCTGCCGCCTCCAACATACTAATAACCGTGAGGACATCTTGACGATCCACCACGCCATCAGCGTTGACATCCGGGTTTGGATACGCCCCTTTGGCAACGGATTTGCCGAAACTCGACGCAACGATAACGAGGTCCTCCACATCGACCACCCCATCAAGATTGACATCTTCGGCGATGAGTTCGGGCAATGCGTTCATATCCCAGAGAAACATCGTTCCGTCCCATCCTCTACTGACCAGCGTGTTACCCTTAGGATCAAACGCTAACCAAGCCAAACCTTCCGGCGGTCCAGTAAGAGATCGCTGAGGTTCGCCGGTGCGGGCATTCCACAAGTTAACTCTGCGCCAACCACCACTCGCCAACGTCTTACCGTCTAGAGAGTACGCCAGGGATTCACCTCTGCCATTAATAGTTTGCTTGAGTTGACCGTTCTGAGCATTCAACAACTGGATCTCGCGCCAACTCCCAGCCGCTAAAACTTTACCATCGGGTGAAAACGCAACAGAGGGACGACCTTCCAGAGTAATCGTTTTCTGAAGTTTCCCGGTGCCAGCGTTCCATAAGTGAACCGTTCCGTCCCAACTTCCTGACGCTAAAACTTTGTTGTCCGGAGAGAAGACAAGTGAAGTGATCTCTCCTGTATGCCCAGTAAGCGTTTTCTGGAGTTTCCCGGTGCCAGCGTTCCATAAGAGCACTGTTCCGTCCCGACTTCCACTCGCTAACATTTTACCATTGGGGGAATATGCTATAAAACGGGCGGGTTCTCCTTGATGGCGCAGCTTTTTCTTGACGCGACCCGTCCGGGCATTCAACAGTTGAATCTGCGGACCGTCGTCCCACATATCAATTGCCAGCGTCTTACCATCGGGAGAATACGCTACGGCATGGATCCGATCTCCAGCATTATACACTTTGGTAAATTTTCCGTTTGAAGTATTCCATAAGAAAATCCCGTCATCACTCGCGGTCGCTATCGTCTTACCATTGGGAGAGAGCGTCGACGCTCTGAAGGTAAAATGCCCCCCAATCGTCAGTCTATGGGATCTGGTTGAGGCGTTCCACAAGCGAATCGTCCCATCCCAACTCGCACTCACCAATGTGCTGCCATCGGATGAAAATAGAAGCGAATAGACACCATTTGTATGTCCAGAAAGCGTCTGTTGGAGTTGAGCCGTTCTTGCGTTGAATAAAAGAATCTCATGTGTCGCCACCGCTATCTGACTGCCATCAGGCGAATATGTGAGGACTTCATTCCGTATATCGACCGTTTGCGTGTTTCGACCGGTGCGGGTGTCCCACAAACGGATCTTACCATCCCAACTTCCACTCACCAATGTACTGCCATCGGGAGATAAGGACATGGAGTTGATGCCTTCTGGATGTTCAAGCTTCCGTAGGAGTTTGCCCGTGCGAGGGTTCCACAAACGAATCGCTTTATCCTGACTGCTTCTCGCAGCAGTCGCCAAGGTCCTACCATTGGATGAAAATTCCAAAAGGCTTACACTGCTCGTATGCCCAGAGAGGGATAATTTCTGATCACCCGTCTGAGCATCCAATACATCCACATCTTGCCCCCATCCGACAGCGAGCATTCGACCATTTGGAGAATACGCAATTGATCTGCTGCCTTCATACGCAAAGGTTGTTTTTTGTTGCTGAGTGCTCGGATCCCATAAATGAATCTCTCTGAAACTCGCACTTGCCAATGTCTTGCCGTTCGGCGAATATACGACGGAATTGACCCGATCGGTATGCCCGGTGAGTAGGGCAATCTCGGTACCTGTGCTCGCATTGTAGAGCCAAACCCCCATACCCGTCGCGACGGCGAGTTGTGTGCCATCCGGCGACAAGGCGATGTCATTCGCTCTACCTTTACCGATCCGTGCTTTGGCACCTTCGGGTAAATTCCATTGTGGCGTGTCTTGAGCAAAACCGTTAGACACAAACAGAATTGAAATAAACAACAAAATACACTTTAAAACCAAACGCTTCTTCATGAAATACTTTCTCCTTTATAATGCTGCGTAAGCAAAAAAATTGGTGGTTATAGGACAACTTATAATAATTGTCGTTTATTATAAGTTGTTATTTTATAAAGACAATATTATATATGAGTTCGTTACACAAATTAAATTAAATTTGAAAAATAATGTATAATTTTGCGAATTTTATCCATTTTAACTCTAATTTGTCCGAAAAAAACGTAGAATGTCACGATTTTTGCATATTTTCCCAAACTCCAAAGCACAAATTGATTTTGTTGGGACATTTTTAGCAGGTATTCACACGCATGCCTAAAAATAGCCGTGCTAACCACGAGCCGTTTTTTAGAAAAATAAATCAGACTTTTTCATCTATCTGTGGTATAACATATACAACATTGCCGGTAAAGCATTTCGGTCGCCTTACTTGAGGTGACAATTTTTAACCGAAAGCTGATAAAATCTACGGACACCTTTGATTGCTTACACTATCAAAAGAAAAAACCATCACTGAATATGCGAGTCCTTGAGGCAATCAATGATTTATCTGTCCATCCTAACTCATAGACTTTGATTATCGAACCCACGTTAAAAACATGAAAACACTGACCGATTCCCAAATCCAGGACTTTAACGAAAACGGCTACCTACTGCTTGAAGATGCCCTCGCTCCAAGCGACCTGAAACCACTTATCGCGGAGTTTGAAGAAATTGTTGATGCTGGTGCAGCACAACTCTATGCGGAAGGTGAGATCGACTCCGAATTCAAATCCGAAGGGTTTGACACCCGTTTGGCAAAAATTACGTCACAATCTCCTGTTGTTTTTCAAAAGGTATTTAGTGGAGCACACACGGGACCCGCACTCTTCGATCTCCTCATCAACCCGAAACTACTTGACATCGCCGAATCGCTCGTTGGACCTGAGATTATGTGTCATCCAGCATATCGAGTCCGCCCTAAACTCCCTGAGCATGACCGAACTCTTGTCCCGTGGCATCAAGACGCTGGCTATATGGAGCCTAAATGCGATTCAGTGTTACAACTCACTATCTGGATCCCGCTGATAGATGCTACAGTTGAGAACGGCTGTATGGAGGTTATTCCGCATGCACATCAAGATGGCGTTTTCCGGCATCGCAGCGTCGAAGGTAGACCTTATCTGGATATACACCCAGATGAATTGCCTGAAGTTGAGCCGGTAGTGGTTCCCGTCAAGTTTGGGAGTGTCCTTCTGTTTACGAATCTGACACCGCACCGTTCCATTCCAAACGTCAGCCATCAGGTCAGATGGAGCGTTGACTCACGCTATCAGGATGCCTCGAAACCAACTGGCTATCAACCGGAAGCAGGTTTTCTCGCTCGGAGCCGACTGCATCCTGAAGATGTTGTTACGACACCAGCGGGGTTTAAACGGATTCGCGATGAGCATGTGCCGGGTCCTGGTCCTAATAGATGGGCGAAGAAGGAGGCAAACGATGCGTAATTTTCAGCGACTGATTCCGTTTTTCATTATCTTGAGTTTATTCACCAGCGGAGCCACACCGCCAACCGAAGCACCAAAGCCAGAAGAGGTTGAACTCCACAGTAAAATTGTCTGCTTAGCCGAAGAGATGCACACGCACTATAACGTAGAACTCTTCAAAAGCCATGAACATCTGTATGGTATCAAAACTGAGGACGGGAAATACTACACCCTCTTGAGGACATCGTTAGCCGAGGCATTCTTTGTTGACGAACAACTGCGTGAGAAAGATTTAATTATCAACGGTCGCGTCTTTCCGAACACACAACTACTGGAGGTCATCCGATTTTACTCTGTCAAGGATGGCGTTGTACATGAACTCTACTACTACTGCGACACATGCTACATCCGCACTGTCGCACCGGGGGATTGTGACTGTTGCCAAGCACCGGTTGTACTTATTGAGAAACCTCTGAACGTCGATTCAACAATACCGTCGCCGTAGGAAGGACTTGATTATGGAAAAACGACCCAAAATCGCTGCGATTGTGACAATTTATCACAAATACTCGCACGCGCAGCACATCGTCGATCGATTCTTGGAAGGCTACGGATGGAACAGCCGACACCATTATCCATCGATGGATCTCGTCTCCCTTTTCGTTGAACAGGTGAACGATAACGACCTCAGCCGCGACCGCTTGGAGCGTTTCCCTTCAGTGAAGGGGTATCCCACAATCGCGGAAGCGTTAACCCTCGGTGGTGAAGAACTGGCTGTTGACGGCGTTCTACTCGTCGGTGAACACGGTGAATATCCTACAAACGAAAAAGGACAACGCCTCTACCCGCGCTACGAACACTTCAAGCAGATGGCTGAGGTATTTGAGAAAAGCGGACGCGGCGTGCCAGCATTCAACGATAAACACCTTTCATGGAATTGGGAATGGGCGCGCGAGATGTACGACTTCTCTCAAAACATGGACTTCGCATTTATGGCGGGATCTTCGCTCCCTGTTACGTGGCGCACCCCTTCAATTGATATGCCACTTGGTGTACCGGTCTCCGAGGCGGTATGCGTCGGCTACGGTGGTGTGGATAGCTACGATTTCCACGCTCTGGAAACCTTGCAGTGTATGGTAGAACGGCGAGAAGGGGGTGAAAGCGGGGTCAAATGGCTGCAGGCATATCGCGGTGATGCGTTCTGGGAAGCACATCATACTGAACTTTGGTCGCGCGAACTTTTTGAAACTGCCCTCTGTCGGAGTCATACCCTCACCCCATCACGCCCTGGATTCAACAACCCGTTTCCAAATATTGATGAACTGAAGGAGATTGTAAAAGACCCGATAGCCTATCAGTATGAACACAACGATGGATTGAAATCTACAATGATTCTAATGAACGGATTGGTGCAGGATTTCAACTTCGCCGCTTATATCGGGTCAGACGACGAAATTCTTTCAACACAGATGTATCTTCCGATGCCACCCGCACGGACGACATTAGCAAACTTCTTCTCGCCGCTGGTTAACAATATCGAGCAAATGTTTCTGACAGGCGAAGCAACCTATCCGGTTGAACGTACTTTATTAACGACGGGACTTGTTGCGGCAGGCGTTGATAGCCTTTTTGAAGAAAGCACAAGGCAGGAAACACCACATTTAGACATCGCCTATCAACCCGCTGAAGCGTCAACCTTCTGGAGGACATAAGATTATGAAACGAATTGCTGTTATCGCTACTATCTACCGTTATCTGTCGCACGCACAGCACTTCGCCGATCGGTTCCTCGTCGGCTATCCCACTGAAGGCAGATGGCACCGTCCCGACATGAAAGTTGTATCCTTGTTCGTTGACCAGAAACCAGAAGGCGATCAGAGCATTGATCGGGCAAGAGAATTTGGCTTCTCTGTCTATCCCACTATTGCTGAAGCCCTTCGGTGTGGCGGCGATGAACTCGCTGTAGACGCTGTGCTACTCATCGGGGAACACGGCGATTATCCACATAATGAAATGAACCAAGTACTCTATCCACGGTATGAATTTTTCAAGGAATGCGTCAAAGTCTTCGAGGCAGATGGACGTGCCGTGCCTATCTATAACGACAAACACCTCTCCTACAATTTTGAGAAAGCGAAGGAGATGGTGGACGATGGACATCGCCTCGGTTTTGGGGTTTTAGCGGGTTCATCGTTACCCGTCACGTGGCGACTACCCGATGTCGAACTGCCGTTGGAGTGCGAGATAGAGGAGGCACTTATGGTGGGTGTTGGGGGTTCGGATCCGATGGATTATCATGCCTTAGAAGCGATGCAATGTATGATAGAACGCCGAAAGGGTGGTGAAACTGGTGTCGCTGCCGTGCAACTCATCGACGGAGATGCTGTCTGGGAAGCAGGTGAGAAAGGTGACTGGTCACATGAACTGTTAGAAGCCTCGCTCTCCCGAAGCGATACACCGTGCGGTTTAACCGATGAAGATGGTAGAACACAGGATTTGCTCGGTACGGGTGAACTCCAGAGACTCGTCGAGAACCCGTCCGCCTATTTCATTGAATACAACGATGGATTACGAGCAACACTCCTGATGCTCAACGGTGCGGTCCGAGATTATTGTTTCGCCGCAAAACTGAAGGACGAACCGGTGCCGGTGTCAACCCAATTCTTCTTAACACCTACCCCGAATGTCACCTATTCGGCGTGTCTTATTGCTAAGATTGAGGAACTTTTTGAAACGGGTGTCGCGCCGTATCCAGCGGAACGGACGTTGATAGTAAGCGGTGCTTTGGAGAGTTGCTTAACCTCTCGTCTTCAAGGGCATGTGAGATTGGAAACACCACATCTTAATGTTGAATACCGCGCGCCTGTAGAATCGCAGCATGCGCGGCACTAAACAACAGCAAGCGTTATCTTCGGTAAGAACATACTGGGCTCGCGACAGGTTCAGCGAGGTCAGGTTGCGCGTGTCGCACCTATTTCATAGAGACAGACATAACATCCACCCGTATAGAGATAGTATACTTCCTTATCAGCGATTACACGCGAAAACAACTTCAAGAACCCACGATTGTTGTCAATATTGCGTAAGTCCTAAAGCGTGTTAAGATGTTGTTGGATATAAGGGCTGTGTCCTATTTATTTGGGATAACGAATGCAAAACGACCGCCGTGGTCAACCCCCTCAGGATCGGATGCACTAAACAGTCTGTCAGGGCGTAGCGCATGTCCGGCAAAAACGGTATTATTTGAAATCAGCCATAGACCGATACCGGTTTCAAGGCGAGGGACGCTATCATCCCGCACGACACTGAAAATCTTCGGGAAGCCATCAGGCGTAAGAACAAACGGTTCACTCGCGACGAAAAACTCCCCCAGTCGCTCCCCGGTTATCCAATCTGGCTGGTCAAGAAATTGCAGACGAAGGTACGCAGCAGTCTCAACCGGGCAAGTTTCAAGCCCCATCTGTTTTGCGCGATCATAAATGGTTTCAAGGGTGGCGAACTCTCCCTCAGCAAAACCCATCTCCAGCATAGAAACAACAACGATATCAATCGTTATTTTCTCTGACACCACCGGAAAATCCGGATTTTCAAGCGCTTGCATCGACCATGTGCTGACCGTGCAATTTTCTTCGATCAGCCTATCTAAAAGATCATCACCACTCCTATGGGTTCCGAGTGTTATGGTAAAATCAGCAGCGAAACCCTTTTCATCTTTTGTCTCTTCATCATTGCGTGCAAAGTAAATACTGTTAAGGTTCTGAAAATGTGCAAGGTATTGGTTGCTGACACTGAGAAGCAATAGGATTGCTACAACCAAAGCAGCTCCAATAGCCACCCTCGGCAAGAACGGTTTCTTTATCGGAGAAGGTGTCGGTTTCATGTCAACAATTTCTCGCATGATGTTCTGCTTTATACTCGATGATATCTGCACGCTACCAAGAACTTCTTGGATCAAGAGTTCCTCTTCTCCTTGTAACCGTTTTCGGGCGCGATGGAGTCGAGTCCTTATTGTCTCCGCCGACACCCCCAAGAATTTGCCAATCTCCTTCGTTGGCATTTCGCCGAGATAATAGAGCGTCATCACTGTCCGCTCACCCTCCGGCAATTTATCCAAAAGTTTATTGACGATCTCAAAACGATGTTCAGTTGCTTCTGTTTCGCGCGCTTCCAATACGTAACGCGCATAATCAGATTTCGCCACCTCTCCCATAGGTGTGTCCTCCAATGATTGCAATTGCTTCTCAGGCTTTTGTTTCCGCAGCCAATCCAGACAAAGCCGATTCGCAATGACATACAACCATCCCAAAAACTGGCTCGGATTTCTCAACGTTGAAAGGTTTTGATATGCGCGGAGGAAGGTATCTTGTGTAATTTCTTCTGCATAGTGGAAATCACCGATTTTCCGCCACGCCAGAGCGTGAACACCTTTTTGGTATTTTTCAACTAAAATTTTGAATGCTGAGTCGTCGCCTGATAAAACAGCATGAATCAATTGAACATCGTCTTCTCTCTCCATGGAGCTCCCTCCTCATGAACAGATTCGGCTGCATTGACATCCACTGAAACATCAATTAAGCACTGAGTCTCGGACTTGGTGCGATACAATACAATCCACACAATTGTGTTATCATAATATTAAGACACAATTAAAGACACATTTTTTTCTCAAAACGTTACATTACGTAAAAAAATATTGGGTCAGCAATGATTTACAACTGTAGAAGGATCTCAGATTCCGATTCTACCCCGCAATTCCCTCCGAAAATCGAGGAAATCACGAAAGCTAAATGTCCATTAGGCAAGCCTCCAATCTACTCAAGCAAATAATTTTCTTCTGGTAAATAAAAATAAGGCGAGGTCAGAAAACCTCGCCTTACGGATAACTCAGGGATAAACTTTATTTGCGTTCAGGTTGCGCTTCCATCGTTGGATAGATTCCTACATCCGATCGCGTAACGTGTTTCTTATGAAAAAATTTCCTTTTATTTTCGTATTAACATCTTCCGCGTTGACGTGAATTCTCCCGTCTTGAGTGTATAGAAGTAGATGCCGCTTGCCACAGGTTCAACCCGTTCGTTTTTACCATCCCAATACGCCGCACGACTTTTACTTTCATATACACCGGCAGGTTGATGTCCTAACACCAAGGTCCTAACCAAAGCACCGTTCACAGAATAGATTCTCAATGTGACATCAGTAGGTTTGGAGAGCTGATACGGAATCCATGTCTCTGGATTGAATGGATTTGGGTAGTTCGGCAACAGAACAGTTTCTTTCGGGGTCAACATCGCGAGAAGTTGTTGCAACACGAGCAGTCCACGCTGAAAAGCAGGATCAGTAAAATTCACCTGCCACGCTTGATGCAACCACTGTTCAACTTGATTTCTTGTAGGACCGATTTCCAAATCGCGACTCCATACCGAGGGTGCCCCTGCGGAATCACCTATCGCCGCAGCAACCAACGTCAGATCGACAATATTCACAACACCATCACCGTTGACATCGGCAATACTGCGTCCAATTTTTCCAAAATGCGTCGAAACGAGCGTGAGGTCTTGGATGTTCACAACACCATCACGGTTAACATCCTCTCGCTTCCGAGCTTGTGCCGAGGCATCTTCCCGAATGAGCATCGTGAACTCCGAGAGTACCGCTTCATCTTGAATCAAAGTTTGGAAGTCTGGATCCCTGAAGAAATGTCCGATTTCTGGTGTGTCTTTAACATGATTTACAAACTCGGCGTCTGCGCCGAACGTCCCGAGGAGTTCTGGATGATCAACTATAATTTCAATACGTTCGGGGGTCAAGAGTGCACGATTTTCAGGTATCTCAAGCCAGTCTAAGATATTTGGCAGCACCCTTTGAATTTTCGGTTGTTGAAACGCTTGCCTGTACCTATCAAACATTTGTGTTGCGAGTGTAACCGTCGGATAGCCAGTCAGTGGTACTCCATCATTCGTAGGAAGATTTGTAGTGAAATTCTCGGCACCCAGATAAATTTCAAAGAACATCCCCCAATCCCGCTGATTGTCAGTGACTTTGACCAAGAGGAGATTATCACCGGCATTTAGATTTACACGAAACAGGTCCTGAATTCCTGCTGTGCCTCTGTCAACATTGTTTATATGTACAACTTCACCATTGAGCCAGACCTTGACGGCATCATCACTTCCGACACCCATCCGAACATTTCTCTGGTTACGTGACGAGATAACATTAATTAAGGCGTACGCCGTATGATAATCCAAATTCCGGTCAGCACTTAATCCTACTTCATTGATGACTTGGTTAACATTGTTAGAATAGCATCCCAAAATCCAGAATAAGCAATCGACCGTAGGGCGGATGCGTCCGCGTGTCCATCGCAATTGTCCCAAAGTATCGTGTTCATTTATGCCGTGTTCAGTAACATAGCGTTCGGTGATCGCTCCTCGGCTGGTTATCGCGAGATAGTCCGTATTAATATTCGCGCCCTTCGTGATCATCCACAGCCATGGACCTTCTATATAAGCTTCCGTATGAAAGCAAAAAATATGTGTAAATAGAACAAAAATGCCTACCAAAACACATCTTGCGGATAACTTATATTCTGCTAAGGCAAAGCACAACCTTTTCTGGGATTCTTTATAACAATGCCGTTGGTAGTTAGATAGCATATCTGTCAATGTGATTTGCAAACTGTGCCAAAAACGCTGCGAAGTCATGAGTGTTTCTTCCTAAAGGCATTTCCTTACGAAAAACGAAGAAAGTTTAAAATATTACACAAAACCTAATATTTTGCTATAATCGTATAGTATATTACATCCAACCACTATACACAAGGAATGACTACTAATGCAATTCAAACGTGAAGAAATTATAGATCAATTGCGCAATAATATTGACGCTGGCAAACCTATTATCGGGGCTGGTGCCGGCACAGGTATCTCCGCCAAATGCGAGGCAGCTGGTGGGATTGACTTGATTATCATCTACAATTCAGGTAGATTCAGAATGGCGGGTAGAGGTTCACTCGCTGGGATGATGCCCTATGGCGACGCGAACCAGATTGTTGTTGATATGGCGAGCGAAGTGTTACCGGTCGTCCCAGATACACCCGTCCTTGCAGGGGTCTGTGGGACCGACCCGTTTCGCTTGATGGATGTCTTCTTAAAACAGATAGATGCGGTCGGGTTTTCCGGGGTTCAGAACTTCCCGACGGTGGGTCTGATTGACGGCACATTCCGTCAATTGCTTGAGGAGACCGATATGGGGTACGGACCTGAGGTGGAGATGATTCGGACAGCACACCAGATGGGCATGCTTACCACACCCTACGCCTTCAACGAAACCGAAGCGGAACAGATGGCGGATGCGGGTGCGGATATCCTCGTCGCACACATGGGATTGACGACGAAAGGCTCTATCGGTGCGCAAACTTCTCTCACACTTCAGGACGCTGCCGAACGGGTGCAAGCCATCCACGATGCAGCGAAAGGGGTCAATCCAGAAATTCTTGTTATCTGTCATGGCGGTCCTATCGCTGAACCCGAAGACGCTACGTACGTTCTGGAAAATACTGACGGTGTTGTTGGTTTCTACGGCGCATCGAGTGCGGAACGTCTTCCTACTGAACGCGCGATTACAGCACAGATCGAGGAATTCAAGAAGATTCGGTTATAAAGATAGGTGAGGCACGGAGACCTCACCTAACAGCCTTTTATCGAAACAATATAGATAGCGGGGTTAAGAGGGAAACACCCTATCAAAAACACCTCGCCAGTAGGGCAGGGGATGTCCAAATTTATAACGGCACAACCCCTCCATATTGAACGCCGGTTAAATACGCAATGTCCCGTACACATGTTGTCAAGTCACCAGAATTGAACTGATTCAGATGGGTGTGTCCACATGCCCGTGCCAATACCTGCATGAGCGAGACAGAAGCACCCAGAAACCGACTCAGGCGTTGTGCGGCAACCTGTACCTGTAGACGGGAACGCAGATGCTCCTTCTGGGTCGCAATTCCGACCGGACAATTGTTTGTATGACATGCCCGCATCCCAATACAACCGATCGCCTGCATCGCTGAATTCGCAATCGCGACACCATCCGCACCGAGTGCCATCGCCTTCGCGAAATCTGCGGCAGTTCTCAAACCACCGGTGATAATGAGCGTGACATCGCTGTTTCCTGTCTCATCAAGGTATTTCCGAGCACGTGCTAAAGCGGGCATCGTTGGCACCGAGATGTTGTCTCGAAACAGAAGCGGTGCAGCCCCGGTTCCACCACCTCTACCGTCAAGAATAATATAATCCACGCCGACGTGAAGTGCTGCCTCGATGTCTTTCTCAATATGTTGTGCGGAGAGCTTAAAACCGATTGGAATACCACCGGTCTCCTTCCGCACTAATTCCGCAAATTTTGCGAAATCGCCGAGTACTTCCCAATCGGGAAACCGCGCAGGTGAAATCGCGGGCTCTCCGGGTTGTAGCCCACGTACCGCCGCTATCTCCTCGGTTACCTTGTTGCCGGGTAGGTGTCCGCCTGTTCCCGTTTTAGCACCTTGTCCACCCTTGAAATGGAATGCCTGTGCGTGTCCCAGTTTATCATAGGAGAACCCGAACCGCGCTGAAGCGAGTTCATAAAAATAGCGACTGTTTGCTTCAGCCTCTGCCAATAACATCCCACCTTCACCAGAGCAGATACCTGTCCCAGCCATCTCCGCACCCTTCGCCAATGCGGTTTTCGCCTCCGCTGACAGGGCACCGAAACTCATATCGGAGACGAAAATCGGAATCTCCAATTTCAGAGGTTTCTTTGCCCGCGGACCGATAACCAACTCCGTTCCGACGGGCACTTCATCAAGGTGGGGTGTTTTGTGAAGCTGCGCCACGACAAACTGAAGGTCGTCCCAATTCGGTAAATCCTCCCGTAGCACCCCCATCGCCGCAGTTTGACCGTGGTGTCCAACGTTACTCAGGCCGTGGCTTGCCAATTCGCGAATTTGGGCGACGTAAGGCTCTTCCGACGTGCCGTGGATGTCCTGATACGTCCCTTGATATTCCTCACGGTGATAAGGTTGCGGGTTTTGGTGTTCCCACTCCCGAATTTCGTCTTCGTCAACGTAGACGGCACCGTTTTCTATCCAAGCATTAAACTTGGCGAGACGTTCCGAGTTATGGTATTCGCTGATACCGGTATCGTAGCGGTAATCCCAGTAGTGAACACCACAAATCAAGTTTTCACCATCAATGTAACCGTCTGCGAGCAACGCGCCACGGTGATGACATCTGCCATAAAACACAGAAACCTCGTCGTCATATCGGATAACGACGAGGTCAACATTTGCAACAAGGGCATAAGCCGGTTCGCGGTCATTGAGTTCGCTGAAATCAGCGATTATTGTTTTCATCATCTTTCAGACTAATTCCAGACTCTCCCCGCCAATGAATTGTATTATGTATAAAAAAGCCAGCCTATCAGTAACTTTGTCAGGGAAAGCAGCGGAAGTTCTTAATTAGTCCATCCTCCTATTCACTATCCAGATAGTTCTCGTTAATATAGCGCGCAATTACCTCAATCTCTTCTTCTTCAAGATAGAGCCCAATATCTATCATCCGCGTTATGAGTTCGGTTGTCTCTTCCTCAGAACGTGGTGGATAGTCTTCTACATCGGTGAAGGGATGGCATTGCGAGCATCTGTCCTCAAAGAGTTCCCTCGCTTCTACTTCATCATAAGCCTCCATAACTGCCTCGGGTACAGTCTCGGTCTCCATAGCAACAGTTGCAACCTCGGCGGCGATCCTTGCTTCATCGGCGCGCATCTGTTCTTGCCGCTGCTGTCGCACTGAAACCTGGATATCCGGCGTAATCGCAATGAGATATGCTGAGACGCTCCACTCTTCTTCCTGGTGAATAGGTTCACCAATCATAGGTTTTATCGCCATACGATTGACGAGACGGACCCAGTCTGGCGGAGTGCGTGGCTTCGCGAGAATTGTCCGTAAATCGTGACAGACGACGCATTTGCGCTGTAAGACATACTGACCATCCCGTAATTTTCGCTTCGATGCAAGTTGGTCAAGTGGTGCCTCCGTCGGCAATCCAGCGTTTTCAAGTAGTCTGCGAGTCCGCGCGATACCTTCATCGCTGAACGCTCTCGTCTGCGTTCGTAATGCTGCCTCGCGAAATGTAAACGGCACCGATAGCCCAATCAATAGATAAGTGCAAATCAGTAAACATGTGCCGATATACGGCATTGATTCCTCAAAATGACGGAAAAATCGAAGGATGGCAATCTTGACGAGGATCAACACACCGATGGTAATGCCGAGCATTAAGTGTGCGACGGTACGTGGCGGCAACTCGACTTGGTAATTCCACAAGCGGGGTACCATGTGCCACATCATAAAGATATAGAGGATCGCATACGCATAACCGATGAGCCGATGGAGTAGCATCAAGGAGCGTGGTGCAGCACTTGTATGCGTCTCTTTGTCGAATGGGTAGCCCCATAACTTAAACATCAAAAAGACAGAGGCATTCGCTAAGCCTAAAAAAATTAGACCGAGAATCGCACTCATTGAGGTAGACATATCGCATATTCCTTTCGCGCTGAATTTTATAGTGAATTTCAGAATTACTTTGACACTGTGAATTGGCGAGGTTACAAACCTCGCCAGCTGCAGTGGCGTGTTTTAGTTTTAACTGCTTGTTAAAATGTCAACATATTTCCCTAATTCACCATAATCAGAATTTCGTCTCTCTTACGTCTCCAACACCGGACGATTTAATCGAGAATGATAGGGCGGTTCCATGACAGCGCGCTGGCGTTCATTTGCCCATTCTGGTATTTCATAGGCGGGAACATAAGCCATGTTGCCTGCGGTATAACGAGTTAAGATGGAACGGCGCGGATGTTCCGCAGTCCACGGCAGTGTTCCGTGCGTTACAGCCTCCGTGAAAATCATCACATCACCGGCGTTGCAGACGAGCTGCCTGATATGTTCTTGATGTTCCTGATAAAGCCGCATTTTTTGTGGACACGGGTAGTTGCTCTTATGGCTTCCCGGTATAACGATTAATCCACCTGCCCCGGGTGGCACGTCCGTCAACTGGAACGCGACAACGGTCAAACCATTGTGCATACGCCCATCACGGAAGATGTAGTACTGATTCGGATCAAAACCGGGACCAGACGATCCATGAAAGATAAAGCCTTCCGCACCCTTATCCATTGACAGCAGGAACATTTGATGATCCATGCGGAAGCCTTTTCCGAGTATCTCATTGAGATACGGAACAAGCGTTGGATGTGCAAGCATCTGTCGGAACGGATTGCACCAGGGTTCCTCCCAATTAAGCATACCACCGAGTTCGCCTCTACCCTGTTCGCCTTTCAGCTCAGGAGAACCACCATCAAGTGCCTGATCACGTGGACGGACGCGTGCTTGATCACCATGTTTGTCAATGGCTTCGTTCGCGAGAGCTACCTCTTCAGGCGTTAGCACGTTCTTGATAACAAGGTAACCGTTCAGATCGAATAGATATTTTTCATCAGCGTTCATTTCGATTTCCTCCACCTCGTTTTGCCGAGTAAGGTTTCGTTCCATTCCAAACCGTCCCTACCACCATTACACTGCATAAGCGACAGAACCGTCTTCACGTAAGAGGGTCGTGCCGGTATTCATCGGTTGATAAGGCGTCTTCTCGATTAAACTGTCGTCAAGTTCAATGCCCAAACCCGGAGCCTCAGGAATCGGAATGTAACCGCCTTCACGTTGATACGCGACTTTGTACACGGCGTAGTTTGGTGATTCATCGCCCTTGCTGTATTCCTGTGTGATGAAGTTCGGGATACTCGTATCTAAGTGAAGCGATGCAGCAGTAATGAGCGGTCCGAGGAAGTTATGCGTGACAACGGCACTGTGATATGCCTCGGCAATCGCCGCGATTTTCTTACAGTGTGTTATGCCACCGGCTAAACCGAGATCCGGACGCACATATTGCGGTCCGCCTGCTTCAAGGAGTTCACGAAATTCCCAGATGCTTACATTGCGTTCGCCGACAGCCAGGGGTGTTGTCATCCTTTTCGCTAATTCTCCCTGTGTTGAAATAGTATCTATCTGGATCGGATCTTCAATGAAATAGAGATTAAACGGTGCCAATGCCGATTCTAACACAATACTGTTCATAGGTGTCAGTTTCCGATGCACCTCAACGATCAGATCGAGATCGGGTCCACCGCCTTCACGTGCAGCAGCAACAATATCGCGAGCCGTTTTAACGAGTCGATCAACTGTCATATCTTGAAAACCACCAACCACCGGGTCAAATTTGAGTGCTGTAAAGCCTTCTTCAACAGCCGCCTTTGCTGCTTCATACATCGTTTCCGGCGTGCTTCCACCACCGAGGAGGTGCAGTCGGATTTTATCACGACAGTTCCCGCCTAACAATTCCCAGATGGGTACGCCGAAATGTTTGCCCTTGATGTCCCACAGCGCAATGTCCACTGCACTAATCGCGCCGCTCAACGCGGTTCCACGAAACGGACCCATGCGGTAGAGGTATTGCCAGTGATGCTCAATCCGCAATGGGTTTTGTCCGATGAGATATTTCTCAAAGGTCTTCACGATACTCTCAACGGCTTCCGGGTAACCCCAGCAGGCAGTCTGTCCGACGCCACTTATACCCGTATCTGTATGAATCCGAATCACATAGCCGTTCCCAATGAAAAACGACTCAATTTTATCAATCTTCATGTATCCCTCCCATCAGAAGTGACTTAATTTAGTCCGTTGTATTGTACCACAAGCACACGAATTTAACAATAGAGAAACAAGCAAATCTTTCCCTTACATTAGATTTTTGGGTCTTATTTGCATCGCTTAACACAGCAAATTTTGTGCCTCATACTACAATTTTTGCGTGCTTGCAATAGCAAGAGGCATCATAAATGGGTTCCACTTCTTTAGCAAAGATAGTTATTTTAATGGCGAAGAACGCTCAGGGTCGTTTGATGCACCTAACGTTTATCTGTATTCCAGAGATGTCATAGCGAAATCCTTTAGAATCCGAGTGGTGATTTGAGGTAAATATAGTACCTTTATTGAGTAGGTTGGCATAGAATTTGCTTAACAATATAGAATTTGCTTAACAATATGGTTAAGCCTATATTTTATCGATTCCTATGCGATACACTTTTAAGCCGAACCCATGTTATGCTATTTGCCCAGAAGGAAACATTCCAAAAGTCTTTTGAAAGGATTTCTGATGAACAATAGAATTAGTAGTTTAGTTTTGGTTGTCATAAGTGTTCTCTGCGTTTGTGTGATAGGATCTAAGCCAAAAGCTCATGAGCCTGTTGAGGACGGGACTGCTGCACTTGTCGCACCGGAAGGTATGGCTCTGATTCCGGCGGGTGAGTTTCAGATGGGAAGCTACGATGCTGAAGGCGGTGAAAGCGAACAACCCGTGCATTCTGTTTATGTCGATGCATTCTATATGGACATCCATGAAGTAACGAATGCGGAATACAAAAAATTTATTGACGCTAATCCACAGTGGCAAAAAGGTAAGTGGTGGCAAATAGAACGTATTAGGAGAAGATACCACAACGGGCAGTACTTGAAAGACTGGAACGGAAATAATTATCCCGACGGCAAAGGCGACCATCCGGTGCGGGTCAGTTGGTATGCAGCGATGGCTTATGCACAGTGGGCAGGTAAACGTTTACCGACAGAAGCTGAATGGGAAAAGGCTGCGCGCGGTGGTCTGGTAGGTAAGAGGTTTCCGTGGGGCGATTCAATATATGCCAACATGGCGAACTACGGTGGGATAGTTGGCGATACGACCCCTGTAGGAACATATCCTGTTAACGGGTATGGTTTGTATGATATGACAGGCAATGTTTTTGAATGGTGCCTTGACGAATATGATTTGGACTTCTACAAAAAGTCGCCATACCGGAATCCACTTTCTGGTTCCTATGACATAGGTTGGCTCATTAATAACTTTACGAAGATTAGAACGCCTCGGGCGGTACGTGATGGATGTGATGGCTGCGTCCCTCATGCCGTGCGCGTTGCTGATCGTACTAAGCGCAATCCCACCTATAGCAACTTCGGTTTCCGCTGTGTAAACGGTATAACGTCCCAAGTTTTTTGAAATAATCCATTCAGGCACAGCAAAGGAATTCATTGAAATCTCGAATTAAAAAGAGAACTATGCCAAGAATATTTCTACTTGGCAAAAAAAAAGAAAGCCTGTCGTCCTTTGACGGTGGGCTTTTTTGTTGGAATTCGACTTTATGGTATGCTGCCCACTTTAGACCAGAATCGGGATTCGGAGATCCTCCTACAGAAAGAAGAGTCGGGATTCGGAGATCCTCCTACAGAAAGAAGAGTCGGGATTCGGAGATCCCTCCTACAGAAAGAAGAGTCGGGATTCGGAGATCCCTCCTACAGAAAAGCTGAATGCCCTGAGATACAAAAACAGTCTATTGACACAAATTTGCGAGCGTGTTAATATAATGACAAGTTTCGGAAACCTGTAACTGCACGCTTCAACTGGGAGGCATATTATGGCGATGTATCGAACTGGGATCGTTGGCGGAAGACGCGGTGTACACCATGCCCGACGTTATGAAGGCATCGAAAATATGAAGGTAATTGCCATCTGCGAAATTGACGAGGAACGGTTAAATGCAGCAGTAGAAGAACTCAACGTCCCGGGGTATACAGACTACACTGAGATGTTGGAGATGGAAAAACCCGATATTATCCACGCCGTAACAGAGCCGACGGTGCCACGACATATTTGGGTAGAGCCTGCCGCCGAAGCGGGTGTTAAGGCACTGGTGATAGAGAAACCGCTCGCACTCAGACCTCGCGAAGCAGACGCACTCACCGCAGCGTACGAGAAAACAGGTTTGAAGATTATCGTCAACCATCAACGACGTTACCTACCCTTCGCTGAAAAACTGCTTGAGTTTTTTGCCGACGATAGCCTCGGCGATATACACTTCATTCGTGCCTGTACCGAAGGCGACATCACCGACATGGATACCCACCTGATGGACGTTGTACTGTTTGCGCTTAAAGACATCCCAATTACACACGTCTGGGGTGCCGTTGAGGGTGCCGAGATTTATGATGTTCCACACCGCCAATGTCCTGAAAATTTGATGGCGATCTATACATTTGAGAACGGTGCACGCGTCCTATTTGAATCCGCACGGACAGCATTTGGAACTATTGATTTTCCGGGCAGCAATCCACGGTGTAACCTCGATTTCTGGGGGACCAAAGGCAGGATGTGGTGGCGTGAAAACGGTTCATGGGGTTATCAGCTTGAGGGTATGGCACACCACTTCGTCGAGAAAACGCACTTCGGTGAAGACGACAAACAGGGACAACGGGACTTTACACAAGCCATCGCAACTTGGCTCGATGACGAAAACCAACCGCATCGCAACAGATTGGAGTTCGCGATGCTTGGATTCGACGTGATTATGGCGGCGTATCGCTCCGCACTCATCGGCGAGCGGATCGCATGGCCCCCAAAACTCAGCGATGAAGAGTGGGTAGAACTGAAAAATAAGGTAACCGGCAAGTAAAATACAACACAGTAGTGTGGAAAACCACAAGATTTCTCAGTACTAAGATATAGATGCTATAGGAGGCGAGTATGCTCAACCAAACTCAGGTTGACACATTTCGTAAAAAAGGCTTTCTTCTCGGAAACCGCGTATTAAGCGATGAACAGGTTGATGAATTGCGTGCTGAATTGGCGCGGGTCATTGATAGCTACGAAAAACTTGAGGTTCCGCAGCCCGTTCGTATTGCCAACCTCGGCGGTAAAGAAGAAAGCCCGGTTTGGCAAATCGTTAACATTTGGGAGGCGAGTGCTGCCTATCACCGACTCGTTCACAACCCGACCATTGTGGAAGAGATTGGACAACTCATGTCGGCGACGGAGTTGCGCGTCTGGCACGACCAAATCCAATACAAGCCGCCAAAAGTTGGTGGTGTCAACCGTTGGCATCAAGATTCGCCGTTGTGGGGAATTCTCATGCCGAAAACGAGTCAGGTGAGTGCTTGGGTTGCGTTGGACGATGCTGACGAAAGCAACGGGTGTATGAGTATGGTCCCCGGTTCCTATCACTGGGGTAGTCAGATGCCATTTTTGCGCGAGGTCGCAGACATTGATTCATTGCCAGATCGCTTTGAAGATAATGAGTTGGAGGTAGAACTCTGTCCTGTACCGAAGGGACACGTTCACTATCACCACGCTTTAACATGGCACGGGTCGCATGACAACGCCAGCGGTAGTCCGCGTCGGGCAATTGCGGTGCATTATATGACGAGCGAAACCATCTACGATGAAAGCGGAAATCACATCATGAAACGTTTTGTTACCGTTAATGGTGGTAATAAATTGGCAGGTCACCATTTTCCGCTTGTGATGGATGCGGGAAAGCCGACGAAGGCTAACATATAAGTCTTTTTATGGGAGGGAAGTATGCTCAACCAAACCCAAGTTGACACATTTCGTGAGAAAGGCTTTCTCCTTGGAAGCCGTGTTTTAAGCGATGATCAGGTTGAGGAACTACGGTCAGAATTGGCACGTGTTATTGACGATTACGAGAAAGCGGATATTTCGCAGCCGGTGCACATCGCTAATCTCGGTCGCAAAGAAGAGAGTCCAGTCTGGCAAGTTGTTAACATTTGGGAGGCGAGTCCAGCCTACCATCGACTCGTTTATAACCCAATTATCGTAGAAGAAATCGGGCAACTAACATCAGCAACAGAGTTACGCGTCTGGCACGACCAGATCCAATATAAACCACCGAAAGTGGGCGGTGTAAATATGTGGCATCAGGATTCACCGTATTGGCCGATTCTTACGCCAAAAACGAGTCAGGTAAGTGCTTGGGTCGCCTTGGACGATGTTGATGAAAGTAATGGATGTATGCGTATGGTCCCTGGCTCTTATCATTGGGGCAATCAGATTGGGTTTCTGCATTCCGTCAAGGACATCCATTCCATGCCCGACCACTTTGAAGATAACGAATTAGCCGTGGAACTCTGCCCGGTACCGAAAGGACACGTTCATTACCATCACTCCTTAACATGGCACGGTTCGCACGACAACACCAGTGGTAGTCCTCGGCGTGCGATTGCAGTGCATTATATGACAGGTGAAACGCTATACGATGCCAGCGGAAGCCACGTTATGAAACCTTTTGTTACCGTTAACGATGGTGATAAATTGGTAGGTGACCATTTTCCTCTTGTGATGGATGCTGGAACACCAACGAACCCGACCTCATAGGTCTTTTCTATAGACATAAGGCGATCCCAAGATCGCGACTACGGATTGGAGAAAAATATGAAAGTTGTCGATGCAGTTGCAAAAGTGCTTAAAGCGGAGGGAGTAGAGTACTTATTCGCCTATCCCGTCAACCCAATAATCGAGGCAGCAGCGAAGTTGGATATTCGCCCGATTATCGTTAGACAGGAACGGATTGGACTTCACATGGCAGATGCGATGAGCCGAATGACCTCTGGCGAAAAGATCGGTGTGTTCTGCATGCAGAGTGGACCGGGTTCCGAAAACGCATTCGGTGGTGTCGCACAAGCGTTTGGCGATTCCGCACCGATTGTGGTATTGCCGGGTGGCTATTCCCGAGGTCTAACACAAATCCAACCGAATTTTAATTCTGCCCTGAATTATCGGCACGTGACAAAATCGTGTGAACAGGTTACGACGCCTGAATCAGTTCCGGAAGCCATGCGGCGTGCCTTTACACAGGTACGGAACGGCAGACCTCGTCCTGCGCTCGTTGAATTCCCATCGGACATCTTTGGTGAGGAAATTTCGGATTCTTTCGATCCGTCACCGGTCCCTACCGTACGTTACAGACCTGACACCGAGGCAATCGAAGAAGCTGCAGAAGCACTACTCAATGCCGAGTGTCCCGTCATCTACGCAGGACAAGGTGTACATTACGCACAAGCTTGGGACTCCTTGAAAGAATTGGCGGAGCTGCTTGGGGCTGCTGTGACGACGAGTTTGGCTGGTAAGAGTGCGTTTCCTGAAGATCATCCTTTGGCACTCGGTTCTGGCGGACGCGCGATTCCGAAACCGGTGCATCATTTCCTCCAAAAAACTGACCTGATTCTCGGTATCGGATGTAGTTTCACTCGAACCGGATTCGGGGTCAGGATTCCTGAGGGGAAACGGGTTATTCACGCTACATTAGATCCGGCGGATATCAACAAAGACGTTCCTGTTGATATTGCCCTCGTCGGCGATGCAGGCTTGATTTTAGAAGGATTAATAGAAGCAGTTCGCGACCGCTCCAATGGCGCATCTGAGGAGCAGACGGCAGCTGTCACTGGAGAAATTAGTGCGGTCAAAGCCGAATGGCTCGAAGAGTGGAAGGCTAAACTCACCTCTGATGAAGTGCCGATGACGCCGTATCGCGTTATCCAGGATCTGCTTCATACTGTTGATGTGAAAAATACGATTATTACGCACGATGCGGGGAGTCCACGCGACCAAATGTCTCCGTTCTGGCAGTCTGTTGCACCACTCACCTATATCGGTTGGGGCAAAACGACGCAGCTCGGTTACGGTCTCGGACTCGCAATGGGTGCGAAACTGGCAAGACCCGATCATCTCTGTGTCAACGTCTGGGGTGACGCCGCTATTGGTTTTACCGGTATGGATTTCGAGACTGCTGTGCGAGAAAGAATCCCAATTCTGTCAGTGCTTTTCAATAACTTCTCTATGGCGATTGAGATTCCGATTATGCCCGTATCTACCGAAAAATTCAGGTCTACAGACATCTCTGGGCACTATGCAGACATGGCAAAAGCATTCGGTGGCTACGGTGAGCGTGTCGAAACACCTGATCAGATTATTCCAGCTATTCAACGCGGCATCCAGAAGACTCAGGAAGGCGTTCCGGCACTCCTTGAGTTTATCACTTCAAAGGAAATTCAGATTTCCAGTTTCTAAATGGCGACCAGTCTTCGGTTATCAGTTGTCGGTTAAGAGACGTTTTGTAACAATCTACCCAAACTTGGGGACGCCAGAAAGCGGTCAATTGTTACAGTGCCCTCTTTAACTCATAACTGATAACCGATAACCGACACCCGCTAAAAAAGGAGTTCACTCTCAATGAAATCCGTTATCACTGTTTTCTGCCTTATCGCCTTGAGCCTAAGTGTCAACACGTGGGCAATAAATGACGATAAGGCACTCATGTTGTACTTCACTTTTGATGAAGACGACGGCGGCAAGGTGAAAGATGTAAGTGGAAATAATATTGAAGGCACCTTGGAAGGTGCAGTCTGGTCGAAAGATGGCAAAATTGGCGGTGCTGTTCATCTTGAAAATTCCGATCAGTTTGTAGAGGTTGACGCAGTCCCTGAACTCGACATCACGGATGAACTGACAATTCAGGGATGGTACTTCCCTGAAGAATCTCAAGGGGACTCCAACCTGATGGGACGTAGGAGTTCAGCAAACGTCGGTGGTTATTGCCTCCAGTGGAGCGCACAGTTTACCGGTGCTCCGCAAATTGAGACCTGGATTAACATCGGAGGATGGCAAGGTTCCCGGAACAAGCAGACCATTAAGCCGAAATTGGAAGCATGGCACCACGTCTCTTCTACCTTCGATGGGGATATGATTCGTCAATACATTGATGGTAAATTGGACGTTGAATTCGCACCACCAAAGGGCAAAATTAACAGCATTGAAGTCGTCTTCCGCATCGGCAAGGCACAAACGGGACTCCCCGGTATGATTGGCTTGGTTGATGAGGTAGCCATCTACAATCGCGCCCTTTCTGTTGATGAGATTAATCAGGATATGGAAAACGGCGTTTTCTTCGCTGTGGACCCCGGTGACAAACTTGCTACAACATGGGGCAAGCTCAAAATGTAGGAGCAGCTAAACACCCTCTGTTATAGTGGCAGCGTCACAAAGCCTGCCTATTGCCAAGTTCTACCGGAAGGGCGGGTTCTTACATCGCCCTTCTCTTATTCTATACGGAGGAATTACTGATGAGAACCAAAGTTTTTCTAATGCTATGCGTTTTTCTCAGCCTATCTATCTGCCAAGTAGGATTCACTGCAGGTGGAAAGGGCAACGTGAAACAACTCGGTGAGAAGTTATATGTCTGGCATTTCGACGAAGGCAAAGGGGATAAGACTGAAGATGAAACGGCTGGCTTAGTCGGCGAATTCAACGGCGATATAAAGTGGGCTGAAGGCATTTCTGGGGACGCTGTGCAAATGGCTGGTAAGGTCGGTAAAGCCGATTTTATTGAGGTTGCGCACTCCGATGAAGTCGATATGGACGAAGAGATTACGATGATGGCGTGGGTTTATCCTGACGAACTTCCAGCGGGTGGTCAAGAGAATAAATTCACCATTTTCTTCAAAAACACCTATTATCTGCAAATCGAACCCGGTGCCGGCCAACTTGCCTACTATTTCTACGACACCAATAACCCCGGCTACCATATTTCTGACGGTAAGCTGAAGGCGAAAGAGTGGACCCATGTTGCGCTTGCGTGGGATGGGAGCGAAGCGCGTTTCTATATCAACGGGGAATCTGATGGCAAAGTTATCTCACAGAAGGGACCTGGTCGGAGTATGCCGGACAGATCGTTGAAATTTGGAGGCGAAAATAATGGATGCTGCCCCCGTTTCTTTCAGGGCCGAATCGATGAATTGATGTTAGCCAACTACGCACTCTCTGAAGCTGACATCCAGAAAATCATCAACGAAACGCTTGATGTTTCTGCTCGCGGCAAACTGACAACGACATGGGGTAAACTGAAGCGGTAATGGTAGATTGTATCTGTCCGATGCCTATTGTAACCGAGATGGGCGGGATTTATTCTCGCCCATTTTTCGTTGCAAATAGAGGGGAATAGGCGTATAATTCACTCAGACAAAGACCTACACACTCACGGAAGTTCAGACACAACTCCTTTAAGTGCGTCTTCTTGTTGTGCAAAAGTCTTGAGTTCTGGGTTGAGACTTACCGCTTGCGTGAGTGAGTCAACTGCTTTTTGGGATTCACCCTCTAACGCATAAGCACACGCGAGGTTGTAGTGGAGTAGAGCAGTCTTTGGAAAAATTTGAAGGGCGTGCAGACACGAAGTCCGCGCCTCAGCTGGTAAATTTTGTCGGAGATACGCAGTTGTGAGATTGATGTAACCCTCAGCTATATCGGGTGCCATCTCAATTACTGTTTTAAAGTTAGCGATCGCTTCGGCATATTCTTCTGCATACAGATGCGCCTGTCCAAGGTTGTTATAAGCTGAAGGTTCTTTCGCGAAGAAAATCGTGCGAGCCTTATTTTTGATTGCTTTCTGATACACTTCAATCGCCTGTTTTGCTTCGCCGTTGCGCATCAGAAAAGTTGCTTTCCGATAGTGGTCGTTGAACTGCGTTTGGTGATGCCAAACCCAAAGAAACAGCACCGTTACCGCAAGGCAAAACGTCATACAGATAATTCTAAATACTTTATTACCAGAGGTCTGCTCTGCTTCCGTTTCCTCTGCTGTTGGATCTTCTGGAACTTGGTTCTCGTTGGAAGTCATAATTTATTTTTAAACTTACAGCCACAAATCTTTGATTTCGCAAAAGGAATATACAAAATATGAAGACTTACGGATTCGGTATTATCGGATGTGGAATGATTTCAGATTTTCACTCCGCCGCAATTTCTGAATTAGAACACGGTCAACTCGTCGCAGTCAGTTCAAGAAACGCTGAAAATGCCAAACGGCTCACCGACCGATACAACGTTGACAGCTACATCGACTATATGGAAATGCTCAAACGTGACGATCTGGACATCGTTTGCATCTGTACGCCGAGCGGTGCGCACCTGGAACCTGCTGTCGCTGCCGCAGAAGCCGGTAAACACGTCATCGTCGAAAAACCGCTGGAAATCACCTTACCACGGTGCGATGCGATCATCGAAGCCTGTGACGCGGCGGGTGTCCGATTATGCGCCATCTTTAATTCTCGTTTCACCGAAAGCACACAACTCGTTAAATCCACAATTGAGAGCGGTCGGTTCGGTAAACTCACCTTAGGCGATGCTTACATCAAATGGTATCGTTCCCAAGAATACTACGATAGCGGCGGTTGGCGCGGCACGTGGGACCTCGATGGCGGCGGCGCGCTCATGAACCAATCTATTCACGCCATTGACCTACTCCAGTATTTCATGGGTCCCGTCAAATCTGTCCAAGCCTTTACCGATACACTGGCGCACGAACGGATCGAAGTCGAAGACGCTGCTGTTGCTGCACTTCGGTTTGAAAACGGCGCACTCGGTGTCATCGAAGGCACGACTGCCGCTTACCCCGGCATGCTCAAGAAGACTGAAATCTCCGGCACACACGGGACTGTCGTCTTAGCCGAAGAGGACATCGTGACCTGGGAATTTGACCCAGAACTTCCTGAAGATGCGGAAATCCGAGAACAATTCGCACAAAAAACGGATACCGGCGGCGGTGCCTCCGACCCACGTGCTATAAACCATGCAAATCATCGGCGGCAGATGGAAAACCTAATTAACGGACTTGAGAAAGATGCCTCGCACCTCGTTGACGGACGCGAAGGACGCAAAGCTGTGGAAATTATCCTCGCTATCTACCAATCAAGCCGTGAGGGACGTCCGATTGAATTGCCTTTGTGAACGGCACAGCGGAGTGTGCCTACTACTATGTGACGGCAGAACGGAGTGTGCCTACTACTTTTACGGCACAGCGGAGTGTGCCTGCTACTATGTGACGGCACAGCGGAGTGTGCCTGCTACTATTCGTAGTCGAAAATAATCTTGATCGCTTCATGCTTCCTGTTCAGAGCCATTTCAAATCCGAGTTGCGCCTCTGTAAAAGGCAGATGATGCGTGATAATCGGCGATACATCCAAACGACCCTGAGCAATCATATCCATCGCCAGTGGGAAGTCGTTTGGGGCATCTGGTCCGACGGATCCGATGAAGTTGATATTTTTTCGGAAGAAGTCAGCGAAATGGAAATCGTAAATCTGGTCGTCTGGCACACCGAAGGCGAGGAGCGTTCCACTGCGCTTTAGCAGCTGGAGGCAATCATTGATCGTCTCTGTCTGGTGTCCAACCACCTCAATAACCAGATCCGCCATTCTGCCCTCCGTAATTTTCTCAACAACAGCAACTGGATCTTGCTTTTCAACATTAACTGTGTGTGTGGCACGCATCTTCTTGGAAACGGTAAGTCGGAAGTCAACAACGTCGGTTGTGATCACCGTCTTCGCACCGAGATTGCTCAACATGTGCGTAAAGAGAAGCCCCATGGGGCCCTGCCCGACAACAACCACATCAAGATTGAGCAGATTCGGCAGCTTCCGACACGCCCAGACAACAGTGCCAAGCGGTTGAGACATTAGGATGCAGTCCTTCCGTGGGAAATCCGTCAACGGCATCGTGACGCTCTCATCCGACAGGAAGTATTCCGAAAGTCCACCGATGTAGCGTGGCAGTGCGAGGACGGAGTCCCCCGCTTTGAATCTGTCCGATTTACTATCTGTGACAACGCCGATTGCCTCGTGAATCGAAAGCCCTGGTTGAAGTGGATAACTTTCCGCCGGGTGTTCAAGGACGAACGACGGCATATCAGTGCCACAGATGGCACTATGAGCAGTTTTTATCTTCACTGTACCATCGGGATAATCGGCAAGATTCGGTTGTTCTATATCAACAATCTCAATTTGATGTGGTGCGACAATTTGCCCAGCTTTCATACTCTCTATTCGCTCCTTATAGATTAGATAAAGCGTTTAAAACGTGTTGATGAAGTTTTCCGTTAGTTGCGACAATACCGCGATTCTCATGCATCCGTTTCCCCGTTAAAAAATTAAGCGGTGCGCCATTAGCGTCTGTGACTGTCCCACCCGCCTCCTGAACAACAATCATCCCTGCAGCGTGATCCCAGATACATTCGCGATAATCTGGGGATGCGGGGTTCGGTAGACGGATATAGAGGGACGCCTCACCACGGGAAACAATGCCGTACTTCACTTGACTGTCCATCCGAACAGGGATTTCTGTAATTCCGAGTGCATCCGCGATTTTGCTATGTGCATCGCTATCACCGTGCGCGGACTCAAAACTCTCTGCAAAGCGATGCGTCTTCTCTGATACGTGGACCTGCTTTAAAAAGTCACCCGTTGTTGTATAAAGCTGCGTGCCTTCACCGCGGGCTGCAACGAAAAGACACCCACGCTCAGCGTCCATAGCGTCCAAACGATACGACAAATTAGGGCAGCCCAAAACACCGAGTTGAACAATTCCATCAACAATATAAGCCAAAGCAATTGCATATTGATCGCGGCGAAGAAAGCCTTTTGTACCGTCAATTGGGTCCAACGTCCAGAAGTGCTGTCCGACCTCACCGCTTCCCCGATCAATCCACTCGCAGACAGTGTCCGCAGAAACGTTCTCTTTTGCAAAGCGGTTCACATAATCCGTGACACGTTCTAAAAGTATTGCGTTCTCCGTAAGTGCCTGTGCATCTTCTTCAGCAACAATAACATCATCAGGAAAAGCGTCCCCGATCGCTTTGCATATCAGTGCCTGTGATCCGAAATCAGCAACGGTTACAGGGCTCCGATCTACCTTTTGGATCGCATCAGTTGACACCATCTCAGCTTGCACCTGTTCACAAAGCTGCATCGCTTTTAGCACGGCATCAATAGCAATTTGTTTCTTCAATGGCATTTTCCTTGTTTTTTCAGGACGTCTACATACATCAGAGATTTCAACATCAAAAAAGCGTTAATTTCGGTAACGCCTCAGATTCATCTAATTTCCGCTGCGCCTCAGCGATATCGTTAATGACGATTTGTCGGACAGCCTCAAAATCCTCGCCTTCTTGTCTCATGACATAAGCCGGATTAAAGGTCGCCATCGCGAAAGGCGCGTACAGTGTATCCGTAAACCAGACGCCGCGCTCCTCGGTAATACGGAAGCTTCGATGGATGAGTGCCTTTGCAGCGGGTGCCCCCATACACAGAATCACTGAAGGTTGAATCAAGGTCAGTTCTCCACCAAGCCACTTAGAGCATGCCTTAATTTCCGACACCTTCGGCGGTCGATTTTTTAGCACACCCCCTTTAAGGCTTGCAGCTCGACACTTAATGATATTTGTCAACCAGACTTGGCTGCGCGTTAAACCGTTCGCAGCGAGCACCTCATCAAGCACATTCCCAGCAGGACCCGAAAATGGAAGGGTCGTATGATTATCAGCGGCGGACGGTCCCTCCGCGACAACGGCTAATTTCGCATCAGCACTCCCACTGCCAAAAACAACATTCGCACGAGTTTTCGACAAATCACACGCTGTACAGACGCTTGCCTGTGTTTTGAGAGTTTGCAGCTTCGTCCGAATAGTACTCACAGTCCAATCCTCGATTTTATTGCAACATAAGATCGCACAGAAGCGCGGTCGGTGACATCCACATTCACTGGTGTTATAAACCCTGCCTACCAGAAGAACCACCAGAGGTTTTCGCAAATTGGATACTTGCCTGTACCAGTTTGTCTGGTTGAATCTTCGTAAACGTTAGTTGACAGACTGGGGCATCCCAATTGTATTGATAACCGCTCCCATAAGCCGACACACCTACCGGTATGTATCCATCCGGGACATGAATAAAGCAGGTGCTATCTGCTTGTCTAAGCGGTTTGCAAACGATCAGGTAACTCTGGCTGTTGCCATCCCAACCCGCAGATAGAATTTCGACAGCACCTTGCGCATAATGCATATCAGTTGCCAGCAGCTGTGGAACGCTCTGTTCTTCACGAAAACAGAGCAGCTTGACAGAACGAGGCGGAATATTCAGTAAGGTTAAACTATGCGACGCCTTTCCGAGGTATTGCCGCATCCAGAAATCGTGGACGAGATACTCTTTAGATTGGTCTAACCCAAGAACATCAAGTTCAAAGTAAGCGTCATCTTCGTGGTCATTCCAATTAAAGATTGCCGCGAGGTGCCAAGTTTCGCTCTGCGTTGAAACAGGCAGGCTCCAGATTTGTGGGAATGGTTCATCATAAAGGTTTACTGGCGTGGCAGCGTCACCCAAGAGTGGAAAGATTCGCGACAAGTGCGCCGCCCGTGACGAAGCGAGCGTTGTTAATTGGTCAGTGCAGAAGACCGCCCCACCACTCAACGCTGCAGCTGTCATCTCCACAATCGCCTCATTAACGGGTCTTGGTTCATCAACAGCAAGCTCGCCAAAGACATGCCGCCAGAGTACATTATGTTCACGGATATGTGCTCCATATCTGCTCAAGCGGTGCTTCGTTCCTCGCTGATGGTGCCATGGGTCATTTGTGCGGTTCGAGACTGCGCCTATACTGGAAAATGGAGGGTTAAGTAACGGAGCGTTCAGTAAGATGTCCCCGAGACACGGTCCCGTAACAGCATTATATCCAGCGAGCAAAACCTCTCCATTAGCAGATGCGTTCGCCGAGCGTGCTTCATCAATAGCATCTCTCAGTAATTCACCGGCAAGGCGATACAGTTGAACAGATGTGAGCGTTTGGTCATGCCACCGCAAGTTATGTGTACTATTGGTGAGACCGGTCGTATAAGCTGTGAAATCTACATTGATGAGTGTACATCCGTATCCGTTGACTATCTGTTTAATCTGTTCACGGATATGTCGCTGCACTCCGGGGTGGGAAACGTCTAACAGAGCGACTTCCATACTATTTTCCGGTAGATGCGTTGTGGCGGATTTATTTGTGTTACGTCTTGAATGCCGACGCGTCCTCTCTTTCCCCCTTCGCTCCGTCACCTCCTGTATGCAGTAATTCGGATGTTTCTGCACGAGTTCTGAATCAAGCGTCGCACAAAAGGGATTAATCCGAATCCCGGTCTTGAAGCCTTTTGCCCGGATCTGACTAAGAGCTGCCTGCATTTCGTCAGCAGCCTGTGCGCCCGATCCATTTTTAACCGATGCATAACTTTCCAATCGCGGTTCCAACCCGGCATCCAATTGAATATAACCCATCCCACTGAGGAAGTTTGGTTGAAAAAAAGGATTTTCTGCAAGCTCGTCGGTTTGTGCTAAGATAGTATCCGCGTCCAGTGGAGATTGCCCAGAAGGAAGATTCCAAGCAGTGATAGGAGTATCGCATGCAAGAGAGGTAGGATCCTCAGCACAACCATTCTTCAGTGCCAACATCTGCGTGTAGTGTTCATAACATGCTGCAGGATCACCCGAAAAGTTGAGGTACACAGTCTCTGAGGTAATTTCTTCCCCGAATTTGCACTGCTGGTCACACAGATGATAGAGTGCCCAAGGGTTAGCACCCGATGTTGACGTCTTTTTAGCTCGGGATTGCGAGTTGGTCCCCGAATCGCCTTGACAACCGACCTGGATTCGCGGCCACCATTTCTCTGCTGTCAGAAATCCGAAAACCAATGCCCTGTCGTTCTCAGTATCGTGAAGCATCCCATCGTGACAAGGATGTCTGGCATCTGCCTCGCTCAACAAAAACCCGTCATAGAGTTTTCTACTTACACCCGGAGAAACAGGCGGCATGTTAATGAAAAGGTGACAATCTGAAGGAGCCCCGTCAACTAATACCGCACCGCGGTTTGTTGAAACGCTAAGTACCGTTAAACTGCCTAACTGCAACGAACGCCCTTGCCTGAGATTTTCAACACCGACTCTCAGCAGAATAGCAGGTTGTGTAGCGTAACAATTGAGGTAGGTGTTTATCCGTATACCCTTCCCAGTAGCTTCGTGTGAGAAACAGATCTGGTGATAGGTACCGAATGCATCTTCCTGTGGAGACGCTGTGATAAAGTTGCGGGTGCCAGCATCTTCGGTTTTGACAACACTCCCATCATTAAGGGCTATCTGTGTACATCCATTGCGGATAATTGTGTTGCCACTTTCATTAATGTAATCCCATGTTCCTTTTGAAAGGTTGAATTTAATCTCAAATTTATTGTGGTTTACCACGACCAAGTTTCCCCGTCGTGAGACAGCTACATCATCTGATTTCATCCATCAATTTCCTTTTCTGGTCTTAGCACCAGTATACAAAAACAGTTCTTACGCGTCCAGAAGTCGTCACCGATTGGCATTCGCACGTCCTGATATATCTTGCAAGTGACCATTTTAAGGACATCAAGGCTACTGAGAAGAGACAACCGCCCAACAATATATTATTGTGGTCGGCTCATCCCCTGTGTTGGAAAGCGAAAAAGTGTCTCCAGGAGCGAGGAAGAGAACGTCATGTTGTCCCAACGCTCGTGTCTCAGCATCAGATGTCACTTCAGCACATCCATCTCTTAGCACGTAGATCGATTCAGTCTCTATCGGTTCGTGCGTAAATCCTTCATCTTTATTTAGGTGAATGTAGTCTAAGGAGAGATGCACAGAGCCTTTGTGCGGTGAGACGACGCTTCGCCAATCGACAGGCTTCCCAAAAACAGGACCGCTTCGCGCCATATTAATGACTTGAACGTTACTTCGGTGCCCATGTGCTGGTGTCGGTGCCTCATTAGGAGTATCTCGTTCGCCTCGGTATAGTGCCATATCCGGCGGGGATTGGAAACTAATTAAGCGTGCCATGTTCGGTGTGGTGTTGACAGTTCCATGGACTTCCGTCGCAGGTACAAAAATAAGATCACCTGCAGTAATTGGGGTATAAACACTCCCTTGTCGGATAGCCCCTCCACCTTCTAATACGACAATCGCGTCTTCTGAGGCATCGTGGTAATGCTGTGTGAATTCTTGACCAGGTGCGTGAACCCCATGGTTCAGTGTCAACTGCGTTGAACCCATATCTGGATGCACAACACGCCAGTTTTTACCTTTGCCCATCTGAAAGGGCGTTCCGGATTGAAGATTCAAGATTTTCATGTTCATTCTTCCACCAGTATTTTTTTCCGGTGTTTAAAAGGAAAAATTCCTTAATAATGCTTAGGTACCTATACGTTCCTTTGATAAAATGATACGATCGTATCCCCGTAGCGTGCCTGTCTGCCCCGACTTAAACTTCCAACAGCGTCAGGCAAAACAACCTGCTTTGCATGTTCAACAAGTAACATACCACCGATTTCAAGTAACGCGGTCTCCGCAAGTCGTGCTAAACTGGTAGTGTATAGTTCAATACCGCCCTGCGAACCGTCCTCCAAACCAACACCATAGGGCGGATCAAAATAGATAACATCAAATATAGATGCTTGCTTATGAAGGGACTTAATCCCTTTTAGAATATCTCGACAGAGTAGATAATACCTCGCACGGGATTCAGTTGTAAGACCACAAACATCTAAGTTTCGTTCTATAATTGCGAGGCACCGCCGATCTCGATCCAAAAATGTAACGTGTTTCGCCCCACGGCTTAACGCCTCGATCCCCATACTCCCAGTACCGGCACAAAGGTCAAGAAAATTCGCATCAACAACCTGTTCTCGCAGGATACTGAACACAGACTCTTTTACCCGATCAGTGGTTGGGCGGACGAGACGGTTCCCTTTGGGGACAGCCAAGCGTCTACCTCTGAATGTGCCAGCAATAACCCTCATTGTTTGTCCCAGCTGGCGCGCCTTCAAAATCCATACTTTAGTAATATGCGCTTGCAAGCTGCGCGCTATAAGGTCTTAAATAACTCCTCTATAACCATGCCATCATTAACAACCCGAATCGGTCGTCCGGAGCGGGAGTAGTTCTCTTCGTCTGCATTGATCCCAAACGCAAAACAGAGCGACGCAAAAAGGTCAGGCACGCCGAGTGGATCGCTGACAACTTTAGTCCCATCTTCATTCGTGCTTCCGACTACCTGTCCACCGCTTGTGCCGCCTCCTGCCACAACAGCAGACCAACCGTTAGTATGATGATCTCTCCCATCGTTGTTGTTAATCCTCGGTGTACGTCCGAATTCTCCGAGCCAGAGCACAATAGTTTGGTCAAGGAGATCGCGCTCGGACAAGTCCTTCAGGAGCATCGCGAACGCCGGATCTACCATATCGAGGAGCTCTCTGGTACGCTCAAAGTTATTTTGATGTGTATCCCATCCATCTAATGAAACTTCTACAAATTTGACGCCAGCCTCCACGAGACGACGCGCCATCAGGCAGCCTTGACCAAATTTATTCATGCCGTAGGCTTCGCGGACAGCAAGTGGTTCATCGTTAAGTTGAAACGCATCTATTTTAGGGGAGTTGATGAGTTGGTCGGCTTTCTTGTAAATCGCTTCGTGTGCTTCCGTGCTGCGTTCAGTCCGTTTGGCGATAAAATCCTTCTCGATTGTTCTGAGCATCTTGAGCCGTTCGCGAAAGCGGTGTGTGTCCATCTGTGCCGGATACGAGAGGTCCTCCACAGGACGCATCGGATCATTGACTACAAATGGGTCATGCGTGGCACCAAGAAATCCGCCAGAATACGTCGGCGCATTAATATTAACACAACTCGGAAGATCCGATAAACTATCGTCAAGGTAGTAAGAGGTAAGTGAACCGAGGGTTGGATGTTTGACTGCACCACCTGGTGCATATCCGGTATGTAGTAAATACCGTGCGCGTTCATGATTCCCTTCACGTGAGACCATGGAACGAATGATAGAGAGATGATGTGCCTGCTGCGCGACCCGCGGGAGATGTTCGGAAACCTTTATACCTTTAACGCTCGTTGGAATCGCTGCAAAGGGACCACCGTTTTCAGTGCCGGGTTTCGGATCGAAAGTGTCTATCTGACTTGCACCACCATTCATGAACAGGACGATACAATGCTTGGCACGCGGCATAACATCCTCAAGCTGCGCTAAGCTGCTGGAGCCGAAATGCTGCATCGCGACAAGCCCCAGAAAACTCGTGACTCCACCCTTGAAAAAAGAGCGCCGCGATATTTCCTTATGCCATAATTCCGGGGTGTCGTATTCTGGAACCCACAATTTCGCGTCCATGTCCACTCTCCTCAGTTACTACATCCACACCATTTTAACATGTTGCTTCTGTTTAAACAAGGGAAAATTTGGACAAAGAGAAAAGTATCATATTCTCTGATAACCGAAATTAAGCGTTATATTTTTTCAACTTCCTCTGTAACGTTCGTATACCAATCCCGAGTGTCTCCGCCGTTTTTGTTCGATTCCCATCATGCCATTCCAAAGTGGTACGAATGAAAGCTTCTTCCATTGCGTCAAACTTCGTTCCAAGAGGCACGCTCACCTTTTGCTCGTCTTCAAATGTAGAAATCTCTTTGGAGACATCCACAGGTTGTCTTTGGTACGCCGTAATCTCTTCTGGTAGGTGCTCCGGTAAGAGCACTCCTTTTTTAATAAGGTAAGAAGCTCTCTCAATAGCATTCTCCAACTCTCGCACATTCCCGGGCCATGGATAGGTTTCAAGGAGAGCTCGCGTACTTTTAGCGATTTGCAAAATTGAGGGACTGAAAAATCGTCGATATTTCTCAAGGAAATGCGACACTAACACATAGATATCCTCCTTTCTCTCTGATAACATCGGTAGAGATATAGAGGCAACATTCAATCGATAATAGAGGTCTTCACGAAATATACCATCTTTAACAGCTCGCGCAAGATCCTTGTTGGTAGCCGCCACAATTCGGACATTCACTGCAATTGGCTTTTCACCACCAACGCGTTCAATTTCGCCTTCCTCAATTGCGCGTAACAACTTCGGTTGCATGGAGAGCGGCATCTCAACGATTTCATCAAGAAACAGCGTCCCATTGTGAGCCCTTTCAAACCTACCAATACGTCGGGCATCGGCACTTGTAAATGCGCCTCTCTCATGTCCAAACAACTCACTTTCCAGTAAGTTTACTGGTATTGCTGCACAGTTGATAGAAACCATTTCACCCGATCTGCCACTATTTTCATGCAGGGCACGCGCGACCACCCCCTTACCTGTTCCGGTTTCACCAGAAATTAGGACTCTCAACGGCGTAGCTGCAAGATCTTCAATTTGCTGTAGAACCTCAAAAATTTGGGAACTTTCTCCAATAATTTCTCCGTAATCCCCTGAAAATTTATCTCTTCTCAGCGCAGACTGAGCCTCTTCCACAATCGCAAACACGCTATCTCTTTGTTGTCCTGAAATTAGCAAGTTAGCGTTATCCTCGTAGGTCACCCGCAAGATTGCATCGCCAGCGCGGAGCGAGATTTGTGTGTCGCGATCGGTAGCAATAGAGACTTTATATCCGTTCTGTTCAAGCTCGTCCTTTAATTTTCTTGCTGTATCAGGCACATCACTAATAATAACAATGTGTACTTCATTAGAGGTATTCTCTTCTCTGATTCGGTCGTTCATTTTTACACACTACCCGATTCATCTAATGCTTTTGAACAGGTTCAAGAAATTCACTGCCTGTCACGTTGCAATGCGCGCTCCTTGCGAATGTAAGTTTGATTCAAGGACTTAGCGCGTATGAGTGGTGAGTCAGAAACCGTTGTTTCCAGTTGAATATCTATGACGAAAACAACTTCACTGATAACTATCAGCAATCAACACCGCAAATATATTCCTCAGAAAGTTACACACAGTCGATAACAACTTTATTCAATTAAAATCAAAGTACGCCCTTGTTAATAAAAGCATGCAAATTTAGTGAGAACTGCTATATTAAGACAAGCAAATTTAGTGCCAATTGATATATAAATATACATTATTTATATAAAAATCATATAATGGTATATATTTATTGCTTAGACTCCCCTAAAACACAGACACACACTGGGTTTATCAAAAAGAAACAAAGTAATTATCTTTTCTTGAAAACATTATAATGAAATTCATTTGTAATTCATTTCCGATATTAGCACGCAAAAATTACCACTATATACCATAAAATTCTGCAAAAATTTCACGCATAGAAAGGATTGCATAGCAAGTCAATTGCCCATATACTCCAAAGTTGTTCCACTATTGATTTGTATATCGGCATTTCCTTGTGGAATCCACAATTAATAGAAGGAAATATGTAAGGTGAGTGACAAGTGGTAGGTACGGAGGATATGTATACAAGGAGGGACAGTCATTATATATCATCCGTACATGATAAGATTTGTAGAGTACGGATACCCAAGAACTCAAAGGCAAAAAACACCAGAGAGTAACGTAAGGTAAATATTCTCGATTACTCCAGCTATTTTTTAATCAAGAAAAGAACGAACCTATTCTCTCCAAAACCTGATGCATCTCTGCACTCTGAAAAAACGAATAAGCAATCCCCTTTGCAGGTAGTGTCACTAAGCCGCCCAAAACAATCATCAAAGCAAATGGGATTTTTTCCTGAATAAGCAGTCTATTTTCGTATTCCTTCAAACTACCTTCTGCAGCAAGTTGGCGCAAGTGCTCAACCTGGGGCGATGTTAACCCTTCAGATGAAACATCCACAATAATGCTATCTCGCGCCGGATTTGCAAAACCTGCAGGAGTTTTCACGTATTTATCGTCCATGTTTTGTCCTTCAATTTTGACGATGCGTTCCGCAGGGATCATGTTAGGACGAAGACTTTCAATAGGAACCTGTTTTGTAAAAACGGAACGGACTACAGAGTCAAACATGATTAGAAACCATGGAAAAACAAAGATAATGACGATAAAAATACCGAGTTGAATTAGCGAAGGGATAGCCAAAAAGAGAGCTAAAAGGAGAAACGGAATATGAAATGTGATTCTGTATTTCTGAGGGATGTACTTTTCAACTACTCTATTGAAAGCAAAAGCAATCGCTATGAATAGAGCTATGCGGATTGCGACATCTAACTCTATACCAAGGTGTGCGGGAATATAAAAAGCCAGTCCACTTACACCGACATAAGAAAGCACCTGAAGAAGGCGTTTCGGAAATTGCTTTGCTTGTGCAACAAAACCTTTGACAATCAGCATCCGCTGCTGTTGAAAGGTCAATTTATAGACGGACTGTAATGTGATATAGACCAAAAAAAGGAGAAAAATATTCACCATCAAGATCAACGGATAAAATTGCGTCTCCGGGGTACGGGTAAAAGCACTCGGTGGCATCAGTAAACTGATACCCCAAAACAGTTTAGCATCCCCAGCTGCCCATATCCCGGTATAAAACAATACAAAAGAGATACCTAATCCACCGAAAAGGGTAACACAACTGTGTATCCAGGTGATGTCTCCTTCACTTACGAATACCATTTGACAGATTATACCAAAGCCGATTAAAAACACGGTGTAACCGTTAGCGATTTTCCCGTAGCGGAAATCAGTGTAACTGGCATAAAGTCCACAGCTCAAAATTGCGAAAAAAATCATTCTTTCGTACGTTAATAGTTCAAAAACACTGAAACTCATTTGATTTATTCCAATCCAAAGTCGTTTTAAAACTCGGTAACCCTATTTTTCTCCAAAGGCATATTCAAATTTAAACAATGTATAAACTATCATTGTGGTGGAATTTACCCAGCTGATGTAGATCTGATTCCAGCAGAGACATTCTTAATGGCAACCTTCTAAAACTGCTTCAAACTACTCCACATTGTCGATAGGTTTGCTTGAGGCGATACTGGTAATCTACCTTTGTCAGGTATACTATCGCCGATGATCGTAATATTATCGAATCTCGCTGTATGATACGCGAGACCAAAACCTGCCCCGCCTGTGTCTACCGGGTGGCGTGAGAGATCCATTGTCTTTAGTTGAAATTCCCGACCGTCTTGTATGAGGACAAACTCTCCTCCCGTTTCCACAATCTTCTTCTCATTTATCCAGAAACTAAAGTGATCTCCATTGACACTTAATTTCAGTCTAGACCATTTATTTGATCTTAAAGCCGGATAAGGTTCAATGTGCAGAACGGTGCCTTCATTTGCGTGAACATCAAGGCTAGAACATACCACTTTTGATTCAGGATCATTGAAAATCAGGTCGGTAATCCCACAATCAACTGCCCAATTTCCTTTAACACGGGCGAGAATCGAGATATTTCCGGGACCTGGTTTTTCAAGAGGCATCACATCAACCTGGATACTGTAATCTTTCCATGTCTCATCACCCGTTATGAGATAACGAGATGCCCCAGGAATTATTGCCTGAAGTTCGCCATCAATGATCTCCCATGAACCGGGTAAAGCGTCATGGGCACTAAGTTCCTGCCAACCCTCAAGATCACCGTGATCGAAAGTTTCCAGAAACGTGCCTGACCATGTACAGAAGGGAAAAAGGAAAAGTATGGCGATAATAATAATTGATTTCATCATAATCCTCCTATGACGTGAGTTCAAAGTAAGTCCTCAGAATAGAACAACACCGTAGAATGAGAACTTCCTGGCATAATGAGATAATTCAAAACCATTACTAGGAGAAGTTCTCTTGGTTCATTTCACGGAATTATCCATTTTCCCAACGAAATTTTGTTTCTCGTCTGCCGCCGAGGTTCTCCAGCATTTCACTAAGCTGCTCCGTTTTTTCAACATGAAGAGAGAGAGACTCAACGTTTTCAAGATTGAATCGCAAAAGTGGTTCAGTGTTTGACTCTCGGAGATTGAACCGCCAGCTGCCGGGTTCTGGACGACTGAAATTGCCGCTTCGGCGGTTTGTGAGAAATCGGACCGACATGCCATCAACAGGGGCTTCAAGGTGGAAATGGCTCCCTAATTGGTGCAGTGTACGCTCGACTGTGTTCATCGCAACATGCATCAGATTACGACTTTCAAACGCAAAGTTGATTTCACCAGAAACCGGATATTTCGCTCGGAGAGGGTTAACCAGTTCCGCGAGTGAACTCCTCTTTGCACAGAGGATTTCAAGTACAAACAAAAAGGGGAGCATACCGTTATCAGCATAGAAATTGTCACGGAAATAGTAGTGTCCACTGGTTTCTCCTGCAAAAAGGGCATCAGTTTCCCGCATGCGGATTTTGATAAACGAGTGTCCGCATCGGTTGAGAAGTGGTGTGCCATTGGCAGAAGTAACGGAGTTCTCCACTGCCCAAATGGCTCTTGGGTCAAAAATGACAATTCCACCTCGTTTTTGTTGAAGAAGGCATTCCGCGAGCAGTGCCGTAATGTAACATCCCTCAACGAATTCTCCATTTTCATCATAAAAAAAGCACCTATCTGCATCTACGTCCCATGCGACCGCCAGATCCGCACTTGTCTGCTTGACTGTCTCTATCGTTAATTTTCGATTCTCGGGGCGTAGCGGGTCGGGGCGATCCTCTGGAATGTTGGTGAATGTTCCATCAGGCTTGCAAAATAGCCGTTTACAGATCTGAATCTGTGTTGATGTTAACAGGCATTCGGCAATATGCCCAGCAAGTCCACCATTAGCATTGATGACAATTCGCCTGTTCAAAAGCTGCTGCAAATTCACAAAAGACCGCAGATGTGCAAGGTATGCGTCCAAAAACAGGGCAGTCCGAAGATTGCCGCGTTTGCTAGCGATATGTTTTTCAAATTGGTCTTTGCTTTCAACGGCATCGCGTACATCAAAGAGTCCGGTTTCTGAAGAAAGTGGTACAGCATGCTGACGGACCAGTTTCATGCCATTATAAGCTGCTGGATTATGGGAGGCGGAAATGATAATACCTCCATCCGTCTGATATTGCACTACAGCGAAATAGAGCATATCGGTTGAAATCTGACCGAGATCAAGCACGTCAACACCCGAGTCTCGGAGTCCGTCTGCGACCTGTTGCCATAGATGAGAAGAACTTTCTCGGACATCGTGTCCTAAGGCGACAATTTTCGGTTGAAATCGAGCAGCGAAAGCACGGGCAATTCGATAAAAATCTTTCGGTTCAAAGTCCACGCCAAGAATGCCGCGAATGTCGTATGCTCGAAAGATGTCGGGATTCATCGACAGGCTCCGTTTTGAAAGTGTTGTCTCGCATACGCTAATCGCTCTGGAACTCCAATATCAATCCAACTCGCTTCGGTCTTCAAAGCGTAAAGATTGGATAGGTATGGGAAGACCTCTCGTTCTATAGAGAAATGCTCTCGGTGTTTAGGAAACGCGTCAATGACAGTTCGATTGAAGAGATACACGCCACCGTTAATGTATCCAGCTCGGCAGATTGGCTGTTTTTCACGAAATGCTTGGACTCTCCCATCGCTATCTGATACGATTTCGCCGTAAGGACGAATATCATCTACTCGTACACTTAGCAGGAGTCCCATCATCTTTTGATCAAAGCATTTTAACATTTCTCGTAGTGAAAAGTTCTCAAGAAGGACATCGCCGTTAATAAGAAAAAAAGGTGATGTGTTGATATGTTGCATTGCGTTCAGATTGATGACATCCCACGCAACCCGATTAATTTCTATCAACCGGAACCGATCTAGATCGGCGATACACAACTTATTGTTGTGTATAAATTTGTGGACACGATGGATTTTAGCAGGAGATTTTAGCATGGATATCCCTCACTCTTTTAGTTTAAAACTGCTTCAAACTACTCCACATTGTCGCGAGTTTGTCTGTCGGGGTTACTGATAATTTTCCCTTATTTGGGATGCCATCGCCGGTGATCACCAAATCATCGAACTTCACCGTATAACCTGTGAGAACCAAACCTACTCGACCTGTAGAAAAGTCAAAGGTGTCATCTCTCGCTAGCAAAACTTGCTCACCATTCAGCCAAAGCGTAAACACATCTTCATTCACCTGGAGTTTCATAGTAGACCATGTTCCTAATTCCAACAATGGGCTAACTTCAGTCCCAAATAAGTGGAGAATATTGTCGTGAAAATCACCGCCAAAACATGTCACTGTTAGTCCAGGGTTGGGGTTCGCCGGAAATGGGAAGGCATAATCCCCAATAAGACTAATTATCCCGACAGTTCCCTGAATTCGCGCAGCTATTCCAATATTTCCGGGACTGTGTTTTTCGAGAGGGAATACATCAACTTCAATGGTGTAATTACGCCACTTTTCATCACCCGTCGTCAGCAGACGTGGCAGCCCTATATGACGCATTGTCCCGTGAAGTTCACCGTCAATAATTTCCCAAGTCCCAGGCTTAATCTTAAGATCTAACAAGATAATTTCCCGCCATTCATCCAAATCCCCACCATCGAATGTCTCTACAAACGTCCCTGCTGAGGCAGAGAAAGTCAAAAAAATAAACATCCCTAGAATAATAACTAATTTCATCAGACTCTCCGTTGGATTTCTGATGGTATGTAACATCAACCGTTTGGATTTGAAGATCCGCATTTCTTTCGCATTTTGAAAATTCCGCTCCAACAGCTCACTTTCGATTCAGGTTTCGGCGCAGGGACATCCGCCGCTATGGCAATCGTATTTTCTTACTTAGACGAATTTTCAAAACAAAAACGACAGATTGAGCAACCTGTCGTTTTTGTTTGCATTAATTGTTTTGACAAGCTATTTATCAAAAGAATCGCTATCTCCGCGTTGCCCTACTTGACGCCACATGCAACTCCATTTCTTGGAGATGTCTTTTGTTTGCCTCATTTGGAAACAGAGTGGCAATCGCGCGGGCATTTTCCAGAGCCTCTTTCTCTGAAATCGTTTGATGACTGTGTGCAAGTTCCATGTAATGAATGAAAACGTGGACTTCAGGAATATCACCGAACCGCCTTATCAAGCCTTCACGGAAGAACTCACGCTGCTCATTCTTGGAGAGACTTAGAATATCTACACTCGATTCCGACGGTTCGCAGATTTCACCACAGGGACCCACAACTGTTGCTACCGGTGTGCCCTCGTTAAGAGTTAAAGGTGCTTCAACGATCGCTGTTTCGGCATCAATGGACGATTCGGTATCCGAGTCTGTCCAGATAACGAGGGAGTCTTGATCCTCTTCTGATTCCATTTTCGGGTAAACATCTTCAACAGTAGCAGCCTCATCAAATTCCAAAACATCACTGGATACTTCCGTTTCAGGCTGTGTATCACTCTCACTAACTTTTGTCTCCTGCGAGGTCTCCTGTGGAGTTGTGGGAGACGCAGGAACCTGTGAAAGCCTTGCTTCAAAGTCTTTTAAGCCGAGGTTAAGATACAGTGTCCATGCAACCGCTAAGACGACAAGAATACCGGCTGTATATATGACAATTCTCACTTGTTTCACCTCACTGTGAATGTGGAATAGGCAGATTTTTGCCCACCTGCTCCTACCCTCTTCATTAAGGATTGGCGATAGTATTATACCAGGTATCATACTCTATAGAATTGTGATTCAGAGATCCAGTATGTGACATTGTTCCTGATGATTGACCAACGTTAACTACGTTGTATATGGTTTCTCATAATGATACTATAAAACTGATAGAGCAAATTTCGTGCCATTCCCTTGAACATAGCATAATATTTGTGTCAAAACTGTTACAATCGTAAACGTCTTTTCGACTATGATGTGCCTAAAACACAAGTAAACACTCGATTCAGGAAAAAAAGAAGAGATGTTTTCCTGAAACTGAAGAATAAAAGTCTCGCTCGTAACCCCATTATTGCTACGAATTCAAACCGATTTTTAACCACGCTATTTTGACGCAATACGTCTTATTGACGCAGCTAACTCCACTACTTTGACGTATCCACCCAAGCAATACTCCACATCGCGCTCAAGATCCCATAAAACAGAAAGTCCCCTTTTAAATGCTAAAGGGAAACCTGTTCTACGTTTCATCTTGCAAAGACATATCCTCTCTGCAAGAACAGTACATAGACTGGTTTCCCTATATTTATTCTGTAACAGCCCAATTACATTACGTCGAAGATTTCTTATTCGTTGTGAGTAAAACGTAGATAATCTTCATTTTCAGTCATCCTTTTAGGTAAAGTTAGCACTTAGAGTTTCGTTAGCAAGAACATTGTGTTCAAACTATGTTAGTACTTAGGCAAGTTTCGTGCCAATGCCGAACAACAAGCAGTGTTTATGTTGAAATTGCTACTGAAATCTTAAGGTATCCTTTACCACGGCATGACCGGAACACAAGCGTACACTATCAAGATAAACAGAAGAGCCGTTTTTTTCTGAAAAACGACTACAACTGGAAAAATAGAAGTTGTTTACGAGTCCTACTACGGTAGTTTCAAAAGTTGTAGGATGTTAAGGAAAAAATGCGGATAATCTCACAAAAAATGAGCTGAGATAATCCGCATACCAACCTACCTACAAGACACATCAAATATTTGAGTGCGTCTGGCACCCATCAACGTTCACACAGGCACCCGTTACAAGACTCGCCCGTTCGGAGGCAAGAAAGACAACAACATTCGCAATCTCTTCAGGTTTCCCAAACCTACCCAACGGCATATCGCTCTTCACAAAGGCTTCCATCGCTTCTGGATCCGCTGCTATCCGGCGCGCCCAACCGCCGCCCGGAAAGAGAATCGAACCGGGTGCGACACTATTTACACGGATATTGTCCGGTGCGAGTTCTCTTGCCAACGATTTTGTCATACTGATTTCGGCGGCTTTCGCGGCGTTATATGTAATGTGTCCACCACCCTCCCTGCCGTAGATGGAAGTAATCATCAGAATCACGCCACTGCCTTGCTTCTTCATCTCAGGGATCGCGAGTTGGTTAACCCGTGCTGCAGAAACCAGGTTCAGATCGAAAATCTCGTGCCACTCGGTATCCGAAATATCTTCTAAAGGGGTCCATCGGCTACCACCTACGTTGTTCACAACAACATCAATCCTGCCATACGTTTCCAGCGTTTCCGTTACAAATGCCTCAACTTGACCTGTATCTGTGACATCCGTGAGTTTTGCGAAGACTTGTGCGCCTTTTGCCGTGAGTTCACTCGTTACGCTTTGGAGTGTATCTTCGGTTCTGCCACAAATACTCAGGCGCGCCGCTTCATCAGCGAAACTGTGTGCGATCGCACGTCCGATCCCGCGACTCGCACCTGTTACAACCACCACTTTGTCTTTTAATCCTAAATCCATCAGAATCACCTTATCCTTTTATAATTTATATGGTTTGAAAGCACCCTCTCATAGGGCTATACCACTGTTATTATAGTCTACGACCGCCAGAATGTCAACGGTGTAGTTTCCAGTCTTCGATTTTCGGTTGTCAGTTATCGGGATTCGGAGATCCCTCCTACAGAGAAGCTAATATCGGGATTCGGAGATCCCTCCTACAGGAAAGCTAAAGATGTATCGGGATTCGGAGATCCCTCCTACAGGAAAGCTAAAGATGTATCGGGATTCGGAGATCCCTCCTACAGAGAAGCTAATATCGGGATTCGGAGATCCCTCCTACAGGAAAATTATGGCAAATCAAAACACACTTGACAATTTGTAAAGATTGTGATAAAATATATGCATTGAGAATTTCATGAAGGTCTGCGAGGTTAGGAAATCTCGCCAGCGAACAGGAAAAGAACTTATGGCATACTATATCACTGACGAATGTATCGGATGTATGGCATGTTTAACCAACTGCCCAGTTGACGCAATAACTGGCGATAGGAACATGCTGCACATCATCGATCCAAACATTTGTATTGACTGCAGCGCGTGCGGGATGGTCTGCCCCGTCGAGGCAATCCGAGATCAATTCGGCGAGGTGTGCAAGTTCATCCGCCGCCCAACACACCGACCTATCGCCGTTATCTACGAAGAACTATGCTCTGGATGCGACTTTTGTGTCCATATTTGCCCATGGGATTGCCTTGAACTCAAAGATCCAGACACCGGTGAACACGCCGAAAGTTTCTTCGGTATCTGCGAATTGGTTAAACCCAAGGATTGTGTCGGCTGCAAGTTGTGCGAAGAGGTCTGTATCAAAGACGCTATCCGCGTTGAATCGCCAGTGCTTGTAGAACTGGCTGAAGCCGCAGACTAATAACACTCTCGGACGCAAGACACATCTTTTCAAGGGCACGATGCTTCCAATGGCGAATACACATCCCTACAAACCGAACCTTGTCATTGTCATCTCCGGACCATCTGGCTCAGGGAAAAGCACTGTAGTTAGTGCCCTTTGCAAAGCCGATCAAACATTAAAACTATCCGTTTCTGCAACGACGCGCAATCCGCGTCCCGACGAAGTGGATGGTGTTAATTATCATTTCCTATCAAAAGCAGAGTTTGAAAAACACATTCAGCAGGGCAGCTTCTTAGAATGGGCAGAATACCGAGGCAACTTCTACGGCACTCTCAAATCTGAAATCTCGATAGCGCGCGAAGCCGGAAAAGACGCTATTTTAGAGATCGAGGTGCAGGGCGCATCGCAAATCCGAACACAAGACCTTGATTCAGCAAGAAGCCTTTTCATCTTTATCATTCCACCATCCTTTGCCATCTTAGAGAAACGCCTCCGTCGCAGACAAACAGAATCAGAAAAAGAACTGAAACAGCGTTTAGCCATCGCTAAATCTGAAGTCCTCGAGATTCAACATTATGATTACTGGGTCAGCAATCCAGAAGACGCAGTCCAGCAAGCAGTCAACCAGATTCAAGGTATCATTACCGCCGAACGCTCCCGTATTGATGATCAACTGATAGAAACAATTAATCCGTTGCTCGGTGTTGACTGTACAGATTAGATTCAGACTTTACGATCTACAAGTACCGCTACAACTTCACGACAGAAAAAATGGAATTCAAAGATCGGACCGTCATCTTAGGTGTCACAGGTGGTATAGCCATCCATAAATCGATTGATGTGGCGAGCCAACTTGTCAAAAGCGGTGCATCTGTTCACGTCGTTATGACGGAGAGTGCCACCCGTCTTGTCCAACCTTTGCAATTCCAAGTTATCTCGCGAAACCCGGTTCTCCTGGACTTATTTGACACAGGCACAGATTGGAAACCTCCGCACATTGATCTCGCCGACCGTGCCGATCTTCTCATGATTGTCCCCGCAACAGCGAATATTATTGGTAAACTCGCAAACGGCATCGCCGATGATCCACTCTCTACTGTTGCTGTTTCCGTCCATTGTCCAGTCCTTCTCGCACCCGCAATGAACGGGCACATGTATCATAATCCTATCGTCCAACGGAACATCAACACTTTGAAAACACACGGTTTCCATTTCATTGAACCCGCAAGCGGTGATCTGGCATGCGGCTATGAAGGTGTAGGACGTTTGAATACAGTAGAGACGATTCTCGAAGGCGTAAGTGGTATTCTGGTATCCACGGCAAAATCGGAAACTGCGCTTACAGCAGAAATAAACGATCTGCGCGGCACACGCGTCCTCGTTACAGCCGGTGGTACACGCGAGTATATCGATCCAGTCCGATTTATCACCAACCGCTCCAGCGGTAAGATGGGCTACGCTATCGCCCAAGCGGCAGCACAGCGCGGGGCAGAAGTGCGTCTAATCAGCGGAGCCGCGACTGTCTCTCCACCTGCTAGCATCAAAACTCAACACGTCGAGACAACACTCCAGATGCACGACGAAGTTCTGCAAGCATTCGATGGAACAGACATTGTTATTATGGCGGCTGCGCCTGCCGATTATCGTCCACGCGAATTTACACCCCATAAAATCAAAAAGACTGATGCCCCCTTAACACTGCCACTTGAAAGGAATCCAGATATAGCCCAGGCTCTTGGTGAGCAGAAAACGCATCAAACCCTCGTCTGCTTCGCTGCTGAAACAGACGACCTTCTCGAGAACGCCAAAAAGAAATTGATTCGTAAAAATTGCGATCTAATTGTCGCGAACGACATTCTCGCAGAAGGTGCTGGATTCCAATCCGACACTAACATCGTCACCTTGCTGGACCGACACGGTACTTGTGAACAATTGCCACGTGCCTCCAAACACGACATAGCAGACACTATTCTAACAAAGGTTGTTACGCTGCGGAACAGCCCAAAATGAACCAACAACAGGTCCGTGACTTTTTTGCCCTCAATCATACACGCCCTAAAAAGCAATTAGGACAGAATTTCCTCGTTAATCCAGAAGTGCTCAATATTATTCTTGAAGCCGGGGAACTCACAGACAGTGATACCGTTATAGAAATCGGTGCCGGGTTAGGTCATCTCACCAATACCTTGGCGGAGCGTGCCAAACAGGTCATTGCCGTTGAAGTGGATGAATTGTTATACAAGGCTTTAGTGTCGCAATTTTCCATAGATTCACGCGTCCACCTCCTTAACGCAGACATCCTTAAACTGGAATTCAATTCACTGTTTGAATCTGACGACGCATCACATCTCTACAAAGTCATCGCAAATCTGCCCTACAATATCACAACACCCATTTTGTGGAAACTTCTTGCCCATCAGAAACAGATTCACAGTTGTATATTAATGATGCAGAAGGAAGTAGCGGAAAGGATTGTTGCTGGACCCGGAGGGAAGGAGTATGGTGCCATGACGATTGGTGTCGCTTATCATGCTGAAACGACGCTAATTGCCACGCTATCGCCAGAAAACTTTTACCCCGCACCGAAGGTAGATTCTGCCGTTCTAAAACTGACGATGCACAAAAGTCCGAAGGTTGACGTCGAAGATGAGGAACTGTTCTTTAAAGTCGTACGGACGGCGTTCAGGACACGACGAAAAATGCTAAAAAACGCCTTAGTCCGCGGCAGATTCGCGTCGGCAGATGGATTGGCAGCTGCGTTTGAGGAACTCGGCATAGCCCCAGAGCGACGCCCTGAAACATTAGACATCACAGAATTCGCAGCCCTTGCGAATTTTCTATCTCAGTGTTAGATACTATATCGTTGCTCGCGAGTTTGAAAGTCCCACCCTCGAAATCACAAGCGGATGTCTATTGCAAGAAGCTGCCAGTATACAATTTTCCAATCTGCGCCTTCACGCCGGAACTCAAATTTACAATCGGCTTTGATTTCTCTTAAGTCTTCTTCCCCCTCTTTTCTCGCGTTCACATCAAGCCGAAGTGTTACAGCCGCTTTCTTGGCATGCTTCACATCCATCTCCACGTCCTGGAATATGAATTCAAGGAAGGTATACTCCATAAAAAGTTGGCTAATCGCTGGATCGATATCTTCATAATTTTCAGGAATTATTCCTGACGCTACACCGAAGACGGTAGCATCATCATCTGCAGCGGCATAAGTTTCCGAAAAAAGTGCCTGAATCGCTTCAATATTTTCCATATCTACAGACTCAAGTAGGTCGGAGAAATGCTCAAAAAAATCCTCTATTTCCAGCACCGGATCCTTTAACGGTGTTAGCGCAACATTCACGGTCAAGCGTTCTTGTTTGAGGGCAACAGACTGACTATGAGGCTTGTAATGCATATCCTCTGCCATCAGGGCATGGGCATCCCCGTAAAGAACGTTTTGAAAAGTGTAAGCACCATCTATACCGGTTAGGATTGCTTTCTCAAATAGGGTTACAAGGACGCCAGGGATAGGGTTTCCTGTCCCAGCATCAGTAACAGTACCAGAAACAGTGCCATACTCAAGAACTATCGGTTCTTCAGGTTCCGGTTCAAGTGGTTCTTCAGCTTTCTCGCATGCGAAGATGCATGTTATCAGTAAAAGAAAACAAATAGTTTTTTTGGGTGCCATCAACATTCGGACTAAAAACCTCAACCCTCAGGTTAGAGAGGTCCGTCCGCCTCCTTTTTTCCTTGACAAAACCTTGAAAGATATTCGAACAATCTTGTTGTCCGCTAAGCAAAACAACGCTGACTAAATTCCAAAAACATTATAATGATAATTCCATTTAATGTAAATGATTTCTCAATATGATAATAGCACGGTTCAAGAACTAAATTCAAGGGAAAGGAACCCTGTTTAGAAAACGGCAACTTGCGTTAGAATACTCTCGAAACCTTACCAGTTTGCTGTGCCCTTTTTCTTATTCTTTTGGTGGTCGCGTTACTAACAATTAATCAAAAAATTTTCCAAGTGTTTGTGTGCTCGGCGGTTTTGTGAACAGAGAAACGAGTATTAGCGTACAAGAGGAAACAATAATCAAGACCGCAACAGGCATAATCCCGGTTCCACCGACAGTATACCCCGGTGTCTGCCAATTTCGGAGAAAGAAATAGAGCCATAATACAATAACACTTATGATTGCGGCGAACACGCCGTGCTTGGTGCTACGCCGCCAAAACAACGCCGCGACCACAATCGGAAAGAGCCCCGAAAATCCAGTAAATGACCACACGGCGAGTCTGAAAATACTCGGGGTTGCGACGAGCGATATAAGATAAGTGATACAAAGCACACCACTCACAAATAGTCGTCCTACCCACACCCGCTGTTTTTCCGAAAACGCTTCTCGACGATAATGCGCAACGATATCGTGTGTAAACATACTCCCTATCGCAAGCGACTGTGAGTCCAGCGAGGACATAATCGCAGCGAAAACACCGGCACCTAAAAACCCAGCCAAGACCCCAGGGGCGTGTATATGAATCATTTGAATCAGCACGTTGTTCGCCTGAGAACCCTTTAAATCGGGGACATCCACATTTCCAAATATGCCGAGCAGCACGCTCGGAATCCAGACAACCGCAATACACAGCGGATATAAGATAATCGCATAGCGGAACGTTCCAGCCTCTTTTGCCGTTAGGAAATGTGAAAAGATATGCGGAAACATACCAACACAGAGCGGCATACAGATATACGTTAATAGTTCCAAGGGCTTAATATGCTCCGCTTGCATCAGCAAACCCGGATCCACTTTAGAAACAGCGTTTGACAACCCGCCCATCTTGTTTACAATGACGAAGAAGGTAACGCCTCCGAGAGCCATGAAAACGAGTGTTTGGAAAGTGTTCACCCAAGCAGTGCCTCGCATACCACTGTAGGTAACGTAACTCAGGACAACAGCGCAAATGAGTAAACCACCCATCCACTGTGGAATTTTACCATCTGTGAGCGTCGCCAACGTTCCACCACCGCCCATCACCCCAATGAGCAGATATGGAATAAGCAGTAGCACCAACACGATGAAGAGCAGCAGACCCAAGCCACTGGACTCCCATCGGTCGCGGAAGTACTGCGCCTGTGTCACATAACCAAACCGCTTTCCGAGTCGCCAGAGACGAGTCCCAATAAAGAGAAACACACACGGTGCGACTATAGCAGTAGACGAAGCCATCAGTGCAAAAACACCGATCCCCCTATGATAGGCTTCACCCGATGCCCCGAGAATCGAGAACGCTGTCATGTTCGTACCGAACAGCGTCATCAATAGGACGAACCAATTGATTGTCCGGCTCGCAACAAAGTAGTCTTCCCCAGTATTTCGGAACAGTTTATGGCTCAGAGCACCGAGCACCAGCACCATAATAAGGTAGATAAAAATAACAGCGATGCTCATCGCTTCCTCCAGTCTTCACCACCTTTGACAAAGATAGCCATTAGTAATGTTACTGCAAGACAGAATCCGATATGATAAAGCAGCCCTACTGGCAGTCCCAAAACGAGTTGCGGTGACTTCCAAAACCAGAAATCGTTGTGAAGCAAGAACAGTAACACAATCAGAAAGTAGAACAACCATTTAGTTCGGTTCTTCATGAAACGCCTCCTTCCGCTGCCAATTATAATAGAAAATAGCGGTGCTTGCAACGACTACTATCGCATGAATCCAAACAAGTTGCACATTGATAGGTAGAAAAAAGAGAACAAACGCAGCGATAAACAACACACCGCGTGTCAATAGGGTCATTCTGTTAAAGATGTATCCAGCGATGGCTGCCGCAAAGATAACCGTTCCAACCAACGTCAGAGAGAAGTTTCCTAAAACTGTCCAGACCTCTGGCGTTCCACCATCAGCACTCAACCAGAGCAGAGCCGGTCGTAGCACAAACGCGTAAGGCAGTGCAAAACCGACAAGGGCAAACCTAAACGCTGCGAACCCCGTCGCCATCACTCCAGACCCGGCAATAGCAGACGCAGCATATGCCGCCAAGGCAACCGGTGGTGTCACCATGGACATCATCCCAAAATAAAAAATAAAAAAATGCGCAGCAAGTGGGACAACCCCTAAGTCGAGAAGCACAGGACCTACCAAGATAGCCATCAGTAGATAACAGACGGATGATGGCAACCCCATCCCCAGAATAATTGTTGAAATCATGAGAAAGAAAAGTGCCAACATCAGATTTGTAGCAGCAAGGGGTAAGAGTGTTGATGGTAACTTGCCACCGATGCCGGTTAGCGTCACCACACCTAAAATGATACCAACGCATGCAGCGGCTGCAATCAGAGAAACACCACTCTGCGCTGCCCGCTTACATGGCGATACTAAGAAGTCTATTCCCTTCAGTAAATTCTGAACTCCAATACGCGTTTCTGTCGTGGGATCTTGCTTACGAATTCTCCGTCCCAAGAAATTCAATAGGCTTATACCAATAATTACCAGAAGACTCCAACTCACTGCACGGAACGGCGTAGCACCGAGCAACAGAAATCCAATAAGCGTAACAAACGCCGCCAGAAAGGTAACCCCTTGTACTGTTATAATTTTTCTATCTTCTGCTTCTTGTACATCACCATCTGTTTCGTCAGGACTGTGAACAGCATACTCCTTACTGCTTCGTGCAAAAAAGTGCACCATGCACAGCATTCCGGTGTAGTAAAGGATCGCTGGTAGCAGTGCCGCCTTGATGATTTCCAAATAGGTGACAGCCGGTTCTACGATTTCCAGCATCATATACGCCGCTGCGCCCATGATAGGCGGGACCAATGCACCACCAGAACTTGCCGCAGCCTCAATACCACCCGCCATCGCCGGTTGAAATCCTGAACGCTTCATCAGAGGAATCGTAAACGTGCCAGTTGTTGCCGTGTTCGCGACAGCCGAACCTGATAGCGATCCCATCATACCGCTGCTGAGTACCGCAACCTTGGCAGGTGCCCCTACACTCGAACCGAATACGCGTCTCGCCAAATCCAAGACATAACCGGTAGCCCCGGTGCGTTCCAGTAACGTACCAAATAATACAAAAAGGAACACGTAAGTGAACATGACCCGAAGTGCGATGCCAAACGCGCCTTGACTATGCAAAAATGTCTGACTAACAATACGTTGAATGGAATACCCGCGATGTGGAAATAGCCAATCCGGCATAAACTGTCCAAAACTGGCATAGAGCAGAAATGCGAGAGAGAGTAGCGGAAGCGTCATACCAATAGAACGGCGCGTCGCTTCTAAGATTAAGACAAGCCCAAACCCACCAATGATGTAATCTATCTGCAGTTCCGCCCCTGCCCGTTCACCGAGAGGTTTACCATCTAACCAGAACCTCTGAAAAATCGGCTCTGTTTGAACCACGACGTAGCCGAAGCAGACAACCACAGCTCCTATCAACACGACATCAAACAGTTGGAAAGCGCGGCGGTCGGCAAAACGCTGATGAATAGGGTAATTTAAAAATACTACTAACAACCCAAACATCGCGAAGAGTGCCAACTCAGTTTGTGGCGTAAGCTGCGGATAGTTGACCTCAGCTAAGATAAAGAGGCACAACAGCACCGACACTATCAGAAAGATATTCTCTTTCAACTTTTGTTCCAATAGATTAAATCTAATCTGTTTTTTGGGCTGAAGCGTTCAGGTAATACTTGTACAGAGTCCACGAAACCACAAGCAGTGAACTGCCTAAAATCTCTTTAATTTTAACGCCAGTTTGAAAAAAAATATTAGAAGCCAAGACCGACGCATATTGAGCAAAAAAGCAATAAATTCACCCAGAATGAGGAGTTTTTTAGGGATCTAACCCCCTAAATCCCCCTTATCAGGGGGACTTTAATCGGAAATGCGCCTACTCTAAATATTTATCAAACTCACGTTAATTTTAACAGAAAATGAGGGGAAAAACAAGGAAAAGGCAGGATTTACATCGAGTTGTTTTACCAGTGTCAAGTATCAAGTTGCTCTGGAGCATCATTCGTTTTTCGAGACGCGCCCTTAAATACAGCGTAAAGATACCAGAATGCAGGTGCCAACAGAACCCCACCGACACCTAATATAATCAACATTGGACGCAACACAGCATCCGGTGCAGCTACGTTTGAAAAGGTTAAGTCGGGTGTAACAAGATATGGATACTGTGCAAGTCCCCAGCCGAAAACAATCAGTGTAACCTGTATCGGAACAAGAATACACGCAAGGCGAAATTGACGTTTCCAAATCGTCCAGATTGCCCACAGAGCTACCGCACCCGTCAAAATATGAAACGGGATCGACCAAGGGGCACCACTGAGTCCCTGCCGAATCATTGGCGCGCCTTCAGCAGATAAGAGAAAACTCAGTCCTGCCATTGCCCCAACACTCACCGCCGCGATGAGTGCGCGTCGCCGAAAATCCTCTTTTAATCCCGAATCCTCAGTCTCTAGCGTGAGATACACCGCCGCAAGGAAGGCACAGAGCGTCAAGGTGAAAAAACCGATTGCAAACGGAAACGGGGCAAACCACGCTGAGATAAAGTCGGTGTCCACTTGTCCACTCTCCACGTCAACGTGAATCGCGCCGGACGCAACCGCCCCTAACGTAATTCCTAACATGATAGGTGTAATAGCACTTGCGACGGCGAACATCCGGCTCCAACGGCGATGTGTCGTATCCGATTGGACATCGTAGGTCCGAAACACAAACGCTGAGCCGCGAAGCACAATACCCACGAGCATCAATGTCAATGGAATATGTAAAGCCGTACTAATCGACGCGAATGCGACCGGAAATGCCACGAAGAGCAGCACAACAATCACAATTAACCAGACATGGTTGGCTTCCCAGATCGGAGCGATGGCTTCCATGATAAGTGAACGCTGCGCTTTTGCACGGCGACCCGTCGCAAACAGATCCCAAATCCCACCGCCAAAATCAGCACCACCTGTCAACATATAGATAACGAGGGAGATAAGCATCACGCCAGCGACGCAGAATTCAAGTGTAAACACAAAATCCCTCCACTAAGTCTCGCTACAAGCACAAGTTCTGGATCCTCTGACAGCAAACCATCCGTCTCTAAACTGAGGTAAAAATAAGACGGCGTAATAATATGAAAACAATAATTGAGAGAAAAATGTAAAGCACCGTAAAACTGACAAACGGAACAACAAGGTTTGGCATTGGCGTTACCGCATCTGCTGTACGCATCAGACCATAGATAACCCACGGTTGCCGTCCGACCTCCGTGACCGTCCAGCCTGCTTCAATCGCAATAAATCCAAGTGGTGTGCAGAACGTGACAAATCGAAGATACCAAGGTTGGCTTGGCAGACCTTTTCGTCTCCACGCCAGCCAACCGCCGAGCACACCAGCGGTAATCAACACAATCCCACACGCCACCATAATCTGAAATGCGAAATGCACAATTGCCACAGGTGGACGATTTTCGCGTGGGACCGCCTTGAGTCCCATAATCTCAGCGTTGAAGTCGGAATGTGCGAGGAAACTGAGTGCCTTCGGAATCTCAAGGGCATATCGGGTTTCTTCAGTATCCTCGTTAGGAATACCACCAATGCGTAAGGGCGCGCCACGCTCTGTCTCCCATTGCGCCTCCATTGCGGCGAGCTTAACGGGTTGATACTTAGCCAATTTCTTAGCACTGATGTCTCCCGAAATTGGTTGGAGGAGTGCGAACACCGCGCCGACACTTAACGCAATAGCGAATGCTCGGCGATGGAAAAGGTTATTTGGATCGCGTCTGAGGAAATAGGCGTGAATACCAGCCACTGCAAATCCGACAGCGAGAAAAGCAGCAATGGTCATGTGGAGTGCTTGGCTGAACGAGGAGGGATTGAGCATCGCCGCAATCGGATCGATGTCTGTCACTTCACCATTGACAATCGAAAAGCCGGTGGGTGTATTCATCCAAGCATTCGCGGTAACAACGAAGATGCCCGAAAACGTACCGCCGAGCAGCACCATCATACCAGCGAACCAGTGTGCATATTTTGGGATGCGATCCCAACCGTAGAGATAAAGCCCTAAAAAGATTGCTTCAACGAAAAACGCCAACCCTTCCAGCGAAAACGGCATTCCGATGATTGGACCGGCGTAAGCCATGAAATTGGGCCACAACAAGCCGAGTTCAAAAGATAGGACGGTCCCAGAGACGGCACCAACAGCGAACATCACAGCGGTGCCTTTTGCCCACTGCTTCGCCAGCGTCAGGTATACCTCTTCTCGCGTTTTAAGCCACAATCCCTCCGCAATCACCATTAGCAGCGGCATTGCGATACCGACTGCTGCAAAAATAATGTGAAACGCGAGAGACATTGCCATCTGTGCCCGTGCTGCCAATAAATCTGTCATGATGCAAATCTCCTTCATGCACCAGCTGGACACCAGTGAGCGGGCACAGCACCCACCCTATCTATTTAACTTAACTACTAAAGACGCATCAGACATCCCACGATTCAAGCCCAAGGAGTCTTTCCCCTAAAGGTGTCAACTCGGCTGTCTTCCCCTGGTAATGTTCCTTCTCTTTCGCCTCTTTGCCGAGACCTGTTAATCGTTCGCGCCATCCGGTAATCCGGGACTCAGGATTTCCGTTCGTTGGTGCTGGTGACATCGTTATGTATTGCGCCATCCGCGGACGCTCGGCAGAATTCGGGCTACTACCGTGTGGCAATGCACTGTGCCAGATTACAAGATCACCGGCTTTCCCGGCAACCGGAACCGCTTCGGCTTGGTAGTCTCGCACGACTTCCCGTGGATTGGTATCGGCAGGCAGGTCATCTAACCATGACTCCAATTTCCGATGGAACCCTGGAATGCAGGTGAATGCCCCCTGATTGCCGGGTGTATCTGCCAGATACAGCACACCTTGTACCTTTAAACGCACCGGCATATCGTCCAACGACATATCCCAATGCAAGTAAGGTCCGGTGAATTTCCAATCCGAACGTTCAGGTGGATTCATGCTTGCGCGATCAAAACTAACCCAAAGTTTCTCGTTTTCCCAAATTTCTGAGAAAGCCTGATGTATACGCGGGTATTGGCGATTATCCCACAAGGCTTGGTGCTGATAAATCTCTACCATGATACTCCGACGCGGTGGGTCAGGATACCAACTGTCTGGATCGTCACGATCCATTTCAAGAAAATCCCAAACGGCTTGTTCCGCAGCGCGGCAGTTCTCAAGAGGGACGGCTTCTGGCACAACAACGTAACCATTCTCTTCCCAAAATTCTAAGGCTTCTGCATCAAAAACTGGCATGAGTGTCTCCTTACCAATCGGTTCGGTTCCAAGCGGTTCTACGAATATAGTACGCTCGATTGCCTGAAAATTAATGTGGTGTTAAGAGAATACCACAAAACATTCAGAGAATCAAACTTTTTGACCTATACTTCAGGAAATTAAATGCCCTCCGACCCCGAAAAATTCTCTTGCCATCAATTTAGATTTGTGCTAAAGTATGGACACTTCAAAATGGACAAAGTTTCACGAATATTGAGACAAAGGAGAGTCCCAATGCTTAAAGCAGGATTTATCGGTGCAGGGGGACGTAGTCAAGGCGCACATTATCCAAGTGTTAACCGTCTCGAAGATGATGTTGAGATGCTCGCGGTATGCGAACTGGATGAAGAAAAACTCGCACAAGTCGCACAGAAATATGAGTTCCCACATACCTACACAGATCACAGGAAGATGTTGGACACAGAAGACTTAGACGTCGTCTATTGCGTGATGAATGAAAAGTGGATTTTGCAACCCGCCTTGGATTGCCTTAACGCTGGCAAGCACATGTTTATCGAGAAGCCTCCGGGTGCGAACAGCGATGAAACACAACAATTACTCGAGGCAGCGATTGCCAACGATGTCTACTGCATGGTAGGGTTTCAACGCAGATATGCCGCTGTCACCCGTGAAGCAATGCGACGGGTCGCAGAAAAGGGACCTGTTACATTAGCCGTCACCACCTTTAACAAGCAAATGATCGGTCAGAACCGAGAATTTACGACAACCCTCTGGAACGATGTTTGTCACGTCGTCGATCTACTCCGCTATATGGCAGGTGGCGAACCCGTGGAAGTCACGGCGCATCGAGACACGTTCGCTGCAGAACAACGTAACTTCTACACTGCTTTCGTCCGTTTTGATAATAATGTCACAGGTGTACTCTTCGGGAGTCGCGCATCGGGTGGACGCGTGCTTCGTTCCGAATTGCACGGTGTCGGCATTGGTTGTTACATGAAAATCCCAGAAGAAATTGAAATTTATGAGGACAATAACAGAAGCGTTATGGGCGGTTGGGAAGTTGACGGTGTAGATGAACGCGACTCAGCAAATTATGAAGGCGTCCTGACTATGCACCGCCACTTCGCCGATTGCGTCCGTAACCGGAAAGTCCCGCTCACAGACCTCCGTGATGTCATCCATTCCATTCACTTGGTGGACCAAATAGAAGGTCCTTTACCGGATTAACCTATTCACGCACCTCGGATAATCATCATAAATCGGAGATTTAAGCTATGCTTGACGAAAGACATCTACAACACCAGCTCACAGATGAACAACGCAGTGCTATGAATGAAGATGGGTATTTAATCATCGAAAATGCACTCCCGCCAGATCTCGTTGAACGGCTCGAAACGCGGGTGGACAACATCTATCAACAACACCTCGATGCCGGTTACGACCCATATACCAAAAACCAACTGGCTGCGCATAACAATTTTTTCTATCCGAACTTCCTCGGCACAGATCAGGTCTTCGTGAACATTTTGGACTGGTATAAAACGTTTCCGAAGATCTGGGGCATTTTGGGGTGGAATATCTACTCCTACCACAGCCATTTCATCATTACACCACCACGTCCAGAGGAAGTGCGTGGTAAACCGACACCGCTCGGCTGGCATCAGGATAGTGGACGTGTTAATATTGAGATGGAAAGCTCACCTCGACCCCGTCTCTCTATCAAAGTCGTCTACTGGCTATCTGACTGCTCAGAGCCTGGACGCGGAAACTTCTATATCATCCCAGGAAGTCACCTATGGAATAAACTCGAAGACCGTCCGACAGACGGTTCGCTTCCGAAGGGGGCAATACCCGTCTGTTGTAAACCTGGTGACGCGGTCTTCTTCGACCGACGTCTATGGCATTCCCGCAGCGAAAATGATTCAGACATCACCCGCAAGGGACTCTTTTATGGATACGGCTATCGATGGCTACGGAGCAAAGATAACATGACCATCCCGAAAGAGATGTTTGAACGAAATGACCCGATTCGACAGCAGCTTCTCGGTGGTGGAACTAATGCAAATGGGCATTTTTCACCTAAGGATGACGACGTGCCTTTGAAGACATGGCTTGAAGAACATGACATTCTTTCAAACTAAGACTACAAGGCTATCAAAAAACGAAACAGTGCTACGCCGATCGGAGTTTTCTTGACACTCACAGGAAATTGGCGTATAATTTCGATAATAATATTTTTCGGCGAAGCTGTAAGCCGAAAACTTGCGATAAAAAATTCGTGGAGGCATAATGTGATGTTTCTAACGCGGCTTAATGCGAGCGTCTGGGCTGCTATCCTCATGACAGCCCTTATAATTCCAGCAGCTTCAGGGGAGGAAGCAGTGACAACGCCAGATACGCTAACAGCGGGGATGACAGCCCCAGATTTTACACTCAAAGATGAAGAAGGTGTTGAGCGGAATCTCAGCGATTACTTAGGTAAAAAGAATGTCGTTCTCGCCTTTTATCCGAAGGATTTTACCGGTGGCTGAACAGCCGAACTCAACTCGCTCCGGGATAGTTTGAGCGAGATAGAAGCAACTGATAGTGTGCTTTTCGGCGTGAGTGTTGACTCCGTCGAATCACACAAGCAATTCAGAGCAGCGCAAAAATTCGGCTTTTCTCTATTGGCAGATACCGAATTTGAGGTGAGTACGCAGTACAGCGGTATCATCGAAAACTTCAAAGCATCAAAACGGACAACTTTTATCATCGACAAATCCGGATACATCCGTGCTATTGATAGAGAAGTTAACACTAAAACACACGGCGAAGATGTGGTTGTCCAGCTTAAAGAGGTGCTACCGAAGGTAGAAGCCGGACAAACTGCCCCTGATTTTATTGCTGTTGATGGCAGTGGTAAAACGCACCAATTAAGTGAATTTCGTGGAAAAAAGAACGTTGTACTCGCGTTTTATCCGCGCGACTTTGGTACTGGCTGAACGGCAGAAGTTTGCTCGCTCCGTGATGAGTCGAGTAGTTTTGCCGAATACGATGCTCAGATTTTTGGAATTACTGTAAATGACGCCGATTCACACCAGAGATTTTCCGAAGAAAATCAGTTGAATTTCCCTCTTTTAGTAGACACCAGTCGCAATCTTTCACTCCTATATGGTGCGACAAATGTCCTTGAAGGAAGGATCGATCGATTATCTATTATTATCGATAAAGAGGGGAAAATTCTGGAAATCGATAAAAAAGTCAACGCCAGCACACACGGCACAGACTTAGTTAATTTCTTCAAAACGTTGGAAACGTCAAACTAATTAATTGATGACGCGCAGGACCCTATCGACAATTACGGCACGGTTAGCATGGTGTATCTCTGTCGTTTTTAGCCCTTTTTTGGTACCCATTGCGACAGCCTTCGGAGTTGTCGAAAAACATGCAGCACCTCAAGACAGCCTCCGGTGGTTGGCGATCGTAGTATTATTTGTTACCGTCCTACCCGCCCTGTCGATAGCAGTAATGGTCCGGTTCGCCAAAGTAAGCGATCTACACCTGAAAAATAGAGAAGAACGGTTCCTACCTTTATGCTGTACACTCATCAGTATGATTGTGGGAACTTTTCTATTGCACGAACTGGGTGCGGCACGTGAAATTGTCTGGGCAGGCGTCGCTTATATCACAAACAGTGTCGTTTTTTTCGCAATCACCCTAATGTGGAAAATTAGTTTTCACAGTAGCGTTGCCACCGGATGTGTCACCGTACTCGTGATGCTTGTTAATCCACAATTTGGTTGGTTATTCTTGCTGATTCCATTGATTGCTTGGGCACGGGTTTACCGAAAACGGCATACACTTCTACAAACCGTTGTTGGCGCAGTGCTCGCCATTGGTAATACGACACTCGTTTTGCATTTAGCGAAACTCGGAAGTCAAACTTGAAAGTAATGGAAACCAAGTTCTGTGCTTTAGTCCCGGACCATCACGGCTGTTTTAATCGTGGGAGATTATCCCAATCGCACTCTAAGCAGAAATAACCCTCTCTACCGAGACGCCGCACGCGACCACTACACTCAGGACAGTCTGTTACACGAGGCAAAGAGGTTTCCTCGTTAGCCGATGGAAACATAAGCAATTGTTCTAACGGCAAATTCTGCTCCCTTTCCCTGGCGAGCTCAAGTTGGACATTCTCCATTATATCGCGGGTATCAAAACTGAAAGGTGATGGTGAATTCCGAGTGAGATTAATAAAATCGCTACGGTAAACCCGAATGGTGTTGTCCTCTCGGACCTGTCTTATAAAAAGTGTATATTTATCCGGTGCCACTAAATAAGCCGCAGTATCTAAAACAGATCTGCGAGGTTTGATCGCTATTTCATAGCCACGATAGTGAAGGATGGAAGGACTCGCGTCAGGTTGGATCTGGCAAATCTCGAAAAGCTCGTGAGAACGAGAGGCAGAAAGAAGCAATGCATATCGTCGACAAGGATATTGTAAAAGGTGCTCAAAGGGCAGAAAATTTTGCGGCTCTGCGCTATCCCGAAGGAACGTAACAAAGTCCGCATAAGCACCCTCGGTGGCTTCTTGCAAGATTAATTGGCTCAACCTTTGGCGTCGCGATGGGCGCGCCATATCGGCAGGCTCAAACTCCCGCGAGTAAAATTCAATCTGAACATCAACATCAATAGATTGATCTGCACTGATGCTCTGTAGACGTTCCACCGGCTGGTCTGCGATTTTTAAAACAAAAGGTAACATAGCAACCCATTTACACTCCTCAAACGCGAGATATAACAAGTATAGCACACATTCCGACTTTTGTCAATCAATTGTGAAAGCATAGATAGGGTATCCAGTTTTGAGCTGTCGGTATCATTGATCGGGATTCGGAGATCCCTCCTACAAGTAGCAGTCAGCGGTCAGAAAGAGTCGGGATTCGGAGATCCCTCCTACAGAAGAAGCGAATGCGTTTGACATCCCATAGATTTAAGTTGCAGCTTTTTCAGCGTTACGCTATACTAACTTAACCTTAACATAAATAATCAAGGAAGGATATAGGCTATGTCAGGACATTCTAAATGGTCTACAATTAAACATAAAAAAGCAGCGAACGACTCCAGGCGCGGTAAACTTTTCTCAAAGTTGATTAAGGAAATTACTGCCGCAGCACGTATGGGTGGTGGAGATGTGGACATGAATCCACGACTCCGCACGGCAATTACGACTGCACGGTCAAGTAACCTTCCCAGCGACAATATTGAGAAAGCTATTCTTCGTGGTACCGGTGAACTTGAAGGTACGACCTACGAAGAGATCCTCTATGAGGGCTACGGACCGGGTGGGGTCGCACTCATGATAGAAGTTTTAACTGACAACCGCAATCGGGCTGTCGCAGACATTCGACATGCCCTCACCAAGCACGAAGGCAGAATCGGTGAACGTGGATGTGTCGCCTGGGCTTTTGATAAACGCGGGTTGATTGTCGTAACACCCGATAGCATCGACGAAGAAGAACTTTTCATGATTGCAGCTGAAGCGGGTGCAGAAGACGTCACGCCTTCGGAGACTGGTATCGAAATTCTTACACCATTTGAAATGTTTGATAGTGTCTTAACGGCGGTTCAGGAAACTTCAGCAGATGTTCAACTCGCTGAAATTAGCATGATTCCGCAGAACACAGTGAAACTCGAAGGGAAAGAAGCGGAACGAATGATACGACTCATGGATGCTCTCGATGATCTTGATGACGTTCAGAAAGTTTACGCTAATTTCGATATCCCGGACAGCGTGTTAGAAGCGGCAGCGTAGATGCAACACACAAGCCGAGCTAAGTCAAGCAGATATATCGCATGGAATCATCTCGTCTCAATCACACGGCGGACGCGTTTGCGTGTTGCTATGCCCACTTCCATAATGCGCTGCAACGCTGGACACATATAAGCAATAGCGACTTTTCATATCCACCCAAAGGACAGTCAGCATGATTTCCTACATCAAAGGGGTGCTTGCCCATAAAGACGCAAAACAGGTTACCGTTGATGTAAACGGTGTTGGGTATGCCGTTGATGTACCACCGAGAATACTAACAGATTTACCACCTGTGGGTGATACCGTTACTCTCTATATATACTATCACCAAACCCGCGACAATAAGATTACGCTCTACGGATTTACTTCAAGAGACGCGTTAAAAGTATTTGAATTAGCCCTGACTGTCACAGGTGTGGGACCAGGACTCGCACAAAACATTGTTGCGAGGTTATCCCCGGTGCAATTCCAACGCGCCATCCATCGCGGAGATGTCCCCACGCTAACACGAATTCCACGCGTAACTGCAGACCTCGCCCAAGCTATAATCTCTAAACTGAAAAAGAATATCATGAAGATGCAACTCGAAGTCGATACTGACCTCGAAAACACTGTGTCTCTTAACACAGAGGTGCTTGAAATACTTATCAACCTCGGTGCTTCAGAACTCCAAGCGGAACAAGCCGTTGAAAAGGCACAAAAAGTCCTTGGTCCCTCCGCAAAACGAGAAAACTTAGTGCAACATGCACTTCGCTATATCCAAAATTAACCACCTTCACGGACGGACTTGATGCAAACTTCGCTCAGTAAGCAAAGTACGTCTCAAAGCAAAATGCTATTGAAATTTTCCAGACCAGGACAAAAAAATGGATGATCAGAAAATATTAATGCAAGATTTGGGATCTGAAGAGGATGACTTTGGATATAGTCTCCGCCCGGAAACACTGAAGGAATTTATCGGACAGGAGAGAGCCACAGAACAGCTCCGTATCCACATTGAAGCCGCTAAACAGCGAGGCGATGCGTTAGAGCACGTTCTCCTCGTGAGTCCACCGGGTCTGGGGAAAACCACGCTTGCGAAGATTATCGCTAATGAGATGCAGCGCAACTTTAAACAGGCAATCGGTCCCATCATGGAAAAACTCGACCTTGCTTCAACCTTGACGAACATCGAGAGAAGCGATATTTTGTTTATTGATGAAATTCACCGCATGAAAGGACCCGTGCAAGAATCACTTTATCCAGTAATGGAAGACTACCAGTTGGACTTAGCCATAGGACAAGGACCGGGATCGGATGTTGTCCAAATTGATATTGCCCCTTTTACACTCGTCGGTGCTACAACACGCGAAGGCTTGCTTTCTGGTCCCTTTCGCGATCGCTTTGGCATTCGGATACACCTCGATTACTACGAGCCAGATGACATTCAACAAGTTATCCGTATTAACAGCGGAAAACTCAATATTGATATTGACGAAAACGCAGAATACGCATTAGCGCGGCGTTCGCGGGGAACAATGCGAATCGCTAATAAATTACTCGCAAATGTCAGGGATTATGCCCAAGTCAAAAGTGACGGTGTACTCTCACTTGAAATTGCAGAGGAGGCACTCAAATTCTTCGGGATTGATGAACGCGGATTAGACGCGCAGGATTACGCCTATTTTGAAACACTTATTGGGAAATTCAATGGGCGCGCCGGGCTTAAGGCACTCGCTGTCGCGCTTAGTGAGGATGAACGAACTATTTCAGAGGTTTACGAATCGTACTATATCAAAGAAGGGTTTTTGATGCTGACACCGGGTGGGCGTGTCGCAACCGATGCCGCTCATGAATACTTCGGCTACCCTGTTAATTCTCAAATATCACTATTTTATTAGCCGCAAATTGCGCTTTGCCGCATTCGTACTGAGGTAGAGGTCCCGAAACCATTCGATAACTATGAAACTCACAGATTTCGATTATCACCTACCTCTTGACCGGATTGCACAAAGTCCCCTTCAGCAGCGCGATGCCTCACGACTCTTGGTAGTTAATCGCGATACCCACACGTTTCACCATACCCAATTTTCGCAGATTGGAGAATATTTACCAGACACTGCGCTCTTAGTGCTTAACGATACAAAGGTGATACCGGCGCGGCTAATTGGGAATAAACGTGGGACTGGCGGAAAAATAGAACTACTGCTCATCCGGGAAAAAGAGACAGACATTTGGGAAGCACTGGCAAAGCCACGGCGGAACCTTCGAATCGGCACGCAAATTGAATTTGGAAACAGCAATCTAATAGCAGAGGTACTCGCGAAACCAGATGATGGACACTGCCTTGTCCGTTTCAACTATGAGGGAACGTTTTCAGCGATCCTCGCAGATGTCGGTATGATGCCGCTACCGCCTTATATTCGTCGGGCACCAAACGCTGAAGACAAAATACGCTACCAATCCGTTTACGCCGCTACTGAAGGCGCGATTGCTGCACCGACAGCAGGACTACACTTTACACCAAGATTACTGGAGGAATTAAAAAATAGTGGGGTAGAAACCGCAACGCTAACACTACACGTCGGACCCGGAACATTTCAACCCGTGAAAGTGGAAAACATTCAGACACACAAAATGCATGCTGAATACATTCACCTCGCGGAAACAGAAGCGGAGCGCATCCGATCAGCACGGGTGGCAGGCGTGAAAATTGTTGCCATTGGGACCACAGTGGTCCGATCACTCGAAACTGCTGGTATAACAGGAACTGTCAGACCCTATAGCGGTTATAGCGATCTTTTTATCTATCCCGGGCACCGATTTAATGTCGTAGATGCGTTGGTTACCAACTTCCATCTACCTAAATCAACCTTACTCATGCTTGTGAGTGCTTTCGCTGGAAAGGACTTAATTCAGAAAGCGTATCAAGAGGCACTTCAACACAATTACCGTTTTTACAGTTATGGCGATGCCATGCTAATTCTTTGAAAAAATAGAAGGAGACACTTCATGGAACAAATAGGTGGTTTGCTTCTTCCGTTCATCGCGATGGGTGCAATTATGTATTTCCTATTATGGCGACCGGAACAAGCCAAACGAAAAAAACACCAGAATATGCTGGAGAATCTATCCAAAGGTGACGAAGTTGTAACCAACGGTGGATTACACGGCAAAATTCTCGGTCTTAGCAATGATAAGAATATTATTCTCATCACCGTCGGAGAAGTGAATAATCAAGAAGTAAAAGTTCACATCTCACGGAGTGCTGTTGCTTTTCTCAAGAAGGGTGGGGAACTTATCGAGGGTGAATAAGAGGAATTTTTTTCATCGATATGGGTACTTGGCTTCCCTATAAACCGGGTTGGATCCACAACTGGTAGCCAACCCCTTTAGACGTAAAGGACACGATACTATCCTGCTCCGAAAGCATTAGGACATCGTTGTCATCTAACTGCACGCGCATCGTTTTTTCGCGATCTACGGTGCGCGTAATATCAAAGACAGCAGCACTGTCCGCCTCAACGGATCTATAGAGACAGATCGCCTCTCTATCCGTAGGCGTTATGTGTACGTCCCTGGCACGGACATCTAAATCTTCCAACAAGACGTTCTCCCAAATTCTGAGGTGCGTTTCGTTTTCGGCTGCTGTCTCCCCCGCCTCCAGAATTACCGCTGCGGATTCCGAATGGGATTCCACTTTGCACACCGCAACTTCAATACCCACATCCCCTGTGAGCATCTCATAAGTTGTGTGATGCGGAATATGCGCCACACATGCCTCACCCTGGAAGACATCCGGACGGTCACCCAAAACGCCGTACGCCTTGTTCCCGTTATGCCCTACCAATAGGGTGCAGTGTCCACCCAACGCAATGAGTGCGACTTCATTATCCTCAGAATGGTCAAAGAAAGTAGACTGGGGAGTTAGGGTAAGAATTCCGAAATGGAGTTTGGAGATGCCCATTTCGCCAGGCTTCACAATTTCGGTGTAGCCCTCGGTTGGAGCGTAATTTTTACATGTCGACATCGGATTGAAAATTGGAGAGGTTTTCAACGAGGCTAGCTAAAGGGAGACCGACGACATTGAAATAGCAGCCCTCAATGCGTCTAACGAAAGCGGCACCTCGTCCTTGGATTCCGTATGCACCCGCTTTATCTGATGCTTCACCGCTATTGATATAGTCAGCAATTTCGGTAGGATTCAGCGTCCGAAAATAAACCTGAGTCGTTTCCGCCCAAGAGATAGTACGTCCTGTTGAAGCATCGATCAGCACCACGCCTGTCACAACCTCGTGAGTGGTGCCACTGAGCTGCGTCAACATCGCCACAGCATCTGCATCATCAGTCGGTTTGCCGAGAAGCTTCCCATCTAACGATACTAAGGTATCTGCACCGATAATCATGCCTTCATCGCAAAACTGCGCGACAGCTCTCGCCTTGAGCAAGGCAAGTTCTTGCGTTACCTCATCCACCCGTTTGCCTGAATACGCGCTGTGCGGCGGTTCAACAACATCGCTCGGACGTATTTCAAACGTCATCCCAATCTGGGATAACAACGCCGCACGTCGAGGTGACGCAGAGGCTAATACCAGACGCAAAGTGTTTAAAGTCGGTTCGCTCACTTGTACCCTATTTCAGGCAATACCAACATGTATTTTGTTCTTCACGGGTTTGCAACAAATTCACGCGCTTCAACTCTCTGAGGCCGTTCTCAATCTCGGTTTTAGAAAACCCAATCTTCTGAAGAAGCGGATCGCGTTCCGGTATGCTGAACCATTCCGGTTTGTCGGAAGAACGATATTTTTTCTTCAAAACCTCTAACGCATTATAAAGACGCAGGGTTTTGACAGGCAACCCAACCAGTGGGTTAATTTTAGCGAAGGATTGAATTGATTCATTCGGCATCGCTTCAGTCCATATGTAACCAATATTTTCCATACTTTACATAACGTTTGTATCCGAAATTAGGTTACAAAAAAGTAATTGCGCCTATTCTTTGGGTATAAAGGCATTGCCGCCTGTTGTGACGTGCCATCTCCAACATCTGCATTTGACACCGCTTTAAGTTTGTGTTAGACTCTATCAAACTCTCAGTATAGGACAGTGCGATATTGATTCCGACAAATGAAAATTCCATATCAGGACGTTCTATTCTTCTCGGTATCTGCTTCGTTATTGCTATATGCTGCATTGTCTCTTACGCAGAATTAGTAATCACCTACATTCAAATTGGGTTTTTACAGCTGCCACCTGCGGTTATCGGTTTGTTCTTCTTTTTGGTATTAGGGAATCGCTTGCTCGAAAAACTGAACAAACGCCTTGGGCTGTCCCCGCGGGAATTGATGGGCATCTACTGCATGATGCTGGTTGCTTCGATGATCTCATCGCGCGGCGTGATGGAAAAACTCATTCCTGCCCTCATCGCAGTCAACTATTTTACCAACGAAACTAATAGTTGGGACACCCTATTTTTTTCTCACATCAAACCGTGGCTTATTCCATTCTCACCGGAACAAAAAGGGCAAGCAGCTATTGCCATCAGTTTCTATGAAGGTATACAAACAGGAGATGTGATTCCGTGGCGGGCATGGTTAGAACCGCTATGCCTCTGGGGTGTGCTTGTCTTTTTAGTGTTCACCGCCTTCCTCTGCCTCGCAGCCATTCTACGAAAACAGTGGATCGAAAACGAGAAACTGTCATTTCCATTAGTCTCGCTTCCACTTGAATTCGTACACGAGGGACGCGGTTTCCTTAGAAATCGCCTCATGTGGTTAGGGTTCGGATTGCCTGCGCTCATCTTCACCTTAAACGGACTTCATGAAATTTCGCCTCAAATTCCGAGCTTCTCGCTGCGGTACTTGCTCAATCAATACTTCACGGAACAACCTTTCAACGCTATCGCTTACACACCTATCTTCCTTTCCTTCGCGGCAGTAGGATTTTTCTACTTACTGCCAACACAACTGCTTTTCAGCCTATGGTTCTTTTTCTTACTCACACGGCTTCAAGATGTTGTCGCAGCAATGTTTGGCTTACGGGTAAGCGGGATGCCACTCTACCCAACCCGACTCTATTTGGGTTACCAAGTCGCAGGTGCTTATTTCGTGTTGGTAATCTCGTTTATCTACATGGGATTTCCACACTTTGCAGGCGTGTTTCGCCGAGCATTTACTACAAATGAAGAAGACAACACAACGGAACTTATGCCTTACCGCACAGCGGTTTGGGGACTCATTGTCAGTTTGCTTCTTGCAATCGGGTGGTGCTATGCAGCTGGACTGAACTTAGGTTTTGCCGTATTCGAGATACTCGTCTATATCTGTATTATAGCGGTCGTAATGGCGCGTAGCACAGCTGAAGGTGGGCTGCTAATGACGGAAACATCTTTTCGACCGATTGATCTCTACCAACTCATCGCCAGCAAAGCAACATTGGGGGCACAGAGTCTGACTATACTCTCGTTCCTAGATGCTATCTTCACTCGCGACCAGCGCGGATTAATTTTAACAGGTTTCTTAGATGGCTTAAAAATAAGGGATCGGGTGGGTATGTCCTATCGTTCACTCTTGGGGGTGTTCGTGTTAGGGTGTACGCTCGCTTTCTTATGTGCAGCTGCCATCCACCTATGGCTCCCTTATACGCACGGCGCAAACTACATGTATAGCTACACCTACCGAGGAAACCCGCTTTGGGCATTTCAGGACAATGTCGCGGCAATAGAGGGATTGGGGGCAGATTTACGCACAACAGGCGGGCTCTTTTTCGGTATCGGTGCGCTCGTGACGACTGGATTAGTCATTTTGCGGATGTTATATTGGTGGTGGCCCCTGCACCCACTTGGGTATGCCTTATCGGCTTCGTGGACGCTTATCGTATTCTGGTTTCCGGTTCTCATCGCGTGGGGCATTAAAACGCCGGTCTTACGTTATAGCGGTATTCGGCAATACCAGCGACTCCGACCTTTCTTCTTAGGTATGGTTTTCGGGGAATTTAGTATGGCGGTTGTGTGGACGCTCATCAGTTGGGGAGCAAACGTACCAGCACCGTTCTTCCCGTGGCCGTGAGCGTCATATTTCACAGGTTCACGCAGCACTTCGATTGCGCGCCGTGACCTCCCAAGTCTCCCGACAATACCCATCAGCATCTACGACGTAGTAAAATGGATGGAGTGCGACACACGGACAGATATGCGTCGGACAGACGTAAATCTCTTGTCCGATATGCATCGGTGCGCTGTCAGGAACACTAATCGCCCAATGTTCTTCGTGCTGCTGACCGACTTCGGCATTATCAATACTCAAAATGACGCCGCGGACGCCTTCAGGGTCTGCAGCGATGGCTTTATGACCCAAATCAAGGGTAATCCGATTCGGGGTAGGAATACTAATGATGCGACTCAGGAGTAATGCTGCTGGTGTGAAACCGAGGTCGGGATAACGGGTGGTGTAACCATAATCATGGAAAATGAAAGTCCCTGGTGATGCCTCTACGCCTGGGGTCTTCGCATAGATCGGGAATGTCGGTGTCCCACCCATCACGATCAACGGGACTTCAAGTCCTTTGGCAGAGAGTCTATCCTTCATCTCCTCTACCTGCACCATACTATTATCGCAGGAAGCCTTCCGTTCAGCCACATCTTCATCGTGGATATGTCCATCGTAGACGTGTAAACCCCACGCCTGCAGCCCTTCTGCTGCCTGAATCTGCGCGTAGATATCAACAGCAGCGTCGCCGACTGGTATTCCGCTCCGATGCATTCCGACATCCAAATCCAGCATAACTTTGACATTCAAGTCGTAATTCGCCACCACTGATGCGAGTGCCGTCACCGCCGCTGAGTGATCGACAATGACCTTAAAGTCGGCATCCGGATATGTCCGCTGTAACGAGACAAACCGGTTGATATTCGGTCCGACCATCTGATAGGCGATCAGAATATCCTCTATACCGTTCTGTGCCAGCATTTCTGCTTCGCGCAGGGTCGCACATTTGTGCTTATAGATACCAGCATCGCGTTCCATAGCGACAATCTCTGCGGTTTTATGAGTCTTCGCATGCGGTCTAAGCCTTGAGACATCCCCATCCACCATAGCAATAGCACGTTCAATGTTCTGCTGAACTTGTGTGAGATAGATAACCAGCGATGGACTGGGTATCGTTTCAACGTTCTGAATACGGTATTTTTTATCCATAACCTTGCCCCCTTGTGCGAAGTCTTAGATTGTGACGTAGGAACGAAAACACGTGTTCACCGGTCGTTTGCGATACTATCACAAACGCGAGGAAGCGTCATAAGCTTATTTTACATCATAAGTGGAATAAGGTCAACTTTTGCAGTTAGGGGTGGGTATGTAAATATTTGGGAATATGAAGGTTGACTTTAGTGAGAATACCTCAGAGCCTTGGATCAACCGACTCACTTTCGAGTGCTAAAATTCCGAAAACGCATTCGTGAACACGAGATAAGGGTTCACGGCGAACGAAACGCTCAAGTGCCTCAACGCCCAATGCAAACTCCCGGAGCGCGAGGGCACGTTTGCGAGAGAGCCCACGGGAACGTAGACGTTCTAAGTTCTGGGGCAAGGTGTACTCAGGTCCATAGATTATCCGGAGATACTCACGACCGCGACATTTTACAGCGGGTTGTATCAATCCTCGTTTGCCATGAACGACAAAATCCAGAGGTTTGATGACTGTGCCTTCGCCTCCCTGCGCCGTGAGTTCTTCCCACAGTCGAATCGCCTCAGCCTGACTTGCGTCATCAGTCACATCAACTACCCCGCAGGAAGTTGCAAACAATAGGTCATTCTCAGAACTTTGACAGAGTTTCGTAAGCATTTGCATGTGCCACTGATGGTCTTTGTCGAAATACACGGCACCTTCCGTCGCAAGGAGATGGAACGGAGCCAGTTTCAGGTCTGCGACAGATTGTACCTGCCAGCAGTATTGCTGATAAGCCTTAACGTATTCCGCCACTGCTTCGGTGCGTTGACGATAGTCATCCAATACATGGCTCACGTCAATATCTCGTTCAGCGGCAATCTCTAAGGAGACAACAGCTTCTCCCAAAGCGATACGAGCTGATGTGCCCACTGGCGCGTATTGTTGCCGTAACAGCTCCTGAGCCTTAACCGACCAAGGCATTAACTCGCAGTCAAGACAGATCCAATCTGTATCGAAGATTTTCCAATAATCGGCATTGTCTATTGCTTCTTTTACCTGTCTTAACAGTTCAGTTTCAATTGCGGCATCCTCAAAGAAACGTCTGCCGGTTCGTGTATAACAGATGCCGAGGGTGTCCCCGATAACACCAAATCGCCTTTTTGCAGTTTCCGGATCCCGACAAACGACAACAACAGCGCGGGATCCCATGTGTTTTTCTTCCCAGATGACATTGGATATACCCTGCCTACGATAATAAGTGAACCCTTCTGCTGGATGTTCAAGCAAACCGGGGCTATTTGTCGTTTCAGTTGGGGACATTGTCGGTGGAAGGTATATAAGCCATTTTGGATTCACAGCGAAACGGCTCATCGTCTCAAGCGCGGTTATCGTATTCTCTTCGCGGATTGTTATGTTGTGATGTAACCTTGTGCTGATAACGCGCTTTCCCATCACATCATTAATATCCAAGACATCATCATACGCCTGCGTTTTGACTGAAGGCAGTTCGTTCACTTCATCAAGAAGCGGCTTGGTCGGTTCATAATAGGTCTGGTGTGCGGGAACAGACACGAGTTCTTTTTCGGGATACCGCAACGCCGTCAATTTGCCACCAAAAACACATCCAGTATCAATGTTGATTGTCTGGTTTACCCACTGCGGCTCAGCAACTGGTGTGTGCCCATAGACAACCATCGCAGCACCACGATATTCGTCAGCCCAATTGACCCGAATTGGTAAGCCGAACTCATCGGTTTCCCCGGTGGTTTCTCCATACATTGCGAATTCTCGGACGCGTCCCGATGCCCTACCTTGTAATTCCGCCTTCATTCCAGCGTGTGCGACGACCAACTTTCCGTCGTCAAGTACGTAGTGGCTCACTAAACCATCGAGGAATTCTGCGATTTGCGTCTTAAATTCGGTTGGTGTTTTCTCTAATTGAGATAACGATTCCGCTAACCCGTGTGTTTGCTTCACATTTTTGCCGCGGAGCGCACGTACGAGTTTCACGTCATGATTTCCGGGCACGCAGATAGCTGCACCAGTCTTTTGCATTCCCATGACCAAGCGTAACACTTCGGGAACCTTTGGACCCCGGTCAACAAAATCTCCGACGAAAACCGCCTTTCTGCCCTGCGGCGGCTCAACAACGATTTCACCGCTCGGCTGCGTTGAGATTCCATAACCGAGTTCTTTGAGCAATTCAACAAGTTCGTCAAAACAGCCGTGAATATCACCAATGATGTCAAATGGTCCTTGCTCGTCTCTACGATTCGTCCACAGTGGTTGTCGCTCAACACATGCAGATTCAACGGCTTCCGATGTGGACATCACATAGATGAAGTTCCGAAAACCTTCACGTTTGAGTCCACGCAGTGAACGGCGTAGTTGCTGACGCTGCTGGCGGATGACATACGATTTGAAATCGCGGTCGGGCCGCGCCTCATTTCTTTCCTGACAAAGTTTTGTAGGCATGTCAAATACAATGGCAACAGTTAAGTAATGATATTCGCGTGCCAATGCAAGCAAAGGTTTTCGTGCGTCCGCCTGAACGTTTGTTGCATCAACGACCGTTAGTTTCCCAGCAGCGAGCCGTTTCGCTGCGATGAAACGCAGCACTTCGAATGCATCTTTCGTTACCGTTTGGTCGGTCTCATCGTCCGAAACAAGCCCCCGGCAGAAATCCGATGAAAGAATCTCAGTCGGCTTAAAATGCTTACGTGCAAAGGTGGACTTGCCTGAACCGGAAGGTCCAATAAGGAGGACAAGTGAAGGTTCAGGAATTTGCATAATCATGTTATTTTGCCTTCCCGACCTTCTCGGACAAAAACTGCCATCTGTGTCGGTGATCCGACGTCTTCATGCTCTGGTCCGATTGAATGAAACATAACGGTATAACCAAAGCGGTTAGAAATACTGGTTGCCCAGGACTGAAATTCGTCCCGCGTCCACTCGAAACGGTGGTCTTTATGTCGGAAGCGTCCAGCCTGTAGGTTCTCAAATTTCACGTTGTATTCTATGTTTGGTGTTGTCAGCAGCACGGTTCGGGGGCAGGCAGATTCAAAAAGCACCCGCTCAAAAGCCGAAAGTCGTGGCAAATCTAAGTGTTCGATTACCTCTACAACCACAGCTGCATCGTATCCAACCAAGCGTTTATCTCGATATCCGAGCGACCCTTGGAACAGACGAAGTCGTTTTTTCTGTTTCTCTGGCAACCTATCGTGACGAAGTCGTTCCCGCGCGATCTTTAGTGCGCGATGTGAAACATCCATTCCAACGATCTCTTCAAACTGGTCTTCAGCCAATAACCTTCGGAGAAGTTTCCCTTCACCACACCCCAAATCAAGAACACGTTTCGCGCCACATTGTTTGAGGACTTCAGTGACCGCAGCCAAACGGACATCGTTGAGACCCATTCGTTCTTCAACCTGCGCTTCTGCTTCTTGCTGAATCGGCTCGTCAGTTTGTTGAACATCTTCTTCGCGCAATTGGGCAAGTGCCTTTCGCGTAAGACCTTGTTGATGTTTCAAATAGCGACGGACAATAGATTCTTGTTCTGGATGCGCAGCAAGCCAATCATTACCACGCCTTGACAGTTTTTCGATCTCGGCATCGTCAACCCAATAGTGTTTTTCGTCGTCAAGTACAGGCATCAGAATGTAAAGATGTGTGAGGAGTTCGCTCAAGCGACAGGTGTTTTCGAGCGTCACTGTAAAATAACGGCTCTCTCCCCAATCCGAGAATTGAGCATCCAGCGCATGTCGTTCTGCCTCTACTATATAACCCAGCGGCTCGAAAAGTCGTCGCAACAATTCCTCTCCTCCACGACATGGCAAGATGGATAATTTTGCACGTAAAGGAATAGCGGTCTCAGCGAGGTCTGGATGTTCTTTGCACTTGCCCGACAACGCACTGCTAAACACCCGCGCGATCGCGACGCTCAAAAACGACGAAGCAACGTAAGGACGATCACTGACGTACTGCGCCAGTGCGAAATTTTCCGAGAACTGTCCGTGCGGACGGCGGGTAAGTCCAACCGAATCAACATCAAGAAGCAGTGCTGCCGTGCACCTCTCAGCATGTGCCTCTGGGTAATAGACGTGTGCTTGACCAAAGGCGAGCTTAAAGGATTGAATTCGTGATGGGTGTTTATGCAACAAATAACCGAGGTCGGTTGCAGGAGGATACGTGGTTGATATTGTCAGCAACATAGCGATAGGTAAGAAATACAGGGAGTCAAAAGAGAATATAACGCATTATACGACAACTTGGCGATCACGTCAACTGAAAAATTTAATATCCAATGTCCTGCTATCTCATTTTCCGACCGGTTCGCGTCTGTTAAACCGATTCATGACTGTAAGGATGTCATCTGTAACAAACGCTTCAACAGCATCAACTGCTCGATGAATAGTCGGTTCAATCTCTATCTCTTCGGCTTCCGAAAATTCTGTTAGGACGTAATCCACCATATTACCGACCGGTTCGCCAATACCGATACGTAAGCGCGGAAATTCGTTTGTACCCAAGCGATGAATGATAGACTTCATCCCCTTTTGTCCGCCATCGCTTCCCTTCTGTCGTATTCGGAGGACCCCGATGTCCAAATGCACATCATCATAGACGACACAGAGTTGCGAGAGCGGCACCTCAAACCGATTGACGAGTGCAGCAACAGCGACGCCACTGTTGTTCATATATGTCATCGGTTTCGCGAGGATAACGGACGTGTCGTGCCATGTTGTTTGCATAACAAGCGATTTGCAGACCGATGTTTGTATATGGCGCGAGATCTGCCGATTGTGTTGCGTTTTTTCGTGGAGGGCATCAATTACGCGAAAACCGATGTTATGTTTAGTGTATTGGTAGCGCAGCCCGGGATTTCCAAGCCCAACAATAAGTTTCATTTTTTTCGTGGTGGTTAGTTATTAGTGGTCGGTTAAGAATTTGTGGCGATTGCTTATATTTCCCTCACACATACCTCAATCAAAAAAATGCAGAGGCTGTGAGAGGTTAAGATGACCTGCAAGCGTCTTCACTTGGTTACCATCAATTAGAATCTGAACCTGTTTAATGTCATCAGGGAAGGCATCAAAGACGGTCTTAAGTATCGCCATGACGGTTAAACCCTCAGCAGTCGTGCCACCGATATGCCCGTCAGTAAGATGACTTGAAAAATCCAAGTAGGCAGTCTGTTGGCTGTCAACATAGACCTCGTTGAGGAGTGTGCCACGAGGAATGGGATTCCTAAAGTTAGGAGGCGTTTCTTGGATAAGTGCCTTGACCACTTGACTCAAACGCTTGGTAAGTTCCGTATGAAGTCGCCGTTCAATTTTAACCGGGACAAGTGTAAACGCAGCCGGATCCAGCAGAAACAAATTGACTTCTTGAGGGGGCGGTGGTGTATCTGATGGGTTCGCAGCAACAGGTAACGGCGGTGGAGCAGTAGGAATAACCTCTTGTTTTGATTGGTTAATCAGGTACAATGTCACACCGAGAGCAACTGCGACAACAACAAGGGTCATTCCCCATATCACTAAGAGCCTCGAAAAGCCAGCACTGTTGTTATATTCCACTATTTTGTCCTCGTTACATGTTGTGGAAGATTCTATAGACATATCACCCTTCTGGGGTGTGGACAGTGCATGAAAAACCTTGTTGACATATCCAAAATTTGTTAGTAGCAACTTGGGTTACACTACTGTTCTGACACTGTTGTCGGAACAGACCGATTAACAGAAGAGACGTAGTGCCGGATAGCACGGGTGACGGCTTGTGCAATGCTCGTAACATACTCAGGATTAGAGAGTTTCTCTAAATCCTCAACATTAGAAAGATAACCGAGTTCCAAAACAACAGCTGGCATATAAATTTCAGATAACGTCACAAGCGGTAACTCGGTAGTCTCAACTGGAATTTCTGTTAGAAAATTTAGTTCTGTTTGTAGGGCAGCTGCCAAGTCTCGGCTCTGCTTCAAAAAATTGGCTTGGGCAAGGATCTTTAATCTCTGTCCTGCGGCGGACTGACCGACAGTACTTGGGAACCGAAGTTGTCCTTTGGGGTTATTGAGGTAAATCTTGATACCTTTCTCGTGCGGTGAAAAAGATGCGTTGCAGTGTAAACTGAGAAAAAGTTTCCCTTCGTTTCGGTTAGCAACCTGAATACGCTCAAAGTGTGTTTTTTTCGTATCTGTCTTACGGGTGAGGTAAACCTGCATACGCTCCTGTTTACTAATTTGTTGGATCTGTTTTGCAAGCGAAAGGACGACATCTTTTTCAAGAAGCCCAGTGTTCCCTTCGCATCCGCGATCCTCCGTGCCACCGTGTCCGGGGTCGATGATGATCGCCCAACTCTGGGAATTAGTTTCCTCGACAGGTGTCCAAGTCCCTTTAGGCCTCATCCGGACTCTTCTTAGACTCGGATTATAGATCACCTCAACATCATTGAGAATTGGCAGGAGTTGTATGAAGAAAGCAATCGGCACCATTGGCTGCTGTGCAATAATTATCGGAGGTGTCGGAAGCGTGAGTACCCTTCCACCTGGATCAATACTAACTGTCGGCCTGCCCATCTGCAAGCGAATCTGCTTGTTCTTCGTTTTGAGGGTGAGTCGTTTTCGGGGGTGGTTATACTGGTGCATCATTGCGGGATCGAAAACGCGTTTTATAGCGTCAACGGAGAGGTAAACGTTCTCATCTTTGAGCTGCGCGGGCACCTTTGCGATTGTTTTCCCATCAACATCAATAAAATGAACATCCGGTTCTTGGGCAATACCGTTGGGTGCAATAGACAAGGCAAGAACACCTAAAAAAAACGCGCAAACAGCTACAGAACGGCTGTTCACGCGTACTTCTCGTGGCTTCTTTTGCATATAGACAACGTTATTCTTCTGCCTCGTCATCGCTCCGCCTACGGGAAATAACCTCAGGTTCCGTGGGCTGCTCTTCAGTGGCTTCTTCACCTTCAAGTTCACCTTCAACTTCAGCATCTTCAACCTCTTCTTCGAGTTGGATCCGCGGTTGGCTCACCATCGCAATAATCCGATCGGATTCGTCCATGATCTCAATTTCATCACTGAGGCTTAAATCAGATATGTGGATCGTGTCCCCTATATCCAATTCGCTGACATCAATAGAAATATCCGTGGGCAGTTGCATAGGCAGACAGTGAAGGGTCAGTTGACGGAGCGGGGCTTCAAGAACGCCACCTTCCTCAATACCGAGAGGGGTGCCTACCAAAATCAGGGGAACAGTTGAGGTTACAGGTTCATCGAGCGATATCCTGATAAAATCAGCGTGAAGGAGTTGATGCTTCTCCACCGGATCGCGCTGGATTTCTTTGATAATGACAGTTTCGTCGTTCCCACCACTAACTTCCATATTAATGATAACGTTTTCACCGTGCGTGCGTAGGAATTGCTTGAAAATCCGGGCGTTAAGTTGAATCGCTACAGTGTCTTGCGCACGTCCATATAAAACGGCTGGAACTTCACCTTCACGCCGGAGTGCCCGCGTGTTCTGCTTGCCGAAAGCGTGGCGTGATTGAACTTCTAATTTTGCTTGTTGCATTTTTCTTGTCCATGCATCGTTAGGTAAGATGCGTTCTATAGTCCTATAACAATCGCGCCGTGTTTTACTTTAAGAAAAGGTCGCGATTAGAAGATCTTGTTTAAAAAGGAGACAGGGCGGGTAGGATTCGAACCTACGCATGCAGGTTCCAAAGACCTGTGCCTTACCGCTTGGCCACCGCCCTTCAATTCATCAATATACATACACACCAACAGGGCTGGTTACCGTAGATGTGCAAAAACTGACTCTACTTTTGAAGTGTGACTCGCTCCGGTGTGCAGCGTCCCTATTATACACAATAGCGAAAACCGTAGCACCACTCCCCGACATCAATGCGCCGTAACACCCAGCCTGCGTAGATAACTCATCTTTCAGCACACCGACTTCGGGATACTCGGAAAATACTGGCATCTCAAGACAATTGTAAAGGTTTTCCCCGATGCCAACAACATCACTCTTCTCCACGTAAGTCTTTATAATTATACCCGCTTGCTTGCGCTTTGTCAAGGAAAAATTTAATTTCTTAAAAACCGATGCCGTCGAAACTTCAATACCCGGGTTCAAAAGGAGGAGGGATATATCAGAAAGCGCGGGAAGGCGCGTGAGTCGCTCGCCAATGCCGAGTCCTAACGCCGCCCCACCGTGCAAACAAAACGGAACATCCGCACCCAATTGTGACCCAAGGTGCATCAACAGGTCCTGTGTTAAACCGAGTTCAAAGAGTTGATTCACACCGTGAAGAACTGCGGCAGCGTTGGCACTTCCTCCGGCGAGACCGGCTGCGACCGGAATTCGCTTGCAGATGTCAATTGTGATGCCACCAATGCCACCGACTTCATCGCTGAGGCATTGTGCCGCACGGTGTGCCAAGTTGCTGGAATCACACGGAACCGCTGGATGCTCACAGTGAACCGTTATCCCCTTCGTCTCCTGTTTACGAATGATGACATCATCATGCAAGCCGATTGAGTGGAAGATCGTTTCGAGGTTATGATAGCCGTCCTCGCGTTTGCCCACGACATCCAGATAGAGATTGATTTTCGCATGGGCGCGAACCCGTATGTCTTGCACAATTCTTGCTACTACTCCAACTCCGACAACGGGATAATTTCGATATCTTCACCCAGAAAGGGTTCAACATCGAACTTACTATCTTTAATCTCAACATTCAGTTCGACTTTGGCAATTTTCACAACGACTCGTGTCTCGTCAAGCGGACGTTCAATTTCGACCTTGTGAGCTCGGAGAATGCCACCGACTTCGCGATAGTCAGAGAAAGCGGCGCGTTGCTGAAGCGTTCCGTTCTCATCGTGGATATGCCACTCGGCAACCCGCGGTTCCTCCTCTCGGATAAAGAGCGTAATGGTCTCCACATGTCCCTCTTGGATACCCGGACGCGCAATGATAAATTTCGCCCCAGAACTTTCAACCGATATGAATTCATCAGTGCGTCCGTCAAGAAACGGATTCGCGAAAATGGCACTTAACACATCCGACACGCGTAGATCGATGCCGAAAATCTCCTGCAAAGCACCGTCGGACAGTGGACCGAGGTACGCTTTCTGCTCGTTCAGAAGACGAAGCATGAACTGGTTTTTGTCCTGATTGGCGATTGCGATCCCGCGCGGTTCATTGATCGGTCCTAACGCTTGGATATGGAGCAATTCCCCACCGTTCTCCGATTTTTTATACCATAACAATTCGCGAAGCTCCTCGCTCTGCTCGCCCTCCTCAATCGTTACCATCATCCGAATAATTTTCAAGGAACCGGTCAGATCGTATCTCACCTGCAGTGTGTTGAGGATAGTATCTAATTCGGCACGAGTTGCGGGGGACAACTCAATCGTCTTTGTACCAACACATCCAACAACTGCAAGGAAAAGACATAAGACACAGATTTCTGCCCGTGCAGCTAGGTTTTTTAAACTTAGCGGCGATCGATGGTTGGGTGAAGAAGTCGCGATTCGGAGATCGCTCCTACCTGTCAAGATTGTGGAAGCGATGTATCGCATTTAAAGAACTTCCGACATCGATTTTTCAACGATACCTACAGCCTCCTCAACATGACCTGCGTTGATATTCAGGGGCGGTAAGAATCGGAGAACGTAATCGTTAGTGCATATCGTGACGAGCCCGTTTTCAATACACTGTGCAGCGAGTGGTTTGGCATCGACATCCATGACTAAGCCCCGAAGCAAGCCTTTCCCACGCACCTCTTTGACGGGATACTTGTCTTTTAGTTCCATCAGCCCACCAGCAAGGTAATTCCCCATTTTGACGGCGTTCACGGCAAGATTCTCTTCTAAGATGGTTCTAACGGTTGTGGCTGCTGCTGCTGTGACCAACGGATTTCCACCGAATGTCGCAGCGTGGGTGCCGGGGACAAAACTCTCTGCTATTTTCCGTTTTGCTAACATCGCGCCGATTGGCACACCGCTACCGAGTGCTTTTGCCATCGTAATCACATCCGGCACAACACCGTAACTTTGATAACCGAAGAAAGTGCCCAATCTACCCATCGCGGTTTGCACTTCGTCAAAGATGAGGAGCAAGTTATATTTGTCACACAATTCGCGTAAGCCTTGCAAGTAACCATCACTCGGCATATTAACGCCGCCTTCAGACTGAATCGGTTCAACTAAAATAGCACAGGTCTTGGAATTGATAGCAGCTTCAGTCGCTTCCAAATCGTCGAAGGGAACGTACGCGAAACCTTCAAGCATCGGCTCAAATCCGACGTGATACTTCGTCTGCGCGGTGGCAGTGATTGTCGCCATCGTCCGCCCGTGGAACGAATTATCCATTGTGATGATTTCATAAGGGTCAGTTCCATCATCTTCAAATATATCAAGTCGCAGCGACCGCATATCCACGTCTTTGGCATATTTCCGCGCCAACTTAATCGCTGCTTCATTCGCTTCAGCACCGCTATTACAGAAGAAACACTGATCCATGTCGGAGTTGTCAATAAGCAGTTTCGCGAGTTCTGCCTGCGGTTGTATGTAGTAAAGATTAGAGGTGTGCAGTAGGTTGCCTGCCTGCTCACGGATAGCCTCGACGACCTTCGGGTGGCAATGCCCTAAACCGTTAACAGCAAGTCCCCCAAGGAAGTCAAGGTATTTTTTGCCATCGGCATCCCACAAATAGGGTCCCTCACCTTTAACGAACGCCAAATTTCTGTCACCGTAAGTATTAATGATATATTCAGTCGCCATCGCTTTAATTTCAGCTGTTGTCATTCAATTCTCTCCTTCGTCGTTTGCAAACATTCTGCTGGCGAGGTTTCTAACCTCGCCTTTTATATAGGTCTCGTATAATGGTATGTCGGACTGAGGCACAGGGACCTCGTCCAACAAATTGTATTTGTGAATATTACCAGTTCGTATAAGCACCGTCATCGCGTTGGTAGCCGTGTGGCGGTCCATATTCTTGTGTTGAGACGTTGGTAAGCGCGTCCTCGTTGAGCTCAATACCAAGCCCAGGCAGTTCCGGTGGTAAGAGATACCCGGATTCAAACGGCACCTGCACCGGGAACACATCGGTAAGTGAAGACATCGGGGCGCGAGGGAGTTCCTGCACACCAACAAGCGGCGATGCCAGACAGAGCTGCAGGCACGCAGCAGCGGACACAGGACCCAACGGATTATGCGGTGTGATATGAATATAGTGCGTTTCACACCATCCAGCGATTTTGCGTGCCTCTGTCAGTCCACCAGCAATACAGAGATCAACACGGCAGTAGTCCATGAGATCTTCTTCGATGACTTCTCGGAACGTCCACTTGCTATCAAATTGCTCGCCGACAGCAAGCGGCACGGAGGTCTGCTGCCGGAGCCGTCTGAGACTCGCGGGGTTTTCTGCGCGAAGCGGGTCCTCAATGAAAAATGGATTGTACTGCGCGACTTTATTGCAGAAATCGAGGCTGTCCGCTGGGTCGAGACGGGTATGCACGTCAATCAGTATTTCGAGATCATCACCTAATGCCTGGCGAACGGCTTCTACCTGCTTAACGGTGTTTGGGACGGCGCGCCTGGGTTCAAACGTTCCCGTTTCAGAGTTGTCAACCACGCTCCATCGGACGAACTTCCAACCGGCTTCGTAGGTTTGTCGACAACTCTCAACGAGCGCATCAATTGAGCCTCCACCATTATGCGGATAGCAAACGACTTTGTCCCGCGTGCGTCCACCTAAAAGTTCATAGATGGGAACATTCAGTGCCTTTCCTTTGATGTCCCAGAGTGCAATGTCTACTGCACTCACTGCGGCGGATTGGACAACACCGCCGGGAAAAAAGCCGCCACGGAACATTACTTGCCATAGATGCTCAATCCGAAACGGGTCTTCCCCAATAAGAAAGGGTTCAAATGAGCGAATGACTTCAGCCATGGCGAGCGAGCGGCGGCGTAGCCCGCCCTCACCGACCCCGTAAATACCGGCATCGGTTTCGACCTTCACAAAGAAATGACCTTCCGCTGAAACAAAAGACTTAACATTCGTAATTTTCATTTACGTCTCCTACATTAGGAATTTCGGGGTTACAAACCCCTCCCACATTACACGGCATCTAAGGTTGGGGTGTTGTCTTGACAGTGGACTGGACGGAAGAGCGTCTGACGTTTGAACGGCATCTCTTCAACATGCTTCGGATGCGGTTCCCATTTATGCCACTTGTTCCCAACTGTATTGTAGCAGTGGAAAATAGCAACCCGATCAATTTCTTCGTCTGTCCACCTCGCGCCGGTGTGCGTGATCGCCTCTGTAAAGACAAGCATGGAGCCTGCAGGACATGTATAGTCTTCCCACAGTGGAGAATTGCGATCTGTGGTTGACTTCGGTGCTGGAAACGCCCCTTTATGGCTGCCAGTAAGGAACATCGTTCCACCGCCACCTTTCTGAACGGGGTTGAGTTCCCAAACGACGCGCGTCAATCCGCTGTGTGCCTTGTCGTGGTGCAGATGATAGGTATGCGAGTTGCCGGGGAAGTTGAGCATTCCGCGCCCCCCATGCGGCCTGAAGTTGTCGTGTCCGTTCGGACGAATGGTTAGGAATGTGCCTTCTAATCGGAATCCGTAGCAATTCTCGTTAGCATACCCAGAAGTCAGAAACTCGTTCATAAATCCGAATACAACTGGATGATCCGTCAGCACCTCAAGGGGACCCCCGATAGGAGAACGGTGGTGTTCTGGGATTGACTCAGGGTCCTGTTTGAGTTGATAGCAGAACTCGCGCATCTCTTTGGTTTCTGTTTCGCCGAGTATACCGGGGAATAGGAGCCATCCGCGGGTATCAAAGAGAAAACGTTGTTCTTCCGTGAGATCAATTGGTAGTAGATTGTCAGCATTCGTCGTAGGATTCGGCATAGTTTTCTTCCTCTCCAGAACTGGAAATCGATATCCGCATTGTCTGAATCTCGGATTATCGCGGATTTTGAGTTTCCTGTATGCCCAAAGTCTTTAGCACGGTGTTGGGTTTCACTGTGACTATTGGTATATCCAGTTATTGGTTCCGTTCAACTCAACCTAAACCTAATTATTCATATAAACGTTCGTCTTCGAGCGATAGCCAAGTACCGTAATCGCGAGGCATCTCTTTTACTGCGCCTAAACCGGCTTCAGCACGCCATTGCAATAGTGGATGCTCACGATTTTTCTGTGGCAACTCCACACGCCTACCATAGATAGCGGACTCAAAGATTCCCATTAGAATCTCAATCACATGACGTCCCTCTTCACCATTAGACTCGTGTTCTCGGTTTTCGTCCAATGCGTTGACATATTCATCAACGAAGCAGTAATCATCGGCATTTGCACCCTTATCCAGATCAAAATGCTCTGGATAGATAGACGGGATTACCTGCCACTGATCATGTGTGCCATCAGGGACGAAATGTGGCGTAGGTAACCACCATGATCCTTTCAATTCCGACCAGAGGAGTCTACCTTCAGTCCCGTAGAGTTCCATGACGTAGGCATCGGTATCAACCTTTGGAAACCTGTGTTGAATGAGAGTGCCGGTGACATTCCCGTCGAATTGGAGCGATGCTGTAACATATTCGCCTGCGACTGTGCCCATGCCAGCGGGTGAGGGGAGTACATCATCATGTTCGATAGCGCGACCACCTGTCGTCGCTTGTGTCACAACGCTTCGACACCTCCCACCGAAACGGAGCATATTGTTAACGACATGCGTTCCGATGTTCATTAACCCATAACCGGCGTAATAGCCTTTTCCACTGGCGTAGATGTAGCGTATGTCGCCGATTTTTCCTTCGTCCAAGGCTTTCGCGATTGCCTGCATCGACGGACTAGTGCGCCGTTGATGATGCACAGCGACGCGAGCGTTCTTCTCTTTCGCCTTCGCCAGTACCTCATCCGCTTGAACGAGATCAATGCAGAGTGGTTTCTCCACCTCAATGTTCACATCATGTTCAAGAACACGCATGCAAAGCGGATAATGCGCCTCTGTCGCTGTTGGAATTGCTACAATATCGGGAGCCGTCTGTCGAATCATCTCGTCTAAATCGGTGAAATGTGCTGAGGCAGGGACTTCCACGATGTCGCCGAGCGTCTCTAATCGTTCTTGGACGAGATCGCAAAGTGCTACAATTTCAGTACGGGGGTGTGCGTGATACGCCTTTGCTGCCGAGGTGCCTCGACTTCGGCATCCTAATATAGCAACGCGGTAAGTTTTCATAATAATTTGTTGAATCCGGGAAACCTTCAAGCTCCGTTTCTTTTATAGAGTTTATTGTTTAATCTTAATCTATTTTAGGATTTAGTGTCAAGTGGTTTATCAGATGGATGGATTTTACTTTTAGTGTGATGTTTCGTGCTGAATCAGGATTTTCGGGATTAGAGGATGGACAGGATTATAGATTTTATGTGACTCACACCTTTCTACAGGATCTAGGAACCGTTTCTTTAAATTCATACGGCGCATGAATGGACAATCTGGACTGAGTTCCTCATCGTAAGTTATTCAACAAGTTCTTGTGCGAAGGCTTCAATATTAGGGGCACGAGCTGCTGCAAGATGGAGATACTCAAGTCGTTGCAAATCATCAATGTTTTGAATTGCAGGTGTTAAGGCACGCACTGCTTCTGTGTGAAATTGCTGTTCAAGCAGCGCGAGTATATGTTTGATAGTCGTTTCTCTGGCAATTTTCTCCTGTTGACGTTGGTAAAATTTAGATTCTCGCATAAGTTCCTCCGGTATATGTTGTGTGAAAACTTGTGGATCATATACTATGCTACCAAAAAGGGAAATTGCATAGAGTAAGTCGGCCTGTGTCTGCTGATCCACTGGCGTTGCGCGCGTAGCATCAACACACTCTTGCACCCAGTGCTCTAAGTCCATTCCTGTAGGGGGTTTCATGAGAGGTGTGAGCGGTAGGATGCCCGGTGCTTGCATTTCTAAAACCTCTTCCCCTTCTATCTCAATAAGCCGTATTACTTTATAATGGAGAGTGTATTTGTAACCATGCCACTCATACTCATATTGCCCCGTATCATTTCTACCAGCAGTCGGATGAAAATAGATGACGTTGGAGTAAACGGGCATCTGGTGTTCACCAATGAGGTATCCATGATAGGCCGCATTTCGTGCCCACATCGGTTTACGCGTACTATTGCGGAGCTGCAATTCAACGTGCAAGATCGCTTCGCGATTATTAACGCGGATGCGCTTCGTGGTATCGGTACGTTGCGCGATAATTGTCTGTTGTTCAGTATCAAGGTTTTCAAGGACTTCCACATCATCTACGCCGAGGACAAACCGTGAGAGATCAGTGGCATGATTTGCAAAAAGGTCCTTGGTCATGTTGTCATAGTCTTGCGCCATAAAGATATTATACGCCCGATGGTTAGAAAATATCAACTCAATCCTAATCCATTTTAGGATCTACTGTCAAAAAGTTTGTAAGTTAGATTAGCGGAATTTCGTTTTTAGCGTGGTGCCTCCTGCTGAAAATTCTGAGGCGGTTTTACCTTGAAAGGTTACCAAATGGTAACTTTCCGGTAACTTTTCAATTGAGGTCGTAAATCCAGTTGGCGTCTGGATTTAGAGGTGTTTTTTCTGTTTTTCCCCACTTGGTTAGCTTAAAGAAGCACTCAACTACTATAGCTACGTGATTTGGTAACATTTCACATAATGTCTTAAAATGGAATCCCCAGTCTTCTACTTCGCACATATCCAAGACTTTGGAATATGCACTCAATCGCCATCCAGTATCCAGACACTCAGCCTGCAGCCAAAAGGTAAAGTGTCTTAACTCAGTCGATCTTTTCTGATCAAGACGCCATTCACAAAATTTTATTATTTATCTTTCAGGTTTTGATCTAAGTCTTTTCCACTATTAGACAACCGATGACCAATATGTTTGAACAGACTTCCCCAATGCTCTGGATTGTTATCAGTCTGGTAGTATTGCTCAAGCAGACTTTCATCTCCTCTGAGTGGATACAGATTCTACAAATAATAGGTGAACAACTGGTCTTTGTTTTTCTATGTAGGTGCTGAAGGAGGAAAATATGCGAAAATTACTTGACATATTACGCAATACGTAGTATTATATAATCGCCAGTGGACAAAATTCGGGTTCACCCGTGTGATTGGAAGGCTACGGCCCAGCACAATCCTATATCCCTGGCTTTTTTATTTTCTCCCCTTCAAAGTCTCTGCCGTGAGCGGTTTGTTCTGCGTATAATAAACACCATAACGCTTCTTTCGTATATCATCAATGTCGTGCACAAGCCCAAAAGCCTGCCATAAGTATACCAAATACCGATCTTCGCCTCGTTCGTAAAGCCTTTGTAACGCCCAGACAAAATAGTCAACAGCTTGCAAGCCTGCATGTTCCTTCGGGGTTGCTGCGGTTACTCTCAAAGACACATCTGTTAGCGCATTCTTTGATGGATTGCTCTGATTTTGTAGCAGATCCGGTGCAAATTCAATTGCTTGACGTAAGGAATCGGTGCGACCAGACTTGCCGCGTTGTGAGAAGATAATATCGTATCTATTATGCTGACGCAATCTGTCTTTGAACAAACGTCCTGTTAGATAGTCATAAAGTTCGTTGGGCTGATAGCGGTAAGCTGGCTCTCGTCTGTTACGCTGACGTACGTATTCAAGAACGCTCAGTTTATCAGCAACGACAGCGAAAAAACGTAATCCCTCAGTTTCACGCAAAAGTTTGAAAACATCTCTTCGGATTTCGGGTAGGTCATCTTTGGCGTGGAACGCGAGTGCTGTTTTTCGTTCGTGTGGTTGCATAGAGGGTACACTCTTGAAGTAAGAGTCGCTCATAAGTCGCGCTCGCAGTTCATCGAAACGAATGTTTAACGCCCCTGGATCCAACACATCCAATAAACCGAGTATGAAAAACCGAGAACACCCTTCTGTACCAACTAAGACCTCTCCTTTGCGGGAAAAAAGTGTGCTATCACCGCCCTCATCTACAAAGTAGTGGCGGATTGAAGGAGAGACCTTTGAGGGCTGTTTATTTTTCATAAAAATTCCAATTCAATGTCTTATATTCATATCATCCACGCCCTCTATTTCAAAGGCATTGACATAGATTTAGTTTTTCCCAATAGTTCACTAACAGATGCCCGTTTTTTTGTCCGTACCCGTTTGGACGGTGACAGTTCCCAATTAGGAACTTCTCCTACTAATATAACTTATTTTAAGTTTACCATATTTCAGGTAGAGAGTCAAAGTAAATGTATAGTTTTTGCAGAGGGATTTAATTTTCTGGCTTTTACTGGTCTTGCAGTGAGTCGCGAAATGTAAAGTAAAGACAAATTTTGCCGCGTATGGGCAAAATTTGGAGATTGACCTACAGCAGAATTAGGTGGAACAGACAGGAGGTTAAGGGAATATGTAGCTTGGGAGAGATTGTTTTATCTTTATATGCGATTAGAAAGTCCAGTTTTCTCTTTTTATTAAGTCTACTATTTTGATGCACTGGAGGTTAAAATGAGCACAAGCATCAGGAATTTTCGGTCTATTTCCGCTATGTGTAGGGTTTTCTTCCGTTATAACGATACAATTTTCAAAGGTGAGTGCTAAGGCAATGACCCACGGATCCGCTCCTGATTTTCCTGTCCGATTGTCTACCAGCCTTGGGAATTCCGATAACACTTCGCTAACTTTTTCCTGCACTGATTCATCAATCGCCACTTGAAAATCTGGCTTTAATTGATTCTGATCACACCACTCCTTTATTTCTGTATCTCTCATCGCCTCTTCATAAACAATTTGCGACATTTTTAGACGACCATTTCTTATTAATTCCTCAATCCTACACCACAAAGAACCAAAGTTTTCGATTGGATATCGCTCATGAAAGGCGGCAATTAGCGCGCTCGTGTCAAGGCTGTAAATTACCTGAACGTGGTTAAGCAACGAATTCATACAAAGATGGCACTTTCAATTTTAGCAAGGTGTTTTGTGTTAGAGTTAGAGAGAACAGCGGCTAATTCAGCGCGCGTGATTTTCTGCTCATAATAAGCCGTGAAAGCGGTTCGAGCGAAATGTTCACCCGACGCATTAAGGAGTCGATTAGAGTAAGGAGGACGACCACGCTCTTGTTTTGGAGCGTTTTTATTCTTTTTCAATTGACTATTTCTGTACGTCTGATATTTTCTTGGCGAAATTTTTTTGAGTATTTCCAATCGCCTCATAATGACTTCAGGACTCACATGGAAATACTTGGAGATTTTGGGTAGATCTTTTTCAAGCGTTTGCAGCTTTACCATCTCCAACAATTCGTTTTGGGGGACCAAAACCTCACCAGCTACCCCGTTGCAAAAGACTTCAACAGGATCTAAATCATGACGACCTACCTTTCTAAACTCCACATTCTGCATAACGCTTTCCCCTAAAGCTACATGGACCAACTCGTGAATGAGTGTAAAAATGCGTCCGTAGGGTTTATCCTTAGAGTTCAACACAATCACTGGGAGAGGTTTTTGTGCAATGCAAAATCCACGTACGGTTCCCAGTTCAACGGAAAGATGAGTATTTACAGAAGTCTGGCAGACCAGAATCCCTTTCGCTTCGACAGTTTGCTTCCAAAATTTCAACGCAGCGTATGGATCATTCGCTTTCTGTAGTTGCGTTCTGTTGAATTCAAGAAATTCTGTTATTTTTTGCGCTGCTCGTCTCGGATCTTCATGCCTATCAACGTCCAGCATAATCTCAGGCGGAGGTTCCTCCAACAATTCGTAAAGCTCAATGAGCGTCTCTCGCCTTTCAAACGCCTCAACGATATTGGCATTCAACCTATAGATTTGATCCTCATCAGCCGCGAGGTGTTTAGGCAATACCCGATAGTCTGTAAGCGGTCGAAAATCTGTAGGCGGTTCCGGCAGATAGAAAATAGAGATATGGGTTTTATAGAGTTTGGCAATGTTCTTCAACTGCACTATGGTGGGTCGCTCCGTCCCATTTTCCCATGCTTCAAGGCGTTCAGGGTCTATCTTTAGTTTTTTTGCCGCGTACTCAATTTCTACCTTGATACGTCTTTCACGCGCCCATTTAAGAACTTCGGGTGTAATGAGTGCTTTGACAGATTTAGCCATGATTTGTAACCCCACGAACTGACTAACTGGTTTGTCGTAAAATTATCAATTGAGATTTTTGCAAATTGAGCGATGTTAAACTCCAAGAATCCACAGATGAATAAATCAAATAGCAACGATATACTTAACGTGTCTTACTCAAAAGCGAATTAGAGTATACCACAAAAAACACGAATTGTCAAAGGACGATTTCGCCATTGTCATGCTAAAGGCGAGGTTGGAAAACCTCGCCAGCGACAGAGTGAGTGAGGCAAGGGGGCCTCACTCAACAAGGTTTTGCTGTGATCGGAAGCAGATTTCTACAGAGAGGAAATTAGGTTGGGAAACCTCCCTGTGGAATGGAATTGATACGGTTATTCCGCTAATACAATTGCGCCGCAACCGATACGCGCACCGGCATCACCTGAAGGCTGTGAGGTGAAATCGTCCGCGCCAGCATGGACGACGATGCCTCTACCGACAACATCTACGTCAGAACCGGTACCGATTTCCCAGAGATCTGTCGTCAATTCAATGCCGCCTGTACCGTCTTCGCCGACGGTTATATTTCCGAGGTCTCCAAGGTGGAATTCACCTTCTCCCCATTTGCCGTGTGCGACCCCGGTGGGATTCCAATGACCACCAGCGGATTTACCGTCAGGTGAGCTGCAATCGCCCGATTCGTGGATATGAACGGCGTGAACACCCGGAGATGCATTTTGGATCTCAATAGTGAGCGTGATCTGGTCGCCGTTTTGTGTGAAAACAGCCATTCCGGTTACGTGACTGTCGCTCGCTGGACCGATTGTAGCAATCGCTTGTTTCGTTGATGGAACCGAAACGATACCTGCCTGCTGGCTTATTCTATCGCAACCTGCCAAAGTAAGAGAAATTCCAATCAGTAGAAGAAACGAGATTTGTATGCCAAATATGAACAAGTTCTTTTTCATTATAACCCTCCATTAATTAAGAGTATTGATCTAACGTGAGTTTGACATAGATATTTCGCGCGTTATTCGTTGTAGTGGCACTCTTAGTTTGTATGGTATGCGTGCTAACTAAGAGTTTAGGCTACAGGAAACGGGCCTGTTACGGAGAACACACGGATACGGTCAGGAAACGGGTCAGTTACGGCACACGGAGTGTGCTTTTGGCAATATCTGCTGGATAACAGATGTCTGTGACAGGAAACGGGTCAGTTACGGCACACGGAGTGTGCCCTTTGGCAATATCTGCTGAATAACAGATGTCTGTGACAGGAAACGGGTCAGTTACGGCACACGGAGTGTGCTTTTGGCAATATCTGCTGGATAACAGATGTCTGGGACAGGAAACGGGTCAGTTACGGCACACGGAGTGTGCCTACTACTTTTAATCAAACTGACGTTAATCTAAATGCAATATTGTACAGAAGTGAGGCGTAAAATACTGAACCCATTATCACAATTAAATCATTCAGAATCATAGAACTTTTGAGAGAAAAAGTAAAGACAAATATTGAATAGTAGCGGGATTTGATAGGAAAAGAAGTAGGGCTACGGTGCGCCTTCTTCAATGCGGATGTGCTGGTTGGGCTCGACATTCTTGCGGGTGCTGACGGTGCCGCTGGGCCAGAGGACTTCGATCGTCTCAATAGTGGGGTTGCCGTCTATACCGAAGATAGCGGTCAGTTCGCTCTGTGAACAGTAGCTGGAACCGCTTTTGATCGTTCGAGTCTGCGTTCCGAGTGTAGAAGTTACGCGGATCTGCGCACCGATGCCGTCGCGGTTGCTCGTTTGCCCTATGAGTTGGATTTTGATCCAAGCGTTGCGGTTGCCACCGTCGTTTCTGAAGAGATATGCCGGTCCGTTAGAGGTAGTAATGAGCAGATCCCAATCGCCATCGTTGTCTATATCGCCGTAGGCTCCACCTCTCCCGACCATCGGTGTTGCCAAATCTGTGCCGACTTTATGGATCGCATCGGTGAATTTGCCTTGTGCATCGTTACGAAATAGATGGGGAAGTTGGGCATAGGTGACTTGGCTCTGGATGGCGTTGATGTCGGTCTCAACATGTCCGTTGGCGGTGAAGATGTCAAGGTTGCCATCAAGGTCAAAATCAAAGAAGAAACAGGCGAAGGTGAGTGTTAATAAGGTAGCGTTCCCGATGTGCGCGGCAGGGGCATCGTCAATGAAAAATTCGCCCTCGTTATGGTAAAGGTTGAGCATCTCGTTGGAGAAGTTCCCGATGACGAGGCTCTCTTTACCCGTACGATCGTAGTCTGCAGCATCAATACCCATTGCGCCGGTTGCGACCCCGCTCTCGTTATAGGCAATCCCAGCGAGCATTCCGGTTTCAATGAAGGTGCCGTCGCCGTTGTTTTGATAGAGTTTATTCGGTTGTGTATCGTTCGCTTCAAAGATGTCAAGCAAACCGTCAGCATTGTAATCGAAGATGCAAACGCCGAGCGATTTGCTTGTGTTGTCCTCAATACGTGCGATGCGGGAGACATCAAGAAATGTCCCGTCGCCGCGATTTCTGAAGAGTTTGCTGGACTGACCTGTATAAGATTCAGGGGTGCAGTAGGATTTATTTTTTCCGTCAAGGGTACAGAACAGGTCGTTCTCTCTGGTCCATTCGACATAGTTCGCCACGTAGAGGTCAAGATGCCCATCCTTGTTATAATCGAACCACGCGCAGCTTGTGCCGAAGCCGGGGTTATGGATACCGGCTACATCTGTGACATCAACGAAAGTGCCGTCACCGTTGTTCTGGAAGAGTCGGTCGGTTTCAAGGGTGCTGATGTAGATGTCCGGATCACCGTCGTTGTCGTAGTCGGCAACGGCGACACCCATGCCGTAGAGGGGTGTGGCGAGCCCTGCGGTTTCAGTAACATCAGTGAAGGTGTCATCTCGGTTGTTTCGGTAGAGTGCCATCGTTTGCCGCTTTTCGGTTGGATTGCCTTCCCAATCCTTCCCGTTGACGAGGAGGAGATCTTGCCAACCGTCGGTGTCATAGTCGATGAAAGCGCATCCTGATCCCATTGTTTCAGGAAGGTATTTGTCTCCGAAGGCACCGGTGTTATGGATGAAGTCAATGCCTGCTGCCTGCGTGATGTCGGTAAATTGGGGTAAGGTTTGTGCGGTGGCGTTTAGCGGTAGTAGTAGGCAGCAGAATATTAGCATATAAGAGGCGAGGTTAGAAACCTCGCCAGCGAGACGCGGGGGGCAAGAGACGAGGTTAGAAACCTCGCCAGCGGAGCGCGAGGGGTGAGAAGCGAGGTCAGAAACCTCGCCAGCGAAACGCCGGGGATGAGAGGCACGATTGGAAGTAGCGTCAATGGAGCGCGAGGTGTAAGAGGCGAAAAAAATAGAAATCTTCTTAAGGAGGTAGGGTACCTGTTTCATATTTATACGGAAATCCACCGATCCTCCTCCCATGAGGTTTGGATAGCAGTCTGCACATCAGCAACTGCGGCAGCTTCTCGGAAACTGGGATTCCCCTGCTCCCCTGCGTGGATGGCTTGTAGGAACTGGGACGCCTCGATAGTTTTCAGATCGTCGTAGCCTAATCCGACACCAGGACCCGGATTGAAATCGCTATGGAACGGATGGCTCGGACCGCTTAATATTCGCGTGTATCCGTCAGGGAAACCGTCTTCAGCCGGTAGATAGACTTCCAGTTCGTTCATCTGCTCAAAATTCCAACGCAAAGCACCTTCTGTGCCGTTTACCTCAAACGCCATCTCACATTTGGGTCCATTAATAACTCTGCACGCTTCGAGTGTCCCACGGACACCGTTTTCAAACTGGACCAACGCTCCGACGTAATCTTCGTTCATAACGGCATCCATTTTACCATCAGTTCCGAGCGTGAAGTGTGTGCCAGAGCCTGCCGTTGCTACAGGACGTTGTGGAATAAAAGTCTCCTGTTGTGAAACAACACTGTCAATACCACCGACAATAAAATGCGCCATGTCAATGACGTGAGAAAGCAGATCGCCGAGTGTTCCGAGTCCGGCAATCTCCTTTTGAAAACGCCACGAAAGGACGGCGCGCGGATTGCTTGCGTAGCCAGCAAAGAATCTACCGCGATAGTGGGTTAGTTTTCCGAGTTTCCCATCCGAAATCAGCTGCTGTGCGTATTGGACAACTGGTGCCCATCTGTAATTATAGCCGACACAAGTTAGGACCCTCGCACGCTGTGCAGCGGCGTAGATGGCTCTGGTTTCAGCGGGACTCCGCCCAACGGGTTTTTCACAGAAAACGTGTTTTCCTGCGGTTGTGGCTGCCTCAACGATCTCAAGGTGCATGCTGTTCGGTGCGGCGATGTTGACTACTTGTACGTCTTCATCTTCTATGACGTGTTGGAAATCGGTCGTTGTGCGTTCAAATCCGAAGCGCGTTTTTGCCTCAGTTGTGCGTTCAGCAACATCATCTGCACAGATAACGAGTTTGGGTTGAAGCGGAGTGTCGTGAAATCGGTCTGTGATTTGGCGATACGCGCGGGCATGTGTCATACCCATCCATCCCATGCCGATAATGCCGATGCCTATTGTATTTTTTTCCATACTTTTAACTATGACAGTTCAAATGCAAGCGGTGATTTCTCTGCGTTCAACCCAACCTACATTAGACTACCTCGGTCTGATTGTGCTGCCTTTTTTTAAATTTCCCCACGTGGTTGCGAGTTTGATTTGCGGCTCGACTGGACGCGCTTTTCCAGGTCCACCATTTTTGATGTTCGAACCTGTGATCTCAACATCATCAAAACGGGCTTGTCCATCCGCGACAACGAGTCCGGCTTGTCCACCTTTCAGTGGATCATCGTCCAATACAGTAAACACCTCGTCATCGACTTGGAATTCAAGTTTGCCATCCTCGTGAATAGTGGCAGTCAGCTCGTACCACGTATCAATTTCGGCATCAAATGGATAGATGACAGGGAACCAATCATCTCGGAGTGCCTTTACAATTCGGACGGTACCGAAAACGTAATCTATAAAAAAGAGGTAGCGGGTATCCTCTTCGCCTCTGTCGTGGAGTGTCAGTCCAATGCTCGGTGGTTCGTTTTTGTCCTCCACTAACTTTGCGCGACAGGAGAGAGAATAGTTTTTCCACGTGAGTTCACCTGTGATCCAGAGACTCATAAAACCAGGCAGGAAGATTTCACCAACGGCTTCACCATCACTAACCCACCACTTTTCAACCTGTCTGTCGATATTAAAAATTTCCCATTCACGAGTATCTTTGTCTTCAAAATCGTCGCGCCACGTTCCCGCAAAGGCGGGTTGCCACGTCTGTAGTGAGAAGCAGACGAGCATAATGATTGCAATTATCAATATTAATTTTTTCATTATTTTTTCCCTTACGTTTCGGCAATTATGCACTGTCCATCAGAATCTGCATAGGGACAAGAACAGCAGTGTTCAAGATTTTTTTCATAATTTCCTTGCTGTAGTGCCGAGATTCTATCCTGCCACTGTCCCTGAATTTCCTGTAATTCTGATGCGTTGAAGTGCATCTGTTCATATCGATTGTGTTCAGTAAAAAAGAAATTAATTGTTAGGGTAGCTTGATTTGGATAACGCCGATGCAGCAGTAGACTATAAAGTTCCATTTCTGGACGGCATGTCTTTAAATCCTGGACATCACCAGTTTTATAATTGATTACTTGCCAGTCTCCTGATTTATCCCTAAAGAGCCTGTCAAGCCTACCATTAATGATATGCTTCTTGATATCCGCATGAATTTGCTGATTGGTATAAGTTTCGGACGCATCAAAAGCGATCTCTCCGAGTTCAGAATTGAGAAAATTATTAACATACTTGGGAATGGTCGTTTTGAATTCTCCGGCTATTTCAGGATAATTCTCGGACACTTGTTCAATCAATGCGTCAAGATTTTCCACATCTGATTGTCTCTTTATTTGAGCGAGCGCGGAACGGATGGCAGTAGTCATCTCAGTGTCATCTGCATCCACTTCTTCTTGTCCATTTACCGGAATACGTAACACATTTTCCAACTGATACCGTAGCGGACACCGCGCATAATTGGCGAGTTCAGCCACAGAGAAGGCTGCTGGAATCTCAGTTAGATCCAGAGGCAGTTGTAGCTCTTTCGGAAATTCGGTGGGTTTCGTTTCATCGCCAGTCTCGTCCGTAGAAATAATGTCTTCAAGTTGTTGGCTGTCACCAGATAACACTTCCAGTCCAGGGAAGGTTGGTAAACCGTCATCTTCACCGATACCGAGATGTTCATGAAGCCATCCGAGCATATTTTTCGGTGGAAGGGTTCCTGACAAGATAAGCCGGTCTTCGGCGCGTGTTGTACCGACATAGAACAACCGCTTCTTTTCGGCAGTTTCTCTCGCGCTCGCCCGATTTTTCATGAGGACGATGATCTCCGGTTCAGTTTTCCTGTAGCCCTCATCCGGCTTAAGCGGACTGAAACCGATACCGAGTGCCTCATCAATAAAAGGTTCTCTATCAAACTGAGATGCTCTATCAAGCCTTGGAAGTATCACAACAGGGAATTGAAGTCCTTTGGCAGCGTGGATTGTCATAATTCGAACCGAACCCGTGTCTGTCTCATCAATAGGTGCCTGTCCCTCTTGAGGTTCCTCCGTAATTAAGATATCCAGAAATTCAATGAAGTCTGGTAAGATTTGTGTATTCTCATCTCCATCAAAATTTCTTGCGAGTTCCAAGAGTTTTTGGTAGTTCGCCCAGCGTTGCTGTCCCTGTTTCCCTGTCTTCAGCGTGCCAATCAGTCCTGTTTCATTAACGATGGTTAGGACGAGTCGGTTTACAGGTAAACGACGCGCAATTTGACAATGCCGTTTCAAAATAGTTATGGCGCGTCGGAGGCCATCGGTGGCTGCTTGATAGTTTTGTGCTTTTTCCCAGAAATTTGTCTTTTCCTGTAGTGAAATCTCGTATAGTTCAGTGTCAGAAATGCCGAAGGCAGGACTACGGAGGATTCCGGCGAGAGATACATGGTTTTTTATCGGTGCGTTAAGGAAATTGAGATAGTTCCAAATATCGTAGATTTCTTGTCGTTGGTAGAAACCGACACCACCAGTAGTGAGGTAAGGGATGTCTGCTTCAAGTAGGGCATGCTCAATGTCTGGGAGATGCCTTCTGCTCCGGATGAGGATAGCAATATCTCCGTACTGGATTGGACGTTTCGTTTCCACGCCATTATCATCGCGCTTCCATATCTCAACCTCGTTCGCCTTCATGTTTTTGATGTGTTGTGCGATGAGAGTATATTCGTTAGCTGCCTCATCGCCCTGTTTTCCAAGGAGCATCTCAACGCTACCGTCTGCATCAACGGGTCGCGCTTGGGTAAGGGCTTCATAGGGCACCTCAAATTCTGTCTCGCTTCCGTCGCCCATCAAACGATGAAAAAAGTAATTGACGAACCCAATCGGAGCACTCAGAGACCGAAAATTTGCCGTGAGGGCAACATCACAACCGCGCTTTTCAATGATTTTTTGCTTTGTCTTTTCAAACACCCGAACATCTGCACCACGGAACCCGTAAATACTCTGTTTCGGGTCACCCACAATGAAAAGATTCGCGTCTTCGAGATTGTTTGTGAGTAGCATCACCAGCTCATACTGCGATTCATTTGTATCCTGATATTCGTCTACCATATAGTATTTATGCCGTTCGATTAACATCTGTTGGATTTCTTCGTTGTCTCGAAGTAGGTCGCGGGTTTTCAGCTGCAGATCGGCAAAATCGAGTGTCCCTTGGGAAAGCTTGGCGGTTTGGTAAGCGTTGAGGCACCTTTCATAGAGCGTGAGCAGGTCACGGGTTGTATTAATCAGGAAATCGTCATCCGTCTCAGGGTCATCCGCTTTATCACCGTTATCAGTCTCAACATCGTCTATTTTATTATCATCTTTTTCCGTTTCAAGGGCTGGAATCTCTTTAATCTTTTTCGCGGTTGATATGAGAAAATCGATCTCATCCGCAATTTCTGTTCTGTCAACGCTTCTCGGCAGAAACCCCGTCGTAGCGATCTTATCGCCTGTAACCGTAATTGCCTTCCCAATTGCTTTAAGCAAGTTCGGCACTTTAGGCGAGTCTGGATTCTTCTCATATAGTTCTTTTAATTGCGGCGTTAAATTCTTAGCTTCATCTGCCTTTTCGCCTTTTGCAACCTCTAAAACTGCATTTAGGCATCGGATGAATTCGGCAATGTCAATGCGCGACATCAGTCGATCAACTGTAGCCATCAGTTCCATGCGCGTACTTTGTTCCCAATTCCTACGTATACCATCCACCTCTCGATCCTGATAAATTTCCTGCATTAGGTGTTCAAGGACATCACGTCGATTTATCATAGTGGAGAAGAAATCTACCAACTTTTGCTGTCCGCCGTAGCGTTGTAAGAGGCGAGTGAGTTCGGATCGGTGTCTATCTTGAGTGTCTATGGCAATTTCTCTGAGAGTGTCTCGAATGGTACGCTGTAGCAGGAGTTTCTGATCAATACCAGATAGAACGCCGAAGTTCGCAGGCACGCCAGCTTGGAACGGGAATTCTCTCAGGATACGCGAGCAGAATGCGTGGATAGTTGAGATGTGCGCCGAGTTCATCTCTTCGCGAAAATGTTGTAGCGAATTGTCCGGTTCCAAACCGTCAGTATTTTCCTGAACAGAGAGTTCTTCGATAATCCGCTCTTTCATTTCAGCGGCGGCTTTCTCTGTGAAGGTAATCGCGACAATTTCTCGCGGGGTCTCGACGTTGCCCTCACGCAAAATTTTTAGGTAACGCTCGACCAACACAGTAGTCTTTCCAGATCCGGCACCGGCGGTTACGCAGACGTGTTTTTCTATGTTAAGTGCATCTTGTTGGCTACGGGTTAATTGCATTTTTTAACTTTGACGGACGGCACAGCGGAGTGTGCTTACTACTTTGACGGCACAGCGGAGTGTGCCTGCTACTTTGACGGACGGCACAGCGGAGTGTGCCTACTACTTTGACGGACGGCACAGCGGAGTGTGCTTACTACTTTGACGGACGGCACAGCGGAGTGTGCCTACTACTTTGGGAACGGCACAGCGGAGTGTGCCTACTACTTTTAATCTGGTAGTGGAATAACTGCTTCCGCTGATATTGCAAGTTCGACGGTGTCTCCCGGTCTCTTTGCTTCGGTCCCGGGATTATAGTGAACGGCTTTGAGCGGAATGTCTGCAGCGAGGAGTTGGTATTCTTCTACGCGCCCCAAGTAGTTGACAACTGTAACCTGCGCGTTTATCCGGTTTTTATCAGAATTATTGCCATTCGGAACGTTATCAATGATGAGTGCTTCTGGTCGAATAGAACACTGCACCGGTGTTCCTTGCGTTAGTTCGTGATACACGGTCTCAGAATGGAGCGTCCCCACAGGTGTTTCGATTGTAGCAGCACCGTTCGAGGCATGTTCAACTTTGCCAGAGATAAAATTGGTTTCACCAACGAAACTCGCCACAAACGCGTTTTTTGGGAACTTATATACCTCGCGCGGCGTGCCGACCTGAATGATAACGCCGTCTTGCATAATCGCCATCCGATCCGCCATGGAAAGAGCATCAACCTGGTCGTGTGTGACGTAGAACATTGTAATATTGGTGCGGTCGTGAATCTGCTTTATCTCGTCGCGCATCTGTTGTCGGAGTGCCGCATCGAGGTTGCTGATCGGTTCATCAAGAAGCAAAACACTCGGCTCAATAACAAGTGCGCGCGCGAGTGCGATACGCTGTTGTTGTCCTCCAGAAAGCGTGTTGACTGCACGGTCATGATAGCCCTCCATTTGCACCATCTCCAACGCGCGAGCAATCTTTTCTTGGCGTTCTGATTTTTCGAGCTTGCGGAGGGTCAATCCATATTCAATATTTTCGGCGACGGACATGTGGGGCCAGAGGGCATAGTTCTGGAATACCATCCCCGTATTGCGCTGATGCGGTGGTACATTGTTCATGACGGCATCGTCAAACCGCAATTCACCGGTATCGGGTTTATAGAAACCAGCGACGATACGGAGAAAGGTCGATTTGCCGCAACCGGAGGGACCGAGAAGGAAGAAAAATTCGCCTTCTTCAATTTTTAGGCTCACGTCGTTGACAGCGACCGTCGTATCGAACGCTTTTGTGACATGGCTTAATTCAACTGCAACTGCCATTTTTTTGTCTATGTGCCTCGCTATGATTGACCCGACGGACAATCGTCACTTTTTATAAGATCTATGCAAGTCGGGGTTAATCAAGACTCTTTACAAATTCTCTGTTTATGGGACATCCTTCACACATCGAAATCCAATAGTGCTTCCAGATGAGAGATGATACCATCGATCTGCAACACGAAGATCTTCAGGAGCACCACCCCATCCACCGCCTCGAAGGATACGGAAGTTTTCGTTATCCGGTGCCTGTTCTCTACCGAAGCGCGGATTATTTTGCGGACTCATGCTATAGAATTCGCCGTTGTACTCGTCAAAACACCATTCCCACGCATTACCCGCCATATCGTATAGATTATAGCCGTTCGGAGGGAAACTGCCAACTGGAGCTGTCCATTCCCATTTGTCCGCGCCGCCTACGTTAGCAAAATTAGCATCCGCATAAGTTATTATATCACCATTTGGGTATCGTTTACCAATCAGACCGCCACGTGCAGCGTACTCCCATTCTGCTTCAGTAGGTAACCGTTTATTTGCCCACGCCGCGTAAGCTGCAGCGTCGCGCCAATTGACGCGGACGACAGGGGTATCAGGGGCATTGAACCGAGGGTTATGTGACAGTGGTGGTTGCGGGTAACCTGTGCTTTCAACGAATTTCTGATAGAGGGCATTCGTTACCTCATACACGTCCATATAAAACGCGTCAAGCGTAACAGTATGTACAGGTTGTTCATCGCTATCGCCGATAGTGGAACCCATCTGAAACGTACCTGCCGGGATCAGCACCATCGTAGCACCATCAACTTCGGAGACAATTTCCGTGGGTGGTTCAGCGGTAGACGGATCGTCCTGTGAGCAGGCACAGATACCGATACTGAAGAAATAAATCAGAAACAATCCTACTGCAGGACGCAATTTGTCGGTTTTCCATATCGTCCTCATAGCATTTTTGCGACCTCTGTGGCAGCTTCGACTATCCAAGTCTGTTCTCTCTCATAAACGGTACGCAGATCCAGCCAAAAGAGATCGTTTTTGATTCTGCCGATGATAGGCGTTGTGGTACTTCGGAAATGCGCAGCGAGCATTTCGGCGGAAATATCCGAGGATTCAAGGACAAGCGCGACGCTCGGTAATATTTCAACAGGAAGCGCACCACTGCCGATTTGCCCATAGGTCTCCGACACCTGAATATTAACTCTCTCCCGGAAGAGGTTCTGTAGATGCTTTTTAAGTTCCGCTGCAACGGCGTGGAGTGCTTCCACCGTGCGTGTGTAGCGGTTAAGCATCGGGAATTGTGCATCAGCAGCACCACCGATAAGATAGCCTTGCAATGTGGCTGACAAACCAGCAATGATGAGTTTGTCCACTCGGAGTGCGCGCATCATCGGGTTTTTACGCATCTTTTCAATCCACTCCGCTTTACCGGCGATGATCCCTGCCTGCGGTCCACCGAGCAGTTTGTCACCGCTAAAGGTGACGACATCAACGCCACTGGCGATACGTTCTCCGACAAGCGGTTCATGTGGAAGTCCATAAGCCGTCATATCAATGAGTGCACCACTTCCGAGGTCCTCCATTGTAGGAACACCGTGCTGTGCACCGAGATCTGTCAATTCTTCCATCGTAGGGGTCGAGGTGAAACCGAGAATCTTGTAGTTGCTCGGATGTACCTTGAGCAACAGTCCTGTGTTTTCATTGATAGCCTCAGCGTAATCCCGGAGATGGGTGCGGTTGGTAGTACCGACTTCACGGAGTATTGCACCGCTTGCTGCCATTACATCAGGAACGCGGAACGCCCCCCCAATCTCGATCAGCTCGCCCCGTGAGACGATGACCTCTTTACCGCGTGCCATCGTCTGAAGTGCAAGAAGAACCGCGGCGGCGTTGTTATTGACGACTGTAGATGCCTCACAACCTGTTAACTGCTGTAGGAGCGGTTCGGTAATCCTATCCCGATGCCCCCTTTCGCCTGTCGTGAGATCGTATTCGAGATTGACGTAGTTTTGTGCGGCTTGCTGAATTGCTTCACAGGCAGCAGTGCTTAACAACGATCTGCCCAAATTGGTGTGCGTAATTGTCCCTGTTGCATTAACGACAGGACGCATACGTATCCCAACCTTCTCCATAATTTTATGAAGTGTCCGCTCGGCGTATTCCGTGTGTTTTGGAAGTTCCGTGTGACTGCCACTTAGAATGTCGTTTCGGACATCAGCAACGACAGATCGCAGTGCTTCTGTCACGAGCGGACGCGCGTAGGTGGCTTGCAAGTCGAGCATCTCTTGCGTGTTCAGGAGATTTTCAATGGCGGGCAATTGCCGTAGAAGAGTTTGTTTATCAACAGTCGTCAAAATGGTTTCCAAGAAATAGCGTTCTGTTTTATAACGTTGATGTCTCGGTTGAGAGCAATCTCTTTATAACATAGCACATCATAGAGAGATTGTCAAATCCTGCTACGGCATTGGCGCGTACACATCAAGCAAGTCTTTCAAAATGTTCGCCTTGTCCAGTATCTCATGGCTTTCAAAATTGCGAATCTCAAATAGACATAGCAACTGCTTATAGAGGTCTGGAAGTTCTAAAATTTCTACAATCTGTTCCTGAATCCACTTGTCGTAGGCGATGGGATAAGTACGTCGGGCGATAAAGAGTGCTTGTAGAAACTCTCGAAACGCATCGTAAAAGCGGTTGAAACATTGAAAATGGAGTCCGCGCTCCACAAAGAGCGGAATATGGTCGAGATTGTTGAGGCAATATTTCCGCACCATTGATAACCGTTTACGTCGCAAGGGCTCATTGTAGTAAGGTAGCCATCTCGCCTTGAGTTCGTCAAAGTAATCACCCTTCTGATGGAGCGAAACGCTGTAAACAAGGTAATTCCCTATTACCAACTCAAATTCGTCAGGTCCACTCGTCCAACCGCGAGGCATCGGGGCGAAGTGTCCATCGCTGAACTCCAAGTCAACATGCGCGTATTTCCCAACGGCAGCGAGTTTTTGAAACACAGGAGAAGTTGTATAAAACTCGTCCCACGCTTTCTCAACGTCTACCTGTACTCTGGACATGGCTTCGGGTCTACCGAGGACAAACATATCGAGACAACTGTCTCGGCTTGCTTTGCCGCGAGCACATGAACAGGTTAGGCAAACGGTTTCAATTTCTGGGATTGCAGTGAAGAACTCGACAATCGCCTCAGCGGCGTACTGATGTTCAGGGGTTGGATAGTGGTTCATAACTATCAAAATTTCTTGATTTTAGCAGATAAAATAGTATATACTATATTTCCTGCGATACTCTACCAATACTCGAAACAACTCTAACGCTGTAAATTGGGGGCTGCATGAAAAATTTAGTGATAACGGAAGAAATTTGGAAAGAAGGCAATATGTACACGGCTTACTGTCCAGAGTTAGATGTTGTGAGTTGTGGAAGAAGCGTTGAAGAAGCAGGAAAAAACCTCCTTGAGGCTATCGAGATTCAATTAGAAGAAACCGCTCGACTCGGAACGCTCAAGACGTTTTTAGAAGACGCAGGTTACGATCATCACCAATAACATGCGAACTGTCAATATGAGCAGAGAGGAATATTTTCAACTCCTCACTGAAGTTTAATCTACCCAATATAACACTCCTTTTTCTCAACCCCACGGATTTATACAACCTCAAGAAAATCTTGTATTATGCACCGATGTTCAGGGGTTGGATAGTGGTTCATAACTATTGGTGTGTTCATGAATCCGTTGGCGTTCGAGATTCACGTCCGGATCCGCACGGCGAGGGATGCCGGTGATTGCATCGACGGACTCATCTGCCTTAAACCGCAGGTAGAGTTTCTGCGACTTCGCAGCGAGCGATGGATTCTTAAGCGCACGGTAGCAGCGCATCATGTTGTAGTGCGCGTCCAAATCTTCCGGGTCAACGGTAAGCGTTTTCTGGAATTCAGCCAGAGCGGTTTCATAGTTGCGTTTTAGGAAATACAGACGTCCGAGTTTATTTCGGACACGGGTGTCGCGCGGAAATTGCGCAGCGGCGTGCTCGAGGTGTTCGATGGCTGTATCGTAATTGCCGTAAGCCTCCTGAACGAGGGCATAAAAATAGTGAACCTTCGCTCGATGCGGATTTTTAGGTGGTAATGTCCTCTGGATTTCAAACGCTTTTTCGAGCATCGCTTCCGCACCTTTCATATTTCCCTCCTCAATTCGGCACCGTGCTATGTTCACCCACCCGTCAAGGTATGTAGGCTCTATTTCGGTTACCTTCGAGAATGCAGTCTGTGCGGCTTTCAGATCGCCCTGTAGGAGAAGTCCGATACCGTAGTCGTTCCAACGTTCGCGGGTTGACGGCACAGGGACTGCGTCTACTTCTTTGCTTGACGGCACAGGGACTGTGCCTACTACTTTGCTTGACGGCACAAGGACTGTGTCCACTACTTTGCTTGACGGCACAGGGACTGTGCCTACTACTTTTAAGGTTGCTTTGGCAGATGCCATCACAACGATTGGTAGGTTGGGAATCGCCTTAATTTTTCCTGCGACATCCGAGGTATCACCCGTCCAGACCCACCTGCCGTTATCGTAGCCTTTATCTACCTGAAAATCGGTGTCTTCTGGGTCGCGCACCCCGGCATAAGCCCACTGTGTGTGCCACCAGTTGAATTTGCGGTAGTTAAGTTTTGCCTCCAACGTCAGAACTTCTCCAGAATCAGGTGGAATTTCGAGTCGGTAACGGACGGTATCGGCAGCACCCGGCGGAATTGTGTTTGAATAGAGGATGGTTCGAGTTGCCCAAGCGTTGCGTTTGTTAATCAGGTTACCGTGTGCATCCAGCATATAGGCACGGTAAAAATGCGCACTCGGATCAACGGGTCCATTTCCGTCGGATGCAGCGATTCTCCCGTTCCAGAAGACGATCTTTCCATTTTCATCAGTGGCTTTCAACTCCAACCAGATGTCAAACGCATCAATTGTACCGGCAGGGAAACGGTGTCCGACACCCCGTGTGCGTACCACCACATCAACGCGCGTACTTTGACCAGGCGTGACTTCAATTCCATCGCTTGGCATCGGCACACCATCTGCAAAGAAATCTAATGTGACTGCCTCATTTTGCAGAAATTCTGTTACGGCTTTGAGTTGGTCTGGATGCTGATTTACAAAGGGTAGTGCCGTGTTCGCAGCCGGAAAACGATGGCTGTGAACCTTGCCATCAATATTTCCTGCGTCCTTAGAATCTACGAGAGGCATGTGACAATCAATACACTTCTTCGCCTTTTCGGGATAATAAAAGGACAGCGCGCCTTGGTGGGAAACTCCACTTTTTTGCCACTGATCGTAGTCGTTGAAGCCGCGTACCCATCGAAAATTGTTGACGGGTTCATCCAGATGCACTTTATGGCAGGTCGAGCAGAATTCGGCGGTATTTTGACGATGGAACGGTTTGAGGAAACTCTTTTTGTGGGGTTCTGGATCAAGCCGGATGAGATAGTTGTGGAGGTTACGGATAATAGGATTCTCGCTGGCAGCGATGTCGTGGAGTGGTGGATATTTAATCACATATCCGCTGTTCCCCATCGTATCCTTGACCTTCTCAATAGAGTGGCACGCCGTGCAGGCGAGTCCAGCTTGTGCAGCAGGCGTGTGGAGATTTTCGCGAATAGGTCTGTCCATTACGCCGTTGAGCAAAATCGCTGGGTCGTGGCAACCACCGCACCACTTAGACGGTTGAATGCCGTTGACTTCCTGCATATAGATGATTGACTTTCGATACCACTGATTGTTGAAGGAAGAAAAATGGTGTGCCGATTCGTTCCACTGCTGATAGATATCTGGGTGGCACCCCTTCGTAGCACAGGTCTCAGAGGTCAGAAAGAAATCTGTCGGAATTAGCGCGCCTGTCTCGGTTTCGACGGATGCTGGGAAAAAATGACCGGTCGTGCCGCCACCTTCTTCGTACATGCTCGTGGGAGGCAGTGCCGGGTTTTCGACGAGATAGGTTTCATTCGGCAGATAGTGCTGTGCGAACCTCGCACCAACCGGGAATAGGAGGATGCCTATTAGTACAAGGATACCTAATTTCCGCGACGACGGTGTAAGAACTTCACTATCTCGCAGTAGGTGAACACAGAAAAGAATACTCCCCACACCAACACTGATAATGTGCGTAATGAGGAGCCAACGATATGGGGTCGTTGCCCCGACGATCATCAGATAGCCACCGCTGATGATCCCAACGATTATCCCGATCATTCCTATCTGTCCGAGCGTTGAGACCCACCCGAACCGCTTATATACATAAATACTGAATGGGAGTATCAGAAGGATACCGAGTCCAACGTGGAGTAGGACGTTGAAGATGTAAAAGAGTGTTGGTTCACCGAAACTGAACAGGTACGCACTGTTGATTAATAAAATGAGGAAGGCAGATAAGAAAATTTTTCTCACGGCATTTCTAAGTCCTTACAATCAAGTCGCTAAAGCGTGGGTTTAGCGACTGCACATCCTTATCCTGCGGTATAACCACCATCAATCGGTAAGGCGATGCCTGTAACGAACGCAGATTCATTGGAGGCAAGGTATAGTGCACCGTAGGCAATCTCCTCAGGTTGTGCGAGTCGGCGCATCGGGTGTCTATCGGCGAGATCGCGATACTCCTCCGGCGTTTTGATAACTCCGGCAACTAAAGGTGTTTCAACGAAGCCTGGACAGATACAGTTAACTCGGATGTTGTCCTCCGCATAATCGAGTGCCATGCTACGCGTGAGGTTTGTCACACCACCTTTAGAGGCAACGTAAGCTGCCCGGACATCTGCCCCAACGAGACCGTAGATGGAAGATAAGTTAATGATAGAGCCACTGCCGTTTTTCTGCATCGCGGGAATTGCAGCCTTGGCGCAGAGATAGACACCGGTGAGATTGACATTCAGACACCGATGCCAGTCTTCCTCGGGCAAATCCGCAACGGGGAGCCGCATTGCAATACCGGCACTGCTGAGCAGGATATCCAGTTTCCCATAGTTGCTAAGGGTCTCCTGTACCATCCGCTCGGTGTTGTTTGAGATTGTGACATCCGTTTGAACGTAAATTACCTCGTTACCAGCGTCGCGGATATTGGCAACAGTCTCGTTAGCACCATGTTCATCTATGTCAGCAACGACAATTTTCGCACCGTGTTCTGCAAAAAGGATTGCGGTGGCTTTTCCGATGCCGGATGCCCCACCTGTAATAATGGCTACCTTGTCTTTTAGTCGCATTAATTTACTTTCTTACCGGTTGATCGGCGCAGTTTAAAACTACGCTCCTAATTTAAAGTCCTTTTTCCGCCCATTCCGCAGGGTTCACTTCCGGTTCACCAATTTGGTTCCTAAGCATACCAATATTTTCAATCTCAAGTTCAATAACGTCACCGGGTTGAATCCAGCGATCAAGTTCCCATCCACATCCTTTTCCGACAGTACCGGAACCTAAAAACTCGCCTGGATAGAGCGTCTCGGACTGCGAGACAAACGAAATCATCTCTTCAAACGAATAATACATATCCGAGGTATTGCCATCTGCCCAGACCTCCCCGTTAACTCTGGCAATCATTCGGAGATTGTAAGGATCTTCGATTTCGTCCGGTGTAACGAGACAGGGTCCCATAATGTTGCTATTATCGAAATCCTTTCCTTTTGCGGGACCGAGTGCCATCGTCATGTGGCGGAATTGAATATCGCGTGCGCTGATGTCGTTGTAAATGGTATAGCCTGCGATATATTCATGTGCTTCTTCTATGGGTACATTTTTCCCGATTTTGCCGATATAGACACCCCATTCCAGTTCAAAATCAAGTTTCTGGGTGTAGTTGGGCCAGGTAACAACGACCTCGTGTCCAGCAATAGAGGACGGACTTGTACTGCCGCGGTAATAATTGGGCAGTTTGAACCATTCTGGGGAGATTTCCTTGCCGGTGATGCGTGCGGCGGCATCCATGTGGGTTCTGAATACACCGAAATCTCGCAGGCTCGCTGGGCGAGGAAACGGTGCGAGGAGTTGTACATCGGCAACAGCAAAAATTGCCTCGGATGTGCTCGTGCCGTTTTCAATACGTTCCCGCGCATCAGAAATGCAATCTTGTTCAAAGAACTGATTCATATCTGGAGCGATTGCGGTGAGGTCAACGATTTGGTCATCAGCAATCCATGCCCCAATTTTCGGTGTAGTATCTGTCAATTCGGTTTTAAAAGTAACGAGTCTCATAAGTATTCTTCTTAGATGCTTACGCCTTCCTATCCAAAGGTTCTGTAGTATTATTGATTATACGATAGATATATTTAGAAATCAAGATTATTTTAGAGACAACTGACAGGAAAGGATGGGCAGGTATTGTAACAACTATCTAAGATTCTCTTGCATATACAGCAGAGATGTGGCATAATTAGCACTATAGGTTCTATGCACATTCGCGATGTGTCCCTTTTACACATCAGATCAGTTATAGACCTACCCAGGCAAAAAAGGGTGAAGCATGGTTACCCGAGAAGACATTCAGGCTACATGTGATGACATCGTGCGTGAATTCGCGCCGCTACAAGTTATTCTTTTTGGCTCTCATGCGTATGGCACACCAAGGGAGTACTCGGATGTTGACTTGCTGGTGGTGATGGCAATACCGGAATCGGAGACGCGTCGTCAGGAAAGAGCGATACGTGAACGTATCCCACGTCGCTTTAGTATGGATCTGTTAGTGCGTTCACCCAATGAAATCGCTTATCGCCTTTCACACAACGACTGGTTCCTCCGCGAGATTATTGAAAAAGGCGAAGTACTTTATGAATCTGCCAACTTTTTTATAAAAGCAGTAAAAAAGGAACCATGCGCTGTGAATCCGTTAACATTAGAGTGGGTACAGAAGGCTGAAGGTGATTATGCTGTCGCACAGCAAGTTCAACAGGGACAGGATCCAGTCCATGATGCCATCTGTTTCCATGCCCAGCAATGTATTGAAAAGTATCTAAAAGCATGGCTTCAAGAGGCAAACATCCCCTTCCCGAGGACTCACGATTTAAAAGAATTGCTGGAACTGATTGTCCCTACTATGCCTATTTGGCAAACGTGGCAGTCCGAATTTTCAACTCTATCTGAACATGCAGTTGACAGTCGTTATCCGGGAAAATTTGCGACTGCGGAGGACACAGCACACGCGATGCGTATCTGCAATGAAGTTCGGCAAGCCATTCGCGATCAGTTAAAACCACCGCTTGATGCAACATAACGTTACTATTGGTTGTCAGCGTGTTAGTTTGGATCGTTGGGTTTCGCTCTATCTAACAATGAAGGCACGCTCTACACCGTTAAGGAGAGGAACAACTCCTCCAAGGACATTTCCGTTGTGTGCATTTCGAGGAGCTGCCACCCATGTTCGACAATAGTTTCCGCGACCTCAGCCCGAATGTCGGTCGCAGGCATATAGTGAAGATGGAATCCCGTGATGTCATCTGTGCGGGAGGCACTCTGCTCAACCTGAATCACGTCAGGGATGTCCTCAAGGGCAGCCAGTACGTCATCAACTGGTGCCCCTGCGACTTCAAGAGAAAGGGTTACGGGTGTGGTATGCGAGTTTTCCACATCGCTGAGAGATAGGTCGTCCTGTCTGGATACGGCGCGTCCATTTTCCAACTCGACATCTCCGGTGATCTCGCCTTTACTGATGATAATTAGACGTTCACACATGAGACTGGCTTCGGGCAAGATATGAGTGCTGAACAGAATTGTCCGCTCTCTGCCGAGTCCCCGGATTAACTCCCGGATTTCGACGATCTGGCGTGGATCTAATCCAGAAGTGGGTTCATCGAGAATCAAAACATCGGGTTCATGAATAAGTGCTTGTGCTAAGCCGACGCGTTGCCGGAAACCACGAGACAATTGTCCGATGATCTGATGGCGGCGTTCAGTGAGTCCACATGCCTCAATAGCGTTATCCAACTGTTGGCTGACATTACTACGCGGGACGCTCCGTATTTTTGCCATGTACCTGAGATACTTCGTCACAGTCATTTCTGGATAGAGCGGCACATTTTCGGGGAGGTAACCGACGCGTTTACGTACCTCTCGCGACTCTTTGAAAACGTCATATCCGGCGATGGTAACATGTCCACTACTCGCGGGCATAAAGCAGGTGAGGATTCGCATGGTCGTGGTTTTACCCGCCCCGTTGGGACCCAGAAAACCGACGATTTGTCCCGTATCTACCTGAAAGGAGATGTCCTTGAGTGCTTGGAAGGGACCATAATTCTTTGTGACATTTTGAACTTCAATCATTTTTTTGACCGGATATGGGCGAGGTTGGAAACCTCGCCAGCAAATATGTATACCTTAAACAGACGAAGTAGTACCTCATCAGCAAACATGTTTCTTTCTGATAGGTTTCAAGCCTCGTTAGCGGAAAGTTGCGAATTTCGAGGGATACTGAAGTTTAAATCCCTATCTCTACCCAATAAATAGGGGTTGTTATCCGGCTGCACCGCTTCTGATTCAGCAAGTACATGTGGTAGGTCGATTGTCTCAGAACGGACATCAACCCGATCGGGATAAACAAGAACTTGCCGCCACATCATTGGATAACAGATAATACCCGACGAAATAACGCACAGCATACCTTGATCCCTGAAAACTCGGTTGAGATGTAGATGACCACAGAAAAATGCCAAAATCCGTTCTTCAAAAGGGGTCATAACCTCAAGAACTTCGGCAGAATTACCGATTCTCGAACCGATTCCCTGAAACTCAACATTCGGAAAAGGGAGCTGATGCGAAAAAATGAAGACCTCTTGGTCATAATCCTCTGCCCGCTTCAATTCTCGTTCCACCCACGCCAACTGGTTCGTGCTAACATATCCGTGCGTCAAGTCTTCTGGAACTTCCTGTGAATCCAAGAGGATAAACCGAATATTTTCATGTACAAAACACGCAGAACCCATGCCGTTGATACCGAAACGCGCCAAATAAGAATCTTTGACACCGGTTTCGGGATGCAGATCGTGGTTCCCCGGGATATAATAGCAAGGTGCGTTTATACGTTGACCGAACTCCTGCGCGCTATCAAGAGCTGCTTCGTATTCCTCAGCGGACATGCCAAAACTGTTGCCGCCGCACACAATATCTCCACCGTGAATCACAAAGGCAGGTTCAAAAGCGTTCAGTTGTTCAACCAATTTTTCATAAAGTAGGAGACTATTTTTTTGTTGTTGCAGTCCACCTGAGAAGTTCTGCGTCGCGTTTGGGTAGAGATGTGTGTCCGTAATAAATGCAAACTTAAAAAGTGTCATAGGATATCTCACTTTTAGGCGAGTTGGAGACCACACAGCAAGATAGAATTTATAATTTCAGGAACGTGAACGTTTTGTTAAAATTGCAACATAAGTTGGAAAATTGGTAGCGTCAATATAGCGTTCAACTTGCCATGCCGTTCCGTCAAGGATCTCCTCCATCTCCGCCTTTGAAATAAACAGATAATCAAACCACGGTGTGGTGTATTGTCGGTAACGAATTCGCAATCGCAGTTGCCCACCCATTCGTCCCCGATCTCGGTTAAATTGATGGTAAGCTAAGTGGCAAGGCTCCTTAGTCTGATAGGGATCAAGCGTCTCAGCGATAATTTTTGCGGTATCTGTCGTCATAGCATCAAAGCGTCTCAATAACCATTTTGCTCTCTTATAACTTCCAACAAGTCCAAAATTATGCCCCATCATGAGAATTGTGTCAAAGATACCCATCTTGGAACTCAATTGCGTGACGGGCGCGATAATAGCATTTCTGAGTCCACGACGTTGACACGTCTGGATAGCCAATGGTGAGATGTCCGTTCCCAAAACATCGTGCCCTTGTTCTTGTAGATAAAGAGAGTGCCGTCCTGCGCCACAACCAATGTCCAAAACACGACCGGCGGTGTGTCCTACCGCGAGTTTCTGGTGCTCAGCCCAGTCGTCATATTCAGCGAAATAGTCAGAAGGTCCCAACCGGCTTACATCAATGAACCCATCTTCCCGCTCCACTACCTCAACATTCTCTCGACCGTTATGATAATCTAAAAGCAGATGTCCATAGGCATCTTGGTTATCGGTTAGCATTTCACTATCCCTTGACGTAGCCGGTTGTCCCGTTCGGATTAGCCCATTCAGTTTCCCAATGCGTTTCAATGCCATCGCGCCACGACTGTGCTGCCCCTGTCAGTTCAGTAGTGAGTTCTGGATGCGCGTCTTTTAAATTTCTCGTTTCACCCATGTCGGTTTCGAGATTAGCGAGGTGTACGTCGTCTTCTGGAGGTGCCCCCTCAACCAATTGACCGTTGAGGACTAATTTCCAGTTGTCACGACGCACAGCAGTCTGCTTGCCCATCTCCCAGTAAATCTCACGATCGGGTGTAGATTCACCGTCTACAACCATAGGCAAAACATCCAATCCATCAAGCTCGTATTCAGACGGATCAGCACCGGCTGCGGCGAGAAAGGTCGGGAATACATCCATAGCTGCACCGATTTCACCAATCACTTGTCCGGCAGGAATCCGCTGGGGCCAGTTCATAATTCCGGGGGAACGGATACCACCTTCGTATAGGCTGAATTTGTGTCCCTTCAATTTACCAGCGGTGCCACCGTAATACGGATCCTGTGTCCCGTCTAACCAGTTTCGTGTCTCTCGTGAAGGTCCATTGTCGCTCTGGAAATAGGAGAAAGTGTTTTCCGCGAGCCCAAGTCTCTCCAACTCTGCAAAAATTTCGCCGACACTATCATCAACAGCACTCAGCATTGCCGCCATAATTTGCCTATCCCAAGGTAGATTCGGAAAACGATCGACATACTTCTGAGGTGCATGCATCGGATAATGTGGGGCGTTATAAGGCACGTAAAGGAAAAAAGGCTTGCCGAGTTCTAAAGATTTACGAATATATCTAATAGCGTATTCGGTGATAAGTTCAGTGAAGTACTCACCGTTTCGATAAATCTCCTCACCGTTTTCCCAGAGGTCATGCGTCTGATCAATGCCGCGCTGCGCCATCCCCCAGTAGAAGATATGGGAAAAGAAATCGATACATCCCGCCATGAATCCAAACCAGTCATCGAATCCGTGGTGCTCTGGTCGCGACCCGTCTGCGAGTCCTAAATGCCATTTGCCAGACATAGCCGTGTAGTAGCCGCGTGATTTCAGGGTTGTTGCGAGCGTAGGCACAGAAGGCGGCAACCCGGTAGCGGTGCGATGTCCTGATAAAATGGAACGAACGCCTGCATGGCAGGGGTAGCGTCCTGTTAATAGTGCTGCACGCGAAGGGGAACAGACGGGTGAATTCGAGTACCAATCCGTGAAGCGTGCGCCTTCCGATGCCATCCTATCAAGATGTGGCGTTTTGAAATCGGTCGCCCCCATACAAGATAGGTCGCCGTATCCTTGGTCATCCGTTAGAAAGATAATAAAATTAGGTTGCATTTTTCCTTTTCTCCATGAACTTACTTCTTCCAGAAACTCCGGTCGAGACTCCGATATTGTATGGCTTCAGAGACATGGACGGCCTCTATATTCGGGTTTCGATCCAAGTCAGCGATGGTACGTGCGACCTTCAAAATTCGGTCATAGGCACGCGCACTCAATCCCAATTGGTTAATCGCAACTCGGAGCAAATCTTGTGCTTGGGAATCAACTCGGCAATACTCCCGAATTTGCTTGGATTCCATCATCGCATTGGCGTGTATTGTCGTTCCAGCGAAGCGTTGTTGTTGAATCTGGCGTGCCTCTTCAACCCTCTCCTGTACAATTGCTGAAGGTTCTCCAGTTGTTTCGTCAGCGAGTTCAGCATACTTCACGGCTGGCACCTCGACTTGCATGTCAATCCTGTCCAATAGTGGACCAGAGATGCGCGAAACGTAGTTTTGAATTTGGGTCTGTGAACATTTACAGTCCCGCGCTGGATCGCTGAAGAATCCACAAGGACAAGGGTTCATCGCTGCGACGAGCATGAAATTTGCAGGATAAGTGAGGGATGCCGCTGCCCGGGAGATCGTTACCTGTCGGTCCTCAAGGGGTTGCCGCATGACTTCAAGGACGTTCCGTCTGAATTCGGGGAGTTCATCTAAAAAGAGGACACCGTTGTGTGCGAGGCTGACCTCACCGGGACGCGGCACATTTCCGCCGCCAATTAAGCCCGCATCCGAAATGGTATGGTGTGGCGAGCGATACGGACGCGTCACAACTAAGGGTGTATCGCTTGGGAGAATACCGATGATGCTCTGAATCTTCGTTGTTTCCAAAGATTCCTCCACCGAAAGTCTGGGCAGAATCGACGGAATTCGCTTGGCAATCATGGTTTTACCAGAGCCGGGGGGACCAATCATAATGAGGTTATGTCCACCTGCTGCGGCTACCTCAATAGCACGCTTGACATGCTCTTGCCCTTTCACATCGAGCAAATCGAGATAGGATTCTGGCGGCGTACCCTGTGTGTCGGTTCCGAGTGTGTGTGGTTCTGGAGATATTTCTTGCTCGGCGTTAAGGAATGCAGCAGCTTCAGTCAAACTCGCAACGGGATAGACGTTTACATCCTCTACAATTGCGGCTTCTTTGGCATTTTCAGAGGGTAGGATGAGATCTCGGATACCGTTTTCTTTCGCAGCGATAGCGATAGGAAGTGCCCCTTGTATGCCACGAATGCTCCCGTCGAGTGCCAGTTCACCCAAAATTATGGCATTCTCAAGCCGTGCAGGAACTATCTGATTCGTAGCCGCCATGAGCCCAATTGCGATGGGGAGATCAAACGCTGAGCCCGCTTTCCGGATGTCCGCAGGTGCAAGGTTCGCTGTGATTCGGGTCTGTGGAAAATAGAAGCCAGAGTTCTTAATGGCTGCGGTTACTCGATCTCTACTCTCCTTGATAGCACTGTCTGGTAAGCCGACAGTGCTAAAAGAGGGGAGTCCGCCAGCGACATCGACCTCAACTTTAACGATATAAGCATCAATTCCGAGCATTGCACTGCTTAGGACGGTTGCGAGCATATAGATATTTCCTTCCAATGATTGTTAACTATCAGCAATCGGCTGTCAGTAGCGAGGAATGTAAAACTTGACAAATTATGCTTTCGTAGCATAATTTGGAAACCTCGTCAGCGGTCCAGACTAACTTAAATCTCCAGTAAGTTTGCGCAATATCTGGAGCTGCCGCTGGTTGGCAATTACCAACATTGCGTCTCCGGCTCCAATTCTTTTATCTCCAGGCGGATTATAAAGGAACGCACCATCCGTATCACGGATGGCAACGACAACCAACCCAGTTTGTTCTTGAATATTTGCGGCTTTGAGCAAAATTCCATCTAAGGCAGAATCTTCCTGAACAATAGATTCAGCAAAATGGGTGCCTTGATGGTTTTGGGTGATATTCGCCAAAAACTCCACGAGATGTGGATAGAGTATACTTGACGCGAGGCGAAGTCCGCCAATATGGTCTGGTAGGACGACCTCATCTGCCCCCGCCGTGACGAGTTTTCCGGGAGAATTATCTTCAACAGCCTTAGAAGCTATTTTCAAATGTGGGTTGAGTTTTCTCGCGGAGATCACAACAAAGAGATTATCTTGGTCCCGGCTGAGGCATGTAACGAGTCCCTGTGCGCGCGTGATACCCGCCCGTATGAGCAATTCGTCATCAGTCGCATCACCTTGTAGGTATGGAAAGTCTCGCGTGTCCGAGAGATGGATAAGCCGCTCTTCCTCGTGTTCAATACCGACAAACTCTACTTCTGCCTTCAGCATCTCGTCAAGTACATGCACGCCGGTATCGCCAAGCCCGCAAATAATATAATGGTTTGATAATTTGTCAACAGTTCTGACCATTTTTTGTTGTCGAAAAAAACTTTGCAGTTGTCCTTCAATTAGAAATGCGGTGGCAACAGTGACACTATAAGTGAATACACCGAACCCACCAATGAGAAGCAGTATTGTGAAAATCCGTCCGCTATCGCTCATCTCCAGATCTTCATGACCGGCGGTTGTTAGGGTAATGACGGTCATATAGATTGCATCAAGGAACTGCCATCCATGTTCCGGATTGTCTCTTTCAATCACAAGATACCCGACGGTTCCAGTCACGAGCAACCCAATAAGCATGGCGAGAGCGATTATAATCTTACGTTGATAATACATACTCCTCTTTGACACTCCCATGCCTAAAGTCATGGGATTCTTTCTGCTTATGCATTGTGAATCCTGTTTTTAGTTATGGTGTTCTTGCTTCAACACCCACAGCTTGCTAACAAGGTCTTACACGGACTCCACAAGCGTTTTACATTTCCGCCTGTCCGACGGCAATGGCTTTTAGGTTTATCGCAGCGTTTACGTCTCTGTCTATAGATTCGCCACAATTGCTACAGTGATAAGTCAAGTCCTCATTGTTCAGATCAACTTTAGAGCGGAATGTATCAGCATCTAATCCGGCTTTGAAGTCTGATAACGCGTTGATACCCATAGATTTTCTTGAATCTAATGCCGCTTATTAGCACTACGTTTGACAGCAGGATTTGGATCGTGCCGTGCGATATCAAAGAGGGTACTGTGCTCAACTCTATCAAGCGTAGGTAAAAGTTTTGCGACTTCCATACGTACACACGCTGCTGGATCTTTGAGTCCGCGTTCAAACCAACGCTCAGGGTCGTCCGAAGTGTGTTTTGCAAGTGCAGTGAGTGCCCCAGCGCGGATGCGTCTATTCTTGGATTCGGCATACGGCAGAATCGGGGCAATGTATCCGTCATCGCATCGGCTCATAATTCGCAAAGCGTTACACACCACATCTACCGATTCGTCATCAAGATGCAGGACACACCAATCAAATAAGTCGGTAACTTCAGATTTCTCAAGGGATTGAAGTCCACGTATTCGCCGCTTCGGGTTCAGATCAGAAATATCGGCTATCGCCTTAGCATAGGGTGTATCCACTTTCGGTGATACAGACGGTTTCTCTGTTCCGTCAGTATACAAGATACGGAGCGCAACAGTGTTATTCTGAAGATGTTGAATAGGGAGTACTTCAGGGCTAAAAGGGATCTTGTCAAAGAACGCCGGTAGCCATTGCTTGCCTTTCGCAAAAAACTCTTGTCGGTCGATTCGTCTTCCCGTGCCCGACCGCATCCGGTTATCCATCCAATGCGCCAACCGCACAATACCCCAATTGTTTCGCCCCACGCCGTTATGAGAATAAAGTCCCAGTCGGCAGTTAACCCACTCCGCGAGTGCAGCAGGACACGCCAGCAACTCAAAAAAATTCGACTCTAAAATCTGGACAGCCAGTGATTCATGAACCGCTATAATACCGCCGCGAAAATGAATTTTGCCCGGACCGAGACATCTGCGAAAATGGTCTACATCTAACTCGGTTTGGATAACGATAGGTCTACAATGTTTGCGACGCGCCTTTTGTTCAGCACGGTTTTTAGCATACTCTTGATTTGTTGTAAACCAAACAGCCCTTCCACGTGGGCGAAACCCGTTTTTAATGATGCCTCTCGCGCTGCTTAACGTCGTGCCGTGATAGAATTCCATAAACGATTCCCCCTCAAAAGTTTAACAGGGTTAACCCGACTCGCGGCAGATAATTCACAAAGATCAGCAGTGTTTAAATGCGCTCGATATTCTCATGTCTTAGTTCTCATAGCTTCTTCTGCTAAGAAGCGTTTTTATTTTCCTCAACAGATGTCTCTTTCTCCGTTTCCTCAGTAGGTGTCTCTCCTACCACTTTCTCAGTAGGTGTCTCATCTTCCATTTGCTCAGCTGCTGCCTCCCGTGCAGCTGCCTCCTGCCTACTGAGCGTACGAACATAACTCATCCTCAATTCATAGAGTGTGTTCGCCAAGAAGTTAGATTCCGGTGCGGTGAGGTTGCCTTTCGTCTTTTCCTCAAGCATCTCAATAGTATCAATAATATGTTTCACAAGCGGGAGGTTTATAACCACCTCGTTCGTTTCGGGATTAGGGATACCCTCTAAGTAGAGTCGTCCTGTTTCTACGAGGTTCGTAAGATACCCAATAAAATCAACAGGTGGAATCTGTTGCGCTTCCTCCTGAGTCGTAGTCTCTTCCATCTCTCACTCCTGATTTGTTGCGATATAGACTTGCAGATGTTTGTACGAAAGATTCCACTATTCTTCATCAAAAAGAATAATTTGTGCGAGTAAGCTGCCTGCTTGATTATTGTTGTGTGGATTTTCATTCATAGCGAGAAAGATAACACCATCGGCGGGTGCTGGATTATCATAGCGCGAACCAACAGCAAAAACGACACCCTCAATTTTAGCAACAAGTGCGCCGATATTTGTGCCGGGCAGCAAAAAATCGCTGGACCCCGGAGTATTGGCAACACCGTCCGCACCACACCATCCAGTCCGATTCTGCAAATCCGGGGACCACGCCCCTTCTGCATCAATAACGAGACGCTGTCCTTTTTTCACGCGTACATAACTCTCCTGCCAAACGGGACTTGGACGCGCCGTTCGGATAACAGTTAATGCCATACATGCCTCCATTAATAGTAAAACTTATAACTAACGGTAGAAATTGCTGGCAAGGTTAGGAAGAACAGCGTGTAGATTCTTCCAAAGCCCCTTGCCAGCAGCGAATTGTGACTAACGATTGACGTAATGTCAGTTGCTACTCTTTGTCCCGGACCGTAATATTCGTAATTCCGTCGCCAACAGCGATACTGTCAACGACATCCATACCACTGGTGACGCTTCCAAAAATGGTGTACTCACTATCCAGAATAGCGTCGCCTCGGCAGATAAAGAATTCGGATGCGTAGGAAACACTAGCTCCTTCTTCTTTTGCCATAGCGACAACGCCTCGCGACATCTCTTGCGAACCGTTTTCAATAGGGAGCGTATCTCCAGCAGCGAGCTTTGAGCCTGCCTGGATGAGAAGTTCTTCTGCGCGATTAAACTTCTCACCTTTATAATACATAACCTGCGCATTCTTGATGAAATTCTTGGAAGTTTCTGGTGCTTCGGTTGCGAGAAACTCAAACTCGATGGTGCCTTTTGCCGTTTCAATAACAGCCACCACCGTTGCCGGATTAATCTGTGGTTTTGCCGGGGTGGCCGTCGTGCCTGTGCCAGCGCGGCGCGCCCGTGGGACAGGTGCTGGCTTATCTTCCTGCGCGCAACTCAACACAAAGGTAGCAAATAGAGCCGCCAAAATCAAGAGTGCTGCAGATGCGAAGGATTGGTATTGCTTATTCCGCTGTTGCCTTAACATATTTTGACTTCGCCTCCAATCGAATTTTTGTCATGACATCGCCTATCGACAAGCGATCAACGACATCCATTCCTTGAATTACACCACCAAAGGTGGTATATTGACCATCAAGGTGGGGTTGGGGTTTGAAGCAAATGTAGAATTGGCTCCCGGCTGAGTTCGGAGCGTTTGCCCGAGCCATTGCCACAGTGCCTCTGACATGTGGACGCTGGTTCGGATTCGTGTACTCGTCGACGATATTCCAACCGGGGCCGCCCGTTCCATCGCCTTTTGGACACCCGCCCTGAACGATATTCAGACCGGGCGCGTCAACTTTCCTATGAAATGTTAAGCCGTCGTAGAACTTCTGGTTAATCAGTTTAATAAAGTTATCTACTGCCACTGGGGCAGCATCTGGATAGAACTCAAGCACAAATATGCCTTTGTCAGTTGTAACAACTGCGACCTGCTCTTCCGGCGTCACCTCACGGTTAAAGGGGAGCGCGCAGCCGCTGACAGTTAGTAATAAGAGAAAAAACGTTAAACCTTTGTATAGCGAGTTTTGGGTTTTCAATATTAACGGGGTTCCAAGTTGTGCGAAAAGATAACGAGCAGCTGTCATTAACACTCCTTTGCTGTTGGGTTAGTCGGTTTTAAGGTGTGCCCAGACGGTTGCTAACTTATCCTGCGCATCAACGTGTAAACTAACAGGCTCCGCCATATCTTTGAGCAACTCATCCTTGGTTAAGGCGTAATTATACACCTTGATCTCATCAAGGGCACCGGTAAGGAAACGACCACTCCCACCGCGGGCACCGATAAAAAGCGGGTCATTGTTCGGTTCCAGTTTCCCTTTACATGGCATCTCTGCCTCAAGTTCACCATCAATATAGAGCAAGATATCGTCCCCGTCCCACGTTCCAGCGAGAAAATGCCATTCGCCATCTTGGATACTCGGGCCGATATTATCATCGTTACACGGCTCTGGTAAGTCAAAGAACTGAAGGATCGTTCCCCCGTTGTAAAGAGCTGCGAGATTATACAAACCTGCAACCCAAGCGGTGCCTTTTTCGACCCCACTTTGAATCGCTTCTCCGCCTTTGACAATTGACCAGAACTCAATAGTAATTCCATCAACAATGTCAAGGCTGGCGTGGTCTGGAATTTGTCCGGAGGTTTTACCATCGAACTCCAACGCTTTTCCAAAAACGCCTTCAATCAATTTTGGGGCACCTTTAAAGGTTGCGTCGTTACCGAATTCGGACAGATCCTTCGCGACTTTGCCTTCCAATTCATCAAAGGAGAGGTGCAATACCAAGTCTTGGGCATCGCAAATTGCTGTAATGCCTATCAAAATGAGAAGAATTAACCAAAAAGTAGAAATCTGTTTCAATATACTATCCTTTAAAAGAGAATTATAAGCGACATCTTACAAGATGTCAACCAAAATCGAAAATCTTAAACAGTTAATACAATTTTAGAATAGCAAGGGTAAAAAAAAAAAGCAAGGGTTTTCAATAAAGGAATCTTTTCTCCGATTCTCGGATTTTGGAATCGTGCGCGATTTTGTAGAGCAATGGCGACAGAAAGTTATGCTTCAAATTAACCAACTATATACTTATCCAATTCTCCAAGGATTTGCCCGGATTAAATCAACAGAATATGTGCAACTAACACAAAAAATGTGTAAAAAATTTACAAAAAATGTATAATACATATAAGAACACGTATTAATTATACTAATTTCATCAATTTTTGTCGAAACACTTGATTAAACAAACGTCTTATGACAAAATTCCGACATGTTATGCTGCATTGCCGTGATTTTGCGCATGGATTGCCTTGATCCACTTCGGTGTGAGGACTGAGACATTTTGTAATACCTAATCATACGTCCTACAGTAATCTAACCGTGTAGACTAACTCTTATAGACTAATTATGAATTCCTTGAAAAGTATCATCCAACGCTGTCACGAACAGCCGGAAAAATCGCTTCGACAACGAAAAACACTTGTATCACCAGCACTCTATAAGGATTATCCTTATCATTTCACAGTCCATTGTGCGCGCGGTCACGCTGTGAGGCTCTACGAATTCGAGCAAGCAGACATCTCCTTTATGCCAATAGGACACGCGCCCGAGTCTGATCACGCGCCGATAGATTTTGGTGGTGAAAGATTCCTAAAACGCCAACGGACACGAGACTGGATACCCAGACGATGGTATGAATCGTGGGGCATTCAGATATACACCGGTATCCCGTCCGGACGCGATGATGCACAATGGCACGACATCTATTTCAGTCATGATGCAGTTTGCGCCGCGCCAGATGCTGTGTTTACCTGTATTGAGGCACTCGTCAATTCCGTTGCGAACCCGCTATTGACGTTGACGAAGTCCGGGGGATTGCGATTCTCTTGCAGAGTAAAGCATTACCTGCATCCGAATACCGAAGAAGCCAGGCAGTACATCTATAAGCACGTTCAGACGCGAGAAGATTTCGACCATCGAGACGTGTTCCTCGAAATTCTTGGAGAAGCAGGCTACAGCCGTTGGGATGCGCGCTATGAGATCCTGTTAGGCGACTTATTGGAACCACCTACCATTACCGAAGAGGTCCTCTTTGCTCCTATCAACCTACTCCGCGATGCGCTGCATGAACCCTCACCATCATCCAACCAAGTATCCACCATAGACCTCTCTGATGATCCGAGGATCCCACCACCACTTCCTACTACCGGATTGCCAATAGATGAAAAGATACTCGAGGTCCGAGAAGGCAAACTCAGCCCACTGGCAATAAAACGTCCATCTCCTGTGTTGCGCAAATCAGAACGTGAGGATTCATCACAAGAAATCGCCACCTTACGCGTCATCAAACATGATGAGAAAACGGGATGGCTTTACGCAGTTGACGAATCCGAAGCACATCTACTATTTCTTGAAATAAATATATCGAAAGACGTAGTGGATGCCTGGAACGTCAACTGGCAAGCGAGTGCCTTAGGGAACTTTGCGAAAGCTTTGCTGAATGCCTTAGAAAGCCCTAAATCACTTTATGAGAGCCCTGTTAGACGCGTCCGCATGACAATACAAGCATTTAAGGGGCAAGAAGAAGCACTCATCCAGCAGATGAATGAAGAGAATCCGAATCAGACATTATGGCATCAGCTGGAACGTTTCTTCCAATATTATCAACGAGATGCCGATGCCCCGATGATATGGGACCAAGGCATACTGCGTTTTTGGGTGCCATCAACACCGAATGAAGTACCCCCAGAGAATGAGATTAATATTAATCTCACCCAACTGGCGTCGTGGCTAACCGGAAATCAGGTATTCCAGATTCGCACCGGCATTTATTCGATGCATGAAATTTTGAACTATGAATATAGCTGGGATGATCTTAGTCTCTCCAAAACCGGACAGCACTTCTTTAGTGGTATCCGGACAGAAATTGAGAGAGATTCGAGCGTTCAACACGTGATTGTCAGCGAAAAGCGTGTTATTGAAAATGTTATAGATATTGCAAGAAATGAGAACGTCCACTGTTATAACCATATCAAAAAAGCAACGAATATATCACCCTTGGGAAATGCGCTCAAATCGGCAGACGTCATCTGGATAGTTGGCGCCCCCTACTGGCCCCCACATCTCATGTGGAAGCAAGCACAGATTTTGTTTGGAAACGATACAGAACCACTCTCCTACGATGTAGAATTCAACCCTTACCGCTATAAAGATGAGCGGATTCAAAGATTGTGTGAACAGAATATTGTTGGCATCCTTACGCATCTTATTGGACACGCCGGATTGGATCACTTCTCAAATAAAACAGTGGTATTGCTCACGGGTATGCCATTACCCGGCATCACCAATAGACCTGAGACCTTACTTTTTGATTGGGAAGACTTTGAGATCGCTGGGAGACTCGATAAACTCGCAGAGGCAATAGCCACACGCGAGCGTTTTGAAGAGGAACGGACGAACCTCACTGTGGAGTCCAACAGAGAAAAAGTGGAACAGGTTTTGGGGGTCTCCAGCAGTCAAGCGAACCGTATTTTGATGAAACTTAGGGGTGGAAAACGCCCAACTATGCAAGAGCAGATCCAAACGCTACTTTTCGATGGCGAAAAAAAGACAGGAGAACTCGTTGCAGCCATTGACGGACATCCAAACGCCGTAAAAAATGAACTCAAGCGACTTGTCGATATGGGTGAAATTGTAAAAGTACGGCGGGCGGTCTATGCGCTTCCATAAGTGAGAATACAACAGCACAATTTCCATCCACGTGCCCGTCCTCATCCCGATAGGCGAGGTTTCACAATCTCGCCACTTTCCCCAGCAACGATCATTTGCCCAAGTGTACCACGAAGTTCAAAAACACTTGCCTGAAATTCCACCTACCTAACTGGTAAGCTCATTACTGCAAAATCACCATCTTCCGTAGGGTAGACACATTATCCGCCTACAGTTGATAGAAATAGATACCACTCACAACACATATGCTGTGGCTTTCTTTTCAAGAAACAACCAAGAACGCACTTGTTATAGGTCATTATGAATCAAAATTTATTAATCATATACTATATGTAAATTTTATGCGTCAATATGATTAATTACACCACTTTGACCTACATGCAAAATTAAATTTTCAAAAAATGTATAAATTCTAAAAAAAATGCTATCATTTCGGCAAAAAATGTATAATTTTTAGGAATACGGAACAGTAAATGGGAAGCCAAGGACAAGTGTAGTAATCAGGAATATCTCTATAGGGGTCGGGATTTAGAAATCCATTCTATGGAAACTTAAATCCACTAATTCAAATCATAAAAGACTTGAATTAAAAAGTATATATGTGATAATATACTATTAATCTTATTACTTTTTATTTAGATGATATTGTTTCACATTAAAGCCATACGAAAAGTAACATTTATATTACTATAGAATTTGACATGAGATGATAAAATACATAAAGTATAGACGCTTCGAGAAAATTGGGAACTTTTCCGTAGTTTCAACTGAATTTATCAATCAAAGATGGCGTAGTGCGCTATATGACATGCAATTAATATTTGCTATTACTACGAACATAATTTTTTTTATGGGCTTTCGAGACTTATTCAGTACCTTTACTCCAGTGACAATTTAGTTAGGTTACCACAGGATAACAGCACCTGTCAAAGTGTATCCAACTTTGTGATAACGTTCCACGCATTGTCTGTGGATAGTTATCAAGTGAAAAACCCCATGCAGGAGGTGCGGAGATGAGAAGAAACAAGCAAGCATCCGACTCTTACGGTCTAACTATGAACGCTTTAAAATACCTTATTCAACGCTGCCACCAACACCATGAAATGCCACTTCGACAGCGGAAAACGCGCGTATCACCCGCGCTGTACAAGGACTATCCTTATCATTATACGGTTCATTGCGCCCGCGGGCACGCTCTGAGGCTCTATGACCTGGAACAGGCGGACATCTCCTTCATGCCGATAGGACACGCACCTGAGCACGATCACGCGCCAGGAGATTTTGGCGGTGAACGATTCCTAAAACGCCAAGGAACACGAGACTGGACACCCAGACGATGGTATGCGTCATGGGGCATTCAAGTGTATACCGGCACGCCTTCAGAACGTAACGGCGCAAAGTGGCACGACATTGCCTTTACGTACGATGCTATCTGTGCTGCGCCAGACGCTGTTCTTGCCTGTATCGAGGCACTCGTCAACGCCGTCGCGAATCCGCTATTGACCCTGACAAAGTCCGGTGGACTCCGCTTTTCTTGCAGAGTGTCGGATTACCTCCATCCGAATACGGACGAAGCGAAGCAGTATATCCACAAGCATACACCGACCACGACAGACCTCTATCACAGTGATGTGTATCTCGAAATCCGTGGCGATCAAGGTTACAGTTGTTGGGATGGACGCTATGAGATTCAACTCGGCAATCTCTTAGACCCGCCCACTATTTCCAAAGAGGTTCTCTTTGCCCCGATTGATGCACTCCGCGAGGTACTCCACCAACCCAGACCACCAAGAAAAGTAAATTCGGAGTCCACTGCCCAAGCGACTACTGTCCCACTCTTAGTGCCTGTTCCTGTAGACGAAAAAGTGGTTGCAGTACGAGAAAAGAAACTGAGTCCATTAGCAATAAGACGACCGTCTCCGGTGCTACGCAAGTCGGAAAGCGAAGACTTACCGCGACAGGTTCCTGTTTTACACGTTCTCGAACACGATTTGAAAACCGGGCAGCTTTGTGCAGTCAATGAATCAGGTGAGCATCTACATTTCCGTGAAATCAGGACATCGAAAGACATTTTGGATGCGTGGCGTACTAACTGGCAAGGGAACGCTTTAGGGAACTTTGCCAAAGCTTTACTGCATGCTTTAGAGAGCAGAAGCGAACTTTATGAAAACCCTGTTGGGCGGGTTCGTATGACAACGCAGGCATTTGAATCCCAAGAAGAGACACTCATCCAGCAAATGTACGAAGAGAGTCCGAATGGGACGTTCTGGCATCAATTGAAACGTTTTTTTGCGCATTACAAGCGGGATACCGACGCACCGATGGTGTGGGATAGTGGCGAGCTGCGTTTTTGGCTGCCAGTGGCACCGGAGTCAGAAAAGACGTTGCCAGATGTGGTGAAAAACAGCAAATCGAAACCGTGGCTATCGGGGAATCGAGTTTTCCAAATTCGCACCGGTATATACTTCATGCATCAAATTTTAAACTACGACAACAGTTGGCATGCCCCTGGGTTCTCTGAAATAGGGAAGCGTTTTTTCCTCGGTATCCTCGCAGAAACTGAGAGAGATCCGAGTGTCCAACACGTGGTTGTCTGCGGTGAAGGTGCTGCTGAACACCTCAGAGATATAGCACCAAAAGAGAATGTCCGTTGGTTGATTCATATCAAAAGGGCAATGAATGTAGAACCGTTGGGGAGTGCTTTTGAACCGGCAGATATAATATGGATAGTCGGTGCACCCTACTGGCCACCCCATCTCATGTGGAAGCAAGCACAGATTTTGTTTGGAAACGATGCGGAGCCGCTCTGTTACGATGTAGAATTTGACCCTTATCACTATGATGATGAGCGGATCCAAAGGCTGTGTGAACAGAACGTCGTTAGTATCCTTACACGGATTTTAGAACGCGCTGGCTTGGACCACATCTCAAATAAAACAGTCGTCCTGCTCACGAGTATGCCACTACCCAACATCACCGATAGACCTGAAACACTCCTTTTTGACTGGGAAGACTTTGAGGTCGCCGGTGAACTGGACAAACTCCCTGAAGCCATAGCCGAACGTGAGTATTTTGAAACAGAGCGGGACAATTTAACAGCAGAATCCAGCAGACAGGAAGTAGAAGAGGTCTTGGGAATCTCCAAAAGTCAAGCGAACCGCGTCCTAATGAAACTCAGGGGTGGAAAAATCGAACGCGTTCCCTTCCATGAGCAAATACACGCACTTCTTGAGAATGGCGAGAAAACAACAGCAGAACTCATTGACGCCATCGAAGGACATCCGGGTGCCGTAAAAAATGAACTCAAGCGACTTGTCGACATCGGTGAAGTTGTGAAGGTTCGTCGGGCGGTCTATGCCCTTCCGTCAGAGTAGACACGTCGGCTTGAAATTATATTAGAAGCACCTTTCACATCACCAATGAATTCGACATAAGCTGATAAATTACGCGTATTATGTTTTCTTGAAGTAAATGCGGAATTTTTCTGAAGTTTTAATTTGGTTTATAGTAAAGCCCATAATTACCTATACACTTATAGAGGGCGGGGATCCAAACCCCGCTAGCGAATGAGAGGGTTGTTGCTACGTGAAGTGTTCACATATTTTCGGACTTTAGTATAAATTAATATTAACATTATTATTAGAAACATAATGCCTCTATACCCGAAAAATCCTTGCTGGAGGAGTGGAGATGAGAAGAAATAACCAATCACCCCGTTCTTATGGGCTGACGCTGAATTCTTTAAAAGACCTTATTCAACGCTGCCACCAACGCCGAAAAAAGCCACTTCGACAACGGCAGACAATGGTAACGCCTGCCCCAGACAAGGGACGTCGTTATCATTTCACGATCCAGTGCGCGTGGAAATATCCTGTCCGACTCTATGAACTCGAGGAGGCAGACATCTCCATTATGCCGATAGGTCGTGCACCAGAATATGACCATGGTCCGAGGGATTTTGGGGATGAACGGTTCTTCAGACGGCAACGTTTACAAGACTGGTCGATTGGTCTCTGGCAGAGATCATGGGGTATTCAGGTGTATACGGGCACACCTTCAGAATGCAACGACGCACAATGGCACGACATTGATTTTAAGTATGAAGCCATCTGTGTTGCCCCCGATATTGTTTTTGCCTGTATTGAGGCACTCGTTAATTCGGTTCCGAACCCACTGTTGACGATGACAAAATCCGGTGGACTCCGCTTTTCTTGTAGAATTCCGAATTATCTCCATCCAAATGTTATTGAGGTGAAGCAGTATATCTACCAACACACACCGACGCCGGAAAATCCGTATCACCGCGACGTGTATCTTGAAATACTTGGAGAAATGGGATATAGCCGCTGGGATGGTCGCTATGAGATACTGCTCGGAAATCTGTTAGATCCACCTGTTATTGCCAAAGAACTTCTCTTTTCCTCCATTGATGTGCTTCGCACCGCACTTCACGAACCGGCATCGCCTGGAGAAAAGGAATCGGAGTTCACTGCCCAAGCTGCGGCTGTTGTGCCATCGTCCCTCGGTTCGTACAACCTGAATCTCGCGAAGCAAGCATTTCTGAAACGCGAGTTTTCTTATGTCCAAGAAGAAAATGGTGTGCACTACTGGACTCGACCCAATGGCAGCGTTGGCGATCGAGACGTCTTACTATGGGAGCAGGGAGGTGCTGTATGGGTCCGCGCAGCTACACCCAATACTAAACTACCCATGGAATCAACACCCATAACAGATGTCTGGGACGACACCGGTATTCTGCCACCGATAACGGCTACTGGATTGCCTGTAACTGACAAAGCACTTGCCGTACGGGAAGGGAAGTTGAGTCCGTTGGCACTAAAACGTCCGTCTCCGGTACTGCACAAGCCGGAACACACAGAAACAGTTTATGGCACACTTGAAGAAACCACCGTTCAGATGCAACGTATTTTCGACGGGACCGCTCGCATTACTGCCCTCATTGCAGAAACAGGTGCGGCGAAATACCATGCCTTAGAATCCTATATCCGCAACGACGGCACAATCAGTTTAGCAGCGGAACCCTTGTTAGCAAAAAAAGCAGAAGAATACTTTCAAGAGCGAAACCTATCATCCTTCGTACGCTGGAAACCTCGGAAACATCTCTGGGAGCAGGTAAAAGAGATACCCATCGCGGAACGGATGGCGACCTCCTTTCAGCGCGGCAATGTCTGTGAGGATGCTGAGCGATGCGATACCCTCGAAGATAAAGGAGGGAATCCGAGCGAAAACATCTGTCCGCAGTGCCCGGTTTATACAGCGTGTCAGCAGCACGGCTATTTATCACAACCCCTCCGACTCCAACGTGCTAAAGCACAGATATCTGAAATGCGTGAACTGTTTTTCAACCCACGCCCCTCAGAAATTGTAGACGAAATACTTGAATCGGTAGACGACAGCAACCGACTATGTATCATTGATAACGTGCCCGCCAATAGACTGTTTGTTCCATGTAGAGTGAGAAAAAAAACCTTAGAAGAGTGGTCCGCGAACTGGCATCAAAGTACTTTAGGGAACTTCACCGACGCTTTACTAAATGCATTAGAAAGCAAAAATGCCTTTCACGACAACGCCGTCGGACGCGTTCGCGCAACGGTGCAAGCATTTGAGAGACATGAAGAAGTACTCATCCAACAAATGTGCCAAGTGAATACGCGAGGCAAAGTGGTGGAATGCGAGTTTATAGATGACGAAACTGGAAAGGCGTTGGCGCGCCATAGCATTGAGTTCGAGAGTCATGCTTCTGCTTATATTCCTTTGGACGCTAACGCTGCCGATAGACTCACGGCAAAAGGATTGTCGGTTTTTGAACTGGACGCCTTTGAACTGAACAAAGACATGAAAATCCCGATGTCAATGGCACAAGCAATCAAGCTGGGCGTCTTGGACGGGTCAACCGTAGAGAATATTCAGAAGTTCCCAACAGTCTATCAGAACTCGAACTGGACCCTTTGGCATCAACTGAAACGTTTCTTTGCACATTACAAGCGAGACGCTGACGCACCAATGTTGTGGACTAACAAAATGATACAGTTCTGGGTACCACCGGTCCTGCATCCAAGAGCCAAAGGTCTTTTGTTCATGTCGTCAACGCTTCCCGAGCGATACCTCCGAAAGGCATTCCCAAATGAGAAAATTGAAGTTCACCACATCAAACCGCCAATGTGGGTCGCGGGGACCCGGATTTTTCAGATTCGCACAGGTACCTATCCACGACAAACACTTTTAAACTACGACACTGACTGGGACATTCTCGGCATGTCCAAAACCGGGCAGTGCTTTTTTCTCGGTATCCAAGCAGAAATTGCGAAAGACTCCAGCGTTAAGCATGCAATTATTACTAACGCGTCAGTAACGCCACATTTGCAGAACATCGCAGCAAAGGAAAACGTCTGCCTCGTGATGAATTTCAAAGAAGTAGAACAGTCAGGTACCGCTCTCGAAGCCGCAGAAGTCATTTGGATTGTCGGTGTACCCTACTGGACCTCCGGTATCTATTGGAGACAAGCGCAGACTTTGTTTGGAAACGACGAAAAACCGCTCTGTTATGAGGGAGAAATGGACTCTGGCAGCTACAAAGACGAACGCGTCCAGAGTGTTTATGAACGGAATGTCGCCCGTTTTCTCACAGATATTGTAAGTCGAGTGGGGTTGAACCATTTACCGAACAAAACGGTGGTATTGATCACAAGCATGCCACTACCTAACATTACCGATAGACCTGAAACCCTCCTTTTTGACTGGGAAGACTTTGAGGTTGCTGGTGGGCTGGATAAACTCCCTGATGTTATAGCCGAGCGCGAGCGTTTTGAAACAGAACGTGACAATCTTACCGCAGAATCCAGCAGACAGGAAGTAGAAGAGGTCTTGGGAATCTCCAAAAGTCAAGCGAACCGCGTCCTAATGAAACTCAGGGGTGGAAAAATCGAACGCGTTCCCTTCCATGAGCAGATACACGCACTTCTTGAGAATGGCGAGAAAACAACAGCAGAACTCATTGACGCCATCGAAGGACATCCGGGTGCCGTAAAAAATGAACTCAAGCGGCTTGTCGATATAGGTGAAATTGTGAAGGTCCGCCGGGCGGTCTATGCCCTTCCGTCAAATTAGTCGTATTAGAGTAATCTCCAGATTACACATAACTTATAAATCATATTACGACATAATTTAACTGTATAAGACTCTTAAATATTGTTTTATTATCAGAAACATAATTCTCTTTATATGCTTTTTGAGATTCAATTTGACTTCTAAATGAGAATAATGTATAATTAAGTCATCTTGGCGCACAATATAATATTTATTTGATAAAAATAAAAAATTGATATAAAATGACTCAATATGATTGAATAACTTATTCTACTTCGGTAGCAACCCCGGTTATTATATAACATTGATTCGCGATGTTATGCCATATCAAGAAGGTCGACAGATCCAAGTTTGGCGGCAACCAGAGCTTTAGTATCCACTTTAGAGATTATGAATTCCCTGAAAGACCTTATCCAGCACTGTCATCAACGACATAAGAAACCTCTTCGGCAGCGGAGGACAGTCGTAACACCTGCCACGTACATGGGACTTCCTTATCATTTCACGGTCTATTGTGCGTGGAGACACCCTATGAGACTCTATGAATTTGAGCAGGCAGATATCTCTTTCATGCCGATCGGACGCGCACCTGAGCTCGACCACGGTCCGAGGGATCTTGGGGGTGATAGGTTCTTGAGTCGCCAAAGCATTGAGGATTGGAATCCCCAACTATGGCACAGATCATGGGGTATTCAGGTGTATACGGGTATCCCCTCGGAACGCGACGGTGCTCGATGGCACGACATTGAGTTCAAATATAAAGCGATTTGTGCTGCTCCGGATGCCGTGTCTGCCTGCCTTGAAATACTCGTCAATGCCGTCGCAAACCCACTGTTGACAATAACCAAGACTGGCGGGCTCCGTTTCTCTTGTAGAATACCCGATTATCTCCATTTGAACACTGATGAGGCAAAGTACTACATCTATAAGCACACACCGACAGCGGAAAATCCACATCAACGAGATATGTACCTCAAAATCCATGGCGATCAAGGCTATAGCTGCTGGGACGCCCGCTACGAACTTCTGCTCGGAAATCCCTTAGATCCGCCTATTATCGTCAAGGAAATCCTTTTTACTGCTATTGACACTCTCCGCGCTGAACTTCACGAACCGGTCCCCTTTGAAGTTGAAAAAATTATATCTATATCTCAAAATATTCCGGTTACCCCGCCATCTTTGGGTTCATATAATCTCGATCTCGCAAAAGAGGCGTTCCTGAAGCGTGGACTTACCTATCTCCGGCAAGAAAACGACTTTCACTACTGGACTCAACATACTGATAAAACCAACGAGGGATCTATATTACTATGGGAAAGCGATAACACTGTATGGGTACAAGCCTACACCTCGGACACTGGATTGCCCATGCATCCCACATCGATCACAGATATCTGGGACGATACCGGCATTCTACCACCAATACCAGCAACCGGACCGCCTATATCTGAGAAAGTACGCGCCATACGGAAAGAGGAACTCAGTCCACTAGCGATAAAACGTCCCACTCCTGTATTGCATAAACAGGAACACACCAATAAGACTTACAAAACACCCGAAGAGAACTCCCCTCAGATACAGAGCGTTTTTGATAAGACTGCGCGTATTACCGGTCTCATCGCCGAGAAAGGTGCGGGTAAAAGTTACGCATCAGAAACCTACTTCCTTAACGGCGGCGCAATTAGCCTAAACGCGACATATTCTGAGGTAGTAGAAAAAACAGCACAACGCTTTCAAGACCGACACTTGCCATCTTTCACACACTGGAGAGCTCGTAGACACCTGTGGAATCAGGTAAAAGAGGTACCCGTTGAAGTGCGCATGGCGACTCCGTTCCAACGCGGCAATGTCTGTGAAGACCCAGAGCGATGCGACGCACTTATGGAAAAGGGTGGGAATCCGAATGAAAGCATCTGCCCGCAGTGTCCGGTTTATACAGAATGCCAGCAACGAGGCTATTTATCGCAACCCACCACAATGCAAAGCACCAAGGCGCATCTATCTGGAACCCATCAACTGTTTTTGAATCCACTACACTCAGAAATGGTAGAGGAAATACTCAAACCGATTGATAATACAGAGAGGCTTTGCATCATCGATGAAGCGCAAGCCCATCAACTATTTTTCGCATGTAAGGTAACAAAAAACACATTGGAGAAATGGAGTATGGACTGGCAAAGCGGTGCCTTAGGAAACTTTGCCAAAGCCTTACTGAATACATTAGAGGCACGCAGCGAGCCTGATAACAACCCCGTCAGACGGATCCGTACAGCGATGCACGCATTTCAACAGCACGAAGAAGAACTCATCAGACAGATGTGCCAAGTCAATGTGCGGGGCAGAGTGGTGGCGCGCGGCACTGTTGATGCTGAAACCGGTAAGGAATTGGCACGTTTTACCGTCGAGTTTGAAGGTGGTGCCGTTGCCTACATTCCTCTCGACAATAACGCCGCAGATATACTTACAGCAAAGGGACTGCCGCTTTTCTGGCTCCACTCTTTTACACCCAACGAGGGTATCGAAATTCCGATGCCAATGGCGGAAGCAATCCAATTAGGTATCTTGGACATAGAAACAGCAGAAAGTATTCAGGAATTCCCAACAGTCTATCGGGATCCAAACTGGACGTTTTGGCATCAACTCAAGCGTTTCTTCGCTCACTACACGCGGGATGCTGACGCACCGATGATCTGGTATAATAAAACCCTACGTTTCTGGATGCCACCGGTGCTGCACCCAAGTATCAAACGTCTACTGTTAATGTCAGCAACCCTCTCTGAGCAAGATATCCATCGCACGTTCCCGGGTGAAGAAATCGACATTACTCGTATCAAACCGGCAGCTTGGGCGGCAGAGAACCAAGTCTTTCAGATTCGGACAGACATCACTTCACTACAGACACTTTTAGCGTATGAGCATCACTGGGATATTCTCGGCATATCTGAAACTGGACAGCGCGTTTTTCAGGGTATCTGTGCAGAAATCGACAGAGATCCGAACGTCAGGCACGCAATTATCACCAATCAGCTAATAACTAAACCCTTGCAGAATATTGCTCTTAAAGAGAATGTCTCTTTCGTCAAACATTTCAAAGAATTAAACAGGTTAGAGACCGATTTTGAAGAACCAGAAGTCTTTTGGATAGTTGGCACTCCAATCTGGGAACCTGGTATCATTTGGCGGCAATCACAGATTTTGTTTGGAAACGATGAAGCCCCTCTCTCTTACGAAACAGAAACAGACCCACGACGCTATAAAGACGAACGGGTACAGTCCCTTTATGAAAAGAATGCTGTCGGTTTACTGACAAAAATTGTAGGGATGACAGGACTCCACCGCTTAACAGGCAAAAAGATTATATTGCTTAGCAGCTTGGAACTCCCTGACGTTACCGATAGACCTGAAACACTACTTTTTGATTGGGAAGATTTTGAGGTCGCTGGCGGGCTACATAGGCTTGAAGAGACGATAGGCACACGTGAACGTTTTGAAACAGAACGTGCGAATCTAAACGCTGATAGCAGTAGAGAGGAAGTCGAGCGTGTTCTCGGATGCTCCTCACGGCAAGCAAATCGTGTGCTGCAAAAGCTTAGGGGCGGAAATATCACACGTGTTCTTTTCCGGGAACAGATATTCTCTCTTCTTGCCACTGGTGAAAAAAGGACATCAGAAATCGTTAATGCTATTGACGGGCACCCAACATCAGTAAGAAATGAACTCAAGCGTCTTGTTGATGCCGGTGAGATTGTAAAGGTTCGGTGGGGGATCTACACCCTTCCACTAGCGCAGACCCAGCGGCATCCGTGAGATCACGGCTACAATGCGATCCATCTCTATTCGATCACGTAGCGAGAGCCGGGAAACACATCACACCTATTTTTTAATTCGCTCTGGGCAGGCACGGGGACCTGCCACAACAACGGCAAAAATACACCACGCCTATTTTTTTATTTCACTCCACGTTTTTATCCATTTATCAGATGCAGAGAGATACCCTTTCAAGCGAGTTGTTGCTAACGCTCGACGCTCACCAGCAAAGGAGACATCTTCTATCCGGTAGTAGTACGTGACGTCCGGTTTTGCAGTTGTATCCGTGAAACGATACGTGTGTTTTTCGCTGCTTGTACCTGCCCCCAGAATAAGACTTGGATTGATGGCAACAAAGGCACCATTACGAAGCTCACTTCGCAGAATATTAAAGCCTGCGTTGTTCAGTTCAGATTCAGTTGCCCAACTGATGGAAATCTCTCCTGAGGTAGTAAGTTCAGAACGGAAACTCGACAGCTGCACAGGCAATGGTCCCCCTAATCGATAGCCCGGGGTCCCCATATCACTACGATCTCCATAATACGTTATGCCGGTGTTGATACTATCCAAGTCGGCTTGTCGCCACGCTTCTTCCAATGTGCCGGTTACGGCAGGTTCTGGCTCACTAAACAGTCCCTGCTCATCTGGTCTGAATAATTCCCCGTATTGACGCACCAGCGATCGCCGTCTTTCAGGTTCCCGAGTCGGCAAATCCCAACGGGTTCGTCCACGACTTGCCGCGCTGAGATTGCCCACTTCATCAATTACTATACTTCTGATATTGTGCTGTTCGTACCTCTTATCAATCAGTCTCAGGTAGAAGCCATCGGGATTAAGCAGCAAAGTCCTACGATCATTAATTTCTAAATCACGCCGATGTTGTTGGTAGAGATCGTAGACGCGATTCTTCATCACGTTGTTCAGTGCATTTCTGGAAACAAGCAACAAGGTCTGATTTGGCAAAATCACTGCCTTACTGAAGTTGAAGCTGCCAGTCGCATACGAATTCACACCATCTGCGAGATTGTGTAACTCTAATGTCCAGCCGTCAAGATCCACCGCTTGTGTCAAGGAACTGTTATAAATCTCAATCCACTGTGCCTTGTTTCCATGCGGTCCGGCATCCAACATGATCTCGCTAATGCTTAACTCACCCTCATCATACTCGTTGCCAATAGAGGGTGTCCTGAAATTGTTATCGTCCACTCGCGTCTTGAGTGCATTGTTTTCATATCCTGGTGTGCCGGGTGAAGTAGACAGGTCAGTCCCCGGATCATAACCGATACCACTTGGTTTATCGTCTTTTCTCCAAGCGTCTTTATGATGACCATCATCCTCCTGATAGCGAATCCGTGCCCATGTGGTATTGTTACTGCGGGATCCAAACGTACCAGAGTCCCCAAAATCTGCGACATCCCTCGGACGTCGTTGTCCGATGCGGGGCCAGAAGTCTGTATCAAACGTTTCAGTATAGGTGAAAAATCCATCACCGGCGTAATCCTCAATTGCCTGATCTTTTTTATTTTTCCCAGACTCACTTCTGAGGAGAAGGGTGAATCTCCCTTCATCTGGAAGGTCCAAGTTGGGTTCCACAAAATACAGATGTATTGCACCTCTGGGGCGGCTCACAGGCTCTTCAATGTCAATACCGTCCGCAAGTGGAGTCTCACTCGGACGAAGGCGTTGAATCAGTAGAATCTCTTCGGGAAAGAGTATGTACTGCGGCAGATCCACGAGTACATTATCCTCTTTTACACCTGTCACGATGCTCAACTCCCAGTCATCCAAATCTACTTCCTCGTAACCCACGTTTTTTAACTCTATCCAGTCGAGGTTATGACGTGAGGTGTCGTTGCGGACCTCGTTAATAACCACTCTATCCGAAAGCACTTCGGTTGTTAGGGATGGGTCAAGCAAACTCTCCGGCACATGCCGTGCGCCGGGGGTAGCGACTATACGACCACGTTCACCGGCAATGAGTACTGTGTTTCGACTGCCCAGTTCAGGAGTTTCTTTCCAACTATTCTCATACGAACCAAACGGCACATCCGCCCGTTCATTCTTACCATTCTCTGGATAAGTTATGTCCCGATACGCTGAAATTACACTACTATAGGGAAGTCTGCCACTTCTTCCAGGCAAATCCCATTTTCCCAAGTGCACGTTGCTGACCGCGTCAAGAACTCGGTAAGTACTACCCTCAAACTGGACGATCTCTCTGTTCGGATGGTTCTCAAAAGGCGTAAAAAGGAGATAGAGATACTCCTCATCTACCGTTACACTTTTTTCAGTATTATTGTAGAGTTCAATCCACTGTATATCTTCCCCCAGATCGCCATCATCAACACCCCACATGATTTCACTGATGACGATATCGTATTTGCGAAGAGAAAATTCATCAAAAACAGATGCTGTCACCAGTAGTTCAAGTGTTCCACCAAACTCGAAAAACTCCTCTAAATTCGGCAGAACACTCAATGATGTATTCGATTCGGGATCCGGTATAGGCACATAGGTTACATATTTAATGATAAGCGGCTCTCCCTCAATATTCGATTCTACATCTTCACCATAAAGCGGACCTTTCTCGGTACCTGCTTTACCGTAAACAACAAAACGATTCTCTGGCTTAAATTCTGGATCAGTCTGATCAGGAGATTCCGCGTTAGGGAGACGGACTAATTGCTGTTTCTCAATTTGCGCTATAGCTGCCCCAGAAAAACAAGAGATGATTAAAAACAATAGGGTTAAAATACCAAACAAAAAAATTAATGACTTTGACAACACTACGTTTATTTCTCCTTTTTTCTGAATTGCATATTCTTAATATATTAGGTCGCACGGATTATAGAGTTAATATGGACAAATCAAATCACTCAAACCTATATCAATTGAATTTAAATTTTTTATAAAATAGGATTCATCATGATTATTGAGCAAGATTCGTGCCAATACCTCATGAAATGCAATATCCGCTTCAAAATTATTGAAATCCCAAATGGACTTTTTCACTTTGACACCTCTAAAATGTAGATACACACTAAGTTTATCAAAAAGGAAGAAGTGTTCATTTATCTAAAAACCACTACTACAGAAGAAATGAGATCCATTTGTGGCTTATCGTCAAGACGCAAAAATTGCATGATGTTTCAATGATATTTCACAAAAATTGCATGTATTCTACAAAATCAGTTCTTTAATTAACAATTCGCTGGTTTTCCGTATCCGATCCGAATCTACATACACGGAGTCATATTGACTTATATCAATTATCAACATCACAGCTAATCAACCAAACTGAATCTGCGAAAATAATTAATATAGTAAAGCCCATAATTACTTGGACATCAACGGAATGGCGGGGTTACAAACCCCGCCAGCGGCGGCGGTGCGCGATGGTGCAGGAAAATGTCTACTTATTTATTGGATTTACTATAATTTTCGGGTTTTTGTCCATTTTAAGGGGAAAATAGCGAACTGGAGCTTGCTCTTACAAGGACGTGTCGGGAATGGGAGTTCCCTCCTACAGGAAAACCGAATGGTCCTGAAATTGAGACTCAACGGCTTGACACCAAGCCTGTTAATTGATATGATAGAAGATCAGTAAAACGAACTCAATGCGCCACTTTTCAACGGAATACAAAAGGAAAACTATGCAAAACTTAACGATTCAAGAACAAACACATACGAATTCACTCGGCATGCAATTCGTTAGAATCGAACCCGGCACCTTTACAATGGGTTCAGAGGATGCCGCATTATCTGATGAATTGACCGATGGAAAGGCGTATCTCCGCGACGGAGATTGGGACGAAAAACCGGTGCATCAGGTAACACTCACTACACCGTTTTATATCGGCATTTGCCAAGTCACCAATGCACAGTATGAGGAATTCCAACCCGCACACAATGAACTCCGTGGTCTTCCTAATATGGGCTCGCAAGCATCGCCCCACATCGGCTTTTCACGGGATGATGACGAGGCGGTTGTGTTTGTTGATTGGCACGATGCAACCCGCTTCTGCGAATGGCTATCAGAAAAAGAAGGTCTTCCCTACAGATTGCCGACTGAAGCCGAATGGGAATACGTCTGCCGTGCGGGGACAACGACGCACTTCCATACCGGTGAGACCTTACCGCTTGAGTTTCATAAAAACGTTGGAGAGAGTTGGTACCCAGACGCCGGACGGGGTCGTGGCGCAGAAGAGATTATGTCCTTGCACGTTGGACAAACACCACCCAATGCATGGGATGTATACGATATGCACGGGAACGTAGAGGAGTGGTGTCAAGATTGGTACGGACCCTACGAGCCACAACCACAAGTCGATCCAGTGGGTCGGGACACTGGTTTGTATCGCGTTACACGTGGTGGTAGCCATTCCACGTTGCTCTGTTACTTACGTTCCGCCAATCGGATGGGTGCGGTGCCTGAAGACAAACACTGGTACATCGGATTTCGCGTTGTTTGCGGTGAACTACCACAGACCTATCACTCCACGCCTGCTCCGAAAGTGGCATTGTGGGGACGTAACGTTAAACAGGAATCCACAAACGCGTCTACTCCAGAAACACCTTACTTCGCGGAACCGATACCGTACGTTAAAATCCCTGACGGTTCAAACGGACCCCTTTTCTCAGCACATAACCATGTCCCAGCAATTGTTGAATGTCAGAATGGTGATATGTTCGCCGCGTGGTATTCGTGCGTTACAGAGCGCGGACGCGAACTGACAGTTGCTACCAGCCGATTGCGATTTGGCGAAACCGAATGGGAACCTGCCGAACCCTTCTGGGGTCCACCCGATCGGAACAACCATGCAACTTCTCTCTGGCGAAACGAAAACGGAAGGATTTATCATTTCAACGGACTCTCTGCTGCAGCGACGTGGGGTCCCTTAGCCTTGGTGATGCGTTATTCTGATGACAATGGAGCGACTTGGTCGAAACCTCGCTTCATCTCACCGGAACACCGTCTCCGACACATGCCGATTGCCTCTGTCTTCCGACGGCAAGACGGTTCCATACTCCTCGCCTGCGACGCAGTGAGCGGCGGACATGGTGGCACCGCAATATGGCTCAGTGACGATGACGGAGAAACGTGGTACGATCCGGGTGCGGGGCAGCCTATCCCCGATTTTGCGGCAGGAAAAAACGGTGGATGGATCGCTGGCATCCACGCCGCTGTCGTTGAACTCACCGATGGAAGACTGATGGCTTATGGTCGCGGGGATACAATCGACGGCCAAATGCCGAAGAGCGTCTCTTCAGATAGCGGCAAAACGTGGCATTACAGCGCAAGTCCGTTTCCAGTGCTTGCCGGTGGACAACGATGTGTCTTACTGCGACTTCAAGAGGGACCTATTTTTCTCGCATCCTTCACAGGTGATCGGAGGGAAGCGACCCCGATGCCGATTGTTGATACATCAGGAAACGAACGTCTTGTCACTGGACTCTTTAGTGCCTTGTCCTACGACGATGGCGAGACATGGAAACACATCCGACCGATCACAGATGACGGTGCAGACCGAGACATCGAAACGATGGATGGACGGACGTTTACAATGGGTTTCAGCAGTGCTGAACCTGGAGGTTACCTTGCTGTCCACCAAGGACGGAATGGGATCATCCATCTGATTAGCAGTCGGCAACATTATCGATTTAATCTCGCTTGGTTGAAACAACCACCCCCATCAAAAACTTAGAAAAATCCATCGTAAAATCCTATAAGCCCAACCAACGGGCGGGCTGGATATACGGAAAAGATTTCGTTATCACAATCTTTCTGAATGAACGACAAGGAAAATTAAAAAGATGAAACTCCCCTTTTTACATCAAGAAGTAGAAGTCAGCACCGATTTACGAGAAAGTAACGACATCCTTGACAACCCGAATGCTTTGAAAGCGCGAATGGCAGCGGACGGCTATCTCCTGATCCGTGGATTACACGACAAAGAAACTATCCTTACAGCGCGCCGAGAAATTTTGCAGAAACTCAAGGAAAAAGACATGCTCGCACCGGATACCCCTTTAATGGACGGTATCTTCAACCCGGATTATCCTGAACCGACCTCCACCGGATCAATGGGCAATAAAGCACTGACCCAGACCCCGGCATTCAAAGGCGTCGTTGAAGGTGAACCTGTGATGGACTTTTTCAAGCACTTTCTCGGTGGTGAGGCGCGGAGCTTCGATTTCAAATGGCTTCGCACGGCAGGACCCGGATCGGGTTCCCCGATTCACTGTGACATCGTCTTTATGGGCAGAGGCACACAAGACCTTTATTCCTGTTGGACCCCCTTTGGCAATGTATCGCTCGATATGGGACCCATCGTTTTCTGTCTCGGCTCCAACCAATTTGAAAAGGTTCGTGCCACCTACGGGCAGTCAGACGTCGATCGGGATCTGATTGAAGGGCATTTCAGCGATAAACCGCTCGAAATTGTCGAAAAATTCGGTGGGCACTGGGCAACAACAACGTTTTCCGCAGGCGACATTATCATCTTCAGTATGTTCCTGATGCACGCTTCGCTTGTCAATACGTCCAATAAAATTCGGATAACGGCAGATACGCGTTATCAACTCGCCTCGGAACCGATCGACGAACGATGGGTTGGTGAGAAACCGAAGGGGCATTACGCATGGAAGCAGGATAACGCACAGATTGAATCTTTGGAAGAATCCCGAAAACGTTGGGGAGTTTAAAATGGAAATACGCAAATATGCATAATGATTCAGGGGTAAGTGAAACCAACACCACGCCCAAAAACAGCAAACCTAACTTACTTATACCCTTTCTCCTCATTTTATTATTTGCCGTTGCAATCGGCTTCGGCATCAGATACTACAGAAACAGCACAGAACCGACAACTGAAACCCCATGGGAAGTCTACTTTAGCGAAGTTGATGCGGGTGAAAACCACTATTCCCTGGAGAAACGACTTGTTGCGAAACTCACTGATGCAGAAGAACGAATTGATGCAGCACTCTATGATCTGGATTCAGTCGCTGTAGCTGATGCTTTAATTGAAGCACACCAACGTGGACTCCAAGTGCAAATCTTCACCGAAACCGACAATATTGAGAAACAAATTCGACGATTACAGGAAGTCGGTATTTCTGTCAACGACGACCAAGATCCTGATAGTTATATGCATCACAAGTTTGTTGTGATTGATGAACGATACGTCTGGACGGGTTCCTATAACACAACTTATAATGGTGCCTACAAGAACAACAACAACGTCATTTTTATTGATTCAGTTCCTTTGGCATATAACTTCGCACAAGAATTTCGGGAACTGTTTTCGAGGGTTAGGAAACCTTCTGGTAAGGTTGGGGCATACTCAAAGGTGAAACTGGGAGACCAGACGCAGATTTCCGCCTATTTCTCGCCAAAAAACGAAACGATCCCACCGCTTCTGAAGGAAATCCAGTCAGCGGAAAAGTCGATCCATTTCATGGCATTCTCGTTCACACATGACACCCTCGGCGAGGCAATGCGCGACCGCTTTAAAGCCGGGGTTGACGTACAAGGGGTCTTTGAGGAACGACAGGCTAACAACCGATACGCAGAATTTGACAGTATGAAGAAGGCAGGATTACCGGTGTTACTGGATGAAAATCGAGGGGCTATGCATCACAAGGTGATTGTGATTGATGGAGAGACAGTGGTTACAGGTTCGTATAATTTCTCAAAAAACGCAGAAACCCGTAACAACGAAAATCTATTGATTATTAAAGGAAACCGTGAGATTGCGAAGGCATACTTAGCGGAGTTTGCACAGATTACGCGTTAGTCTTTCTCACCCAGTATTACTGTACAATGCTCTTCAGCACCCTTCCTACCGACTTTAAGCCGGACCTTTGTATCGGGCCGCTTGGTTACAACACACCTCAACAATTCAGCATAGGAGTGCACAGACACTTCGTCAAATTCAAGAATAACATCTTGTGGCAACAGTCCACTTATGTGCGCCGGACTGTTCTCAATCACGCGAGTAACATAGACCCCAAAATCCCCTACATCTACCTCAACACCGAGCCAACCGCGTGCGACTTTCCCGTGTTCTATAATCTCTTTGGCAACATCCCGAACCATCTCTATCGGCATAGCAAAGGTGATCTCTTGATTTCGAGCCCCTAATGGTGAGGGTTGGATAAGAAATTGTGTAATGTCTGCGTTACCCTGCTTCTCAAAGAGGAGGTTAGCTGACGCATTGGGGTTAGTTGGTTCTGTCAGGACGGCAAGTATCATTCCAACAATTTCCCCTGACGTGTTCACAACGGCACCTCCGCTGTTGCCGGGTGTGACTGCTGCGTTTATCTTAATTAACTCCCCACACAACTGATTCGGCAAGGTGTCCCATCCGCCAACGATTCCGAAGGAAACAATGGGGCTACGTCCGTAAGAACTCCCTATTGTCACAACCCATGAACCCGTGTCTATCTTTGAGGAATCCGCCCACTTGATAGACTGTGCTACCATTTTAGAAGTCTTTGAAGATGCAGCTGCAAGGCGTGAATCAGCGACGCGAAGCACGGCAAGATCGGTGAGCGCATCAGTGCCCAACAATTTCGCTGAAGAGACTTTCCCATCATTAAAGATAATCTCAATCTTACTTGGTGTCTTCATCTCAAAAGTCGTCGTTACAACGTGACCCGCATCGTCAATTACGATACCAGAACCGATATCTTGGCGGGTCAGTGATAACACCTTAGGATTCGGCTGGATGGAAACCGAGTTAACTTGTGTTGTTACCACTTTGACAACAGCAGGACGTGCACCGGTGACGATCTTCTGAAAATCCCTCTCAAACATCTGTAGGACATTTTCATCTGCGAAGCCAAAGGGGATTGCATAGAAAAGTAGACCCAGCAGTGCGATTGTCAACTGTTGATGTTTTAATTCTTTCACGCGCATACGTTTATCTTCCTTCACCTAAGTTTTTCAGTAGCTGTAGGTGTGCTTTATGAACACCCCAACTGCTACTTTCCATCAAAGTCCACCACGCGTTGAAGCATTGGTATAACTTACCTGCTTCAAGATATAATGCCGCTGCATCGGTTGTTGCGACGTCGAGGTTACACCACGCGGTAGAAACCGATTGACGTCCGGCACCGAACGCCGCACATCCACGGGTAACTCAACAGGCGATGGTCCGACTTGAGACTCTTCAGATGCGGGTGTTATCACTACAGTCGGCTGGGCATCTCGATCAGATAAGAAACCGTCTTGATAGAGGTAACCACCAACCACCGCAATGAGAAGCAATGCAACAATGCCACTGAACGCCCATCGAGGACGGCGAAATACGTCTTGTAGTCGTTTCCAACTTGTCCCGATAATTTCGCTAACGCCGCCGATTTCGCGCTGTTCTTCAGCAAGTCGTTGCAGCAACGTAGGCATAAAGTCGGGAGACGGTTCAATCTGCGGTAATTGCCGGACCGCTTTAACAGACTCCTGAAAACGGGTATATTCCTGCTGACACGCTTCACACGCTGCGAGGTGTTCCTCAAAACGCTGCAGTGTCTGATAATCGAGTGTATCTTCAAAATGGGCAGAGAAGTGTTCCTCAGCCTGAAGGCATTTCATACATCACTCCTATGAACACGAAACAAAGGATTGCAATTTATCTTTAAGCATGAGCCGTGCGCGGTTAATCCGAGATTTCGTTGTACCGCTTCGCAGCTCAAGCACCTCACTGATTTCATCATAACTGAGTCCTTGAAGATCACGGAGAACAAGTGGGACCCTATACTGTTCTGGTAATTCTGCGATCGCTGTTTGGATAGCGTCGTGCAATTCCTTACGCTCAAGCGCGACTTCGGGTTGGAAAGCCACATCGGCGGGTGCACTTTCAATCAAGTCAATCTGTTCAGAATCTCCACCATCACCATCGCCATCCACAACGTTATCAACTCTGTACCGGTCACGTCTTCCGCGATTTCGCAATTCATTTTTACAGAGATTCGTAGCGATGTGATACATCCACGTTTTAAATTGTGCGCGTCCAGGCTTGTAACGCCGCGATGCTTTAAAGATGCGAATGAACGTCTCCTGTGCCAAATCCTCGGCACCATCTCTATCATTGATGAACCGAGCGATAAAATTGACGAGTGGCTGCTGATGCCGACGCACGAGAAGCGTAAAAGCGTTTTCATCTCCCGCTCGGTAGCGTTCCATTAATTCATCATCTAAATCACGCATCAAGATCCTCCGGAGGTGCTTGTCTATAATATACACCAAACCGTAGATATGGTTGCAACTTTTTTTACTCTGTGAATAGACGCAATCCATTCCTTGTATTATATACTTGTTCGCAATAGCGGGCTGGACCCCGAACAAGTTCGGGCATCCACACACCAGTTGTTGGAAAACTAAATGTCCGTAACAGCCAACCACTTGACTTCAAAATAGGTTTCATGTATTATTATTGCATTGAGACCACGCCATAAACCACAAAAAATCTACCGTATCTGCCACTAAAGGTCAATTTCAGAAAGGAACAGGTTCACATGTTTGATCAGGTTTTACAAGAAGTCGAGGCACAATGTAGAGAAGAGAGAATCCCGATGCTGGGACCTGAAAAGGCGAAATTTCTCGCCGATTGCGTCGAAAAGGCGAAACCGTCTCTCATCGTTGAATGCGGAACGGCTATCGGTTATTCCGGATTATGGATGCTACGCGTGCTAAAAACCATCGGTGCTGGACGCTTGATAACGATCGAAATAGATGCTAATCGAGCGGCACAAGCACGGGCAAATTTTGAAAGTGCCGGTTTTGCAGACCTTGTCGATTCACGCATTGGCGACGCACAAGAGGTCCTAAAAAGTATTCAAGACCCTGTCGATTTTTTGCTCCTTGATAACAACTTCGACAACTATTTTCCGTGCTTTCAGGCAATCGAATCGCAGCTGACGAATCCGGCAACAGTTGTAGCAGATAACGTCGGTATTGGTGCCGACACAATGGCGGATTATTTGGAGCACGTCCGCGAGCGTTATGAATCCGAAACACACTGGTTCGACATCGACCTGCCATGGGTGAAACAGGACGCAATTGAAGTAAGTATCTACCGCCATTAATTGAGGATAATACATTATTCACGGCATTTTCGTACCGTAAACTGTTAGTTTGCGAGATGCCAGAGGCAGTAAATTAAAGTGTGAACGCATAGAACACAATCTAACAGATTCTGCTACAAGGAAAGTGCTAAGGAGTACACCGTATATGAGTTACGATTTCACCTCTGTCGCTCGGCTGCCTGCCCCGGACGATAACGTCGCTATTGCTACGCAAACATTGGAAAGTGGTACACGCATCCGCCATAACGGACAGCAGATTGAACTATCACACACTATTTTAGAAGGGCACCGATTTGCCATCCAGTCAATTCCAGAAGCCACGCCACTCTTATCGTGGGGATTGCCCTTCGGTTTTGCCACACGTTCTATTGGTCCCGGCGACTATGTGTGCAATCAGAAGATGATAGATTCGTTGTCAATTAGAAACTTACCCTTCGCCTTACCAGAAACTCCTAACTTTAGCGACAAGATGGCACCGTATGTGTTAGACGAAACAGAATTCCGTTCTGGGAAACAGGCACCACAGCATACAAATCAGCGGAACTTCCTTGGCTATCAGCGTCCCGGTAACCGTGGCGTCGGTACGCGAAACTATATCGTCGTCATGGGGACAACTTCTCGTACCTCCAGCTTCGCCAGAAAACTCGCTGAGACCTGTTCAGGACGTGCCGAAGCCTATCCTAACATAGACGGGGTCGTTGCTGTAACACATACAGAAGGTGGTGAAGGCAGGACTCCGAATAACATCGATATGCTGCTCCGAACGCTCGCGGGTTTTACTATCCATCCGAATATCGGCGCGATGCTGCTCGTTGATTACGGCACTGAAGCGGTTACCAATGAAATGCTCAAAGCATATATGGCACGTGAAGGATACGCTTTGGATGATGTCGTCCACCGTTTCTATCGGCTACAAGGGAGTTTCGACACGGACTTAGCCGACGGCGCGGAGACTATTAACGGGTGGTTAGAAAGCGTGAACAGCGTTCCACGCACCGAACAGTCTCTGGAAAACCTCAAAATCGCTTTGCAGTGCGGTGGATCTGATGCTTTCTCTGGTGTATCGGGCAATCCTCTCGCCGCTTACGTCGCCAAAGAGGTGATCCGCTATGGTGGATGTGCGAACCTAGCGGAAACCGACGAATTGATAGGTTCAGAGGCGTATGTGCTTCAAAACGCCCGTGACTTGGCGACAGCGCGCACATTTCTTAATACAATTGAACGCTTCAAGGAACGCGCCGCGTGGCACGGACACTCCACAGAGGCGAATCCATCTGGCGGCAACAATTTCCGTGGACTTTACAACATCGCCATCAAATCAATCGGTGCTGCGATGAAACGGCATCCAGAAGTCTGTTTGGATTATGTCATTGACTATAGTCAACTGATGGAAAACCCTGGCTACTACTTCATGGACAGTCCCGGCAACGATCTGGAGAGCATCGCCGGACAAGTGGCATCAGGTTCCAACATGATTTTCTTTGTCACAGGTAACGGTTCGATTACCAATTTTCCGTTCGTGCCAACAATTAAAATTGTCACAACGACGGGACGCTACGAGATGCTTTCCAAGGATATGGACGTGAATGCGGGGGCATATCTTGACGGCACACCGATGGAAGAACTCGGCGAATCCATGCTGGATCTGACGGTCGATGTGGCGTCGGGTGAACGGTCAGTCGGAGAGAAAGCCGGACATTCCCAAGTCTCCTTGTGGCGCGATTGGAAACAGACGGGTCCTACAGATTTAGACCCATTGCTGGCGGAATCCGAGATAAAATCGGGTGTGCCTCTCCCAATTGAAACCCTTGTAGGAGCGATCTCCGAATCGCGACCACCGCAACAATTGCAATTCCGTGCGCTTCAAACAGAAGCCGGATACCGCACGGATCAACTTGGACTCATCCTACCGACCAGTCTCTGCTCTGGACAGATTGCGCAGATGATCGCGCATCGCTGCAATGAACGGGAGGTTGGCAAGGAACAAGGTGTGTCCCGTTTTGTCGCACTTCCACATACGGAAGGATGCGGTGTTTCCAGCGGACGCTCTGAGGAGATTTACACCCGCACGATGATTGGACATCTTACACATCCAACGGTTGCCCTCGGTCTACTCCTTGAGCACGGTTGTGAAAAGACACACAACGACCACGTCCGACATGAGATCCAGAAACTCGGTATATCGCCAGAACATTACGGTTGGGCGAGTGTTCAATTAGATGGAGGGATTGATGCCGTTATTGAAAAGGTGCAAGACTGGTTTTCGGATACACTTGCCGATAAACCTTCTGTTCCGACTGTGGATGCAGGATTAGAACATCTCTGCATAGCTGTAACATCAACTGGTGAGCCGACTGAAGAAGTCTCGCAGTCCCTGACGCAATTGACGTATGGCATTGTTGAGGCGGGAGGGACGGTTGTTGTGCCAGGAAATGCGACGTTCTTGCGTTACGGCACTTTCGGGGTTACAAACCCCTCCCACAGTGTGCCTACTACTTTGGCGTATGGGCAGCGGGTCGAGAAAGCAGGTTTTCACATCATGGAGACACCCACAGATCAACCGACGGAGACGCTAACTGGACTCGGTGCGACGGGTGTAGATCTGGCACTCGCACATATTGTCGGGGCACCACAACAATCGCACGTCATGGTGCCGCTGCTTCAGGTCTCTACAGATGCCACAACGCAAGCCACTTATGGCGCGGATCTGGACTTGGCAAATGCTGATGTTGATGCGTTATTGGCGTTGATTGTGGAGGTCGCCTCGCGGCAGTACACCCCGAAGCTGCACGGTAAGGGAAATACAGATTTTCAGTTGACGCGCGGACTACTTGGGATCTCGATGTGATCGGATAAGATATTTTCTTGACACGGTATCTTAATCTATGTTGTAATTTTATCATCATAATCAGGTTAATTTGTTGGAATATGGCAATTGCAAGCCGCGAAGTGATTAAAAGGCTAAAAAAGAAGGTTGGGTGTTAGTCCACACCGTTGGTAGTCATCACCACTACAAACACCCCCAAAAGCCCGGCAGAGTGACCGTTCCGCATCCCAAGAAAGACCTCAGGAGACAAACACTGTCAAGTATCTGTGGACAAGCAGGCTGGAATAGGTGGGATCCAGATTGGAAGAAAAACAGAAAAACGCGAGGTGTTCTATGCAAAGACATTACCCAATTGTTATTCACAAAGATCCAGATAGTGACTACTGTGTAACTGTGCCAGATCTACCGGGTTGCATAACTGCTGGAGATACGCTTGATGATGCACAAAACCAAGCATTGGAAGCCATTCAATGCCATATTGAAGGCATGCTGCTTGACGGTGAGTCCATCCCTGAAGCGAAAGACATTGCACACCATCAAAATAATCCAGATTATGCCGAGGGCACCTGGAAATCTGTAGCAATAATTGTGCCTGATATTTCCGAAATTCAGGTTCGCCAACCTGGGTCAGTTCAACGTTTCTTCCGATGGATCAACCGAACTACCCAAGTTATTCGCTAAGAGTAATCTACATCAACGTTGCTCCTTGACACTGCATCGTTAAATTCTAAGATTTACTATAAATGATCGTTATTTTGATTAGAACGTAATCCGCAGCAATTCTACAGGAAAATCAGCCATAAAAGTTGGTTTGCGGAATGTCATCAAACCAAGGGTAAACCACTCATTAATTGAAGGCAGCGAAACTGTGAATCTATCCGATTTAGGTATGAGATTGTTTCTTGCAAAAGGAGCAGACTCACCCCAACCTCGTGTCAAACGGTGTGCTAACCACATCCCACCCGCTGACCCAAGAATACTCGCCACAACATAAGGTTTATGGCTATCCGTGTCAGCCATCAGCGGAAATCCGGTGCCGAATAGCGCACCTGCATACGCACCGACTTGTATCAAAACTGCGCGACCGCTTGTATACTGATTCCCAGCAGTCAATTTATAGCCAAGATATGAGCCTACCGGTAAACCGAGCATGGCAGCCAATACATAAGGCCGCGATCCCTCCACATCCGTTAGAGAGGTAATTCCGACGGCATAGGCACTGCCGATATAACCGCCAAGAGAGAGTAAACTTGCCCTTCCCTCGTTAATAGGTTTATCGTAAATCAGTTTTGCTGTCGTCCATGCACCAGCAGGTACACCGATCATCGCCGATGTAATATAGATTTTGGCTTGCGTCCAATTTTCGAGATCTTCGATATTGATGAGATATGGGATTGCGAGCCCGTACAATCCGCCAACCAATCCGCCTCTGCTAATCGTATGCGATTCCCCCTCATTAAACCACCTGTGAGAACTCAGTCTATGGGCAATCAGTCCTCCAATTGGCGTAGCGATCATCGCAGAAGCCAAGTAAGCCTTGTCATTCTCTGATTCAAATAACACAGGCAACCCGAAACCATATAGGGTACCTGCCCAACCACCGGTTAGGATTAGACTGGAGCGTCCCGCGCCGAGTCGATGATTTTTTGTAGCCAAAAGCGCGCCCACAAAAGACCCACCGCCAATTACCATCTCTAACCCGGCGACTTGTGCCCCGGATTCAATATCAAGTAACCGAGCCATTCCGGGTCCATACAATGATAACCCGGTCATCGTTGCAGAAACGACCAATAACGTTCTGCCTTCTTTCTGCTCTTCTACGGAAACGCCCTGCTCGATTTGCGTCTGCGGATATCCTTCATGCACGAGGTGCATAAGAACAAAACCCACAAAGCAAACAAGAGAAACAACTTTGTGAAGCATAAAACGAATTCTCATTTTTTCCCTTTAGATTTAAGTGAACCATTTTCTATTTTTCAACACGCAAAGATTTAGTGGTGATGAACGAAAACCAACTTCCGGTAGTTAGGTATTGTACCCTACCCCCGCAAGGAAAAACAAGAAAATGGCGAGGTACAGGACCTCGCCCTACAAATCCAAGATGTACTTTACAAAATTATATTTCTACAACGGTAGCGAAATCGGTGCGCCGATTTGGGAAGAACGATACGTTGCCTCTGCTAACTCAATACCGTCTCTACCCATGCGTCCGTGGGTCGTCGGTTCTGCTTCGCCGGCAATGCACTGGAGCCAATGGTCAATGCTCGTGCCCTTCGCCGCTACGCCCCAATACCGCTGCTGCCGCCGCTCCTCTGGCATATTACGGTAGGTATCGTCGTCTGGCACCGGGGCAGTGAATTCTTCCGCCTCTGCCATGTCGTGAGTCTTCCAACGGAGTCCATGCGAAATTAGCGTCGCCGAGCCTTTACTCGTGACGAGACCGTTGCCGCTGTTCCGAATCTCAGCTGCCCAACTCTTCATCATCATCGCGACACCGCCGTTCTTGAAATGCACGGTGAGCAGTGCATTGTTCTCCACGGCTTCATCCGCAGGCGGGTAGGTACCACCCAGTGGGACGTGGCTTGTGAACCCATAGACAGTGGAAGCGGGACCATACAACCACAACCATAGATCGAGGTTATGGATGGCTTGCTCGACCAGCATACCCCCCGATTCCGCCTTCACAAAGAGCCAAGGATGCCGTTCAGGTGAGAACCAACCGACCTGATTAGAATACGCCATCTGCAGTGTGCCGAGTGTACCATCATCAAGGAGCGACTTTAGTTTCGCGTAACCCGGATCAAACCGCATCATATAAGCGACCATTAGGAGAACACCCGCATTTTCAGCGGCAGCGATCATTTCATCACCCTCTGCGACGTTACAACACATCGGTTTCTCCATTAAGATGTGTTTGCCAGCATCGGCAGCAGCACGGGTAATCTCAAGATGTGGACGTGGGTGGACACAGACATCAACCGCATCTATATCTTGTCTATCAAGGAGGGAGCGGTAATCTGTATAGGCATCTGCCCCAAATTGGTCTGCTTGTTCGTTCGCTGATGCCTCGTTGATGTCAGCGATTGCGACAATGTCAGCACGTCGCGTCGGTTCTTGATAATAAGGCGCGTGGAGGCCGCGGAAGATACCGCCACATCCGATAACCCCAACTCTAATTTTATCCATGAATTTCTCCCTTAAGACTGATGTTCGTAATGACGGCTCTTGGTTACGGCTCACGGAGTGTGCCTACTACTTTTGGTTACGGCTCACGGAGTGTGCCTATTACTTTATGGTTACGGCTCACGGAGTATGCCTACTACTTTATGGTTACGGCTCACGGAGTATGCCTACTACTTTATGGTTACGGCTCACGGAGTATGCCTACTACTTTATGGTTACGGCTCACGGAGTATGCCTACTACTTTTGGTTACGGCTCACGGAGTGTGCCTACTACTTTTAAGAATTGGGAGCGGGGCATCGTCTCCTAAGAGTGCAAGTGCCTCAGTGATGATTGCGTGTTGCAATTTTGGATTGTTCGGTTCACCAAGCGGGTATCCAAAACGGTACGGAACTGCTAAAGCACGCGGCGGCTTAACCCGCTCCGTAATATGCGCATCAAGCGTAATGGAAACCGTTGAAATACCGACCGCTTCAATAGCCCGTTGTATCAGCCCCACGGACTGATTGCATACGGGTCATACAGGCGTTAAGAAAGCAACGTCAACATTATCAGTTTTAAGCATCTGTGCGACTTCTGGCGCGGTCTTTTCAATGAGGGGTTTCGGTATTGTAATTGATCCCATGAAACTGAAGTGTCTATCGTTGAGTGAACCGATTTTACCCTCGTTTTCCAATTCTCGGAATCGATCAAGTGGAAATACTAAGTTTATATCACTTTCTGTACCACTCGCGTCAAAAGCCTTACTCCTATGTCCAAGAGCAAGGACTTGGGTCTCGATCGTATTTGGTATTTCTCGGTACGCACAATCTCCACCGATAATTCTCTCATTATAAGGCATCTGTTCTTCGAGATGTAATCCAGCAGTTGTAATTAACGCGACACGGCATTGGCTTAATTCCTTATGAAAGGACGTGTTGGGAGCTGCACCATAGGACTTGATGGGGTATGCCTTCATAAAGAATCGGTATAAATTGTCGAGTTTGAACATAGATGCCATAGCGTCCTCGGCATTAGCCGTTCGCGAAGATGAGCCGTTCTCTATTCTGACACGGGAGTTGTATCGTCTGCCCAGTTATACCGCTCTCAATCGTAGCAAATCCAATTTCGTTGACGGCAGTATAATCATCACGGGCACAATGCGGAAGGGGTCCACCGTCCAAATAATCGGTAATCTGTTTATACGCAACATTGAACGGACCAGCGTTTTCAGGAAGATCAAGGGTAGCATTATCAATCAACTTTCCGTCTTTGTGGACGGTTGTGCCGCTATAAAACCCTGCTTGAACGCTTCCTTCGCTGCCGAGGACTTCAACAGAAAATCCACCTCGTGTCCCGTGGTTCCCGACATGAAAACCGATAACGCCGCTTTCATACTGGATCGTTGAACCAACAATAGCAGGTTCAGGCTCATAAGACTCTGGTACATCTCCACCACCCTCAACGAACCCAGTCACCGAAATTGGATCATAACCAGCAAATTGGCAAATCATGTCCGTCGTGTGAATAGCAAAGGAGAGCACACCGCCACCGCAATATCCGATGACAGTTTGTACCTCACCAATTAGACCGTCTTTGATAAGCGACTGGAGGCGGATTAGGTGCGGTGCCCAATGCCGTGTATAGTCCACAACAATAGGGATTCCTTTCGCATCAGCCCCTGCCGTCATCGTGTCAACCTCTTCAAGGGAACAACCGGCAGGCTTTTCGAGGAAGATGGCTTTGATGTCTGCTTTCAAGACGTTTTGCATCACCTTGAAATGATGCGGTCCACGGACACAGACAGCAACGATGTCCAGATCCTCACTTTCGAGCATCTGCGTATCTGTTTCGTAGTAGTTTATGGAATCATCTGGGAAGGCGGGTCCCCAAGTCTGCTGAAATTCTTCTTGGCGTTCCGCTGACATATCTGCAACCGCGACCAATTCGGTTGTCTCACAAAAACGGATGCCACCTGTATGGCAATACGGATAAGCGTCATCAGGTGTTGAATAACGGGCGGCGATACTGCCTAACCCAATAATACCGACACGATACATGGGAGTCGCTCCTTATTGTGTGTCTTTATGTCATAGAGTATAGCAAAAGGATTTTGGCACGTAAAGAATTTTCTCATATCGGTTGAATTTACGACAGAATTATTGTAAAATTAAAATAAAAGAAGCTCATTATTAATTACATTCATTACATTGTGTACCTCTAAAGCGTTCCTACAAAGAAACAATCACATACCGAATGCGAACCTTAATATCAATCACTCTTATTTTCTATACGGTTACCAACTTTGTGTCTGCCGATACATGGCTGTGCGGGACACCCCTTCTGCACCAACAACACCCAGCGCAACATCCGACTGAAGAAATCGCTGCTGCGCCTGCCGCACCCGTCCAAATCGGACAGACTGAACGTTTTTTTATTCACATCCCAAACGCAGAGGTAACAGCCACCTGTATCGCCAAAAGCGAACATCTCTACGTTTACATTGAAAATTCGGTGCGCGACATGTTCACGGATGCCGAAGCCGCCGCAATCGGAAGGGAATTTGACACGCGCATCTATCCAAAAGTTCGAGAGTGGATGGGAACCGAATGGAAGCCCGGACTCGACAGAGATAACCGGATAACTCTGTTAATGCACGATGTCGGTATGAACGGTTCTGGAGAAGACTACGGTGGCTACTTCTCACCCGCCGATCAATTGCCTACAGCACCGAACAGCAATCGCCGCGAAATGCTCTACATGGATATCTTCCAATTCAGAGAACGCGATCGACGGACTTTCTACAGCAGCCTCGCACACGAATTCGCACACCTCATTAATTGGTTTCAGAACGGTGGAACAACCGATCAACGATGGTTAGAGGAAGGCATGGCATCCTTCGTCGAATGGGCAGTTTACGGAACCGTACATACCATCTTCGTTGACGGCTATCTGACAAATCCCAGCGTTTCGCTCGCTTATGCAAACACAAGAGATACTTATTACGGTGCCGCTTTCATGCTCATGCTCTATCTCTACGAGCATTATGGTGGGCAAAAACTTATACGTCGTATTATAGAGTCGGATGCCCTCGGTGAGCAAGCAATCAACGCTGCTTTGGCAGATGATGGGAGAAGTACCCGCTTTCCGCAAGTCTTTTTGAATTGGGGGCTCGCGAATTGGGTTAACACGCAGGCGCGAAACAAACAACTCGGCTACGCGAACCTTCGCAATCGAAGAGTGAATGCCACAGCACCACGCGTCCTTAGTTATCCAAACCAAGTAAATAATATCCCTATCGACCAATGGAGTACCTACTATACTCTTCTTAAGAACCTACCAGCAACATTAGACCTGTCGGTGATCGGAACTGATACTGGTAACCTCTATGCGACAACCCTCTACCTATCGCCTAACGGACAAGCGGTTGTTACACCCATTCCGTTCGATACTGAAAATAGAGGACACATCCGACAAGAAAGACTGCAGCGCAATGGCGAGATTCTGTTGATGGTAACAGCGGACACCCCACAGACATTCCGTTATACCGCCACAAATTCACCCGTTAATAGAGCAGTAGGTCCCCCACGTCAGCACATATCAGATGCTACCCCTGATTCCATAACTTACGCCATCAGAAATCGGACTCAATCGAGCCCTCCACTGGCGAACCTCACGCCGAAAATATACCTCAAACCCATGACGCAGATTCATCTTGCAAGCAACTACACTGACGTTGAAATTGGGGGGCCAGATGGAGACTATCTTTATGCAGCGAGTCGCTGGGGACTTGAGATTTTTACACTGATAGATCCGACAAAACCCGCTCGCGTTGGTGAAATCGCTACACCAGGACAGGCACAAGCTGTCGCTATTGACGGCGAAACCGCTTATATCGCTGACGGTGCCGCAGGTGTCCACGTCATTGACATCGCTGTTCCCACCGACCCGAGTATTATGAAGACACTCGGCAGTTTCACAGATGCCCGTCGGGTCCGTGTCGCCGATGGAAATCTGTACGTACTCGATAAAGCGCGCGGGATGCTTGTTTTCAATCTTCGCGATGTTCATAACGTACGTACGCCACAACCGCGACGATTCTTTCGCCCCGCAGGCACACCGCTCAATGTCGTTATCCAAGACGAGATTGTCTACTTAAGCGACGACAGACACGGGCTTCTCATTCTCGATCCAAGTCCGTTCGGTAATTTTGTCGTGCGTAGCGTTGTCCCTATCCTCGCCCCTGCTTACGAGATCGCTGATACAAGAAATAGCACCTATGCTTACGTGGCTTCCGGTAATCTTACAGTAGTTGATGTCACGGATATGCAGAATCCTGAAATAAGTTCTCGCTTAGATACACCAGGACTCGCAACCGGCATCCAGCTCCATAACGATACTGCCTATCTGACCGACCAACAGGCAGGGCTCCAAATTATCGACGTACGTAACCCACAACAGCCCCAACTAATTTCCGCACAACCTACATTCGGCAACGCGATTGATATAACGCTACAAGACACAAACGCTTATATCGCTGACGGCAAAGGTGGCATCCAGACAATTAGTGTCAACGACACGAAATCACCGAAATGGTTACACAGGTATGCTTTGGGTGGCACGGCTTATGGACTTGATGTCGTCGAAACGGCAGATGGTGCCCGGACAGTTTACGCTGCGAACGGCGTAGGTGGATTGAAGACCCTTGAATTTACGACCGCTTATCAAGGCAGCGTGACAGAAAATCTATCGTTGCCAGTGAACGGTGTTACCTTTAACAACCCACTTAAAGCAGCTCGTTGCACTAAAATCCGAGTCCGCGACGGATACGGTTTTGTTGCTGCCGAAACAGGCATGTTTGTTGTCGATCTGAAAACAAATACTATCGTAACGCATATTCCGACAGCAGCACCCGTTTCGGATATTGCTTTACACGAAGGCTACACCTATCTCTGTGCAGAATCTTTGATTATTGTTGACAGCCGGGTACCACCACAAAGCAGAATTAGATTCCAACGCGACATGCGCGGGAGTGCCTACCGCGTTGCCATCAATGCAGATTCGTCCACACATGCTTACGTCGCTGCCCTTGAAGGTGGGCTACACATCTTCGATATCACAGCACCCGCAACACCACGTCCCGTTGCGAATTACGCTACACAGGGCAATGCAACAGGCGTTACCCTTATCGGGAAACGCGCTTATCTGTTAGACAGTGGCGTCGGTGTCGCTGCACTCGACGTATCCGAACCAAACAAACCCAAATTGGACGGTATATACAAAGACGATACCGTCCTGATTGATGCACAGGCGAGTAGCAACCATCTCTATCTACTTAATAATGAAAGTGTTCAAGTTATTGACACACGTACACTGACAACGACTTCATCCCTGCTTTACAGAAGTCGCGAACTCCAGTTCCCGTCTGAATTGAAGCTAACAAACGGCGTCCTCTACATCGCTGACCTGTATCAACTCCGCACTTTTCGTGTACAGCCCGAAGGTTACTCACTTGCTGTGGAGGAGCCTACACCGTCTGAATGGAAACTGAATCCGCTTAAGCCTATGCCAATCAATCGTCTAAGCCAAAATTTTCCGAACCCATTTAACCCAGAGACATGGATTCCGTATCAACTCGCCTCAGACGCGAATGTAGTGCTATATATATATGATACCCAAGGACGGCGTATTTATTCCCAGGTGCTTGGACATCAAAAGACAGGTTCACACACCGCCTATTGGGATGGTCGCAACACTACCGGTGAACCCGTAGCGAGCGGCATCTATTTCTATTCTCTTGAAGCCGGTACTTTTCACGCAACCCGTAAGATGCTCATACAACGATGAATGCTCCATACCCATCCGCAACAACTTTACGAAAAAAAAAACGCGCCGCTGGCGAGGCATGGGTTATTGTTCCGTAAAGTGTCAACATATTTTCAGGTTTTACTATAAACGAGAACAAAAACAGAAAAAATTTGTAACGTAAATAAACAAAAAACGTTGAATTGGTTAGTTTGATATTGTCCAACAAAAATTATGTTATTTTTGTTCACTTAAAAAGATTCGCAAGGAGAAAGCTAAGATGGTTAGAAACAGTGTAGCGGGTTGTTTTCAGGACATAGAGATATCGTTTAGCTTTGATGAAGACTGTATCCGTATGAACCTGCGGAACTTGGTTGGCGATGAAAAGCACGTACGTGTGATGTATCAGAAGCAACCAGCAAGCGGACTCGCCAATTGGAAGCAGCTTCAGTTAGCAAACCACTCAGTTTCGCTCCGTCTTCCCACAGAGGTACTTGAAGCATACCGGTTAACCTTTTTTGTTGACGATGCCGAGCCTATCTCCGCCCGTGTTGAAAATGTCCTCGCGGAGTTGGAGGTAAGTACAGAACTACCCGAAGAGAATTTATCAGAAGATATTGAGACTGTAACTGACACAGAATTCGTAGATATCCCCAATCAGGTAGACGCTTACACTTACGAGGAACCCGAAGTCGAAGCAGTCAAACAGGTAGAAACAACACCCAATTTACCAGGCATACAATTGCCGCCTGCGCCATCCAATAACGCCAATACAGATGACTACGAAGAAGCAGAAACCGTAGCAGCTGAACAGGCAGAAACAACACCGGATTTGCCAGAAATACAACCGTCGGAAGAAGAAACTTGGGCACGTCCGGAAAGTCCACTCGAATCAAATGAAGAATCCGATCCTTCACACACTGTAGCGCAACCCTCAACAATTCGGAAAATCAAACCTAAATTGCCCAATGTCGGTTCTCCTTCGGAATTTAAAATCTCAGTTCCGTCTCTACCACCAAGTGCGCTCTCAGCACAACGGAAGTCGCAGATGAGTACAGCACAAGAAAGCACGAATACCAATAGAAAATCTAAACAGAAGGAAAATGGTTTCTTAGGTCAACTTGTGCGTACATTGAAGGGCGGAAAAACTGGTAAAGCTTACTATCATGAAAAAGGCGAAACTATCCAAAACGAATTTCAAGATCAACTTTCTAAGTTGGAGAGAGATTACAACGAGGGATATGGACTCAATTTAACCTCTTGGAAACCAGAGACCCTCTGTGAAGAAGAAACCGCTATTTTCCTCCTTAATCTCATGGTAAATGAGATAATTGCCTGGCAGAAACAGACGGGTCGCGCGACACATGAAACCGGAGGGATTGTCGAAACCCTTGCCGAAGTGGATACCCTCCTGCGTCAAACGCTGAAGCAGACGCGCGGGATCAGCACACCGTCACCGACGTTGTTCCCAAACCTCCTCGCCGAAAATGCCCGAGACCTTGAGAAGATTCGGAATGAGTGTGATGCCTATCTTCATCGTTTCACTGGCAAGTTAATCGAGCAGGAAAAGGAGCACGCCACCAAGATTGAGATTCTCTCCTTCAGAAAATTTCTTACTGAGTTCATTCGGGACTACCTGTTCGCTGAGATCGCGGAAAACATACAAGGGAATGCGCTACCTGAACGTCTCAATTGGTTCCTCGAACTCGTTGATTCTGAAGTTATGCCAATTGAAATTGGGAAAACAAAAGTACAGTCCAGTCACCACAAAGTGAAAGATGCTCGCCCAAGCGAATGTGAACCGGGTACAATCGTTGAGGTCATCACACCGGGCTTGCAATCGAAAGATGGCAAAAGGGTCAATCAGATGGCTGTCGTCATTGAAGCGGAGTAAATAATGGAAGCAATAGAACAATTGATCCAGCGGGTTGCACAGATACCACAAGTGAAACTTGGTCATTTCCCAACCCCGCTTGAAGAATGCCCAAGACTCTCCGAAGCACTCGGAGGTCCACGCATCTTCATAAAACGCGAAGATTGTTCTGGGTTGGCATTCGGTGGTAACAAGGTCCGACAACTCACATTCACACTCGGCGACGCTGTCGCACAAGGGGCTGACACAATCGTCCACGGTGCAGCTTCCCAATCAAATCACTGCAGGCAAGCCGCCGCTGCATGCGGCAAACTCGGACTTAATTGCTATTTACGCCTCGCACGGGACCACAAGAGCATCCCACAAGGCAACCTATTATTAGATAAATTAGCAGGTGTTGACGTTGAGATTGTTGATGCCTCATTTGGGCCGGAATTAGACGTGGTGAAGCACAAATTGGCGAAAAAATTGGAGTTAGAAGGGTTGAAACCTTATGTTGTCGCTGGTCCACGCTCAACCATGCTCGCCGCTGTTGCCTTCACATGGTGCATCGCTGAAATTGCACAACAGCAAGAACAATTAGGAATTGACGCCGATTGGATTTACACTTGCTCCGTAGGCGGTACACAGGCAGGGCTCGTACTCGGCACTAAAACGCTCGACTTGAAAATGAAGCCTTTCGGTATCGCACCCATTCGTTGGGAAAATAAACACGAACGTCTCCGCACCGCCGCAAATAGTGCAGCAGACCTCCTTGAACTCGACACACAGGTTATGGATGCAGACATTCAAAATACAGACGACTACATCGGTCAGGCTTACGGCTACCTCACGCCAGAAGGCATCGATGCACTCAAACTCGTCGTCAAAACGGAGGGGATTTTCCTTGATCCCGTCTACACTGCCAAAGCGATGGCAGGCCTCATCGACCACATTCAACAAGGCAAATTAGGACGTGATGACACCGTCATCTTCCTGCACACCGGTGGCACCCCAGCCCTCTTCGCGTACCAAGAAGAATTAGTCGCCGACCTATAGTTTCGATCTCTCCTTCAAATCCCAATTCCCTTGACAAGAACGGCATTACCCGCCATACTGTTACCAACCGATATTTGATAATCAGACCTTGCAAACTCATCCAGATAAAATTTCCAAAATATGTCCTATATCCACCGTCCCCATGATAACTACTATGAACCCGGCGAAAGTCTAAAGCATCTGTTTGAAGAGCTAATCGTGCTCCCATTTGAACACAACCTACCCGCACTATCGGAGCACGTTAAAAATAACAGAATATACTACTGGGAAGATATAGCGCGGATTCTGAGACAAGGACAGAGCGATTTCGATGAAGTATCATTTGATAAATCATCCAGCGAGTATTATTTTCCAAAAGACAAGGTGTCCATCTATTGTGTCCACCACATGCCTAGGCACCTTTTTGGTTCTTATCACATCTTTACGAATTACCTCACACCTATAAACGAAAAAAATAAAGTTGTATTCATTGACTTCGGTTGTGGTCCCCTAACTTCAGGTATCGCCTTTCGAGCTTTTGCAGGACAGCGCGACATTACATATTTAGGAATTGATAGTTCGCAAGCTATGCTTGACAAGGCCGCATCAATGAATAAATATGGCCCCAACAAATATAGAGAACCTTTCTTTGACAAATTTGAGTTAATGCAAGACTATGACTACAATCATTTGAGCAGATTATTGGACAAATACATTGAAAACGATGGGACGACAAAGATTATATTTAATTTCTGTTATTTTTTCTCGAGTCCGACATTAGACATTGATAACCTATCAGATGTACTCATTCAGATTATGAAGGAATACAATCAGCATAAAATGTGTTTAATATACCAAAATCCTGATCATCGATCATTACCTGAGTCCCGCCGGCTGAAAGTGTCCGGCAAGTGGGAAACACTTAAAACGAATCTTTCGGTGTTTAGAAGTCGAGCATCCCAATCAGACGTTGAAACCTTTTCTTATTGTAGACTCATAAACGGTTTACTGCACAAAAACGCCAATGTCTGCTATGAGATACTTTGCTACGGGTAGATTTAACCTCATACTGGACTGACAATGACCCAATTAAACCTATTTCCCGTACCGTCTCAGCAATCAATTGAACCGCAACCGCCGCCCAATAACGAGAAAGCGGTTGAGGAAATTCGCGGGTTCCGGTATATAGCAAACTATATCACTGAACTCCAACATGACTGGTTGTTAGGTCAGATTGACAAGCAACAATGGAGCAGCTTTTCCAAGCGACGTATTCAGCATTACGGACCTCAGTATGACTACAAAACAGAAAAGTTGAAGTATGATACGCGTATGAACAATTTGCCAGAGTGGTTAAATAGGCTCAGTCAGAAATTACACAAAGATGGACACATGCCGGAAATCCCCAATCAGGTCCTCGTCAGCGAATACCAACCCGGGCAAGGCATTGGAGGTCATATTGATCGCGAACCTTGGTTTAAAGATACAATTATTGCTCTGAGTCTGGGATCAAGTTGTATTATGGAATTCACAAACCAATACGACAAAACGAAGAAGGTTGCGGTTTGGCTTGCCCCAAGAAGTGTTGCTGTATTGAAGGAAGCAGCGCGATATACGTGGCTGCACGGTATTCCCGCCAGAAAATCTGATGTGTGGGATGGACGCAAATATACGCGGCAGCGACGAATATCCCTAACATTTAGAAGAATAATTATAAATGACGAAAAAACACCAGAAAAATAAAAAAGGCGCGATCGGAAGACCGCGCCTCATGAAACTAAACAAATATCCTTAGAACCGATCCGATTTAATCTCACCCCACCGTGTCGCCAATTTCTCCTTGGCATCAACAGGGAAGGGTGTATCACGATTCAGATCATCTTCTGGATCGCCTTCAAAGTAACGGAAGTTATCAATCCAGAAATCGGTATCAGATTGCGCAATAGACAATCCGACCCACATGTCTCTTTCAACATCTGCAGTTGAATTAAAGGTGATGTGGTACTCCGTCCATTCGGGACCCAATAAATTGATGTTGCCCCCTTGATAAAAAACCCATGGATCGTGTTGCATCTGCACACTTAGACTCACTTGTCGAGGTTTCTCGGAGCGTGCCCAGAAAATCACCGTGTACTTCTCACCAGTCTTCATTGAGACATCTTTTTGCTTGATCTTTGCATGCCAGTCGGTACCAGTCGCTTTATGTCCGACAACCTTGAGCGACTGTTTTCCGTGCTGCGGATTTTTCTTATCGATTTCGATCGTATAGAGTCCACCACGTCCGCAGCACGCGCCATCCTCCAATTCCCAAGCGGCTTTATCTTCTTCAAAACTATGATTTTCGAGAAGGAGTTCACCCTCCTTCCATTTTCCCCAATCCTGCGGGGTACCCGCGAAGGCATTCAAGCCTACGAGCAGCGTGATGAGGATCACACCTAAGACAATAGATTTACTCATACCAATTTTCTCCTTAAGTTAACAGGTATTGTAGGGCAGCCGGGTCTCCCCATCTCAGCCCTACAGATATAGTTCCGACTTCAACTCCTCATAAGAGATTCCACCTCAGGAAGTACTTGTGCAACCGCTGCTTGGTCAACACGGTCAGCGACGCCGTCATAACCCGCAGTGCGAATCATCTCCACGAGGTTCTGTTCCAATTGTTCAATCGTCCATGCGACTGAGTCCGGCACACTTGCCTTATCGAGATGCCGTTGATCATTCTTTCCAGACGGATCGTAGTGATAGTGTGGATCCTTGCGAAAGCAATCAAAACGGAGCAGCTGAACATTTTCACCGTCTGCCTCGCCGTAAACACGGACGGAAGGACCACCATCTGCTCCGAAATTACGGTCATCAACGTGAAGTTCGACACCACCTACATCAAACACTTTTTCAGCCATGAGTCTTCTCCCTATTTCAGAAGTATATACATAATTTTACACAAAAGCCACAAGTATGTCAATCAAAACCTTAACCCTTCCTCGCCATTCCGTGTACCGGCAACCTCTGATTCCATCATCCTGAAAATCCTTGAATCCCGTAAATTCTGGTTCTGAAAAAACAACCCATAATTCACAACCCACAACCCCGTATTTCCGAAAAATCTTTTTTAAAGCATTTACTATAAAAAAACTTGCAAAAGGAATGCGGATATGATATACTATTAATAAAATTTAAACTCTGTCTGGATGAAAATGAAACAACAGATGCTTGACCGCTTTGGGCGGATCCATACGAATCTCAGGATCTCGGTTACGGATGTCTGCAACTTTCGGTGTATTTACTGTATGCCGGAAGACATGACCTTTTTGCCAGACGCATCACTGATGACTTATGATGAGATTCTGCATCTGGCTCGGATTTTCGTTGCATTGGGTGTTAACAAAGTACGTATTACCGGCGGCGAGCCGCTCGTTCGTCCCGGTGTGCCTGCCCTCATAGAGCAACTCGCGCAGTTAGAAGACCTGAAAGACATTAGCCTGACGACCAACGGCATCGGTCTCATTAAACAAGCGCAAGCACTTTATGATGCCGGATTGCGTCGTATCAATGTAAGTTTAGACACGCTCAATGAAGAAAAGTTCGAGCAGATGACGCGCCGGAAGGTGCTCTCACGCGTGCTGGAGGGACTTAAGACCGCACACGAATGCGGTTTCAACCCGATTAAAGTCAATGCCGTCGCAATGCGCGGCTTTACTGATGACGAAATCGTAGATTTAGCAACCTTCGCACGCCAAAATAACTATCAACTCCGATTCATCGAATTTATGCCACTGGATGCCGATGACGTCTGGGGACGTAATATGTATATCCCCGGAAAAGAGATCATCGAAAAAATTAACGCCATCTATCCACTCGCACCCGTAACGCTAAACGGCGAGGCAAAAAGCGACACAGCCAAACGCTACCGTTTCGCAGATAACGGCAACGAGGTAGGGGTAATCCCCTCCGTGAGTGACCCGTTTTGCGAAAATTGTAACCGGGTCCGTCTTACTGCTGACGGAAAATTCCGGACGTGTCTCTTTTCGCTAACGGAAACCGATCTGCTCACACCGCTGCGAGAAGGCGCATCAGATGAGGCAATTAGCCAGTTAATTCTGGGCGCGGTTGAACAGAAAGAAGCAGGGCATAAAATTAACGCCGCAGACTTTATTAAACCAGAACGAAACATGTCGAGGATCGGCGGTTAAAGCGTTTCTTATAGCAATACACGCAAATGCTAAAAAATCGTGATGTGGTTGTGACACGAAAATACTAAAAAACGATACGATTGGAACCACATCTATCAATTTAAGGAGTCTAAACCGACGGATGAGTAAAGATTTGGTGATTAAAGACTTGCACATCAGTGTGCAAGGAGAACCAATTATTAAAGGGCTAAATTTAAGTGTAAAACAGGGCGAGATCCATGCCCTTATGGGTCCAAACGGATCTGGTAAAAGCACCCTCGCCAACAGCTTAATGGGACACCCGCTCTATGAGATCGACTCAGGCGAAGTGATTTTTGACGGTGCTGATGTGCTGGACCTCGAGCCAAACGAACGCGCCAAACTTGGGCTGTTCCTTGCTTTTCAGTATCCAACGACGATCCCAGGGGTCAGTTTGGCGAACTTCTTACGACTCGCCGTTAGTGCAGTCCGCGGAAAATCGGAAAATGGTTCCGGTAACGACGGACTTATTCCGATGCGTGAATTCCGTCGTGAACTTCGCGATAAAATGAAACAACTCGGTGTTGACGATTCCTTCGCCAGACGATACCTGAACGACGGTTTCTCTGGCGGCGAGAAAAAGCGTGCTGAGATTCTACAACTCGCAATGCTGGAACCGAAGATCGCCATCCTTGACGAAACCGATTCCGGACTCGATATTGATGCCGTCCGAATCGTCGGTGAAAGCGTCAGTAGTCTGATCGGACCAGATCTTGGAGTGCTGATTATCACACACTACCCTCGGTTGCTGGATTATATCCGACCAGAGTTTGTACATATACTGCTTGACGGCAGAATCGTTGAATCCGGTGGCTGGGAACTCACACAAATGTTAGAGACAGAGGGCTACGAACCGATTCGAGAAAAACACGGTATTACGGATAAGGAGGAGTAAAATGGCAACTTCTGAAAAGAACACCATAGAAGAACTCGATATTAGTAAAGAGTACCAATATGGGTTCCACGATGATATTACACCGAAGTTCAAGTCGCGCAAAGGGTTAGACGAAAGTGTTATCAATGAAATGTGTGACATCAAAGGTGAACCCGACTGGATGCGCGAGTACCGACTCAACGCTTATCAGATTTTCAAACAGAAGCCGATGACAAAATGGGGCGGAGATCTGACGCAACTCGATTTTGACGATATCTACTACTATGTCAAAGCCTCCGACCGGAGTGAACGCAGCTGGGATGATGTGCCAGATGACATCAAGAAAACTTTTGACCGCCTCGGTATCCCTGAAGCAGAACGGAAGTTCCTCGCAGGCGTCGGTGCACAGTACGACTCGGAAGTCGTCTATCATAATATCGTCGAAGAATTGGACAAAATCGGCGTTGTTTTTCTTGATACCGATACCGCCATCAAAGAATACCCGGATCTGGTGAAGAAATACTTCGGAACGATCATCCCGTCTGCGGATAATCAGTTCGCAGCACTCAACAGTGCTGCTTGGAGTGGTGGAAGTTTCGTTTATGTCCCACCCGGCGTGAAGGTTGAATATCCGTTGCAAGCCTACTTCCGAATCAATAGCGAGAATATGGGGCAATTTGAACGGACGCTCATTATCGCTGATGAAGGATCGCAGGTCCATTACGTTGAGGGATGTACCGCTCCGACCTATAGCAGCGAGTCCCTGCACAGTGCTGTCGTCGAGATCGTTTGCATGAAAGGGTCACGGGTACGTTACACGACCATCCAGAATTGGGCAAATAATGTATACAATCTCGTCACGAAGCGCGCTTTTGCCTACGAAGACGCACAAATGGAATGGGTGGATGGTAATCTCGGCAGTAAGCTAACAATGAAGTATCCGAGTGTCTATATGATGGAACCTGGGGCGCGTGGCGATATTCTCTCAATCGCGTTCGCCAGTAAGGGACAGCACCAAGATGCCGGTGCAAAAGTCTATCACTGTGCACCACATACCACCTCGCAGATAACCTCGAAGAGTATTAGTAAAGACGGTGGACGGTCGAGTTATCGTGGATGGGTCGATGTTGCTAAAGGTGCGAAGGGATGCAAATCGCACGTTGTATGTGACGCTCTTATCCTTGATAAAGACTCACGTTCAGACACCTATCCGGTCATTGAAATCGGCGAGAGTGATACCAACATTGAACACGAGGCACGCGTCAGCAAAATTGGGGAAGAACAGCTCTTCTATCTGATGAGCCGTGGGCTTTCTGAAGAGGAAGCCTCAACCATGATCGTTAATGGGTTTATTGAACCCCTTGTGAAGGAACTCCCCATGGAATATGCTGTTGAGATGAACCGTCTCATCCAACTCCAGATGGAAGGTTCAGTCGGTTAATACGAGGTGTTGTAGGGCAGGGGTATCATACCTCTGCTCTACTTTCGCAAAGGACTAAAAATTGCAAAAAGGTCATTTCTCAAAAGAATTTCTTCAAAAAATAGCAGCAAACGAGCCAGAATGGATGCGCCAGAAACGGTTGGAGGCTTATGCAGTTTACGAATCATTGCCGATGCCACACACGACTGAAGATGATGTATGGCGACGCACCGTTGATATGCGCACCCAAGATTACTGGCGGCGAACTCGGCGGTATCTCCGAGGATTCGCAGTCGAAAAATATAATCCCAATATCTCGACGAACGGTAAAATATCCGCAGAAGATGTAAACTACAACGAAGAGGAAACAGCCGGTGTACTGGTGCAAGTTGATGGACAGCCTCAACATACTTCTGACGCTGAAACACTGAAAAAAAAAGGGGTCTACTTTGCGGACCTCCACACTGCGCTGCAGGAACAACCGGAACTCCTTCGCAACTACTTCATGAGCAAAGCGGTAACGTTGGAAACGACGTTAAAGAGTGGGAACATCGCGCAACACAACAAGTTTGACGCGCTCCACGGTGCTTTTTGGCAAGGCGGTTATCTGTTGTACGTCCCCAAAGGGGTGAAAGTTGAATTGCCACTGCGGGTCTACATCAGAATGTCCGAAGCGGAGCAAGCCGATCTATCGCATACGCTCATCATCGCTGAAGAAGGCAGCGAAGTCGTAATCTTAGAGGACAACCTATCTACCAACGCAGAAGGAAGCGGTTTCCACAATGGAGCGGTCGAAATTTTCGCAGGGCAGAACGCCAACGTAACCTACGTGCAAGTTCAGCGTTGGAATCGACACGTCTGGAATTTGGCTTCGCACCGTGCTATGGTCGACAGAGATGCCCAACTCTGTTGGGTAACTGCTACATTCGGTAGTAGGGTTAGTAAAATAAACCAAGCGGTTGTCTTGGAAGGTGCCGGGTGCAATGCACAGATGTTAGGATTGGCTTTCACTGATGCCCGCCAACATTTAGATATTAGCACCGCACAGGAACACGTTGCACCGCATACCTTTAGCGATCTACTCTACCGGACTGTCCTGAAAGACAGAGCGCAGACCGCATGGGGTGGAAATATCTATGTCTATCCCTCGGCGAACCATACTGATGCTTACCAAAAGAACGATAATCTTCTACTGAGTGAACGTGCGCATGCCGATACCTTGCCCGGTTTGGAAATCCAAGCACACGAGGTACGTTGCACACATGGCGCGACCGCCGGAAAAATCGATGCAGACCAGGTTTTCTACCTAATGAGTCGCGGACTAGCTTACGCACAAGCCGAAAAACTGATTGTTGACGGATTTTTTCAACCCGTTATGGAACGTATCCCATTAGAATCCGTTCAGAAAGAGTTAAGTACGTCTATTACGCGCAAACTTGAGTAATTGTCAGTCCTCGGTTATCGGTTGTCGGTTAAAAGTGGGTCTCACATCAACGGATAATCGAAAACTGAAACGACTGAAAACTAAAAACTGATAACTACTAAAAAGGAGCAACTCACAATGAGTCAACCGAAAATTATCGCTTATATGAAGCCCGTCTGTGGATGGAGCAATGGTGTCCGTGCCATCTTCGCCAAATACGGTTTGGAGTATGACGACAGAGACATCATTAACAATGCAGACAACTATCGTGAAATGGTTCAGAAGACGCGGCAACCTTATCAGCCCTGCGTCCAGATTGACGATATAATACTTGCTGATGTCAGTGGCGATGAAGTGGAAGAGTACTTGGTTTCGGAAGGGATTGTCCAATCCAACAATGCCGAAACCGATGTTCCGACTGACCAAGCATGTGAAGACCATGGACCGTCTGCTGTCAATATTGGTTTCCCAGGCAGATAGTGTTACTTCTTATGCCTCTAAGTGTGGACGTGCTCAGGGGAGTGCGTCCACAACGAGGCGACACGACAGCACAGGATAACACACAAAATGCATACGCCGCAATTCCGTCCTCTTGATGTGGAAGCCATCCGTGAAGACTTCCCGATCTTCGCGACGACTCCACCATTGGCTTTCCTTGATAATGCCGCATCAACACAGACCCCCCGTCCAGTCGTCGAAGCGATGGACGCCTATTACGATACCTATCGTTCCAATATCCATCGCGGTATCTATCGTATCTCAGAAGAGGCAACGGAACAGCATGAACTCGCAAGAGAAAAAGTGGCGAGGCTAATCAACGCACCCCGCACACGCCAAGTCATTTTTACACGGAACACAACAGAATCCATCAATCTCGTCGCTTACAGTTGGGGAAGCGAGAACATCCGTGAAGGTGATGAAATCGTTCTCACCATCATGGAACATCATAGCAATCTCGTCCCTTGGCAGCTCCTCGCGCAGCGCACCGGTGCGAAGCTCAGGTTTCTCGAAGTAACCGACGAAGGATTACTCGACTTTACACAACTCCGCGATCTGCTGACTGAAAAAACGAAACTCGTCGCTATAGGACACGTTTCTAATGTACTCGGTAGCATCAATCCGATTCAGTCCATTATTGTAGAGGCACACACTGTCGGCGCGAAAGTCGTTGTTGATGCAGCACAATCGGTGCCACATTTTCAGGTCGATGTTCAACAACTTGATTGTGATTTCCTCGCCTTCTCAGGACATAAAATGTGTGGTCCCACGGGTATCGGTGTCCTATACGGTAAATCGGAATTGCTCGAAGAAATGCCGCCTTTCCTCGGCGGTGGTTCAATGATTCGGAGTGTTGATCGGGATGTATCAAGTTATGCAGAACTGCCTGCCAAGTTCGAGGCGGGAACTCCAAGTATTGCCGAAGCCATCGGACTCGGACACGCCGTTGACTATATTACACAAGCAAATTTAGCAGCACTTCAGGTCCATGAACAAGAACTCCTAAAATATGCACACCAGCGTTTAGAACAAATCGAAGGTATTACACTTTACGGGCCCGCACCACATCAGAAGGCAGGTGTCATCTCCTTTAACATGGAAGGGATCCATCCTCACGATGTCGCCGGAATCTTAGATACGCACGGCATCGCTGTACGTGCTGGACACCATTGCGCACAGCCGCTCATGAAAAGATTAGATGTCATCGCTACTGTCCGTGCCAGTTTTTACCTTTACAATACAATTGAAGACGTGGACCGCTTATATGAGGGGCTTTGCAGAGCACAGAAACTCATGACCCGGAGAAAAGCATGAACATATATCAGGAAGAACTGCTTGACCACTACGAAAATCCGAGCAACTACGGGACGTTGCCAAATCCTCATATCTCACACGAAGAAGACAATCCGCTGTGTGGCGACAGGATTCGTATTGATCTGATTATTGAAGATGATATAATCAAAGAGGTCCGTTTTTCTGGACACGGCTGTACCATTAGTCAAGCCGCTGCCTCTATGTTGACCGAAGAAATCGAAGGCAAAACCCTCGCCGAAGCCAAACAACTCACAAAAGACGACATCTTAGATATGATCGGCATCCCTTTAGGTCCCGTTCGCCTCAAGTGCGCCTTATTAGCACTTAAAGTCCTCAAAGCCGGTGCCTATGGCATACACGCTTGGCCCGGCGAAGAAGATGAATAAAAAACCGTTCAGACCAAACTGGTTCTAAACAGGCTAAGGAATCTAAACCAATGAACAATAATGTAACAACAGAAGAAACTAAAATTACGCTAACCGTTCAGCAGTTGGAAGAGGTCGTTCGCAAGGTCGTCCGCGAAGAATTGGTGGAGTTTGCAGCACAGGAATTGGGAATTTTTCACCTTGACAAGGAATCACCACTTTACGAGGATATGGAGGATATTCTTGAACGCAAAAAATCCGGGCAGTTGAAATTTCACACACACGACGAGATCATCACATGCCTGCACCTATAGCTCTAAAGGCTAATAGGTCGAAAAAGAGGAAAAAAAACGCCAATATGTCAGAATTCTATAAAGTTGCGAAAGTTAGTGAAGTGCCACCGGGAACCAAAAAGTTGGTCGAGGTGGATTTTGTTCCGGTGCTACTCTTTAACGTCCAAGGCGAATTCTATGCCATGGAGGACGTTTGCACACACGATGGAGGTCCTTTAGCGGAAGGTTGGTTCAGTGGAGATGAGATAGAATGTCCGAGACACGGCGCACGCTTCTGCGTGAAAACCGGCAAACCGCTCTGTATGCCTGCCGTTGAAGCAGTCGAAACTTACGCCATCAAACTTGAAGGCGATGACATCCTAATCAGCGTCGATTAATCACAACATTTCTCGTGATGCGCAATCCACATCTCATAGGAGGAAATTAAGATGGTATCAGAAGCATCTGTCTTAGAGGCTATCAAAGAAAATATTATTGATCCAGAAATCGGTATTAACATCGTTGACATGGGACTTATCTACGGCGTTGACATCAACGATACGACCGTTGATATTACCATGACTTTAACGAGCCCAGGTTGTCCTGCCGGTGGACAGATTGTCAACGGCACTCAGCACGTCGCGCAGCAGATGGACGGCGTCGAGGAAGTTAACGTCAATGTCGTCTGGGATCCACGTTGGACTATGGAAATGATGAGCGAAGACGCAAAGGACGAACTCGGTATCTTTTAATAGTAGTAGGCACACGCCGTGTGCTGTAACTTCATGGACAACATTGCAAAACAACCCAAACTTCTCAAGAAACACCCGAAGGCATTTCAAGTAGAGTGGAAAGATGGGCATACCAGTTGGTACCCATACACCTATCTACGGCAGATGTGCCCATGCGCTGAATGTGCAATTATCCGCCACAAAGGCAGAGATGTTCATTCACTCTTTTCACCGCAAGGCGACGGAGATATAACCCTAATTGAGGTATCGGACGATATTCAACCCCTTGATGTCCAGTTAGTCGGTCGCTATGCCCTCCAATTCAGTTGGGATGATGGACACGATACCGGCATCTACCCGTTTGAAGTCCTACGTGAGACGTGCCCGTGTCCAGAATGTGCGCCATTATCACCTACCCAGCCAGAGGAATAAAACTGAGTTATGCAAACCCAAATTCTTGAAATTTCACCACAGGAATTAAAACAGAAATTAGACACAGACGAATCTGTGTTCCTGCTTGATGTCCGCGAACAGACCGAATACGACATTGTGCATCTTGAAGATGCGCAACTCATACCGCTCAACACACTACCACACCATGTAGAGAGTCTCCCAGCAGACCAAGAAATTGTTGTCTATTGTCACCACGGAACACGTAGCCTCTATGCCACCGCCTACCTACACCAAAACGGATTCCATGATGCTAAAAACCTCACAGGCGGGATCGATCAGTGGGCAGCCGAAATCGATCCAACCCTAAGGAGATACTAACATGATCGTTGAATTTGAAAACCGATCAGGCGAATTAGAACAAGCCGAAATGGAAATTGACGAACCTTGTCCAATTTGTTGCGGTATGCTCTTCCCCCTTGTTGAATCGAAAGAGGATAGCGGATTTCGCTGCAGCAGCTGCGGACTCGTTTATATGCCTGTAGAAGAAGAGTATTAAGGATCGCATCGCGATAGGCACTACTGCCCCGTTATTATTCAATCTCTCGGAAATCTGGAACTTCCATCGGTGCTCCACCGTTTGCGATTGACTGCTCAGAAACCAAGCCCGGTACTGTGAAATCCATCGCCGCATAAACATCAATCGGTGGCGGTGTGTCGGTGAGAATACTATCAACAAAATCGCGCACCTTGAAATACTCGCCGAGGTCGCCAGCATTTTCAGACTCAGCAGGCGGGTTTTTCCACCGTTCCGGCAAGCAGTCTTCAAACTGGGTGAGTGGTCGCCACTGTTCAGTTACCGAGAACTCATCCAACCAAATCTTCGGTGCTGCACCCAACCCACGCGAATCCTCATAACAGCCTTTTGTCCCCTGCAAACTGAAATAGGAATTCGCCGGACGATTCGAGAGCATATCAATCCGAATCTTAATTAATCCACCGGAATCGGTTTTGCAGAGCATCATCACCGTATCTTCCATCGCGTGCTCAGGATCCGTGTTAACCCCGCTGCCGAGACAACAGACGCTCACCACACGTCCTCCAAACCAATGAAGCACTGGACCGAGACTATGCGTCGCATAATTGCACCGATTAATGCCGACTTGCCAGTAGTAACGCCATGTAGGGTTGCCAGTTGTATCGTGATGAAGCGATTTAACGTTGTGGACGTATTCCCCTTCGCCGAAATAAACATCGCCAAACATCCCGGCTTCCACCATGCTGCGGATGAGGACATTTGACTTGGAATAGCAGGTATTTTCAGCCATCGTGTATTTCGCAGATGCCCTTTGAACCGCCCGCACCAAGTCGTAGCACTCCTCCAACTTAACAGCGGCAGTCACTTCACTAATGACATGCTTTCCTGCTTCTAATGCCTCTATTGACTGCGGTACATGCAAATTCTCAGGTGTGGCAAGAACAACAAGATCTACCGCATCCAGCATCGCCCCATAATCCGTAAATTTCTGAGGAATATCAAACCGTTCAGCAACACTCTGGAGGGTATCTTCATTGATGTCACAAACCGCCGTCACATCGGTTTCCGCTATCGCCTTAAAGGGTGCCACATAGGAACTTCCTCGGTGTGCCCCAACAATTCCCACTTTTAGTTGATCTGCCATAAGGTGTCTCCTTTTCAATTTGCGTTGCGAGCACCGCACAAATCTGCTATACTTAACACAGTCTTCAGTGCTATCCCCAACGGCTTTTCAGCACAGACTATAATGATCCAAAACCTCACAAACTGCAAGCAATGAACAACAAAACGCTCGACCATCTGCTAATCACGTTCACAGTCTTATTCGATCTCTGTTTTGTTGCCACTGCAATTGTCGTTGCATATTGGGTCCGATTCGAGTCAGGTTGGACACCCGAAGCTCTCGCGTTGCACAAAGGCGGTACCCCACCCCTCGACGACTACTTCCGACTCATCCCATTAATGGCGATTATCTGGTTAATGACCCTGAAAGCTTTAAAACTCTATCGTCCAGAAAACAACGCCACACTTTCGATGTTCTGGAGCCTCTGCAAAGCCACTGTAATTGCACTCATCGCTACGTTAGCCGCACTCTTTTTTATTTACCACCACGACGCCTACTCGCGTTGGGTCATGCTGCTCGCCTCTGGGTTTAGTCTCGTCTGGCTCTTCTTAGGTCGGTTAGTCCTTTACCGCTTTCGACAGGCGATTCACATACAGGGAGTCGGTGTCAATCGAGCAGCAGTCATCGGTTATGAGGCACGCGTCGAAAAGTTTATTAACGCCTTGAACACGAGACCGAATAGCGGCTACAAATTGGTAGGCATAATTGATGAAGCAACAAACGTCGATGGTTCGGGTTTGCAATACCTCGGTAAAACTCAAGATATACTTGGATTGGTGCAAACGCATCGACTTGATACCCTCTTCATCGCATCCCCTACAGTGTCAAATAACATTATTCTACAGATTCTTCACGACTGCGAAGGTATACCTGTCCAAATCAATATGCTGCCGGAACTCTCCGAATTCATCAGAAGCGGGACTGCCATCACATTTTTTGATGACATACCGATACTCCGATTACGGGAAAACCCGATACAAGGCATACAAAGCATTGTCAAGCGTCTTATAGACATCCTTTTTAGCCTGTTCGCCTTGATAGTGCTAAGCCCACTCATGTTAGCGATTGCGATTGCGATCCGCCTGACCTCGCCCGGCAAAGCACTTTTCCGCCAAGAACGCGTCGGTAGAGCTGGCAAACGATTCCATATCTACAAATTCCGCTCTATGCGCGTCAACGCCGAAGAGGAAGTAGGGCATGTATGGGCAAAGAGTGACGATCCGAGACAAACCCCGCTCGGAAAGTTCCTGAGACGCTGGAGTTTAGACGAACTGCCCCAATTCTTTAACGTCCTCAAAGGCGATATGAGCCTCATCGGTCCGCGACCAGAAATGTCCGGTCTCATTGATACATTCCGGGAATCAATACCGCACTACCTTGCTCGGCAACGCGTCAAGTCTGGCATGACGGGCTGGGCACAAGTCAACGGTCTGCGCGGCAACACCTCTCTTGAAGAACGGGTCTCTTATGACCGGTACTATATCGAAAACTGGTCCCTCGGCTTGGATATTAAAATCATCCTGAAAACGCTATGGGCGATTATGAAAGGGTACCGCTAACCTAAAGTCCCAATTTAGCGGACTCGTTAATTTTGGAAATACCGCCGCAAAAACGGCCACGCTCCCGCTTTGTAATACCGATGTCCACCCTCACCGATAAAGAGTTCACACCTATCCGTAACACCCGCGACCGAATAGATAGTCTTTAAGCGTTCATAAGCCAATTCAACATGGTCTATCGGAAAAATCCCATCATCGCGTCCAGCGATCGCACAGAACGGACGTGGTGCGACTAAGCCTGCAACATCGTACATCTCTCCAAGCCGCATCACACCGGGTACATAGTTGCATTCGCAGTGGTTAATAGTGCCGATGCTCCCTTCAAACGTGCAGAAATAGCAGCTTGGTAGTGCTACGGCGATACGCGTTTCACACGCTGCGGCGAAAAGCGATACCGTCCCGCCACCGGAATTTCCCGTAATTGCGATGCGTTCAGCATCTATCGGTAAATCTTTGATCGCCCAATCAATAAGGCGGGACATATCCCAGACCCGCTCACCGATCGGTGTCCGACCAACAAGCATAGTACGGACGAGTTGGTTCCGGCATGAGTGCGTCTTATTGGCTTCTTTATCCGGTTCTGTGCGCGTCTCACCAAACGCCCGCGTCGTCGGGGCAATAGCGATATAACCCTCCTCAACGGCAGCTTGTCGTGCGATGTCACGCTCACCTTCCAGCATGTGCTCTTCTTCCGCTTCCGTATGCGCAATACCGGCGTAGAGATGCGGGTGGTTATGCCCATGTGGCGCGAGGACTAACGGAAGCTTGCCTTCAATCTCTTTTGGACGAAGAAGATAGAACGGCAACGGCACCGTCGGTTCTACCCACAGATACCAACTTTCACGAAAGTGGTTGTCCATATCCAAGACTTCCAGCTGCTCAGCCTTCGGGACATAGCCTGCTAAGTCAGACTCCATATTATCCAAACCGAGAATCTCGCGCAGCTTCGGACGAAAAGCCGCCTGCCACGTTAAAAACCCTTCCCGTGAGGTCTCCCGAAATTCAAATTGCCTCGGAACAGTCGCATACAAGTTTTCAAAATGTGTTACAGCATTATACATTACGCGTTCCTCCTCTATACATCATGATCCTACCTCTCCGCCGCTGGCGAGGTTTCCAACCTCGCCCACAACCCGTAAATCCAGTCCGCTTGACAAAATCTGCGAGGGTGCTATAATGTCCATAATCATAGACGACACTCGCAGACCTGTCAACTGAATTCGGCACAACCGTAGGGTATTTGGACAGGTCCTCACGAAAGGCTTCTTATGAACGTACTAATAACTGGCGCAAGCGGTAGGCTCGGTGAGTTTGTAATTCGAGAACTGGCTGAAGAACATTCGCTCGTGCTGATGTCGCGTAGAACGCCGCCCAACGAATTCGCACATCTCCCATTCATCCAAGGCGATCTAAATAATTTTGAGGATTGCCAGCGCGCCGTTGAAGGTGTAGACGCAATCCAACACCTCGGTGCGCAACCCGGTCCTGTCGATCACCCTGATCTACGGGCAAACGCAGCAGAAAAAGGCATCCCGTTTGATGCGACCTTTAAAACAAATATGCTCGGCACCTATTACCTCATGCAAGCCGCGATTGAGGCAGACGTACACTCTGTTGTGATGTCCGGCAGTAATTGCGCATTGGGACACGGTTTCCGAATTAGCAAAACCCATATTCCAGTAGACTATCTACCCTTAGATGAAGAACATCCGTGTTACCCGGAAGATTCTTATAGCTTTTCCAAGCGTTGTGGCGAGGACTTGTTAGCAAGCTACAGCCGTGCGTATGGTATCCGAACCTACGTTACGCGCCCCGCCGGTATCAGCCCAGAAGAGCGACGAAATCAGATGAAAGCAAACGCCAAACCGACGACAAGCTGGACGCCGTGGCTCTGGTGTTGGGTCGGAAGCGAAGACGTCGCGAGCGCGCACCGCCTGATTATGGAAAAAGCAGGTAGCCTACCGCCACACGATGTCTATTTCCTGAACGCCGATGATACCTCAGCGTTGGAACCCTCTCAGGAACTGGTTGAACGTTTTAAACCCGAATTCCTTCCGAAAGTGAGAGAACTTCAAGGGCATCAATCCTTTATCAATTGCGATAAACTCAAATCCGCTGTCGGGTGGCAGCACGAAACATCATGGCGGCAATAGAATAGCCATTAGCAGTCAGTAGGTCGTTATCAATATTACAAACGTTTTATCTCACACAAACGAGTTACTAAAAACTGACTGCTGACAGCCAAAATTGGAGAAATTATCATGGGAACCACCAGTGATAGAGTACGAATCGGTGTTGTCGGTGTCGGAAGCATCTCGGTGCGCGGAATCCTGCCACACCTCACACAAGACGACGTGCAAGACAGATTAGAAGTGACTGCTGTTTGTGATCCAGTCCCGGGTAGAGCACAAGCCGCATCCGAAAAATTCAACGTTCCACACGCTTACGAAACCTATGAGGCTCTTTTAGAAGACGGACACGTAGATGCCGTCAGCATCGCATCACCTATCGGTCTTCACTACGAGCAGGGAAAACTCGCCATTGAGAACGGGATTCATGCCCACTTCAACAAAACAATGACAACCACAGTTGACGAAGCGGACGATCTTATTGAATCCGCGGCGCGTAAAGGTGTAAAATTAGTAGCATCCCCAGGGGAAATGCTCCGTCCGATCCATCAAGAAATTCGTAGGCTTATTGATGCGGGTGCCATCGGAACACTTACGTGGGCAGCCACTGGATCCGCTTTCGGGAGATACCACGAAAATGAATCCGTTAGACATGGCGACGATCCGCTCTCGAACATCAATCCGGCGTGGTATTTCCGTAAACCCGGTGGCGGACCCCTGTACGACATGACCGTTTACGGTTTACATACAATGACCGGTATTCTCGGACCCGCAAAACGCGTAACCGCATTCTCCGGTGTTCGCCTAAAAGAACGCGAATTCCGAGGCGAGATGCTCCCCTGCGATATGGATGACAACACCTTTATTCTCGTTGACTTCAGCAAGTCATTCTTCGGCTTCGTCTATGGTGCCGCTGCTGGATCCGTTGTCAGAGGTAGGTTAGCAATCCACGGCACCGCTGGCACGATTGAGGGAAATCTGCTGAACGGTAAACCGATTGATGCACCAGATGGGGCACTACCACACGTTGTGGGGCCACATCGCGAGATTCAGGAATCCCACGTCTACGAGGATATTATGCAGTTGGTAGATTGGATACGAGAGGATAAATCGACGATTGTCACGGCAGAACACGCACGGCATGTCATAGAGATTTTCCATGCAGGCTATAGATCTGCACAGACGGGAAAAGCACAGGAGCTGCGGACTACATTCTAATCTATAGGAAACCGGATAAAGTCGTGGCAGTTTCCGAAGTCATCTCGTACTTTCCCAAAATATCAGGACCCCCTGCGTAGATATGAGGAAATTACACATGAAATTTGATGAACAAACGACACAGACAGTTGATAGATTTATTACCTGTGATGCAGAGGTTATGAGCGGTACACCTGTTTTCAAGAACACCCGTGTTCCCATAAAAAACCTAATTGATTATTTAGAGGATGGGGAAACGCTTGACGAATTCTTGGAAGATTTTCCGTCTGTCAGTCGTGATCAAGCCATCAAGGTACTGGAACTCGCGAAGGAGATACTCCTAACACACATCTATGCGAATCCTCATTGATGAATGTTTACCGAAAAAACTAAAACAAGAATTAACTGAGTATACTGTTTTCACAGTCCAGGAAAAGGGTTGGTCTAGTATGAAAAACGGTGAATTGCTCACGAGAGCGGAAAATGAGTTCGACGTTTGGGTAACTGCCGACCAAAATATTGAATCACAACAGAATCTTAATCGTTATGATATCGCGGTGGTCGTGCTCGTTGCCCCTCGGAACCGATTAGAATTTCTACTACCTCTTATGCCTCAGTTACACAAAGTACTACAAAACATTCTACCTCATCAACTTGTTTATATTGAATCCTAAAGTGTCCTAAGGAACCATAACTTATGCCAAAAGCTTTATGTATCGGTGAACTCCTCATAGATTTCGTGTCTACAACACCCGACGTAACACTCGCCGAAGCACCCGGATTTGTCAAAGCCCCTGGTGGCGCGCCTGCCAACGTCGCCGTCGGTTTAGCCAAACTCGGTATAGATGCCGGATTTATTGGGAAAGTGGGTGCGGATGCATTCGGCGATTTCCTGAGTGAAACGCTTCAACAGAACAGTGTAGACACGTCCTATCTCATCGTCGGAGAAGCATCTCGGACCACGCTGGCTTTTGTCGCCACACGCTCCGACGGCATGAAAGACATCACCTTCTATCGACATCCGGGTGCCGACATCCAACTCTCCGCAGACGAAATCGGCACCGACTACATCCAATCCTCAGAACTGTTCCATTACGGTTCTGTCAGCCTCAGCCATTCACCGAGCCGTGAAGCAACGCTACACGCAATCCAGTCTGCGAAAGCAGGTGGTGCAATGCTCTCCTATGATCCGAATTTGCGGTTACCCCTATGGGACAACGCCAATGATGCCAAACATTGGATCTGGGAGGTAATGCCCTACGCAGATGTCGTCAAAATATCAGAAGAAGAATGGGAATTTGTTACAGGAGATGCTGAACTAACGAGCGGAATTGAACGTATTCTTGGGCTCGGCGTGAGGTTGCTTATTGTTACATTAGGGGAAAGCGGATGCTATTACACGAACGGTACTGCTGACGGTTATGTTGACGGTTTCGCTGTGGATGTCGTAGATACACTCGGTGCAGGCGATGCATTCGTCGCCGCTATGCTCATGCAATTGATGAAGCACGAAGACATCGGGTCGCTTGAGACATCTCGCCTTGATGCCATTATGCGTTATGCAAACGCCGCAGGTGCATTGGCAACACAGAAGGTAGGTGTAATCCCTGCATTGCCAACGCCATCTGAGATTGAACAGTTCCTATAGGAAAACGGAGACGCTATCTACTGGACTGTTATCAACACCGGTTCAACGTCAAGCGTCTCTTGGATACGTTGCTGAAGCTCGGCTGCTTCTTCACGCTCACTGAACTCCCCGATTGTTACACGGTGCCGCGTTTTACCCTCAACAGTAGCAGTATATATAGCGACCTTCTGATCCGGGTTCTGATGCCGCAGCTGCGCTTCCAGCATTTCAGCATAGAAAGGCTCTACAAATGAACCCACCATGAGTGTCAGTTTCGGTTGTGGACTATCTGTTGCGTTATGTTCCGCTCCGAGAACGCTCTGATGTTCCATTCCAAGCTGCAGTTGTACCTGTTGCGTGCTCTGATTGCCTGCTATATCCTGAACCCTTAACTTACAGGTATACGGCGCAAGGGGTTGCCCCTGTAACTTGCTTAAAACCACCTCTGTCGGTGGCACACCATCCGCTTCCATCTGTTCGACAAGCACATCGTCTTTGTCAAAAAGCTCAAATTTCCAATGTGCAATCGGATTAATGTCCAAAATTCTTATTCCGACTGTCGTCGATGTCTTCTTAAAGAGTTCCAATGTAGCCGGAATGAGATCTACCGTGATCTTTTCACGATCTCTGAGATGCGGTGTCCCTTGTGCGTCTACAACATACAACTCCGCTTCGTAATCACCATCAGGAACCAAGTTACCACTGTCTGCAGTCCCATCCCAAGTGATACCTGCTGTGGGCGCACCGCTTCCCGATTCTTCCCAAACGCTCTCAGTGTATTCATCAATAAGCACCAACCACCATTCATCGTTTAAACCTATCTCAAAGTTGAATGTGGTGCTATCCGCAAAGCCGTCGTTATCCGGTGAAATTGCACGTTTTGAGACTTGCAGTTCTCCAAGAGGTGTTTCAGGCACAGCATCCGTTGTAAGTGTTGTCGGCATCAAAATAGGAAAGTCCTCATCGCCGTTAGATGTCTCGGTTAGGACCGGGACAGGTTCCGATAGTGGTGCCGCGTCACTTGCCCCCCAACGTAAAGTTGCAGAAATCCAATGCACAGATTGGTCCAATTCACTGCCACTCACATAGGCATAATCCAGTTGCCCGGACGAATTTCGGAAACTGAATCCTCGTGTCCATTCTCCACCCAAGAACCTTTCATAAGCTGTTAGCGCAGTATATCCTACTCGGAGACCTACATGCCCATTAATCAGCCATCGTTCTGCCCCGAAATGTAAACGGAGCCTTTCACCCCAAGCACCCTCATTTTCACCACGAACAGCAAGGTCCGCAGAGAACAGTGTTTCACCGCCCAACTGGTATGTCGTTCCGAAACGTGCTGCCAAGGGAATACTCTCAAGGAGTACGCCATCCACTCGAATCCCATTACTTAATTCGGATAGATTCATACCCACCGTCACTGAGTCGCCCCATTTCTCCAATGGATAGGCGAACTGCATACCCAAATCCACGCTCCAGAGGAAGTTTGTTCTGATAGGTGTATGGTTTTGATAATAACGAACGTTTGCCCCCGCTGACGCTCTTTGTCCTAACGCAAGCCCGTAGCCTAAAAGCACAATCTGCGTAGACTCATCAGCACTACTCCGCCAACCATCAAGCCAAGTCGCGAAGGAGAGATTACCGAGATTTCTATCCGTTAGACCGAAAGTATGCGGATTCGCAGCGACAGAGAACGCCTGTTCCAGTCCAGACGGGCTACCCGAAAACGGCATACCCCCCATATTCACTTCGACACCATCCATAAACCCGAGTGAAGAAGGGTTCCAAAGAAATCCGTTAGTTGCAGCGGGTCCCGCTGTAAAAGCACTCCCCATACCGACAGCACGTGCACTCGCGCCGACAAAAATATCCCGTTGACCTATCCCAGAACCCCACACAGCAACAGCGGCAATGAGAAACGCTATTGCCACCACACTTACGATTCGTGAAATTCGGATTGACGGTTGTTTGGTAAACTTAAAAAGATTTAATTGCATCGGAAACACTCCATTTTTATAGCAGCGTGCCTACTTACGCGTAAGCCCTATATACCTCTATTTATAACACCATGTCCCATAACACGCCTACGAGCACGCTTTTTTACAGACTCTCCTTTTACAAACGTTCCAACTAAGTCTTATCCACTATCTTTAACGTCAAATTCACAAAATTCGGTACACACCACAGGCAACACCCCAAAAAACTTGCCTCATCTCACCATATTCTCAGTAGACGAGGTCGCCCCTTAAAATAGTTAGGCGAGGTTTCTCAACCTCGCCAGTTCTCTGATTATATCAATCTCGCTGTCATAGTCGTAGGTATGCCCCGCGGTAGACTCCTTATATCCAGAATGTACTAGAAACTATTACTCTGAACTCTCCGAAAGTGCAGGAGCATCGTAACTTTGGGCGGTAGCCTTTAGTTGTTCTACGTACTCGTAAATATCGTCTACACTCTCAATTTCGACACGCTCATGCTTTCCCTCCGCATCGAATAAACCCAAGTATTTTCTTCTATCACTGTTAAAATGAAGGCGGCATACAGGCTTCCGACTGCTACCATCTAACACAACCGACATATAACTTATGGTGTCGCGGTGTCCAATTCGGTCTGGGGCAACGACTTCACGGACAATAGACTTGACGGTATAGAATCCCTCTAACTCTTCTTCGGTTGTTTCAATACGGGACTCAACTTCCTCCTCAATTGACTCATCGGATTCTTCGACTTCAACCGACTCTTCCGAAGCTTCCCCCCTCTCGATTGCAGACTGTAAGCGTTGATTAATCTGTTCATTCAGGAACTGGTTCAATGCGCGTCTGACAATATCTGTGAATTGCTGAACCACTGTCTGCGTTCTTACACCACTGTAGACATAAGACAGGAAAAATCGAACAAAATCTTCGGAAGGTGCTTCCAGTTGCTCCATCATGGTCTGCTTTATTTCTTTTGTATACTTCAAGTCGCTTGCAGCGGTAAGCGTCGCATCTAAATCAAAGGCGGACTTGGTAAACCGCTTGAGCTCATTGACCCATTGTTGCTGAATATCAAACATGTTGAACTCAAGGAAAGGTTTGGTATCCATTATGTTCGATTCTTCCAAATCGGTGTAAAATCGATACACAGCACCATCGGTTAATACAGCGATTCGAGCGTGAACGACTGAAAAGTAACGGTAAAGTTGTGTAGTATGAGCATCAGATAAATCTGTACCATACTTTTTGCACTCGATGAGCATAATAACTTCATTATCTTTGAAAATAGCATAGTCAACCTTTTCACCCTGTTTTGTGCCAACATCAGCAGTAAATTCAGGCACAACTTCTGTTGGGTCAAATACATTATATCCTAAAAGGTTGATAAACGGCATGACGAAGGCATTTTTCGTCGCTTCTTCGGTTGGAACTGAATCTTCAAGTTTTGTGATTCTGGTGGATAAATTCCTGAGTTCTTCAATAAAGTCCATTAACATCTCCCTTTCTATTCTGCTGTCAACAGATTAACAGAAAATTACTGCCCCATTAAGAGGCATCGTAATATAGTATGTTCATCTTGGTTTCCTAGCCCAGTTCTATTATTCACCCACCACGGTGGAAGGGTGGCAAAATCGGAGTAGGGTCCGATTCGTGGTGGGCCACCCAAAACTGGTTTGAACAGTATAGCAATAAAAGCAAATAATTACAAATTTTGTGTTATCTTAAAGACAAAAAATGCTACTAAACATCAAAAATTGTGCTATCTTTTAGTTTGATTTACAATGAGTTCCAGCATCCACAATAGAGGTGGTTTGGGGAGAATAGGAGTCTCTTGAACCGCGGTACTGCTAATGTAGGTTGCTAATGCAGATCAAGTATCTCCTAATATGTAAATTGATTTGCATGATATTTTAAACTGCATAGTGATTCACTCGGCATACATTAATAAAAATGATACAATATATTATAACTTTTTCCAAAGGAACCATCTGCCACACCGATCCACAAAAAATCGGATATGCTAATCATCAGCAAAATATTACACCGCCAGAAAAATTACACAAAAAATGCCTAGAAACCCAGACAGAGATTGAGTTTTCGACACAAATCGAAACGTTACAAAAAAGTTACCACTTGGCAACTTTTCAGGGGAAATCCCTGTGGGAGAAATATCTAACCCCGATTCCTCTGTCGAATCCTAAAAATCCTTGAATCCTGTAAATTCTGGTTCAGACATTCCACCACCGACCGCTGATTGCCGGTAACTACGGAGGTTAATCAAAGTGAAAATACTATCAAACAAAATAACGCTTGATCTTGACAGCGACATAGAAGTTTCCGTCAAAGGATTCATCGCACCGATCGAATACACCCAATACAACTTTCATGTGGAGTGGGACGAATTGGCGAACTTTCAAGTTGCTGAACCGGAGAAGCAGTATCCTACATCGATTTTTCAATCTTTTTTGCCATCGGAATCGGTTTCAATCGGTGAATGCTGGCAGATTGAAGAAGAAGGCGTACTAACACTGCTAAGACAACTTCACCCCAACCCAGAACTAGATTTAGATATGGATTCAGGGGATTCTCATGGCTTATGGGCATGTCTGCGTGCTTACAACAATGAATTTGCTGAGATTCTGTTCCGTATCCACGCCGATTTCGTCATGAAAAATGGTAGGTTTACACCTTCTCAATTTGCTGGATATCTCGTTATCAACCGGCTCGAAAAGAAGGTCATGTCCTTCAAGATGTACGTGCCGGAATCGACACTGAACTTTGATGCAGCCTGGAGGCCACCTGATCTCCCACGTGGTGCAGCGGAAATCGGCTTTTGCCCAAAAATAGAACTCTGTGCAGGTACTTCAAGCGTTGTGCAGGACACTGAATTCACAGCATCTATTACCGAAAAAGTGGCAAAACACGCTCTGATATTGCGGTTCTACAAGTCACAGCAAATTAACTGGGTATCGTTGGCGGAGGCGTTGGAAATAGCACCAGCACAGCAAAAACCGATTCATGCTATTTCTATAGATGGACCGCTCGCCGACGAAGCCTGCTGAGGGAGTGGCAAACACTTGAGGACAGGTGCCCTCTCTGACGAACGAATCATCAAATTCCTGAACGATAACTTCATCAATACCTGGGTAACCAATGCGGATTTAGGACGCATCCCCAGTTTACAAGACCCAATAGCCAAAAGACGTGAACGCGAGTATAAGACATTTGACACGAATCACGCCTTGGCAAAAGCGATTATAAAAGGCTGGAATAAATATTCACCGGTGGATTGTTTGGTTTTTTCGCATAAGTTTGAATTGATGGGCAGCATACATTACAATCTGTTCATTGATGGGTTGGGGAAATCTGGCAATGCTGACGATTACTTGCTGTTTCTCAAGGAGTCATTGGAAAGGAGACGACCAGGATTAAGACCCATTTTCCTAAGCAGTAGACATTCTTCGCAAGAGGTACTGGATCTTTTTCAGACATCAACTGTTGGTTATCAGGAGCACACCGTCATTGGGATTGACACGAGTGCCTTTAAAGACGGAGGCACGATAACTATTGATATTGAAACCGGCAGAGGAAAAGTTGAAGGTGAATTTTGTCTGTATGACAGTGATAACAAACTTTCTACAGAAGAAAGACTGTCTGAAGGCAAACTTGCAAGCGTATGGATTCAACCCAAGGACATCGGACAGATTACATATTCTTTCGACCAAGGTCAGATTTTTGAGTTGAGTGCTACCGGACATCGCGAAGAAAAAGAGGTTCTCAATGCTTTTCATGCAAAAATTTCTGTAGAAAGGCGTTAAAATATAATTACATTTTATCTCGACGAGAACAGAAAAATCTCCCTCCGTCAGTGGATGTGCCGGAACAGGCACCGGTGTATACTGGGAGTTTCTCAACACCGATTTAGGACGTGTCGTGTTACGTTACAAATGTAAAGGGTTTCAAGTGTGGAACACATAAATCCTCAAGGACACACTATGAAAATGAAGTTACACTTTTGCGAATCAAAGATCGGCTATTGGGCGAATCCATACACAGAAACCCAGAGAGAAAGACCAAACAAAAGAACAGGAACTGATTGACCTTATACCCGAAGTGCTACGACGAGGATACCTCAAGACAAATTGTACGAACTCGTACTCCGCGGGTACAACCTCTCCAGATTCCGAGATGACGATGCAACTGGGAAGGTTGTCAAAATAGGATAACAAGGTGTTATTTTATCTCGCGTCCAATATGTGATTTACTATAGGCAACACTTTTACGAGCTGACAGCCATTTTTCCACCATGCGAGATTTGATGAAGATCGGTAAGACATGAACACACAAAGGTAGTAATAAATAGGATTGTAACTAGAGAAAACAACACAACAAACAATCTGCTTTTATGAATGGAGATAAACCATGTTCCAAAGCCTTCCTGTTATTTTGCTGGTAGTCTTTATCTGCAGCCAATCCTTTGCTATGCTGCCACACGAAGGCTCTTCGTGGCAACGAGAGGTAAAAATGGCAGCAGAACATGATGCCGATCACGATATCAACCAATTTTTGTGGTTTGCTGCGGAGCTGATGTGGTGGATTGCTATTGTTTATTCGCTTAGATACATATTAGGAAAACCTCGCTATGCCAAAACTCCCATAATTCCCTCAAGCGGCTTTCATCCACGCCCGCGTGTTGGTACCCCTCCGGCTTATATCGAGAAGACCAAGCATTTGACACATCCATCATATGTCAAATGACAGCAGACAAGCAGACATAGCAGCAACGATTGACAGGCAATAGCACAATTTGCTTTTCCTATCGCGTATGTAGGACAATTTAGTATCTATCTTAAGATTATTAATAACATTTCTGTTTCGTGTAAACATATCTGGTGAACAATCGTTAGAGAGATGAAAATAATCACGTGAAGCCCCAGCACAATGGAATGTATACCAATATATTGAAAGGAACACACCAATGAATCATTTTTGCGGAATTCTCACAGCAATTGCTATCGTGTTGATAGCAGGTATTTACGGATGTTCAAGGGATGCCACAGACGAAAATCCCATGACTGCTGAAACGGATAGCGAAGAGTCAACAGTTCAACTCTCTCTTAGCGATACATACGATAATGTCCGAAATGGCGCGCATCTGATTATGTCCTATGATGCAGCGACTAACTCCTTTGAAGGCACTGTCCAAAATACTACGAATGCAATCTTATCACAAGTTCGTGTCGAAGTTCACTTGTCAAATGGCGTTGAACTCGGTCCAACTTCTCCAGTTGACCTTGCCCCTGGTGAGCAGATACCGATTGTCCTCGTTGCAGAGGGACCGCCGTTTGACAGGTGGACAGCGCACCCTGAAGTCGGACCCATGAGTAGCAGCGGCGGTGAAGGTGCTGAAGGTGAAGGTGGTGAAGGTGGCGGCGAACATGCAGGCGGTGCTGAAGGTGGCGGTAATTAAGCCCTTACTGACATCGGAAGTTTAAGACACAGAATCCAACATTTACAACTTCTCCTAAACCCTTGAATCTGCCCGATTCCTAACTTCTGGAATCGGGCATTTTTCTATTGCTCCCGAAAGCAGACATGATTTACTACGCACAAAGGAGACATTACAATTGTTGATCCCACAATCCATCTCGCGAAGTGAGGCGTTCTAAGCATCTCCACGCTTTAGCGTGGGGAGTATGTCAAACTAATAGCCTGCAGCCCGTTTTAAAGTTCTGGCAGCCTATACACCCCCCGCCGCACCTTTACAATTTCACCGGCGTTTACAAGGCGCGTGAGTTCTGTATTTATTGCTTTTGGATGTCCTTGAATTGCTGCGGTGAGTTCCGGTGTTGTTTTCTCTCCATTGGTGAGGAGTGCGAGAATTTGCTCGCGGAAAGAGACACGTACGATTTTTCCGCCTCTCAGTCTTTGCAACACTCGGTTCGCCTGCCTTGTGGAGCATCCGAGAATCGCCTCTACCTCTTTTCTGCTGGATTCAGCCGTTAGATTGTCCCGTTCTCTTTCAAAGCGTTGGCGTGTCTGTATTGCCTCGGCAAGTTTATCTAAGCCGCCAGCAACCTCGAAATCTTCCCAGTTAAAAAGAAGGGTTTCAGGTCTGTCAGTGATCTCCGGAATTCGCCAACCCGTAATCAACATAACTTTCTTGTTGGTTTCCAAACGGTGCAGCTGCGCCAGCTCTATAATCTGCGTGAATATATGGGCGATCGTTTTTTCATAAACGCTTTGGACGCGGTCATCTTTGTAGCGATAGGCCTCAGATTCCATTTCATAAGAAAGAGGCTCCTCGTCGTTTCCAAACAAGATCTGCGTGCGATTCAGAATGGAGCGTGCTCCCTCTTCCGGCATGCCAACTATCCAGATGACTTCTGCCTCTTGAAAAGCAGTTTCCAATCCTTCGATATTTCGAAAAGATGTCAACAAACAGATGTTCTCATTTTTCGCTATATTCTTCAGCTGTCCGATTGCGTGAACGTGGGTTATAATCCCATGCTTAATATCCGGATCTCTTTCAATTTCGGCTTGGATCTTCCAAAAAATGTGCTGCCCCGTTTCAGACACCCCGAGAATATCCCAAGTGTTGTTGAGGTCTAAAATTGTCTTCCGTGGATAAATACCCGTGCGAATCTGAAAAACACGATTTCCAGGCATCCGCGCCCTTGGCTCGGTGGAAAGGATTTCAGTTTCCTCATCCAAGAACGTCCGACGTAGATGCTCGCCGTAGAGAACCGGGGAGGTGACCAAAAGGAGTCTGACGCTTGGATGGAGTATCGGTGGTACCCTGAATCGTAGGACTTCGTTCTCCCATCTCATCGGTGCATCGGCATCCCTCGTGTAATGTACAAAAAAACGTTTGAGTTGATGCCAAAAAGTCCAGTATGGATTCGGACAAACCGTTGGGAATTCCCGAATGCTTTCAATAGTCCCCGTATCCAAGATCTCCAACCGGACAGCGTCCAATATAGGTATGGGTATTTTCATGTTCTCGTTAAGCACGAAAGTATGGAATTGATATAAAGTCAATAACAATAAGGGTTTATACACCAGTTATGTTTGGACATATTTTTTGAAAATCAAAATGATAATATAACAATATCCTATCAAACCTTTTGCAATTTAACCTGTTTTTTGGAAGACCTATCCGATAAATATTTCACATCAGATCGGAATTTATGTTCCCTTCTTATTCCATCAGTCGTAAAGGAGACAATTTGTTTTTGCAAGTTCCGTGTCACTCTCTAACATACCCGCATCTATATCGTTACTTCTGAGATATCCAAATATATTTTCAAGACAAGGTGCCTGAAACACTGATGAATCCTAAGTTCATGCGAGGTAGGGTATATCCTCTTTTTTATAAAAAAGGTAATGTCCACTCAAAGAATTTACCCTGTTTTGGTCCTACTCATTTTATTCATACTTAAAAATTGTCGGGAATCCCACAAAAGCTGCTGCACCGAATCGGAGTTTTTAGGGAATTATAGAAGTAGTGGTGGATACGGACTTATGCTGGCGGTCTGCGAGTTATGGTAGATGCTAAAGATCCCGCGGCGTTTGGAAAGAGGCGTTTCTCGGAAAAATCAGATAGAATTCTAAAGTATTATGTGCTTTTTAAGCAAAATCAGCAATTTTTATGGACATAATTCGCTTTTTCCTTGAAAATTCTATATAATTTTAAGTTAGATATAGACTTTTTTATATTTTTTATTGAATAATAATTAAAATTGACCTATTATAACTATAGTTTGCAGTACACTGGTAACCGACATGCAACCCAAGGGCGTGGATACCCTATCAGTTGTGAAAACCTGCAGATGTTACCCTAACGATTTATTCTATCAACAGACAGATCATCTGGTAGTTGGACTTGGGAGGTGAGACTCGGATGGACAGTCAGCTTAAGAGGAAAGGTGCATGAATTATAAAACGGCTCATTGGCTATTGAATCTGTGTTCGGAGAGGTACTTATCGAGGTCCCACATGGCATTACAGATCGAGGCTGCAAGCTTCATAGCCAACTACGATTTAGAGAAATGGGATGCCGATGGTCTGCGAGATACTTTGGCCAGTTTCCAGTTTAAGTTGCGGATTATGGAAATCCGTCGTCGTCTGTCGCGTCCGGTCTATGAAAACAATCATGCCGCTTTAAGGCAAGAACTTGATGGGGCAATCGCCAATGCCCAGCAGTTGATAATCAACGCTAGCGAAGACCCGCATCTGAGATTCACTGCGAGAAAGAAATAAAAAATATATGTCCAAAGATTTAGAATTCACTGACAAACGTCAATTTCAGTTGATTATGGAAAAACTCAAAACCTTAGTCTCACAATTTGAGGCTGAGGATCCCAATACTCTAAATATAAAGGATCTGAATCAAAATCAGATTCTACAGGCTGTCGCCGAAAAACGTCTTGAGCAATATCCGACCAAGCGCGAGGCTGCTGAATCGTTAGGCATTGATATTCGGACGTTGAAAAAATACGCCGCCCACAATGAAAATAACGATGGTTGACATACTCTCAGCCAGGGAGAACAATCTATTGGCATCTGAAAGGAGATTGATGGTCTACAACCTTCAAGAAATACTCTCATTGATAACATACAGTGTCATCACGGTTGTTGGGCTACTACTGCTGCTGGTGCTAATACGGTTCTTTGAAGTCCTCGGGCTCTTGCGTGAGATACTCAAAAAGATCATCTTTCACCGCACGAACTTCACCGAGACGTTGAGACAGCTGCGTCTGTTTTGTCAAAAATACACCCAAGATCCAGAGGATTAGAAGTTCACACATATGCCGCACGCTGATTTAACGGACGTCGATTGTTTATACCTTTCTGTTATTGTCGTTTCGCCAAGCGGTCTGTCGGGGACAACGATTCAATCATACTTCACTTTGCAGGTTGTGCGGGGTTTTTGAAAACAACCTGTCTTTACAACCATAAGAGTGGAAGCAATCTTCAAATGCGACCGGCTGCTGGAACAATCTTGAACCTTAATTGCTGACCGCCAAGAGTGCTATGGGAGCAGATTTAATATTTTGTCTGTTTCTACCTTTGGTGGAAATTTTTATTTTTTGCTAAGTACTCCCCAAATGCCTTCAAAGAAACTCAGAACATTGGCAAAGGTGGGCTAGGTGAGAAATCGCAAGAAAAGCGGATGTCATAGCTCCCATACGCTAAAGCATGGGGTCTCCAGCCCGAAAATATTGATAGGTAATTTTGAGCTTGACATATCCGCGGCTACTGTCTGGCAGATTGCCGGTATACCTACGGAGGTAACGATGAGATTTAATTTTTACAACGTCAAGGGAGAGGTCTGCTTATCGTTCAGTTTTATCCTCGGTGCGATCCTGCTCATGCTTTTCAGCATAACAGGTTGCTCTGAGACACCTTTGGGTTCATCAATGTTAACCTTGGACGATATAGACCGATATACAATCTCAAAGGATGGAGATGTTATCTGCATTCGCGATGCGCTTGATTCGGCTTGCATGACCCTTTTTCCAGAAGATAGAAATCTGATAGGCGTTGGCAAGGCACCTATTATTTACATTTATCCAGAAAAACTTACTTATATCTTCTATCGTGAAGACGAACCGATCTTGCGCGCAGAAAGACTGATAGATACCACCGATATTCTGCAGGGATTGAGAGGAACGGAAGCTGGCGGTAATGGTGCCAGCAAACAGAATAATAACGGCAGGAACGGCAATGATAATAATGGAGACGAGGGTACGCCAGGTATAAACAACCCACAGGAAACTCACCCGCCGAGGAATACCAATCCATCAGAGGCTACCGACGGGTGGATTATCACGATATACTATCCTGATCGATCCCACTTGCCAACAAAATTGGCTCATAGCGGATTAACAATCAAGATTAATGAAAAACAGATAGAGGATGGAGATATAAAAGACTTTAGTATATTTACCAACTCCGAGAGCGAACAAGGCATTCGTTTCGTTTATCCAGTTGGGTCAGCAGAATTTTCAGGGTTAAAGATTGAAATATCTGGGTTAGCCAATACCCAAGAGATCGTGAGGTTCGATCTAGAGCCTCCTGTGGAAACTCCTTAGTTTATAATCAGATGTGGCAACAACACATGTGAGAATGGACAAACCCTCTGCAGAAAACATGACATGTGTAAGAAAAACTATGGACAGACAGAAATTAGGGAGATCGCCGTTGATCTCAGGGATTTAGAAGGATACTAATATGTTCACCTCTATCACTCTTATTATTATGGGTGTTACGGCACACTTGGAGATTCTCACCCAGGAATGGGTGAAAAAAGGTGCTAAGTTACGATTTTTTGCTGTTTTGCTGTTCTGCTGCATGGTGGTGGCATTTTTCGGGTGTGCCGATGCCAGAGAAAAAACGGCTGCTGAAATCTCAGGACACTTCAAAAACTATGCGAAGTTAAAACACAACGATCCAGTCGGTGCCCGCGGTGAACTCTACGCTGCGGCATACCTACTCCACAAAGGACACCCGAAGTCTAAACTTTGGGCGGAAAAGGTCTATGAAATGGATAGCACGGGAAGGGCGAGTTTCTCGGAGTTGCTTGCCTATGAGATATTATGTCTCGAAATTGCCACCGACAACGGTGCGCCAAAAGAAGTCTTGGAGAAACACCAAAAGGTCATCAAGGTGGCACAGCAGCAGATTGAAACTCTCAAAGCCGAGGGTAAAGACCCCAAGGCAGTCTGGACCCAAGCGTATACATTTGATTTTTCACCGGATCCCTAACCTCAATGACGATTAGTGTTGAGAAACTGGCTGATCAGTACACTGTGAATACGGACGAAATCTATATTTCGATAATGACGAATATACCCGCACGCTGATTTAACGGACGAATAAGTGTACGTTCCTAGTTTCAGCTCCCTTGTCCGTTCGCTAAGCGGTCCGTCGGGAATGCAGCATTGTAGTAGCAATAGATCGCTTTTCAGGTTGTGCGATGCTCCCAAAACAACCTGCTTTTGCGAGATTGAAATGAGGTCAGATGTCAGTGAATTTGAAAACTATTTCGGATTTCAAACAAGGAAGTACAGGTCTTACGGCAGTAACACTTAGGTTAGTGGAACATCCGATCGAGGCTGCCGTGAGAATGCTATGATATAGTATCCGATTTTGCCATGACGACTATATCATAGCATTTCTATCAACTATTTTTAGAAAATTTGAGATGAATAATATTACTTTAGGGCAACGCATATTTTGAGAAATGCATATCAATATATCAAAAGGAGCACATCAATGAATCATTATTTGGCAATCCTCATAGCAATCACTTCTGTATTGATAGTTAGTGTTATGGGATGTTCAAGAACCGATGAAGTGTCGGATGAGAGAGAAGAAAATCCCGTTACAACGAATCCAGCCGTTGCTGGAGAAAGTGACGAGGAATCGAAAGTCCAACTCGCCCTTACCGATACATACGACAATGTCCGAAACGGAGCACATCTGATTTTATCCTATGATGCAGCCGGTAACTCTTTTAAAGGGACTGTTAGAAATACTACCGATGCGATTTTACCTCAAGTTCGCGTCGAAGTTCATCTATCAAACGGCGTGGAGCTCGGTCCAACGACGCCTGTTGACCTCGCACCCGGTGCCCAAATACCGATTGAACTTATTGCAGAGGGACCACCCTTTGACAGGTGGACTGCCCACCCTGAAGTCGGCGGCAGCGGTGCGGAAGGTGGCGGTGAACACGGTGAAGGTGGCGGTGAAGGTGGCGGTGAACACGGTGAAGGTGGTGGTCATAATTGATCGTAGTATAGTCGGAATGTCTCTTTTAGTGGGCAATAAACCAATAGTTGCTTTTCTTTAAAGGCAACGTAATAGATTGCAATTTACCTCTCATTAACGTATACAATTCATACTTTTAGAAAGGAACATACTCATGAAACTCAATTTTCAAACCCTCATCCTACTGTTGGTCATATTGATGGCGACGACTATCGGTTGTGAAAGGACGACCCAGCAAATGGCACCTACAATGCCAGCAGATGACGAAGAGTCAACAGTCCAACTCTCTCTTAGCGATACATACGATAATGTCCGAAATGGTGCGCATCTGATTATGTCCTATGATGCAGCGACTAACTCCTTTGAAGGCACTGTCCAAAATACTACGAATGCCATCTTATTACAAGTTCGTGTCGAAGTTCACTTGTCAAATGGCGTTGAACTCGGTCCAACTTCTCCAGTTGACCTTGCCCCTGGTGAGCAGATACCGATTGTCCTCGTTGCAGAGGGACCGTCCTTTGACAGGTGGACAGCGCACCCTGAAGTCGGACCCATGAGTAGCAGCGGCGGTGAAGGTGCTGAAGGTGCTGAAGGTAATGGTGGCGAACATGCAGGCGGTGCCGAAGGTGGCGGTAATTAAACCGTTACTTTGGGACTTATACTATCAAGCTTCAAACTGCTTATTGAGATTTTTTCAGTAGGCTATGTTCACTATTTTATAATTGTAGCACTCTCAGTTAAATAACTGAGTAAGGTTATAAATTTAAAGGAGCAGCAGAATCATGGAACGCCATATGTTTTTTCTAAGAGAAGCCCATCGGGTATTGGTCACGAGTTTTTCATATTCGATTGTGTGTATCTGTGTCGCGTTGATATTTTCCATAGTTTTTTTGGCAGGTTGCGGTCCACTATCTAAGGGACAATACTATATCCCTGAAACAGCACCTACCGCTACTACGGAGGCGACATCCGCGCAATCGGGACAGACCGAAGCAAGTTTACCGGAAGCTGCTGCTGTTAATTTACGGGAGTTACCTTACGTCAGAAATGCTTTCAAAGAGCCTGAAAGCATTGGTAGAGGCGGGCTGGATGATTTTTATGCATCAACACGGGGTAAAGTGCAGCATATTGCTATTATTTCCGGCAATTCAATTAATGTCCTGAAGGCATTCGTCGCGAAAGGTTGGACTCCTATTGTAATGGTTCAATTGCAAGGACGGAAACCGGAAATTTTGCCGATGTCTGCTTACGACGATCGGTCGAGAGAGATCTTCTTGCAAAACCCGATTAATTTTGGCGAGCGTCGCGTGAGTTACAAGGATTTTGAGATGTATTGGGCGGCAAGTTCGCGGAACAAATGTGTTTTAATTACGCCACAGCAGCTCACAGAAGCAAACGTTCGACAAGTGTTAGAGCGATATTTGCCCCCAGAAGGGTTACAAGGGGTTAGCGTGAGAAGTCGCTAAAGTGAGCGGATGTCATAACTCCGACCCGCCAAAGTATGGTGTCTCCATCCCGAAAACACTGATAGGTGATTTTGAGCTTGACATATCCGCGGCTACAGTCTGGCAGATTGACGGTGCCCATTTCTCAAAAGGTCCCTAACTTATGCTTCTATTGGCATGCTTATGAGATGTCAGAAGATGCCATATCTCTAAGATGTGAAAAGGCAACCCAGTTGCCCACTCACAGCGTGCGGGCGGGTTATTACAACCAGTGAGAATAAGATACTCACTACCGAACCAGCCCGCACACACCTGGAGAACATACGCCAGATACGTTAACTCGGACCTAAATATTGACCTTTCCAGAAGTTATGAAGTACTAACTACAAGTCCAGACATAAAAAAAGAAATAAAAAAGAACATAACCATAAAAATCCCTCGCTTTTAATTAGCGTCTGAAAGGAGACAATCTCTATGAAACTCCGATTAGGCAGCGTCCTAATTGAGACCGATTACATCGAATGGGCTGAACGGGCTTCAGTGCATAGTGTTAGGATCGGCTTTGTATCAGGGGATATACTTGAGGTGCATTGCGCAATCAAGTCAACGGCACTTGCGACCTGGGAGCTGGATGCCGAGACATTGATGCAAACCCTACAGAACACGGATGCCGTGAAGTTGGCTGGGGAAAAGAATGGGAATTCTTAGTATCCAAAAATGGTATTACACAACTTCACCACGCATAAGAAACCACAAACAGAATATATTTCGTCTCTATGTTCGGTAATTCGAGCGACACTTTAAAAACGTATCAAAACATATTACCCAGGAGGGAAACCCGAATGCGACACACTGATGCGGAGTTAATTCAGCGAACGTTATCCGGCGACGAGACGGCGTATGCCAGCTTACTCGGCAAATACGAAAAAAGGGTTTATGCGCGTGTGTTGCGAAAGGTTGGCGATTTTCAGGATGCGCAAGAGGTTACCCAAGACGTTTTCCTGCGGGCATACGAGAATCTCTCGACGCTGAGGGATCCTGACCACTTCGCTGGTTGGCTCCACGTCATCACCACTCGGGTCTGCGTGAGTTGGCTACGTAAGCAAAGACCTGTGATGCGCTCGCTGGAAGGCATGCTTGTCAAAGAGAGAGAGAAGTTATCTTATAGGCGTTATGTATCGGAGCAGTGCCAGACGGAGACCACCGAAGCTCTCCAAGATACCGTTGAGCAAATGCTCCGAATGCTTCCAAGGCATGAACGCACGGTCGTCCGGCTCTACTATCTGCGTGAAATGCAGCTGACGGAGATTGGCAAACGCTTGGGAGTTTCAGTGAATACGATTAAAAGCAGATTGAGGCGCGCACAACGGCGTTTACAGGAGAAAATCGTCCCGTGACGATTTGCGAATCAAACGCCTCTCAATCGGAGTATAAAAACAACAGGGAAGGGTTATGGCAAAAGAAATCAGTATCCATATTACGGCGAACAATCTCACAGATTCGGAGTATGAGAAACTCATAGTGGCGTTGGAAAGCGTTGCTGATGAGATAAAAGCCACTTCTGATGTGTCAATCATCGCACACATTGATAATGAGAAAGAGGCTCACCAAGCCTTGAAATCAAAAGTATCTCAATAAAAAGAAAGGAACAGCCACAAACGATGTACGAAAATTCTAAAGCGTTGGTTCAGTTCGGTCTGGCTTATGTCACAGAAGGCGTGCTTGAAGCGATGGGTACGGATGCCCTTTTGCCGGTTGAAATTGGCAAACGTCTCGGCATCAACAGTTCTTCGGATTCCAACCCGGATAACGACGCCTTTGTCCGCGGCATTCTTCTGAACTTGGAGAGCGTGGGGTGTGTCCAGCGCATGCATGAAGTCAATCAGACGTGCCGTTGGAAACGTATAGAACACAAATGAAAAAGAAAACCCAAATAGAGACCTTTGCAGCCGTCGTTGCACTTATCTGTGCATCCATTCTGCTAACAGTTATCGACCATTGGTTCACTTTTGCGCAGTTTTTTTTATCGCTCGTTACATTAGAATTATATGAAAGATAAGGGGCTGAAAATGTCAAAAGAAGCAACAGTCTCTCAGATACTTACGGAAAAGACGCACAAAAAACTCTTGGGTTTAGAAATTTACTTGACGCCTGTGTTCGTGATTTCCAGTATCACTATTGTCACATTTGTAATTGGCACACTTGTTTTTCAGGAAAGTGCGACAAGCGTTTTCACCAATACGCGCGTCTGGTTGACGACAAACCTTGATTGGTTGTTCCTCATATCAATGAATCTCGTGCTTGTATTTTGTATATTTGTTGCGTTTTCTTCTCTCGGCAAGGTACGCTTCGGAGGTCCAGATGCGAAGCCCGAGTTTTCCTACTTGACGTGGATCTGCATGCTCTTTGCTGCAGGGGTTGATACGGGGCTGCTATTTTTTGGGGCGGCGGAACCCGTTACCTACTTTCAGAATCCGCCGCTCAACGTTCCGCATGAAACGGTGGAAGCCGCTGCCACCGGGATAGCAGCGGCCAGTTATCACTGGGGTCTGCATGCTTGGGCGACTTATTGTATCGTCGGGATCGCCATTGGGTTCGCCGCTCACAACAGGGGACTTCCGCTCACCATCCGTTCAGCGTTCTATCCGTTGTTCGGCGAGCGCATCTGGGGCTGGTCGGGACATATCATTGATACAGTTGCTATTTTCGCAGCACTTTTTGGACTCGCAACCTCGCTCGGATTGGGGGTCCAACAGATTAACATCGGTCTCAATTATCTCTTTGATATACCCAATAATGACATCACGCTGGTGGTGATGATCGTACTGATTACCGCAATGGCACTTATTTCTGTGTTGACAGGACTCCACGGCGGTATCAAACGTCTGAGCCAATCCATCAGTGTTCTCGCGTTTTTGCTGGTGGGTGCTATGATTGTTCTCGGACCGACGCGCTACATTTTCCAAAATATGCTCGCTGGTGCGGGTCAATATGTGATGAAAGTGGTACCCCTCAGCAATTGGGTAGGACGCGAGGATACCACTTTCCTGCACGATTGGACAACCTTCTATTGGGCGTGGTGGATTGCCTGGGCACCCTTCGTCGGCACCTTCATCGCCCGAATTTCAAAAGGACGCACAGTGCGAGAACTCGTTTTTTTTGTGATTTTTTTCCCCGCGCTCCTCTGTTTTGTGTGGTTTAGTGTCTTCGGCGGAACCGCACTCGGTCAGCACGTCGTTGATGGATACACTGGGGTGACAGATAACGTCTTCGGTGGGAAACTGGAAATTGCACTTTTCAAAATGTTCGACAAACTACCTGTGAGTACACTCTTATCCTCCATAGCGATGCTTCTGACACTTCTCTTTTTCATTACTTCGTCAGATTCAGGATCTCTGGTCATTGACATCATCGCAGCCGGTGGGAAGTCCGATGCACCCTTACCCCAACGGGTTTTCTGGTGTGTGATTGAAGGGCTTGTCGCGATAGCCCTGCTGCTTGGTGGTGGACTCGCTTCCTTGCAAGGGGCAGTCCTCGCAACCAGCTTCCCTTTTGCCCTGGTTCTCCTCGGCATGTGTCTCTGCTGCGATTTCAAAAACTTGGACGGGCACAATAACATCCCTCAATCAACTATTATGGATGGAAAATTTAATGCATAAACAGACAGGCTCTCTGAAGAAACAAGAATCCTATTGCTTTAGCTCTGGGAGTGTCAATGAAGCTGTTGAAATGACATACAAGCATGGACGTAAAGCAATCAGAGCACAAATACTTTATGATCATATTGACATGAAAATCAATGAGTAAATATAATCGGAGATTATGTAATGAAGTTAGAAACTTTAGATTTAGAGGTTTCTAGTCCTTTTGGATTTCCATTTGAATCTACTGATGCTGGTTATATGCGAAGATGGAAATTCAAAGAACCTTTATACAAGATGACTTTAGACCCTGTTGATATTAATCGTGATGCTATTGAGTTAGTAATTTGTATTGACAAAGAAGATTCCTTTAGTCATGGATACCTTTTGATAGAGTCTTTCGCAGATACTTTTTCTATTGATCGTGATTTTCTGTTAAACCATTTGAAGAACATAGATTCTCATTTAATTATGTATCCCGAAAAAGTTTTGGACAATGCTAGCAATGGCGTTATAACAGATAGGTGGTTTCTACGTGCGACTACCTATGAAATTAGTTGTTTATGTGTGGCTACAGTAAATGCCTGTGATGAACATATTCTTACGTCAGATAAAATGTTGAATCCTGATAATTTAGTCCAGTATTTTCTGAATGCTAAAGAGCATTTGTTGTGGCAAGGATAGGAGTAGAAAATGTCGGTGAATGTTGATGCCAAATCATCGTATAGAGATTTCAAAGAAGTTCCATCCACCGGTCACTTTCTTCCCCGCCGAATTGCCACTCGGACACACTTACTACTGAGTCTCGAAGAACGGGAAGGAGTGCGTCAGTGAAGTTGCTTCTGGGCAAGGTGCTCATAGAGACCGACCACATCGAGACGGTCGAGAAAGTTTCGGAAGATACCGTGAAAATTATCTTTGTGTCGGGGAATGTGCTGGATGTGCATTGTAGTGTAAAATCAAAGGCTTCTGCGGTTTGGAATCAGACTGCCGACGGGTTGATCCAGACAATACAGAATACTGATTATCCAAAACTTCAGAGCGGAAACTAACGCAATGACCCATATTGCTACGCGTTTTCAAGATCGACAGTGTGTAGGAAGTGAGAACTACTGATTTCTCTTGGTGATGATACTCAGACCGAAGGGGATCAATGCCAGGAAACTATCAGATAGATGTCCGAGCCAACCGATCCTGAAAGCAACCGACAATTCATACAGTGAGGTGCTCAGATGCTAGCGTTCTTGATTTTCGTCTGCTCTGCCATCTTGGCAGGTTCTTTTGTGTTGTTTCTTTTTTTCTTGCTTGCGGGTTGGTACGATTCCGATGTGGACAGCAGGCATAAAGATAGCATGCAATACAATAGCAAAGCTGGAAAAGGTGAAGATAAATGGAAACGAAAATAAGAAAACAAACAATCATGAAGGGTCTCTTACGATGATGCCCATTACATTCTACAATCCACCGCCGTAAGAGAACACTAACGGGAATTGACTTAAAAAGTTAACACGACAAATTCTATCAGAAATTACAACACTTGCTTTAGGGATACCCTTATTAATGCTATCTCCGCACGCTGATTTAACGAACAGCGGGTTAGAATACCTTTCTGTTTTCCGTGTGTTCGCCAAGCGGTCCGTTGGAGACTTACTTTCATTGCTCGCTTTGCAGGTTGTGCGGGTTCCTAAAAACAACCTGCTTTTACCCTATGACGGTAAACAATGCAACAACATAATCTCAACAGAAAAGAGACGAAGGTTGCATCGGAAGGAATACGGGCTGAGTAAAACTTTACAAATCTGCTGGTCGCGAAGCAGTGATTACCTACTACAATGATCCGGCAAATATTAATGGGTAGTGGTACGTCTTCATCGCTGATGAAAACAACCTTTTTGTCGCACACGCACCAAGGACTGACTTCATAGGGACAGATGGTAAGGATGTTGTAGGTCCTGTGAAAATGAACTAAAACGCACATGGTCAATTTGTCATGATGGTTACCTCTTAGAATCTGGAACTATAAACCGATAGCCCCAGGTGCCATGCCTGAGGAGAATTAATTGAAAGTATTGTCATTCATTATAGCGATTTTGGTTTTGATAATTGGATTTTCTGCTTGTGAACGCATGTCGCAAACTATCCAGCCTGTTAAAGACGAGCTTCTCGAGGTTCGCGTTGGTGTTGTTTTGCCTTTGACAGGACCCTTAGCTCCTTCAACAAAGTTCATAAAGCAAGGTTTTGATTTAGCTTTGAGCGAAATTAATAATACCGAGTCAATCAGATTCGAGTTTATTGTTGAAGACGATACGGGCACCCCAGAGGGAGCCGTTGAAGCCTTCAATAGACTGATTCATGAAGAAGGTGTGTCTGTAATTCTCGGTCCGAGAACCTCAAGTGCGACACAACAGGCTTTCATAGTCGCACAGGCGAATCAGATTGTCGCAATTAGCCCAACATCAGGGGCTCGCGGACTCGGTGAAATTGGCAATTTTGTCTTTCGCATGCCCCTCACTACAGATGTTGTGATCCCTAGAGGCATCAAGGCTACACACAAAAAACTTGGTTACCAACGGGTCGCTACAATATATGATGAAACGGATCTCTTTTCCGGGGATCGGGAGGAAGCATTGAGAGACGCATTTGCCGAGAACGGTATAGAACTGCTAATCTCTGAGTCCTTTCAGCGTGGAGATACTGAGTTCCATGCACAATTGAACCGAATAAAGGCATCGAATCCAGATGCCGTCTTCGTTTCCGCACTGCCACCTGAGAAATTAAATATACTCATTCAAGCACGTCAACTCTCCATCAATGTGCCATTCATCGTTAGTTCTTTGACGAACCTTGAAGTCCAAACCGCGAGGATTGCCGCTGAAGGTGCAATAACATTCACAGGATGGCTCACAACAGACGATACCCCCGGAAACCAAACCTTCGTTGAAAACTATAGAAGAACATTCGGTGAAAGTCCAACTACCTTTGCCGCATGGTCTTACACATCACTATACTTGCTCGCACATGCCGTCGAAAACGCACAGTCAACGAATCCGGAACGCATTCGAGAACAACTCGCAAAAATAAAAAACTTTGATACAGTCTTAGGGCAGTTCTCATTCAATACCAATGGAGATGCCGTCTACCAACCAAAGATACTTGTCGTTAAAAATGGTATGTTCCGACCCTTTCAATAGAGAGTTAAAAATAGGTTCTTAATGTCGCGAGAGCTAAAATCTGTCAAAGGTGGAATATTCAACAGAGGTACCTGCTTTATGATTTCAGAGGCGAGCGCATGTGTTTCTATCTTAGGAAGTTGATTGACTTTTATTCAAAGGTTGAATCAAAAAAATATGGAGACTGCCTGGGATCCAAAGGTCGGGCGACTTCAAACTTACCATGCAGCGATTTTCGGGTCAAGACGATAATCCCATAAGAACTGTATGTGCCTTGTGTCACCCAATTTCCCTCATCCACCAAGACATCCTCAATACCGTCATTGTTAAAGTCGGCACGCACGATTTCCCGCAACGATTGCACCACACCGGTGTCCTCTATCTCCAAAACGTGTTCAGTTCTTTCTCTGACCACCAGCTCCCCAGTCTCTATCTTTTGCTGATACGTCGTTTGTAAATCTATTGCGAACTCTTGACGGCTTTTGTACTCGCCAATATGCGGAAACAGCGAGAATGGCAGCAACTCTACATTCACAACACCAACGTCTGTGATAAAACTTTCTTCTGCAACAGACGCTATTTCAAGGGCGTTTAACAAGGCACAAGGATACTTGAAAAATGATGCGAGTTTTCTCTCCATATTATTTGCTGGGGAATAGCCACTTTTTAGACCAGCATCATATTCTCGACACGTCCGCACTTCAATAGCGTCTCCCTTTTTCTTCATGAGTCTGACACTCTCAATACCCACATTCTCACCAAAGCTTATAGGCAGATCCCGAAGTCCATCAATCTCAGACTTCGCAATAGACTTCACTTGTGTCCCATCGGCAAACTTGATGCTCTCTATGAGGTCAAATACGATCGCAGAATCCGGAAGCGTTTCTTCAGCTGCCAATAAAGACTCCTGGGCATCAGCAACTTGATAGGAAAAGATAAAAAACAGTAAACACAGGATGCTAAAAAAGGTTCCTCGGTTACTTATCTTCAAGGGGCACCTCATCATTGACTCCTTTTTGCGTTGGAGTGTCTTTTGTACAATCTGAACACGGCGTCCACCAGATATACTCATGATTATAGTCAGGAACCGTAGGGAAATATGGAGCAGGATATAACTCATTATGATACACCCAAAATTGTCTCCTTCTCAAGGGGTAGGTAGAAGATTTGAAAGCACAACTGGAGAATGCGAACGCCAAGAACACAAAATTCATTGACTTGGCTGACGGGGTCCAGAAACAGAACGAAGTTTTAATGTTGCAATCTCCTCAGACAAAGCAGACATAGTAGCAACGATTGACAGGCAATAGCACAATTTGATTTTTCTATCGCGTATGTAGGACAATTTAGTATCTATCTTAAGATTATTAATAACATTTCTGTTTCGTGTAAACATATCTGGTGAACAATCGTTAGAAAGATGAAAGTAATCACGTGAAAACCCAAGCACAATGGAATGTATACCAATATATTGAAAGGAACACATCAATGAATCATTTTTGCGGAGTTCTCACAGCCATTGCTATCGTGTTGATAGCAGGTATTTACGGATGTTCAAGGGATGTCACAAACGGAAATCCCGTGACTGCTGAAACAGATAGCGAAGAGTCAACAGTCCAACTCTCTCTTAGCGATACATACGATAATGTCCGAAATGGCGCGCATCTGATTATGTCCTATGATGCAGCGACTAACTCCTTTGAAGGCACTGTCCAAAATACTACGAATGCAATCTTATTGCAAGTTCGTGTCGAAATTCACTTGTCAAATGGCGTTGAACTCGGTCCAACTTCTCCAGTTGACCTTGCCCCTGGTGAGCAGATACCGATTGTCCTCGTTGCAGAGGGAGCGCCGTTTGACAGGTGGACAGCGCACCCTGAAGTCGGACCCATGAGTAGCAGCGGTGGTGAAGGTAGTGAAGGTGGCGGTGGTGAAGGTGCTGAAGGTAATGGTGGCGAACATGCAGGCGGTGCTGAAGGTGGCGGTAATTAAACCCTTACTGTCAACGGAAGTTTAAGACACAGAATCCAATATTTACAACTTCTCCTAAACCCTTGAATCTGCCCGATTCCTAACATTTGGAATCGGGCATTTTTCTATTGATCCCCAAAAGCAGACATGATTTACTACCCACAAAGGAGACATTACAATTGTTGATCCCACAATCCATCTCACGAAGTGAGGCGTTCTAAACATCTCCACGCTTTAGCGTATGGAGTATGTCAAGATAATCGCCTGCAGCCCGTTTTAAAGTTCTGGCAGCCTATACACTCCCCGCCGCACCTTTACGATTTCGCCGGTGTCTACAAGGCGAGTGAGTTCTGTATTTATTGCTTTTGGATGTCCTTGAATCGCTTCCGCGAATTCCGGTGTTTTTTTCTCTCCATCGGCGAGGAGTGCGAGAATTTGCTCGCGGAAAGAGACACGTGCGATTTTCCCGCCTCTCAGTCTTTGCAACAGTCGGTTCGCCTGCCTTGGGGAGCACCCGAGAACCGCCTCTACCTTTTTTCTGCTGGATTCAGCAGTTAGATTGTCTCGTTCTCTTTCAAAGCGTTGGCGTGTCTGTATTGCCTCGGCAAGTTTGTCTAAGCCACCGGCAACCTCAAAATCTGCCCAGTCAAAAAGAAGGGTTTCAGGTCTGTCAGTGATCTCAGGAATTCGCAAACCCGTAATCAACACAACTTTCTTGTTGGTTTCCAAACGATTCAGCTGAGCGAGCTCTATAATCTCTGTGAATATATGGGCGACCGTTTTTTCATAAACACTTTGGACGCGTTCGTCTTTGTAGCGATAGGACTCAGGTTCCATTTCATAAGAGAGAGGTTCCTCATCGTTTCCGAACAAGATCCGAGTGCGCTCCAAAATGGCGCGTGGTCCTATTTCCGGCAAGCCAACTATCCAGATGACCTGTGCTTCTTGAAAAGCGGTTTCCAATCCTTCCATCCGTCGAAAAGACGTCAAAAAACAGACGTTCTCATTTTTTGCGATATCCTCCAACTGTACCAGTGAGTAAACATGGGTTATAATCCCATGTTTTACATCTGGGTCCCTTTCAATTTCAGCTTGGATTCTCCAAAAAATGTGCTGCCCCGTTTCAGACACCCCGAGAACGTCCCAGGTGTTGTTGAGGTCTAAAATTGTCTCGCGTGGATAAATACCCGTGCGAATCTGAAAAACACAGTTTCCGGGAACCCACGCCGTGGGTTGGGTGTGAAGAATCTCAATTTCCTCATCCAAGAACGCTCGCCGTAGGTGTCTGCCGTGGAGAACCGAGGAAGTGACCAACAGGTGTCTAACGCTCGGATGTAGTACCGGCGGTATCCAAAACTGTAGTACTTCGTCCTCCCATCGTATCGGTGCATCAGCGTCTCGGGTGTAATATGCGAAAAAACGTTTGAGTTGATGCCAAAACGTCCAGTTTGGATCCGGACAAACCGTTGGGAACTCCTGAATGCTTTCAACAGTCGCCGCATCCAAGATACCCAACCTGACAGCATCCGCTACCGGCATCAGGATTTTCATGTCTTCGTTAGGCACAAAAGCGTGAAGTCGAAAAAAGGGCAATCCTTCTGCCGCCAGTCTATCCGCAGCCGCAGCGTCCAAAGGAATATAAGCAGAGATTCCTCGTTCAAACTCGATCGTAAAGCGTGCTAATTCCTCTCCGGTCTCTGTATCAATAGTCCCTCGTGCGACAACTCTACCCTGTACCTCGACGTGGCACATCTGTTGGATGATTTCTTCTTCCAGCCATTCAAACGTTTGTATCACCGTTCGGAGACGTCTGATGGAGTCAGCATGGTATTTGTCTCTGATTTCTACTACATTCAATAGGGCTATCGCAAAGTTTCCTAAGGCACTGCCTTGCCAGTTGACAATCCACTCCTCCAATGTGGTTTTAGACAATTTGCATTCAATAAACAGTTCAGTCTCTCTTTTGGCATTGATGATACAAAGCCAGTGTATTCCATCGCGTACTTCGAGAAGTTGTTCCACTGTTTTTGCGTATTGTGGGTCCAAAAACAGTTGAAAATCCTCTAACATTTGCGCTTTGGTAGTTTGTAATGTAGCGAATTGCGATAGATAGCCTCGCTCCTGACATATTGTATAAACGCGGCACTGCGGACAGATAATGTCGCTCGGATTCCCACCTTTTTTCTCAAGTGCTTCGCACCGCTGAGGATCCTCACAGACGTTTCCATGTTGAAAGGGAGTTGCCATGCGGACGTCGACAGGAATATCTTTCACCTGATCCCATAGATGCGACCGATCCCGCCACCGCTCAACCGATCTCACATTTTCCTTTTCAAGAAATTGTTCTACTTCTGCCCCAAGCTCAACATTTGGTATATTTAAACAGATCGCCTCACCATCATACAGAACGGATTCTACTTCGCGGTCTTTCTCTAAGTCTGTCTGGGGAATAAGTCCAAGAACGCTGACATCCCTATCAAAAGCACGCTGTATCTGGAGGGAAATTGCTTCGCGTGTTTCATAAACCTTTTCGGTAGGTCCCAACTTGTTTAACATTGGAGAAGGACGTTTTATTGCCAACGGACTGAGTTTCCCTTCCCTAACGACGAGCACCTTATCATCTATAGGCAGCCCCGTCTCTGGAATCGGCGGCAGGATGCCGGTATCCTTCCACACATCTGTTATGAGCGTTGCCTCCGTGGGCAGCCCGGTCTCAGATGTAGAGGCACATATCCACACGGCACCATCGCTTTCCCACAATGATACCTCTGTGTTGCCAGTCTCATCTCCTCGCTGGCTCCAATAGTGAAATCCATCCGCTTGTTTGACGTAAGAAAACCTGCGCTTGAAAAACGCTTCTTTGGCGAGGTCAAGTTTACCCGATCCGAGAGAGTATGGCGCGTCAAGGATGCTCTCCTTGTATTGTAGACTTCTGGGAACAGGCTCATGAAGTTTTGCGCGAAGGGCATCAATAGACGCAAAGAGCACTTCTTTAGAAATCACGGGCGGATCTAACAAACTTCCAAGTAGGATTTCATAGCGCGCATCCCAGCAACTATGTCCCTTCTCACCCAAAATTTCAAGATATGTGTCATGCTGATCGGGATTCTCCGATGTCGGGGCATGTTTATGAACATACAACCGTGCCTGATTGGTGTTTGGGTGCAAGTACCCGGGTATCCTGCAAGAAAAGCGCAGCCCACCGGACTTTGACAGCGTCAACAACGGGTTCGCAACGGCGTCAACGAGTGCTTGAATGCAAGCAAGAACGGCATCAGGTGCGGCACAGATAACTTCATATTTAAAGTCGATGTCATGCCATGATGCGCCATCGCGTGCCGAGGGAATACCCGTATACACTTGAATCCCCCACGACTTGTGCCATTGCATGATATCCCAGTCTGTCGCCTGTTGGCGTTTCAAGAACCGATTGCCCCCAAAACTCCGAGGTGGGTGGGCGGTTCCGGGTGCCTGCCCTATCGGCATGAAGGAAATGTCCGCCATCTCCAAGTCTTGAAGCATCACAGGGTATCCGTGTGCACAATAGACTGTGAAATAGTAAGGAAGCCCTTTGTACAGCGGAGGTGTTGTGGTCGTCTTCTGTTGCTTAAGTGGCTTCTCACGCCGTTGGTGGCAGTGGGCAATTATATCTTGCAAGATATTGGTTGTCATTGGCATGCTACTCTAACTACAGTAAAGCGATTTTTCTATTTTTGAATTGGGTAAATTCCGGATATCCATTCTACCAAGGAACAGAACGCTGAAGTCCAATACGGAAATATCTGACCTTACTAAATTGTATATTATCAAGAATCTCATTTTCGGTCAAATTTTATATTGATATAAAGTCAATAACAATAAGAGTTTATGCTAAAGTTATGTTTAGACATATTTTTTGTCAATTAAAACAACAATATAATAATACCCTGAACAAACCTTTTGTAATTTAACCTGTTTTTTGGAAAACCTATCCGATAAATATTTCACATCAGATCGGAATTTATGTTCCCTTCTTATTCCATCAGTAGTAAAGGAGACAATTTGTTGTAGCAGTTTCGTGCCACTCTCTAACATACCGGCATCTATATCGGTCCCCCTGAGATCTCCAAGGATATTTTCAAGGCATGTACCTAAAGCCCAGATAAAACCTAAGTTCATTCGAGGTAGGGTATATCCTTTTTTTTATAAAAAAAGTAATGCCCACTCAAATAATTTAGCATGTTTTTGGTCCTACTTATTTTATTTATACTCAACAATTGTCGGGAATCCCACAAAAGCTGCTGCACCGAATCGGCAGTTTTTGGGGGATTATAGAAGTAGTGGTGGATAAGGACTTTATGCTGGCGGTCTGCGAATCATGATAAATGTTAAAGATCCCGCGGCATTTGGAAAGAGGCGTTTCTCGAAAAAACCAGCTAAAATTCAAAAGTATTATGTGCTTTTTAAGCAAAATCAGCAATTTTTATGGACATAATTCACTTTTCCTTGAAAATTCCATATAATTTTAAGTTAGATAGAGACTTTATTATATTTTTTATTGAATAATAATTAAAATTGACCTATTATAACTAAAGTTTGCGATACATAAGTAACGGACGGTCAACCCGGAATTGATAACTCAATTGCGTTAAAAAAGTCCAAATGGAGATTGATAGGGTGATTTATAATCCTGTCAAAATGTTGATTCAGAAGTAGATACGTGCATGTCAGAGTGCGGCATAACTCAGGTGTCTACACATTCTTAGAAAGGATAAATTTTTGTGCAGAAACGTTTGTTTTTAAAGTGGAGTTTATTGTTTATTTCAATTCTGTTTGTGTCTAACAGTTTTGCCCAAGACACGGTACAATGGCATTTACCCGAAGGTGCCAAAGCGCGGATCGGTAAAGGTGGAGCAAATGATATAGCCTTGTCGCCTGATGGCACACAACTCGCCGTAGCGACGGGTATTGGGATTTGGCTCTATAATGCGAAGACGGGTGCCGAGGTTGCCCTTCTCACTGGGCATACCGATCGGGTCAATTCCGTCGTATATTCGCCGAACGGCAAGACATTGGCAAGTGCGAGTTTCAGAGAGATTCATTTATGGGATCCGAGTACTCAGCAACAGAAAGCAACCTTTGAGGATACAGAAAGCAATTTAATTGCGTATTCTCCAAATGGTCGAATGCTCGCAGTGGGACGGTGGCAAGGTGTGGATGTATTGGATGCTCAGACGGGTGATCAGAAATTATCCCTCTCTGGGCATACGAGCGGTGTAAGACTGTTGGAATTTTCATCCGATGGTAAGATCTTGGCGACTGCTGCGAGAAGCAGTCAGGATAAAGCGATTCGTTTGTGGAACGCTCGCACGGGCAAACTCCTGCGGAAGCTTGAACACCCAGAAGGCATCAACTCCATGTCCTTATCTCCCGATGGCAGCACATTGGTGAGTGGAAGTTGGGATGGGAAGATCCGTTCCTGGAACACCCGCACGGGTAAAAACACGCAAACGGACGATATGCGGAGTGATACCCTAACGTATTCCCCTGATGGCAGCAAGATAGCGGTGGCAACACGTGAAATTCGTGTGTTCAACTTTAGAACGGTTCAATTCCAACAGACGCTTTCTGGACATACAAATGGCATCTATCGCATGATATTTTCATCCGATGGCAGCACCTTAGTCAGTGCGAGTTGGGATGGAACGATTCGTTTGTGGGACACTTCAACTGGCTCGAACAGGTTGACCATTGAGGGGCATTTTAACTTCAGATCGGTCACACTCTCTCCCAATGGTAAGACGATAGCGACGACGAGTGATGACGGGATTTTCTTATGGAATGCTTCAAACGGAAAATTTACGAAGGCGTTTGATGTAGAAATACAGAGCGGTATCATCGCATATTCTCCGGATGGTAACACCTTGGCGATTGAGAGGTGGAACGAGGGTCCACAGATTCAACTGTTGAATGCCCGGACGGGGCGCGTCAAGAAAAACCTGCGCTATCAAGGCGAATCTGCCCTTTTTATCGCATATTCTCCCGACGGTAAAATGTTAGCGAGTGGAAGTTGGGACGGAACAGTGCTCTTATGGAACGCTGGCACCGGGAAACTCCAGAAAACGATTACTGGGCCTACAGGAGAGATCACTTCACTTGTCTTTTCACCTGACAGCAAAGTGTTAGCGTCTGGGAGTTGGGACGGCACAACTCGCTTATGGAACGCTGGCACAGGAGAACTCGTACAGACGATTTCTGTGCGAAGGGATGGACATATATCCGTTGCGTTCTCACCCGATGGTAAAGTTTTAGCGACTGGGACTTGGGACGAGATCCAGTTGTTAAATGCTCAGAACGGTCAACTCAAGCAAACTATTGATGGCGGAGGTGAAGCCTTGGCGTATTCGCCGGATGGTCAGACCTTGGCGAGTGGCGGGTGGCGCAGAATTCAGTTGTGGAACGCTCGCACTGGCGAACCCCAGCGAGCGCTTACCGGACCACCGCGAGGTGTGCCTTGGTTAGCGTTTGATCCCGAGGGAAACACGCTGGTGAGTCGCGGATGGGACGAAACAATTTATCTCTGGGATATGAACGCATTGCCCGAACTCATCGCCGAAGATGTCAATCTTGATGGGGTGGTCGATGTGGAGGACCTCGTAACCGTTGCGTCGAGTTTCGGCAAATCCGTTGCCAAAGGCACGTACCCAAATCCGGATGTCAACGCTGATGGCGTGGTGGATCGTCAAGATGTTATCACGGTTATTAGTATGTTGGAGGTGGCAGCAGCTGCGCCATCGATAGTTTCGCAAGTGCCTCCGGTGTTCACTGCGGACATGCTTCAACGCTGGATTGCCCGTGCCAAGCAACTCAACGACACGGATGCAGATTTCCAAAATGGTATTCAGGTGCTGGAGGAGCTATTGGCGACGTTGATGATAGTCTCGCAAGCAACACCCGCGGAAACCGCGCTGTTGCCAAACTATCCAAACCCGTTCAATCCGGAGACGTGGATCCCGTATCAGTTGTCTGAATCTGCGGATGTTACTGTCTCTATTCATTCAGCAGATGGTAGGTTAGTGCGGAGGCTGGAGTTAGGGCAGTTGCCTGCGGGGGTCTATGCGGAGAAAAATCGCGCGGCGTATTGGGACGGCAGAAACGCCCAGGGCGAGTCTGTGGCGAGTGGTGTGTATTTCTATACATTCTCTGCAGGTGATTATTCTGCGACTCGGAAGATGCTGATACTCAAGTAGGAAGCATTGGGTTTGTTGCTATCGTCCGGTCGGAGTGTATCCGAATCACGAACCAACAGAGGCGCGATTTCTAATTGCGCCTCCTGTTTTTCTACGGCGAAACGCTTGTGGCGTTTGAAAAATATCTGGACTTAATAGAACACCCGCATGCTGATTTAACAGACAGGTTATTGATCAGAAGTGCTCCTTACTGCTTGTCTGCCAAGCACTCCGTCGGGTAGTTGCTTTGTTAGCACCTCGCTTTGCAGGTTGTGTGGGTTAAAAACAACCTGCTTTTATGGAAATTAAGATACGTCTTCCTCTGCATGAGGCAGCAGAATCCTTATGCATTGATATTCGCACGCTAAAAAATACGCGCAATGGAAGGAGTCAGGCGGCTAATTTTTTCTTTGTGTGTGTGAGATTGATAAAACCGGTGCGGATTTTATATCTGTTTGCTTATGTAAAAAAGGAGTTAGATGTTCAATTTTATGAAAAAGAAGTAATTTCTGACTATTACAGTACTATTAGCTTCTGTATTACTTCTGCCCACAGGTATAGCAACGGCTCAACTCAAAGCGACGCTTGAGGGGCACACAAATAATGTCTGGAGTGTGGCATTTAGTCCAAACGGGAAGATGCTTGCCAGTGGCAGCGCAGACCAAACGATTCATTTGTGGAATCCAAACACCGGAAAACTCAAAAGAACCCTTACCAATCGAACAGGATGGACAAATCCAGTGGCATTTAGTCCCGATGGGGAAAAACTTGCCACTGGAAGTTCGGATCGTAAAGTTCGGATGTGGAATATACAGACGGGTGAATACATAGATATTCCAGAGGAGGATGCACGCAGTGTTATAGCAGTAGCGTTCAGTCCTGACGGACAGACGCTTGCCACCAGTAGAGCGAACACAACAGTTCAGCTATGGGACGTCCAAACGCTACTTGAGCCGATTTCGACTTCGCAACCTGACCCAGTAGATGCTGTAGATGTCAACAGCGATGGCATAGTAAACATCTTGGATTTAGTATCGGTATCCTCAAACTTCGGGAAGAAGGGAGAAAATATCGCTGATGTCAATGGCGATGGTGTTGTCAATATTGTCGATCTCGTCAAAGTTGCTGGTCAGATGGGCACCGGGGCAGCCGCTCCCGCAGCACGCCCACAGACACTGGAGATACTCACCGCAGCAGACGTGCAACAGTGGCTCACACAAGCACAGTATTTAGATCTTACAGATGATACCTCTCAACGTGGCATTCTGATGCTTCAGCAGCTTCTGGCAACACTTATCCCGAAAGATACATCGTTATTGCCAAACTATCCGAATCCGTTCAACCCAGAGACGTGGATACCGTATCACCTCGCAGCCGCGACCGATGTTCGGATAACGATTTATGCCGCGACAGGTCGAGTTGTACGGCAGTTAGATTTAGGGCATCAGTCTGCGGGATATTATGCGGAGAAGTCCCGTGCGGTATATTGGGATGGCAGAAATGCACTCGGTGAACCTGTGGCAAGTGGCGTCTATTTCTATACACTCTCTGCAGGTGATTTTTCTGCTACGCGGAAGATGCTGATTCTGAAATAGTAGACACAAACGAAATTTATCGATTCTTCCGGGGGAATATTATGCGACTTTTACATCGCTGTGTACACATTGCTATTATATTCTATCTATTGATAAGTATAGGTTGCTCGGAGTCTGCGGTGCCGGAAGATTCCATTTTGTTGATTGACATAAGACTCCGAGGTCCATATTCTGAACATGCAGCATTTTGGGAACACATTGACAAATATCTTCAACTTAAGAAAACGAATCCAACGTTAGCATTAGAGGAGCTGAAAAAAGCTGTATCAATCCAGTTTGAAGGTCATCCGAAGTCCGACGAATATTTGACCTTGTTATTTGAGTTAGACCTTGCGGGTGAAGCAACACTCCCACAGACGCTGACAGGCAACAAACTTGTTCTTGAAATGATGGTTGACAACGGTTTTCCCAACGAGGATATCCGGCTTCAGAGACGATCGGTGGAAAGAGATGAGCAGCGCATCAAAGCTCTGAAAGAGGAAGGCAAAGACCCCGACAGACAATACTTTAGGTTCATTTTCATGCCAACAGAATAAACGTCTCGGATGTCATCATCGAGAAACAGTATGTTGTTAGCTTCTTTTTTCAGCGAACTGCCCTAAAACGATGAGGTGTGAAACTAACAGAATCTCCAATACGCTACTTTAAAGGATTTTCAGAGTATCACCAAAACGACCAAATTTTAAATGGGAGTTTTCTCTGCCTTTTTCTTTTACACATCCTCTCTATTATGTTGTACTTTCTGAAAAAACAAAAGGATATATATGAACCTTTTTTACCTCAAACGCTTGTGTGTTATAGCCACCATCATAGCCTTCACCGTTATACTCTCCAGCGGATGCGAAACCTCAAATCCCGTCTGCTCTGAGAACTACTGCGTCACTGGAGAAATCTTTCCAAGAGACCAACTCAAACGCCGACAAAAATTCGAGGAACTCCCGGCAACTGTCAATGAGGCAGCAATCCTTGCCATTCTCCGTGGCGATGCCGAGCCAGCTGAACAACCGACCATCCAAAACCAACGCACGCTTTACGGTGTTGTCACTAACCGAAGACTTGCCCCAGCCCCACATGGTGGCTATCACATCCTTCATATCACCATCCGCGCTGTTGACTTCAAACAATATAAAATTAACTTTGATCCACCGATTGACGAGGACGATGCTTCCCACAATGACTTTGTCGTTGTCAGGCTTCTAACCAACTTCAAGAAAGGCACCACCGAATATAAAGGTAAGTTGGAAAAAAATGTAACAGAACGTTTGTCTTGGAATTAATCTCTGAAGCCTTAAGAAAAACGCCATCAAAATCTGGGCGTTTCTTTTCCTACATGTTGTTCCCCTGATACCCCGCAAAATCAATCAATACTTCCAAGAGTTTCAAAAGCCAAGTGGAAGGCTGGGCATTTTTTAACGCTGCATGCCTGGGAACTTACTGTATCGTCGGGATCGCCATTGGGTTTGTCGCCCACAACAGGGGCGTCCACTCACTATCTGCTCAGCGTTTTATCCCATATTCGGTGACTGGATATGGGGCTGGCCAGAACACATCATTGATACAATTGCTACTTTCGCAGCACTTTTTGGACTCGCAACCTCGCTCGGATTGGCGGTCCAACAGATTAACATTGGACTCAATTATCTGTTTCATATATCCAATAACGATGTCGAGAGTTCGTATTTTTTGTGATTTTTTTTCCCGCACTTCTCTGTTTAGTGTGGTTTACTACCTTTGGCGGAACGGCACGGGGTCAGCACATCGTTGATGGATATACGGGCGTGACAGATAATGTTGCCGCTGGGAAACTCGAAATCGCACCTTTTAAGATGTTTGACGAACTACCTATGAGGGTACTCTTGTCCTCTTTAGCAATGCTTCTGACACTTCTCTTTTTCATTACTTCGTCAGATTCAGGTTATATCCACTAATGTCCATTATCGTGATATCCACTGCAATTATCGTATTCTCATAACACAGTTAGTGCAACATAATTTGATTTAAAAATGACTTTTTGCTATAATGCGTTTAAAATAACACCCTTCAGTTACAACGCGAAAGGAAATTCCGGTCATGCAAGATTTTGGATATGTTGCCGCGAAAACGGTCTCAGAAGCCGTTACCCTACTCGACGAAAAAGGACAGACCGCACGTATCTTAGCAGGTGGGACCGATCTCATCGTCCAGGTCAGGGAAGCACGGCGTGACGTTGACTTGATGATCGATATTAAATCCATCCCCGAGGTCAATGTATTAGATTATAATGCGGACACCGGCTTAACGCTCGGTGCTGCAGTCGAATGTTATAAGGTTTATGCCGTTGATGAGATCTGCAACGCCTATCCCGGTTTAATTGACGCCACTAAAATTATCGGTGGCACCGCAATCCAAGGACGCGCTGGCGTCGGTGGTAACTTGTGTAACGCCTCACCCGCTGCAGACTGTATACCACCCCTGATTGTGCTAAATGCAACAGCTGTCATTGCCGGCCCAAACGGTGAACGCGAATTGCCAGTCGAACAGTTCTGTACCGGACCCGGACAGACTGCGTTAGAAAACGGTGAGATGCTCGTATCCATGAAGATACCTGCACCCGCAAGCAATTCAAGTTCTTTTTATCTTAGGTTTATCCCGCGCAATGAGATGGATATTGCTGTTGTTGGTGCCGGTGCGTCTGTGACACTCGATGATGCGAAACAGACAATCGTTTCTGCGCGGATCTCGCTCGGTGCTGTTGCCCCGACCCCGCTCTTTGCAGAAGAAGCGAGTGCGTTACTTGCCGGTCGTGAAGTCTCTGATGCCGCAATTGACGAAGCCGCAGCAGCTGCACAAGCCATCGCACGTCCGATTAGCGATATGCGTGGCACGGCAGAACAACGGACACACCTCGTCGGTGTGCTCACGCGGCGCGCACTTAACGGCGCAATCCAGAGAATTTGAGACGCAGCATAAGTTTTGCCCGATCAGCAGGAAGATTAATTTCTGTCTCTATCGAAAGGATAACAATTTTCCGCTTTTACTAAACGCAAAAGGAATTCATAACTATGGCGAGAAAATCACACGTTCAAACCACTATCAATGGCGAAACGGTGGAATTTCTCTGTGAATCCCGGCAAAGTCTGCTGGAAGTCCTCAGAGATGAACTCCACCTCACAGGTGCTAAAGAGGGATGCAACAACGGAAATTGTGGAGCCTGTAGTGTCATCCTCGACGGCAGGCTCGTCAATTCATGCCTTGTACTTGGTGTGGAAACCGAAGGCAAATCTGTCGAAACCATCGAAGGACTTGCTGAACCTGACCAACTGCACCCTATCCAAAATGCATTCTTAGAAAACGCCGCGCTCCAGTGTGGCATCTGCACACCCGGCTTTATCATGAGTGCCAAGGCACTGTTAGAAAGCAATCCGAATCCGACTGAACATGAAATTCGGTATTGGTTAGCGGGTAACCTGTGTCGTTGTACCGGCTATGATAAGATTGTCAAGGCGGTAATGGATGTCGCTAAGGCTTCTGCTTAACTTCACACAAACGCAATCTTATGAATCGGAGGTATATACGTAATGGATGAGAAAAAAGAATACAAAGTCATCGGTACCCGACCCATCCGTCACGATGGCGTCGACAAAGTTACCGGTCGCGCACTTTACGGGGCAGATGTTCAAATGGCAGGACTCTTGCACGGTAGAGTCTTACGTAGTCCACATGCCCACGCGCGAATTATATCTATTGATACCAGCCGTGCCGAAGCCTATCCCGGCGTTAAAGGCGTTGTCACTGCCGCAGACTTGCCTGAAGCTGAGGACAGAATCGCAGACTTAGGCGAAGGTGCGGTCAATCTCAAGTACCTCTGCGATAACATCTTGGCAAGCGATAAAGCTTTGTACAAAGGACACGCCGTTGCTGCTGTTGCTGCGACAAGTCCGCATATAGCGGAAGAGGCTTGCCAACTCATTGATGTTGAATACGAGGTGCTGGAACCGGTCTTAGAGGTGCGCCAAGCTATGGAGTCGGATGCACCGCTTCTGCACGATAGCATAAGAACCACCTCAATGGGTGAAACGGCTGACGAACCTAGCAACGTCGCAAGCCATATCCAGCACAAACTGGGAGATCCTGACAAAGGGTTCGAAGAAGCAGACATTACTGTAGAGCGTGATTTCGTTACAGGCACCGTCCACCAAGGCTATATTGAACCTCACAATGCCACGGCGCAGTTCAACCAAGATGGTCATCTGACCATTTGGTGTAGCACACAAGGGGCATTTACTGTTCGTGAACAGGTTGCCGAAATTCTCCAATATCCCGTTTCCAAAATCAAGGTCATTCCAATGGAAATTGGCGGCGGTTTTGGCGGTAAAATCAGCGTCTACATTAAACCTGTTGCAGCATTGCTGGCAAAGAAAACGGGTAAACCCGTTAAAGTCCTCATGAGCCGTACCGATGTGTTTGAAGGGACGGGACCAACCCCTGCCTCCTACATCCGCGTCAAGATGGGTGCTACTAACGACGGTAAGATCACTGCTGCCGAGGCGTATCTAGCTTTTGAAGCTGGTGCTTACCCGGGTTCGCCCGTTGGACCTGGCGCAATGTGTATCTTTGCACCCTACAGCATTGAAAACGTTGTCATTGACGGCTACGATGTTGTTGTCAATAAACCGAAAACCGCGCCGTATCGCGCCCCTGGAGCACCAAACGCAGCTTTCGGTTCAGAGTCAGTTCTTGACGAGATCGCGGAGAAACTCGGCATCGATCCACTTGAGATTCGGTTGCTCAACGCTGCAAAAGAGGGCGACCGTCGTGCAGATGGACCCGTTCACCCGCGCATCGGTTTCGTTGAGACAGTTGAAGCGGCGAAATCTCATCCACACTATACCGCACCGAATGGGAAGAAACACCACGGTCGCGGTGTCGCTTCCGGTTATTGGTTTAACATCGGTTTGGAGTCCAGCGTTACGATTAATGTCAACGCCGATGGCACAATAAACCTCATTGAAGGTTCCACAGACATCGGTGGTACTCGCTCTTCGATCGCCATGCAAGCGGCAGAAGTTCTCGGTATCCCTGCCGAATCGGTCAATCCAAGCGTTGTTGATACCAATTCTGTCGGTTACACCGCTGTAACGGGTGGTAGCCGTACAACTTACGCGACCGGCTATGCCGCCTATGAAGCCGCACAAGATGTCAAGAGACAGATGATCGGTCGTGCCGCGAAACTCTGGGAAGTTGAAGAAGCCAACGTGCAGTTTGCAGATGGCGTATTTTCATCTATAAACGGCAAAGAGGAAGAGATTAGTTTCCGCGATCTATGTTCCCATCTCGGTCAAACCGGGGGGCCGATTGTAGGCAGTGGCACCGTGAATCCTGGTGGTGCCGGTGGTGCCTACGCAACACACCTGGTGGATGTAGCAGTGGACGAAGAGACCGGCAAGGTCGAGATCCTCCGCTATACCGCCATCCAAGATGCAGGTAGAGCCATCCATCCAAGCTACGTTGAGGGCCAAATACAGGGCGGTGCTGTTCAGGGTATCGGATGGGCATTGAATGAGGAATATATCTACAATGATGAAGGTGCCATGACCAACGCCAGTTTCCTTGATTACCGGATGCCAACCTGCTTGGATTTACCTATGATCGATGCTGTCATCATTGAAGTCCCGAATCCGGGTCATCCGTATGGTGTGCGCGGGGTCGGTGAAGTGCCAATTGTGCCGCCGCTCCCTGCCATCGCTAATGCCATCTACGACGCAATCGGTGTCCGGATGACAGAACTCCCAATGTCGCCTGACCGGCTTCTGAAAGCCATGGGCAAAATCTAAGTTATTGAAAATTCGCAGGGGTAGGTCTTGTGCCTACCCCATACTTTAAAAAAATGCCAACCGTAGTCATCCCACCCCTCATGCGCAAACTCACAGACGGCGAAGAGAACATTACGATCCCAGGTACGACTATCCGTGAAGTGATTAGCAATTTAGATGATCGCTATCCGGGTATGAAAGAACGGTTATGTGAAGAATACCGTCTTAAGCCCGGCATCGCTGTGTATATCAACGGTCTCCTCACCCGGGGATCCATCCTCGATCGCGTTGACACAGATGCCGAAATTCATTTCCTCCCTGCCATCAGCGGCGGTGTCGCAGCACCACCCGACTAAATCTCTACAACAGTTTTGGAACATTTTCGCGTCATTGAAATGGATGACTTAGGTGATTAAGGCAGAATCTCCATATTTGAATTTTGCCTTTAAAGTTTCACTTGCATGGTAAGAAACGCGCGCATGGTGCGCGAAATCGCGTAAAAATTAGGCAAAAACGTCATATATCCCAAAATACGTTGTTTTCTGCAAAAAAAAGTGATAAATTTGTCAAAAAAGGGGTTTGAGAGGCAGAATTATGCTTTTTTTTCACAAATTAATTTGACAAAGGTTTATATAGGGGGTATAATTACTATTACCTTTCAACAAGGAAGGTGAGATTGTTCTTTGAAAGTTAAATAGTGAACGTGACGTGCCTATTAATAGCTTGTGAGTGCACTTCGATTTATTTGGAGATGTACTTCAAAACTTTTGTGAGAGTATGATACCGGCTCAGGACGAACGCTGGCGGCGTGGATTAGGCATGCAAGCCGAACGAGAAACCGGGCTTCGGCCCGGCGGAAAGTGGCGAAAGGGTGAGTAACGCGTGGGTAATTTGCCTCTGAGATGGGGATAACAACTTGAAAAGGTTGCTAATACCAAATACGATTCGGTTGACTTCGGTCGGCCGTATGAAAGGTGGCTTCGGCTGCCGCTCGGAGATAAGCCCGCGTCCTATTAGCTTGTTGGTGTGGTAACGGCGCACCAAGGCGACGATGGGTAGCTGGTCTGAGAGGATGGTCAGCCACATTGGGACTGAGACACTGCCCAAACTCCTACGGGAGGCTGCAGTCGAGAATATTTCGCAATGGGGGAAACCCTGACGATGCGACGCCGCGTGGGGGATGAAGGCCTTCGGGTCGTAAACCTCTGTGTTACGGGATGAATTGAGCGTTGCTGATAACGCAGCGTTTTTGACGTTACCGTAGTAGAAAGCCCCAGCTAACTACGTGCCAGCAGCTGCGGTAATACGTAGGGGGCAAGCGTTGTCCGGAATCACTGGGCGTAAAGCGCGCGCAGGCGGTAGGGCAAGTCAGACGTGAAAGGGTTCGGCTCAACCGAGCCATTGCGTTTGAAACTGCTTTACTTGAGTCTAGAAGAGGAAAGTGGAATGTATGGTGTAGCGGTGGAATGCTTAGATATCATATAGAACACCCGTGGCGAAGGCGGCTTTCTGGTCTAAGACTGACGCTCATGCGCGAAAGTTTGGGGAGCAACCGGGATTAGATACCCCGCTAGTCCTTACTGTAAACGATGGGTACTAAGTGTAGGGGGTGTTGATTCCCTCTGTGCTGTAGCTAACGCATTAAGTACCCCGCCTGGGGAGTACGGCCGCAAGGTTAAAACTCAAGGTAATTGACGGGGGGCCGCACAAGCGGTGGAGCATGTCGCTTAATTCGAAGCAACGCGAAGAACCTTATCCAGGGCTTGACATCGCAGTGACCGCTATAGAAATATAGTTTTCCTTCGGGACACTATGACAGGTGCTGCATGGCTGTCGTCAGCTCGTGTCGTGAGATGTTGGGTTAAGTCCCGCAACGAGCGCAACCCCTGTCTTTAGTTGCCATCAGGTAATGCTGGGCACTCTAGAGAGACCGCTGGTGACGAGCCAGAGGAAGGTGGGGATGACGTCAAGTCCGCATGGCCCTTATGCCCTGGGCTGCACACGTGCTACAATGGTCGGTACAGAGGGACGCCAAACCGTGAGGTGGAGCAAATCCCAAAAAGCCGACCCCAGTTCGGATTGCAGTCTGCAACTCGACTGCATGAAGTTGGAATCGCTAGTAATCGCGAATCAGCAGGTCGCGGTGAATACGTTCCCGGCCCTTGTACACACCGCCCGTCACGCCATGGGAGTTGGTAGCATTCGAAGCAGGTGACCCAACCTTCGGGAGGGAGCTTTCTAAAATGAAACCGATGACCGGGGCGAAGTCGTAACAAGGTAGCCGTAGGGGAACCTGCGGCTGGATCACCTCCTTTCTAAGGAGCATTAACAGATGTGTTCTAACACAATTCATCTGTTCACAGCTCTTTACCTTAGAAGACACGCACCCAAACTATTTAACTTTCAAGAACATTTTCTCTACAGGATACAGCAATCTTATTGCTATACTAACCAATCCGATTTCCCCTTATATCTCAATCTGAATTTCCTTAGAATTGTGTTCATAAAAAGAGCCTTTTAAGTCCGATTTTTAACCACATTCGGCATCGCAAACGCCAAGATTCTTTTTGTCGATGACTTTGAACAAAAAGAGGTCTATTGTCTGGATGCCCGAATTTATTCGGGCTCTTGTGTCGTGTCCCGAACAAGAAGGAAAAATTATGATAAAATCAAAAGCAATGAGATTCAGCATCTTTACATTCTTTTTATTTACACTCATCTCAATATACGCGCCTTTTTGTGTTAGTGAAGTGCTATTTGAAGATGACTTTAATAAAAAAGACATTGACAAGGGTAAATGGATACCTGCAGCCTCCTGGTCCATAGATGATGAAGCACTCGTCGTTAACGGCGGAGAAGTGGGGATTAGTGTCAAAGACGACTTCACTGACTTTGAATTCTATGTCGATTTTCACATGATAAATCCGCTATGGGCATCGAATTGGGTCGTACGTGGGAAAGATATAAACAATTGTACGCTGGTTCAAGTTGTTGCAGATAATCGTAATCAATTTTGGTGGTTTACGAGAGTCGGCGGTGCGTATATTGTTAAAGATGATGATAAGTTGGATAATGAATCAGGTGTGCAACCTGAGCTTGGCAAATGGTATACAATAAAGATAGTTGCTGAAGGTGACCGTTACGATCTCTACCTGGGTGAACAGGGTGAGGAACTGGAATTATCTTGCACGTGGAACGATAAAACCCATGACCAGGGCGGCATAGGCTTCAGAGCCGGTGGTGGTGAACATTCCCTGTATGACAATCTATTAGTTACAACCGTGGGGCACAGTTTTGCGATAGATCCCAATGATTCCCTACCTGTCACATGGGGTGAACTTAAAAAGTGAGAAGGAACAATTTTAATGCACGCCGAATCGCCATTCGCAGACTGCACAGACTTGATCGACGATCGTGATCGGCTTCTTGAGCACGGTCGCCAGAACGGATATTTATTTTTTTCCAAGCTACTCCCTGCAGAGCTGGTGCTTGAACTACGCAAACAGGTACTTCGTGTGGCAGATCAGCACGAACTCCTTGAACCAGATACCCATCCCGATGCCGCTATCCGCAGAAGAGGCGTCTTCATCTGTGAACAGGATGGATCCGAAACTTTCAGACGTTTCTACATTGACATCCAGAAACTCCGACTTTTCCACGCTCTTCCGCATCACGAGCGTATCTTGCATGTTTTGGAAGTCCTATTCGGCACCCCTGTTTTCGTCCATCCGCGTCACATCTGTCACGCCATCTTCCCAGGAGAACATCAGTATACCACTCCGCCGCATCAGGACTTCCATCCGGTTCGCGGTACGCAGGATACGTGGACCGTGTGGACACCACTCGGAGACTGTGATGCCGAATTGGGAGGCTTAGCGATAGCACGTGGATCGAACCGCCGCGGGTTCCTAAAGGACAACGACGTCCGTTCATGGAAACTGCTCGAAGACAGGACGGAATGGGTATGGAACCCCTTCAAGTGTGGAGATGTTCTCATGTTTCACAGCTTAACGATTCACCGCGGTCGTGACAACATGACCCAGGATCGCATACGACTCGCAACGAGTGCTCGCTACCAGTCGGTCAATGAACCTGTTGATGAAGATGCTCTCAGCGTTCATCTGGGCTGCGCGAAATGGGAAGAAGTCTATTCGGAATGGGAAACACACGACTCGCTGAAGTATTACTGGAATTCAATTGACATGAACATCCAACCGTCTTATCATCGACGTAGGAGGACAAAACCTGCTGAGTAAGGTTTAACTGTTAGGTGAAAAAAATGAAAAAAGAGAATCACGGATTATCTGAAGCTGAAACCTTGCAACCCATCCCCGATGGATTGGTTGTCCTCACCTTTGACGACGGTAACAAGTCGGATTATACTTACGTTGGACCGTTGCTGAAGCAGTACGGTTTTGGGGCAACGTTTTTCATCACTGAAGGTCTAAATTTCCTCAACAGCAAGGCACACTATGTCACATGGGAAGAGATCCGTGAGTTGCACGACGAGGGTTTTGAGATCGGTAACCACACCCGTCATCATAAGCATACCAACACACAATCGAAAGAGGAATTGCTGGCAGACTTGATACACATCGATGAACGGTGCGAAGAATACGGTATCCCTGTTCCTGAGACCTTTGGCTATCCGGCGGATTGTCGCGGACCTGAAGCGATAGAAGTGTTGTCAGAAAAAGGGTATCATTTCGCGCGGTGTGGTATTGGACCGGAGTTTCCATTTCATCCAGAGGGCGGACGTGGACCGGCTTACGATCCGGATGTCCATCACCCGTTGGTCGTTCCGTCAGCAGGTGTTCCCGGTCCGAACTGGGGGTTCGAGGATTTGGTCTGGGCGGTTGAACAGGCGAAAGATGGGAAAATCGCCGTTCTGACGTTTCACGGTGTACCTGCCCTTGAACACCCATGGGTCGATACTTCTCCTGAGTTGTTTAAAACATACATGGATTATCTTCGGGACAATTGCTCTGCCGTTATTGCGTTGCGTGATCTGGCTAAATACGTTGATGCATCTGAAACAATTGGGAAAAGAATAACATACTTTCCATAAGAAAATCAGTAACAAATTAACTTGACAACCCCTCTCTTAGCGTGTATAATTAACATTGTCTTTTGACAAGTAAATACGAAGATGTTCTCTCTTAAACATCTATCCTCCGCAAGACATTCCTTGTGGGCTTATAGCTCAGACGGTTAGAGCGCGCGCCTGATAAGCGCGAGGTCCCTGGTTCGATTCCAGGTAAGCCCACTTTTTCCTTTCCTAACCACCCTTTTACCATCATCACTTCATAATCCTGCTTCACCCTTCGTGCGCCTATACTATGCATCCACCCACGTAGTTAACATAAAAATTCAGTAGCATCAAATTTATGCATCCTTTCCATCACAAAACTGTGTCTTTATATTAACGTGAGTTCAATGAAAGGGTATTGTAGCGTAAACTGTTAGTTCGCGGCACCCGTTCTATAATGAAGAAAAAGAAGTAGATTAGGTTATAACGTATTAGCACCGCAGATTAAACATCTTCTAAAGTCCGCACAACAAGACTTGCTGGTGAGGTTTGAGGCGTCTCAGTACAGACATTTTGCATTCGCTCAAAAAACGCGAAACTGGTAAACTATAGGTAGAGGAACATAATGCTAACAACACTCATCCGCCGCGAACTCCTCGACAATCTGATGACTTTCCGCTTCGCAGCAGCTGTTTTGATTATGCTGTTGCTGGTAGTTGCCAATACCGTTGTGCTCATTAAAGACTACGAAAATCGATTAGCAGACTACAACACCGCTCTCAAAACCCATCAGCAGCAACTGCAGGAAAAACTAACCTATTCCGCTGGAAAATTGGAAGTTGATCGCCCTCCTAACCCATTGAGCATATTTAATGTCGGGTTCGATAAGCGGCTCGGAAATGAGGTTGAAGTATCACACAGGTATGTCCCGACGTTGTGGGATGCTGGCAGTCATGGTTCAACGAATTCATTTATGGGCATGTTCGCCTCAATGGATGTCGTGTTTATCTTTGAGGCTATCCTGAGTCTGCTGGCACTGATTTTCGCCTACGATGCCCTTGCTGGGGAATATGAACGTGGTACATTACGTTTAGTCTTGACGCACTCCGTCCGTCGCGGATATATCTTACTCGCCAAATACATTAGTGCGATGCTTTGCCTGCTCGTGCCCCTGCTGATGAGCCTGCTCCTCGCAGTAATCTTGCTAACGACCTCCACCTCTATCTCTCTGAATACAGATGATTTTCTACGGATTGGTGGCATCATTTTGACCTCCGTTGTGTACTTGTCGGTATTCTATCTCATCGGCATATTGATTTCAGTGGCAACCCGCCGAACGAGTACCGCATTGATGCTGTCAATGTTCGCATGGGGATTTTTGGTGCTGGTCTATCCAAATATGATCCTTGCAGCCATCCCACGACCTGAGGCACCAAAAGCACGTGTTGCATCCGCTTACAGCCAAATTGAGCAGACTTGGGAAGAATTCGACAGAGAACGCAAACAGTTCCTCATAAATGATGCCTTCCCAGGAGAGAAGACGACTTTTGAAATGATGGCGTCTGGATGGTATAACGAATACTCTTACGGAAGTTCATCATCACTATGGTATGTTTATCATAGTGCTCTACACATGAAAGAACTTGTTAAGGACGCTGAATCTCGAGTACCTCACGCCCAAAATTATTATGGGTTCCTCGGCCCACGCGTTACAGACACAGCAGAGAAAACATGGCTTATCCGAATGCCCGCTCTTGAGGAAATCTTAGTCCAACCCACAAATATGGAAAGAGTTTGGTTGAAACTCTCACCAGCAGGGCTGTATGACGCAGCAACACAAGCCTGGGCAGGAACCGATTTAAATGGGATCCGAGACTTTTTCGAGGCGGCGAGAGAATACAGACAGCAAGTGGTTAACCATTATCACAATGAAAAGGTTTTTGCGTCTCGACAATGGTTCGCTGGAGATAAAGACACACCAGATTGGGACAGTCTCCCACGGTTTTTCTTTCAACGGGTTGATGTTGATACAAATGCTAAGCGAGCACTACCATACGTATCTATTTTGTTCATGATTAACGCCGTTCTTTTCATCGTAATATTTCTGATCTTCGTCAAAAGTGAAGTGTAGAATAGTTATAAGTACGGGTTGCTGCGCAACCCTTTGGGTCATGAGTTATGAGTTAAGAGACAGGATTTAACTCACGACTCAAAGGCGACGCAGTCGCCGTACCCACAACCGAGAACCCCATAATGATTTGGCATATCACAAAACGTGAACTCTACGATAACCTCAATAGCCTTCGCTTCGCGCTGACAACAGTGTTGCTGCTCGGCTTGATGTTGACCAATGCCGTTATGCATCTCCGAGAGCATCCAAAGCAGTTACAAAATTATCGCGATACTGTTGTCAGACATGAGAATCGCTTAGAATCCTCCGCTGCTGATAGTTTATATAAACTTGCGGAGCAAGGTCCTGGACGTCTTCCCAAAAAACCATCACCTCTGCGCTTTTGTGCAGAAGGCGGAGAAACCTTTTTGCCAGATAATGTGGAAGGCGGTTTCGGCCGTTGGGGTATGGACGACCTTGAAAGTTTCTGGATACTGGCATATCCACCGATTACTCCCAATTTGAGAAATATCAGTCCAGATGTTATCAAGGTAGATTGGGGATTTATCATCGGCTACGTCTTAAGCCTCGTGGCTTTGTTGTTCACGTTTGATGCGATCTCCGGTGAACGCGAACGCGGCACGCTACGATTGATGTTGGCGAATTCTGTGCCACGACACACGGCACTGATCGGTAAGCTATTAGGAACATTAATAAGTATCACTATCCCTTTTGCACTTTCGGTGTTATTGAATCTGTTGGTGATTTCCACAGCAAACGATGTTCATCTCAGCACTGAAGCGTGGGGACGTTTAGGTATCATCTTCCTTATTGCACTGCTATACATGTGTCTTTTTCTCGCGTTGGGTTTATTAGTGTCTGCCCGTGTGCAGCGGAGTGCTGTGAGTCTTGTGATACTTCTGCTGGTATGGGTTGTTTTTGTTGTGTCTATGCCAAATACGCTCGCTTCCATCGTTGGTGGTCTTTCATCGCCCATGTCCTCTGATGAGTTTTACGAACGGTCTTGGCAACTTAAGCGTGAAAGTGAAGCTGAATTCTTCTCTCGCTGGTTTGAGGAGCCTAAAGACTCGACGAAAAGAATAGAGTTGGGTGGGGCGTACGTTGCTAAAGACGCTGAGGCGCAGCAACGCTTGCACGAAGAACTCTTAAAACAACAGATTTCTCAAATGAGCCGAGTGCGAGCCGTAATTCGTATCTCACCTGTTACGATTGTTCAGCATCTGCTCGAATCTTTTGCTGGAACAGGTTTCGAGCGGCATTTGCAATTCTTGGAGAATGTACAATCCTACGCTCAGCAATATAGGACATTCATCGCTGATACCGATCAAGCGGATCCAGAGAGCCTTCATATTTATGGTATTCGTAAGGGTATGTCACAGAAGCCTGTCAGTCCAGAGGCGATTCCAAAATTTGAAGACACGCTTGATCTCAGCAAGGATTTCAATACCGCCGCAACGGAGTTGGCACTGCTAACATTGTTTGTCGTCGTACTTCTGTCAGGGGCTTATCTCGCATTTGTGCGCGTTGAGGTATAATATAAAATGATAGGAACACTTATCCGTCGAGAAACACTCGACAACCTTATGACATTTCGATTCGCAGCAGCAGTCTTCATCATGCTGCTGCTTGTAGTTGCCAATACCTTTGTGTTGATTACGGATTATGAACGACGTTTGGCAAGTCATAACGAGGCTGTCAAAATGCATCAACGTCAACTGCAAGAAAAAATTACCTATTCCGCCGGTGCAGTGCGCGTTGACCGCCCCCCTAACCCATTGAGTATTTTCAATGTTGGGTTTGACAAGCGTCTTGGCAACGAAGTACGGATCTCTCACGGATCGGTGCCGTCGCTGTGGGATGCTAACATGCACGAGTCTGCAAATCCGTTTATGGATATGTTTGCTTCAATGGATATTGTTTTTATCTTTGAGGTAATCCTGAGTCTGTTAGCACTAATTTTCGCGTATAATGCATTCGCGGGAGAATACGAAAGCGGAACACTGCGTTTAGTCTTGACGCATGCTATTGGACGAGGAGAAATATTGGTTGCTAAATACATTAGTGCAATGCTCTGCCTAATTGTGCCATTGTTGATGAGTTTGCTCCTCGCGACAATTTTGCTGACGACATCCGCCTCCATATCCCTGAATAATAATGATTTTCTTCGCATCGGTGGTATTATTTTCACATCCATTGCGTATCTTTCCGTATTCTACCTCATCGGATTGCTGATTTCAGCGGCAACTCGCCGAACAAGTACTGCCTTGATGTCGTCAATGTTTATTTGGGGCTTTTTGGTCTTAGTCTACCCAAATGTGATTCTCACTGTGACCCCACGTCCAGAGGCTCCAGATGCTCTCAGAACATCCGCTTTCAACCAAATTGAAAGTATCTGGGACACATTTGACAGAGAGCGTAAACACTACCTTGCTACCGACGATTTCCCAGGAGAAGATTGGGGTTATGAGTTAAAAGGATGGGGTTCGCGCGGTGCTTATTTTTTGGATAATGCCCGGACGCTATCTTACACCTATAGAAGTACTATGGATTTCGAAGGATTTGGTGAAGAAGATGAACCCAAGATGCCTCACGCCCAGAAACATTTTGGTTTCCTTGGCGCGCAGACTATTGACGCAGCGGATCGAACATGGCTCATCCGAAAGCCCACACTCGAAGAAATTTTCATTCAACCCGCAAATATGGAGAGAATCTGGTTGAAACTCTCGCCTGTAGGTTTGTACGATGCTGCAACGCAAGCGTGGGCAGGAACCGATTTGCTCGGGATCAGAGATTTCTTTCACGATGCGAGACAATATAGACAAAGCGTAATTAGCTATTTTTACGATAATAAAGTGTTTGAATCGAGACAATGGTTCTCTGGGGACAAGGGGGCGGCGGATTGGAGCGGTCTGCCTCAGTTCTCATTTCAAAGAGATGACATCAACATAAATGCAAAGCGAGCGATACCGGACGTGTGTTTACTGCTCATGATTAATGTCGTTCTGTTCATTATCATATTTCTGATTTTTGTTAAAAGTGAAGTGTAGAGTGGCGGTCAGCCGTCAGGTCGCTACGTAAGAATCGGGGTTACAAACCCCTCCCACAAAGAGTAAAGAATCGGGGTTACAAACCCCTCCTACAAAGAGTGGAGGCTCTTTGCTGAAGGCTGATTGCTGACAGCTGAAAGCCATAAAAAAATGATTTGGCATATCGCAAAACGAGAACTTTACGATAATCTAAGTAGCCTACGCTTCGCGCTTGCAACGGTATTGTTGCTGGGGTTGATGCTGACGAACGCTGTTGTACATCTTCGGGAACATCCAGAGCGGGTGCAGCGATATCGTGACCGCGTTTCCCAATACCAGAATCACATAGCATCTCATGCGGCAAACAGTCTATATGACCTTGCGCAGGAAGGACCGGGCAATCTGCACAAAAAACCGTCCGATCTCCGTTTTTGTGCAGAGGGTGGCGAAGCGTTTATGTCAGATCGGGCATGGGCAGGTCACCACCGCTGGAGTACCGACACACTCAAAAGTTTTTGGATACTCACATACCCATCTGCCACCCCTAATCGGGATAATGTTCGGCCAGACGTTACCAAAGTGGATTGGGGGTTCGTTATTGGCTACGTTTTAAGCCTCATTGCACTCCTGTTTACTTTTGATTCGATTTCCGGCGAACGCGAACACGGCACACTCCGACTGACCTTGGCGAACTCAATTCCGCGGCACACCGTTCTAATTGGTAAGTTTTTAGGAGCGTTGATAAGTGTTAACATCCCCTTCATCCTCGCCGTCCTGGTGAACCTTTTGGTAATTTCTACGTCAAGTGATGTCCACCTTGGTGCGGAGGCGTGGGGACGTTTAGGCATAATCTTCCTTATTGCTGTCCTTTACACCTGCCTTTTTCTTGCATTGGGTCTACTCGTGTCGGCACGTGTGCAACGGAGCGCGGTGAGCCTCGTAATACTTCTATTGGTTTGGGTTGTATTCGTGGTATTTATGCCGAGTACCCTCGTTTCAATTGCGGGGAAATCTACACCATCAGGTCCTACATTTGACTTCTCAGAACGTTCATGGAAAATTCATGGTGAACTACGAGACGAATACTCGCCTCGTCGCCATAAAGAGGCTGAGGGTTCTATCAAGAGAATACAAATTGATGGTGCGTACGTCACCAAAGATGCTGAACAGCAGGAGAGGCTGCACGAAGAACGCTTAAACCAGCGGATAGCTGAGGTACATCAAGCGCGCACTATAACCCGTATCTCTCCTGTTACAATTGTACAGAACCTTATTGAATCCTTCGCTGGAACGGGGTTTGAGAGACATCTCCAATTCTTAGAAAATGTAAGGGCTTACGTACGAGAATTTCGCACATTTATTGTTGATACAGATAGCGCGGATCCAGAAAGCCTTCACATCTTTGGTGTTCGTACTGGTATGTCGCAGGAGCCTGTCAACCGAGAGGCAATCCCGAAATTTGAAGATACGCTTAATCTGAGTAAGGACTTCAATACTGCTACAATGGAATTGTTACTGCTAATGTTATTTGTCTTAGTGCTTCTGTCAGGCGCGTATCTGGCGTTTGTGCGCGTTGAGGTATAATAGATGCTAATAACACTCATTCGTCGAGAACTCCTTGACAATCTGATGACATTCCGTTTTACTGCAGCGGTTTTTATTATGCTGTTGCTTGTGGTTGCCAATACCTTTGTGCTCATCAGAGATTACGAACGTCGGTTGACGAGTTACAACACTGCCGTCGAAAAGCATCGACAGGAGCTACTGGAAACAAAAACATATTCATCGGTAGATTTAATCCTTGATCGTCCTCCGAATCCATTGAGCATTTTCAACCTCGGTTTGGACAAACGGTTAGGGAACACACTCGGCGTTTATTACCTTTACATCCCATCACTGTGGGATGCAGGTAAACACGGGACAAATAACACATACCTCAATCTCTTCTCCTCGATTGATATTGTCTTTATCTTTGAAGGAGTTCTCAGCCTATTGGCACTCGTTTTTGCCTACGATGCACTTGCGGGGGAACGTGAACGCGGCACTTTACGACTCGTTTTGACACATTCGGTTTCGCGCGGCCAGATTCTATTTGCGAAATACATTAGTGCGATGACATGCTTACTTATACCGCTACTGATGTGTTTCCTCCTGGTGTTGATTATGCTAACGACCTCTACTTCTATTTTTCTGAGAACCGATGATTTTCTCCGTATTGGTGGGGTTATTTTTACGTCGTTTGCTTATCTGTCGTTATTCTATCTCATCGGTATGCTGATTTCAGCGGCGATTCGTCGGACGAGTACAGCCCTTATGCTCTCTATGTTCGTCTGGGGTTTCTTAGTCTTGGTGTATCCAAATATGATTCTTACGGCGATTGAAACTGCTCCACAAGCGGATACAGAAACCGTTGCCCACAACCAAATCAAACAGATATGGGACGAATTTGATCGAGAGCGAATGCAGTTTCTCGCCAACGATCCAGTACCAGAAGATGATTGGGATTTCGGTTTGTGGGGTAAAGGCTACAGTTTTTGGGGTGGCAGAGATGATTCACCATCATTACTATATTACAACTACTCCGGATTCCACTTTGAAGAACTTTTAGAGGAATCAGAACCACAGGTGCCCCACGCCCAGAATTATCACCGTTTTCTCGGTTTACAGATTACCAACACCTCAGACCGAACATGGATCGTCCGAAAACCTGCGCTGGAGGCTCTCTACGTCCAACCCGCAAAAATGGAACGGATGTTGTTAAAGTTCTCCCCTGTAGGTCTGTATGATTCGGCAACTGAAGCTTGGACAGGCACCGACTTAAATGGACTCCAAGATTTTTTCACTGCGGGGCAACGCTACCACCAAGCAATCGTAGATTTTTTCCATGACAAAAAGGTGTTCGAGTCTCGACAATGGTTTACCGGCGACAAGAGAGGGGTTGATTGGAATATTCTACCTCAGTTCTCCTTCCAGAGAAGTGATATAAGCATAAATGCAAAACGCGCGTTTCCGGATTTATTTCTATTATTGATGATTAACCTCGTCCTTTTCGCAGCAATATTTCTGGTCTTCGTTAAGAGTGAAGTGTAGAGTAGTTATAAGTACGGGTTGCTACGCAACCCTTGGGTTATGAGTTATGAGATTTGCGGCATTGACAACCTTTTCCACCGACACAGGATTTAACTGATGACCCAAAGGCGACGCAGTCGCCGTACCCACAACCGAGAACCCAAAAATGATTTGGCACATCACAAAACGTGAACTCTACGATAACCTCAATAGCCTTCGATTCGCACTAACGACTGTTTTGCTGTTGGGGTTGATGCTGACTAATGCTGTCAGCCATCTTCGAGAGCATCCAAAGCGAATACAGAAGTATAACGAAGCCGTCATCAAATCTCTGGACGGTTTAGCGTCTCATACCGACGACAGTTTATATATGCTCGCACAACAGGGACCCGGAATGCTCTACAAAAAGCCGTCACCTCTTTATTTTTGTGCAGAGGGCGGAGAACATCTTTTACCAGACGTCGTTGAAGGCGGTAGCCCTTTTGGGTACTCCGATAATCTAAGAGGGGTTTGGAAATTGAAATATCCGGATGCCAATATAAATATGAAGCGCGTTGGACCGGATGTTACCAAGGCGGACTGGGCATTTGTCATCGGTTATGTCTTGAGTCTGATCGCACTCTTATTCACTTTTGATGCCGTCTCCAGTGAACGCGAGAGTGGCACACTCCGATTGATGCTTGCAAATTCAGTTCCACGGCACACCGTCCTTATTGGTAAGTTTTTAGGAGCATTGATAAGTGTGAGTATCCCCTTTACGCTTGCGGTGCTGCTGAACCTTGTGCTAATTTCCACTTCAAGTGTTGTTCACCTCGACACCGAAGCGTGGGGACGTTTAGGTATCATCTTCTTTACCGCGTTCCTGTACACGTGTCTGTTTCTGGCATTAGGTTTGTTAATATCTACGCGCGTGCAACGGAGCGCAGTAAGTCTGGTGATACTCCTGTTGGTCTGGGTCACCTTTGTTGTTTTTATGCCAAGTACCCTTGCTTCAATCGCAAGTGAATTCTCACCATCAATATCATCCGAGCCACGCTGGAAACGCCACAACGAAATTCAAGACGAACTCTGGACTAAATACGATAAATGGCTCTGGACAAACAGAACGGAAAAAGAAACGCTGACAGCAAAGAGCGAATTCTTCACCAAAGACGCAGAAGCGGAAGAACGTTTAAACCGTGAAGGCTTAACCGAAAAGGTTGCGCAGGTTCAATACGCCCGCGCGATCACTCGCGTGTCCCCGGCTACGCTTCTCCAACATCTCCTTGAATCGTTTGCAGGAACAGGATTTGAGAGGCATTTGCAATTTGTGGAGAACACGCAACGTTATGCTCGGCAACTCCGTGAATTTGTCGCTGACACTGATAAATCGGATCCGGAGAGTTTACATATCATTGGGGTTCGCGAGGGTATGACAAAGAAGAAGATCTTGCCGGAGACTGTTCCGAAATTTGAAGATACACTCGACTTCAATAAGGACTTCAATACCAGAGCGATGGAGTTACTGCTATTGGCGTTGTTTGTTATAGTGCTTCTTTCAGGAGCCTACCTTGCGTTTGTACGTGCAGAGGTATAACAGATGTTAATAACACTCGTTCGTCGAGAATTACTCGACAATCTGATGACGTTTCGATTCGCTGCAGCCGTTTTTATTACATTGCTGCTTGTCGTTGCGAACACCGCTGTGCTCATCAAGGACTACGAGCGACGGTTAGAAGCTTATAACACTGCTCTCAAAACGCATCAGCAGCAATTGCGAGAAAGGAAAACCTATTCGGGCGGATTACTGGAAATTGCCCGTCCACCAAATCCATTAAGCATCTTCAACGTAGGATTGGATAAACAGTTGGGGGACGAAACTTGGATATACCACAGTTATGTACCAACGCTGTGGGATGCGCGGATGCTTGGGACAACGAATCCACTTCTCAACCTTTTCTCTTCGATAGATATTGTCTTTATCTTTGAGGTAGTCCTGAGCCTAATGGCACTGATTTTTGCCTACGATGCCATCGCCGGAGAACGTGAGCGCGGCACATTGCGTCTAGTCCTAACGCATCCAGTCAGCCGAGGTCAAATCCTGCTTGCGAAATACATCAGCGCGATGATATGCTTACTGGTACCGCTGCTGATGAGTCTGCTCCTTGCACTGATTTTGCTGACAACATCTACCACTATTTCCTTGAGCACTAGTGATTTTCTGCGTATCGGTGGAATCATATTTAGTTCAGTCGCATATCTGTCAGTATTCTATTTCATAGGCATGTTGATTTCAGCAGTAACTCGCAGAACCGGCACGGCACTGATGCTGTCAATGTTCGTCTGGGGGTTCTCGGTGTTGGTGTATCCGAATGTAATCGTTGCAGCGATTGCCCCACCGTATACCTCTCAAGCGCGGATGGTCTCCACGTTCGACCAAATTAAACAGATTTGGGACGAACTTGACAGAGAGCGAAAGCAATTCCTTGCGAATGACGCCGTTCCAGGGGAAGATCCGAGTTTTGGTATGGTAAAGTCAGGTTTCGCCTATGAATACTTCTACGAAGATTCATCGGTGCTCTATTATCATTACGGTGCTGGCGCGCACGTTGAGGAGCTTAATGAGGAATCCGAACCTTCGGTGCCGCACGCCCAAGATTATTACCGCTTCCTCGTACCACGGAGCGTTGACACCGCAGAGCAAACATGGCTTGTTCAAAGACCGGCACTCGAAGCCATTTTCGTTCAACCAGCAATAGTTGATCGTATCCTTTTAAGGTTCTCGCCGGTTGGAATGTATGACGCTGCAACGCAAGCGTGGGCAGGAACAGACCTGCACGGACTCAGAGATTTTTTTGAAGCGGCGCGAAAGTACCGACGGACTGTGATTGACTATTACTACGATAAAAACGCTTTCAGGGCTCGAGAGTGGTTTTCTGCCGACAAAGGAGCGGTGGATTGGGATAGTCTGCCTCAGTTTTCTTTCCAGAGAAGCGATGTTCGCATACATGCAGAGCGAGCGTTACCAGACATGCTTTTGTTACTCATGATGAACCTACTTCTCTTTATGGTGATACTTCTGGTCTTTACCAAGAGTGAAGTGTAGAATAGTTATAAGTACGGGTTGCTACGCAACCCTTTGGGTTATGAGTTATGAGATTTGCGGCATTGAAAACCTTTTCGACCGACACAGGATTTAACTGACGACCCAAAGGCGACGCAGTCGCCGTACCCACAACCGAGAACCCAAAAATGATTTGGCATATCGCAAAACGCGAAATTTACGACAATCTGAATAGCCTCCGATTTGCTCTGGCAACAGTGCTGCTTTTCGGCTTGATGCTGACCAACGCTGTCGTGCATCTCCGGGAACATCCTGCGCGTATGCAGAAATATCACGATGCCAGCACAGAACTGCTGAATCGCTTAAGATCCCGGACAGATTTATATGACCTTGCGCAATTGGGTCCCGAAAAATTTCACAAAAAGCCTTCTCCGCTACATTTCTGTGCGGATGGAGGCGAAGTCTTTTTGCCAGATACTATCTATATACTTATCTCTCGGATTACCAATGACTTGAATACCCTCTGGTATTTGTCATATCGATACCAGATGCCCAATTTAAAAAACATTCGTCCAAACACTATCAAAGTAGATTGGGGATTTGTGATAGGGTACGTCTTGAGCCTCATCGCGCTCCTGTTCACCTTTGATTCGATTTCCGGCGAACGCGAACAAGGCACACTGCGTTTGACGCTGGCGAACTCGGTTTCGCGCCATACCGTACTGATAGGCAAGTTTTTAGGGGCATTGGTAAGTATTAGCGTCCCGTTTACGCTTGCGGTGTTGATGAACCTGTTAGTGATTTCCACGTCAAGCGACGTCCAAGTCGGCACCGATGCATGGAGCCGTTTAGGCATCATTTTTTTTATTTCACTCCTGTACTTATGTCTGTTTCTGGCATTAGGTTTGTTAGTGTCGTCGCGTGTGCATCAAAGTGGAGCGAGTCTCGTAATACTGCTGTTGATGTGGGTTTCCTTCGTGGTTTTTATGCCGAGTACACTCGCTTCCACTGCAAGCGGATTTTCAAGCCCGATGACTTCTGAGGAATACTGGGAACGCTACGAACAACTTTACGCTGAACTCGGGGATGAATATAATGCTCGTTTGCAAGACACGCGTGGGGTACCCACTAAAAGAATAGAGTTGAGAGGAGAGTATGTCTCCAAAGGTACTGAGCGAGGGGAACGTTTGATCCACGAACACTTAGCACAGCAGCACGCCCAAATTCAACTGGCGCGTTCCGTTACCCGCATCTCACCAGCTGCACTCATCCAACATCTCTTTGAATCTTTTGCTGGAACGGGGTTTGAACAGCATCAACAATTTGTGGAGAATGTGCAGGTCTACGCACGCGAGTTTCGGGAATTCGTCACAGATATGGATAGAGCAGACCCAGACAGTCGCCATATCATCGGGGTGCGTGAGGGTATGTCTCAGAAGCCTATCAACTCAGAAGCAATCCCAACATTTGAGGATACACTCAGCCTCAGTCGTGATTTCAACGCTGCTGCGGTGGATTTACTGTTGTTGATTCTGTTCCTCGCCGTTCTCTTGTCAGGCGCGTATCTCGCGTTTGTACGTGTGGAGGTGTAATACAAAATGCTGATGACACTTATCCGCCGAGAATTACTCGACAACCTTATGACGTTTCGCTTCGCGGCAGCAGTCTTCATCACACTTTTGCTTGTTGTCGCTGCCACCGCCGTGCTCATCAAAGATTACGAGCGACGTTTGGTGGATTACAACACCTCCGTCGAGACGCATCAGCAAAATGTACGTAAGAGACAAACCTATTCGCCCGCGATAGTTAGAGTGTATGTCGATAGACCGCCTAATCCTTTAAGTCTATTCAATGTTGGGTTAGATAACCGATTAGGCAACGAAATTAATGTGTCTCCGTGGCATGTTCCGTCATTGTGGGATGCCCAAATGAATAGCTCGGATAATTCGTTTCTTAACATTTTTTCTTCAATTGATATTGTGTTTATCTTTGAGGTTGTCCTGAGTCTACTTGCACTCATATTTGCCTATGATGCTCTTGCGGGAGAATATGAAGGTGGCACACTACGCCTTGTTTTGACGCACCCTGTCCAGCGCGGGTATATTCTACTTGCCAAATATATCAGCGCGATGTTATGCCTGCTTATGCCGTTGCTGATGAGTCTGCTTCTCGCACTGATTTTGCTAACAACATCCACTTCAATTTACCTAACAACCGACGATTTTCTCCGCGTCGGTGGAATTATTCTTGCTTCCGTTGCTTATCTGTCGGTGTTTTATTTCATTGGGCTATTGATTTCGGCGGTGACTCGCAGAACGAGCACGGCGCTTATGCTATCTATCTTTGTTTGGGGGTTTTTGGTGCTGGTCTATCCAAATGTGGTTCTTGCCACGACTGCTCCTCAAGACACCTCAGCGGAGCGTGGAGCATCCGCTTTCGGTCAAATTAAGCAAATATGGGAAGAATTCGATAGAGAACGCAAACACTTCCTTGCCACGGACCCTGTCCCCGGAGAAGATCCAATGTTTGACATAGATAGTCCCGATGGTTGGGGTGCAGGAGATGGATTTAGCGAGAACCGATTGACGTTATCCTATTACTATTGGAGCGTCCTATACTATAACGGCAAGCTAACTGAGGAATCCCTCCCGCGGGTCCCACATGCCCAAAATTATTACGGTTTCCTCTGGCGTCAGATTATCGATACAGCAGACCAAACATGGTTAATTCGAAGGCAGACGCTTGAGGACATCTTCGTGAAACCGGCGTTAATTGATAGAATACTGTTGAAACTTTCGCCGGTTGGAATGTACGATGCTGCGACACAGGCGTGGACAGGTACCGATTTGAAAGGGCTTCAAGATTTTTTCGACGCAGTTCGACAATATCAACGGACAGTTATTGCCTATTTATACGATAGAGAGGCGTTTAAGTCTCGACTGTGGTTTGCTTCAGACGAGACAGTCGTGGATTGGGACACACTACCCCAATTTTCTTTTGAAAGAAGTAGTATAGGAACAAATACAAAACGAGCGTTACCAGATTTACTCCTACTGTTAACAATCAATGTGGTTCTGTTTACAATAATATTTCTGATTTTCATCAAAAGTGAAGTGTAGAATAGTTATAAGTACGGGTTGCTGCGCAACCCTTTGGGTTATGAGTTATGAGTTATGAGATTTGCGGCATTGAAAACCTTTTCGACCAACACAGGATTTAACTGACGACCTAAAGGCGACGCAGTCGCCGTACCCACAACCGAGAACCCAAAAATGATTTGGCATATCGCAAAACGCGAACTCTATGATAATCTGAATAGCCTTCGGTTTGCCCTCACAATGGTGTTGTTGTTGGGATTAATGCTGACCAATGCTGTTGTGCATCTCCAAGAGCATCCGGCGAGAATACAGAAGTATCTCTCTTCTGTTGTAGACGCACGCAATGTCTTAGAGTCGCGGGCAGACAGTTTATACGACCTCGCACGAAAGGGTCCTGGAAAACTTTACAAAAAGCCTTCTCCTCTTCATTTCTGCGCAGAAGGGGGCGACACCTTTTTGTCAAGTGCTGTTGAGGCACACTATTACTTTTGGGATACAGATGACTTAGGTAGTTTCTGGCGAATGCAGTATCCGGCGGCGACCCCTAATCTGACAAACATTCGTCCAGACGTTACCAAAGTGGACTGGGCATTCGTCATTGGCTATGCATTGAGTCTAATTGCCCTGCTATTCACCTTTGATTCCGTCAGTGGTGAACGTGAACGCGGAACCTTACGTTTGATATTAGCAAATTCGGTTCCACGCCATACCGTCCTCATAGGTAAATTTTTAGGTGCGTTGATAAGCGTCAACATCTCCTTCGCACTGGCAGTATTGATAAATCTTCTGGTGATTTCCACGTCAAGTGCTGTCCATCTTGGTGCGGATGCGTGGGGACGTATAGGCATCGTTTTCTTTATTGCGCTCCTGTACACGTGTCTGTTTCTAGCATTAGGGCTGCTCGTGTCGGCGCGTGTCCAACGCAGTGCGGTAAGTCTTGTGATACTTTTGTTGACATGGGTCACCTTCGTGGTTTTTATGCCCAGCATCCTCGCCTCAATCGCGAGTGGTTTTTCGTCTCCGATGTCCGCTGATGAACTTCAAGTACGCCGATACCAAATCAATGACAAACTCTGGGAGGAGTACCATCAGAAAACAGGCGTATCTAAGTTGCAGGATATGCAGGTGGGAAGTCGGTTGGTCACTCAAGACAAAGTAGAACAGGACCGCCTGATTGAAAAACGTTTAATGCAGCAGGTTGAACAAGTTCAACGAGCGCGATCAATTACCCAGATTTCACCTGCTGCGATTGTCCAGCATCTTCTTGAATCCTTTGCCGGAACTGGCTTTGAGCGGCACTTGCAATTTTTGGAAAACGCGCAGCATTACGGTCGACAATACAGCGAATTCATCGTTGAAACCGATAGAACTGATCTACAGAGTCTCCATCTTATTGGTGTTCGTGAAGGGATGTCACAGAAGCCGGTGAGTCCAGAAGCAATTCCGAGGTTTGAAGATACATTGAGTCTCAGCAAGGACTTTAATACCGCTGCGACGGAGTTGCTATTGTTAATCTTGTTTGTTGTCGTCCTACTATCGAGCGCGTATCTCGCGTTTGTACGTGTTGAGGTGTGATTTAAAATGCTTAAAGCACTTATTGGTAGGGAACTGCTCAATAATCTAATGACCTTCCGTTTCGCAGCAGTGCTGCTCATCACGCTGCTGCTCGTTGTTGTAAACACGGCAGTGCTTATTCAAGATTATGAACAACGTTTGGAGAGTTATAACAATGCGGTCAAAATGCATCATCAAGAGTTACGTAATTCCAAAACCTATTCTACTGCGTATCTGTTCGTTGACCGTGCTCCGAATCCGTTAAGCATTTTCAATGTCGGATTAGATAAACGCTTGGGAAATCTCACTGGTATCTATCACGGATTTGTGCCAACACTCTGGGACGCCCAAATGCACGGTACCGACAATCCGTTTATCGCCTTCTTTTCTTCAATTGATATTGTCTTTGTTTTTGAGGTAATTCTCAGCCTAATGGGATTGATATTCGCCTACGATGCTATTGCTGGGGAACGTGAACGCGGGACGTTACGTCTCGTCCTCGCACAGCCTATCCGCCGCGGGCAGATCCTACTTGCAAAATATATCAGTGCTATGGCGTGTCTACTGGTTCCCCTGATATTGAGTCTGCTTTTTGCCCTGCTTTTGCTAACCCGTTCGATTCCATTGTCAACTGACGATTTTCTCCGCATCGCTGGAATTGTTTTTACGTCGTTCGCGTATCTATCCCTATTTTACCTCATTGGGTTGTTGATTTCCGTAGCGACACGTAGAACCGGCACAGCACTAATGCTCGCGATGTTCGTATGGGGTTTTCTGATACTCGTGTACCCGAACCTAATTCGGGCGACAGTTAACCCGAGTGCCGATGTTCAAGAGCGCACGAAAACAGCTAAAAACCAGATTCAACAAATTGTAGATGAATATGAAAGGGAGCGGAAAAAGTTTCTTGAAAACAAGAGTGTTATCGGAGATGCATCGCAGTTTATCGAGGCGGTGAGTCTTTATACCGACGCGCACGTAGATTCAGTAACCCTCTCACCTTACCTCGAAAATATGAGCCTTATTTCAGAAATCCCACCTGACTTTGAAAAGTATGTCCCTATTGCTAAGAAATATTATTCTTTCGTTGAACCACTCGCCACCAATGCCGCAGACAAGGCGTGGCTTGTCCAGAAGCAGGCACTTGATGATATTTTTGTTCGACAAGCCGTGATGGATAGAGCACTGTTGAAGTTATCACCCGTGGGTATTTATGACGCTGCAACGCAGGCGTGGGCAGGGACAGACCTACTCGGCCTCAGAGATTTTTTCGATGCGACACGACGGTATCGGAGAGTCGTGATTGACTATCTTTACGCGACGGATGCGTTTTCATCACGAGAGTGGTTTGTTGCCGATAAAGGACCGGTAGATTGGAGCACACTCCCGCGGTTTACTTTTGAGAGAAGAGACGTTGGAACAAATGCGAAACGTGCATTACCGGATCTGTTTCTATTATTGATATGTAACCTCGTTTTATTTATGGGGATAGTTCTTATTTTTATCAGAAGTGAAGTGTAAAATGGTTGTTGGTTTTTGGTACTTGGTACTTGGTTAAGCCGTCTGACTGTGCGATGAATTTTCTGAGTCCAAGACTTTCTGACCTACAACTTATAACTTATAACCAACAACAAAAAATGATTTGGCATATCGCAAAACGTGAACTCTACGATAACCTCAATAGTCTCCGATTCGCATTGGCGACGGTTCTCCTGTTGGCACTGATGCTGACCAATGCAGTTGTGTATTTGCGAGAACACCCGGCGCGGACACAAGCATATCACAACGCCGCTGCCGACGCTGTGAAGGCATTAGAAGCACGCAGTACAAGTTTATATCGCCTTGCGACAGAAGGTCCTGGAGGCCTCCATAAAATACCCTCACCCCTCCGTTTCTGTGCAGAAGGTGATGAGGTGTTTCTACCAAAGCACGCTGATGGCAGGAACTATATTCGCGACATTGCCAACCTAACTGCTGTCTGGCGGATGGGGTACCCACAAGAAACACCGAGTCTCCACAATATCCGTCCTGATTTCACAACACTGGATTGGGCATTCATCGTCAGCTATGTGCTGAGTTTCGTGGCAATCCTGTTTACTTTTGACACAATCTCTGGCGAACTGGAACGGGGAACATTACGGTTGACCTTGGCAAATTCTGTTCCACGGCATACTGTGCTGATTGGTAAGTTCTTAGGTGCGTTTATCAGTGTTAACATGCCGTTTGCGATTGCGGTGCTAATGAATCTACTCCTAATCTCTACATCAGATGCCGTGCAACTCAATGCTGGAGCATGGGGACGTTTAGGTATCTTATACGCTATCGTCATCCTTTACGCCAGTCTCTTTATTGCTTTGGGACTCCTCATCTCAGCAGCGGTGCGAGAGAGTGGGGTGAGCCTTGTCGTTTTGCTTTTAATCTGGGTTAGTTTTGTGGTTTTTATGCCTAACACTCTGGCATCTATCGGCAGTCGAATCTCAGTACCAATAGCATACGTGGAATTTTGGAACCAGCGCATCCGACTCTCAGATGAGGCTCGCGCGGCATACCAAGACAAATACGGCGGTTCACAGACTAAACCACCAGTGCATGTACTCGGCGAGTACGTCAGCAAAGAAGCAGAAGAACACGAACGTTACAATGAAGCGTATTTGAAGGAACAGATTATGCAAGGGAAACGAGCGCGTGCGATAACTCGGATCTCACCGGCGGCAATTGTTCAACGGCTCTTTGAATCCTTCGCTGGAACAGGATTTGAACGACATTTGCAGTTTATCGAGAATGTGCAGCGTTATGCCCGTGAATACCGTGAATTCGTTGTTGATACGGATAGGGCAGATCCAGCGAGCCTTCATGTCGTTGGTATTCGCGAAGGCATGTCGCAGAAGCCTGTCAGTCCAGAGGCGATCCCCAAATTTAAAGACACGCTCAGTCTCAACCGCGATTTCAACACAGCAGCGACGGATTTATTGCTATTGGTGTTGTTTTTGGTAGTCCTGATGTCGGGTGCGTATCTCGCCTTTATCCGCCTTGAGATATGAGTGATAGGGAAATGATGCTGCTTAGAAATCTGAATCGCTTGCTTTTTCAAAATTTTTCGTGTATACTTTAGAATAAGTAAGCTTGAAACCTATACCATTTTTGAATAATCGTTTCTCATTAACGAAAAACCGGTTCGTAGTAGCGCAATTCACGCGCCTCTTACATTCGGCTTCATAGAGTTTCAAAATCTTTTAAATGCGAATTTATTTTTCAGATTTGGTATTACCAATGAGGGAACAGCAATGAACGACTACACAGGCATTATTACCGTTGAACCGGGCAAACGTAGCGGGCAACCGTGCATTCGAGGCATGCGGATCACCGTTTATGATATCTTTGAATATCTTGCATCAGGTATGACAGTGGCGGAAATTCTTAATGATTTTCCCTATTTAACTGAAACGGATATTCGAGCCTGTTTTGCGTACGCCGCCGACTGGAAAAAATCGCAGATAGTTGTTTACACCAATGAAACTCCTATTCGATCAGAACCTATCGCCGAATCTTGTGAATCTGCTGGCGGATCTGTTTCCTAATTCCACTCATGTCCAGGATGCTGGATTAGATGTCGTAGACGATACTGAGTTATGGGATTACGCTCGTAACAACGATTATCTTATCGTATCAAAAGATGCAGACTTTAGGCATAGAAGCACCGTTTACGGGCCTCCGCCAAAAGTAATTTGGGTCGGTCTAGGGAATTGTTCAACAAGGAGTGTTGAAGATAACTTGAGAAATCATTACTCGGATATCCAAACCTTTGCAAGAGATGCCAATCGAGGATTATTTGTGCTGCTGTTACCTGCTTAGACCTCAAAAAATATCGGTGAACTGGCTAAAGACTCTTCTTTCATCCTGCCGTTCCTCCATTTTTCCATCCTTTTATCAAACCGCGCCTATGGCAGCGGTTCACCCTCGTTAGCAGTCAGTTCTGCATAGAGTTCCTGCAGTCGGGTCGTCACTGGACGGATACCCTCTTCGCCAATCTTCCTGCCATCAACCTCTAAGACTGGACTCAACTCACCCACAGTTCCTGTCGTGAATACTTCATCTGCAGTGTAGACCTCAGTCAACGAGACGTTTCGCTCTGTCAACGGTATACCAGCGTCGCGAGCGATCTGAATAACCGTGCCTCGCGTAATTCCAGGTAAGCAACTATCAGCGTGTGGCGTCAGGACCGCACCGCGCTTCACAAGAAACATATTTGTCGCATTGGTCTCTGAAACATACCCAAAAATATCAAGCATAATCGCATCGTCCACCCCTGCAACGTTTGCCTCAATTTTAGCAAGGATATTGTTAATCAGGTTATTGTGGTGGATTTTAGAGTCAACACACTGTGGTGGATTCCGTCGGATCGCTGAAGTGATTAAACGGATACCGCTACTGGCATAGATCGGAGGCTTCCACTCCGCAAGCACAATCAAGGTAGTCCCATATTGATTGACGCGTGCGTCCATACTAGATGTGACCTTTTTCCCTCGACTGAGCGTTAGACGGATATGAACACCATCCCGCATACCGTTGGCATCAAGCGTCTCGAAGATCACCTTTTTAATTTCATCGCGCGTTGGAATACCAGCGAATGCCATAGCGTGTGCAGAATCGATAAGTCGATCAAGATGTGGATCCAAAGCAAAGATTTTTCCGTTATAGACACGCAAACCTTCCCATACACCGTCTCCTCCTTGGACCAGGCTATCGAACACAGAGATTTTCGCGTCTTCACGGGGTAGTAGTTCACCATTGACGTGGATTAAAATACTTTCATTTCTTGAATCAGGTAATTTAGGCTCCATATTTTCTCCATTCTTCGGCTATCGGCTTTCAGCCATTGGTTAATCGGTATGTAGCAGTTGCCTGTCGCTTTCTGCCACAAGGTTCTCTTTCTGACTGCTAATCGCTGACAGCCACTTTACCATGTGTCTCGTACACTTACACCCTCATCCGTAAGATAGGTTTTGATGTTATCAATTGTGAATTCGCCGTAGTGTGTGATAGAGGCGACGATTGCGGCATCTGCGTTACTTTCGACGAAGACATCCCGCAAGTGCTGTGGATTTCCTGCGCCCCCAGAAGCGATTACTGGGACTGGGACTAAATCAGCGATAGCACCCGTCAATTCAAGTTCATATCCCGCTTTTGTGCCATCTGCATCAATGCTATTGACGACAATCTCGCCAGCACCCAAGTCAACACCGCGTGCCGACCACTCCAAGGCGTCCCAACCGACCGGTCTTCTCCCACCGTCTATGTAAATTTCATAACCGCTTGGAATCTGCTCGCTTTTCGGGACGTGTTTCACCTGCATGCTCAACACGACGCACTGACTGCCGAATGCCCGTGCACCCTCCGCGATGATCTCAGGATTCCGAACAGCACCGGAATCTATGCTCACCTTCTCTGCACCGGCGAGTAGGACGCGGCGCATATCCTCAAGCGTCCGCAACCCGCCACCGACCGAAAACGGGATAAAGATTTCGGCAGCAACAGCGGAGACGACATCAATCATTATATCACGTCGTTCATTGCTCGCCGTGATGTCGTAAAAGACGAGTTCATCGGCACCGCCTTCATAATAAAATCGCGCCATCTCAACGGGATCCCCTACATCAACATTACCCTGAAAAGCGATACCTTTGGTAACCTTTCCTGCGCGTACATCTAAACATGGAATTATCCGTTTTGTTAACATTTTTAATTATGCATCCTGGACGGCGTTTCCGTTGTCAACGCCGATTTAAAATTGTTAAAAATCCTATTTAGGTTTGAAACAGTTTTTTAACGATCGGAGAACCGCCCTGACAACGGAAGGGCAGCCCAGATTCAATAGTCTAAAAAAGTCGCCGTTTGAACATATTCAAAATGTCATCGAATTCGGAAACCTTCAGGAGCTTATACATTCCAGCGAGTGCTATCAAACCGAATCCGATTGGTGCAAACACGCCGACTACGCGCGGCAGTATACCCTCTGTACCAAGCCAATCCTGCTCAATAAATCCACTTGCCAACCAGCAGACAAGCCCCATTACAGCCGAGGCGATCAAGATTTTGAGCGTTAGTTGAATGATTCCTCTCAGCCCCAATCTTCCAACCTTATGCCGAAGTAGGAACAGCAATATGGCGCAATTCAGTGTTACGGTCAAAACCGTTGAAAGGACCACGGCACGTGGATCTAAAAAGAGTTCGCGATAGATAAACATATAATTGAGACAAACGTTGAGTATAACGGCACAGATACTAACGATGACAGGTGCGCGAATATCTTTGTAGGCGTAGAACCCGTCTGTAACGATTTTAAGAGCCGAAAACCCACACAAGCCAAACGCATAAATGAACAGAACCTCGGCAGTCCCGACTGTATCCAATGTCCCAGTCTCACCACGTTCATACAGGAACCGACAGATAGGTTCTGACAACACCATCAATCCGACCGCTGCAGGCACTGTTAAGGTAAGCATCAAACGAAGGGCGTAAGAGAGCGAGTTGCGAAAATTCTCTGTCTCTCCGGCTGTCGCGAACTTGGCAAGTTGAGGAAGTGCTACTGTTGAAATCGCTACACCAAATATCCCAATCGGGAGATGTACGATACGGTAGGCACGTGTAATCCACGTTAACCAAGAAGATTCTGATGTAATGAAGAACGTATTCGTAAATTGATTCACCTGTACCGCGGCGACACCTAAGATAGCAGGTCCAACCAGATGAATAACTTGAAGGACCCTCGGATCACGTAGGCTTAGTAGCGGACGATAGCGAAAGCCGACGCGATACATAGACGGCACCTGAATTGCGAATTGGGCGATCCCGCCTATGAACACCCCGATAGCCATCCCCGTTACAGGGTGTATCCCCGCCAATGGACACAAATAGTAACCACTTATACCAACAACAAGGGAACTCACGTTAAAGAACGAGGACGCACACGCCGGAACACCGAACCGTCCCTTGCTATTTAATAACCCCATCGCGATTGCTGCAAGGGAAACAAATAGCAAATAAGGAAACATCAACTGGGTGAGATAGACTGTTAATTCAACTTTCGTATCAAATCCGTGGTGTTCAGTAATGTCCAACTGCTCGTCAAAATCCTGGCGTGCAAGAACATCAACAATAGCCGGAGCAAAAGCGATACCGAGAACCGTGATCCCCATTAAAATGAGGAATGTTAAATTAAAGACACGGTTTGCAAGATTCCACGCTGCTTCTTCTCCGTCTTCAGTCTCTGTGGCAAGAAATGTCGTAATAAACGCCTTACTCAAGATCCCTTCGCCAAACAGGTCACGCAGGAAATTTGGAATGCGAAATGCTAAGTAAAAAGCATCGCCACTGAACTTCGACCGGAAATAGTATGCGATCGCGGCTTCGCGTGCGAGTCCCAATATCCGCGATCCCATCACAGCGATACTGACGATTCCAGCGGCACGGGTGACATTCTGATTGTTATTCTCTGCGGATTTCGTTTGGTTTTCCATTTCTGGGAAAAATAAGCGTTAAAGACTTCAAGCAGCACGTTAGAACGAAACTTCTTCTTGACATCACTCTTAATTTAGTGTAAATTTTAGGGCGTTGCTAATACAAATTCTATATACACAAGGAGACCATAAATGCAGGACAAGCGATATTTTACGCTTGAAGAAGCCAACCAATGCATCCCCGAATTAGTCGATGAGATTTCACTATTAAGAGCCATAAGAAACGAACTTTCAATATACCATGCAGAAATCACACCACTATTGGAGGTAGTTTCCTCTAACGGTGGTAGTAAGTACACGCCAGCACTGCTCAAAGCGACGGAAAAGTTTCAGAACATCCTTGACCGGATTGCGGACCGTGGATGCCATCTGAAAGGACTTGATCCAGGACTCGTTGATTTCCCACACCTCCGCGATGGCAAAGAGGTATATCTCTGTTGGCGGGTCGGTGAAGCGAAAATCCGCTATTGGCATGAAATTGAGGCCGGGTTTGAGGGACGACAACGGTTGTAATCGGTGCAACTACAACTTAAAAAAATGATTTGTCGGTCCGTGTCCTTGTCCGATATCCAAGGCGTGCTGAATGGCACCCGTAATATACGTCTTCGCTGTCCTGATAGCGCCAATTAAGTCTTTACCGTGTGTGAGTTGCGTCGCTATTGCCGCTGAGTAGGTGCAGCCTGTGCCGTGTGTATTTTCTGTTTCAACCCATTCCGCCTCAAAAAAAGTCCATTCCCCGTTACAATAAAGCACATCGGTAGCACTGTTTCCAGTAAGATGTCCACCTTTAACGAGGACGGCATGACAACCGAGTTCAGCGATTGATTTTGCAGCGGTTTTCGCCGCATCTGTGTTCGGGATGTCCTGCTGTGCGAGTAGCTCCGCCTCGTAAATATTCGGCGTAATCACCGTTGCAAGTGGAATTAACGCTGTTTTGAGGCTATCAATCGCCTCTTCTTTCAAGAGCGGGAATTTGCTTTTTGAGATCATTACTGGGTCTACGACAATGGCTGACGGCGTATACGTTTTCAACTTTGCCGCAACTGCCTCAACAATGGCTGGTGAAGAGAGCATCCCCGTTTTAACGCTGGCTACGTTAAAATCTGTAAAGACGGCATCCAATTGCGCTTCAATCAGTGAAATAGGCAGATCAAATGCGTCTGTCACAGCGACTGTATTTTGTGCTGTAACGGAGGTAATTACGGACATAGCATAACCACCATTTGCCGAAATCGCCTTGATATCCGCCTGTATGCCGGCACCTCCGCCTGAATCTGAACCTGCGATTGTCAAAATCTGTTTCATTCTTTTTAACTATTAAATCTGGTCACCGTTCCACAATGTTCACGGTGGTTTTCGGTTAATTCCAACTGCCTTTGGATTATATAGTAAAATCTACAATTACATGGAAACTTCTAAAGAGTCGGGGTTACAAACCCCTCCTACAAAGAGCGGATCTCAACGGTGGTTTTCGGTTAATTCCAACTGCCTTTGGATTATATGTAAAATCTACAATTACATGGAAACTTCTAAAGAGTCGGGGTTACAAACCCCTCCTACAAAGAGCGGATCTCATAGATTAGAAGCAATTGTTAAAATAAATCGAGATAGCGTTTCGCTTGTCTTCCTGCGTTTTTGGGAGACATAACACCTGACATTACAGCAACTCCGAAGGCTCCTGTCGCTAAACACTCTGTAACTCGCGCTGGTGTAATACCTCCTAAAGCGAATACAGGCAACTTAACGCCTGCTGCTACCTTCGCGAGATTCTCTACACCAACAGCGGGACCATAACCCGGTTTGCTCGCTGTCAGATAGATAGGACTATACGTCAGAAAATCAGCTCCTTCTGCTTCCCGTTTCTTTGCCTCATTAAGACAGTGTACCGAACATCCGATATAAAAGTTCGCGTCCGTTTGCACCTTTACCAAACTCACAGATCCAGAATTCGCCGGAAGATGAACACCGGCAGCACCGACGTTGCGGGCAACGCTTATATCTGTATTGATGAAAAGTTTCGCCTTGTAATCTCGACACAATTCAGCAATTGGTTGTGCTAAATGCATCAATTCTTCACTGCTTAAATCTTTTTCGCGCAATTGGATAGTGGTAACCCCTGTGTCCAACAATTCGGAAACCACCTCAGTTAGTGGGGTAGGTGCGCATAGGTGTCTGTCTGTAATGGCGTACAACCTAAAATCGATCATTTATAGCAAAATCTGCAATTACATGGACCGTTCCAAAGAGTCGGGGTTACAAACCCCTCCTACAAAGAGTCGGGGTTAGAATCCTCTCCTACAAAGAGCGTTCTGATGTGCATTAATAATGTCTATTTATTTATCGGCTTTATTAGATTCTGTAGAAACCCGTCGGAGTCGTGCGGCGAACGCACCGTCAACCCCGTGTTCATGAGGGAACGTCTGGAGAAAGCCTTGTGGTGTTATAGCACTCAGAGGGATATCTGGCAAAAAGCGTCTGGCATTTTCCACCTTATACATTGGGAAGTCCGCCAAAAACCGCTGAACGACCTCTTCGTTCTCCATCGGCTCAATACTACAGGTGCTGTAGACGAGGATGCCTCCAGGTTTGATGTGTTGTGCGGCACTCTTTAACAAATTATACTGGACTTCACTGAGGGTGCGAACCTGCTCAAAGGTTTTGTTCCACCGGATGTCCGGGTGTCGTCGAAGCGTTCCGAATCCTGAACAGGGTGCATCGACAAGCACAGCATCAGCGGTTTTAATAAACTCAAGATCTGCTTTTGTCGCGTCAGTTAGTCGAGTTTCAATGTTGTGGGCACCGACCCGTCGACAGTTTTTTTGCAACAACGCTATCTTTTCCGCAGATACATCTACAGCAATGAGTTTTCCAGCATTTCCCATGAGATGTGCGAGATGAGATGTTTTACCACCCGGTGCAGCACAGAGGTCTACGATGAACCGTGCGTCCGCCGGTGAAAGGAGATGCGGTACTAACATCGCGCTTTCGTCTTGGACATAGATGTCTTCTCGGTTGAGGACATCCTTTAGTGTCTGCTCGCCAGGGGTATCAAAGGCTGTGATGGTACGGTTCTCAAGCACCAGTCCGTCAGGTGCGATTTTGGAGACAGTTGCGGCAATACCGTTCGCTTCGAGCGATTGGGATACTTCTTCGCGTTGTGTCAGGAGGGAATTTACGCGGAGTGCGAGCGGTGCGATCTGGTTGCTTGCCCGGCAGAACGCTAACGTCCATGAAACGCCGCGTGTCTGAAGCCACCGCTTTACTAACCACGTTGGGTAGGACAACGAAATCGCGATGTGTTCGATCGGATTTGCATCCAGTGGTGGATAGGTTAATTTTCTACCTTTACGTTGCACGGAACGGAGTACAGCGTTGATAAATCCCGCGCTCTTCCGTCCGCCAGAAGATTTACGTAGATGAGAAGTGGCGAGTTGGACGGTTTCGTAAATCGCTGCGTGTGGGGGTATGCCGTCGAGATGTAGCAGTTGAAATGCGCCGAGTCTCAGGATATTACGATGCCGAGCGTCTAACTGGAACCGAGGGTTGATAAATTGATTCAGCACCCAATCCAACTGCCGCTGCCACCGGATAACGCCATAGACAAGCCCATTTACGAGGCGACGTTCGCGCCCGTCAATCGGGTAGCGTCCGAATGCGCTATCAACAACAGACGCTATGGACGTGCTGGTGTGCGAAAGGGTTAGCAAGCACTCTAAAGCGACTTTGCGAACGTTCATATCTCGCGATAACGCGAGGTCTCGTGGTCCAAAGCCCAGATGCCTCGCGCGTCTCCTTCTCTTAGTAACAAGTCATTGTAATACAACGCCAAAATTATGCCGCTTCCGCCATCAGCATGTGCAATTTGCGGATGAGTCTGGACTTTTGGCGATTTGCTGTCCCTTTTTTGATAACGCCTTTGCTTGCAGCTCTATCCAAGAGACTTACCACGTTCCTGCACAATTCCTGCGCCGTCTCAACATTGCCTTCATCAAGTGCTATCTCTGCCTGTTTGAGGGATGTCCGCAGCGTTGATTTACGATGTCGATTGCGGATGCGTTTCGCGTTATCCGCACGTGCGTGCTTTTTTGCAGATTGTCGATGCAAAACTCATACTCCTTTTGAGAATTATCTCCCCGATAATCACACAGATAACCGGGGTTTGAATATCTTTCACAATACGTGTACTTAATAATACCACAAAATAGAGGGTTTGTCTACTTTTTTTGGGGTATTGATTTTTTGGTTATGGGAAAATGGCTATCAGCAGTCAGCAGTCAGCGGTGGATTGTCAGAATCAGGATTTTCAGGATGACCGATGTTGAAACTCCTTTGATTTCTCTCCGAAAAAACAGTAAAATATATACATAAATCAAAAGGAGATTACTCAATGAAATTGCTCTCGCTTCTGTTAATTCTCGCGCTTAGCATGGGCGTTTATACCGCTACTGCGGTCCCCGCAGACGTCCCTGACACACCCCCATGGCAACCCACAGGAAAATACACACACCCCGACATCCAAGAGAGTTCTGGTATTGTTAAAAGTCAGCAGTTTGAAGGCGTTTATTGGACGCTCAACGACTCTGGCAACCCCGCAACACTTTACGCTACAAAAATAAATGGCGAATTAACTCAAGAAATTCCGGTGCGCGGTTCAGGAAACTTTGACTGGGAGGCACTCGGCATTGATGCACAAAACCAACTCTGGATCGGTGAAATCGGAAATAACAGTAGACTACGGCAAGATCTGAAGGTCGTCGTCGTCGAAGAACCGAATCCCTTCACTGAAACAGAGGTGGAGGTCATCGCAAGTTATCCGTATCGGTATCCTGATGAAAATGTGGATGCTGAAGGACTCTTTATTGCGGAAGGCATCCCATATATCGTTTCTAAGGAGCGGGAACGCGCAGTGCTTTACCGGTTTCCGGCATTGAAACCCGATACAAAACAGGTTTTAGTACGGGTAGGTGAATTCGCTGAAGCAAAATTCGTGACAGGCGCGGGGTTGTCTGAGGACGGGACGAGACTTGCCGTCTGTACCTACAATGCCCTCTGGGTGTATCAGGGGACAGCAGGGGATTTATCACAGATGATCCAAGGTACACCGTGGGACTTGTCACACAATTTTAGTGGTGAGGCGGTCTGCTTTGACGGATATAATCTTGTACTAACCAATGAGGCACGTGATCTTTACCGTCTGCCACAATTTTGGTATGAAAAAGAGTGGGACTTGCCTTCAAAAGATACACAATCGGCACTTGCTCTTTTGCCTAAAACAACAACACATAACGCATCGGTTCAAGTAGAAAACTATAACTCAGCAGGCGTAGCTATAGGTGGAAGTCATGTCGCACTGATCCCAGAAACTACCGGAGAGACTGGATCTTTAACTGTTCCAATTGAAGTGCCCCACAGAGATGTTTATGAAATTAGTGCTGTTTTAATGCGTGGACCGGAATACGGGCAGGTTGAACTATCGGCAAACAGCACCGTAGTGGGAATACCCTACGACGGCTATTCTGCTGAACCGATAGCTGGGACGTTGGTTTCCTTTGGGACTGCCCCTCTGGATGCCGGGACAAACCAAATCGTGTTCAGTGTTGTCGGAAAGGATGCTGGAGCGACAGGCTACAAAATTGGTATCGACTCCTATCAAGTGCTGAACGTCTCACCATTTGTTGAACGCTATATGGTACTGGGTCCATTTCCCAAGACGGAGGGTGAAACAATTGACAAACCGCTGCATTCTGACGGTCAATTGAACTTGGAGGCAACTTACACAGGTATACGCGGCAAAACGATTCAGTGGCAAGAAGCAACTACGGAGACAAACGGTTTTCTCGACTTACTCAAAAGTCTCAGTCTTGAGCAGACAGCTATCGGATACGCGCTGGTGTACGTCCACACACCGAAACCGACTGATTCTGTGTTATTACTCGGCAGCAATGATGGTGTTACTGTGTGGTTAAACGGCACTGAAATCCATCGAAACAATATCTATCGCCCGGCAAGACCGGATGAAGATACTATTTCGTGCCAACTCAATGCCGGATGGAATGAGGTATTATGTAAGATCGATCAGGAGGGTTGGGGCTGGGGACTCTACTTGCGGTTTACGGATGCAGATGGGGTTCTTAAGTATAGCACCCACCCGGAAAAATAAAGCGCAGATTCAAAAAACAAACTACCATTATGCTTCTTACATCAGCACGCGCCTATTCGTTCCAGTGGCACACATGAACTCTAATCTCACGTACCGCGCTACTATGTGCAAGTCTACTTTACAAATAGTGCTACTATGTGCAAGTCTACTTGCATATAGTAGCGTTTTTCACCATGACGCTTATCAGATCCGTCTCTCGTATTCGCCATGTGTTCCAATCCAAAACCAGATGAAATTCCCTTCTTCTTCACGAGCTAAAGCCCTGTAGCCTTTACTGATTCGGATTGACCAGAGGGCTCCAACCTTTTTAAAGCGGAGAGAAGGGTGTCTAGGATTTTGCCGAAGGAGTTGAAACTTCTGAGGGACGCGTCTTTGGATATTGGATGGAAGTTCAACGCAAGATTCCCAAAAATCATCATCGAAAATATGTGCCATACTACAACAGTTTTTGTAGTTCTTCTATGTGGCGGTATTTGTCTTCTCGATAATTCTCAACTGCTTTTTCGGCAAGGTGATCCAATCGCCCCGCTTTCACGTCCTCTTCAAACTTCTTCTCCCATGCCTCTTCTTCAACAACTAAGGCTTCATGCAGTCTCTTTTCAAGGGTTTTCAGCAATACGGCTTCTGTAGGCTCCTCGCATTTAACTTCTGGGACATCTGGAACCCATCCAAGCCAGTTTGTTCCGTTTCTTTGGATGTGGGCAGTATAGGTCTCCTCAAAGACCTTGTCATGAATTTCGACGGTCTTTATTTTTTCCATGGGTTTTCTCCCTTAGTCAAGTTCGCCAGAGTCTTTCAGCGTTTTGCTTGTAGTTGTGCTTCCAATTCATATCAATACCGTCGCTGACTGGTTAAACGTAATTATGCCACAGATCCACGGTAAAATCAATCAATACCTTCAGGACGGGTAGGAAACCTCGCTAGCAAAGATGGATACTTTAAATCTGCTCGACGCTCACGGTTGCCGGTTCACCGTTTAATTTTTGGTCAACAGTGAATGCGTTTTCGCTTGGAGACTCAACGACAGCTGCTGTCAGTGTCTCCTGCAGGATATAGTCCCGATGCGCCTGAAACGCTTCTTCAACAAGTGATGATGGCGTTTCCAGACTGAGTTTAATCCGATCCGCGACGTTAAAATCGGCATCCTTCCGCATATTCTGGATTTTGTTGACGAGTTCGCGTGCTAAGCCCTCAAGCGTCAACTCGTGGGTCAGTTCCGTTGACAGAACAGCGAATTTCCTCGCGTCCATCTCTACAAAGAAACCCTCTCGATTCTGTGTTTGTACATCGATGTCTGACTGCTCAAGCGTGTATGTCTCTCCCGACGCTTCGATCTGTAAACTGCCCGCGGCTTCCAACTCAGCCTTCATCTGCATTGCATCAGCGGTCGCGAGTGCCTTCGCGATGGTTTGCACACCTTTGCCGTATTTCGGTCCGAGGACTCTGAAGTTGGGCTTGAGTGTCACCTGTGCGAATGCGTCCAGATTCTCTGTGAAGACAACAGCCTTGACATTGAGTTCATCGTGGACGAGTTCCGCCAAACGATTAACGGTCTCTTTTTCTGCATCGGAGAGACCTCCAAGGGTGAGTTCAGCAAGCGGTTGGCGCGTTTTAATGCCTGACCGGTTACGTGCGGCATGTCCCATGCTGATTACTTCGCGTGTGAAAGCCATGTCGGTTTCAAGTTGTGAATCTCTCAACGAGGCGTTTGCAACTGGGTATTCCGCAAGATGAACACTCGGTGGTGCATCAGCATCGAGCGAACATACCAAGTTTCGGTAGAGTTCATCCGCCAAAAACGGGATGAACGGCGCAGCGAGTTTCGCAACGGTTACAAGTACCTCATAAAGCGTAGCGTAAGCCGCCTGCTTGTCGGGTCCGGCTTGCGCACCCCAGAAGCGGTCGCGGGAGCGACGGACGTACCAGTTGCTGAGATCGTCTACAAACGCTTCAATGGCGCGCGGTGCATTTGTGAGATGGTAATTCTCCATCTCGCCGCGCACGTTGTCGATGAGGGTATGGAGACGCGATAAGATCCATCTGTCTACAACAGCACGTTCCGTAACCGGTGGTGCATCCTGCAATACATCAACCTGTTCCAGATTGGCATACATGACGAAAAAACTATAGACGTTATGAAGGGTTCCCATGAACCTCTTCAACGCTTCATCAATGCCCTCTGGTTTGAAAGCGCGTGGTGTCCACGGTGTGGTTGCGGTGAACATATACCAGCGCATCGCATCCGCGCCTTGCTTGTTGAGGATTGTCCACGGATCCACTGTGTTCCCTCGGCTCTTGCTCATCTTTTGACCGTCGGGTCCCATAATTAGTTCAAGGCAAAGGCAGTTCTTGTAAGCCGGTTTATCATAGAGAAGTGTCCCGGTTGCCAAGAGGCTATAGAACCAACCGCGGGTCTGATCAATGGCTTCGGAGATGAAATCGGCGGGATACGCCTGCTCCAGCATCTCTTTGTTCTCAAAGGGGTAGTGCCATTGTGCTGTGTGTGCGCAGCCAGAGTCAAACCAGCAGTCAATTACATCTTGAACGCGATGCATCGTGCCACTGCACTCGCCACAATTAAGGACGACATCGTCTACATACGGACGGTGTAGTTCAATATCGTCTGGAACGTCGGTACCGAGTTCCTGCAGTTCGGCGATACTACCAACACAGTGTTGATTCCCACAGCCATCGCAGATCCAGACCGGTAAGGGTGTCCCCCAATAACGTTCACGACTCAATCCCCAATCGATGTTGTTCTCTAACCAGTTGCCAAATCTTCCATCTTTGATATGTTCTGGATACCAGTTAATCTGCTGATTGTTCTGGTGCATCTGATCGCGGATAGCGGTCGTGCGGACAAACCACGATTCACGTGCGTAGTAGAGTAGTGGGTTGTCACATCTCCAACAGAAGGGGTATTGGTGGGTATACTCGGTAGCCTTAAATAACAAGCCGCGTCCGTCCAAGTTCTCAATGATTTTCGGATCGGCGTCTTTGACATACTCGCCTGCCCAGGGTTCTTTAACCTCTGGGACGAACCTACCATCAGCACCGACCAATTGCACGAGTGGCATGTTGTGTTTCTGTCCGATCTCGTAATCGTCTTGCCCGAAGGCGGGAGCGATATGGACTAATCCGCTACCCTCTGTCGTCGTCACGAAATCCGCTGTGACGATATAATGCGATTTTTCTGGATACTGTCCACTATCAAACAACGGTTCGTATTCCCAATTTCGGAGGTCCGCGCCTTTATAGTTCTCGACGATTTCCGGGGATTCATCTCCAAATAAGCTGGGCATACACGCCTTCGCGAGGATGAGGTGTTGCCCGTCATGTTCAACAGCAACATAATCGTAATCCTCACCGACAGCAACAGCGACATTAGATGGCAACGTCCAAGGTGTTGTCGTCCAGACAAGTAGGTAGGCGTTCTCTTTATTTTTCAAGGGGAAGCGCACAAAGATAGATGGATCGGAGACCTCTTGGTAACCGAGTGCGACTTCGTGGCTTGCTAAGGTCGTGCCGCACCGATAGCAGTAAGGTTGTACCTTATGCCCCTGATACAGCAATTCCTTATCCCATGCCTGACGGAGGACCCACCAGACGCTCTCAATGTAGTCGTTCGACAACGTGATATAGGCATCGTCCAAGTTGACCCAGAATCCGATGCGTTCCGTCATCTTTCGCCAATCCTGCTCGTATTGGAACACGTTCTCTTTACATTTTTCGATAAAGTTCTGAACGCCGTAAGCCTCGAGTTCGGCTTTATTTGTGATATTAAGTTGCTTTTCGACCTGATATTCAACGGGGAGTCCGTGCGTGTCCCAGCCCGCTTTTCTGTGAACGTAATGTCCTGTCATCGTCTTGTAACGGCAGACGGCATCTTTCATGATGCGGGCGAGGGCATGATGGACACCGGGTGGCGCATTGGCAAACGGCGGTCCCTCTAAGAAGACAAATGGTGTTGCATCTTTGCGCAGCTCCATGCTCTTCTGAAAGATGTCATTTTCACGCCAGAACGCCAAGGTCTGTTTTTCTTTCTCAGCAAACGTGAATTGCGGTGATACCTCTTCAAACATGTGAATTCCCTCATGTAGTCTCGATCTCTAGATCAAGGACTTTAGTCTACTACCTACGTTAAAAAAGAAAACGCCCCACTGAAATTGTTCGTTTCAGTGATGGGCGTCCGAATAAAAACTGCGTATCTGCCTGTGATCAGCCCACCACAGTACGACGGATAGCAATAATAATGGATATGGCGCGCGAACCCACAACAGCACGAAGGCTATTTTGATGCTGGGCATTGTAGCACATAGGTTCCTCATATTGCGACGTCAATGTGGTAAGCAATTTTTTGTCCATGTATTATTTGAATCAGCAAAAATTTGTTTGGTAACGTGGACTTGTTAATTATGATACCATATCCTATGTGGGATGTCAAATATTTTTATCCCACATTAGGTATAAGTTGTTGGCGGAATAGCGGTCAGCAATCAGCGATTAGCGATGGATTGTCAGAACCAGGATTCACAGGATTTTAGGATTTTCAGGATGACCGAAATCAGCGGTAGTGGAGCGTTTTTGATCCCACTGTTTATCGAAATATCTGCTTATTCCTATAATCCACTCAAAAACGGCGCACCATTTCCAAGCTCCAAAATCGGGGTTCATTGACATAACCGGTTAGATTGTTGAAATCAATGCCGCCGGTGGGCGATGTATCGTTGAGGATATTACGTCCGATCAGTGCCACCTCTATGTCAGCATAGGGCAATAGACAGGCAAGGCGGACACCACCCTCTAAGAGCCAGTCGTCGGCGTATTCCACAGATTCGTAGAGGAAAAACCGTACTCGACTCCGATACGCCCAGTCCGTGGATGCGATGAGGCGCGTTCCACCCGGAAGTTCAAGAACGTAGCGTAGGGTCACATCTGCAATCCAACCGGGTGCTTGCGGCAGACTGTTGCCGTTTATAGAAAAAGTTCCCTGCGCAGAAGCACTCGGATCGAGAATCGTACACGGTGCGCCACATCCTTGGATAGCCAAATTCGGATCGTCAATGCGTGTCTGGTTGTAACTGAGTCCCGCTGAAATTTCCAGAGGTGTAACCGGTAGGAAAGTTAACTCCGCCTCAACCCCCCGCCCAATGGTACTATCAGCATTTACTAACCGATTGAAATTGGTCTCTCCACCGACCGCAGTAAGTTGCTGATCCTGCATAAAGTATTGGAACGCGCCCATATTTAGGTGTAGCCGTTGCTGCCACAGGCGCAACTTCGTGCCACCTTCAAAGGAATGGATGATTTCCGTATCCGCCATTGTGACGGCATCACCAAATAGTAAGCGTCCCTGAATGCTGGGTGCTCGGAATCCTCGTGCTGCGCGCAAATAGGTCTGGACATTAGGTGTTACGCGATAGCGGAGACTCAGATCCCCACTCCACACCGTGTCTTGAGGGTTCCGATGGATAGGACTGAGTGGACCCGCGCCAATAGGTGATATGTCCCGCCATGCTGTATAATCCTTCGCATCGTGAGACAGTCGTAATCCAGCCCCTAATTCCAGATCCTCAAGCATTTGGAAAGTCATCGCCGCAAATGCCGCCTGTGCTGTGGCTGTCTGCTCTTGGCGCGCTTCGCCATCCAAAGTGCCTCCAGCCAAAGTATTGTAGTTGAAATCCTCCAACTCTACAAACTCACGAAAATAGTACACCCCGAACTGGTAGACGAGACGACGCGCTTCTGGACTCATCAACCGGACTTCTTGGCTAAACTGGCGAAGTGCGGGAACACCGGACGCTGTCTCAGAAGGAAAAGGAATATCGCCAGGACCACTCGGCGGACTGAACGCGGCACTGTATCCGCCATCAATGTCCCCACGCGAAAAGTTGGTGAGTTGTTCCAGTCCTGTCAGCGAAACGAGTTGGAAATTTCCGATGTCGTAACGGACTTCAGCAGTCAATCCCTGCGTTCTCAGGGTCTGTTCATTGCGTCCGTCGTGCGCGATACGGTCGCGGGCGAAATCCTGAACCAGACCGCCTTCGCCCTTCGACAAGATATTCGCACGAAATAGGCGCGCCGTGCCGTCAAGGTCGCGCGCATGGAATTTAAGCCACGCTTGGAGTTCTGGCATGGGGGTCCACAACAGTTGGAGACGTCCAGCTAAGTCGCGATGTCCGCCTAAGACACCATCTTCGCCAGTGTGTTCGTTATTCACCCAATCATCCCGCCACTGAGCCAGCAGTGAAAGTCTTGCGGAAAGCACAGAAGGAACGAGTGGACCCGATACTGCGCCTTCAAAATTGCTGCTATTGAACCGTCCGTAACTCAGTCGTCCGTATCCCTCCAATGTCTGGGTAGGACGTGCCGATTCAAACTTCACAATGCCTGCGGGTGTATTGCGTCCAAACAGTGTGCCTTGTGGTCCACGTAGCACTTCAATCCGATCTAAGTCAAAGGCGGGAAATCCTTTCAACATCGCGTTTTCGAGTACAACCCCGTCGTAGAGAACTGACACTGGCTGTGAGGCGTTGAGGTCAAAGTCTGTATTGCCGAGACCACGGATAAAAAAGCGTGGAAAGATACGTCCGAATGACGACTCCATCTGCAAACTCGGAGTACGGTTCGATAAAAAACGTATATCCATGCCTGATGAACGCAAGGCATCGGATTTGTCGCCTCGGATAGTTGAGACGGAGAGTGGGACTTCAAAGGATCGCTGCTCACGTTTCCGAGCAGTAACGACGACCTCTTCCATCATAACAATCTCTTCGGTTTCCTCATCGGCAACGACTGTTAGAGATGTAGATAACATTGCTAAGAAAACCAAAGCACAAACTTGTTTAGTATAGTTCATATTTTTCCTCTGAAATAAATGCGATGAGTTCTGTGTGGGACAGTGATATGGTAGAGAAACCCCTACGTGTAACGTTTAATATATAATCAATATTGTAACACACTGAATCCAAAAACGCAATTTCGGTCTAATGTGGGAATTGTTGTCTGAATATGGTTATGGGTTATGAGTTGTGGGTTATGGAAGGAATGGAATTCAGCTATCAGCAGTCAGTAAAAGTCGCGAGCAGGAGGTCGCTCCTACAAGAAGATATATGGAGTAAGAAGTTGAGATTATAGAGAGCCAGATGGCATATCTTTGGAAACAAAGCACTTTACATTCCGCTAAATCGCGTGTATAATTGGAAGTAAAACAACTATGAAGGAGTGAGGTTTTCTTCGCTCCTACGGAGAATATATTTTATGGAACTTTATGAAGCCGTTAGTCCACTGGACTTTAGATATTATGGTAGCGATCCTGATTTTATGAAGCGGTTGCTGCCTTATGTTTCTGAGGCTGGATATGTTACATATCAAGCAAAGGTGGAGGCGGCATTGGTACGGACTTTGGCAAACTATGGTGTCTGTTCGTCGGCGATCGCTGATGAGGTGGAACAAGCAGTAGATCTTGTAACCGCGGAAGAGGTTTATGAAGAACAGTCTCGCATTCGGCATAACATCCGCTCGCTTGTTAATGTGATTCGGCGGAAGATTAGTCCTGAAGCGCGTCCTTATGTCCATCTGTTCGCGACTTCTGCAGACATCTTGGATACTGCCACCGCTTTACGGTTCAAAGCATTGACTGAAAACGTGATTATTCCCGATCTGGTTGCGCTGGAACAGCAACTTATTGGATTGGCGCGTGAGCATGCAGGGACGGTGCAAATCGGCAGGACACACGGTCAACACGCCGAGCCGACAACGTTCGGTTATTCCCTGGCACTTTACGTTAGCCGTCTCGGGACCCGAATTGAGAAGATCCATGAGGCAGGAGAAAATCTCCGTGGGCAATTCTCAGGTGCAGTCGGTGCCTTTAACGGACTCACGCTGATTCACGAACATCCAGAACGAATTGAGGCGGATTTTCTTGAATTGCTCGGTTTGAAACCGTCCGATACACACACGTCTACGCAATGCGTGGAGCCGGAGTTTATCTCTGATTTGGCATATCAGATTACGGCGGCGTATACGGTGCTTGCGAACTTCGCAGATGATATGCGACATCTCTACCGCACTGAAATCGCTGAGGTCGGTAGGAAGTATAACCCGCAACTGGTTGGGTCATCGACGATGCCACATAAAGTGAATCCAGAGACTTATGAGAATATTAAAAGCCTGTGGAAGGCGTTCGTGCCACGTATGCAGACGGTTTTCATGGATAGTATTTTAGAACATCAACGCGACCTGACGAATTCAGCATCAAGCCGTTTCTTGACGGAACTGTTTACGGCGTTTGACTATGCCATTTACCGGCTTCGGCGTGCCCTGGGAGAGATGGATGTAAAAGCCGATAACATGCGGCGTAACCTCGCTCTGAGTGCAGAGGATACGATTGCTGAGCCTATCTACCTTTTGATGGCATATTACGGGTTTCCCGATGCGTATGATCACACCCGGAAGCTAATTGGACAGGTGCATCAGACCGGGAAGAGTTTGACAACATTGCTGTGGGAAGATGAGATGTTTCGTCCGTTCCTTGATAAACTAACGGAACCGCAGCGTGAGGCACTTCGGGACCCGACGAATTATATCGGTGCCTCGGTTCGACTCACGCATGCGACATGCGATGAATGGGAAAAACGAATTTCTCATTACAATACCCCGTGATGATCGTGTCCGAAGGAGCGATCAATGTTTCTGACACTCATTCGACGAGAACTGCTTGCCAACCTCATGACGTTCCGGTTTTCCGTCGCGATGGTTGTCACGTTGTCCCTGGTCGTTGCGAATACTATTGTGTTGATCGCCGATTACGAACGTCGCCTGACAAGCTACAATACCGCAGCGCAACAACACCATCATAAGGTGTCAGAAGCAGAGGTCTACTCGGCGGTGGAGGGAAAAATCCGTGTGGACCGCCCTCCCAACACGTTGAGTATTTTTAATGCAGGGTTAGATCGACGGCTTGGAAACTCTATTAACGTTAGGCATACCCTCGTACCAACGCTGTGGGATACACAATCCCACAGTGCCGATAATCCCTTTCTTAACCTATTTTCCAGTGTCGATTTAGTTTTTATTTTTCAGGTAATCCTCAGTCTACTAGCACTGCTTTTTGCCCACGATGCCATCGCTGGCGAACGAGAAGCGGGTACGCTCCGGTTGACGATGGCAAATCCTGTCAGTCGTCCCATTATTTTGTTGGCGAAATACACCAGTGCCATGGCATGCCTGATCCTTCCTCTGATCATCAGTCTGCTACTCGCGCTGATTTTATTTTCTGTATCTGGGTCAATTTTGCTCAAAAGTGACGACTGGCTCCGGATTGGTGGCATCCTGCTCACCTCAATCATCTATCTCTCCGCTTTCTACCTGATCGGGTTACTAATTTCGGCAACTACTCGCCGAACTGCCACCGCTTTGATGCTGTCAATGGTGATATGGAGTTCCTTAGTCCTAATCTATCCAAGTCTCAGCGTATTCACAGTCAATCGGCTTTGGCACACACCCTCTCAATTGGAAGCAGCTTATCAAGAAATTGAGCAGATCTGGGAACGGTTTGAAAAAGAACGGATGGATTACTTGAAAAACGATGGTGTTGAAGGGGAAAACACGAACTTCAATATAAAGAGTGGCAGTAGTTGGGGGACCGTAAATCTCGGCTATTCGTCAACACTGAAGTATTTTAAACCAGAATATCGCCATTGGACAAATATCGATGAAGATTCAGAACCACAGGTGCCTTATGTCAAATCCTATTTTCAATTCTCAGAGCCGCGACGGATACGCGCAGCAGAGCAAACATGGCTGGTTCGTCAGAAGGCTTTGGATCAGGTCTACGTCCGTAAAGCGAACGTGGCGAGAAACCTAATGCGTCTTTCACCAGCAGCTATGTACGATACATCAACAGAGGCGTGGGCAGGAACGGATCTCCATAGCATTGCGGACTTTATCACGACAGTCCAGCAGTATCGGCAAACGATTATTGATTATTTCTATGATAAGAAGGCTTTTTCTTCACGTCAATGGTTTGCCAGTGACAGAGGTGCAATTGACTTGAATGATCTGCCACGATTCTCCTATCACCGAGCAGATGTATTGACAGGATTGAAGCGCGCCAGCGGCGATATGGCCTGCCTACTACTCATCAATCTTGTGCTTTTCATGGCGACGTTTCTGATTTTCGTTCGGCAGGAAGTGTAAAATGGTTGTTGGTTTTTGGTACTTGGTACTTGGTACTTGGTTAAGCCGTGTGGCTGTGAGATGGATTTTTCGAGTCCAAGTCTCTCTGACCAACAACTTACAACTTATAACCGAGAACCAAAAATGATTTGGCATATTACGAAACGTGAACTCTACGATCATTTAAATAGCCTGCGATTTGCCTTTACAATGGTACTGCTGCTCATACTGATGATCATCAATGCAATTGGGTATCTTGGCGAATACAAAGCACAATCGGTGGCATATCAAGAAAAGGTCTCAGCGTCTTTAGATAAGATGAGATCAAATGCAGACAGTTTGTATACGCTGCTTACAGCAGGACCCGGCAACCTCTACAAAAAACCTTCTCCACTCTCCTTCTGTGCAAATAGCGGTGAAGCATTTATACCTGAGTCCGCTCAAGGCAGTAGTGCCAGTTGGAGCGCAGGTTTTGATGGCTTTTCTATCAGAGGGATATGGCGCATGAAATACCCGCAAACCAACCCAAATCTGTGGAACATAATGCCCGATTACACGGATGTTGATTGGGGAAATATCATCTCTGTGGTGTTGAGTTTGGTTGCAATCCTATTCACTTTCGACGCGATCTCCTCGGAGCAAGAACACGGCACACTGCGCCTGATCCTGTCCAATAGCATTTCACGTGGGACCGCATTGGTAAGCAAGTTTCTTGCAGCATTGATAACTATTAGTATTCCTTTTCTGATTGCTGCGTTAATTAACCTCTTCCTACTTTACACTTCAGGAAGTACTCCATTGGGAGCAAGCGAGTGGGAACGATTGGGAATTATTGCTCTTATCGCTTTTGTTTATGTGTCAATTTTTCTCGCGTTGGGGCTGTTGATTTCCTCTCATGTGAACCACTCGTCAACAAGTCTCACGATTCTCTTACTCGTTTGGGTTGTTTGGATAGCTTTACTGCCTTTTACATTGGGCGCGCTTACCAGTGGTTTACAGCCAACCATGACCAGCGATGAATTGAATGCGCGTCGGGAGAATCTGCGCCAGAACCTTGACGAGCAATACAAAAACCGTTGGTCCAAAGCCTCACGAGAGATTCCAGCCACAAAAGAGACGTTATTATGGTCAAAATACGTCATGGAAGATGCGAAACGCAACGAAAAATTGGATGAGGAACACTTGGACGCTCAGATCGCTCAGATTCAACTTGCGAGATCCATAACCCGTATATCGCCTGCGTCGAGTGTACGCTATGCTATTGAATCCCTTGCTGGAACGGGTTTTACTCGGCATGTTCAATTCTTAGCGCAGGTAGGTCGATATGCGGGTGAATTCAACGAATTTCTCGTCGAAAGCGACAGTGTCGATTCAGAGAGCCCACATGCAATTGGTCCCAAGGAGGGAACCTCACAAAAGCCTGTAAACTTTGAATCTATTCCGAAATTTGAAGATCGTATTAGTCTCAGCGGTGCCTACAACGCTGCAGCAACAGACTTTATGTTGTTATTCCTATTTTCTGCGGTGTTGTTCGCAGGTGCGTTTCTTTCTTTTCTCCGTGTTGACGTTTAGAGAATCCCTAACTCCTTTCGTATTATAACCTAAGTTGCCATCTTATAAAAATAAACAAGAATTATAGGGACATGGCACCGCAGAACACCAGAATTAGGGAAAATTCCTTGTTTTTCCAATCAGAAATGGTGCATATCTGTCTATAGTTTTGTAGGTAGAACTTGGGTTATCATAAAAGTCCCATCGTAATAAATGTAAACTAAATTATAGCGATTTGTGTTGTTATACGATGTAAGACATATTTAAGCTGGCACGTTTTTAACAAGTCGCGACATCCCTCAGCGAATATGCAAAAACATGCTGAGGTCAGGCACAATCTCAGACTGACCCTATTAAAGAATCAAAAGGAAATAAAATAAAATGAAATGTAGAACCTTATACATGACCCTTCTCTTTACACTCACGGTGTTTGCCGTATCTGGATGTAGCAGCACGAAGTTGCTGGATATCAACGAGACTTCAACGAAACTTAACTTCACCAAAACACAACACGAAACGATTAAGCCAAAGGTTAAGAAAATTGCAGCAATCATTGAGGAATACGAATCTGCGAAAAGAACGCTTGAGTCTGAAATGCAAGGGAGACGAAATCAGCTAAGTACCAAGGGTAGCCTCGGTGGTGGCGAAATGCGCAGAAATAGACAAGGAAGCGGAACACGCAGCACTGAGTTTCAAACCAAAATTCAAGAATTCTATAAACAACGAACCAAGTTTATGAATCAGATCAACACATTAGTTGCTGAAATCCAAGCGGTGCTTAACGACGCACAGCGTGCCGCGTTTGCTAGTATTAAACTACCTCATTTAGAATTGCCTGAAATCGGAGGTACTGCCTTTGGCGGTAGCCGCAGGCGTGGAGACAGTGGGGCTGGCGGTGGCCGTAGGCGTGGTGGTAATGGGTTTGGTGGTGGGTTTTAAGGAACCCGGACGAGAACTGTCAAAGTATACGAAACAATCACTGACGCAGGGATGGAAGCCCAGCAACACCAAGGGCAAGAGTTTCTTGGGAATTGGAACCCTAAATTATGGTAAAATAACCCAAGTTACCAGTTAGTAATGAGTTGAAACTCTTTTTGTTTATCATCGCTACCAATATCAAACAACTTATTACATAGATGGCAACTTGGGTTATTATAGTAAAACATACAAATACTTGGATTTTGTGGTAGGCGAGGTTCCAAACCTCGTCAGCGGCGGTGAGGCTTTCATTCACCGAACAACTGTCCACATATTTTCGGACTTTACTATAATGGACGAAGGTTCAAATCATGTTTGATATTACCTATTTAGGACGACGGTGCTTCCGTTTTATCAGACGCTATCCACGCACGTGGACAATAGTTGGTTTTCTGCTGATCCTCAGCGTCGGCATTCGGCTGGGACAAACAGTTCAGTTTAGCAAAATAACCGATTATTTTCGCTCCTTTGTGGATCGTGAACGGACAGATGTGACGAAATCGGTTGCGCAGGGAATTACGCATCGGCAGATATTAGACAAGGGTGTGCTGACGAACATCCTTTCGGTGTCGCCGGACGCTGTTGATATTCGTCCATATCGAGCATTGAGTGCGGGGATTGGCACTGAATCGTTAGTGTCGCTTGCTCGGCGGCACAAGGCACTTGCCGCAATAAACGGTGGTTTCTTTGAGATGGTGGGAACGCTTCGTGGAGAGTCTGTCGGTGCGTTGAAAATTGACGGTGAGTGGGTAAGCGAACCAGAACAGGGCAGAGCGGTGATCGGATTCCGAACCGTTGACGGGAAAATAGAGGCATATATCGACCGAATCGCCTTGCAGCAGGAATTGGTCTTGCCGAGTGGAGAAACGCTGCCAATTGACGGTATGAACCGCAATCGCGGTAGAGATGAATTGGTAATTTACCGCCCACACTTTCACGTTGTGACGTTGACAATGCCCGATGGTGTGGAAGTTGTTGTGAGAAACGGGGCAGTAACCGGTATCCGCAATGGGAAGGGGAGTTCGCGTATCCCAGCTGACGGTTATGTCCTGTCTGCAAGTGGCAAAAAACGTACAGATTTATTAGCACATATCTCAGAAGGTGATGCGGTGCAGATACGCGAGATGGTTATCCCTGAACGCGTCGGAGACAGCAATTTGTGGGCAAGCTTTGTGCACATTATTGGCGGTGGTCCGTTGCTATTGCGGGATGGAACTTCAGTGCCTACAGAGGCGTATGAACGCGAAGGATTTGATCGCGCATTCCACAGTTTTTGGCATCCGCGCACGGCAATCGGTAAAAAAGCAGATGGTACCGTTCTCTTTGTCACGATAACGGCAGCAGAGGCAGGCGTTAGACGTGGGGTTATGTTACCACGGCTTGCGGAACTGTTTCTGGAATGGGGTGCGACGGACGCGCTTAATCTTGATGGTGGCAATTCATCAATGTTAGTTATCCGAGATGAAGTTGTGAGCGTTAAGGTTAAGGAGAAAGACGCTGCGCGTGCGAAGTCGGCAGATAAACCGGAATTGAAAAAGGTAGGTGCAGAGAGAAGCACGAAAACTGGTCGTGGTAATCGCCGAATCCGTCCGATGCCGAGGCAGCAGGGACGCGCAATTGCGGATGCGCTCTTGATATTTTCTCGGTTTTAGGTTATAATGGGGTAGTGAATATATTTTGCTAGCGGGTATCAGGAGAAAACCACATTCTTCAAGCTCATAGAAACGAATTAGAGACGAAAAATTTGCAAACTGATACTCAATTTTGGAAAATTTATCTTGACACCTGCTGCTTGAGCCGTTTTTTTGATGACCAAACGCAAATTCGAGTTCGACGTGAAACGGAATCTATTAGTAGAATTCTTGAAACCTTTCGTCAGTTGAAAATCCAGATACATGGTTACAAGAGGTAATTAGAAATGGACGCTTGCAAAATGACAGATCTTGAAATCTACGAACGCGGCATTGAACTACTTATTGATAAACTCGGTCCTGCTGGAATGATGCGTTTTTTTTGGCAAGGAGATCCGGGCATAGGTAATTACTCTGTAGATCGAGATAAACTCCCGCAACCAGACATGGATACGATTGTTAAGGAAATTCAACGCGCTCAGGCAGCAGAACAGCCATCTGCGAAAGCATGGAAAGTTGATTCTTGTGAAATAAACATCCAAAAGATGACAGATCTTGAAGTCTACGAACTTGGAATCAAGTCCCTTAAAGATGAACTGGGGCCCACTGGCTTCTCCAAATTTCTCTCACAATGTAAACCGCTTGCGGGTGACTATTCCGTAGACCGGCATAGACGACCAATGCCAAGTATCAATATGATTGTTAAAGAGATCGATCAGAAAAATTGAGGAAAATCCAAAACGCCATCTCTATTCACGATGGACTGCGAGAAAAATAGGTCAGAACAAGAGGTGAAACAAGCCATGTTGTATAATAGCAAACACCCCCAAGTTAAGAAAAAACTGGATAACAAACATCTAAAACTTATATCCAGCAGAGAATCGAAACAGGCTTCACTGTCGCGACGTTCCTTTTTGAAGGGCTCCGTTGGGCTTGCTGCCTCTGCGCTTGCGGCGGGTGGATTAATACTGCCTGCACAGGCACAGTGGGGTTTCCGAGAATATATTCCTTATGACGCAGCCGAAGATGTTCATTACGGTACGCGATATGGGGTGATTGAACACCACTATCCTGAAATGAATCCGACAGGTGAGAAATTCACGTTTGTGCGTCTCAAGTACCCCGGTGGTGATTGGTACACAAATATTGTCAACTACTATCGTTGGCAATCGGATTTGAAGTTCACACAGGTCCTCGCTGCAAACACAACAATTGATGTTGAGGTGCGTGAGAATCCACAATACGTTGACATTGACGATGAAGGGTTATTCGCCTATCCATTCCTATACATGACAGGACATAGGGGGATTAACTTTTCTACAGAACAGGTACGAAAGTTAAGGGACTATTTCGAACGTGGTGGTTTTCTCCACGTCGAAGATTGTGATGCACGCCTCAACGGTGGACGCGGTGGCTTGCGTCCGTATATTTATGAGATGATGCGGCAGGTCTATCCAGAAAAGAAGCGTGAACGGTTGGAAATGAGTCATCCGATTTATCACACGCTCTATAAGCATGATGAATATCTCGGCGGCGATAAACGCCTCGCAGGCATCTCCGATTACGACGAAGCAATTATGGATGACGACCGCGTGATTATCTATTTCTGTCCGAGCGATCTGAATTGTGCGTGGGAAGGTAGAGTTTGTGAACCTGATGGTGAAGAGCAACGGATGTGGGCATTCGAACAGGGCATGAATGTTGTTGGGTACGCGTTGACGCGGTAAATATAACGAGGCTATTGATTTTTACTGTTAACTTGCAGACGCGAAAATGCACCGCCACTCGGTAGTCGAGGTTTTTTAAGCTCGCCGGTTCATAGTGTATAGGTAACTGCGAAATCCACTATAAAAACGAACGAGAGGAAAACTATGAAAAGAAATTTTAGGTTAGTTCGCCAGAACTTTTCCACTTTTCAGCACAGATTTTTGGGAATCTGGGAGTTATGCCAAAAATGTACGTTGCTTTGTCTCGTGATGCTGCTCATCTTTCTTGCCCCACATGCGAACGCGCAAGAACTGTTTTCAGATGCAGTTGGTCCTGTTAGGGTTCAAGAGGTAACAGCAATAACGCCGTTAATAGTGCCATACATCACATGGGGTGGAGAAGCGGCACTCTTCCACGCTAATGGTGGGTTGACGACTCGTCCTGGTACGATTATGGCAGAACTGGGAATGAATATCAAATTGACCGCCGGTGATAATTTTCAGCAACAGGTTCGCGACTATCTTGCGGGGAAATCCCCGTTCCTACGCGGTACGTTTAGAATGATAGCACAGGCAAGTGAAGTCATAGGAAAAGATGCGCGTACAAAACCTGTCGTTTTTGGGCAGCTTACCTGGTCGGCAGGGGATCATTTCGTTGGACGTTCAAACATCCGGAAAATTTCTGACCTCAGGGGCAAAAAGGTCGCTATCCAAAAGGGTGGTCCGCACGTCGGGATGCTCTATGATATGTTGAAGACTGCTCGTCTTTCAAAGTCAACGGTGGAAATTGTTTGGGTAGACGAATTAACAGGTGCGAAAGGACCAGCAGAACGTTTCCGAAACGACGCAACTATTGCGGGTTGTTTTGTGATAACGCCTGATATGATTGGTTTAACAGGTGGACCTGAGAACACTGGTACGGGTGCTGAAGGCACAGTCAAAGGTGCGCGTGTTGTTGTGAGTACTGCGACGCTCTCGCGTTCTATTGCGGATGTCTACGCGTGTCGTAAGGATTTCTATGACGCTTATAAACCGTTTGTTGAACGCTTCTTCGCTGGCTATCTGAAGGGTGCCGAAGAGGTAGTAGCACTCAAAAAAGCCTATGAAACGAGCGGATCCGAAAAATACACGCAGCTCCTGACGACGATGCAAAACATCTACGGTAAAGAAGTGTTACCGACCCTTGAAGAGGATGCGCACGGTTTAATAGCAGATTGTACGTTCGTTGGGCAACCGGGAAATATATCCTTCTTCAACGATCCGAGAAATACCATTACTGGTTTTGAAGGCTTCAATAAAGCAGGATTGGATATGGCGGTGAATTGGGGATTTGCGAGGCAGAGATATGCGTTAATTCCGTCGGATTTAGATTTTAATTCGTCAACCTTTAAGAATCTGCTGACGACTACTGTGACAGCTCCTGCGCAATTGAAACAGACCCGCTTCAAAAAAGAGACAGTGCGCGCTGAAATCGAATCGTTTAACGAAGACGCCGTGCTCGACGAGAAGACGCTCATCTCGTTCACGATTCAATTTAAGGCGAACCAAGACACGTTTAGTGATAACCAATACCGAGAAGAATTTGACAGAGTTGTTGAATTAGCTTCAAAATATGGGAACGCAGCAATCGCGATAAAAGGACACAGCGATCCCTCTCGAACACTGAGCGTATTAGTTAAAACGGGTCTCCAAACAGGTATTTTGAAGCGAACGGGTACGCGAGGCAACTACAAATACTTTATGGGTGGCAAGGCTTTTAGTTTGGAAGACACCGGCAATCTGATTCGACTGATTCAAGAGAAGAAGTTTGACGACGGTAGTAGCATTGAGAGTCCTTATCAAGTGATGCGGGCTGCACTCAAACTTTCTGAGCAGCGTGGGCAAGCGGTGAAACAGTCAATTATCGCCTATGCGAATCGCAATAACGCACGCATTGATCCAGACCAGATCGTTCCAGTAGGTGTGGGCATTAAGGAGCCTGTTATTGCCAAACCAACCAGTCCGACGGAAGCAGCAGAAAATCGGCGGGTTGAATTCGCACTGATTAAAGTTTCAGCGGAAGCGGTTGCAGTCTCTGATTTTGATTTTTAGCGGAATAGTGGTCAGCCATTAGCCATTAACTATCAGAAGAGATGTGTCGTTAGCGCGAAATCCCTTACTGATGGTTTTCATGACACGGATAGTTTTATATGAAATGCATTACAACTGCCACGTTCGGGACGCGATTTACTCTCCTATTAAGTCTACTTATTTTTGGTCTCCAGATTTGCAGTGCTGATGACGACATCCATAAAGATAACATTGTTGTGATTCTCGATGCTTCGGGTTCAATGCAGGATACATTTAGTGGTGATCGGACGAAATCGAAGATGGAAGCAGCAAAGGCGGCACTCCAAGAAGTCCTGGCGAAAGTTCCTGATGACACGCGGATCGGACTGTTGGTGTTTAGTGGTGCCAATATCCGAAATGAATGGGTGTATCCGCTGGGTCCCAAGGACACTCAAAAACTGATAGCAGCGATCGATTTACCACAACCCGGCGGCGGTACGCCACTGGGGAAATATATTCGAATCGGGGCAAATCGTCTCCTTGGACAACGGGAGGAACAGTACAACTACGGGAACTACCGCCTGTTAATTGTAACAGATGGTGAGGCAACGGATGCTGCTAAAGTCAAGCACTATACACCGGAAATCCTCAATCGGCAGATTCGCGTTGATGTAATCGGTGTTGACATGAAAACCGATCACATGTTGGCAAAGGTCGTGGATAGTTATCGCAAAGCAGATAACCCAGGGGAACTAATAGCAGCAGTGTCGCAGATTCTTGCGGAAACAGGCGATACGGGTACGGATGTTGGCGGTGAAGATGCCTTTGAATACATTGCGCCGCTTTCATCGGAAATCGCTACCGATTTGATTCAACGTCTCACAACACCGCCGCGCAATACGGCAATCGCTGTAAAGTCTACGCAAGCAACACCGCCGCAAACAACAACACCGAGACAGGCTCCGACACCGCAACAACCGAATACAGAAAATCGTGGCATGCTATGGTTCGTTATACTCCTGATTGTGTTTTCCGTTATCGGTTTCTTGGCTTTGAGAAATAGGAAATAGGAACTATGGACGCAGACAAGAAAAAACGCGTAATCATCATGGTAGCAAGTTGGCTTGTTATCATAGGGGTGATTGGGTTAGTCTATAAGTTCGCCGTTGAACCGTTGATTCGAGGCAACCTTGTCAAAGAGACGAGTACCCAACGCTACGCCCATAACATCAAGGTGGCACACGACTCCTTCCCTGGGTATGCGATACTCCGTTCTCCTGCTGTTCAGAATCTGCTGAACCGTCAAGGGATTAAACTGACGTTCATTGACGATAAAGCCGATTATGTAGGGAGAGCCCGTGCCCTGAAAAGTGGTAAGGTTCAGATGGCGGTTTTTACTATTGACGCCTACCTCAAGGCAGGTAGCGTAATCGGTGAGTTCCCCGGTTCAATTGTGCTCGTGATTGATGAATCTAAAGGGGCAGATGCGATTGTTGCCCATAAGCGAGGCGTTCCACAAATCCCAAGTCTCAGTAATCCACGGGCGCGTATCGTGCTGACCCCGGATTCGCCGAGTGAAACGCTCGCCCGAATTATGATTAACAAGATGAGCCTTCCGAGTCTTCCGTCTTCGTGGGCAGTTGAAACAAACGGTGCTGAAGATGCGTATAAGAAACTGAAGTCCGCTGACCCCGATGATCCGTACGCCTATGTCATCTGGGAACCTTACGTAACAAAAGCTCTCGCTATTGAAGGAGTGCATCTGCTATTAGACAGTTCAAAACTGAAAGGTTATATTGTTGATGTATTAGTCGTTCAGCGCGAATTTTTGGATTCACAACGTGAACTTGTCACACACGTTGTCCAAGCGTATCTCCGAGCGAACTACGATTACAATAACCAACCCGATGGGTTAGCCTCCTTAATTCAAGCGGACGCAAAGCAGTATGGTGATTCACTTAACCGAAACGAGACGAATAAATTGGTTCAGGGCATTGAATGGCGAAACACGACTGAGAATTACGCGCATTTCGGTATCATTTCCACAGGGGAAGCGAAAGGGACCGAGAGACTCGAAGCGATGATTGCTAAGATTGCGCAGGTGCTGGTGCAGACGAATTCAATCCAAGCTGATCCAGTGTCTGGAAATTACGAGCAGTTATTCTTTGAAGGTATTCTGCGGGCACTTCATCATGATAAATTTCACCCTGGTATGTTGAACGCAAGCGGTACGGACGGATTAGATGACATCTTCGTTGGATCAACACCCATGGAACAGGTTCGTGAAGAGGAGTCTCTAAATCCACTTTCTGATGCAAACTGGTCTACGCTTGCGCCTGTTGCTGCGATGAAAGTAGAACCGATCCAATTCGGACGCGGGAATGCCCGAATTCTCCGAAATAGTGAACGTGCGCTGAAAGAACTCGCTGCAAATTTGAAATCGTTCCCACAGTACTATCTCAGAGTCGTAGGACATACGCGTCAGGAGGGAGATCCGGCAGCGAATCGCATTCTCGCTTTACAACGTGCCGAAGCAGCAGCAGCAGCCCTGAGAAATTTTGGTATTGCAAGCCACCGCATTCGTGCCATTGCAAGCAATCAGACCTCCACCAAAATGCGTGGCGGGGCAGCACAAAGCGTTACATTTGAGCTTCTCGGCAAACCCTATTAGAAATGGTTTTGACCCACAACCCATGCTTTCCTCATTTAATAGTAAGAAAAGTGTTTCCTATTGACAGTTAACGTGGTGAAGAAATTGATGGATCGGAGATTGTTTCGGAGGAAATTCCTACTTCATCTTCTCGGAAATCCTTACGTTCTCCTCCCCTTTGCCGCGGGAGGTTCCGTTGCTTTTGCATCTTGGGTATTCAACTTAGAACCAAAGATTTTGTATCTATTCGGCAGTGCGATTCTTAGCATCTTGGTGCCTATTGGGACGTTGATTAGTAAATGGGCAACCGGTACAGAAGATATAGCCAAACAGGTTCACAATGAGATTCTTCAGGAAGTCCAACAAAAACAGGAAGCGGAACTCAACGGCTTACATGAAGCCCTTGAAGCTGATGGAGATGCCCGAACAGAAACGATGCTTGAAGAACTCCGCGCTTTACACCAGTCCTTCCAGGAAGAAGCAGGTGGCGATGGCTGGCTCGGAACTCTCCCGATGAGTGTCAGGGCAGATATTACTGACAAAGTTTCTGAACTCTTCACACAAGCCGTCCAATGTTTGAAAGACACACTTAAAATGCATCAAAAATCAAGTGATACGCAATTAGCAACAGTTAAAAGTGTGCTTCAACAACACCGTGAACAACAAATTGAAGAGGTTCATCAAACGATTATTCAACTTTCCCACCTCTATGCCCGGATATTAACGCTCAATCCTGACAGCGATGAGACAGCACTGACGCGCCTCCGCGCGGAACTCGACGAAAGTCTCACCTTTGCCAAACAGGTCGATGCGAAAATACGTGAATTAACCCCCTCACATAATTATGATACTGATCAACAAACAACAGATGACGAATAGCAGGAAAAATCAAAGGAAAAAGTTATGACTCTCTACAGATCGCACTACGACAATATCCCTGGCAGCTGGGAACCTATTTTAGAACGTTTAAAGAAATTTGAAGCATTGGCGCAGCAAATTAATAAAGAAAAAAAAGAGCAGAAAACCGATTCAAGCGAAACGCTTAAAAGGTTCTACACACATCATAATGAATTGATGGTATCGACGCGTGCGCTCTTGAAAGAGGCGTCAACACATAGTGATGATGAGACTTTAGATACTGCTTTTGTTGAAGCCGTCTGGTTATCCCTTGAACACTATCCGACTCTCGTACATCATCCAGAGATTGAAAATTTAGATACCGCTGGCTCTAAAATCTTTACACTCTTTACACCGGATGCCCCAACAGCTTCTGACGCACAAGACAAACTAAAATCCGAACTTCAACATGCCTTCAATCTGGATTCGGAAACGGTGGACAGGTTAACCGAGCACCTGTCTATACGGACGAGACCACTTCAGCATCGGCATCAAATTATGAAGAGTTTAGAGACTCACTTCAATCTGGTGTCGGATAACCCAAAACTGGACGCGGATATTCTACAACTTTTTCGGTCTTTATACCCGGATTCCCCCTTTGAAATAGGCGAGGTAAAGTTGGTGAAAACTTCCTCCGCGCTCTATTTTTGCCTCCCTCCTGAACCACGAGAGCAAACACAGGAATCGAGTCCATCCGCTGATGAACGGCGTAAAGAAAACAACACGCCACAACGTTCCAAAGCCTATTACGAAAAATTTCTGCGAAAAATTTGGGAAGTTGAACCGTTTGCTCATTTCCCGGTGTTCGGAACCTTTGATGCAGAACATTTAGACTTAAATTTGCGTCAGAAAATCGCCGCCGATACTGCATTGCCTTTGGAATTGATAACATCAACGTTGACGCGCATGATTGGTGTCCTCCCTTTAGGAGAACTTGACAAATACTTAATCCACGATACTTGGGGACATCAGTGGCAGGAAAGTTTACTCGATTTTGAGGAACCTTACACGGAATTGACTTCATTCAAACGTCCACTATCCTTAGTAGAAACGGCTTCCGTTTTAGGGCAGCAGACATCGCTCGTTGACACATTTGTCAAAACTGAGGCAGGAACAATAGAACTTGACCCAGTCAAACTACAACAATTCATCGATGCAGAATTGTACGAACGGGCAATCATTGCCTTTACGCCCATTCTCGCTGAAATGTTGGCAGATGTGGTAGAATACAAGTTCTTAGAACTATACCCTGAACAAGAACATCTGCTGCCGAGTTCTTCCTTGCTCAAAGCGTTTCCGAGCAAACTGGATTTGACACTCGTAGATCTGCGTACCTTCTTTGTCCACGCCTCCGAAATCTTCCAAAACTGGGTTGCCTCTGAAGCGACGCAACAGCAATTACATAAGGAAATTTGCGAGAAACTTGATATTCCAAAAGATACGATAAAACACCAAGAACTATCGGAAATTCTCAGCACTGCTGTTGAACTCTGCAAGAAGCAGCTTCACTCGTTTTATCAACCAGAATGGGCTTGGGAGTCTGTGAAGGTAGGTGAAGCCGGTTATTTGAAACTGAACGCATTCAGCTTCGCAGCACTGAACTTTCTCCGAATTCACACTGCACTTATTCAAACCTACAAAGACCTATCGCAGATTAAGACACCGTATGCCTTCAAAGATATTCTGGTATTAGCGATGGGCACCTTCTTTGAAAGAAATCCACAACAGAACATTTGGCAGCTTGACAGTTTTTTAACAGAAGCCTTTCTCCCACGATGGGAAAAATTGGTTGCTACGGATGTGGGCATTTGAACAGGTTATGAATATTGTTGGGTACGCGTTGACGCCATAAGGTTGCTCCTACAGAAAGATGACAGGCATAAGGTCGCGATTCGGAGATCGCTCCTACAGAAAGATGGACGGGCACGGAGACCCATCCGAACAGTTGCCACACGTAGCGATGAAGATCGCTCCTACAGATGGGCAAGGAGTTTTTCGCGGAGGCGTTCATAAGCAAGACTTGCACCGGCGATATTGCCTGAAGCGGGACCTATCTGAAGCTGCGCGATAGTACCAGAGCCGAATAGATTTTCAATTGGATAGAGTTGTAAGTCGGCATCAAGGCGTGGTAAACCACATACAAGTGGGATCTGGTGCTGTGTGATTAATTCCCCCAAAAATCCGTAACGGCAAAGATTGAATTGATACCCGGTCGCGAGGATAACACGCGAGACGTTCATAATATCCCCACGATTTGTCTTAACATTCAGCCCTTGCGTTGGACTTCCTTCTTTGGCGGAAATGATATTCTGGATACGGGTCTCTGGATAGATTTTAATGTTTGAGGCATCCTCCAACGTTTCCATAATATCGGGTGTAATGCTCCCTTCCCCTCTATTTTGCTGAATAATCTCGTAACGCCTCTGAAAACTGGTCTCGCTTGCGAATTCGGTGAGTGCCTTTGGACCCAACCAGATCGGTGGAAAATCAAACTGCTCCGTCTTTAGCGGCTTCCGAGCAATAAGCACTACACTATGTCCACGCTCGCTGAGACTTCTTGCAAGTGTTCCTGCCGTCAATCCACCCCCGACAATAACAAAAGATTCCTCGGCGTCTTGTTCAACCCAAAAATCCACAGTAAATTCGGAGGCGTGTAAAATCCTATTGGGATATTGGTGCCGCCATTGGGCAAATTCCGCAGGTACGTAAGGGCAATCGTCAACACCGACAGCAAGAATGACGCAACGACTCCGAAACCCTTCATTATTCTCTGAGATTAGGCGAAACGGAAATTTCCCTGCGCCTTTGTCCCACCTTAATTTAGCGACTTCAAATTGATGATAGACTTGGTGTTGTTCAAATTCTGCAAGCATACCATCGCAGAAGTCCCAAAAGAGCTGTGTAGAGGGTTGAGAATACGGGGGTGCTAACTCATCTGTTCGGTTGTGGCGTTCGGCATATTCAACGATACCGAGTGCATCCGGGGAGATATGATGAACAGCAGGAGAACGGAGAAACGTCATGCCTTGGCGTTCCGTTTTGCGCCGCCATTGGGTAAGAGGTTGCGGGTGTCGATCGACAATGGCGAGATGTCTTGCTGCTGTTGGTATTTCACGGAGTAGACGTATTGCGATAGATGCGCCGTGTATTCCGCCACCAACAATGGTAATACGGATATTTCGATGTGCAAGGGTTCTCATGATCTGTTCTGAACGCCTACCGGAAACCCGAACAAGTTCGGGCATCCATGCATGATTACAACGGGCGATGAACCACCCTACTACGAACTAATCATCTACAATTTATAAGTGGAGAGTCCAGTAGGTTAATCAAAGATTCTCACGTGGCAGTTTAAACCATCAACAAGATCCGGGTATTTTTCTAAAGAAAACTGCTCTAAAGCATTACCAGTGAGTGTAAGCGGATCGACCTGCTTAGGGGGATCTCCATCACGTTCTTTATGGAGACGACGGTAGGTATCACGTTCAACACCATCTGGCCACATGAGTGTTTCTTTTTTCCACGATGCGCGCCATCCGTTAGACTCATAGGAAAGACTAACGCTTTTGTGCGGAAGCAGCTCTTGTGCATCAGGCATTTCTATAGGATGGTGATAAATGTAGGGGAAATTATTCTGTAAAATTGTCTTAGTTCGAGTTTCCCCAGCTGGCTGAATTTCAATTTTTCTGTATTTCTTAATTCGGAAAGCGACGCGAGGCAGTCCCTCGGGTAACGTCTCAGGACGATCCTCGTTAATCCATTTTGATGCAGGTGAGGTACTACACTTCTTAATGTAGTCATAAACGGACTTATGATTTGTGCATTCGCTCACATCTCTCTCCAAAATAATAGCGTTAACACCGTGGATAAGATCTGGAAACACACCGTTATGGGTATCCTTGATTTTGTACTGCAAGTGCATATAGACATTTCGAAGTTCGCCTCTGATAAACTGGCGCGTTTTTATGTAATTATAGATACCATCCCTGTATATAGGGGTGTCATCGGCATCCCTTAGCAGGACAATCCTCTCAAGACCAATGGGGTAAAGTTGAACAGAGCAATTAAGTCCATCAATTAGGATTTCGTCTGCCTGACTTTTACTCTGGCAGATGTAGGTATCGTGCTCACCAAAAGACATTTTTTTATAAGAACGATTACATCGTAAATCATCAACACCATAATAAGCATTGCCGTCCGAGAGTTCTCCAGGTCCTTGCAGTTCAATAATTGGCGGTGTTCCGTTCCCTAAGTGCGCTCTGTAGGCTTCGTAAGCACGTTGTATTGTGTTCCATTCAGGTTGCTTGGACTCCATAGCTTCTTTGTACAGCTGACGCTGTTTTTCGATAGCTTTTTTGAATTCTGACTCGGTTGTATCCTGAGGGGTTACCTCAGCAGCTTCAACTTCTTCCTCTTCAAGGTCATCTTGAATGTGCTTCCAAGCTTCCTGAACTAAATGGAACGTAGAACCGGCATTGCGAGTCGGATTCTTGTCTGGATGATGTACTTTCGCTAAAGTGCGATACGCTTTTTTGGCATCTTTTAGCGGCGTGTTCGGAGATATACCCAAAATTTCATAGGCACGTTCATGTGTCATCAAAAACTCCTATTAGAAACTCCAACAGGTGCAAAAACGAAAGTATTTGTCGTGGTATTTCAATCGGTATTCGGTCCGGGCAGATGCGCGTTCTTGAGTGCGAAGGTTTGTGCGGAGAATTCATCAGTGGCGCGATAACGGTTGTAGCGATACCGGACAACCCCAACTGATGGTGCGACCCAATAAATTGCCGGTGGACTAATCAGAAAAATCGATGGATCTTCGCTATCCCCATAAACCACTTCTTCCTGTACAACATAGGTCGTGTAACTGCCTGCGGGAACGGTAATTGGCACGTTTTTTTCGACTACATAGCGCGTAACTGTGACTGGTATTCCGGCGGTTTTCTCAAAAACAGTCCATCTCTTTCCAACTGTCAATGGAAAATCCCATAACTGGCGTGGCGGAAAATGCTTCGCGTGAAATACCGGATTTTCGATAGGAAGGAAAATGTCGAAAGCAGATTCTACCAACGCCTCTCGAGTCTTCAAAAAGTAGGTCGCCAAAACCGGAAACGGAAAGGCATCAAAAAAGTCGGTGTCCAGTCGAAAGTAATATGCGTTCGCTGCGAGGTGGTCAATAGCCTCATAACTGAATACGTCTGGATCGACAGGACTCAACTCGCTGATGGTCATCTGCCGATGTGTTGTTCCACTGATGTCGCGTGTGCCCTCGATTCGGAGTGTGAATTCTTGATTGGTGTCAACGTTGACATAGGTCCATGCAGAGCCTGTGTCTGTCGGAAAATCGATGGCGTGGATACCTCCCGTTGTATGTGGCGCGGGAAGTGTGGTTTCGCCGTGTGGATCTACTAACCCTTCATCTCCACAACTCACGAGAAACAGTAAGAGAAATATAATGATGGAATACTGATAACTTTTCATCATTTAACCACACAGAATTTACCGGTACTTTGGAAACCGTTTCCGTCGGTCGCCCGGAAAAAGTATAGCCCGGTGCAGACCATTTCGCCGCGTGCGTTCGTGCAATCCCACTGTGAGGCATCGTTTAGCACTTTAATTAAATTTCCCAAAGCATCGTAGATTTCAACGGTTAATCCCTTCGGATAGAAGGTCAGATGCTTACCTTGCCCAGCATGGAGTGGGTTGGGTGCGACTGTGACATTTCGATTCGTGTGACTTGCAACGTAACTAAAAGTTTGTCCTTGCCAAATTCGGGTGCTGCTCACGCCAGTAGGTGTCTGCCCACGGATTTTATAGAGATAGATCCCTGTCGGTGGAAATCCATCAGTACGGAGTTTGCCGATCCACTTTGTTGCGGTTTCCTGCGTTAAAAAGACAGTATATCCGTTTCTGTCAGGGCTTTCTACTGTCAGGTGTGGTGCGCTTTGTAGAGGCTGCGTGCTTTGCACCTCAACATTCCATTCACCTGTACCGTGCGGTTGTGTATGAATAAAGAAGGCAGGAGCACCACTTGATGCATCTACCTGAGGCGTGATGCTGTCTGGCACAATACTCGGTGTGCCCATAAGTCCCATCGCGTCAACAGGTACAACAGCGTAGTAATAATGTAGATTGTTGGGATCAAATGAATCACTGTCAACATCAATGCCTTCAAAAACTGTTGTGTCCTCAAACCGCGTTTGCGAGACATCTATGCGTCCGACAACAGTTATATCGTCATCAGGGATACCGTTGTCGTTACGATCAGCGGCAGCGAGGATTTCATCGGGTACCTGAAAAGGTTGTGGAACATCTGTCTCGCTCTGTAGTGTGTAGCGTTTTCGGACGATTGCGACTTCCCGAATACCGGTTGGATCGTCAATATTCCACGCCACAAGAGGTCCATTCGAGCCTTGAGAGACCTGTGCGTTTGACAGCCTTCCCGCAGGGGGTGCTCCCGCTATATAACTGACAAAACCGCCGAAACTTCCACCCGGAATTATTACACGTTCAACATCGGGGTGCATATTAATCAGGATAAGCGTGATCTCCTTGATGTCGCCCCCGAAATCTTTGAATGTCATCTGCGCTTCTTGGGAACGTTGATAGGTGAACGCCTCCCTGATTTCAGTCGTACCATCCCGTTTTCTGACGATAAATTTGGCAGCCCATCCACGCAAACCTGTATTGTTGAGTCGTTGCAGTTCGCTCCGAATGTCATCGTGATCTTCAGGAGGCAGGCGACGTAGATCTATTGGCGCGATATCCGCGCCATCAATTTTGATTGCGAATTCCGGCATAATCCCTGCAGGACGGAAAACAATATACCGTGATGAAAAATGTTCAGGCATTGACTCAGAATCGAAATCGGCGCGGACTGGATAACTGGTGTGAACATCGTTCGGATGAATGGCAACTGGTGGGAAACGGTTTGCGTTCTTGTAGCCGCGTATTTGGGTTGTTGTATTGGCACGGGTGTGGGTGAAATAATTCCATACAGTGAAGGTTTTGAACACCTCGGCAAGGGTTGTGCCGTTATCGGTGAAAACATCGTAAAAATTTCCAAACTCTCGATAACTACCATCGGTGGTGTTCCGGTAAAACTGTCGGACGATATCGTAGCCGAACCGTTCAGCTATATACAATGTCCAGATAACGGATCCGTATTCGTGGTCGCCGATACGGCTTTCAAGCGAGATATCTGGAATTAGAAACCAACGGCGGAGTTGATGGATGTAGTAGTTATAGGAATTGGTTTCGTTGGGTTCATCTGGATCGGGGAGGTTATCACCATCATCAATTTCTCCGCCATCGTAGGTTATCGCTTCTATCCATGTTGCGGATGCCTCCATGAACCATGTTGGCATATAGGCGTTGTACCCGAACTGTACACCGTGTAGGAATTCGTGGGTGCAAGTTGTGTCGAGATAGCGAAGTCCTTCCATTTTTCCGACGTAATCGTAGATACGGGAATTGATCATGAAATAGGGTGCGACGGTCAGTGCTGTGGATAAGATGCGTCCTTCAAACCAGTCAGCGGTTGTGATGCCGAGCGCGGGAAAGGTAAAGAGATAGACGTCATATTTATGGTTGCCGCCGTTCTGTGCTGCCCAAAAGTCGATGTAAGGGACCTTGAATCCCATCAGGTGGATCTGGATGTGATAGGAGCGTTCCATTGCATCGGCACAACGATCGACGTAATCTGGAACTCCATTGCGTGGATGGAAATCCTCAAGTGGTGGTGCATGCGGTCCGACGCGCGTATAGTGGAGTCTGAAGTGCGGCGTGTTGAAGTGTTCGGATAGTTGTATCTCGCCGAAAAAGCTGCCCGGAAGTCCGGGACGTAGGAAAATTGGTTTGAGTTCCTGCCGATACACCGAGGGTAAGTTGTGCCAATTTTTAGCGAGAGTGACAAAACTATCGGTTGCACATTCTGTTATTTCGTTTAGAGTGTACCTTGGTTTGAGGCGCTTGAATTTCCGTGCGGTCTGGATTGCACTTTGAAGTTCAGGATCAGGTGGTAGCGCGTGTGTGACGGACAGGCATGTTATAAAAAGCGTGATGATGACAAGCGGTAATTTCATATTTTTAATAGTTAAGCGAAGTGGGTAGGTTTTCCATCAAGACTGGTGTGGTTGGTTTCTTGCCAATACGCTTTTACGCCTTCTTCACCTTTCTTTGTTGCCCATGTATTTAGCTGCTCTCTTTCACCGACATAATCATAGAGCGGAACAGCCATCCCACAAGAAGTTTGCACAAGTTCAATATTGAGGTCAAAGATTTGTCGTGCCCCCGGCTGTGAGGGGAGTAGCGGGGAGAGGTGCTGCCATTCGGCATCATCTTTGTGGACAGTCTTCGCAGTACCGTAAAGTCGCAGGATCATGGGATTGTCTTCAAATGCAGTAAACATAAGCGTCATTCGAGGATTTTCTTGAACGTGCGCGGCGGTTTCATTCCCGCTTCCTGTTACGTTTAACCAGATAACGCGATTTGGATCGAGGACGCGTAAGGAGTCCATGCCCTTTGGCGATAGATTGATTCTGCTATCAGCTGTAGCGGTCGCGACGAAAAATATTTTTTGGTTTTCGATGAATTCCTGTAGTTTTTGAGGGATTTCAGTGTATAATTTTGACATGGTGTTAAACCTCTGTTGGGAACGTCTATAATTGGTGTGAGAAATGCTGGCGAGGTTAGGAAACCTTGCCAGCAACGGCGGATCTGTCTTCAAAAAACTTAGCGCATTTTGATAGCACTCCATGTAACAGCGAGTTTTCCTGCGGGTTTAACATCAAATGCGATTTGGTAATTCTCTTCAACTTCTTTTTTGTCTAACGCACGATGGTAGACAGCAACATCGTCAATTTCGCCCTCAAAATATAAGGGCTTGATAAAGGCATTGCGGTCGTGTCCAACTGCGACAACAACGTGGCTTCGTGTCTCGCGACTGTTTATCTTTCCATCTGCCTCGGCATCGAGTTCACCGTTGAGGTAGAGGAACTTTTTCTCGTCCTCCCCAGCAGCGACAAACGTGACGTGCGTCCATTCGCCTGCTTCAACAGACGTCGCGGTTTTGAAGACCCCGAACCCATCTCCACCTCTTTGGGTTTGTATTGTGCCGTCCGCTAAGAGTTCCAGCCATGAATCGCCGCCGCCTTGTGGATCATCGTCCCAGATGATGACTTTTGGAGCGTCGGGTAAGGCTACGGGTTTAATCCACATTGCGTAGGTAACATCCTGTCCGGTGGTGGCTGGACCCATAACGACATAATCTTCTTTGCCGTTGAAACTAAGTGCGTCTCCGACAATGCCTTCTACAATTTTGGGGGCACCCTTAATCTCCCCATCGTTTTCACCGAGAGCGTCTTTGGCTACCTTCGCGTCGGTATCGCTTTTGTCAAAAGTCCAGTGCCCGCCCAATCCATCTTCAATAGATTGCGCGTATGCTATCTGTGTGTAAGCCGCCGCGAAGATAATAATAGCCGCGCAGGCGAGTGTAAGGAATAGCTTGAGTTTCATCGGTTCACCTCCTGGGTGTATAACCCACGATGTGCAATGCATTCTTCTGGTAGGAGCAAAGTGCTCGCCACTCAATTCGACACTGAGGTATATTATATATTGTTTTGGGCTTATATGCAAGGGAAATGCCGTAGGGGTATTTAGCGGTTGGCGATCAGCAGTCAGTGAAAAGGGTTATGGGTTGTGGGTTATAAGTTATAAGTTAAGAGTCGGAATATGGTGCCCCTTTTACAAGACTTTGAGGTTTGCCCATGTGGTTGTTAGTTTATCTGCGGGGTCAACGGCTTGTGGCTCTGCGCCTTCAATGTCGCTGACGAATTCGCCTTCGTAGAGGCGGATATGGTCAATCCAGACATCACCCTTCTCAGCACCCATAATGATGCCGGCACGTGAACTGACGTCATCTTGTGTCATTTTAAAGGTGATAAAGAACTCCTTCCACTCTTCAGATAAGTTGATCGTCTGCCGAGCGTACTCATTCCACGGATCCCCTTGATGAAGAATGCGCATCACGACAGTTCTCGGTTTTTCGCTCTTCACCCATAGGCTGTAAGTATATGTTGTGCCTTTCTCCAAGGTGAAAGGTTGCTGATAGAATTGGACATGCCATACGGCATTACCCGCCTTACTAATTTTGATATAAGCAACTTTTTTCCCGACAACGGGTTCTGCCTTTTTGCCTTCGGTTTGGAAAAGTGCGGCGGCGGTTTCGTGTGTCCAATGGTGCCACCCTTCAAGGTTGAGGTCGAAATCGCCATTATTGAGGATATTCTCCGGGGGTTTCGCGGTGTATCCATGGGTTGCGAATCCGAACAGCAGCATCAGTACAAATAGAGAGATATAAGTTGAAATCCCCTTAGTTGTGTTCACTTTTGCCCTCCCGGTCATGTTCGCCTCTATGTTCTGAGTCATGCTCCCCACGCTCTTTACCGTGCCCATGTTCACCCTCTCCCACCTCAGGATGCGCCGTCCATCCATCAAAGTCTGTACGTGATGCGATGAGTTGGACCTCTGTTTTTTCTCCTGAAGCAAGGTCAACCGGAGGTGTCGGACCGAGTTCCTTACCGTTCGATAGATGGACTTCAACTCGGACCTGCTTCAAAGTTTCATTTGTGGTGTTCTCTACGGTTCCGTTGAAGGAATTGCTTTGAGGATCATAATCTAAAATCAGTCGCGCTCCGTTTCGGGTGTGATCATAAGTATCACTCAGGGCAAGTTCAGACCCTGATTCTTCACCTTTTTCAGCAGTCGGATGTTCGCCTCGCCTTGAACAACCGATAACAACAGAGACCGTCAATACGATAACAATCGCGGCAAGAATGCCATGTATTTGATTCATGGATGTTTCCTTTATTAAATCAATTTCCATGTTGCCAAGGTTGCTTTCCTGAATAAGAACAGATATATTGAAAACAGAGAAATTGTAGTATCAAAAGAGGTAGAACGTCAAGAGAAAATTTTGAGACGTATTTAAAAGAAAAGGGCAGGTTTGGCACCTGCCCTTTGAGAGGATTCCCGGCGGCGACCTACTTTCCCACGGGGTCGCCCCCGAAGTATCATCAGCGCTGAAGGGCTTAACTACCGTGTTCGGGATGGGTACGGGTGGGTCCCCTTCGCTATAGCCACCGGAAAATTTTTCGCATGGCTCAGTATAGTCGAGCCGATACAAGAATATTTGACAATTGCATAATGTTGAGGGGTCGGTAGAATAAGAAGAAGTTATCAAGCCCTCGGCTTATTAGTACCAGTTAGCTGAACCGCTCGCACGGCGTACACACCTGGCCTATCAACCTTCTTATCTCGAAGGAGCCTTACCAACTTAACGTTGTGGGATATCTTATCTTGAGGATGGTTTCACGCTTAGATGCTTTCAGCGTTTCTCCACTCTGCACATAGCTACCCAGCGGTGCCACTGGCGTGACAACTGGTTCACTAGAGGTACATCCACCCCGGTCTTCTCATACTAGGGGCAGCTTCTCTCAAATATCCTACGCCCATACCAGATAGGGACCGAACTGTCTTACGACGTTCTAAACCCAGCTCGCGTGCCACTTTAATCGGCGGACAGCCGAACCCTTGGGACCTGCTGCAGCCCCAGGATGTGACGAGCCGACATCGAGGTGCCGAACCGCACCGTCGCTGTGAGCGCTCGGGTGCGACTAGCCTGTTATCCCCGGAGTACCTTTTATCCATTGAGTCACGGCCTTTCCACACAGCACCGTAAGATCACTAAGCCCTGCTTTCGCATCTGCTCGACGTGTCCGTCTTGCAGTTAAGCTCCCTTATGCCTTTGCACTCTACGCGCGGTTTCCAATCGCGCTGAGGGAACCTTAGGGTGCCTCCGTTACATTTTAGGAGGCGACCGTCCCAGTCAAACTACCCACCTGACACTGTCCTCGACGCGGATTCACGTGTCGGAGTTAGAATTCCAATGCAACAAGAGTGGTATTTCAAGGTCGACTCCACTGAAGCTAGCGCCCCAGTTTCATAGTCTCCCACCTATCCTACACATGCAACATTAAAACCCAATATCAAGCTATAGTAAAGGTTCACGGGGTCTTTCCGTCTTGGTATGGGTAACCGGCATCTTCACCGGTATTACAATTTCGCCGAGTCTCTCGCCGAGACAGTGCCCATGTCGTTACGCCATTCGTGCAGGTCGGAACTTACCCGACAAGGAATTTCGCTACCTTAGGACCGTTATAGTTACGGCCGCCGTTTACCAGAGCTTCAGTTCGGAGCTTCCGGTTACCCTTCACTCCTCACCTTAACTTTTTGGCACCGGGCAGGCGTCAGTCCCTATACATCATCTTACGATTTAGCAGAGACCTGTGTTTTTAGTAAACAGTCGCATGGGCCATTTCACTGCGGCTTCTTTCGGTTTCGCGCAGAACGCGGCACTTACTCAAAGCACCCCTTCTCCCGAAGTTACGGGGTAATTTTGCCGAGTTCCTTAGCGAGAGTTCTCTCGAGCGCCTTAGGATTCTCTCCTCGCCTACCTGTGTCGGTTTGCGGTACGGTCACCACGAGTTGTCCACTCGAGGTTCTTTTCTTGGCAGACAACCGAGACAGTTTGCATCCTTACGGAATCCTGTTCACCGTTCGGAGTGAATTGCACCGGATTTACCTGGTGCACTCCGTCGGGCTTAACCCAGCACTTCCATCGGCTGGTAGTCCCTAATGTCTGCGTCGCCCCTAGTTTCATACGTGTCATGGTGGTGCAGGAATATTACGCCTGCTTCCCATCGCCTACGCCTTTCGGCCTCGGCTTAGGATCCGACTAACCCTGAGCGGATTTGCCTTGCTCAGGAATCCTTAGGCTTTCGGCGAACAAGCTTTTAACTTGTTTTATCGCTACTCATGCCGGCATAATCACTTCTAATTCGTCCAGAGCGTCTCACGATTCTCCTTCAGTCCTACTATAGAACGCTCCCCTACCACGCCCCTTACGGGACATCCATAGCTTCGGTAACACGCTTAGCCCCGGAAATTTTCGGTGCAAAGTCGCTCAACCAGTGAGTTATTACACACTCTTTAAATGGTTGCCACTTCTACGCCAACATCCTGGCTGTCTCAGCAACAAAACATCCTTTACCACTTAGCGCGTATTTAGGGACCTTAGCTGATGGTCTGGGCTGTTTCCCTTTCGTCAATAGAGCTTATCCCCTACTGACTGACTCCTATGCTTAGGACAATGGCATTTGCAGTTTAACTGGAGTTGCTAACCTGGTAGGGCCGCGAGTCCAATTAGAGCTCTACCGCCACTGCCGAACACATAAGGCTAGCCCTAAAGCTATTTCGGGGAGAACCAGCTATCACCAAGTTTGATTAGCCTTTCACTCCGATCCACAGGTCATCCCCCAATTTTTCAGCATTGGTGGGTTCAGGCCTCCACACACTTTTACGTGTGCTTCACCTTGCCCATGGATAGATCACTTGGTTTCGGGTCTACTCCATGCAACTATACGCCCTATTCAGACTCGCTTTCGCTACGACTCCACATCATAAATGTTTAATCTTGCTACACAGAGTAAGTCACCGGCTCATTATGCAAAAGGCACGCGGTCGTGCGTGTCACTTGCGTGACTTAGCACTACCACAGCTTGTAGACTATACGGTTTCAGGGGCTTTTCACTTCCCTAATGGGGGAACTTTTCACCACTTCCTTCACAGTACTTCGTTCACTATCGGTCGCCAGGGAGTATTTAGCCTTAGGAGGTGGTCCTCCTGGATTCCTACAGGTTTGCCTATCCCGTAGTACTTGGGGCACCCGTCAAGAAGTTCGCCATCGCTTTCGCTCACGGGACTTTTACCCGCTCCGGTTGCTCTTTCCAGAGGCATTAAGCTAACGACACGGTCACTTCCGGCATGGCTGAACCCACACCCAACGGACCCCGCAACCCCACGGTATACAACGTGTTCAGACTTGAACATATACCGGGTTTAGGCTGTTCCCTTTTCGCTCGCCGCTACTGGGGGAATCGAGGTTTTCTTTCTTTTCCTCAGGGTACTGAGATGTTTCACTTCTCCTGGTTATCCCTTGTGTAAAACACAAGTAGCAGGGATTAACCTGCTCGGTTGCCCGATTCGGGAATCTCCGGATCGAAGCCTATTAAGCGGCTCCCCGAAGCTTATCGCAGCCTGTCACGCCCTTCATCGTCTCCTGGCACCAAGGCATCCACCGTAAGCCCTTAGTAGCTTGATAAGGTGATATTATTATTCTACCGATTTACCCTCTATATGCAATTGTCAAAGAACAACGCCTACTTAATTATAGGCGATGGAGATGAGCGGAGTTGAACCGCTGACCTACTGGTTGCAAACCAGTCGCTCTCCCAACTGAGCTACACCCCCACGTGGCACGCTTTTAAGTATACCACATCACGATACGCATGTCAAATTTATCTTCAAAAAATCGACCAAGACGGATTTGCACCTGTCCTTCGGTTTTTCAACCGACGCTCCTACTTTTGAGCGATTGGTCACGATAGCGTATTAAGTATACTCCAAAAATCTGTGAATGTCAAATTTATTTTTCAGAAACTTTCCAAATAAGGTAGATTTTGCTGAATTGCCACTCACTGACAGATATTAAGTATACCATAAAGTGCCAGAAATGTCAAATTTATTTTCAACAGATGCAATTTACCATCAAAAACAATTTTTGTCAAATTAAATCCGACTTGACTTTATGACACAGAGTTTAATGATAACATAATATCTCGGAAATGTCAAATTTATTTTTTAGGGTTGTGGATTGTAGACAAACGCACTTTTGAACTTTCGGAATAATCGGGTAAAGAGTGTGACAGCCTCTGGATCCTGACGTGCGGGAGAAAACGAATAGATGCCTTTACCTTCGTCGTCATAAGACAGGGCATAGCCCCCGTGTGCATGTCTACCGATTGCAATGAGCCCAACAGCCTTTCCACCGGCGTACTGATCTGTTCCGATAAATTGTTTGTAGCCTGTGGCAATAGCAATAAGTCCATAGGCATTGGCAGAACTAATGGGAATAAGACCAACAGCAAACTGACCACCGATTGAGATAACACCACAAGAACCGACACCACCGATTGAAATAACGCCACATGAAACACCGCCGCCGATTGAGATAACACCACATGAGGCAATGCCCCCCATTGAAATAACGCCACATGAAACAAATCCTGATGAAATCAATTCGTTAATATAACCGAACCCCAAATCTGACAGAAAAGATGCTCCAGCGTGCCACACACGTAGAAAACCTGTGATGTCAATCCCTGTCATCCCTAAATACGATGCGATCGCTCGTGCCACGATGGGGGTGCAAATTACAAGCACTAAGGTCGAGAAGATAATGTTCAATTTCCGAACATATCCATTGAATGTTTTTCGGAAGATTTCCGCATCAAAAGGATAGTTGTGGAGTTCTTCGTCTTTTGTCTGCTTTTCTGGAACGATTCCCATCTTTTTTCCTCCTGTGAATGCCAGAATTGCTATGAAATCAAGTGAAGCGGTAGCACCAACGCCTCATATCACTCCGATTTACGTGGCGTGAGTCGTAACGTCATTTGACGATCTTCAGTTAGGTATTGGTTGACGACTTTGGCAACATCAGCTGCAGAGACCTTAGCAAACGCAGATGCAAACTGGGATAAGGTATTGCCATATTGGTATTCCAATGTCCCCCATGTTACACCGATCTGGAGGAGCATTAGGGTCTCTGTGATATTCGCGGGTTTATATTGCATAACCGTTGCTATATCGGGTGGTGTGCTGAGTTCCATGGAAAGAGATTGGGCAAGCATAGGAACCTGCATGTTGTTCTCTGGTTGCCCTAGCGGGTTTATCAACTCTCGAATCCGCTGTTTAACCCTTCCTATATCCACATCCTGCTTGAGTGAGGCACTGACGTATAAATAGGTCTGCTCAGGTGTAACGAGGTCAACCCCAGAAAAAATGTGTCCCGTCAATTCTTTCAATTCGGCATCTTGCAGGCAGGCTAATCGCAAAAGCACACTCGCTACATAAAGTGCCGAGTAGTCTTCGTTTCCTGTGTGGGGAATCGCGTAGGTTTCCATGTAATGCGTTACACCAACATCCCAAGTGGCGTTTTGGTCTTTTACCGCCGCTGAAGATGCCATTGCGCGGGGCAGTATCTTTGTGGTTAAGTTGATAGATCCGAGTCGTTCTTCCATTGTACGTTTGAGCGTTTCGGAATCGACCCCTCCAATGACACACATCAAGACGCTATCTGCAGAGGTCAAATGTAGATCGCGATATGCCTGTAATTCATGCAGCTGCGCCGATTGAACGTCCCTGTGTATTGATATGTCAGTCTCACCATGCCGAAAGACCTGATTCCATGCAGCGAACGCCAACTTATGCGTTGTCAAATTCGCTTCAATATAGTTAATCTGGGATAAGACTCTCGGTATTTCTTCAGTTAGACTTTCAGCTGAAAAGGGTAATCCAGAAAGCCATTTAGCATGGCGGTCGAGTCCCTGTGTCCATGTATCGGTGTTCCCTTGGAAGTCCAAGCGGATACTGTCAGCGATCACCTCTCCGTTACTCGTTTTGTAATCGATAGGACCTGTGGTTCGGACTGTCAGGTGTGTAATAAGTTGACTCCACAATGCCTTCGCTTTTCCATCATCGACCAGTCCAAGTGGCAGGTAAGTGAAAATACCGACCTCTTCGCAATTCTCAACATGGAGATTAACGACCCGGATACCGTTGCTTAAGGTAAAGTGAGCGACAGCATTTTCGGAGAAATTCCACGCCTGACTATTTTGAGATACTGGTGCATCATTGGGTTGTTGTCCAGAAGTATTACTTTTATTTAGCGCAGTAGATTTTCCGAGCTGCGTCCGGATATCCGGCTTGGATTTAAGATCTAATACAACCGGGGCTTCGATGAGTTCAACTGTCATCTCTGAAGTTGCATCTAAACTATATGGACGTTGGAAACGGGTAAAATATTGATTACCGACACCGAGCATCAAAAATACTACTGCTATCGTTGAGACAGCGATCACCCACGGGACAAGCGGTTTAGTGCTAGAGGAAACAGTGGGGTTCATCCGCGAGATCTCACGCATGATATTTTCCGTGAGATTTGGCGTGAGTTGGAAATTCAGTAAAGCTTCACGAATCATGGGTTCCTCCTTCTTTAAACGTTGCTGTGCACGGCGGAGACGACTCCGAACTGTATTTGCCGATACACCTAAAAACTCGCCAATCTCTACACTGGACATCTCACCGAAGTAATGAAGTGTGATGACCGTGCGTTCACTCTCCTGAAGCTCCGCAAGCAAGTTTTTGACAACCTGGCGTCGTGCTTCTACTGCCACTCGCTCATTTTCTTCGATGATATACCCAGAATAGGTTGCTTTCTCGAGCAGCGCACTGTTCGTTTTCTCCAGCGACTGCGTTCTCAAACGCTTTTTACGCAACCACGCAATGCAGCATCGTGCAGCAATCACATAAAGCCAACTCGCAAAACGTTGTGGTTCTTTTAGCGTTGTCAATCTTTGGTACGCTTTTAAGAAAGTGTCCTGTGTAATCTCCTCGGCAACGTGGAAATCGCCGATTTTACGCCACGCAAGGGCGTGAACAGGTTTTTGGTATCGTCTCACGAGTATGGAGAATGCAGTATCATCACCTGCGAGGACACGTTGGACGAGTATAGCATCGTTGTTTTTCATGGATTACTCCGTGGAAAAGGAGAGTTTCACTATTTCAGATTAACAGGTAGTGACGCGAGGTATGGGTTAAACTGGTGCATAACCATGAAAAAAAAATTGGCGTGTTCGTCTAAAGATTGTCTGACCGGGAAGAGAAACAGGTTTTCGTCGGGATTCGGAGATCCCTCCTACAGAAGAATTGAATGGCTACCGAATAGGTTGATTTTTCGGTGCTAAATAGGGTAGTATAAAAAAGAGAGATGCTGAACTTATTTTTTTTGGAGAAACTCTGTTGGTAAAACGAAAATTTTCTTATCTGGCACTGCTGGTATCAAGCCTTCTCACTATGAATGCATGGAGCGTTGGGACTATTACCTTTACCTCCGATCGAGCGGGAAACCTTGACATTTATACTGTAGATACAAACGGTGAAAATCTCATCAACCTAACGAACCATGCAGCTGATGACTATTCACCGACTTGGTCACCAGACGGACGTTTTGTCGCGTATGTCTCAGAACGGGATGGGAATCCAGAAATCTATGTAATGGAACTCAATACAAAAGAACAACGACGGCTGACAGACCATAAGGCGACGGATCTCGATCCAGCTTGGTCACCAGATGGCCGCACAATTGCGTTTGCATCTAACCAAGCACGCGATCATGCTGCAGATACAGACATCTACACAATGGATGTGAATGGAAAAAAGGTCCAAAGACTCACAAATAAAGGCGGCCACAACTCAACACCAGCATGGTCCCCAGATGGGGAGTGGATTGCGTTCCAATCGACACTGGACGGTATTGGTGGTATACATGTGATGACCGCTGATGGCGAGAAACAGCGCGCATTGACGCAGGTATCCGCTACATCCCCGACATGGTCGCCTAACGGCAAACAGATCTGCTTTTCAAGCGAGAAACTTGTGGGTGTAGCGACACCGACGTTGTTCACGATCGATACCGACGGGAAGAATATTCAAAAATTGACGGACGGTACGCTCGCGAGTGAAGAACCGTCTTGGGCACCTGATGGACAATCAATTGTCTATGTATCCGTGGTAGATGGAAGCCAAACCCTTTACGTTATTAAAGTAGCAGGCGGTGAACCTCGTCAATTGACGGATCATTTAGGCGCGGATTTCTCGCCTGAATGGGCACCGACGGCGTTTTCCGTCGCGCCTGGATCAAATATGCGACTGTTGCAATGGGGAGTGCTCAAAGGGCTGGAACGCGGAAAACCGTAGTAGATTCTAGGATTACTGATGTACCGTTAACCGGCGAGGTTAGAAACCTCGTCTACCGACGGAGGAAGTATCTTCGAATTTTCCCACCCAACAGCCTATTTATTTTTATAATTTACCATAAGAATTTTACGCAATGAGTAGTTTTGGATTTGAAAAAATGTTGTAATAAAGTGTTATAAATCCTTGTATTTATTGACTTTTTCTTTGATTTTGTTGTTCAAAAAATGCTAAATATAAAAAGAAAATAGTGAGGCTGCAAACTCCCTATTGTGAGCTGGAAAAAGCGGAATTGCTTTTTCTGGCTCGGCTTATCTGTATTATACAGAATTTGTCAAAAAACAACTCCTTTCCAAAAACAAAGAGTATTTCTGATGAATTTGATTAAGTTTATGGAGACGCTCCGCGATCAAGAGAGTTGTATTGTCTATCTTGAGAACTTCAGATGGTGAAGTAAGGCATATTGTCCGCACTGTGGTAGTTATTGCGTTATCCGAAAGAATGAGGACGGAACAGAGCGTATAGGACGCTAGCATTGCCATGATTATCATGCTTCGTTCAAAGTAACCTGCGGAACAGTGTTTCACGGTACAAAAATTCTACTTCAGAAATGGTTTCTCGCTATCCCGCTTATTGGGAACGCCAAGAAAGCCTATCAACTCATCAATTGGCATGGAACTTAGACCCGAACAAGAAGACTACCTGGTATATGATGACACATATCAGAGCAGAAATGGCAAAGAAAGGCGGTGCATTGCTACAGGGTATCATAGAGGCTGATGAAACCTATATCGGTGGTAAACCTCGCAAGCCGAATAAACCTTCTGATAATGAACCTGCCAAGCAAGGTCGTGGAATGAAGAAAGACGCTATTATCGGAGCAGTCCAGTGCGGTGGAAAGTTGTGGCACAACTTGCACCGAGAGTGACAGGAAGACGTATCTTGGAGTTCATTCGCATCGTTACTAACCTAAAAGATTCCGAGTTGATAACCGATGAATATCAGGCACACAATCTCATAGGAATGGAACTCAAGCATTCGGTTATCAACTATTCTGAGCAGTATGTTGATGGTAAAACCCACACCAATACCACATAGGGATTCTGGTCTCTCTTGAAATGGGCATAGTATGGACAGCATCACCACTATCAGACGGGGTATACACCTCTCTACTTAACTGATGCATGCTACAAGTATAACTACCGAGAAACAGACATATATTGGAAGTTTCTCAACGAAACTATCAGGTTTTAATTGACTTATTTGTAGGTATCATGGTAATTTACTTACCATAATAACACTATAGGAGATGAGCGTTATGAGATTGAATGAGATAAAACCCGAAAACTGCCTTGACACAATGAAAATGATGGACGATGCGTTTGTCGATCTTGTTGTGACTTCACCTCCGTATGATGAAATGCGCGAGTATGAAGGATATAAGTTAGAAGATTTTGAAAAAATTGCTTCTGATTTATATCGAGTTGTTAAGGATGGTGGTGTGGTTGTCTGGGTTACTGGAGACCAAACAGTAAAAGGAAATGAATCAGGCACTTCATTCCGTCAAGCACTTTATTTCAAAGAGATCGGCTTCAACTTATTTGACACAATGATCTACTTGAAACCGCCCAGAGGTGCCGTTGGCGACAATCGAACCTATTGGCAGTCCTTTGAATATATGTTCGTGTTCAGCAAGGGACAGCCAAAAACAATCAATCTCATTAAAGACCGAAAAAACAAGGAATCTCGTAAAGGTGATAGCGGCACGAAACGTCTACCAGATGGGTCTTTGTATCAACACAATCGTGGTGGTTATGAGGAATATGGAAGAAGAACAAATGTTTGGGAATATATGATTGGCAACGGACATTCGTCAAGTGATAAAATAGCACACCAACATCCTGCTATATTTCCCGAAAAATTGGCACACGACCATATACTTTCTTGGAGCAATGAAGGAGATTTAGTGTATGATCCATTTTTAGGTAGTGGAACTGTAGTCCTAATGGCTATGTTAAATGGAAGAAATTATCTTGGCAGTGAGATAAATGCAAATTACTGTGAAATTGCCAAAGAAAGACTACGAAGAAGTCGTCCATCGACGGAATCGCGGACAAAGGAATCACAGACATGTGTATCAAAAGAAACTCAGACACATGAACAACTGAGATTACTGGAGACTTAATGTGGCTCAAGAAGCGAAACCTCGTATTTGCAAGGAATGCAGAAGGCTTTTGCCAATAACAGCATTTGAACAAAACCGTCCAAGTGTTTGGCGTAGCGAATGCAAAGAATGTCGTAAGAATGCCAAGCCCTTTCCCAATATACCTAATAAAGCAAAAACGGAATATGAATCTAACAACCCAAGACCCGAAATAGGCGAAGAATTTTATTGCAGGGTTTGTGAAAGGACTATAACTGTTCAAACATCTAGGGATATAAATTTGGATCACAATCATGAAACAGGAAAGATAAGAGGGTATATTTGTAACAGATGCAACACTGGGCTTGGTAATTTCAGGGATAGCATTTCTATTCTTAAACGGGCTATAAGGTGGCTCAAGGGAACTCTTATGTCCTTTTTTTAAGTTAATCAAACAAAACTACTTATTCCGCAAATTTTATCCTTCATAGCTACTGATCTAAGAGGTGAAATGGCGTTCCTTCTGCTCTGGCTTTGCGATATTTCTCAATTTCTTGTAATTTTAATCTCTCAGGCCACAAGACATATTGTGCTTCAAGAATGGTAATGTAGGCATCCTTATCTCCAGGAAATCTAAAGCCCCCAAACCATAACCTCGTCTCACCCTTAACGACAGTATCAACCTCTGAGATATCTCCATGTTGTTCGATGAGCTCTTCTCTGTAAAGTTTTGCGAACAACTCCGGGTCGTCCGTTTCATGTCTCAATTTCATCTTTAGAATCATTTCGAGATTGTGAAGATTAGAATCATTTGGCCATAAAACGTACATTGCTTTGGTATACGTAATCTGTTCATCAAGCGCGGTAGAGATTCCCAATTGCCTTTTCCGGTTATATGCTGCTACGATATGAGCTGTCGGAATGTTGCCGAACTGCATGAGGAGCTGCGCGCGGTAGTATTTAGCGCGTAGTTCAGGATCTTTCGTCTGACGCAAGTTTTCTGGGACATCTAATTCCATGAGTTCCTAGACTTCTGCCTCGCTGACGTCGTAAGTGAGTTGACTGGTATCGTAAAGTTCACTTGGCAGCACGATTGAATCCGATGATTCTGTACCTTCAGTGTCAGTACAACCAGCAAAAAAAACAACCCACAAACCCAGCGAAATAGAAAAGTAAACTGAAAGTTTTACAGCGTTTCATTTGTACCTCTCCTCTGTGATTTTTGAAATTCCAACCGTCTCGTGTCCATGTAAGGTTCGTTTTTTTCCTCACAATACGCATACTGGACATAATGGTCAACTGAACCATCAGATGATTCTATTCTCTAAAGACGCGATTTTGGGGTAGAAAGGGCGCATTATGGAAAAAAATCAATCTAACTTAACTGTGCTGTACCAGTCAAGAGGTTCGTTCTGCAAGTACGGACGCAACAAGACTCGGAGTTTCCGATGCGCATGGTGAAGATGTGTTTTAACAGTTCCTTCTGACCGGTTCAAGCGCGCAGCGATCACTTTTATTGAGAGTTCTTCATGGTGGCGGAGTCGAAAAACGGTGCGCTGGCAGGGCGAGAGTTGATGAACGGCTTTGTCAAGAACACATCGAAACTCTTGCTTTTCAAGGATTTCACAAGACGACGGGAGTGTCTTGGACATTCGAAGGCTCTCATCTGCGTCTTCGGGCAACACCTCGCGTGCGAACACAATGCTTCCTTTTTGCCGACGTATGAAATCAATGCTACAGTTGACAGCGATTCGATAGAGCCAATTGTAAAACGCTGCACGTCCTTCAAATTTAGGTAGGGCTTGCCACGCCTTGAGGAATGCTTCTTGGCAGAGATCTTTTGCGGTTTCTCGGTCTCGAACCCGCTGATATATGAGATGATAGATTTTTTGCTGATACTTCCGCATGATTGCGTCAAATGCCGCGGTATCGCCGTTCTGGGTGCGCGCGACAAGTTCTTGATCATCTAAGAGATCGAGTGTCGGGCGCGATGTTAAAGGGTTTTTCATGCTGCTCCTTAAGATTCTGTTAAAAAGATAGCGGATTAGCTTTAGTTCGTACTATAAAGACGCGCTTTTGGAGCAAAAAGGTTGCATAATATGAAAAAGGGAGGTCTCCAAGCAAAGGCGAGGCACGGAGACTTCGCCTAACATGGGGTTCAGGATAAAACACGGAGATCTCGCCTAACGCCGCTTGTCGGACGAAGTTAGGGGACCTCGCCTACACGGTCTCGGCTGACCGAGGCACGGAGACCTCGCCTAACACTTATTTCTTGGTGTGAGGTGGGGATATCTTCGGAGTTTGCTTAATTTCCGCCGAGTGGTGCCTCTTGGTTTGTATCACTGGGGTTTCCGAGCCAGAGTTTAATGGCGGGACTACTGGCGACTCGACGTTGACCAACCGAGGCATTGATGATAACCGCATACGGGAGCGTTTGTTGTGTACCAACGAACGGATTGCGTCTCAATTGATTGCCACTGGTGCCAGTGGTAATAATATTCGGTATAAGCGTCAAGGTCGCCTCGGTCTGATTTCTACGAAGGACAGTTGTCCGTCGTTGGAGTCGAACACCGAGGGGTAGACCGACAGCAGTAAGGTTCAGGTTCTGCCGATTCCCTCGCCGTCGGGTAACTTTGATAATGATGTCAACCGATCCATCAGGTGTAACGACGACCTCTAATGGCTCTGTAGAAACCTCGGCATCCCCATCCTTACTTAATGATGCGGATAGTATAATAGGTGCTGTCTCTGTAACACTGACGACGACGTTTTTTCGCTGAACGGTCTGATCGTTGTTCTGAATGCGATAGACTTCAACCGGCATTGCAGCACGTTGGTATTTCTCACCTGCAGCGGTAATAACAGAACCGACGACTTGAACAACCCGGTGCGTAAGCTCAGCATCAGGTGCAGCAGTCAGCGTGATGTATCCCTGTGTGACGCCGGTACTGGAGAGGATTGCTCCCTCACCTGCCATGATACCGGGAGGTAAGTTTTCAACAGAAAGTTGTATTGGCTCTGTAAATCCGACCCGACGCTGGAGTGTCACTTCTAATAGGACAGTCCCACCGCGTCCGACATTCGGATTATCGGGTGTCACGGAGATAGCAAAATCAGGGGTTGTTGGGCGGACATCCAAATGGTAAACGTATCCCGCGCCTCCGTTCCCAGCGATGTCCTCAATACGGACGGCGTATTCACCGGGTACGTTGAAACTGTAGTCAATGATAGCGTTGCGTCTACCGCCGATGCCAGCATTATTCGCTAAGACTTGACCGTTTGCATCGAGGAGCGTAACGGATGGACTCAAGGGTGAATTCAGCAGTTCTGCGGAAGCAGTCAGTGAATAACCACCTATATCCGCGAAAAATCCCCACGGTCCGTATCCATTCGTAACCTTCACAAGAATTTTGTTCCTACCCTTAGAGACCGGCAACTGTATGACATCATCGGCACGCCGAAGTGGACGATGGACATATTTACTAAAGACAAGTCGGTCGTTAACCCATATTTTGATGGTATCGTCAGAACCGAGGGATAAAAGATAGTTCTTGTCTCGGTCAGATTCAAGGTAGGTTAAAGCGTAGCCGGTGACATCGTCCTCAGGGACGTTTGAGAAGACGTTTTCACCCCTGCTATTGGTTTTATACCATCCGATTTTTCGTCCGTCTTTGCCGGTGTATTCCTTATCAAAATCTATCTCGGTTTCGGGCGGATAAACGGTATCAAATCCGGTTTCGTTGATGTTATCAAACGGGGAAATTACCCACCATGGACCGAGACTTGTGCCTTCCGAAATGGTGAAGCGATAGTAATCTATCTCACCAGGTTCTGAGATACGTCCACTGATTGCGCCGGGGGTTGCGATGTGTTGTGCGTGTTCAAGTTGACGTGAGATGAGTTCGCCTAACCGTTGTGCCTCTTGGGCGACGAAAGCGACGATACGGGCACGTTCGGTCGGTGTGATGTCTGCGTTTTCTTTGTTCGCCATGCGCGTAATTGTCTGCTCCCATTCCTCAGCAGAGAGTGCGCGGTTGCTGGGTGACCGGAGTTCATGACACACGCCACATTTGGTTTCAAACAAGATTTGGGATTCAGCGGATTGTGTCGCTATCTCTTGGGCAGGTGCGTCGTCGAACGTGGACTGTGGTTTGACCTCCTCTTCAATAGTTTGCGGATGCGCGTCAGTGATGAACGGAAAAATGCCGTAAGGGGTACTAATCCGCTTAAGTCCAGGTTGTTCATTCGCAGTTAACTCGACCTGCCAGTCGGTTTCGGGGAGGTTTTCACCGCCAATAACGCATTGAATAAGATTAGGCTCTGGAGGCGTAGGCGGTCCATGGAACGTTTCAGCTCTCTCTTCGGGCAGACGTGTTTTGCCGGGCACTGTGCCGCCTGGGGGAAAAAGATAGGTATTGTAGGGCAGAACACCACCAGTCAAGCGATAGATGGAATCCGGATTGCCGCGATACAACAGATCACGGATACGCAGGAGATACCGACCATCAGCAGGAAGTGTCACGTCGAGTAGTGGATCGAGACTGTAAAAACCGTTGCTGCGCGCAATTTCAACGCCTTTGGTATCGAAAACAGAGATTGTCGGATTGAAGAATTGCTGACTGATGTTGTTGAGGCGATATGCCTTGACGCTAAATACACACCGTTGCCCTTGGGTCCCTTCAAAGATGTAATAATCTTCGTCGCCACCGGGATTAATGACCCCATTAACGAGGCTTGGTAATTCTATAGTCGTAGCGGATTCTGGGGCGTTGTTCGATTCAGTCTCAACAACATCTCGGATATGGTTCACTTCAAAGGGCCAAGCCGTAGAGGTGCCGTGCTTACCGACGATGCGGACTTCGCGAAGTCCGATGGGTGCATCGGGTGCGATAGATAACTCGGCAGTTAACCCGGCATTAGCTCTCGCTGCGGATGTAAGGTAGGCAACAATTTGGGTCTGTGCTTCAGAACTAATCTCTGCGCCTTTTTCTGTAACCATGCGCTGGACAGTGGCTTGCCACTGTGCTGGTGTCATTGATCGGTTATTTGGAGATCGGAGTTCGTGGCACTGTCCACAATTCGCCTCAAAGACGGGTTTATGGGTGTCATCAACTTCACCACCACCGGGATGAAGTTGGGCAGTAATTCCAGGATCCCCTTCGATGATGAGGGTGTGCGCGCCCTCTAAATCGGAGCCTTGGATAGCGATTTCAACGGTTGTTCCGAGCTGTCCACCTGCTGGAAACAGTGAATTGAGCCGCGGGGTGCCTTGTGCGAATACAGACATGCTAATTGAAGTGAGAAAAAGCACGGAAACCAACAAGCAACAGAAATACGAACTGTGCTTTTGAAAGGCAATTTGGAACCTGTTTGCGAGACTATATTGCCGAGTGAAAAAAGGCACGGTGATGATACGCATGTTAGAAACCCTCTAAAATGGGATCGGAAATTCGTCCTACGGAGGTTAGAATCAACGCCGAACGCGCGTGTGGCATTCAACGGGTTGTTCCTTAGAATTCGTGGGTTAAGGTACGCTTTTGGAGATTCCAGACTCGTAGTTTGCCATCACGTCCGCCTGCGGCAACGAATTCACCGTCTGGACTGAGCTTCACGGCATAAACAGCATCGGTAGATTCATCAAAGGTTCTATAGCGGTTACCAGACCGAAGGTTCCAGATAATCACGGAGGTGTCTGCGCTACCAGATGCTATCACAGCCACCCGATTATTTCCACGTCTTGATACCATCCCGCAATCAACACTATAGACAGCACCCTGATGCCCGTTATATTCCCGTACAAGCGTCCCCGTCAGCTGCCGTGCGTCTTGCCCCATTGGAGTCTCCTCACCGTCTCCAGCGGACGTAACACGCCACGTACGGACAGTGTTATCAGCAGCACCAGAAACTATCACATCATCATTTGCTGCATACGCAAGGCTATAGACGGCATCATCGTTGGCATCAAAGTTTACTAAGACGTTGAGGGTTTCTGGATTCCATACCTTTATCGTTTTATCTTCACTGCCAGTAACAAAATAAGCACCTTCGGGGTGATATAGCGTACAGAGGACTCTGCCAACGTGTTGGGTAAGCCATTTCGCTTGCTTATCTATCGGAGTCGTGGCATCCGCAAGCTGCGTTAAGTCGATGACGGCACTGTATTCATCCATACTCGCAGTGAGCAACGTCGTGTTGCTTGGGCTGAGGGTAATAGATTCAATGGTATCACCGTGAATCTCGAAACTGTTTATCAGCTCCTCAGAATTGACATCCCAAATCCGTATTTCACCGCTTTGTGCGGCAATTCCGCCACTTGTATAGAGCCTTAAGGGTTGCGCTTGCTGATTTTCGGTATCGGACGTACCTTGCGATGAAAACTTAAGACTCCGTACCTCCCCAGCATGCGGTTCATAAGTATGAATGAGCCGTTGCGTCTCCAAGTCCCAGAGTTCGACCCACTGATATTTCCCGACAGCGAGTGTTTTGCCATCAGGGCTAAATTCAAGAGACCAGATTGGGGACCTCTGTTCAACGGCAAAAATGAGAGGTGTTGCGAAGATAATGTAGGACGCTGCTAACAACGCACCTACATTGAGAAGTCTTGTACGCATGGCGAGTCCTCGTGAATGGCTATTGGCTTTCAGCGGTCAGTATATGGTAGTTGAAGTGCTGCTGATTGCTTATTAGGCGAGGACCCCGCGAATAGGTTTCCCACCCCGTGAGAGGACAATGCGAACCCCATCTGGTGACTCAAGGTGTTGATTGTAATCAATACCGAGAGCTTGATAGAGCGTTGCCGATAAATCTTCCGGACGTACTGGGGTTTCAGCGGGTTCCATGCCGAGTGGATCGGAAGCACCGACGACCTGTCCGCCTTGGACTCCACCTCCGGCTAACATCATCGAAAAGACGCGGGAGTGATGGTCGCGACCGCCATTTCGGTTGATGACAGGCGTTCTGCCAAATTCACCCATAGCAATGACGAGCGTCGTTTCCAACAGTCCGCGTTCGCTGAGGTCGGTGATTAAAGTAGCCAAGCTCTGATCGAAACCGTTGAGTTTCCGCGGGAGTGATGAGAAAATGTTATTGTGATTGTCCCACCCACCGTTACTGACGGTGACGAAGTTAACACCCGCTTCAACAAGTCTTCTTGCGAGGAGACAACTCTGCCCGAAGGTGTTGCGCTGATATGCATCACGTGTCTTGTCGGTTTCGTTAGTGAGATCAAACGCGGCGCGGGCATCCGTGGAGCTCATGAGGTTATAAGCGGAGTTATAGAATTCATCTACCGCTTCTGCAGTTGGGTTGCCTGCCTCATATTTTTTGAAGGCGGCATCAACAGTTTGTCTCAAGGAGCGCCGTCGTTCAACGCGCTCAAAGGATACCTCTTTCGGTGGTTGTAGATCCCGGACTTTGAAGTTTCTACTCGCTGGATTTCCCCCGGGTGAGAAAGGTGCGAGTGAGGCACCTAAGAATCCACCGCCGCCGTAAGCGACAGGCGCGGGAACAGCAATGTATGGGGGCAAGGCAGTTCGTTGCTCTTTGAGTTTAGAGACAACGGCACCGTATCCTGGCACAGCGAAACCGGGTAGCGGTTGATACCCTGTCATCATATAGTGTGTGCCGCGTTCATGGGCGGCTTCGGGAGAGGTCATCGATCGGATAATGCAGAGTTTATCGGTCTGTTGTGCGAGTTTGGGAAGATGCTCGCTAATCTGTATGCCGTTGACGTTTGTCGGTATCGGCTTGAACAGCCCCCGAATTTCTTCAGGTGCATCGGGCTTGAGATCCCACATATCGAGGTGGCTGGGACCACCGCCTAACCATACGAGGATAACAGATGTAGCGGCTTCTTTCGTTTGAATTGGTGCTGCGGCGTGTGCTCTGAGTCGGAACAGGTCTGTGAGACTCAAACCGAAGAGCCCGAGTGCTCCTGCCTTTAGAAAGTCGCGCCGGTAAAATCCTTCACAATCGGTGTGTATGCATCTGTCTTTAGCCACGGTTTTTCTCCTTTTGGGATTAAAACAACGCTGAAGATGCGCTGTAGTTTTGCTACAGTATTCCGTTAAACCTGCGGGTTGTCTTTTTCACCTAGCATCGAATTAGACAGAAGGGATTCAACTTCGCGAGGGTCGTTTTTGAACCCTCTTGATCCATTTCTGTGCTTTCGCAATATTGGTATCAAAAGGTTCTTTCATCTCAAAATATTCTGTATGCCCAGCGTAGATTTGATGCCAGTCAACGATGCAAGGCATCCGGTGTTGCGTGAGTGTACGCATTAGGAACGACCGAACTTTTGCCCGTGTATTTTGTGGTGCGTTGTCAATAGCGAATTCAATCTGCTGATCGGTGATAACGCGTTCTACCTGTCCCTGCTCCTGAAGTGCATAGTAAAGGCCGCTTTGCATGTCAATGTTATGGTATTCGAGATCCTGACTTTTAATCCAAGGGTCGTCCCAATCGAGTTTTTCTTCCTGAATGAAGGTTTCAAGTAGCCATTTTTTGGCGGCCCAATCGACCTGCGGAATGACGTTCTGCCAATCGTCCTCAAGATCGTCAAGGATAGATTCCCATGCTGAGAGCACCCATTCAGTTTCCTCGTCCCGTTCAGTAATAAAGGATTGAACAAAATAGAGGTACTCTCGCTGTAAATCAACAGCGGAAATTGTTTTTCCAGATTTCAATTCGATTCGCCATTTAAAGGTATTATCACGTGAGATATGTCGAATTGCGTATACCGGGTCGGCGAGCTCAAAAGCCGGGAGCGGTAGTTTCTCGCCATGTCTCTCATAAAACATTTCGATTGCGGTGAGAAGGAGAGCGGTGGTTCCGACTTTGAGTGCGGTTGCGTACTCGGACATATTGGAATCCCCGACGAGTAGATGCAGCCGCCGATATTTGGTGTAATCGCTGAGTGGTTCGTCTCTGGTATTGATAATGGCTCGGCTGAACTGGATCCATTCATAAATTTCAGTGACGATATGGTCAGCGCGTTGAGAAATTTGATAATATTGTTGCTCACCGAACTCATCCTGAAAATCTGCGAACTCGATCATCTCATCGTAAGCACCCACCCTGCCAGCTCCAGCGTAAATCTGGCGGGTGACGAAAAAAGGCATAAGCGTTGGTATGACGACCCGATAAAAAGGGACCTCTCGACTGACCTGAAAGTTTTCATGACACCCGAAAGTTGCGCCGGTAAAATGATCGATGTTGTTTTTGAAGAAAGCAGTCGGCAATCCTGTATCGGCGAGAATGCTGTTGATGACCCATTCAATAGCTTTGTCATAAGCAACGAGATCAAACAGGCCTGCACATTCGGGCGTAGCGTACTCCAGATGTCCCATATCAATGTAGAGGCGACCACCATTGAAGAGGAATCCGCCATTCCCGGGTGGTTCACCCCAGTCGCGGTAGTGGATGTCGCGTAGCCCGAGTTCCAGTGCATCAAAGACATAGTCCCGGACTCGCGCGGCGACACCTTCAGAGGTCCCACGTATCTGTTCAGCACGCGTCATGCATCCAAATTCAGTTTCGATTCCAAAAATGCGTTTGTTCATTTTTTTAACTATTAAATCTGAGCACCGTTCCACGATGTTTCACGGTGATTTTTGGTTAAGTCCAACCGAGTCAGGACTATGAACGCTTCTTATATTTTTAATTTCAAGACTTAGGGGAGGGCGGATTCAATTTCCTGCTTACTCAGGAGTCGGAACTTGCCCGTCCCGCGTTGCGTCGCTTCCAAGACCCCTGCCTCAATTTCGCCATCTTCCCTTGCGATATTAATGATTTCATGCATCTGTTCGGTATCTATCTGGGTATCTTCCGACTCTGTATCCTCAGGTTCCCGCGAACTCAATTCACTGCCGATCGCCCACGCCTCTAAGCCCAATCGGAGCGCAGCGGTTAAATCCCTGTCTGCATCTACAGGCGAAGCGGCAAGATAGTTTTGCATTCCTGTTTCGATTGCTTCGGTTCCACCAATAACAGAGAAATCCGCATTGGTTCGGACATTGCCATCGTAGTTGATACCGGTAAATCGATTTTGTTCTGAAGACCCTCCGAGTTCGGCGAGCAACATTTTGATGATATACGCTTCACCAACAATGGATTCAAAAGCTTGTTTGAAGGTATGTGCTAAAACAAAGTTGGTTAATCGGTGTAAATTTACATCTTCAGTGGCGTTTTGAAAACCTTGGACGCTGGCAGTGTCAGTGACAAGCATCCGGAGACGTTCAATATCGGCGGGATGTCCGATTGCGGAGAGACCGATCCGGTCGTGTACCTCAAAAATTTTGCGTTGTCCTCTACCGATAGTAAGTAGGACCATCCCCTCGTTATAAGTAAGCCCTACAACGGGGCTACCGACCCGGAGTTGGTCCTCAATGTAGTCTCGCCTGTCCTGAATCGCTTCTATCCAGCGATAAGGTTCATCTCGCATTCTTTAGTTATGTCCCTCACTATGATTGGAATTGTTGGGTTAACGTCAGTTCTTTGTCAGAATTGTATATTTTAGACGGCATCTGCCTCTGGTTGTGCTTCAGCGTAACATTCGGCTAAATTCTCATCAGAGATAGTTTCAACACCGCTGCGGGTTACAGTTTTAATGGTTGGAAAGATTTGCGCCCGCGCATTGTAGCCACTTGTTGCAGCATCATACTCACTTGCAGTATCCAAGAGACGCAAGATAGTAATAATCGCTTGGCGTTCATCCATGTCCTGCAACGGAGTATCACCGAATCGAGAAAGATAACGTAGGACGCCACGGATCCAGATAGAACCGGAACCTGTTGTGGCAAAATTGACGTTTTCAAAGTGCGCGCCGAGTGCGTCATAGAAGTAAATCTTGCCGCCGTTCTCTTCCTCAGGAGCCTCTCGGTCGTAGAGGGCAAAGATTGGGATAACGCCGCCGATGCCTTGGAGTGCCATTGCCAAGTTGTCCCGAATGAGACGTGAGAGCATTCGGAGTTTACCTTCGAGACTCAACTCTTGGAGTTGGCTGCGGCGAAAGTATTGAAAGGAATGCTCAAGCATCCTTGCGATCTCATAAGCGATCGCCGGTGAACCAGAAATGGCAAGTACAGAATGCGGATCAATCTGTAAGACTTTCTCCGCACGGTCATAGATGACAGAAGTGCCAGCAGTGGCGCGGCGATCGCCAGCAATCATGACTCCATCTCGGTAACGAACAGCAACAACTGTAGTACTGTGTGCGATCTCGACATCTGCATGATGTGATGTTTCAGATGGCAAACCTATCTGTAAAGGATAGTTTGCCTCTTTCAAGAGACTGAGAAAGTCCCCTTTGTGATTTAGTACGTTTTTAATCGGCATTTTTGTATTGTCTGTGTTCCCAAGGATAGAAGATGGAGGGGAGATGGATAAGTTTCCAATCTCCCAATTCTTACTCACCGGTTCTTTGGCGGTAGCGCCGAGACTGATCTTTGTCAACTCTACGCATCCGTTTGAGGAGTTCTTGCGTATCGGGTCTGCTGACTTTCTGGCGTTTCGGTCCACTGCTATCATCATCACCGTCACCGGGACCGATTGGCTTTGTGTCTCTCTGCTTGCGTTCAAGCTGTGCAATGAGTTTGGTTGCCATTTTATTTCTCTCCTTTTTAGTGGTAATTAGTTGTCGGTTGTGATGTCAATTACAAGAGATTCTTAACGTGAATTAAAACCATTAGTTTCCTCTTTTCTTTATAACTGACCATCAATAATCAACGAGCAACAACGAAATAAATTCTATAAACGCAATTTTTTTATGAGTGTTCCAACGTCTGGTGATTCATCGAGTGCTTTGTTATATTGATCTGCAACCTCTGCATCGGCGAGTGCATTGAGATTAATTTCGTGCGTGCGTCCATTGAGGGTGAAGGTAATGCTATCCCACTGGATAGCTTTTATGGAAGGACCGAACCGATCCACAGCACGCCCTCGGAAATATGCGCGCGTGCCAGAAGGTGGATTATGAAGTGCCGCCTCAATCTGCTCGTCCGTGACAACACGCCGCATTGGAAGTCCGTAGTATAGCCCTTCGTCTGAATCAATGTTATGGTATTCTAAATCCAAACTCTGGAGCCAAGCGTCATCCCAATCGATATCTTCTTCCTCTGCAAAGGTTTGGAGTAACCATTTCTTGGCTACCCAATCAAGCCGGTCAATGAGTGCCATTGGATCGTTCTCAAGCCCGTTAAGAGTATCCTCCCATTCGGCAAGCACCCAGTCGATTTCAAATCTCACACTTTCTGTTTCTCCGAGATACTTCTGTGCGAGCGCGAGATACTCTCGCTGATGGTCGATAGCGGACATTGTTTTACCGTCTGCTGTCATTACCATCCAACGATAGGTCTGATCGTGCGATACGGTTTTGATAGTATCAATCGGATTCGCGAGCGTTAGACTTTCGGGAATTTTTCCCTGCTCAATCAAGGCAATGACGAGCGCGGTCGTTCCGACTTTGAGTGCGGTTGCGTACTCGGACATGTTGGCGTCGCCAGCAATTCCGTGGAGTCTACGGTACTTCGCTGGATCTGCATGCGGCTCGTCTCGCGTGTTGACGATGGGTCGGTTGTGCATGGTATCAACGCTTGCCTCGACGTGAAAGAAATCGGATCGCTGAGAAAGTTGATAATGTCCTGGCGTTGCGAGTCCAGCTTCTGTTTCAATACCGATTTTTCCTGAACCTGCGAAGATCTGGCGTGTGATAAAGAAGGGCATGATGCCCTGTTTGAGTTTTTCAAACGGGACCGCCCTCGCCATGAGGTAGTTATCGTGACAACCGTAACTATGCCCGTGCAGATCGGTATTATTTTTATACAGGAGCACACGTTTTCCGAGCCGTTCACTGCGGGTTTCGGCACATCGCTGTAGGATCCGTTCGCCTGCTTTATCGTGTGCGACGAGTTGAAATAGACTGCTACATTCGGGAGTAGAATACTCCGGATGTGCGTGGTCATTATAGAGGCGTGCGCCGTTCACAAGAATGTGATCGCTTTTGATTTCAGCGTGAGAGAGTCGATTTTTTGCGTTGCGTTCGCGATCGCGTTTTTCCTCTTCCTTCTCATCAGGATGGTTGGAGAGAGAATCCGCGCGAAATCCGCGTTCATCACGAAACGGATCTTCGCCGCTGTAGTCCCAAACGGGTCGAAAATCTTCTTGGCGGTAACTTTTTATTAACTCAATCGACTGCTTGACCGCATCAATGTTCGCCTCATTTTCGAGCGTTATACCGTATTCAGTTTCAATTCCAAAAAGTCTTTCCATTTATGGGTTGTCGGTTATCGGTTATCGGTTATCAGGAACCAATAAGAAGAACGCTTTTCTTTTTCGAGACCGAAAACTGGCAACTTCTCCTAAATCACGCGGGACCCTGAGGCTTTGCGGCGTTCCTGTTTTTCGAGTTTGATAGGCGTAACTTTGACGACATTCGCCGGATCGTAGTCGAGGAGCTTGAGCCAATCTTCCGTGGCTTCCGTTGGCGGGAAGATTTCGCTTTCTCTATATTCGGCGGTGAGTGCGTCTAAGAGGTCAGCGCGTGAGAGACCGCTTTCCTTCTCTGGGTTCTGAATTGCCCGTTTGAGTGCGGATTCCTTAGCTCTCTGCACAATTGATTCAATAATTGCCCCACTACAGAGATGACCGCGATAGAGGATATCACGTCTACCACTTCGGAGTGAGACTTCAAGGAACCGGTTCTCCTCGCTCTCACGGAACATTTCATCAACGATTTGTGCAATTAGATCTTCAACAGCCTTCTCAGCGGGAATCAGTTCCGGTGGTGCTCCATCTGCTGGACTCCCCTCGTCAATAGACGTGCTCTCGCTATTAAGGAGCAGTTCCGACGCAATAGGTAGTTCAGGTGTGAGGTAGATACGGAAAATATCCTTTGCTGCCTCTGCATCAGGACGGGTTACTTTAATTTTTCTATCAATACGCCCAGGACGTAAAATAGCGGGATCAATTAAATCTGGACGGTTTGTGGCGAGAATAATAACAACATCCTGTAAAGATTCAATGCCATCCATTTCTGCACAGAACATAGGAACGAGCGTATTAGAGATACTATGGGATCTCAGAGCGCGTCGCGTGCCTAAAATGGATTCGGCTTCGTCTATAAAGACAAATGCCAATTTTCCATCTTCCTTTTTCTCACGTGCAATCTGAAAAATCTCTCGCACCTTTCGTTCGGATTCACCGAGCCACATGTTGAGGATCTCAGGACCTTTGATGTGGAGGAAACAGCCTTCAATATCTTCACCGCTCTCTTTTCGGAGCCGCTGTGTCAAGTTATAGGCAGTCGCCTTACCAATGAGGGTTTTTCCGCATCCTGGGGGGCCGTGGAGTAAAAATCCTTTTGGTGCGTTATACTGGAATCGTTCAAAGAGTTGAGGGTGCAGGATTGGCAGTTCAATTGTGTCCTTAATCCTTTGGATGGTTTCGTTGAGTCCACCTACCTTCGACCATGGGATATCGGGAACTGCCTCAAGTGCGTAAGCATCCGTCTCTTTAGCGGCGAGGTGTTCAAGGGCAACACGGAAGTTGGAGTCAATCCGCACCTCATCGCCGGGTTTAAGTTTAGCATCAGCGAGGTCAGCGGAGCGTTCAAGGATAACCGACTGCGCGTTGGGTTCTTGACCGATGCGGAGGCGTCCATCCGGCATCACATCGGCTATTTTTGCGATAGGACCAGCATCGTTGTATCCGAGTTCACCGACGACCACATACGCATCGTTTAGCAGAACACTAAATCCCTTCTTGAGTGCTTTGGGATCCAGATCTGTATCAAGGTTGGCGTAGTATTCGGAACCGCCGATGATGACGCGTGCAATATCTTCTTTTGGCAATCCGAGCAGTGTTCCGATACGATTTGCAGGTGAGGTAAGTTTTTCAATCTGTGCCTCCATCTCGGCGTGAATACGGAGGGCTTCCTGCTGAATTGCGTGGATCCTTTCGCGAAATTCACCATCATCGCTGAGGATAGAACGCCGAAGTTCGAGGAGCCACCGGCGGCGACGATCATCGACAGGGGTCTCGGCGATAATGTGGTGAATCAGTTGCAACGAGTAACCAGAACTCGTTTCCTCCTCTTCAGGGATGAGTTCTTCTTCGATTTCGTCGTCGTGTTCAGTAAACAGGTCATGCGCGTCGGGACTTGCGCCAGTATTTTTAGGGTTCTTCTTATCGTACATTTGAACGTCTCCTCAAACAACAACGGATGACTTTACGACAGAGTTTACCACACTTCCCACAATTTAGCGAATAATTTATTTTTTTGCGGGTAAGCCGCGTCAGCGATTCTACATTTCTGTCTGCTGTAGATTCTGCCCAAACCGGGGTATCTGTGATAATTTGCTATAGTTTAGCATAAATTGTAACACGAATGCAAGGGAAAAACAAATTTATTGGACATTTGGCTGTGGGTTATGGGTTGTGCGTTGTGCGTTGTGCGTTATAAGTTAAGAGTTGGGATTCGGAGATCCCTCCTACAGGTAGGAGACAACGATTAATTTGACTTGCATCACGCCGTGTGTTAGGATAGTAGCAAAAGAGAACGTATTACATAAAGCAGTCTGTGGCAAGTGGAAACATTTGCCAGAGTATGTTAACCCACATCACAACTCGACCGATTTGCCGCTTTTTTTATTTATAACATTATACTTTAAATGTATCTATGAGACAACGCTCTCACTTAACACAATAGGAGGAAAGCGACATGACACTGATATCTATGTTTGAACAGTCGGTTCAACAACACGGCAGCAAACCCGCATTGGCACATAAACCGAAAGGTGGCACTTATCAGGATATTTCTTATACGCAATTCGGCGAATCGGTGGATGCTTTCAGCAATGGGTTAAGTACTTTAGGGGTGCAAAAGGAAGATCGGGTTGCACTTCTATCCGAGAACCGTCCTGAGTGGGCAATTACGGATTTTGGGAGCCTCAAAGCGGGTGCGGTAACTGTTCCAATGTTCTCAACACTGACTGCGGCACAGGTTAGTTATATTCTAAACGATTCTGGGGCAAAAGTCATTTGTGTCTCTACGGAAGCGCAATTGAAGAAAGTGCTTTCTATCCGGGATGCGGTGCAGACACTTGAACATATCATCCTCTTTGATGAAAGTGAAGAGGAAACCCCGGAAGGGGTAATCCAATTTGAGGATGTTTGTGGTAACGCCGCGGAGACTACATCTGACGGGAGTTCCGACGCAAACGAAGATGACATTGCGACGATTATTTATACGTCTGGCACAACCGGTAACCCGAAGGGTGTTATGCTAACGCACACAAACTTTATTTCAAACCTACAGGCATGTAAATCGCTTATTGATGTCGGTGAAACGGATGTGTTGTTATCGTTCCTTCCGTTATCACATGTGTTCGAACGACTCGGCGGACACTATGTGCCACTGCTGTCTGGGGCACAGGTTGCTTATGCTGAGAGCACCTTCACAGTTGCGCGAAACATGCAAGAAGTTTCTCCAACAGTGATGCTAAGTGTGCCGCGTCTGTATGAAACGATGCACGACAGGATTTTAAGTGCCGTGCAGGCGGGTTCACCGTTGAAACAGAAGATTTTCCACTGGGGTGTCTCAGTCGGTTCAGCGGTGAGTGCAGCGATTCAAGAAGGCAAAAATCCGTCTGCGATTTTGGGGCTAAAACAGAGTATTGCAGATAAACTTGTCTTTGCGAAGTTGAAGGCAGCGACAGGCGGTCGGCTGCGGTTTTTCGTCTCAGGGGGTGCGGCGTTACCGCAAGCTATTGCTGAATTTTTCCATGCAGCGGGTATCCTGATTTTGGAAGGCTATGGCTTAACGGAAACCGCACCTGTGATCAGCATGAACCATCCTGCGAAATGGAAGTTTGGAACCGTCGGTGTGCCTGTTCCGGGTGTGGAGGTGAAGATCGCTGAAGATGGCGAGATTCTAACCCGTGGTCCGCATGTCATGAAAGGCTATTTCAACAACGAAGCTGAAACTGCAGAAGTTATCGATGCAGACAGATGGTTTCACACGGGCGATATTGGCATAATCGATGAGGACGGGTTCGTTAAAATTACCGATAGGAAGAAGAATATTATTGTGCTTTCAAATGGTAAGAATGTGGCACCGCAACCCATAGAGAGTGAATTGGTGCAGAGCCCTTTTATCAGCCAAATTATGCTGATTGGCAATGAACGTAAGAATCTCGCTGCGCTGATTGTTCCGAATTTTGATGCACTCAAGGCGTGGGCATCTGAAAATAACATTGAGACGACAGAACTTCCAGAGATGCTCAAGACGCGTGAGGTTCAACAATTTATTCAAGGCGAGATTCGGAGCCGTTTGACAGATTTCGCTGATTTTGAACAGGTGCGACGGTTCACCCTTCTGGAAAAGGAATTTTCACAGGAAGCCGATGAGATGACACCGACGCTGAAATTGAAGCGGAATGTCATTATCGAAAAGTATGGGGATGTGATAGAGGGAATGTATCCAGAGGACGCTTAGCAAACTACATCGGAATTACAAACCCCTCCTACAGAGACATTATTGGATCGGGGTTACAAACCGCTCTTACAGAGAATATTATCGGATTGGGGTTACAAACCGCTCCCACACGGAACATCATCGTATCAGAGTTATAAACTCCTATCACGCGGGGACATCACTACAAGTCCGTTTTCGATTATCTCAATCGTTACGGGTGTCTCGCACATCGGTTCGCCGTCAGCGTATAGTAGTAGTGGTGTCTCCGTTTCAATTGTTAAAGTACGGGTTTGGTGCATGGATACGGCTGGATGTGAAACGTGCCCACCCCAGAAGAGGGTCACCAAGAGTCGAAGGACCGTCAGCGAAGAAACAGGACGGATAATGCAGACATCAAAAAGTCCGTCGTCAATAAGCGCGTCCGGTACAATCTGAAACCCACCCCCATAACGGTTAGTGATACCGGTAGCGGCAAGGAGGAGGGGTCCCTCGTAGGTGCCAAAATCGCCTTCGAGGTGCACGACGGGTGGGTCGTAGTAGAACAAGGTCTCTACGGCGGCGTAAGCGTAGGATGCTGTGCCTGCAAACATGGGTGTGCCTTTCGCGGCGCGGCGGCTTACCTCAGTGTCGTAACCACAGGTAGCAATTGTGGTGAAATAGTGTTCCGGTCGGGATTCGGAGATTGTTTCTATAGGTCGGGATTCGGAGATCCGTCCTACAGTGCTGCTTTGATAGCAACGTCCCAAGTCCACGTGGATAGGGGTACCGGATAATAGGTTTTTGATTGCCGCTTCTGATTTCAGTGGTACACCGATCGCAGCGGCAAAATCGTTGCCGCGACCGCAGGGGAGGAGTCCTAACACCACATCTGGAATGGTTGCTATGCCGTTTACTACCTCGTGGAGTGTTCCATCGCCACCACAAGCTATCACGAATCGCACACCATCAGAAGCAGCTTCGTGAGCGAGACGTTTTGCGTCGCCAGCGGCTGAAGTGAATACCAGCTGCCCTTGGCGTCCAGATTCAGTGAGCGCGGTGTATGCCTGTTCAGCAACACTTTTTGCTCTGCCCTTGCCAGAGATTGGATTTGCGATGACGATAAAATCATTCATTGGAAGATAGTTGTTGGTTATGGGTTGTTGATCGTCAGTATGTCAAGAACCAGCGACTATTTAATTACCGCGATTTTTCCTACTTTTTTTAGCGCATCGAATTCAAGGACGTAGATATAAATGCCGCTTGAGACATCTGCGGTATTGTTGCTTGTGAGCCACCACTCTTTGCGGTTGTGATCCTGCTCGGTTACGTTCAATGTTTCAAGTAATTCACCCCTCGCGTCAAAGAGTTGGATACGGGTACCGACGGGCAGCCTGTCGAAAGTAATCGCGCCTTTGTCAACACTGTTGGGTCGTACCGGATTTGGATAAACGCGTGCCTGTCTTAGATCTGACACGGCTGCCTCCGCGACGCTGAGTGGGATTTCAAGGGGCTGCGTGGAGGCGCGAATAGGGTTATCATCAATATCGGTTACGTTAGAAACGGTAATCTCATACGGATCCGTTTTGGCAGTCAAGGGTTGCCCAAAGTGTGAAAGGAGACTGTCAGCATCAAACACTAAGAGTGCGCGCGTGCCCATCCGGTCTCGAATAGCAGACACGGGCGTTACGCCATCAATCCGTTGTGTTATTCTCAGGACATATCGGTTCTCATCACCAATATTGAGGTCCATTCGCCGGTCAAATGTAACAATCACCCAGACATTTCTCCGCAAAGATTCACTGGATGTGTCAATCTGAGATTCAGACTCTAGGATGGGTAGCTCTCCTTCGGGACGGTGATAGACAGCATGAATTAATTTAGGTGGTTTCCTCGGTGTTGCGGCAATGGCATCTGTGCGCTGCGTTTCGGTCTCGCCGTCGACCTCCGCCGTGACAGTATACCAATAAGTGTTATCTTTTGTTACACGCCGGTCAATGTATCTTGTGACAGTGAGGTTTTCGATTACTTTTTGAAATGTGTTATCCGGCGGTGCTTCTTCCTTTTTGCCCTGTGCGCGGTAGACAGTAAAACTAAGCTTCTGCTGCGATTGTTCTCCGTCGGTTGTGCCGTCCTGTTGAGAATCCCATGTAACTTGTACGGCTTTCTCTGTCAATGGCCTCGCCTCGACGTTCCACGGCTTGAACGCATCAATCCCATCTGGATCCGTTGCGAAAATAGATTCAAAACGATACACTCCGTCCTCAAGATTGACATAGAATTCGTTAAAGTCGTTCTGATTGAGTTCTGCGGTTAAGAGCGCGGGGGTCTCCTCCATCTTCCGGTGCCACAAAGGTAACAGTGTTGTGCCGTCCCACCTCATGACATAGAGATTCGGATACGCGGCAACAATGAGTTCATTGTCACCATCACGATCTATATCTGCGATTGAGAGACTGTTCCCATTCCGCCGGTGCGGCGCGATTGCGACAGCAGCATCACGTGTTCCGTTCGATAGCAAGGCGTAGCCATTCGGCGTGTGGGTAAAAACAAAGAACTTCCAGACAAGCGGTCCTGATGACGGAAGTTCTGGGAAGGAGATGAGTCCGCCAACGACAAACTCCGGTTTGCCATCGCCAGTGAGATCGCCCGAAGCAAACTGAGTGATGTCTTTGAGCGGTAGCTGCGTTTGCCATTCTAAGCGAAAGGTATTGCTGGCAGAGGTAGATTCATAAAGGAAAATCTCCCCTTCACTATCGCCTGCTGCCAGTTCCGTGCGTCCATCGGCATCGAAATCAGCAATAGCGAAGGTTTGGGCAAAAACATTAGAACCTGGAGACTCGTTAACCAATTCGGCTTTTTCGACATGGGTGTTTATGGTAGGGTCATATTCAAAAACAAGCAGCCGGTCGTTGCCGTTATCAGCACCGATAATCTCCTTTTGCCCATCATTATCTAAGTCAGCGATAGTACCGCCGGAAAGAAAGGTTGATTCCCATATAATCTGGTGCCCTTCCGTAATAACGGGTGTGGTGCTCTCAATAAGGAAGGTCCGTTCATCGTCAGTGGCGAGGATTTCAAGCAGTGTATCGTTATCCGTGTCATCCACTGTCCACGGAATGAACTTTTCGAGATTAGAAAGTCCATTCAAACTCTCAATAGTGTGCATCAGTTCATATCTACCGGTCGGAAGACGTTCATAGATTGCGAGAATAGCACCTTGAAGCTCAGGGTCAGTTTCTGTCTCTGAACTGAGTGGACTCCCGACGATCTCCAGTAGACCGTCGGCATCAAAGTCGGATGTAACACTTGCAATGTGGAGCGGTGGGATGTCGAGAGATCTCTCAGTGTACCCGCCTGGCGAGATATATCCGCCAACGACATCAATGATGTAAAAAGCACCGCCGTTGTCCTCCTTTGCCGTGAGGTTTGTAGTATTCTCTGCTTCAACAAAAAATTGGTAAACCCCAGTGTCCAAGCCTAAGGAGACAAAATGTTCTACACCGAGGTCAGTGGTGGTAACAGGAGCGAAGGGAGAGAGACTGCCTTTACGGCGGTAATAGAGCGTATTTTGGGTGACATCATCCGTTGCCCATGTGAAGGCAGTAAGTCCGCGCTCACCATAAAGCGTCTCCGTTGCGGTGAGACCCATAATTTGCGGTGGTGTTCGGTCTACACTCAACACGACCTGATCGTGCGTCTCTTGCCCATCTCTCGCTATTGTCGTTAGACGGACGGTGTAGATGCCTTCTGGAACGGTTGTGGTATCCCAAACAGCCAAAGGCTCACTGGTCTTCTGTACGACGGAAGGTTCAGTAAAAGGCGTAAACTCAGTGGGGACAGTAGATGCGCCATAACTGAGGTGCCATGACTGGAATTTATAGCCACCTGCGGTGCCGACGACAGCAATTGAAACCGCGCCGCCACTATTGGTTTCGGGTGCGAGAATGCGTGCCTGCAACACCCCAGTAGCGAGAAGTGCGCGTTCTGCGTTGACAGTGCCAGCCCCGACAAATCTTTCGTCTAATTCATCGCTGTCCTCTTGGTGGACTGGATCAGCGGTGTTAATGAGTATATGTCGGACTTCTTCATGTGTCAGTCCAGGTCGCTTAGCAAGCATTAATGCCGCAACACCAGCGACATGTGGGGAAGCCATTGAGGTACCCGTAAGGAGCCGATATTGGTTATTAATCTGTGTGCTGAGGATCACGTTGCCTGGGGCTCCGATGTCTATAGAAGCACCAAAATTGGATTGATAGAACCGCTGTTGATTCTGCTCGGTAGATGCAACAGCAATGACCTTGCGATAGGCAGCTGGAAAAATCGCCTCCGGTTTTTGGGAGTTGCCAGCAGCAGCGACTAATACGACACCCCGTGCGTAAGCATAATCAATTGCGTCTTGAATAACGAAAGAACGGCGTTCGCTGCCCCAACTCATATTGATGACGCTTGCCCCGTTATCAGTGGCATAGACAATAGCAGCGGCGGAATCGTCATCTTGCATCCGTGAACTTCCACCGAGTGAAAGACCGGCGCGTATCGCCATAAGTGGACATTCCCAAGCGACCCCAGCGATGCCAATCCCATTATCGGGCATCGCGCCAGCAATTCCAGCGACGTGTGTGCCGTGTCCTCTTTCATCAATCGGTTCGTTGTCGCCTTCAATATAATCACCTTCTGCTTGTAAGTTGGGTGCGTCAGTAAAATCCCAACCGTAGATATCGTCAACATAGCCGTTGCCGTCGTCGTCGAGTCCGTTATCTGGAACCTCACCCGGGTTTATCCACGCCTTAGGTGCCAAATCATCGTGCTTATAATCGATGCCGGAGTCAATGATAGCAATTACTACCTCCCGATCTCCCTTCTCGATTGCCCATGCCTGTGGTAATTTCATCAGGGGTAGACTCCACTGCTCAGGATATTTCGGATCGTTTGGAAGGATCACGTCTGCTAACGTCGGACGGAGGTAGTTATACTCGACAGCCTCAACGAATTCGCTCTGTTCATACGCTGTCTTAAGTGTTTCAAGGGAAGCATCAGGATCGAAACGCAACAGATAGATGCGCTTTAGGTTTGGATTGCGTGAAGGGCGCGCGAGGTAAGGAAATAGTGGATGCAGAGATTCCACATTATGCTTTGCGTGTAGGGCAGCAATCGGAGCAGCGGCGTGCAACCGCTCAAGATCTGCTGCCGCCTCCGGTGTCAAACGGATTAGCAGTTCGCCCGGCGTGATATGTGAACGGATATCCGCCAAAGGTGGCTCCTCTGCTTTAATCAGCGAGAATTCGGAGCAGATTACAATTAGAAGTAAAATACCTACTGGTAAAATCTTAGAGCATTTCATAATGGTTGTTCAGTTGTTCAAATCAGGATTTACAGGAGATGTGTCTTTTTTCTTTATTAACTACCTTAACAAAGTTAGGTGTTTGTAACAAGGATAAAAATAACGTATACATTGGCGTTAATAAGTTGAATTATTTTAGCATATCAATAAATAAAAAAATAGCAAAAGCCGAATTAGAACATCTATCGGTTATTATAGTAAAGCTACAATTAACTATACACTTATAGAAGGCGGGGTTCCAAACCCAGCCAGCGAAGGAGCGGGTCGTTGTTACCGAAAGTGTCAATATGTTTTCGGGCTTTACTATAACTGTGTATCCTGTTTCTGGTTTTAGGTTTTATAGAAAGGATTAAACAAAAGCAAGAGCCTTGCCATCAGCAAATAGTTGATGACAAGGCTCTGGTTATATTCATCCAACGATGGAACTATTAAAAGAGTTGAAGTTCCCCGTCTTTGACCGTAAGTATAACGGGATCATGTACCGCCTCTCCACCCGGGTCAAAAGAAAAATTACCTAAAATCGTCGGCAAATTCATCGTCTGCGCCAGTGCGTCGCGAATATCAGCAGCATCTGTTGACTGTGCGTTCGCAATAGCGTTGGCGAGAATATAGAAGGTTGCATACGACTGCGCCGCCCACGGTTCAGGCTCAATACCGTATTTCGCCCGATAATTCTGGACGAAGGCTTGGTTCCCAGGTGTATCAGATTCATGGAACCATGCAATAAAGGTTATCGCCCCTTCGGCAGCAGCACCGACATCTCCGATTTCTTTCTCGGTTAAATCGAGTACAATAAACGGAACAGTGTCGGGGATATCGACTTTGGGATCTCGTCCTTGCTTGATAATCACAGTCATCTCTTGTGAAAGGGCAGAGATAAAGAGCGCGTCAGGATTCATGCCCTTTATATTGGTGAGTTGCGTAGAAACATCGGTATCGCCGGTTTCTATGGCTTCCACGGCCAGAATGTCGACCCCGTTCGCCATAAGTGCTTTCTCGAACTCTTCCTTGCCACTTGTAGAGTAGTCATCTTTCGCATCATATATGATCGCTACTTTTTTGTAGCCGATCTTTTGATGCGTTGCCGCCACGCCAGGGGGAATCACTTTGTCCACGGCGAGTCCTGCGCGGAAGATATAATCCCCAATTTCGGTGCTTAAACCGGCAGCGGAGGAAACTGAACTAAAACCTACCACTCCATTCTCTTGTGCAATAGGAAAAGAAGGTTTGAGCATCGATGAGATTGCAAGCCCGACCATAGCAGGCACACCTTCATCCACCAATTGTTGTACGGCCGCTTTCGCCCCTTCTATGGTGCTTTGATCATCCTCAGTGATGAACGTGAAGTTCGTACCGCTGAGCATATTAATCTCTTCTCGTGCCAACTCAAAACCACGTTGCATTGGTAGCCCATACACTTCGGTGTGTATCCCAGTCAGAGATGTGAGAAGACCAATGGGAATCTCAGTATCCATCGTTTCAGGCACTGTAGTCATTGCAGTTTCAAAGAGCTGAAGTGCGCCGTCCTTGACCATAAATACAATCGGGTCATACACTGCTTCACCATTGGGGTCAAATGAGAAATTGCCTAAAATCGTCGGCAAATCCATCGTCTGTGCCAATGCGTCGCGAATCGCCATTGCATCTGGTGATTGTGCGTTCACAATCGCGTTTGCGAGAATATGGAGCGTCGCATAAGCCTGTGCCGCCCACGGTCCAGGTTCAGAACCATGTTTTGCCTTGTACTTCTCGACGAAGGCATGGTTTCCGGGTATGTCAGCCATACCAAACCATCCGGAGAAAGTTATCGCGCCCTCGGCAGCATCGCCTACCTCTTGGATTTCTTGTACAGTCAAATCGGGAACAATCAACTGAGCAGAAATACCACTACTTTTCGCTGCAGTGATAATCTGCGTCATCTCCGCTGAAAGCGCAGAGATAAAGAGCGTATCAGGTTCCATCTCCATTATATTCGTTAACTGCATAGAAAAATCGGTATCGCCGGTTTGGAAGGTTTCCACCGTTAGAATATCAACACCGAGCTCCGTGAGCGTTTTCTCAAATGCCTCGTTGCTACTTGTGGAGTAGGTATCCGCGGCATCATATATCAGTGCGGATTTTTTATAGTCGAGTTTCCCGTGAGTCACCATCGTACCATTTGAATTTAGCACACCTACAGTGAGCCCTGTACGGAAAATAAAATCGTCACCTGTGTTTATACCCGAAGCGGAGGAGATAGGGCTAAAAGCGACGACTCCTGCTGCGTTTGCAATCGGAAAAGCTTCTTTGAGATGCGTTGAGATACCAATGCCAACGATAGCAGGTACGCCTTGATCAACCAATTTCTGAACAGCTGCAACCGCACCCTCTACGGTGCTCTGAGCGTCCTCAGTGACAAATGTGAGGTTGCCACCACTGAGCATATTAATCTCTTCTCTTGCTAACTCAAGACCATTTTGCATTGGGATCCCATACGGTTCGGCATTGACCCCTGTCAGTCCGAGAGCAACACCGATGGTAATCCCTTCATCCATCATCGGAGGCATTTCGGTGCTGGTATCAGGCACCATCGGAGCAATCTTTTCGCAACCAGAAAGCCCAATTGCCAAAGCGATAATTGCGAATACAAATGCGGATGCTATAATTGTTTTTACTTTCATTTTCGATTTCCTTTGTTTCTATAGTAAATTGTAAAAATTAACCATACACTTATGAATTGGCGAGGTTAGGGCACTTCTCCACAGGAACCGGTGGGGACCCACTCGCCGTAGGGACGGAACATTTTAGCACCATTGTCCACTGAGATGTCTATTTATTATGATAATTCACTATAAATAGAAACTCAGACAAGTACTATTAAATAAAACGTTCCCACCGTCAATCAGATACGTTATTTTTAGAAAAAACGAGTCTTGTATGAAACTAATCTTAATAATCTAAAAAACACTTTGAAATCAAGCATTCCATCCAATTGGTCTGAAAAAACTTAACCTTCATTTATTGTTTCATAGTTGGAAAGTATTGTCAAGAAAATATGGTTTTCAGTGGTTGATAGTCAGACTCAGGATTTGCGGATTTAAGGATTCACAGAATGAAGGGGAAGCAGATTGTAGACGAGAAACAGATTCTATGTCAAACTGGGTAAGTTAAAATACGTTCAACACTTTTGAATCTTTTTCATCAACAATTGCAATTGCGATATTTCCGCGACTATGGTTAGAGAAGCAGACTATCCACGCGAACCCTTGAAACGATGGATACGCGTGAATAGCGCGCTGATCTGCTAAAGCAGCTTTGACACGCGCATCTGACATTGCGATTTGAAGGATCGTGTCTATTTTTTCCTGAGACGGAATGGTCTGAACTGTAAGTGAATCTAATATCTGTTTGCCTTTGCCTACGTCTGGTGGTAAGGCATTCGGATTCTGCTGTGCGAGGTTTCGGAGGTACGTGGCGTATTGGCGGTAAGCGTCACGGTGTTTTTCGTAGTTCCTGAGTCCATAAGGGATCGGAATCTGTTCATACTGTGCGGCGCACATCTCCGCTGCATCCGCTTCGAGATGTAAAACCTTCACATAGTCTCGCTTCTGCTCTGCCAACTCCCGTTGCTTTCTGAAAAAGGTGGGATAGATACCAAACTCGTAAAACCGATTCGGATAGTGGGGAAGCCATGTTGTGATGAACTTTTTGATATTTTTGTGTTCAGCATTCAGGGGAAAAGAATCGGGGTTACAAACCCCTCCTACAAAACTAAGTCCCGAAATGGAATCGGGGTTACAAACCTCTCCCACAAATTCAGGGTTACAAACTTCTTCCACAAATTTCTGTCGAGCGATTTTGGCGCGAGTGCGGTGATACTGATACTGTTCCTGAATCTCTTTGGCTTCTTTTTTTGCTCGCGTTGCCCACGTCTTGTATCCGTGCCGGATGTAATAGTCGTGGGCAATCTGGTTCATCGGGACGGAGATGTGTTTAAGGCATTCGGCGGCGGCTTCGTGCCAGAGCGCAAGCTTTCCAAAGTCGCCGGACTGCGTATAGCGTTTGATAAATAGGTCAGCGGTGGCTGTCCCCTGACGGACTGCCAAGCACGGTTCTGCAAATGTGAGCAATAGTGATAAAAGGAATAGGAGACGAATCAAAGGATGTTCTCCTTGGGAAACGGCAGAACGGCGGTTAACTGCTAATATATGAACGGCAGAGCGGAGTCTGCCTACTACTTTACTCGGGAACGGCAGAGCGGAGTCTGTCTACTACTTTACTCGGGAACGGCAGAGCGGAGTCTGCCTACTACTTTACGCGGGAACGGCAGAACGGAGTCTGCCTACTACTTTACTCGGGAACGGCAGAACGGAGTCTGTCTACTACTTTACGCGGGAACGGCAGAACGGAGTCTGTCTACTACTTTACGCGGGAACGGCAGAGCGGAGTCTGTCTACTACTTTACGCGGGAACGGCAGAACGGAGTCTGCCTACTACTTTACTCGGGAACGGCAGAGCGGAGTCTGCCTACTACTTTACTCGGGAACGGCAGAGCGGAGTCTGCCTACTACTGTAACAGAAAGCGAACGGTTCCTGTGAAGGATTCATCTGGGGCAAGCACAATCACGCCTGCGGGGATATCCTTTGCCTCTAAATTGATGGCATCCGTTGGACAAGTGTAAGGTTCAAAGCAGATAGCATCCCTACCCGGTGGTGTATAGACAACGAGTTCTCTGAATATCGCATCCGATTCCATTACCATGGTGTGTCCAGTGTCCCGATTCTCAATAAGGCATCTGCTTACGTTGTCAACGAGTTGTACATCGGTAAAAACATGGTCGAGTTTCAGTTTTGCGAATGGCTGTCCGTTGCGTAGATCCAGCGTGCCAGTGACATCGTTCTGCTTACCCGTTGGCACAAGGACATCGTCCAACTCCCAATACTTTGCGGCAGGGACAGTAATCAGTGCTTGTGATGCGTCCGCTGTTCCTGTCAAGTTCGTACTAAAATACGGGTGGATACCGAATCCCATCGGCATATTCCGATCACCCGTATTTTTGATGGAAATCCCCATTGTCAACAATGCATCTTTGACGGTATAGGAAATCTCAATCTTAAAAGGGAACGGATACTGACGTATAACATCGGGAAAATCTTGGGAATTGAGTGAGCATACCAAAGTTGCGCCGTTCACATCAGCGGCATGCTTCTCGACCTGATAGGGTTGATTCAACAGTAAGCCATGGATTGTTGTTGGAGATTCTGGTGCCTTGTCAAACTGATAAGTTTTCCCTTCAAACTGCCACACGCCGTTTCGAATCCGGTTAGGAAAGGGGAAGAGTATCGGATTGCCGTAAGCAGTCGGACGATCTTCCAACGTGGCGAGATCCGGCGGTGGGTCTATTAGGTTAATCCACGTCTCTCCATCTGCGACCTTAAAGACATAGCAGTTATTTCCGAGTGCGGGGACAATTTCAGCAACGGCTTTTCCATCTTGTTGGATGGTGTAAACTTGAAAGCCGCCAATTGTCTCTTCCGCTATTGAATACGTTGTCTGCGCCATCGTTTCCTCTCTATCTGCGTTTGCGAGTAGTGTTGAAAGCCCGAAAAGAACACAAGTTATGCCTATGCGGAGCGTGTGTTGTGTAAGCTGCGCCACTTTTAAGATTTCCACCGTTCTTCCCCCTATTACGCCTTGGCGCACCACTGGATACCGCGTTGCAGGATCGCTCGGAAGCTTGGATTGGAAAAGGTAACATCGTCGTGTCCACTCTGGAAACAGAAGATGCGGGAATTGCCGTATTCACGTGCCCAGCCAAGGACTCTCATGCTGTTCGGGTGATCAACTGTTAGCAGGATCGAGCTATCATCACCAGCGGATTCCATGGTATAGGTTTCGTCGCCCATCTCCCAATCGGTAAGTCCTTCGGTAATCGGATGGCTTGTATCAGCGATTTGTACTTGGAGCGTTTGCCGCGGATACCATCCGAAATCTCGATCATGAATCCCACACATATCGGAAAAGGCATCCCATTCTGGGAAGGCAAGGATAGCGTGATGCAAGATGACCATCCCTTGTCCACGCTCGGTTATACCAAGGATAGCACGTGCTTGTGCATCGGTCGGATATGGACGGTGGAAGTTGTAAAAAACAACGGTGTCGTAGTTCTTCTGGTTTGGGTCGTCCACAAAGTCGTCGAGATCTTCTCGAACGAATTGGACGCCTTCCATATTTTCAAAAACTGCGTCAAACTGTTTTTCTTGAAACCCGTGTTCCCCGGTTACAACTGCGATTTTCATAATGTTCTCCTTTCAGATTTAATCGATAATTGCCTGATAGGTGAGAACCCGGAATTGGGCGTGGAACGGGGAGTCGCCGATCAGTTGGGTCATGAGAATACCGATTAATTCTTCTGCAGGATCAATCCAAAACGTGGTGCTTGCGAGACCACCCCAACTGTACGTGCCTACGGAACCCGGACCGTTTGTATCAGCGACATCGGTGACAACAGCGAACCCAAGCCCGAAACCACATCCTGTTCTCTCAAGGGGCTGCCACTCCTCAGAAATATGGTTCATTCTGATGAGTTCGACGGTTTTTCTTCCGAGGAGTCGCACACCATCAAGTTCACCGTCGTTGAGCAACATCTGGCAGAAACGGAGATAATCAGCGGCGGTCGATTGTAACCCTGCACCACCGGAGTGGAAGAAGCTTAGGGGTCCGCTTGAAACGGGAGCATTTTCAATCACTTGAATACCGCCGTCTTCAGCGGGTTCATATAAGGTCGCATATCGGTCAGCCTTCTCGTCTGGCACTGAGAAAGCGGTGTCGTTCATACCTAACGGATTAAAAATATGCGTTTTCAAATACGCCTCAAACGACATACCTGATACGACTTCTACGAGATAACCGAGTACGTCGGTAGACATGCCGTAATTCCACGCACCACCTGGGTGGCAGAAGAGCGGGACATTTCCGAGTTCCTGTGCCATATTTCCGAGATCGCCGCCGTAGAAATTCGCTTCTCTATAGCGTTGATTAATCGGGTGATCCCAGTCCCCTCCATAGATGAGCCCGGAGGTGTGTGTGAGCAGATGCTTTACCGTCATCTCGCGTTCTGCGTCAACAATTTCCGCACCACCGTCAGTGTAAACCTGCATGTCTTTGAAAGCCGGAATCAATTCGGAGACGGGTGTGCCAAGTTGAAAATGCCCTTCTTCGTAGAGCATCATCACTGCGATGCTGGTAATCGGTTTCGTCATCGAGTAGATGCGGAAGATGGTGTCAAACCCTACCGTTTTAGCGGAGGCGACATCTTGTGTGCCAAATTTTTCAAGATGAACGAGCCTACCTTCGCGCGCTATCATCGTCAACGCGCAAGGGATTTTACCATTGTCAACCCAGCCTTGCATGACTGGGGTAATACGTTCTAACCGCGAGGTTGACATGCCTACATCTTCAGGCACCGCCCGCGGTAATCCTTCATATATTGTCATCAAAAACTCCTGTGAGATAGTCGTTATTTATCAGTTATCTGTTGTAGATATAACACTTCTACGGAGCGTGGGAACACCTCAGTCAAACCCGTGTATAACCATCCAGTATGTTTTGGCAGATTCAATCGGTAATTCCCTGATAGGTTAAAACCCGGAATTGGGCATGGAATGGAGAATCAGCACCGACCAATTGCGTCATAAAAACCCCGATCAACTCTTCGACAGGATCGATCCAAAACGTGGTGCTTGCCATGCCACCCCAACTGCAAGTGCCTACGGAACCGAGACTGTGGGTGTCAGCGACATCTGTGACAACGGAGAACCCAAGTCCGAAACCGCTCCCTGTTCTCCCGGGGGCTAACCAATCGGATGGAACATGGTTCATCTTGATGAGTTCGGCGGTTTTTCTTCCGAGCAATCTCACACCGTCAAGTTCACCATCGTTGAGCACCATTTGGCAGAAGCGGAGATAATCAGCAGCTGTCGATTGTAGCCCTCCGCCACCAGAGTGGAAAAAACTCAGCGGTCCCGTTGCAGCATGAACCTTCTCAATTTGCTGAAGATTGCCGTCTTCACCGAATTCATATACCTTTGAATATCGGTCAGCATTTTCAATCCGCACAGAAAAACCGGTGTCGTTCATTCCTAACGGATTAAAAATACGCGTTTTCAAATACGTCTCAAACGGCATACCCGATACAACCTCTACAAGGTAGCCGAGTACATCGGTAGACATACCGTATTTCCACGCTGTACCTGGCTGGTGAATAAGCGGAATATCTCCGAGCTTTTGTATCATGTTTACGAGGTCACCGCCGTAGAGATCTGCCTCTTCATATCGCTGATCAATCGGGTGATTATCCCTATCGCTCTCATAGATAAGCCCAGTGGTATGCGTGAGTAAATGTTTTATTGTTACCTCGTGTTCTGCATCCACAATAGCACTGCCATCTTCAGTGTAAACTTTCATGTCTTTGAAAAACGGCACAAATTCGGAGACGGGCGTGCTGAGTTGAAAATGTCCTTCTTCGTAGAGCATCATTACAGCGACGCTGGTAATCGGCTTCGTCATCGAGTAGAGGCGGAAGATAGAGTTAAATTCTATGGGTATAGCGGCAGCGATATCCTGCATGCCAAATTTTTCAAAATGAACGAGTTTGCCTTCACGCGCTATCATCGTCAATGCGCAGGGAATTTTTCCGTTGTCAACATAGCCTTGCATGACCGGAGCAATGCGTTTTAACCGCGAGGTTGACATGCCTACATCTTCAGGCACCGCCCGCGGTAATCCTTCATATATTGTCATCAAAATTTCCTATGAGATAGTTATTGGTTGTCAGTTATAGAAGTTCCGATACACTGTGAGTTGGCGAGGTTAGAAACCTCGCCAGCGGAGGAGAATATCTGCTACTCAGTTAGTGCCTGATAGGTTAGCACTTTAAATTGCTGTTGGAAAGGGTAAGGGTTACTGAGAATCTGTGTCATGAGCAAGCCGATCAATTCCTCTTCAGGATCAATCCAGAAGGTGGTAGCGGCTGCGCCACCCCAACTGAAATTCCCGATGGATTCCAGTGTATCTGGTGGCTCCTTATCTGTGACAACAGCGAAACCGAGTCCAAACCAATCCTCATGATGTGGGTAGCGCATCAACTCAACCGTTTTCTTACCTAATATGCGGACACCGTCGAGTTCACCACCGTTGAGCAACATCTGAGAAAACCGCATGTAATCCGCTGCTGTTGAGACGAGTCCGCCACCCCCAGATGGGAAAAAACTTACCTCATCGTTTGCAAGCGGGGCATCTCCAACACGTTCCAGTCCGTCCTCTTTGTTAGATCTGTACAGTGCTGCATACCTGTCCACCTTCTCTGGTGGCACCGAAAACCCGGTGTCTACCATGCCGAGAGGCTTAAAGAGCCGCGTTTGGAGGAATTCCTCGAATGGCATTCCGGACACCACCTCCACAAAGTAGCCGAGTACATCAACGGAGACTCCATAGGTCCACTTTTCACCCGGTTCATGAACAAGTGGAATATCGCCGAGTTTTTTCACCATATCAGCCAATGTCGAGTCTTTTTCAAAGATTTTCAGTTCTTTGTAGCGTTCATCAACGGGTTTATCGCCCCAGCCGTAAGTCAACCCCGCGGTATGTATGAGGAGGTGCTTGATTGTTACTTTCTTCTTCGCATCCAAGATTTCCGTCTGGTCTTCGTTATAAACTTTCATATTTTCAAACTCAGGAATAAACTTGGAGACCGGTGTATTGAGCTGAAACTTTCCCTCCTCATAGAGCATCATCACAGCAACACTGGTAATCGGTTTTGACATGGAGTAGATACGAAATATTGTATCTGGCTCAATGGGTTTCTTATTTTCCATATCCCGCATACCGATGGTTTCAAAATGAACGATTTTTCCGCGTCTCGCCACGACAGTCAAGAATCCCGGAAGGTTTTCTTTCTCGACGTAACCTTGCATAACGGGACGGATACGTTCAAGACGTTCGGCAGAAATACCGACCTCCTCTGGTATTGCTATGGGGAGTCCTTGCCCAAACGCAAGCGTCGTCATGAAGAAAAGTAGTAAACATGCATACTTTAATTTTGCCAATTCATTCTCCTTTTACCTTATGGACATTTATTTGGTAGATTTTAGAATTACTGGGGCATTTGCCCGGCGCAGTTAGGAAACTGCACTGCCCAGTAAGAAGTGGGCACCTACTGATGTAAGAAATATTCCCAAATCTATCAGGCGGAAATGTCTACTTCATTTTAGTATTCATTATAGTAAAGCCTATAATTACCCATATACTTTAGTTGGCGAGATTAGATGTCCGCTCGCTAACGGAGTCGGAGCGTTTGCTATTCAGTAAGTGCCTGATATGTCAGGACTTTAAATTGCTGCTGGAAAGGGTAACGGTTATTGCGAAGCTGCGTCATGAGCAATCCAATCAATTCCTCTTGCGGATCAACCCAGAAAGTAGTCGCGGCAGCACCACCCCAACTAAGATTCCCGACTGACTCCAGAACGTTCGGAGGCTCATTATCTGTGACGACAGCGAAACCGAGTCCAAACCGATCGTTGTGATGCGGATACCGCATCAATTCGACCGTCTTTTTGCCCAATATACGAACCCCATCTAATTCACCGCCGTTGAGCAACATCTGAGAAAACCGCATGTAATCTGCAGCGGTTGAGACGAGACCTCCACCACCGGATGGAAAAAAATTAAATCCATCAAGTGTATATCTTACATTCTCAATACGTTCCAGTCCGTTCTCTTTGTTAGGTTTATAGAGAACTGCGAACCTATTCGCCTTTTCTGGTGGCACTGAAAATGCAGTATCCATCATGCCAAGGGGTCCGAAGATGCGCGTCTGTAGAAATCCCTCAAACGGCATGCCAGAAATCACTTCTACCAAGTAGCCGAGGACATCAACGGAGACTCCATAGGTCCACTTTTCACCGGGTTCGTGAACGAGAGGGATATTACCGAGTTTTTTGACCATATCCGCAAGCGTTGTGCCGGGTTCAAAAATCTTCGCTTCCCTATAGAGTTGACTGGCAGGTTTATTGCCCCAGTCGTAGGTGAATCCTGCGGTATGCGTGAGTAGGTGCTTGATGGTTATTTTTTTCTTCGCATCCAAGATTTCCGTCTGGTCTTCGTTGTAGACTTTCATGTTTTCAAACTCAGGAATAAACTTGGAGACGGGTGTGCCGAGTTGAAAATGCCCCTCCTCATAGAGTATCATCACAGCAACACTCGTAATCGGTTTTGACATGGAGTAGATACGGAAAATAGTATCGGATTCGACGGGTTTGCTATTCTCGGCATCTCGCATACCGATTGTTTCAAAATGGACGATTTTTCCACGTCTTGCGACGACAGTCAGGAAACCCGGCAGGTTTCCTTTATCGACATAACCTTGCATGACAGGACGGATACGTTCGAGACGATCGGCAGAAACACCCACTTCCTCCGGCACCGCCATGGGGAGTCCTTGCCCAAATGCAGATATGGTGACGCATAATAATAATATACATATACAAAAAGCAAACCTTCTTTTCAATCTATACTCCTTTTTATGGATATAGTAATGCTATCGGCTGAATCAGGATTTACAGGATTACCCTACTATTTTTTACCTCATAGGGGGTAGGTCTTGTGCCTACCCCCTACAATATCGTGGGTGTGTTCAACGTATAGAATCTGTCGGATAGCACTTTGGACTATGGTACAAGCTTGAGGTATCCCCAGCGTGTTGCGAGTTTGCCGCCGGGTTCAACGTTGAGAATTTGCGCTAAACCGACATCCATGGCTTCTTGAATTTCATCTTCGGTTCGTGCGACATTGGAGATGCGTATCTCTTCAATGATACCTTTCAGTCCGTTTGCGTTATTGAGATTCGGTACACCAAGTGTAATTGGGTCTGCACTTTGGAATGTAGCACCATTGGGGGCTTCGATTTCCAATTCACCATCAACGTACCCTCGCCCCATCTTGCCGTCGTAGGTAAAGGCGAGATGATGCCATTTGTTGTCGGTGATGTCGGTTGTGGCATCCATACTAAACCCGCACGCCCCATTCGCGCCGATTTCCGAATGCAGAACGCTCTTATCTACATGAACCCAGATGCCGTAATTACGATTGGTACAGCCTGCCTGCTGCTTGCAGACGATGCCCTGCCACTTACCTGTGGACTCTTCAACCTTCACCCACGCCTCAATGCTAAGCGTTTCCAACTCCAATTTTTTGGTAGAATCCACGACGACATAACCACCACCATCGCCGGGGAATTCTAATCCTGTTCCAAATTTCCCTTTGACCCATTTAGGACTGCCTGCGAATTCGCCATCATGACCGTTGCCTGAAGCGTCTTTCACGACCTTCCCAGCACCTTCCTCAAAGAGCCAGACAGCGACCGTGTGTTCATCAACCGCTGCATCTGCAAACATACCTCCGAGCAGTGCCAAGAACGTTATAGCGATGAAGAGACACTTAACGCTACAGACAGATTTTATATCAGTGATATGCATAGCCATCTTTCGCCTCCTTTGTTATGGTATTTTATCAATAACGGATTTTAAAGTCAAAGGATTTAGGGTATTCGATAGGCGAGGTTATGAAACCTCGCCAACGTCGGATGAAGAACTGAGGTCCCTACACAAAGATAAAAATATTGACAGGAGATCCTGTCCCCTATATAATTTTGCGTATTCCACTGTAAGCGTGCGGTGGACGTGCGCGAATCGTGAGTGGGACATACAAGGAGGCTGATATGGCTGAACGAATTAAAATGGGCTTGGTTGGATGCGGCGGGATGTCCGGTGCGCACATGAACGCGTACAGAGAACTCTGGTCTAAAGGACTCCGGGAATATGAAATCGTGGCGGCGTGCGACATCGTACAGGCAAATGCCGAAGAGCGAGCAAATCAGGCACACGAGTTCCAAGGCGGCACGAAACCTGTGGTTTATACAGAACTTGACGAGATGCTGGCGAAACATCCGGATCTGGAATGTGTGGATATCTGTGCGCTCCACAGTGCGCACCATACACTCGCTGTGCCTGCCTTGGATGCTGGGAAGCATGTTATCATTGAAAAACCGTTTGGTATCACGATGCGGGCATGTAAACTGATGATGGAGGCAGCCGATCGAAATGATAAGATTATCTCGGTCGCAGAAAACTACCGTCTGGCGCGCATCCAACGCACACGGAGTTGGGCAGTTGCGCAAGGACGTATCGGCGATCCACGCATGTTCTTCTGGATCGAGGTTGGCGAAGGCTTGGGGAAATGGAGTTGGCGCAACTTCAAAATGGATGCAGGTGGCGGTTGGGCATTAGACGGTGGCGTGCACTTTACCGATCTGATGCGCTATATTCTCGGTATGGAAGCCGAGGAGGTTTACGCCATCAACAAGGCGTATGAACCTTTCCGCTACGACAATCCAGCAGAAAGAGAGGGTGGTTACGCCGTTGATGTTGAGGATGCGATGATTGCCACCATCAAGTTTGAACAAGGCGTTAGCGCACAGTGGACATGGGTCGGTTCAGCACCTGGACACAGTTTCCGTCAAAACACTGTTTATGGGAGCGAAGGTGCGCTTGATTGGAACGTAGGATTGGTGCCGCGCGGCGGCGAACCAATTTCTAACGATGACCTGATGAAAGAATTCACCGATAGCCTCAGCGATTCTGACCAGGAATACTACTTCCCAGGTGGCGTTGAAGATACTGTCGCAATTGAGTTGAAATACTTCGCCGATGCGATTCGGAGCGGTGGTAAACCTGAAGTGGACGCTGTCGAAGGCATGCGGTCTGAAGCCATCTGCATGGCGGTCTATGAATCCGGGTGGTTCGGTCGTCCTGTGACAATCGCGGAGATCGAAAACTGCGAACTGGAAGGCTATCAGAAGGAGATTAACGATAAGTTAGGGATTGGCGTATAAATCCAGATTTGTGGCAAATTAATCGGAGCAAGGTTAATTTGCCCTATGGAGTAGACAATGGATCGATTGAACGGGAAGGTTGCGATTGTTACGGGTGCCGGGAAAAAGGGTGAAGTTGACGGGACCGGATATGCGACATCAATACTTTTTGCTAAAGAAGGTGCGAAGGTGCTATTGGTGGACCTCTCTCCTGAGAATGCTAACGCTACACTTGCAGAAATTGAGGAAGCAGGTGGTGAGGGCGCGGTGTTTATCGGAGACGTGTCTACAGAGGAAGCCTGCGCTGGAATGGTAGATGCTGCTGTCGAACACTTCGGGAAAGTTAACATTCTGTTTAACAACGTAGGACTCGGCGGTTCCGGGATGGTCACGCAGGTTGACGCGGAGAAGTGGGACAGAGTGATGGACGTCAACCTCAAAAGTATGATTCTTGCATGCAAGCATGCAATCCCACGGATGGCTGAGGCAGGCGGTGGCTCGATTATCAACGTCTCGTCAATTGACGCGTTGCGAGCGGGTTCATCGAGAAATGTGCCGTATGCTGCTGCGAAGGGTGGAATGATTTCAGCAACAAAGGTGATGGCGGTTCATCACGGACGGGATAAGGTCAGAGTGAATTGCATTGCCCCTGGGCATCTCTATGCCTCGTTTCCTGCGCCGTATCTGAGTGAAGCGGAACGGGAACGGCGGCGATTGATTGGACCGCTGGGAACGGAAGGAACCGCATGGGATGTAGCTTGGGCAACCGTCTTTCTCGCCAGTGACGAGGCGAAATGGATTTCTGGTGTTATCATTCCGATTGATGCGGGTTTACTCGCGGCGACGCCGCTTGCCGTTGTGCATCAACTTGATGAGTGATAGCACCCAACGCCTAAAGGCGTGGGCTTCGGTTTCATAGCGACTGCGGTGTTCTCATAGAATCTACCGTCTTATTTTCGCTCCACCGGCGGGCATTTCCCTACGCAAAACGTAGGCATATCGTCAAGGAACGGCTATCCCTGCCCGCAAAATGTTTATCGCAGCGTTGATGTCTCTATCGTGGTGTGAACCACATTCAGAGCATATCCACTGCCTATCATTCAGAGTGAGGGTTTCGTTATGAAACCCACAATCGCCACACGGTTTCGTTGTAGCTGTCCATTGACCGACTTGTTTGAAAAGACGCTTATGTTTTTGACATTTATACTTCAATATCTCAACAAACTGGTAGAAGGCGAGGTCAGAGACTTTACGTCCCCAGAGGCGTTTCATACCCTCAAGGTTCAACGTCTCAAGGACTATCGTATCAAACTTCTTACAAAGTTTAGAGGCAAGTTGCCAATGAAAGTCGTTGCGTTGGTTGGCTATTTTCCGATAGAGACGTGCGAGTTCTCGGACACACCACCACCAGCGATTAGAACCTTTCTTTTTCCGAGAAAGTTCTTTGTTGAGGCTACGAAGTTTGTTCAAGGACTGTTTCAAAGGTTGTCGGTGTTGTATCTTCTCACCCGTGCTTAGGGTCAAGTATGCCTCTTTCATGCCGAAGTCTGCCCCAACGCTCTGACCTGTTGCTGGCAGGGGTCTAAAATCTGTATAGGACGTTGTTATGCAGAGCCAATAGTTTCCACAGGCATCACGCTTTATCGTGATACGGGCAATAGTTCCGTGTCACTGACGGTGCTTATGGAATGTATACGGCACTTTATCAAATCGCCATTTATCGTTCTCCCACTTACGAAATGTGAGCGTAATACGATTGTTAGTGAGTTTATATCCAGTTTGTTTAAGCGTGATAGACTTAAACTTATGGCGCGGTTTGATATGGGGTTTACCCCGAGTTTATTAAAGAACCTTTGATACGCATTATCAATGCGTTCCAACTCTGCTTGGATCGCTTGGCTTGGCAAAGACTGCCAATGTGGGTGTGTAGTTCCTTTCAAATCTTTCGCATGTTCACACATTGCAGCGTAGTTGGCATACGGAAAGCCGTCTTTGTATCTTTGGTCTTGCCACTTATGGAAGTAGGCATGCACTTGCCACATATCGTCAAGCAAGTTGCCAATGCGAATTGTATTCGACTGATTGTATATCTTATACTTATAGGTTTTCATGGGTTATCAAGTCTCAAGTCTTTAACCCCTAACGAGTGGGTAGGCAGACACGTTGTCTTGCGACAACGCTCGTTATGTCTGCCAACTTGATACAAAGATTATAGCACATTTTCACTATATTTGTAAAGTTTTTTAGGGAAATACGTCCCTCACGGGCTTATATTCCAAACCTAAAGGATTGGGCTTTACGCCCGAATGCCCGTAATCTTGGAATGTACAACGTGCGATGAATCGCACTACTACAAACGAGGTGAAAAGATAAAGGGCAATGGATTGAAGTCCATTGCCCTTTATATAGTTATAGGATTGATGCATACACCGCTGTTAGTGGTGCTACACCACGTCCGTTGTAAACGGCACACGGAGTGTGTCTACTACTTTAGATTTACTGATTCCCGCTCGGCTATATGGGGTTAAGTTGGTAACTATTCGTGCCATCCATCTGCATCGTGCCATCTGCGTTCATCTTGAATACTGCGGTTCGAGTGGAGAGGACTTCCCCTGTCACACTTATCGTTATCTGTGGTGCCTCCGTTTCAACAAAGAACTGAACAGAATACCTGCCAAGGAATCCACCTTCAGTCTGTACAAAGCTACTTATTTCAAGTTCATTTCCTTGGTCATCTGTTATGGTGATATCAAATCCGCTGGTTTCTGGTGTTAGCCCGCGTTCACCTGTGTAGTCGTCTGGATAGTATATCCACACCAACCAGCCTCGTCTCTCCTCCTCGATCAAATTACCTTGATCATCCAATGGGTAAACATGGTGTGTTTCAATAGCCTTGGGATCTATCCTAGTTGGCTCCACGACTTCAGGTGTTGTGTCGGTAGTGTCTGGCGTGTTGGTATCTTCCGGTGTGTTGGTAGTGCCACCGTTGTTGCCGCCGTTGTTACCACCACCATTGCCGCCATTATTACCGCCGCCGTTACCACCATTATTGCCACCGTTGTTGCCGCCATTGTTGCCGCCATTGTTACCACCATTGTTGCCGCCATTGTTACCACCATTGTTGCCACCATTATTACCGCCGCCGTTACCACCATTATTACCGCCGTTATTGGTGTCGCCGTTGTTATTAGGAGTATCACTACTTGGCGGATTACCAGTATTGCCGCCGCCACCGTTATTACCAGTGTTTCCTGGGTTCCCGTTATTGCCGCCTCCGCCGTTATTACCAGTATTACCACCTTTATTGTTGGTACCCGTATTGCCCGTATTGCCACCCCTGCTCTGATCACCGCCACTATTCCTTGACTGCGATCTTCCAAGATCGTTGAATTGCTCGACAATCACGGTGGTGTCCATCACTCTTTCGGCACGCAAAATGGGTCTATCTTCATAATAGAACACATAAATAAGTTTGTGTGGATGGATGTGAATGATAGGGGCATTGCTGATGGCAGTACCGCCGCTTCCCTGCGCCACAAGCTGCACGCAAGCCGAATCAATTCCGTCCTGAATGCAGACAGCTCCGCCGCCATTCGAGATGGTATACCGGTCTATATCGTCAACTGTTAACGAACCGAACGGTGTATCGGAACATCCAGTTATACTCAAAAACATAAGTAGGATACCACCGATTAAGCTTAACGATAAAGGTCGGATTTTTAACATTGTTTTTGCCATGACGTTATTCCTTCCCTACGATTTACTAGAGTGGTTGCAATTGGAGGATATTGGTTTGTGAATCAGATTCAACACCATTTGCGCTGATGTGGAATTTTGCGGTATGACCTAGAACCAACCCACCCACTTGAACCGTTACGTTCTGTGCCTCAGTATCAACAGAGAATTGAACGCCGCGTCCGACACCGAGTCCATCAGTTTCCGCAAAGTTCCTTATCCGAAGGTCTCTTCGGTCGTGAGATAACATCCTTGTTCCTTCTACAACTCTGATGTCAAGTCCACTGTTTCCAAGTGTTAGCCTACGATTTATTGGCGGAGCTGAATCGAGATAGTATATCTGAATCGTCCAGCCTTCAAAATTATTTTGAGCACCGCTATTGCCGATGTCATTGATATCTGCGGGCAGCTGAACTCTTCCATTATCTACCAATTCCTGCACAAGTTCGGTGGTATCCATGCCCTTTTTCGCCTGTAGAATAGGCCTACCTTCATAATAGAATACATAACTTAGGCTTGTGGGATGCACGTGGACAATAGGCGTGTAGTCCACGTTTGTCTCTGTGACTTCTACATCATCCAGCATGAGTTTGATGCAAACTGAATCAAATCCATCCTGAAGGCAGACAGTATTTTGTTCAATTGAAGTAAGATATTGGTCTACATGCTGAACTGTGACAATCTGACCTGTATAAGGGACATCGGAACAACCAGTTATGCTGACAAGCATAATCAGGATGCCACTGATTAAACTTAACGCTAAAAGTTCACTTTTTTTTATCATTTTAAAACCTACTTTCATTATTGCCTCCGCAAGTTTGGGAGTGGGGACGCCTGAGTTATTAAAATTTATAACTTTTTTATCTTTGTGCAGGTTCATCTTCTCGCGCTGAATATTCCCAAATGCTATTAATGTACCCAGCCCGTGTTTTGATGCAGTGTTAAGAGGACATATCACTAATTTTCACCTTTACTTCTCCGTAATATCATATCAAGCGTGTAAGTTCATCAAACGGAATAAAAAAGATTTCAAGTATTTGGCTCATTTGGGATTCCATTTTGCCCTCAAGACTCCCAAATCGGAGTGAAACCCAAACGCTTTATAACAAACGGATATCCTTTATGTTAGGTTTCAGACTATTGGTATGAGTTTAATAAAAAATTATAATTTTGGGAGGTCGCAGGTTGGTGGATTGGAGAGGTTGGTTAGGGAAGACCAGTGAGTTCGGAGACCCACCTATCGAGGAGAAATGCGAGGCACGGGGACCTCGTCTAACATCCTTTCTGAGATATTAAGAAAAGAGGCGAGACACAGGGACCTCGCCTAAACGTTTATCGGGTGCGATTGGGACACGGCAGTGGGAATTTAGAATTGTGCGGGGAAGTTGCCGCGCGCGGCATCCATGACTTCGCCTGTAATCTCATCGTGTCCGTTGTCTTTGGCAAAACTTTCGATGCCCATCTTTGCCATGGGGCGGACGAAACTGGGGATCCGTTCCAAGCGCTCCAACGCCTCTGGCGTCCAAACGGGACCGGTTGGTTCAGGAGTAGGTGTGGATTCTTCCTGAAATGCATCTGAGATGACCGAGGTAAAGGGACATTTGCCACCTTCAGCAGTCTCGCCCGAATTAGTAGTGGCTTCTACCGAAACAGGTTCGGTTTTTGCGGTTTCTAATTGCGAGCGGATCATCTGCATCGGCTGCGCTGCTTCGTTGTTACCCCCGAGTTTGAGATCCAAGGATTTCAGCATCTGCGTTTCCGATGGATTGAGAAACATGGCAATCTCTGTAAAGCAGTCAGGACATTCAAATAGTGCTGTTACAGAGCCCTGTTCGGGACGGGTAACGTCTTTAAACTTCATTGCTGTGTCGCAGTCTGTACATAGGAATTTCATTTAGTGTCTCCTTGAAAAAACGCTTGAATCTTTTCAGCAACCCCGATGAGTGCCTTGCTTGCGGGAACATCCGGGTATTCATCAAGATAAAGGGTTCCGTTGTCACTGGCGCGCGCGAGCCGCGGATCAAAGGGGATACTACCGAGGATTGCCTGTTGGAAGGCACCGTTTAAGGATTCCTCGGCGGAAAAGAGCGGTTCCTCCTCACCACAGTGTTGACAGATATAGAAAGCCATATTTTCAACAACACCAATGATCGGAATCTTAAGAATATCTTTTGCCATCGTTACCGATTTTTTAACGATTAACTGCGAGACTTCAGATGGGATTGTCACAACGACTACACCACCGAGGTCGGGAACAAGCTCCGCCAGATTTGGAAGCCGATCGGTTCCGGGAGGCAGATCAAGCAGGAGGTAATCTAATTCACCCCATTCGGTGTCGGCGATGAACTCTCGGAGTGCGCTGACCTCCATTGTGGAACGCCATGTAAACGCGTCCTTCTGGGTGTGCGCATTCCAGATGACTGGTGCGTCATCTTCCGCCAAGAGCAAATCCATGGAAATAAGTTTGGTGCCTAGTGCGGTAGTAGCGGGTTTGACACCTGTCTGCGAATATTCGAGTGTGGCGTTGCGGACCCCCATCATTTTAGCAAGTGTTGGTCCATTGATGTCAGCATCGACGACCCCGACAGTGTTGCCCTTGAGAGTCAACGCGGTGGCGAGATTGGCGGTGAGCGAACTTTTGCCGACCCCGCCTTTTCCACTCATAATCGCAACCGTGTGTTTGACGGAGGCAAGCCGTTTCTGGACCCGAGTTGACTGTGCCGCAACTTGCCCTATAATATTAGAACCAGCATCGCTTGGCAAATCTTTGTAACTTTTCATTCCGCCCCACCGATTGCGTAGAGTGCTTCATAACTGCGGAGATAGAGTGCCTGGTTAGTGATGACGGGAGATGCGGAAATCACTTCACCCATGGAATTGCTGGCGACGACTTCAAATTCACGTCCTGCTTTGACAACGGTGATAACGCCGTCTCGCGATGTAAGATAAATATAGCCGTTCGCATAGACAGGTGAGGCGCGATGCCGATGTCGATGCGTTCCTTCGTAATAGAGTTGTTCCCCAGTTTCAGCATCGAGACATATTAGGTCTCCATTTTCTCGACAGAGATAGATTAAGCCATCGTGAATAAGCGGCGAGGGGACATCCGGTGTGCCTCGTTGGAGTTTCCAGCGTTGCCACTTGCTATTTGTTACATCGCCTTGTGCAGCCGGATCAATACCGACAACGGGTCCGTTTTTCGCAGAAGGAACGACAATTAGCCCCTCTGTCGCAACAGGAGAAGCAACGAATCGCAAGGAGTAGTTATAACTGGATTTAGGGTTCAAATCACCACATCGCCAGATCTCGCTACCGTCTTCAAGGCTGTGTGCGGTAACATAATCGGCACCATGTACCACGAGGTATTCGCGCGATGCATCGCGATAGAGAATAGGGGAGGTGTAGGCGTGTTCACACTCTTCGGTTGCATCGCTTTTACGGTTATGTTTCCAGACTTCTTCACCCGTCATTTTGTCGAGTGCAAGGACAAGCCATGCGTTGCTGTGGATGAGGTGCATGTAAAGCCGGTCTTTGTCAAGGAGTGGGGTTGACGCCATAACAAAAAAGAGGTTAAACCTATCGTAACGCTCAGCGAGATTGGTGTGCCATACCTCATTCCCTTGAACATCATAACAGACGAGATCTCCGCTCCCGAAGAACGCCCAGACATGCTCACCATCAGTTGTCGGAGAAGGTGCGGCAAAATTGCCTTCACCGCGACGAACGCTTCGGTTTCCACGTCCAATAGTCCGTTTCCAGAGTTCCTCGCCTTCAGTGCTAACACACATCAAAACAAGAGCGTCCCCTTCAGCGGAGGTGAGAAAAATTTTATCTTCCCAGACGACTGGGGTGGAGGCGGCTTCGCCAGGAAGTGGCAGACGCCATCGGACATTTTCGGTTTGACTCCAGTGGATAGGGGCATCAGTGGCTTGGCTGATGCCGTCGTTATTTGGTCCCCGCCATCGGTGCCAATTGTCGGCAGACAAAAACCCTGTAAAGAAAAAAAAGGCAAGTAGGAGCGTTAGCGCGTTTCTTAAAATATGTTTCTGCATAATAAACTCCATCCGTTAGCGTTCCTCGTTGAAGTATTGCGGTTGTGTCAAGTCTTAGCGATTTTCGTCTGTCCACAAACCACGACTCGGTCCGTTCCACTGGTAAGGGACTATTTTTGATAAGGTTCCTAATTTGTACGCCAGAAATTCATATCCTGCATCTATCACATAGCCTTCGTTTGAGAAAATAGGGAACTCTAATTCGGAGAGAGCATCAAAAGGTTCGATCTCCAGCCATACGTCAAGCTCACCTTCTACAGTCCTGTAAAAGAGATCAGCAGAGTGGCTTTCGTGTTTTAGGATCATGATGACGCCGGACTGTTTAATCTCTCCGTTAGACGAACGCACCTTCAAACCGACGACAAGATCGTCTGTTGGTGGGGGACTCGATTGCACCTTAAACCATAAGCCGTGGTGTGAACCCTCCGCAACGCCTTCATTTGGTCCGAGGATTTGGAATGTGACTGCTGGAATATCGCTCATCATTACCCTTTCGTTCTAAGCAGTTTGCGGAGTTCCCTTCTACAGAAATTCCTACTCCTGATCCGGCTGTTGGTAGTACTGCCCAAGGACTTCATTCGCAAGGCTTCTACCGTCCTCAATGACGCGTGCGGCGAAATCGAGTGTAACTTCGGCGATATTGTTCTCTTGTGCGCGTTGTTCAATCCGTGTCTGAGTGATGTTTCGCATGAATCCAGCAGGTACAAGGTTCAAACGTTCGACCGCATCCTCAGTCCACTGTAATGGACTTTCAAATCTCAGTCCGACTTCAGCGGCATTCTGGGAGTCTGTAGTTTGTGTTTGTACGGCTCTGAGTTCCGGAGCATCTTCACGGACGGCTGCGGCTTCACCCATGCTGTCGTTGATAATCTCGGTCGCGAAGGCATTCGTGATTGTCCCAATCTTTTGGGAGCGTGCGGATTTTTCTATCCGCGCTTTGACGTTGCGACGCATATAACCGCGCGGCACACGGCGAAGTGCTTTTTTCGACTGCTCTGACCACTGGAGTCGTACACCATCAAACGTCTCCTCTTCTGTAGCACCGCCTTCATCTATAGTAACATGTTCCAAGGAGCCTTTATCAACCATCTGGAAACGTTCAGGTGGAGAACTACAGACGGGACACTGTACAGGCTGCTGGTCATGTGCAGCGTAACCGCATTCCCCACAGATGAAGGTCTGCACGGCATCTGATTCGAGTACTTTCTGCTCGGCGATCTCTTTAGCGACGCGCGTCAGTCTTTCAGAGGCGCGCTCGGGCATAATCGCCTCCATTGCCATGTCGATGACGCTTTCGGTGATGACGGAATGACCGCGTTCTATGGCAAACCGATGAACAGCTGTTTTGGCGATACCACGCACTAAGGGTGGGGCTTTCTCCATCCTATCCAACGCTTCCTGCGTCCAGACGAGCGTTTCTTCCGCCTTTACATCAATCTGTGGGAAGTAGCGTTGACTCACTAAAAGCACATTGCAGGGTGCGAGGCGTAACAGGTTCTCGGCGGTGCTGCCGATGTCTGTATCCCCCTCACTGTGGACACCGATTCTGCCTAAAACAAGGAGCCAAGGATTCGTTTTTCGGGTGTATTGTAAAATCTTTTCGTAGGCTTTTCCGTCAAGCAGTGTAATTTTTAGGGTGTAGTCGTGTTCTTCTTTTGCAATAGAGCGTGCGACTTCAAGATGTGACTGATAGATTTTCGCCAACCCGGTATCAATGACTTCTTCGTGAAGCTGCTCCTGCTCTTTAAACCTGAAAGTCCGAGCAGCACGTTCGGTAAGCACATTGACAACAGAATTGAAGACAATATAGTGGAGATACGGATCGTAAACGCCAACGGCTTCCACCTGTTTGTTGAACTTCCGTCCAAGTTGTATAGCAGTCTTCAAACCTGAGAAAGATTCAGGACTGCCGTCAATCCCAACGAGGATATTCCCGTCATGATCTTCAATGGGTTCGAGGTCACGGACGACGAGTGTGTCAGTATTAATACGGCGGACGACGCGTTCAGTGACACCACCGATGAGGCTATCCTTAACAGCTCCCATGCCGAGCGCGCCCATAATCACGAGGTCGTAATCGCTTTCTTGGATGTCTTCAACGAGTTTTATGTAGTGTTTGCCTTCCGGCATTTTCGGCTCAAATGGAATGTCAAATTCAGCGCATTTCTCTTTCATGACCTCCAGATAGGAGTCGGAGATAAGTTGTAGCCCCATGGTAATAAGAGTATCGTGAATTCGACGTTGTTTTTCAAGCTCGACCTCGTCCTGGTACTCCTCTGGGAGGGTGTATTCCATCTGTTTAAAGCGGACGTCGTGCATTTTTGCGGCGTAAACGTGCGAACCCACTAATTGGGAGCCGAACTTCTTGGCGAACGCAACCGCCAAAGAGATACTTGCATCCGAGTAGTCCGAATTGTCAACAGGTACATAAATTTTCTGCATTATTTTTTCCTCAGTTGTCATTTATAGAGAAAGGAACTCACTCTGTCTCCCGGTCATCAGTCTTGTAGCGAGTCCCTAAGAAACCACCGAGAAGATGCGCGATTAATGTCGCGGGCCATAAGTAAATCATCGCTGTCTGCCATTCCCAGTCGAGGATAAAGCGTCGCACAACGATATTAATTACGATCGGAATGTAGAGACACCTACTCCACGGACGGCTTAGTTTCTTAAAACGGACACGGTAAAATCCGAACGGAAAGTGAATCACAAATGCAGCGACGGAGATTAAGAGGTTCAAATCCACTATCTCCCGAGGAGCGTATTGACATCGCGACGTAGGCGCAGCATCGCCGGTTTACTCCGGCTGTCGTAGCGTCCATAGATACGTCCGTCGGAGGCTACAAGTACAAAGCGTGTGCTATGAAGGACTTCGCTTCCGTTGTGTCCAGCGGCTAAACTAAAGCCGTCTTTCGCCAATTCGTAAATGTGTTCCTTTTCGCCGGTGAGAAAATGCCAACGTCTGTCATCCGCACCGTATTCGGCTGCATAGCGGGAGAGGACCTCCGAAGTATCGCGTTCAGGATCCACGGAGAACGAGACGAAATAGATCGGGTCCGCAACGAATTCGGATTGGAGGCGTGCCATTTCTGAGGTCATCGCGGGGCAAATCGTTGGGCAGTTGGTGAAAATAAAATCAGCGACCCAGATTTTGCCCACCATATCCGTCAATGCCAACGGTTCTCCACGCTGGTCCATGAGGTTAAAGTCTGGTACGCTGACAGCGGTTGCTTCAACGGCTGCCACATCCGGTTTTGTGTCAAACGCTGACCATAAGTTAACACCTGCAATACCGACAATGATAACACCGAGTACCACCCATATCAGGGTGCTCTTGTCAAGCCTGCGTTTAGCTTCACTGGCATTATTGCTTTGTGTATCCATATTCCGGGTCCAGCCAGTTGGTTAGTGAGCCGATGTATCAACGACTTCTGCCGGTTTCTCTATTCCATCGAGCCGGTCAACTGATGTTAGGTCAGGCATCAACGCGAAAACCAGAAGAACGCAAATAAGGAAAGGCGTTACCACAATAATCGCCAACGTTTTCTTTTCAAATTTCAGATGCATAAAATAGTTAGCGACCAAGATTGCCTTAGAACATGCAAGCCCGACGAGCAGTATGCCTTTGAGTATGACATTGTAATCCGGGATTGCGATAGCAACCTCAACAATGGTGAGACCAAGGAGCCACCAAAAGATATTCATGTATTTCGGGTGTTCTTTGTGTCCGTCCTGTGCCATTTTTATCTCCTTCTACAATAGATAAATGAAGGTGAAAACCATAATCCAAATGAGATCAACGAAGTGCCAATAGAGTCCAACGATTTCTACCTCATGATTAAACTCAGCCGTATACCGACCTCGTAAGCCGTGTATCAAGATAACAGCGAGGTAAATGACACCACCTGTTACGTGCAATCCGTGGAAACCGGTGATGGCGTAGAAAGTCGGACCAAAAAGGGTCGAACCGCTAATCGCTGCACCCGACAACCCGTGATCAGGGATACCCGTGAGTGTCAACCCATGGGTAATCAGGTGATACCATTCATAAGCCTGTAGTCCGAGGAATATCACCCCACCTGCGATTGTTAAGCCGAGGAATGTACACATGCGTGAGACATTACCGTTCTGAATGGATTCCAGTGCTTTCACCATAGTGACGCTACTGCATATCAACAGGAATGTCATAAACGCTGTAAGGTTAATGCCGAGGATCTCACTGGGTGGGACCCATCCGACGATACCGGCACCCGCACGGAGCGCCGCATAAGCCGCCAGCAACGCCCCAAACGACATAGTATCCCCAACGAGAAAAACCCACATGCCGAGTTTGCCAAGGCTATCCGGCGTAAGCGAAGGTTCATATACGTCTTCAGTATGATCTAAAGTGGTAGCGTGTTCCACTATACTTAACTCCTTTATTCGTTTTTTTAATTTTCCTTGCGGTTCGCTCAAGCCGGTTAGGCTTTCACGTCCCTTTCCGTATATCCGCTTTCCATTTCATTCCAAGCTGTGCGCTTTTTCTAATGTTTCTCTTTACTGATGGCTGAAAATCGACGACTGACAGCTACTCTTGCTGATAGCCATAAACCCGATAACCTATAGCCGTTCCAATGTAAGAAGATTGTGCCACCCACCAGACCGAAAACTGTAAACGGCATTGCCATCATAAAAAGGATACTCCAATTAAAACCCTTATTGATAGGATCATCCAAATTTTTACAACCTGGACATGCCTCAACAGACATTGGTATGATGAGAATAGCGAGTATCAAAACAGAAGCACATATAAAAAATCTGCTCATCTTATGAAGAGTTCCTTTCACACAATGTAAAGCAAAGACAAATTGTGCTTTAATAGCATAATTTTCTATAAGAGATACACCAACACGTAAAGAATTGGCCAGAGTGCAACAACAAAAATCCAATAGATCGTGCAGGTATCAACACCGACGTAACGTTCGGCAGAGAAACGCCCTACGATCGCCATGCCAAAAACGACGAATAGCCATATAACGGCAGTTAGCACATGAAGGGCATGGCATCCAATGAGTACGTAAAAAATACCACCATATACACCCGATTGGAGCGTAAGTCCGTTGCGAATGAGCTGTACCCATTCACTGCCCTGTACGCCGAGAAATAGCAATCCCAACACACCTGTAATTAGCAGCCAACTCCGAAGCTGCTTCACTAAGTTTTTTTGAATTGCACGATGCGCTTGAAACATCGTGTAACCGCTCAATAAAAGCAATGCGGTATTGATGCCGGTTACCACGCGTGGCAGTTCAATTCCAATATGTGACGGCGGGGGCCAGGTAACATTGCCGACCCGAAACACGAGAAATGCTCCGATAAGTCCTGAGAACAGCATTGTCTCCGCACCAAGCAGAACTAAAACTGCCAATCGTGCGTTGCTTAAGGGTGGACGTTCGTGCACTTCAGTATTATTCTGCGCCATCTTTACGTATCCGACTTTTTAGAATCCGCAGGACAACCTCAATGACCGCCACGAGAACAAGGAACAACCCAATGATTCCGAGTACTGGCGTTTTGATGGTCTCCATCGCGCCTTCAACGCTAAGCGGTACTTTGCTACCCGTAATCATTACCCGCGTTGCAATGATAAACAGCCCAACAAACAGCAGGGTTAAGATAATACCGAGGCGTCGATTTCGCTTGCGCTGCTCTAATGCATTCATGCATGCTCCACTGAGTCCGATAGTCCCATTCTGCCCTCTATTAATTATATTGTGAATAACTCAAATTTTGTCCAACGCCATCGTAACGAATACCACTGGCAGATAGAGCAACGAGGCGTATAACACATAACGTGCGGCTTTCACCGAGCGTGTACGCGACAAGTAGATACCGACTGCCAGAAATGCCATTCCAGCCAATAATGCCGTGAAGAAATAGATGCTACCAGCGATGCCGTACAACGTTGGTAATAAACCTATGCCGAGGAGTGCGACACAATTAACGACAATCTGACGGCATGTGCTCGCGCCATCGGGATGAATCACTGGCAGTAGACGGAATCCCGCTCTTGCGTAGTCTTCACGATAGATGTAAGCGATCGCCAGAGAATGTGGAAGCTGCCACAAAAAGAGTATCGTAAATAATACCCACGCTTCGCCTGTCAACGAACCGCGTGCCGCGACCCACCCGACCACAGGTGGAAGTGCCCCTGGCACCGCACCGATCAGCGTACATAAAGAGGTTTTCCGCTTGAGTGGCGTATAGAGAAACAGGTAACTGACGACTATCAGCGAGATAACGAAACCGCTCAACATATTGACAATAAACGTCAAATACAGCATCCCACTGCCCGTGAGCACAGCTCCAATAAGCAGTGCTGTTAACGGACCCATCCGTCCATCAGGGATCGGTCTTTCCTGCGTCCGTTCCATCAGTGCGTCAGCATCACGTTCGAGGTATTGGTTAAGCCCCAAGACTCCCGCTGCCGTCAACCCGGCACCAACAAGTGTATGGAGACATAAGAGCCAATCTACCGTCCGAGCACCGAGATAAAAACCCGCTGCCGTTGTAATGAGTATCATCACAACCAGTCGCGGTTTGACGAGTTCAATCACATCGGAGAAACGCTGCACAAAAGTCACTTGTTTCGATGGTGGACTTGCTGTGTCTCTATTATCTGGTAATGTTGCCGTTGTTGAACGCATTTTTTTTATCTCACTCTGTAACGAATGCACCACTCGCAGGTGCATCAGCAGGTACCGAAATATCCGTGAAATGTAAATCAAAGACAAATTTTGCCACGTGTGGGCAAAATTTTATAGATCTTCAAAGTCAAGACGAAACTACTAACTAACATGAGTGCACCGACAGCAACGTGTGCTGTGGTAATTGTCACAGTAAGTGCGGTTGCAAACGTTTCCCCGAAAGCGGTCAGTTTTGCGAAAAATGCTCCTGTTCCGAGCATCAACTGAACAGCGAGCAGTCCGAACAGTCCGAGTACCATCGACGAACCCGTCCTCTGCCCTTCATCATTCGTTCCCAAGATACGTCTTGCCAGCAAGAAGATATGAAGCGTGACTAAGAAGGCGAAAAGAAGATGCATATCAAGCCTGCTTCCGGTATGCCGTAAAATCGCCCCGAAGATGAGCTGCACATAAATGAGGCACGTTGTAATCAGGCTTAACCGCCGTAACTTCTGTGCTGTCTCGATCGGGGTTTCACTCCTATCCTGCCACCAGTCGCGAGAAGTAAACCAAGCGATACCACAAAGCAGTGCGAAAAACGCCTGGGCAAGACATGCATGGACTATCGCGAAGTTGCGGTTAATCTGCGTGACCCGAAGCCCACCGAGAACACCTTGTACAATGACAGCAACGAGTGCAGCGAGTCCAAGCCATTTTAGCCACGTGCGGGAATCCTTGACCAATATGAAGACAAATAGACCAACCGTCAATAGCCCAACAAGGGAGCCCATGAGTCGATGACTATGCTCATATAGGATTCCGCCTACCATTTCGGACAGCGGATAGAGAAACATATTATATCCGAAGGTCGTTGGCCAGTCAGGTACAGCCAATCCAGAGTCGGTGCCTGTGACGATCCCGCCGATGACAATTAATAAGAAAGTCGCGCCTGCGGTGAGACGTGCCAATCTGTGTAGCCATCGGCTATAATTGGTATTGTTCTCCATGCTGTACTTTCACAGGTGTTTACAGAGGCGCGGTTAAAACCGCGCCTACGGTCACTTAGTCACCACTCGTCGCAGGTGCATGTTCAGGTCGTGCCTGCGGAATCCAATCCTCTTCTTCATCGGGAACACTATATTCATAGGGACCGCGGTAGACAGTCGGAATTTGAACGAAGTTACCGTGCGGCACCGGTGTAGGTGCTTCCCACTCAAGCGTATTTACATGCCATGGGTTCTGTTCGGCGACTTTCCCACGGTATATGCTCCAGAAGAAGTTAAAGACGAGTATCAATTGTGTGAAACCGAGTGTGAACGCACTCATCGTGATAAAGATGTTCATGCCTTCAAACCCCTGTAGGAACTCATACTGCATCGGGTTAGAGATGCGTCGCATGTGTCCACCCACACCGAGGATATGCATTGGGAAGAATGTGCAGTTGAACGCGATAAAAGTCAGCCAGAAGTGAATCTTGGACAACGTATCGTTCATATAGCGTCCGTACATCTTCGGGAACCAGAAGACGATACCGCCGAAAATAGCGAACAGACTTCCGCCGAATACAACGTAGTGAATATGCGCCACAATATAGTAAGTATCGTGAATGAAGATGTCAACTGGCGTGTTTGCCATGTAGATACCGCTCAATCCACCAATTACAAACATTGAAACGAAAGCGATACCGTGGAGCATTGGTGTTGTGAATCGGATTGAACCTCGGAACATTGTGCCAAGCCAGTTAAATGTTTTGATAGCCGATGGCACAGCAATGAGCATTGTCGTTGTCATGAATACAGAACCGAGTCCGGGCCGCATACCGCTCTGGAACATGTGATGTCCCCAGACGATCCACCCCAAGAAGGCGATGGCAATCATTGCGTAGACCATAGAACGGTATCCGAAGATCGGTTTACGCGAAAAGACAGCAATCAACTCAGAAGCGATACCCATGCCCGGCAAGATGAGGATATAGACCTCAGGGTGTCCAAAGAACCAGAAGAGATGCTGCCACAAGAGCGGATCCCCACCGCCCTCCGCTGTCGGCGTAAAGAATGTTGTCCCCGCAAGCCTATCAAAGACGAGAAGCACGATTGCGGACGACAGGACAGGGAAAGCGAGTAGCAACAGGATCGCAACAATGAAAAGCGACCAGATAACCAAGGGCAACCTAAAGAACGTCATTCCCGGTGCGCGCATATTGATAATCGTCGTGATATAGTTAATAGACCCGACGAGCGAAGAAAGCCCTTGAACAAACAGACTCAACCCCCAGAGGATTTGTCCCCATTCCACACCTGTCCATTGCGCATCAGAAGAGAGCGGCGCATAGCCTGTCCATCCCGCTGCGGCGTGTCCGCCCGGTACAAAGAATCCAATGGTCATGATGACTGCAGCAAGGACAGCAAACCAAAAGGAGAGCATGTTGAGGATCGGAAACGCCATGTCGCGCGTCCCAATCATCAACGGAATTAGGAAATTCCCGAAAGCACCGACCAAGATAGGTACGACGACAAAAAAGACCATAACCGTGGCATGCATCGTAAACAGCATATTGTAAAATGCGGGGTCGACAACACCATTAGGCATATTGACTTCAAGCCATTCCTCTTTCTCAGATTCGTAGATGCGCTCCCACATCCTGTCAGCCCCCGTGACGACTTCACCTTCCTCCATGTATTCTGTGGAAGCCCCGATGATCGGTAGTGGTTTATCGGGATAAGCGAGTTGCCACCTAAAGAGGAGCGCGAGTCCACCCCCGAGGAAGAACATGATTAGCCCATAAATAAGGAATTGTTTACCAATCGTCTTGTGGTCGAGCGAGAAAATGTATTTGCGAATAAAACTTTCTTCGTGATGTGAAGTATGTTCATTATCGTGCATATTTATTGTTCTCCTTGCGCCTACTGAGGCCACCTTTCTTGCACCCAGGCATCGTAGTCCGTTTGCGCATGCACATTGAGGTATCCGAGCATCCCAGAGTGTCCAAATCCACAGAGTTCAGCACACGGAATTTCATAGCGTCCTGCCTTTGTCGCCTCAAACCAGACATTGATAATCCTTCCCGGCAATGCGTCCTGTTTGAGCCTTAACTGCGGCACAAAAAAACTGTGAATGACATCCACGGCGGTTAACCGAATATGCACGACCGCGTTGACGGGTACATGCAGTTCATTTTCCAACAATAGGTCATCATCCGTACCAAATTCGTTATCGGGTCCAGGATACGTCATATCCCAGTTGAACTGTTTGCCGCTAACTTGAACGACAACATCTGGATTCTCGGGGAAACTAGTCGGTGATTTAATATTATTCCACTGCGGATAACTGAACATAGCCAGCACAAAAACAATCACAGTCGTAGCCGCTGTCCAGACGATTTCCAATGTTGTGCTGCCTTCGATGTAATCCGCCTTCTTTCCTTCCTGATAGCGATATTTAATCAGGAACGTGATAAGGGTCCCTATCACAAGAATTAGCGTAACGAGGGTAATGTAATAAATTGCGTAAAAGAGGTTATCAACGCCTTGCCCGAACGTTGATACGTTCTCAGGGAGCCATTGAAGCATTCAGTCCTCCTTAGGCGCGCGTTTCACTTATTGAAAAAGGAACACGCATCAAATTTTCGTTTTTAATACAAGTCTAATTCGTTTGAGTAGAAGCTGTAATCGTTGCTCCCACATACGTCAGAATACAAAACAGACCGGTAATCAGCATAGAGAGTGCCCAAGCGGGTCCCTCTCCAAATACTTTTGCGGTGGTGTCAAGGTAGAGGCTGTGGCGAAATGCTGCGAGCCCATACGTTAGTGGATTGAATTTCATTATCCATGCTAACCAACCGGGGACGCCTGCACTCGGAAAAAACGCACCCGAAAGAAGCCAAATCGGAATCAGCAGGAGATTCATAATCGCATGAAATCCTTGCGTCGAATCCATCCGCCACGCGATAAGCAAACCTAAATTCGTCAAGCCAAAGGCTAAAAGTGCCATCACGCTGAGCGTAAACACGAGCGATGCTGCGCCGAATTGGATGCCAGCCATGGGTGCGAGTATTAGCAACAGCACGCCTTGTAAGAAAGCCAACGTCGTACCACCTAACGCTTGCGCGAGTACGATCCGCCACCTTGGCACAGGGGCGACGAGTATACCTTGCAAGAAGCCTTCACGCCGATCATTAACAACAGAGATTGTAGCGAAAATGGACGTAAAAAGCAAGACTAAAACGACGATACCGGGATAAAAGTATTCAATGTAACTCAGTCCATTCACCGACCCAGAGGGTTGAAAAGACGCGCTCAAACCGCTGCCGATGAGAATCCAAAATACCAAGGGTTGCGCGATAGCACTGAAGAGTCGACTCCGTTGGCGATAAAACCTAATAATTTCGCGCCACCATATCGTTGTAATCGGTAGCAGGATTTTCTGCAAAAGGTTCTTCCTCTGCAAAGTACACTTACAAGAATGGATTTCCCGTTAATTTTATGAACACATCCTCCAGTGTTGGTCTTCCAAACTGAACCGTCTGAACCTCATTTGGAAACGCGGCGACCACATCTCGAACGAACTCATGACCGCGCTCACATTCAACACGAAGCTGGTTATCAGTCAATACTGGTGAAACACCGAACTTCTCGGCAATTGCGGTGGAGAACGTTTCGTTAAATTCACCTTCTATGAGAATAACATCGCCACCGACTTGCGCTTTGAGTTCATCGGGTGCGCCGAGTGCGACTAAGCTGCCGTTATCCAAGATGCCGACCCGATTACACGCTTCAGCATCATCTAACAGATGCGTTGTGAGCAAAATGAGGATATTTTCTGTGTCTGCGAGCACACGGAGATAGTCATTGAGCTGCCTGCGTACAGTTACATCTAATCCGCTGGTCGGTTCATCAAGGAGCAGAACACGAGGGGAATGGAGTATGGCTTTCGCGATCTCAACCCGCCTTTGCAATCCGCCAGATAGGACTTCAACACGATCCGTTGCCCTGTCCGAAACACCAACCTGTTCAAGGAGTTCTGCGATCCGGCGATGCAGGACTTTACCAGAAAGCCCATAGAGGTGCCCATGATGCCGTAAATTCTCGGTGACAGTCAACTTGACATCCAATCCCGGATGCTGAAAAACAACGCCCAAGAGGTTGCGAATCGCCTTCACCTCGGTGGTTAGATTATATCCGAGGATACGAACGGTGCCAGATGTTACCGGTGTTAATGTGGAGAGGACCCTAAAAAGGGTTGTTTTCCCACTCCCATTCGGCCCGAGAAGTCCAAAAATTTCGCCGCACGACACGTCAAAACTGACATTATTAAGTGCGCGTCGTGTCTGATAACTATGCGAAAGATTTTCGACCTCAAGTCTGTTTTCCACTTTTGAAGTTGGCGCGCTTTCTAAGCGCGCCTAAGCATAATCCACAATAGCCTGATGTGTGCAAGTTTATTTCATTTTCAGGACATAATTCTGCGTGACGGTGCCACCAGCCTCTACAGTAACAGAGTCAGGAGACGCGCTATTGGTGCCTAAGGCTTCATGCCAATAACCGAGTTTATAGGTGCCTGCGGGAACATCTTCAAGCGAAAATTCGCCTTTTTCGTTCGTCACGGCGAAATAGGGATGCGGTACGTAGGCAATCCAAGCGGACATCCAACCGTGAATGTCGCACTTCACGGAGACGGGACCTTCCGCTTTCTTTACACCCGCAAGCGGCATTTTCCTACGGTTCTTTGTCTGCTGTTTGTTAACCGGTTTGTTGATGCTACTGAAGATATGGACATTGTGATTAACTCTATCGTTATTGAGCATCGTTAGCCGAGAACCGACCGGAACAATCTGGACATGCGGACTGAATTGGCAGCCCTTTTGGTCGATTTCCAGTTTGGTGGCTTTGTCAAAATCTTTGCCTTGCGAAATATCGTGAAGATAGACAATCGTATTTTTCAGTCCATTGCCTTCACCAACGACGAGGGATTCATCGTATTTTTCGGTAGCAGCACAAACCGCTTGGTCCTTGGTGATTTCGAGTGCTTTCATTTCAGGCATATCCCCTTCAAACTTCACGACGCCGCTGATTGTGCCGCCACTGCTAACACTTGAAGCCTTATAGGAATCAGGAAATACTAACATTTCCACCTCTTCGCCTTCAGCAGCAAAGGCACCACCAACATAAGAACATGCGAGAAGCAGGGCGAGCCCTGCTAACAGATAGGTTTTCATTTTTTCTCCTTTATTTAATAGTTATCTAATTGTTATCAGTTTTCAATTATACTTATGAATTTCTCCGCTGCACGATTCCTCGTAAACCAATGAGCAAACCGATCGAGAGAAGTGCGATCAAAGGTGGATAAACGAACCGCTTTGAAGACGGCATAGGTTCAAGAACGAAACTATACCAACTTGACACGACCCGTTTTGTGTCAACATCACCGTTTGAACCATCCCATGCAGAGAAGGCAATAGGCACGAAAACACCGGATTCAAGTTGCAAGTCCTTCTTATCCTCGGTTTTCAAGGAACGTTTCACCCACAACTTATATTGTCCGTCCGTGTAGGTTCCTTTTGCTTGCACGTCGCCTTGCACCTCTTGGACTTCGGCATTGTTAATACCTTTAGCAGTAAGCTCGGTCACCTGATCAGAGGCAGAGGCGTTCCACTGCCATAGATAGACAGGAAGCCGTCCGCCGTATAAGAAATAGGGCTTCGGTGCAGTCGGTCCCTGTGGCACCTTTACAGGAAATTGAACTGCCAATGCGTCCTCAAGGGTTACACCAGTTTCTTCATCCGTTTCATCAATCGTGTGCGTTCGGTCATCCCATATAAAGAGGAAGGCGACCTCCGTGTCGTTGTAAAATGATTTGACGTTTACGGAATCAATTGTTGGGTTAAACTGTCGAGGCTCAATGATGACCTGTCCTACGAGCGGAAAATGTCTGGCTTCAAACGTTTCCCATGCAGCATCATCAACAGTAGGCAATTCGCCCTGAACGTATTGGGAACGAAGCACGTTATTTCCAATAGCCGATTCAGGTCGTTCTTCAGGGGTAAGAGACTTAACGTAGTTCGCCAGATGCCAACTCTTTTCATAAACGACCTTCATAGCGTTGTCATAAATCTGCTGTTCAGCTGCACTCAACTCTATGCCTTCGACCCGATTGAGGGCGATGTTAACAGCCTCATCCATTTTTTCATAAAACTGCCCGGACTCCTCATCTTCTGCCTCGGTCATTTCGTCTTTATTCTCTAATTCAGTGAGGCGTTTGGACTCTTCCGAGGTCAATCCGAAATGGAGGAAACTATCCCCTTCAAATGCTGGCATAGGCGATCCTGCGATCCCACCGATGAACCGCTTGAAGATGGCTTCAGTGTCAGAGCCACCCCGATAATTCCAGCCTTGCGCGAGATTTGCGGGCCATGTCTGGAAACCCCATTCATCCGTCAGCGTGGGAGCGGATGTGCCATCACCGCGTCCGATGTTACCGTGGCATTCAATACAACCGAGTTCCGTATAAAGCCCTTTTCCAATCTCAACACTTTCTTCGGAATAGGAGATTTTGCCTGCCAAAGTAATTTCTCTCGGTGGGGCAGAACCTTCTTTAAACCCGTCATGGAATGTTTTGATATAAGCAACCAGTTCCCAACGGTCATTTGCACTTAGAGAAGTTTCCCATCCGGGCATTGACGAACCAGGCATTCCTATGGTAATAATGTCAAAGAGGTCCTGGTCGGTCGGGAGTTCTCCAGCTTCCGTAGAACGAATCTTATACAAGCCACGCGTGAAATCTCTGGGTTTCGGGAGCAGATTCTCAGCGGCAGAGCCGTCGCCTCTACCTTCCGTGCCGTGGCAGTGTGCGCAGCTTTCCTCATAGACTTCCTTCCCTCTCTCAGAAGCCTCAGGTGCATTCTGTGCATATGTTACAGCACAGAGGAGTGTGCCTACTACCATTCCGAAAATCAGCATCAAGAAGGCAATGTTTCTGGTTCTCATTTTTAGTGTGCCTCCCCAAAGGTTCGTGGCTGATAGCCGGTATAATCAGATAAAAAGAGGATAACATCCCAAATTTCATCTTTCGTCAGGTAGTCTTCCCAGATAGGCATTGCGGAATCCCAAGGTGTCCCCGCAGCAGGTAATCCCGGTCCGCCCTTGGCAATTCGCCAAAAAAAGAAAGATTCTTGGAAGTTCGGAATAATCCCTGGGTCCTGGAAATTAGCAGGAATCGGCTGGAGATATGGCGCGAAATGCCCTTGCCCATCAAGATGATCTCCGTGACAATAAAAGCAATTCTGATAATAGACCCGTCTTCCGTTCTCCACATGTGCCTTGAACGCCTCTGGATCGTCCTTTTCATAGTGTCGGAAAGGGTTCACGACATCCTGCATCGATCCAATGACCTCATCTTTGTACGTCAATTCAAGTGGTGGTGATGGGTGTGCGTCCCGTGGACTTCCGGGTGGGCTCGCTCGTTGCGCGATAATCGAGTAGGTATAACCCAGTAGAAACAGTGGGATTAACACAGCGACAACGCGTCGACGAACACGGCGTCTGTCATCCACGAGCGTTTCACGAACGGGTCGCAGGAACTCCCGAAAGAGCGAATCTTCAACAGAGACATGCACCAAAATGGCGATTATAATCAACCCCATATACATCGCAATCACGCTACCTGGTATCGGTACAGATATGACGCCTCCGATGACAAAGCGTAACACGAGCCAAGAACCGACCAGAATTATAAGACATGTTGTGAAAAGCGACAGCCTTTTCATGGTGTTTTTTCCTCCACTACACAGATGTCGCCCCTACGGGGCTGAAGAAAGAATCTGTTTTTTTGCAGATATTTATTATTCGGCGGAAGCATCCTCTACCTCTGCTGGCGTGGCTTCCGCTGTCGCGCCAGTGAGTGTGCTTAAGAAAGAAAGCAGGTTGGTCATATCCGATACGGATAGGAGTAACGGGAAGTTTTCAGGCATCGGTGAAGTAACCAATAACTTCTTGCCAGAGGCGCGGGTAAAGGTAACTTCCTCAACATCGAAAGTATCAATCACCACTTCACTGCCATCAACGTTTAAAACGATTTCGTCATCATCAATTGTGCCAGAAATATGCTCGCCCACAATTTCGTCACCGTCAAAAGTAACAACTGTCAATTGACTTTTGACGTCTATTTTAGAGAACGTTTTATCTTCGCCGTTTATTTTAAGGGTCACCGTCTCTTCAGTTTCAGAAACGATCTCTCCTGTCACCGATGCAGATGCATCTGTGGGTGTCAGGGTCAAGGTAAAGTAACCTTTCGCTTGTAGATTGCTGAGTTCTTCAATCGGTTCCTCATCAAGATCACTCAGTAAGATTGTGTGCTCTTCTTCTACGCCATCTGCAGTTTTGGTTCGGACAACGATCTGTTCTGTATCTTGCGAAACGAGCGTTCCTTGATAGGTTATTCCGTTGGCGCGGACGGTAACAGCACCGTAACCACTCACAATTTGCACACTCGGCAGCAGGACTGATTCCTCAAGATACCGCATGTCGTTAAAGGCAGCAATTTCGGAGAGGTCTGGAGCGGTGACAACTTCAAAGTCCGCACTCGTTTCTCCGGCTGCTGGACTTTCTACACCCTGTACGACATGGCAAGCGTTACACGCAGCAGTCACGAAAACTTTTTTACCGAGTTCGGGGTCCCCAGTAAGCAACGGTGGAAGTGCTGCTGCGGCTACTGCGGTGTCTGCTCTATCTATAGGCTCCTCAAAATCCGTAGGATCAATTTCACCGCCTAGGCTCTCAAGGTAGGCAATAACGGCTTGAATTTCTAATTTAGACAGAGCAATAGGGGCTTTCCATACCTCTGGCATAATCTTGCCGTATCCGGTGACAAGATAGTTGGCAGGCTCATAAAGCGATTCGATGAGATAGGTTCTTACGTCCATGCCAGGGACGCGGCTCGCTGCGTTAAGCCCGATGTCTGTCAGATCAGGGCATCTGCCCTTCGGAGCAGAGGTATCAACGGTATGGCACGCGCTACATTGCCCTTTGCCGTTAAACACTAATGCGCCCTGTTCAGCAACAGCATCCGGGTCGCTCCAATCCAATGAAGTCAAATTCACGGCTGTGGAACTTTCGGGGACAAGACCCGCGACAAAGGCGTAAAACCATATCACGGCAAGTGAGAACGTCAACAATTTCATGACGTTAGACCACAAAACGATGTTTATGATCACCGAAATCAGAAACCAGACAGACCAAGGCAGCAAGTTCTCAGAAGCAATCGGAAACGCCGATGCTCCAGCAATATAGGCGATGAAACTCACCACCATTAGGATTAGACTCGCAATTTTTATGAGCGTATTTCTTGACATTTTCGCCTCTTTCAAAAATTGTAGTTCTCTGAGTTCATTAGCGGTAGAATCAATGTAGGGCACACACCTTTGGTATGCCTTCGTTGATACTAATCATCACCCTCAGCAGTAATAGCGGCTTCGGCGGCATCTGTTGACGCTTGTTTCTTCTTTTCGCCCCACAAACCGAGCCAAAAGATAAACCCAACGAGAGCGAAGAAGGCGACCATGATAACCGCCACCATATTCACTGCTTCGCTGAGAAGCGGTGTAAACGCATCGGCGGATGTATCCTGCATGACACCAAAGATATGCCACGCCTCTCGAAGCCCGGAACGCGCATATCCCATCAGTCCCATAAGAGATGTAAACGTAATTGCGATAAGGATTAAGACGTATTGTGAGCGGTCTGTCATCTCGCCCCACTGAATAGTACCCGATGTTGTCGCTTTGCGGTACATAAAGATATCAACGACAGTGACGACCGCCATAACCGCGAGAGCAACCAAGACCTGATAGGGGGTCAGCACGTTAACACGTAAATCCGTAGGGACGGTAAACCCGACGATGCCGATAACCACAATTGAGACCGTCGCGAGGAAGAAGATTGAAGAGATAGCGATGTTGCCAACCTTTCCCCAACTCGCCGTTGGCGTTTTCCCTGAACGCCGATAAAACAGGAAACTCAAGAAAGTCGTGAGGATAATGATGTTAACAGCCGTATTTTTGGCAGTCATTAAGCCAAACAGTCCGAGGTGCGGGTGGTTTGCACCGCCCATTGCACTGAGCTCACTCGCACTTGAGATTTTAGAGAGCGTCCGTGGGGTCATCCAGATGGCGACACAGATAACAATGATGGTAATCATGTACGGACGGTAGCGCGCATAGATTTCTGCCCCGCTAATCCGTCCCATGCCTGCCCAGAGATAGTAGTTCGCACCAATAAACAGGACACCAATCATCACTGCCTGAAGAATAAATAGCCAAGAAAATAGACTACCCATCATATTAATGCCCATCGTGTTATTGAACATGTAGATTTCTCTACCGAGCCAATAACCGAGGAAAGGTAGTGGGATCAGTCCACAGAGTGCGATGAAGTTGCCGGTATAGCCCATCCAATCGTAGTGCGCTTTGTCCTCTTTCGTTTTAGCAACGAGGAATCGAAACGCGGCGTAAGCCGCCACAATCGAACCTCCAAAAGCAATGTTTCCAACAAGCCGGTGGATATTAACGGGCATCCAAGTGAAGTTATTAACAGCATCCCAAAGAGTGCCCATGAATTCACCAGTTGTCTCATTGTGGAGCGGCACCATTGTATGGCTTGTGACACCTTCCATAGCGGTTTCAGGTGTTAGCGATGGATCGGCAGCCAATTTTTCCTCTATCCAAGACTTCCGTCTCCCTTCAGAGAGTATACCGTATTGGGTCGCCGGACTGGTCTGGTAACTGAGCCATGAGTTGGAGACAAACATAATCGCAGTGCCGAACACATTCAGAAGCACACCGAGGAAGAGATGCCACCCTTTATGCCGTCCTTGCATCTTATCCCAGCCATAGGAGTAGAGATATAGCGTAAAGGTTTCACCAAAGAAGAGGATGACGTAAAAAATCATCGTCGGTCCGAATATCCCGCTGAGTTTCGACATTACTTTCGGATAACACCAGATGAGGATAAAGACGAGAACACCACCGAGTAAGGCTGTTGTCGAAAACGCGCCCATACAGAGTTTAATAAACTCTTGCGCCATCCGGTCGTATCGCATGTCCTTTGTCTTCCAGCCGATAAATTCAATGATAACAGCAAACATCGGCACACCGAGAATAAAGGATCCGAATAAGAGGTGAAGCTGCGCAGCGATCCATGCTGCATTTCGGCTACCGATCTTCGGGAAAGGACGATATTCTGCCTCGGTTAGGTCCTGGGCAAACACCGGTGCAATCGCTAATAAGACATAAGCGACCAATACACAACCAAGTATGAGATAGAGTCTCTTTTTAGACATTTTCGTTTTTTAACTATATGTTTCTGAGCGATACCTCCGTTGTCGGCATCGATCTAAAGCTGTTAAGAAACCTGCTGTAGATTATGAGAGGTTTGTTAACGATTGGAATACTGCAAGAACAACGGACGCAGCGGCCCAGATTTAATCGTCTAAAAAACTATTTCGCGCGTTTCTTAAAATCAGCACTCGTAAAGTTTACAGCAATATCGCCACTCGCTGGCACTTCAACAATTTTGTTTGCTGAACCGAGTTCTTCATGCCAAGCGACAACACGGACCTTACCAGCTGGGACATCAGCGATTGAATACGCACCAGCATCTGCGGATTTCTCATAGGCATCCGAACTGATCCATGCACCATCGGCATCTTTATAGCCAGTGACCGTGAAATAGTTACTATTAACAGCGACAATGTAGCCGGTCATCCAAGCATGAATATCGCAGGTAAACTTAATCTCCTCAGCTTTGGCGATTTTGTGGGGGATGACTTTGCCGGGCTGCGGAATCTGATAGTTTATAGCGTCATTCTCTTTAGCGTGGGAATGAACATTGTGAGCGATTGGATCGCTGGAGGTAATATCAACGGTAGAACCAGCAACAACTGCGAGAACGTGCGGGTAATAAGCACATGCCTTTTGATCCATAACTGGATTCTTATCTGGGACAACAACTTTCGCCCCACGAACACGGGCGTAAAGGACAACGTTCTTAATGCCTTTGCCTTTTGAGACAACGAGTGCCTCGGACTTTGTGCCTGCTACAGTGTCAATGCAATGTTGGTCTTTGGTAGCCGTTAAGGCGGGACGCGCTGGTGCGTCGCCATCATACATTACGGTACCAGTGATGGTGCCTGCGAACGCAGTACTTGCGAGCATTATACCAAAAAGCAGGCCAACTAAAACTTTCATAATTTAACTTCTCCTTAGTATATTTAAAATTCTTCTGCAATATGTTAACACCGCAGAATTTTAGAATGCAAATAAAAAGACCTAAAATTGAATTTAGATTTTTTTAGAGTATATTTTCAACTTATGAGCGTTTCGGAAAGCACGGATTTACGGACGAAACCTTTCCTTAATATAGTTGAGAATCTCCCGTTGCTCCTCATCGTTGAGGTAGTAATAGAACGCTGGCATATCATCTTTACCAGAGTTGATGCTATCCAGCAGTTGCTCATCGTCGTGCATTTCCCAGAGATTGTTATCGGTCAGATCTGCGGGATCCAACTTCTTGAAGCGTCCGATACGTCCGCTGCCTTGCCCGTCGTTTCCGTGACACCCTGCACAGTATCGTGCGTAGTGGTACTCAACCTCTGACGGATACTTCGTACTCGGATCAATCTGATTACCCAACCAGATTAATCCGTTGAGCCAGACAATAATCATGACGATAACGACAGCAAGGTGTCTCATATTGGTTATCGGTTATCGGCTAACCGACCACTGCTACTGACCGCTATTTTGCTAACGTCCCAAGGATATGAGGTAATCGCGCACGAGTCGAATCTGTTTTTCAGCGTCATCGTCAGCGTAGCCATCAAGTGGCATATGCTGTCCACCGACGAGTGGCCATGCCTGTGGCATTGCCGTTCCAGGTTGGAACGACTGTGGATCCTTCATCCAGTCAATAAGCCAATCTGCCTTGAGCCGTTCTTTCGCCAAAGCGAGATCTGGCCGTCCTGCCTTGTCACTCCCTTCAGGAATGACTTCACCCTGTGAAGGGTGGCAGGAAATACACTGCAGCACGTCAAAAATCTGTTTACCGACTCGCAATTCGGCACTTGTGGGGGTTGGCGTTTCAAGGGTCTCATACGGGAACGGTTCATCATCAAGTGCAGAGAAATATTTAACAAGTGTTGTCGCTTCATCATCCGACAGTTCAAAAGTCGGCATTCGGACTTTGAGGCCATAGCGAATATCTGACGGTACTTTGAGGAACGCAAATAACCAGTCTGGATAGACTCTCGCGCCTTGAGCCTTTAACGTTGGCGGTGCAAACTGCTTGGCATTAGTCTCATTTAATCCCTCGTGTGCGACGATGACATCAATATAATCGCCACCTGCCCCTTCAATCTCATGGCATCCAGTACAGTTATATTTTTTCACCAGTCGCCTACCAGCATCAATCCGATCCAGTTTCTCGGATCGGTTATGGATATAACTGAGCGGGTACTTTTCGGGTTGGAAACTCTTCAGAAGAACGGCAAGTGCTCTTGCGTCTTCATCGTCGATTTGGAAGACGGGCATACGAGAGACAATGCGACGGGTTTGGTAACGTCGCGGGTCGGTCACTTTACCAATTGTCCAACCTGTCCAACTGTGTTCAATACCAACCGTGTCGCCAAAATCAAGCTCATCAGGGAATTTTGCACCAAATTCTCCGAGATCTGCTCCAACTTTCGATTCATTTTCAAAACCGGGGATTTCGTGGCAGCCGAAACATCCGTAAGTTCTGACGAGTGTCTCACCCTCTGCTGGGTCAATTTCACCGATAGATTCGGTAGATGCGTTAGGTGTTGCCTTTTGTAAACTCATCAAGTATGCAACCACGTCATCAATTTCGCTATCACTTAACCGTAAACTCGGCATACTTGTATTGGGATCATAGGCTTTCGGGTCTTGGATCCATTGGCGGAGGTAGGTCGGCGTAACTTTAGCACCGACACTGTCGAGCGCGGGTGCGAAGTCGCTGCCTAAGCCATCAACGGCATGACATGTGAGACAGCCAACTGTCTTAACAGTCTCTTCACCGGCTTCAATAGCGCGTTGAGATTCGGCATAGGTTACGCTGGCTTCGTCAAGGTTTGCATCATGCATCTGTGCGAGGTAAGCTGCGATAGATTTCACCTCATCAACGATGCGAAGAACATAACTGTCTGGATAGGGATACTCTGTGCCGTCATCCGTTTTAATGACGATACCATTGGCGGTTTTGGTGACCACACCGGTCTTTTGCCCGCCATTCTTGAGGTAGACGACTTGCGTCATGCCATCAGCAGGGAAAAAATTGGGCATCTTCGCATCCGACAGATATGCTTCGGGGTTCTTAATCCAACTTTCAAGCCAAGCCGTATCTTTTATTTTACTGCCGACTTTCACGAGTGATGGACCGACTTTAGGGACGTCTTCAATGGCACTATAACCTTCTACAGCGTGGCAGCCGTGACAACCGAGGTCTTCAAAAAGTGCCAAGCCCTTCGTGAGATTCGGTGCGTAGTCCTGTGGCTGATCGGTTTCAGGGTTCACACCATAGTCTAACATCATCACGCCATCGTGGCAGCGGCGGCAGTTAGATTCCATGTATCCTTTTGTCTCTTTGGAGGTTCTACCGGTATGCTCATCCATTCCGAGGACAGGGGTGAGCCAATATTCTGCATGGGTCAAGGCGTGGGCAGCTTTCGCTGTGAGTGCCTGACCTTGTCCACCGTGGCAGGGTGTACATCCAAATCTATCAACAGGGTGTTTGGCGAGGAGGACATCTCGATGCGGGTGCGTCTGGAGGACCGAACGGTAGCCGGTCTCATAAGAGATTTCTACTTCACCGAAGACATCCACGTCACTGAAAGTGAGGGTGCCGTTCTCTTCTAATGTATACTCATCGGGTTCGGCATCAAATCCATCAATTATAATCGATTCACTACCGAGTTTAACACTTGCGTGCTTCAGGTGATGGACAACAGGATTTTCGCCGTCACCTTCTACCTCAAACATCTCTTGTGCGGATTGTTCGTAACCGCTCATATCGGCAGAAAAGTGGCACGTTGCGCATCTGTCTGCGGTATAATCAAAATCTTCAAGATAGTGTTGAACGATGGTTCGTGTTTCACGGAAGGGATTCTCTAAGAGACTTCCGAGAAAGGTTCTTTTAATACCGCCGACTGAATGCAGCTTCTCCTGAAGGCGTGCGACTTCGTCATACTGTGCTTTGTCGGCTTGCAGAGATTCAAGGGAAGCTTGCGCTGCGGCAATACCATCAACGATTTCTGTATCGGTAGCGTTATATTTTTGTGCTATGAGATAAGTACTGAGGGCACGCTGTGGATCGCCATTGGTTTGATAGAACTGCGCTAAAGTCTCGTTCACGTTTGCAAAGGTAGCCTCTGCTGTCAAGACGGCTTCGGTCAGTTCACCTTCAATCTGGGATTCATAATCCGCTAATTTCTTCTGCCACTTGTCAACGGTCTCATTGTGTCTACCTTTGGCTTCGTGGAGGCTATGCTGATATTTGTAGTTAATCGCATCAGATTCACTTTGACGGAATTTGCGTTCTTGCAGTGCTTCGTCGAGTGCTACCTGTGCGTTCTCCACGTCTTTCGTCAATTCCCGTAGTCTTCTAGGATCAGGCTCTTGAGGTGTGGAGAGTTCTGGCAAATTCGACGCTGCATTTGCCAATTCTGCATTTGTCTTGTCATACTCGTATTGATAAAACTGCTGCTGGATCTGCTTCCATGGGCGTCGAGTAATCATCTCACTCCAGAATCCCCAAATAGTTACCAGTCCTAACAGTGCGGACAGAATAAAGAACAAAGCAGAATACGATTTATTCTCAGCAGGAATTTCTTTTTTGCTCCTCACGAAATTTTCTACCTCCATGTCAATTGATGCGTCAGGATGTCCTTACTTAAGGTCTGCCCGTGTCAGTGCAAGCGTCTCCACTAAATGTTGAACCATGGGGATACCCAGATATATTTCACATTGAAGACGACGCGCAAGATCATTTTTATTGGCAGTGCGAGCATGGTTAAGAACAGAAATGAGACAATGATATATCGAACGAGACCGAGCTCCTGTAAGAAACGGCTACTGTTCCGCTTCCAGAGGTAGAAAATCGGACCGATCGAGAAATAGCCTGCGACGACGACGAAACCGAAGAAGTTCGCAGTCGGAGCATCTCGGATGCCGAAAAGATAGGACAGATTCACATTTGTTAGCGGCACGACCAGGTGTGGATCCCATGCTTCCCACGGTGCGAAGAAGTTCCATCCGGGTCCTCTGAGGAATGTACCGACGACCATCAACACGATCCACAAAACAATAAATCCGAAGGAAAATACGCCAAGCGCAAAGGGACGTTCCTTGATTGTATAATAACCTTTGCCCTTGGGATTAATGTCAATGTAGGGGATAGCAATCAATCCAGCGATAATCAACCCTGGCAGCACGACCCCTGCAATCCACGGATCAAAGTAGACAAGCATCTCTTGTAGTGCGAGGAAATACCAAGGTGCTTTAGACGGGTTTGGCGTTTTCGTTGGATCGCTCGGTTCTTCAAGCGGTGCGTCAATCATAATAGACCAGACACCCAACACCAACATAACAATAATGGCACAGATAAATTCATTTCGGCACAGATAGGGCCAGACGTAGACTTTATCGTTAAGGGCTGCATCTGAGGGGACACCTGTCATGTCAGTCTGGCGTGCCTGCCGGTATGAAAGCCAGATGAAATAAGGTATCAAAAAGAGAATAGCAACAATGGGGACATTATCAGGCTTCGTCACCAGTGCTATAAAATGCTCCATATCATGCTCCTTTGAAGATTGGATTCCTTGTCTGTGCTAACAGAAACTGTGTTCCGTCTACAGCGGTCCAGAGATACCGCCATCTTTACGCACACGCCAGAAATGCAAAGCCATCAGGACGCTCGCTAAAAGCGGAACAGCCACGCAGTGTAAAATATAGAACCTCAACAGTGTTGAGGGTCCCACAATTGTACCTGCAAGCAGTGCAAATCGGACATCGTTCGATTGTGTGATGTCTTGCGGTGCAAAGGGACCTTCGTGTCCCAAAACAGGTGTTGCTCGTGCCATGTTCGTACCGACCGTTACAGCCCAAAATGCCAATTGATCCCACGGTAACAGGTAACCCGTGAAACTCAGGAAAAACGTCACGAGTAACAAAATGACACCGACTGCCCAGTTGAATTCTCGCGGTTTTTTATAAGAACCCGTCAAGAAGACCCTGAACATGTGTAGCATTACGGAAATAACCATTCCGTGTGCTGCCCAGCGATGCATATTGCGGAGAAGCATTCCAAAGGGTATGTCAAATTCGAGGTACTGGACATCGTGGAAGGCATATTCAGCTGTGGGACGATAGTAGAACATTAGGAGTACGCCTGTGACGGCTGTCACAAGAAACATGAGGAAAGTGATGCCGCCCATACACCATGTAAAGCGGAAATTCAGCGCGTGCCGAGAAACCCGAGGAGGATGGAGATGCAACCAGACGTTTTGGAGAATTTGTAAAGTGTAACGACGCCCTGTGTCTTCATATCCATGGCGGAAAATAGAGCGCCAAATATCGGAATTGGTAATCTTTTCTTTCAGCCCTTTACGTTCTTCGTTCATACTTTCTATTGCAGGCTTCAGCGTATAAATACGCCGAAACGCCTTTGCTGCCTAACCGAAGCCAGGCACAAATGCTCTCCTTTCTTCAGACCTTCAAAAAGGAGCCTGGGTCGGTCCACTGCCCCTTCTCACCTAAAAACTTCACGGACTTGTCGATTTCGATCTGACCATCTTCTGCCAATACAATTTTAACACGCTCAAGGGGACGTGGTGCAGGACCTTCGTAGTTAATGCCTTCTCGGTCGAAACCGCTACCGTGACATGGACACTTAAACTTGTTTTCAGACCCGAGCCACCGCGGTGTGCATCCGAGATGTGTACATATTGTTAAGAGCGCATAGAACTCACCGTCCTGCTTGCGGACAATCCAGACGCCGAAGGGTTCTTTTTTGAACTTTTCGCTAACGCTACCCGGCGGATATTCTGCCGGAAATCCCGCTTTAAAAACAGAGGACGGTTCAAACAGCACGCGTGGATACAGATAGCGGACCAATCCGGGTCCGAAAGTCAGACCCAACGCTGCAACGAAATTCCCCCAACCGAGAAATTTGAAAAATTTACGACGAGATACCACTACTACCCCCGATTTTGTAGGTGGACGCTTTCGCGTCGGCTCTACGAATTAAAGGTAAACTGCTTACATTATAACCTAAGCCGCAATATAATGTCACTAAAATCTTCTCTCACTTGAAAGCCCGCCGTTCACGGGCAAGATACATCCACAAATTCCAGAGTGTACCAATAAAAAATACAAAGGTGGTCCCAAACAATTTTCCATTTTGGGCGTTAATTATTATAACATCTTTTCATAAGTTTGTCAAAATTTTTTATTTTTTCTAACGGCACTTAATTTTCAGTTGAAAGTTGAAAGTTGAAAGTAACAAATTTTGTTCAATTTCTCGATGATTTGTGCTAAAATCTATCTCTGAAAGACGTTTAGTTCCACGAAATTAACGCTGATGAACAAAGGAGAATAACGATGGCTCGCTTTATAATCAGTTTAATCACTATAGGTTGCATGTTTATACAATTCAGCAACGCTGAAATTGATCCGGGATCTATTGTCGGTGCGTGGTTGTTTGATGAAAACAGTGGAAAAGTCGCTAAAGATTCATCTGATAATGGGAACGATGGTGAACTCGAGGGTGGTGCGAAATGGGCAAAGGGTAAATTTGGGAACGCTATTGAACTCAACGGTAAGGACGCCTGGGTTATCGTTCCAGCGATTGGACCCCTCGATGATTTTACACTCATGAAGTGGTTTAATTCGACAGGTAGGGTCGGGCTGTGGAGATGCTTCTTTAACCGAGATGGCTGGTCCCCTGGGTTCGTCCACTATCAATTTCGACCCGATAACAAGATGGAGATGGCTATTCACTCCAATAACCCTGTGCGACATCCGGGTTATGCCAATTCGGACTTCACAGCGGATAAGGATATCTTAAATCAATGGATCCATCTCGCCGTTGCCTATAGCAGCAACGACGAATCGGTTCAGGTTTACTTTGATGGCGAACTCGATGCGGAGGGGAAATGGGGACCCTTGCCGGGAGAATTTGGACCCGGACGAATCGGTTCATGGGATGGCGGCGGCAGAGAGTGGGAAGGACTGTTCGATGAAATGCTACTCTTTGATGTCGCGTTAGAGGAAGACGACATTAAGAGCCTCATGGATAACGGATTAGAAGCCACACTCGCTGTCGAACCGGCAGATAAACTTGGAATCATTTGGGGAGAAATCAAGTCGGGACGGACGCAAAATAGATAAGCACGAACGAGGCATTGATAGGTTTGTTTTTCTGTCTTTAATCAATGCCTTCGCAAGAAAAGCCGAGCCTGGCGTTCTTTGCGGTGTCGTTAGATAGCGGTCAAACAACGTCGCCCTATTGACAAGTGAACATCTAAATGGTATAATCGCAGAATTCTGTGACACACTTCTACTGAGGAAAGCCAGATTATTCTTGCTGCCTCAGTGAACAATACCTATTAGGCGAGACCCATTTTTCAGTGATAGCCAGTGGATAATTCGCTGGCTTCGCTTTAAGAATATCTAAGGAGAAAATAAAAGATGAAAAGTACTATCGTAAGGTTAAAACTATTATGTATCAGTTTAATGGTTGTTAGCCTGATGTTTGTAGGTATCAGCACTGCTGAAATTGACTTCGAAACTTGCGTCGGAATGTGGCTCTTTAATGAGGGCGGCGGTACCGATGCCGAAGATTCTTCTGGGTCGGGCAATGACGCCACGGTTGAGGGTGGCGCAAAATGGGTCAATGGCAAGTTTGGTAAGGCGTTGAGTCTTGACGGCTCGGACGATTACGTGGAAATTCCTCACGATGATTCTTTAAATGTTGGCGGCGAACACACGATTGCCCTTTGGTTTAAATTAGATAAGCCTCCCGCTGGTGGCATGGCTGTTGTGACCAAAGATGATTGGGCTCCCGGATTTTGGTGGGATGGGGGTACGATCCGCCATCACACGCATGACCCAGGGGGCACGCTTCACTTTATAGATGCACCTTGGAGTCCAGATACAGACTGGCATCATGTTGCCGTTACCTGGGATGGTGACGAGTTTGGCGTATATCTGGACGCTGATGTGATTGGCGAGGGTATGACTACGCCAAACTTAGGAAGGAATCCGCTAACCGACAAACCTTTTTTAATAGGTATCTATTTAGCCACTGGACAACACGGCCAGTGGGGTGCGTTTTTCGGTGGAATAGTTGACGATGTTGCCATCTTCAATGCAGCGTTGAGCAATGATGATATTGAAACCCTCATGAATGAAGGATTAGAAGCAGCTGCTGATATTGAACCGGCGGGTAAACTCACAACGATATGGGGTGCCATTAAAGCCGATTAACCTACTTCAACACCTAAGATACCATCTAATAAGATGAATTTTAACATAAAATACGGACGGATATGTGCATCCGTCCGTATTTTTTTATCACATGATGTGATTGAGACCGAAACTCACGGGCACGATTAATGGATAATTTTCACATTAAGAACCGGACTATTCTGTTCAAAGGTTTTGTCGTTAACCGTTGCAGAACCGTGGAACTTGAACTGGTAGGTATCCGCCTTCAAAGAAGCGAGTGCCTTTAGCGGAACCTTGACCTCGGTTTCATCCACCGGAATGACCGCCGCCTCTGTAGTGAAGCCTTCTGGCACATCAATCGGTGTCAGTGTGACCTCGTCTGTAAATCCGCCCTGTCGGACTATGGTTAACGTTAACATCGCTTCCTTCGTAAGCGGCATTTCACTTTCGGTTGTTATAGCATCTGCTGTCGGATTTGCAGCAATCGCTACAGTACTACCACTATCTGACAGTGCCGTCGCATCACCTTTTGCAGTTGCCGGGAAGACGATACTAAAGCGCAAAGGCTCAACTGTTACAATGAACGGTGCCTCAACGATAGTCAAAGGAATAGCAGGCGTTGACTGTTTTACCGTCTCGCTATTGACAGTCGCTGTTCCAGTAACTGAAATATAACTTGTGGCGGGTGTCGGCAAAACAGAAAATTCCTCTCTTCGCTCGAAAGTCCCGGCTTTAACCGAAATTGTAGCCTCTGTTTCGCCTTTAGCAATAGTGATAGGTTTTTTGGAAACAGGATCAGGAAGTGCGGAAACGCGAGTCGGGAGCCCCGATACCGATAGTGCGATAGCACCCACAAAATCGTCGCGTCGTTTCGCTGTCACATGGAGGTCAACCGATTTGTTGTGCACAGCACTTAAGCCGATCTCTGCGAGTGTAAGCGTGAATTCCGGTGCGTCCATAACGGTAAGCAGAATCGGAGACGGAGTGGCGACGCGCTCTATCTGGCGATTATCAGCGGCAAAAACACCGACAACGGAGAGCGGCATCAGCCCAAGTGGTGCGTCCCAAGGAGCCGTTACCGTGAGCATTGCCCGGTTTTGATTCGCTCCAACAATAGTGGGACTCACATCAAATGTTTTCGGAAGGTCTGGACAAATTAGGCGGATTGGACCAGCGAATTGGTCGAGACGGACAACGTCAACCTGCATTGTGACACTACTGCCTCTGCTGACACGCGGGTTATCCATAGGAGCGGGCTGGTTCCGAATGTTAAGTGCGATTACTTTGAGGTCACAGTCCGGTTCCAACGGACGGATGTGCAGCCGGTACGGATAGGTCTCACCACCATGATTGTTCAGATCTCGAATGGTGATAGCATATTGCCCAGCTTTCTCGAAATTCCAGTCAATACGGGCATCAGCACCGCTGGTGGCATCGTCGTTTACCATCAAGACTTGTTCTTTATCGTCACTCCAAGCCATATCTTCCGAGGCACCCATCGGTTTTCCGGGACCGTAGAGCGTAAGCAGCGCATCAAGTTTAGATGACAGTTTAAGTGCCTCTACCTCGAAAACGAGGAGTTGTGGCTCTTCAATCTCAAATGAAAACCTGTCTATATCGTCGGATTTGTCGATTTTCCCGTTGAGCGTTATTGGGGTCGTCACAGCATTCGCATTTCCGGTTGTGTTATTCGGTTCAGTTTCCAGCATTTCTGCCCACTTTCCGATAGCGAAAGGACGAGCATTAGTTGCCAACCCAGAGGGAGTCTGGACCCGTAGAGATTGTTCGCCTGTTGGTGTTTCGGCACCTATCGAGACCTGTATAGATTCTACTGTTTCGAGGTTCGCGCCAGTGACAGCGACTGTATTCTCGGTACCGCGTCGTCCACCAAGCGGAAAAATTGTCTCAAGATACGGTAATTCACCGATACTCAATCGATACCCATATCCATCTCCGCCTTTGTAACGAATATCCCGAATATGAAGCGTGTACTTCCCTGTTTCAAGGACAGTATAATCGAGTACAGAATCTAAGCCGTCGCCAAGTCCGCTGTTGGCTACCTCTGTCCCGTCAGCATCTTGGAGAACGAGGTAAGAATCCAACAGTGAACCTATCCGCTGCGCTGTAACTTCGCAGATAAGCCGTACATCCTTTTTCAGTTCAAACGTGAAACTATCTTCATCGTCAATTGACGCGATTTCGCCGTTTACGGTGATGGGTAGTGCGATCCAGTCGGATTCCATCTTCAGAGTTTCAGTGGTTTCTTCCTCAACGATCTCTCGTAAGTTACCGACGACGAAGCTGCCTGCGTTGGAAACGCCATAAGGCGTAACGATACGTATCTGTTGGACGCCTAATGGTGTATTGGAGGCAATCGTCAGTGATGCGACTAACTGCGCGTCGGTAGGGACACGCCCGGAAATACCAGCACCATTGAAGAGGACAGCACCTTGTCCGGTTTTCTCCTTAATTTCCGCAGTGATACCGCTCCCACTGAACCATACCGCCGTTGCTGTGCCGAGATTCGCACCTGTAACCGTGACATCAACGCTGCGTCCCTGTTGACCGCCTTGTGGAAAGACAGAAGTCAAAGTAGGTTGTACCTGAGCATAGGTAAAACCAACCGTTAGGAAAAAGATCAATAGAACAAGAAAAAACTGTTTTTTTAAGAGATGAGAAATCCGCGAGTTCATCCATCTCCTCTGCCGAAAAAACATGTTAGGCATTGTCAATCACCTTATTTTTTAGTAGTGAAAAGCCTGCTCATAAGCAAGCGTTACAAATCCAACGGAGTAGATCGAACGTTCTTTGCTTTATAGTGAGCAGGCTTAACAAGAATCGGTGTTGATTACGCTATATCAGCGACACCTCTGTAAAACCGTTTAGAAAATCCCAGCAATCGGTTCGCCTTTCACCAATTCGCGTGGCTGATCTAAATGATTGTAAACGATGGTGTGCGGATCGATACCGAGTGTATGATAGACGGTAGCGAGGATATCGCGCGGGTGCACGGGATTCTCAAGCGGCGTTGAGCCTGTTGCATCGGATTTCCCGTAAACCTGTCCACCTTTCACACCTGCCCCAGCAATCAAGCCAGTATAGCAATAGGGCCAGTGGTCGCGTCCATCGGGGGCATTGCTGTTACCGGAGGTGCTAATACCCATCCGTGGCGAACGTCCGAATTCACCAATCGTCAAGACGAGTGTGTCTTCCAACATACCGCGCTGATCCAAGTCTTCGAGCAACGAAGAGACAGCACTATCTAACTTCGGACAGTGAATGTTCTTCAACGGACCGAAGTTGGTCGCGTGCGTATCCCATGCTGTGGTATTTGGATCACCATTAGCAACAGAGGGCCAGTTCACCTGTACAAAACGGGTGCCTGCTTCCACCAAACGGCGAGCGAGGAGTGCGCTCTGTCCAAACGTGTGTCTACCGTAACGATCCCGGACCTCGTCCGGTTCTTGGGCTAAGTCAAACGCGTTACGTGCCCGCTGCGATAAGATGAGGTTGTACGCCTTTTCATAATATTCGTTCAAGGCATAGGAGTCTGCAACCTTATCGATTTCGGGCATCCCTGCGTTAATCGTCTCAAGGAGGTTTTTCCGGCGTTTCAGACGCACGGGTGGCACCTCTGGACGTAGACTCAAATCGTCGAGATTGATTTCCTCATTCGGGTCTTGGAAGAGGAAATACGGATCATACGCTCGACCGAGGAACCCTGCGTTACCACCTTTACCAATGATATTGCTCTCCTGCATCGGACGCGGCAGTTGCACTGCTGCGAGCATCGGTTCATCGGGTGGACGATAATTTGCGATATGCGATGCGGCATTCGGATGGTCGGCTGGTGACGGCGGATCAAGCTGCCCTGAGGGTGCAACCTTGTCTGGTGTTTCACCGGTTACCATCTGATACATCGCAGCGGTGTGGTTGAAGAGTCCCGCCGGTGTGTAGCTTACGGAACGGATAAGGCAAGCTTTATCCATCTGTTGTGCCAAGCGTGGCATTGTCTCAGACAACTGAATCCCCGGTACGTTGGTCGGGATCGGATTAAATTCACCACGGATATTCGACGGTGCTCCCGGTTTCGGATCCCAGATGTCAAGGTGGCTAGGACCGCCTTGCAAGAAGAGAAGGATGACAGCGTTAGCTTTCCCCCATCCGTTCAACGGCTTAGAGGGGTCAACTGTTGTATTCGCGTTGGCTTGGAGTGACAATACCTGTGGCAAACTAATGCCGAGCATCGCCGCACCACCGACACGTAGAAATTCACGACGTGAGAACCCGTCACATAAGCGTCCGGGTAGTTGTGGTAACGATAACATCTATTGTTTCCTCCACTATGTTGGTGCTATCTTCCGTCTCTGGGTGCGCTTTGTGAACGCTCCTACAACAGATGACGGAAGTAGCCCAACCCTAATAATTTTAGCGATTGAATAAGAAAGCAGGGCTGTTAATCAACGCCCATAACAAATCTTGCGCGCCTTCTTCCTTCGATTCTGCGTTCGCGAGGTGCTCAATCGCTACTGCGTATTCGTTCTTCTCTGGTAACCGAGAAAGTGTTGCGAGGTAGAGTTCCTCAACGAGAACCCGGTCATCATGATTCGTTTTGATGAGTTGTGCGATACGTCCATCTGGGTCGATGAGTGCTTCGGCAACCGTCGGTCCATTAATGAGATTCATTGCATGTGCGAGGCTGACCTCAGTAGTGCGTTCACATTCACACGAGGTTTCACGTTCAGGTCTGCCAAACAACTTCAGAAATCCATCATCTTTGACTTTGCTATCCGGCAATTGCACGGCTCGGAAGTTTTTCGGCATCTCCTCAAACCTCGGTCGGCTGCCTGTCGCGATCCCGATAGCATCCAAAAGTTGCTCTGCCGTCAAGCGTCTGGCAGCTGCGTGTGAAAAGTTAATCTTATCAGCCTTATTCCACTTGTTGGTTTTGATGCTCTGTTGATAGGTTCGAGAACGGGTGATCGTCTTCATGATATGCTTCATGTCAAATCCACTATCCACGAAATCCTTTGTCAATGCATCAAGCAACTCCGGGTTACTCGGTGGATTACTTGTGCGGATATCGTCTACAGGTTCGATAATCCCACGTCCCATGAAGTAACTCCAGATGCGGTTCACACCTGCCCGTGCAAACATAGGATTGTCTTCAGAGGTGAGCCATTCTGCGAGCATCTCACGCTTATTATCGGTCTTTGCTGTAACTTCTCCAAACGGCACGGACGGTTCGACAACCGCTAAAGTCCGCGGGTGTTTCACAGGTTCCGTGGTATAATTGGCGTAGACGACCTCATCTCCGGGGAGTTGCCCCGGCTTGACTTTGACATCGGCGAAGAACGCGCCCAGTTCGTAGTACTGGTTCTGCGTCCATTTTTCAAACGGATGGTCGTGACATTTATTACACGAAAATCGGACCCCTAAAAAAAGTTGGGTCGTATTCTCAACCGCGGCTGTGTATTCACGGGAGACCCGGAAATAGTTTGCAGCAGGATTTGTGTAAGTGCTACCGTTTGCGGTAATCAGATCTCGCACAAATTGGTCATAGGGACGATTCTGGTTGATAGCTTGATGGATCCACTGCTGGAAGAGCCAAATCCCACGCTCACCGAGGAATTTACGGTTAGACTGCAACAGATCTCCCCATTTATGGGTCCAGTGATCGACAAACTCCGGTGTCTCGGCGAGCGCATCAATGAGCTGCTCCCGTTTTGCCTTCGATGCGGTTTTGTCAGTCAGAAAACTCCGAACCTGTTCAGGGGTCGGTGGAATACCCGTCAAATCGAAATAGACACGCCGCACAAACTCTTCATCTGTACAGAGTTCAGAAGGCAGAACCTTCATCCGCTTCAGTTTATTGTGAACGTGCGTATCAATGTAGTTGTATTCAGGAGTTTTAACCCACTTGTAACCACTCCTGTCGCCCATGACAATAATGCCGTTCGTGCTGTAGGCACCCTCATAGCGAGTGAGAATAGAGGTCTCACCGCGACGCTCTGCGGTTACCACACCCTCGTCAGTGACTTTCGCCACTTCAATGAGGCTACTTGTGAATTTCGCCTCACGGGTGACATCGCGACTCGTTCCATCTGGATAGTGCGCGATCACTATAAACTGTTGCTTCATACCAGGCATCGAGAGTTCAGCGGAATCGGGTATCACCTCTAATCTCTCAACACGCTGCGTCGTCTCAACATCAGGAATAGCACCTTCTGCTATCCACTGGTGGACAATGTTATAATCTCGATCACCAGGGACGAATACTTGTCCGCCTTTGTGGGGCACTTCGGATGTCGGTTTTAGCAACATCAGACTCTGTTCGGGGAACGCTCGGTTGAAGCGTCGTCCAGATATATCCTCAATTAGAAGCTCATAATCAAAATCAGGATCGTAGCCACGAAGTGAGAGTTTGAACCCATTTTTGCCTTGTGCTGCACCGTGACATGTACCGTTATTACATCCTGCGTGGCTTAGGATGGGCATAACATCTTGCACAAAACTAACCGGTTGTGCTTCCATGCTCTTGACATTCACGGACAATTCGGTACGCACGCCCTTGACGCTAACTGTAATTTTTGTCGTGCCAACTGTCATCGGGAAGATATAGCCATCTTCATGCACTTTCACACCCGCGGTAGCAGGCTTCAGCACTGCCCACGGTGTTACATCTACCCATGTGCCATCTTTTGTCTTACCTGACACGAGCACGCGTCTGCCATCACGAGCGTGCTCCAATGTCAATGACTCAGGATGAACCCTCAACTCCGTTAAATTGACGCTCGCAAGCCATTCTTGCGCCGTCGGAACCTCTGCATTTGCAGTCTGATCTGTTGACAACTGGAATGCAAAACAGACACAGCATGCAATAAACAGTGTTATTACAAAGTTAAACCTGGGTTTCATCAAAAATTCGGCGTGAGACCTCCGACTGTAGCGACAGAGGAAACGCCATCCTCCTTAAATCTGATTTTTTAGCGATTGGGTTCTCGCTTAATTATTCTCAGTTGTTGAAAAACACGTTCCTGCTTAATTCGCGGTGAGTTAGAAACCCTCACCCTCTGATTGTCGTTAGCGTATAGCAACTTATCTGATCATCTACGTTGATTCTGTATCAATAACCTATGTGAGATCCCAAAGCAATACAGTGTGATCATCGCTTCCGCTGGCGAGAACACTGCCATTAGAAGCATAGGCAACATTCCTGACACTGCTTGTATGTCCCGTGAGCACGTCTTTGGGCTCACCTGTCTTGGCATCCCATAAACGGATGGTGTTGTCGTTACCACCACTGGCGATGGTTTTACCGTCAGGTGCGTAAGCGACGCTCCAGACATAACCCGTATGTCCTGTAATTGTCGTTATTAAACTCCTTTTGTCCGTACTCCACAACCGAATCGTACCGTCAATACTCCCACTCACGAGAATTTCGCCATCAGGTGAATAGGCGATTGAATTGACGATATGTGTATGTCCTTCGAGCGTTGCTCTGTGCTTTCCGGTAGCGGCATCCCACAAAACTATAGTATCATCTCCAGTCCCAGCAGCGAGCGTACTGCCATTCGGTGCGTACGCGACATGTCTTATAGAGTCTGCCTGTCCTTTGAGAGTGTCTTTAGCCTCACCTGTGTTGGTATCCCACAACCAGACTGTACCATCCGTACTTCCACTGGCGACAGTGGCACCATCTGGGGCATACGCCACACTCCTAACAGCATCCTTGTGTCCTGTGAGCGTCGCTGTGGGTAAACCGCCAATTGCGTCCCACAGGACGACTGTATTGTCTATACTCCCACTGGCGATTGCGGTGCCATCAGGTGAAAAGGCCACGCATCTAACGTATTCCCTGTGTTCAACGAGGAGGTTAAGTCCTAACCCACTCTCTACATCGTAGACCCAAACACCGATGTCACATGCGACTGCAAGTTGCGTGCCATCCGATGAGAATGCTATATCTCCTGTTAGGTTCCCTTGGTCGAGGCGTGCTCTGACACCTTCAGGTAAATTTGATTGTGCGTCTGTTTGAGCGTTTAGATTTTCCAATGATAAAGCACCTTATTTTATTATTAAAATTACCAAGTTTACAAAAGAGTATCTCTTTCGCACTATCTCTGATTCTTCAACTCTCCCCATACTACTGGCAGTTTACCACCTGGAGAGACATCTGCAAATTCTGATTCACTCGCTAACCAATTGATAACGTTTTCGGTGAGTTGCTCCAACTGATCAATATCCTTGTTGTTCTTATGATAATTCGGGAGTCGCCAGTTCATATTGAAGACCTTACCCTTACCAGCCTCCCAATAGCCAAACGCTGCAATTCGGTCGCCCCAATCGTTAGCAGGCGGTCCCCAAGCATTGGCAAGCGTAATGAAGTCCTTCCAAATTGTGTCGTAATAGTCTCCGCTTTTTGGGTAGCCTGTGGAATTAACTTGAATTCTATCGTCTACCTGTGGTTCCTTTTTGTCAACACTTATGAGTCCCTCTGTTAATCCCAACTCAAGCGTCTCTTTTAGCACGGTAATACCGACTGCAACACCGTCTTCAGCGACGGGACCGAACTGACGCGCTACGGCTTTTTCTAGTCCAAAGTTGGTTGCGTGACGGATTGCCCATCCTGTTAAGAGAACAGCACCACCACTTTCAGCGTAGTCCATGAACGCAGTAATTTCCGCGTCGGACAATTCGCCCGGGTCGGTATCCCCTTCATGCCACCAGATAACGCCGAACTGCTTGAATGTGTTACTCTTCAAGTCTGCTTTGGCAAGCAGTTCTGTTTTGAATGCCTCTTCAGCAAACTCTAACGCCGGTGCTGTGAAGGGACCCTTATCGCCAAGATAGATAAATCCAACTTCTAACGCAGCATTACCTATACTTATACCAAAAACGAGAAGAAATGTCAAACAAAATACGATTTGGCGAAACTTATAAGCCAAACCTTGTAATTTAAAAGTCCGTTTCATGTCCGTCCCCCATCTGTTATGCGAGTGATGCGTGAACACTCACACATTAATTTCGATTTGGTATCACTCCGATGGTAAAAAATTCGGGTTGTCATGGCATTTGCGAAGTCGCTCATTTGCCATTTCTACAAAACTCAGCTGCGCCTCAAATCCGATGAAATCCCGCTGATGTCTCTTACACACCACAGGACAGGTACCCACGCCTGCAAAAGGATCTAAAACCAGATCACCGGGTGACGAACTCGCTAAGACAATCCGCTCAATCAACTTTTCTGGTTTCTGGATGGTATTAAGTGCCTCTCGACACACTAATTCCTTTGATTTATACGTTAGCTGCTTTATATCTCCCCAGACATTACCCGGATTCTTACCTTTTGTATTAAACTTTGTTTTTCCAAATTTACCGTTTGTTACCGACGGCACGTTTTCACAGCGAAGCCGATGTTCTAATTCAACAAGTTGCGGGACTCTGATAGCATCTAAGTTGTAGCACTTTGGCTTTTTGCCCTTGATGAAATAGCAGATAATGTCGTAGTTATTGGTGTAATTGATCCGTCCTTGTGCGAGCCGACTCGGTTGATACCATACGATCTTTGAACGGAGATTTAAAAACTGCCGGTAGTCTATAAAGTCGATGCAGTCTGATTTACCGAACAGGTAGAGTGCACCACCATCCTTGAGTTTCAGTGCGAAACTCTCAATAAGTTCAAGGTTGAATTCCTGAATTGACGGAATGTCATCCCACGCGTTCGCTGTTACACCATACGGTCCATCACACACAATCAGGTCCACAGAAGCATCTTCTACCTCTTTCAGTAGACTAAACGTGTCGCCACAATGGATGGTGTTGCGTTTAAGCATAATATCGCGAACCGTCCTCATGCATTTACATCGGTCCCACCCGTCGCGGTCCTATGTCCATAGCAAACATAGATGCATCAAAATTCCGTTTTAGTAACTCCATTTTGATGTCCTGCTTCGCTGGGGTCTGCCAGAGATTGTTAAACTCGTCCGGATCGTCGATTAGGTCGTAGAGTTCACCTTCCTCGTGTCCGTGATAGACTACTAATTTATAACGCTCATTTCGGTACATCGTTGCGAGAGAGTGATCCGGCAGATCAACAGCGTCATAGTATTCACATCGGACGAAGTCGCGGTGATGGTCTGCATCCGCCTCTCCTTGAAGTATCGGTAGTAATGATCGTCCGTGCATTCCTTCAGGCACCGTTAATCCTGCTAATTCCAGAAGCGTTGGTGCTTTATCAACGAGTTCAACGAGTGCGTCGCTCCTCAAACCACTCACGAACTGTCCCTGCCATGAGAATATCAACGGCACCCTGACCAAACCTTCGTAAAATCGGCACCCTTTCTGTATGAGTCCATGATCGCCGAGTGTCTCGCCGTGGTCGCTTGTAAAGATGATAACTGTGTTCTCTCGCTGTCCTGTCTCTTCTAAGGTTTCGAGGATTCTGCCCAACTGTTCGTCAACCAGTTGGATCATAGCATAATAGGCGGCTATGAGTGTTTTGGCATCCGTTGCGCCGACAGCCTCTGTTTCTTGGCGTGGCGTCTGCGGCAAGATTGGACTACGGATGTCTAATTCATCTGGTGTCCGCCCTTTGGACTGAAAATCGACTGCTTGTAACCGGGTCTGTTGTTCAAGATCACTATCTCGGAAGAGCGGTTCTGGCATCTGCGCTGGGTCAAACCGTTCTCGATGTGTCTGTGGCGGATTGAACGGTGGATGCGGGTCGTAAATGTTGACGCTCGCGAGCCACGGACCATCCCGTTCTTCACAAATGAACTCAATCGTTTTCTCGGCACACCACGTCGTCTGATGTAATTCTGCTGGCACGCCTTCCGGATTCCGATTCAACTCGCCGAGAATGTATCCCTTTGAACGGACCCAATCTGCGTAGTCATGTCCCTGTTCCCAGTCATCCCGCGGTGCGTGGCTGTATTGCCAGTAGCGGTATCCGTCGTCCGTGCGCGGTTCCACACGCCGATAGGCACTCGCGAGATGTAACTTGCCAATCAGCCCACAATCATAACCGATGTCTGCGAGCGTGCGCGTCACAAGCGGATACATTGATGGAAAGAAATCGTTTCCGTTACGATTCGCGTGTGTTGCACCCGGGTACATACCCGTGAGAAAACTTGCTCGGCTCGGTGTACAGATAGGACTTTGGCAATAGGCATGCGTGAACGCTACCCCTTCCGCTACTAAACTATCAATGTGCGGTGTCGATACATACGGGTTGCCCAAGGCACCAATTGTGTCATAACGTTGCTGATCTGTGCAAACCCAGAGTATATTGGGGGCATTAGCAGCCATTCATGCGCCTCTTTATGCGTGCTATTTAACCGTTGCGTTAAATCCAGTCTCTTTAACGACGTTCGCGAGGTCAGCGGCAGTGACAGTATTCTTGCGGATTTTAATAATTGCCTGATTAGGGAGAGAAACTTCAACACTGATAACGCTTTGATGTTGTGTAAGTGCACCCTGCACTTTTGCGACACAAGCACCTCACGTCATGCCTGTCACAACCAAAGCGACATCCTCGCTGCCTGCTGGCTCAATGGGTACCGACATAAAGGCGTTCAGTAACTTGCCGGAAACGGCATCAAATACGCGAATCTTTCCGTCGAAACCACCTGTAGCGAGTTGTGTGCCATTAGGATGGAACGAGACTGCAAAGACAGCAACCGCATCACCTTGCATTGATGCTATCCGCTTCCCGTCTTGGATGTTGTAAACACGAGTCTCGCCACTGGCGCAGCCGGTAGCAAATCGAGTGCCGTCTCCTGAAAACGCGACCCCTTCAATCGATCCCGATTGTGCTTCGTAGGCTTGAATGAGGTTAAAGTCGGTATTGCCGACATCTCTTCGGATTTCGCGGAAAATCTTGTAGAGACGCGGTATCCGGTCTTCGCCGCCGCTCAAAACTTGATTTTCAGAGGGGTGACGTGCGATGGTATTGATTTCGCCGTAGCCTTTGTTACTGGAGTTGATGTCGTCAACAAAGGAACCTGTGTTTACTTCAACTAATTTGAGAGCGGTATCCCGTCCACAACTCACAAAATGCGAACCATCAGTGGAGAAAATTGTACCGAAAACCCAATCACTATGGTTATCGAACTTAACGAGTTCTTTTTCATCTTCAATGGATAGGACACGCACGGTTTTATCTGAACATCCGAAAGCGATGCGACTGGCGTCTGGTGAGAAAGAGAGTCCATAAACCGTATCATAACTGGAACGTATCGTTTTGATGAGCGTATGGGTTGCGGTATCCCAAAGCTGTACTTCGCCAAACTGCGCTGGAGAGCCGCCTGCTACCCCTAATATCTTTCCATCGGTGGTATACGTCAGCGATTGTATGCGATGCGCTTTGCCTACTAAACGTGCTTTGAGTTCAAAAGTCGTCGTATCATATAATAAGACTTCGCGGAAACCAGAGACGGCGAGTGTGCTACCATCCGGTGAATAAGCGATAGCGGAAACCACGGGAGGTACCGTGTAAGTCGGATAGTTTCCTTCCATAGTATCGACTTCGGTGGGTGTATCGTCTGGTGCGCCTTCAAGGATCCAACGACGGAAGAGTTCTACCTCTTCAGCGGAGAGTGGTTCTTGGTTCTGCGGCATTGCCGGTTCATCACCAGAGATGAGTTTAATGATGAGACTTTCATCTGGTTTCCCAGGGATGATTGCCTCTCCCGCCATTCCGCCCCGTTTGAGATCGGCGTAACTTGTTACAATCAGGTCGGCATTCGGGTCGCCTGGGTGATGGCACCCTTGACAACTCCGTTTGAGAATCGGAACAATTTCTGCGTGGTAACTGACTGCTGCATCCGAAGCATGGTTATCCGCCACTGCAAATGGGCTCCATACTGCAAAACAGAGTAGATACACTGCTAAATGAATCATAAACCTCGATCGCGGTGCTTTCATATGCGTTGAAACCCCACTCGTTACGATATGGTTCTATAGCGAGCTGCGCCAAGAATGTCGCAGTTAACATATTTCTTTGGTAATTATACTACATTTTCACAATGAAATTCAAGAAAAACTTTAGGGCTGAACATTTCTCGTTGACATCTGTGAAAAAATACGGTATACTTTCTTGCCTATGTAAGGCAATACACTTTGGTCAAACCAAACTATCTAACAAAATTTAAGGAGATTTTTCTCAATGAAAACAGACTCAGGTCGTAAGCTACAGACTTCTTATATCGGAGGTCTCGTTTTAGCGTTACTCATCATCGGCTTCACTGGCAGCGTCCAACTCGCAGACGCCGCAGGTGCTTTTGAAATTGATACTGCCCACTCAATGATACTTTTTCGCGCAAAACACAAAGGTATTAGCTACAACTACGGTAGATTCAATGAGTTCACCGGCAAAATTACGATGGATGAAACCGATATATCCAAAAGTGCGGTAGAATTTGAAATAAAAACAGCGAGCGTCGATACGGCTAACAACAAACGCGATCAGCACCTCAGAAGCCCCGACTTTTTCAGTGCGAAGCAGTTCCCAGTCATCACCTTCAAAAGCACAACAGTGAATATGAAGGAAGGGAAAGAAGACATGCTGGAGGTCACAGGTGATATTGAGTTACTCGGTGTTAAGAAATCTATCACAGTAGATGTCGCAATTACAGGGAGAGGCAAAGGACAACGCGGTGAATCCATGATTGGGTTTGAGAGTATCTTTACGATTAAACGGAGTGAGTTCGGCATGACCTATGGTGCAGGATCCGTCAGCGACGACGTCCGACTTATCGTCACCATTGAAGCGATACAGAAATAGTCCACCCACGAATCACCAAAACGCTGTAACAGTCTTTGGTACGCTATTTGAAGCGAAGCAATATAGATATACGCGTCCCAATTGCTATTGCGCGCTTCTAAGCACACCATTCCGATAAATAAAGCACGTGGAAGGAGATCCGCGATGTCCCTGATTCAGCAACTGTTTCTCGGTTTACTCCTGCCAGCCATCATCGGTGGTGGGATTTTTATATTCGCGAGATCTCTCTCTTCCAAAGCAGACGCAAAAGAACAAGGTGGATTTTCGGGTTGGCTTATCGCTGCTGCACTTGGTGTTGGCTATATCGTTGGTTATATCGGGTTGGAACGGTTTCCGCCATTTCCACCAAAATTGGGAACACATTGGCTCTGTTATCTCGCTATCATCGGATTGATCGTTGCCGGTTTTTGGCATTCTGCTCTGTGGAGACGGATAGCACAGGCGGCAGTTTCGATTATTATACCACGTCTCCTCCTATCCTCAACGTTTAAGTATACATGGGGACAGGTTGAAGGAATTATCTGGTGGGTGTGCCTCGCCATCGCGCTATTTATTTTCTGGCGACTCGTGGAACAAAGTTTTAGTACCTTACTACCCGGTGCTTCTTGTCCGTTCGTATATTTCGGGATCTTCGGTGGGACTGCCTTGGTTCTCGCGCTTTCTGGGAGTTTGCGGTTAGCACAACACAGTGGCATTTTAGTAGCACTTTTCGCCGTGAGTTGGGCTATCACGCTTGTTCTACAGCACAATAGTCAGCGGTTCGTTTTTCCGTCCGGCGCGTCCCCAATTGTGACACTCTTACTCGCTGGCATCTGGATGAACGGTCATTTTTTTGCGGAAGTGCCAACGGCAAGTACGATCTTATTGCTGATTTCACTTCCCTTAGCATGGATCGGACAGATAGCAGCAGTCCAGAGATTCGGTGGGAGGCGTTCTACGCTTGTCCAGATAGCAGCGATCGCGTTCCCCGTCATTATTGCCATCGGCATTGCAGTTGCTCGCTCTGACCTTTTTGGGGACAATAGCGGTTATTAACCAATAGAACGAACAAATAGTTAAAGATGTTTGTCTAAATATCTAAGGATAGTTTTGTAAGCCGTAGGACATCAGGTAAAAGAAACTTGTTTCGGACACTAAAAAGATTTAATCGACTTCTCGGCTGTGACGAAAGAACAAACAATCGGAGGTAACAATGGGTTTGACACGTAATTTGAATCTTCTCACCATAGCGTTTCTGCTTGGTATCTTGATCCTGTTTAACGGTTGTGTGAAGATGGAGGCGACCCGGAAAGCGGATTGGGAGACACATTTTACAGATTTGCACTTCGTCAATCATAAACAGGGCTGGATTGTCGGGGAACAGGGACTCATCATCCATACCGCAGATGGTGGTAAAACGTGGAAGCAACAGGAAGTTGATACAACCGGACCAGGATATCGCATGGAAGATGCGACCTTGGACTTCAAGGCGGTCTATTTTACGAACGCGAACTACGGATGGGCGGTCGGTGATGAGGGGTTAATCGCGACAACCGACGATGGTGGGAAACATTGGACCCTGCAACGGAGCGGCACTTCTGCGATGCTCAAGGATGTGTTTTTCGCCAATTCAAAAGAGGGGTGGATTGTTGGTGAAGATTCGGATGTCCTCTATACCGAGAACGGCGGAAAAGAGTGGAAACGTTACGAGTATGTCAGCGAGTTCCTGCTCAACGGTGTCTGGTTCGTTGACGATTCAAAAGGTTGGGTCGTCGGCACACATGATAAGATTTTTTATACTCAAACAGCGGGTGAGTCATGGCGAGAACAGAGCAACCGTTTTGAAGGCGAACGCGATCGGATGATTAACGACAATAAACAAGTTTTCTTCGTCAATGATAATGAGGGGTGGATTGTTGGTAGCGACGGGTCCATCTTTCATACTACGACAAGCGGCATAAACTGGGAACGCCAAGACAGTCGCATCCCTTTGATTAATGGACACGTCCGAGACACCATCAATAGTATCCATTTCACAGATGAAAATTATGGAGTCGCCGTGGCAGATGTCGGTTTTATCACCCGCACTGAAGATGGTGGCGATAACTGGCAATTAATGGATAGCGGCACGGAAAACAATTTGACCGGTATCCAGTTTACCACCCCCAAAGAGGCATGGGCAGTTGGGTGGTATGGCACGATTTTGCACACAACGGATGCAGGGGCTACATGGGAAATGACCAGTGGCACGACTGCCAACGACCTGCAAAATGTCCAGTTTACCGATGCTAATCGCGCAATCGCAGTCGGTAGGCGCGGCACTATGGCAATGAGCAATGATGGCGGACAAACGTGGAATGAGGTTGAGACAGATATCTGGGATGGCATTTGGAACATCTATTTTGCTACCGATAAACACGGTTGGGCGGTCGGTGAACGCGGACTCATCGTCCATACCAACGATGGTGGTGCAAACTGGGAACGTCAGCGCAGCACTTCGGCATTTACGCTCCGTTCCGTCCACTTTATTAGTTCTCAAGTCGGTTGGGCGGTCGGAGACATGGGGACCATTTTACATACAATTGACGGCGGGCAAACGTGGCTTCCTCAAACAGCAGTTGGAGATTTTCTCTCTCTCATGTTGAAGGGTGTATTTTTTCTTAATGACAAGAAGGGTTGGGCTATCGGATGGCCCGGTGTTTGTCTGGCGACCGAAGACGGTGGTCTCAGTTGGACCCAACAGCAAACCGGCACTTTCAATGAACTCTATGCCGTTTATTTTACAGACGAAAATACAGGATGGATCATCGGACAATTCGGAGAGATTTTACATACGAAAAATGGTGGCAAAAGATGGAATTTCCAGCGTAGTCGTACACAAGAGAATCTAAATAAACTCTATTTTGCCGACGCACAGCACGGATTGATCGTCGGTGACAACGGCGTTATGCTTACTACCGTCAACGGTGGTGAAAAATGGGAACCCCAAGAAAGTGGTACTGACAATGATCTTTACGGGTTGGCTCTCTCCCCTAACGGTGTTGTGGCAGTGGGTAAGGGCGGAATAGCGATGCGCTACTCCGTTGAAGAAGCGGAATTGCCTGCTAAGCTACCACCGGTTGCCGAAGAGGTGGAGATTATCACTGCTGAAGAGGATACCGAGATTGAACCTGTTGTTTACCATTGGGACATTCTCCGACAGGCTACTTGGAGAACCGACTTTGCAGATACCCATTTCACAGATGCACAAAACGGATGGGCAGTTGGTTCCGATGGCGCAATCGCACACACTACAGACGGCGGAAAAACTTGGCTACCACAACATAGTGGAGTCAGTGATGATTTGCGTGAGGTAGAATTCGTTGATGAAAAACACGGACGCATTCTTGGAAACGGCATCCTACTCCAGACGCAAGACGGTGGTGAAACGTGGCATCCGATTCTTCAAGCAACCAAGCAGAACCTACCGCGCGTTAGTATGATGCACTTCCTAAACGCTGACGAGGGCTGGCTCGGGGCTAGAATTGGGGAAATCTTACACACGACTGATGGTGGACAAACGTGGAAAATCCAAAAAACCGGAACGACCATGGCAAACATCACCGATATTCACTTTATCAATAGTCAGGTTGGGTGGGCAGTCACGCCGCAACGTCGAGACGGTGGGTTTATCCTCCACACTGTTAATGGTGGTGATTACTGGAAGATTCAGGCGAAAACGAATCAGCCTGGCGTCGCCGTCCACTTCGTCGACGAAACCCACGGTTGGGTTGTTATGGGCAACGGGAACTCTTTGTTGACCGAAGACGGGGGCGAAACATGGAGACTGCAAACTACGACCCAGAGCATAAGCGGTTTACGACGTATCACATTCCGCTCCGACAAAGAAGCATGGGGACTCGGTGGCGGTGGTGCATACATTACCGCGGATCAGGGGCTAACTTGGAACGCGGTTCCTGTTGATACCGGTGATGATGTTGATACTGGAAATGATGGGGAGATTGATATATTCGCCTTGGGAGAAATCGACCCAGCGATACCCGAAGAATTCGAGCAAGAAGAGAAAGCAGAAGAAGATGGCGAAGAAATGGCGGACGGACCGACGTTAGCGTACGACGAGACGCCAGAAGAAATTCAAAATCGGCTTCGAGCACAAAGACAACGTCCGGGACGTTTCGCACCTGAGGGCGAACTCCCGCCGAACGCAGAACGTGCGACCCCACAGCGTCCGACAGCGCAACAACAAACACCGCCACCACCAGAAGAACCTCCAAGAAGACGTAGACGGGCCGGTCAGCGAGTCGCCAGTGTGTATTTTCTCGATGCAGAACATGCATGGGCAGTTGGCAGAGGCGGTAGTATTTACCACACCGCAGACGGCGGACAAACATGGGAACGCCAACTCGGCGAGGCACAGCGCAACGACTTCCGAGAAGTCCTTTTCTACGATGACAAAAACGGTTGGATAGCAGGAGATAGTGGTGTTTTACTGGAAACACAAGACGGCGGACAGACATGGGAATCGCTCCCGAGCCGAACGCGTCAGCGTCTTATCGGTATACATTTCGCCAGCCTCGAACCCAAATGGGGTTGGACGATGCAACGCGACGGGACCGTCCTCTATACCACAGATGGCGCGACTTGGACTGCAGGCGACACACCTGTACAGCCGCCATTCATGGAAGGTGATCCTCCAGGAACATTCTCGCTGAACGATGTCGATTTTGGAAAGTTTTCTGAAGGCTGGGCTGTCGGTAGAATGGGACAAATCATCCATAACAAAGATGGTGGTCCGACGTGGACACCGCAGCGTACGACCGCAAACGACCCACTTACAGATGTGGATATGTCATTCGCACCGCTCGGCTGGGCTGTTGGGCAAAGTGGGGTGACCCAGCGCACCATTAACGGTGGCGAGTATTGGCGGATGCACGAAACCAAGTCGAATTATGATCTTAATGCCGTTTCATTTATTGCCAAGCGGACAGGATGGGCAGCTGGTGAAGCTGGCATTATCCTAAAGACTACCGATGGTGGCTTCAATTGGGAGCCTAAATTGACGGGCATTAACAAAACGCTTCATGGGATCATCGCACTCTCTGAACAGGAAATCTATGCGGTCGGCGAAGCGGGGATAATTATCCACTCAACCGACGGCGGTGAAACGTGGGAACAGGAACACACCGATATTGACAACAACCTCTACATTATTACACGTTCCAAGGACGGTAAGGCGTTATGGGTTGTTGGGCAGTGGGGTGTCGTCCTGCGTCGGAAGTTAGAGACGCAGGAGCAGATGTCAATGCGATAGGTTATGCGATCGACACCATGTCTGTTCGTGGGCATGGTGTCGCAAAACTTGACACCCTGAATCAAATCTGCTAAACTTTGCATCATAAACTTAACACGCCTTACAGCTGAAGTCCGTTAACAAGGAACCAGACTAAAAAATGAAGTCAAAATCCAGCAAAGCATTTCTTATTTCAGTTCTATTACACCTCGGCATTGGGGGGCTTGGACTTTTCTACTGGTTTGGGACGAACCCACAGCGAAATACCGATAATATCAACGCTATATTCATCACGGAAGAGAAACCGAAAGTCAGGCGCATACCACGACGGAAACGTGTACGCGCCACACAGAGAAGGACCCGTAATACCAACCAACCACGATTGAAAATCCTGACGAGCAATCAGCCTGCTACCACCCGCGGGGTCGTCTCTGCGGAGGAAGCCGCACCCTTCCAACAGTTCGATTCCAACGATCTGGGAGAACCCATTGGACCCGCCACAACGTCTGTCGAATTTGACGATACGCCACGTGTGCAGAGGGTTGTTGAACGTCCCTTCAAAAAACGACCGAAAGAAAAAGCACGTTTCAAAAGCAGATTAGTGAAATTCATTGAAGCACAAGAGGGACCGCAGCGTATCGTCTACTGTATCGATCTCTCAGCCAGCATGCAAAACCTCCCGCCACACAAACTTAAACGGATTATAGACCTCATGCGAAATTCACTAACCTTCCTTGAGCCACACGATAGTTTCAATGTCGTGGCGTTTAGCACGGAACTTGCGGTCTACCAAGGCGATTTTGTTCCTGTGACAGAAGATACGGTAAGCACAGCGTCGGCTTATCTTGCCAATATCCAACCTAAAATTAACGTAAAAGGTACCGACCACGACATGCTAACCGCCTTGACAGAGACTGCGAAGACTGCGCCTACTCTTGTTGTCCTCTTTAGCGACGGTATTCCTACCACGATCGCAGGACCAGATCTCACCCTTGTCGGCGAACACGCTACGGGCAACGGACGTATTTTCGCTATGGGGATCGGAATGGCACCGAATTTCCCGGGGGCAGTGATGTTGAAGCAACTCGCTACCGTTAGCGCAGGCGATTTGTGGCTCGTTGATAGGGGTAGGTAGGGGAAATTTCATGCAGCAAGCCGTGCTCACACGTGCGGAAGAGATTGCCCAAGGTCTCTATCCACATCAGATAGAAGGCGTTGCTTTTTTGCTGGGTCGTCAACGTGCGCTCCTCGCCGACGACATGGGACTTGGCAAAACGCGGCAATCCGTTATCGCGATGGTTGAAGCAGAAGCGAAAGGTCCCTATCTCGTGATTTGTCCTGCCTCTGTCAAGCGGAACTGGGCACGTGAAATTGAAATTGTTCTTCCGACAGCCAAACCAGCTGTCGTCGGACCTGAACCGCTCCCGTCAACCGATTTTCAAGATTGGGTTATCATCAATTATGAGATCCTTGGTAAACACATGGAAAGTCTCCTCGCCTTTGAATGGAAGGGCGTTGTATTCGACGAAGCGCATTATCTGAAAAACCACCAGAGCCAACGCAGCCGGAATGGTGCTAAATTGGTGAAGTCAATCCAGCATGAACCGATAGTCCACGCGCTAACCGGCACCCCGATGACCAATCGCCCGCGTGACCTTTTCCCGCTCTTGCAACTGATGAACCACCCACTCGGTAAAAGTTTCCTCAGTTTCGCTAAACGCTATTGTGATGCCTATCAGGGAAAATACGGGTTAGTAGCAGATGGTGCAAGCAATATTGAGGAATTAACCGTTCAACTCCACGGGGTGATGCTGCGACGCACAAAAAATGAGGTGTTGGATCTCCCGCCTAAAGTGCGAACATGGTTAGATGTCGAACTTCATCCGGTCGCTATTCAGCACTTCAATAACGCTGTCCGAGAGTTCTTAACCAAATTTGACGCACCCGAATCTACTGATATGACTGAAAATTCGGAGCGACGACAGGCGGTTGGCAGACTTACCACTGCCCGGCGTAAACTTGCTTTCGCCAAGTGCCGACACACTATTAAATTTGTCGAAAACGCCCTGGAACAGGGTGAAAAGGTTATTCTTTTCACCACTTTTCTCAACACAATGGAGCGTTTCCACAAACACTTCGGCGACCGAGCTGTTTTCGTCTCTGGAGAGGTTCCGGTAGAAGAACGGCAAAACCGCGTTGATCAGTTTCAAAATGATGAAAACGTTAAACTCTTCATCGCAAATATGCACGTTGCGGGTGTGGGAATCAATTTAACCGCCGGACGACAAGTTGTTTTTAACGACTTAGACTGGGTGCCAGCGAACCACTGGCAAGCGGAGGATCGCGCTTATCGTATCGGACAGACAGGGACCGTTAATGTCACGTATATGATAGCACGCGGCACAGTAGACGAATTCGTCAAGACTGTATTAGAAACGAAAGCTGCGTTGATGGATGCTCTCGTTGAAGGGACCTTATTAATACCCGGTGAAGACGGCGAGGTTCAAACCGATGTCCTCAGCGAACTCAAGCGGATGATGAATGCGCTCTCCGTACATACCGACGAAGTTGAGGAATCGCAGCTGCTGGATGTACTTCAAGAAGCAAGCAACACTTACCTTGAAGAGAACGCTCCGCATCTCCGTGAAGCCACTCGTGCACAGTTACGTCCATATTCCGAAGAAGCCATCCGCACGCTCGCACAAGTCCTCGCTGGTCCCGAGCGGAACGCCTATCACGCCGAGAGTTCATCCCAACAAGGTAAGGTTTATACGCTGGAAGTTGTTGGAGTTGACGTAACGTGCGATTGTCCCGGCTTCACGCACCGCGGTAGCTGCCGACATGTTCGTCCATTGAAAGCTGCACTCGTTGCGGGGAAACCTCTGCCTAAAGGCTACAAGAAGGTCTCATCCGATTAGGTGCTTTCGCGTCCCCACGGGCATACACGAATATGCTACTATGATGGGAGGGCATACACGCCCCACCTAACCCTCACAATTTCACCTATTTCTACGAGGCGCGAGAGTTCATTCTTTACGGCTTTCGGATGTCCATCAATAGTTGCAACCAATTCCGCTGTTTTCTTCTCGCCATCGGAAGCCAGCGTAGAAAGGATTTGCTCGCGGAAAGGCACACGTAAGGGTCTACCACCCCTGAACTTTCGTAACATACGGTTCGCCTGCCTTGAGGAACATCCCAAGACTCGTTCCACTTCTTCTCTACTGGATTCAGCGGTTAGATTGTCCTGTTCTGTTTCAAAACGCTCGCGTATGGCTACCGCCTCAGGTAGCTTATCTAACCTACCAGCAACTTCAAAATCCTCCCAATCAAAAAAGAGCGTTTCGGGGCTATCCGTGATATTAGGCAATACCAAACTGGAGATTAGAACAATTTTTTTGTCGGTCAATCTGTTTAATCCTGCCTGTAAGACAGTCCGTGTGAGGACGCGAGCGATTCCATGCTCATAAACGCTCTGGATTCGTTCGTCTTTATAACGACGAGTCGCCGTTTCTTCCTCATAAGAGAGTGGTTCCTCGTCGTTCCCAAACAAAATCTGCGCAGGTAACCAAACGCGGTCTGGTGACCATTGTGGTGTGCCGACTATCCAAACAACCTGTGTCTCTCCAAAAATGGTGTACTTGTCTCTCATATTTTCAAAATCGGTCACGAAACAGACATTCTCTTTTTCTGCAATATCGTCCAACTCCGCGGCAATTGACTCATAGGTAACAATCGCATGCTTAACACTCGAATCTCTTTCAATTTCTGCCCGGATACCACCAAAAATACGCAGTCCTGTTTCAGACAGACCGAGAACATCTTGATTGCCATTGTAATCCAAAATGGTTCGTTGTGGGTAGATACCGGTACGAATCTGAAAAACCCGGTTTCCCTTTCCCCATTTTACGGGTTCGGTGCGACTCACGCGAATTTCCTCACCCGGAAATGCTCTGCGGAAGTGTTGTTCGGGAAGTGTTGTTGCCATCAACAAAAAGCGTTTGATGCTCGGATGCAGCACTGGAGGCACCCAGAAGCACAGTACGCCTCTATTCCACCGTATTGGTGCGTCGGCATCCCGCGTGTAATGTGCGAAGAAACGTTTGAGTTGATGCCAAGACGTCCAGTTTGGATTCTGAAAAACCCTCGGGAACGCCTGAATGCTCTCTACAGTTCCTGTGTCCAAGATGCCCAAACGGATGGCTTGAGTCATCGGCATTAGGATTTTCAAGTCCTCGTTAGGGGCGAAAGATCGGAATGGAAAAACAGGTAGCCCTTTTGCCTCCAGTCTATCTGCAGCAGTATCATCTATAGGAATGTAAGCGGAGGCACCACCCTCAAACTCAATAGTAAGGTGCGCCAATGCCTTATTGGAATCTGAATCCGTAAAGCCTCGCTCTACCACCTTGCCTTGCACGCTGACATGGCTCATTTGTTTGACAATTTCCTCTTCTCGCCATTCAAATGCCCGCATTACTGATCGGATCCGTTTGACAGCATCGGCATGGGGTTTGTCCTCTATTTCTACTGCATGCAATAAGGCTTTGGCAAAGTTCCCTAAGGCACACCCTCGCCAGTTCAGACTCCATTCTTCTAATAATTCTCTTGATAGCTCACATTCAGGAAACAGGTTATGTACTTGCTTCCTACCAACGACACAAAGCCTCTCTGTCTCATCTACCTGTTTGAGGATTTCCTCTACTAATTCCGCATATTGAGGATCAAAAAATAGTTGAGGATGTGTCAGTATCTGTGCCTTGGCAGTTTGTAATGTAACAGGTTGTGATAAATATCCTCGCTGTTGGCACTCCGTATAAACCGGGCACTGCGGGCAGATGCTTTCGCTTGGATCCCCACCTTTTTTTTCAAGGGCGTCGCACCGTTCCGGGTCTTCACAGACATTGCCGTGTTGAAATGGAGCCGCCATACGCACATCAACGGGTATCTCTTTTACCTCTTTCCACCGGTGCATTCGAGATTTCCAGCACGCGAACGATGGCATATTTCGTTTCTGAAAGTGCTCTTCTACTTTCTCTGCTAACTTGATGGTCGGCATATTTAAGCAAATCGCGCCACCATTGAGGAGATATGATGCCGCCTCACGGCTTCCTGCGGTTATATTAGTAATTAGCCCAAGAACATGAGCAGTTTCATCGAAAATACTCACTGTCTGGGCAGGACTCTTACTGGATGTTTTTTCATTTTCTTCGGTGTATTCTGCCTTGTGCAGCACCGCAGGCGGACGTTTTATCGCTAATGGACTAAGTTTCCCCTTGCGCACCGCGAGTATCTTACCCGATACGGGCAGCTCCTCAGCCGGAGGCAGCGAAACAATACCCGTATCGTCCCAGACCTCTGTGACGGATGTGGATTTCGTGGGCAGCCCAGTGCCAGGTGTAAACGCCTGGACCCACACGGTTCCATCTCTCTCCCATAGCAATACGCGTTCGTTACCAACTGTCGCACCAGGTTGCATCCAGTGGTGAAAACCGCTCTCTTGCCGAATGTAAGAAAAACCGCGATTCACAAATGCCACTTTTGCGAGATCAAGATTACTTGAACCGAGAGATGATGGGGCATCGGCAACAATCTGATGCTGTTCTACTGAACGCCATATGGGTTCGTGAAGTTCAGCGCGGAGAGCATCAATAGGGGCAAAAAGGACCTCTTTGGCAATCACAGGAGGGTCTAACAGATTTCCAAGCAGTATCTCGTGGCGTGCATCCCACAGACTATATCCCTTTTCTCCAAGAACTTCAAGATATAAATTATGTTGGTGCGAATTTTCAGGGACGGGTGTGTTCTTATAGATATACTGAGTCGCCTCTGCAGTATTTGGATGAAGGTAGTCTGGGACTCTGCAAGAGAAGCGCAGTCCGCCGGAGCTTGACATCGTCAACAACGGATTATCAACGCTGTTGACGAGTGCTTCAATACAGATAAAGACTCCCTCTGGAGCGGCACAGATGGCTTCGTATTTAAATTCGAGGTCGTGCCATCGTGCACCATCGTGTTCCGAGGGGACCCCCGTATACACCTGAATTCCCCACGATGCGTACCAGCGTCGTATTCCCCAATCCTGCGTCCCTTGGCGTTTTAAGAACCGATCGCCTCCAAAATCCCTCGGACCGCGGTCATTATCAGGTGCATGGCCTATGGGCATAAAGGAAATATCTGCCTGCTCCAAATCAGTAAGCAGGACAGGATATCTTTGCGCGCAATAAACTGTGAGCTGATAAGGATAACCTTTATTGTACAGTGCAGGTGTTACAACTGTCTTCCGCTGTCGAAGCGGGTTTTCGTGCCGTTGGTGGCAACGTTCAATAATATCTTTTAAAGGGTCCATGTCTAAAAAAAACGATATAAAAACTCCGACTCCTTTCGAAAGAGACTCTCGGTTAACATAACACAGCACAACATAATTGATGGCATATATTATAGCAAACCTATTTTTGAATCAAGTTAATAGAGAAATAATAACCAGACATTAGGATATAAGATTAAGATAGAAACCATATTGAAATAATTATTAAATATTTTAGAGAATAAAAATTACAACATCAATATGACTTTTAGAAAATTTGAATGTAAGTTACCTTGTAGACAACGTGAACGCAATATAGAGATCGTCTAAATTCATCATAGCATAATGAACTTTGTAATATTCAGGCACGTCTCAGTGAAACAATCTATACTATGCGAGTATTATACAATTTTTGTAGAGTATTATACAATTTTTGTATAAATAATTCAATCTTTTTGTATTATTATACAATTTATGTTAAAATTATTCACTTTTTGTATATCTAAAAAAACAACTTGCGATGAATTGCCCTCGCTCTGAAATTTGGGAAAACTAAATTTACAAATTATTCCGTCTCATCTATTTCAGGCACCCTATTTTCAAACAAAATTCTCCCTTTATACTCCAATCCTTCCCATCCAGATTTCTGGTTGACAACCATCCCAAAATTTGCTAAAATCAATATAAATCAACACAAGGAGACGGGACAAATGAGGTTAACGATAATCGCAATCGTCTCGCTCTGTTGCCTGCTACCGATAGTAACGCGGGCAGAACTGCCGCTTGATGACCTTGCTATCTACATGTCTTTTGATGACATCCAAGGCAACAAAGTGATGGACGGTTCAGAAAACGGAAACGACGGCACGATTATGAAGGCATCTGTCGCGAAAGGCAAAGGAAAATACGGCGACGCGATGGAATTTAAAGGCGGAGATAACCACGTCCTAATTAAAAGTTCTAAGTCGCTCTCAATCGCCGATGAAGTCACGATTTCGGCTTGGGTTAACTGGAACGATGCACCTGGCGACGGTTGGTTGTGCGTAATGGCGAACGGGTCACAAGGTGGACCGTGGGAGAACTACGGTCTCTTTGTTAACCGTGGCAGTCGCTACTTCTATTTTACGCTCTCTGCAGGTGGCGAAGGTGCTCATAAAACCATGAACTCTGGTAACGGCACGACCGAACCCGAAAAGTGGACGCACTGTGTGTGTACCTATGATGGCAAAGATGCCAAAATCTATATTGACGGGGATCTGGCAAATCAGGCACCGCATGGACTCAAATTGGTTGAGGGAGATCAGGATTTGCGACTTGGCCACCGAGGTGGAAGTGGACATTGGTACAACGGTTTGCTTGATGAGGTTGCGGTGTTTTCAGTCGCTTTAGATGAAGACCAAGTTAAAGAGGCGAGCGGCAACATTGATGAGGCACTTAATGTTGAAGCACGTGGAAAACTGGCAACCGCTTGGGGTAAAATGAAGGCAGATCGATAGCCCAATATATCAGATGTATCTTGTGTTTCTTGTATGGTTGCAGTCAGAAGAGTTTCTAAGTCAGAAAAAGGGCGGGATGGGTCTCAAGGGAGATTTCCTATGTGGTTTCTGCTCCACCTCGCCCTTGTTTTTACGTGCTTTGCCTGTTCCGAAGAGGAAGCAACACAACCTCCGGAAGGTATGGTGCTGATTCCTGCAGGTCCCTTTCAAATGGGAAGTACTACAGGCGATGTGAATGAAGCACCTGTTCACACAGTAGAACTTGATGCGTTTTACATGGATCAACATGAAGTGACAAACGCTGAATATCAGGCGTTCGTCACCGCCACTGGACATCCAGTGCCACGCGGCATCGGCTATACTGCCGTCTACGAACTTCTCAAAAACGATTATGAACCGTGGCGCGACCCAGGTTTCAATCACCCGAACCAACCCGTCACAACGGTGACGTGGTTTGATGCCACCGCTTACTGTGAATGGGCTGGCAAGCGTTTACCGACGGAGGCGGAATGGGAAAAGGCAGCGCGCGGGGGACTCAAAGGCGCACGTTACCCTTGGGGCAATGCTGAACCTAATGACACAAGCGCGAACTTCGCCGACAGCCAAACGGAATTTGAATGGCGGAGTCCTAATGTAAATGACGGTTATCTTTTCACTGCGCCAGTCGGCTCGTTTCCACCCAACGGTTACGGTTTGTATGATATGGCAGGAAATGTCTGGGAATGGTGCGCCGATTGGTACAGTTCAACTTACTACAGCGACACACAAGATGTGGAGAGTCCACGCCGAAATCCAAAGGGACCCGACAACGGTGAACGGCGTGTTCTACGCGGTGGAACATGGTATCGTGCAGTGCACACGCTACGCAATGCCGAACGGGTCAGCGATTTCCCAGACAATAGTCTGAACGTCGTCGGCTTTCGGTGCGCAATGGATGCTCCTTAACAGACACACAGATCTGAAGACCTGAGATTCTTTTGTGCCTTGTAGAAGCGATCTCCGAATCGCGATTCTTCTCAGTAATTCTTGATGAACAACTCTCTCCCTTTTGCTGCACTTCCCTGACGATAATTATTCATTTCCAATCTCTTACCAATTTCAACGAAATTTTTTACCATATTCCAATTCTTTTTATGTAAATTTTCTGCTTGACATCTATCTGGAAAGCATCTAAAATGAGAACAGCCAAACTTGAACAGAAAGGAAACAGATATGCCACAAACTGATGCAAATCAACCCAATGTCATCGTCTTTTTTACCGACCAGCAGCGGTGGGACACCTCCGGCTTGCACGGCAACCCGCTCGATCTGACACCCAACTTTGACCGAATGGCACAAGGTGGGACACACGTTCACCGCTCCTTTACATGCCAACCCGTCTGCGGTCCGGCGCGTTCATGTCTCCAAACGGGGTTATACGCAACCCGCACAGGATGCTTCCGAAACGGTATTCCGTTGTCTCCTAATCTCAAGACCCTCGCACACCATTTTGGTGAAGCAGGCTATGCTACTGGATACATCGGTAAGTGGCACCTCTACAGCGGTGGTACCGGACCAGGACCCGTGCCAGCTGAGCATCGCGGCGGGTATGACTACTGGTTAGCATCCAACACACTTGAATTCACCTCCGACGCGTATCAGACAACGCTTTACGATAATGACAATAAACCCGTAGACCTCCCTGGTTATCGCGTGGATGCGCTCACTGATGCAGTAATACGTTACGTCGACCATCATAAAAACGAGCCTTTTTATCTCTTTACGTCATATATTGAACCGCACCACCAAAACCACCTGGATGATTATCCACCACCGGATGGGTATCGGGAACGGTATACTGGGAAATGGATACCGCCAGATCTTGCGGCACTCGGTGGTTCGACGCATCAGCATTTAGGCGGCTACTACGGTATGGTGAAAAGATTGGATGAAGCACTCGGTAGGCTTTTAGATGCGCTCAAAAGCCTCCATCTGCTTGATAATACGATTATTCTCTTTACCTCCGATCATGGGTGCCATTTTAAGACTCGCAACGGTGAATATAAACGCTCATGCCACGAGAGTTCAATCCGTGTGCCGACTGCGTTTCAAGGACCGGGTTTCACTGGCGGTGGTCAGCTTCAAGAACTTGTAAGTCTCGTCGATCTTCCGCCAACACTCCTTGATGCAGCTGACTTGGAGGTACCAGGTGAGATGCAAGGTCGTTCTATCTTACCGCTTGTTCGCGGAGACACAGACGATTGGCCAGAAGAGGTTTTCGTTCAAATCAGCGAGGCACAGGTCGGTCGCTCCGTCCGTACGCAACGCTGGAAATATGGCGTAGATGCCCCTCATAAAAATGGTGGCAGCGATGCCGGATCAGATCGGTATGTTGAGCAATATCTCTACGATCTCCAAGCAGATCCGTACGAGTTACGGAATCTCATCGGATTGCAATCACACGAACCCGTGACAGCGGTAATGCGAGAACGACTTATCCGACGGATGCTGGAGGTAGGCGAAGAAGCACCTGCAGTTGAATCAGCACCCACGCAAAGGAGTGGGCAACGCAGCGTTTCTGAAGCAGAAGCGAGAAGTTAATTCAGAAAGGTACATAGTTAAAAATGAAAATTACTGATGTCAAAACCATGGTCATGGGGACCAGTTGGCGCAATTTAACATTCGTTAAAGTTGAAACAGACGAAGGCTTGACAGGAGTCAGCGAGGTGCGGATGAACAACCGCACGGATGCACTTGTCGCCTATATTGATGGAGCAAAACGACGGCACGTCATCGGAAGTGATCCGTTCAACACTGAGGACCTCTATCAACGTCTGTTCCGCGACGACTACGGTCGTGCAGGTGAAATCGTTGCAACCGGTATCAGCGTTATTGAGATCGCATGTTGGGATATTATTGGCAAAGCACTAAACCAGCCTACCTACCGCCTGCTCGGTGGTGCGTGTCGCGATAAGATTAAAGCTTATGCCAACGGTTGGTATCGCGTTGAACGCTCTCCTGAAGAGTTTCACGCTGCCGCTAAAAGGGTGCTTGAAAAGGGGTATCGGGCACTTAAGTTTGACCCGTTCGGTGCGGGTTATTATGAACTCTCTTATGAAGAGAAGTTGAAGTCCGTTGAACTCGTTGAGGCTGTGCGTGATGCTGTCGGACCGGATGTCGAAATTCTCGTTGAGATGCACGGTAGGTTCAGTCCGTATACGGCGATTGAGATTGCTGCAGAATTGGAGCAATACCAACCGAGTTGGGTTGAAGAGCCTGTGCCACCTGATAACATCGCTGCGCTGGCGAAAGCAGCTGACAAGATTAACTTACCGGTTGCCACTGGAGAACGACTCCACAACAAATATGAGTATCGCGAACTGATTAACTTACAAGCAGCTGACATACTACAACCGGATATTACCCAGACGGGTGGATTTTTGGAGACTAAGAAGATCGCAGCAATGGGGGATATGTGCTATATGACCGTTGCGCCGCACAACGTTGGGGGTCCCGTCTCTACCGCTTCCGCTTTGCATTTCGCCGCTTGCACCACTAACTTCAAGATTCAGGAGCATTTCAACGATTTCTCCGAGGCGTGGGTTAAAGAGGCAGCAACCGGATGTCCCGAAGTTATTGACGGCTATTTCAGTCTACCCAATGGACCTGGACTCGGCATGGAACTCAATGAGGATCTTATCGCCGAACATCCGTATCGAGAAGGTTCGTTCAATCTCTGGGAAGACGATTGGCACAAACGCGAATATTAGTCTGAACAATAAAATAGAACAGGAGTCTATTCAATTACAGATGAGTTTTCACTATAAAGATGGGTATCTCTACTGCGAAAAACTGAGAGTTAAAGACATCCAGGAACAGGTACCCTACAGTCCATTTTATCTCTACAGCCTCGCGCAGTTGGAGGCAAATTACGCTGCATATCAGAAAGCACTTGACGGAATCGACTCGATTGTCGGCTACGCGATTAAGGCAAACAATAACCTCACGCTTCTCAAACGCCTTAGTGCGCTCGGCAGTGGTGCAGTTCTCGTTAGCGGAAATGAATTAAAAGTGTCGCTCGCGGCGGGATTCGACCTGAAACGGACTATCCTAAACGGTAACGGCAAAACGCTTGAGGAACTCAGTCTCGCTGTTGAACACGGTGTACTAATCAACATCGACAGCGAATTCGATTTAGCACATATTCAAAAGACAGCAAAGAACCTCGATAAACCAGCAGATGTGCTTATCCGTATCAATCCAGATGTGGATCCGGGAGTTCATCCTTACGTATCCACAGGCATGAAAAATTCCAAGTTCGGCATTCGTAATGAACGGCTTAACTGGTTTTTGAACGAAATTCGCAAGGATAGTCTACTGAATTTAGTCGGTGTGCACTGCCATTTGGGTTCAACAATTAAGCAGGTCCGAATCTTCAGAGATGCCACAGAGATCATGCTCGCCTTCATGCGTGCAATTCAAGCAGAAGGCTTCCCCGCACACCACCTCAACATCGGGGGCGGTTTAGGTATCGACTACGAACGCACCGGTGAGGAGATTCCGACCCCATCTGACCTCATTGATTCTATTCGAGATCTGCTGCCTGCGGATACCACACTCATTATCGAACCGGGACGCTCTCTTGTCGGCAATACCTCTGTCTTTGTGAACCGCGTTACAGGTGTGAAGACCAATGGGAACAAGCATTTCATTGTTACCGATGGTAGTATGTCTGAACTTATCCGTCCAAGTCTTTATGACGCTTACCAGCATATTCAGTTTATCGAACCGGTTGATGGTAAGGTTGAAACGTACGACATCGTCGGTCCGGTCTGTGAATCCTCGGATTTTTTGGGCAAGGAGCGCACCCTTCCTACTCCACATGAAGGGGCAGGACTTATCGTTTGTGATGCCGGTGCCTATTGTCACGCCATGAGTTCCAACTACAATCTGAAGATGCGTCCTCCAGAATATCTCGTTGATGGTGATAGTTTCACCTGCATCCGCCGAGTTGAGACACTCGACGACTATCTGCGCGTTTTCGAGGTATAGATGTGTTTGGGCAGGTTCCTATACCTGCCCACTGTTCCTACAATCGTTCTTCTAAAAACGCAATTCCCGCCTCTAAATTAATCTCGTGTTCACCCTGAAAATGATCCAACACTAACCGATCGCGTTGCCCTGCTGCTGTGTAGATCTTCTCCAGTTGCACAAAGGCTCCCAGCGCATCATCTTCAATAAAACACATATCGTCGGAACCGATCTGTGCCATACACGCCCGCGGCGCAATCAATCCCGCTACGTCAGCGATGTCGCCTGCCTTCCGAAGCCCGAACATAAACTGTGAACCGCACGTGTTTCCGCGCCCACGGTCATTCAGCGCGTCCGTCAATGTGCTAAGATAACAAACAATAACCGCTGCCTTAACCCGTCGATCCAGAGCAGAGATATATGTGGTCATTGTGCCGCCAAACGAACACCCCATGCAGCCCAATCGACGACCATCGACTTCAGGACGCGACTGGAGGTAGTCCAAACACCGCTTTCCATCTGAAATATTGAGTTGCAGCAGTTGATATCCGAAATACCCGAGTGCGAGATAGGCAACGTTGCATCCGTCGCGACTGGGACGACGCACCCATTCATCGCGATCCTTCCGTTCACCAAAGCACCGCCAATCCGGTGCGATTGTAACGAAACCGCGTTGTGCCAATTCCACAGCGTACTGTTTCTGATAGTCCTCCACAATTCCGACTGCACCATCTTTACCGATCCCGTGTCCGTGTGCACACAGTACCGCCGGTGCGGGATTTTCTGCGCTTGCCCCGTCTGGGATTAAGACGTATGCCGGAATGGAAGAAAATGGATCTGGGTTGAAGATAATCTTTTCCCGTGTGTAGCCATCATGCTGTGTCTGTTCCAGCGTTTCAACCTCCAATGGTATCGCTTCTGGTGAAGGTCCCAAGTCCTTAACAAGGTTGCGCCGAAATCCTCTCCGCCACTCTTGCCACTCGGTTTTTGTCGTGCCATTAAAGTGAAGCGGTGGGGTTGCTTTTAAAAGATGTTCTACGCCCTGTTCTGCTGTCAAAAACCGTTGTCCTGCCATAATCGTATCTCCTCTCGTTTATGCACAATTCCTGCGGTAAGTACACTGCTTACTTCCATTCCTCTATCTATATCTGAAATCGCAGAAAAGATCAACTGTTATTTTCCGTGTGCGTATTTGCCTTGACTTTCGCAAGCCCCTGTGCTAAAGTAATTTCATGCATGACACATTGCTCAGCGTCCAGAACCTCAAGACCTATTTTCGCACTCCAGAAGGACTTGCGCGCGCAGTCGATGGTATCTCTTTTGAGATCAAACCGAACGAGATTTTCGCACTCGTCGGCGAGTCGGGCTGCGGTAAAAGCGTTACCGCACTCTCCATAATTCAACTCGTTGCAAAACCCGCTGGATTCATCGCAGATGGTGCGATTTATTACAAAGGACAAAACCTCACACGGCTCTCTGAAGTCGAGAAACGGAAAATTCAGGGCAACGACATCGCCATGATATTCCAAGAGCCGATGACCAGCCTGAATCCAGTTTTCACGATTGGCAATCAGATTTCAGAGGCAATCCGACAACACCAAAACCTTCGTGGAACTGCCGCAAGGAATGCAGCGATTGAGATGCTGGACCTCGTTGGTATTCCCGAACCTGCTGCTCGTTACGATGAATATCCGCATCAGATGTCCGGAGGCATGAAACAACGCGTCATGATCGCTATGGCACTCTCCTGTCACCCAGGACTGCTCATTGCAGACGAACCGACGACAGCACTCGATGTCACCATTCAAGCACAGATTCTGGAACTCATCCAACGCCTCCAACAGGAGTTGCAGATGGCAGTGTTGTTAATTACGCACGACTTGGGGGTTGTCGCGAATATTGCCGATCGGGTTGCTGTCATGTATGCAGGAAAAATCGCAGAAACAGGGACATGGGAACAACTCTATAAAACCCCACAACATCCGTATACAGTGAAACTTCTCGAATCAACACCGGCACGTGAGAAACGTGGTACGGAACTGCGCACAATTACAGGTAGAGTTCCGAAAGCCACCGAGTATAACGACGGTTGTCGATTCGCTGAGCGGTGTCCGAAAGTCATGGATGGATGTGAAAATATCGTCCCAATATTGCAGACCCTCAAAAGCAACGGACATAACGTCGCCTGCCATCTCTATAACCCTGAGCCTCCATTTAACGCCAGTGGTACCTCAACAACGCTTGAACTTGAAACAGAGGCGAATAGAGAAAATAGAGAGACTACGACCCAATCAACAGAAACGCATCTACAACTTCAAGTGAAAGATCTCTGTGTTCACTATCCGATTCAGAAGGGAATTCTGAAGCGAACAGCAGGCTACGTTTATGCTGTTGATAACGTCACGCTTGATATTCCACAAGGTAAAACGCTCGCACTCGTCGGTGAATCCGGATCTGGTAAAACCTCGTTTGGAAAAGCCATCCTGCAATTAGGTGTACCTGTCAAAGGCGATCTCATCTATGACGGTGTTAACATCGCCACTGCAAAACGCGAAAAGTTGCACCCGTATCGGAAACGGATGCAAATTATCTTTCAAGACCCGTATGCATCCCTTAACCCACGGATGACTGTAGGGGCAATTATTCAAGAGGGAATGCAAACACACAACATCGGCGGATCTGCTGAGGAACGCAACGTTCGGATCGCAGAACTGATGCGCCGCGTAGGTTTATCACCGGATATGGTAACGCGCTATCCCCACGAATTCTCTGGCGGTCAAAGACAGCGCATCGGTATCGCCCGCTGTCTTGCCGTTGAACCTGAATTTATCGTTTGCGACGAAGCTACCAGTGCACTCGATGTGTCTGTGCAAGCACAAATACTGAATCTGCTAAAATCGCTACAGACAGATTTCAATCTCACTTATCTGTTCATCACCCACAACCTGTCTGTCGTTGAGTACTTCGCTGATGAGGTCGCCGTGATGTATCTCGGTAGAATTGTCGAACGTGGGACAACAGAGGAAATTTTCGATTCACCCAAGCATCCATATACGCGGGCACTTCTCTCTGCTGTACCGAAAATGGATGAACAGACGGGGGTTGAAAAAATTCGATTAGAAGGTGATGTGCCTTCACCAATCAACCGTCCATCGGGATGTCATTTTCATCCACGCTGCCCAGAAGTGATGTCTATATGTGAAAACACGTACCCAGACGAAACAGGTTTCACACAGACGCATTCATGCCATTGTTACCTGTATCAAGAAAAAGCCTGAAGGTTAAAAACATGCCAAAAATCAAAATACTCTCTGCAGATGTTTCCAATAAAATCGCCGCAGGCGAAGTCGTTGAACGTCCTGCCTCAGTCGTCAAAGAACTTATTGAGAACGCCGTAGATGCGGAAAGCACCTCAATTCGCGTTGAAGTTCGCGCCGGTGGAAAACGGCTTATCCGTGTCTCTGACAACGGAAGCGGCATGGTGCGTGAGGACGCACTCCTCGCTTTAGAACGCCACGCAACAAGCAAAGTGAATCGTATTGAAGACCTCGAACAGATTCAAACTTTTGGATTTCGCGGTGAAGCCTTAGCGAGTATCGCCTCAGTCTCACAATTTGAACTTCTTACACGTACCGCCGACGCTCTCATGGGAACAAAAGTGAACGTTGACGGTGGTGTCTTCCGATCTGTGCAAGAAAGCGGATGCTCCCCGGGCACGCACATGTCGGTTAACAACCTCTTTTACAATGTGCCAGCTCGCCTAAAGTTTCTGAAAACAGATACCACAGAGATGAATCACGTTACGAACCAAGTAACGTGGACAGCCCTGGCGCATCCGAGCATCCAATTTTCGCTGACACACAACGGGAAATCCGCTCTTGATGTCCGCGGCTGTGATTCACATTTGGAGCGGGTACGTCTCATATACGGCAAAGAATTCGCTGAAAATCTCACTGAATTCACAGAAGAATTGCCCGATTTTAAGATGTCCGGCTTAATTGGGAAACCCGAATTTACAAAATCGAACCGATCATATCAACTCTTTTTTCTCAACCAGCGACCTATCCGCAGCCACATCATAAGTGCAGCACTCACAGAAGCACTCAATTCGATGATTGCCAAGGATCGGCAGCCTGTCGCTATGCTTTTCCTAACGCTTGAACCCGAAGCCGTCGATGTCAACGTACATCCGGCTAAAATAGAGGTACGCTTTCGGAACGAACGTACAATTTACAGCGGTATCGTCAAGATGCTCCGCAATGCCATCCATAAAGCGAAGTATATCCCCAAAATCGAAACACGTGTTGAACCTACGCCATCTGAGGGAGACGCCGAAAGCCGAGACACCAGTTTTTCACAACGGGTTTCCACACCCCGCCACATCCCACAACGAACAACAACGCCTGTCGCACAAACGCCTTCTATCCCGCCACGTCAAGCAGAAGACAGCAGTGTGGAAACCGAAATCACCGACGTACCAGAGGTGCAACCCTCAAGCACACCCGCCGGGATTGTTGTGCAGCCACCGCAGCAACAGATTCCTGAAGAAGCGAATCTCAGTCTACTTGACTTCGAGAACCTCCAATTGAAGACGAACCTCTTTAAAACCTACATCGTTGTTGAAGCGAGAGACAAAATCTTCTTCATTGATCAGCACGTCGCTGCCGAGCGCGTCCTTTATGAACGCTATGTTAACCAGATGGAAGCCGATGGGATTCCCGTGCAAGGGTTACTACTGCCAGTCACTTTAGAAACTACGGCACAACAGCTCGGCACCCTCAAAATTCACGGCGATATTTTCAAGAAACTCGGTTTTGATTTAGAGGAATTCGGTGGGAACACTATCCTGATTCGGGCGATTCCGGCACCCCTACCCACACGTGTCGCCGCGCAAACCGTCACGGATCTGCTCGATAAACTCCCGGAAGCACCACATGCCGAGGTGCAAATCCCAGAAGCGATTGACAACGCCTTGATAATGCTCGCATGCAAATCGGCTGTCAAAGCCGGAGATACCTTGGATACAAAAGAGATGATAAATCTCCTCAAAGAACTATCTGAGGCGAAACTTCCGTTCAATTGTCCGCACTCACGACCTATCATCGTTGAAATGGGACGCGATGAACTAGAACGCCGATTCCATCGGTAAGAAAAGGTTTGGGCGACAAGGTATATTGCAAAAAAAAATGGGTGGATTTTCACATCCACCCGTAGAAAAAGAAGAAAAAACTATAAAACCCACACCGACATCTGACTCGTGCCGCGATTGCACCACGCGTAGTAGGGAATCGCCGTAACTTCCAACTGCTTCATTTTCGGTTTTGCGTGTAAATAAAGATTATTTTCCCATTCCGAATCGTCCAATACCGTCCCCATACCACGGATAAGCGTCACACCACCCAACAACTCGCTATTAAACGTAGTTTCCAATGCGACATCACTGGAAAGAGCCAACGTCTGAAAAACGCCATCAGGATTGTCGACATCCTCAAAACAGTAAACGAGTGGACCGCGACGTAAAGCAAAACGTCCGACATTTTCTCGGACAAGCGGATGCGCATAAACACGTACAACAGGCATATCGAACCGAAGTTCAACACTGTCATCAGCGTGCCACTCTCGCGTAATTGAAAGATAACCATCGGAATTCACTTCCGGCTTATAGGTTCTACCGTTGACGCTTGCTTCAAATTGCTCACACCAGCCCGGGACCCGTAAATTGAGGGCAAAGGAAAGCGGGACTTCGGGATCAATTGTCAATGTCACATCGCCTGTCCACGGATAATCGGTTTCCTGTGTCAATTTCACGGATACGCTCTCTGCGACAGTCGCTTCGGCGGTACCACTGACGTACAGGTTCACCCACACGCCTTCGTTCGATTCAGCATAGATGTATTGTCCAACAGATGCAAGGAGTCGTGCGATATTTGGTGGGCAACACGCGCAGCCAAACCATTCATGCCGATGTCTATCGCCATGGCTCGCCAGTGGGTTCTGATAGAAAAAACCCGCCCCATCAAGCGAAATTCCAGAGAGTGCGCCGTTGTAAAGTGCTGTTTCTAACACATCCACAAAGCGAGACTCGCCATGTAACAGGAACATTCGATGCGCCCAAAATATCAATCCAATCGAAGCGCAGGTTTCGGCATACGCCGAGAAATTTGGCAACTCATAATCGTTTGTAAAGCCTTCATTGTGACCAGAAGGACCCACGCCACCGGTAACATACAGACGCTTCTCTGTTACGTTCCGCCAGAGCATGTCCAGAGCGTTCAAAATACCTGTATCACCTGTCGCAGAAGCGATATCGGCGGCGGCACTGTAGAGATACATTGCACGTACGGCGTGTCCGACGCATTCTGTCTGTTGCTCTATTGGGAGATGTGCCTGCGAATAGTGCCCCTCAAACTTTCCGTCTCGCGTGTAATGATGTCGATAGGAATCAAGTCCGCCCGGAATGTCAGGATTCTCCAGTTCCTTCTCAAAGACCGATGGAGAATGCCCGCGTCGGGTGACAAAATACTCCGCGAGCGCGGCATAGCGCGACTCGCCCGTGACGTTTGCTAATTTCACAAGAGCGAGTTCAATTCCCTCATGTCCCGGAAGCCCATCTCGTTTGCCGGGTCCAAAGATACTGTCAATCAGATCGGCAAAACGACATGCCACATCCAATAAGGTCCGTTTTCCCGTCGCTTGATAATGTGCGACTGCCGCCTCAAAGAGATGTCCGGCGCAATACAACTCGTGCATAATGCCAAGATTCTGCCAACGCTTCGTCGGCTCAACCAACGTGAAATAGGTATTCAGATAACCGTCAGACTGTTGACTGGCAGCAATTTTCGCGATCACCTCATCCAACTCTGCTTCCCACATTGGATTCGGATGCGTCGAGAGTGTATACGACGCTGCCTCGACCCATTTGTAGACGTCGGAATCGTTAAAGAAAATACCTTCAAACTCTCCAGACATCAAGCCAGCAGCTTTCGCGAAGTTATCAATCCTGCCGGTCTCTCGGCACTGCACCAATTCGTGCGGAATCGTCGCCTCGGAATTCGTCTTTTGCCGAGGTGCCCAAAACTGGTCGTTAATCGTAACAGCCGTAAATGAAAGTGCTTTCACAATTCAATCCCTCACACCTATCCATAAGGTGAAGTGTGGTATTAGCGACTTCTTATGCTAATCTGTTGGAACGCTTCTGCAGGTAAATATCGCCCGAGGACATTCTTAACATCTACGTCGCTGAGTGCTTGTGGTGTGATTAAGAGAAATTTGCCCCGCGCAGTCATACCCCAATACCTCTCAAACTCCTCATAACTCAACCGCTGTTCAGCAAGATTAGTCGGATTTTGAAGGAATATTTCGCTCGATCTATCATTGTAGCGTGCCACAGGTAAAATTTGGGAGTTCCGTCCTGGCAATTGAATCATCACAATAGGAGCCCACCCTTTAGCAATAAACGCCTTTAGAATATCAAGCGAGCCACCGGTGATAATAGAGGCATGTTGCACAGTTCCTCGCGTCCTGGCATAAAAATCATCAAGTCCACTTCTACTATGAACACCCCTTGGAGTTTCTTTAAAGGCGTTTCTAAGATACGGCATCCTCTGTAAACGGACGAGCGCACTATCAGGTAAGGTGCCTTGGTTCTGTGTCGATTGTGGTGTCACATTCTTCTCAGCAGCCTTGATCGCTGTTTCAGGGACATAATACTGCCCTTGAGGCGGTGGACCGCAACTTATCGCCAAAATCACGAAAACAAGCGACGCAACACAAGTACGCACGGTTGAATACGAAGAGCTCTCAAGCGATACCTGACGAAGTTTTCGTAAAAAAAACAGATGGCGTTTCACAATTTCACTCCTTCTTACATATAGAAACGGTTTACCGCCCTTACTAATCAATTTTAACCGTTACCTCACGTTTTTCCTTCCACGATTCGACAATAGCTTCGGTAATGCGTAGGGCTTGCAAGCCATCTTTGCCTGTTGGTGCCGGTGATCGGTCTACGAGTAAATCATCAACAAGTGCTGCCACTCGTAGCGCAAAGGTCCCATTAAAGGCAAGTTGTTCGTCTCTAAAAATGGAAGGACGGTATTCTTCTACTACCTGGTTATCCCGTTTCATTAATGTTGCGCGCGTGAGAACATTATCAACGACAATTTCGCCATCAGAACCGCAGATTTCAAGGTGCTCAATTGGATGTATGAAATCGCTATCCCAACTCGCCATCAACGTAGCAACCACTTCTGTCTCATAACGGAACGAAATAGCCATACTGGTATAGCATGCATCTTCACCTTCACGTGCTTCATGCTCCCGTGGTTTTGCCATCTGGGCACAAACAGCAACAATTTCGCCGCCAAACCATCGGAGCAGGTCAATAGCGTGGGTCTCCAGTTCATAGAGCAGATAATATTCGCCCTTCCACGTTGAGGCGGGACCGCCTTGAGATAATTTCATATCTAAGTAGTAAGTCTGCCCGATCTCACCAGCGTCGAACCATTTCCGCGCCTGTACATATCCGGGCGCGAACCGTCGGTTGTAATCAATAGCGAGGTGCACACCTTTCTCCTCTGCCTTCGCCACCATCTGTTCCGCCTCGTTGATGTAAAGCGAAAGCGGTTTCTCGGAGATAACATGCTTGCCCGCTTCAAGACATTCCATCACTGGCTCAAAATGTAGATAGTCGGCGGTCACAACATCTACCAAGTCGCATTCCTCATGCGCGAGCATCTCGTTGATGGAGGGGTACCACTTAGGGACACCGAGTTCTTCGGCACGTGCTTTCGCTTTAGCCGTATCTATATCACACACTGCCACCAATTCAGCCCCCGGATGTTGGAGATAACCGAGTTGGTGTAGATGCCCGATACCACCGCACCCAACTGCTGCAACTTTCAGTTTCCCTGCCATAATTGTGTTCTCCTTCACGCGCTGGTGCGCCGTGAGCATAGTGTGCTCTTACTCAAGTTCCGATCGAGTCTGACAACCTGTTTTTAAAATCTTTTTTCTGTTGTTAATATTAGTCTATAAATTTCATCTTAGAGAATATAATATATCATGCAGAAAAAAAATAGCAAGTGAAAATTTATTAAAGACCTCCTAAAGTTAAGACGGTGACCTTATACGGCTACCCATAAAGTATTAGGATACCTCACCCATTGGTCATGGAGATCTTCTTGGAGATGTGCTGGCAAGATTTTGTAAGTTCTTTGTATTAACAGTCGCGATCGGGCGATCGCTCCTACAATGGAGATTTTTACGGCTTATACGTTCTTAGAGATTGTAATAACGTTGGGTTTAACTACCGTACACTTTGGTTCCCACACGATTTCAGCTTCAATCCGTTTTGAGGGCATAAAGCCCGCGCCGAACTTTCACAATTTCACCCGCTTCAACAAGGCGTGTGAGTTCATTATTTATCGCTTTCGGATGTCCTTCAACGGATGTAACGAGTTCCGCAGTCTTTTTCTCGCCACCGGCAAGAAGAGAGAGGATCTGTTCTCGGAAGGGAACACGCAATTTTTTTCCACCCCTAAGCTTTCTCAACACACGGTTCGCCTGCCTTGAGGAGCACCCTAAGACCTGTTCCACTTTTTCTCTGCCAGATTCAGCGGTCAGATTGTCACGTTCTGTCTCAAAACGCTCACGTGTGGCTATTACCTCAGGAAGTTTGTCTAACCCACCCGCAACTTCAAAATCTTCCCAGTCAAACAGTAGGGTTTCAGGTCTGTCGGTAATGTCTGGCAACGGCACGCTGGTGACCAATACCACTTTCTTATCTGACAAGCGGTTCAAGCCTGTCAGCCCTACAATCCTTGAGAGTAAACCAACAATATGTTGTTCATAAACACTCTGGATACGTTCATCTTTATGGATGTAAGGTTCCATTTTTCTCTCATAATGGAGCGGTTTCTCGTTGTTTCCAAATAGAATCTGTGCTCGCCACCAAATAACGCCAGGTTCCCACTGTGGTGTACCCACTATCCAAACGACTTGCACTTCTTCAAAAGCGGTTTTCAACCTCTGTAACTTTTTGAAATCCGTTATGAAATAAACGTTCTCTTTTTCCGCAAGATCTCCCAAGTGCTTAATAGTTAACGCATCGGTGATAATCGCATGCTTAACGCTTGGTTCTCGCTCAATTTCTGCTTGGATACCGAGTAAAATCCGCTGTCCGGTTTCAGATACTCCAATAACATCCCAACCATTGTCATATTCTAACATTGTTTCCACTGGATAAGTGCCTGTGCGGATTTGAAAAACTCGATTTCCCGGAATCCAGGCTGTCGGTCTGATGTGAAAAACCTCTATTTTTTCATCTGGAAACACACTATGCAAATCTCGCTCTGAAAGGGTTGATGACATCAACAGAAGGCGTTTGACGCTTGGATGTAGCACTGGTGGCATCCAGAACCATAAAACTTTGTGCTGCCATATCATGGGTGCGTCAGTATCCTGTGTGTAATGTGTAAAGAAATGCCGCAACTGATGCCAAAGCGTCCAATTTGGATCCTGACAAACAGTGGGAATTTTCTGAATGCTCTCAACGGTTTCTACATCCAAAATGCCCAACTGAATTGCTTGCTCCATTGACATCTGTATATTCACGTCTTCGTTAACCGCAACGGAGGAGATTTGAAAAAAAGGCTCTCCGTTCACCATGAATTTTTCTGCAGCGTTATCGTCCAAAGGGATAGACGCAGTCACGCCTCCCTCAAACTCGATAGTAAATTGGGTCAATTCCTTTCCAGTTTCTGCATCAACAGTCCCACGCGCCACTACCTTACCCCGCAAATTGGCTCGGCACATTTGTCTGACGAGTTCCGCTTCATGTTGTTGAAACGCCTGCATCACTACGCGAATTCGACCGACAGCATTATCACTAACATAGTCTTCGATTTCTAATGCGTTCAGCAAAGCTTGGGCAAAGTTTCCTAATATATCGCCTCGCCAGTTGATACACCATTCCTCTAATGTATTTTTTGATACGTGACATAAAAAAAACAGACCGTGTGCGTGCACTTCATCAACGATACAAAGCCGCTCTGTATCATCGATTTCCTCAAGAATCTCCTCGACCACTTCAGAGTATTGTGGATCGAAAAACTGTTGAGGTGTGCCAGATATTTGTGCCTTAGCGTGTTTTAATGCAACGGGTTGCGATAAATACCCGCGCTGCTGACACGTTGTATAGACAGGACACTGCGGGCAGATGATTTTATTCGGGTCTCCACCCTTTTTCTCAAGTGCCTCGCACCGTTCATAATCCTCACAGACATTTCCATGTTGAAAAGGATTCGCCATGCGTTCCGCAATGGGTATTTCTTTCACCTCGTTCCACCGGAACCGGCGTGCTCTCCAGCGCGAGACCGATGGCAAGTTTCGTTTTTGGAACTGGTCTGCTATTTCTTCCACCGTCCAGAATGCCGCATTTAAACTGATCGCACCGCCGCTAAGAACATAGGAACCGGCTGTGTAACTTTTGCCCGCACCTGTCTCCGCAATAAGTGCAACAATGCGCGCAGTACCCTTAAAAGCACGATCTATCTGAACCGCACTCTCTTCGAGAGTTTCATAAACTTTACTGGTGTCTTCAGGTTTGTGCAGCACTGGGTATGGACGTTTTATTGCCAAAGGACTCAATTCCGTTTCGCGTATTGCCAAGACTTTATCGGATATGGGCAGACCTGCAGCGGGTAGAGGTGGCAGAATACCGGTATCGTCCCAGACCTCCGTTATTTGTGTCGCTTCAGTGGGCAATCTGGCATCAGGCGTAGATGCGCGGACCCACACTGCCCCTTGGTCCTCCCATAACCACACACGCCCATCCTCACCTCCACCTACATGCTGAGTCCAGAGGTGCAAACCGTTCTCTTGGCTATCATAAGAAAAACCGCGTTTCATAAACGCCTCTTTCGCGAGGTCTAAACGGAGCGAACCGAGCGATGGTGGTACAACAGGAACAGATTGGGAATCGTGCTCCGGTATACGCAACCCAGACGGTGCCGGTTCGTGAAGCAGGGCACGGAGGGTATCAATGAAGGGAAAGATTACCTCTTTGGAAACCACCGGTGGATTTGACAAATCACCGAGTAGTATCTCATAGCGCCCGTCCCAACGACTATAGCCCTTTTCTCCTAAGATTTCAAGATACACGTCTCGCTGGTGTGGGTTTTCCGAAGTCGGCGAATGCTTATGGATATATAGCCTGTCCTCTTCAGTATTTGGATGGAGGTAATCCAGAATTCTACAAGAAAAACGTAATCCGCCGGACTTTGACAGCGTCAAAAGCGGATTAGCAACGGCGTTGACGAGTGGCTCGATACAGGCAATAACAGCATCGGGTGCGGCACAGAGTGCCTCGTATTTAAAATTGAAATCGTGCCATCGAGCACCGTCGCGTTCGGACGGAATACCGGTATATACCTGAATCCCCCATGATGTATGCCACCTTCTGATCCCCCAATCTTCTATTTTCTGGCGTTTCAAGAACCTTTCATTACCAAAAGATCTTGGACCGCGGTCGTTCTCAGGAGCACGCCCTATCGGCATAAAAGAGATTTCTGCCTGCTCCAAGTCATAGAGCCTCACACGATACCTGTGTGCGCAACAGACTGTGAACTGATAAGGAAGCCCCGCGTACGGGGCAGGAGTTACAATCGTCCTACGCTGTCGAAGTGGCTTCTCGTGACGTTCGCGGCAATATTGAATAAGATCTTTCAAGGAATTCATGGTTTACAAAAAATAGACACAGAACCTCTATTGTTCTCAAGTTGGATATTTAAGATCAAGCAACACAATATGATAAATTTGAAATCATAGTGAATTTTACAATAGCCATTATAAATGCTAACACAACTCGTTTTTTAATGCAAGTTTTTAATACGAAAGAACCAGTTGTAGCAAGGTTTAGAATGAGTTGTATAGAGACCAATTTATGCAATTCTTAATTCTTATATAAAAATATATTTGTCCCAATATTTCCATTAAACAGGAATAATATTGTCAACATTACATGATCCTTAAGCAAATTAGGGACTTTTACAAATTTAATTTGACTTAATAGGTCTAACTATGGTATAATTTGCTATATTAAGACAATATATTTAAAACTTAACATATAATATAGATGCCCTAAATATGGCATAAATTCCCACTTTCAGATAAACGGACTACTTTCATTGCGTTTTAAATTTCTGCAGATTTCCAAACTTTTCAGGACGGCATGCAATCTCACTTTTTGCAGGTACCTCCTCCAAGTATACTCTTTACGACATACCTGGTTTTTAACCACCCCGACAGAATTACCCAAACAAATTAATTTCCTTAACCGCATCCAACTGCGCTTTTTTAAAAAGCACAGTTACAAAAGGGATTTGTTGTTCATTAGGTTGTAAATCGGGCAGTTCACATAACACGCAGATGGGAGCAACTCCACAGCACTGACATACGATAATTGACGGATCTTATGTTTGAAATCTAAACTTTATGGGGACAGATTTGATACCCTGTCTGTCCCCACCTTATTGCGAGAAACGCCAGACCTTAATAATTAAGACAGCACACGATGTTATCAGCATGTACCATCTTAGATTATTAAGCCTATCCCCATATAAGGAGACCTATTCTTGGAGAAATTGAACGCAATATCCAGAAAGAACAGTTTAGCCAATGCCCTCACACCGCAACAAATTGTTGAGGAATTGGATAAATATATCATCGGACAACTTGAAGCAAAACGTTCTGTAGCGATTGCCCTACGGAACCGTGTGCGTCGGCAAATGTTAGCAGAGAACATGCAGGACGAAGTCTCACCGAAAAACATTATCATGATAGGTTCTACAGGTGTCGGCAAGACCGAGATTGCCCGACGACTTGCGCTTCTGGTTGATGCACCTTTCATCAAGGTAGAAGCGTCAAAGTATACGGAGATCGGCTACACTGGTCGTGATGTTGAATCAATGATTCGGGATCTCACTGAAACCGCTATTAGTCGTGTGAAATCTGAACGGACGGATACGGTAGAGGAAAAGGCACTTGAAGCAGTGGAGGAACGCCTTCTCGATTACATTTTTCCAATGCCATGTTCGTTGAAGCGAGAGTCTCGCGTCGAAAACAACACCCCCAATGAACCAGAAGAAGTCAATAGTAATACAACCCCTCAACTTCCATTTGATCTCGAACCTCACGTGGAAACCGAAGTGGCGGAAGGACCAGGGAAAAAATATGAACGTTATCTGAAGATGCGTCAAAGATTTAGAGACTGGCTGCGCGAGGGCAGACTTGAGAATAGACCTGTAGAAATCAACGTCAAGCATCAAAACATGCCGTTTGTGGAAATCCTCTCGCCCGGTGGCACTGATGAGATAGACATCTATTTCAAAGACATGTTCAACAATATTTTCCCGGATCAGACGAAGAAACGTCGAGTTCCGGTCTCCGAGGCGCGGACGATCCTGATGCAGGAGGAGGCGGAAAAACTGATTGATATGGATGCCGTCATCAATGAAGCAATCAAACGCGTTGAGAACTCTGGTATTGTGTTTTTGGATGAGATCGACAAGATTGCTGGTAGAGAATCTCAGCGCGGACCCGATGTCTCACGCGAGGGCGTCCAGCGTGATATTCTTCCGATCGTCGAAGGTAGCACAGTAACAACGAAGTACGGTGCAGTTCGCACACACCATATTCTTTTCATCGCCGCAGGGGCATTTCATGTTTCAAGTCCATCGGATCTTATCCCAGAGTTGCAAGGACGTTTTCCGATCCGCGTAGAGTTGAAAAGTCTAAACAAGAAGGACTTTAAGCGTATTTTGACAGAACCCAAGAACGCGTTGGTGAAACAGTATACTGCACTATTAAAGACAGAAGGGTTAGATGCGGAGATCACCAACGATGCGATAGACGAGATCGCCGCGCTTGCATTCCAAGTGAATGAATCTGTTGAGGATATCGGGGCACGGCGACTGTACACGATCATGGAAAAACTATTTGAGGACCTATTTTTTCGTGCCCCTGACCTCGGTAGAGACAGCATTATAATAGATGCCGAGTATGTCAGATCGGAACTATCAGAGATCGTCAAAGATCAGGATTTGAGCCGGTATATTCTGTGAGAAATTGGATGGATACCTTTTGTTAACAAAGGTGAACACCGCCTCAATCTACCACCGATCACGCGCCATTCCTCCGACAATCCTTTTCACTGACTGCTGACCGCTGACCGCCATCTCTCCCACAACCCTTTTCACTGACCCGGTGAATGCCACACGGCATTCATACCGTTGATTCTAACCGCTGACTGCTATTTCTCCCATAACCCACAACCATTCCACTATGAAAACCGAGTTTATTGCATCCGACTAATTTTTGTGTTATACTTTCTTCTATCACATTTTAAAGGAAATACATCGCGATGAACTGTCCACGCTGCAAACAGGAAGACGCTGTTAAAAACGGGAAAGCTCGAGGAAGCCAACGCTATAAATGTAAAGCGTGTGGCTTTCAGTTTACCCGCCTGACGAGCCGCGGGAGACCCCCGTGGCAGAGAGCTTTGGCTGTTTTTCTATACTGTCGCGGGATTTCCATAAGTGCTATAGCGCGTATGTTCTCGGTGTCTCCGAGTACAATCTTCAAATGGATCCGAAAGTTTGGATCCGAACGCACACCTGTGCCCGAATCCACTGATCAGGGGGCAATCTTTCTGGATGTAGATGAAATATCCGAGTACCTGAAAAAGGTGGATGAAGGCTCTGAATCTGGAAAGATTTTCGTTGTGATACCGGAGGATGTATTATCTGAGGATGTGATAGTCGGAATCAAGCGCGATTGATTGCGTCTACAATTTGATTTGTCTTGACAACTGCAAAAATCTATTTTAAAATTGGAGGTAGGAGGTTATAAAACCAAAGTTATGAAAATCCGATTTTTTACACTAAGTTTTGAAAAAGTGATTAAGTATAGTATTAATATATGTGTGCTCATGCTCCTTTTCGGAGGCATAGCAGTCGCAGCAGATGATTCGTTCGGTGACCCGTTTGAGAAGGGGAAATTGCAGAATCCGAATTGGAAATGGCAAAATGAACCCCCGAAATGGGATGTCGGCGAAACCCGCGAAGATTTTCTGTTTATTGACAGCGAACCCAACCGAAATCTCTGGGCAAACGATATGTCTCATCTAATATATCAGGAAACCGATACCGATATTTTCGATGTTGAAACCCACTTCTTTGCCAGATGGGATACCAGTTCCGGGGTCAACGGTCTTGTCGTAAAAAGCCCGTCGGATGATAACTGGGTAACGATTAAATTCTGGTCTCGCGATGCAGCGGCAAAAGGGCAGATTCAATATCAAACGAAACAGAATGAGGGTGGCGGTGGTCTCACAGGGAACGCTGGATTCACGCCTGAATTCGGAGAAACCGAACTCTTCCTCCGACTCGCCAGAGATGGAGATGAATACAGCGCATGGTATAAAACCAAGGAAAACGAGGATTGGATTGAGATTGGTGTAACCGAATTTGACCTCACACCACCTGTATGGCTCGGTGTTTATGCCGGTGTTGCTGCAGGGGCTGGAAGTTTAGAGGTTGACTACGAATACTTCAGAGACAATCTGAACCCTTTCCCAGTTGAACCCGGTGGAAAAGCAACTACAACTTGGGCAGCAGTGAAAGCCCAATATTAGGGATGGATAACGTTTATGCAGTACCGTCTGATTATTTTCATGACGCTTTTCGGAGTCTCTACCTTAGCGGCGTCCACATTTACAGACGTCAGTCTCACTGCAAATGTCCATCAACGTGAAATTCCTATCGATGCGGAATCCGGGGCTTGGATGGGTCCCGGTACTGCCGCAGCGGATTATGACAACGATGACTGCTGGCTCGATATTTTCGTTGTCGGCGATGGTGGGTTACCCAACGCACTTTATCACAATAATGGCGACGGCACATTCACAGATGTCGCAGCACGAGCCGGTGTCTCAAATACTCCAAGAGGACGTGGATGCGTTTGGTTTGATTACAACAACGATGGGTGGCGTGATCTCTATGTAACCTGTGCCGGTCCAAACTATCTCTTTGAAAACAATGGTGATGGCACATTCACAGATGTGACGCAGCACGCAGGCGTCGGAGATGAAAAACACGGCACAAGTGCTATCATCGCCGATTATGACCATGACGGTTGGTTAGACATCTATATCGCTAATTGGGGACGATCCCCTTCCCTTTTAAACCCAAATCCCGCCCCAAAAACCAATGTTCTCTACCGAAATCGAGGCGACAGCACCTTCGAAGAAACCACCGATACTGCTGGTGTGGGCGACGATGGAATCGCTTGGGGTGCTATCTTTTTTGATTACGATGGCGATACATGGCAAGATTTATTTGTTGCAAACGATCACGGACCCGATAAACTCTATCGCAACAGAGGTGACGGCACTTTTGCAGATGTTTCAGAGCAATCCGGCATCGTGACCGAAATCAACGGAAAACCGACAGGTGCAATGGGTCTCTGTGTAGGAGATTACGACAACGACACAGATTTGGACTTCTTCATCACCAATTATGATGCCGATCTCCTCTGGCGAAATAATGGTGACGGCACCTTCACGAATGTCGCTGAAGCCGTTGGCGTTGCCAATGAAGGCGTCGGATGGTACGCCAGTTTTATCGACTACGACAACGACGGCTGGCGTGATCTTTATGTTGTCAATGGCGATGTTGATAATTCCCAGAAAACCAATCGTAACCGTCTTTATCACAACCAGAATGGACAGTTTGTAGACCGTGCCGACGCACTCAACGTTAGCGTGGACGCTGTCGGACGTGGTGCGACCGCCGGTGATTTTGATAATGATGGTGATGTCGATTTCTACATCGTCAATAACACCGGTAATACGCTTCTTCAGAACAACACTAATCCTGACGGGCAACGCATTAAAATTCGACTTCGCGGCACAGAAAGCAATCCCGAAGGTATCGGGACACGAGTATCAGTAGCAATAGGCGACCATATTCAGACGCAAGAGTTAATCTGTGGCACAGGTTTTCTGGGGAGCGACAGTCCAGAACTTGAATTTGGACTCCCTTCTGACTATCAAACTGGCTCTGTCACCTTGACGTGGCCCTCTGGAATCGTCGAAACTTATCAACTCTACTCCGACGGGGATGTCTATATCTTTACTGAGGCAGAAGCGTTAGTAGTCGACGTTGAACCGCACGGAAAGCAGAACACAACTTGGGGAAAAATTAAAGCTGCTGAGGTCTTCCAGAACTATCCCAATCCGTTTAATCCAGAAACATGGATTCCATATCGCCTTCTTGAATCCAGTAATGTCCTAATCTCAATTTACGCGCAAAACGGCGAACTGGTTCGGGAATTTAACCTCGGACACCAATCGCGCGGTGAAAAAACGCTCTATTGGGATGGCAAAAACCGAGATGGAGAAACCGCCGCCAGCGGTATCTATTTCTACCAATTCCGAGCAGACGATACCCACACTGTTCGGAAAATGTGGTTAATGAAGTAACCCTTCAAACAGGAAGGCTTTTTGTTATGGACAATATATTTCTCAGATGGTGGGGATGCGGGGCGTTTGACGTTCGCTTCGGGGATATCAACATCGCGTTTGATCCATATCTGTTCAATGAAAACTTGACAAATGCTGAACCGATATACGATTACATCTTTATCTCGCACGAACACTTCGATCACTGCCATCCAGCAACGTTACGGAAGTTGTGTTGCGGTGAGCGTTTCAAAAAGTTAATTGTCAACTCCGGCTGCATGACACCAGCACAACCCATCGCTGAAAAATACGGTGATGCCGCATTTGAACGCGACCTACCAATCACTAAGCATATTCCCGCCGATAAGGTCGAAGTTCTCTATCCCAAACATCTCAACGAGAAGCAGGGAACATCGCGAACGTTTCAAGGTTCAGATACACTTAATCTTGGAGATATTCAGGTTGAGACAGTTGAAAGCGGCGAAAATCAGACGCCAGACATCCCGACAAACGGTTATCTCATAACACACATAGGTAAGAACGTCTCGATTCTGCACACTGGTGACCTGCACGAACCCTATCCAGCATTGGTGAATCTCCGAGGTAAGGTGGATTTTCTGATTCACATGAAACTCGGTCTCGGTGAAGGACTCGCATCTCGGCTTGTAGAACTCTTAGAGTTAACTCAACCGCGTTACATGATACCGACGCATTATCGAACCGATCGGAAATCCGATCCGATACCGGCAGGACATTGGCCCCCCAACGTTACCGATGAAATGGCGTTTATTGAATCAATCCGCGAAATAGTGGGAGACAGAACCCGCCTACTCCCTTTCACCGCTGGCACAGAGTATGAAGTAGAAATGCCAGAGAAACGGGTTATCTGGAAATGGGAGTGGTTTAATACATGGACGGTTCCACCATGGCGGGAAGCATAAAAATCATGACCTAACCTCTGGAGAACATTTATTGTGTCAACAACACAGCGCGTTCGCGTAGCCTTCTATGGATGTGGGAACTTCGCGAACCGAACTCGAATCCCAAATTTATTGCAGACAAATTCTGTGGACATTGTCGCTGCGTGTGATAGCAACTTACAAACGGCACAAGAAACAGCAGAACACTTTAAGGTTTCGCATGTCTATCAAGACGCACATGAAATGCTTGACACCCAAGCAATCGACGTGTTATACTCTATCGTACCGGCGTACGTACGAACTGACGTTGAAGTAACCGCTGCACAAAAAGGTATTCACATCTTCAGCGAAAAGCCTCAGGCACTCACGATGCAGGTTGCCCACCGAATCAACAACGCGATTCAGCAAGCAGGGGTTATTAGCACCGTCGGGTTCCGAGAACGGTATCGTCCGATCTTTCAAAAAGCCCGCCAATATTTGACTGACAAGCAGATCATACATGCCCGATTTCAGAGTTTTGGAGGTTTACCTCCGTCAACAGCGGGTGGACCCAAAACATGGTGGGAAGAGATGGACAAATCTGGAGGAAGTGCGCTCGATTGGGGTGTTCATGCAACGGATTACACCCGCTTCATGACAGGATTGAATGTCGTCAAATCCCAAGCATTTTATTGTGAGCGTCCAGCTTATGCGAATGCGTTGTCCAGTATCTTCAATTACCGCCTTGAGAACGGTGCTACGATGACCCTCAGTTTTGTCGCAGCAGGTTCGGGTCCGAAAGATGAACCGCGGTTCACCATCTTTTATGAAGGCGGATGCCTCGAAATTCACGGATACGACAGGATTCTGGTAAATGGTGAAGTGTTTTATGAGGCGGATGAATTCGATCCGTGGTTGGAACAAGACAAAACCTTTATCCGCGCCGTTCTGTCTGGAGATGCCAGCCTTTTGCTAAGTGATTATTACGATGGACTCTTCTCTTTAGCCCCTATCTTAGCTGGTTGGGAGTCTTCCCGTCGCGATGGGGAATGTATTGATATCGCGTCGTTCATGGACGACGCATAATTTATGTTAAACGAAGGAAAAAATATGGATGCAAAATTGAAAAAGATTCAGATTACTCCAATGAAATTCGACAAAGAAGGCGAAATACAGAAAGAAGAATTCGCCACACTCACTATTGAGGTGCCAATGGATAGTACTTCACAACGCGCCGCAGTTATAAATCTATGCAAACTCCTCGATCAAGAATATATTGTGGTTAACGTTGAAGGCAAAACAGTTGTAGCTGTCAATACCGCCTAATTTTTTTTACTTTAGTATGTCTGGGGGCGTTTCCGTTGTCAACGCTGACATAGAATTGATTGAAGTGCCTGCTTTAGGTTATGAGAGGTTATTTAACAATTGGAAGACGGCATTTTCACTGCGAAGCAACGGACACAGCAGCTCAGAAGCAATCGTCAAAAACATGAAAAAAAATCTGCTTTTTACACCCGGTCCCACACCAATCCCACCAGAAGCGTTATTAGCGATGGCACAACCGATTGATTACCACCGCAGCAACGCTACCGCAGCCTTAATCAAAGACGTACTCGAAAAACTCAAACACGTCTTCCAGACCGAAAACGACGTCCTTTTCTTAACATCATCTGGAACCGGTGCTATGGAAGGTGCTGTTGCCAATCTCTTGTCTCGTGGAGACAAGGCAATTGTGATTCGGAGCGGTAAATTCGGGGAACGATGGGGCGAAATTTGCACCGCTTACGGTGTTGAAGTTATCCCGATTGATGTGACATGGGGAAATTCTGTCGAACCTGACATAGTGGCATCGCTCTTAGCAGAACATCCTGATGCTGCAGCAGTTTTCGCAACCCTCTGTGAAACCTCAACGGGTGTTTTACACGACATTGAAGCGTTAGGGCGTCTAACCCGATCTTGTTCGACCCTCTTGGTTGTTGATGCTGTCAGCGCGCTCGGTGCAGACGATTTACAGATGGACAATTGGGGTGTAGACGTTGTTGTTTCGTGTTCCCAGAAAGGCTTGATGACACCGCCCGGACTGGCGTTTGCTGCAATTAATCAGCGGGCATGGAACGCTGTTGAGCGTTCTAACCTTCCGAAGTACTACTTAGACTACCGCAAGGCTTATGAGTCTGGGTTGGAAGGCTCTGTCCCCTATACACCGGCGGTGACATTGCTTACGGCACTACAGCACGCTCTGAATCGCATCTACGCGGAAGGCATCCACAACACAATTGCCCGACACAATCGTTTGGCACTTGCGACCCGAAGCGCCATTAAGGCATTAGGGTTACATCTATTCGCAGCATCTCCAGCGAATACTTTAACCTCAATCCGGTTGCCAGAAGAGATTGATGGAAAAGCATTCATTAATCTAATGCGCGACAAATACGGCATCACCTATGCTGGCGGTCAGAGTCAGTTAAGTGGAAAAATCGTCCGGATCGCGCACCTCGGTTGGATGAATGAAAACGATGTTATCGTCGCTATTTCCGCATTCGAGCGAGGTTTAGCAGAAACGGGTTACGATATCCCACTTGGTGCAGGCGTTAGTGCCGCTCAAGAAGTCTTTAACGATTAAGCCTGAGCAGCATTTCCCTTGTCAACGCTGATATAGAATTGATGGAAATCCATTGTTAGGTTAAGAAAAGTTTTTTAACGATTGGAAGACTGCATTCTCACTACGAAGCAAACGGACGCAACAACTCAGATTTAATAGCTTAAAAATATGACTGAAACCACACTTTTTGATACCTCGTATGAAGAACGAAAGAAGCCACTGCTGAACCAAACCTTGGAACGGCTCCGTCCCATCTATAGCAAATCGGAACTGGACTTCCTTCGTATTGATCGTACAAGTCGCGAGGGTTTAGCTCAACGTTCTGGACGCGGGTTTGTCAATAGAGATATCCTCGAAACTGTGCTTGGGAACCTGTTAGAATGTGTGGCACCCGGGTCACACAATGCCCCCCGTCTCCATCATCAGAGCCAAGGTCTCTCAGAAGCGATTGAAGAGGTGGCAGATCAGTTGTATGCCATGGTCGCGCAATCCTTCTTAGCCGTTACCGACGAAACCCATCTCGGTGCCGCTCTTGAAACCGCCTTTTCGCTTCTCTGGGAACTGCCACGGTTTAAAAGCCGAGCACTCTGGAATCGCTTCGCCTCGCTCAGAGACCCAGCGGTCTGGGATGCGTATCTCCTTCATACAGGTATCTCGCGAGAAAAACTCGCCGCTATAGATTTTCGTTCCCAAATTGACGAGGCAATTCAGGAGCGGACTTTTGAACCGTATCAGGATTTTCTCGGCACTTTGAATCTTGCCTCCGTTTTGGATTATCAACTCCAGTTGGTGGGGAGTACTTATCCCGGTTGGCGGATACTCTTTTACCACGATGTTGCGCACGCCTTGACGCAAAATAAGCCGCCTGACGGGAGTTCAGATATCCATAGAGTCCCGGTCCCACTGTTACCCCGCGCTATTTCAGAACTCGCTGGACGTTACTATCAAGCCGATATACACCCAGAGACACAGATAGGCGATGCGAATTTCTTAGAACACCCCCACCGCGGCGTAACCACCGGGCAAACTGGAATTATAGGTTCAGGATGCGTTATCTACCCCTGCACCCTTGGCGGTCTGAGCGTCAAAGTTAAACAACGGCACCCTGTCATCGGTGATTTTGTTGAGATCGGTACAGACACGAGTCTCCTCGGTCCCGTTCAAATCTCTGATCACTCCACCGTCGGCACAAACACCGAAATCTACGGGTTTGTTGAAATCGAGCAATCGTGCCGCATCGGTTCGTCGGTCGTCATCGGGACTATCCGTGGCGCATCAGAACATCCCGGAAAAATCTATATTGGTGACGAGGTACGCATCGGAGACGGTACCGTTATCGAAAACACTTCAGAGATGGACTTGATTATACCGAACCGCTCACAGATTCCGGCACGAAGCCACGTCGCAAATGACGGATTTGGATTCCCCCGATACGTTACTGAACGATAACACACGAAAGAGAAAATAAGAATCAACGGTTGGGAGAATGGAGGATGGAAACCCTATTTCTCCATCCTTTCCTCCTCTCCCAAACTTCCAACCTATCAAAAGAATGAATACTATGAGAAAAATACAACGTGCGCTCATCAGCGTCTACGACAAAACCGACATTTTAGAAATAGCAACAGCCCTTGTAGACCGTGACGTAGAAATTCTGTCCACTGGCGGCACGGCGCAACACCTCCGCGACGCAGGGATCAACATCCTTGATGTCTCTGACTACACCGGTTTTCCTGAAATGCTGGATGGTCGGGTTAAGACCTTGCACCCGAAAATTCATGGCGGACTTCTCGCCGAATGGGATAATACAGAACACAGCGCACAAGCGGAAGCACACAACATAAACCCGATTGACTTGGTAATATGTAATCTATATCCGTTTGAAGCAACCATCGCCAAACCCGACGTGACACTTCCTGAAGCGATTGAAAACATCGATATCGGGGGTCCAACGATGATTCGTGCTGCAGCGAAAAATTATCGGCATACCGCTGTGCTTACAGAGGCAAGTCAATACCCACAAATTATAGAGGACTTGGATGCCAACGACGGTTATCTTTCGGAAGAGAGACGATTTGAATTGGCAAAAGCAGCGTTTGCCCATACAGCGAAGTATGACACCGCAATTTCTACCCATCTCGCCAATGTAGGTTCGGAATCAGACGAATTCAGCCCCGATTTGACGGTCCGTTTCAAGAAAGAACGCACACTCCGTTACGGAGAGAATCCACATCAGCGCGCCGCTTTCTACAAAACTGAAACTACGCTAGGCGCATGTGCAGCATGGGCAAACCAACTCAGTGGACAGCCCCTTTCCTTCAACAACATCCTCGACTTGGAAGCCGCTTTAGAAATCGTCAAGGACTTCGCGCAGCCTGCATGTGCGATCATCAAACATAATAATCCGTGTGGACTCGCGACTGCCACCACTCTACAAGATGCCTTTATGGAAGCTCTGGAGTGCGATCGAACTTCAGCTTTCGGTTCGATTGTCGGGTTAAATCGCAAAGTGACGATTCAGACAGCAAACACAATTCGAGAAGCGGCGCAAGCAGGCATCAAAATTGACGCGATTATAGCACCGAGTTACACCGATAAAGCGTTGCGCGCTTTGTCTCGTGTCAAACGTCGTCCGATTCTGGAAACAGGACCACTTTCGTCCGCGGAACCCGTCTTGCAAGTCCGCAACGTTACCGGCGGTGTACTGGTTCAAGACCCGGATATTCACGACTTGAGTGCCGATGCATTAGAGGTTGTCACGCAGCGCACACCGACAGATGCTGAGATAGAATCTCTGCTTTTCGCGTGGAAGGCGTGTAAACACGTCAAATCCAACTGTATCCTGTTGGCACAAAGCACGCAAAGTGTTGGTATCGGAGCGGGGCAGATGAGCCGAGTGGATGCCGCCATTATCGCCATCCGTAAAGCCGGTGAAAAGGCGAAAGGTGCAGTGTTAGCCTCAGATGCCTACTTCCCATTCCCAGACGGCGTTGAGATTGCCGGTGAGGCGGGCATTAGTGCGATTATTCAACCCGGCGGTTCAGTCAATGATGAACCTGTGATCGAAACTGCGGACACCTACGGCATAGCGATGGTACTGACAGGCGTACGCCATTTCCGGCATTAAAACCCATTTCTTGATAAACCACTAAAGCACAGGAGTTCTTTAGAATCCTCGTCAACTAAGTGAATTTTAGTTGAACTCTTTTTGCTTTTCGCTACAATAAACGCTATAAAGTCGACTCTTGAGGTGAGATATGGTAAATTTAGAAGCAGTTTGGCATCAAGTGCTAAAGGATACCTCTGTTAAACATAGTTCTGTTCATGGTCCTGAGCATTGGGCACGCGTTGAAAGAAATGGTCTTTATGTTGCACAGAAAACAGGAGCAAATCAGACAATAGTAAAGCTGTTCGCAGTATTCCATGACTGCATGCGCCTGAACGAGTATGACGATCCCGGTCATGGACGTAGAGGTGCTGAATATGCCACGCAAATCAAGAATGAACTCATCAATATTTCTCAAGATGACTTCGATAAATTTTACTATGCATGCGAATGGCATACGGATAAGCGGACAACAGATGACATTACAATTGCAGCATGCTGGGATGCGGATCGATTAGATATAGGTCGAGTCGGATTCATATTAGATCCTTTCTTCATGAATTCCAAACCTGCCCAAGAAATAGCCAAACGCGATGACATTAGTGTATTAGATAGCATTGAGGTAAGGAATTGGACGAAAGTGATTAGCGGGTTAGATGAACTCTGATTTTTGCTCGAAATCCAACTAAACAGGAATTCATACAGGAAATTGAAAATTGCCTACGACATTAACACTCCCATCCACAGTAATCACAGGCGCAGGTGCATCTGAGAGCGTCGGCGAACAGGCGAAACAACTCGGTGCAACGAACGCACTCATCGTGACAGATCCGGGTATCGCCAAAATTGGATATGCCGATAAGATCGCCCAAAATTTACACGCCGCCGGAATAGGTAGTACTTGTTTCTCTGATGTTACACCCGATCCAACCTTACAGAATGTGCGGGATGGCTTAAAGCAGTATGCTGACGAAGCCTGCGATGTGATCGTGAGCATCGGTGGCGGAAGTGCTATCGACTGCGGAAAAGGCATCGCCATGAAACTAGCAAACGACGGAGACTTCGCCGATTATATGGGTGTGGACAAAATCCCGAATCCGGGAACACCTCTTATAGCGATACCCACGACAGGCGGGACAGGCAGCGAAGTCTCCAAAGTTACAGTCATCACCGACACCGAGCGGAACGTCAAAATGATGCTCAGTAGCTCTTATCTACTCGCATCTGTTGCACTTGTAGATCCGTTGCTATCGCTGACAACCCCTCCACACCTGACCGCGGCAGTCGGCGTTGATGCGTTAACCCATGCAATAGAGGCATACATCTCCAAACGCGCCCAACCGATAACGGACGCGCTCTCCTTGAAAGCGATTGAGATGATTTCGGGTTCGCTCCGACAGGCGTGGGCAGATGGCGAAAATGTTTCCGCTCGCACGGATATGATGATCGGTGCGTCTATCGCAGGTATGGCGTTCAGCAATTCATCTGTGGCTTTAGTCCACGGGATGTCCCGCCCGATCGGTGCGTATTTCCACATCCACCATGGATTATCAAATTCGGTGTTATTACGTGATGTGATGGCGTTCAGCGTTGTCGGTGCACCCACTCGCTTTGCCGATATTGCGCGCGCTATGGGTGAATCAATTGATGGGTTATCCGCAATGCACCAAGCAGACGCAGCGATTTCTGCTGTTGAACGACTTGTCACCGATATTAAAATGCCACGACTCGGCGAAATCGGTATTGACAAAGAGAAATTCGAGACTGTCGTTGAACAGATGGCAGTCGATGCTATTGCCAGTGGGAGTCCTGCTAACAATCCGAGACAGGCTACGGCTGAAGAGATAGTTGCGCTATATTGGGAGTGCTTTTAAAAGTAGTAGGCACGCTCCGACGTGCCGTTCAGTCGGGAATGGTTTAAAAAGTAGAAGCACGCTCCGACGTGCCGTTCAGTCGGGAATGCTTTTAAAAGTAGTAGGCACGCTCCGACGTGCCGTTCAGTCGGGAATGGTTTAAAAAGTAGAAGGAATAAACTGTGAATAGACTCAAAATTGTTGTCCCCGGTGATTCACCACCGCAAATCCAAGACTCACCTCATCTGGAACGCCTGAACCCTTACGGCGATGCGATTGTCTATACCGACCGACCCGAAACCGCCGAAGAACAAATCCGACGTGCCGAAGATGCAGACATCCTCATCAATTCACGCGGACTCGTCAAGTGGCCAGCAGAACTACTGCAGCAGCTCCCAAAACTCAAGTTAATTTCGCTCTGCTCCATCGGCACTGATATGATTGGACTTGATGAAGCGAAAAAACGAGGTATTACCGTTTGCAATCAGCCCGGACGGACTGCTCCCGTTGTCGCAGAACACGGATTCGGACTGATGTTCGGGCTTGCTAAACGGTCGGCATTTCTGACAGCATCTATGAAAGCAGGTGGGTGGCCCCGTATGGACAATGTCTATCTTCAAGGAAAGACCTTAGGAATTATAGGCACTGGACATATAGGTGCAGAGATGGCACGCCTCGGACGCGCAATCGGAATGAATGTTATCGCGTGGACGTACCACCCTTCAGCAACACGCGCTCAGGAATTAGAGGTTCAGTTCGTCTCTCTCGATGAATTGCTCCGTACTGCCGATGTCGTCAGTTTACATGTCAGGTTAACAGAGGAGAGTCAACATCTTATCGGGGAAAGCGAACTCGCCTCAATGAAGCCAGGGGCGCTTTTAATCAACGTCGCACGGGGCGGTGTGATTGACACCGATGCGTTGATTAATGCCTTGAACAGTGGTCATCTTGGCGGTGCTGCTATCGATGTCTACGATCAAGAGCCACTTCCGGCAGACCATCCGCTCTTAGCGTGCGAACAGGTGATCTTAACACCGCATTGTGCCGATATGACCCCTGAAGGCGTCGAACTCCTCAATGAGGGCGCGGTTGACAATATTATCGCTTTTCTGGAAGGCAACCCACAAAACGTAGTGGTTTGACCACCAACATACATCGCAGACATTCCGCACCACTGTTCTCAGCGAAAAAAGATGCATAAACAGGAAGCCTTTGCCAAAACAACAAAAAAAATCGGTGTTGATACCGGTGGCACCTTCACCGACATCGTGATGCACATCAACGGTGTTTTGTTCACCCACAAAGTTCTCTCAACCCCGCAAAACCCTGCAAACGCCGTGATACAAGGTGTAGGTGAAATCTTGCATCAGCAGAACACCGATGCTGAACAGGTGGAGATTGTCCACGGATCAACGGTTGCAACGAACGCGCTTCTTGAACGTAGGGGTGCGCGCATTGCCCTCGTCACAACGAAAGGCTTTGAAGACGTTTTAGAGATAGGCAGACAGGCGCGCCCAAATCTTTACGATTTTTTCGTGGAACGTCCGGCACCGCTTGTTCCTACTGAACGCCGCTTTGGTATCTCGGAAAGGACACTGCACACGGGTGAAATCCAAACTGAGATTGAACCGAATGAACTGGATGCACTTGCGACACAACTCGCTACCCTGGAACTCGACGCTATAGGAATCTGTTTCCTTTTTGCCTACGTCAACCCACAAAATGAACAGATTGTTGCCGAGCACCTCTCATCACGGCTTGATATACCCATCTCATGCTCACATGAAGTCCTACCGGAATACCGAGAGTATGCACGCTTCAGCACCACCGTTGCCAACGCTTACATCCGTCCCACCTTGGAACGACATCTCTCTACGCTGACAGAATCTAAACAATTCCCAGAGTCGTTCCGCTTGATGCTATCCAACGGCGGCAGCGTTTCTGCAAGAAATTTTGAATCAGCGGGCATCCGTACTGTGCTTTCCGGTCCCGCAGGTGGTGTTCTTGGGGCGTATCAAATCGCCAAAACCGCTGGCTATGACCAGATTATCACATTCGATATGGGTGGTACTTCAACGGATGTTAGCCTCTGTAATAACGGTATCTCGCTCACGACGGAAAGCACGATTAGCGGACTCCCAATCAAAGTGCCGTTGATCGACATCCACACCGTCGGTGCCGGTGGCGGCTCTATTGCGACTGTCGATACAGGCGGTGCGCTACGTGTCGGACCGGAGAGTGCGGGGGCAGAGCCGGGTCCAATCTGCTATGGGAACAACGGAGAAGACATCACGGTAACCGATGCCAACCTCTTCTTAGGACGTATCGCAGCAACGCAGTTTTTGGATGGCGCAATGTCGCTCGACACCGATAAACCACGCATACACATTGAAAAATTCGCCTCGCATCTCGGTATCTCGCCTATGCAAGCCGCGGACGGTATTCTTAAGGTCGCCAATGCAGCTATGGAACGTGCCATCAAAGTCATCTCTGTGGAACGCGGGTTCGATACACGCGATTTCACACTCGTCTCCTTCGGCGGTGCCGGTGGCTTACACGCCGCATTTATGGCAGAGAATCTCGGCATCGGCACAGTTCTGATTCCACCTAACGGCGGTCTACTCTCGGCGTACGGGATGCTTTTTGCGGATGTCATCAAAGATTACTCACAGACTGTGTTGTGGCAGCTTGAAAAAAGCAGCGACGAAAATCTTGTTGAAGCATTAAACGCTGGGTTCAATGCTCTCCTATCCCGCGCCGAAAACGAGATGAAGACGGAAGGGTTCACCCCGAACCAACTAAAAGTCAATCGCTCATTTGATATGCGATATGCCGGGCAATCTTATGAACTAAACATCCCCTACGCTGCAGCAACGAATGTCTCTGAAGAGGAAATACAAACGTTCATTGAGAAATTTCACGCTGCGCATGCCCAACGATTCGGCTACGCCAGAACCGATGCGCCAGCAGAAATTGTGAATCTTCGCCTCACAACCATAGGAGAAACCGACAAACCTCCCATCCAACCGATCTCACTCGCCGACGCCGATGCTTCTGAAGCGCATATATCCCAAAGTCCTGTCATCTTTGAGAATGAAGCAATTCCAACTGAGTTCTATCGCCGCGAGGCACTACGTCCGGGCAATTGTATCGCAGGTCCCGCGATTGTCACAGAATTTAGTGCCACAACTGTAATACCCCCAAATTTCTCCGCTGTTGTTGATACCTACCAAAATCTTATCTTAACCAAGAAATAGAGATTAGCAAATCCGTTTGACACACCACACCCGGTTTGGTATAATTTCAACATGTGATAAGGGGGTTAGGGTGGTTGGACGGTAATCGAGGATGTCAAAGTAATTGTATAATCTACCGTAAATTAGCAGAAAATATAGGAGAAGCCAATGGCAAATTGCACTTACTGTGGACAGACAGCAGGGATCTTGAAAAAAGCACATAAAGAATGCAAACAACAGCACGAGCAGGGAAAATCGGAGATCTTGGTACTTGTCAGTGATGCTGGTTTAAAAGATACCGATCTTCAGCAACTCCAAACACAAATTGAACAAATAGCAACAGCCTGTTACATCAACAAAAATCTCTTGTCGGATTTAATTACCTCTGGTTGGGAGAAAGCTGTGGAATTCGTCATTGCTGCTAATCAATTCACCGTGGAAGAAGAAAGAGCATTAGATAAATTAAAGCATCATTTCAGTTTATCGGAGGAAAAACTGAATAAGAATGGCATACCTGCCAAGTTATCAGCGCATAAGCAAAATCACGGTAAATCGAAAATCTCGTCGCTTGTTAGCGAAGCAGGTTCAAAAGGTGGAGACCTGCAACAACTCGAAGACCAAATCAAACAGATACAAACTGAATGTCTTATAGATGAAGGAACCTTACGCGAGTTGGTAGTTTCCGGTTGGGAAAAAGTGGTAGTTGATATTTTTAATGACGGTATTGTTACCGCGCAGGAAGAGAACGTTTTGAACGAATTAAAGCAACATTTCGCGTTAGCTGAAGAAAAACTTGATAGAAATGGAGCGTATACACAATTGGTGAAAGGATGCGTGTTACGCGATATTCTTAACAGAAACTTACCCGAAAGAATAAAAATTGATGGCATTCTTCCCTTCAATTTACAGAAAACTGAGAAATTGGTCTGGGTTTTCCAGAATGTGGACTACTATGAAGAGAAAACGCGAACTCAATACGTCGGCGGTAGTCAAGGTGTAGGAATTCGCATTGCAAAGGGCGTTTATTATCGAGTCGGAGCGTTTAAAGGAGAAAGACAACAAACATCTGAAATTGCCCATGCAGATAGAGGATTAATGGGTGTCACAAACAAACATCTCTATTTCGTTGGCGCGACCAAACGTTTCCGAATTGCTTATAATAAAATTGTTGCATTTGAACCTTTTGAAGGCGGAATTGGTGTCCAAAGGGATGCTGCCACTGCAAAACCACAATCCTTTGTTACCAATGACGATTGGTTTACCTACAATCTCATCGTCAATTTAGCACAGATGTAACCAAGGCTTACGAAAAGAGCTATACACAACCGTGTTCACACCACCATAACCCTAAAAAACAATCCTCTTTCACAAAACGGAGGGTAAACAGATGGACGTCACTAAGATACCTTGGAATGATGTAGCCATTGGGATGACCGTTTTACTCGTAACCACAGGCTTCGTGATCCTCTGTCGATTCTTATTACGGAAGCTGCGGACATGGAGGATTCAACGCTTTCTGCGCCATCGGTCAGAACTGGCACCTCCGAATGCCAAAAACCTAACACAACACGACAAGCAAGTCCTAAGAAAAAAAGCGCAGCAATCAAGAGTAGAACGCTTCAAAAAAAGTTTCGCGTTACAAGGAAATGCCGATTTTTACATCGGGTGGGGTATATTTATTGTCCTCAGTATTCTCTTGGTGTTGTTAGCACTTCGCAACGGTTTCCACAAGTATTAAAAACATTAGAGCACCACTGAGCACCCAGAGACGATTTTCACACTATATTATTTTATGATATAAGACAGGAGAACGACTACTTTGAAAATTACAGACGTTAAGACTATTCTAACAGCACCGAATGGCACTCGCCTCGTCGTTGTTAAGATTGAAACGAGTGAGCCAGGACTATACGGCATCGGCTGTGCTACATTTACACAACGTCCGCTCGCCGTGGCAACAGCGGTTGATGAATACCTCAAACCCTTTCTCATCGGGAAAGATCCAACAAACATAGAGGACATCTTCCAAACCAGTTTCGTTAGTTCCTATTGGCGAAATGGACCAGTGTTGAACAACGCCCTTAGCGGTGTGGACATTGCGCTGTGGGACATCATGGGTAAGCGTGCGAATATGCCTGTCTATCAACTGCTCGGTGGCAAATGCCGTGAGGCGGCAACGCTCTATGCACACGCAGGAGGTGGCACTTTCGAGGAAGTAGAGGAAAGCATTCGTGGCTACATGGAACAAGGTTATCGCTATGTCAGAGCACAGGTGGCGATACCGGGCTATTCAACCTATGGTGCGGGCAGTCGGAGACGGAGTTCGTCTGCCTTTGAACCGACCCCTTACGTCAATACCATTATCAAACTCTTCGACCACCTTCGGACACATCTCGGTGATGAAGTGGAACTCCTCCACGATGTCCATGAACGCATCCCACCCATCCAAGCCATTAATCTCGCCAAGGGCTTAGAACCGTATAATCTATTCTTCCTCGAAGACCCATTTGCACCGGAGGACGTAGACTATTTCCAACTGATGCGCCAACAGACCAGTATTCCGATTGCAATGGGAGAATTGTTCAACAATCCGAATGAGTACGTCCATCTTATTAAGGATCGGCTTATCGACTTTATTCGGGTACATATCTCGCAAATCGGTGGTATCAGTCCTGCGCGTAAACTCGCCGCGTTTTGTGAATTCTTCGGTGTACGTACGGCATGGCACGGACCCGGCGACGTTTCTCCAGTTGGGCATGCCGCGAATGTTGCACTCGACCTTGCGTGCTACAACTTCGGTATTCAGGAACAGCATGTCTTCGGTGAGAACACCAAAGAGGTATTCCCGGGTTGTCCCGAAATTCGAGACGGCTGTTTTTGGGTAACTGAGGCTCCCGGACTCGGCATTGACTTAAACGAAGAACTCGCCGCAAGATTCCCGTTCCCAGAAGATCCGCTCAACGGCGGTTGGGCACCAGTGCGTCGGATGGATGGCACGGTTATTCGACCCTAAGCATATTTTCAGCAATTTGCAGTTTCGGAAGGCGGGTCTATAAATGTAATAGACAATCGACGACGGAAAGATTTTACTGCGGTTTTACCCAGCACGGGAAAACACTGAGGAGGTAAATGGTCTTACTCAAATCCCAACCGTTTTACCTCAGTTTGGAGGGAGATTCCCGTCTTTTCTCGGACCTGTTGTTGGATGTAGGCGACTAAATTCAGAACATCCGCCGCTGTTGCATTGTCAATATTGAGAATGAAATTTCCGTGTACCGTGGAGACCTCGGCACCGCCGATACGGTGACCTTTCAACCCACTGATGTCAATAAGCCGTCCCGCGGAATCCCCGGGTGGGTTTTTGAACATGCATCCGGCATTCTCCTCAGCAAAAGGCTGCGTTTCAACTTTCTGCTTATAGAAGGCTTGCATCCGCGCCGTAATTGTGTCAACGTCTCCGGGTTCAAGTGCGAGTGTTGCCCCTTTCACACAAAAATAGGCATCCAGACCGCTGTGTCGGTATTCAAAGTTCGCTTCGGCGTGGGTTAACTCAACGAGATCACCAGCATCATTCATGACCGTAACGTTCGTCACGACATCTCCGAAACTACTGCCCCATGCACCTGCGTTCATGATTAGTGCGCCACCGACTGAACCCGGTATACCGAGTGCAAATTCCACACCGCTCAGACCACGTCGCGACATGGCTTTTGAGAGTCGTGGTAGTGAAAGCCCAGCACCGACCGAAACGATGTTTCCGTCAACTTCCAGTTTCGCCAACTCGCCGACCAACCTGACACCAATTCCCCTGAAGCCAGTATCGCTTACCAACAGATTCGACCCGCGACCAATAACGGCAATTTGGACATCCCACTGCTCATGGAAACGTGCCAATGCTGCGAGTTCCGAGACTGTGCTGATTTCAACGTAAGCGGTTGCTTCACCGCCGATGCCGAAGTAGGTATGTTTCGCGAGTGGCTCTTCAAATCGGAGTCGTGAGCTGGGTTGCGTTATGATTTCCGGCAATGCGTCTTTCCAATCCATCCTGTCCTCCTGTTCTCCCTATTATAGCATATACGGTGGCAAAAATCAATGTCTGGAGAATAGCGGTCAGCGGTCAGCAATCAGCGGATCTCGTATGTATCCATAATGTCTATTTATTTTTGCACTTTGCCATAAAAAATTAAAAACGAACCTTTTTTCTATAGATCTGACTAAAGAAGCAAAACCAAAATGTGAGCGTCTTCGTAAAAACATCGGAGATATTCACACAACCAAAACTTTTATGGGAGAAATGAAAATGAAGCAGAAACTTTTTTTTATCAGTGCAATCGCAGTTATCGCAATCGCAGGTATTTTCGTCTTTGAGCATGCAACATCAGCACAACGTCCGGATCGGAACGCACAAGGCGAACGTGGAAATCGCGCCGGTGGTGAACGAGGCGGCAGGGCAACGATGGGGATGATGAACTATGTGTCCCTTGTTGAAAACTCTTGGATCGATTTATCATTTAGTGTAAAGGTTGACGATGCGACGCTCGTGAAGGCACGTCCAGTTTACCAAGAAGCCCGCGATCAAGTTGCGATGAAGACGGATGCCTTAAGTCAAGCCGACACGCGTGCCGCTGCAACAAAGGAAATCCAAGCGATTCTCAAGGAAGTCAACGTGGGTCTCAAAGAGATTCTGACTGAAGAGCAGATGATGAAGTTGTCGGAATTGACACAGAAACGAGCAACGGAAATGCAGCAACGTATGAACCGTTGGCGTGGCGGTGGTGAAACTGGTCGTCGCGGTGGTGGCGGTGGTAGACAGTAATCGTCACACAGTAAAGACTTTAAGTCTTATTTGTTATTACCTTCCCCTTCCCAGTAACGGGTGGGGACCCCGGGTCGGGCATGATTGCTCGACCTTTTTCTTTTTTAGAGTGGATTCATGGAGGTTCGGTATTGACCTATCTACCGGTACGTTCTTTGACCCAGCGGAGAACCATTTCTTGGTTTTCGCTGTCGCCGTGTTGCTGGAACTGATGGGCGAGCTGCTTACCGGTTTCAATGAGAAGCCGATCCAATACCTCAGATTTCGACTTTAGGGCGAGTTGATATTTGTCCATAGCGGCAGTCGGCTGTTTCCGTTTCATTAGAGCAATAGCGAGGCCGCACCGAACTCTAACGAGCGTCTCATCCCGCATTTTATCGAAACGCCGCCGGATGAGTTGCGATTCCAGTGATAACAGATTCCTGAATGCCGACATATTAATAGGATCTCTCTGGAGGACAGTTTCAAACGCCGCAAATGCTTTCTGGTGTTCGCTCTGCACAAGATACAGGTAACCAATGGTATTGTAAACCCGAATGCCACGCTTGGATTCGGGAATCGCCTCGAATTCAGCGAGAGCTGCGGCGTATTGTCGTTGTTGCATCAGGGCATTTCCGTGTCGGATTTTCAGATTAATCTGTTCCTCTTTTGCCTGCGAATTTTCCGGTGATTGTGCTAAGACGCGCGACAGTTCAATAGAAGCTTGTTCATAGTCCCCTGCCCCCTGATAGGCATTTGCGAGACTCAACCGCAAATTCAGATCGGTCGGCGCCAACCGGAGTACTTCCTGAAGCAGCTGGATCGCTGTTATGTAGTCTCCGGCATCGCTGAGGCTTCGCGCATAGTGATGATAGGCTGCAATAAGGTTATGCAAAGCGTGTTCAGCACTCGGATTAGCGTTATAAACGTGTTGGAATGCCGATAGTGCCTCCGCATAGTCGCCCTTTTTGAGATACAGCTCCCCGAGCAAATTACGGATGTGCATCTCACCAGGGTGGAGTTTTTGTAATTCGAGATATGCCTGCACCGCTTCATCCAATTCATCCGCGTCACTATGGGCGTTCGCCTTTCGGGTGAACGCATCGCTCAGATTCGTGCGTGCAATATAGAGAGTAGGCATCAAACGCAAAGCGTTTCGATACGCATCAATTGCCTCATCCCATTCCTCACGATTCCGCAAGGTAACGCCATAGTTATTATAGCATTGGGCGAGGCTCTGCCGTGTTAGTGCATCGACGGGATTAATGTCAATCGCCTTTTGGTAATAGGCGATCGCCGTCTCAAATTGCCCAGCCTGTGCGTAGCCGTTGCCCATGAGCTGATACGTAGGAGCATCAAGTGGCTCCATCTGCAGTACTCTTTCAAAAGTGGTGGTGGCAGCATCGAAATTTTTCTCCGCCAAGGCTTTGAAGCCCTTTGCTCGAAGGAGTTGATGTAGATTGCGCCGAGCGGCTTTGTGATAGGGAGCGATGTGAAGTGCCTTCTCAAACGCCTGAATCGCCCTCTCAACATTTTTTTTGTCATAGTAGAAGATGCCGAGTGTGTTGTAATCTGCTGGCGACGGTTTCTCCGTTACCCGTTCCTCCACAAGCGCGATCGCTTGATCGGTCTCCCCTATTTCGTGATAGACATGAATAAGTTTCTCTATTGCGGGTTGAAACTTTGGATTTAGTTCTCTGCAAGCTTGGAAGGTAGCGATTGCAGCCGGTATATCACCTTTGTCGAAGTAGACGGCTCCGAGTAAATAGTGCGTTCGGAGCTGTATTTGAGGATCTGCATAGGGTTTCTGTTCAATCTCTGTTTTCAGCACCTTGATAGCAACATCGTGTTGGGGTGTATTAAGCGGTGTGTTATAGAGTCTACGCAACGTCTCTATATCGCGGGCGTTAGGCTTTTGTGCCGTTGCTGTCGGATAACAGATGTCCCCCGGATGTGGACTGTGTCCCCACAAACCGATTGCATGCCCGAATTCGTGGAGGCATACCGTTCGCATCTCTTCTTGCGATAAAGTACCGATTGTCCCATCACCTTCTAACATGAGGATAACTTCTACTGTAAAACTGATCTCATGTCCTGTTTCGGTTTCCCGGTCTTCAACTGTAGTTATAGAACCTACATCCAACCCATTAGAAAAGGTGCCGATTTGGACGCTATCTTTGAGACGTGTTAGTTCTGCACTACCGAGTCGAGTATCCTGAAAGTAGGCGAGGAAACCAGTATACCCCCAGCTGACGCGGATGTCTGCATTCTGAGGGGCATCAATCTCCTCAAAACGGATGTCGCCGTCACTGGCGTTGTGCCACTCTTGCATGGCATATCGGATTTCAGGTAAATAAGGACTATCTTTTAGAACAGGCGAGATATACACCCGGATCGGCATCTCTGTGAAACGGGTGATCCTGCCTTGAGAAAACAGCGTAATGTGATCGAAGTAGTCAGCATTAGGGGGCAGGGAGGGCTGCTGTGCCGTGGCATTGTTTACGAATATGAAGGTAAAACCAATTAACACAACTCCTAAGACGTTTTTTAAGCATGTCTCGGCATGCAAGATACATCTAAAAATACGCCGCATTCCAATATACATAGATTAAGTCCTTACCCTTTTTAGTGAATGAACTAACTCCGACTTGCCAGTTTATTTGAGAAAATACTAATTAACCCACCTAACATCATATACCCAAAAATTACTTCCAGTGTAACGAAGAAACGCGCCGCTGTATTGTCCGCTACAATATCTCCGAAGCCGAGCGTCGTAAAAGTGACAACACTGAAGTAGAAACAATTCCAAAAGGTTAACGGTTCACCGCTATACATACCAGTGGTTTGATGGAATTGTGGTGCGAAACTTTGCATCCAAGCCGGCACCCACGCCGGAAGCGGCATATACACAAGAGCAAAAACAAACGCAAAGAATAGAGACCAGAATGCCCAAAGACCCAGACTCCGCCCATAATCGGAACTCCACCGCCATAAACGTGCCAATATAGGATTCGCTTGACTGAAGGCACGGGTGAACTGCAGGTCGGCAATGTAGCGTTTAAAAAAAGGACTCGCCATCTCGTCCACATGTTGGCTATCCAAATAGAATTCCGTGGGATGATACTGTTCTCTACTAAACTTTGCTTTCACTGCATGAAAGAGTGTGTTCGGGATATACTGAACATCGCGAAACGTGGCAGCATTAATGAACTGCGCGCCGGTAAAATTGGCAATACTGAGAAATGTAGCGTTATTAAACGCTGTCGTTTCAGGAAACAAGGTGCCAGTACAGTCAAAGGTGCCTTGGAACAGCACGCGTCGAAAATTGACTTCATTATGAAAGTTAGCCTCGTGGAAAACGGCACTTTCTCGGAATTGAACCCCATGAAAATCAGTGACGCCGTTAAATCTCGTCCGCCAAAAACTGACACTCCGTCGGAACATGGCACTATGAAAATCAGCGCGTCTCTGGAAGATCGCTTCACGGAATGCACAAGTGCCGTATAAGACGGATTCATCGAAATCAACATCCGCCTCAAAGAGCGTGCGCCGAAAGTCAATCTCCTGGTGGAAAACGACTCCCCGGAAATTGACGAAGTTTTTAAATGTACACCCGATGCACGCCAGCGACTTTTTGAGAAGAATCCGGTCGTTCTCGTCGCGTTCCAATCCGGTAGAAAAGATGTCAACAACACCTTCAATCGTGCAATTCGTTAGGACAACACGCGCCGTATCGCCCTGTAACGCTGCGAGGAAAGTATGCGCACTAATGGTTTCGCCATGCTTTTCGTACATTTGTGGCTACCTTACAACATTCTTCTATAGTAGATTTTAGAACTAACAACACACTACCGAAAGGCGCAGGTTGAAAACATCGCATATCAAACCTACCCAGTATGCCCAGACGCTATTCGTCATAGAGACCCTAAACCGAGAACTGGTGAGGTTAGAAACCTCTTCTACCAATCCTAAGGGAAAAAAGGAGAGATTAACAAGGAAGCTGCGTCCATCCCTGACTTGTCCGTATTGCGTCAATAGCAACTTGGTAACGCCAGCCATCTTGAAATGTCAGGTAGGGTTCGTGAGGACGGTTCTGAATATCGGCAAGGAAATCCCGAACGAGCGCGACCCATTTGTTTTGAATGTCGTCCCCAATACGAGGTAGCGAATCCGAGAACTGTTGCGGTACCGAGAATTCCTCAGCTGTATTGTTCAGATCATAACACGTGAGTGGAGATAAAATATGCCTACCTCCTGCTACAAATGTTCCGCTACCGCCGTAAAAATACCATCCACCAGTAGGCGTATTCGTCGGCACACCAGGCTGTGTCCGCATCGTCACTAAAATAGAATTTTCACTATCAGATACCGAACGCGCCAACTTGAAGAGTGCCGAGAAATCATTTTCAGCATCACAGACGCGCCACTCATATTTGGATGCCTCTTCAAGTGTGAGTTCTTTACGCGTCCAGACCCGAAAGTCGCGAATCTCCGGCACGACAGGTGCTTCCCAGACAACAGGTCTGGCTTCACCAACAGCAGAGACGACCTTCATACCCGTCATCCGTTCCAGCATACCGAGCCGATGCGTGAGTGCGTTGTTCAACGCACCTCCGCCGTGCGCCAGAGAGTTCATCCAATTCCAAGGCTTCACCATATTTGAAGGTGTATCGTTTGGAATCCGACGGGGGTATCCAACATCGACTGCTTTTAACTCACCGATGACCTTCTGCCGGGTTAGGAGTTCACGTACATAGAACACACTCGGATCATATAGGTGCGTTGCAGCGAATCCGTGTTTCAGTCCCGTATCTTTGACGAGATTATAGATATGTTCCGCTTCTGCTGCGGTAAGTGCCAACGGTTTTTCGCTGATGATATGGCACCCGAGCTCCACCGCTAATTCGATGACTTCGGTCCGCAAAATCGCCGGGGTTGTGAGCGCGACGATATCCGGTTTATGTTTCAGCAAACTCTTTCGCCAATCGGTTGACGCCTCCGGGACGCCTAATCCAGCGGCGACTTTTTGCACGATATCCGGTTTGCGGGCACAAATAGCCAGCACTTCAACACCGTAATGTTGAAAGGCTTTTGTGTGCCCTTCACCCGACCAGCCCGCACCAACGACGACGGCTCTTAATTTTTTCATTCAGCCCCAAATCCTAAGTGGGAAGGGTTTGTAACCCTAATCCCTTCGCGTACACCATTACGCCAAAATCTCATTGACGATCCGTGCTTCTTCCTCGACGCCTGTCAAGCGATGGTCAAGTCCTTGGAACTTATAAGTTAACCGCTCGTGATCAATGCCGAGTTGATGGAGAATCGTAGCATTTATATCGCGAACATGGACAGGGTCCTTGACGATATTGTAACTAAAGTCATCGGTTTCACCATGGACAACTCCACCCTTTATTCCGCCACCCGCCATCCAGCGTGTGAAACACTTCGGATGATGATCGCGTCCATAGTTGTCTGGACTGAGTTTACCTTGGCAATAAACAGTTCGTCCGAATTCGCCGCCCCAAACGACTAAGGTTTCGTCCAGCATACCACGTTGTTTCAAATCTTGAACGAGCGCGGTTGAAGGCTGGTCAATGTCGCGAGCTTGATTCCGGATGTTCTTGGGAAGATCGCCGTGCTGATCCCAACCGCGATGGAATACTTGGACAAGGCGGACATCCCGCTCCATCATCCGACGTGCGAGGATACAGCAGTTAGCAAACGTGCCGGGGGTCTTGACTTCAGGACCGTACATTTCTAAGATATGATCGGGCTCTTTCGATAGGTCAGTGAGTTCAGGGACGCTTGTCTGCATGCGGAACGCCATCTCATATTGAGAAATACGTGCATGCGTTTCCGGGTCGCCAATCTCTTGGTAGAGTTCCTGATTGAGGTCGACAAGGGTATCCAGCATCTGTTTCCTTGCTTTCTCAGTGACACCTTCCGGATTTGAAAGGAACAGAACAGGATCGCCTTGGCTGCGGAGCAGGACACCTTGATGTTCTGATGGGAGGAAACCAGATCCCCAGAGACGATTGTAGAGTGCTTGCGCGCCTGTCGGACCGCTCCATGTTGCGTTCATAACAATGAAAGCGGGGAGGTTTTCGTTTTCACTGCCGAGTCCATAACTCAGCCATGCACCGAGGCTCGGTTTTCCGGGACTCTCATCGCCGGTACAGAAGAAAGTAATCGCTGGATCGTGATTAATCGCTTCGGTGTGTACCGTCTTGATAATAGCGAGGTCCTTCACCATGGATGCGGTATGCGGTAGCAACTCACTAATCCATGCCCCGTCACCCCCATTGTCATGCTTCTCAAACTTAAATATAGACGGCGCAATGGGAAATTTATCTTGTCCAGAGGTCATCGTGGTGAGACGCTGTCCCATCCGGACAGATTCTGGGAGGTCTGTATCGAACCATTCCTGCATGTTCGGTTTATAGTCATACAAATCAAGTTGCGAAGGTGCACCAGACATAAAGAGGTATACAGCCCGTTGCGCCTTCGGGGCAAAGTGTGGTAACTCTGGTAGACCTCCGAATCTCGGTTTCACTTGACTTTCAAGTGCGTTGACAATGCCGTTCGGCAGTACGGACGCAAGTGCTGCGGCACCGAGCCCTGATGCACATTTACCAAAGAACTGGCGACGTGTCTCAAGTTTCAGATATTCTTTAATCGGATCCATTCTTTAACTCCTTGCACGGTTGCAAACCGTGCCTGCGAGGGTAGCATACCTTGCTACCCTTTATTCAGGACTTCATCCAGATTGAGAATCAGGTTCGCAATCATTGTCCATGCCGCGACTTCGACTGCATCTAAGGTTTCATCAGGGACTGATTCACCGACAGTAATGAGTGCTTTGGCTGCTTCGGGATCAGCCTCTAACTCCTGATAATGCGCTTGGAACGTCTTCAACAAGAGGGCTTCTTCAACCTGTTTCGGTAGGCGAGCAGTAGCTGCCTCAAAGAGATACGCAATACGCGCCTCCGGTGTTTTGCCACCTTCCTTAATGGCACGCTCTGCGAAAGCACGCGCCGCTTCAAAGAACTGCGGATCGTTCATCAACATTAACGCCTGCATTGGTGTGTTCGTGCGCTCACGACGGATTGTGCAGGCTTCACGCGATGGTGCATCCAAGATGTTCATCTGTGGCGGTGGTGCGGTACGTTTCCAGAACGTATAGAGGCTTCGACGGTAAACCTTATCGGGACCGGTGTCTTTAACAAACGTGTCGGTATTAGATCCGGTAAACCCAACGGCTTTCCAAAGCCCATCGGGTTGTGGAGGTTTAACACTTGGACCGCCAAGTTTGGAATACAACAAGCCACTGACAGCGAGCGCATTATCACGCACGATTTCGGCATCAAGTCGATACCTTGGCGCGCGGGAGAGGAGTATGTTATCCGCATCACGTTCCAATTTCTCAGGTGTAACCCGTGCGCTTTGCCGATACGTCGCTGAAGTGAGCATCAATTTGAGCATTTTTTGGATATCCCACTCGACCGCGATAAATTCAGTAGATAGCCAATCAAGGAGTTCCGGATGTTCCGGCGGTGTGCCTTGTGTACCGAAGTCCTCCGCCGTTTCCACAATACCGGCACCAAAAACATTCTGCCAGAATCTGTTAATCGTTACACGAGCGGTGAGCGGATGTTCCGGCGAAAGCAACCACTTCGCCAAACCGAGACGATTCGGTGGTGTGTTCTCCAGCATCGCAGGCAGTATAGCAGGCGTCTCTGGATAGACCTGTTCTTCCGGATTCTGATACTCACCACGCGCTAAGACATAGGCACCCCTTGGTTCCTCTCGCTCCTGCATCACGAGCGTTGTCGTTAGCGAAGCATCCAGTGTATTCCGCTTCCCTTGGACCTCTGCTAAGTCAGTAAAGAGTGATTTCAGATCCGCGAATGCGCGCTGTGCGTCTTCATTCACCGCCTTATCGGGTGTGATGTTTTTCCGATAGTAATCCCGAATGAGTGCCTGCTGTTCAGTCTCGCGTTCACCACGAGGCATACCAGCGATATCAACAACATTTGCCGGTGTCATCGGCGTATCGGTTTCAATACGGAAATAGAAGCCAGAAGGACCTGAATAGTTGACAACCTTCAGGAGTAGCGTATTATTACCAGGCTTGAGTTGCACCTGGATTTGCTCTTGATCTGCACCTGCGTCTCGCTGGACGTTTTTGGAGAGGAGTTCGGTACCGTTCATCCACACCTTGAGTGCATCATTGCTCCCGATGTACAGCTGCGCTCTCTGTTTTGTAACAGAGGTTATATTTCGGAAGAGATAGGTAGCACTGTTTTCACCAACGATGTCATTATGTACCTGCCCATCAACCCAATGCGTCTGCTTCTCCCATTTGATGGTCTTACCGTTCACCTCAAAAGAATCGTTCGTGCTAACGTTTTTCGTTTCAGGTTCAAAGACTTTGTAGAAAGCGAGGTTTCCGTGTTCCGCCGTAAACGGACCGGCGGCGTGCCAGTCTGCTAACGTAATTTTGGAACCGATGGGATAAATAGTTGGAGCATCTGTCAGCGCAAGTCGGAAACGTCCGAGCTGCTTTTGCCGTAAGTCGTACTCATGCTTGAGGCGGATTTTCAATGTGCCACCGTTCATGCCAAACGGAGCAGCGACAAGAAAGATAGCCTGCCGATTCTCGCGTCTTCTATCGAGTGCCCATCCAGTCTCTGCTTTGTCGTCAATCGCATTTGCAACGACCCCCTCAAGGGCATCTTCACCGAGTGCTTGCTCATGGTCCACCCACGCCTGTACTATCGGTATACGTGTCCACGGATCGTCGGCATCGATATCTGCGGTCTCACCTTCTGTATCTGCTTCGTCTGTTGGTGTGCTTTCCGCATCCACTTCAGAGCCTGCATCAACCGGAGTTGTGTCTTCCTCCGGTGCCTCGACATCAACATCGGAGGCAGTTTCGCTCTCCGCTTCTGTTTCAACTTCAGCAGCGACATCTGTGTCGTCTTTCGTTGGAGATGCATCGCCTTCTGTTTCAGAAGGGGCAATGAACAACGCAAAATCGGTCAAGACAACGTTGCTGTTATCACTTCTGCCGACCCCACCTTTCGGTAAGGATTCGTGCGTAAGACCTTCCAATCGGACAGCACTCCATTTGCCGGGCGGTAGTTCTGCGATAACTTCATAAATTTCCTGCTCAGGATTGGGACCGCTGACTAATATGGAATTATCCTCCAAGACTTCGAGTGTCGCCCCACCTTTAGAGTAGAGAGAAGTCGGTTTCAGCGTTGCCCAGTGCGGCATCCTATTTTCCCATGCGATTTGCGTCGCATCAATTTCAGCGATAGGTGCTTTTGTCTGGGCATCCAACTCAGTAATCTGCTCATCAAACGCTGCGAGTTCTGCCTCCTGCTCTGGGGTCGGCAGCTTCACAACCGGAGGCGAATCCTTGCGGTTGCCGTCCATAGCATTTTCGGTGATATTGTTGAAATAGGCGTAGAGTTGATAGAATTCCTTCTGTGTAATCGGATCATATTTGTGATCGTGGCACTGGGCGCACCCAACTGTCAATCCCATCCAGACAGTAGAGGTGGTATCGGCTCTGTCAATCGCATATTGAACATAGTACTCTTCGTCAATAGAACCGCCTTCACTTGTCGTAACGTGACATCGATTGAAACCGGTAGCGATCTGTTGTTCAAGGGTCGGTTCCGGCAAGAGATCGCCTGCCAACTGCTCAATCGTAAACTGGTCAAACGGCATATTTTTATTAAATGCCTCAATCACCCAGTCTCGGTAGGGCCACATTTCACGGTAGTTATCTAAATGGAGTCCGTGGGTATCACCGTACCGTGCAACATCCAACCAGAAGCGTCCAAAATGTTCTCCGTATTCCGGCTTTGCCATAAAAGCATCAATAACTTTTTCGTAGGCATCTGGCGAATCATCTTCAAGGAACTGATGGATCTCTTCGCGGGTCGGTGGTAAACCGGTGAGATCAAAACTGAGGCGTCGGATAAGGGTTCGTTTGTCGGCTTCGTCTGCGGGTTGTAAACCTTCTTTTTCAAGCCGTGAGAGTATAAAAGCGTCAATGGGATTTCGGATCCAGTCTTGGTCCTTGACTTCAGGTGGCGTTGGACGGACCGGAGTGGTGAACGCCCAGTGTTCTTCCCATTTCGCGCCTTCGCGAATCCATTGGGTGATGACATCAATTTGCTCTGGGGTCAGCGTCTTGTTGAAGCCCGCGGGTGGCATGCGGTAATTGTCATCATTGGAGACGACACGCAGATGTAGTTCGCTCTCTTCTGGTTTACCGGGAACGATGACGGGATATCCACTCGGTTCAGAGAACGCGCCTTCTTTCGTATCAAGCCGTAGGTCAGCCTCCCGGGTCTTCGCATCCGGTCCGTGGCAGGCAAAACAATTATTCGCAAGAATAGGTCGGACATCAAGGTTGTAATCAACCGTTGCTTGTGCAGATTCGCTCTGATCCGCGGATACTGAGGAAAGCCCCAGCACAGCGAGACAAAAACACACCAACATAGCTGTTAGTGGAATCGTATTGTTAACAATCTTCACAGAATCCTCTCCCTTTTAGCGTTCAGGACGCACCTTGTGAGTTTTTTTGATAAAATGTGGGCTGCAATTTGCTATAACTGACTTAGCATATTGTGACGCTTCGTGAGTCAAAAGGTTTAGCAAAAATTTTACGGGGTCGTCGCTTTTTTGTCAAATGATTTTCTCTCCATAAGGACATCGAGTTCTCGTTGACACGTAGGAACAAATGTAGTACAATTTTAGTGACAATTCGCCATGAAAACACCACTGGTTGCAATTTATTGCAATTTTCTCTAAATCACGACCTAAGGAGAAAAGAATGAAAACAGTCACACACGCTCAGGTACAACAACTGGTAGCAAAACTCCCGGAAAGTAAGTTACCATCAGCGTACCGTCTACTATGTGCCTTGACAGCACCAGAAAAACAGTCCGTTCAAGTAGAATTTATGAGCCTTTCTGTAGAGGAACGGCGCCAACTTCTCTTTGAACAGGCGGAACAGATGAAATCTCATTATGAACAAACAGCAGATGAACGCACCGAGTGGCAAGCAGGAGATTTCACCGATGAATCCGAAACGCGGTGAGATCTGGTTAGCTGATCTTAACCCAACACTTGGTGCGGAAATTCGGAAAACGCGCCCTATTGTCGTCGTGAACTCTGATGAAATCGGTGTGTTACCTATTCGACTTGTTGCTCCAATAACGGAATGGAAAAAGGCATTTGAAGGAAATATTTGGCATGTACGGTTGGACCCAGATTTCGCAAACGGACTCACAAAACCCTCGGCGGTTGATACATTGCAGCTACGCGGTATTGATACGCTGCGATTTGTTCGGAAGATTGGCGAAGTGCCTTTGTCAATCATGAACCTTATTGTTACAGCAATCGCGGGAGTGATTGAATATGATCCGTTTCTGTCCTAAGGAGCAACGCTACTTGCATTGCCTGTACAACGGAATCACAAAAAACTTACTCCTGCCTACCAATCTTCTCAAAAATGATAACATGTTGCCACGGCAAGTCGCTGAGCGTCTCCACCCAGACAAGCGGATGCGGTGTCGCCTCTTTAATCACCTGCAGCTCACTCATCTTGTGCAAGCGTTTGATTGGAACCTTCGGATCCTCGGCGCGGTATTCGACAAAAGCAACCCTACCCCCCGTCTTGAGTCCACGACAGATATTTTGCATCATCTCATAAGGATGCGAAAACTCGTGATAGACATCTACCATAATTGCCAAATCTACCGATTCAGGCGGTAATTTCGGATCGGAGATAGTTCCCAATATACCCTTGACGTTTGTAATGCCCACTTCCTTCATCTTCTCAGCGAGCAGCTCCAGCATCTCAGGCTGAATGTCAACACCGTAGACCGTGCCTGTATCCCCAACTTTCGGTGCAATACGTCGAGCGATGTAGCCCGTCCCAACCCCAATATCCGCCACCACATCTCCCTCTTTGAGTTTCAGCAATTCAACAAGAAGGTTAGGCATCTCTTCACGCTCACGCTCAGGACGTTCCAACCATTCCGCCCCTTGATGCCCCATCACACGAGAGATTTCGCGTCCCATGTAGATTTTACCGATACCGTCTCGGCTTCGTTTCTGCTTTTCATAGCGTGTGCTCAACGGACGCGTAGCATCTGTTTCCGAATGCTGTTCGCTGTTGGACAGAATTGCTCCATAGTTCAACAGAAGCAACAGAGCAATAATGCATCCAAAACGTATAGTGGTTTTTGGTTTCACGCTACCACCTTCCGAGGTAGAGTCCTCGATTTTCCATTGGCATCGGCACCCGTTTTCCTTGCTGCCGTTGGGAGTCGACGATGGCAAAAACCATCTCAGTACTTCGGTGTGCGAGATGAATGTTGCCCTGTGTCTCGGTATCGGTGTCGATCGCGTCAACAATATCCTCAATGCAACCGACGGTGCCGCTTTTCCGTTCAAAGGTTGGGAATTGTGCGTCTAAAATCTCATCAAATTGCCCTTGTCGTTTGCGGAGTTGAAAACCGAGTCCGTTGTTAAGTGAACGGACTGTGCCTTCGCTACAATTCACCTCAAATTCATAAGCCGTGCCAGGGATGCTAATGCCGTTAATACCGTTCTGAAAACGGATGAACCCCATTACAATACCCGGATCGTTTTCGGTGCGATTGTCTTCAAAGTCGGCATCGTCAACGGCAACATTGCCTTGGACGTATTCTATTGGAGAATCACTTGCTAAAAAGAGGAGTAGATCCGCAGCGTGCGTATAGCCCCAGAGCGCAGCTCCTCCGGTATACGAGACGATAGAACGTCTGTCACCGAGTATCCCGCTTTCGAGTATCTCACGCATTTTGATATATCCTGGGGTGAAACGACGCTGCGTACCGAGGTTGAACTTGACATTGTATTTGTCGCATACTTCTACCATCGCATCCGCTTCTTCCATAGAGGCACAAAGCGGTTTGTCACAATAGATGCCCTTCACACCGTTTTCCGCGGCGAATTGTGTGATCTCGGCGTGGTTTCCAGGACGTGTGGCGATACTAATAATATCAGGCTTCTCTTGGACTATCATTTCGCGATAGTCTAAGTAATATTTCGGAATATCCCATTTGTTGCAGACGTACTGTGCTTTCTCTTCGACCACATCCGCAGCAGCAATAAGATCTGTCCGTTCAAAAGCGACGTACCCTGAGGCATGCGAATACGGCAGGGCACCGTGCGGTGATGCGCGGACCTCTTCGTCAATTGTACCACCCATTCTACCACAGCCAACAATGCAAACACGATATTGATTCGTTCCCATCGGATTTTCCTCCCTTTTCAGTGCAGCATGCAAACCCAATTACGCAATTAAACACTCAACTCTACAACATCCTGTTGGACTACCTCTTTGGTATGCTGATAAGATGCCGTTTGCACCAACTCCTGTACCTCAGGTGTTAAACGGTTGATGATTACCTCTGGCAGACTCACTTTTCCATCATACTGCGGACGATACCGGAGAATAAGAAAGCGTCTATCTCGGTCTTTCGGTCTCCACCGCAAGACACCGTGTGTCAATAACTCAGAGATGACGACGAAATCACCCGCCTTGGGTGTGATATTCGTAAAAACATCATCTGCTTCAGGGTCAATACCGTCGGGTCCTGGGGTCAGGAGGTCTTCAGGTCTCTCAAATTTGCTCTTATGCGAACCAGGAATGACAATCAACCCACCGTCTTCGGGTTGTACGTCTGTCAAATAAAAAAATGCTACAAAATCGTTGCAGTAGATTTGACTATCTTTAACTTCGTAACGGGTCAACCAGTGTCGTCCTTCACGTGCACAGTGTAAACCCGCTGGATTTGTGCCCATCGGTTGTCTATTTGGGTCGTGCTGTTGAAGTGTGAGGGTCCCAGTGACAAAGCGCGGTTTATCGAAGGTGAATTCTTTGATGAGGGGCCAGATAGCAGGATGCACCGTCATTGCCTCAAGCGATCGGTCGAAGGCGAATCCGTGTTCATACCTACCCCCTTTGCCCGGTTCTAATTCACGCGGGCGTGTTGTAAATCCTTCCGGACGCTCTTCAACGGGCATGTGGATATACCGATCCACAGCTTCCTGTGCCTCTTTTAAGGCATCACCCTTGACGGCACCTTCAATGTGCAAGTAGCCTGTAACATCAAACAGATAACGTTGTTCAGGGGTCATTTTTTTCTCCTTCTCTGCATGCGAATCGTAGGGTCGAGATATAGAACGCTTATGCAACGAATTGTATCATACTTCGCAATTTTATGTAAATCTATTCTGATGTTCGTTCCTATCTGTTTGCTATCTTTGCTGGTGGGCATGTTAATACGCGCTTGCAACCTGTGCTTTTCTGTTGTAAAATACTAAAAACGAAATAGAGGTTACATAATGCAACTCGGATTTGTAAGCGCAATTTTGCCGGAACAGACGTTGACAGAAGTCGTCCAATTCGCCGGAGATACTGGCTTCGATTGTGTCGAACTGATGTGCTGGCCCAAAGGGAAAGCGGAAAGACGTTATGCTGGCGTCACGCACATTGATGCAGCGGCACTTTCTGACAGAGAAGCAGATGAAATCCTGCAATGTGTCTCAGAAACAGGAATAAAAATCAGCGGCTTAGGATATTACCCGAACCCGTTGACACCCGACGAAACTGAAGCTGCTATCTACAGCGAACATCTCAAAAAACTGATTCTGGCAGCGAAAAAATTATCAGTAAACATCGTAAACACGTTTATCGGTAGGGATCAGACACGCACGATAGATGAGAACTGGAACCGTTTTAAGAAGGTGTGGAAACCGCTAATTCAATTCGCTGCTGACCACGGTATCCGCATCGGCATCGAGAATTGTCCCATGTTTTTCACGGAAGACGAATGGCCCGCCGGACAAAACCTTGCTTATTCCCCAGCGGTTTGGGAACGGATGTTTGAAGAAATTCCGTCTCCGAACTTTGGGCTCAATTTCGATCCATCCCATTTTATATGGCTTCAAATGGACTATCTGAAACCGCTCGTGACCTTTGCGGATAGAATCTTCCACGTGCACGCAAAAGATGTGCGATTGGACAGAGCAAAACTTGATGAAGTCGGCATCCTCGCAACACCCTTATCGTATCATACACCGAAACTCCCTGGACTTGGCGATGTCAACTGGGGGAGGTTCTTTTCTGTCTTAAGCGATACCGGTTATGAAGGTGCTGTCTGCGTTGAGGTAGAAGATCGGGCTTATGAAGAGACGCTGGAAGCACGACAACGCTCCCTGCGGCAAAGTCATATCTTCTTGAGGCAATTTACCGGATGAGATGGAGCAGATGCCTCCAATGAATAGCTACGATTGGCTGGAGACTGAACGCGCAGCAATAGAACAAGCGGGTTTACGACGCCACCTCCGCACCGTCATGAACGCACCAACAGGAACAATCAACCTTGATGGGCGCGATGTCGTTCTGCTCGGTTCAAATAACTATTTGGGGTTAAGCACGCACCCGCAAGTCATCGCCGCAGCAGTTGAGGCAACGCAAACTTTTGGCACAGGCGCAAGTGGTTCTCGCCTAATTTCGGGAAACAGTGAACTCTACACAACTTTAGAAACCAACCTTGCAAAGACAAAAGGCACTGAAGCCGCGCTTGTCTTCAGCTCAGGTTACGCTGCCAATACAAGCATTATTCCTATGCTTGCGGGGGAAGGCGACCTAATCTTAAGCGACGCACTCAACCACGCCAGTATCATAGACGGATGCCGTCTTAGCCGTGCCACGAAAAAAGTCTATCGGCATTGCGATGTGGAGCACCTCAAGACCTTGTTATCAGAGTCCACTACATTTCGGCGGAGAGTTATCGTGACAGACGGTGTTTTCAGTATGGACGGCGACATAGTACCTTTACCCGATATTTACGACATTGCCGCACAATACGACGCGATGATCTTAGTAGATGACGCTCACGGGTTTGGTGTATTAGGAAAAGGCGGGAGCGGCACTGTCTCGCATTTCGGTCTGGAAGCAAAAGAGATTATCCAGATGGGTACACTCAGCAAAGCAGTCGGCGCGCTTGGCGGATATATCGCCGGGAGTCGTGCCCTGATTGAATTACTCATCAATCGCGCCCGTGGCTTTATCTTCACGACCGGATTACCGCCTGCGACGTTGGCGGCGGCGAACACTGCACTTGATGTGATGCGGTCTTCACCAGAACTGCGACAATGCCTGCTCTCACATGCGAAACGTCTCAAAACGGGGTTGATTGATTTAGGGTATACCCTATTGCCGACCAAAACGCAGATCCTTCCTGTAGTATTGGGAAGTCCGCAACGGGCTACAGGTGTAGCAGAAGCGTTACTTACTGAAGGTGTCTTCGCGCCAGCGATCCGTCCACCGGCTGTACCAACGGGAACGAGTCGTCTGCGCGTCACAGTGATGGCAACCCATACAGAAGCAGAGATACAGCAGGCAATCACTGGGTTTGATACAGTCAAGAATATGTAGGAGTAGAGTGCGAATTGGGGTTCGAGAGCGCGCGAGGCTACATATCTCTCCCACATTATGGATTCGGGGTTGCAAACCCCTCCCACATTGCGGATCTATTCTATTTGAGGATTACCATCTTTCGCAGAAGAGATACACCATCGGTCTCAAGTTGATAGAAATAGATACCACTCGCAACGCGTTCGCCAACTTCGTTGCGACCGTCCCAATATGCAGCTCGGCTACGGATTCGATAATACCCCTCGGTACGATAACCCAACTCTAAACGACGGATTATCGCACCTTGCATATCATAAATCGTAATACGGACATGACTATCGCGTGCTAACTGATACGGCATCCACGTCTCTGGATTCAACGGATTCGGGTAGTTCGCTAAGAGCAAAGTCTGATTCGGTTGAATCGCTACCAAAATCGTTTGGAGAAACACAATCGCTTGCTGATGTTGTGATGTTCCATCATTCGTCATACGTAGAATACCTAATTGCACTCGCAGCCGACTTACATCTATTCGCTCAAGCAACTCCCAGTCTAAGTCCGCACTCAGCAACGGTGCGCCGAGATTCACTGGACGATCCTGCTTCTCAAAAACCAACAGGAGGTCATCGGTATCAACACTGCCGTCTTTATTCGCATCCGCTGCCGTTTCATCATCCCCATCTACACGACCATCCCCGTTGACATCCGGTGATTCTCCTGTGATCGTTAGCGTAATCAGGAACACATCCGCCTCATTTACTCTGCCGTCTTGATTCACATCCCAGAACGGATAACGGTATATCGTAATATCAATATTCGTGCCACGACGCTCCAACTCGCGGAGCACAGAAGTATCCAAAATCCGATTACCTGATAGCTGCAATGTTTCAAGGGAATACAACCTCGATAAAGGCGTAACATCTGTGATCTGATTGTTTCGTAAATCCAGCGAGGTCAATGCCGTCATGTGTTCACAGCCAGTTAGATTTTCTATACCGTTATTCGATGCCGTCAGTGTTTCTAAACTTTCCAACAACTCCTCTGACATGGGTAAATCGTTTGACACAGTGTTCCCAGCTATCCGCAGTGCTGTTCGCACGGCAGAATCTAAGTTGGTATCCGGGAGTCGAACAACATCCGGTAGCCGAATATCTGATCGCAGATTCTCAAGCGCACCCAGCCACTCTAGATTATCGAGATTCTCATTGCCACTGAGATAAATATAGGTCAGACTCGTCAAATCCTTTAGCGGTGTGGCATCTCCCACATCGTTATCTTTAGCATCAGAGCTACTATTATCCCGCAGATCCAACGTCTTGAGAACACTTAGACCCGATAGCGATGATACATTCTCAATATTATTATCCGCCAAATCCAGTGTCACAAGACTACTCAAACTCGACAGCGGACCGATATTCTCTATAGCATTCTGCCCCAAATCCAACGTTTCAAGGTTTGTCAAACTCGACAGCGGACCGATATTCTCTATAGCATTCCGCCCCAAATTCAACGTCGTCAAATTCGTCGCCTGCTCAAGACCTGTTAGATCGTCTATCTGCTTATACGTCGCTGTTAGACCGGTAAGGGCTGTTATCTTCTCCTGAAAAACAGGATAGCCCGTCAATATTCGAAGCGTACTTCTCACTGCTGCTTCTAAGTTGGCATTATTGAATACCACGATATTCGTCGCTGTGGGAAGCGTAATGCCAATGGGTAAAGTGATAGTCGTTCCGAACTGAGCGAGTTTATACAACACTGACGCTTTTTCCTCTGTTAAACCTGTATTACCTGAGAGATCCAATGTTTCTAAATTGCTCAAACCCTGTAGTGGCAACACATCCCTAATACGATTGTTAGATAAATACAAACTCGTGAGACTAATTAAATTCGATAGGGAACTCAGACTTGATATCTGATTTGTTGATAGATTTAAATCCGTCAAACTCGTCAGACGCGATAATGAACTCACACTCGATATCCTATTACTCGATAGATTCAAATCCGTCAGATTCGTCAAATTCGACAACGAACTTACACTCGATATTTTATTATTCGACAGATTTAAAGTCGTCAGAGGACCTAAATTATTCCGAGATTGAACACTTGCCAAACTCGACAGGGAACTCAGACTTGATATCTCATTACCTGACAGATTCAAACTCGTCAAGTTGATAGCCGTTTCAAGACCCCTCAGGTTGCTTATCTTGCTATCTTGACTCCCCACTGCGGTCAAACCTGTTAGTGCTTCCATATCTACCGGGAAGATAGGATCGTCGGATTGTAAGTTGAAATTAGGAAGACTGTTAAGTTCGGTGTGTAGTGCTGCTATCAAGTTATCATCTTGGAACGTCACTGATCTCGGTAGCGTTATATCGATACTCGTCCGGTGGATCGCCTTGAGTTTTACGAGAACTCTGGCGTTCGACAACTGTCCTGACGCACTCAGATCATTGATTAGGTTCTCATTACCACGAAGATACAACGCCTTCAACTCCAAACCTGATACTGGTGTAATATCTCTGACATCGTTATCTTTAGCATCCGAACTACTATTATCTCGCAGATCCAACGTCTTGAGAACACTTAGACCCGATAGCGATGGTACATTCTCAATATTATTATCCGCCAAATCCAACGTCACAAGACTACTCAGACCCCTCAGATTTTCCGGCAAACTCACTATCTCATTGCCATCTAAATCCAAATCCACAAGAATACTCAAACCCGTCAGCGCTGTGAATTCGGTTATAGCGTTATCGGCTAAATCCAACTTCACAAGACTACTCAGATTCTGAAGTGGACTCAGATTCACGATCGCATTATTGCCTAAATCCAACGTCGTCAAATTCGTTGCTTCTTCAAGACCTATCAAATCCACAATCTCTTTATGGGTGGCTGTTAGACGCGCCAACTCCGTTATTTTGCGCTTTAAGACTGGATAGCCCGTCGATATTCGCAGCGCACTTCGAACGGCTGTTTCTAAGGCGGAATTATTGAATGACACTATATCCTCATCCGTCGGAACTCTCATATTCGTCGGAGGCGTTATATTCGTTCCGTCCCCCAGGAGTTTATACAACACCTCTATATTCGTTATACCATCGTTGTCCAAGAGATCCAACGTCCGTAGTTTGCTCAAGCCTTGTAACGGAAGAACGTTTGTAATACGATTGTTAGATAAATACAAACTCGTGAGACTAATTAAATTCGATAGGGAACTCACACTCGATATCTGATTCGTCGATAGATACAAAGTCGTCAGACGCGTCAGACGCGATAATGAACTCACACTCGATATTTTATTACCTGATAGATACAAAGTCGTCAGACGCGTCAAATTCGATAACGAACTTACACTCGATATTTTATTACCCGATAGATCCAAATCCGTCAGTGGACCTAAATTGTTTCGAGATTGAACACTTGCCAAACTCGACAGCGGACTCAGACTTGATATCTCATTACCTGAGAGATTCAAACTCGTCAAGTTGGTCGCGGTTTCAAGACCCGTGAGGGTAACGATCTCCTCACCCTCTATGGGGTTTGAGGCATCAAACGATGTTAACGTCGCCATATCTTCGGGGAAAATCGGGTCATCGGTTTCGAGACTCAGTGCGGTTTGGAGATCATCTTCCAAGTTATCATCTGGAATGTTCACAGGCCTCGGAAGTGTAAGGTCTACTACAGTTCCCGCATTCTTGAGTTTTACCAGTTCCTTGAGGCTACCAAGATTGTCATTACCGCGAACATACAGATACCTCAGATGCGTCATCTCCGATAGACGTGCTGTATCGGTCACATCGTTATTCTGTAGATCCAGTCGTTCAAGGCTCGTCAAGCCAGAGAGTGCCGAGATATTCGTTATACCATTATCCGCTAAATCTAATACCTCAAGGTGCGTCAAACCTGAGAGTGGACTCAGATCCGATATCTCATTCTGACCGACATCCAATGTTTCCAACAGACCCGCATCTTCAAGTCCTCCCAACGAGGTGATTGACTTATTCGAGGCTGTTAGACGCGTCAACGTCGCCATTTCGTCGGGTAAGATAGGAGCTGTGTCTGCTATCCGCAGTGCCAGTTTCACTGCAGCTTCTAAGTTCGCATCATCAAACACCACATCATCGGGGATAACAACACCTGTTATTGTTGTCCCGTCTCGCTTGAGTCTATAGAGTGCTCCCGGATTCGTAACACTATTACCGGCGAGTTGCAAGAGCGTCAGACGCGTCAGTTCTGCCAACGCTGTGACATCCGTTATTAGGTTATTCCGCAAGTCCAACGTCTCAAGGTGCGTCAACGCTTCCAGTGGTGAGAGATCCTCAATCTGGTTATTACTCAGATTCAAATCCGTCAGACCCGTTAAATCTGAGAGTGGATCAAGATCAGCTATGGTATTGTTCGAGAGCGTTAGGCTCGTTAAATCTGTGGCTGTCTCAAGTCCCGTTAGGTCGGTGATATTCCGACCCGCAGCCGTCAGGTCAGTTAATTGTTGCATCTCTTCAGGAAGGATCGGGTCATCAATGAGGAATCCAAGCCTCGATCGAAGTACCGATGCCAAGTTGGTATCTGGAACATCAACTGCGTCAGGCAGGTTTATATCTACAACCGTGCTGGTGAGTTTTAAGAGGCGTTTGATATTTGTAAGATTGTCATTGCCGTCCAAATATAGATGCGTCAGATGCGTCATCTCCGACAGCAATGTGGCATCCTTTATATCGTTATCTCGTAACTCCAAACGCTCCAAACGACTCAAACTCGATAACGCTGATACATTCTCAATCTCATTACCATCTAAATCCAAACTCTCAAGATTCGTCAAATTTTGAAGTGCTGATACATTCTCAATTTCATTATCCGCCAAATCCAAGGTCGTCAAAGTCGTCAGACTTAAAAGTGGGTTCAGATTGACGATCGCATTATCACCCAAGTCTAATGTTGTTAAACCTGTCGCTTGCTCAAGCCCCGTCAAATTGACGATCGATTTACGCGTGGCGGTTAGCCCTGTCAGGGTCGCAAGCGCATCCTCTAAAATCGGATCTACAGTCGCTATTCTCAGGGCGATTCTCACCGCTGATGCTAAATTCGTATCCGTGAACTCCACCGCATCCGGGACATCAACACCTATTATCGTCGTACCGCTTTGCTTGAGTCCGTAGAGTGCTCCGGGATTGGTTATACCCGAGTTGCCAGTTAGGTTCAACAGCGTCAGATTCGTCAACCCTGACAGTGCCGTCACATTTGTTATCGAATTATTCGACAAATTCAAATCCGTCAAGACACTCAAAACTGAAAGATTTGATAGATTCACAATATCATTCTCCGATAGATTTAGCGTCTCAAGACTGCTCAAGTCCTTGAGATAACGGAGATCCACAATATCATTATCTGATAAATCCAGCGTCTCAAGACTATTTAATTTCGACAGTGGACTCAGATTCACAATATCATTCTCCGAGAGCGTCAAACTCGTTAGTGCTGTCGCCTTCTCGAGACCCGTGAGCGTGACGATACTCTGATTCGATGCGCTGAATGTTGTTAACGTCTCCATCTCTTCTGGAAAGATAGCGTCGCTGGTGGGTATACTCAGTGCTGTTCGTAGTGCCGAGGCTAAGTTCGTATCGGGAACACTAACCGGGTCAGGAAGGTCTATATCTATCGTCGTGGTCGTCAGTTTTACGAGGTATTTGATATTACTAAGATTATCATTACCGCGGAGATACAGATGCGTCAGATGCGTCATTGTTGATAGCGGTCTGGCATCCATTATATCGTTATCTCGTAGCTCCAAACGCTTTAAACTACTCACACTTGATAACGCTGACACATTCTCAATCTCATTATCATCTAAATACAAACGCTCAAGATTCGTCAAATTTTGAAGCGATGATACATTCTCAATTTCATTATCCGCTAAATCCAAACGCGTCAAACTTGTTAATCCTGAAAGTGGACTCAGGTTGACAATCGAATTATCACCCAAATCTAATGTTGTTAAACCCGTCGCCTTCTCAAGACCCGTCAAATTGACTATTGATTTACGCGTCGCTGTGAAACTGGTGAGGGTTGTAATATCCGTCTCTAAGACTGGATCGGCGCTGGCTATACGGAGCGCACTTTTAACGGCTGTTTCCAAGTTGTCATCTGTAAACACCACCGCATCGGGAATCTCAATGCCGTCTGGTAACGTTATACTCGTCCCACCTTGTTCGAGGTGGTAGAGCTCCTCTGGATTCGTTATACCTGTATTCCCACTCAGATCCAACGTCGTTAGACTGCTCATATCCCGCAACGGTGATACATCTGTTATCTCATTATCCGACAGATCCAAAGTTTCAAGACTACTCAAACCGGAGAGATGGGACAGATTCACAATCGCATTATCTGATAAATCCAGCGTCGTCAAACTGGTCAAGTCCTTGAGATAACGGAGATCCACAATATCATTATCCGATAGATCCAGCGTCTCAAGATTACTCAAATCCTCCAGAGGACTCAGATTTACAATATCATTCTCCGAGAGCGTCAAACTCGTTAGTGCTGTCGCTGTCTCAAGACCCGTGAGCGTGACGATACTTTTATTTGATGCGCTGAGCGTCGTTAGCGTCTCCATCTCTTCTGGAAAGATAGCATCGCTAGTGGGTATACTCAGTGCACTTCGCAGAGCAGATGCTAAGTTCGTATCGGGAACACTAACTGGATCAGGAAGGTCTATATCCACAGTCGTGTTGGTGAGTTTGACAAGGTACTTGATATTTGTAAGATTCTCATTACCAGCCAGATACAGATGCGTCAGGTGCGTCATTGTTGACAGAGGTCTGGCATCCATAACATCGTTATTTCGAAGATCCAAACGCGTTAAACTGCTCACACTTGATAAGGCAGAGACATTCTCAATCTTATTCTTATCTAAATCCAGACGCGTCAAACTTGTTAATCCTGACAGCGGACTCAGAGTAACGATCGAATTATTTCCTAAGTCTAATGTTGTTAGACCCGTTGCCTTCTCAAGACCCGTGAGTGTGACGATACTCTGATTCGATGCGCTGAACGTCGTCAGCGTCTCCATATCCTCTGGGAAGATAGAATCACTCGACGGGATACTCAGCGCACTTCGTAGTGCGGAAGCTAAGTTCGTATCGGGAACACTAACTGGATCAGGAAGGTCTATATCCACAGTCGTGTTGGTGAGTTTGACAAGGTACTTGATATTTGTAAGATTCTCATTACCAGCCAGATACAGATGTGTTAGATGCGTCATTGTTGATAGCGGTCTGGCATCCATAACATCGTTATTTCGAAGATCCAAACGCGTTAAACTGCTCACACTTGATAAGGCAGAGACATTCTCAATCTTATTCTTATCTAAATCCAGACGCGTCAAACTTGTTAATCCTGACAGTGGACTCAGAGTAACGATCGAATTATTTCCTAAGTCTAATGTTGTTAGACCCGTTGCCTCCTCAAGACCCGTGAGTGTGACGATACTCTGATTTGATGCGCTGAACGTTGTTAGCGTCTCCATATCCTCTGGGAAGATTGGATCACCAGTGGATATACTCAGCTCACTTCGCAATGCCGAGGCTAAGTTCGTATCGGGAACACTAACTGGATCGGGGATCTCAATACCAGATGGTAACGTTATCGTTGTCCCACCTTGTTCGAGATTGTAGAGCTCCTTCGGATTCGTTATACCCGAATTGCCAGTTAGGTTCAAACGCGTCAGATTTGTTAACCCTGACAGAGCAGATACATCTGTTATTGAATTATTCGACAAATCCAAATTCGTTAAAGCACTCAAACTTGATAGATGTGACAGATTCACAATCGCATTCTTTGAGAGATTCAGCGTCGTCAGACTGCTCAAGTTTTCGAGGTCCTCGAGATTTACAATGGCATTATCCAACAGATTCAGCGTCTCAAGGTTCACCAAATCCTCTAAGGAACTCAGATCATCAATCGCATTATCTGAGAGGTTCAAACTCCTCAAACCCGTCGCATATTCGAGTCCCGTCAGGTCGCTTATGGAATCTGCTGAAGCCGTCAAACTTGTAAGTGATGCAAGCGTATTCGAGAGAATAGACGCACCTGAGGCTATACCCAACGCACTTCGAACCGCAGACGCTAACGCCGTATCCGTAAAAGCCACGATCTTTATCACATTGATACTCACGCTGATGCTACCCGTCAGATTTTCACTTCCTGTCGCTATGACGCTTATCTCATAACTGCTCTGGGTGTCATAGTTGAGAACGGATTTGGTTTTTAACTGTCCTGTCCCCTCGTCAATGCTAAAGGATCCTGCGTCAGTGCCACCGAGGCTATAGGTTAAGGCAGTGTCGTCAGGGTCTTCGTCTGTCGCCACCACGGGTATGCCAATATTTTGATTTGCTGCTGTCCCCTCCACTATTTCGCGAGTCGTGCTGTCTGTCGGGAACATCGGTGGATCGTTTGCATCAGTGATGTTAATCGTGACCTCAATCGTAGCTTCGGAGACCTCATCATCGACAGCAACAGTTAGTGTATAGGCATCTTTGACCTCGTAGTTAAGAGCAGCTGATGTCTTTAGCTGTCCGGTTGTGCTTTCAATAGCAAAGGATGTTGCGTCCGTCCCCCTGAGGGAATAGGTCAAGGTATCGTTCTTATCTTCATCCGTTGCTGACACAACATCACCGATGTTCACTCCGGCTGCGGTATTCTCTGCCACTGAGCGGGTGGTGGTTTCTGTGGCAAACATGGGTGGCGTGTTGATCGTCCAACCCATATCCTCCAGCATACCGAGCGCGATAGGACCCGGCTTGTGAATCATTTCCCCCTTACTCTGCAATGGGGTCATTAAAGAGTTCTGGTTACCTGCCGGATATGTATTCTCATCCAAGTGGATGTAACTTGAACTGGAAAAGGAACTGGGTGCGTAAAGCTTAGGGCGGGTCCCACTGTTTGCCGCTTTTCCTTCCGCACCATCCCAGAAAAGATTGTTACCAGTAAACTGTGTGAGAAGATCAGCGGACGGATCATCAAAAGATGTAATCGCTGTTCCCGACCCATTGACGACAAAACTATCATAAATTGCTGGACGACTCGGGTCTCTGTCTCTAAGAAAAGCTTTGCCAGCGTCCTCTCCTCTACCTATAGAAGCACCACTAACAAAACCGAGGCCGTGACCAATTTCATGCAACACGACAGTAACGAAGTCATATTGACCCATTGGCGGGTCGCCATCGGTGCCAAAATACCAGCCTACATCGGCATGGTTGTTGAAAATCGCAATGATGTCTGATTCAGTATTATCCAGGTCCCGTCCCTCAATCTTATTAGCGAGTGCCACAGGGTGCCACAGATTAGTTGATGTTGGAGAAAACCAATTTTCTGGACCCGCACCTCCCAAGATAATGGAACCACCAAAAAATCCACCGAGGTATTTAAGCTCTGCCTTAATCCGGATCGGGACAGGTGAACTGATATACGCAGACCAGAGGTCAACAGCATATTGAAAGGCTGCCCTCGCTTCCGGCGTAAAACCGGAATATGTTACTACAAATGATGACTGTGCAGTCCTGGCCGTGCGACCCAAGGTAGGTCTTTTCGGCAGTGATGGCGGTGGAATCCTTGTATTTGCATGCTCCTGGGTGCCATATATAATAGCCCCGAGTCTTGGTGGTTCATTTTGGCTTAGGGCATCGGGCAATACATCAAACAGAAGTAAGATCGAAAAAGAGAAGATATATATTAATTTTGTAAGTTTCATACTTAAGCTGGGAAAATATAAATCTGAGAAGTGTGAATCAACACCGGATACGCGCAAATCAACGCCGAATACGCGTCTGGTATATTGAAATATTTATTCATTATTTATAATTTATTATAAAAAAATTTAATAACACCACTATGACTATTTAGCAAGTTCTGTGCCAATATTTCTAAAAGACTGAAATATTTGTATCAAAACCCTTGAAATTCCAGACAGATATGTCTTTCCAATCATCTAAAACACTGGTACAGACTTAGTTTCTTAAAATGCGCGCCAGCATTCATTTTATTCATAAAAATTGTATTGCTAAGGCAATAGAAACTTGTCCATAATCCTTTCTCTACTGAAAACACGCAAAAATTGCAGAATAAATCACACGATTTGCATATATTTTACAAAAATTGACTTGTTGAACCGGGCACTTTTTGGGAATATAGCGTCGCGACCGGGAAGTCGCTCCTACACAGGTTACGGGTTGTAGGTTATGGGTCATAAGTTGTTGGAGGAATGGCGTTTAGTGGTTAGTGATGGATTGTCACAACTAGGATTCTCAGGATTCAAGGATTCCCAAGATAGTGGGATCAACTGTCGTGATCAGGAGCGTGGTGAAGTCGCGATAGGTGAGATATAAATAGGTGATAGGTTACTTCAAAATTACCATTTTTCGTAGGAGCGATACATCGTCTGTTTCGAGTTGGTAGAAGTAGATACCGCTTGCGACGCGCTCGCCGATTTCGTTGCGACCATCCCAATACGCCGCGCGGCTACGGATACGATAATACCCCTCGGCACGATAACCCAACTCTAAACGACGGATTATCGCACCTTGCATATCATAAATTGTAATACGGACATGACTATCGCGTGCTAACTGATACGGAATCCACGTCTCTGGATTCAACGGATTTGGGTAGTTCGCTAAGAGCAAAGTCTGATTCGGTTGAATCGCTACCAAAATCGTTTGGAGAAACACAACCACTTGCTGATGTTGTGGTGTTCCATCATTCGTCATACGTAGAATATCTAATTGCACTCGCAGCCGACTCGCATCTATTCGCTCAAGCAACTCCCAGTCCAAGCCCACACTCAGCAACGGTGCGCCGAGATTCACTGGACGATCCTGTTTCTCAAAGACCAATAGAAGGTCACCGGTATCAACACTGCCGTCTTTATTCGCATCTGCTGCCGTTTCATCATCCCCATCTACACTACCATCCCCGTTGACATCCGGTGATTCTCCTGTGATCGTTAAAGTAATCAAAAACACATCTTCTTCATCTACGCTACCATCTTGATTCACATCCCAGAACGGATAGCGGTATATCGTAATATCAATATTCGTGCCGCGACGTTCTAACTCGCGGAGCACAGAAGTGTCCAAAATCCCATTACCTGACACCTGCAACGTCTCAAGGGAATACAACCTCGACAACGGCGTGACATCCGTTATCTGATTGTTTCGTAAATCCAGCGATGTCAATCCTGTCATGTGTTCACAGCCAGTTAGGTCCTCTATACTTCTGTTCGATGCGGTTAAGGTCTCTAAACTTTCCAACAACTCCTCTGACATCGGTAAATCGTTTGACACAGTATTTCCAGCTATCCGCAGTGCCGTGCGTACGGCACTATCCAAGTTTGTATCCGGGATACCCACGACATCTGGTAATCGAATATCCGATCTCAGATTTACAAGCGCACCGAGCCATTCCAGATTCCTAATATTGTCATTGCCGTGGAGATAGATGTTCCTTAGACTCGTCAAATCCTTTAGCGGTGTGGCATCTCCTACATCGTTATCTTTAGCATCCGAGCTACTATTATCTCGCAGATCCAACGTCTTGAGACCACTTAGACCCGATAGCGATGATACATTCTCAATTTCATTATCCGCCAAATCCAAACTCACAAGACGACTCAAACTCGACAGCGGACCGATATTTTTTATAGCATTCTGTCCCAAATCCAACGTTTCAAGGTTTGTCAAACTCGACAACGGACCGATATTCTCTATAGCATTCTGCCCCAAACCCAATGTCGTCAATCCAGTTGCTTCTTCAAGACCTGTCAAATCCACAATCTCTTTACGGGTGACTATTAGACGCGTCAACTCCGTTATTTTACTCTTTAAGACTGGATAGCCTGTCGATATTCGAAGCGCACTTCTCACGGCGGCTTCTAAGTTGGCATTATTGAATACCACAACATTCGTTGGAAGCGTTATACTCCCTGGCAACGTTATCGTTATAGATGGATTCGCCTGCTCCAACTTATACAACACTGACGCTTTTTCTTCTGTGAGATCGTCATTGCCGGAGAGATGTAACCTCTGCAGATGGATCAAACCCTGTAGTGGCAACACATCCCTAATACCATTGGTAGATAAATCCAAAGACGTCAGATTGATTAGGTTCGATAGCGAGGTCAGACTCGATATCGTATTGGTGGAAAGATTTAAGTCTGTCAGACGCGTCAAGCGTGATAGAGAACTTACACTCGATATTTTATTACCTGATAGATCCAAATCCGTCAGACGCGTCAAATTCGATAACGAACTTATACTCGATATTTTATTCTGCGAAAGATCCAAATCCGTCAGTGGACCTAAATTATTCCGAGATTGAACATTGGCCAAACTCGACAGCGGACTCAGACTTGATATCTCATTACCTGAGAGATTCAAACTCGTCAAGTTGGTCGCGGTTTCAAGACCCGTGAGGGTGACGATCTCCTCGCCATCTACGGGGTTTGAGGCATCAAACGATGTTAACGTCTCCATCTCTTCGGGGAAAATCGGGTCATCGGATTCTAAACGCAGTCGGTTTCGCAGTAGCGACACTAAGTTATCATCTTGGAACGTCACTGATCTCGGTAGCGTTATATCGATACTCGTCCGGTGGATCGCCTTGAGTTTTACGAGAACTCTGGCGTTCGACAACTGTCCTGACGCACTCAGATCATTGATTAGGTTCTCATTACCACGAAGATACAACGCCTTCAGCAACAAACCTGATACTGGTGTAATATCTCTGACATCGTTATCTTTAGCATCCGAGCTACTATTATCTCGCAGATCCAACGTCTTGAGAACACTTAGACCCGATAGCGATAATACATTCTCAATATTATTATCTGCCAAATCCAACGTCACAAGACTACTCAGACCCGTCAGATTTTCCGGCAAACTCACTATCTCATTGCCATCTAAATCCAAATCCACAAGAATACTCAAACCCGTCAGCGCTGTGAATTCGGTTATAGCGTTATCGGCTAAATCCAACTTCACAAGACTACTCAGATTCTGAAGTGGACTCAGATTCACGATCGCATTATTGCCTAAATCCAACGTCGTCAAATTCGTTGCTTCTTCAAGACCTATCAAATCCACAATCTCTTTATGGGTGACTGTTAGACGCGCCAACTCCGATATTTTGCGCTTTAAGACTGGATAGCCCGTCGATATTCGCAGCGCACTTCGCACTGCTGTTTCTAAGGCGGCATTGTTGAATGACACTATATCCGCATCCGTCGGAACTCTCATATTCGTCGGAGGCGTTATATTCGTTCCGCCCTGCTGGAGTTTATACAACACCTCTATATTCGTTATACCAGCATTGCCCAAGAGATTCAACGTTCGCAGACTGCTCAAAACCTGCAACGGTAGAACGTTCGTAACGCGATTAGTCGACAGATCCAAACTCGTCAGGCTGATTAGGTTCGACAGTGAACTCACACTCGATATCGTATTAATGGAAAGATTTAAGGCTGTCAGACCCGTCAAGCGTGATAATGAACTCACACTCGATATTCTATTACTCGATAAATTCAAATCCGTTAGACGCGTCAAGCCCGATAACGAACTTATACTCGATATCTGATTACCCGATAGATTCAAATCCGTCAGACGCGTGAGTTTTGACACTAGACTTATACTCGATATCTCATTACCTGAAAGATTCAATCTCGTCAAGTTGGTCGCGGTTTCAAGACCCGTGAGGGTGACGATCTCCTCGCCATCTACGGGGTTCGACGCCTCGAACGTTTGTAAGTTCAGCATATCCTCTGGAAAGATCGGGTCATCGGTTTCGAGGCTCAGCGCGATTTGGAGAGCATCTTTCAAGTTATCATCAGGAATGTTCACAGGCTTGGGTAGTGTAATGTCTACTACAGTTCCCGCTTCCTTGAGTTTTACCAGTTCCTTAAGGCTGGCAAGATTCTCATTGCCACGCACATACAGATACCTCAGATGCGTCATATCCGATAGAAGTGCTGTATCGGTCACATCGTTATTCTGAAGATCCAGTCGCTCAAGGTTCGCCAAGTTCGAGAGTGCCGAGATATTCGTTATACCATTATCCGCCAAATCTAATACCTCAAGGTTCGTCAAACCCGTGAGCGGCGTGAGATCCGATATCTCATTCTGACCGACATCCAATGTTTCCAACCGACCCGCATCTTCAAGTCCTCCCAACGAGGTGATTGACTTATTCGAGGCTGTTAAACGCGTCAACGTCGCCATTTCGTCGGGTAAGATAGGAGCTGTGTCTGCTATCCGCAGTGCCAGTTTCACTGCAGCTTCTAAGTTCGCATCATCAAACACCACGTCATCGGGGATAACAACACCTGTTATCGTCGTCCCGTCTCGCTTGAGTCTATAGAGTGCTCCGGGATTCGTGATACTATTACCGGCGAGTTGCAACAATGTCAGACTCGTGAGTTCTGCCAAGGGGGCGACATCCGTTATTAGATTATTTCGTAAGTCCAATGTCTGAAGGCTCGTCAACGCTTCCAGTGGTGTGAGATCTTCAATCTGGTTATCACTGAGATTCAAATCCGTTAGACGCGTCAAATCCGAAAGTGGATCAAGATCGACGATGGCATTGTTCGAGAGCGTTAAGTTCGTCAAACCTGTCGCTGTCTCAAGTCCTGTTAAGTCAGCTATATTGCGTCCCGAAACCGTCAGATTTGTTAATTGTTCTATCTCTTCAGGGAGGATAGGGTCATCGGTGAGTAAACCCAGCGCACTTCGTAAGGCTGATGCTAAATTGGTATCGAGAATATCAACTGCGTCAGGAAGGACTATATCTACAGTCGTGCTCGTGAGGTTTAAGAGGCGTTTGATATTTGTAAGACTCTCATTACCTCGAAGATACAGATGCGTTAGATGTGTCATTGTTGACAACGACGTAACATCTCCGATATCGTTATCTCGTAACTCCAAACTCGTCAAACGACTCAAACCTGATAACGCTGATACATTCTCAATCTCATTACCATCTAAATCCAAACTCTCAAGATTCCTCAAATTTTGAAGTGCTGATACATTCTCAATTTCATTATCCGCCAAATCCAAGGTCGTCAAAGTCGTCAAACCTAAAAGTGGGTTCAGATTGATGATCGCATTATCACCCAAGTCTAATGTTGTTAAACCTGTCGCTTGCTCAAGGCCCGTCAAATTGACGATCGATTTACGCGTGGCGGTTAGCCTTGTCAGGGTCGCAAGCACATCCTCTAAAATCGGATCCACAGTCGCTATTCTCAGGGCAATTCTCACCGCTGATGCTAAATTCGTATCCGGGAACTCCACCGCATCCGGGACATCAACACCTATTATCGTCGTACCGCTTTGCTTGAGTCCGTAGAGTGCTCCGGGATTGGTTATACCCGAGTTGCCAGTTAGGTTCAACAGCGTCAGATTCGTCAACCCTGACAGTGCCGTCACATTTGTTATCGAATTATTCGACAAATTCAAATCCGTCAAGACACTCAAAACTGAAATATTTGATAGATTCACAATATCATTATCCGATAGATTTAGCGTCTCAAGACCGATTAAGTCCCTGAGATAACGGAGATCCACAATATCATTATCCGATAAATCCAGCGTCTCAAGACTATTTAATTTCGACAGTGGACTCAGATTTACAATATCATTCTCCGAGAGCGTCAAACTCGTTAGTGCTGTCGCCTTCTCAAGACCCGTGAGCCTGACGATACTTTTATTTGATGCGCTGAATGTTGTTAGCGTCTCCATCTCTTCTGGAAAGATAGCGTCGCTGATGGGTATACTCAGTGCACTTCGCAGAGCAGATGCTAAGTTCGTATCGGGAATACTAACCGGATCAGGAAGGTCTATATCCACAGTCGTGGTCGTCAGTTTTACAAGGTATTTGATATTACTAAGATTATCATTACCAGCCAGATACAGATGCGTCAGGTGCGTCATTGTTGACAGAGGTCTGGCATCCATAACATCGTTATTTCGAAGATCCAAACGCGTTAAACTGCTCACACTTGATAAGGCAGAGACATTCTCAATCTTATTCTTATCTAAATACAAACTCGCAAGACTCGTCAAACCTGAAAGCGGACTCAAAACCACAATCTGGTTATATGCTAAATCTAAACTTGTTAGACGCGTCAATCCTGACAGTGGACTCAGATCCACGATCGCATTATTGCCCAAATCCAAACTCGTTAAACTCGTCGCCTTCTCAAGACCCGTCAAATTGACTATTGATTTACGCGTCGCTGTGAAACTGGTGAGGGTTGTAATATCCGTCTCTAAGACTGGATCGGCGCTGGCTATACGGAGCGCACTTTTAACGGCTGTTTCCAAGTTGTCATCTGTAAACACCACCGCATCGGGAATCTCAATGCCATCTGGTAACGTTATACTCGTCCCACCTTGTTCGAGGTAGTAGAGCTCCTCTGGATTCGTTATACCTGTATTTCCGCTCATATCCAACGTCGTTAGACTGCTCATATCCCGCAACGGTGATACATCTGTTATCTCATTATCCGACAGATCCAAAGTTTCAAAACTACTCAAACCGGAGAGATGGGACAGATTCACAATATCATTCTCTGAGAGATCCAGCGTCTCAAGACTGCCCAAGTCTTTGAGGTAGCGGAGATCCACAATATCATTATACGAGAGATCCAGCGTCTCAAGATTACTCAAATCCTCCAGAGGACTCAGATTTACAATATCATTCTCCGAGAGCGTCAAACTCGTTAACTCTGTCGCTGCTTCGAGACCCGTGAGCCTGACGATACTTTTATTTGATGCGCTGAACGTCGTTAGCGTCTCCATCTCTTCTCGAAAGATAGCGTCGCTGGTGGGTATACTCAGTGCACTTCGCAGAGCAGATGCTAAGTTCGTATCGGGAATACTAACGGGATCAGGAAGGTCTATATCCACAGTCGTAGTCGTCAGTTTTACAAGGTATTTGATATTACTAAGATTATCATTACCGCGGAGATACAGATGCGTCAGATGCGTCATCGAGGATAGCGGTTTGGCATCCAATATATCGTTATCTCGTAACTCCAAACGCTTCAAACTACTCAAACCTGATAGCGACGAGACATTCTCGATCTCATTAGCATCTAAATCCAAACGCTCAAGATTACTCAGATTACTCAAATGTGCTACATTCTCAATATCATTATCCGCTAAATCCAAACGCGTCAAACTTGTTAATCCTGAAAGTGGACTCAGGTTGACAATCGAATTATCACCCAAGTCTAATGTTGTTAGACCCATCGCCTTCTCAAGACCTGTGAGTGTGACGATACTCTTATTCGATGCGGTGAACGTCGTCAGCGTCTCCATGTCCTCCGGGAAGATAGAATCACCCGACGGTATACTCAGGGCTGTTCGTAGTGCCGAGGCTAAGTTCGTATCGGGAACATTAACCGGATCAGGAAGGTCTATGTCTATCGTCGTGTCGGTGAGTTTGACAAGGTACTTGACATTCGTAAGATTCTCATTGCCACTTAGATACAGATGCGTCAGATGCGTCATTGTTGATAGCGGTTTGGCATCCATTATATCGTTATCTCGTAACTCCAAACGCTTCAAACTACTCAAACCCGATAACGCTGACACATTCTCGATCTCATTAGCATCTAAATCCAAACGCTCAAGACTACTCAGATTCCGCAGCGGCACTACATTCTCAATTTCATTAGCATCTAAATCCAAACGCTTCAAACGACTCAAACCTGAAAGTGGATTCAAGTTGACGATCGAATTATTACCTAAATCTAATGTTGTTAGACCTGTCGCCTTCTCAAGACCTATCAAATTGACGATTCCTTTACGCGTGGCAGTAAAGCTGGTCAGGGTTGTAATATCGGTCTCTAAGACTGGATCGGCGCTGGCTATTCCCAGTGCACTTTTAACTGCCGTCTCTAAGTTGGCATCCGTGAACGCTACGGCATCAGGGATCTCAATGCCCGGTGGTAGTGTTATCGTCGTCCCACCTTGTTCGAGGTGGTAGAGCTCATCTGGATTCGTTATACCCGTATTCCCACTCAGATCCAAAGTCGTCAGACTGTCCATATCCTGCAAGGACGATACATCTATTATCTCATTATCCGACAGATCTAATGTTTCAAGACTACTCAAACCGGAGAGATGTGATAGATTCACAATATCATTACCTGAGAGATTTAGCGTCTCAAGACTGCTCAAGTCCTTGATATAACGGAGATTCACAATGTCATTATCCGAGAGATCCAGCGTCTCAAGATTACTCAAATCCTCCAACGGACTGAGATTGACGATCTCATTATCACTCAAGTCTAAACTCGTCAAACCTGTCGCATATTCGAGTCCTGTCAGGTCGCTTATGGAATCTGCTGAAGCCGTCAAACTTGTAAGTGATGCAAGCGTATTCGAGAGAATAGACGCACCTGAGGCTATACCCAACGCACTTCGAACCGCAGACACTAACGCCGTATCCGTGAAAGCAACGATCTTTATCACATTGATACTCACGCTGATGCTACCCGTCAGATTTTCACTACCCGTGGCAATAACGGTTATCTCATAACTGCTCTGGGTGTCATAGTTGAGAACGGATTTGGTTTTTAACTGTCCTGTCCCCTCGTCAATGCTAAAGGACCCTGCGTCAGTGCCACCCAGGCTATAGGTTAAGGCAGGGTCGTCAGGGTCTTCGTCTGTCGCCACCACGGGTATGCCAATATTTTGATTTGCTGACGTCCCCTCCACTATTTCGAGAGTCGTGCTGTCTGTTGGGAACATCGGTGGATCGTTTACATCGGTGATGTTAATCGTGACCTCAATCGTATCTTCGGCGACATCATCGTCAACAACGACTGTTAAGGTATAGGCATCTTTGACCTCGTAGTTAAGAGCTGCTAATGTCCTTAACTGTCCGGTTGTGCTTTCAATAGCAAACGATGTCGCATCCGTCCCCCTGAGGGAATAGGTCAAGGTATCGTTCTTATCTTCATCCGTTGCTGACACAACATCACCGATGTTTACTCCGGCTGCGGTATTCTCTGCCACTGAGCGGGTGATGGTTTCTGTGGCAAACGCAGGTGGTGTGTTGATCGTCCAACCCATATCCTCAAGCATACCGAGCATAATGGGACCAGGGTGGTGGGTCGATTCTGCCCCTCTAATACCCGGAGTCATTAAAGAATTCACGTCACCTGCCGGATATGTATTCTCATCCAAGTGCCAGTAACTTGCACCTGGTCTCCAGGGACTGGGGGCATAAAGCTTAGGACGAGATCCATCGTTTTCGGCTTTCCCTTGCGTCCCATCCCAAAACAGGTTACCACTGGTATATTGTGTGAGAAGATCAGCGGACGGATCATCAAAAGATGTAATCGCTGTCCCAGATCCATTTACCACAAAACTATCGTAGATATATGGATATCTCGGAGTTCCTGACCTAAGCTTCCCCATGGTAGCCATGACAGGATGGTTAACATCGAAAGTGTCATTAGCTTCACTATAAAAACCGAGACCGTGGCCAATTTCATGCAGCACGACAGTAACGAAGTCAAATTGACCCGCTGGTGTGTTGCCATTAGTGCCAAAATACCAGCCTACATTGGCGTGATTGTTGAGAGTTACTTCCATGTCAAATCCAAAAACATCCAAGTCCCGTTCTGCAATCTTATTAGCAAGTGCTACAGGGTGCCACAGTTCTTCTGATGTGGGAGAAAATTGGTTTAGGCTACGGGCATATCCCAAACTAAAAGACCCACCAAAGTTTATAAACTCCGCATTAATCCGGATCGGTACAGGTGATTGGATAAATGAAGCCCAGATGTCAACTGCATATTGAAAGGCTGCCCTCGCTTCTGGCGTAAAACCGGTGTATGTTACTACAAATGACGACTGTGCCGTCTTGACGACACGATTACGCCCACGTCTCTTCGCCAGTTGAGGCGGTGGGATACGTGTATTGGCATTTTCCTGAATGCCATATAAAAAGCAGAACTGCCCATCGGCATGCTCGCAAGAGGGTCGGAGAACCCGCTGGGGAAAGCCCTTAGCTTCCAATGCTTGATCTTGACTCACGACATAGGAAATCAGTCCAAAAAGAAGGAATAGTGAAAGAGAGCAGATAAATATTAATTTTGAAAATTTCATACTTAGGCTTGGAAAATACAGAAAGATTTTTTCCAGGGAAAAAGAGTTCATCAATAAAAAGTAGCAATTCGTGTTAGAATAATTTTATATCGAATAACTTGTCGCAAAGATTAAATTGTAGCAAGTTCTGTGCCAATTATCCTAAAAGACTGAAATATTTGTATAAAAACCCTTGAAATACTTGACAAATCATGATTTTATAACCATTAAAACACTAACTCTTTCCCTATTAAAACCACGCAAAAATTGACAAATAAACCACATAATTTGCATGTATCTTACAAAAATTGCCTCATTGGCTCGGATTTACTGGCGTATTCCACTAATGGCAGGAAAACTAAACCCGTGAACACTATGTGGAAGTAGCGTAAACGGTTTCTATGTATTGAAATCTATCAGGTGTTACGGGTGTTCTTTATCACCTACACACCCCGTTCCAGAACCACACCTTCCCGTTCAATACGTTCAAACATAGTTCTGTATTCAGAGGTGCCATCGTCGTCCCAATACGTCGTAGAAATCGGGGAGGTATAGCGCATCGGAATCAGGCGACTCCGATCTGGACGCACCATGAACAGCGAATTTTGGGGATCCGCGATATTATACATACATGTGCCGTTTTTAAACTGAGATTTGATAATCCACCGTTCCTGTTCCGGCAGCTTTAAAGACTTCAGACGCTCCAATTCCTCACGATTCAGCGTCACACCAAGCCCAGGGACTTCAGGAACACGCACAAACCCATTAATCGGGGTCAAGTCTTCATTCACCACATCCGTCTTCCATGTCTCAGTATCCGAATGAAAATGAAAGGTCGCTGTTGGGAACGCCGCCATCATGTGAGTCGTCATTGCACGTGTGATATTGCCCCCGACATTCTGAAGCATAAACGGACTCCCATTCGCCGCAAAAAGTCCAGCCCGCCGAACCGCATCGCCGATCTTCGCGTGCCCGAGCATGTAAATATCGGCAGGTCTCGCGAACACCTCGTAGGTCGCACCCATCGGGAAATGGTGTAATACAATCGGAAGTCGCGAGCGACGGCGGAGTTCAACATATCCGTGTATATCCTCTCCGGGCAACGGATCCTCAAAGCAACCCGCAATCCGGTATTCAGACAACGCATCAACCAACTCAGGGATATGATCGTCCGTCCCTCCCATTGTAAAGTCGTAGTGAATCTTGAACCCCTCTGGCGCGACCGCTTCCATGGCTTCCGTCTGGTCAAACACATTCTCAAAAGGCGAGAGATGATATTTCATCCATGTGTACCCCTGCTCCGCGTACGTAGCGACGGTATCCGCCATACGCGACGGATCCGTCGAGACAGTCCAACATCCAACAGGGACCCACGAGCGATACTTTTGCCCGAACAACTTATAGACAGGCACCCCCGCACCCTTCCCCATCAGATCATACATCGCCGTGCCAAGCCCAAGCGAAGTCTCGTCGCCTATCCAGTCAAACGGATTCGTCCCGATGTACGAATCAATAACATCCTGAGGCTCACGTCTTCCGCTCTCGCCCAACCCTTCCAAGCCTGTATCCGTTCGAGCAACGTATACAGTTCGATGGATAGGACTGTAGTAGTGATTGAGTTGGTAGGCGAGAAAATCTCTATATTCAAGCGTAATCTCGTGGACTTCAATCTCCGTGATTTTCATAGTTCAACCTAACCTACTCACTGCCACTGAGGAGGAAGCAATCTTGAACGGTGATCTCTCCCGATAAAAACTTGATCGCCTCGCCGCCCCCTACGGGTCTCCCATACTCGCGACGTACCGCGTCAATATGACAGCCAGCAACCTTCACGTTGGAGCACTCGAAGAGATTAAGCCCATCCCCATCGGTTCGGATGTCAACGTTATCAATGAGCAGCCCATCACAACTCTCAGCAAGAATAGCAGAATTACCGCCATTATAGACGTTCAAATTGCGGATTTCCATGTTTTCGCACTGTTTCAACGCGACACACATATTACCCGATCCATCAAGGGTTCCAGGACCGTAGATTTTCACATTCCTTAAATCTTCGCCAACAATCAAAGAGGCATCTATATCGAAGGAAAACTTGAGTACTGCACCGGCATCAAGTGCGAGGGTAACATTACTTTTCAAATGAATTGAACCGGTTGCGTAGACCCCAGATGGCACGAAGACGGTGCCACCCCCAGCAGCGTTGCAGACGGTGATGGCTTTGTTGATTGCGTCCGCATCGTTGGATTTACCATCAGCAACAGCACCGAAATGCCTCACGTTGTACGTGTCAACCTTCTCAAGTGCTTCAGCAGACAAACCTGTAAGTGTCTCCTCACGCATCCTGCCGGTATGCTCTTCAAAACTTGCTACCATCTTATCACGGGTACGACCCACTTCCTCGACGTAATCAACCAGCATCTGCAGTGTGTATCCATATCTATGCTGATCTACTTTGTCCGCCAGCGTTTTCCAGAGTTCCACTGCCTGCGAAGCCATCTCAATCGCCTCCTCCATATTGCCATAAATGTCCTGAATGAGGGTTCTGCCGATTGAGAGTCGGTGGTCATGTTCAGCGAAATTGAAGGTCGTGAGATGCGCCTCCGCTCGTAACGGATCCTCATATATCTTACGCAGTTCCGGAGCATATTGAGCTAATACACGCTCACGTAATGCAGGGGTCGCAACACCCACGCCATTACGATTGATAATATAAGGGGTCTTATTCTCCGTCATACCATCGTCACCCGTATCAATCCATACGCCGCGATACCCACGATAGTTGTAACACTTACGCGTAATTTCTTCGAGCATCAGCAAAATAGTCTTAACTGTCCTAAGCACATCTCGATCATCTCCGAACGTCTGCCGAATCCATTCCGTGTAGATTTCATCTACTGTCAGGTCGGGGTTCCAAGCAAGCCGCCCCAATCCGTAATAGTTCACAGCATTCAACGGACACTCAGTCCACGCCGGTGCAGGCTGAATCATCGCCACACCCATGATGCAATCCATACTGAACTTGTTCAGACTCCCCGGTCCGTTGCGATAGGTATCCTGTTCAAACCACCACTTCCATTTCTTGACCCAAGAGACGGGCCAACTCTTGTCGATTACCAATTCACTGCCATATAGGTTTTTCTGAATTGCACCATCAAGTGCCGGAATTGGTGCCGAGAAGTCCCAATCCATAGGACTGCCTTTCGGCACTATAACAACATTGTCCCGGAAATTGCCGTCCTCATGTGCAAATAGGTCGTGAGGGATTAGGTTTCGGTAGGGTTCAGGTGTGTATCGAAGGTTCCCGTAGACAAATGCCCGCACAAGCACTTTCCCACCGTGTGGTATCAGCGTGTCGGCAATCCGGTTCACCATCGGTGGACGTGGGTCGCCGTTCTGTTTCTCAGAACCGAGTTTCATCATATACCCACCAAAGTCAGGCACCCGTGTGTAGAGCGCGTCGGCGGTTTCTGGGTCAAGCGCAAGCAGATAACTTGGACTCCAATAGAGTTTAATACCGTAATCCCGACAGATACCAGCAAGTTTCTCGACCTCGTCCAGATGCTCCAGAAAGTTATTTCGGTAGTGCCAGTTAATCTCGCTCGGACAAAGCGCATTCCAACCGCATGAGGCAAGCATACGCACCCAATCTCGGATGAGTTTGGTATCGCCTGTGCGCAACTCTTCCCAACTGAAAATCGAACTGTCTCTGCCACCACCCCGCCATTTGTCGCCCAAGAATCCACGGAAATACGACCAATGCGCCACCATGCGAATAGGCACCTGCGGATTCTCCAGCGCGTCAAGTTCAAGCGGATCCTGCCCGACCTGAATCCGACGAATCAAATCGAACACACCAAAAACAACACCCGCGGGTATTCTCCCAGCGACAACAATCGCATCACTGTCTCCGTCTTTCACCGTCTTGATAACGAATCCATCGTCTTCTATCCGATTTAACGCAAGTTCTTCAGCGCGATCGCGAATCCAAGCCGAAGTCTCAGCTGTGCCGAGTACAACTTTCGGTCCACCAACAGCGGCAGTCTCCGAAACAGAAGGCTTGAAACCGAACATGGATTCCACCGCTTGCGCCAATTCGGAACCGGCTGTCCGAACAGTTGAATTTACACCTTCAGCAACGATGTTTTTGAACAGATTTCGTATGCTCTGTTTAGTATCAAATGGACTGAACTGTAGCCACGCCTTGTAGAGTGTCTTGTCTACTTCTTGGTACCTATAAATATGCTGCCTATTTTCGATCAGATTCGTATCTCGCCTTCCCGCATAGATGGCTTTGGTCGCGTTGTAAATCTGAGCAATCTCAGCGTCGTTCAACGGTCTATTATAGATACGCAGATCATCAAGATACCCAACAAAACCTTCACCAGTATGAATCTCTGTTAAACCCTCTCGACGTAGCGGTTCCGTGTCCACAGTCGATAGATCAATCGTCGCAATCTGCTCTCCATCCCGCCATCCAACAATCTGCTTCGCTTTGTCGTCGTAAGCAACGGCGAATAGATGCCACTCAGAATCGCCGACAGAGGCTTTCACATGTGGATAAAACGCCCATTCGCGCATGTCGTATTTGGGCCAGTCGTAGTCGAGAAGCCCGTCCCAATAGAGAAAATCCTTCTCACCCTGAAAACGTGCCTGAAAACAGCCGCGATAGTTATTGAGTTCAACGGCATCATTATTATATGTCAGAATGTTGGATCTATCCGACGCCGCATTTAGCCAGAAGCAGATTGTACCGCGCGACATCGCAAGCGGCGAGTTTTCAGACACAGGAATCCGCAGCGGTTCAGCATCTCGGACCATTTCAACACAGGCACGTCCTTCACCAAGCGAATAAATTTTCGTTCCACCCAGCACAGCGTGACTGCCGTTACCGGAGAGATCGGTCCCGGTTCCATCGTCAAAATCCCAACGACCGACCAGCCCTTCAGGTTCAGCTGCCATCACACCGCTGAGTTCACTTACCAGCATCAGTGCGATCACTACAAAAACCGTAATAAGTATTGGGTATTCCATGCGTATTCTCCATATATTTAAGGGGGTTTAGTTGTCCTTGCTCACTGCGTCACCGACAGCACCCAGTCCCGAATCAAGTCCAACACCTCCGGCGAGATAGTCTCTTCGATAGCGGCATACTCATTGACTAATCCTGTTTTGGCACGTTGAAACAGATGGTTGTGTTCCGGCAAGCGATGTACGGTGACATTAGGATTGCCACCTTTCTCAAGAGCTTCGGCAATAGCGGTGAGATTCTGCGCAGCATCAACCTGGACATCCAATTCGCCGTTGAGCGCGAGCACAGGTACTCGGATCGCTTCAAGTGCAGGTCTCGGATCGAAGGCGAGAAAATAACGCATCCACGGATTAAGTGCCTGCTCCACTCCCATCTGTATTAGTGCTTCGTCCTGTTGTGCAGGAGGAACACCGTTGATCTCAAACTGTTTGCGGGCGATTTCATCGACCTGCTGACGCATCTCATCTTCTGGCATGTCCGAGGTCAAAGCTGTAAACAACCGATCGAGAAGTGCTAATAAAGTCTGCTTACGTTCACCCGCCATACCCATGGCATCAAAGATACGTTCGTTCTGTTTGAGCAACAGTTCAGCACCCGGAACACCAGGTCCCGCCATTAACACCACGAAGTCAACGTCATCCTCACGACTGGCGACGATCGCTGCAATAGCACCACCTTCACTGTGACCAATCAGTCCAACGGAACCAATACGACTCTCCTGCTTGAGGAATGCCACACCCGCTTCCACGTCAGTTGCGAAATCCGCTGTTGTTGGCGGCTCTGGGTGTGGTGTCGACTTACCCATGCCCGGATCATCAACGCGGAGCACAGCAATCCCCGCACGACTCAAATGATTGGCGAGCACCCAAAACGGTTTGTGTCCGAACACCGTCTCGTCTCGATCCTGCAATCCGCTACCAGAGATGAGCAGTACAACCGGAAAAGGCCCATCTCCGGGAGGCACCGTCAAAGTGCCAGCAAGAGTGCCGGAACCGTTTTGAAATGTTACCTCTTCGATTTGGTAGGGGAACGGAGGCTTCGGTTCCTGCGGTCTCGCGGGACCAGCGACAACCTCACGGGAGAGACGAAAGTCAAATGTAACACCACCTTGACTGAATTTACCACTGATAACGCCGTCCTGCAATTGCCCATCAAAGGTCGGATTCCCCGGCACACCAAGAATGGAGAACTTGACACTCCCACCAGTATCATTTTCTTCAATGTGGATGTCCGACAACGGCAATCCGTTCGCACCTTGCGCAGGAATGTCGATCGTACTACCGCTCCAGTCGGTACCATCAACGGTGAGATCCACCTTCACAGCAAGCGGCTGACCCGGAATCTCAATATGTCCCTCCCAGTGTCCTGTAACACGATCCTCTGCGTACGAAACCGAGATGCTTACTGCTAACACCATAACGATGCAAATTATTTTGCTTTGCACTTAACTTAATCCTTCCGGTTGGCTTTCATATTCCCCCATGTCGTCGTCAATTTGCCTGCAGGGTAAACCGCCAATGCCGATTTGAGTCCTTTTGTCATAACTGTCTTAATGTCAGCCTCAGTCAGCGCGACACTGAAAAACGCGATCTCGTCAAAGAGACCAGAAAAATATTGTCCCCACTGATCTAAAAAATTCGCACCAATACCGATCTCTGTAAAAGTATAAGAATCGGCAACTGTTTCACCTTCTTTGCCATTGTAATAGCCCGTTACATTCCCCTCACCATCGAATACAAAGGCATAGTGTCCCCATTTATTATCATCAAATTTCTCGATGACCGGTTTCCAAGCACTGCTCCAGACCTCAACTGCCCCACTTTGAAACCGAGTTGTGAAGGCAGGATTTGTCGGTCCACTGATATTCGATATCAACCGATCGTCATCCGCAGCACCATTCGGATTCGCCCACAAAATCAATGTAACCTCTCCAGACAAGCCCAAATCCCCAACAACGACATGCCCTTTACTCTCATTCCCATCAAATTCCAGTGCAGATCCGAACTTACCGTTCTTTGCCCATTTCGGACCGTTCACAAGTTCCCCGTCCTGACCATTTTCAGAGGAATCCACCGCTGTATCACCCTTGCCATCATCAAAGAGCCACATCCCAGCAACAGTTTCCAAATCAAATTCAGCATTACTGACGCTGCCGGTAAACATCAAGCTAAAAACAATTAAACTCGCAAGCATTAAATTCGCCACTACGACCTTCATTTGTCATCATCTCCTTCGATTATATGAGAGAGTTGTGAACCAAGAATTCGTGACGACGCATAGAGTCATCAGCAGAAGTCCTCCTGACAACTGAAAACCATTATATCATAGAGATTATAGATGGAGTTAAAAATTGTTTCGGTAAGCTGACATCATCGTGAGTTTCCTGTCTCGGATGGTTCGGAAACCGTTTTCTCGATGCAGTAGAGATGTGTTCGCGAACGCAGAATAAGTGTGTTGTCTGCGACTGCAGGAGATGCGATGAAACCCTCATCAAACTCGTTCTCAGTTATCAATTGAAACTCCCGTCCTGCTGAAATCACAGACACGTCGCCTTCTTGACTAAAAAAGTAGATTTTCCCGTCGGCATACAGAGGCGATGCCCAGTAATCACCAGCGAGCCTCGCTTTCCAAACCTCGTTTCCATTCCCCGCTTCTAAACAAGACACAACACCACCTTCAGTGACCATGAACATCAAATCACCCACAATTAGTGGCGACGGTATTTCAGGAGTTCTCCTACGGACACTCCAAGCAACATGCGTATCGGTTACATCACCCATTCCTGACGGGCGGACTGCCAACAACCTTTTTGCAACTCCAGTCGTAAAATAGACAAGACCATTCTCAAAGATCGGACGACACGCCACGTTAAAGCCCATACCCTCGTGATAAACACGCCAGAATTCATCACCAGTCTTCGGATCATAAGAGATCGTGGCACCAGCCGCTGGACTAATAAGCTGCCGTTTCCCCTGATACTCGATGACCGTTGGCGTTGCGTAAGACTTCTTGTTATCATTCGGTTTTTCTTTTTCAGTCTCCTCAATATCCGCATCAGAAAAGCCTTCCGCCTTAAGCATGGCAGCCATATCTAAACCCACATTCCGATGCTGCAGCCACACGGTGTCGCCGGTATTCTTGTTAAGCGAGACAACAAACTGCACATCAACACCATCAAAGGTGAGGAACAATGAATCACCATCTATAATCGGCGAAGATGCCGGACGTACCCGATGGTCACACTTGAGATCACGACGTTCCCAAAGCTTCTTCCCACTTTTCGTGTCCAGACATGCAGTTCCGTAAGTTCCAAAGTGAACATAGACACGTCCATCTTCTACAATAGGGGTAGGTGTGGCATGGCTGTTCAGATCCGGATACTCCCACTGTGGTTCTGCCACATCAAATACCTTGATGTCGTGTACGATTTCACCACTATCTTTATTCACACAAACAGCAAATAAAGCCGTGCCATCTTCGCGACCTGTCGTCAACCAAATCTGATTGCCCCAAACGACAGGTGACGACCATCCTTTGTCGTGAATCGCTGTTTTCCAGCGCACATTCTGTGTCTCACTAAATTCAACAGGAAGATTAGTCGCAATCGTTTTGCCGTCTCCATTTGGACCCCGAAACTGGTTCCAATATACCACTTCCGTCGCATCTTGAGCAGATGTTGTCCAAGGTGAGATTAACACTGCAACAAAAGCAAGCGTTAGAATTGTCAAAAATTTCTGTATCATGTATTAATTTCCTCCTCTTCCACCTCATTTTCGTGCATAATCTCTTCCAACTTCAGTCCAATGCGGAAAGCAGCAAGGCAGATAGCTACCGAAATAGCGAACAACCACCGATAACCGATATGTGGAGCGAGAAACCCAGCAAGAAGCGGAGCAAAACCTACAGGTATGAGCAGCGTGTTCATGAAACCGATGTAACTCGGACGGTTCCGCGGCGGCGCGATATTCAGCATGTATGCCATAAAACCCACCATCATACCGTTCGCTATAACACCTCCAACGATAAAAATCAGAAAGAAGGCGGGCATCTGTAACGAAGCAGGCATTATGCCTGAAGAATACGCGAGTGCAGGAGGAATACCCATCAACCCCGCTGTGATGATTAGCAGTAAGCGAACACCGTATTTTTCACCGATGTATCCCCACACTGTATTTGAAATCACACCGCTCAGGGCAGAACAGACGATGAAAAACCCGATTGTCGCCTCCGAAAACTTGAGTGTGTTCAGGGCATAAGGTATATAGAACGGGGACGCCATCCCTGAGAAGTGCGCAAAAACGCGGAAGAGAATGAAGCGTCGATAATTCCGGTCTGTCCGAAGAAAGTGGGGTCCCTGTTTCAAATGCTGAGAGATAGGCTGCCGTGTCGGTTGGACTGGATGAATAGGTTCACGCACCCCCAAGAAACTCACGAAAGATAAAAACGCTGCAACCACCGAACAGACAAAGAGAAGGGCGTAGTTATATGGGAATCCGAGGTCGGTCTCCAGATTGAAAACCGAGTCTATAAAATACATCGTTAATGTTTTGAAAGCTCGCGTAATACTACCGAGTATACCCGTAAATTCGGACTCGTCTCCGAGCACCGCACGAATCAAAAACCCAACCCAGATAGCGAAAAAGCCACCATACAGTTGACGTAGGCTAAAGAAGCGGGCCCGCTGCTGCGGTTCTATAGATTTGGAAACGATGTCCATGTAGGGAAGCGTCGAAACCCCCATGGCGGAGGAGGATACGAAATAGAGGCAGAGAAAGGAGGCAGCGAGCAACATCGGATTTCGCTCACCAATCGTGATGGTGCAAAGAAAAATAGCAAGCCATGCCAAAACCCGAACGCTCATACCGAGCACGTAGAACGGCATTTTGCGAGGACGGTGTTCAAGCAGATTCGACATCAGCAGTTGGGGCCACATCCAACCCGCAGTCATCATTGAACCCGTTAGCCCTACCAGAAGATCAGAACCACTTAATCTGTGGATAAAAGCAGGAAGCACCGTTGATGAATCCGCAAACGCCAAATTGATACGCATAAAGATGCCTTGAAGCAGCGCAAATCTAAAGTTTCGCCGTTGGACACCTGCTTTTTTAAGCATTCTTTCTTTTGTTCCTACCTAAATTCTTTTGTATTTATAGAGGGCATTGCGAGAAGTTATTTCGTTGGCAGCCTCAATATATGGGGAAGTTACAGGTTTTCGATGTTACGAAAATCGAGGCATCTACCGTAGAAAAAAGAAATTCTGCACCTTACCTTTTGACATCATTTTCTAAATTAGGTTGAATTAAAATTTGCTTTACGCAACTCTAAAGCTGTGCTAAATTGCATATAAACTTAAGAGTAGTAGGCACACTCCGATGTGCCGTTAAGAGTAGTAGGCACACTCCGCAATAGTAATAGGCACACTCCGATGTGCCGTTAAGAGTAGCAAGCACACTCCACTATGTCGTAATAAAGTAGCAGGCACACTCCGATGTGCCCTAACAGTAAGGAAACAGATATGGAACCTCTTCGGATTGGATTTCTCGGTGCTGGTGGTTTCGCAAGGCATACTATTTATCCCGCACTACATCTCGCACCCGTCGCATTGCAAGCCGTTTGTGATGCCGACGGAGCCCGTGCAAAAGACGCCGCTGGCAAATTTGGCACCGGCAGATACTACACCGATCGGCACGAAATGTTTGAAAAGGAAGACCTCGAAGCCGTCATTATCTCCATGGGACCCGACCCACGGCAGCCCCTTGTGCTTGAAACGCTCGCTGCAGGCTATCACGTCTTCACACCGAAACCTCCCGCACCATCTCTCGCAGAAACCATCGCCTTAGCAGAAACCGCAGAAAAACACGGCAAAACGCTAATGGTGAACTTCCAACGTCGGTTTAGCCTCGGGGTCCGAGAGGCAAGGCAGATTATGCAGACCGAATCCTTCGGTACACTCACACAACTCTTCTGCTCCTTCTGTAGTGGGAAATACCCGACGGTGAAAAGTTATCTGCTTGATTTCGCTATCCATCATTTCGACTTAGCGAGACACATCGCCGGGGCAGATGTCAAGGAACTCAGCATTTTTCACAACGAAGTCGATGGGCAGGGTGCATTCGCTGTCTCCGTAGAATACACCAACGGTGCAGTCGGAAGCTTACAGTTGACCAGCCAACGCCTGTGGCAGCGCAATTATGACTACATCGAAATTACCGGACAACACGAATACATTGTTTTAGACGGGTTGTGGGGTGCGCAACACTTCACCGAATCCGGGAACACATTCCACTCAAACTTTTCTGATCAGCGAAATGGGGAATTGACTGGCGATGGCATTAGCCTTACCGAATTTGTCAATTCAATTCGTGAGGGTCGGGAGCCGATATCAAGCATCCACGACTGCGTCGGCACCATGCGGTTCTACGATGCCGTCCTCCAACGCAAAAAAGGCGTTATCTCCTTGGTCGACTAAACGCGTATCCGCTGGCGAGGTGTTTTTGATAGGGTGTTTCCCTCCTAACCTCGCCTTTTCACAGGATTCATTCCTCCCGCTAACAAGGTTTTCTATCCGTGCCTAACTTGTAACCTATAACTTATAACCAATCCCTATTAATGCTCTCCAAAACCTCAAGACACGTCTCTCCACTAACCAACCGATGATAATATCCAACGACACGCTCCATAAAGTCCTGATTCTCATCCAAACCACTCGACGATACCGCGTCAGCGGGTGACCACAACGCCGCATTCGAGAAAATAGTAGAGATGCGTTGCGCCACATCCTCTTGACTCGACCCAAACGCACCGTTCAGAACGTTCTGTATCGTTCGGTCAGGGTCCCGGATTTCGTATTCTGTGCCAGTATCGGTAATACCCTTATAATCGTCATCCCCCGATGTTGCGTGCGGTGTCAGAAATCGGAGCACTGTTGCGAAGGAATACGCAAAATCACACTTGAAAAGTTCCGTGCTGGCATCGTAGTTAGGTGAGCGGACGATATCCGCAGCGCGCTCGCGCAACTTCACCGTCTCAATGATATTAATCCGCGCATTATCATCTTTGACGCTACGAATACGGTTCACAAACTCCAATGAATATGCCCTCGCACTCTTCCCAGCTATCGGAATATCCGCCTCCACAATCTCGGCATACCCTTCCATGAGACGTTCGAGATGCGGTGCGAAGATTGGATGTGCCGCCGCTTCGTTCACATACTCAATGCCAGAGAGTGTTCCCTTATGTGTAATCCCGGGCACATGCACAGAATTCACCAAAAGCAGCTTCCAATCGTGATACCGTTCAATACTCTCTTGGCTAACAACAACACCATAGTCCTGAAGTTCGCCAAACGGCACGCGTAACATGCCTTGCAAATCTTCCAAAATCAGCGGCGTCGCGGGATACGATTCAGCGTAAGTTATCAGTTCATCTTGACCTTCGATTTCTGCCTGCGCAGCGTCTTTAATCTCGTCAGGGACAGCATAAACCTGTGGCACAAGTCGATCTCCCATTTCGTTGAGAAAACCGACATTTGTTTCCAACCACGTCGCATAATCATCGCTGCGTTTCGGATACGCATTACAGAGAATATCGCGAATAATGTCGCCGTTATTTCGGAGGTTATCGGTGTTGATAACACAAAGCGTCGAATCGGCACCGTGACGGGAAAAATAACGATAGAGCGTCTCGTCCAACACATCCATCGCCAGTTCACCCTTCGCGATTCCCGCTTCGGTCACACCGATAAGCACAAGGTCAAGCGGATTCTCGGTTTGGGAATAGAACCAATCACGACCGGTTTTTGTGGCAAGAGTCGTCGCGCCAACAACGCTTGAAATTCGCTCGATGTCGTGGATGCCATCTGAGTCAAATGTGACAACATGGTAGACCCCATCTTGTCGGTTAAAGGCATCGGCTTTCTCAGTGCCGCGCGGCTGCGCCACAAAAATACCGCCATTATAGAGATTGCGCTCGTTGAGAATATGAACAAATTCATGGGTTAAGGCGCGTTGCAGACCGCCTGCACCGATAGCAAGGATTTTGATTGGAAGCATCTGTTATTCTCCTTTAGTGGCATTTATAGTGAATCATATATATATTCTGTAGGAAGGATCTCTGAATCCCGACTCTTAACTTATAACTTATAACCCATAACCAACAACTTATCACCCATCATCTTCTCTCAAAATATCGGCATACAAAGCCAAATATGCGTCGGCGATATGTTTCCAATCGTAGGGTTTAACACGTTCAACACTGGCTTTACCCATCTCAATACGTCCTTTTCCAGCATTAATAAGTTTGACGAGGCTGCGTGCAAGTCCATCAGCATCTCCCGGATCAAAAAGCGCACCGTTAACGTCCTCCGCTACGAGTTCGTCGATACCCTGAACGCGGCTGGCAGCAATAGGGAGTCCGGTCCCCATCGCCTCCAAAACCACGAGCGGCATACCTTCCGCGAGCGAGGGTAAAATGAAGATGTCCGCATCGCGATATTTCTGCGGCAATTCTGAATACGGCACTGAACCCGCAAAGCGGATATGCCCTGCTACATCAAGATCTGCTGCCAACTTTAGGAGCTCCTTTTGATACGGTCCATCGCCGACAATTTCAATCTCAAAGTCGTGTGCTGCATGTTCAACGATTTGTGGAAGCGCGCCGATTAGAAATTGGAAACCCTTACGCGGAATGAGCCTCCCGATTGTCAGGATTCGGACCTTTTCTGGACAAGCACTACGTGGCGTCGGTTCAAAACGGCTCAGGTCTAAGCCGTCAGGAATCACATCCATCTTCACATCGATAGCCGTTTCTCGTGCGAGGTCACGTAAACCATCACTACAGGCAACAACCCTTGAAGCATTGCCCCAAATCGACCGGATAATCGGTTTCAGCACCAGATATAACCACCGATAATACGGCGGATCCGGATTACGGCTCGGCACATCGCGGCCACCTAAAAATACGACGTATGGCACATCGCGGCGTTTTCGCAAAAGATACGCACCACCACCCGCAGGGATACCAAAAAAGACTTGGACAATATCCGGTTTAAACCGCTTGGCGAACCTCAGTCCGTAGAGGCTTGAACTGATCGCGTAAGTCAGCATCTCGTGCACTGCACACACATCCGGGTTCTTCCGAAGCGCAGGCACCCGATGCACGTGAAAGCCCTCTACTTTCTCGTTTGTCGGACAATCCCGAAATCTCGAAGTAATCAGATGCACATCGTGTCCCGCAGCTGCGAAGTGTTTACCTAAGAAATAACTGACCCAACCACCACCGCCACCGATCGGTGGAAACTCATGATTGAACATCAAGATCTTTTTGGGAGTATCATCCATTTGCTTTGCTATGTGCCTCGTAGGGGGTGGTATGGGTTGAGAAAGTCTGTCTTTTTTCTCGCATAGGGCAGAGGCGGGCTTTTAACACGTACTAAACACGTTTTTGAGCAAACGCTATTACAAATTCGATAATCGCATCCGCTATATTGATACCTGTGACGGATTCCAACTCCTCGAATCCGGGTGACGGGTTGACTTCCAGCACAACGGGTCCCGCGTTTGTCTGGAGCAGATCGACCCCTGCTATCTCCAATTCGAGTGCCGATGCCGCTTTGATAGCAATATCGGTGTATTCATCCGACAGCGAAACCGCTTCGCCAGAGGCACCTCTGTGAATATTCGCTCGGAACTCACCGACAGGCGCACTCCTTTTCATGGCTGCAATCGCTTCTCCGCCTACGACAAGGACACGGATATCAACACCGCCAGCTTCGGCGATAAAAGGCTGAATCACGTAATCCTCATGGAGATCACAGAGCGCGTCCACGGCTGAAGTGAGTGACGTCGGCGTATCTAATAACATAACGCCTGTGCCGTGGGTCCCATGAAACGGTTTTAAAATAAACGGATAGTTCCCCACTTCGGCTACAGCGTCCTCTAAAAATTCGGCAGAACCGACAGTGAGACTCGGCGGGGTGGGCAAACCGTGCTGTGCAAGGATGCGTAAGGAGTGAAACTTATGTCGCGCTGCAGCGATCGCCTTTGCCCGATTTACAACAGGCGTCCCGACCCATTCAAAATGTGTCACGACCTCTTCGCCATACCGCACGGTTGTACGACTGAGGCGTGGCACGAGAACATCAAAATCCTCAGCCGATTTTCCATGATATGTGATACGACTGTTACGACTACCGATATGGAGATAGAAACCGAACGGATCTAAAACTTCGGCGGTGTGTCCTGCCCTGAAGGCAGCTTCACTGAGAGTACGTGTGGAGTGGTTTTGAGGTCCCCGAGAGAGAATACCAATTTTCATAGCAACGCTTTAGAACTCTTAACCCTCACCTACGTTATATGTTTCGTGTAGAAAGTCTTCAAGCTCTTCAAAGGTATCAAAGATCTTGTCACACAAATTCTCAAAAAAGATACTCCGCGTCTCACTATAGACAGCGTACACAGGCTTATTATGGCGGGAAGCGTAGTTCATCTCACTCAGCACACCCGGCGACAATTTGTCTGTCGGGTAGATGACAACTACAAAATCCCCTTGATGGACAAACTGATAATCGCGAGAGATTGTCCGCGTCTTAATCTGTTCAATCACGTCATCATCCATCTCACCCACAGTCTTCACACCTTGTGTACTGTCCACCGCTTCCGCGCCAGCAGTTACCAGTGCCATATCTTTAATTGAGAGCGGATCAAAAACAATAAATGAACGACTCAACCTTTCTCCCATCTCGCGGATTTCCTCAATTTTCTCAGGAGTATCCGCCAAAAGCGTAATCGGATAACTGAGATAAAATATCGGTTTCTTCGGCGAAAAAAGCAGTTCATAGAAATTTGGGAGATCGTGCTGTTTTGCCACAGCGTAGTACGGTTTCTCTATGAGGCGTGCCAGTTGTCGAGTCAAGAATTCCTCTTCATCCAACCAGACATTGAGTTCCCCCTTGCCCATCCCTGACCATTGGACAGTCCCTTCCATCCGCTCCGATATATCGGCAATATTATCAACAACGTTGATGAGCATGTCGGGCTGGATAATTTCAATATCTTTGGGAGAGAACCCCTCGAGGAGACTACCACGCCAGCGAAAACAGGCATGCAGCCCGATAACAGCATGCTGATAATCTGCAGCAAGTTGTGCGATTTCATAGAAAGCCGCACGTCGTGCCAACGACAAAACCGCTGGATCCGAATCAAGCACCTTCTCCGTAAAATCGACATTAGACTCCGCCGCAACCCGGCGCATAAAATCAACAACATTGAAAAAGCCGACGTTCAATCCTTTTTGTACACAAAACGACGCGAAATCCGTCATTAACTCTTTACGTCCCGAACAACTGATACCGGTACAGATAATTTTCATAATCCTAAACACTTCCCTCTGATAATAAATCCTTAAGTTCTACACCCGTTCCGCTGCTAACGATTTCAGTTTCGAGAGTGCCTCTTGCTCCTCCGTTTGCCACGGGCGATGCGCCGGTTTATCAGCCTTTCGCGGCGGTCCACCAAGAACCAGGATATACGCTCGTCGTACTTCCGCCGTAGTGTTCGGTGCCGAATAGTGCAAAGTCCGACAGTGATGGAACGTTGCACCCCCTGCAGGTATCGGGCACGCAACTGCCTCTGATACGTCAACGTCGTCGGTTACCAACCCATGTACGAGCGGATCATTATCAATATGACGATGCCAACGTACCTCCCCTTTGTGCGATTTTGGAATAAATTGGAGACACCCGCTCTCAAGCGTCGCTTTGTCAAGCGGAAGCCAGACACTCAAACTGTGCGGCAGGCTCTCAGGATTCCAGTATGCTTCATCTTGATGCCACGGGGTTGCATTCCCATAGTGCGCAGGCTTCAAAATCATGTGCCCGCCACCGTTGACCTTTTCAGATGTTACATCAAGTAATTTCGCAGCAAGTCGATGCGCGTTGCGGAAATAGACAGTCTCACGGAGTTCAGGAAATTGTGCCTCCGGACCTAATACCTGCGGTAATGTCTCCCGTCCGTCGTGTGCACGTGGACCTGCCAAATCGAAATAGCGTCCCTCCGCTTCCCCAGTCCGCTCTGTGAAAAGCTCATCGTAAATGCCTTTGAGCCACTCAACCTCTTCATCCGTCGTGATGCGCGGGATGCTCAAATATCCGTTCTCTTGGAAAAAGGCGACCTGTTCGTCAGTCAGGTCAACGTAAAAATCATTCTTAGAATCCATAAAATCACCGAATCAAAATATCGTAAGGTAAAATCGTAACAACCCGTATTCCATCTTCAAAACCGAATAGGCTCAGCCAAGTGACGACATACTTCCACTGTGCCCCAAACATCGACAGCACAGGATGATTGGTAGTCAATTGCAGCGGGAACTTCACCGAACCCTCCGTGTCTTCGATCATCTCCTCGAGGAGTTGTTCAAAAAATGGTTTCTGCTTTGGTAACACCATAAGATTAACCTTGTCCGCCTCCGAAAAACCCGCTTGCTCCTTAGCAATAGCCAACGCAGTCTCCAGCCCTCCGAGTTCATCAACAAGCCCAAGTTCCTTCGCCTGTTTACCCGTCCAGACCCGTCCCTGTGCGATCTTATCAATCTCATCAAAGGACTTGTCCCTGCCTGTTGCTGCCTTACCGACAAAATCCTCATAGATTGTCTTCATCATCTTTTCGACGCGTTCGCGCTCAGTAGGGGTAAATCCGCCATAATCCGAATAGAGGGTAGCGTTCTGCCCGTGTGTGATGATCTCCTTGGTCAGACCGACTTTGTTATAAAGCCCCTTCATGTTCAGTTTACCACCAAATACCCCGATTGAGCCTGTCAGTGTACTGGGGTGCGCAACAATCGTCCCCGCTGCCATTGCAATATAGTAGCCTCCCGACGCAGCAACATCGCCCATCGAAACGACAACCGGTTTCTCGCGCTGTGTGAGCATCACCTCCCGCCAAATCAGGTCAGAAGCGAGCGCAGAGCCACCCGGACTATCTACACGCAGCACAACCGCCCGAACAGACTCGTCGGTGCGCGCTTTCTCAAACGCTTCCTTCAACGTATCCGGCGTAATCATCGACATCGACGCGAAAAGAGACTCAACATCCGGCAAAATCGGTCCATTCGCATAGATAAGCGCAATCTGATTCTCTCCTGTGCTACTCTGCGCACGCTGCGGCGGACTGAGCATGTTGAACAGCTGTATAAGCCCAGCAAAACTATTCATATCCGGAATTTTGCGCTTGCGTTCGTAGTCCGGCTTGACCACTTGAACATCTTCATCTGTGGAGGTGGTTTTCACCGCATCAAGCAGTTCATCGTAGTATTGCAACGCATCAACCAATTTCTCCTGCAGTGCCTCTTCCGCTGTAAACGGACCGCGGTCTATCAAATCCGATGCATTTTCTACGGTAATACCATCTCGACTCTCAGCGATGTGGTTCAGCAACTGGGCGTACAAATCATCAAGCACTGCCGTCATTGACTCACGGAAAGCATCCGACATGCCCTCGCGCATATACGGCTCAACACCCGATTTATATTTCCCCATTGCCAACATATCAGCTTCGATATCCAACTTGTCCAGAAGCCCTTTGTAAAAAATGATTTCCGCACGCAAGCCCGTTAAATTGAGACCACCAGCAGGCATTAAAACCGTGCGATCCATCGTAGCGGCGAGGAGATACTCGGCATTCCCACCACCTTCCAGATACCCGATCGTCTCTTTACCTACTGCCCGAAATTCGTGAAGTTTGTTGCGGATTTCTTGGAGCGTTGCCCACCCTATACTAACATCGTCTATCTTGAAGATAACCCCGGCAATCTCATCATCTGTTTTAAGCGTGTCTAATTTCTTAAAGAGTCCACGTAGCGTCTTTGTTGAGGAGGCACCAAAAGTACTGACAACTTTAGTATCAGCGTAGGTGCCGCTCAGCGTGAATTCAACATATTTTTTTACAGGAGGAGCCGTTTCTTCCACTGCATGCGTTGTTTCTTCCGATGCCTGCTCATCGGCAAATACAGGCGAAACGAGGATAAGCATTGCGAGCAGAAACGCGTATTTTTGTAAGTAGAACTTTGACAATTTCATAATCTTTCCCTCTTTTTTTGTATCGAAATTAACACTCCTATTCTACCACAAAACGGGGATCCTGTCAAGATGCAAATCCTTCCGCGCATCGGGAAATTTCTTACAGTTATCTCATAAATCGTGGGAGGACTTTATAAGTCCGATTTTCACTATCTTGATTCATACATATTTCGACAGATGAGAACGTTTGTATTCAGCAGTTTTAGCCCCATAGGGGCAGCATCTGTGTAGAAACACACCCGTTAAAAAAATCAAGCCCCATAGGGGCGGCATCTGTATTGATTAAGACTATTCAACTATTTACGAGATATGCTCTAATAATTAATGCTATGCTCCTCTATCCTCCAATAAGATTTGCAACAATTACCAAATCCAATATGTTTACAACACCGTCACCGTTAAGATCAGGAGAGTCCTCCCCAAAACGCGTGGCAATAAAGGTCAAATCCAAAATGTTGACAACACCATCTCCGTTAACATCCGATGAAAGATGTGACGACTGCAATGCGAATGCCCACAGAAGAATAGTGCCATCCCAACTCCCACTCGCAAGCGTTCCACCATCCGGCGAGAACGTCAATTCTTTGACATCTTCTGTATGTCCTTTGAGGGTATTAATAGGTGATACCTGAGGATCGGGCGTACGGAAAGTAGTTGCATCCCATAAAAGAATGGTGCCGTCCGAATCACCACTCGCAAGCGTTCCACCATCCGGCGAAAATGCTAATGCATCTACCTCAATTGCGTCTCCTGTCAGGGTAGATAGCCGTTGTGTTGTGTCCGTATCCCATAGCTGAATCAGTCCGTCAGCTCCACCACTCGCTAAGGTTTTACCATCTGGTGAGAACGCTAACGCATAAACATCATCCCTACGTCCCTGAGTTACGTCCTGTTTTCCAAGGGTCACAAGGTGTTGTCCTGACTCGACATCCCATAGCAAAATCGCGCTATCCCCGCCGCCACTCGCTAAGGTTTTGCCATCCGGCGAAAACGCTAACTCAAAAATCCAATGTATATGCCCTTCAAACGTCGCCAAGTGCTCCCCAGTTGTTAAATCCCATAAGAGAATAACATCATTCAATCCATCCACACTGGCAAGGGTTCTACCGTCCGGAGAGAACCTTGTGGTTGTGTTGACAGTACCTTGTTGCAACGTGAGGAGTGCCTGCGTGCCACCCCTTGCACGCCAGAGATGCACGCCTTTGTCAGTACCACCTGTACTGGCAAAAGCCACACCATCTGATAAAAAAGTCGCTGCTCGAATCCGACGTTTATCTCCCGTGGAGAAGGATTCCCGCACTTTTGCTGTCTCTGCATCCCATACACGAAGGACACGGTCCTCGCTCCCACTCACAAGCATTTTACTATCTGGCGAGAAAGCAAGCGCAGAAACATATCCAGGGTTTTCATGGAGAACAGTCTTAGATTCGGTATAGATAGTATTTGGTGCCCACAGCATATTAATATCCCATAACCGAGCCGTGTTATCTTCACCTACACTCGCAAGCGTTTTGCTATCCGGCGAAAACACGAGTGAAAGGATGGACCGGGTATGTGCTGTGAGAATCGCACTTTGCTGACTAGTGTTGGCATCCCACAAGCGGATTGCGTTATTCTCACCCTCACTGGCAAGAAGGGTTCCATCCGGTGAGAACGCAACCGCAGAAACAATCTCTGTAGGTTCAATAAAACTCCAGCGCGACTGGCGCGTGTCTATATCCCATAACTGAATTCTATTGCCTCTATCTCCACTCGCAAGCGTTCTACCGTCCGGGGAAAACGCCAGCGTCAACACCTCAGGTCCCACGAGAATACCGTCGTGTTCACCCGTAGCGACATTCCATAACCGAATCATGCCATCACGACTCGCACTCGCAAGCGTTCTACCGTCCGGGGAAAACGTCACAGCCGTGACGCCTCCAGCGTGTCCTGTAAAAGTCGCACGATGTTGGGAAGTAGCAACATCCCACAACTGAACGTCCTCATCATAATCCGCACTACTCGCAAGCGTTCTACCGTCCGGGGAAAACGCCAGCGTTATGACCCGCCGCCACCATTCATGTCCTTTAAGCGTAGTGATGAGCTGTCTCGTGGAAACATTCCATAAGAGAACTGTCCCGTCCATTCCACCACCAGCAAGTATCGTCCCATCCGGCGAATACACACATGACCATATGCCACGCACATGATCCGTGAGTAAATCGACTTCTTGCTCTGTCTGCGCATCATAAAGCCAGATGCCTATGGAGCTTGCCACCGCAATTTGGGTGCCATCTGGCGAAAACTGGACATCAGTAGCGTTGCCTTTACCGAGGCGCGCACTGGCACCTTCAGGTAAATGCCATCGTGCAGAATCTTGAGCATAGGCATCTGAGAGAAACAAAATTGCAGCTAAAAGCAATATCACATTGAAAAATTGGATCTGAATCATACTGAGCAGATGTATACGGATAAAAAACGCGCCTATATGGAAGCGCAGTCGCTGAGTCTTCATAGGTTAACTCCTATTGTCTGAGGTACTGTGCAACGATTATCAAATCCAAAATGTTTACGATGCCATCTCCATTGAGATCGGGAGAATCCTGCCCAAAACGCGAGGCAATAAAGGTTAGATCCAAAATATTTACGACACCATCACTGTTAACATCCGCACGGAATGCCACACGCGTATTCCGCTGTTGGTTTGGAAGCTGCACACCTTCCAGAGCCTGCACTTGGATTGTACCGTCAAGCCCCGCACTCGCAAGCACTTTACCGTAGTTACCATCGGCATCCGATAGGTACGCCAAGGCAACAATCGGAGAAGTATCACCTTCAACAATCGCTTGTAATTGCCCGTTCCGTGGATCCCACATGCGAATAGCATTATCCCAACCCGCACTGGCAAGTGTTTTACCATATATACTATGAACATCAGGCGAGAAGGCTAAGGCAAAAACAGGGACGGTATGTTCCTTAAATATTGAGAGAAGTTGACCCGTACGCGGATTCCACAGACGAATTGTGCTCTCCGCTTCAGCACTCCAATATCCACCGCTTGCTAAAATTTCATTGTCGGGAGAGAAGACGAGAGTCAGAATTGCATCTGTATGTGCGGGGATACTGTGTCGGAGCTGACCGGCTTCTACATCCCACAACAAAATTGTGCCGTAAAAACTGGTGCTGGCAAGCGTTTTGCTGTCCGGGGAGAATGCCAACGTGGTAACCATATCTCGGTGTCCACGAAGAATTGTAGCAAGCGGTGTTCCCTCAACGGTCAGGTCCCACAAACGAATCTCTTTGAAACTCCCACTGGCGAGAATGTTCCCATCTGATGAAAATGCTAAACTCACAACCGGATCGGTGTGTTCTATAAGATCCGTCCTGTGTTCACCGGTGTGGACATCCCAGAGACGAACAATTGCGTCTTCACCGGCACTGGCAACTATCCGACCATCAGCGGAAAGTGCTAACGCCGTCAGGTCATTCATCAGCACAGGAAATAGCCTGAGGACCTCTCCAGTGTAGGTATCATACAACGCAATACCATCTGCACTCGCGACAGCAAGTCGTGAGCCATCAGCAGAAAAAGTTAGAGCGTTTATTGGCGTTGAATCGAAGGGTACCTTGTCACCTTCAGGCACGCGCCACTGCGCCATATTTTCGGCGAAGCCGCTTGATAGGAACAAGGCATAAGTGAATAGAAGAACAAAGATATGAAATTTTCGTGCCGCTGGTTTACGTGCTACTTTCGCAGTGGACGATAAAGTTGCTGATAAAGTTAAACTTTTACGGCACGAATTACATCTCATTATTTCTTATTAAAGGATGTATCGACTTAAATCCTGATCTTTGACGATTTCCGATAACTCCGCTCTGACATACTCAGCATCTATCGTGATGCTCTTTTTCTCAAGGTCTGGCGCATCAAAAAACAGGTTTTCAAAAAGCTTCTCCATAATCGTGTGCAGGCGGCGCGCCCCGATATCCTCAACAGATTCATTCACCTGAAACGCCAGTGCAGCGATCTCATCTATCGCATCATCCGTAATCTCCGCATCTATACCTTCCGTCTGGAGCAGCGCCACGTACTGTTTCACCAGCGCATTCTTCGGCTCAGTCAAAATAGATTTGAAATCGCTTTTATTCAAACTTTTCAACTCTACGCGGATCGGAAAACGTCCTTGCAACTCCGGGATAAGATCTGATGGACTTGAAACATGAAACGCACCTGCGGCGATGAAGAGAATATGGTGTGTGCGAACCGCACCGTATTTTGTTGTGACCGTGCTACCCTCAACGATCGGGAGAATATCGCGTTGAACACCCTCGCGGGAAACATCTGGCCCATGCCGAGATTCTCTACCTGCAATCTTGTCAATCTCATCCAAAAACACGATGCCGGAATTCTCTACACGCTCAATAGCCTCACTGATGACGGCATCCATATCAATCAACTTTTCGGCTTCTTCCTGCATCAGGATCGTCCGTGCCTCGGAGACCGGAACTCGACGTTTCTTCGTCTGATTCGGGAGAATGTTGTTGAACATGTCCTTAAAATTAATATCCATCTCCTCAATACCACCCGGCGAGAAGATCTCTACAAACGGCATGTTCTGATGCTTGACGTTGATTTCTACGGGTTTATCCTCAAGTCTGCCCTCACGCAGCCAGTCTCTAAATCTTTCGCGGGTTTTCAGATAGCGTTCGCGTTCTTTCTCGCGTGCCTCTTCCGCTTCTGCTTCGGGATCGGGTCCGAGATCAAATGGCAGCTGAAGAAGTTCATCGTCGTCTTCCTCTTCGGGTTCCTCAAGCGCATCGTCTTGTAAACGAGGCCGCTGCTGCAACGAACGCGGCACCGGGAAAATATAATCAAGGAGACGTTCCTCCGCCGCTTCACGCGCCTTTTCTTCTACCGCCTCCGTCTGTTCAGTTTTCACACGACTAATAGCGGTTTCCGTGAGGTCCCGAATCATCGACTCAACATCACGACCGACGTAGCCAATCTCCGTATACTTTGATGCTTCAACCTTGATAAACGGTGCTTCTACCAGACGCGCAAGCCGTCGGGCAATCTCGGTCTTACCGACACCCGTTGAGCCAATCATAATAATATTTTTTGGCGCGACTTCGTCCTGCATGTCCTCCGCTAACATCTGCCGACGTGCACGGTTTCGAAGCGCAATCGCTACAGAACGTTTCGCTTCAAATTGACCGATAATATACTTATCCAATTCCCCAACAATCTGCTGGGGTGTAAGGGCATTCGTTAAAGTGTTCTTTTCATCTGTTACATTCGATTTCTCCAAAGGTAACCTCCCAAAATCATCAGTCCATCTGCTATTTCACAACCTTCTGTTTGGAAGAAGCCCGGTATTCTTCCGTATATATTATGAGATGGACTTTCGCAACATTAAGGCGATACCACTCCGATAGCATCGCACTAATTTTCTATTGTGTCAATTTCAATTTGAGCGTTTGTATAGATACAAATCTCGCTGGTGAGTTGGAGTGCTTCTGAAATAATCTCTTTCGCAGTCAGGTCTGAGTGTTTCAGCAGAACCTTCGCCGCTGCAAGCGCAATAGAGGCACCGGAACCGATGGCGAGAACATCATCGTCCGGCGCAATCACATCGCCGTTTCCTGAAATCAGGTAGCCATCATTGACATCTACAGCAATCATCAAAGCATCTACTTGCCTCAGAATCCTATCGTTACGCCACTCGCGGGCAAGCTCCACCGCTGATTTCTGAAGACTTCCACGATACTGTTGCAGCTTCTTCTCCAAATTTTCATACAAGGTGATCGCATCCGATGCGGAACCAGCGAAACCAATCAGCACTTTGTCGTCGTGAATTTTACGAATCTTTCGGGCACCGTGTTTAATCGCTGTATCGCCTAAAGTCACTTGGCCATCACCCCCGATAGCAACCTCCCCATCACGGCGAACGGCTAAAATCGTTGTTGAGCGAATTCGCATCTTTGTTACTTCCGTTTTCTGCAATTAATTTAAAAACTCCTATTAATAGACGTACCAAGCCATTAGAAAGATTAACCAGAACGGATAATCTCGCCATACTGCCAAACTAAAACCCATTCTTCTCAATTCGTCAGTTCACACCTACTTCCAGACTTAAAATAGAAGGAAACTGAAAAACTGAAACGCTCCCATAAAAATACCACATCTTATCCCTGCTACACCGGCATGTTGATGCTCGCGACCTTCCGCAGCAGCTTTCGCTTTGCGAGCCACACCGAAAAAGTACGGACTCAACAGGAAGGTAAACAAAAAACTAACAGGCACAAAAGCCGGCACTGATGCAATCTGCGGCATACCATCTATCTGTGCCGCATTCCATTCCCACAAATCCGACGCGTTCCCAAGGCTGTAAATAATGATACTCCCAAGCGCAGCACCGATACCTGTGACACCCGCTGCCAGTACCCCTATTCCCAGAAATCCAATTCGTGAACCATGAGACGCATCAGTAAAACGGGCTTGGAAAATCACCACGAGCCGCTGATAACAGTAGGCTGCCAACGTCGCGAACACTACCCAATTGAGGATTATTCCAATCGGTGTCGTTGTATTCGCCAGAAAATCCGGACGCAGGTAGAAGATTAGATGTGCTTTCCGAGAGAACAGCCAATCCATCGGAACGTATGTCAACGTCGTCGCAAGCCCAAAAACGGAGCTACTTGAGAGCAGTGAACCATCTTCGTCAATCTGCCAGATACAATAGATAAACAAAACAACCGCAATCAATATGTTTGGATAAAGAAGCCATATAGAACCAACGCGGCTTGCTATTAAAAACGTTAAAAGTGTCGTCCCTGTTACAGTAAAAACCGCTCTGTCCGCCTTGCTTCGCATACATTTCCCAATATAGTCTTAAGTGCTACTCTCTCCCTGAAACTTAATCACAAGCTGATCGCCAGTCAATTTCGCACCAGTTGTTTTTTTATTCGAGAGGCTCCGCGGCAAGGCAACGTGCTGCTTGAAATTACCGACTGTGACAATCAATTCATCTCCATGTTTTGTCAATTCAATTTCCTCTTTACTCAAGAACGGGAGACGCATAGACAACTGATAGGCATCCGCCGTCTTTCGGAATTGATACGGACTTTCGCCTGAAAATCGATCTGCCGGATTAATCTCTGCATAAAGCGCATCTGCCAACCGGTGCAGCCCTTGTTCACCCACAATTTCTTCAGCAAAGAGGTTCACCTTCCAAATCGGCACGTCCGAAAAGTAGTTCAGTGCCTCCTTAATGTAGTGCTGCTGCGTCTGTTTCCAAGCCTGAAAGTATGCCGCATCAACCTCATCCGGAAAAACGCGATTAATAATGACGGCGTCAATACAGAGTCCATAAAGACAAAAGTACATAAATGCCCGTTGCGTCTCCTTGATAACAATTTTCTCTGGATTCGTCACCAAGCGTACCGTTGTAATCTTTGGATCTGTCAGCACATCGTCAATGCCCTCTAATTTATCGAAAAGGTCTTGGATGTTTTGAAAATAGTTATCCTTCGGAATAGGGACTGAACTCACCCGTTCAATCACTGGACCCGCAAGTTTTGCCAAGTTGCGCTCCAATTTGAAAATGTGGTTCATGTACCACTCCAAGGTCGTCGGAATACTAACAAACCGAAGCGACTCCCCCGTCGGGGCACAGTCTAAAATAATCACATCATAACTATTTTCGCGTACATACTGGTTGATATAGAGGAGCGCGCATACCTCCTCCATCCCGGGAAACACCGCGATCTCCTCCGCAACGAGGTTGTCAAGTCCTGAGCGATTCAACAACGAACGAATGTAACTGTATACATCATCCCAGTATTCGATTATCGCCTCTTGAACGTTAATTTCTTGTATCCAGAGATTGTCTTTGATCCGAATCTGTTTTTTTTCGTGCTGGTGGACTAATTTCTCGTGGTTATCAAAGGCATCGCGGAGGGAATGCGCCACGTCAAGTGAAATTACGATAGTCTTATAGCCGAGTGCAGCAAGTCTGATACCCGTAGCAGCAGCAATGGTCGTTTTACCAACGCCACCTTTACCCGTGTAAAGAATAATTCGCATATCTGAATCCATGTCTATTATAGTTTGTATGAACCACTTGATAGTATAACATAAAGGGAATTGACATCGCAAGAAAGAAAAAAATATGAAATCGTGTCATTAAGGCACAATTTGTCTTAACTTCACATTAGCATATACAATAATTGGAAGATAGAACACAAAAAATGTAAAAAAAATTTGCATTTTTTCTTTCTAAAGTTTATTATAATAAATGTAGTGTGGAGCGTAATTTTTTTTGGGCATAGGCACGATTGCTATAGAAATCAACATGGATAGGTTGAGAATTGCATTCTTTTTATTTTTTTATCCTACCCAAGTTGCTACCTAAAGAACTAAAAGTATTCAAAGCAAATTTGCCTGAAAGTCATACGGGTGTCTTCCACTTAAATAAAAATCAAAGTCACATAGACTCATTATATTAATTTTAGTTGAAAATTTACGCTAAATATGATATAAGATGATTATTTAGGTGAGGCTTTCAAGCAAATTTGGCGTTTTTTATACAAATTTGGTATTTTTTATTAAAATTTAACTTGACTTATTAAGTACAAGTAGTGTATAATCCAATTATGTTAATGTGTAACATAAAATCAATTATACACAAACATAATTGATTTCACATGACCGAATAGGTTACTTTGCTTGGTAACAACTTAAGTTATCTTGCTGCAACTCGCAGTAGTAGATAAAACGACTATGTTTGTCCACCCATGTTGCTTATAGTCTTCTTCTATCCACGCGCCACCATGTTTTAGACGTAAATTAATACTTTTGCATATTTACATCTGTAAATACCAACTTACGTCAATATATCAATACTATTTGTTGAGTACCGCGTAACGCTGTCGCGTTCCACAGTAATCCGATTGGTACTACCTCACGAGACGCGTAGACCTGTCTCCGTTGCGTGCACTGAGCAATTATTATTTATTTTCAGGAAGAGGTGAATCGTGAAAGAAGTCACGTTAATACTTTCAGGACGACTAAAGGACCCTGAAACAGGCAAGTCCGTCATGCTCAACGGCACCAAACTAACGGGAACTCCTTTACAAGTCGGAATGATTTTTGAACATTTGATGTCCCTTCCAGGTGCACCTGATTTAATAGGGATCGCCGTAAACATAGAAGTTTACAGAGAAGGTAAACTGGCTTTAAAACAGATCAGATCCATTCAAGGTAATTGCACAGGAGATTACTCAGATCCAGACAAAACAGATGAAGATGTTTTAAAACAGATGAAAGAATATCTGAATCTGGAGAGTCTGGTAAATCTGAACAGCTCCCAGTAAACCCTCCCCGGCGATAATTTCACATCCAAGATGAGATGGACGACCAACACGTCCATCTCATCCATCCAGACGCCTCAACAACACCTTCATGCTGCCCTCGCTTCAACAAACTCCGCCCCACCCCTAATCCCATCATACAGAACATCCTTGTATCCTGTAAATCCTGGTTCAGACAATCCACCGCTAACCGCCGATCGTTTCTCACCTATAGCAAAAAATTTGACAAAAGCCGTCCATCGTGATATAATATTATCTGGTTGTGTCTACAATTGTACAAACACCTCTTTTGAAGGTCGTACATGCGAACAATAAACCGCAAAGATTTTTGTAATGTAAAGATAAATCGTGCCTTAACAGCACGGTTTGGTCGAAGGGACAGGAAATCATGGTACTGAAAACGAAAACCTATTTTCCGAAAGATGACAAAGACATCAAATGGTATGTAGTGGATGCGGAGGGACAGATACTCGGACGCCTGGCTTCGGGCATCGCACAGGTGCTACGGGGCAAACACGATCCTCGATTTACACCTCACGCCGATTTAGGCTTTCGCGTTGCTGTCGTGAATGCGGAGAAGCTCATCGTCACTGGTAATAAGAGAGATCAGAAAACCTATTTTAGGCACAGTGGTTACCCCGGTGGGGATAAATACCGAACCTTTAATGAACAGATGAATCTAAAGCCTGAATCGATTATCTCCAATGCCGTCAAGGGCATGCTTCCCAAGAACCATCTCGGTAGACAGTTGATGAAGGGACTCAAGGTTTACACCGGACCGTCTCACCCGCACCAAGCGCAGGAACCCGAAGTCTTAACACTTTAATTGAGTTGAGGAACCGCCAGCAAAGGCACTCCTACAACTATGGAGCGTATGAGCAGTATGGCTATTGAACAATTCTGGGGAACCGGCAGACGCAAAACATCCGTCGCACGCGTCCGAATCATCCCCGGTGGCGAAGGCGACATTATCATCAATAAGAAACCCATTGAGGAGTACTTCGATCGATCCGACCACGTGCAAGCAGCTAAACGACCCATTGAGCACGTTGAAAAGATCGGTGAGTACGCTATTCGTGTCAACGTTAAAGGTGGCGGGAATACCGGACAAGCAGGTGCAATCTCACATGGACTCGCACGCGCACTCGTCAAAGCGGACGAATCCTTGAAACCGTCCCTAAAAAAAGCAGGATTTTTGACACGCGATTCGAGAATGGTCGAGCGGAAAAAATACGGACAGAAAGGCGCACGCGCCCGTTTCCAATTCTCCAAACGTTAGAATTGAAACTGTGCTCGCACCTTTGGGAGTGAGAAGAGGTTTTGTATGTCAAACATTGTCATCTTAGGCGCACAGTGGGGGGATGAAAGTAAAGGTAAACTAACCGATGTCTTTGCAGCAGATGCCGATGTCGTCGCCCGTTATCAAGGCGGTGATAATGCCGGGCATACCATCGTTTTCGGTGAAAAAACCTTTATTCTCCACCTAATCCCATCAGGCATCCTCAGATCTGACACCGTCAATGTTATCGGCAACGGGGTCGTTATCAATCTGGAGACGCTTTTTGGGGAAATCGACCGGTTACAAGCGCAGGGCGTTGAGGTCAGCAGCGATAACTTGAAAATCAGTGATCGCGCACACCTCATTCTGCCATACCATAAAGCCGTCGAGCAGTGGGAACAGATGGGCAGCGCTACCAAAATCGGCACTACCTCGCGCGGCATCGGACCCACCTACTCCGATAAGATGAACCGACACGCTGGTATTCGCGTCGGCGATCTGCTTGAGTTTGACAACTTCCAAAAGAAACTCGATTACAACCTCGAAACCAAATCGGAAGCACTCCAAATTGGTGGACCTGAGCGGAACACTCTCATTGAAACTTACTACAACTACGCACAACGGCTCACACCTTATGTAACCGACACCGTCGCTTACATGCACGACGCACTTGCCTCTGAAAAGCGTATACTCTTTGAAGGCGCGCAGGGAACTATGCTCGATATAGATTTCGGGACGTATCCCTACGTTACCTCTTCCAACTGCACCGCCGGGGCTGTCTGCACCGGACTCGGCATCGGTCCCAAGGCGATTAAAGAGGTGCTCGGCGTTTCCAAAGCCTATGTCACACGCGTCGGCGGCGGTCCGTTCCCGACAGAAATGCCACCCGACCTCGATGAGGAAATTCGAAAGATTGGCAAAGAATACGGCGCCACAACACAGCGTCCAAGGCGCTGCGGTTGGCTCGATCTCGTCGCACTCCGATACGCAACCCAAATTAACGGACTAACTGCTATCGCACTGACGAAACTCGATGTGTTCGATACCCTCGCCGATCTCCAGGTATGTGTCGCTTACCGCTATAAGGGTGAACAGATAACGACTTTCCCAAGCAGTCTACAGGTTTTGGAAGAATGCGAACCGGTCTACGAAACACTACCCGGTTGGCAACAACCCTTAACAGAGGCACGAAACGCAACAGATATTCCGCAACGGACGAAAGACTATGTTGCCTATGTCTCTGACTATCTCAACGTGCCAATCCCCCTTATCTCTGTCGGACCCGATAGAAATCAGATCGTCGAATTAGGACAGCCTCTCTGGTAACGCCTGTCAACCTTTCGATAGGAATTCCGTTTACTGCTATCAGGTATCACCATTGCGTTTTTGACGCGTAAATGGTCTAAAACTGTTTCTGAATTTTAATTTGACATCCACCAAAAAGTATGGTATCATTAAATGTCATTAGTTTGAGCCGTTAGCTCAGCTGGTAGAGCATCTGACTTTTAATCAGGTGGTCACAGGTTCGATCCCTGTACGGCTCACATTTTTGTGCCCCCGTCGTCTAGCCTGGCCAAGGACACCGCCCTTTCACGGCGGCGACACGAGTTCAAATCTCGTCGGGGGTATTTTGCTGAAAATACAAAATAAATTTTACTGCTATAGACATCTTAGTAAATATAGCCATTTTGAAAAACAAGCCCTCCGTCATAGGGCTTGTTTTTCGTTACAACATGAACACCACCATCACCTGTTCGATTTTGCTCCTTCTTTTTACCACTGCTGGCATCTGCCAAACATTAGAGAGTGCCTCCCTCCAAGGCACACTCGTTGATGCCGAAAATGGACAACCGATTCCCGATGTGCTTGTGCGTGCTGCGCCTGAAAAAATCAAACGCGTCTACCCCGATCAGCAATTCGCACACGCAACGGCAACAGATACTGACGGCACTTTCTCACTCACTATCCCCAATAAACCACAAACCTACTATGCCTTCTCACTCATGGCAATCCATCCGCAGTATCAAACGAGACGCTTACAACAGGAGATGTCTCCTGGCAAAAACCACTATGATTTAGGTAAGATCGCGCTGAGACACACCCTATCCTTGCAAGGGAACGTCTCTGGTAACAAAGACATCCAAGGACTTATCGTAAATCTAAAGATGCACAACAAATCCGCAGACTTCTTTCGCGCCGCCGCACCCATCGAACACGCAGCAAAAATTGATGCCACAGGCAATTTTAATTTCTCCGACCTCTATCCGATTGAATACACCTTGACAATCTCCCAAAACGGTGTTATTATAGCATTCGTAGACGCCATTAACCCACAAACACAAACACAAATTTCTATACACCTGCCGAAATTAAAGACCCTACACGGCACGGTAGTCGATACGCAGGAACGCCCAATAGCAGAAGCGCAAATCTACGCAACGCGACACAGAGAAACACCGTCCGGACACAGTATGCTCCTCGCATCGGCAAAGACAGATAATACAGGCAACTTTCAGATGCAGGTGTTAGAAACTAAACCACAACACCTCTCTCTTGAGATTAGCAAAAAGGGGTATTTTTCCAGAGTCTACGAGAACGTCGAGATAGGAAAGAAACCACTGATCGTCCCGCTTGAAAAGGGGTTGACTGTTAAAGGACACGTCATTCTTCCCCAGGGGATCTCCTCGGATGCACATTACGCTGTGAAGGTTTTCCCCGCAGAAACACAGATGGAACCAAGTCTCAATCCGTTAGTGTTGCGTAAACCCCTTCTGGCGAGACACTTTCCTGCGATAGAATCTGCCTTTACTGTGGACGGGCTTTTTTCGGGGACATACACGCTCTACATCGTTGGAGATGGCATATCGGCAACCGGTATCAATGTAGAAGCGTCAGCAAATAGCGAAGAGATCTTTATTATAGCGGATCGTCCTGGAAGCACACTACAAGGTCAAGTGCTCTGGGCAAATACAAGTGAACCCGTGCCTAACGCGATCGTCTCGCGTTCTTGGTACCCGTGGGAATTGAACCCACACGACATGTCAATGACGCTCGATCGATTCGAGGTAGAAACCGCCGCAGACGGCAGATTTAAATTCGACAACCTGACTGAAAAACCTTATCAACTGCGCATCCGTGCCGTTCACGCCGCCCTTGAAGAAACGACAGAACGTTACCAGCGGACGCTTATTCACAAGCAGGTTGAGATTCCTGCTCCTGGCACCGCATATCGTATCTATTTAGGAAGACAAGATGGTATCCCCTTTGCAAAGTAGTAGGCACACTCCGTGTGCCGTCAAACTTCAACATACAAACACCGAACAAAATAGGATTACCACGCCGTGTGCCGTCTACTTTAATGCAGCCACATTCATAGCAATCCTAATCCTCCAATTGCTCATTTCCGCCGCAGACGCAGCGTTGCACGGTGCTTACTCAGATGGGGAAAGAATCATCCTTAAGGAGACCTCTATTCCCAAAGTAGCCGGAGACTACTATCGGACCCCCGGCAAACTTATAGAATCCGTAGGCGATACCCGCTGGTTTGGACCGGAAATCGACAGTCGCGTGCTCTGTCCAAACACCCCAAACCAATTCAACAAAGCCGGTTTCTTCGACATTATCTATACCAGAGAAGATGCCGAAGTATGGCCCTCTTCAAGACCCGGAAAGGTCTGGTGGTATCGGCAGCAGGAATGGCGTTTCGCAACTGCTGACACACCTTGGGGTACCAACACCGTCCATCTCACGCTCGTATCTGAAATCGCGTGGACAGACATTGACGGACGGAACACAGTTACCGGATTCCCGTGGAGCGGATTCGAGGAACATTGGCGCGATGGAGACATCATAGAATCTAAGGCAGAAGTAACCGGTTATCACCGATACGAACACAACGGCAAGAAATATATCGCACCGAAATACTACAAAAACGGCACCCTACTTTACTCCTGCACAACTCAGGGTGGACAGCTCGATATGAAGATATTGGTACATACCGAAGGACACTTTACAATCCCAGAATTTCGACCCGAAGTCAACAAACTCAGCCTCCGTGAAAAGGGAACATCGGAAAGTTCAGGCGACTGGTACGACTGTATACCACTGAAATAGACGCGCAAAGAAGCCCAACAACATGAAATATATCACTCACACCTTAACAGCAATCCTAATTCTTCATACATTTCTCGTTTTGCAGGCGGAAGTGAGTGCCGTTATTTGGGAAGATACCTTTGAACACACGACAGAAGACGACTGGCAACACAAAGGAAACGATTCTATTTGGAAAGTTGAGGACAATTTCTTAAGGGCAGAAATCCACGCTCAATCCGAATGGAGCACCATCTTTGAACTCTACCAATTCATCGCCTTTCCCGGTCCCTATAACGACTTTACAATTACCCTCGAAACCATAGGTGCAACGCATGCCCGGTTCGGTGTAGCACTTGTAAAGCACTTCTTGGATCCTGCCACTGAAGTAGATGAACACGGCTACTATCTCTTCTTTACAAATGACATGCAAGCCTCAAGAAATGGCAGTATATTCGTCGGTCCCGGTAAAAGGTGGAACACGGATGCACTCCAACAAATGGTGTTGCACTTTGAAAGCGGCAGATTTCAACTGGAGGCTAACGGGGAACCACGTATCGACTTTCGAGACGCGAACTTTGATCAGATTAACACTATCGCCTTCGTCCTCGCCGGATTTGTCACAGAAGACGTTAACATAGGCACCGCGTGGGTGGACACGTTCACAATTGACGGACTCGCAGTCTCCCCAAAAGGAAAATTAACAACAACATGGGCAAGTCTAAAGCAACAACAACCGCAATAGTTGTGAATTTAATTAATCAATAACCAATGCAAAACGCACTAACGCCGCTGGCGAGGTTTCTAACCTCGCAAACTTACAGTGTATCTTAATTCTAGCATATCAAAAGATATTTTCTTAACAGGTAACCCTCTTAACCGATAACCGACAACTGAAAACTAAAAGCCATTACGATGCTCAAAAAAAATTTAGACCTGATCTTTGACGCTTTCCTACTCCTAATCGTCCTCGGAATTGTCTTTTGGAACAACCACGCCAGAGCACGACTGAATCCAGGAGAGCGCGCCCATCCGCCAAGTTCGGGTTCTTACTACAGAACCCCAGGTGTAAATGGAAAATGGTTCGGACCTGAACTCAATTCCCTCACACTCTGCGAAGGTGTCCACAACCCCTACAATAACAGAGGGCAATTTGACATCGTAGAAACTATTGAAAATGCCACGGTTTCGGCTTCAAGGATTCGCGGCGCAGTCCGTTGGTACCGTGGACAGCGGTGGCATTTCAGCACAGACGATACACCTTGGGGCACGAACTTCTCCTACATTACACTCTACGACGATTTGGGATGGAGTGAAATTAGTGCTGGTGGTGGGACAACCGGATACCCATGGAGTGGCATTGAACGGCACTGGCGCGACGGGAACATCATCCGCGCACAAGCCTCCGTCATGGGTTGGCGACGATACGCGCGGGGCGCGGAACAGTGGATCTGCCCGATGTATTACAAAATCGGTGGATGGGAAGGTGAGAGCATCGAAGTTAACTGCAAAACACTCAGAACATGGTTTCCACCTGATTGGGATGTCCTGAAACAGAGAGACGGAGACTTCGGTCCGCCAACCGAACGCAAACCCGGCGTCCTCAGCCGAAAAGGAAAGAAAACGCAACGCTGGTACGACTGCATAAAAATCAATTAGAAAAGTAATCTTGTTCGGCGAGGTCCCCGTGCCTTGCCGCACATTCCTAAAAACTTAGGTTGGGTTGAACGAAGTAAAACCCAACAAATCACTAAATAATACGCCATGCCAATAAAAAACATCTTCATACTCATTTACATCTTCACCACCTGTCTGCTACCGGCATCCGCAGAGACATGGCAGGACGACTTTAATGCAGAGAACCCTGAAGCATGGAGCAGCGTCGGAAACGACGCTATCTGGAAAGTAACAGACGGCTTTTTACGTGTAGAAGTCAAACGCGAATGGGAGGTGGGATACGAACTCTACCAATTCACCGCAATTCCGGGTCCCTATCGAGACTTCATTATCACAATAAACGACTTCGGCGGTGACAAGACCCGTTTCGGCTTCTGTGTCGGCCGGCATTTCCCTGATACACCCGAAGAGGACCCGTTCTTCTACGTATTCTTCCCCGACGAAATCAGAGCAAGACGTTTCGACGGCAAAGGGAGCAGCCACCCGTTCCGAATTCGGCTATCCAGAGAACCTCGCACCCGTTGGGAAACAGATGTCCTGACAGAAATGAAACTCTATTTTAATGCCGGGTATTTCGTCCTATTCGCAGACGGAAAATACCGCACAACATTCCAAGACGCCAACTTTGACAAAATAGAAATCCTCGGCTTCGTCATGGAGGGCATTAACATTGCGAACGAGTGGGTCGGCACGGCATGGGCAGATTCCTTTACCATCTCCAGTCTAAGCATTACGCCAGAGGCAAGATTAACCTCCACATGGGGACAACTCAAAACACAATAAACAACTCCACAAACTTCGCCCTCCCCTAAAAATCTAATTTACAATAAGCAGTCCTATAAATATATTCGTCTTAAAGTAAAGTCCGAAAATATGTGAACACTTCACGTAGCAACAACCCTCTCATTCGCTGGCGAGGTTTCTAACCCCGCCTTCTATAAGTGTATAGGTAATGATGGGCTTTACTATAATACAATAATTAGAAATCTAACGCCCTTTCGACATTCAATCATTCAGCACTCACAATTATGATAGAAAAAGAATTCAGGAACGAAGATCCCCCCAGCAGGATTATAGCACTTGTATTGCTCATCGTCACCCTCGTAGGCAGTGGATCACTCGCAGTTAAAATCGGTCTGCAAGGTTTTCCACCCCTAAAAATGGCACTTTTCCGTTCTACATTGGGACTTGTCTTCGTTGGCGGACTGGGACTTTATTTTGGGATGTCAATGCGGTTGCGCTTCGAGGAACTTCCCCGACTACTTCTGATTGCCGCACTTTACATCTTACATACGATTACCATAAACATCGGCACACAACTCACAACCGCCTCTCGATCAACCATCTTTTTTACACTCTATCCACTTTTTGTGGTAGTGTTCGGGCATTTCTGGCTTCCGGGCGATCGGCTCTCTGTGAGAAACACATTGGGAGTCCTCACCGCGTTCGGTGGTGTTTTTGTAACGCTTTCGCCAAACCTACAGGGTGAGACAGCGTACCTCATTGGCGACCTGATTGTAACGCTCTCCGCGTGTTTCTTAGCACTCCGTATTACCTTGACAAAACTTTTCGTTCAGGATATTTATCCCTATCGGCTTCTCGTCTGGATGTTAGGTTTAAGCGCCCTGTGCTTTCTATGTCTCTCCTACATCTTTGAGCGCGGGCAACCCATCGAATGGACGTTGACAAGTGGTACAGCATTAATCTACCAAGGCTGGATCCACACAGGCTTCTGCTTTTTGGTGTTGACATCGGTCCTAAGAAAATACAAAGCGAGCAAACTGGTTGTCTTTTCTTTTCTCATGCCAGTGTCAGGCGTCTCGCTCAGCTATCTACTTTTAGGCGATGAACTGACACTCAGCGTCTTGGTAGGCACTGGATTAGTAGCAGCTGGGATTTATATTGTGAACACACAACGTTAAGCGGGCATAAAAACGCCATTGTTAAGAAACAAGCCCCATAGGGGCGGCATGTTTATAGAAAGACGTTAACCCATCTCTTCAGCCCTGTAAGGGCGGTATCTGTATAAAATTGGACATCAGATCCGTACGAACAAGATCCACCCGCCCATCATCCATCTCCCGCAGAATTTCCAGATTATCACCAAAATAAAGTTCATTCGCCTTCAGAATCATCTCCGCCGCTGGTGGAATCAATTTCTTGAAGGAGTTGCTCAATGCTAACTACGAAATCTAGGTCATTAGCCTGTGCAGCCCTCGGCAGTGCGATTTGAAGATCTTCTTTCGCTTCGCTTAGACGACCAAGATTGAATTTAGCGTGCGCTCGATAGTAGTAGACATGTGCATAGTCAGGGTCTAAATGAATAACAATATCATAATCAGCAATGGCCATCGCATATTGTCCTAGGACTACTTTTGTAAGTGCTCGATGGTAATAAGCAGATGTACAATCTGGATTTAGGTGAATCACCTCATCAAAATCGGCAATAGCTTCCTTATATCGTTCCAGCGTAGACTTTACGAATCCGCGCCCCATATAGGATTTGACATAACTCGGTTCTAACTGAATAACTGAATCAAAGTCAGCAACAGCAGCAAAAGGTTGTCCTAGTTTGTCTTTCGCAAGTGCACGATTATTGTAAGCTGACGCATAATTAGGATCCAAACGAATCGCATTATCATAGTCAATAATGGCCTCTTCATATCGTCCTAATTGGTCTTTTGCAAAACCCCGGTTAAAATAGGAAATCGCATCATCGGATTTCAAACGAATTCCTTTATCATAGTCAGCAATGGCCTCTTCATATCGTCCTAATTGGTCTTTTGCAAAACCTCGATTAAAATAGGAAATCGCATCATCGGGTTTCAAACGAATCGCCTCGTCATAATCAGTAAGAGCATCCTCATACTGCTTTAGTTGCGTTTTCGCAATACCTCTATCAAAGTAGATATCTGGATAATCTGGTGTTAGTTCTATCACCTTGTTGTAATCTTTGATAGCAAGGTTATAGTTTTCTTTCTTTTCATTGACAAAAGCACGCCAGACATGCAACATACTAAGAACTACCTTATTTGGATTTAATGATATTCCTTTGGAGTAATAGTCAATTGCCTCATCCATCTTACTTTCCGTGAAAGCAGAAAGACCACGCATAAGATAATACTCAGCATCCGGTTCAACATACGCTTTATTCTGTGCACGTTGACTTGCAAAGCCATCAAAGTCAGGAAATAGGCTCCCTTCAGTGATACCCGCTGATTTTTCCAGAGAAGTCCGGAGATTATGCTTGCTATTTTTTAGGATTGTGCATTCCGCAATTAGTTCAATCTCGGCACCGCCAAACAGGAAAATGGATTGCTGCGCAAGCATACGACTGTTCTGATAATTGGGTTGCCACTGATAAAGTTGATATCCCTTGCTCTGACGAAATTCAAAAAAATAGTCAATTTTCTTCTGTTGTGACAATTCAGTGGTAACCGGCTCAAATGTAACATGAGAACTGATATCTACAACAAAAACTCTACCGTTTGCTGCTCCACCGGAACCCTCTCGACATGCCATCCAGAGCGCGATAAGAGGATTTTTAGTGAAGTCTATCAGGCAAGTAGCTGCCCCGCGGTGCTGAAGTTCTGCAAGCAATTCCAAATCCTTCATGTCTCGACCATGCCCTTGGCGACGCGCATCTTCAACCATCTCCTCATTGATTTTGAGTAGCTTCTCTGGCGTTCCATCCTCTTCTTTCTTGAATTTTCCATCTTTGTCCTTCAGGCGGCGATAAGTAGACGCTTCCATTATGTACCTCTCATTTGAAACACCTCGAAATACATATTCTCCATCATTGAATTGTTCTGCCCATTCCATAAAACTTTTTAGCGTTTTGACCCGCTTTGATACTTTGTTTGGCACTTATGTGTCCTTCCATATAATAAAGGTGGCAATATTAATCTCCCGGACAAGGACTTCGACAAAGATTTCAACAATGGGTGTAAAGTCAAGCAGATAGTTGGGAAGTTCCTGTCAGGTAGGTTTATATAATTTTAATTTAGCACACGATGCCTGCAAAGTCAAACCAAAAGTCTAAAACCACAGGCACTCCACTTCAACTTCCAAATCACCATCCCACAAAATCCACAATCCCGTAAATCCTAAAATCGCGTAAATCCTGGTTCAGACAATAAATAAATTTGCATAATTTAACGCAATAAGTAGATATGGGATTGGTAAAGTTTGGGTTAACTGATAAGGAAAGGTAGTAAATTATGCTACTGCCTTTAAGTTATTTTTAGCCTATTGCAGTTTTCAATAAACTAACGCAATAAGTCGTTTTGGACTTAAGAATTTTCGTTATATGATTTCTCTGTTTTTATGTGTTTCCCAAACATCTTCTTCAGCTCACTGGGGTCCGATATGAATGCTTCATCGATTACTTCCTTAAACATCTCATCAATAATTATCCACTCACGATTAGGATGCGTCCGCTCAAAGAGGTTGTTCAGATAACCCCATTCTTCGTCGAGGGCTTGTTCTCGGGTCCGACACTTCATGACACCAATCAATACCGGGTCATCTGTAGGGTGATAAGTTTTAGCTGGATCCAAGCGAGAACTCAACAGACGAAACAGAGTAGATACACCGATCTTTGCGCACGTATCATCACCAGCCCATCTCCACGCATACACAACATCATAGTCTTCATCTACCTGATTAATCAATGCCTGTCGCACTTTCCATACAGTAGTCTTGCTGACTTCAAGTTGACTGGCAAGATCACGGTCATTTACAAAATCCTCTTTTTCAGGATCGTTGCCATCCTTTCTTAGATTCATCTTACTCAAAGCATCGCGCACTATCTGCGTTTTTTCGTGTTTATTTGACATAAAATAACTCCTATCGGTTATTTTGGGATTAGTTAAATTGGGTATAACAAGTTATCCAAACAAGACAAAGCCGATAAACAGCAAGATTAGCACCAGTATGAAACCTCCGCCCCATAGTATTAGTGATCTGAATAATTTTAATTCCCAAAGGATTTTTAGTGTTGGGACGATAAGAATTAAAGAAATTAAAAGTAGTAAAACAAAACCTATTAGAAGTATTAAGAGCATTTCACTTACTTTAGACTTTCAAGACGGGCAATCATATCATCAACTGAATCGAAAGACCAAGCCCTTTTGTATTAGATGCAAACCCCATCCTCTTTAAAACATAGGTGGCTTTAGATGCAGGGTGTCTTTCGGGAATAAACGTTTTGTGCAATCCGCCTCTGTTAACGTGTATTCTATCTATACCATCACGTATATCCTTAATAGAAACATTATTCATGCCTACAAATAACTCTATCACTAACTCTACAGCTATAAAATCTGTCAAATATTGACCTTGATATTTGTAAGTTGTTGACATAGATGATCCTCCTCAAATTTTTGTACTTACGTAATTTATTAAATCTTCCTTATTTATTCTACACATTAAAAGTTCTCTAAACCTTCATACTCTCATTCAGGAATTTGGTCAAAATACACTTACGGTTACAGTTGTTATAGACGTAACACCGTTCTGCTACATAGAGAGGCGTATATCCTACAGAATAATGGTGGTGTTGTCCATACCACGCCCGTTTGAGTAGCGACCAGAAACCTTCAATGGTGTTTGTGTGCTTATCACCTTCAACGTATTGCTCTTGGTGATTAATAACTTCGTGCTTCATCATAGCAGCAAACTGACGATAGCCATGATATTCGTCCGTCATCAGTTCAGATTCTTTGATATTCACGATTTTTCGGATAAACTGTAGAACCGTGCGTCCGGTTAGGTTCTCTACGACTTGTGCTACAACTTCACCGCCGCGTTCTACAGCACCAATCACTGTCGTTTTACTTGTACCACGTCCACGCTTAGCAGGTTTTCTATCCTCTTTCTTATTTTCTTTGCGAGGTTTACCACCGATATAAGTTTCATCAGCTTCTATAATGCCTTGTAGAACAATAGGATTGGTCTTATTCACCATTTCAGCACGGATACGCGTTAGTATAAACCACGCTGTCTTTTGGTTCAAGTCCAAATCGCGTTGAAGCTGATAACTCGATAAGCCCTTTTTCGCATTCAAGATTAACGAGATTGCCAGAAACCACTTCTGTAATTCAATCTTTGTTCCATGAAACACTGTGCCGTGTGTCACCTTAAACGATGCTTTACAATCATGGCAATTATAGCGTCCTACACGTCCTACACCGTCTTCTTTCTTGCGTTTGACAGTTATACTGCCACAATGTGGGCAAACAGGCGTTCCTCGCCATCTGACACGTTCCAAGTGGTCAATACAAGACTCTTGGTCAGGAAACCGTTCCATAACCTCTATGAGATTCATCAGAAAATACTCCTATATTAGGAGTTGCTATTTTCTGACAAAATCTGCTATAATAGCAAGATACGCGAAAACCAGAAAAAGCAACTCAGGTTTTCAACAAATAGGGGGACTGCAATCCCCCTATTTTCTTACCATTATTATAGCATTTTTTTACACTTTAAAACAAGAGAAAAGTCAATAAAATCAAGGGTTTAAAGGAGTTTATTATGGAAGCGTTTGTCGAACTTATTAGTCTATTTCATGAAGGTGGATACCTTGCTGCTGGGTCTGTTATTGTCGCTGGATGGTGGGCTTATAGAGCCTTACGGAAAGATATAAAAAAAGATATTAATGAAGCGTTTGAATTATTAGAGAAACGTTTAGATAAAATAGATAGAACACTTGAAATTATCCAGCAGAATCACTTAGATCATCTTTCCCAACTTCATATAACACCTATGTCAACTGAATCAATTAATCAAGCAAAAACTCAATAAAAACGGTCTGCGAAATTAACAGGCTGTTTTGAGTCAAAAAAACATCATAGAAACCCAGTAAACAAGCGAGGTTTTGATAATTTTTCAAATCCCAAAACTACTTATTGCGTAATTTAATCAGACATGTTATTATATATAACCTAAACTTGACCTAAGCGAATAGATTAAATCAAGGACACCCAGTTCTGGAAAAAACAATTCTCAGAAAAAGAGCCTCTACCAACTAAAACCAAAAACTAATATTAACAAACGTTAACCAAGAAATTAGCACATTTTGAACAAACCAAAAACGAACCAAACTTATCAAACGCCACCAAGTCAATAAAACACTACGCTTGTAGCACTTCAAAAAGACACTGAAAAAAAATGAAATTGCCCAATTGTTCAAGAAAATCCCGAAAATCCAAAATTCGACAACACCATAAACCCAGATACTGACTCGGTTCATTGCCACTATAGAGACGAAAAAAGTTTTTTGAACAATTTTTTGAACATTTATGAACATTCTGCCAAAAAACATCAAGACAGGGAACCAATTTTCACCACAAACCCACATCCTGAAAGGACTTACAATCCATTCCAGCGCGAACACAGAAATTGAACAAATTGTCAATGTTCACGAAATTCCATGCAATGTTCACGAAATGTTCAAAATTTACCTCTGAAAACCCATTTTCACGAGGCTCATGAAAAGTTAACAAATAGTTAACTGACAACCTTATTTGGAGGAAACCATGCTAAAACGAAAAGACCTCAAATTCAAACTTTCAAAGCGGCACAAAGAATTCGCCGTTATTCAATTCGCACACTTCATGAGACCTAAAGAGGTCGTCACTGCTGTCATTGAACAATTTAAAACCGAACTCGACGCCGACATCGAAAAATACGGCGAAGGCGAAATTCGACGGTATTTCTCCCGTAACTTCTGGACACTCGATCCGAAGAACAACAAAATGTCTGGCGAATTCAAGACCCTGTTCCAAAAAAACAAACAACAATATCTCAAAAGCTACGCTGATAGCTATCTCCGCCACCCGCGCAACGTCATCAAGGAACTTGATACCCTCTATGAAAAATGTACGGATCAACTCGAAAACGCCGACCCCGACAAGGCGCGACAGCTCGTACCCACAATGCTCAAAATCATTCAAACCGTCCGAAGCACCATCGATATAATCCCATCCGAAGAGCTCGAAAACGAAGTGGACGAATTTGAGAGAGTAGCAGTCATCGAACACCTACATTGGACGTTGGCAACCCCCGATCCGCTTGATGAGGAAGATGAACAAAAACTCAAAGAGATGCTCCAAACAGAAGCCCCCTTTGAAAAAATCCGAAACTTTATTGAATATCTGAGATGCAAAGATCAAGATATTCTAACCGTCCTATCCCCAAACAAGGAACAGAAGTACGGAGAATATATTAGAGGAAGACGCTTTCACTTCGTAATGCCCTGGGACGACCCAGTCGAGGACAGAACACCTAACACTAGCGTATTCACTGATCTAATGAGGCATACTGATTAAGATAAATGAAATCAACCATGTCTAAACGCACAATCATCACAACCATCATCATACCGATACTGCTGATTTCTGGACTTATTATCTTCCTCATCAACAATCGGCAAAAACCCACTGCCGAACTCGTCCTCGCACAGCAACAGATCCACTTCGGAACCCTCCCTGAGTGGGAAGGACCCGCAACTCGCTCACTAACAGCACGAAACGTAGGCAAACACACACTCCGTATCCACAGCGTGTATACCGGATGTAGTTACGCCGAGATCACAGGACCAGAGGCAATCCGTCCAAACGCAGAAGCGACATTCCACATAGTCATCAACCCAGAAACCCTACCTGCCGACGAGACCTCCGCAACCGCGACGATCTTCACAGACAGCCCCACAACCCCAAACATCTCTCTGACGATTATCGCCGCCGCCAAACGTTTTGCAACGCTCAATCCTGACGTTTGTGCGTTTGGAAACATCCTACCAGAAACGAAACACCAAAAGACGCTCACACTCGCTGTGAATGCCCCACTCAACATATCCAACATCCGTCTCTTGCCATCAAACAATCCCAAGTTGACGTGGGAAATGACCTCTAACGCAGACACAGACACCGCTCTTATTACCATCCAACTCGGTCCTCTAAAAGACCGAGGACGCTTCTCATCGCTACTCACCGTGGCGTTCCCAAACGAACGAACCCTGACCCTCCCTGTCACCGCCAAGACAGTCGCACCCGTTACGGTTCAACCAGAAACCCTCTTCTACAGGGCAGCCACACCAGAGACACAACCTTCGCTCGAATTTACACTCTCTGCTGCAACGCCATTTAAAGTGCTAAAGGTTACAACCCCCACCGTCCTGACGGTTACCGATGTAGACGACACTTCCAAACCGGTCCAGAAAAGACTCAAAGTCGTGTGGAACGTCCCAAACACATCCACTCCGTTACGAGAAGAAATCCAAGTCCTAACCACAGCAGATCCATTCCCTATCCACATCCCCGTCTATGGATTCATCAAAAACAGATAAAATCCCGATTCTGACTGCTGACTGCTGACCGCTGACCGCCAAAATAACATTTGACAGAATCCCATAAATTGTAGTATCATTATATACAAGAATGAGCAGAAAAGCAGAAGAACGCCTTCATGGAAAAACGCTATTTCGATTTCAGGGATATTTTCCAAGTTATCCGATATGGATTCAGTGGGCGAAAGATTTCCGTCCATTTTATTGGACTCGTACTCGCATATCTGATTTACGAAATCTTGGTATATCTTAGTCTCTTCACCGTCGGAGGTACCGCCGCACAGGACTTTTGGAACGAGCATGCGCTCTTACCTGTCCTGCCATTCGGGAACATAGAACTCGCACAGACGACTGAAATCGCAATGTGGATAGGCATAGTAATCTCCGCTGGCATCTTTTTTTTCGCAAGCACAGTAGCTTCCAAAATAACGATTGAACAACTTCGTGGAGACTTCTTCTTTTCGGTCGGAGACGCCGTAACGTTTCTCAAAGCGCACTGGAAGTCCATCCTGGGCGCGTTCATCGGTTTACTTCTCATTCAGATATTTCTCGCACTCATACCTCTCAGCATCGCAGGACTCGGAAAGCTGCCGATAGTCGGTAAACCGTTTCTCATGCTTACCTCTCTGTTCATGCCGATCGGCTTTTTCCTCGGCGTGCTGATAGCGCTAATAACGGTAGTCTTCGGTGTAAGCCTGCTCTTTGTGCCAGCCGTTGTAGCGACGACGGGTGCCGATGCGTTCGAAACAATTTATCAGCAGTTTGCCATCGTTTGGAACAAACCGTGGCACATGGTGTGCTATGAAGCACTGCTGTTTCTTATCAAACTCATCTTTGTCCCGATCTGGGCGTTTTTCTGTCTCTACGGTTTTTCGATCGTGCTATTCCCGATACGCTTGCTGCACGCCGAAGAGATGAAATCTTCTATGAGCCATGCGAATGGATGGCTGAGCGGTGCTATTGAAAAGATAGCGACGCTCCCCTATATCAACGCTCTTGGTGTTTTCAACATCAATAGTGGGGCACACGGAACAGCAGCTTTCACCACGACAGTACCAGCTATTTTTTTGACAATCACAGTCCTCATGGGTGCGGTACTGGTTATTGCGCACCTGTTCTCCATCGCTTCTGCTGGAAACACGGTGATTTACACAATACTGCGCAAGAAGATAGACGGACACGATTTATTAGTACCACTCGACTCGCAATCAACAGAGACGAACGAGGCACAAATATAAGTCGGTCATGACTTAGAGATACTTCATCTTTCACAACGTGAAAGGTGCTCAGGAGCACAAAGTAAAAAAATGTTTCAAAAAATGATAACCAAAGTCTTTGGTAGCAAAGAAGACCGGGATGTCAAAAAGTTTCGCGACATCGTTGAAGCCGTCAACCAGCGCGAACCGGAAACCAAAAAACTGACCGACGCACAACTGCAATCTAAAACACCAGAGTTTCGCCAACGGTTAGATGCAGGTGAATCACTTGATGAACTCATACCAGATGCATTCGCTACCGTCCGAGAAGCCGCAGTCCGGACCCTGAAACAGCGGCACTACGATGTCCAAATCATGGGTGGCATTGCGCTCCACCAAGGAAGCATCGCCGAGATGCGGACAGGTGAAGGTAAGACACTCACCTCAACGCTTGCCGTCTATTTGAACGCCCTGACTGGAAAAGGCGTACATCTCGCAACTGTCAACGATTATCTCGCACGACGGGACGCAGAATGGATGGGGCAGGTTTATAACTTTCTCGGTCTCTCCGTTGGACTGACACTCAGCCAGATGCCACACGAACAGAAACGGCTCGGATACAAAGCAGACATTATTTACGGGGTCCACAGCGAATTCGGATTCGATTACCTATGGGATAACAAAGCACTCTCATTTGACGCGAAAGTACAACGCGGGCACGTTTACGCCATCCTTGACGAAGTTGATAGTATTCTCATTGACGAAGCACGTACACCCCTCATCATTTCAGAACCGTCCGGTAAACCCGCCGACCTCTACAAGCAAATCAACAGCGTGGTCCTCCAACTCCGTAAAGATGAACATTTCCAGATCGATCAACAGGGAAAATCGCGCGGCAGCGTAACGCTTACCGACGAAGGCGTTGAAGAAGTGGAACGCCGTCTCGGTGTCGGCAACCTCTATGAGCATACCAATATCGCTATGGTACATCACGTCAATCAGGCACTCACCGCACACCACCTCTACAAAAGCGACGTCGATTACCTCGTCGAAAACGGCGAAGTCCTCCTCGTCGATGAATTCACCGGACGGAAACAGGTCGGCAGACGTTTAAGCGAAGGACTCCACCAAGCGATCGAGGCGAAAGAACGCGTTAGAATCCTGCAGGAAAACCAAACCGGTGCCAAGATTACCTACCAAAACTACTTCCGCATGTACGATAAACTCGCCGGTATGACGGGTACCGCCGCCACAGAGGCAAACGAGTTCGCACACATCTACGGATTAGAGGTCGCTGTCATTCCGACAAACGAACCGATGATTCGGATCGACAACTCCGACCAAATCTATAAGACCGAAGAAGCAAAATATACCGCTGTCCTACAAGACATCGTCGAACAACATGAAAAAGAGCGTCCAATTCTCGTCGGCACAGGCTCGATTGAAAACTCCGAGAAGTTGAGCAAAATGCTCAGATCTAAACATCGGGACATCCGGCATCAGGTCCTGAACGCCAAGGAGCACGCACACGAGGCGGATATTATCGCACAAGCAGGTGTCCCGGGTGCCGTGACAATCGCCACTAATATGGCAGGTAGAGGTGTAGATATCCTGCTCGGCGGTAATCCTGAAGGTTTGGCAACCGAAATGCTCCGCAAACAGAAAGTTAAGATTGACGCACACACCCCAGAATCCGAAAAATACCAGACAGCACTCGCAGAAGCGGAAGCGATTTGCGCCGAAAACCGAGAAAAAGTGTTAGCCGCAGGAGGGCTCCATATTGTCGGCACAGAACGGCATGAGTCGCGCCGTATCGACAACCAGCTCCGCGGACGTTCCGGTAGACAAGGCGATCCAGGCTCATCGCGATTCTACCTCTCCCTTGAAGATGATTTGATGCGGAAATTTGGATCTGAACGTTTGCAAGGGTTAATGACACGTGTCGGAATGGACGAAGATGTCCCGTTGGAACACCCGTGGGTCACCAAATCCATTGAGAAAGCGCAAACCCGCGTTGAGCAGATGCACTTTGAAATCCGTAAAAACCTTCTCAAGTTTGACGATGTTATGGATTCACAACGCGATACCATCTATACCCTACGCGATACCGTTCTGGCTGCAGACACAGATTCAGTAATAGAATTGCCGGAAAATGAGACTTCATTAGAAGATGGGGGCCTCGCAGCACTCGCCGAGCAAGACCCCGAAACCCGTGGAAACCTTAAGACCACAATTTTGAGCATGATTGAGAGAGTCGTAACAGATGCAATCGATGACAATCTGCCGGAAAAAGGGAACACCCTTGAGAATCCCGACAGATTTGAGCAGTGGCTGATGAACACCTTTCCCATTATACCGACATGGAAAACGCCTTTAGCGCAAGCAAGCCTTGAAGAAGTACAAGAACAGGCATTGGAAGCGTTACACGCCGCTTACGAAGAACGCGAAGCCGAGATGGGATCAGGGATGATGCGCGTCCTCGAACGCTTACTTCTACTCGATAGAATTGATGACCACTGGAAGGATCACCTCTATAACATTGACTACATTGAGGAAGGCATCCGATTCGGTGCGGGTTACGGTGGGAAAGACCCAATTGTTGTCTTCAAAAACGAGGCACTTGCTGTCTTTGAGAGTATGTATCAGCACATTGAGGAAGAGGTTAGTGAATTCATCTTCAAATCTCGTGTTAATACCGAAGCACCGCGCCGTGCACCGAGTCAGCGAACAAGCGGCTCGCGTAAACCGCAACGGAGACGGCCACAAGCCAGTCAAGCAGCTACAGCCAGCGATGACGCCGAATTCGCGTCGCGACAGGCGATGGGGAATACGCCAAAAGTCGGCAGAAATGCCCCTTGTCCCTGTGGAAGCGGAAAGAAGTATAAGCGGTGCCACGGTGCCTAACAACGCCTCGTTTGCGCGCCAAATAAGGAGAACGCCTTGAATTCTGAAAACGCACACTCTCTCTCTAAAACGTTACTCGATATTCTGGCATGTCCGGCATGTAAAGGTAAAATAAAATATATTGAGACAGAGCAGAAACTGGTGTGTCTCGGTGAGTGCAAACGTCGCTATCCGATTCGCGACGGCATCCCAGTAATGCTCATTGATGAAGCGGAGTTGCCAAGCAAATAATATCAGCTGCTATACAGAAGTTTTTCAGACGCGCGTAGGGTTGTAGAGGAAAGTTGTCCATACGATAATGAAGATGCTATTTTTGAGCCTCCGGTGTCCGTATCCACCACACCGAGGTGACCGGATTCGGTCGTACCACTTTATTAAGCAACTTTCGAAACAATATGCGATAACTCTCGTTTATTTTGCTGAGTCTCAGAGCGATATCGAAGCAGCAAAATATTTGGAACCTTTTTGCGAACGTGTAGAGTGGGTGCGTTTCCATCGTTCTTTTGCATTCATGAATACAGGACTTCACTGCTTATCAAGACGTCCGCTCCAGCTACATTACTGGTACGCACCACAGATGCAACGCAAGGTTAATCAACTCCTTGCAGAAGAACACTTTGAACTTATTCATGCACAACTGTTTCGGATGGGACAATACGTGACGAAAGCACAAGGACCCGCGAAAGTATTAGATTTGTGTGATTCCTTGGCTCTCAATCTCAACCGACGCGCAAATTTAGATAGTATTCCAAAACGTTTTCTGGTAAAATTGGAGGAAAAGCGTGTCCGTCGTTATGAAATCGATATTATGAAGGCTTTTGACCGCGGCACCGTTGTCGCACATTTCGATCGCGACTACCTGCTGAAACAGGACGATAGCCTCGATTTGTCGATTGTTCCGATGGGTGTTGACCTCGGATATTTTCGATCGTCTTTAGAAAACCACGCGCAATCTTCTGATTTGACGATGGCAGCGTCCTCGCCGCTACTGCTCTTTACAGGAACAATGAACTATTTTCCGAACGCCGACGCTGCGACCTATTTCTGCAACGAAATTTTCCCGCACGTTCGAGAACAGTACCCTAAAGCGCGGTTTTACATTGTAGGCAATCATCCATCGGAACAGATACGGCGGCTTGAGGAACAGGATGGTGTGGTTGTTACCGGCTATGTCCCAGATGTCCGCCCCTATTTTGAAGAAGCGTCTGTTTTTGTTGCCCCTTTACGCGCTGGATCGGGGATACAAACCAAAAATTTGGAAGCTATGGCAATGGGAGTTCCCGTCGTCACAACTTCTGTCGGCGCAATGGGCTTAGAAGCGGATGTCGGTAAGGAACTACTCGTCGCCGATACGCCTCTCGCTTTTGCCGAACAGGTCACGCATCTGCTGGCTAACGAACACATGCGAGAAAACATTGCTCAAACCGCCAGAACCCGCGTCGAAACCGACTACAGTTGGGACGCAATCGGGGAACGTTTAAAGGACGTCTACACTCAGATTCAGCAAAAAAGAAAATGAAAACCCAAGATTTTCTGTTTTAACTTCCTGAGGAGGGAATATGGATAAACCCAAAATAAAGTGGAGTTCTACAATTCTCATTGATGCAGTTCTCGTAAACCTCGCATTCCTATTTGCTTACCTGACCAGCAGGCAATTCGGGTTTGACCTCTTAGAACAACCTATACCGTTCTCAACGCTATTGCAGAACGTAGACATATCGCCCTACCAGTATTTTTTCGGTATCGCTGCTGTCGTTACAATAATCCGTATAGGTCTGCTGTTGGGTTTTAATCTGTATAAACCGATGTGGCAACACGCCTCTGTAAAGGAATTTCGCACATTAGCCACGGCAATTACACTCGCAACTGTAGCACTCATCGGGCTTTCCATATTATCTAAAATCGCTTGGGTACTCTTCTTAATCGACGGACTCTATAACTTCGCGCTTATTGGATTTACTAAGTTCTCTGCCCAAATCCTTCAAGAGGATAACGTAACGACAGGCACAAGTTCCCAATCACACACCTCCGCGAAGAACAAAACTGGCATCGCATCACAACTCCCCGCTCGAAAACCTCCAACGAAAGTGCTTATTGTTGGGGCAGGCGAGACTGGTATCGGTGTGCTTCGTGCGCTCAGAAACCATCCTCAGAAAGGCTATGTACCAGTAGGATTCATCGACGACGCATCACACAAGGTGGGTCGAAGCGTGGCGGGGCTTGAAGTGCTCGGCACAACTCAAGACCTCACCTATATTGCCCGCAAGCGCGAAATCGGCGAGGTTGTCATCGCTATCCCATCCGCACCTGGTGGAAAAATTCGAGATATTATCCGACAATGTGAATACCGGGGATGTCAGTTCAAAATTGTCCCCAATATCCACGCGATCCTCGAAGGACGCGCAAGTGTCAGCCAAATTCGCGAAGTGCGATATGAAGACCTCTTGAACCGTTCTACTTCGCAAATGGACATCGCTGCAGTCTCGAAATATCTCTCCGGTAAACGGGTGATGGTAACTGGTGCCGGAGGATCCATCGGGTCTGAACTCTGCCGACAAGTCGCGAAACTCAATCCTGAACTCCTGATCCTCTTTGGACGTGGCGAAAATAGCCTCTACCATACAGACATAGAACTCCAAGAGTTCGAGCCGGAACTCAACCGTGCCGTCATTATTGGCGATATTCGGGACAATGCCAAAGTTTCACAAATCACGCACAAATACCAACCCCACATCATTTTTCATGCCGCCGCACACAAACATGTCAAGTTTATGGAAAATCATCCGGATGAAGCTGTGAAGAACAATATCCTCGGCACTCAAAACCTGATTGATGCCGCAATCAAACACGAGGTCGAGGCGTTTATCCTCGTCTCATCCGATAAAGCCGTGAACCCGACGAGCGTTTATGGTGCTTCCAAACGCGTAACGGAAAAGTTAATTCAGTGTAAGGCAAAACAAAACGGCACCCGCTTCATAGCAGTCCGATTTGGAAACGTTATCGGAAGCCGCGCCAGTGTACTTCCTAACTTCAAACGTCAGATTTCCAAAGGCGGACCCGTCACTGTTACACACCGCGAGGCAACACGTTATTTCATGACGATCCCCGAAGCCGTGCAGCTCCTAATTCAAGCAGGTGCTATGGGCAATGGCGGTCAGATTCTAATGTTAGATATGGGTGAACCCATTAAGATTCTCGACCTCGCTGAAGACCTCATCCGCCTCTCTGGGCTTGAAGTCGATAGAGACATCAAGATCGCATTCACAGGTTTAGAACCGGGTGAAAAATTGTACGAAGAACTGCTTACACCCCAAGAAGGTGTTACCGCGACAAGGCACCAGCGTATCTTCGTCGCTCAACTCGAACAGATTGAGGAAAAACAACTCCTCTCTCAAATCGAGGAACTCTCGCGACTCGCAGACACCTTAGATACAGAAGGTATCGTCTCCAAATTCCAAGAGTTGGTCCCAACATATCAACCGAATCGTGCGTTCCTTACAGACGGTGATACTGATAGCGCGTCTGAGATCATACAGTTCCCATCAGAAACGAAAACCGCCAGTGCGAATCGCCGTTAGACCCCTAAGGACGGTATGTTTATAGGAAGACTGCAATGCCACATACCGATAGTTTAACCGCAGGCACTCAAGATATAAAACTCAAGCACACCTGGACTAAGCGAGCGTTCGATTTCTTCTTTTCACTCATCGGACTCCTGCTCTCGTCGCCGCTTCTCCTCCTTGGGGGTATCCTCGCAAAATTACAATCGAAGGGACCCATGTTTTACAAAGCAAAGCGGGTTGGCAAAGGTGGAACCCTCTTTGAAATGTACAAATTCAGAACGATGGTCGTTAATGCTGATAGCATTGGAGGCAGCTTAACAACCTACAGAGACACACGTGTCACACCTATCGGCAGATTCCTGAGATGGACAAAACTGGATGAACTTCCCAACTTAATCAACGTTATAAGAGGCGAAATGAGTCTCATTGGACCACGTCCTGAAGCTCCTATTTATGTCAAACACTACACGGAGACGCAACGGCAGGTCTTACAGGTAAAACCCGGAATGACTGGACCGTCGCAACTTGCTAATCGCGATGAGGAAGAGAAACTCAAAGGACACCAGGACGCAGAACACTACTACATAACGGAGCTAATGCCAAAAAAACTTGACTTAGATCTCCACTATGTTGCCACACAAAGCATTGTCTCTGATATAGGGTGGTTGCTAAAAACGCTCTGGGTAATCATCACAAGGCAATAATCCCTTACCTACTCTGAAAAAAGGATAAAACCAATCAGAAAACGACGATCTGACCATCGGTTAGATTTGTAAAAAAAAATGAAAAAGAAACGCGTTTTTATCATACTTGGAATTATCGTTGCCCTGTTCTTCTTGATACTAATTTTTCGTTCAATGGACGGTGGCACATCCATTGGACAGAAGGTCGCGGTGGTAGACATTACTGGAATTATCACAAAATCGGATGAGACGATCAAACTCATTCATACCTATCGCGATGATCCAAGCATCAAGGCGATTGTACTTCGCATCGATACACCTGGCGGTAGCGTCGCCCCAGTCCAAGAAATCTACAGCGAATTACAGAAGATAGATAAGCCAATAGTCGCCTCAATGGGTGGCACCGCAGCGTCTGGCGGCTATTATGTTGCATGCGCCGCTGATACAATCATGGCAAACCCGGGCACACTAACCGGTAGCATCGGCGTTATCATGCAATTCACCCGACTGAAAGGCTTATACGATAAAATCGGATTAGAACACCAAGTTATTAAAAGTGGTAAATTCAAAGACACCGGTTCACCCTTCCGTGAACTGACAGAGGAAGAACAGGCTGTTCTCCAAGCCACCGTGGACGATGTCTACAATCAATTCGTGGATACAATCTTTGAAGCACGAAAAAGCCTTCTGAGTCGTCCCGAAATTGTTGAACTCGCAGACGGACGAATTTTTTCTGGGCAGCAGGCACTCGACTCAAAACTCTTAGATCGGATCGGCAACCTCCCCGAGGCGATCGAACACGCCGCAGAATTAGCAAATATCGATGGCAAACCGAAAGTCGTGCGTAAGCAGAAAAAGGAATCTCTGCTTGAACAACTCTTCGGAATTAAACCGACATCCGCTTTAGATGAGATGTTCAGCCTTCCCGGAGTCACATTTCGCTATGAACTAAGTCTTGGCAATTAAATGCTTCGGACTTCCCGTCGGAAACCAAGCCATCACGAGGCAAAAGATGAACGGCACGTACCAGGTTAATCAGGATTGGCAAAAACTCGCGAATCGCATTGTCAAGCCTCAACAGATTGTACTTGTCATAGGTGCAACCGATGCTGGAAAAACAACCTTTTGCCGCTTCTTAGTGGAATCTGCCCTTACGCAAGGCTTAAAAACCACTCTTGTGGATGCAGATGTCGGGCAATCCCAAATCGGACCCCCAACAACAATCGGGATGAAATCCTTCGCAACAGACACAGGACCCGCCCAATTCGATGGCACCGCCGATCAACTCTATTTCGTCGGTGATTTGTCACCACGTTCACGCTATCTTGAAACACTAACAGGCACACGCTTGATGGTAGACAGTGCGCGTAAAACCGACGCCGATTTCATTGTCGTTGACACGACCGGCTACATCCATGACCCTCAGGCTGTCTCTCTCAAGCAACACAAAATTGAACTCATTAGACCTAACCATCTGATCGGCATCGGTCGTTCTACCGAATTGGAGCAGATAACGGCGTGCTATAACCAACAAGAGTGGATTGACGTTCATTATCTCCGTCCACACCGCAGCGTTCGATCAAAAAGCAGTAACGCCCGCAGTCGGTATCGAAAAGCACGATTCGACGCCTATTTCTCTGAGAGCAGTGTGCAACAGATACCTTTTGAACAGATTCGCGGTGGACGAATCCCCTTTTTTATCGGACGTCCCGCAAATGAGAAAGAACTCGAAATTCTCTCCGGACTTGCTGAAACACAGGTTCATTACGCTGAATGGGGACCTCGCACTGTATGCCTCGTTGTATCAAAACCTCTTTCCAAAGCGACTATCACTCACATTAAAGACTATTTAAGTTTGACGAGCGTTACAGCAGAAGTCCGTGCTTACTTTGAACGCCGCTTAGTTGGACTCATCAGTAGTGCATCTGGCAACACTGATGCTATAGGAGTAATCGAGGCTGTCGACTTTCAAAAGCGAGAATTCAGTATCTGCTGCCCATTTTCAAACGGTGGCGACGCTGCGAAACAGGCTTGTGCTATCCAATTCGGGGACTACAAATTGACGCTTATGCCCAACTAAGTATGGACAAAAAATCTTTCGCGAAAAATCAGACCTTCGCCCGATTTGTGCGGTATCATACCCCCTATACCGGTTCTATCCTCTTAGCAATGGCTTGTGCCTTAGTAGTTGCCGTATGCGACTTAGGGGCTATCCAAATTTTCGCCGATACCGTTAACGCCCTTAAAGTCGTTGATGGCAACCTATTTGACGAACCTGTATCCATCCGCTATTTCGAGTTCCAGCGCGAAGGTATACTCGCCTTCGACGGTTTTGAAATAACGTTGGCAAGTGCCAGTGATGCGCTCAAAGTCTTTCTCTGGTTGCTTGGCGGCGTGCTCGTTCTTGTTTTCATCAAAGGATTTTTCGTTTACGGCAACGATTATGTGATGGCGCGTGTCGGACATAAACTCGCTTTCCGGTTACGGAATGCACTCTACCAGCGAATTGTATCCGCCCCATTGGGGGTTTTACGAGAAGAACGCTCTGGCGACCTCATGACCCGCATCACTGACGACGTTCGGGTATGGCAGACCCTTGTCGCCGCGATGGCAAATATCATACGTGCCGCTGTCCTTGTTCCCGTCTTTCTCTCTGTCATGTTCATTAAAAGTTTCAACCTTACCGTCTTTGTCTTGCTGGTTCTTCCACTTCTCGCTTATCTTATCACTTTCGTGGGGGCAAAAATTCGCACTGCCAGCACAGAGATCCAACAACAGAGTGCTGACATCTATTCTCAACTCAAAGAGACCCTCTTCGGTATCAAGATTATCAAAAGTTTCACGGCGGAACAAGCAGAAACTGGACGCTTTCAATCCATTACCCAGAGCCAATACCGTTCAGCGATGCAACGTGCTCGCTTCGCAGCACTTCTACCACCGACGATTGAATGGTTAAGTGCTCTCGGCATTGCAACTGTTTTCGGGTTGGGCTGCTGGCAGGTGATTACCGGACAACTCTCTATAGGATGGTTTATCGGATATATAGCGATGGTAGGTTTGATGTTCAAACCAATTAAGACGATTGGCAACGTCAACAGTGCCTTACAGCAGTGTCTCGCTTCTGCGGAACGAATTTTTTACCTTCTCGACTTCGGACCAGAGACACGGGACACGGAAGGCATACGCAACCTTGCTACGGAAAAATCGGAGAACGGTATCAAATTGCAAAATGTTCGCGGTGCCGTTACATTTCAGGATGTGTCTTTCGCCTATACACAATCTTCAACAGCAAATACAGAAAACCGGCAAGAAACACCAAGATCTGTGATTAAAAATGTAACTTTTGAGGCGAAACCGGGGGAAGTCGTAGCACTTGTCGGACCGAGTGGAAGTGGAAAAACAACGCTTCTCAATCTGCTCTTGCGTTTCTATGAGGTGAGTTCTGGAAGGATTTTGATCGACGATATGCCAATTTCTGAAGTAAATTTGGCGTCGTTGCGACAAAACATTGCGCTCGTTCCGCAGGATACGTTCCTATTTGATGGCACTATTCTGGAAAATATTCGCTATGGATGTCCTGGGGCAACTGACGAAGCAATCATTGCAGCAGCAAAGCGGGCAAACGCACACGATTTTATCACAAGAACTCAAGAAGGCTATGCGACCCAAACAGGAGAGGCGGGTATGAAACTCTCTGGCGGCGAACAGCAACGTTTGTCCATCGCACGTGCAATCCTAAAGGACGCACCAATCCTCGTCTTAGACGAGGCAACCTCCTCTCTCGACACACAGTCGGAGGCACTTATTCAGAAATCCTTAGCGAATTTGATGGAGGGCAGAACGAGTTTCATTATCGCACATCGACTTTCAACTGTCATCCGATCCGATAATATTCTCGTTATCAAGGATGGCGAAATTCTGGAAACCGGAACACACGAAACATTGTTGGCAATGGGTGGATTATATAAAAAACTCTGCGATATGCAATTTAAATGATTTTAATTGCAGTAGGTAATCACATATCGAAAAAAAAATGAAATTTAGGTAAACCTCTTGCCTTTGCTAACGTCACATATATTAGAAAAACGCGGGCAAATTGATCGCGTGTCTCAGTTCGATCTCCTAATGCTAAATACAACCACGCTCACAGATCGGCACGGAATAATAGAGGCGACAGAACAGATCAGCAATCTAATTTCTGCCTTTTTTTGTGATAGCACCTTCGAGATCAGCCTCGCGATAGACAGCCTCGGAGAGATCCACCTCGTATAGGTAGGCATCTTTGAAATTAGCACCCAGCAAGATAATGCCTTTCAGTTTGATTTCACCGAAGATTGTCTCTTCAAGGTTAGCGTTCTCAAAACTGGTGAGTGAACCGAATTGTCCGGGCATTTCACATCTTGGACAGCCAAGGGTAGCACGGCGCAAATCCGCACGTCGGAAGTTCGTACTACAGAGCAGACTCCCACTGAGGAACGCACCACATAGACTGGCTTCCTCAAGGTTGGCATCCGTTAAATTAGAACCGACAAGATAGGTTCGCTGTAAAGTTGCCCCGGAAAGGTTCGCACCAGTGAGGTTCGCATCGTTTAGATTTGCTTCCGTTAAATCCGCGTTTCGCAGATCGGCACCGCTCAAATCCGCTTCTGATAAATCAATACCCGCGAGCGGTTGATTCGCTAAATCTAAGTTTGCAAGATTTTCTCCAGAAAGAGATTCACCGGCTTGACATTTTTTTATTATTTCATTTTGTGTAAGTTGAGCCATTAACTGTCTCCAATCGTTATACGGCGTTTTAGGGGCTGCTTGCAAGCCAATATTTCTATTAAGAAAATATACGAGCAGGTTACGCTTAATAGCATACCATATACCGAATAAAAAGGTAAACCTTTTTTAATATTTATCGTGTTAACCTGACATTAGAAAATATCTCATTTGAGAGATGAAGTCAACAGTGAGGTGAGGAGATGAAAAACTATTACCCGGTATATCCGGTCGAAGCAGAATTTTTTGAAGAGGACGAAGAGAAGGATGAGACCCCAACAGAATCACCAAGGGACGAAACCTTTGCATACCTACAGAAGATAGCAAAAACCCCTCTGCTTAATCCTAAGCAAGAGACCGCCCTTTTTGAAAAATATCAAGAAGGTCTCCGGATGTTTGCGACTGCGCTAAATCAATTCCCAGGATGGATACTCACATCACTTAACCTTACCGAGAACCTCACCAACGGTGGTAGGCACAAATTTGACCCTGTACAATCAGAACACGGATTAATCATAGATCAGCTCCGCGCCGAAATTCAAGCACTCGGCGTCTTATTGGAAAAATTAGAAGCGAAAGCGAATTTGTTAAAAGAGATACGGTGGAAAATCTTCGAGGGCAACTTACATCTTCTGAAAAAATATGTTGATACAACATCACCGTCCGAATTGATACAGGCAGGAAGCCTTGGGCTGTTGAAAGCTATTGACGATAGCAACACAAAGCGCGGTTCCGAATTCCGAGCGTCCGCTCGTAAAATGATCCGGAACAGCATCAACACCTCTAATGAAGAAACGGTGGAACCGCCAGAGCAAGGTAAAACGCTACTGCCTGTAGAAGTGCCTCTGGAACGCGATCTCCGCTTTATGGACGCAGTCCCACTCGATGCCGAACAAGAGGCAGAAATGTTCCAAGAATTGGACGTTATCTGCTGTGAGATAACAGCACTTTTAGAAACACTGCCGGTTGCTATGTCTCCAGAACGCGCCGCTACCTCTTGGAACCCACGCACACTTCTCTTCATCCTTGAAGATGTGCAGAGCGAATTCGGACATATCAAGTGGGTGTTGAGCCAATTGGAAGCGGCTGATCAGGTTACACACGGCACTAAACTCAAAATTGTAGAAGCCAATCTCCGACTTGTAGCCAGCATCGCAAAACAACACCATTTTAGCAAGACATCACTAACCTTCCTCGATTTGATGCAGGAAGGGAGTCTTGGATTGATGCGAGCGGTGGATAAGTTCGACCACACGCTCCGCTTCCGGTTCAGCACTTACGCGACTTGGTGGATCATGCAATCCATCAAACGCGCGCTCGACCAACAGGGACAAATGATTCGAGTGCCCTGCTATATCGGTGAAGCGCGTCGTGCCATTAAGCAGGCGCAATCCGACCTAACGACTGAACTCGGACGCGAACCGACCACGCGGGAAATTGCTAACACAGTTGAACTCACAGAGAAAAAGGTCTTGGAAATCTTCAATGCCACCAGGGATCCCGTTCCGCTCGATGCTCCGATTAATGACGATTCCCCGGACGGGTCCTTTTCCGAACTCATTCCGGATCAGTCCCAAATTACACCTGAAAACTACTTGCTTGACTACGCTAAAGTAGAGGTTATCACCGAAGTCCTCAACCGGAAACTCAACCCCCGCGAGACGCAAGTAATTATTCTCCGATACGGCTTGATGGACGGCACGGAATACACGCTGGCAGACATCGGCGACAAACTCCGAATTAGTAGGGAGCGCGTCCGGCAGATAGAGGCTGAAGCAATCGGCAAACTCAAACGCCACGACTCTAAATCTTTGCTACAACAGTTGCTTCAGGATTCCTAAAAACACAGAAGGAGCGTAACGACGTGAAAATCGCCTACTTCGACTGCTTCTCAGGCATCAGCGGCGATATGACACTCGGTGCCCTTGTCGATGCAGGGGTGCCATCGGAAGTCCTCACAACCGGACTGGCGACCCTCAAACTTGATGCCGAGTTTAGCTTGCACTTTGAAAAGGCAGTAAAACACGGCATCACCGGCACCCGAGCGATTGTGGAAGTGCACCCAGCACACGCCGATGATCCGCAAGAACATGACCACAACCATGGACACCACCATCACGAACATAATCATAGCCATGGACATCACCACGATCATCACGAGCACGGACCGAGTCGTCATCTCTCAGAAATTTTCAAATTGCTCGATGACAGCGATTTAGATTCGGAGATTCGGGACACCACGAAAAATGTCTTTGACAGGCTCGCCGATGCGGAGGCAAAGGTCCACAACACCACCAAAGCGAAAGTTCATCTCCACGAGGTAAGCGGAATCGACTCAATCGTGGACATCGTCGGATCGGTTATCGGTTTAGCACACCTGGAAGTCGACGCAGTTTACGCCTCACCGCTCTCTCTCGGCAGAGGTTTCGTCCGATGCGCACACGGTCTCATGCCCGTGCCTGTCCCCGGCACGATGGAACTCCTACAAGGCGTCCCAATACAACAAACCGATATTCCGAAGGAATTGGTCACGCCGACTGGCGCAGCTCTCATTACAACCCTATCACAAGAATTCGGAGTCATGCCGCACATGCGGTTGGATCGCGTCGGATATGGTGCCGGTACACGGGACCTTGAACAACGTCCAAACCTCCTCCGCCTCTGCCTCGGTGAAAAAATCTCCGACAGCGATTCACATAAAACGCATCATCACGCTGAAACCGATAGCGTTGACATCATCGAAACCAATGTAGACGATATGTCACCCGAAATTACTGGGTACGTCACGACACAACTCTTTGAAAAAGGTGCCCTTGATGTTTTTCTTACACCTACCTTCATGAAGAAGAATAGACCGGCAACGCAGATCACCGTCCTCTGTCCGACTGTCTGTCGGGACGCACTCATCGAACTACTTCTTACAGAAACCACGACATTCGGTGTCCGACTCTCTTCTGCAGATCGGGTCAAGCTGCGTCGAGATTTTATACAAGTCGAAACGCAGTGGGGCGCGATCCAAGCGAAACGCGGGTATCTCAACGGTACGCTTATCAAAACTGTCCCAGAATATGAAGATTGCAAACGGCTCGCCGAACAAAACAACATCCCCCTTCGACAAATCTACGCCGAGGTACTCAGTAATCTTCCTCCTGTTGCCCGCATAGATCACCCTGAAACCCAATAAACCGCCTTTCCTCCTGTTTCTTCCCATTCTACATATCCCAGAAACTCCTAAGCACTAAAATCAAAAAATATTTCTGAATTCTCAAGCGAAAACGAGATTTAAACACCTGTGATCCATTGAGTTAAACTCGTTGAACCCGTTAAAAGTGCATCCACGCGGACATACAGGTGAAAATCACCTCTAAATTTACCACTTTCCTAATCAACCCGATTTTAACTCTATCGGAACGTTTCTGGCTGCTCACAAGCTAAGATTTACTCCAATGTAGGCTTGACTTAAGATTATGCACCCGCTTCGCTTTAAAATTGTGTCATTAATAATAGAAAAGCAAGGCTCATAAATTCCGAACATAACTGCGATTTCAGAAGACAGATCTCCCCAAAATCATAATCGCTCGGTTTGACCGAGGAACACTACGGAATATACTCTTTATCAAAAAATGAAACTACTTGACGCTATTTCTTCAGGTATTGCCCATCTTGCGCAAAATCCGCTCCGTTCAGGCTTATCTATTCTCGGTATCTTCATCGGGATCGCCAGTGTCCTGTGCATGATAGCAATCGGTGATGGTGCGAAACGTCTCATCGCTCAAGACATTGAAACACTTGGTGGTGCAAACCAAGTCCAATTCTGGACCCGTTCTCATATTTGGAAACGAAATCGCATTGTCCGACGCACAACCGAGCGATACACCCTCGAAGACGCTTATGCCATTGAGGCAGAATGCCCCAATGTCCTATATGTTTTGCCTAAACATGAAGGCTACACGAACCTTGTTACGAGTCGAAACGGAAATCAATCCAGACCGCTCTTAGAAGGTGTTACTGCAGACTATGCCCGCGGCATGTACTGGGAGCTTGACAGCGGCAGATTCCTCACCGAAGGCGATATCGAAAATGCAAAGCAGGTCTGTGTTTTGGGTGCCGACACCGCTACTGAGCTGTTTGGAGAAACCTCTCCACTTGGACAAGAGGTGAAGATCCAATATGGTTGGCGGCATCGGGTGCCGGTAAGGTTGAAGGTTGTCGGTGTGATGAAAACAAAAGGTCGCAGTCTCAGCATCTGGTATTCTTTAGATGACGCTCTTTGCGTGCCGCTAACAACATACCAACAACGGATTACAGGCACCCGTTATCTTGAAGACATGGTTGTATTCTTTAAAAAGGGTGCCAATATTGATGATATTGTTGACTCGGTTAAACACGTCTTGCGGAAAAGACACAGAGGAAAAGATGACTTTATCGGACTTTGGATAGCAAAACGGACAGCCAGGCGACTTGAACATATCGAAAAGGTGATAAAGATCACCTTAGGAAGTATTGCTGGGTTCTCCCTTTTCGTCAGCGGCATCGGCATCATGAATATATGTCTTGTTTCTGTGGGTGAGAAGACGCGGGAAATAGGTTTGCGTAAGTCGGTTGGGGCAAAGTGGACTCACATCTTCTTGCAATTTCTGACGGAATCGATCTGTCTCTGTTTGTGTGGCGGTGTACTCGGTGTCGCGGGCGGCTGGGCAGCAGCGCAAGGTATGTCACGCCTTGCTGTTCGGATCGTGCAAATCGTGCCGGAATGGCCCGCTGTCCTCTCTCTACCATGGATGATTGCTTCTGTTATTTTCTCTATTTTCATGGGGGTTAGTTTTGGGGTCTATCCGGCGATGCAGGCGGCACGTCTTTCGCCTATCGATGCCCTACGCACTGAGGACTAAAGTGTTCACAACGACTCAGCTTGACACAAATCACATCTTCCACATCGGTAATCTTCATCAATATCCTCACCGAAGTAACTACGAATCACACGCGATCGGCAAGCCGTTTCTAACGCATAAACGATGACCTGATCGATTTGGCTCTGTTTTCGACGGACATAGTCGCCCACTTCAATCTGCTCATCCGTTAGCGTGCTGAGAACCTCGCTGTCCTGAAGCAGTTCAATGAGCATTAAATCTTCCTGTCCCCAGTACTGAATATAGCCCCCGCTTTGCAATTCGGCGAGTTGTTCCATTACCGCCTTCGGATTTAGCTCTGCCACTTCAGACAACTCCAAAATGGATCTGGATTTGCTCTCCCGAAGGAGATGGAATAGATGTCGCTGTCCAACATCGGTCGGCTCCATTTCCTCAATCCAATGCGCACGAAACCTTACGGAGAGTTGAGACGGAACGTTGTACCACCGTTTCAAGAATCCTAATTTTTCAAGATAACTGAGACAGACGAGGATTTTTGACTCTTTAATACCGCTCATCCATTCCAGTTCATCGTTGGCAATTGCGCGGTACATGCCGTTCCCTTTGAAATTTTCAACAACCCTTAAGAGCTTAAGCAAAGACGGTTTGTCCGGTGCGTTTTCCTTGATAAACCACTCATGCAATCCCCGGTCATCGTGGCAGAAAAACAGAACACATAAAGACTCCTTTTCATCTCTGCCTGCCCTACCGAATTCTTGACAGTATTCTTCAAGGGTTCCTGTAATTGTCCAATGCACAATGTATCGGATATCCGACTTGTCGATCCCCATACCGAAGGCATTTGTGGCGACGACGATGTCCAATCCGTCCCCACTGTCGTCGAAAAAGGCTTCCTGCACACGATTGCGTTCGTGCGTCTCAAGTCCGGCGTGATAGAAATCGGCTCGGAACCCGCGCCTTTGAAGAAAATTAGCGATCTCTTCGGTTTCGCGGCGTCGTCCGGCGTAGATAATCCCTTTTTTCGGGGAAGTGCGAAGGTTTCCAAGGCTCGTTGTTAGCGAGTCTGTATTCTGGTTGGTGAGGAATTTTTCGAGTTGCTGATACTTTTCATCGTCATCCTCATTCGGTTGAACACACAATCTCAAATTGGGACGATCTATCCCTTGTATAAGGATGCGAGGCGTGGGTATATTTAGCACATTGAGAATATCCTTTTGGATTTCTGGTGGGGCAGTTGCTGTGAAAAGGGCAATGACACGCGGTTGGAGAACATCAATAGTATCTCTCAACGACAGATAGGCGGGACGGAAATCGCGTCCCCATTGCGAGATACAGTGTGCTTCATCAATAACAAATAGAGAAATAGGGAACACATTGAGAATGTCTAAAAAACGTCGACTTCTGAGACGCTCTGGTGAGATGTAGAGGAGTTTTATCTCGTTCCGCCTCAGACGTGCCAGCTCGTTTTGGTATTCTTCCCATGTCTGTGTGCTATTTATCAGCGAAACTGTATCAATACCTTGACTACGCAATCCATCAACCTGGTCCTTCATCAACGAGATAAGGGGTGAGATCACAACCGTTATACCGTCGAGCATCAGGGCAGGTAGCTGGTAACACAGGGATTTTCCGTGTCCTGTCGGGAACACAGCGAACACATTCTCGCCGTCCAAAATTGCTTCAATGATCTCGCGTTGTCCCTCGCGGAAAGCGTCATAGCCAAAGTGGGTCAGAAGTCCTTGCAGAAGACGATCTGTCGGCGGTTTGGAAGCCGTTGCAACAGCATTCTCTGGCGGTTCCGACGTCTCAGCCGAATCCAGAATAGCATCTACCTTTTTAAGCAAATCCTGCAAATTTTGCATATCTTTTAGAGTGGATATTCAGTCTCTATGGAAAGAAGCGGAAACGGATAATATGGAAGATAGCGGCGACACCGTCCTTCCAACTAATTGTTTTCCCCTCGTGATAGTCTCTACCGCGGTAGGCAATCGGCACCTCAACGATCCTGCATTTCCGTTTGGCAAGCTTCGCCGTAATTTCAGGTTCAAAACCGAACCTATCGGAATAGAGCGAAATCTCCTTTAGAATCGAGGTCCGAATCACCTTATAACAGGTCTCCATATCGGTGAGTCTCGTGCCGTTGAGAATGTTTGCAAGGGTTGTGAGGAATTGATTTGCGAGATAACTCCGCAGTAAACCTGTTTGTCTACCCTCCATAAACCGTGAGCCGTAGACGACATCGGCTTCGCCATCCAGAATCGGTTGTAGCAATTTCGGGTAGTCCTGCGGATCGTATTCCAAATCGGCATCTTGGATGAGGGTAATATCACCGGTGATATGCTGAAATCCGGTGCGGAGGGTCGCGCCTTTGCCCTTATTCACATCGTGATAGAAGACCTTCGCAGAGATTTCAAACGCGTTTTCAGGGGAACTTTCAAGCTCTGGAATTTCACCATCAGAAGCGGTGTCTTCGTTTAGAGGCATCTGGGATGTTGAGATGTACCTGCGTATCTCGTCCGAATTTTCTTGAATGGCTTCAATATCCTTTAAAATCGTTCGCGTACCATCTGTTGAAAAATCATCGACGAGAACTAACTCTTTTTTCATACCGACTTCAACATCAGCGACCTGTTGCAGCAGTGCTTTCAGGCTTGCAACCTCGTTGAAAATCGGAATCACAATAGATAGCGTAGGCTCCATACGGATGCCCCCAATGTTTTTGTCCCACTTCCTCAGTGTGAGATATAATATAGTCGAAGCGAGGCGAGATACAACCAATTTTCCCTATTTAAATGATACGCTATCCTTTCTTAAAATGCAAGTTTAAAACATTGGCATTCAACTAACACCCAAGACAAATCGGACGCTTGCCGAAGAATATATTGCAGAACTGGACGAGGTTATACCGGAACGATTACGCATACGACAACCGCTCAACCCTTCGCTCCAAAGGCTCCATCGACTCAAGAATACGGCTCATGAGATATGTCTTGTCGGCAGCATAGGCGGCATTATCCCACTGATTGACTCGCTCAACCGGATCCTTCTCCAAATCGTAGAGTTCGCCATAAGAGTGCCCACAATACCATGTCAGTTTCCGAGTATCGGTTACAATCGTCTTGAGCCGCAACCCATGTGGGTCATCTACACACTCAACCAACACTGAATCGCGAGCGGACTCTGTTTCACCCGTAAGCATCGGCATCGTGTCCACACCATCGGTATCCGACGGGATCGGCAAACCGATAGCAGAGAGGACCGTCGGCATAATATCAACATGACTGAAAAGTGCCTGTGTCCGCTGTCCAGCTGGTATGGCTTGGGGAAACCGCAGTAAGGTCGGCACTCGGACAAGCTGCTCGTAATGGAAGGGTCCCTTCATCCAAAGTCCGTGGTCGCCAAGGAGTTCACCGTGATCGGTCGTGAAAACCACCAATGTGTTTTCTGCCAACCCATACGTATCCAAGCACTCCAGAATACGCCCCATTTGCTGATCGATAATCTTCACCATATTGTAATAGTAAGCCCTACCGAGTCGAGCGTCGGTTTCAGAAACTTTACGGTAATCGGCACCACCGCCCTGTCCAGCAATAGCATACGTCCCACGAATCTCCGATTGTTCGAGCAGACCAAGACGTGCCTCTAAGAAATGTGGCGGTTTGTCTTCTAACTCACCTTCAACGCAGTCAGGCAGTGGAACCTGTGATGGGTCAACGCGCGCTTCAAAGTCGGTTGGGACGCAGTGCGGATGATGCGGGTCCTGAAAACCGACCGCCAATAGGAACGGCTGAGAGGTATCCCGATTCGATAGAAAATCTATTGTTCGATCAGCAGTCCAGACGCTGTTGTGGTATCTCAGCGGAATATCCCAATCGTACGCGTCACCACCGAAGCCACCTTCACTGAGGCGGGTTGCTTTGCTGTAACTGTCAAACGTCTCCTCAGAAACCTGTGACCGGACCCATTCTCCGTAATGTCCGGCGACCCCATAAGTAGCGTGTCCGATAGCTAATTCGACTGTTTCAAACCCATAATAAGGACCTTGGAATCCTGGGTAACGCGTAGTATCGCCGCGTGCCTCAACAGATTGTTCCGCAGGCGCGCCGAAGGGTTGGAAATGCGCTTTGCCAATATAGTGCGTGCGATACCCGACCTCGGAGAGTCGGTGTGACAGCATCGGTTCGTCATCCGGGACATTCATGCCTACATTCCACGCACCGTGGCGGCTCACATATCGTCCTGAAAAGATTGAGGCGCGGGAAGGCGTACATACTGGATTCGCACAATACGCACGTTCAAAACAGACACCTTCAGACGCGAACTTGTCCAAATGTGGCGTATCTGTGAACGTCGATCCATAACAACTCAAGCTATCTGTCCGCTGCTGATCGGTTGTGATAATGAGAATATTCGGTTGTTGTGTGCTCATAATGTTGCTGTCCGAAACTTTATCCACAAAATGGTTTCAAATAGGTGTAGCTTTGTTCCGCTGCGTCTTCAGGCTCCATGATCTCACGAAACGCTTGATGTACCGTCACATAGCCGTCGTAACCTATCGCCTCCAGACCTTGAAAAACTGACGGATAGTCAATGCCACCTTCGTCCTGTAAACGGATTGGATCGTGCGGGACTTCGCCTTGAATCCACGTTAGGAGCCGCGTTTTCCCTTCCGGCCGTCGGATGTGGTTCTGGAGATATACGTTCAAAAGATACGGCGAAAATCGTTTGAGCGTCTCAACACCATAATCCTGTGCACAGAGATCGAGGTTGGCCGGTTCATAGATGATCCCGAAATTCGGTCTGCCTACGCGTTTCAACACATCAACAGATCCATCCACCGTTTCAAATAGGCTCTGTGTATGCGATTGATGTGCGAGACGAATGCCGCGTTCAGCAGCCTCGTCGGAAGCGCGTTGTGCCCACGGAATGTCGTCTTCAACCTTCATCGCAATGCGAATGAGGTCTGCACCGAGGAGTTCCGTTAGATCGAGATAAGGGGTTATATTGCGGAGTCCATCCGGTCCTTGTTCGTTATTAAGCGGGACAGGAAAATCACCTGTGATCATAGAGACCTGTAGGTTGAGCGATGCTGCCTGTTTACGCGCAGCGGTAATATCCTCTAACGGCGAGTGGATACCGACTTGTGAGGCACGCATACAGACGGCTTCATAGCCAAGTCCCGCCGCCAGTTCAGTGAGCTGTGCGAAGGTGTGCGTGGCATCTCTTTTGGTTGCGGTTTCTGCGACGCGCACGGAAAGTGAGAGTTTCATCTTTTTAACTATGTGCTCCTGATCGGCGTTTCCGTTGTCAACGCCGATCTAAAAATGTTAAAAAATCCTGCTTTAGATTATGAAAAGTCTCTTAACAATTGGAATACTGCATTCCCACTGTGAAGCAAACGGACGCAGCAAATCAGATTTAATCGTTAAAAGAACAAAATATCGGCAATTGAAAGTACCATCAAGACAAGGCTAATCATGCCGTTCAGCGTAAAAAAGGCGAGGTTAACGCGGGACAGGTCGGTCGGTTTGACGATAGCGTGTTCATAGATAAAGATGAGCACAACGATTCCAACGCCGATGTAGTAAAAGGTTCCCAATTCAACAAGGTGAGGGATACTGAGGAGGAGTAATACAGCGACAACGTGTAAGGCGGAAGATAGCCACAATGCCCATCGGATACCGAGTTTCGCGGGAATGGAGTGTAAACCGTGTTTCTTGTCAAAGCCAACATCTTGACAGGCATAAATGATGTCGAACCCGGCTGTCCAGAGCAACACCACAAGGCAGAGGATAATCGGTGGCAAGGCGAAGCTGCCCTGAATCGCAATCCAGGCACCGACAGGTGAAATGGAGAGCGCAAGCCCTAACCAGAAGTGAGAGAGTGCGGTGAAACGTTTGGTATAGGAATAGCCCATGACCACAGCAAGCGCGACCGGCGACAGCGCAAAAGCGAGCGGATTCAGTCGCCACGCCGCCAAAACCAACAGCCCAGCGGAGACAATTGTGAAAACCCATACCGCGCTCTTTGTGATTAAGCCAGCGGGAATCGCACGCGTAGCAGTGCGCGGATTTATAGTATCAATTTCGGCATCGGCGAGTCGGTTGAACGCCATAGCGCAGCTGCGCGCCCCCACCATCGCTACAAGAATCCAGCCAAGTTTTGCCAACGAAGGGAGCCCATCTGCAGCGATAAAAGCACTCATAACTGCAAATGGAAGCGCAAAGACGGTGTGTTCAAATTTAATCATCTCCAAGATGATTTTGAGTTTTCGCATTTTTTGCCCTCGCCAGCAAGACGGTCCCCTTAAAACGGCAGCAGATTTCCTCCGGCATCAAACGGAAGCGGCTTTGTTTCACCTATAACTTCCAAACTTGAATGCAATTTCGCATCTTCAAGTAGTACTTCAGAGATGTCGAGTTCTGTCAATCTCAAGGTGCTCTCAATCCGAATGACCCTGGCATCTTCGGGTTCGGTCAACCCGATGGTGTCGAGTGCCACTTCAATCGCTTCACGATCTGTGTCGTAATAGAACGGGATTTTCGACTTCTGTGGTCCGAGTGCAGTGATACCGTTCATGTAAGTCGAGTGCCGGTCAATCTTATCCACGAGGCGTGTCGTTGTGAAATCAGCGAGCCCAATACCGGTAGCATTGCCATCGCTCTCTTCGGTGAGATCTCGGACGAATATGCGAAGGATTGCAGGTTTTGCGGGTTCTGGTTCAAAGTTCTGCATCATTCTACCGATGACGTTCGTGTCCATACCGGTGCCGCTGATATTTTTGCCCGTCCAATCCACGATGAGCAAATCGAGTTCATCAAACGGGAGCCGTCCCATTAGTGATTTCGCCTCAACGAGTAGTTCTCGTTCGGTTTGAAGGAGTTGTGCAGCAGGCATAGCGACCGCTAAAGCAGTATCCTCGTGTGCATTCTCAATTAATCCCAAACCGAAAGCGATTTTTCCGCTGTCGAGGATGAAACCACCGACGGTTCTGATGACGTGTTCAAAACCGTACTGAAAGAACGCCCGATGATAGAGGTTCGCGCCCTGCTGTTTTCCGAGCCCGATAACCATCATCTTCATCACACCGCTCTCAATGGAACCGTTGAAATCAGTGTGTGCCTTGATACGGTTGAGGGGTATAACATGGTCAGCTTCAGCGGCATACCGATCAAAGAAAACCGGCAAACCGTCTACTGTCTTGCCGAGTTCGACCACGTCCATTGTCGCTTTCACGGGGGCACCAACAGTCGCTTCCGTGATGCCGTAATGCTCCAATACGCTCCGCTGTCCTTCCGAGGTTGCGCCACCGTGGCTTCCCATCGCGGGAACCACAAAAGGATGCGCACCGAGTGCCTTGAGATAATCAATCGTTGCCTTGACCGCTGTAGCGACATTCGCGACCCCGCGACTGCCAGCAGTAATGGCAACCGTCTCACCCGGTTTGATAATAGCAGAGGCGTTAATCCGCTCTAACTCTGCATGAATTGCTGCAGGGAGGTCAGTGAGAACAGGGACCTCAAACCGCTGTTGAATCCGTGCCATTTTTGGAAGTGCCATTATGTTCCTGTCCTTTATGTTTTTTCACCTATAGGTGGACTAAAAAAATAAGTATGCCTTGTCTGATTACAAACTTCGCCTTTAGAGGCAATTTTATCAGAAACGGGATACAGATGCAAGAAAATTATAGCAACTTAAAACTGTAGGGCGGATCTCCAAATTGTTCTCCTAAAACACAATTTGTCTTTGCTTACATTTCCCATTCTTAACTTATAACTTATAACTTATAACCCACAACCCATAACCCAAATGCTTTTGTCAAACAGCTGAAAGTGTGATATAATACCTGAATATAAAACAGATACAAGGAAATCCGATATTTTGGCATTTTGCCATTAACACTTGTGTCCAATAAGACCGTGGACATTTTGGAGGAAATTTGAATGAAATTGGTAAGCGTAAGTATCGCATTGCTCTTATGTCTTTGCGCTATCTCATTCGGACTAGAAGAAGATGATGAAGCCATCGTTGGCGTATGGCTCTTTGAAGGCGACGTTAAAGACGCAACTGACAACGGCAACGATGGTAAAATTAACGGAAATTTTAAGTTTGAAGACGGTAAATTTGGTAAAGCAGTCGTCGCTGGTGGAGGCGGCAGCATTGATGTTCCAGAATCAAAAAGCCTGGGGACCGTCAAAGAAGGATTGACAGTAGCCGCTTGGTTCCGAGTCGATGCCGATTCAGACACCGGTGTACGGAAAAATGGTGCCTATCTGTTAGAAGACCAGTCTGCTGGTGAACCCATTCCTGATGGTTTTTCGTTCAGAGTCTGGACAACTGCAGGTATCACCCCTGGATTTTACGGAAAGACAGAATTGGAACAAGGCAAGTGGTACCACCTTGCAGGAACTTATGACGGCACAATTGTTGAGATGTATGTTGACGGCGAACCTGAAAGTAAACAAGGCGCATTGTCAGCAGACAAAGCCGCGTGGAAGCCAGAATGGAACGGAGATGTCACCCCAGGGGAAACGTTGCAGCTCAAATTCGGACCGGAACAGTTCACTGGCGGTATTGACGAGGTTGTTATCCTCAGCCGTGCTCTTGAGCAGGACGAAGTTCAGCAGTTACTGAACGGTTGGGCTGATGCTTTCGACGTTGAACCCGAAGGGAAATTAGCGACCACGTGGGCAAGAATGAAAGCCGCCCGATAATCTCATCACCCAACTCTCCTCGCTTGCGAGGTTGAAAACCTCGCAAGTGGCAGTGACAACCAACAAAACCGTCCTTATGAGATTAACCCCAGGATTTTCTTAATCTTGCCGGGTTGCGCCCAATTGCACTTCCCGGCACCATTGAGTTGCCGCAACAAAACCGGAATTGCTGGATTCTCAAGTGCAGTCTTAATCCGTTGAGCATCACGTTCAGACCAGCACGGAATAAATGCGTGCATGGCTTGATTGCCCTGCCACACCTGTCCTTCTACATTGCCCAACACGATCGGATTGAACCGGTTTTTCCCATAAGCCTCCCAAATTACCTTGAACGGCGCGAATGAATAGGGACCAACACCGAGTAATGCCCACCAATTTCCTCTCTTCAGGGCAGCCCGTAGAAGCGTCCCTTTTCGCACTTGCAGGACATCTTGAACACTCTGAAGGTAGTTCCTTAAAGCAGGACTCTGTTCAATCTGATACCATGTAAGCGGTTTTCCCGTCTGCTGATGATATGGCAGAAGGATCCATTTGTGCGCTTGTGCTGCTCCTTGTCGCCAGAGTTCCTTTGTTGCGAGTGGATATAGAAATTCATCTGGGAGATGTGGAGGTTTCTGATCAAAGATAAAAACCCTATTCGCCCCACACGTATTCACGCCCTGCCGAGGTGCTTGTTCCGGTGATAGCTTCACCTCAAGTGTTGTACCCACCTTCAGCTCATCAAGATCCCGTACAACTCGCCACGGATCGGTGGGATCTTTGAACGGCAGTGCCTTATGTTCAACCCACTCTCTACCTAACTCTTTAAAATATGGAACAGGGAAATTCTGTTGTGTATCACCTCGAAACCTCGCACAACAGTAAGATGTACCCACACCTTCAAACACCTTAGTGGACGAAAATTCATAGACAGTATCAACAGCAAAATCACGAGTAGATCCCGCCTTATAACTTCTAAATCCGCTATGTGCACCATCGCCAAAAAAGAGGGACGTCGGGAGATAGAAGTACCCGATCCCATTCTTCTTGAGCAATTTCCCCAAAACAACCTTTAGCACAAGTGCAGCGATATCAACTCGTGAGGAACCTAAGAGCATTTTCTGTTTATCCGGCACAAGCCCCTCTTCAATAAAGAACGGTTTTAGTTGCTCTTTGTAAGCGGTGGGTAAATCGCTGAAGTTAGCCCATGGCGGGTTTCCGATAAGAATGTCGTATTTTCCGGCATGTGTCTCCGTGATAACATCTTGGCAGAAAATCTGCGAATCTGGGAAATCAACCCCAAATTCTCGCTTGACTTCTTCCTTAAACCACTCAAGATGCGAGGGAACTACCTCAATGAGTGTCAGGCGTAACAGACGCTCACGGGTAATCGGAATACCCCTTCGTCTGGCAATATGGAGCATTGCGAGTGCAAATACCGCCTGTCCTGCAGTTGGATCACAGACATGCGCATCATCGATCCATGCATCAAAGACACCCCATCTATTGATGAGCCACTCCGCCCATTTCAACGGCGTAAAAACCTGTCCGATATTAGGGTCTACTAAATGAGAAGTCTCTGTATGCATTTTTCTTGAATGTCCCAAAACTACAAGACGGTTCAAAGCGAGAAACTCCGCTTACTATTTTCAGTTGATTTATCTCGCGCCACAATATATTATTTAAGCAACACTGATGGAAAGGAAAAATATATGACACAAAAAACAGGTTTCGTCTATCACCCAGACTATCTTAATCACGACACGGGTCCGAACCATCCAGAACGACCCGACCGATTGCGTGCAAGTTTAGCGGCACTTCAGCAAAGCGACATCTGGGAGCAGCTACACCCGATTGAAGCAACACCAGCAACCACAGCACAAATTTGCTACGCACACGAATCTACCTATCCTGAATACATCAAGCAACACTGTGACGCAGAAATTCCGCTCACCTACGATACATCTGTCGTGAAGGCTTCGTATGACATCGCGTTGCTCTCAACAGGCGGTGTGCTACGTGCAGCAGACGCCGTTGTAACCGAAGCAGTAAAAAACGCCTTCGCTATGGTACGTCCACCGGGACATCATGCGACACCCAATCGGAGCATGGGATTTTGCCTATTCAACAATATCGCCATTGCTGCCCGTTATCTTCAGCGAGAACATGGGGTTGGAAAGGTCGCAATAGTCGACTGGGATGTCCATCACGGCAACGGCACACAAGACATCTTCTACGAAGATGAATCCGTCTTTTTCTTCTCTATCCACCAATCGCCGCTCTACCCCGGTACCGGTTCAAGTTACGAACGCGGCAGCGGAAAAGCACGCGGTACGACGCTAAATGTGCCAATGCCTGCGGGAAGTGGAGATAGCGAATACATCTCGGTTTTCACGGAGGTACTCATTCCTGCATTGCAAGATTTCTCACCGGAATTTATATTAATTTCGGCAGGATTTGACGCCCACTACCTCGATCCGCTCGCAGGAACAGAGTTGACCGCGACCGGATTTTCTACACTCACAGACTTGATTCTTGAGTTCGCCGACGGACGCGTCATTTCTGCCTTGGAAGGTGGATACAGTTTAGAAGGGCTGTCCGAATCGGTCGTCGCGCACGTGGAACGGTTGGTTAACAAGAGCAGCTGAAAACGATACCAACACTTCCAAAATTACATCAAACAGTTATTGGCTTCTTGCCAACGTGAATCGCAACGATACCGAACGTCTTTCGATAAAACTGCACATCTGTCAGTCCGCACTGCTCCATAACGCCTTTCAAAGCATCGCAATTCGGGAACTTCATAACAGAACGTGGAAGATACCCGTACGCATCGTCGTCGCTTCCAGAAATACGGTTCCCGATGAAAGGTAGGATCTTTGTGAAATAGAAATAGTAGAAACCTCGAAATAGCGGATTCACAGGTTGCGTAAACTCCAAGATAACGACCCTGCCCCCCGGCGCAGCAACGCGCGCCATCTCGCGTATCCCCATCTCTAAATCCGAAACGTTCCGAATCCCGAAACCGACGGAGACAACGTCAAAGGTATCGTCCAGAAAAGGAAGGGTAAGGGTATCCGCTGTAAGGAAACTTGTCCCCACATTTCGACCGCGCCGTTCCACCTTCTGATCGCCAATCACCAACATCTCAAAGCAGAAGTCTGAACCGATAACGAAGCCTTGTGCCGAAATTTTATCCGCATAGGCGAGGGCAAGTTCACCCGTGCCGGTGCAGACATCTAACACCTTGCTTTTCGGTTCAACATTGCTCGCTTTGACCGTCTCGCGACGCCAACTCCTGTCGCGTCTGAGACTTAACAGTGAGTTGAGAAAATCGTAGTAACGCGCGATGGCTGCAAATAAGTTTCTTATGCGATGTGCCTGCATAACCTCGACCCTACATCCGTAACTCCGCCCCGAGTTCTTGGTGGAGGTGTTTAACAACCCGCTCGTGAAGGGCATTCACAGCTTTGTCCGTCAAGGTCTCGGTTGCAGAGTGATAAACGATGGTGTAGGCAAGACTCTTTTTGCCTTCTGGAACCTGCTCACCCTCATAAACATCAAACAGGCGAACCGATTCCACCCACTCTCCTCCAGTTTTGTAGATACGTTCTGTCGGCATATCTGACAACACCGCTTTATCCACGACAATGGCGAGATCGCGTTCAACCTTTGGATAGATTGGGATCGGCTCAAAGTGTTTAGCAAACACAGCGGCATCCACTAACGCCTCAAGGTCAAGCTCAAAGAGATACGCTTTATACGGCAGATCGTAATTTTCGAGCACCTCTGGATGTACTTCTCCGAAGGTTCCGACCTGTGTCTCCGCTAATAACACCGCGGCGTTGCGTCCCGGATGGAAGGTTGGCACATCGGTTTTCTGCAAGGTGTATTTGGTAATACCGCACGTCTCAAGCATTCCTTCCACCAGTCCCTTGATGTCGAAGAAATCGGGGTTTCGATACGGGTTGCCATAGATCCCATCGCCAATCTGTCCGGCGAGAACACCCGCAATCCGTTCTGGCTCTTTCTGATCACCTTCCCGAACAAAAACGCCCCCTATCTCAAAGAGTGCGATAGTGTTGATTTGGTGATTCCGATTATGCTGCGTGTTTTCGAGGAGTCCCGGTATAAGGCTTGTGCGGAGTACCGACATTTCTGGACTCAACGGATTTTGTAACGGCAGGGCATCGCGTAGCGGACTGTCCGATGCTAAACGGATCTTCTCAAAGCAATTGGGATCACAAAAACTATAGTTTATGGCTTCCATCATACCCGCAGCAAGGAGAAAACGCTTTACGGACTTGCGAACCTCCACCTTCGGGTCTGGTGCTGGTACAGGAATATCACCTTTGGGCAAGGTCGTCGGAATATTATCGTAGCCGTAGACCCGTGCGATCTCTTCAATGAGGTCAATTTCACGGGTAATGTCAGATCTAAATGTCGGCACGGTGACTTGATAAGTATCCCCAGACGCTTCTACATCAAAACCAAGACGACTCAAAATCTGTTCCATCTCTGTCGCCTCAAGTTCAATTCCCAATATGAAATTGACGCGGTTCGGACGGAGTTGAATCTCGCGCAAGGGCTGTTGCCCCGGATAAACATCAACAGTGCCTTCACAGACAGTCCCACCCGCTAATTCAGCGATGAGTTGTGCAGCGCGATCAAGTGCAGCGAGAACCGCTCCCGGATCGGCACCGCGTTCAAACCTATAAGAGGCTTCTGTGCCTACACCCAACGCCTTTGCGGTCGCACGAACACTCGACGGATTAAAATAAGCACTCTCCAACAACACATCACACGTCGTTTCTGTGATCTCGGAATCATATCCACCCATAATGCCAGCGAGTGCGACAGGCTTTTCAGCATCGGCAATAACGAGCATATCAGTGGTCAGTTCGCGCGCAACTTCGTCAAGGGTCGTCAACGCTTCACCATCCGCCGCACGCCGCACAACGATACGGTTCTCTGCCAGTTTGTGATAATCGAAAGCGTGGAGTGGCTGCCCATATTCCATTAAGACAAAGTTAGTGACATCAACAATGTTATTGATAACGCCAACACCGACAGACTCAAGCCGCTGTTGCAGCCACGCTGGCGATTCCGCCACTTTAACACCTTGAATCATACGAGCAGCATAACGCGGGCAGAGATCCGGGGCATCAATTGTTACAGAAGTCAGACCTCCGATATCGGTTTCGCTCTCCTCTAAGTCAACGGCAGGTAGTTTTAAAGGATTCCCCGTTTCTGCACGGATCTCGCGAGCGACACCGATAAGACTCAGACAATCCGGACGATTTGGTGTAACTTCAAGTTCAAACATGACATCATCCAATCCGAGAGCCTCTCGGAGCGGTGTGCCGAGGGATATATCAGTGGGTAGCTCCATTAGACCTGCGGCATCCTCAGAGAACCCCAACTCTTTTTCAGAGCAGAGCATTCCGTGTGAGACTTCGCCTCGCAATTTGGCAGATTTGATCGTCAAACCAATAGGTAAGGTCGCGCCGATTGTGGCGACGGGTGCGAACATACTCTCTCGGACATTCGGTGCTCCACAGACAATCTGGAGGGGTTCCGCCTCGCCGACCTCCACCTGACAGAGAACCAGTTTATCAGCGTTTGGGTGCGGTCTCACATCGGTGACTTTACCAACGACTACCCCCTCTAACCCAGTGCCGAGTTGTTTGATAGTTTCAACTTCAACGCCCAACATCGTCAACCGATCGGAGAGCTCGCTTGGAGAAAATTCAAAATCAATGTAGGTTTTAAGCCAATTTAAGGTTACATTCATCTATTAAGTCCTTTGCACATAAAGCATCAGGGTTACAAACCCCTCCCACAAGACGAAACACTTTGAGATAAGCAGCGGGGTTACAAACCCCCTCCACAAGAGTGAATACTACTTTTAAAACTGGCGTAGGAAACGCAGATCGTTCTCATAAAAGGTACGGATATCGGGGATACTGAACTGGAGATTCGCAATCCGCTCTACTCCCATGCCGAAAGCAAATCCTGTAACTTCGTCCGGATCATAGTTCACAGCCTCAAATACCGCCGGATCCACAGCACCCGCGCCAAGGATCTCAACCCATCCTGTGTTGCCACAACTCCTGCATCCCTTCCCCTGACAAACAGCGCAGGAAATATCGACCTCCGCACTCGGTTCTGTAAAAGGGAAGTAATGGGGACGGAAACGCATCTGCGTCTGGTCACCGAACATCTGCCGAGCAAATGAAGTCAAAATACCTTTGAGTTCGCTAAAAGTGGCGTGCTTATCGACGAGGAGTCCCTCCACCTGATGGAACATCGGTGTATGCGAGACATCGTAATCAACCCGATAGCATTTCCCTGGCACGATAATACGGACTGGCGGTTGCTGATTTTCCATTGTGCGAATCTGAACAGGGGACGTATGCGTCCGTAAAAGATGACCATCCGTTAGGTAAAAGGTATCATGTAAGTCGCGAGCGGGATGATCCGAAGGCGTATTCAGTGCATCAAAATTGTAATACTCCGTCTCAACGTCCGGTCCCGTCACCACTTCAAACCCCATCTGTCCGAAAATCGCCTCAATGCGTTCCATGATCTGCATCACTGGATGTGCTTTGCCGTAAGCAGGCTTCCGTCCAGGGAGGGTGATGTCAATAGCCTCTGTCTCAAGTTGCTGCTCCCGCTGCTGGCTCTGCAGTTTCTCTGTTAGGTCCTCAAACGCTTCTGTAAGTGTGGCTCGCACCTCATTGGAGAGTTTACCCATCGCTGGACGTTCTTCTTTAGAAAGTTTGCCCATGCCCTTCATAACATCCGTCAATTTTCCGCGCCGCCCAAAATAGGTAATTCTGAGTGATTCAAGTGCGTCCAGCGTTTCAATTTCTTTCAGAGCTTGAAGTGCTTCTGTCTTTATTGCTTCTAATTCTGCCTTCATATTTACCTCTATTTACTTCTGTAGGAGCGACCTGAATAAACAAAAACGCCTATCACTTCGCTCCATAAAGTTAATTTCTTTATGGGGACGAAAGCAATAGGCATCTACTTCCGCGGTACCACCCCGCTTGACAGATTGAAAAAATCTGCCCGCTTTATTATTTATTTTTTAACGGCTCCAGGATGAAATTCAGCAGTTGCTCTCAAAACCGCGCTTCCAACCGATGACGCAGTTTCTCTGGGTTGAGAGGTCTCAATCGCTTACGTGTGTCCCTTCATAGCCTTTAATGCGAAATGCACCGACAGTGCATCCGTTTATCCCTTTGCGAGGGAGACAAGTTGTCCAAAACCGGCTTCATCATTAACAGCGATGTCGGCGAGAACCTTTCGATCCAATTCAATCCCAGCGGTTTTGAGTCCGTGTATGAATCGGCTGTATGAGAGTCCGTGCAATCTGGCGGCGGCGTTAATTCTTGCGATCCAAAGACGCCGAAAATCGCGTTTCCGTGTGCGTCGATGCACATAGGCGTGGTTCCATCCCTTCTCGACCGCCTCCATAGCGGTGCGCTTAAGGTTGTTCCTGCCGCCACGGTAACCTTTGGAATGCTTGAGTATGCGGCTGCGCCGTTTGCGTCGAACACTCCCTGTTTTTACTCGTGCCATTTTTAAATAAAACTCCTATCGCGAGCGTCAATATTCGCGACGTTCGCGTCCACTATTTTGCCCGGGGGTGAATCATCGTACAATAGGTGTCCGGGCATCGATTTCTACTGATGAATTAGACGTTTCAAGCGTTTCTCATTGCTCGGATCGACTAAAGTCGCTTGTCGCAACCTACGCTTCTGCTTCGCTGACTTTGAGAGGAACAAGTGTCCAGCATAAGCGCGATTCCGGCGGATTTTGCCTTTTCCGGTGAATTTGAAACGTTTCGCCGCGCCTTTATGCGTTTTAATTTTTGGCATCAAAATATCCTTGAAAAGCATCGTGACCCCATGGAATGCCATACACGCATTCCATGTCGATCTAAGATCGCTTCTACAGTGTCTGTACTTTACACACGAGTGCAACGATCAAATTTTGCCCCGCAGACTCTCACTGCGAGGTAATACGCGCATTCTTGCTTCGCAGTGAGAATGACTTACGCGGAAACCAAATTTGTCTTTGATTTATACTACATTATGAAGATTTCGGCGTGAGGGTCATCGACATAATGCGGGTTTCCATACGAGGTGGCTGCTCGATATCGGCAAGTTCTTCAAGATCATCTCTGAGTCGTGAAAGCAGATTTCTACCAAGATCGGTATGGAGCATCTCGCGGCCGCGGAACCGGACGGTTGCCCGAACTTTCCACCCATTTTTCAGGAAATCCTCAACATGTCGTTTCTTGAACTGGTAGTCGTGTTCCGCTGTATCTGGACGGAACTGCATACCTTTCAAAACAACCTTCGACTGCTTTTTTCGAGCTTCGCGTGCCCGCTTGTTTTTCTCATACTGAAACTTCCCGTAGTCTATAATCTTACAAACGGGAGGCTTAGCGTTCGGCGAAACTTCTACTAAATCCAATCCAACATCTTCAGCAAGTTTCATCGCATCACGAGGTGTCATCACGCCAACCTGCTTGTTGTCTTGGTCTATTACTAAAATCTCTTTGGCTCGAATCTGATGGTTCGAACGACTCTGTCTTTCAGTCGTCCTCTGAGTACGTCTGCCTCTGTAGTGTATTTTTCACACCCCCAAGTAAAGGCGCAGCTACGCGCTGCTCGCATGAGCGACAAACTTATTCATCGCTCTACAGTATACATAATAAACTCTATCTACAAAACGGATGTAGCAAAGAGAAAGTTCTCAATGCTCACTCGAAATTTTGTATCTATCCGGACATCGCAAGACACACCAAAGGCATGCTCAGAAACTGGACATCCGCATGAATTAATTAAATTATACCATATTGGGAACATAAATGCAAGTTAATTAGAAAAAACCGATCGTCCATAAAAACCGTAAAACAACCAAGCCACCTGCCAAACTTCCGAAAACAATAATCAGACTGATACTGACGATGAGTGCAAACTGGATGATCCGTTCGCCAAGTTCGGGTCGTTCTTCTACCCATGCTCGCGCTAACCAGAAGGTTAAAACAACGCTCATCAAACTTAGAATACACGCGCCCAGAACTGCTACCAGCATCCCCGAAAAATCTACCATCTGTATCGTTTCTGGAAGCGATTCGTATTCGGAGAAGTTCTGGATTACACCGATTAAAATGCCTCCCAAAACTACAATAAAACTGATGTAAACGATTAACGCTTTTTTAAAGGCGGTTCCCATTTTTAGCCGTAAATCTCTCCAAACCTACAAACTGCTTTTTGACAATCCTAACACGTTTCAAACACAACAGCAAACGAAAAATCTGAAAATGCTTGATTTATTTGGAAAAACATGATAAACTAACTTCAAATTAGACTGAATTCAAACGCTAAGGAGTCTCCAATGGCTGTAGCATACACACCGGCAATCTCTGAAGTTATCGAAAAATTAGAAACTGGCAACCCGCTCCCGAACCTTGTCCCACAGGACGCGTGGAGCACTGAACTGACGGATGCTTTGGAATCGGCGTCCCTTGACGAACTTTTTGACGGAAAATCGCTGAAAAACACAACATTTGGCGAAGCTATCAAAAGCGGTTTACTCCTGTGGAACGACGCCCTGGACGAATCCCACACAATCTCGCAGGAGCTGATGGATCAAACAGGCAGCTACTGGCACGGCATCATGCACCGCCGTGAGCCAGATTACAGCAATTCAAAGTATTGGTTCGGTAGGGTCGGCACACATCCTATTTTCCCAGCACTCCGTGAACGCACCCTTGAACTTTTCAAACAGATACCAAACCCGTCAGACACACTCGCAGACATCGGACAAACTATCGCATCACAGGAGAATTGGGATGCCTACCAACTTGTCGATTGGTGCGAAGCCGCCGAAGATGCTCCCGATTCAGATGTAACTCGTTTCTTGCAACAGGTACAAGTAGAAGAAATCAAGTTGTTACTGGCGTATTCCTATCAGAACGCCATTTAATGGTCTCGTCCGAAATTCGAGACGCAAGGGAGGTTACTATGTTCTCCCAAAAGAAAATAAATTTACAACAGCGAAAAAATAAGGATTTTCGTGTTCACCTCATCAGTGTGCTCACGAGTCTTGTGGTAATAGGGTTCTGCACGAATATCGCCGATGCTGCTTCGGTGAAAGCTGGATACAAATATCAAGTAATTAAGGCAATTGCCAAAGACCTCAAGCAGCGGAGCAAATCTGAAGATTTAGAGAAATTGGTTGAGAAGTCAAGCGAGTTTATTGCGGCACATCCTAAATATAAACGGGTGGATGAGGTTTACTTCCTTCTCGGCAACGCTTTAGTTCAACTCGATCGTGTTGATGAAGGAATCAAAGTCCTTGACGAACTCATTGAAAACTATCCGTCTGCTCGCTACGTTGAACGGTGTCTGCTGGAATTGGGATTGGCTCACGACAAGTTAAGTCAACACGATGCAGCAGATGCGGCTTATGAGAAGTTAGTGAATCATCCGAAGTACGGGTCACGAGCTCTGGCGAAATTCGCTAAGCAGCTGCTTGAACAAGACAAATCCGAACGAAACGGAGAATTACCGAAACCGCCTGGAATGGGAATGAATCCTCGCGAGTGGATCGGTAAACCTGCACTCGATTTTCATGGGACGGATTTAAAGGGTGAAGAACTCTCGTTGAAACAGTATCGCGGGCAGGTCGTGCTGCTTGATTTCTGGGCAACATGGTGTGGACCCTGTATCGCAGAGATGCCAAAAGTTAAAAAGACTTACGAAAAGTATAAAGATCAGAAGTTTCAGATTATCGGTATCAGTCTCGATAGGTCGATAGAACCACTACAGGCTTATATTGAAAAAGAAAAGCTTGGATGGATTCACTATTGGGACAACAGCGGCAAAGTAGGCAATATGTATAAGGTGCGGGCGATTCCGTCAACCTTTCTGATTGACGGAGAAGGCGTTATCCGCAAAGCGAACCTCCGTGGATCCGCGCTTGAAACCGCCGTCGCGGAATTGGTGAAGGAAAATCTCGCGAAACCGGCACCGAAAAAAGAAGAGATAGGTTCCCAGTAAGAGAACATCAGTTTGAGGAGAGACGATGGCGCATGTCACTTTGAAGGACGTTACCAAAGTTTATGATGGTGACGTCCTCGCGGTTGAAGAAGCAAATTTTGAGATTCCCGATGAGTCATTCACCGTGCTTGTCGGTCCGTCTGGATGTGGCAAATCGACGATTTTGCGGATGATTGCCGGATTGGAAGAGATCACGGGAGGCGACATCTATATTGACGATGAACGCATCAACGAGATCCCGCCTAAGGATAGGGACATCGCCATGGTCTTCCAAAACTACGCCCTCTACCCACACATGACGGTGTACAAAAATATGGCGTTTGGGCTGAAACTCCGCAAATATCCGAAAGCCGAGATCGAACAGCGCGTCAACGAGGCAGCGGAGATTCTGAGTATTTCGCACCTTTTGAACCGCAAACCGAAGCATCTCTCCGGTGGTGAACGTCAACGCGTCGCCGTCGGTAGGGCAATCGTTCGACACCCGAAAGTATTCCTGTTTGATGAACCTTTGAGCAATCTCGATGCGAAACTACGTGTGCAGATGCGGATGGAAATCAGTCGCTTGCACGACCGACTCGACGCTACCATCGTCTATGTCACGCACGACCAAGTCGAAGCGATGACGATGGGCGACCAGATAGTGGTAATCAATGAGGGGAAAATCCAGCAGATTGCCGATCCGGGAACGCTCTATCACAAACCGGCAAACCAGTTCGTCGGGGGTTTCATCGGTACGCCACCGATGAACTTTATAGAGACAAACATTGTGAATAACGGTGGCACACCAGGACTCCGATTTGAAAACTTCAAAGTGGAACCGAATGACTATCTCCAGTCAGTCCTAAATAAACTCTCAGGAGACTCAGTAACACTCGGTATCCGTCCAGAGGACATTCATGTCGGTGAAAATGGGAAAAATAGCGTTGGAACACAAGTGGAATTGGTTGAACCGCTCGGAAATCACGCGCTTCTCTACCTACGGACAGAAAATAGCAGTTTCGTTGCCCAATCGGATCTCGCTGATTTGCCACAACACAACGCGCCGCTGACAGTTAACTTCGACATGGAAAAAGCGCACCTATTCCACCCAGAGACAGGTGAATCGTTAACAGCAACATAGCAGCTACAGCAATGCCTGAATTTGTGCCCATGTCTCAGCGTCTATCGGAATTCCTTCCTGTTCCCGTTTGCGTTGTTCATTCCAACCGCGCTCTCCAGGCATCCGAATTGCATCAAACCCAGCAACTCGCTTCGCCGATTTGAGATACCCGATAAACCGTTCTATCTCCGCGCTGAACCCCGGAAACCCTCTAAAACTCGCAACGTTAATCACCAACACAAACAATCCATTGCCGACGCGGGCATCTTCACTCTGGCTACACCCAGCACCCGTAAGCGCGCCCGATAGAATATCAACAATAACACTCAACCCGAATCCTTTATGTTCGGAAACCGCTCCACCGAACGGCAATAAGGCAGCAGGTGGCACGCCATAGAAATCGTCCGCATTCGTCGTTGACTCGCCTTCCGCGTTAATGAGCCATCCGTGTGGAAGTGCTTCGTTCCGATGCTGCTTAACCCGAAGTTTCCCCGATGCAACAACGCTTGTGGACATATCCAGCACAATTTTTTTATATGGTCCTTCGGTTATGTCGGTTTGGTATAAATGCTTCTCGGCGTGACTCGTCGGAGATGTCTTGGCTAATGGCACTGCACACGCGATCGGATTGGTCGAAAGTCTGCCTTCAACACCGCCATGCGGTGCAACACACGTCCCACCGCCATGGTCGTTCGCCATGAGCAACCCAATCATCTCCGCATCTGCAGCGAGACATGCATATCCGCCTAATCTGCCTACCTCATTGCACCGTGAAACAGCGACAGAACTGATATCCGTCTGCTTTGCCTTCTGAATCGCCAATTCAACGGCGCGCGTCGCAACGACGGGACCGAATCCCCAATTTCCATCTAACACCGCGATTGAGGCGGATTCGTGCAGCGTTTCTGTTGGAGCACCGGGTTGGATTAATCCTGCTTCCAATTCACGGACATACTTTGTGAGATGGATAACGCCGTGTGAATCGTGCCCGACGCGATTAGCATCTACCATAGATCGGGTTACCAGTTCCGCTTCGGCTGCTGTAATCTCTAATTTTTTAAAGACATTTAGGCATACAGTGGTGAGTTCTTCTGCTGTAAAGTTCGGCACTGGAAGGATCCTTAAGGGAAGGGACTATGTATCTTTCGCCTGCTCTAACAATTCCGCCAACCGATCAGCAAAACGGAGCTGACTGTCGTCCTCTGGTGCATAGCCTATTACCTTCCGGGCATTAGCGATACTCCAGAATTTATGCGAATTGTCACTGATACCGTAGAAAATCTGGAACGGAACCCCGTTTTCGTCCTCTATGTTCTCTGTCTCAATGCTCTTGACGAAGAGTTGAACCTGATCCCGAACACTCAAATACGCACCAAGCCCACGGTGCATTGCCTTCAAATCGTCCGCCGAAGAATTCGCCATATCCGTCTCCCGCGGTCCCCCGATACGCAATTGGACATTCTGCAACTTCTTATCGTCAACGTGTCCAGTAGCAAAAACAAAACCGAGATGCTCATACGCCTCTTTTGCCCACCCGTAGAAGTTATCGGAGAGTGGACGCATCTCCGGTGTCACCACATCCCATTTATCTGCCCAGATGAGTCGTTCATAATAGTCGGCAGCATGGTTGGAACTACACACAACAACCCGCCGGACATCAGTTTCAAGACAAGTTTGGTAGAGATTATATGCCATTTGAACGTTGGCGAGTTCGTTTTCAAAACTCCCGCCTTTGAACGCACAATGGACGACTGCGTCAACGCCTTCAAAATGGTGTCTGTATGCGTCTCGGTTGGGATCAGTGAGTTCAGCAATCTGAATTCCTTCAACCTCTTCCCCCTCGCGATTCGTAGTCTTTACATCTAACAGCACGAGTTCATAACGTTGGCGAAATTCTGGAAGCATCCGTCCAGCAATATAGCCAGATGCACCGGTGATAAGGACTTTTCTGGGATTTCTCATCAAGTATCTCCTTTCCCAAGATCTGTTACCTACAGGCGTAATCTATCAACCACGACACTCCCTCGGTGAGGGTACGATTACGGAATCGCCAGCCTTTCCTTACAATACCGTGCAAGCGTTTTCAGCTCTGCGACGATCTGTGCCTCTGTCCGCATTAGTTGACTAAAGAAAGGTGGTAGCGGCTGTCTACTGAAAAGCCTATCAAAGAAACTTTGTCGGACATGGGTTGGCACTTCAAAGCGTGAATTTCCAACACGCTCAGGATCTATCCCCAAATATTCAATTGAGAGATAGTGTTCAACGCCGGTTTCGGTAATGTTGCCTTCATGGATGCTACCGGTATTCCTTCGTCCGTAACTCACAGTATACACCCTGCCTGTCATCCGGCTGAGGATAGTATAGCCGCCCATGTCAACGGTTTCATTCCAACACTTCTCAAATCCATTCTCAGGGAGACGTTCACGCAGTTCTTCGGCGGAACGCACTACGAACTTGTTTTGATTGGGCGTCTTGATGATAAGCAGTCCGTCTTTTTCCTCTTCTAAAGCGGGTGGTCCCGTAAACAGATCGACGGAATCCAAAGTCCAGACAATCCCATCCCGGATGCCCTTCGCCATGTTATGGTGTCTCTCAACAAATTGACCATTCAGTGGATGCAGGCGATATGTACCGTTCCCGTTAAATGTTTCGCGCAATTTTCGGCGGTGCTCTATGACAGAAAACCGCTTATTGGGGACAGGTACTTCGAGTCGGAGTGTATATCCGGTGTGTAAATCGGTGGTGAGGTTTAACTGCGATTGGCGGAGTTCGGCTAAGCGTGTCAAGGCGGTCTGGCTTTTGGATAAAACGCGCCCAATCAAGTACTGGCGGCGAAGCTTACGGATTTCCGTGGCGAGGCGTTCAAGGGTTGGCACGTCCATCTGCTCCAACATAACTTTGTGTTCCCATCGGGTACCGCGTTCATGTGCAAGGATTTGAAACTGTTGTGCATCGCCAGCAGTCCGGATATAACCGAGCGCGGTCCATGGATCAAATGTTGCGCGGTAATTCCCACTGGTTTCAGCATCTCCACTTGCTAAGACGCAATCCCGCCGTTCATATCGAGAATAGAGTCCAAACTGAAATTCAAAGTCTTCGTAGGGTACCAAAGCCTCTCGTAAATCGCGTGCGAACTCGCTTCCACGCGCAAATCGTTTGAAAATTTGCTCGGTATGTTTTGGCTGATTCAGCGCGTCAAGGAACGTCCCGATGCGAATTCCGCCCTCTTCTACGCCTTCGTCTTCACTCTTTCCAAAAATCTTAGTCTTGGTTTTGAAGGGTGGATTCCGTAGTGAGACATCGCGCTGAGAGACCAGCTGCAACGCTGCATCACCTGCTACATCCTTGAGTGAGGGGGCATCACCGAGGATCTCTGCGAGTTTGACATCGTCAACCTTTTCAGTTAAATCAACGCCCCGTTTCAGTTCAGCAAAATGGATAATATCATCAAAACTATACCGGAGAGGTGCGCTCGAAGAGAGGTTATCGTAGTTAGAGCGATGGAAACGGATGCGCGGCTTGATGCGAAAAACAGGCGTGAGACCGTAATCCTTCAACAACACATACAATGTGACGGTATAGGAGTCCTCGTGGACCTTCTGTGCCAGAATCCCGTCCTGATTTGTGTCACCTTCAGCGATTAACCACTCTTGGACAAGGCGGCTATCATTGCCAAAAATCATCATCCGATGTTCTTCTCTGTTATCATCAACTAACATGGATGTATCCCCCTTGGGCTATAAAAACGATACCCTCACATCTTGGTTACTCTATCCCATTTCAGATCGCTGTCGCGCCAGCGCTGCTGCGCCAAGAATACCGGAATTATCACCCAGTTCCGCGGGTACAATCTGGACCCCGTCCAGTGTATTGGGCAACGAGTATTTCTCTGCAGCAGCGCGAATATTGTCTAAGAACGTATCGTCGAGTGCCTCAACGACTCCACCACCCAGCACAATCATTTCCGGATTCAAAAAATTCACAATCGAACCAATGCCGATGCCAAGGTATTTCGTTACTTTTTTGAAAACCTTCAGCGTTAATTTGTCGTTCATGCGAATTGCCTTCGCCAAAACACCACTTCGAATAGCCCCAAGATCGCCACCGGTGAGTTCGGAAAGCACACTCTTTTTTCCGTTCTTGAGAATAGCCTTCTTGAATTGCTTTGTCATCGCGGTCCGACTTGCGATTGCCTCCAAGCACCCGCGTGTCCCACAACCACACCGTGGCCCGCCTGCCTTGACAATAATATGCCCAATTTCGCCAGCAGTCTTACTCGCACCGTGGAACAACTCCCCTTGCAGAATAATGCCACCACCAATGCCGGTACCCACAAAAATCCCAACGACATTCTGGACACCTCTCCCCGCACCGAACACGTGTTCACCAAGCGTTCCAACATTCACATCGTTGTCAACAAATGTTGGAAAGCCGACGCGTGCTTCAAGCTCATCTTTCAACGGAACATTTTTCCAACCGAGGTTCGGTGCGAAAATGACAACGCCTGTCGCAGGGTCAAGGGGTCCCGGTGCACCGATACCGATTGCCTGAATTGACTCGGCAGCAACACCCGATTTGTCAATAGCTTTTCGGACACTGTCTGCGATCCGATCAATCACCTCGGATGCCCCTTTTTTTGCTTTGGTTGGCACTTTAGCTGTCCCTAAGATATTACCCTCAGCATCAATGACAGCAGACAGAATCTTGGTGCCACCCATATCCACCCCGATAACATTAGTGCTCATTATATGCTCTCCTGTATGCACGCTTTGCACGTGCGACATCTTACCATGTTATGATGTTAAAAATGACAATAATTTTTTTTTGAAACCTGTCGCAGAGAGTCGCTCCCACTTCTCCAGAAATGTTTTATAATCCGCTTTGCGGCTTTCTTGTGTCCGAGCGATAAGTTTAGTAACCCCCGGAAGTGCGGCATCCTGTTCCGTCTGATTCCCCGATTGAGATGCATAATCGGCTAAAACCTCCAAAACGACATCACTGTCATGAATATCACCGAGTATCTCTTGCCAATCAACAATTACCTCAAGGAATTCAGCAAAACGTTTATCACTCGTCACCGAAACCGTTTTAGAGCACTTTTTTCGCAACCCATAAGCGACACTAAAAAACTCCATCGTATATCGAAGCCGTTTAACCGAAATTCGCATGTTATGAAGTTCTTCGCGCCTCGCCGCCTCCCAAATAAACGGCTCCCACGAATAAACCTCTTCAACCTTCTGTGGAAGAATAACACGGGCATTTTTGCGATAACTGTGCGTCGGCTCAACACCGGTGATCTTGTGCGGTTTCGCCACCTCTGTTCTCCTATATCAGATGATATGTTTTATTTTCTAAAGAATTTTAAAAACTTTTTTTCAAAATTGGTCTCTTCAAGTTTTGCGAAAAGCGTGAGCATCGGTTTACGGGCTTCTTCCTGTTCACACTGTAGATGTTCGATAAGCCCTCGAATGTCAGCCCGTTCTACCCCAGACAAGGTATCCAATTCCCTTTGAAAACGGACGATAAGAACATCAAGATCCCTTACAGCTCCCATGATTCGCGTTATCGTCTTTATCTTTTTGTGATGTTTCTTGAACGCTTCCTCCGGAAAGCAGTCAGCAAAATTGTCCATCGCAGTACGCAGGCGGCGTGAAGTAACTCGCATTTCGTGGACGAATTCAATATCGGCACCCTCCTCCGCCCCCTCTTTATAGGACATCATCTTGCGAAAATAATCCACGATAATCTGTCTTGCACAAGATTCCAATGGTTCGTCAGGCGAGACTTTTTTAATTTTCGGTTCCTTAACCATTATCTTGTTGCGACACCTCCCCGCCTTAATGTTATCTGCGATAATTAAAAAGTAGAATCTTCGCCAGAAAAAAATAAAATACCAGCGACATCATGGCTATGATTGTTTGGGCTGAATATTAGACATTTGTCAGGATTTGGAGCGATGACGAAGCAGATGATCTGTAAGGACGAGTGCTGCCATCGCCTCTACAATCGCAGGTGCACGCACAAGTACACACGGATCGTGCCGTCCGCTTGCCTCCAATGTAACTTCATTACCGTGGACATCAACTGTCTGCTGAGGTTTACCAATTGTCGCTGTCGGCTTGAAAGCGACTTGGAACACTATATCCTCACCGTTTGAAATACCACCCTGTGTACCACCGGAATTGTTCGTGCGGGTCCGAACTCGCCCTGTCTCGTCTTCCTTTTCCAGATAGAACGGATCATTGTGTTCGGAACCTGTCATCGTAATACTATCAAAACCAGAACCGATTTGGAAACCCATCGTTGCAGGCAGAGACATCATCGCTTTCGCCAAATCCGCTTTGAGCTTGTCGAAGATAGGTTCACCAAGTCCAACCGGAACGTTGCGTGCGACTGACTCAATTATGCCACCAAGGGAATCCTGGTCGCGTCGCGCCTGATCAATGCGTTCCGCCATTTTGGGACCCGCAATAGGATCCGGACAGCGTACTGGACTGGCTTCTATCTGTTCAAGCGTTACCGTGTCTGTATCTACTTCAGCCGCCAATGTATGGATTTGTTTGACATACGCGAGCGTCTCAGTTCCAACTTTCTCACGTAAAACCTGCTTGGCAACAGCACCCCCTGCGACCCGTCCAATAGTTTCACGGGCACTCGCTCTACCACCGCCCTGCCAATTCCTGATGCCATACTTCTCCTGATATGTAAAATCGGCGTGTGAGGGTCGATAGAGGTCTTTCAGATGTTCATAGGCCGCAGGACGCGCGTCTTTATTCCATACCAGCATGGAGATAGGCGTGCCAAGTGTCTTACCTTCAAAGACACCGGAAAGTATTTCAACAGCATCAACCTCCTGACGCGGCGTCGTGAGATGGCTTTGCCCCGGTCTCCGTCGATCAAGTTCAAATTGTATTGCGGATACATCCAGGTCAATCTGCGGCGGGCATCCATCGACTACAACGCCGACAGCACCGCCGTGCGATTCACCCCAGGTAGTAATCCGAAAAAGGTGACCGAATGTATTCATTTAGCTTTATAAGCGTGCTTTGCAAACACGCACCTCTGTTTTTAGGTTTAGAATTGTATATTTTACCATCTTGTGATATACTATAGCAGATTTTGCAGTAAAACACAAATAATTTAATGAGGCTTTATGTCAACACTTTTCAAACGCTATATTGCCCTGTTTCTGATTTTTATAGCCATCGGGCTTTTATGGAACACGCCGTTCATTTATCCCATCAAAATCTTCGTCGTGTTCATGCATGAGGTGAGTCACGGACTTGCCGCAATCGCAACCGGTGGTCGTATCGTCGAAATTCAGATTAACCCACAACAAGGTGGGCATGCACTCACACAAGGTGGTTCTCGGTTTTGGACGCTGACAGCAGGCTACCTCGGCAGTCTGCTATGGGGAGGGCTTATTCTGCTTCTCGCAGCGAGGACTCACTTTGATAAAGGAATTAGTATTCTGATCGGTCTCGGTATGATTGCCATCTCTATCGCCTTTGGTGATAGCCTCTTCACTTATCTGTTCGGCATCGGCTTCGGTGCCGTGCTAATCGCTATTGGGGTTTATCTTTCAGAGGCTATCAACGATTGGGTACTACGTATCATCGGGGTGACAAGCTGCCTCTATGCGATTCTCGACATCAAAAGTGATGTCTTAGATAGAGCCAACCTCCGATCAGATGCACGTATGCTTTCGGAGGTAACGGGTATTCCGACTGAAATTTGGGGAGGGTTGTGGATTATTGTCGCGATTGGACTTACTTTATGGTTCCTCTATCTATCCGGTAAAGCATCAGATACTGATTCTAAACCTGTCGAAGAAAATCTCTAACACTGCCAGAGACTTACCGGTGAAATACGCATACCCATTCAGAAACATACTATTAAAACGGACTAAATAGTCTCGGTGATATACCACTAAAGTGGACGTACCACACGCAGAGACCTATCAGAAAAAGTGGAACGCAGATAAGCACGATGAGAATGAAGAAACCCCACACCCATGAATTTTTGGATTTGGCAACCGTTGCCAGACGCGCAAGCAACACACCACCGCATATCATAACGACAACAACCAGACCGAATACCACCACCATCACCATATCTTGCTATCTCCCGCAACTTTTTCTAAGTACGCCATAACTCGTCTCAAGGGTATACCTATTTATTGCAAAGCACATAGTCAAAAAATATGAAACACCCTTCAAAAAGCCCCATCACGCTGCGCGCAACGTTGATCGGCATCCTTCTCATCCCATTTAACAGTTACTGGGTTCTACATCTGAGCTACATCTGGGATTCCAACCGACCCACCAGTTTGGCACTGCTCTTTAATGTGTTGTTTACGTTGCTCGTTCTTATCGGGTTAAGCACAATCCTGCGTCGTTTGTGGCCCAGATTAGCATTTACACAGAGCGAATTGCTAACAATTTATGCGATGCTATGCCAAGCTTCCGTTTTCGCCGGACGCGACATGCTACAAGTTTTGGTACCACTGATGGGTAACGGGTTTTGGTACGCGACAACTGAAAACGAATGGGCACAACTCTTTCATCAACATCTTCCTGAATGGCTCGTCGTTGGAAAACAGGAGATATTGCGTGGCTTCTATGAAGGCGAATCTACATTCTATCTTCGGTCCCACATAGACGCATGGCTTCTACCGACGCTTATTTGGGTAGGCTTCTGCCTTGTCATTGGCGTAACAATGCTCTGTCTCAATGTGCTATTGCGCAAACAGTGGCAAGAACACGAACGTCTTACCTACCCGATCGCACAACTCCCTTATGAAATCACACGCGCCGCTTCAAACGTCGGAAACCATCTGTCAACGACATCCCATCTATTTTTTAACCGACGGATGATGGCTGTTGGAATAAGCATCGCCGCTGTGCTGAACCTTCTCTATAGTTTACACCAAATCGATCCCGTTTTCCCTACAATTCCGCTTTACCATGGATTTCGACTCCCAGAAAAGCCGTGGAGCGCAATGAATAATCCGGGCTTCCGCATCAGTTTCTTTCCCTTTGCAATCGGTGTAGGTTTCCTGATCCCGCTCGATTTAGGGTTCTCCTGCTGGTTTTTTCATCTGTTTTGGCATTTTCAACGGATTATAGGCGACATCTTCGGTTGGCGAGGGGCTATCGGATTTCCGAGAGAGATGGCACAAATCCGAGGTGTTTGGATCGCACTTTTCCTTTGGACACTATGGATGGGCCGCGCGCACGTTAAAGTAGTCCTGCAGACTATTTTCAGTAGGCAAACAGGCACTGCAAGTGACGAAGGCGAAGCCATGCGCTATAGAACAGCGGGAATCGGTGTGCTCGTCGGACTCATCTTGATTCTGGCGTTTTGTTTGAAGGCAGGGATGTCGCTCTGGTTTGCAACACTATTCTTTGTACTCTACTTCGCGATGTCAATCACAATCACCCGCATCCGCGCTGAACTGGGTCCACCCGCACATGACCTCTACAACGCCGGTCCAGACCTACTCCTGACAGACGCGCTCGGCACACGACGCATCGGTAATCGAAATCTTTCGGTAATGTCGCTTTTTTTCTGGCTGAATCATCTTTCCTATCGTGCACACCCGATGCCACATCAACTCGAAGGGCTAAAACTCGCACATCAAACCCGCTTCAATCCGTCCCAACTGGTCTGGGTATTGGCAATTGCGATTTTTGTAGGTGCGCTCTCCGCAGCGTGGGGACACCTGCATCTCTCCTATCAGGTTGGCTTGGAGCAGGCACGTTCGTGGTACGCACGCGCTGCCTTCAATAGGCTTGCTGGATGGCTCTATAACCCCACCGAAACGAGTATCAGTGGTTTACTCTATACCACTGGTGGGTTTACTTTCGCGGTCAGCCTTCTGCTCTTGCGATGGCGGTTCATCCAATGGCCCCTACACCCCGTCGGATACGTCGTTTCAAGTTGGTGGACTTTTACCGGACTGTGGTTTCCGCTCTTAATCAGCTGGGTCGTCAAACGGATTCTACTTTCGACAGGCGGTGTTCGCCTATACCGGCGTTCAATCCCGTTTTTCATTGGCTTGGTTATCGGAGATGTAATCATCGCCTCCATCATCAGCATTCTCGGATTAATCTTTGATTTCCGCGTCGTCTATTTGAGTTGGTAATCCGCTACAAAAACAAACATCTCTTCTCGCACCAACTCGATAAAAAACTTGACTTTTCCGATTGGACTTGGTATTATAATTTTTATGGAGAAAATAGAAGCGTCACTCAGCGTAAACATCGGCGGGATCCAGATGCGGAACCCCGTCATGACAGCGTCCGGCACCTTCGGTTACGGCAGCGAATACGCCAATTTCGTGGATCTGAACCAACTCGGTGCAGTTGTCGTTAAAGGCGTTACGAGCGTGCCGTGGCCCGGCAACTCAATGCAGCGCATTATGGAAACTCCTTCCGGTATGCTCAACGCCATTGGGCTCCAAAATGTCGGTGTAGATGGTTTTATTTCCGAGAAGCTGCCCTACTTACGCGATTTTGATGTACCGGTGATTGTCAACGTCTGTGGCAAAACGGTTGAAGAATATCTGACCGTAATCAATAAACTAAATACGGCAGACGGTGTCGCCGGAGTAGAACTCAATATCTCCTGTCCAAATTTAGATTGCGGCGGTATGAGCTTCGGTGTCGATGCCACATTGGCACATGAACTCGTTCAAGCTGTCCGAGCGATAACACACCTCCCTCTATTGGTGAAACTATCCCCAAATGTCACAGATATTACCGTGATTGCGCGCGCCGCTGAGGATGCTGGTGCCAACGCCCTCTCTGCCATCAACACACTCCTCGGTATGGCAATTAACGCAGAAACACGGAGACCAGAACTGTCAAACGTGACCGGTGGACTCTCGGGTCCTGCGATAAAGCCGGTGGCGTTGCGGTTGGTCTGGGAGGTCTACAAAAGCGTTTCGATTCCTATCGTCGGGATGGGTGGCATTATGACCGCGACGGATGCAGTAGAATTTTTCATCGCTGGTGCGTCTGCTGTAGCGGTGGGAACGGCGAACTTCGTCAATCCAAACGCATCAATGGAAGTGGTGAAAGGCATCCACGACTATCTCAAGCAAGCAAACATCAAGTCTGTTAAAGAACTGGTTGGAAGTCTAAAGATCGGTTAGTGTAAAATGTTGACATTTTTGATATTTACTAAGACGCACTTTAAACACGCGTCCAGAGGATAACAATGCGGCATCTGGTAACACTCGACGATTTGTCGAATTTTGAGATTGAACAGATTTTTCGACTCGCATCAGGTATGCAGTCGCAACTGGAAACATGGGCAGGGATCTGCCGGAGCAAATTGCTCGCAACACTTTTCTATGAACCGAGTACCCGGACCCGACTCTCTTTTGAAAGTGCGATGGAACGGCTCAACGGTGGCACTCTCGGCTTCGCTGACCCAAGTGCGACTTCCGTTACTAAAGGTGAGACGCTTGCTGACACCGCACGAATGGTGACGAATTACGCCGACATTATTGTAATGCGGCACAGTTGGGCAGGTGCGGCACGCGTTATGGCACAATACACACATATCCCTGTCATTAATGGCGGTGATGGAAGCCACACGCACCCGACACAAGCCCTCACCGATCTCTATACCATCATACGGCGCAAATCAAAGGTTGAAGGGTTAACCGTCGGCATCTGTGGAGATTTGCAGTTTGGCAGAGCCGCACATTCGTTCGCACTTGCCGTTGCCCGGTTCGGCGGGAAGTTGATTCATATTGCACCGAACCCGTTACAAATGCCGCCTTGGGTACTCGCGCAATTGGAGCAATGTCACGGACAGATACCGCTTGAGGTTGAAAATATCACAGAGGTGATTGAAAAGCTGGATGTCATCTACGTCAATCGGCTTCAGGAAGAACGGCTTCCAGCAAATATGGATGCCGCTGCCGTGCGTGGCAGTTATTTGCTGAACGCAGAAGTTATGAAAAATGCGAAACCCGACGCCATGATTATGCATCCACTTCCTCGCGTCAACGAACTCGCCTATGAGTTAGACGAGGATCCACGTGCCGCCTATTTTGAACAATCTGCGAATGCCGTGCCGGTTCGGATGGCACTAATCGCCAGCCTCATCGGACTCGAACAGCTCATTTTAACACAACCGCCGAAGCGACACATTCGCACCTCGACAACGACGTGCACAAACGCAAACTGTGTCACTAATTATGAGACCTATTTAGTTCCAGAGTGTGAAACTTTTAGCGGCAATATGGAGTTTCAAACTTGCGCGTATTGTGGAAACCTACTCTCGTAATACTATTTCGTGGCATTAAGGAGCTGGTGCACTATCAAACGTTAGAACCAAATCTTCACGGCGTTCCCCAGCTCTGAGTAAAAACTCCTCTGATCTCACAGAAAGATCATCATACTCTACCGAAACTGTGTAGAATCCTATCCTATTCACATACTTTTCAAAGTGTCCGCGGGCATCCGTGCGCAATGAACCACCGACCCCGCCTCTGCCATATCCATCTAAATGCCGTGTCCTTATTTCAATTTTAACTTCCTCGTTTGTCAGTGGTGTACCATCCCTGAAAACAACTTTCGCACGAACCTGCATTCGCTGCTGCACTGTGACTTTAACATCTTGGACGTGTACGCCCGGCGTGATCGAAAAAGAAGTCGGATCAAAAGCAGACAGCGTATGGAGGTATCTACCCGGTTGGATGGAGATCTCACCAATTTTAATAGACAGAATTCCATAGTCCGACTCAGGGATGATTCCACCAGGAAGAGGACGTAAAAACAATCGCCACGCACCTGGCCGAATGTCGGTTATGGAAAAGTGCCCTCTTTTACCAGTCCTAGCCTCTAAAGCATCATTAGATGTGTGTGATTCAGTCCCATCAATCCCGTCCGGCTGAATAGCTAACTGAAGCCCTTCAACTGGAACTCCTTTTTCATCGACAACGCGTCCTGAAAAAACCGCCTCGTCTCCTTCCGCTAAGCTGAACGGGGACTCATACTCAGCATCACCACAACCCAATAAGGCACACACTGCAATCGCAATGGACACTAACCCAATCCTACCAAAAAATCTTTGACAACTCATAGTCCCTTCTCCCTCATACAGACAGGTTCTCTTTTGCCCCGGTTCAAACTAACACTTTCATTGATAAAAATAGGCTTGACTTAAGATACTATAGATTTTGTGGTAATGATCGGCAACATCAATTGGAAATTGTGGATGAGCGATGCCCTTTACTCAAATAGTTTATTTTCCAAACTATCATTTCTCCTCAGTTAGCGGATTATCAAGCGGGTCTACCTTCTCAAGAATCGTCATCTCCGTCACACCCCAGACGATATTATCTGGACCGACAGCATACCACTTGCCATCAACAAACGTCATAACAGCGTAGTTTCTCCCGCCGATACTCGCCGGTTCGGAAAAGAAGTCGTCAGCTAACCAGTTTTCATAAGCGACAGGTTCACCGCTATCCCATTGCCATTGTCCCTCTTCTTCAATCTTGATGAGCCCTATCCAAAAGAACTCGTGTCCAAAAACTGACTCCAACCACTTCTGTTCCGCTGCGTCATTAATCGCGACGAGATGTGCTTTTTCGTTGGTGGCTTCTGCAATCGCATCGTTGCGAGTTTCACAGTAAACCTTCTTGTAGGCGTGTCCATTCGCAGGGTTTACGATCCACACCTCATGCGACTCTCGTTCCAGTGGCGGTTCAGACGGGTCGGTTTCCATTATGTGAGCAGGTTCGGGCAAAATTGGTTGGCTATCAATGGTTAATGTGAGTCCTTCAAAACGTTGTCCAGGTTTAAGGAGAACAGGCTTAGCTTCGGCAAAAAGACCTTGATATTCCACAGAGAATGTGTAGTATGCGGTATCATCTTTTTCGTCGAGATAATAGATAAAATACCCTTCAGCATCTGTTCGAGGGTCTCCTCCCGATTGTCGATTTCCATTGCTGTCCACATTGCGAGCACTAAATTGGAGGCTAACCCGTGCGTTCGGGAGCGGGGTTCCGTCCTTGAAAAGGATACGTCCGCGAATCCGCATCCGTTGTTGCACCGTGACAACGACGTTATTAATATGTGTTCCGGGTTGAATACCAAACGTGATTGGACTGTAATCATTACGAGGATAGAAGGTAATGCCTTGGATACGGAGGGATAAGAGTTCAAGATCGGATTCAAAATCGTCTTGTTCCATACCAAAAATATTAGAGCCGTGTGTATATGTACCACTGTGTAACATCCGCTCTAAGTTCGTGGGCAGCAAGTTGTCTATATCGTAAGGTAACATGCCAAACTGCAAAGGACCTGGCGGAATGCTCGCAATAGAAAACCGACCTTCTGAATCCGTGTGGGCACGACGCAATTTAGAGTACTCATGCGGTAAAAACACCCGCCACATGCCTCCACCATGAAAATCAAGAGGCGCGACAAATACGGGTAACTCGGTAACTGGATTTCCACTCAAATTAACAACACGCCCACTCAAAGTTCCTGGCTCTTCCTGCGCGGGGATGTATAAAGTGAGACCGATGAAAAGTGCCATCGCTGTCATGATCAGCTTGAATTTAGAACGTTTCATAATTATGTCTCCCTTTCGACAAAAGATACGATTTACTCCTCTAATAGAGGCTTTTCCTTCTCAATGATAGCCATCTGAATAAAACGCCACCGCATGTTTCTTGGATTAACGACTTCCCATTTCCCCGAGGGACCCATCATAACATAATCCTCATCTCCATCACCAGTGCCATGAGGTTCCTGAGCACGCCAGTTGGTGTAGGTAAGCGGTTCACCGCTGTCCCACTGCCATTGTCCTTCTTTCGCGACATCGTTGAGTCCTATCCAACTCGGTTCACCTCCAAAAACAGCCTGCAGCCAGTTTTGTTCGGATTCATCGTTAATTGCGACAAGGTACGCGCCTTCAGCAGCAGCTTGGGCTTGAGCAGATTCCCAACGCTGGCGGTTAATCATTTTATAAGCGTGCCTGTTTTCTGGTCTGATGACCCAAACATCAACTGCACCGGACCCGCCAACAGAAGCAGAAGCGGTTGCGCTCGCGAAATTCTTGAGGTGTGTGGGTAAAGGCGGTGCTGAGGGACCGCCAAACGTAAAAACGATCTCATGCGTTGGATCCCCATGCTTAAGGACAATCGGATTCGCGTACACAGTCCTTCCCTGATACGTTATAGACAGCATATAAAATGTGGGTTCCTCAATCCCACGATTCACATAATACCCAAAGTATCCTTCGGCATCTGTATGCGTACTCAAAGAACTGGAGGATCTACCGTCTGAACTAAACGCCCGAACACGAAGTCTTACTCTCTCATTAGCGACAGGTGTGCCATCTCCGCGCTGGACTTTCCCTCGGACATGTGGAGACTGGACCATAACCTCAATGTTTTCAACGTAATCACGTTGTCCTACATCGAACACAATCCCACGATCTCCCATTCCCATTCCGACTGCATAGAAAAATAATCCCCCGATTCGCGCCTTCAAGAGCCGCGGCTCTATGTTCTGATCAGGAAGCTTTAGTAGCATGGGACCCGCAACAACATCGGGAATAGCGAAACGCCCCTGAGCATCAGTTTCAGATTGGAACGTCGGTGGATCTATCGGCGAACCGTTTTGATCTTCATGAACTGGAAACCATGCCCCGTTGCCATCGAAAACAGAGACCAGTTTTATTGTCAGCCCCGTAACCGGGTTCCCTGCTTCATCAACAACCCGACCAGCAGCGAGGGAAAATAGCGAGGCATCAGTCCTCTGATTGGTGCCACCGTTTTCACCATCGGCATCAATATTTCCAAGTTGGTTTCGCACATCTGGTTTCGACTCAAGATTTAGCACAACAGGAGCTTCAATGAGCTCAACTGTCCTCTCTGAAGATGCATCTAAACTGTACGGTTTCTGGAAACGCGCTAAGTACTGATTGCCAACACCTAACATTAAAAACATCACTACCAATGTGGAAGTAGCAATTGCCCACGGCACCAGCGGCTTACTGCCAGAAGGTGAAGTAGGTTTCATACGCGAAACCTCACGCATGATACTCTCCGTGAGATTCGGTGCAACTTGAAAATGGTCCAAAGCTTCTCGAATCATCTGTTCCTCCTTCTTCAAACGCTGCTGCGCACGGCGAAGACGACTCCGAATCGTATTTGCCGATACACCTAAAAAAGCACCAATCTCTGCACTGGACATCTCGCCGAAGTAATGCAGCGTGATTACCGTGCGCTCACTCTCCTGAAGTTTCGAGAGTAACTTTTTGACAACTTCACGCTGTGTTTCTCCGGCTGTCCGTTCGCTTTCTTCAATGACATACCCTGAATACGTTGCCTTCTCAATCTGGAGATCACTTGTTTCCTCTAACGACTGTGTCCACAAACGTTTTTTACGCAACCACGTACTACAGTTGTTTGCAGCAATCACATAAAGCCAACTCGCAAAACTCTGTGGCTTCTTCATCTGTGCTAATCCCTGATATGCCTTTAGGAATGTATCCTGTGTAATTTCCTCAGCGACGTGGAAATCCCCAATTTTACGCCATACAAGTGCGTGAACCGGCTTTTGGTACTTCTTCACAAGTTCAGTAAAGGCAGTATCATCGCCATCAAGGACACGGTGAATGAGATCAATATCAGTGGTATTCATGAATCCCTCCAATCGTCCTATAGTGACGCTTGTCAGAAAGCAAACTGGTGCATAATTCTGAAAAAATAGGAATGTCCATACGCAAAAAGAGTTTACCGCGCAACACTTTTCGGGGCTGAACACGCACGCTTCGCATAAAGCCTTTTCTGTTAGGAGAACCAAACACACACTTCACCGATATTAATTATTGAAAAAAATTGGAGGAAATGGTAACATAACGTGAGTTCAGCGTAAGTATTCTATCCGAGTATCATCCATCCAAGTATCAGTTTGGATTACCCGTAGACGATGGGATGCATCAAGGCGATGAAATTGAACACTTCTGTAATATAAAGCCGCGTATCGGAGATTGAAAGGTTGCATAAAACCAAATGCTTCGGAATATTTGGGATCTATAGACAAAACAACTCGTTTCAAGTGGCAGGATGCTACTTGTAAGCCCACATTAATTTGAGGATTCTCAATGAAAATAACAAAACTGGAAACCTTTCTGGTGCAACCGCGTTGGCTCTTTCTTAAGATCCATACGGATGAGGGATTAGTGGGACTCGGCGAACCTATTTTAGAGGGACGCGCGAAAACATGTGCACAAGCCGTTGATGAACTTGCTCCCTATCTCATTGGTCAAGATCCGAGACGCGTTGTACACCACTGGCAAGCAATGTATCGCCATGCATTCTACCGCGGCGGCCCAATTCTTACAAGCGCATTGAGCGGTGTGGAACAAGCACTCTGGGATCTCGCAGGGAAATCGCTCGGCGTTCCTGTCTATCAACTCTTTGGTGGACCAACGCGGGACCGCATCAGGCTATACAAAGGTGGTGGCGACCCAGAGGGAATCAAAGAATGGATCGACAAAGGGTTTACCGCTTTTAAAACGGGCGTTGCAGGCGGCAGACCGGCACGTATCATCGAAAACAAAGCTTTTATCGACAAAGCGGTGGATCATTTCGCCGCACTCCGCGAAGCTGCTGGCACAGAAGTTGACCTCGCAATCGACTTTCACGGGGCAGTTAGTCCGCAAACCGCAAAGGTCTTAATCAAGGCATTAGAGCCTTACCAACCGATGTTTGTAGAAGAGCCGATTCAGTGCCAAAACGTGGACACCCTTGCAGAAATAGCGCGTAGCACGCATCTCCCAATCGCAACCGGTGAACGCGTCTTCACGAAGTGGGGGTTCCGGGAAATCTTAGAGAAACAAGCCGCATCCATCCTTCAGCCCGACCTCTGTCACGCTGGTGGAATTAATGAAGTGCGCATCATTGCGGGGATGGCAGAAGCCTACTACGGTGGTATTGCACCGCACAACCCACTGGGTCCCATATCTTTAGCGGCTTGTATCCAATTAGATGCCTCTATTCCTAACTTTCTGATGCAGGAACATACGACACTTGGTGAGGGGTACCTTAAAAATCCGTTCGTCTTCAAAGACGGATTTGTTGAACTCCCAACCGGTCCCGGACTCGGCATAGAACTCGACGAAGACGCCCTTGAAGACAAGATCGATCACGACTGGGAAAATCCGGTGACGTACCACCCAGATGACGGCTCCGTTGTTGATTGGTAAATAGTAGGCATGCAAAGTAGTAGGCACGCTCCGTCGTGCCGTAATCTATCGAAAAAGTAATAGGCACGCAAAGTAGTAGGCACGCTCCGTCGTGCCGTAACCTATCGAAAAAGTAGTAGGCATGCTTCCACAGAATGCCACAGGTGCATTCCGTGTTGATTCGTGTCAAAACTCATGGAAAAAGTATGAAATTTATCATGTTCACGAAACATCTGGAAGGTTTAGAAATTCCAGATATTATCACCGCATTGCAATCGGCTGGTGTGAGCGGTGCTGATTTGTGTGTTCGGCCCGGTTATCCGGTGAACCCAGAAAACGCCACAGAGGCACTACCCGCTGCCGCAAAGCAATTCGAAGCAGCAGGCCTATCTATCCCCCTCATTACAACACCCGGTGATTTTCTCGACCCAACACAAGAAGAGACACGCCGCGTTTATGCCGCCGCAGGTGAAGCCGGTGTCGAAAATATTAAACTTGGATATTGGCACTGGCATGCAGAAGACGGCGGTTACTGGGCACAGGTCGATTTTATCCGAAACCAACTGCAAGGGTTCGCAAAACTCTCTGAGCAATACGGACCTCGTACTTGTATCCACAACCATTCTGGAACTTCTATGGGACTGAATTCATGTGCAGTCATGAACCTTGTGAAAGGTTTCGATCCGCAACACGTCGGTGTTTTTGCTGATACAGGACATCTGTCGATTGTTGGGGAACCGATTAACATGGCACTCGATATCGTCAAATCCCATCTCGCAGTTATGGCGTTCAAGGATTTGGCACGTTCACCCGGCATGCGAGGTGGCACAGTCGTCCGGATGGGAAAAGGCTTCGTTGACTGGGAAACAGCAGTCAATACATTACAAACCATCGGCTTTTCAGGTCCCGTAAGCTTCCACAGCGAATATAGCGGAGAACCCGTGGACACTGTCATCGATCTTGCGCGTATAGATGTCCGTTTCATTAGAAGTTTAATGGAGAAATAGGAAAAATAGAATGGCACACTTTCAGTTAGGTTTAAATACAAGCACAATCCGTCCTGCCGGGTTAATGGACAAGATTCGGATCGCTTCCGAAGCCGGTTATTCAGCGATTGAGCTGTGGAACGACGATTTAACGGCTTATGAGGAACAAGGCGGTTCTCTCACCGATGTCAAAAAAGCACTTGATGACTATGGGCTTTCGGTGCCCACCGTCATCGCCTTGCACGGTTGGCTCAATACGACAGGAGCAGAACACGAAGAAGCGATTGAAGAAGCAAAACGACGGATGGCACAAGCCGCCGCTGTCGGTTCAACTTACATAGTCTCAAGCCCACCACGTGAGGTGGCTGACTTACAGTTAGGCGGTAAGAATTACCGCGAACTGCTTGAACTCGGACGTGAATTCGGCGTTAAACCCGCTATGGAATTCCTCGGTTTCGTTGACGGTGTCAACCAAGTTAAGCATGCGTGGGAAGTGATGGAAGGGGCTGATCATCCCGATAGTACTATTGTCCTCGACCCGTTTCACATCTACCGCGGTGGCGGGGAAATAGAAGATATGGAAGGCATCCCCGGCGAGAAAATCGCAGTTTTTCACTTCAACGATGCCCCTGCAGAACCAGCACGCGAAGTGCAGACCGACGCCGATAGAGTTTACCCCGGAGATGGTATTCTTGACCTCGGACAGATGATCTCTATCGTGAAGGACGCAGGATATACAGGTGTTATCTCACTGGAGTTGTTCAATCCAAACTATTGGGAACAAGATCCTGAAGAGGTTGCACGCATCGGATTGGAAAAGATGCAAGCCACCATCGGAGTGTAGGATAACACGCCGTGCCTCGCTTACGACACTTTAAAAGCATACCAACATCAAAAAAGTGTTGATTCTCCGCGCGTATATGGTATAATAATAGCAGGAGTATTCACACAGATACTCTCAATTTCTTAATTCGAGGATTTTAAAAGGGATAACTTAATGACTTATGTTGACGGCTTATTGTCATCGTTGACGCGCGTTAGAAAAGCACGCTCGTTACGTGCCGCCTCTTGGGATACGACAGGCAGAAACAACGATGCATGGGATGTCGCCCCCGGCGAAACCCGTGTCATTGCGGACATTCAAGGTCCCGGCTGTATCAATCATATCTGGATGACGCAGCCAAACGGTTATCGAAATGTACTGATCAGGATGTTTTGGGACGATGAAGAACATCCGAGTGTTCTCTGCCCATTAGGCGACTTCTTTGGACTCGGAAATGAAATCGTCAATTCGTACGATTCCATGTTGTTCTCCGCCTCTACAGGCCGAAACAACCAGTTCAATACAGGTTGCGCACTCAACAGCTACGTACAGATGCCCTTTAACCGCAGCGCACGCATCGAACTCGTTAACGAAGGCGATACACCGCACCGACAATACTTCTACATCGATTATGAGCAGTACTCGGATTCACACCCTGACGATGTCGCCTATTTTCATGCCCAATTCCATCGCGAAAATCCGTGTGATGGTTGGGGACATGAAATCCAAGTCAATACACCAGAAGCCAATATCATTAATGCCGAACGACTCGCATGGGATAACAATTATCTCATCCTATCCGCCGAAGGGACAGGTCACTATATAGGCTGTAACCTTTCGGTCACTAACTTCCAAGGCACATGGTGGGGCGAAGGTGATGATATGATTTGGGTAGACGGCTACAAGTGGCCCCCCGACCTGCACGGCACCGGTTCAGAAGACTACTTGAATCAAGCCTGGGGAATGCAAGAGAATGCGTTTGCACATAACGGATCCTCTATTTATGAAAACAACACCGATGGCTACCAGACCTCTTACGTCTATCACCTCGAAAACCCTGTCCGTTTTGAAAAGGAAATTCGGGTTACGATAGAGCATGGACACGGTAATCACCTCAGCAATGAGACATCTTCTGTCGCATACTGGTACCAAATCGAGCCACATGTGCCCTTCGGCATTTTACCGGTCGCACAACGCAAGCCAGTGTTGAAGGACGAATCCGGGGCATGGCAGATTGAATCCTCTGCACAAACACCCTCAGCAGAGGTAGTGCTCAACGATGAAATGAAGCAGATGAAACAGAAATGGAGCGAGAAAGAATAAATGCTCACCGGTTTTCAACAGCTTTTAGCCACCTGTATCGGAAAAACAGAGGAAGAAATCGATGAACCCACCGATGCACAAGATGGCGACGAACCCCAAACGGAATTAGAACACATAACTGATGACAACTCTTTAGATGATGCTGAAGTTTCCGAGCAGACAGAAACTGAAGAAAATCAACACTCATCCACTCCAGAGGAGGCACGTCCGGAGGAGGATGCTCCGCCTGTCACCGAAGACGAGAGTATCCAAATACATCTGGATATCGAGCCTGTCGGTATAGACGATGAAAACACTGGAGCGACCGAGAACGACACTGCCACCGCAGCAGATGCGGACAACGCACCTGCTGATGAGGTTAGTGATCCCGTGCCTGCCGATGGTGACGATACCGAACCGTCATTAGAATCCGACAATTCGGTTTCCGAAGGTGAGACGGAACCACCGGTGGAGATTGTCCTGTCTACCGAGGAAAACGCGGATAATTCGGAAACTACAGAAATCGAAACACAAGAAACGGAAGAGAGCGACGATATCGAACCAGAAGCACCCGAACCTCCAATCCCGCTAAATCTCGGCATTGTTGAGGAAATCTACGACTTCGTGGAGATGTTTGAACACAGCACTGTCTCTGGTACAGAGCAAGCATCTGCCAACGGCAGAGACTCTTCAGGCGGTGTCACAAAACCCGCTATCTTTGAACATCCCACGCCGACAGAGGTCGCAAAAATCGACTATGCTGTTTCGCTGCCCGATGTTGATAATAAGGCTAAACTTCTTCTGCACTTCTCCATCGGTTTAAGGGATGGTGTCGCGTTTGATGATACAGAGCGACAACCTGGTGGTGTAAAGTTCGCCATCGAAATTTCCAATACAGACGATTCTGCTTCTGTAGAGAGACACTTTGAATCGGTCGCAACCGACTGTCGCTGGCAGGAGGAAGGTATCGACCTCACAAGCTACGCTGGCAAAGAGGTTATTCTCTCATTCTTGACGGAATGCAACGTCCAAGGTAATAGCAACTACGCCTGGGCATTGTGGGGCAAACCGCAATTATACAAACTCAAAGAGACCTCTCTCCGAAAAGCGAAAAGAGCCGCCGAACCAGAAGTTCGATGTGGTATCGCCATCGTACACTTGGAAGATGAACAGACACAGATGCTGGCGTTTAACCAACCCGCTTCGACGGCTGTCTCCGCTTTAAAGGATATTTGTATTGAAACGCTCGGTATAGAAGAGAGACCTGCTAAGATATCTCTCTACGCAGCACAACCGAAACTGGAAATTGTGAGCGTAGGGGCAACAGCGGCGGTCGTCACGGCAGGCGAAGATTTCGAGGTCCAGTGTATCGTCCGGAATACTGGTAGTGCTCCTTTAGGTAAAGCGGATACGGCGCGAATTGCCATCAACGGTGTGAAGTTAAGGCGTGGCAGACCGAGGCAAACGGTCAAAGCAATTGAATCGGGTGAAGAAGTCACTGTCTCCTGGGTAGCTCGCCGCCTTCCACACCCGACTACAGTTTCTTTCTCAATTTCGCTTAAATGTCAAACCACAGCAGGCGAAGAACGTCACACGGCTCAAGGTCGGGTCTCGGTACTTCCCGCACAACCCAAACTCACCACTAAAGTAATAAAAGAGCTGCACACCTATACCCAAGACGGCAGCGTCGTGATAGGGAACAAACAACTCCGTATCGTTTTTGTTCGCAGGATGCAGTCTACCAAATCCGACCAGAATGCTGTTGAAGGCGGATTTGAATATTACATACTTTTTGTCGCAAAAGGCGGCAATTATCAACGGGTGGCGACCAGTCCTGCACTCTCTGAGGTTACTTACCTTGATGCATCACAAAATCGTCAAACATTTCGACTGGTTCCAACAGGGTACCAACTTGCCGGTAATGCTGACGAGTCCGTCATTCGGTTAAGCGGCACCAATACGGATACCGACGGTGTGACATGGAATTATGAAATGAAGTGGACCCTCACCGAAGATGCGAACCGAGTTAAAACGGAATACCAGTTGCAAACCGATGGAGACAGAGCACTCCTCGCTTTCCGCGGCCCGATGCTTTACGCCGGGTGTGGACGCAACCCAGAGAAGAAGACGGCGGCACTGTTCCCCGGACTGGAATTCTTGGAGAACGAAGAACGTTCCTCAAACCCGCGTGACGCAGCCCCGCCCCTTGATAACCGCTTGGTTCCGCATCCGTATAAGATTACGGTACCTGTCATGGCAGTAGAGATGCAGAAATCAATAGTTGGCATCATCTGGAACCCGCTCGATACTTGGGATGGTGAAAATCAGATGCTCTCAGCAATTTTTGCTTCACCTAATTGGCACCAGTCCCAGAAAAACCACGCCTTCGGACTGTTCTTACCGACTGTGCCAGAATGGGTACAGGAAAATGAGATAGAGGCTTCTACCCCGTATTCACTGACCTCTTCGCACCCGATATCGATTAAAAGTGAAATCATCATCCATGGTAACGCCTCTATTTTAGATGCGATAGCACACTGGACTGACGCTTATGGCACTCCAGAACCGCTTAAACCTCCGCGCACTGATGAGGAGGAACTCCTACTCTCACGACACGGATTTATGCACACCACATGGGACGAAAATACACGAAAATCTCGTCACTGTGTGGATTGGACAGCACAGAACGAACCCGGCTTTGGAACGCTACTCTGGTACGATTACCTCGCCACAAAAGATGAACAGGTAAAAGAACGGGCATTAGAGATCGCTAAGAACACCATAACTGAATCTGGTAAAGAGAGACTCGCTGCACGCGGCTCCTGCCACATTTTGAGATGGGAATTTCCGTACTATATCGGCAATATCGATGCTGGACTAACTTATATGGCGGAAGAGGCACAGCAACGCATCAATACACAAGAACCCGATGGAAGTTGGCGGTGGCATCCAACAAATGCTAAAACTGCATCTCTCGGAACGGAAGGTGAATCGGTGCTCGGTACCTGTGCTGAATCAGCACTTCTACTCCTCAAACACGCCCGAATTACCGGCAATAAAACATCGCAAAAGGCAGGTGTCAAGGCACTTGCATTCATGAAGCAATTCTCCGTGCCACGCGGCGCGCAAATGTGGGAATGCCCAATGTATCAACCGGACATCCTCGCGGCTGCGCATGCAATCGGGGCTTATGTTGAAGCCCACGAACTCACAAGAGAAAAAGAATATCTCAAACGCGCAACCTATTGGGCAGAAACAGCGTTGCCATTCCTCTACCATTGGCATCTTCCAGATCGACCCGGTATGCAGTTCGCTTCAATCCCCGTTTTTGGTACATCTTTCTACACGCATCCGTGGTTCGGCGTTCCTGTCCAATGGAACGGTTTAGTTCTCGCTTACTACTTACAACGCCTGAATCAACATACCAAAGATGAACGGTGGGCACAGATTGCTGAAGGCATCACGGTCAGCGCAATGTATCAGCAGTGGGAAGACGGTGAACTCAAAGGCACCTACCCCGATGGATTCTACGGTTTTTGCACTGAAGGCAAAGGACCACATCTGAACCCTGAAGATATTATGGTAAATGTCTATACGCTCCTAGGGCTTGATCCAGGCATTAAAACCGCTATCGCAGGTGAGGTCCATCTTAGTTCAGAAGCAAAGGTAGGCGCGCTTAAGCTAACCAATACCGGTCAACTGAACTGGCAACTCAGCTATGCCGAAAATGAGGCAAGTTATTCCGTCATTATCGGTTACGGACGTACGCCACAAACACTTCGCGCGAGGTATCAGTTCGCATCATCCCCGGATGACAAACCAAGCCCGGATGCGGACACAACACCCGATACGTCTGAACAGACTAATGAACAAAGTAAATACATAGAAACTGAAATTCCGGTTGTGCAAACACTTGAAGATGTTGAATCCGGATGGCTTTATATCGAAGATAAGGACGCTATATTGATAAAGCACCTGCACACCTCAACGGATGTGCAGTTTGAACTTGCGACATAGTAGTAGGGTCTTTAGAAAGCCCACACGCGGCTTTCTCACACCGTGTGCCATTACACTATTAAGGCAGATACACGCGGGAGTGAGTCTCGCCGAAAATAAGGAGACTATATAAAATGGCTAAACAGATTGTTTTCACCACATTCATCCTCGCCACAGTGGCAATTGCTGCTTTTGTTCTGTTCACACATAACGCGAATGCCCAAGCCGACCCGATTGGATCAATAGATGGTCCGATGGTAGACTTCAAAGTCTTGGGCGGTTTTATTGTTGAAGGCGTTGTCTTTAGTATTGTCGGTTTAATAATTCTGATGGTAGGCTACAAAGTCTTCGATATGGCGACCCCCTACGACCTAAACCGTCAGATTGCCGAAGAGAACAATACCGCTGCCGGTATCGCGGTCGCGGGGGTCCTCGTCTCACTCGGCATCATCGTCGCTGCAGCGATGGGTGGTTAGTATCAACCATCTCCATAGATACTTCATGCGTGCAAGGTTCACAATAGGCGTGGGTTGAAACCGCGCCCGCAACCAGTGAAACCGTTTCTGTTATCTCCATCTACGTGCATAAAAAACGACGGAAGGTAGAAAAATGGCACAAACAACCTATTTAGCGGATCAGGTTGTCAGTGATGAACAAATCCAGGAATGGGTAGAAACATTTAACCAGCGAGGCTGCCTGTTTCTGCAAAATGTCTTGCCACCTGATCTATGTGCGCAACTTCGTCAAGATTTAGAGTGGGCACTCGAAAACAACCCAAATGGTCTAAATGGTGGAAGCCCAGCAGGTCGTATGCACTTGAGCCATCGGATGTTTGAACACAGTGAAGCCAATCGCCGATTGTTCGATCTTGAACCCATTGTCTCATTTGCTGAAGCACTTGTCGCGGAAAACTGCCATGTCATACACAACAATTCTTTCCAAACTTTTCCCGGCGGCGGAATCACGTCGTGGCACCAAGACGATGCACCGCACTACATTGTAACGGAAGGTGAACCGCCAAAGAACGTTCGGCTGCCAGTGCTGCTTTTCACGGCAAATTACTACCTCACCGATGTTACCGAGATTGAACACGGTGGCACAGAAGTTGTTCCGGGTTCACATCTTTTCGGAGCATCGCCGCCAAATCCGATCGAAGGCACAGAGTGGGAAGATAAAATCCAGTATAATCTTGGTAAAGCCGGAAGTGTTATCATGTTCAACAACCAGGTGTGGCATCGTGGCGGTCCGAACCAGACCCAGCGCATCCGATATATCACACAAGTGACGTACGGACGCCGCCTCGTCGGGCATAAATATTATCCGTTTATGAACTACAATATGCCGGATTCCGTCTACAAAGACGCGAGTCCGCGTTTACGCCGCTTACTCGGCTTCCTCAATCACGGTGCCTATGGTTAAATTGCCGCGCCTGACGAATAAAAGACTGATGAAAAAATGCACCAAGAATACCTGAAAGCTTTCACAGCTAAGGCCGATTCAGATGGACGCATTTTGGCAGTATGGCTGGAAGGGAGTCTCGCAAAAGGGACTGCCGACAGATATTCAGACATCGATATTCATCTATTGGTTGCTGAAGCAGACAAGGAATCTTTCCTACCAGATCTTGAATCTTGGTTATCCGGTGTTCAGCCATTGGTTCTCTTCAAAGACACATTTCCCGGACAGATGGTAACCTGCATCACAACAGCAGGGATGCGACTCGATGTTTGGCTACACGCAGCGGATACAATTTCCCTTGACCGTACTAAGGTTCGCGTGTTGTCCGCCACTGAAGAATGCCTTCAATTTCAGGAGGTGTGTAGCGACAAAGAACCGAAAGACATTCGTACAACACTAAAGCAGTATCTCAATGAGTTTTGGCGTGTGGTCGCTATTCTTCCTACAGTCTTGGGACGCGAGGAACACATCGCTGGATTCATGGGCACTACATTTGCTGTGATGTCGCTGACAGAAGTTCTCATTATTGGAAGTGGGAACCAAAGAGACAGGGGTGTAAAAAACGTCAATGCCTTTGTGCCACGAGCACTCAGAGAAGAAATTGAAACTGCATTAACAATGCACAGTATTAATAGAGAAGAGATAGCAAAAGCACATCTCCGGTTAACAGCCATTATGCAACGGGACGGACCGAATATTGCAAAACAGCACGGTGTAACTTATCCCTTCGACTTAGAAAAGGCTGTCCTCGATTATATCTCCAGAGAATTAGAGATATTAGGACTTTCTGATTCCTTAAACGAACTGCATAGGCGTTAAGCTACCAACCGTAACTCAAGTCCCTACTCCAACAGGTTCTACACGTCTGAACAAGACTCATCAGTTCTTTCAGCACCTCGCAGAAGTGCTATATTCATAAAAACTGCCCACTAACAACCGATAACCGACAACCAACATGAAAGCAATTGTTTTTTCAGAACAGGGTAGCGTAGAGGTGCTTCAGTACACGGATGTGCCGAAGCCGACGCTTACCACTAACGAGGTGCTGCTTGAAGTCGAAGCCTGTGCCGTCAACTACTTGGATCTCCATGCGCGGCGGAATAGACCTGAAATAGAAGCGAAACTCCGCCGAGGAGATACACCCCACATACTCGGATCCGACATCGCCGGAACAATCGCCGAGGTAGGTGCCGAAGCTCGTGGTGTAGCGGTCGGGGATCGGGTTGTCCTCGCGCCATGTATTCCATGTGGAGTCTGCAGCGACTGCCATCGCGGTGCAGAAAACTTATGTGACACACAAGAGCTCATCGGTTTTCAAACGAATGGCGGGTACGCAGAATATGTAAAAGCCCCTGCACAAAATGCTATTCAGATACCGGCACCACTGTCGTTCGTTAATGCCGCTGCGATGCCAATCGCGTACCTCACGGCATGGCACATGCTAATGGAGCGCGCAAAACTTCGTCCTGAGGATGATGTCTTAATTCTTGGCGTAGGGGGTGGTGTCGGTAGCGCAGGATTACAAATCGCAAAATTAACGGGTGCCAGAGTTTTTGCTACCGCAAGCAGTGATGAGAAACTGGAACGCGCTCAGCAGATGGGCGCAGATGTTACAATTAATTACAAAGACATAGATTTTTCGGAGGTTGTACTCGATGTAACCGACGGACGAGGTGTGGATGTCGTCCTTGAGCATGTCGGCACTGCAACATGGGAGCAGAGCATCGCAAGTCTTGCTAAAAATGGAAGGTTGGTCTCGTGTGGTGTTACGACGGGGAATATGGGAACAATTAATATCCGAAAATTGTATCAGAAGGAGTTAACTGTAATGGGCTCTGCCCTCGGCACAGTCGCTGAACTCCGAACGCTTATCCATCTCGCTGGACAGGGGAAACTCGAACCTATTATAGACCGGACCTTACCGCTTCACCAGGCACATGAGGCACATCTGTTGTTGGAAAACCGCCATAATTTCGGTAAAGTTTGTTTATGCCCCAAGGAAGTATAGATTTCTGTTAATTTCCAAGTACACTAACCTACCAGTAAAAGTCTACATATCTTTAAATCTTGCCACAAAATCAAACGGCTGGACACGGAATTGAAACCGGTTAAATACTAAGCACGCTATTCTGTATCTGAGCGTGATTTCTTTTCCGCCGCTGCCTTGGCCGCTTCCGCTTTCGTCTTGAGAAATTCATAAAACTCGTAGAGCGTGTCCTTGTCCTGCTCTGTAAATTCCATCATGCCCTGAAACATACTACTTACCTTTGGGTCGGCTAAGAGATCGTCGTACCGCCTCTCCTCCTTTCCAAGCAAATAGTCGGTGGTCACCTTTAGAGCATCGGAGAGACTGGAAAGCGTATTAAACGAAGGCTTACGGGTTCCCGACTCAAACTGCGAGATTGCGGCTGGCGTTAAATTCGCTACATTCGCGAGTTCCGTTTGTGTCATCTTCAACTCACGGCGACGCAGTTTTATACGTGAAACGACTTTATCAGCCCTCTTAGATTCTTTCGATTCCTTGTTCACGTCTAACTCCTTTTATAAGTTTTACGAAACTAACAGGCACTTTGTTGCCGTTGATTTTCTTACAATTTTAGAGCATCAATACGCAGATTTAAAAGGATTCCACTTTGACGAGAAGCAAAAACGTGAAATATATTTTAACCTAAAAAAATATTAAATGCAAATTTTAATTTGACAAAAATTGCGATAATAGTATAAAATAACAGTATTACGCCTTTTAACAACACATTAGCAGCACCGGTAAGAAGAAAATTGCCAAAAATACATAAACCGCATCTGATTTTGTAAGATGAGCACCGGCATTGCTTTTGCCTTGCATGCGATGCTCTCTATGGGTATTTTTCGCGCCGTGAAGATAAAAACATGAAAAATAAGAGAATGGTGGGAGATTTCACAACATGAGAATTCGTAGTAGGAGTAAGCACGACTCGCGACCTTTCAGTGCCATAGCAAATCTAACCGTGCAACCCACGCGCACAAACTGTGCCTTGATCCTTTGCATCTTTATTTTCCTCGCCAGTGGACTTTGCAACATCGCATACACCCAAACAGTTTCCAGCACCGGGATGAAAACCGCAGCTATCCAGATCCGAGATGATCTGTCGATCGGTAATATCCGGAAAGACCTCGCACGTCTGTCGAGTTTGGAAAGCCGTGTAACAGGTTATCCACAAGCCGCAAGCGGTAGCAAGTATATCTTCGACCGGTTCGTCGAAATTGGTTTGCAGAACGTGGAAAGCCGCGAGTTCCCTGTTACTGTGCCGATTGATCATGGTGACAGCGTTATTGAAATTATCTCACCGGAAGGCACTGTCCTACATAGTTTCAAACTGACTCCCCTGTGGCCGAATCTCGTCCGAACTTCTCTATTAGCAGACGGAATTAAGCACATCGCCTTAGTAGGCGAAACGCTCCAAGACATCGCAGCAAGTTATAAGATTCCGGAAGAGGTTATCCTCGCAGATGAACGAAACAAATTCTTGGCGACCCCTGTTGTAGAAGGAAGCACCGTATTCATTCCAACTGGCGGTCTATCTGGTCCGCTTCTTGACGGTGACGATGGCGAACTCGCCGACTTTAACGGCACCAACATCGGCGGATTCTGGTATAAACTCCAAGACGGTGATACACTTACATCGCTTGCCCGACGCTACCGTATCACCGAAGCCAGCATCACCGATGACGTACTCAATGGACATCTGCAGAAAGCATCCGATGGCATTGACAACGATGAAGACGGCACCATCGATGAATACGGCGAAATTCCACTACTCTCCGAAATCCTTGGATGGGCAACAGATGGTATCGACAATAATGCCGACGGCTGGACAGACGAAACCCCAGGTGACGACAACGATGATATCGACAATAACAATAACGGACAAATTGATGAATCTGGCGAATTCGTCGCTGCGAGTGAAGCACACATCTTCATACCGAAAGGTGCTATAGTCCTCCTCGATTTTAACTCCAGCACTCGCTATATCAACGCGGCAATGCTCGGCGGCACCGCTGTTATCTTTATCGAACCCGAAACAACGATCCGAGGGGAAGCAGAGAACAAATTTGGCACCGTTCCTGCCAACATACCGCGATTTTGGATTTCTAAAGAAGACGCAGCTTCCCTCACTAATTTGATTGAACAAGAACACAACAAAGGAAATCAGCTTAACGTCCGCGTCAGAGGTAAAATGACTTGGGAACGCGGTGTCGGTCAGAATATACGTGGTTTCTTGGAGGGCGGCGATCCATCACTACGAGACGAACTTATCGTTCTGACTGCTTACTATGATGCCATGTCCATTGTGCCTGCTATGGCACCCGGGGCAGACCCAACCTGTGGTATCGCGACCCTTATGGAACTCGCTCGACTCTTTAGCCTACCACAATATCGTCCCGGCTATTCTGTCCTTTTCGTCGCAGTTGATGGGCATTTCCAAGGGATCGCTGGTATGCGCGCATTCATGGAAGGTATCGGTCAGGACATTGTCGGCAGTGACACAGATGCCCCCGGTACACCAACGATGCACGGACTTCGCCGTGGATTGTCTACAGATGTCATTGAATTCGAAGAACTGGGTAGAAGACTTCTGCTCTCAATTGACCGGAGCGTCTTAGTTGATCTCCCTTCCGATTTCTTCCACGGTATATATAACGTAAAGTCTGACCTGGACTCCCTGACAACAACCCTTGATGGATTGTCAGAAACCCGATCCGAGATTGAAACTCTGACAAATCAGCAGCGCGACTTCTCAGAACGTCAGAAGAAACAAGCAGATAAGAACCGAAAACGCGAGAAACAAGATTTTACAGGCGAAGAGAAGAGCATACTATTGGCAAACCTTGCACGCTCAAAGAAAGAAGCACTGCAAACAACGCATTTTCTGCGGGATATTGTCAACCAGTTAGCTGATGTTCGTACTGTTGCACTTAACACAAGCCGAACAGCACAGCGTGAATTAATTGATACGCTTGCACTGCCGATCGCCCGCCTCGACATCTGGGCTGCAGAAAAACTGACTCGCGCCATAGAAACCGGTACTACCGACGAATATGCCACACACCCAAACGATTCCTATTTGCTTCCTGTACAACAAGGTTCCGGTTGGGAAATTCCGGTACCCGGAGACCTCCCTGAAGAACTGATCCCTGACCTTGAGATGCTAAACGAGACGCTCGCAGACTGGGAATTGAGCGATAAACGCAAATTCGCCCTAATGTGGACGCCTGAGAAGATAATGGACAGGCATCTCGATTTACACGCTCTCAATAAAGTGAAAGATGCGCGCAGTGTTCTGCGCGACGCCAGCGAGTCCCAAGAAATCGCTATCCAACGAGAGGCACAATTACTTGAAAAAATCTTAGCCCAAATCCCTGATAGCGAATCTGCTGAAAATCAAATCAAAACGAGCATTCGTAGACTCAAGGAAGCACCCACGTCGCAAGATGCCAATTCCCTGCTCTACGGTGGGAAATTCCTCTCCAAAGCCGGTATCGAACGCCTGAACAGTATCGACACACAACTTCGACAACGCTTAACGGAATCCGAGGACCCTACCGATATTGCAGTCCTAATAACTGATCTGCTCAAAGACAAGCAGAGCATCTTTGAAATTGGACTCCGGAACGCTCGATTGGAGCGGACACGTGTTCAAAATTTGATCGAAACTGCTGGAACGCTCGGAAGAGAATACCTCGATGAAGAACAACTCATCTTGGAAAACTACCTCTCGGACAGCGAAGTGGAGCAAGCACTTAAGTTGCGCGCTCGCATCGCATCACACATTATCGAATCAGAATTGTTGGCAACCGTCAAAAAACGCACAGAAACAGACATAGTCGCACTTGAAAACCTCATAGAAAGGTTGCCCACCTTAGACACCGACCTTGATGCAGAGACTAAAGTCCTCTTGCGAGATAACATGCTGACGCTCCGAAATGCTCGATTCCGTAACATCCAGAGTCGTATTGAAAAGATGTTGCGCATTGATACGGGAGAATACAATCGAAAACTCGGACAGATTGAAGCCGCTATCGCACTTCAAGACCTTTTCAATCGCTACTATACCTCTCTTTATATTAGCATTGACCTCTCCTCACAATCGAATCAGTTTGGTGTATTCAACAAGGGATGGTTCTACGACCAACAGCCCGAATTTGTCCTGCGCCGCGAGTTTGCGAGTATCGGCAACCAACTCGCCTCCTACGCAGAAGATGCAGACTTTGGGGTCCGCGTCCGAAAGCTGTGGCAGTGGACAGATGACCAAATCCGGCAAGCCGTTATGGCACGCCAATGGACAGTGGCAAACGGGATCTCTGATAAATCCGCCCTTGAAGGAAAAACCCTTGAAACCTTGCTCAGTTCGCACTTCGGCAAACTCACCGGCCTCAGTGGTGTAAGTCGTCTGATGAAAATGCAATTTGAACAGTGGCGGAACCAAGGTGAACCTTCCGAAGACATGCTCAAGGACATGGATTATATCCGCAAAGAGGTCGAGCGTTTCATCCGAAATGATGTCCGCACTGCAAAGAAAAATCGGAAGAACAATATTCGGACACGCGAACAGTTGGACGCAATGCTGCGTCTCCGACACGAAGATCCGGATACTTTCTCCGAGGACGAAATAGAGGACATCAAAACCCTCATTTCAATCGTAGGTCTCGGTGGCGATTCAAACTTTGTTAACGCCATCTCCGCAAGCGGTGGAAAAACGTGGAAAACCTATATTCCGGGTAAGATCGCCTTTGACAGCGAAGTAGCAACACTTGTCGGAAAAACCGGTATCGCTTTCGCAACCATCGAAGACGCTCGTGTTCTAACCGATACGCCGCTCGACACAATTGAACGGGTCGATTTGAACGAAGGCGGTAATCTCCATCAGCAAGCACAAACACTCGCATCCCTACTCATCCAAGCACTCCGCGATGAAGAGATGCCGACCGCTGCACGCGTCGGAAATTTCTACTGCAATCTCTTCGGCGATGTCGTCGAATTTGATGCACGCGAGTCCGCACTACCGAATAAACCCGTCCCGTATCCTATCATAACACTTCGTAGAAAGCATAAAAGCATGATGGGTGTCCGCGGAGACCTGTTTGTGATGGGTGATAACAAGGGAAACTTTGAAGTTGCCGGGTTAGCCATGGAAGGTAGAGCTACACGGCGCCTCAGGGGTGTTCAAGAAGTTGAAGCATATATTCTTGATCCAGATTCTGGAGACATCGTCTACGCACCTGATTTAGGGAATTACGGAGCAAAACTGCTACCTAATCAAATCCCTATCAACACCCGAAGACGTGGTTGTCGGATTGTCACATTCCCGTGCGTATCTACAACAATCTACGACCTCGTGGACCAACGGTATCTGCGAACCCTTCGGGAACTTGAAGTCTACGACGCACTCACTGATAGCGCGCCAGAGAAGTACGGGATGTCAAAGCCGTGGCAGCAGGAAGGCGTCTCCGCAGCTGAACCGATTGCACTCGTTTATAGCGAACCAAACACTCGCATTAAGATCGGAATGGCTTATGGGCAAATCGGTAAACGTCTCCTACTCATCAAAGCAACGAAGAGTGGGATGAAAAACCCGACGCTTTACACCGGCGAAGGATTCGTTGTCCGCGAGAACGGGCAGATTCGCCTTACGCCGTACGTCGTTGTCCGCGATATGTGGTGGCTCGATGAAAACCGATCACAACTCTATAAACGTTTCGGTATCTCCAGTGATCGGCTTGACAAACTCCATCAATTCGCAAATGACTATCTCACACGCGCAGAGACTGAGCTGCTACAAAACGATTATCAGCAAGCACTCAAACTCGCACGCGCCGCATGGGGCTATGAATCACGTGCCTATCCAGATGTCAAGCAGACTGGTAACGATGTCGTCAACGGTGTGATGTTCTACCTCGCCCTACTAATGCCGTTCGCCTACTTTATGGAACGTCTTATCTTCGGTTTCCCAAACATCCACAAGCAGATTTTGGGTTCCTTCGGGATCTTCTTGCTCGTATTCTTCTTCCTCAGTCAAGTCCACCCGGCGTTCCAAATTACAACGACTCCAGTAATTATTTTAATCGCGTTCGTTGTGCTCGCGTTGACAGTTATTGTCATCAGTATCATTGTCCGAAAATTCGAGGAACAACTCGAAAAGATTCGGCAGGAGGGAAGCAAGGTTTACAAAGCAGATGTCGGAAGGTTGAGTGCGAGTGCTGCGGCGTTTAGTTTAGGGATTTCTAACATGCGGAAACGGAAAGGTCGGACAATCCTAACATGCTGCACATTGGTAATTCTTACTTTCACCGTCATCTCATTTACCTCTGTGCGGACGTTCATGCATCCGAACAGAACAAGCCTTCCGCAGGTAACGCCTCGCTACACAGGACTTCTCATCCGCGACCAGTACTGGCGTCCGTTAGAAGAACCGGTGCTTACCTCTGTCCTGAACGACATGCAGAAGACGCAAATCACACTTACCGACTTAGAACGACTCTTGCTACGTAAAAACGAACTCCTTGTCAAGGACGGACAACAACCGATTGATATTGCGGAAGCCAAAGTCGCTTTAGAGGAGGGTGGTTACATTGAAACGGTAGACGAAGAATCCATCGTAGTTGTTCGGAACTCCATTGCACCGCGAGCCTGGTATCAATCCTCAGGTACCGGAGACCAGTCTTTTGTTCAACTCACACGTACTGCGAATCCTGCTGATCCATCGCCGCCGACTCATGCTCTCACGGGTGAAGCACTAACCTTTGCTGCGAATATGCTCGTGGGAATGAACGAAGCAGAACCCGATGTCAGTGGTATTAACAGGTATCTTCAGTACGGAAAATGGTTTAACCCTGCTGACGCTAATGAGTGGCCCACAGAATGGCCCTATGCTATTGTGCTTCCTAAAGGGATGGCGGAATTGCTGAAAATTACCGAAAGCGACATGGGGAAAGCGACTGTCTCCGTCTACGGTGCCGACTTCACCGTTGTTGGTGTCCTCGGAATCGGGTTTAAGGACCTCACAGACAACGACGGCGAAGAATTAACACCTGTCGATTATCAGTTAATGCAACAACAACGCAGCCGTGGTGCAACCGGTGATGAAACACTTGAAGGTGAGTTACAGAAATATCTCCACCTCACACCAGACAGCGTCGCCATTCTCCCGTATGATGTTGTCATGAACCAAGGCGGTACGCTCCGAAGCGTCGCTGTCAATATGGAACCACAAGAGGATGATCCACAGTTGTTAGGTGCGATTGATAAGTTGGATCTCATCATGGCACCTCTCATGAATCGCATCGCGCTTGATTTCTTTGTAGGACGCGATAAAGACACATACCTCTACAGCAGTATCGGAATGACGAGTTTCAGTGGAATGGGCAATCTATTCGTGCCAATCCTAATCGCTGCGCTTATCGTACTCAATACGATGCTTGGGGCAGTCTATGAGCGTGTCCGAGAAATTAGCATTTATAGTTCTGTCGGACTCGCGCCGGTACATATCGCCTTCTTATTCCTTGCAGAGGCGTGCGTATACGCTATCGTCGGTGCTGTTCTGGGGTACCTCATGGGACAAGCAATCGCAACAACGCTTGTAAACTTCGGATGGCTCGCTGGATTGACACTTAATTACTCCTCAATGTCAACTGTTGTCGCAACGATTATCGTTATGCTGGTCGTCTTACTCAGTACCATGTATCCAGCAATCAAAGCTTCACGGATGGCGGTACCCGATATTGAACGTAAATGGAAGCTGCCGGAACCCGAAGGCGATGTGTGGCACTTCAATCTCCCGTTCACCGTCCTTGAAGAGGAGTCACTCGGTTTGAACGTGTTCATGCGCGACTATTTCGAGGCACATGCAGACGAGTCTGCCAGTGACTTCTATACCGATCAAGTCGCATTCAGCACGGTGGAAGACGAAGATGCCTATCAAATTAGCATGATGGTATGGCTGGCACCCTACGACTTAGGTGTGAGCCAATCTATCCAATTCGTTACATCCCCTGTAGGTGGAGAAGAGGAAGATCTTTACAAAATCACATTGGATGTACATCGTGAGAGCGGTGAGATCGCTTCTTGGAAGCGGGTCAATCGACGTTTCCTTAACCTACTGCGGAAACAGCTCCTGATTTGGCGGACGTTCAGCGTTGACATCCGGGCAGAATTCCACGAACGCGGTAGAACGGAAGGGACAGATGAACAGGCAACAGGACAACTGGAGCCAGTCCCAACGCCAGCGGATTAAAGTTTTTTAAACTATTAAATTTGTCTTAGCTTTACATTGTAGAACGATGCTCAGAGGACCATAGTTAAAAACATGGAAAAATTAGCAAGCCTTATCATCATCATTGGCACTTTCTTATGGCTGTTCAGCATTCTCGTCCTTGAAGGACGTTGGCAGTGGCAGATGTTCTCAGCACTTGTGTTGACAGTTGGCATCTTCAGTGCGCATTTCTGGGAAGAATTGCGAGACACGGACAGTACCGAAGATTCAGGGGACGAGTGATGACAGAATTATAGAGGTGGAAGGGTCCTTAGGAACGCCAGACGTGTATTCCTTAGATGCTGATATGGACCAAGACCGGAAAACATCTACCCACCTTTGTCAAAAGAAAGGAGAACATTCAATTTGGCGAGAGAAAGAGTATCACAAGCAGATGAATGGCAATCTTGGGCACAGCGATACGACATCGAAGGCGGCATCCGTACCTTTGAATCGGGGTTAACGGTCAAGGTGTTTGTCGGAGCACTTTTCGTTGGCTTGCTGATGATGCCAGGTTCCATCTATCTCAGTTATGTATCCGGTCAATCCGGGGCTGAAGCAGCCCCTTGGGTTGCCGTTATTCTATTCACCGAGCTTGCGCGGCGCTCCTTTACAACTGCACGGCGACAGGAGCTTTATATGCTCCTCGGATTAACAGGTGCCGCTGTTGGTAGCGGGATGCAGTACCGGAACTTTATCTGGTACGCCTACTTTGTCAATACACCACAGGCAGCTTCTTATGAAATCGCCGACAAAATTCCAGATTGGATCGTGCCTGCAGGTGATTCTGTAGGTGTGCTCACGCGAAGTCTGATGCACCCGGACTGGTTCCTGCCTATCGCCATCTACCTTGTCGGAAAGTTGCTCGGCACTTTACGATTTGTCAGTGGACAATATATATTGTTCCGCCTTACGGCTGATCTTGAACGGCTTCCATATCCGATGGCACCGATTGCTGCGCAAGGGGCAACCGCACTCGCAGAAACAACAGGTAAAGAAGAGACCTGGCGGTGGCGGGTCTTCTCTATTGGTTCTATGGCAGGGTTGATTTGGGGGTTCCTCTATATTGGTGTGCCCTCACTCACCGGGGTCATGATGAGTCAACCGATTCAGATTCTGAAAATCCCGTGGATAGATTTTACACAAAGTATTGAAGGCTTCGCGCCAACAGGCGTTTTTGCTTTCCGAACCGATTTTGGACAAATGCTCATTGGATTCGTGATGCCATTCCCGATTATTATGACGGAATTCATCACGGCGATGGCTTCGCAATTTATCTTGAACCCGCAAATCTTATACCGATACGAAATTCTCCATCAATGGTCACCCGGATTGGATGTCCGCGGTGTTGGTTTGTTCAACGGTCTGGATTTCTGGATTAGTTACGGTATGGGTAAATCTTTTAGCCTCGCACTCGTTGGTATGGCGGCTTCGATTCCGATGCTCTTTAAACTACGGAGATCTCAGAAAAAGGCAGGCGAACGTGGCTCCTTCGCGACACCTCCGAACCGTGGCGATTTCCCGATATGGTTGATGGGCTTAATGTGGCTCGTGGGTATGGTTGGATTCGTCTGGCTCATCCACTGGATGGTGCCGAATTTTCCAATTAGTTTCTTGATCGGCTACGCATTCCTGTATACGCCGATTAATTCCTATATTACTGCACGGACTTTCGGTGTCTTAGGGCGTGACCTCTTTGAAATACCATATCTGCACGAAATCACGTTTATTTTGAGTCGCTATGAAGAGGTAGACATCTGGTTCGCACCGCTACCAGACGAAGATTATGGACGTGGCACACAGAGTTGGCGAGTTCTTGAATTGACCGGCACAACCTTTACCTCAAATCTTGCGGGAACTCTGCTGATTATGCCAATTTTGCTCGTCAGTGGGATTGTGGTTCTTCACTTTATCTGGAAGATTGCGCCTATTCCAAGTGCACAGTACCCGTTTGCACAGATGATGTGGCCCATTAACGCGACAAACGAGTGTCTCTGGAAAACATCGCTTCGGGATGGAAATAGTCAGATGCTCCAAGCCATTCGCGGCGATTATGTCGCCGCTGGGTTCACCTCAAGTCTTGCAATTTACGGTATGCTGTGGGTATTCAAACTGCCTTCAATGTGGTACTACGGGATTATCGGTGGTATCGGCGCAGACCCAGGAAGTATGGTTACACGACTACTCGGCGCAGTCATCGGGCGGTTCTACATGATCAAGCGATTTGGAATGCGGCGCTGGTATATGTTCAATCCTGTGCTTGCAGCAGGATTCGCATGCGGGGTCGGTCTCATCGGCATGGGAACTGTTGCAATTGCCCTTGTTTCCAAAGCCGTCATTGTTAAACCGTTTTAATTTTTTAAACTATTGAATCTGAGCATCGTTCCATTACATTCCACGATGGTATCCGGCAAGGTCAGGAAACCCTTGAGCACCTGGAACAGGTTGGAATTAACCAAAAACCATTGCGGAATGTAATGGAGCAACGCCCAGGAGTAATAAATTAAAAGATGGACTGGACTGTTTTTGGCTGGGCAGGCATACAACTCGAAATCCCAACGACATGGGAACTCAGCGGACTCAGCGGAGATCAGAAAACAGGGTATCTGCGGCTTGACGACGCAGACATGCCGCGTCTTGAACTCAAATGGGCACACTCGCGACGTAAAAAGCCGGATCTCCACGCAACACTTGATGAATATTTCAAGTTGATTCGCAAAACTTACAAAAAAGGTGGGGAACTTTCCTTCCGTCGGAATGTTGATTTCATCAAAGACCCCGAGTTCTCTGAGGGACGCACCGTCCTCGGTTTTAGTTGGAAGGGCGGTATCCGCGCCAATGGACTGATTTTCCATGCTGGAAAACGGATTATCATCGTACAGGTAATGGGACGGCTCAAAGAAAACTGGCGACCCACAGTCCTTCGTATTTTTCAGTCCATTGTGGACTATGGAGACGCT